>JAUIFE010000025.1 GCA_030429565.1 Holophagae bacterium | reverse complement strand
GTGGTTTTTTTTGGTCACCCAATGGGTGTGTTATACGTTTGTGGTAAAGCGATTATAACCTGACCAAAAGGAACCACTTACTTTATTTCTGACCTTCTTTTTTTCGTCTTATCGCGCCGCCTAGGTTAGACGCTCTTGACATGCATTACAACTAAGTTCACCAAAAAAAAGAACAACAAAAGGATTATCATTATGGATTTCTGGGACACCATCCTGGTCGCGGAGTGCTCTTCCCTCGGGCCATACAAAGGGGGTGGATATAGAAGACAAGCCTCCCTTCAGAAGCGAAAGATACCCCTTTTCTTTTTCAAAAAAGAGATGGCGTTCTTGGTCCCGCTGTTTTTCCAGAACCAGCATTGATTCATCTTTTTGATGATTAATGAACATAGAAACTAGAGCTATGGGAACCAAACACAATACGACCAAAAGATACGCATCCCTTAACCGAATCATCACAACCTCACTTATTTGACCGTGGTCTTCTTTCGATCTACTTATTCTTAACTTTAATTTTCAACAAGAATGGGTTCTTGCTTGGATCAAAATCGGGAATCGGAAAAGAAGGAAATTTCGTCCTAAAAACCTTAAATGTTTCTTCGCTTTCTAGGACCGCAAATAATAGGTCGCCCCCAGAGCCGACAAAATAGTCATAGAACCGCTCTTTTTCCTTGTACACATCATCTATTACTTGACTATGCCAACTCACCGGATCTAAAAGATGTAAACGAGAAATAGAATCCACTGAAGAGAACTCTTCGAGAAGAATTTGATTCTCAATAGCGTAAACAAAGGAAAAAGAATGTGTCAAACTATCTAATCGGCTTTCTTGACTCGGGTTCAACTCAGATAGCGTTGTTAGCTCCACCATCTCGGGATTGTCGTCAAATAGATAAACAGATCGTACCTCTTCACCATATTTAAAAAAGTTTAAAGTTGTATTGAAGACGTTCGCAACAACAACGCGATCACCCACTACAGCTACAGCATTGCGTGGTCGCCAATCATGATTTGAAAAACGATTATTAAAGGATGCGAAGCTATCTACCCTAGATAAATCGCCGGCATAAACAGAAATATTTTGCAAACTCGTAGGGTCATAACCCATGACATAATCCGCATGAAAAAATATGGTAGAAGGGTATTCAGGCATCAATTTTACAGAATGAATAAAGCCTCCTTCCTTATCAAAAGCGAGCAACTTTCGCCCGGACAGGATATACACCCGCTCTTCACTTAAAGTAAAGTCGTTCAAGGATGTGTAACCATGGGGACTTTCTCCATGTTCTCCGTAATAATTCAAATACTTTCCATTCTCATCAAACCGAAACAACTTCTTACTCGACCGTCGATCTAGGAGATAAATATAACCCTCTTCATCACAGGTAACTTTCTTGACACGCCCAACAAGAGAATCATCACTCGTTTCCAAAAACACCACACCAACAAGTTCAAAAACATCTGTGAAATTTTTCTTTTCGCTCTCAACAACAATCCGTCCACTTACCTTTTTTTCAATCTTTCGGGGACGATTTACTTGATTCTGAGAACAGGACCAATTAAACACCATCAGTAATAAAATCCACACAAAACGAGCTTTCAAACCACACACCTCTTTAACAAATAAAACACACCAAAATAACTAAGATAAAACTCAAATAAATTCAGTGTAAAATTCACAAAGAAAAAGAACTAGCCGAGATAATATCGCCTACCAACGGACCCGTCAATGGTTTTTCCGGATCAACAGGAAAATCCACGCTTTTCCGAAAAATAGAAAATACCACCTCCGTGTAGTGGCAACGCCAATTCATCCAATTGGTCACGAGCAATTTTTACCACCGGAGTGTTCAAATGAAACCGCACACCACGACATTCAAGGGGGGAAACACAGCAACGCACAAGGTATGGACGAAGGCATCTCGAGGCACACTCATCGCATCTTCTGGTCTGCGTTGATTGTTTCGTATGGATGAAATTGCACACACTTTGACCGAAACTGAGCGATTCGGGTGGATGAAACCGCTCAGAAAGTTGGTGCGTAACATAGCGGACCAGGGCCGCGTTCAGCGTCTACCGGGAAGTACGGTAAGCGTGCAGCCCAACAAATTGAGGGATTTCACCGCCAAAATTTGCTCAGTTCAAATTCAAGAAAGCGCCGATACCTATTTTTTTAACCATCCAATAAAAACGCACAAAGAGTATAAAAACCGACCCGTTAAAAATCAAAGCCCATGCGGACGCCGTACATGCGCGGTGGGTTGATGAACAGGCTGACGCCGGTGTTGGAGAAGTCGAAGTATGAGCTGTAATAGACTTCGTCGGTGAGGTTTTCGCCGAACAGGTGGACTTGCCACTTTTTGCTGCGCGCCACCAGACCTACATCCACGCCGAGCAAGCCGTATTCGTCTTGGCTGATGATTTCGTTGTTGAAGGCAGTGAAAAAGACGCGGTCTTGCGCCGAATAACGGGCGCCGAACTCGAACATGCCCGCGCTTAACTGGCGGCGGTAGTCCAAACCGATGTGGTAACTCCAGTCCGGTGCCAGCACCATTTGGTTGCCCGAAACGTTGACGGTGTCCGGCGGCACGCCCGTTTCGTAATCGCCGTATTCGGCGTTGAGCAGGCTTAACCCGAAGTCCAGGCGCATTTCATCGATGACCAGCGCGCTCACTTCAAACTCTAAGCCGGTGATGTCGGCTTCGGCGGCGTTGGTGATGACAACCGAAGGCTCAGGGAACTCCGGGGTCGCCTCAACGAAGGCCTGCTGCTGCAAATCTTTGTAGTCGTATTGGAAGACGGCGCCGCTGAGTTGAACGCGGCCACCGGCCGAGGTCGCCTTGGCACCCACTTCGTAGGCCCACAAAAATTCAGGGTCGAAGGCTTCTTTGTTGTTAATCGGGTTGTAGCCGCCGCTTTTGAAGCCGCGCGCGATTTTGCCGTACATCATGGCGTCGTCGTTGAGTTGGTAGGCCAGGCTGATGGTGGGCGTGACCGCGTCCCAATCGTCGCTTTGATCTTGCAAATAGGGCGCGATGCCGACGCCGTCGAAGAATAGATCCCCGGTTCCGAAAAATGACTTTTTCTCGTAGCTGTAACGCAAGCCGGCGCTTAATTTGGTTTTCTCGTTGACGGCGTAGTTGCCTTGGAAAAACACGGCGTAGGCGTCGGTTTCGGATTCGGTGTTGTAGACGGCGTCGAAGGTGCTCGGCGCCGGCACAAACCCTGGCAAGTAGTTAATCAGGTCGAGCGAATCTTCTTCGTGTAGGTAAAACAAACCCGCGACCCAGTCAAAGCGGGCGTTGCCGCCGGTTAGGTTTAGTTCCTTCGACCACTGGCTTTGCACAATGTCGTAATCCTCGGAGATGTCGTCGAACTCGGTGAAATCGGAGTCCATCGCCACGTCGGCTTCGGTTTCGCGATAGGCGCTCATGGCGACCAGCTTCATGTTGCCGAAACGCGACTCACCGCGCAGGGTTAAACCCTGGCTCAAATGTTCCTGGCGCGGATCAACCGGAATATCAACGGCGAACGGGTCGTCGATGACGCGCAGACCGGGAATCGCCGTGCCGTTGGGCGCAACCAACAGCGGTTTGTGCTGGGCGCTGCGGTCGTCCTCGGTGATGCGGTCGAAGGTCAGTTGCAGCTCGCCATTGTCCATGACGTAATACAGCGAACCGCGAAAGCCGAAGCTGTCCTCGTTGTTGAGGTTGGGTGCGTCGCGGCCAGGCGTGAGGTTCTCCACATAACCCTCACTGTCGGAGAGGTTGAAGGAAAAGGAACCCATCAGGCGGGTATCGACCAAAGGTCCGCTGAAACGGCCTTTGACGCGTAAATGATCGTAATTGCCGTAACCGACGCGCACGCTGCGCTCGACGGTTTGCGAGGGTTTTTTAGACACGATGTTAATGGTGCCACCGACGGAGTTGCGGCCAAAGATGGTGCCCTGCGGGCCGCGCAGCACTTCGACCCGCTCGACGTCGAGGAAATCGGCAAAAGCGGCCAGGGGTCGGGCTAGGTAAACGCCGTCCATGTGCAAGGCGGTGCTGGGATCGGAACCGATTAAAACGTTTTGCGTGCCGACACCGCGAATGAAGATCTGAATCAGCTTTTCGTTTTCGGCAATGTTGAGACCGGGGGTGGCGGCCTGCAGATCTTTGACCTCGGCCAAATTCTCGCGCTCCAGACGGCGACTGGAATAAACGGTGGCCGACACGGGCACATCCGCCAAATCACTTTCCGTCGCTTTGTTGGCTGTCACTTTCATGGATTCGACCAGGTGCGGCACGTCGTCTTCATCTTGGTCAGCCTCGGTTTCTTGGAACCCGAAACAAACAGACACGCAAAGCAGACACACCGGCAACACAAACATCGTTCTGAAAAACGGGTTTACCATCGAATTGCTCCTGACAGACGCCCTCACGAGGGATGGACGACATTTTTCCGGTAATGCGGAGAGAAGGGCGAAGAAGTGGATATTTTGGAGAATGGATATCCCAATAACTTATTATATTTCGCGCTATTTAGCAACCCTCTCGCGGCCGACAAACGGAAGCGGCGCAGGCAAACTCGGCCGAACGCGTTAACAGCGCAATCAAGGCAGGGCCGCACATTGCCGCGGCCGCCAACCAACCGCGACGGCCGATCGAAGAACGCGGTCAGCGCGCGGTTTTGGCTGTTGATCGGGGCTCGAATGATTTTGAAAAGTGGATCGAGACCGAACAATGCGGCATCCATTGGTGCGGTGGTTCCTAGCTAAGAAGCGCGAAAACGCGCGGTAGTTTGAGCTAAACCTCTGGGCTACAACGGCCTCCGAAAATGATCACCGCACCCCATAGGTGCGCCTTCGCTTTTTTCAAGCCATTTCGCTCCAGATCTTTAGCTCAAATCCGCTCGCGCTTATCGCGCCGCTTGGGTCCTATCGTAAGCCGTTGCAGTCCGGCGCCAGGACGAAACGCATCAGGCCATTTCGTCCTGGCTAAATTAAACCCTACTACCGTTGTCTATCACCCTTCTTAAGGACTGCGAGCACGCCCCGCGAGCGACGCCGAAACAACAAAAACCCTATTTCCAGTCGGCGAGAATGGACGCTAAAAAGCGAGCTTGGACGGTACGCCGAGAGGCTGATTTCGCTAAAAAAGCACGGTCTCTCATACATGCAGCATTCGTCGGAAATAGTCCTTGTGGCGCCTTTTTCGGGTCTGTAGAATGGCACACATTCATTCTTCCCGCCTCTAGAGGTTTCATCAATGGATCTTCATTCTTTGATGGGATGCACTGTTTTTAACCAAATTCTGGAACGTCGCGCCGCCACAACGCCCCAGCAAACGGCCTACGTTTATTTAGAACACGGCGAACAGCCCGGCCCAACCCGTACTTATGCCCAGTTACACCAACGTGCGACCGCCCTTGCCGGCCACCTGGCGACGCAACTCAGCGCCGGTGATCGCGCCTTACTCCTGTTTGAGCCAGGGCTCGATTTTATCGACGCCTTTATGGCGTGTTGTTACGCGGGCGTGGTGGCGGTCCCGCTGCCGCCTTACCGCACCAAGGGACGCTTGGCGCATGTTGCGGCCATTGCGGCGGACGCTGAGCCGGCGGCGTTGCTGACGACGGCGGCACTGCGTGACAAAACGCCGGCCTGGAAAGGCCTGGCACCACGGCTGATCGCGGTCGATGAAACGGTGTCGGGTGCGCCGCCGCCGGTGTTCACGCCGACCCCCGCCACGCTGGCCTTTTTGCAATACACCTCGGGTTCAACCGGAACCCCGAAAGGCGTGATGGTCAGCCACCATAACTTGATGACCAATGCGCGTGACTTAGCCAACGGCACCACCGATTTCCGAGACCGCGTCATGGTTTCCTGGTTGCCGACGTACCACGATATGGGTTTGATTTACGGCGTGCTGCAGCCATTGTTCGCGGGCTACCCAGCCTACCTGGCCGCGCCGGCCTCTTTCCTACAAGAACCCATCCGCTGGTTGCGGGCGATGAGCCGTTTTCGCGCGACCAACAGCGCCGCGCCCAACTTTGCTTACAACCTGTGCATCGACAAATTCAATGCAGCCCAATGTGACGACCTCGACCTCTCGAGTTGGCGCAGTGCCTGCAACGGTGCCGAACCGATTCGCGCCGAAACACTGCAACGCTTCAGCGAGGTTTTTGGCCGCTACGGTTTCCGACCCGAGGCATTCTGCACGGGGTACGGTTTGGCGGAGGCCACGCTTAAAGTGGCTTCGATTGGCGAGGACACCTACCCACCGCTTTTCGACGACGGCACACAACAACACGTCGGGTGCGGGCGTAGCCGCATCGATACGTTGGTGCGGATTGTTGACCCCGAAACGGCGAGGCCGTTGGCAGACGGTGAACGCGGTGAAATTTGGATCAAAGGTGCCACGGTCGCCCAAGGCTATTGGAACCGGCCGGCGCTCAGCCAAACGACCTTTCACGCCACGACGGCAGACGGCGACGGGCCCTACCTGCGCAGTGGCGATTTGGGTTTTGTCCACGAGGGTTCTTTATATGTGGTCGACCGCCTCAAGGATCTGATCATCCACCACGGCCGCAACATCGCGCCACGCGACTTGGAAACCACGGCTTGGCAGAGTCACGCGGCCTTGTGCGCCGATGGCTGCGCGGCCTTCGCGACGGCGGGCGCAACCATGGAACACACGGTGCTGGTCGCGGAGGTAGCGCGCACGGCGACCCGCAACCTGGCCGGCGCCGAAATGGCGGCGGCAATCCGCGCGGCGGTCTGGCGCGAACACGGCGTGCCGCTGCACACGGTGGTTTTGATTCGCCAGGCCTCCTTGCCCAAAACATCGAGCGGCAAGGTGCAGCGTTCGGCCTGTCGCAAGCAGTTCCTCGCCGGTGACTTACGCGAACTGATGCGGGACAGCATCCAATCGGGCGACAAACCGGCGGACCGCGAACTGCTTTTGACACAACTGACGGCGTGGCTGCTCGCGGACGCGCAAACACGTGCCCAAACGCCGGCCTTTGCCGAACAATCCTTGTCGCGATTAGGTTTGGATTCCCTGGCGGTGATGGCATTGCAAAACCAACTGGAACAGAGAACGGGGCGAACCTGGCCGACCGCGATCTTTTGGGAAAACAACGATTTGACGGTTCTGGCCGAACGTTTGGCCGCCACCGCGCCGGCCGCGCTGCAGCCCTGTCGTCCCCTGCCCTGCCGCGACTTTGGCGATGCGGTCCCCTTGTCCCACAACCAACGCGCGCTGTGGTTCACCCACAAGCTGCGGCCCGACGACAGCGCCTACACCTTGGTGCTGGCGGCCCGCTTTGAAGACGGCCTCGACATCACCGCATTCAAGCGCGCGACCGACGCCCTGCAGCGCGCCTACCCGATCCTCAGCGGCCATTTTTGCGAGGAGAACGGCATCCCCCGGGCAAATTGCGGCGAACACCGCGACCCCTTCCTGCGCGTGGTTGATGTCAGCGGCCAATCCATACAAGCAGTGCAACAGCGGCGCGATCGTGAATGCGGGCGTCCTTTCGATTTGGAAAACGGCCCGCTCTTTAAAGTGTGGTTGTTCACGCGCGCCGACGGCCCGACGGAACTGCTGGTGACAGCGTCGCACCTGATCGGCGACTACCGCTCGTTCGACTTGCTGTTACAGCGTTGGGGGGCTTTTTACCGCGACATCACCACTGCGCCGACGATCGCGCCCAATCCGAAGCCACAATTGCCAGGCGTCTTTGCCGATCGTGAAGCCATGCAACAATCGCAGGCATCGGCGGCTTATTGGCGGCGTGAACTCGACGGCCTGGTCCCGTTCGACGGCCCTGACGGCGATTGGATCGGCGACCCGCAAGCGGAGCGCGTCAACGCGCGCCATGCCTTTGCGGTGGACGCGGCGACGACGGCGCTTCTGACGAAGGCATCCCAGAACGCTCAAAGCAGCCTGGCCGCCTGGCTCACGGCGGCGTTTGCGGCGGTATTGGCGCGCGCCGCCGACCGCGACGAAGTCGCGCTGTTGGTGCCGGTCGATGCGGCCGGTGCGGGCCCGGATGCGGAAGAGGTCGGCTACCTGGTCAACATGTTGGTGTTGCGCGCGGCCGGCGGTGGGAATCCCACCTTCGCGGCGTTTGCAGCCCAGGTGGATACCCGTCTGCGCGGCGCGCTAAGCCATCGCGACACGCCCTTTGCGCAACTGTGTGAGACGGCGGCCACGCAAGCGGCGGCGGGGCGGAACCCGTTCTCCTCGGTGTGTTTCGCCTTCGCCGGCGGCAGTGGCCGCGTGTTGCCGGGCGGCGTCGCGTTGGGTGTCGCCGATTTGCCGTTCCAAATCGGACCGCTACGCTTGCGCACGTTGGCGCACACACCGGCCCATGCCCAGTTCGCCTTAACCCTGCAGGCGGCACAGGCCGACGACCAACTGCTTTTCTGTTTCGATTACGACGCGAGCCGCTACGAGCCGGCGGGCATCCAACGCCTGGCGACGCGCCTGACGGATTTACTGACGGCGGTGGCCGCCGACCCATCGCAACGGCTGCGTCACTTAACCCGCACAAGCGAGGTGGAACGACGGCTCCAACTCGAGGCCTGGAACCGCACCGCCGCGCCCTTGCCGGCCCAACCCCTGCTCCACGAACTGTTTGACGCGCAGGTCCGCGCCACCCCGCATGCGGTCGCCTTATTGGCGGATGCCGAGAAAGTCTCCGGTCAAAGAAAGGTTAGTTACAGCTCGCTTGCCGAAAAGGTCGAAAACTTGCGACGGCGGCTCTATCAGCACGGGGTTCGCGCCGAATCACGCGTCGGTTTGCACCTATCTCGGGGGATCGGCTTGGTCACCTCCATGCTGGCGGTTTTAAAAGCAGGCGGCGCCTATGTCCCGCTGGAACCGGGTCTACCGCCGGGTCGGCTTCAGGCGATGGCACGGGATGCGGCCTTAACCACAATCATTACCGACGTAGCTGACGCAACCCGGCACTTCGGCGAAACGATGCTGTACTTGAAACTCAACATGGCGACAGGCGACTTCTGCGACGCAAATGGCGACGCTGCCCCTACCGTGAGCGCAGCACAAAACGCGTCGTTGGTGCGCCGCGCCGAACACAACGAACAGGGCCAACCGCCCAATGCGCCGCGACCGCAACTGCAGGGCGACAACGCGGTGTATTTAATGTATACCTCCGGTTCAACCGGCCGCCCAAAAGGGGTGGTCAACACGCACGCGGCTTTGACCAACCGCCTGCTGTGGATGAAACACACCTACCCACTGGGCGTGGGCGACGCGGTGCTGCAAAAAACGACGGCGGGATTCGATGTCAGCGTTTGGGAGTTTTTCCTGCCGCTGATTAGCGGCGCGACTTTGGTATTTCCCATCAAGGGCGGCGAAACGGATCCGACGTACCTGGCCAAGGTGATCCCCTCACACAAGATTACGACGATCCATTTTGTGCCGGCGATGCTTTCGATGTTCCTCGATGACGCGGCCGCCGCCGGCGCCACCAGCCTGCGCCGCATCATCTGCAGTGGTGAAGCGCTGCCGCCGGCGCTGCTGCAACGCTGCCGTGCGCGCCTACCGCGCGTAGCGGTCCACAACCTTTACGGTCCCACCGAAGCCGCCATCGACGTCAGCTTCCACGCCTGCAACGACGAACCGGCGCGCCGAAGTGTGCCGATTGGACGCCCGATTGATAACACGCAACTGTACGTCCTCGACGACAACATGGCGCCGCTGCCGATTGGCTGCGCGGGCGAGTTGTACATCGGCGGCATCGCACTCGCACGGGGTTATTTCGGACGCGGCGATTTAACAGCGGCGGCCTTCGTCCCCAACCCGTTTGGCGACGGCACGCGTCTATATCGCAGCGGCGACCGCGCGCGGTTTCTGGCGGACGGGACAATTGAGTACTTGGGGCGCGTCGACCGTCAGCTCAAACTGCGCGGCGTCCGAATTGAGCCAGGCGAAATCGAAGCCGTATTGCTGAATGCGCCAGGCATCACGCGGGCCGCCGTTGTGTGTCGCGAAGGTGCCCACGGCGAAGCGCAACTGGACGCGTTCCTGTGCGAAGACGGCAGCCTCAAACGCGACACGCGCGAGGCCGAAATCCGCCGTCACGCGGGCGACATGTTGACGACGGCGATGGTGCCGACCCATTTCACCTTCCTCGACGCGATGCCACTGACGGCCTCGGGTAAAGTCGATCGCAAAGCCCTAAAAGCGATGCCTGAATGCGAACGCAGGCACAGCTTCCGCGCTTTGCACGAGGCCGAACTACCGATTGGCGAAATTTGGCGCGAGCTGCTGGGTGTGGAGCGCATCGGCCGCTACGATCACTTCTTCGAACTGGGCGGGCACTCACTGATGTTGGTTAAACTGCGCCGTCGTCTAACCGAGCTGTACCAGGTCGACATCAGCTTGGACGATTTGCTGCAAAACGCAACCCCGGCACGCCAAGCCGGTCACCTGGCCCGTCTACGCGCGGCAGCGGGGTTTGTAAGCAACCTGCCACAGTCAACGCCGTCGGCCAACACCGCCGGCGCCGCCGCGTTTCCTGCCCCGAGCGAACCGCTCGGCGATGATGAGGAGGAAGGCGAACTGTGAGCGCGATGACCCAACTCCTCGACGACCTGGCCTCACGCGGCATTCGCCTATGGCTGGACGCCGGCAAACTGCGTTACCGCGCGCCCAAGGGCGCTTTGGACGAGGCCTTGCGCAACCGCCTCAAAGAACACAAGGCGGCGCTCATCGCCACGCTAAAACAAGGCGCGGTCACCCCGCTCGCGCCGGCGCAACGGGCGTTGTGGCTGGCAGACCGCTTCGAAAGCAACCGTGCCGTGTACAACGAAGCGCTGGTCTTGGAACTGGACGGTCGGCTCAGCCTCGATCATCTTCAGCAAGCGCTCAATGCGGTCTGCAGCCGCCATGAAATTTTGCGTACCCGCTATCCAGAAGTAGAGGGCGCCCCGGTGGCGGTGGTGGAAGCAACCGCGGCGGTTAGGATTCAGCAGGTCGTCAAAGACGACGGCACGCATGTCCAACTCGCTCTAAATGATCCTTTTAACCTGGCTACGGGGCCACTACTGCGGGCGGTTCTGATTGGGTCGGGGCAACACCATTTGTTGGTGATCAGTCTGCACCACATGATTGCCGATGCCTGGTCGGCGGCGGTCTTTTTAGCGGAACTGGGGACGAACTACCGCGCCTTGGCGGCAGGCCAAACGCTTGATTTAACGCCGCTGCCGCGTCAGTATCGCGACCATGCCGTTGCGGCCGCCGCTCGGGATCGCGGGCCGGCCTTGGCTTACTGGCAAAAACAACTCGCCGGCTTGGAACCGCTGCTGCGCTTGCCCTGGGACTACCCGCGGCCGACGCGCTCCGATGGGCGCGGCGCGTCGGTTCCGATCAGCCTCTCACGCGAGCTCACGGGGGCACTGAAGCGCAGCGCCGCCGGCCTGCACAGCACCTTATTCTGTGTGCTGGCGGCTCACTTCGCCGACCTGCTCGGCCGCTACG
Organism: Holophagae bacterium; assembly: GCA_030429565.1. Taxonomy (GTDB): domain Bacteria; phylum Acidobacteriota; class Holophagae; order Acanthopleuribacterales; family Acanthopleuribacteraceae; genus Acanthopleuribacter. Next base: position 107,483 of record JAUIFE010000025.1, on the reverse strand, counting down.
CCGACAGCCGCGACATCGCCTTCGGCACCACGGTCGCCAATCGCGAACACGCGGACGACGAACGCCTGATCGGTTTTTTCATCAACACCTTGGTTTTGCGCGCCGATCTCAACGGCGATCCCGACATAGCGGCCATAACGGCGCAAATGCAACGGCAAATGATCGCGGGCCTGACCCACAACGTGCCGTTTGAACAAGTGGTCGAAGCCATCAACCCGGTGCGCGATGCCGGCGCGACGCCGCTGGTCCAGGTCATGCTGGTCTTGCACAACGCGCCGACGATGGGTCTCGATTTGCCCGGCTTACGCGTCACTCGTCGCGCCACCCCGCACGAATCGGCACGATTCGATTTAACGCTAATGCTGCACGAAGAAGACGGCCGCCTGTGTGGCGATTTGATTTACAAACCCGAATTGTTCCGCGCGGCCACCATGAACAACATGGCGGCGCAATGGACGCGCCTGCTCGCCGAACCGGTCACGACCCGACTCAGTCAACGCAGCTTCCTGAGTCGGCCCCAACAGCAAAATTGGTTGGCGCGCGCCCAAGGACCGCGCCACGCGCTGGGTCGCAGCCCTTTCCATCGTCGTTTCGAGCATTGGGCACGGCAAACGCCGACGGCGCCGGCGGTGATCGATCACCACGGCGCTGAAATCAGTTACGGCCGGCTGAATCGAGAGGCCGAGGCCCTGGCTGGACGATTGGTCGCGGCGGGTATCGGCCCGGAAACCCGCGTCGCGCTGCATTTGAACCGCTCGCCGGCGCTGCTGGTCGCGGTGCTGGCTGTCGCCAAAGCAGGCGCGGCTTGGGTCGTCCTCGATCCGGAGCAACCCGTCGCGCGAAAACAGGTGTTGTTGGATGCGGCCACACCGCAATGCATCCTCGTTCAGGGGAACGCCACCGATCTACCCGCCGGCGCACCGCCGACATGCGACCTCGATCAATCGGGACCGGAACCATTGACGCCGCAACACCAAGATGATCCGCGCCACCTAGCCTACGTCCTCTTTACCTCGGGTAGCACCGGCACGCCCAAAGGTGTCGCCATCGAGCACGGCGCCCTGGCGCATTACCTCGATTGGGCCGTTGCCGCCTACAGCATTGAGCCCGGCGTGAGCGTGCCCTTGCACGGACCGCTTAGCTTCGACGCCACCTTGACCAGCCTGCTCGGGCCCTTGGTGGCCGGCGCCACGGTTGCGCTCTTCGCGGAAGGCGATGAAATTGAACGGCTCAAACAACAACTTTTTCACAACCACGCCGTCGTCAAGCTGACACCGGCACACCTCAACCTGTGCCTCAACGAGAATCCACCGCCGCAACCGCGGACCCGCACGGTTATTCTGGGCGGTGAAGCGCTGCACGCGGCGCCGCTGCAACGCTGGCGCGAAGCACTGCCACACGCGGTTTTTTACAATGAATACGGACCCACCGAAACCACGGTTGGCTGCAGCGTGCACGCTGTTCAACCGGCTGACGCGATTGAGGGCGCGGTGCCCATCGGTTCACCCATCGCCAACACGCGCCTGTACGTGCTCGACCGTTTTGGCCGGCCGACGCCGCCGGGGATTGCCGGCGAACTCTACATCGGCGGCGCCGGTTTGGCGCGGGGCTACGACGGTCAACCGGCCGCCACCGCCGCCGCCTTCGTCCCCGATCCGTTTAGCGACGAACCCGGCGCACGCATGTACCGCAGCGGCGACCGCGTCGTTTACCGCGTGGCTGCCGACGGCGGCTACGGCGAGCTGGTGTTCCTCGACCGGCGCGGTCGCCAACTCAAAATCGCCGGATACCGCATTGAACCGGGCGAAATCGAAGCCGCCCTGCGCCGCCACCCGCGCATCGACTGGGCCGGCGTCGCGGTAATCGCGGGCGAACGACCGCAACTGGGTGTGCGTTACAGCTACCACGGCCGGAGCGCACCAGACGCGGCCGAGCTGCGCGCCCACCTCAACCAGTTTTTGCCACACACCATGATTCCGAGCCATTTCGCGCCGCTGCAAGAGGTACCGCTGACGGCCCACGGCAAGGTCGACCAACATGCGCTGGCAGCCTTGCCCTGGCCCAAGCCGACGCAAATCACGGCGCCGCGTCATGCGCATGAACGACGCTTGGTTGCCCTGTGGGCCGACCTGCTACAGCGCGACAACGTTGGCATTCACGACAACTTTTTCAGCCTGGGCGGCGATTCGTTGACGGCGGTACGCCTGGCTGCTAGGGCGGCGCAACAGGGTTTGTACCTGACGCAAAACGACGTCTTCCGCTACCAAACCGTGGCCGAGTTGGCACAACGCATCACGGACGGCGCGTCGACCTGCGCGGCCGCGGCTTGTGGCACCACTCGGGAATTGGAACCGGCGTTCGGCGAAGACGCCGACGCGGAACCAGGCCGGCCAGGCCGCTTACTCAGCGATTTGCCCGCCGACCGCCGCGATCAAGCGGATGCACGCGCGGCGGTGGTGACGGCCCTGTTACGCACGGTGGCCGTGCCCGGCAGTTACCTGCGCCTCGACCTTGCCGACACGCCGGATCGCGACCTACCGGTCGACCTCCCCTACCGCACCGAACACCGCCATATGCCAACGGCGTGTTTGGCCGCCGTCACCGAACGCTTGCAAGCACCGCCCTGCGAGACCTGCAGTCGTCTGGCCGCACAACGGGCCGAAGCACCGGTTTCCTTTGCTTGGGTCGACGACGTTGACGCCATGGCGGAACCCGAACATTTCGATCAGCAGCGCCTGCACGTGCGCGCCGGTTTTGCGGCCAACCGCCTGCACGTCACCTGGTTCTACGACGGCCGTCACCTCAAAAAACAAGATGCCGATCGCTATGCCAAGGGTTTCGCGGACCACCTCAAAGCCTTGAACGACCAAAGCACGCCGGCCAGGCCGCTGGATCCGGCGTTGGCGCGTCGCAACACGCCGGCGCGGGTCGCGCTCACGCCGATGCAGGCGGGCATGTTGTTTGTCGACGGCGACACGGGCGGCACGCAAACCCTGCGACAAGCCTGCTGCAAGCTGCAAGGTCGTTTCGATGCGGCCGCCTTTGAACGGGCTTGGTCGCAGGTGATCCAACGCCATCAACCACTGCGCACGACCTTCGCTCAAGATGAGGACGGCCAACCGTACCGCCTGCTACCGCACCGCGCCGACCCGGTTTGGCAATACCCAACCTTGCCGGCCGGCCCCAACTTCCAGGTGGCGTTGGACGACTTTTTAGCGGCAGACCGCGCGCGCCCGTTCGACCTGAGCCAAGCACCGCTGATGCGCTTTGCCCTGATTGAAGCCGAAACACCGATATTCGTGTGGACCTACCACCAGGCTTTACTCGACGGCTGGTCGCTGCCGCTATTGTTCCGCGAATTAAGCGCCCTGTACCGTGCCGAAACCGAACAAACGGCGCCGACATTGCCGCAGCCACCGAACTACGCCCGTTACAACGACCTGTTGGCCAATGCGGACCAAGCGCAGGCGCGCGCTTGGTGGCAAAACCACCTAGCCGGATATGACGGCCTGAGCCCCGCCCACGGTGAGCAATGCGCGGTTAACGAAAGCCTGTTACAGATGCCGGTCGCGGCGATCGAGGCCTTGGCGCGCACCCAGGGTTTGACGTTGTTCACGCTGCTCAGCGGCGCTTGGGCTTTGGTCAACGCCCGTTACCGCAACAGCAACGACGTGGTCTTTGGAACGGTGTCGGCCCACCGCCCGGCGGCCTTACCCGACGCCGAACGCATGATCGGTCTGTTTATTTACAGCGCACCGGTTCGAATTCGCTGCAAGCAAGGCGGCGATACGCGGCAGTGGTTGCAAGCGCTCCAGCGGCAACACGGCGAACGCCAAGCCCTGCCACCCGTCTCCTTGGGCACCATTCGCCACTGGTGCGACCTGCCAGGCGACCGACGTCTCTTCGATAACCTTTTAATCGTGCGCAATTTTCCCGAAGCCGCCGCCATTCAAGCGAGTGACGATATGCGCCTCACCGACCTGCGTTACGTTGAACACACCGGTTTACCACTAACCCTGGTGGCGACCCGCGACGGCGATCAGCTTAACCTACAACTGCAATGGTGCGCCGACGTGCCGGGCGCCGGGCCGGCCATGCTGACGGCATTCACGGCGTTGCTGACAGCCATGGCCGAACAGCCGAGCTTGCCGCCCCATCGCTTAGCGGCGCTGAGCGCGGCCGAACAGCAAGCGCTGTTAGCGCCCAAAGGCCACGCGGCGGTCAGCGGGCACCTCGCCGAACTGTTCCGAGCACAGGCGGCGCGGACACCGGACGCCGCCGCATTGTTATTCCCAGCCGACGCGGCGCAGCGGCACCAAAGTTATCGCGACTTGGCGGCGGCGGTCGATAAACTCGCGGCGCGCTTGGCCGCCACCGCACCGCCCGCCGAAGCCGTGATCGGTGTGTTTTTGCCCCGGTCAGCGGAGCTGGTCGCGGCCGTGCTCGCGGTGCTCGAGGTGGGTGGTGCCTTTTTGCTGCTTGATCCCGATTACCCGGACGCACGCCTGCGCTTGATGGTCGAAGATGCGCGCGCCCACTTGCTGATCACCAACGAAACATTGGCCCAACGGCGCCTGAGCGAAAGGGTGGCGACGTTGCGGGTCGACGGTGACGGAGCCGGCGCGGCATGGCGCGCGGTGCGCGACCCCGCCGCCGCCGCTTATGTGATTTACACCTCGGGTTCCAGCGGGCGGCCGAAGGGCATTGTCGCCCAACACGGCGCGGTGGTGAACCGCTTGGCCTGGATGTGGCGCGCGTTTCCCTTTGGCGAGAACGCGGTGCTGTGCCAAAAAACCGCGCTGTGTTTTGTCGACGCGGTCTGGGAACTGTTCGGTGGCTTGCTTCAGGGCGTGCCGACCTTTTACCCCGACCCCGCCTGTAACCGCGACCCGCTGCGCCTGCTGAGCCAAGCCGAAGCGGCGGGCGTCACGCGCCTGACCTTGGTGCCGTCGTTGCTGCGCGTGCTGGTGGAAGACCACGGTGATCTCTTGCGCAAGACGCGGATTCGCACCTGGATCAGTAGCGGCGAACGGCTGCCCGCCGACTTGGCCGCATCATGGCGCGCCCAGGTGCCGGCCGGGACGCGGCTAGTGAACCTATACGGCTCGTCCGAGGTAAGCGCCGACGTCGCCGTGCACGAGGTTTTGGACGACGGCCCACCTGCCGACCCGCTGCCCATCGGCCGGCCGATCGACGGCGCGAACTGCCTGATTCTAAATGAGGACGGCCAAATCCAACCCGTCGGTGCGCCAGGCCTTTTGCACGTCGCCGGCGCCCCCTTGGCGCGTGCTTATTGGCACGATGCGGCCCGGACCGCCGCGCGTTTCGTGCCTAACCCATTCCCATCAAACGCCGCCGACACGCGTTTGTTCAACACGGGCGACCTGGCCCGCCGCAATACCGACAACAGCCTGACCTTGCTGGGTCGCGCCGACGATCAGGTCAAGATTCGCGGCGTGCGCATCGCCTTGGGCGAGTTGGAACAACGGCTCAACGCCGAGGACGCGGTGACGGCCTGCGCGGTACTCGCGTTGGGTCGCGATGAGGACACGCAATTGGTTGCGGTCGTGCAAAGCGACAAGGCCGATGCCGGTCGACTGCGCGCGCGGCTGGCCCAACAGCTTCCGAGCAACATGTTACCGGATCGCTTCGTGTTCCTCGAACAATGGCCGCTCACGCCCAACGGCAAGGTTGACCGCCAACGACTGCTCGAACTTGCGCGCCGCCAGGACAACGAACGCACCGAGCACCCGCAGCCATCTCAGGATCCGCTCAGCACCGCCGTCGCCCAAGCTTGGTCGCTGATTCTGGAAACGGCGCCACCGGAACCGACCGCCGACTTCTTCCAATGCGGCGGTAACTCGCTGAAAGCAATGCGGCTCATTTCTTGGCTGCGCCGCTTTAACCAAACCGAACTCGACGTCGGCGATCTGTTCCGCCACCCGCGTTTCGCCGACTTCGCCGCCTTGGCGCGCGACCGTCAGCGGGTATCGGTGCCGACGACCACGCCGCTCACGCGCACGGTTGGGCGCAACCGTTTTCCGTTGTCGACCATGCAACGCCGCCTGTGGCTGTTGTTCCAAATGGAAGAGACCGGCGCCGCGTACCACATCCACGCGGGTCTCGACATCACCGGTCCACTGGACGGTCACCGCCTGCGTGCCGCCTGGACGCGCCTGCTCGAACAGCACGGAGCCCTGCGCACGCGGTTCATCAGCGGCATCGAGGAACCCGAACAGGTATTGGGCGCCGCCGCCGACCTGATTGCCGACCCCGCGTTGTACAGCGAACACGACCTCACCGACGACCCGCAAGCGACGTCGGCAACCCAAATCCTCACCACCGCACGCCGCACGCCGTTTGACCTCGCCGCGCGCCCGCCGTGGCGTTTGCGTTTGCTGCGCCTGGCCCCCAATCGCTGCCATCTCCACCTCACCATTCACCATCTCATCGCCGACGGCTGGTCGCTGGGCGTTCTGTTCCACGACCTGTTCCACCACTACACCAAGCCGGAAGCAAAAGCCGAGGCACGGCCCGATTACGGCGATTACGCGCTGTGGCAACGGACTCAGAACCACGAACCCGACCGCGATTATTGGGGTCGACAACTGGCCGGGCTGGGGCCGGCGGCAACCCTGGTTCGCGACACGCCGACCCGAGATCACGGTTACGCGGGTGCGGTCGTCGTGCGCCGCCTGGATGCGAGCACGGCGCGAGCGCTGCGCGGCCTCTGCCTGCGCAGTGGCAGCACGCCTTTTATGTTGCTGGAAGCCGTGTTCGCGTTCCTAATCGGCCGTTACGCCGACAGCCGCGACATCGCGGTCGGCGTACCGCTCGCCAACCGCGAACCCCGCGAAACCGAAACCATGGTGGGCTTTTTCGCCAACACCGTCGTTTTGCGGCACCAGGTGCAGCGAAACCAAAGCTTCACCGACTGGTTGCAGCAAACCCGGACCGTGGCACTCGAGGCCTTTGCCCACGGCGCGCTGCCCTACGAAGCAGTGGTCGCCGCCACCCGCGCCGAACGCGACGCCGACAGCCCGCTGTTCCGCGTCATGTTCATCATGCAAAACACGCCGCTGCGCGTGCCGGCCGTGCCGGACCTGACCTGCACCATTGCCGACCAGCCGGTCGACAGCGCCATGTTCGACCTAACCCTCAACGTGGTCGCGGACAGCGACGGCTATCGCCTGGAATGGCACAACAACCGCGACCTTTTCACCGCGACCCATATCGCGAGCGTGGCGACGAGCTTCGAACACTTGCTGGCCACGGTCTTGGCGGCCCCCGAGCAACGGCTACAGGCCTGGCAACCACCAGCCGCGCCGCTCGGCACGCGGATGGCTTACCCGGATCAAGCGACCTTGCCGGCATTGTTCGAAAAACAAGTGCACCAACGTGGAGATCAAACAGCGCTCATCGACGGCGACCAACACTGGAGCTGGTCGCGCTTGAACCGCCACGCCAACGGTATTGCCTTGCGCCTGCAACAGCTCGGCGTGAAACCGGAAACGCCGGTAGCCGTGTGTTTGCAGCCAGGGCCGTCGCTCGTCGCCGCCTTGTTGGGGATTTTGAAAGCCGGCGGCGCCTTTTTACCACTCGACGCCGCTTACCCGCGCGAACGGCTGGCGCTCATGCTCGACGATGCAGCCACGCCGTTCCTGATCTGCGACAACGACGACCTGCTCGCCGAACGCAAGCTGACGCGCCTCCAGCCGGACACGATCGATCCGTACGCTGACAACCGCAACCTACCGATCCATGCCCTGAACGCGGCCACGCTGATTTACACCTCGGGTTCGAGCGGCCGTCCCAAAGGCGTGCTGGGCACGCACCGCGCCACCATCAACCGGTTTGCTTGGATGTGGCGCCGTTTCCCGTTCCAGCCGGGCGAGCGCTGCGCGCGCAAAACCGCGCTCAGTTTTGTCGATGCGGTCTGGGAAATTTTGGGGCCGCTGCTGCACGGCGTGCCCTTGGTCCTGCTCGCCGATGAGCGCGTCCGCGACGCCTTTGACTTTGTCGACGACTTGGCCGGGCACCGCGTCACGCGGCTGTTGCTCGTCCCCTCCCAACTGCGTTTCTTGCTGGACAGTCACGCTGACTTAGCCACGCGTTTACCGCACCTACGCCTGTGGTTCTGCAGTGGCGAACGTTTACCGCGCGATTTGGCCGAACAGTTCGCGGCGGCGCTACCGCAAGCGAGGCTGGTCAACCTGTACGGCGCATCGGAAGCCGCCGGCGATTCCAGTTACGCCGAGGTCGTCGTCAAGGGTCGCGTCCTGGGCAACGGTGCAGCGCCGATCGGCCGTGCGATTGACAACACCAGCCTGCACCTCGACGGCGACGGCACGCTTCCACTGGGTGCGGTCGGCGAAATCACCATCGGCGGCGAGGGTCTCGCGCGCGGCTATTACCGGCAGCCGGCCTTAACCGCCGCCGCCTTCCGCCCCGATCCCCAAGCCGAAATGCCGGGCGCCAGACGTTACCACAGCGGCGACCTGGGCCGTTGGGTCACGGGCGAGGCGGGCCAAGTGCAGTTGCACTTCCAGGGTCGCATGGCCGGCCGCGTCAAGCTGCGCGGCGTGCGTATCGAAACGGGTGAGATTGAAGCGGCGCTCAAAGACCAGGTCACGCAAGCGGTGGTCTGCGCCCAGGACGATCACGGCGAAACGGTGCTGGTGGCGCACCTGGCGGGCAAGGGCGACGGCGAAAGGGTGCGCGCGACACTGCGACAGCGTTTACCCGAGGTAATGGTGCCGCGTCACATCCTGTTCCACGAGGCCTTGCCGCTGACGCCCAACGGTAAAATTGATCGCCAGGCATTGCACAGCTTTCAGCTACCGGCGAACGAGCGGGAGAACGCCGTCGCGCCACGCAACCAACGCGAACAGGAACTCGCCGAGCTGTGGCGCGGCATCCTGCACCACGCCGTCGACGACGTTCACGCCAACTTCTTCCAATTGGGCGGGCACAGCTTGGCGGCCATGCGTCTGGCCAGTGCGGTGCGCAATCAAATGGCGTTGGCGCTGCCGTTGCGCGCGGTCTTCACCCATCCAACCATCGCCGAACAAGCCATTTATCTGGACCACCAAAGGCCGCTCGAGGTAGTACCGGCGCTCACCAGTTACGGCGACGGCGACGCCCCGCTCACCTTCGCCCAGCAACGGCTGTGGTTCCTGGACCAACTGGAAGGGCGCAACGCATCGTACAACATGCCGTTCGCGGTGGTGATCGAAGGCGATTTGGACGAGGCGGCGGTGGCGCGGACGTTCGCCTGGTTGGCCGACCGCCATCTTGTCTTGCGTACGGTTTTTCCGTCTGTCGACGGGGTGCCTGTCCAACGCGTGGTCCCCGGCCTGGCGCCCAGCTTGGAACGCCACGACCTACGCGATCAGGTTCCCAGCGACGCCGATGAACAGCATCCGCTGGTGCGCAGCCACATTCAGCGCGTGCAACGCACCCCTTTCGATCTGAGCCGCGATTGTTTGTTGCGCCTGGCGTTGTTGCGTTTGGGATCAAAGCGGCGTTTGTTGGCTGGGTGCCTGCACCACATCATCGGCGATGATTGGTCGGTAGGCGTGCTGATCCGTGAGTTTACCGCCGGCTACGCTGCTTTCAGCCAGGGCAAACCGCCGGCGCTCGCCCCCCTCGCGCTTCAGTTTCGCGACGTCGCCCATCATCAACAGCAACAGGTGCCGCGCTTTGAAGAGACGGAACGCTGGTGGCGCCGACATTTGGCCGACGCGCCACGTCTGCTGGAACTGCCCACGGACCGACCGCGCCCGGCCGTCCAAAGCTTTGCCGGCGACCAGTTCTTTTTTACCATCGACGCAAGCTTGGGCTGCCGCTTGGCGCAGCGTTGCGCCGAATGGAGCGTGACTCCGTTTGGCGTTTTGCGCGCCGTTTTCGCGCTGTTGCTGCAACGCCTGAGCGGCGTCGACGACTTGGTGCTCGGCTCACCCGTCGCCGGACGCGATTGGCGCGAAACAGAGGGGTTAATCGGCTTTTTCGCCAACACCTTGGCGCTGCGCTGCGATCTCGGCGGTAACCCCGGCTTTGCCGACCTGGTGCTGCGCGAACACGACCGGCTGCAGGCCGCCTTCGAACAGCGCGACATGCCGTTTGAACGGGTCGTCGAAGCGCTGTGCCCCGAACGCGATTTGGGTCACGCGCCCTTATTCCAAGCCGCCTTCATTCTGCAAAATGCGCCTCGCGCCGACCTGCACCTCGACGGCATGACCCTGCGTTTCCCCAAGTTACACGCCGCCACATCCAAGTTCGATGTCAGCCTGTTCCTCAGCCCGCAAGGTGCCGGCTACGAGGCTTACTTCGAATATGCGGTCGACCTGTTCGACGGCGACACCTTGCGACGCTGGGCCGCGTACTTCACTTGCTTGCTCGACGACGCCCTCAGTCGGCCCGCCTGCCCTTTGTCGCATCTGCGTTTGGCAAAAGCGGCGCCACATGATCGCTTCACGGCGCCGGCGCCCGTCCCACCCGCGTGGTTGCCGACCCGTTTCGCCGCCGTCGCCGCGCATTACGCCGAGCAAGCGGCACTGGTGTCGGCCGGCGGCGACACCGTCAGCTACGCGGCACTTGAGCAAGCGGTCAACCGATTGGCGGCGCGTCTGCGCGACAGCGGCATCGGTAGCGAAGACCGCATCGGTGTTTTTCTGGCGCGATCACCGGCAATGGTGGTCGCCTGTCTGGCGGTGGCGCGTGCCGGCGCAGCCTTTGTTCCGCTCGACCCGAGTCTCCCGGTAACCCGGCTCAAGCTGATCCTGGCCGACGCGACACCGCGTTTACTGCTGTGCGCGTCAACACCGCCGCCCGACCTCGCAGGCACGCCTCACTGGGTTCTCGACCAGCCGTTGCGCGAGGACGCGCTTGGCGCCGCAAGCCCGGTACCGACGGGACCGGTTCACGGCGCAAGTGCGGCTTACGTGCTGTACACGTCCGGTTCGACCGGACGCCCCAAGGGTGTGGTGATCAGCCACGACGCGCTCGCCGATTACCTGGACGAGGCGGTGCGCTGTTACCGATTGGCGCCCGCTTGCCGCGTGCCGCTGCACGGGACCTTTGCCTTTGACGCGACGATTACGGCCTTGTGGGCGCCGCTGGTCGCCGGCGCAACGGTGTGTTTGGTGCCCGAAGGTCGCGAGCCCGAGTGGCTGGCGGAACACCTGGTCGACACCTACGACCTGGCCAAACTGACACCGGCCCACCTCGACCTGCTCGCCCCGCGCGCGGCAGTCAAGTCGGCGCGCCTGCGCACGCTGGTGGTCGGCGGCGAAATCCTCACGCCGGCCACGACGGCGCCCTGGCGCGAGGCCTTGCCTGACGTCGAAATATTCAACGAGTACGGCCCAACCGAAGCCACTGTCGGCTGTGCGCTTTACCGGGTCGACGGCCCGGCGCCAAACGCGGCGCGTCATCCCATCGGCCAAGCCATGCGCGCGACGCGTTTGCTCGTGCTCGACGACGCCTTAAACCCCTGCCCCGTCGGCGTACCCGGTCGGCTTTATATCGCCGGCCCTTGTTTGGCGCGCGGTTACCTCGGCCTACCGCGTTTAAGCGCCGAACGCTTTCGACCCAACCCCTACGCCGTGGCTGACTGGGACGCGCGCATGTACGACAGCGGCGACCGCGCGCGCGTGTTGGCCGACGGCAACCTGGAAGTGCTCGGCCGCCTCGACGACCAACTCAAAATACGCGGTTACCGCATTGAACCGGATGAAATCGCGGCGTGGTTGCGCGATCAGCCAGGCGTCGGTGAAGCGCAAGTGCTCGCTCACGGTGAAGGCAATGATCGACGTTTGGCCGCCTACCTGACCCGCACCGACGCGGACAGCGGCGCAACCGAAGCCAATCTCGCCGATTGGCGCCAGGTCTTCGACAGCACCTACCAACAAACCGTCGCCGACCCGCACTTGAACTTGCTCGGCTGGACCGACAGCTTCACCGGTTTGCCGATTGGCGAAGCCGCCATGCGCGAGTGGGTTGACGCCGGCGTTGCGCGCATTGCCGCCCACCAGCCACGCCGCATCCTCGAAATCGGTTGCGGCAACGGTCTGTTGCTATTCCGTTTGGCAGCGCACTGTGCGCGCTACGTCGCCGCCGATCTCTCTCAGCAAGCGCTGAACCACGTGGCCGAACACCTCGACGACACGCTGCGTGATCGCGTGCAACTGCACCACTGCGCTGCCGACGCATTGCCCGATTTCGCCGAGCAATTCGATTGCATCGTGCTGCACTCGGTGGTGCAGTACTTCCCCGACATCGATTACTTAACCGAGGTATTGCGCCGTGCGGCGGGCTGGTTAAGTCCGAACGGCGTCATCGTGGTCGGCGACGTGCGTTCGCTCCCGCTGCAGCGGGCGTTCCACAGCGCGGTCTGCTTGCAGCGCGCACCGGGTTCCTTGCGTTTGGATCGGCTGCAGGCCCGCATTCGCGCGCGCATCGACGACGATCCCGAGTTGGTTATCGACCCGGCCTATTTCGAGGCCGCCGCCGCTGAGATCGACGGTTTGGAGAGCGCCCAAACACTGCTGCGTCGGGGCACCCACCCCACCGAAATGAATCGTTACCGCTACGACGCGGTGCTCTACGCGACCGCCCCCGAGGTAGCCGGCGAAAGTGCGACGGTGTGGACACCGACAACATCGATTAATGATTTGATTGCCGCGGCCGGCGCCGGTGTGGCCGTGCCCAACCAACGCCTGCAAAGCGACGCGGCCTTGGCCGAGCTGCTCGCCCAGGCCGAGGCCGAGGACAATGTCGAACGTTTGCGGCGCCTGATGCGCGCGGTGACGCCAAGTGCCGCCGTCGATCCGCAAGCGTTGTGGCAAGCAGCCGACGACGCCGGTTTAACCGCGTTGCTCGGCCCCGACAGCGCGCCGTTCCATTTCCGTTTCAGCCTAAACGGACGGCTGCCCGCCGGCCCGGCGTCGACGGCGCGTCGGTTCCCCGACGATTACGCCAACCAGCCGACCATGGCCAAACAACGGCAACTCTGGCTGGCCGAGCTGCGCCGCGCCGCCAAAGCGGCCTTACCGACGTACATGGTGCCGGCAAGCTGGCTGGTACTCGATCGGTTCCCGCTCACCGCCAACGGCAAACGCGACCTGCGCGCCTTGCCGGATCCCAACCTTGCCGCCGCCGTCGATGCCCAAGCGGTGGCGCCGCGCAACGCCGTGGAAACACGCATCGCCGCCGTGTGGGAAGAGCTGCTGGGCCGTCCGGTCGGCGTGACCGACCACTTCTTCGAAATCGGCGGCCATTCGCTGATGGCGGCGCGGATCTTGGCGCGAATGGCGACGCAGTTCGGCGCAGCTTGCAGCTTGCAAACCTTCTTCCAACAACCAACCGTGGCCGGCTTGGCGGCGGCCGTTGAGGCTGACCAGGGTCAGCCTCAACGGCCGCCGATTCCTGTCGGCAAACGGCCGGCGCGGCTGCCACTAGCACCAGCCCAGTTACGTCTGTGGTTCTTGAGCCGTTTCGCCGCCGCCGAAAACGCAGCCGCCTACCACATCTCGTTCGCCCTGCGTTTGCGCGGCGCACTGGACCTCGCAGCGCTCGAAGCCGCGCTCAACGCTGTCGCGACGCGCCACGAAAGCCTGCGCACGCGTTTTGTCGTGGTCGACGAACAGCCTTGCCAAATCATTGATTCGGTCGCCGCCATTCGGCTCAACCTGATGACCGACGCCGACGACGGGCACATCAACGAAGCCGCACGCCGACCGTTCGATTTGGCCGAAGCGCCACCGCACCGCTTCCAGTTGATCCGCGAAAGCGACAGGCAACACCTGCTGATCGCCGTCTTCCACCACCTGATTTTCGACGGCTGGTCGGTGGCCGTGTTTGCCGACGAACTGGCGGCGGCCTACGACCGCGAACGAGCCGGCAACCCACACCCGGCGCCACCGACCTTGCAATACGCCGATTACGCGCTGTGGCGCCAGGCACAGCAAACGGCGGAAACGCTCGCCGACCAAATCCAAACCTGGCTGATGCGCTTGACGGCTTACCCCACCCAAATCAGCCTGCCGTTCGACCACGCCCGGCCGGCCACGCCCAGTTATCGCGCCGAGGTGCACGCGTTCACCGTGCCCGCCGCCACCTGCGCCGCGCTCGATCAACGCGGCACCTTGAGCGGCACCACGCGGTTCATGACGCTGCAAGCGGTGCTGGCGCTGTGGTTGCAACGTCACGGCGCAGGTTCGCGTTTTTTGATCGGCACGCCCGCCGCCGGCCGAAACCATGCCGACCTGGAACGCCAAATCGGTTTCTTCGTCAACACCTTGGTGTTGCGCTGCGACCTAAGCGGCCATCCCACTTTTGAGAGCCTGCTGCAACGCACGCGCGTCATCGCGCTCGAAGCGTTTGAGCAAGGCGATCTGCCCTTCGAACGCCTGGTCGAAGCCCTGCAACCGCAACGCGACAGCCAACGCACGCCCTTGTTCCAGGTCATGTTCGCGCTGGAAAACGCACCAGCGGCCACGGTGCGCCTTGGCGACCTGGAGCTGGAACCGGTTCCACTGCCACAAACCGGCGTTAAGTTCGACCTCACCCTTTCGTTTCAAGAAGAAGGCGGCCTGATGGTGGGCCGCTGGATCTACGATACCGATTTGTTCACGGCGGCCACGGTGGCGCGTTTTGCCGATCGTTATCTGGCCCTCCTCGAAGCCTGTTTGGCCGAGCCAACGCGACCGCTGCACAAGCTTACGCCTCAGTTGCCCGAGTTGCGTGTGCCGCCCTGTTCCCGATCCGCCGCACCGCGCCAGACACCGTTGGAACTCCTGGCAGATCATGCCGACGAGCACACGCTTGCGCCCGCGCTGATCGAGCTTGACGAGAACGGGCACGTCGTTCACGCCCTCAGCTATTTGGACATTTATTTTGGGGTTCTCCACCTGGGCACCCTCCTGCAGGAACGCGGCATTGGCGCCGAACAGCCCGTCGCCGTGGATGCCGGTCGCGGGGCCGCGAGTCTCATCGCCATGTTGTCGATCCTCGACATCGGCGCGGTTTACGTGCCGCTCGAACCGGCGTGGCCGGCGGCGCGTCTCAAGGCCGTTTTGGCCGCGACCCGCCCGGTGTTGATCATCAACCGCACCGATACGACGCTTTGCGTCACCGACCACGGCATCCCCACTTTGACCCTGGCCCCTGACGGTGAACCACCGCCTCTCGGCGTGAAACCGAGACCGGCCAAAACCCTCACGCGCTCGGCAGCCGTCATGATGCCGACCTCGGGCACCAGCGGCCGGCCCAAAGTCGTGGTTGTCGAACGCGAAACACTGTTTCGCCACGCGACGCGTTTCAGCCAAACCCATTTACGGCGCGATGACCGCGTGTTGCAGTACGCCTCGCTCGGCTTTGATCCCGCCCTCGAACAAATCCTGGGGACGATCGCCGCCGGCGCTTGTTTGGTGCAACGCAGCGATGCCCCCTGGGGCGTCGCCGAACTACAGCGCACCTTGGACGAACAACAGGTGACCGTGGCCAACTTGCCGACGGCGCTGTGGCGCGCTTGGCAAGAACACCACCCCGCCCCGGCTTCGCTGCGGCTGCTGTGGGTGGGCGGCGAAGCCATGCCCGCCGCCTACGCCCAACGCGCAGCGGCAACACCCGCGCTTTACAACGTTTACGGCCCCACCGAAGCAACCGTCACCGCCACCGCCTACCGCGTGCCGCAAGAGCCGCACGCCCAAGCCGGCTTCGGCCGCGTGCCCATCGGCCACGCCTTACCCGGCCGCCAGGCCTACGTGCTCGACGACCACGGCCGCCTGCAGCTCGTCGGCGTGCCAGGACGATTGTTCCTCGGTGGCGAAGGTCTGG
Source organism: Holophagae bacterium (assembly GCA_030429565.1). Classification (GTDB taxonomy): domain Bacteria; phylum Acidobacteriota; class Holophagae; order Acanthopleuribacterales; family Acanthopleuribacteraceae; genus Acanthopleuribacter. The sequence continues at coordinate 91,643 of JAUIFE010000025.1, read as the reverse complement.
CACGCGGCTACCGCGACCAACCACGCGCCACCGCCGCCGCCTTTGTGCCCGATCCCTTTAGCGGCCGTGCCGGCGCGCGCCTTTACGACACCGGCGACCTGGCCCAGCGCGACGCCGACGGCACGATTACCCTGCTCGGTCGCGCCGACGGTCAAATCAAACGCCGTGGTTATCGACTGGAATGCGGCGAAATCGAACATGTATTGGCCGGCCACGCGGCCGTTGCCGACGCACTTGTCGGTGAATTCAAGCAGGACGCGGATCGACGCGACTTGGTCGCCTGGTTGCGCCTCAAACCGCACGCAACCATGCCGACCACCACCGAGCTACACGCATTTCTGGCGCAACAGCTTCCCGCTTATATGATCCCGACAGCTTTTGCCGAAGTGGCTGATTGGCCACGCAACGCCAACGGCAAAATCAACCGCAACGCCTTACCACGTCCCGACCAGGTCGCCGTCACGGAACATGTACCGCCGCGCAACCCGCGCGAAGCGTTTCTGTGCGACCTGTGGGCCGACCTCTTGCAACAAGAAACCGTCGGCATTCACGACGATTTCTTTGCACTCGGCGGTCATTCCCTGCTGGCGACGCGCGTCGTCAGCCGTTTACAGCACCAATACCAAATTGAACCGCCACTGCGGGTTCTGTTCGAGAACCCAACGGTGGCGCAGTTGGCGGCCTGGCTGTCAGCGGTCACCGCGACCCGCACCCTCAGCGCTACCGACACCGACCCGGACGACCCCGAACGAGAGGAGATCGAATTATGACGTCGCAACCCGCCGCCGCACTGGTGGCCGAACTCCACGCCATGGGCGTGCGCCTGTGGGCCGAAGGCGACCGTTTGCGGATTAACGCCCCGAAAGGCGTTTTGACCGACGCCTTGCGCGCGCGCCTAAAAGAGCACAAAGCTGCGCTGTTAACGCTGCTCCAGGCCGCCGCCGGCGACAGCGCCGCGACGATTACCGCGCAGACGCGGCCCGCCCGCATTCCGCTTGCGCCCAGCCAACAACGGCTGTGGTTCCTGTGTCGGTTTGAACACGTGTCGGCCGCCTACAACATGCCGACGCTGCTGCACCTCAAGGGACACCTCAAGCGCGATGCCTTGACGCGGGCCTTCACCGAAATCGTGCGCCGCCACGAGAGTTTGCGCACCACCTTTGGCGAGGAAGACGGCGTCGCCTACCAAGTCATTGGTGAACCAACCACGCCGGCAATCCCCTTCATCGATCTCAGCTACCAAGGACTGCAAGCGGCCGAAGCCGAGGCGCGCCGGCTCGCCGACCAAGAAAGCCGGCAAAATTTTGACCTGGCAAAGGGTCCGCTGCTGCGCCTGAAGCTGCTTAAGCTTGAACAGCAACGCTATCATTTATTGATCACCATTCACCACCTGGTGTCTGACGGCTGGTCGGCCGGCGTGTTGGCGCAGGAATTGGCGGCGTTGTACAACGCCTTTGCCGCCGACCAACCTTCGCCATTGGCGGAACCAACGCTGCAATTCGCCGATGTAGCGCTGTGGCAACAGGCGCACGACGACGCCGAGCGGCAACAAGCGCGCGTGCAGTTTTGGCACGATCAGCTACAAGATGCGCCGATGGTGCTCGATTTGCCCACCGATCGCCCGCGGCCGGCGTTGCAGCGCTTTCACGGTCGCCGCTTGCCGTTTGCCTGGGACGCGGCGCTGGGTCGGGCGGTCCACCAAGCCGCGCAGGCCGCCGGTTGTTCGCTCGCCGTGTACATGCAAACTCTGTTCGCCGTGCTGCTTGCGCGCCACGCACGCTGTGACGACCTGGTGGTGGGTTTGCCGACCGCCAACCGCAACCGCCTCGAATTAGAGGGCTTAATCGGATTTTTCGCAAACACCTTGGCGCTGCGTTACGACATGCGCGACACACCTACTTTCAGCAAACTCCTGCGCCGCGCCCACCTCAACATGAACGCCGCCTTGGATCACGCCGACGTGCCCTTTGACCGCGTCGTCGAAGCGCTACAACCGCGCCGCGATCCCAGCCGTCAACCACTGGTGCAGGTGGTGTTTGCCCTGCAAAACGCGCCCGCGCGGGTGCCGACCCTGGACGGACTTGAAGTCACGGCGGCGGACGCCCCGGCCGTGTTCGCCAAGTTCGATCTGGTCGTCGAGGCGGCCCCGTTGGAAGACGGTTCCCTTGCCGGCACTTTCGAATACAACATCGACCTGTTCGACGCCAAAACCATCGAACGCCTGATCACCCACTTCGAAACGCTGACACGCGCCGCCTTGGAGAACCCAGACCTCGCCGTCACCGCCTTGCCCTTGATCGAAACCGAGGAACGCGCGCGCCTGCTGGGCGACTGGAACCGCTTTCAAACACCGCTGCCGCCGGCAGCCTGCATTCACACTGAATTTGAAGCCGTGGCCGCGCGCCAACCCGATGCCGCCGCCGTCGCCGGCTGGGCCGATGTGGCCGCGCGCAAAGGCCGCCAAGTGCTGACCTACGACGAACTCAACCAGCGCGCCAACCAGTGGGCACACGCCTTGCGCGCGCAAGGGATCGGCCCGGAACGGGTCGTCGCCGTCGCGGCCGCGCGTGATCCGCGCACCGTCGTCGCGCTGTTGGCCGTGCTCAAAGCGGGCGGCGTGTATCTGCCGATCAACCCCAACGACCCCGACGAGCGCATTCAATGGATGCTGGCGGACGCGGGCGCGACGCTGCTGCTCGACCCGGCCGGCACCTTCAGCGACCGCCCTCTCCCCAGCCATGTCAGGGCGTGGACAGGAGACTCTGGCGGCTGGGAAGCCGCCAATCCCGACCTGCGCACCAACGGCAACAACGCCGCCTATTTGATTTACACCTCGGGTTCAACCGGCCGCCCCAAGGGCGTAATCGTGCCCCATCGCGGCATGTGTAACTTGGCCCCACAACAGGCGCGCAACTTTGGTGTGGCGCCCGGATCGCGTTGGCTGCAAACCGCCTCGTTGTGTTTTGACATGTCACTGTCGGAGATGTTGTTAACGCTGTGCGGCGGCGCCGAGTTGGTCATCTTACCCGCGCGCCATCTGCTGCCAGGCCCCGACCTGGAGCAAGCCCTGCGGTTTTGGTCGATCACCCACGTGTTCATGCCGCCCTCGCTGCTGGCAGCCATGCCCTTCGTCGAACTGCCCGCGCTGACCACACTTGTCATTGGCGGCGAGACCTGCCCGCAAAACTTGGTCGATACGTGGGCGGCACGCTACACCTTCTTCAACGCTTACGGCCCCACGGAGTACACCGTGCACAGCACACAGACCCGTTGCCGCGTGGGTGAAGCGGTCACCATCGGCAAACCCATCCAAAACACGCGCGTCATGATTTTGGACGAACGCCTGGAGCCGGTCCCCGTCGGCGTGCCCGGCGAGTTGTGCATCGCCGGTCCAGGTCTGGCGCGCGCCTACCAAGGGCGACCCGACCTCACCGCCGCACGTTTTGTGCCCGACCCCCACGCGACCACACCCGGCGAACGGCTCTACCGCAGCGGCGATCTGGCGCGCTGGAACGAAAACGGGGCGATTCAGTTCCTCGGTCGTTGCGACGATCAAGTCAAGCTGCGCGGCTTCCGAATTGAGCCAGGGGAAATCAGCGCGGCCTTGCGTCGGCTGGAAGGTGTCAGCCAAGCCGTTACGGTCCTGCGCCGCGACACCGACGCGCGGTTGGTCGCCTACGCCGTGCACGCGGCGAGCGCGCCGCCCCAATGGGGCGAGCACTTGCGCCAACAGCTTGCCGCCACCCTGCCCGCGTTTATGGTGCCGGCCTCCGTCGTCGTGCTTGATGCCTTGCCGCTCAACGCCAACGGCAAAATCGACACGGGCGCCTTGCCCGCCGATGAGCAGAACCCCGTCCTAGAGGCGCAAAAACCGATCGGCGCCTTGGAAACCCGAATCGCCGACGTGTGGGCCGAGGTTTTGGGCCGAACCCAAGTGCCGGTCACCGCCAACTTCTTCGACCTCGGCGGCCACAGCCTTTTGCTCGGCCGCGTGCGTGCGCGGCTGGCGCAGGCGCTCGACCGCGACATCGCCATGCTCGATTTGTTCGAGTACCCAACCGTACGCGGATTGGCCGGCTTTCTCGACGGCGGCGCCAAGACGACGGTGGCGGCCGCAGGTCAGCGAGACAGGTCGAACGCGGCCGACGATGATCGCGCCGTCGCCATTATCGGCATCGCCGGACGCTTCCCCCAAAGCGAAAGCCCCGCCATTTTTTGGCGCAACCTGTGTGACGGTGTCGAAGCCATTGAAAGCGTTGACGAAGAAACATTGCGCGAAGCAGGCGTCGACGCCGCCACCGCCGCCCACCCCCATTACGTCGCCAAAGGCGGTTTCGTGCCAGGCGTCGAATGGTTTGACGCCGCCTTCTTCGACATCCCACCCTGGGAAGCCGAAACCATGGACCCGCAGCACCGCCTGTTCTTGGAATGTGCCTGGTTGGCCATGGAAGACGCCGGTTACCCGCCCGGCGACGCGCACGGCCGCACCGGGGTCTTCTCCAGCGTGGGCATGAGCGAATACCTGTTCGACAAGCTGCTGCACCACCCCGACAAGGAAATGCTGTTCACCGAACGCGGTGCGCTGACCGGCAACACCAACGACTACCTGCCGGCCCGGACCAGCTACAAGCTGAACCTGACCGGACCGAGCTTCAATGTGCAGGCCTCCTGTGCCGGCTCACTGGCGGCGGTCCACATCGCGCGCAACCACATTTTGCAGGGCGAGTGCGACATGGCGCTGGCCGGCGGGGTGTGTCTGCACGTGCCGCAGCGGACCGGTTACACCTACTACGAAAACTCGGTTTACGCACCGGACGGCCGCACGCGCAGTTTTGACGCGGCCGGGCTCGGCACCGTCAACACCAACGGCGTCGGCATTGTCGTTTTGAAGCGCCTGTCGCGCGCACTTGCCGACGGCGACTCTATTTACGCCGTCATTCGCGGCGCCGCCATGAACAACGACGGCGCCGATAAGGTCGGCGCGGCCGCGCCCAGCATGGTCGGCTTAAGCAACGCCGCCGGCGCCGCCCTGCGCGACGCGGGGGTCGCGCCCGAAGCGGTCGGTTACGTAGAAGCCCACGCCAGCGGCACCCAGCTCGGCGACGCGGTCGAGGTAACGGCGCTGGCACGCGCCTACGCCGGCGGCGCGGCGGGTCACTGCCGTCTCGGCTCGCTCAAACCCAACTTCGGTCTCATGAGCGCCGCCTCGGGCGTGGCGAGTCTGATCAAGGTGGCGCTGAGCCTGCACAACGAATGCGTGCCGGCGACGATTAATTTCGAAACGCTCAATCCCAAGATCGATTTAAGCGCAGCGCCGTTCCGCATTAACACCGAAACGGAGCCCTGGCCGCGCGATCCCCAACACATGCGATACGCGGGCGTTAATTCCTTCGGCCGTGCCGGTACCAACGTGCATATGGTTTTGTCGGAAGCGCCGCCGCCGCCGGAATCTGCGCCTTGTGTGGAACCGCAATGCCTGCTTCTTTCCGCGCGCACGCCCCAGTCACTCTACGCCTTGACGGCGCAGTTGTGGGGGTTCCTCAGCAAACATCCTGAAACCAACCTAGCCGACGTGGCCTGGACACTACAAGTGGGCCGGCGCCACTTCGAACACCGCCGCGCGCTGATGGTCACCAACCACGCCTCGGCCCTGGCCGCCTTGGCCGCGCCCGGCCCGTTCACACCCGATCCCGAAACACCGGCGCTCAACGCGGCGGTCCGCGCCTGGTTGGCGGGCGAATCACCCGATTGGGCGCCACTGCACGCCGTCCCGCGCCGCCGCATCCGCCTGCCGGTTTACCCGTTCAAAGGCAGCCATTATTGGTTGCCTTCGTGCCGCGCCGCCGCCGCGACGGATGTTTCGGCGAACCAAGACTACCCGCGCCCGGCCTACCTGGGCACCTGGCAGGCGCCGCAAGGTCCGCTGGAAGAACGCATTGCGCGCATTTGGCAACAGCGGCTCGGCGTCGATCGCGTCGGCCGCGACGACAACTTCTTCGAACTGGGCGGTCATTCGATTTTTGCCACCAAGGTCATTAACGACCTGCGCGACCAACAGGGCGCCGACCTCAAGCTGGCCGCTATTTTCGAGAACCCGACACCGGCCCTACTGGCCGCCTGGCTGGAACGCGTGCAAAACACCGATACCGTCTTCCCCTTCGCGCCCAACGATGACATCGACGACGAGGATGAGAACGGCTTCAGCGCGCTTTCGTTTGCCCAAGAACGCTTGCTCTTTCTCGACCAGCTTTTGGAGCAGCACGTCGCCTACAGTCTGCCCTTTGCCGTACGCTTACACGGCCGCTTGAACCGCGCCGCTCTGGTGCGGGCGCTGTGTGAATTGGCCGACCGCCACGACAGCTTGCGAACCCTGTTCCGCATCGACAACGGGAAACCCGTCGCGCAGGTGCAAGCAAGAGGCGCGTTTCAGCCCGAATTCGCCGCCCTCGATCAGCCGCAGGACGCCGTCGACGACCTGCTGCGACCGCACGCCTTGCGCCCCTTCCACCTCGACCAAGAACTGCCCTACCGCGCGCTAATCCTGCGCTGCGACACCGAGCAGCACGTCTTGCAAGTCGTCTTGCACCACATCGTCGCCGACGGCTGGTCGCTCGGCAACCTCACCCGCGAACTGGGCACGCTCTACAACGCTTATGCCCATGGCAGCGCCGCCGCCTTACCGGTCCTGCCCGTCACTTACGCCGCTTACGCCGCCGGCGAACGGCGCCTGCTCGCCGGCGACCAGGGCCGCGAAGGCTTGCGTTACTGGGTCGAACGGCTCGCGGGCGTGCCGACCCGCTTGGCACTGCCCACCGACCGACCGCACTCCGGCAAACGCAGCTACAACGGCGGCAATTACTACTACGACCTCGACGGCAACTTGGCCGACAGCCTGGAACAATTGGCCTTGCGCCACAATACCGGTCTGTTCACCTGCTTGCACGCCGCCTTCTCGGTATTGCTCCATCGTCTCAGCGGTGAAACCGACATCGTCGTCGGCACACCCGTCGGCAACCGCCGTTTCCCGCAAACCGAAGCCATGATCGGCCTGTTCGTCAACACCTTGGCGCTGCGCACCCACATCGACGCCCAACAGCCGTTCAGCCAACTGCTGAGCCAAGTGCGCGGCGAGAACCTGCGCGACTTCGACCACGGCGACATCCCGTTCGAACGCGTCGTCGCCGCCACCCGTCCGCAACGCGAGCTCAATCACTCGCCGCTGTTCCAAGTGGTGCTGGCGCTGCAAAACGATCCGCGCCAACCGCTGCACATGCAGGGCTTACAGGTGGAACCCCACGCCACCGGCACCGACAGCGCACTGTTCGAAATCACCTGGTTCTTCACCCGTGAACGCGACCGCCTCGTGTGCTCGCTGGAATACGACAGTGATCTCTACGACGAAAGCACCATGCAGCGCTGGGCCGGCCACTTCGAAACGCTGCTGCGCGCCGTCTGTGCCGCGCCCGACACGCCCTGTTACCTGTTGCCGCTGGTCGACCAGGCCGAGCAACAACGCCTGTTGCACCACTGGAACCGCACCGACACCGGCTTTCCCCGTGCCGAGACCGCACACGGCGCCTTCGAAAAACGCTGCGCCGCCCATCCCGAACGGGTTTCGCTGCGCTGGGCCGGCAGGTCAATGACCTTTGCCGCCCTCAACCAACGCGCCAACCAACTGGCGCACGCGCTGCTGGATCACGACATCGGTACCGGCGCCACCGTCGCCATTCTGCTGCCCGCCGGCTTCGACATGGTCGCTTGCGCCGTGGCCGTGCTCAAAACCAACGCCTGTTACCTGCCGATCGACCTCGGCATGCCCGCCCAGCGCTTGGAATTCATGCTGCGCGACGCGGGGGCGACCCACCTCTTCACCGACAGCCGTTTCGCCGCCGAACGCACGCGTCACGGTATCCCCGACGACATCACCGTCTTCACCCCCGACAACGACCCACGCCTCGATCATTACCCCACCGACAACCCCAACCTGCCGACCAGTTCGATTTTGCCCGCCTACATGATTTACACCTCGGGTTCAACGGGGCGCCCCAAGGGCGTGACCGTCACCCACCAAAACCTGGTCAGCCTGATGATGCCGGGCGGACGCGGCATGTTCAAAGAAGACGAGGTCGTCATGCAACTCTCGTCGTTTTCCTTCGACCTCAGTGCTTGGCAAATTTGGGGGGCTTTGCTCAGCGGCGCACGGCTGGTGCTTTTGCCACCCGAAGGCCTCGACCGTTTGCCCGAAAGCATTCGCGCCGAAGGCGTCACCAACCTGGTCGCCGTCAGCCATCTCATGAACCTACTCGTCGACCAATCGCTGGACGCGCTCGGCGACTTGCGCTGTTTGGGCAGCACCGGTGAAGCCGCCTCGGCCGCCCATTTCCGCGCCGCGCGCCGTCGTTATCCGGCGATGGACATCGTCAATGTCTACGGCCCCACCGAATGCACCATCATCGCCACCGGTTACACCATGGACGCCGATGTCAACGACCCCGTCCCGATTGGCAAACCGCTCCCCGAACGACGCGCCTACGTGCTCGACCGGGCCATGAACCCCTGCGTGCCGGGCGTCGTCGGCGACCTTTACCTGGGCGGGCCGGGCGTCGTGCTTGGTTACCACCAACGGCCCGCGCTCACCGCCGAGAAGTTCGTGCCCAACCCGTTCGCGGTCGGCAACGAAGCCGGCACAAGGCTTTACGCCACCGGCGATTTGGCTAGGGTCCTGCCCAACGGCGATATCGAGTTTTTGGGACGCGCCGATCACCAGGTCAAGTTGCGCGGTTTCCGCGTCGAGCTCGGCGACATTGAAACCACGCTCGCCGAAAGCCCCTATTGCCGCCGCGTCCACGCCGGCCTGCACCGCTCCGCCAACGGCGATCAACACTTGGTCGCCTACCTGGAGCGCGTCGCGGGTAAAGACGCCACGCCGGATATGTTGCGCCAATACTTGGCGGAACGCCTGCCAGAATACATGGTGCCCGCCTTTTTTATGTTCCTCGACGAGCTGCCCATGAACCCCAACGGCAAGCTCGACCGCCGCGCGTTGCCCGCCGTCAACACCGCCGGCAGCGCCGCCGATCAAGCGCCGCGCAGCCCGATTGAGCAAAAGCTGGCAGCCATTTGGGCCGACGTGCTGGCGGGCACCGAACCCGGCATTCACGACAACTTCTTCGAACTGGGCGGCAACTCGATTAGCCTGCTGCGCGTGCGCGGCCAAATCGAACGCGAGTTGGGCCGCAAAACCGCCATGGTCACCTTATTTGAACACACGACCATCGCCGAGTTGGCGCGCCACTTTGCCGCCGAGCAAACGCCACCGACAGCGACGCCGCCCCAAAGCGAGGTGGTCGACGATCACGACGAACGCGAACGCCGCAAACGCGCGTTCCGCGCCAAACGCGGGAGGAAATCATGAGCGACGACAGCTACGACGCACCCGAGGGTATTGCCGTCATCGGCATGGCCGGGCGTTTTCCCGGCGCCGCCAACCTAGACCAGTTTTGGGACAACCTCGTCGCCGGTCGCGCGTGTTTGACCCACTTCGACCGCACCACACTGTTGCGGGCCGGCCTCAAAGCCGAACTGGTCGACGGCGACCAACACGTGCCGGTCGCGGGCACCATCGACGGCGCCGAAGATTTTGACGCCGCCTTCTTCGGCATCAGCCGCGCCGAAGCCTTGTTGATCGACCCGCAGCAACGTCTGTTTTTGGAACAGGCGTGGCTGGCCCTCGAGGACGCCGGTTATCCGCGACCCGAGGGCCTGACCGCCGTATACGGCGGCACCTCGCTCAACCGCTACCTGCTGTTTAACGTGATGCCCAATCTGGAGAACGGTTTCGATCCTTTCCAAGCCTTGCTCGGCGCCGACAAGGATTTCCTAACCACACGCGTCTCCTACAAACTCGACCTCAAGGGTCCCAGCCTCGACGTGCAAACCGCCTGTTCCAGTTCCCTGGTGGCGGTGCACTTGGCCTGCGAAAGCCTGCTCTCGTACGAGTCGGACCTGGCCCTCGCCGGCGGCGTCGGCCTGATTGTGCCGCGTCATACCGGTTACAAGGTCACCAAAGGCGGCATCCTCTCGCCGCAGGGTCAATGTCGTGTGTTCGACGCCGCCGCAAGCGGAACCGTGCCAGGTGAAGGTGTGGGTTTGGTCGTGCTCAAGCGCTTGGCCGACGCACTTGCCGACGGTGACCACGTGCGTGCCGTCATTCTCGGCAGCGCGATTAACAACGACGGCGCCGACAAAACCGCCTACAGCGCGCCCAGTATCGACGGCCAAGTGCGCGTCATCCGTCGTGCGCTGACCGCCGCCGGCCTCAACCCGAGCGCGCTTGATTTCATCGAATGCCACGGTACCGGCACGGCGCTGGGCGATCCCATTGAGGTCGAAGCCTTGCGGCGCGTGTTGGCGCGCGACGGCGCACCGTCTCGTTCGGTGGCGCTTGGTTCGGTCAAGAGCAACATCGGTCACCTCGACGCCGCCGCCGGTATCGCCGGCTTGATTAAAGCCGTGCTGGCGCTGGAACACGGCTGCTTACCGGCCAGCCTGCACTTCGAACAGGCCAATCCCGAAATCAATTTCAGCGACGGCCTGCTGCACGTCAACACCGCCGCCACGCCCCTGCGCGGCGACGGCCCGCACCATGCCGGTGTCAGTTCGTTTGGTATGGGCGGCACCAACGCCCACGTCGTCTTGCAACAGGCACCACCGCGCCCGCCGGCGCCGCCGGCGCCAGGCCCCTACCAGCTCACCTTGTCCGCCAAAAGCGAAACGGCCCTGCGTCGACAAATGCGCGCCTTGGCCGATCACCTGCAGATGCGCCCCGATCAATCGCTTGCCGACGTCGCCTACACGCTGCATGTGGGACGGGCGCGGTTCCCGGTGCAACAGTCTTGGCAAGTCCGCGATCACGACGACGCCGTCACCCAACTGCGCCACGCTGCCGAAGCGCCGCTGCGCGCTGAAAGCGTTGCGATCAGCGCACCCGCAAGCGGTCGGCGCGTATCCTTACCCTCCGATCCCTTCGAACGACGCCGCTTTTGGTTGGCGGCGGACAAGGACCACGATGTCCTGCACCCCGACGCCCTCGCCGCCGACCTATCAGCCTTCGTGCAGCAACAGAAACAGCGCTTGGAAACACCCGACCCGACCACCCGAGCCGCCAACAGTTTTTGGGCCGAGGTCGACAGCTTTTGCGGCGCCTGGGCCGCTTGGACGCTGCAAAGCATGGGTTGGATACCTGCCGTCGATACGCGTTTCAGCCGTGAGCAGGCCGCCGCCGCGCTCGGCATCGCGCCGCGCCAACAACCCTATTTGTTCCTGCTCCTCGACATTTGGTGCCGCGACGCTTGGCTCGACCGCACCGAGGCCGGTGACTTCCGTGTCACCCGTTTACAGCCACGCGAACCCTTTGCCCAATTGGACACGCTCGCCGTCGCCTACCCCGAACAACAGGCACCGCTCGCCGTCCTGCGCTTGTGTTTGCAGCGCTTGCCCGACATGTTGCGCGGCCACGTCCATCCCTTGGAAGCGCTCGCACCCGGTGGCGATTTAACCAACTTACACGCCTTGTATCGCGGTGGTCCGCTGATCGAAAGTGTCAACCGTGTCGTCGCGCGCACCCTGCGCCAAATCATGCAACGGTCTGCCGATGCCGCGCCGCTGCGTATTTTGGAAATTGGCGCGGGCACCGGTGCCACCAGCGCCACCGTTCTGCCCGAGCTTGACCCGCAACGCGTTTCCTACTGTTTCACCGATGTTTCCAGCCATTTCCTCAACCGCGCAAAAAGTCGCTTTGCCGCCTACCCATTCGTTGAATACGCCTTGCTCGACATGGAACAGCCCGCGACAAGCGGCGCTCTTGCGGGCCGCCGTTTCGACGTGATTCTAGCCGCCAACGTGCTGCACGCCGCCGCCGACCTGCCCGCCACCTTGCAGCGCGTCGCCGACTTCGCCGCCCCGGGCGCCCTGCTCTGTTTGTTGGAAGGCACCACCCGTTCGCGTTTCGCCGACCTGGTCTTTGGCGGTCTCGCCGGCTGGCATGCTTTCAAAGACGGGCGCACCCAATTAGAACTCGACAGCGCGCAATGGACGACCCTGCTGCAGACAGCACCCTGGCAGAACCCACGCGCGCTATTGCCCGCCGGCTCGGGCATTCAAGTGTTCCTAGCGCAACGCAACGACGACCTCAGCGTGCAAGAACCCAAGCCACCGCTAAAAGCCGCCGCCGCACCGCACCCGCCGAAGAAACCGCAAGCGGTGTTAACCACAACGGACCGTGCCGATCTGGAAAAAACCATCGCCGCCGTATGGGCCGACGTCTTGCAATGTCCGCAGCCACGCGGCGACGACGACTTTTTCGACCTCGGCGGCGACTCGCTGTTCGCCTTGCAGGTCGTCGATCAGATCCATAAACAAACCGGCTGTGAGCTGTCGGTCACGCAACTGGAAAATGCGCCCACCCCGGCGGCGCTGGCGGCTTGGATTGCGCGGCAACAGCCCGAGCAGGGCGTTGTGCGCCCGTTAAAGCAAGGGCGCGCGGGCGCACCCTTGTTTTTGTTGCCAGGTGGTTTGGGTGATGTGGCGAACTTCGGTGCATTGGTATGCGCAAGCGCGATCACGCACAGTGTTTACGGCGTGGCCTACGCACGGGTTTTCGAACAACAGCCGCGATCCATCGCCGACATCGCCGCCTTAATAGTGCCCGACATCGAAAAGGTCGCGGCGGGCGCACCGATCTTGCTGGCAGGGCACAGCCTGGGCGGTTGGATCGCCTACGAATGTGCCGCCTTGTTACAAGCGCGCGGCCACAAGGTTAACTTCCTTGGTTTGTTTGACATCCACGGCCTTGGTAGCCGCTTTGAACAGGACGTGATTGATCGCGGCCAAGGTCGCGACGGTGCCCAGTTCGCCCGCCTCGACCGTCTCGCCGGCGGCCACCAAGGCGCAACCCCCGCGAACCTCGCCAACTACCAACCCGCCGCCAACGACGACCTGACCGTCACGCTGTTTAAAGCGCGCGACGGCGTGCCGCGCAACCGCGCCGGCCAGGTCCCACCCAAGCTCGCCGACGATCCCAGCTACGGCTGGAAGGCGCTCGTGCGCGAAACACGCATCTACGAATGCGGCGGCGGCCACCTGTCGATGTTCCAACCACCGCACGTCACCGAACTCGCCAAACAACTCACCCAAGCCGTCAACGAGGCCGCCCCAGCAACCTAAGCAGCGCGTTAGGATTCGGCGGCTTCTTGCAGCAGGCGCACCAAGTACACGCCGGCCAAGCCGTTTTCATCGTTCGGCCGGTAATAAGCAAATGTTTCGTGGTCAGCATCGTGGAAAACCAAGAATCCGTCCTCCTCTTGATCGAAGTCGACGTGGCGCAGTGGAATCTTGAACGGCTTGCGCCCCTTTTGGACCAGGCCCTCGCGGGAAATATACAGCTTACCGGTCCAGTGCCATTCCTGACCCCGTAGAACTGGCCCAAACGCATTGCGCGCAACGCCTTTGGCACTTTCTTGAACGATGGCTTCGATAAAGGGATCATCCAAACCACCGTACTTGAACTTCATAGCAACCCGAGCAGAACGCAACCAAACCGTGGTTAGCTTTCCGCCGTTGGGGGCACAGGTATAACGGGCGGCGGTGAGCTGGTCGAAAGAAAGGCTTTGAGTACGGAACAAGCCCCGCAAACGAACCCCATTCTCGTATAAGTAGATTTTGCCGCGAAAACGGATCACCACGGCGGCTATGCCGCAAATCAGACCCATGCTGGTCATAGACACAAAAAGCGGCATGTAGAAATCGCCGGTTTCCGCTTGTTTGACCTGGCCAAAAAACATGAGACCGAAGAACAGACCGATCATCGAAAAAACACCCAACATCAATACGCCAAAGCCATTGCGGCGACGCGCCACAGCTTTGTAGGGGCCAAGCGCGGAAGTGGGGCCTTCAAGGTGGGCGAGCTGTCGACCGAGCCAATACAGGGTCAGGGCTTCGGGAACCTGGTGTGGCAACGCCAACACCGGTTCGACTTGGTTGCGACGGTGAATCACAATCAGATCCTCAAACCATTCCGGTTTAGCCAGTTCGTGCCAAGGAATGGTCGTCGACCCAGTACCGACACGCAAGCCGTCGTTGTCAGCTTCCCAGCCTTTACCCACCACCCGGCCACCGTCTTCGATGGTTTCGCGCCAGATTTCAGCATGCCGTATCCCAAGCTCATGAATCATCTCTTCGGCCAAACGGCCACGCCGACCGGCCTCACGGAAGTGGCTGATATGAACCGTGGCGCGAGCCGAGGTAATGACTATCGTCCACCAGGTGCCTGCTTCACGGGCGCTCGCACCGACGGTGACCCGCCGCATCCTGAGTCGCTCTATGTCGATGAAATCAATCGTCGTGGATTGCCGGCCCTCGGTAAAGGTGACGGCGCGATCGTCCATCACCCAATGCCCGATCCCACGACGCGCCATGAGGAATTGGCGCAAGGGCAACGCCGTCGCCACGGCGAAAGGCAGGTAAAACAAAAAAGTCGCCGACCACTTGCCGATTTCGGTATCGGAAAACACCAATCCCAAGGCGAGCGTCCAGCCCACGCTTACACACCAACCCAAAATGCTACCGTAACCTTTTTCGAACAAGGCCCGCAATGGTGGTTTCTTGGTTTGCAACTGCTTGCGTTTGCGGTGATTGTCTAATTGTTCAGGATCGGCTAAATCGGTTAATTTCACCGTAGCAAGGCCGGTCGCAACGACGACTTCGGCCCACAGCGGATCGTCGGCATCCAAACGAACCTGATTGACCACATCATACAAATCGAGAAACGTCCCTTCTTTGACGGCGCGTAACCGCTCACCCGGAACAGCCTGAACCCGCCAACCTCGCTGCGACAGCGCCACGCCCAGCGCACTCCGAAACGGGTACATCAGTAAGTCGGCCATTTCGTCCTGGGTTTTATCGCGCAAATCGATGTCCCAGCCGGCAACCAAAGGCTCAGGATCCCGGTAGAGCCGGGGTAAATCGCCCAAACACAATCCTTCAAAACGCGCTCGGAATTGGTGCAAATAGCCCTGCCAATAGGGCACGTAAAAACGTTCCCCTAACTCGTCCCAAAGCACTAACGGAAAATCAAGCACCCCCGCCTCATCAGAATGAAACGACAGCATGGCTTGTTCTAATACGGTCAGGTCACCCAACAAGATGGCCGCACAGCCGTCTTCGGTGGCCGTTTTCGGGTCGGCGAAACGCAATACATTGCTGACGCGGTAACCGGTCGGCGGATGATTTTCGAAGGCATGGGCATCGCTAAAGCATTGGGAAAAATCCCGCGCGGTCAAAAGCTCTTCCTTTTGGGATCCACTCGCAAGGTACTTCGCGAAACCGTTAATCACGGGTACCCGCAGCCCCATTTCCAAAATCGGCGCGATCTCGTCATCGTCGTAAAAATCAAAGGCCTCACGCGCACCCACCTTCTTGTTGAGGCCGGTGATCAACACGGAGGGTCCGTAAAGCTGCGCGGCTAAGGCGTCGGCATGGTATTCCTGCCTGCGTGCAACCTTGGCGCTGTGCTCGATAAACAGATAGGAAAAGAAAGAAAAGGAGAGCCTGGTAATCGGGTCCGCTTCCTCCTCGAAGCGGATTACCAGTCGTCCCAGCGCTTCCCGAATACGGTAAATGCGCGGACCGAAAGCGGAATCGCGCCCATCAAAGTGCCCCATCTCGTGTGCCAGAATCGCCTTGAATTCCGAAATAGTGAGCGCCTGCAGGAACGGCCACCCCAGCCCCATCACCTGTTTACCACCGAACCCCAACATGCCGCCGCGGAATCCAACAAAAATGTCGACCTCCGGCATCACGTACACCGATGCCGGTACCCCATGGCCCAATTTGGCGGCCACTTCGCGGATGGCGGTAAATAACCGTGGGTAATCGGCCTCGTTCAGCTCAGGGCCAGGTGGGCGGAAACGGTCAAAACGGGGCAAGGTCCCAAGCAACAAAGCAGCGCCGGCCACCAGGAGGAAGACCGATCCCTCAATCCACTCAAGACCCTCTTCCATCGCCAAAAGAAAGCCGGCAACCAACGAGCCGATGCCGAGCACCATTGACAACACATAAAACAAGGCGCCTAAGGTAAAAAGGTACAGAATGGCGCCGCGTGGCGGCGCGCCGAGTGCTTCATCTTGCCAACCTTCGTCGGGCGCCACCCATGCCTCGGGCCGGTTTTTGGCAAGATTGCGTGGGCTGGGTTTACGACGTGGCGGCGGTTCTAGGTAAGCCATGCTTTCAGCAAGCGCAACCGTGGCCCCCATCTCGCGTGCAATACGTGGATGAAGTCGCCATAAACGCAAAAGCGCTTCGTTTTCACTGATGTCAAGGTAGGCCAAGGCAAGGTAAGCGGAAATGACACCGGCGTCGGGTTCCACCTCAAGCTGCATCACCCAGTGCTTGAGGTTCAGGGTCGCCACTTGTTGGAGATCGCACGAACATCGGCTGCAAACGACATCTTGCTTGCCGCAGAAGCGACCGCAATAGGCGCAGGCCCGCGTGGGCAAGAAGGTCGCTTTCACAGAGCCATTGTATTGGCGCGGGCCCAGGTCAATCGTCCAGTCGGGATTTGGCAAACGCCCCATGCTGATAAAGGACTCACCAC
Organism: Holophagae bacterium; assembly: GCA_030429565.1. Classification (GTDB taxonomy): domain Bacteria; phylum Acidobacteriota; class Holophagae; order Acanthopleuribacterales; family Acanthopleuribacteraceae; genus Acanthopleuribacter. The sequence goes on along the minus strand of JAUIFE010000025.1, from coordinate 74,992 downwards.
AGTGACGACAAACCAGTGTCGTCGGATCCCCCGCTTCAACCGTTTGCGTTTTGCCACAGTGGGGACAATTGAGCACGATCATCACATAACCTCGATTACCTGATGAATACCCGGCGCATGCTTGAACCAATGCAGCGCGGGTAATCGCGCTGCTAGGGCTGAATGCTAATCAGGTTGTTCAAAAAAGGGTCGTACCTATTAAAATCGGTTAACACGCCTTTTTGCTTGACGCTCCCCCCTCGAGAAACACGTTTTTTAAAAAATGAGACGCTGTCATCACGGCGTGCCGCGCTTGGCCGCGATGCCCACGACGGCACAAGCGCACAGTTTGCCCAAGGCCAGACGCCCCATGTTGGCAGAGCTGCTGATCAACTGAAGCGGTTCTTAAAGAACCCGGGTGAAATCAAGACACGCGGCACACCGGCGTTTCAGCCTGCGCTGCTTTTTGAGCCGCCTCTTGCAAGCGTTGGACGAGATAGATTCCGACGAGACCGTTGACACTTTGCGGGTCATAACGCGCAAACACGCCCGAGTGTTCCGCATGCAGCACCAAAGGATCGCCGCCCTCCGTCTCAAAAACCAGGTGCTGGAGAGGAATGTGAAACCGCTTGTCCTCGCCGTGGGTCAAACCGTCCTCCGAAATCCAGAGCCCGCCTGTCCAATGCCACGGAGCACCGCCCACCAGTTGAGGATAAACGTTGCGGGCGACGGCCATCGCACTGCCGTGGACCAAACTGTCGATGAAGTTTTTCTGCACCTCGTCAATCACCAACGTCAGTTGTTGGTCGACGCTGCGCAACCACACGGTGACGCATCCATCATCATCATCATCATCAGATTCGTTGTGCGTGAATCGCGTACTGATTAAATCGTCATAACACAGCGCCTTGGGTCCGAAAAAACCCTTCAGCCGAAGGCCATTTTCGTACACGTCAACCTTGCGTGCGCGACGGGCCCGGTAAGCGGCAAAGGCCAAGGCCACACCGGCAGCGAGCGACAACGTCCCCAGCGGCACGTGAAAGGCGGCGGCCTCATTTTTCAGCACGGCGCCAAACAAAAACATACCCAACAAGACACAGGCCATGGCCGACCCAACCAGTATTCTGAAACCCCAGCCGCCACGGCATGGCCCAATGCCTTGGAATTTGCCAAAGGCCGAGGTCGGTCCTTCGCACTTGGCAAGCAGCTCACCGAGCCGCATGAGGGTGAGACTGTCGGGGCCGTCGTGCGGCGTCGTGAATACGGGTTCCACTTGACCACGACGGTGAAATACAACTTTATGGTTCACCCAGTTCGGCGTTGCCAGTTCATCCCACGGAATGGCGTTGGTTTGACCGGCCGGTTGCAGCCCGTCACGCGTCACCTGCCAGCCCTCGCCGACGATGCGGCCGCCGTTTTCGATGTCCTTTGCCCAACGGGCCGCACGCCATTCGCCCAGCCTTTCGGCCATTTCTTCCACCAACGCCCCGTGTCGGCCGGCGTCGCGATAGTGATTGACGCGAATACGCGCCGTTGCCGCTTTGATATCAAAAGACCACCAGGTACTCACGCCGGCTTCGTTCATGTCCAAGTCCACACGACGCATGTGGAGCTGTTGAATTTCGCTGAACCGAATGCGCGTCGTGCGGTTGTTGGCGGTGAACATCACCGTTTCGTCGTCGATGACCCAATGCCCAATGCCATGCCGCGCGCGCAGGAATCGTCGCGCCGGCAAACTAACGGCCAAGGCGAAAGGGATGATGATGCACCCACCGATCAACCACCAACCCATCGCCGGATCCATGAACCAAAAACCACCGGCAAGGGTCCAGAACAGCAGCGCCGCATAAGCCGTCTTCGACAAATCCTCGAAGCGCAACAAGGCCCGGCCGGTGGGTTTTTTGGTGTGCAACTGCATGTGCTTGCGTTTGTTTTCAAGCTTCTCCGGCGCGCCTAAGTCGTTGACTTTGATTTTGGCCAAATCGGTACCCGCAACGAGTTCCGCCCACAGGGCATCGTCGCCGTTTTGGCGCACGCCGGTCGCCAGGTCGTGCAGGTCAATCGTTCGTCCATCCTTGCCCGCCGTCAAAGGTTCGCCGGGGACGGCACGAAGCGCCCAACCTTGACCGGCAAGGGCCAAACCCAACGCACAGCGAAACGGGAACACCAACAAATCCGCCATCTCCTCCTGCGTCATGTCGTCTAGGTTGGCCTCCCACGTCGACAGCAACGCGTGCGGGTCGCGGTACAGTTCGGGTAAATCACCCAAACAGACATCGTTAAAGCGGGCCGCAAAGTGATGGAGGTACTCTTGCCAATAAGGCAAATAAAAACGTTCGGCGACCTGATCCCACGCGATCAACGGGTAATCGCGCGTGCCTTCTTCCTCGAAGTAAAACGCCAGCGTGGCCTGCTCCAGTAAGGCGAGATCGCCCAACAAGGTGACCGCGCTGTCGGTTTCGGGCGGCGTTGCCGGTTCGTCAAAACGCGCCACGTTTTTGATGCGGTACCCGGTCGGCGGGTGGCTGTCGTACGGGTGGGCGTCGGTTTCGAACTGCGAGAAATCGGTGTCCTTCGCCATTTGCTGCTGCGTGCTTTCACTTTCGAGAAAACCGCTAAAACCTTCGGCGATGGGCACGCGCATGCCCATGCGCAGAATCGGCGCAATTTCGTCTTGGTAATAGTGATGGAAGGCTTTGCTGACACCCATCATTTTGCGCAAACCGTTGATCAACGCCGTCGGGCCTTGGATTTGTGCGGCCAAGGCGTCGGCGTTGTATTCTTGGCGGCGCGAAACCAGTTGGCTTTGCGCCAGGAAGTGGTCGGCAAACCAATTAAAGGGTTTGTTGAACCAGGAATGGGTTTCTTCCTCCTGGAAACGCATCTTCAGCCGCCCAATCGCTTCGCGAATGCGGTAAATCAGCGGGGCCTGTTTGGTGTCGCCGCCGTGGAAGTGGCCAAACTCGTGTGCCAACACCGCTTTAAATTCAGAGACGGTCAGCGCCTGCATTAACGGCCAGCCCAGGCCCATGATTTTTTTGCCGCCGAAACCCAGTAAGCCGCCGCGCGTGGCCACAAAAGCGTTGACCTCGGGCACGGCGTAAACGTGATCGGGTTCGGACTGCCCGGTTTTGGCGGCGATCTCGCGGATGGCGGCAAACAATTTGGGATGGTCGGCATCGGTTAACTCGGGGCCCGGCGCCCGGAAGCGGTCAAAACGCGGCAAAATCGCCCACAGCAAGCCGCCGCCGACCGAAAGCGCCACAATGACGAGTTTGAGCAGTGCCCAGCGGCCGTAAACCAGGAGACCAATACCCACCGCGACCAAACCCAAGCCCACCGCCGCCGTCACCACGTAAAACAGAAAACCCAGGGTGAACAGATAAGCGATGCGGCCGTTCAACGAGGCCGTCATGGCTTCTTCGCGCCAGGAATCGTCGGCCTCGAATTCCTCGACACGTTCCTCGGCCAACACGCGTTCCGCCGCTTCGGAGCGCGGCGGCGTTTCGAGAGGATTCATGCGTTCGGCCAGCGCCACTGAAGCGCCCATCTCGCGTGCCGTACGCGGTTGCAGGCGCAGCAAGCGCAGCAACGCCTCGTTTTCACTGATGTCCAGCTCGGCCAGAGCCAGATAAGCCCAGACAACGTTGGGATCGGGATCGACATCCAAGTCCATCATCCAACGTTTGAGGTTAACCGTGGCGACTTGGTTGAGGTCGCAAAGACAGCGGCCGCACGCGTATTCGTTTTTCTTACAGACGCGACCGCAATAACCACAGGCGCGTTTGGGCAGGTTCACGATTTTGAGGGGTCCGTCGTAGTCGCGCGGGCCCATGTCAATCGACCAGTCGGGTTTGGGTAGCCGGCCCATACTTATAAAAGATTCACCGCAAAGGCTGCAGTTTAAGGTCGCCGGCTCGGTTTCCTCGTAGCTTGCCGGTTTTTTGCAATGGGGGCAGTTAAGCACAATCATGACGGTTCCTCGTGAACAATAAATCGATCTAGCGACCCCGCTCGGCAACGATTGGCGGGCCGGTTGGCAACCAACCCGCGACCCATAAAGGGAAACGGGCGCAAGGCCTTTCCATCTAACGTGTTTTTCAGAGGAAAATCCGTTAAGGTTTTTTTAAAAAAAATGAGGATCGTGGCAAGGCAGCCGTCAAGAAGAAGGCGTGTTGCGCGAATCGCCGACGCTATCGGCCGGCGCTCGAAACACGCAAAAAGCCCGCCTTTCGGTCCCAAAAAAACAAAGGGACGTGATTGCAGTATCCCCTGCCCTCACGTCCCTTCGAACCAAAAAATCGTTGGTCTTGCTGTCGCTAACCGAACCGGACTTAGTCCTCACCCGGTGGCGGCTGCGGCGGGTTTAAAATCGGGTTGTCGCCATTGATGCGGTTGCCGCCGGACCAGGTCGTAATGTTCCGACGCTGCGTAGCATCATTGCGGTCCACCGTGCCGCCATTGCGTTCACGTGTCGCCACAACGCGTTCCAACCGCGTCATCGTCTCATTGGCGGTGTTCACCGCCAGGGCCTCCGGCGAAGCGTCAAAGCCGGCATCGTACAAACCCATGTTGGTCAGGTTTTGTAATTCGCCGGCGGTCGGCATGGTCACCGGTGCGGCCGCATTAAGGCTCGCCATCGTCACATTGGCCGGATTGAAGCCTGGACCGGGTGCCATGCTGATAATGGGCACACCACCCAGGCCTTGGCGCACACCGGTTACCACATAGCCATGGGCCACGAGCGCGCGCACCTCACGCAGCAACGCCGAAGCTTCTCCAGGCGTGCTGCCCCGTTCGACACTCGGCTGCGTCACCGGCCCCACCAAATCAAAACTTTCGCCGTTGTGCATTGCACCCATCAACCATGCAAAGTTGGACTGCATATCGTGGGCCGCATCGACATTGGCGGCCGGAGCGCCGCCGGCGGCGGCCGCACCGGGCGGCGGCGGCGGTTGCTCCGCGACCAAGCGCGCTTGGACACCGAGCGGATTGTACACAAAACCATGCCGTTCAGCGTTGGCATAAGCTTCATTCATGCGCGGCGTCGCTTGCAACATGGGCACGTTTCCAGTTGGCGTGCCACCACCTTCCATTCGGGTCCAGCCCTCAAAGTGCGAGGCCGTATTGCGGTACATTTCCTGCGGTTGCTGGCCGCGACGGTGCAAAATGCGCGGGCCGTCCACGTCATTTCCCAAGCGATAGTGGCGATAAAGCACCTCGGCCCGTTGCAAGTTGCGTTGCGCCGTCGCATGCGCCGGTGTGCCGGCCGGGTGATTTTGCACTTCTTGCTGTAAATGTTGTTGAAAAGCGGCAAAATCGCGGAACTGAAGCGCCCCTGTCGACGCGCGAATGGGCCGCGCCACCGGCGGTCCGTTTAAGCCGCGAATACCCGGCGGCGCTGTCGGCACTTGACCGGCGAGAACGCCGGCGCCACCGCCTGGCAGCCGCGCCTGAAGGTGGGCCGCCATCTGTTGGCGGACCGCGTTGAGTTGAGGATTATTTGCTATCGGTTGAGGATTGCCTATCGGCATGAAGGGTACCTCCTATATTTTAGTGGGTGTTGGATTTCGGCAGCCACAAAGCCATCCTAAGGATGTTGCATCGCGCGAGGTCGAACCCTGTGCTTACCACCACCCAGGGTTTTATGCGTTAATTCAGCCATCGGGCGACACCTAAGCAAAGCTGCCCACACGGTCTCGTCCCATCAACGGCGAGACCGCTTTGACGGCCCTATCGGCGTCCGTGAGCGCGGCGGCCTTTTGGGCCTGTGATAAGAGCGGGGCTTCGAGTTCAGCCCGAACCGTGCCGACCACGTCCAGGAAATTGCACAGAATGTTTTCCAAGAGGCGTGCGTCCAATGTATTGATCGCAAAAGCCGCATGTAGAAAAAGCATCGCGCTTTCCGAATCAAGCGACAGCGTGGCGTGCTGCGTGTCTTTGCCAAAATAATTCATGGTCATCGCTTTTGTAAGCAAGCGATCTCGTCCAGCGCCGGCCGCCGGCACCTGCATGAGCGACACCGCCAAGTAGCAAAAGGTACTTGCAGCGGGTACCTCGATGCGAATCCGGCCCACGCCTTCAACTTGCACCACACAAAGACCCCGCTCATCCAAAGCCATGTCGGCGATTCCCAAACGGCTGCCGACATCGCGCAAATAATGGCTGATAGTTGTTTGTTCCTTTGACATTTTCCTCATGTCAATTCACCTCACGTTCACCTTTGATATCCAGAGACATCCGTCGTTTTGGTTTGATAGGTCACCTAAACAACACGCAAGGCCGAACCGATTCGGCTGACCAAACCCAAAAACTTCGCACTTTTCCCAACAAAAACTTCACCAAGGACACCACCACAGGCGCCCTTCGGTCTTAAACCGAAGAAGCGCTGCGATTGACCGGCCTTACCTGATGCATCTTTGGGGATTGTGGTCGGAAATCCGAAAATGCTAAGCTCCCGCCTGTATCTCGATTCTTCCAATTCAACCTAAATGAGTCGCTTCGTTTAGATATAAGGACCCATCATGAATTTATTTCTCAAAGTCAACCTGTTGCTCTTTATCGTACTGGCCAATACGCCGCTCGCTATGGCCAAAGATGCCGACGAAACCTCGGCCCAAGTCTTTTTTGAGACGTATCAAACGCTGTTTAAGACCTTCGATGAAAAGGTCGTCGCCTTGTACGACGAAAACGCCGAAATCACCATGACGCGCACCTACCCCAGCCAACCCAAACGCGAACTGCGTTTAACCGGCGCGCAGTGGCGCCCACTGTTGGCGGCGTCCTTGCCGGCGGCCAAGACGCGCAACGACGTCAGTACCTTCAGCAACGTCGTGATCACGATTGACGGCGATTTGGCCACCATCAAAGCCGACCGCTATGCTTCCATGAAATGCTATACCGACACCGGCTACCAGCTCAAAATCCGTCGTGCGGACGACGGCACCTATGCCATTGTCGCCGAACACACGAACACCCTGGCTCAATCCAACTGCGAGTAGGCCCGGCCATGGAAAAAGGGATCGCCACCTTTCGTGCCACGATCCCTTTTTTTGCTGCAAACCAGCGCCGACCCAGGCTTCGCCGACCGTCCCCTTATCCCGTCACTTCTTGTCGTATCCCGTTGAACCCACCAAATGTGGGACCGCGGCAATGGGGGTCAAGACCAGAAAAAGCACTGGTCGTGGGACATAAACCAAATTAAACCGCACCTGTCCCTCTTTTCGGGACCAAGTGGATTCCAAGCTGTGCCCTAACAGACAATGCTGACATGGTCGCTATCGGAAGCGCCTAGCCCCACGGAACCCACGCCCATTTTTAGTGAGGTAGCTCGCGGTGTAAAATGGGCGCACTTGGTAGGTGAATCAATGGAACACTTGTGGCTCATCGCGATCGGGATTGACTCGGCTCTGTGTTGCTTAATCTGGCTGGTGCAACGCATTATTTACCCCAGCTTCCAGCACATCGACCAAGCCCAACTAAAAGCCTGGCATCAGGACTATACCGGCCGAATTGCTACCGTAGTGGTCCCACTCATGTTGGCGCAGGTCGTCGTGGTAGGCACACGCTGCGTCCTTGTCGGCACGCTGTTAACCTGGCTGGTCGCACTGCTGACGGCTGTCTGCTGGGCATGCACCTTCTTTTTGTCGGTCCCTATTCACGCGCAACTGACCGAAGGCGCCCATGACCGCGAACTGTTGCAGCGCTTGGTGCGCACCAATTGGCCACGCACCCTAGCCTGGAGCTTCATTGTGGCGTGCACCCTGCTGGACGCGCGGCTTTTTCCATCCCACTAGGCGCGACGGCGCCTTCGCCAGCCGCAGGCGCGCGCCAAGCAACCGACTTTTGGCAGAGTCTGGCAAAAACGACCAGCCCCCAATCCCAGCATAAGGTTAGGGCCTGATAGGTTCACGCAAACCAAGCGTATTCAACGCCTTGACAAAATCCAGGATTGCTTTTGGCGCTTTTTTACCCAAATTGAGTGATTCGGGTGGATGAAATCGCTCAAAATGTTGGTGTGAAAAGTTTTGGAAAAAGCGCACCGGGATCGCGCACGCTGCGTGCCGGCAGTACGGTGATCATTTTCACGAGACATTGCAGCCCAACAGATTGTGCGATTTCGCTGCCAAGAATCGCTTAGTCTAGGTTTTACTATTGCCATAAACTTAATCTCGAAATATGCCGGACCAAAAAGATCAGAACCCCACCGCCAAGAATCACTTAGAGTAATTTCTTGTTTTTTGGTCCACCGCCGCAGGCACCGATCTATCAGCAAGTTGACTCACCACTATGTAAGGATTGTCATTAAAAAAATCATTTGGTTTCCATCCTGATTGTTTAAGCAAAGTCAGCTCTTGCGAAGAGAGATAATTCTCATAATATTGAACATATTCAACATCAGCATCAAATACACCAAATACTTCACTCCCATCACTATAAAGCAATGGCCAATGTGTATCGTCGGCCTCAATGTTTTCCCTGATTTGGTTTCCTGCGCGATCAAAAATCCTGAAATAAACCTTATCAACAGAAAATGTCCCAACAATTACGACGTCTTCTACAGGGAGAATGATGTGATTGCTTGATTTGTCCTCAAGTTTCATCCGCTCCTTTCTATCTTTCAAATTTATCGTCTCATAATCATCCAACCTCAATCCATTTAAGGGGCGAACCGATTTTTTCAGAAGCCGCCCCTGATAATCGTAAATTTCAATTTGTGACTCACAGCCGTTTCCAATCCACAAAGTCTCACCCACCCGCGCCACATTTTCTAACGAACATCGCGGGACAATGCCTTTTGCCATTGCCGCTGTTAAACCTGGATGACGACGACCAAAACCAAACAACGGACTGACGATGGTTTCGTCAATCGCGAGAACAATATGCGCAGGTGCTTCGGCACGATGCGAAGGTACATTCGCCAAAAGCAGCGTTTGTTTATCCAGGAACACAAAAGGTCCGTTGGGCAAGTAACGCTTTCGATAAGTGTTCAGTGTTTTTTCAAGACGACCTTGGTCATCATACAGAAAGATACAACTCTTGCGGTTGTCTGAAACGGCAATTCCATCAGCGTGTCTCGATAAGTAGCTGCCACTTTCCAGCTCCCCCGGGCCTTCCCCTTTTTCCATAACCCGCCGCACAAAGGCGCCATCTCGTGTAAATTGAAAAACTATATTTTGGTTTCGATCCAAAACATACAAATAGACGTCATTTGCGAGTAAACCTGAAACTTCACTCACCACAGAGTCAGGCGTAACCTCGAGGCGGATAAAGGCGATGGTTGGTAGTAGGTCTCGCATTGTTTCAGCTTGCGAAATCGCCTCGATGCGTTGCTCTGAAAGAACAGGCATGTCCATCAAAGGGTTTTCCTCCTGCGAAACAACGTCGGATACAAAAACAAATTCTTCTAATGGGGAAAAGTACCGATGCGAAGTTGGCTGAGAAGTACAATTCAAAAGTAAAACATAAAAAGGTATAGAAACACATACACAGACTGCACGATGAAACACCTAAATAACCACCTTAAACATATAGAAAATCACCCTTAAATTCCCAAAGAAAAATAAATACGAATAGGCCAAAAGATAAATTATCAAGCGATTCTATATCCGTCAACAGAATTCGCAAAAACCCATCATCATTAGAAATTTCAAAAGCATTAACCAAAAAACCACCTATCAGCGATCACAATTAGTTCGATCCGACAATCTAGTCCATGATAAAACAACAGCGGGATCACAAGCGTGCATCCCCCCGCTTAACACTTCCAATAAAACAACTTAAAACAAAAAAACCAGCACTGCGCCGCCGCTTAACACGCGATCATTTTCACGCAAAGTTGCCCTCTACCGGCTAAGCCAAAACAAAAGAGGTGAAGGCGACGCCGGGGAAAAATCGCTAGCATGGTTACAGAGATCAAAAGGCGTAACGCAGGCGCAAGCTGATTTGACGCGGTGGGATGAATTCTTCGCTGGTGGTGTGCAGACCGAAGGGATTGGAAAAGCGCGAGTTGACGCCGTCTTTGTCGGTGAGATTGGTGATGGCCAAGGTTGCTGTCAGTGCCTTGAAATCCATAGCGGCGTGAATGTTGGCGATGGTGTAGGCCGGCACACTGTCGGTGGTCGGGTTGTTGAACACGCGGTATTGGTACTCGCCGCGATAAACCACACCGGCACCCGCGCGCAGTAAGTTGGCACCAACGGGACGGTGGTAGGCCAAACTGAGGCGGCCACTGGTTTCAACGAGCTTGGGTGGCGTGTTGCCACGCAGGTTGCGACTCAAGGAAGCCCGGTCGGCGACGCCGGTTTCGGTGAAACGGCCAAAACCTGAGTTGAGGAAATCGACGGTGTCCATCACGAGCAGGTCGCTATCGATTTCGCCGTCGGCCAAGGCCAAAAAGCCGTCGACGCGCCAGGCCTCACCTAGCAGGAAACCCCATTCGCTTTCCAGGCCGTAGATTTTTACCGATGGGATGTTGCCGGTGCCGCCGGCGAATGGCACCGGATCCTCTTGGATGAATTGGTAATCGCTGTAATCGTAGTAGTAAGCGGTCAGGTTGAGGCGGCCACGGCGACCGGCGAAGGTGTTTTTTGAGCCGATTTCCAGCGCGGTCACCGCTTCGGGTGCGAATTGTAGCGGCACCTGCAAGGCACCATTGAGTGCGCCAGGATTGTTGCCGCCGTTTTTCCAGCCGGTCGACAGCAAGACATACAGCAAGCGGTTATCGGCGAGGCGCAAATCGAGACCGGCCTTCCAAGTCAGTTCGTTATCGACCAAGACCTGCTCACTGTCGATGAACCAGAACTGGGTGGCCAGATCACGCGACTTGTCGCGCTGGTATCGCGCGCCCAGAGTGGCGGCCACCCGGTCGCTGAAACGGTAGGTCGCCTGACCGTAAACAGCACTGTCCTCGCGGGTTACCACACGGGTCTCGACAAATTCGAGCGGCGCCTGAAACGGCGGCAGGGTGTCCGGGCCCGGGTTGTCGAGCTGCTCACGGAAATCTTCAACAGAACCCGGACCAACGGCTTCCAGGAAGTCGTTGTCGTTTTCATGGTCGAAATAGTACAGACCCAAAACCCAATCCATTTGCGCGTTGCCGCCGGTTAACGCCACCTCTTGGCTAAAGGCTTCGCTGTTATTGTCCCAGTAAGGCAAGTAATCGAAGTTGGCGGGGAAAAAGCCGGTCAGATTTACGGCGGTCAAATCGCTGGTCAGCCGATCACCATCCAGGCTCTGTTGTTTATCGAGGTTTTGCACGCCGGTCAGCGATTTCAGGCTGAACCCCCAGGGCGTGTCCCACTGCACCACGGCGCGCAGGTGCAGGTTCTCAAGCACAAAGGTACCGGGCGAATCCTGGGTGAGTTCACGTGCATCGGGGTTGGGGTCGGCGATGTGTTTTTGGGCGGCGCCGTGGTGGTCGGCGTCTTGCCAAAAGGCGCCCAGTTCAACTTGTAGATGGTCCTGGGGCCGCCATTTAAGCGAGAGATGCGCGGTGGCGGAATCGGCGTCATCCAGTTCGTAGCCGTCAAGTGCGCCGCCGCGAATTTCAGCATATCCGTCGCGGTCGTGTTTCTGCAGGGAAAAGGCCAGCGCGGCGCGATTCCCCAGGGCGATGTTGGCGCCGGCGCGCGCGTTGACCAAGCCGTAGTCACCGATCTGTAGATCGAGAAAACCGTCGCGTTGTTCGAGTACGGCTTTTTTGGTGATGATGTTGACCGCGCCGCCGGTGGCGCTTTGGCCGAATTCGGTGCCCTGCGGGCCGCGCAAAACCTCGACGCGTTCGATTTCACCGAGGTCGATGCCCAAGGCGAGCGGATTAGCCATGTAAACGCCATCGACATAGACCAAAACGCCTGGCTGGGTGCTGAGGTTTTGTGCGGTTTCCCAGCCAATGCCGCGAATGGCAACAACGCGACCGGCACCGTCGTTTTTGCCGACAAGCAAACCTGGCACAAAGCTGTTGAAGTCGTCGAGTTTGACAATGCCGACCCGGTCAAGTGCGTCACCGTCGAAGGTGGCGACGGCAATCGGCGCCTCCTGCAGCGCTACCTCGCGTTTGCGCGCGGTGACGGTAATTTCCTCCAGCACGTCGCGCGCATCGTCGGCTTCGCTTTGTGCCGCGAGCGGCGCGGCCAAGGCAGCGGCGCCGAATGCGGTCGCCGCCAGAAATCGGCCGAAATGAATCCAACGCCAAGGTTTCTTCGCCATACGCCACGCTCCCTCGTAGAAGGCTAGAACCGCCGCTGGGGCGGTTCCGGCCTACTTTTACAGCTCGGTTCCGGCGTCATCCTAGCACAGGGTGAGGCCTATGACGCAGCCGGACTTGCCGCCGGACGGCAACCACATGCGACAGCGATTCCAGCCGTTCGCAACAACTGGATGCGCCGCAACCACGGACGCCGGTCACAATGATCGGCGGCTGGTTCAGGTTGGTGAAGCGGAAACTCGCCGGATCCGCGCCAATCCCAAGCAGCCCAAAGCAGCCAAGGCCTCGTGCTGCAAAAAATCAGCATCAAGGAAGGAATCGTGAGTGGCATTGACGCAAATAGAACCGCCGGCGCGGCCGTCGCGCAACGCAGCGGCAAACAAAACAGAGTTCAAGCAGAAAAAAAGAGCCGTTTTGCCCTTTTCAGACGCAACAAAGGTCGGCCGACCGGTGAGGTCCGTTCGCGTTACGCACCGCCAAGGCCAACCCAACCCGAAGCGGGTTCGGTAACCGCGCGCGAACGAACCGAACGCAACCAAGCGATGTTGGCGATGATGGAACACGCGGCGGGCGGTGACATCGAACCCCAAGCCTTCTTGCAGGAAGCGGCAACACGGCTTGGCGGCGAACAGGGCCCGGCCATTCAAGAACATTTACAAAACATGGACTCGGTCAAAAAAGCGCTGACTAATCCCGAAGGCCGCGAACGGGTGCTTGGCTTAATTTACGAAATGGCCAATGCGGGGCCGGCCAAGCTCGCCGAATTTACCGAAGCGCAAGTGAATGTGGTGCTGAGCACACCCTACGATTACAGCAGCCGCGCCGATGCCCACGCCTTGCGGCGCACGGCCAAACACATGGAAGCGGCGGTTTACGACAAGGCGGCGGCAACCCTGCACAGCAAAGCCGAAAAAATGGCCGCCCAATTAATGAAAACGACGGCTTTAATGGACGAAGTGCAAGCCGAAATGTCTGGTTGGGAACAGCAAGCGGACGCCTTAGGCGCCATGGTTGATGCGAGCGCCACGGCCATCGAAAAATACGACGCGGGCCTTCCGCTCAACAAAACCGAAAAAAAACAAATCACGGCTTTACAGCAAAAACTCAATGAACTCGGTGTCAAACTCGATTTTCAGCAGCCGCAATTCGGCGGTCTCAACCAAGCGGTCGATGCGGCCTTTTCGGCCATCATCGGCAAGCTGGACGATCTGGATCAAGAGTTCGCCAGTTTAGAGTTGGTCCTCAACGGGCAAGTTAAAGAACAAGAAGCGCTTTCATCCAAAGCGCACGAACGCGAGGAACTGGCCGAAGATGCGCGTCACCGCAAGTCCGATGCAACCGATTTTTCAGTCACGCACCGGTCATCCTTGGACGGCGCCGATGCGGCCAAATTGGCCGAAGTCAAAGAAGCCATGCGCGTGGTTAAACACCAGGAGCGCTTTCTCAAAGCGCGCGCCGGGCTCAAAGCCGACCTGCTGGAAAAATTACACCAGGCCGATTTCGACACCCCCGGTCGCAGCGTCACGCTCTCACTGGGCGGCGGCGTCGACAAAGCGCTCTCCGGCTTAAAGCTGGACCTCAAATTCGACCTCAAAGGTTATGTCAAAGACGACGGTAACATTGTGTTGCAAAAAGGTTTTACCTTCGGACTGGGCGTCTCCAGCGCCACCGAAGGCGTCGCCGGTAGTGTCACCCTGCCGATTCGCGTGTTCCGCAACACCAAGTTCCGCAACCTGGAAGAAATGGCCGAGTTTTTAACCGACAAAGTACTCAGCCAGTGTTCGGTCCACAACTTGTTTGACGGCAATTTCCTGGGTATCGATGTCGACGCCAAAGACGCGGCGGCGGCACGCAAAAAAGCCGATCCCAAGGAGGCGGCCAAGGCCCTGCGCGCATTGCGCACCAAGCTGAACCTGCCCCACGCGGGCACGCGGGTTCACGAAGGCGCCAATCCCAAGATCGAAACGGGGGGTTATCTAGGCCTCAAAATGACGGGCAGCTTGGGCTTGGGCAACGTGGCGAGCGCCAAAATTGAAGGGGAAGTGCGCGCGGGCGGCAAACGCGCGGTCAAACGGGTCGGCCTGGATGCGGCCATGCCGGCGACACCGGAGGAAGCACGCGAGGCCTGGAAAATGCCGGCAGAAGCCCACTACAAGCTGCCTGGCGGTGGTGAGGGCAAGGTCGACGGACGCGCCGAAATGGCGGCCTGGCATGCCGAGATCACCGCATTGGCAAGCTCGGGCGAAACCCCAGAGCCGGCGGCGCTCAGCGATCACCGCACCGCCCTACTGGAACACAGCCGCGACATGATGGTGACCTGGCAGGCCTACACGGACGCGGTCATTCAAGCCGACAAAGGTGACCCCAACGCCAAACGCCTCAAGAAAGAACTGGAAAAGAAGATGGGTGTCCAATTCGGCATGCGCGCCCGCTTCAACCGCCGCAGCGACCGCGCCCGCATGCGCCGGCAAATGTTCCACACCATGATGGGTTTAAACCGGCTCTACCAAGCTTCGCTGACGGAAACATCGTCACCGCAGGCCAAAGCGGGCCTGGCGGTGATGCGCGCCCGCACGGAACAGCTCAAACACCCGGAATACGCGCTGGAAAAAAACAACGCGGGCACGCTGAGCACCAAAAAGACCAACGACGGCTACGTCACCTCGCGACGGGTACGCGGCGAAATGATGTTGGATGTGGGGCCCACCAAAGTCGGCGTCAGTTACGAGCGCATCGACGAAACCTACTGGAAAGACAGTAACCCCGACAACGAAGGCCGCTTCCAAACCTATCGGCTGACGTTCCACAGCGGGCTCGACCTGAACGCGTTGACGCAGTTCTTAGCAGCCAACCAACTGGAGCTAGGCGAACTGCCGACCTTCGCGGCGCAGGGCCAATTTTCGATCACGATCAAGGCCAAACAAACGGGTTTGATGCACACCCCTTATCAGGTGCAATTCGTACGCTTTGAGCCAGGTATTGGTGCGAGCTTAAACGCCGGCCCGGTTGCCCTGCAGGCCTTGCGAACCGGTGTCGCCGCCGAGGTGTTGGGTACCAACACCACCAGTTACGTATTCAACCTGTACCACAATGCCGTGCGCCAGGTGCCACCCGACCAACTGCAACAATCCTTCGGCAGTTACATGGACAAGCACGGGGAAACGCTGACCACCATGATGCACGCCATGACCAAAGACATCGGCGAACCGCATGCGGTGGCAGGCCCGTCCTATGAAATGAACCAGTTAATGGAAGCCGATCGCGTCCAAGCGGGTGTGGAACACTGGTCGGAAACGCGCACACACCAATTACTACACGCCATCCACGACGAGCTCCAACAAAGGCCCCCCAATTGGGACAGGTTGAAGACGCACTTCATGGAACTGTGCCAACACCAATCGCAGATTCAATACACGGGTGATACCAAACCACCACGGGCCTAAACGAGGAGACCAACATGGATTACTGCAAGCACTATCTCAACTTGGTGTATGGCTTTATCGCAAACAATGACCTTGGTGCCGACGCCTTGACCGAAGACCGACTCCTCTCTATCGATTACAGTGAGCGCATTTCCCTGTTACTAGGCATTTGGGAAGACCGCTATTTATTTGTGGAAGCGGCGGTGGTCCTGCCCGACGCGGCGCAACAACTCAAACTCTACCAGCAAGCGCTTACGGCGAATTGGCTGGGTGACACATTGGCCGGCGCCAAGTTCTGCCTTAATCCGGAAACGGGTTTTCTGACCTTGGTCACGATTCGACCGGCACAGGAAATTGCCAATGAAGCCCAACTGGCCGATTGGCTCAAGGACCTCGGCGAAGTGGCGCTGACCTGGTTGGAACAAACCGAGCGCAACGAAACTCAGACTGCCGTCGCGACGCCGGCGGCGGACAGATCGCGGGAATGGATGCGCAACGCCGGCCCGCGCGTCTTCGCCTAATCGCTCGAGCCTATTCAATTCTGGGCGTCGTCCACCTTAATCCGAGAAGCGCGCTATCCGGGTAGGACGGCGCCTTTTTTTATGGGACGAGGTCATTCAAAGAAGCGCGATAAGCGCGGTGGTTTTCGCGAAACCCGCGCGCTTATCGCGTTTCTTGGGAAAAAGCTAACACGCTCGAATCAGCCAATTCGCAGATTTAAAGCCTGCCCCGTGATGAAAAACACACTTTTACAACCAAAGCGATGACACCATTATGCCGCTTTTTCCATAGAAAAAACATTCTATTAATCATTCTAATTCTACGCTTTTATTACCACAAACACGTCTATCCATTATGGGATAGCGACACGCTTACCGAGGGCACCCCCCCAGCCAAGCAAGCTATTTATTTACAAGCCTTACAAAAAATAACAAGGTGTTTCGCGCCCAAACAAATCGCTCACGCCCGGCTCACGAAATACTAACACAAAACCCACGCGAATTCTCATTTCATTCTCTATTGGTTCGCACTAAGGATGGAAACCATTGACTCGGCTTGCCCCTACCCCACCCATGCGCGTTTTTCTCGTTGATCGCGACGCGGCCGCTCGCCGGTTTCTGGGCGAATACGTCCGACGCCACCAACACGGCCGCCTCGTTGGCGAAAGCCAAGATACGGTCGAGGCCGTCACCCAAATCAATACCTGTAAACCGGACGTGGTCTTTGCCGGCGTCGGTTCACCCGAGCTCGACGGTTTCCAACTGTTGCCGCATTTGACCCACCAGCCGATGGTTGTTTTTAGCGCTACCTCGGGTGAGTATGCAGCGCGTGCGTTTGAAGTACGCGCCGTCGACTACCTACTCAAGCCCCTGGACCCGCGACGCTTGCATCACTGCTTGACCCGCATCGGCGAAACCTTGCACACACGCGAACGGGTCCAGAACTTGCCGGAAACAAAACCCGGGCTCCAGAAAATCGTGTGTTTCCATTGTGACCGCTACGAAATCGTGTGGCTTAAGGACATGTTGAAGTTAGAGAAAAAAGAGCGCTACACCAGTGTGCTCACACGTGGCGGGCGCCGCTTTCTCAGCACTCTCTCGCTAGGGTACCTGGCCGATCACATTCAGGACCCCCGTTTTTTACGCGTCAACCGATCCCTAATCGTCACCCAAGAGTTGTTGGCGGGTTTCACCTACGGTCGCCACGGCACGATTGACCTCGATCTCAGCGACGGCGACCGATGTACCGTGAGCCGACGCCGAGCGAAAGCGTTTAAAACATGGATTCAGGTGGCTTAGTGGTCGGCCGGCCTGGCCGCGCGGGTCATAACAACAACAACCCAAACACTTCACTTCAAACAACTTACTTACAAACCCAAACAACCTGATCCGGTCGGCTAATCTCCGCCCAAGCGATGACCGGCCCCCCTCTAAACCCAATCATCGACATTTATGCAGGAACAACGAAAAAACCACGCGCCTTTCCAGCCTTTTCCCGATACAATGAACTGCTTTTTGCACGTGTTTTTTGACCCCCGGTCGATCCACGTGCTGCAAAAAGCCGGCACAACCCATGAGGCAGGAACCGCCGCCGCCCGCAAAGCACGGCCCGAACTCAGCGCTGAAGATCCCCTGAGCAATACGCCTGGAGTTATGGACCCGCTCAACCAGGACCGTGCGCCACACGCACTTGGATCCCGGTGTTTTTTTCCCTGACGGCCACGCCGTCAAATAACCGCCTTAAGCGCGCGATTCATTCCAATCGCCTCGCACCCAGCTCGGTGAGGAAGGCATAATTCCGAATCGCACAATTTAGGTAAAAGCACCTTATTTTCAGCTTATTCCGTTTGCAATTTCGGGCCAATGACGAACCCTTCGTCGCGCCTCACTACACCTGTCGCAACAACCCCAACCGTTCTGCGCGCTGCCGTCGCCAGGCGGAACCATGGCGGCTGTTCGAAGGTGCCGTGACGCGCGGCGGGCGCACCCGCCGTTGCAACGCGTATGGAGAACGACCATGAACGCATCCATGGCGGCACCACCGCCAATTGACCCATCTCTGCTCGCAGGAAACCCATCGCCCATTTTGGACGCCGCCGAATTGCCGCTTTTCGCATCGGGTGCGGTGGCCGACGCCATCGCCGAACAAGGTTATTGCGTGGTACGCAACGTGTTACCGGCCGATTTAGTGCAACGGCTTCAGGACGATTGCCGCGAACGCGAAGCAATGGGCCTGTTCGAACGGGCCGAAATCGGCGGCGGCCTGGAAAAACGGCTTGAGCCGGAAGTGCGCGGTGATCACATTCACTGGTGGCACCGCGACCAAAAATCGCCCAGCCAAGCCAAGTTCCAGCAATTTATGGAACGGCTGCAGACATACCTCGCCGATGAGTTGCGCCTGCCGTTGGCCGAATTCGAAATGCATTTCGCCGTTTATCCGCCAGGAGCCGGCTACGCCGCCCACCTCGATCAAATACGCGGCCGTGGCTTCCGTTTGGTTTCCATGACCTTCTACCTTAATCCCGGCTGGAAACCCGAATGGGGCGGCCAACTGCGGTTGCATTTAGCCGACGGCCCGGTCGATATCGAACCATTTGCCAACACCATGGTGCTGTTCCGCAGCGACACGGTGTTGCACGAGGTCCGCCAAACCAACCAAACCCGCCGTACCATCACCAGTTGGTTCCGTTCGGTGGAACCGGGACCAAAAAGCGTGCTCCAAACCTAGTTCGCGTTACAATAGCCGCCGAATACCGGCCGTGTTGTGTCGAATGAGGGATCTCTATGGAAACGCTGCGTTATTTGGGCGGGTACGCTCCCGCCCTGCAAGATCAGGTGCGCGGCCTGATCGAACAAAAGAAATTGGCCGACTACCTTCTGAGCCGTTATCCACAAGCGCACCAATGTCGCTCGGCCAAAGCACTTTACGACTACACCATGGACCTCAAGAACAGCTACATGCGGCGTTCAAAGCCACTGAGCAAAGTGGTGTACAGCGATAAAATCGACGTTATTCGCAACGCGCTCGGCGTCCACACGACCATTTCACGCGTGCAAGGGCACAAACTCAAAAGCAAAAACGAAATTCAAATCGATTCATTGTTTAAAAAGGTGCCTGAGGAATTTTTGCGCATGATTGTGGTGCATGAATTGGCACACTTTAAAGAGCGCGACCACAATAAAGCCTTTTATCAGTTGTGTGAACACATGGAACCCGACTATCACCAACTGGAGCTCGACCTGCGCCTGTATCTCACCCAACTTGACCTGGACGGCCCGCTCTATCAATAACCCCATAGCGGGACGGCTACGCAGAGAGACCAATGGCGGCGTGCGCCGTAAACCCGCGTAAAATAGGCATTTTTCGGTAGGACACCCAAAAGAAGGCCATGGCTCATCTCGGGAAAAAGCGAACCCTGCTTTGCCGTTGACTTTCACTGTCACACTGGTTAGTCTGGACCTATTATTCGCGTAACAACTAGTACCATTGGTCATCGTTTGGCTGCCTAAGTCTGCGATGAACTCTTGCCGTTCACCTGGGTTTGCAACCACCTGCCGCACGAACCAACCCGTGAACGCGGCCGGCCCTTTGGTCGGCAAGGTGATGCCATGGTGATTCCCCTAAAAAGCACCCTTTTCACCTTCCTTTTACTGTTGGGCTTGAGTGAAGCTGCCGCGGGTGATCCCGAGCCTTCCTTTGACCAGGAATCCATGTTGAGCTTGGAAGAACTACTCAGCATGAAACTGATCGGCTCGCGCCGACTCACCGCGGGTTTTACCAAAATCTCGGCGGCACCTTACGACATCATCACCATGACCGATTTGTCGCGTCAAAGTAGCGGCGACCTCAACGAGGCGTTGCGCAACCTGCTGCCCTCTTATAATGTGGCCACCCAACCGAACCTGGACGAGGCATCTTTTATGCGGCCGCCGAATTTGCGCGGTTTGGCGCCGGACCACATTTTGGTGTTGTCCTACGGCAAGCGCCGCCACCGCGGCGCGCTGCTGACATTTTTGGGCGGCGGCGTGTCGGACGGCGCGCAGGGCGTGGACTTGGCGGCAATCCCCACCTTCGCCCTGAAGTCGGTGCAAATATTGCGCGACGGCGCGGCCGCACAATACGGATCCGACGCCATTGCGGGTATTTTGAACCTCGAATTTAAGGAGCATACCGACGGCTTAGAACTGCGCGGCGAAAATCACCTAAGCGGTGCCGGCGACGGCGAAATCACGACCTTTGCCGCCAATTACGGGCTGACTTTATTCGGTGACGGCTTCCTCAATGCCACGGTAGAAATCAGCGACCAAAACCGCACCGAACGCCAGGTGCAGCGCGCCGATGCGGCCTGGCTGGCGGTTCACAACGACGCGGTGCCCAACCCGGCCCAAACCTGGGGCCGCCCCGACATTCACGACCAAGTGAAAGTATTGGTCAACGCGGCCGTGCCCTTTGACAACGAAACCACCCTGTATGCGCTGAGCAACTACGCACGCCGTACCGTCGATTCGGTTTTTTACTATCGCTCCCCTAACGGCGGCGACCGTCCTTCGCGTTATTCCAACGACGGCGGCGCCACACTGCTGGTTGGCGACCTCATCCCCGACAACGATCGCGCGGCGCCGGTGATTCCCATCATCAATGGTAACCCAGTGACCAGCCCCGGTTACGAGCTGGTCGCCGACAGCGACGAATTCTTCGCTTGGACCGAGGTACGACCCGGCGGTTTTACCCCCATCTTCTCAGCACACGTCAGCGACGCTTCGCTGTTGGTGGGCTGGCGCGGTGTGCTCGAGACGCTGCACATCGATTTCAGCGCCTACCACGGCTACTCTAAGGCCTTCCTTTTCCTTCAAAACAGCATCAACCCGTCAAACCCCAACTCCAACCCAGATCGCGCCATTTCACCCGGCGCCTTTGCCCAATCGGAAACCATTGTGAACGCCGACCTCGCCTATCCATGGGACATCGGCCTCCCGTCGAGTTTGGTGTTGTCGGGTGGGTTCGAATGGCGCGAGGAAGAGCTCGAGGTCAGTGCGGGCGAGCCCGACAGCTACATGCCCGGGCCACTCGCCGACCAGGGTTTTCGCTCTACCGTCGACGGCTACACGGGCATTCGCCCCGAAGCGGCGGGTGCCTTTGCACGCGCTAATTGGGCAATTTTTGGCGAGGCCGAAACCGACCTCACCCGCCATTGGCTGTTAGGCGTGTCGATCCGTTACGAGGATTTCGAGGACTTTGGCGATACACTCAACACCAAACTGGGCACCGCCGTTCAGATTAACGAACACCTGGACGCCCATTTTACGGCGAGCACCGGCTTCCGCGCGCCGACACCCGGTCAATCCCATTTGCAGCGAACCTCGACCGTGGTGTTCATGGGCGACATCATCGAGTCCGGCATTCTCCCACCAACTTCACGTGCGGCGGCGGCCTTATCGGCGGTAATCCCAGGCGCGCCCATCGCCAAACCGCTGCAGCCGGAAACCTCGGAAAACCTCACCCTCGGTTTTATTTACGAAAATCAGGACACCCGGATCACCTTAGACGGGTTTTACATCGACCTCGCTGATCGCATTAGCCTCAGTCCTTTCATCAGCACCCAATCGAGCGATTACAGCACGACGGAGCAGGCCGCCATTGACGCGGTTCTGGGGGAACTGACGGCGGCAGGCATTCCCGGCGCCGACACCATCAACAGCTTTCAGTTCTTTCGCAACGATTTCGATACGCGCACGCACGGCATCGACCTCAACGCCGAGATCGACCTTCACTTCAGCCCGGCGGGTCGCACGCGCGTCGGCTTATACGGCAATTACACCGAAACCAAGGTCGTCGAACGGGCAACCAACACCCTCGACGCCACCCGGGTCGCGCTGCTGGAAAACGCCTTACCCAAAACGCGCTGGAACCTTGCGGTCGAACATCAAAGCCGACAAGGATATGGTTTGGTGCGTTTGCGTTGGTTCGACAGCTTCACGATTGTCACCGACGCCGAGCCGGGATTCGACGGTCGCTATGGCGCCAAAGCCCTGCTCGATTTGGGGTTTGGTCTCAACTTCGGGCGTGGTCTGCGCTTACAAGCCGGCATCGATAATTTGTTGGATACCGAACCCGACCGTCTCCCGAACCCGGCGCAAAACTCGGGGGCGTTGTTTCCAGAAGAGTCGCCGTTCGGGTTCCACGGGCGTTTTTACCACCTGCGTCTCGGTTACAAAAAGCGCTAAGCGGCGTCGCCACGGCGCAGGCGCGCGGTTAAGCGCGCGCGCATGGGCGCATCGACGAGCAGGAACCAGGCAGCCGGGGCATACAAACCAAAATAAACCAACACCGCCGCCGGCAAGGGCCAGGGACTGGGCAAGGCCAGAGATCGCACCAGCCACAAGCCGGCGCAGCCGATGCTCGCCGGCCCCATGGCGCGCAGCAAAGGCGCCACAATGCGCGTCGGTTTGGCACCGCTCCAGTTGGCGAGCACCATCACAAAAGCAGGCAAGCCCAAACAAGGATAAAACACCGTATACGGCATACTTAAACTGTAAAACCTCATCCATTCCGGCCCGTATAACGCGAGCAGCAGTGAGGCAGGAATCCCAACGGCGGTGATAAGGAGCAAGGCGCGCGCATATCCGGCGGCGCGTCCGGCACCGATCAGCATCTTGATCCAGCCATCGGCGATACCGGAGAACAGCGCACCAAAGGCAAACAGCCGCACCAGGTTGGCGGTCAGTTGGTAATTAATCTCGGGGTGATCGGCGGCCGGGCCAATCCAAAGGGTCAGAATCTCGCGCGGGAACACCACCAGCAGCGGAAAGGCCGACATGACCGCCCAAGTATGCGCCAAACCGGCGTAATACAGGAGCTTGCGTTGACCTTCGTCACCGTGGGCGGCACCGAACCGCGCCGAAACGGCGTCCAACCCCTGCGCCATGCCGTTGGCGATAATGCGCACATAGCCACCCAGTTGCAGCGCCAAACCGTACATGCCGTTGGCGGCCAAACCAAAGAAGCGGTTCATGAGTACCGAACAGAACACGGTCTGCACCATTAAGGCCACGTTGGCGCCGGTGTTCCACCCACCCAACGCCAACATACGTTTAACCGCATCGGCTTGGTAGCGCACGCCCAGGTAACGCAGACCGGGACAACGGCGGTGTACCCTTACGGCGGCGGCGCACAAAACAGCGACAAAGAAAGTGGTCGACAAGGCGCCGTAGGCATAAATGCGCGTGGCTTCGTCGGGCAACTCAAGCACGGTCACGGTCAGCGCCGCGCTGGGGAAAGCGGCTCGTTGCGCCACCATCCACAGGTTGACCTCGGCGAAACGCTCCCACACGTTAAGCATGTTAAAGCTGGGCGCAAGCAAAGCCACGGCAAGAGTTTGCAAGCCGATGCAGACAGCCATGAAACGCGAGGCGGGCACCAAGGCGGACGGAATCTCAAATACCAACGACAAAATACCGACAAATACGCCGATGCCGGCCAACAACACCAAACCCGTCAACCAGCACACGCGCGCCGCGGCGGCAAAAACCGGGCGCAGCGCGGCCTCGTCCTGATGGTAGGCCGACACCAACTCGTGAATGATCGACTGCTGAACCACATCGGGAAATAATCGAAGGTAACCGATGGTTGTACCCAGCAAAATAACTACGCTATAAGCGTCGTTGCCGAATCGCAACAGCAGCCGCACCAGAATCAAACCAAAAACGAGATTGGCGCCGAAACGCGCAAAGTTGGAGATAACACGGAACAGGTTATGGCGGACTTCACCCACAGGCGGCCGCCGCAACCGGGTTTTTGATAAAGATGCGGTGCCACAATACCATGCTGATCCAGCGGAAGATTTGCGAGAAGTAATTGGCTTCGCCGCGCACGTGTTGTCCAACCATTTTCTCGAGGCGGGTCCGATCAAAAATGCCTAAATCGCGGCACTCGGGGCTGAACAAAATCGGATAGACCACATCTTCGGCGTGGTGACGGAGCCAATGGGCAATCGGCGAGGTGAAACCCATCTTGAAGCGGCGGAACAGGACTTCGTCGGGGACGTCGGGCCGCATGGCGTCGCGCAGCAACTTCTTGCCCAAACCATCACGGAACTTAAACGCGCCTGGCAACGAGAATACAAACTCGACCAAGTGAACGTCAAGAAATGGCAGCCGTGATTCGAGCGCGTGCGCCATGGAAATAGCATCGCCGTAGTGCAGCAGGTTCACCAAGTTTTGTTCCATTTGACGGCGTAACTGGCGGTTGACCTGATCGTAGCCGGCCGCTGGTTGGGCAAAGTTAGGCGCCGTCGGTTGACCCGACCAAGGCCCAACATAAACCCCGCCGTCGCCACGCCAGCTTTGGTAAAGCGGCTGAGCCCAACTCATCATGCCGCGCAGAAAACTGGCCAGATAGTGCTTGGGACCGCCACTGCTGCCAATCGCCTGCTCGGTTTTGGCAATGTGGTACAAACTGCGCACGTCGCGACCCAGTTGCCCAACACGACCGCGCGCGAGCAGGTCGCGGGCGTGCGGGTAAAGCAAACGGTCCAAGTAACCGGCCAGTAACTCGTCGGCGCCCTGCCCTTCTAAAAACACGGTCACCTTTTTGCGCGCGGCGGCGGTGATGTTCCAGTAAGGCATAATGGCGGGCGAAGCATGCGGCGATTCTAAATGGTACAAACAGCGGCTCAACACATCGATCACGTTCTCACCGGCCATTTCAATGCCGTTGGCACGCAGGCCGATCGACTCGGCCAGCTTGCGCGCGTCGGGGAACTCGCTGTGATAACCCTGTTCGTAAACCGAGGTAAAGGTATCGAGGTTGGTGTGAACCTGAGCGGCGAGACAGGCGATGACGGAGCTGTCGAGCCCGCTAGAGAGCGCCACGCCGACCGGAACATCGCTGCGCATGCGCAAACGCACCGCATCTTTCATAAGCTGGTTGACCTGTTCGCACGCTTGATCGTAGCTGACGGCGCGATTGGGTTGTTCCGGGTAATCCCAATAACGCTGCAGATGCAAGCCCTGGTCGTCAACGACAAGGTTGTGGGCGGCCGGCAAGCGGTGCACCTGGCGGAAGCAGGTTTCCGGCGATTGCGCGCCGACGCTGCGTCGCATGATCAGCGAAAGCGCGTTCCAGTTCGGTTCGGCGAGATCGGGCGCGACGGCCAGCAGCGACTTAATTTCGGAGGCAAACATAAAGCGGCCGTCGTGTTGGGCGTAATTAAAGGGTTTGATGCCGAACCGATCGCGGCTGCAAAAAAGCCGGCGGCGCTTTTGGTCCCAAATCGCAAAAGCCCACATCCCGTTGAGGCGTGAGACGACGGCGTCACCCCATTCGGCATAGCCTTTGAGCAAAACCTCGGTATCGGAGGCAGTTTCGAATTGGTAACCGCGTTGTTTGAGGTCTTCACGCAATTCAACATAGTTGTAAATCTCGCCGTTAAAAACCATGGCAAGGCCGGCTTGGCGAAAGTGGAACGGTTGGTTGGAGGCCGCGACGAGGTCAATGATGGCGAGGCGCACGTGGGCCAAGCCCAGCTCTGGGCCGGGTAGCCAAGTCCCGTTGCCGTCGGGGCCGCGATGGGCCATGGCCTGCTGCATGAGGTCGAGCTCGCGCTGAACGACGGCACGATTGCTGTTGCGGTTAAAAATCCCGGCGATGCCGCACACGCTGAACCTCCGCGCGAGCCGTGGTTTACCTATTTCAACTGAAGGGGTTGGCCGATTATACCCGAGCCACGGAGAAAGGGAAAAGGAATATAGAATGGCTTTTCGCGGCGGCGGTTGCCAAGGCCGGTTCGCCGACGCACAAGACCCGAATCGGCCTTCGCTGTCTGGACAATTGGCACCGCTACAATTTGCGCTTCGAAAGCCAGATCAAGGACCGGCGAGACCGCGTACCTCATGGGCATTTACCCTTCTCACAGCCTTTCGCCAAACAACGCGCCCCCTTCGGTCTGACGGCGAACATATGCCGGTTGGCTCTTGGCCAAAACCACCGCCTTTCGGGTTATAGTGCGCATGCGCCTCGCCACCATTAACCTGTTTTGAGGAACCTGGTCGCCATGAAACCCCGCCGTCCCACCAAAGCCGTCACCGCCCAACCGTGGCAATGCACATCGAAACGCATTCTTTTCGAGGACGCCTTTTTGATTGCGATCAACAAACCGGCGGGCTACCCGTGCCACGCCACGCGCGACCGTGCACGCGACCATGTCGAAGCAGGCCTACAGCGTTTCCTGTTCGAACGCGACGGCATCGCGCCCGACATGACCTTGCAACATCGGCTCGACCGCGACACTTCGGGTGTATTGTTATTCGCCAAAAACGCGGCGGTAAACGAGCCCTTGAACCGCGCCTTTCGCGAGCGCCAGGTACAAAAAGTGTACTTGGCCGTGAGTGCGCCGCAAGGCAAAGCGAAGGGCGCGACGCAATGGACGGTCGATAATTTTTTAGCACGCGACAAACACAACCCCCACCGCATGACAGCAGTACTAAGCGGCGGCGACGCAGCCCAAACCGACTTCACGCGGTTGGCAGGCAACGGGGAACGCGTCCTGGTGGAAGCCCGACCCAAAACCGGACGCACCCACCAAATTCGCGTGCATCTCGCGCAGAGCGGCCTGCCGATTTGGGGCGACGTGGTCTACGGCGGGCCGGCGGCGGACCGCGTGTTGCTCCACGCGTGGAAACTGCAACTAACCCACCCAATTAGCGGCGAGGCATTGGTGCTGGCTGCCCCCAAACCGAAACCCTTTCGCGACAGTGCTTTTGCTTAGTCCCCTACTCCACGATGAGTGGCGCGGTGGTCACCGCCCGCCGGTTTTTGGCACCAACCAGGTAACGCACCTCGTAACGACCCGGTTCCTTCGGCAGGGGCAGGTCAATGCTGGTGCGCCCTTTCGGATAAAGCGTGCGAACCTGTTTTTCCTTGTCGCCGTCAAGCGCGATGAGGCGAATTTGGTCGCTTGGATTGCTTGGGACTTGCCAACTCAGGGTGATCTTGCCGCCGGCCGGAGCGCGCGCCGGCACCTGCCAGGCCACATCGATATCCTGGACCGTTAACAAATGTTCAGCCATCACCGCCTTGCTACGACCATTGACATAAGCAATTCGGTAACGCCCCGGTGTTGGGGGCACATCCACGGCCACGACATGCTTATCTGCACTGAGGTAAATGTTCTGCCAGTGGGCACCGTCCTTCACGGCCGTTACTTGTAATCGGTCGCCGGAGCCCGCCGGGCCGCGCCAGGTAACCTCGATGCGGGCACCAACCGACTCGATAAAGGGCCCCGTGACGCTGACGGCCCCCTCAATGACATCAAAGGGCAAACGGGCCAGAACGGTTTTTTCGTGGTTGTGATACTGGATTTCGTATCGACCAGGTTGGACCGGACCGCGCAGCTTGACCTCACCCTTTTTGGGATTTGCGTACCGACCTTCGCCGACGACGGCCTCGCCGTCGAGTGGCCCGTACCAAAGAATGCGATCACCGCGTGCACCGCCGCCTTCGAAGGAGACGATCACATCTTCGCCGGCAACATAACGCTCGGCGGCACTGAGGCTTACCGAGGCAGGTTCGACATGTAGGGTGGTTGAACCCAATGACTCCTTGGTACGCGCGGTCAGGTAATGCACTTCATAGTCACCGGCGGTACCGGGCGCACGCAAGTTAACGGGGCTGCGCTGCGCGTAACTGCCGCTAATCGCCTTGCCGCCGGCTAAATCGCCCGGTTTGAAAATGGCAATGCGTTCACCGCTGTTTCCCGGTCCACGCCATTGCACGGCAACCATGGCCCCGGCCGTTACCGAAGCAGGCACTTCCAATTCAGCGCGCACCGGCACCACCTCGATGGCGGCAAAAGCCAAAGCCTGACGGCTGCGACCGGTCACATAACGCACCTGATAGGCTCCCGGCGTATCGGGCGCACGCAAGGTGACCGGCGAACCGCGATGCACGAAGGCGGTATCCGAGGGACGCGCGCCGGGTGCTTGTTCCGGCGTTTGAACCATCAAGCGGTCGCCGCGATTGCCCGGCCCGGTCCAGGCCGCCTCAAAGGGCGCACCGGCTTCGATACGCGCAGGCGCGGTCACGGTGGCATCACCCAACTTTTCGGGTTCGGCGGCGGCGGCTTCAATAGCGACAACCTCGGTTAAGGCGTCGGCAAGCTGGGCCGCGTCGGCGGCGGCGAAGTAACTGCCGCCACCGGCAGCGGCCAAGCAATGCAGTTGTTCGGCGTCCTTGGGCGTCACGTCGAAACCAATCACATGCAGGGTCAAATCGGTCCCCTTGGCGGCAAGGTCTTTGATTAAAGCGCAGGGATCGTCGGCGCAGGTTTCAATACCGTCGCTCAACAACACAATGGTGGCGGGGCGTTGCTGGTAACCACTTTCCTCGGCGGCGTGACGCACGGCGGCGGCCAGCGGCGTTTTGCCCTTGGGCTGCAGCGTCTTAACCAGCGCGAGCAGACGGGCGACGTCGGTTGGTCCCGTCGGCACCAAGGTTTCAATGTCGTCGCAGTCGCCCTTGCGGCGGTGCCCGTAAGCGGTGAAACCCAGCGGTTGTTGTTTGTCCCACGTTTGCAACAAGGTCGCCAAAGCTTCGCGTGCCACTTCGATTTTCATGCGACCCGATTCGCTTTGGCCGTCGTGAACACGGCCCCACATCGAACCCGACACGTCAAATACCAAATGCATCGGTTTGGGTTCAGTGGCAAAACAGACGACAAACAAGCAGGCAAACAGTGCAACAAACCATTTCATAAATCCCTCGTAGGCTGACAACTCCGGCAAGGTGCCGATTTCTAAAAGAAGCGCGCCAGGCGATATCATGTTTGGAAAGGGTTAATTGTGCGCCAATTTATCGGTGCCGGCTAGGATTGATTCGCGGTGGCAACCTCAGCCGGCGGACGACCGAGCGGTCGATGCAAGGTGGGCAAACCCGGTGCTGCTTTCGCCAGTTCGGCAAAAAGCGCCTGGGCCCGCAAGGGTTCGTCGACGGTAAGATGATGATGCGCCAGGACCCAGGCGGCACAGAGCGAAACCAAGGGGTGGTAAGCAAACGTCAGCCCCTTAAGTCGCCGCACACGGTTCTCTTCAAGAACACCTGTCTGAATGTCGGCCATGGCAGCGAACACAAACATTAGTTCGTCATCCCAGGAGGCGCGCGTCCCAATCCCGGAAGCCAGAACCGCCGCGACGGACGCGACTTGGTTCTGCACTTGGTGCGGTTGGCCCGCGATCAGCGCCCGCATCGCGCCAACCATTTGTCCGTAAACATCGGTCGCATCGGTAAGAACCACCGACGCGCCCGGATCGGCCAACAGGGCAATCATATCGGCCACGGCCGCGAGGTCGGCTTGAGGCGGCGTGCCGTACTCGGCGCGCAGGGCGGCCACCACCTCCTTGCCGGACCAGTGCCGCAAGCGCCATTTAAGATCTCTTTGGATCGTCCAGGCCAAGCTATACAGCAGAAAACTGACGAAACCGCCGGCAAAAAACGGTATCGGCGAGCTTTGACCCATGACCAGCACGGCCATTCCGGCAAGGGACAGAGCAAGGGAACCAAACAGGCTCCCTTTAGCGGCAACAACAGCCAGGGGAAAACGTGATTTCTTAGGGATCGCAAACCTCCATGCAGCCGTTGCCGCGAGGATTCACATCAGACGGACGCGGGCGTCGCCAATACAGATGGGCGATGAAAAACGCTCAGTGGCGGAGCCTTTTCAGCCAGCGCGGCGAACAGAGCATCGGCTTGCTCGCGCCGACCCTCGGCTAAGTGATGGTTGTCCATGGCCCACTCGGCCGTGAGGGCGACAAATGAATCTCTGCTACGCATGAACTGTTCGAGGCGCGTGCCCTGCCCCGATTCGAACACGCCGCTTTGCATTTTTGCCATAATCTCGATCACCAGAAGCAGCGTTTCATAGTCTGCATAAGAGGAAGTAAAGCGTTGGAGGATTCTGATCATGTAACTAGAGAACGGGGCGTCGGGTTTTTGGCGATAGTCGTCAACGATCGCCAACGCCCTTTCGGGCATGCCGCCAACCAACGCTCGCATCGCCTCCATCACCATATGACGTTTCTGGTCCAACTCCTCACGCGCAAAATCCTCCGGCGCAGCGCGCATTAACCACGTCGCCGCCTATAAGCAGCGCAAGCAGATTGTGATAGTCGGCGCGGGCATGGGTTTTCGGGGAATCGCCGCCCCAGTAGGCCAATAACGCCGAGCCCGACCAGCCTCGCAAGCGCCACGACAAAGTATCGGGAAGGAGGTATCCAGCAGCCACAGCCAGCGACGAAACCGCAAGTAACACCTGCATTAGGGGAAAGTAAGCTTGGGGAGAACTCCTAGCGACACATGTTATACATATTAAGGCCGTTGAAGCACTGGTGCGATAAAACCAATGCGGCCCAAAACGAACCCATGGATTCAGCGGCGGTTTGGGCGATAAGGCCTGGTTTTCTGATAATTCGGCAATATTAGGTGGTGAGAATTCTGAAGTCATGAGCATACCTCTATCAAATAAATTTAGGGCCCGTCATCAAATCTAACGAGCACGATTCTTAAGGCACTTTTGAGGAAGAATTAGGGCCACATCGGTCTGAAGAACTCTTGGAACGCCCGACGAACCAGCACCTTACCGGCTTCCACAGAAACCCAGAACCGCCGCGAAGGCAACGCCGACAGGACTTAACCGCGTGCAGACAGGCCCGGCTGCCGCGAGTCGCCAACCGCGCTAAGGGTGCCCGCCGGAACATGGAAGGCGCGCAGCGACGACGCCTTTTCCACTAAATCAGCAAACAGGGCGTCGGCTTGCGCGCTGTGCCCTTCGGCGAGATGATAATGGGCTAAGGCCCAGGCCGCGAAACAGGCAACCAGCCCATCCTTACCACGCCCGGCATCGTTGAGCTGCTTGAACTGCGCAGGCGAAAGGGTGCCAATCATGATTTCAGCCATTATTTCAACCACTTGAATCAGTTGGACATAACCGAGACCCACGGCTTTCGTGCCGGCTTCTTGGCGCGCGTCGGCAATCAGTAACAAACTCTGGCGCGGCATGCCGCGCACGATCGCTTCCACCGCGTCGTAAACAAAAGCTTGCTGCCGGGCTAAATCGGGATAGGCCTTGTCGCGGGATGCCACGCGCTCAGCCGTGTCGGGATCCATCAGCAAAGCAAGCAAGTTGCGCTGATCGGCTTGCTTAAAACTTAGGGGTGAATTGCCACCGTAGAAGGCCAAAAGTTGCTCGGCCGACCAATGACGCAAACGCCAACTCAAGGTATCCGGGAAAAGTTTGTATCCAAATAGGGAAAAACCAAACAAGGTCAACGTATTGAGAAATAGCCAGGGTTCAAGCGTAGGTTGCCAAATATTCACGTAACACCCGAAACCCATATATGATGCAAAAACAACAGCAGTGCTCAGCCTTCCCGGGCCAAAGCGGCGCCACGGATTAAGGGGCGTTTTGGCCAGGGCAAACGGTCGTTTTCCCGGCGATTCAAGGTTTTGGGGTAAAGCAGATTTTGAAGTCATAAGGTTACCTGTATTTATTAAAAGATAAGCGGGCGCATATGCGCACCATTACCGCGATATCAGGCGGTATATAAAGATAACCATACATGATATATGAGCCGTAGAGCAATCGTCGACGTCACACCGGAGCGGCTTGGCGCCGGCCAACCCGCCTTTCTTTTTTACCTAAACTGAGCGATTCGGGTGGATGAAATCGCACAAGATGTTGGAGCGAAACATGTTGGAAAAAGCGGAGGCGTACCGGCAAGTACGGCGAGCATTTTTACGAGATGTTGCAGCCCAACAGGTTGAGCGATTTCGCCGCCAAGAATCGCTTAGTTTAGGTTTTAGTTGCACAGCTTTATGAATCGCTTAATTTAACTGATCCCGTCCACTTTTTACACAAAGACGGCGGCTAAAGGCTTGCGCCCTATCCGCGACCAACCACCGCGTCGGTCGCAGAGCGAGGGGGCCGTTGTGGAACCCCGACCACACCTCGCCCGCCAAACCCGAAACCCGTTTTCGTTTCGGTGAATAACACGGCGAAGCGACCAACCAGCGGTTGTTGGCGTTAACGCTTGCCGTTCTCGTCGATTTTGAGGGCGTGGCGGTGCCGGTTCAGGTCGTAAACAAAGCTGGTTTTTTGCGAACCAAACACGGCGTTCACCGTGTTGATTTGGTCGCGATACAGCTCCAAAAACAAGGTGTTGCACAAGCTCAGCTTTTGCGGCGTTACCGTCAACGGCAGTTCCAAATACAGCCAGACCTGATGCACGTCATTTTCAAAACCAATCGCTTTCCAGGCAAGCGGTTTGTCGCCCTCGGCAAAGACCAATTTTTGTTTCACGTAAGCCCACAAAGCCGCTTCACCGCCGCTGTCAAGACGCCAGGCCTTGTCGCCCGCGCGCGAAACCGCCAACTCCAAATCGTCGGCAAAAACGCGCACCACCACTTCCAGAGTGCCGGCTTGGCGGTTGTGCTCAATTTGCGTCAGACTGGCGTGGTACTTGTGGGCCCAAACGGGAAGGGCGCCGCCCATTAGGAGCAGCGCCGTGGTTAACCACCGTTTCATGGGTTGTCCGCATCTTTGCGTTTGGGTTGTTTCCGCGAACCGGTGTCGCTTTCGCTGCGGCTGACTTCGTCGGTCGCAGGATCGCCCTTCTGTATTTCCTGCATCATGTTGCGGCGTTTGTCTTTAAACAACTTGAAGCGCGATGAAACCGGCTTGCGAGGATAATGGTTGTTGGCCACATCGGCATCGGCTGTTTCCCAACGGGGATCCACCTGCAGCGACACAATCTCGCGTTCGGTAATCAACAACTTGTCGACGGTTTGGGGATTGTAGCGCCAAATTTCGGCGGGGATTTTGAGCATTTCCACGCCGCCGTCGGCGTAGGTCACTTCCAACAAGATCGGCATCACCAAACCGCCGACGTTGTTAAAGGTCACTTGGTAGTAATTGAAGTCCTTTTCGAAAACGGTTAAGTCCTCGGGATCAAAAACTTCCAAGCGTTCTTCATCCATCATACGGTCGCGCGGCGTGGGCGTGTACTTGTCGTTTTCGTTGTAGAAATCTTTGAGGTAGGCGTAGGTTTCCACCCGTTTGGCCGCCTCGCGGTTGCGTTCCTGGGAAACGGACAGGGGTTCCTCTGCTTCCAGATCGCGCCAAGCCGGCGCATCGCTTTCGCTGTGGTGTTTGTCGAGCTTGTAGTGTTTGACCGGACCGACGGCAATGTCAACGTGGTCGGTTGAGTAAAACCAACCGCGCCAAAACCAATCGAGATCCACAGCCGATGCGTCTTCCATGGTGCGGAAGAAGTCGGCGGGCTGCGGCCGTTTGAATTTCCAGCGTTGGGCATACTCGCGGAAGGCAAAGTCGAACAGTTCCCGCCCAAGAATGGTTTCACGCAAGATGTTAAGCGCGGCGGCCGGCTTGGCATAAGCATTGTTACCAAACTGCAGCAGCGATTCCGAGTTGGTCATAATCGGAACCTGCGCGTTGCTGGTCATATAGTCGATAATGTCGCGCGCTTCACCGCGACGCGAGGGATACTTTTCTTCCCATTCCTGTTCCGCCAAAAACTGCAAAAAGGTGTTCAGACCTTCATCCATCCAGGTCCATTGGCGTTCGTCCGAATTCACGATCATCGGGAAGTAGTTGTGGCCGACCTCGTGAATGATGACTGAAATCAACCCGTATTTGGTGCGGCGTCCGTAGGTCTTATCCTTCTCGGGACGCGGCCCGTTGAAGCAAATCATCGGGTATTCCATGCCGCCCACTGGACCGTTCACGGAAATCGCCGTCGGGTAGGGATAGATAAAGGTGTAACGGTTGTAAACCTCAAGCGTGTGCACAATCGACTGCGTCGAGTAACGTTCCCACAGCGGGTTGCCTTCCTTGGGGTAATAAGACATGGCCATCACCAGGCTGTTGTCGGCCTGTTTGTAACCCCAAGCGTCCCATATGAACTTACGCGAACCCGCAAAAGCAAAGTCACGCACGTTTTTGGCTTCGTAAATCCAAGTTTTGGTGTCTTTGGTGCGGCTCGATTCGTTGGCGGTGGCCTCACTTTCAGTGATGATCGCCACTGGTTGCTCGGCCGTGATCGCCTGCTTCAAACGTTGCTGCCAAACCGGCTCCAGCACTTGATCGGGGTTGGTCAATTCGCCGGCGGAGGCGATCACGAAATCGGCCGGTGCGGTAATCGCCACACGGTAATCACCGAACTCCAGCGTGAACTCGCCGTTGCCGAGAAACTGTTTGTTCTGCCAGCCGTTGACATCGGTGTAGGCCGCCATGCGCGGGAAGAACTGGGCCACCTCGTACAGGTAATTGTCGTCTTCAGGGAAATACTCGTAGCCGGCGCGACCGCCGACCAACTTTTGCGGCATGATCGGGTAATCCCAAGCCAAATGGAAGCTAACCGAACGATTCGGCGGCAGCGGCTGCGCCAGGTCGATGCGCATCATGGTTTTGTTAATGGTGTGCGGCAAGGCCTCACCGGCATCGTTTTTAACGGCGGTTATGGTGTAGCCGCCGGCGTAGTTCTCTTCAGCGACGCGGCGGCGTAAATCACGCACATTCATTTTGTCGTAGCCTGGCAAGTATCCCTTGCGCGGGCTGCTTTTGAGCTTGGGTGCCGGGGCCGCCAAACGCTGATCCGAATTTTTCGCAAAACGGTTTTGATCGAGCTGAACCCACAGGTATTTGAGCGTATCCGGTGAGCGGTTGGTGTAGGTGATACGTGCTTCACCATGAAGGTGTTGCTTGTCGTCGTCGAGACGAATCTGCATATCGTAGTCGGCGCGCTGTTGCCAATAGGCATGCCCCGGCGCGCCGGCGGCATTGCGGTAAATATTGGGCGTGGGCAAAATCTCTTCAAGTTGCCGGAACTTGTCTTCCGGCTGGAATTTGGCGTCTTTTTCGCCGGCGATTGCGGGAGTGATCGCCAGACAGACCCCGATGAAAAGGACACAAAGTCGTAAAACCACAAACGTTCTCCTGTGCAAATGTGTGGGCAATGAGGCGGCACCTGGCCCGAGCA
Source organism: Holophagae bacterium (assembly GCA_030429565.1). Classification (GTDB taxonomy): domain Bacteria; phylum Acidobacteriota; class Holophagae; order Acanthopleuribacterales; family Acanthopleuribacteraceae; genus Acanthopleuribacter. The sequence continues at coordinate 39,836 of JAUIFE010000025.1, read as the reverse complement.
GCCAAAAAACCATGTCGCCGCCGGTCAATAGACGAGACCCTTGACAAACGTAAGACCATTGAAAAAGGGGTCGGGAAGAAACATCCATTAGGAAAAGCTCGCGGACCCAACCCATTGCCGGCCGAAAGTGGTGCCGGCAAACGCATTGAGCGGAGCAATTGAGACCCTGAATAAGGTGTTCGTAAGGTTCGATCAAGCGTGCGAAGCCTTCGAACGACGGCGCTTATAAGCAGCCAAAAAATGAAAATACCCATTCATTCTCGGGTTTAGCGGCAATCAAAGTCAACGGATATTTGACACCGGAGTCGCGTAAGGAGCGCAGGCACAGCGCTGAGTTGCCGGAAGGCCGAGGGTCATTGCAGCTTGTGATTTAGAAAGAAGAGGGCGGCCTCACCGCCCTGTACGACGAATTTCCTGCTGCCGGCAAAAATACGTCGAATGCAGATTGCGCCAGGCGTCCTGGACGAATACCGGCAGTCAGTAAGTGCTTCCCCGGTACCTTGACAATCAGCGCAATACAATAAAATGAGGAGAGAACAAACTGAGCAAAATCGGGCGAAAACCCGACCTCACTCAGAAAAACGACTCAAGTTACCATGCGTTTCGCAGGGCGGTCACCCGGGCTCTTTTTTTGCACCTTCGCTCACAAAGTTGTTTTTATTACTTTTTTTTTGCTTTACAGCCAATTCGCAACGGTTCTGAACTTATCTTCATTATTTTGATTCAGTGCGGCATTTCCCGTGGCGCTCCAAAAAAAGGCAACCGCCGCACCTATCCCCTCTCTTTCAATTGAATTAAACCCATCAGCAAACAAGCACGCGCCGCACCGCGACTGATTCACGTCAACACGCGGCACGCACTTTCGTTACAAAACACGTTTACACAACCGTTGCATTGATACCTCACAAAAAGCTTAAAAGAGGTTGACGGGTGGCGACCAAAGCGGGGGTGAAGGCATGCAGTCACGCCCAATCCCTCCACTGCACCTCCGTCATTTCCTCGCTACCGCGTATTTACCCAACATCCTTCCTTTACAAATAATCGCAAACCCGGCCCCAAGCCTTGTGCGTGCCCTGGTGCGGGCCGCCGCCTGTCGTGCGCGCGCAGGCACCGCGTGACCCCCACTACGGCGCACAATTTTTCCCGCCTTTCCCCGGCAAAATTTGTCAGAATAAACGGGATTGAATCCGTTGGAGGCATGGTTATGTCGCGTCATGACGTTTCTGCATTGCGTTTGGCACTCATTGAAGACGACGAAGAAGTTCGCGAAACCCTGGTCGACTATTTCGAGCTGCTCGAAGAGATTGACTGCGTTTTGGCGGTCGATTCCATGGAACACTACACCTGGCAAAGTCGCCGCCTCGATCCGCCCGACGTGGTGCTGATGGACATCGGATTGCCAGGCATGAACGGCATTCAGGCAACCCAACTGTTAAAGGAAAAACATCCCCAAGTCGATGTGGTCATGCTGACCATTTCCGACGATAGCCATCGTATTTTCGAAGCGCTTTGCGCCGGCGCCACCGGTTATTTGCTTAAAAATACACCGCTCAAGCAAATGCGCGAACTGTTGTTGACCTTAAAAGAAGGCGGCGCGCCCATGTCGCCGCAAATCGCACTCAAAGTGGTCCAGCACTTCCATCCCAAACAGGAACCGGCGGAAAAACCGAAATCACTGCTGACCGACCGCGAAAAGGAAGTGGCCATGGCGCTGGTTGACGGGCTCAGCTACAAAAAAACCGCCGAGCGCCTGCACATCTCGCTGGGCACCGTTTACAGCCATATTAAAAACATCTACAAAAAGTTGCACATCAACAGCAAGGCCGAACTGATTAAAAAAAGCTACAGCGGTGAGTTATAGGACCGGGCCTACGCACCGGCCCGATCCCGTTAATGGTTAAGCAGGACTGTGCAAGGCGACACGGTTGCCTTCACTGTCGCGGAACATAGCAATAAAGCCATGTTCACCGATGGAGGTACGCGGCATGACCACGGCACCACCGTTGGCTTCAATACGCTCGAGTAAGGTGTCCATCCGGTCTTCCGCATTGAAATAAACCAGCGATCCGTCCATTGAAGGCGTGTTTTCCGGGCTTTTAATCAGCGCACCGCCGGTCCCGCCCTCGGGCATGGGGAAGAAGGACATGAGCGAGCCCTGCATATCGAACGGCGCCATTTCGAAGTCAAAAACTTTGCTGTAGAAGGCCATGGCACGATCCATATCAGTTGCCGCAATTTCAAACCAATTAATGACGTTTTTGTCAGACATCTCTTTACCTCGTAAAAAATTTGGTGATCGTCAGAGCGGCGGCACGCGCCGTACGTTACGGTATTTCAGCGAGGAACTCAAACTTGGTCTTTCCCAGCCGACACCATGGCCGCCACCTCTACCAACGGGCCTGGCGCAAGGCAACACCCGCCGGATTGCTAATAAGAACGTTTGAGTCATTCTACTTTCGACAGCCCCCTGCAAAAAAAATATTTTTTTTCGACGGGTCCGCCCAGCCGCCCCTTTTTTCAAGCTAATCCTGGTTCAAACCGAGCCGCTCAGGTACAATGCCCCGCATGAGTAATGAACTGTTTCACTTCCAACACCAACCACCGGGAAATGCGGGTCCCATCGCTCGCCTGCTAAAAAAAGCAATTACCTCCAAGTATCTCCCCTTTTGGACATTCCACATTCCCACCGCGCCGTACATTGCCTGGCTGGCACTTAAAGCGCGCTCACCCTTCTTTTTCGGGGCCACCAATCCCTGCATGGCGGAACACGGGTTCCGGCCCATGACCAAACACCAGTTGCTCGACCAAATCGATAGTGCCTACCTTCCGAAAACGATTGTGGTCGAACGCGACGCCGAAGCAGAAGTGGTCGAGCGCACCATGCGTGACGCCGCCCTGGCGTTTCCGATTGTCGCCAAGCCCAATCGTGGAGAACGCGGCTGGCGCGTGGTTAAAATCAACGATCACACCGAATTACAGGATTACTTGCAGCGCAGTAACGGCCAAGTCATCCTCCAGGAATACCTGGCCCAGCCGCACGAACTCGGTGTCTTTTACTGGCGCATGCCAGGCGAGAAACAAGGTTATATCAGCTCGATTGTGCGCAAAGAACTGTATCAAGTTGTCGGCGACGGTCGTGCCACCTTGCACCAGTTGGTTGAAGCCCAGCCGGAGAAACTACCGTTTTTTAACGCGGTTCGCGACAGTTTTGCCGACCGCCTCGACGAAATCGTTCCAGCCGGCGAAATCGTGGTTCTCGATATTGTCGGCCACCTCGGTCACGGCACCATCTTTAAAGCCGCCAACGATTTGCTAACCGAGCAAGTACGCGACACTTTCGATAAAATTAGCGCCGACATTGACGGCTTTTATTACGGCCGCTACGACCTTAAGGTCGCCGATTTGGCGCGCTTCAAACAAGGCGAAGCCCCCAAGGTATTGGAAATCAACCTGACCGCGAGTATTCCCAGCCACATCTTCGATCCCGAAGTGAGCATTTGGGAGGCCTACCGCGTCATGTTCTACCATTGGAAAGTGTTGTACGAAATCGCACGCGCCAACCACCGTCGCGGCGTGCCCTACATTCGCATCAGCCAAGCGGTGAATTACCTGAAGCGCATGGCACAACGTCGTTTAACACAGGAATCGGCCTCTTCCTAACGGGGGCCGTTTACGGCGTAGGCGCGGCGGGAACCACCATGGTTTGCAGCGCCACGGCCACCTCCTCGAAGAGGCAACCCACGTGGTAGCCGTCCATCAAGGCGTGATGTACCTCCACCGACAGCGGCATCACATAACCGGCCGCGCGTTTCGTGTACTTGCCGAAAACAAGGCGCGGGATGTCACGGCGAATATGTCGCGAGGAAGCGTGGGCAAAGGACGTAAACGCGACCCAGGGAATCACGGAAAAGTACACCATGTCCGCACGGCCACCGCCCGCTTCGCCACCGTCGTCGTGATGAAAACGCGCCAAAACGGCACAGGCATCGTGGTAAAAAGCTTCGAAATCCGGCTGGTAGGAAAAGTGGCAAAAACCGAACGAGGTATCCTCGCGCAAAACAGCCGAGCCACCGTGAACCACATCGTGGCAGACAACGCCGTCCTCCTCCAAGCGCAAACGAAAGGGTTCTAGCCGGTTGGCAACCTTAAGCGCCGCATGGAGCGAGGCCAAAAAGAAACCGTGCGGCAACCCGCGACAGCGCTCCGGCAGCGTGCCGATGTCCACCTCGGCGCAGATATTAAAACAAGGTTGATCGTAATCTTTAAAAAACTCAAACGCCCAGCGCCGCGACCAATTCGCGGTATCAAACACCCGTGCCGCCAAAACAACCTCCTGTTCGCTATGAGACAGCCTATCGGATCGCCCCCCAAATTCTCAACTCTTTACCGCCGACGTCCTTTCATTTGGTGCGTGGCTCCGATCATCCAGCCTGCCACCCTCGTCCGTCCAGGCTATCGAAATCAACGGGCGTCCTGAATCACCTGGCGCAACCCGCAGCTTTCCCAAATCGCCCGCTCTTTCCTTTAAGCAATCAAGGCACCAGTTGGTAGAGTTCGATGTGCGGCTGTTCGTCATTGAAACTGACCGAAATTCCCTGACGCCACAGTTGAAAAAAAGCCTCAAACGGATCATCGAGACCCACGGAAGCGCGGTACAGCGGCCAAGACGCCCAGTAAGCCAGGTCATAATCATTCGCAAGGCTGTAGTAGGCATCGTCTAAGCCGAAAAGGGCGTAGTCATGCCTCGCGTGCTCGATAAGAACGTCGCTAACCCCGTCGTAGACCAGCGTATCGACGTCGGTTTGCGGCGGTTCCGACAGACGACCAACGAAACGAACCACATCGTAGGCATGCGTATTGAAGGGATTGTCTTCTTCTTTCACCAGCAACGCGTTCATGCTTTGGCAATGCATCAATGCAAGACAGCGCAGTCTCTCTGGTGCCGCGAGTTCACCTTGGTTTGGAGAAAAGTATCCAAACGGTTGCGAACGTCTACCGCCACAAACACCGTAAAGCTGGTTGAGACGATTTATCAGCGCGGGCGCTTCGGGAAACCCGGCAAAAACCTGGGCCAGCCGTACATCCCCCACCTCAAAAGCGGCGAAGAACCCAAGTAAATTAGAGGCTTCGGTCCATGGTTGATCGCTTTCGTAGCCAACAATTTGGCGGCAGCGTTCGAAAAAATCGCTTTGATCCATCTACAACGCCCTGGGCTTTTCACTCATTCAATAATTTTCAGGATTCCGATGCTAGCACAACTGAGTTGTGCGTTGCCGACGCCGCTAGCCGAGGATCGGTTTTTACCGAGCTGTGCGACCCAAAGTGGTCACGCGGAAGCGCGGGCAGGCGGCGGTATCGAGGGATACCACACCGGATGCAATTTGGATGTACTCAGCGCTTTTACCGGTCACGCTCTTTTTGATGTCGCGCCGGTCTTCAAGTGACATATCGCTCGGGTGGTCAGCGTCGGGACCTGCCAAAGCAAAACAACCAGCAACGAGATGAAGGCCCGCTAGGAACCCTTTCCAGAGGAACAAGGACGGGCAAGAAAAAAGCATCACCATTTGATCAACATTTGATATATTAGTTACATCTTATTTGTCTATCTTTTACATTCAACACCCCACCCTGTTTCTAGAGGAGACACCATGCGTTTTTCGATTTTCTGCTTCTCTCTCTGGCTGTTGACCTTACCGCTCTTTTCCCAGGTCAACCCAGGACCTTGTCGGGTTGGTCCCGACTTGAACAAACACCATCAGCAGCTCTTTGCAAACGATCCCGAACGCGCCGCCTTGCTCAAGGCGGCCGAAGCGCGCCAAGCGGCTTTTCTGCAACAGTTCAAACCCACGGCGGGTCAGGCCAAACGCGGTCCGATTTACACGATCCCCGTCGTCTTCCACGTGATGACCTGGCAAAGCGATTCCGGTAATGACGGTTACGTCGACGATGCCAAAATCCACGAAGCACTCGACATTGTGAACCGCGAGTTCAACGCCCAAAACGGTGCCTTTGAGGACATCGACCCGGCCTTTGCCGACCGCGTTGCCGACCCGCAAATCGAATTCGTGCTCGCCACACGCGATCCCAATGGCGCGCCGACCAACGGCATTACCCGCGATGTCACGATTCATACCTACAACGGCTTGTGGGATTACCCCGAACTGAAACGCGTGCACGTGTGGCCGCGTGACAAGTACCTCAACATTTGGGTGGTGCAGAGTTCTGACGGCGGCAACGGTTCGGCCTGGGCCTACTTGCCCAGCCAAGTGGCCGAAGGGAGCGGCATCGAGGACTTGGACGGCATCGTCATTTCTACCTGGGCGCTGGGTGCCACCACGCCGGGTTACCACTCGATTTTGACGCACGAAATCGGCCACTCGCTGAACCTGCGCCATACCTGGGGACCGGGCGCACACGGTTCGGCCGAAGCCTGCGACGAAGACGACGGCGTCGCCGATACCCCCAACTGTTCGGGCGCGTCGGGTTGCAAAACCAACGCACGCAGTTGCGGCAGCCAAGACATGATTCAGAACTTCATGGATTACGCCACTTGCCCGATCGCGTATACCCGCGGCCAGGTGACCCGCATGCACGCGGCGCTGACCAGCGACGTGGCCCAGCGCAATCACTTGTGGTCGGCCGACAATTTGGTGGAAACGGGCGTGACGACGGGCCCGGTACGCGCGTCATTTACCGCCTCGGCAACGCGCATTACGCCAGGCGAAACCATTGTTTACAGCGATATGTCGGCGGCCGACAGCGCCCTGAGCGCTTGGTCTTGGTCCTTTCCCGGCGGCTCCCCATCAACTCACGAAGGACCCAACCCGCCGGCGATTCATTATGCGGATGCGGGCAACTACGACGTGTTGTTGACGGTGACGACCACTTCGGGTGAACGCCACCAAAGCACGCGCCGTCGCTACGTACAAGTCACCACGGATGTGGCTATGCATAACGGCACGGCCGTGGTGGCGCGCGGCACCTTCACCGACAACCAGCCGACGCGTTTCTATGACGGCAATGTCGACGAAACCCTGACGGTCACGCCGCAGGACAGCAATCGCAAACTGCGTTTCTCCTTCGCTGAATTCCGTTTAGGCACGGGCGACCGTTTGCGCATTTACGACGGCGCCGGCACCAATGCTCCACTCATCGGTAGTTACAGCGCAAACCAAGCGCCTGGTGTGGTGACGGCCAACAATGCAGCCGGCGCATTGACGTTTCATTTCACGGCCGACGGCACCGACGCGAACTACGGCTGGTCGGCCGGTTTTGACTACGCCGACCCACAAACCACGGTCATGCAGGCCGGAAACTTCAGCGTGGCTGACGGGCGCTTTGTCGACCCCGGCATGCACGGCAACTACGGGGTTGAATACGACCAAACGATGACGTTAACACCGGCGGACGCGGGTCAAATGCTGCGCGCCACCTTTACCAATTTCAAAATGGAAGATGTCGACGAAAACTGCGAATTCGATGTCCTGCAAATCTACGACGGCACGGACACAAACGCGCCGCTCATCGGTTCTTTTTGCGCGGCGACGTCGCCCGGCATTATCACGGCCTCCAACAATGCGGGTGCACTGACGTTCCGTTTCGTCTCGGACGATAACCGCACGGGTCCCGGCTGGAGCGCGTGGTTGCAGCAAGTGGCACCGGGCGGCGAGACGATCCTCATGCAAACAGGCACCCAAAACACGGCGGGTGCGGTGTTCCAAGACGCGGGCGGCCACGGGCCGTACAGCGACAACAGCGCGCAAACGCTGACCCTCAACCCCCAAGACGCCGGCGCCAAGCTACGCGTCACCTTTGCCGGCTTTTTGATGGAAGCGGACGACGCCGAATGCGCCTACGACTTTTTGGAAATCTTCGACGGACCGGACACCAATGCAACAGCGCTGGGTACGTTCTGTAATACCAATGCGCCAGGGGTCGTGGCAGCGAGTGCCGGCAACAGCACGGGCGCCTTGACGTTCCGGTTCACCAGTGACGACAACACGACGGGTCCTGGCTGGAGTTCGTTGGTGGAACAAGTAAGCGCGGATAAAACAACGGTTCACACGATGCAAACGGGCACGGTTCAGGCGGCGGCGGGGATCTTCCTCGACGCCGGCGGTTACGGCGCGTACAGCAACGACAGCGATCAGGTCATGACCTTCGTGGCACCCAACAACGCTTCGCTGAGTTTTACCTTTGGTGCATTCAGTATGGAAGCAAGCGACCGCGATTGCCGTTATGATTACCTGGAAATCTACGACGGGCTCGACACCAATGCACCGTTACTGGGTGTTTACTGCAACGTGAATTCGCCAGGCCGCGTGACGGCAAGTAATGCGGCGGGCGCGCTGACGTTCCGTTTCGTGTCCGACGACAACACGACGGGCCACGGTTGGGCGGCGTGGTTCGACAGCGCGGACGCGGTTAACCAGGAACCCGAGGTGGCGATTGGCGCGCCGGGTGCGGGTTCGGTCTACAACGTCGGCGACGTTATCCAGTTCAGCGCGGCGGCGCAAGACGCGGAAGACGGCGACCTGGCCGCCAACCTCAGTTGGACGTCATCGTTGGTGGGCGCGATCGGCAGCGGCGCGAGCTTTAGCCGCAACGATTTACCGGCGGGGACCCACACGATTACGGCCGAGGTCAGTGATAGCCAGGGTGCGACCGCATCGGCCACCACAACCATCACGATCAACGAAGACAACGGCGTACCGGTTCTGGAAAACGGCGCGGTGGTCGGCGGTTTGGCGGCGGCGCAAGGCGAATGGCGCTACTACCGCATACTGGTGCCGGAAGGCGCAGCCGATTTAACGGTGGCGATCAGCGGCGGCAACGGCGATGCCGATCTGTACACGCGTTTTGCCGCACTGCCGGACACGGAGACGTACAACTGCCGGCCGTGGCGCAACGGCAATGACGAAAGTTGCACGGAAGCATCGCCGGCGGTTGGCGAATGGTTCATCGGCATTCGCGCCTACAACAGTTTTACCGATTTACAGCTAACCGCATCTTATCGCACCGAGACGCGGGTTGGTTTCACCGAACGCGATTTAGCGGCCGGTCGCGGCGAATGGCTGCACTTCGAAATCACGGTGCCGGCCAATGCTTCGCGTTTGGAAATCAGCAGTGCCGACGGCACCGGCGACGCCGATATGTACGTGCGTCACGGAGCCCAGGCCGACGAAAGCAACTACGACTATCGACCCTACCTGAGCGGCAACCGTGAAACGGTGGCAGTCGACCAACCTCAAGCGGGCACCTGGTTTGTTAGTTTACGTGGCTATCGCGCCTTCGCCGGTGTGACACTCAACGTTTATTACGAACCCTAATTCAAGGCGTCGATCTTACAAAAAACCGTGTGTGATTTCGGTCGCGCACGGTTTTTTTTTGTTTTGTGCCGGCCCTTCTATGCGGGAAGCCTCGCCCGGCTTTGTGACAAGGGCAACCGTCAGGGACTGACGACCTATGACTTCATTCTTTCCAGCAGGCCGTTTGAAACCAAGCATTTAACGAATTACGGCCGCCCATCCGTCAGAAATTGACACTCCTTGCAATTTTTTGTAGGAGGTCTTCCATATGATTGTGGAAAAAAGACGCAAAACATATCCCGGCATCCCGTTCCTGTTCTTCTTAATCTTCACCTCGTTTTGTTGTTTGGTCATGTTCATCATGGGCGCCCAAGCCAACATGAAACCCCTCGTAGCGTTGGCTTTAATTAGCGCCGTCATCAACTTCTTCTTCTTTTTCGGCTTCTTTTACGTCGCCCCCAACCGTGCCAAGGTGTTGACCCTGTTTGGTAAATACAAAGGCACCTGTCGCGAGCCAGGACTGCACTGGGCCAACATTTTCTTCGGCAAACAAGACGTGTCGTTGCGGGTCCACAACTTCGACACCAACCACCTGAAGGTCAACGACAATACCGGTAATCCGATTGAAATCGCGGCGGTAGTGGTCTGGCGCGTGGTCGACACGGCCGAAGCGGTGTTCGAAGTGGAAAACTTCAGCGACTACGTGCATGTACAGTCGGAAGCAGCCCTGCGCGGCTTAGCAACTCGTTACCCTTATGTGGCTTACGACGAAAGCACCGACAGTTTGACCGGAAACACGGAGGACATCTCCGAGCAACTTAAAAGCGAAATTCAGTCGCGTTTGGCCAAAGCCGGCGTGGACGTGTTGGAAGCACGCATCAGCCACTTGGCTTATGCACCAGAGATCGCAGCGGCGATGTTGCAACGGCAGCAAGCGTCAGCAGTGGTCGCGGCCCGGACCGAAATTGTCGAAGGCGCGGTTGGCATGGTCGAGCTGGCGCTGCAGCGCCTTAAGGACGACGGCCTGGTCCAATTAGACGAAATACAACAGGCGACAATGGTCAGTAATTTAATGGTGGTCTTGTGTAGTGATCGCGGCGCCCAGCCGGTCATTAACGCGGGAAGTTCCCGCAAGTAAGATTGCCCCCAAACAATACAGCCGTATCGGTTTTCCGATACGGCTTTTTTTGGTTCGGGTGGGGCAATGCGAAAAACATCGGGGTGAAGGCGGCTTTTCGCCACCTTTCACCGGAGACACGGCGCGGGAGGTTCGGCAAGAACCAACTCGCCGAACCCCATGAGCACTGGACCCAATACGTAAACGAACTGAGCTAGCTCACGTCTTGCATTTCAACGTCACCCGATTCGTCTACGGTGAAAGACGGACTTGGCGCCACAGCCGGAACATAGGAAACCCGTTCGGTACCGTTTTGGTAGGTGTAGTCGTTGCCGTATTGCATGTTTCGGAAGGCCTCATAATTGTTGGTGGCGGAAACCATCCATTCCTTGCCTAACATCCCTTGCTGGAAGCGGCTAACCTCGTCTGGAAAGGTGTGGGCCCCGTATTTTTTGGCGGCGGCAATCACCAAATTACTGACCACGTTTAGGTTTAGATCACCGATAGCATGGGTGCCCTTCCCTGGCTTGCAGTAAATGACATCGCCCTCGTAACCCGCATGGAAATGATGGCTGTGGGGGTACAACACGGCGTCTGCAAATTGGTACCAAGCATCAACCACCACGATCTGGTTGGGATGGGCGTGACGTTGATCGAAATCACCGATGGTGGTAAAGAAATGCACCGGTCCCGGCGCAAACACATAACTGACACGGACACTAGGCGGACAAACCAACCGCAATAGCTTGTAGCTCAGCGAAGCATAGTCCTGGCACATGCCAATCCGCGCCTCGGTAAATGCTGAAACCACAACATTCGGCCGCATGGCGGGATTGCCCGGCTGTATGTTCCGAATCTGTCCTTGCCCAGCGCGCTGATTCTGCCGTGGGCCGGCACAAGGGTCCCACTTCCGCCGCAACTCCGCTTTTTCAAAGTTTATTTGTCGGCGTGTCCAAACTTTTGCAAAACCCTCTACCTCCGCGAGCTGCGTCCCACCCACGGTACGGTTAATGTTGAGCGGTACTTGGCCCAACGCTTCTTTGACAAGTTCAATAACACGATTGCCCAATTGAAGGGCATACAAAGCTTCAGGATCGTTTAAGGCAACAGTCGGCATATCTTCCTCCTAAAATCGTTGTGGAAACGCTTAAAGGTGCGAAAGGCCGGATCACCCGTGCCAACGGAAGGCATGAGTCGGTAACACAAATCGAATCTAGGCCCTCAGGTCGTGGCAGTTCGAACTCCGGGCGACCGGTCACCCAGCACCTCGTTCCCCAGAAAACGAACTTGCAAGCACCGGGCCGGATCCAACCGCCAGAACCACAAAGACAACCCACTTAGATTCAAATACTTACAACTCCAACCCACAACGAAAATAAAATATTCACCTGAACCGAAGCAAAAAAGCCGGTTCACCCAGTGACAGGTGTAACCATCTCGGTTACAGAGAGATCACCGGTGAGATGCCTGAACAGGTGCTTATTTCCCCAACTGAAAATTAGGCCCAGTCTTGGTATTGGCTGATGTGCCCGTCGCCGTGGTCGTATTGGTACAATCCGTCGTCATTGCGGGTTAAATCGCGCACCGGTACTTTGCCGCATCCGTCGGGTAGGTCGAGCACATAGCTGGGCGGTTTGACGACCGAGACCGCGCACAACTCGCGGTAAAGCGCCAGGCCGGCGGCGATGGTGACACGGAAAGGCGCGTTGCCGGTGACGCGGTCGGGATGGTGTAAGTGGTGGGCGCCGACACCAATCTCGGCCAATCCTTGCCACAATGCGGTCTGTGCCTCAAGCGTATCGTTGACGCCGTTGAGCAATACCGCTTGGTTACTAACCGTCAATCCCGCCGCTTGAAAACGTGCAATTCCGGCGCGGCCGGCCGATGTGAGTTCGTCGGCGTGGTTGAAATGGCACATCAGCCGTAAGGGCAAGGCGCCCTGCAGTGCTTCAACCAGCGCGGGCGTGACCCTTGCCGGGTAATGGACCGGTGCACGCGAGTGAATGCGCCAGTGCGTCACCGAGGGGATGCGCTCCAGGTTGCTGCGAATCCATGCCAGTCGTTCGTCGCTTAAGGTCAGCGGATCACCGCCACTGAGGATCGGTTCTTTAATAGCGGGATTGGCGCGCAGAAACGCGAAGATGGTTTCCCAATCGGCATCGGTCGGCTCCATGGCACGCGCAACCGGCTCTTCGCGACGAAAACAGAAACGACAGTAAAAGTGGCACTTCTTGGTGGTGAGGATGATGACGCGGTCGGCGTGTTTCTGCACCACAAAAGGCACCGGACGCTGACGTTGGTCGGCAATCGGGTCGGCGATGTCGCCTGGGTCCTGCACCAGCTCACTTAATTGCGGTTTGCCCATGCGGGCGACGGCGGAATCGGCGCCGTGTTGCTCGGCCAAGGCCAGGTAGTAACGCGGCCATTGAACGGGAAACACGCGGCGAACCTGATCGGTTACCTCGGCGGGCACGTCCAGTACACGGTTAATGGCGGGACGGGCGGCAAATCCGGTAACAGCCGTCGCCGTTTGATCTGTCTCGGCCGTGGTTTTCCCATCCACCATGTTTCCCTCACTCAAAGCAAACTTCTCGCCGCAATCCGCGCGAACGGCCCCGTAGTTTACCGCAAACCGAGCGCGCCGTCAGTTTTGGTCCCGGTCGGCGACCGTTCGTGCCACCTTTCGCGCGCGCCGCCGACACCAACACGCGATTGAAATTTAGGTTTATCCAAGCCAAAAGACACAGCTAAAATGAACCCATACTCGGTTTGACAAACGAAGAGGGAGGCCTTTATGAGTGACCGCGCACCGGAAACCAAACCAACGCCGTCCCCTTCCCCGCCCGCTGCGAAACCGCGCCGGCGACGCCGCCCGCGCACCAAGAAAAAACCCGCACCGACCCAAGTAACAGCCAACGATTCCCTGGAAGCGATCCTGCTCCAGACCGTGCGCGAGGCCTACCAAGACCTGTTCGGCCAAAACCTCGACGAAACGCCGATGGACCTCAACCTGCGATTTCAAGTCACGCCCGGCAAACCCTGGCGCCTTACCTTTGACCCACCCTTGCCGGAACAGTTACGCGAGGTTTTTGAGCGCCACGAAGCGCGCGACGCCTGTTTTCACCAAGGCCGCGTTTACTGTTTTCAGTGCGATCAGCCCGATTGCGAGCACAGCACGCCCGCGAGCGCGCAGGAAGTCTTTGCGGGCTACGATCCGGTCGGCCGGCCGCGCTGGCAGGAAATGGCGCCGTACCTGTTGGAGCTGAAAGACGAACGCGTCGATCAGCTATACCGCGAAAACGGCCAGGTGGTGTCACGCCAGTTGGCCGGACACAACCTCAAACACCGCCAGCTCACCACTTTTGGCAAGGCGTCCAAGCGTTTTTCGCTGATCAGCCAGGTTATTTTGGGCTATTTACCGCTCAAAGACCGCGACGGGGCCCGTGAGCGTTTGGCGATCAGTTTCCAAGCGGTCGAGTCGCGCACCGCCCAGGGCCGGATTCGCCTGCACTTGAACACGGTCATGTACGGCGCGGACCGCGATGAGTTGGAAACGCAACTGGACGAACAGTTCCCGTGGATTCGCCGCGCGCGCCGCCAAGCCGAAGAAAAGTTACAGCGCGCCGAAGAGCATTTGGCGCGGCTGGTGCAACGCCCCAACGGCGTGAAACCGCGTCAGGTTTTGCGACAGGTACCGGACATTTTGCAGCAGATGCGGCAACAGTTGCAGCAGGGTTACCGGCAGAGCTGCCGGCGCACCAAACACGCTGAGGAACGGCGGGAATTGCTGCGGCCGATTGACAAGGCGATGGCCGATTTGCAGACGGCACGACTGGAAGACTTTTTCTTCGATAACCGCGAGGAGACGGTGATTTTGCGCGGTCAGCGCGGTCGCTGTCACGTGTTCACCACAGCCGGCAAACACGTCACCAGCTTTGTGATTGGCGATACGTCGACGCAAGGTCGCTTGCGGCGCGGCCGCTGGACACCGTTAGACCAAAGTGAATGTGAATCCTTTTTGGCGGGTGTCGCAGGTGCGGGCCGGCCGGGATAATCGAAATCAAAGTGGGCGCCCATGGGGCAGGTCACCAAATCGGTTCTTGGGTTCGGCCGGCGCATTTGCTATGCTGCGGGATTGGGTAGCAATTCGGAATCACGCGCCAACGCATCGCCCGCGGGTAACCCACCCGCCCGGATACGACGCGACCAGGGCATCACTTAGTCGGGTTCCGCGTTTCATTTTTTAAGAGAAGGGTTCTCACGGCATGATTAAGACCGACCAGTTTAGAAAACGTTTGAAAATTGAAATTAACAACGAACCGTACGTCATGTTAGACGTCGACTTCGTTCGCCCCGGCAAAGGCCAGGGTTTTGTGCGCACTAAATTGAGAAACATGATGACCGGTTCCATCACCGAGCGCACCTTTAAGTCCAATGAAACTGCGAAACCGGCCACCGTCAACGACTACGACATGCAGTTCCTCTACAACGACGGCGACGGCTACACTTTCATGAACATGGAAACCTATGACCAAGTTTCCATCTCGCCCGACGTCCTCGGCGATGCAGTCAACTACCTCTACGAGAACATGGAAGTAAGCGTCGCGTTTTACAACGACATGCCCATCAGCGTTGACGTACCCAACTTCGTCGAGCTGGAAATCACCGAGTGTGAGCCAGGCATTAAAGGCAACTCCGCCACCAACACCCTGAAGCCCGCTATCGTTAGCAGTGGTTTCCGCCTCAACGTGCCGTTGTTCATCGACCAAAACGAGTGGATCCGCATCGACACCCGCGAGGGTTCTTACGTGGAACGCTGCAAACGTCCCGAGGGCCGTTAGGCTTGCCACAACACATCGGAACCTTCAAAAGCCGCATCTCGATTGCGGCTTTTTTACATTCTGGGCGCGGCTTGATTGCGGGTCGCGTCAGTTGGCCGGCCCCGCACCGAGCCGAGCTAAGCGATGATTCCGGTGTGGTCCCGGTACCCGCGACCATCGCGGGTGGACTCGAGGCGGGTGTCCCCTATTGGCTGGCGTTGCGTTGCGATGCCAACGGTTGGACCGAAGTGTATCGCGCTCAAATCACCCCCAATGCGGCGACGGCCGATTTATTCGCCAAAGGCACACGTTTAAAGGCGCGGGCGCGCATCCATCAAGCGGTGCGATCGTTTTTTTTGGAACGCGCCTTTGTGGAGTGCGACACACCGGTTAAGGTGCCCTGCCCCGGCATGGAACCTTATCTGGATACTTTTGCGGCGGGCAATGCCTGGCTTCGCACTTCACCTGAACTACACATGAAACGTTTGCTGGCGGGCGGCTTCGAGAAGATTTTTCAGTTCGCGCCCAGCTTTCGCAAAAACGATATCGGCAGCAAACACCGCGAAGAGTTTTTGATGCTCGAATGGTACCGGCTTTGGGCCGATCTCGACAGCCTGCAGGAGGATGTCCAACAGCTCTTGGTATCCTTGGCCGATCATGCTGTTGATCCCGCTTACTTCCGTCAACCCTTGCGGGTAGCCACCTGTGCCGCATTGTTTGAGGCGTACCTCGATTTACCGCTGCGCGATCACGAGGATTGCGCTCCTTTGCGTGCTTGTTTGGAAGCCAAGGGTTTGTCGTGGGCGCCGGAAGACGATTGGGACACGCTCTTTTTTCAGTTGTTTCTGAATTTTATTGAACCCCACTTGGGGTATGACCGGCCAACCTTGGTGACCGCTTACCCGGCGTCCCAAGCCGCTCTGGCGAAAAAGGCGCCCGTTCGAGAGGGTGAAATGCCCTACTGCTTCCGTTTTGAGTTGTACGTAAAAGGGATCGAACTGGCCAATGCCTTTTATGAGGTCACCGACAGTGCCGTGCAGCGCGATCGGTTCATTGCCGATCAGGCGGAACGCGCCGCATTGGGCAAGGCCGTTTACCCGCTGGATGAACCTTTTTTGGCGGCGCTTGAATCGGGATTACCACCTGCGGCGGGCATTGCTTTGGGTCTGGATCGTTTGGTGTTGGCGCTCTTGGGTGGCGCCAACTTCGACGAAATCTTGCCATTTTAGACTCGGCGATAGCGACCCAAACCAAGCGCTTGAAATTCGTCACCGACATCGCCGTACCGTGCACCGAGCATGCGCAACGCGCCCGAGACGGCGTCGGGGTATGCGGTGCCCGTCGCGGCTTGTTGATCGCTACGGGATGGACCGTAAACGATCGCACCGGCGCGCCACACGATCGCCGTTTGGAAGCCGTCGGCGCCGTAATATTCCGCTTCGATGAAAGCGACGTCACCGTGGAAACTCAGACGCGCGAGGACCGCAGCCGATCGTTCAGTTAGTTCGTAACTGCTTGGAAAAATAGGTGATTCATCACCGTTTTGACGCGCACGCTGTTGATCCAGCGGCAGCAATACATAATCTTGGGCCAGGGGTTTGATCGTATCGCCCGGAAAGGCGTTGGTCAGTTTTTCAGCTAAGGCGCTGTGACATACAATGCCGCTGATGATTTGGCTCATGGCTGCCTCCTAAAACCGTTGACGACAAGGGTCGCCCAGTGAATTAACCCGGGCATTTTCCTTGCCAAAACCGTCTGATTGCAAACGGCATTTCGGAAGAAAATAGGTTTGGGCGCGATGCACTTGCTTGGCTTGGTTGCATCCCTAAACTTACGTCTCTTTTTGAATTTTGTTCGGCTTAGCGGCAGCGAGAAGGAACGCCTTGGAACGTCGACAAGAACGTCGGCTCCGGTAGGTCCTTCGCCCGCCCAAAAATCAGTTGCCAGGGACACCAGGTCACCTGCTTGGGGCAATAACCGGCATTGCTCGGCGGCATGTTGGGTTAGTTCCTCGAAAAGTGCAAAAAGCGGCTAGGTATCACCCTTTTCGCGAAAACGGGTTCGATCATCGGTAGCAAAACAAAGCCCTGCTTCGAGGCGACCGGGGTTGGGTCGTTAAATGCCGCCTGAACGTTTTTAATCATTGGTCTGCCACATAAAATAACGCGAACAAATAGGCCATCGTCGAGCCTCCCAGCTAAGAATTGCCAGGGCTGTCGCGGTGCAGCACGCCGCTCAAGGTCACCTCGGTCACCCAGCTTATCATTGTCGCGACACGGGCTGGGTCACCGGCGGGCACATCGCCGATCTGTTCGGCCAACAGCAGCATCACCAAGCCGTGGACCGCCGACCACAGTGATAAAGCCAGCGGCCGGACCGGATCGTCGCGAAACACGCCGGCCGCTTGCCCGGCGTGAATAATCTGTTGCAAGCCGTTAAAGGCACGCTCGCCGGCGGCTTGATAGACCGGATCGTGGTCGCTAAGCGCCACATTACCGCCAAACATTAACCGCGCCCGCTGTGGATGGGCCAAGGCCGTGGTCACATAAACGCGGCCGGCTTCCTTGAGTTGACGCGCCGGGTCGTCAACGTGCCTGGCCGCCGCCGCTTCTAAACCTTCCGCCAGGAGGCGAAAACCCTCTGCCGCAAGGGCGCTTAACAATGCCGCCTTGTCGCGAAAGTGACGGTAGGGCGCGGTGTGACTGACCCCCGCGCGCTTGGCGACAGCGCGCAGGCTCAGCCCGGCCGCGCCCTGTTCGGCAAGCAGGGTGTCGGCGGCCTCGAGCAGCGCGGTTCGCAAGTCGCCGTGATGGTATGCAGCTTTGTTCACACAGGGCCTCCAAATCGTGGATGGGTTATTTTAGCGGGCAATGTTGACAGCGCCAACATAAAGTCCTATGTTGACAGTGACAACATCTGGAGGTCGCATGTCGTACACCACCCTTAAAATGTTCCATCTGCTCGGCGTTGTTCTTTTCCTCGGCAACATCGTCGTCACCGCCGTCTGGAAAACCATGGCCAATCGCACCGGTCAATTGACCATCATCCACTTCAGCCAAAAACTGGTTAACCTGACCGATATTGTGTTTACGGCCACCGGCGCGGCACTCGTGGCCGTGACCGGTTTGATGATGGTCCCCTCGCTTGACTATATTCACCAACAAAGCTGGGTCCTCTGGAGTCTGGCCGCCTTTGGCGGCTCGGCCCTAGTTTGGGTCACCGTGCTGATTCCGGTTCAGGTTCGTCAAACCAAAGTATTGCGTGAAAGCATGGCGGCGGGCCAACTCGACCCCAGTTACCACCGGCTCAGCCGCTGGTGGGCCGTCGCCGGCACCCTCGCCACCCTGTTACCCCTGATTCCAATGTGGTTAATGACACATAAAGGATAGCAATCAGGTGAAAACCCACGGATAACCACACGAAGATCAGCGCATCTATCGCATTGCATTTTCATGCAATTTCACGCACCCGCACGAGCCGGCAAGGTTTAGAACGCTAAGCCGGCTTGACCCAGACCTGCTTTTGAAAAATTACTCACTTATTTTGATTTTTTTTAATTTCTTGAGCGTTTTCGCGTCCAGATCACGCTAGAGTTATATGAAGAGGGTCGCTTTTGGTGATCCACGACACATTCCACCACCTTATCCACCCGGCAGATCCCGGCGCGAACCCCTCATCTATTTCATCGTTCCCGCCCCAGTGATTTGCCGGTTTTGGTTTTGTTTCTATGAAGTTCCAGCCCTTGTTTCTTTTCCCTCCACCATGCACTCACCGACCCTCGGCCACTCAATTTTCGGCCTACCAAACAACCGCCCGTAATTCAGATCGCTGTTGTGATCCTTCGCTCAGGTGAAACCATGATGGTACTTTTTCCGCGCCAGACCCTCCTCCCCCTTCGGTCGCGCGTTTATCGCCGCGTGTGCCAAGCGCCCACCACCACAGGGCACGGAGGACCCCATGCCGCTGTTTGACCACCGTATCGAAGACGTATTGCGTGAAAGCGCGACCTTGAACCCGGCCCGTCTCGCCCTCGTCGACGGCGACCAATCTTGGCGCTACGACGAATGTGACAGCGCGGCACGTCAATATGCGCGTTTGTTCCAACATCACGACGTGACCTACGGCGATCGCATCGCCGTTCTTTTGGAGAAGTCGCACGAAATGGTGGCGGCCTTCTTTGGCGCCTGGTTGGCGGGCGCGATCGTGGTTCCGATTAACGGCGAGCTCAAGCAAACCCAAATTGACCACATCTTGGAAGACAGTGGCGCCGGCGTTTTGGTTTCCCACACACGAAAATTGCGGCGCCTCAAGTGCGACGGCTTTAAAGGCCGGGTTCTGCTGCTCGACCAGCCTGACGAGGAAACGCTGCCGTCGTTCACCGCGATTCACCAACACGCCGATCCACAAGACCCGGCCGTGATCCTTTACACCTCCGGTTCCACCGGCAAACCCAAGGGCATTTTGATCAGTCACCGCAACCTGTACGCGGGCGCGCGTATCGTTGCGGGTTACCTGGGTCTGCAAGCAGACGACCGCATTCTCAGTGTGTTGCCGTTTAACTTCGATTACGGCCTCAATCAACTGCTAGGTGGTTTTTTTGCCGGCGCCTGTTTGGTGCTGCAAAACAGTGCCTTGCCTGCCGATATTCACCGCAGCCTGATCGACCACCAAATCACCGTGCTGGCCGGGGTTCCGCCGTTGTGGTTGCAGTTGATGAGCCGCTTTTCACCGCTGCGCAACGAACCACCGCCGCACCTGCGTTTAATCACCAATTCAGGCGGCGCCTTTCCGCAAGCGCTGCTGCAGGCCTACCGCGAAACGCTGCCCAACTGCCGAATTGTGTTGATGTACGGTTTAACCGAAGCATTTCGGTCGACCTACCTACCGCCCGAGGATTTGGCGGCGCAGCCGGGTTCCATGGGTCGCGCCATTCCCCACACGCGCATCAGCGTCGTCGACCACCACGGCGAGGCCTGTGCTCCAGATCAGCCTGGTGAGTTGATCCACTCCGGCCCCACCGTGGCAATTGGGTATTGGAACAATCCACGCGCAACCGCCGCCGTATTCCGACCCGATCCCTTCGGCGAAACGCCGGGTGGGCGCGTGGTTTATTCCGGTGACATCGTGCGCGCCGGCGACGACGGCCGTTTCACCTTCGTTTCTCGCGGCGATCAGATGATAAAAGTTCAGGGATTCCGGCTCAGTCCCGAAGAAGTCGAAGAGCAGGCCTATAACTCGGGGCTCTTGGCCGAAGTTCTCGTTCAAGCGGTCTATGCCGACAACGGCCACTGCAGCTTGCGCCTGCATGTGGTGCCGAAAGATCCGGCCGGCTTTGTCGCAGGCAAGCTGGCGGCTTACTGTCGGCAAACCATGCCGCGCTACATGGTGCCAGGCGAAATCGTCGTCCATCAAAGCTTACCGCGCACCGCCACCGGTAAAATTGATCGCAAACAGGTGTCCTCATGAAACGTTTCCTCTCCGACGACGTCTTGCACTACCTGCAAGTGCAAGAACAGTTCGAATCGCTTCGCCTGGCGACGGTCCAACAACACGGCCGCAACATGTGCGATATGGCCTATGCCAATCCCTACGACGGCCCGGTCCCACAAGCAATTGAAGCCATGCAACACGCGCTGGAAACGACGCACCGCCTCAACTTGCAATACACGCCCTACGGCGGCAACACCATGACGCGCCGCTTGGTGGCGCAGCACCTGTCGAAAAGTCACGGCAAACGGTTTCCATGGCGCCAAGTAGTGCTGACGCCCGGCTCGATGGCTGCACTTAACCTGGTGTTTCGATCCATGTTCCGCAAGGGGTTCCAAAGCAAATGCTTGATTATCACGCCCTGCTGGCTCGATTATCCACTGTACCTCACCAACCTCGGCATTGAGCCGGTCATGGTGCCGGTCGATCCCGTCACCAAACGGCTCGATCTCAATGCGATTGAAGCCGCACTCGACGACCAAGTCGCCGGCGTGATCCTTTCGCAACCGGCTAACCCTACCGGTTTAATTTACAACGCCGAGGAATTGCGCGGGCTGGGCGAGCTGTTGTCGCGTTCACCGCAACAGCCGCTCCTCATCTCCGACGAATGCCATCGCGGCATCATTTTCGACGACACCGAGTTCGTCTCACCGGTGACCTATTACCCCAATACCTGCGTCGTCTATTCCTTTGGCAAGAGCCTGCAAATTCAAGGTCAGCGCATTGGTTACGTGGCCGTGAGCCCGGATATGGAACGCGCCGATGAGTTCGCCGTCATCCTCGAACGCCTGTGCCGCATTATGGGTTTTTGCACACCCACGGCGCTGATGCAAATCGCCATCCGCGAGTTGCTCGACGCCGGCCCCAACCTCGCCCGCCTGCAAAACCGGCGCGACCTGCTTTACAACGCCTTGACCGAAGCCGGTTACCAGGTCGTTAAGCCGCAATCGACCTTCTTTATGTTCCCCAAGGCCGGCGATGTCGACGACATGTATTTCGCCCGCGAATTGGCACGCCACGGGGTCTTGGTCACGCCTTCGAGCCTGTTCCATTATCCGGGCCATTTCCGCGTCTCAATCACCTGTAACGACGAAATGCTGGGACGGGCCTTGCCGATCTTCCAACAAGTCCTCGCGGGGTGTTGCTCATGAATTACACGGCTGTTCCACCGCGCGGCAAGCCGCTGGCCCCCTTGGTAATCGGACCCGACGGCCTGCTGGGATCCGTCTCTTTTTTTCAAGCTTGGGCCGAAAACCCGGCGCTGATTGACCGGATTGACGGCCATTTCGCGCTGGTGGCGATTGACGACGATTTCACCTTCCATTTGTTGCGCGATCCGCTCGGCGTCAACAAACTCTTTTTCGCTTGGTCGCCCCAAATGGGCTTCTCCTGGTCGCCGCTGGTGGAGGACTTGCGCCGGCTCGGCTACCACCAAAATCAGCTATGGTCGCTGCCCTCGGCCTGTTATGCGCGTTTCAAGCCCAGCGAGAAATTGTGGCAGTTGCAGCGCTACCGCGCGTTGCCCTACGGCACCTGGGAAGGCCAGGCCACCGATACCATTGTCGAACGCATTCGCGCACGGCTACGTGGCGTATTCAGTGATTTAGCGATGCGACTGGGCGATGTGCCGATTACCGTGACGCTTTCCGGTGGTTTGGACAGCGCAACCATTGCCGCCATGGCACGCCAATACTTTAGCGATGTCGAAGGCGTCACCTTTGCGCTGGACCTCGATCGCGACAACGTGCAGCCAGGCGAAGATTTACACTATGCCCGCCTTGCCGCAGGACATATCGGCATCCCGCTTAATGAAGTCCATGTTACCCGCGAGCAAATGATCAACCAACTCTACGTGGCCTTGGTTCACGGCCAAGATTGGCGCGATTTCAACGTTCATTGTGCCCTCGTCAACGCTTGCCTGGGTGCCTACGGCAACCTCGACGGCCGCATGTTATTTACCGGTGACACCATGAACGAGCTGGTCGCCGATTACAAACCGGTCGCTTACGCCGGCCAAACCTTCTACCCGTTACCGCGCCTGAAACCGGCACGACTGCGTCGTTTTTTGGTAAGCGGTCTCGACAGCGGTGATCGCGAGGTCGGTGTGTTCCACCACTTCGATTTGGCCACTGTCCAGCCCTATGCACTGTGCGCCGACGCCTACACCGCCTTACCCGATAGTTGGTTGGCCGACGACAACATCAAAGCCAATTTGGTGCGCCAGGTGATGGGTGACGCCATTCCACGTGCCATTTATGAGCGCCCCAAGGTCCGCGCCCAGGTGGGCAACGACCAGCAGACCGGCGGCACCCTCGCCGCCATGGTGGCGGAAGGTTTAACCGGTGCGCACCTCAAGCAAAAGTTCGCCGGTCTGCTTGACTGCGACGAAGCATTCCTAGACCAATTCCTTCGTGCGGGCATTTATCGATCTCCGCTTCATTTTGATCACATTGCGGCCGACCCTTAATATGGGTGCGCCGCGTTAGCCCGCGTTCGCGTCTTAGGCGGCGAAGCGGGTAAGCCATCATGGTTCGATGGAACCCATTCCCTATCAGCAAGGACAACTCGTATGCACTCCCCCAACCAAGTGGCCGAAAAGTTGGAACACTACGTCCGCACCCAATTTTTCGTCGCCGACGACGACGATTTTTTCAGCCGCGACATCCACCTTTGGAAGGAAGGATATGTCGACAGTACCGGCGCCGTGGAAGTGATTGCTTTCCTGGAAGACGAATACCAAATCCGCCTGCCCGACGAGGTGTTGTTTGATCCGCAATTCACCACCATCAACGGCATGGCCCAACGTGTCAGCGGACTGCTGAATGGCTGAGATGATGACGCAAGACGCCGCCCTGCAACCCGACCAACCAAGCGCCGCCCTGCCGGTCCCCTCGTTGCGCCACGAGTTAGCCGAAGCCTATCGGCTCCACGAGCGCCGTGTGTTGAACCCGGCCTTGTGGGCGGTGGCTACCTACCGCTTCGGCGCCTGGTCGCTGCGACGTCACTTCCGGCCCTGGCGTTGGTTCACCTCCAAGATTTATGGATTTCTGTTTTTTTGGATTAATTTAGTGACCGCGATTGCCATTCCCCGCAAGGCCGAGATTGGGCCCGCCTTTCACCTGGTCCATCACGGCAATGTCAAAATCCATCCGCAAGCACGTATCGGCGCCCGCTGTGGCATGATGCACGACGTGACTTTGGGATTATCACCGGGTCGCGAGGGCGCGCCAACCATCGGCGATGATGTCTTCATCGGCGCCGGTGCTAAAATCGTCGGTCCGGTGGAAATCGGCGACGGAGCGATGATTGCCGCCAACTCGCTGGTGATCAATCATGTGCCCGCCGGCGCCACCGCGATTGGCGTGCCGGCACGGGCGATGCCAGGCTCGCGCGGCGCCCCGAAACGCCGTAGCGAGACAACAAAAGAGCAACAAAAGGTAAGCTAAACTGCATTTTTGGGTTATGCTCGCCTACGCCGTGGTTTGCGATCAGGTCGAGGCCTATGCCTCCCGATCGCAACGCGAAGCCGCCGCGGCCTACGAGGCGCGTCGACACCCCCCATGGAGCTTGTATGAGTCAGACTGATAAAGATTTACCCACGCTGCGTCCAATGCGCGAAGACGATATCGACCGCGTTTTAGAAATTATTTACGACCACGATGAGGACGATGCGGCCACCGCGGAACAAACCTACCGCGATGCCGGCATGGCCGACAAATTCGTTTTGACCCAAGGCAAAACCATCCTCGGCACCACCGGTTTTAACGCCGTCGAAGATACCGACCGCACTTACTGGCTTTCTTGGACCTACCTTGACGATACCTATCGCGGGAAAGGTTACGGCCGGTTGATGATGGAAGGCCTGTTCGAACGCCTGCGCGCCCGTTCCGCCCGTAAGATTTTTCTAACAACCAGTGATTATCAGGATCCCGAAGAAGGCGATATCTACGAAAGCGCGCGTACGTTCTATACCTCGCTCGGTTTTGAAGAAGAATTGCGTCACAAGGACTTTTACGCGCCTGGCGAAACCATGATCTATTACGGTTTCCGTTTCCCCGACAACGACAGCGTCAAAGACACCGCCGCCGTCGATGACGAAGGCCGTCCGGTTAACGCCGGCGCCGTGCTGACCGGGATCACCGAAATCCCCGAAACGCGCGACGCCTACGGTTTGGAATGGCGCTACACACAAGACGGCACCTATTTCGACGAACGCACCGTGAATAAAGCGCTCGCCAAAGCGCGTGAATGGAAAGCCCGCGCCGTGTTCGCCAGCTTCCCCAGCGACCTGTCCGGCATCGAAGGCCTGATGAAACCCAAGGGTTTTACCCAGCACGGTCGCCTGCGTGACTTCTTCGAGGACGGCATTGACGATTGCCACTGGCGTTACGACTTCAAACTCCCCAAAGAGGGCGAGGACTCGCGCGGCAACAACCAACGTGGTCGCAACGATCAGCGTGGTCGCGATCAACGCGGTCGCAACGATAACCGCAACCGCAACGACAACCGTCGTCGCAACGACAACCGCAATGACAATCGTCGTCGCAGCGACAACCGCAACGACAATCGGCGTCACTAAACGCCAGGCCGACCACCGGCGCGGGTCCAATTTCAGATTCGCGTCCGGCCCGTCGCCGACATGCAACTAAAGTTCGCTTCAAGATCAGCCGAAGTATTCGCCGATAGACTTTGTAACTTCCACGGGGACCAACGAGCCGGCACGATCCTGGCTCTATTGGGTGCGGGACACCGCAACACAAATCCCAATGTGGCTGTTTCTCGTGTTTGCTATCCCCTATTTCACACAAGAAGATCGGGAGCTTATGAGTCAAAAAGAAATTACCCAGTTGCTTTACGATTGGCAGAAAGGCGATCAACAGGCCTTTGAAGAGTTGGTACCGATTGTCTACGAAGAGCTGCGCAGCCTGTCGCGCCGGTTTTTGGCGCGCGAACGCAAAGGCCACACCTTCGCCAGCTCCGATTTGGTCAACGAAGCTTATTTGCGGCTCGCCAAACAGGACCGTGCCGACTGGAAAAACCGTTCTCACTTCTTCGGTGTCGCCGCCACCATGATGCGCCGCATTTTGATTACCCACGCACGCGAGCGCAACGCCGAAAAACGCGGCGGTGACATGGTTCGCGTCACCTTGTCATTAAATGAAGGCGATCCCACCGAATTTGACGTGGAACGTTTGATCGCCTTGGACCAAGCCTTGGAAAAATTGCAATCGCAGGATGAACGCAAAGCCAAGGTCGTCGAACTCAAATACTTCGGCGGCTTAACCGAGGACGAGATCGCCGAAATCATGGGCATTTCCGCCTCAACGGTGCGCAGCGATTGGCGCATGGCCCGTGCCTGGCTGTTCAGTCGACTTAACACCAAAGACAAAAAAGACAGCTAATTCTCCCCATCCCGGCGTTGTTTCCACCAGATTGCTGCGCTCGCGCTCCTGCGCCCCTGCCAGATGCCGCCACATGGGCCGGCACCAAGCCTATCCGCCCGCTTTTCCGAAAAGCGCGTCACGGCGATGACTAAAATCGTAACAACGCCCCTTGTTTCATGAAATACAACGGCGTTCGGCACAGCCCATCGCCGCTCAAAAAACCGTGTATAATAGCCGCATTCTTTTTATTGCGTGTACGGTTCGCCGCACCGCCTTTTATCGTTCTTTTTCTCGTTTTCATTTTGTGTTGTTTCTTGGCACCGACACCGCTGCAACGGGTTCGACGGTGTGTTTGTTAAGGTGAACGTTTCATGTCTGAAAACAACGTTGTCGCGCAGGGACGACGCATGCCGGGCGATCCCCTCATCGGCAGCAAACTTGGTCCGTATCAAGTGGTGCGTTTAATTGGTAGCGGCGGGATGGGCCGCGTTTATGAAGGTCGCCAGACGGGACCGATTAACAAAAAAGTAGCGCTCAAGGTCATGCGCCGCGAAAAACGCAGCGATCTCATGCGCCGCCGTTTCGAAATGGAATTGCAGACGTTGGCCGCGCTCAACCATCCCAACATCGCCACCATTTATCTGTCGGGCACCCGCGCCGACGGTGAGAACTGGTTTGCGATGGAATACGTGGAAGGCGCGAGCCTGATTGAGTATTGCGAGCAACATCGCCTCAAGGCGCCGGACCGTTTAAAGCTCTTCAAGAAGATTTGCGGCGCGGTCCATTTCGCCCACCAGCGCGGCATTATCCACCGCGACCTAAAACCCGCCAACATTTTGGTGCGCGAGGTCGACGGCGAGGCCGTGCCCAAGGTCATCGACTTCGGCATCGCCAAAATTACCGCTGAAGAAAAACCGTGTCTGGATCAGGCAACCATGGTGACGGAACTTACCGCGCCAGGATTCGCGGTGGGCACCTTGGGCTACATGAGCCCGGAACAAACCCGCCTTGATGAAGACGACATCGACGTGCGCAGCGACATTTATAGCCTGGGTGTCATCCTTTACGAAATGCTGGTGGGCAAACGGCCCATCGACGAAAAACGCATTCAGTCGGGCACCTGGGACCAAGCCTTTGCTTTGGTACGAGACCACGAACCGGAAAAACCCAGCAAAGCCATCCGCCGCGAAGCCCTGAGCCATACAACCACATTAATCGACGTTAGCTCGGTTTCGGGCCTCAGCAAATACTACCGGGGTGACTTAGACTGGATTGTGCTTAAGGCCATGGAAAAAAACCGCGAACGTCGTTACCAAGGCGCCGACCTGTTCGCCGAAGACATCGACAACTTCCTCAACCGCCGCCCCATCGAAGCAGGGCCACCCACTTGGACGTACCAATCGATGCGCTTCGTGCAAAGACACAAAGCGTTCGTGGCGGGTATGGTCCTGGTCACCGCCGGCCTAATCATGGGTTTCATCGGCTTGGTGTTCGGCTATATAAGAGCAAAGGAACGAGAAGCTGATGCAATTCAAGAATCTCGCTCTTCGAAAGAAACGCTTGCACTTCTAAAAAAAATCATCGGCTCAGATGTGATTTATAACGGCACTGCTTCTAGAATTATAGACCAAATCGACATTCACTCCTCAGAACTAAATTCTAAAAATTTAACTTTAGATTCAAAGGCTAGACTTCTTTTTTATTTCGGATCAACCTACAGAAAAGTAGGCCAACTAAAACAAGCAGAAGATTTACTATCTAAATCACTAGAAATACAAAACACCACAGAAAACCAAAACAAAATACTACTTTTAGACACCAAACACGAGCTCATAAGAACTAAAAAGTTCCTACGGAGATCATTTGAACAAACAGAAGAATTACTAGATATCCACAATGAGTATCTAAAACTACTGCCAAAAGACAATGAAAAAATAATCTCAATCACCTACGACATATCCTACTCACTTTCAACAAAAAGGCGATTCAGCGAATGCCTAGAAATTTTAAGCAGTTTATCAGGCATTGAATGGAGCAAAAAACCAAACGGATCTTCATTAAAGGCCCTTTACTACGCTAACCTAGGTTCGATCCAGCTTTACATGGCGAATGACACAGAAAGTGTAAAAAACCTAGAAACCGCCTTAGAAATTGCTACAGATAGGTCGATTTCAACTTCTCCAATAGTTCTTGAAAGCTGCATGAATCTACCGGCTGCTTATGCGAGAATTGGTCAAATTGATTTAGCAATTCAAAAACAGGACGAGATCACTAAAGAAGCTGTAAAGCTATGGGGCCATGATCACCCAAAAATTGCGGCTTACAAACTTAATTCTCACTACCTCTTTCTGAAATCTCAGGATTTTGAAAAATGTATCAACACAACAATGGAAGCTATATCGGACCTAGGCACTCATGTCCCAAGTTTTCGATACAACGTCATGATCGCTCTTGCAAACTCCAGTTTAGCACTCAGACATCTGGGCTTTCAAGAAGACGCACACGCTTTAATTGAATTAGTATTAGTCGAAAAAGAGCAGACACACGGTTCGGTTGCAAAAACGACTCTTTCGTCACTTGTTCAATATTATGAAGAAAAATTCTCTTCTAATAATCACAAAGAGTGCTTAGATAGCATCCCACGCTACATAACTCAAATTGAAAAAGAAGAAGGCGACTTCACAGAATATCAAATCAGCCTAATTAAGATCATGATTCAAGCTAGCGAAAAGGAGAATAACTCCTCACTTCTTTACAACTGGAATTGCAGACTTCTAGATAGACTTCTAGCGAGCAGCAAGTCTAATCAAAAAGAAATAGACAAACAGCAAAAGGCCATCCGAGATTTAGGCTATGAAAATTAGAGGAGGAGCCTGCCCTCCTCTAGTTTTATCATTACCTAATGGTTTCCAAGTACATATCTACCAGAAGTTTCTCTACTTGAGACCGTTTGGATTCCTTTAGTAGCTTAAGAATTTGAAGGTCGACACCCTCATTTCCACGCTCCAAAATTTCAATTACTTCTTCGATAGAGCTAGGTAACCCAGCTGCGCCCACTTTTTCCCTTACTTCTTCATCGGAATTGAGATCCGATTGGGTCGGGGACGATCCTTGATCAAGCTCGTTATTAACAGATGAATTATAATGAGCAACACCGCCACCGGTAGGAATGTCAGGGAGCTCGCCACCGTCGAGACCACCATCCTGGGCAAAAGTGAAAGGGGTGATAAGTACAAAAAACAAAAAAGCTAAAACATTGCGTAACATATAACTACCTCCAAACAAGGGAGTACTGGACCAATTAAAAGATTTTTGGCTGAGTGTTTGAGGTAGATCTAGATCTGCGGGACCCGAACGAGACCCACTGTCGACTCGGTTATTATACCAAAGAGACGTCATTTTGACTCCAGAAAAGAGTCAATTTAGCAGATCTTTTGTAAGACTTGTCGTCCCATGGGCCTCACCGTAGCTTGGCCGCAACCCACGACTCATGGATAACCTCTTGAATCGGGGCATGGCTGTCCCACCATGCACCCCGACTCAAGACGCACCTAGGGCTTCTTTCAGCTAAGCCGGCCCTGGGCGGTCAGATGCGGTTGCGAATCATTCCTGATTGGACGTAAAAATCTTTAGATCTAAACCACTTAGTAAAAAAACGGCGCTTTCGGCCGGGTGGGATCTTTAGAGAATGTTGGTTTTCGTATCATTTTGGCTGCGCTAAACGTCACGAGAACATCAGCTTTCGACAAGAGATGCAACACGATGCTGAAAATCAAAGTCTCGTTTAGTTAACGCTAACCCTCATATTTTATTGGCTTTGTGGTCGTAAAAGCGCGCTTGGGGCCCACATTGCACCCTGGCATTGGCCGATATTCCGTCGTTTTCGACTTCATGACCTACAGCGATGTTTAAACTTTTCTGAATAAACAACTTGCCGTCACGCCATTAAGCCGACGGTAAGGCATTCAACCCATTTCAAACAAAAAATTAGCGAAATCGCACTAGCCGAGGACAAGGGATTTACCAACCCCAAGGACCAAATACAGCATTGGCGATAGGGTCGATCACCTGTGATCGACCAATGCAGCTCGAAACCTGGTTTCAAAACAACTGTCGCAAAGTCGTTTGAAGCCTGGTGCGAAATTCCCAGCTTAAAGACGGTCCATCGACCCAACCTTAGGCCGACAACCGTCATTTCCGTCTGGGGCTTTCACGTGAAAGCCGTTCTCTATTTTGTTTTGAATGGTCGGCTGCCCCGTCCGCGGGTTACAACCGGATCATGGCACAAGCGGGCATAGGCGATTTGCACAAGTCGCTCGGGTTCAGAGCCGAACGTGGCGAACGCCTTCCGCTGTGGTATCAGTGGGCGCGACGCCGTGCGCAACCAACCGTGCCGATTGAGAGTGTGGCCGGCACGGCCATCACCAGCCCGTGCTTGCAGGCGGTGCTTCCTTCATAAAAAGCGAAGGGCAGTAAATTTTGAAATGCCACCTGAAAAACAGGCTGTTTTGAATTGTTATAAATGCGAACCATAGAGTCCTACCTTTCCGCGTGTAACGCGGCAGCATCGTGTGCTCGACATCTCAATTGACCAGGGCGCCGGCAAATTCTAAGGGGGGCCAAAAAATCGGCGTAAGATCGCCAACCCCTTGAACTCTCTTAAGATTGCCTTCGCCTTTTTCCACTTTTTCCACCCTTAATGATGTCGCGGGTTTCATCAAACCACGGTTCACACTGCTGCGTTGTATTCATCAGTCCGACCTTCTCATCTTGAAGGAACCAACAAGCGCGTCTCCTTGACCTGTACGCTTTCTTTGTTGCGGCGGTTAAAAACCAAAAACCCATGCTCCTCATGAAATCTGGAGCACAACAAAGTTGCTCGTTGGTGTTCCTCCTGGAGAATATGGACCGGCTGATGGGTTGACATACCTACGTTTCAAATGGTCGGCCCCCGCCGACAAAGGGAAAAGCGAAAGCTTTCCAAAAAAGGTCTCAGAAAATTAAAGAATTATTAAGAGATCGCCGAACGCGGCCCAAAAGACCACCAAGCACCACCAAGAAATTCGTTTAACCCTCTTGCTTCAAATCTCTTAACACAACAAACCGCCGAAACAGCATCCACCCAAGAGTGCTCCGCCTCCCCCTATTTCAATCTCCGACAGCCGCAGAGCCTCTGTTCGCCTAAGAATTGCGCCTTTAAGCGTAGCGCCACAACCCATTCGCGACTTCTAGCCGCTTCCCTATCGACGGAAAATTACGGAAAAAGCGTGCATTTCGCGGAATTCACTATATATTTCTAATCTCCGGTCAAAGAATTCACACTTCCTGAACCGGAAATCGCCCGAAGTTGCGCGTATAGAAAGTAGAGGCGATTGTCAATCAGACCTCAGACGGACCTTTAGGATGTGTGCATGGAACATCAATCTACCTGGCACCAACTCGAACAGCATTTCCACGCCTGCACCGGCCTGGCCCAAGAGCAGCAAAGAACCTACGTACGCGAACTGATGCGCAGTCAACCCGATCTCGCTACCGAGCTATTGTTGTTACTGAATAGCGATAGTCGCGCCGAAGCAGAAGGCTTTTGTGAAGACGATCCCTTCGATCCCCTTTACACCGAACGGCCACCCGAACACGGCGACCGCAACAACTTCGAACGCCTGCTCCACAACCGCCAAGACCGTCTCAAATTGAGCCCACGCCATCTCATGGTGCTCGATACAGTCACGCGTCACTAGCTCTTTACTGGCTTTTTAAACTTTCTATAATCGGCGCCGACGCCGTTTGCCATACCGAGAGCAGGGTCGTCGCCAACCCGACCAACAACACCAACAGCAAGGTTAAGCCGACCTCGGCCGTTTGCGCGCCACCCCCCTGTTCCATTAACCGCGGCAACGCGGAAAGCGCAGCGGCCACGGTGCCGACGGCTATCCCCTGCACCAAAATCAAAACGGCCTCACCAAACTGCATCCACATAATGCGCCGTCGTGAGAAACCTACAGCGCGTAGCAAGGCAAACTCGGCACGGCGCTCAATCGCATTGCGCAGAACAATCACCGCTAAACCCAGCGTGCCCAGCAGTAAACCCAAACCACCTAACGCCTGAAAAATGGAAATATAGGTGTTTTCAATGCGGTGGTAAGCGGCCAGTAGGTCATCGGCCAAAGTAAAGTCCAGACCGAAATCGGCATATTCATTTTCAAGGGCACCCGCCAACACACGCAGGTCTTGGCCAGGCGCCGGATCGAGCAAAAATGAACGGTAGCCGCTTTCCTCAGGGAAAGCCTTGAGAAACGAAGATTCCGCCATAATCAGTTCACTTTGAAAAATACTTTTGTTCACCAAGGCGACCAACCGCAAGCGCAGGCTGCCACCACCCGGTTTCTCGTAAATAATATCTTTGCCCAAGCCACTTTTGAGAATCCACTGGACCGAGTT
The DNA here is from genome assembly GCA_030429565.1 of Holophagae bacterium. Lineage (GTDB taxonomy): Bacteria > Acidobacteriota > Holophagae > Acanthopleuribacterales > Acanthopleuribacteraceae > Acanthopleuribacter. The sequence goes on along the minus strand of JAUIFE010000025.1, from coordinate 7,282 downwards.
AAAGTCGCCGATCACCGGAATGGCCCCGTCGTCAAAGGTTTGATCCAACAAAGTCCAGGGCTGATCGGTCTCGGTCAGCATGGCGGTAAAGGTAAAGCGATCGGCTAACAAGGCGCTATCGGGCACGGCGGTAATGCGCGGTCGTTGTGGCGCAAACAGGTTTAAACAACTACTGTCGTCCCCTGGCAACAAACGCATCGGCACGACCTCGCCTGCATCGCGCATGGCGGCGAGAAGATCATCTTCGGCGTCGGCACGCCAGGCGTCGGCACCACGATAAAAAGGCACATCGCTTTGTCCGATGAGCGCAAAACCGCCCGCCGGACCGGCGGGCACATCGACGTCATAACCGCCTTGATGTTTGCTAAGTCCGGTCATGACCAAGGTAAAGCAGGCAAAAGCCACCAAGGATACAGCCAACAAAAAGCGACCGGAAAAACGAATCATGTTGCGACGCGAAAGCGCCAACCAGCCGTCAAAGGCCGCCCCTTCGACTGCCGATGACAAGCGCACGGCAAGGTGAGCCAAGTAGCCAAACAATAAACAGCTACCCAGTCCGAAGTAAGCCGGAACGGCGTGGGGGTCCATGGCAATCACCACCATCGAGGCGGCCATACCCAATACTGCCGCCACGCGAATCAGCTTGGCGGTTTTCCCGGAACCCTGAGTCGCGGCGGCAAATCGCATGGCCAGCAGCGAGACCGGTGCGGCCTGGGTCAGCGCGCGCACCGACCAGGCAATGGTTGCCAAGGAGATCAACACGGAGATGGTCCACCCAATCAGCACTGTTTGCCACTGGAACACCCAGGAAAAGGAAACGTCACCGAGAGACCACCAGTGCGTCAGGCCGTACATAATAATATGACCGTAGGCCACGGCGCCGAGAACACCGGTACCAGAACCAATCGTTGATAGCAACAAACCTTCTTTGAGAAAAAGTGTACGGACTTTGCCAACGGTGAAGCCGGTCGCCAACCGCAAACCAATTTCACGGGCACGCATGGCCACGGCGAGCCGCATGAGCATACCGACAAGACCGAGCGCGGCGGCAATTAAAAAGAAACTTAGCGCGATAAACAGACCGGTAAAATCGGTGGCACCTTGCGAGCCCTTGCGGGCGGCCTCGCGCAGATGGAACGGCGCCCAGCCACCATCTTGCGGCTGCAAACCAGACAACAGGGTGTCGCCCCATTGAATCAGCGCGGCTTGCGGGTCGGCGGCACTGATGCGGAAGCCGGTCGCCTCGCCGAAACGATTGTGCCACAGCGCCGCGGCCCGATTAGGATGGATAAAAGCCTTGGGCGCAGCGCGGTACTGATCCCAGTACGCTTCATCCTCGGGTCGAATCGCATTGAGATCCATTTCAAAGGGCGGATTCCAATCGGCGATATTATCAGCGTCTTCAATACCGGGGAAGACGGGAACCAAGTGCTCATCGACGGCGACCCCCTGCATGGCAACGACGCCGGCGACGGTGAACTCAGCCTGCTGTTCGCTGCTGCGCCCATCGCCTTGCACGGCAAAGTAACGCATGGTTAGGCGATCCCCGAGCTTGGCACCCAGCGCATCGGCGGCCCATTGGTTAAGCCAAACACCGTCCTCGGGCAAGGCAGCAGAGCCGACACTAAAGGAAAACAAGGAGGCAGCCTCGGCGGGGTCAACGGCGGCAACAGTGCTATAAGGAACGCTTTTTTCGCCGGTCTTGAGCTGGTTGGCCAGATAGGCAAACACGGAAAAAGCGGGGGTTTGCCCGTGATCGACTTGGCTGAGAATATGGGTTGCCGAGGTGGGCAGGAAAAAGACATGACTCTCGATGGTGACGGCATCTTGGCCAAGCCGCGCGCTCAAGCCGTAATCGGCGAGCGTCAGCACGTCTTTTAGGGCGCCGTCGAGCGCATTCTTAACGGTGTCGTTGCCATGAATGAGCAAGAGATTCGCTTGGTCGGGGCGCTCTAAACGACGTTGCAAACGGGAAATCGGCACAAAAGCGTTGTAGACGCCGGCCTGTGCGGCGCGCAAAGCAAAGCCACCGGCACCACGATCAGGCACCACGGCGGCCACGCGCAAACGCAGGCGACCAAGGCTTTCACTTTCGTCTTTGTGCGCCAAAACAGCTTCGCGATTAACTTCGCTCGGATTGGCAAACTGAAATAGAATGTCGTCATCCACTGAAACGGCAAGGGCCTCAGCCAGACTTTGGTTGAGAATGACGGGAGGAAAACCGCCGGCCTGGGTGGGGAAGTCGGGCAGACCGGCCTCGTCGAACAAGTGGTTGTAGGCATCGGTTACCCCAAGGATCTGAACACCAGAAACCCGCGCCTGCGGGCCACGGGCAAAGGCGGGCAAGGTAATCACCGGCACAACTTGCGTCTGCTCGTCACCGGGCAAAACGTCCTGTAAGCGGGCGGCGAGATCGGTGGAAAAGAATCGGCCAGGCGTCAGCGCGATATCGACGCGACCCAGACGCTCGAAAGCCAAACGCGCTAAACCGGCACGTACCGAGTCACCGACCATAAGTGCACCTATCAAAATCGATGCTGCCACGGCGACGCCGAGCAAGACCGCCACATGAATTCGCCAGTAATGTCGTAATGCACGCACGAGTCGCCTCCCCTGGGCCGAAATAAAACAAATAAGCGCGGAACTGGAAAAAGCGCCTCATTTTACTACGGATAAACCGAGAGTACGGACCGTAAAAATCGCGGCTCACAGGACAGCCCCACCAAAGGGACAAAGAAGCAAGGTGCGCGCTCGTGGTCGCCGGCACCGGCTAAACGGCCAGGCGACCACACGCGACAAAGAGGCTTAAGATAGGTTTCAACTTAGGCAGCGCGAAACCTGTTTGATGTTGGTCAAAGTTACAAACCGTTGCAGCCTAAAGTCTTGGCCCAAATCGTCACGAAGTACCGCGCCGCTTAGCGCCAAGCGCAGCCGCACTTTTAACAATGCCTTTCTCACCCATCTCTTGCAGGTAACCACCGAACCTAAGCCGACAGGTTCAAGGAAGACGGCTGCGAGAGTAAGGGGCGCCCAACCTTCCGCCCGCAACAAAAAAACGGCGGGCCCTGCAAATTAGCTGTCACTTTTCTGCTCAATTTTACGCATTTAAGGGTGGATGCGGTGCATGTGGATTTAATCCACGGCACGTGAGCCCGCAACCCACGTCCCTTTTTCGTCACTCATAGTGTAGAGGGCCGTATCCAAGCCAACTATGATATTGAGCCCCCCACCGAGTGCTGACCTCAAGGGCGATCTCACCCATTGGATCGCCCTTGAGATCAGCCATGGATAACCGATCGCCGATCTTAAAAAAAATGAGGCGTAAGTTAAAAGCCATGTATCCCTCGAAGGCGCAGGCGTACTTAAAGATAGGAACCGGAAGACCGGCCCGAAATTGTGTCTTCACAAGAAACCGGTACACTTCTTGCAAATCAATAATCCGAATGCTGTCTCTTGGAGCAAAACGATGCACACCGCCACGCAGTCCCCTATCGAAGCCGCCCGCGACAAGGTTCACGCCGTCTGCATGTACTGCCACGCGGCACGCCTTAACAAAACCACCTGGCGGGTGCTGCCTGAGGGCACGATGCCCAGTCGTCAAGTGAGCCACGGTGTGTGCCCCAACTGTTACGACCAAGCCATTAAACAGCTCATATTTGAAATGAAAAGCCTGACCGCATAAAAAGAAACATCATGCATGTCGGCACATTCACCTATAAAACGTAAAACAGGCGGTCATCACAAGACCGCCTCCGGTTAGAACAGCCGACAAAAAAGTCGACGCCAGGTCATACAGTTTCGTTATCACCTATAATATCTTGGCGCATCTTAATTACACACAACAAGATATAGTGTTCTATCACCATTCAAACAGCGATTCGAACCGGATTAGCACATTGCCCGGCGACGGGATGTGTAGTGCATGATGCTTTCAATGGGTACCCGAGAGTATTCATGAAAGGGAATATCTTTGGCAAAGTTTTCCAATTCGGTCATTTGCGGTTCCGCTAAATCACCAATCGGCTTGAGTTGAATTTCGTTTTCGTCGTTAATGAACAGGTTCGCGACCAGGTGTTGCGGGCGGTCCAAATCGACAATCCCCCCCAGTAAAAAGGGCGGACTAAGCTCCGAGCCTGGGAAAAATTTGAAGCGCATTTTCCCTCCAAGAGATGATGAGAAGATAGATGAATGATCTTTAGAACAGTTAAAGGCACTATAACGATTATTTTTTATTCTGCCAAGTAAAAAAACACAGGAATTCAAGTACTTTACCGGGATTTTCCACAAATAAGACTGTTCTTGTGGAAAAGTTAGATTAAAACAGTAGCACCTCATCGCAAGCCAACAGCGCGCCCACCATGGCTTCAGACATGTTACCTATAACAGCCATCTCAATTAGTTTCCGCCACTTACAACAATCACAAAGCATTCTCTGTGATTTTTAAGGCGGTAAAAAATATCGGACCCTCGCGTGTAAGCGCCCCGCCGCCAAGCAGTTGAAAACCCTTGTTCGCTCGCACGCTTCCCCACCCCAACGACCACAAGGCCCGCGTCAAATAAGCAATTTTTACCCGGCGGCACGCTTCATCCTGGACAACCCGAAGCCCCCTTGCTCGAGCGGTACCAACACCGCATGGCGTAAAAACGGCCGACTAAATTTTCAAAACTCAAGCCGTTTTATTACCCCACGAACCCATTGACCGTATCGACCCATCAACGCGAAAAGACGGCACATGACCTGTTGAGCGCTCAATCGAGATGGCCGGTGATTCAGCTATCACCCAAAAAGTACGATACTTAGCATCGAATGGCGTCGGCTCACCGCCAACTGTCTACCCTGGGCACCAGGGTCGGCTAGAACAGCCTGTTTTGTTACCAATTTGAGACATTCGCCATGCAGGGCTTCAGATAAGATAAGACACGAGGTGTTTGTCATGTCTGCTGTGTCTGATCGCGATACTCATTCCCCCATCAACCTGTCCATCGATTTGGCAATGGCGCTGCAGCGGTACGGCTTACCCTCGCACCGTATTGAGGATGCCATGGACCACATTAACCAGGTTCTTGGCTTAACGGGTCAGTTCTACGTGGCGCCAACCTCGATCTTCGCCTCTTTTGGTGAAGGTGAATCACGTCGCACCTACTTTATTCGCGGCGTCGCGGCCGACATTAACCTCGAAAAACTCGATGCAGTAGACCAGTTGGCGCAAGCGCTGGGTCACAAAACGATCAGTGTGGCCGAGGCTCGTCGCGAACTCGAAGCAATTCAAGCACAGCCCGACCGCTATGGCGCGATGTTGACCTTGCTCTGCTTCATGTTGGGTTCGGCGGGCGCCGCGCGTTTGTTCGGCGGCGGCTGGCGCGAAATATTGGTGAGTGCGGTCATCGGCACTTTGGTCGGCATATTGGTCCTGCTGGCGCCGCGTTTAGAAGCGGTCGGCCGCTTGATCGCCCCCTTAGCGGCCATCGGAGCAATCGCGCTTGCGAAAAGCGCAACCCTCCTGCTCGGGCCCATGTCGCTGTACATCCCGACCGTGACCGGCCTCATCGTGTTGCTGCCAGGATTGAGTTTGACCGTCGGCATGGTCGAACTGGCGACGGGTCATTTGGTGTCGGGCACCTCGCGCTTGGCCAATGCCGGTGTTTTTTTTCTGTTGCTTGGGTTTGGCATCGGCTTAGGCGGCCAGATCGAGAAACTCCTTCCCTACCCGGTTGTGACAGGTGCCCCGCAAGCCTTGCCCGATTGGACTCAATGGCCGGCGCTGGTCATCGTCGCCTTATCATTCGCAATCCTATTTCGCGCCAATCCCCGTCACATCGGCTGGGTCTTCCTTTCAGGAGTTAGCTCGTTCCTGGCCGCGATGCATGCCGGCAACATCATCGACGCCCAAATGGGCGGCTTCCTGGCGGCGCTGTTCCTCGGCCTAATGAGCAACGTCTTCGCCCGCATCATGAAACGCCCGGCGACGATCATGCTGGTGCCCGGTATCATGTTGCTGGTTCCTGGCAGTATCGGCTTCAAAAGCATATCGTCCCTCTTGGAAAAACAAACCCTGACCGGCGTCGAAACCGGCTTCGCCATGACATTTGCGGGGATCGCATTGGTCGCGGGACTCATCTTCGCCAACGTCTTACTACCACCCAAAACCCCCTTCTGAGGGGAAGGGCGGCCTTGCCGCCGACCCAATCCGATACCACCACCGCCTCGGAAGAATTAGCGCGTTTTTTTTGTTCGTCTTTTCCCCAGCTTGGTTTCGCGTTGTTTGGAAGGGCGGCCTTGCCGCCGACCCCATCCGATACCACCACCGCCTCGGAAGGATTAGCGCGCTTGTTTGTTCGTCTTTTGCATCGGTTTGGTTGCGCGTTGTTTTTTTGTGGGCGGCTTTGTCATCGTCTTATTTGTCGCCCGTTCCGCCTCGGATGGGTTGGCCCTATTGCTTTCGTTCTTGGCCATGTTCGATCCCACCGAGATCGTTACGGTATGGAACCTGTTGCCAGAAGCCGGTGAGCACAGCAAGGCAACAATATGGGGACATGTCCAATAGGTTTTCGCCTTCGCTGCAAAGAAATGCCTCGTTTAGCTGTTAAAGCGGGCGTGTTTCTTAACTGTCATGGTGGTCGGCCTTATGGTTTTTGCCGCCTAACCTTTTTATTTCAAGCCTCAATGATGAGAAGTTCAGGAGCAAAGCATTTTCTAGGCCGGTCGCTTTAAGGTACGAGCCTGCGGTGGCAATGTGCATTTGGGTAATGCATTTTGAGGCTTTTAATTCGACAATCAAGGCATTTTCGACAAGCAAATCCAGGCGATGCCGGCCGACCACTACGCCTTGATAATGAACCTGGACAGGATACTGTTTTTGGAATTTCAACCCGCGATTGGTCATAGCGATACACAAGGCGGATTCGTAGATGGACTCCAAAAATCCAGGGCCGAGTTCACGATGCACATCAATTGCCGCTCCGATCACACAACCAGACAGATCTTCAAATTCAAGCATTCGGACCAACTTTTAAAATTTTAATGAGGATGTTTCTCGCACCCTAGCAAGTGATCAATAAACCCGCCACAAAAAAAAGAAATTCAAAAAACTATAGCGTCAAACGCTTCCTCAGGGGCGGAAGCGGCGACCAATGAGGCGCCGGCAAAGCCGCCTACAAAAGAAACATCGCGCAACCAAGCAACCGACAATACGAACACACGAACGCGCCACGCCTTCCGAGGCGCAATAGGCAAACAATTGGCGCCCATGCAAGGTCGCCCTTCCAAAACAACGCGCGCCAT
>JAUIFE010000024.1 GCA_030429565.1 Holophagae bacterium | reverse complement strand
GTGGTTTTTTTTGGTCACCCAATGGGTGTGTTATACGTTTGTGGTAAAGCGATTATAACCTGACCAAAAGGAACCACTTACTTTATTTCTGACCTTCTTTTTTTCGTCTTATCGCGCCGCCTAGGTTTAAAAACGGGATCCAAACGAGAACACGCATGATCCAAGAGCCAAACTTGGACACGCTTCATTAAAGTCCAGATCCAGATCCAAACTAGGACAATCACGCCGCCGTTTTCATTAAAGGATCGATCAGATCCAAACTAGAGTCCAAAAGATCAAAACGAGGAAGATCAAAACGAGGACACGCATCATTTTAAGTCCAAACTAGGACAATCACGCCGCCGTTTTCATTAAAGAAGCCAAACCAGGACACGCATCATTTTAAGTCCAGATCCAGATCCAAACTAGTAAAAATCAAAACAGGGACACGCATCATATTAAGTCCAAACTAGGACAATCACGCCGCCGTTTTCATTAAAGGATCGATCAGATCCAAACTAGAGTCCAAACCAGGACGAGTCCAAACCAGGACGAGTCCAAACCAAAGTCCAAACCAGGAGTCCAAACCAGGACACGCATCATTTAAAAACGGGATCCAAACGAGAACACGCATGATCCAAGAAAAAAGGTATCCAAACGAGGACACGCATGGATCCAAGAAGGAATCCAAACGAGGACACGCATGGATCGAAGAAAAGAGCATCTGAGAAGAGCATCTGAGGACACGCGCAGCATGCTCCATACGAGGACACCCATTGTTTTAGCGATAATCCAAAGATCGAAACGGCGAGTCCACATGGGATGCCCGCCATTCCGATAGAGAATAGCCTGGCCGGAACTGCCAGGGAGCCATTCTGAATTTTATTTGTAAAAAATCTAATGAGTTAAGAGAAAAATACAAGATGAGATTGTATATTGCCAGGTGCCCTCAAACGAAAATCAGGAGGCCACCGTATGACTCGTCCCCGTTCGCTTGTAATCAATGATCAGCTCGAAGGGACATATCATTGTGTTTCGAGGTGTGTTCGTCGCGCTTTTCTGCATGGTAAGGATTCATACACAGGGAAGAGCTACGAGCATCGAAAAGTTTGGATACATCAACGGCTGGTGTTTCTTGCGGAAGTCTTTTTTGTTGATGTGGGTGGTTATGCACTGATGGACAACCACCTGCATGTTGTTCTGAGAAATCGGCCGGATTTGTGGCAAACGGCCTCCGCGCGTTCTATCGCCCAGCGTTGGCTAAAGCTTTACCCCAAACGGCGGGATGCGAGTGGTAGGCCCCTGCCGCCGGGGGAAGACGATATCGAACAACTCGCGGATAATGAGATGCGCATTGCCGTTTTGCGTAGACGACTGGGATCCATCTCCTGGATTATGAAATGTTTGAAGGAATACATTTCTCGAAAAGCGAACGCCGAAGATGGTTGCGGTGGGCGGTTTTGGGAGAGTCGCTTCAAGTGCACCGCGCTTTTGGACGATGCGGCCGTCTTGACCTGCTTGGTCTATGTCGATTTAAATCCTGTTCGGGCTAATCTAGCTGAATCCCCGGAAGCCAGTTTGTTTACCTCGGCTGAAGAACGTATTCGAGGCTATCGGGCTCGCCAATATACTGATAAGAAAACAGCTATGGCCTCAGATGATGGGGTGTTGCCCGCCGGCATAGATCCAAGCTGTGATGAATGGCTGTGCCCACTAGATAATAAACCGAACCGACGAGGCTTGTTATCTCTCGACCTTCCAAGCTATCTCGAAATTTTGGAGTGGACCGGGCGACAGATCGCGAAAGATAAGCCAGGTGTCATCCCGCGCCATTTTCCTCCGATACTGACGCGTTTGGCGATCAATCCGAACCGTTGGGTTGAAAGTGCTGGGCGCTTTGGTGTCTTGTTCTCCGTCGCGGCAGGGACGGAAGCCCATATGAAGGATATTGCAGCCAGGATGGGCCAAAGGTGGGTTTGCGGAATTAAGGCAGGAAAAAACGCGTTTCTTGGGTAGTTTTTGCTGAGGGACATGATCGTTCCCAAATACTAATCCGAGAGCAAAGACGCTAATTTTAAGTTAATAGCCTCGTTTTTAAGGTATTCTAGAATCTTAGCTTGCGGCTTGTCTAGCATTCGTTTGTGACGTCGGGTTTCAAGAAACACATTGAGCCCGTAAAATCATCACTTAGGCATAAATTAGAATATCAAAAAAAAAGAAAAAAAAGATAGATCAATTTATCAGACTTGATTGATAAAAACAAGGTGGGCTCCTGTTTGGGATTAGGGATGGATCGCTAAAGAAGGGGTGTCTCCATTTAATAATAATAAAGCTTGGAATCAGGGATGGATCGCTAAAGAAGGGGTGTCTCCATTTAATAATAATAAAGCTTGGAATCAGGGATGGATCGCTAAAGAAGGGGTGTCTCCATTTAATAATAATAAAACATGGGACCAGGGATGGATCGCTAAAAAATGGGTGTCCCCATTTAAGACATTCCTATTTAAATCGCCTTCCTTCTTTTTAATCACTTACCTACCCACCCACTTGATTAATTCAATCAAAGACACGGGTGTTCCCATTTTTTTACCCATTTAACACGGGTGTCCCCATTTTAAACGATCCCCATTTTACGCCGGGGTCTCTTCGGCCCATTTAAAAACGCGGGTGTCCCCATTTTAAACAACGGTGGTGGCAAGTTGTCCTCTGGGGTTCTAGGGGTGGGTCCCAAAACTAGGCTGGAGCGCCCGCTTTATGTTCGTTTGCTCGTCCAGGCCGTCAGGTTTTGTTGTCTGATAAAAGAAGTGACAACTACCTTGACAGTCACCGCATTTAACACGGGTGTCCCCATTTTAAACGTTTTGAATCACTTACCTACCATCCTACTTGATAAGTTCAACCAAAAACGCGAGTTTCCCCATTTAACTATCTCATCAAAAAATGTGGGCGCCCCCACTTAATATCCCCCATTTAATATCCTTAAACGTTTTGAATCACTTACCTACTCTCCCACTTGATAAGTTCAACCAAAAACGCGAGTGTCCCCATTCAAAACTATCTCATCAAAAAAAATATAGGTATCCCCATTTAAAAAAAGACGCCGTTTTCCCATCTAAAAAAATCCATGCGTATCCCCATCTAAAAAAAACGCCAATCAAAAACGCGGGTGTCCCCATTTAAAATATCTAAAAAACGCCAATCAAAAACGCGGGAGTCCTCCTACTTGATAAGTTCAACCAAAAACGCGAGTTTCCCCATTTAACACCCAACCAAAAACGTGAGTGTCCCCATTTAAAACATCATTTAACACCACCCCATTTAACACCACCCCATTTAACACCATTTAATAAAAGAGGCGGCGGACGCCGTTTTCCCATCTAAAAAGCCACGCGTGTCCCCATCTAAAAAAACGCCAATCAAAAACGCGGGTGTCCCCATTTAAAAGAGGCGGCGGACGCCGTTTTTAGGTCCGCCGCTTCTCTTTGCGGTTATCGCGCGCCGATGGTTTCGGCGACGCCGGTTGCAACCGCGTCCTCATCGTCGACGAGGTCGGGTTTTTCGATCAGGTAGTCTTCGAGAACAAGCGCGTCGAGGCCCGAGGTTAGGAACACGCTGACGGCGTCTTCGACAGTGTGGATGATGGGTTTGCCCATGACGTTGAAGCTGGTGTTGAGGATTAAGGGGACGCCGGTCAGCTCGTAGAAGGCTTGGATCAGCAAATAGTAAGGCTCATTGAGCTCGCGTTTGACCGATTGCAGACGACCGGTGTGGTTGACGTGCACCACCGCCGGCACTTTGTCCCACACTTCCTTTTTGAAACGCAACGTGCGTTCCATGTAGGGCGAATCCTGGTAGTTCTCGAAGTAGTCGGGGCCGTGCTCGTGCAGGATCGACGGCGCAAAAGGGCGGTACTCTTCGCGGAACTTGACCTTGGCGTTGATGATGTCCTTCATCTCGGCAGAACGCGGGTCGGCCAAAATCGAACGGTTGCCCAAGGCCCGTGGGCCGAATTCAGCGCGGCCACGGGCCCAGCCGACGAGTTTGCCTTGGGCCAGCAAGGCGGCGGTTTCCTGGTAAATGCTGTCGGGCAAGTGTCGCATTTTGTGCAAGCGGCCGAACTGCTTCAAGTGGGTTAAACCGCGCTGCGACAGGGTTGAGCCCAAATACGGATGCTGCAACTTGGCTTCGACCTTGGCCCGCGGGTGTTCGGCGCGGTAGGCCAGCCAGGCGGCGCCCAGCGCGTTGCCGTCGTCGCCCGGTGCACAGGGCACGAAAAGCTGTTTGAACGGCGTATGTTCGGTGATTTTGCCGTTGTAGGAGGAGTTCAAGCCGCAACCGCCACTGATGACCAAGTTCTCGGATAAGCCGAGTTTGTAGAAGTTGTTGAGCAAGGTGGTCATGGTTTCTTCGTAGAAGGTTTGAATGGTGCAGGCCAGGTCGGCGGCTTCGGGAACGGGCCGATCAAGCGGGCGGCGCGCGGTCTCTAACACGTCGACAAGCTGCTGGAAGTGCTTCTTGGAGCGGTACTTCATGTTAATGCCGTCGACAATGACCAACTCGCGCAGCACGGCGAGGATGGCCTCAATCGGTTGCCCATAGGGCGCCAAACCCATCACCTTCCACTCTTCGCCTTTATCGGTTTGGAAGCCGCAGTAGTTGGTAAAGGCGGCATAGAGCGCGCCCAGGCTGGCGGCGCCTTTGAGTTCCTTGACTTCGCGCAGACGCCCCTGTTGATAGTGGAAGTAGGAAATGGAGCCGCGTTGCCCGTTGCTGTCGACAACCATGCAGGCGGCCTCGTCAAAGCCACTGGTGTGGCAGGCGCCGGCGGCATGGGTCAGGTGGTGCGGGAAGTCGAGGAATTCGAGCTTGCGGTTGTTGTGGTGGTTGGCGAGCGCCAGACCCAAACCGGCACCGGCGCCGTTGAGAGAGTTCAACTGCATCAAGCAGACGTACAATCCCTCGTGTTTGGTAGCGCAAGCGGTAGCCCAGCGTTTGTCATGGCGGTGAATCTTGCCGGGACTGGTAACCCCTAAAAAGCTGAGCAGCTTCAAAAAACGGTGCATTTGGTTGTGCCAGGAACCGGCCACCACAAAACGCGCTTGAGGGTCACAGTATTTATTAATTAAGGACAGGGCCCATTCTTTACTATCAGGAATGAGCCCCATGGCGCGTTTGTCTTGGTAGTGACGTTCAGTGGCTTCGGCAAACAGGATTTTGCCTTGGTCGTCGATGATGGCCAAGGCGGGATCGTGAAAGGTGGTGGCCAGGCCGACATAGTAAGTAGTCATAACATTTCCTCGATTGGCGGTGCTGGTTTGTGAAGGACCTTGCGGCTTAGGCAAATCGATGTTTCACAAACTGTTGCAGTAATTGAAGGTAAGGAAGCGATTCTAGGACAATGCGATAGTCAGGACCAAAATCCATCAGACAAGCAATCTCATTAACGCCGATATTGACGGCATGATCGACGGTGCTTTTGACATCGTCGACGGAGCCGAACAAGGCACCGGTTTTAAAGTAACGTTCGTAGGAATATGCAACCATTTTGGCGGTTTCAGCTTCGCTGGGTCGCTGCTCTTTGGGCAGCGTTTGCATGTGGCCGGTCAGCGCGCTTTTGATGTATTTGGTGAAGGGTTCGCGCACGGCCTCACGCACGGTGTCGAGGTTTTGGTGCAGGAGGGTGTGCATCATGAGGGTGACGGTGCCACCGTCGCGATCAAAGCCGGCGGCTTCGCGCGCGTCGCGGTAAAGCTTGATCTTCTCGCCCATTTTGTCCAAATCAATGCCTTGCAGCATGGTCAGCACGTTGTAGCCCTGGCTACCGGCATATCGAAACGAGTCGTCCGACTTGGAGATCACCATCCAAATATTGAGCTTGTCCTGCAAGGGTTTGGGGTAAACCTGAACCTCGGTTGCTTCGCCTTTTCCGTTTTTAAAGGTCACGGCCTCACCACGCCACAACTTCTCAACAACGGGAATTCGTTCGTGCCAAATCTTGCGTAGGTCGGCATAGGTGTGCGGCGAAATGATGAAATCGTTGGGGTTCCAACCGCTGGCAAAACCCAAGTCAACCCGGCCGTTGGAGAGGTGGTCGACCATCGACCAGGCCTCGACGACCTCAACCGGGTGGTGCAGCGGTAAGACAACGGAACCGGTGCGGAAACGCACGTGTTGGGTGCGCGGCGCCAGCGCGGCGGCGAGCACAGCGGGGTTGGGATAAATACCGCCGAAGGGATGGAAATGACGCTCGGGAAACCACACAGCGGTGAATCCGTTTTGGTCGGCAAACTCGGTTAAATCGAAGACCATTTGGTACTTGTGGGCCAAACCCTGATTAATATCCGAAAAAAAGATGAAACTCAGATCCAACCCGGTCGCACGCGGCGGCGGTTGGGCCACGTCAAGCGGGTCGCGTTCGAAGGCCAGCAGGTCGGCAATATTTTGGTTGATCTGATCACGTGAAAGCGTTTTGGTCATGGTGGTCCCCATTAGATGTCGGCTGAAAGGTTAAGGTTTACGCAGGGCGGCAGGCGTTTCGCCGGCTTCGCTGGACAGGGCGCGGCAGCGTTGTAAGGCGGCGTGGCGGCGCGCGGGCAAAGCGTAGAGATCGCGGCAAAGGTCGCGAATGGTTTCGATGACCGGAACCTCGGCCAACAAGGTCATGTGACAAGTCGCATCGACATTCATTTGGTGGAAGTCCGGCAATTGCTCACGCCAAATGTGTTCGTAGTCGACCGGATCAGTGGCAGTGCCGACCAGGGTGAAGTAGGGTTCCCAGGGGCCAAGAAAGCGCCCGTTTTGGTTGCGCACATAGAAACAAGTAACTTGGTCGGGTTTGGGCAGCGGCGGCACGTTGTAAGTGTTGCCGTCATAGGCGATGGTCACCTGGGCTTGGCGCCGGAAAAGGTCGGCAATCGCCTCAGGTTCACCTGGCAAGCCGCGTGCTTGTGCGGTGGCAACCAGATGGGCCAGGAAAGCGTCATCATCCAGGTCGGGGTCGAGCGAATCGCGGTGGATCATGACGCCGGCAAGCTGCTCGGTTGGCACGGTTTGCCCGAGTGCGGCGTTAGCGGCGTGGAACAAGGCGAGTTTGTGGCTGTAGGCGTCCGGCGGAGTGTGGGTGCTGTTGAGTGTGTCGAGCATGAAGAGGGTTGCCACGGATTCACCGGCATCCTGCAACTGGCGCGTCATCTCGTAGCCGAGCACACCACCGAAGGAAAACCCGCCAAAATCATAGGGACCTTCGGGCTGCACGGCGCGCACAATACGCAGGTAATGGGCGGCCATGGCCTCGATACCGGTGATGGGTTCGGCTTCCCCTTGGCGACCGCGCGCCTGAATACCGTAGAAGGGTCGCGCACAGCCCTCAGCGAGACGTTGGTAACCCTCGACGCCGCCCAAACCGCCGTGTATCCAAAACACGGGTCGCCCGCCACGGCCGCTGTTCAAGCGCACGAGCTCGGGGAAGGTCGGTGGTGCGGCGGAGAGGGCCAAGGCGGGCGTGCCAATACCGAGTTGATCGTTGATAAGTGCGACCAAGTCAGCAACGGTCTCGCATTTGGCCAAAGAACTGAGGTCCAAAGTCAGCCCGAAAGTCACCTGTAACGCCTGTAGCAACTGAACGGTTAATAAGGAGTTAACGCCTAGTTCCGCAAGACTTGCATCGAGCGCGACGGATTGCTCAACGGGCTCAAGCAGATCGGTGAGAACGGCACATACATCGTCAGCGACTTGATCACCGGCGACCGCATCCGCCTCGGGAACGGGCGCCAGAACGGGGTCGGCTGCGGCGGCGTAGAGGCGACGACAGTAAGCGCCGATTTGGGCCACGGCCTCAGGCTCGGCGAGCAAACTCAAATGACCGGCGGCGGGAATTTCTTCGAAAACCACATTGGGTAAATGCTCGGCCCAGGGCGACCAGTAGTCGACCCCGTCGAGCGGATCGCGATCGCGCCCACTGATGGTGCGATCAGCGCCAAAAAACAGGCCGCCGCGATTTTTAAAGTACTGGACGTGTTCTATGGGGCCGAGCAATGGTGCAGGTTGATGATCGGCCACTTGGAAACCGAGTTGTATGCGAATCATTTTTTCAATGTAGGCCTTAATCCAATCACGCGGGCGCTGCACGCCGGCGGCCAAACAGTAGTCGGAAAAGGCCTCGACCAACGCGGCGGGCTCAGCACCGGCGTCACGCGCGGGCGGCGTCGGCCCGGCTTCGGCGCGTTGCCAATCGCCGCCGGCCATGTTGACCAGTGCCACAGCGACGAAACGAATCGCGTCGTAGGCATCGGTTGAGATCAATTCCATGGCCGGCGGATACAGTGGATCGAGCAGGGTCAAGCTGCGCACGGTGGCGCCGCGGGTCTGTAAGCGGTGGGCGATTTCGTAGGCGAACACACCGCCAATCGAATAGCCGCCGAGATCGTAAGGACCCTCTGGCTGAACGGCGAGAATCATGTCGGTGTAGGCGTCCGCGATGATGGGCACCCCGGCCAAAGGCGTTTTGTCGTCGTAGAGGCCGACGGCTTGAATACCGTGGAAGGGACGCTGCAGTTGTTCGGCCAAGGGAATATACACGCCGGCGTCACCAAAACCGCCGTGTACCCAGAAGACCGGTCGCCCCTGTTTAACGGGATTGATGCGCTGACATTCAGGCACAAAAGCTCGGCCGGTGCGGGCGGCGACGGTGGCTTGAGGCAAGAAGCGATCGGTGCGGCGTCGCCATTCAGCCAAGGGCGCGGCAAAACTTTCAGCCAGATGGGTCAAGGCGCGCGAGGGCTGTTGCACCATGGCTTCGACGACCTGCACGATCAGATTGGTCAACGCCTTCATCTCGCGTGCAGCGAACAGGGCACGGCGATAAGCACAAACCAGATGCAGCGCACCATCAACTTTGAGCAACTGGAAGAACAGCGAGGCCACGGCCGGCGCGCTGAATGAAGCCTCGGCCGACTGGGGTGTTTCGTTGGTGAGCGAGTGACCGAACTCAACACCGGCTTCGTTGGTACCACTGTCGATGTCGGCACTGTCGATGATGACGGTGCCGCGCAGTTGATGATAGGCGGCAATATCCTCAATGGAGGCGGCGGCCAGCATGGCCTCGAAATCGTATTTGGCGTAACGCAAGCTGTTGAGGGTATCGCGTTGCACGCGGCGCAGCAGATCGAGCACGCTGTCGACCCCGTCGCAAGCGAGCGGCAAAAACAAAACGTTGGTGAACTCACCCAGGGTCGGCAGCAAGTCGGCGCGGTCGCGTTGGTTGTGGAAAAACTGGACTAAGGGCTTTTGGTTGCCCATACCGGCAGACAGCAACCAACCGATGGCGGCGGTAAAAAGCTGGGTGTAGGTAATGTCGTGGGCCACACCGAACTGTTGCACCGCATCGCAAAGAGCTTGTGAGAGCGACAGGGTGTGGCTTTCGCCATCGGCCAGATCATCGGCGCACAAGCTATTTGGATCCACGCGGTAAGGCAATCGCAAAGCGGGCGCGTCGGCGAGCTGGTCGCGCCAGAAACGCGCACTTGCGGGGGCGCGATAAAGCGCGTGATCGGCCTGGCCCAGGCTGTATTGCCAATAGGGTTGACAAACCACGGGTTGCGGCGACGCGCCGGCCTCAAGCTGCCGATAACAAGTCATCAACCGCGCGAACAACATGCTGCAGGTGAAGGCGTCGGCGACGGCATGGTGCGCCAAGAAACCCAGAAAATCCCCCTCGGGCACACGCCCCAAAAACACGCTAATCAACGGTCCGTTGGTGACGTCAATTAACGCGGTCCGCATCACGGCGAGGCGGTGTTGCAGCGCGGCGCGACTGTCCGCGTGCAGTACTTGCACTTCTAGCTCGGCTGTGGCCGCGACCTCTTGTAGCCAGGATTCGCCAACGTCGCGAAAAGTCGTACGCAACACTGCTTGCTCGCGGGCTGTCACAGCGACGGCCTGATTCAGAAGCGCCGGATCGAGCTGCCGGCGGTGGCAGGCGAACAGGTGTTGAATGTTCCACGCCGATTGGCGCAAATGCTCAGAATGAACGAGGTTGCGTCGCTGCTCCCAAGAAACCGGCGCGATGAGACGGCCCGGCCGGCAGTAGGCGGCCAGCGTATCGATCTCGGCCGTCGTGAGCGGGTCGATCAGCGCGGCCAAATCAACGGCGCGGTGGCTAATCACCAGTAATCGTTGCCCGCTATGGTAAAACGCAAGGCCCGCAACGGCGAGGCGAGCCGCCAAGTTTGCGTCGGGCTCGACATGTTCGGCAGCGACGCTCACGGGCAAGGCAAGCGCCTGCAGGGACCCCGGCACAGCGGTAACTTCAGCGAGTAACATCTGCGCTTCGGCATCCAAGCTTACGGGAACGGGCACGGCCCGATTCTCGTTTAATGCAAGCGCCTCGGCAAGGCGGCGCGGGGTATCGAATTCGAGCAAGTCGGCAAGGTGCAGCTCGGCGGCGAACTGTTCATTGACCAACGCCAGCAAGCGCATATTCATTAAGGAATCCAAACCGAGGCGACTCCAAGCGGCGTCGACCTGACACTCGTCGGCGTGGTACCCGGTCAGGTCGGCTAAAATAGCGACGAGCTGATCCAGAGTGGTGGCGGCGGCCGGCACCGAGTGCCCCTCCTCAACCGCCGGCAAAGTCTCAAGCCAACAACGCCGCGCCTCAAACACGTAACCTGGCAGCGAGAGTGGCCGGCGTGCAGCGGCGCTAAAGGTGTCGGCAAGATCGAAGTCAATGCCGCGCACGTAACAATCGGCCAACAGCAGGGCGTGGTCGTGGGTGGGTGCTTCGCGCCAAGCCTTCACGGCGGTTTCGGCCAAACGACGCGCCGCCGGCCCCAGGTTCGGATCGACCTGGCCGATGACGGCGTGATCGCTGGGTACACCGGTCGCCACCGCATCCAGCGCGGCGATTAGCGTATCGAGCGAGGTGGCGGCCACCGCGCAGCGCACGTCGTGATGGGCGCGCCGCAACAGCAGATTGGCACTGAGTTGCGATAAGGAAAGCTGAACGCGATGGCGTTCAACGTGTTTTTGCAGGGCGGCGGCTCGCCGGGTCATGGCCGCTTTGGTTTTGCCGGACACGACAATTAAGGCGGCCGCGTCGTCACAATCCTGGTCGGCTTGCGAGGCCGGCGCTTCGGCAACCACCATGTGAATACCGCTACCGGTGGCGCCGATGGAACTGAGTGCTGCTTTGCGACGTTTGCCGGCGGCAACGGTCCAAGCTTCGGCCCGACCTGGCACGTAAAAAGGACTATCAGCGGGAGCCAGAACTGGATCGACGGCGGCCGCATTTAAGGTGCCGGGAATGACACGGTGCTTCAAAGCCGCCAGAACTTTGAACAAATGGGCCATGCCGGAACATTGCCAAGCGTGGCCGATGTGGTTCTCCACCGTGCCTAAGGCGCAGGTCGCGGGGGTGACGCCGGCGGACCGGAAGGTTTCGTTTAAGGCCTGAACTTCGATGCGATCACCGAGCTGGGCCCCGTTGGCGTTGGCTTCAACCAAGCCGATCTCGCGCGCGTCGATGCCGGCCGCAGCGTAGACGCCGGCGAGTAAATGCTTCCAGCCGTTAACGCTGGGCGCGGCCATGCCGTTGGTTTTGCCGCTGTTATTGCTCGCCCAAGCCTCAATGACGCCGTGAATGCGGTCGCCGTCGGCCAACGCACGATCCAAACGTTTGAGCACAACCACGGCCACGCCTTCGGCGGGGATCATGCCCTGCGCCTCGGCACAGAGGGCACGCCCACCGGCTTCACCGGACAACAGTTCGCCGGAGGCGGTGATCAGGTTGGCGGTGGAATGGACGGCGACACCGCCCGCAAGTGCGGTCTCACAGCGATCGAGCAACAAGTGGTCGCAAGCTTGGGCGACGGCGGCCAGCGACGAGGCGCAACCGACATCGACAGCCAAAGACGGCCCGGTCAAGTTCAAGGTGTAGGACACGCGCCCTGGCACGGTGGCGGTGGTCACATGGGGCGACACGCCAAACTGTTCGAACAGCTTGAGGGTGTAGTCGCCGCCGCTACCACAATAAACGCCCCAAGATCGACCCGACAGCGAGCGCGGATCGACGCCGGCATCTTCGATGGCGCGCCAAGCTTCTTGCAGGAACAACCGTTCGCAGGGATCCATTAGCTCGGCCTCGCGCGGCGTGATGTTGAAGAAGAGCGGATCGAAGGCGGCAATATCGCCAAGGAAACCGCCTGGCACGTCTTTCGCCGACGCCCAGCCGCGCGCGTCGGCTACACTGCTCAGGGCGGCGCGTTCGCCGCAGATTCGATCCCAGAACTGGTCGAGATCATCGCAATCGGCAAAGCGGCCGGCCATGCCGACCACGGCAATCGCGGTTGGCGCCGATATGGGCGCATCGCTTACGGCCACGGCTTGGTCCATCGGCACGTCCGGCGTGCGGGCCACACTCGATGCACTCGGCGCAGCGGTTAAGGCGCGCTGTTTTTGTTGTTGTTGCTGGTGAACGGCCACACCCATCATTTGCGCGATCAGGTCGGCCATGTGGCCCACGGTCGCCGGGGTGCCGAGCAAATCGAAATGGTGGTCGCCGTCAACCAGCATGGTACCCAATTGCGGCAGAACCCGCTGCCAGCCGGCCAGAAAGTACAGGAAACCGCCGCGTTCACGCTGAATGTTCTCCAGGTAGTCGGGATTGTAGACTTCCTGGCCGACAGCGTGGCCGGTGCGGGTACGGAACATCAGCGCTTGCAAACTTTTAGGCTGCGGCAACGGCAAGGCTCGGTAGCGTCGCAACGCACCCAAATTGGCGAGGTGAATCTCGGCCATCGATTCGAGCCGTTGGCGCAACGCAACCGCGTCGCGCGTGACGCCACGTTCCTGCATGGCGGCAATCAGGTTGGCAATCAAACCAGCCTCATCGGTGGCGGCAACGGCGTCATAGGTCAACACGAGGTCGGACCAGTGCACAGCGCCACGAGCCTTGCGTTCCCGGAAAGCTGGATCTAAGTGCAGTTGCGCGATCATGAGGAAATTGGCGTTCATGACCCAATTCTGCTCGGGCGCGGAGTCCCACAAACGGGCATCGACTTCGTTTTCGAGCAAAGGCGACTCGCCCTGCAACAAATTGGCAACGCGAGCGCCTTGTGCTTGCAAGTGACGCGCGGTTTCGTAGGCGACGGTACCACCAACCGAGGCGCCGAATAAATGGTATGGCCCGGTGGGATCGACGGCGCGCACAACCGCGCTGAAATAAGAACCGACAGCGTTCATATCGCGCAGCGGTTCGGCATCGGTCAAAAAGCCTTTGGCGCGCAGGCCGACAACGCGAAAGCGGCCGGCGGCGGCGGCGGCCAACTTGGCGTAGACGCCGACATCGCCGGACATAGGCGCCAAACAGAACAGGATTGGCCCATCGCCGGCGAGCGCAAGCGGCACAATTTCGCGATATCGCGCTTTGAGCCGGCCCAAGTAATCGCGAAAAGATTCATCGCCGGCGACAAGCGGCGCCGGTTCGGCGACAAGCGGCGCCGGTTCGGCGGCAAGCGGCGCCGGCTCGAGGCTTGCGACGGCTTGGGACACATGGGTCGCCAGGAAAGCCGCCAGGCTGTTAATCGTCGGGTAATCGTAGACCAGGGTTTCCGCAAAGGATTCGCCAAAGCTCTGCGATAGAGCGCGCACAAATTGCACGGCACTAATCGATTCCAGACCCAAATCGGTAAAGGAGGCCTCGCCGTCGAGTGGATGTTCCTCACGTAGCAGCAATAGCTCGCGCACCATGGCGCGGAGGCGCGTTTCAACGGCACCGGCCTCGACAGGTACGACGGGCTGGAGCGGCAATGGCGACTGAGCGCTGAGGAAGGCGGCCAAACTATTGATGGTTGGGTAGTCGAAAACCAGCGTTTCCGGGAAGTTTTGCCCAAAGTGCTGCGCAAGGGCCCGCACAAAGGGTACCGCGCTAATCGATTCCAAACCCAAATCGGTAAAGGTCGCCTCACCGTCGAGAGGGTGTTCGTCGCGCAACAGCAAAACTTCGCGCACGATGCGACGCAGCCGCGTCGCAACAAGCGTATCGTCGCCGACGGTCGGCGTATTGCTCGCCGGCGGAACGGGCGTGGAGGGCGGGCCCACCGGGCGCAGGCGTTTGATTAAGGCCATTTGGGTCCACGACCCCGTCAGCAGTGTTTCGAGCGCGGGCCAGGCCTCGTGCGGCTCAATCGAGCCGGCCCCTTCCTTGGCCATCCGTGCTTGGTAATAGCGGTCGGTAGCGACGCCGACACTGCCCCAATAACCCCAGTTCATGACCTTGACTGCACCGTCGCGATGAGCGTTAAGGAAATGGGCCAGCGCATCTTTGAAGGTACAACCGGCGGTGTAATTGCATTGACCGGCGGTTTTGAGAAAGGCACTCATTGAGGAGAAAAACAGCATGAAGTCCAAAGCATCGTCGGCGAAAACCTGCGCCATGGCCAACGACACATCGACCTTGGCGGCGTAACCGCCGCGGAAGGAGGCTTCGTCCATGTGCGCTAAACTCTTGTCGCGCAACACCAACGCCGAATGAACCACGCCGTGGACGGCCCCGTGGCGGCGACGCACGCGGCGCATGGCGGTGGCCAGCGCGAACACATCGCTCGCATCGGCCTGGACGTATTCGGGCGCAGGCCCGAGTCGGCCCAGATCATCGATACGCGCTTGCAACGCGGCGTCGAGTGGACGGCGGCCGACCCAGACCACGCGCGCGGCGTAGTGTTCAATGAGGTAGCGACTCCAGGCGGCACCAATGCCGCCGGCACCCCCGATCACGACGTACAGGCCACGCGTGCGGTACGGCGCCTGGGCAGCGACATCGGCCACCACAGGCCGCAAGGCCGCGCGCAACCAGCACCCGTCGCGCCGAGCATAGGTCTCCCCTTCCGGGTCAAAGGGTAAACGCAGCATGCTATCCAGCGGCAGGTTCGTCTCGTCATCCAAGTCGAGCACCCGCACGCGCCAATGGGGGTATTCCTTGGCCATGGTGCCGGCGAAACCGTGTACGCCGGCGTGGGTGGGATCCTGGTCGGATTGGTCGTCGATCCGCACAGCCAACCGGGTCACCAAAGTCCAACTCAGGGTTTCGAGACCATAACCCGAAGCCAACAAGGCTTTAACGACGCGGAACAGAGCGGAAACGCCGCGTTCCTGGTCGGCGAGCATGGTGGCGGCTGTGGCTTGCGGTCGGTGCGGGAAGCACCACCAAATGTGGCGCAGTGACGGCCGCTCAGCTTGGCCGCCAAGCGTTTCCATGAATTCACTCGCGCTCATGTGGCGCGCTGAGGGGAAACGCTGTTTCAACCCATCGGGCAAGGCGTCACCAATGAACAACAAGCCGTCGTCGTCACCGGGTTCCGGCACATCCGCTGCATCTAGCGCGTACCAGGCGGGGACGAGCTCAACCAGGTCTTCCCGCACTCCGCCGGCGACGTCCACCGCCGAGACGGGAGCCACGGTTGCGGCCGGCGCGGGGACGGCCGGCGTCGCGGCCGACGTGGGCGCGGCCGGAATCGGCGCATGGTCGGCGCTCGGCTTGGGCGCCGCCCAATAGGATTCAGGTGCAAAGGAATAAGTGGGCAGGCTGACGCGCGCGGGTCGAAGGTCGGGATAAAAACGCGACCAATCCAAAGTGAAACCTTTGACCCACAGGGCGGCCAAACGGTCGAATTTGCCTTTGTCGATCCAAGCAGCGGTGGTCGCCGCCAATTCTTCATCGTCTTGGAACAACCCAAAATCTTGCGCGCCGGTCTTGACCTGACCGACAAACACCGGCGCGGACTGGGTGCCGGCGAGATAATCACGCAAGCCGTCACACAGGGCATCGTGGCTGTCGACGACCAAGGCCAACCGCGCCGCCATGGCGTCGCGACCGACTTGCAAAGTATAGGCGGTATCGGCCAAGGCGGGCGGGTTCTCGGCGTGAGTGAGGAAGTCTAGTAAACGCGTGGCCGCCGCCTGGAGGCGCGCCTCGTTTTTGGCCGAAAGCGGCACCAGCACAGGACCGTCTGCAATCGACGTCGCCGCTTTCGAGGCATAGGCTTCAACGACGACGTGGGCATTGGCCCCGCCGATACCGAAACTGCTGACGCCGGCGCGACGCGGTCCGGTCGTCGGCCAAGCTTGAGCACGATCAGCCAGGTAAAACGGCGAGCCGTCAAGCTTCAAGTACGCGTTGGGCGTTTTGAGTTGCGGGTTGCCGGGAATGGCGCCGTGGTGTACCGCCAGCAAAGTTTTAATGAAGGCGGCAATGCCGGCGGCGGCTTCCAGGTGACCAATGTTTGCTTTAACGGATCCCACCGCACAGGTCGGTTGTGGCGGCACCGCCAAACCCTGTGCCTGGTACAACTTGCGGAACGCGGCCTGCAACCCGTTGATTTCAATGGGATCACCTAACACGGTGCCGGTCCCATGTGCTTCGATGTAACCGACGCTGTCGGCAGGCACGCCGGCACGGGTCCAGGCATCGACAATCAAACGCTCCTGGGCGATGGGATTGGGCGCGGTCGGCGAGTTGGCGCGACCGCCGTGGTTAACGGCACTGCCACGAATGACGCCGTAAATGCGATCACCATCGGCTTCCGCACGGGCCAAGGGTTTGAGGTAAACGACACCGACGCCTTCACCACGTCCGAAGCCGTCGGCACTTTGATCGAAGGTCTTGCAACGCCCGTCGGGGCTGAGAATGCCGGCGCCGTCGGCGTTAATCGTGGTGTTCGGACTCAGGATGAGGTTGACCCCGCCGACAAGTGCGGCCTCGGAACTGCCCTGACGCAGGCTCTCAAGTGCGCGGTGCAGAGCGACTAAGGAACTAGAACAGGCGGTGTCGACCGGCTCACTGACGCCGTGCAGATTAAGCAAGTAGCTGAAACGGTTGGGAATGGCGTAATGGTAAAGCATGGTGCCGGCGAGCTGTTCGGCGCGTTCACCGCGCTGCAACAGCTCTTGGTAATCGCGTGAGGTCACGCCCACAAACACGCCGGTACGGCTACCGGACAGGCTGCGTGGCGCGTAGCCTGCATCTTCGATCGCAGCCCAAGCGGTTTGCAGGAACAAACGAAACTGGGGATCCAAGTAGGCGGCCTCGCGCGGCGCAATTCCGAAGAAAAGCGGGTCAAACAAGTCGACCTGGTCAATGAAGCCGCCCTGTGAAACGCGGGTTTTCCCGATTTGCGTGCGCGTATCACCGTCAAAGAGACGTGGGTCCCAGCGGTCCGGCGGAACCGCGCCGATGCAATCGCGGTCGTTGATTAAGTTTTGCCAAAAGGCGTCGGCATCGATCGCACCGGGAAAGCGACAGCTCAGGCCAACGACGGCAATGGCGTCGGCGTCCGCCTCGCCCTTGGCGGCCACGGCTTGGGCCGAGGGCATGGCCGCAACTTGCACCGGTACCGGTTTGGGAGCAGCGGCCCGTCGCCCACGCGGCGGCGCGCTTTGGACCGGCGCAGCAACGGTCACCTCGGCAGCGGCGGGCGCGTGTTTGGCCTGCAGCAGCGGGGCAAACGAGGTCACCAAAAAATCGGTCAAGGAAGCCAGGTCTTCGTGCTCAAAGAAAACCGTCGGCATGAGTTCCAAACCATAGTAGCGATTGAGTTTGTTGGCGAATTGCGTGAAGCTGACCGAGTCAAAACCGTATTCGGATAAGCCTGCTTCGGCGCGAATCAGGTCGGGCGCGACGCCCTGCATTTCGGTAATACACTCGGTCAAATAACGGTGGACGGCTTTGGCCAAGTCCCGATCACCGCTGCTGGGCGCGGCCACGGTTTGGGCGGCCAGCGCGGCGGCGGTCAAAAAGCCTTCGGGCTGGAACACGGTTTGAATTTTTTGCGGGTCACCTTTGGCAACCAACAAGGTGTCGTGCGGCCCGGCGACGGCGGCGGCCAGCGCGTGCAAGCCGGCGGCGCTGTCCAGCGCTTCCATGCCGGCACTGTCGCGCATGCGCTGTTCGCTGTCGTCACCCATGCGCATGCCGCCTTCGGCCCACAGCGGCCAACACACGGAAACGGTGCGTCCGTTGCCCAAGCCGGCGTCGACCTGCTGGTTGCGCCAAGTCGCAAAACCGTGGAGGAAGGCGTTGGCGCCGGCGTAATCGGCCTGACCGAGGTTGCCGAGCGCACCAGCCAGCGACGAGAACAGCACCATAAAGCGCAGCGGTTGGTTTTGGGTGGCCGCATGAATGGCCGCCGCACCCAGGTACTTGGGCCGCAGTACGGCGTCTACGCCTTCGCGAGTTTTCGAGGTCAGCATGCCGTCACCAATGACGCCGGCCGCGTGCAACACGCCGGTCAGCGGTCCGTGTTCCGTGCGAATACGTCGCACAGTCTCGACAACAGCGGCGGCGTCGGCCAAATCACAGGGTATGTAGCTGACGGCACCGACCGCTTGCAGCGCTTCCAATCGAGCGCGGCCGGCAGCGTCCAGTTGCGAACGGCCACTGAGCACGACTTGCACACCCGCTGTTGCGGCCATGTGGCGCGCCAACAGGCGGCCGATACCGCCCATGCCGCCGGTCACCCAAACCACGTCGCCGGCCTGGACCAAGGACGCGACCTTGTCCGGTACACGGACGAGCTCGTGGTGCACGATCTCGCGGCGACCGTCGTCACCGAGCACGACGTCGATGTGCAGGTCGCCGCTTTCGTATTCGCGGAGAATCGCATCGCCCCAGGCTTGTGCGTCGGAACCTTGCAAACGCAAAACCTTGCCGAAGAAACGCGGGTGTTCAATCCGCGCCGTTTTAAACAAGCCGCTGTAGCCGGCGGTCGCGGTGACGGGCAGGCGGTCGGGCGCCACCACAAAAAAGGGCAAACGCTGCTTGCCGGCGGCGGCCAGGCGACGCTGCAACAACGCCAACACGCGCTGAAAATCGGCTTGCAACGCGACGGCGTCGTCGGGTGCACCTGGCAGTACTTCGAAAAACGCACGCGGGAAACGGGCCCGCAAGGCCTCCGACAAAGCCTGCTCTGCTTGTGGCAGCACGAAGGTTGGTGCAGCGACAGCGGCGTTTAAAGGCACGGCGGTCGGTGCGGCGGCAATCCGCTGCGGCGCGGCGTACACCACCCGCGCGGTCTGATCGGCAGGCGCACCGATCAGGGTCAAACCGCGCATGGCGGCCAGCACCCGACCCGAGTCATCACACAGATCGAGGTCGTACAAGCCGCGCTCCGCTTTACCCGGTTCACTTTCGCGCACGCTGACCCAGATCTCGCCGGCCAGAGGTGCAAAAGAATCGAAGGCGGCGAGGCTGAACGGCATCGGCAGACCGGCGCCGGGCCGCGTCTGTAGAAACAACAAGGCGGCACTCAGCACGGCGCCGTTAAGCAAACTGGGATGCAGCAGCAGGTCACTGTGCCTGACCACCGCCGGCAGCACCAGCCGCGCCAAACCCTGACGCGCCGCATGCTGAAAGGTGGTGATCGTCATCAGTGTCGGGCCATGGGTGTTTTGCAACAGTTGACGACAGCTTTCGGCGTCGTGCAGGGTGCCGGCCCGCGCGGGCAAGGCGTCTAAGTCTAAGGCGTTGGGGCGGGCGCCGACCTCGAGCGCCAAACTCCCCTGGGCAAAGACCAGGGCGCCGGCCGCGTCGCCAACGATGAAGCCCAAATCGTCGTCAAGTGCGACCACGACTTGGGTTGGTTCGCGGACCTGCAAAGGTTGTCGCCACACCACATTGCGGACGGCATCGCCGTTCCAGTCATGGGTTAAGGCGGCACGACGGACAACCTCGAAATAGGCCGCGCCCGGCATCATGCCGCCGTGGTCGACCAAATAGAACTCATCGCCCTGCAGCGGCCAGGAAAAGCGCTGGGCTACAGGGCTTGGCGCCACCGGCGCCGCCAAGATCCGCGAAGTGAAACCCTGCAATTGGGCACAAACGCGGCCGTCGCCGTCGATTAAGTCAATGTCGAGCCGTTCAAGCTCGTTGCCGGCCTCACCCGCACCTGGCCGGATCCATGCCCAAACCCTTGCAGGGCACGGTGCAAGCCGGTTGAGCGCACTTAACGCAAACGGCATGGCCGCACGCGGCGTAAGTTCCTCACCGCCGTGGCGCAGGTGGTCGGCCACGCGCAATCCCAAACTCGCTTGCAAGGCACCGTCGAAAACACTGGGATGGTACCCAAAGGTGTCTGCACCGGCGCGCAACGCTTCGGGCAGCACCAGCTCGGCCAAAACCTGGTCCTCACCGAGCAGAATCTCTGCGACCGAGGCGTGCGCCGGGCCGTAATCCATGCCCATGGTGCCGTAAAGCGCGCGAATCTGAGCACCATCCATGCGGCCGACGGTCATAGCCGCGCGCAGGTGGCCGAGGGCGTGCTGCACGGTGGCTTGTTCGGCGACGACCACCACGGCGCCTTGGCAATGGATAACGGGCTGGGCCGCGTCGCTGTAGATTTCGAAAGAGACCTGCGCCGCGTCCTCGCGCAAGCTAATGTGGACGGTTTGGCCGCCCGCGCCGACGCGAAGGGGCGCCATCCACACGACCGAACGCAAGGCCAGGTCGGCACCGCGTTCGTCAGCGGGCAACGACCGCCACACGGCCTCGCGCGCCATTTCTAGATAAGCAACACCTGGCAGCACTTTCTCGCCGTTAACGACGTGATCGGTCAGAAACCACTCATCGCCCTGCAACAGACTGCTAAAGCGCTGGAGGCGCAAATCGGAGGTGTTGTGTTGCACCAATGGGTGCAGGGCGGGCGACCCGACAACCGGGGCGGCAGCGGCCTGCTCAAGCTTGGGTAACCAGTAGGTTTGCGGCTCAAACGGATAGGTCGGCAACGAGATACGACGCGGCTCGGCCACGCCGTCCGGCAAACTGTCATAGAGCCGATCCCAAGCGACATCGAGCCCTTTCACCCACAGATCCAGCAGCTTGGCAAATTTCCCTTTGCGCAGCCAGGCGGCGACGGCATCGGCCAAATCGGCGTCGGCATGGAACAGCGCCATGGTTTTTTTGTTGGGCGTGACCGCGTCTTGAACCAAGCCGTCGAGCTGGTCGGCACCGTCGGCAAAAAGCTGCAGGCGCGTCACCAGCTCGTCCACGGAGGTCACCAACGTGGCGAGGCGCACCTCCATGGCTTCGCGACCAACCTGCACCGTGTAGCACAGGTCGCCAAGGAAAAACGGCGTGTCGCCGCGCTCGCGACAAAAGGCGACCACCCGCCCGGCATAGGCGCGCAATCGCGCCAAACTGCGTGCCGATAACACGAACACAAAGGGTCCGCTCGGCACGGTGCCGCGCACGCGTGTCTCTTCGAACTCCTGAACCAGCACGTGCGCGTTGGCGCCGCCGGCCCCAAACGACGAGACGCCGGCAAGGCGCGGTAAAGTAGTCAATTGGCCGTCGACAATGCGGGTCGGCGCCGCCCAATCGGCGGTCGTTTCCTGAATGCGGAACGGCGTCTTCTCAAAGGGAATTTTCGGGTTGCGTTCCTGCGCATGCAGGCTGGGCACCAAGCGGCGATGCTGTAACTGCAGAATCACCTTGGTGAGCCCGGCCACGCCGGCGGCCGCCTCAAGGTGACCGATATTGGTTTTGATTGAACCCAGCGCGCACAGGTGCTCGGCGCCGGCGTCCTCGGCAAATACTTGCGTGAGCGCGTTGATTTCAATCGGATCACCCAAGGAAGTACCGGTTCCGTGCGCTTCCATGTAGCTAATTTCGTCAGCGCGGACACCGGCATTGTCGAGCGCGTCACGCACGAGTTGGCGCTGGGCCACCGGGTTGGGTACGTTGTAACCGTTGGTTTTGCCGTCGTGACCGGCGCTGGAGGCGCGAATCACGGCGTAAACATGATCACCGTCGACCAAGGCCTGCGCCAAGGGTTTGAGGAAAACGGCGCCAACACCTTCGCCTGGCACAAACCCATCGGCGCCGGCACCGAAGGTGTGGCAGCGCCCGGTCGGCGACAACATCTTGGCTTGGCTCAAACCTTGGTATTGGTTGGGATGCAGGAACAGATTAACACCACCCGCCAACGCCGCCCTACAGGTACCGCGCTGCAGGCTCTCGCAGGCTTCGTGGATTGCCGTCAACGACGACGAACACATGGTGTCGATCGCCATGCTCGGCCCGCGCAGATCGAGGAAGTAGGAAACGCGGTTGGCGGCCGAACTAAACGAGGTAACCGGGAACACCGACACGCCGGCACGCCATAAATCGGGCCCGTACAATTCATAGCCGTGGCGCGTGATGCCGGTAAACACGCCGACCTTTTGCTGGAGCCGCGAGGCCAAGGTGGCTTTGGTGTAACCGGCGTCTTCAATCGCCGCCCACGCCGTTTGCAGGAACAGCCGTTCCTGCGGATCGATGTTTAACGCCTCGCGCGGTGAAATATGGAAAAAGAGCGGATCGAAATCGGCGAAGTCGTCGAGGAAACTGCCCCACTTGCTGTAACTCTTGCCACCGGCCAAGGCGCGCTCGGGATCGGCCTCGTAAAAGCCGTCGATCTGCCAACGCGCCTCGGGAATTTCGCGAATGCAGTCGAGGCCGGCTTGCAGGTTGGCCCAAAGTTGGTCGACAGTCGCTGCCTGGGCATAACGGCCGCTCAAACCGATGACGGCAATCGGTGCGGTGGTGCCGGCCGACGCGGGTTCGCCACTTGACACGGCACGCGCACGGGTTCGCGGCGCAGGCGCTACCGTCGGCGTGGACGGCGCGGCGGCCGGCGTTTGGTTCAGGCCTAGAAGCGCGGCCAAGGCGTCGGCTTCGGTCATCATGAAATGGGCCGTCAGCGCTTCAATCGTTTGCAACTCAAACAACAGCGTCGAACTCACGTCGATGAAATGGGTTTCCAAGCGATTGGTAATTTGCACAATCAGGATGGAGTCCAAACCGTAATTTTCCAACGGCTCGCGCGCGTCGATTTGGTCGACGGGAATGCGCAAGGTGGTCGCGGTCAGCTCGCAGAAAAAAGCCGTCGCCCGGTCGCGCAAATCGTCGACATCAAATGCCGGCGCGGCTTGGACCGCAACCACAGCTTCGGCCGCCGGCGCTTGCGTTGCGGGCAGGGACGCCTGTTCGTCGATTTGCATGACCACGCCGTCACTGGCGGCCACGATAATTTGTTGGCCCAATCCATGGGCGGCCGTGCCGGGAAACAACACCGGCGCCCAACCGTTTTCACGCAGAACCGCCTGCCACTGGTCGGGGTACAAGCCGGGCGCGGCCGGAATGCGCAGCCGTTCGTCCTCGTTGAGCCACCAACCTTCGAGCAAACCAAAGGTCAGGTGACTGTAAAGCGTGGCCACGCTGATTTCGTTGGCCAGCAGCAATCCGTTAGCGCGCAAGGCGGCCTTGACGTTGCGCAGCGCTTGGCGGATGTTGCGCGTGGCGTGCAGCACGTTGGTGGCAATGGCGAAATCGTAGCGATTCGGTGCCGGACCGCCGGCACGCAAGGGTTGCGCGACGTCAAAGATTGCAGTGGTCAGGTACGGCGCTTGCTGCTGGTAGTGCTCCTCGGCGTGGAAGAGAAAGGCTTTGGACAAATCGGTGTAGCAGTATTCAGCGATGTTGGCGGCGTAGGGCGCCAACTTGGGCAGTAATTTTTGGGTGGTGCCGCCGGTGCCGGCGCCGACCTCGAGCAAGCGCAGGCGCACCTCGGGATCAGCGGCAATGCGCGCCTGAACGGCTTTGACCAAGACGTCACCGAGCAAATCGTTGAAGTAGTCGGCAATGATGCCGCCGGCGTAAAGCCCTTCCACCAAGCGCATCGATCCATTGGGAAACATGACATCGGTGGCCCGTGTTTGGCCGCGCAGGATGGCGGGCAAGGCGCGCAGGCAGGTTTCCACCAGTACCACCGCCGCCTGCTTGTCGGGGTTGGCCAGCCAGGCAGGCTTGGCCGCGTCCCAACGCTGCCACAGCGTCGCTAAAGACGGGATGTCACCCTGCGATGCGTCCGGTAGCAAACTGAAACAGGCGCGGAACCAACGGTCGTAAAAAGGCGGTACGCGCGGGTCCAGTTGGGACGGCAACGAGTCGCCGGCTTGGCGCAAGCCGAGCTCACGGAAGACGGCCAAAAGCAGTTGCGGCAGGAGCTCGCCCATGCCGTCCGGCGCAAAGACACCGGTCGCCAGAATCGCGTCCACCGCCGGCTGTTGATCGGCCCAGTCATGCAGTGCGTCGCTGCAGGCAGGCGTAGTGGCGGGATAAACCGTCAGCGAGCCGCCCTCGCCGCTTAAGTCGCGGGCAAGTGGGCACAGCACGGCTTGGGTGAACGGGCTCGCGACCAGGTTCGCCAAGGCCGGGAAGGCCGTCGCAGCCTCGAGCGGCACGACGCCGCTTTGCTGCAGGCGTTTTTTGGCGGCGTCGGGGACCCGTTGCCCCGACCCCAATGCCCAGTAACCCCAGTTGATCACTTTGGCGGGCAAGCCTTCGCGTGTCATTGCCGCCGCCAATGCGTCCTTAAAGCAGCAGCCGGCGGCATACCCGCCGTGACCGCCGTGTTTGAACAGCGCCATGGTCGAGGAGAAAAACAGGAGGTGGTCCAAATCGGCGCCGGCAAAAACACGGGCCAAATTGACGCCGATATCGATTTTGGCCGCCAGCACCTCACCAAAGGCGGCCAGGTCACTGTCGGCGATGCGCACATCGAAGCGGCACAAGGCGGCATGGACCACGCCGTTGAGGTGCGCGAACGGCGTGGGCAGTTGCGCCAGCGCGCGCCGCAAGGATGATTCGTCGCGCGCATCGGCTTGCAGGTAAATGGTTTCACCAAGTGCGTCGAGTTCGGCTTGTACGGCGGCGTCGAGCGGACGGCGGCCGAGCCACACCAAACGCGCTTGGTAATGGCGGCGCAACCACTGGCTCCATGCACGACCCAAGCCGCCGGCGCCACCAACGATCAGGTAAACGCCACCCTGGCGGAAGGGGGTTTGCGTTGGGGCGTTAAGCTGCAAGGGCAACAGCGATTGCTGGAACCACTCGTTGCCGCGAAACGCCTGCGCGTTGCCGTCGCGGTCAAAGGGCAAGCCGATGATCTCGTCCCACGAAGGGCCGCCGGCGGCGGGCAAATCGAGCAAGCGCACGGGCAGGTTGGGGTGTTCCTTGGCAAAGGCGCCAACCAAGCCGTGGACGGCGGCGTGGTTGGGGTTGACCGCGTCCTGGGCGCGCACGGCCTGGCCGGCCCGCGTGATGACCGTCAAACGCACCGCGCCGAAATCACCGGCGGCTGCTTTTTTCAAGAAGGCAAACAACTGCAGTACCGGCAAGCGCGCCTGATCGCGATCGGCCTGGGCCGCGCCGGACCATGGTGCCTCCGGCGCCAACCACAAAATGTGATCGGGCCGGCCGGTGCAGCCGGTGTCGGCCGTTTCACTGTATTCAGCTTCGCCGAGGACCGTTTGCAGGTCGAGGCGCGTGGCGGCGTCGGCACCGAGGACCCACCAGCGCTTCGATTCCGGCGCTGTCACCACCGGCGTCACCGGGAACCAACAAGGCGCGGTCAGTTGGGCGGCACCTGGGTCGGCCGCAACCGGCGCCGTGGCCGGCATGGTTTCCACCGCGGTCGCGGCATCGGCGCGCAGGCTTTCGGGTAACCAATAACGATCGCGCGCAAAGGGATAAGTCGGCAGGTGCACGCGGCGCGGCAGCGCGCTTCCATAGAGCTGATGCCACGGTACAGCCACGCCTTTGACCCACAGATTCATCAGTTGATCGACGGCGCCGTCGGCGACCAAACGCGCCACGCAGTCGATCATTTCGTCTTCAGCCGCCATGGCTTGCAAGTCGCGGTGATCGTTGAGGCGTTCAACCAGTAGGCCGGCAGGCGTCGCCCCCGCCCCGTAGGCGCGCAGGTACGACAACACCTGATCGCGATCCGCAACTTTGGCGGCCAAACGCAGGTCCAGCGGTTCACGGCCGACCTGCAAGGTGTAGAGCAAATCGACCAGTCGCAGCGGCTCGGCCTCGAGCGTGGCCAGGAAATCGGCCAGCCGCGACGCGTAAGCGCGCAAGCGTTGTTCGTTTTTCGCGGAAAGCACCAACACCAGCGGCGCGGCGCCCGACCAAGCCGTCACCGGCGCAGGCTCGAACGCTTCCAGCAAGACGTGCGCGTTGGCGCCGCCTGCACCAAACGAAGAGACGCCGGCCAGCCGCGACGACGACGGCCAGTCACCCAAACGGCGCTGAACGACAAACGGTGTTTTGGCAAAGTCAATGTTGGGGTTGAGTGCGTCGGTGTGCAGGCTCGGTGCAATTTGGCCGTGTTTCATTTGCAACACGACTTTGGTCAAGCCGGCCACGCCGGCGGCGGCCTCGAGATGGCCCAGGTTCGACTTGGCCGAACCCAAGGCACAGAAACCGACGGCGTCGGTATCCTGGCGGAAGGCCTGCGTCAGCCCGGTTACCTCAATCGGATCACCGAGCGCGGTGCCGGTGCCATGCGCTTCGATATAACCCAGGTCGCGCGCATTGACGCCGGCCTTGTCCAGCGTTTGACGGATCAGCGCGGCTTGGGCATTGGGATTGGGCACGGTGTAACCGTTTGTTTTACCACCGTGATTGACGGCCGAGGCGCGAATGACGGCGTGGATCGCATCGCCGTCGGCCAGCGCTTGCCGCAAGGGTTTCAGCACCACCACGCCGACGCCTTCGCCTGGCACAAAGCCGGCCCCGCCCGCGCCGAAGCTGCGGCAACGCCCGTCTTCGGCCAGCATTTGACCGGAGCACAGGCCGACATAGGTCGACGGGTGCAGGTACAGGTTGACGCCGCCGGCCAGCGCCATCGCGCAATCGCCGTCGCGCAAATAGCGGCAGGCTTCGTGAATCGCCGTCAGCGACGACGAACACATGGTGTCAATCGGCATGCTCGGCCCGTTGAGGTTGAGCGCGTAAGACACGCGGTTGGCGACCGAGCTGAACGAGGTGTGCAGGTACAGCGGCCGTTGTGGGGTGCTCAGTTCCGGGCCGTAAAGGTCAAACCCGGTTTTGGTAATGCCGGCGAAGACGCCGACCTGGCCGGCGAACTGCCGCGCCAAACTTTCCTTGTTGTAACCCGCATCTTCCAGCGCCTCCCAGGTCGCTTGCAGGAACAGCCGTTCCTGGGGATCGGTGTGCAACGCCTCCAGCGGCGCGATGTTAAAGAACAAGGGATCGAACTCGGCGAACCCGTCGTAAAAACCACCCCACTTGCTGTAACTCTGACCACGCTGCACGGCCGCGCGCGCGTCGGGGTTGTAAAAACCGTCGAGCGACCAGCGCTCCGGCGGAATTTCGACAATGCAGTCCTTGCCCGCCGCCAGGTTTTGCCAAAATTGGTCGAGGTTGTCGGCGCCGGGATAACGGCCGCTCATGCCGATAATCGCAATCGCATCGTCGCAGGGCGCCTTGGATTGGGGGTCGGCCACCCTCATTGGCGCCGTCACCTCAACCACCGCGGCAGGCGCGGCAACCAGGGCGGCGTCCTCATCGCCGCCAACCCAGGCGGCGGCCTCAGGGGCGTAATCGTCGACCAGGTGCGTCGCCAACGCCGCCAGGGTTTCGTATTCGAAAAAGACCGTTTTCGAGAGTTCGGTAAAAACTTCGCCGAGCTGGTCGTTAAGTTGGGCAATGGTGATCGAATCAATGCCGTAATTTTCCAGAGGCTCGTGGGCCTCGACGCGGTCGGCACTGAGGTTGAGCACCGCACCCAACGCCTGCTTGAGTTTGCCAATCACGGCCTTGCGCAAGGCACGCGGCGCGCGGCGCGCGGCCGGAAGCGTTGGGGCGACCGCCGGCGTCGACGGAAACATCACGCCGCGCAAGGCTTCGGGTTCACCCGCCAGCACCAACAACTGGGCCGCGTCGCCCGCCAGGCCGGTGCGCAGCGCACGCATGCCGGCAGCCGTGGCCAACGGCGTTACGTTCTTGCGGTCGCGGGCGGCATGATCGCGACCCATACCGCCCTCTTGCCACAGCGGCCAGTTAACCGACAACCAAGTAGCACCCTCCATCCGGCGCCGCGCGGCATAGGCGTCCATGAAGGCGTTGGCCGCCGCGTAATCAACTTGACCGACATTGCCGGAGACCGCCGCGCTGGACGAGCAGAGCACGGCGAAGTCTAGGTCAAAGCGCCGCAGCGCCTGATCGAGATTGCATGTCCCCTGCACCTTGGCCGCCAAGACACGCTGAAAACGCGCGCGGCTCTTGTGGATGAGGAAGGCGTCATCGGTAATGCCGGCGGCGTGGATCACGCCGTTGAGACAACCCCAGTTGGTTTCTATTGCGTGAGCCAGCTCGGCGACGGCGTCGGTATCAGTCACATCAACGCGACGGTAAACCACCTCGGCCCCAAGCAGGCCGAGTTGCTGCACGTGCGCTTGTTTCTCCGCGTTCAAGGCCGAGCGTCCGGTAAGTATCAAGCTACAGCGCGCGGTGGCGGCGGCAATCTCGCGAGCAAACAGCAAACCCAAACCACCGGCACCGCCGCTGATCAGGTAAACACCATTTTCACGCCACGGCGCGGGCGAAAGGTCGCCGGCGGTTTCGGCCCAGGTCCAAACCTGGCGCACGGAGCCTTGGTAGCGCACGCGCGTTTGTTGCGGCGCACGGCGTTCGGCCCGCAGCAAGGCGGCCAAGTCGCGTGCCGGCGTATCGGCGGCGACGGCAATCACCTGGCCGTAAAGCTTGGGGTTCTCGCGGCGCGCGCTTTGCAACATGCCCAGCAGCGCAACGGCGTGGGCATCGTCACCGACCAGCGGCACCAACACCTGAATCAACCGCTTGCGTTTGGGTTTGTTTTGCAAGATGTGCTGAAGCCGCATAAACGCCTGTTCGGCCTGATGGGTAAAGCGCGCGCCCGGGCCGTCGGTCACAGCAGGACCGTTCGCGTCGCCGCCATTATACAAGTCGTGCAAGTCGGAACCGGTAAGCACGTCGCCGAGTAAGTCGGCAATGGCCCGGCCAAAGCCGCACAACCAAAGTTCGTGGTCGCCGTCGAACGGCACCGCGTCGGCAAGCGGCTCGTCCTGCCAGGTCGGTGTACACAGCAGCATCGCGTCACTTGGCGGCGATGGCGTTGCCACCGGCGCGGCGGGCGCGGTCGGCAGCATCGGCGCAAAGCCGGCGGGCGGTTGCGGCACCCAAAACCGTTCGCGTTCATAGGGATAAACCGGCAGGCTCAGTCGTTGCGGCAGCGCACCATCGTAGAGACGCGACCATTCGACGGTTAAACCACGCGCCCAGAGCGCGACCAACACCGCCAAATCGCCGCGGGCCAGCGCCGCCTCGAGGCGTTCGGCTGTCGTGGCGTCGTTCTTCAGCGCGACGAAGGCCTCGGCATCGTGCCGCAAATTGCCTTGGGCGAAACCGACGTGACGGCCGGCGAGGAAATCCTGCAAGCGCGTCTGCAGTTCATCCAGGCTGCGCACGGTGAAGGCGAGTCGCTGTTCCCAAGCCTCGCGCCCCACTTGCAGGGTGTAGGCAATGCGCGTCAGGTCGGCGTCGGCGTTGACCAGGTAGTCGGCCAGGTTTTGCACCTGTATGCGCAGGCGTTCGCTATTCTTCGCCGACAGCACCAGCGCCACTTCGCGGTCGGCGAGATGCGCCGTCGCCACCGCCTGCGCGACGTATTCAGCCACAACTAAATGGGCATTGGAACCGCCGGCACCAAAGGCCGAAATGCCGGCGAGGCGCGGTTGTTCCACGCCGTTGTGGTGCGGCCGTGTCCATTCGCGCAGGGTTTGGTTGACGACAAACGGGCTCGCCGCGAAATCGATGTGCGGGTTGAGCCGCGCCGAGTGCAGCGATGGCACAATTTTCCCGTGTTTCAGTTGCAGCAATACTTTGGTCAAGCCGGCAATACCCGCCGCGCTCTCGCAATGGCCGATATTCGACTTGACCGAACCCAGCGCACACCACGCGGTTTCGTCACTGGCGAAGGCATGGCGCAAACCGGCTATTTCAATGGGATCACCCAATTTGGTGCCGGTGCCGTGCGCTTCCACGTAACTCAAGGCACGCGCGGCAACGCCGGCATCGGCCAAGGCGCGCGCGACCACGTCTTGCTGCGCCTTGGGATTGGGCACCGAAAAGCCGTTGGTTTTGCCGCCGTGATTGACCGCGCCGCCTTTAATGACGCCGTAAATGTGGTCACCGTCGCGTTCGGCATCGGCCAAACGTTTTAGCAAAACCACGCCGACGCCTTCGCCGGGAATGTAACCGTCGCCGCCCTCGCCGAAACTCTCGCAATGGCCGCTACTCGAGATGTAACGCCCGGTACTCAGCATTAAGTATTTGTTGGGGTGAATGCTGATGTTGACGCCGCCCGCCAGCGCCGCGTCAATACGACCGGCGCGCAACTCGTTACAAGCCAGATAAAGGGTCGTCAACGATGAAGAACACATGGTGTCGACGGTCATGCTCGGCCCGTGCAGGTTGAGGTGGTAGGAAACGCGGTTGGCAATGCTCGCGTAACTCCCACCCAACGAAATGGGAAAGCCGTTTTGCGTCGATTCCGCACCGAACAGTTGGTATTCGGCGAACATCACCCCGGCGTAAACGCCGACCTGGCCACCAAGCAAACCGTGACGCAAGCGCTGCAAGCCGGCGCGCGTGTAACCGGCGTCTTCCAACGCCGACCAAGCCGTTTCCAAAAACAGCCGTTCCTGTGGGTCGATGAACTGCGCGTCGCGCGGCGAGATGTTGAAAAAAAGCGGATCAAAACCGGCGACA
Source organism: Holophagae bacterium (assembly GCA_030429565.1). Taxonomy (GTDB): domain Bacteria; phylum Acidobacteriota; class Holophagae; order Acanthopleuribacterales; family Acanthopleuribacteraceae; genus Acanthopleuribacter. The sequence goes on along the minus strand of JAUIFE010000024.1, from coordinate 94,639 downwards.
TCGTCGATGAAACCGCCCCACTTACCTGTGTGTTTACCAGGCGTTTTTCCTTCGGCATCGTAGTATTGGCGCCAGTCCCAGCGATCGGCCGGAATCTCGGTGATGCAGTCGACACCGTCGCGCAGGTTGCGCCAAAAGGTGTCGAGATCGGGCGCTTGCGGATAACGGCCGGCCAACCCAACCACGGCGATATCGCCGCCGTGGGTCGGTGCGGCTTCCGCAGCCTGCATGCGGTGGCGGATGGCGGCGAACTTGTCGCGCAGCCCGCTCGCCTCGGGTGCGACCGCCTCGGTTGGGGCCGGCCCCGGTTCGGCCGCAGCGCTTTCGCCTTGCATCAGCGCCGTCATTTTGGCGCCGTGTTCCGCAACAAAGTAGTCGCTTAATTCGGCAATGGTTTGGTATTCGAAAAACAGCGTTTTCGACAGGGAACCAAAGGTTTTCTCCAGTTCGACCGTCATCTCCATCGCCATAATCGAGTCGATGCCGTAGTTTTCCAGCGCCTCATCCGCATCGATGCGTTGCGGCGGTAATTTCAGCGTATCGGCCAGCAAATGCACGAAAAAGGAAACCGCATCGCCGCCCGCCGGAACGGCGATTTTGGCCGGTTGCGCGTCGCTCGGCTCGGCTGCAGCGGCGCGCATCACCGCTTCGATGCGGCGACGGTCACCTTCGACCACCAGCATTTGCGCGGCATCGCCGGCGACAGCCTGGGCCAGCGCGCGCAGGCCGCTGTCGGTGCGCAGCGGCACGAAACCGGTTTCGGCGATCATGGCGGCTTCGGCGCCGGCTTCGAGGCGCATGCCGCCGTCGCGCCAGAACGGCCAATTCACGGCGACGGTGTGACCCTGAGCTTTGCCGGCGGCGACGCGTTGGTTGCGCAAAGCGGCGTAGGCGTCCATGAAGGCGTTGGCGGCGGCGTAATCAGCCTGACCGGCGTTGCCCATCACGGCCGCACTCGACGAGAACAACACGACAAAATCGCAGCCTTCAGTGCCAAGGGCACGGTCCAGGTTGGCTAAGCCGGCGACCTTGGCGGCAAACACGGCGCGCAACTCGGCTTCGGTTTTCTTCATCAAAAAGGCGTCGCGCACCACGCCGGCGCAGTGCAAAACGCCGTTAATTGCACCATGTGTCGCGCGGGTTTCGCGAACCAGCGCGGCAACGGCGCCCGCGTCGGCGACATCCACCGCCTGGTAAAACGCGTGCGCACCTTGCTCGCGCAACTCGGCCAGCAAGGCGTCGGTTTCGGGCGAAGCCGGCCCGCGTCCGGTCAACAGCAACACGGCCGCGTCGGTGTCGGCGGCAATGGCGCGCGCCATCAAGCGACCCAAACCACCGCAGCCACCGGTAATCACATAAACCGCGCCGTCACGCCAGGGCTGCGCCGGTGCGGTAAGCGCCACATCGCGCCATTGTCGCACCCTGCGACGACCGTCGTAGTAACCAATCTCGGCATCGGCGCAACGCGCGTCGCGATCCAAGCAAGCCGCCACATCGGCCGGTCGTTGGCCGGCAAAGGTCACCAACTGCACGCGGTACTTGGGGTTTTCCATCGCCGCCGTTTTCAGCATGGCCGCCAGACCCGTGGCCACGGCCGCCGCGCCGTCGACACGCACCGCCAACTGCAGCAAACAGGACCCACCGCGTTTGGCACCCTGTTCGGCCTGCAACAGCCGCAACAACTTCACTGCCGCGTCTTCGTACTCGGCCGCCACATCGTCACCGGTAAAAACCAGCGACAGTGCCGCCGCGTCGGCTGCGATTTGGTCCAAACCCGCCACCAGCAGGATTCGGCGCGGCATAGCACCACGCGTGGCGGCTTCAGCCGCGACCCAGTCGGGCCGACTAAGCATCAGCTCGGGCTCGCGAGCCGCCTGGTTCTCAATCACACGCGCGCTAAACCCGCGCAAACGCACACAGAGGCGACCGGCGGCGTCACACAGATCGACATCCAACTTTTGCACCTTGGCGTCGGCACGGAAGTCGGCGGCGGGCCGAATCCAAACCTGCATTTGATCGCGGCACGGCGCCAAGACATCCATCTGTTCCAAAGCAAAAGGTACGGCGGCAACGCCCTCTTCGGCGGCGGCCGCACCGTCTCGCAAACCCACACAGGCCTGCAAAGCCGCGTCCATCACGCTGGGGTGCAGCACAAAATCATCGCGCGTCTTGGCGACCTGCGCCGGCAAATCAACCTCGGCCAAGGCTTGACCCAAACCGCCGCGCACGCGTTGCACGCCTTGGAACGACGGCCCGTAAGCCGCGCCCATGGCGCGATGGGCCGCGTAAACCGCGTCGAGGTCGAGATCGACGCGCTCACAGTTTGCCGCAACGGCCGCCAAATCGGGCGCGCTTTGATCCAGTTCCAAATCAAGGCCAATCTCGCCTTGGCTGTAGACCTGTTCCCCACCCGCGCCGTCCTCGCCGTGAATCACAAACCGAATCCACACCGCGTCGCGGTCGTCGCTTAAATCGAGGTCGATGACCACGTCGGTCGGTGCATCAACCACCAACGGCCGCGCCCAAACGACGTTGCGGAACCGCAGCGCGAGCTCGTCGTTTTCCATCCCAACCGCGCGGGCGACGGCGGCGCGCGCCATTTCCAAATAAGCGACGCCTGGCAGCAACTTGCGCCCACCGATTTGGTGATCGGCCAAGAAGAATTCGCCGCCGTCGAAATGCGAACGAAACCGCATCGCAAAGAAATCGGCATGGTTCTCGTGGACCAACGGGTGCAGCGCATCGGCCGCGCCGCCGGCCTGGAACAGGCCAAACCCCTGCGGCGGCCGGTGTTCTTCCTTGGCGAAGGGATAGGTGGGCAAACTGATGCGGCCAGGCACTTGATCGTACAGGCGCGTCCAATCCAAAGCCAAGCCGTCGACCCACAGCGCCAGCAGCTCGGCGTATTTGCCCTTTTGCAGCCAGGCATCCACGCTGCGGGCAAAATCCTCGTCGTCGGTGAAACGCGCCAAATGGCCGCGATCACGCAACACGCGACCGCGCAAATCGCCGTCGGCAAGGGTTTCACCGGCAAGGAACGCCGCCAGCTTGGTTCGCAGTTCGGCGAGGTCGGCAACGACGAAACCCAGGCGTTCGGCCATGGCCTCGCGGCCGACTTGCAAGGTAAAGGCGAGCTGGTGCAGGTCGGGCGTAGCGTCGCCGGCCAGGAAATCGTGCAGGCGTTGCACCGCACGGCGCAGCGCCGCGTCGTCTTTGGCCGAAAGCACCACCAGCGCCGGCGATTGACGTGGTGACACGGAAACCCGGGCCTGCGCGGCAATCACCAAATGGGCGTTGGCACCACCCGCCCCGAACGAGGACACGCACGCCATTGGCGGCGTTTGCGCGTCATGCGCCGGCCAGGGCGAGAGCTCGCGCTGCACCGCAAAAGGCGTCGCCGTGAAGTCGATATGCGGGTTAAGTGCATCGGCGTGCAGCGACGGTGCCAATGCCTTGTGTTTCATTTGCAGCAAGATTTTGGTTAAGCCGGAAATGCCGGAGGCCGCTTCCAAATGGCCGATGTTGCTTTTAATCGAACCAATGCGGCATCGGGTGCCGTCGTCGCGTGTGCGGCCGAACGCGCTGACCAAACCGCGCATTTCAATCGGATCACCCAAGGCCGTACCGGTGCCGTGCGCTTCCACGTAATCAATGTCCTCGGGCACGACGCCGGCGCGTTGCAGCGCGGTTTGGATGACCTCGGCGTGGGCTTGCGGGTTGGGCACGGTGAAGCCGTTGGTTTTGCCGCCGTGGTTGACGGCGCCGCCGCGAATGACACCGTAAATGTGGTCGCGGTCGCGCACGGCGTCGGCGAGCGGTTTCAACATAACAACGCCAACGCCCTCCCCTGGCACCATGCCGTTGGCGTCGGCCCCAAACGACTTACACAAACCGTCCGGCGACAACAACTTGCCGTAGGCCAGCGCCACGAAATGCGAGGGATGCACAAACACATGCACGCCGCCGGCCAGCGCCAGCGAACAGTCGCCGTCGAGCAGGTGGCGGCAGGCTTCGTGAATCGCCACCAACGATGAGGAACAAGCGGTATCGACGGTGAAACTGGGACCGCGAAAGTCAAAGGTGTAGGACACGCGGTTGGCCGCCGAAAACGACGAACTCTGGTACGGGTCCAGGCCCGCACGGGTGACGCCCGCGAACACGCCGACCCGTTGACCGGCCAGCGTCGTCGGCGGGTAACCGGCGTCTTCTAAAGCTTGCCAGGCACTTTGCAGGAAGAGGCGATCCTTGGGGTTCATGAACTCGGTTTCGCGCGGTGACAAGTTGAAGAACATGGGGTCGAAATGGTACGGGTTTTCCAGGAAACCGCCCCACTTGCCGTAACTTTTGCCGAGCCCAACCGCCTGCTCGGGATCGGGATGGTAGAGGTCACCCCACTCGGGGCGCACGACGGTAAAGTCGTCAATGGCGCAGCGGCCTTGGGCGAGGTTGGCCCACAAGGTGTCGAGGTCGTCGGCTTGCGGGTAACTGCCGGCCAAACCGATAATGGCGACGGCGTCGGCGCCGTCACCAGGGCGCGCACTTTGGGCCACAACGGCGGACGCAGGCTGCGTGCGGCCGGCCAAGTGATCGCCCAGCCAGACCGCCAACTTGGCCGGCGTGGTGTGTTCAAAAAACAGCGCCGCCTCCAAGTTGACGGAAAAACGGCGGCCTAAAGCGGTGGCTAAGTTGGTCACCAGCAGCGAATCAAAACCCAGTGTGCTGAACGGCGTCGTCATAGCCACATCGGCGGCGGGTACTTCCAAATACTCGGCCAGCAAGTCGCGCAGCACTGTTTCGACCTCGCCGACGCGTGACGGGCGGGCGGGCGGCACAACCGGCACCGGCGTCGTGGCTGCTTTAAACCAATAGTCTTTGGCTTCGAAAGGATAGGTCGGCAGGTGTAGGCGCAAGCCGGCGGGAGCCTTGGGCAAATCGGCGCCGTCGACCCAAGCGGCCGCCACCGCCGACCAATCTTCGCCCTTAACCGAGCCGGCTTTGTTTTCGGCGCGACCAATATAGGTTTCGGGTGCGCTTTCGCCGGCGAGCAAAGCCTGTGCTTGCTGTAACCATTGGTCGCGGTCGTGGCTGACGAAAGCAATGCGTTCGACGTGGGCGTCGCGACCGCCGGCCAGCGTCGCGGCGACGGCCGACAAGGGCAGCTCGGGCCGTTGCTTGACCCACGCGACCAAATCGGCGACGCGTTGGCGGGCCGCCGCTTCGGTGCGGCCCGACAGCGGCACAATTACCGGACCGGGCGTAGCTGTATGGCGGCGTTGCTCGCGGTATTCCTCGACCAGCAGGTGCGCGTTGTTGCCGCCGGCGCCGTAGGCGTGAATGCCGGCCAAACGCGGCTGCTCCGTCGCCGACCAAAGCTCATTGTCGCGGCTAAGCCGGCACGGGCCGTCTTCGCGCAGTTCGGGGTGACGTTGCTCAAAGTTCAAAATGCGGAAACGCCGTCCGCTGCGCAGGGCGTGAATCACCTTCAACAGCGCCCCCAAGGCCGAGGCGGCATGCATGTGACCGGTCATGGGTTTAAGGGTGCCAACGCGCACCGCGCCCTCGGCCAAGTCGACCCCTTGCTTTTTGGCCACGCGCGACAAGGCGCGGTTAAAGGCGCCCCACTCGGCGATGTCGGCAACGGGATTGCCCATGCCCTGGGCTTCGATCAAACCGAGGCGGCGCACGTCGACGTCGGCTTCGGTCAAGCAGCGTTCAATCAAGGCTGCATGCGCGGCCAGGTTGGGCGCCGCCATCGAAGCCGCGCCTTGGCCGTTGTAATTGACCGCGCTGTGGCGAATAAGCGCGTAAATAGGATCGCCGTCGGCTTCGGCTTGGCGCTGCGTTTTGAGAAAAACGGCGCCGACACCTTCGCCGCGCAGGAAACCGCGCGCACCGGCGCCAAAGGAATACACGGTATTGTCGGGGCTGAGTTGGCCGGCAAGCGCCAGCGCGCCGAAGGGTTCGGGTTGCAGCAACAGATTGGCGGCACCGACCACGGCTTGATCGATTTCGCCGCTGCGCAAGGCCGCCACCGCGCGGTGCAAGGCAACGGCCGCGCTGGAACACATGGTGTTGACGATTTCGCTGGGACCGCGCCAATCGAAATGATAGGAAATGCGGTTGGCGATCATGCCGGCGGCCAAACCAAAGGGTCCGCTCGGCGCCAACCCGGCGCGCATCAACAGCCCGGCGTATTCGCCGCCTTCTTCGCCGATAAACACACCGGTCGCGCTTTGTTTGAGCGCGGTCGGCGCGTACCCGGCGTCTTCCAAGCAGTGGTAAACCGCGTGCAGCAACAGCCGCAGGCGAGGATCCAGCAACCGTGCTTCGGCGGGCAAGACGTTGAAAAAGGCCGCGTCAAAACCGCGAATATCGGGAATAAAACCGCCCCAGAAACTCGCCTGAGCCGGGTCCAAACCCAACCCCGCATAAGCCGCACGCCAATCGAAACGGCTCGCCGGAATTTCCTGCAGCAAGGGCACATCATCGTCCAAGGCACGCCAAAAATCGGCGACCGCCATGCAGCCGGGGAAATAACCTGCAACGCCGACGACGGCGACGGCCTCGCGTGCCCGTTCGGGATCGCGACTGGGTTGCGTTTGGCTTTGGCGCGCGCGTTCGGCCTGAAGCATGCCCGCTTCAATTTGTTTCAGCGCATCTTGGAGTTTCATACCTGTTCCTTTGTTTCGAGCGACGTTAATTGTTGGGTCAGGGCGCGAACGGTGTTGTGTTCCACCAGCCATAAGACCGGCACCTCGTGGCCGAGTATTTGCTCGAGGCGGGTGGCCAGCACCGTCGCCGAAATCGAGTCCATGCCGTAAGTGGGAAACGTTTCTTGGTCGTCGAGGTCGTTTAACTTGAGCACGTCGCGCAGCAGACCGCGCACCAGCTCGGCGAGATCGGTGGGTGCGCTGTCGGCCGGAGCGGCTGGTTTAGGCTGAACCGGCGCGGCTTGGACAGGCGCCACCTGCGTCGGTGCAGCCGCCTCTTCGCCAAATACAAGCCGGTGAATGCGGTGCACCAAGGCGGGCGGCAAGGCTTTGACTTCTTGAAACGAAAGCACCTCGGTCAAAGCAGCGAACGACAAAGCGCCGGCGCCGTGGCTTTGTTCCCAGCGTGCAATTTGATCGCTGATCGCGGGCGTCGCTGCGTCGGCCGCCGGGATCAATCCCATGAAACCTTTGACGCGAGCCGGATCGTGCACCGACAGCAACGAAACCACCGACTTCGACGCGGCCAAACTGGCTTCAATCACCGGGAAGCCACGCTCCATGTCGATTAAGCTGAACCCTTGCGCTTCAATGCGGGCGCGGCTTTCCGGGAACAAGCGATCCTCGACCCAAGCGCCCCAGCACTGCGACAGCGCTTGGCCGTGGCGCAGACCTGCATCGCGCTGCTGATTGCGGTAACGGGCGAAGGCGTTTTGGTAAGCCGTCGCAAAGGCGTAATCGGCCGAACCACGCACGCCGTAAGCACCCAGCGACGAGAAACAGAGGAAGAAGTCGAGTGGTTGTTCAGCGGTCAGTTCGTCCAACAACAGGGTGCCCTGCACCTTGGCGTGGCAGACGCGGGCAAACGAGTCCCAGTCCTTGGCGGCGATCATGCGGTCCTCGTGCGTGCGCGCGAGGTTGATCACGCCGTTAAGCGGCCCCACCTCGCGCGCCACCGTCGCCAGCGTCGCCGCCAGCTCATCGCGCGCGCCGATGTCACAGGCATAAGCGTGAACACGCGCGCCACGCTCTTCTAAAGCCGCGATGTGGGCGGCTTTGTCGGCACCGTCAAGCGAACGCGACAGCAAGACCAGTGTCGTTTGGTAACGCTCGGCCAGTTCGCGCGCCAACAGCTCACCCAAATAACCAAAAGCGCCGGCAATCAAATACACGCCGCCGCCGCGAAACAGCGTCGGCGATGCGGGCAAGGCGGTTTCGGCAAAGGCGCGCACGGAACGCCGGTTTGCTTGGTACAGCAGGTCGGTTTTGGCGAGTGGGAACGCCGCCGCTTCGTCGAACAACAGCTCTTGCAGTAACAGTTGCGCGGCGTCGGGTCCCGGGCCGGCTTCACGGCGAATCAGTTGCCAACGGTGCAATTCGTTTTCCATCATCGCCGAACGGAAGAAGGCCGACAACGCCTCGAGCGCCAAACAAGGCGCGGCCGCGTCCTGGTGAGCCAGGTACAGCAAACGGATCGGCGCGCCCCAATGCTGTTTCATCAAGGCGCGGCTGAGCTGTAACACCGCCCGTACCGGACTTAGCGCGCCCAACGCACAGGCCCCGGGCGCCGGCCCGACACACAAGACAATGTGCGGTGCTTGGGGCAATGTCGACGCGTCCAGCTCATCGGCGGCGACTGTCTGCAACTGTGGCGCGGCCAGCTCACTCGCCGACCAGACGCGTTCCAGCAGATCGCACACGGCCGCGCCGGCGGCGGCGTCGTGACTGACCACCAACACGCGTTGACCGGCCAGCGCTTGCACGCGGGTGGCCCAGTCGAAATCGGGCGTGATTGGTGCGGCGCGGTAGGTTTCTTCCAGGAACAACCATTGCGCGCTGCGTTCCACCGCAACGGCCGGCTCGGCCGTCACCGGGATCGCCGCTTCAAGCTGACGCGGTTTCGCCCAGTAGCGATCCCGCGCAAAGACATAACCTGGCAATCTGATTCGCGCGGGCGCCGCGGCGCCGAACAAGCTTTCCCACGGCAGGTCGTAACCCTGGCAGTATAGGTCGGCCAGCGCGATCAGGTTCTCGCGGTAATCGTCGCCCGCCGTGCCGGCCGCGTTCTGCGCCAACAGCTCGCGACCGTAACGGCGCAGCGCCGCCCGTTCCTCGAAACCGCGTGCTACCGTGCCGCGCACCAAGTTGGCGGGCGCGTCGCCGTCGAAACAGCCCCACAGGTAGACGGCATCGGCGCCGTCTTGCACCACCACCGCGCAGCGATATTTGAAGTGCCGGCGACCAGTCAAAAGCGTATAACTCGCGGCCCCCAATTCCAAGGCCTCGTCCCGTTCGAAATGGGCCGCCATCGTCGCCACCATGGCGCGCAGGCTCACCTCGGTTTTGGCCGACAGCACCAACAAATATGCCGACGCTTGCCATGACGGACGCGGGTCCGCGACTTGATCGCGCACGACCAAGGCCGCATTGGTGCCGCTCATGCCAAACGAATTAACTTGGCCGAAACGCGCCGCATCGGGCCGCCGTGGCCAAGGCCGATTCTCTTTATTGACGTAAAACGGACTTTCGCGCCATTGGATGAAATCGTTTTCCGCCGCGCAGTGCAACGCGGCCGGGATGGTTTCGTGGCGCATCGCCTGCACCAAATTGACCAGGCTCAACAAACCCGAAGCGGCGAAGGTGTGGCCGAAGTTGGCTTTGCTGGAGGTCAGCGCACAACTGCCAGGCGCGGCACCGGCCTCTTTCATGACGTCGTTGAGGGCGTTAATCTCAATTGGATCGCCCAACTTGGTGCCGGTACCGTGCGTGACGATGTAGGAAAGGTCGCGCGCATCGATGTCAAAGCGTTGATGGAGCTCGCGGTGCAATTGCGCTTGAGCAACGCCGCTGGGAGCGGTCATGCCGTTGGTGCGACCGTCATGGTTAATGCCGCTGCCGACAATTACGCCGTGCACATGGTCGCCGTCGGCCAAGGCCCGCGACAAAGGCTTCAGCACCACGGCGACGGCGGCTTCGCCTGGCACCATGCCGTCGGCGCGCTCGTCAAACGCGAAACACTTGCCGTGATCCGACAACATGCCCGCCTGCGCCAAGCCGATGAAGGTTTGCGGCGCCAGCACCAGGTTCACGCCGGCGGCTATCGCGGTATCGCATTCGTCGTTGCGCAGGCTCAGGCAGGCTTGGTGCGCGGCCACCAGTGACGACGAGCAGGCCGTGTTAATCGCCAGGTTCGGCCCTTTTAAGTCGAGGAAGTAGGCCAACCGCGCCGCCAGAATGCCGGTGTGGTTGGCGGTAAAGCCGCCCGACTCCGTCACGTAGGCGTAGTCGCCGTTTTCCACGCCGACAAAGGTGCCGATACGCTGTTGCTGGAGGTGTTTGGGTCCGTATGCGGCGTCTTCGAGCGCGTGCCACATCTCCTGCAACAGCAAGCGCTGGCGCGGATCCATCATTTCGGCTTCGGCGGGCGAGATCTCAAAGAACAGCGGATCGAACTCGGCCACACCTGGCACGAAACCGGCCCATTTGCCGTTGGTTTTGTCGGGACAGGTACGCGCATCGCCGTAGTAGCGGCGCCAATCGAAGCGGTCGGCGGGGATTTCGGTCACGGCATCGCGACCTTCGGCCAGAATCGCCCACATTTCGTCGATATCGCGCGCCTGTGGGAAACGCCCGCTCATGCCGATGATCGCAATCGGGTCGTCGTCGTCAGCCACGGCCGTTGTCACCACCGGCCGCGGTGCAGGCGCAACAGGCGCAGTGGACTGCGCTGCCGGTGCGGGTGTTGGTGCCGGTTCGGCGGCATAAAAAGCAGCCATGGCGGCGCCGTGTTCGCTCATGAAATAGTCGGTCAACTTGGTCAGGGTCGGATAGCCGAAAAACAGCGAGGGTGTGATGTCCAAATCATAGTGATCGGTTAAGCGGCGCGCCAACTCGGCCAAGGCAATCGAATCAAAACCGAAATCGGCAAGGTTCGTGTTGCGGTCGAGCAGGTGCCGTTCGATTTTCAAATAAGCGCCGGCAATTTCCTTGAGGTCCCAGGCCACGCATGCGGCGGTGTCCAGGCCGCGCAGTTCGGGCCGACGGGTAGCGGCGACGGGTGCAGGCGGAGCGGACGCACCGGCGGGCGATGCGAGGGTCAAACCCAGTGAACGTTGGATACGCGTGCGCTCACCGCGCAGAACCAGCGGCGCGGCGGCGTGACCGGTCAGCAGTTGTTCGAACAGCGGTATACCCTGTGCCCCTTCAAGCAAAACCTGACCGCCGGCCTTAAGGTAAAGCTGAAGCGCGTCGTCATCGGCCAAACGCATGCCGCCCTCGCGCCAAGCGGGCCAACCAATGGCGATGGTTTTGCCGGGCGCGTCGGTCGTGCGGCGGTAGGCGGCGAAGGCGCTTTGGAAGCGGTTGGCGACGGCGTAATCGCAGGAACCGAAATCACCGAGCACGGCCGAGCTCGAAGAGAACAAACAGAAAAAGTCGAGCGTCTTGCCGGCGAACAGCGCGTGCAGCACCAACGTGCCGGCGACCTTGGGATGCAGAGTTGCGGCAAAGTCGGCGGCGCTTTTTTCGTGGATCAAGGTGGTGGCGGCCAAACCGGCGGCGTGGATGACACCGTGCACGACACCGTGCCGGTGTTCAACCTCGGCAAGCAACGCGGCCATGGCCGAGGCGTCGCCGACGTCAACTTGATGGTACTCGGCGCAAGCGCCCAAAACCTCGAGCGCGCCCAAAGCCTGTTGTTTGGCGGCGTCCAAGGCGGACCGGCCGGTAAGGATCAGCGTCGCGCCGACGTTTTGTGCCAAATGCTCGGCAAACAACAAACCCAAACCACCGCAGCCACCGGTGATAAAGTACGTGCCTTTGGTGCGCAGCGGTGACGGTTCGCCGGCGCGTTCGACGGCAGCGAGGCGCGGTAGCGAACGTTGTGGATCGTAAAGCACGGCTTGATCGTCGCCGGCGACCTCCTGCCACAATAAGCGCGCGCACTCGGGAACCTGGAGGCTGAAGAGGACTACTTGCACCTTGGTACGCGGCAGTATACCGGCGCTGGAGCGCGCAAAACCGAGCCAAGCGTCGAGGAAACAGCGGCTCAGCCCATCACTGAAAACGCCGGACAAAACCAGGCGTGGCAGCGGTTTAGCAACCATGGCTTGCAGCAATGCGGCTGGCACGCTTGTGTCTTGGACCCAGTCCGAAGCGCCACAGGGCCACAGGTACAAAAGGCCGGCGAGGTCGTCGTTGACATGTTGCAGCAGCGCCTGCACGTCGGCGGGGTCGTCGGGATTCACTTGATAATGGTCGACATCGACCTGGCGCCAGGCGGTTCCCGGGGTCACCACCAGCAAACGCGCCGCCGGCTGCGCCTGTTGCAAGGCTTGGCGCTGATCGTCTATCGCGCCGGCGAGGAACACCAGCCAGGTGCCCGCTTGCCGTTGGCCGGCCGATGATGGCGGCGCGGGTAACCAGGTTTCACTGAAACACAGCGTTTCCACCGATGCGGTCGTCGGCGCCGTGGTCACTTCCGCCACGCCGGGTTGTTCGGGCTGGGGAATTGAGGGCACCCAATGGCGTTGGCGCGCAAACGGATAGGCGGGCAGGCTGATGCGGCGCGGCGCGGTGGCGTAAAGCCGTTCCCAATCGGGTTGCAATCCGCGCGTCCACAGCTCAAGGATTTTGCCAAGTTTCCGTTTGGCCAACAGGCCGTCGACCATCGCCGCCACATCTTCATCGTCGGCGAACACTTCGCCGGCGTCATCGCCGTTCAGCGCAGCGTAGACCAGACCGTCTTCGCGGCGTGCGGCGGCAACGGCGGCCAGCTTGGCCTGCACTTCTTCGAAACATGCGGTCACGAAGCCAACCCGTTCGTGCATGGCATCGCGGCCCACTTGCAGCGTGAAGGCGATATCGGCGAGGCGTGGCGGTTGCGCAGCGTGGCGCGCCAAAAAGGCGTGCAGGTCATGGGCGACGGCTTGCAGGCGTTCGGCGTCGCGTGCCGACAAAACAAAAAGAAAGGGACCGGCCACCTCGACCGGCGCCGGCGCAACGTATTCCTCCAGCACCACGTGGGCGTTGGTGCCGCCGATGCCGAAGCTACTGACGCCGGCGCGGCGCGGTTGCGATCGACCGTCGCGGTCAAGCGGTTGCGGCCAGGCCACCGTCTCTTGCGGCAAGTAGAAGGGGCTTTGCTCGAGTTTCAGGTAAGGGTTGACCTGGTTGAGATGAACGTTGCCAGGAATGCGGCCGTGTTTGAGCATGAGCAGTACTTTGACCACGCCGACGATGCCGGCGGCGGCTTCGAGATGACCGACGTTGGCTTTAACCGAACCCAGCGCGCAGGTGGCGCGACCGCCGGCGTTGAGTTCGGCGAAGGCGGCTTTGAGGCCGTTGACTTCAATCGGATCACCCAACTTGGTGCCGGTCCCGTGGGTTTCGATATAACCGACTTGGTCGGGGCTGATACCGGCGCGGCGGTAGGCTTCGACGAGCACGGCCTGCTGGGCGACGGGATTGGGGGTGGTCGGTGAGGTGGCTTTACCACCGTGGTTAACGGCGCTCGCGCGGATGACTCCCTGGATGGGATCACCGTCGGCAAGGGCCAGATCGAGGCGTTTGAGCAGGACGACACCAACGCCTTCGCCGCGCCCGAAACCATCGGCGCGTTCGTCGAAGGTTTTACAGCGACCGTCGGGACTGAGCATGCCGACACGGCCGGCGGCGACCATAAAATCGGGATCGGCGATGAGGTTGACGCCACCGGCGAAGGCGGCGTCACAGGTGCCGTTTTGAATGGCGGCAACGGCGTGGTCAAGCGCAACGAGCGAGCTGGAGCAGGCGGTATCGACGGCTTCGCTGGGTCCGTGCAAGTCCAACAAATACGACACGCGGTTGGCGACGGCGAAGTGGCACATCAGCGACGACATGTGGAAACCGTGCACGCGTTCTTCGCGGTGCAACAGCGCTTGGTAGTCGCGGGTCGTCACGCCGGCCCAGACGCCGGTACGGCTGCCGGCAAGGTCTTTGGCCGTAACGCCGGCATCGTTCATCGCCGCCCACACGGTTTCCAAGAACAGGCGAAACTGGGGATCCATCGACTCGGCTTCAAGCGGCGCCATGCCGAAAAACATCGGATCAAAACAGCCAATATCATCAATAAACCCACCAGTTTGAATTAGGGTTTTGCCAGGATTCCGGTGGGGGTCGCCGTGGTATTGACGCCAGTCCCAGCGGTCGGCGGGGATGTCCGTAATCAGGTCCTTGTTGGCCGCCAAGTTGGCCCAAAAGGTGTCCAGATCAGGCCCACCGGGGAAGCGACCCGCCATGCCGATCACCGCCACGGGCGCGACCCCGGTTTCACGCCGCGGCGCCGGCGAAATGGCTTGCGCCGGCGAGATCACCGCATCGGTGGCGACGCTTGGCGGCGCTTGTGTTTCCTCGACGGCCGGTGTTTCTTCGGGCAGGCACTTGAGCAGGTGGCGCGCGAGTTGGCGCAGGCTGGTGTGCTCGTAAAAAACCGTCGGCATCAAGTCGAGCCCAAAGTGTTGGTTGAGTTGGTTGGCGAAATGGGTGAAGCTAATCGACTCAAACCCAAACCGCGAGAGTTCGTGGTCGAGACCAATTTTGTGTTCGGGCAGGGCTTGCAGTTCGGCCACCAGCGATTTGAGACGCGCGCCGAGGCGTTCGAGGGCGGCCTCATCGACAACCGCCGTTTTTGCTTGGCCTGAGCCGGCGGCTGCGCGCGGTGCGAAGAAAACCGTTTGGATTTTTGCGGCGTCGCCGTGCAGCAGCAGAATTTGATCGCCGTCACCCTGCAGGGCGCGCAGCACGGCGGCCACGCCGAGCTTGGCGGGCAAGGCCATCAGACCCGTCGCCAGCGCCATCGTTTCCTGGGCGGCGGCGTCCATGCGCATGCCACCGTCGTGCCACAGCGGCAGGTTAAGCGCCAGCGTTTTGCCGGCGGCGCGCCCCTGGGCGACACGCTGATTACGCGCGGCCGCAAAGCCGTCCAAGAAGGCATTAGCGGCGGCGTAATCGGCTTGGCTGGGACTCCCAATGACGGCGGCCATTGAGGAGAACAACAGCAACCAATCGAGGGCGGACCTTTGTAGCGCTTGATCCAAGTTAAGTGTGCCGGTAACTTTGGCGGCACAAACGGCACGTACCTGGTCGGCGCTTTTGTTGCGCAGGAAGGCGTCTTGCACGCAGCCGGCGGCGTGGATGACCCCGGCCAAGCGGCCGTGGTGCGCGGCGATTTCAGCCACCAATCCCTCGACCTGCGCGGCCTCGGTCAAATCGACCTGGGTGTAGACGACCTTGCCCAACGCTTGCAGCGGCTCAAGGAACTTTTGCTGGACCGCACCCAGTGGCGACCGCCCGCTGAGCACCACTGTCACACCCGCCGTCGCAGCGAAATGCGCGGCAAACAGACGGCCGAGACCACCGAGGCCGCCGGTAATCCACACGACATCGCCCGCCGCGAGTTCGGGTGCAAAATCGGCGGCAAGCGTCAGCGGTGTCAGCGTTTCAACCGCACGCGCACCGGCGGCGTCGAGCGACACGTCCACTTCGCGCGTGGCGGCGGCCAGCTCGGCCCCAATCGCAGCGGCAGCGACACCGTGATCAAGCGCGGCGGCGACGCGAATGAGCTTGGCGACGCGATCCGGGTGCTCGTTGCGCAGTGTTTTCAAAAAGGCGGCAACGGCGCTGTAGTGAGGCGCGCCATCATCACCGACAATCACGGCCGTCGGCCGCGCGGGGGCGGACAGTTCGGTTTGCACCAGCGCCAATAGCCGCACCAGCATGGCGCTGGGTTCGGTTTCGGTCACAACTTCAACCTGCGCTTGTGGCCAAGTCATGCGCAGGCGCTGCGTGAGAGCGCCCTCGGCCAAGGTCACCAGCAAGGCCGCCCCGTCGAAATGCACCGCGTTCAGGCTTTGCGGCTGCCACATCGGTCTTCCGTACAGCACGGCGGCTGCTTGCGTCGCGCCGTCGACCACGGCGGCGTAACCGCGACAGGCTACAGCCACAACGCCGTTCACGTCGCAAAGATAACAATCGTAGCGGCGCAAGCGCGCGTCATCGCCACCAACGGGCACGGCATAGGCGTAACCCTGGTGCGGTACGGGCCCGTACAGGTGCAAAGCTTCCAGCGAGAACGGCAGCAAGGTGGCCGCCACACCGCTTTGGAAGCGATACCAAAACTGCGGCACCTCAAAGGCGACATCCATCAGACTCGGATGCAAACCGTAGGCTGTCGCCTCGTCGACCACACAGGTCGGCAGTTCGTAGGCCGCCAATGCTTCGTCACCGTTGTAAACCAGGCTTCGCATGGCGCGGAAACTCGCACCGGTATCGTTTTCGCCAAGCACGACGTCTTCGGCCAAACCCCAAAACGCGTGCGGTCCCTGCTCTGTGCCGCAGCGCGCGCGAATGGCGGCTACGTCCAGCGGCGCCGGTTGCGGCTCAGCCGGCGTGTCACCGAGCAACAAACCGCCTTGCGCATGTAACACCGACTCATCGGCCGCCGCCGCCACCTTAAATCCCGGCCGCGGCCCGTCGCACTGGATCACGACCCCCAAGTCGTAGGGCTGCGCATCGACGGTCACGGCTTGCGCCCAAACCACGTTCTTTAGACCGGTGAGCTGCACGCCGGCAGCCGCACCGGCGACCCGCGCCATTTCCAAATACGCGACGCCTGGCAACACCTTCTTGCCGCCGATGAGGTGGTCGGCTAAAAAGAACTCACGCCCGTCGAAGCGGCTGAGCCAACGGTTGGCACCGTCGCCACGATGGACCAACGGGTGCAACAGTGGCGCGTCGTTTGCCGCCGCCGTGGTCGCGACAGCCCGCGAGCTAAAGCCACGCAACGACGCAACCACGATCCCCTGCGCGTCGAACAGGTCGAGGTCGAACTTCATCAGTTCGGCCGAGGAACCGGCGGCCACCCGCAACCAGGCACTCAGCCGCGCGGGCATGGCTCGATGTAAGTTCAATTGTTCCAAAGCAAACGGCATGTAGGCCGGTGCCGACCCATCGCCGTCTGCACGCGCGGCCACCAGCGCCAGCACGCTTTGCAAAGCGCCGTCCAACAAACTGGGATGCAGGCCAAAACCAACCACAGCGGCGGCGTCGGGCAACTTCAATTGAATCAAGGCCTGGCTGCCGTCGGTTTGGATCTGTTCCACGGCACGCATGGTCGGCCCGTAGTCCATCGCCATGCCGCGATAGGCTTCGTACAAGGTCGCGCCCGACATCGGCGCGGCCTCAATCGCGGTGGCGAGCTCCCGCCAGGCCGGCAGCACCTCGGCTTGCGCCGCACAAGGTCGCGCCTTCCCCTGACAAAATATCTCGGATTGGCCGTCGTTTTCACCGGTAATGGTAAACACCAGGCCGTCCCCGCGTTGTTCGCGCTGTAACCGCAAGGTCAGGGTCGTCGTCTGGGTGATGTGCAAAGGCTGCGCCCACACAACTTGGTGCAGCGACACGCCGTCCCATTCGCCGGCCAACGCAACCCCGGCCCGCGCCATTTCCAAGTAGGCGACGCCTGGCAGCACGGCACTGCCGCCGATAACGTGGTCGCGCAGGAAAAACTCGTCGCCGTTCAAACGCGTCACAAATTGGGGCCGGTCCAAGCGCGAACAGTTCTCGTGGACCAGCGGATGCAAGCCGCTCGCCGCCAAGGCCCGCGCTTCGGGTAAGCGGTAGGTTTCGCGCGCAAAGGCATAGTGCGGCAGGTGCAGACGCGTGGGCTTGAACTCGCTGTAGAGCGCCGACCAAGGCACGGCACCACCGGCTACCCAGTAGGCGCCCAAGGTGGACCAATCGCGCACGGCCGGCCAAGCAGCGCTGTCGATTTCAGTGAGCGCCTGACCGACACAGCCGCGTATGCCCGCCGTCGGTTTTTCGCCGGCGGCGGCCACGCGCAACATTGCCGTTAAGGCCTCGCGCGTCTCGCCCCAAACCGCCAGACGTTCGTCCAGCGGGGCACGGCCGACTTGCAAGGTATAGGCAAGCCCCGTCAAATCGCAATCGCGCCCACCCCCCTCGAGGAAGTCGGCCAAACGGGTCGCCGCCGTGAACAGGGACGCCTCGGTCGCTGCCGACAACACCAACATGACCGAGCCGCTTGCCGGCTGGGTATGGGTCGCCACGGTCGGCGCTTCCTCAAGCACGACATGCGCATTGGCACCACCGGCGCCAAACGACGACAAACACGCCAGTCGCGGCAGCGCTTGCCCCTGCGCATTTTGCGGGCACCAGGACGCTGTTTCCTGCTGAACACGGAACGAAGAACTGCTGAAATCCAGTTGCGGGTTGGCCTCGGCGGCGTGCAGGGACGGCACCAAAGTCTGGTGCTGCATCTGCAAGACAACCTTGGTCAGGCCGGCCACACCGGCGGCGGCCTCCAAGTGACCCATGTTGCTTTTCAGCGAACCCAAGGCCCGCGCCCCCATCGCCGCCGGCCATGGCTTAAACGCCTGATTGAGACCGCGCAATTCGATGGGATCACCCAAGCTGGTGCCGGTGCCGTGCGCTTCAACGTAACTCACTTGCGCCGGATCGACGCCCGCACGCTGCAAGGCGGTTTGAATCAGCGCGCGGTGCGCTTTGGCGCTGGGCACGGTGAAACCGTTGGTTTTGCCGCCGTGATTTGTGGCCGAGCCGCGAATCACGGCGAGAATTGGATCGCCGTCGCGGCGCGCGGCAGCCAAGGGCTTCAACACCAGCGCGCCGACGCCTTCGCCTGGCACCATACCGTTGGCGCCGGCACCAAAGGACTTGCACTTGCCGTCGGGCGATAAAAATTGGCCCATCGAGAGCGCCGCAAAATGCGATGGGTGCAGGAATAGGTGCACACCGCCCGCCAGCGCGATGCTGCATTCACCGTCACGCAAATGGCGACAGGCTTCGTGGACAGCAACCAGCGACGACGAACAGGCGGTGTCAAGGGTGAGGCTTGGCCCCTTGAAATCGAAGCAGTAGGACACGCGGTTGGCAACACCGAAGGACGAGGTTTGGTAAGGATCCAAACCGGAACGGGTCACGCCGACAAAAACACCCACGGTTTCGTCGGCCAAGGCTTTGGGATAAGTGCCCGCGTCTTCCAACGCCTGCCACGCCGTTTGCAGGAACACGCGTTCCTTGGGATTGATGTAGGGCGCCTCGCGCGGCGACATGTTGAAGAAAAACGGGTCGAATTGGTAGGCGTCGTCGATGAACCCGCCCCACTTGCCGTAACTCTTGCCGCCGGCGGCGGCGCGATCGGGGTCCGCCTCAAACCAGGCCGCGCCCCAACGGTCACGCGGCACCTCGGTCACGCAATCGACACCATCACGCAACCGCGCCCACATCTCGTTCAAGTCGCATGCGCCGGGATAGCGACCGGCCATGCCGATAATCGCGACGGCATCGTCGTGCTGTTGCGCCGGCACCGGCGCCGACGTTTGTCGCTGGAAATCACCGTCGTGGTTTTCAGCCAAATAAGCCGCCAATTCGCGCGGCGTTTGCAGGTCAAAGAACAGCGCCGGTTCCAGGTTTAGGCCCCAATCGCGGCGACCGGCTTCGGTCAGGTTCATCGCCAGCAGTGAATCGAAACCCAGCTCGCTAAAGTGACGGTCGACCGCCACCTGCTCGGGCGTGCATTGCAGGAACGGGCAGAGCAATCGGCGAACCATCGCGAGCGCATCGACAGCCTCTTCGGTGGCGGCGTCGTCAAAGGATTGCAGCGCGTCGAACCAATAGGATTGATTGTCAAAGCGGTGACTCGGGAGATGAGCACGGCGCGTGCCCTTGGCGACCAAACCCTCAAACACACGGTTATCGCCCTGATCGAGCCATGCGCGGGCGGGTTCGGGTAAGGGTTCGGCCGAGGCATGCACGCCACGACGTTCGGCCAAAAAGGCCAAGCGCTGCATCAGTTCGGCGCGATCACGTCCAAAAATGACGGCCCGTTCGGCCATGGTGTCGCGGCCCTGTTGCAGGGTCGCCGCCACGGCGTCGACCGCAAGCTCGGGATGCGCTTGTAAATGCTCGTGAAGCGCGCCTGCTTTGGCGGCCAACTGATCGGGGTTTTGGGCCGAAAGCGGCCACAGCCAGGGACCGGCACCGGCAACAGGCGTGCCGGAACGGTAGGCTTCCAATAAAATGTGGGCGTTGTTGCCGCCGTTGCCATAGGCGTGCAACGCCGCCAAACGCGGTTTATCGCCGCCTGGCCAGGCTTCGGCCGCGCCCAACAAACGGCAGGGGCGCGCGTCCATGTCCAAAGCCGGGTGCACGTTTTCAAAATCCAAAATGCCCGGTAAACGTTCGCGCCGGAACGCGTAAATAATTTTGATCAGCGCCGCCAGCGCCGAAGCCGCGTGCAGGTGACCCATCATCGGTTTAAGTGTGCCGACGCGGCAAGCACCAGGTTCGAGCGTGCGCCCTTGTTCATCGGCGAGTCGGCTTAGCGCGCGGTTAAAGGCTTCCCACTCGGCCATGTCGGCCACCGGATTGCCCATGCCTTGCGCTTCGATGTACCCCAAATCGGCAATATCGATGCCCGCCTCGCGATAACAGCGCGCCACCAAAGCCGTGTGGGCGGCGGTGTTGGGCATGGCCACCGAAAAACCGCCGCGCCCATTGTAGTTAACAGCGCTGTGACGAATGACGGCGTGGATCGGGTCACCATCGCGTTCAGCGGCGGCCAAGGGTTTGAGCACGACGCCGGCGACGCCTTCGCTGCGCAGGAAACCGGCGGCGGCGGCGCCAAACGAACGCACCGTGGCTTCGGCGCTGAGTTGACCGGCGCGTGCCAAGGCGAGGTGCAACCGCGGATCGATGATCAGGTTCACAGCAGCGACGGCGGCCAAGTCGATCTCACCCGTGCGCAAGGCCGTCACCGCGCGGTGCAGCGCCGTGGCCGCGCTGGAACACATGCTGTTGACCACCTCGCTGGGACCACGCAAATCCAGAAAATGCGACAGGCGATTGGCAATCATGCTCTCGGCGTGGCCGTCGGCGACGGCCCGACCTTGTTGGGCCAGCAGGTGCGCGTAATCGCCGGACTCAGCCCCCACAAACACGCCGGTCCGGCTGCCGGCCAGTGCGCTCGGCGCCAACGCGGCGTCTTCCAGACTTTGGTAAACCGTTGCGAGTAATAGGCGTTGCCGTGGGTCCATGAGATGCGCTTCGTGCGGCGTCACCTTAAAGAACGCGGCATCGAAAGCGCGCACGTCGGGCACAAAACCGCCCCATTTCATACAGGACCCGATCGTCGCTTCGTAGGGTCGGTAATCGAAACGATCCGGTGGAATTTCTCCGATCAGTGAAACATCCTGATCCAAGGCACGCCACAAAGCGGCGACACTGTCGCATTGCGGAAACACACCGGCCATGCCGATAACGGCGATGGGTGCGGGCGCGCCGTCGGTAGCCGCGACGGACGGCTTACGACCGAAGCGACGTAGCTGTTCAATGATGCGTTGTCGTTGCTGATGAATATTCATGGAAACTCTCACTTTCAAAATGACGCGGTGAGTTGATCTAAATGGCGGGTCAGGTCGGTTACGGTCGGGTAATCCAGCAACCATTGCGGTTGCACCTCGCAGCCGAGGATTTTTTCCATGCGAGTGGCGAAATGCATCGCCGAAATTGAATCCAAGCCGACCTCTTGCAGGCGCTTGTCGTCGTCAATGTGATCGAGGCGCAAGACCGCCATCACCAGCGCGCGCACTTGGTCGCGCAGGCTGTCGGCTTTGGAGGCCGCCACCTCGGGAAGCGTCTCAGGCACCGATTTTGGAGCGACCACGGCCTCGGCCGACACAGCCGGCGCGGTTTCGCACAGTAAGCGGTACAGGCGGGACACCAACGCAGCGGGCAAAGCGGCCACGTCCTGTTCGCCGAGTTCGGCGACAATCGCCTCGACCACGGCTTCACCGCGCGCGCGACGCTGTTCCCAAGCATCGATTCGCAGCGCCCACGGGTCCGGTTCAGCCGCCGCCGGCGTCAGGCCCAAACGCGCGCTAACGCGGTCGGCGTCGTAGACCGAAAGCAGCGCCGGCACCGCGTCGCCACCGGCCAAGCTGCGTTCAATCACCGGGAAGGCACGTGCCATGTTGATCAGGTAAAAACCCATGTCTTCAAGCTGCTTGCGCGAGGCAGGGAACAAATTATCTTGTTCCCAAGCACTCCAGCACTGCGCCACCGTGACCCCCGCCGCGCCACGAGCCTTGCGTTCGTGGGCGAAGGCGTTTTGGAAAGCGGTCGCGTAGGCGTAATCGGACGAACCACGCACGCCGAAAGCACCCAACGATGAGAACATTAAAAAGAAGTCGAGCGGTTCGGCGGCGGTCAGTTCGTCTAGCAACAAGCCGGCCTGTACCTTGGTACGGATCACCTGGGCGAATTGGTCCCAGGTTTTGGCGGCAATCATGCTGTCCTGGTGACTGCGTGCCAAGTTGATCACGCCGTGCAGCGGACCCACCGCGTCGCGAATACCGGGCAAGAGCGCACGCATCGCGGACGCGTCGGTGATATCGACGCGGTGATAGAAAGCGCGACCCCCGGCCCGTTCCAGATCGCGCAGGAAGCGATCGACGTCGAGACTGCGTTCGCGTCGGCCTAAAATCACCAGCGTCGCGCCGTAGTCGGCGGCTAAACGACGCGCCAGCAAGCGGCCGATGTAACCCAAACCGCCGGCCAGCAGATAGGTACCGCGTTGTTTGAAAACGGGGTGCGTGACCTCGGGCGCGGCGCAAGGCACCATCGTTTTTTCGTAACGGGTCGTGTCGCGGTAACACAGATCGCGTTGTTGCAGCGCCGGTCGCTGATCGCGTCCCAGCCACTCGCGCAACAGGATGCGGTGTTTGGCGGTGCGGTCAGCGCCCGCATAAGCGATTAAACGCCACGCGTGGTTGGGGTTTTCCAACATGGCCGAACGCAAGAAACCGGACAAGGCATCGCAGTCGAGGCGCGGCGCGCGTGGATCGAATTGATAAACCACGGTCACCTCGACCGCCGCACCCCAGCCCTGTTTCATCAGACGACGGCACAGGTGGAAAACGTCGGCAATGTCGGTTTCCTCAACCGGCTTGGCCTCGGGTCCGCTGCTGGGGCCGAGCATCAGTACCACATCGGGGAGCACCGCAAAGTCACCGTCCACCAGCGTGGATACCGCTTGGCTGTCGAGGCTCAGCTCACAGCCGGCGGCTTGCTGTACTTGCCGCAGCAACGCGCACAGGGCGTCTGATTCGGCACGGTCGCGGTACACGACACACACCCGCTTGCCGGCGTAACGCTCCAGCTCGGCAACCCAATCGATGGTCGCGGGTGCCGGTGCCGGCTGCCAAACCTCTTTGTGCAAAGCCCATTGCGGGGTGACCTCGGCCTGAACGGGTGCAGCGGCGCTTGTCACCGGTGCCGGCGTTTGCCAAAAAACGCGCCGCGCAAAAGGATAGGTGGGCAAATGCAACCGTTGCGGCGGCGTGTCGCCGTAGTGGTCGGCCCAAGTGACCACGGCACCCTTTACCCACAGCGCGCCGAGCCGATCCCAGTCGCGGTCGGCCAATGCACGCACGGCCTCGCCGTGGTCGCCGGGCCGGGCGCCGTCAGGCTCGTCCAAATACCAACCTGCCGGCTCGGCGCCGTTACAGAAGGCCCGCAACTTAGTGCACAACTCAGCCAAGTTATTGACGGACAAAGCCCAGCGTACCGCCATCGCCTCGCGACCCACTTGCAGCGTATAAGCCAGCGCGGTGAGGCTGACCCGTTCGTTTTGTTCCAAATAGGCGCAAAGTTCGCCGGCGACGCGTTGCAAAGCGTCGTGATCCAAGGCCGACAGCACCACCAGCGCCGCCGGCTCGGTCGCGACACGGCCAGGCCCGTCGGCTTTGACGGTCGGTGCTTCTTCAACAATGAGATGCGCATTGGCGCCGCCCGCGCCAAAGGAAGACAGCCCGGCTAGTCGCGGAAAGGTCCGCGCCACACCGTTTTCAGTAACCGTCGCGACAGACCAGGACGCCACTTCACGCTGCAGCACAAACGGCGTTTTGGCGAAATCGATGTTGGGGTTCACGTCGTCGGCGTGCAGGCTCGGCACCAGCGTTTTGTGTTTCATCTGCAAAATAATTTTGATCAAACCGGCGACGCCGGCGGCGGCTTCCAAGTGACCAATGTTCGACTTGGCCGAACCCAAAGCACAACTGCCGGGCTCGACATGGTCGGCGCGGAAAGCGCGTGTCAAACCATCGACCTCAATGGGATCACCCAAGGCCGTGCCGGTCCCGTGCGCTTCGATGTAACCCAACCGGCGCGCGTTAATGCCGGCCTTGTCGAGCGTGGCGCGGATTAGGGCGGCTTGCGCCATTGGGTTGGGCACGGTGTAGCCGTTGGTTTTGCCGCCGTGGTTGACGTGGCTGCCGCGAATGACGGCGTGAATGCGATCACCGTCGCGTTGGGCGGCATCCAACCGCTTGAGCACGACCACGCCCACGCCCTCCCCTGGCACGTACCCATCGGCGCCGGCGCCAAAACTGCGGCACACGCCGGCGGGCGACAACATCGTCGCCGACGACATTGCCGTGAACTGCGACGGGTGCAGGTACAGGTTCACGCCGCCCGCCAAAGCCAGTTGACAATCGCCGTGCCGCAGGCGTTCACAGGCTTCGTGGATCGCCGTTAACGACGAACTGCACATGGTATCGACCGGCAGGCTCGGCCCGCACACGTCGAGGAAGTAGGACACGCGGTTGGCGACCGAACTGAACGAGGTGTGGTAATGGCAGGCTTCGCCTTGCGCCTTGAGTTCGGCGCCGACGAGGTTGAACCCGGTTTGCGTGATGCCGGCAAACACACCGACCTCGCGCCCGTAATGCTCGCGCAACGCGGCGCGTGTCAAACCGGCATCTTCCAACGCCGACCAACAACTCATCAAAAACAGCCGTTCCTGCGGGTCGATATTCATCGCTTCCCACGGCGAAATGTTGAAGAACAAGGGATCGAAGGCGCCGAAATCCTCGAGGAAACCGCCCCACTTGGCGTAGCTCTTCCCCTCTGCGATCGCTTGCTTGACGTCGGCGAGGTAAAAGTTATCGAGCGACCAGCGTTCGGCCGGAATCTCGCTAATGCAATCGCGACCCGCGCGCAAATTGTCCCAAAAAGCGGCGACGTTGGCGGCCATCGGGAAACGCCCGTCCAAACCGATTACGGCAATCGGGGCCTGCAATCCCGAAGTGGGCGCAGCACTGGTTTTGGGACCACGCAACGGCGCCGGTCCAACCCGCGGCGCCCGTACTTGGGCACCGGCGGTTGCCGGCTGGGCCAAAAGCCCACCCCAGGCGGCACACTCGCCTGGAAAGGCTTCGATGAGCGCGTCGACACATTCAGCCAAGCTGCGCACTTGGAAAAAAAGCGTTTTGGGAAGGTCGGGAAAGGCTTCGGCCAACGCATCGTTAAGCGCGGTGATCATAATAGAGTCGATGCCGTAATCTTCCAGCGACGCCTTGAGGTCAATGCGCGCGACGGCCAAATCAGCGACATCGCTAAAAACCGCCACAACCCGTTGCGCGACGGCGTCGTGCAACGCGGTCGCATCAGCGCCCGCCGCCGGCACCGAGTCTTTTACCGCAACAGCCGCCGGCATGGCCAACACTTGCTCCAGTAGGTCGCGACGCCCATGGGTTACCAGCACTTGGCTGTGGCAGGCGGCGAACGCGGCGGCCAAGGCCTTGAAGCCGGCCTCGCTCGGCAGCGGCGCCAAGCCGGCGGCCACCATGCGCGCTTGAACACCGGCATCGACCTGCATACCACCCTCGCGCCATAGCGGCCAGTTAACCGCAAGCGTGAAGCCGGCGCGGCTACCGGCACCGACCAGCTCATTGCGGTAGGCGGCGAATCCGTCCATAAACCCGTTGGCAGCGGCGTAATCGGCTTGCCCGACATTACCAAAGGCACCGGCGGTGGAGGAGAACAACAGGAAGAAGTCCAGCGCCATGTCTTTGGTGGCCAAATCCAACACATTGGTACCCATCACCTTGGGCGCCAAAACCGCCTTGAATTCGGCCGCTTTTTTATGTGGGATTAAGTGGTCCTGGACCGTGCCGGCGGCGTGCAAGACCCCGTTGAGCGCGCCGAATTGTTGTTCAATGTCGGCCAGTAAAGCGTCGACGGCCTCGCGGCGACATACGTCGACTTCGCGGTAAACCACCTCGGCGCCGAGCGCGCGCAGGCTCTCGACCCGGTCCTGCTTGGCGGCGGCAAGTGCGGAACGCCCGGTCAAAATCAGCCGGCACCCGTGCCGGTGGGTGGCAATGTGTTGCGCGAACAATAAACCTAAGCCGCCCAAACCACCGGTGATGAGGTACACGCCCCGATCACACCAGGGTATTAGTGACTCGGCGTTTTCAAGCTTTTTCCACACCGCAACCTGGCGACGCCCTTCACTGTAGCGAATCTGGTGTTGGTGCGTACAGCGCGCATCCTGATCGAGGCAAGCGGCCAAACCGTCAAACCCGGCCGCCATATCCCAAGTGATGAGTTGGGTACTCAATTGAGCATTTTCGAGGCGCGCCGTTTTCAGCAACGCGCCCAATCCCTGCAACGTTTGCCACACGGCACCGGCCGGCACCACCACCTGTAGTAGCTGCTTCCCGCGTTCCTGCACCGCGGCTTTGACGACCTCAAAGAGTTGAAGCGCAAGGTCGCGGTAACGTTCGCTGACCGTGCTTTCCGCCGATTTAAGCACTTGCGCCTGCAGACCGCCCACTTGGCGCGGTATCTGTTTGTGACCGCCGTGTTCGGGTTCGCACAGCAACAACAACCGTCGCGCCGGCGTGGCCGCTGTCGCATCCGTCTCAGCCGCGACATCGCGCCAAGAAGGGCGACACACCAGTGTCGTCTCGCACGATCCATCGCGGTTGTCGCAGTTGTCGCGGTTGTCGCGGTTCAGCAGCGCGCGAACCAAGAGCTCACCGTCGCCGTCAACCAATTCGAGCGTCACGCCATCGTCGTCGGCCTGCTGATAACACCACGCCGCTTGACCTGCACGGTACACCCACAACGCCTGCCAACCTAGCCGGCCCTGAGCGCGCGCTGCATCCTCAACCAAGACCTCAAGTAAAGCCGGATCGAGCAAAGTCTCAGCCGCTTCGCCCGTCTGGAGCTGCAACAAACGTTGTTGCTCGCCGACGAAACAGGCGGCAAACCAAGCCGCGTCTGGAGGAGACACAGCCGTGAGTTGCGCCTGCAACGCGGCAAGCGCAAGCGGCGCCGGCGCGGCGGCGACCAAATCGGCCTGGCCGCGTACCAAGACGCGTTCATCGTCATCGCGCGGAGCCACACACCAGGCGACGGACCTGTCGGCCAACTCCTGCAAGCGCAGGCAAAGTGCCTCGTTAGATGTACTTACGCCCCATTCCAGCGCGTGCAGATGCAGCGCCGCCGCGACCGGCCGTGTGTTTTGAAGTTGCCAGGTGTGATCCACCGCGAAACGCGCCGCCTCCAGAAGGGCCGCCGGCGTAAGTGGTAGCTCGGTGTCAGTCAGTGCGTAACCCTGCTCGCGGAAACTGGAGATGTTTTCAGCCACCAATGGATGCAGGCGTTTTACTTTGGCTTCCGCGACGCGTTGATCGAACAACCAACAGCGATCCTTGCGAAACGGATAAGCGGGCAAAGCAACGCGGCGCGGAATTTGCGCGCCGTACAAGGCGGCCCACTCGACGCTCAAACCTTTGACCCACAGCGGCAGCAAAGGTTCGAACTTCCGCCGCGCCAACCATTTGCCAACCGTTTCGCGCAAGTCGGCGTCATCGCTGAAAGATTGCACCAGCGAGGCGTCGTCCTGCACACGGCCGAGCGTCACCCTGTGGTCGCGCCCGTCCAAATAAGCACTTAAGGCTGTTGTTAACGCGGCATAACTAGCGGCCTGAACCGCCAAGCGCTGTGGCAAAGCGTCGCGGCCGACTTGCAGCGTGTAGGCCACATCCACCAAAGCGGGTCGGTCGGCGCCGTCGCGTTCAAGCCAGGCCACAAAATTGCCAACGAGCACACGCAATTGGGTTTCGTCCGTAGCCGAGAAAACAAACGGTAGCGGTCCCTCCCAAGTCGTCGCTGTGGCCGGCGCGGCCAGGTGCTCCGCCAAGATGAAGTGCGCATTAGCGCCGCTCGCACCGAACGACGAAACGCAAGCGAGCCGTGGCAAGGTTTGCTTGCGCCCGTGCTGTTCGCGTTGGCGGCGCGGCCAAGGCGCGGCCTCCCGCTGCAATTGGAACGGGCTGTCACTGAAATCGATGTTGGCGTTGGTGCGGTCGATGTGTAGGGTCGGCGCCAACATGCCGTGTTTGAACTGCAGCAAAATTTTGGTAACGGCCACCACGCCGGCGGCGGCTTCCAAGTGACCCAGGTTCGACTTGACCGAACCCAGCGCACAGCGCGACACGCGGCCCGCGAAGGCTTTGTTTAAGCCGGCAATTTCGATGGGATCCCCTAGCGGCGTGCCGGTGCCGTGCGCTTCGATAAAACCAATATCGGCCGGATCGACGCCGCTCGTACGAACGGCCTGCGCAATTAAGGCGGCCTGGGCATTGGGGTTGGGCACGGTGTAGCCCTGGGTGCGGCCGTCGTGGTTGACGGCACTGCCTTTGACGACGGCGTAAATGCTATCGCCGTCAGCGAGCGCCTGGCTTAGCGGCTTGATCAGCACGGCGCCGACGCCCTCCCCTGGCACCAAGCCGTCGCCACCGGCACCGAAGCTGCGGCAGCGGCCGTCGCCGGCGATCATCCCAAGCTGCGATTGCATGATGTATTTGTCGGGATGCAGCGAGAGGTTAACCCCGCCGGCCAGCGCCGCCGCACACTCACCGCGCTGCACACTTTGCACCGCTAAATGCAGTGCCGTCAGCGAGGAAGAACACAAGGTATCGACCGCCATGCTGGGTCCATGTAGGTCAAAAAAGTGCGACACGCGGTTGGCAATGGAGCCGTAGCAGGTGCCGATCACCGGCCCACCCGCGCCGCTGAAGCGCTGATACTCGGCGTACATCACGCCGACAAATACGCCGATTCGGCCCGCGTAGGAACCTGCCAAATGCTCGCGGTTGTAACCCGCATCTTCAAAGGTATGGTAGGCGGTTTGCAAAAACAGGCGTTCTTGCGGATCCAAGGCCTTGGCTTCGCTGGGCGAGATTTGGAAAAACAGCGGATCGAAACAGGCGACGTCGTCGATGAAACCGCCCCATTTGCTGGTCATCTTTCCTGGCTGTGCCTTGCCGGCGCGGTAGTAGTGTTTGAGGTCCCAGCGGTCTTCAGGAATTTCGCTGATGCAGTCGACGCCGTTGACCAGGTTGTGCCAAAAGGTGTCGAGGTCGGCGGCCTTGGGATAACGCCCGGCCACGCCGATGATGGCGACGTCTTCTTGCGCGACCCCTGGCGCCGTGGCGCGTTTGGCGGCAACGGGTCGGGACGGCGTCAAGGGGGCCGGGCCGGTTTGAACTTGGGCGGCCTCTGGGAATAAACGCAACAAGTCGTTGCGGCGGTGTTCCAAGAAGTAACCGGCCAGGGTCGCCAAACTTTGGTATTCGAAAAACAACGTGGCCGGCAGTTGGTCGAAATCCTCGGCCAAGCAAGCGTTGAACCGCGTGATGATCAGTGAGTTAACGCCGTAGGCGTCCCAGCCGGTTTTAGCCTGAATCGCCGACGTCGGCAGTTCGGTCACGCGCGCAAACAGACTTTTGAGGTAATCCATCAGCGCCACCAGCAAACGACCGTCGTCGGTGGTGCTCGCCGGCATAGCCGCCGCCACGGGTGTGGGTGCAGGTACCGACTTGGCGGGCGTCTCTTTGGCGCGTATGGGCGCTTGGGTTTCATCGCTGTCGGGTACCCAATAGGTTCGGCGGTCGAAGGCATACGTCGGCAGGCTCAACCGTCGCGGCCTCGTGGCGCTTTGCAGCGCCGGGTGGTCCAGCAGATCAACCGTGCCGGCGGCAACCCAGCACTGAGCCAGATCATGCAGCGAGGAGGTCGCCGTCACCTCGGGTGGGCTTTCGTTGTCGCCTTCACCGTAATAGGTCGTGGCGCCTGCTTGACCGTTGATAAAAGCGTCTAAGTTGGTGACCAACGCCTGATGGGAAGACACCACCATCGCCAAACGCGCGCGTTGGGCGACGCGGCCCACGCGTAATGTGAAGGCGGCATCGGCAAGGTTAATCGAGGGCAGCGCCGGCCAATCACGCCAACGCGTGGCCAGCTTTTTCAGTGCCTCGCCGTCGGCGGCTGAGAACAGCAACAGGTGGTCGCACGCTTGGTCGCTTGGCGTGGCGGGCGCGACGCCCTCCTTGGGCGCGGGCGCGCGGTATTCTTCCAATACTAGGTGCCCGCTCGAACCGGTCGCGCCAAAAGCATTGATTAAAGCGCGACGCGGTTGGTCGCTTGGCGGCCACACTTGAAGATCCGAGACCAGGGCCGGCTCGTTGGCGCCGGTGGGCACCATAGGGTTGACCGGGCTAAGGTTAAGCGTTGGGAACAAACAATTTTCCTTGAACTGCAGCAGCACTTTGGTCAATTGCGACATGGCCGAGGCCGATTCCAGGTGGCCGATGTTGGCTTTGACGCTGCCAACCCGCACAGCATCCCGGCGCTCGCCGAACACGTCTTTAATCGCGCCGGCCTCCAGCGCATCGGCCATCCCCGCGCCCGGTGCGGCGGCTTCCACGTAATCGATGTCGGCGGCAGTTAAGCCGGCGTCGGCCAACGCTTGCTGCATCGATTCCCGTTGCAGCGCCAACGACGGCGCACCGAAGCGCCCGTCCTGGCCACTGTAGGCGACGGCGGTGCCTTTGATGACACCGTGAATGTGGTCGCCCTGTTCTTCAGCGGCACGCAAGGGCTTGATCAGAATCGCGCCGACGCCTTCACCGGCCACCCAACCATCGGCTTTCAGACCAAACGGGCGGCACACGCCTTGGTTCGACAGAAAACCGAGCGAGGCCAACAAACCCAAATGGTTGGGGTGGGTGATCAAGTTGACGCCGGCAACCACGGCCGCGCCGCACTCGCCGCTGCGCACACTGTGGCAGGCGTAGTGCAACGCGGTCATCGCCGCGGAACACGAGGTGTTGACGGCAACGCTCGGTCCTTTGAACCCAAAGGCATGGGAAATGCGGTTGGCCAGCGACGACGGTAGCGACACGGTTTGGTAGCGGCCCTCGCGCCAGCCCGCGCAGCCGTGCAGTTGGTAATCGTTCCACATCACGCCGGTAAACACGCCGACGCGGCCGACCGCACGGCTCAGCGCGGCGCCGGTGGTGCCGGCCTCTTCCAAACAGGTCCACACCGTTTCCAACAACAACCGTTCTTGCGGATCAACGCCGCGCGCTTCCACAGGCAACATCTTAAACAAGGCGGCGTCGAAGCCGGCCACGTTGCTGAGAAAGCCGGCGAAATGCTGTTGGGCGCGGGGCTTTTCGTCACCGTTGCGATAGTCGCCGGCGCCGTTGAAGTGCTGCATCGAAAAGGCGGTAACGCCGGCCTTGAGGTTGGCGGCAAAGGCGGCGGTATCGTCGGCACCGGGATAACGACCGGCCAAACCGACAATCGCCATGTCGCGCGACGGTTTGGCGACGGGCGGGGAAACCAGCGCGAGGCCGGCGTCCCAATCGACGGGCAAATCGTAGGCGTAATCGCCGCCGACAAACCCGTGGACCAACACATCGCCGTCGTTAATGCCGAAATCGCCGCGAATTTTGTCGAACAACAAACCACCAATGGGGCAAACGCCGAGCCCAAAATCGGCCTGGCGATCCAACAACAATCGGCCGAGGTAACCGGCCTCAAGCAAGGCTGGGTACTCGGCGTCGCGACGGGCCGCGCCCTGCGCCGAACCCAAGGGCGCGATCAAAAACAGGTGGAAGGCGGCGGCACCGGCGTGTTTGCGGTTAAACGGCGTGTAGCAATTTTTAATCGGCGCGCTTAACTCGCCTGTAACCGGCTGTAATACTTGGCTTTGTCGTTCGTAGCGGTACAAACCGGGTGCGAGTCCGGCGACGCGGTCTTTACATATATATATGTAGGCTTGCAAGCTCGCAGGTACGGCGTCGAGGCCGTGGTAAGCGCCGGCGCGATCGCCCACCCCAGTCAGCGCCAACCAACCCGCCAAGCGCCGCGCGTCGACCGCCGTCGCCAGGTAGCTGCGCTTGCAAGCGCGGGCGCGATAACGCGCGCCGGGCACGGGCAGCTCGGCCAAAGGCACGACGGGTTCGTCGCTGACGCGGCGCAGGTGGCGTTGTTCGGCCCGCAGGCGCGCCTTGTCTTCGGCGCTGGGAAATGCAACCGCGTCGGCATCCACCGCCAGGTAATCGCTGAAGCCGGCGGGCAAAGCGCGCGTCGCGTCGGCGGTTGCGGCGGGCTGAGCAGCGGGCACACCCGCCAACAAACAAAACAAGAATTGGTGGTCGTCATCGAGATCGAACAGCCGACTTAAGGGCGCCGGGTCGACACCGACGACGGGACACACACCAAGCGCAACGTCGGCGGCACGGTCCTGTAACAAGCCACCGATGTAACCGGCCTCGACGGTGCTCAACATGGCGGCGGTGCCCTTGTAAATCGGCGTGACCGCGTCCATGCGCGCGATTAAAAACACGGCGAATCCGGCGTTGGCGGCGGCCGTTTGGTCAGCGTCGGCAAAAACCGCACGCGGCAGGCAACCGTCACCGAGGCGCAGCAAACAGTGGCGCACGGGATGGTGGTAATAAACCCCGGCGGCGAGATCGGCTACGCCGTTTTCGCGCACAACGAGGTAGGTTTGCACCGGGTTCAAATCGCCGGCCGAAGCGTAAAGGTAACGGTGTTGGCCGTCGACCTCGATGCGGCGCAGCTCGGCCAACAAACCGTCGCACGCGCGGCGCGGCACAGATGTGGCGGAAAAATGGCGACAAGGTGCGGGCGCGCGGAGCACGCGCGCGGGCAAGGGCGCCGCTTCGAGCGGGGCAACTGTCGGCGCGGCGAAGGTCGCCGTGGCTGCGATGGGCATCGCCTGCGCCGCCGCCGTGGGTGTTTGGTGGTCCGCCAAATAGCGCGCGATGTGGCGCACATTGGGGCCGTCCATCATGACATCAACCGGAACGGCCACGCCGTAACGCGCCTGAAGCGCCTCGACCAACAGCACCAAGGTCAAGGAGGTCGCGCCCAGGTCGAACAAATCGTCGTCGACGTTCAGTTGCGCCACTTCGATGAAACCGCGTGTGATATCGGCGACTTCCGCCAAAAGGTCATCCAGCACAGCGGCGGCCGGTGCCGTTGCGCACGCTTCGTTTTCTTGCCGAGGCGCTTGTTCCGGGGCCGGTTGGGGCGGCGCCGTGGTTTGAGACATCGGCCACGGCAGCGCGTTGCGGTCGAGCTTGCCGTGACGCGAGATCGGTAATTCGTCCAAAAATCCGATTTGGTTGGGCACCATGTATTCGGGCAACTTCCCTTTTAAGAAATCCTTAAGTTCCTGAGAAGACACTGCCTCGGCCGCCATCGGCACCACGTAGCCGGCCAACTTGGGGTCGCCGGTCTCACGCGCGACCACCGCCACCGCCGCGTCGACAACGGCGTCGTGTTGGCGCAGCGCCCACTCGATTTCGCCCAACTCAATGCGAAAGCCGCGCAGCTTCACTTGGTCGTCGCTGCGACCGAGGTACTCGATGTTGCCGTCTTCCATAAAGCAAGCCAGGTCACCGGTTTTGTAAAGGCGCGCCTCGGGATCGTCGCTAAAGGGATCGCGCACAAAACGCTGCGCGGTCAGCTCGGGCCGGCGCAGGTACCCACGTGCCAAACCAACCCCGCCGATGAACAGCTCGCCCGCTTCGCCCAGCGGCACGGGCCGCAAGTATTCGTCGAGCACGTGTAATTGAATGTTATCGATGGCCCGCCCAATCGGGACCTTGCCGTCGGCACGCAGGCTACATTCCCAGAAACTCACATCAACCGCCGCCTCGGTGGGTCCGTAGAGGTTGTGCAGTTTGCCGGAACACTTTTGCGTCCACTGTGCCACCAAATCGGCGGGTAAGGCTTCACCACTGGCGAAGACGTGGCGCAGGCTGGTGCAATGGCGCACGCGCGGTTGGTTGAGAAAGAAACGCAACATCGAGGGCACGAAATGGCAAACAGTCACCTTTTCTTGCTGAATCAGGTCGACCAAATAAGCGGCATCTTTGTGGCCGTCGGGTTTGGCGAACACCAAACAGGCGCCACTGAGCAGCGGCAGGAACAGTTCCCATACGGAAACATCGAAAGTATAGGGCGTTTTTTGTAAAATGCGGTCGCCGGCGCCAATGTTGTAGCAACGCTGCATCCAGTCCAAGCGATTGCCGATGGCGCGGTGCGGCAGCATGCAGCCCTTGGGTTTCCCAGTCGAACCCGAGGTGTAAATGACATAAGCCAAATGGTGCGGCAAAGCCAGGTTAACCGGTGCCGTTTCAGGCTCGCGAGCCAGGTATGGACGGTCGCGGTCAAGCGGTAACAAGGTCCCGTCAAACGACATACCGGCAAAGGCTTCTTGCGTCACCAGCACGCCGACATCGGCGTCGTCCAGCAAGAGTTGCAGGCGTTCCTCGGGGTAAGCCGGATCAAGCGGCAGGTAGGCACCGCCGGCCTTGAGAATACCGAGCAAGCCGACAATTAAATCAAGCGACCGTTCCATCAACACGGCCACAATGCTGTCGGGACCGACACCGAGCCCGCGCAGGAAGTGGGCACACTGGTTGGCGCGCCGATCGAGTTCCAAAAACGAGAGTTGGCGGCCGTCGCAGCGCACGGCGGCGGCGTTGGGCGTGCGCGCCACCTGCGCTTCAATCATTTGGTGCAGACAAGGTCCGGTCCAGGTGCTGCCGGCGGTCGGTGTCGTTGCTGAAGAAGGCTTGCCGGGGTTCATACTTCCTCCATGGCCAATGCGCGGGATTCAGCCGCAAGCCGTTGGTATTTAACCGGTTTTGCTTGAATCAAAGCACTGAAATCGCGCTGCGTCCAGGTTTTCGGATCGTCGGCCAAGGCCACCAAGAACCGCTGGTAGCCGGCGAACATTTCCGTGATCAGACCGTCGGGGAACACGCCTTTGGCCACGTCCCAGCGGAACTGCAGGGCGCCATCGTTTTCCAGGCTAATGTTGTCCATGTGGACTTGCGAGGTTTGGCTCAAATACCCGCCGAAGCGGATGCCGTCCGGCAGGTTGAAACGCGTCGGACCGCCCATGTTGGTGAAAACCACCGGGAACCCGAGCGGCGCGGCTTTACCGCGTTTGGCGACCTGTTTGCGCAGCGCGCCGAGCCCGCTGACGGCCATGTGGGCCAGGTCGGCGTTTACCGTTTGGTGGTAGGCCTGCACCTTTTCTTCGAAACTGCGGCCGTCGTTTTGCACCACGACCCAACTCATGGCGGTGAAGTCGCCGACCACCTCGTCCAGTTGCGGGTGCAGCGCCAGGCGTTGCCAGCACGGAATCACCAGCGTGAAGGGTTCGCCGCCACACCACGCCGACAGCACCTCGCCGTAAACCGCCAGCAAGATCATGCCTTCGGCGACCTCGCGTTGCCGTGCCGCTTCAACCAGGTGCGGCCAACCGCGCAGCAAGCTCTCGAAACTTTCTGTGGCGTGCACGCTGCCGTCGCCAATTCGCGGCAGCGCCGGCCCGGCCGGAATCGCCGCAAACTTGGTTTCCCAATAGGCGACGTCGTCGCGGTACGCCGCGCTTTGTTTGTAATCCTGCAAATAAAGAACATAGTCGCGGAACGAAACCGCAAGCGGCGGCCGGGTCAGCGCCGGTTCGGCGTAGTTCTCGAACAGTTCGCGCGCCAGACGGTTAATCGCGGTGCCGTCGGCAATGATCATGTCGACACTCAAATGCACGCGCGCCTTGCCTTCGGGCAACAACGACACGCGCAGGTCGCAATAGGGCCAATCGCCGAGCGGCACCGTGTTGGCCATCATGGCCGCCCCGACCGCTTCCAATTCGTGGGCAAGCGCGTCGGTTTCGCAGTCGCGCAAGTCGTGTTGGGTGATTTCGACGTCGGGCAGGTCGGTTTTAATCTGCTGCGTGCCGTTGGGCAAAATCACCGCCCGCAACATGGCGTGACGGGCGCAGACCTTGCGCCAAGCCGCCGTCAAACGCGCCGTGTCCAGTTCTTCGGCATCGAAGAACATGTACACCTGCGAGCTGAGGTTACCGCCGAACTTGCTGCGACCGAAGGCGTAAGCCTGTTGCTGATCGGTCAGCGGGAACGGCGCGTGGGCCGCGTCTGGTCGTGCGTTAATGCGCGGTTGCGGGGTCGCTTGCAAAGTGGCGCGCCAAGCGCTGTCCTGCAAACAATCCGGCGTCGCCGCCACCTGCCGCAACAAATCGCCGTAAGCCGCGAACAGGGTCGCCGGCAATCCTGGCGCAAACGCCGCTTCGACCACGTCCCAGTTATAGTGCAAAACGCCGTCGCGTTCGTGGACCTGATGGTCGAGGAACACGCGCGGGGTCTGTGTAATCGAGTAGGTGATTTCAGCGAACAAGGTTTCGCCGCCACCCGTGTCGCGGCCGAGCAGCGAGGTGAACACCACCGGCAGGCTCAG
Organism: Holophagae bacterium; assembly: GCA_030429565.1. Lineage (GTDB taxonomy): Bacteria > Acidobacteriota > Holophagae > Acanthopleuribacterales > Acanthopleuribacteraceae > Acanthopleuribacter. Next base: position 58,412 of record JAUIFE010000024.1, on the reverse strand, counting down.
GTCTTTGGCAACACCGGCCCGTTTCTTGAGCTCGCGCAACACGCGAATCCCGCCGGCGCTGTTGTGGTCGAGATCGTCCCACAACCGTTGCTGGGTGGCGACGATGGTATCGGCCGGGTTGGCGATGGGCCGGTCGGCCCGGAACAAGGTCGTCGAAATGAATGGGGCCAACACGCGTTCGAGGTCGGCATGCAAGGGCGTGCGGTTGAAGTAAGTCAAGATCAGCAAAAACGACGGCTGATCACACCAGGCGTGCAGCACTTCGCCAAACAGCGACAACAGCAGCGCGGTCGGCGTGACCTGCAAGGCAGCGGCGGTTTGTTTGAGCCGCTGCCACGCCGCCGCATCGAGTGAATCTTCGAAACGGGTGCAGTGATGACCGGTGATCGTCGCTTTGCCGGCCGGCAAAGCCGGACCCTGAGCCGCGTCGGCCAGCGTTTCCAAGCGATAGGCCAAATCACGCTGATAACGCGGTGTGCGTTCAAAGTTTTTAACGGCGATCATGTAATCGCGGAAGGTCACCGCCGGCAGCGGTCGCACCAGCTCGGGGTTTTGATAGTGTTCGTGCCATTGGCGGAACAGCATTTCCAAACCGGACCAATCGAGCAGCAGTTCGTCGATGCTGAAGTGGATCAGGGTCGCATTGGGGCAAATGCTGATGCGAATTTCGAACAGCGGCCACTGCTCGGCGGCATACACGTGGTGCGACATGCGTTCGCGCGTGGCCGCCAGGGTTGCCGCGCGCGTTTCGGCACCGACGCGGCGCAGGTCGCGCACCTTAAAGCGGTAGGGTTCCACCTCGGCCAAAACCTGTTGGGTGCCGTTGGCCAAGAAAACCGTGCGCAACATGTCGTGATGGTCAATCAACTGTTGCCAGGCCTGATTGAGGCGATAGACATCAAAACCTTCGCCGCCGAGGCCCACCGGCGCGGCTTGCAGTTCCAGGTAAATGTGGCAGCCGATGGCGGCGTCGCCACCCTGCTTGCGGCCGAGCAAGTACGATTGCTGAATGTCGCTGAGGGGAAAAGGTTGATAGCGCAATGCGGGTTGCGGGTCGAGGGTCGGTAACAAAGGGGCGTCGTCGTCGCCCGTGTGGCGGGCCGCAAAAGGCGCCTGTTGTTCCAGTTCGTCGGCGAGTGCGGCCAGGTGTTGAAACCCATTCAGCAGCGCGGCCGACACCGAAACGGCCCAGGTTTTTTCCAGCGCCGCCTTGAGCTGAACGCCGTTAAGCGAACCAAAACCCAGCTCGATTAACGGCCGTTGCGGCGGCACTTGGTCGACGGCAAGACCGAGCAAATCGGCGACCGCCGCCTGTAGCCAGGGCAGCCAACCGTCGCCACCCGTCGCCGCCGGCACAGAAGCGAGCGGCGCGGCCACAGCGGCACGGTCGGCAATTTCGCCCAGCGCGTAGCGTTGTCGACAAAAGGGATACAAGGGTAACGGCAGCGGCGCGGGTGTCGCCTGGTGAAGCTGTGGCCAAGGCACGGCCGCACCTTGAACCCATAGGTCGGCCAACTTGTCCAAGTCGCGATTTTTGATCAGCGTTTGCAAGAAGGCGGTGCCCGCGTCGCCGTCGAGCAAGTCGGCCACCTGGTGGTGGTTCTCACTGCTCCCCTGCCGTGTGCCGATGCCTGGCCGACCCTCGCCAAAGGCGCGCAAGCAGTCGATCAGCGACATGCGCGCGTCGGCAACCCAAGCCACGCGGTAGCGCATCGCCTCGCGGTGATGTTGCAGCGTAAACGCCACCCGATCCAAGGCAACGTCGTCGTGACACGCCAGGTAATCGGCCAAGGCGGCCGCCATCAACGGCAAACGGTCCTCAGCCCGCGCCGACAGCACAATGAGATGCGGCCCCGACGCGGCGGGCTGAGGCGGCCAGGCGCTTTCGGGAAATTCTTCTACAATTAAGTGCGCGTTGGATCCGGCCGCGCCCCAGGACGCAATCGCGGCGCGGCGCGGTGTGTCAGCCGGTGCGGGCCACTCGGAGAGTTGTTCCGGCACGTGCAGCGGTGAGCCGGCCAAATCGATGCGCGGGTTGCGCGGTTGGCTTTTAATCGTCGGCACCAAACAGCGGTGGCGCAGTTGCAACACCACTTTGGCCAGTTGCGTCATGCCCGACGCGGCTTCGGCATGGCCGATATTACTTTTCACCGAACCCAAGGCAACGGTTTCCACGTCGTCGGCATGTAACGCATAAAACTTCTTAAGCGCATTTATTTCAATAGCATCGCCTTGGGGCGAGCCGTTGACGGCGGCCTCCACATACCCGACCGTGCGCGGATCGACGTCACTTTGGCGATAGTTTTCGGCGGCCAATTGGATCTGCGCCTTGGGGTTGGGCACCGAGTAACCGGTACCGGCGCCGGCGTGGTTCACAGCGCTGCCTTTGATGACGGCGAGAATCGCGTCACCGTCGGCCAACGCTTGCGCAAGGGGTTTCAGCAAAACGGCGGCGACGGTTTCGGCGGGCAGGTAGCCGTCGCCTTCGGCCAAGCTACGGCTGTGCGGGCCGCTGCCGATCATGTTGGAGGCGCTCAAGCCAATGAATTTTTTGGGGTGCAGCGACAGGTTTACGCCGCCCGCCACGGCCAGCGTACACTCGCCGGCGAGCAGGCTCGCGCGCGCTTGGTGAATCGCCACCAGCGACGAGGAACACATGGTATCGACGGCCATGCTCGGGCCCTGTAGGTCGAAGAACTGGGAAACGCGGTTGGCGATTGAGGCATAGGAGGTCAGCGAAACCAAGGCCTCGCGCGTGGCATCGCTCGCAAAAGCGTGGTACTGCTGGTACATGGCGCCGACAAACACGCCGACACGACGTTGATAGCGTTGCAACAGAAGGTCACGCGTCAGGCCGACCTCTTCGAACAGGTGCCACACGGTTTCCAGGAACAGGCGTTCCTTGGGATCCATCAGCTCGGCTTCGCGCGGTGAGATGTTGAAGAACAAGGGATCGAAGCCCAGCGGATCCTCGATGAAGCCGCCCCATTTGGTGTGGGTTTTGCCAGGTTTTTGCGGTTCGGGATCGAAAAAGTCGGCGTGGCGCCAACGCGCGGCGGGCACCTCGGTGATCGCGTCGCGGCCCGCTTTGAGGTTGTCCCAAAAGGTGGCCAGGTCCGGTGCTTGCGGGAAACGGCCGTTTAAAGCCAAGATCGCAATGTCGCCGGTCGCAGCCGGACGATGGTGCGGCGCTGCCGCGCTGGGTGCAGCGACAACCGGCGGTTGTGCCCGGCGCGGCGGCGCGGCGGTGGTTGTGACAGGGGTCGGCTCGGCAGCATCGGCCTCGGGCGCAAGCATCGCCGCCAATTTATCGGCTTGGCCGGCAAGCAGTTCATCGACCAAATCGTTGACGGTCGGCACCTCAAAAAACAGGGTGCTGCTGATGTTGTCGAGTTGCTTGCCCAAGCGGTTGGTGAGCTGCACCGACAGAATCGAATCGAGCCCGTAATTTTCTAAGCGCTCGGCGGCGTCGATCCGGCGTGGATCGAGTTTCAGAGCGGCGCCGATCATGGCTTTGAAAAAAGCAACGGCGCGTTGGCGCAAGTCGCCGGCAACGGGTGCAGGCGCTGCTGCCGGCACCTCTGGTCGCTGGGCCTTCGCCTTGGGCGTTGGCTGAGGCGCGCTAGCCGGTTCGGCCAGGTGGCGACGCACCACGCCGTCGCTCGCGGCAACAATCACTTGTTGGCCCAGGTCGGCGGCCCATTCAAGCGGGAACCAGGTACCGCGCAGCCCTTCCTCGCCGAGAACACGCGCCCAGGTCGCCACGCTGAGCCCAGGGCAACCTGGCATACGCAGCGCTTCGTCCTCGTAACGCCACCAGCCGTCGAGCAAGCCAAAGGTCAGGTGTGAGTACAGGCTGTTGCGGCTCATTTCGTTGAGGCACAACAACCCGTGGCGCCGCAACAAAGCCTTGCCGTGGCGCAGGGTGCGGCGTATGTCGGCGGTGGCATGCAGCACGTTGGTCGCGATAACCAAGTCGTAGGCACCCAGGTCGAATCCCTGTGCGCCCGGGTCGGCGCTGACGTCGAACAGCGCCGTGCGCAAATACGGATGCGCAGCCTGCCAACGGTTTTCAGCCTCAAACAGAAACGCCTTCGAGATATCGGTAAAACAGTATTCGGCAACGGCCGCCGCGTTGGCGTGTAGGCGTCGCAGTACACTGATCGTGGTGCCGCCGGTACCGGCGCCAATTTCGAGGAAGCGCAGCCGGCAATGCGGATCACGCCCACGCCGCTCGGCCACATAAGCCGCGACCACATCGGCGAGGCGGTCGTTAAACAGGTTGGCACTTTCGGCACCTTTGTAGACCTGTTCAACCAAGGCCGTCGACGAGTTGGGGAACAACACCTCGGTCGCCGGTTTGCGGCCGGCGAGCACGTCGCCCAGCGCGCGCAAACACACATCGACCAACGCCGCTTGCGCTTGTTCGGCGCCGGCGCCCTCGTGGACGCGTTTTTCCCAACGCGCCCAGAGCGCGGCCGCATCGGGCATACCGGCACCGAAGCCGTGTTCCTTCAACAAACGGCGGCTTTCGGCCAACCAGCGATCATAAGGCGGCGCCAAGGCGACGTCGCCGCTGAGCAAGTTCAGGTGCGTCAAACGTTCGTGAAGCAGGGCCGCCAGTTGCTTTTCCAGGTCGCTCCCCAAGGCACACCAATCGGCCACACGGTCGCTGACAACCGCCGCCGGCGCCGTATCACAGCGCGTCTGCAGCGCCGCCAAACAGTCGGGTGCTGCTTCGGTCACGGTCAGCCGTTCGTGGCCGCCTTGTTCATCGCCGCGCGGCGCCGTGACCTTGGCCAGGGCCGCTTGATCCAGTGGTGCGCACAACAGATTTTCCAAGGCCGCCAAACCCTCGGCCGGTTCGATTGAACCGACACCGGCACGGGCCATGCGCGTTTGGTAGAAAGCGTCTTTGACGCGGCCGACCCCGCCCCAATAACCCCAGTTCATCACCTTAACGGTTGTCGCGCTGCATTGGCGCAGGTGCGTGGCAAAGGCGTCTTGGAAGGTGCACGCGGCGGCGTAATTGGCCTGGCCCGGTGACTTCTCAAATGCGTTAAGCGACGAAAAGAACAGCACAAAATCGAGCGCATCTTCAGCGAACACGCGCGCGGCGGCCACGCCGGTCGCCAGCTTGGCGTGCAAGGCGGCGCGGAAGCGCGTTTCCTGCATGGCGACCAAACTTTCGTCGGCCAACACCAGCGCGGCATGCACCAAACCATGCACGGCGTCGAAGCGACGCAGGATCTCGGCACGGGCGCGACGCAGCGCGGCCTCGTCGCCACAGTCGACGGCGAGGTAAAGCGGGCGCGGTCCCAGTTGTTCGAGCGCGTCTAACCGGCGGCGAATGCGATCATCCTCAGCGCGTCGACCCAGCCAAACCACGTTGGCGCCGTAGTCGCGCACCAATTGCCGGGTCCATACCTCACCCAACCCACCGGCGCCGCCGATGACGACATAGGTCCCTTTGAGGCGGTAGGGTGCATCGCCGCCGCTGGGCAGAACCAACGGCGCCAACTGCTGTTGAAACCACTGACCGTGGCGGTAAACGCGAACATCGCCACGCGGATCGGGCGCGAAGGCGAACAACTGGGCCAAGGGCCAAGCCTGATCGCGCGCCAGGTCAAACAAACGTACCGACCAGTGTGGCCATTCCTTGGCCAGCGCACCCACCAAGCCGTGAACGGCGGCGTGGGTCGCGTCGCAGGGTTCCGCACCGATGCTGTGAACGTTGGTGGTCACGACGGTCAGCGCAAAATCTTGGCTCGCGGTGTTGCGCGCCACCAGCGCTTTTATGATGCGGAACAACGCGTAAACACCGCCTTCTTGGGCCGCGATCATGTCGTCGTGCTCGGCGGGCGTCGACAACCAAACCAAATGACGCAGGTCGGTGATGTCGGCCAGGGCCGCGCCCACCTCGGTCAAGGTCGCCCCGGCGTCAACCTCTAGTAAGCGGGCGCCTGGCAGCGCGGCGGCCAATGCCTGACGGCGCGCGGACGACCCGCCGACAATCACCAGTCCCTGTCCGTCCATGGCGACGCCACGCGGCGCGGCAACTGTCTGCCATACCGGCGCCAACTGAACCAGTTCGGCGGCGGGCACGGCAACCGTCGCCGGCGCCGTATCCTGTTGCAGCACGCGCGAAACCAAACCTTTCAGACGAACCCGCACCTGCCCGTTTTCATCGCACAGGTCGATATCGCGTTTCTGTAAACGGGCCGCATGGCGCGTGTCGGCCGGCCGCAGCCATGCCCACATGGTCGCGTTTAAGGCACCGTAGATTTCGACCGCGTCGAGAGCAAACGGCAGCGACGGTTTGGCCGCCCCCGTGCCGTCGACCAAGCCAATCGCCGCCTGCAAGGCACCGTCGAGCAACGCCGGCTGTAATTGGAACTGCGCCAACGAAGGTGCGTAAGCACTGGGCAACACCAACTTGGCCAACACGCGCTCTTGGTCGGCCCACAGCGTTTCCAGAACGCGGTGGGCGGCGCCGTAGGTAATGCCGACCGCATCGAACCGCTCGTAACACAGGTCGCCGGATAAGCAGCGCCACGCGGCGTTGTCGCGCAAGGCCGCCAAATCCCAAGCCGGCGGCGCCGACAGCGGCAAACAACGCGCTTGACCGCGAGCGAACAGGGTCGGCGTGGCGGCCACACTTTGGATCTCAAAATGAATCGTGCCAGGCCCGGTGTCGGCAGCCTCATGACGCAGGTGAATGGCGACTTCGGTTGCACCCGCCACCGTCATCGGCGCCAACCATGTCACATCTTCCAACACGACCCCGGCCGCATTGGGTTGCAACGAAGGTACGGCCAACCCCACGGCCGCGCGCGCCATTTCCAGATAGGCGACGCCTGGCAATACCTTGTGCCCCTGCACGCGGTGGTCGCGCAGGAAAAATTCGTCGCCGCTAAAGGTCGCGCCGAAACGCAACCCGCCCAAATCCGAAAGGTTGTGATGCACCAACGGGTGCAGCCGGCAATCGGCGGCCCCCGGTTGCGTGGCTTCTATGAGCTGGAGCGCCTCGACCTTGGTTAAGCTGCCTTCAGAAAACTTGCGGTAAATGAGTTCTAAGTTCGCTTTGTTCATCGTCTCATCTCAGTCTGATTCAGTGCTTCGGCGATATCGATGCGGCCGACGGCGAGTTGATCGAGGATCGTCTCGAAGTGGGTCGGATCAAAGGTTCCGCGCGGTGGTGGTGGTTGGTGCGGGTCGACCGACGCGGCGGTCGGACGGACGGGCACCCAGTAGCGTTCCCTGACGAAGGGGTAGGTCGGCAGGGCGATGCGGCGGTGTTGGCCGTTGGCGAACACGGGTCGCCAATCGATGTCGATGCCTTTCACCCAAAGCTGGAGCAGCTTGGCGTAGGCCTTTTTTTGGTGCCAAAGGGCCACCATGTCGTGAAGGTCGTCGGCGTCACCGAACAGGCGCAGGGTTTCGTCGTCACGGCTGACGCGGCCCTGCCACAGGTCGTCGGTGTTGTCACCGGCAATAAAGGCTTGCAGTTTGGCAATCAGTTGGTCGCGGTCGGCGGCGATCACGGCCAGACGTTCCGGCCAGGCGTCGCGACCGAGCGCCAAGGTGAAGGACAGGTCACCCAATGCAACCTGTGGCTGTTGGTTGAGGAAATCCACCAGCGCGGCGGCCGAGACGCCGAGCCGTTCGCGGCTTTTGGCCGAGAGCAGGAACAAACGGGATTGGCCGTCCTCCTCGACCGCCGCGGGCGCGGGATAGGCTTCAACCACGATGTGCGCGTTGGCACCGCCGATGCCGAAGCTGCTGATGCCGGCGCGGCGCGGTAGTTCGCGGCCGGCCGCGTCCCAACGGGCGGGCCATTCGCGGCTGGTTTTGGCTAAGTAAAACGGGCTGTCGTCCAGTTGCAGGTAAGGGTTGGCCTGGCGCAGGTGCGGGTTTCCGGGAATCACGCCGTGCTGCATCATCAACAGCACTTTAATGAAGCCGGAAATGCCGGCGGCCGCTTCCAAATGCCCGATGTTGGCTTTAACCGAACCCACGGCACAGGTGTGCGCCGCCCATGGTCGGCCGTCGCGGTTTAAGCTGTTAAAGGCGGCTTTGAGACCGTTGATTTCAATCGGATCACCCAACTCGGTGCCGGTGCCGTGCGCCTCGATGTAACCCACGGTGGCGGGATCGACGCCGGCGTTGCGGTAGGCGGCCACCAGTAATTCCTGCTGCGCGGCCGGGTTGGGCGCAGTCGGCGAGGTCGCTTTGCCGCCGTGATTCTCGGCGCTGCCGAGGATGACGCCGTAAATGTGGTCGCCGTCGGCGCGGGCACGGCTGAGCGGTTTGAGGAAGACGGCGCCGACGCCTTCACCGCGACCGTAACCGTCGGCGCGGCTGTCGAAGGTTTTGCACCGGCCGTCGGGGCTGAGCATGCCGGCGCGGTCGGCAGCCAGCAACAGGGTTGGGCTGCACATGACGTTGACGCCGCCGACGAGCGCGCTGTCGCAACCGCCGGCGCGCATGCTTTCAACCGCGCGGTGCAGCGCAATCAACGAGCTGGAACAGGCGGTGTCGATGGCTTCGCTAGGGCCGTGGATGTTGAGCAGGTAAGAAAGGCGGTTGGCGACGGCAAACGGGAAACTCGACAGCAAGGAACCGTCGGCACCACCCGCCGCGCGGCAAACCTCGCGGTAATCGGCCGACGAAACCCCGACAAACACGCCGGTTTTCCCGCCGGCCAAGGACGCGGTCGCATAACCGGCGTGTTCAACCGCCGCCCACACGGTTTCCAAGAAGAGGCGGAACTGCGGATCGAGCAACTCGGCTTCCAAGGGCGAAATGCCGAAGAAAAGCGGATCAAAGGAAGCGACGTCGTCGAGGAACCCGCCCCACTTAATGCGGGTTTTGCCGGCCTGTTCGCGTGCATCGCCGTAATAAGCGCGCCAGTCCCAACGATCCGCCGGCACTTCGCCGACCAAATCGCGGTCGGCGACGAGGTTCTGCCAGAACTGGTCGAGGTCGGCTGAGCCGGGGAAACGCCCGCTCATACCGACCACTGCAATCGCGTCTTGATCGGGATGGGGTTGGGGTTCGGCGGGGGCAACCACCACTTGCGGCTTGCGCCGCACCGTGCGCGCCGCTGTCGGCTTATCCACGGGAACGGCGCCGCGATGTTTGGCGCTAACCGCATCGGCGTGGTTGGCGAGCAGGTAATCGGCAAGGTCGCCAAGTGTCGGTTGTTCGAAGAACAGCGTCGGCATGAGCGCCAAGTCGTAGTGTTCGTTGAGTCGGTTGGCCAGCTCCATAAAAGCAATTGAGTCGCAGCCGTAGGCGGTTAGTTCGCTGTGTAAATCGATGCGGGCCGCGTCCAACTGCTGCAAACGCGCCACTTGCTGCACCAGTTCGGCCTGCACTTGGGCCAACACGCGCGCGTGATGGGGCGCCTTGTTGGACAAACCGGCGGCCGGCATCGCTTGGGGCATGCGCGGTTGCAGCACCCGCTCGCGCATAAGGGCGCGGTCGCCTTGCAGCGCCACAACCTGGTTGGCCGTGCCCGCCCAAATCGCGGCCAAAGCCCGCAGGCCTTGGCGCGCCGTCATCGGTGTCATGCCGGTGGTGCGCGTCAGGCGCAGGCGGTCGGCGTCGCTCATTTGCATGCCGCCGTCACGCCACAGCGGCCAGTTGATCGACAGGGTGCGGCCGCATGCGAGGCCGCGTGCGACGCGCTGGTTGCGATGGTGGGCAAAGCCGTCGAGCCAGGCGTTGGCCGCCGCGTAAGCCGCTTGCCCCGCATTGCCAAGCACCGCCGCCAGCGATGAAAACAGAATGAAATAATCCAAATCGCGGCCGGCGAGGGCCTTGTCAATCGCCAGGGTGCCGCCTATTTTGGGTTGCCACACGGCGCGTTGATCGGCCTCGCTTTGGCCCAGCAAAAAGCCGTCGCGCAGCACGCCGGCGGCGTGGATCACGCCGTTGAGCCGACCGTATTGGGCGATCACGTCATCGACTAAGCCCTGAACGGCGTCGGGATCGGCGACGTCACAGGCGCGGTAAACCACCTCGGCCCCCTGTCGGCGCAACGCCGCCAAGATAGTTTCGTCGCCCGCAGCGGCGCGGCCGCTCAACACCAAGGTCACGTCCGGCACGGCCGCAAAGGCTTGCGCCACCAGGCGACCGAGCCCACCCAAACCGCCGGTCAACCAGACCACGTCACCCTGCGCGGGCAACGGCGGCGTGCTCGACTCGCTTGGCTCAATTTCCTGCAGCGTCCATACCGCTCGTTTGCCGGCCTGGTAACGCACCACACATTCGCTTGTTTCGTGGGTGAGTTCGTGGTGCAGCCAGGTCGCCAACGTCACGGGCGCGCTGTCGTCGTGGAACAGAACCCGCACCCGCAAGCGCGGGTGTTCCAACACCGCCGACCGCAGCAAACCCAGCAAGCCGGCAACAGCGGCGGCGTGCTCGTGTGGCAGCAACAGCGCCAGGGTCGGCACCTCGGCGTCACCGGCCAGAACCTGTTTCAGGTGTTGGATCACCGTCGTCAGCAAATTGGTTTGCGCGGCCGCCTCCCAGCTCAGCGCGGGCAAGGTCGCCACGGTTGCGCCGGCGAGGGTGGCGGTCAAGGCCTGTGTCGGCGTTGCGTCGCTCACCAACAGCAGTGGCGCTTGTGGGGCGGGAATGGCCGGCCCGAGCCCGCGTTCACGCCAGGTCGGCGCCGCGTAAAGCAGATCGTCCTTGGCGGCGGCGGCGTTGGTGACGGTGACCAAACCACGAAGTTCGGCCAGCACCCGGCCGCTGTCGTCGCACAGGCTGACGTCGCTTTTGTTGAGGCGCGCATCCGCACCGGCGCGGTCGACAACCACGGCGGTCAGATGGTCGGGCAGCTTGTCGTAAAGGTACAAGGCATCGAGGCTAAACGGCATCGGCAAGCCGTCGTCCGGCTGTTGGACCGCCGTCAGCAGCACCGCCGCCAACACGGCCCCGTTGAGCAGGGCCGGCGGATACAAGAAGCCGTCGCGGTCGGCGCCGGTGGGCAATTGCAGCGTCGCCACGGCGCGGTGACGATCGGTGGCGAAGCGCACCACGCTTTGCAAGGCCGGGCCGTGACTGAAACACAGGCGTTGGTCGCAGGCGGCACGGTCGAGCACTTCACCCAAATCCGCACGCTGCGCGAGCAGGTTAAGCGGCTCGGGTTGCGGCGGCGCGGTCAGCGCCAAAGCGCCGCGCGCATGGCAAAGCAAACGGTTGGGATCGCCGGGGTCCGGGCTGCTCATTTCAAACGACAGACCGGCCGCGTCGCGCAGATCAACCCAAGCGACCGCGCCGTTTTCGGGCACCACCAGCGGTCGCGACCACACGATGTTCGTCATCGCGGTCACCGCTTGACCGTGGAACCGCGTCCCGGCGGCACGCGCCATTTCCAGCAGCACGGCGGCGGGCACGATTTGCTGATGGTCGCGCAGAAAGGCTTCGCGACCGGAGAACCGCGTGGCAAAACGGCGTGGATCCAAACCCGAAGGTCCTTTTTGCACCAACCCCACCGTTTGCGCCGGGTCGACATCCACCAAACGCGAGGTGAACCCGGTCATGGCCAGCAACGCATGACCCTGTTCGTCGACCAACAGCAAGTCCAACTTGCCGACGCGGTCGTTGTCCTTAAAGCCTGGCTGCCGTTGCAGGCGCACGAACACCACGCGCTCGGGTGCACGCCACAAGTGCAGGTCTTCCAGGGCGAATGGCAAGAAGCGCTGTTTCACCGCGTCGCCGTCGCCACGGTCGGCCAAAATGAAACCCATCACCGCTTGCGTGGCGGCGTCGAGCAGGCTCGGATGCAGCACGAAACCTGGGTCACCGACGCCCGCCGGCAGGTGCAGTTCGGCCAAAACGAAACCATCACCCACAAATACGGTTTGTAAACCGCGATGGCCCGGCCCGTAGTCGAGACCCATCTCGGCGAAGGCTTGATAACAAAGTGCGCCGTCAAACACATGGCCGCTTTGTTCTTGTAACTGTTTTAAATCAAGCGTTGCCGGTGGCGACCCCGCTTTGACCTCAAGCACGGCCGCACCCTGACAGTGGACAACGCGACCGGTATCGCCGGCGCTGTAAATTTGGAAGGTCACGCCTTGTTGCGCGCTGTTCGTTTGTGGAAACAAGGCGATGTGCAGCGTTTTGGCGCCGTCGCCGAAGAACGGCTGTGCCCAGGTCACGTTTTTGAGGCGCGGCATCCCCTCACCCGAAACGGCCCGCGCCACAGCGGCACGCGCCATTTCCAGATACACGACGCCTGGCAGCACTTTCTCGCCGGCAACGCGGTGGTCGCTCAGGAAAAATTCATCGCCGCTGAAGCGCGCGCTGTAGCGCTGCTCATCCAAATCAGACGTGTTTTCATGCAACAACGGGTGCAGCACGCGCGCCGACGTTTCGGCGGGCAAGGCCTCAAACCAGTAATGTTCGCGCGCAAAGGGATAGGTCGGCAGACTGATACAACGCGGTTGCGGTTCATCGTGGAGCGCGGCCCAATCGACGACAACGCCGCTCAGCCACAAATCCATCAAGGCCGCACCGTCGCCGCAGGCGCGCCAAGCTTGCGACGCTTCAGCCAAAGCGGCCGCGTGTTGCTGGGCCGCGCGCGTTTCTTTTTTACCCTCAACCTGGCCACGGCGCACCGCGCCACCGCCGGCGACATACGCCGCCAAAGCCTCGCGCAGTTCGCCGAGATCGGCGGCAACCAACGCCAACCGGAACGGCATCGCTTCGCGGCCCACCTGCAGCGTGAAGGCCAGGTCGGCCAGAAGACCGGCGCGTGGCGGGGTCGCATCGAGGAAGGTCACCATCTTGGCCGCATAGGCCTGTAGTTGGGCCGCGCTTTTGGCCGACAACAGAATGATTTGCGGTTGATCGGCGCCGGCTTGATGTGCGGCGACGTATTCCTCGACCAGCACGTGGGCGTTGGCGCCGCCCGCACCGAACGAAGACAACCCGGCCAAGCGCGGCAGTACCCGTCCGTCGCGTTGTTGCGCCGGCCAAGCGGCGCCCTCGCGTTGCACCACAAACGGCGTTTCGGCGAAGGGAATGTTGGGGTTCAGTTCGGCGCAGTGCAGGCTCGGCACCAGCCGGCGGTGTTTCATCTGCAAAATGATTTTGGTCAGGCCCGCGATGCCGGCGGCGGCTTCCAAATGACCGATGTTGCTTTTTAATGAACCCAAGGCGCAGAAACCCGTGTCCGGCGTATCCTTGCGGAAGGCACGCGTCAAGCCGGTCACTTCAATGGGATCACCCAAGGCGGTGCCGGTACCGTGCGCTTCGATGTAACCCAGGTCGCGTGCGTCGACGCCGGCACGCGCCAGCGTGGTGCGGATCAAGTCGGCCTGTGCGATGGGGTTGGGCACGGTGTAGCCGTTGGTTTTGCCGCCGTGGTTGAGGCCGGTGGCGCGAATCACGGCGTGGATGGGATCGCGGTCGCGCACGGCGGCGGACAACGGCTTGAGCAGCACACAGCCGACGCCTTCTCCCGGCACGAAACCATCGGCGTCGGCACCAAAGCTGCGGCAGGCCGGCCCACTGGCGAACATCTGCAAACCGCTGCGCGAGACGTAACTCGCCGGGTGCAGGTAGAGGTTGACACCGCCGGCCATGGCCAGCTCGCACGCGCCGCTGTGCAGGTGTTCGCAGGCCTCGTGCACGGCGACCAGCGACGACGAACACAGCGTGTCAATCGGCAGGCTCGGCCCGTTGAGGTTGAGCAGGTACGAAACGCGGTTGGCGACGGAACCAAACGATGTGTGCGGGTTGACGGGACGGCCGTGGCGCTGTTGCTCGGGACCGTGGAAATCAAAACCGGTTTGCGTAATGCCGGCGAACACACCGACGCGGTTGCCGTGTTGTTGCTTCAGGCGCGCCCGCGTGTAACCGGCGTCTTCCAACACTTCCCAACAGGCTTGCAAGAACAAGCGTTCCTGCGGATCCATGTTGATCGCCTCACGCGGCGAGATTTCAAAAAACAAGGGATCGAAGGCGGCGAAGTCGTCGATAAACCCGCCCCACTTGCTGTAGCTCTTGCCTTCGTTTTTGGCTTTGCGTTGGTTGGGTTCGAAGAAACCATCGAGCGACCAGCGTTCGGCCGGAATTTCGCGAATGCAGTCGCGGCCGGCGTCGAGGTTGGCCCAAAACTCGGCGAGCGTGGCGGCCTTGGGATAACGGCCGCTCAGGCCAATCACGGCGATAGCTTCGCGTTCGGTGCGGGCCGGCGCAGCGGTAACCACGACGGGCGCGGCTTGTGGTGCGGCTTCGGCCGTGGCTTGCGGGGCCGGCGCGGCGGCGCGATCGATCCACGCGGCGCAGGCTTGTGGGAAGGCGTCGACCAAGGCCGCGGCCGCATCGGCCAGGTTTTGGTATTCGAAAAACAGCGTTTTTGAAACGCGTGGGAACCGCGCCGCCAGCTTTTGGTTGAGACGGTTAATGATGATCGAGTCAATGCCGTAATGTTCCAGCGCTTCGTCGGCGTCCAGTTCGGCAATGTCGAGGTGGGTCGTCGCCGCAAACACGGCTTTCAGTTGCTGCAACACGCCGCTCACCAAGGTATCGGCATCCACGGGCGGCGCCGCCTCGCCGGACCCCGGCAGCGAAACCGGCTCTAAACAGCCGCGCAGCCAGGCCCCTGGCCGCTCGCCAACACCCGCCAAAACCGCACAGCGTGGGTGCGACGAGGACAAGGCCGCCACCAATGCCTGAACGCCGTCGTCGGTGTCCAGCGGCGTCAAACCGGCGGCGGCAAACATGGCGGCTTGGCTGTCGGCGTCGAGCGCCATACCGCCGTCGCGCCACCACGGCAGGTTGACGGCCAGGCTGCGGCCGAAGCGTTTGCCGGCCTGCACCAAGGCGTCGCGCTTAACGGCAAACTGGTCCATAAAGGCGTTGGCGGCGGCGTAATCGGCTTGGCCGGCGTTGCCTCGGACAGCCGAGAGCGACGAGAACAGCACGAAAAAGTCGAGGCGCAGGTTGGCGCAGGCCGCGTCGAGGTTTACCGTTCCCTGCACCTTGGCGGCGCACACCTGTTGCCATTCGGCGCGGGTTTTCTTGAGCAAGAAGTTGTCGCGGTTGAGGCCGGCGGCGTGGAAAACACCTTGTAACCCACCATAGGTATTTTGAACCCAACGAATTAACTGGTCGACGGCGGCCGCGTCGGCAACGTCGGTTTGGCGATAAACCGCCCGCGCGCCCTGTTGGTGCAAGGCCGAAAGCAAACGCTGCTTGTCGGCGTCAACGGGACCACGACCGCACAGAACCAGCACCACCTTCTCGCATTGGCCGGCGAGTTCGCGCGCCAGCAAGGCCCCCAACCCGCCGCAGCCGCCGGTGATCAGGTACACGCCCTGCTGTTTCCAGGGCACGGGCAGCGCCGCCGGCGTTTGTTCAGACCAAACGGATTGCAAAATGTCGTCGTCGCGGTAACGCACGTGGACGCTGTCGCAAGCGGCTTCACTTTCGAGTTGGTCGCCAAGATCGCCGCTTTCGAAACGTTCGATTTCGACGACTTGACCGCGCAGGTTGGGATTCTCCAGCGCCGCACTTTGCAACATGGCGGCGCAGGCCGCCGCTTCGGCGGCAAAGTCGTCACCGGCGAAAACCACTTGCAGGCACAGGGGTCGGCTCGGCTTGCTTGCCAGTGCCGCGCGTGCGGCTTCAAACAGCGGCCAAAGGGCGGCGTCAAAGCGTTGTGCCGCGTCGGCTTCGGCAACGGCGAACCGCTGACCGTCGAGGGCGTCGAGCGCGGGCACATGCTCGCGGCCGACCACCAACAACCGTTGCAGGGTTTCGCCCGCCGGCGCCGGTCCGGGCAAAAGCGCTTCGTCCCAATCGGCATGCCACAGCGCAACGCGGGCATCGGCGTGGGCCGTGGCGACGGGTGCGGCCGGTTCCACATGGGTCGGACGACCGCCACCACCGTCGTCGGGGGTCGGCGCCCAGTAGCGGTTTTTAACGAAGGGATAGGCCGGCAAGTGGATGCGCGCGGGCGGAGTCGCCCCGTACAGGGCCGCCCAGGTCACGGCTGTGCCCGCAACCCAAGCCGCCGCGACGCGCGCCAAATCGCCGGCCGCAAGCGCAGCAGGCAAGGACGCCGCGTGATCGCTTTGCGCCTGCGTGTGACCTTTGCTCACTCGGCCGCAAACGGTCGCCGCATCCTGTTCGCCGGCGGAAAAGGCCGCCAGCGCCGCACGCAGTTCGCCGGCATCGCGCACGACGAACGCCACCCGTTCCGCCATGGCTTCCCGGCCGACTTGCAGCGTATAAGCCAAATCAGCCAAACGCGTTTCGGGGTATCGGTCCAGGTGGTGTAGCAGGTTGGCGGCCATCAAGGGTAAGCGGTCGGCCTTGCGCGCGGACAAGGGCACCAAATAAGCGGCCTGGCTTATTTCAGTTCGCATAAGCTGTTGTTCGCGCACGACCAAATGCACGTTGGTACCGCTGTGGCCGAATGAGTTCAACGCGGCCCGGCGCGGCCGATGCGGTGCGGCTTCCCAGGCGACGGTTTCGGTGTTGATGTAAAAAGGCGCCGCGTCGAATTCAATCATGGGATTGAGTTGGTCGAAATGCAGCAGCGCCGGAATTTGGCGCGCCCGCATCGACAGCAAGATTTTGATCAAACCAATCACACCGGCGCCGGCGCAAGCGTGGCCGATGTGCGACTTGGCGCTGCCGAGCGCACAATAAGCTTGTTTGTCGGTAAAGGCGCGGAAGGCGCGCACCAACGCGTTGGCCTCGACGGGATCGCCGAGCGTGGTGGCGGTGCCGTGCGCTTCGACGTAGTCAATCGCGGCCGGGTCGATGCCGAACCGCGTGTAGGTCTCGCGAATCAGCGCTTCCTGGGCGGCGCCGCTGGGGGCGGTAATGCCGTTGCTGGCGCCGTCTTGGTTGAGCCCGGACGCTTCAATCACGCCGTGGATCGGATCGCCGTCGGCAAGGGCGTCGCGCAACCGTTTCAGCACGACCATGCCGACCGCCTCGGACAACACCGTGCCGTTGGCCGAAGCGTCAAAGGTGTGGCAGTTACCGGTGGGCGACAAAATGTTGAGTTCGGCCAGACTGGTTAAACCTTGCTGATCCATAACCGCGTATACGCCGCCCGCCAGCGCCAGCTCGGTTTCACCGCGACGCAGGCTCTCGCAGGCGAGGTGGAGCGCCGTGCCCGAGGACGAACAACCGGTGTTGACCACCAGCGCCGGGCCGCGCAGGTTGAGGTAGTACGACAAACGCGAGGCGATGATGGCTTCGGAGGCGCCGGTAAAGGACTCGTGCACGTAACCGGTCGGCTCAGCACCGATAAACAGGCCGACGGCCGCGCCGTCGAGCGTTTTCGGATTGATGGCGGCGTCTTCCAACGCCTTCCATCCCTCTTGCAAGATCAGCCGTTGGTGGGGGTTCATCGACTCGGCTTCCCACGGCGTGATGTTAAAGAACTGCGGATCGAAACAGTCGCGGTCGGCGAGGAAACCGCCCCAGGCGTAATCGCCCCGGGCCGGGTCGCGGTAGTGGTCGGGCACTTGCCCGGTGGCGTCGACACCCTCGCGCAGGTTGTCCCAAAAGGCGTCCATGCTGTCGGCGCCGGGACATTGGCCGGCAAAGCCAATGATGGCAACCGCCGTGTCGTCGGCTGCGGCCGGCGTGGCCGCTCGTGCCGCTTGAACGCTCGGTGTCGGCACGGAAAGCGGGGTTTCGTCGGTCGCCACCGGCGCGGCCGGTAACGCAGCCGTCGGTCGTTTGATGCGCGCCGCGAAGGTGGTGACGATGTAACGCGTCAGGCGACTAAGCGAGGTGTAGTCGAAAATGACGGCGGTGTTGAGGTCAATACCCAACCGTTCGTTGATTTCGCCGATGAAACGCAAGCCGAGAATCGAGTCGAGGCCGTAATCGGAAAAGGGCAGATCGTCTTCGAGCCCGGCGCCGGCTTGGTTGAGCGCAAGCGCCAGTGCGGCACGCGTCACCTCAGCGACAAAAGCGGCCAGGTCCGCCGCTTCCACAACCGGCTTCGCCGCCGATACAGGCAACTCGCGCGGCACGGCCGTGGCGGCCGCCGGCAACGGCAACCAACCGTCGCTGATCGCAACCAAAACCTGTTGGCCCACTTCCCCACCCGGCGCAACCGGCGCCCAGCTTGTGGCAAAACCGGTTTCGGCAAGGAGCTGTTGCCAGCGCACCGTCGTCAGCAACGGCGAGCCCGGGATGCGCAGCGCTTCGTCCTCGTACAACCACCAGCCGTCGAGTAAACCAAAGGCCAGCGTCAGCACGGTCATTTTGCGCGTCGCTTCGTTGAGCAACAGCAGGCCGTTGTGTTTGAGCGCGCCCTTGGCGTGGCGCAGCGTTTTGCGAATATCGGGCGTGGCGTGCAACACATTAGTGGCAATCACCAGGTCGTAGCAACCTGGCCGCTCGTCCAAGCTGTAAGCCTGCTCGATATCCCACAAGCGGTACCGCATAAAAGGATAGCGATCACCGTAACGCGCTTCGGCATGGTTCAGGAACGACTGCGAGCGGTCGGTGAAACAGTACTCACTTATGTTTGCGGCGTAGGGCGCCAGCGTGGGCAGAATGGTGGTGGTCGTGCCCCCGCTACCCGCGCCAATTTCAATGATACGCAATTGCGCGTGCGGATCGTCGGCCAAACGCGCCTTAATCGTCTGCACGATCAGGTCGCCGACGAGGCCGTTGTAAAAGTCCGAAACCGCGTTGCCGCGATACAGGTTCTCAACCTTGGCCAAGGAGCCGTTGGGGAAAACGACGTCGGTCGCGCCCAGCTCGCCGCGCAGGATCTCGGGCAGGCGGCGCAGACAATCTTCAACCAGTTCCACCGAGGCGCGGAAATCAGCGTCGTCGAGGTAGTCGCCTTTGGCCGCGTCCCAGGCCGGCCACGATGCGGCAGTCGGCGTTTGTTTGCGGCGCAAGCGCGGGCCGTCCTGCTCGAGCAGCCGCCCTTCTACCAGCAGACGCAGGCACTCGTCGAAATAACGGCGATACTTGGCGGCAAATCCAGCCGCCGCAAACAAGCCGTCGGCGTCGCACCCAGCATCACCCGGCAACGCACCGGCCAGGTGCAACTGTTCGCACAACAAATCCAGCAAGCGTTGGTTTAAGGTTTTCCAGCGCGGTTTCTTGGCGTCGAGCACGGCCGGATCGGCAACCGCAAGCGCCTGAAGCGCGGCACCAACCGCGGGCGCACTGGGCGCCAAACGTTGTTGCCTGCCGTCGATGCGGTTCATGAGGCGCGCGGCCGAAGGCGACACCCGCAGGCACAACATTTGGTTGAGGCGGCGTTGTCGTAACAAACCGGTGAAGGCGGCAAAAGTTTGAAAACCCTCGTCGTCGCTGAGCGCACCGAAATGACGGCCCGCGAGATCCTGGTGCCAGTAACCCCAGTTAATGCAGCCCACCGGCACGGGGTTTTGCGCCAAGCGGCGCACGAAGGCGTCGGCGGCGGTGACGCCGCTCGCATAGGCGGCGCTGTCGCGCGCGGACAAAAAGCTAAAGGCCTGAATCGAAGAGAAGAAACACAGGAAGTCGCGCACCGCCCCGCCGAAGGTATTGGCAAAGTTAAGCGCGCCGACGGTTTTCACGGTTAGTGCTCGGCGGAAATCGTGTTCGGCGACGGCGGCGACACCGTGTTGGTCCTCAAAAAACGCGACCGCGCTGAACACGGCGCCGTCGATGACAGGTTCCCATTGCTGGATGGTGGCAAGCGCGGTCGCCATCGCCAGGCGGTCGGTGACGTCGGCTTGCAGGTAACGCGGTGTGGCGGCGAGGTCGTTGACCGCACCGAGCGCCGTCTGAACCGCGTCACTTTCGGCCGGCGAACGACCGATCCAAATCACGCGTGCCTGGTAATCGCTAATCAGTTTGCGGGTGATGCTGCGTCCGACCAAACCGGCGCCGCCGACGAGCACGTAAACGCCGCCGTGGCGCAGGCCGTCCGCGCCGTTGGCGATGACATCGGGGCAGGCATAAAAACCGCGCCGCAGCCGTTCGCCGTCGCTAAGTCGCATCAACTCACCGCGATCCGTGCCTGGCTCGGCCAGAATCGCCGCGAGTAGCCAGGATGAGGGTGCCGCGTCGGCGTCGATAGCGAGGTTGCGTACCGAGAGGCGGTGTTCACCTTGAGCCACGGCACTCGCCAAACCGGCCAACCCGCTGACCGCACCGTCGCGGTCCAGCACCGTCAGCGACGCGAAGGCATCGTCGTCGGCATGTTGCCGCCACGCCTTCACAAACCGCACCAGTTGGATCTCGCCAAATTCTTGCTGCTGTTGCAGGGCGACCACATCGGTTAAGGCCGTCGCGGCAGGATCGGCAGCCAGGAAGTAGGTAGCGTCGCAGGCCGGCACTTGGGCCAACAACGTCGACCAGGCCGCGTCGTCGTCGATCGCGCAAGTCCACACCGAGCCATTGCGGTGATTGGTGTCGCCCAAGTGCACCTGTTGCACGCGTTCGCAACCCTGCTGCTGGAGATAGGCCGCCAAGGACGGGGCCAGCGCATCATCGGCACGGCTGATGATCATCGCCGACGTCGGCACAACCGCGACCGCGTCAACCAGCGGCGCCGGCACCCATTGCGGCAGGTAATGCAGCTCGGGTAAAAACGCGGGTTGTGGCGGCGCGGCGGGCGGACGCGCGACGGTGGCCGCACTGTCTTGAACCACGGCTTGGGTGCGCCAATAACGTTCGCCCGCAAACGGATAGGTCGGCAGGCTGCAACGTCGCGGCGGGTCGTCGCCGTAGAAACGCGCCCAATCGACGCCGACCCCTTTAACCCACAAATCGAGCACGCGGCCAAAGTCGCCTTGAGCGACCCAGGCGCGCATGGTCTGTTGTAAATCCTCGTCGTAGACACCTTGCTCGGGCCGTTTCACCACGCCGCGATAAAGGTCGTCGTCACTTAATTGATCGTCACAAAAAGCCTGAAGGCGCGCCAGCGCTTGGTTTTCATCGCGCGCACTAAAGGCGGCGCGCACGGCCATCGCCTCGCGGCCGACTTGCAGCGTGTAAGCCACTTCCACCAGCGCGGGCCGAAATACGCGCCAGTGTTGCAGCAAGTTGGCGGCAACCACGCGCAAGCGTTCTTCACTTTGCGCCGAAAGCACCAGCATCACCGGGCGCGTGGCCGGCGGCGTCGCTGTGTCGCGGAACTCTTCCACCAAGACATGGGCATTGGCGCCACCCGCGCCAAACGACGAAATGCCGGCGAGGCGCGGCCATTCACGCGTCACGCCGTTTTCGACGCGTTGCGGGCGCGGCCAGGAATCCAGTTCGTGTTGCACGCGAAACGGGGTTTTGGCGAAATCGATGTGCGGGTTGGCCGGCAGCGCGTGCAGCGACGGCACCCGCCGGCCGTGTTTCATTTGCAACAGCACCTTGGCCATACCGGCAATGCCGGCGGCGCTTTCGGCGTGGCCGATGTTCGCTTTCACCGAACCAATCGCGCAGGTGTCCGCCCCGTCGCCAAAAGCTTTGGCCAAGCCGGCGATTTCGATGGGATCACCCAAGGCCGTACCGGTACCGTGCGCTTCCAGGTAACTGACGGCGCGTGTTTCCACGCCGGCGCGTTGCAGCGCTTCGGCCACCAACTGTTGCTGGGCGTCCGGGTTGGGCACGGTGAAACCACGCGTTTTTCCGGCGGCGTTGACCATGTCGCCCTTGAGCACGCCGTAAATATGGTCGCGGTCGGCCACGGCTTGCGCCAAAGGTTTGAGCAGCACCGCACCGACGGCTTCACCGGCCACGAAGCCGTCGGCCTCGGCGCCAAAAGTGCGGCACTCGGGACCGGACGCGAGCATACCCGCCGCCGCCAAGTTGGTGTAGTGTTGCGGCGCGATCATTAAGTTGACGCCGCCGGCAAGGGCGACCTCGCTGGTGCCGTTGCGCAGGCTTTCGGCGGCCAAGTGGATCGCGGTCAAAGAGGCGCTACAGGCACTGTCGACGGCCAAACTCGGCCCTTGAAAATTCAAGCTGTGCGACACGCGATTGGCAATCACCCAGTAGCCTGGCAGCGGGCCATAATCGCCATTCATCACGCCGACGAAAACGCCGACTTTGCGGCTCGCGCTCACCGACGCCGGCGTGTAACCCGCGTCTTCCAAGGTTGCGTAAGCAGTTTCCAGGAACAGCCGCGCTTGGGGATCCATGGCTTCGGCGTCGCGCGGCGCGATGTTAAAGAAACGCGCGTCGAAGCGGTCGATGTCGTCGAGGAACCCGCCCCAACGCGTGTAACTGCGGCCGGCGCGACCCTTTTGCGGGTCGTGGTAGTCGCGCCAGTTCCAGCGCGACGCGGGCACCTCGCCGATACTGTCGCGACCGGCTTTGAGGTTGTCCCAGAATTGGTTGATATCGGCGGCACCGGGAAAACGGCCGGCCAAACCAACCACGGCGACGGCGTCGACGCCTGTCACAGCGGGTTGCGCCGCCTTGGCTTTGACGCTGAAACCGGCACGTGGTAAGTGCAAAACCGGCGCTGAAGCCGAAGCGCTCGCCGCCGCCGGCGCGCTTGCGCCCAGCCAGGCCGCCAAGGCCTTCGGCGCCGTTTTCTCGAAGTGAGCGACCAAACCGGCAAGCGTATCGACTTCGAACAGCAGTGTGCTGCTCACGTCCTCAAACACGCGGTTAAGCGCGTTGGTCACCTGGATCACCATAATCGAGTCCATGCCGTACTTTTCCAACGGCTCGTCGGCGGCCAACTTGTGCGGTGCAATGCTCAGCGCTTCACCGACCAATTGCTTGAACGCGTTCAGCGCACCGTCCGCACGTGGCACCACCGGCACGGGCGTCGCCTTCGGTTCGGGTGCGGCTGCGACCACCACCGGTCGTTGGGCATTTTGCAAGCGCACCAATCCGTCGCTGACGGCCACGATGACCTGCTGACCCCCGCCGTGGGCGTCCGCCGCCGGGAAGCTTATCGACTGAAAACCTTCAGCTTGCAAAACAGTACACCAGCGCTCGGCATCGAGGCCCGGCCCGCCTGGCAAACGCCCGCCGTCGTCCTCGGCCAACCACCAACCCTCGAGTAACCCAAAGGTCAGGTGCGCTTCCAAACTGTGAAGGCTGATCTCGTTGAGGATCAACAGACCACCCGGACGCAAACGCGCTTTGGCGTGGCGCAGAGTGCGGCGCATGTCGCGCGTGGCGTGCAACACGTTGGCGGCCAGCACCAAGTCGTAGGCGCCGACTGTGGCGTCGTCGGCGCTGACCGGTTCTTCAATGTTGAGCAACTGGAAGTCGAGGAAATCGTAATTGCCGGCGTAGTGGCGTTGACCGTGGTTGAGGAAGGCCCGTGAAATATCGCTGTAGGTATAGGTTTCGATGTCGGCCTGCAACGGTTTCAAGCCGGCCAGCACGGCCGCGCTGGTGCCGCCGGTGCCGGCGCCAATTTCGAGCAGACGCAGACGCGCGCCCTGGCCGCGAAGCTGAGCGACGGCGGCCAAAACAGTAGCGACGACGGTTTCGTTGTAGAAGTCGGCGACCGGATTGTTTTTGTAAATGCCTTGAACCAAGTCGGTCGCGCCGTCGGGAAACAAAAGGTCGGTGGCGGCGCGGCGCCCGCACAAGACGTCGGCCAAGCCGGCCAAGCTGTGATCCACCAATTTGAGACGCGCGTCAAAACCGGCGCCAAGGTCTCCATCGGCAAGCGCGCGCTGCCAGGTTTCGCGCGCCTCGCCCAGTTCGGCGGGCGTGACCTCGTTCAGGAACGAAAATGCGTGTGCCAACCAAACGTGCAGCCGCGTCGGCAAACCAACCGCCGTCGCCCAGGCCTCGGGTTCCGCGGTCAACGGCGCCAGCGCGTTGAGTTCGGCAGCGAGGCGTGCGACCAGCAACTGGTGCAGGCGCGCGGCGGCGTCTTGCGCGCGTGTGATGCGCTGATCGGCGACCACCTGTGGCAAATCGGCCACCGCAACCCGGATGCGTTGTTCGCCGGCAAGGCGCAAGCGGCTGTCGGCGAGAATCGGCGGCAAGGCGCTGAGCGCGTCGTCACCGAGCTGGTTTTTAAGGTAAAGCCATTGCGTGTGATCGCCCGCGAGCAGTTGCGCAACCACGCGTTCGCCGTCAGCAGCTTCAATCGAGCCCACCCCGGCGCGTGTCATACGCGCACGGTAAGATTCGTCGGCAACGGCGCCAACCGAACCCCAGTAACTCCAGTTAACAATGCGCACCGGAACAGCGCTTGCGGCGTTCAATGCTTGGGCGAAGGCGTCGGTAAAAGTGCAGCCGGCGGCGTAATTACTCTGGCCGGCGGCGGCGGTGAAGGCTTGCGTCGACGAGAAAAACAGTATGAAGTCGACCGCATCGCCAAACACGCGCGCGGCCACGGTGGCGGTGGCCACCTTGGCGTACAGGCTCGCTTCAAAGCGCGCCTGCGTCATGTTGCGCAAGCTTTGGTCGCGCAAAACGATGGCGGCGTGGATTAAGCCGTGAATACGCGGGCATTGCGTTTGGATTTGGGCGTGAACCGCGCGCAGCGCCGCTTCGTCACCGGCGTCGGCGCTGAAGTACAAGGGGGTCGGCCCAAACTGACCGATGTGCGCACGGGCGGCTTCGATGTCGGCATCGAGTGGACGGCGACCAATCCAAACCAGTTGCACGCCGTGGCGGCGCACCAGTTGTTCGCCCCAGGCGCGGCCGATCCCGCCGGCACCGCCAATCACTACGTAAACACCGCCGGCCACGAAACGGGTTGTGGCGGACCGTTCGGCGACGGTCGGCACCAAATTCCGGCGGAACCACAGATCGCCGCGTGTTACCCAAAGCGCACCGTCGGCCGCCGGTAAGTGGGCCGTCTCGGCGGGGAAACCGTCGAGCAGACGCACGCGCCAGCGCGGCATTTCTTTGGCGAGCGAACCAACCAAGCCGTGAATGGCGGCGTGAACCGGCCGGCCCGGCGCGTAACCTGGCAGACTCAAACAATTGTGGGTGATCACCGTCAGTTGCAGATCGCGTTCGTCAAAGCCGTTGTGCAGCAGCGCTTTCATCGTTTTGAAACAGAGCAGCACGCCGTCGTCTTGTTGCGCGACCAGGTCGGCAGCCATGTCGCCGGCGGGCGCCAACCATACCAGATGATCAAACGGCGCCGCCGCTGCCAATTGCGCCGCCAAGGTGTCGATGGTATCGGTCGCCGCCGCCCGTACCAAGGTCGCGTCGGGCAGTTGCGCTTGCAAGGGCGCGATGTCGGCATCAGCCGCCGCCACAACCAGCACGCGCTCGCCGTCAAGCAACGCCGTCAGTTGCGGCGTCGTGCGCGTCCAAACCGGCGCCAACAGCAACCCTGCGTCAGGGCGGCGAATCGCCCGCGTCGCCAACCCGCGAACGGCAATGCAAACCGCGCCCTGCTGATCGCACAGGGTGACGTCGAAGGTGCGGGTTTTATCGCTGCTCTCGCGCGCTTCAACCCACGCCCAGGCAGGTGTGCCGGCATCGTGAAACAGCGTTAAGCGATCCATCGCAAACGGCAAAAAGGCGCCGTTGTCGTCATCATCTTCAAGGAAACAAGCGGCTTGGAAGGCGGCGTCCAACACGCCGGGATGCATCACCAACGCCGCGTCGCCAACCTTTGGCGGCTGCAAGGCGGCCAGCACACAACCCTGACCGCGATACACCCGCGTCAAGGCTCGGTGGCCCGCACCGTATTCGAGACCCCGCGCGACAAAGGCATTGTAACAGGCGTCCCCGTCGCGCCCTTCCGGCTCACAGGCGGCGCGCAAGGCGTCCAGGTCGAGCACGGTGCGCGCGTCCTGGGTAAAGGCCACGCTTCCCAAGCCGGCCTGCGCGCCGTCGTGGGTAATCTCGTAACCCAACGCTTGGTTATCATCCTGATGTAAAGACACTTGCAGCGATAAGCCCCGTTCGTCGGCCTGCAAAGGTCGCAACCAAGCCACCTGTTGCAGCGTCGTGTTGTAACCGGCCGTGGCCGTCACGCCGGCCGCCAAGACCGCCACCGCACGCGCCATTTCCAAGGTGGCCGCACCCGACAACACGGGCGAACCGGCGACGCGGTGATGGGCCAGGAAGAACTCGCTCCCGCTGAAGTCGGCTTCAAAACGCAAGCCGTTCAAATCAGATGTGTTGCGATGGACAAGTGGGTGCAAGGCCGCAACCTCGCCACGGCTGCCCTGTTCGGTCCAGCAGCGTTCGCGCGCAAAGGGATAACCTGGCAAAGCGACCCGCGCCGGCCGCGCGCCCGGCCACAGCGCCGCCCAGTCGACGGCATAACCTTTGAGCCACAGGTCGAGCACCTGTTCCAAACGCGCTTTTTCCAGCCAGGCAGCCATCGTGTGTTGCAAGTCGGCGTCGACGTCGAGCGCGTCTTCGAACGACTGCACCTTCACCGAAGCAACCCGTACCCCGGCGGCAGCGCCCTCGCGCTGGAAACGCCACAATAACGCCCGCGCTTCGTCCAGTGACGCGGCGACGAACGCCAGCCGTTCCTCCATCGCCTCGCGGCCAACCTGCAAGGTGAAGGCAACCCGCGCCAAGCTCAAACTTGGGTCGTCGGCGTGACGCGCCAGGTAATCGTGCAGGCGTTGCGCCGCTTCGCGCAAGCGTTCGCCATCCCGTGCCGACAGCACGATCATGTGCGCGCGCTCGTCCGCACCGGTTGCCGGCACAGCGCCGCGATATTCTTCCAAAACCACGTGCGCGTTGGCACCGCCTGCGCCGAACGAGCTCACGCCGGCGCGGCGCGGCAGTTCCACCACGGCACCGTTTTGTTCGACCTGGGGTCGCGTCCACGCCTGCGCTTCGCGCTGCACGTAAAAGGGCGTGTCGGCGAAGTGAATCGCGCTGTTGGTGGTGGCCGCATGCAGCGACGGCACCAGCCGCCCGTGCTTCATTTGCAGCAGGACCTTGGTCAGAGCCGCAACGCCGGCGGCGGCTTCCAGGTGACCAATATTCGATTTAACCGAACCGATCGCGCAAAACTGTTTGCCCGCGCCGGCGAAGGCTTGACTCAAGCCGCTGATCTCAACCGGATCACCCAAGGCGGTGCCGGTGCCGTGCGCTTCGAGGTAACTCAGGCTGTCGGCGGCGATGCCGGCCTTGTCCAGCGCTTCGGCGATCAACGCGCCCTGTGCGTTGGGGTTGGGTACGGTGTAACCGTTGGTTTTGCCGTCGTGGTTGACGGCCACGCCTTTGACGACGCCGTAAATGGTGTCGCCGTCGGCCACGGCGCGGTGCAAGGGTTTGAGCAGCAAGGCACCCACGCCTTCGCCTGGCACAAAACCGTCGCCGCCTTCGCCGAAACTGCGGCAGCGCCCGTCGCCCGCCGCCATGGTTAACTGCGCCTGTTGCACGTACTTTTTCGGATGCAGCGACAGGTTGACACCGCCGGCTACAGCCAGCTCACATTCGCCGCGCAGCAGGCTTTCAACGGCTAGGTGCAGCGCCGTCAGCGACGAAGAACACATGGTGTCGACGGCCAAACTCGGCCCGTGGAAATCGAACACGTAGGAAACACGGTTGGCAATCGAACCAAAGGCGGTTCCCGGCGGCATGGCGCCCAAATCGGGTCGATCACCGCCGAGCAACTGATACTCGCCGTACATTACGCCGACAAAAACGCCGACGCGGCCGTTGTGGTCGCGTTTGAGCGCGGCGCGCGTGGTGCCGGCGTTTTCGAACAGGTGCCACACACTTTCCAAGAACAAACGTTCCTGCGGATCGGTGAACGCGGCCTCACGCGGAGCCATGCGGAAAAACAGCGGATCAAACAGGTCGACGCCGTCGAGGAACCCGCCCCACTTGCTGTAGCTTTTACCGGGCGTCGCTTTGTCCGGGTGAAAGAATCGGCGGTAGTCCCAGCGCTCCGGTGGAATTTCGCGAATGCAGTCGACGCCTTGGGTCAGGTTCTCCCAAAAGGCGTCGAGGTCGGCGGCTTCGGGGTAACGGCCGCTGAGGCCGATGACGGCGATGTCGCGCTGATCCGGCGCAAGCGCTTGCGCCCGCGGCAACGCGGGTTGGGTGTGGGCCGCACCCGCGCAGAGACGACGGGCGACGGCGTCGAGCGTGCCGCACTCGAAAAACAAGGTGGCGGGCACATCGCCAAACAGCGCGGCCAGGCGCGCGTTGAGCCGTTTGATCATCAGCGAATTGAGGCCGTAGCGGGCCAGCGGCGTTTTGGCGGCCAATTGGTCGACGGCGATACCCGACACTTCGGCAAAAACGGCGCTGCATTGCTTCAGGACCGGCTCGAAATCGGCGTGCCTGGCCGCCACGCTTGCCAAGGGCGTTGTGGTCGTCTCGGCCAGGCGCGGCGGCGCGGTTTGGGGCGCGGTCGCCACCCAATGGCGTTGATCGGCGAAGGGATAGGTCGGCAGCGGCACGTGGCGTGCTTCGGTTTCTTCAGGCCAGGTCAGATTGGCGCCCGTGACCCAAGCTTGCGCGGCCTCGGTGAGCGCGGTCGGCGCGGCAACCGCCGGTTGGTCAGGTGTTTCACAGCAACCACGCCAAGTCGCGCCCGTGCGGCCCGCGCGCCAATCTTCCAACGCTTGTTTCAAAGCGGCGTGGCTGTCGACGACCAGCGCCAGTCGTTCGGCCATGGCGACGCGCCCGACCCGACTGGTATAGGCCATGTCGCGCAAGGCGGGCAGGTTTTCGCCGGCGAGGAAGTCGCACCAGCGTGCGGCTAATTGCCGTAACTGCGCCTCAGTTGCCGCCGAGAGCAGCACCAAACAAGGCGCATCGGCGACAGTAACCAGTGGCGCTTGGTAGTCGGTCAGCACCACATGGCCGGCGGCGCCGGTGGCACCAAAGGCGTTGATTAAAGCCAAACGCGGTTGACCCGCCGGCCATTCGCGCGCGGCGGCGACAATACGCGCTTCGTCGGCGGCGATCAGCGGATTCAAAGGCGTGTGATTCAAGCTCGGCGCCAAGGTGTTGTGGCGGAACTGTAGCAAGACCTTGGTTAACTGCGACATCGCCGACGCCGATTCCAGGTGGCCGATATTGCCTTTAACCGAACCAACGGCGAGGTCGGCGCGTTTACCGAACACCTGGTCCAAAGCCTGCAGTTCAGCCGCATCGGCCAAGGCCGCACCTGGCGCGGCCGCTTCGACGTACCCAATCTGATCCGCATGCACACCGGCGCGTTGCAGGGCGCGGCGGATGGTGGCCGCCTGCGCTTCGGCCGTGGGTGCGCCGTACCGCATGGTTTTGCCACTGTGGCCGATGGCGGTGGCTTTAATGAGTCCTTGGATGCTGTCGCGATCGCGCTCGGCGTCGCCACGGCGTTTCAACAGCACCACGCCGACACCTTCGCCGGCGACCCAGCCGTCGGCATCGGCGCCAAACGGCCGACACACGGCTTGCGGCGAAACCAGGTCGAGTTCGCGCAACAAGGCGGCGTGGTAGGGATGGCTCAACAAGTTGACACCGCCGACCAAGGCCGCGTCGCACTCACCGGTACGCAGGCTATCACAGGCGGCGTGAATCGCGGTCAGCGCCGACGAACACGAGGTGTCGACGGCCAAGCTGGGGCCGTCGAAATTAAAAACGTAGGAAACCCGGTTGGCAATCGACGCGTGCGAGGAAACCGCACCCGACATGGTCGCGGGCCAGGCGTCGCTACCGTGGTTTTGGTAGTCGTGCCACATGGCGCCGACAAACACGCCGACCCGTGCCTTGTTGCGTGTCAAAGACGCGGCCGTGTAA
Organism: Holophagae bacterium; assembly: GCA_030429565.1. Lineage (GTDB taxonomy): Bacteria > Acidobacteriota > Holophagae > Acanthopleuribacterales > Acanthopleuribacteraceae > Acanthopleuribacter. The sequence goes on along the minus strand of JAUIFE010000024.1, from coordinate 28,766 downwards.
CCCGCATTTTCCAGGCAGGTCCAGGCGCTTTCCAAAAACAGCCGTTCCTGCGGATCCAAGGCGGCTGCTTCCATAGGCGAAATCGCGAACAGCAGGGCATCGAAGCGATCAATCGCGGGCAAAAAGCCACCGACCCCGTCGCGGCGATCCGGCTGTGCGGGCCGATCCGCCGGCCAGGGACCAAACGCCGCGCGGCCGTTGCGCAAATTGTCCCAAAAGGCGTCGGCGTCTTCGGCACCGGGGAAACGCGCGCTCAAGCCAACCACCGCCAGGTCCTCGACCATCGCGGTGGGTCGCTCCGTTTCAGGCGCGACGGCGGGCATCACAAACCGGCCGCCGGTAAAGCTGTGGATCAAATCGAAGCCGTCGCCGAGCTGGAAGGCGGCGCGCACTTTGTCGAAACGAATACCGCCAATCGGACACAGGCCCAAATCGAAATAGGCTTGGCGTTCCAGCAAAACTTGGCCCAAAGCGCCGGCGGCCGAGAGCGCCAAGAAACGGCCCTCTCCCGGCACCACGGCGTTGAGCCCGTCCAAATCGGCGACGACGAACAAACAGAAGGCGGCGGCTTGGAAGTGCTTGCGGTTAAACGGCGTGTAACTCGCCTTGAGTTGGTCGAGTCGACCGCGACGAACCAGCGTCAGCTCGTGTGTGGCCGCCTGGTAACGGTACAGACCGGCCGCCAAGCCGACAACGGCGCCTTCTTTGAGGTAGAGGTAGTAATGCAGATGAGCGGCGGCGGGATCCTGCACAGCGCGCACCTGCGCCAACAAAGCGGCAACATCCTCGAGCCCGTTTGTGCCGGCTTGGTAGGTGCGCCGACAGGCGCGTCGGGCGTAGTCGTTTTGGCTGAAGCCACCGTCGTCCAAGGCGATGCTCGGGCCGTTTAACTTGCGCAAGTACACTTTTTCCTTGGGTTTGGCGAAGGCGTCCAGTTGATTCGGGAAACTGTTTTCCACCAGGTCGCCGTCCAAAAACGCGGCGAACGAAGCGGCGGCGCGAAACGGTGCGAGGGGCACGGCGCGTGCCGGCGCACGACGGGCGACGCCGCCCAACACGCAGCGCACGAAGCGGCGGCTGCCCGATGCAGGGAACAACTCGTCGCTGGGGACAACCCCGTCAACCGGCGCCAGGCCCAGGCCGTGTTCATCGCCACGGTGGCGCAATAACTGCACCAAGTACCCGGCTTCGGCCACCACCAACGGCCGACTCGACTGGTTGTAGTAGGGCTCGATGGCGGCCATCTCGGCGCCAATCAGCAGCGCGAAGGCGGCTTCATCGTGTAAAGCGCGGTCGGCCTCGGCCAAGGCTTGGTCGTCGAGCCGGAAGTCGCCGTCAACCAAATAAAGCGCGTGTTGTTCGGGGTGATGGTAGTAAAGACCGGCGGCCAAACCTTCCACCCGGCCGGGTTTCACGGCGAGGTAGGTCTGCAAGGCGTTTTTGCCACCGGCCGAGGGGAATAAGTAACGGACGTGGCCGTCGTGTTCGACGCCGCGCAAGGCGTTCAGTAAGCGGCTGACAGCGGCAAACGAAACCGCAGCCTCGCTAAAGCCGGCGGCGGGCGCCGGCGTCGTTGCAACCGCGACCGGCGGCAACTGCAAGCGCGAAGCCGGGCTTGCGCTTGCGCGACCTTGGGCGGCAGGGCGCGACGTAGCGTGGTAGGTCGGTATTTCTTCGGCGACGACGGTCGGCGCAAGCTGTTGCATGACGAAATCGGCCAAGGCGGTCACGGTTGGGTCGTCTAAAAAGACCTCGACCGGAATGTTCACCTTGAAACGGTCACGGATCTGGGTCACCACCCGCACCATCGTCAACGAGGTCGCGCCGGCGTCGAATAAATCGGCACCGGCCGTCAGCGCCGGCGCACGTAACATGGCGCGGAAGGCGGCCAGTAAGAAGTCGGCTACTTGGGCATTGCCCGCGGTCGCTTGCTTGGGTTGCGCTTGCGGCGTCGCCACGGTGGTTTGTTTGGCCAGCGCAGCACGATCCAACTTGCCGTGGGCCGTAACCGGCATGGCGGCAACGGGCACGATCAGGTTGGGCACCATGTAGTCCGGCAAACTTTGGCCGACAAAGGCGCGCAGGCTTTTGGCCGCCGGCAGCGCGTCGTCGGGCGCCAAGTAAGCGACCAACTTGGCGTCGCCCTGTGCTTGATCCTGCACCAACACCACCGCTTCGGCGACGGCCGGATGACGCCGCAACACGGCTTCGATTTCGCCCAGCTCGACCCGTAACCCGCGCAGTTTCACTTGGAAATCGACGCGGCCCAGGAACTCGACGGTGCCGTCGTTCAGCCAACGGGCGCGGTCACCGGTTTTGTAGAGGCGCGCGCCGGCCTCATCGCTAAAGGGATCGGGAATGAACTTGGCGGCGGTCAAGGCGGGTCGGCCCAGGTAACCGCGCGCCACGCCGACGCCGCCGATGTGCAACTCCCCTTCTTGGCCGACGGCAACCGGATTCAAGGCTGCGTCGAGGATGTGAATTTGAATGTTGGCAATCGGGCGGCCGATGGGCACGACGCGGTCGGCACGGGCCGCGCAAGGCCAATGGGTGACGTCGACGGCGGCTTCGGTCGGCCCGTACAAGTTAAACAACGCCACCCGTGGGAACATTTCTTGGAAACGTTCGACGGCGTCGTAGGGCAGGGCTTCGCCACTGGTAAAGACACGTCGTAAGGAAGGCATCGCCTGGGTATCGGCGGTGGCAAAGAAAAACGGCAGCATCGACGGCACGAAGTGGCAGGTGGTCACGCCGTGACGGCGGATCGTCGCGGCCAGGTAGGCCGCGTCTTTGTGGCCCTCCGGTTTGGCCACCACCAGGCGTGCGCCGGTCATCAGCGGCCAGAAAAATTCCCACACGGAGACATCAAAGGTGAACGGCGTTTTTTGCAAAACGCGGTCGTCGCGGTTGAGGCCGTAAGTCGCCTGCATCCACAGCAGGCGGTTGACGATGGCACGGTGCGAGAGCATGCAGCCCTTGGGTTTGCCGGTTGAACCCGAGGTGTAAATCACATACGCAAGGTCGTCGGCGCCGGCCAAACGCGTCAGGTTCTCATCGTCGGCGGACGAGTCGTTTTGGTGCGCGTCAACCACCAACACGTCGCCGTCGTCGAAGCGCGCGGCAAGTTCGGGCTGGGTCAGCACGATGGCGACGTCGGCGTCGTTCAGCAGAAAGTGACGACGTTCGGCTGGGTACGTGGGGTCAATGGGCAAGTAGGCGGCGCCGGCTTTGAGAACCGCGTTTAAGGCAATCACCATTTCTAGCGAGCGCTGCATACACACGGCGACGATGCTGCCGGGACGCGCACCGCGCCGCCGTAACTCGCGCGCGAGCCGGTTGGCGCGGCGGTTCAAGGCGGCATAGGTCAAATGTTCTTCGCCAAATTGAACCGCAACCTGGTGTGGCTGTTCGGCCGCCGTCTGTTCCAAGGCGTGGTGCAGGCAGGCCGGCGCCGCGTAATCGCGCGCGGTTTGGTTCCATGCGTCGGGCACCGCGCGTTGCTCGGCGGTCCCCATCACGGCGGCCATATCGAGTGTCGCCCAGCTTGCCACGCCTTGCGTTAACGCCTGCAACAGCCGCTGGAAACCCGCGAACATGGTCTGCACTTCGGTCTGCACTTCGGCGTTCGCTGCGACCTGGCTGGACCAGTGCAAGTGCAAGCCGTCATGCGCGACACGTGCGATGCAATCAAGCGCCACGCCCGGCGTACGGCCCAGGTGGTAACCGCGCCGGAAGCCGCCATCGTCGAAGGGTTCGGCGAAGGCCGCCGGCAACATGTCGGTGAACACCACCGGGAAAGTCAACGGACGCGCGCCCTGTCGCACGGCCACCTTGCGCAGCGCCGTTAATCCCGATACGGGGCGCTGGGCCAGGTCGTCGCGGACGGTGGCGGCGTAGTTACGGACCTTGTCGACAAAGGTAAGCTCGGCGTCGCGGCGAACCACCACCCAGGTCGGCGTGGTGAAATCACCGGCGACCCGATCGACGTCCTCGTGCAACGGTAAACGCGCCCAGCAAGGCACCACCAGCGTGAATGCGTCGTCGTCACAATGGGCGGCGACGACCTCGGCGTAAGCGGCCAGCAGAATCATCGCCGGCGCCACTTCCAGTTCGGCGGCGGCCGCCGTCAACGCCGGCCAGTCCTTGAAAACCATCGTCAATGTTTGCGTTTCACCCGCGCCCGTCACGTCACCAAAAGACAGACGCGGACCGGACGGCAAGGCGGCAAACTTCTCCGTCCAATAAGCTTGCGCGGCAGCAGCCGCTTGACCCGTCGCCGCCGCCCCCATGCGGCCGGCCAGTTCGGCATAACCCGTCGCCGTACGCGGCGGCTCGCGTTCCGGTCGCTCGTAAAGGAGCAATAATTGTTGCAGCACCATCTCGTAGCTGGGCCAGTCGAGCAGGATCATGTCGAGGCTGATATGCAGTCGGCTGAAGTGATCGCTATGGGACAGCGCCAGTTGCCAGCCCCAGCCGCCAGGGTCGGCGGGCGCGGTCATGGCCGCACGCACCGCGTCGAGGCGGTCGTTTAAGGCTTGGCCGGCCTGGCCACGAAAATCGTGTTCGATTATGGTTAGCCTGTCCGGCGCGGCGTCGACCTGAAAATCGCCGTCCGCCAGCAGGCGCGTGCGCAACATGTCGTGGGCGCCGACCAGCTTGCGCCAAGCCGCCGCCAAACGCGCGCCGTCGATGGCGGCCGCGTCAAACTCTTGGTAGGCGCGGTAATCGGCACCGCCACGGTCGCGCCCGTAGAGGTAGGCAGTTTGCAGATCGTTGGCGGCGAAGCGCGCACCGGTCCAACCCAAAGGCACGGCTTGAGCGCTGGCAACGGCACGTGTCGCTTGGGCTCTTTCCTTCTTTGCACCGCCGCCTGGGCCGCGATCGAAGGGGTCGGGATCGTCGCACAGTTGTTCCAGCGCAATCAGGTAGGCGCCGAACAGACGTTCCATGTCGGCAAACCAACCCTCGGCCAAATCCCAATGGATGTCGAGCGCGCCGTTGCGTTCCAGGATGTGGTGGTCGAGGAAGACCTGCGGCGTTTGCGTAACGGCAAAACTCATGTGGTTGTAGAAGCTGTCGCTGTCGCTCAAGGCCGTCATGCCGCCGTGGTTGAGCAAGGAAGTGAAGACGACCGGCAGGGCGAAGTTGGTGGGCAACTTACCCGCCTGTTTGAGCTCGCGCAGCACGCGCACGCCACTGACGGAACCGTGCTCCAGCCCGGCGCGGAACCGCTGCTGGTTGGCGCCTGTGATCTGTTCGAAGGTACGCCCGTCGCGCGGCGGCACCACAAACAAGTTGGTCGACACGAAGGGGCCGAGCACCTGATCCAAGTCGGGATGCAGCGGGGCGCGATTGGCGTAGGTCGAAATCAGGGTGAAGCTGTCGTTTTCAGCGCGCGTCCGCAGCACCTCGGCAAACACGCTCAGCACCAAAACCGTCGGTGACACCTGCCAGGCTTGCGCTTTGGCTTTGAGGACGCGCCAGGTTTTGCGATCCAAGGACGCACTGAGACGCCGGCGGCGCAAGTCGCCTGGCTGCGCGGCACGTGGCAGCATCGGCCCGGCCGGATAGGGGGCCTGCTTGAGGTGGTAATCCAAATCCCTTTGAAAACGACGCGAACCTTCGAAGGCCTTGGTCGCCAAAACGTAATCGCGGAAAGCAATTTCGGTCGTCGCCAAAGTGGCGCGCGGGTCGGCATAAAGGGCGGCCCATTGGCGCAGCAACAGCGATAAGCCGGCGGCGTCGAGCACCAGTTCATCGATGCTGAAGTGGACGACAGCCTCGTCGAAGTCGTCGCGACTGACGCAGATATCGAACAACGGCCAGGTTTCGCCGTCGTAAACCTTGTGCGACATCGCCAGCCGCGTTTCAGACAGCGATGCGCGTCGCGCCGCCGCCGTCATACCGCGCAGGTCGTTGACGCGAATGCGGTAGTCCGGCACCTGTGCGCGGGTTTGCTGCCGACCGTCCGGCAACATCACCGTGCGCAACATGTCGTGGTGGCTGACCAAACGCGTCCAGGTCTGTTGCAGCCGTGCCAGGTCGAAATCGCCCAGTTCCAGCTCCAGGTAGATGTGGCAGCCGGCGCGGTCGCCGCCCAGTTGCAGGTGGCGGCCGGTGAGGAATGATTCCTGGATGTCGGTTAATGGAAAGGGCTGCAGGCGCGCGCCGGGATCGGCCACGATCACCGGTTGTAAAGCGTCGCGGACGGGATCGACGGCGGCACTTTGCGGGAGACGTGGCTGCAACAAGGCGGCCAGACCGGCGACCGTACCTTGTTCCAGGAAGTCGTCGAGCGAAACGTCACAACCCAGGTCGCTTTCCAATTGTTGCTTGAGGCTGAGCGCAATCACGGAATCGAAGCCGACCTCGTCGAAATCCTTGTCGTCGGCCAAATCGGCCGGCGCCAATTCCAACAGCCCACACAGCGCAAAACGGATGCGCTGCTTGAGATCGCCCAGGTCGGGCGCGGCCGGGGTGTCGTGGGACGCGGCCGGCGGGTTCAAGTTTTTGGTCAGCCGGAACGGTTTGCGGTCGAAGCTGTAGGTCGGCAGGTACACTTTGCGACCAGCCCGGTTTTGGAAGAACGCGGGCCAGTCAACGCGGTCACCGCGAACCCAAGCAGCGGCCAAGGTGCGGGCATCGCCGCCGTCGGCCACGGGTCCCGGATTCTTGGGCGCGACACCTTGGAACAACGGCACCGACGTTTGGCGACCGGCGAGGAAGGCGTCGAGCGCGGCGACCACCTGGTCGACCCGCTCGGCAACCAGCGCCACGCGGTGCGGCAAGCCCTGGCGACCGGTGGCGAGCGTGAAACACAGGTCGCCCATGCCGACACCGTGGGCGCTCAGGTAACTTTTGAGTTTGGCGGCGCCGGCGCGCAGCGCGGTTTCAGTTTTGGCTGAAAGGACCAGTGGTAACGGACGCGCTGGTGTTTGGTCGGGCACGGCCGGCGCGCAATAGCCTTCGACAACCATGTGGCCGTTGGTGCCGCTGAACCCAAACGAGCTGACGGCGGCCAAACGCGAGCCGCGTGCGTTGGTCGGCCAATCGCACAGATCGCGGTTAACGTAAAACGGGCTGTCGGCAAAGTCGATGTGCTCGTTTTCGGCGCGGAAGTAGGGCGCGGGCGGCAACTGGCGGTGTTCCAAACACAGCAGCACCTTAATCAGGCCGAGCACGCCGGCGGCGGCGGTGGTGTGGCCGATGTTGGCCTTAACCGAGCCGAGCGCACAGAAGCGGCGCCGTGTCGTTTGGGTGCGGAAACTGTCGGTGAGCGCGTGCACTTCAATCGGATCGCCCAATTTGGTGGCGGTCCCGTGCGCTTCCACGTATTGCAGGTCTTCGACCGAAATCGCCGCCTTCTTATAAACCTTTTGCTCCAAGGCGCTTTGCGAACGGAAGCTGGGCACGGTAATGCCCGAGGTGCGGCCGTCTTGGTTGGTGCCGCTCGCGCGAATCACGCCGTAGATGCGGTCGCCGTCGCGTTCGGCGTCGGCCAAACGTTTGAGAATAACCACGCCGACACCGTCACCGACAACAATGCCGTCGGCGTCGTTGTCGAACGGACGACAGCGGCCGCTGGGCGACAACATGCCCGCGTTGCCCATCGTCATAAAGGTGCCGGGATGGTGGTAAACCGTGGCACCGCCGCTAATCGCCATGTCGATATCGCCTAGTTGCAGGGCTTTACAGGCAAGGTCAATCGCGGTTAGGGACGATGAGCAGGCGGTGTTGACGGTCAGCGCCGGACCCTTGAGGTTGAGGTAATAAGCAATGCGCGACGACAGAATGCAGGCCTCTTCGCCGAGCAGGTTAAACAGCGAGCCGTCGTGGTAATCGCCACCGCCGCCCATGCTGCCGACATAGGTACCGACCGCCGCGCCGTCGATTTTGTCGGCCGGGTAACCCGCATCTTCAAGCGCACGGTAACAGGCTTCCAGGAAGATGCGGTGGTTGGGTTCCATCGCGTTGGCTTCCTTGGGTGAGATGTGGAAAAAGAGCGAGTCGAAACCGTCGCGGTTTTCCATTTGACCAAAACGCGCGTGGGTTGGGTCAAAGCGCCGTGCGCGGAAGTACTCCAACCACGCCGGGTCGGTGACGTCGCTGATGTGGTCGGCACCGTGGCGGATCAGTTCCCAAAAGGCTTCGGGTCCCTCGGCGCCGGCACAGCGGCAGTCGAGACCGACGACGGCGATCTCGCGGCTAAAGCCAGGCGACGGCGGGGTCGCTTCGGCGCGAAGTGGCGCGGCAACACGCGGCGTCTTTGCAGGCGTGGCAGGGGTTGCCGGCGCGGCGGATGGCGTTAAGGCGGATGGCGTTAAGGCTGACGGCGTCAACGCGGCGCGGCCTGCGACGGGTATCGCCGCATAAACGGCGGCAGCCAAGGCGTCGAGCGTGCCGCATTCAAACACCACACTCGTTGGTAATTTCAGATCGAAGGCGCGGTTGATGTGCTCCAACAACTCAACCGAATTCAGCGAGCTGATGTTGAGTTCGTTGAGGGTTGCCGCCGCTTCAATCTCGGCGCCTGCGTACCCCAAGACGTCGCTAAAAATTGGCAACAGCCGCGCGATCACAGGTGCGTGCCCGCCGGCTGGGGGTGCCGCCTTTACGGTCTGTCTCGGCATGGCGGCGGCAATGGTTTCAGCCAACGCCGCCGGCGTGCCGCACTCGAAAACCACGCTCGTCGGTAATTTGAGGTTAAAGGTACGGTTGATGTGCTCCAACAGCTCGACCGAGTTCAGCGAGCTGATGTTGAGTTCGTTGAGTGTCGCCACCGCTTCGATTTCGGCCGGTGCATAACCCAGCACCTCGCTGAAGATCGACAGCAACTGCGGCACCAACTGGACGCCGGTCACCGCCGGCACACCGCGTCCGGCCTTCATAGTATTGAGTGCGTCGGTGTAGGACACGGGTTCGGCCAGCTTGCGTGCATTGTGTTCGCGACGCGCCGTATCACTGAGGTGGGCCGCCTTGTTTAATTTGAACAGGCAGTAGGTAATCCAGCCTTTTTCCAGCGAAATCGACTGGTTGGCGTAGTTGCGGAAGGTCGCCGCCACCACATCCGGCAGGTGCGCGATGTTGTCTTCGAATTCGGGATCGTGCAGAAAGTTGGATATCTCGGGCGAAACGTCGATCATTTCATCGATGATCAGCTCATGCTGCGACAGCATGTCGATCCAGCTTTCACGGGTTGGAATCGTGATTTCCACATTGGGATCGACAATCGGGCCGCGCAGGTTGGCGATGTAGTCCATCAGCAACACGCGGCCGTCGTCTTTGAGCGCGCGCTGGATGTTGCGGAACAGACCCGCTTTGTCGCGAATGTGGAAGCTGACCTCCACGCCAATGATCAAATCGTAGCGATCCGGGAACGGATCTTTCGAGCTGTCGGCGTGGAAAATGCTCGCCCGCTCATGCAAGCCAAGCTCGCGAATGCGCAGGTTGCCCTTTTCGGCTTGGGCTTTGGTAATCGTGAAACCGTGCGTGGTTAGGTTGGGATAGTCGCGCGCGAATTCAATGACGTCGGTGCCGTGGCCGCACCCGAAGTCGAGCAGCTTGCCGATCTCGGCGTAGTTTTCTTTGTAGAACAACACGTCGCGCAACTCGATTTGGCGCTGTTTCATCAGTTCCAATTCACGCGCGTACTGTTTGGGGTGGAGGAACACGCGCGTCATCGAGAAGCCGGGAATGCGTTCGGGGAACGGGCAGAAGGTCAGGTAATCTTCCGAAAATTCGGCGTCACCGATACCCGCGTAGTAGGTGTAAAACTCGGTCGCGCGGTTTTGGTAGCGTTTGGGTCCAGGGTCCGGCGTGGGATCCGCCGTGGGTTGCGATGTCATGGAATCGTTTCTCCGAGAAAGAATCGGGCCGGCCGGAGCGGCCACAGGACGGAGCGACGGGTTGATCTCGTGGTCGGAACCAACCCAACAGGACTTGGGCGCAAAGGGGTAGGTCGGTAAACCGGCGAGGCGTGCCGGCGGATTGTTTTGGTAGAGCGCGGCCCAGGGCAAGTCAAAACCGGCCACCCACAAACGCGCGAGCCGATCCAGGTCGGCGGCCGCGGCGGCGGCGTTTATCTCGGCCGGCGCGGCCTCGGGTTTTTGGGTTACCTGGCCGTGGTAAACGCCGTCGCCTTGACCCGCCCGCCAGGCTTGTAACGCGCCCAGCAGCGCGGCGCGGTCGCTGCACACCACCGCCAGGCGCGTCGCCATCGCTTCGCGACCGCGTTGCACCGTGGCGCACAGACGATGCAGATCGTGATCGCCGCCGGCGAGGAAGTCGCACCAGGCGGCGACGTAGGCCGCCAGTCGTTCCTCGTTTTTGGCCGAGAGCACGAATAAGGCCGGACCGCGAGCCGACCCCGCGTCCCTTTCGACCGCGTATTCCTCGACGACGATGTGGGCGTTGACCCCGCCCGCGCCGACGCCACTGATGCCGGCGCGACGCGGTTGTTCAACGCCGTCAACTTTGAGCCGCGGCCAAGCCGCCGCTACTTGTTGCGGTTCGAACGGCAACCGCGCCCAATTAATTTTGGGATTGCGCGCGCCCTCAATCAGGGTCGGCGCCCACTCGCCGGCTTTCATGGAGAACAGCACCTTGACCAACTGCGACAGGCCCGAGGCCGATTCTGCGTGGCCGATGTTGGGTTTCACCGAACCCAACGCGCGCCGGCCCTCGACGCCGTCCTGCTTGCCGAAGACGTTGATCAGGGCCGACATCTCCAGCGCGTCGCCCATCGCCGAACCGTTGGCGGCGGCTTCGATATAACTGATGGAACGCGGGTCGGTGTCGCCGGCGGCTAAGGCGGCGCGCATCACCTCCGCTTGCTGGATTGGGTTTGGCACGGTGTAACCGTTGGTTTTGCCGTTGTGGTTGACGGCGGTACCGCGAATCACACCGTAAACGGCGTCACCGTCGCGCACGGCATCGCGCAGCGGCTTGAGCACCACAGCGCCGACGCCCTCCCCTGGCACAAATCCATCGCCATCGGCGCCGAAGGCCGCGCAGCGATCACCTTTCGCCGTCATCTGTTGCGAGCACAGTTTGACGTAGTTATCCGGGTGCAGGTACAGATTGACCGCCCCCACCAACGCCATCGCACCGCCGCCGCGCCGCAGGTAGTTGCAGGCTTCGTGCACCGCCACCAACGCCGAGGAACACATGCTGTCGACCACCGTACTCGGCCCTTGCAGGTTCATCGTGTAGGACACGCGGTTGACCAAACCCGCGAACGACGTCGTCGGCAGGTGGCGCCGACTGTCGGCACCCAGTTGGTTGTAACCCTGTTTGGTGATGCCCGCGAACACGCCGACCCGCTTGCGCAGCTCCGGCGCGAAGGTCGACGGCGCATAACCCGCATCTTCCATCGCCCGCCACGCCTCTTGCAGGAACAGCCGCTCCTGCGGGTCCGTGTTCTCGGCGTCACGCGGCGTCATGTTGAAGAAGGCCGCATCGAAGTGGTCGACGTCGTCGAGGAAACCGCCCCAGCGCGTGTAACTCTTGCGCGCCACGTTGGCGCGGCCGGGATCGGCGTCGTACACATCCTCCCACGGCCAGCGCGTGCCCTCGCGGATGCTGTGGCGACCCGCTTTGAGGTTCTCCCAAAAAGTCACCGCGTCGGGCGCCTCGGCAAAACGCGCGCTCAAACCAATCACCGCAATCGCTTCCTGATTTTCGGTTGGCGAGGGTGTCGCGCTTGACCCCGCCGGTTTTTCGCCGGCTTCAGCCGGCGCCGCGACCTCACCGCCCAGCAATGCGCTGAGTGCGTCCGGGTGTTCAGCGACGAAGTGGTCGGCCAGTTCGTCGATGGTCTGCACCTCGTAGAACAAGGTGGCGCTCATGTCGGGGAAAACCGCTTGCAATTCGCCGGTCAAGCGACCGAACAGAATCGAATCGATGCCGTAGGTTTCAAAGGTTTCGCGGCCGTCAATGCGTTCAACCGGCAAACGCAAAGCCCGCCCAATCAGGGTTTTGAGGTATTCGAGACAGGACTGCTTCAAGGCATTCGGCATAGTGTCCACTTTGGCAATCGCCGTCGGCGTTTCGAGAACCGACGCGGCTTGAGGTTGGCGTACGAAACCGTCGGCCCGTGCGCAAATAATTTGTTGGCCCAACACCGCCGCCTCGGCCGCGAGCAGGCTGCCGTCACGGAATCCTTCGTCGGCCAGCACGCGCAACCAGCCCGCCGCGTCCAGCAGCGGCGAGTCGGGCAGGCGCCGATAGGCGTCCTCGGTCAGCCACCAACCGTCGAGCAAACCGAAGGTCAGGTGGGTGAACAGGCTCGGTCGGCACAGCTCGTTGAGCAGCAGCACGCCGTTGCGGCGCATGGCGGCTTTGATGGTGCGCAGCGTACGCGCCACGCTGGCGGTCGCATGCACCACATTGGTGGCGATGACCAGGTCGTAATGGTTGGGTTCGATATCTTGGCCGGCGAGCGGCGCGCTCACATCCAGCAAACACGGCCGCACAAACGGATACTCAGGCACAAACTGCGTCTCCGCATGGAACAGGAACGCCTTGGAAAGATCCGTATAGGCGTATTCAGCAATGGCGTCGGCGTAGGGCTGCAACGCCGGCAACACGGCACAGGTCGTGCCACCGGTGCCCGCGCCCACTTCCAAAATGCGCAGGCGTGCCCCCGCTTCGGCCGCCACCCGTTCGGCGACAAAGGCGGCGACAGCTTGTGCGGTTAATTCGTTGTAAACATCCGAAACGCGGTTACCGTGGTAGACGTGTTCCACCAAGGCCAACGAGCCGTTGGGGAACAGCACCGACTGGGCGCTCACCTTACCCGCCAAGATGTCGGCTAAGCAACGCAGACAGGTTTCGATGAGTGTGACATAGGGCTCCAGGTTCGTGTCTTCACACCAAACCGCTTTGTGGGCGTCCCAAAGCAGCCACGCCTCTTCCACCGATGTCGACGCGCTTGTGCCGCCCAGCAAGTGCTCTGTCGCCGTCTGCCAGCGCTGGCATTTAGCCGAGCACGGGACCGTCGCCAAGATCGCCGCCGTCAACGGTTTCAGCACCGCTTCCAAACAAGTGTGGTGCGACGCGGCCAAGGATTCCAGTTCGTTTTGGGCCGTCGCCGGCAAGGAACACGCCGCCACCGGCGCCACGGTCGTCGCGTGCAGCGTCGCCTGTTCCTCGGCGCAGATGCGCGGCAGAGGCTGCGCATGCAAAGCGCTCAGCAACAGGCGTTGCGGTTCATCGCCGACCAACAGCGCCGTTAGCGCGGGCCATGCCTGCGCCGGCGTCAAGGCGCCCATGCCGCTTTGAGTCAAACGTGTTTTCATCGCCTCGGACACGCGTTCACCCGCGCCGATACGCCAGTAACCCCAGTTGGCGACGCGCACCGCAAACGGCATTTTCGCGTCCAAGTAACGCGCCAGCGCGTCGGCAAAGGCGCCGCCCGCGTTGTAACCGGCCAAGCCGCCCGGTTTTTCGTAGACCATCGTCGACGAGAAAAACAGCATGAAGTCGAGGTCGTCGTTTTGGAACACCCGCGCCGTCGCCAAACCCGCCGCACATTTGGCCGCCAGCACGTCGCTAAAATGGGCGCCGCTCATGGCGGCTAGACTCGCGTCGCTGCGACCTACCGCCGCGTGCACCACGCCGTGGATGCGCGGGAAACGTTGTTTGATGTGGCGATAGGCCTCAGCCAAAGCCTCGCCGTCGGCCGCGTCAGCCTGCCGGTAAAGCGGCGCCGGCCCTTTGGCCCCCAACGCTTTGAGCTGCTGTTCTAAAGCCGTATCCAGCGGCCGCCGTCCCAACCAAATAATCTGTGCCGCGTAGTTTTCGATTAGGTGGCGGCTCCAAGCGGCACCCAAGGCGCCCGCGCCGCCAATCACCACATACACGCCGCCGTGACGATAGGGTTCGCCGTGCTTCTGCATGTCCTGCAGCGGTAACAGCCGTTGGCGGTACCACAACCCGTCGCGATACGCATGGATTTCGTCGGCACCGAACGCCAAACCCGACAACGCCGCCGGTGGCGCCGCATCGGCCGCCAGGTCGACACTGCGCAACGCCCAATGCGGCTGTTCCTTCACCGCCGTCGCCAACAGTTCGTGCAGACCGGCCAAACGGGAAGGCGCATTTTCATCGCCGAGCGCATAGGTGGCGCGTGTGATCAGGGTCCACTGCATAGCGCGCGCTTGCGAGCCGCTGTCGGAGAGCACTTTGATCACATCAAACAGGTCACCCAGCGCTTGGTAAGTATCGGGGTTTTCCAGCGTGAACGGTGCCGGCGTCGGCGCCCACACAATGTGGCCCAGGTCCCGGTGCTGCTTCAGAGCGGCTGGTGCTTCGGCCACGGCAACGCAACGGGCGTTGGGATAAAGCGCACGCCAAACGCTGTGCTGTTCGGCCGCCGCCACAATCAGCATTGCGGCATCGGCACTCGTCCCATGCGTGTCGGGCGGTGCAATCGCGTCCCAAACCGGCAGCAGGCACAGCGGCCGCCCTTCGGGAACCTGCAACTCGTTTTTGCTTGCGGCCGGCGCTTCGTGAATCCCGGCATCGGCCTTTTTCAACGCGACCGGAACCGCATCGGCCGCGCTCACCGGCGTTTCATCAACCCAGTAACGCTCACGCGCAAACGGGTAGGTCGGCAGGTGCAGGCGTGGCGGCAGTGCGTCGCCAAACAACAAACGACCGTCGATTTCGTAGCCGCGTCGGTACAAGTCAGCCAGCGCTTCCAATTGCCCGCGATACGCCGTTTCATCATGATGATGCTGCGACAAAGCCTCGAGCCGGCCACGCACATCGCGCTGGGTCTGGCCCTCCGCGCGGAAAGCGCGCGGCACCACGTGCGCCGCCGCGCCGCGCAGTTGGGTGACCGCTTCATTCAAGTCGGTCGCCACCACCGCCAGGCGATGGTTGAAATGGAAACGACCGTGGGCCAGCGTGAAACTCAAAGCGTCGAGCGCAACCGCGCCTTGTTTTTGTAACCAAGTCGCTAAGGCTTCGCTGCGTTCAGCCAAGGCCGCCGCACTTTTGGCCGACACCAGCAGCAGCACCGCCGGCGCCGCAGCGCGCGCTGCCGACGCCGGTGTTTCATAGGCGCCGACCACCATGTGCGCGTTGGTCCCGCTAATGCCAAACGAACTCAGCGCACCCAAGCGAGGGCCGTCTGTCGGCGCAGGCCATTCACATGCCTGCTCGTTGACGTAAAACGGGCTCGCTTCCCAATCGATGTAATCGCTGGCCTGATCACAGTACAAACTCGCCGGAATGCGCCGATAACGCAACGCCTGCACCAGCGCCGTCAGGTTGAGCAGCCCCGATGCCGCCAGCGTGTGGCCCACGTTGGGTTTGGTCGACGTCACCGCACACTGACCGCGCCGGTCCGTAAACTTGCGAAAGGCTTCCTGTAACGCATTGATCTCGACCGGATCTCCCAGGCGCGTGCCCGTGCCGTGCGCGACCACATAACCAATCTGGGTCGGGTCAATCTGATGGCGGCGGTAGACCTGTTCCAGCAACGCCGCTTGCGCCGCCCCGCTCGGTGCCGTGATGCCGTTGGTACGGCCGTCGTGGTTGACGCCGCTGCCGCGAATGACCGCGTGAATCGGTAACCCGGCCCGTTGCGCATCGCTCAGCCGTTGAAAGACAAAGGCGACGACGGCTTCGCCTGGCACCATGCCGTCGGCTTCACGGTCAAAGGCACGACAACGACCGCGTGGGGAGAGCATGCCCGCCTCGCGCATCGCGCCGTGTAACGCCGGCGTCAGCAGTAAACCGGCCCCGGCCACCACCGCGCTGTCACACTCGCCCGCACGCAGGTTTAAGCAGGCCTGATGGGCCGCCACCAAACCCGACGAACAGGCCGTATTAATCGCCAAACTCGGGCCGGCCAAATTGAGAAAATGCGCCAAACGCGCCGCTAGGATGCCGTTGTGGTTGGCCGTCAAGGCACGTTCGTCGCCCACCTGACGCGGGTAATCGCCGTCTTCAACACCCACAAAAATGCCGATGCGCGCGCCGTCGCTGTCCGCTTCGCCAAGGCCCGCGTCTTCCAGCGCGCGCCAGGTTTCTTGCAGCAACAAACGCTGGCGCGGGTCCATCGTCGCCGCCTCACGGGGCGAGATGCCGAAGAATAAAGGATCGAATTCGTCAACGCCCGGCGCCCAACCGCACCAAGGTCCATCTTCATCGCCGCCGACGCGTGCGCGCCGTTCTGGCGGCGGTGCCGTTACGACGCAGCGACCTTCAGCCAAAATCGACCAGAGTTCATCGCAATCACGTGCTCCCGGAAACCGCCCGCTCATGCCGACAATCGCAATCGGCTCCAGTTCATTACTTGTGTCGGCCGTCGCAGCTTGTTGCGGCGCCGCGCTCTTCGCCCGCGCCGTTGCGCCGGCGAAGAGCGCCGCCACCGTGTCGGTGTGTTCGGCGAGCAGGTACTTCGCCAAACTATTAAGTGTGGGATAACGGAAAAACAGGGCTGGCGTGATCTTGACGCCGTAGCGCTGCGTCAGCAACTCGGCCAACTCGCTCATCGTCACCGATTCGTACCCGTATTCCGCCAGACGCGCACGCCCGTCCAACCGCGCCGCCTCGGCTTTAATCGGCAGCGCCGCCAGGACGCGCAAGTCGGCAGCCAGTTGGTCGGCTAAGTCGCCACCCGACGCGACCGCCATCGCCGGCGCGGGCAGCCTCGGCGCGGCCTGTTGTTCGCTCGGCCCCAATGCCTTGAGCGCCGCCTGGCTGCCGGCATGCACCAAGTAGGCGCCGCCCGCCATGCCCAGCAGTTGCTCGAACACAGCCAAACCCTCGTCCGTTTCCAGCAAACGCATGCCGCGTTCACGCAAAAGCTGCTCGGTGGCATCGTGATCGCCCAAGCTCATGCCGCCGTCGCGCCAAAACGGCCACTGAATCGCGAGGCTGCGATAATCCCCGGTCGCACCCGCCGCCAGGGCACTTTGAAACCGGTTGGCGGCCGCGTAATCACCCGCGCCGTAATCGCCCAACACGGCGGCCGCCGAACTGAAATGACACACGAAATCGAGGGTATGCCCGCACAACACCTCATGTAAATTCAGCGATCCTTGGACTTTGGGCGCCAGAACCGCAGCGCATTCGGCACCGGTTTTGTCGGGTAACGGGCGCGCATCGAGTCGGCCCGCCACGTGCAGCACCCCGTCGAGACCGCCAAACTGTGCCTCGGCCGCTTCCACCACCGCACGCAACGCGGTTGGATCGTTCATATCGGCCTGCAGGTAACGCGCCTTGCCGCCGCGGCGTTCCAGCTCATTTAATAAGGAAGTGATCGCGGCATTCGGTGCGCCACGACCACTCAGCAGCAAACGTGCACTGAAGCGTTTCGCTAAATAGCCGGCAAACAAACGTCCCAAGGCACCGGTCCCGCCGGTAATCCAGTAACAGCCGCCCTGTTTGAGCAGGCTCGGTCCTGAAGCGGCGTTGATCGTTTGCAGCTCGCGCACCTGCCGTTGATGTTGCCGCCACCAACAGCTTTGCAGTTGCGGCCCCGTCAACTCGGCCAAAATGGCCGCATAGGGCGCGGCGTTTTCCGAGACCGCCACCACGGCGGCGGCCGTGCGCGGTAACAGCAGCGCCAAAGAACGCGCGCAGCCCTCGGCCGCTTCCATAAAACAGCGTTCCTTTGCCGTCCCATCAGCGGCGGCGATCAGCAAGCGTTGCGGTTCGGCACCAAGCGCCACCAAGGCTTGCACCAACCTAGCCAGGTCCAGCAAGCCGTTTTGATCGCGAATCGGGCGCAGATCGAGCACCGCATCACAGCCGCGCAGCGTTTCGGGCAATTCTTTGGCCTGGGTCAAATCAGCCGCACGCAGGATGTGAACCGGCATCGCCAACCCGGCCGTGCCGATCGCACGGGACAAAGCCGCTTCTTGCTTCGCGTCGCTCACGCAACACAGCAAGTTTTGCGGCACAAAACGCCGACCCTTGGGGCTTGGCGTCGCCACCCAGCGTTCGCGAAAAAGCCCTACCGGCGCCGCGCCCGCCGCTTGCGTGTTCGGCAATCGATAGACGTCTTTGAGGAACGGATAGGTTGGCAGTGGCAACCGTCGCGGTCGTCGCAGATCATAGAGCCTGCGCCACTCAATCTCGGCGCCGCGCCGCCACAACGCAGCCACGGCTTCTAAATCACGTGTAGCCAGGGCTTTGCTTACCTCGGCATGACTCGGTGGATCCGCGTCGACAGCCGTCACCGTCGTTTCGTCGCAGGTTTCCAGCAGACGGGTGAGCTGTTCGCCGGTACGCACCACCCAGGCCGCCCGTTGCGGCAAGGCGTTGCGTCCCACCTGCAGCGTGTAGGCCGTATCTTCCAAGCAATGCGCCGGGTTCTTGCCGCCGTGTTCGCGGAACCAGGCCGCCAGCGCCCCTGCCTGTTGCTGCACCTGCGCGGCAGACTGCGCCGAGAGCACGATCAGTTGTGCCTCGTGCGGTTGGCCCGCGGCGGCCGGCGCCACGTATTCTTCAACCAGCAGGTGACCGTTGGCGCCGCCCGCGCCAAACGAACTCAGGCCCGCGCGACGCGGCCCCGCGCTTTCCCACGTCTCTACCGCTTGCTGCACTACAAACGGCGTGTTGGCGAAGTTAATGTTGGGGTTCAGCGTCGCACTGTGCAGACTCGGCACCAAGGTTCGATGCTGCATTTGCAAAATAATTTTGGTCAGGCCCGCCATCGCCGCGCTCGCTTCGCAATGGCCGATGTTGGTTTTAATCGAACCAATCGCGCAGAAACCACGGTCGCGCGTGTCGCCGCGAAAGGCCCGCGTCAAACCGTCGATTTCGATGGGATCACCCAGTGCCGTGCCCGTGCCGTGCGCTTCGACGTAACTGACCGAACGCGCGTCGACGCCCGCATCTGCCAACGCCGCCGCCACAACCTCGGCCTGCGCTTTCGGTTTGGGTACCGTGTAACCGTTGGTGCGACCGCCGTGATTGATCGCACTGCCCTTAATGACGGCGTGGATAAAATCACCGTCGGCTTCGGCCTGCGCCAAAGGTTTGAGCAATACCAAACCCGCGCCTTCTCCTGGCACATAACCCCTGCCGTCGGCGCCAAAGGCACGGCACTTGCCGTCTTCGGCCAGGAACTTGCCCGCGCACAGGAAACGGTACTTGCTCGCTTCCAGCGCTAAGTTGACCCCGCCCGCCAGCGCCAACCCGCACTCGCCGCGACGCAGGCTTTGCACCGCCAAGTGCAGCGCCGTGATCGACGCCGAACACGCCGTGTCCACCGCCAAGCTCGGTCCCGTCCAATCGAAGCAATAGGAAATGCGGTTCGCGATGCTGTACAACATCCCGCTCGGCGCAACCGGGTTGCCCGCCGCGCTTTCGGCCACGCCCAGCGCCGTGTAGGGTTGCCACATCGCGCCCACAAACACGCCCACTTTGCGCGTGACGCGGTTCAGCGTATCAAGGCTGTAACCCGCGTTTTCCAACGTTTCCCAGGCCGTTTGCAACAGCACCCGTTCCTGCGGATCGGTCAGCTCGGCCTCGCGCGGCGCGATCTGGAACAGCATCGGGTCGAAGTTGTACACATCTTTAATGAACCCGCCCCAACCACTGTAAATCCCCTCATCGATGCTGAAGCGATCGGCGGGAATCCCATCAATGCTGTCGCGACCTTGCAACAGGTTTTCCCACAACTGTTGTGGTTGGTCGGCGTCGGGATAGCGACCCGCCAAACCAATGATCGCAATCGCACCGTTGTCGTCCGTCGCTTCCGCGGGAAAACGGCCCGGTGACGTCGCTTTTTCCGTAAGCGGCGCCTTCGTCGGTACCGTCAGACAAGCCTCGATTAGGTCACCGTGTTCGCTCAAAAAGTACGCCGCCAATTCGCGCACATCGCGGCAATCAAAAAACACCGTTTTGCTGACCGCCGCACCAAAATGTTGCTCCAGCAACAGGTTCAAATCATGGATCATCATCGAATTTAAGCCGTACTGTTTGAACGGCTTATCGACGCGTAACTCGTCGACCGCCACGCCGAAAACGGGTGCAATCACCTTCTGGAGCCAGGCTTCGGCCGCGCTTTCCAAGTTGTCGTCAAGCGGCGTTTCGATCACCGGCGCTTGCATCCTTTCGTCGAGACCGAACCAGCACGTTCGCCGCGCAAACGCGTATCCTGGCAACGACACCCGCTTGCCATCGGCGCCCGCCGAACTGAACGCAACCGCACCCGTCACCCAGCGCTCGGCCAAGCGGAACAGGTCTTCGTCACCGCCTGCTGTGCCGCCGGCGCCGGGCTCATCCGCCACCGTACCAACGCGCAAGCGCCGGTCAGATTCACCCGCCAGCCAGGCTTCAAGTGCGCCAACCAGGGGTTCTGTGCCCTCGGCCACCACCGCCAGGCGCTGCGCTAGCGCATCCCGGCCGAACATCAGCGTGTGGGCCACATCGGCCGCCGCCGGTAAGGCATCACCACGCAGGAACTCGAGCAAGCCGGCCACTTGCGCCCGCAGTTGTCCGTTTTTGGCGGAAAGCACAAACAAGCGCGGCTTTTGATCCACCTCGCTCAGCGTCCGTGCCGGCGGCGCCTGCAGAATCATGTGGGTGTTTACCCCACCCATCCCGAACGAACTGAGCCCGGCCCGCGTTGGCACCCCTTCCTGTTGCGCCGGCCACGGACGCGCCCGGTCATTGATGTAAAAGGGCCCGCCCTCGAGCTTGATCGCCGGATTAAGCTTGTTAAAGTGCACAAGCGCAGGTAATTGCCGGTGACGGAAGCACCACGCCAGTTTAATCAGGCCCGCGATGCCCGCCGCGCTTTCCAAATGGCCGATGTTGGCCTTGACCGAACCCAAGCCAATCGAAGCCGGCGCCGGCGCCATGCCGTAGCCCTGCTTAAGGCCCTCAATTTCAATCGGATCACCCACCGGCGTACCGGAACCATGGGTTTCTACATAACTGATGCTGTCGGCAGAAACGCCCGCATCCGCCAAGGCCGCTTGGATCACCGCCGCCTGGGCTTCGGCTTTGGGATGGGTTAACGATGGCGCACGACCACCGTGGGCCACTGCACAACCTTTAATCACCGCGGCAATCGGGTCGCCGTCCGCCAAAGCGCGGCCCAACGGCTTGAGGAACACCACGCCCACCCCTTCACCGCGCACGTAGCCATCCGCATCGGCGTCAAACGAACGACACAATCCGCCCGCACCCAACATGCCCGCTTGTTGATGGGCCTGCGACATCGTCGGTGCCAGCAGCGCGTTGACCCCGCCAACCAAGGCCGCCTCACACACGCCGTTGCGCAAATCGCGCACCGCGTTCACGACCGCCGCCGCCGAACCAGAGCTGGCTGTGTCAACCACTTCACTTTTGCCACGCAGATCCAATAGATGAGAGACACGGTTCGCCAGCAATGAAAAAACCGTGCCCGTCGCCATAAAGGCGCCCACATCCGTCACCCTCGTCTGCAGTAACCCCGCGTAATCGTTTTTCGAAACCGCCGCGTAAACGCCGATGTTGGCGCCGGCCAGCGCGCTCGGTCCATAACCGGCATCTTCAATCGCATGCCACACGCATTCGAGAAACCAACGATGCTGGGGATCCATCGCGGCCGCCTCGCCTGGCGAGATCTCAAAAAAGAGCGGGTCGAATTTATCAAAGCCGCCAACAAAGCCGGCGCGCCGCAAAGACGCCGCCCAACCCGCACATTTTCCTGGCCTTGTTATTTTTTCGCGATACGAACTAATTTCCCGAACACTACAGCGGGCCTCGGCCAACTGCGACCAAAATTCGCGACCGTTGTCGCTACCGGGAAACCGACAAGCGGTGCCAATAATGGCGATATCCCGTTCATAACTATAGTTATCTATGATAACCTCAGCGGGCTCTTGACGCATCAAAACACCATCTACAAGAAACCTGGTTTTGCCTAGAGGGGGGAAAGAACGGCGAGTCAAAGCCTCGTTTTTCTGGGGTGAGCCTTTTTATTCTAGCTGCATGCTTCGACACTTAACAAGCCATAAAAGTGGTTGTGTCGTCACAAGCTAGTTCTTTTCGGAAAGCGCGCCAAAATCAGCTCTTGCAAAAAAACACCTACAAACTCATTTACTCCAATACCTTACAAATCACCAAAAAAACCACCGCAGATTATCTTTATCACTATCAAGACGCGTTAACCCTTGCGACACAAACCCTGCGCTTTAACGAATTCACTTTGAGCTAGCTATTTACGCCCCGGTTTGTTAGCTTTTTGACCACCCTAACAAATATCCCTTTCCCAGTGTTTCGTTTTCTGATGAGGTGCCGTGACCCACAGACAAAGGTCGCTTTGTTGACCAAGGTCGATTAGAATCAGATTTTCACTTCTTTTCACCGAAACGGGTCTCGTCCGGCAACGCACCGGCACGCCGCCGAAAACGCCGCAAACCCCATATTTCTAGAGGTCGAGGCGACGATATGAGACAAACACCCATCCATCAACGTGGCATCCGCCTTCGCGGTGCGAGCCCGGGCCGCGAACGCTGGGACGTCTGCGCGCTCCGCCACCGTCCCCTGCTCGCCGAAGCCTTAGCAGACAAGCTCCGCACCGCGCCTGGCATCCGCAAGGTTGCCGCCAATGCCGCCACCGCCCGCCTCCTCATCCATTTCGACCCGCGCCGTTACATTCGCGGCGGGCTCAAGCGCAGCATCGAAAATGCCTTGCGCGAGGTTTTCGCCGCCACCCTACCCGAACAACAACCTGTCGATCAGGGTCACCAATCCCGACTCGGCCGCCAAGCGGCGCGCCTGCTTGAGGATGATTTGGTCGAGGTCGTTACCCTCGGCGGCGGTCTTTCCGAAAAAGCGCACAAACCCGTCGCGCTCAGCACCCTCGACGCCTTTTTGAAGATCCTCAGCCCCGTCACCCTCGGCATTTTGGTCGCCACACCGCTTTCCAACGGCTTCCCACTGCTCGCCAAATTCGGCCTGCACACCAAACTCTCACAGTTCATTTTCCTCGGCGCCGGTTTCCTCGGCCTCAAGACCGTCGAGTCCGCTGTTGGTTACCACACCGCCGTCGCCTGGGACGAATACGGCCACGCCGCCGAGCAAGAACTGCGCATGCGCCTGTTCCGCAAAATGCAGCAACTAGATCCCGCCGATTTAGAGGACCAAACGCCCGAGCAACTGATGGCCGTCATCGACGGCGACATCGACAAAATGAAGCAGTTCTTGATTTACACCCCGCCGACCGTGCTGCGCAAATGGACCACCATCGCCGTCGGCACCGGTGTGCTCGCCGTTGTCTCCCCCATTGCTTTGGTGCTGACCCTGTTGCCCGCCCCCTACCTTTACTACCTCGACAAAAAACACCACCAGGACGCCGGTCGCAACTACGGCAAGGTCGGCGCCGACAAAGCCAAAGTCACCCAGACCTTGAGCAACAATATTAACGGCATGACCACCGTGCGTAGCTTCGTCGCCGAGAACCGCGAAGCCGAGCGTTTGGCCGGCGACATCACGCGTTTGCACCAAAGCCAAGAAGTCGCCGGCAAGGAGAGCGCCAAGTTCCTGGGACTGCACATTTACGCCTTCACCATGGGCATTTGCGCCCCGCTCGTCTACGCCAGTTACGGCATGATGCGCGGCGCCTTCTCCCTGACCGAGGTCATGGTGCAGATGACCATGGCGCCGATTATGTTGGAAGCCTCGACCGGCATGAACGCCGTCCACTTCCAGTACCAAGAAGCGCAGCAGGCCGCCAAACGCATCAAGGCCCTGTTGGCCATGCAGCCAACCATCCAATCCGGCCCGCAAGCGCTGCCGTTGGCCGACGTCCAAGGCGAACTGCGCTTCGAAGACGTCCGTTTCGCCTACGACGAAAAGGCCATCCTCGACGACCTCGACCTGCGCATTGAGCCTTACCAAACCATCGGCCTCGTCGGCCCCACCGGTTCCGGCAAAAGCACCCTTATCAAATTGTTGCAGCGTTTCTACGACGTCAACGAAGGCCGCATCCTGCTTGACGGCAACGACTTACGCGAGCTGCGTTTGGACGACCTGCGCCACACCATCGGCGTCGTCAGCCAGGATACCTTCCTGTTCAACACCACCATCTACGAAAACGTGCGCTACGGCCGCCCCGACGCCACCCACGAAGAAATCATGGCCGCCTGCCAAGCCGCCGAGATGATGGACTTCGTGGCCGAGCAGCCCGACGGCTTCGACACCGTCATCGGTGACCGCGGCCAAAAGTTATCGGGCGGCCAGCGCCAACGGCTCTCCATCGCCCGCACCGTGCTGAAAAACCCGCCGATCCTAATCCTCGACGAAGCCACCTCCGCCGTCGACAACGAAACCGAAGCCGCCATCCAAGCATCGATGCGCCGCTTGGCCGCCAACCGCACCACCATCATCATCGCCCACCGCCTGTCCTCGGTACGCCACGCCGACCAAATCTACTACCTGCACGAGGGCCGCTTCCTGGAACAGGGCACCCACGAAAGCTTGTTGGCCGAAGACGGCCGCTACGCCCAACTCTGGCGCTTGCAAGTCGCCGACGCACAAAAAAAAACCCCTGACGACGCGCCGCCGGCCACCCTACGGATGCTAACCCCGGCCGCCTCAGAATAAAAAATCACCGCAAGCTGAAAAAAGCGGACAAGGAACACCATAAAAACCATTGCTTGCGCCGTTCGGTTACAAATTACGAAGGCACTCCTTCTCAATCGGCGTCCGAGCAACAAGGTACAAACCACGCATGACGACCCGACCATTGGTTCGGAGGTCCTGCGCCGCCGACCCAGCACACAAGGCACCATCAACAAAGTCATTCATAACAATACTTTGAAACCGAAAGCGACAAGCTAACCACAACTCGGGATCCAACAGAACCGGCGCATTGGCTTCGCTGCGAGGCGTAACCTTGTAGGAATCCCAAAACATATCCTCGGGCCGATAATCATCCAGCTCACCGATAATCGCCCCTTCAAAGACGACATACCATCCAAACTTACGCCCAAAGTTCGACGCCGCCAGCAACTTCGCCCGAGCCACTTGCGCTTTAACATCTGCCAACCGGTTCAATATTTCCGCCTCATTAAATCGTTCCCCAACCCGCCGTCAGCCCTGACCAGTTTAACCAGAACCTAGCCATTCAACAAACGATTCAATCCCAAACAGTTACTCACCGGCAATATGGCAACAATCAGCCACAGCGATCACGCTTCCTAGACGCCCCCTCCTACCACGCCTTCCCTTAGCGCCAGGATGGTTTTCACAAATGGTGCATGTCCTTTTCTCCTCTTGTCCTCGCATTTCCTGCATCAAAGACGTACCTGTCCAGGCATTTTATTAGTCAACGTATTCTGCAACGACGATACCATTACAAGCACGAACTTTTTTCAATCCCGAACGCAAAAAGTTGCGCCTTCTTTTGTTACTTGGGTTCAGGCACCGTCCAATTGCTGATTCCTGACCAGACACGGTTGGGTTCACCAGCCAGTGCCATTAAAAAAATTCGAACAGGGAGAGAAAGCCAGGAGAGAAATTCGAACAGGGAGAGAAAGAAAGCCAGGACACCTGTCTTTTTTCTTTCATTGATCGTCAAGGTTGCACTAGGTTCCAGGGAAGAAATTGCCAGAGAAATTGCCAGGACACGCACGTTTTGAAATTGCCAGGACACGCACGTTTTGGGAAATTGCCAGGACACGCACGTTTTGTAATTGCCAGGACACGCACGTTTTGTAATTGCCAGGACACAAAAGAAATTGCCAGGACACGCACGTTTTGTAATTGCCAGGACACACACGTTTTTGCTCCTTGCTTATGGAATTGCCAGTGAAATTGCCAGGACACACACGTTTTTGCTCCTTGCTTATGGAATTGCCAGGACACACACGTTTTGTAATTGCCAGGACAGGAAATTGCCAGGACACGCACGTTTTTGCTCCTGAAATTGCCAGGACAC
The DNA here is from genome assembly GCA_030429565.1 of Holophagae bacterium. Lineage (GTDB taxonomy): Bacteria > Acidobacteriota > Holophagae > Acanthopleuribacterales > Acanthopleuribacteraceae > Acanthopleuribacter. The sequence goes on along the minus strand of JAUIFE010000024.1, from coordinate 2,869 downwards.
ACACGTTTTGTAATTGCCAGGACACACACGTTTTTGCTCCTTGCTTATGGAATTGCCAGGACACAGAAAGAAAGCCAGGACACCTGTCTTTTTTCTTTCATTGATCGTCAAGGTTGCACTAGGTGCCAGGGTGGTTGTCCCAAATGATGCCTGTCCTAACTTCCTCGGTCGCAAATGGTGTTTGTCCAAACCTCCTTTGACCTCTCTTTTTCGCTTGAAATTGCCAGAAAATTGCCAGGACACGCACGTTTTGTAATTGCCAGGACACACACGTTTTTGCTCCTGAAATTGCCAGGACACACACGTTTTGTAATTGCCAGGACACAAAAGAAATTGCCAGGACACACACGTTTTTGCTCCTTGCTTATGGAATTGCCAGGACACACACGTTTTTGCTCCTTGCTTACTTAATTCTTAATTGCCAGTAATTGCAAGTAAGTTGCCAGGACACGCACGTTTTGGAAATTGCCAGGACACGCACGCTTTTTCTCCTTGCTTACTTAATTCTTAATTGCCAGTAATTGCCAGGACATGCAAAAAATTAATTGTCAGTAAGTTGCCAGGACACGCACGTTTTGGAAATCGCCAGGACACACACGCTTTTTCTCCTTGCTTACTTAATTCTTAATTGCCAGTAATTGCCAGGACACGCAAAAAATTGATTGTCAGGATTATCAGGACACGCAGGATTGTCAGGGATTGTCAGGACACGCACGTTTTTAGTTCTTAGCCGTGGAAGGAAAAAGCCAGATCAGGATTGTCAGGGATTGTCAGGACACGCACGTTTTTGGTTCTTAGCCGTGGAAGGAAAAAGCCAGATAAGCCAGGACACCTATCTTTTCCGACCAAATTTGATAGATGGAAACCCTAGGTAAAAGCGAACCCACTGAAAAGGGTTCGACAATTAGAAAGGACCCACGCTGACTAAAAACCTGCATTCTTTGGCAATGAAAAAAAACCAGAACCGACACCACAACACAAAAATATCTAGACTTTTGCGCAAGACGTAAGCCTACTCCCTGCCTGATATATCTTGCAGCCGGCCTTTTTGCATGGGGCCAGCTGACTATTCGAGGAAGGCGGCTTTCCCTGCCTGAACACCACAGACCCACTTTTGGCCCATTCGGGTCGCGGCTTCCTTCATATGCACTTCTTTGCCCGCAGCAACGGAAAAAAGCGAACCGAATCGTCTTGCACTGTCGAGCCAACGATTAGGGTTTACAGACAACCGAATCAGAATTGGTGGCAAATGGTCTGGTATGGCCCCTCTTTTACCTTCCACAATTCGCCTTCCAGTCCAGTCTAAAATTTCGAGGTAACTTGGCAGGTCAATAGCTAAAAAACCGCGACGCTGACTGTTACCTTCCAAGGGGCAAAGCCACTGATCACAGGTCGCATCAGGCCGACACGCCGCCACCTTTTCACCAAATTTGCGCCCGTCGCCTTTTTGGGTCGTTTGACGCGCACGATACCCGCGAATTCGTTCCTCTGCGGAGGTAAACAGGCTTTCTTCTGGAACTTCTGCAATCCCTGCACGTATCGGGTTGAGGTCCACATAAACTAAACAGGTCAAAACTGCTGCATCATCCAAAAGCGCCGTACTTTTGAAACGACTCTCCCAAAACCTGCCACCACACTCGTCTTCAGCATTTGCTTTGCGTGAAATGTATTCCTTCAAACATTTCATAAGCCAGGATATGGATGACAACCGTAGGCGCAATTGGTTGATCCGAAACGCATCAGAGACCAAAGCTGTTATTTCCTCCTCAGAAGGCTCAAGCGGCAACCCAAGGGCGTCGCGGCGCTTTGGATACAGTAACAACCATCGCCGCGCTACATCCCGTGCAGAAGCAGATTTTGCCAAATCAGGCCGATTCCTAAGAATCACATGTAGATGATTGTCCATAACGGCGTATCCGCCCACGTCAATAAGAAAAACTTTCGCCAAGAACACCAGGCGCTGATGGATCCAACCCTTGCGGTATTCGTAACATTTTCCAGTGACCGGATCTTGACCGTGAAGAAAGGCTCGCCGCACGCAGCGCGAAACGCAATGATAGGTGCCTTCAACCTGATCGTTGATTAGAAGTGAACGAGGACGAGTCATGAGGTGGCCTCCAAATATTTCGGATCAGGGCACCTGGCAATATATAACCCGAAATAAAAAACTCAAGCTTTTTCAAGATTTCCTTCAAAAAACTTTCATTTTCCACCCCTGGCAGTTCTCCTGACTGTAGTTCACGTTGTCGAGCCCCCTTTCTCCATTAATTCCTGTTCCTTTCGTCCAGATCTGTCGACCATCACCAAAAGGCTTACTTGTTGACAACGAGATTTGAATAATCGGCCGCCAATATTTTTCGGTTTCCAAAGTGGGGTTTTGTCCCGTCACCACCAGGAAATAGCTTCCTTAACAGTCAACTGCTGCCGGCATCCTGCTTCCGCCTCTGCAAACCTTCTCAGCATCAAAAACGTGCGTGCCCTGGCACCGCCTCGTCTTCCCGCAAACCTTCACAGCATCAAAAATGTGCGTGTCTCCATTTGCTTGAATTGAAATGGTGCGTGTCCTCGTTTGGATTCCTGGACTCGTTTGGATTGAAATGGTGCGTGTCCTCGTTTGGATCCTCGTTTGGATTCTCGTTTGGATTGTTTGGATTCTGTGGATTGAAATGGTGCGTGTCCTGGTTTGGATTGTCGTTTGGATCGTGGATTGTGGATTGAAATGGTGCGTGTCCTCGTTTGGATTCCCTATCTGTCAGGATAGTTGTCAGTTCAACATTTCTGGTACAAAGGTGCGGCCATGTCTTATTCACAGGAATTCCGGGAGTCTGCGGTCAAAAAGTTATTCGAGCCGAATTGCGAAGGGCTCAAG
>JAUIFE010000052.1 GCA_030429565.1 Holophagae bacterium | reverse complement strand
GACCAGATGCTTTTTTAGGATTTTAATCTTCTCAGCGGGGGTATATTGTTTCCTGGGTTTTTTCGTCATTAAAGCCCTCTCTAGTGGGTATTCTAGCGGACTCCGGTTCCAACTGGGGCATCACAACTAGATTCTCGGACAACCTTTTGCGCTCTCTCTAGAAGATCGCCCACAGTTTTTTTGTTGACCTTGTCTTCGACGGTGCGAAAAACCTTCTTACCTATTCTTCCGCCGTATTTTCCTGCTTTACCAAAAACCAAACCACCAAGGTACTCGGTTCCTTTTTCTTGAATAAGCTCTTTAAAGGTTCGTTCACCTCTTTTAACCGATTGATAATCGTCGTGAATTGTTTTTAGGGTGTCGTATAGATTGAACGCGCGCCAAAGGAAAATCCCTGCTGGAATAACTAAAGGAATCTTTCCAGTCGGATCCGTACCAAGTGTGGGGCTATTGCGCACGTAGGTGTAGAGATTGAGCTGGCCAGGATCAGCCAAACGTTCTCGTGTGATCGTCACAGGATCCGGCTGAAGGAAACGGCCGTACCTATTCGAGTAGCTACGTGCTTTCATCCAGGTCAGATTGCTATCGGCCAAACTTTGGTGACCGGTGAAACCACGCTCGATTGGCACACAGGCCATGTCAGCGGTCCATTTTTGGCCAAAGGCGGAAAAGGCTTGATATCCGGCAACAGAACCCGAATCGTCTGTGTAATCAGTTGGTGAGCCCAAGTAGTCCGAGTGAATCCATACCCGTTCGGAACAATCAGGATCTTCGGGCTCATAGATGTCGGCCGCAACCGGCTTCCCGCCGAAGTAGTACGCTTCCTTGGTCAGAGTAAGCGAAGTGCCTTCTAGGCGGTATTCCGCGATGGGGTTTCCGGCTTCGCTGAACAGGGTGAACTTTTTACTTGTCTCGCCTTCTTGCCATTCAAGGATGCGATGGTTTTCTGGATCGTAAGCCAGGCGCTCGTTTTCACCAAACGCGACCAACTGGTTCCAGGTATTGTAGCTGTAGCGCATTCCGTCCGGCGTGCGCGACACATTGCCATCTGACGTAAATTCCCAACCAACTAAACGGTTGGTGATCGGCGTGTCCGGCGTCGCGAAAGGCGCAACGTTGAGTCCTTGCTTCGCCGCATCAAACAGGGTGACTTTACCGTCGCCGTCAAGGTCACGCGTGTAGTCGACTTCGTCTTTGCCGATGTCCCCGAATGAAAAGCCGTGTAAGTCAGCTTGAGAAATACTACCGTCACCGTTGAAGTCTGCCGACACGGGGTATTGCATCGGCATGTCATCGGCGTTGCCTCCATAGGCCAACAGGTTATTATCAGCGTCAAAATAAAAGTCCTCGAAACGACTGAGACCATGGTCTTGATCGCGGTAGTCGGCGCGTACCAACCGCGACAAGGTGTCGTATTGATAATCGGCGATTTGACTTGGGTTGCCACCATCCCCCGAATAAGACTCGTGCTGCGTGATACGACCAAGGACATCAAAGGTCCGTTCTTTACGAACCAAGCGTTGGCCACCAGTCCAACTTTGATGCAGTTCTTCAGCGTAGGAACGACCGTACACGCCGAAATAGCGAACCTCTTCTAGATTGTTGCCAAGTTTCCAAGCACCTGCCACCGGATTGGGCGACTGGCCCAGACCTGGTACGTACTGGAGGTCTTCAACCATGGAAGTGACGCCAAACGCGGTCGCAACTGACGCGCCAGACAAGTGTCGGTTAGCATCGAACGACTGTGTAACACGAGAACCAGATGGATATTCCATCCATTCCAGGTGCCCTTCGTTGGTATAGCCGTACCGCGTGGTCAGAATTTGATTTGCTTGGCGAAGGTTGAAATGCCTGGCTTCTAGACGATTGGCATCATCGTAATCAAAAGTCAGGTCCGCCGTTTCGTTGTGAACCGAAACCAAATTTTCTTGGTCATATACCCAATGGATGGAAGGTGTGTTGACATCTGTGGATTCGAGAAACTGGCGCGTGATTCGGCCACGACCATCGTACTCGAAACGGTGTATTTTATGCGGGTTGGTACCTTCGTTTTGGTCTTTGTAAAACCTTTCAATGATAAGATCGCCGGTGCTGTTGTACTCGAATTTTTGCAATCCGGTTTCCGGGTGGTATTCCTCTCGCATCCGACCCAGGCCACTGTATTTGCGTAGACGGACAGCCGTCCCGTGTTCAACCCGAAGAATTCGGCCAAAGGCATCGGTGTGAATGTCGGTGACTGCGCCGGTCTGATCGACAAACATCGAAGGCGCGCCGGTGCCGTCGTCTCGCTTAAACGATTGATTACCCATAGCATCGGTGTAAAGCAGGCTAAGGCTGTCCCAGTACTGCCAGCGCTGACGTTCGACGCGGTCATCCCGTGTCCGGCTCAACGCAACCAACCGACCAAGCGCATCATACTGCCGAGACTCAACACCGCCGTTGGGGTGGGTCACACCGACCAATCGATCAAGCGCGTCGTATTGATAAACAAACTGAGCATCGGCGATTTCACTTTTGCGATGGTCGACTTTGCGGCCGAACACATCAAAGGTCAGTTCTTCCCATGGTCCCGATTCACCGATTTGGCGTCGTACGACCGCGCCCTGACCGATGGTGTAACGCGTTTCCGAAGGCGTCATTAATGGGTAGTGTTCAAAACGAATGCGATTCAGGCGGTCGTATTCGAAGGTCGAAGTTTGGTTGAGGCTGTTTGTCCAGCCAATCATGTTGCCGAAGCTGTCGTATTCGGCCGAACGCAAGGTGAGCCATGCGCCGGCCTGTAGAATTTGGATCTGCGCAGGCAAGCCCGAGCGGTAAATGACGCGCATTTCGTCCCGGCCTGCTTCCTGAATCGTGACCTGGAATTGATGATAGCGAGGGGTGGTGACCACTTGGTGTCGGTGATCCGTTACCAAATCGTAGGTGGTGACCCGTATCGGTTCACCAAATTCATCGAAGACCCGTACAACCCGCGAGGCCGGGGTTGTAGCCTCGTTTGCTTTGGCGGGAACGATGACGCCGTCATCTTCTGCTGGTCCATTATGGAAAATAACGTCTTCGGTTACCAGAAACACCTGATTGTGGGTCAACTGGCCTGCAGTGACGCCGTAGGTCAATTCGTTTCGGGTGATGTGCTTTTCATCCGGTGCATTGCGGTTGAGGTGGGTGCTGACAACTTCTTCCGGGCGGCCGAACAGGTCCTCGATCCACACCAAAGTAGGGCCTTTTTCCGGTTCGGTTTCGCCACGGGTTCGGAATTTATAGCGCGTGTCTTGAAGGATGAAGGGGTTCGGTCGGTCACCGCTGTTCCCATCAAGGATTTCATCGTGGGGCAAGAAACCACTGTATTTGTAGGCGGCCAAAGCGATGAACGGAATGTGGTTGTCCTCGGGGTTGACCACGTGGGTGAAGTAGATCGCTGGTGACTTGCCGGCTTCGGTTAAGCCGTCAACCATACGGTACTGAGCACCGGTGATTTCGTTGAGGTTCCAGACTTCCTTGTGGAATTCGGCCGAGCTGAACAAACGTCCCGCGTCTTGGGCATAGGTGGTGAGCCGTAAACCGTCGCCGACAGCCCCGGCATAGGTCGCGAAAAGGTATTGGCGACGGACGTTTTCAGGTCCTTCGACCGTCGTCAGAACGTGGGTTTTATCGGAGACATAAAAGTCGAGATCTTCGTCGTAACGTTCGACCTGCGGGTGGTCGTAGTCGTAGTCCCAGGCCTGTTCGCCGCGCTGCCAACGGCGCACAACCCGTGTGTTGAACAGCCCCGATTCTGAGCGGTAGTGGTAATAGGTTTCGTCGTCGTAGCGGTAGGTGTAGACCGCGCCCATGGCGGTGGTGATTTTATCCAATTCAGCGGCCCAGTTGCCTGCCTGAGTGCCGTAGTCGTATTCGGTTGCTTCGCCTTCGGCATTGGTGAACCGAACCAGGCAGTTGCGTTCCTCAGGGTCTTGAGGATTGCCGCCGCAGCGCGACACTTGGTAATCCAGTCGGCGATCCGCGACGCGGATGGAAGCCAGTTTTCCGTTAGAGAGATTGACCAAAACCTGGTTGGCCGATTCAGGATTTGGTCGTTGGTTAAGACGGACCTGAGTGGACTCGTATTCAATCGTGATATCGGTGTCGGGAGACATTGGATGCCAAATGCGCGTGGCGGCGTAATCGCCAACCACGTGATCGACCTTTTCAATTTGAAACAACTTGCCGTCGGTATCCTGCACGTACCAAATCGGATCGCCTTCGATTTGACTCGGCTCGGTCCAGGCGCGCCAGAAGTCTTTTGACAGATAGGGCTGGACAAGGTCACCTGTGATCGGGGAAAGGAACCGGTAATCGTGGGTGGCATTCCCGGCCGGGTCGGTCCCGTCACCGGTGGTTGCCAAATACATACGCTGGGCGGGGTAACCGGCGAGGTCGAAAACCACCACCGTGTCGCCAGGCGTCAAAACGCCCCAGTTCATTCGCCAGCCGACACCGACCCACGAGTCCGGCGCACGAACACGTAGGGTGTCGGCGCGCGGCACGTAAACCTTGCCGTTGAAATCGCGATTGATTTCGAGATTCACGCCATAAGAACCTGGCAGGAAAAGATCTTGCTCTTGGATTTGCAGCGCACCGCTGTAGAGGTCGATGCGCGCATTGGGTGAGGCGCCCTCAAAGGCGCGGTCCAGATTGTATTCCGGTCGGTCAAGGTTGGTTTCGATGTCGCCAGGGGCTTTGTTCAAGCCGGGCTGATAAGCCGTGAAAACGCCTGCCGGCACCTGGGTCGGTGGTGCGACGATTTCTTTTTTGGCGCCGTAAATCGGCGTAAGAAGGGCTGAAAGAAAAGCAAAATACATCCATAAACGCATGGCGTTACTCCTGTTCTGATAACGTTACGCGGGTTTTCAAGGTCGTCACATTTAATGGCAGCACACGGTCGCTGCCGGCGGGCCAGGCGATGTGGGTTTCACGTGTTTCCGCTTTTGCGTCGGGAAGCAACAACACCACGAGCGAGGTTCCTGGTTGGTCGACCAGGGTCGCACGCCAGCCAGGCAGCGCTTGGACCGCGTCGAGAAACGCCAATGCTTGCGTGTCATTGCGTGGTGTTTGAAGCACCAGACCGCCTGGGTAGTCGGCGAGGTCGAGCGCGAAAAACCCTTGTTCCGGCTGCAAGGTCAGCGCATTGGATTTTTTAGCGGCCGGCATTGGGGAGCGTCCGATGAGCAAGCGCAACGCGTTGAGGTCGGACCAATTCGGGGTGCCGCCGCTGCAGTCGAGATCGGTGAGTTGGAGGTAGTCGGCTTCACTCAGACTCGCGAGACCACAGCCGCGTTGGTCGGTCGTGATGCAGCGCAACAATACAGCGAGGTCATCGAAATCAATGTCTTGGTCGTTACCGCCGGGAAGGTAGCGGGTCAGGTTGCCTTTTTGACGTACACCCTCGTGGGTCAGCCTGACGGGTTGATGTTCGGTCAAACTGAACGGCATCAACCCGGCTCGGTGGTTAAGCACCATGGTGCCATGGAGCGGATCCATGCCGGCGGGTTTGATGGTAATGCGACCTTCGGAAGAACTGCAGGAGGCCTGGGTGCGGCCTGCCGCGCGGAAGCGCATTTCGAACAGCACTTGAGGTTCTGGCGACGGCCGTAGATGACTTTGGAAATCGGCAAGAACCATCATCGCGCGCCACTTCCCAAACTCGTTTTGAATGAGATCATCTTGATACTCACCGTTCGGGTTACTGGGCAGGAAGGCCACGTATTCATTTGAAAGGTTGCCGTCCGTCCGTAATGGCTCCGAGCTATCAACGAGGATCCAGTGGGCGGGATAGGCGACCTCCACTTGCGCGGCGGAAATCGGTTCTTCACTGCCCGCGACCACGACTTGAATCCAAAAGTCACCATTCGCGGCCAACTCTTGAATTCGGACTTCGTTCGCCACAGCATCGTGGCCGGGTAAACCTGGTTTCGGCCGAAGGTAAAGGTCGGCTGCCGCTGCATGAAACGCGGCCAGCATTAATAAAACAAGCATCAAAGGTTTCACTGGACACCTCCATTGGTGCGAATCTGGTTGAGCAGTTGGCTGACTGTTGGTCGTTGCTTCCCGCGTTTGGCGGCGCAGGCCGGTGTTTCGCCGGTCAAGTTGCCGATGCTTACATCCAGGTTCGGATGACTCACGGCAAGATCGCCCAACTGATCACACACACCGTCGCCCAATGGGTTTTGGGTCAAGTCCAGAAAGATCAGGTTGGGCATGGCGGAAACGCTGGGGATCAAGGAACAGCGATTATTGACCAAGTCCATGTAGCGCAAATCGGGCAGGTGCAAACCGTCGGGGGCCTCTGCAAGATCCCAATCCGAAAGGCCCAACCACCACAGCCGGCTCAGGTCGAGGCCATTCAAGCTGACGCTGGGTGTGCCATTCAAAGCAAGGACACGCAAGGCGGTTGGCAACTGCGGCAAACTGCTCAGTTCCGTGTGATCGAAGAGCGCGGCAACAAGCGTGGAGGGCAAGCCGTTCAGGTTCACCAACGGATTACGTGACAGATCTAGAATGCGCAGTCCTTCCGGCAGACCGCCAACTTCAAGGATTTGGTTGCCATAGAGGTTCAACTCGGCCAGCGTCGGCGGCAACGTTCCGATATCTGAAACTTGGTGGTTGGTAACCACGATGCGCACCAAATGCGGGAAGGCTTCCAAGCCGGCCAGACTCACCACCCTATCGGCGGTCTCGGGATCTGCCGGGAACTCTACCGCGGTCACGTGCTCGATCTCATCCAAGGACAGTTCGTCGTCGCAGTCCTGGTCATACAAAGAAACCAGGTAAGCCTTCAGAACTGGATCCGGGATTGAAAGAACATCACTGGAAGTTCCTGTCGCTTCAGTGAAGTGGATGAACTTTAAGGAGCCCACGGTGGGGAATTTGGCCACGGTTTCGAATGTACGGCCGTCAAACACCTGGTACTCGCCGTCGCCATATCGACCAAAGTCAATCCCGACATAGATCCGCTCGCCATTCGGCGTAAAGTGGACCGAGCTTGGCGACAAATCGAGTGTGTGTTTTTTGATGGTGGACCACTCGCCGCCGGGACTGTTGGCGCCATAAAGGTACACCTCACGCGGACTACTGACCCCCAAAAGAAGGCGGTCACCTGCCGGGTTCAACTTGAATAAGGTTACCCGTGACGGAACGCTAAACTCTTGACGAATTTGCTCGCTAGCAACATCGATGACACTGACACGTCGGTCGTTAGCGTGCAGCACCAGCAACGTTTGACCGTCCGGCGTCATTTCAATCTGAGAAGGCCGATAGCTGAACGGAATCGTGCTGACGACCGAGGCACTGCCAATGTCGACAACACTCAGCGAGTTGCTTGAGTAATTCAGCACATAGGCAAAATCATCGTTGGTCGCTAAATCGACCGGTGCGGTACCAACGGGAATGTGTCTCACCAAGTTTTGGCTCGCAACATCAATCAGGCTGACGGTGTTCGAGTAGTTGTTGGGCACCAACACAAAATGCTCATTGGGTGTAACGAACATTCCCCTTGGTGACCGACCAACACTGACGTCGCGCAGCTTTTGACCGGTAAAGCGATCAAAAAAGCTCACACGGACGAGATCGAACCCAATCACCAGGTTACCGTCAGCAGTTTTATGGATCACGGAGCAGGAGCCACTCATGGGCACCTCCGAAACCTGACAAAGTGCGTCGGCTTCGACCGACCAGAACCGCTTATTCGCTTCCACAAAGACCAAGGCGCTCTCACGTTGATCAATCGCGGCGCCACTCAACTGGTACGGAAACTCGAACTGCTTAACCTGGCTGAACTTTTTCGTGGGCAAGGACAGCACCTGGTTTTCTTCGTCCCGACTCGTTGACATGGTGGTCAACAAGAGCTGGTCACCGTCAGGACTGAGTGCCATATCGGTGGTCCGTTTATCGATAGGAAAACGAAGAACTTCGTTGCTTTTTTGCCGGTTGAAACCAAAAACCGCATCCTGAAACCGTACATAAACCATGCTGTCGGCCGGATTGAAAAGGGCTTGTTGAAACAGCGTGCGGCTTGCGTTGCCGCTGATGAATTCGTTTTCAACAGCGAACCACCGGCGGTCCTCCGGCTCTCCGATAAGCTGAAACTCTAAATACCCAAAGGAGTCGCCAAGGAAGACCATCATTTGGTTTCCAGGCAGCCAAAGAAGGTCCTCGATAAAAGCGGTTCCCTGATGCGGACGCCGCAACACTTGGTCGGTTTCTGTGTCAATAAACTCGATCAACCCGACCTTTCGGGTCGGGTAAAGGTCGAAAGTAGCAACTGCCAACCAACGGCCATCTGGCGATAAGGACAACGCCCCCGGATTCTTGCGAACAGGAATCTCCGCGACCACTGATTGGGTGGCCAGATCGATTTTGACGACGCTGGCGCCAGGCGACGTGAGTGAGCCAAAAGCGCTGACGTACATGAAACGCCCGTCTTGGCTGAAAACCCAGTCGCGGCTTGTGGCCGGCAAGGTGACCTGGCTGGAGATGCTGAAATCGCCAAGGTTGATGAAGTGGAGGTTCGAATAGTTCCGAACCATTAATGTGGAATGGTCAGGACTCATGATTAACTCGCCTGGCTGCGACATGCGCGGCAGCTCAACAAACTGCCACCGGCTTTCTGCCAGGTAGTAGATGAATAAATGAGAGGGTTTCCCCCACGGTGCCTCGGTCAACGCATAAACCGCTGATCCATCTGGATGAAACAGCACGTCCATGCCGGCACCGGTCATCGTAAAACGCCGCTGGATGCCCAGAGTTTCCCGGTTCAAGAGGAGGAACTGATGGTTGTCCTCCGTGACGACCGCGACGAACTCACCATTTGGCGAAACGTCGACAGCGTAAGGTCGAACCGAATTGCGATCATTGGTTTGTCTAACCAGTAACGGCTCAAGTGCTAATGATTCTGGATAGCTATGAATGGTGGTGGGGCTTTGTCCGCCAACAATCACCTGATAGTTTGGATCTTGTGCAGACAAAGGGGCCTGAGCAAAAAGCCCGACCCAGAAAGCGAAGCTGGCTATTAAACCAGCCCGCACGAGGGCATAACGATGTTCGAGGTCGAAATCGTAAATCATAAAAGCTCCTAAATGGGCTAGTTTTTTTGATTATTCACAAAGGAGATATTCGCCTAAAAGACATCAAAAGAACGGATAGGTTTTTTGATTGCGCTCTTAAGCAATAAAGCTCTGGCTGCCAATAGTTGACAACAGAGAACTAGGTGCGAGGACTTCCAGAAACCTGGATTCAACTCAAGCTTTAAAGCCTGTTTCAAGGACTTGAAGGACAGGACAAGGACGAGGACGAGGACGAGGACAGAAAAACTGTAAAAAAGGTTACGAGAACCATGAAGAGTTCGTCCGAATATTTACCATACTAGCAAACAGTGACACCTTTACACTGACTCAAGGCATCAACAAAGACTCACTTCTTAAAGCGCAAAATCAACACAAAGCCGTTATAAAATTTTTGCTTTTTTTTCGTCACAGGAGGCATCTCAAAAAAGCTCTTTTATAACGAACCTTAGCTCACGACGACAACCACAGCCGCGATGTTGTCTTCGCCACCTGCTTCATCAGCCAGCCTCACCAACATGTCGGCCTTCCACTCAGCGCTCTTGTTTCGATCAATCAAGACAGCCTTGATCGTATCAAGGGCTAGCATGGTGTAAAGGCCGTCAGTGCAAAGCAAAATCACATCGCCTGGCTCCAAATCCACACAGCCAACAGTAGGCTCGTGGCTTTCACGGCCGCCAAGGCGCCGCGTGAGGACGTTTCGGCAAGGATGATCCTCGTACTCTCGAAGTCGAATGGCGCCGCTTTGCAAAAGCACCATTGCCTCGGTGTCATCCGTCGTGAGGCAGGGTAAAAGACTGCCTCGCAGATGGTAAAGCCTCGAATCCCCTAGATTGCCATACACAAGCCGCCTTCCATCCAAAAGGGCCAAGGACAAGGTCGTGCCCATTTGGCGAATGGCTTTTGAACGCCCGATAACCTTGGTTAGATCGAGATGCGCGAGGGAGAAGGCTTTCTTCAGAATCATTTCCGCTTCCCGGCAACCTTCCTTTGGAGTAGGCCCCCACAACGGATTCCAGCGCCACTCTCCCTCGCACCGTCCCAATCTTAAGGTGTCAGCCGCGCGCTGAACCGCAAGGTAGCTTGCCAGTGCGCCTTCTTGGAGACCACCAAGGCCGTCCGCGACCATAAAAAAGGGCGGCGATTGGTTGCAATGAAAATCGTCTTCGTTCTGTAGACGCACCTGCCCACGTGCAGTGGAACCAAAGGCCTCTACGTGCAGGGTACTTCGCAAGGAGTGTGATCGATTTCTCGACCAGGGCCACGAAAAACTTGGCCAATCCATGTTCATGCTCACTTTCAGCCGGCATTGATGCCCGGCAAAATCGATAAAAAAAACCGCGCCCGGCAGGTTCACCGGATTCACACAGCGCTCAAAAGCAACCCCTGTTAGCTTCTGAACTACCAAGCCGGGCACGGCAGAGGAGATTACAATCGGAAAGTTTGGCCACGTTGAGGTAAAAGGCAGCCAACAGGACAACCGCCCTTGAAAACCAGGGCAGGTTTCTGCATCGTTCTCATCGCTTAAAGCTCGTTCAAAAAAGTCGCGCCTGCTCCGTTTCCCCTTCGTGAGCAATGGGCTTTGATGTGCCAGAAGCACACCGTGGGCTCGAGAACATGGAGCGGACTTCGGACGCGACAAGAACTCTCAAATTTTCGAAACAGTTTTGGCCCGACAAGCCGGATCGGAGCACTGCCGGCTTTGTTCGGAACCAGATAGATTGTTAAGGACCGGATGTTGAGATTTAGGTCTTTAGACGCAACCGAGCCCCCGGTTGCCAACACAAAAGGAGCAGCATTCCCAGCTCTCGCATACCAGGGCAAAACCCTTCATTTATGATCTTTGCTTGAAGGACTTTGCTCTGACAGGATGGGTGCGCCTTCTGTCCATATTTTTTTGAGCCATCGGCGGAAAACAGGCATATCCACCAGGTAACGCTTAAGTTCAGGATGTTTATAAACACCCATCACCTGACGAGAATCTTTGAGTAACTGACACTGGTGTCTGAGCTGATGAGCGCTAAAGGGCGTCAGGTGATAGACCTCGGACAATAAAAATGTTCCAACCTGATTCAGAACCGTTTCGCTATCCCAAGAGGGGTCCACTGCTTGGTATTTGGGTACCAGCTTGGCACGATAGAATGGCGCAAAGACAACCATTCTCAGAATCCAGCTATGCCACAACTTCCGAGCACCCATCACCTGGTACGCATCCTTTCCAGCCTTTTCCAGTTCATGGCAAGCGCGAACCACATCAGCCGACTTGATCGGTAAAATCTTAATCGCGTCTCTAAGCGGGACCATGCCCACCTGCTTTAGCAGCGTCTCAACCGACCATTCAGCCTGCACCTCTATCCTGATTCGTTCGTCCCGATCAAATACATGTGTCAATGTGAGATCCTTCTAAAAAGAGGTCGCAGCATCATGAGCCCCACAGTTTACTCGCGCTCATCCATGTCCATTGGACCGAGGCAAAAGAGGGTCATAACAAGGACGGCTGCGACCAAAAACCACGAATTAGCCTTGGAAGCAACTTCGTGTGGACGTGCGTCAAAATGTCTTCTGTTTGCGAATGGGTTAATGGCTTCGACGACAAAGAGGTAAACTTCGTCAAAGCCGTTTAGAAAAAGGATTCTGAATGGAGGTGGGTTACAACCAAGGACTGGATTCATGGGCACACCAACGAGCAATGGCATCCCCGTGGTTTCGGTTTGAGGAGTGGTCCAGACGGACCTGTAGCGTTCAATTTTTAGAGCGAAGCCAGAGCTCTGCGATCCATTTGGAAAAAATAGGCATGTCGACCAAATAAACGCCCCATGGCTCATGCTTGAACACGCCCATCACCTTTCGCGAATCGACACACTGCTTGGCTTGATTGCGAATTTGGGTCGATGTAAAGAACAGATAGCGACAAACATCGGCAAGGCGGTAGACACCCTGCATTTGCAGAACTTCATTGGTATCTAAACCTGAGGGCTCCAGTTTTCTTACCTGGATTGCTTCTGGCTGGCTCATGACTCACAACCTCGGCTAACACAGACAACCAAAACCGCCGTGTCCTCGATAGGCCCCTTGGCATGCACTGCTCCAATAAGGGCCTCGGCCAACTCTCCGGCACTTTGCTCTTGTCGCGTCATGATGTTGTGGATGTTTTGATACGTTAAAGCACCGATCCCTTTGGTGCAAAGTAACAGCCGATCACCTGCAACGAGATCTTTACTGACCAAAAAAGGAAATCTACCAATCCCGGCTTTTTCAAGATAATCAATGTGGGATTGAGCATCACCGATCATCGCAGTTGATGATCCAACATGGACTCGCTGCAAATCAAAGTCACGACAAAGATAGATTCTGTTTGATCCCGTATGGGAAGCATAAAGTGTATTTCCAACGATAAATGCAGTAGTCAAAGCAGCCGAAATATCGCTCCAGTCCTTATGTTTATTCTTGAACTTAAGGAGGTATTCATGAGTCAGGTTCCGCGCATGGTTTAAAAGGATTTCAGGGGCATTAACATTTACATTTTCAGGTGGAGCACCCCAGCTCAACGGCCATCGCCACTGCTGGTCGTCTGACCAAGCATCCTCAAGACATTTTTGCATGAAGCGAGTAGCAAGCGCGGCGGCCAGTTCACCATGATCTCCCTGACCTTCTCCATCTGCCAACATGAAAAACGGCGGCACTTGGCTTAAAAACGGAACATCACTTGAATTCTTCTTTTTTAGTGCCGTGCAAAGTGATGAAGCTGTCTGAATGGTTAAATTAACGGAACGAGAAGCTTTTTTCTTCGGTAGCAATAACTGAAACATCAAATGCCTCCTATTGAGGATTTCACCTGCGGGGTTTAAATAAATAGATTATATGTATCACGTATCAAGATATATCGAGTAGCTATCCCCAACCCGGAGACAAGTTGTAACTCGAAACGGACAGGGTTTCAAGTGTAAATTCCGACTCTTACGTTAGTGTCTTTGGAATATGCTTTTGGAATATAAAGAATATCAGCACTCCCCACCGAGAAGCATCTATTTCCGTACTGGAAAGTGTTTATTTCCAACTGTTAAGCCGAGTCTACAACCACTTTCCGGCAACTTGTGCCGCCTCTTCCGCTGGGCAAAGATTTTGTCTGCTAGGCAACCAATCACCCGCATAGAAAATGACACCAAGGCCTCGGACTCAACTAAATACACAACTACAAAAACGAGAAAGCAGAGCCATGGAATACCGATCTTCCACCCCGAGAAGCACAACTTCCAAAGCCAAAAAACCGAGGGCTAGTTCATATTCCGCGATATTCCAAATCCAATCACGATATTCGTCCGATAACCCAACCGAGTGAGCAAGAACACGTTAACAAAAATACATCCAGCTAGTTACGATCAGAATATTGTATTTTCCATAGAACACCTTGTAAGCTAGGAGGGTCGTGATCTCTTCGCTCCGCGTAACGAGCATCTCCGGCGTAAACAAACACACATCTTGTTTCACTAAAACACAGCCACAACAAAGGGCTCCCGCCTTGGGATCTCGTTGACTGCGAAAGAACGCTCAATTAGAATATTCCGACATTTCGAGAGTTTTTACTCAAGCTATAAGGAACGGTTGCACTCCGAGCCGTAGAAGTTCCACGAGGGTAGCGGCGTTTGCTCAAGCGACTTTGTAGGTCGCTCGCCGAGACGGAACTTTCCTTCCTTACTTAATTAATATTGGAGGATTTCATGTCGGAAGGGTCTCAATCGAAACAAGAAACCCAAGCACCGGATAGCCAACGAGGAGTTTACGACCGGAATCTACTGCTGCTCGTACCGGAGCTGGTCTACTCGACAGGCAACGTGTTTGAGCATTGGCAGCTAGACCCGAGGGTTCCCGAAAGGGATAAAGAGGAACTAGCGAGCAGGAAAACTGTTCAATCGTTTTTAGCGAGATTCATGAAGAGCCGATCTGAAAGTGCGCTGAAGATTTTAGCGTCGGATGATGAGCAAGCCAGAAAAATTGAAAAAGCAACCCAACCCATAACCACCCTTGAATACGGCGGGAAGAAAAGCGGAATGAAGCTCTATCTCGGAGCGCAGTATTCATTCTTCGCGGCGCGTTATCTTGGCGATAAGCCAGCAATGAGTGTTGATGAGCTGCTCGACAAGATGGCAATAAGCAAGGAAAATCCTTTACAGTTTCACACGGGTCACCTTGAGAAACACCTACAGGCGATTCCTCCCCAGACGGAACAACAAAACACTCAAGAGAAACCTTCCATTACTCCTGATCAAGTGCTTACTCAAATGAAATCTGGGGATTTCAATCATAGCCTTCCCTCATCGCAGGATTGCACTGTCATTGTCTCAGAGGAAATGGATGCTTCGAAAAATGGGTATTCAAGAACCCTGCTCCCACAAGCAAAACTTTTTCGAGTCGCAGCTTTTGCTCTTATATGTATCATCACAGGCTTTTCTTTTGGGCGATATTGGAACGCGAGAACTGAAGACGAGATTCTAAACGAATATCGTGAAAAGTGGGAGCAGGACGGTCCTAATGCAATCAAGACGGCATCACTAAAAAAACCGCCTCAAGGCTCGGCTGAAATTTTCATACGCCTTTGGGAGACAGCCATCGATGCAAGCAATGACATCGAATCGGCAACCTTGCTTGCCAATGAATTAATGACTGATCCAGAAGAACATTACCACGCGAAAGCAAAATACAGTTTAGGGGTTGCTCATTTATGGCGCGGCAACGCTTACGCCGCTATAGAAAGTTTTCAAGATGCCGTGGATATCTTGCTTCATTTACCAGAAGAAAAAAGTGTTTTATACAACTCTTATCTATATTTATCTCAATGTCACTTTTACGCGGATAATCCACAAGAGATGTTGTCAAATTTAAAACTCGCAAGTGATATTTCTGCGGCTGAAAACAGAAGCAGGCTAATGCTCCTTTGGGGCTGGTACTGGATACACCAGGGTGACATTGTTCAGGCCGAGCATGCCTTAGAAGAGTCGTTGCGCCTTTCATTACTAGAGGGGAACCCATCCTATACAGGGTACTCCCACGCTAATTATGCGCTTATTAAGATTTCTATGGGAGACCTTCATGAAGCATTCCGTCAGATCAACCTCGCTGAAGATCTCGCCATAAAACAAAACGACGAAAGTCTATCTGATCTAACAAACGCCGTCAAACTCTTCTGGTCAGAAAAAATGAGATTACCGGTGGATACAATTGAACAAAGGCTCAAGGCGCCAAGTAATCCAGCAAACGGAAAATATGTTAACACCTTATTAGACTTGGTACGAGAGTCTGAAAAATAACACGACGCGGAGGCGCACTCATGAAAATAGACCAAAACTACCTGAATATAAATAATATCGCAACGAACAACCAAAAGGCAGAAGAACCCCCTAGCGAAACTCTTATACCGAGCAGGTTTAACGTCAGCGATACGGTTGAACTTTCTGAGGACGCCTTACTTTTTGAACCTTCTACCGAGGGCAGCGGTGATGTAGGAGGGGCGCCGGACGTTCCGCCGATCAAAGATAAACCAAAAGGCGGGGAATAAGGAAGCCGCGCCATTTTATTTGTCTTCCGATTCGATCCCGACATAAAGGTACTTTGATACAACCGATAGGCTGTCGTATCACGACAGTCTATCTTTTTTAAAAACAAGACAATACGTCGCACAAGCGTGGCGTGTCTCGGTCTACCGTTTCTTTGTCGATACCGAATTCATTTTATTTGAGGTCTCACTTGGAAAACTCAGTCACGTAACAAATTCCGAACTTTAAGGAACTCATGAACCCGCTCATCAAGGCCTTGGTAGAACTCGGCGGTTCGGCCAAAATCCGAGAAACAACCATGATGCCCGAACACCCACCCAGCAATACCACTTCTGCAGACGGGCACCAGGATTGGACAGGTGTTTCGTTCATCATGATGGGCGGAGACCCAGGCAGCCACGGCCACCTAGATCCGCGTGGGTGCTTTGTCGTGCCCAGCACTCAAACAAAGGCAGTGTTATCAGGGCTCTAGTGGAATCGCCGGGGTTGATACCGGGCGATTCCCAATCATGGCAAAACAGGCGCCCACGCTTATGGGTGACTTGGCAGCATTCAGGATCACCAACGGCTCGCCCTTTCTTGATGTGTTGTTGAGCGTCCTTTTGACCGATTTCTTGTGGACATGAAGGAATTTGAACGGGGCGCCCTTTACTCACGGCGGCAGCCTTGAAGACCTGGATCTCCATGGTGCCACGCGGCCCCTGCATTCGTTAGGGCTAGTGTTCTCACCTCATGTGTACTCGTGTTCGCCTAGGTGGTCGCCTGGCGTAGGCGGGCTGTACGGGCGGTTACTTCTCCTCCTTTATTGGTTGCTGTTGAACGGTACCCCCGAAAGTCGACCGCTTTTGACACATGACCACCTTAGCTTTCGCGCGTGCCCTTTCGGCCAAAGTACCCACGCAGCGACACCGCTTTTGCGTGGACATCTGCTTCGTTCGTTCAGATGCCCGCCATGATCCGAGCGCAAATGCTGCTCGCCCCCTTCGTTCGGCGGGCATTCGGGTTTGATCGTTAGCGGAGACGAGCGGGCCAGTGAGAGCCCACCTATTCAACCGTGGGGAGCTTCGTTTTACCGAGTGGCCTTCACCAGGCGGGCAAAGAACACAGGCCCTCTACGGTGCGAATGCTTCGGTTTCATTTGAGGCCATGGTTGCCGAGGACTCTTGGAACACAAACATGATGGTTTCGTGGGTAATCTGATTCTCGCTTGTGGCCGTAATGAAGCGAGCGTTCACCAACTGTCGGTACTTTTGACGGTTGGGTTCTAAATGCTGGTTGGTGACTATCATGCCCGAACACCCACGCAGCAGCACTACTTTTGCAGATTGGGCACCAGGCTTGAACAGGTCCTGGCGATGAAAAAAGCCCCCTTTGACTGATGAGTGCTCAGTTTTAAAGAGTAGCCGTGATGAACGATTGCCCAACAAGGCGTATTCCTTTCGGGCCGCTGGTACTTATTTTATACCGTCCGCCCTCATTGCTTATGCTCCAAAGCGGTTCGTCCGCCCGGTTTAGGACGGGGACTTGGTTCGCGCGGGTGGTTGCGCTGACACGGGTGCTCGCAGTGCGCACGTCCTCACATGAGGCGGGTTCTTTGTCTTCGTTGGGTGTCATGGTCGCGAAGGTACGCATCAATCACGATTCCTTGGGACGTCCGGTTGCTGGATCCTCAGCTTTGGCCGTGATAACACCAGCATTCAAGGATGCGGTACCACTATCGGCGGTGGGCACTTCGCTATTTTGGTTAGGCTTGTCCGCCCGAGTACCCATGCAAGGCCGAATCATATCGGCGGGTGGGTTCTGTAAAATTGCATGTGGCCGCGTTGACGAAAGCACTCATGCAGAGCAACCCCTTTGAATGATTGGTTGCTTCGCTCGCACGTGTGTCAGTGTTGACCCAAGTAACCAAGCGGCACGGGTAGCATGGGCAAAGGAGCGTTTGGTTGTCATCGGTCCTCGTGTCGAACCAAGCGCACATACCGCACGGGTACTTTTGAGAGGTGGGTGCTTGGGTACCACGGGTTGCCTTTACGGTTGGGAACACACGAAAGCGGATCACCATGCAGGCGTTGGCGGCGAGACACACGCCGGACCCGTCCCCGCGTTTTTTCGGTCGAAATGTCGGTGTCAAGGGGCTGGGACCATGGCTCCGGTTTTCTCCGTCCCCACGAACCCCGCCGTTAGTCATCACGTCACAATAACGATAATGAGCGGCAGCACGATGCCCACACAAACCATAAAACAGGGTAGGAAATGATCGATGATCGACGGCCCTTCAATGAGTACCCAATTGCCTTGCATCCCAGCCTGAAGAATGCGGCCGATAAAAAAGGGGGACACAAAACGGTGGCACCCTAAGGTGAACACCTCAATGAAAAGCCACTTAATCCCAGGCCATGCCATGAGCTGATAAAGCAGATAAAACGGGCCAAAGATATAGAACAAGGTCATCGGTAAAATAAAGGTGCGGGTTTCGTTTGTATCTCGATTGAAAAAAACCATGGGTAAACCTCGAAAAGGGCGGCCCGGCCGCCCAGCTTTGTTTAAGCGCTATGACCAAACACAGGAAACGGGATAACGTTGTTAGGCGTTTCACTCACAATTGGTTGCAAGGTCGCCACGAAAAGTTCCTGTTCCGAGAAAAGACAGGGTTGTGCATCGCTACCAAAGCGCAAAGGCTTGGCTTTCTTGTGCTTTTTCGGTGCCGTTTTGGTCTTGTTTTTGGTTTCTTGGCGCGGTTGCGACGGCATTAAGACTTGTCGAATTAAGCCGCGATTCTTTGCCGCGCTCGACGCGGCGACAACTGGACCGGTTGTCTTCAGCCGCTTCGGTTTCACTGTTTTTTGATCCGGGTTCGTTGTGGTTACCGGTGCCTGCACGTATGGATTGGGTAGCAGACGGGCAACCCCGTTGGCCCCTGTTGGCGCCGCCTTTTCGGTTGGCGGTTTTGTGCTCACTCGCCCCTTGTCGGTCTCGGCCACGGCCACGACCTTTTGCGGCTGTTTTTTCGGCTGTAGGTCAAGCTTTCGCGCCGGTGAAAGCGCCGTCAGCTTGGTTTTTGCCGTGTCGTTTGCTAACGAATCAGCCGTCGTTGCTTGCGGTTGTTTGGTCGGTGTTTCGGTGGGTTCGGTACTCGCTTGAGCAAGCTCAAGAACGGGTGGGTTGGGTTCGGCTTGCGTCTCAATCACCACCAGTTTCAAAGAGGGTTGCGCGGTCGTATCCTTCAAAAGGGATGGTTGATCCCGAATGGGGCACAGATCCCCAAAGGTATCGGGAAAGGTCGGCAAGGTTTTATGCAGCTCTGGCCGTAGGTACTCGCTAAGGTCGGCGAAGTACCAATAAAGGTTGCCGTCTTCATCCAAATTGATGGTGAAGCAATCCAACTTCGAATAACCGTAGGTCGGCGCCGAATAATCCACCAACGAAGCATCGTCTTTGACCCAACGCGCCCAGTTCTTGAAGCGTGTGCGGTCCTGAATGCGCGCATCATGCAGGTGGGCCATCGCTTGCACCCGTTTGATACCTTCCGCCACCAACCAATCAGGCATGAACTCAAGCTTTTTTAACTTGGCTTCGTATTTTTGGAGGATTTCTAACGCATGGGTGCGCGTTTTCGGGTTGGCGAAGCGCAACAGCGTGCGGAACAGCTTTTCCGCGCTGTTGGCTTGCTTTACCAGTTCCTTCTTTTTGCGGCGCTTCTTTAGCACTTGCCGGATTTCTGCCGGGTTCAAGGCCAAGGCACACAGGAACTCATCATCAACCGGTTCCGAGAACACGCCTTGATTCAGGTTGTTCGACTGCGTTTTGCGCAGCGCATCACCCCAGTGGGTTTTGTTGGAGATGGTGAGAAACCGGTAATCGTCGGTGCTCCCTGAAAGCAGGTAATAGTAAACGAACACCTTGGCGTTGCGGTTCCCTTGCCGGATTAAGCGGCCCTTGCGTTGGTGGATGGTGCCGCCTTCCCAGGCCAGGTTCAGGAAGTGCGCGGCGATGGTGTTTTCTTGTAAATCGATGCCTTCAGAGATGACCTTGCCGCCAATGGCCACGCGGTATTCGCCGCGGTTAAAGGCGTCTTGAATGGCCAGGCGATCACTTGCATCCGGGGCCGTGTCGGCGTTGATGATGACGATTTTTTCAAGGGGGATGCCTTGGCTAACCAGGTGCTCACAAAGGGCCTGTTGTACGTCTTTTTGGTCGGCAAAGATGATCTGTTGGCCGTCGTGACCTTCGTAATGCTTCAAGACGTTGGTGGCGACATGTGCAAACTTGGGATTGCTTTTAATGCCGCATTGAGGCGGGAAACAGGCCACCTTATCAATCATGCCGATAATCCGCAGCATGCCGACCGTCTCTTTTTGCTCATCGTCGGCCGCTTTGGGTGAAGCACCTTCGATATCGCCCTTTTTGATGAGCTGATCTAACATTCCTTTCCAATAGTCCATGAATTCGTTGATGTCGTCGGTAGGTTCCACCCGTTCAATGATTTCTTGGTACTCGGGCAAGGCGAGATCGACATCTTGCGCGGTTTTGGAGATCATGCAGCTATCCCACATGCGCTGCAGTTCGTCAACGTTGCGAAAGCCGGTAATGGTTTGGCCTTGTTTGACTTCGCCAGTTAGGCTAACGGTGGTGATCGGCTCGATTGTGCAAAAGTAGTCCATTAACTGTTGCGTGTTTTTGATGCCGCGTTGCTTGAGTGCTTGCGGTGCGAAGATGCGCAGCATGTTGTAAATCTCGGCGACGCTGTTGTTAATGACGGTTGCCGTCAGCGCCAAGGTTTTGCCGCCCCGTGAACGAACAATGTCGCACTTAACCTGCATATCATAGGCGCGGCGGCTTTCCCCGCACTGGCCGGCCATGTGCTTTTGGCAACCGAAAAAGGACCCACCTTGATAACCGAAAAGGGACCCACCGTATTTGTAGGTACACGGATTCCTTGTCCACTCTCCTCTGAGTCGAGTGAAACGATGTGAGACCGTTTTTAC
>JAUIFE010000071.1 GCA_030429565.1 Holophagae bacterium | reverse complement strand
ACCGGGTCTGGTTGAAGAAAACGGCCGTACCGGTTGGAATAGCTGCGGGACTTCATCCAGGTTAAATCGCTATCGGCCAAACCCTGGTGGCCGGTGAAACCACGCCCGATTGGTACACAGGCCATGTCCGCGGTCCATTTTTGACCGAACGCAGCGAAAGCTTGAAAACCGGCAACAGAACCTGAGTCATCGGTGTAATCGGTCGGTGAACCCAGATAGTCCGAATGAAACCACACACGCTCCGAACAATCCGGTCCTTCGGCTTCGTAGATGTCGGCCGCGACCGGCTTGCCGCCGAAGTAGTAGGTTTCTTTGGTCAGGGTCAGCGAGCTGCCTTCCAGTCGGTATTCTGCAATGGGGTTTCCGGCCTCACTGAACAGTGTGAACTTTTTACTTGCATCGCCTTCTTGCCACTCAAGGATGCGATGTTTCTCTGGACCATAGGCCAGGCGTTCGTTTTCACCAAACGCGACCAATTGGTTCCAGGTGTTGTAGCTGTAGCGCTTGCCGTCCGGCGTACGCGACACATTGCCATCTGGCGTAAATTCCCAACCAACCAAACGGTTGGTGACGGGCACGGCCGGCTCCGCGAAAGGCGCAACGTTGAGGCCTTGCTTGGCTGCATCAAAGATGGTGACTTGACCGTCGCCATCAATATCGCGTGCGTAGTCGGCTTCGCCTTTGCTAACTTCGCCAAACGAAAAGCCATGCAAGTCAGCTTGCGAAACACTGCCGTCGTTGTTGAAATCTGCCGAAACCGGATACTGCATTGGCATATCATCGGCGTTGCCGCCATAAGCCAGCAGGTTGTTGTCGCCGTCGTAGAAGTAGTCCTCGAAACGGCTCAAGCCACTGTCCTGATCGCGGTAATCGGCGCGTACCAATCGCGACAAGGTGTCGTATTGATAATCGGCGACTTGGCTTGGGTTGTTACCTCCCTGGGAAAAGGACATGTGCTGCGTGATACGACCGAGAATGTCGAAGGTGCGCTCTTTGCGAACCAAGCGTTGACCGCCGGTCCAAGATTGATGCACTTCCTCAGCGTAGGGGCGACCATAGCTTCCAAAAAACCGGACTTCTTCGACCTGGTTCCCCAACTTCCAGGAGCCAGGCGCAGGATTAGGGGAATGGCCTAAACCCGGCACGTATTCGAGATCTTCGACCATGCTACCGACGCCAAACGCGGTCGCGACCGACGCGCCGGACAAGTGTCGACCGGCATCAAACGAATGGGTCACACGGGAGCCAGACGGATATTCCATCCACTCCATGTGGCCTTCGTTGGTATAGCCATACCGCGTGGTCAGGATTTGATTCACTTGGCGAAGGTTGAAATGACGCGCCTCAAGCCGGTTCGCACCATCATAATCAAAGGTCAGATCGGCCGATTCGTTGTGAACCGACACCAAGTTTTCACCGTCATATTCCCAGCGGATAAACGGCCTGTTGACATCTGAAGATTCGTGGTACTGGCGCTTGATACGACCGCGACCGTCATACTCGAACCGATGTGTCTTGTGCGGACTGTTACTGGTGTTGTCGTCGGCAAAAAACCGCGCAGCCACCAGGTCGCCGACCTCGTTGTATTCAAACTTTTGCAAACCTGTTTCTGGGTGATGCTCTTCAAGCAATCGGCCCCAGCCGCTGTATTTCCGAGTTCGAACCGCCGTCCCGTGCTCAACCCGAACAATCCTGCCGAAGGCATCAGTGTGGATGTCCGTCACCGCGCCGGTCTGATCGACAAACATGGAGGGGGCATCGCCACCGTCGTCCCGTTTAAAGGTTTGGTTACCCAAGGCATCGGTGTAAAGCACGCTGAGACTGTCCCAGTATTGCCAGCGCTGCCGCTCGACACGATCATCACGGGTCCGACGCAGCTCGACCAAACGGCCAAGGGCATCGTACTGCCGAGATTCGACACCGCCGTTGGGGTGGGTCACACCAATCAAGCGATCAAGCGCGTCGTAATCGTAGACATATTGGGCGTTGGCGATTTCACTTTTACGATGGTCGACTTTGCGGCCATAAATGTCGAACGTCAGTTCTTCCCAAGGACCGGTTTCCCCCACTTGACGGCGAACCACAGCACCTTGATGGATCGTGTAACGCGTTTCCGAAGGTGTCATCAGCGGGTAACGCTCGAAGCGAATGCGATTTACCTTGTCATATTCGAAGGTTGAAGTCTGATTGAGACTGTTCGTCCAAGCGACCATGTTGCCAAAAGTGTCGTATTCGGCAGAGCGCAGCATTTCCCAGGCGCCGTCTTGATGGATTTGGATTTCCCAGGGAAGGCCGGAACGAAAACGGACCCGTTTAACATCACGACCAGATTCCTCAATGATGATCAGGGACTGCTCGTAGTTCGGCCGGGTCACTACCTGCTGTTGTTGGTTCGTTACCAAATCGAAGGTGGTTACCCGAGTAGGTTCACCGAAAACGTCATACTCCCGCACGACACGAGATGCCGGGGTGTCTGCGTCAAAAGCTTTGCTTGGAACCACGACACCGCCGTCAGCCTCGGGACCGTTGTGAAACAGCTCATCCTCGGTCACCAGGAACACCTGGTTGTTGGCTTTCTGAGCCGTCGTAACTTCGTACGTCAACTTGTTTCGCGTGATGTGTTTGCCTTCAGGCGCGTTTCGGTTGAGGCGCGTGTTGATGACTTCCTCGGGGCGACCGAAGGGATCTTCAGTCCAAACAAAAACTGGTCCACCGTTGGCCGGCATCTCGCCGCGCGTCTTAAAGCGGAGGATCGTTTGGTTGAGAACCATCGGATTGACGCCGTCGCCCTCGAGGAGAGAGAGATCGTCGCCTGGTAAAAACGCATTGATGGTTCCTGAGGAAAGCGGAATAAATGGCACTTTTCCGTCTTCCGGGTTCAGGCTGTGCGTGAAAAAGATCGACGGCATTTGACCTTGTTCCGACAAAGCGGTAGCCAAACGATATTGCGCCCCTGTGATGGCGTTGAGATTCCACACTTCCTGGTGAAATTCAGCCGACCGAAGCAAGCGACCGGCATCATGGGCGAACGTCGTAAAACGCTCGCCATTGATGATCGATCCGGCATAAGTCCAAAACTCATACTGGCGCCGCGTGCTTTCCGGCCCTTCGACCGTCACTTTCATGACACCCGGCGTGGAAGTGTAGAACTGAAGCGTTTCGTCAAACGAGTCGACGGTAGGGTGCTCGTAATCGTAGATCCAGACCTGATCGCCACGTTTCCAGCCGCGAATGACGCGGGTGTTAAAAAGGCCAGTTTCGGCGTTGTAGTGGTAATAGGTTTCGTCATCGTAATCGTACGTCGTCACGCCACCCATCGGCGAGGTGATCCTATCGAGCTCTGCGCGCCAACTACCTGC
>JAUIFE010000023.1 GCA_030429565.1 Holophagae bacterium | reverse complement strand
GGGTCCTTCGCTTTGCTCCCGGCTTGGTTGCGCGTTGCCGCCGGCGGTTGGCGCACTTTCGCAGACACCAATCTTGGTTAAAACAAGCGCCTAATCGACCTTTTGATCATCGCGCCGCCGCTCTGGGCCAAGACCCAAGCCCCTGCGCGCCAATTCTTCCGAGGCGGGTATGGACGTGGCCTCCTCGTACTTTTGGCCTGGTGCTAGAGAATACTCGTAACCAGCATAAAAACAAAGAGTTGTGTATTGTAAAGGTGCCCGATGCCCGTCGATTTTGCTCTTGCCAGCTTCCGGTATAGAGTGGATCTGTCGGCGGGATGTCGGCAGAGAAAAGCGCTTTTCTCCTTCTGACTCACATCTTGAAGGAGATTTTTCATGAGCAAAAAACAGAGATTTAATAAAACCCTGCTCAGTACTCTGGTACGAGAAAACGTTCGCGGCACCATCAGCGACAGCGAAGCGAGTGGCCTCAAATTCACCGTGGGCAAAACCCGCTCGACTTTCCATTTCGAGAAACGCATCTCCGGCCGGAAGGGATCGGCGATCACCATCACCCTGGGCGCGTTCCCAGCAATCTCCATCGAGGAAGCCCGACAAGAAGCGCGGCGGCTGGCCAATCTCTGCGAGAAGGGCGTTGATCCCCGGCAGCATCTGGCCATGCTCGAAGTATCGCATACTGGGGCACGAATTCCCTTCGAAGACGCCATGAAAAAATTTCTCGCCGCCAAGGCCTCCGTGAATCCGGGTACCTTGGGCAAATACGAAAGCGCCCTGCGCTGTCTGTTCCCCAAGAGTTGGTACCGGCGTTGTCTGACCAGCATCACCTCCGAGATGCTGGTACAGCAGTTCCATGAGCTCCGAGTCAATTCATCAGGACAAGGGCATGAACTCCTCAAGTTCTTCAATAACCTGTGGAACACCTGTGCCACCTTGTTTCTGGATGCGCGCAACAAACGCATCCTCAAAGAAAACCCCGTGCCCGTAGCCCGGCAGTTGGTGCGGCATATCCCGCGTGCCCAGCCACGACGGCTGATCATTCCAGCATCTGAATTGGGCCGATTCGTAGTGCTAACCGAGCGCTGGGGCCGCAATGAAATCGACGGTCAACCAGCGACGGTGATTGAGCAGCGCGCCTGTCACTTGGTCTTGCTGTGCCTGTTCACCGGCATGCGCGGCATCGAAGCGCGCAACCTGCGCTGGGAGTACATCGATTTCCAGACGGGTATCATCCGGCTTCCGGGCGGTGTGAATACTGCCGATGGCGGGTTTCAGGGCACCAAAAACAAACGGGATCACCAGATTCCGCTCTCCACATACGCGGCCGAACTCTTACAGCGTCTCTATAATGAACGTACCAGTATCAGCCCCTTCGTGTTACCGCTGGAACGGGCCGTCAATCAGGCGTTCGCCCATTACCGACATGCCGCGCAGAAACTGAGCGCGTTGGTAGGGTTACCCTTCACCGTTCACGCCTGCCGTCGCACCTTCGCCTCGATCGCGGACGAAGTCGGTTTGGATTTCCTCAAGGTGAAGCGTTCGCTCAACCACAGCTTCGAAGGCGGTGTCACCGGAGGGTACGTCAACCCCAGCTTTAATCCGGCAAAACGGCGCGAGTACTTCCAGCTGGTGTGCGACTACATTCTTGCCTGCCGCGCCGAATACCTTGGACAGCAGCAGCGGAAGGACGCGCTTTTTGACCAGCAGGAATCCCTGGAAAAAGTACGCCGGTACGCGCTGGAGCTGGGACTGAATATGCCCGAGTTGCAGGTGCTTATTGACCGTGATCCGGCCAGCTTCAAAACGGCGGTGTAGTCATGGCGATTACTGGCGGCGACGGCCTTCCATCCCTCATCGTGTGCTGGTCTCACCATGGGTATACATGGGCTATCCAGCAACGCGGCAAAACCATCCTGACCGATGACCTCAAGACCGGCATCGTCTATCCTGATAAAACCTCGGCCTATCAAGCGGGTATTCCCCTACTCCGACAGGCACTTGAGCGGAGCTTGGTCCTTACGTATGGCACTGACTTCGTCACGGCCTTTGCCGCCGCCGTCAGCAGTACATCGACGGAGCCAAACTGAATCGCATCTGGACGAGGCCGCGCTGTCGTGGTCTCGTCCGAGTGTGAGAGGTTTGCTGGACCAAACGACCGCTGTGTTGAATCCGTTTCTATTGTGATAAGATCCGTTATCACCAATAGATCGAGTTGTTTATCCGCGAATAATTCTACCAGAAAACGGAGTGCTGGTGCGGGTTTACACGAACCAATCTCGGAAAAAGAGCACGCCGTTTGACCGCAACCGGTTCCGAATATCGTAATAATTGAGGGTGCGGGTACTGGTTTGCCCTGTGGCGTTCATGATGGTTTTGTCATCCAAGCCCAAGTCACGAGCATGACAGATGAATGATGCCCGAAAGCTATGCGGCGTGACGTGTTTCCCGCCGAGGTACAGCCTGCTGATCTTGGTGACGATGTTGAGAATACTGTTGGAAGACAACGGCTTATCGAGTGTTTTGGTGCGATTGTTTTGGGTCGGTGTAAAGAGGTAGTCGCCTTGCGGAACCATTGACCGGTATTCGTTCAGACGGTCCAGGAGTTCAGGAAACACGGGGACATATTTCATGCGGTTCCCTTTTTGACGAATGGCAAAGTGCCATGGATTTGGATGAAGTTCTGCCCAGCGCAAGGCCGCGAGTTCCGTACGGCGCAGCGCAAAATGGAACAAAGTCGCGATCACGAGGTAGTTTCTGAAGGCGGCGACCCCTTTTGTTCGGTCTTTAGAGAGGGTCTGGATGAGCGTGCGGATTTCCTCGGCGGACAAAATGGGCGTGTTGCTGGCTTCCTGTTTGGGATAGGCCTTGATCCCATGGATTGGGTTGTTGGGGTAGTTATGCACTGAGTGCAGGTACTGAAAAAATGAGGCCAGGCAGTACCGCTTGCGGTTGAGGGTGTTGGTGTTGAGGATATGGCCACTAACGGGATCACGTTTGGCCTTGAGGTGTAAAAACGAGATCGCTTCCGCATGAAGGTCACGCGGCGCAACGCTCAGCACGCACCCATGAGCAAGGTCACGCTGGATCAGGAAAGTAGTGAACTGCCTCAGGTCGGTGCGGTAGGCGCGCTGCGTGTGAACGGAGTGCTGGATCCCGAGGAACTGCGCCACTAACTGATGGATCGATTCGTTTCTGGTGTTGCCGTTCTCCAAGCTCTCTCCCTGGCTGGAAATAAAGGGCCGTTCTTGAGGTCGAACGTTTTGATTGTGATAACGGATCATATCGCCAATAGATTTTGTAAGTTGTTTTCTCAGAAAAGGTTAGCGGGTTTTCGAGGTAGACACCAGCCCGAGAGGAGAACAACCATGACCTATCAGAATGTTCACGACCACAATTCCCCAGCACCAGGAGTCAGTCAAAAGCGCGGCGTGGGCCGTCCCAGTAAGTACGACTACCTGCTGGCGTACCTGGACGACAACGAAATCTACACACCGGCCAAAATCGTGCGGTTCGCTTTTGAACGGAACCTGATTTCCGTGCCGCCGGAAGCTGAGGAACAACATAAGCTCAGGGTAAAAATCCGGCATGCCTTGGCCCGCAAAAGTGCTCGTTTCGGGTTTCCCGAAGAAGGCGACGGCGTTATCAAAATGGACGGGCAAGCTCCGGCGCGTGGCTGGTTCGGGTCGCGTTGGAAGCGTCGTCCTCCGTCGCGGTCATTACTGAATACGGCACCTCATAGTCATGATGCCTAGCCCTGTGCCGCCGGTTCGTGGACCGGCGGCTCTCGCTTATTCGGTTTTGTCAGCTCTGACCCGCACTACTATTGCTTTCACCGATTGGGGTGAAGCTGTCACGCCAGCAAGCGAAACCAGATGTTTGGCCGTAAGGTCCATGTCCTCAAACGGGTAGCGCAGGAGAGCATCGCGGATTTCGGCTT
The DNA here is from genome assembly GCA_030429565.1 of Holophagae bacterium. Classification (GTDB taxonomy): domain Bacteria; phylum Acidobacteriota; class Holophagae; order Acanthopleuribacterales; family Acanthopleuribacteraceae; genus Acanthopleuribacter. The sequence continues at coordinate 130,768 of JAUIFE010000023.1, read as the reverse complement.
CGGAGAGCTGGGGAAAAAGTCCAGGATTCGCTGCGAGTACGATGTCGCCAGGTTTTAGTGTCGTGCGAGTAAAAGTTGGCGGATGCCAGACGGGGCTGCCGATCGTTTGTGCGGTGCTAGATTGGTGGGGAGTAATCTGCCGCAGCTTGAACTCCCGAAACACCAACAGGTGGCAGACTCCCAGGTGCGCGCAGACCAGAACATTGCCGTCAATGAGCCCGGCGAGCACAGCGCAACCTGGAGCCGCCACCGGTGCCAACCCCTGATGGGGGTTTTGCGCGTGATGATGGGCGCGCCGAACCGCATGAAGGAGGATCGTTTCAGGAACAGGCTGCGAACTCTGGCCCTCACCAGGAGGACAACACCATTCGCCTCGGCGACGTGACCGTCGAATGTTTTCCGTCACCTTATTCACGACGAGTAAGCACTGCAACTTGCTCCGCACCGTGTCACTGCTCGATTCGGTCATAACGAAAAACGGTGGCGCGAATGACCACGTCAGGTCAGGCCGACCGATATCCGGCATCCTGGCGTGCCCAGTTACCAGGTATCGAGAGCGGGCGGCTTGGTTTTTGATGACCGACCGGAAATACGACCAGGGCAATTGCGGTACCTCCTCCGCAGCATCTCCACAACAAAAAAAGCCGCGCCTGGAAGTGATGTTCCGGCCGTATCCACTGTTGCTCAATATGGGATACACACACCGAAAAAACACCAGCCCAGACGCGGACCGAGAAGTTCCTATGAGCACTCAACTTCAAGGGGGATGAGCGTCAGGAGTTCCTCCCCAGGCTTTCCTGATGCGCCACAAAACATCGACCCGCTGAAGATGGTAATGACCGGATTAGTACCCATTTGGAAAGTACTAAGCCAGCGCTGTGGAAGTTGTATCGAATTCTGAGAAAACTACCAAACAAAACACACTTGCCGTGGACGAAAAAACAACCGATCCCGGCAGGGCAAGTCTGGTACGAACTGCATTCTGAATTTGTCCTGAGACGCAATTTGCTGGAATGAAATGAGGTAACACTTGACCCAGAACCCACGAGATCGATTGAGCCGGAATTTCCAAAGACGCCGGAAAACCACAGAAACCAAATGAACTTCAACCTGAGAAGCCTGTCGTCCTGGTCCGGCAGAGTGGTGCCCATCTTATCGCGCTGATGACGGAGCAGGCCACGAAACATGTCCTTCGATGGAGCCAAGGCAAGTCACGAAACAGCAACCAACCAACGGCCCAAAATATTGATAAAAAATGTGTTAATGGTTGCCTTGAGAACTTTTGGCAAAAGAGTTCATTCAGGGCGCACCAATCTGAAAGGAAACGCCTCTCCTGTATCCAGCGAAAAAATAACCGTCAGGGCAAGTGTGATACCGGCCGCCAAAGACACACGACGTGGTACTCTTGCCTAAACATCGTACACAACGAAAAACGGCGTGTTTCATGAAATACCAGCTCCAGACCCTTGCGGTCATACTTCAGCTCAAACCCTATGAATGCTACACCTTTGTCGAAGCCTCTCGCAAAGGCCTGACTCAGTATGTGGAAAATCATCGGAAAGCCCTCCAGAGTATCGGAACCAACCACGGGTTTAACGCACACAAGCGCAGAAAAAAAGAAAACGAAGTGTATTACCGGAACCGGATCGATGCCGAATTCGGGACCATTGGTAAATACATTCGCGTCACAACTCATATGGGCATGAACCGCCGCCCCTATGATGCATATAGTGGCGGACTTTACCAATACACCGTAGAAGAGAAAGCGCTCTTATCCGCGTTAAGCGCGCTTCTGCACATACTGCTGTTACCAAATCCCCAAGAACGGGCATTGGATCACCTGCAGCTGCCCTATGCCAAAACAGCCCAAAAACTATTAGAGGAACACCGCAAGCTCGCTCTTCCGTCCTCGGGTGGTCTCACCCGAACGCATTGGCTTCAGAGCATCCCCGTGGGTGCCTTCGAAATCGCCTGCCTGTGGGGCGTAGGAATGAGGCGTGTCTTCCCTCAGCAGCCGCCATCGGAAGCACTTCGCTCTGTTTTGGCGACGCGTTTGCGGACATGGAACTTGCCATGGGGAATCAAGGCCGCCACGAATCCCCTCCTGCTGGAAGGAATTCGCCAACAGGTACCTTGGCATCATGTTGGCGTTCCCCAGCGTATTTGGGCCAGCGATACGGAAGTCTTTCGTGATCCAGAACCAGCAGCTCTTGTGTCTGTCAGCAGGCCGCAAGTTACGGGACTCAAACCGGCCCTCGTATTGCTTTCTCCCAAACAAACACCATTTGGCATCGATGTCCGCGAACCTGAGAAGGTCGATTCCGTCGAAGAGAGCGAGCCGAAGAAACCGTATTTATCGGTAATTTCCTTTCCCACTTCAAAGAGCCAGACGAGATCTGGAAAAAAGAAGTACGCGGCACCAGTGGCTGTGCTAGCCACCATCGCGCTTTTGGTGGTGTTTGGCGTTCTCAATACGCGCCCACGTTTACAACAAACAACACACCAGAAAAAACCGATGGAGCAGGTGACGAATTTCCCCCTGATTGTTATCCCGCCGACGTTGAGGCGCAACGAGCTCACCACGAATCGGCCAGAATCATTGGAAAAGAAGCCGCCCTTGCCGACCCCCGATTTACTACTTAATCAGGCGATACCACTGCCGTAGCAGGTTAGGGATACACAGGGGGATCGGACGGATCGCCGGGGTTTAAATTGGGATCAGGTTCGTTCCCCTGTGCCGCTTCAAGCGACGAGAACAACGCTTGGCTTTCAGCACTGAGGGTCGCCCCATCTTGTTCATCAAAACGCGGCGCGTTCTCAGTGGTCGTGAACTCGCTTCCTTCCCCTTTTGCCGACGGCAATGGGGTCGTAGAAGTAAACGGAGCCGTGTAGGCGTTGGGAATGATATTGGTCATGAGTGGTACTCCTAAAGTCCTGTGATCGGCCCGATATCAGGGACACCTGGCTTTTTCGATTTTTTGCAGGAAGAGATCGATGAAGTAATTCCGCTTCGCTTTTTTGTAGGGTTGGAGCGTCGCCTCAGAAAATGCCGGATCCTCGCATTTCTGGACATACGCTCTCACGAGTTTGGTCCAATCAGGTTCCTTGATTTCGTAGACCTGAGTCAGTTCAAGCGCCGCTTGGAGCGACTTGTTGGCCGCCTCAAGGTTCCCGCTTTCTTTCTGGAACAAACTGATGTACGCCTTGCAATCGACGATCATTGACACTTGGTTATAGTCCTCAAACTCCACCGACGCAAGTTCGGCAAAATTCTCTGCCGCATGGTACTTCCCGCGACAGTACGCGGAGATTGATCGAAGGATGTACAGGTGACCGCGGTTTTCTTGGATCTTGCGACCCAGAAACGCGGCATCTCGTATCAAGCGATCTGCTTCCTCAAGGTTGCCAGCCTTAAGCTGACAGTTGCCCAATTGGAGCAGTGCGCGGTACATGTTTCGTTCGTGATTCATTTTCTGGAAGTACTCAAGCGAAGTACGAAAGCTCTCTTGCGCTTCTTGGAGTTGAAGCAGATTGAGCTGGTTTTCGCCCTTGAGCATCCACCAGTAGCCCGCCAAGTTGTCTGGCACCGGCTCATCGGCCAGCAGAAACGTGACCAGGTCAAGTGATTGCTGGTGGTCACCCATCATGTTCCAAGTATAGGCGAGACCGTAAAAACACATGAGTTCACCCGTCTCGCGGTGACAGGCCTGGAAATACTTTTGAGCCTGCTCAGGACCGTACTGCTTGGCAATAGCGATTCCGACCATGTAGGGGTTTTCTTCATTGGCATCAAAAGCTGGTTGCGCGAGCAGAACATGGAGAATTAGAGGACAAAGGACGAAAACAACCCGTCGAATTTTCATCTGCAAAGCCTTTCGCAAAAAAATAAAGCGATCCGTGGCATCACCCTCATGATGCTCGCCGGAGCCGATCATCCTCCCGATTTTCGGTTAAGAGAGGTGATCGAGAGAAAGGACGTTTTGGTCGTAAATATCAAAAAAGCTCGCTGCCGTAGACGGCCGACCCAAGGAGCTAGCGGGTGGCCTATGAGGACCACACCACACAAAAGAATTTACGACGGAAGCATAAATACTAGAACTGAGCGGATTTTAGCATAGCCCAGGAAGGTAGAAAAATGAGTCGTTCTTGTTTTTTTACGAGGTGCTTGCTGTTTTCCCGTGATCACGGTTGCCCCGCGAGGTTTACTCATGTAATCCAAGCGAGTTAGACAGGGCAAGTGTCTTCTGCTTTGAATCGCTTTTTGTTTGTCCTTAAATACTCGCTGTCACGCCGAAGTCGGCGCGTACAGACTGCTGTGTATTTCGCGAACACAAAAGGATTTACGAGCCAAATCCTTCTGCGATCGTGTCGGCAGACTGGCGAGATGTGACCACGCCAGACGAGGGCGAAGCCTGCCATCGGTCTGGAGGCCAGAGTGCCATTTGAGCAAGCTCTTGCTGTGACCGGCCCGTTCCTCTCTTCCACCTCCTACACCAGGAAACGGACGGTACCGGTCACGGCTCCCTGCTTTGCTCACGCCATCCCCTTGAGCGAGCATCCAATGAACATTCTCAAACTCTTTACCCAGACCGCCACGCGGAGTCGCCGTCGTCTCGAATTGCAGCCTACGTTCTCGAGTCACACCGATAGAGGTCTCACCCGCCTGGAAAACCAGGACCGAGCTTTGTGTCGCGCTGAGCCACTCCTCCTCGGAGTGGCCGACGGCATGGGTGGGCACCAAGGCGGCAGCGTTGCCGCTCAGATGTGCGTCACAATCATGGAAGAAGTCTTGCTGGAAGCCTATTTCGAGAACGGGTCGTGGCACTGGCCGCCACATTGGGGACCGAAACCCGATCCGGGTAGCAACTCCTTACTGCGTTACATCCTGGGGCGCGCGCTTGATCACGCCAACCAGCGGATACTGGAAGCCGCTGAGGCCGATGTTCACCTCAGCGGGATGGGCACTACGTTTACGGGTGGGATTTTTTACCACCATGCCTTCCATTTCATCCATGTGGGCGACACCCGCCTCTACCGGCTCCGCTACGGACAACTGGAACAACTGACCAGCGATCAGAACTATGCGCAGGTCATGCGTGAGCAAGGACACCGGCCTTCGGAAGACGAACTGCACCTGTACGGAAGCCGCCTGACGCAATCGGTGGGTGATCCCAAAATGATCTCGGTGTACGGGGTGACACCCATCGCGCCCGGTGACCTGATCCTGTTGTGCTCTGATGGACTCCATCAACTGGTCAGCCCCATTAAGCTCTGCGCAATAGTTTCTCATGAGCACTTGAGTCCCCAAGAGAAGGCTGCGTCCTGTATCGCGGAAGCCAATCGTGTGGGCGGCACCGACAACATCACCGCCGTTATCGCTCAATTTTAAAGACAGCCCGTCGTCATGGTTGGCTCTGAACCTTTTCGTAATCCGGGTGCTGGGGAGAACAGGTGCGGATGGGCGCACCTGCAGCACTCTTTCACCGCTTCTTACCATTTCATCTGTGGAGAGGTTCGCTTCTCCCGTGTATCCGCCGTGACTGTCAGTTTCAGCGGCTGACGACTCACATAAACGCTACGTACAACCTCATCTGAATTTTCTTTTGCAGCCGACTTTCTACCGGCGTTCTTCACTCGGGAGACCGCTGAGAAGAAAGACGGCTGCTTTTTTTCTGGTGAGCTATCTCGCTCCCTTTGAAGCCTATAGCTCCCCTGCTCTCCAAAACCTTCGGCAGGGCGACAAGGGCTGTCTGATCAGTTGAGTATTCTCGGAATCGTGAGAATTTTCAGGAAACGCGTCTCAGCATGCCGCATTTGGGCGGCAGTTTGCGCTTTCCTTTCTCACCTGCCGATGGTGTGATCCCGTATGGGGCACCTCGGCCGTTATGGTTCCGATATAGGAGTACTCACGATGATGCAACGCCCCTTTTTTTCGAGCTTTACGCTCGCGCTCCTGAGTTTTTTCTTCCTCCCCCACCTCCACCATTCGCCCCTCCATGCTGGTGAAGTCAGCCGCGCTTCGTTACGCGAACTGCCCACGCAACGCGAGGAAATCGAACCGCTTTCCAGCGACGCTGACCAGCTCGGGTTACGCACGGACGCGCCATATACCCATGTCAATGAATTTTCCGGAAAGCTCAGCCTCAAACTCGATCCCATCGGGGTTGCGGGCCTGAGCTTGACCCCTCTGTACAACACTCCAGAGGAACCTTATTGTCGCAACAGCTCCAGCTTCCAGCTCTGCCAATTGTCGGCGACTCCGGCCAGTCACGATCTGGGCCAGGGCTGGAGTTTTAACCTGGGCTACATCGTGGCGCGTAATCGCACCATCGGCAGCGCGTTTGCCGACTGGGAACGCGTCCGGTTTGTTGATGCGGCCGGGAATTCGGCCGTCTTTGGTCGTGACATCCTGTTCCAAAACGGACCGGAAGACGGCGGTGCCCGCGATACCTGTGACGCGATTGGCTGTTTGCCGGAGCAAGCGGATGTCCATTTCATCGACCGGAACCTGCGCCGTATCACCCGCGCGTGGGAAGACGACGGCACGGATCTGCAGGGATTTTCTCAGCAGAACTATTTCCTCAAGGAACCCAGCGGGCAGGTCACCGAGTTCTTGGCGCAGCGCCGCGTCCTGAGCGGCGCCAACCGTTCGGAAGTCCTGTTTTTCCCCATTCGTATCACCAAACCCAGTGGCCGCGTCGTTACCATTGAATATGTCGGTGGCCTCGATGCCGACGGCACCATTCCTGAACCGGCCCGGATCGCCGCGCTGGTGGATGACGAAGGCCGTCGCTTAGAGGTCGCGTATTACGGGTCGTCTTCGGCCTACCAGGGAATGCCGGAGCAGGTGTCCCTGCGCTATGGGACCACCTCCCAGCTGCTCAGCACCTTTACCTACCAGACGGTCGTCATGGGCGCGCGGCAGTACCGCGTCTTGCGCACGGTCAGTACTGCTGAAGGCCAAACCTTTACTATTACCACTGAGGACAAAGGCGGCAGTAAACCCCTGATTACGCAGCTGCAAATACCCACCGGCGGCGTGGTGACCTATGACTGGTCGAAGGTTTCCTTCAAGTACATTCATATCGATGACAGCGATTGCCGTACTCGGCTGGCCGACGACTGTTTTGAGCTCCAGACCAGAAGCAGGCAGTACATGCGCATCAGCGCCCTCAGTCATGGCGGGGCCTGGTTTTTCTTTACTTACGAGCAAGGCCAAGCCGATGACGAATACGAGGTCGGTGCCGGGTTCATTGATGTCACCATTGCCAAAGAGTCGGGTGACGACTACTACGAACGCAAAACGCGGTACCTCAATACGCCCATCCACCACACGCTCTACAAGACGTTTGAGTTTGCCCATCTCGTCGGGATGCCCAAAGAGCAACGCACCTGGTACCAGGGCAAATTCGTGAAGGAAAGCTGGGACTACACGCCCCAAGTCCACATTGGCGGCCATGGCGGTGGTGACGAGATCCGGGTGCATGCTGTCAAACGCCACAGCCGCCTTCTTGATAATGTGTGGCTCGATCGCACCTACCGATACTCGTGGTACAGCGCCGAATCGGGCCTGGATACCGAGAACTTCACCACTGGGTTTTTGTCGCCGGTGCTCATGCGCGAACAAGCGCGCGGCAGCAACGATTACCGCGAACAAGAATTCGCGTTTACGCACCGCTACACGCCCCAGTTCAATGCCCATGAATCCACGATTGATGATCCCTACGCGCTGAGTTTGCCCACCTTCCAGGAAGAACGTGGCCGCAGTGCCGGTCAGGACACCGTGCTCAAGCGCACCACGCTGACCTATGACGATCCACTGGTGCCGTTTCCCACGAGCCGAACGTACTGGCGCAACGATGCGCAGCCGGAAACCGAAACCATTCAGTACGGCAGCAGTGGGAGCAGCAAAGGGCTGCCTTTCAGTCGTACCTTCGGCGGGCTCAGCACGATCACCTACACCCAATACCAGTTCGGTGTCCCGCGCCGTGAGGATTTCCCTGTCGGTTTGGCCACCACACGCGGCATCAATCCCGACGGGACCTTGGCCTGGGAAAACAAAGACGGCATCCGCACGGAGTACCACTACGACGGCGACCAACGGCCCACGCGTGTGATTCGGCCTGGCAGGCCCGACGAAGTGTGGCGCTACAGTGACGACCACCTGTCGACCGACCATTACTGGTCGTACCGGCCGCAAGACGAGCCGGTCTCGTACCTGGAATTTGACATGTTGATGGCGGCGACACCCTATCGGGAAGACGGCAACCCTGAGGAGCTCAGAAAAGTTCAAATCGATTGGCTGACCCTGGATGAATGGGGTCGTCTTTCCACCAAAGTCGTGCCCATTCTTGGGGTCTTCTTTAATTACGAGGTGATCAACTATTACGACGATTTGGGCCGCCTGGAACACCAATGGGACTCGCTCGCTCGCGTGTTTCGGTACGAATACGATGTACTCGGACGCACGACCAAGAAAACACTCGCTTCGAGTCAGTACAACGCCCCCAGTTTCGCGGTGGAAACCACTTATGACTACACGCGGAATACCGATGGCCACGTTGTCACCGTAGAAACCTCACGCACTCCTGTCGCCGGAGAAACCAAGGTAAAACGTCTCGAACACGATATGCTCGGCCGCGTGGTGCGGGCTGCGACCAACGGTCACGAAACGGTCATTACGCATACGCCGCATGCGCTGGGCACATTGGTCACCATCCGGCCCTATAACCAGGCCTCCTATCAGCGGCAGCAGGTCATGAGCTGGCTCGGGCAGCTCATGTGGGAATCGCACCCGGAAATGGATGAGGACGTCACCTACACCTACGATGGGCGCGGGTTACAGATCGGCGAATACGCCGGAACCATGCCCAATCCGGCCTATGAGTACGTCAACCATTTCGATGGGCTTGGGCGGTTGGTGCTGCAAGAGGGCCGCTCCAGTCTCGACGCGTCCTTAACCACCTTGCGGCCGGTAAAACGCTTCGCCTTTGATCGCTATAACCGCCTCACGGAAGCCACGGCCTATAACCAGGACACCGCCGCCGCGCCCGTGACCTACCGGTACAGCAGTTTTAACGCCCAACACCAACCCCAGGTGATCAATTTCAGCTTGCCACGGATCAACCCTGGTAGCCTCAGTCAAAGTGGTCGCTTGCAAGCACCGCCTTCGGGGTACCGCACCTATAACTTGCAGCTCACCTATGATTACCTCGGCCGCTCCCGTGAGATCCAGCATCCTGGCGGCGCTGTGCAACTGAAAACCTATGCCAAGACCCATCGGGAGTTTCAGGTCTACTACGGCTGGGGGCCTGAGCGCTCCGGCGGTCCTGACTTTCTGAATGTGGTGAGCAGTACCCGCTACTGGAACCCGGAAAGTGAACCCTTCCTCGTGTATATGGATGCTGGACGTTGCCAGAGCAATGACTGTTTGCCGCGCTGGTCACGCATTATCCAAGAGAATCCGAAGCTGGAAGCGTTGGCACAGGAGTATTTGGCGCGGATCCAGCAGGAAATCAGGGCGGCGCAATACACGCGGTTAGCTACGGCGATGCCGCTGCAAGAGACGCCGGAGTTTAAGGCGCTCACTGAGTATCTGGATTCGTTGGAGAAGGCCTCATCCACTCAAGCTCGACGTATCGTGGCCTTTGACGATTTCTCTCGTCCGGCAGGGTTCGAGATTACGAGTCCAGCGATGGGTCGAACGCTGATTAATGCGTCTGAGTACCAATACAACGCGTTTGGCTTCCTGACGGGATACCACCGCCAAGACGAGCTGTTCCCTAGCGGCATGGATGTGTCATTTGGCTACGATGAACTCGGCCGGTTGGACGAATTCGGGGTCGGCAGTCAACGCACCGTCTACGGCTATGACAACGCAGGGAACTTCCGCAGTCGTTCCGGCATGACCCTGCAATCAGGTGGGCACAGTTTCTCGTTACCGGCCTTTTCTGCCAGTTACAGCTCAAGCGATCCTTACCGGCCGCGTAATGGCAGTGTGTATGACCGGCTGGGTCGCCTGCAGTACGCCAACGAACGCAACCACTACTACGGTCGTGACGGCCGTGCCAGTCAGGTCACCACCGGTGCCGTCGTGGCGCGTGGTTTTGGGGAAGAAACGCTGGCGGCCAAGTACTTCTACGATGCTTTTGGCAATCGTGTGGTCAGTATCCGTCCTGAGGAAGGTCGCGTCACCTACTCATTGCGTGATGCCGGATCGGTCATTGTCACGGAGGAGGATTATCAGGAATTTAGTAGCGGCGACAACGGGACGCTGATGGAACGGCGCCAGTACGTGACCCATAACAGTCAGGCGGTGTTCATCGAGACGACCCAGTTTGCCAAAGGCCAATCGGTGGACACGGCCCAGCAGTACCGCATGCTTGATCGCCAGGGCAACCCCGTCCTCACCTGGGAATCCCAGCAACTCAGCAGCGCCGAGCAGCAGTTCTACGCGCCCTACGGGCACCAGATGATCAGTCAGAACCGCTACAAAGGCCCGCATGGGTTTACCGGTCATGACGAGGATCCCGACGGCATGATCTACATGCGTGCGCGTTTTTATAGCCCTGAGGCGGGGTGTTTCACGCAGCCAGACCCTGGTCGGGACTTTGATGCGGCGGTACCGACCAGCTATAATCTCTACGCTTACGCCCACCATAATCCGTTGGCCGGATACGATCCCACTGGCGAGGCCCTGGAGACCTTCTGGGATATCGCCAACATCGGGATCGGCGTGGTCTCGGCGGTGGACAACATCAGCCAGGGGAACTGGGGTGCGGCGGCAATTGACGCGGGCGGGATCGCCCTCGACCTGGGCGCGACCTTGATTCCTGGTGTGCCCGGCGGGGCCGGTACGGCCATCAAGGCGGCTGGCGGCGCTGGTGAAGCTGCATCGCTCCTCGCCAAGCACGGCGATGAAATGCTGATGGCGGCTTCGGCGGCAGCAACGAGGCTCAAGCAGAACTTTAAGAAAGGCATGGCCTTCCAGGATTCGATTGGGTTGCCAAATAATACCAAGCATATCGATATTCTTAATGGTAAAACATCGTTTCGAGTGCCGGATTTTCTTGATGAGGTTGCCAAAACGATTGGGGAAGCGAAAGGCGGAAAATACGTTCACTTATCCACACAGATCAAAGAATATCTTTCATTCGCAAAAGATAAGACACGACAGTATACTTTTACGCTGTATGTAAAAATGGACACAAAACTCAGCGAACCACTTCAAAAACTCATCGATACAGGCGAGATTATTCTCAAGAGGATCAAATGACCAAAAGAAACTACTATCAAGAGCACCTGGAGTTCCTCGAAAAAGGAGAAAACCTAACTCCTCAAGAAGTAAAACTTAAGGAGCACATTGATCGAAGTCGGGCATTATACTACGCTGCCGCACGTGAAGTAATAAACGAGCTGAGTGAAAATGGCTTTGTTGTCACTGCTGTACAGGATCTTCGAGCAAGTGGAAAAAAGTATACTGAAGCCATACCAATCTTGATGAAGTGGCTGCCGAAAATCAAGTATTGGCCTTTAAAAGAAGACATTGTGAGAACTGTATCAGTGCCGTGGGCCAAAGCTGCTACGGAAGGACTTCTCCAAGAGTTTCATCGAGCAAATGGAGAAGAAGAACAAAGTTATCGTTGGGTTGTTGGCAATGCTCTCGAAGCGGTCGCTCACAAAAAGTATTTCCCTGAATTAGCCGCCATCGTTCGCGACAAGTCTGCTGGTTGGACCAGGCGGAAGGTGATCCGCGCCGTAGCAAAAACCAAACATCCTGATGCTCCCGGTGTCTTGCTGGAGCTACTAAAGGCAGTCGATGAAGTTGGGCACACGATGTATGGTCTTCGACGTCTCAAGGCCAGAGTTCCGCGTCACTTAGTAGAGCCCCACCTTTCTCACGAACTGCCCTGGGTTCGCAAGGAAGCCAAAAAGCTGCTGGAGCTGCAAGATAAGCTCGATGCACAAGAACCGTAATCAGTAACCGCCTGGGGCTTTCGGGCTCCAGGCTTTTTCTGTATCCATAACGCCAGATTGCAGGTTCCCGATGGCCAAAAGAAACTATCTCAAAGAGCACCTTGATTACTTGGAGAAAGGTGAGGACCTCTCTCCTCAGGATATCAAATTCAAAGAGCACGTTGATCGAAGCATGACACAGTATAATGCTGCCGCTCGAGGTGTTGTTGGCGAACTTAAAGAAAATGGTTTCGATATCACCATAATTCAGGACTTGAGAACAAGCGGTCAGAAATACCCATCCGCTATCCCTATCTTGATGAAATGGTTGCCGGAAATTAAGTATGAGCCCCTAAAGAACGATATTGTGCGAACGCTAACAGTTCCTTGGGGGAAACCAGCAGCAGACCTGCTTATAGATGAATTCAATAGGTCAACCTCAAAGAAGGACCAGAACTACCGCGCTAACGTAGGGAACGCTTTACGAGTGGTTGCTCAAAAAAAGCATTTTCCAGAGCTTGCAGCTATTGTTCGTGATCGCTCGGCTGGGTATACCAGGAGAATGGTCATTCGGGCGCTGGGCAGAATCAAGCACCCTAACTCAGCTTCGGTGTTGCTAGAGTTGCTGCCTGATGATGGGGAAATTGGTCACGTCATAGATATGCTACGGCGTTTGAAGGCCAGAGTTCCACGTGACCTCGTTGAACCGCACTTAACTCACGAACTTCCTTGGGTTCGCAAGGAAGCCAAAAAGCTGCTGGAGCTGCAAGATAAGCTCGATGCACAAGAACCGTAACCACTAACCGCCTGGGGCTTTCGGGCTCCAGGCTTTCTCTGTATCCATAACGCCATATTGCAGGTTCCCGATGGCCAAAAGAAACTACTATCAAGAGCATCTGGATCGCTTAGATCGAGGTGAAAACCTTTCTCCTCAGGACATCAAACTCAAGCTACATATTGACCAGAGCAAGGCCAAATACCTGGCCGCTGGCAGAGGGCTGTTGGATGAACTGAATGAGAGTGGGTTCAACATCGTTGCTGTTCAAGATCTTCGACATAGAAAAACCAAGTATCTTGATGCAATACCCATTCTTATTAAGTGGTTACCGAAAATTCGATACGACCCTCTTCGCAAGGACATTGTCCGTACCCTCTCGGTTTCGTGGGCGAAAAGCGCTACGGAAGTTCTCATTAAGGAATTTGAGAAGTCGACTGGTGAAAATGAAGAAGACTACCGTTGGGTTGTTGGCAATGCGCTTGCTGCCGTCGCGCACAAAAAGTATTTCCCTGAATTGGCTACGATTGTGCGAGACCGTTCGGCTGGGTCTGCCCGTCAAATGGTCATGACTGCTCTCGCCAAGACCAAACACCCTGAGGCCGCCGGTATCTTAATCGAAATCCTTCAAGAGGGTGAAGAAGTGGGCCACGTTCTTGATGCGCTTCGTCACCTCAAGGCACGAGTGCCGCGTGAATTGGTTGAGCCGTACCTGAACCACGAGTTTCCCTGGGTTCGCAAGGAAGCCAAAAAACTGCTGGAGCTGCAAGATAAGCTCGATGCACAAGAACCGTAACCAGTAACCGCCTGGGGCTTTCGGGCTCCAGGCCTTCTTCAGCTTAAAAAATACGTCAAAATCGGACCTCATGAAAACCAGCCCAAAACCGTCTGAAATGGCGCTGCCAGAAAAAAGCTCTTCTTGCGAATGAGCCGAAATCGCGTCAGACTCCGCAATACTCTATAGGGACACGATTCGGAGAGGGCTGTTGGATATCACCGATCTCCTGCAACGTTGGCAGACGCAAAACGACAAGAGTTGCCTAGATGCCGTGATTGACTGCGTGTTTACGGAATTGGAGTTCCGCGCGCGGCGGGTGCGGCGTGGGAGCGCCGTCGCGGAGACGCACGAACTCATTAATGCCGCCTACCTCAGGCTGCAGAATATTGAGGGCGTGGAGTTTACTGACCGGCAGCAGTTCTTCTCGTACATGAGCCAAATCATGAGAACGGTTCTCGTCGATGAAGTGCGACGGCGCGGTGCGCAAAAGCGCGGCGAGGAAGCCACGGCAACTTTTGAGAATTTGTTGGCGAGTAAATCGACACCGCCTTCCGTGATGCACCTGCAGACGGCATTGGGCGACCTCAAGGACATGGACAGCTCGTGTTTTGAGATTGCCGTGGATCGCATCGTCGGCGACACGTTCAGTGAGATCGCTACCAAGTACCAGCTCAGTACCACGCAGGTGCATCGGCAATGGGTGTTTGCCCAGTCGTTTCTGGCTGACCGGATCGTTACGGCATGAAGGGCGACCGCGCCGAGTACTGGCGCGCAATTAAGAAGTACTACGATGCCGCTGAAGCTGTTCCGGCCGCTGACCGTGCCGCGTTTTTGGAAACGGTACCGAAAGCTTTTCGTGACGACCTCGCCAAAATGCTGGAGCAGGTTGACCGCTTAGCGGCTGGTGAAGACGCGGGCCTGTTGTCTGTGCTTTCCAATGCGGAGCCAGCACCACCGGATCGGATTGGCCCGTACCAGATCCTTGATCAGCTGGGCGCTGGCGGGATGGGTCGGGTGTATTTGGGCAGTCACCAGACCCAAGGTCGAGGTGCCGCCATCAAGGTGCTCAGTTCCGGCTGGAAAGACCCGCGCCGTGGACGGCGGTTTGCTGCGGAGATTTCCGTGTTGGCCAATTTACAACACCCCAATATCGCCACGCTTTACGAATCCGGTGTCACAGACGATCAGCGGCCGTGGTTCGCCATGGAGTACGTCGACGGCCTGCCGGTGGATGAGTACTGTGCGGCACATGAGTTGCCGATACCGGATGTGTGCCGAGTGTTCCTGCAGGTCTGTCGCGGTATTGCGTCGGCGCATGCACAACTCGTTCTGCATCGCGACCTGAAACCGTCCAACGTGCTGGTCATGCCGGATGAACAGGGCCAGCCGCTGGCCAAGGTGATCGACCTTGGGCTTCATAAATCGCTTGCTGCCGACCACGCGCCGTTGACGATGACCCAAAACGTTATGGGCACGCCGCAGTGGATGGCGCCGGAGCAGACGGAAGCAGGGAAACCTCTGGATGTGCGCACAGACGTGTACGCCTTGGGTTCACTGCTATTTGCCATGCTGACTGGCCGCGCTCCGTTCCGTCCCAGCAAGTCGGGCCATGTCTTGTCTGATCTGCTCGACCGGATACGCACACAAGACCCGCCGCTGCCGTCGTCGCTTAATCCCGCCGTTGATGCCGATTTGGATGCGATTGTGCTCAAGGCGATGGCCAAAAACCCTGAAGACCGTTACCAATCGGTGGCTGAGTTCGAAGCAGATGTGCTGGCCTATCTGGCCTTTGAGCCAGTGAAGGCCGCCAAGATTACCCGCTGGTATTTTGCCAAAAAGCTCCTGCGCCGTCATTGGCGGCCGGTTGTTACGGGAGCAGGAGTATTTGTGCTGGTGTTTGCGGCGCTGATTTTCGCATTGGACCGTATGGTCGCCGAAGCTGCTGCGCGGAAAGAGGCCGAATTCTACGCTGAGCGGGCCATCAAAACACGGGATTTTATTGCCGATTCCTTGGTGCTTGCCAGCCCCTTCAAGGACCGAAACAAGGTCACCATGCCGGATGTGATGAACTATGCCGCTGAGGTGGTGGAGGAACGGTTTGGCGATGATCCACTCGTGCTGGCCGATATCCGGCAGGCCTTGGCCACCACTTATCTCGGTCGCGGCGATGTAGAGAGTGCTCAGTTCCAGGCCGAGGAACTGGAACGAATTGCCCCCACGGCCGCCCACCTTCACGAAGCAATGTTGCTGCACGCGCTGATCCATTTGGAAAAGCGCGAATACCCGCAAGCCGAAGCGCGGTGTGATCAGGTCATACGGATGACAGAGCCGCAGTCGGTCACTTGGCTCAAAGCTCAGTTGTTTCGGGCGCATGCTCTTGGCGAACAAGCCCAACTCGAAAAAGCCGAAGGGCTGTACCAGAATCTTCGTGGTCAATTGAAGGATCCGGTCCTGACTGCTCAATGCGTGCGTGGGCTGGCAACAACTTTGATGAACCAAGGTCGGTACCAACAAGCTCTGGAGCAGTTTGAGCAGGCGTTGGCGGCACAAACCGAGCTGTTGGGTAAGGATCACCCCAGAACGCTGGAAACGCTAATGGGGATTACTCGGACAAAAACCCATTTAGGAGAATTTCAGCAATCGTTGACGATTTTGAAGTCGATTCTATCCAGGCAAGAGCAGCTTCTTGGAAAGCACCATCCTTCAACGTTAGCTACCCGCGTCAGCATTCAATCAGCGATGTATAGAGCCGGTGACTACAACGAAGCCAAAAGCTTTGGCGAGGACACTGTTCAATTACACAAGGAAGCATTGGGCACTGAAGCCTTGGAATCCTTAAAGACCCAGAACAATCTAGCCGCAGCCCTTGCAGCTCTTGGGGAATTTCCCCAAGCTCTGGAAATTTATCAGGTCACTTATGAGGTGCAGGCCCGCGTTTCGGGAAGACACCACCCACTGACGTTGAGTTATGGCCACAACCTTGGCAGCTTTTACATCACCTTGGGCCGGTACCACGAGGCCCAAACGCTCTTGACAGACGTGTGGAAAGCGCGCCGCGACCTCTTTGGAGTCGATCACATCCGCACTCTTTTTACGCAGTTCACGTTGGGCGAATGCTACGTGGAGATGGGCGAATTTAAAAAAGCCCTCCCATTGCTGGAAGCGGCGTATGCTGGAGTGATGGCTATCCACCCACCAGACCACGAATACAGCCTAATTTTTGGCGGCTTCCTCGGCTACACGCGCTGCCAACTTGGTCAAAGTACCGAACTCTTGACGCTGAGCGCGGCCTCGACAACCCGCATCGAACCAAAGTACCGAAAGAGGCTCACTGAGTTTGCCGAGGCCTGTCAGAAGCTTTGAGGTGGTTTACCCTGCCCCGTTTTCGCTTCCTGAACTAGTGGACGTTCCGCTACCGGTTCCACCGGATGATCCATGACCAGAAGTGCCGTTGGTTTCAATGATGGCAAAGGCAGCCGGAGCGACAGCGCTTACCACAGCAAAGGCCACAAAAAGAGCGAGCATCACTCCCGCGAGCTTGTGTGAAGAAGTCATGTGTTGTTTGGAAAAAGGATAAAAACGCCGCGAGTGTACCCGATACCCGAGAAAAATCAAGCCGACTTGGGACCCACTTCGAGGCCACTGGCAACGCTCGCCAACGGGCACGGGGTGACGGCGCGACGGCCGCCGCCAGAAAAAAACGACTTTTTTGGAAAAACCGGCAACGCTTTGCGTTGATATAAGTAGAGCCCCTGATCTTCAACGATCCCATTCGTTCAACAACGAACCCGCTAACCTTTGAGATACCGCGACGATGAGGGGCTCTATTCTCCCGCGCCCGCGACCGAACATTAGCGGCGCGGATTCCCGCAAAGAGACGCTGGCACTGGCCGCCGTGTGATCAGGTTTGGAACGCGGCGACCCAATTGTCTCAGAAAAAATATTCCGCCCTAAAAGTCCTGCTTTAAAGTACTTGCAAGAAACGAACGGAAAAAGTTTCGACTTTTTTGGAAAAACCAGCAACGGTTTGCGTTGATGTAAGTAGAGGCTTTTCGTTCTCAAAAAAAGCCGTGGCAGACACGCCTAAGCTCCTCTTGTTTGCATCGTGGAAGGCGTATTTGCCACATCGCCGCCGGTCTGAGCACCGGCGGCTTCCCCATGCCCAAATTCTGCTTGGAAGTTGGGTGGCTTATCTCTGGATAACATCGCACAATTTCTAGTCAAAAAAAACACTCAGATCTGTTCCGTTCTTTCTAAACAAAAACCAAGACAGGTATCAAACGAGGTGTAGATTTTTGGATTAAAAAGCATTTCGATGATTTGCCTGACAGCAATTTGATTAATACAGGAGATGTTAATATGCGACTTTTGAAATCAATGTTGATGTACTCGTTGCTTTTTTCAGCAAGCATGATCGCACAGGATTATTTTAGCGAGGATGTGTCTCAACCAGAGTTGAAGGATGGTTTTTTGGAGGATCGATCTGGCAATCTTTCTTTTGAACAGATTGAGATCTTGGATTACCTAACTGACAAAGGGTATGATCCTGATCAGCTTCATTTCGACGGTGGAGAGGTGGTCTATGAAGGCGATATGAGGCTTTCTGTTGTTGCTCTGAATCTTGAAATGAAGCTAGAAAAGTGCCAGGGTGATATTCTTAAACAGCGTAAGCACGATAACTTGGTGACAGATGTGGAGAACTTAAAAGTCAAGTTTGATTGGGATGTGCCTTCTCGGTGGAGAGAGGCAACAGAAACAGCGATAAATGCTTTCAATAGCCTAGAAGGATCTAGTGTCCATTTTTCTGTAGTCACTACGGAACAAGACATAACCATAAAATTTGATCACCTCTGGACGACAAACGCAGCACTTGGTGAACTACCCTTAGGTGGCTCACCTGGCAGCCGGGTGAGAATTAATAGGTTTGTCGAGGGTGGTTTCAACAGCAATCAGCGAGTTTACATCATGGCTCATGAGCTTGGTCACACTATTGGTATGAGGCACACCGATAGCCAAGATGGTGTTCATGTTGAGGGCACTGAAGCAACGGATGACTATTCAGTATTCAATACAAAAGTAGGTTCTTGGAATGGGTTTTCATCTGGCGATGTGATCGCGCTGTCCAGTATGTACCCCCAAGACTAAAAAGAAATCTAAAGCATCAGCTTGATATCTTATCAAGCTGATGCTACCTTAATGCCGTTGTAATTGTTTAGACCATGAAATACCTCAAAACTCTTTCAAAAGCATGTTTGATTTTTCATTTATCCATCAGTCTAATCAGCTTTCTCTCTTTCGCCTTGGCCGAAAGAACACCAGTGGAAAATCAACCAGCCTGCTATTCAAGTCTAAACGAAGAATCTCAGTACACACCGAGGATGCAAAGCATAAGCTCAGGTATAGTGATACCTGAAGTGATATGTATTGGTTTCCTTGGGGCTGAGAACCTGACTTCATTTTTGCGTATAGTTCGTTTTCTGACAATTGATGCGGTACTTTTGCTTTCTGTGAATTTCCTTTTTTATTTTCATATACCCTATTTCGCTTCACTAGTGTTGCCTTTTGTTATCCTGAAGAACACAACAGTAAAGAAAACCTGATCAAATCTTTCAAGACAGGACGCAGCCCAGTTGCCATGCTCACCGTGAGGAAATACTAGAAACGTTATGGCTGTCCAAAAAATGTCGGTTCCAGTATAGGCAATTTTAATGAGGACAAAAATAGATGCGGATTGCCCCACCAACATCTCCCCGAAAGTTGGACCCGCACAACCTGCCGCAAGCTGAGCACCAACAGAAAAGGCGGCGAAACCAAGCCGCCGCCTTCACCGGAAAGAAAGGATCGAAGCACTCACGAGATACGACAGATTTCTTCGAGTTCTTCCTCCAATTGCTGGGTTTGAGCGATAAACGCCTCCACATCACTGACGCGGTAGTAGACGCGCCCTTGCTTGGTATTGGACAACTTGTGATAGCGCGGGCCGACCCCACGGAACCGCATGTTTTGCAGCCGCCGAACATCGAGAAACGGCCAGCGGCAGGAGACCTGCTTTTCTGTGAGCATTTCATCCTGAGCGTGATAGGCACGATCAAACTTGGAAAGCGTTTCGTCAATCAAGAGATCGACCTCTTGTGGTGCCGACAGCAGCCGAACCTTGAGCACCAGTTCGACCAAGATATGCTTGAGAACGTAATTCGTTTGTTGAGCGGGAACATGACCATGTGACATCGAAAAACCTCCTGTAGGTAAGAAAAGGAAAGACCCTTCCGGTGTCGGGAAGGGTCTTTGAGATTAGCGACGTCTGGACTTGGTCGCGGGATACCATCCGTATGATCCCCAACGCTTGTCTTCCGGTAACCCAAAAAACAAAACTTGCAGCATTCGAAGAACCCCAATGCCAATCGAAGTCAAAACCCATCTCCACCACGAAGGTCGTGTCGGAGAAGAACTGTTCTCAGATCGGGTGAGGTAGTGAACACGCAGATGTCTGAGTGTGAAGATCAGGGACAGGACGTCATCAGATTCCGTTTGTCTCATGGTCAAAAAAGAAAAAAGACAAAAAGCGTACCACTCTGCGCGAAACACGTGTGAATGGCATAACACATCAAAAAACTCAATCAGCAAACCCGTGCAGGCGATATGATCAAGTAATTCGAGAACCGTTATCCGTAATCTATGGGGAAACCCCCACGAAGGCAAGAAAAACGAGTATGTTTGGGAGAAAAAAGGATACTGGTGCCATCATGAGTATCGTCTAGTACAACGCTCCTCTCGATCAGCGCATTGAGTATCCTTACGGGATAGAACACGGGATCACTTGCGGGCGATTTTGAACCGCCGCCACCTGATCACCCGATGCCGCCACCGCGCGCAAGCGCTGAAGGGCGGCATCAAAATACGACTTGACGATTTCTGTTCCGATGAAAGGATGCGCCCGGCGGGCAGCGGCGACACAAGTGGTCCCCGAACCCATAAACGGATCCAGCACGATTTCACCAGGAACCGCAAACGATTCGATGAGCCGACTCATCCCTTCCAGTGGTTTTTGAGTGGGATGCAGATTATTTCCGCTGTACTCCCACGGTTGAACACTGCTGAGTATCGGGCCGCGTAACATGGGATAGCCCTTGCACAGCAATATGGCATTTTCATGGCGATAGGCCAAATATCGCTTGCCCGAAACATACGATTTACAGAACACGATATTGCCGACCACACTGAAACCACACGATTTCCACGCAGAAAAAAACCGATGCGCTTCATTCCAGCCAAAGAAGCTGAGACAAAACCGATTGGGCTTGAGCACGCGGAAAATCTCCTGAAACACAGGACCGATCCAGCCAAGATCTGCAGAATCATTGGCAATGGTCCGGCCATTGCGATCGCGATAGTTCACACCATACGGCGGATCCGTCACGACCAGACCGATGGAATTTGACGGAAACATGGGCAACACCTTCTGACAATCCTCGTGATACAGACGGCCTTGCGCCCCGTTCCCGAACGAAAGAGGGACAGGTTTTTGCGCCGCAAAGCGCGGTGAAGAAAAAAGAGACATGGGATTGGAAAAAAAAACGAAAAAAGTACCGGCCTAGACCGCATCCGCGGCTTCTGACACAGAGCCAGCACCGGACGAATCGCCCGCAGGCGCAGGTTCCACTTGGGACTCGGCATACACCTGAACCACCGGAAAGAACGTATAGCCGGAAGATTTCTTCTGACCATTCGATTCCTTCGACGAACGATGAGCCTGTTTCTGCCGTCCCCAGATGGGCAAGCCCGCTTGGTGCGGTTTGACCCGGTAGCCCTCTTGTTTCCATTGCCCTCGGGAATGGAACGTTTTGGCGCCGGTGAGCTGAGCGTACACATCGAGTAACGCGGCATTCGTAGAAGGATACGCCTGCGATTTGACCAAGTGCTTGACGCGATTACTGAGGTCTTTCAGCCAGGCACGGATGTTGTCGCGCTCCTGCGGCAGCGTTTCCAGAGAAACCTCAATCGGTTCAGGAGACGGTGCTGGAGCGGGAGCTTGGTGGAATTCATGAGTTTCCATATGAGAAAAGAAAAAGGATAAAAAAGCCGACACCCGCAAAAAATACGCTGGGCGTTGGCAACGTGTGAGGAAGAGAACCGTGGTGATGGCCACTGGCCATACTCCCAAGGAAAGCACGGATTGTTCGCGCGAACCCGATGGCGCGAGGATGAAGCTGGAACAAAGCGAGGCCGAATGCGGGTGCGTGGCCGTCACGTGGTAGGTTTGAGCCGATGATGTCAGCAGCATGCGATACAACCAGATAACACCGGGCTGATCGTCAACACCGCAGCAGGTGGCAGGGTCATAGGTCAGGGGGGTAAAAGAGAAAAAAGATGGCAAACGCCCATCGACACCGGCTGTTGCCAAACACGCTCAAGGCGCGCAGCACCAGCAAAGTGTCCCTCCCGAAAATAAAGTCGCTTCACCTCACGATGCGTGTGACCCGTGCTTTCGCGATTCCTCAGCCCCATACATACACCGGAACCACCGCGCTGCCAACCACTTGAGCGGCAGAAAGCAGTATTGAGTACTCGCAAGTACCCACTTCATTTGTCGCGCCGTTGGCCAGGTTGGTGAACAGGGTCGTCGTCTGGAGGGAGATAGTGCCCTCGCAATGGTCAGCGGCAATGGCGGCCGGCAGGTCCTCGCTCGACGTGGGTTGGCCGGGCCGGGCGGCATGAGCAGCAGGGAGAAACGGTCGCCGTGATGGGCGGTGGCAGGAACGCCCGATCGGTCGCTGGGCGAAAAAGCGCGGAGCGCAAGAACGGTCGCCGTGATGGTGGGCTCCGGGGTTGTCAGGTGTTTCCCTGACTCCGTCCCTCCTCGTAGCTTGAGTTCCAAAGCGGTTTGGAGGGGCGGAGTCAGGGAAGCTTTTACTGGGGTCTCTTCATGAATGAGTCGGCTGGTGAGAATCCGCATACGCGGAGACCTCACCACACGAACTCATGAAATACGAGACCCCTTGCTTCCCTGACAACCCCTGGCCCGGAGGCTTTTCCCCGCATGGCCTTGCTCCATCGGGGGAAACCTTGCCTATAACCACGAACGTTACACCTAACGATATACCCAACGTTATACCCTTTACTGCGATAACCCGTGGCGCATCAGAAACTTGCCTGATCTCGTGAATACCACTTCTTTTTTCTGCGAAACCGTTCCCCCGAAAAAGCCGTAGTACGCTGGCATACTTCTCAGCGTTTCTTAAACGTGCGGTTTTTAAACACTCTCAGGCTTAAGAAACCTTGAGAAGGCAAATTCTAAATGTGGAGAGTTTTATGCGGCTTATTCGCAAGGATTTCGTCAAGGATGGTTCGTTCTGCCAGCGTTGTGTGGACAAATACAACAAGCGAACGCCGATCAGAAAGGGTTCCGCCTGGATCTATGAGCAAGGAGGGCGCGAGTACATCGTCGGCCCGACCTGCCGGAAGGAGATCCCCAATTGGCGCGACAGCATTCCTGACCTGACCAAAGGCGCGCTGGAGATAGCTCAAGAAGGCTCGGCTCTTGGTGGCGGAGGTGGCGGAGGCAATACCCTTGACCGCGAGTCAGAAGAGCACTCTCGCGGCGCGGAGGCCTATCTGTACCTCCGGTTTCGCCATCTTGAGGAGTTCATCAATGCACCAGCGCTCGAGTGGCAGGTTGAGATCTGGGAACAGTTCCAAAAAACTGGTGAACTTACCGTGTTCGAAAGAGCCCGGATGGAAGGGTTCATCCGAAAGCAAAAAGGGAAAGAGTTCTCGCTCAGCCATCTCGCAGGGGTTTATGCAGCGAAATACTGGATTGAAGAATACATTTCCAGAAGACCCAAAAACTCATTCCTGCCGGGGGCGTTACAATTCCTCAAAAGCCAAACCGCCTTGTCACCGAAACAGGTTGGCGTTGTCAATAAATGTTTTGAGCGCAGTCCGATCACTTTTCGGCTAAAAAATGAACCCTTTGCCTGGTGGAACAAAAAGAAGAGATCAACACCATCTCCTTGATTCAGAGAGGAACTCCAGGGCCTGATTGCTACTAGCGATCCGGCCCTGGAGAGCAGGGCTGGCCGGTGTTGGATGGATCTTAAAAGAAGGGCCTCGTGGAAACAGCCTCAACGCAGGGAGGGCTTGGTCCAGGATGGAAAACAACCCGACTGGGGAAGTCGAGATTTCCCCCTGCGGGCTCACCCCAATGCAAAGGTTCAGCTCGGTGCCTATTTGCTGGCGCCAACATTAATCACGACTCGTGTGCCCATCCTCAGCTTGGCTTCCTGAATTGAGGATCAGGAACTCCCTGAGCCGAGACTAGCCTGGATCGCCAACAATGAGTTCAGGCTTGCGATCAGAAAAGCTGTCGTCGCGCTGTTGGGCATCTTCGTAGCCAGTTTCGATGTCGTCTGATCGGGTATCGGTCGTTGCCACCAGCGGCACACTGCAGACCAGTAAAAACAGCAGCATTTTTTTCATGGAAAACTCCTCGTTGTTCGGTTCAATTGCGCGAAAGAGAAAGAATGCTTAACCAGGCCTGACAATAATGACCTCGGGCCTGCGATCAGAAAAGCTGTCGTCACGCTGATGGGTATCTTCGTACCCGGTTTCGATGTCGTCTGATCGGGTGTCGGTTGTCGCCACAAGCGGCACACAACAGACCAGTAAAAACAGCAGCATTTTTTTCATGGAAAACTCCTCGTTGATCGGTTCAATTGCGCGAACGAGAAAGAAAGCTTAACCAGGCATTCCAACAATGACCTCGGGCTTGCGATCAGAAAAGCTGTCGTCGCGCTGTTGGGTATCTTCGTAGCCGGTCTCGATATCGTCTGATCGGGTGTCGGTCGTTGCCGCCAGCGGCACACAACAGACCAGGAAAATCAGCAGCATTTTTTTCATGGAAAACTCCTTGTTGGATTTGATGACGCATAAGTAAAAAGATGGTTTAACCTGGGTCACCAACAATGACCTCAGGCTTGCGATCAGAAAAGCTGTCGTCGCGCTGTTGGGTATCTTCGTAGCCGGTTTCGATGTCGTCTGATCGGGTGTCGGTCGTTGCTACCAGAGGCACACAACAGACCAGTAAAAACAGCAGCATTTTTTTCATGGAAAACTCCTCGTTGTTGGGAATGCAGCGGCAAGGCCGCCGAACGTTTACGTGCAGAGGGACACATGAGAAAGACTCAGGACCCTCTAGAAAGAGAATCTGAATTGAGACAAATACATGAACCGATCATCGGGATCTTCATTGTTCTTTTCGGATTCCAGCAGGTACACCGACTGGTTCTTGATCTGGTAGGGAATACTTTTAATGTGCCCACGGCCCAGTTCCTCTCCTGTGGGAGACAGGATAACAAAACCATTTTTTCCCGTTTCTTGGTGTTCTGATTCAAACACCCAGATGCGATCAGCATCATCAACCCGAAGCTGAGTCACGATTGGTAAATGTTCCGGTTGGTGCATTTGGGCTTTCACCATATCCAAGTACTGTGGTGGAACCCGTTCGAGTTCCTCATCCACCAGCTTTTGGAATAAGGGTTGCGTTTTCAGCCGAGGTCGAAGCGTACGCTGTTTCCGACCATCGAACGCCAGGACATCAATGCCATTATCCGAACCCCAGTTGGCCACCAAAAAGTTTGAGCCCATGTCATAGCTCATGTCGGGGTCCCAACTGAAGATAATGGTAATTCGGTTTCCGCCATGAAGCCCGTCTGTCACAGCACTATTTTGTTGGAGTTCGTATGTCCACAGGGTGGTAGATTCACCAGTACGCAGGTCAAGTGATTCGAGGCGAGGGTTATGACCGGCCTGGCCACCAGTGAATCGGGAGAGAAATACCCGCTCGCTGGAAGGAAGCCGCGGCCAGAGCCCGTTGGTCTGGATTTTGTACTCCTTCACCAAGTCGCCTTGAGCCGTCCATTTAGAAAAACGTTTGCTCACTTGATCAAAGACCACGAATACTTTTTCTGACTCGAGCCAAGTCACATCGACCGGACTCTGAAACTCACCAGGACCTTCCCCATGGCCGCCGACCTTTTTTTTCAGGCTGCCGTCCGGGTTGAGGATGACCATTTCCTTGCCATCACGATCAATAAGCGCGATCTCTCCGCTCTCGGCGAGATCAATTGCTGGCGCGGTGTAGATCCCGTATTGGTCGACACGCCATTTGCCAGGCCCTTTTGTAAACTCAACTTCTGAACAAAGAAAAAACATCAACAGCAACATTCCGGTACTCCCCATCAATCAATAAAGGGGCTCTGCCCCTTGTACTATACTTTTTGCTATCATCATTGAGGACCAGATGCAGTCAGGTAGAAACCCAGAGTATTGGGTATTTTCAGGAGATCGTCAAGCGTTGGCATGAGATTCACCTGATGGACTCCCTGGGCACAATGGAGATACATCATCTCTGCATGCTCTTATGCCGCTGAGGTATAGTAGAGCTATCAATTTAATACAAGATAACTTTAAGTGGAAATGCCGCACATTCCGTTCAAGCGGCCTTCCGCCTCAAAACTCGCGGTATAGAAACCGCAAAAAGAGAAGCTCTCCACCAAAAACCCAAAAACGTGCCGATACACCAAACTCAACTGTCTACCCACGCTTTGGTTCAACTCACCAAAATCGACCGACTCTTGCCCTCGTGGTCGCGCCAGATATCACCAAACAAAATGGTTTCCGCTGTGACCTGCTGGACTGCCGTGACCCACACGAGATTGGTACCAGAAATTCCCATCAGGCCGCGGCGGATGTTGCGCGCGCGTTTCTCGGAACTCGTCTGAAATAGCACCGTAAACGACGCGACATTGGCAAACTTCTTGTGGATGCCCTGCTGGTGATACAGGTCGTAGCCGAGCACCTTGTCCTGCAAACGTCGGATCGGCATCGTGCCGCGATCTATTTCCAGAAACAGTACCCGTTTATGCGCCTCAAACTCACCGAGTCCCTGAAGGATCAGCATCGAATCAGGGAACACCACCAGCGGCTCTGGTGAACAGGGATGAACGACTTCCGTGTAGAGCCGTCGGCGTTGAAGCCCCACGAGACCGTGAAGACGAGACTTGAGCTCAAAATCCGCGACATACCGGCGCAACGTCACTAGCTGCTGCCGCCGCAACCCTTCCGTACACACCACCCGAAACTCCGTCACATCCAGCGCGTGCTGTAAAAACTGCTGCCGCACCTGCTGCCGGTTTTGGAACGATTTCACCGCAACACCATGGCCTTTCAGGAACTCACGACCTTGCCAGCCCAAGCAATAGGCCAACTCCGACGACCCCTTCTCGGGGACTACTAGCGGTTGTACTCGCTCTAAATACCCGTGATGGAATAACGCCTTCACCCGACGGCGACAACTTTGGGGACTGCGGTTTTCTGGAAACACATAGCGCCGGATATGCGAGGTGGTGGCATAACGCGAATCATTCACGAACGCCAAGATCTCCTGATCCCGTGGCACCAACGCGAACTGTACGCGATCTGGTTCCCGCACACTGCGGGAAACGGGCGGTGAAGGACGCGACGGCCCGGTCATCCGAACGGCCCCCTGCGCGAACCCGCACCAGGCGGCATCACGGCGGCATCAAGAGTGCCGTGGTCTTCGGCCTGTTCATCCGGTACCCTCAGGTGATCCTGCCGGAACGAATCAGCACTGACATCGCCACTCTCCGCTTCGACTTCATCCGGCACCGGAGCGTACCAATGAGCATGAGCCCGGAAAACCCGACGATACAGCCGACGCAGCAACACCGCCGAAGCCTTGCCCATGTGGGGCACCGGCGGCACATAGGTGATCTTGAGGTGAACCGGCCGCTGTCCCCGACGCTGCAAAACAGCCTCCCCAACACCCATCGTCTTCAGCAGGCCCGCCGCCATGTGCATGAGTTCGGTATGAGACCAAAACGTTTCCGAGGTCTGCTCCTGGTACTCCACAGGCCGCAAAAACGGCACTTCACTGCGCCCTTCACTGTGTGAGGTGGATTCAGAAACCCCGTGTGACTGGGACCGCTGCTCCGCCGTGCCGGTGGAACGGCTTTCTGAAGTTCCGTGCGATTCCTGCTGACTCCACGATGATTGCGATGATTCGGAACGTCCCTGGGAGGAGCCTTGTTGCTGCGACTCCGATTGCTGCGTGCCCTGGGATACCTGTCGTGACCGCGTGGTGCCCGTGCCGCGAGAAGACCCCGTTTGCTCAGATAGCGAAGATGTCCGGCTCCGGCCCTCCGTCTTGGCCCAGCCGGACGATTCGGACTGCCCCTGTGATTCGGACTGCGAGGTCTGAGAACTGGTCCCATGCGTGGACGCCGACTGTTTGGACGAGTTGGACTGTACCTGCCCCATCGTTTGCCCAGGATAGCCGTTTGGCACTGGTACCAGGCGATGAGTGAGATTTTCACTGCTGCCCGTTTGGTTCGAAGCATGCGTGCCCTGGGAATGCCCACGCGATGTGGAAGACGACGTACTGGTACTGCCATTCGTGCTGGACGAGTGTTGTGTTCCGGTCGACTGAGATCGGCTCTGGCTGGAAGATGTAGTACTGGTCGAGCTTGCACTGTTCCCTGCGGTCACCGAATGGCTGGTTCCCGTCGAGCGGGATTTACTGGTACTTTCCGTCGTGGTCGTCGTGTGACCGGTAGAGCCGCCCTGTGAAGAACCTGACCCCTGAGTGCTGCCGCGAGAATGCGATTGAGTGGTCGATGTCCCTTCGCTTAGGGTCTGAGTTTTCCCCTGCGAGGTACTGCTGGCCTGCTGCACCACGGTACGCGTTTCTTCGATGTGCCGCACTTTGGTGGCGTACTGGGTGTGTTTGGTCGAGAGATAATCGAGGTACCCTAACGAAAGTTCCTCGGCGAGCAATTTGGCATCATCAGCGCCCAAGCCGCCAAAGACGAACTTGGTCAGACAGTTCGTCATCACGCTGCCCAGCAGGTACCCTTCGTCTTTTTCTAACTGCTGCAGGAACTGGATACAAAACGTCAAGTGCACGCGGAATTTCCGTAACTCAGCGAGCGCCGCCGCGAATTCCGGCGTTAAGAACCGATCTGCTTCGTCCAAGAACACCCGACACGGCCGCAAATGCGGATCCTGATCATTCCGGTTCTTACTGAGCCGGAAAATATCGTTCATGAGCCAAATCCCCAGCAGGCGTGTCAGCTCGGGCGGAATCATGTCGCGACCATTGAGGTCAATCAGTACCACGTAGCCCTGGTCGATCACCTGTTGCAGGTCAAGTGCCGTCCCCTCACCGCCAAGAAACCGCCGGAAACACCGGTTTTGCACGATCTTGGAGAGCCGGTTTTGTGGACCTTCCATGATGTTCCATTGTTCCCGGATCGGCAGGGCCTCAAACATTTCCCAGTCACGACGAACCGATTCCAAAGGAACCCGTTCCCACATGGCGCGGCGCGCCTGCTTGGCCTGTTTGTCAGGGGTTACCACGATCAGCCGCTCGATCTCCAGAAACGAAAACCCGCCGTAGATGATCACGTAGGCGATATTTTTCAGCCATTTATAGATCCGTGGCGATTCGTTCACATCTGAAGTCCCTTGGCTCAGCAGAATAGACGCAGAAAACATCTCGCTCTGGAAGTCAGCCGAGTGCGGTGCCACGGAAAGTGGCTGGTAGGTCAAGGTGGGCAACGACACGTCCGCTGGCTTCCAGATCAAGACCCTTTCTGCCAAATGCGGGAACCGGAACGCGATCTCGTGGAGAATGGCCTCAATCATACTGCCGTGTGGATCAAAGGCGATCCCAGCGACCGTGCTGCAGACGAGAGCCAGCAGCCAGCGAAGCATCAGCACCGATTTGCCCATTCCCGATGCCCCCACGATCAGAGCATGGGTCGACAGGTCAGCAGTGGTGAGTTCTGCCGGACGACCTTCAGCATCACAGCCCAGAGGAATCGGCACGACCTCTTGCGGCGTAAAGGGCAGCACCTGGCGCGACGATGCCTGCTTAACCGAAGGGCGACGTCGTGGATGAGAGTGGCGAGTCATTGCCAGTGCCTCCTGGTTCGGACGGTGGTGGGGACGACGGGGTGGACGCAGTCATCAGCGCCGCGAATTCGCGGTCTTTAAGGAGTTCCAGCTCCTCGAGGGCCTGAGCACGTTCGTCGTCACTGAGTGACTGGTCAGCACGAATCCGCGCCCCTTCTTTTTGGTAGTACTGTTGGAGCTGCCGCATCTTGAGGCGGTTGGCCTGCACGCCGTCGGGCGGGACCCCGTCAGCGAAGAACTCGTTTTTTTCGTGATGCCGCTGGTGCTGGTGCCAGCAATGCCGTGCCCACCGTGGATGAACGAAGGTGAGGTGCGGGAATTCGTCCTGCATAAACGTGGTAAACGCGGCGGTGAACTCCTCGTCCGTCCCGCGAAACTGTTCCAGGAAAAACCCGAACACGTCGTGTTGTGCCAGTTCCGTTTGCTGCTCATTCCCCAAGGCCAGCCGTCTTTTCTGGACGACTTCCTGCAGTTTCCTGAGATCGACCTGAAGGTACTGCTGCGCGGTGAGCGCGTCACGTACTGCGGACACGGTTGTGGCGCAGTCTCCCGTTGACAGGAGGCTGCGGTCGACTTCGGCCAAGAACTCAGTATCCGTAAACCCCTGAAACACCTGTGCTTGGTGGAGCAGGTGGCGAAGCGAACTGGTCAGTATCGGCACACACCTCAACTGCGCCAGTAATGGACCCACCGCCGTCAGTTCTTGCTGGTGTGACCGATACACGTCCAGCACACGGGCACGCCAGGGACCGGCAAGGATGTCGCGCAGCTGGTCTTCACGGGCTACGGCGCGATTGAGGACCGATTCGCCCGTATCGTGTTCGGAGTACATCACCTGCACCCCGGCCACACTGCGGATCACCACCGGAGTGGTCTGCTCCTCTGGCGATGGGGGGGCTTCCGAGTCCGCAGCGTTCGCGGCGGCGGTAGCAGTCGGAACCGCGTCATCAACGATCAGCAGACCTTTGGCGATCAGCGGATCAAGGGGCATTGACCGCTGGAAGGTCAGCGGAGCACTGCGCACTATCGAGAGCTGCACGATACGCCAGTCCAGAATATCCAGATTGGGAAGCATACCAGCGGCATCCTCGATGGTGATCCCGCGAGCGAGTCCACTAAATACGGTATCAGGCGCGATAATCGGCCGCACAAAGCGTATCTGCGACATGGCCGCTTCAAAATGGATGGTGCCACTCAGGTGCAGGTCAGCGTAGGTCACTACCTGCTGACGACCGCCGATGAATCGCACATTGCGAAACGTGCCGCCGTGGACGTCCAGTTCCAGCAGGTCGGTATCGGCCACGGTTGTTTCGCGCAGGACCAAATTGAGGAGATGACAACGGACGATCCGGCTTTGCATGAGCACCGTTTGGTCCAGGGTCACCCGCTGCGCGGAAGCGATTCCTTCGAAGGTAAGACCCCGAAACGAACCCGTCAGATCCAGCCCGTTGATCGTGCCCTGAATGATTCGGAAAAACTCCAGCGGCGCGGCTGTGGTCGTGGCGATCCGGCAATTGGTGATCTGGCACTGCGTCAGTTCCGCACCGTTACAAGATAAGGTCGCTACCACAGCGTTGGTGGCCTGAAGCAGCTGCTGACCTTGGTGCTGCAGTTCTTCCAAGTGCCGGTCACGGGAGTTCCAGGCCTGGTCTTCTTCCAAGACCGTCAGGGACCGGAGTTCCCGATGGAATGAGGCCCAGGCCCCACGAATCTTCTGCCAGCTCGGCGGTTCCCCAACGACCAGCTGCAGGTGAGACCACCGCGAACTCGTCCAACGCGTATCCCGAATATCCAGGCCCTGCAAGGCGGTGCCGGTCACCTGGCAGCCGTCGTACTGTGCCCCGACAGTGTTTTGTACCCGTTGCTGGTGATCTGGACCGGCTTGGAACGATTCCTCGATGACATGTGATGGTGCTGTCACCTGCGGGCGAAACTCCGCTGGTCGGTGAGCCCATACCAGCGCCAGTGCTCTGAGCTGCCGCAAGAGGCCATGAAAATCATTGAGTCGACGTTGCCACTGGTGTTGTTCGCTGTCGACGGAGCTGTCCAGCAGGTTACGAAAGAAACTCCCAACCGTCCGTTGCAAGAGGGTGCCATGGCGGTGCAGGTCAATACATTCGTCTTCCAGCTCGGCGATCAGATGCCTCAGTCCGTCCGACTGCGCCCGAAACGCCGCCCATTCGTTCTGGACGAGGGCCAAGGTCACGCGGACTTCGTCGGGATGGAGTGGCTGGGGGAACGCCCCGCCAGGGGGCCGGGCGATGTTGGAGAGCATTTCCACATAGGATTTCGTGAACCCCAGCGAGTGCGTTCCCAGTTCACGGGCGATTTCCAAACCGGAGGGTGATGACGATGGTGCAGGTGCTGGTGCCGGAGTTCGAGGTTCCATCGACACCACGTTGGTGGCCTCAGGTGAAGGCGCCTTCATAACGGGGTCCGTGATCGGTTCCGGTCAGGTAGTCGCAGCACGACCTCGGGGTCACCGCCCAGTTGCCGAAGAAAAGTTCGTCGCCGGAGTCCTCGGAACAGGAGGTTCCGCAGTAGTGCCCGGACACGCCAAAAAATCCCCATCAGGACGGCGGTAGAAAAGGTCACCGCCAGCAGAACGAGGAAAATTTTGACGAAGGCGGTGATGATGACCGTGAGCAGGTAAAACACGCCGCCGCAGACCAGGCCAATGACGATCACGGCGACCGCTTCTTCGTCGCCTTTGGTACGGTTGGGGTGAGAACTCATACCGGGCCTGCCTAATCCGTAAACCGTGCCCGCTCCGTGGGGCGCGGCGTAGGGGTCACGGGACGTTTGAGTTCGAAAGCCCCACTGACGAACCGACGGCCGGTAGAGGTGATCGTGATTTCCTGGAACGAAACCACGCCTGCTCCGACCGAAACAAAGGCGACCACGATCCGGGCACCGGTAATGGGATCTGCCTGAAGATGAGTGGGCGTAATCGTCCCGGAAATTTCCAGGGCCTGCTGGCGTTGGTCACGAAACGTTGGCACGTTTGCCTGCGGGATTACGGCCAAGGGCGCAGCGACCGGCCCCTGCAAGATACTCAATGGTGCCAGCGTTTTGTCGGCCGGATCCCGTGCTACTTCCAATAAGTGCCGCGCATGAGTGTGGCTGACCTGTTTCCGAAACGGTCGCGTGACGAGCAGGCCGGTCCCCCTTCCTCGAAACGCGGCGGAACTCCCGTTAACCCGATCCGCGACGTCGGGACTGATGGTTTCAAAGGCCGTCAGCAGGCTGCTGACCAGACTTCGCGAGGACGTGTCTTCGTGTTCAACACCCGCGATCAGGGCAAACGGCGCGGCGTGTTGCTCGGCCGACCGTCCGATCAGGTGTAGGGTCGTCGGGCCACGATGTTGGCTTTGGGTCATGGTCTGGGTAATAGCGCGAGGATGGTCTAAGGCCATGGTCAGTACGGATCCCTGCGGCAGGTCCATGGGCTGCGGGTGGCCTGCTGCCGGAGCCGGTGTTCCTCGGACGGGTACCAGCGGCGCGTGCGTTTGGATCAGGTCACGGTTCAGGTCGATTCGTTCGGGGTTGAGGTCGCTCAGAAAAATGCGGTCAAACTTTTGGTAAAACTGAGGCGGTAAATCCTCGCGCAGGCCTTGAAACCCACGATTGAGACCGCCGACATGCCATGAAACCATTGCAGGTACCTCCATCAATTGGTCGTTGTGTCGGGTACCGCTGCTGTGGGCGTACCGACGGGAAATGCGTGTTTGAGCGTATAGAGGGCGGATTCCGGTGTACGGAAGATCTGGCACTGCGTCCCCGCAGCGCGGAAGACTTCTTCCCACAATGTGCGCAGTTGGGAGTCGTCCTGCGCACTGAAGCGGTCGCCGTTGGATTTCGCCCGTTGGTGGGCCACGGCGACGACGGCCCAGTGGCGCAGATCCGGCAACAGCTTGCGGCTCTTGAGGTCAGCGAGGAACCGTTGGGGTGGCGGGGTATAGCTTTCGAAATGCCATTGCCCGGTGGTGACTTGACGAAGGTCGCTGAGGATAACGAGCTGGTAGCGGCCTGGGTATTCCGAGACTTCAGAGACGAGGTAATGGATGGATTCGGCGATGGCACTGGCGTGCTTACGGTCTGGTGGGAGATGCAGGGTTTTTACCTCTGTTCCAGCCTGCAGGCCGGTAAGGAAGCGGTGTCCCAGCGGTGTATCGTCGATGATGTAGGTCCACAGCGGCATGGTTTCTGCCCGCGTGCGGCCGACCACGTACACACGGAAACTGCTGCCGGGCACGAGGCCTGAATCACGCAGGAACAGTCCGAATACTTCTTCGATGAAGTCCAGTGAGACGGCGGGCTCAAGGGCACTGCCGGAGCTGTCGAGTAACACTGATTGGTGCAACGGTTTGGGCTCATCAGTACCGATGACGAGGCCGTCAAGTGGGTGTCCCGCCTGATGGAATGCAAGTGAGGTTCGTACGTGCGCGCCGGTGGCTAAACGGGATGCGCCGATGTACTGCGGATTGGGGGGCAACTGCGTGGCCAGTTGTAACGCTTTCTGGTAGTACTGCCGTTTTTTGGTTTGGACGGGGGCGGGAAACTGTTTGGGGATGGTGATGGTCAGCCGAGGTTCGGTCGTTTTGGCGGTGTCTTCCACGGGCCAGAACACCAGTTGGTTTTGCGCGTGGCCGTGCTGACGTACGAATTGTTGCACGGCTACGCGGCGTGATTGGCGATCGGGTTCCGTGGTGACCACGTGGTGTTGTACGAGGGGTTTGTGGTCATTACTGGTTGCCGGAGTGACCAGTACAGACCACAGGATGAGGGTAAAGGACAGGCGTGAGAACACGGTTACACCTCCGGTGGGGCGTTTTTGGGGCGCAGAGTTGAGGGCGGAACGGGTTCCAAATCATGGAGTAAGCGGTCGGTGATGCTTCTTGGTGCCAGCAGTTTGGCTTCGGCGTCGGCATCCAGCAGGTGCGGTTTTTGCGCGTGGAGGGCGACTTCCATGTAGATCCCTCGGGCTTCTGCCAGGTGGTGGTCGATTTTGCTCAGTACCAGCCGGTACTCTTCCAGGTGCTGGGTTACCATTGCTTGGGCGGCCATGCCCGCACCTGCCAGTCGTTCGTCTTTTTTGTTCAGTGCTTGGAGGTCGTTTTCCAGTTTCTGCTGCTGGCGTTCCAGCTGCTGCCGATAGCGGTTGCGGCGGTTGAGGCTGATCTGCTGGAGTTGGTGCTTGATCCGCAACGTGTGTTCTTCTTGCCGGAAGGCCGTGTATTCCGCTTGCCACCGCAGGTATTCGTCTTTGTTGTGTTGCATCTCGGGAGAGAGTCCGCGGTGGTGGCGAGTAACGTGGTACAGCGCGATCAAGAGCGGCAGGCAGACGGTCATAATGGTGAACAGCAGGATATGCAGATGCCGTGTGGAGTGCGGTTCGCTCATGGTCTCCATACCTTCGTCCCAGCTGGTTTCCATGAAGGTGTCCACTGGTGCGGCGGTGGAACTGATATTGGCGCGCAGTACGGCCAGGCTGTAGGAGGCGGCGAACATCATCACCAGCAGGACGATGACAGCGATGCCCATGGTTTTGGGGGCGCGGATGGTTGCGGCTTGGTGGTACAGCCGGTGCGCCAAGAAGACGGTGACCAGGGCTAATCCCAAAAAGGTGGCGGTGACGGTGGTGACGCTCAGGATACCGATCACCAGGGCGGCGGTATGGTCGGTCCATATGGCACTCCAGTCGGAGATGTCCACTTGTTGGTCGTTCAGGAAGGACGGCAGCAAGGTCACGGTTTCGATGAGGAAGAAGAACATCGCCAAGACGTATTCGCCGATATGGTGGAAGTAAAACCAGGGAAAGGGTTTGCGCCAAAGCGGTTTGAGGTTTTTGAGGTGCGAAGGGAACGATTCGTTGGCATCGATCATCTGTCCCAAAAGTCCGGCTTGACGTTCTCGGTCTTGCACTTCTTGCAGGGTGGCGATGGTGTTCTGGTGTTCGGATTGGGCGTATCGGCGCGCATTACTGATCTGTTGGGAGTGTTCGAGCAGGTTCAGCGCCAGCACGGATTTATGGTCGTGCCCCACGTAGTCGGCGGCATGGTCGGCGGCGGTTTGGAGCTGGGATATTTCTGAGGCCGGTGTCTGGCGGACCAGTTCGCCGCTGGCGGTCTGTTGTTCGACGGTGGGATCAAAGGTCGCCGACAACACCTGCGGTGGCGTGGCCAGCAGGGATTGTTCCGCACGCGGCAGCCGCTGCACGAAGCGCGCACGGATGGTATTGAGGTAGGACTGCACAGGCACCGAGCTTCGAACACAGTTCTGCGCTGCCACTCGGAGCTGCCGCCTGGTGAGCCAGGTTGATGCCATGTGAAACCTCGATGCGACGGGGTGATTTTGCGCTCAGGCGAAAATGAAAAACAGGCCGCGTGCTTGCCTATAACGTAAGAAGGCGAGAAGAAGAAAGCAAGCGAAGAATAACCCTAAGATGCTGGTATTATTGATCTTGCGATTGTATTATTTCTCATACCCTGATAACCTGCTCGCGTCATTACCTTTTTTTATGGCTTCAAGAGGACGTATTATTTCTCCTGGATCAACTTTTGTACCAACTCAACCTGAACCAACTCCTGCCAAGCAACGAGTGGAGGAGGAAAGAGCGGGTAATCCGTGGGGATATCCGCCACGGCTGTTTCGGGATCACAACGGCTGCTTTGGTTCACCTTTGGCAGGCCTAGATTGCACATTTCCGTGGATGCTGAAGTGGGTTGTTTGCCATGACAGGCCGAAAGGGCCAAAAGGCTACATTCCGCGAAAAATCGACCTTGACAAGGTAATTGAAGAATTGAGAGAGTGCGACGAATATTACAACCGAAAAATTCGTGAAGCCCAAGATGACGAGGATTACGAAAAAGAACTCAACCATTTGGCTCAGGCCTTTTACATTACCCGGAAGCTGCTGATGAAGGTGCTTATTTACCATGGACGAGACCCTAACACCGACTACGTGTGATCACGACCTGCTCCAAGTGACCTTAACAGAAACCGGTGAGTGTTTTTTCGCTCAAGTATCTGAGAGTACAATTTTTACCCTGAAGAACAATTCTCAAGAATTCATCACCACGCAGACGACCGGTAAGCGAACATTCGGTCCCACACGAGTGAGGGTTCTGGTAAACCTTCTCAAGAACGAAGACAAAAACCCAGGAACCGTGACCAGCTGGAAGGAAATCTGTGATTTGCTTGCCACCCAACCAGAGGGTGGTCGCAGTAAAGGCAATGAGCAGGCCAACTTCTCAACGGCAGCCAACTGTATTTCCAACATCAACACCGCCCTGAGAAACCAATTCCGGTTAACCAATGGGATCGCTCGCAAGGCCGATACCGCCGATGGGGAAGAAGGATTTGAACTGATTAACCTCTCGGTGAAATCCATTCCCTGCTTGCCCACGGAGGGACGTGCTCCCGGTTCTGAAAAAGAGCTTCCCGCCGAGGCCAGCGAAACGCCGCAATCAGTACCATCGGGCGAGACCAAGACTAAAGAAGCCCCTCACTCTTTCCCAGGCGAGCCAGGGCGCAGTGACCAGGGTATGGCAAACCCGCAACACAACCGCTCTTCACCTCAAGCGTTCACGTTGGTGGCCGCACTTTTAGTCGTGGTCGTTGGCGGCATCATCGTGTATTCCCTTCCCGACGGTTTTTTTGGAGCGTCACCCGAGCTGCCCCACGCCAGCGAGACCAAACTCTCGATCATCGTGGCGGGGTTTGAAAACGATCCTGATCGGCAGGTTGAGCGGCTCATTTGCGAGACGTTGCTGGAGGAACCAGGGATCGAAGTGCTCCGTTTGGAGGATCGTTTCGAGACGTTCAATCAGAACCCGCAAGCTGCCAAGGACGAAGCCGAAGCCGCTGTGCGAGCGATCTTACGGAAAAATGGGTCCGATATCATGGTGTGGGGGAAGGTCCTGCGGCTGGGAAATCAAATCCACATCAAGTTGCACTGGACACCAAGTGAGGAATTGCGTCAGGTACCCTCCTGGAGCCGCTTTAAGATTACCGAAAGCCTCGCCCTCCCAAATCTCCTGTGGGAAGATCTCGCTCAGGTCCTGAAAATGCTTTTGGTGGCCCATTACGACAAAGAATACCTCGGACAAGAAGGCCGGTTTTTACGCGCGGACATCAAGCCCTTTGTCGATAAGGGGGTACATTTGCTGGCCAATCAGGAATTGCTGAAAAACTGGACGGCTCGTGAATTAGGAACCGTACAATTTGTCGTCGCCTGCGCGCTGATCATTCATGGAGAACTGGCCGGAGACAATGACTACCTGGAACAAGCCAAGCTTCTGCTGGAAACGGCTTCTGGGCATTTACCGCCACAATCGTTTCCCCTGGAATGGTTCGAAGCACGCCGAAACTTGGCTCGGGTGTTACGTGTTGCGGGAGAGCGCAACGCCGACAAAACGTACCTGGAAGAATCGATCAAATTGTATTCGGAAATTGTGGACGCTGGCCGACAAGATCGACAGGATGCCCTGGCACGAATTGGACTGGCTATCTCTCAATACCGATTGGGTGAACGATATCTCCAACCACAATACTTCCAAGAAGCGATTACCACCTACGAATCCGCGCTGGAGTTCGTGTCTGAGGATAAAACACCCGACCTGTGGGGCCTTATCCAATCGGGGCTTGGTGCGGTGTACACCCTGATGGGTGAACGCACCACCGATCCAGCCTATTTGGAAAAAGGCATTGAGCACTCCGAAAAGGCCCTCTCGGTTTTTTCGCCTGAACGGGCTCCCTACTACTGGGGATCTACCGCGAGTAACCTCGGTGCCTGTTACACTCGGATGGCCGAACGGAATCAAAGCGCTGGTCTACTCAATAAAGCGAAAGAACTTTTTCGGGAACTTTTTTCCTCGTTCGCTCAGGAGCAAGCTCCCTACCATTGGGCGGTTGCTCAAAGTAATTTCGGTATTGTGCTGATGCATCTGGGAACGATGAATAAAGATCTGGTAACCCTCAAGGAAGCCGAGGAGGTCTTTCGATCAGCCATTCAGAGCTACACGTGGGAACAAGCCCCCCTTGACCTCGCCATGATCCACAACAACCTCGGGGAGGTTTTGATCAAACAGGCGCAGATCCAAAAAGACCCGGAGATCATCGCAGAAGCGATTTACGCCTATGAACGAGCGAAAGCTGCCTACGGAAACCAGAAAAAGCCAGTTCATTTTGCGATAACGAATCTGAATGCTGCCGTCGCCTATCGCGAACTCTATGTGCTCAATGGTGATCCGACGTTGCCCTGTCAGTCTGTTGATTACCTTCTGGTCGCGCATGGAACTTTTCTCAAGTACGTTCCGCAGTATGCCGGAGTAGCGTGCGATGAGCTTATCAATAACTTGGAGCTGGTAAAGGGGAACCAGGAATCGATAGCCCCCTGTGAGTCAATCAAAGTTGCGGCTGAACTCACGGGGATCGATTGTTACTAAGCGATAACTTTTGGCTGAAAAAGATCGAGCCCTCGCATTTCTCCATAAACTACAACTCACCATGCTGCCGGAGAAGCATTTCGATCTCTTTTAGCGCTTTACGTTGCATTCCTTGGAATTCTAATTCTTTGAAGTACCTCCGCGAAAAAATGCCGCCTACAACCAGCCAGCTAACAATGGCGAAGGAGACAGACCAAAAGCCTCGCAAAAGGACGGCGCTGGCGATTGCCGGAAGCAGTACGGCTAACGATATCGCATTGATTCTGGAAGAGAAAAACTTCCAATAAGACTGATTGCGAAGCTTCTCTCTGTACGCTTTTTCTGTTTTTAATTCATCCGTTGTCAGTTGCCACAGTGGCTTCGGGCGTTCAGCTTCTTTCCTGGCCATTTCTTTTAGCTCATCCAGGGTCGTTTCCAGTGACGGTCCTCTTTCGGCTACATTCAGCTCATGGGCAAGTTTCATTTCCCGAAGGGCTTCCACCGTAAAGATGTGTTCATTGTCGTCAATGAACTTGTGATGGTTCCGGCATAACACCATGAGGTTTGGGTATTCATCACGCTCTTCAAGTGGTAGCGGAGCGTTTCCTCGTGGACCATCTATTGAGGAACTCACAATATGCGCTTCTTCGCCGATTACGGTTGGTTTGTCAGGATCAAGATCCCAGGTGAGTTCCATTGTACATCCAGGAAAAGAACATTGATTCCTGGCTTTTGTCCATAGTATTTTTCTGGTTTTGGGAGAGATCGCCATTTCGCCTCCTACGACAACCGCAACATGAAAGGCATTCCAAATGAAAGTATTTGAGTAAGTGCTGATATTGCCAGGAAATCATAGCAGAATTTGCTCGACCGGAGTTATTCCACACTACTACTAAGATCCAACTTTTCTTTTGCCTCAACTTCGACGGTGAAGTTGGCCTAGTTTAGGAGTCCAGCTTTTTGTCAATGAAGACCTTCCGGTACAGCTCGGTTCCAGTTGATTGTCGCTGACCGTTGACGATCTCAAAGAAGTCTTCGGCTACGGCCGTGAGGTCGCGCCACTTATAGGTGTTGCTGGCGAAGAATCCCGGCCGGTTTTGATCAAGGTGGTTCTCAAAGCCGCGTACCAAGGCGGCCAAGTCTGAGGTTTCGAGTTCGCGGAGCAATGCGGTTGGCCGCCTGCTTGCTGAGGTGTTGTAGGCGCGCTGGAGTGCGGCCAGTGTGGCAAGGAAATGCTTGGTTTCCGGCCGGGAAAGGACGGAAAGCAGCGGTTGGCCATTTTCCAATACTGGGCGGCCGAGCTTGGCAGCCATTTGCGCCAATGTCAGGAAATCATGAGTCTCGTACCCATGTCTGGATGCGGTTTCGACCTGCACAGCATCAGCGGCATCCACTTCAAGCCGGGCCATTTGGTCTGTCACGCTGTCGGCATCATGCGCGGAAAGATCCACGAGATTTGCGGTATCGAGCATGGTCGCGGTTTCTCGAATTTCGGTAGCCGCCTTTTCTTGCTTCTTCCGCTGTTTTGCGATCTTCTCATGATCGCTAGCAGCCTGAACCCCTTTTGATTTGGCCGATTCTTGCCTTGATTGAACAGACCGCCGAGTGTCGGAAAGGGTTTTCTTTGCTCGTTCAACCCTGGTGAACTCATCCGCTTGTTGGCTTATTTCAAGATCCTTGGATCGTGCGACTAATCGGTTTACCTTCTGGCGAAGAGACGCAAGACGCTCGGCTCCTGTCGTCTCAATTTGATCATTCTTTTCCGGTTTATGGCGGAGTTCATCAGGCATACGTTGAAATTACAGTGGGCTCTTTCATTTTGCCGAGGAAACGGGCGGAAATCAAATGCGCTTGCCTGTCCACTGAAACATGAGTTCGGCTAACGCCGACGATGCCCAGGGAGCTTCGGAAATGAGATCCTTGATGTCAGGAATTTCCCGTATGAGCGCTGGGTCCTGTTGCAAAATTGATCCGGCCTCATCGTCGCTCATTAATTTCCAAACCATCTCTGAGAGTAAGGCCAGTTGCTCCTTTCTGGCATTGGCTATTTTTTGATCTACCTTATCCAGTTCGGCTTTTGCCAGTTGCTCCGCGAATTTCCAGCGCTGCGCGTCACTGAGCAACTTCAGTTCCTCGGCCTTGAGCCGCTGGGCCTGCTGCTGGGCCTTGTCGGCTTCACGGTTCAATGCTTCGGCAGCTTTTGAGGTATTAACTCTGGTTTGGGCCACAGCCGGAAGAGCGGTGGCGAAGGCCAAGCAGGCGATGACGACGACGATGCGCATGTGGGTCCTCCAACGAATGAGTTGGGAAACCCCACTTGTACGGCAGCCAGTTTCTCTGTATCGTGCTGCCGATAATTAGAGTTACCAGATGTTGACCCCCGATTCATCCTCCCCACAGCTTTCTGCCGCCGATGGATTCCGACCAGTGGCCTTTCACCAAAAAATCTCAATACAGGAAGCCTTCGAGGCCTTCCTGAGCAAACAACGTTCACCGGAAACCGCGCGCGCGTACCGACGGGAAGTTGCCGGATTCCTGTCATTCTCCGCGTGGTCGACCACGTCCATTGAAGAACTGCAAATGATTGAGCTGAGCGCCCTATGTGACCAAGTCTTCCGCTATTTGCAGCAGGGACTCCGACGCGACCCCGCGACCAACACGCCGCTAAATCCCAAAAGCTGGAATAGACGAAAATTCGCTTTACAATCCTTTTTTAAGTACCTGCGCCGCTACCACGGGTACGCAGGGCTCAACCCCGCCGAGTACATCGACCCGCTTCCGGCACAGGCCAAAAGCAACACGACTTTTCTCAACAAGGACGAGATCCTGGCCATGCTGCGCTACCTCAAGAATTCGGCCGTGGACGAAGCAGGTACCCGTAACTATCTGCTGATCCTGTGCATGCTGGTATTCTGCCTTCGCAGAAAAGAAGCCGCGACCTTGCGCTGGTCACAGATTGACGAGGTCGAAGGCAAGCTCACCACGATTCAGAAAGGCCTGCGAGAAAAACTAAACCCCATGGACAAACGCCTGCTATCCCTGCTGCTGCGCTTCCGCGCCGAAAACGGCCATCACGGCGATTACCTATTCCGGCCAATGCGCGATCGGCGAAGCAAACAGCCGCATAAGCCAATATCGGGTGAGTTCGTGTACCATCTCGTGACCACCACGGCCAAAAAGGTGCTCCCTCAAAAGTCCGGCGTTACGCCGCACAGCTTCCGGGCCTCATTTATTTCCAATGGCCTGGATATGACGGACGATCTCACCAGACTCATGAACGCCAGTGGCCATGGCTCTGTTGAGATGCTGCTCTACTATGATCTCCGCAGCAAGCTCAGAGTCAACTTTTCCAATGAAGTCGCGGAGTGGCTGCATGAAGAACAACTCATCTGAGGTATACTTGACAGGTTACGGGAACTCTAATTATCATGCGCTCGATATCGCATATGAATTGAATCGTCTTTTATACCCTATTTCTTTCGCGAATGATTCCCAAACCCCTTTTTGTCTTTGAGCCAAATGCGCAACTGTGCGCCCTCGTCACACGCCACGCCGCGCGCCAGCATTTTGTGCTGGAAGCCTTTCCGGTTCCTGCCGAGGTGCTGCTGCGCTCTGTGGCGCTGGCGGAGCAACACGGCCAGTCCGATTCGCCCGCCGTTGCTGTGAGCCCTTGTTCGGCCCTGTTGCTCAATCTGGACGCGGGGAAAGATGCACAGCACATCGTTCACCGGATTCGGGAGTTTGAATCGGCGCGATCGCTCGTGCCCACTTTTCTTGCCGGGTACACCATGAGTGTCCGATTCCAGCGTGTGGCTCTTCACGCCGCCGGTCTTGATCGTGTATTCGGTACCGGCCTCGATCCTGAGTGGCTAGATGGTTTCGCCCGCGATCCGCGAGGGTTCAGAGAGCGCGAGATCTGATTCGTCTGTCGGCAGGGCCGCACTGCTTTCTTCAGCAGTTTCTTCTTGCTCCGGTGCAGGCGATCGAAATTTGATCTCCCCGCCGGGGCCGCGAACGAGCACTTGCGGCGACGGTCTTTTGCCAGGAGGAAACACGAACCCCAAGGTCGGCTTGCCTTTGATCGGGACGATCATCACGGGAATTTTTTCTCGTCGAGCGACCAACTCAAATTCCGCTTGGGCCACCGCTTGCCGTTGGCCGCCGCTCAGGTCGAAGAAGGCGTTCTGGTCGTCGTAATGCGTTTCGCGCGCTTCTAACAGCACAAGCAGTCGTTCGCGGTATTGCTGGTCGGTGAGTTGAACGTGTGGACGGTGCGGGTTCGTAGTTTTGTTGCGCTTCTTTTTCGTTTTAGCCATCGGAAATCGGTCTCTTTTTTCCCAGTATCCTTTCGGGAGATTTTTCGCGTCATGTTACCACAAAACATTCCTTCGTTTCCCGAACTTTTGGTGCCCTGCTAACTGGGGCACAGGGAGGCGAAACTTGTCCCATGAGCAGATATTCGATGGTGACTTCCAGATACTGAGCAATGATCTTTAACGTACCCATACATCGGCCACGGCGCATTGTATTGAGGAAATCAGCTACTCGTTTGCACGCCCCACGGGATCCGATCCTTTTGTTCGTGGAAATCAGCTTACCAAGCTGTATTCGTGACTTTTTTTGGTTTTTGGCCAGGAGTTGCTCAATTCTAAGCGCGATGGCGGGTCCGGTAACCATGAGAAAGGTGAAGAAAGAATAAAATTCGTCTTAATTTTTGCAATTTTCTCAAAAAATGGAACCAAAATGGTTCCATTTTTTGAGTTCGTGCTTGTCAAATTTACAAACGTAGGCGTAGGCTCGGGATTTGCCATCGGCGAAATTTTTCTCCCTTTTTATGAAGCCTATTCACTCCCTCCGGCCGCTGTTTGTACGCAGACCCAGCGGGCCGCCGTAGGGTTACTCACGAATGAACCACTTTTTTTCTCTTTTTTCTTTGTCCCATGAGCACCCAAAAAATCTCCGTCGGCGAACTAAATTCAGCTACTAAGGAAATTCGCGAAAGTCTTGCGGATCTTCAGTACCTCTTGGCATACCTGGAAGAAGAAAATCCTGACTCCACCACCTACGTCAAAATGCAACACCAGATCCTGTTGCTGTTTCGTGGCGTGAATCGTGTGCTGCATTTAGCCCATAACGTCGCCAAATAGCGCCGCGCCTGAGCGCTGCCCAGATGAACCGTTTTTTCTTCTCTCCCTTTCTTGTATGACCACTTTCCCAAAATACCCAACGGAATTCTTGGAAGTTCCGCCCGATGCCGCCGACCAGGTCCAGCGGCTTCTTGAGGGCACTCTGGACCCGGAAAAGTACCCCAGCGTGACCACCTACCTGCGCCAGTGTTACCACCGACCGTCGGCGGTAAGCCTGGTCTTATTGGCCGTCAATGAGGTTTTGGAGGGCCACGGTGTTGAAGCGCTCTATAGCCATGACCATTGGGATGCCTACCACGGCAATGTGGAGGCCAGCTTTGTGAACATGGGCGAATCGTCTCTTCCCACGGTGATCCGCGATCACCGCTGGGACGATTGGCTGGT
Organism: Holophagae bacterium; assembly: GCA_030429565.1. Lineage (GTDB taxonomy): Bacteria > Acidobacteriota > Holophagae > Acanthopleuribacterales > Acanthopleuribacteraceae > Acanthopleuribacter. The sequence goes on along the minus strand of JAUIFE010000023.1, from coordinate 86,308 downwards.
GAGTTCGTTGGAGGATTTTGTGGAGCAGCACGAAGGTCGGTTTGAATAATGAGGCGAGGTTCGTGGGAGCGATGGGCGGTGGACGATGGTGGTCGCACGATGACGGGTGAACGATGGGTGGTGGACGATGGATGGAAGACGATGACGATTTGCGTCGGTGGGGAGATCGTGTGGCGGGAATATTGGAGAGAGAATATATACAATATTTGCGACGGGTCATTATGGTGTATGTACCTGGTGAGAAGCGGCTTGCGCCAATCCATGCATGTCGCTCATACAGACAGCATACCGACACCATAATGACCTCCATAATGATCACCATAATGACCCTCAAAATGACCGCCATAATGACCCCCAAAATGACCTTCATAATGACCCCCATACGCACCGCCATAATGACACCCATAATGACCTCCATAATGACTCTCATACGAACCGCCAAAATGACCGTCCTGCATCGACTTCTTTTTTCCTGATTTCCCTTCTGATCCGTGAATTTTTGGAAACTCCTCGTTGGCCTGGAAAAGTTCCCGGTAACCGTCACGCCCACCAAAAATTTGGGCTGGTGGCGGGTGCCCTTCCTCAAAAAATGGATTGCGGTCATCCGCCTCAAGTGGCTCTTGCCGCTCTCTGCGATCCGTCGGCACGCCGCGGTCTATGCGAAATCCGGCGCCGGAAAGTCACAGCTCCTCTACCTGCTGCTGCTCACTATCAAGCTGCATTGGGGCCTTTGGCCCTGGATCCCTCAGGTCAATACGCGGCGCAGTCTGCTGCTCTTTGATCCGCATGGTGACTTGGCCGAGCAGTGCGCCCATAATACGACGCTGGTTCGGCAGGCTATTCGGGCTGGTCGGCGGAACCAAGACCCCAACCTCATCTACATTTCCCCGGTGCTCAGTTCCAGCTCCGTGCCGTGTTTCAATCCGTTCGATCGGCACGGGAAACGGGATTCACTGGCGACGCAGGAAGTGCTGGCCCAGTACCTCACTTCCACTTTTGCGGCCATGCTCGCACGGGGTGATGCCACGCTCAGTTTCCGTATGGAGGCCGTGCTCACGCCGATGCTGACAGTGCTGCTGGCGATGGCGGCCACGGGTCGCGGGGTGACGTTTTTTGATCTGTTGCGCTTCCTCAAGAATGAACACAACCGTGACTTGATCCAGTTTGGCGCCAAAGAACTCAAGAACTCCGGCATGAATCAGTTTTTTCGGGAAGTGTTTATGGAGCCGCAACTTTTTGCTACCAAGTTTGCCCTGCGGGTAAAGCTTTCTAAGCTGCTCAGTAGCCGGATGTTTGTGCGGCTGTTATGTCAGGAACGCAGTACCTGGGATTTGGAAGCGGCTCTCAATTCCGGGAAGACCGTGCTCATTAATGGGTCGGTCGCGCAATTAGGCCGCGAGGTGTCGGAAATTTACGGCCGCACGATCACGGCGCTGGCGCAGGCCTATGCGTTTTTGCGTGCGCGGCGGCCTGAGCAGAAGTTTCCGCCGATCTACTTTATTGTGGACGAGGCGGCTTCGTTTCTCACTGATGATGTGCAGGTGATCCTTACGGAAGCCCGTAAATATGGATTGCACTTGGTGGTCTGTCAACAGATGGTGAAGCAGTCGGGTATGACCCAGGATTTGCACGATACCATCATGGGGAACACCGCGCTCAAGGTGGTGGGGAATGCTGGGTTTGCCACCAAGAAGGCGCTCGCGGCGGAAATGGAAGTGCCCTTATCTGAACTGAATCAGCTCCGGGTCGGATCGTTTGTGCTGAAGGCTGATGGCCGGACGCATCGCCGTGTGAAGTTGCCGACGTTTTGGTTGACGGAGTCTTCCCACCTGCCGGAGGCCCAATGGGAGCAGGTACGCGCTGTTTTCCTGAAGCATTCCTATGGGGCCTGTGATGGCGGGGACGATTTGGCCCGACGTGGAGGCGGGAAATCACGGATGGCGCGTCGGTTTGCTCCCAAGTTCGGGTCGTTGCCGTTTCGGGTGGTGCCGTTTTTCTTGATTTTGCCCTTGGTATGAATTTGACGACGTTACAGCTTTCGATCTTGCTGGCGTTAGCGCGCTACCGCTATCTGACCTGTTCGCAGGTGGTGCTGTGTGATCTCGGGTCGTTGCCTGCGGCGCGTCGTGCTATGCGGGTGCTCAGTGCCATCCGGTTTCCGTCACCTATTTTGACGCGGCATACGTTTCCGCCTTCGGCACGGCTCGGTCGGATTGAGCACATGTACAGCTTGAGTCCCTACGGTCTTATTTTTTTGGCCGACCAGCTGCCGGGGTACTCAACGATGCGGTCGTTAGCGCCTACGTGGAACGTGTTTCAGCTTGATTACGAGCACCGCAAGACCACGGTCAGTGTCCGTATCGTGCTGGAAAAAGCGTTTCGCCAGCAGGATCGCTATGAGGTGCTGACTTGGGCATCGTATTTCGAGAAGTCGGATGAAGTGTATGGCGAGCCGATCCAGCAACGTCGGAAGGCGGCGACGGAAGCGGCGTTTGCGTCCGGCAAACGGTTCATTCCTGATAGCGTGTTCGTGCTCAGTGATCCACGTCAGCGCGGGGTGTATGTCGTGGAGGTGGAGCTGAGTCAAAAGTCGTCGCGCGTCTTGTCAAAGGTGAACCTGCATCAACAGGCGCTTGCTGAGGGCATGTTTGCGTCGCTACATGCTCTGAGTGGCCAGGATTATCGCGCGGTGTTTGTGCTCCAGCACGCTTCGGCGTTAGCGCGGCTTCTAGAACGGCTGGCGGGCAACGCGGCGTTCGCGCCGTTCCGCCAGCATATGCTCTTTACTACTCTGGCGGAGTTGCAGGTGCAGCCGCTGACGTGTTGGTGGCAGGTCGGGTCCCGCCTGCCGGTGCATTTGGTGACGGGCCTGCCCGTGTCCTCGTGATGCCAGGGTCACTGTTTCTTTTTCTTTTTTTGTGTTCTTCTATGTCTCTTCATTCTGATTCGTCATTCTTATCGGTTTCCAGTGTGCCGTTGTCGCGGTCGGTACAGGCGCGGATTGCGGGCATGTATGTCAGCAGTGCCCCGCAGCCGGTTCCAGAGATTGCCCACATTGAGCAGGTCATTCGCGCGGAGTTTAGGGCGTTGCCGATGCCGGTCGAGTTCGTCGATCATGATCCGTACCGCGGTCTCTGGGGATTACAGGCCGGGGTGGAAGGTACTGGCCTTCTGGCTATTACTACTCGCCACAATGAGGCGGTACTCCCGCCCATAACGAATCTCCAGTTTCGGGCGGTGCATGACGCTGACCATCTTGCGCGCGGTCTCAACTTTGCCGTGTACGGTGAGGTGATGGCGGCGAAGGTGTGGTGCGCCCGGCAAGGTGATGATGCCATGCAGGCGTTCTTGTTCAGTGAAATCGTGGCTCAGGCGTGTGCTGCCGTGGTGTTTGGCCAGTTTGCGCCGCAGAAGTATGTCCGGTTCCCTCGGCGGTTCCGGGATGAGGTGCTGCGGTCGGTGTGAAGACCGAATCGCCAGCTCAGTCTGCCGCGAGAGCGGGGCCTTTTTCTGACTTTTTTCCTGTCACTATGTCCAAAATTTGCACGTACTTGCCGCCGTCTTCGAAGCACATGGTGGAAGGCGTGGCCCGCGAGACCTTGATCGACCTGTATGACCAGCTCGATGCGCTCCAAACCCGTACTGATCTGGAAACGTTTGTTTCCACTCTGATGATCCAGGGGATCGATCCCAACCGGTTCACTTGGGAAGAAACCCTCGGCATTATCGAGTGCTGCGAATCGGAAATTCCCTACACGCCCGATGAGTTTGGCTACGGAAGCATTCGATCGTGGTTGCGCATGGTGTCGCAAGAGACCATGGAGCATGCGGTTCAGCAGATCGTGGGTGAGGTCTTGGAGCAGTTGGGTGAGGTTTTGGGGGAGTGTGGGCTTGGTCTGAGTGATGTGGAAACGACGCCGATTGATTGGCTGGTCGCAAAGCAGCGCACGTTGACGACCGACCTCCTCACAGTCGACGAGTTTCGTTCGCAAGAGTGCCCGCCGGAGAAGGTGGTCTGGCGTATCCGCCATAACCGCCTTCAGTGGACGGTGTTGGTGCCTCGAACTTTCGACGCGGAGTCACGATCTTCCTGACACACCCACTGTCATCATAAGCCACCTAATTTTTTTGATAATCTATGAAGCATTTCCCAAATCTCCCAACTCAATTCCATCGCCACGTCGAGTTAGTGGTAGAGCACATACTTCGCAGTGTGTATGACGATCTCGAGTTTTGCGAAACTCAAGAGGATGTGGTTTCAAGCGTGTTTGATTGCGATCCGTTTGATGCCACTGGGCAATGGGTAAGTCTCTACCTGGGACCGGATTCTGATTGGTCGTTTATTCTCGCAATCAGCAATGAAATCAGGACTGAACTTGATTCCTGTATCTGGCGATTGGCTGATCAGATGGCGCTCGAAATTCTTGAACAGGTCGCATCCGTGCTTTCTTTCCTTGAGATCGATGTCGCTGGCCTCAGGAAAACGGTTCCAGATCTTGAAAGACCGTCTCACTTAGCGGTCATGAGTGGTTTTGTTTTTGCGGAGGTATGTAACCCCGTCGCTGAAGGCCAGAAGGTGTTACTGAGGATTGAACATGAGTTCTTTCGGTGGTTTTTGGAGGTTGGAACCGCTGCTGAAATCTGACCCTCCATGATCAAATCCCACCATCCTTCATTACGCGTTAGTTTGAGTATTTTTCTTTTTGACCCATGTCTTCTCGATTCTTCCCTTCACCGGCCGGCCCTCATGCAAGCGCCGCGACCCGGCGAACCTGGCTGCAAGGTATTCGCAAGAGGATCCGGTCGGACTGCTCGTTTCAGGTGATCTGTGCGATCTGTGCCGGAGCATCGGTGGAGGAGTGTGCCAAGAAGTTCCAACTGCCGGTGAGTAAAGTCCTGTCCATCGTGAACGCCTGGAAGAAACGGCGCGCTTCTTTTTTGTTGCGCCCACGCGTGCTGGGTTCTGATGGGCGATGGTCGGTACCTCAGGAACCACCACTGCTCACGGTGCTAAATTATTCCGGCGGTATGCAGTCGACAGCTCTGCTTTGGATGGTGATCCGGGGCGAGATTCCTCGTCCCAAGAATTTGATCGTTCTCAATGCCGATCCCGGTATGGAGAACTCAGAAACGTACCGCCATGTGGCCATGATGATGGCTGAATGCCAGCGTGCGGGTGTTGAGGCGCACACGGTGTCCGGCCCGAATCTGTACCAGGATATTTTGGCGGTGGCTTCCGGCTCAAAGACCCGCTTGGATAACCCGTCGTTTTTTACTCGGTCAGCTTCGGGGAAAAAAGGCAGGCTCCGGCGGTGTTGTACGGCTTATTACAAAATTGCGCCGATGGATCGCGAGGTGCGCCGTGTGCTCCAACGCCGGTTCGGTATCTCTGCTCGGTCACGGACCCTTCCTCAGGGTATTGTCGAGAAGTGGATAGGGTTTTCTTTCGAGGAGCAATTGCGCATGCGCTCACCCCAGCAGCGGTATGTCCGGTTTCGTTTCCCTCTCATCGAGCTTCAGATGTCCCGGCGTTGTGTTTCGGAGTATTTTTCGGAGAGGGAGTTGCCACTGCCGCCGCGAAGCATTTGTAATGCGTGTTTTGCTCAACGGGTCGACGATTATCAGGCGATGCACCTCAACCGTCCGGCAGACTGGAAGCAAGCTGTGGAAGTGGATCGCGCGGTGCGCGATTGGACGGCTATTGGCGTCCGTGATCCGGTGTTTGTTTCTGATGCGCTTGTCCCGCTTGAGGAGCTGCCTGATCGTGGGTTTCCTGCGGTAGCGGAATCAGTCGGGGAAACCTGCGAGTCTGGGTACTGCTTCTTATGAGATGCCTGCTTTATTGGCGACGGTTTCGGCTTTTTCGGCGCGTGGTGCGCGATGATTCCACCTGTTCACGTTAACTATCACCTGTTTCCCCATTTTTCTTTTTCTCTATGAGTTCTCCAATTGAATATTCCAATCGCCTTTTGGCGGCTTCACAGCAACCGGACACCGATGACCTCATTGCCCGATATGCCTTGGAAATCATGTCGCGTATCCTGCTCCTGGAGATCGGTGTCGATCCAACGCAAGGTACCCTTCGCGATCGTTTAGAGCAGTGTGATCACCAGTGTCTTGAGCTGGCGTTTCAGAACGCCAAAATCGCGCTGCAAAACGATGTGTTCCGTATCCTCGGTTCGAATGCTGGTCTGCCCGGCAAAGTGATGGCGACACCGAGCGTGCAGAATTCGCCAGATTGGGTAGCAATTCTTCATGCACTCAAAACGTTCGACCACTTCCAGGTCGAAAACGATCCCTATCACCAGCATGATTTCGGCGCGTTCGAGGTCGGCGGCACCATGTATTTTTTCAAGATCGACTACTACGATCTGAAGATGGAGTACGGTGTTGACCCGCTGAAGGAGGAGCCGTTTCGCGTGATGACCATCATGCGGGCGGATGAGTATTGATACCGGCTTCGCCGACTTTGTTTCTTTTTTGGTGTTTCTCCCTCATTCTTATGAACGTCCCCCTCAAAATTTGTCGCCGGTTTCAATCTGAATGGTTACGCTGTACCGGGAATCCAATCTCAGAACAGCAGGCAGGTCTTTACCTCGACAGCCTTGTGGAGATCTTGGAAATCATGCACAAGGCCAAACCATCATCCCCTTCGGCTGCGAGAAAAACTTGCTCAAAATAGCCAGCAGGAGCAAGATGTGATCGTTTTCCGCTCTTTTCTTTTTCCCATGAATGCACTTATCGAATATGCCCGCAAATCCGTAAAGCCACGCACAAGCGAGGAAAGATCGGAAGAAAAAGGCATGCTCTCACTGGAATCCCAGCACAAGGCTTTGTCTGAACTGGCTCAAGACCGCAAATACAAGGTGGTCGAGCATTTTCAGGAAAACATGAGCGCGTACAAACCCGGTCGGCCTATTTTTAATCAAATGCTTCAGCTACTCAGGCAGGGCAAAGCTGATGGAATTTTGGTCTGGCACTTGAACCGAATCGCCAGAAACCCGGTGGATGCAGGGCAGATCATTTTTCTGTTTGATGAAGGGGTCTTGAAATCGATCGTGACTCCCCAGCGGACCTACCTCAATACTGCCGAGGATAAATTCATTTTGCAGATTGAGCTCGCCTTCTCCAAAAAGTCGTCTGACGATAGTTCAAAAACGATTCAGGAAAACATGAAAACAGCGGCTGCCAAGGGCCAGTATCCCGCTCGCGTACCGATGGGGTACTTGAACATCGACGAGACAGGAAGAATTTCTGGGAAGCGGTTCGATTCAAAGAAGCAGGTTATGCTTGAAGAGCTCGGGCGGCCGTTAAAACGTATTGAAATTGATCCGGTTTGTGGGCCACTCATGGTGCAGTTGTTTGCTGAGGCCGCTACTGGAAGGCATGGCCTGACCGATCTCTTGGTTTTGGCGAACCGTCTCGGACTCCGTGCGCCGAGGAGGGGCGGCGCGCTGACCAAATCTTCCTTGGGAAACATCCTTCGAAACCCGTTTTATACCGGCTGTTTCTGGTACCGGGGGGAGCTTCACTCTGATCTGATTCAACATGAACCCTTGATCTCAAAAGATGTGTTTACGGCTGTACAAAAAGCGTTGAAGGACCGAGGGTTCAGTAAAAAGGAAATTCATACCTACCAGTTTACGGGGACCATGACCTGCGGGGAGTGCGGCAGTGCCATCAGTGGCCAAATCCAAAAGGGGCATAAGTATTACCATTGCTCCCGGTGGAAAGCTCGGTTTGGGGCGCCTTGCGACCAGCGGAAATATTATCGTGAAGAATGGCTCGAAGAGCAGGTCGCCGTTTATTTGGAGGAACTGACCTTGCCTTCAGCTGTACTTAACTGCGCTCTTGAAGCCTTTGAGCTACGCGAGGGCGATGCACTGGCCCAGGCAAAGTTGCAAAAAGAAGCCTTACAAAAGAACCTGAAAAAGGAACAGCAAAAGCTTCACAACTTGTTCCAGCTGAAGATCTCACCAGGAAATGAGGATGGATCGTTGCTTGATGAAGATGATTACCGGGATCAGCGAAAGCTGATCAAAAAGGAAGTCGCTGACCTTGAAAAAGCCATTTTGGATCTCGAAATGAATGACGCCTCTTGGATGGAAAACTGCCGTGAGTTTTTTGATTTTGCTTCCCAGTTGAAGCAAGTTTTCCTTGACGGTGACCACACCACAAAGAAGGCGATTATTCATGGTTTGGGGAAAGCCCATCTGAACCACGGAAAGGTACAGTTCGAGCTGAAGGAACCGTATTCCTACTTGCCCAAACTGGCTTATGCTATGACCCCCCAAAAAATCTCTTCTGAACCGAAGAACAGCCAGTTAAAAACTGGCAATTCGCCTGTTTTGTACCCTGATCGTACAGTATGGTGGACCCTACTGTACGAGATTAGAACCCACTTTCGGCACCACCTCTTCATCAATCCTGCCCAGTCATTAAGCGTCATTTCGACAACTTGACAAGTTGCAAGATGTGTCAATTCATTTTTTGATGCACGGGTTTTTTCTGTTTTTGGTCAAAAACAGAGCATTCTCCTGAACCTCAAACTTAGACTATCGGACAAGAGTATTTTGGGCGGCTTTGACGATCAAAATGGTACCGAAATATAAAAAAATAGTCCAATTTTTGATTTTTTTAAAACACCATGACACATTCTGCTAAGACGAAAAACATTTGCCGGAACCCAAACCATCCCAAAAAAGGTTCTTCCATCAAGGTCGAGCCGATTCGGGAGCGAAACGCCATCGAAACCATCAAAACCAATTTATGCGGCAGCCCACGCGACCTCCTGCTATTTACGCTGGGGATCAACACGGCTTTTCGCGCAAACGAGCTGCTTTCGATCAAGGCCGGACAAGTCCGCTCATTGAAACCGGGTGACGACCTTGAGATCAAACTCAGCAAAACGAAAACCTACCGGCGCGTCACCATCAACCAGGCCGTAACCGAAGCCCTCGCCAACTTTTTTCAAAAACAACGCCCCGCCGATCACGAATGGCTGTTTCAAAGTGAACGTACAGGAAGCCCCCTGAAAGTCAGCACGGTATCGAACATGGTGAAATCTTGGTGCCGTGGCGCGGGATTGGCCGGGAACTACGCCAGCCATACCTTGCGTAAAACCTGGGGATACTGGCAGCGCACTGAGCGCGACACGCCGATCCCACTTTTAATGGCTGCCTATGGTCATTCCAATCAAAGACAAACCCTGTCCTATCTGTGCATTCAGGACAAGGAAATCGCCGGTATTTACATGAACCTCGTGCTGTAGCAAAGCGACCACCACCGGCAGGCAGCAATGCCACTTTTTTCTTTTACTACCAACCCTATGAGTAACTTTTCATATGAAGTCGAACAAACCATTGAGGCGCAGGCCTCCAGAATGATGGAAAACGCCATTTACGATAAGGAAGACGGCGCCACCCTTGATGACCTGATCGAGTACGTGCGGTGTGAGTACTGCGACGTGACCAACGTGATAGGCCTGAGTGTTGATGACCGAGTAAGTCTAATCATGAGCCATGAGGATGGCCTCATCCCCGATACCCTTTCCTGCGAGAATTTGCATTGGGACATCGAAAACGCCTCCTCTTCGGTCCTTCACCTGGAATCGGAGCAAAGAGCCTGCAAATCATTGGAGGACCTGGCCGCCTTCCTGGAAGGTCACAATTTCAACTTTGACCAGGTCAGCGAATCAGACCCGTTCCGTCATTTCGCGCCGGAAAGCATTCGCAACGATGAGGGCTACGAGGTTTACGAGTACCGCAACTGCGATGGAATTGATGCTGAGGTCTGGCACATACACGACCTGGTCATGAAGGTGTTCGTGTGTCAGGAATTTGAGATGAAACAGATCGATTTCGAGGACTTCGATCACCTGCGCACCTGGGAATGCGGTGACTGGAAGCTCGAACTATTCGATACCAACCAAACCCGGAATGGCCGATCACGGCTGGCTTACCGGCTTTTCGATCAGAGCTGGGATGAAGAAGCGATATTTGAGGGCGACAATTTTGTGAACTCAATCCTCCATGACGCCGACTCAGACCACGCGGTGATTGCACTGTTAAGTTTCTTTGCCATCAATCCTAATGATTTGGACAATGAGTCTGCAGCAGCCTTCACCAAGGACCAGATTGGCTGGCTTGAGGAACGAAGCGAGGAACTGGGCATTCTGGTAGCCGACCTCCAATCAGAACTAGCCGCAGCCGATGAGCACAAGAGCGAAGAACGCCAATCAGGGTCCGTTTGAGGTTGAAACAGATCCAAATTGCCATACACCGGTAACTAACAAAAGATAACTACAGAATTACAGCAAGGAATGGCAAAAAACCACAAACAGCAGGTGGCAAACTGGTAGAATCGAAGAACCGATCTAAACCGACAATCAGCCGCGCCACCTGCTTCTCCGGCGGCAAAGAATCCTGAACCAACTCTTGCCGAGAAGTTGGGGTTTGATTAGCGAGCTAAACATGGAGGCTGGGTGTTGTTGAAGCCAGCAAACGGATTTGTGTTATGAAAGATAATTGATACAATAGGATAAACTTTCTTTAGGGGGGGGCGAAAAGTGGGTCCACTCAGTTTCAATAAAGCACTTGAAATGGGAAAAGAACCTCGGGATTATAATTGGAAGGTTCCAGCGGGAGATTATGAGGGAGTGCTTGATTTCCGTGTATGGGGTAAGTCTGTCAACGTGCAATGCTTCTTTACTTTTGTAAGTGGGGAAAAGTATATCCTTTCTGCTTTCAGGACAAGAGATGAAGAAAAATATAGCCCAAAAGATCAGAGTTTGGATTTTTCTTCAAAGGAAAACCTTGAGGGGGAACGTTTTCGGCTAAGTATTACAGTCAATAATAAGGGCCGAACAGCGTGGAACAAAGCATCAATGGTCTAATTGTTTAATTGGCACTTTTGGATGCATTAGATCGGGTTGACCCAACGGCGGCCACATGTCGGATTCCTCCAATCCTTATGAAAAAATTGGGGGGGGGGCACCAGGCCGTCATCGAAACCGGTACCCCGATCCCGCTGGCGAGCCGCATGAAGTATGAAGAACTTGGAACTTGGGGAAATCCTTGGTCCCTCGAAGGAACTTTGGCGTTTTTGATCTTCAAAGTTACTCTCATACCCTAATGATTCCAGTCAACATAGCCGAAAAGACAGCGAGATATTCATAGAGGCGATTTAATGGATATTAAGAAAATAGAAGCATTATCGGATCTAATATTTTATGGTATTTGCCCATTTATAGTTTTGCTTGATTTCTCCTATCTTGGCCTCAGGAAAGATATGAATTTTGTGTTTGATATTTGTATTAAATGGTGGAGATCTCTTGAGGAATTACCGACATCGAAAATAATTGGTCTATTGCCGAAAAAGATAACAGAAATATTTAATGCCGTTTACGGTGTTAGGCATTTTTCTTTAAAGTGTGCATTTAGATCCATAATATGCTCAATTCTTGCAATGTTTTTCATGGGCACGATCGTTAATATTGTTGACTTATCCGGAATTGGCTCCCATAACATACTGTATTATATCCAGCTGACAGCAAAAGAGATAGGGGCGCGGTCTGGTATACATCCAGTGTTTGTTGTGTTTTTGGTGATATTTGTCAACCTAATCGTTGATTACTTTTCTTTATTGGAAACCAGATGGGTTTTATCTTATGCAGTAAAAGCAAGTGCAATTAGAACAATTGCTCTGACATTGATTGATTATGTCTTCACTACGTTGTTGTGGGGATTGGGATTTGCTTTGTTTGTGAATGTGTTCAATTTATTTAGCGGCAATATTGCAATACCGTTTCCAGACTATGTGAATAGCATCGGAGATATTGCTTTACTTCCTTTGCTTATTTTTTTGGAGTGGTTAAATCATGGCGCGATTGCATCAAACAAAGGCGTTGCTATTGGGCAGTTTGTTCTTTTGTTTGGAGGCTCCACTTATTTCACATCAATCATTTTCTATCTCTTTTCCATCACATCTTTGAATCTGAAGGTTTTCAACAATCTAAGCGAAAAAGCGGTCGGTGTCTTGAAGTATTATTCTAGAGAAAAATCACCAAGACCGCTTATTTTGGCAGCAGCTATACTAGGTGCATTGTCGAAGCTGTCAGTTGCTTTGATCAAAATAACAAGAGGCTTCTTTTGAGGCCAGCTTATTTCCAATAGTTACGTTTCTACTAATTAGAAATATAAATCTTTTGATGTCAAGCTGAAACCATTCAACCAATTTGACTTAAAACCAAAAGAGCTGTATTATTGAAGCATAAAAGATCGGACATTTCATATATCTATTTGTTTTCATGAGCTACAAAAGCTATAAAATACTGGGAAAGGGTTTTCGATTCACTATACCTCCAGAGTGTAGGTCGGAATTAAAGGTCGGCGATGTTTTCCAAATCGAAAGTAGCCCGCAAGGCCAAATCATAATAACACCTGTAAAAAGCTCGGTTAGCCCAATTTTGAAAATTTCTTCATTCCGCAATGATTAATTTCTGGAAAAACATAACCCCATCGGCCAATTGCGAACATAAAAATATTAGGTGGCATATCTGCCGATCAGACTCAAATAGCGATGGTTTAATTAGGGAAGGTGTATGTCGTAGCTGTCGTCAGGATATAAAGCTTCACTGGTCTACCAGATCCAAAGAACCAACTCGCATTATTTCTAGAGTCGTGAATCACTAACTATTAACTAGAAGTTACCGTCATCTTAGTTCGAGTCAATGCCTTAAACATAAGTAAAAGCCAGAAGCACAACTGACAACAGTCGGGCTTCTGGCAGGGATTTATATCTTGATTTGATGATGACATTTACAGAGAATGTCTCAGGTAGTGGAAGAGTCTTCAGCTCTCGATCTATCAAGATATTCGATCTTTATATTTAGTATCTCTGGATGACCGACAAGTAATCTACCCAATGCTTCAACCTTCGTAGAGCCTTCTTTACAAACATCCGGCTGTTCAGCCAGCTGAGCTTTAAATCTTTGATTTTCCGGACGTAAATCACCAAAGTCCTTACAGTAAATAGTTACCACAGAAACCTCCTAGTCAGCAAGATACCTCTTAAATACCACGGGAAGAAGTAAAACAGAAAAAAACAAGAAAAAAAACACCAAAGCTAGAATCCCCCAAGGGTTATCCATGAAAGAATACAGAGCTTAGGTCGAGCCAATTTCTTAATCCCTGATAGGAATTCAGGGTTTCGGCACAGCCGAACAAGGCTTTAGCCATTGCTGTTTAAACCTATTCCTCAACTTTCCCTCAGATGTTGGCCAAAAGGCTACACCAGCTGTTGAGAAGAAGGCGAACTTGTTAATCGGCACGAAACTGATCCTTCACGTAGGTGAGCCCGCCGGTCACTGCAGCCACCTGTGCGTGGATGCAGTTCTCACCGTCTACTTGGGGACTGTTGGGATAGACCTCGGTGGTGGTGGTGTAGGTCGCTCCAGTAAACCCACCGCACAGTCCTAGCTGGCTATACGCATAGTGAATGACTCCTGGCTGTGTCACCGGCTCACCGATGATCTTACCATCCTCATCGGCGGCGATATGGGTCACCTTCTTTACCGCCTGAATCACGGCGGTTTGGAACCCGTCCTGCGGGTTATCGGCGTCATCAACGGTATAGAATCCGTCGGGAATATGCCACACTTTCAGAGGAACCGCATCGCGTGCAGCCTTGGCCGGGCGGAACTCGGAGTTATCGGTATCGGTCGTCTCGTGAAGATCAATATGCACGGTAAACTTCAGGTTCAAACCGGCCACATAATCCATCAATAAGCCCGCTTCCTGAGCAGGCTGAGTCGGCGAGAATGACCGGTTGGGATCAACCGCGTAGGGGTTCCAACGATTTATGGTCTCATAACCCCACGGACTCACACAGGGCGCCACGATCAGATTAAAATGGGCGCTAAACTCAGCGGCCTTGGTCTCCAAAAAACGGAGCGCGCCCTGCACCCCGCTGGTTTCGTAACCGTGCACCCCGCCGGTAATCAGACAGGTGGGTTTTGTCGCATCCCAATTGCGAGACTTAACCACATAGAGCGGATAGCGATCGGAGTCATAGGAAAGCGCGCCATATCGCTCGATATCAAAATGTGCCTTTAAGGTTTCAAGCTTGCCTAATACCTCTTCTTGATAGGACCGCTTCACTGACTGCTGCTGACGCCACTTGGCCCGCTCGGCCTCGCCCCACTTCTCGCCGGGCATACCAATCGGGTAAATTCGCTCCTGACTCATTTAACCACCTGACCTCAATCTAAGCTGGGCCTCAGACCAGCGCCAGATAGTCTAGCACGCCAATTTCCAAAAAAGGAGGGTGTCAAAAAAGTCAGGTTGCTTGGGTAGCATGGGAGTGGAGTTGGTCGGCATCTGGACAAAACTCTCTCCCAAGTTTCCTCAAAAAGTTGAGGACCGGTTAGGAGAGAGGGTGACTCTTTTCTAATATGCGCTATGCCGATAATGTCGGCACCTGAATGGGGACCGCCTCATAGACAACTTGTCTCATAAAAATGTTCCGCATCTTTAATTTCTTGATGCGACTTAGTTTTTTTGGCCCCTTTTGGCAAAAAGGGACGCCAAAGAACCGAGAGGAAATCCACACTCCGCGTCGGGGAGTCTCCAGGAGGATGGCTTGATTTCGTACTGTAAACATGGAGAAAGCAACTTTATGAAGATCAGGGATCGCGAGTACGAAGTAACCATATCACCGGACTCACAGCTCATGGAAACAAGCGCGATCAGTTTCGAGGACCTGAAAGGGTATAAATTTCAGTCAATCTACCCGCGTGACTATAAGTGCTGGCTTGTTAAGGGCGGGTACGTAGATTTGGATATCTCAAGGGAATCAAAGGATGTAAAAGTTACTATGTCCCTTCAAGAGGAAGAGTCTTATTTATTTAGGTACACACTCTCTAGTTTCTTTGATTCCATTTTGTTTGATATCGAGCCTAAATTGAAAGCTAGCTTGTTTGACATATCTGTCACAAAAGGAAAGAGTTTACTATGTATATCTTGGGTAATGGGTGATCATGAAATCATTGACTATCGCATTGAAGAGCTGCTTGACGCTACTGAAAGAAGCCTTAATAGAATTCTAGATATCTATGAAGAAGCAAGTGTTCAAGAGAAAATTCTAGTCTCATTCAGTTTTCCAAAAGAAGTTGCAACAATTTGCAAGATGTATCTCATGTACTTTTCTGAGTTTCTTGAAGACAACGGGCTAAAAGCAAGATTAAAGCTATCGGATTTCGATGAAAAAATAATTTTTACAGCCTGGCCTACAGATAAAGAAAGCGCTTTATGGGAAATAGCCTGCATGCTTGGGGTATATTTAAACCTCCCCCTTCTTGATAGTAATTCTGAAGAAACCCTCTCGCACGCTGGGTTAAAAATATGTAGCTTGCATACAAAAGCACAAGTTAGACATTTTAAGTCTCAAATCAGGGAGTTCTCATCTTTAAGACCCGAGATAATTGATTCCAAAACAAAAGTTCAGAGCGCAAATCATGTGCTTCTGGATTCAATAGGGTATTCAAAGGCTGTGAAAAAGGAAGAGGCGTTTGAGATTCTTTATGGTGTCATTAAAATAAAAAAAATCAAAGGGAATGGCTACGAAATTGACCTGCCAAAAATATTGAGTATAGCGAAATCTGTGCTGACAAAAAGAAAAAAGAATTAACCTTAGGGGGAAGACCTTCGGGCTGTCAGAGGAATCGGAAGGGCCAACTAGCATTTGACGTCCTGAAAATGAAATCGTTTTGTGTTGCTTTTATTGTGTGGTGTTTAATTGATTCTTTGATATCCAGCCTGCTCGCTTGCATTCCGCCTGTAGAATCAATATGCGCATAACTGCCAGCTCTATTGTATCGCCGTCTAGCTCCTTAGAAAGTATGCTGTTAGCATTGCTCCATATCGGGCTTGATATAGCTTGCTTGCGACTCTTTGCCTCGTACTCTTGGTTGACCATTCTTACGATATCAATTAGATAACCATAAGGATCAGAAAAGTCGACACTCTCAGACTCAAGGGTAGAGATTGACTCTGAAAAAAGCATAAAACTCTCAGTTAAAGTATCAAGCCGACTTGTTAGAGTATCCAACTCATCTGAATGGTGATTTTCAAAGTCGATGTACGCTAACAGGCCAGAGATTTGAATCGCTGTTTCTAGTGTTTGGTTAAAGTAATCAAGTGTCACAGGCTGCATTAATGGGAAACCAATGCGGTCACTCCAGCGTTTGGCATAATCAAAATCCAGTGAAGGCCCGTTTGGGCCAGACAGTAAAGCTAATGCAGGCAAAGCGTAGTTGTTTATTACGGGTACAACACTATATTGCCAAGTTTCCCCTAGGATATTTTTCCCTAGAGAAAAACAATCCTCTATGCAGGATTGTTCTTCGATGTAACACGAAATAACCACAAGGATAGAAACTTCCATTGGAGGCCAAATCAAGCAGTCAGACTCATTAATTCTTCGAGAATAACATCGAGTATTCCAGCCTTTCTTTTTAAGCGCTTTTTTGAGATTCTCAAACAGGATATTAAAACGTTTTTCGGATAACGACAGGCAGTATCTTGAAGCTTTGGAAATACCTTTTCCATACGAGGTTACTTTTGATGACTTTACAATTTTTTGAATAGAGAGAAGGTCAGAGCTGTTTGCCATCTCGTGTAGGATGTTTGATACATCACTTAGGCGATCACCCAAAGCGACAAGTTCAGTCTTTGGTGGTTTAGAAATAGTTCGCCAAACTTCTGAGTTTATTCCTTCGCGGACTTCAGAAGCGAGAGTTGAAGCGAAAACGGCCGAATTTATTCTTTCATGCTTCTCTGTTGAGTTAGACATTCTCCTTGTTAGATTACCTAGAATGCGTGTCACTAGCAACCCAAAGCGATCCATTTTGTATTCTTTAGAGAAAACTAAAGTCATTTCAGTAGAGACGCCTCCTGGAACTGATCCAGCCAACCTGTCTACACAATCTAATATATCATTTATCTCCGCTGAGATAGTATCTCCACCGGTGACCGCCTTGCTTCTTATCCACTTTTCAGTGTATAGACGAAAAATCTTCTCTGTTCGCTTGATTAAAATCGCTACTTGATTTGAATGAAAGGTTAGGCTCTCGGCAGCAGACTTTCCAAGAAGGATTTTTCTGAAGGCAGTATTCCATGATACACGAGCTTTTGGCGCCAGATTTACCCTAGGAATATCCTTAGACCAAGACAAGCTTTCGCAACCGGGTACAGGCTTCCCATCAGGATTAACAACCTCAGATGCAGCTGACTGTGAACCAGGGGAGATAGCTATCAGCGTCTCGCATACGTCAACGATTACGCTGTGGGGATCAGAGGGATTTACCCCTCCGCAATAATGGTAGTCAGATCGAACCGTTCGCCCATTTGGTCCATTCGGCTCAATAATGGGCCGAGTCATCCATGGCGTTTGATAGTAAAATAATGAAAATAATTTCTGTTCTCCACCGAATTGCTCAAGTATCTGCTCGGCTACTTCGGAACCAAATAGATACGCCGAGGACAAAAGAGCTGCAACTTCGTGAATCTCTTTATAATCACCACCAAGAAATTCAAATGAAATTTGCGTTGGAGCTTGTTCATTCCCGAAAATAGGGGCAAGAGACGACAGGAGTTCGTTGGCCTGTTTCAGGTTTACACAGGGGGGAATTGCAATGTCACAAGGAAGGTATTCCAGGCATTTATACCGGAGATCCTCTTTTGGGAGTGAACGAAAAGAAGCTACAGCATCTTTGGTATTTCCCCAGTGTCCAGAATCAGGAAAGCTTGAGAGATCGATGCTGTGATCACACAACATCGAAGCAAAATTCCACAAGTTTCTTGGGATCATTTGCTTTTCAAGTATTTCCATTAAGGAAGAAACATGATGATCTAAGGTCGCCAGTCCAAGGCCGCTTATAATGGCTATCCATAATTCTGAATCAGGAGTTTTCTTTAGTATTTGCGCCAGCTTGGCTAATATACTGGCTTCGCTTGCCGTATCTTTATTTTGCAATAACCCATGCAATAGCCTAGGTAAGCTCTCCGTGGTAACCGCTGAAAGATTTTGCCATAATGAATCCTTTCTACTAAATATAAGTTCATCATGCGAAGCCTTGCTAAGAGCCTCCGATCGAAGGGAATGAAGCCCGCCTAAAACACCAGGCCGACTTTCTCTGAGCAAATGCTCGTCCAGCAGTCTAGAAAGAGCCCTGCTGGCATCGTCAGGCCTGATACCGAGTATGGAAATCAGCTTGCTTACCTGAACCTCTGCACCATAAGAACAGATCACTGCTGCGCTTCGAATGATAGCTAATTCATTATCACGTTTGTTAATCTGTCGGTCTCTAACTTGGTCTCTAATGACGGCTTGAAGACGACCTCCCTTGGTCAAGATATGAACATACTCTAGCATAAGACCTTGCGATTGTTCGAAGGGCTCTCGCCAATGCTCCCAAACTGTCTGCTTCTTTAAATTCAATTTTTCCCATACTATTCTAGCTAGTTCTTCATCAAGGCTTACCTGAAAAAGCTTCACCTCTGAATGACTCGATACAAGAGATACATCTTCCTGTCGTATGGATCCGAAAAGATAGACAGAGGGTAGCCCACGCAACTCGCTTGAAAGGAAGTTCCAAAGATCACTATTTGTTGGATTAACTTCGTCAAATGCTAAACCGATAGGAGAGTATTCAGATGGCTGACGGGCTCGAATAAACCTAGCAATGCCGTGGCCGTCTACTGCAGTAGAATTCCCAGTGACCTGAAACCATCTTGCATCCCGTTCAAGTGTGTTTGCAACAAGCCACAGAAGTGAGGACTTACCGGCTCCCGAGGGTCCTGTGACAAGTAGATTCCTATTATGCTTGAGTGACTCTGCCACTTCTTTTGCAACTTTAGGACGAGAGAAAACAAGCCCGGAAGCAACGTGGCCAGGTTTTACTTTGACACCCTGGTAGAAATCGGGTTCATCCAATGGGGTTACAAAATCAACAGGCAGAACGGATCCTGAAATCAGAGCTTCATCTATAGCGGAGGGGTCTTCAGCCTCAAGTCGCTCAAAAATTCGCTTCTCAACCTCTGTTACGGAAATTCTACGTCTCTGTATGAAATCCAAACTTGCATTAGCTGCTGCTGCATCCGCTACAAGTTTGTATAAGTCACTTAAGATCCCTTCGGCTATTATCTCAGCGGTTTTTAAATGTCGCGTTAACAATTCCATGATTTTTTTCTCAGGATCATTGCATACAACGATGTTCGTCGTTTTTGGTGCGAACAATAGATCAATTTCCTTGCTTTTAATGTCTTTGCATGGCCTTTCTAAAATTATAGATATTTTTCCTCGGTTGCTCTTAGCACAATCACTTGCGCGTTCTTCTATAGCATGTAGAATTTTTTTAATTTCTGTTTTAGAAAACGCGCCTTCCTTTCGGGATTTTATTTGAATCCAAAGGTTATAATCGATCATTTCAATTACACAATCTTCCTCGCCTTCTGGTATTAGAAATCCAGAAGGTGCCAACCCAGCCCATTGTCGTAGCAATATCAAGGTAGAAAGCAGGTGTTGAAAATGAAAACCTCGGCTTGCCCATGCTCCTGAGCGGGTGGTTTTCCATGCATTGCCGATACTGTTTCTTGGTTTCATGCAGTGATTTTCCGTGATTCAAGCTAGAAGTCTAGGGCTCCACAGGTCGACTGGAGAAACCCCTCTTGACTTACCATTTCGAATTCCATTATATCTCGACCATGTGCCCAGCATTTTGAGGAAACTTGGGTGCGTGGCTGGGTGCCGCCGAACAAGCCACGGCCTTGAGGATAATTGGGTGCGCGGCAAGATTGGTGATCGCGGCCATGAGCTGGAATACCGCTTTTAGCTTGGCTCTTTCCAGGTCACAGGATGCCGACGTCTTGTGTGGAACACGTGAAGGATCTCGATGACGTCGTTTCGGATTCGGTAAGGGAGTAAGTAGGATGTCGACTTAACCGCCAGTTCACGGGTGTCTTTCATGCCGATGCGGCCTAATAGAGGGAAGTCTTTGAGCTTGTTTGCCGCACGCTCAATTCGTTTGATGGTCTTCTTTGCTGCGGCAGGATCGTCCATTGCGATGAAATCGGCAATGACTTCCAAACTGCGACGCGCCCGTGGCAGCCATATCACTTTCACTTGGCTAGGGAATAGGAGTCAACAAAAGCGGTGATCTCCTCGTGGGGGATCATGCCTTCCTCGCCTAGCTCGTCGGCCTCTTTGATTGCCTGGTCTAGCTCAGACCTCTTCCATGCCAGGTAGTCGTGATCTTTTCCGGTATGGGCCTTATCTCGCAAGTATTGGATCGCGTAATCAGCCGCCTCTTTTTCGGACTCAAAGGCACCGGATTGGACGCCGTCTTCGATGGCCTTTTGGATTGCTGTGAGGTTCATACTGTCATGATACGCTCTCTGCGCAAGACGTCAAGGCAACCGAATCCTGAGTGACAATTGCCCTCGGCCGCCGAAGCGCGCCAACATCTGAGGGAAAGTTGGTAAAACTGAGCTGGTTTGGTTTTTAGGGTCGCCGATTGCTCGATGGTCTAAAATGGAGCTATCTCTCAATCACGTCACTCTGAACGGAAGTTGAACCACGATGAATCCTGAAAGCTTAGCCCAGCAAATAAAGACGGTGTCAATTTGGACGCGCGGCGATAAGCGAGCTCCACACAAACCTTTGTTGTTGCTGCTTGCCTTAGCCAGAGTTGCACGGGGTGAACAGAGGCTGGCGCCCTTTGAGGCACTACACTCAAAATTGGAAGACCTCTTGATAGACTTTGGGCCGCAACGAAAATCGCACCACCCAGAGTATCCTTTTTGGCGCTTGCAGAATGACGGGAATTTTTGGGAAATACCTGAAAGAGAAAAAGCTATCGCTGCTCGGGGAGCAAGGATTCGAACGGGTGATGTGCCCAAAAATGTTCTGATAGAGGTCAAGGCAAATGCTGGATTTAGCCTTGAGGCTCATCAAGTTCTCCAGCAAAACCAGGACCTTGTATTTCACATTGCCACCTGTCTTCTTGAGGAACAATTTCCGCCCTCTACACATGAGGACATCCTCGCTGCAGTAGGAATGCCTCACTCGTATAAACCGTCGGGCTATCTGATCAACAATGATTTCAGGAGCACCATGCTTCGGATTTATGAACGCCAGTGTTGTGTATGTGGATTTGACGGAAAGCTTGGAAACGCTACCGTTGGACTAGAGGCCGCCCATGTTAAGTGGAGAAAGGCAGATGGTCCCGATACCCCAGAAAATGGTTTGCTCTTGTGCAGTTTCCACCACAAGATGTTTGACCGTGGTGTGCTGGGTATCACGTCCGGTTACCAGATCACAGTTTCGCAGCATCTTCATGGCGGAGAACGCGTCAAAGAGTTTCTTCTTCAATTTTCTGGAAAGAAGTATCGATCACCGCAAAAAGGGTTCCCTTGTATCGCTGAAGAGTATATTAAATGGCACTCACAAGAGGTCTTTCGTTTTCCTGCACGAACCTTTTGATGAAATTCTGTGATAATTTTACAACTTGGAGATTTGATTTGACAGAAGATTTAAACAAGAACAACCGCTTTGATCATCTAACCACTGCCACTAAGGGCATGCTAGGTCTTGTTCCGTGCGCAGGTTCTATTCTCAGCGAAATAGCAGGAAGCATTATTCCGAATCAAAGACTAGACCGCCTAGGAAAGTTTGTAATCGAGCTTGATCAGCGTCTAAGAAAAATCGAAGAAAGGATTTTAAAAGATCAATTGTCCAATCAAGAATGTATTGACCTTTTTGAAGAAGCTTTTATCCATGCTTCTCGTGCAATGAGTCAAGAAAAACGAGAATACATTGCTGATTTACTCGTGAATGGACTAAGTCCAGAAAGGATAAACTACTCTGACTCAAAAGTCTTGTTGAAATTGATTGGCGAAATTAACGAACAGGAAATCATCTTTTTAAGATTCTTTGCGGACCCAGGACAGAATAAAGACCAGGGCTTTTACGAAAAACACAAGGGAGTATTACAGCGCATCCGCGTACACCTAACTTCACCTCAAGAAGATGTAGATCGTGCATCCATTCAATCTAGTTATCGGGAGCATCTAGAACGCCTTGGGTTAATAAAGAGAAATTTCATAATCGACAAAAAAACTGGATCCCCAACGTTTAACACTCAAGGAGAGCCTCAGTTTTCTTCGCCAAGGATCACCAATCTAGGAGCACTGCTGCTAAAAAAGATAAACATGCATCCTTGAGTTTTTTTTCTAGATCTTACAATTGTGACAGCAATTCGTTCTTAAAACTTGGGTTCTTCAAGCTTTTTTGAAAAATCCCCAAGAATATTTTGTCAAGAATTATCATTGGAGTTGATTGTTGGATATTTTAAGCACATATCTTGGCGAGCTTCCTGAGTCTGAAAACTTCCCCGGTATAGAGCTATCAAAAAAGGTTAGATCAAACCCTGGGAAATCTCTTTTCCTTTTAGAAGGTTATGAAGTCTTAAATGTCCCTTCTTTCGATCAAATTGAAGGAGCAATCGCTAGCAATCTTCTGTATGGAGAAAAGCTTTCTGGTTCTCTTGATGTTGAAACTATGGAGTCGTTTAGAAAAGAGAAGCATCACGATTATTATCACTTTGTTTACATACGTGAATCTGAACTGCTTCTAAGGATTCAGAGAACCAAAATTGATTCGGGAGAAAGGGTTTTAAATTTGTGGAGAGCCTGGCCAAGTATGCGCCCATCTGATTTTAAATCAGGCCTTCCCTATGGAAACTATGATATACCCTCCTATAGTGATTGCAACCCTGGGGATTTATTCACCAAAGACACGATAGATCTTTTCTTGAGCAATTGGCGCAGTAACTTATTGGAAAACATCACTAAATTAAATGAGTTGTTTTCAGATAAACAGCCCGCGCCAAGTTTTTTGATTGAATCAATGAAAAGCCTGAATCAAGCCATCATTGAAGAATTAACGCGTAAACCATCACTACTTGAAGACATGCATCCGAGGCATTTTGAAGAACTTGTTGCGGAGATGCTTGCTAGCCTGGGTTGGGAAGTCGAGTTGACAGCCACTTCTAAAGATGGTGGTTATGATATCTTCGGCATCAGCAATAGTAAGGATAATTCTAAATCTACATGGTTAATTGAGTGCAAAAGGTATGCTCGAAGTAGAAAGGTCGGCATTGAAATTGTTAGAAGTCTTTATGGTGTCAAAGCAGACGTGAACGAAGATAACGCAATGATTGTCACTACTTCAGGGTTTACAAGCGGCGCAAAGAATTTTGCTGCAGGAAAATTCGATTTCCATCTAAAAGATCATAAAAATCTTGTTGACTGGCTAAAACAATACAGAAGAAAGAGCAATGGTGGCCTTTACCTTCATTAGAATAACATATCAACTTTTGGAAATTATTTGGTTTATGCTTTTAAATGGGGTCTGGCTTTGGCAAGCCTGTGAACTGTCGCCTAAATGACGATAAAGTCATTGATGCAAACAAAAAAACTAGCTACACTTCGGCCCGCCTTTGGTGTTTCATTTTTCAACATGCTTGATCTACTAGTTGCCCTTTTTTTGATTCCTTTATCTGTCCTCCAGGGTGGAACATACGCCGATTCTGCTCAAGGAGAATACATCGAAATAGTTGGCTATATTGATGAGTATCGGGTAACTCCTGATTTTTTTGAATTTGATCACTTCAATGTCGTCAATTATTCCGAGTCCATCGAAACGGTGCTTAATTGCCAAGTGAACGAAGCAAGCCTTTCTGGCCAGGTCCGTATTCCGTACCGTTGGTTTGAAAACGCCTGGAAGAATAGCGATGTACACCGCCAATGGGTTTTGCATCATAGTTGGCCTGAATCAATCAAATCCTCCAGCAAAAATCACCCCGTTTCTTTGTTCCTACAAACCGACCAAAGTATCGCCTCCTCAGAGTGTGACCAGGTAATCACCGACATACGCCTGCAGCTTTCTCCTCCTTACGTCATTGAAGATATTCGTATTGATTCCATCAAGACCCCCAGGAATAATTCCGTCTCCATAGAACAGGTGCGCACGATAGAATTTTGTGACTCCTGGCTTGCTTCTCAGCATCAAGTGGTATTGTCCTTTCTTTCTCCCCACTCCGTAGGAAGTCAGCCGTTGTCCTATTCCCCCGAAACTGGTTGTTTCGCCTTTGACATAGATCAACTCTATTCGCCCAACGAAATTTCACTGTTTTTGCTGGAAGTTTTTTCCACAGATCATGATGCCTCGAAGAAGCTCCTGGCTTCCCAGGAGCTCCCATTTATTTGGTCTGGTGAAGAAACCGATTAACACCTTTAGATGAGCTCACCGGAAGTTACTTCCAAACAAGCAAAATATTTCGGTTTGCATACTGACTGGCCAAGCTCATGCTTTTCATGGCATCGTCTAAAGGAATTCCTGTTTTATACTTTTCTTCCCAGCGACTGGAGTTTGAAGCAAGCGAATCAATTACGTTTATGGTTGAGGTAGAAACGGAACGTCCTTTATATCCACCATACACCGGATAAAAATGAGCTAAGTCGGAGTTTCCATTAAGACCGTAGGCGGCAAGAATGATGACCCATTTTTTTTCATCCAGCCCCTTGTAGATATACTCCATTGCGGATCTATCATTGTCAAACGTTCTCAGTTGGGTTTTATAACCATTGCTGATCAGAGCGCTTTGTACGCTGTTGATGTGGAAAATGTAATAGTCAGCATTATCACCATCTAAAATCTCGTACTCAAAAACCCTCTTCATCGCGGTATTTTTGGTGTTCACCGCCGAGGACAAAATTGCCCCTTTGAGTTCAAGATGATGCTCTACGATAACCACAGCGGCGGCTGCACAACTCCCCATTTTTTTGTTGTTTTCCCAAAAGTACTCAGTACTAAAGGCATACGGATTGAATTCAAGCCAGTACTCCTGTGACCAGGCAGGAAGACAAGCGCTCATGAAACACAATAGAAAAACCAGCGTTTTCTGAATTGACATGGATTTTCTCCTTATCTGTTCTTTGAATATCGAAAAATGAAGGACAGAACAGGACAGGACAAGGTTCACACCGGAGCCGTGCGCAGGATTCGCCGGGCTAGCTTTCACATGTGGGAAAAAGCCGGATCCGGTAGCGTTTTGAGACCAAAAAGCCCCCTACTCATATCAACGCAAACGAGACTCGGTTTTTCCAAAATAGTGGAAAATAAATCTACCCCATTGATACAAGCCATTTAAAAGAATAGCCTTAGAGAGCACTGGCCTCAACGAGCACTCACTTGGATACACCGGAGCTTTGGAGCAATGCCTCTGGCGAATTCTCGATCGCCACAGTTCCTGCTGCGGCCGGAGGAGCCCTTGCCCATCGAAGTGGTTTTTCGGTAGCATTCCAGGGCATTTCCTTCCTCAAACTTTCACCCCGACTACCATGGACACCCTGCGCATTCCACCAGAGATCGAAGCCATCGAGCAGAAGCTCCAAAACATCCGCGCCTACAACGCTTCCATCCTCGACAACTACTGCCTGCACCTCAAACTCCAAGAAAAACGAAGTGAGCGACACATCGAAGACATCCGGCTCTTGCTCGAAACCTTTGGTGATGATTACCTCGCGAATCATGAAGGCCGTCTCATCGTGGAAGGAGCCATGGATATTTGGCCATTCGTTTGGTGGTACGAAGAGAAAATGATGGGCGAGAAACCGAGCAAAAAAGAAGTACGCGATACGGTTCGGGCGTTTTTCCATTGGGTCATCGACGATTTTTCGAAGCTGTCTGGATCACCAAGCGGTGCGGCCAGAAACCTTGTACGCGCGTGCTCGGGTGGCGCCAATCAAATTTGAAGCTCGGGACCGCGGCACTCGCGGAACTCAATCCTGCTCTAAAAACGCTTCCAGCCGCATGGCCACCTGCACTCGACTAGGGATTTCGTCCTTGGCGCGGCAATAGGCCAAAAACCCCGCGCATGATTTCACGGGACCACTGCTCCAGAGGTCTTCGATCGTTTCGTTCCAAATGAATGACCGATCCTCAGCCAGCGCTTGCTCGTGTGTCTGCTCACGCCAGCCGGAACCAATCCGTTCATCTCTGAATGGACAGGACGTGCACAGCGTTTAGCGCCGCCACGCGGAACCGTCAGGTGTTGTGGACATGAGCCTTCCTGCTGGGCAAGACGCGCCCGCATTTCAGGTCAGCGGGGAAGACAATTGACTCAGTAACGCACCCACTTTTTTGGCCCGTTCTTCCAGCTCGTCCTGCTGACACAAAACCTCCGACTGGCTGCCCAAACCCTGCCGAGCAGATTCAGAAAGAGTGGTTTTCAGGGTCGCTGGATCGATCCCTTTCGCGCGGAGCATCTCCCCGAAGTTCGCATACAGCGAAGGGTCGCCTGACGCGTAATCATCGGGAAGAAACGAACCCTTCGCGGCCAGCAAGCGCAGGCCGATACTTTCTGCGCCCACCTGAGCCACGAATCCGGCACAGGGACTGGGCTGATCCTCGGGCGATTTATGACAGGCCATGGCCTGCAGGCCGTCAATGGTCCGCTCGACCAAATTCAGCCAGCGCTCTCGAGGCCACTCATCAGGATCGCTCTCCCGCCTCCACGGACAGTTCGAGCAGGGAGTCTTCGTCATAATGAAAGAGGTACCTTGCACACGAGATGGAGAGGACAGGCCATCATAGCCCAAAGCGATCAGCCGGACATGAGGCGCGAGCAAGAAATGCTTCCCGCCGCTGCCACCATCGCGGCAACGGGCAGAAACGCCCAAGATCGTGCTCAGTAGCCCCCAGAATGTAAAAAGGGATCACTGCAATGTAAAGAATACGTAACGCGCCAAAAAGTCGGTATCGTGTCGGGAGAGACTTTAGGCGATTTTACAAGCCAAACAAAAACAGGTGTTTAGCGCAAGAAGTACAAACCCGAGGCGGTCGCGGCCAACAAGGGGCGCCAAGGCCGGGTCGCCCTTCCCGTCCGGGGCACAACGAAGCCAACCCATGCCACAAGCGCCGATCCATTCAAGGGCCCCAATCATCCCGCGCTCTCGAAGAACGGCTCCTTCCACTGGACGGATCCAATCAACCGAGGGCCGACACGCCCAGCGTCCTTCCCCCAAAGAAAATGGGCGCCCCCCAAACGACTGGAGGACGCCCATTTTTAACGGTTCAGCTCGGTAATTTAGCCAAGCACTTTCTTGATTTCCTGACTGAAGGCGGGAATCACATTTTCCCACTTGTCGACGACACTCAGATCGGCGTGTTTGTGGATCGGTGCGTCCGCGTCGGGATTAACCGCCACGATGTACTTGGAACCGAGCATGCCGGTCAAGTGCTGGATCGCGCCGGAGATACCAACCGCGAAATAAACATCGGGGGCAACCGTGGTACCGGTCTGACCGATTTGCAAGTTGTGTGGCACCCAATCGAGGTCGGTAACCGCACGCGAGGCGCCCATGGCACCGCCGAACATGTTGGCCAATTCTTGCAATTGACCGAAGTTCGCGGCATCTTTCATGCCGCGCCCACCGGAAACGATGATTTTGGCTTCGTTCAGAGGAACACCGGTCGCCTGCTCACCTTTGGTAACACCGGCAACCTTGGCATTAACATCAATGCCGCTAACGCTAACGGTGTGGAAACTGGGTTGAATGTCGCTTTCGATCGGATCAAACGCCGTGGCACGAACGCTGACGATTTGCGCGCCGTCGGCAACGATTTTTTCACTGGTGATGAAACGAGCGTTGGAAACAACCCGTGTGCCGGCCAATTTGCCGCCGTCAATAGTCAGTGACACAACGTCTTGCAGCAGACCCGCATCGTAGCGCGCGGCCAAGGAAGCCGCCAGGTCGCGACCGAGGTCGTTGGCAATGGTAACGACAAAACTAGGTGCATCACCGAGCAGTTGGGCAATGGCTTTGCCGGCGGAGTTGACGTGGGTGTGTTCGAACAAATCAGAAGTCGCGGCAACGACGCGGTCAACACCAAAACCGAAGCAAGAATCACCAATGCTGCCGGCTTCTTTAGCAAGGACCAACAGGGTCACTTTTTTGCCGGTTGCGTCGGCAATCTTGCGTGCTTGGCTAACGGCTTGTTTGGTGGAAAGACGCAAAGCTTTGTGGTCGTGATCAGCAATCACGACCACATCGGCAGCCAGGTTGAGGCCGGCTGCATCGGCGGCGGCCCAGTTGGCGGACCCACCGGCGCCACCGGCGGCATCGCCGGAACCACCCGCGGCCAGAGCTTTGTCTTGGTTAACCAGGACGTCGATCATTTCAGCGGCAATGGCACCACTTTCCTCAGCGGCAACCTTGCGGTTCTTGCGCTCAGACTTCACCACTTCGATAGCGGTGATCGCGGTTTTGGAGGAAGCGGAAATGCCCAGGTCGGCCACTTCCATTTGATTGCGCTTGAATTTTTTTGCGCCCATAACGCCTTTCAGCGACGTGAAACGCGCGCTGTCTTTACCGTTCAACCAGTCGGTGGTACCGAACACGGCGGGCAGCGGGATGTCGTAAACAATTTTGTCGTTGCCTTCAATAAAGGTGGCGGTAACTGACTTCATGCCGTCGTTTAACTTCACTTCGTTAACGCCGGAGTAGTAAGGCATGCCCAACTTTTGAGCAACGGCGGGACCGACCACGCCGTGGGCGTAGTCCCAAGATTCACGGCCGGCAAAAACCAAGTCGGGTTTGTTTTCCAACTTGTTGATCATGGCTACCAGCATGTCGGCGACTTCAAAAGCGTCGCGACCGTCGATGCCGTCATCGTTCACCGCATGAACGCCCAGGGTGCCAGGGTGCTTTTTCGGCTGAATCATGGCAATCGCTGTTTGTTGCAACGAGGTCACTTCTTTGGCTTTACCAATCGACAGAATGTCGGTGTGAATCGTATTGGGGTTTTCTTCAGCAAATGTGATCGTGGCTTCCAAGCCGACTTCACCATACTTACCCATGATCTTTTTGGAGCCGGTCAGCGTGTTACCGCCGGCGATGTCCATCGGCCCTTCCGTGTCCGCCATGGGAGACAGAAGGCAGGCGATGTTGAGATTGCTCATGCAGGAACTCCTTCATCATGATTCCACTTTTCCGGAAAAATAAGCTTCGTCGGGCAGCCGTATTTGCGGTGTCGCTTCGCAAAGTCGTGTTCGAAATGTAAAAGAAAAGTGAGCGTGGTAACCGGCGTGTTGCCCGAAATTTGAGGCCAAGATAACACGAAAAATAAAAAGCCGGAAACCGTTTCCGAATTGGCTGGATTTTAGTAAACCAAAACGGCTGAAGGCTGTAAAGCAAAAACTGAACCCTCGTTCACAAAAAACCGACGCGTCGCGGCATAACCATCACAACCACTTTACTTACAACAACTTTCGGTAAAGCCCCGACCTCGTGTTTTTTTGATGAAAGTCGCCGTGCGGCGCAGCGCCGCCCTGAACCAAAGGACGCCTATGTGCCAGGACCTAAATTCTCCTCCAGCCGGCTCGCTTTTTAGGTAAAATCGCGGCTTAGTTGATTGAATCCGGGCCTTTCGGCCGCACGACAGGGACACCACACATGAAAAAACGCGTACTTTCGGGCATTCAACCTTCGGGCAAGCTCCACATCGGCAACTACCTCGGCGCTATTCGCCAGCACCTCGACAGCCAAAACCAGGCCGATTGGGATCGTTACTTCTTTATTGCCAATTATCACTCGCTAACGTCCAGCCCCGATCCCGAAACGCTGCGCGAATGGACACTTGATGTTGCCCGCACCTACCTCGCCTTGGGCCTCGACCCCGAACGCTCGCTACTGTTTATGCAGACCGATGTTCCCGAGGTTACCGAACTCGCTTGGATTTTGACTTGTTTGGCACCCATGGGTTTGCTGCAACGCTGCACCAGCTACAAAGATAAGGTGGCCCGCGGCATTGACGCAAACCACGGCCTGTTCGCCTATCCGGTGCTGCAAGCAGCCGACATTTTGATTTACGACTCGCACGTGGTGCCGGTCGGCTCCGACCAAAAGCAACACATCGAGGTGTGTCGTGACCTCGCGGTGAAATTCAACCTGCGCTACGGGGAAACCCTGATCGTGCCAGACGGCATGATTAAAGACGAAGTGGCCGTCATCCCCGGCATCGACGGCCAAAAAATGAGCAAGTCCTACCAAAACACCATCGACCTGTTCGGCACCAAAAAAGAACTGAAAAAACAGGTCATGCGCATTGAAACCGATTCCAAAGGCCTGGAAGACCCCAAAGACCCCGAGACCTGTAACGTCTTTGCCTTGTACAAGTTCTTTGCAACCAAAGACGAAGTCGCGGAAATGGACACCAACTACCGCGCCGGCGGCTATGGTTACGGCCACGCCAAACTGGCCCTACTGGAAAAGCTCAACCAGTTCCTCGAACCCCACCGTGAGCGCTACGATCACTTGGTGCGCCACCCCGATGAGGTTCGCGACATCCTGCGCCAGGGCGCCCAAAAAGCGCGCGCCACCGCGCAAGAAACCATGCGCCGCGTGCGCGATGCCGTTGGTTTTATCTAGCCGAAATCGCCCGGCATTTTCGCGCTTCTCAGGGAGCGCGACCTCGCTGATACTCGGCGAAATGCGCCACGGCACACTGAGACGCGGTCCGGCCGATACAGCCGCCATTGCCAACGCAAGGCATGTTCCTTTCTGCGGGCCGGGCTTGCTTCAACCGCCTTCTCGATCTTGGCACCCAGCTTGGCTTACGCGATCTAAGCGCCCAAGCGCATGGCCGCGTGTTCGTGCATCTCTTCCCATGTGGGTCCCACATAATCCTTGTGGTAGGTGAACAAACGTGGGAACGGCTCACCTTCGAAACCGTAATCGGAGGCGCTTTGGCGGGGATCGTAGTGGTATTGGCTTTGGCCGCGCTCATCCAACATGTCGTAAAGATAATGATGGTTGAGCAAGTGCCCAAAGCGGTTGTTCACAAATACCGGGCCGTCGATGCGAATGATGCCGCGTTTTTGCGGCGCCAAGACACCGAGCCGCGCCACCAAATCGTGGCGATTGGCAAAATTCTCGATGTACGGCACACGCCGCACCGGATCGATGTACTCCATGCGGTCGCTGCAGTTGGCAAAATTGTAAATCTCCAGCTTGTGGAGTTGCGCACGCGCATCCGGACACTTCTGCAATTCGCGCAAGATGTTGGCCATAATGATCGACCCCTGCGAGTAGGCAACGACGACCACTTTCTTCTTGGCTGAACACAGGACGCGTTTGATTTCGACCGCGCCGAGATGAGCGGGCTTGGCCATCCAAGCCCCGGTTTTCCCTACCGCCGCCTCTAAAATATCGAGGTAAATCGAATCGGTGGGATTTTGAATAATGGTCATCGGCCGGCGAAAAAAGTGAGTCAAACAGGCGCGCTGTAATTTGGCAATATCGTTGTTGGACGTAACGCCGTTAATAAAGAACCATGACTCGTCGGGGTGCGGGTCGTAGTCCTGCATTTGCCCTTGCCAGTGCATGACATGTGGTTCCTGTAAAAAAAAGACCTCGGGAACAAACCCCAGCCACCGCGGCCGCTTCATCGGGATCGGCATCAAACCGGCGTCAATCAAGTAATGCAACGCCCGGACCGGCTTGCGGGGGTCGAGAATGCGGAACTCGGAGTATTGCGGATAAGGCGGCACCCAATCGGGCGGGTGCCCGAGAATTGAGTTGACATAAAGCGGCGGAAAAAATTTGAAAGCACGACCCATGGTCGCCAATAAATCAAGCGTGTGCTTGACGGGCATGGTTCCCCCCGAGATGCCTGGCCCACCACTCACACTGAGAACAGGACGAGATGCGTGCGCAGAAAGTGAATGTCATGTCATGATCCGCAACCGCCGGCAGCGCGTCATAAACGCCGCCGTCGCAACAAAAGCCTTCCCCACTTTTGTCGTCGGATCGCAAAAGGTGTTGTAACAACGTAGGTTAACGAGAAAAAGTCAGCGGCCGAGTCGCAAACGGCTCACTGCTCGGTTACAACGACAAAACGCATCGTTTGTGGGATTCATAATGGGCCCACGTACGTCTGTCAGATTTCAATGAGAAAACCCACGGCCCATTGTAATCCTCATCGGTTCATTTGACCAGCAACACAAGTATTTTTTTACGGAAACAGCGCCTTTCTCGTTACCTTTTTAACCCTAATCTGACCACAGACACAGTATTTATCATGAAATTTCACGACTCACGGTCGTAACCCCAGGCCACAACTACATGGCGGCAGCAAATTATCCTTCACCGCGACTAAGATCCCGCCGAGATGCCTTTTAAAAAACCACGCAGTTCCGCCGCCTTCACCTTAAACACCACTTCACTCTGACGCGTCGTCCATTTGCCGATTAACTCATTGCGCAAGTACACGTTCAGCACGCTTTTCAAGCGCTTGGCGCTGATCCCCGTCTGCTTGAGTACCACCGGAATGTTCAAGCGCACCTCTTGCACGCCGCTTTTGCCTTCAACCAGACTCAGTAAATAAACACCGATCAGTAAAATCGAATTTTTCATGAGCAAATCGGTGTACTTCTGATTGATCATGTTGATTTTGTCCGCGAGCGATTTGAGTAAGCGCACCGTGATGTCAGGGGTTTTGGGCAAGGCGTTGATGAAATTGGCGTTGGTAAATTCAACCAGTGTCATGTCCTTGTGGGCGACCACCGTGGCCGAACGTTTCATGTTGAGAAACACGCCCATCTCACCAATCAGCGCCCCACTTTTGACCGTGGCAATCGTGTTGACGTTGCCGAATGGATCGGTTTTCTCAATGCGAACCGCGCCCTCCACAATGATATACACCGATTCCGAAGCGTCGCCTTCTTGGCAAATCACATCACCGCGTGTGAATTTCTTCATTTCCCCGTGCTGCATGAGGAACTGCAAGGTATTCATGGTCAGCTTGGTGTTAAACGACTCAATTTGCGAATAAAGATCGTATTCCATGGGCGTGTTCCTTGGGCGACGGTGGGCGCGGGCCTATTCATACGTAACTAGCTCATCGGATCAAACAACTGAATCATAAGACCCTTGGCTGTGTTCCACACCACAAATCAGCCTTTATTTTTGAGCGTTACCGCGTCACGGCAGAAAGCCGCCGACCCCTATTCGCGAATTTCACGACGCCCGCAAAGCACAGGTTTTGTTTTCAAACCAAGCCCTTGTTATGATGTCGGGTTGAAGCCGTGGCGCGAACGCCGGCCGCCGCCCCAACGCCCGCCAAACTCAACCTCGAGGTGTATGCTTGACCCGCGAACGTTTTTTTATCGTTGATGCCTTTGCCCATATTTTTCGGTCCTTTTATGCCATTCGCAATATCGACAACAATGCGGTCTTCGGCTTTACCATGATGCTGCGCAAGCTGATGGCGGAAGAGAATCCCGAATACCTCGCCATTGCGTTCGACACCTCGGAACCCACCTTCCGCAAAGAGATGTATCCCGAATACAAGGCCAACCGCGATGCCATGCCCGAAAGCTTGGTTCCGCAGATCCCCATCATTAAAGAGATGTGCGACGCCTACAACATCCCGATGGTGGCCATGCCGGGCTTCGAGGCCGACGATATTATCGGAACCCTCGCCAAACGCGCCGCCGAACAAGGTGTGCAAGCCGTCATCGTATCCGGCGACAAAGATATGTTGCAGTTGGTTCAGGGCGACGACATCGTCATGTTCGACCCCAAAAAAGGGGTGAACTACTTGGGAGAAGCCGGTATTCCCGACTTTTTCGGCTGCCGACCCGACCAAATCATCGACTTGCTTTCTATTTGGGGCGACAGCGCCGACAACATCCCCGGCGTCAAAGGAGTCGGTGAAAAAGGGGCGAAAAAGTACCTGGCCGAATACGGCTCACTCGACGGTATTTACGCCAACCTGGACAAAATCACCGCCAAACGTGCCCGTACCGGTTTTGAAGAGGCACGCGATACCATTGAACTCACCAAAACCCTAATCACGATTCGTACCGATCTCGACCTGCCTTTCACCAAAGAGGTTTACCAGCGCCATGAAGAACATACCGACGACTTGCGTTCTTTGTTTACTCGTCTGGGTTTCAAGTCGTTACTGGACGCCACACCGGCCAAACTGAAGCGCATTAGCACAGAATATCAACTCTTGGATAGCGAGGAACGTCTCAAGCAACAGATCGACGAAATTCGCAAAAAAGGTTTTTTTGTGTTCGATATTGAAACGACCTCGCTCAACTCTGTCGAAGCCGAACTCGTCGGCGTGGCGCTTTGTGCCGAAGAAGGCAAGGCGAGTTATGTGCCGCTACGTCACCAGGGCCAAGATGCAGCATGGACGGCGACCGCTGAAACCTTGCTCAAAGAGGTTTTGGCCGACGAAAACATCATCAAGTGCGCCCACAACGCCAAATACGACATCAGTGTTCTGTTTAATTTAGGCTGGACGATTCAGGGCCGCATTGAAGACACCATGCTGATGTCCTACCTGATCAACCCCAACGAAGATCGCCACGGCATGGACCACCTCGCCGAAAAGCTGCTCAACTACCGCACCATCCATTTCGAGGAAGTCGCGGGCAGCGGCAAGGATATGGTGACCTTTGACCAAGTGCCACTCGACAAAGCTTGTCAATACGCGGCCGAAGATGCCGACATCACCTACCAGCTCTACGATGTGTTGTTCCCCCAACTCAAGGAACAAGATCTCAGCCGCGTTTACGACACCGTGGAACGCCCGCTCATTCCGGTGCTGGCGCGCATGGAAAACACCGGCGTGGGCGTGGATGAAGCTTATTTGAAAGACATGTCGGCTACCATGGCAACCGCCATTGAAGGTTTGGAACAAGAGATCTACGAACTCGCGGGCGAAGAATTCAACATCAAGAGCACCAAACAATTGGGTGTCATTCTGTTCGAAAAGTTGGGTTTACCGGCGGTCAAAAAAACCTCCAAAACCAAATCCTACAGCACCGACCAATCGGTGTTGGAAACCCTAACCGCCAAAGGTCACGCACTTCCGGCCAAACTGCTCGATTACCGCATGGTCACCAAACTCAAGTCGACCTATGTCGACGCCTTACCAACCATGATCAGCGCCAAAACCGGCCGCGTTCACAGCTCTTTTAACCAGTTTGTCGCCGCCACCGGCCGCCTCTCCAGCAACAACCCCAACCTGCAGAATATCCCCATCCGCAGCGAGATGGGCCGCGACATTCGCGCCGCCTTCGTGCCGCGCGAGGATTGGGTCTTGGTCGGCGCCGACTATTCGCAAATTGAGCTGCGTTTGATGGCCCACTTCAGCGGCGACGAAACCCTGGTCCAGGGGTTTCGCTCCGGCGAGGACATTCACCGCCGCACCGCCGGAGAAATTATGGACGTGGATCCGAACTTGGTCACCGACGACATGCGCCGTGCCGCCAAAAGCATTAACTTTGGTTTGATCTACGGCATGGGCGAGTTCCGCCTCGCCCAAGAGCTGGGCATTCCGCGCAAAAAAGCGCGCGAGTACATGGACACCTACTTCGAAAAAATGCCTCGTGTGCTGGGCTTCCGCGATGAAGTCATTGAAAAAGCGCGTGAGATCGGCGAAATCCGCACCTATTTCGGGCGCCATCGCCAACTGCCGGAGCTCGCTTCCCGCAACAAAAACCTACAAGCCCAAGGCGAGCGCCTCGCGGTCAACACCCTGATCCAAGGCACCGCCGCCGAAATCATTAAAATCGCCATGATTCGTCTAGACGAGGCGCTGCGGCGC
Organism: Holophagae bacterium; assembly: GCA_030429565.1. Taxonomy (GTDB): domain Bacteria; phylum Acidobacteriota; class Holophagae; order Acanthopleuribacterales; family Acanthopleuribacteraceae; genus Acanthopleuribacter. Next base: position 50,563 of record JAUIFE010000023.1, on the reverse strand, counting down.
CAAAACCTGCAAGCCAAACTGCTGCTACAAGTCCATGACGAACTGGTCCTCGAATGCCCCCAAGAAGAACGCGACCGGGTGAGCAAGCTCCTGGCCGAAACGATGGAAAACGTGGTTCATTTCGAGGTCCCCCTGGTTGCCGAAGTCCATACCGGCACCAATTGGAAGGAAACCAAGTAGCGCCCCCACGGCGCCAATACCGAGCGAGGCTTCATGATCTGCCCCACCCCGATTCGCCATCTTGTCCTCTTGTTGTTCCTAAGCGCGATGACCCTCAGCGCGCAAAGTCAAACCCCGGCTAAAAAAGAGTATACGCCGCGTGCGCGCGTCAACGGCCCCACCGTCGACGGCCTCTCCCGTCACCCTGACAAAGTGCCCCACGTTATGTTGGGCAAAATGTTCGACGCCATCGAGCAGTACTGGTTACCCGTTGCTTACGAGCAAGCCAAAAGCGTGGACGTGCGCGCCACCATCGACGCGTCCTTGCCCGCCGGCCGCCTCGACAAACGTTTGGCCAATCAAGACGCGATTGATTTCGACGTCAATGCCGAGGGATTACACACACCCAACGGCCGTTACCGTTTCAACCTCAAAGGGGAAATGGGTGAGATGGAGATCATCGACGACCTCCAACGCAGCTTCATGACCAGCCACGATTTCCGCGCCTTCTCCGATCAGCCGCACCGCAACCGCCAAAGCGGCGCCAATTTGAGCAATTATCGCAGCTACTTTTTGCGTGAATTAGGCGACATGCGCAAACAAATGTTGGATAGCGGTTTGTACCGCGCCGTTTACACCGGTACCGGTCGCTTTGACAACAACGATGTGGAGGTCATTAACTTCTACAAGCCACAGGGTCCACGTCAGAAAAACGCATCGAAACGCAAGACGCCGATTCCGCTGAACCGATTGTGGACTTTCTGGCAAGACGGCGGTTACGAAATTTGGCTTTACCGCGCCACGCACCTGCCCGCCGTCATTTTTTACACCAACACGCGCGACAATATTTATCTCAACCTCACCTTCACGTACGACCAACAATGGCTGCCGACGCGCATTAGCTTTAACAACAACTCGGTCAAATCCGAAGGTCGCGGCGACCTCGTCTTCAATTACAACGAACAACGCATGATTCAAGGGGTTAGCCTCAGTTTTGACGGCGATAACGGCGTTTCGTTGCGCCTCGACGCAAACCTCGATTTCCAAGGCGAACCCGACGCAAGCGCGTTCCGCATCCTGCCCGCCTTCGGCTACAAAAAACTCAACGGCGACCACCTCAAACTCATGTTGCTCACGCAAGCCTCGGGGAACCTTTTGAAATTAAAGAAGCACGGATTTAATTTACGCAATTTCAAGTTCTGACATGAACCGCGCGCGCGTCACCGCAACCCATCGACCAACCGCCTGCATGCGACGCGTTCTTTTTTGGACGCTGTGCCAATGGGTCGCGGCTTGTGCACTGTTTGGGCAACGCTACGCATTTGAGAACCTGTCAATCGGGCAAGGCCTACCGCAAAGCGCGGTGCGCACCCTGTTCCAGGATCGCGAGGGCTTTTTGTGGTTCGGCACACCCGCGGGCGTGCGTCGCTATGACGGCCACCAATTTCAAAACCCCTTCGCCGACCGCCCCCACATTCCGATTCGCGCCAATTTCATCACCCAAGATAACCAAGATCGTGTTTGGATCGCCACGGATCGCGGCGCCATCGCCTGGCAGGCTGGACAAGTCACCTACTACCGCGGCCTCAAATACCGCAAAAACGTCGTCGTCAACCACATCCTCGAAGGCCGATACGACGAAATCTGGTTCGCCACCAACGACGGCATTAGCGTTCTGACCCCGTTTGGCCAATTCGAACACTACCAAAAAATCCCCGGTGTGCCGCGCGCCAAGGTCAACGCGCTATGGCAAGACGAAAAGGCGGTTTTAACGGTGGGTACGGATGCAGGCCTCATCCAATTCGAAGGCTCGCAATTCAGACCACCACCGGCTTGGTTAAACCTGCCGAAGATTCGCATCAACTCGTTTTGCGACAACGGCCAGGAGACTTTGTGGATCGCAACCGAAGCCGGTTTGTACATGGTTCGCAACCAAACGACGACCTTCCTCGGTGCCCGCGACGAATTCGGCGGTAGCGACATTCGCGCACTCTATTACGATGCGGCCGGCGGTTTCCTTTGGCTCGGCCACGAAAACGGCGCGGCCCGACTGGCCATTAACGACGACGGCTCGTCCGGCTTCCCCGCCAAGCTAACTATCGCAAACGGGTTACATGAAGGTATGGTTTACCAAATTAAGCCGGACCAGGAAGGTCGGCTGTGGTTTGCGACCCACACCGGCGTCAGTAAACTCAACAACATGGTCAATTTTAGCTTCACCGAACCGCAAAACCTCGGCCTCGACGTGTGGTCGATCGCCCAGCCGGAAGCCGACAGCGTATGGCTGGGCACCCAAGACGGCGTGCGCAAGCTAGACCTGAACCAGCTCCACCAGGCAGCAGCGCCGTGGCCGGGCAATCGCGACTTGCCAAACCCCGAAGTGCGTTTTTTGTTGACGACGGAGGATGGCTGGACCTGGATCGGTACCCGCGCCGGCTTGTGGCGAACCCGCGTCGGGTGGGCCCGCGCCGAACCCTTCCCGCTGACCCAAAACGAGCCGCAACCTTTCGTGCGCCACCTCATGCTTGATCGCCAGGGCATGCTGTGGGTCGCCACTGATAATCACGGCGTGCTGCAGCTTTCAGGTGAAGGCCGGCAAACGATTCGCACACTGGGCCCCAAGCAAGGCTTGCCCGCGCAACGCGTTTTTTGTAGCTACCAGACTGAGGACCAACGCTTGTGGTTCGGCACCGAAAACGGATTGGCCTGCCTCGACGGCGAGCTGGAAATCTCACGCTTGCGCGTCATCGACGAGGAACACGGGCTGCCGTATAACCGCGTCCTCAGTTTGGTTGAAGACGGGCGCCAACAGTTGTGGATCGGCACCGGCTTCGGCCTCGCCGTCATGACCGAGGACGGTTTTGATCGCGTCGGTTGGCACCAGGGTCTGCAAGGTTCAGCCGTCACCTTTTTGGTCTGGCACCAAAAAACGCGCGCATTGTGGATTGGCCACAACGAAGGGCTATCGCGTTTACAGGACGACGCCTTTCGCCACTTCAACCGCCGTCACGGCTTGGCCTACGAAGAAATGAACGTCAATGCGGCCTGGCTGGCACGCGACGACATGTTGTGGGTCGGCTGCCGTCTCGGCGTCAACCGCATCAACCCCAACATCGAACAACCGGCCGGGGAACCACCGGTCTACATCACCGCATTTGTGAGTGACAACCGCAGCCTGCCACTAGACACCCACAACGTCTTGGCCCACGACCAAAACTTCCTGCGCATCGAATTTTCCGGTTTGAACTTCAGTCGACCCGACATGACACGCTTCCGCGTTAAGCTCGAAGGCATCGACGAGACTTGGCGTGAAATCGATAGCCGCAGCGTGCAATACGCGGGCCTACCGTCAGGGAAGTACACCTTCTTGGTTAAAGCCGGCAACGAAAACGGCGCCTATTTAGGCGACGCCGCCCGATTGAGTTTCACGATTGAACCACCGATTTGGATGCGCCCCTGGTTCATCGGCATGGTGCTGTTTTCGATTGTGTTATTGGTATGGCGGCGCATGACCGACCTCAAGCAACACAACGAAGAACTGTCGCGTGAGACCACCCTACTGCAGGAGAAGGTTGCGGCGGAAAAGGAAATCGAGCTGCGCCAGGAAGCGGAAATCCGTTTGCTGCACTCGCAAATGAACCCACACTTCTTGCAGAACGCGCTCAACACCGCGATTTACTTCGCCGGCAACAACCCCGAAAAAGCCAAACGCATCCTGCGCAAGCTCAGCCAAATCTTCCGCATGAACCACAAGGCGACCCTCGACGGTTGGTCTACCGTCGGCGCTGAAATCAGGCTTATCGACAGTTACATGGAAATCCAATTGCTGCGCTTCCCAGATAAGCTAACCTACGCGTCGGTCTGCCCACAGGAACTCCACGCCACCAAAATCCCGGGTTTCATTATCCAGCCACTGGTGGAAAACGCCTGCGTTCACGGCGTAAAAAACACGCTTGATGCGGTACATGTCAGTTTGAACTGCGCCTTGGTCGACGACGCGATTCACGTCTCGGTGGTCAACAACGGCCAGCCCTTGCGGCGTCCCTTCTCGGCCTTCCTCAGTGAAGATCATGCGCTCGGCAACATCAACAAGCGCCTCAAACTTTTATATAACCAAGAGCTGCAATACAATTACGAGGAAGGAAACCTGATCTTTTCGTTTCACATGAGGCACAACCATGAAAGTGATCATCGTTGACGATGAACCGGCGGCACGCGGCCTATTGCGCGACCAATTGGAAGAGTTCGGCGACTTGGAGATCGTCGCTGAGGCCAAAAACGGGGTCGACGCGATTGTGCAAATCAACGACCATAAACCGGACCTGGTGTTCCTCGACATCCAAATGCCGGTCCTCGACGGCTTTGATGTATTGCCCTACCTAAAGGAACGCCCGATTATCGTGTTCTGTACGGCATTTGACCACTACGCGCTCAAGGCTTTTGAAGAAAACGCCTTGGACTATTTGCTCAAGCCAATCGAAGAGGAACGCCTGGAAAAGTGTCTGGCGCGCGTGCGTAAAGAGCGCAACAAAATCGAAAACCTCGACCAGGTTTTGCCGGACAAACACGGTTTGGAAAAAATCGTGTGTCACCAAAACGGCGTGCACATGGTGGTTTGGCTCAAAGACGTCGACCTGTTCCGCAAGGAAGGCCGCTACACTTTGGCCTTAGGCACCAACGGCAGCGAATACTTGACCGATCTAACCATCGCCCATTTGGCCGACGAAATCACCGACCCCAACTTCTTCCAAATCAACCGCTCGGTCATCATCCGCAAGCAGATCGTCAAAAGTTACAAGGTGTTGGCCTCGGGCGCGGGCGAATTGGATACGTGCCGGCACGGCAGCTTCCCACTCAGCCGCAGCCGCCTGGTCGATTTCAAAAGCTGGCTATAAAACCAACGGCCGACTAATCAAGCAGGTAACCCATGAAAACGCCGGAAACGAATCCGCTCAAATAAGCCATGGCCGCATTTTTTAAAGCTTACGTGCCCCGTTTTAAGAAACAACACAACACCCCGCCTTGGGCTTGCATTCAAGAAGATGCCGACCCCCGGTTCTATGTCGGCCCAGCCGGGGAAGGTTGGGCCTATTGGTTACCGGTCGAGAATACCGGCTACACGGATTTCTTGGCGCTGGAACAAGAACTGGGCGTCAGCTTGCACCCCGACATTAAAACCTATTTCAACAGTTATTGGTTTGCCCATCTCGGCGGACAAGCGGGTGAACACCTTATTCAGTCCTACCAGGCATGGAGAAACTCGATTTCACGTACCAACTAAAGGCCTACCGGGCGCACAATCCAACGCGGCCGTGGGTACCCCTCGGATTGGAAAGTACCACCGATCAACTGATTGTCATTAATAACGCCGGCGGCGCCGTCTGTATCCACGATTGTGATTTTCAAGAATTCATTCCCCTTGCCGCCAACCTCACCGAACTAATTCGATCTTTGGCCTAAACACGGAAATTCTCAGCAAAGATTGAGACATTAATAGAAGATGTCACAAAGGTGCGCCTGTGATTATCGATTACACCTAGGCACTTTGCAAAAGGCAATGCGGCAAAATCACGGGTGATTCGCCTCACAAAATCCGACAAGTTTTCACCTAACCTCCCCAGGAGCGGGCGATTTCGTACCGCCTCAAACAGTTGGGAACGATAGAATTCAACGCCTCTGAGTCCACAAAGAAAGTGGCTCAGAAAGAACCACGACAGGCATTATCTTTTACTATTTACGTCTACAGTAAAAAACAGCCTCCAGCGAACGCATTTACGAAACTTTTACAAACCGCATCAAATCGCCTATCACCACATATTTAAAGAAAGAACATACAAAGGACTCATTTCCGCAATCCGCCATGCCACTCACACAACAAACCCAACATCGCCATGACTTTAGACCTCAAAACCATCATTGAAAACCAACTCTATCGCAATAAATTCCACTTCCCCTGACAGAAAGAATTTAGGTTAAATTAACGCATTGATTTTTAGTCCTCCCTGTTTACTGAATCCCGCCGACCTATTGCGCGGTTTCAATAACCTCTCTACGTCTTTTCTAAACTACTAAACAACAACACATATACTAGATAACTTCCATTCGCTCTAAAGCAACCTTATCCCTGTCGCCCTTCCTTACCCATAAACTGTTACCTGAGCAAAACGGTTACCGGAGCCAAAAAAGCACAACCTGTTGACCTACAGTACGTTGCAACAAGGCCTCTCGTACTAAACAGTACGCCTTTGCTTTCCCCAACACGTTTCGTACTAACACTTTGCGTGGCCCACCTCGAACTGTTCAGTTTAGGTTTTAACGACCTTCTTCAAAGCCTTTTGCAACCAATGAGGACGTGCTCATGACTGCATCCCCTGCGGCAAACAAAGATGACAACATTTTCTGGAACGGTCCCGGAAACATTAAGCGTGTGATTGATTTTCAGGCCAACGAAGGCCTGTCCCAACTCGGTACCATCACGGTTACCGTTATCTCGGACGAACCTAAACTCGCCACCGATTCGCTGCTCTTCAAAAGCACCAAAATTTCTATCGAAGTGGGCGAAGGCCTCAAGGAAATGCGTCTATTCCAAGGTCTGATTATTTCCATCAGCCAGGGCGAAAGCGCACACGGCAATATCCAAACCTCAACGGTCAAAGAGTATTTCTACAAATTACTGATCCGCCCTCGGCTTTGGCTACTCACCCAAACCACGCGGTCGGAAACCTTCATAAAGACCAATGTGCAGGAGTTGGTAAGCACCCGTCTCAAAGCAGCGAAGGTCCGCTTTAAGTGGAATGTGAAAGCGAAACCCCGTTACCGCGAGCACGCCGTCCAGTACGCGGAAAGCGACTTTGCCTTCCTCAACCGTTTGCTGGAGGACGAGGGGATCACTTACTACCAAGACCACGAGGCGGACACTGTCGTTTTTTGTGATCGACCAGACGCCCATCCGGATTGTCGGCCTTTTAATCACGCCCACTACCGCGAAACCCATGAAATTTTCTCGAAGCAGGCCGATCAAGAAGCCATTTCAACCATGACTTACCGCGAAAGCGTGGGCGCCGGCGCCTTTTCAGTCAACGACTACAACCATGAAGCAGCCAAAACCCCCTTGTTCGCGGAGGAAACCACCACCGACCACCGTGCCCGCTCAGAATTATCGGTGTACGAACATCCGGCCGATCATGGCGATCACACGCAAGGGCAAGCCATCGCCAAACGGCGGCTGGAGGCGGCGATCGCCGGCTTAACCGGTTTAACTGGAAGCGCTTCCTGCCGCTCTTTCGCCCATGGTCACTGTTTCAACCTGCAACATCATTGGCGTAAAGACCTCAACCGAAAATGGTTGCTGGTCCACACCCAAATCGCCGTCGATAAAAGCCGCTTCATCTGTCGTTTCCAAGCTATTCCGGCGAGTACCACCTTCCGACCGCAGCGCCGCACCCCGATCCCAAAGGAGTTCGGGATCCAGACAGCCAAAGTGACCGGTCCCAAGGGGGCCAAGGTGTATCTAGACGACTTAGGGCGCTGCAAGTTGCGGTTCCACTGGGAACGCGAAGGCAGCGCCGACGACCGTTCGTCGCGCTGGGTACGCGTCAACAACGGTTATGCGGGTCGCGATTACGGGATTCAGTTCATCCCGCGTGTCGGCACCGAAGTGTTGGTGCAGTTCATCGACGGTAACCCTGACCGACCCGTTGTCGTCGGACGCGCCTATAACGACGCGGACAAACCGCCGCTGGGTCCCAGCCAGAAATGGCAAAACATCGTCAAATCGATTAAAGACAACCATCTGCTTTTTGATGATGAGGACGGAAAAGAACTGCTGCAACTGCGCGCGCAACGCAACATGCACACGCATGTGGAAAACGATCAAAGCATTTTGATCAAACACGACCGCAGCCTGGAGATTCAAAACAACGATCACCAGATCGTCAAAGTGAACCGCTTCGAAGAGATCGGAAACGATTGGGAGGTGGTTAACAAGAAGGGCAAAATCGCGTTCACGGCCAATCGCGGCGGCTTGATCTTCAAATGCGGTCCGGCTCAACTGGAAATCAAGCCGGGTTTCGTCAAAATCCGCTTCGGCGGCAACGAGATAAAACTCAGCAGCGCGGGCATCAGCATCAACGGCTCGGTGGTACGCATTAACTAGCAGAGCAAGGTCCTTTCCACACTCGGTCCAGCACTTTATCCAACCCGCGCGGCCCACAAAAGGCGCCGCCAGGGCAATCACAAGGAGCCAACAATGGGAAAACCCGCCGCACGCATTACCGACATGCATCTCTGCCCTCGCACCAACCCCGGTCCGGTCCCACACGTCGGCGGTCCGATCATCAAGGGCTGCCATAACGTCATCATCGGAGGCATGAAAGCGGCTCGTGTCGGCGACCGCGCCATCTGCATCGGGCCACCGGACAAAATCGCAAAGGGCGCCAAAAATGTGTTGATCGGTGGCAAAAAGGCGGCGCGCATGTTTGACCGTACGGCCCACCGAGGTTTGGTTGTCAAAGGGTGTTTCACGGTTCTGATTGGGGAAAAAGGTGCACGAGGGCGCGGCAAGGCGGGCGGCGGCGCTAACGCGGCCCCGGCCGAAGCGTTTCGCCGCGCGGCAGAAACGGGCACACCCTGTGTCGACAAAAACTGTGCGGCTTGCGAACAGGTATAGCGATGACGCAACGCACCACCCCAACCCAAACCTTTGACGATACCGCCGCGGTGTACGCGGACCTGACGAAAGGTGGTCGCCTCAACCTCTACGGGGTTGCCGACAGCGGGCGCGATGCTTGGCTGGCCACGGTTGCCTTCGACTCCTTTGCGCTGAAAAGGGTCTCACTCTTCGACAGCGACGATCCCGAACTCTTGGACGCCGGGCCCTATCTCGTCGAAATAAATGATCACCAGGACTATTTGACCACCTGGCTGACGGAAATCGGCAAAAGCGCCGGCATTTTGCTCACCAGCACCGCCGACTTCACAACCGTGCATCAGCAACTGGTCGCCAACTTCCACGGCTGCGATGACCTCGATCGCACGTTCTTCTTCCGTTTCTACGACCCCCGCGTGCTACGCGACTTTCTGCCGACCTGTAACACCGATGAGTTAGACGATTTCTTTGGCCCCATTCATAGCTTGGTCGTCGAAAACGAGCGCGGCGACAGCTACTTGCGCTACCAAGCGAAACCACTAGCGGAGGGCGTCAACCATGGTTAAGTTTCGCCGCGAACAACGCGAGGCGCTCCATGCCGGCAAACTCAAGCGCCGCCGGGAAATGCTGCCCGGTCTGTTTCAGGAGCAGGGTTTTACGCTGGTTGCCCAACCCGAAGCGGGACCACTCACGGTAGAACGCGCCGACTTGGGTCGGGTCCAGATCACGACCTTGCCCGACGGCTACCACCTCAAATCGGCGAGTGGGCATAGCAACACCTTAACCCTCGACGATTTCGGCCGCGTTCAGCGCATTAGCGACGGCGGCGGAGCGAGCGCCACCTTTCAATTCAACCGCGACGGAAGCATCCGGGAAACGGATCGCGGCAGCGGCGGCGTGATAAAAACCCCAACCAACTGCAAGGGATTGCTCACATCCTACAGCGATGCATGCGACCGAACCACCACCTTCCAACACAATCAAGATGGGCGTTTAATCAAGGTAACGGATCGCAACGGCGGTGAAAAACACTACGATTACGACGCCCAGGGCCGCGTCGTCCTTATGGTTGACGCAAAGGGCGCGCGCACCGGGTTTGGCTATACCCATTGCAGTCATCCAAGCAAAGTTTATCTGCCGAACGGCGTGGTACACGAGTACTGCTATTCAGCCGAAGGCGCTCTGGAAGCCTGGTTAATCGACGACGAGCAGCAAGCGGTTTATCACACGGATCCAAACGAAAATACCCGCAGCGCAGAATACAAAGACGGCTCACGCGCGACGATTCAGCTCGCAAACGGTCACCTGTGTCGCACCGAAAACGAAAACGCCGACATTCAGTTTCAAACCGATGACCAAGGTCGCCTGCTCGCTGAAATAACCGGCGAGGCGCAAATCACCCTCACACGCAACCCGGCCGGAGACCTGATCGAACAAGTGAATGCGGCGGGCACGGTCCGCTGCGAATACGACAACGACGGCCGGCTAATAACCATGATCGACTGGGACGGCGGCACTTATACCTTTTCCTACGATGCCCACGGCGCCCTCGCTAAAGTCGTTTATCCCAACCGAGTCAGTCACCAACAGGAAAACAATGAGATGGGTTTTCCGGTTAGCAGCCGCCACGAAACCGCAAACGGGCACTGTTTTGGGCGCAGGCGTTGGGCCTATGATCTCAGTGATCGGCTTACCTTAAGTCATGAGAACGATTTAACCCGCCATTTTGATTACCTTGCCGAAGGCGCCCTTCAGGCTGTCACCACCGATCAACCCTTGTGGTGTGAAACCTTTGCCCGCGACGCCGTCGGCAACGCCCTCAGCGACGACAACCACGAGTACCAGTACGATGCCGCCGACCAATTAATCGCCGTCGACGATACAACGACAGAACACGACTGCTACGGAAACCTGTGCCGGTTTACAACGCCGAACGGAGAAACGGCGCAGGCCAGATTCAGCGCCCGCAATCATCTGATTGAGCTCGAGATCGCGGATCAGCGCATACGCTATCGCTACGACGGCCTGGGGCGTCGCATCGAAAAAACGGTTGCCGGCACCACCACTCGCTATCAATGGGCCGGCCTGCGCTTGATAGCCGAAACCCAAATCGACGATGCGGGTCGGCAGAGCCACTGCGATTATCTTTACTGTGGCGAGGGCATCCAACCCGTAGCGATGCGCCGCGATGGTCACACCTATTACCTACACTTCGGTCGTCGCGGCGAAACGGTCGCGGCAACCGACAAGGACGGGCACGTTGTCTGGCAAGCCACTTATACCGCTTTTGGCCAGGCCGTTTGCGACATCGCCGACATCAATCAACCTTTTCGTCTGGCCGGCCAATACCACGACCCCGAAAGTGGGTTGAGCTACGCACTTTCACGCTACTACCATCCTGGCTACGGCCGTTTTCTCAGCCGGGATCCCCTCTTCTGCGACGGTGGCGCCGGCAACTTATATCTGTATTGCAAAGGCGACCCGCTTAACGCTGCCGACCCAACCGGCGCATTCATTATTCCCGTTGCATTCCTGGTCGGCGCGGCGGTGACGTTCACCATCGGCGCGGTAATTGGCGGCGGCATCGAGGTAGCCTCCCAGCTCATCGAGCACGGTGCGGTGAAAGACTGGAGTGCGGTCGGTCGGGAAACGCTCATTGGCGGGGGGCTTGGTTTGCTCAGCGGCGGGGTCGGCGCAGCCGTGAGACCTTTGGCGACGCGCGGCCTGATCGCCTTAACGAGCAAAGTCGGACCACGCGTGATTAACGCGGCCGCCATTGTCATTGCCGAAGCCTCGGCCTTAATCGCCGAAATTTGTGCCGACAACGCCATTCGCGGCCAAGCAACAACCTGGGAAGATTTTGCATCACCCTGGAATTATGTCGGGTATGCACTAGAACCGATCGGCAAGTACGTCCGGCGTATCTTGCCAAGCAAAAAGGCCGATGATCTGGCTCTTTCGAATACGAAAACGACGGAGGATGCGGTCGAAGCCCCCAAGGGCAAGGGTTCCGAAAACCCCACCGACGCCGACACCGTCAAAGACACAACCGCGACACCCGAAAACGGTCCATTGGCCGACGATAAAACGCCGCATCCAACAACAACCGACGCTGACCGCTTACCCATTGACGCCTGTGGCGACGTCGGCTGCAACAATATCGGCGAACCCATTGCCGTCGTTAGCGGTTGCATGTTTCATAGGTCGCTCGATTTCGAAAACGGCCCCTTCAAGTGGGAACGAACGTATCGCAGTGGCCATGCCGCCCTCGACAGCCCGCTCGGCTTCGGCTTTCACCACGGGTACGCGCGACGTTTCTTTGTCAACGGCCGTGAATGGTGTTACGTCACCCAAAGCGGATTGGTGCAGAAAATCGGTGATTTGTTTCGTACGGGAAGCCGCGTCGCTGTTGCCGGTTTTCAATTTGTGCGCACCTCCCTGAGTCACCTGGAAGTCTGCGAACCCGATGGAACACGCCTCGAATTCCTGGTCACCGAAGACCGTCGCCATGGGCGCTTGGTTGGCTTGACCGATCAGACCGGCACGCTTGCCTTCACCTACAATGCTTGCGGTTGGCTGACAGAGATCAGCGCACGGGCGCCCGGTGACCGCAAAGCCACCTTGTATCGCCTGAGCCGGCTGGGGCGCCATATCAGCGACATCCTCATGTTCCCGCCAGGCTGCATGATCCCCGAAACGATTTGTCGGTACAGCTACAACGAAGCCGGCTGCATGGTTGCTTTTCGCGATGTCGCCAACGCCGTCGCGGACTATGGCTACAACGCCGACGGCCGCATGACAGAACTCGGCAACCGTAACGGCTACTATTTTTACTACAGCTACGATGCGGAAGGACGTTGCGTTCGCTGTCGCGGCGAGGACGGTAAATATGCCGTGACCCTGACCTACAGCCCGGCGGAACGCCAAACCCAGGTACGCTATGACGACGGCGCTTGCTGGACCTTCAGCTACGATGCGGCCGGGACGATCACCGGGTTAACCGACCCAACCGGCGGCCACATGGATCGGCTGCTCGATCGTCAGGGTCGGGCCACGCGCGAGATTGGTCCGGGCAGTCGCGACCACAAGTTGTTGTACGACGGCGTTGGCCGCCACACCGGCGCGCGCGACGGTTTGGGCCACAACCTCCCCCCGCGCGGCACAGCCGAACCTAGCTCACCCAGCCATCTTGCCGACCTGCCTGACACGGCCGGCGGCTGGCAATTCGGCAAACTCGTAGCGCGCTACAGCGGGAATGAAGCGCACCCGAGCGATCCAGTCCTCGCACGCCAGAACTGGTTCCTCGACCGCTTGTTGCGCCAATGGTTGCAGCGGACAGAAGAGGAAGAGCGTGCGGCACAGAAACGCTTCCCGGCACGCTACGACAGCCATCGCCGTCCCATTGTCTGGTACGAAGACGGTTTGCGCGAATCGCGCTACGACGCAGAGGGAAACCCGACCCATCTGCGAGACCGCGACGGCTTTGAAACCCAATTCCATTACAGTTCTTGGAATTTTGTAACAACGCGTGAAGACGGGGAAGGTCGGTGTCTTCAATACGATTACACCATCCGCGGCCTGCTTGCCCAGGTGGTCGACGGTGGTGGTTTAGCAACGAGCTACGAATACGACCACGCTAATCGATTGGTGGCGGTAAACCGGGCAGGTGCCCTGGTTGAGCGCTACGACTGGAACGAAGCCGGCCAATTGGTCGACAAATTCGACGCCGGTGGACAGCGCCTCCTTCACTGTGAATACGACGAACACGGGCATCTGATCCAGCGCGAGATCGGCGAGCACTGTTCCCATTCGTTTGCCTATGACGCGGAAAATCGACTCAGCGGATTCGCGGTCGACGACACCTTCTTTGAGACGCCTTACGACGCTGCCGGCCGCGCAGTGGGCGAAACACGCGAGGGTCGCGGCATTCATCATGAATTCGACAACCAAGGCCGCTTGGTCCAAACCCGCTACTTCGACCAGTGGTCGGTCGATTACGACTTCCACGAGGACGGCACGCTTCAAATTCGCGATCCGCAAGGACGCACCCATCGCCTATTTCGAGGGTCGGGCGGTTTATTTCACCGGGAAACCGCCGACGGCGGCAACGAGCTAACCCGCTTCGATAAACACGGCCGGTGTGTCTTGAAACGATGCGACACCCGTCGGCAAAGCGTGAGCCACAGCCTCCAACGCCTCTATTATTATTCGGCTGAAGGGGATCTGCTGGAATGCGACGACAGCCTACTCGGGAAGCAGCAATACCGTTACGACCGTGCTCACCGGCTGGTGGAAACAATCCTAGCCGGCGCTGAAAGCGAACGCTTCCGGTACGACAGTGCCGACAACATGCTCGAAGCGCCCCACTTAAGCGATGCAAAGGTCAGCGAAACCAACCGCCTGACCCGCGCAAACGGCTGGTTCTTCACGTACAACACGCGTGGCGCCATGCATTCGCGCGGTCGCGATCAGCACGAAATTCGCTACCGCTACGACGCTTTCGACCAGCTCGTTGAAATTGAGGGTCTGGCCCGACCATGGCGTGCAGCCTACGACCCACTCGGCCGGCGGATGTGGAAACAGTTCGGAAACATTCGCACCGATTACTACTGGGACGGAGCACGACTCGCCGCCGAACGCCACCACAACGGCGCATTGCGCCTTTACATTTATCCCGACACAGCGGCGTTGGTGCCGATGCTGATTGTCGATCTCAGCAATGAAAGCACCGATGCAACAGCCTCCGTGTATACCGTTTATACAGATCATCTAGGCGCGCCGGTCCTGATCCGTGACGAACAGGGTCGCGACCAGTGGTTCGCCCGCTACGACGCCTACGGCCAAGCCCACATCGACAGCAGCCCACTGTTCACCTGCAATCTGCGGCGTCCTGGCAGCTATTGCGATGAAGAAACCGGTTTATACTACAACCGCTATCGCTACTACGATCCCACCCTCGGTCGCTTCATCCAACCCGATCCAATCGGTCTGGCAGGCGGCATCAACCTCTATGCCTACAGCGCGACCCCCCTCAGCGCGGTTGACTTGCTTGGCTTAAATGCGGATTTGTGTGGTGGGGTCGACACCCAAAAACACAAAGACGACGGCCAACCCGGTAAACCGCAAACCGAACAGGTCCCAAATCCCAGACCGGCTGACGACCCGGTACGCGTCTACCGCAACGTCGATCTCAGCAAGATGGACAAAGCCTATATCGCCGACCCACGGCTCATTGTCGAAATGCCGTTTGTCGGCAAGGACAGCAGCGGCGGGAATGCCGCCGGTTTTAAACGCAACGCTTCGTACTACTGGAAGGAAGTCATGAAGAAGAACAGAGAATTTTTCAGCAAAGCAAATCAACGTAAAATCGATGCTAACAAGCCACCCACCAACGATAAAACCTTCAGAAAATATTTTCCCCAATTCGACAAACCAGAGTTACACGATGAGGAACTTCGTCATCACCACGTTGGCGGCGGGGGTCAGGCTGTCGGTATCCCAGAATCCCTGCACCCAGGTTTTGGCGGTGTTCACACGGCCGAGAAAGAGCTCGGTATTTGGGGCCGTGATAATGCGCTAAGCGATGTCCTCGAACGCTTGAGGAAACAAGGAGAGAAACCTTGAAACAGGCCATGTTCGATTTTTTCGAGCGCTACTTACGGAAACATCAGGAAGAATACAACGAGTTACCGATTGCAATTCAACGAAAGCAGGTAGATCCAACTTTCTACCAAGGCGTTTTTGAAGACGACTGGTCTTTTTGGAAGCCAAAAGAGAAAACAGATACCACGGACCTTGATAAGTTGGAAGCCGACCTGGAGCTCAAGTTCCATCCATCAATCAAGGCCTATTTTAATAGTTATTGGTTCGCCGAACTGGCGGGTTGCATTGGCGAATCGAGGGTGGACCTCTACCCAGTGTTACCTGATAGTGAATTGGACCCCTTTGCTTCCCGTGTCAAAGCCTATGTCAAAAACAAAGGCCACAAGCGCTGGATTCCCATCGGCATGGAAAGCGAACAGGACTTATTAGTGGTCATCGACAACGAAAGCGGCGCGGTGCTCATCGATGATCACGACCGCGAGGAAATGATTCCGCTCGCGGAGAATTTACCGGCCCTTATTGCCTCGCTTAACTGAATTCAAAAGCACAAGGTAACACGAATCCCGCAGCCCGCCCCCGAGCATTTACTCACGAGGGATGTCGGCTCATTTTTCAGGAGCGTCGGCCATGCCCATGCAATGTAAACTACCCGAGGAAACAGATCCATTTCCCGAATTAATGTCGGTATTTGGGGAAGTCATTGATCAAGATCTATTACCCAATTCTATGCTAGATAACCTGGAAGCTTACGGGACGAAGGATATCGGCCAGATTTGGCCGACAACGCAAACATGGTCTCATGAGACCGCTGCCTTATACCGAGAGGCAGCGGCGGCGGCGGCAGCCACCGCACCAGGGGAAGACAACCAAGGCTCCTTCTCCTGCGAAGATTTCCTATTGGCTTTTTTGTTGGAGTTTTCACTAAAGCACGGGTTGCCGGTTCACATTACCAATGGCGCTTTTCCAAGGGGTTGGAATAACGAATTCAATTGGGGCAACCATGATTACCACGACTTCCGAACAGTGGTTCTCAAGACGACCGCCGCGTCAGATTTAGATCGAAATGAAAATGCGCGAAACCTTTTCCCACAACAAGATCGTGGCAATATTGAACATCTTCGCCAGGCCCAGCCCGGTGATCTCTTTTTGTTAGACCAAGACGATAATGGCGCTAGCGACCATGCACAATTAGTCACCTCTGTCGAACAAGACATCATTACTATCACTCAAGGCAACTTCGTTAGAAATGCTGAACTAAGTTGCACTCTCTTTGGAGACCAGAACAACCCGAGTTCATTCTGTTACGGGGGACAAAAACTTGCCGAAAGAACCTATCAAACAGAAAACGGAAGCTATTCAAACGGTAACTCTTTCATTGCAAACAATATCCGCGTCAGCTTCTGGAATTTTGCACATTGGAACTACATGGCAGCCCAAACCAGACAGGCCGTCAATGAATGGCGCCGTGCTCGTAAACAACGGCTAAATTACGCTCACTGGTAACGCATTCCACGAGTCGCGAGGTCAGCCCACAAAGCGAACGATAAAAATCCCAACCACCAGTCATGGACCTAACTTTTCACCAAATCGCTCACCCAAAGCGACACGACGCGTTTACAATACAAGGACATCTCCCATGACCTCCATCTAAAGACCGATTTCAGGAGCGCGTTATGTCCCTGTTGCTACCGCTGTCCTTGCTTTACTTTTGGTCCGATTTCGCCACCCTCGACGCCGCCAAGGTGGTGGACCTGACCCACCCGTTCTCCGAAAAAACCCTGTACTGGCCGACCGCCAAAGGTTTCCAGCTTAACGAAGACTTTAAAGGCACCACCGACAATGGCTTTTACTACGAGGCCAACAGTTATTCCGCCGCCGAACACGGCGGCACGCACCTCGACGCGCCGATCCACTTCGCCGAAGGCACCTGGACGTGCGACCAAATCCCGGTCAAGAAACTAATGGGACCGGCCGTGGTCGTTGATATCAGCGCCAAGTGCGCCAAAAACCGCGACTACCAAGTCCAGATCGTCGATTTCAAGAATTGGGAAAAGAAACACGGCGAACTGCCCAAAGACGCGATTGTGCTGTTGCGCACCGGCATGGGCAAGCACTGGCCCGACGCCGAAAAGTATTTGGGCACCAAAGAACGCGGCCCTGAAGCCGTGCCCAAACTGCACTTCCCAGGCCTGCACCCCGAAGCAGCGGCTTGGTTGGTATCAGAACGCCGCATCGATGCCATCGGTCTCGACACGCCCAGCATTGATTTCGGCCAGTCGAAACTGTTCGAGAGCCACCAAATCCTGTTTGCCGACAACATTCCCGCCTTTGAAAACGTGGCCCACCTGGACAAGTTACCGGCCACCGGCGCCTACGTCATCGCTTTGCCGATGAAAATCGCAAAAGGATCCGGCGGCCCGCTCCGCATTATTGCGCTGCTGCCGTGAACGCACCATTTTCCGAGGCGTCTGTTGCGACGGGCGCCTTGGATGTGTCGAACTTTGGTAAAACAGTGGTGCCTTGCTATCGAATGAGGTAGAGTGTGGGGCACGGATTTTTGCGCCTCGGCGCGGGCAATTCTTTTGCTTTTCCGTAGTCGACCGCCGCCCGACATGACGTCCTATTGTTCCCTTTCCGTTGCGGTCGGTTTTTTGTTGGTACGAGGTTCCTTACATGGTCGGCAAGAAACGCCGCAGACGTAACGTCAAAATCATCTTCCCCAGCACACTGACCAGTTTTTCCATGGTGTTTGGGTTTATTTCCATCATGCTCTCCGCCAACGGTGATTTTGTACGCGCCTCCTATATGCTCATGCTTTCGATGGTGATGGACGGCCTCGACGGCAAAGTCGCCCGCATGACCAACACCGCCAGCGAGTTCGGCATTCAATACGACTCGTTGTCCGATTTAATTGCGTTCGGCTTGGCGCCGGCGTTTATGTACGCCCGCTTCGTGATTCACGCCCAAAGCATCGACCGCATGTACTATTTACTGCCGATGATGTTTATGGTTTGCGGCGCCATTCGTTTAGCACGCTTCAACATTACCGCTTCCATCTATGGGAAAACGCATTTCACCGGCCTCCCAATTCCGGCCGCCGCGTTTACCCTTATCATTTGGCCGCCGTTGCTCGAATGGGCCCCCCAATCCGAATGGTTGGTGCGATGGGGCGTCATTGAGCACTTAACCCTTAAAAACCTTTTTCCCTATTCGATCGGACTGATCGTGCTGTTGAGCTGGAGCATGATCTCCACGATTAAATTCGATACACCAGGTGGATTTTGGTTCCATAAGTTCCCCAAGAAGTGGATGAACTGGACCCTCATTGCCGCATTTTTGTCGCTGATGATTTGGTTCCATTTTTCGTTTTTCTGCTTGGCGATCACCACCTATTATTTGGTGTCGATGTACGGACGCGCCTTCTATGAACGCGTGATCAAACAGCAAGCACCGCCGTTCGAAGAAGAGGACCACGCAGAATAACCGGCCGCGTTTCAGGTCGTCGAACCAGGATGTCGGCGCCAGACCCCAGCGAGGGCCGAAATGACACCGATTAATGATGTCGCGGTGCCGCGGATAGCGTCGCGCCGCCGAAAAGACCGTAGGAGGATCCATGTCGGATTGGGTAGCAGGACAACGATGCGCGAGTCAGGGGGAACCCACCCTCGGTTTGGGCATGATCAAAGAAGTCGGACCGCGTAATATCACGGTTTTTTTTCCGGCATCCTCAACCCAACGCATCTACGCCCGCAGTAAAGCGCCGCTGAAGCGCGTTCAGTTCGAAGTGGGTGAAGAGGTACGCGACAATCGGGGCGGCTCCTTTGTCGTCACCGAGGTCAAAGAGCAAAACGGTATTTTGTTTTACCTGGGCGAAGAGGAATTGCTGCCGGAAACGGAACTGGACCACACCATGGTTTACAGCCGTCCCGAGGAACAACTGCTCGCGGGTCAAATCTACAAACCCAAGGAATTCGACCTGCGCGTCAATGCCTGGGAAGTGCGCCAACGCAGCTTATCGTCGGGTTGCCGGGGTTTTGTCGGCGCCCGCATTGAGTTGGTCCGCCACCAGCTTTACATCGCCCAAGAAGTCGCGCGCCGCTACCATCCGCGCGTGTTGCTCTCCGACGAGGTCGGCTTGGGTAAAACAATTGAAGCGGGCTTGATTTTCCACCAAATGTGGACGACGGGCCGCGCGAAACGGGTCCTGTGTTTGGTGCCCAACCATTTGGTCAACCAATGGCTGACCGAGCTGTACCGCAAGTTCAACATGCTGTTTAGCATTATGACGGCCGGTCAAGCCAAGGAACTGGCCAAAACTCATCCCGACACCAACCCTTACTATTCGTTTCAGTGCGTGTTGCAAAGTATTGACGAAGCGGCTCACAACGCCGAGCTGCGCGAGCACGTGGTGGCCGGCGATTGGGATTTGGTGATTGTCGACGAAGCACACCACCTGTATTGGTCGCAAGAACGCGTATCGGCCGAGTACCAATTGGTCCAAGACCTCGCCCAACACGCGGGCGGCATTTTGCTGCTGACGGCAACGCCGCGCCAGTTGGGTTTGGAAAGTCACTTCGGCCGTCTGCAACTGCTTGACCCCGACCGTTTCAACAATTTCGAGGCCTTCAAGAAAGAAGTCTCGCTCTACGGTGAACTGGCAAAACTGGCCGACCAAGTACTTGAAAAAGAAACTGCCGGCTTGACGGCGGGCACGCAAAACCTGTTCCCGCAAGACGACGACCTGCTGGCGTTGGCACAGGCCACCGAAGCCGACGAAGGCGACGCGGGCAAAGCCTATTTACAAGCCTTGATTGATCGCCACGGCACCGGCCGCATGGTGTTCCGCAACCGCCGTAAAGTTTTGTCCGGCTTCCCAAAACGCATGGTGCATCCGGTCTCCCTCGAAAGCAATCGCTACTACGAGGAGTACATCGACGCGGCGGTGCCGCTGATCGACGACACCGTCCAAGCCCAACGCGTGCTGGCCGGTGCGCCCGCCTTCCAATCAGGCGAAATGAACATGGACCTAACTGAAGGCGCGAGTCTGCTGCAGCGGGCCTGGCGCCAGGATCCGCGTCTGCTGTGGTTGATTGCCTTTCTGCGCAACGCCGAAGAAAAGTTCCTGCTCATTTGCTCCAACAAAGTCGTCGTGTTGGCGCTGCAGGAAATGCTCGCGCTCGCCAAGAACATCGACCTAGCCGTGTTCCACGAGGATCTGAGCCTCATCGAGCGCGATCGCCAAGCCGCCTATTTCGCCAAAGAAGACGGCGCCCAAGTGTTGTTGTGCTCTGAAATCGGCAGCGAAGGGCGTAACTTCCAATTCGCCCATAACCTGGTTCTGTTTGACTTGCCGCTGAACCCGGCCCTGCTGGAACAACGCATTGGTCGCCTCGACCGCATTGGCCAGCATCACGATATTCAAATTCACGTGCCCTACGTGCAGGGTTCTCCGCAAGAGTACCTGTTCCGCTGGTACCACGAAGGTCTCGACGCCTTTGAGCAGCATTTGATTGAAGGTGACTATATTTTCGAACACGTGCGCGAAGATATCTTCACCCTGTTCACCGCCGTCAAAACGCCGGAAAAAATCGAAGCCTTCATCAATCACAGCCGTACCCTGGCTGACGAAATCAAGCAACGTATTGAACAAGGCCGCGACCGCCTGCTCGAACTGCACTCCTTCCAGCCGGAGACGGCCGATGCCTTGGTCGAGGAAATTGTCGAAATCGACGACAACCTCGAACTCAAAGACTTCATGGACCGCGTGTTTGATTTGTTCGGCGTCAACGTGCACGATGCCGACCATCCCGACAACCAGTACGTGCGTCCCAGCTCGCACATGTTCGTCGAGTCGTTCCCACACCTGAACGAAGACGGCATGGAGATCACCTATGACCGCGAGCAAGCGGTTATTCGCGAGGATGTCACCTTCCTCAGCTACGACCACCCAATGGTGTTGAGCGCCATCGATTTGCTGTTCGCCCATAAACGCGGTTCGACGTCGTTCTCGCTGTGGAAGAAAGCACCCGAGCCCGGCATTTTGGTGCAGTGTTTGTTTGTGTTGGAATCGCCCAGCAACAACGGTGTCGCCTTGGAGGAATACTTGGCGCCGCTGCCGATTTTGATCGCGGTCGACCAGAACCAACAACTGCGCCCGGATCTGCTCGAAGCCTTGCAAGAGGTCAAACTGGACAAAGGCCCCATGGCCACACTGCAACAACAACGCGCGGCCCTCGCAGATATCCTCACCAAGTTAATTGAAGTTGCTGAGGAAGAGGCCGAAGCGATTGCCGTCGATCATCGCCAAGATGCCGAAGAGCGCGCCATGAACAGCCTCAAAGAGGAATACCAACGTCTGTTAGCACTGCGTAAACTCAATCCGGCCATTCGCGAAGAAGAGCTGACCTTCATCGAAGAGCGCCTCAACATGATCGTCGATTTGCTGGAAGACTCGCGCCTGCGCCTGGATGCGATCCGCATGATCCTGATGGTGCCCGAACGCGGCTAGGTTCAGCCATACCAAAAACCAAAAAAGCGCGGTGGACCCAAATCCCCGCGCTTTTTTTGGTTTCCGGTGATTGATCGACGCTTAGCGGAACAAGCCGTGTTTGTGCAACATCAAGCAGGTGTCTTCGGCAAAGTCTTCGCGGGTGTCGGGATGGTCCACGGTGTAATGCAAACCGCGGCTCTCTTTGCGTAACGCCGCCGAACGAATAATCAGTTCGGCAATAATTGAGATGTTACGCAGTTCAATCAAGTCCTTGCTAATGCGGAAGTTCCAATAGGACGCCTCAATTTCTTGACGCAAAAATTCAATGCGGCGAATGGCGCGGTCCAACCGTTTATCGGTGCGGACAATACCAACGTAGTTCCACATAAACTGGCGCACCTCTTTCCAAAGCGGCGATACCAGCGTTTCCTCGTAGGTATCCGAGGTTTCGTGGTAGACCCAAGGTGCAATGTTCTGAACCGGCTTAACCAACAGCTCGGTACGGTTTTGTTCGATGTACTCAAACGAGGTTTTGGCGAACACGGCCGCTTCCAGCAAAGAATTACTGGCCAAGCGGTTGGCACCGTGCAGACCGGTGTAGCTGCATTCTCCGCCCGCAAATAAACCGGCACAATTGGTGCGCCCGTGGCGATCCACGCGCAAACCGCCGCAGAGGTAGTGGGCGGCGGGTACAACCGGAATGGGGTCAATGCTGATGTCGATGCCGAGATCGAACAAGGTGTGGTAGATGTTGGGAAAATGGTCCTGCAAATGAGGCTTGGGCAGGTGGGTCAAATCCAGGTACACGCAGCCGTTACCCGAATGCTTAATTTCGCGATCAATCGCACGGGCAACCACATCGCGCGGCGCCAGCTCCTTGCGCGGATGGTATTCACCCATGAAGGCGCGCCCTTCTTTGTCGCGCAAGATACCGCCTTCGCCACGCGCTGCTTCGGTAATTAGGAAGCGATTGACCTCGTGGTGATAAAGGATGGTGGGGTGAAATTGAATGAACTCCATGTTAAGAACTTCAATGCCGGCGCGATAAGCCATGGCAATACCGTCCCCGGTGGCGGTGCGCGGGTTGGAGGTGTAGGGATAAACTTTGCCAATACCGCCGGTCGCTAGGTACACCACCGACGCGACAAACCCTTTCACCACACGCGTTTGGTTTTCCAGAACGTAGGCACCGGCACAGCGCGTGTTTTCGTTAATCGACTTGCCGCCCGCCTGGTATTGGAGAATGAGGTCGATGGCCATATGATCGGGATAAATGGTGATGTTGGGTTCGTTGCGGACCGAGTTAATCAAGGCGCGCATGATTTCAGCGCCGGTCGCGTCTTTGGCGTGCACGACGCGGTTATGGGCATGACCGCCTTCGCGGTGCAAGCTCAGGCGTTCGCCGTCGCGGGTGAAATCGGTACCCCATGCCATCAAGTCTTCGATGATTTCGGGCCCGCGCTCGACCACCAACCGTACGACCTCTTCGTTACACAGACCATAGCCACAATCGAGCGTGTCTTGAATGTGTGACTCGAACGAATCCTGTTCGGACAAAACCGCGTTAATGCCGCCCTGGGCGTACTGAGTCGAAGACTTTTCGTAGTTGTCCTTTAGAAGAACGTTAACCTTGCCCAATTTGGCGGCGCGCAAGGCAAAAGACAGACCGGCGATGCCGGCACCAATGACCAAAAATTCCGACTCATGGATTTGCATTCAGTTACGTCCTTTGGTTTAGGTGCGGCGGCGCCGGGTTGTGTCCCCAACGCCACCGCCGCAATTATTTACTGCGTTTCAACATTTCCAACAGCGGCAGCTCGGCGCGAGCGCGCAAGCTTTCTTCCATGTGGATTTCGGGTGCACCGTCACGCAAGGCCAAATAGACCTTTTCCATGGTGTTCAGTTTCATGAACGGGCACTCGTTGCAGCTACAGGTTTCATCGTCGTTCAGGGCCGGGATGAAGGTTTTCCCCGGCTCGTTTTTCTTCATTTGGTGGATAATGCCGGCCTCAGTGACCACGATAAAGGTGTCGCAGGCATCGTCGGAGACGAAGTTGAGGATTTTGCGCGTACTGCCGATGAAATCGGCTTCGTCGAGAATATCGGGTGGACATTCGGGGTGCGCCACCACTTTGGCGTTGGCGTGGGCGACCTTAAGGTCGATCAATTTTTTGTGGCTGAAGTTCTCGTGAACGATACAACTGCCTTGCCACAGAACCATGTCGCGCTCGGCTTTTTTCTGAACCCAGGCACCCAGAAAACGATCCGGCGCGAAAATAATCGGCTTGTCGGCGGGAATCGAGTTCACAATATCAACCGCATTGGTGCTGGTACAAATAATGTCGCTCAACGCCTTAATGTCGGCGCTGCAGTTGATGTAACTCACCACCAAGTGGTCGGGATGCTGGGCTTTAAAGGCGGCAAAACGATCTGGAGGACAGGAATCGGCCAAGCTACAGCCTGCCGCCATGTCGGGGATCAAAACGGTTTTGCTAGGGTTGAGGATCTTGGCGGTTTCGGCCATAAAGTGCACGCCCGCAAACAAAATCCGTTTGTGGGTCACGGCTTGGGCGCGTCGCGCTAAGTCCAAGCTGTCGCCGATAAAATCGGCAATATCCTGAATGTCGCCTTCTTGGTAATAGTGGGCCAAGAGGATGGTATCGGTTTCGCGCTTAAGGCGTTCAATTTCTTCAAACAAGTCCAGGCCGGGATCGATACGTGGGGTCGTCCCGTTTGCAGCAGTCACGGTCATAAGCTTAGTCCTCGCTAATCAACAAACTGAGATCCGGAGCTTTAATAGAGTGGGTAATCGCACCAATCGAGATGCGATCCGGGCTGTGGCGACAGTAGTCGCCGAGTGTGGCCAGCGTAATACCGCCGCTGACCTCGATTTGGCTCTCGCCGCGTTCGAGCGCGCAGGCTTCCGCCACCATTTCGGGCGTAAAGTTATCCACCATAATCAGTGGGCAACCTTCGTCAATCGCCTCGCGCAATTGCTGCATTGAGGTGACTTCAATTTGGATCGGCACGTCTTTGCGCAAGTTGGCACGAACAAAGGCGAGCGCCTCACGCACGCCGTTCAATTTGGCGATGTGGTTTTCTTTGATCAACACGCCGTCACTCAAATTGAGGCGATGATTTTGGCCGCCGCCGCACAAAACGGCGTATTTATCCAGGTAGCGGTAACCTGGCAAGGTTTTACGCGTGTCCAAAATTTGGGTGTGTTGGGTAAAACGCCGCGCTTCGGCAACATAGGCGTGCGTCGCATTGGCAATGCCGACGGCCCGGCCCAAAAAGTTGAGAAAGGGTCTTTCCAGCGCCACCAAATCGGCGACGTCACCCTGCCATTCAAACAAGGTCGACTGCGCCGGTAAACGCTCGCCGTCCTCGTGTAAACAGGCCACTTCAACCCGCGTCTCCGGCCGATAGGCGCGAAATGCGGCAACAATTTGATGGAACCAAGCTGCGCCGGCCATCGACACCGGCTCGCGGCAAAACAAACGCGCCTTGGCAGCGCGGCCCCGCAACGCCAACACGTCGGCGGTCACGTCGCCGTCGGGCATATCGGCGGCAAAATCCATTTCCGCCAAACGATAAGTATCGCGGCATACTTCGTCGAGATAGTCACAAACGATTGCCATATTCTTGGTGCCTCCCCCATCCGGCCGCGTGGGCCGTGGACCCACCGCATCATTTGCGGCGGCGGTTCGCTTTCTCTCCAAAAAACCACACGGGTCGTCTCATCAAAAAACACAAGCGCCCGCATGCCATCAAGCAAAGCCTGGATCGCCAGGAGTTATCCCCGACCCAGAGACGCATCACCGTACCGGTCGGAACATCAATTGATTCTCAAAAACAACAGGTTTTGCGGGCCCAACCGGGCTGGGTGTAAAGATAACACAAAACACCGCTCGCCCCGCATTTCTCACCGTCATTCTGTCAGCCCACCGGTCCCGGAGCGGCTACCGCCAAGGCCTAAGCAGCCCTCTCCCCTGATAAAAATACGGCCGCGCTCCCCTGTACAGAAAGCGCGGCCGCTTGGGAAAATCAGTTGCTTGGTTAAGGGGCGACCGTACTCAGGTTCAAGAAGACGGCCCCCTGCTCGTTGTCGACGGCGTCGACCATGAACAACAAAACCTGACCGGCAAAATCCTGGGCGTTGGCGAAGGTATAACGCGAGTAGAGGTTAGCAGCGCTGATGTTGTCAACACAGTCAATGGTCGAACGATCCGCGCACATGGTGCCGAGACGGCCAGGATTCGGAACGCGGTAGATCTGGAGAACGGTATCGCCGACCGCGTTGTTGGTGTCGGTCGGCACCGTGTCGACCACAAAGGATACCGCCGGCACATTCTCGGGAATGTGGATCGCCCACCAGACCTCGCCGCCGTCAAACTCGGTTTTACAGCTCGGCGTCACTTGGTTGGCGAACCCGGTATTGTTGACAAAAACACTTTCATCCTCGGTCACACCCGGCACCCAACTCAGCAGGTTGGCGTTGTCACAGGTGCTCGGCGCCGCGGGCACGTTAACAGCGACGTAGACATCAGCGGAAACGACGGCACCATCAACGTTCCCAGGCAAAACTTCCTGGACCGAATAGGTGAAGTGGTCAAAACCCACGAAGTTTCGGTTGTCGTATTCGATTGAATCGCCCGAGAGCGCCAGGGCCACCCCTGCATCACTCAACGCAGGCGGCTCTTGCAATTCAAGAATGTCGTCGTTGCCGTCGAAATCGTTGGCGAGCACATCCAGTAATTCGGAGCGGATTTGCGGTCGGTTAAAGTAATCGTCAACCACGACCGGCGGTTGGTTTTTCACCAGGTGCGGTCGGTTGATAATCTCAACCATCGTGTCAATTTCACGGCCACGCTCAAAGTCGGCACAATCAGAACTGCCCACCTGAAGACAATCGGTAATAGGATCTTGTGGCCAGTCGCGCATGGCAAACATGAATTCCTCGGGCAGAATCATCGCCAAGCCTTGGCCGTCGAACGACGCATCATTGCTATCGGTCACGGTCACATCAAAAGGGAAGGCGCCGTAGTCTTCAGGATCGTTCGAGGCCGGGTTACCGCCGAGGTTATCCAGCGTGTAAAGGTAACCTTCACCGTCAATAACTTGTTGAATCACGCCCAGCTCAGGTTGGCTGGTCTGCTGTTGATCGTGCGTGTTGAAGTCGACACTGTCGGGATCGGCAATGCGCGCACGACCGCTCCCGGTGCTGCCTGGCGACGTGTACACGACAAGCTGTAACCCGGAAGGTGGGCGGTTAATCGTCACCAGCACTTCTTGCGCGTCGGCACTGGGTAACCCGTAATTGTCGTAAACGAGCATGGTGACATTGCGCTGCAGCAAGGGCACATTGCGATCATCGTCGAAACTAACGAGGCCCGGCGTTTGCTGTTCGATCACATCACCCGGCTCGGCGCATGGTGGATCGGGGCAGACTTGCTCGCCGTCGAAGTCCCAAACAAATCGCAGGCTTTCGCCGCCAGGCAAATCCTGATCGTCGCCGTCCGCGTCGAAGAACAGTGATTCACCTAAATTCACCAAAGGCGCGTCGGTGTCGGGCGCCAAAATAGCACCGGTCGGCCGCGTCGTCGACGCGACAGTCAGCGAACGCGTCGTGGTGCCGCCGAAACTGTCCGTAACGCGGAAGGAAATCGGGAACACACCACGGCTGGGGAATGCCAGCGTTTGTTGCGCCTGGTTCGAAGTCCCAAGCGCGCCGAAATCCCAGTTCAGCAACAAGGTACCAGGTGCTTCGTCGGGCAAGCCGGACAGGGGGTTCTCGTCGGTCACGACGGCAGAAAAATCGACCGAAGCACCTTCTTCGACCGCCAGAACCTCTCCTTCTTCAACGGCAGGCGCGAAGTCAGTGATGGCGGGTGGATCGTTAATGGTGATCAGTCGCGTCGCCGGCCGGCGCGTACGCAGACCCAAGGCATCGATCGCGGTTAAGCTCACAGTTACCTGGCCCGGCTCCGGAAAGGTAATCAAACCCGGCTCGAGATCGCTGCTGTCGGGAACACCGTCAATCCCGAACTGCCAGTGGGCGTTGACGGGATTATCACCGTCGGTATCGGATACTTGACCGGCAAAAAACTGCGATTCGCCAGGGTTCACAACCAAATCCAACTCCGGTTGCGTGATCACCGCGTCGGGATCGTCATTGACGCGGAACACAATCGTGTCGGGTTCGAGATCCGCTTGACCGCGATCATCCGAAACGGTCAGCGTCAGGCTGTAGTTGCCAATGCGGTCGAGATTAATCACGCCGGGCGCGCCTACTTCAAATTCGATCACCTCGGGCACGGTTGGCGGAATCGTATTGATTTCCAAACGCCAGTGATAAGTGAACGTCGTGTTGGCGGGCAAACCCGACAAGGTGTTGGGGTCGACGGCGTCGGCTTGCAACGTCAGTTGGTCGCCCAAGCCGGCAATCAGCTCGCCGTTGTGGTCAAGTAACTCACCCAGCACGGCGCGGTTAATGGTGCCGTCGGGTGGATCGTTGACCACGACGTCAACCGTAGGCGGGGTTAAATCTTCAAGGGTCATGCTGTCGGCCACCGCCAGGGTCACCGTGAACCGACCCGGATCCGGGAAGGTGATCGGATCAGTTGTCGCCGCGGCCGAAGTCACACCGTCAAGACTGAAATCCCAGTTATAAGTGAAAGGGCTTGAGTTGTCGGGATCGTCGACCACACCGGTAAAGGTAACCGTTTCGCCCGGGTTAATGATGGTTTCGGCATCGGCCGGCACAGTGATCGCCGCGTTGGGCCGTTGGCCAACGGTGACGTTAACCACCTCAGGTGTGTCGTCAGGTACATCGAAACCGTCGGCCACGGTGAAGGTCACCGCGAAGGCACCGAGTTGGTTGAACTGAATTTCGCCAGGCTCCGCTTGGTCGCTGTTGGCGGCAGCACCCGCGAAGTCCCAAGCGTAGGTTAAACCGGGACTAACAGCGCTATCGGGATCTTGGCCACTGCCGCGGAAGCTCAGCGATTCACCTATCCCGATCACTTGATCGCCTTCCGGCGCCTCAATCGTGCCCAAGGGACGATCCGTCACGCGAATCGTGCGCACGGCCGGGGTTTCATCCGGAATATTAAAATTGTCACGGGCGAGGAATTCAATCGCGTAAACACCTGGCGTGCCAAAGGCCGTGTTACCTGGCGAGAGCATGGTGCTCGCGGCCGCGCCGTTGTCGAAATCCCAAGCGAAGGTAAAGGGCGTGCTGTTGTCGGCGTCGGTCACCTCGGCGGTAAAGTTCACCGCCTCGCCGGTAATAATCGTCACCACATCGTCGACCGGCGTCAGGATGGTCCCTTCGGGACGGTTGGTCACGTTGACAGTTACGGTTGCCGGCTCGGGATCTTCAATACCGTAACCATCGGTCACGAAGAACTGAATTTGGTAGCTGCCGACCTGGTCAAAGGTCAAGCGGCCGGGTGATTGTGCGGTACTGTCACCACGCAAGCCGTCAAAGGTCCAACGAAAGGTGTGCGGACCGTTGTTGTCCAAATCGACAAAATCGCCGGCGAAGTCGAGCTCACCGCCAACGGCAACGGCAATCGAAGGGCCAGAGGTCGGGGCGAGAATCGAGCCGTCGGGCGCATCGGTAACACGCAGGGTTTTGGTAGGCGCATTGTTGTCTTCTAGCCCGTATCCATCGCGGGCGGTCATCGTCATGGTGAATTCGCCGCTGGTCCCAAAGGTAGCGTTAATGCTCGCACCGGTTTGGGCCACGGCCGCACCGCCAAAATCCCATTCGTAGGTCAGCGATCCATTGTCATCGCTGTCGGTCGCACTTGCCGTAAACGCCACGGTCGAACCGGAAATAACGGTGATCACCTCGTCGCTCGGCGCGGTAATGGCACCGTCAGGCCGATCGGATACGCGGATATTGCGCATGGACGGCGATGGATCGGGCGTGTTGAAATTGTCGCGCACGGTGAAGGTCGCCGTGTAACCACCATTGGCGGAATAACTGACGGAACCCGGATCTTCGGCCGAACTGGTGCCCGGATTGCCGCCGGTGAACACCCAGTCATAGGTGAAGGTCGCACCAAGGTCGGCATCGGTCGCTTCGCCTTGAAAGTTAATCGACTCATTGGTGCCAATCACCATATCAGCGGCCGGCGACACAATTTCACCGTTGGGCAGGTTGTTGACCACAAAAGAAACCTGGGCCGGCGTGCCGTCGGCAACACCGTATTGATCAGTCGTGGTTAAGGTGGCGGTGTAAATGCCGGAGGTACCGTATTGACGCGAAAAATTTTGCTGGAGCACGGTTTCATCAACACCGCCGGGGCCGACGATGCGCCAGGAATAACTCAGCGGTACCGCATCGTCGGGATCCGTTCCAGTCCCTGCAAAGTTAATAAATTCGGCAATCTGAACAACCTGGTTGTCAAGTGGCGTGGTGATCCCGGAATCAGGCGGGGTGCTGGCGATGACCCGCACCGTCGCATCACCGCTCTGCGCACCCAATTCATCGGTCGCGTTAAACACAACGTCATAAATGCCGGCGTTGGAAAAAGTCACTGCGCCGGGGCTAAGCAGGTTGCTGGTGCCGGCGGCGCCAAAATCCCACGCGTAGGTCAAATTGACGGCGTCCGTATCAACGACGCTGCCGTCAAAGTTCACACTGGCGCCTGGCACAATCAGGAGATCGTTGGCCGGCGTCACAATACTTACATCGGGCCGGTCGTTGACATTCACGGTGATCGCGGGCGGCGTTTGATCGGAGACGCCCAAACTGTCGGTAACATTTAGCGTAACGGTATAGCTGCCGGGCTGCGGAAACACAAACCCAAAAAGTGGGTCACGCGGTAAGTCGTAAGTGATCGGATCAATCGCCACCGGCCCGCTAAAACTCCAGGTAAACTCCAGCGGATCTTGACCCGGAACCGACACGTTGTCTTGGTCGCTAGAACCACCGGCGATCAGGTTGATCGGGTCTTCTTCGTTGATACTGATCACCGGACCCCCACCCAATGAGGTTTGAATGACCCCCACCGGCTCGTGGCTGACAATAATGTCGCGATAAAGCGGATTGTTGACGGCATCAACCGGATCAGCAACCAAACCGTGAGTATCGGTCACTTCCAATTGAATGCGGTACGAACCAAAGTTGCTCAAGGCCAAGAAACCTGGGTCCTCGCGATCGTCATCGTCGACAGCGCCGTCCATCTTCCACGAGTACGCGAGCGCGAGATCGTCAACCGAAGAATCGAGGTGATCGGCGTCGACCCCCGAGCTTTGAAAATCGAGGGTGTTGTTGGGTGTCACCACAATTGGTGTGCCGCCATTGAACAACGGTTGGTCAATGGCCGCCGTTGGGCGTGTCGACACATAGAGATCGATTGGGTTGGAAATCTGGTAGGTTGCCGTTCCGCCACCTGGTACGGGATAGGTCACTTCCACCAAAAAGCGGTAAAGGCCGGCAACCGGCAAATCGATTTCACCGGGATCTTCACCGGAAAAATTGAGGTTGGCGGTGTTGGGCGGAATACCGTCGAGTACGAACCACTCAAAGGTGTAAAAGCCAGGAGCTTCGCCCGGCGGCAAAATCGCCGTCGATTCGAGACTGACCCGATCACCCGGCGCCGCACCGGCCTCGTAAACCTGACCGGCCTGGGGCGAGTCAATGCGCAAATCGGGCTCGACTGTAACGGTCATTTCTAGCGATTGCCTGCGAACCCCAAAGCTCCAGCGTTCGTAAAGCACGGTGAACGTGCCTAAAGTGTTGAAGGTCACCGTGTGTGGACCGTTTGAGCTGGAAATAATCGGCGGAATGCCCGAATCGTCGAAGTAGAAGCGGTATTCAGAAAAGGAGTTTATCGACCGAGTAGTAATCGATATCGACTCGCCGACAAGGATGAACTGATCGGCGCCGTTGTCCGGTTCGAGAATCTGGGCTTGCACAAACCCCGTCATTGATAAAAGGACCGCCATGAGTGCCCAACGCAAGGGACGCTTTAAGGTGAAACCGAAATCGTGAAATCGAACCATCAAGGCAAAGCCTCCAACCAACCGTCTGAACATGAAACACGCCGACAAGGCGTCCCGGGGTGGGGCCGATCACCGAACGGCAATGCTTTGATTCTCGCCGTGCGTTATAGCCCAAATACCAGGTATCATTATTCTTGTTTAGAATCGTCTATATCGATAGGCGCCGATAAAAAACTACCGCGAGCAGTCAGTTCGGCGAAAAGGATCGCTTGCAGAAGCAGAGAGGGATAGAAAATACCCGAGGCTGTTGGATCCCTAACAGGAACCACGCGCAACCCCGTGTCCGGTTTTACAGGAATTTGCCAAGAATACGAAAGCGACAAAGAACCTTAACCGGGGATGAAATCGCTGAGATTATAGCAAATTGCCGTGCCCTCCGAGGTTTTTTTGACGATCCTCGCTGCGCGCTCAGCAAAATTAAGCCCATTTTTCACGATTCGCTCACATAGGCCGATCGCCGACGCACACACAACCTTGCCGACATGGCCGACCACCGCTTCGACTGGTTTTTCGCGCCGACTTGTGTTAGTTCTAATCGCCAACGCGGGTTCCGCCACCTCGGCTCCTAAATTTTACGGCGGACGTGTACCGCGCCGAGTATCACTTATGCCGTCGACCCGTTTTCTTATGCCGATTCGCCGCGCCGCCCTCTTCGCTACCCTTGGCTTAACCCTCGCTTTTTGCGACCAGCCAAGCGATACGTCGACAGCGGCCCAATACGCAGCGCCGCGTTTTCACCCCAGTTATGAGGTTCGCATTCCCTTGACCGGGCAACTGCAGGCGCAGGATTCCACGGTCTACAGCTCCTCCATTCCGGCCAGAACGATGAAGATCACCTGGCTGATTGAGGAGGGTCGTTTCGTCGCGCCAGGCACCCCCCTGATCCGCTTCGATGACAACGAAATCCTCCAGGAAAAACGCGAGCTGGAACAAAAGCGCCAGACCCTGCAACGGCAACACGAAAAACTCGGCGAAGATTACGCTCTGGAACAACTTAACTTCAACGAAGCGTTGCAACAAGCCAAATACGACCGCCGCCAGATCGCCAAAAAGCTCGAGACTTTTATTCAGTTTGCCGGTCCCTCCAAACTCAAGCAGCTCGAACAAGATCGCCACCTTCACGAGCTCAAAGTTCGTCGTCTCGACAAGGAAACCACCGACTTGGAGCTGCTCGCTAAACGCGGGTACATCACCAATTTCGAGCTGGAAACCCATCGCGAGAATTTGCTTAAAGCCAAGTACGAGCTGGAGAAAGCCGAGTTCAAACACCGCACCTACCTCAAACACGGCATGAACGACGAACGCGTCGCGCTCGAGGCTGAAGACCAGCTCGCCGCCGGCAAGTTGGTGCAACTGGAACAACGTCTGACCCTGCTCAAAACCCAGCAGGAACAAAAGTTGGCGCGCAGCACCCAGCGACTGGCGCAATTGAGCGAAGAAATCGCCACCCTTGCGGCCAATCTAGATCAGTGTGTCGTCCTCGCCACCCACCCCGGCATGGTGATTTACCGCAAATCGTTTCGCGACGGTAAAGAAGTCAAACCGTCGGTTGGTTTTGGTTTCCGCCGCGCGCAACCGATCCTCAACGTGCAAAACACCCAAAAGCTCTATGTCGGCACTCGCATTAACGAATTCTTGCTCAACCAAGTCAAACAGGGCATGGCGGTCACCCTCGTCGCCGACGCCCAACAGGGAAAGCCCTTTCAGGGACGCGTCGCCTTTATCGGCCTGCTTGCCGAACGCCGCGGCGAAGACAGCGAAAAAGCTTTTGATATGAACATTGAGGTCATCGATCCTCTTGAAAACCTGCGACCCGGCATGAGCGTGCGCTGCGAAGTGGTCACCAACCGTTTTGAGGATATCTGGACGCTGCCGCGCACCGGCCTTACCCAACGCGACAGCCAGACCAACTGCCGTGTCTTGCGCAACGGCCGCCATATTTGGGTACCGGTTCAGGTGCTCGACTACGACCAACAACGGGCGATTCTGAGCGGCGATTTCACCACCAACGATCAAGTCAGTTTGTTTTAACGCATGCAGCACGACGCGCTCATTCACATGCACCAACTCGGCTTTAGCTACGGCGACCTTGCCGTTCTCGCTAACTGCGATTTCAGCTTAGGCCGCCGTGAGCGCGTCGCTGTTATGGGTCGCTCGGGCGCTGGAAAAAGCACCCTGCTCAACATTCTCGCCTTGTTACAATCCTTCGACCACGGCACCTTCACCTTCGAAGGACACTCGGTGGCCGGCTTGAACCGCAGGCAAAAAGAAGCGTTACGCGCGGGCCATATCGGCATGGTTTTCCAAGCACACTACTTGATTCCCTACCTGACCGTCGCCGAAAACGTCGCCTTGGCTTGTGAGCTGGCGGGTCGTCCCGAGGACAACAAACGGATCGACGATCTTTTCGCGCGCGTAGGGCTTGCCGAACGACGCCACCATCGCCCCACCCAACTCTCCGGCGGCGAACAGCAGCGCGCCGGTCTGGTGCGTGCGCTGGCCAAACAACCCCTGCTGTTGCTGGCCGACGAACCCACCGGCAATCTCGACTTAGAGACGGGCGCCGACGTGCTTGATCTCATGCTTGATCCCGAGGTTTTCACCGGCGCCGTGATTGCGGTAACCCACCAACCCGAAGTCGCCGCGCGTTTTGATCGCCGCCTCGCGTTACGCGACGGTCGGCTGCAACCGCACCAAGTCGACCAGGTGCGCGCATGAGCAGCAGTCGCCTTGAATCCTGGCGGCAACACGTGCGCCACGCGCGCCGTTACCTGTTGCGCCATCCCACCCAAACACTGCTGTCCGGCGCAGGCATTGCCTTCAGTTTGTTGCTGTTAACCTTAACGCAAGCCTCGCGACGTGGCACTTATGAAGCCGTCTTGCGCGAGTTCGAAGGGCTTGGCCAGAATTCCGCCTTGCTTTACATCCACGAGACCGAACGCCTGCCACCGCGCTTTTTCGCCGGCTTGCAGGACTTGAGTCAGAACCACCAGTGGCGCACCTTGCCGATTTTCGAGCAGAGCCTTACCGCCAACGCGGCCGGCGCAGCCGTGCAGACCCGCGCGCTGTATGCCGATCCCGATTTTGCCGCCGTGTTTAAGCCCCACCTGCTGGGAGGCCGTCTTTTACGCGCAGAAGACAGCTATATCAATCGCGCCCTCATTGGCGACAGCTTGGCCGCCCGGCTGGGCGTCACCCTGGAACGGCCGCACGTCAAGTTGGGCGATCAATGGTTCCAAGTCTGCGGCATCAGTGACGGCTTGCAGGTAGGCGGCAGCCAAATTCACCAGTTCCTCAATATCAGCGAGGCCGCGCTGGCAACACGCCCACTCGAGGGATTACTGCAAGGCAACTTACCGCTTAAGTTCGTCCTGATCCGCACCAAAACCCAGGCACAGCTTGCCGAAATACCGGGACGCTTTGCACGCTTTCTCGACGAGAATCGCCTCGGGCACCTACGCTACGATCTTCGCTTACCACTCAAACAACACGCCTTGGCGGCGCGCTCCCAAGCGCTGCTGCTCGCCCACGGCGGCTTGGTCGGTGCGGTTTGCCTGGTGCTGAGTTGTCTGGGTATTCTCATCAGCTACCAACTGCAACTGCGTTATCGCCAAGAAGAATTTGGCACGCTCATCGCTTTGGGTGCTTCACCGGCATATTTGGGCCGGCGCCTGTTTTGGGAAGTCCTCTTACTGGTGGCCGGCAGCGGCTTGCTAGGCATCAGTTTGGGCCTGCTGCTTGGGCCCGCGATTGCCTGGCTCAGCCAAGCGGCACTGAGCACCGACCCGCGCGACATTTTAACCGCCGTCGCAGTCCTCGCCGGCGTGGCGGCGGTCACGGCGGTGCCCCCGGCGGTGTCGGCACGGCGCTTTGACCCGATCCAACTCATGCGTTACCACCGCTAAAGCCGGGCGCAAAGGACGGGAAAAACGCCGCTGACGTTTTCCCCATCCTCGTTCAAAACACGGAGCTTAGACCAAACCTTGCGACATCATGGCTTGCGCGACTTTCTCAAAACCGGCAATGTTCGCACCTTTGACGTAATCGACCCGTTTCCCATCGAGCGTGCCGTGTTTGACACACTGCTGGTGGATGTTGCGCATAATCCCGGTCAACTTGCCGTCGACCTCTTCGCGGGTCCAACTGAGCCCCAATTTGTTTTGGCTCATTTCCAAACCGGAGGTGGCGACACCGCCCGCATTGGAGGCTTTGCCAGGTGCATACATCACGTTGTTTTCGTGAAAAAAAGCAACCGCATCGTGGGTGCAAGGCATGTTGGCGCCTTCGAACACGCCTTTACAGCCGTTGTCCAACAAGCTCCGCGCATCGCTTAGATCCAACTCATTTTGCGTGGCCGAGGGGTAAGCATAATCACAGGCCACGCCCCAGGGTTTTTGGCCCTCGAAGAATTGGCACTTAAAGTGTTCCGCGTATTCTTTGATACGGCCGCGCCGTTCGTTTTTGAGCGCCATGATGAAAGCCAGTTTTTCGCTGTCGATGCCCTCGGGATCGTGTACAAAACCCGAGGAATCCGAGACGGTTACTACTTTGGCGCCCAGCTCGTTGAGTTTTTCAACCGTGTATTGGGCGACGTTGCCCGAGCCGGACACGCTGCAAACAGCGCCGTCGAGACCACGGTCGACATGTTCAATCATCTCACGCGAGAAGTAAACATTGCCGTAGCCGGTTGCCTCAGGACGAATCAGGCTGCCACCATAGGTCAAGCTTTTACCGGTGAGCACGCCGGTAAAGTTACCGCGAATACGTTTGTACTGACCAAACAGGTAGCCAATTTCGCGCGCACCGACACCGATATCACCCGCGGGTACATCCGTGACGGCACCAATGTGTTTGCAAAGCTCGGTCATGAAACTTTGACAAAAGCGCATTACTTCGGCGTCTGATTTGCCCTTGGGATCGAAATCGGCGCCACCTTTGCCGCCGCCAAGCGGCAGCGTGGTCAAACTGTTTTTGAAAATCTGCTCAAATGCCAAAAACTTGAGCACACTCAGGTTAACGGTCGGGTGGAAACGAAGCCCGCCTTTGTATGGCCCGATCGAATTGTTCATTTGGACACGGTAACCGCGATTCACCTGGAAGACCCCCCGATCATCCATCCACGGTACCCGAAAAATAAACACGCGATCCGGTTCGGTCATGCGCTCCAAGATCTTGGCTTCGCGGTAGCCTTTCTTGGGATGGTCAACCATGTAAGGCACCACCACCTCGGCGACCTCGCGCACCGCTTGGATAAACTCAGGTTCACCCGGGTTGCGCTGCGTAAACCAATCCATGAACGAAGCTGTCTCGGCACGGTACTGTTGTGCTGCAGCCATAATTCCCCCTTCTGATATGGACCCGCCCAGGCCCTGTCGCAAGCGGGGCGGGTTCGAGAGCAAAAATGCGAAAACACCTCGAGAGACGTCGAAACGAATCGGCTCGGAGGGTTTCAAAAACGGCGGTCCCCCGCCTCGCAAGCGGGTATGGCACGCGCCGAAGCTCCATTCTACCACTCATCAGGGTGGCGGCAGCGCTGCAAAGGGCCGTTTTAACAGCCCGATAAACACATTCATCCCAACACTTACATCATTTTTATTTTTTTTATTTTTCTTCCATGAAGCTTGTGATAGCTTAATGTCTCAAGGTCTGAAAAACTCCATTCAGATGAAGTAAGCCTTGAAATCTAGTTTTCAGGATTTCGAGAGATGGTAGAAGTGCCTCTTAACCAAGCACGACTTGCCGATACCATCCTCATGGTTCGGCCCTTTGATTTTGATTTCAACGAAGAAACCGGCAGAGACAACGAGTTCCAAAACCGTCCCCTCGCCGATCTCAACAACGTCAACGCGCAAGCAATGACAGAATTCGAAAACATGGTGGCGCGTTTGCGCGCTGAAGGGATTCGCGTGTTGGTACTGGAAAAAAGTACCGCGCAGTGGATCAAAACCCCTGACGCCGTGTTTCCCAACAACTGGTTTTCCACCGAACACGACGGCACCATCGTGGCATACCCCATGCTGGCTGAAAACCGTCGCGCCGAGCGGCGTTTTGAAGACGTGGAAAAGCTGCTGGAAGACAATGGCTTCTATATCCGCAACCTCATCAACGTCGGCCGCTTCACCGAAAAAGAGTACATCTTGGAAGGCACCGGCAGCATGGTCATCGACCACGGCAACGAGGTGGTTTACGCCGCCGAGTCACAACGCTGTCATCCCCGCCAATTCAGGAACTTTATCAACCTACGCGGCTATCGCGAGGGCGTTCTGTTCAAAACCGCCAGCAGCAACGGCTTGCCGGTTTACCACACCAACGTCATGATGAGTATTGGCGAAGCTTTTGCGGTTATTTGCAGCGAAAGCATTGTCGACCCCATCCAACGCCACCTGGTCTGCGACCGACTGGCACAAACCCACGAGTTGATCGACATCAGCTTGTACCAAATGGAACGCCACTTCTGCGGCAACATTTTGCAGTTGCGCAGTGGGCTCGGCCAAAACCTGATCGTCATGAGCCAAAATGCGTTTGACGGATTTACCGATATTCAGAAAACGCGCTTGGAACAGCACGGTAAATTGGTTCCGGTCAAAATCGACACCATCGAAACCGTCGGCGGCGGCAGCGCCCGTTGCATGATGGCCGAGATTTTTTCACCGTTTATCGGTGAAAGCCAAATCGCGTCCTAGGACCCCCCGCAACCCGGATTTTGTGGCCGGCAACACTCGTTGCCGCAGCGTATCACCCGCCCGGTTTTCTTGTTTTCGTTTACGATGACTCGATCACGGCGGACCACGGATTCCCTCAGCGCAAAGCCGGCATGAATCGATATGCCCAGGATTTGCGGATCGTTCAAAAAACCACGATCAGTATCACCAACGCCGCCGGCCGACTTCGACCGTGTCGCGTTGGCGCAACCTCTGACCCGCCGCATCATCCCAAACCCATAAAGAGATCCCAATGATCGAACACGAACGTCGGCGATTCCAGCCTGATTCTGGAATCGCCGTTTCGGGTTGTTTAGGGTTGCGCAAGCGGCGCAGGACTGGTGAACACGACATCGTCCAGTTCCGCAAGAACGGCAATATCGGACAAACCACGCTTGCCGCGGTTGCCGGATAACTTGATGGCGCCATGCGTTTGCCAGTCATCCCAAGGCGTTTGGAAGCGGGGCTCGGCATCGCTCGCGTTGCTATAAAAATCCCACTGCCGTACCAAGTGGTCGTCTTTACCAATGTAAACTTTGTACTTGTTTTGCGGGGTCACACCCACCGCCTCAAAGGTCATCACCACCACGTCGGCCGCTTGGCCGGCTTCGGTCTGTGCTTCACCTTCGTATTGCAAAGTGACACCGGGATCACGCAATTTGTAGGGCATGACCAACCAG
The DNA here is from genome assembly GCA_030429565.1 of Holophagae bacterium. Lineage (GTDB taxonomy): Bacteria > Acidobacteriota > Holophagae > Acanthopleuribacterales > Acanthopleuribacteraceae > Acanthopleuribacter. The sequence goes on along the minus strand of JAUIFE010000023.1, from coordinate 11,263 downwards.
TAAGAATCGTTAATCCACCATTCGTAACCTTTTTGCAGCATCTCGCCGCGTTTGGTTTCATCGGAAATTTTTTCACCCTTCTCGAAAACGTCCCCTTGTTTGGTGTTGACGTTCATGAGAATCAGCACTTCGTTTTTGGCGTCTTCAATGCGAACGCGGCCGGTCCACTTGTCCCAGTGATGGGTGCGTACCCCAAAAAAGTTCCAACTCAAGTAGCGGGTGTTGTTGTAATTGTCGCGACCGCCCATGGCGGCCATGGTTTGCGCCGCCAGCTCGGCCGATTTTTCGTCGGCCACGCCCTGGGGCTCGGCGGCGAAGCTAGGTAGTAACATTAAGACCGCGAAAAGCGGCGTCAGAGTCATGTAACGGGATAACTGCATGGATCAATGTCCTCCGGGCTTTGGCTAAAGCCTGTTCTGGTAAGGCTGTCGCCGCCATCCTAGCACCCTTCAGGCAAAACCCGGAAAAAGCTGGACGCACCCAGGCGCCGCCGGCAGGTAATGTGCGAGAGGTTTCCCGAACTTTGATTAAATGGTATGCTTACAGCGCGTCACAAGCCCTTCAAACATCCGGGCAAACTCCATCATTTCAAACAAGTTAGCCATGCCAAACCAGCTCTTTTTACTGCGTCACGGGAAATCTTCCTGGCGCGATTCATCCTTGGACGACTTTGATCGACCGCTAAAGAAACGGGGTCGCCGCGACGCCCGTAACATGGGCCTGTTGCTGCGGGATTTGGGTTGGATTCCGGATGTCATTCTGTCTTCCAGCGCCAACCGCGCCCAAGCCACGACGCTGCGGCTGTGCGGCGCGATGGCGTACGATACGTCGCGTGTTACCTTTAAAAAGAATCTTTACTTTGCCGATCTAACCACGCTGTTCCAAGTCTTGCGGCGCCTCCCGGTCGATGCCGGCCGCGTGTTGCTGGTGGGTCACAATCCAGACCTGGAAGAACTGACCCACACACTGAGCGACACCCCGCCGCTGGTTCCCCCGGACGGGAAGTTGATCCCTACCGCAACCCTGGTTCAGTTTGATTGCAACGTCGCCTGGTCCGAGCTCAATGCCGGCGGCGCCCGTCTTGTTCAAATTACCCGTCCCCACGGACTCGTCGACCGTTACGCCTCGGCAGGCGACGTCGATAAGTCATAGCCGCACCGCCGGCCGCCCTTCGTGTATTCATTTAGGAGGACCCATGTCGGAAGAAACGACCGTAAAAGCAGGCCCCGAGCGCCACAACGTACCCGAAAACGTCCAGAATTGGGACCTCAACGCACCCGAACTCTACCTCAACCGCGAGTTGACTTGGCTGAACTTCAACCGCCGCGTGCTGGCTCAAGCGCGCGACCATCGCGTGCCTCTGCTGGAACGCGCCAAGTTCATTGCGATCACCTGCTCCAATCTCGACGAATTCTTCATGAAGCGCATTGGCGGTTTAAAACAACAAATCGGTGCCGGCATTACCGACCTGTCAGTCGACGGTCGCAACCCCCAGCAGCAAATAGAAGCCTGTCACGAAGTCATCCGCGAACTGGAAAAAGATAAAAACGAGTTGTTTGAACAAACCATCGCCGAACTCGCTGAAAACGGTATTGAATTGCTCGCTTGGGATCACTTCACCGCCGAAGAACAGTTCTACTTGCGCAGCTATTTTCAAGCCAACATCTACCCCTTGGTAACCCCGCAAGGAATTGACCCGGCCCACCCTTTCCCCTTTATTTCCAACCTGTCGCTTAACTTGCTCGTCACCCTGCGCCATCCCGGCGCACCCGATCTTCAACCCGCTTTGGCCCGTGTCAAAGTCCCGGTCGGTCCCGATGTGCCGCGCTTTCTCTCGATTCCCGGCACCTATCGCTTTGCCCGCCTCGAAGACATCATGTCGCACAACCTCGACCTGCTTTTTCCCAAAATGGAAATCATTGACTGCTGTCAGTTCCGCGTGACCCGCAACGCCGTCACCGAACTGGACGAGGAACAGGCCGACGACTTGCTGGCCATGATTGAGACCGAATTGCGTTACCGCCGCTTCGCTTCGATTGTGCGCTTACAAGTTGAACCCACCATCAGCAAAAACGACCGCGGCATGCTTGCCGCCGAACTCGGACTTGACGAGGAATCCGACGTGTTTGTCGTCGGCGGCATGATGGGCAAGGCCGATTTCATGGAAATCGCCATGCTCGACCTGCCCCACCTGCGCGATCCCAAACACCATCCGGTCGATCACCCGCGCCTGCGCGAGAAGTCCAACTTCTTTCACAACCTGCGCCGCAACGGCCCTATTTTGCTGTACCACCCCTATGAATCCTTCAGTTCTTCAGTGGAACGATTTCTCGAGGAAGCCAGCAACGATCCCAAAGTCCGCGCCATCAAAATGACGCTGTACCGCACCAGTAAAGATTCCAAAGTCATCCATTCACTGGTCAATGCGGCGCTCAACGGAAAACAGGTCGCCGTGGTCGTCGAACTCAAGGCGCGTTTTGATGAAGCCGCCAACATCCGCTGGGCCAACCGCCTGGAAGAAGCGGGCATCCACGTCACCTACGGCGTGGTCGGTTTTAAAACCCACTGCAAAACGATTTTGGTCGTTCGCCGCGATTACGACGGCATTCGGCGTTATGCTCACATCGGCACCGGCAACTATCACGGCGGTACCGCCCGTCTCTATACCGACTTCGGCCTGTTCACCTGCGATCCCGAAATCGGCTGGGACCTGACCGAGTTTTTCAATTACTTAAGCACGGGCTTTACACCAAAGCGCCAGTACCGCAAGTTGGTGGTTGCCCCCAGCGACATGAAACGCAAAATCATCAACAAAATCAATGGCGAAATCGAACACCAGCGCCAAGGACGATCCGGACATATCCGATTCAAAATGAATGCGTTAGAGGACACCGACGTTGCGAGAGCACTTTACAAGGCCGGTCAGGCCGGTGTGAAAGTGGAACTCATTGTGCGCGATACTTGCCGCTTGCGCCCAGGCATCGAAGGCCTAAGCGAAAGCGTCACCGTGATTAGCATCGTCGGGCGCTTCCTCGAACACGCGCGCCTTTACTTCTTCGGCAACGGCGGCGAACCCGAGTTCTATATCGGCAGTGCCGACATTATGAAACGCAACTTGGAGAGCCGTGTCGAGGTCGTCGTGCCCATCGAAGATCCCATTCTTCAGAAAGACTTGACCCACCTGCTCGACATCCAGCTAGATGATCGCTACAGTACATGGGACATGCAGTCGGACGGCACTTATGTGCAACGTCAACCCGCTAACACCAGTGAAGAGAAGGGTTGCCAACAACGCATTATCGAAATCGCCGAGAAACGCGAAGCCGCACTCGGCAAGATCAAACGCGTCAAAACCAAAGCAAAATCGAAAAAAGTTCATTGGAGTTCATTTCTGAACCGATAGACTTTTTACAACAAACCCCGATTGCAGAACTGAGACGATTCATGCCAGATTCAAAAATCATCGCCACCGTGGACCTGGGTTCGAACAGCTTCCACCTGGCGATTGCTCGTGTGAAAGACAACCGCGTCAAAATTATCGACACCCTTAAGGAACCGGTACGCCTGCGACTGGGCCTCGAAAAGGACGGCAGCATCTCTAACGAGGCGCAGGACCGCGCCCTCGCCTGCCTGGCTCGCTTCGAACAGCGCCTGCGCGGTGTGCCCACCGAAGATATTCGGGTCGTCGGCACCAATACACTGCGTTCCTCCAAAAACAGCTACGCCTTTTTGGAACGCATTCGCGCCACCTTGCAGGTGCCCGTCGACATCATCGGCGGCCGCGAGGAAGCGCGCCTGATTTACAAGGGCGTCGCCCAGCACCTGCCGCGCTCGCGCAAGCGCAACTTCGTCGTCGATATCGGCGGCGGCTCCACCGAGTTCGTCATCGGCCTGAATAACGAACCCAACGTCATGGAAAGCCGCGAGCTGGGGTGTGTCACCTTCAGCATGAAGTATTTCCCAGGTGGCGCCGTCACCCGACGCAATTTCAACCGGGCCTTGGTGCATGTCGGCCGTGAGCTGCAACGTTATCACGGCACCTTTTCACCCGAGAATTGGGAACGAGCCGTCGGCGCCAGTGGCACCATTAAAGCCATCGGCAACGTCATTGCCGCGCTCACCAACGGCGACAACATCATTACCTTGGACGCGCTCGATCTCATCCGCGACCGCTTATTCAGCGCCAAAAAGATGAGCAACGATTTGTTCAGCGGCCTGCGCGAAGACCGCGTGCCCGTTTTCCCCGGCGGCTTTGCCATCCTCTACGGCATCTTTCTCGAGTTATCGATCCCCAAAATGCTGGTCTCTCAGCAGAGTTTGCGCGACGGCGTCATTTACGAAATGGTCGGCCGCGAACACGACCAAGACATTCGCATCGCCTCCGTTAAAGCCATGGCCGCCTTTTACGGCGTCGACACGCGCCAAGCCGACCGCGTGCGCAATCTCGCGCTCGACCTGTTCCCGCAAGTCTCTCATGCGCTGATACACCGTCGTGAGATGGCGCAAAAAATTATCGCCTGGGCTGCCGACCTACACGAAATCGGTTTGGCCTTGGCCCATTCCGGTTACCACAAACACGGCGGTTACCTGCTGCTCAACTCGGACATGGACGGCTTCTCGAAAATCGAACAAGGCTTGCTCAGCTTTTTGGTGGTCAACCATCGCAAACGCTTGAAGACCGACAACCTACCTTACGAAAACGTCTTCGATTGGCCGCTCGTTTTTGTGTTCCGCATCGCCTTTTTGTTTTGTCGTGATCGCAGTGATCGACCGGTTCCCGAGATCGGTATTGAATGGGACGGTCGCGACATCTTCCTAACGGTGAGTCAGGCCTGGCTGGAAGACCACCCGCTCACCATGCATGATTTGGAGATGGAACAAGGCTATTGGCGCCGCGAGAACTTCACCTTGCACCTCAATCGCGAGGACGGCTAGCGGGCGTTGTCCCTATTTCGGAAAAGATTTCGCCCTGCCCAAGCGTTAACCCTTGACCACAACGCCCTAGACCGGCTTGGATAGAGGGGTTCCCATTCATTTTTTGGAGGCTTTGGTTTTGGAAATCATTCTCCGCACCGTCATCATGGGCGGCGTCATTCTCGGCGTTTCCACGCTGCTGCCAGGCATTAAAATTAAAAATTTTCTCACTGCGCTAAAGGTAGCAGTTGTCTACAGCATCATTCACGCAATCTGCTTCAAGATACTGATGTTTCTCAGCCTTCCTTTCCTGATCATCACCCTTGGCCTGTTCGTTTTCGTGATCCAGGCATGTTTGTTATGGGTCACCGACCAATTTATTGACGATTTCGAAATCGACGGTTTCGGCACCACCCTATTGGCATCCCTGCTGATCTCCATCGGCACCTGGGTCTTAAGCCGGCTGATCTTGTAGGGAACGGGATCAAAAACCACAAGAAAGACCGCGCAATGGTTTCCAAATAGGCGTGTCGGACTGAGCCGACATGCCTTTTGATGCAATGAGCGAGAAACCCAGATTAGACACCGGCGCAGGGTCAGGGTACATCACCACAGGGCAAGACCCATCGGTAACCGCTTCAAAATCAACGCCAAAGGTCTCAAACACGGCGTTGAGTTTTCTTGAATTTTCCAGATAAGCAGAGCCCTCTGTTATATCTCCGACCCATAACAAACCAAGGAATCGTTGGGTAATCGCCACCTCACCATTCGTCATGACGATGACACGTCCAAGATGGTTCCATAAAAGCCAAATCCCGAAAAAGAGCGTCTGTCTCTTCAGTAAAAGCGACGCAAAACGCGCCGCCTTCAATCTGACCTCCTTTTTTAGACGACGACAATAGATGCCTTCACTGACGCTCCAATGATTAACCCCGACATCATTGCGAGGGCTCCAATCATTAAATTCACCAAAGAACACCGCGCCTAAGACGGTTTTTTTCAGTTGGGGCTCCTGAGTGCAACAGGCCGACAAACGTATTACCGCCACAAAACTGCGTGCAAAAATCACAGCGACAAATTTGGTAAAACCGAACAGGCGTTTCCCAAATGCCATCTAAAGCCGGCCCAACACGCCTTCCGCGTGCTTGTGAGAATAAGCAGAATGGGATGGTTAGAGGCTTTATTTCAGGTGTCGGTCGAAAAACCACCGCAATTATTTGTATCGGAATGAAAAAGGCACGCGAAAGCCTCGTAGGTAATCGTTGATCAATGTTTGATCAATAAGGCGGCCGGCGTCTGTCGCGGTGAACCATGACAAACGGCGGAAATACAAACGGCCAACCTCATCCGGGGACACCCAAACATAAGGGAAAGCCATCCGAAGCCGTCCGCAGCCATCACAGCCGACAAAACAAAACGGGCGCCGCCAAACGGCCTTAAACCATTCACAAAGAGCAACATAATCACAAAGAAAAGCGCAAAATGAAAAAGATAACTTGTCAAACGACGTCGGTCGCCAGATAATACGTCACTAATATATCAATGCACGATCACCCTCCCGAGCTCTGCCAACATCCTCAGGAGATCCAAAAATGCCTTTTTCTGCTTTTGTCGTCCTTCTCACTTCGTCGTTTAGCTTGTTTTCATCCATTCCACCCCACCCTGCACCCAACCCCCAATCCCATCATTGCGCCGTCAAACAGGTCGCACCCGCCAAGACCCACCTCACCCCCAGCATGCCTTTGCCACCACCGCGCTCTAGCAGTGCGATCGCCAAGGTCGGTGTTCCTTGTACCCGCGCTGATTGGGCCCAACTCACGCCGGCCGATCAAGCCGCCCTTGTGGCCACCGCCACCGATGCTTGTCTGTACCCGCTTTGGACCTTTGATAACGACCTGCTGACCGCCGCGGCACCGGAACGAATTGGCGCCGTCCTCGATCTCATCGAAACCCACTCGGCCGAGGTCCCCACCCGTGCCGCCGAACTCAAACAACTCCTGTACTTTCTGCAGATCTGCTTCTACCACGAGTGGTATCAAACAGAGTTAACCTACGACGCCGGCCTAAGCGAACGCGCCGGCCGGGTTGTCGCCGCCGTCTCCAACCATAGCGACTTCACCACTGAAAGCGCCGCCTTAACCTCCCTGCGTTATCAGTGGTCGATTACCATCGACAGCACCAATGGCAGTGTTTACTGCCATGATGTTTTGTTCCAGTTAATTGACCGTTTCCATCGCAATCCCGGTCTGGCGAGCGACTGGTACGAACGCAGCACCGGTTTCAACTTGTTCTTCACGCTGGCACGCCAAATTTCAATCGCTGCCGGACCCGACAGTCCTTGGAACAACTTGATCAGCCAGGATCAACTGGCGCTGGTCGAGCGTGTCGCCAACACCACCGATTACAACGAAAACACCGAAGCCTTCGTCAACAATGCCATTTATGTTTTGGGTAATTTCGGTAACTTGGACCAAGCCACCGCCGATGCTGCGCATCAGGCGATCACCAACGCCTTCCAAACTCACCCGAACTGGACCGGCCCTTGGTTCCGTGCCTTGCAAGACATCGACAACTACTACGCCGGTCGCCTGGCCGACGGCACCCAACTCGACATGGACAGCATTCGCGCCCAAGCCAAAAACCACGCATTGCCCAACCGCTTCGTTTACGACGACGGTCGACTCATCTTCGAAACCGCCATCAGCCAGGCAAAGGCCGATGCGCTTTACGACGCCATGCAGGAAGTTGAAGCGCAGTTCTTTCGCAAAACCACCTTCCTCGACCCGACCCCTGGCGATCCCAACGACATCCTGACACTGGTTATTTACGACAGTCCCAGCGATTACCAGACGTTTCAACCCTTTCTCTACAACCTCAGCACCGATAACGGCGGTATCTACATCGAAAGCTGGAGCACCCTTTTCACCTATGACCGCACCCCACAAGACAGCTACCTCACCCTTGAAGAGCTGTTGCGCCACGAGTACGTCCATTATTTGGACGGCCGCTACGTCGTCGTGCCCAGCTTCGGCGACGGTGAAATGTATCAAAACAGTCGCCTCGATTGGTACGCCGAAGGATTGGCTGAATTTCTCGCCGGTAGCCGCCGCACCGACGGCGTATTACCGCGACGGATTTATGTCGACATCATTTCCCGCGACGCTGAACGCATGACCGTCGCCGAAATTGTCTACGCAACCTACAGCGGCGGCTGGGAGTTTTACCGTTACGGCGGCCTGTTATACAACTACCTCAACACCCACCAGCCGGCTATGATGATGGACCTGTTCAACCGCATTCGCGCCAATGACGCTTCCGAGGTGGATGCGCTTTATGCCGAGATGGCGGGCGACGCAGCGTTACAGCAGGGTTACAGCGAATTCCTGGATCGCATGGTGGCGGGCTTAAGTGACGACTCCGTGGTATTCGCCGAGGACATCCCCACTTCACGCGTGCCCGAAGACCTGGTCTATGGCAACGAAAACCAACTGGAAACTTGGCTCAGCACCAACCTGCCAGGCACTTTTGGAACGTTCACAACATGGCCGGGACGCTATCAGGCAAGTTTTGAGCTCAGTGTGGCAAGCAGCGCCTCACCCACTGATCAGCGCCGCGACTTTGCCAATCAGTTGGACCAGATGCTGCTCAATATCAGCGACCAAGGCCCCAACTACCGCATCGCAACCGCCTGGTTCGGTAACCTCAATCAGGTTGATGACACCGTGCGTGCCACTTGTTTAATTGAGGGCCCATTTCTGCCACTGGACCAAGCACCGCCACCAAGTATCAGCCCATCTGTGGTTGCTCAAGGCTTGACCCCGCTCGCGTTCACCACCCGCGTTGCCAACGTCGAGGGCCGCTATTTTGATTGGCGAATTCTCCCTGAGGACCTCGCGATGGGCGCCGACCAAACCGGCATGACCTTCGACATTTTTGCCGAGACCACGCGCATTGCTGTTGCGGTTCACGATGGGCAGAGCGAAGTGCAGCGGACAGAGGCCTTGGTGTTGGTCGCGCCGGACACCCGTTTCCGCGATCTCAACGGCGATGGTTGTAACACCCGCGCCGACTTAAACGAAGCACTCAATGCGTGGCGTGGCGAAGACCTCGATGCCGACGGCGATGGTCGCACCACGGTGCTCGACCTGTTTTTTATCAACACTCAGCAGTCTAACTGCGACTAAAACCCCCCGTGCCTCTCGGTAGGACTGGTACCTCCGGATGAACGGCGGTACCGGTCCTATCCCGGCCGGGCCAAGTGCAGCCAGGTCTGACCGGACCTGTCTAGGTCGGGCATACTTGGCCATCATGGATAAAACAAACATGCAGGCAAAGCCTCTTGTAAACACTCATCTATTCAAAAATATGAAATTATCGAATAATTTATATTTACTTCTTTAGAACCCCCGAAAAGTATCTTCATTTTTGGCGTTTTTTTCCTTTTCTTTGGGTTTAGGGTTTGGCCAACCAAGGAAAAGCAGCACTGATCAGGTCGCTCAGCCTCAAAAGGCGCGCTTGTAACCTCAAGCCTTTCAGCCTCGATAACGCTGGGAGACACCATCAGCCAATGCTTTAGTCCTTGCCGTTACCAATGGGTCGAAACCCGACGCAAAAGAAGGAGGCCGTTGTGACCGATTATGACAGCCCATGGAAGCAGGTCTGTGACCACTTTTTTCCTGAGATGCTGCAACTGGTCCTGAACGAAGCATATGAGGAAATTGACTGGACACAACCCGTGCGCAGCTTGGATAAAGAGCTCCCCAAACTAGATCCCGACCATCTCACCGGGCGCCGCATTGCCGACAAACTCATCGAGGTTCACCTCAAATCCGGTGAACAAGAAATTGTTTTCATTCATGTTGAATTCCAGGGTCAAGTAGACAAGGAACTCCCGCTACGGATGTTCATCTACAACTACCGCATCTTTGATAAATTCCAAAAACCGGTGGTAAGCCTCGCCGTTCTAAGCGATTCAACGCTCTCCTGGCAGCCGAGCACCTATCGCTTCAAAAAATGGCGCTTTGACTTGTCGATGACGTTTCCGATCATTAAATTAATGGCGTATCGGGATCAAATCGAGGCGTTAAAATCCTCAAAGAACCCATTTGCCGAGGTCATCCTGGCTTTTCTCGCCGACCAAGACACCCAATCCCAACCCCTTAAACGACTCAAGGCCAAGTTCAGCCTGGTCAAACGGTTGTATCAAAAGCAGTTCCCCCGTGAAACCATTCTTAATCTGTTTCAGTTCATCGACTGGACACTCGAACTACCACCTACTTTGGCCCAACAATTCCGCACCGATTTGGAAACACTAGAGGGAGAAACGAATATGCCGTATATCACCAGCATCGAGAGAATGGCCCGCCAGGAAGGCCTGGAGCAAGGTATTGAACGAGGTATTGAGCAAGGTATTGAGCAAGGTATTGAGCAAGGTATTGAGCAAGGTATTGAGCAAGGTATTGAACGAGGCATCAAGCAAGGCCGAAAAGAAGAATCCGAAGCAGGACGACAACGCCAAGTCGATAACCTTACCAAGCTGCTGGTGCGCCAATTTGGCGCATTACCGTCCACCCTCCGCGATCAAATCAACCACGCCAACGTCGAAACGCTCCAAGTTTGGTTCGACAAAGCCTTATCAGCGCCAAGCATCCAAGCTGTCTTCGACCTAAACTAGGCGATTCTTGGCGGCATCCCCGCACTGTTTATTGGGCTGCAACCTGCTGTAAAAATGCTCGCGGTATTCTACAATTACAGGACCAATTCCCCCCAACACATTTTGCACCAACACCTTGCAGGATTTCATCAACCAAAATCGCACACTTTATTCGACGTTCGGCCCTTAACGCAAAAATTTGTCCCAATTTTGGATATAGTGCCATCAACCATTGGCTTTCATTCCGTAGAAAGAACCGGGCAATACACCACAGGTATCGTCCGATTCTTTTCGGCTGGGAACGAGCCGTCTTAAATCGACCTAATCACACGAGAACCCGAAGCACAACGACCACAAGCCATTAGCGGCATCAAAATAGATACCGATTCTTAACCTGCGTCAGTCCATCGATTGGACACTCAAAATCCCCCCTTTGGAGCGACCATTCCTCACCGACTTGGAAACTACTAGAAGGCGAATTGAATATGCCGTATATCACCAGTATCGAAAGAATGGCTCGCCAGGAAGGCCTGGAGCAGGGCATTGAGCAGGGCATTGAGCAGGGCATTGACCTAGGCGGCGCGATAAGACGAAAAAAAGAAGGTCAGAAATAAAGTAAGTGGTTCCTTTTGGTCAGGTTATAATCGCTTTACCACAAACGTATAACACACCCATTGGGTGACCAAAAAAAACCAC
>JAUIFE010000005.1 GCA_030429565.1 Holophagae bacterium | reverse complement strand
CCTCTGGGGTTCTAGGGGTGGGTCCCAAAACTAGGCTGGAGCGCCCGCTTTATGTTCGTTTGCTCGTCACGGCCGTCGTAGAACTGTTCTCTGCAAAAAGAAGTGACAACTACCTTGACAGTCACCGGATTTGTGCGTGTCCTCGTTTGGATTTCAAATGGTGCGTGTCCTCGTTTGGATTCCCGCAAACCTTCACAGCATCAAAAATGTGCGTGTCTCCATTTGCTTGGATTGAAATGGTGCGTGTCCTGGCATTTCTCGTTTGGATTTGTTTCCTGGCATTTCAAATGGTGCGTGTCCTAGTTTGGATTGTCCTCGTTTGGATTGCTGGCATTTCAAATGGTGCGTGTCCTCGTTTGGATTTGTTCGTTTGGATTGGATTGAAATGGTGCGTGTCCTCGTTTGGATTTTGGATTTGTTCGTTTGGATTGGATTGAAATGGTGCGTGTCCTGGCATTTCCCTGGCATTTCCGCTGGATTGAAATGGTGCGTGTCCTCGTTTGGATTTCTCGTTTGGATTTCGCTATCTGAAAATTTATGTGATCCAAATTCCGTACGGATTTCGAAATCCAAGGTGAAAACAGTTGAAACGCTTCTTTCCTCTCTGGAAGATAGGAAAGAGAAACTTTCGCTAGGTAAAGTTAGCTTATTCAAAATCACAATCCCCCTTCATTTGCATTAAAACTTAAACACGTAGACCCATCTGCTTTCCCCAAAGAGGAGGTCAAAATGGGTTCATATTACCAACTTCGGTACTGGCACCTTCTTCAGGAAACACTAGATAACATCAATTACCTTCAAGAATATTTAGAAAACTCAGAAAAAAATGATCGAAGATTAAACATCGCTGCAGCATTGGCTTCAAGCAGTAGCATCGCAACATGGGCTGTATGGAAAGAATATCCTCTATTTTGGTCGAGTATCATATGCACAACACAGATATATTCATCGATCAAGAGCTACCTACCCTACCAGAACAGGATAAAAGCAATAACCGAAGCCCTACCGATATATCGAAAATTATTCCTTGAGATCGAGAATAATTTTTTCAAGGTTCAAGAAGGTATGTTGACTGAGGAGGAAATTAACAGCCAAACCATTGAAGCAAGATCAAAATTAGCCGAAATGTATAACCGATTCTTCTCCAAGATCTCCCTGCCTGAGAAGGTTAACTTACTGGAGAAGGCCCATCAAAAATCTAAGATTTACCTTAAACGAATGGAGTCTCACCAATGACAGTCCCTTTTAATGAAAAAGAAGACAACCGACACAATGAAACGGAAATCCCAAAAGGCTCGGGTATACCAGCCACCAATCCCCCGCCAGAACCACAAGATTTGGATGAAGACACACTTAGTTATGGAAGAAGAGGTTCTGGCACACCCGGCGCAACAGGATTACCGATTCACGCCGAACAAATAGACCCGCCGCCAATGAAGCCTCCAAAAAATTCAGAATAAAGGCCTACTCCAAAAATCCCAACGAAATGGAAAGCCAGGAGGCCCATCTTTTGGCGATAAAGGAGAAGGCAAAAAATCGGGACATCCCCTCTCAGGAAGCGGACCCATTCATTCCGAGGTGGTCCCTTCTCCGGTCAAACGCCTCCTGGTCGCCGCCTGCGTTTTTGGTTATTCCGGCAAGCTCAATGAGTGCCGGGTCTTCAGCATGGGCTCAGGCACGCAGGCGGGTGAGCCAGTCGCCGACGTCTTGGGACGTGAGCTGTTTTTCGATGCGAATCCCTGAGCGCAGGTACTCGTGGTACGGGCGGAAGAATCCGGCGTCCCATTGGCGTGGCGTCTGGAGATCCGACAGCAACAGCACCGGTGTTTCTTCGTATTTGAACAATGCGGCCGGCGACAGTTCACCTTGCACTTGGTTGGTGCGGTCGATGGTGGCGTCGGCCTGGATCGCGGTCCAGTTTAAGTAGTCGAAGCCGGCGTCGTCGTGGGTGATGGTTTCGGCGGCGTGCAGCGAGCTGCCGGTGGCCAGGTCCATTAGGTCGCGGTTGGGTTCCTTTCCCGTAAACACACCCTCGCTGACGAGCACCGTTTGGATCAGACTAAAGAGATGGAAGTTGTTGCGCACGAAGTCCAAACGCACCTTCACGCCGCGTTTTTGGTCGAGGTGCAGCACCAACAGCGGCATGTCGTCAACGGCCGACAGGGTTTCTTCCAGGAAGAAGGCGTGGTGGTCGCGGCCGGCCAATTCGCCAAGCGTTTCCATCAACGCGCCGCGCGCGCGCGCGGTGTCACGGTTGGCGGGCACCCGTGCCAGCATGGCCATCGCGGCCGGCACAATGCAGGGCGCACCCAGCACCATTTTGACGCAATCTAAATCGACGCGCGCCATCACGTCCAACATCGCTTCGGTCAACGCCGAGATGTGTTGGATGCCGCAGTGGTGTTCTAACAATTGACTGGTTCGCTGCCACAGCGGCATCAGCGTCTCGAGTCGATCGAGCACAGCGGGGAAACCCAAACTCGGATCGCCTCCGCGTTCCACCAGCGCACCCATCATGATGGCGCAACGGCAAGCAACGAAAACGTCGGGCACGTTCAAACCCTCAATGAGTTGCCGGATGCCGTCATTTAATGCGGCCGGTTCGGTCAGTTGGTCCAGGTAATCGCCGACCTCGTAGGGTAAACCACGCCCGAATTGGTACACCTCGCCTAATCCTGGTAAGGGCGCCTGGTGCGATGCGATAAATTGGGTTAGCGGCGTCGACGCGGTGGCTTCACTCATATTGATGTCCTTGTAGCACGGGCATGGGCGCCCAAAAATGGTGCGAGCGTAAGTCGTTCATCGCTTGCCGGCCGGAAACAGGCCTGCTTTTGCTAGAGCTCGGCGGCGTAAATGTGGATTTGTTTCCACAAACGCTCGTGCTCGACGGTCAAAGGCAAGACGGCGACCAAACGCTGGTTGCGGTCGAAAAACAATAACTGCGGGTGCTCACTCAAGGCAAGCTGTTGCCGTAAAATCGCCATGGGATCGTGCAGCACCAGGCCGGGAATGGCGTACTCGCGCAAAGCCTCGTTGAACTGACGCCAATCGTCTTTTTCGTTGAGAATCGACACAACGGCAATATCGTCGTAAATCTCGGTAAAGCGCTGCAAATCAACCAGTTTCGACAGGCAAACGCCGCATCCGCTATAGTCGGAGTAATACAAGAGGTAACCGCGATAGCCTTTATCCAAGTGAATGGCTTGACCCATTTGGTTACTGAAAGAAAGTTTGGCGAGGTCAAAGTGGTCGCGACCCTTCAAATAGGCGCGAATGTCGCTCTCAAAAGCGTAGCCGACCACGACGGTGGTCAGAGCCAAGAACCATACCAAGGCGCGTTTAAGCTGCATGCTAACTTCGAAAACCCCATTAGGACCAACGGTGATCTAGGCAAACATTCATAAGAACAGTTGGTTATCCGTTTTATTGCTTTCCCAGAATACCTTTTTCGAAGGCTTAACGGAAGGAATTAACACGGAAAGCACCGCTCGGGTTCAACCGGCGGCAGATACGCGGGCCGTTTGGCGCGCTTCGGCGGGCAGCACAATACACACCATCAAGCCTGAACCCGGCCCATCGCTAATTAAGTCGATGGTGCCGCCTATTTCGTTGGCGATATTAGCGCAGTTGTGCAGCTCACCGGGATTGTTCTGCTCGAAAATAGCGGTACGCTCCGCTTCATCCAAGCCACCGCTGTGACAACGCACGTAAATCCAGATCTTTTTGTCGCGTTCCTCGGTACTGATCTCGACCGGTTGTCCCTGTTGTCCACCCTCGACAGCGTGGTAACCAATGTAACGGAGCAAGCCGGCCACCATGAGCATGAACTTGATCTTGGGCAGATACACGACCGGCAGTAAACCCTGTTGGAAGGTGAACTGAATCGGGGTACCGCCGACCTCGACGGCTTGACCACAGGCCTGGACCAACTGGTTGATTTCCAACGCTTCGGCGATTTCGCTGACACCTGAAAGAGCGTGTTGCTCGCGCAGCACTTCCAAGGACTGATTGAGGTAGCGGCGCATGCGGCGAATCTCCTCGTGCATGACCTCGTCGCGGCGTTCAATGCGACCGAACAGTTGGCGCAACGTATCGGAAAGCCGCTGACCTTGGTCCAGGGACGCCGGCGACTCGGAAAAATGAACAAAAAGCCGGTCGGCCAAGGTAACCCAATTGGATTGCGCCAGCTTGCGTTCAATGACTTCGCTGGAAATGTTGATGCTGTTGAGGCTGTTCCCCATGTTGTGCAACACGGCACGGGCGTTTTCGGCCATACCGACCAAGTGCGCGGTGGCAACCCGTTCGCGCTGTTTCTCGGCCATTTCGTAGAGCGTACGCACACGGCCCACGGCGGCGACGGCATGCTCGCGGAATCGCTGTAAGCGCGAGAACTCGGAAACCTTGACTTGGGCCGGATCGGTGCTGGTCATTAAGAACATGACCCCTTCCAAACGCCCGTCAAAATACAAAGCGACAATTAAAAACCAACCCATGTCGCCGACGTCGGCGGGCGACGGCACCGGCATGGAGTAGATGTCGGTATCCAATTGGTTCTCGCTGTCGAGGAAGCGCTGCCGCACGGCGGCTTCGGTATAGGCCTGGTTCTCAAAAAAGGCTTCGCATTGGCTATCCGAACTCAAATAAAACAGGTGATCGCGTGTGTTCCGCAACAAGAGGGTGCCACAACGTACATTGGCGAACAGGGCCATGCCTTGCTGTAACAAGGTCGGTAACAAACCCTCGGCACTCATTTCGCGGTTGATGGTTTTAACAATGCGGTCCAAGGTTTCCAACTCGTGGGTGTACTCTTTAAGTTCACGGGTACGCTCCTGGACCCTCGCCTCGAGGTTGCGATTGATATCCAACAACTCCAGGTGCGGTTTGACGCGCGAAAGCAACATGTCGCGTGAAAAGGGTTTGGCGAGATAGTCGTTGGCGCCCAAGGAGAAGGCGGTCACCAAATCGGCGCCTTGGTTTTTGGCGGTCAGGAAAATAATCGGCAGCTCTTGCAACGAGTAGCGGGCGCGCAGACGTTTGCACACCTCAAAGCCGGTCATGCGCGGCATCATCACATCGAGCAGCACGAGGTCGAAGGGTTCGCGTTCAACAATCTCGAGCGCCTCCAAACCATTGCTTGCCAACACCACTTCGTAGTTATTCACCTGCAGTAGGTTGGCGAGAATGCGCCGGTTGGCGACCTCATCATCGACGGCCAGAATTCGGAACGAACGATTATCAGGCAGGGCGATTTCAAGTGGTTCAATACTGCTAGCGGCGGCAATGTCCGGCGCGGCATCCGGCAAAATCGGATGAACCGGTTGGCCTTGCGGATGACCGCGATAACCGGCCAAGGTTTTTTCACCTGCGATAAGCAACTCGAAATAAAAGGAGGCGCCGTCACCTGGCCGGCCCTCGGCCCAAATGCGTCCGGCCATGCGTTCAATCAAACGCCGCGAAATGGCCAACCCCAATCCGGTGCCGCCGTATTCGCGCGTCATCGAGCCGTCGCCCTGTTGAAAGGATTCGAACAGCGATTCGGCTTTGGCTTGCTCGAAACCGATGCCCTGATCGTGCACGGCCATGCGCAGCACCTTGCCGTCCCGTTCGGCGGCAATACGTACCTCGCCGCTTTCACTGAACTTGACGGCGTTGCCAACGAGGTTGTAAAGCACTTGTTGCAACCGCGCTTCGTCCGCATTGACCAGAGGCAAGCTGGGTGCCACGGCATTCACCAAACTGAGATTTTTGTCGGCGGCGAGTGGCTGACACACGGCCAACACGGCTTCAACCACGGCATGCAGGTCGACGGCGCGCAGGTTCAACACCAAGTCTTGCTGTTTGAGTCGCGAGAAATCGAGAATGTCGTTGACCAAATTATCGAGACGCTTCCCACTGAGAACCATCAACCGTAGGTTCTCGGCCATGGGCGTGGAAACCGGGCCGGCGGCGCCGGCCAGCAGCGATTCAGCCAATCCGACGAGGCCGTGTATCGGTGTGCGCAGCTCATGGCTGGTATTGGCCAAAAATTCGTCCTTAAGCTGATCAACCCGCACCAATCGCTGGTTAATCGCCTCGGCCTCGCGCAGTTTATTTTGCTGACGACGTAGAAAAAACCCAATCGCAAGCAGGCCGCCAAAAAGATAAGCCGCATAGGCGGTCGGCGTGGCCCAGTACGGCGGCTTGACCACAATCGCCAATTTGCGCGTGTGTTCGAGCCACTTACCGTCACTGTCGGCGACACGCACTTCCAGTTGATACTTGCCAGGCGCCAATTTGGGAAAAGAGATGTCGCCCTTGTTACCGAGCGATACCCAGTCGTCATTGAGGCCGGGCATGCGGTAACCGTAGCGCAGGCTTTGTGGGGCGCGGAAATCAAGAGCGGCAAAGCGAAATTCAATGGCGCGGTCGGCATACGAGAAGGTGATGTGATCAAGGTCGGCCAACTCGCGGTCAAGCGCCACGGGTTGATTGAGCACGGACAACTCGGAAAGGACCAGTTCGGGCTCAAAGACTCCGGTTTGGACGGCGGTCGGATCGAAAAAATTGATCCCGTTAAGCCCGCCGAAATACAGGGTCCCGTCGCGCGCGCGCAGAACGGCACCGCGACCGAACTCGTTGGCCTGCAGGTTGTGGGACAAACCGAAATTACGGAATTGTTCGGTTTCGAGATCAAGGCGGCTGATGCCGCGATTGGTGGAAATCCACAAATCGCCGCGGGCGTCGAACTGGAGCCCGAACACCTTTTCATTTACCAGACCGTCTTTGCGCGTGTAGCGCTTGAAGCGGTCGGTTTTCGGATCGTATACGTTGAGACCGCCGCCAAGGGTACCAATCCAGAGGCGGCCGTCGTCACCTTCGGTCATGGTGAGAATGAAACCGTGACTGAGCGCATTGGGGTTGGCGCCGTCGGGCTTGAAGTGTCGGAACCGGCTTTCGCCGTCAAAGCGGAACAGGCCCTTGCCGCGCGAACCCAGCCACACGGCGTCTCGGGTCTGCGTCACCGAAATCAACATGTCAAAGGGCAGCGAATCGGGATCTTCGGGGTCATGGGCCCAGCGGCGCCAACTGCCGTCACGCGGTTGATAATGCAGCAAACCGCCCAAGGTCGCGAGGTAAACACCGTCGTGAGGCGCGGGCTCTAAATCTTGAATATTGGAAGCGGCGGTGGGGTAGTTTTGATCGGCGGGCATGGGAATTAAACGCCAGTTACGCCGTTTGGGGTCGTAGCGCTTCAAACCGGCACGAGAGCCAACCCAAAAGCCGTCTTCCGCGGGAATGATATCCATGAGGTGGGGGAAAACCACCTCGGTATTACCGGAGCTGTCGATATCCAGCGCGGGGCCGGCTTGGCCGGTTTTGGGATCAAACGCCAAGATACCACGCGCATCAGTGGCGATATAGACGGTGCCGTCGGCCCCTTCCCCAAATCCAAAAACACCGTAATCGTAGTTGTTCAGCACCTCGGGATCGAGTTGCAAGTGGGAAATGGTTTCGCTGGCGCGGTTGTATTTGCTAACACCGCCACCGAAGGTGCCAATCCACACCATGCCGGAGCGGTCCTCAAAAAAGTCGTAGACATTGTCTTGGCACAGCGAACGCGGATCGGAAGGGTGATTGCGGTGATTCTTCCAAAAACCAGTGCGCGGGTCGTAGAGCACGATGCCTTGGCGGGTGGCAATCCACAGTAAACCACGACTGTCGTAGAGCAAATCAATCGGCGTGACCTGCCAGGGCGCATCACCAAAATCGACCGGCTCGAAACGACCGGTAACGGTATCGAGCAAACCGATGCCGATATCGGTGCCCAACCAAAGCTTGCGCTCGGGCCCGGTTTCGATGGCGTAAATCAGATTGGAGTTCAGACCATCCGGCACGTTTTCGTCCACTTGGAACTTTTTAACAACACCGTCGGTGAGGCTATAGCCGGCGACGCCTTGACTGGTCCCCAACCAAGCAAGGTCGTCGCCCGGAAAAGAAACGCCGCGTGCGCCCTGCACCCGGTTTTCACTGAGATCCGAGAGATCGACGGAAACAAAAACCCCGGCGTCGTTGTCAAACCGGGAAAAACCATTTTCGTGGGCGACAAAAAGGTGGCCGTCGAGTACGGAAAACAAGTACCAAAGATCGATCCCGGCCGGGCTACCGGGTTCACCGATAGGAAAACGCTGGACGCGATCAGTCACGGGATCGAGGCGGCTGAGGCCACTTAGGTGGGTACACCACACGGAACCGTCGCCGGCAACGGCCACCTCCGAGATTTGGTTGTCGAGCAGGGTTTGATTGTCTTGGAAATCGCGGTAATAAATTTTGAAACGCTGGCCGTCATAGCGATTAAGACCGTCGCGCGAAGCGAACCAGAGGTAACCGTGTTGGTCCTGGGTGGTGTCAAAAACACCGTTTTGCGAAAGGCCGTCGCGGGTGGTGAGCGTCTCGAACTTAACGCCTTCGATGACGCGACGCATGTCGGTCGGCGGCTCCGTCTCAGCGGCGATCAAACCCGCCCACGACAGGATCAGCAGCACAGCGGCCGGCCAAAACGACGCGATACGCATATCAACAACCCTCGTGACGAGGTAACGCCCGAGTCGCACGAGGACCCCTATTTGCGCACAGCAGATGATCAGAAAAAAGTCGCCCCATGGTGTGTCGCCTTAACCCAGATCGTTGCCGGCGCCCGGCACGACCGCAACCTCAAGACAGACCGGAGGCAGGTTCACAGGGAACGCGCCGACGGCTCCGTCCGCAAAATCAGGCCGCATGGCTCACCGGGACCGGCACACAAGGTGCGGAAAGAAGCGGTTTCGTGGGAGGCAGGCGGGCGGAACCCGTCATGCCGCGGAAAATCGAGGTCGCCGTCGTTGACGAATCCTGGTGAAAGATGCGGATAACTCGATTTTAACATCGCCTCGGTAATGAAAGCGCGTGCTTTCTCATAGAAATTTCACGCCGCATCGAGAACAACCCCGCTGTTTCGGGCGTGTTAACAAAAAAGTCGGCAGACAAGACCGGAAAAAACGAGCAAAGCCCTAATCAGAAACGGGACAACCCGTGTTGGATTGTCCCGTTCTTCCTCGTAGAAGAGGCACGGAGAGTACGGCGTCAGGTGGTGTGAGCCACGTCGGAACGGCGCACCCGCCCATCGATTTAGATCTCGATGGGCGTGCCTACACCGTAAAGGGGTTGGGCGCAAGTGCCAGGAAGACACTTAGGTAAACCTGTGCCGGCTTTAACGGAAGTTTTCACCTTAACACCGGTGCCTTCAATTTCAGCGAGCAGTTCTTTTGCTTTCATAGCTTGTTTTTCAATGGCGTTATTTTTCATTAACGAGCTCCTATGAAGATGTAATTTCCGCAGCACTCTCAAGAAAAATACACAACTTTTCGAAAACGCCGGAAATTCAAAATCATTCTAGGACCACACCGCGACAATCGTCAATCAAAAAGACTTCAAATTAACCATCAACATAAACCCTTTCAAAGGTTTACTCATATAGATATAGGTAAATTTACTTAACCCTTGCCGACTACTTGACTTTTATTTAGGAATCAACGAGGATATGAAAGCTCAAGCAAGAAGCAGGATAGCGGTAAAAAACGGTACCTTTAAGCGCCCAACTGCCTACAAGGCAAAGGTTAAACAAGCCAGAACACACCTAAAACTCTGCTTTGGAATGCTTTCTGAGTGTCCCGCATGTTTCAACGGACCTTCTTAAGAAGCCAAACTATTGAAAACCGGCAAGTCGATAAGCCTGCTTTGTAGCAAGATTTTCTTAGACTAATGTGAATCTTGCCTGGTGCCAAGGCAAGCTAACTCACAAAAATCCCATATTTACATGGCGAAAATTTGAAAATTCACTGTATTTTCCTCGCTTTTCGATCCTATCGAATGCTACAGCGCCAGACTTTTTCGTCATACACACTGCTTCAACTCACGAACCCCCCCCCACTTTTGTCCAGCTTTACTTCCGAAATTGGTAACCGACGCGTCCACGCGTCCCCCACCCGTATCGATTTTCCCCCACATGAGGAGACACCATGGTTTACACCGACCCCGTTAATCGCGATCTCGTGACCAATAGCCCGGTTGCCGACGACCGCTACACGCGCACGACCTACGCGGTCTGGGAAATTACCCTGAAATGCAACCTGGCCTGCAGTCATTGTGGATCGCGCGCCGGCGACGCCCGTGTCGACGAACTTTCAACCGAAGAGGCCTTTGACCTGATTCACCAAATGGCCGATCTGGGCATTAAAGAGGTGACCCTCATCGGCGGCGAAGCCTTCCTGCGCAAAGACTGGCTCGACCTTGCCCAAGAAATTACGCGCGTCGGCATGCGACCGACCATGACCACGGGCGGGTTCGGTATCTCGCTGCGCACAGCGGAACGCATGAAGGAAGCGGGAATTCGCACGGTCTCAGTTTCAGTCGACGGCTTGGCCGACGTCCACGACAAACTGCGTGGCCGCAAGGGTTCGTGGGAACAATGCTTTAAAACCATGAGTTACTTAAAAGAAGTCGGCATTCCTTTTGGCGCCAACACCCAGCTCAACCGCTTGAGCGCGCCGCAGTTCCCGCTGATTTACGATCACCTGCGCGAAGCGGGCGCGAAGATTTGGCAGATCCAATTAACGGTGCCGATGGGGCACGCGGCCGATGCCTCTGAAATACTGATGCAACCGTGGGAACTGTTGGATTTGTTTCCCATGCTGGCGTACATTTCGAAAACAGCCTACGCCGAGGGTTTGGTCATCCAGCCCGGTAACAATATTGGTTATTACGGCCCCTACGAACGCGCCATGCGCGGGGTAAAGTTTAAAGATAACCAGAACGTCTTCTACACGGGCTGCAACGCGGGCCTTGCCACGATTGGCATTGAAGCCGACGGCACGATCAAAGCCTGCCCTTCCCTGCCAACCTCGGCCTACACGGGTGGCAACGTGCGGCAAAAGTCGCTGCACGACATCTTCTACAATGCCGAAGCGATGAAGTTCAATGAGAACGCGGGTACGCCGGAAGGCACGGATCACCTGTGGAGCCACTGCAAAGGCTGCGAGTTCGCGGAATTGTGTCGCGGCGGCTGTAACTGGACGGCGCACGTCTTCTTCGGCAAACGCGGCAACAACCCTTATTGCCACCACCGCGCGCTGAAGCGGGCCGCCCAAGGTCAGCGCGAACGCTTTTCCCTGAAAACGGCCGCCTCGGGCCTGCCGTTTGACTACGGCATTTTCGACATGGTCGACGAGCCGTTGGATGCGCCTTACGAATCGGAGCTGGCGTTCTCACTGGATAAAGTGCAATTTCCACAGCGTTTGATCGACGCCTACCCCGATCTGCTGGGAAGTCTCAAGGAACACCGCGACAAGTACATCAAGTACTACGCTGAAAGTCGCTTCGGGCAAGCACAACCGGTGTAACCGATCGCCAAAGCCGCCACGCCGAAGGGCCTGGCGGCTTTCTTCGTTGCAGGCTTTGGCAGCCAAACAGTTGCATCAACATTACTTTCCCGCCAAAATACGCTGCGCCGTCTCAGTTAGGCGGCGGTTCGCCTCGGAACGCCGGCACGGTCCGGGGCGGCAAGGTGCTGTAACCGTGTCCGGCGAAAATCAGCGCGATTACAGCCAACCACATCGCCAACCTTAAGTGTTCACCACCGGCTAGGTCATTCCATCCATGTCAACCCCTTTTCACCAAACAACCCGAGCGCTCAACAGCGAACGGCTCACCGTGCGCAACGGTTTGTTAGCGGCACTGGTCGTGCTGTGTGTCCTGTGGGTTTGGTGGTTTTGCGCGGGCTCCGTGCCGGTTTACCGCCAGGCCGAGGCGCGTGTAATCACGGTCGCCGATCCGTATCCGGTGACGCCGAACCGCGCCGGACGCGTGGTGGCACACGGGCTACGCTTGAACCGTCGTGTCAAACAAGGCGAGGTCTTGTTGCAACTGGACCCCTACCCAGTGCAAAAAGCGCTGGAGCAAGCGGGGGCCGACGTGGCGTTGCATCGCGACGGACACCGGCAAATGACGGCGGCGCTGGCGCGTCACGAGAAATTGGCGCGCGCAGATTTAGAGCATGCCGACCTGCGCCTCAACCAAATCGCTTTGGCGATCGAAGAACAGGCATTGGCGTTGGCCGCGCTTGAAGACAAACACAAACGATACAAGAGCTTGCAACAACGCGGCGAAATCGCCGAGCTCGATTTTCTCGAAATTGAAAAAGACGTCGAGCAAGCACGCCGCCGCGCTGAACAACTGACCATTGACCGCCGTTTGCTGGTTAGTGAACGGGCGCAGTTGGCAACCAAAGCCGCCGATCAACGCGGCGACCTGGAACGACGCCGCGATCAGGCCGCACGCGATTTGCGCACGGCGCAAAGCGAACAGGAACGACTCGAGCACGAGCTGGCCCAATACAGCGTGCGGGCACCGGTTGACGGCGTGCTTGCCGACGTGCGGCCGCTACAAATCGACGCTTATGTGGCTGAAGGCAGTGAATGGGCGGTGTTGCTGGCCGAGGAAACAACGATGGTGCGCGCAGCTTTTGACCCGGCGGCGGCAATCGGGCACCTCAAGGCGGGCGACACGGCCGAAATGCGCCTCGACGGTTTTCCCTGGATCCAACACGGCACCTTGAGTTTAGTGGTGCGCGAGGTCGCCGGCGAATGGCGCAACGGGCGCGTTCGCGTCGATTTTGACGTGGTCACTGTGCCGGCGGCGATCCCATTACAACACGGCCTACCCGGCACGGTGGTCGTCACCGGTGAACGCGTCACCCCGCTGCAAATGCTGCTGCGCGCGGTCGGTGGGCGGCAGGCTCCGGTCGAGGCGGGATCGCGCCCATGAAGCGCCGTTGGCTCATTCCCGAGATTGTGCAGTCATCGCAAATGGATTGCGGACCGGCGGCACTCTGTGCGGTGTTGCAAGGATTCTCCATTGACGCGGCTTTCGGGCGCATGCGCGAAGCCTGTCAAACCAGCGTCGACGGCACCAGTATCGATACGTTGGAAGAAGTCGCCATCGCGCTAGGCATGCCCGCCGAACAAATGATGCTGCCCGACGACCACCTTCTCCTACCGGAAACCGGTCTGTTACCGGCCATCGCCGTCACCGCGCAGCCGGGCGGCGGTACCCACTTTATTGTGATTTGGCGTCGGCACGGCCGCTGGTTTCAGGTGATGGACCCGGCACAAGGCCGCAAATGGCTGTCGACCGGCCAATTGCACCAGCAGCTTTATCAACACCGCCACAGCTTGTCACAAGCCGATTGGTTTGGCTGGGCGGCGGGCTCAAAAACCTTTGTTTTCCCCTTAATTCAACGTCTGGTTTCGCTGGGATTCAGCAAGGACGCGGCACAAATTAAGGTGGTCGAAACCATTCAAGAAGGACGCTGGCGACCGCTAGCGACACTCGACGCGGCGACGCGTTGCGTGCGAGCGATGAAACGCAATCGCGCGATACGCGGCAAAAAGGAAACACGCGCGCTGGTCGACAGTTTGTGGCAAAACGATTTGGCCGCAACGCAAGCGGCCGAACTCATTCCCAGCGCCTATTGGTCGGTGGAAAGCGAGGCCGACAACCGGCTCACTATGCGCGGTTCGGTGTTCATTGCGTTCGACGGCTCGCCGGACGCGGCGCGCGTCGCCCCGGCTGAAGACCTCAACACCGATTTACGCGGTGTATTAACCGAAAAGAACCCAAAACCGTTTGGGCGCTTGGCAGCCACGGTTTTGCAAGACGGCCGTTTCCCCCTGGCGGCCCTGGTCGTGCTGGCGGGTTTGCGGGCGGCGGGCACCTTATTCGAAGCCTTGTTGTGGCGTGGCTTAATGGAAATTGGCAACAGCCTGCCTTTACCGGAACAACGGCTCGGCGGCGGCGTGTTGCTGCTGCTGTTTGCCACGACCTTGTTGCTTTTGCAGGTGCCAATCAGTGCCGGTTTACTTCAAATTGGACGTCGTCTTGAAACGCGACTGCGGGCGGCCTTTTTGACCAAAATCCCACGCCTCGGCGATCGCTATTTCCGCAGCCGGCTGACCGGCGACATGGCGGAACGCAACCACGTCTTGCACCAAATCCGCAACCTACCACAGGTGGCGGGACGCCTGCTGTCCTCACTGTTTGCGCTCTTGTTCACCACCGTCGGCGCGGTTTGGTTGGCGCCACATTCGGCGGGCTGGATTGTGGCGGCGGCGGCAACCGCGATCGGTTTACCACTGCTGATTTACCCCATGCTGGCCGAACGGGACATGCGCGTGCGCGCCCACGAAGGCGGCCTGAGCCGCTTTTACTTGGACGCACTCAAAGGCGCGGTGCCAATTCGTGCCCACGCCGCACGCGGCGCGGTCTCCCACGAACACGAACGCCAACTGACGGCCTGGCTGCAAGCCTCGCTGCAACTGCTCAACGCAAGCACGCTGACGCGGGTTCAGGGTTTGGTGGGCGCGCTTTTAACTTTTTGGATCGTGGCGCGACAGCCAGGTCTCGGCAGTGACGGCACCTTGCTGTTGTTGATTTATTGGTTGTTGCAAATTCCCACCTTGGGCGAACAGATCGCGGCAGGCATCAGCGCCTTGCCGGCCTATCGCTCGACCACGCTGCGTTTGCTGGAACCGCTGGCGGCCCCTGAGGAACATCCACCAAAAGCCGACGCGCCAACAAGCGACGCCGCGGCGCCGCGTCAAGGTACGGCCGTCCGTTTCGAGCAGGTGTCGGTTCGCCTGGGCCAAAACATGGTGCTCAAACCGTTTAGCGCCAGCCTGGCGGGGGGCGAACACATCGCGGTGGTCGGACCCTCCGGTGCGGGTAAATCCAGTTTACTCGGGCTGCTGCTGGGTCGGCTCACCCCCAGCGCGGGCACCATCCAGATTGACGGCCGTGCCCTCGACCCCAGCCTGCTACCCAACTTGCGGCGCGAAACAGCGTGGGTCGAACCAGGCGTCGCAATTTGGAACGACAGCTTACTCAACAACCTGTTTTACGGCAACCAAACCAACGCGGCCGACAACCTTGAGGACGTCTTGTCGGCGGCTTCGTTGTTACCGGTGCTGGAGAAACGCGCCCATGGCTTGCAATCGCAACTGGGTGACGGCGGCGCACGCCTTTCCGGCGGCGAAGGACAACGCGTGCGTCTGGGTCGCGCGCTTTTGCGGCGCGAGGCGCGCCTGGTCTTGCTGGACGAAGCCTTTCGCGGCCTCGACGGCGAGACCCGCCTGCAAAAACTGGCGATGGTGCGCGCGTGGTGGCCCCAGGCCACGCTCATTTTCGTGAGCCACGATGTTTCGGCCACCTTAACCTTCCCACGCGTGTGGGTGATTGAAGACGGGCAATTGGTTCAAGACGGTGATCCGCACCAACTGCGTGAAACCCCGGGCCGCTATCGCGACCTGCTACATGCCGAAGCCGAGGTCTCAAAAACGCTGTGGCACGCCCCACAACAGCGCCGTTACACCTTGGCGGCGGGCCGCCTGGAGGAACGCTCGTGAACAGCGAACAACTCGCACGCCACGGCTGGCCGATCGAGCGGCTTGACGACGCCGTCGCCGCTTTGGCCAACCATCATGGTTTCCCGCAGCAACTGAATCCGCCCCAGGCGGGGCGAACCGACGCGGTTCAAGTCGACAACGACAACCTCGACCAATGCCTGCAATACGCGGCCGATGCGCGCGGCCTCAAAGCACAAAGGCTAAGTGTGGCCTACGGTGAGATTGAAGACATGCTGTGTTTTGCGGGACCGGCGCTGTTCGTTTTCCCACACGAAGGCAAAGCGCACCTACTGGCCCTGGCCGGCGGTAACCGCCGACGCGTAGCCGTGCTTGCGCCCGACGGGCGGAAGGTCTACGCCAAACCCCGCGATGTCTTGCCGCTGTTCGCCTGGAAGGTCGAGCGACCGTATCGCGCGGCAACGGATCATCTGCTCACCGAGGCCGGCCTAAGCGGCGCGCGCAAGCAACGGGCGCAACGCAGCCTGCTCAAAGAATCACTGGCCAATTCAGTGGTGCAAGCCTGTTGGATGCTGCGCCTACCCGACGCGGCACCGATTACAACCCAAGCAGCGGCCCTAAAACTGGGTCGCCGATTGGGTGCGTTCCTACTGCTGCACTTTGTCCAATACCTGTTGCTCATCAAGGCCTGGCAATGGATCGGCGGCGCGGCTCTGTCCGGGCAAATCACGGCGGAAACGCTTTTGCCGTGGGGTTTGTTGCTGATCACCCAGGTACCGTTGGCGATGGCGACCGCGTGGTTCCAGGGTTGGTTCAACATCGGCGCCTCACAGGTGCTCAAACAATTTTTATTACAGGGCGCGCTATACCTCGACCTGCAGCGCTTGAAAAAACTAGGCGCGGGCAACATTTTGGCGCGTGTCCTCGAATCGGACGCACTCGAATCGCTGGTCCTGAACGGCGGCCTGTCGGCGCTGTTGGCGCTGGTCGACTTGGCCTTTACCGCTTACGTTCTGAGTCACGGCACGCAAGCACTTTGGTTGTCCGCGCTATTGCCGCTGTGGTGTTTGTTCGCGGCGGGTTTGACGCAGCGTTACTTTCGACATTGTCAGCGCTGGACGGCGCTGCGCTTACAACAATCACAACAACTAACCGAGAAAATGCTCGGCCACGGCACACGCTTGGTTCAGGGCGATTTGGACCAGGAACATCACCACGAGGATCGCCACTTAAATGAGACGATGACGGCGGCAGCCGCAATGGACCGTATTTCCTGGATGCAAAACGTATTGTTGACACGTGGTTGGCTGCTGGCGGCGCTGACCTGTATGGTGCCGTTGCTGGGCGGCGCCGCACTCAACCCGATCGGCATCGCCGTCAGCTTGGGTGGAATCTTGCTGGGCGTGCGCGCCTTCACCAACTTCAATGCGGGTTTTAACAGCTTGGTACAAGCCTGGATCGCCTGGCGCGAGGTGCGCCTGTTGGTGGCGGCGCCACCGGCCGGCACGCAATTGCCCGACCAACGTGCGCTCCAGGCGTCACCGGCCAAGTCAAACGAGGATTTAGTCCAACTGCGCGACATTTCCTTTCGCCACCGCCAAGCTCAAGCAGCGGTGTTGCAGGGCTTGAACCTACAAATTAAACGCGGTGAGCGCATTGTCATCGAGGGCCGCAGCGGCGCGGGTAAATCCACCTTGGCCGCAATTCTCGCCGGCCTGTTGGACAACGACGGCGGGCTGTTGTTGCTGCGCGGTTTCGATCGGCACAGCCGGCGCGACCAAGACTGGCATCGCCGCATCGCCCTGGTTAGCCAGTTCCACGAAAACCACATTTTCTCGGCATCGCTGGCGTTTAACCTGCTCATGGGCCGCGCCTGGCCACCCCAATATGACGATCTTGAAGCAGCCCGCGAGATTTGCCTCGAACTCGGACTGGGCGCTTTGCTGGCGAACATGCCCGCCGGCTTGCAACAAATGGTCGGCGATACCGGTTGGCAACTCTCCCATGGCGAACGCGCCCGCGTTTGCATCGCCCGCGCGGTGCTCCAGCAACCGGAACTTCTAATTCTCGACGAAAGCTTTGCCGCGCTGGACCCGGAAACCCTGACCCTCGCCTATTCCTGCATCGAAAAAAGAATCGCGACGCTGCTGATGATTTCCCATCCACCCGCACTTGAAACGCCGGCTTAATGCCGCGCGGTTACGGCACGCGGAACTTTTTCCGCCGGTGATTTTTCCGGCGCCTCAGGCAAATAAGCCCTCAGCTTCAGGTCTCTTTTATCCGCAAACAAAAAAATGCCATAATGCATGGAAAACCCATTCACCAGCTTACACAGCGCATTTGGAGGTTTTCCGTGGCCTGTTCATCCGACGCGCGTCCCAATATTTTGTTGATTCTCACCGACGAAGAACGCCAAGCCCCCACCTACGAAAACGAAGAGCTAACCTCTTTTCGTGTCAACTACTTGCATGGCCGCCAAGCAATACGCAAGCAGGCCTTGGTGTTTAACAATCACTACATTGGTTCAAGCGCCTGCGTGCCCAGTCGCGCAACTTTGTTCACCGGCCACTATCCCTCCCTACACGGCGCCACGCAAACCGGCGGCGTCGCCAAGGATTCGTTTGACCGCGATATGTTTTGGCTGGAACCCAACACGGTGCCGACCCTCGGCCACTATTTCCGCGCCGGCGGCTACCGCACCTTCTACCACGGTAAATGGGACATGTCGCGGGCCAACATTTACAATCCGGTCACGCGCGCACCCTTAACCACGGTTGAAGATTCAGGCGCCCAGATTCCCACGAACGAGGCGCTATACCGCCACGCCGACCGCCTCGATTCCTTTGGCTTTTCAGATTGGCTTGGGCACGACGCCAACGGCCCCAACAAAGCCGATACCGGCTTGCTGCGCGACGGGCTCACGGCTCGGCAAACACTGGATCGATTGACCCAACTGGAAAACGATTTCAGAGCCGGTGATAGGCGTCCGTGGCTGATGGTTTGCTCATTGGTCAACCCTCACGACATCGGCCTCTACGGCCTGCCCTGGCTTGAATTCGGCGAAAGCTTCGCCATCGATGAGCGTGTCCCCGCGGTGCCGCCTGCACCCAATCGTCTGGATCCACTCACCCAAAAACCCAGCGCCCAGAAACACTACGTTCAGCAGTACCGACGTTTCGCCGCCCCGCAACCGGCCTCGGAACACTACCGCCGTTTCTACTACCATCTGCACCTACTGGTTGACAGCGCCATTGAACAACTGCACCAGGGACTCATGCAATCGCCATTTCGCGACAACACCTACCTGGTCTTCACCAGCGACCACGGCACCATGCTGGGCGACCACGGCGGCATGCACCAAAAATGGCACAACGCCTATGAGGAAACCATCCACGTGCCCTTGGTAATCAGTCATCCAGGTTACTTTCAAGATACGGTTGAAACCGACGCCCTCACCAGCCACCTAGACCTGGTACCGACATTGATGGGACTGGCGGACATCGAGGCCGACGCGGCGGCGGACGAGCTCGCGAAAAGCCATAGCCAGGTAAAACCTTTGGTCGGCCGTGACCTCAGCCAAGCAATTCGCAATCAGACACTCGAGCAATGCGCTGAAGAAACCGTGTTTTTCCTCAGCGACGACGCCATAAGCGAGGGCGACAGCCCCATTCGCGACGGCGACATCGAAGCGGTCAAAGCACCGCACGATCTAGAGGCCGTGATTGCGCGCCATCAGGGTCGCCTGTGGAAGTACACGCGTTATTGGCAAAACCCGTTGTTCCGAGGCGAAGAAGCGCAGGTGCCGGAGGAATTCGAACTGTACGATCTGGCCGCCGACCCCTACGAAATGAACAACCTGGCCCATCCAGACAACCAGACAGCAGCCTCACATCCGATCCAAGCGGAAATGGCGGCGCGCCTGGCGCAAGCCCAAAAAGAGAAGCGCCTGCAACCGAGCTAAGCGGGCTGGATTCAGGTGACGCCGGCATCGTTCAGGTGACGCCGGCATCCTCCAGGTGACGCCGGCATCGTTCAGGTGACGCCGGCATCCTCCGCACAAGATAATTCTGTCGTCCAGATTAACCGACCAAGTCATCATCAGCCGACCGAGTCGACATATACGGAGTCGTGTTGTGGATATCGGAAATCGGCAAATCCAGCGGGGACATTTTGGCGGCGGCGGGGGCCTGCTCGGCGATGCGTTCGCTCAAGCGACCCAAGTTTTTCAGGAAGGCCATCGCCAGGTTGATGACCGTCGCTTCTTCCAAGCGGGCCTGAATCCATTCAAAACGGAACTGAAGCACACCTTCACGCAAGAAACCTTCAATCATCAGCGGTCGCCGCAAGCGTTCCTCGCTCCAGCGCCGGTGCTCCATGAACAGCCAGCCGGGAACCGGTTGTTCGTCAACGGCCCCGCTGTAGGAGAAGGCGATTTCGGGTTGATTGAGCCCACCGAACAACTTGCGCACATGGTTGTCGCGGCTGAGGTGGCGCAACATGCCGTAACCCATCCCTTCCATTTGCACCATTTGCAGGTGGCGCGCGGTCATATCGGCAATTTCCAACTCATCGGCGTTAAACGGCATGGTCAAGCAGAAGGGATAGTGGCTGGTCAAATGGCCGACGGTACGCGAAACGTCGAGGCCGCCGAGATTGACACGCCGCCCTTGACCACTGAGCAACACCATCGCCGCTTCTTCGCCGCTGAAATCACGCAGGGCGCAAGCAAGGCCGCTCAGCAGTAAAGTGTAAATGCGTTGGCCAAGCACACGCCGACCGCTGACAAGCAACGATTGACTGGTGTGACGGTCCAGCGAAAGCACCAACTCGTTGTCGGCACGAGCGTCAATGCTGCCGGGCAAAATGAAGTCTTTGAACAGCGGCGTTACCGCCAGCGCGTCTTCCAACCAGAAGCGGCTTTGATTGACCACGGTTTGCGATTGCGCTTCCTGCTGCAAGACCAGCGCCCAACAACGCAGCGAATCGGTTTTGGCCAGTGGATAGGGATCGCGGTTAGCCGAGAAACAGCGGTACAGTTCGCCCAAATCACTCAGCAGTACACGCCAGGAGACTTCGTCGACAATCAACTGGTGGGCGACCAAAATCAAGCGGTCGGAGACTTCCCCACCCATACGCACCAAACAGACATGGAACAACAAACCCCAATCGAGACACAACGACGAACGCGCCTGCTCGTGCACGGCGTTAAAGCGCGTTTCCAGCTCCAATTCGTCGAAGCGGTTGAGGTCTTCCAGTGAGAAGGCGGTCATTTCGGCGGGCGGCATAATTTCGGCGCGCCGGCCCTCGTTGCTGTCGACAAAACGCGCGCGCAAGCCGTCGTGCATGGTCAGCAAACGCTGCACAGCCATTTCCAGCGGTTTGACATCGACGCCTTCCGGCACCTCCAACACCATCGTTTCCACATTGCTGTCGGGTTCCTCGGGTGCGGCGGCAAAGAAGCGGTGGTAAAACGGTAGCAGATGCACTTCGCCGGCAACCGCCTGCTCGACGACTTCGGCGCCGACGCGGTCCGGAATACGAGCCAGTTCACGCACAGAGGGCGCGCGCACCAAATCGCTGTACGAGAAGTAAAAGTCGAGCGCACGTGCAGCACGCAGCAAATCCATAGCGGCCTGTTCGTCGCCGCCCAACTTAAAGAAATCGTCGGTCACACCCACTTCTTCCAAGCCCAAACTGTTGGCGAACAAATGCGCCAACAGCGCTTCGCGATAGGTTTGCGGTTCAAATTCAGATGCGTAATGCGCGGAACGCGACACTTCAGGCTCGGGTAAGCCGGCGTAATCAATGGTGCCGTTGGCGTGCAGCGGCCAAGCGACCATTGGCACGACGAAGTTGGGAATCAGGAAAGCAGGCAGACGCTCGGCCAATTGCTCGAAGATGACTTCTTCGTCGAGATCGTAACCCAAAACATAAGCCGTCATTTGCGGGTCACGCGAGGAGATTTGGCGCACCACCACCAAGGCTTCTTCGATCCCTTCCAATTCGCCGAGAATGCGCTCGATTTCCGCCGGTTGTACACGGAAATCACCGATTTGGAACTGCCGTCCCATCAAACCTAAATGAACCACTTGCCCATCCTCCAGCCAATAGCCCCACGCGCGCGTGCGGTACACGGGCGTGCCGTCACTGTCCCAACAAAACGCGGCCTGACTCAATTCGGGTCGACACAAATAGGCGGCACCCAATTGGCCGCCCGCAACCCAAATTTCACCGGCCACGCCTGGAGGACAAGGCAAACCCAGTTGGTTGACGATCGCCACTTTTTTACCGGCGATCGGCCGCCCCAGCGGCAACGGATCCCGCTCAAGCGGCCCTTCATGCAGTGTTGTCGAAGCGAAGGCCAAGCCGCTTTCACAACAACCATACTCACGCCACAGCCGTGCCGCAGGTGCGACGGCACGCAACCACATAACATCGTCACTACCGAGCTCGGCGGCATCGATGACGACCAAGCGGACCGGCAAAGAGGCCGGTGCATGCTCGCGTAAGCGCGCCAGACGACAGCGATTCAGCTTGACGGCGGTGACACCGAGATGATCGTCGTGCAAGGTGTTTAAGATGTCGGTATCGGTAACGTGCTCGGGAAAAATGGTGAGCAGCCCGCCTTGCAACAAGGTGCAAAAAATCGGGGTCAACGAAGCCGATGCGGCAAAGGATTGGAACCAGGCAAAGGAACATGCTTCCCCTGGCAAACGGTAGGCGTCACGCGCCCAAGTGATGGTGTCGTAGAGGGCGCCGCGATTGAGCACCGCCCCTTGAACGCTTTCACTTTCGCCGGCGCCATAGTAGACCAGCGCCGCCTGTTCTTGCGGCAGGATTGGGTAAATTTGTGTGTGAACCTCAGGCAGAACAGGCAGCAGAACGTCGAGTAGCAAGTAATGGCCGCGGAACCCGACCAGGTCGGCGGCGTCGCCGGCACAGGTCAGCACAAAACGCGGCTGCGCCTCAGCGATGATTTCAGACACGCGATTTTGATTTTGCGCCGGATCGAGTGGAATCACCACGCCGCCGACATTTAACACGGCCAACATCGCCGTCACCGCTTCGGGTGAGCGATTGAGATAAACAAGGACGGGATCAGCGGGCACCAAACCCAATTCGCACTGTAGATAAGAAGCCAAACGTTTGACGTCGTCACACAAAGCGGCGTAGGTGAGCACCTTGGCGTTGAGGGCACAAGCCGGAGCGCCCGGCTGTTCCTGAGCGATGTCCTCCAGGTCCAAAAACCAGGTGAACAAGCCGTCCTGGGTGAGGCCGTCGCCGACCGTCTCGTCGGCCGCTTGACCGTCATTTAGCCAGGTGGGTTGCGCATCGTCCAACAATAGCGCCAACGGGGTTTGCGTCTCGAAAACCGCGTGATAGGCACTTTGCCAATAAAGGTGCAAGCGCAGCAAATCGTAATCGGCAGCGACCAAGTTGGCGTGATAAGCGATGCTGTCGTGTTTATCCAAATCAATTTGAATCAATAAGTTGGGTTCGATACGCGGATCGCAGTGTAACTCAGGACAAAACACCAACAGCGGGCTAAGTTGATTGGGCGCCAAACCTGTCTCACGTTTGAGCAGGGCGGTCAAACGGGCGTTGGCATGGGCGTAGGTCTCTTCGACTTGGCTTTGAATGGCGGCCGTCAGGGCCTCGCCGGCGAGGGCCGGGTCCACCTCCAAAACCATCAGCACCGGTTCGTTGGCGCAAATGCCGCAGTGTTCACTGTCAACGGCTTGTTGCAAGGGCGGCGTTTGCAAAACCAAAGTGGTGCCGCCGCTGTGACGCGCCCACAACCACGCAAGCGCGGCAAGGTAACGACAAAAACGGGTCATATCTGAGTCTGGGTCGTCGGAACCCATCGCAAAGCCGCGATCTAAATGGTCGCGAAAGGTTTCACCACCGCGCGGTATGTAACGCGCGGTCACCATTGCTTGCGGTACCAGCGCCAAGCGGTCACGCCACCATTGAACGCAGGCATCTTCCTCGGCGGAAACCGCCGACCATTGCTCTGCCACCATCCTCGACCTCCTCGGTACGGAAACACATTCAATTGGAGATTGGGTAAATGGCTTCAGATGCGCTCTTAAACCTAAACAAAGCGTTCCTTGGTGGCGAAGTTCCACAATCTGTTGGGCTGGAACATCTCGTAAAAAGGCGCGGCAAACCGTTCGGTAGGCCGGCGCTTATTCAAAAGCGTTTCGCTCCAAGATTTTGCGCGATTTCATCCACCAGAATCGCTCAGTTTAGGTTTAAAACGAGAAGCCTGGATTGGTGTCCCCCACAACTAAAGGACAAAACCACAGAGTTGACGGCCGGCATCAAAAGCCGGAACCAACGCGAAAACGTGACCCAATGAAACGATGGTGTATGAGAACGTCATCATAAAAGTATGCGATGCGATAACGTTATATTAAGGTTGATTCTCTATGATTGCAACCGAAAATGAGCAAATTTTCGCGGCTCAGCAGTAAAACCCCTCTGCACCGACAAGATCCGAAAAAGTTGACACCTCTGTTCACCTCTTAATACATGACTTAGTTAGTGTTGTGATTTTTCCGTGACTTTCATCACATTCAAGAAAGGCGTTTTCAACGCTTCTATTTTTCTCGATTTTTACATTTTTTCAGGGTTATCTTTCCTTCATCACCCAACCAACAAAAGATAACCTTCGACACCCAACCACGACCGCGCCGCTTTTTTATGTGCGCGCTATGAGCCGTTAAACCAATAAGATATGCCTACCTCTCGCCCTGCTTTCGCCATCTTTTTAACAGCCATGCGTTTCTTTTCGACCCTCATTGGTCGACTTCCGTTCTTACAAACGACCCGCCCAAAAACCTCGCCTTTGTGATCCAGCACAACTTCCCGTGTTTCCCACGCCATCCCAGGTCCCAAACAAAGGCCGACTCCACATTTTCACCACAATTGCCGCATAAAATGGTTTCAGTTCGCATAATTGCTCACGCGGACCCATCCACCCTTTCCCCGACCTCGATGTCCATCCTCCCTAACCTGCCCGCCGAAAAAGCCCGACTGTCACGCGG
Source organism: Holophagae bacterium (assembly GCA_030429565.1). Lineage (GTDB taxonomy): Bacteria > Acidobacteriota > Holophagae > Acanthopleuribacterales > Acanthopleuribacteraceae > Acanthopleuribacter. The sequence goes on along the minus strand of JAUIFE010000005.1, from coordinate 526,879 downwards.
CACACGCCGCCGTCCCTCGCTCTCCACGACAGATCCAGCGGCAAGCGCGGGCGCTCGCGAAAGGTGATTTTTATGGTAGAAATATTGGTTATATTCGCCGGTTTGATCGGCGCGATCACCACCCTGCCACAAGCCTGGCAGATGTGGCACGGCCGCAACCTCGACGCCGCGGCCGCCAAATTAATGCTGGTCGGCTTTTGTAGTGATCTCGTTTGGACCTTCTACAGCCTCAAAATTCTCAGCCCGTTACTGATCTTCGTTTTCTTTACCGCGACCTTATTTCGCGGTCTCATCCTTATTTTGGCGCGCGCCCAATCCGTCACCAGCGCGCTTCAAGTCGATCTCCCCGTCGCCGCTCAAGTTGCCGGCACTTCCTCTTCAAAGTTAGGGAAAAACCCGGAATCCTGATCATAGCCCGCCTCGCGCAACGCTTTTTCACCGGCCAATAACTTGTCTTGCACAGCGCTAATGTCCACATGGCCGCGCACCAAGTCACGATACCAACGGGCGTCGGTCGTGTCGCCCAGCAAAATGGCACCCACCAAGGCATGGTCACGCACCAACAACTTCTTATAGATGTTCATCACGCTGTCGCGCCAAACCAACGGTGTAACCGCCGCGCTATCGTGGGTTTGCCCAATGGCATAGAGGTCCATATCACCCAACTCAGAGTGGGTTTCACCATGAGCGGCGGCCAGAACCGGCTTTTGCTCACAGCCAGAACCGGCCATATGCAGCGCCCACAGCCGCGCAATTTCCACAATCGGCGCAATATGGCCGACACCTTGGTTGGGGTATTGGGCACATTCACCGATGGCGTAAATGCGATCATCCGATGTCACCAGACGATCATCGACAACCACGCCCTGATCACAGGTCAAGCCACAGCGCTGCGCCAAACCAATGTTGGGTTGAATGCCAACCGACATCACGACCAAATCGGCGGCGACACCGCTGCCGTAATCCAATATGACACCGCGCACATTGCCACGTCCGTCGTCTTGCAGTGCCGTCGCATGGGCCGACCCCAAAAAGTCGATGCCCAACTGTTCCATGGTGCGTTGCAACATCACGCCACCTTCGGCATCGAGCTGATCTTCCATTAAAGTATCGCCCTCGTAAATGACGGTCACTTCCAAACCGCGACGCTTGAGCCCGCAGGCAATTTCCAAACCCTGTAAACCGCCGCCAATCACCACGGCCTGATGGGCGACCTGCGCACGCGCCAAAAGGTTGTTGACGTCCTCAATTTGCCGGAAGGTCATGACGCCACGTAAATCGTTGCCAGGCAATGGCAAAACATTGGACTTGGAGCCCGTTCCAAAAACCAATCGGTCGTAATCGTAAACCTTGCCGTCCTTCGTGTGGACTTTGCGTTTTTCGCGGTCCACTTCGGTGATTTCGGTGCCCAAGTGCATTTGAATACCGTGCGAGGCGTACCATTCAGGCTTGTATAGGTGTAAATCATCGACTTGTTTTTCGTCGGCCAAGACTGAAGCAAGCGTATTGCGGTCGTAGGGCAGGTGCGGCTCGGCTCCGAACACACGGATCTCAAAACGTTCGGGCGCGATGTCCAATAAAGCGTGCAGGGCTTTCAGGCCGGCATTGCCGTTACCAATCAGAACCAGTTTCTCTTTTGCCACGGGAACCTCGTTTGGGGATGGGTCGGGCGCCCAACCACATCGTGCGCCAACCACAGGCCGGGTCACGTTAGGTAAGCGCTGGTTAAAGAACTCAATCCACTGATTTCACAGGGCAAGTCAAGCACACTTTGCGTAAGGGATCAACCAAGACAACCGTGAGTTTTTGGTCTCAAACCACGCGGCCGATTAAGGCGCGACCAGGTCGCGGAACCACACAAACCGCTGTCATTATTTTTTTTGAAAAATAACGAAATTTCATTTTCCTTTAAATTAAACCCAACCAAAACAACAACCGATGGATAACTCATGCCATCCATATATCTGACGCTTTACCTAACCGATTCTGGTCGGGTTCACCCTTCACCGTACCGAAACCTCAGCTTTACCGGCTTTCACACCGGCGGTCCGCGTGTAGGCCAGATGTCGTATTACGTGGATCACCCTAAAGCGATTGTTGGATAGAACGGAGCACAAGGAGCACCGCATGAGGTTTTTGAGTTGTTTTTTGTTGGTTTTGAGCTGGCTGTTGCCGCCGCTCGCCGCCGCTGAGGCTGCCGAACAGGATTATTTGGAGATGAGTTTGGAAGACCTGCTCGCGGTGACCGTGGTCAGTGCTTCAAAAACGGAGGAACGCTTGCTGGAAGCCCCCCTGGCTATTTCGACCTTAACCGGGGAAGAGATTCAGCGGGCGGGGGCCACCTCTTGGGGTGAGGCACTGCGCCTGATGCCGGGCCTGATTGTACGCGAACAGTCATCGGGCAACTTCGACATTCACGTGCGCGGTTTTGACAATGTCCCACCCGATTCGCAATTACCCTTCCTGGCCAATACCTTAACCCTGGTCATGATCGACAACCGCATTGTTTACAACTACTTTGCCGGGGGAACCTTTTGGGAAACACTGCCAGTCAGTTTGGCCGACGTCAAAGCGATTGAAGTGGTACGCGGCCCGGCTTCGCCTTTGTACGGACCCAACGCCGCCGCCGGCGTCATTCATATTATTACCCGCGACGACGATCACGACGGCTGGGCCTCCGCGGTGCAACTGGAAGGCGGCGAAGATCAGACCCAACTGGTTTCGTTACGCAGTGGTTATGTCAGCGAACGGTTCCGCTGGCAGTTTAACGGCCACCACCACGCGCGTGATCGCACCGACAGCAGTTATTACAGTTTGGTACAGGGTCGTGATGTGGCGAACGCCCTTGATTTGGTGGAGTTCGATACCGGCCAACCGTCACCGTTCGCGCCGATTCGTTTCCCCGATCAACAGACGGCCCAAGACAACCAAGCGGCGGCCATGGCCTTTGACGTGGCCTTGGACAACGACTGGGACCTGCACATCGGCCTTGGTTTTGAGGAAAGCCAGGTACAAAAAAGCTACTTTGAAAATGGCATTACACCTTTGAACACGGCGGTTTCGGATACCCAATTCGTCGAATTTCGTGCCGAGGGACACGGCTTCACGGCCCATGTGGCCTGGCTCCAGGGCGATCAGGAAGCACTGGGCGTCGCCGGCTGGGCTTGGGATTTCGAAACCTTGGATGCGGTGTTTGAATACGACTATCGCGTCAACGATCGCTTCTCGTTGCGGCCTGGGCTGAGTTATCGCAATGCCGCTTATGACGGTGTGTTCATCCTGGGTAAGCAGGACATGACGACCCTGGCCGGCGCACTGCGCGCCGATTGGCGACCCAACGACAAGTGGCGCGTGATTGCCGCCGTGCGCGCCGACCAATACGACACACCTGATACCACGGAAATCTCAACCCAGTTGGCGCTGAGTTACAACCCCAACGAACACCAAAACCTGCGTTTCACCTATGGCAAGTCCAACCGCGCGCCATTCATTATCGACACCTTCCAAGACACCTCGTTCACCACACCCAACGGATTGCTGTTCGAGTTACGCGGCAACCGCGACTTGGACCCGCTGACCAGTGAATCGATGGAATTGGGCTGGCGCTTTCAGCCGAACGACAAACGCCAATTCGAAGTCGAACTGTTCCAGGCCCGCAACAAAAACTACAGCGACGTGAATCTAATCTTCGCCGGTCCCGACGGCGACTTCTTCCGCACGACCGGCGAGTACGAAAACCTGCCGATTGAGCCGGAGCTGACCGGGCTGACGATGAGCTACACGCAATCGTTAACGGAAACCAGTTACGTACGGGCGTTTGTGACCTTTACCGACACACAAATTAACGACCATATTAAACCGCCGGAAAGTCCGCCAGGCGGCGAAGGTCCGCCACCGGGCGGCGAGGGCGATGATCCACCGGGACCACCGCCAGGTTTGCCGCCACGCGTGTTGGTGGACTTGGACGAAGCGGCCACACCGGATTATTACGGCGGCATTGTGTTTGATCAGCGCTTTAAGAAGTGGAGCCTGAACCTTAACCTGTACACCTACGACGCAAGTGTGATGAAGCAGGTCATCGAAAGCATGGAGATCGAGTCGAAACTGATCCTCAACACCAAGGTGATGTACCGCTTCTCACAGCACGGCGAGGTGTTCCTAAACCTGCGTAACCTAACCGATGACGACGAACGCGAGTTCCTGTACACCGACCGCATCGGCCGGCAAATTCTGGGCGGGCTCAACCTGCGTTTTTAGACGTTAAGCCACCAACCAACCGAACAAGCGCCGTGTACGATCCAAGTGCACGGCGCTTTTACCAACAGGTTTCATACAGAAACGTGGTGAACTCCCATCGACCAACTTCGCACACGATGATGCAAAAGGAGAAAGTGACCAAAACCTACTGCAACCTAACCATGTGTCTGTTTTTGACATTAGTTGATGCTAGCATTAGCAGAGGGCCACGAAGTACCTCCGTTTGCGTTGGGTATACCGCCACAGGAGAGATATTCATGACCGTTGTGATATTCGTTTACAGCGATCCTGAGCGTCAAAAGGAGACAAATTATCAACCGTTTTCAACGGAAAATATGTTCAGTAATTATTGGCAACCACTCGCAAAAGAATTAGGTCTGGAATGGATCCCCCACCTTCAGTTCGGTATTGTTCTCGAACCAGAGCACTTGGCCGAAGTCATACAAGAAATACACCTCATTCGCGCACGTTTTCAAGAGATGTGGGGAGCCGGCGTTGACGACTACGCCGCGCGTCGCATCGATCCCATCATCAAAACGCTCGAAAAAGCACTCAGAAACAACCACTATGTTTGGGTCGGATAACTGCTGCCACCTGAGCAGAGCGATTCTTATTGGCGAAATCGCACAACTATTGACGCTTCCTGCGTCAAGGTTTGACACAGGAAACGTCAAGCGTTGGGCTGCAACGTCCCGTAAAAATGCTCGCCGCACTTGCCAGTACACCTGTGCTTTTTCCAACACGTTTCGCACCAACATCTTGTGCGATTTCATCCACCCGAATCGCCCAGTTCAGGTAGTAGGCGACCATTTTTTCACAGTTGCGGCGGTGTAGCGAAGGTTCCGTCAACGCAGCCTTCTTTGAATTCGTACTCTGACAGAGCGTGACAGGGCCGCCATCAGGTTGCCATACGTTTTAGGACGAAATTAAGAAAGCGATAAAAACTCGCCTCCTGTTCTGCCATCGGGCGCCGTCCTAAACTGGTTACCAGTTCCGGGCGAAGACCGTGTCGTTTTTCCACCTCGTTGCAGTCAATCGTGTTGATATGAGGAAGATCCACTTGCCAATTGTTCAGGATATAAAGCGGCGGCCGTTTTGGCGGACAGTGCTCGATGGCACGTCGAAAGACAGCGAGATCGTCGGCAGCCATCCCCTGTAATTGCATTACAGACGGAAAAACATAAACCAGAAGCGCGTCAGAATCAACGAACTGCTTGTAAACCTGGTCGATGTAAAACACGCAGGTGCGCAAGCCCTCGAATAGAAGTGAATGGCCGCCGTTTTGAACGGTACTGCTGAGGTAGGCATCGACCTCATTAAGCGCCGTAGTTTGTTGCGGCGTGCCACCCCAATGGGACGCCGCCCACACGAACTCCTTGGGATCTCCGAACTTAACCCCGAAGAAACGCAATCTAATCTCGGCCGGTGTTTCGCGCATGATCCTTACGCCTCGTCGATGGAGACCCCCACTTCCATGGTGGGTTTGGTAATTTCCGGCGGCTTGATGTCAACCGGTTCAACCTCAATCGGTTTGGCGGGTTCGCGTTCTTTGACCAGGTCGGCGGGATACAACAGGTTCATGGCGAAGGCGGTGTCGTCCAAACCCAGGTCCTGAACGACGGCGGCCAAGGCAAAGGACCAAAAGCCAAAGTATTGGCCGTCATCCGTCATGTGCGACTCGCTCCAGGGCAAAGCTTCCGTGTCCTCGCGATAACGCTCCAAGAAGTGCAGCACGGCGACCAAACGATCCTCGTCGTTTTCGGCTTCGCACACGTCTTTCAGCGCTTGGTAAGGCGCAGCATGCAGCAGGTTCACCACCGGCTCACGGGCCGGATCCCAACAAGACACCAAGTAATCGAGCACGAAGTCGCGCGGCGCCTCGGCGCCCTTGGGTGCGGCTTCAATCACTTTCACTACCGCCTCAAACCACTCGCGCGGCGCATCGCACAACAAACACAGCGCTAAGACCTCAACGGCGTAAGTGTAGTGTTCCAGGTCGGTGAGATCCAAGGGCGTGAAACTCGGACTTTGCTGGTAGGCACACAAGGTCTTGAGACAGTCGGCAAAGTGGTGTTTGACCTCGTCCAGCGGCGCGCCGGCCGAATAAGCCGACACGGTTAACTTGTAACCACGAATGAACAGTTGGTAAAGATAAAGACCGGTATCGCCTTTGTTGGCTTCGGCCTCGGCCAGTGATTCCTGAAACTCGGCAATGCTCTTCTTACGGCGCGGCAGATCGCGCGCAAAATATCCCTCAGAAGCAAAAAACGCACGCTGCGTCATGGTTCCCCCCTCTAGCGTCGCCCCATCCATCAAACTTTTTGCGGGTTGTGAATTCACAACCTCAGTTTACGCCGGCACAGCCTGTGCGTTTCATTTTTTTTCGCCATTCGCACAAACATCACATCGCCAACACCTTACAACAACCCAACCAATCAAATCGCGAGAAAAAACGCAAATTCATTTTTTTTTATGAAGAAATTTGGCGCTTCTGTCGTAATCTTTGTAAGAACATCAACTGTTATTTTATTGATGCCGCGCGTCGGTCCGCGCCGCCAAACAAAAACGTCAGATCGGCTTTTTTCATCGATTTGTCGGGAAATCTCGCAGAGGATTCCAGGTTTGACGCGCAGGACGGATTGGATCAGCATCAGGGTTGAGTTCACAGAGGGTTTTTTAACGCATCCATTTTTTCTCACTAACGAGATTTATCTTATAAGGCGACCGACGCTTATCTTTTTAGTCGGAATGGCAACTTATATCCGCCATTTTTCGTCGAAACCAACCATCCACCACCTTATCGCTTTACAAAAAAGAGGGTCCTTCTATGACTGTTTTCCACCAGCATAACGTCGACGATGTTCTGTGGCGCGGTCCCGGTGAGAAGATCAAAATTCTGCGCTACGGCTTAGAAGAACGGGTTCACCAGATCGGTTTACTTTGGGTCGAAATCGAATCGCAGGGTTTGGTCCCAGCCGCCACCTTTATCAACCAATTCGCGGGTATTCACATTATGGCCGGCGACAAACAAGGCGAGGTTCGCCCCTTAAACGGCATCGTCACCCAAGTGCGCCAAATGCGCGGCGGCTTCCACGATACGGACGATCCCACCCAACAACAATTCCGCTACCGCCTTGAAATCAAACCGAAAATGTCGCTGCTGGCCAAAACCAAACGCTCGCGTATATTTCAGAACAAAAACGCCAAAGACATTATCAGCGAAGTCTGCGGCGCGATGGGTGTGTCGTTCGAGTGGCGCACCGTCGACAGTTTCCCGGAACGCGAGTACTGCGTGCAGTACGACGAAAGTGATTTGCATTTCGTCAAACGCCTGCTGGAAGACGAAGGCGCTTATTTCTTTTACGACCACAACAGCCAAAACATCATTTTTGCCGACGCCCCTTCGGCGCACCAGCCCTGTGTCCCACACGCGGTGGCAACCTACGACGAAGAAGGGCAGGTCAAGGAAAAAGACGAAGAAGTGGTAATGTCGGCCGAGTTCATCTTAAACGTGGTTTCGGGCGCGGTCGCCTGCCACGACTACAACTACCAAACCTCGTCGACACAACTGCGCTCGGGCCAAGTCAACGCCTCACCGGCATCGCTCGCCAATCTCGAGGTATACGACCACAACACCCTGTTCGCCGAAGGCGGCATGGGCGATCGCATGGCTAAAATTCGCGCCGAATCCCACTTGGCCGAAATGTGCGCCCTTAGCACCCACGGCAACACCCGCTCCTTCGCCACCGGCCATACTTTTATCCTCGAGAACCACTTCGATGAAGAACTCAACACGACCTGGATGATTAAGGCCCTGCGCATTGAAGGTGAACAGGGCGACTTCAAGTGCTGGACCGAATCCTGCCCAACCGGCAACGTCTTCCGTCCACGTTTCGAAACGCCGCGGCCACGCGTGCACGGCCTGCAAACGGCAACGATCACCGGACCCGGCGGCAGTGAGGTTTACCTGGACCAAATGGGCCGCTGTAAATTGCAGTTCCACTGGGACCGCGAGGGACCCGGCAACGACCGATCCTCGATGTGGGTGCGCGTCAGCAACAACTACGCGGGTCGCGATTACGGCATTCAGTTCATCCCGCGTGTCGGGCACGAGGTCTTGGTCGAGTTTTTGATGGGCAACCCGGATCACCCGGTCGTCTGCGGCCGAGTGTATAACGACAGCCAAGCGGCACCATTGGGACCGGCCGAAAAATACCAAAACGCGATTAAAACCATCAAAGATCACCACATCATTTTCGACGACAGCGACGGCAAAGAGATGTTCGACATCCGCTCGCAAAAGGACATGCAAATTTTGGTGGTCAACGATCAGAGCCGCAATGTCGGCAACAACCAAGCAACCTCGGTCGGCAACAACCAAAACCTGGCGGTGGGCAACACCCGTCTGATGACGGTCGGCAACAACCAAGGCCTCAATGTCGGCAACAACCAGTCGATTCGCGTCGGCGTCGACCAAGGCACAGCAGTCGGCAATGACCGTGCCTTGGCGGTCGGCAACAACCACACGGAACAGATCGGCAACGACCAGGTCAGCATCATCGGCAACGTGCGCAACACGGTCGTCGGCAACACCGAGGTCAGCCAAATCGGCGTCAACCGCGCCACCTCGATTGGGGTCGACCATGCCGAAACCATTGGCAACGACCACACGCAACTGGTGGGCAACAACCACAGTACGGTGGTTGGCAACGACAAAGCCGAAACCATCGGTAACATCAAACGCGAAACCATCGGCGGCAGTAAAGTGCAGCTCATAGCCGGCAACAAAAATGTCAACATCGCCGAGAACAACTCGATGAACATCGGCAAGGTCAACATGGTCAACGTCGCCAAGGCTTCGGTGGAAAACGTCATGCAGGCCAAGGCGGTCACGGTAGCGGGCGCCTACGCGGTCCAAGTCGGCGGCATGCTCAACACGGCGGTGGGCATTTCCCACAGCGAGGAGTGTATGGTCATGCGCAAAATCATGGCGGGCATGTTACTGGGTCTTAAGTGCGGCGGCGCCAAGATTTCCATGAACAAAGCCGGTGTGATTAACATCGAGGGCACCACGATCAATGTTAAGTCCAAGGGGCCGCTCAACCTGGAAGGGGCCGCCGTGAACATCAACGCCAAGGGTAATGTCACCGTCAAAGGTGCCATGATTAGCTTGAACTGACGCACGGAGGAAATCATGGGAAAACCTGCAGCCCGATTTAGCGACAGCACCGTTTGCCCTTTGCCGATGCACGGCAAAGGCGCCCTGTACCAAGGCGCGGTCAGCGTGGTGATCAACAAACAAGCGGCGGCGCGCGTTGGCGACATGGCCATGTGTCCCGGCTCGGCGGCGGCACCGGCGACGATGTCGTCGGCCAAAAGCGGCGGCGCCGGCATGGCCGGTTCCGATTGTGACAACGGCAAATGCGACCAAGGTCCAGCCGGCGCCGGTGCCGGCGGTGGCGCCGATCTCGTCGCCTTTGGCAGCGGTTCGGTGTTTATCGAAGGCCTACCGGCGGCCCGTTTCGGCGATCAAATGGCGCATGGCGGCAAAATCGTCAGCGGCTCCAGTAACGTGGTCATCGGCGGGTGACGCGGGGTTTCATGGTAGAGTGCCCCATCTTCCATACTTAGGAGAAGCACACCATGAACCCGTTCCCACGACGGTGCGCCGTCGCCGCGCGTGCCACAACCGTGCCGCAGCGTCGGCGCCGCCCTGTCACCCGTGCCACCTGGCTGGTCCTGTTGTTCGGGGCGAACGTTTGGCTGGCTGCATTTTCCCGTTTGCCACAGAAAGAGGTACACATGTTAGAACACGATTCTGGATTGGTCGAAGAGCCCGCCGCTTGGAGCGAAATCCTTGATGCCGCCGAGCATAAACGCCTGTTCGCGGTCATTGACGCCTGTCAAATGCCGCCCGTCCTCAAAAAAGCCGAAAACTATCCCTCGATCTGCCTGCACGGCGGCCCCAAGGACAAGGGTCGCCACATGAGCGCACCCTGGCTGTTCCACGCCGATGCCTCGCTGGTCGATTGGGTGCGCGAGGACTTGTTTGCCGAGCCCTGGGGATTTTTCCTCGAGAGCAAGGCCAACCTGACCGAGCTACACGCCCACTTTCAACGCTTTGAACACATTGCGGGCTTGGACAAAATCAAGTACCTGTTCCGCTATTACGATCCACGCATTTTAAGCCCGTTCCTGCTCAGTTCCACCGCGCCGGAGTTGCGCAGCTTCTTCGGACCGGTTCGCCAAATCACGGCCGGCACCCAACAACTGAGTTTGGTCCACTACACCTATCATTCGCGTATCGAAAACGAAAAGTATCCGTACCGCACCATGCGCCTCAGCGAAGCGCACAACAGTGCCTTTTTCACCTACGACGAGGAACGGTTCCTCAAAGAAGTGATCGCCTTTATCCTCGACGAATTCCCCAAAGTCCACAAGATCGATCCCGACACCTTGGAAATGTGGTGTGAAGCCGGTATTAAACGCGCGCGCCGCAACGGTTTCGTTTTGGCCAAAGACATTATGGGTTTTGTGGGGATGATGTTCCGATTTGCCCCTGATTTCGACAAAGACGAGCAGGTTCGCGCCATTCTCGACGACGATGAAATCCCGCAAGAGAAAAAACTACACACGTTGTTGGACCGCATCTCCGACGACCATTGGATGAAAATCATCGCTAAAGGCGACCCCTCGGCCTGGTTCGAGGACTGACGCCGCCGCGACGGATCGCCCGCGCGGTCCGTCGCCTGACCTGAGAGGACAACATGGGTTTATCACGCAATACCACTGGTGATTTGGTCATTCCCGACAGCATGGGCACCCGTTTGGAGGACTTGCTCGACAAACTCAAGGGCGAACTGGGTGCCGAGGTCACCCAGGGCGTGTTGGACATTGCCGGCATCTTTGACCCAACGCCGATCTCCGACGTCGCCGGCGGTTTGTTTAGTTTGTGGCGCGGTGATTTCGTCGGCGCGGGCCTGTCGGCGGTTTCGATTGTGCCGTACCTGGGTGACGCGGTCGGGAAAACCGGCAAGCTGGCCAAACTGTTTCGCGCCATTGAGAAAATGCAAGACCGACTCAAATCGATGAAAGCAATTTTCAAACATATTGAGAAGTCGCTGGATCCGGCCACGGCACGACGCATCAAAAAGCTGATCTCTGAAATGGACGCGATAAACCAGAAGTGGGATTCGGCGGTCAGCGCGGTGGAAGACCGGCTCAAGGGTTTGTTTAAAGGTAAAAACCGCGAACTGCTCGACAACGCCGAAGACCGCGTGCGCCGGCAAAACGTCGAAGGCTGTGCCAACAAACACCAACGCCCAACCGTACCCGATGATGAAAAGAAAACGGGGGCCCACCGCGACACCAAAGGTCCCGATAACCGACCCGAGGGCACCTACGCGGAATCGAACCACTCGCCTGCCAACGCGTCGAACCCAACGGTGAGCACCGACAACGGCGGCGCGTTCCAAATGGACTCGCGCGACCACGCGCGCGCGGGCACAACCGGCAGTTCGCACGAAGCGAAACTGTACCGCGACGTGCAGGCCGAAATGAATAGCCAGGGATTCTTGCCCGAAGCGGTGGAAATGGACCGTACCGATTCGGCGCTCAAGTTCGGCGACCGCTACGATCCCCAATTCGACGACCTGCAAAACAACTACTGGACCGACGCCCGTCTGGATGAATTTTAAGAGGCACACTATGGCAAATTTAGAGATCGTCCCCTTTAAAAGCGTCGGCCCGATTAACTTCGGCATGACGCGCGAGGAAGTACGCCGCGTCATGAGCGAACCGGCCGAACCCTTTCGCAAGAATATGTTTAGTTTGACCGATACCGACGAGTTCCCCAAAGCGCGCGTGCACGTTTTTTACGAAGCAAAAAACGACACGGTTGAGGCGGTTGAGATTTGGCAGCCGGCCAAGCCGACGTTGGGCGGCGCGACCCTACTCGACCAACCGTACCAGCGTTTGCGCGAAGAGTTTTTGGAAACCGATCCCGACTTGATTGAAGAAACGCTGGGTGATTTGCGCTCGGACCGTTTGGGTGTCTGTGCTTGGGCACCGACTGCCGACAGTGAACCGCAACGGCCACCGCGTTCGGTCATGGCCTTTTGCCGTGGTTATTGGGACAACTACGAAGAGATGCGCAAAAACGCGATGCTGCATTTGATGAAACAACTGGGCGACCAATAAGGAGCAACCCGGTCGATCACCCGCCACGGTGCTAAAGCCGAGCGGGAGACCAAGGTGTCGGGCGTCATATAGGCACGCGACCACCAAAACCTACTTTATCGAAACGCCGCGATTTCGCCGCAGAGAATCGCTGTGTTTCATTATTTAATGGAGAACGGCTTATGGGTTTGGAACACAGTCCCACGGCGCCGCTTGAGATTCCCGACAGTCTCAGCACGCGCATGGAAGACCTCATGCTGCGTTTAGATCGAGAGATGACACTTTCCGTGGCTCAGGGCGTCGCCGATATCGCCGGTCTGTTCGATCCCACGCCAACCTCCGACATCATCGGCGGCGTGTTGAGTCTGGCCGCCGGCGATTTTCTCGGCGCGGGCTTATCGGTGGTGTCAATGGTGCCCTATGTGGGTGACGCGCTTGGCAAACCGATCAAACTCACCAAACACTTTAAAACGATTCAAAAGATGCAGGATCGTTTGAAGTCGTTGAAGGCGATGTTCAAACACACGCAACACGCGATGGATCCCAAAACCGCAGCGCGCATCAAAAAGATCATGGCGCGTTTGGACGCCCAAAACCTCAAATGGGACACCACCGTCGAAACCTACCTGGAACGCATTAAGGGTTTGTTCAAACGCAACAACAAGGAAATGCTGGGTCGCGCCGAGCAACGAGTGCTCGATAAAAACATCGAAGGTTGCAAACCCAAATACCGCAAGAAAACCATCCCCGACGAGAAGAAAAGGGCGGGCGCCCACCGCGACACCAAAAAACCCGAAAACCGGGCCGACGGCGGCACCTCCGAATCGAACCACACCCCCGCCGACGCCTCCAACCCACGGGTCCCTAAAAACGACGGCGGCGCGGTGCAAATGGATCCTGGCGACCACGTGCGCGCCAGTACGACCGGTAACTCGCGTGAAGCCGTCTTAAGTCGTGACCTTCAATCCACCATGACCGATCAGGGTTACCTGCGCACCGGCGTTGAGATGGACAAAACCGATGCCCACCTCAAGTTCGGCGACCGTTACGATGATCTGTACGACGAGGTAAAAGACAACTACTGGACCGACGCACGACTGCAGGAATTTTAGCCGGCACCGGCCCTCAGCCCGGCATCTTCGCGCCGAAGGGCGTGTCCTATCTTGAAAAGATCAAGTGCACTCTTTCACTAAAGCGTGAGGTCCCCCTTGTACAAAACCATGCAACGCACACCCTTACGACTGCACCTACGAACCGATTTTCCCTATCGCGGCATTCGCCTTGCGGCCGTCACGGTTTCAGCCTCGACCGTTATCGGTTGGGCCTTTACCCAACAAGACGACGTCTCCATCCAGCTCATCGCGGTCATTTTTGGTTTGTGCCTGATCGTTCATCAGTGGTTCACCACGCGCCGTCGCGACCTAATTCTGAACAAAAAAGCCAACGTGGTATTGATGAATCGCCGGCTGGAAGCGCAACTCAGCGAGGTCACGTCGGTGGTTCTACAAGGTTGTAGTGTGTACGACAGGGATGACGGCAACGACACACCCAAGCAGTTTGATTGTCTCCTGCGTTTGCAATCGGGCGAATCACTGCACATTGATCGTGGGTCGGAAAAAGCGATGTCCGCGCTGAGCTGGACCATCGCCGGCTTTTTGGACACCCGCGTTCGATTTTCTCTATGGCCGCAAGACTAATTTGCAGGCAAGGTCGCAAGCCTGCTATGAATGATCTATATCCCGCTGCCCGGTCCATGCCTTTTCGCATTCAGGAGTCTCCCCGCCATGATGCCTTGGAGCCTAGAGCTTTTTTGGGAAACCATTAACCCGACCTTTATTGAGAACTGGCCGCAAGCCATTCGCGAGCGCGCCTTGCCCGCGCTTGATTTACAAGTGCCGCAAGAAGAGCTGCTGGCGGCGATGTCGCACACACGGTTTCGCAACTGGTTCCCCAACCTGCGGCCGTTTATGTCGCTCGACGCCTTAACCGAACGCATCAACGACGGCCTGAACCACTTTGAGGGCGGCGCCTTTTTGCGGCTCGGCTCGCGCAGCCCCAAGGACGCCGTGCAAGCACAACAGTTCGGGCTGCACATTGAAAACGGCGGCCAAGGGGTGGGTTTGCTCACCGGTAATTCGCGACGCGTGGCCTTCGACATTCGCAGCGCCATGGATTACAGCTATTTACCGCGCCTTTTTCTGCGGCCGTGGCGCACCATTCCCGCTTGGAGCGAATTTCGCTGTTTCATTCAAAGTGGCGAGGTGGTGGGGTTGTCGCAATATGATTTTCGGTTCCTCGGTCGATCCGAGCTGTTGCTTACCCACGCCAAAATAATCGAAGCCGCTTTACGCCATGAGCTCGAAGTCATCATTCCCCATTTACATTTAAGCGACGTTGTCGTCGATTTGATTTTGGTGCCGGCCGATGACCCCGACGGCATCATAACCGCCGGCCACCTGGAACGCGGTGCGGTGGTCGCCCGCCTGCTGGAGCTCAATCCCTTTTTCATGCAAACCAACCCAGCGCTGTTCTCTTGGCTGGAACCGATGGACGGTTCGTTTCGATTGGTTCGTTAATCGTACCGCACCATGGAGGACCACACTTTGCCGCATCGTCTGGAACAATTAATCAATACAGGTCATCTGCTTGTTCAAGCCACCTTTGCCGACCTCGATGTGGACGCGGTCTTAGATCAGCGCGACAGCGATCCTTTTGACAGTGCTTGGCGCCTGGCCTTTGAAAACATCGAAGCGACGAAAAAACATACCGTTATCGCTGCCAATGACGCCCTCCGCGAACGCGCCTTCATATTGGTTTACCAACACGGCCCCGGCGGGGAATTAGCCGCTTATGTATCGGATGATTTTGGTCTGTTGCATGACGCA
The DNA here is from genome assembly GCA_030429565.1 of Holophagae bacterium. Lineage (GTDB taxonomy): Bacteria > Acidobacteriota > Holophagae > Acanthopleuribacterales > Acanthopleuribacteraceae > Acanthopleuribacter. Next base: position 511,559 of record JAUIFE010000005.1, on the reverse strand, counting down.
CTCGCGCTTGGCAGCGTGGATTTTTGGTTGGCCGCATTGCTTCGCTGTTATTTGGACGGCCGATTCCCCTGTGGCGAAATCGTTCCGTTGGATTGCACTTTGGACGAAGTCTTGGACCCATTTATTGAGGATAATTCTTCGGAATAAATAAGGCCCACACCCCTTCCCGCCTTTCCGCCGCCGCGGCATCCGCATTCACCGAGGGCATTTGTTCTCCCCAAAAACCTTCTTGTTGCGAAAGGCTTTTGGGGAGAACAAATGCTGATTGGATCCATTTTTGTGATTGAACCTGCGCACCCAGCCATTGCTGATTTCTTGGCGACCCTGGCTGTCTTCTATGGGTTCAGGTAGCTTCGTTGCACCGACGCCGTTAGGTCTTTTAGGTTGAAGTGACCGTAGGGCGCCGCGTTGTATACGGTTTCGCCGTCTTGGCCGGGGATACGGCTGGTGTAACGGCCGTAAACCAGCCCGCCAAAACCCACCACTTCATCCACCGTCGACCAAATGCTGTAGACCTTGGCCCCCTCGAAACCCGTGCTGCGATTGAGGTCGGTTAGGAAACGGCTGACGCCGTAGGGTCCCCAAATGCCCGCCATGTAACCGGGATAAAAACCATTGGTGGCGCCGCAGGTCGGCGTCGTCGGTCCGCTGAAATAACAGGAAGCCAAACCAACATTGGCACCCGCGATACCGATGAAGGTCGCCACGCGGTTGGTCAGCGCCGGGCCTAAGTTGTAGTCGCCGACGGCGGCGTCGTTGCCGCTGCCGCCTTTGATGGCTTTGCGCGCCAAGGTGACACCCATCGAATGTGCGATCACATCCACTTTGTCGGCGCCGGTATACGCCAGAACCGCTTCGATAAAGGCACGCGTGTGGTCCAGATACGCATAGCTGTGGTACTGCACCGAAGCCAAGGCCGGGTTGGCCGGCCCCCAGGTGGTGGCGTATAACTCGGCCGAACTGTAACCTGCCGCCAGAAATGCGTCGCGGCCGGCGCGCCATCCGCTCTGGCCAAAGGTCGTACCCCAGGCACGATCACCGTTGCCATGCACGAAAATGACCGGGCGCCGGTTAATCGCTTGGCCGCCACTGCTGCGCCCGCCGAAACTGCCGCCGCTAAGATCGTCGCGCGCGAAATCATAACCGCTGTAACCGTTTTGCTGGAGCCAGCCACGGAAATCGGACGAAAGTGACGGCGGCGTTTGCCCCCACGCCGGTCCACAACAAAGCAACAACAAACCAAAAATACGGTACTGCATCGATATCTCCTTTTCCAGCAACCGCCACGGTTTCCCCACTTTGGATTTGGCGCACACGAACCCCAAGAGTCGCGAACGCAAACCCTAATAGCAGCGGTTGACGTGATGAGCGTTACCCACGTAGCAGCGGGTCGGCTCGGCTATTGATAAGGAAGGATTCAGGTCACAGCGGCATCGCTACGCGGTAACAGCCTCATACCAAATACGTTATCTCACTGAATCTGACGTTTTCACCAACCGCGAATGCTTAATGGGTCGGCGTCGCCGCCAAGAATGCCTTCATCGCCGCCGCAACCTCGTCGGCACTGTCGATAATGCACAAGTGGCCTGCCTTCGGCAGGATCCGCGTTTGCGCGCCGGCAATCGCAGCACCTAGGTTTTTACCGTTGGCCGGCGGTACCACGCGATCCAAGCCACCGTGGAGCACCAAAGTCGGCGCGCTGATTTTTTCCACCAATGCCGCGTAATCAAAGAAAAAGCCGGCCATAGCGTGTTTTTGGATGACCGGCGCCGGCGGTGTATAGGCTGACTCGCGCGCCACCAAGGCCGCATGGCGTTGCGGCCGGCTTGTCGCAAAATCGGGACGCAAGGCCAAACCAAAACCCTGTTCCACCGCTTGGGCGCGCGGCAACGATGAGGAAGTGGCAAAGAACTGCATAACCTCGGCGTCCGGCACCACGTGTTGTTTGCCGCCCATGCTGGTGCCGATCAGCACCAGTTTGTCGACACGCTCTGGAAACTGAAGCGCCAGCGATTGCGCCACGAATCCACCCAAGGAAATGCCGGCCACGTGGCAGCGTTTGATATTCAAACGCGTCAGCAAGGCCGCCACATGCCGCGCCATTTCGTCGACCGTGCCCGCCGCCGCTTGTCCTTCGCTGCAACCGATACCGGCCGGATCAAAACGAATCAGGCGGAAGTGCGGACCCAATAACAAAACAAGGTCGTCCCAGACCGCCATGCGGTTGCCGAGCCCGCCAATTAACAACAACGGCGCGCCTTCACCCTGTTGATCCACACACAGGGCTTCCGCGTCAAAAACCGTAGTTTGCGCCTGTACCAAACAGGGCATGGTCCACAACATCATCAATATACCGATTTCTGCTTTTCTCACCACCGCATCCCCCAGTTCGTCGCGTTTCCCGTACCGAAAAAAGTCGGGCGGCACAGCGGAAGCCACACCACCCGTTGCCGGACTAAAACTTTTGGTAGATTTCCAGCGTCAAGAAACTCGGTTGTGCCGGTGTGCCCAGCAATTGCGTTTTGTCCTGATCGGTCACGTTCGACCAGCTCAATTTCAGCAAGGTATCGATTTTGGGAATGCGATAACCGGCGGCTAGGTTGAATTCGGAGAAGTTTTCAATGCTGCCGGACCAGTTGCCCGAGAGGTAGTCGTAGCCGTTGACACGGCGACCCGTCAGCGTCAGGAACGAATTCGGCGCAAACACATCGGCGATGTTCAAACTCGCCTTGTACTTCCACTCCGGCGTGTTAAAGGGAATATCGGGAATCGTTGTCGTATTTTCAAACGACGCCAACTTGGCGTAACCAACGCTGGTTTTGAGGCTAACCCGATCGTTGAAGAAGTAATCGACGCCCAAATCAAAACCTTCGATTTTGGCTTTGCCGTAGTTCAAATAGGTGAACAAGACGGGAATCGCATTGCCCGCACTATCAACCGCCGAGGTCCCCAACGCCGGCGTCGCCACCAACTGCAACGGACTGATAAAATCCTCGTAATCGGAACGATAGGCGACGGCGTCGATCATCAGCGCGTTGTTGAACAAACCGCGATAACCCACTTCCACCGTGGTTACCTCTTCCGGCGCCAGCCCGGAAATCTGATTCACCGTGTTGCCGGCGGCATCGAGAATGCTAAAGCCGTTGAGGTTGCCGCGCGCCAAACCGTTAAAAAAGAACAGGTGCGTTTCAATAATTTCAGGTGCGCGATACGAGCTCATGTAATTGGCGCGCACGTGGTGGTTGTTGACGTTGTAAGTCAAACCCAACTTGGGGCTGAACTGGCTGTCGAACTCGGAGAAGTCGTCGTAACGACCCGCCGCGACCACGCGCAGGCGGTCTTCCATCAAACGCCAATCGGCCTGCAGGTACACGCCTTTTTCTTCGCGTGAAATGTCCTGTTTGGTGCCGTCGGCGCGCACGAAATCGTCGAGGTAGCTGCCCTCGGAATTCGGCTGATACTCGCGGTAACTCAAGCCGGCCACCAGAAACAGATTGCCGATTTCGTAGTTGGTTTGGAATTCGGCATCGTTGAGGTACGAATCGTTGATGAAGCGCGACTGATCGGCGGCATCAGCCAAGGACATACCGGCCGCTAAGTAGGCCGGCACGTTTTGAATCGAGTAGGTGTTGCCTGCATCTTCACCGGTGCGTGTTACTTGGAAGAACCAACGCGGGGCGCTCGCCTTCAACTGCACGTGGCCGATCTCCCAACCGTCAATGCGGTTGCGGCCGACATTGGTCACGCCGAAACTGTCGTTTTCCGACCAACCCACCAAAGCCGTAAACAAGGTCTCACCACGACGATAGTAGCCGGTCATTTCCATTTTGGTGGAAAGCACGTCGTAGTCGCCGACAATCAGATCTTGTTCGCGGTAAGCGGCGCCCGCGTCGAGTGCAGCTTGCACCTCGGTTGCCGAGGCGTAACTGGTTTGGTTCGCCCCGTTCACGTCAAATACGTTGTCCGACACGAACTCGTCGGCGCTCAAGTACTGACCCGTCAGCTTAAAACCCCAACCGCCGTCAAATACCTGTGCGTAGCGGAACTGGGCGTCGACCAAGTTTTGTTCGCCGCCTTTAAAGGCCACGCTCAAACCCTCTTCGTCCCACGGCGTTTTGGTGATGATGTTGAGCACGCCGGCGGTGGTGTTGGAGCCGTACAAGGCACCGGCCGGGCCGAGGATTAGTTCCATCGAGCGAATGTCGAGCGACGAGACCGGCGAAAGACCGCCCTGCGGTAAGCCGGCGCCCGGTAATGTCGACAAGCGCCCATCGACCAACGACAGCATGCGTGAGTTAAACGAAGAACTGAAGCCGCGTGTCGAGACTTTTTGTAAGTTGATGCCGCCGTTGGCGAAATCGACGCCTTTGACCTGGGCCAGGGCGCCGGAGAAGGTCGTGGCCGCCGATTCCAGCAGTGATTGGCTGGTAACCGTTTCAATCGTCGACGGCGCTTCCATGCGTTTTTCGGGCCGTTTCGAGGCCGTGATCACCAGTGATTCTTCTACGGTAATTTCATCTTTCTTTTTGCTTTTTTCGCTTTTATCTTGCGCCCATGCGAGCGAACCCATCAGCAGGAAAACCGCGATGGCGAGGTGGACCAGGCGTGCGTGGCCGGCACTGAGGACTTTCATCTTTTGCGCTCCTTCAAGCAACAACGCGAGCAAGCCGCGTTGGATCAAATGTTGGAAACAGGGGCATCGCCGCCGTGGGCGTCAACCGCGTCTGCAACTGGTTCCGACCCGGGTCGATCCAGCAACAGACACAACGACGCCAAAACAAAACTCGCGACAATGGCGTAACCGGCCGAAACACTTGGATTTGCCACCCCGAAACCCAAATGCAAGACCAGGTGAACCGTCAGCCCGCAGACGGCGGCAGTTGCCGCCACCCAAGCCGACACCGGACGACGCACCAGTACCCCGAACACAATCGGGACCACCGACGCCGCCGCCAGCCCGTACACCCCTTTCTGTGCGAAAAGCCCCACCAACGCGGGTGGCTGCCATGCCAAAGCAAAGGCAACCAAACCAATCACGACCAACACAGCACGCGACAAGTGCAGCCCCAGGCGTTCCTTGTCCGTCGCTTTGCTAAAAGGGAAATACAGGTCGTTAACCACCATCGCCGAAAGCGAAACCAAAATGCCGTCGAGGGTTGACATCCCCGCGGCCAGCAACGCAATCGTGATGAGGGTAAGAAAAAAAACGCCGCCGAAAAGGCCTTCCATCTCGGCGGCGATATAATGCGCGACCACCGCGTCTTGGCTCCCTACTTCCAAGCCGCTGAGCCGCGCATAAAATCCAAGAAACAACATCAGTGAAAACACGAATCCGGTACCAATCGCCGTCACCAAAAACCAGCTCACGTCGCGATCGTTTTTCAAGTACAGCACCTTCGTCAAAATGTGCGGCTGCATCATCAGCGCGAAGGTCACCAAAAAACCGGAACCGAACACCGACCAAAAATCGTTGTACAGCGGGCTTTCCCCGTTGAATGGTGCCGCGTATTGCGGCGAAACCGCCTGCAACGCACCAAAGAAATCGCCCTTGAAGTAACCCAGGCCGCTGACGAACAACGCCAGCGCGATGATCAACATCAACACCGCCTGGAAACTGTTGGTGTAGGCGTGCGCGTAAGTGCCGCCCATCAGCACGTAACTGAACACAAACAGCAACACCGCGATCAGCGCCGTTTGCCGCGAAATATCGAAAAGCTGGGCGGTGAGAATCGAACAGCCCACCAAAATCAGCACCACAAAGGTGATGCTCAGCAAATTGATGAGCGCAAAAAACAACGCCAGGCCGCGACTGCCGTAGTGCTCGCGGATCCAGTGCGGAATCGTCAGCGCCTGGTAACGCGCGCCGGTAGTGCGGAAGCGACGACACAGCAGCAACAAGGCCGCAATCATGCCGAGCGAAGCCGCCACACCGTAATGCAAATAGGCCGACAAACCATGCGTGTAAACGAAGCCGGGGTTAATCACAAAGGTCGCCGTTGAGGCAATCGACGACGCCATCGTCAAGCCCACCAGCACCGGGCTCATGTCGCCGTTGCCAATCGAGAAACCCGCCAGCGAACGCGTGCGGCGCATACCTTTAATGCTGAGGTAATAGGTTAAACCGATGTACAGCGCCGTCACCAAGTAGGCGAACCAGGGAATCGTGCTATCAGGAAGCATGGACCGGCCTCCTTTGCAGCATCGTCTCGGCCTGGGCCGCCAACGTTTTGCCGTCGACCTTGCCGTTGGCCAGCAAGGGGAATTCGGCCAGGCAAATAACGTGGTGGGGATGCTTGTAACGCGACAGGCGTGGTTCCAGAAAAGCGCGACAGGCCGCTACATCATAGTTCTGTTTGGTTTCAAGGAAGGCGCAGCCCACCTCGCCCCAGCGCGCGTCGGCGACCCCGATCACCAGTGCGTCGCTGACATCGCCCAGCTCAATGAGGTGGCGCACCACTTCGCCGGGGTACACGTTTTCGCCGCCACTGATGTACATCTCTTTCTTGCGACCCATGATGCGGTAACAGCCGTTTTCGTCGCACACCGCCAAGTCGCCGGTACGCCAATAGTCATCGAAACGCGCGGCAAGGTGGGCCGCTTCGTTTTGCCAGTAACCCGCACACAAATGGGGGCCCGCAATACACAGTTCGCCAATCTCACCCTCGCCAACCGGCGCGCCGTTTTCATCGAGCAGCAGCATCCGTGTTCCCGGCATCGGCCGGCCCACCGCATCGGGCTGTTGCCGCGCCGTTTCGTCGTCAATCGTAAAGCAGTTGGGGCCAACCTCGGTCATGCCGAACCCTTGCCGGAACGACACACCACGCTCACGCCACGGCGCTTGTGTCGCGGCTTGACAGGGCGCCCCGCCCGAAATGGCGAAGCGCAAGCGCGAAAGATCCGTTTCGGCAAAAGCCGCATCGCGCGCTAACAGGTCGAACATCGTCGGCACCCCGAAAAAGACCGTGACGCGGCCCGCATTCATCAGTTCGAGAATCTGCGCCGGATCGAAGCGATCCAGTAGCACCAAGTGCGCACCCGCGTGTAACAACGGCAAGGTGAACACGTTGTAACCGCCCGTATGGAAAAAGGGTGCGTGGGTGGTAGTGCTGTCGCGGCTGTCCAATTCCCAATTCAAGCGCGTGTGTTCGATGTTGGCCGCCAGCATGCGCCCGTTGAGCAGTACGCCCTTGGGTCGACCGCTGGAACCGGAGGTAAACAACATTAATAGAGGCCGGGCGTCGCAAGGCACCGCCGCCGTATAGTCGCCCGCCGCCGGTAAACGAAGGTCGTCGAGACGCAAGTGCGCCGTCTCCAGCGTGCAGTCGCCCGCCGTCAGCGTTAACGCCGGCTTAACTTGTCCAATTTGTTCCGCTAACTCGGCTTGGCTGAGCCGGTAGTTGAGCGGCACCAGGATGGCGCCGATTCGTTGGCATGCAAATAATAAAGTCAAATGCGCGGTGTGGTTGGTCGCCAGAAATGCCACGCGGTCACCCATCGTCACACCGCGCTGATCGAGGAAACAAGCCCAGCGTTCGCTCTGTTCGTGGAGTGCACCGTAACTGATACCATCGCCCTGGCGTGGGCGCGTCACCGCGATGCGGTTGGGGAAGGCACAGGCATGCTGCGCTAAAAAATCAGACCAAATCACGTGCTTCCTCCCCTACCCACAAGCCGCTGGTTTCCAAAAACGGCAATAAATGCGATTCGAACAATGCCGGCCGCTCCAACAAGGCAGCATGGGCGCCAGGCACCACCAACGTTTGCGCACCGGCGATACGGCTTGCCGTGGCGGTGATACTCGCCGGCGGCGTTAACAGATCTTCCTCACCGCTGACCAGCAGCGTCGGCGCTTGGATCGCGTTTAACGCCATGGACCCTTCCGTCGCGCCTAGAATCAGGCTTTCGACCGCCGGTCGCTCGCGTCGGTCGGCCGCCTCGCGGTAGCGTTGCAACAGCTCCGGCGCGTTGCGCATGGCCGCCTCACTCCAAATCCAGGGCGCCGCCACGTCGAACCGCAAGCGGCCGCCGCCAACGCGATGGGCCGCCAGCCAGGACGCCATCACCGCGCGCTGAACCGCCGTTGGCGCCGCAAAAGCATGAGCCGCCACCACCGCGCTCACCCGTTCCGGTGCATGGGCCGCAAGCGCTAAAGCAACCCGACCGCCGTTGCTCAACCCGACCAAGGCACAGCGCTCGATGGCGAGTGCGTCCAGCAGGGCAAGCACGTCGTTTACCTGTTGCGCCAAGGCGTAACAGCCCGTTGCCGCCGGGGTTTGGCCCTGCCCACGCGCGTCGAAACAAATCACGCGGTAGCCCTGCAGGTATGGCAACGCCCCGTCCCAACTCTGTTGCGCGGCAAACAAACCGTTGAGCAGCAAAAGTGGCGGAGCCGTTGCCGGCCCGGTCACCGTGGCCCGGAAGAAGGCCGCGGCATCGGCGCGTGCGGTCGCGGTCACCACGACTTAACCCAGCACCAAACCACCGTCGACGTTTAACGTCGCACCGGTGATGTAAGAAGCATCGTCGCTGGCCAAAAACGCGTAGGCCGCCGCCACTTCTTCGGCACGACCCAAACGCGCCAACGGCGGTTTTTGACCAATTTTCTCGAGCACTTTTTCCGGAATCGCGTCCGTCATCGGCGTCACAATGAAGCCTGGCGCCACGGCGTTGACGCGCACGTTGTAGCGACCCAGTTCTCGTGACAGCGTTTGCGTGATAGCAACCACACCGGCTTTGGTGGCCGCGTAATTGGTCTGGCCGAAATTGCCGTTGTGGGCAACTACCGAGGATGCGTTCAAAATGCAACCACTACCCCGCGCTTTCATCATCACCGCTGCGGCTTGGCTCAATTCGAACACCGCCGTTAGGTTGACCGCAATGACCTTGTCCCAGTCCTCACGCGTCATCTTGGCGATGCTCGCATCGCGCGTGATCCCCGCGTTGTTAATCATCACGTCACAGTTCTGTTCCTGCATCAGTGCAATCGTGGCTTGCATGCCTTCGGGTGTGGCGAGATCGGCCGCCAGCAGTTGGTGATCGGCAAATTTGTCGCGTGTCTCATTTGAGAAACTGCGGTCCACCAAACACAGGCGTGCGCCTTCGGCGGCAAAACGTTCCGCCGTCGCCAAACCAATGCCCTGATTGGCGCCGGTAATCATTACGGTTTTTTGATCCAAACCCTTCAAAGTGGTCTCCTTCATGGGTCGCACCCGCCGGCGCGACCTGCAACATTAATTAAGTGAGCGCGGCATAATCGTCGCCGTGAAATACGGGTCGGTTCCATTGCAGCGCCAATGCCGACCAAGTGTAACCAATCCCGGCGCTTGCCAGCACCACATGGGCGCCTGGCTTAAGCAACCGGTCTTTTTCAGCCAAACCCAACGACAGAACTTGGTCGGGCGCACCAAAGTGGCCAAACTGGTCCAAGTAAATACTTTGCGACGGTTTGAGCGATAAATCCTGCAGCAGTGCATCGTGAGCCGAGCGTTTGATGTGGAGCAAGGCCAGGTAGTCGATCGGCTTCTCACTCGCGGCCTCGCGAATGACCTTCACGAAGTTTTGTTGCGACACCGCGCCCAAACGCTCACGCATGGCGGCGATGTGGGGCACGGTCAAATAAGTCTCCTCCAACCCGAGATTCTGCCGGTTGGTTTTGCGCGTGCCGCCGCCGGGAATAATCACATCTTCGCTAAAACGGCCGTCCGTAATCACCGAAGCGCCGAGGATCGGGTTCTCGCCCTCGCGATCCAGTACCAGCGCGGCGCCGCCGTCGGCGAGGCTGTAGAGAAAGCGCGAATTGGGGTCGCGGTAGTTGGCCAAGTCGCCGGTGCGGTGACCACCGCACAGCAAAACGCGCGAAATACGTGCATCGGCAGCCATCATCGAGCGCGCCACGTGCAAGCCGACCACGTTGCTGGAGCAGCGTGCGGCCAAATCAAAGGCCCAGGCGCGGCGCAGACCGAGCTGCTCCTGCACGTAGATGCCCGCCGACCATACTGGATAGTCCTTGTATTCCGAACCCGTCCAAATCAGCAGGTCAATACTGTCGGGATCGATGTCGCGTAAGGCTAAGCGCGCGGCGCGCACCGCCATTTCGCTGGGGTGCATGTCGGCTCGCGCCCGGCATTTGCGTTTTATGCCCATCTTCTCGCGCACCACGTCGAGCGGGATGCCGGCGGCCTCGGCAATAGCGGCCGCCTCCTCGCGATCAGGCGGCAGCCACACGGCCGCCCGCGCCAGTGAAATCACCATGTCACACTCCGGTTAACTAAAAAATACCCTGTCGGCCGCCGGTCCGTGGCGGCCGTGTGGTGTCCGTGGGCATTGATAAAAGAGCCGCAAAACGGGGACACCCACCGATTAAAACGGGCCGAGGCTAATCGCCGGGGCGCGTTTGGATCGGCATGAATCAAAAGTTGTAATGGTCCAACCTAAACTAAGCGTTTCTTGGCGGCGAAATCGCACAATCTGCCGGGCTGCAACATCTCGTAAAAATGCTCACCGTACTTGCCAGTACGCTTGCGCTTTTTCCAACACGTTTCGCTCCATCATTTTGAGCGATTTCATCCACCCGAATCGCTCAGTTTAGGTTCAAATTACTTTAACTATTAGCAGCTAAAAGCAACAATGCCTTGGCTATACGAGGAAGGTCGCAATCGCCGCCGCCGTTTGTTGGTGCCGCTCCCAGAAAAACCAGTGGTCGCTGTCGGCCACCTGCCGAACCTCGGCGTTGGGCAACAGCTTGGCTAGTTGGGTCGCGTGCCGAGGCGGCACCAGGCGGTCGGCGTCGCCCGTAAGCAACAAGACCGGGTTGGTAATCAGGTGCAGGGGCACCGGGGATTCGAAGTAACGCGCCACGGCACGGCGTTGTCGTTGTAGGGAAACAAACGACGCCACGTGCTGCAGGCGATGGTTGCGTAGGGATTGGTAGGCGGCGGGTGCGCGGCGGGCGAAGTCGGGGTGGACTGTCGCATCCGTGTTGGCGTGCACCATGGCCGCCGGTTCCAAGTCGTACATGGCGCGTAATTGCGCCTCGGTAATGAGGGTGATCGGTTCAATATCGGCGTGGGCCGCCGAGGTCGCCATCAAGACGCAGCGTTGGACCGAGGACGGGCACCGCAACATCAGCTTTTGCGCAATGAAGCCGCCCATGCTGATGCCAATCACGTGATAGCGGTGAAAACCGTTGCGTTGCATGAGGTCGTCGAGCAGGTCGGCTAGGGTCTCGAAATCGTAATCAAGACCGGGGTCGGCGCTAGCGCCCATGCCAGGTAAATCGGGCAGAACAAAGGAGAAACGGTCGCCAAGGGTTTCGGCGAGGGGTTTGAAGATCCAGTTGGCACAGCCAAATCCGGGAATCACCAAAACCGCCGGACCGCGACCGATTTGGTCATGGTGCAGCGTGATCGGCGCATGCCGGCTGAGCGGTGGCGGCGGCGTTAACATGAAGGTTCCTCGCCGACTTGGTGGGGTTTGCGGGTGGGGTCCAGCAGTCCGTGCAGCATGAGTTGGGCGACCTTGGCACCGACCGCTTCGGATTCAATGCCGAAATGGTTTTCGACGCCGAACGAGGTTTCAACCAAGTAGTATTGAAAAAGGAAACGGAAACACATCATGACGGCGAACAGCGGATCGGCGTCTTCGTGGATGGTGCCTTCGCGGCGCATGCGGTCGAAGTGGTCGCCAAACGCTTGTTTAAAGTTGTCGGCCATGTTGCGGTAGAAACGTTGAATGTGGGTGCCCTGAAATTCAATGACATCGATATAAATGAGCATGATCGATTCGCGATTGGAAACAACGACGTCGCGAATGGCCTCGGCCAAAGCCGGGATATCATTGGGAAATTGGGACTTAAGAATCAGTTGATTGAGGGGAAGTTCGGGATCTTCCAAACGCGCCCAGTAACAATCGAGCAGTTCAGTAAAGACCTGCAGTTTGTTGTCGAAATGATGGTAGACGCGGCCAATGGAGATATCGGCGCAGCGGGCGATATCTTTCATGGAGGTGGCCTTGTAGCCATTTTGTGAGAAGCAACGAAGACCGGCATCGAGAATAAGCTCGCGCGACCGTTGTGATTTAAGCGATTGTTTCATTTTAAAAACCGAACACTCGTTTTGTTTTGTCGATAATGCGCTCATGTAACGACGCTGTCAAGGCTTTTTTACAGTTCGAAACAAAGCCTAAAGAAGCGGGCCTGGCCGGGCGACACCGGCCAACCACAACCAAACCCGGTCGATCCCGCCGACCAATCAAACGCAACAAAACCACAAAAAAACAACCGCAACCAATCCGCCCCCAGGGCGATCTCCCCCCCCAGACCCGGTCGATCCCGCCGACCCAAATGAACGCAAAAACAACCGTAACCTATCCGCCCCCAGAGCGATCCCCCCCAGACCCGGCACGCCCTGACGGGGCGTGCACACCGCCATGCAGGGCCCACCCCTAAATTAAACGTGAGCCAAAGGCGAACCACCTCAAGCAGTCCCAAAGGGACGACACATAACAGCCCCGGGCTTCAGCCCGGGGTGCCGGGAGTTCCCGAACCGCAGGCGCTGAAGGCGCCACACAAAATGAAAAAAAACCGCAACGCCCCGACAAATACGACCGGCAAAAACCAACGCAACCAAAATCAAAAAAACTACGCCTCTCTCTTATGATGAAAACACGCACCCACAAAACGGGCTAAAACCCACAATCGAGACCGCCATGTCCCCCACCCTAACCAACAACAAAGTCAGCCTACGCCCCATCGGCCCGGCCGACGCCGAAGCCATGTTCGCCTCGCTACAAAACGAAACGGTGCGCCACATGACAGCCGCGGTGGGCAATTACACACGGGAACAAGTCCAACAATACTGCGCGGACATTGCGGCAGACAAAACACGCGCCGACTTCGCCATCAGCGCTAATGACAGGCCGAAACAAACCATCGGCGAAGTGACGATCAACGACGTCGATAAAACAAACGACAGCGCCAACTTCCGCATCGCACTTTACAGCGAGGCCTTTTTCGGCAAAGGCCATGGCACCGCGGCGACACAGCTCGTCCTTGGCTACGCCTTCAAACAAATGAAGTTACACCGCATCGAATTAGAAGTCTTCGATTACAACCACCGTGCGATGGCCATATACGAACGCGTCGGCTTCGTCCGCGAAGGCGTCAAACGCCAGGCGCTGCATTGGCAAGGCCGCTACCACGACATCATCCTCATGAGTATGCTGCACCACGAATTCAAACCAACCCAGGAACCCAAGCCATGAAAAGCGCCGAATACCGCCTGATAAGGGTGGCCAACGGCTTGAGTCATTTCGCCCGAGTAGCACTGACGCTATCTGAGCAGCCATCGACTCTGGTCCCGGACCTTTCCGCCGTGCAAACAAAAAAGGCGGACCCACAATGGGTTGATGCGGCTCTGCTCGGCATTAAAGCGGCACTTAACAAACAACAGTCCTCTCCCTATCGCCATCTAAAGTGCCTCGAAACAGTGTCTGGACACCCCCTCGACACCCGAGAAGATACGATCTGGTGTGCTGCATTCATGGCCGTCTTAGAAGCACAAAACCAGCCTGAGCAGGCCAACCCCGAATACGATTCAGAACACGATTTATGGTTCATTCAATGCAAGGACGGCAGTCAATTGGTTCCCCCAGCGACCGACACATGACTCAGGCGCTGATCTGCCAGACAGTTGACGACGCAATAAGGACGACATCATGCAAAGTGAATATCGATGTAACCATTGCACCCTTCTTTTCCACGTAGGCTGGGGAGTGTGAATGGGGACACGCACCGTTTTGCGGAGTGTGAATGGGGACACGCACCGTTTTGCCCATCGCACCCTCTTTTCGGTGATCTGACATCGGTGACGCAAAGCAGAAACAGGGCGAGTGATCGAGATTTTGTTCGGCGCCTCCAGCGCCGGCGGCTCGAGAACGCCCGGAAACCAGGGCTTAAGCCCTTCGCTTTTATGTGTCGGCCCCTTGGACCTTCTGTGTGGGGTTCGCCTCTCGGCTCACGTTCATTTGCGGGGAGGCCTCGGTATGGCAGGGTGCCGTGTCCCTATTTAAACCCTTCTTCAGCCAGGCGAGGCCGGACGTTATACGCCTGGGTCGGATGGGGACGGCTTGTTCTGCAGAAAGGCCTCAAGCCGACCTTTATAGGTACGGCCCAGTGTGAATGGGGACACGCACCGTTTTGCCCATCGCACCCTCTTTTCGGTGATCTGACATCGGTGACGCAAAGCAGAAACAGGGCGAGTGATCGAGATTTTGTTCGGCGCCTCCAGCGCCGGCGGCTCGAGAACGCCCGGAAACCAGGGCTTAAGCCCTTCGCTTTTATGTGTCGGCCCCTTGGACCTTCTGTGTGGGGTTCGCCTCTCGGCTCACGTTCATTTGCGGGGAGGCCTCGGTATGGCAGGGTGCCGTGTCCCTATTTAAACCCTTCTTCAGCCAGGCGAGGCCGGACGTTATACGCCTGGGTCGGATGGGGACGGCTTGTTCTGCAGAAAGGCCTCAAGCCGACCTTTATAGGTACGGCCGGAGCGGAAGCGCGCCCCCTCGGTGGTGGTGATTTCGTATTCGTTGTTTCCTTTGTAAACCGTCCCGGTCATGTGCAACCCATTGACCAGAATCGATCGGTGGATACGGATAAATCCCTGCGGTTCCAGCAGGTCGGCAGCATCCGATAAGGTGGCGCGTTTATAGTAGGTGGCACTTCGGGTGCGGAGTTTGATGTAGTTCCCATCGGATTGGATCCACATGATGTCGCCGGCATCAAGGTCGATGGACGAGCCGTACAGGTCAATGCGGAAGACGCACGGCGACGACGGTCGTTTCACTTCGACGGCGGGTGACACGTCTCTCAATTTCACAAAGCGCCTCGCGCGGTCCAAGGCCTGGTGGAAACGGGTATTGCGAAAGGGTTTGAGCAAATAATCCAGAGCCTCGTATTCAAAAGCCTGAACCGCATACTTCGAATAAGCGGTCACAAAAATGCAAAAAGGCATGACCGGACCGGACACTTGTCGCAGCACCTCAAAACCGTTTTTGCCAGGCATCTCGATATCGAGAAATAAAATATCGGGCTGAAGCGTGAACATGGCCTTAAGGGCTTCATCGCCGTTGCGACACTCGGCGACAACGTCGATGTCGGTTTCCTTGGAAAGGAGCCCACGCAATCGATTTCGGGCCAGGAGTTCATCGTCCAAAATGAGCACACTGGTTTTCCTGCTCATGCTGCACCTCCCGGCAGTTCAATATGGACGTGGAACCCTTGGGAGAGCGGCGCCACATCCATCACGAAATCCTCTGAATACAGCAACGCTAACCGTTTCCGCAAGCCGGATAACCCGATGCCATACCCATCGGTCGCCCGTTCCGGGCCCGGCGTCTCCCAAGAATTGGTGACTTCCAGGCAGGTTCGGGTCTGCGCCTCAAACATTCGTATGTCGACGCGATGGGGGCCGGGCAAAACCGAGACGCCGTGCTTGACGGCATTCTCAACCAAGGGTTGCAGCAAAAAAACCGGAACCCGTCGCTGTTCCAGTCCCGGCACCATTTCCATGTTGACCTGCATTCGGTCTGAAAAACGAACGGCCTGAATGGCGAGGTAATTTTCCGCGAAGGCGGCTTCCTCTGCCAGGGTGACCGTATCCTGCACATGGTGATCCAAAGCGTGGTGAAGCAGCTCACCCAGGCGGCCCAAGTATTCCTGCGCCTCTTCGGGATTCGTCTCCATTAACGAGGCCAAACTGTTGAAGGCGTTAAAGAGGAAGTGGGGTTGGACCTGCATTTTCAAGGCTTCCAATTCGGCAAGGACCCGTTCTTTTTGGGCTTTGGCACGCAAGACGGCCTCGTCACGGAAACGCCCTTCGAACCAGAGCAACACGACAAACGCCAGCGTCATGACGTACAAAAACAGATTTTCTAAGGCGCCGACGAGAACGCGCATACAAAAGAGGAAGAAATCCTCCAACGGGCTCAGATAGGACCATTGTTCCGCATCCCAAAAAAACAAACTCACCGCCAGGCCCAATTCCACGAGAACACGATGCAGCAAACACAACAGCAAACCCATGATGAGATGTTTTCCAAAAAATGCCGCTCGGTTGCCCTGAAAGGGAACGAGGTTGTGCGTTTTGAAGACGGCGGGGACGAACAACACCCACAGAAAATAAATAAGTAAGTTTGAAAGTACCAGGTACCCATTGAGTGATTTCCCGAATACAAACACGAGGATCATGTTAACGACAAATGCGAGCATCACAAAGGACGCGGCGAGAAAGAGCCATAACCGCAACAGCTTGTATTGACCCAAAAAATACCCCATAGCGCGCTCCTGCTTTTGCCCTGATCCGTATTATGAACCGCACTTTGATCTTACCAGGCAACCGTTAACCGTTGGTCCCGGTTACCAACCGTTCATCCCACCGGCCAAAGCTGAATGGTGGGAGGGTGCGTATAGAGGGATGATACCGGCGGTGCGGCCATGATTGGCTCTTCCCGAAAGAGGTTGTCGGCGTCCTCTCGCCTCAGTATGGCGGCGGCGCCTTGGACCTAAAGTGAGCGATTCTTGGCGGCGCACGCACCCAATCTTGTTTTGAAACAATGGTCACCGTACTTGCCAAGTACGCTTGCGCTTTTTCCAAAACATTTGGCACCACCGCTCGACGCATCCTTCGTCAAAACTTGCACCATTGCATCCAGCCAACTCGCCCATTTAGGTTGGACAACTCGAAAAAATACCTGAACCAAGAACCGGGGTACGTCCATTCATCTAAGGATCGGCGCCCCCCGTCCTGATTTAAAGGAATGATGATGAAACAACACCTGTATCTGATGACCCTTGTTTTGCTTTTCCCTTTGATAAACAGCGGATTTGCCGCCGAGGGAGGAGAAGCCGTCACCCTTGAATTGGGGAAAAGGTTTCCATTGGTCTCCAACCATTTGGGGGAAACCCGCGATGTGCTAGTTCGCCTACCCGAGGGTTATGCGGCATCAACCGATCGATACCCGGTCATTTATGTTTTGGACGGCGAAAGCCATTTCCATCATGTCGGAAACGCAGTCAACATTTTAAAAGGGCTGAGACGCATGCCCGCTGCGATTGTGGTCGCGATACCCAACAACGGCAACCGCATTCGCGATCTCACTTTCGAAAAAGAAACGTTTAAACGGTTCCTCACCGGCGAAGTCGTTCCCATGATCGACAAAAAGTACCGAACCTCCGGTCGCAAGGTTCTGTTCGGTCACTCCATGGCCGGTGCTTTTTCCCTGTTTCTGCTGACCGCGGAACCCGACGCCTTTGACGGTTTCATCGCGGCCAGTCCCAGCATTCATGGTGAAGACGGAGCGCTGCTTACGTTGCTAACCAACCTTTTCGCACAAAAAAAACATCTCGAAAAGTCCGTGTACCTGACGCGCACCTCGGTCGCCGAAGAGGGGCCCGGCCTCACCGAAGCCTTTACCCAATTGGTGGCCCTGCTAAAGAAAACAGCGCCTCCTGAGCTGAAGTGGCAACACGATGTCATCCCCCATCAATCGCATATGAGCACACCTTATCTGACGGCCTATGAAGGGTTATCCATGGTTTTCCGCGATTTCCAGTTTCCAAGCCTCGCCAACCACCAGGAATATAAGCAATTCGGCGGCTGGGAGGGTATCGAAAAACACTATGCAAGGCGTAGCGAAAAATACGGAACCGCCAAAGAGGTCCCTTCCGGCGCGTACGGCCGCATCGGTTGGATGCTGATTGACGACCAACAGGGTGAAGCCGGCCTCCAACTCTTTCGTGCCAATCTCGAAAAAAACCCCCAATCACCGCGCGCCTTTGCCATGCTGGGCAACGCCCAAGCCGAACTCAATCAAACGGAAGAAGCCTTAAAAACCTTCCAAGCCGGTCTCAAACTCGCGAAAGATCAGGACGCGGACATTCTCAGTTTCATCAGTCGTCGTATTGAGACATTAACCAAGGAATTTAAAAAGAACCCCTCGCCTTAAAGCGCGGCTGCCTCGAGGCCGTGGCGGCCTAACTTGAGAATCATCAATCCTGATCAAAACGTTCTAACGCGGCGGCTCGCAGCGTTTTGATTTCTTTGGTCAAGGGAGCCTTCTCGCCCGTCAGTCCATTAGCAAGGTTCCAGGTGCGGTCGAGATGGAACGCCGCGACCCGGGGCCGCTTCAATTGAAGGGCGGTTTTCCCCGCGACTTTATCGGCGTTCACGCTGTTAACTGAATTGAGGGATTCTTGCCGGCAAAATCGCACAACCTGCCGGCCTACAACGTCTCGTAAAAATGCTCGCCGTACTTGCCTGTACGCGTCGTGCGCAACCCCGGTGGCTTTTTCCTACACGTTTCGCGCCAACTCTTGACGCTTCCTGCCTCCAGAGTTGGCGCAATTTCATCCACCCGAATCGCTCAATCTAAGTAGAACGCCCTCGCTCAACCGACGAACCGCACTAACGTCGGTTAAGTAACGCCGATAAGCGCCTCTCGAGGCTTTCAATCTCGACCGTCAATGCATCCCGTTTTGCTTTCAAACGGTCAACGCATGACACGAGCTCGACCTCGACACGACGCATCGTATGGTGCAATTTTTTGTATTCGCCCAAGAATGCGTGACGGGAAGGGACTTGGAGCACATTATTTGCATCGAATGAAACAGTTGTCGCCGCCAAGGCCTCGCTAAAAGAAACGGAAAAATGATGGTATTCCCCCACCATAGCCTGAAGCTGGTCGTTGCAGTGGAGGCGGTCCAAATGATTGTTGCGATTGCCCAGACTGGAAATATCATCCGCGAGTGCGCTGACCTGGGCACAACAAACTAAGTAACGCGTCCCCAGAGAGTACGCTTGCGAGTAAGGGCGTCGTTGCTCAATACGCAAAGCTAAGGTTTCTTGGAGGTCCGTCAACAAACCATTCAATTGGGGATTCTGTCGCACAGAGAGTTCAGCTTCTTGTGCGGCCAATTGTTTTTCAAGATCGGCCGGTTTTCCCAATTCGGCTAAGCGCTTTTCGGCAGCCAAGATAGCGGCGCCATTGCTTGCATAATCTTCAAGGATTTGATCACGGGCCGTACACGCCTCAGTTAGCGCTTTTTCTATTTGGGCAAGATCAGTGCTATAGCCGCCTTTCAATCGGTTGACCAGGGCCGATATTGAAAAGGATCGCCGTTTGTCGCGCTCGATGGTGGCTTCCTGGAGGCGGTCTTCTTGACGTGATAACGCTTCGCGAAGCGCGCTGTTTTGTTGGCGAAGTCGGCCCAACTCCTGAGTAAGTTGTTTTGATTGAACCAGGTGGTTTCGCGTTTCTTTCAGATCATTGTACAAGGGCTCAGGTTGCAATGCGCCGGTTACCATTCCCCCTCCCTGATTGTGGTGATTCTACTTGTCTCTCGCCATACGGGCGCAAGAACGACGACGAAGGGCCCCTTTTTTCCAGATGCTAACATCCCGAAGGGCCGGGGATCCCGCTGAAACGCGTATCAATGCCATCCGGTCACCGCAAAATTCGAGGCGAAAACAGGGAGGCAAAGCTAAAAGGTCAAGATGGAGACGCTCAGGTCTCATTACTACCTGGAGGACGCGAGTCATCCATTAGCTTGCGCAAGCATCGATGCTCAAAATGAGGGCCCCTGCCGATTCTCCTGTTTAAAAAATGGCCGGAGCAGAGACCCCGGCCACAATGAAAATTCAAAACCTAGCGACAGTTCACACACAGGTTAATGCGTTGGTGTTCCAAAGTGCCGCGCGTGCTTTGCAGTTCCAAGTAATAGGGGCAAAAGCCAGGACACGCACCTTTTCGCCACGCTTGGAATCAAAGGGGCAAAAGCCAGGACACGCACCTTTTCGCCACGCTTGGAATCAAAAAGGCCAAAGGGGCAAAAGCCAGGACACGCACCTTTTGGCCACGCTTGGAATCAAAAAGGCCAAGATGGAGACGCTCAGGTTTCATGGGCAAAAGCCAGGACACGCACCTTTTCGCCACGCTTGGAATCAAAAAGGCCAAGATGGAGACGCTCAGGTTACATGACTGCCTGGTGGACACGAGTCCTCCATTTGCTTGCGCAAGGTTCAATTCTCAAAATGAGGGCCGCTGTCGATTCACCTGTAAAAAACAATGGCCGGAGCACAAGCCCCAGCCACAATAACAATGCAAAACCTAGCGGCAGTTCACACACAGGTTAATACGTTGGTATTCCAAAGTGCCGCGCGTGCTCTGCAGTTCCAAGTAATAGACGCCTGGGTACTTGCCGCCGCTGTAGGTAAGCTGCAGAGTCGCCGAACTACGGCCGCCCAGATCAAGAAAGAGGTGCGCCGGGAAGGGCATCACCAAGGGCTGTGTTTGATCCGGGCTGGTCATCCGAAAAACATTGCCGGGGTTGCCGGCCGCGTCGACCACAGAGGCCCCGACCAAACTGAACGCCGTGCCGGTGTTGCTCAGGGTCAGGGTGCTTTGGCATGGGATACCATACTTGCAGTCGTCGAAATGCAGGGTTCCATCGACCATACTGCTTTGGCTGAAGACGTGAATCAACGGCTCCGGTGCCACGATGGTGAATGGAACACTGGTTGCCTGAACCGTGGCATCGTGGTTGGCCGTCACGCGCAGGTGGTAGCTGCCAGGATCTTGGTCGGTGTCCCAAATGAAACGACCGTCAACCGCGCTGACAGCGGACGCCAGGGTGCGCGGTTGGGCGCCGTCGGTCGGCAGCAAATCGATGGTGACGCGAGCGTCTTCGTCCAAACACGCGCTTTCCCAGGTGATGGTATTAGGCGTGTTTTGGACCAACCTGGCACCGACGGTCAAATTGCTGATGCTTTCTTGGCAAGTCAGAATGGGCCGATCGCGCCAGGTGGCCGTTAATTCATAGGCAATGCCGTTCAAGACTTCGATCGGACCAGTATAGTAGACCTCGTCCCAATCGTTTTCCACCAGCTCCACCGTCGTAAACAACTCAACCCCAACATACCAGGTCCCATCTGCCAGGGTATTCAGGTTTTCAAGGTAGATGGTTTTGTCGGAAAGTGAGCCCTGACCCATGTGCAGGTGATCACTGGGAAAGGCCGGTCGATCCTTGTTCAGGTACAGCCGGAAGTCGTAGGGCTCGCCACCGTTTTGGTTGGGTGCACCCGCCAGTTCCAACAACAAATAGCGATCGCGACTGTCGTTGACCTCAAAGGTGAAGTGGTGGATTTGTTTGTCACCGATTTTGGTGTACTCCGGTTGATTCTCCTCGGTTTCACGAACCATTTCACGAGCAACCCCGTTCTGCAAGGGATCACTTTTGACGGTGATCCCACCGCCGCCGTCAAGTGCGTAGGTGTACATCGCGGCAGTCAGGCCAAAACCGGTCGACACTGTTTCGGGGTGCGCACCAGAAACAACCATGCGCCCATAATCCTCGTCGTTTTTTTCCCAACTCCAAACCAAGGGCGCAGTTTGCCAGACCCCATTTGACTCGATATGGGTGCCTTCAAAGAGCACATCAGCGCCGACGGGAATCCCATCTTCAGTGGGTAACTTGCCACCACCAAAGGTGGGAATACCGTGAAATTCGATTTGGTCACCCAAGTAGGGCGCCAGTTGATCGCCTGTGCGCTCGAAAAGCCAGCTTGCATTGTCCACACCGACGTCCCTGTAGTTGGTAATATCCAAGCTTCTATAGGCCATAATCGAAGAGCCGGCACAAAAACCGCTGTAGGCCCCACCTCGCTTTAAAAACTGGTCAAACACATACTGTCCGGATTGGCCCAGCAGATTGCGATTACGTTTCAGGAAAAGGGTAAAGACACCACCCCCACCTTTCCAATCATCGCCTGATGGCAAGTTGTTGCAGTCGTCGTTGATGTTTCCTTCACCAACGGCACCGCCAACAACCATTAAGGCAAATCGATTGGTGCCGTCGGGATAAAACAGCATGCCGTTTTTATCGAAGTGGGAACCGATGAACAGGTCCCGGTACATGTCGCGTTGGGAATCACAATTGCGGGTTTCAATGATGTCATAGGTCAAACCGAGCGCTTCGAGGTGATCCACTTTCGGAACCCTGACACCGGGTCCCCCATTGAGCAAAGCATGCTTGTGATAGCCTTCCAAGTTAAGGTGGTCGAGTGTCCAAGGAACCGAAGGGTGGGAATCTTGGGCTTCTAAAAAAGCTTGTGTCATACAAAACATGAGTAAAACGGCGAAGAATTGCGTTGGACGAGCAATCATAATATCTCCATAGGTCAAAAAAATGGCTGAGGGCGACCTAAGCCTTTCGCACAAGAAAAGACGATACAAACGGAGCGTTCGCGCCCCTTGTGCATGTAGGCGGCGGACGCGCCAGGCGGTTTCGGAAAAATAAACCGGCTCCAGATTTCACGTACCCTCTTCAAAACAAAAGGGTCACGAGTCATCCAGTCATGGCGTAAAAGGCGTCGAGCCGAAAGCCAAGACGAGAGCAGGCCGGAACAAGAGACCACAGCCGGGACAAACACTTTTCCCAGCAATGGTGGTATCAGGACATCCGTTTTTTCCTCGAAGACGAAGGCAAAAAGCATGATCCCGATGGGAGCTTTTTCAACCTAAACTAAGCAATTCTTGGCGGCGAAATCGCCGCTCTGTTGGGCTGCAACGTCTGGTAACAATACGCGACGTACCGATCAGCACGCCTCCGCTTTTTCAAACGGGTTTCGCGTCAATTCGTGCACGATTTCACCCACCCGAATCGCTCAGTTTAGGATCAAAAACATGGGCCGCCGGACGGGCCGCCGGTCACAATGACGCATTTGAACCTAGCGGCAGTTCACACACAGGTTAATGCGCTGGTATTCCAAGGTGCCGCGCGTGCTTTGCAGTTCCAAATAAGACGCACCTGAGTGGCTGCCGCCGCTGTAGGTAAGCTGCAAGGTCGCCGAGCCTCGGGCGCCTAGATCGAGGAAAAGCTGGGCCGGGAAGGGCATCGCCCAGGGATTTGTTTGATTGGGGCTGGTCATCCGAAATACGTTGCCGGGGTTACCGGCCGCGTCGACCACCGTGGCGCCGACCAAGCTAAACGCGGTGCCGGTGTTGCTCAGGATGAGGGTGCTTTGGCAATTGCTTCCGTACTTGCAGTCGTCGACATACAGGGTGCCGTTAACCATGCTGCCTTTGCCGATCACGCGAATTAACGGCTCCGGTGCCACGATAGTGAACACCTCACTGGTCGCCTGAACCGTGACATCGTGGTTGGCGGTGACGCGCAGGCGGTAGCTGCCTGGCGCTTGGTCGGTGTTCCAATTGAACCGGCCGGCGACGGCGCTGATATCGGAGGCCAAGGTACGTAACCGAGCGCCGCCGGTCGCCTGCAAATCGATGGTGACACGGGCGTCGGTGTCCAAACAGGTGCTGTCCCAAGTGATCGTGTTGGCGGTGTTTTCGACAAGTTCGCTGCCGACGGCCAGGTTGCTGATGCGTTCTTCGCAGACCTGAATCGGACGGTCACGCCAGGTGGCCGTCAATTCGTAGGCGATGCCGTTGAGCACCTCGGTAGGGCCGATGTAATACAAATCGCCCCACAGGTTCTCTTCAAGTTCGACACTCGTCATCAGCGCAACACCCACATACCAAGTGCCGCCTGGCAGGCTATCTAAATTCTCCAAATAGATGGTTTTATCAGAAAGGGAACCAGTGCCCGTATACTGGTGATCGCTGGGAAGCGCCGGTCGGTTTTTGTTGAGGTACAGGCGAAAGTCGTACGCCTCACCACCGTTTTGCCGGCGCGCGCCGACCAGTTCCAACAACAAGAAGCGATCACGGTCGTCGGTGACCTCAAAGGTAAACTGGTGGATTTGTTTATCGCCGATTTTGGTGTATTCCGGTTCGAAGTCTTCGGTTTCACGGTCCATGACGCGAACCACACCGTTTTGCAGTGCTTCGCTTTTGATGGGACGTTCACCTGCGCCGTCTAGCGCGTGGGAGTACATGGCGGCGGTCACCGCAAAGCCGTCAGCCGCATCTTCGGGGTGCGCACCGGAGACCACCATGCGACCGTAGCCAGGTTCGTCATCCTCCCAACTCCAGACCATCGCCCCAAACTGCCGGCCCCACTCTTCCGAGTTGCTTGTCCCTTCAAACAAAACCTCGGCACCGGCAGGAACATTTGGGTAAGGCAACTTCCCACCGCCGACGGTACAAATGTCGCTGAACTGGGTCCGATCACCCAAATAGGGGGTCAAGGTGTCACCGATTCGATCAAAACGCCAATCATGTGCGTTTTTGACCGGAATTTCCGCGTAGCCGGTGATATTTAAACCAAAACGAGCCATGATCGAGGAACCAGCGCAGAAACCACTATAGGCACCGCCCCTTGCTAGGAAATTCTTAAAGTGATCGCCACCCGATTGATTCAGCGCGTTTTCCGTCATGCTCAAGAAAGTGGAGAAGTCGCCGCCACCGCCACCCCAAGTGCCAGTGGACAAATTACTGCAATCGTCGTTTAGGTTATTCTCAGAGGCGGCACCACCCACAACCATGAGGGCAAATCGGTTGGTACCGTCGGGATAAAACAGCATGCCGTTTTTATCGATATCCGAACCAATAAAAAGGTTGCGGTAGGCCTCCCGCTGCGACGCACAATCACGCGGATCAATCGACTCATAGGTTAAACCTAGCGCCTCAAAATGACTGGTGGGCGGAACGCCGACGCCGGGGCCCCCATTGAGCAAAGCGTGTTTGTAATATCCTTCTAGGTTCAGATGATCCAGTGTCCAAGGTACCGAAGGGTGCGGATTTTGGGCGTGTAAAAAGGGCTGTGTTATCCAGAGTATGAGTAATAGGGATCGTACTAGACGAGCAATCATGAAATCTCCATAGGTCTAAAAAATGGCCTCGGGCAAGCCATATCCGATCGCACAAGAGCCGAATATTCATAGCAAGGGCGTGCGCCAACGGTGCAAATGCCGGTTCAAAAAGAGCGATTATCAGCAGCAGTCTTGACAAAACACTGGTTTAAAACAACTTGAAGAAAAACCACCAGGAACCCATCCCGTGCCTGCGCCTCTTAAAACCGATGTCCTCCAAAAGCTTCCATTAAAATCATCCGCTCGAAGCGATCTTTCTCAGCTTCAGCAAAGCCACCCGGGCCCACTTATCCGGCGACATTTTGAATGAAAGGGGTCACGGCGTAGCCTGTATCGCGCTTAGGGAATGGTTCGAGGTCCCAGATCAGGACACCCACTTTTTTCATACATTGCGGTGAGGCCCCAAAAGGAACGCCGATCTTTGGGAACCATGGTTTCGTGCTTTTCGTGTGTTTCGTGGTTCTACTCGCCCCAGCTCTTATTTGTTCTCATGCGGGCCGTTTTTCTTTTTTCAACCACGAAAAACACGGAAAAAGCGCGAGGTCAAAACACCCGTGGTACCAACTTGTTTTGGCGGCACAACCAAGCCGGAAACACGGTCCGCCGGGATCATTGATTAATTGCTTACCTTCAATTCCAATCCACGAATGCGACCGCCTTGGTGTTCCAAACGAATCGAGGAGAAGCCGTCCGGCAGACGATCGTGTTGGGCGCGATAGGTCGTGCCCAATTGCATGAAGTCTTTGGCTTCCATTTGAATACCGGTTGACCGCAACCAGCGCAGGACCTCCGGCAATGCGGGCATTGCCTCGCCTTCAGCAGCAAACTCGAGTGAGCTCAAATTGCCGCCTTTGAAGCGCAGCCTGCCACTCTCCCAGCCCATGGGGTTTTCAAGGCGGCCGTCTTGATCGAAAGCAGTGTAGAACTTAGCTTTGCTGCGCGGTTGCCCGAGGATGTGGGCGACGGCGAAGGACCAATCCGCCAGCGTTTGTCCAGCGGCGGCATGATACTCAACTTCCAGCGCCAAAATACTGGGTTTCTCATATTTGGTCGCCACCTGATAGCTGACTTTTTTAATGCCCGAAGGGGGATTGGAGAGGATCTGGAGACCCTCTAGGTAGGAACTCAGAGAGGCGGATCCCAAGTTTGAAGCAGCCAACCAATCGTTGAAGTAGGCTGGCGCAAGGTATCGGCCTTCAGCACTGAGGCGCAGGGTTTTGACACCGCCGTCCGGGGATCGCGTCAACTGCTTTTCACCCCAGCCCCATTTAGCGGTGTCCGCTTGTGTGGATGAGGCTTGAATACCGTTGAAAGAAAGGTCGACAACTTGAAGATGAATGGGCGCTTTCAGCCAGGCATCGACCGCCTTGAGCGTCTCATTTCGATGGGCAGCCTGTTCACTGAGTTGCTTTTCCTGATCGCGTACTGATTGATGGAGTTGTCGCCAGGCTACACCGGTGCTGGTCGCGGCCAATTGCTTGCCAAGCCCTTGGATATCGAAAATATAGGTTTTCGGTTCTTGACGGTACGGCGCAACGCGAAAGATCAAACGATTCTCCATCAACAGGCGGTTTAAGAAAAACCGTACCTGCGCTTTCGGAACAAGCACAGCCTTGCCGTCGTGAGAAACCTGCCAGCGCTTTTGATACGGCGAGTTGGTGCCAAAACGGTACGTGACATCGGCATATTCGTCGTCAAGGAAGGATTCGGTACGAATTGAAAAAATAGGGCCGTCATGATGCATGACAAGCGAGAGGATGGCGCCGTCGCCATGAAGCTGAAAGGTTTCTACAGAAAAGTCCCACATCGGGTCTGGTTGAACCGAATGGTCCCAGCCACCGGCAACCAACAGCAAAAAGAATAAATGCATGATATCTCCTCAATTATCACCAGGTAGAACACGCTGGTGTGGGTTTTTCGCTTGCCAAGAGGGCCATTTACTCTCGCGCAACCCAACATGCGATTTGGTCAATTTAGACCCTGTTCAACGGTTGGGCAAGCGCGCCAAATTCGTTGACCAACAGAGGATGCGCGGCCACGTCGCGTTCGTTGAACCAAGCGGGGCGTCTCCTGGCTTTTTAGTGCGTGTCCCCGCCTTTGATGCGTGTCCCCGCCTTTGATGACGCCGTGTTCGTTGCGCCAAATGGCGCATGTCCTGGCTTTTTACATCCGTATCCTGGCTTTTCAGCTTGCTGGCTTTTCAGCTTGCTGGCTTTTCCTCTGCCGCCTCACTCAAATAGTGCGTGTCCTGGCTTTCTGCCCTGGCTTTTGGTGACACCGCGTTCGTTGCGCCAAATGGTGGATGTCCTGGCTTCTTTCGGGGCAAGCGCGCCAAATTCGCTGACCAGCAGCAGATACGAGGCTACGCCGCGTTCGTTGAACCAAATAGTGCGTGTCCTGGCTTTCCACGGCTGGCGTTTCTAAATGGTGCGTGTCCTGGCTTTTTTCCTCTTCGGGGCAAGCGCGCCAAATTCGCTGACCAGCAGCAGATACGAGGCTACGCCGCGTTCGTTGAACCAAATAGTGCGTGTCCTGGCTTTCCACGGCTGGCGTTTCTAAATGGTGCGTGTCCTGGCTTTTTTCCCTAAATGGTGCGTGTCCTGGCTTTCCACGGCTGGCGTTTCTAAATGGTGCGTGTCCTGGCTTTTTACTGCCGGCTTTTCTACCGCCTAATCCAAATGGTGCGTGTCCTGGCTTTCCCCTATTCCCTACTACCGCCTCACTCAAATGGTGCGTGTCCTGGCTTTTTCCGTGTCCTGGCTTTTTGCGCCAAATTGTGCATATCCTGGCTTTCCCCGTTGCGCCAAATGGTGCGTGTCCTGGCTTTTTACTGCTGGCTTTTTCTGACGCCGCGTTCCTGGCTTCTGGTGACGCCGCGTTCGTTGCGCCAAATGGTGCGTGTCCTGGCTTTCCCCCTGGCTATCCACCTCACTCGCTTTTGCTCTGCCGCCTCACTCAAATGGTGCGTGTCCTGGCTTTCCCCCTGGCTTTTTCTGACGCCGCGTTCCTGGCTTCTGGTGACGCCGCGTTCGTTGCGCCAAATTGTGCGTGTCCTGGCTTTCCCCGTTCCTCATCCAAATGGTGCGTGTCCTGGCTATCCACCTCACTCGCTTTTGCTCTGCCGCCTCACTCAAATGGTGCGTGTCCTGGCTTTCCCCACACTCGCTTTCCACTGAACAAATCGGTGCGTGTCCTGGCTATTGCTCTCGCTTTCCACTGCACAAATCGGTGCGTGTCCTGGCTATTGCTGCTGGCTTTCCACTTTTTTCCCTAAATGGTGCGTGTCCTGGCTTTCCACTGCTGGCGTTTCTAAATGGTGCGTGTCCTGGCTTTTTTCCCCACACTCGCTTTCCGCTGCACAAATCGGTGCGTGTCCTGGCTATTGCTCCGCGTTGCGCCAAATTGTGCGTGTCCTGGCTTTCCCTTTCCCTTTTCGTTGCGCCAAATTGTGCGTGTCCTGGCTTTCCTATGTCCTGGCTTTCCTATGTCCTGGCTTTCCTACCTCACTCGCTTTTGCTCTGCCGCCTCACTCAAATGGTGCGTGTCCTGGCTTTCCCCACACTCGCTTTTCGCTGCACAAATCGGTGCGTGTCCTGGCTATTGCTGTTTTAACTCAAATGGTGCGTGTCCTGGCTTTCCACTCCGCCTCACTCAAATGGTGCGTGTCCTGGCTTTTTCGTGTCCTGGCTATTGCTGCTGGTGACGCCGCGTTCGTTGCGCTAAATTGTGCGTGTCCTGGCTTTCCCCTTACTGGCTATCCACCTCACTCGCTTTTGCTCTGCCGCCTCACTCAAATGGTGGGTGTCCTGGCTTTCCCCACACTCCGTGTCCTGGCTTTCCCCACACTCGCTTTTCGCTGCACAAATCGGTGCGTGTCCTGGCTATTGCTGCTGGTGACGCCGCGTTCGTTGCGCCAAATTGTGCGTGTCCTGGCTTTCCCGCGTTCCTGCTGGTGACGCCGCGTTCGTTGCGCCAAATTGTGCGTGTCCTGGCTTTTTGTGTCCTGGCTATTGCTGCTGGCTTTCCCCACACTCGCTTTTCGCTGCACAAATCGGTGCGTGTCCTGGCTATTGCTGCTGGTGACGCCGCGTTCGTTGCGCCAAATTGTGCGTGTCCTGGCTTTCCACTCCGCCTCACTCAAATGGTGCGTGTCCTGGCTTTTTCCTGGCTATTGCTGCTGGTGACGCCGCGTTCGTTGCGCCAAATTGTGCGTGTCCTGGCTTTCCCCTAAATGGTGCGTGTCCTGGCTTTCCCCTCCACTTTTTTCCCTAAATGGTGCGTGTCCTGGCTTTCCCCTTCCCTGGCTTTCCCCTTTCCACTTTTTTCCCTAAATGGTGCGTGTCCTGGCTTTCCCTGGCTTTCCCCTTTCCACTTTTTTCCCTAAATGGTGCGTGTCCTGGCTTTCCTTTACTGCTGGCTTTCCACTTTTTTCCCTAAATGGTGCGTGTCCTGGCTTTCCCCTCCACTTTTTTCCCTAAATGGTGCGTGTCCTGGCTTTCCCCTCTGGCTTTCCCCTATTCCCTACTACCGCCTCACTCAAATGGTGCGTGTCCTGGCTTTTTCCGCTGTCCTGGCTTTTTCCGTGTCCTGGCTTTCCCTCTTTCTGAAATGGTGCGTGTCCTGGCTTTTTTGTCCTACCGCCTCACTCAAATGGTGCGTGTCCTGGCTTTTTCCGTGTCCTGGCTTTCCCTCTTTCTGAAATGGTGCGTGTCCTGGCTTTCCCCACACTCGCTTTCCGCTGCATAAATCGGTGCGTGTCCTGGCTTTCCCGCGTTCGTTGCGCCAAATTGTGCGTGTCCTGGCTTTTTCGTGTCCTGGCTTTCCCGCGTTCGTTGCGCCAAATTGTGCGTGTCCTGGCTTTTTACTCGTTGCGCCAAATTGTGCGTTTCCTGGCTTTTTACTGGCTTTTACCAGGATGATTCGCGGCCTTCACGAATCAGCGCCGCCAAGCGTGAACGTTCTGGATGGTCTGCCAAAGCAGGAAAATCGGTACAGAGGTCATCAATGTCGTGGTAATACGGCGTTCTTGCAACCCGGAACAGGGTGACCATCGCCTGATCGTAATCACCTTGCATTACCAGCCGGCGCGCATAACCATAAAACCCAACCCCAAAACCACCGCGCTGGGCCTGTTCGAAATAAACGCGTGCCATCTCTGGATCACGCTCCCCACCGATGCCGGCCATGTACATTTCGCCCAGCCAAGATTGCGCCTCGGCAAGACCCAAGCTAGCTGATTCCGCTAACCAATGCCTGGCGGCCGCCGGATCTTCTTTACCGCCAATGCCCTCAAGTAAGTACCGTGCATAAGTAAGCATCAGCTTTCGATCACCAGCCTTGGCAGCCAAATCCAGGGCCTTGCGGCTCAGGGCGGCTTCATCGGACGAAGAATCCTCCCAATCCCAACTCTGAACAAAAGGCCGAATCGCGGCCTTGTTCCCCTGAAAAACCGCCGCCTTCAAATAGAAGACGGCCAGTTCTTGATTTTCGACAACGGCACCACTTCGCAACAGCCAACCCAAACGGAACAAGGCTTCGTGGTCCTCGAGCGTACTTGCCTGCTGACGATACGGGATAATCGCGTCTATGGCCGAAGGTCTCTGGTTCCAAAAACCATGCGCCAACATCTCGGCAAAAAAGCCCATCGCCTCCAGATTACCCTTGGCGACTTCGGCTTCGAGGAGCGCACGGGAACGTGCCGAATATTTGGGGCCCCCGTACTCCGAAGCCAACATAAGCGCTAAATGAACGGCGCCTTCGGGACTACCGGCTTGATGCGCATAACCAAACCAGCGACGACGTGCTGATTGGATTTGTACATCACCCGAATAACGTCGCCAGTCAGCGCGGAGGAACATGGCATAAGGCAAACCGGAAAGACCGGCTCGTTCGCACCAGAACCCGTTCTCGCTGAGGTCGGATTCACCATCCATTTGCCGTGAAAGGCTGTAAACCAAAGCATAAAACGCAATCGGATCGACCGTGCAAGGCTGTTGGTCATACCAAATATGTCGCGAGCGCATTTCCTGCTCCAGCGCCGGCCAGTTGGGCGGATCGGCCCCGTCGCCACAGCGGCGACGCAAATCTGAATCCGGCACGGCCAAAGTGTACCAACGCCGAGTTTGTAAACGATCCTCGCGATCACCTCTTCCAAGGAAATCGAAGGCCAAAGCAAGGTTCATCGCGACGGAGGGCCATTGCGTGGCTGCCGCGGCGTATCGCTCGATAAAAACACCGGCACCCTCCACGTTGTCGCGATCGATGAAAGCCCAAGCGAGCAACGTGCGCGCCTGCATCCACCAGTCTTCCGCCTGGCCCGCATCGCCGGGACCAGCCGCTCGAAACAACGCTTCCAGCCATCGCTCACGGGTGCGTTTCGCCAGTGAACGCAGTGGCTGAGTCAAGTCACCGATATGGTCCGCAGCAATCCGCACAAGCCACGACGTGATTTCTAGAGGACGCGCGGCAACAAAAGGTTTAACCCCGGGAAGAGTATTGGATTGGTAAAGGCCGCCCCACAGGAACTCGGGCGCTACAAGGCCGAGCGGCGCTGTGAACCCAGCTTCGTTAGCCTCACCGACCAAAAGCTTGCGAACAGCCGTCCACTGGTCGGGAGCAAGGTTCGCTCCCAACCAAAACAGAAACTTCTGCAAGTCCTCCAGGCAACCCCCAGGCGCCAACCCTTGCCAAACAACGGCACAAAACCAAGCTGCATAAGCGGTTTCGTCGTTCAAACAGCGTTTAACCCTTGCCAATTCAAGCTGTAAACCGGCGGCGAGCGCTGCTTCCTGCGACATTTTGAAAAGCCCTCGGTCATGCGCATTGGACGCCCACAGTTGGGCCGTCGCTAAAACCCATAACGGCGATGGTCTTTTTTGGAGAAAGCGATGAAGCGCAGCGCGGTCATAGGGTTGGTCGCAAGGTTCTGCGCCCAAAGCGGCCACAGCGACATCAAAAAACCCTTTATTCGAATGGAGCGAACCGAGCAAGAGTGGTTCTCGATAACCATTTCCGTCCTTGCTTTGCCCATAGTGCACACGACTGTTTTGGTCAAACATGGCAGGCCACCCGGGGCGAGCCTCGGCACGATCGAGGTAAAGGATACGCACTCGTGGGTCGCCGTTAAGCCCGCACTGAGTGCGGTGACCGTGGAGGCGTTGCAAATGCTCGTGCGCACTGGCATTCTCGACCACGATAACGGTGGGGTGAAACGGACGCCATTCGCTGAAGGTATGGCGACGGTAACCCTCACCCAAATAAACCGGCAGCCAGCCGGCCGCCAAGGAGGCCTCGAGCCAAGCCAAGGCGAGCCGCGACTTGCCGCAGCCTTTGGGGCCGTAAATGGACCACCAGCGAAACGATTGGTCACCATCTCGAAAATCCGCCAAAGCGTCCATCAAGGCATCGCGACCAAATAACGGCGTCAAGCGACGACGAAAGTCCGTCACTGCTAACCAGCCAGGTCGGCTGGGCAACCCGAACGGCGGCGCCGCCTCGAGCTGAGCCGTAAAAGAAGCCCGACCGTCAGCGGCCTGGGCGCGGGCCTCGCAGGTCGCGGCCCAATCCCATGCGCTGGGAAAGTGTGCCTCGATCAAGGCTTCAAAATTGCTCGTGAATGCCTGAGCTCGCTCGCGGGTCGCCACCACCGCGTCGCCTAATTCGCCGTGGTATTGCGCGAGCAAAGTGCCGAGATCAACGCGCTCAGTGCGACAAAACGCCGTCCAGCAAGCCAAAGCCCAATCGGTCGCCACATCCTCAAGTAGCCCGGTAAAGACCGGTGCGCGGGAAAGCGCGGCATTCACCGTACCAAAGAACAGTGAGGTATCAGGGTGCGCCGCAAGAGCGGCAAAAAAGGGGGTTTCGGAGGCACCCGGCGAATCCCGAATACGGCCAACCATACGACAAATGAGTTGTGCTGATAACTTGGAAAGTTCAGCCATCGGACCACCTTCGCGAGAAGCAAATCGATTGCAAGCGACACCAATCATCCGTTTTCAGTTATCCACTAAATCGGGACCATTTTAACAACGCAGCCCACAGGTGACACTCGGTTCTACCCAGGAATTTCTGCCTGTCCTTCATGTTTTGTCACGGCAGGAAATAGCTTCTCGTGAATTTGCGCCGGCGAATGAGAGGCTCTCAATAATTTAAGGCAAGCAGTTGCGCCACGATCAAAATGGTGGGCCCGAAATCAGCAAAAAGTGAGGAAACCCGCCTATTTGTGTTCTCCATAGATTACGAAGAGTGCAGGGCGACGACTTTGCCCTCCGAAGACGCGGCCGGTTGGCCGGTTTCCAGGGCGAGCAGTTGGGCGTAATGGCCGTTGCGGGCGAGCAGCTCATCGTGGCTGCCGCGCTCGAGGATGCGGCCACGACCCAATACGCAAATTTGGTCGACCTCGCGGATGGTAGACATGCGGTGCGCGATGGTAATGACGGTGCGGTCGCGGCACAGACGTGCGAAGGACGTACGCAGCGCCGCTTCGGTTTCGTTATCAACGGCCGACGTTGCCTCGTCGAAGATGATGATGGGCGGATTCTTGAGCAGGACACGGGCAATCGAGATGCGCTGGCGCTGGCCGCCGGATAACTTGACGCCGCGTTCACCGACACCTTCGTCGAAACCCATAGGCAGCGCCTCGATGAAGTCGAGTGCTTCCGCTTGGCGCGCGGCTTCGCGAACAGCGGCAAGGTCGGCGCCGGGTCGGCCGTAAGCGATGTTTTCGAAAACGGTACCGTCGAACAGAAATACATCTTGGCCGACGTAACCGACCATCTCGCGCAGGCTCGCCAGCGACAGCTCGCGCAAGTCCCAGCCGTCCAACAACACGCGGCCCGCGTTGGGATCGTAAAAGCGCGGCACCAATTTGGCGGCAGTTGATTTGCCCGATCCGGTTTCACCGACCAAAGCCAAAGATGACCTGGCCGGCACGGTTAGGTTGAAACGCGTCAGCACGGGTTTTTGCGGGTGGTAGGCGAAGCTCACATCTTCGAAGGTCAGCTCACCCGCAACGTCCCGGTGTAACAGCGTTTGTTGGCCATCGGTCATCACGGCGGCGCAGGCCAGCAATTGCTGCAATCGGGCAGTGGCGCCGACGGTGTTGTGGTACAGGTCGTATTTTTGGTCGAGACCCCAAGCGATCGTGGTCATTTGCGGCAACATAAAGGTTTGCATCATAAAATGCGTGCTGCTCAAGGCGCCGTCGAGCACCATGACGCCGCTGTAAGCCAAAGGCAGGACCATGCCGGTAACCAGCGCCAGTTTGGTCAAGTTGGCGTAGGCCGCACTTAAGTTGTAAGCGTCGGCAATGTCGCGGTGTAAGACCTTCCCCGATGCACTGACGCGCTCCGATTCAAAAGGCTCGCGGCTGAAACTCTTGACGGTCTCCATGCCGGCCAAACTATTGGCCACGACGTTGGCTGCTTTTTGTTCGGCATCGCCACGTGCCAAGTATTGGCGGGTGATGCGCTGGTGGTAACGCCGGAACAGCAACACCATCAGCGGTGCCGAGGACAGGGTCAACAAAAAGGCGGTCGGTGAGATCCAAACAAGGAACAAGCCACCGCCAACCAGGGTGACCGATTTCTCCAAAGCGGCATGGGGTATCGATTCCAAAAAGGCGCGCACGGTGCGGCTGTCGCCGTCGATGATTTGCGCCAAACGGCTGGTCTGGCGACTTTGCAAATAGGCCATATCCAGGGACGCGACCTTGTCGAAGGCAGCAACGCGCACTTCGTGGGCAACCTGACCCGCGTATTCCTGCCAGGCCTCGTTTTGCAAGACGTTGAGACGTGAATCGAGCGCCCGCACGCCCCAAATACCAACACCCAGCGCGGCCATTTGCGACACGGCTGTTTTCAAACCGAGGGCGGCCAACAACGGGCTCCCGCCGGAAATAGCAGTGGTCAACAACAAGCCAAACGCCAGCGGTTCGGCGAGGCTGGTGATCGCGTTGAGCACGGAATACACGGAGGCCTTGCGACGCAATTGGGGATCCTGCTCGTATCGCTTAATCAGCTCACGAATCTCTTTGAAAGTGGGTTGTACCGCTTCCTCGGCAAGCTCCGGTTGGGCGCGTTTCAGGCGGCCAATAAGCTCGGTCAACGAGAAGTTACAGGTGGCACCGGGCCGATACTCAATAAGTAAACGGCCGGTAGCGGGATTGGCGCGCACAGCGGTAACCCCCTGCTGGGCGGCGAGTAAAAGCTCGAGTTCACGGGCCAAGGCGGGCCGACGCCACAAACCCGGCACGTCCCAGCGCTCGCGTCCGGGCAACTTGGAACGCAAGCGCGGCAGTGCCGTTTCAAGAGCCCCCGGCGCGATCAAAAGATCTCCGACGACGACGAAAACGCCGCACCATTGACACACATTCCTTGATTTTCTCCAGCGCAAAGGTCAATTTGCCACTTGGCATTTCTTAGCGCGTCAACCTGACTCGACGGCATGTGCCACATCGTCCACCACCAATAGATAAGTCATGACTTTCAATATAATTAGGGCTGGATAAAGCATACTTTCAGAAAAGGAATGGGCTCATCTTACACGGGCACCACGGCAATCTCAAGACCCAGGCACCATCTAATTACTCAGCGATTTATCACAGATAAAAAAGAGCACACCGGAACGTAAACTCACCACCACCAGAGTCCTCGCCGCCCACCAGAATGCCGTTAAAAGAACGCGCCTTGGAAAAAGCACAACAAGGGCGTTATTAGGACGGTTCAAACGAGGCATCACCGGCGAATGCGCGGCGATGACCAACCCGAGGCGGGTGCGGGAAAAACAGCGACACGGCAGGGAACCATGTATACTCAAGCAGTGCGACACAAACGGAGTAAAGAGACCCCATGATTCAGATTACGGACAGGATTGCGATCCACCCCAACGAGATTCAGGAAGAGTTTATGGCGGCTTCGGGGCCAGGGGGTCAGCATGTCAACAAGACATCCAGCTCGGTGCGCCTGCGTTTTAATGTAGCGGCGTCGAGCCTGCCGCCGTTCGTGAAACAGCGGCTCTTGAACAGCTCGGATCAACGCATCACTGAGGACGGCATTTTGCTGGTCACTTCGCAACGCTACCGCAGCCAGCTCCAAAACCGCGAGGACGCGCTGGGCAAACTGGTCTCCGTGATTCGCTCGGCGACGAAAGTGGAACGCAAACGGGTTAAAACCAAACCCTCACGCGCGGCCAAAGAGCGCCGAATTGACGCCAAAAAGAAACGCGCTTCGATTAAAAACATGCGCAGACGGCCGATCTCGCGCGACGATTAGAATCACCGAGCGCCCAACCCAAAAATGTTTGAAAAAATCGAAGGTATCGACCGAATCAAGGCCACAAACGGGTATCGGGTTGAGGCGAAACCACACGCGAAACCCCTTCTAAAGCAAGGCCGTATTACACGAGGTTCGGCTAGATGCGACCGAGGATTGAGTCGCCCGAACAAACAGGTGCTCCCTCCGTAACCTATGAACGCCCACGACTGCCCCGCTGAACCAAATGAGACAATGGCTATTCCATGCGGTCGCACACAAGATCGGTACCCCACTTGGGAGGTTGATCATGATCAAACACATTCGAACCGTAGCCCAAATGACACGCACCATGCGACGCGGCGAATACGTCGGCGACGTACCCGTTTTAAAAATGACGCTATTTATGGATCGCGAAGCACCCAGCGATCACACGGCGCAAGCGTTAACCATGCACGACATCAACTTCGCCCCCATCGAACTTGCCGATTTAAACCGCCTGCCCAGCCATACCTTCGGCCACGCCTACGGCCGTTTCATGGCGCGCCACAAGTTGCAACCTTTTAACTTCTCGTCTGAAATTGAACCCCTTTTCGAAAAATACCCGATCACCATTCGCTACGTGCGTGTGCACGACATGATCCACACGTTGCTCAATTTCGACACCAGTCTGGCCGGCGAAATGGGCGTCTACGCATTTGTCGGCGAACAACACTACACACCGACGCTCGATTGGGCGGCACGCGTGGCCGACCGCATGGCCTTTCTGCCCTTTTGGCAACGGGCCCGCATGAAAGCAGCCCAGGCGCGCGGCAAAGCGCTGGCGCGCGACGCGGCGGTTTTGGTCACGGCACCGCTGGAAACGCTGTTCGACCAGCCGTTGTGTGAGGTGCGCCATGCTTTGGTACCAGGCTACGCGGCGGATCAGGCGGCCCACCAACCCACCGCCGCCTGAAAAAGGTTGATGCAATTTAGTTAGCAAAACCGATTAATCCTGTCAGTTTTTACCATCCAATGCGCGTAGCTAATGCAAGCGCCGGATCCGTGTACCCAGGCACATGTTCCTGTTGGCGCGACCGAATCGGATGGTTACCCATAAAACCACCTGATCGAAACCACTGATCGTTGGCATTTTCTGGGAACAAACGAAGGACACGATGATTCAACTCTTTAGAACCGACCACTTTAAGATAAACGAAGACGGTACCTGTTATGCTGGTGCCGGCACCTATTCTAACTGCGCAGGCAAAATCGGCATTACCCTATCAATCGAACCGAGGGAAACCTCTGAGCTTCAATTTGTCTGGGCCGAAGACCCAGAATGGCAGGGCGATCCCCATAACACGGTTGGTCTCCCAGGCGCATTGGTTTGTCCAGAGTTAAGGCGTTACGCCGAAAAGGGCGCCCGCGAGGGATTTGCCGCGAATACGATTACCGGCGGCTATCGCTTCACCCTAATTAGCGCTTCGATGAGTCCCAGCGACTATCCGCGCAGTCCTATCCAGCGCGCTAGTTTTGTCGCGGTGGTTAAGTGGTTGGCACACCATGGTCTATCGAAACAATCCATCGATCACAAAACCTGTTAACCCAAAAGGTTTTGCTTGAAACACCGCATTGCCGGGGAATGCTGGTAAAGGTTTCAGCCACGGGTACAAAACGTTGGGCGGTGCGGGAAAGCGCCGCCCTCTCCTTGGCTCAGGCGGACGAAAAGCGCACCCAAAAAGGGTAACCAAAGGATCAAACAAACCATGTTGACCTGGATCTTAGAAAACGACGTCTTTAGCCAAACCGATCCCCTGCGCGTCGGGGCCGCACAGCTCGGTCACCGAATCGTCGATTGGTCGGACGACTGGTGGCCGGACCTCCCAACCCTGGCGGCACCGGCCGTGTTTCACGGCAGCCTGGTCAACGCC
Source organism: Holophagae bacterium (assembly GCA_030429565.1). Classification (GTDB taxonomy): domain Bacteria; phylum Acidobacteriota; class Holophagae; order Acanthopleuribacterales; family Acanthopleuribacteraceae; genus Acanthopleuribacter. The sequence goes on along the minus strand of JAUIFE010000005.1, from coordinate 473,576 downwards.
CACCACATCGCGTCGTCAGGCCGATGGCAGCCAGGCGCCTGGTGTGACACGGCCCGTTTCCATTGTTCATCTTGGTACCCGCGGGCGAACGCTTGGCTCGTCCATCGGGATTGGCGGCATCTCAGCGCCGTCAACTTCGTCCAGCAGCACGAACAGATCCTGGCTGAGCTGGGCTGCACGGACCGTGTTTTCGTGCGTCCCGACAGCCCGCTCAAACCCTTCAGTGGTCGCGTGTTATCGCGCGATGTCATCAGCCTAAAGGCGCTGGATTACGGCTTTTATTTTGACAACGAAAACTTGCCCGTGATCGTCGCCCCCATTCGCCGGATCGGCCGCGAGTGACGTTTTGTGGTTGTGGCCGGCCAAGTCGTCGCGGGCAGTGAGTATCTGGCCGAGGGCCGCCGTGCGCTGCACACGAAGCCAACGACAACCGTTTGGCACTTTGCTGAGACCGTCGCCAAGGCGCTACCCGCACCGGAACAGGTGTACGTGCTCGATGTGGGCGAAGCCGACGGCGATCTTCACCTTATGGAACTCAATCCCTTTAGCGGCGCCGACCTCTATGCCTGTGACGGCAAAGCCGTGGTCGATGCCGTCAGCCAAATGCTGCAGGGGTTTGGATTGAGTTAAGACCCTTGCGATGCGAAAACAAGGATATCAGCCAAAAAACCGTCGCGCTCAAGGCCCTGATCAGGGTCGGCACGCGCTCAACCGCTCGCCTGAAAACCCAATTAACACCCTAACCAAATTTGACCAAACTATTTGCGTGTCAGCAACGACTTAGTAAGGACCCACAACGACTTGTGTTTCGTCAAACCCGACGAATCATTGAACAAGGAGGATCCCTTGCTTTTGTTTTTGTGTTTTATGGCCGCGCACACCGTCACGCCGACCAAGGTTAAGCCGGTTACCATCGGCGAACGTTTTGTGGTGACCTCGAAGATCATGGGCGAAGCGCGCGAATGTTTCGTCGCTTTACCACGCGGCTACCACGCGCGCCAAAAGGCCTACCCGGTGTTGTACACCACCGATGGCGAAGACAACTTCTACCACACGGCGTCGGCTGTTTCCTTTCTTGCCGGTCTTGGCCGCATGCCCGACATGATCGTGATTGCGGTGGGCAACACGCAAAGAACCCGTGACTTGACGCCGCCGCCAAATCCGGGTCGAGAAGATTGCTGCGGCGCCGACCGGTTTTTGGATTTTTTCGAAAAAGAACTGATGCCGGCAGTGGAAAAACGCTATCGCACCAAACCGTATCGCATTTTTTCGGGCCATTCTTACGGCGGTTTGTTTGCGGTCCACTGTTTTCTGGCGCGAACCCAGTTGTTTGGCGGCTATCTGGCCGTAAGCCCGACGCTTTTTTGGGCCGACAACGATCCGGTCAAACGGCTCGAGCAGTTTTTGGGCAAAACATCGTCGCTGTCGGCCGCGTTGGTGGTTGCGCAAGGCACGGAACACCCAAGAATGGTGCCGCCCTACCAGGCCTTTACCAAGTTGCTCGACGGACACAAGGTCGAGAACCTACTGGTCGCCCATCGCCAATTCAACGAAGAGGACCACGGTTCGGTTGTCTACCCTGCCACTTATTGGGGTTTACAACAGCTTTTTTCCTTTTGGGCCGTACCGGCGGACGTCGCAACCAAGGGTTTGACGGAACACTTGGTTTATTACCAAAAGGTCTCGAGCCGCATGGGTTATGCAGTGACGCTTCCTGAGGGAGCCTGTAATAACCTGGGGTACCGCTTCCTGGAAGAGGGCCGCCACGATGAGGCGATTGCGGTATTCGAATGGAACACCGGTCATTACCCCAACTCGGCTAACACGTTCGACAGCCTGGGCGAAGCCTATGAAAGCAAGGGCCAATACAAAAAAGCGCTCGCGCAATACGAGCAGGCGGTCAAACTCGCCCGTCGGCAGGGCGAGGAATCGGGTTTGTTCCAAAGCAATGCGGATCGGGTACGTACCAAGTAACCCAGGCCCTGGGCCCAAGAGTTGACGACCATTCCATCCGCAAGGCGGTCAACCAAAACGGGTTGTTGCCACCAAAACTGAGCGATTTCGCCGCCAAGAATAGCTCAGTTCTGGTGGCACCGCCTTCACGACGCATATGCCGTAAATCGGTTCGGAACACACCTAATTCAAAATCAACAAACCCCTTAAAAATATAACCTTAAGCGGCATTCAAACTATTCACAACGTACTTGACGGGTGAGAAGATACGGCCGCCATTAGTCTGAGGACTCAGCGATATTTTGCCCCATGAATACCCCAGCGTCCCCTCAGCCCAGCGTTCGCTAGGAACCCAATTATTGTGATCGCGAAGATAAAACATAACTTCGCCTTCATCATCGGAACCAAACGATTTCACCGGCAAGTATTCGCCGGATTAGATCCAGGACAGATTAACCATAATTGCGCGATTCGAAGCGGCAACCACACCTACTTTAGGTTTAAACAGAAACAACTACTCATCACAAACAAGCCCAAGAAAATCACAAAGAGTCGCCCTTTATACACATGATATACCACAAATAAAGATTACAAATATTCAACAAGACTATTATTAAAATGAAGCACTGAACAAGTCAACACTTGAACATATAGACAACAGTTCATATGCAAAAACCACTCAGCCAAGCCTTTGCCTTTTTACACAAGCTTTAACTTAGCTTAAACTTCAGTCATTTCACACATGACGTAAACAGCTTGTTTAATTGATTTTAGCCAAACATCCAAAACTGAACCAGATTTCAAAACTGAAAACCAAAGATTTAGTTACAAAAGCTTTACTATTTGCTTGTTTTTTAATCAATGAGTCTCTACGATAACGGTTATCCCGTGCTTACGAAGAGAAGACCGTCCATAATCTGGCATTGCGGCATTGTTCGCCGATCATTATAAATGGGCTAATCCTTGGTTTCATTTCAACTGTCCTTTCCTTGATGGAGCCCTGTTGCTCCAAATTACTATTACTCAGACTTATGTCTGGTGATATCTGTACGCCTATTGTCCTTTGAATATCGGCGACACCCAACTCGATTTCCCGGTCTACTAAACCTCTTTTGCTGGTGGATTTGTTCCGGCGCAACCTGCGCCAACTTATAGGAGGAAATATCATGCGAACCCAAAAGCTGTTTGCATCTCTGATCACAACCTTGGTGGTCTCCCTGCTTCTCTCGATCTCTGCATTCGCTCAGGATAAAGAAATTTTACATGCCGACTCACCTTACGCGATTCCCGGTGAGTACATTGTCGTCCTCAAAAAGGACATCAATCAAAATGTCGGCTTTGTCTCGACCTTCACCACGGTCAACAACCTTGGTGGCGAGATTTTCAACAGTTACGACGCCACCGTCAGCGGTTTTGCCGCCAAGCTGCCAGGCCAAACGGTTAAGGCATTGTTGGCCGACCCCAACGTTGCGTACATCGAGCAAAACCAAATCATCTCACTTTCCAATGAGGAAAAATTCCTCGCACCGGCCAACTCTTGGGGCTTGGACCGGGTCGACCAGACCGATCTGCCGCTGGATAACGACTACTCTCCACCCAACAACGGCACGGGTGTGCACGTTTACATCATTGATACCGGCGTCCGTACCGGCCACAACGATTTCGGCGGCCGCGCTACCGCACCGTTTGATGCTGTCGACAATGACAACGACGGCCAAGATTGTAACGGCCACGGTACCCACGTTGCTTCGACCACCGCCGGCACCAGCTACGGCGTTGCATCCAACGCAACGGTTTACGGCATCCGCGTATTGAACTGCAACGGTTCCGGTACCACTGCCGGTGTCATCGACGGTGTTGAGTGGGTTGCCAACAACCACAACACGCCCGCCGTTGCCAACATGAGCTTGGGTGGTGGCGCTTCCACCACACTCGACAATGCGGTTGCTCAAGCCGTTGCCGCCGGTGTGACCTTCGTGGTTGCCGCCGGTAATGACAACAACAACGCCTGTAACTACTCCCCTGCTCGCGAGTCAAGCGCGATTACAGTTGCCTCTTCCACCTCTTCCGACAACCGTTCCAGCTTCTCGAACTGGGGTTCTTGTGTCGACATTTTCGCACCAGGTTCCAGCATCACGGCGGCATGGTCCACCAGCAACTCCGCAACCCGCACGATTTCAGGCACCTCCATGGCGTCTCCCCACGTTGCAGGCGGCGCGGCTCTGTACCTGGAAAACAACCCCAATGCGACCCCTGCTCAAGTTGCCTCAGCATTAAACAACAGCGCTTCCACCGGCAAAATCTCCGGCGTTAACGGCTCCCCCAACCGCCTCTTGTATGTCGGTTCAGACGGTGGCGACGGCGGTGACGGCGGCGATGGCGGCGACGGCGGCGACGGTTCCGACGGCGGTGACGGCGGTGACGGCGGTGACGGCGGTGACGGTGGCGACGGCGGCCTGAACAACGGCGACAGCATCTCCGGTCTGTCCGGTACCACCGGCGATTTCAAGTTCTACTACATTGACGTCCCTGCCGGTGCGAGCAACCTCTCCATCTCCATCAACGGCGGCTCCGGTGATGCCGACCTCTACACCCGTTTTGGTGCACAACCCACCGTCAGCACCTACGATTGCCGTCCTTATCGGAACGGCAACAATGAAACCTGCGACAACGCCAGCCCTGCTGCCGGTCGCCACTACATCGGTGTACGCGCTTACTCCAGCTACTCCAGCGTGACGCTGAGTGTTTCATACACCGAACCAGGCGGCGGTGACAACGGCCGCATCGACGAAACCAATTTGTCCGGTGCATGGCTCAGTTGGCAGCACTTCACCATCGAAGTTTCTTCCGGCTCGAACTTAGCCATCCAAATGAGTGGCGGCACCGGTGATGCGGACGTCTACGTTCGCTACGGCGCACAACCCACCACCAGCGCTTACGACTACCGTCCGTACCTGAACGGTAACAACGAAAGCGTCAACGTGGCGAACCCCGCCGCGGGCACCTGGCACGTAAGCATTCGTGCCTACCGTGCTTACTCCGGTGTAAACCTCTCCGCGGAAGTTCAGTAAGGCCTTTTCTAGGAACGCCGATCGGGTCACCCCGCATCGGCGTTCTTTTCTGAACGAAGCAAATCGGGCTGATGAAAACGCGCAAGGTTGGATGGCAAACATGTTGGCGATAGCGCCAACGCGCCTATTTACGAGATGTTGCCGCCCAACAGCTAGGGCGTTTTCACCGCCAAGAATTGCTTCGTTTGGGTCTTAACCTCTCTTGTTTTCAAAACATTTCCCCCGGCCTCGGTCGGGGCATTTTTGCTTGGGGGCTCACGACCACCATCCAAACCTGCAACCCAAAACGTTTGAACCTGACCTGAGCGATTTCGCCGCCAAGCATCGCTCAGTTCAGGTTGAATCATCTTCGACAACCGACAACACCGGCGCCAAACGGCTGACCCAATCTGGAAAACAAAAGGCTCATTGTTTGCTCAAAACTGATCGTCAGTTTTAACCAATTCGACGGAACGGTCCCTTTTTCAAGGACAAACCCACCCCTGACAACACCAATGTCGTCGTTTGTTTCGAATAATTTCAAGCACGAAAACCAGCAAAAAAATCGATACACCGCACGCAAACGACGTTTTTACGATCAGATTCACAAAATCTTGCGCCTACCGAACAAAGGCTTATCCGCGATTGGGTTTGTTTTAGTGCTCGGCTTCACGTAAGATCTGATGAAAAGAATGGACCAAACGAAAATCCGGGAGCGCACCAATTATGAGCATCGACCAGTCTGCTTGCCATGTCCTCGAACACCCTTCGCGTCTTTCGCTCCACGAGGTAAGCGACGAGACGTTGGAAAAGGCGGCCCGCATCTTCCGTGCCCTGGGCGATCCCTCGCGACTTCGGCTGTTGACCATCTTGACGCAAGGTGAGGCCTGCGTTTCCGAATTGGCGGATCAAGAACAACTGTCGACGGTATCGCAACGTTTGCGAACCCTACGTGCCGAGAATTTGGTCTCTCGCCGACGTAGTGGCAAACATTTGATTTACAGTTTGGCCGATGCCCATGTGGTCGAAATGGTGGTCAACGCGCTAGCCCATGCCGGCGAACTGCCACTTCCGGACAACACCTAGGCGGCTGGTGGATGCCACCACGTTCCTGCGGCGTAAAACTTCGATAGCGTTCATGCACCCGCACGAATCGGATTCATCGTATCGAAACACTGAACATAAAGCGGGCGCGCTACCCTAGCACGGTTCGCTGCTTTGACGCCGCCATTTATAACCAGACAAGCGCCGCATCGTCGCATTCGTGAATTTGAACACTGTGTTTCGTATAGACACGGCACAGCCTCTTGCCGGTGACAAATTCAATGGCACAAGAATGTCACACTTGAATACCTCAACCATGTTCCGCTCGGTGGTGGACCCGGCCGGCTATTGGGCTTCACAGCAACTCGATATTTTTTTGGCGGGGGCCCGCCGAAATCCAAACCCAAGGCCTGATAACCCATGTAAATTACTTCAGAAGTGTCTCGCAGCGCACAGGTCACTCGGTAGCCATCCCCGTAACCACCGCTATCGACCTCGGGTACCAACGCATCAAGAAAGGCGACACCAACCAAGGCCTCAATGGGTTTGCGCTTAATGATTGAACGGAGCGATGGAGGTGGATGAAATCGTGCAAGTTTTGCCGCAAGCCTCGCCATGAGTGGGGACGAAACGTGCTAGAAAAAGCGCGTTTGTCGTTGGAGATGTCGACAAGAATTTTGACCAAAGGTTGCAGACCAATAGGACTGAGCGATTTCACCACCAAGAATCGCTTAGTTTAGGTTTAAGTCGTACTAAAAAGTTTGGTTTTCACCGGCCCTTTTCTAGAGGTTTCACGCCTTGGCACGCGGGCATAGCTCGACCGGGCCTCACGGGGCCTCACAGGCAAAATGGGAGGCAATCGGTCACGGTCTCGATACGGGAAATTTTAAACTTGGCGGGAACTCGGAATGGCTTTATGCTGTTCATACATGGCTCTTTTGTCACCTATTGGTGTGGTAACTAGTCATAGCCTATAACGAAAAGAGCCATTTGCTATTTCTGGCAACTATTTCACTTTTCAGAATTCGCTCAATTCAGGTAGAGCAGCCCCCTCTGATCGGAAAAAAAACCGGAATACACAACCTCACAGAGTAATAATTTCCTTGCCCAGAGATAAAAAACATCCGGATATATCACCGCCCCTCCCTTCTCTAAGCAGTCAATTTAAAGATTATTTCACCTTATAAACACTTTTACAGAGGTCTTAATGACGTTAACTGACACACTCGTGCCAAAGGCATGGTTATGCCTTTGGCTATGTTTCTCTATCCTGCAAGTTTGGGCTATGACCCCGCTTGAAATTTCCTGCAAGAACAGCCAAACCTACGGAACATCGGCAACGATTCACGACATCATCCCATGGCAGGGTCGTTATGTCATAGCCGCCGAAACAAGGGAAAATCCGCCTCGAAATGCGCTATATGTAAGCCAATCCGGCTTCCAATGGGGCGAACCTGTCTTGCTTATGGAATCCTCGGCCGGCCCCATCGAATTTTCCTATAACGACCGCGTCCTGCTTGCCCGAGGCAGCGACTTTTTTCTCCGCAGCACGGACGGCATTTCGTGGACCGAGCTCGAAACGCTCCCGGTTTTCGACGATCTCTTCTGGGCCGGTTCCCAATTTGTCGCACGCGCCAATCAAACCATTTGGCATGGTGACCCTGAAGGTCGCCACTGGCAAGAGGTCGCGACCTTGCCGCCGTCGGCCAAGCCGGAGGCCATGACCTGGAACGGCAACCGCTATGTGATCGTCGGGAGTGAGCGCTCCTTCTTTTACAGTGATGACAGCCTAACTTGGTTCGCCGCGGATCCCGGTGTTCAAGAACACCGCAGGCCGGGCAAAGTCGTGTGGAATGGTGACTATTTCCTAACGCTTGCAGGCTATCGAGATTGTTTTATCAGTCATGACGGCGCCACCTGGACCTTCCACAAAGGCACCATGTATCAGCATGAGCACGCGAATTTTGATTTTACCTGGGATGGCAGTGTTTGGGTCGATATAAGCTACGGAACCGTGTACACGAGTCAGGACGGCATTAGCTGGCACAAAGAACGGTTTTTCGGTGCATTTAACAACCTGGATGAGTCCCGGCTACGCCGGCGAGGCAACGCCCTGTGGTTAGTGGGCGAGGACGGACAAATCTATACGTCTTCCGACCGGCGTCATTGGATCGCATATGCCCCACCATTGCAGCACGTTATTCAGCTCGGGACGTACCATGGTTGGACATACGTGGGTTCGGAAAAAATGCTTTACCGAACCCAGGACGGGTTGGCATGGGAATTTTTGCTTGCCGGCGCAGGTCGCATCGCCGACCTCGAGATCCAAGGTGACCGGATGATGGCACTGGACATCTACGGCCGACTGTATCATGGCACTGTCGGCGATCTACTCCAACCAATGAACACCACACGGCCCTATACGGCGATCGACAGAATCTTTGGTGCAAAAGGTCATTGGTGGGTGATTGCGAAGAATACGGTTTATCAAATTTCACCCGACTTGACCTGGCACCAACTCGATCGGCCTGGCAAGAACATGTTTGCTTACGGTGAAGGCCTGATTCTCATCAATCAAGACCAAACGTTTTATTCTGAAGAAGGCTTGAACTGGCAAGAAATCCCCCATCATGGCACACCAGGTGGCGGTGTCATTCGCAATGACAAAGGCTTCATCAGCCTGGATGGCACCCGATACAGCCGCAACGGCTATGACTGGTTTCCTTCAAACCCAAAACCGCCCCATAGTGATTATAAAATGCGTGCCTGGGGTGATACCTGGACCCACTGCACGGAAGACTGGCCCCCCATGTATATAAGCTTCAACAGCCGTCAATGGCGGGAAATGGTTTTCCAGGGACTCGCGCCGGAAGCCTCACCCAATCGCGGCCTGTATGAAGTTGGCACCAAGACGCTGACCCTGCTTGAGGAAACCTCAACGCCAACGACCGATGTCCGGCACTATGCTTTGAGCGACTGCGAAAGGCCCAGCACGGAGCAGCCCAATCAGACACTGATTCCCTGGGTAACCCATAACGAGCAATGGTCGAGCCGCATTGCGATCTTTAACCCCGACCCTCGCGGTCGCGAGGTCACGCTCACCGCCCTCAAAGGCGAGGAGACCCAGCAGACCAAACTTTGGTTGACACCCCAATCCCTGACTGTCCGGGAAGCCGATCAACTGTTTGGCAATCTGTCAGCCTATGCCTTGTTAGTTGACCACCAGGATTTGAACCTCATCGTTTCCTTTTTGACCTTCAATAAGGAAGCCGTTTCCGGCGGCAACGCCCCCTCTCAGAGCATTGGCCGCGCCTCCGACCAATGGGCTACCAAATTGAAGTTTAACTACTTACCCCATGATCGGACGACTTACCTGGTTCTGTGTGCACCAGAAGCAGAGCCTGGTGAAATCACCCGGATCGAACTAACGGTCATTCCAGACGAGGGCAGTGACCCGGAAATCCACAGAATATTACTTCCCGGCAACGCCCCGAAAACGCTCAAAGGAAGGCTTCTTCGGCATCCATTTGCCGCCAAGGTTACCTCAGCCGTTGCAAAAAGTACAACGGGCCAATTAATTGTGGGTGCCACGTTCTACTTCGATGAGTTCCGCCAGCCGGCCATGATCGCGGCGATCCCCATGGAACCGACACCATGAGCAGAAATCGAAAACTCGCTGATTACCCATCGAGGCCGACAGGCGACCGTTCCGCCCAAACAAAGGGAGATCCGACTTTGAAAAGCTTATTACCCACCCCATCCCCGTTTTTCCGTTCCTTACTGCTTTGGTTTCTTGTCGCAGGCGCATGTGCTTCGGCCGGCACCTGTTTCACCACCACCCGCGCAACCATTACCAAAAAACCGAACCTGATTACCCACATTTTTGACTTTGGCGACCAACGCTACATCATCGCCGAAGGCGGTCTGTTCCGCGAAATGACGTTCGGCTACCAAAACCAGCTTTCTGACATGGTTGCCAACTTTAATCGCTATGTCACCAATGGCCGCGAGGTCCTGCTCTATAGCGGGGAGGAAATCTGGCGCAGTGAAGACCTAAACACCTTTCAGACGACGAAACAATTCGGGTTAATTTACGATATTGCTTGGGATGGCGACCAATGGCGCGCCATGACCAGAACAGGGTGTTACCTCAGTCCCAACGGCAAAGATTGGGTGTGGGATCAGGAGGCGCCCAAGATTTCTTATGTTGAGTCAGGTCGCTTGGTTGCCAATCAAGGTAACTTGCTGATGCGCACCATAAAAGGCACTTTTTCCAAGGTCAAAGGCCGGCCCTGGCTTCAATGCAGCGAAGAAACCTCCGCTTTGGTGGCCAAAGCTAGCCGTTGGAGAGTGCTTGGCGAAGACTTTGTGATTGTGTTGTGGGACGGATCTGTTTACCGCAGCAGGGACGGTCAAACGTGGCAGTACCTCAGCCAATTTCCAGAAGTAGTGAATTTAATCGGCAACGGTAACGTCTTGATCAGTCTGAGTTCCCAGGGGGCCACCATCAGTGAAGACGGTATCGATTGGCAACCTATCGACCAACTCAGAAACATTGACAACATCGGTTACACAACCCGGGCTTCCTGGACAGGCCGCACTTTTGTTTTGGATGTCTACCGCCAGGGTTTCTTCACCAGTGAAAACGGCCGCGATTGGTCCTCGTCGCCAACCGTGGTGGGGACAGCCTACGACGCCGCTTACGGAAATAACCGCTGGGTATGGCTTCATTACCTCGAGAATGGTTATTCCGACGAACCGCGTAATTTCGTAAAAGTTCTCGGTTCCGACGGACACCGTGCCGTGGTACCACTGCCTGAACCAGAGGCTAGATACCGCCTGATTTGGAGTGGGCGCCGATTCGCGGCACTACCCAGTTACGTAGGCCTTCTCCACCTCTACCTGTCCGAGGATGGCGAAACCTGGCAGGTACTCGATGGCTTGCCGCCCGGGCATTATCAAAGCCTTGCCGAAAATGATGATCGGTTAGTTCTCATCCATGAGGACGGATCCATCGTAACCGTTACCACCGACGGCGAACCGCGCAGGTTCCAACCGGCGGCGCCGGCCGGTGCGGTCGTTTGGGACGGATCCCGCTTTGTGGTTCATACCACCATGGGTGCCTTGATCAGCAGCGACGGCCTTGCTTGGCAACCAAACGAGGCATCCGACCAACCCGCGCTTCATAGCTTGGCGTATGGCAATGGGGTATACGTCGGCATTGGTGAAGACGGCGCCATGGTGCGAAGTGAGAACAGTACCACTTGGGAGCAACGTCCCACCAACGCAGCATTACAAGGCCGCGATCTCCATTTTAATGGTCGCGTATTCGTCTTTTCCGATTACATGACCAACCGTGTTTGGTCCAGCGCAGACGGTCGCCACTGGGTTTACACCCTACCCGACCCAATCCCGGGCCTCAGAGGTGTTTTTGATAACGGCACTGAATTGGTTACCTTAGGCCTGGAGGACCTTCGTGTTTATGAATGCAGCTTGGACGACCCGGCAGTCGAGCCACGCTTGCGTTTCGTTCTGCCTTGGGTCGTCCACAACCAAAACTGGAGCACCGAAATTGTGTTTAGCAATCGCGATCACCAATCGCGCGATATTCAGTTAACCGCGATCACTTCCTCGGGCGAAACGGTGACGCGCAACCTGATGCTTCCCGCAATTTCAACGCAACGCTTTCTGGCGAATGAACTGTTCGCCGATCTAAGCGGATACGCCCTTCAGGTATGGGCCGATTTCGAGGAGCTAGGTACCGCGGTAGCCACACTGAACCGGGAACCCATATCGGGTGGCGCCTCCCCGGCAGCCGCAAACGGGTTCCACATCGACAAACTCCAGCAAGGGGTCCTCTTCCCTTACTTACCAGGAGACCAAATTCCGGCAATGGTTGTGGCTGCGCCGCAAGCAGCCGACGAGACGGCAATGGTTGAAGCACGATTATACGGCGAGGACAGCACAGTGATCGCCGTCAAAACCGTGCTGTTGGATGGTGCCCGCCCCCACGTATGGCTGTTATCCGAATTGTTCCCGGAAGCATCATTGCAACTGCATTCAGCGGTGGAAATGGTCGCAGAACAGGGGAAAACGCTAATCGGCACAAGTTTTGTGTTCAACGAACGGCGCCAACCGTCCATGACCCAAGCCATCCCGGTAGCAGGCGTCAACAAACCCTAACAAATTGCCCTAAAACAACCTGTATTTCGGAGCCAAGTTAAGAAAACCGCCAAGTTTGCTTCATGCAAAATTGGCGGTTTTTTCAGATAAGGCATCGTTTAGTTTGCGTTGAGGACGGCGTCCAAGTCTTGTTTCAGCACTGCCAACGAAACGTAACGGCTGTCGGGCCGAACCTTAAGGCAACGCGCCGTTATCATTGCCAAACGGCGATCTGGGAACGCGGCAACTTCGGTGTCTTGGAGCACAATGTCGTTTTCCGCCAAATACCCGGCGCGCGCCCACAGATCTTGGTAAGCGTCCGCGGGGGCGTGACCGCAGAATCGATGGTACAGGTACAATCCTATTAAATAAACGTGGGTGCGTTCGTCGCCGCTGACCTGGTTTAAGTATTCCGGCGAAGCACCGGCCAAAATCATGTCGGGCTGAATTTCCGGATCACGCAGCGATTGCACCAACTCTAAACTGGGCGGCTCTTGCGCCTGGGCGATCCAGTCGTCGAGTTCTTCGCTTTTGCGAAGCTGGTTCATCATCACTGCTGATAACGGCTTAGCACGGCGACCAAAGCCGCGCAGCAAACGAAACACCGGGTCTTCCACTTTGGCAACAGGTGCGCTTGCGGGGGCCTGAGTTTGCGCACCGGCGGTCGCGGTCGGCGGCACGGCATAATCCGGCGTTAAACTACCGGTTTCCAACCAATTCAACAAGGGACTGATGAACAAACGACCGTCGCGCTCTTCAGCCAGCGCCGATTGACGGACATAAGCGAAGTGCGGGTGACTGGGTGCCATGGCGGCGATTTCGGCGGCGGCATGACCGGCATCCCACCAAGCCTTCATCTCCGCCGGCAAACACATAAAGTTTGAGTTGTAGAAGTAAAAGGCGGCCTTGCCGTGTTTTAACTCCTCCAACACGGTATCCAAATCACCGTGACGCTCGTAATGTTCGCCCAACAACGCCACCAAGTGTGGGTTCCCCAGCGTTAAGCGGTGGATTTCGTGGCTGATCTCTTCCGACAACCCTCGACTCATCAGCACCTTACAGCTCTCATCTAAAGAAAACGGGCCCAGCAAACGCGGCGGTAAAAAATCAGGTAAAAACGGCGAAGTGCGCGACTGCGATTCGTCCAAATCGTACATGCGCATCGAACCCGCCATGACAATCGTCAAATTGCGCGAGCCGTGCGTCAACTTGCGGAACACAGCGGGCACAGCCGGTTCCTCGGCGGCCACGTCCACCAATTCCTCGCACTCGTCAATGAGCAGGTAACAGCGTTTGCCTTTTAAGGTTTTGACGCGGCGACGGAAACGGTTAAGCAGTTCCTGAAAGGTCGCTTCTTCAAGACTATCGAGGTCCAAATCCAAGGCCTCAACCACATCCTCGGCATCTTCCAAGGCCTCGAGAAACGAGTCACGCAAACCCTCGGCATTACCCGAACCCTGCATGTCCCAGTACAACGCCAAATGGTCGGGCCAATAACCCTCGCGACACAGCCATTCCACCTGACGCAACAACGAACTTTTGCCGACGCGCCGGTTTCCTAAAATCCAGCTCGTGCGCAAACCCTCGGCGCGCAGTGCTTCCAGATGTTCCGCGCGTCCGACAAAATCTTTGCCGCGAACCCAGCGATTAATGACAAATGACATGTGCTTTACCTACCGTTTCCTTGGACTCATGGGTGCTTGCGGCAAGGCCGCGGGCGGCGCGACGGCTCATGCACGCGCCTCTTCATGCTTTTCTTGCAGTAATTGTTCCACGTCACCCAAACGAATGTGGAACAAGCCCGATTGCAGTTTTTGATCGACGAGTTTGATGCACAGTTTTTGAATCAAGTACGGATGACCCGAGGTCGCCTTAAGCAATGCGGTCACCGCCGCCGGCTCGTAAGTGAAAATGCCTTCGACCGGATCCAAAATCAACTCGCGCGCGGCACTTTCATCCAATGATATCACCGGCACTTCCTCGAAAAAGTTGTACCAAGGTGAGCCACTGCTCTCCCATTCTTTTTTGAGGTGAATGCCGGCCATGATGCAGCTCAGATGCTCGGCAAATTCCTTCATAAAAATACTGCGCAGCTTTTGGTTGGTTTTGTCACTGAACTCATTGAGCACGTCAACCTCGTCCATCAGCAACACGATCAGCACATGACGCGACTCACCTTCCTTCAACCGCTGAATCAAACGTTTGATGTCCTTGGCCAAATGCCTGGCAAGGTAACCTTCGTGGCGCTGATGCACTTCTAAATCCTCGTGCTCCACCGACCAATCGGCGGCGGCGTTACAGACCTCGGCCATAAGGTGATGGAACAGGTCGCCTTCGTGCAAACCCTGCAGATCGATGAAGACGGGATAAAAACGGTACTCGGGTGGGTCGAGTTGTTCGAGGTTGCTTTTGAGCTGCAACAAAAAGCTGGTTTTGCCAATGCGGCGGTCGCCGTGAATCATAAATGAGTTCTTGTGCAGCGATCCTTGGATACGCTGCATCAGGCTTTCGCGACCGAAAAACATTTCGGGACGGCGTACCGGGCTGCCGGCGATGTAGGGATTGAAGTGACGCAGCCGCGCCAATTTGCGGCGCCGCGTCACGCGGATTTGCCGCGCGAGCACGACGATCACCACGATCACCGCAAGCAGCAAATAGATTTGGGTATAGAGGTACCAGGGCCGTTCCAAGCGCAGCGCTTCGGTGAGTTCCAGCCGGCGACCCAAGTCGTCGTCGAGCGTCAGACGCACCTCAAAGTCACCGAAACGATCAACGTCGAGCGTGCCGAGCCAGCGGTGTTGCAGCGGGTTGTCGCTCGCCAGGGGTGTGAGCGTGACAGCTTGCTCCCGGCCGTTCACTTGCAAAAGCCAATCATTGACGGCCGAGGCTCCCAGGAAGCGCGCTTCGACCACCATCTGCTTCAATCCGCTGGGACGCAGCAGGAGCACGCCGGTAAACTCGGCGGGCGCGGCCAGGGGTTCACCTTCGGTGCGCTCGCGCTGCAATTCATCTTGCAAAGCGCGGTTCTTGTCTTCGGAAGACGCGAGCTGGTTGGCTAATTGACTGCGTTCCGCTTCAAGTGCGTCGCGTTGTTTTTCATATTCGGCCAACAAGGCTTGGGTGCTCGCCTCTAGTTCGGCGTCGCGTTCGGCGGCGGCGTCGCGGTTGGCTTGGTCTTTCTGAAGCACGGCGTGGTGCGCCTGTAGCGCGTTTTCGAAGACGGTTTGTTTGTCGGCGGGAATTTGGTCGCGGTATTCATTGAACAAGGCTTCGGCGGCGGAGAAGAAACCGGCGTCCAACAGTGACGCAATGCGCTGTGACAGGTCGTTGCGCAAACGCGCATCCTTTTGGGCGACGTCGGCACGCATTTGCACAATCGCGCGAATATCGTCAAAGGCACCGGCATCAGCCCCTTGCTTCTCAAGCTCGGTAATTTCGCGTTCAAAGGTCTCGAGCTGATCGGTCTGGATCAGTTGCAGGAACCGAGTTCGCATTTTGAGCAAACGCCGTTCGTTTTCAATCTCGGCGCGGAGCTCGGCCGCTTGGTTGCGATAAGCCTCGAAAATCGGCGTCAAATCGGCCTGCATCTTGGCGGATTGAGCGACAACCTCACCGCGAAAAGCACGCTGGGCGGCGGCGTTGGCGGCGGACAGATCGTTGAGCGCGTAGTAGCACAGTGCCCGGTAGTAAAAGGGTGCGTAGTCGATTTTTTGGACAGCGCGGGTGAACTGATTGCGTTTGGGTTCGGGTTTCTTCCTCAAAGCCGAATCCATCGAATCAAGACACGCCTGATAACGCTGGGCCTGGTAGTGCTTGACACCTTGTTCGTAATGCTCGTACCAAGTCCAGCTCGGACCCTGAACCAGCATTAAACAAAACAGCAGCATCATTTCTTTCTCCAAATGAACGACAAGGTGTACTCACGACCGTTAGACCATAAGTCGGCGGCGAGGTCGACTTCGAAGCGGTTGTTCCAAACCCAGCCAAAGCCCAGGGTGGTGTGGTCTTCATCGCCGAGACCGGTCACCGAAAAACGTTCGCTAATACGGGCGTCGTCGCCACGGTAGTCGATGGTGTGGCGCGGATTTCGGAAGTACCCACCACGCAGCGCCCAGACGCTGTTGTCGGCCGCAATCAGGTATTCAAAGCCAATGTGAAACTGATCGATGTCGTCGACCACGTAATTACTCGCTTGCTCTTCCTCAATCGATTCGACCACGACGAAATCGTCGCCAATGATCTGACTGTAGAAAATTCTTTGCCAATCCAGCATCAAACGCGCCGTCGGCAACACGCGGTACTGAATTCCAACCCCGAAAACATCTGGAACCGCAAAGGGCACTGAAATCTGGTCCTCTAAAAAAGGGACCCCGTTGCGCGTCTCCGACACCTCTTCTTGCAAAAAGAGCTTGGGGTTGCTGCGATAGACGACACCCCAGGTGAAGTCGCTACGTACCTCGTGCAGTAAGCCCAAGTTGTAGCCGAAGGCGTGGTCTTGATCGTCGATTTTTGACTGGAAAAAGAAGGTTTCGGTGGGTTGCCCACTGGTTTGGATGAAACCGTCGCGGCGATAAGAGGTTTTGCCGACAAGCTCAAACCAATTGACGGTCAGGCCCAGCTTAAAATCGCGAAAGCGGCGCGCCACGCCAACGCCGCGCAGCTCACCACTCAGATCGAGCGAAATGAAACGCTGTTCGCCGACCTGCGAGCGCCCGTCGAATTGGCTGGAAATAAAATCGCGGTTCTGTTGGTCTTGCAAATAGCGGTATTGGAAAGCACCGAAGTACCAGGAACCGAAGCGGTAGTTGGCGGAAAAAAAGTTAAGCTGCTCGAAATCAACCGCTTCTTGGGTAAAAGACGTATTACCGCCGCCGGGGAACAGGGCTTCGCGGCCGTCGCGTTGGGTGAGACGGTACTCGAGGGTAATGGCGGGTTCTGCCAAAAAAGCAAGACCGGCTGGGTTGGCGTAACTGGCGGCGGCGTCGTCAGCAGTACCGATAAAGGCACCGCCCAACGCGGCGGCGCGGGCGCCTGGCAGGCTAAAGTCGAACTGAAACTCGCGGAACACCTCTTCGTTGGTTTGCGCCTGAAGTGCAGCGGTGGCGGTAAGCAACCAAAACCAAACAAAGAAAGACCTGTCTCGCCGCCCGTGTCGCCGGGAGGCGAGACAGGACCCAGGTCGTTTGCGAGTGCGATGTGTCAACCGGCCGAGCGGCATCCTAAACTTATCCAAAACCAAAGGGTGTTCCCCAATTCATTTCATTGAATCAGCCATTCTTCGCTATCAACCACGAGCAACAAACACGGCATTCAAATGCCGATGCCTCATCCCACAGCGTTTCGATCAAAGCGTTTACAAGCGCTAATACCGAGTCTCACAAGGAAACCATCGCAAGGGGATGCAAGAATCATTCGCGTTAGCAAGCAGCGTTGTGGCCGAAAAAACAACAAAGAAACGAAACGTCAAGAAGCGCGGTGACCATCAGTAAACGGATCAAAAACGCCGTTTAAGTGCGTGGCAAGCATACCTTAACGGCCTCCCGCTTGGAAAGCTTGCATTTGCCAGGAGGCGGCAAGCCGGTGACAGAATGACACAACACCGCGATTTTGACCGACACAGGTGACACTTTTTCACGACAACTTGCGTTTACATCAACAGGCGGTCGCGGCGATGCGCCAATCCTCGGGGCGCGCAGCGGGACAGAACCGCACGCGCGGCAGGCAGGAACGAACACGGCGCAAACCACGCGAACTACCGCCAGGCGGGCGCCGACAAGGTCTTGACCAAACCCCCTGGTCGCTGTGCGGGAGCGGGCGCGCCACGCGCAGCACAACGGACACAGGATTCAGCACGCCTGTACGAATTCTCACTGGATGATTTGGCCCGACGATTGCTACAATCGAAGTTTAGCCGTGTGCTTGGGGATTATTATATGTTGCGACTGATTTATGTTTTATGGATGTTGACCGCCTTGATAGCGGTCCAATTTCGACCACTGCAGGCCTGTATTGCGATTCCGCGCAACGCCACCCTGACCTCCGGCAGTTATGCCGATGTGGTCGAGCTAGACAATTACCTGGTGTTGGCCAACGGCAGTGGTTTGGAAGTCCGTTACCAGGACCGCGGCCGCGCCGAGTTGGACCCCGAGCCAATTCCCATCTCCGGGGAAATCAGCCAACTGGTGGCAGCCCACAACACGGTTTTCGCGGTCGTGGCCGACGAGGGATTGTTCCGCGTGTCACTCGACGGCGACCCTTCCGACTGGCGCGAACGTCCGGCTTTTATCCCCCTCAGCGGCGTTCAGTCAGTCGCCATCATCGGTCAATACGTCTTTGCCAATACGGGCGACGACATTCAGATGTACGAATTCCGCACCCGCACCGAATTGGACCTGCTCGATACCTGGACAGTCAATGCAAACAAGGTGCTGGCGTTTGACAACATCGTGGCGGTAGCCACCGAGGACAGCGAAGTTTTCTGGCGCCGTTTCGACGGCGGCCTGTTCGCGCCGGACACCAATGTGCTGGAGATTGCCGGTCAAAACCGGTTTTTCCAACTCGAATTACAGGACCTGACCCACACAACCCAAAAACGCTTGGTCGTCCGCACCAACGACAGCATCTTGTGGGCGGGCTTTGACGAAAGCGGTCGCGCCGGTGAAGAAGGCGTCTACTTCAAAAATAATGCTCGTGACTTGGTATTCGCCTGGTCGGTAGCCGGCAACGATCTCTACCTGCGCTTTGCCGACCGCTTGGAAATGCGCAATGTGATCGATGAAAGTGCATCGCTGCAGTTAGCCATGGAAACCAGCTCGTTGGCCGAGGTGGGCGTCACGCGCCTGCGTGCGGTGAACGACCACATTTATTTCATCTACGAAGGTAACCAGGACATTAAATGGAGCTTGCGCAGCTACAAAGCCATCGCAGGCCAACTCGTCAAAACGATTGAACTCAAAAGCCCTTACGGCGATATTTCCAGCGTGGCCGTGGCCTCCGAGTACCTGTTTTTTGCATCGGTGAACGGCCTTTACAGCGCCGGCGTTGCCACTGATTTTGTTCAGCAAGTCAACCCACGCGAAGCCAAACAATTCACTGGCACGATTCAATCGATTACCGGTAACGGCAACGTGTTGTACGTGGTGACCAGTGAGCCCGACAGCGGCCGTTCAACGCTGACCGCCTTGAGTGTGGACGAGCAGGGCAAGGTCACCGAAATCCTGGAAGAGTCGTTCCCCGGCGCGCTTGAAACCATCACGGTTTACAACAACTCTGTCGGTATTTTGCAGGTGAGTCGCACCTACCAAGGACGTCATTACACGGCCTATGTGGTCGACCAAGCCGAACTGGTCGCCGGCAACGTTTCCTTTGAAAACGCGCCGCGATACACGGAAAGCACCCCTTTTGAAGCCGCCCCCAGTTTCCTTGATTTCACCATGACCCGCTACGGTTTGATGCACCACAACAAGTCGGCGATCACGCTACACCCCTCCCTGGAAAACCTGTCGCTGCGCACGGAAATCGATTTAGGCGGCAACGAAAGTTTCCAAACCATGATCGTTTTAGAAGAGGAGCTGTGGATCCAAACCGATTCAGCGCTGTTCTTGTACGAGTTAAACGGCGAGCAAGCAGGTCTAATGGGCTCTTATTCCAATTGGTACGGCATTCAACGATTGACGGGTAATGAAATTATCGCGCAAAACAAACAAGACCCAAGCCCCGGCCGTTACTACACCCTGGACGCAGCCGAAAACGGTTTGGTTCAAGCGGTGAGCAGTTTCCGCTCTTCGAGTCGGCCGTTGTTTGCCGACGACACCCGCGACGCCGAGCCGCGTATGTTGTTCACGGTGGAAACCTCATCCCTGCGCAGTTACGAAGTCGAGTGCAAAGAGAATTCAGACCGCTACCTATTCCCTTTCCTACGCTCGGCGGAGTTGGAAGTCAGCACCGACCTTGGTCCAACAGATCAAATTAACTTCACCATTTTCAATATTAAAGGTGAAATCATCGGCTTCCAGCGCATGGACAGCGACCTGATTAGCTTTTTCAACGGTCGCACGCTCAACGAATGGATTTACGAGTACAACGATCAGGACGAACCCTACACGGTGGTTCTTTACGCAACCAAACCGATTGCCCCAATCCTCTCCGCGCAGAACAACGATTCGCCCAACTCGCGCTACGCGTACCGCGTCCCCTCAACCGGCGACTTCACCACCGACATCTACATGCCGCACGTACCCGATCACCAAGATTGGTTGACAACCATGTATCTGCAAAATTCGCAGCCAAGTGGCGATGATTTGGACGTGATCACCAATAAAAACGATTCTCTGACGATTGAATTGCAAAACTCGAGCGGCGAGCGTTTGACCCGCCAAGTCCCCATCGGCGGCACCGATATTTTTGACATCGGCGAGGCCTTGTTCGAGAAAGACACGAGCTGGGCCAAAATTTCCAGCTTCGATCTGAGCACACGGCTGGCCGGTTTCGGTTTAATCCGTCGCCGCAACCAGAGTCAAGCCGCCGCCATTCCGCTAATCAACAGCTTGAGTGAAGTTTTGGTCGTGCCCTACATTGCGGGGAGCCGGAACCCGAACTGGTGGACCGGGATTGTGATGTCAAACCCCAATGAACGCGAAGCAGTTGCTAAGATTTTGGCCTTTGGCGCCGACGGTCAACCGCTGTCAACACGCACGATTGAGATTCCCGCCCGCTCGCGTTTGGTTGATTTGGCCGAAGCCTTCTACGACAAACCCTTCAACGGTGAAGGCGCGGTCTGGATGGCGATTGCCAGTTCAGAGCGAATTATGGGCATGGTGATGTACGGCGACGTCGACAACAACAGTCTGGCGGCGTTACCGCTGTCTTACGTCGACGGCAGAGAGCTGCTGTTTTCCGGTATTCGCGAAAACGACCTGTATTGGTCGCGCATTTTGTTGACCAATATCGACCCCGATCCCACCGTGGTCACCCTCACTGCGCTGGACAATCGCGGCGAAACAGTCGCCGTCGAACGACTCTCAATGCCGCGTCGTGGGCACCTGGAACTGCCGATCCACGAATTCTTCGAGCGTTTATCGCCCCATGAAATTGCTTCCATTCGCACCGTGCATGTAACCTCGGATTCAACCAACTTGTTCGGCTTCCTCCTGCGTGGCCGGCAAGGAACGGACTCGCTGGAAGCGGCCAGCGCGCTGCACGTGGAAAGCGACGATTTTTAGATCCAAGGCGGCGATTCTCAACCGTCAGGCGCAACCAAAATTACGCGAACGCGTACCATCCCCCATGGACCTAATATATTAAATCCGTCAGATCGCTTTACGAGCGCGTCTGTCAGAAACGAATGGGGGGATGGGTGACACACAAGGTTGGTCGTATTTTATGGATGTTGGGATTGAGTTTGATAGCGGGACAGCTTTGGAGCGGCGATAAAACGCCCCAATTGCTCGGACCCTACTTGGGACAAAAACCGCCGGGAGTGACGGCCCAACCCTTTGCGCCAGGGATTGTTTCAACTGAGTTTTACGATGCTTTTGGTGTCTTTTCACCCGATCTAACGGAATTTTATTTCATGCGCCGCGGCGGCGCTCATCCCGACTACACCCTAATCTGCTACCGTCAGGAAGGCGATACCTGGCATCAATCAACCATTCCCGGTGCATTGGGGGAACTGGCCATGAGTCCAGACGGTCGTCGTCTGTACTTGGGCGACGCCTATATCGAACGCACGGCGAAAGGTTGGTCGGAAGTCAAAGTCTTGGGCGCCCCCTTTGACGCTTTTCCGATTATGCGACTAACGCCCTCGCAGCAAGGCACGCTTTACTTCGACGTGCGCGAAAAAGTCGGCACGCTGCGATTTGCAGTACTAAAAGACGGGACCTACCAAACGGCGCAAGCCATGGGCCCGAAATTTAATGAAGGACAGTGGACGGCCCATCCATTCATCGCGCCGGACGAATCATATTTAATTTGGGACAGCGAACGACCCGACGGCCATGGCGAGACGGATCTCTACGTTGCCTTCCGTCAAAAAGACGGGACCTGGGGCGAGCCGATCAACTTGGGACCAACGGTTAATTCAGAATACAGTGACGCTTAC
Organism: Holophagae bacterium; assembly: GCA_030429565.1. GTDB lineage: Bacteria > Acidobacteriota > Holophagae > Acanthopleuribacterales > Acanthopleuribacteraceae > Acanthopleuribacter. Next base: position 451,268 of record JAUIFE010000005.1, on the reverse strand, counting down.
GGTACGATCACGCCCGATGGGCGCTACCTATTTTTCTACCGTGATATGGGCGAAGGCAACCTCGATATCTATTGGGCGGACGCCGAAGTGGTCGAACGCCATCGTCCGCGCTAACGCGTTGCGGAAGGGTCCGACACAGGGGAAGTGAGCGAGATCACGGGCAAAAACCGTTGGCACCACTTCTGCCACCGTTCGCGACACACGGCGTAGCTGCCACGAAAAACGCCTGGCTAAAATACACTTGCCGCGCCTTGACGCAAACCTTTAGGGCGCGCCAAGGAGCCGGCTTGCGTTTTCAGGTTTGTTCGCCTTCCGATCTCATCTCCGGCGCCGACCTGCCGTGGGACCTGCCACTCAAAGAATGGTCGGCCGATTTCTTGGTCGACATGCCGCGCGGTATTTCGCGCAACACGGTTCGTTTCGCCGAGCGCAACGGCGTCGTTTACGCGGTCAAGGAATTGCCGGACCGTTTGGCGGCACGCGAGTACCGGCTCCTACGTGCGTTGCAGGAGCACCATCTGCCGGCCGTACAACCGGTCGCCTTGATTACCGAGCGCGGCAACAGGCCGGGCGACATGATGGCGCTCCTCATCACCCGTTTCCTTGAGTTTGCCCTGCCCTACCGCATGATCCTCAGTGGCAAGCGGCTACCAATCGATCAAGACCGCCTGCTCGACGCCATGGTCAACCTGTTGGTCCGCCTGCACCTTGCCGGCTTCCACTGGGGCGATTGCTCGCTGTCAAACACCCTTTTCCGCCGCGACGCGGGCCGCTTGGCGGCGTACATGGTTGATGCGGAAACGGGCGAATTGCATGGGCAACTCTCGGAGGGGCAACGCAAATACGATCTAATCGTAGCTGAAGAAAACGTCGCGGGCGAATTAATGGATGTGGCGGCAGAAATTGGTTTACCGCCAGGCATCGATCCCATCGAGACAGCGAACAACTTAGTGGCGCGTTACGAGCGCTTGTGGGACGAAATCACCCGCGACACGGTGTTCGGGCGCGATGAACAATTCCGCATTGCCGCCTACATCAACCGCCTCAACCACCTTGGTTTTGACGTTGAAGAACTGGAAATGCGCACGACGGATAACGGCACACGGCTGACGATGCGACCTAAAGTCGTTGAAGAAGGGCATCATCGCCGACGGCTTCACGAATTAACCGGCTTGGTAGCGCAAGAGAATCAAAGCCGCCAAATCCTCAACGAAATCCACCGCTACCGGGCGTGGCTCAATGAATCGGAACAACGCGAGCTATCGCCGGCGGTGGCGGCCCACCACTGGCTGATCGAGGTATACAAAACGACTCTACTCGCGATTCCAGACGAACACGCCGACAAACTCGAAGGCCCGGAGTTGTTCCACCAAATTATGGAACACCGTTGGTTTTTGTCGGAAGCAGCCAAGACGGATGTCGGCACGGAAGAAGCGCTACGGGATTACATAACGCGCATCCTCCCGGACGTCGCCCAAGAAAGACTCACCGCCAAGGTCGATAAAACGGAGACGCCGGTGGCGGGCGGCGAGGTCACGGCTCCAGCAACCGGTGGGGACGGCAAGCCCGCCCCCGAAACGACGACGCCGGAAGAAGCCCCGGGCCCAACACCCGAACCAAAGCAATCAGACGACTAGCTGCACCGAGGCGGGCAACGGCCAGCTTATAATTTTAACGTTATTTCCAAATTTCACGCAGATTTCAAGCTGTTACATTTTTCACAGCAAACACACACCAAACTCACACTTTTCTCTCAATGAGCATGTTGTCATTATTAGGTTAAAAGTCTGTTAAACAATAGCTTAGTTCATAAAAACTAAACATGACCCGGGCGCAATAGGGCGGTTGTTTCACATGAAAAGACGGCATCGATTATCGGTGTTTTTCCCGATCTTCATGTTTTCTTCATTTCTATTATTGCAACCGCCTCGCCCCGCTTGTGTCTCAGCAATACGGATGCCTGCCACCTTTTTGGCGGGGCACCTGTACCGTGCGGTTGCGTTGCGTTCAACCAGGAGGATCTGATGAACCATTTTGCCTTGTCCAAACCCTGGCGCCGTCTGCTCAAAGGCGTCGCCACGGTGGGTTTCGTTGCCGGCGCCATGTTGCCTGCTTGCGCCCAAATGCCGGTCCTGCGCGGCCGCGCGGTCCTGCCCGCCGATAGTTTTGCCGCCGGTCCCGACTCAGGCCAAAATCTCGGTGGCACCGAATTTAACGGAAAAAAAGCGCCCTTCACCATTGGTCAACCAGTGCAGGGATTTTCGTCGGTCATGCGACTGGCCGACGGCACCTATGAAGCGATGTCCGACAACGGTTTCGGCGGTCTTGAAAACTCGGCCGATTACCTGTTGCGGGTTTACCGCATTCGCCCTAATTTCAAATCGGAACGCGGCGGCAAGGGCGATATCGAAGTCCTTGGTTATTTTCACCTGTCCGATCCCGACCACCACATTCCTTTCACGATCACACGCCACTTTTCGGAAGAGCGCCTGCTGACCGGCGCCGATTTCGATCTCGAGTCGTTTGTTAAAGCGGCCGACGGCACTTACTGGTTTGGCGACGAATTTGGTCCCTACCTCCTGCACACGGACGCAACCGGTCGTTTGTTGGAAGCGCCGATTGCGCTGCCCGACTTTGACAATCCAGACCAAACGCTGGATTCACCCAACAATCCACTGCGTGAAGAAGCGGCGGCCGTGCGCATCATGAATGCGGTCCGCCACCACGCGCGCATGCACGGCAACATCAAAGAGCCGGTTTTTTCGCCTTGGCACGTGATGTTTGACGACGGCAACGCCGAAACCGCCATCGGTAACCGCACCAATCCACCGTCAGGGTCCGGTTTAGAAGCGGCCGATTCCGATATTTTTAACGTGCAATCGCTGCAGCGCGCCGGTTACCCGGTGGTTTGCTGGACGGTGAACGACAAAAACCGCATGCTTGAACTGATGGCGTTAGGCGTTGACGGCATCATTTCAGACCGTCCCGACCTGTTGTGGGAAGCGGTTCAGGAATTCGATGCCGACGAAGACGGCACGCCAGGCGATTTACTGGACGAAAACGGCTTGATCGATCTGGCCCGTTTCGATGCCCAGGGTCACCGCGGTGGCCGCAACCTGCGCCCCGAAAACACGATCCCGGCGATGGAAGTCGCCTTGGACAACATGATGACCACGCTTGAATTGGATTGCGGCGTTACGCAGGACGGTATTCCGGTTCTGGGACACGATCCCTACGTTTCCGCCTCAAAAGCACGTCGCACCGACGGCGAAGACTACGGCGCGGAAGACGAAGTGCTAATCAAAAACATGACCGCGACGGACCTGCAAGCGGGTTTCATCGTCGATAAACTGTTCCGCGGTCCCAGCCAAGTCAACCTAGCCGATTTGTCGCCGGCCAGTGTCGGTTTCTTCGGCGGCGCCGAGGGCATCTATAAGGTGCCCACGCTGCAACAGGTCTTCGACTTCGTCGAGTACTACATCTGCTACTACCGCTACGGCCAAGGCGTCAGCCACCCACAAGCCGAGCAGCGCTGGCGCAACGCGCGCCGCGTGCGCTTTAACATCGAAACCAAAACCAACCCACGCACAGACCGCGACCCCAAGGGCAACATCTACATCGAACGCACCTGGGCAGCCGTTCCCTTCAGCCATGCGGTTGCCAAAGTCATTATCGACAACCACATGAGCGAACGTGCCGACATTCAATCGTTCGATTTCTCAACCTTGCTGGAAGTACAAAAAAGCTTCCCCACGATTCGCACGGTTTACTTGTTCGGTGATTTCCCCATCTACGCCAACGGGGCCGGCGGTTCCGACGACGGAACCAACCTGCAAGACCAAGCGGGCGCCAACACGCCGTGGATGGCGGGTCTTTACTGGCCCTACCGCATCAATAACGGCAACAGTCCGGCACGTGTACGCGGCAGTGGCGGGTTTGAAGGCATGGCCATGAACCCAGCGGGAACAGCCTTGTTCCCGCTCCTCGAAAAGCCGTTGAGCGACCAAACCGGCAAACAGTTGTTGATTCACCGCTTTGATTTGGCGACCAAAAGCTACACCGGCGAACGCTACGTTTACGAAATGGAACCCGAAGGCGGCGCCATCGGTGAGTTCATTATGTACGACGAAAACTACGGCCTGATCATCGAACGCGACGGCAGCCAAGGCGACATGAGTGGTCACAAGAAGATTTACCAGGTTCAGTTCCCAGGTGAAGGCAACCAGCTCATCAAAACCGAAGCCTTGGATTTGTTGAACATTCACGACAACGCGGCGATTAGCGCGGATGCCGACAGCGGCGATGTGGGCGTTGGTGAAACCTTTGGTTTCCCTTTTGTCACCATTGAAAGCGTCGTGTTTTTCTCGCCCTTTACCTTGGGCATCGTCAACGACAACAACTACCCTTTCTCGGTCGGTCGCCATGTAGGCAGCGGTGCGCCTGACGACAATGAATTCATTATTGTGCGTCTGCCCCAACCCCTGGCGGTCTCGCCCGGCAACAACAAAACCTTTGTAGAACCGATCGCCGAACCGGCCCAATAATTCGATTTCAGCCTCAGCAACGCCGCCGACCTTCCGCGAAGGTCGGCGGCGTTTTTCGTTGCCATAACCAGGCAAAAGAGCGCTCATAACGGTTTTTTACGCAACACAACAAGAAAACGCATCAAAGACGTTCGCACAACGCCGCCCAAACCCAAACCAGAGATTCAAACAAATCAATTTCCTACTTTATTTATTGAATTTAGAATAACTCAAGCGCAATTCATCGCGCTTGCACAAGAGGCGGATCGGCGCGCCCGACATCTGCTTTTTTACGCTATACTAGTTAATTTTCAAATTTTATCGCGTTGTGGAACTTATCTTTTTGTCGAAGCCACACGATTGATCAATAAGGCCACGATGGTCGATGTCCTTTTGGCGGGGTTCTCATGGTTGCGCATCCAACATCCGAAACCAGCTTGCAACAAGAGTTCTGTGCACGCTTGGCGGCGGATCCCCAATTTTTTGATTGGCTCGATAACCACGGAGGCGACGGCTGGTGGTATTGCGATTGTGAACAGGATCGCCTGTGGTTAAGCCGCAAGGGTTTTAAGACGCTGGGGTACGATTCCCCGCCTGAAACCTTTACCCTCGAAGACTGGCATAAACATATTCTGGCGACCGACCTGCCGATTTTCCTAGAGAGCACGGCCGCGCTAATCGCGGGTAACGAACGCGAATACGATGATTTGTTGCGCTGCCGCCACGTCACAGGGCAAACGCTTTGGCTGCGCTATCGCGGCAATGTAGGTGCCGAGCGCGATGGAAAGGTGACGCGATTGTGCGGCACGATAACCAACATCACCCCTTTAATGGCGGCTGAGCACCAGCTTGAAACACTGACCCACGACCTCTACGAAATCAATCAGCGCCACCGGCTGGCGCTCAAGGCGTCGGGCATCGGCGTATGGGACTTCAATATGGTGAGCAACGAATTGGTGTGGTCGCCTGAAATGTACGCGCTTTACCACGAGGATCCAAAAACCTACACCCCGAGTTATGAAAATTGGGCCGAGAGTGTGCTGCCGGCGGACCGCCCCATTGCCGAAGGCGAGTTCCAACGGGTGCTCAGTGCAGGGGAAACCAAGTACGTGATGGAATTCCGCATTGTCGATCGCCATCGCCATATCCGTTACATCGGTGTCAATGCCGATATTTTCTACCGAGAGGGGCAACCCTACCGCGTGCTGGGCGTGAATTGGGACAACACGGAAGATCGACTGCAGGCATTGGCTTTGCAGCAACGAACCCATGAATTGCAGCACTCAAACCAAGACCTGGAAGAATTCGCGACCATCGTGTCACATGATTTGCAAGAACCACTGCGCAAAATCCACGGTTTTGCCGAATTGCTGGCCGAAGAGTGTCGCAACATGGTCAGCGAGGACGGTCTTTTCTATTTGAACCGCATCACCGACGCGGGCCAACGCATGGAACGCCTGATAAACAACCTGCTCGAACTGTCACAGGTGACGCGGCACGGGTTGCATGCGGACGTACTGTCCCTTAACCAAATGGTGGCTGATTTGGCACGCGAAAGCGAAGAAACCATCAATCTGATCTGCGACCCACTACCAAAAATAAGCGCGGACAAAACCCTCATGCAGCAAGTCTTCTTCAACTTACTCCACAACAGCCATCGCTTCCGGCGCCCACAAATGGTGGCGGAAGTCCACGTCCGCAGTAGCGGCATGGTGCAGTTCCGCAACCAGAACTACTGGGAAATTCGATTTTGTGATCGTGGCCAGGGCTTTGATAATCGCGACCGCGAACGCATCTTTAAACCCTTCGAACAGCTCAAGCGCGGCAACAACCCCGGCGCCGGCGACGGTATCGGCTTGACCAAGTGCCGCAAAATCATGGAGCGCCACGGCGGTTGGATTGACGCCGAAGGCACACCTGAAAAAGGCACCGTTTTTCGTCTATTGTTCCCGGAAAAAATGATTTTGGCATCGGCCTAACCGACGCATGGCAAGGACTACCATGGACGCGGAACTTCGCATACTGCACATCGATCAGGACCACGATGAGTATTTCCTCATCAACAAACGGCTGCTGCGCACCACGCTGTCCTTTTCGTTGTGTTGGGCTCCCGATTGGCAAGGTGCCGCTGAACACCTCAACGTGCAATCATTCGATGTCTGCCTGTTGGATTATTACTTGGACCAAAAAACCGGGTTCCGCATGTTGGAATCGATTCGCCAACAGGATAGCCACGTGGCGGTGGTGATGCTGGTCAGCCACCGCGAACTGGGCTTGGATCGCAAGGTGATTAAGCTAGGTGCGGACGACATGGTTTCAAAGTTCGGTTTAACGGCGCAGTTACTGGAGCGTGCGGTGTTGCAGAGCGTCGAGCGACGCAAGATCATCGAAGCACTTCAAAAAAGCGAGCAGGATTACCGCCATATTGCCGAACTGTCGACCTCGGTCCTGCACAACATGGGCAATTTACTCAACAGCCTCTACACGGCGGGCGGCAAAATGCAAAACATCAACAGCGAATCGAAGTTATCGACGCTTGGGAAACTCAACGCGCTGATTCAGGACCACGAGGACCACTTGGACGGCTTCCTCACCAACCATCCCAAGGGTAAATTGTTGCCGCAAATGTTGACTTCTTTGTACGACGTCCTGCTGGACGAACAACGCCAGATGGCGCACGAAATCGAACGCCACACGGATATCGTCAAACTAATGGAACAGACCATTCGCAGGCAGCAGGATGTGGCCAAGGAACACGCGTTTCACGAACCGATCCACTTGGATCAAATTGTCGATAACGCGGTAGCGATGTGCGAAACGATTGTCGGTAAACGCGAAATCGAATTGCGCTTAGAAAAAACCTGCGCACCTTTTGTGGAGGGCTCGCGGTCAAGATTAACGCAGGTCCTGGTGAATTTGATCAAAAACGCGGTTGAAGCAATGGAGGCGGCGCCACGGAAACGGTTGCACATTCGTTTGGATGAAGAAGACGAACAAACCGCGAAAATCACCATAAGCGACACGGGTTGCGGTATCCCCGAGGACAAACAACCCTTTTTGTTCCAGTTTGGATATAGCGACAAAGAAGAAGGCCACGGATTCGGCTTGCACTATTGCCAAAAAACGGTTGGCGCCATGGGCGGCACCTTGACCCTGGTCCACAGCCGCGAGCATTACGGCACCACCTTTGCCGTCTGCTTGCCGGTCCTGCAAAGCAAATAAAGAAAACCGGTATTGTTTAGGAAACGCACCTGTTTTCCGATGACTAAGATGTTCTTATCGAAATGATGACTCAGTTGGAATTACAGAATGCCATGCCGTTATAGCGGGCACCAAAGGTTGTTATGTCACACGATGCGCAGGTAAAAAACGGCCGCTTGGCCACCAAATTTCTGTTGCCCATATTGGGCCTTTTCCTCGTCATGCAGTTAGGTATCGGCGCGATGGTGCTGCGCAATGAACGGCGCACGCTGGAAAACTCGCGCGATCTGTTGGCGCAAGAATACGCACGCACGATTGCAACTTTAGCGGCCGAAGATGTCGCCGCCGGTTCCCCGGAACGCCTTAAAACCTTTGTGACTCAGTTGAAAGAGCGCGACCCCAACGTTTCCTGGGCGGGTTTTCACGGCGCCGAGGGCGCGGTTTTGGTCGATTGCGGCACCAGACCCAACCGCACCCACACCTCCTTTGAAGCACCACTAAGGTTTGAAGGCAAAAACCTCGGTCGTTTTGAATTATTGGTGAATCCCCAACTGATTGAAGCCGCTTTAGCCGACATGACCCGCACCCTCGCCCTCACCTTCTTGGTTACCCTGGCGGCGGTCGGATTCGGGATCTTCTTTTTATTTCGGCGCGTGGTGCTCACCCCGCTGGTCTCACTATCTCAAGCGGTGAGCATGATGGCGCGCGGCGATTTAACCACGGTAATTACGCGACACAGTCGCGACGAAATCGGCCACTTGGGTGAAGACATCACCGTCATGGCCGACAATTTACGCGGGCTGTTACAGCAGTTGGGCGACAATGCCGACACGCTGTCGGACAACGCCCATACGCTGGCTTCGGTGAACCGCGACCTTCATCAGCAACTCGGCGACCTCGACGAACGCACGCAAACCGTCACCGAATCAACGGATGAGCTGACCCAAAGCATGACGATCACCAGCAACAAAATGGAGGAATCGGCACAAGAAACCCAGGCCATTGCCCATTCGGTTCGCGAAATGCGGCAAGCGTTAAACGACATGGCCGAGAGCTCGGAAAAGGCGCGTCATGTCACGCGCGAAATGGTTGGCATTGTGAACCGCGCTTCGGCCGACACGCAAAACCTAACCCAAGCAGCGGGCGAAATTACCACCATCACCAGCGTGATTAACGATATTGCCGACCAAACCAAACTTTTGGCGCTCAATGCCACCATCGAAGCAGCGCGCGCCGGCGAGCTGGGGCGCGGCTTTGGGGTGGTCGCCAATGAGGTCAAGGAACTGGCGCGCCAAACCAATCATGCGGTCGAGGAAATCACCGGCAAGATCGAGGTCATGCAAAAAACGGCGGTCGCGACAGCGGGCGAAATGGAACAAATCAAAGGCGTCATGGGTGAAGTGGAAGACATGGTCGGCGCCATTGCCGGCGCGGTGGTCCAACAGGCGGCCACGGTGCAATCGGTGTCGGGCAGCGTCACCGGCATCGCCGACAGCCTAAACACGGTCAGTGAGACGGTTGCCGAAAGTGCGCAAATCTCACAAAACATGGCGTTTGATATCAAACAAGTGGACGAAGCCAATACCCGTTTGCGCGGCGCCGGCGAACGCATTCAAGCCGGTGGCGATACGTTGGAAACCATGGCGGCGGCATTGCAAGAAACGATGGCGCGATTTACGCTTCGCTAACGGTGGTTTAAGGGTCGGGCAAACGCCAAAGCTGGAGCGTCTCCCCTTCAAAATCATCGATCAAACGAACTTCGCCGTCGGCGGCCAAATACAAGCGGTCAAGGTAGCGAGCGCCTTCGGCAGCTTCCGACCAGTGAAAGCGCACATTCACGGAAGCGGCCTGCGCCGGAACTTCCCCTTGCCAGGCGAACGACAACCACTGATCTTCCGTCGAACGCGACCCAATCGTTTGCTGATGACTTGCCAACAACACCCCTTCACAGGTCTCACCGTCATACCAATCGAGCTGGATCAGCAAACGCGCATCACCGACTTCAGGTGCGAGACGCAGTAATCCGCCCAGCCGCCAGAACGAAACCTCGGGCCAGCCCAAGCATTGATTCAAACCGGACGCCGCTTCAGCGGCGGGGAATAACGCCGAACCGGAAGTGGCGGCGCGATAAGCATCCTCTTCGCTAAACTGGATGACACCGTCACCGCGCGCGACAACCCACCCCGATAAATCGCGATCAAAGTGCGGATTGGCGGCGAGGTTGTCGCCCAAAACGCGAAAGTCGGCTTGGAAATCGCCACCTGGCTTATGATCCCCGTCGCCGTCCAAGGCCAAATCTTCGAGGTCGGTCAGACCGCGATCACCACACACCAAAAGGCGATACAGGCCGGGCCCCAAAACATGAGTGCCGTCGGGAACCACGGCGGCGGTTTGCGATTCCGGCAACCACTGCACACGGGCCACAGCCACTAAAAAATCGTCGCCGGCGGATAAGTCGCCGCAACCATCGGTATCAACGCGGCCGTCGGGTCCGGCAGCGATGAGTTGGTAGTGGATGGGGTTGGTGACATCGTTGACGCTTTCATCACCGGGCGGATCCTGCATCAGCTCGCTAAAACGAATCCACCACTGGGACTCACCCAACAAAAGCTCGGCGCCGGCGGGTAGGCCACGCAAACCCGGTAAAAAGAGGCCGGCCACGGTCGGCCCGCCGCTGTCGGCTTGGAGATTCTCAAGATCGGTGATGGAAATTTGTTCCTGTACCGCCAGTTGGACGGCGAGCCGCACCAGGTCGAGGTCGGCGACGGTGATGGTCTCGTTGACGAGCAGTTGCACGGCAAGCGTCGGCCCGCCGCTGTCGGTGACGGTCACGGTTTCTTGTACTTGCAGGGCAAGGGCGGGTTGCACCTGCGCGTTATCAGCGACGGCGACGGCCTCTTGCACGGCCAATTGCACGGCGGGCGCGATCTGCGCGTCATCAGTGACGGTGATGGCTTCGGTCACGTTCAACGTCACGGTGGAAATAGCGGGCAACACTTCGCCGTTTAACGCAAAAAAGTTGTCGGCGGTATTGGGATCATCGGTGCTCGAAGTCGCGCTGAGATCGGCGGTGACGAGATAACGAACCTGCATGCCGCGATAGGCGTGCGGTCCATCGTAGCGTTGCGCGGAAAGGATCGAGCCGTCGCCGGTATCGAGTTCCAACACGTGCTGAATAGGATCGGCGTTTGGCGCGTAGCTGGTCACAAACAGTCGATCGGCGCGGGTGACGATGAGATCAAAGGGGTTTTCGAAGGTGTTGCCGGCGTCAATTGCTTTGAGCACGGTTTGACTATAATTAGCGCCGTCGATGCGGATCACACCACTCACCTGATCAGCGACCCAAAATTGGCCGAGGCTGTCGCGAGCCAGCGCTTGCGGTGCTTGGATAAAGTTGCCGCTGGTGAGGCGTGTTTGCTCGGTGCCGGAAGCGTCGATGCGAATCAGATTGGTATTGCCGTCAATGACAAAAAAACCGCCCGCACCGTCGTTGATCACATCGCGCGGCTCGCTGAGCCAGGTGCCCGCCGCAAACAAGGACTGGGCGCCGCTGCCGGCGTCAATCGCAAGCAAACGGCCGTCGGCGGGTACGCCTTCAGCATAGGTTTGTGGGTCGGCGACAATCAAGTGATCGCCCTGAACGACCAGCGCACGCGGGTTAAACAGCATGTCGCCACTGCTCACGGCCACGGCGCCTTCGGGCTCGAGGCGCATCAAACGACCATCGGTTTGCGGCACGTCGCCACCGGCGGTAAGCGCGGCGTCCCCTATATCAAGCAGGTAAAAAGTGCCGTCACCCGTCTGCACCAGCCCGGTCGGTTCCGTCACCGCGGGCAGGTTTTGCAGTAAATCGAGCGGGGTGGCACCAGGTAAGACGCGCAGCATGGCGCTGGGTTCGCCTTGGCCGTCGTAGCCGAGGGAGTTGATTTCGATTTGGCTGCCGACACTGCGCAGCGGCAGCGCAATCCGCACGGTGTAACTCAAGCCGGCGCCAATGGCCAACGATGCTTCGCTCCAGGTCAGGCTGCGCATTTCCTGGTTGTAGACACCGGCCGGTTGGTGCGACACCAAATCGGTGCCGGTCGGCAACAGCAGCACCGTCGACACATCGGCGGCGCTATCGGGACCGGCGTTGGTGACCGTGACGGTATACACCAATTCCCCATCCAAGGCAGCCGGGGTCGGCGCCGCCGCAAGGTTCACCTGCAGGTCGGCTTGCTGCGCCCACAACCCCAGGCAAACGGCCCAAAAGACCGCAATGATCGCGCATCCTTTCATGGCAGGTTCCGCCTTTTGCCGGTTATGAGAAGGTGATTTCCAAGGTTACTTGAACAATTTGGCCGGCGGTCACAGCGATGCCCGAGGCGAGAACCTTGCGGGTAAAAGCCCCACATGAGGAAGGCTGCGCGGCGCACTGGGTGGCGGTCGTGGTGGCGGCGTTGCACACGCAAAACCATGAAGCGACGGCGCCAATGGTCTCATTGCTGGATGCGGTGACACTGCCCACCATTTGCAGGGTCTCAAAGTTGGTCCCTTGATAGCTGGTAACCAGGTTGGTCGCTTGAAAAGTAATGCCGGCATTGAGCGCGCTGGTGCCGATGTGGCAGGGACCACCACAGGGGCCGCCGCTACCCGCCGCCGTTTCCAGAACCAAATAACCGCCGCCACTGACCACCTCGGCATTGAGGAAACTGGTTAAAAAACTCGCGCCGACCAGGGCGTTGTGAAAGGTTTTGGAGGAAACCTCACGGCCATCGGGCTCGAAGACTTGAATGGTCCAAACGCCGTGGACCTGAATGCCGGTCTGGGTCGCGGGCGTTTCGGTGCTTGGGGTTTGCGCCAACGCCGACCAACCCAGCAACGCCGCCACAAGGAAGCAGGATTTAATGTTCATGGAAACCATCCTTTTCAGTTTCAGAGGTAGGCAGCCGAGCGTCGGCTGAAGTTTTTGAGACGGAGGAGGACGCTTCACCGACCAGGCCGGCGAGAAAAAGGACCGAGTGATCGGCGGGCCAAGCGGCGGTGTAAGCAATGATTTGGACGGGGTCAAAGGATAAAGTGCCGATCTCGCCACGATCCCGCCAAACGAAACTGTCAATATCGAGAAACCCGCTAAAAGCGCCGGGTTCAACGCCTGGCAAACCCAAGCGCAAAGTAGTAACCAAACAAGAACCATTGGTAAGGTCGGTGAGTGGGGCAAGCGCGACATCGTTGAGCCAAAGTTGGAGCGAGCCGCCGCCGGCCTCGGCGGACCAGGCCACTTCAAGTGCCTGCCAGGAAGCGGCGAGGGCGGGGCCCTGACTGGGGGTAACCTGTTGCACGCTACCGCCGTCCACGGCGGCCGACCAACCCAAACGCAAGGTGCCGTCGACACGGCCGACCGAAACCGCCAAGCAGCCTAGTTGCGACCCGTCACCTTGGAGCAGCGTCACCGTCGTCCCCTCGGAAAGTTCCAGATCGCGCACGCGCAGGTAGAAGCGCACCCGCAAGCGCTGCAGCGGCTCGGTGCTGTCGGCAATGATTTCAAAAGGCGCACGACCACCGCTGATACGCAAGCCTTGCTCGCCGCGATGCTTGGCATCCCCACTCAGTGACACGCCGGCCGACACAAGGCCGCAACAGCCGACGATAAGCGCAAAAAACGATGAAATCCGCAGGGACACAAGCGCCTCGCAAAAGGACGGCGCGACCGGGGCGCGCGGGTTAATTGCCGTCGACAACGGCGTCAGTGGTTGATGCGACTTTAGCGGTGTGAATTTATTGTTTATCTTACGCTTTATTCCGCCCGACAACAACCAAGCGAGTGCAACAAAACCGACCCATCGACAAAAACAACAAACCAAGGATCGGCGTTATTCGGGTGTTTGCGATAACCTTTCCAAGTATTTACGCCGCTCGTCGGGGGCCGGCGGCGACCAACCGCGTTGCCGTGCCCACGCAAAAAGTTGTTCACCACGCGCACTTTTTTCTCGAGCAAGCGCGGTTTGTTCGGCGGTCAGCGGTCGGCCGCTCGCCTCCGCCGCCTTAACCATAGCCTCCACCTGCAGGTGCAAAATGGCGGCGCGGTTGACGCGCACCCACACGGCGTCGGGATCGACGCGTTCGATCAAGGCATTCAGACGCAAGGCTTCCGACCAGTCGCCGGCGGCCACCGCACGGCCCTCTAAATCGCGCATCAACACGGCCAAATACTGTTTCTTAGTAAGGTTTTTCATGTAAAAGCCGGATTTGATTTGCGCCTCGCTCACCCCGGTTTGCCGAGCCAGCCAGACATCGCGAGCGGTGGTACCGTTGGTCGCTTCCATATTGACCCAGGCGCCTGTTTGCCGGTTGCGCATGCGGAAAAACAAGTGATGCGGCAGTTCCACACCGTACAACTCAAGGCCGGGATCAACGCGCTGCAGCACCGCCATATAAAACGTAGGCATACTGACACAATTGCCCAAGCGCGTATCGATATAGGTGCTGAGCAAGCGGTTGTCACCTTTATCGCCCAGCGGATCGCTTTGATCGTAGCGATAAACGCGCTGCTCGTTCCACCAACCGGGTTGGTAAATCACCATTTGCGCGATCATGAGTTTGGCCATGTCGTCATCACCGGCCGGCAGGCCGCGCACCACGGCGGCGGCGGTTTCATCGAGCACACGTAAATAACGGGTCACGTCGAGCTCGGGCTGCACCTGCTTGGCAATCACCAAGGCCCACAAACCCAAGTCGATGTCGGCTTCGGCAACAGCGGGCAAATCTTCAATGGTTTGCCCTTGGTAGGTGGACGGCGGCGCGATTTGGCCCAATCCAAATAAAACAATGAAGGTGAAACAAACCAAAATGACCGTCCTCTAATTACGGTGATTAGCACAAAGAGGGCACATCAAGGCAGATAAGGCGTCAACGAATGAGGCGCGGCGTTTCCCAAAAGAAGCTTGGCAACCTTACCTTGATGGTGTTTGATGAAGGAAACCCCGCCGAGGCCAAGTCCATCATGGAATTCGCAACGCCTATTTTAGCGTTTTTGTTACGCGCCATAAAATTGATTGCCATTGCCGTGGCCTTGCACCTGCTGCTGTTGTTTTTCCTGCAGCGCAAAATTTTGTATCCCGCGCCCGAGGATCCCCTGCCCCAGCCTCTGCCGGACGACGTGATCCGCCTCGACTTGACCGAGGGTTACGGATTATTCCTCAACGCGGCCACCGCCGCCACCGACCGGCGCCCCGTGATCCTCTTTGCCCACGGCAACGGCGAGTGCGCCCATTGGTTTCTTGAAACCTTCCGACAATACCCGCGCCACGGCTATTCGGTGTTGTTGCTGGAATTTCCCGGTTATGGCGAGGCAACCGGCAGTGCCAACTACGACAGCCTGCGGCGCAACGTGTTGGCCGCCTATGACCTGCTGGCGGCTCGCGACGACATCGATGCCACCCGAATCGTGGCCTGGGGTCGCTCAATCGGCTCGGGCCCCATTGGTGTGTTGGCGGCGGAGCGCCCGATTGCGGCCCTGATCCTTGAATCGGGTTTTGCGAGCTTGCGCGATTTGGTGGTTCACCATCGCAAACCCGGGTTTTTACTGCGTGATCGCTTCGACAATACAAAGATCGTGGCGGCGTTTCAGCAGCCGCTGCTCATTTATCACGGTACGCAAGACACCCTGATTCCCATCCATTTCGCCCGTCAGTTACGCGACTTGGCCGCCGACGTCCGTTACCAGGAAGTCCCCTGCGGCCACGACGACTGCCCGCACCCGATCGATCTGGTCTTGCCCTTCCTCGCCGAAAAGCTCGAGTACGGACCGCAAACGCCGACGCAAGAGAAATCTTCGTATTAAGTAACCGGATTCAACGTCATTTTGCGCTTAAAAGCAAGGGACGCATCGTCTCATTGACCATTTCCCAGTAAACAGGCCACAAAGGAAACCCATGTCGCGTATTTCGTACCGCCTATCCGTCGTGTTGGCACAGCTCGATGAAGATCGTTTTTTGGCGAGTAGCCTTTTCAACGTCCGATATACGTCCATCGGCCACTACCCCGAACAGGCGCTCAGCAAACTCAAAACATTATTGGAAACGGCTTTGCCTAATGATCAAAGCGACCACTACGCCCAAAACCTCAGTGCCGAGGACGCGACGGTGGAACGGTTGACGATTGCCGTCGCGGCCCATCACGAAAACGTGTCTTGGAGCAAAAGTCTGGCGATCCCTTTTCCGGTTGTCCGTTATCGCAAAACGCAGCCGGAGGGCCGCGATTACTGGGTAGGCTTCGTACCCTGGCTCGAACTATCCTTCACCAGCCGCGACGCGGAGTCGTGGGAAGAACGCGGCGAAAGTGAAATCAAGCGCTACCTGCTGCGCATCGGTGCAAGCCGAGATTTGCAGCAATTAGTGGCGGAAAGCCAGAGCCAAGAGGTGACGCTTGATCATCTGAATATCGAATTGGATTTTCCCAGCACCTTGGCTCGCCTCAAAGGCGAGCAGGCCCAAAAGAAGTGCCCGGTTGAAGGGAATGCACGCCGGCTGGAGCGCGACAAAAACGCGCTGCCGACCTTTGGCCGCGACGCCGAAATCCAACGCATTGGCGATGCGCTGTTGCGCACAAACCGCTGCGGTATTTTGTTGGTCGGGCCGTCGGGTGTGGGAAAAAGTGCGATTGTACGCGAAATGATTCAACGGCAAACGGCGAAGGGGTTCGCCCGCTTCAAGTTTTTCGAAACCAACGGTGCGCGTTTGATTGCGGGACGCAGCGGCTTCGGCGAATGGCAAGAGGTGGTCAACGAAATGATTGAGGCGGCGGCGAGCAAAAACTACGTGTTGCTGCTGGGCTCGCTGTTTGAATTGAGCAACGTGGGTCAGAGTGTGAGCGTGCAGCAAGGCATCGCCGCCTTTCTGCGGCCGCACATTGCCTCTGGGCGCCTGGCGGTGATTTGCGAGTGCACGTCGGAACACTACCTGTTGTTGGAAAAGAAAGAGCCGAACTTGCTGCAGGCGTTTGAGCGCATCGACATCGACGAACCCGATGCGGGCCAAACCCAGGCGATCCTCGAGGCGGCCGCCGATTTTCGGCAAAAACGCTTTGGGCTGACGATTACCCCGGCGGCGCGCAGGATGCTGGTCAAGTTGTTTGGCCGTTTTGCGGCCTACTCGGCCCAACCGGGACCGCTCATGCGTTTCCTCGACAACCTATGCCTGGAAACGGCACGCGGCGAAAAAATCGAGGAAGGCCACATCATAGAGCGCTTTAGCCAGGTGAGCGGCCTGCCTCCTTTTATTCTCGACCGCAAGTTGCCCATGTCGCTGTCGGAAACGCGCGCCTTCTTTGAAAGCGCCATTATCGGCCAACACCGCGCCATCGGGCACATGGTCGACATGTTGGCCACCGTCAAAGCACGACTGACGCAGCCAGGCCGACCGATTTGTTCGCTGTTATTCATCGGACCCACCGGCGTCGGCAAAACGGAATCGGCCAAGGCGCTGGCCAAACGCTTGTTCGGCGACGAGGACCGCCTAACCCGCTTCGACATGAGCGAGTACGCCGACGAAATCGGGGTCCGTCGCCTGCTGGCGGGCGACGCCAAAGAAGCCGGCCTGCTAACAGCCCTGGTGCGCGAACAGCCTTTTTCATTGGTCGTTTTTGACGAATTCGAGAAGGCCCACCCCCAATTTTTCGATTTGTTGCTACAAATCCTCGGCGATGCGCGCTTAACCGACGATTACGGCCGCACGGCGCGCTTTGACAACACCGTTATTATCATGACCAGCAACCTGGGCGCGGAACGCTTTGATCGCGGCCGCATCGCCATGGTCGGCGACAGCGGCCACAAAGACCCGGCCCAACAACATTTTACCCACGAGGTGCGCCGCTTCCTACGTCCGGAAATTTATAACCGCATTGATGTCATAGTGCCCTTCCACGGACTAAGCCGCGACGATATCGCGGCGGTGACCCAACTCGAATTGGCCAAACTCAAACGACGCGCGGGCCTCAGTGAAAACGATCTCAGTTTGACAGTGGATGAAGCGGTGGTCGACACCCTGATCGACAAAGGATACGACGCCAAGTTGGGTGCACGGGCACTCAAACGCGCGGTCGACCAACACCTGGCGTTGCCCTTAGCGGCACGCATGGCACGCGGCGACCTCAAGGGGATCGCCGGTTTCACAGCCGAGATGGGGCCGGACGGCGTCGTCATCGGCGATGTGCCGCTCAAGACACAAATGAAAGACAATGCTGCCGCCGGGGTTACAGTGGGGTTCCTTTCCCAGATCCGCGGCTTACGCCGTCAAGCCGAGGCGATGGCGCTAAGCCCCCAAATTGAGCGCGTTCGCGGCCGTCTGGAAAGCCTCAACTACCGCTTGCAACGCCACCTGAAAGCCGTCGCCAAGAACCCCAAAACCAAACCCCTTTGGGACCGCGCCGAGTTGCACCAGCAGATCCAGCTCATCACAGGCCAATTGCAAAACCTCGACCGCTTCTTAAACGACCTCAGAGAATTCGAGGATTATTGTCAGGAAAAATGGCACGGCTTCCCCGTTGAACCCCAACCCAAGCACGGTACCCTGCCCCAGTTTAAGGAAAGGTTCCTTGCGCAACTGATCACCTTCTATCGCTATCAAATCAAAGAGCCCGATCACATGGTGCTGGGCCTGTTTGGACCGAAACGGGATCTAATTGAAAAAATGGCCGGGATTTATGTTGCCGCCTGTTTTTCAGCGGGTATGAAGGTGGCGGTGACGCTGTACTTTACCAAGGAACAGAACCCAACGAGCGCGTTCCAAAAGAGCGACGTCACACAGCCGGCGACCCCCGCGGCGGAAGGAAAAAAATCGGCGAGCGGCGAGCAGTCCAAACGCAGGTCGGCTCTGGCAGAACGAAATATCTTCCTGCGCCGGCCCCAGGCCGATGTGAGCGTCGGCGATGAAGCCACATTTGCGCGCTTGCTTGCCGAGCACCCCGATCCCATCCACGGCTTGGCACTCGAGATCGACGGCCCCAACGCCGGCATTTGGTTCGCGGGAGAAAGCAATTACCACATTTGGGATGAAGACGAAAATTTTGTCCGCGTCGACGGGTCGCGCAAGAAAGTCGTCGATTACACACCGCCGGAAGGCGTGGTCGGCCCGCCCCCCAAAATCCGACCTGTTCGTCGCAACTACCTGACCAAATACGGTGTCATTCAAGATCGGGATCTACCCCAAGTGACAATAAGGAAAATCGCCAACTGGTCAGAGGCCCTAACAACCCTGCACCGTATTTGGTTGTTGGAGACCCTGGCGGAGGTATTTGAACCATGAACTTATCGATTCCCATCTATGTGGTTCGCTGCAGTGAAAGTGGTCGACCTGATTGGCATGAAGCGGGCACCTTGTTTGGCCGTCAGGCTTTCGCGCGCCACGCAACCTATGCAGGCGTGATGGATCGCTTGCGACGCGACCTTTACAAGGAATACAACCGGCAAGCACGTCGCTTCTGCCACAAAGATTTCCACCTGGATACCTTCTCACCGATCCTAAGAACACAGCCGCTTAACCTGCGCATCGAGCTCAAGTTGGGTTCACTAAAAATCAACGCGCTGGTCGTTTTATTTCAGCATCTCGACCACCAAGTCGCCATGCTGCCGGCCTTCCCCAAGTTGTGGTTCATCCTGCCCAAGGACAGCCTGCTTGAGCAGGAGGCGACAAAGGCGCTGACCGGGCACCTGCGGCAACGGGAAAAAGAAGGGTTGATTTCGGACTTAGCGTCGCTCAAACCGCGCGGCCAGGAATGGATCAAAATGCTTGACCTGACGGTGACGAGCAACCGCCAGGCACCGGCAAAAGCCAAGGATGAACGCATCGCCCTAAGCAGCGACCAAGTGAAAAGCGGCGCCGAAGAGCTCAACAAAGTCGGGACCTGCTTGAATTGGGAAAAACGCGAGCAGCCGCGTCCCTATTGCCATCCGGCCGCGCTGCAAAAGCTGCAAACCTTTTGCGCCGTTAAAAACCACACGCCGCTACTGATCATTGGTCCGCCGGGCGTCGGTAAGTCGCAATTGGTGCGGCAATGGGTGGCCGAGCGGCCGCCCAACAAAGATAAAAGCAAACAACAAGTATGGCACATTGCCCCGCAACGTTTGATTAGCGGCATGTCCTATGTCGGCCAGTGGGAAAAGCGGCTGCTATCAATTGTGAAACACATGCAGAAACATCAGCACACCTATGTTTGCGACGATTTGGCCGGCTTGTTCCGCGCCGGTCTCTCGGCGCAAAGTGACCTCAACGCCGCCTTGGTGCTCAAAACCTTTTTAGAGGAACGCAGCCTTTCGTTTATCGCGGAAACCACCCCTTCCCAATGGCGGAAATTGCAGGAATGGGATCGCGGCTTTTGTGAACTCTTTCAAATCATTCGGCTGGAAGAGCCGGACCTGCGCCGTACCTTCGGTGTGTTATTCAGTTCGGTGCGCGCGCTCGAACAACAGTCGTCGATCATCTTTGAACCAGGTTCGGTACAGCATGTCATTCGCCTGACCAAACGCTTCGAGGGGAATCGCGTCTTTCCCGGCCGCGGCGTGACACTTTTGACCCTACTGAGCCAAAAATATGCCGGCAATTGGGTGCGCGAAAGGCAGGTCAACCTCTGTTTTCAGGCCAAAAGCGGCCTCAACCTCGCCTTTCTCGACCAAGAAGCAAGCCTGCCGCGCGAAGACATTGAAAAGGCATTAGCCGCGCAAGTCATAGGCCAGGACAACGCCGTCAGCGCCGTCACCGATATCATCTTGCGCGCCAAAACGCGGCTCAACGATCCCGGTAAACCCTTCGGCAGTTTGCTCTTCCTGGGACCGACCGGCGTCGGTAAAACCCAGCTCGCCAAAGCGACGGCCGGCTACCTCTACGGCGACGAAACGCGTTTGCTGCGTTTTGACATGAACGAATACAACAATGTCGATGCGGCCGCACGCCTGGTCGGCGATTTCCGCCACCCCAACGGCTTGTTGACGCAAGCGGTGCGACAAAACCCGTTTTCAGTGGTGTTGTTCGACGAAATCGAAAAAGCCGATCCCTCGGTATACGACCTGCTGTTACAAGTACTCGGTGAGGCACGCTTGACCGATGCCGGCGGTTTTACGGTCGATTTCCGCAACACGATCATCATCCTGACCTCGAACTTGGGTGCGCGCGAAGCCGGTGGCAGCCTGGGCTTTGGCGAACAACGCGGCACGGAGGCCGTTTACCGCGGCGCCGCACGCCAGTTTTTCCGACCCGAATTCTACAACCGATTCGATGCCATTGTGCCGTTTCAAGCGCTGCAACGCGAACACATGCACGCCATCGCCGAACTGCAAATCGAACGTTTGTTACAGCGCGACGGTTTGCGCCGCCGCCGCTGTATCGTCACGCTCAACCCTTCGTTTCTCGATGACCTGGCGCGGGAAGGTTACCAGCCCAGCCTCGGCGCGCGCGCCCTGAAGCGCACCGTCGAACGCAGATTGGCGGTGCCACTCGGCCGCATCCTCAGCACCAAATCGCCGGGTGCCCCCCTGATGTTACGCATTGGGTCCGACGGCAATGCCGACGCCCACCTGCAAAGCTTTAGCCTCAAGGCCGCACCACGCCGCACCCCACCCTTTGACCTGAGTGGCAATCTCGATAGCGACGCCGCCCACCGCGACTTGGAAGCTTTGGCCACGCGCATTGATGCGCTTGAACCGACCGACGGTTTATCATTCGGCGACGACAGCCCTGACACAATCATGTACTTCTGCCTGCGCGAATTGCTGCTCGATTGCCGGCGTCGTTTTGACGAGGTCACCGAAATCGAAGCCGATTTGCGCGAACCCACCAGTTCGCCGAAGCGCGCCTACCTGTCGCGGCCGATTCCGCAAGACCACCAACAAATCGTCCTGCTTCCCAATCACTTACAAGGAAACGACCTTTTAGAAGCGCGTGACTGCGCCGACCAAATGCACACCTGGATGAACGCGCACCGCACCATCGGTGACCCACTTCATTACCGACGCACCACCCGTCGGCGCCGGTTCCTAGAAGCAACCGCCCTCTTGAAGTGTTTTCTGGCGCTGCCCCGGCAACCCGAACAGGAGCGCTGCCTGTTGCTCGGAACGCCGTTAACCGGCACGGAGTCGCCGCAATACTTACCCCTGGGATTCGGCGACAAAGACGGCTTTGCCGCATTGCCGAGTATGAACGTTTCCTACTTACCCGACGCCCAATCACGCGATCTGACAACGCTTCTGCTAGAAGGCCCGCACGCCCAACACTGGGCGGCGCTCGAAGACGGGATCCATGTTCATTTTAGTGAACGGGGTGAACATTATTCGCTGATTCGCGCCATACCGGTACCGCCGGCCGTTTCCGACGTCACGAGCTGGATTAAGGACATGTGGTTTTGCGCCCACGAAATCCTGCTGGACCGCTTATTGTCGCACGGCAACGCCGGCGCTGCAGCGAACGCAACACCACCGATCATTCGCTTCTACAGCAATGAACTGGTGCTCAGTGGCACCACCGGTCTCATGACCACGGTCAAAACCAACCCTGGCAAAACCTTTATAATCCGCGCCCTTAAACTGGCCATGGTCAGCCGTATCCAAGGAGTTCAGCCATGAGTACGATGCGCATTCCGGTCGTCTACTACCGCCATGCCGCCAACCGCATTGTTGCTTATTTGCTGCAGCCCGACGGGAACTTGGTGGCCTACGCCGACGCCAAACGCAAAGCCAAAACCCAGTTGCAGGATGCCGCCCGCCATGCGGTGAAAACGGGCGAATACCATGAAGAACTGGAAGACCCGCAACTGCTGTTTGAAGCGGTTACCGTTCGTCCCGGTTACCCACATCGCAATATGGCGATTCCCGCCGGCCAAACGCTGCGGTTACGCCTAGCAGTGGTCAAGGCCGTCTATTACGACACACCCACCGCCTTTGTTCCCATCCTCGATCTCCACTTCTTTTACGATAAAGAAGCGGATTTTCACGCATCACTTTCCCGCGCTGTCCAGGCCCACCTCGCCTCCTTCAACCCAACCCAAGTCAGCCGCCTATTTTTGGCCGGCGAGGTGGAACTCGACAAAATCTTGGTCCAGCAAACCATCGACCCCTCCAATGAAACCGCCCCGCTGCCGCAGGCTTTGAGCCAAACCGCCGACCACTTGGATTCGCGCGATGTCAAACGCCAATACGGCAATGCCTGGTGCCGTGAAGCTGTTATCACCGACTTGGTCACACGCTTTCACCAAGATACCAACAGCCTCTTGCTGCTCGGGCCGTCCGGCAGCGGAAAAACCACGGTTTTGGTTCAGGCTGCGCGCACCATCAAACGCAACGCGCGCCCTGATAACCGCGAAAACAATCAGGTCCCACGATTTTGGATGACGCGCGCCGGCCGGATTCTCGCCGGCATGAAGTATTTGGGTGAATGGGAAGCGCGCCTCGAACAAATCATCGAGCAAATCCAAGAGAACCGCTGTATCTTGTGTTTTGACAGCCTCATTGACCTCGTTCGCCTCGGTGCAGAAGAACCGAGTGAAAGCATCGCTGCTTTTTTACTGCCTTACCTCAAACAAGGTGAGCTGCGTTTGGTGGTTGAAGCAACCGCCGAAGAATTGCAAGCCTGCCGCCGCTTGCTGCCGGCCTTTGCCGATGTGTTCGACATTCTTGCGCTGCCCGACTTTGATGCGACGCAACGCGCTGAAATCATGCGCAAAGCCCTGCAGATTGAATCCGAACGCCACCGCTTCACACCCCCCTCGATGCTCGATCAAACCGTCGACGACCTTTTCCAACGTTTCAAGCCCTACCACCCCTTCCCCGCCGAGCCGGTGCGTTTCCTCGCCGAGCTGTTTGAACAGCAAGCCCGTCGCGAAACTGACACCGTCACCGTCGCCGACGCGGTCACCCTGTTCCTGCAAAAAACCGGCCTGCCCAAACAACTGCTGGACATTCACCAACCGCTCGATTGGGCCGAGGTTTACGCCGCTCTGCAACAATCCGTCGTCGCCCAAGACGCCGCCTGTCGTCATGTCGCCGACGTCATCACCACCTTTAAAGCCGGCCTCAACGATCCGGCGCGCCCGCTCGGTGTGTTCCTCATGTGCGGCCCCACCGGCGTCGGTAAAACCGAATGCGCCAAAGCAACCGCCGCCTATTTGTTCGGCCATGGCGAGGACAAAAACCAGCGCCTCATTCGTCTCGACATGAGCGAATACGCCCAACACGGCTCGTCTTGGCGCTTGCTGTCGAAAAGCGACGGTCTCAGCGCCGATTGGTTGAACCAGGTGCGCCGCCATCCGTTTAGCGTGGTCCTTTTCGATGAAATCGAGAAAGCGGCACCGGACGTGTTCGATATGTTGCTCGGCCTACTCGACGAAGGCCGCCTCAAAGACCGCTACGGCCGCGCCACCCATTTCAACAGCACCATCATCATGATGACCTCCAACATCGGTACGGAACGCACGGCCACGGTCGGCTACGGCGACGGCAATGCGCCGTCCTTCCTGCAAACCGCCATGAAGTTTTTCCGACCCGAATTCGTCAACCGCATCGACCACATCGTGCCCTTCCCAGCTTTGAGTAAAGAAGCGGTCGCCCGCATTGCAGCCATGCACCTCGCCAAAATGGCCGAACGCGACGGTATCCGCGAACGCGGTATCACCCTGTCGTGGTCGGAACACTTGCCGGCCTGGCTATGCGAACGGGGTTATGACGCCAGGTACGGTGCCCGGCCTTTGAAACGTGCCGTGGAGCAGGCCGTCATCAATCCAATAGCGCGCTTTTTGGTGGCGCATCCCGACCTCGCCGCCACCAACCTGCACCTTGAATGCACGCAGGAGAGCAACGAAATTACCGTCCAGCATCGCCGACCAGGTACATCAACCTAACCCCATTGTCTGTCACTGTTTCGACGCCTAGGTGTCATTATTTGGGCAAGTGTCAACCGGCCGTCAGTCTCCACCACAAGCGTCAACAGGCCGTTAAAAAACCACAAATCTATAACCACCAACCAACAAAAACACCCTAAATCACTCGCCTCGCATCGTCAAAAGGACCTGGCACCAACCTTGCGATAGCTCGATGTGGATCCTGTGATCCTTGCGATCCACCCAGCCCGTCGACGCATGAGGTCCTCATCTCCCCTTGGACCCTGGCGCCGTGAACCGGGCTAACTTCCCTTCCCGTGGGAATACCAGGACCTTAACTCCCAAGAACCTGGTATTTCCATCGGACCTGCTTTATCTTTTGGCCACCCTGGCCGGGCCACCCTGGCCGGGCCACCCTGGCCGGACCAACCCGCACCGATCGCCGACGCGAGGCCGCCGACAGCTTTATCATTGCCGTCCCCTATTGATGGACCGCACGGCTCGTCGCGCACCAAAATTTTATCGTAAGGTGCCCTGCACCGAATGGACAAGGACTCAGCCGTGTTGACCTATGAACGACTGGACGCCGTCGCCGACGCCGTCTTCCCCGTGCTCGCCACCATTGGGCTTTTCGTTATCTTCCGTGCTTGCCACCGCAAGCAATATTACCTTTTCGCCTTTGGCCTCTGCGGTGCCGCTTACGGCATGGCGCTGGCCTATGGGTTGCGCGCCATTGATCAAGCCACGCTCATCGCCCTATCGCTGGGTTTTGATTACAGCACCCACACCGCCGTCGTGCTGGTCACCACCATCCTCTTAACCCTCATGACCCGACGTTATTCCGCCGTTTGGCCTATCATTTGGGTCGCCTACTCGGCGCTCATGGTGTATCAGCAATACCACCCGCCTTCGGATATTTTGATCACCGCCGCCATTATCGCCCCACTCTACCTGCCACCCTTGCTGTTGGCCTACCAACCGCTACCACGCTTGGCGGCGGCGCAGCCGGCCGACGGCTCGCAAGCCTAAATCTTGCCCGCTTTCGTCTTTTGGGCCTTCGCCTTTTTGGCCTTAGGCTGCTTCACCGGTAAGGTCGCCACGTAGGCTTCGGCACGATCCAGCCATTGCTTCAGAGCGGCCGCGTCGGCCATCGCCGGGGCTGCCACCATCAGCCAACCCTTCATCGGCCGTCCCGTGATATCAAAAGGGGTGACGCCGTCTTGGCTGAGATAGTCGGCCGCCGTTTGCGGCTCCAAACGCACCACCAGAGCGTCTTTGTGGATGCCGACACACATGTTGCCGTTTAGCATGAAGGCCACGCCGCCAAACATGTTGATTTTTGCGAACTCAGGTCGTCCGTGTAATGCCGCCTCTATGCGAATCGCGAGATCGGTGTCATACGCCATGGCCGGTTTTCCTTGGTGGCGGAACGCATCCGCCTGGGTTTTGGTTGTGCTTCATTCTCACTGAAACGGCCGGTCAACACAATGCGCGACAGCCAAGACAAGTGAGATTTCGGAAAATTTGTGCCATCGCGGTGAACGTTTGCAGCCAAATGCACCTTTCCCTTAATAGAGCCGGGACCCCGGCCGTCGGGAGGAGCAGGTGCAACCATCCAACTCACACACACAAACGATGCCGTCGCAATCCACGGCAACGCGCGCTTTGGCTGCCTGGTTCACCGAAGAACATACCGCCTTACGCCGCATTGCCAACCGCCAACTACATCGCCGCCAGTTGCGCCACCATCTCGAAGCGGATGAGCTGATAAGCGAGATCTACCTCGTGCTGGTCGGCAAACCCGAGTTAACCATTTGCAATCCCCGGCACTTTCACGCCCTGTGCGCCCAACTCATGGCTTGGTTCCTAATCGACCACCAGCGCCGCCACGGCACGCTTAAACAGGGCGGCGATCGGCCGCACTTAGCCATAGGCGATTGGGAACCGACGACACCAGAGCCCTGCCACATGATGCAGGCCGTCAAGGAAGGTCTGGCGAAGTGCCGCAGGCAAGAGGCGGAAGAGCATCCGGTCTTGGTGCTGCGCGGCCAAGCCGGTTTCACCATCAGCGAAACCGCCGACCTGCTTAAGATTCCCGTCATTCGCGTAAAACGACTGTGGCAGCGCGGTTGCCGTCGCCTCAAAGCCGAGCTACAGCCTCGCCGGGCAAAAACGAGCAGCTCGCACCGGCACGAACGGATCTGTTTAGGATAAGCGTGCGCGCAATTGCTCGGTGGCGTGCGCCAGTTCGCCGTCACTCCAGCCACGCAGGCGTTCCGGCAACAGCTCGGGGTAACTGCTGTGTTGGGCCGCAATCAGCGATTGGTACTCGCGTTGCGCGTTAATGCTGCGGCTGGCCGACCAGCGCTGCAGCACTTCCAAAGGCGTGATCGCGGGGTTGCGCTTGCGCGTCGCCAAGATCTCCGCCGTGTAATTGCGGTAATCGCGCGCCGAATAGTAGTCGGTTTTGGCCATAATTGCTTCCCAGCTCTCATCGGCAGGCACGATTTTTTTGCGTTTAAACATTTCGGCGACAAAGGTTTGGCGCACCTCGCCTTCCGGGTCGAAAATCGGCACCTGCACCGGCGCACGGCTTTTAATATCGGGATCCAACAAATCGGGTCGCGAAGTCATCATCGCCCACACCACTTTACCCAGGAAACGCGGATCACCCATCATTTTAATGACGTTGCCGGCGAGGCGTTTTTCGGTGGCGTGGGTTGAGCCGCCGTGGATGGAACCGAAGGCGGTGTGCGCTTCGTCGACCAAAATTAGGATTTTGCCGAGCGTGAGAATGTGCCAACGCAGCAGCTCGAAGAAACGATCGGTTTCGCCGAAGTAACTGCCGCGAATGCCGGCCAACTCGATCACAACCCGCCCCGAGGCAGCGGCAAAGGCTTCCAACTGAAAGGTTTTACCGGCACCGTTGGGACCCGAAACAATGAAGGCGGGCACAGCCGTATCCAGCGTTTCACAGCGTTCAAACAGTTCGGTAAATATCTCGCGGGTGGCGTCGTTGCCGATGATGTCGGCGGGCGTGTGGTTGGGGTAAGTCACTTTGACAATGTCGCCGAGTTGAGCCTGAACAATGCGGTTCACCTCGCCGACCACCTGCTCGCGCGTGATCTTTTTGCCTTCAGCCATGCCGACCGACATTAATTCGTTGAGATTGCCCAGGGTCAAACCGGCGGTATCGGCGGCAAAACGTTTGCGCCCGCCGGCGAATCGCAAACCGGGGTTCTGTTCGACAAAGTGCTCGATGAAAAAGGCGCGTTCGCGTTCGTCCGGCAAGTTGATTTCCACGTGGGCCACGTTGGGCAAGGCCAACACCTTCTGGTTGACCTCACTTTTGGTGTGGTTGATCAGAATCAACAGTTCCGGGCTGTCCTGAAAGCCGGGATCCCCCACCCAGTTGAGGAAAAACACCAAGCGCTGGCGGTCGATTTCGCTGAGCCGGTCGTAGCCGCCGGTGGGAAATAAAGCGCCGCCAAACTTAAACAAAACACACAAGGGACGCACCCCTTCTTCGATGCGGCGCACGCGCTGAAACGCCTCGGCGATGCCCTGCAAAAGCACCAACGCCTGTAACGGGTTGTGCGCACTCGAGGCCAACATGGTGCGCATCGTTTTGACGCGGTTATTGGGCACGGTCAGCCCGTCGGTCGACTCACTGACGCGAATCACTTCGGCCTCTGTACTTTTGTTGGGGAACCGCAAACCCGAGGCGATGTCCATCAAAACCACGTTGAACTTCTGCGACAACTCGCGCACAAACAACTGTTCCAAGGATAAAAACGAACTCGCGACCTGGCTCCAAAACAACCCGTAGGTGTCGCCGGTTAACAGGATCAGGTTCTTGCGGCGCGTGTTGTACTCGCTGCTGAGTTGGGTCAGGAAGCCGGGACGGTGATCGTCTTTTTTAGGATTCACCTTGCCACTCCTTGGGGTCCACCGTGCGGAAAGCGTCGCGGTGGGTGAGGTTGAAATCTTTAATGTGCTGTAGGAAATCGGGGTTCAAACCTTCGTGGCGGATGCGGTTCACCATCTGTTTCATTTCATCCGAGTAGAGGAAATCGGTGGGCTTGGGGTGGCCGCCGGGCGTGCCGAAGTCGCCGACAATTTTGGCGCCTTGGCCGCGACCGCGATCCGTTTGGTAGTACTGCGACAACACCATCACGCGTGAACCCAGAAAACAGGCTTCTTCAAGGTCATGGGTTACAAAAAACACGGTCATTTTGGCCTGTTCCCATTGTTCGAGGATGAAAAGCTGCATCTCCGTGCGGGTGGCGTGGTCAAGCGCGCCAAAGGGTTCGTCCATCAGCAAAATGCGCGGTTTCATGATCAGCGATTGCGCGATGGCAACGCGTTGGCGCATGCCGCCCGACAACTCGTGCGGGAACTTATCAGCGGCGTCGGCAAGGCCGATCCGTTCCAAATAAACCTGGGCCTGTTCGCGGAAGGCACGGCGTTTTTGCCGCATTTTGCCAGGCTGCAGCCAGCCCTTGAACATGCCGTGCGCTTCGGCGTCCAGGCCGAAGATAATGTTGTCGACGACTGACAAATGTGGGAACAACGAGTACTTTTGGAACACAATGCCGCGGTTGCGGTTGGGCGCGTCGAGTTGTTTGCCGTCGAGCAGGACGGCGCCCTGCGTCGGTGCTTCGGCACCGAGGATTAAACGAAGCAGCGTCGACTTCCCGCAGCCGCTGGGCCCAACGACGGTAATAAACTCGCCTTGGCTGACCTTGAGGTCGATGTCATTCAGGATCATGACCGGTTCGCCATGGCGATTGGGATAACTGACGTAAACGTCTTCGAGATGGAGCATGGGCGGTGCGGCGTTCATGGGGTCCTCACTGAGCTTGGTACCAGGTGTAGCGCTTTTTAATCCACAGGCGAATCAGGAGATCGGCGACAAAAGCCAACAGGCTCATCCAAATCACGTAGGGAATAATGATTTCCATCGCGATGTAGCGCCGCACCACAAAAATGCGGTAGCCGAGGCCGGCGGTGGCGGCCAGCGATTCACCCGCGATCAAAAACAACACCATCGCCTTGAAGTTGAGACGAATGGTGTTGAGCACGTCGGGCATGATTTGCGGCAAGACAATGCCGTAGGTAATTTTGGCGCTACTCGCGCCGAGGGTGCGGCCTTTAATGACCTGCTCGCGCGGCACAGCTTTGGCGCGCAGGTAGGTATCGAGTGCGATGGTGGGAAAGACCCCCAACAAAATCAACATCACTTTGGATAACTCACCTAGGCCAAAGATGATAAACAAAATAGGTAACAGCGCCAAGGCGGGTACTTTATCGAAAAACAAAATAAAACGGTAAAAGACGGCCTCAAAGAAGGGGTAAAGACCCATATGCAGGCCCAACCACACGGCCAAAACCAGCAATAAGGTGCTGTAGCCGAGGCGTTTGGCCGAGGCCCAAGTATCCACCCACAGGCGGTAATCGCCTTTGCGATCCCCTTTAAACGCGGTGTTTTCGACCCCTTGCCACATTTTGCCGATGGTCGGCATGACCTTGTCTTTGGGGTTCTCTTGGTGACGCAGGTGTGAGGCGGTTAAATAGACGGCAATGCAGGCCACAAACAAACTCGCCGAAAGCAAGGCGCTCGTGACCGGCCCAAATTTGGCATACATACTTAGGAACTTCAATGTTCCTCCTCAGTTTCACGGCGGTGGCGCGCGGACCGCGATAAAGCGATCCGCGCGGCCGGAACGGTTAGCGTTTCAGCTTGCCGTCGGCGGCCATTTGCATATAGCTGGTATCGAAACGGAAATTGACGTTGTCGCGATCACCCTGGATGGTGCCGTCGGGGTATTGGATACCAACGACATCGGCACTCTCGGCACCTTCTCCCAAAAGACCGTGGCGGAAACAGAACTGACGCACATAATCCATGTTGCGTTTGATTTCGGCGCTGGCGGCATACTGCACGGCGGCGTCGGCGGTGTAAAACATAGCGGTCGTTTTCAACTGGCTTTTGAACTCAACCAGCGAGCTTTCAGCTTTACCGGCCATGGCGCCCAAGGCTTTGTCGGCATCGGAACCGCGACGCGACATCACGCCCATGGTCTCGTACCAAGCACCGACAAGCGCTTTGCCAAGCGCCGGGTTCTTTTTCAACGTTTTGGTGTTGACGGCCATTAAGTCGATGATTTCACCGGGAATGTCGGCGGAGGTGAACAGTTTGGAAATACCGGGGTTTTGCTCGATTTGCATGACAATCGGGTTCCAGGTCACCACGGCTTTTTGACTGTCGTTGGACAGGAAAATCGGGCCGATGTCGCTGTCGGAGGTGTTGACCACCCGCACATCGTCTTCTTCTAACTTGTTCTTTTCCAGAAAGCGGTTGAGCAAGTAGTGGGAGACCGTCAGTTCGACCAAGCTGATTTCTTGACCTTTAATGGTTTTGGCGGTCAGGCCGTCACGCACCAAAAGCGCGTCGTTGCCGTTGGAGTAATCGCCGATAATCAAGGCGGTGCTGTCGATGCCGGAAGCGGCGGGCATGTTGAGCATTTCCATATTGGTCATGACACAAGCATCAACCTGGCCGGCAACGTAGGCTTCAATGGAAGCCACATAATCCATTTGGATCAATTCAATTTCAATATCGTGGGCGTCGGCCCACTTTTTGAGGATGCCGCTTTCTTCGGCGTAGGGCCAAGGCATCCAACCGACATAAATCGACCACGCCACTTTAAACTTTTCTTTAGCAAGCGCCGGCGTGGCGGCGGAACATAGCAAAACACAAGCGAGAAATACACAGCGGATGAACGATTTCGCAAAAAAGGATCGCGACATAATTTAACTCCTATCTCTATTCTTCACGGTGACGGGCCACGTGGGTGCCGGCGCCTGATTGGCTTAAAAAGGGACAAACGGCGACGCCGGCGCCGGCGCTTAGATGGTCGGCCGCTCTTTGCTTTCGGCCGATTTCTCGGCGGCGGGACCGTCTTTTTCGGCGCGACGGGCGGCCATCATGGCTTCCATCTTGGAACGCGCGGTCGACACGCGGCCGGCGCTTTCGTATGCCTTGTCCTGCACGCGAATGTCGGTGCCGGCCAGCTTTTCGGAAATACGCGCCTTGGCGGTTAAGTTGCGGTTGGATTCCATCACGGCCGAGATCGGACCGCGATCAATGCTGTTCTCGAGACCCTGCAAGCGGTCGTTGAGTTCGATAATGCGGTTGGCGGAAACGTGTTCGGCCACCGCTTCGGCTTTTTGTTGCGGCAATTTTTGAATTTCGGACTGCATGTCCTGCAAACGCAGCATGTAGCGATCCATGGTACCGGAGGTTTCTTCGACTTCCTTACGCAGCCGTTCCTGCGTCAGCTCAATTTCTTCAATGCGAACTTGGAAGCGTTCGAAGGCGGTGGCGTGCTGCTCGTAACCCTTTTCATCACCGCTCGCTTGGGCTTGTTCGGCCAGCGCAAGGGCACCGTCGCGTTTCTGCAGCAGGTCTTCCTCTTCGGTATTCAACGTCTCCAAACGGTGACGTTTGTCTTCCAGCACCGCCTCAACCTCGGCAATGGCATCGCGCAGTTCTTGGTACTGACGCACCAATTTATCCTGGTGCATGTCAAAGGCGGCGTTAATGCCGTCGACCGAACCGGTAAATTGCTCGTCGGCGGCGGCAATGATGCCACGCGCTTTTTTCCAGTTCCAATATCGGAAATACCGAAACACGGCGCGCACGATTCCTACTTGTTCATTAGACATAGTTTCCTCCACCTGTACTGTGTTTTGTCCGCCGCGCGCGTTGCGCCGGGGCTGAGAAGAGAACCTAAAAAGTGCGATTCGGGTGGCTGCAGTTGCGTCAAATGTTGGTGCGAAGGATGTTGCAAAAAGCACGCGCGTACTGGGAAAGTACGGCGAGCATTTTTACGACAGCTTGCAACCCAACAGATTGGGAACGTGCGCCGCCAAGAATGGCTCAATTTAGGTAGATGTGTTCGATAACCCATTCGGTCACCACTTAAACGTTGAGATTGGCCGACGAACCGGCCTCGCGATAGACGTCGTCCTCGCGGTCGTCAGGGCCTTGCTCCAGACCGCGCAAGCGGTCCTCGACGCGACGCGCCGCGCGCACGGCCTGTTCGAGGTTGGCGGCGGCGCCTTGCGTTTGGGTAAGCTGGACGTCGCTGCGCACCAAATCGACGGCTTCGAGGTAGGCTGATTCCAGCGCAGCCTCGAGCACATCGCATTCGGTCAGTAAGTCTTGTAATGCGGTTTGTCGGCGGGCGTAAAGGTCGAGCCGCCGTTGGTGACTGTCGATGCGCGTTTGCAGCGACCGGGCGGCGGGCGTATCGGCGGCCATGCCGGAAACCTGTTTGCGCCACAAAGCCTGTTCACGAGTGAGCGCATTGGCATCGACGGCGCGCAAGGCGCGTTTCAGCGCCAAGGCCTGCAGCAGCAGTTGCCGTCCTTCGCGATAGCAATCGTCGGCCAAAGTGCGAAAACGGGCCACGGTGCCGCGCGCCTGCTCTTGCTTGAGGAAGTTGTTGAGTTGGTCGTAAGCCGTATCCAACTCGCGCGCCGCACGCACCCCTTCGCTAAAACCGATTTCAAAGAATTGCTGCTCAAAGGCTTGTTTGGAAGCGGCGTCCGCTTCCTGTTGCCGGGCAATTTGTTTCTGGGCGTATTTCGCGGCGATTTTCTCGCCACGGACGAAATAGTGGAACACCCAAGATGCAGCCGATAACAACCCTCCCGCCAACGCGCCTTTCACCGGCGTCGCCGACATCCCAAAAGCACCCATCCAAATCACCGACAACAGGCCCAACGCGGCGGGCGCGAGCGTGGTCGGATGCTGGAGCGCGTCGAGGAACACGGCCCGTTCAATTTTACCGGCGGTACCGGTATCCTTTTCGCCGGAGGACGGAAGTTTGCTCAAAGTTGACGCCCCTCCACTGCGACAAATTCAACACGCGGTAAACGGTAACCGTAGGCCCGTTGTGATTCGCCTTTTTTGCGCGGCAAAGGCTGCGCCGAACCCATGCCTTCAGGCTGCAGGCGATTGCCGTCAATGCCGTGAACCGCCACCAAGTATTGCTTAACGACCTCGGCCCGTTGCCGGGACAACTTGGCGTTTTCCTTTTCGTCGCCGCCCGGGCCGGTGTGCCCGCGAATGATAATGCGGTAGTTGCGGTAATTGTTGGTTAAGGTTGTCGCAATGCGGTCAACGCGCGTCTTGCCTTCGCTGGTCAACAAATTGTTCCACGTCTGGAAGGTAATCGGTTCCAAACGAAAGGTGCCGACCTCGCGCAGACCACCCCAATCGTCGTTGGACAATTTGGCGAACTCGCGTTTGGCGGCGTCGGTTTGTGTCATGTTGCCGGTCTCCGTGGCTTGTCGCGCCAGCCGTTCCAGTAAGGAGCGGTTGGTAATTTGGTAGGGATTGCCTTCCAGTGGATCGCTCTGCAAACGTCCGGTGCGCAGCAAGACGTCGGTCCCGGCAATAATGCAATTGACCACGCCCTCTTCCACGTTCACGCCGGGGTTAATGTTGATACCAAACTGGCGCGAGCAGTTCTGTTCCAAATCGAACCAATCGATTTTTTTCAGTAAGCCGTCGACCTGGTCTTTTTTCAAGCCGGTCGCCCGCGCCATTTCCTGCGTCATGGTGTCCTTGTGTTCACTGTAATGATCGATCACGCCGAAATACACACGCAAAAAATCTTCGACCAAGTCGCGATCACGCTTGAGCACATCGCGGTGGAACACAAACACGTCGATGATATATCCAGAAAACTTGTCGCTACCCCACAAATAAAGGGTGTTGTCCATCGCCAAGGCTTTGGAGAGGTCGGGTTCCCACAACACAAACACATCGCCCTCGCCTTTGCGGGCGCGCTCGAGCACAGCACCGGACCCGTCGACCTCCACGCGCCAACCGTCACCACCGGCAAGGCGGTCTAAATCAAAGTCGGCGATGGTCAAATCCATGAGGAACGAGCTGGGCGAATCGGGTGTGTAAACGACGCTCAACTTGGGATCGTTGAGGTCATTGACGCGGGTGCCGTCAAACCGATCGGTGCGCACCACGATACCGTCGGCGCCTTTCGACTCACTGACGGCGGCGACAATCACGCCGGGATAATCAAATTGACGACCTTGCTCCAGGTAGGTATTGATCGGCAACACAATGCAATCGTATTCGCCGGCGGCAAACTTTTTGAGGCGCTCGGCGTAGGCGCCGCCGTCGTCGCTAAACTCGACCGCGAAATCATTTTGCACCGCGCGTTTGCGCATTTCAGGCGCATTGATAAACCAATAACCCAGGTAGTTGTCGCCGCCAAAACGCAGCGAACGACTCACCTTGGTGGACGTGCCTTCGGTCAACATTTGGTCGATCGCCTTCCATCCAAAGATGCCAAGGGCGCCCAAAACCAGGATGATGACAAAACCTAATGTCGATTTCTTCATAGTGCCTACCTCTTCAAACTTGCAGAAAAGAAACGATTTGAACCGGCAAATCGCACGCTGTACGAGGTGAGATGCCCCTATCATACTACCCTGCGGGCATACCTCAAGGGCGATCTGACCGGTGACGGCGCCTTAGCGCCTGCTTTTCGCGCACGGTGCGCCTCACCTCGAATTAACTACCGAAAAAGCCGGGACTTGAACCTTGCGGTCGCGCACTTCACCACAACGTCGCCTTAAAAAGAAACATCGTCAAAGTCGGGCAACTCGGCCAAGCTGTCGGCCAAACCGGCTTTCAGCGACTCGAAATCGTCGGCGGCGCGATAACTCACCGAGAACTCGCGCAACACGTGGTTGGGCGCAACACATAAGCCAATGGTGTAAAGCGGCATGCCCAAGCTGGTGGCATAAAGAGCGGCGCTGTCGAGCTCCTCGGCCTCGCCGTCAGTCACAATCACCAAACGGAACTCCCCATAACCCAATTGTTTGCGGTATTGCGCCACCAGCGCATTGGTACCGGTACGAATCGCTTGAGCCAGCGGCGTGCCGTGGCCGGGATCAACCGCCCGAATCTGTTCCATAAAGGCCTCGCGATCAGGCTGTAGCGGCAAACGTTCAAAACTGCCGGCCGCGTCGAACACGTACAAACCCAAATTGACGCCTTCGGGTACCCCTTTCACGAATTCTTCGACCGCCCATTGGGCGCCGCGGTGTTTGTTGCTGAAGTTTTGGTCACTGCTGCAATGGTTGCCCATCGGTTCGCGCATACTGGCCGAACCGTCGAAAATCACATAGAGGTTGCGCGTTAGTTCTGCCTGTCCCTCGCTCACATCGGGAATTTCGATTTCCTTAACGACCGCATGCTGAAAGGTTTCGCGGTATGACAAGAGCTGTTCCTTCTCGGCGGTTTGACGATCATTTTCAACGAACACCATCAGCGCAACCGGTCCGAGAACAAAAGGCGCGGCGATTAACAGGGCCCAGTTCGATGTCTTATTTTTTGCCATGTTCTATCCTTCGCTGGAACCCTGCCCGCCGGTGGACAACCACGCGCACGCGGGCCACACCACGCGGCGCACGGTTCCTTTCTTATGCGATTCCATCATCGCGGATTCTCGGTTCGCGGTGCCGGTTCGCAGGACGCGAACCGGCGCTAACAAGCGATGAGAACCCCTTATTTGAGCGGCACGAATTCGTCCAATTCGGCCTCAACTTGCTTGATGCGGAAAACAACACGACGATTGGCGGCCCACTCGTCTTTGGTGCGTGGCGGGTTGAATTTCGGAGAAACCACACCCAAACCAACCGAGACGAATTGGCTCTCATCTACCGCCATCTTCTTAGCAGCGGCGAAGGACAAAAACGCTTGACGGACCGCCTGCGAACGTTCCAAGGAAAGATTCTTGGCTTTTTGTTCCATTTGGCGCAGTTCAACCGGCGCCTTGCCGTTTTGGCGAGCACGCAAAATACCGAGCGGATCGGAGTGGCCTTCTACGATGATCAAAGAACCACCATAAGTCTGTGAAATTTCAAGCGCCTTGCCGAAATCATCGGCGTATTGTTCCGCGCTAAAAGCACTTTGGTTGGGCGCGAAATTGATTTCCACCTGGAACAAGGTGTCATCCTCAGCCCACTCGGAAGATTCGACGGAAATTTGCGATTCAATTTTGGCGGCGACCTTTTTGGCGTCGAACTTCTTGACCGGCTTCTTGGGCGCGGCAACGAACTTCAAACCCTTGGAAAGTTTGTCGTATTGCCAACCCGCACCTTTGAGATCAACGCGTTTTTTCATTAAACCGACTTCGAGGAAGGCGCTCTGGATTTCGCCGGTCAACTTGGGCAAGGTGCGGCTGGTGCCCTCACCGGTGAAGAAGGCCACGTTGCCTTGAAAACCGACGAACTCACAATCGGCCAACAGGCCTTCAACGTCGGGAACCGCCTGCGGTGCGCCCATCAACAAATCGGCGGAACGGCTCATTAACTGTTGGTAACGCGCTTGTTGACCGGACTTTTTGTCCAACAGCGTTTGCAGGGATTCCTGTGCTTGCAGCAGGGTGTTGACGAAACGCTCGACCTCACCGCGGTTTTTATTGAAGTAATCAGAACGGACCGCGTAAACGTCGGCGATGACACGCGACGCCGTTTTGGTAGAGAGCAACACTTTGGCACCCTTGACGGAGCCGGCCGAACCGGTGCCGCCGCTGCCGCCGGAAGTCAGTGCCATGGCGTCGGGAATAATGCACATGGCGGCGTCGATGTCGTTGTCTTCGAGAAAGGCGTTGACGGGGTCAAGGATTTTGCCGCCGGTATCAAAAGTGGGCAAGGTCAATTCACTAAACCACTTGTATTCGACGCTTTTGAGCGGAACACCGGCCGTTTTCAAAATGTTAAAGGCGTAATCCATGTGCGGGCCGTAAAGCTGTAACGCTACCGTTTTGCCTTTGAGGCGTTGTGGTTTCCGCACGTTCTTGCGCACAACCATGGCATCGCCGCCGTTGGACCAAGTCAATTGGTAAATGACAATCAGGTCAACGCCGTTTTTTTCGAAGACCTCGGCAGCGGCATTAATCATCCCCATGGTGCCGCGCAAGTAAGGGGTTTCCCCTTTTAAACAGGCTTCAACCTGTTTTGAAAAGTTGTTTTCGACGAAGATCTCGGCATCGAGATTGTTCTTTTTAAAAAGATTCTGCTGGTCGGCGTGGATTGTGGCAACGTCACCACCCCAAGTAATCATGGGTACTTTAAACTTGTTGCCGCCGCGTACCGGCTTGGCTTTGGCGCTTATTTGGTCGACCAACGGCTTGGCTTGTTGGGTAACCAGGTTTTGTGCGGGCGCCACCGAAATCATACTCAGGCACAAACACAACATCATCCAAAATTTCATGGGGGACTCCTTCACAAATCGAACCATCACAGGGTTAAAGACATTAAGTATAGGGTGAGCAAAAACTCACCTGGCGCGAGCCGGGCGATCAACCATCGCGACGCGGTTATCCATGATTCCATCGTTACGCCACAGTGATCCCGTGGCGGGCTTCGCACGGAAACACAAGCTGATTGACGTGGGAATCGCGTTATTTTAACCGATCATGTCGCAAACAATCGTGCGAAGTGCGCGCGAACGCGTTTAACCGCCGCCGTGCCGGGCAATAAGGCCGCCGGCAGACCGGCCAAACAGCCGGTTTCTCGGCTCAGGGCCGCTTGCTCGTGCGACAGGTAAGACAGTCTTGGAGGCGTGTGTTTTTGCTGCTTGGGGACAAAAGAAGGCCGAATTTTAGAAGATTCTTGGCGATTCCCTCTAAAAACCGGCGCTTTTTTTATTTTTTGGCCAGTTCCGCGACCGCCACCGTCGCCGGTTCACGCAGCTCCTGCATGTAGTAGTGATACAACTTGGGTTCCATGATGCTGTTGACGGCGGTATCAATGCGGCGCATATCGCGCGGGAACAAGCAGGCCGCGCGGAAGGTCTCAAGATCCAAATAGCGGGTTGGCACTTCGAATTGTGGCTGAGCCGTAATCGGCTGGTTAGCGGCCAAATGAAAACCCCAAATGCTGAAACTGGGCACGGTGATTTGGTAGCTTTGCGGATACAAACCGGCGGCTTCCATGGTCGTGGCAATACACCAATAGGTGCGACGGGTGAAATAAGGTGACGAACTTTGCGACACCAAGTAACCCTCGGGCGTCATGCGCTTGCGCAACATGGTGTAGAACTCGCGTGCGTACAGCTTGTTTAACGCTTCGTTGTGAGGATCCGGCAAATCGGAAATGATGCGGTCGTAGAGAACCCCTGGCTGATTGACGAAATTAAAGGCGTCTTCGTGAAATATTTTGACGCGTGGGTCTTCTAGGGCACCTTGGTTGATCTTGGCAATCATCGGCACCTCGGAACACAGGCGCGTCATCTCGGGATCAATGTCGACCAAATGGATTTCCTCGACATCGTCGTATTTCAGCAGCTCGCGCGCGGCCATACCGTCACCGCCACCCATGATCAGCACGCGTTTGCGGGGGCCGGGCAGCGACATCAGCGGATGCACCAGCGCTTCGTGGTAGCGGTACTCGTCGCGCTGGGAAAACTGGATGTGGCCGTCAAGGTAAAGGCGGTGATCTTGGTCCATCAGCGATTTCGTGAGGATAATGCGCTGGTATTGGGTCTGCTTGGAGAAGATGATTTGGTCCGAGTACAAAAATTGTTCGGCGTAGCTGGACAAACGCGTACCGCCCAGCAAGGCGATCAGCAACAGTAAGGCGGTACCACCCGCAAAACTCGCCACCGCACGGGGAACGCGCAGGTGTTTCCAAAACACGACCACGTTGATCAGGGCGACACCGATGTTGAGCAAACCAATCGCGAAGCTCGAGCGGATTAACCCCAAAAACGGCAGCAAAACCAAAGGGAAAGCCACGGAGCCAATCAAGGCACCGACGTAATCGAGCGACAAGACGTGGGCAATCGAATCTTTTAAACTGTCTTTTTGACTGATGATGCGCGTCAACAACGGAATCTCGAGGCCGACCAAGGAACCGATCACAATGATCAGCGTGTACATGACGGCTTGATAAAGCGGCATGATCAGCGGAAACGCCAAAAACAAAATCATGGAGGCGGCGCCACCCACCAAGGAAATGGTGATTTCGACCAACACGAAGTTGGTCACCAGATGGTTCATCAGCAGTTTGGAAAAATACGAGCCGATGCCCATGGCAAACATAAACAAGCCAATGGTGAGTGAGAATTGGTAAACACTGTTGCCAAGCAAATAACTGGAAACCGTGCCGATAATCAGTTCATAAGCAATCCCGGATAATGCCACCACGGCAATGGAAATCAATAAAACACCAATTTGACCGCGCGAAAGGTCGGCTAACTGGTCGTGATCCTCGCTTTGGACCTCGGACATAAGCGCTCCCCAATGAGTAAGAATGAAGCGTCGCGGCCCCGAGCCGGCCGTTGTGGCGGCGCGCACCGGTAAACCGGACAGCGTATTGAGACGGCGAATCGACGCCGAAACCGGCAAAAAGGGCGCGCTCGGTGCCGCCGGCAACCGCCGACAGCACCGAGCCCCCCGTCACGAAGCGGTGAAGGCCGCCCGTTGCGCGAATCTACTTGCCGCTGCTGAAGGAGCGCGAGCCGCCGCTGGCGCGGGCACGGGCCGAAGAAACGGCTGAAGAGTGGTAGTTGCGCGGGCTCATTTTCATGTTGGAATAGCGGGCGGGCGTAATGCCGGAAGCGCGCTGACGGGTCAGCATGGAACCGAGCATGTAACCCATAAACAGGCTACCGGGACGAATGGTATAGCCGGAATCACGGTGGTAAGAGTTCTGAACATCGGTGGCAATCAAACGGCTGCGTTCGGCATCGATTTCTACCGTAAACAATTGCTTTTCCGCACCGTCTTTTTTGCCGTCGGCGTTTGCGTCTAAGAAACCCTCAATCGCACCGTCGGCGCGCATCGAGGTGCCGACCGGCTTTGACATCACCTTGGCATCGTTGAGGTTTTTGGTGTATGCGGTCAAAAATTCACTGGACACCGCTTGGTTGTCATCCGTTGCGGTCGTCATAACTTCCTCGGCGTTGGCGTTTTCTTCGGCGCCTTCAACCTTCTTGTCGGCAAACTGGTCCATGGTCGCAACCATGACGTCTAACACTTTGTTAAGGTCGATCACTTCAACCGGGGTCGAGCTGCAGGAAGTGATCAGGAGACCGGCCGAAAGCAGTAACGGGAAACTCCACTTCTTCATGTGAACCTACTCCTTGAGAGAATGTTGGGCGGCCGTCTCAGAATGTTGTGAGGTAACACCTAAGGACCGATGGTTGGGGAGATAATCGCATTATACCTGGGCAATTCTACTAGAAAACAGGGAAAATCATTCAAACCAACCACAAACCTTTCGGTCCAAAAAACATTCCGGGCCCGTGACCGGCATTATAGATAACCCCTTCCCTGGTCGCACCAAATGGAGGAAAGGGTCACAGGGCCGGACTTAAAGCCAGGCACAACTTCTTTTGGGACGGACACCTAACCCTACAAAGCGCAAAAACGCCGCAAAAGCGGCGACATTTTTTTAAATTAAGTTGGTCGTTCTCGCCAAAGGCCCATCAGCCGCCGGTTCCCGACGGCCGTGGGTTTGGCGGTTAAGACATCACACCCAGCTTTTTCCCCAAACGACCAACGCGGCACTTGAGCCGTTGTACCAACAAATCGGCACGCGAACGCTTGCGGCGTTGTTGTGACCAAAGGCGCAGGTCGGCGGTCATTTCGGCCACGTCGCGGTAGCGCTCGGCGGCACGCGGCGCCAAGGCTTTGCGCAAAATGCGCTCGAGACGGCCGTCCAGTTCAAGGGTAAAATCTTCGGGACGACAGCGACGCAAAAGAGCAATCCGTTCGGGATCCTTGTGGCGCAGGTAATGGGCCACCAGCGATTGGCGCGCTCGGCGTTGGCCGGCGGCGGGGCGGGGTCGCGCACCCACCAGCAACTCGAACAGAACTACACCTAACGAATAAATGTCGGTGGCGGGCGTTAAAGGCAAACCGGCACTTTGTTCGGGCGACGCATACTCAGGGGTCATCAAACCCAATCGCGACACGGTTAAGTGGGTGCCGGAATCGGGGTCAAGCACCGAGGCAATCCCGAAATCCAAGAGATGAATGTGTCCGTCGGGGCCGACTAAAATGTTGGCGGGTTTGATATCGCGGTGAATTACTTGACTGCGGTGCGCATAGGTAACAGCCTCGCAAACCTTGAGGAACAGTAAAACGCGATCACGCACGCTTAGTTCCCAAGCGTCGCACCAGTGGTCCAAAGGCACGCCTTGCACATAGTCCATGGCGAACCAGGGGAAACCGCAAGCGCTGAGGCCGCTGTCGCGAACACGGGTTAGGTTAGCGTGAGACAAACCGCTCAAAATGTGGCGTTCGCGCTGAAACCGCTTCACCAAACGCGGATCTCGGCTGTGTAACATTTTCACGGCGACTGCTTGGCCGCTTTCACTGCAGTGAGCGAGAAACACCGAAGCGGTCCCGCCAACCCCCAAACATTTCTCGGTGCGGTATTTGCCAAAGCGTTCCGGTACCTGCCAACCCCAATCGAGGTCGACCAAGTCGGATAACACCGGCAAGCCGGTTTCCAGCATGTCGTCAAATGGATCGCTCGCGCTAGGGCCGGCGAGCATGGCGCGAATTTGGTCGAGAACAGCGGCGGCGCCGCGATCTTCAGTACTGTGGTCGGGCATTTCCCGGTCGATCATGTTGCGGATGGAAGCCATCAACCGGTATTCCGAATGTGTTGTCAAACTCTCCCCCAAAAATACAAGAACAAACCTTGCGTGTTGGGTCACAGAACCGCGCGTGCAGGTAGCCAGGCCCCCCCTGGCTAACAACGTGGTCTTCAGGATCCCGACCCCCGCAACGAGAAACCGTCGGGTGGATGGGAAAACTGAGTGAGAAACAACCTTGCTTCAATGAAACACGACAGTGCGATTGCAATGCGAAAATAAATAGGACCCTCAAGGACAAAGCATTGGTTGTTTTCTGTGATCAGCAACGTCAATCGCGACACGAACGCTCACTCATGGATTTACCGAAAGTTTGAAACAGGCCCAACGAATGAGGCCGTCGATTCAAGGACGATCTATGGAGGTAATGGTCGAGATCTTCACGCAAGCTATCCTCTATGTACCCTCGCCCGGCCCATCAGATACGTCATAACCCATTTCTTCGCGTAAAAACTGCTTGGCCTCCAGCCAGGCTCGGTAGACTGCGCTTGGGGAAATCTCAAGAATTTCTGCGGTTTGCTCTAGCGACAACCCGCCGAAAAAACGCAACTCGACGATGTCACTTTTTGTGGCATCGACCTGACGTAAATGAACTAACGCGTCGTCTAAACGTGTCACAAACCGTGGCTGCAAGACGCCGATCTGCCCTTCCTCCAGTGGCACCGATTCGTATTCCCCACCGTGTTTTACGCGACTTTGGCGCCGTGCGAAGTCGACCAGAATGTGGCGCATCACCCGCGCTAAAGTCCGAAAGAAATGATGCCGATCGCGCAGTTCCGTCTCAAGGCCGTTTTCTTGAATTTTGAGAAAGGCTTCATGAACCAATACCGTCGGTGAATAAAAATGACCTTTCTGTTCGCGCAGCATGGCATGTCTGGCCATTTGGCGCAGCTCCGCATACACGG
Organism: Holophagae bacterium; assembly: GCA_030429565.1. Classification (GTDB taxonomy): domain Bacteria; phylum Acidobacteriota; class Holophagae; order Acanthopleuribacterales; family Acanthopleuribacteraceae; genus Acanthopleuribacter. Next base: position 408,087 of record JAUIFE010000005.1, on the reverse strand, counting down.
TGGTGATGAGGGTCCCAAAGGCGTCGCGATCACCGGCCTGCCAGCGATGAAGCAATCGGGTGATCGGTTGCATTTCTTCCATAAACAGCGTTTCCCTTCCATCAAAGATGAATCAAATGATCGACGGAATCAACCAAAGCCTACCCCCTATAGTGAATTCAGGTGTTCAGGCAAATACAGGAATTGATGGAACGAGGGCGACATTTATGTGCGCACAAGTGTCGCAGGATCAACAACTTTCGTTCGCAGCCAAGGGTTTTCGTTTACCTTTGGCGGGTTTGGCGACCAGGTGCGATTGCTTTCAATTTCACGTCGTTCCCGCTCCCCGACGGCTTTCGCGGTACAGGGCACTTACGAGGATTCCGCCTCAAAAGATGCCAATAAATCGGCCGCCTTCGAAAATTCCAAACGATCCAAGGCGGTTTGAACTTGCGCGCAGGCCGCCGCCCCAAAACGAAGCAATAATTGCGGTCTTAGCTGGTCCCATAATGTTTGGGCGGCCAAATCCGACTGGCGTAACTGCATGAGCAATTGCGCAAACGCCTCGGCTTCGACCGCGCCATCAAGCGGGCCAACCGTCGCCTCATTCTCGGCAGAGCCCTGCTCGCGCCACCGAGCCACGGTCACGGCGAGATCAGCGAAGGCTTGAATCGTATCGGTTAAGGCGTTACCGCTACAGTTGTTGCGGCGCAGGTCGTGCTCCAAGCGCTCGAGAGCGCCCGCCAAGCCGGCAGCGCCCAAATTCGCGGCGGCGCCCTTTGCGGCATGGGCCAGGGCCGCCGCCTCATCCCAATGATCGTCGCCGATCAGCGCTTGCACGCGTTGCGCTAAATCGCTGTAGGTGCTGGTGAAAGACGTCATTTGGCGATCAAAAAAGGCACGGTTTCCACCCAAATCCGCGATGGTTTGCGTGAAAGTGGTGCGATCGAGTGGCACTTCGGCGGCGTCCGGCTCAGCCTCATGAGGGGGCACATCAGGCATGCGAACAGCACCATGTTTGGCGACGACACGCTGCAAAACCTCAATAACTTCACCGATTTGCATGGGTTTGGTGAGGTAATCAACCATACCCGCCTCTTCCGCCTGTTGTCGATCTTCGCGAAAGGCTTTGGCGGTCAGCGCCACAATCGGCGGCGCGTCCTCGCCCAGTTGCTTTCGGATTTGTTCGGTAGCGGCAAAGCCGTCAAGCACGGGCATGTGGACATCCATTAATACCACGTCAAAGCGGGTCGGCCCGTGACACAGCGTTTCAACCGCGTTTTTGCCGTTGACCGCAACCGAAACCAGCGCGCCGGCGCGCGATAATAATGCGGACGCCACCTCGCGGTTGACCTCAACATCCTCAACCAACAAAACACGCATGCCGCGCAAGGCCTCATTGGGCGCAGGACGGGGCTGTGGCGACGATGCGTCAAAGCCGAAAACATCACGCATGACGCGCAACAACGCCATCGGCGTCACCGGTTTAATTAAAACGTCCTCAATGGCGGTGCCCCGTGCGAGTTGCAACAAACGCTTGCGACTGTGGGCCGTCATCACGACAATCGGCGGAGGCCGATTCGGCCATGGCATTTTGGCCACCGCGTGATTCACCTCCAGATCTTCAACATCGGGCAATCCCCAGGCGGCCAGGATCAGACCAAATTGCGTTTTCCCCGCCAAGCTTTCACGAAGCGAGGTCAAGGCTTGCGTGCCCGAACGCACCCATACACAACGAACGCCGAAAGCTTCCAACATCTTTTGAACCAGCCGCCCGGAAGCGCGTTCAGCTTCAACCAAAAGAACGCGCGTGGTTTCCGGCCAAGCAGGCAAAGGATCACACAGGGTTTCCACGCCGGCGACGTCCATCGGCAAGGCCACGCGGAATAGGCTGCCCTGGCCCAAGCGACTGCGCACGCTAATGGTGCCCCCCAGTAAATCGACCAAACTTTTACTAATCGATAGACCCAAGCCGGTCCCACCGAAGCGCCGCGTGGTGGAGGCGTCGGCTTGCGTAAAGGGTCGAAAGAGCCGTTCGATCTGGTCCTCATCCATCCCCAGACCGGTGTCCTCGACTTCAAAATGGAAGAAGTGCCGCCCCTGGGCCCGCGTTTCCTGACGAACACGCAAAGTGACGGTCCCGGTATCGGTGAATTTAACCGCATTGCCCAACAGATTAATCAACACTTGGTTGAGCCGCACGACATCACCAACGACATAACGATGAAGGTCATGGGGCATGTCGAACAACACATCGATATTTTTGTCCTGCGCTCGCGTGGCCGTCATCCCGGCAAGATCCTCAAGCAGTTGCGCCAAATCAAAACGCGCTTCCTCGACCTCAACCTGGTTCGCTTCAATTTTGGAAAAGTCGAGAATATCGTTGATGATATTCATGAGGGTGCGCGCCGAGCCGTCGAGTTTGGCAAGCATGTCCAGTTGGTACTTATTAAGCCCGGAATCGGAGAGCAATTCGGCAATCCCGATGACGGCATTGAGCGGCGTGCGAATTTCATGGCTCATGTTGGCGAGGAACACCGATTTGGCACGGCTCGCTTTTTCGGCGTACATGGCCAAATTGGCGGCCCGCTGTTTCTGAATTTCAAGATCCTCAGCAATCGAAAGGGCATTGCGGTAATCATCACCGAGCTCGGCAACCCGTTCCAACCACAAGGGCACCCCGGCCGGATCGAGACGGTTCCATTCGTCGGAAATGCCGTCGGGCGCCTTGGTTGGGGCCTCAATCAGATAAGGTGCATCGAAGCCACCGCGCAGAGCACAGGCGTTAACCTCGTGTTTCAGTTCCAAAATACGCTGTTCGCGGCCCTGCATAAGCCGCACGAGACGACTGCTCTCGGCAAAGGCGTCGCGCAAACGCTGCTCGGCGGCTTGGCGCACACTGACATCAAAAAAGTACCAAACATAGCCCATGGTTTGGGTATCGTGGTCGAGCACCGGCTGACCATAAACTTCTAATGCCAGATCGTGCTCGAGCTTGAGGTCAAGCGCCCAAACCGTACCGTCGGTGATAAATAAATCCTCGTCGGCAGTGGCTTCATCGCGCACCACTTTTGCCTCAAGCATCTCCAAAATGCCGTCGGCCGAAACCTGAAGAAGATCCGTCTCGTCAAGCCGCCACATTTCCAGAAAGCGGCGGTTCCAGTCACATTGACGCGAGTATTCGGGACGGTGAATGATGAGCATTCCGGCGGGCGACACATCTTGCAAGGCACGCAGCAAAGCATTGCGATACTTGAGTTTATTTTCATTTTTAATGCGATCGGTAATATCGAAGTTGGTGCCGATCATGCGAAACGGTTGGCTGTCATCGTCGTACAAAACCATTGCATCGGCCTTGACATGGCGAATACGCCCATCGGGCAAACACACACGAAACTCGGTATCAAAGACACCTTCGCCGGCCAAGACCTTCTCAAGCACGCGTTCGGTGGGGACCACGTCATCTGGATGCACGCCTTGACGCCAAGCGTCATAGACACCGGTAAAGGCGTCGGCGGAAATACCGTACAGTTGCAACATGCGTTCGTCCCAAATCAGTTCACCGCTGGGTATGTTGTACTCCCAAATCCCGATCTGCGCGGGTTGAATCGCCATTTTGAGGCGCGTCGACATGGTTTTGAGTTCGCTTTCAGCATCGCGCTTTTGTGCCAGCAGCTCCTTGCTTTCGGTTATGTCCTCAATAATGACCAATACAAAACTCTGCGGTACATCGTGGTCGGAGAGGGTCACCACGGTGGCGGTTTTTCGACCCCACACCACACGCCCATCGGGACGCACGAAACGGCGTTCGTGGCGAAAGCGACCGAGCGAGTTCTGCTGCAGGGCTAACATGAAATCGTCCTCGTCCTGATCTTCATCGTCGACGGAAAGACGAATGACGGCGGCTGTATCGACGGCTTCGCGGGGACGCCCCAAAAAGTCGGCCAGCGCGGCGTTGACCAAAACGGGATGGAGGTCATGGTCTAGCAAAGCGATGCCGACGGCGGCGCGCTGGAAAATGATCTCAAACAGCGACAAGTGCCTGGCGCTTTCTTGCTCAAATTGTTTTTGATCGCTGACATCGCGCTGAGTCGAGAGAAAATGGGTAACCCGACCCTGATAATCGTGAAGCGGTTGCACGTGGATTTGGTTGTAAAAAGGACTTTGGTCCTTGCGGTGGTTTTTAAGGATGACTCGGGTGGGTCGACCGCGATGATGGGCGCGCATCACTTCGTCAAGGTGGTCGGGATCTTCTTCTTCAGCTTGCAGAAAACGGACATCACGCTGTAAAACTTCGTCACGACGATAACCGACCAGCGCCAAAAAGGCGTCGTTGACGTATTTGAGTTTAAAGGGTTGATCGGCAGGTGCCAAAGTCACACCGACATCGATGTGGTCGAGTACCGCGGCGGCCAAACCGGCCGACAACTTATGGGAGAGGTCGGGCTGAAAGGTGGCCAAGCCGTGCATTTTGCCACTTTCGATCAGCGGTAAACCCGTTAAGGTCACGGTACCGGGGTGCGGTTCGCGAATGACATAAGACCATTGGCGCGGCGCACAATCCCAGGCGTCCATATTGGCCACGGCTTCCGCCAGGGCGTCATTTTCGGCAAGACGCGCCCAGGCCGCCAAATCCAGCGGCGGTCGCGAGCAGCCGTGAAGCCGGCACATTGCTTGGTTCCAAGTCAGCAGTCGCGCGCGACCGTCGTAACACCAGCCGGCCACATCGGCGGCGGCCAGCCAAGCCTCAAGCGGCGGCGACGGCGGTGTAATCTCACTCATGCTCTTTGGCGTGATCGGCCGAACGATCACGGAATTGCTTCAACTCCAAATAGTTATTGACGCGGGTGCGCACCAAATGCGGCCGAATCGGTTTGTAGATAAAGTCCAGCGCGCCGGCCGCCAGTCCCTCTTGTTCCACCTCGCGATCGTGGTTTGAGGTCACAAAAAGGATGGGAATGTGTTTGGTCGCCTCGCGACCCTTAAGCGTGCGGCACAGTTCGAGCCCGGACATGTCCGGCATCATGATGTCCAACAAAATCATATCGGGATGTTGCTGTTCGACCGCCGCCAGAGCTTGTTCACCGGATACCGCAAACCGAATGCGGTGGCCGGCTTTGAGGACCGCACTCAGAACCTGAATGTTCACCGGTTCATCGTCGACAATGAGGAGTTCGGGAATGCCCACCGCAGCCACCTTAGACAACAGTCTCAACACCGGGCGAAGTCGCATGCAGTGTCATTCCGCAATTTGACCACGAGCCGAAGCAAGCCACAACGTCGCGACAAGCCGAAAGGGGTGTTGGAGGTATACCCCAGTATAACGCCAAAAGGTAAAGCGTGAAAACGACGATCTTGGTGGATCTCGCGGCGGCCGGCGCCACTTACGCTTTCGGCACCTGAGTACGCAGTTTTTCGCGGAAGATTTTGGCATTGTGGCGAATGTCGACGGGAAATGCCGGATGAACCAAGAAGCGCTGAATGCCGGCGGTATGCGGGAAACGCGCCGCCAAACGGCGCAGGTCGTCCAAGATAGCGACTTCACTTTGGCCGGCGTCGCGCGCCACATCCAACTCGACAAACACCACCGGCTCCAAGGCGGCCGTGTCCGAACCAACACCAACCAAAGCACTGCGGTAAACGGCCGGGTGACTGTTAAACACGCCTTCGACCTGCACAGTAAACAAAAGCTGATCACGCGTTTGCACGCGGTGGGCCTTGCGACCGCAAAACCAAAGGCGGCCCTGCTCGTCGAAATAACCGAGATCACCCATGCGATGGCGTACACGACCATCCTGGTCGCGCATTTTATGTTCGCGGGTAGCCGCGTCGCGGTTGAAGTAACGTTGCGTTACCACCGGACCCTTCACCACAACCTCGCCCACTTCGCCGGGCGGTAACGCCAACGCCTCGTCCCATGCCTCAATCACGTCGTCGCGAATCGGAATAATACGCACTTCCATTTCGGCAACCGGCACGCCGACGCAAACACCACGGCCCTGATCGGTCAAACGTTCGGTTTCGGTCAAAATGAGATGGGAGCCGACGTTGCAGACCGGCAGCGATTCGGTTGCCCCATAAGGAGTGAACACCTGCACGCCGTCGGGCAACATCTTGGCCATGCGCCGCAAAACCGTTGGGCTGACCGGAGCACCGGCCGAAATGACGCGTTTGAGTGAATCGCACACGACGCCTTCGGCCACGGCGAAGCGGCTGACGGTATTGAGCAGCGCGGGTGAACCGAACATATTGGTGACGCCGAAATTGTCAATCGCCTCGAGTATTTTGCGAGGATCGACGGCGGCGGGACGCGTGGCGTCCATGTCGGGCACAATTGCGGTCATGCCCAGCGCGGGCGCGAACAGAGCAAAGAGTGGGAAGGTAGCCAAATCCACTTCGCCGGGTTCGATGGCGTAGGTCTGGCGCAGCAAGCGCACTTGAGCGTCAAAAATGCCGTGGCTGTAGACGGCCCCCTTGGGTGGACCGGTACTGCCACTGGTAAACAAGACGGCGGCCATGTCTTCGGCTTGGGTCGAAACGGTCGGAAAAGGGCCTTTGCCGGCGACACCACGACACAAATCGCTCAGGGTCGCGCCGCCCCAAAATTTACGACCGACGGTGACCAGGTGCCGCACCGAAGGCCAACGCAACAACAGACGCGCCACGTGGGCCTTGGGCACGCCGATAAAGGCGTCCGGCTGAGCTTCCTGCAGGCATTTCTTTAGGTTTTTGACGCCCATCCCCGGATCGACAAAAACGGGGACGGTGCCCATCTTGAACAAGGCAAAGGTCAGCGCAAAAAAGGCCAAGCTGGGTTTGACCATCAACACCACGCGATCACCGCGCTCAATCCCGTAAGCGCTCAAGGCCCAGGCATAACGATCGCATTCACGGTCCAACTGTCGATAGGTTAAGTGGGTGTAAGCAACGCGACCGGCCGCGTCGCGACCCTCGGGAAAAACGACACCGAGCGTGTGCGGTTGGCGTGCCGCCATGGCGGGCAAAGCCGCGGCAATGTTCACCAAAGGCGCGCTCATGAAGCGGCCGCCACCTCAAGCGGGTGATCAGCCAAAAATTTGCGCACCAGTTTGTGGATTTCGTCGGCGGCGTCTTCGAGAATGTAGTGACCACCGTCGGGCCAGCGATGGACCTCGGCCTGCGGAAAGGTTTCGGTCCAGCGATCGAGGAACTCGGTTGAGAACACAAAATCTTTTTCGCCCCAGCAAATCAACATCGGGCGATCACGGAACTGCGCCGCATTTTGCTCAACTTCGGCGCAAATATCGTAACCAGGATCGCCAGGCTTGAGCGGAATGTCCTGAACAAAACGCAAGGTGGCGATGCGGTTGGCCCATGAGTCGTAGGGCGCGGTATAGGCCTTTTTGAGATGGGCGGGTAAGGGCCGGCGTTTGCAGCAGATGCGCGCGGCGGTCGCGGCAAAGGCATTAAAGCCGCGCACCAACAGCGCACCGAGCGGCGTGTTCCGCACCAACCACAACGCGGCCGGAAAGGTTTTGTTGTGCGGCAACAAAAACGCCGAGGTGTTGAGCACCACAATACGGCGAATACGCTCAGGGTGACGGGTGGCGTAGGCCATGCCGATCATGCCGCCCCAATCGTGGAGGACCAAGGTAATATCGCGGGTCAGGCCCAAATTATCGAGCAGGGCTTCCAAATCGTCGACCCGCTGTTTCAGCGTGTAGCTGTAGCGGTCGTCACCGGGTTTATCGGAAAATCCACAGCCAATGTGGTCGGGCACAATGGTGCGGTGATCGGTGGATAGCTCTTTCACCAGGTTGCGGTAGTAAAACGACCAAGTCGGGTTACCGTGCAGCATCACCACCGGCAGACCCTGCCCCTCGTCGAGATAGTGGTATTTCAAACCGTTCAAATCGAGATAATGATGGGCGAAGGGATACAGTTCGGGATCGATCTTCATGAAACAACTCTTTGTCGAAGGATGGCGGGGCGATGGGTTACCACTGGAACCCGAGCATGGTGCAGTTCAAACCGGAACCAATGCCCAAAAAGCTAACGAGGTCACCCTCTTTTAAGAATTCGCGCTCTTCGGCAATCGCCGCGGTGATCGGCACCGAGACCGTGCCGATGTTCCCCAAGAAGGGATAGGTCACGTAATCCTTGTTATTGGGAATGCCCAAAAACTTCAAAATCGCATTTTGGTGTTCGGAGCCGACTTGGTGGCAAATGACCTTGTCGACCAAGTCCACGGTCCAGTTAAGGCGCTCGAGGAAGGACTTCCAGGTCTTGAGACCCAGAGCGACACCGTACTTTAAGACGGCTACCGAATCGGTTGACATCATCGGCCGGAACCAGTCGGCGCCAACCTGCTCGAGACCCCAGTGACAGAGATCGTGAAAACGCGGATCGGTCAAGGTCACCCCACCGACCAAACGGCGACGTGGTTTGGCGGCAAAGGAACCGTCGGTGAGCAAAATCGCCACCGCACCGGAGCCGCCGGTCAAGGTGGCCAGCCCCATTTTAAAAAGTTCCATATCGTGGTCTTCAAGCATGCGTTTGATCATGGTTTCGTTAATTTCGCGCGAGGTTTCGCAGGATACGACCATGCCGGCCCGAATTTGGCCGAGTTCGATGCGGTTGGCAATGTCGAGAATGCCGTTCAGCGCACCCAAGCAGGCGTTGGAAAGGTCAAATACCGAAGCTTCCTCGGCAATGCCGAGTTCCGAGGCAATCATGCAGGCGGTGGCGGGTTCAAACTGTTCGCGGCACACGCCGGTATACACCAGAGCGCCTAAATCGGCCGCGTCGATATTGGCGGCGTCAAGCGCGCGCTTGGCGGCTTCGGCACCGCGACCCGAAAGCGAGTCTTCTTCTTTCCACCAGCGGCGCTCCTGCACGCCGGTTAACACTTCCAACTGTCCCATGCTGATATGGAGCTTTTTGTAGACGGGCCGCAAACGCGCTTCCAGTTCGCGTGAGGAAACTATTACAGGCGGAAGCACATACCGAATCGAATCCACATAAACGCGGGAATATTTCATAACAACTCACAAAGTCAGGTTGATCATCACAGCGGCGAGGGTACCATTTCCCGCTCGTCGCTGTCTTGCGGGGGGTGAATTTTGGAAAAGCAGTTCGTCGCAACCGCACAACAACCTTGCGGCGGCGGCGGTTTACGGCGGGCGTGGACCGCAAAACCAGGGTTGGAAAACACGCCCAAGTCGAGTATTCAAACACAAAGCGAAGCAACTGGGAAGTACTCCTCGAGCGATTTACGGCATGAGTAGCGCTTTTTTAGAACCGGATTCGATGACAACGCCCCCTGTCCAGGTTCAGCCAAAGGTTCCTTCCCCCGCCCCGCGGCCCTTGCCGCCCATATCCCACAAATGCCGTTGTTCCCGCTTCCGAACCGTGTTTGAATACGACCAGCATTCCTTATACTCTGCTTTTTGACGAGGTGCATTGCCATGAAATCATTGACCCTAAGGACTTTCGCGCTGCTCGCCCTGTTCGTCGGCGGCCCCCTCTTGGCCGGCTGGAAACTCGACGGCGGCCAAGTTCACTTTCAATCGGTCAAAAACAACAACGCCGCTGTACCAGGCACATTTAAAGTGACGGGTGGCGCCGAAAACGGCCGCTTTAAGATCAGCGTCGATCTCAACAGCCTCGACACCGGCTTGGCACCGCGCGATACCAACATCAAAACCGCCTTGTTCGAAGTCGCCCAGCACCCCACTTTTGTGCTCGAAGGTGCCTTCCCTGCCGATGCCTTACCCAAAAAAGTCGGTGACTCGGCCCAGGTTAAATTTGTCGCCACCTTGCATTATCGGGGCCTCTCACCCGAGATCACCTTTCCCATGACCTTGGTTCGCACCGGCAAAAAAACAGTCAGTGCCACCACGCAACACAGCGTCGCCGTTGGTTTGGCCGATCTCGGTTTGGCTGAAGCGCCCCTGCAAGCCATGATGAAACTCTGCGCCCACCAATCGATTCTGCCCATCGCCTTTGTTTCCTTTGAAGGCGAATGGAAAGCGGACTAAGCCGTGACCAACCTTACTTGCGGCACAAGCGATGTGGTGCTGGGCCGCATCATCATGGGCACCTGGCAAACGGGCAAACGCATGTGGGTCGGCATTGATGATCGTGAATCAATCGCCACCCTGCGGGCCGCCTTCGAACACGGCGTCACCTCCTTCGACACCGCCGAAGTTTACGGGAACGGCCACAGTGAACGCATCATCGCGCAAGCTCTGTCGCCGATGCGCCGCGAAGTGACATTGCTGAGCAAGGTGTTTTGCAACCACCTTGCTCACGATCAAGTGATTGAGGCTTGTCACCGCTCGCTCAAAAACCTAAATACCGACGTTATCGACCTTTACCAAATTCACTGGCCCGCCGGAACCTTCGGCACGCCGCTGGTTCCCCTTGAAGAAACCTTGCACGCCCTGCTGGCGCTTAAAGAACAGGGAAAAATCCGCGCCATCGGCGTTTCTAATTTTTCCTGCGACCAACTTCAGGAAGCACTGCGTTATGCGCCGATTGACAGCGTGCAACCGCCCTATTCCCTTTTTTGGCGCATGCACGACGCCGCCCTGCTTCCCTTCTGCCAGGAACGCGGCATTGCCGTGTTGGCCTACTCACCCTTGGCCCAGGGCATCCTCGCCGATAAGTTTGCCGCCGACCATCAGTTCGAAGATGGCGATCACCGCGCCCAGCACAAGCTGTTCCAAGAGCCGCACTGGTCACGGGTGCAAACGGCCCTTGCCCAACTACGCCCCTTGGCGGCCGCACACGGGGTGGCCATGGCCCAACTCGCTCTAGCCTGGCTGATCCACCAACCCGGTCTGGCCGCCGTCGTTGGCGCACGCCGACCTGAGCAAATTATCGCCACCGCCGCCGCTGCGAACCTCGCGCTGGACGCCGCCGTTTGGCGCGACATCAACGCCATCGGCAAACAGGTCGCCGACCCGCTCGGCGACAATCCGGTTCAGTGGGCCTTCGCCGACTGACCTGCTATTGACATACGACGAAAGGTGATTTCTCCATGGCGCTCGACTGCGAAAAACTCTATCTCGATCCCCACAATGATTGGCAAGCATCTTACGACGCGGTCATCACCGGCATCGCCGATTTTGACGGTAAGGCCGCACTCCAACTCGATCGCACCTTCTTCTATCCCGAGGGCGGCGGTCAGCTCGGCGACGGCGGCGAATTGCACATCGGCACGGAGACGGTCACCGTGATTGACACCCAAATTGACGAGGCCGGCACCATTTATCACCTCATCGACCAACCCGCACAGGCGACCTGGCGCAACCAAACCGTCGGCGCGCTGGTCGAAACCGAGCGGCGCCGCGACATGATGCGCGCGCACTCGGGTCAGCACTTACTCTCGGCTGCGTTTTTCCACGTGGCGGGGCTGGAAACCAAATCGGCACGCTTGGGGACACGCACCATTTCGGTTGATCTCGAAAGCCAGGATGTCAACCCGGCAACACTGAGTGAAGCGGCCAGGCAAGCCAACCAATGGATTTTGGCCAACCACCCGATTCGCGTTCACAATCCCTCGCCGGCAGCCCTTGCGGCGATGCCCCTACGGCGCCCCCCCAAGGTCAGCGAGAACATCCGTGTGTTGGAAATTGAAGGGGTTGACTGGACGCCTTGTGGCGGAACCCATTGCAGCAGCACCGGCGAGATCGGCGCACTGCACATCATCGCCAAAGAGAAAATCAAAAAACTCACGCGGGTTCACTTCCACTGCGGCCTGCGCACCCTGGATTACCTCAACCAAAGTGAAACCTTACTCCAGCAGGCGGCGGCAAATTTACAGTGCAGCGTCAGCGAATTGCCCGACCAAGTACTACGCCTTCTGGACGAAAGCAAAGCACTGCGGCAAGAGTTGGGTAAATTACGCGCGGAGGCGGCGCGTTTCGAAGCAGAACGCTTGCTGGCGACCCATGAAGTAGCAGACAGCGGAACAACCGTAATCAACGCCGTCGCCGAGGATATCGATAGCGCGCGCAAGTTAGCCGACCACCTGATTACACGCGGCGATGTGGTTGCGGCAGTGCGGACCCGTGTCGCCGAACAGGGGTTTGTGCGGCTGGTAGTGGCGCGTGGCACATCGGCCCAGTTCGATGCAGGCCAATGGTTTCGCAACGAAGGAAAAAGCCTCGGTGCACGCGGAGGCGGCCGTCCGGAAAAAGCCGAGGGCAAATGTCCCGAAAACGCGAACCTCGACCAAGCATTTGCTTAAGCCCAAAAATAGTAAAGGGTTGAGTCACTGACTCAACCCTCTTTCACAGAACCTAAAAGCGTCGTTTACAAATCAAACAGATTTGGCACATCGGCTTTTTTGGTGCTCGCTTTTTGCTTTTTAACCGGTTTCTTTTTGGTTTTTTGCTGGGTACGAGCGGTTTTCAGGGAATGACGAACCTTCCCTAGATAGATATTTAAAAGGTGGTCCCGGTTCAGAAATGGAATGACGGGGCGCGCCCGAACACCGATTTTTTCTTGGAGCGACAGCAAGCCACGGTGACCGGGACTTACTTTCAGGCCTTCAACAATCGCATGGTGGGCACCACGGCGATTGTCGCGAAGCAGGTAGATACGCGCCAAGTTAAAGTAGTTATCGGCATCGTAAAAGGCATTTTCAACGCCCAACTGCGCCATGTTCAGGCCTTCCCAAAGCTTGTTCTCACGCAAGGCCATCGCATAGCCAAGGTAAGAAAACGCGCTTGACGGCAAGGACGAACGGTCGCCCAGCATCGCCTGGTTTAGACAAACCAGACCCTCATCCCAATGACCACGCTTACAGAGATCAATTCCCTCTTGGGCTGCCTCAGAAAAATCGATTTCTCTTCGTGACATAAAAGTTCTCCAGCGTAACATGATCGTTGAAACGATCGCTTGGCGTTCAAGCAACCAGACTCGGATGGGAGTCTGCCTTTCAATATAGGTGATGAACAACTGTTTTCCAATGTATCAACCACGAAAAGGAGAGTTTTATCACGCCGACACAGTTTGCGACCTAAAATTCAAATATTTTCAAAAATGTGATTTCAAGCAAGCTTCGCCGGCCAGACGCGATAAACACCAGCGCCAATGCGGCACAGAAAAGAGCTCCCGCGTTCGCGTTGATCAGGTTACAATCGGCGCTTTGACCGAAGGTGAGCGATTCCAACCGGCACCATGGCACAATCGGTCGCGCTGAAACGAGCCGCAAGATGCACCCTGTCTTTTGTAGACGACCACTGCACTTTTCCATCTCGTTTTGCATCAAAACCTTGAGCCGTAGCGTCGCACCGAATCACACACTTTCGGCTTGAGTTCCGACCCACAACACGCGGGTCGCTGCACCACGCCTGGGAGCATTGATCATGAACCAACCGCTTACAATTCTGGCATTTCCATTCGCCGGCGGTAACCGCTTCTCCTACCGCGAACTGGCCGAAAACCTGCCCGCCGATCTGGCCTTCCACGCCTTCGATTACCCCGGTCACGGCAGTCGTTTTAAAGAACGCCCGCTTGAGGACCTACACGCCGTCACCGACGACGCCTTGACCCAGGTCTTGCCTTACCTCAAACCCCCTTATGTTTTGTTCGGCCACAGCATGGGCGCCCAAGTCGCCTTCTTATTGATGCACCGGATTTTGGCGCAAGGCCTGCCCGCGCCGCGCCGCCTGATTGTCACCGGCCGCAAGGCGCCGGAACACTGGGTGCGCGAGGAGCACATTCACGGGTTACCCAAGGAAGCATTTTTCGCCAAGGTCGAAGCGCTGGGCGGATTGCCGCCGGCCTTCCTGGCCAATCCCGAGCTGCGCGACTTGTTCGAACCCATTCTCCGCGCTGATTTCAAAGCCATCGAATTGTTTCCTACCTCGCGCGGGCCTTACCCGGTCAACCTGCCGATTATTTCAATCACCGGCAGCGAAGAATTGATTAGCGACGAGGAAGTCCAGCATTGGCAACACGAGACAACCAAACCCTTGGTGGCGCACCGCATTGAGGGCGACCATTTCTTTTTGTTCAAAAACCGCGAGGTCTTTTGCGAGCGTTTGGTGGAATGTTGCCGGGGTCGTTTGTTCTAACGGGGACAACGGCCACGCATCAAGGACGCGTTGAGCAGGTTAAGTGATTGAGAAGCGCGACCGTTTCGCGTTTGTAAAGGGCGGTCGTCGCCTGCTCACGCGTCAGTGGCGCATTAAACAAATAACCCTGAACCAATTGGCACCGTTTCCCCCACAAAAACAGCAACTGTTCTTCGTTTTCAATGCCTTCGGCGACGACATCCAAGCCGAGCTGATCGGCCATGGCCAAAATGGCGGCGGTAATGGCGGCATTTTCCTCGTTGCCAGGTACGTTTTGCAAAAAGGCGCGATCAATTTTCAACGCGCTCAGCGGAAAGCGGTGCAAGTAACTCAACGAAGAGTAGCCGGTCCCGAAATCGTCGACCATGATCTCGAGGCCGATGTCGCGCAAGCGCTGCAACATGGCAATGTTGGTTTCCAAGTTCTCCATCAGAATGCTTTCGGTCAACTCTAATTTCAGCGATGCGGGCGGCACGCCGGTTCGCGCCAAAACCTCGCGGATCAAATCATCCAAATCTTCATGGTGGAACTGTTGAACAGAGACGTTGACCGATATCGATAGGTCGGGAAATCCCATTTGATGCCACGCGGCCAGTTGCGAACACGCTTGTTCCAAAGCCCAACGGCCCAGGTCGACCATGGTGCCGATGTTCTCCGCCATCGTAATGAACTGATCGGGCGGAACCATGCCGCGCAAACTGTGATCCCAGCGCAACAGGGACTCAAAGGCCACAATTTCACCGCTTTCCAGGCTGACAATCGGCTGGTAAAACATGTGGAACTCGCCACGATCCAAGGCACGACGCAAATCGGTTTCCATTTTAAGGGTACCGACAGTGTGGGTTTGCATCGACTTTTCGAAAAAGACGCTGCGCCCCTTGCCCATGCTTTTGGCGCGATACATCGCCACGTCGGCGTCGCGCATTAATTCTTCGGCACTCGGATAATCGGGGCGCCATACCGCAATCCCGATGCTGGCCGTGACAAAAACTTCGTGTTCGTCCAACTCAAAAGGAACCGCCAGTGCTTCGTGAATTTTTTGGGCGAAATGTTGGGCCTCGTGATCATCCCCCAGGTCTTCCAACAGGCAGATAAATTCGTCGCCGCCAATGCGCGCCACGGTATCAATTGAACGAACGCATTGCCGCAAACGGCGGCTCACCGCCACCAACAAACAATCGCCGACGGCATGGCCGAGCGAATCGTTGACCGGTTTAAAGCGATCCAAATCGAGGAACAACACGGCAAAACGCTCCTCGGGATGGCGCTTAATACGCTCAACCGCATGGGCCAAGCGATCCATCACGAGCGCACGATTGGGTAAGCCGGTGAGGGTATCGTGAACCGCGTCATGCTTGAGTTGCTTTTCGGCCGCATTGCGCCCCAGGAAGTTGGCCAACATAGCGCCCACCGTGCGCAGGATTCGTTTTTCGTCCTCACTCCAGAAGCGCGCTTGACCCATATCGGCCACACCCAAATAACCCCAAATCCCCCGTTCCTTGGCCGCGACCGGCACCAAAAATAGCGCGCGTAGCCCAAGGTTGGTCATGAACAAGCGCTCTTCGCCACTGTTCTCATCCAAACCCGCCACATCTTCAACCATAATCCTTTGCCGGCGAATCAGCCGTTGGTGCAGATCGGTGTAACGGCTCAAATCAAGCTGAGTCGGGTCGGGAAAGGTCAGGTCGTCGTCGTTTTTGGTCCACTCCAAGACCTTGGCGACACTTTTATCGGCCTGGTTAAAAATGCCGATGAAGGTCAAATCCACACCGACAACTTGCCCCAAAATGCGCACGACGGACCGTAAATCCGGGTGGTAAATGGTGGTGAATAAATTGGAAATGCCGGCCATCGCTTCTTCAAAAAGTAGGCTTTGACGCAGTTTTTCTTCCACGTGACCGCGCTCACCCACTTCTTCTTCCAAACGTTTATTGACCTTGCAAATCTCTTGAAAACGGCTCTCCAACGCCAGGTGAGCATTGGTTAAAGCACTGTTTTTGTCGTTGTACAACTTGCCGAAATAAAGGGCGGCAACCAAACCCAACAACAAGGCGATCAGGGTTAGATACGGCGACACCGCATGCATCCGCGCCGCATCGTCGGCGACTTGGCCCAGTTGATCGGCGAAGCGTTGCGATTGGCGAAAACGAAAAGCCTCGAGATCGGCCGCCAAGCGCTCACAGTCATTGCGAAATTCGGCTTCGAGCGCCTGGCGATCCTGATTCGGATCGGCCGCACGCATGGCGTGCAAGGCCAAGCCGTCACGTGCAAGGCGCGAAGCGGTTTTGTGCAGGTTAAACACCTCGCGTTCGGCGGCATGTAGGGAAAGGTATTGGAAATCTTCTTCGTTGGCGCGAATCAGACCGCGACACAACATAAGCTGCTCATCATCGGCCGCTTCGGTACTTAAAAAGAGTTCGCGCAGCTCGTGAATACGGCCAATGATGCCGCTCGTCCGTTCGATCACCGGGTACAACGGCTGGTTGAGTTCCGTCAAGCGGTCTCCGGTTGAGTGGGACACGGAGGCGTGCCAAAGGGTTGCCACCACGGTTGGCAACAACACCAGACACAAACCCAAAATTAAGTCTTTGCGGGACTTCATAACACGCCTCATACCTAAGACCGATTCACAGCGCGGCGACTGTCGTCAAACCGGACTTTGCGCGCAACCGATTTCGCGGGCAACACCCTCACCGAGGGCATTCAACCTAAAAAGCGCGATACCTCGCAGCGATTTTCGCCAAGCGTTGGGGCGGCAATAGCCGGCAAAAATGTTCGATCCCCTAACCGCGAGACGCCGTGCGCGACCCCGGTCAGCATTTTTCAAACAAGTTCGCACCCGATCTTTCGCCAAAATCATCCACACTTATCGCGCTTTTTAAGTTGAATCCGCTTGCCATCCGGGAATACAAAACGGCGACGCGACCGCGATCATCCGCGCAAACCCACCGACCAAAACGGTTCACCTTGCAATAGACGATTCTAACCTGTTGGACGGATCCCGAGCGAGAGAATTCACACGGTTAGAAAGATTGATAAAAAACAAGAAAATTCACGTCTTGTCGACAATCCCTCTCCGATCCAGCCGGGCGTCGGCCGCGGTTAGCGCTCAGGCCAGCAAACGCAGCAACAGAAAAGCGCCCACATAATTGCCGAGATTCGAACCTAAATGACTCAATACCACCACCAACAGCGTGTGGGTCAATGGGTTGCGGTAAATCCCCGCCCGGCTGCTAATGTCGACGGGGATTTTCTCGCAGTCGGTGACCAGCGGCCGCCGCCGCCAACCTTCAACCAACCCTACGACCACCGCCGTCCGCAACAGCGGACTGAGCACGGTAAACGGAGTAACAAGCAAACCAGCGGCAAAAGCGGCAAGGGTCGGGCGCGCCGGCAACATAAACAAACCGGTACAGATCCAATTGGGCACGGCCCATGTCATCAGAATGGTGGAAAAGGACAGATCACGGCGGCCGAAAAAACCGTAAATCAACAGACCGATTAACAGCATGCTGACCAGCCAAGGCACGGACCGCACCCACCATGGCGTTTGCGGCGGCGTGGCCAGGGCCCCGCGATCAACCGGCGTCTCAAAAAAAGCGGCAACCGCCGCCAAACGCTCGGCCGGTACCAAGGCAACGACGTGGTCCCCTTCAGCGCGACGAATGCTATCCATTAAATATTGGTCGGCTTCTTCAAAAAACGGCGCCTCCACCTCGGGTAAATGGTTGCGCAGGGCCCCGTGCAACGAATCTGACGACGGCGGCCTTTGCCGTCGCTTACGCGAAACCAAGGCCCGTAAAAGCTGCAGCAGGGTTTTGGCACGGCGGTTGGCCGACAACTGACGCCAACTGCGTTTGAGTGTCACCTGCAGATCGCGCTCGCCAAACTCCAATTTGGCGCCC
This sequence comes from Holophagae bacterium, assembly GCA_030429565.1. GTDB lineage: Bacteria > Acidobacteriota > Holophagae > Acanthopleuribacterales > Acanthopleuribacteraceae > Acanthopleuribacter. The sequence goes on along the minus strand of JAUIFE010000005.1, from coordinate 390,134 downwards.
ATCTCGCGGGCAACATCCATTCGCGCCAGCATCTCTTGGCCGAGCCGCACCGCCACGTCTTTACCTTGGCGATGTTGAAACCAGGCAGTGGCAACGGTTCCCAGCAACATCAGCAAACGGCCTTGGCGCAAAACATCGATGACTTTCAAACTGCGCCAAAACGCATCGTCCGTCAAAATTTTGAAACGCGTTTCACACAAAGCCACGCAGACGGTGTCCGGGTTTAGGTCGGTAATGATCCTGTCAACGCGGGCCAGACCGGCTTCGTCATCGTCGACCAACCCCACCAACGTAATGCGACGCGCACCGTCTTGCAGCGTCACGGTTGGCGGCTGATCGGTCTGATCGGCAATGGCAGTTAAAGGCGGCACATTCACGTTGGTCAAAGAAGCAGCTCCCCAATGATCGTACGGCCGGTATTCTACCCAAAAAGCGGGTGACGTGTTGATGATTTCCAGCACCGGCCAAAACCCAATCCCTCGAGCATCGATCCTGATGTGGCATGAATCAGGCCACCGCCGACCCAAACCGCACCCTTTAGGTGAAACGGAGCCATTCCACTCGAAAAACCCACGCAAACTGCTAAAACGCAGAGCTTTACAACTCTCAACAAAGCCATATCCGGCACCTGCCGGCTGATAGGGTGCACATTGGTGCGTGTTGTGCCAACCCAACACTTGGTGCGATTTCGCCGACAAGAATCGCTTTGTTTGGGTTTAGGAAGAACTGGAAGCGGTACAGGCCGGGCACGATCAGAATTTGACCCTATTTTGCCGACATGCAGGAGACCGGCCAACGAAAAAGCAACACAGGAAAAACCCAGGTAAATTTAAAGTAAACGAGCCCCGCAAACGCGGTGGATTTTGATAGCATACGACAACTTTTTCAAACGGCGAAACATCACCTTGCCACGGTGTTCAGCGCCCAAACTTTTCCACAAAACCCTCCTCCCCTGATTTTGGATCCAACCAGTGGCGCCAACGTCTCCGGAACGACCACAGAAGGGTCAACCCGCATCGGTGTGATAGTAGAACGAGAGTTTTAGCAGCGCGACACATGAAGGGACGTAAAGAGTGCCTTCAACGCGCCGAATAAATCAGTAAAAGCGGCAAAAAGACGTCGTTCACTCAACCGATAGCAGTTCATCAGCGCAAAAAAAACCGCTTAATACACCTTATTTTGAAAGCCTTTTCACCTGCCGATCTTGACCGGCACGATATCCGGCCTGTTCCCGAACACAATAAAACAGAACCTATTCCGCTTTTTCCCCACTCGCAACCCAACCGATACTTTCGTTCATCACAAAAGCGCCGGTAGTAAGTCGAAATGCTCCTTTTGAGCCGACATAAGACGATCAAAGTCGCCATATAAGCATTCAGTACTCTATCACCTAAACGGAACGCTTCTTGATGGTGGCGCCACCGGATGTCACCTAGGCCGGCCGTCAAAAAAAAAGTGCCGAAGAGGGAGAATTCTCCGGCACCAAACACCATCGAAGAAAAGAACAAGGACGAGAACGAAGGAAGAAAAAGACACTATTCCTTTGCACCCAGCTAAATTTTGTTAATGGGAGATAGGCCTTATCCTACTGCCAAACTGGGCCAAGCTCAAGCTAAATTTACCGCGAAAAAAACTTAAATCAAGCCAACCACCTATTCGGGTAACAACTTTTAACTTTCTCAATTTAACGAAATATTCAAACTTTCAAAGTTATTCTATCCCTCTCAAACACTAACGTTCAAAAGCCGTCGTTTTGTAGTACTCGTTCCGTCATTTAGCATCTCTTTTCACCTAATCCAACCTTCACCAGGTGCCGACCCCCACCATCCCACCACCACCGGCTTTAACTTTTCCTAAGAATCACCACCGGATCACATCCTTCTTTGCGCGTAGATTTTTGACACGATTTTGTCTCATTTGGAGCCTGATTACCCAGGACACCTGCCCATTGCCACACCAGGAGCAGGCCAAGTTCGGCCTACCCAGAAAGGACCCTTTGTTTTTTTAAACAGGACACGACCGCCTCACGTCTTAACGACGTTCTCCTCGTCCTTGTTATTCCCATTTTTTTATTGAGAGGTTTGCATGACTTTATTGACCACCGAAGAGATTCGCGAGCAGGGACCCGTTACCCGCTTGCTCAACCATTGGCAACAAGGCGACCCCGAAGCCTTGTCACAAATTATCCCACTGGTTTATGACGACTTGCGCCGCATGGCCAACGCTCATCTATATGGTGAACGCCAATCCATCTTGCAGCCGACCGCTTTAATTAATGAGCTCTATTTACGTTTACAGCAGGCCAGCCACTACGATATTCAAGATCGCACCGATTTCTTTCGATTTTCCAGCGCCTTAATGCGGCGTATTTTGGTCGATGAAGCACGCTATCGCTGTGCCGCCAAACGCGGACACGGCAAACCCATGCAGTCCATTGACGACCCCTGTTTTTTTAAATTGGGGAGCGGTGAGACGATGCCGCCGGAAACCCTGCTGTGTATTGATGAGGGTTTGGAGGCACTGCAACAGGAACATCAGCGCGCCGCCAAAGTTTTGGAGATGCGCTTCTTTGCCGGTTTCACCGTCAAGGAAATCGCCAAAATCCTCGAGGTTTCACGGGCCTGTGTCCTGCGAGATTGGCAATTTGCCAAAAACTACCTCGAACCGCGCCTGACCGGACCATTACCCCAACCCAACCACGCCCATTAACCGAAGACGCAACAAAACGACGGAAGCTTTCGGCCAAGCCTAGGCAGCGAAACAGGCAGAGGCAAGCCAACCCCCTGGCCGAAACGGCCGCACAGGTCCACGCCTTTGCGGCTTTCAGTTGTCCTTCATCACCGCTTTCGAGAGGAGCTTTTTATGACCCCCCTCCCCACGATCGTCAGCCAGGTCGACACCTGGTCGACCGTTGAAGCCATCATCGAAGCCGCCCTGGACATGCCGCCCGCCCAACGTGATTTATTCCTCAGCCGGCACTGCCGGGATCGCCCCGCGCTTTTGCAGCAGTGCCGAGACCTGCTCGAGGAAGACGACGCGTCGCCGCTCAACAGCTTTATCGATATGGAAGGAACCGAGGCCGTTCGGGCGGGCATGGCCGCACTGGTCGACAACTACCGTCTCGGCGGCAAAATCGGCAGTGGCGGCAGCGCCCAAGTTTACTACGCACGCTGTCGCAAAAGCGGTGCCCCAGTCGCGCTTAAACTACTCAAGCCAACCCAGAGTAATCCACTGCAACGACGTCACTTACTACGGGAAGAAATGATGTTGGCGCGCATTCAACACCCAAATGTGGTGCGGTTGTGGGATGCCGGTCCGCTCCCCAATGGTTGCCATTACTTGGCCACGGAATACGTCAACGGCCACGATATTCTCGAATACTGCAACCAAAACCGCCTCGATCGCCATCAGCGCCTGCGTTTGTTTCGGAAATTGTGCGACGTGGTCAACGACTGTCACCAACAACACATCATCCATCTCGATCTCAAACCCGCCAATATTTTGGTCACCACGGATGGTGTTTTGAAACTGATCGATTTTGGGTTGGCGCAGTGGAATCCCTATCGCGGCTTCTGGATTGCCGACCAACCAGCCATGCTTACAGCCGAATACGCCTCGCCGGAACTTCTGGCGGGCCGCAGTTTTAACCACCAAAGCGATGTGTATGCTCTGGGCGTCCTGCTTTATGAGATGCTGACCGGCATTCATCCTTTTGAAGGCATCGCCCCCCACGATTTGATTCAAAACCGTGATGAACAAACGGTGCTGACCCCAAGCACCAGCATGCGCCTGCTGCGCATTAGCGCGGCAGGTCGCAACCGCCTTAAAAAATTGGCGGCGGAACGCAACGTGGCCGATGCCTTCATCCCCGACATGATCGACGCCCGCCTCGACCGCGTCGTGATGAACGCCATGCACGCCGATCCCAGCCAACGCACCAACAGTTGCAGCAAACTGAGCCAAGACATTTTGCGTTATTTGCTCGGTTTCAGCACACCCAATACGCGTGACCGCTTCTGGCAACAAACGCTCAGGTGGCTACGCCGCTTTGACCTAGCCGCCTAATCGGCCGAAAAAACCGCTCGAATTAACACCGAGCGGTTTTTTTCTTTTTACCAATGCGATTTTTGTCTTCGAGTTTTTTGATGTAGTCACTGGCGAGATGCACTTTGCAGGCGCTGCCACCCATATCAACATCCACCTTGCCAATGGTTGCGGCAACTGCTTTGGCGTCTTCCAACAGCGGCGCCACAAAAGCAGCCGCGGCCATGACAAAACCGTTCATGGCGTAGCGCGTGCGATTCTGGCAATCGTGGATGGTTTCAGCGACGCGTTCGAGCAGGCGCCGTAAATGGGCCAGGTCCAGCGCATCATCGGCGGTGATCGACATGAGATGGGTTAGGGTGGCCCAGCCGGCGGCGGCCACGTGGTCCCGCTCATCTTCCAGCCAACGAAGCGCCGCCGCCCAACCGTGTGAGGATTCCGCAGCAACGCCGGCGACAGCGTATTCAGACACCCAGAACCAGTGCGCGGCAGCGGCCCAGGCATCTAATTCCGCGGCGCTAAAGCCCTTGGGGTCGGCGGCCAATCCGGCCAAATACTGCGCGTCGGCATTGCCCGTGGCGAATAAGTCGCGCACAAGTTGTTGGTCTTTTTTAACCGTTTTCACCATTTTTTTGAGTTCACCAATGCGAACCCCAAAGGCTTCACCCTGATAGCCGAGATTGCGAAAAATTTTGAGCGCACCGGGGTCGCTTTTGGCGGCCAGATCCGCCATTACTGTTTGGACATCAGTCACGGGTCTTCCTCGTATCTTATGGTAAAGCGCGATCGTTTTACCTGAAAATTGTCTCGATGCATTGCACTTTTCAGGTTTTATCAAGGAATTACGGCTCGGTTCAATGGAAACGTAAAAAAACAAGTTCGCTTTACCTGAACCGGTAGGAAAGGCCGCTCATGATCATGCTTAGCCGCGTTTGGTCGACAATTGGGCTGTCGCGTACCGTAGCGGGAAGCCAAGCGCTTCGCCAGGCGACCATCGCCATCCAACCACGTTTCCCCAATGGCCGCATCACCCGCAGACCAAGTGAGGGCGTCCAGGCCGCATCCGGCGTGTAGGCAGGCCGCGTGGCCGTCGCTTCGTCAAGCCGCACACCGTAGTAGTACGCGGTGTTGTCTTCATCGCGATAGGCCAAACCTAGGCGCCCCTGAAATAACCAGCGACCAAGCCGCCGTCGCTGTGCCAGGGAAAATTCTAATTCGTAGCCACCGCTGCGGTCTAACACATCGAAGAAGGCATCGACGCCCACTTCGGTCGCACCAAAGCGGCGCCGATAACCCAATCCCAAATCGAGCGATTTCTTGCGATCGGCCATACCGAGCAAGGCCTCGGAATCGTCTGCTTCGAAGCTTTCAAATCGTGGTTGCAGCGCCACGCTCAAAGTCTGGCTGGGCTGCTGCAGAAAATCGTAGGCGGCGCGAATGCCTTGAAATGAAAAGCCGCCACGACGATAGTTCATCATGGGAATCGGCAATAGCTCGCGCTCCTGACCCGCATAAGCGTTGTCGCTCACAACCAAACCGATACCCAAACTGAAGCGCGGTGGCCCAACTTCAGCGGGCGGCTGTGCCAAAACAAGGCCGGCGGAAAGAAGCAAGAAGGACGTCAAAAAACGCATGTTGTTCCTCCTAAACCGAGACACAGCGCGGCCCGCACACGCATCGGTAGCAAGCGTGTCGGAAAAAGCCGACCTCGGACGATACAAAAGTGCTGAAAAAGAAGCCGTGCTAGGTCGGGGGCGCGGGCCCTGGCCCGCGCTCATTCAAGCTTATAACCGGGTCGGTCAACCCTGACCCGGTTTGGCAAGCAATACGATGCGCTCACGCCCGGAAACAACAACGCCGCCGGGTTTTTCGATGGTGACGGCGTAGAGCTGCGGTTCCTGGACTGCGATTTTAGCGTTGATCGGAATGACCACTTCGCCGCCATCGGCCGGGATGTCAAAGACACCTCCATCGACGGGAAACTTCTCATCGCGATCTTTGTCGAAGATCCAAAGCTGGTATTGGTATTCCTCGGGATTGTTAGCGGCCAAACCCTTGATACGCATGAAGCCTTGCTTGTCGTCAGCCGACCAAACCACATCGCCCGAGGCGCCTTCAGCGGCGACATCCGGCAACGCCTGCCAAGGCAAGGGCTCAAGGGCCTGAGAGGCCATGAGTTGGGTGCGCGCCTCTCCTGGCGTCAGTTCAGGCGGTGTTTGCGCTTCAATGTCGCGCAGGATGGCCGTGCGCACTTCCGCTTCAATCTGCAGCCGTTGCTCAGGCGAAACAACGTCTTCTTTTGGCAGGAACACGAAGGTGATCACAGCGGCGGCAACCAGCCAACCCAACCACTGCACCAGTGAGGAAGTGTCTTTTTCATCAGCCGATTCGCTGCTGGGAAAGGGCGTAACGACGGGATCGTCCTGTTCGGCGGTAAGCGGCACAGCGGCATTGGCAAAAAACACCTTGGCATCTTCAGCAATGTGGATGTGCAGCTCAGCGGGCAATTTTTCAAGGGCTTGATCGTCTTCAAAAGCAAGCATGGCGGCGGCGGCGGCCAGGCCCATGTCGTCTTCTAAATCGAGGAAGGAATCGTGGTCCATGCCGGCCAGGGCAATGCGGTCTTTGCGGTCGAGGTCCCCGGTTTCACGGTCCACCAGTAGGTCGAGAAGGCGTTGGTCTGTCATGGCATCGCCCTCCTTTCTTTTGGTTTACCGATCATTTCTAACTTTTCGCGGATCGCACTTAATCCGCGGCGAATGTGCGATTTAACCGTACCCAAGGCCACGCCGGTTGTTTCGGCGATTTCGCCGTGAGAGAGACCCAGGTGGAGCGACAAGTAAAGCACCTGTCGTTGCTCGCGGTTCATTCCTTGCATCGCTTCATGAGCCAGCGCGGCGTCGGCGGAAGCCTCAAGCCCGGCGGAATAAGCCGGCTCAGCCGTGTCGGCCAGGTTAACTTGTTCAGGGCGCCGTTTTTGTTGGCGCAAACGGTCGATTAAGCGGCGACGCGCAATCATCACAATGAAGGTCTTCTCTGAGGATTTGCTTGCATCGAAACGAGCGGCGTTTTTCCACAGGTCAATGAAGATTTCTTGCACGGCGTCTTCGGCTTCTTGCGCAGGACACAGTCGCTTGGCTACGGACCAGATCAATCCGCCATAGGTGTCGATACACGTCTTGACTGCGCCTTGATCACCCTGCGCGACCCGAGGAAGCAAGGGGGCGGTGGCGTTCATGGATACTCCAGATAACGTTTCCTCTACTCCAGCAACCCTGGCCGAACTCACCAACATCATCGCGAACCACGCACTTCTCGCGGGCCCATACCGTCCAGGGATGAAAACATGAAAACGTACGTCATCGTAGCCGGTTAACCTCGCTAAAGACTATGCAAAACTGCAAAAAAAGAAGAAAAGGCGGGTGAAACGTCATCTGATTGGTGTTTGGTGGCGCAAGGCACGCCGCTATCTGTACAGGACAGTCAGCACAAGCGGAGCGGTGATCCGGGTCGGCCGCCCCGGGTCCGGTGCGATTGCCATCCACCGTTAATTGCGTATTCGTTCCGCCCTTGAACTTGGATGCAACTCGGTCGTTTTTTTAATCAACTGGCGAAAAAAAACAAACAAACATCTATTTAACAGAGACTTAGCTCCTCGTCTCGATTTTCTCAGGCCACGGTGTCATCGCGCGACGCGCTGCCAGCGCTTGGCCTTTAATTCAAAACGCGGCAAGGTGCCGGCGGGAACGCGTTCAATGGGGATGCGCAGGGCAAACTCGGCTTTGAGCGCATCCGCCAGGACCGTCGTCCAGTTCGCCGCAACCTCACCCGCCGCTTCCACCTGCAGGTGCATCTCGGTCATGGCGTCCTGTTCGGAAAGCAACACACGATACTCGGCCACGGCCTCAAAGCGCCGCATCACCGCTTCGACCGCCGCCGGATACATATTGACACCACGCACCACCACCATATCGTCGGCACGACCCAAAATACCGCCGGGAAAGCCGGTGTAAATGGTTTGCCATGCCGGCTCGGGCGCGGTAGGCAACACCAAATCGCCGGTGCGGTAGCGCAAAACCGGGGCGGCGGCGCCACCGAGCGTGGTCAATACCAGTTCGCCGCGTTGGCCGGTCGGCACCGGCGCGCAGGTCACCGGATCGATGACCTCCACCAAATAATCGGACTCAATGAAATGCATCAAACCGGCAACATGCGGATTCTCGTAGCCGGCCGGTCCGATTTCCGTCATGCCGTAGTGGTCGACGACCCGCGCCCCCTGCCAAACATTGGCAATCGCACGACGCGTGGCGGGAATGGCACCGCCCGGCTCACCGGCGACAATCACGGCCTTGAGCGGGATGGTGCGCAAGTCAAAATCATTCTGACGCGCCACTTCGCCCAGCCGTAAAGCGTAGGTCGGTGTACAGCAAAGGACGGTGGCACGGTTGGCGGCCATTGCCTGCAAACGGCCGAGACTGTTAAGCGCACCGCCGGGGATGCACAGGTTGCCACCCGCTTGCGCCGCTTCAAAGGCCGTCCAAAACCCCAAAAAGGGACCAAACCCAAAAGCAAAGAAAATGCGTTCGCCGCCGCGCACGCCCGCCGCGTCGAACACCGTTAACCAGTGGCCCAACAGCCAATCCCAACTTTGCGGTGTGTCCAGCCGACGCATCGGCGAGCCGGTGGTCCCACTGGTTTGGCAATATCGCGTGTAGTGGCCTAGAGGTTCGCTGAGATTGCGGCCGTAGGGCGGATGATTTTGCTGATCGGCGACGAGTTCCCGTTTGGTGGTAAAAGGAAAAAAACGACGAAAGGTGTCGAGATCGAAATCGGGATAATCGAGCAGGAATTGCTGGACGCGCGGCCCGTAAAAAGCGTTGCCCGGTAACAGCGCCTCCAGCAGGCGGCGCAAGCCGGCAAGCTGGGCCTGTTGCAAGGACTCGCGGTCGGAATAAAGCGGCGGCATCGTCGGCATCGCGGGCTCCCTCTGCTAGGTTGGGGCGGTGCTGAAACAAGCCCCACCCGCATTGATACGGTCGGGGCGGTTCTTATTCTTCGACGATAAGCAATTTTTTCGGTGCTTCGCTGATTTGATCGTAGAGCTTATCGGGGATTCTGGCAGCTTTCAGCTTGCGGGTATCGGTATCAACGCTGACAAACACAACGGTTAACCGACCCTTTGCCACCAAACGACCGTCGCTGACGCGACGAAAGAAAAACAGGTAATTGAGCACTTTGCGCAATTTCTCTTCGACGACAAGGTGAATCTCAACCTCTTCGTCGTAGGCCAAAGGCGCCAAATAATCCATCTCAGCTTTAACACGTGGCCAGCCATAGCTGTGTTTCTTCTTCATGCGAAAGCCGGCGAAACCCAGCTCGCGGTAAAATTCATGCTCGGCAAGTTCCATGTAGCGAAAATAATTGGAAAAGTGAAGAATTCCAGCCGGATCGGCTTCGTGAAATTCAATTCGTTTGATCAATTTGTATTCGTAAATGGCCCAACTCCTGACAGACAAAAGCTCATGATTCATCGTTCGGCACACCGACACGACGGCCGCATCGGCATCAGGTCGATGCACAGACACATGACGCCTGAAGCCATGTTCACGCGACGTGAGATTATCATGAATTGAAGGAAAAAAGCCGGCGAAGCCGAACTCGCCCCCGCAAAATTATGCAAAGAGGGACGGCGCCGGCCGGTCGGCGAAAAGGATTCGGTAGCTTTGTTCGCAAGTACGAGGTGCGTCGAAGTGGTTAACTGGTGCGTGCCAAGCCGTTGAGCAACGAGGATTTCTCGCCGCCATTACGCAACCCAGCCGGTGCCGGCGGGCCAAAAATCAGGAAGTAACCAACGGCCTCGCCGTTCTCCCGCGCCACCGGTACCAACTCGCGCTGTACTTGAACAGGTTCACCGTCGTAGGGATAAAGCCACTGAGTGGGCGCCGGCATGACACCGCCCTCACAAATAAAGCGCTCGAGTTCACCAGCTTCGCGACTGTCACGCGAGCGGAACACTTCCACCAAACGCCGTCCCCGTGCCAACTGCAACATCCAACCGGTGAGCCGTTCGGCCTCGGCATTCATGAACAGCACGATTCCCTGGGGATCCAATTGAATCAGGGCTTGCCCGCTGTGATGAATAACCGAGCGGGTTAGCTGAATTTGGTCCTTCACACGGCGATTCAGGGTGTTGCGCAAACAGGCTAACTCCAACGAAAGGCGCAACTCACGCGGACTGAAGTCGGGATGGAGATAATGAAACGGATCACTCTCGTCTTGAAAGGCATCAGGCAAGGCGTTGGCGGCACAGGGCGACAACAGCAGGACCGGTTTGTTAAAACGGCCTGTAATCTCAAGCGCCGTGCGAATGTGACTCATGCGGTGCGATTCGTCGAGTAAATCGACAAAAACCAACACCGGATTGGTTTGGTCGAGCCAAGTCGTCGGCGTTTCACGCGTGTAGGGAGAGGAAGCCAAGCCCAGTAGATCAAAGGCGTCGCGCAGACGTTGTGCGCGTTCGGCATCTTCCGACAAAATAGCGATGTGCAAGGAGGACGGGAGCATAAAAGAAACTTTCTTATATGACGCATCGACGGCAAACTGTCGCACCCGCCGGAATCGCGTCGTCGTTGTGAATCCTTGGTGAGGTTCTCCTATCTTAAGGAAAGGATCAGGCTGATTCAAGTTTTTTTCAGTGCGACTTTTCCAAATAGCGCGACTTTTCTCTTCCGACTTTTGGCCGATAAAGAGAAGTCAAGCAGGCTATCTTTTGTGAAACTATTACCGCATTACCTTCGTAATTTTGGGGCATGACGACGAAAATGAGCACCTTACCAATCTTTACGACCCTTGCGACCCAGCTCGACCTGGATCTCTCCGCCATGCGCGCCATTCCCGGGCACACCATGCCGCGGCCTTACCGCGATTTGCTGGTCCACGAAGGCGACATGACCCAACGGCTGGAACAACACTACCGCGACGCCATCTTGCTCAAGCCGCTGCAGGTGATCCGCGAGCCTCATCAACTATTGCGCAAGGTCGTCTTGACCAACAGCAATGGTCACCTGGTTGAGTTCGGCGTGATCCGCATTTTCCTGGATGCTTTTGACGACGAGGTACGTCCCTTGGTCGAGAGTTGTCGCTACCCGTTGGGTGGATTGTTGGCGCGTTTTTCCATTCCGCGCCGCAGCGACTTACAGGGATTTTTTCGCATTGAAAGTGACACGACCCTTAATCAAATCATGGGTTTAGACCACACGACCACCCTTTACGGACGGCTTAACCGCTTGGCGACCGACGCCGATCGCACGCTCGCCGAAGTGGTCGAAATTTTACCGCCATAGCGCCGATTCAGGCGCGGTGGTTTCCCCAGCCGACCCGCACGTTGATCCTCGGGAAGGGCTTGTGTAAGCTCTTAATCAAACCCAACCTAAGCGGTTTCATCCACCCAAATCGCTCTTTTTTAGGTTAAACGGTCCTGGAGGCAATCTCTCATGTTCAATCGCAATGCTTACGACGCCGTGATCGTCGGCGCCGGTCCAACCGGCTGTTTGGCCGCCACGCATTTGGCACGGGCCGGCTTCCATGTCGCCGTGCTCGAAAAAACAGCGTTTCCCCGTTACCGGGTCGGCGAATCACTCATCCCCTACTGCTATTTTCCGCTGGAACGCGCCGGCCTCATCGACAAAATTAAAGCAGCCGGGTTCCAAAAGAAGCACAGCGTTCAATTTGCCGGCATGGACGGCCGCTGTTCGGCCCCGTTTTACTTCACCCAACACATGAACCACGAGGCGGCAACCACCTGGCAGGTGGATCGCACCGTCTTCGATCAAATTCTGGTCGACCACGCCCGCGAAGCCGGGGCCGAAATCTACTTTGAGACCCAAGCCAAGGACCTCTTGCGCGACAGCGACGGCCGCGTTTGCGGTCTGCGTACCCAGCAAGACGGGCACGACATCGACTTGCACGCCACGCTTACGATTGACGCTAGCGGCCGTGATAGTTTTGCCATTAACAAAAACCAGTGGCGCGTGCGCGATCCCCATTTGAAGAAGGTCGCCATCTGGACCTACTACGAGGACGCCAAACGCGATGAGGGCCTGGATGAAGGTGCGACCACCATCGCCTACCTCCCCGAGAAGGGTTGGTTCTGGTTTTTGCCGCTTTCCGACAACAAAACCTCGGTCGGCATCGTCGCCGAAAAAGAGTACCTCTACCGCGACGGTCGAGACGCGGCGCAAATTTTCGAACGCGAGGTCCAGGCCAATCGCTGGATTGCCGACCACTTACAAGGCGCCCGCCACAACGGCGCGTTTCGCGTTACCGGCGACTATTCCTACCGCGCCAAACACATCGCCGAAGACGGCCTGGTGCTGGCGGGTGACGCCTTCGCCTTTCTCGATCCCGTTTTTTCATCCGGCTTGTTCCTCGCTTTTGTCGGTGGCGAAATGGCGGCCCAAGCGGGAATCGAGGCGCTACGCGCCGGTGATGTTTCCAGCCACCGTTTCCAAAACTACGCCGACACCTTCATCGGCGGCATGGAAGCCTTCCGCAAATTGGTTTACGCCTTTTACGACAAAGGCTTTAGTTTCGGCGACCTGGTCAAAAAATACCCCGATCAACGCCCGGCCTTGACCGATTGCCTGATCGGAAATGTGTTCCGCGATTTCGACCAGTTGTTCAGCGCCATGGCCGATTTTGCCACCTTGCCGGCCACGCTCGAACACGGCCGACCCAGCCTGACCGCCACGGCCGACTAACAGCGTTGGCGATATTGGGCGCCGCTGCCGGCATGCGCCACAGCGCGCCAATTCCTCTCAAGAAGCGGTCCCCACCGGCGCAGCTTTTAGGTAGAATGTGCATGATTTCCCCCTAACAGCTTGCGACCGGTGTTTTTGCGCCGCGTGGCACGCTTGCCCGGGCCTTTGATTTTTTCTTGAGGCGGTCTCATGCAGTATCTATTGGTTGTTCCAGTTGCGTTCTATCGCGCCCCCGACGGGCGCATCGCCTGTGAAAGCGCTTTTGTTGAACACCTGCGGCTCACACGACAAATGTTCGAGCCAACCTTCTCCTCGATGCGCATTGCCGCACCCTCGATGTCAGACGCCGATTACGAGAAAAACAAGGATCACCTGGGTCATTTCGACGAAACCGAAGAACAGATTTTTTACACCCAGCTCCACCCCTTCGACACCGGCCGCCTCAAGTTCTTTTTGTTCTTATGGCTGCCCACTTACTTGAAAATTTTCGGGGCCGTCCGCAAGGCCGCCATTGTCCACAGCGGCCTTTCCTACGACATCCTGATGCCGTTTGAAATTTTCTCCCTGTTCACCGGCTGGTTGCTGCGCCGCAAAACGGTGTTCGTGATCGACATCGACAACCGCACCAGCGCCGACATGCTGTACGCTACCGGCGCCATGTCCAAGAAAAGTTACATGATCAGCAAGTGGTTCTACAATCCCATGCGCATTCTGCAAATTCGCTGGGCGGTAGCCTGCTGCTCGCTGTTAATGCTCAAAAGCCAAAGTTTGGTGAACGACTACGGTAAAGGCAAAAGCCACGTCAAAAACTTCTACGATGTGGCCTTCTCACCCGAGTACCTAATTCCTGAAGCCCGTTTGGCAAGCAAAGTCGCCGCCGTTCAAGAAAAAGACAATCCGTTGGAATTAACCTTCTTCGGGCGACTGGTGCCCTACAAGGGGATTGACTACTGTATACGCGCGGTAAAACTGGCGCGCGAACAGGGCGCACACGGCGCCCGCTTGCACATACTGGGAGCGGGCAGCCAGGAAGCAGCGCTCAAAGCGCTGACGCATGAGTTGGGCGCCGAAGATTACGTGATTTTTTATGGTGCGGTTCCGTTCGGCCCCGAGTTCTTCAGCCAACTGTACAACTATCATTTATTAATGGCCGCCCCACTTTCGCAAGATACACCGCGCAGCTTGTTCGACGCCATGGCGGCAGGCATTCCCCTGCTGGCGTTTGATACCGATTATTACAAGGACCTGGTCAATACCGGCGCAGTCGACGTGGTGCCGTGGCGTTCGGTAGAAGGATTGGCCGAGAAAATCACGGCCTTTCACCACGATCGCGCGTTGTTGGCGCAGCGAATTCAGGCGGGCGTGACCTTCGCCCAAGAAAACAGCCAGGACATTTGGATGGAACGCCGCAAGGGCTGGGTGTTGGATTTATTTCGCTGAGCCGGCGGCAGGAAACGGCCCGAACAACATGATCTGATCCAAATTGGGTTTATAATACGCGTATCTTTTAGCAGTCTCCTGTCTGGTTTGACGGACCTTCGCCTCGGCCCACGTGGGCACGGCATCCATGTGGTGCGCGGTTGCATTCACGGCAACCACCGCCGGTCTTGCACACACCGTGTGTGACAACGCCGCCAAGGAGCCGACGGGGCTCGTAAACCGACAGTTTCGGCGTCCCCCACTTGGGGCCGGCTACGTCACACTTTCGGCCCGATGCGCGCTATGAAGCGGGAATGGGCGACGCGCGCACGCTGTTCACCAAGGGAAACAACGTACGCAATGAGACGTCGGTCATGGGGCGAGAAGAACCCCGGCGCCGGCAAAGCTTGATTCAGATGCACCTGTTATTGCTTCCATTATTCGATTCCGCCTCATCCAGGCGGCAGTTCAAAAGGATTCCATCTTTATGAAAAACACCATCTTTGGCTATTGGTTCTTGTTTGCAGCCACCTTGCTCAGTGCGCAAACACTCCACCACACGCGCCAACCTGTCGGCTTGCAGGATCATCAGCCAGGCGCGTACGCCGTCACCGGCGTCACCGTGCAAGTCGATCCGCAAACGGAAATCAAGGACGCGGTGATTGTGGTTCGCGACGGCGTGATCGAAGCCGTTGGCGCGGCCACCGACGTGGCAATCCCCGCCGATGCCCGCGTCATTGATCGCAAAGGCGCTTTTGTTTATCCCGGTTTTATCGACCTCATGGCCGATCTCGGCAAAGACGGGAAGAAACCCGGCGCCAAAGCCGGCGAAGCCAAAGGCACCGCCGGCCATCAACCGGAAAACCGCGCGCGCAAACGCGTCGCCGACACCTACACCTACCCCGCCAAACGCGCCAAGGCACTGCGCAAGGCCGGTTTCACCGCCGCCGTGTTTATGCCGAGTGGCGGAATTTTTAGCGGCACGGCGAGCTTGGCCCTGTTGCAAGAAGGCCGCACCAACGATGTGGTCTTGCAAAGTGACGCAGCCGGTGTGGTCGGTTTTCGCGGCACCGTCCCGCAAGCCTACCCCGATTCCGCGATGGGCGGCATCGCCATGATCCGTCAGGTGGTTGCCGACGCGCGCTGGTACCAACAAGCGCACAGCGCCTACCAAAAGCAACCCCAGGGACAAACGCCGCCCAGCGTCAACGCCGATTTGGCCGCGTTAGCGCCGTTCGTCAGCGGCGACAAACCCTTTTTATTTAATGTACGCAACCACCACGAAGCCCTGCGCGCTCTCAAGCTGGCCAAAGAACTCGAAATCGAGTCCTGGGTTTTCGCGGGTGACGACGCCTACCGTCGCGTGGCATCCTTCAAAAATTATCAACCCAAACTGATCTTGCCGCTTGATTTCGCCACCAAACCCGAAATCAACGATCCCGCCGCGGAAGCGGTCGTCAGCCTGCGCGATTTGCGGCACTGGTACCTTTCGCCAGCGGCACCGGCGGCCTTGGCCGAGCAAGACGTGGCTTTCGTTCTCACCAGTTTCGGCCTGAAAAAAAGCAAGGATATCCTCGCCAACTTACGCCTGAGCCACCATCGCGGTTTGGCTAAGGAAGCCCTTTTGGCGGCTTTGACCACGCGACCGGCGGCTTGGTTAAACCAAAGCGACAGCCTGGGCGTCATCAAACCCGGCGCTCTTGCCAACTTCTTCATTACGGCGGGTGACCTGTTCACCACCGAAACCGAGATTGCCGAGTCGTGGGTGCGCGGTCAGCGCGAACGCTACGACGCCGAAGACACACAAGGCGTCCTGGGCGATTACAGCTTCACGGCGGCCAAAAAGAAGTACACACTGGCAATCAGCGGCACGCCCGGCAAAATTAAAGGTAAATTGAAACGCGGCAAAAAAGATGTCAAAACGTCGGCTTGGTCGCATCAACAAGGTCGCTTGGTCTTTCACATTAACGACGCCGGTCTCGCCGGCGAAGGCGTGGCCCGCGTCAGCGCCCGCATCGAGGCCGACGGCCTGCACGGCTGGGTCATTAAAAGTGACGGTTCGCGCTTTGCGCTCGACGCCAAACGCGACAAAGCAGGCAGCGAAGACAAACCCA
Organism: Holophagae bacterium; assembly: GCA_030429565.1. GTDB lineage: Bacteria > Acidobacteriota > Holophagae > Acanthopleuribacterales > Acanthopleuribacteraceae > Acanthopleuribacter. The sequence continues at coordinate 373,798 of JAUIFE010000005.1, read as the reverse complement.
AAGCGTACAAAGGTCCCAAATCTTTGTCCGAGCCACTCGCCGTGGTTTATCCAGATGGTGCGTACGGCCGCACGGCCGACCCGGAACAACCCGCCGTCGTCGCCGTCACCAACGCCACCATTTGGACTTCGGGGCCGGCCGGCATGATTGAAAACGGCACCATGGTGGTGAAAGCCGGCAAAATCGTCGCGGTCGGTGCCGATGTCGCCGTGCCCGAAGGTGCGACCGTCATCGACGGCCAAGGCAAACACCTGACCGCCGGTTTGATCGACGAACACTCGCACGCCGGTTTGGACGCGGTCAACGAATGGACCACCACCAACTCGGCCGAGGTCGGTACCCACGAGGTCATCAATCCCGACGACATCAGCTTGTATTACCAACTCGCCGGTGGCTTAACCATGGCCAACCAACTGCACGGTTCAGCCAACCCCATCGGCGGTCAGAACTCGGTGATTAAATTGCGCTGGGGCGCCGACGCCGAAGGCATGAAATTCGCCAAGTCGATGCCTGGCATTAAGTTCGCCCTCGGCGAAAACGTCAAACGCTCCAACTTCCCCGCCCCCGACGGTTACTACCCACTGACGCGTCTCGGTGTCGAACAGTTCTTCCGCGATCAATTCGACGCCGCCCGCGATTACCGCAACCAATGGGAAGCATACGAAAAAGCCACCGATAAAGCGCAACGTGTACCACCCCGTCGCGACTACCGCTGGGAAACGCTGCTGCAAATCCTCGACGGCAAACGGCAGATTCACTGTCACAGCTACCGTCAGGACGAAATTCTGATGCTGATGCGCATTGCCGAAGACTACGGTTTCAAAATCGACGTCTTCACCCACATCCTGGAAGGCTACAAGGTCGCGCCCGAAATGGCCGCCCACGGCGCCATGGCCAACACCTTTACCGACTGGTGGGCGTTTAAAATGGAAGTGGTCGACGCCATTCCCTACAACGCGGCGCTGATGCACCAAGCCGGTGTGGTCGTCGGCTTTAACTCCGATGACGATGAACTGGCGCGCCGCCTCAACACCGAAGCCGCCAAGGCGGTGAAGTACGGCGGCGTTGATCCACACGAAGCGCTGAAAATGGTGACCTTAAACCCGGCCAAACAACTGCGTATCGACGAACATGTCGGCAGCTTGGAAGTGGGCAAAGACGCCGACTTCGTACTGTGGAACCACAGCCCGCTATCGATGTACGCAGTCGCACAACAAACCTGGATCGACGGCCGCAAGTATTTCGATCGCAGCGAAGCCGACGCCCAACGCGATCAAGCCGCCGCCCAGCGCCGCGCCTTGTTGCAATTGGTGCTGAGCTCAGATGCCAAAGGCGGCGCTTCGGATCGCGCCAAAGGCAAACCGCGCCGCATGATGCACTGCGAAGATCTCGACGCCTTTAGCGCGGAAACGCTCGACAGCCTGCACGCCCACGACTAGGAGGACCCCTTGAAATTATTTGCCACGTTCGCACAGCGGGCACCCATCACGGTCCTCGCGGCCATGATGTGTCTGGCCTGCAGCACCATCGTCGCCCACGACCAAATCCCCGGTACCAACCAGTCCCAAACCGTCGCCCTTAAAAACGTCACCGTTTATCCGGTCGTCGGCGAGGTCGTTGAAAACGCCGTCTTGGTGTTTGAAAACGGAAAAATCACGGCCATCGGCAGCGATGTCGCCGTCCCCGCCGGCTGCCGCGTCATCGACGGCGCCGGCCGCCGCGTTTACCCGAGTTTCATCGAGAGTTGGTCCTATTTGGGCCTGCGCGAAGTTGGTTCGGTCAAAGCGACCCAGGATTACGAAGAATCCGGCGACATCAACCCCAACCTGCTCGCACAACGCGCCGTTAACCCCGACTCGGAGCTGATTCCGGTGGCGCGCGTCAACGGGATCGGCCTCGCGATTAGCCGCCCGCGCGGTCTCGTCGGTGGTCAAGCCGCGTTGATGCGGTTGGACGGCTGGACTTACGAGGACATGACCTTGGCGGCCCAAACCGCGATGATCATGAGTTGGCCCAGCAGTCGCGCCGCTTTTTTCTCGTTCTTGCCGCAGAAACGCCGCGATGAGTTGAAGAAAGAACGCCTCAAGAAGTTGAGCGATTTGGAAACCTTCTTCCAGCAAGCGCGCCACTACCAAAAAGCTGTGGCGGCGGCTAAAGACGGCAAAGCGACCGCGCCACGTCCCAATCCGCGTTTGGCGGCGATGGGTGCGGTGCTCGACGGCTCGCAGCCGGTTTGGATTGAGGCCGATCGCAGCGACGAAATCCACGAAGCCATCGATTTCGCGCAGCGTTACGGTTTGAAAATGGTCCTGGTCGGCGGTCACCAAGCCGACCAAGCCCTCGAACAACTCAAACGTTACCAGATCCCGGTCATTCTCGTCCGCACGCAAGACCTGCCGGTCCGCCGCGATGAGGCCTACGACCACGTCTATCGCCTGCCCGCCATCCTGCACGAGGCGGGTGTGCCCTTTGCCATCGCAATTGGTTCCACCATGGGCAACGACCGCAACTTGCCGTACCAAGCGGCGGCCGCCGCCGCTTACGGCCTCGACCCGGCGGCGGCGCTGGCCGCGATCACCTTGGCACCGGCGCAAATCATCGGCGTCGCTGACCGCGTCGGCAGCCTTGAAGTCGGCAAAGACGCGACACTGTTTTTGTGTGACGGCGATCCGCTAGAGATCACGACCCAGATCAGCGCCATGTTCATCGAGGGCGCCGAGGTCGATCTCAACAACAAACAGAAGATGTTGTACGACAAGTACAAAACTCGCATCGAACGGCAACGCGCCCGTTAATCGAAAAGCCGGTCTCAGGACCGGCTTTTTTTATGGCCGGCCGAGCACCGCGATGCACCGCGCTCACTTTCGCGAAACCATGGTGTACAATAGCGCCAACTTACACTTTTCGCGATTCTCGACGTCGTCGGCACCGGCTCGGCGGCACTCGTCCTCCATGCTTTTACCTAAATCGGGCGCTTTTATCGCTTTATTTGGGTTTTAAGGTCCGCCAACCTTTGCACAGGACCGATCACCATGACGCCCGGTATTGGCCGGCGCACAAGGAATCCATCATGTTCACCTACCACCTTTTACTTTGCATCCTCAGCGCAAACCTACACGCCTTCCAAACGCCCGCCTCGCCGACCTACCAACACATTCGCGCCGAACACCAAGCCGCGATTAAAGCCGGCACCCCGGTTGTGGTCGTCAATCACTTCGGCGATGTGCGCACCCGTCCCGCCCTCGCCAACACCGTCGAAATGGTCAGTCATAGCCAGTTCCAACATGCAGCCCAACCGCAATTGGTTTTAAAAAACGAAACGGACCAACTGACGATTGATGTGGTTTTTCCAGCCACCAACAAGGGCCTGCCCAGCGGCCAAAAAGTTATTAAACGCGTCGATCTCACCTTGTTTATTCCAAACAGCTCAGCGCTCACCGTCACCACCGAACAGGGTTTGGTCGAGGTCAAGGGCCACGCCGCCCCGCTTTTCGTCACCACGGATCGCGGCGAGGTGCGCTTCAAAAACAGCGCCATGACCCAAATCAAAACAGTGCAGGGCAACATCAAGGGCACCTTTAAAGGGAAACCCGACACGGGCAAATCCCACATCGAAACCATCCACGGCACCGTTGACCTGCGTTTCGCCGATCAAGCCGCTTACCGTGTTCAAGCTTCCACCAAAGGCCACATCACTTCGGATTACACCATGAAGGTCGATTGGAAAGGTCGCGAACGCTTGAAACAGGTTGAGCTCGAGACCGGCAAGGCCGGCGCCGAACTCATGGTCGACAGCCAACGCGGCAATGTCATGTTGTTGCGCGAAATTTGAGTCAGCTAACAGAATCACCGGCGCGCCTGTGGTGGAATACAACCGCGCGCGCCCGGATCTCGCTTGTTTTTCGACCGATTCGCGCGTTTTGAGGAAGCCGTGCCTTATTTTGTCCTGCACTTGTCTGCGCCCTGGCGTCTCCGCCGCGACCCGTCTCACCGGCGGCGTTTGGCTCGGCTGTGGCCCGCACTCGGCCTGCTCCTGCTAGCAACGCTTCCCCTCGACGCGCAATCTTTAACCCGCATCCAGGTCAGCGACCCGGTCCCCCCCTATATAATTGACGTCAATTTGCGCCAATTGCCGCGTGTCCCTCAATGGCGTCCCGGTGATCCCGTGCGCGAGGTCCCGCGTTGGCAAGATCCCAGCCGCCGACCGTCGCCGCCAGGCCGCGAACAACCCGATCCTTTGGCCGCCCAGCAACTGGCCGCGCCGACCTTGGGCGAACCAACTTTCGCCACGACCCCGCTTAATTTTGACGGTCAAGACTACACCGGCCGCAACCCACCCGATCCGATTGGCGCCGTCGGCCCCAATCATTATTTACAAGCCGTGAATAGCAGCACCACCTCACTGGTCGTCTACGACAAGCACAGCGGTGATCAGGTGGCCGGCCCGTTCGCCCTGTCCAGTTTTGCCGTTTGCAGCGGCGGCGGCGATCCCATCATTCTGTTCGACACCCTCAGTCAACGCTGGATTGTCGCCGAGTTCGGCACCGCCAACTCCTTTTGCATGTTGGTTTCGCAAACCGACGATCCGGTCGGCAATCCCAATCAAACCTGGTTCGCCTACAATTTCGAAACCCCCAATAAACCCGACTACTTCAAAATCGGCATTTGGGGCGACGCCTATTATGTCGGCACCAACGAAAGCGGTGGTTCACCCGTCTATGCCCTCGAACGCGACGCCATGTTACAGGGCGCACCCGCGCGGATGATTCGCATGGAAGCGCCCGACTTATCCGGTTTCCCCTTTCAGTTGCTCATGCCCGCCGGCGTTGAAGGCGCTGCCGCGCCGCCCGGCAACACGCCCGGCCTGTTCATGCGCCACAATGACGGCCAAGCCCACGGCGGCGGCATCGACCAACTGGAAATTTTTGAGTTTCACGCCGATTTCGACACCCCCCAGAACAGCAGTTTGGTCGGCCCCATCGCCATCCCGATGAGCGAATTTTCTTCCGACCTGTGTGGCTTTGAAACCCTGGCTTGTATCGATCAGCCACTTTCAACCGTTCGTTTAGACCCCATTCGCGAACCCCTGATGAACCGCCTGGTGTACCGCAACTTTGGCACCCACGAGGCGATCATCGGCAATTTCACCGTCGATGTCGACGGCACGGATCGCGCCGGTATCCGCTGGTTTGAACTACGTCGTAGCGGGCAAACTCCCTGGCAACTTCACCAGGAAGGCACCTACACCGCCGCCGACCGCAACCATCGTTGGATGGGTTCACTCGCCTTTGACGGCGCCGGCAACATCGCCCTCGGCTTCAACGAGGTCGGTCCCGCAACCTTTCCCAGTCTCGCCTACAGCGGACGCCTCGCCGGCGATCCACTCGGCACCTTGCCGCGCGGTCAACACAGCCTGGTCGACGGCTCGGCACCCAACATCTCCAACCGCTACGGCGATTACAGCTCGATGTCGGTTGATCCCGAGGACGATTGCACCTTTTGGTATACCGGCCAGTACAACCGCGACGAACGCTGGAGCACCCGCATCGGTACCTTCCGCTTCGAATCCTGTGGTTGCGCTTCGCCAACGCCCCAAGACGTCACCGCCGCACCGACCGGCAACGACAACGAAATTTTAGTGTCTTGGCTGCCCGTCGCCGATTCATCCGGCTACGACGTCTATCGCGCACTTGGCCCCTGTGGCAGCGCCGGCTACCAACGCATCGCCAAAAACGTGCAGGACCCGTTTTTCCTCGATCCCAGCCCATCTAGCCGCGTCACCTACAGCTATACCGTCATCAGCCGTGATGCAACGCTGATGTGCCCGTCACCGCCGTCGACCTGTATTTCCGCCGAAACCACCGGCGCCTGCACTATTGCGCCGACCCAGTCGGAACCGCCGACGGCTTTCACCCCGGGGCGTTTTACCTGCCAGGTCGACCTTACCTGGCAACCCGCTGTCGCCGTTTGCGATGTGCCGATCCACTATTCCGTGTATCGCGGCACCCATCCCGATTTCACCCCGGCCGAGGGCCGCCTCGTCGCCGCCTGTCTCACCGAAACCGAGTACAGCGATATCGATTTCCCGCGTGACATCCCTTATTACTACAAAGTCTTCGCCGAAGACGCGCAAAGTGGCGGCGACGGCCCCTGTAACAGCGGCAATATCGCCGGCTTCGCCCCCAGTCTCAGCATCCAGCCGCGCGCGCTTGACCCCGCCTTTTACGACGACCTGGAAGCCGGACCCGCCAACTTCGCCACGAGCTCGGACCTGCCCGACGCGGGTTGGCTCCTGCAATCGGAAACAACCGCCTCCGGTGACGCCGCCTGGTTTGCCGCCAACCCCGCGTTTTCCTCTGAACAAACACTGACGCAAACGGCAACCCCGATCCCCGACCAAGAAGGGATAATTCTTCGCTTCCAGCTATACTTTTTCACCGATCGCGCCTTTGATGGCCTCGTACTTGAATACTCTCTAAATCAAGGTCGTCAGTGGTTTGATATTCTCGCGGGCGATACGACCACCATCCCCGAAAATGCCAACCGTTTTCTCGCGAATGGTTATCCCGTTCGCATTTCCAGCCTGGCCGATTCGGCCCTGGCCGGACGTTGGGCATGGTCCGGGACCAACTTCGGTTTTAACGAAGTTTTGGTGGATCTAAACGACTTCCGTGGACAAACCGCACAGTTTCGGTGGCGTCTGGTCACCGATAGCACGACTGAACAACGCGGGGTTTACCTCGATAACTTTGCGCTCACCACGCCGAAGCGTTGCGGCTGCATTTTCCCAGAATCCTGGCCGCGCGATTCAGTTTTGGGGTTTATCCCGTGCCTTAACCAGTTGCCTTAGTTAGGCAAACAACAGATACCAAACAACTTAATACCCATTTCGAGCGCCGTAGCGGATGCCGATCCGGCCACGGTGCGGCTGGAAGTATGTTCGAAATCAGGGCTTTTTGCTTCGTGACACGCGTGTTGCCGCCGGTGACCGCAAGCGTGCCGCGCGGCGTTACTCGCCCAAAAACAAGCGTGACGGAGCGAGTAACGCTTGGCCTAAGCCCAATTTTCCCTGATATTTATCCGGAAAACCAGCAAGTCCTCAAGGACCTGCGTTACTCCGTGAGTCACGCATTTTCGGCTAAGAAGGGGGCCGATCTCACGGCCCTAGCCCTCTATTCGAACTAACTTGTTTATAATCATATATTTAATAACTTGGCACTGCTTATGCTCTAAGGTTCTGTGACCACACAAAGCGGCAAGCCGATGGGCGCCGCTGGGCGGAGCAGTTCGATCACGCCGACAGCAACGGGTTCACCCGTTGGCCGGCCTTGGTCTGTCCGCTGCTCCCCAAAAATTCGCAGTTACGAGGGAGTACGCCATGAAAAAAGTATGTCTGGTCCTTTTAATGTCACTGTTCTTGAGCTCTAGTGTTGCCTTTGCCAATCAACCAATGCCCGTGTCCCAAGACGGCACCCAACTCACCAACAGCATCGTACTCTTTGACGATACCTTCCCCAGCGATCCACCGGATCCAGATCCAGACCCCGAACCCGGCGATCCCGGGGGTTATGTGTAACGCCACGAGCAATTCCTAACGGGTCTTCGCCTCTTTGTCGAGGCGAAGGACCCCGCTCCTGCCGTTCCTCGCAATTGCCGCCTCACGCCATTCAAACAGGCATCGGTTCGCCAACAGTGTCCCGCAGTTTGTGTTTGGTTAACAACCGGTGTAAATAAGTCCGGTGCATGCCGGCCGCTTTGGCCGCTTCAGCAATTTCACGATATTCTGCCATGAGCGCCCGCAGAAAACGTCGCTCTACATCCTCACTACACTTCCGGCAAGCACTTTGACGATGGGATTTAAGTTCATCATTAGAAAGGCGTCTGAAACTGGCCAGCAGCGGTTCGGGATCCAGTTCATCGGCGTCCGGCAATTCATTATCGCGGTAACTTTCAAGCACCTCGGCCGGTAAAAGATCCGGTCCAATTTCCTCGGTACGCGCTAACAAACACGCCCGTTCAATGATGTGGCTAAGCTCGCGAATGTTGCCAGGAAATTGGTAGTTCTCAAGAATCAACATCGTCGCTGGATGAATCACGGCCCGTGACGGCCGCCGCCAAAAACGTTTGAGGAAATATTCAACCAGCATCGGCAGATCTTCCAAACGCTCACGCAACGCCGGTAGGTTAATTTCCACGACCTTCAAGCGAAAATAGAGATCCTCACGGAAGGTGCCTTCACGCACCATCGACACCAAATCGCGATGGGTTGCCGCCACAATTCGAACATCAACGGTTTCAACGCGATCACAACCAACCCGTTGAATTTCTCCAAACTGTAAAAAACGCAGCAATTTGGCTTGAATGTTCAGAGGAATTTCACCCACCTCGTCGATGAACAGCGTCCCTCCGTGGGCCGCAGCCAAACGCCCTTTACGATCATTGATCGCTCCGGTAAAAGCGCCGCGCCGATGGCCAAAAAGTTCCGCCTCCAACACATTTTCATTCAGAGCGCCGCAGTGCAGGACCATAAATGGTTTGCTGCGTCGCAAACTGGCTTGGCACACGGCCCGCGCAATTAGCTCTTTACCCGTCCCCGTCTCACCTCGCACTAACACCGGCGCCGCGCTTCCAGCTACCTGGGATACCATATCCAGGCAAGAGCGCAATTTGGGATGACGGCCGATAATTTCACGGAATTCGCCTCGGCTCTCTCTTTCTGTCTCATAAACGCGCAAGCTCGAGTGAACCGCCTCTAACAACAGGCCCGGATCCCAGGGTTTCATAAGGAAACGAAAGACGCCGGCTTTGTTAATCGCGTTGATCACCGCATCGACATCCGAATAAGCTGTCAAAATAATCCTTTTGGCCTCAGGCACCAATTGTTGCGTCGCCGTCAAAAAGGCGACACCGGACATATCGGGCATGGCCTGGTCGGTGATAATCACCTGGAAGGGATTGGGTCGAGTCTGACTCTCACGTCGAATCAAAGCGAGCGCTTCTGCGCCACTGTAAGCTTTAGCAACAGCAAAATGCGCCGACAAAAAATCACAGAGTTGGTCGGCTACGGCGGGTTCGTCGTCGACCACCAAGATTCGATAGGTTCGATTCGCCTGCGCCTTGTGCGCGGCGTCAGGGATGGGGAGATTATTTCGGAAAACCAAGATTTCCTCCTTTTAAGGGCACCATTCTTTCAATTGTCACGGCATCTTTTCGAAGCCGGAAGATCATCATTCTCAGGGCGTTAACAGGTCGGGATTCACAGCTTGGCGGACACATTGCGTGACAGCCACCGCCGGGTCAGGCGGATATTCAGGGTGAACCGGAGGGAACGGCAAACGAGCGTGAAGCTCGTTTATTGGGCACACGGGTGGGAACATTTAGGGAAGGCAAAAATCAAGCGTCGCAGCAGAGTCACGAACCTCGACCGGTCGCATGTCAGGGGCCGGCTTGGGCAACGTCACTTGAACCAAAGCACCACACCCAGGCTGACCGGTAAGCATCAAAGTTCCACCATGGCGTTGCAAAAGGTGGCGACTGATCACCAAACCAAAACCGCGCCCCGAAGGTATCAAATCCGTTTCATCATGGATGACGGACGAAAGGGCCGCCGCGGGTTTGAAACCAACACCGTTATCCTGAATGCCGACCGTCCACATACCGTCGTGGTCGTCAATGGACAAGGTGATCTGGCCAGGCGCGAGATCGTCGCCTTCGCGACGTTGGACCGATTGACAAGCATTTAAAAGGAGATTGATGAAGACTTGTTCAAGGTAACCGTGAAGGCAACGAACAGGGGCGTAAAAAGACCATTCAGCACGAAAAGCAACCAGATCACAAAAACGCCCACGAAAAAGCGTAAGAACGCTTTCGAGTATGTTGTTGAGTGACGTCAACACCCACCGTGCTTGTGACGGCTTGCGCAAGGAAGGCCACCCCTGCAGAACGGCTTCAATCTGCAAGGTCCCACCATCTAGGGCTTTCAGTTGTTCACGAAACGACTGAAACTGTGCACGGAATTCTTGCTTCACCGCAACCTGGTCCTCTTCAACCAAAGCACTGAGCAAGCTTTCAAAAGCCCGCCCCCATCGTTCAAGATAGAACAAGGCACCACGGACCAAGGTATTGGGATTGCGTACCTCGTGAATCATTGCGGCCGTCGAACACGCGGCCACTTCACCGGAGGTCGACTCAGAGAAAGACTGTGACGGTTGCAACAGGTGTAACAGAGAAAGAATCCTTTCATGACGCGAGAGCGGCATCACATTGGTAACCCGAAAGGGTTTCGGTTCGGGAGAAATAACACACGAAGTTGTGGACGTACTAAGACGCCAATGACACAAAAAGACTTCAAGCTGACGTCGAAGATCAGAAAGAGACATTTTTCTCGATAAATTATCCTCGGTTTGCTCTCGTTTCACAATCAATTCATGTAGAAAACTGACGTCAGAAAATTCATGGAACTTCTCGTGTTCTACCAAATCACCCCGCTCACTTTTAGAACAAAATTCTTGCTGCAACGGTGCTAACAGGGTTTTCAGGATAGCGAGGGTTTGCCGGTTGTTTTCAGACTGCGCTTGCCGACAGCGGACCACACCGCGCCCACGACACACGCGGCAATCCGCGGCGGCGGCCGCGCTCGGCGGGCCACCGTCCAAAGCCAAACCGCACAGGTGCAAGGCGCGCCAATCAAGCAAGCGAAGCTTTTTAAAATCAGCACTAAACAAGACCGTATCCAATGCTAAACGACCATGAATGACGCCTTGTTTTTGCAGATTTAACAGCTTGTCCAGCAAGGTATTCACCGCTGTGACAACCTCGGTCACCGAACCGGCACTGCCGGCCTTGACCCATTCGCCGTCCGGCCACGCCAAAACCAGTGTTGCCCCTACAGCATCCTCGGCAAAGCGCAGCACCGGAAGGCACAGATCAGGCCCCAAATGAAGCATGACATACCACTCCAAGAGCAACCGCCAATACTTTTCTTGTGGCGCATCGGCGGGAACATGATGCATTTGGTAGTTAGTTTTTCTTCGCAAATCGCACGTAACAAAACCATCATTTAAACAGATAGCAATCCCGTGCCTTTCGCAACAGTATTTCTCACTATCTCCAACAGTACATCTATTAATGCCACTCACCACCAAAACCACCTAGTAAAAACATTCTCTAGAAACCAACAAAAGCACTAATGCTTCCAGCTTCGTTCTTGTAACTTCCCTCAAAAAAACCACCATAAACCAGTCTGATGGTCATCATTCAAACAACGACCATTCGATTCATCAGCGACACTCGCGCTATTTGAAAGCTGCGAATTTTCTCAATCAAAGCCCCCCCCCCTTACTTCCCCAAAGAAACTCCTGAAACCCAATCTATCTAACAACTTACTTTCGTCAACGCACCATTAACAGCACACTGCCCCCAACCCAGAAAGCGCACACCCCTCCAGAAATCACCCAATCCTCTTTTTTAACGTGATCAGATTTTTTTACAGAAGAATTTACACACATGGGTTAACACTGCATTTCTAGTTTGCGCACGGCCGCCTTCTAACCTCCCATCTTTTTTCAACTTATTTACAACTTTTCCCGATTTTTGTTAGCCATTCTTTTAACCACTTCTCATTGCAAAGACATTGCCAAACATTCAACACAAACATGCCAATCAACCATTAATTAACAAGCAAACACCTGGCTTAATTAAGGTATGCGATACTTGATCCACATCGCGCCGAATGAATAAAAAACACAAAACGACCACATCCCAACCGCGCCATATCCCCCTCCCTTCTTTTCAAACTCATCCTGCCCCTCACCTCCACCCACCACAACCGACCACGCGATTGCATCCCCACAACACTCGCCTTGAGTGCACCCTAAACACCTAACAATAAGCTGGATATCTGACAGAAAGGCTCATCACCGCCACCGTCTAAAACACACAACCCAAACAGTCCGTCATAGTGCTTTCACTCATTCAGCAGGGCAAGAGCGCCGTCAAATATGAAAATCCGCGCGCGATGTAATTTGTCGTCAAAAACAAAATTCGGCACCAGTGACGTCAATTTGATGTTATTTTTGACGTCAGCGTTCTTTTCTGACGTTGTTCATACACCACTTTGCTTTGTCTTTTTTGGCACTCCACCCGCTCTTTTCCTTCAACCTATTGATTCTAATCATGTTCCCACAAAAACCCAGCAACCAATCGCCCGGTAACCGCTATGGAACACCTGTTGCTCAAGGTACTTCCCGCCGCCCTAATACTCCCCGGGAAGGATTCACCACTTATGGAGCTGGAGACCAACGACCACAAATCGAGTAATCACCAACAGGATCAGGCGATGCCCGACTTTCACAGCCAGACGCGACCCCCCGATGAATTGCATGCTCAAACCGCGCAGCATCGGGTTTTATCATTCACGATTGCTTGCCACCCCGACCCCACCCGCATCGGGGAACGCGCCTTTCTCTACCAACTCAGCGAAGGTAAAGCCGAAGCCGTTTCACGAAATCAGCCCGATTTCCGCAGTCCGACCACCGGGCAAACCCGTGCGCTAGACTGCGCCACCATCAGCCGTCGCCCAGTGTTGCTCGAACACATGGATGACGGCATTTTGGTTAGCACCGGCCTTGGCAACTCAAAAATCCGCATCGACGGGAAGCAGGTAGCTACCGAAAGCCTGGTCTCTTTCGAAAAAATCGAAAAGGGTGCCGTGCTCGAAATCAACCGCAGCGTGGTTCTGATTCTCCAGCCCAGTCTTGCGGATCGCAGCGACGGGGCCGATTTCGGCCTCAAAGGACACAGTCCCGCGATTTGCCATATCCGCGACGACATTCAGCGCGTTGCCGATTTGGAAATGCCGATCCTGATTCGCGGTGAATCGGGCACCGGCAAGGAACTGGTCGCGCGCGCGATACATGACCGAGGCTCCCGTGTCAAAAATCCATTGGTGTGCCTCAACCTTGCCGCGCTGCCAGGCACCATTGCTTCGGCGGAGCTGTTCGGCGTTCGACGTGGCGCCTATACCGGCGCCAGCGAATCGCGACAAGGCTTTTTTCGCGCGGCGGATCGCGGCATTTTGTTTTTGGACGAAATCGGTGAAGCCCCGCTCGAAGTGCAAGCCATGCTACTGCGCGTATTGGAAACCGGTGACATTTTTCCGGTTGGTTACACGCAACCCGTGCGTGTCGACGTGCGGGTCCTCGCTGCAACGGACGCGGATCTCGAGACTCAGTGCGAACAAGGATTGTTTAAGGCTCCGTTACTGCACCGCCTCTCCAGCTACGAAATCTGGTTACCGCCGTTGCGTCAGCGCCGCCAGGATATTCCCCAGCTATTTATCTATTTCGCCACCGAAGCCTTGAGCGAGCTTAACGAAAACCTCGCCGATAAAAGCACCCACAGTGAACAACCCTGGTTAACCGCCCAGTTGGCATCGCAATTGATGATGTTTCACTGGCCGGGCAACGTCCGCCAGTTGCGCAACATCGCGCGCCAGTTGGTATTTGGTAGCCGCAAGCAAACACGCCTGAAGCTACCACCGCGTTTTGAGCAACTGTTCCAACATGAACAGCGTGCCGAAGCCCCCCAACCACCGCCACCAGAACCAAAACCACAAATTAGCGTGCCCAAAGAACATGGGCCGAAAATGCATCGCAAACCAGCCAGCATCACCTATGAAGAATTGCACCAAGCCTTGCATGCCTGTGACTGGAAACCGGCCGACACCGCTCGTAGCCTGGGTATCTCGCGCTCCTCGGTATACGCTTTGATGCAGCGCTATCCCAACATTAAAATTGCCGAATCGTTGACCCACGCGCAGATTCAAGGCGCGTTGGAAGCGAGTGATGGGGACATAGATGCGGCCGCTCGCTATTTGCAGGTGTCGAGCGCGGGTATGCGCCGACGCATATGCAAGTTAGAAATCGACCCACAGGACTATAGCGTCGATAGCGAGAATCCAACCGGGAATCACGTCGATGCAGAACATAAGGAAAGCTGAGCAAGAACTTGAAGCAGAACCTTAAATGAGCGTTGGTATTTCCAGCCATGAGGTTGACCATGACAGCATGAACACCTATGGGAGGCACCGCCAAGACGTGCAAAATCGCCCTGGTAACTCGTTGCTTGATATATAATTCAGGTTATGAACCAAGCCAATCACCAACCAGGCAAAACGGATCAAACCACGCCGTCTAAACACGGCGATACAACCACCTTGGACGAAGTTACTTTAATTCCGGGTGGCGACGCAACCCTCCCCCCTGTCGGGACTGGGAATGACTCATTCGACGAGGCAACCATTCCCCCCGGCGAAGCTACCTATTACCCCGAAAATGCCACCAGCATGGAAGAAACAACACTTCATCCCGACGACGCACCTGGCATAAGTGAGGCCACCGGCCTTGAAGAAAGGCCTGTGTTTGGTGAAGCGACCTTTTACTCAAAGGAATCGGTCTCAAATCCGTTGGCGGCTCAACCGGACAAACAGATTTCAACCAATCAGAGTTTCCACCGAAAAGCGAGCGAGCAGAACAGTTCAGGCAGAGATGCAACTTTGCCCGAGTACATTGGCCCGTTTTCGGTCAAACGTAAGCTTGGTCAGGGAGCTATGGGTTGGGTTTACTTGGCAGAACAACTCAAACCAAAACGGTTGGTCGCACTCAAGTTAATTCACCGCGACGTAGTGACCCATGCCTTTCGCGCTCGCTTTGAACAGGAATATCAAACCCTGGCCGGCATGAACCATGACAATGTCGCCCGCATTCACTCTGTCGGTACCACTGCCGATGGAACGCCTTACTTCAGTATGGAGTACATCGACGGTTCGCCAATCGATGCCTATTGTCGTCAGTTTCGGCTGTCCCTACAGGCGCGGTTACGGCTGTTCCTGCAAGTCTGCGACGGCGTCGTGCATGCTCACCAACGTGCCGTTGTACACCGTGATCTAAAGCCTGCCAACATTTTAGTTTCCGGCGAGGACCGTCGCGCCTGTGCCAAACTCATCGATTTCGGCATCGCCAAAAACCTTAAGCGAACCGAAAAACAAGATCATTTAGAAACTCAAATCGGCTCGCTGGTTGGCACACCAGCGTATATGAGCCCAGAGCAATTCGGCGGCGGGCACACGCAGATTGACACCCGCACCGACATCTACAGCCTTGGCGTGTTGCTCTACCAATTGCTAACCGACCAACTGCCTCTGCAAGCGACTCTTTTCGAAGGCAAAAGTTGGGACCAGTGCATCCAGATTTATCGAGAAACGGAACCGCCACCACCGAGTAAACGCAAGCCTTTGCCTGCCGATCAACGCGCGTGTTTCAACACCCCGGCGGTGAAAAAGGTACGCGGCGACCTCGATTGGATCGTCACAAAAGCAATGAGCAAACGCCTTGAAGCGCGCTACGATACAGTGGCGTCCCTACGCAGCGATGTGCTTAACTATCTGGAAAACCGCCCCGTCAATGCAGGCCCCCCTTCATGGCTCTACCACTTAAAAAAAACGCTGGTGCGCCACAGGAATTGGGTCTTCGCAGTTATGACTTTGGTGGCCGGGCTCTCTATTGGCCTGACCATGGCGGTACAAAGCTGGCGCGCAACAGAAGCGCAGCGGGCCAGAGCGCAGTACCTGAGCGAATTCCTTTGGGGCATACTGGAAAGCCCGGATCCACGCCGTCAAGGTCGTGAAGCCAAGTTAGTCGACGTCATCGACGAAGCAGTCCTACGCCTCGATGACGGCATGGTTACGGAACCCGAAATTCGCGCCGCAATCCGCAGCCGACTTGGCGCCACTTACACCGGACTGGGCTCATTCGACCGAGCAACGGAGTTGCTTCAACAATCGTTGCAAACCCATCAAGACATCCATGGCGAAGATCATCCCGAGACATTGCGAACCAAATACCATCTGGCGATTTTGTACAACAAAATGGGACAAGCCAGCCGAGCTTTACCGTTGATTCAGGAATGTGTCACAGCACGCCGCCGTAAACTCGGCCCAAACCATACCGACTCACGACAGGCGATGATTTACCTCGCCCACACGCAAAACTCATTGGGTCAACATAATTTGGCGGCGGACACTTACCTACAGATTATTGACTTCGAGAAGCTGTCTAGCCCACCCGCAAAAACCACCGTCGACGAGACCTCCCTCGTAGCGCTAACCGGATTAGCAATCAGTTTGATGATGCAACACGATTGGGAAGTCGCCGCAGGCCTACTTGAGGAAGCTATTCGCCTGGATCGCATTGTCTTCGGTGAAGAAGACGCGCGCACGCTTGTGGCAATGAACAGCTACGCAACCTGCCTGTGGCGCCTCAAACACTATGCCGCCGCCGAACCCATTCACCGCCAAGTCGCCGCCATCCGAGACAGGGCGATGGGGCCGTTGCATCCCGAAACCTTGCGCGCCCGATATGGTATTGGCATCACTCTGTGGTACCAAAGGCGTTACGAGGAAGCTTACGACCAACTATGCGACCTCTACAAACACCAACTTGAGCTTTATCCCGACCAAACTGATTGGCTGCGCACCGCACACATGCTGGGTTACACAGTCCGCAGCTTGTCGGGCAATGCCACCGCCTTAGCCTTATACGACGACATGTGGGCCGAAGTGGCGCGCCACGGTCAAACCAAGAACCGAGAATCGATCAAATTAATGTCACTTTACGCTTACCTCATGATCAATGCAGAACAATGGAAAAAAGCATCTTCCATTCTTGAAGAAACCGTGTCGAATGCCCAAGAAGTAGTGGGTACCCAGGCAACTCTGGAGCTCCGATTAAACTTAGTACGCTGTTACTTTGAGCTCCAGCAGCCAGAAAAAGCCCACACGCAATTGCAGTTCATTTACAACTACGCCGAATCTGAGGATTGGAAAAAACGTGCCTTGGAGCTGGCCAAAACCCAATCGCTCGAACTGGGCACCCAAGCCAAACTTGAGGAACTGCAAAAAACGCCGTCCGATGCCGCAAGCGACGACACCTCTTCCGAAAAAAAATAGCTCCTTTTTTGATTTTCTCGGTCACAAGGTCCGCAACGCAGTTGTCTGGTTCACTAGAGGGCGTTTTTCAAAACTAACGCGCTCAACCAAACAAGGAGCCCGGTTCATGAACGAAATCCAGATGGTCCAATTCGCCGGCGGCTACGGCGTCGCCAGTTTCAGTCCTTTTTGCCTCAAGCTACAAGCCTACCTGCGCCTCACCGGCATTCCCTACCGCGCCGTTAACGCGCGCGACACGTCCAAAGCACCGACCGGTAAAATGCCCTACATCATCGACGGTAGCCAAACCGTCGGCGACTCCGGTCGCATCATCAGCCACCTCAAAAACAAAAGCCAAAAAGACCCCGATACCGGCTTAACACGACAGCAGCGTGCCCAAAGCCTGGCCCTCACCCGTCTGCTGGAGGAACATTTTGCCTGGACGATGGTTTACTCGCGCTGGCTCGATCCCGACAACGCGGGCACACTGAAAAAGGTTTTTTTCGGCAAAATTCCGACCCCGATTCGCCTGGTGGTGGTACCCATGTTGGTGCGCCGCGTGCGCCGCTCGCTGTGGGGTCAGGGCATCGGCCGCCACGACAAAGCCACCATTTACCAAATGGGTTGTGACGACCTCGACGCCCTAGCCGATGCGCTCGGCAACCAAGATTATTTCTTTGGCGACACACCTACCACCATTGATACCGTCGCCTACGGTTTTCTCGCCAACTTGCTCAACACGCCGTTTACTTCTCCGCTGCAAAATCACGCCCGCAAACACGCGACCCTGGTCGCCTACGTGGCACGGCTCGACCAAAGCTGGTTCCCCAAAACAACGAAACCAACCGTGTGACGAGGAGCCAAACCTTGCCAAACCAACCCGAGGTGACCCCAAACGCCGACGAAGACGCACTCGCCCTCCTGTGTGCCGCCGCCGTTAACGGCGACAGCGCGGCGCTGGCAGCGCTGATGAGTGCGCTGCGTGATCCCATCTACGGCCTAGCCCTGCGCATGTTGATGCACCCACAAGATGCCGACGACGACACCCTGAAAACGCGGTGCGCATCATGACCCGACTCAGCCAATTTCGCGGCGAAGGTCGTTTCATAAGACCATACCCTATGGGCTTCAAACGCCCCCCAGGTTTGGCAGCCATATAAAAGAGACAGCCCTGTAGGAACAACTTGGCGGGCTACTTCGGAATTGAAAGACACAACATCGATCGACATTTTCCGACCCACCCTTTCCAACCATGGAAAAGGTCCACGACGCAATGCTTGGCTGTCTAGAAAATCGAGCAATTCCCTCCCTGAAAAAACCGACTGGTCGGGGTCGATTGGGTAAAATGATGGGCAGGCCGACGATTGAAATTGGCGAACCCGAATTTCGTGTTCCGCTGGAATTTCCATTCGCACTGGATCCAAACGTAGCCTCCGATGGGTTAGCCCATGCGTCTCAGCCAAAAACCTTGGGTAAAAACGAAACACAACGTTTTACACAAAGTCTTGGTTGCCGCCAACGCATCTGGATCCTTCGGCAAGCATCGCTCAGGTCCGATTAGGAGGAGCCTTTGAAGATCACCTGGGAAAAACTTGAGTCCGCCTTTGACCAGTGGCACACATTGGCCGACGACGCACGCAAGGTTTTCCTCAACGATTTGGCGAGCCAGGATCCCGAGCTGCTGGTCGAATTACAAAGGCTGCTCACTGCTGATCACCATGCCGCTGCCGATTCCTTCTTTGAACCCGTCTCCTTCAATGTCTCGCATTTGCTGCAAGACCAGTTCGTCGGTCAACAAATCGGCACCTTCACCCTAACCAAACTGATTGGGGAAGGCGGCATGGGTGCCGTTTACCGCGCCGAGCAAACGCGCCCATTCAATCGCTTAGCCGCCATCAAAATCATCCGGATCCTCCATACCGACGACCGGCTGCTGCGCCGCTTCGAGGTGGAAGTCCAATCCCTGGCCCGCCTCACCCATCCCAATATTGCTTCCGTCTTTTTTTCCGGCATTACCGACAACGGCATGCCTTACTTTTGCATGGAATTGGTGGACGGCGTGCCCCTCGATCTTTACTGCCGCAACAAACGCTTAAGCCTCACCCAACGCATGACGCTGTTCGCCGCAGTCTGCCGCGCCGTCCAATTCGCCCACCAAAACGGTGTGATCCACCGCGACCTCAAACCCGCCAACATTCTCATTACCGAAATCCAGGGTCAACCCCATCCCAAAATCATTGATTTCGGCATTGCCAAGGCGGTAGACAGCGACGGTCGGTTGGACCAAAATTTTCAGATCACAGTCGGCCCGGTCACCATTCCCGGAATGGGCATTGGCACACCGGCTTATATGAGCCCCGAGCAATTCGGCGGTGGGCGCAATCAAGTTGACACCCGTACCGACATCTACAGCCTTGGCGTGTTGCTCTACCAACTGCTGACCGACCAACTCCCCTTACAAGCAAACCTTTTCGAAGGCAAAAGTTGGGACCAATGCATTCAGATTTACCGCGAAACCGAACCGCCCCCGCCAAGTAAACGCAAACCCTTGCCAGCCGATCAATGCGCTTGTTTCAACACCCCGGCAGTAAAAACCGTGCGCGGCGACCTCGATTGGATTGTCACGAAGGCGATGAGCAAACGCCTGGAAGCGCGCTACGACACAGTGGCAGCCTTACGCGGCGATATACTCAATTACCTCGAAAACCGTCCCGTTAGTGCAAGCCCACCTTCTTGGATCTACCATTTGAAAAAGACGCTGGTTCGCCACAGAAACTGGGTCTTTGCAGCAGCAACCTTGGTGATCGGACTGTCTGTAGGCCTGACGATGGCGGTCCGTAGTTGGCGCACAACCGAAACCCAACGTGCAAAAGCCCAATACCTGAGCGAATTCTTATGGGGTATCTTAGAAAGCCCTGATCCACGCCGCCAAGGTCGCGACGCCAAGTTAGTCGATGTCATAGACGAGGCGGTTAATCGTCTGAATGACGGCATGGAAACAGAACCAGAGATCCGCGCCGCCATCCGTAGCCGGCTGGGCGCGACCTACACGGGACTTGGCTCATTCGACCGAGCCGCCGATCTACTCCAACAATCTCTGTTAACCCATCGCGACACCCTCGGTGAATATCATCCCGAAACTGTTCGGGCAAAGTTTCATCTGGCAACTTTATACATCAAAACAGAGCAACCCGCTCTTGCGTTGCCACTGTTTGAGGAATGCGTTACCGCTCGCCGCCGTCAACTAGGGCCAAGCTATACGGAGACACGACACGCGATAAATTACCTCGCGCACACCCAAAACATGTTAGGCCATCACAATTTGGCGGCGGATACCTACCTACAAAATATTAACTTCGAAAAGCTGCCCAGCCAGACCCTGAAAAACACCATCGACGCAACCTCCCTCATCGCACTGACCGGATTGGCCACCAGCTTGATGGCGCAAGGTGATTGGGAGGTCGCCGCCGGTCTACTTGAAGAAGCCGTCCGCTTGGATCGCATGTTTTTTGGTGATGAAGATGCGCGCACCCTTGTCGCACTCAACGACTACGCGACCTGTCTGTGGCGCCTCAAGCACTTTGCTGCTGCAGAACCCATTCACCGACAAGTTGCCGCAACCCGTGCCAAGGCGATGGGGCCATTGCATCCCGACACCCTGCAAGCCCAATACGGCATCGGCATCACCTTGTGGTACCAACAACGCTACGAGGAGGCCTACAACCAATTTTGCGAACTTTACCAGCACCAAATGACGTTGTACCCAAATCGGACGGATTGGCTGCGTAGCGCAGAGATGCTGAGTCGTACGGTCCGCAGTTTGTCGGGTGACGCCGCCGCCTTGGCCTTGCACGACGACATCTGGGCAGACATAGTTCGCTATGGTCAAATCAAGAATCGATATTCAGTTAGAATTATGTGCCTTTACACGTTCCTAATGCTGGATGCCGAACAGTGGCAAAAAGCCGCTGCCTTTCTCGAAGAGGCCGTTCCCATTGCGCAAGAAGTATCGGGTACCCAGGCAACACTCCAGTTGCGTGAATATTTGGTGCGCTGTTACTTTGCTCTCAAGCAGCCAGAAAAAGCCCACACGCAATTGCAGTTCATTTACAACTACGCCGAATCTGAGGATTGGAAAAAACGTGCCTTGGAGCTGGCCAAAACCCAATCGCTCGAACTGGGCACCCAAGCCAAACTTGAGGAACTGCAAAAAACGCCGTCCGATGCCGCAAGCGACGACACCTCTTCCGAAAAAAAATAGCTCCTTTTTTGATTTTCTCGGTCACAAGGTCCGCAACGCAGTTGTCTGGTTCACTAGAGGGCGTTTTTCAAAACTAACGCGCTCAACCAAACAAGGAGCCCGGTTCATGAACGAAATCCAGATGGTCCAATTCGCCGGCGGCTACGGCGTCGCCAGTTTCAGTCCTTTTTGCCTCAAGCTACAAGCCTACCTGCGCCTCACCGGCATTCCCTACCGCGCCGTTAACGCGCGCGACACGTCCAAAGCACCGACCGGTAAAATGCCCTACATCATCGACGGTAGCCAAACCGTCGGCGACTCCGGTCGCATCATCAGCCACCTCAAAAACAAAAGCCAAAAAGACCCCGATACCGGCTTAACACGACAGCAGCGTGCCCAAAGCCTGGCCCTTACCCGTCTGCTGGAGGAACATTTTGCCTGGACGATGGTTTACTCGCGCTGGCTCGATCCCGACAACACGGCCACCCTGAAGAAGGTTTTTTTCGGCAAAATCCCGACCCCGATTCGCCTGGCCGTCGTGCCGATGTTGGTGCGCCGCGTGCGCCGCTCGTTGTGGGGCCAAGGCATCGGCCGCCACGACAAAGCCACCATTTACCAAATGGGTTGTGACGATCTCGACGCCCTTGCCGACGCGCTCGGCAAACAGGACTATTTCTTCGGCGATACACCCACCACCATCGATGCCGTCGCCTACGGTTTCCTCGCCAACTTGCTCAACACGCCGTTCGCGTCACCGCTGCAAAACCACGCCCGCCAACACGCGAACCTGGTCGCCTACGTGGCACGGCTCGACCAAAGCTGGTTCCCCAAAAACAACTAAGCCGACCCCGCCACAAGGAGCCACCCCCTTGCCAAACCAACCCGAGATTACCCCAAACGCCGGCGACGATGCGCTCGCGCCACTTTGTGCCGCCGCCGTTAACGGCGACAGCGCGGCGCTGGCATCGCTGATGGGCGCGCTGCGCGATCCCATTTACGGCCTCGCCCTGCGCATGCTGATGCACCCGCAAGACGCCGAAGACGCCACCCAGGAAATCGCGGTGCGCATCATGACGCGGCTCGGTCAATATCGCGGCGAGGGTCGGTTTATGGCTTGGGCCATGCGTGTGGCCGCCAACTATCTGATCAATGTCCACAAAAAACGGCGCCGTGAACAACTGACCTTTGCCGATATCGGCGCCGAGCTCGAACAGGGTTGGCAGGGCACGCAACCCCTTCAGGTCAATCGCGCCGAAATGCGGTTGCTCGTCGAAGAGGTCAAAATCGGATGTAGCAGCGCCATGCTGCAATGTCTCGACCGCGAAAAACGCATGGCCTACATTCTCGGCGAAGTGTTCGAGGTCACGAGCGAAGAAGGCGGCGAGATTCTCGAAATCAGCGCGGCCGCCTTCCGCAAACGACTGTCGCGCGCCCGCGAAGCGCTGACCGGCTTCATGCAGCAACATTGCGGGTTGGTCGAAGCGAGCAATCGCTGCCATTGCAAGGCGCGCGCACCAGTGGCGGTTAATTTGGGCCGCGTTGATCCCAAACACCTCTTTTTCGCCAACCATAACCGCGCCGACCGACCCGTGAAGGAACAGCTAACAGCGACGGTCAACGCGCCCGACCCGAACAGGGTCAAACGAACCGTGCGCGAGATGGACGCCATGCACAAAGCCGCCCAGGTCTTTCGCTCGCATCCCGATTATCGCGGTCCGGAAAACTACATGGCCTCGATCCGCGCCCTGATCCAATCCGGCCGTTTCCAAGCGCTGAGCCCCAACGAATAAGCTAAGGGCGACCCGCACCAAAAAGTACGGGTCGCCCCCAGTTTTAGCCACGAAGGCGGCGCTTAGTTGTAGGTAAAGATTTGGCTGTGACGGAAGTTAACAGCACGATCCGTCGTAACCATCTCGAAACGGTACTGCCGCCCACTTTGGTATTTGCCCTGAATGTTGGCAAACGCCTGCCAACCATGGCCCTGCAACTGCTCGCGCTCCCACATCAGCGCGTTGGTGGCTGCGTCGTAAACCCGCATGCGCACGGTATTGGGTTCGCCATCCCAATGCCACGTCACGCCACCGGGCACCGACAAGTAAACCTGCATGCTCGACGCCTTGGCCGCAAGCGCCCCGGATGAACGCAGCATCACGGTGCCGTCGGCGGCAAGCAAACGCACCTGCAACGAAATTCCGGTCGCATAAATCGGGACACGCACCGTTTGGTTGCCGGTTCGGTTGGGCAAAATGTTAGGGGTGTCCTGCAGCACCTTTCCGTTTGCATCAACAATCTGAAAGCGACCCGAACGGCCGTCGGGAAACAGCAGGTCCTGGCGGTAGCTCAGCGTTAAGTATTGATTTTGGTAAAGCTGGGCGGGAATTTCGCTCAGCCAGGCGCCGGCTTCGGTTACCAACGAGAACAGCGCGCTGTCACGGGTTTGACCGGCGGCACTTAGGCGCAGGAAACAACCGGCGCTGGGAATGCCGGCGGGCAGGTCGGCAGCGTGAATGGTGAAGGCGGCGGTTTGCACGCCTTCCGGCAAAGCCAAATTCTGGGCCAAGGTTTTGAGCAATTTGCCATCGGCACCGTAAAGCGCAAGCGTACCAAGCGTGTTGCCAAAACCACTGGTTGCTTCCCAAGAAACATCAAAGGGCACACCCAATACCACCGTTGATTGCGCCGGCCACACCCGCGTGATCGTCGGTTCGGTGATGGTCAACATGCCACTGCTGATCGAATGCGAACCAACCGACACGGTGAAGCGATAGCGTCCTGGCACTTGGTTGCACAAAAACGACTGTCCGTTTACACCGTAAACCGTGGCCCCGCGAACGACACGCGCCACTTCGGTCCCTTGCTCGGTGGTCATTGAAATTGTGGTTGTGCCGTTCATGTTACAGCTCGCATACCAACGCAGATAAACGCTGTCGCCAGGCGACACCTGCGCCGAACCCAAGCTAAAGGAGAAGAAACGCGGCGCACGCACACCCAAGGCATCGCTTTCCCAATAACTGCCATTGCCATAGGTCAGCCGCAAGCTGTAGGCGCCGTCACTCAATCCGACCGGCAGGTTTACCTGACGGCTGTTGACACCACGAACCACGGCGATGTTACCCAAACTCGCCACGCGGCGGCCGTCGCGATCATACAGCGCCATCGCCAGACTTTTACCGGCCATACAGTCGTCCGCTTCAAACGAGAAACCAGTCGCTTCACCGGCACATTCGTTGCGACCGTCCCAGCGGAGATTGGTGACCGAGCTTTCCAAACAGAATGGTTGCGACGACCATTCCGCGTGAATGCTGTAACCGAGACCGTTCAACACATCGATGCCTTGATCGTTTTGGATGTAGTATTCATCCGGCAAATCGGCACCTTTAACGGCCAAGTACCAATCGCCATAGGTAAGCGCGTCAAATGTCAAAACCTTGCGGTCACCGTCGGTAATGTCTTCCACCACACTTGCACCTTTAAACGCCGGCCCGCCTTGGTTCAGGAACAGGTGCAAGTTGGCACCGGCTTCACCAGTAACCGTCACACGCAGATAAGGACCACGGTTGCTACTCGAAGGTTGGATGCGGTAATGATGGTATTGGCCGTCGCCGATTTTAATGCGGTTCCACTGGGTGGAAAAAGTTTCTTGGTCAACCACATGGGTTGCACCGTTGGCGAGGGTCGCTTTAATCGGTGCCGGAGCATTGGCGGCGGCGGCCCAGGTGAAGTAACCGGTAACCAGATCAATCGCAGCTTGCTCCGAGTTCATTTCAGGGTGAAAACCACTGAAAAGCAAACGCCCTTTGTCGGCATCTTGGGGATCCTGGTAACGCCAAGTCGCGCCGAACCGACGGTGACCCAAATCCCAAACGACCCGCGCGGTGGCAATTTCCTCGAGACCGGGGACGTGATCGGGATTGCTCACGTAGGTGCCGCCCCATTGCAGCACGGAATCCAAGGTCACCCCCAATGATGTGTACTTCCCGTTAAATTTCGACGCGCCGGTGAAGGGGTTTGGCGGATAGAGATACGTTTGCACCCCGAGCGGCATAATGCGGAAGTCGTCCATGAGCTGCATGCCGGCACAAAAGCCGATGTAACCGGCGCCGTTCTCAACAAAATCAATCAGGTTGACGTTGGCGGGCTGGTTGAGAAAGGGGTGCGTGCCATCGAGAATGGTCCCCATCAACCCGCCCTGAAATTTGCCGTTGCGCTGTACGGCTTTACCAACCGCCATAATGCGATAACGCGGCGCACCGTCAGGGTAAAGTAAAAGCCCGTTGCGATCCGCTTCGCGCCCGGCGATGAGCTCAAAGAAGCGATCTTGATCGGCGAGACTCAGACCCAAACCCAAAAAGTCATAACCCCAACCGAGTTCATCGAGATGGGTGTTCACTTCGGTGGTACTCACCCCGGGTCCCGAGTTAACGAGCGCATCGCGATAATATCCTTCCACCGTTGTATGATCGGCACCATATTGCGCCGACAGGGTCACGGTGGCACTAAAAAACAAAGCCATCATTAGTAATGTCAGTTTGCGAAACATATTGAATACTCCATGATTTTTAAGGCAAGAAAAGGCACAACGATGCCCACGACGCGTAAGATCCCGCACCGTTTCAACCGGCCAACCAAGCACACAAAGCCATTATTTCCAGCGATCAGCCGCTAGATTCGACGAGACGCACCGATCCCTTGTTGATGATCGGGCTGCTGCTGCAGGCAACCATCAATGGTTCAATCTTCGGCATGTCTATTATCAGTCTTTTGGGTTGTGCAGGGTCGATGCCGATAACTATCGCCCTCGATGAAGTACGCGCTAAATCCGGTAAATCCGTCAGAACTTTTTACATTTTTTTCGAAATGGCTTGGGCGCCACCGCCTTCCGACGACACCCAAACCAACGTTTAAGCCGGTGGATAAGGCAAACGTTCGCCGGCGACTTCGGAAACTTCGATCACTTCCGTTTCCGCTTCAGCCAAGCGCCGCCATTCCTGCATGACCGGTAACGCCAACATGTGATCGCAATAGGCGCGGCAGACGGCGTCCATGTCGATTTGGTAACGGGTGAAGCGGAACACGACGGGCGCGTACATGGCGTCGGCAATCGAGAGCTCGGCCCCAAACAAAAAAGGGCCACCGTGTGTTTGGATCGCCTCGCGCCAGATGGTCTGAATTCGTTCGATTTCAGCCGCTAACTTCGCGTTTTCGCCAGGCACCGGGCACAGGCGCCGAACGTTCATAGGCAAACGCGAACGCACCTCGGTAAAGCCACTGTGCATTTCAGCGGCGACGCACCGTGCCTGCGCCCGCGTTGCCGCATCAGCGGGCCAACCCTTCACTTGCGCAAAGGTTTCCGCGGCCCATTCGCAAATAGCGAGCGAGTCCCAAAGCGTGCCTTGATCGGTTGCCAGGCAAGGAACCTGCCGGGTCGGCGACAGCGCCGCAATCTCGCGATAAAAAGCATCGGTATTCATTGCCAAGCAGTTGGTTTCAAAGGGGACGTTGTAATGGTGCAACAACAGCCAGGCCCGTAGCGACCAACTCGAGTAGTTGTAATTCCCAATAGTTAACTGCATGGTGGTTTCTCCAAAAG
Source organism: Holophagae bacterium (assembly GCA_030429565.1). GTDB lineage: Bacteria > Acidobacteriota > Holophagae > Acanthopleuribacterales > Acanthopleuribacteraceae > Acanthopleuribacter. The sequence continues at coordinate 346,984 of JAUIFE010000005.1, read as the reverse complement.
TTGCATTTTTGGGTAGAGCATTGACGGGTCGCGAAGCATGTGGAAAGAATCGCGCAGGATGTAAAAAAGGATCTAATCCGATAGGTAGGTTGCTATCCTCACAGGAGGATCGATACGGAGAAAGCGCGGTCAAAAGTCGCCCAGTTTGAGATTTAAGCACAGTACAAACATTAAAGCCGTCAGGCGATATAAAGATGGCTCAGCGTACCATGTGACCGCATGATTGCCCAGCCTCAAACAGCAGCCTGGCCGGCCGGTAAAAAAAGCTATGTGGGTCTTGTCAAAAAAGTTGTCCTTTGGTTACCAGAACTTCCACCAGGGCTTTTTCTTTGCCGATGTCTCCGCCGCTTGTTCGGGTTCAGCGTCGTCAGGCGTCAGGGGCAAGCTCGCCGGCGGCTCTTCGATTGCGGCCGGCGCAGGCGGCTCGCGGTCGGGGTCGAAGCGCTGCCAACGGGGCGTGGACGCAGCGGCACACACCACCTGGTTGGGTTTCCCATGCTTGTCGTAAATGCGCTGCAATTGCGCCAAAAAGGGCGCAGCACGGTCGGGATCGACCATTTGGATGAAATGCGCGTACCCGGCCAATCCGGCCAGCACGTCCTCGGCTTGGCCCCAACGTTTTCCGGCCGGACCGTCCTGTTCGACCTGGAACATAACGGCGCGGAAGCGACGCATGGTTTTGCGATCCAACGACAGCTTTTCGTTAACCACAATTCCGGTCACTTCCTGGCGGCTGTTCTTGCGCAGGACTTTGGTTTTGTCGGGATGGATGATGAAACCGTGATCGCCAACAATCTTGGTCACGGTGGTCAACAAAGCGCCCACTTGAGCACGCGCTTGCTCGCCACTTGCCGAAAAGGTCATGTCGTCGGCATAACGGCTGTAGTTCCAGCCCAGCATCTCGGCGCGACCGTGTAACGCCTGATCCAAACCACGACAAATAATGTTGGTTAAGGCCGGACTCGACGGTGCCCCTTGCGGCAAGTGCCGTTCGCCTTGCGCCATCCAATAACGCTGCCCGTCCAAGGCCACTTCGACCATCTCGGGTTCGGTGGTCAGCAACGCCAACAGAGTCGCCACCTGGCCACTGTAGCCCAACTTGCGGAAGGCACCTTTGACACGCGGATAGGTCAAGGTCGGAAAAAAATCTTTAAGGTCGATGTTGACGACAATCTCGGCGCCGACATGGGGTCGGGCGTTGTCGACAATCGACAAGCCACGACGGAAACCACAAGCCGCGGCATGCAGGGGGACCGGCTCGAGAAGGGTGCGCAACACCCAGGTTTGCATTTCTTTAAGACGCGGCATCGGCGCCGAAATCAGGCGCAACCCGCCGCTTTTCTTGGGTAAGTGAAAGCGTTGGTAGTGGGTGGTTTTGGAAACTTTGCGACCAAAAGTCAGCCAGCGCAATTCTCCAATGCTAATCCCCATAGCGGCGGCTAATTGGGCGGCGTCCGCGAAGCGCGGCAAGTCACCGTTCCCGGCTAACGCCTCGCCGTCCAGCGAACGTGCCTGCAAGTCTTGCGAGTAGCCATCGCCGACATACAAGATGTCCTGCTGCTTCTTGCGACGCCACGCCTCGGCGCGTGCCAGGCGTTCCGCTTCGCGCCGCGCTTTGGTCTCGGCGCGACGGGCCATCGCCTGTTCCATGTTGCGCTTGCGCAAGGCTTTGAGCATCGCCTCGTAGTTATCGAGTCGCTGTAGCTCGCTGGTCAACGCGTTGAGTTCACGACGCACGCCGGCGGCTTTTTGCAACGCTTCGTGAGCTTCGCCCTGTTCTGGGTTCTCGCCCGACCAAAAACCATGGGCGATCATCTCTTCCAGAATGACCTCGTCTTTCGACGAAGCGCGAATGCGATCGTACATCGCTTGCCGGTCCTGGTTCATACAGCACCTCGGCGAAACAGCGATGATAAAGCGTGAGAAAAGGGGCGACGGTGACCATCGATCTTCGAAGAATTCACAAGACCGGATCGATCAACTCGACGCGGAACTGCGCTATGGTGATCAAGATGGTTCAGGGAACCCGAACAGATCTTGTCACCATAGCGCATGTTCCGCACAGTGAAGATTGAGCCGGTGAAGCATGACACATCAACAAGCAAGGATGGCGATCCGCCAACCAGATTGCAAGACCGACGGTCACCGTCGTAATGGTGCTTATCATAAAGCCAAAAGGCTTTAGGATCAAGGTGATACAACATATTTCCAGATTTGAGAAGGCGCGTCATTTAAACACCGCCTTGCTGTAAAGAGAATTGTAGGCGGGTCGCCAAGAGATGCACACAAGGCCCGCGAAACAGCTTGTTTTGCGTGTAGAAATTGCACTGACAACTGCCTTCTTTAAGCGCCTGATCGGCGTTGATGCGCAGTTTCGTGTTAAAGCTGCGCTTGCCGTCCTTAACCACGGCGGCAAGGTGCAGGTTCTGGTCGGGATCAGGGCGCGTTTCGGTCAAACGAACCTGCAGGTTGTCGACCAGCTTGCGCGCCTCACCTTCGCGTTCATTGGCAAAACGCAATTTTTCCAGCGGCAAGGGTTCGCGGCTTAATTCGCGTGCGCGATACACCTGCTTGGCCAAATCGAACATGACCGAACCGGCCTGGGTGTAGGCGCTGAGCGCACCGAGCACGGTGTCGCGCGACAAGCCCTCGGTCTGCGCCAGTTGATCGGCGGTGCCGCGCCAGTCCTTGCGCAAGGCCTTAAATACTTGCTGTTGCGTGGCGCTGTCGACTTGCGCACGCGGCGCCATTAGGTCGAAGTTGCCGGCGCGCGACCAATCGTTGGCGGTCCAGCCCGACATGCCCAAGGTAAAACTCATATCGCCCAAATCGGCGACCATGAATGACGGCATACCGGTGCCGGCGAGGCAGAAAGTAAACGAGCGCGCCACGGGAATCAGCCGCTCCAGGATCAGCAAACGACGCCGACCCCAAAGGCGAATCTCCTGTGCTTCCCCGCCGTCGTAAATACTGCGCGCAAACACAAGCTCATCGTTCCAAGGTTCGATTAACGCGCGAATCGGTTCGCCCGGCTTCAGTTGGAAACGAATCGAACGCGGTCCGTGTTTTTCGCGCTTGCGCCGCAACACAAAACACAGGTTGTGAATGTCCATCGGTGTCAGGTGCAAACGCACCATCGGCAAAGTCATGGCCGAGCTGACCTGCAGGAAGCCACGCACCCAGGAATCGGGCAAATCAATTTTGACTTCTTTAAAGCTTTCGTCGCGACCGCTGACCACTTCGAACCCACTTGGGTCAATGTCAAAGCGCGTGGTTTTGTAGGTGCGGATTTTTTGGAATTCGTTGTAGAGGTTGGTCGAGTAATCGATGTTGGTGGTGCCGCAGGCAAAGTCGTTGATGTTGCGAAACACCTCATAACCACAACTCAGTCGACCATAAGTCGCTTCGTCTTGGCTAAAACACTCGAAAAACAACTCATCCGGGTGGACGGTAATCACCGGATCCAACACGAACCACTTGTCGTAGTCCTTTTTGTAGAGGTAGTTGAAGTAGCGGTTGCGCGCCTGGTAAAAGGGCGCGGTGTGGCGCTCGACCTCGGCCTGAGCTTGGCGGTAACGCGCGGAAGCTTCTTCAATTTGCGCCTTCACTTGGTCTTTGCCGGCGGTGAGCTCAGCCATGTCTTCGCGATCACGTGCCTCGCGCCAAGCCTTGTAGCCACTTTTGTCCTTGGGCTGAAAACGAAGATCGGACACGACCACGTCGTGCAGCGCGGAAATCGCCTCGCGGAACGGGACGGCGCGTTCCAATTCACCGCCGAAGAAGGTCGGCTCGCGCAAGGTGTCCGGCGCAAACTGCATGCTGGTGCGATCACCACTGCCGTGGGCGGAACTGGACCCGCTGTAACGGTAATTAAACTCCACGCGTCCTCCCTGCCCGCAGCGGCGGCGCGATCACTTGCAGCGGGGTGGTTAAATCGGGGTAATCGGTGGCCACCTGATGCAAAATCGCCATACAACGGTCGCGATCACCGCGCGCAATCGTTTGCGAAATCGGCGCAAGGATGTCGCGAACCACTTCGGCACAGGCGCGATCCGTGCCAACCCGCGCCGCTAAGAAGTGGAAAATGCGGGTTTTGGCGACGCGCGACTGATTGACGCGCATCAGCACGGTGGTGAGGTACGGCTGCAGCCGACGCAAGTCATCGGCGTTGTCGCCGGCGTGGCGCAGTAACCAATTGGCGGCGGTCATTTGCATGTCGGCCACCGGGTGCTCGCTCAGCTTGAGCAAAAACTCGCGCCCCTGCGCTTGTTCAAAACGGTGCGTTAACAGGTCTTGGCCAAAGGCGCGCACCTCGGGTCGAATACTGTCGCACAAGGCGACCAAATGGGTCGGCTGAAGCGCGTCGCACACGGCTTCGCTGCGAAACAGCGCGAAACCGACGGCACGGGTATCTTCCCAATCGGTATCGGGCAAACGCACGGCCTCGTCGAGATCGGCGTTGATCTGATCGACGTATTTTTGGCAGGCGTCACAACCGTAGCGGCGCAGGGCGGCGTGGTCGCTGTGGGCCAAAAGCACCCACTCGCGCACACTCAAGCCGGCGGCGTCGATGTGTTTGTCGAAAACAGCGGCGGCGACATGCCGCGCTTGCAAGTAAGGCGAACGCGTCATTCGCCACACCAGGGTTTGATCCAACTCAGCCAAGGCCGTCGCCAAAGCGTGGGTGAGCAGATGCGCCCAATCGGCGTGTTGCGTGTCGTCTTGCGCTTTGCGCATGAGGTGCCGGCACAGGGTTGTCGCCAAGGTCACCGCAAAACCGCGATGGGCATCGGCGATGCGTTCCACCAAAGCCGCGCTCGCTTGGCGTACCGGCGCATGCGCCGAAAGCACCGACGCCAGCACCAGCCCGTCCATCTCGAGCAAGGTCTCAATCGGCAAGCCGGCCAACAGCGCGATACCGGCGGCACGAACCCGCGCGTCTTCGGCTTCCATTAAGGTTTGAAACACCATCGGCGGCATGTCGGCGGCGGGCGTTTCGTGATCGCGCAACAAACGACCCGCAAACTGCTGTACGGCGGCAACCGGCGATGCCAAAAATTCGAGGAGGACGGCCATGTCCAAGCGTCGCCAATAGGCGGCCAGAACCGGTGCAAACGCGCCGTGAAAATCATCGAGCAACTCGTGCGCGACAGGTTCGACCAGACTTTTAATCGCGGCCGTCACCACCTGCCCCAGTTGGGCTTGTTCTTCAAGGGACGGGAGCCAGCCCAGCAGCAAATCGGCACAAGCGCGCCGTACCTCGACCCGTTCATGCAAGCCCATCAACACCAGCAAAGGTGGAACGGCGCGTGTCGCCTGCGGGTGTTGCTTGATAAAGTCCAAGGCCAAATTGGCCGCCGGCGCCAAGCTCGAATGCAGCAAGCTGGTTAACATGGCACGTGGAAAAGGCTCGGGTTGCAGGCGCGCCTCAATCAGCAACAGCGTCAGCATCTGGGTTTCAAGGTAAGGCATCGACAACCAAGTCACCAGGGCATCGTCGTTGACGACTCGGTCGCGATCGGGATGGTTGCGCAGGATTTTGGCGGCAAAGCGGTGCACCTCGTGGTGACGCGACTCGGTAAGCAGCCGCACCAACGCATCGGGGCGGCGATCCCAGAGCTCGGGATAGGCCTCTTCACGCCGGATTGGCGCATCGTCCTCCGCAACAACCTGCTCGCCGCGACGGTAGCGTTCCCAGAAGGCGCTCGGATCCACGGCGGCAACGGTTTCAGGCTCAGGCGGCCGCGCGACAGCGTACCGCAACCGTCCTTTGCGGCCCTTAAACTGGTACCGTTCACTTTGGCCAAACAGCAATTTCGCCAAGGGAAAATAATCGGAAACGACGGTGTAGTGCAACCACAGGGTGCTGCGCGTCGGCCAATCCCAGACTTCGTAGGATTTGGGCTTTTTGTTGTCCGCGTCGCTAAACTGCAGCATAAAGGCACAGGCCGTCTCAACAAAGGAATCCGGCTGATCGCGCGCGGCACGGCGCATTTCACGCCAGCCGCGTTTCATTAAATGAAGACGGGTCGATTCGGTAAAGCCAACCCGTGACGTCGGCAAGCGCGATTCACGATGAATGTTCAGGTATTGGCCGTCGACCAAGGTCTCATACTCACCAGGCATGGGATGAGATTTGGTGATGCGTGCCGCCAGAATCGCAAACACAGCGGCATCATCGCGCAGAATGGCGGCTTTAAAGATGAAGCGCAAGTGTGGCCAGTAGGGCGGCTTAAGCGGCAAACCCGTAATCAGGGCGAGCAGTGCCGCCCGCAGTTCCGGGGCGTCAAAATGGTACAAGCGGCTGAGCAAATCGGATTTCTCGTAGTTGGGCGCCTGAAAACGCTTGAGAAACCAGCCACAGACATCGTCGGACAGCAAGCCGGTGCGTTCGGCATCGCTCAATTCAGCGACAAAACAACGCGTGGCTTCGCCCTGCTCGGCCGGACTTTGCAGGTGGCGCGCGCATTCCGCCAGCCAGGTTTTCAACCACAGCGGACGCTTCTTCTCGTCTGCGATTTTTTTTAGGTCGGGGGCAAATTCCTGGTACCCACAGCGGGCAATCGTCCAAGCGCAGGTATGCACCAAACGATCCTTCCCCTTCAGCAGAATCGGTCGAATCACGTCCTGTGCGCCGTCCAATCGCCGTTCACCCACGCGCCATAACAACCGGGTCAAGCGGCGCGTCCCTTGCGGCGGCCTTTTACCGGCGGCAAGTGCCAGCTCGGCCAACAGCCGACGGTCGGCAAGTTCGCGACCCGCGCCGTCGTCGGATTCGCCGCCGGCGACAGGTGTCGGCGCCGCGCCGGTTCCTTGCGGCGCGTAACCTTTTTTAACTTTGGAGGCGACCAGTTTGTCAAAAACCCGTTCGGCCTCGTCACGCCCGACCGGGAGCGGCGTTTTCGAGCCGTGTTTCAGGTTGGCACCACGCGCACCGTAGCGAAAATTCACCACAAATTCGCCGTCGCCGACGCAACACAAGTCCACTTCATAGACTTTGTCTGATGTCCCCTTTTGATAAAAAAGGAGAACTTGACGCTCAAGCTTCATGAGCCGATCCAATAAAGAAAATAATTCCGAACCAAATATGCACGCATTATGTCACGGGGAATGGCCCGGAACAAGCTCGAATGGGCACCAGGTGACCCAAATCATTTTCCGTTCCTCCCTCAATCAACATCATTTATCACCCGAACAACAATCAGCGCCTCACCGGTCTTTTCACCCGACAAATTATGTCAATCGCGAAGAAACACCGCTCGTCGTTCAAGAGAAGCCGTATGCATACCGAAGTGGTTGACGGTACGAATACGGCTTCTCCATTAGCGCACTCCGATAATAAGACGCGGTGCCGTCGCCCCTGCCGGTGATAGTTTTATTTCATCGCGTGTAAAATCAACCGCCGTCACCGCCTTAAAGCGAAACTGTAGTCGTTCACCGGTGGCAATTAACTCGGTGACCAGATCCGGTAGCGCAACCGTGACACAGTCGCCGTCTTCGGCCGGGATCGGGATGGTCGCGATGCGACTCGCCAAGGCGGCTGCGCCAAAATCGGCGAGACGCAGGGCCCCATCGCCACCGAACACGGTCGCCGCCACGTCGATTTCCAATTCCAAAACCGAGCCGCTCAACGCTTCCCGGCACACTTGCAGTGAGACCGCCTCAAGCACGGACCCCACCGGCACCGCAATGAGGTCGAAGGACACAATCATGCGTTTGCGTTCGATGTTGTACATACCGGGATCTCCCGCGAGCAGCATCCCCACCGTAACGCCGTCCACGGCATAGCGACCGACGGTGCCACTCTCTTGGGGCAAGGCGGGCAAAACTAGCGCCGTCACCGCCTGAATCACATAGACCTCCGTGCGCACCGCTTCCCAATTGCCGGCAGTGTCGACAGCGCGAAACTTGAGCACGGTATCGGCGTCGATGATGATCGGCGCCGCGTAACGCAAACGCCCTGCATCGGGATCACTTCCGTCCAAACTGTAGTAAATGTCCGCCGGTTCGTCGGCCCGCAACACCACCGCAAGCGACCCCGAGTAGGTGCCGCCGGGCGGGTCCGCGAACGTCGTCGGCGGCGTGGTGTCGGGCACCCGTTCAATGGTGTAATCCGCCCGTTGCAACGCCTCGCGGTTGCCCGCCGTATCGACGCTAAAAAAGGCTAAAACCGTATCAGACACAAAGGTTTTCGGCCCGTCCCAAATCAGTGAATCGGTATTCGGTATGGTGCCGTCGGTAGTGTAGTAGGTCACGGCGCGCTCATTCACACGCAAGTCGACCGTCACGGCGTTTTGGTAGGTGCCGGAACTCGGTTCGGCCAAAGTGACCGGCGGGGTGGTGTCGCTGATCGCGCCGTCCAAACCAAAATAGGCGACCAACCAGGCCGAAGCGCTCGGTCCGCTGGGATCGGTAAAGGCGCCGCTCGCACCGCCGGACCAGGCGTGACCCATACCGTCGACGATCACCTGCGCCACCAAATCGCGACCCTCACCATCGCGATAAAGCAAACTCGTGTAGCTGCGTCCGCCTGGCTCGCTGTCCTGTCGCGACACGTCAACCAGGGTATCAACCGAACCATCGGCTTCGCCGTTATCGACCCAGTCGTTGGTGCGCAGCCATTGTTCGCTAACCTGCGCGCCGTTCACGGTCGCAACCGTGTAATCTGCGCCGCCGTGAAACACCAAAACCGGCATGCGCTGCGCCCGCGCGCCCATCGTTTGATACGCCAAATCACCTTGTCGTGTTGGGTTGGGGCCGCCACTGCTCATCGCACTAAAAGCAGCAGTGCTGCTAACGGCGGCTTTGAATTCCAGCCCCGAATGAACCATGACGCCGGTGTAAAGATCGGCATAGGCGGCGGCCAGGTTTACCGCCATCGCCGCGCCCGCCGAAAAACCACCGACGATGACGCGCGTTTCGTCGACGGCATAGCGCGCACGCACGCCGTCGGTGGCCGCTGCAATCGCGGCCGCTTCACCGCTGCGTCCCTGGTTCACGGTTTCGAACCAATTCCAACAACGCAGCGAATTAGCGGCATTCGATTGTTCGGGAAACAACACCAAAAAGTCGTGTTCATCGGCTAAGGCGGCAAGACCGACGGCATTGGCAAAATCGGCGGCCGACTGAGTGCATCCGTGCAACATGACCACCAAAGGACGCGGTGTGTCGGTGTCGCCGTCGGGAATGTAAAGGCGCCAGGCCAGCCCGGCCGTCGAACCGGTTTCGGTGCGACCGGCGATGGTGAAAAGACAAGAAAAGAGGCAGAACAGAACGAATAACCCTTTGTATTTTAAAAACATATGCGACCTCATCGCGGGACGAACAGGCATAGCGCGGCCAAGCCGGCGCTGTCCGACCTACGCGGTGCGACCTACGCCGTCCGACCTGCGCGGTCCGACCTGCGCGGTCCGACCTGTACCCATCCCCGGGCCACCCATCCACCGTTGACGACGAATCGCATGGCAGGTGGAAACAGCGGCGTGAATTTTCAAAACAAAACGATCATTCGGTTTGTTTAAGCTTTACACAAGCGTTACATCGCCGCAATCTTTTTCTGAGCCCGTCGCTGCCGAGCTTTTTCTAAAAAAAGGTATCCACCGTATCGACAACCCGATAGCCATCGTCAACAACGGCAATACGGCGCCATTTATCGAAGGTCGTGCAGGGATGAGCCATGCCGAAACCCAGCAAATCGCCCACTTGCAAGCCGTGATCGGCGGCAACCGACAACACCGCGTGCTGGTCGAACAACGCCGTGACCTGCATGTCGGCAGGCGCTGCTTGTACACTCGCCCCACGCCGGCACCACCACAAAACGCGCGGCGGCTCCAGGTCATACGAAATGTCGCGCTTGCCCAACGCGGCCACGACCAGGCCTGGCTCGGGCACCGATTGCACGTGGGTCCAAACCTCCAAAGCCGGCAAAAAATCCCCCAACTTTTGGAACTGTGGTGCGCGTTGCTGCAAGGCGGCCGTTGCACGTTGATAAAAGGAAGCATCGCTGGTGAGGTAGCAACCACAGCGCAACAGCGGCACCACGGAGCGGCCCTGTGCCACCCGCCCTAAAAAGGCGGCGGCTTTATCAAAAAAGACCGATCCGCCGGCCGACAGCAGCAGCGGCTCGGCACCTGGCGGCGACACCTGCAAACCCGCCTCAAACAGCGCCAAGGCGCGCTGGTAAAGATCGTCGAGCAAGGGTTCGGCGGCGGGATCGCTGTACTTCACCACGCCTTCGTAAAGGGTCACCCCGGCCCAACGCAACCGTGCGCGCTCGCCGACAAGCGCCTGTAACAACGCCAAACCCGTTGCGTGATCGCGTACGCCGGTGCGTTTACCGCCAATCCCCAGCTCGATTAAAACCGGCAAAGTCCCGGCAAACCCGCCGGCACGTAACCCCTCGGCAAGTTGGGCGACGCCGGCGACGCTGTCGACCTGCACGACCACCTGCAAACCGGGATCGGCGTTAAGCAAACCTGCGATAGCCGCAATGTTGCCGGCACCGATGAGCTGATTGGCGAGCAAGATGCGTTTCACACCAAAGGCCGCGTAAACGCGCACATGATGCGCGGTGGCGGCCGTAATGCCCCAAGCACCGTCGTCAAGTTGCATCTGAAACAGTTGCGGGCTCATGGTGGTTTTGCCGTGGGGACACAACTGCACCCCGGTTTCCGCCAAAAAGCGCCGCATCCAGGCGCGGTTGTGCGCCAAAGCCGACCGCTTCAAAACCGCCGCCGGCAGCGGCAAGGCGTCTTCAAACAGACAGCCCACGCCACCCGCGGTGTTCTCGCCTTTGTGCGCAAGCCGGCGCGGAACGATTAGTCGCTGCGTCATGGTCCCTTCTCCGTGCTTCTTATCTAATAGGTCGCCGCACAGGTACTCGCCAAAATGTCGGCTACCGTCATTAATCCCTCACGCATGCGGGCCCGGTCGGGTAAACCAATCGAAAGCCGCACCGCGTGGGGTACATTGCGACGGCTCACCGCGAAGGCGCCGCCACCGACAACAATCACGCCGCGTGCACGGGCACGAGCGGTGAACTCATCGGCTGTCCAAGGTTCAGGCAAATGCAACCACAACTGATACCCGTGCGGATCACTCTGAAAGGTCCACGGCGCCAGTATTTCACAGGCAATGCGATGGCGCGCGGCAATTTCAGCGCGTTTGGCGGCAATGATGCGATCGGCGGTGCCGTCGGCCAACCAGCGTGTGGCCACTTCCACCATCAACGGGGCCGCCATCCACAGCGTATTGTGAATCGCAGCCAGCAAGCGCATGCGCAAGGGCGCGGGCGCCACTAAAAAACCGGTGCGCAAACCGGTCACCAAACACTTGGCGACACTGGATAAATACAAGGTGCGTTCGGGAATCAGGGTCGCCAAAGGTGGCGGCGCGCCGTCGGATAAAAAGGAAAAGACATCGTCCTCAATCAACCACAAATCGTGTTTCACCACCAATTCGGCAATGGCTCGGCGCCGTTCGGCGGGCATGGTTACCGTGGTGGGATTTTGCAGCGTCGGGATTGTGTACAGGGCGCGCGGGCGCGGCTCTTGCGCGCAGGCCTGGGCCAAAGCTTCCGGCATCAGCCCGTGTTCGTCCATGGCCACGCCGCGCAACTTGATACCGTACTGACGCGCTTGACTCTTCATCGAGGGGTAGGTCAAGGCTTCGGTCAAAACCACCTCGCCGGCGCGCAGCAGGCCGGCCAACACCACATTCAAGGCGTGCTGTGAACCGGCCGTCACCAGCACATCGTCGGCGCGCGTCTGCAAGCCGAGCCGATTAAGCCAGGCGGCGGCCCGCTCGCGCTGGCGCAAATCGGCCGAGGCCGGTCGATACTGCAAAAATGCGCCCAGCCCGGCATCGTCGGCGAGCGCGCGCAAGGTTTCGGCAAAAGCCGTAATTTGTTCGGGGACTTCCACCGGCAGCGCCAGGCTGAAATCAATCGTCGTCGGCTTGTCGGAGGACTGCGGCCAAGGATCGTTGCTCGGTGTTTGGCGAATAAAAGTACCGCGACCGATTTCACCGACGGTGAGTCCGCGCCGCTCCGCTTCCGCATAACCGCGACTAATGGTGCCGATGGTGACACCTAAAAAATCGGCCAATTCGCGATGGGTCGGCAGGCGATCGCCGGGCTTGAGCAAGCCGGCGGCGAGATCGCGGGCGAGTGCGTCGGCCAGGGCTTGATAGCGGGGTTTGTCTGTCTTGAGGGAGGGTTGCCATATTGTCATGGTGACAATATAACAATTGACGATACAATTTTCAAAACTTATAAAGACAATCAGAACATTTTTACGGTTCTTGCGCACAACAAGTGTGACAATGCTGGAGGTCCCATGCGCGAAATCGCCCCGTCCCCATCCACCGATAACCTCACCCTCGATCCCCAAGACTGGTCCACCATTCGCCGCTTGGCCCACCAAGCGCTGGACGAAGTCCTTGATTTCCAATCAGATGTCCGCAATCGCCCGGTTTGGCGTGAAATGCCCGCCAACAGCTTGGCGCTGATGGATGAAGCCGCACCACGCCAGGGTTTGGGCAGCGAACGCGTGGTCGACGACATGCTGCAACACATCATCCCCTACCCCACCGGCCACGCCCACCCGCGTTTTTGGGGCTGGGTTTGCGGGACCGGCACGCCAATCGGCATGGTGGCCGACATGGTCGCGGCCGGCGTCAATGCCAGCGCGGGCACTTTCAATGACGCGCCTTCCCGGGTCGAGGCCCAACTGATCGGCTGGATGCGCGATTTGTTTGATTTCCCCAGCACGGCGAGCGGCATTGTCACCAGCGGCGCCTCGGTGGCCAACCTCATCGGCTTGGCGGTCGGTCGCGACGCCTTAATCGGCGAGTCGGTGCGCACACGCGGCCTGACGGCGACCAAGGGTGTCCCGATTGTGTACACCTCCAATCAAGTCCATTCTTCGGTGGATAAAGCTATGATGTTATTAGGCTTAGGCTTAGAGAACTTACGCAAAGTGGCTGTCGACGACAACTTTTGCCTCGATCTACAGGCATTGCAAAACGCGATTGACGAAGATCGCCGCAACGGCTTGCGCCCGATCGCGATTGTCGGCAATGCGGGCACGGTCAATACAGGCGCCATCGACGATTTAGCGGCCCTGGCGGCCTTGGCCAGGCGCGAGGGTTTGTGGTTCCACGTCGACGGCGCTATTGGTGCCTTGGCCGCGATGTCACCGGACCTGCGCGCCCGCATGCGCGGCATTGAATCCGCCGATTCTCTGGCCTTTGACTTCCATAAATGGCTGTACGTGCCCTATGAAGCAGGCTGCGTGCTGATCCGCAACGGCGCCATGCACCGCCGCAGCTTCAGCGTGGCGGCCACCTACCTGGAAACCCCGCCACGCGGTATTGCCGCCCAACCCGATTCCAGTTACCTTCGCGGCCCGCAATTGTCCCGTGGCTTTAAAGCGCTCAAAGTGTGGGCGCAAATTCGCGAGTACGGCATCGAACACCTTGGCCGCTTGCACGACCAAAACGTAGCCCAAATCCAACACCTCAGCCGGCTCATCGCCGCCGAGCCACGGCTGGAGCAAACCGCCCCCTCGCCGCTCAATATCCTGTGCTTTCGTTACATCCCAGAAACCATCCCCCCCGAAAGTTGGGACGCGATTAATGGTGAACTGTTAATGCGTTTGCAGGAACGCGGCATCGCCGCCCCGTCCAGCACCCGCATTCACGGTGATTTCGTGCTGCGCGTCGCCAACACCAATCACCGCTCGCGCTTCGAAGATTTTGATTTACTGGTGCGCGAAACGGTCCGCATCGGTCGTGAAATTGAAGGCGAAGCCGCACTCAAAACGGCCTAATCGCCCATCGCCGCCGACCTGCCGCCCGCCCGCTCCCCACGCGCGCGGCGGGTCGAGGCGGCGACACACCTGTTTCGGGCTACCACTGGGAAGTGCTACAATACGCCAACCCCAACCAAACCCGAGGTTTTTGTGTCGAACGACCAAGATCCACTCAATAGTTACATTCGCTTTCTGGTCGAGCAGCGCGACCGCCGCAACCAAGAGCTCAGCCGTGAGGAAATGAAGCGCATTGCGCTGGAGATGGGCCTGAGTGAGGCCGATCTCCAACAGGCCGAACAAATCGCCCACGATCACCACGTGCGCGCGCAGAACTTTATGCAGCATCAGCGCTACCAAGACGCCGTCGACGAACTCAAACAGGCGGCGCCGCTGTTGGCGCGCGATGTGCCGCTGCACTTGGACTTAGCGCGCTGTTACCTAGGCCTCAACGATGCCAAACAGGCCGAACACTGGGCCCGTTACTGTTTGCAGCTCGATCCCAGCGCGCAGGACGCGGTGGCCTTACTCAATCAAATCGACCACAACCAGGGCCGCCGCCAGGTGGCCGCCAAGCGAAAATCGCGGACCGGCCTGTTCGTGGCACTGGGCGCGATGGGCTGCCTGATTCCGCTTATCGGCATCATCGGCATTGTCACGTTTCAGGGAAACAGCGTTGCGCCGCCGCCGACGCCTACGCCGACCACCACGACCACGCCGCGCAAAACCACGCCGACCACAACGGCCAAAATCGACGATAAACATCGCGACATCCCACTCACGCTCAGCGGTGCCGAACACCTGGTGTTGGAACGGCCCCACTCGCGCCTCAACAACTACACCAAAAGTTCTTTCTACAAAATGACCGCGCTGTTGCGCAACACATCCGACCAGGACTTCGTCGAAATTCGCGCCCGCCTTTACCTGCGCAATCAAGCGGGCACAGATCTCGTCATTAAAGACCTGACCCCGTTCCGCAAAATGAACGGTGCTTATGTGGAACCCGGCGAAGCGATCCCGGTAAATTACACGGCCCATGCCAAAACCGACGTAACCGATGCGGAACTGGTCATCACGATTGCCGATCAAGAACCCCATTCGCAGTTGTATCAAAACAAGCCCATCGAATTTCAATGGGCGGTTCAAAAGCCGGACCTGGCCGAGCTAGCCATTAGCGAGCGGCGCCGCACACTGCGCGAAATGTTCAATAAACGCGAATCCATGCGCCTTTCACTGGTTTTTACCAACCGCAGCCCGTCACCCTTGGCGCTGGTCAAATTTGAACTGGACGTCTTCGACGCCGACGGCAAACTGTTGACCAATCGCAAAGGGTACGCGGTCAGTCAAGCCCAACCCACGATACTTGCGGGCGAGTCGCGTGCGTACCACATGGCTTGTGTCTACGACGGCAAAATGGCCGACTATCGCTTGCGCATTATCGAGATTCAATAAGGGCCCGAATACCGTACAATAAAAAAACCCGTTGAACTTGGCCGATGCGTTCTCTTTGGTCGGGGATCGGCAATGCGGTCAAGTTCAACAGGTTTTGGTTTTAGTCGATCAGTTCGGGGTGATGGACAATGATCGTCAGCGCCGCCAGTCGGGCGAGGTACCCTTCGTCACCGTGGAATCCCTCATCGACCAACAGCCAAGCATCTTCCGTCAACAGGGATTCGATGCCCTTGTGAACCGTTTTGGGACCGGCATTGTAAGCCAACACGGCCAAGGTCCAATCGTCGTAAGTCCCGTGCAGCTTGCTCAAGAAGGTAACCGCTGCTTCCGTGCTGCGTTGCACGTCCAAGCGCTCGTCGACCTGATCATCGACCCGCAAATTGAAGTTGCGCGCGGTGCCGGGAATGAACTGCCACAAGCCGGCGGCGTGGGGCGCCTTGGCATTGGGGTTCAGCGATTGATAGCCG
The DNA here is from genome assembly GCA_030429565.1 of Holophagae bacterium. Lineage (GTDB taxonomy): Bacteria > Acidobacteriota > Holophagae > Acanthopleuribacterales > Acanthopleuribacteraceae > Acanthopleuribacter. The sequence goes on along the minus strand of JAUIFE010000005.1, from coordinate 331,257 downwards.
GATTCAAGCAGCGGTAACACCAGTAAATCCTCGGGTAAACCGCGTTCTTCCAGCACGGGAACCAAGGTGTCGCGCATTTGCTCCATGCGGGCGATGGCCCGTTTCAAAAAGGCGCGGTTTTGCGGCAAGCCGACGAAGTGGTTGAGCTGGTTGACCACATCTTGATTGGCTTGGATGTTAAAAACACTGATTTTGTTGGTAACAGCGGCCAGCTTGGCCACCTCGGCATTACTCATGCGACGGTCGACGACCAAGTCACCGGCGGCATAGGCCGACAGCGAGATACACAGCAACGCGGCGAACAGAGACACGGCAGTCCACGCGGGACGGCCTTGGGTTTGATGAGACATGAGGTGAATCCTCCTCTGGAGTTTTTGCGCCGAAAGCCCCATCGCCATACCGAACGCGGTCGACGGCAACGGTTTGGCGGCGCCGGCGGCAACCTGCAGCAAACAGTGACCGTAGGCGTCGGAGGCAACGCGCTTGCGGCGAATGAGATAGGCATCGCAGGCAAATTCTTGAGCATCAAGGAGCCGACGGTGCCAGAACACAAAAAACGGATTACCGAGAAATAACCAGCGCAGCAAGTGCACGGCCCACGCCGGACGGGTATCGCCTTGACGGTGATGCTGCAGTTCGTGGCGCACCATCATCATCAGGTCGGCACCGGCCGCAACCGCATTGGTCGGCAGCAAGACCACGGCACCTTGCCACGGTAACCAAAACGAAATCGGCACACTCAGGCTGTCGTGAACGCCGACCGACACCCGGCCAAACGCGTGTAGTCCGTATGCTTCACGCCACAAACGCCGTAATTTCAACGTATCGCGCAGCAGCGTCGCCAAGCCGACGGCAAGCAGAACAAACGGCAGCAAGGTCACCATATCGGCCAGTTGGAACAACCACGGCATGGGTGCAACCGTGTCGCCGGCCACCGTGCTCGCCAAATGGAGCGGCGGTGTTTGCGCACCCAAACCCACGCCGACCTGGGTTAATCCCGCGTCATTGCGCCAAATCTGCAGCGAGGGCGTCAACAACCTGTCGCCCGCCTGCTGCATCATCAGCAGCGGTGCCGTCAAGACAACCACCGGCAACAGGTACATCAAGCGCAGCAGCGCCTCGGGCGAGATCAAGCGCCATCGCGCCAAAGCCAGGCTGTGGTAGAGCCAAGCCAGTAACGCCACCGGCACCCACAACAGGTGAACGGTCGCAAAATACTGTAAAAATTGAGATTGCATCACCTTAGTTTCCTCCGACCTCAAGCAACTTCTTCAATGCGTCGCGCTCCGCCTCACTCAGACCGCGCGTTTCCAACAGACGCGACACCAAAGCCAGCGGCGCATCTTCAAACACCTCGTTAAGCAAGTGCTGAACACTGCGCCCTTCGTAGGTCGCCCGATCGAGCACCGGGCTGTAGCGATGACCGCGCCCCTCTTTCACCGCCGCCACGAAGCCTTTTTGTTCCAGGACGCGTAACATGGTGGAAACGGAGGTGTAAGCCAACGGCCGTTCAGGTGGCAGCGCATCGAGAACCTCGTGCACGGTGGCGGTTTCAAGTTGCCACAAAATTCGCATTAACTCGAGTTCGGTCGGTGTCAATAAATTGCTCTTTTTATTCGCTTTATCTTTCACAGACGAACCTCCCATGGGATGCCGCTCATTCTAACTAAACCTTTAGTTGGATTACAACTAAAACTTTAGTTCATTTTCTTTCAACTTCCCATTGACAGCCTTTTTTAGGCAGTGCAAGCTCGCGCAACCACGCGCCATTCGCTAGAATGACGCCATGCCTTTACGAAAAAAATGAAATGTCCGCCACCCCGAGGGGCGACCGGCTCGAGACGCCGCTTTGCCACCTGTTACGGGGCTCAAGGAGTTTGAAAATGGGTGAAACGATTGATCGTCCCTCCCGCAAACGAAAGAAGTTAGACGGTGAATTGGTGCTGCGCCAAGCGCAGGTCGACGATGTCCCGCAAATCGCCGACCTCAGCGACCGCGCCTACGAAGGGACCGGCATGATCGGTTATTCGGAAGGGATGCTCAAAGGGCAGCTACACAACTACCCCAAGGGTCAGTTTGTCATCGTTTGTGCCGGCAAGATCATTGCCTACTGCGCCACCTTCCGCATCTCGGGAGAGGTTGCACTTAAAACCCACAGTTGGGGCGGAATTACCGGCAGCGGTTACGCCTCGCGTCATGAGCCCGACGGCGAGTGGCTCTACGGCATGGAAGTCTGCGTGGACCCCGAATTTCGCGGTTACCGCCTCGGTCAACGGCTCTACAACGCGCGCAAGAAACTCTGCCAGGACGAGAAGATGCTCGGCATCGTCTTCGGCGGTCGCTTGCCAACCTGGTCGAAGAAAAACAAAAAATACGACAATATCGAAACCTATGTGGAGGCCATTGCCGGCAAACGCGAGCGCGATCCCGTCCTTTCGTTCCAGCTTGCCAACGGCTTCGAGGTCATCGGCATTATCCCCAAATACCTCGAAGTGGACGCCGCTTCCCTGGGCTACGGCATTCACTTGCGTTGGAAGAACCCGCGCATTCCCGAGCATCCGCGCAATCTTGAGAAGAAAAAGGTGTACGGCAAACGCCTGCCCGACACCGTGCGCGTCGCCACCGTGCAGTACAAGCAGCGTCGCGTCAAATCCTTTGAAGAATTCATCAAACACGTCGAGTATTTTGTCGACGTGGTTGCCGATTACAAATCCGATTTCGTGGTGTTCCCCGAAATGTTCGCGCTGCAGTTGCTTTCCATTGAAGACCAACAACTGTCACCGTCCGAATCGATCATGGCGCTGACCAAACACACGCCGCGTTTCAAAGAAGAAATGCGTGAAATGGCCTTGCGCTACAACATCAACATCATCGGCGGCTCGCACCCCACCAAAATGCCCAACGGCCGCGTTGAAAACATTGCCTACGTGTTCCTACGCGACGGCAGCGTTCACGAACAGCCGAAAATCCACCCGACCCCCAACGAGGTCTATTGGTGGGATATTGAAGGCGGCGTGACGCTGAATTCCATCGAAACCGATTGCGGTCCCGTCGGCGTGTTGATCTGTTACGACTCCGAGTTCCCGGAATTGGCAAGGCACTTGGTAGACCAAGGCATTTTGTTCCTGTTCGTGCCGTTCTGTACCGACGAACGCCAGAGCTACCTGCGCGTGCGTTACTGTTGCCAGGCCCGCGCCGTCGAGAACCAAATCTACGTCGTCATGAGCGGCAATGTCGGCAACCTGCCAGGCGTCGCCAACATGGATATTCAATACGGTCAGAGTTGTGTGCTGACGCCCTGTGATTTCCCGTTTGCACGCGACGGTATTGCCGCCGAAGCCACCGAAAACGTCGAAACCGTAACCTTTGCCGACCTGCGCCCGGAAGCGCTGATTATGGCGCGTAACTCGGGCACGGTTCAAAACCTTAAAGACCGTCGCCACGACGTTTACGGCGTGCGTTGGACCGGTAAGTAACCTGCGAGGCGGACCCGATGCGGTTCGCGCCCTTTGAACACAAAAAAAGTCCCGGTCCAGCGCGACCACCGCCTTTCGATACGGTCCACCACGATCCCCGTCACACGTGTGTCACCAACAGCGGTTTCTTTAGCCGGAACCGTTGTCGGCGGATCGAGGCCGACCCTTGCCAAACCGAAAGGCGGCGTTGGCCGCGCCAAACCGGGACAAGTCGCAATGACATCGCCCCAGGCGATATCATCTCCCTCACAAAGTCATTAGGCCGGCCGTTGAAAAAAGCGGTCGGCTTTTTTGTTTTTTGACCTTGCCATGGGCGGCCGGATGCAGAAAAGCAAGCTAAGATGGGCGTAATTCTATGTCAGGAGTTCCCCCCTATGTGGTTAACCGCAATCCTCTTAGGCTGTTTCCTCGGCCAACCTGCTGCTGAATTCAAACCCTCAGAATTGGCCCATACTTATTCCATCATCGCCGTCGATCCCGCCACCGGCCAAATGGGCGGCGCCGTTCAGTCCCATTGGTTTTCGGTGGGAAGCTCGGTGCTGTGGGCCGAACCCGGTATCGGCGTGGTGGCAACGCAATCGTTGACCCGCATCGACTACGGCCCGTTAGGCCTGGCCGCCATGGCCAAAGGCGAAGCACCGGCCGACATTCTGAAACGCTTGACCGCCGCCGACCCCGGTCAAAGCCTGCGCCAAGTCGCCATGATTAACCCTCGCGGTGCCGTCGCCGCTCATTCGGGCGCCAATTGCATCGACGATTTCTGTGATAGCCAAGGCGAAGGCGTCAGCGTGCAAGCCAACCTCATGCTCAAAGACACCGTCTGCCAGGCCATGCTCAAGGCGTTCCATAACGCCAAAGGCCCGCTCGCCGACCGCTTGACCGCCGCCCTCGCCGCCGCCCAAGCCGAAGGCGGCGACCTGCGCGGCAAGCAATCGGCCGCCATCGTCATCGTCGATCTAAAAAAACCCGAGTATCCTTGGGAAGGCCGCGTCCTCGACCTGCGCGTCGAAGATCACCCCGAACCGGTCAAAGAAATCAAGCGTTTGGTCGCCGTCCACCAGGCCTACCAGCTAATGAACAAAAGTGATGAAGCTTTGGAGCACGGCAAAACCGAAGAAGCGTTGGCGCTGTTGGAGCAAGCTGTCGCCGCCCTCCCCGGCCGCCTAGAACCGCGTTTCTGGCAAGCCTTCAACCTCATCAAACTTGGCAAACGCGAGCAGGGCCTGGCCATTTGGCGCGACATCATCAAACAAGACGCCAACTGGAAAGTGCTGCCCGAACGCCTGATGAAGAGCGGTTTGCTCGAACGCGACGAGGCCTTATTGAAAACCGTAGCCGAGTTCTAAACCATGCCTCAACAACAACTTAGAACACGTCATTGAGAATTGTTCCTTTTTTTTGGGTGTTTTGTCACGAATCAAACGGCTGTCTCGTCTTGCTCTGTGTACGGACGCCGCCCGCTTCGGCCGGCGGTGTCCTCACCACCCAACACGGAGGCAACCATGAGTAACATGACCCACGAACAAGCGCTTGACCTGATTGCACCCATCGAACAGTATTTAAACCGTCCGCTGCCGCACCTGCGCGAGCTAGCCGAAGTCAACCGCGCCGGCCTGGAACAGGTGCTGGCCATTCGCGGGCCGCTGAGCCACCACGGCGTATTAACCCCGGCGCAGAGTGCCGTCGCCAAACTGGTCGCCACCCAATTTCAAGACTGCGGTTCCTGTTTGCAAATTGAAGTGGCCTTGGCCGTCACCGCCGGTGTCGATGAGGCGCTGGTACGCGCCGTCGTCGCCGGGAAACCGGAGCAAATCAACGACCCCGTCCTGCGCGACATTTACCACTACATTCATGCAACACTGCTTCAGCAAAACCACGACGAGCTGTTGCAAAAACTCAGCAAAACCCTTGGCGCACAAGCGCTGACCGACCTAGCCATCGCCGTCGCCATCGTGCAATTTTTCCCCATCCTCAAACGCGTCATGGGCCACGCCGTAAGCTGCAAGGTCAACCACCTCGACTACCAACCTCTCCCCCTCGCCACCGTCGCGAACTAACCCAAGGACAGCCATTTGCAAGCGCCAAACTTCGCCACCGACCTCTTTGAACAACATCGCCGCCGCCTGTTTGCGCTGGCGTATCGCATGACCGGCTCGCGCGTCGACGCCGAGGATTTGGTGCAAGAGGCTTGGCTGCGTTGGCACCGCACCACACCCGATTTGCCGGCCCAGCCATGGCCGTGGCTGGCACGGGTGATGGTGCGCCTGTGTTTGGACAATCTCAAATCCGCCGCTGTCAAACGCGAACAATACACCGGCGTATGGCTGCCGGAACCGCTGCTAGATCCGCAAGAAGCGCCCGCCGAACGCTACGAAGCACTCGACTACGCCCTGCTGGTGTTGCTCGAACAGCTTTCACCCTTGGAGCGCGCCGTGGTGATTTTGCGCGAAAGTTTTGACAGCTCGTTCCGCGATATCGCCGACTACCTCGACATTCAAGAGGATCACGCCCGCCAAGTAAACCACCGCGCCAAGCGCCGTCTTCAGGGTCACGCGCAACCCGTCGCCGCCAACCCCGAACGGCACCGCACGTTGATGACTCACTTCATTGATGCCTGCCGTGAAGGCGACATGGCGCGTCTCTTGGCCCTTTTCCACCAGGACATTACCCTGTGTGCCGACGGCGGCGGTAAGGTCGTCAGCGCGCTGCGCCCCGTGCTCGGCCCCGACCGTGTCGCCAAGTTCCTTTTGGGTATTTTCCGCAAAATGCAGGCGCCGACCAGCATGCGTTTGGTGTATGTCAACGGCCAAGCCGGTGCCCTCATTCACGCCGCCGGCAATTCGCCGACCTTGCTTTTGCCCGCGTGGAGCAGCCAAGGCGTGCGCCACTGCTACATCCAGCGCAACCCGGATAAGCTACAAGCGCTGTTGACCGAGCTCGAGACCCTACCTACCCTGGCGCTCTAGCCCCATCGCCGCAACTGGTAAAACGCAGCAATACTTCTTCCGCGCCGGCCTGTTCCTGCAACGCCTCTGCCTTGGCCAAGCAACGCCGCCAAAACAGCAAGGCCGCTTCGTTTTCGGCCATCACCGACAGTTCCCAACGTCCGGGATAACGCGCGCACAGCGTGGCAAAGGCTTGGCGCGCGATACCCAATCCGCGATAACCCCGCAACACGAAAAACTCGCTCAGGCGCACGTCGGCCGCGTCGGATTTATAGGGAAAATCGCCCGCCCCAATGCACGCAAAACCCACGCGACGCTCACCCCATGTAATCAACCACACCGCGCCGCCGCCGTCGGCCCAGAACGCGCGGTAATCCGGTTGCCACACGCCCGCCTCGTCTAAATGGTAAGCGCCGCCGTAAGCACTCAAGTCGTGCAAGTACATGGCATAAACCGCATCATACCAAGCGCGGTCGTCGGCCGTCAGCCGCCGTACCTGGGCCGCGCCGTGAATGCGCGGCGGTTGACCAAACACAACGGCCGCTTATTTCAGGAAACGACCGCACACTTCGAGGAAGTGGTTTTGGTCGTTTTCATCGTTGTAAAGGTGCGGTGACACGCGAATGGCCGTACCGCGCACGCTCACCGAAATCCCCGCATCTTTGAGACCCTGCACCAACGCCGCCGGCACGCCGTCGGGCCGACGTAACCCAATCAAATGCGGCGCGCGGAACGCTTCCGGCAAGGTTTCAAAACCCAAAGCCGCTGCTTTTTCAATTAACACGCGATTGTAAGCACCCAGCGAAGCCGCGATGTTGGCCACGCCCCAGTCGAGCAACAGCGACAGCGCCGCCAGCGACATCGGATTTAACAGGAACTTGCTGCGTTGGCCGCCGTCGTATCGCACCGCGCCCGGCGCAAGGGCGTCGCGGTAATTGACCAACTCGGCGAACTGATCCGAATCGCGACGCGTGATCCAGTTGGGGTCAAGCGGTTCACCCAATTGATACGCCGGGTCCGCGTACAAAAAGGCCGTGTGATAAGGACCCAACAACCACTTGTAACCGGCTGCTACCAAAAAGGCCGGCTTCACCTTGGCGAGATTCAACGGCATCGCGCCCAATGATTGGGTCACATCCAGCACCAGGGCAATACCGTGCTGTCGGCAGGCTTCGCCGACCACTTCCAAGTCAATTAAACTACCGTCGGTCCAATGACAATGGGGCAAAGCCGCAATCGAAACATCGTTGTTCAGATGCGCCAAAATTGCCTCGGTCCAGTTGCCGTCGTTTGGGCGTGCCACCTGAACCATATCGACGCTGCGGCGCTTGGCGACCGCTTGCCAGGGGTACACATTGGAGGGAAACTGTTCCGCCAAAGTGACGATGCGGCTGCCGCGACGCGGGGCCAACACCTGGGCCGCCTGCGCGATACCGAAGCTCACCGAGTTAATTAAAGCCACGTCTTGCGTCTTGGCGCCCAACAGCGTGGCAAAAGCCGCGCGCACGCGGTCAGAATCTTCAAAAAAGTCTTGCGGGGTGACCGTCCACGGCCGCGTTTCGTGCAGCAGCGCCGCTTGGCCCGCCGCCAACACCGGCTGACACATCGGCGACATGTAAGCACAATTTAAGTAGGTCACTTCTTGCGGCAAATTAAAAAAGGCGCGGTCACTGCGCAATAGCGTTTTTTCCTCGGTCATCGCGTCCACCTTCACGAAAGGATCCCTGGTCGTTTGGTCTCAAGTTTTGCCTAGCATACACCAGCACGCCGCGCGCAGGGTGCTCACCGGCTAAACTTTGTTTTTCCAAAAACCGATGTTATTGATGACGCGTCGGCAATCCCCTTGCGACGAAACCCCAACCGCACCATCGCCACGCCAATGAAAGGTACTCGCTTTCATGACCACAGACCCTTATCTACCTGAGGACCTGGTTCAACGCCTGCTCGAAGCGCGTGCCTTAGCGCCAGGCGCACGCCCGGCCTTCCTCGCACAATGTTTTCCAGACCGGCCCGCCTCCTTTTTTGAAACCGTAGCGCTGTTGCTTGACGCCGATGAGCTACCACAGCCCGCAAGCCAAGAGACCTGCGAGATCGGCAGCGAAATCGGCCCCTACCGCTTGGAAGCGGTTTTGGGGGAAGGCGGAATGGGTCGCGTCTTTTTGGCCGTCAACAAACATCAACCGGAACAGCGCGTCGCCCTGAAAACCATTCGGCCGGAATTCATTAACCAAGCGTTTCTGGCGCGCTTCGAACGGGAGCGTCAAATCTTGGCGCGGCTGCACCATCCCCACATTGCCGCCTTGTATTCGGTGGGCGATACGCGCGGCCGCGCGCCATTTCTGGCAATGGAATACGTCGACGGGACGTCGATTGATGCGTATTGCCGGCAAAAAAATCGCGGTCTTCATCACCTGCTAACCCTGTTTCTGCAAATCTGTGATGCGTTGGCTTTCGCCCACCAAAACCTGATCATTCACCGCGATATCAAACCCTCCAACGTGATGGTCGACGGCCACGGCCAAATCAAACTCCTCGATTTCGGCATTGCCGGTTTGATTGACGAAGAAACCAACCAAACCGGCGACTTAACGCAAGCGGACGAACGCATGCTCAGCCCCGACTACGCCGCGCCCGAACACATCGCCGGTCAGGTCTTGTCGACCGCGTCCGACGTCTACATGCTCGGTGCATTGCTCTACCGATTACTCACCGGCCACGCCCCCTATTGTCCCGAGGGCACCAACGCCTTTACCCGCTACCAAGCGATGATCCAGGATCGGCTTGAGGCGCCCTCACGCAAAGTCCGGGAACCGGCTGCTTCGAACGCCAACAACGGTTCCGTGGCGCATGCCCTGTGTCGGTTGCCGGGCTCGCGTCTGCGCGATCTCGACGCCATCCTCGCCAAAGCCTTGCGCGCCGATCCAGCCCAACGCTATCAAGCCGTCGACCACTTCGCCGCCGATTTGCGTGCTTGGCTGACCTACGGTACCTTGTCCGTCGACACCCCGCACGGAATGCGCCGCTTGTGGCGCTATTGCCTGCGCCACCGTCGCCTGCTCGCGGTATCACTCGGGTTCTGTCTGCTAATGGCCGGCTTTTCCACCTACCTCGTCCACCAAAGCCGGCAACTGCAGCACGAGCGCGACGTCGCTCAGCTCGAACGCGATACCTCTGATCGCGTCACCCAATTCATGGTGGAACTCTTCGAAGGCGGTCAAGCCCTCAACAACCTCCAAAAGGAACTTAGTGCGCGCGAAATCCTCGACCAGGGCGCCCGCACCATCCGCACCGAACTGGGCAATGAGCCCGAAGTCAAGGCACGCATGCAGCTCGCCATGGGCCGCGCTTACCTGGCCCTCAACCAAGATGAACTCGCCCTGGAACTACTGGAAGCCGCCCACGCCCATTACCTTGGAACCGGTGCCGACTTGGCGACCCTCTTCGAGATTCAAGAAACCATTAATCAGATTTGGTTCAACCAGGGTCGATTTGTCGAACTCGAACGCCGCCTCAGAAAGATGATTACCAGCGCCGAAACCGTGCGCGTCGATCAAAACGAACTTTACTTTCGCGCCCACAACGATCTCGCCGAGGTTTACCTCAACCAAGGCAAACTCAAAGAGTCCGAGGCCGAATTACTGCACATCACCGCCGAAACCGATTTTTCCGACGCACCGCTCGCCGTACAGACAGCCGTCCTCAACAATTTGGGTTTACTTTACCAAGTTCAGGGCCGGTACCAAGACAGCTTGGTCTATTTTGAACAAGTCCTAAAAAACGTCGAAGCCTTGTTCCCGCCGCCCCACCGCGAGCCGGCCAAGGCCCACTGCAACCTCGGCATTCTTTACAGCAGCGCCGGCGATTTCAAAAAATCGGAGCACCACTACCTGACCGCACTCGACATGTACCCCAAAGTTTTCGGCGAACAACACGGTGAAACCGCCAAACTCTTGGCCAATATCGCCGTTTTTTACCACACGCAGAACAAACTGGAAAAAGCCGTCGACTACTACCTGCGTGCCCGCGAGCAACTGATGCTTTTTTTCCCCACCAGCCACCATAACGTCGCGCAAAACAACCTAAGCCTCTCGAGCGCCTATTTGGTGTTGGGCGAATTGGACCTCGCCGAGAAATACGCACGCATCGCACTCAACGACATGTCGGGTCAATCGGAAGCCTCGCCCGCCATATTGGCGCAGGGATTCATGCGTTTGGCCGCCGTGCTGCTTCACAAAGGCGAACTGGAAGAAGCCGAGACGTTACTGGAACGTCACCAAGCCACCCTACCGGCGGAAGTCGACCAAAACCACCCATCGCGCGCCAACAACGCCCTGTATCGCGGCATGGTCTCACGCGCCGCCGGCAAACGCGATCAGGCGATCGCCCAATTCGCCGAAGCGGAACGCATTTACCGCACGCGCGTGGCCGAAACCCATCGCTGGGTGCTGCGCGCGCGCATCTACCGCGCGCGAACACTCACCGACGCGGCCCGTTACGACGAAGCGGAAACACTGTTGCTGGGCATCCAGAAAACCATCGAAGACACCGGCCAAGTCCACACGCGGCTGCACCAAGAGTGCTTGGAAGCGCTGGTGAAGCTATTCCAAGTACAAAAGGAAACAGCCCGCGCCGCCCCATTCGAAAAAGAACTGGCCGCCCTCGCCAACCCAGATTAAGGCTTATCCGCCGCCGGCTTCAGCAACGCCTCCAGGCCAACAAGATACAACGCCATGTCCTCAGCATCGGGATTGGTAAAAATGGCTTGGTCACCAACAGCCCCCACCAATAAATGAGACGATGTAAAACTGCCCGCCACTTTTTCCCCTGTGAGCGAAAAAGCGAGATAGTCGTAAGCTTCCGACCCGGGATGGCGTGTACCAAGTAGCAACCTTTCGCCCACCAACCGCGCAGCAACAATCTCCGAACCTAGCTGGTGCCAACGCTCCATCAGCCAGTCATGCTCCGATAAGCCCTTGACCTTTTCAAGGTCGAAACTCCGCCATTTTGGCACTCGCACCTTTACTTCTCGCTTTAGGTTAAGGTCCTGGTCGTAAACCCGCCAGCCGGGCACCAAACTCTCCAGCAGAACCAGGTCACCGTTGGAACACACAAGCATCTGGGTCTTATAAAAGGCATCGAACAAAAAAACAACACGCGGGTCAAACACTGAACCCGTACTTTTCACCACCTTAAAGTGGCGGTCTGTTTTAACCAAGACATCGCGATCTTGAAAGGCGTCGACCAAAACAATGAAACCTTGATCAGAAGGTAGAAGTGTCCCATCTTCCGGGTAAACGCCGTCGGGGAAATTTATAGTTCCCCGAAAACGGCCATCATAATCGAGAACTTTAAGACTATTTCGGACTAAATCCGCAACCAGCCAAGTCTGTTCCTTTTCATTAAAATTAGGGATCATCCCCAATCCAAAGTCACTGGGCCCTTGGCCGCTTTGCCCGAAGACGCCTTGCCATTTGCCGTTCATGTCATAACTGTGAAAAAAGTTGCCGCGAAGACCAAAGTGCGGAATCATGAGCTGATCATGAAAGGGAACAACCGCAAAAACCGGATAAAAGTCATGGGTTTCCAAAGCCACCTTCCGGCCGGGAAAAAACGCTAAAAGAGTCAAAGCAAGCAACATACCGTCTCCAAGAAGAAAAGGGGCGGAAGTGCCGCCCCGCCCAGATCGTTGTTAGTTCTGGTCCTCGCACACACTGATCCAGCAACTGTAATACTGGGATCGTTTCTGGCAATGACGGTCATTGCCGAAAGCGCGAAGTTTGCCACCGTAGGTTTTCAGCGTTTTACCTTCTGGACAGGACATGCCGCCACCGCCAGAAGTGTCACCAGGCTTGCCAAGCGGCTTTTGAGGTTTAATGCGGGTGTTGTCAGGTGTCCCAAATACCAGACAGGAAAAAATCAGGCACGCAGACAAGAAAACAGCTCTCTTCATCATCTAACCCTTTCAATTTAAATATCTTTCCCAGGTCAAGCGCAAACATATGCCATCTTCGTTAATTTTGCAAATCACGAAAACTAATCCAAACCTGGTTTGTACTCAAGCTCACATCTCCCTTCTTTAGGGTATCTGAGTCACAGCAAGCAACGCCCCCCCCGCCTCACGCATCGTCAATGCCGGCCGTTGGCTGCTCTTTATGCAGCCAACGGCTGATCCGGTTTTACACAGGCTTACCTCGTGTCACCCGCCCGACGTCGAAGCCCAAGTGGACCAACACCGGCACGATGATCAGCGTGATCGGTGTGGCGAATAACTCGCCCCAGGCCAGTGAAATCGCCGCCGGAATTAGATATTGCGCCTGCTCCGAAGTTTCCGACAGCAGCGGTAACAAGCCACAGCAAGTGGTAACCGTCGTGAGGAGAATCGCGCGGAAGCGGCTGCCGCCCGCTTGAATTAAAGCTTCGAACAGTGGCATGCCCGCACGGTGCAGCTCGTTGAAACGCGTCAGCAAGACCAAGCTATCATTGACGACCACACCCGTGACCGCCAGCATGCCGAAAAACGACAACACGCTCAGCGGCACGCCGTAGAGCCAGTGGCCCATCACAGCGCCGATGAAACCGAAGGGAATCACCGCCATGATCACCAAGGGTTGGGTGTAGGATTTCAGGGGAATCGCCAACAGAACGTAAATCAGCAGCAGCACGAACAACAGCGCCCGCTTTAAGCCGGCTTGCATGGTACCGATTTCTTCCAACTCACCCGCGCCGCGAATGACCAAATCGGGGAACTGACGCTTGAGTGCCGGTTCGACCTCGGCCTTAATCCACGCGAAGGCCTCGCCTGCGCTGAGCTTGGCCGGATCCAAATCGGCGTGCACCTGGGCCACACGGCGCCCGTTTTGGCGCGTCAGTGCACTCGGTGCATAACCCGTTTCGAACGTAGCCACCATCGGCAACGGCAACCATTCACCCAAGCGTGTCTGCACCTGTGCGTTGCGTACATCCTGCATGCCGCGCCGCCTCGTTTCGGCATACTGCACCATTACCTTCACTTCTTCACCGTCGCGTTGCATACGCTGCACCTCGTAACCGCCGAAGGCATCGCCAACCTGTGCGGCCAAATCGGCGGTGGTTAATCCCAAATGACGCGCTTCCGGTTTCAGTTTCAAACGCAGTTCCGGCGTCCCATTGTCTAAGTCGTGACGAATGTCGGCGAGCCCATCCAACGCCGCCAACTGCGCCGTAAACGCCTTTACCGCCGTCTGCAGCACGGCCTCGTCGCGCGCCTCCAGCTCAATCACAAAGCCACCGCCGGTCTCAAACGAACCACTGAACGAGAGCTCGGCCACACCTTCCAGGCGACCCACCGCTGCACGCCAACGCTCAATCGTCGCATCCGTGGTGACGGCACGCGTCGCTTCCGGCTGCAATTCGGCGTAAATTTCAGCTTCAAGCGGCCCGGTTAGCGCCGCCATGATGCGGGCGATGGGCGGCTCCGCCGCGCCCGTTTCCGCTTGTACCTCACGATTAACCTCGGCGGCGGCCGCTTCGATTCGCGTTAAATGCGCTTCCGTCAAAAACAACGGGCTCGCCCCTTCCATCTTGAGACGCACGCTGATAATTTGGCCGGGAACCTCCGGGAAAAACACGGTGCGCACCCAACCCTTTTCGATGGCGATTAAACCGCCGACAGCCAAGGTCAACAGCAATAGTATGGAACTGTAACGGTGCCGCAGCGCTAGGCTGAGTAAAGGCTGGTAAAGGCGTTCATTGACAAAACGCAAGCCCTCGGCCACGCCTGCCTGCAGCTTCGACCACCACAGCCGCGGGCCACGCGACACCCTGTCTGCAAGCGGGATCGCCGCCAAATGGGCGGGCAAAATCCATTTACTTTCCACCAAAGACACACCCAAAGCGATGATCACGACGACGGAAAAACTCGCGAATATTTTGCCGATATCGCTGTCGATTAACAGCAGCGGCGCGAAGGCGGCCATCGTCGTCAGGCAGCCAAAAATCGTCGCCGTTGACACGCGTTGCACACCGCGAATCGTCGCCGTCACCGCGTCGCCGCCGCGTCGCCGTTCCTCGTACACACTTTCGCCGACCACAATCGCATCGTCGACCAAAATACCGAGCACGATGATCATGCCAAAGGTGGTGATGTCGTTGAGCGAATAGCCGGCGGCGTGATCGCCCATGATCAACAAAGCACCGGCAATGGAAATCGGAATGCCGGCCGCGACCCAAAACGCCAACCGCACATCCAAGAATAAAGCTAATAAAACAAACACGATCAGCAAACCTTGCCAGGCATTTTCGGCCAGTAACGAAAGGCGGTCCTTCATGTAGACGCTGTATTCGCCCCAAATCGCCAACTGCACGCCGGTGGGCAGCCGACCCGCCATATCTTCCGTCACGGAACGGACGGCACGACTCACTTCGAACAAATGGCCTTTTTTGCTGGTGTAGATTTGCAGGCCGACCGAATCGCGACCCTGGAAGCGGGCAAAACCGGGATCGGTAACAAAGCCGTCCACAATATGCGCCACGTCGGCCACGGTCAACACGCTGCCGTCCGGCAAGGTTCGCAACGGGATTTCCGCAAAATCGCGGCGGCGAAAGGCCTTCTCATCGGCCCGAATCACCACTTGTCCGCCGTCACCCCGAATCTCGCCGGTGCGATAATCCAAACTGGCATTTTGCACGGCGACAGCCACATCATTCGGCGATAAACCGAACAAACGCAGCCGCGCCTCGTCGACTTCTAAACGCACTTCGTAGGGCCGCAAGCCGAACGCGTTCATCTTGGTAATTTGCGGGTGCGCTTGTAAGGCGTCGCGCAATTCGCGCGCTGTTTTTTGCAACGTCGCTTGGTCGGCATCGCCGTAAAGCTGCACAATCAAGGCTTCCACATTGAATTCATCGCGCGTAATTAGCGGCCGCTCGGCACCCTGCGGTAAGGTGGCAATCGCGTCGAGTCGGGTGCGGATTTCGTTTTGGAAACGATCCAAATCAAACCCACTTTCTTTCTCCAGCCACAGACTCGAAACGCCGTCTTCACTGATCGAAGCCGACTTCTTCAATCCTGGCAACCCCTCTAAAGCCTTTTCAATCTTGCGGGTTACGCCGCGATCGACTTGTTCGGCGACACTGCCAGGATAGATGGTGGTAATGGTGACGGAACGCGGCGGCAAAGCAGGAAACCCTTCAATGCGCATCGAGCGCAGTGACAAAAAGCCGCCGACAACAACCAACAAGGTAATTAAGTTGGCCGCGACCGGATTGCGGGTGAACCATTCAGTTAAAAAGTGCATGGCTTAGTCTCCTTGTAACGGCTGAACCGTCAGCCCGCGTGTGAATCCGGCATGCGGTGCCACGGCTAAACGCACGACACCGACGTGGTTGGGCGGCGGCGTCACCGTGACCCCGTCCTCGCCGAAAAACACGGCCTGGGCCGACCAAACCTGCAGCCGGTTTTCCTCATCGACAAACCAACAGCGGCCGTCACGGGTATAGGCGCTTTCGGGGACGGTCACCAAGTTGTCACGCGCCTTGCCGGTGATATGCACCCGCACCATTGCCCCTGGCAATAAGGGTTCTGCCGCGGCAAACGGCTGATCGATGTGCACGTAGAGCGTGCGCAAGCGCGTGCCTTCGGCCAAACGACGACTCTCGCGCACTGCCCGCGCCGCGAAGTGGCGCCCGCTTAATGGATCGCTGAGACGCACCGTCGCGCCGCGCCATTCGTCCGGCAAAAGCGCCCACTGCTCGCTGCTCAGCGGCACCGCCACTTCAAAAACATCGATGCCCGCCAATGCCGCCACCGCATCACCGCTAAACAAAACGCCGCCTGGCTCAACCGAGCGAGTGACGACCAACGCATCGAAGGGTGCACGGACTTCGGTATGCGCCAATTGCTGCCTAACCGCCACCAACGTCGCTTCGGCGGCGGCCAGCTCCGCCTCGGCCGCCGCAATTTGCGGTGCGCGCAAAACCAATGCCGAATCCGGTTCACCCGCTAACCCGGAACGCGTCCAGTTCTTACGCGCTTCAGCCGACTCGCGTTCCTCGGCTAAAAGGACAACCCGCGCCTGTGCCACACGGGCGCCGGCCTCTTGCACCTGCTGCCGATAAAAGACGTCTTCCAACTTGACGAGCAGCTCACCCTTGCGCACCAATTCCCCTGGCTGTAACCCAGCCGCCAACGACACCACGCGACCCTCGACCTGACTGCGCAGCGTCACCCGCCACAACGGTTGCACCTCGGCAGGCGCTTGGATGTCGGTCTGCCGCACGCCCACCGTCACCGAACGCACCGTCACCGGTAACCCAACCGGGCCCACTGCGCTGGGGTTTTCACCCGGCTTGGTTTCCTCAATCTCACCGACAACGACCAAAAACGTCAAACACAACAACACCGTGACAGCGAAACCCACAACAGGGCGCACCCAACGCGGCCACGCCTTGCCGGCACCTTTGCTCGTATTACTCATGCCTGCCTCCTTGGTTTTGTTTGCGCGTCTCCTGCGCAGTTGTCGGCGCATTTTGCGCGTCTGTGCCAACCGGCCACGGTCGCGTGGCTTCACCCAAACCCGCCGCAAGAACCAATTCAATGCGGTTCATCAAATGGCCGACCTGCACGCTTTCGCGCTGGATCATGACTTCGATTTCCTGCTCGCGGGCACGCAGCAAAAACGGCAATGGATCCAATCCCTGCCGGTAACGCGCCTCATGAAAGGCACTGCTGCGCGCGGCCTCATCTTGGGCGAGCGCCAATGTCTCCATTTGCCCGACAAGGTAGCGCTCTTGTTCCAAGGCTTGCGCGACCTCGTGCATCGCCCGCCACAGGGTTTGATACAGCTCCTGGACGACGGCATCCGCTTCTAGATGCTCGGCACGGGCCGTCTTGGCCAAACCGCCGTGATCCAAAATCGGCTGAAACAAGGCGCCGAGCAGGTGCCAACCGGTCCCGGCGACGCCCAATGGCGACAGGCGTGCGCCCTGCCGAAAGAGTTGTCCGGATAAATTGAAACTGGGGTAGCGATTCTTATCGGCCACGGCGGCGGCGGCACGGGCCGCCGCCACGCGCAGCAAAGCGCCACGCACATCGGGTCGGCGCAGCAACACTTCGGCGGGCAAAGGCGGCGTAATCAAATGGATGCGAGGTGCCGTAAGCGGCGCCTCGGGACATTGCAGCGAAGGACGCCCGCTCAGCACAGCCAAGTCGCGGCGTGCTTGTTGCAACTGGGCTTCGCGTGCTTGGATACCGGCACGGGCCAATGACACAGCAACCCGCGCCGATGCCGCCTCATCGAAACGCGCCAACCCGTTGCGATACCGCTCGCGATGGATCGCCTCAATATCGGAGAGCATGGTCAGACGCTGTTGTTCCACTTGCAGCAGACGCCGTTGCAGCGCCGCATTCAGCCAAGACTGAATCACACGGGCGATCAGTGCATCGCGCAAGGCCGCATAGTCGGCGCTCTGCGCGGCCAGTTGCATCGCTTCGCCATGGCGCCGGTCGGCAAGCTTACCCCAAAGATCGATTTCCCAACTCAGCGAAAGACTCGGTTGTAAAAAACTCACAACCGACGTTTCCCCACTCAGGACATCCATCTGTTGGTTGTTTCTGCCGGCATCCAGCGACGCATCGAGGCGCGGTCGATCACCCACGGCGGCGGCACGCGTCAGCAGGCCGGCCGCTTGCAAACGCAGCGCCGTTGCGGCCAAGTCGGGATTGGCAGCCAAGGTTTCGTCAATCAATGCCGCCAAGGCAGGATCGTCGAAACAGGCACGCAACTCGGTCACCGACTCGGGTAAGGGTTGTTGCTCGGACCAGTCAGGCGGGATGTCGGCCGTGATCGCGGCAGGCGGTGTCAGCACGGCGGGCCGATGGACGCTGCAGGCAAACGACAGCAATGCCATCGCCGACCCTAGCAGCCACGTCAGCCCACCGAGTGCAGGCCACTCGGTAAAACGTTTCATTTTAATGCTCCTGAAATCCTTGCAAGCAGACCAGAGACGGTCACCGTCGCGATATCAAGACAGACCAAGGCTGTCCCGCGCGCTGCCGAATGCAGCGGCGACCAAATTTAGGCGGCAAACCATGGCCGCCAACTCAAACCTGAATTGAGCGATTCAGGTCAAATAAAATAGAAAAAAAGAATGCCTTAGCGCTTGGCCAAGTCAGGGTCGGCGGCAGATAAGGAAACAGCCACAATGTGGTGACTCAGCTGATCGGCTTTGCCAAAATCCACAAAAAATCCCGGAACAATTTCGTCGGGCAAATGGCTGTGTAACCCAAAGGTTTCCAATAGTGAAATCAGCGTAAAGACGGCGAATTGAACGTGGCGACTGTCTTGGCCGAGCCCGGTCGCGGCACCAATCAGCTCAGCAACAAACAGCAGGTCGGGTCGGTAATAGCGGTCGATCACGTTTTGGTGCGCCTCGCCGCCCCGATGCGACTCACGCGCCAACAGCGCATGGCGCCAATTCTCGGGTCCGTCCTTGCGGTAGTCGGCCAGCGCTTCCTTGACCAGGTAAAACAAGGCCTCGCGTGGTTTTAGCCGTTTCAGCGCGCGTTTGTCGTCTTCGGAAATGGAGGCATGCGCGGCGGCGGCGGCCAGAACCTCAAAGAACAACATCTGTTTCGATTGGAAATGGTAGTTCAAGGCGCTGAGATGGGTCTCGGCTTCCTTGGCGATGAGCCGCACGCTGACGCCGTCAAAGCCGCGTTCGGCAAAAAGACGGCCGGCGGCTTCGATAATGCGGGCGCGGGTCTGTTCAGAATCTTTGGCGGTACCCATGAATCCTCCTCAAGTGTGGACAGGCAAACCGAACACTCGTTTCGAACAATTGTACGATACAATCGTTCGACAGTTTCCATGATTTATAGAAAACCCGCCAATTTTTTCGCTAACACCCTTTACTTATGTAACTTACGCAAGGAATTTTCAAATAAAACACCTGACGAGCGCCGCGAAAAAGCGGTAAAACGCGCCCAACCAACCCAACTTACGCCGGCCACTTTGGGTTTAAAGAAACCCAGGCGACGCCTACATCAGGCGACGGCTTTGCCAATGGGGGACGGCGTCAGGGATCCAGAATAAAGATATCGGCGCCATCTTCCAGATTGCGAAAGTGCTTGCAAACAAACTTGCTGTAGAACGTGCCGCTGTCGGTATACGAATGGCCTTCAACCACCACCGGCACCCCGTAATTGATGATGCGGCACAAAAGCTGAAATTCCGAAGCAAGCGCGTCCCAGTTCTCGGAATCTTGGTTGTCCCGATGCCACTTTTCAACGTCTTTATCAGAGACGGGATATTGCTTAACGGGCACAAACAACTCAATACCGCCGCGATCCATGGCGAGGCGAAAGTGCGCGTCATCAGACAACACCATCGCCAGAAACTTTTGATCAAAGGAGAAAAAAGGTGTCGGCCACCCAACCGAGCGCGCCCATGCTATAGGCGTGTGCTCCAACGGCGGTTTTTTGCAGAGTTTGCGACGAAAGTTCTCGGGACAATTCCAGTTAGTCAGCAACGTGCCGGCTTCAAAGGCGGCGCAGGCCGCCACGCGTTCATCCGCGCCAATGCCACGATAAATCCACATAAGCTGAAGTTCCATCCGGTCCCTCCCCTAGCGCGAACCGAGAATAAAAAGCAGAGTATCACCCTTAGAGTACACGATTAACAAGAAAAGAGTAGAAATTAATCGGGCAACGACTATAAATAAAAAAAGGTTCGTCCCAATAAGCCAACACAGCCCTGAAAACAAAAACATACTTAATAAAAGAACAAAGCAGAATCTATCATAATCACATATTCTTTGCAACACCCAGAGGTTTCACCAAAAGAAGCATCAATCCTTTAGATCTATCCAAACATACTTAAAAGGAGAAGAACACTTTACGAGGGACCTCACAAGGTGATATAGCATCTCTCCTGAAAACAAATTACGGATCACGGCTTTGTTGTATCCGGGTTAACCCCCTCAAGAAACACAAATTCCGCCGAACATCGCAGGAACAAAAACAAGCGTTTACTTCAAAAAAACGCTCACTCATAAAACTAACAAAAAAACCAAAACTAAATCAGAAACGACATTAATCCTCAAAGCTATCATTAACCGTTTCACCAAACTCTGAAATTGGTGCGGTCACATTCTTACTTTGAATAAAAATCAATTCTTTTTCCTGAAGAAAATCTAACCGGGCTTTAAGGAACGCATCAGCATCCTGACGTTGAAGAAGAGAGAAAGATTCTGGTGGAATCCCATGACTCTGCAAAATCAGGTGGCGATCTTCATCTCCCATATCCGTGAGCAGCTCCGTAATTTTTCTTTGCGTATAAGGAAAGAAGGTGCGATTTACTGAATTACTAAAAAGCTTCGGCTCCACCGTACCGTCTTGTTTAAAAATATTGCGCAGAGAACGGTGCCCATTTTTAGCAAGTAACTCCCAAGTTGGCAAAATAGAGCCATCAAGATCAAGTGGCTCAAAAGAGAGCAAGAATAAAATAAGCAAACGAACTCTGGCACTTCGAAAATCGTGTGATAGTGGAAAAGGAGCAGCCGAGTCATCCAGATCTATTGACTTAAAAGAATTTTCTTTACCTTTTGCGATTCGCTTCATATCAGAAATCACTCTTCGAGTATGTGTACTATTAGAAGTAGCGAACCATCCCGTATAGGAAGACACCCAAAACCACCGCTCTAACAATATTCTAGTATCATCCGTTAACACGTCACATTCACCAAAAAAAGCAGAGAGAACGACCAACTGCATCGTGTAAGGCAACAAGGAGTCATTGAATATGCCTACTGACTTCAAAAACTTTATCGTTTCAGTCAAAGCGATGCGGGTTTGTTCAATAGCCGCTGGCAAATCTTTCCCACGGCGATCAACCATTTTCTCCCAGTTAGTTTTATATACATCGAACCCTAACTGAGTCAAAATCGCCTTCAACACGAACGTTCGATCAATATTACCAAAATCAAGGCTGGCGAGATGATCTAGCATAGAATCAATTTCATCAGATAAACTAAAGGCTGTTTCGCCGCTGCTCTCTCGATAAACCAAAGCTGAAATCATTTGATCATCCGAAACTTTAACTCCAGAAGAATTAAGGCGACTAAATATACGCACAGCTTGGTCTAAAGGCGTATTTTGAATTCGTGTAATTGGAACCTTAAAATTCTTAAAGACATCGGCTAGCTCTTGCGCTTCTCGCAAATAATACTTGGCTCTAGATGGGTCCTGCTGCAATATGTCATTAGAAGCCTGAAGAAAATCATAGGTATTCAACAAAGAACCTAGTGGGAAATGAAAAGTTTGCGGGTCGTTTTTCTTCAGATGCACAAATTCCTTTCGTTCTAAATCAAACCAAACCTTCCATACCCAATTGTCTTCAGCATCATCATTGTACATTAAGACACCAAAAAGAGATGTCAACCGCTGTTGTCCATCAAGAATGTAGGTGACGACACCATCCGGCGCATCACCAATAAAAATCGGTCCGACGCGACTTGTGCTCGCCATCTTCTCAGGTGTATCCCATAACAATAGGCTGCCAATGGGGTAGCGCCTCAAGACGCTATCTAGCAGGTTGAGAATCTTTTCAGGGGACCAGACAAAGGGTCGCTGAAACCGAGGGACCCTGAGGCTGCCTTGCCTCATTTCCTTTAGAAGGTCAGGAATAAAAACAATCTCTGGTTTAATATCGGTAGTATAGTTCTCATTCTTTTCCATTGGTTACCCCCGTTATATCAATCGAAAAAGCTGATTGACAATGGTATCAATTTCAGTCCTACTAGAATTAAAGACATCTTTGCTTTTGATAGAAGATTCTTGAAACGCCTGCCATACTTTTCGCCCAAACCCTCTGACCAAAACATCAACAGCTTCATCGCTGAGATCATTGAATAAGTCTTCATGCTCATCATGATCCCTCAGAACCTCCCCTGACTTAAAACCGTTTTTCATATCATAATAGTCTTTTTGTTCAGGCTTCAATTCTAAAAAGACAGCAAAAAGATCCTCTAAGTTATTATTCCTCAAACAAAATGATTTCAGAGCTCTTTCTGGTATATAGTTTTCAATCTCTCGTTTCCTCGTAACAAGACAAGGAACGCCTAGTTCCAGACATTGATCAGAAATCTTTTGAGATTCTGAACTAATACGGCGAGGGTAGTAACCATCACCATCGATCAAAACAAACAAACGCCTAGGACCTTGGCTCAAGTGACGAGTCACAATCTTCAACACTTCATTTTTCCCACCAGCCTGAGAAAAACGCAAGCGATTATCTTGCAAGGCTACCAACAAAGCCGAATGCTTCTTTTGCGTTTTTTGGATAACCATCTCCACAAAAGCACCATCCGATTCTGCATTCTCCAGAATCACATATAACGGCTCGCGCAAAAAATAAAAGGCCTCCATAGGTTTTTTACTGACCGAACCGTCACAAACAAGACTGACGTTTATTACAGACTGTGGTGATGAATTAAAACTATTCTGTTCTGATTTCCTTAGAAACTCGCAAAAATCTCGATCCTCATTCTTGCGACCTCTTTTATACCACAAGGATTCTCGAATATTACCATCAAATTGAATGTACCACTGATGCTCTCCTATCCGTAGCAGACCCATAATCAGATCAATCCAATGCATCGACGAGACGTCATTCAATACGTCAGGTGAAAAACAAACTCTCATCTCGCAGTTCCGTTTTCAGAAACAGCTTTGCCGATTGCAAGAACTTCTCGATAGTCTTCTGAGAAAATATCTTCCGGCCAATTTTGAACCAAACCCTGTGGGTCTATTTCCATCGAAATGAGTTCACTATAATCGCTATCGCTGTCTTCGACAAAGAATAAAGCAACTTCGCTTGGGTCTAAGCGTTTTTCTGCTACGGCTCTTCTCAGGCGAAGTAATAATACCTCCGAATGCGTTTCAACAAAACTTTGAACAATCACGTTCTCAGAATTGGGAACAAAGAGCTCAGCCACCACCGAGTGAGCCGCAGGGTGCAAGTGCGATTCCGGTTCTTCATATATCTGAAAGCAGTCTTCTGACTTTGTACTAAGTCGGTCAACAACAATTGGGAGCACTTGATTTAGCCCCTCTCCAACGTCTGTTAATCCAATTCGGGTATCATTCTTACTCACTAAAACTTGAAACAAAGATCCCAGCTGGGCTAGTTCTAAATTGCGCCCCCCGACTTCTTCCTGAGAGTACCAACTTTTTACTCGCTCATAGACACCATCAGAATCTCTTTCCAGAATCTCAGCGGCCATCTCTCCATAAAACCCGATTTTTGCATTTTTTGACATAACTCGGGTAAACATATTAGCTTTGCTCACCCTCCTTACAGGTCCGACATGAATATGTGTATCATAATACGCTTGGATCAACTTCAACCAATACATAAGTTCTACTGGAACAGGGATATTCTTTGGCAAAACACCATCAAACTCTAAAGCTACTTCCGCTTTACTCTCAAGAGTCGACTTCACCTGGTAGATCTGTTGGTTATTGTTACGGGAGGCTTTCGGTAGCCACTCGACTTCTAAAAGGTTTTTACCATCGAGATCAAAGGATAAAGCATCAATCACCTGCGCTTCAGATCCATGATCCATCCCGGAAAGTGATTGAACCCGAACATTTACAGACAACTTTTCACCATCATGGTCTAAAACCATTCCCAAACTCAGCTTGCCGTGAGAGGCCTTTCCACTTACCAAATCGACAAAATGTTCACCCCAACTGAGATTACGGTTGCTTAAAGGCAATCCAGGTTCACCCGGCTTAGATAAGGAATAAAGAAGAAGGGGAACGGCACGAAGAATGGCTGATTTTCCCGATCCATTTTTACCCATGAAGACATTTAGACGCCGAAGGTCAAGCTCAAACCGATCCTCATAGGGCTTATATCCCTCAACAATTAAACGAGTTATCATCATCTCGCCGCTCCTTACACCAAAGTATAACACTCTTAGGCAAGCCTGAACACTTTCCTGTTACGATCTGACTTGGCGATCTACAACGATCCTAAGGGTTTCTGTAGTTTTAGCGGTCGGGCTCCCACCTAAACTGAGCGATTCGGGTGGATGAAATCGCTCAAATTGTTGGAGCGAAACATGTTGGAAAAAGCGGAGGCGTACTGGGAAGCACGGTGAGCATTTTTGCGAGATGTTGTAGCCCATCAGGTTGTGCGATTTCGCCGCTAAGAATCGCTTAGTTTAGGTCCCAGCCATGGCCACCAGCCAAGACAGTTCTCTCACCAAAATGAAGGTTTGGTCCTTTCTTTACGAAGAAGGCTACCAAAAGTGTTCGGTCAGGACCTAGAAGCCACGTCGGTTCTCGCTTTCCAAATGCACTTGCGACCCCCTGTCCTGTGACCCGGGATTTCAAGAAGCGCCTTCTATGGAGCATTACAGCCGCCGTTTTCCTGCCGACTGCCGACCACCAAACACAACCATCGCAATGTCGGCGTTGATGAACCGCAACAACTCTTTTCCGAAACGAGTCCGCATCAAAAGGAAAAAGCAAGCCAATACCAGACGTATTTTTCGGAAAGATGAATCGGAATAGAATCAAACAAAAAATTGGCGCAGTTCGAGCAGCTCACCGGCAGGCAGAAAGTGTTCGCTTTGCGGCGGACAGATGGGGGTGGCGTAATCGATGAGGCCGCTTTTGATTAGGGCGGCCAAGGCTTTGTGTTTGTAGGCGAAACCCTCGCAGCAGGGTTTTTGGATACGGTAGGGGCCGTAATCCGGTAAACACAAACCGTCGGCGCCAACCGGTGCAATGCGCCCTTCCACCATACCGACGCGGCAATGGGTTTCGTGGGTCAAATCTATTTCGAAGGCAAACGCGCACTGTTTGCAACGCACCGGATTATTGGAAAGGGGCACTTGATTCTGGGGGACGAAAGTACTCGCGCGGCATTTGGGACAACAGAGTTGCACCACGAAACGTGCTTGAGCCGGCATGAGGACCTCCAGGACAGGACAGGACAGGACAGGACAGGACAGGACAGGACAGGACAGGACAGGACAGGACAGGACAGGACAGGACAGGACGATTTTGCTCTATAAGAATGGCATGACTACTAAAAAAGGTCACGTTGACGTCATATTTTTGTGACCCAGACCACACCACAACCCGCTTGTGTTGCCCAGCTCACATAAGCAGCTTTTCAGGTAAGAGATTTTTTTCGCAAAACCGGCGTTTTTTCCTTTTTCCTCCATTCTCTCTCCATTTTCTTGGCCTAGAATTCACCCAACGACGCAATACGGCGTTGTTGTTCTCTCGCGATCTCGGCGACGCCCCTCAGGGCACTGCCGCGACCGTTTTGACTTCATCATCAACCGCTTTATGGCGGTTTTCTGCTTAGCCCGTAACCCTGACGCGGCGCTAGGCGGCCAGGTCCTGCCGGACCTCACACCATCGCCTTCGGAACAAGCTCGGTTCCTATCCGCGTCACGCGCCACTTTTGGGCGGACGTGGGCCGAGCTGTTCCGAAGGCACCCACCCCTTTCCGGTTGCCGTCGGCCCGGCGGGCGGTGCCATGGATGATTGGCGCCGGATCCTGCTGGAAAACGCCCGTCACCTCCCCTTTGTCGGGGTTTTTGGCGACCCCACCGTATCGGGTGATGAAGTCAAACAGTCACGATCGCCTTTTCCAGGCGGATCCGATCCGTGCGCCCGTCCTGCGCATCCCGTTCGGCACCAACCACGCTTGGTTTAACTCAGCGTTTTTGCCTGAACTGAGCGATTCGGGTGGATGAAATCGCACAAGATGTTGCAGTGCGATTTCGCCGCCAAGCATCGTTCTGTTCAGGTTTTATGCCTTTGGAGGCAAGACCATGACTGTTTTCGCAACAGATTATTTGATTATCGGCGCCGGGCCCGCCGGCCTACAATTGGCGCACGAACTGCACAAAAACGGCGACCGCTACCTTGTTTTGGAAGCCCAACAAACCATCGCGGACGTGGCCGATCCGGCCGATCATCCCCGGCTTAAGGATCGTCGCTCGTTGCTGTGCGACGCGACCCAATTGCATTATCCCCACTACCTGCGTCGCAATCCCTCGCCTGCCGCAGCTTGGCGTCACTACCTGCAGGACTTTGCCGCTTACTATCGCCTGGCCGTTCGCTGTGACGCACGGGTGGTGCACATCGGCCGCCGCGACCAGGGTTTCGTTGTGCGCGATCGTCAATGCCGCGTCGTCACAGCCAAGTATCTGATCATCGCCACGACGCTTTTGCCGGAAAAAGTTTTCGCGAGTGATTGCCGCACCGATCGCGGCCGTCACGACGCCTTTCCCGAAATGACCCACGAATGGGAATCGGTGAGTGTCCCCAATATGTTTTTTGTGGCCAACGCTGCGCCCTTTGGTCACGATCCCAGTGGCGCCTACCGCCATGGCGTCTTGGCGCTGGCGCGCATTTTTGCCTGCAAACACCACGGCCGCTCTTGGCCGCAAACGGGTGTCGGCACGGCGCTCGAAACATTGGCCGAAGCCGTCACCCGACGCATCTTGCACGCCGAATCATTGTGGCAACAGGGCACGGACCTGTGTGATTACGTCGATCTTGCCGGTGGCGGTCGTTACATGGAAGCGGTCCCCTGCCGACGGGTACCCTTCTCCAACCTGGGCCGTTCCTCGTTTTACCTGACCATCGCCTACGAACGCGCAGGCGCCAACCCGTTTACGCTTTTCCCTACCGCCAATTCACGTTCAGAAACGCAACCACGCCTCGCCGTGATCCGTGTCTACTACAATGGGCGCCTGCTCGACTTGGTGCGCCTCAAGGAAGAAGAACACAGCCTGCAAGCGCGCGTGACGGCTTTTATTGGGCAACACCTGCGCACCCTACGCGGCATGGCCGGTTAACGGAATTGGAAGCGTGACGCCGAGGTCGACATGACGCGCTGATTACGCCGCGCGGGTACGGCCTCATAAGTGCCCGCCAGATAACGGCCTGCCAAACAATCCTTAAAAACAAGCGGCCCGCCGGCGAGGATTTCGACGCGCACGCCCGGCGTGCCTTCGGTTTTGGCGAGTAAACCCAGGGCCTGGTTGGCAAATACCTCACCCCCTTCGCGCGCAAACATCATGTCGGTCATCAGCGGACCGATTCGCACGGTCAGGTCACCGCTCTCAGCGGTCATTACCAGGTAACCCGAGGGTTCGACCTTGTCGATGCGACCGGTAAAGGGTGCAAACACGGATTTCCCTTCGTGCGGGTCACCATAAACAGCACGGCCGCGCATTTTTTCCGATTCAGGAACCTCGAGAAAAAACCAAGTCTGCGGCGCCACGGCGGCGTCGCTCCACAGGATGGCGGGTCCATACACGGGCACGTTACAGCGCGTGACACTGCCGGCAAAAAACACGGGCCCGAAATAAACGAGGGCCAAAACCAAGGGAAAACCAAGGCGCATCAGCCACAACAGCTTCGCCGGCGCGGTCACCCGGACCAAGGAGAACAAAGCGTCGCCAATGAGCAACAGCCACAAACCGCCCTCGAGTGCACGCAGGTGAGTCACGGCCATACGCCAATGGGGTAACACGTGATAAAAAACGGCGCAAATCGGCAGCCACAACAGCAGCGACACCGGCAGCCAGGCGGTGGCACCGACGCGGCGGGCGGCGCCGTGTTTGACGGCGAGCAGCCCCAGCCATAACACCAAAAAAAGGGTCAAAATGGTTTCAAGCGACATGTAGACTCCCCCACCGTTCGCACGCGACCGCCAGGGGAGGTTCGCCATGCGGCTTAAGCTTTGAGTTGATTGACGGCGCAGGCTTCGCTGACAGCGACGGCCACTTCAAGGGCACGCAAGCCGTGTTCACCGGAGACCTTGGGCGTGGGCAAAACGCCGTCGTCACGGTAGGTTTGGATGCAGGAAACGAAATTCTCCAACTGCTTGAGCAGCGCGTTATGGTCGTTAACCGGCACCAACTCCCGCTGAATGCCCTGACCGGATTTGAGGAATACCTCACCGGTCTTGGCCATGTAATCCAGGGAAATATAGCAGTTCCCTTGGAAAACGCGAATCTTGCGCAGCGGTTCGGGCGTCACCCGGCTGGCGGTGAGGTTGGCGACACAACCGTTTTCGAACTTAATGCGCGCGTTGGCGATGTCCTCGGTGGGACTGAGCACGGGAATGCCGACAGCGTCGATATGGGCGACGGGACTTTTAACCAAATTGAGCACCATATCGATGTCATGGATCATGAGATCGAGCACAACGCCGACCTCGGTGCCACGCGGCGGCAGACCGGGCCGTGGCGGCGGATAAGGCGAAAGGCGGTGGCTTTCAATGAAGCGCGGGTTGTCGGCTTTTTCTTCGAGATAGCTGATCACGGGATTAAACCGTTCGACGTGGCCGACTTGCAAAATAAGGTCGCGTTCCTGGGCCATGGCAATCAGCGCATCGGCGTCGGCCACAGTCTGGGTAATCGGTTTTTCGATTAAAACGTGTTTGTTTTTTTCCAAAAGGTCTTTGGCAATATTGAAGTGGTAGTTGGTGGGCACGGCGATGCTGAGCCCTTCACAGGCATCAACCAAGGCGTGCATATCCTCGTAAACCTCGGCGCCAATTTCATCGGCCACTTTTTTGGCTTGCTCGGTGTTGACATCGTACACCCCAACCAATTCACATTCAGGCACTTGCTTGTATAAGCGGGCATGGTGACGTCCCAAGGCACCGACGCCAATCACGCCTGTTTTAATCGGCTTTCCCATGTGTCGCCCCTTTCTTTAAAAGATGAGTTAGTGCAGGCGGTTATTGTTGCACAGGAACCCGGCAAAAAACCATGGCACGGAGCAAAAGGCCGAGCGAGCGGCGGGCACGCGGTGCAGCGCTGCAAACATGTCGGCGCCGCCGACAAGGCACCCGAAGCAACCAACCTGGGTTTTTGCGCAGGTGCGACAAACCAAAACGAAAATAGACGTTAAAATGGAGGGTCACTTTTTCGCCACGCCTGGTTACAAGGAGTCCCCGTGCCGCACGCCACCCCTCTTCGCTTCGTGTGCTTGTGTTTTTTGTTGATGCTGTTGAGCGATTGTCAAACGCCCTCACCGCAAGCCGAACCGACCGCGACGAACCAAGTCGACCTCATCGAATTGCTCAACCAAAACGAAGTTGCCCAGGCGGTGGCGGCCTTAAAAGCAGGCGCCGATCCCAACCAAACCAATCGCTTCGGCGACACGGTCTTAATGTGGGCGGCGTCAAAAGGCGAACGCGAATTGGTCCAACTGCTGTTGGCGGCCAAGGCCGATATTCATCACCGCGGATCATACGGCCGCAACGCCTTGCATTGGGCGGCCCACGGCGGCGACAGCCACATCGTCAAACGACTGTTGGAAGCGGGCCTCGATCCCAACAGCAACGACGACCGTCTCAAAACCCCGCTGGCTTTGGCGGCCCAACGCGGCCGTCTCAAAAATTGCGAGCTCTTGCTGGCGGCGGGCGCCGACGCCAATTTGCGCGACATGGACGGCGAAAGCCCGTTGATGTGGGCGATCCGCAATGAATACCGCGAATTGGTGGTGCTGCTGGCCTGCAAAACGAAGGACCTGACGACGCTCAACTCGTCGGGCAAAAATGCCCTCGACCTCATCCTGCAACTGGACCGGCGCGCTTGGCTCATCAATACCGAAGTCGAAACCTGCCACCCACACATCCAAACTCACTTGGAAGCGCGTTACAAATTGCGCGAAACCAACCTCAATGAACAACCGGAGCTGGACTTGGCGACAATGAAAAAGGCGCTCCACGAGGAGATCAACACAGTCCGCCGCGAACACAAGCTGGCGCCCTTGCAGGAAGATGCCGAATTGGACAAGGTCGCGCTGGGGCACAGCCGCGACATGGCGGCGCAGGATTTTTTTAACCATGTCAATCCCGAGGGCGAAAATCCCAGCGACCGCGCGCGCAAAATCGGCTACAACACACGCAAACAGCTTACACCCGATGAATTTTTGGAAGGGATTGGCGAAAATATTTTTATGATGAGTCAATCTGCCGGTAGCTCAACACTTTACGACAAACAAGAAAAACTGGTACAAAGGAGTTGGCACAACGGCGACCAACTCGTCAAAGCCGCCGTGGAAAGTTGGATGGCGAGCCCGGGCCACCGCGCCAACATCTTGAACGGCGATTACAGCCGCTCGGGCCTGGGTCTAGTAATTGGGAAAAACCACTACGTATATTTCACGCAAAATTTTTTCTAAGCAAAAAAGCCACTAGCCCCACGAATCTTTCCCGCGCAATCGCGGCGTAAAATATCACATCTCCTAGAACGCTCACTCCGTTGTAAACCCATCAAACCTTATCGATTTACCACCGCCGCCTTCGGAAAAGAACCACGAGCCCAGGGACGGTGCTCAAGCCGGCGCGAGGATACGTCGATAAGATCAGACAACTTGTGTAGGAATACCGCCATGGAAGGCAAATACCGGTTATTGATCGTCGATGACGATCCCAACATCTTAAAGACCATGCGGGCAATTGCCCGCCACCATCGCCAGCTCGAAACCGAAGTGGTTGAAGAACCTGTGGCTGCCCGCGAGAAGATTCTGCAAAACGCGCCCTACCACATCATTTTGACCGATTTGGTGATGCCAGGCCTCAACGGGGTTGATTTGCTCAAATTGGCGCGCGCCAAATCACCCGATACCAAAGTCATTTTGGTCGCGAGTTTTGGTGATCAGCAAATGCTGATGGACGCCATTAAGTACGGTGTCTACGACTACATCCACAAACCCTTCCGGCCGGAAGAGCTCAACTTAATGCTCAATAATTGTACCGAACGCTGTCGCCTGATTAGCAGCAACATGATGCTGGAAGAACGCGTAACGCGACAGCAGGAAAGCCGGCAGACGCTACAGGAAGAGGTGGCCCAGTTGCGCCACGAAAACGCACGTCTGCGCGAAGAACTAAATAAGTTCCAACCGAAATTGGATCAGGTGCCCACCGATATTAGCGAAGCGATTGCGGCGGCGGCGGCCAAACGGGTCAGCAACATTCAGCCGTACGACATCTACCGCGAGCTCAAAGAGCTGGGCCAACTTCTGGAAAACGAGCACATCTCGCAAACGGAGTTCAACGAAATCCGCAAGAGCATTCTCAACCGCGCCTATGGGTCGCAGCAGGTCTCCGAGGTCTAGCCGCGGAAAAACTAAGCCATTGTCGTTTTGGTTCGATAAGCACGGATAGCGCACCCCGTAAGCATTCGTGACCTCCATTTAACCAAAACCACGTCCCCCTAGCGGTTCGTGCCAAAAATAAGAGCTCGTTGTCGTGGAAAGCACCCGCCTTTGGACAATGTCGGAATCGACTTGGTTCCGTTTCAGTGTAGCCTTCTGCTGCTATCCCATCTTCGCCTGGTTGGGATTGTTTTCGCTGATTCCCCCCGGTTATGCGGCCGCAGTGTGGCCGCCGTCGGGCGTGGCGCTGGCCCTCATTATCTGTTGGGGCCGACCCGCTTTGTGGGGCACCTTCGCGGGGGCCTTGTTCGACAACGCCGTCATCAGCAGTCCGGCCTCGCAATTGCTTCAAGGCTTCGATTATTGGCTTGTCCCGATGCTCATCGCCTGTGGCGCCACCATCCAAGCGCGCTTGGGTGCCTACCTGTTCTTACGCGTCACCGAAACGCCGCTGATGTCCGCCAAACCAACGCAAGTCCTGCGCATGCTGGCGTTGGCCGGTCCCGTTGCCTGTGTGATTTCGCCAACGGTCGCCAACATCGGCTTTCTTTTGCTGGGTCGCGCAACCCTGAACACCATTCCCTACAGTTGGTTCACCTGGTGGATTGGCGATTCGATCGGCGTTTTGTTGCTGGCGCCGACGACACTGGCAGTGCTCGACGCGCCCTATTTGGACATACGTCGGCGCCTGTTCCACATCGTATTGCCGATGGTGGTATTGAGCGTGGTTCTGATCGGTTTGGTCCGCCATGTTGAAGCCCTGAACCGCAAAAATTTGGAGCTGGAGCTTGCGCGCGAGCACGATCACTTAAAAGAGATCGTGGCGCTAAACATCGACAACAGCGGGAAAACCTTAGACCACATCCGTTTCGCCCTCGAAGGCGGCGCGGGCAATAACCAGGCCGCCTTTCAAAAGCTGGCGGCCAATTTTGGCCGGGAAACCCCCGGCCTGCACCGCGTCATTTGGCTGCCGATGACGGACAACGGTCAGTATCCACGTGCGAATCCCTGGCAATACCATCACCAAGCCGGCACCGGCGAACCGGCTGCTGATGACGATCAGGAAACCCTACGCTGGCTGGCCGCGCACGAAGTCGGCCAGGGCGACACCGCCAGCCATGTATTAGCCGATCACCGTTTCGTGCTTACCACCACCGTACGCGGACTCGGTGACAACGATCCACTCGGCCGCTTGGCGGTGGTCTTTGATATCGAACCGGTACTGGCCGGCTACCGAAACACGCAAACCCAAACCCAAACCCAAACCCAAATCAATTTGGAAGTGGCCATGGACGAAACCTACGAAACCTTTTTCGCCATCAACCACGAAGGGCAACTGATCCCCAAAAAAGCACACGATTTCCAATTGGTGACCGACATGACCTTGGCCGATCGGCCGATGCGTCTGACCAGCAGTTACCCCGACAGCTACGTTAAAGAACAGGTACACGCTTCCAGTTGGCTGCTCCTAACCGGTGGTTTTTTACTGACCGCCATGATTCTCGCCATCAGTTTGTTGGTGACCAACCAAAACCAAGAAGTGCGGGCGCTGGTAGAAGAGCAAACGCAGGATTTACGTGTCATTAATGATCGGTTGCGCGAAAATGAGAGTTTTTTAAACCGGCTGATAGAGTCGATGCCGGTGTTGATTTGGGTTAAGGACGCGGCCCATTTACGCGTCATTCGCACCAACCAAGCGGTGCGCGACTTCCTCGGCAAAGACGCAGAAACCCTGGCACAAGAAACGGATTTTAACTGGTTCCCTGGCGAAACCGCGCGCCGCATTCGCAACCTCGACAACGATTGCATCCGCCAGGTCGGCACCCGTTTTGTGGAAAAGGAACGCATCGAAACCCAGCGCGGTCGCTACTGGTTCCGCACCATCCGCGTGTGCCTGCCAGACCATCAGGGTTTCCCCAAGTACCTGCTGACCATCAATATCGACATCACCGAACAGGAAACAGCGCGCGAGGAGCTGGACACCATCTTCCGTGCCTTCCCCGATCTATACGTCTGGCTCGACGAAAACGGCATGGTGGCCGGTTTCCACACCATGGAAAAAGCGGTGTACGGCAACGATTATGCGGGCATTGTCGGTGAATATATGACGTCTATCTTCCCGGCCCGCGAAATCGAACAACTGCGACAAGCACTAAAACGGGTGATCGAAGAGGGTTGTACCCAAATCGTTAATTATCGAATGAACATGATCAACCACGGCGATCAGTACTTCGAAGCGCGTTTATTGCCTATTTCGGGTCGGCGCGTTTTGGCGATTGTCAGAAACATCAGTGAAATCAAACTGGCGCAGCAGCGCATGCAGGAAGCCAAAGAACGCGCCGAAATGGCCAGCCGCGCCAAAAGCCAATTCCTCGCCAACATGAGCCATGAAATCCGCACGCCGATCAACGCCATCATGGGCATGACCGAGTTGGTGCTCGACAGCCCGCTCAACACCGAACAACGCGAGCAACTGCAAACCGTGGCCGACAGCGCCGACTCGCTGCTGTTCCTGCTCAATGACATCCTCGATTACGCCAAAATCGAGGCGGGCAAACTCCAGGTCGATCCCTACCGCTTTGCCTTGCGACTCCACCTCCAACGCACCGTGGCCATGCACCAGATTCGCGCCAAAGAGAAAGAAATCGAGCTAAGCCTGTCAATTGACAAGGAGACCCCGGCGCATGTGGTCGCGGACGGCCACCGCCTGCGCCAAATTCTCGTCAACCTCATTGGCAACGCGATTAAGTTCACCGAGAAAGGACGGGTCATCGTGACCGTTTCTCAGGAAGCGCGCGACGCGGATCAGGTGGCGCTCAAATTCGCGGTCCGGGATACCGGTATCGGCATCCCCCCTGAAAAACAAAAAATCATTTTTGACGCATTTTCTCAGGCCGACGGCAGCACGACGCGCCATTTCGGCGGCACCGGGCTGGGTTTAACCATTTCCGCGCAGCTCATCGACATGCTGGGCGGCGATTTCAACCTGGAATCCGAACCTGGCGAAGGCAGTGTGTTTTCGTTTGTCATGCGTTGTCCTTACGACGATTTACCAGCGCCGGTTGACCAGCCGTTGCCAGAGGCGCCTCTGGCGCCTGGGGCATCTGGGGTGAATGAAAGACCCGCGCCGGCCGTTGCAACCAACGGCGCACCGCTTCCACCCACGGCAAAAACCCAGACCGACAGCGGATTAGCCATCTTGGTTGCCGAAGACAATCGGGTCAACCAGCGGGTCATCTCCAAAATGTTGACCGGCCTCGGCCACCAAGTCACCCTGAGCGACAACGGGCGCGAAGCGGTCGATCAGTACAAAAAAGGCCACTTCGACGTGGTCTTCATGGATGTGCAGATGCCGATCATGGACGGCTTTTCGGCCACACGGGCCATTCGCGCTATGGAGGTGCACCACGGGAGCCATATCCCTATCGTCGCCGCCACCGCCAACGCCATGGAAGGCGACCGCACGGCCTGCCTGGAAGCAGGCATGGACGCCTACATCACCAAACCCTTTAAGAAACGCGACATCCAAAAAGTCATCGAAGATCAGGTGCCAGGTGCCGTGAAGAGGCGACCGGGCCCGCGCACCTCTTCCGTGTGAGTCGGTGACGCCCGTAACCTTGGCCGGCGTAAAATTAGAAATTCCACAAAAGTCGGCTGACGATCAGCCGGATTCCGAGTTAGACTTTCACCTGAATGAAGCGACCCCAGCCACGTGCTTGTCCTCCAATTCACCGGTCGAAGTACCGACCACAACGCGCTTTTTTCACACATCGAAGTCTCAAACGAAGGATTTCGACCGCTATTTACCTCGTAACACCATAATGCCCCCCGCAAAGCTTGCGACACGACGAGGCCCCCATGCAGTTTTCATTTAGCGTTTCGAACTTGGTGCGAAAAATCCAAGACCTGGCCAACGGTGGCAAAGATCCGTTGATCGGGGTCGAACTGGGACCGCCCGGACAAGAAGTAAAAATCATCAAACAACTGGGTTCCGGCAGTATGGGGATCGTCTACAAGGCGTGTCAAGGTACGTTGGAACGGCCGGTAGCGGTCAAGTTTTTAGCACGCGGCTACAAAATGGACGATCCAGACTCGGCCAAGCGTTTTTACAACGAAGCCCGCGCCATGGCGCAACTGCGCAGCCCGCACATCGTGCACGTTTATTTCGTCGGTCACTACCACGATCTGCCGTATTTGGTGATGGAATACCTAGACGGCTACAACCTGGAAACCTACCTGCGCATGCACGAGCGCCTGCCGGCGGAGGAAGCGCTTGATCTCGCGCGCCAGGTGTTGAAAGGCCTGGCCCAAGCACACGAACGCGGCAAGGTTCACCGCGATATCAAACCGGCCAACATCATGATCACCGGAAACCGCACCGCCGTCATTCTTGATTTTGGCTTGGTGCGCGACTCAGAAGGGGCGCGCGTCACCCTTGAAGACGAAATTTTGGGGACGCCGCTGTATGTGGCACCAGAGCAAATCGAAGGGCGCGATACCGACGAACGCGTTGATTTGTACGCAGTCGGCATCATTTTATTCGAGCTGATCACGGGTCAGCCACCTTACGACGGTCGCGATTACATCGAAGTACTGAAACAACACGTGGAAGATCCACTCCCCAACCCGGAAAAGTTCGGTGTCACCATTGACCCCTGCGTCATGGGCGTCATTGAGGGATTGACCGCCAAAAATCCAGATGAGCGCTTTTCCTCGGCGCGTGAAGCGATTCAGGCAATAGACCGCCAACGCAAACGCCTGCAGGCGGGTTTGCCGTGCCACCAAGCACCGGGCGAATCGGCCTCGGTGCCGGAAGTCCATGTGGGCGTGGCGGTTAACCGACGTGGCCAAGTCACCGCCAAATTGGGGGAAATCGAGGATCGCTATGCCGTTTCACTGCACCTGCTCAACACGATTCTGAGCGAGTTTAAAACGCTCGAAAATCTCGGCGAGTTTCGCCGCGGCCGCATCAGCACCGACGATACCCACGTGCTGGTCATTCCACACGGCAGCGGCCTCGCCGGTCTGAAATGCACTTGCCCGACCCGCCTCGGTGAGCTGAACCAAAAAGAATGTGAGGCGCTGGCCGAATGTTTTGAGGAGCAAGAAGCATGAGCCTCGGTTTGGAAGATTTAGAAGGCGTAAGCGGCTGCCGCTGGGCGGCCTTGTGCTGGGATCACGGCGTGGTCGAGCTCAGCGAACGCGCACCGCACAACGCGCAGAAGAAACTGGCGCTTATCAGCAAAGTCATTGCAGGCACGCCCGCCCAATTAACCGCCGCCAATTTGGCATTCGACCACGGCCGCGTTCTGCTGCGCCGTAAGGCAACGCGAACGTTGATCATTTTTACCGACGCCGAGGTGAACGGCGAAATGATTGATGTAATCA
The DNA here is from genome assembly GCA_030429565.1 of Holophagae bacterium. Taxonomy (GTDB): domain Bacteria; phylum Acidobacteriota; class Holophagae; order Acanthopleuribacterales; family Acanthopleuribacteraceae; genus Acanthopleuribacter. The sequence goes on along the minus strand of JAUIFE010000005.1, from coordinate 294,262 downwards.
CCGACGCCATGGGTTTACCGCAAGAGAAAGACATGCCGATTCCGACCGCGCCGCCGATGGTCAACCCATTCACCCAATAAAAAAAACCCGATTGCCGGATGACAATCGGGTTTTTTTTAACGGAACCAAGCAGACCCGGTTTCGGGTCTAGTGGTGGCGATTATTTAGAAATCCACACGCGGCCGACAATTTCCTCAGAATCAATGGTGACGAGATCCTGACCAACCATCCCCTTGAGGATTTCCATGATTTTGGGGTAATCGATGTTTTTCGCATCGCTCAAGAGCGCTTCACACAAGGCCAGCGGTACTTTGACTTTCATGTCGTGGACGTCTTGGTTGTCCACACTAACCAACAAAAAGTTTTCGTCGGTTTTGACACTAACTTTGCCGTCGGGACCGTCGACTTGCACAAACTCGGTGGGGCCGGAATCGCGAACCGCTTCCCACAGAGCCGCAATATCAACACCGTGGTCGCCGTTGCGTACTTCCGCCATCACTTCTTCCATTTGGGGGCGGAACCCTTCGAGAAACGTCAGCGGCACACTCATTTTGAGGTTGCCTTGTTCACCCGTAAAATTCTGCATGTCCACATTGATCATGTAGGTCGGTTCCTTGGACTGCGCCATGGCAACACCGGCCAAACTCAACATTGCTAACAAAACCATCATTCTTTTCATGTGTTCCTCCCGAGCCTCACTGCGTAATCTGACCTGGCAAACGGGAAAGCGCCGGCGCCGGTTTAGAAAAAATTTAATTTTTTTTGCCCTTTTTGCAAAGTGGAAACGCATCGGAGGTATTTGAACGGCAAAAATAGCCGCCGGCGTCCAGCGCGGAGGTCGGTTACAATGGGGCTCCATTCTTAGCTTAAAGGCGGACCTCATGTTGCTCTTATTCCTAACCGGCATGCTCGCTTACGCACCCAAGTCGATTGAACTGGTTCCAGTCAAGACACTGGAGGCAATTCCCGAAAGTGCTGAAGCCTTTATTCAAAACCCTTGGGACGCCACGATTAGCCCCGAAGGCAAAGTGTACGTGCTCGACCTCGACGAGGCGACGGTGTTCCACTGGGACAAAGAAGGCAAGTTCCTCGGCAACTTCGCCAAACGCGGCCAAGGCCCTGGTGACCTAATGATTATGGTTCGGCGCGGCGGCCCCCAGGCCAGCATTAGCACGCGCGGCGAAGAAGTGGTGATTTACGACGGCGGCCTGCGCAAAATTAACCGCTTCAAAAGCGACGGTACCTTTATCGACGCCACGATTTTTAACCTGCCCCGTGGTCGCACCGAATCCTTTCGCCCGCTCGCCGACGGCAACTACCTCATTCACCACCGCACCTTTGGCGGCGATGCACCGATTGTCAAAGTCGGCATCTTCAAAGGCGACGGCACCGAGATCAAAAACCTATTCGAAATGGTCGACACCTCGTGGCGCCGCCGCAAAGACGGCCAGCGCGGCATCATTTTGACCGCCTTTAGCCGCGATGTTTTTGTCCACTACGATCCCGGTACCGACCGCATCATTCTTGCCGATACCGACAAACCCGAAGCCAAGATCTACAACCACAAAGGCGAACTGCAAAACACGATCACCATGAGTTTGCCACGCGCCGAGGTCACCGAAGCGGACCGCGCCGAATTCAGCGAAACCAGTTGGATCAAAAACAACCGCTTTTTCCAACCCGACTTCCCCGAAAAACACCAGTTGTTTAACTACGTTATGCCCGACAAACAAAACGGCTTTATGGTGTTCCGCGAATCCAACGTCAAACACACCCTGCTGGGTTACTACGTCGACGCCAAAGGCAAAACCACGGCACGCATTCAAACCACCTTGGGTGAAGAAAGCCGTATTTATGCCGCCGACGGCAAGTTTTTGATCATTCGCACCAATGAAGACGGTGACTTTCAGGTGATGATCGCGGAACCCCAACAGGAAACCACGTAATCCGTGAGCGCTAAAAGATTCACGACAGCAAGCTATTTTCACAAGAAAGACGCGCTTCAGGCGCGTCTTTTTTAGCACCAGATCAGCAAGTTAACTCATTTAACGACACATTTTTGCATTTACTGTGCGACTGTTACAGGACCAGCCTGATACACTGAACCCCACGCACATTACCCGCGGAGGCTTTGGTTTGAAAAACGACACCCCTTTGCGAAACCCGGACCTGTGGCGCGTTCTGGAACAGGCCGAATCGCTCGGCCACCATCCACAGTCACAGAAACTCAAGGCCGTTGTCGCCGGCCCTTCCAGTTTAACCTCGGCCGGTTTTCCTTTTATCGACGAGTCCAGCTTTCAGTTATTTGTGACCAAGGTACCGCACCTGTTTCAAGACGGTTTAGCGATTCTGGATTGGGTCACCGATTGCCGCAAAATTATTGACACGGCGCTGGAAAAAGAACAAATCACAGAAGCAGACACGGCATCCGCTAAGCGCGCGATGAAAGTACTGCAAAACATGGTCTTTACAGCGGCAATCACCGCACCCTCCGATTTGTGGTTGCTGCGCCACGTGCTTTCGACGCACAAGCTGCTTGGCATTACCGGCTGGTTGTTAAAAGACAACGCACTCGATCCGGCAACCTTCGCCGCAAGCAATGACTTCAACGAACGCCAGCTCAAGATTGATTTGCACTTTTTGTTGTCACGCGGCTACCTCACCCGCGAAGACGGCGCTTTTTACCTATCAAAAGACGCCCAGGTGCGCCGTATGCACACCCAACTGGTTGCGCTCAACAAATCGGAACGGGTCGATATGACGCGCGTGTGGATGGCCTGGTTTAGCGAGGGCCGTCATCCCGAATGGGACGACGGCCGGCTGAAGAGCATGCTGACCTTTAGCGCCGCCAAACAACGCTGCGAAACCGCTTGGTACGCGACCCACTGGGAACTGGAAGCCGGCTTCCGCTTGTTGCCGATTGTCCTGGCACTGCGCGCCTTGGAGCTCACACCCAAACTGGAAAAGGGCACCACCTTCGTCGATGAAATCCCCCATTGCTTTGCGCAACTCGTGCAGTTTTTGGAACAATGCGGCTTGCTTAAAGAAGGCAATGTCACCCTGCTCGGCGAACGTGTCTTTGAGCGTGGTCCCGGCCCATTCGGCATCGTCGGCGCCTATGCGAGTTACGCTGAACACTTGAGCGACATTTTGCGCGGCCGCACCGGCACCGCTTGGGTCAGTCGCGGCGAAAACGTCGCCGCCAGCCAAGACGCCAACCGCAAAACCTTTAAAGCCGCCAACCAAGCACTCGACGACTTCTGCAAACGGTTCGAGTTCGACTACAGCGTTTACATTGAACACGCCGTCGGCAAGGGCGAAGCGACCCGTCAGCGTTTTCAGCGCAACGGCGAAGAGAGCCTGCGTTACTACGGTGCCGATCTGGAAGACGCCGCCATTGATGAGGCCATTAAAGAACAGCAAAAAGGCTATCTACCCGCCAACATGCAGTTCATTCGCAACGCCGATATCGGCCGTCCCGAAAAAATCACCGAGCGCCTACACGCCGACGGCTTAAACGACCGCCACGCGGTTATGGTCGTCGGCAACGGTTTTCACGAGGTGCGCGACCAATCCGACGAAAAAATGGTCGAGGTGTTCCGCGGCTATGCCGAAGCAGGCATTTTGTTGATCTTTACCGAGGAAACCGGCCTCAGCGACAGCGATTTGCTCAACACCGCCTGGAACACGTACCACGCCGGTTTCCGCCATGTTCACGAAATGTCGGGCCAAGGATTGCGCCCCTCGTGGCGCAATCATGACGGCGGCCTGATGAGTTGGTCGGAATGCGCCTGTCGCGCCGGTTACCGCGTGCTCGACCGCTACACCAGCTCGACCCGTACCATTTATCCGTACCGCAAGGGCAAACGCAAAAACCCAGCCATTAGCGTCACCTACTTCTGTGTGCCGCAAACGCTGTGTGACACCTACAACGTCTGCGATTGAGGTTAACCCCCGTCACCTGATCTTCAGTTGACGGGGTGCCGACCTAGCCGAGCGGAAAACCCACCAGCGCAAAGACGAAGCGATGGATAGGGTAATAGATCTTGGGAAACACAAAAAAGACAATTAAAAACGCCACCATGCCGACGCTGCGCATCTTGTAACGAATTTCCTCGGCACGGGACTCTGGGAAAAACAACAAAATGATTTCGGCCCCATCCAACGGCGGTACCGGAATCAGGTTAAAAACGCAAAGCAGCAAGTTCAGTGACGCAAAGATGAAAAAGAGTTTGGATAGAAACTCCAGCAAACCCGCCCCCAATGGCGCGGCAAAAGCAAAGGTTAGGTGCAGGGCAATCACACCAAACACAAACAGGACCAAGTTGGCGGCCGGTCCGGCCAGCGCCATAAACGCCGAGCGACGCGGGTAACGCGCGGCCCAATTGGGATTGTAGGGCGCGCTGGCCCAACCAATCATGCTGCCCGAGAGAAAAAACGAAATCGCGGGAATCACAATCATGCCGACCGGTTCGCGTTGAATGTGCGGCACCGGATTAAGCGTTACCTGGCCGGCGGCGTAGGCTGTATCGTCACCACCCAGTTTCGCCACCAGCGCGTGCGCTGCTTCGTGACAGGTCGCCGAAAAAATGAACACACTGGCCCAAATCAAAAAGTCCAAAATCATTACTGAATTAATGTGTCACCTCACCACACATTGAATGTCGTATACCGTTCTGACGCAACCACGCCCGGCAAAGTTTCCTATTCTAACCGAACTTGCCCAAACCCCAAGCCGTCATGTGCCGCACCACCACAAACCACGTTTCCGCGATTGCGGCAAAACCACGCCTATGGCAGACTTTTTGAACGGACCTAAGTCAAACCGTCTCACGCCGCCGCGTCTTGCCGCCCAACTTTGCGCAGCCCGCCAACGTAACCATTACCGCATTTGCTCTAGGACGGACCGCTGTCCGCCTTTCCTACTTGTCCCATTCGCCGGCTGGAGGATCGCCCGCTTGTCGTCGCTGATTGATCGCTTCCAATTGAACCACGCCCGCACCAACCTATTGTTGTTCGCGCAGGCGCTGCGCCACCGTGTCGCGGCAGTTCGTCGCGGCTTGCATCGCAGCGCGCGACGCGCCCGCGACCTCCATCATCAGAGCAGCAGTTGGCAGTGGGGCGCTTGGGTGGCGGCCCTTGTGTTCCTCGTATTGTTACTACTCAGCAAACCGATGTGGCTACCCTGGTTGATCCGAACACTAACGGCTTGGGTCGCCCTCGCCCTCGTCGCCCGTGGCTTGGCCTACCGCGCCGCCGCCGCCGAAACACGGCGCAACCAAGGCGCGGTCACCGCCGTTCTCGACGCTTGGCGCCGTGCCTATATGCATTGGTTCTGGTTGATGCAACACGGTTTAACCCTTGTCCCATTACTGCTCGCCTGTTTGTTGTTGTGGGACGGCCGCCTGGGTCTGCTGCCGCTGCCGGCGGCGGCGGGCGCTTTAGGCCTGTGCGCCTATGCCCTGGCGAGCGCGGGCCGTCGCACGCCGACGCTGCTCGGTATTTGCCTGCACCACGGTGACAACCTCAATACAGCGGCTTCCTGGCATCTTCTTCTGCGGTACGAAACCGCTCGCCGCCACGATTTAGCCCAGCCAGGCAGCCGCTTTAGCCAACTGGCCAACTTGCTCGAAAACCCTGATCGCTCGCGCCAAATGCCGCGCCTGCCGCTGCCCACCGCCGCCGAATGGCGCCGTGATATTCGCCGTCGCTTACCGCGTTTACTGGTGGTTTGGACGCTCGCCGCCTTGTTTGCTTTACCACTCTGGTGGTTGGCGGACGCCGCCCATCGCCTACCGGACGGCAGCGCGGGTTTTGCCCACAGCCGGCCGGCACGCACCCAGGATGAGACGTCAAAAACCGACGGCACCGGCGATGCCGCCGCACACCAGGCAACGCCGCCGGCGAGTGAAAACGGCAGCCAAGACACCAAAAACAACGCCAATCAACAAGCCACCCCGAGCGAAGGCGAAAAAACAGCGGGCGACAACGCCCAGGCCGGCGCCGACCCAAACGGCGCGAACACCGGCAACCCAAACCGGCAAGGGTCCTCAAGCGAGCAAGGCCGGCGACAGGGTAACCCGTCCGACGACGGAAACGCAGAAAACGGCTCATCGTCGCAAAATGACCGTTCACAGGCCACACCACGACAAACAAACCAGGGTGACAAGCCATCCTCGAGCAACCCACAAGCAACGCAAAATGAACCGAACCAGGACGGCGCAAGCGATCCCTCGGGTCAACCGGACAAGGGTTCCGGTGAAGCCCAAAACGCCCCTGACGCGCCGGCCCAAAAGCCGCAACCCGAGGCCGAGTCGGGCAGAGAAGCGAGCGAGGACGGACAAACCCCGACCAAAGGCAACGACCAACGGGGTGGCGATCAAACCAAACCGGCAAACCAGCCAGGCGACGCCCCTTCCCCCGCCGGCGAAACAGGCGAGAGTGACGGTCAGTCGACCGATGAAGCATCATCCTCACCGGATGCCGCCGAATCCGATACGGCCGAGTCCGATACGGCCGACGCGAATGGTGCCGGCAACGGGCAAAACAAGGACCAAGCCGATGAGGCCGGCGAGACACAAGAAGGCGGCGGCCAAAATGGCGGCCAAAGCAATCAAACGAACCAAGGCAAACCAGGCGGCGCCGGTGACGCAACCAAAGAAGGCCGGTCGGCAAGCCAAGGCAGCGCGGATCAGGGCAATGGCGGTCCAGGCTCACAACCCTCTGAAAGCACCACCGCCGGCAAGCAGAACTCAGCGGTCCAGCGCGGCGCCGGCGGTCCGGTACCCGACTTCCCAAAAACAAACGACCAGACGATCGAAATCGAGATCCCAACATTGATGGGCGACGGCGAGGGTCAGAACCCCAACCGGGAACAACGCAACCAGGACGAGCCACCGCGGCCACGCAAAGCAAGCATCTACCGCGACGGCCGTGCGCCCGAGCAAACCCCCAGCGCGACCCAACCGCTACCCGCCTGGGTCGCCGAACTTTTGCGCGATCACCGCGCCACCAATGCCGACAATCCAACCAAGCAGCAACAATGAGGTCACCTTGAGTCAAGCCGTCAAATCCTTTGCATCATCCCTAATCGAAACCACCGCCGCCACCATGTTCGGCGTCGAGTATGTCACTAAGTTGTGTTTGGTCGCGCTTTACAGCGAAGGCCATGTGCTGCTGGAGGGCAACCCCGGTCTCGGAAAAACCGAGCTAATCAAAACCTTGGGCCGGGTGCTGGCGCTGCCGTTTGGGCGCATTCAGTTCACCCCGGATCTGATGCCGGCCGATATCACCGGCACCTGGATGCCCGATTTTGAGAATCGCAATCGTTTGAACTTCCGCCAGGGACCGATCTTCACCCACCTGCTGCTGGCCGATGAAATCAACCGCGCCACACCGAAAACGCAATCAGCCATGCTCGAAGCCATGGCCGAACGTCAAGTCACTGTGCTTGGCGACCAGCACGCCCTCGCCCCGCCCTTTTTCGTGCTCGCCACTCAGAACCCCATCGATCACGAAGGTACCTACGCCTTGCCCGAAGCGCAAGCCGACCGTTTTATGTTTAAAATCGCCATGCCGACGCCCGACAACCGCACGCTGCGGGCGATTCTCGCCAAACAAACCGGCGCCGGCGTCACGGCGCCCGCCTCGGCAATCGATAACCGTCACCTGCCCAAGGATGTCGATGATTCCAAGGCCAAATTTGTCGAGCTGGGCAAACGCATTCGCGCACTGGAAGTGACCGGCTCGGTCGAAAGCCACATTCTCAACCTTTTCGCGGCGACCAACGGCCGGTTCGACCAACTACAAGGTCTAGCGGGTCGCCAAGTCGAAGAACTCAAGCACCTGCTCGACGGCGCGTTGCTCTATGGCTTTGGTCCACGTGCCGCCGTGGCCTTGCAGCTCGGGGCCAAAGCCTGGACTTTACTATTTGAGAACAAAGACCTCGCCGACGCCGAATCGCTGGCCCACATCGTCGTCCCGGCCCTGCGCCATCGTCTGCAGCTTTCCATCGATTGGCTCGACCGACAAAGCGAGGCCGCATCCGGTGGTGGTGAATCGTTCCTCAAGCAACTCTGCAGTTTGTGTGCACCCAGCGACAACGCCTACCGTGAGCGCTTCGACGCGCGTTTCCAAGATTTGTGCGGCGAGGTTTAAAGCATGCGACTCCCCTGGCGCCGTCGCGCCGTCGCGCCGCCCCCGACCGCGACGGCGGCTATCGATCTTCAGCCGTTACCGCAAGCCGACCGTTGGCTCCACCAGTTCCATTTGGACGCGCGCCGACGGCTGCGCAGCAATGCGCAAGGCGGGCACCTTACCCGCCGTCGCGGTGAAAGCCTTGCCTTTCGCGAGTTTACCCCTTACCAACCTGGCGACGATATCCGCGCCGTCGATTGGCGCGTCTCGGCCCGCTTCGGCGAGGACCACGAACCCCTGGTGCGCCGCTTCGAAGCCGAGCAACCGCTGCACCTGGTTGTCTCGGTCGATATGCGCGCGAGCATGTGGTACCCGCAAGCGATGCCGAAAATTCAAATCGCGTTGTGGTTGGCCGAAGCGCTCGCCCGTCTCACCTGCCGCCAACGCGACCAATTTGTCCTGCACCAGCTCGGTGCCGACACGCGCCAGGTGTTTACCGTCCGTTCGCGCCGCGCCGCCGACACCCTTGTCGAACGCTTTCGCGCCGTCACGCCAAATGCTGATGCGGTCGACCAAAGCCTGGCGGATTTAGCGCGCCACCTGCCGCCCACCGCCGTCTGGCTGATCATCGGCGATTTTTACCAAGAAGCCGGCCGTTTGGAACGCACGCTCGCCGATTTATGGCGACGCGGCGCCCGCAAACACCTGTGGCGAATGCTCATCGACCTCAACGCGTGGCCGCTGGAACGCGCCCATGTCGGCCACGGTGCGCGGCGTTTACTCGGCCCCGGCCAAACCCAAACCCAGCCGCTTTTTCAGGTCGATGCGGCCGTGTTGGACGCCGTCGAGGCCCGCATCGCCGCCCACAAACAAGCATTGCTCAAGCCCTTTCGTCTCAGCCCGCAAGACGCCACCACTTGGTTCTGGCCCGAGAACGCACCCCAAGACGGTGCCTACGACTGGTTCCGCCACCAATTCCGGCAGGATCCCCTGCTCAAACGCTTGTTCATGCGGTGAGCCAATGATCTTTTTCGCCGGTCTCTGCGCCGCCCTCATCCCCCTTTTGGCTTTGCTGCACATGCGCAAACCGCGTTACCTGACGCGACGTGTCTCAGCGGCACGCTTCTTCGACGAGGTAACCGCCGCCGAAAATATTCAAACCCAGTGGCGCTGGACCAACCCGTTAAAGTCACCGCCGTTTGTAATGCAAGCTCTGTGTTTACTACTGATCAGTGCCGCCCTCGTCAGTGAAGACAAGGTGTGGTACACCGTCGACGAACCCGGTGATTTGCACCTATGGGTGTGGATTGATACCTCGTCGAGCATGGCGACCCAGGTGGACGGCACGATCATGCTCGACCTGGCACGCGCGGCTTTGCGCGAGAACCGCGACGCGCTCGCCCAGCAACAACGACGGCCGATTCTCCATCTCACCGCCTTCGACTTGGAACAGCGCGATCTCGGCCACAACCTTTCCCCGGCGCAATTCGAGACCGCCGTGGCCGCGCTAAAACCCCGTCCGCTCGGCACCGACCTGAGCCTGCCGATGCGTAGCCGTGAGCGCGATGAAGGCCGCTTACAAGGTGCGGACCCGCTGGTGCTCGTTATCAGCGATTTACCCGCACCAACCTGGGTCCGTACCGACCCCAACGCCCGATTGGTGTGGCACGATGTGGGCGACGCTGTTGCCAACCATGGCTTTAGCGAGGTACGCGCCGTCGCCAATCCGTTCCTCGGCGGTCAACCACTCATCGAAATTGCGGTCCATCGCTTTGGCGCCCCCACCGAGGTTCGCCTCGACCTCAAGGCCCGCAACGACGCCTTCCACGACAACCTGCCGATCCGTTTTCAAGCGGATCGCGGCACCTACCTGTTTACCCCACCGAAACCTGGCGTTTACGAACTGACGTTGGTCCCGGAAGACGCCTACGGCGCCGACAACCAGGTCGTCATTGCGGTGCAGGACGACGCCGAATTTGTGGTGGATTGGCGCCATCCCGACCGCACCTGGCTGGATCAACTTGGCTGGCAAAACCAGACCGATCACGCCGCGTTCACCGTTCTTGCACCACATCAGTCGGCCGACGCCGATCGGCAACGACCGCGCCTTATCATCGGTCCCGGTTTTCAGCCAGGCGAGACCCGCATCGATTGGTTCCGCGAAGGGAGCCCCCTGCTGGATCAGGTTAACCTCGATGTTGCCGAAACACTGCGCGCCCTGCCCGCACCGGACCTGCCGCCGCTTTTCCCCGTCTTGGCCGACAGCAATGGCGTGCCCTGGGTCGGCCGCCATGACGCACCGACAACCGTTTACCTCGCCGGTTTCCCCACCGGCGTCGGCGATCAGGCCCGTTTAACAACCCTGCTTTGGTTTAACGCGGTTCAAACCCTGCTGAGCAAAGGCAACGCCAACCCCCTATTCACTCGCACGCGCATCGACGCCGCCACGGTTGAAACCAACCTGCCGCCGTTTCGTTTGGACCTGCACCCCGGCGAGGGCCGCACCTGGTTGCCGCCGCAATCACACGGCCGCGAGCGACTGACGGCAACGGATACGCCGACAACCATTCAGCGTTCGGTACTGTGGTGGCCCTGGCTGCTTGGCGCGGCGCTCGTGTTTTTCGCGCTGGAACGGGTTTTGGCGGTCATCGGAGGCCCGGCATGGCGATAACCTGGCAACCGCCCTCCTTTTGGGTTTGGCTCGCGTGGCTGGTCCTCGCCCTGCCCACCGCGCTTTTTGTCTTCGCCCTCTTCAGCCCACGCGCCGCCGTGTTGGGTCGCGCCCAACCCGTGCGCTTGGCCGTCCTCACCCTCAACCTGCTCGCCGTCGCCTGTCTTGGGTTTAGCCTGCTGCGACCGCACCAAATTACCGCCCAAACCCACCAACGCGAGCACCTGACCCTCCTGGTCGACAGTTCGCACAGCATGCTGCGCACACCCGGCGGCTGGCCCGCCTTGCGCGCCGACCTGCAACGACACTGCCGCGACCTACTCGCCGCTCTTCCACAACCGCAACGGCAACGGGCCGTCGTCTCGCTGGTCAGTTTCGGCGCCGTTACCCGCCGCCACTTCGAGGATGTGCCGCTCGAAACCTTGCCAACCCGCTTGCGTGGCTTGCGCGCTCAAGATCTCGCCCCACCCCGCAGCTCGCAACTGGGCGAGGCCTTAAACCAGGCACTCGGCCTCGGTGCCGACAGCAGCGCTCGTTCCATATTGCTCTACAGCGACGGCTTCACCACCGACCCCCAAACCCTTGCCGCCGCCCGGCGTGCCGCCCGTGACGCCGTCCCAATTTACATCTGGGAACCGCCGGGCGCTGTTCCCGAACTCGCCATTCGCGACCTTTACTTGCCACCGATTGTCGCCGAAAAGGTGCCAACCTACCTGCGTGCCAACCTCCGCAACCAGAAACCGCAGGCCGCACCCGCCGTCATTGCCGTGCGCGGTTGGTTCGGCGCGGACCATCAACGTGCCGTCACCCAGCCGACAACGGTGCCCGGCGACGGTTGGGGACGGTTGCGCGTCCCACTCACCTTTCGCCGCCGCGGTTTGCACTACGTCGATTTCGCCCTACAGGATGCTGATGGACGGCCGCGCCATCAGCGCCGAGTTTTCGCGCAAGTCACCCGCCCCCCTAAATACCTGGCGATCGGCGGCGACAACCGCTGGGTCAACTTCTTCCCACCTGAACGCGGACAAGTCACCGCCATCAACGCGGAACAATTAAATGACGGTATCCGCCTCGACGACTACGACGCCGTCATTCTCAACGACGTCGTTGCCGACCAATTCTCAACCGAGGCCCTGACCCGCATCGCCGCCGCCGTGCGCCTGCGCGGCCTGGGTCTGTTTTTCGCCAACGGCGGCCATGAAGGCGGTGCCGATACCGACGCCACCACGCTCATGAGTTATGACGAAACACCGCTTGAACCCCTGTTGCCGGTTACCACCGAACCTCGTCCCAAGTCGCCTGACTATCTCAGCCGTCACGTCATTATGATGGTCGACGCCTCTGGATCGATGGGTGGCCGACGCATGGAAACCGCCCAAGCTTTAATGCAGTACATCGTTTTGGATTTGTTGGGCGGAAACGACCGCCTCGATCTGATCGCATTCACCTCCCAAGCCGAACACCTGGTGCAAAACCGTCATCTCGACGCCGACGGCAAGGCTTTTGCCCTGGCCCAAATACGCAGCATCGAAGCAAGCGGCGGTACCGACCCTACCGAAGCACTCAAGCTGCTGGAAGATCGCCGCTTCCGCAATTGCGGTCTCATCTTTATTTCCGACGGTTACTTCATGCCCGTCGATTACCGGCCGGATTGTCGGCCGACCGTGTTCGCCATCGACCAAATTGCCACCAAAGTCTCACCCGCATTGCGCAAAATCGCCGACCCCATCGCAGTGCCGCTCGGCACAAGTCCCGGTCAACTCGAAATTCCCTTCTTCGACGAGCAGGAGCGCCCCTACTTCTACGAACCCACCGCGTTTGACCCGCTGCGCCTCGATTTCATCCTCGACCAAAGCGAACGCCTGCCGATGCCGCGCCGGCCTTTGCCAGGGAATGCCGTCGCCAAAATCAAACCCCAAGCCCGTTTGATCGCCATTCGCCCCAAGTTCACCGATCCCGTCCTCGCTTACGGCGACGCCGAACTGGGCAGCGTTGGCGCCTTTACCTCGGCCCTGCCCCTGCCCATCGGGCGCCGCGATGCCACCCCGATCTGGGTCGAATGGTTCGAACACGTCTTGCCGTTCGCCGCCTTCAATCGCTACCAAATCAGCGCCCACGACCAAGGCGCCCATTTGCAAATTGAGCTGAACTTGCTCAGCAATCGCGGCCGCGTCCCGCGCATCAGCACCGTCGATTTGCAGTGGCGCAGCCGTCTTGGACAGATTGAAACCATCACCGTGCGCAAAGGCACGCGCGCCGGTAGCTTCCAAGGTCGGCTGACCCTGCCCGCCGAAGGCGGCGACGGATGGCTGGAAATTCGCGAGCAAGGTGCCGACGCCTTACCGCGCAGCCAACGCCTCGCCCTGCGTTTACCGCCCGTCAACGCCGTCACCAATGCAGGCGGAAGCGAAGCCGAACACGTCGGCATCAACCACCCACTGCTAGATCAACTGGCACGGCTCAGCGGCGGCGACCGTTTGGCTAAAGGCGCCACGCCCTTCGCCGGCGGCCGTCCTCAAGCCGCTCACGGCCGCGATTTGCGCCCCGTTCTATGGCTCCTGGCCGCCCTGCTTTATGCCGCCGCCGTCGCCTTGCGCCGTTGGAACCCCCACGCAAACCCTTCGCTTTCTTGACAAATGTCTGACAATTCAACCGGCAACCTGTGTTTTGATTGACGATCTCTTCATCGGCCGACCGCCGTTCCCAGCCGCGTCGCCCCTGCAAACAAGGAGTTTCGTTTATGCGATCCAGCGTTCTCGTACAAGTTGCCGTCATTCTTGCCGTCGCCCTCGTTGGCGGCGTAATCAACAATTTCCGTCCCCAAGCCGGCATCGAATGGATTCGCGCCTGGCCCGATTACGCCGGCGTGGCACCGGCCAAGGAAACCGCGGCAACCCCCAGCGAAACACCTGCAAGCGAGCCCGCCGCACCGCCGAGCCTGGACCCCGGCGATCCCGGTGAAGTCGGCGCCTTCGTCACCGCCAACAGCGGCATCACCGATATCGACCTCGCCCGCGCCTACCAAATCTTCTCCCAGGCCGCTGATTTCACCTACTGGATCGACGCCCGCGACCCACAACTCTACGAAAAAGGCCACATCGAAGGCGCCGCGCTGTTGCACCTTTACGAAAAGCACAACTATTTAGAAACCGTACTGGCCGACATCGAAGCCAAACAACCCGCCGCCCTCGTCGTGTATTGCAAAGGCAAAGAGTGTACCGATTCCCACCACCTCGCCCAGGATCTGCAGGCGATGGGCTTCAACAACATCTTTGTTTACAAGGCCGGTTTTGACGATTGGTACAAAGCCGGTCTGCCGATCGCCGGCCAACTCGCCGACAGCGCCACCCCGGCCGACACCGCGCCGACACCCGCCGCCCCCAGCGCCGACCCTGCTCAGGTCGCCGACACCGTCACCACCAACAGCGGCATTACCGACATCGATCTCGAAACCGCGTACAACATCCACACCCATGCCGCCGACTTCACCTTGTGGATCGACGCCCGCGACGAACAGCTCTACAACAAAGGCCACATCAGTGGCGCACTGTTGCTGCACCTCTACGAAAAACACCAATACCTCGAAAACGTCTTGGCTGAAATCGAAGCACGCCAACCCGCCGCTCTGGTCGTTTATTGCAAAGGCAAGGAGTGCACCGATTCCCACCACCTCGCCCAAGACTTACAAGCCATGGGTTTTGGCAACATTTTTGTCTTCAAAGCCGGCTTCGATGATTGGTACAAAGCCGGATATCCCGTTGCCGGAGAACTTGCCGACAGCACCGACTCAAATGGCAGCGCAAACGCGGTGACAAGCACCGTCGCCGAGCGGCCGCCGCTCGAAGAAGTGAAACCGCCGGGAATGTACCTGGAACACATTGTGCGCGACATGTTGCCCTTCATCGCCGGCATGTTGCTGCTCGTGTTTTGGCGTCGGCTTATTCAGGAACGCGCCGCCATTTGGTTTGCCTGCTGGTTCGTCGGCGCCTTCTTCATTTGGGCCGCCCTGCCCAAAATCAACAACCCCTTCGCCTTCGCCAAGGACATTTGGAATTACGACATCGCGCCGGCCGCGCTGATCAATATTTCCGCACTCTGGTTGCCAATGGTTGAGTTACTCGCCGCCGTGGCCCTCATGACCGGTCTCATGCGGCGCGGCGGCGGTTTCCTAATTGGCGGCTTGTTGGTGATCTTCATTGCCGCCGTCGGCTTCAACGTGGGACGCGGCCATGACTTCAACTGCGGGTGCACCAGCACGGCCACGATGTTTACCGACACCTACCTCGCGGGCTGGAACGACAAATTCATGCTAATTTTGCGCGATATCGGCCTGATGGTGATGGCGGCCATGGGGTGGCTCTACCGCCCGAAAGATCAGGCCGCCTAACCCCAAAAACAAGGCGTTTTCGGCGCGCGCCGCATTGCGACGCGCGCCTTCGTCCGTGACTGACAAAAACCACGACGCAGCGCGGCGCACCCCCTTGCGAAAAACTTCCACAGGAGCTGTGGAAAACCTTGTGGATAAGTTGCGAAAATCAACCCAAAAGCCTTGGCAGCAAGGCGCCCTGCACAAATTACACACATTTGGTTGCATCGAAGATCCCTAGGCGCCCAACGGTTTTTGCCTTGACAGGCTATTTTCGCTAAGGTAAACGGCTGACAAAACCTCGGTTGTGGTCCCATCGGGAGCAGCCTGTGGATTTCCTGTGGAAAAACTCGCTTCCCTATGGCCGCCAAGGGTTTCGAATCCTCACCGTCTTTTAACCATCGGTTGTGGAATTGGTTCCATTTTGAGGAAGGATTCAGCCAATTCAGGCACCGGCCTCGCCCACAACTTCGCCGGCAAAACCAGACAGGCCTTCGCCCTGCACGTTCCGAGTATTCCTCAAGCCGGCAGACAAAACAAATTTCCGCCGGTTGTGTTATTCTGGCGACCTTTGAGCGAGGTCCTTTTTTATGAAACACAGCTTATTTCCAATTTTACTTTTCTTTTGTATCGCGATCAGCCGGCCGCTCGAGGCCAGATTCCTTCAAGCCGACCCGGCCCGCCAATACGTCAACAGCTATTCCTATACCAACAACCATCCGATCCAATTCGCCGACCCAACCGGCATGTTCGCCGAGCATTACCTGGAAACCAGCGACAAAAGCGGCAATATCCAGTTTAAGTTCATGTTCGACGACGGCGTCGACGACGGCCGCATCCTCATCGCCAAGGAAAACCAGTTCGTCGTCGAGATCACGCACGGCGCTTGGCCGCCGGTCATCAAACCGGACTACCAAGAGCAGTGGTTCACCCAAAACGATAAGCTGTGGATGGCCCGAACCATCGGCAGCGAAGTCGGCGGCACCTCTAAAAATGGGGTAGAGATGGACGCCATCGGCGACGTCATTATGAATCGCTTCAATGAAGGCCACTTCTTAAGAAGAGCAAAAACGTCAGACGGCTACTCTATTGAGGATGTTGTAAATTTGGCGGATCAGTTCAGCGGTATGACTGTGGAAGACAATCCTTTCCGCTACTACCCTCAAAACCTTAATCAGGACCCTTATAACCGCCCAGCTTGGCGACTTGTGAACCAAAGCGCCTTACGAGTTATGACTGGTCAATCAACGGCTCACCTCCCCGCAAACGTATGCCACTTCTATTCTTATTGCGGCATGAAAGGCGATCCGATGTCCAGACCATGGATTCGCAAGGCGCACAACAATGACCAAGTTCTTACTCACCCTGGCGTGAATCCGTTTCGTTTTCTTTTCATCAAGGATATGAAATGACCTGGGTCTTCTTTTGCTTGCTCTCATGGCCGCCACTGTTCCTCAACGAGGAACCGACTTATTCCCAAGTCATTCAATGGCTGCAGCAAAACAAAGTTGACCTTCAGGAGTGGCGCATTGATAAAGACGAACCGGATCTAATGAATGCAAAACCGACAATCCGCCAATTCCCACTGACCAATGACCCACGTCGTATAGTCACAATCTACTTACCTTATGCCGCATTCGGAATTTTTCTAGTAGACACAAGTGGTCAAGTACGAATTCCTATCATCTATCCATCAGATGCTCTAATCAGCAACCCCATGGCAGTGAAAATAAACGGAAGGAATTACTTTTCAATCCGAGAATCCAGTAAGGCCGGCACCGGAATTCACGCAACAACAGCACGAGCATGGCACATACGCGAGGACGGCATTAGCCTTAGCTGGCTTGGTCCAGACGTGTTTTTTCCAGAAGTCTCCGATAACCAATGGCTTCGGGCCGGCCTTTCCGGCTTCGAAGAAACAAGCCCAGGTCACCTGGTAGCGAATTTTACTGTATTCACCGCATCCACCAGTAGTGATATTCGTCGCCCGCTTTTTATCGTTCGCGAAGGGCCACTTTACCAATACTTTGATCCAGATGATGAGGACTTCAAGCAGATAACCGGCTTCTTAAAAGTATTTTGTTACCTGCGTATGGTCGAGGGTGCGGAGGTTTCTCCAGAGCTTCGTGACCTGCTTGAAAAACACGCTTGTGCCGACAAGTAACACGAACCAACCGGCAACTAAAGTGGACATAGCAGGCCTGCCGATGCAAATTCTACATGTCGGTTACCTATACGTCCTGTAATCAAACCAGGCCAAAGCTTCACCAACGGTACTATCAGAACCTCCATCCGAATTTAGGATCGCATTATGTTTTTACTCCTTCTGTCACTTACTACTTTCAGAGAGCCTGCTCCCGCCCAAAACGTAACCTACCAAAAAATCGTCAACTGGTTACAGGCAGAAAATGTTGATCTATCGTCATGGTGGATTGATGCAGAAATGCCCGAACTGATGCAGCACAAACCGGAGTTACGTACCTTCCCACTGCAGCACCACAATCGAAAAATCATGATGCTCAAAATGCCTAGTGCCGCTTATGGTGTGTTCCTTCTCGATGCGGAGGGTTTTCTCATTACCCCTCTTATATTTGAATCTATGGCACATATCTCCAACCCGCGCGTATTTGCTTTTGAGAAACGCGACTATTTTTCCCTTCAATGGGGCCGATCTGCCGGGACAGGGATTCAGAACACCTGGACCTACGTCTGGTATGTATCCGACAAAGGAATGGTTAAGTTTTGGTCGGGTCCCGATTATGTTTTTCTCGATTGGGAGGACGAAACCACTTTGATTTACGAGATCACCCATTTCGTTGAATCTCGGCCAGGTCATTTACAAGCGATGGCCAAAATTACCCGAAAAACCGGATCATTCGACAAACCAAAAAAAGAACTCTGGTGCAAAGCTAAACAAATAAATGATTTAGATGACTTTAGCGCTAATGATCCGGAACACCTCAGCCGACCCTCGTTTTTTAAATGGTGGTGTATCTATGACATCGAAACAAACGCTGCGATCCCCGAAGCCATTCGTGCGGATCTAACAAAGGCAGCTTGCAAACCTTCAAAAGCGCCAGGAAAGGAATGATGCTCGTCGCGTTTTTTGGCCTTCTCATTCTGGCCGCAGAGCACCCCTCAATTCCCACCAATGCAACATACGGTGAGGTAATTCTTTGGCTGAAAAGCCAAGGCACTGATTTAAGCCAATGGCAACTCGATCCTAACAACGACGAAACCAAGTCATTCCCTTCCAGCTTACGCCGGTATCCGGCCGCACACAGTGAGGCGGAGGTTGTAGTTTTTGCCGAACCAGGCTGGGGCTGTGTTTTGTTGCATCGAGATCCCAACGGCAAGATTACCCCCGTGGAGGTTTACCCGCTCAACACCTATGCTAAAAGCTTCTATACTTTCAGCATCAACAAGCGTGACTACTTTGCTGCATTCACCACAAGCCCGGCCGGAACCGGCATTCACGGCAGTTGGGCTTTGGTTCACGAGATTACCGCCACCGGCATGGAACCGGTGTGGCATGGACCTGAAAACATGGCACTTCACATTGATTTGTCCGACTATCTCGCTTGCAACATAACTGGTTTTTATGAAAATGAAAGGGGTGAATTACGCGCCTTGGCTGACCTTCGATTTGATAAAAACGAAATCGTAGAAACTTGGCTAAAAGTCCGACAATCTCGTGCCATCTCTGTCGACGACCCAGGGGAACCCGTGCACAACCTGATCTTTTACACCGAGGAAAATGCTCATGAGTTCGCCAATCAACCCGACCCCTTCTGGGATTGGTGGTGCATCACTGAAATCGAACCCGTCGCCGATAAGCACCCCGACTTCATCGAATCGATCAAAAAGTACCGTTGCCGAACCACGACATCGAAACCGTCGCCAACACCTAAAAAGCCGGCCCCGTGATCAAAATTGCGGTTACCTGACCCACCGCAAGCCCTTCGACAACCGACAGTGCGAAGACATACAATACCGAATCTTCTACAGGTCTGGAGAGCTGCCGGCTATGGGCCTCAAATCGCGCCGACAAACTCCGGCAACCCTCTTCATTCAGTTGCGTTTAAACAGGGATTTCATAGAAAAACGTCCTTGAATGGCCTGCACGCGATGGTCGTTTTTTTGAACCAGGTCTTCGAGGAAACGCAGCAACAAGGGATCCTTCGAGTCGGGTAAATCCCTCAAAAACGAGTAATCTTCACCATTGCGTCGCAGATGCTCCAACCATTGAGAGACCTGCCCTTCGCCGGCGCCCTTAGCGAGCAGCGATTCAGCCAAAAGGTAATACTCGTGGGCCAAAGTCGTCGCCAACAATCCCGGATTGTCAGTATTAATCGTAGCCCGTAATTGGTGGGTTAGCTGAAACGTTTCATCCAAGGTAAAGTCAAAGACCGGGTGCTCGCTGTAACGCGACATCTGACCGATTTGACGGTTGGATGAAGGATTGAGCTCAACCACCAACTGGGCCTGATTGACTTTGGCGCACATGCGTTGCTGTGCCTCGCGACAAGCAGCCACCCAATAATTGCCACGACCGTCCATGTTAATCGTCAAAAGTTCATTGCCGCGCTCGCGGCAACGGGGATCGTACCAATAAAGTCCCAACAGTTCGAAAGCACCAACCCAACCTATGTTTTGATCCACCTGCTTCTTCACCCCCTGCTGCGCATCACGCCAGCGAGTATGCATCAACGAATGGGAGCGTGGCTCGCGGAAGGCGATTTCGCCGTCGATCAGTTTGTCGCTCCGGATAAGGTAAGGATCCAATTGACGCAATAGCCAAGCATCATGCAGCGTCGGAATCGGCCAATCAAAATGATGATCACCACTACCGCCTTTAAGGTGATGGGAAAGACGAGCACCGCCGTATATATGCCGACTTAATCGCTGAATGCGATCTTCAAGCTGGAGCGACCCGACCAGCTCATGCCCGGGACCGAGCACATGGTGTAGCCAAACCAAGGTATCCAGCCATTCTTGGTGGCTGAGGCGCGCCTGAAAACCAACTTGACCAGCCCAATTCTCGGGACATAAACCTAACGCCAGCGCGTGACCAAGCCGATCACCCGGTTTTGGTTGAAGGAAGGTAATGACTTCATCTATCGCCCGTAAACCGGAGAGTAAATGGCGAAAGTCTTCGCCCACGTGAAAGGTCATGCCTAGGCGGCGCTTTTTGGCCAAGCGATAAAAATCCCTGTGTTCGCCGAAACGGCGGCGAATCGAGCGGGTGCGCAAATAATCAATCGGCCGATGACGCAGGAACTGAAAGGTGGGTGCAAAAACCTCGGGCGGCGTTGTCAGTTCCAGGTTGGCGGCATCAATCCCGACAATAAAGGGTACCACCGGATGGGGCGTCGCGAGCAGATGAAAAAGATGCTCCGCGTCGATGCGTGTTTGCCGACGAACACGACCGTAACGCAGGGTGTGAAAATTGCCGAAGTCAGCACTGGGAAAAACACGCGACTCATCTTCGTTGGCTTTTTTGAAGTGAACAATAAACCCAAACTTTTCCACCTTATGCTTCAAGTGTTGACGTGCATAGGCCAGCAGCCAGGTTTTATATTCCGGCAAATCTTCGCGCGGGGGTGAAACCCGTCCCTCAATATGCCGAATGGTGCGATCTTCACTCAGTGCCTCAAACGCAAGCCCTTGCGCTTCGTACTTGTGGCGAAACGATTTCCGCTGACCGGTAGCGGCGTAATTGCGGAAGGCACGCAACCCGGTCGTGCGCCCACCCACTGTCGCGCATTGCCAATTATGGGTGTGATACACCAAATACCTAAAAAACAAACAACTTACAAGGTTGTACACCGCCTCACTGAAAACACCCTTGTGATTTCTTTGGTGAGGCCGTGACTCACAGCGCAACAGAAAAACCAGTACCTCAAAAACAAACAAACGCACCATTTCCAGATGATGATGCAACGAGCCACGGCGGAATCGTTGCGAGGGCGATTGGATCATCGCATGACGTATCGGACAACTGCGAAAAAAGGTCGGGTGGATGAGTGTTAGCAATTCGCCAGGTAATGGATTGTCGAGGCCGATTTTGTCGTGACCCAAGTGCGCAAATAAGTGGTTTTTGTACTCGAGAATTTGCGCTTGCAACCGTTTTTCTTGGAAATGGCGCGCCACACCCGCCGGCGCACGGTACAAGGCATCGAGCTGCGCCGATACTTCGCTACTGATGAAGTCGGGCAAGTGGCACGATCCACCAACCAGCGCCATGGTCGCCAGCGACATCGTCGAGCGCGCTAAGAAAAACAGCCGCCGATCTTCCTCGCGGTTGCCTGCCAAAAAATCATTGTCCGGTTGCATGAGCGAATCGGCCCAGGCCTGATCCGGTGAAATCAAATTGTTGAGATGTAAATGACCCTCGCTCAAGCCACGCAAGGTCACATTGCGAAACGATTGAAAGGCGGTATGGAGCTGCGAAAGATGAATATTTTGCGTCAAAGCAGTCTCACGGCGAATGGAACCGTGAACATAGGCCGAAACATAGGCGTAATTCATAAGGTGCATCACGGGAAATCGAAAGGCCAGCTCGTGGAACTCCACCATGCGGCCGGCACAAATGGTCAGCTCATTCCAATCCCAAAACAGATAACGGTTGGCTAAGATCCGCAGGGCGTTCACGATGCTGAACCCTGACGGCGGATCCATAAATCGGGCAGAGGTCTCTCGCCGCTTTTTGTATTGACGTAGGGCCCGCTCCGCCGGAGAAATGTCGTGATGCCGCAACAAATCGTTGAAATTATCGAGCGAGTGCGTCGGCAGTTCCCGCTTAAGCCAGCCTAACTCGCGTTGCCGGCCGTCGAAAGCATCGGGACCCCACCAACAGGGCAGGCCGTCCGGCTGAGTCCCTTCTACCCATGACAAAATGGGGCTGATCAAACTGAGAATTTCTAAGGGTAAATGGGCACTCATGGGCGGCTCCATGGTGATAGCGTGCACCCACGATACCCAATCTCAAGTGGCAGGTTACACATGGTCGCCTTCTTGATGCCCGCCCCCGCCGTCCAAAGGCTTTACTTGCAATGGCATGTCCAATAAGTGCCGGCAAAGATAGCGCAACGGTAAAGTCACCGGTTCCTCTGTGTCCACCTGATGCGGACGCTCCGTGAAGTGATGATCAATAAATTCGTCCAACAAAAGGAGATAACACCCTAAACGGGTTTGAATTTGCTGGTAATGCTGGACGATCGGCGCGTCACCCGAATTTGACCCCTTTTCATCAAGGCATTGCCGCACCACCGCTTCCAAAATTTTTGCCTGGATCAGCAAGCTGTAGACCTCGCGAATCGTCTGGTCCATTTGCTTCTCCAGCCCTGCGGTAAAAGCAAGAAGCGTGGAACATCGTTCTTCCAAGGATTCATCATTCACCGCTTGTTTTTCGTCCGTTTCAGGCACCTCGGAATCGCCACTACCACCTGGCTTTAGTTTCCCCTGCAATTGCCGACAGGCAGCATCAAACAGCGTCGCTAACATGTTTTGATAGAGCGTCGATGCGGTAAAACCTTGGGCCGACGCATTAGTAACGGCATCATCCCTAGGCACCACCATGTTGCGAACCGCTTCCGCTTTAATGTTGGTATCAGCGCCCGTTGAACCCGTCCCGGCACCAGATTGATCGGTCGAAAAAAAGGCAACGACCGCTTTACAACGAGTGAGAAGGAAACATGCTTCATTTCCAGACGATGCCCTTACCTCGGCCGTGTTGATGTCGTTGATGATTTCGTTTAAGCGCCGGTCGAACAGCGTATTCACATCGGAGAAAGGGGATAAAATCGGCGCCGCCAGGAACATAGCCTGCACACTGTTGGTTTCAATCATCGATGTTCCCTGACGCAGCGCGCTCTCTTCACCGCCCGCCCAATACCGCGACAAGGCGGAAACCCATTTTCCCAGCGGCTTAAGCGCCGTCCAATTTTGGTCATATTCGTGGAGGTCGGGCTTATCGATGCGGCGTCGGAAATGACCAATCAGATTTTCCCCATGAATGCGACGGGTAAAGCAGGCTTTCCAATCGTTTCGAACCAACGTCGTCTGGGTTAGGCCGCCTTCCTTTTCAACCATGGGATTAAGGCGGAAGAGATCCTCGGGGAAACAATCCAGCCAGAATTCGAAGGCCAAAGCAAGGTGCCGAACCAAGGACCGCACATTGTGGAAACTCCAGTTGCCGAACGCTGTTAAATTGCCCGACTTTTGGATCATCTGCTCCAGTTGAACGGATTCACCATTCTCTGATGGCCGCCCCAATATTTTTGAAGCACGCAGGTGTTTCCAGAGAATATCGATGACGCGCTGTCGTCGGCGCTGTTCCAGCACCGTGATCCGGGTTAATTTATCATGCGGGCCGGAAACCTCACCCTCCTCGTCAAACTGAAGATCACATAAAAGAGCATCGAAGGATTGGGACGCCGGCGACTGACGCCAATCGATGTCGGCTTTGAGTAAGCTACCAATCAGCCCCAAGCCACGCCAAAAGGAAACTGAAGACCAAGGAACGTCTTTATCGATTCCGAAAAAACACCAAATTTGCGGCAGCAGAATGCTCCATTCGTCGTGCTGCGAAAAGGCGCGATAGGCTTGGGTGAGCTTCTCCAACTCCGATCCAAATAACGGTACCGATACACTAGCTTGGGTTTCTTGAATCGGCAATCCCAAGCGCCGGAACATGAGAATTTGTGCAGGGTTCAAAACCCGCTTGTCCTGCGTTCCTGAAGCGATTCGGGTGGAAAACACATGGCGTAGCAGCCGCAAATAGCGCAAATGGCCGCAGAGTTCGTGTTCGCGTTGTTCTAAATGAGCAATATCGAGGCGAAAGTGAACCTGGCAATGAAGGGCCTCAAACCCAATTTTCCGATTCTGTGGATCGGCTTTGGCCAGGTCGGAAAGGCGGTCTACCCAAAGAGAGAAAGGGACCGGATTCAACAATTGCATGCCGGTATTGCGCGAATGGCGATCTTTGACCGCTTCCCGCATGGCGTTGATGGCACCATTCATCATGGTCCAGCCACCTGTTGTAATTGGCGCGCCGGAACCGGGACAACCGCCAGGCTCACATTCGCCCAAGCGATTGCGCGCCAAAATTTGCGGTAAATAAAAACCTTGCCAAACATTGAGGAACCAATAACACCCCTTACGAAGCGAAAAGCTTTCACGCAAGTGGTCGTCGTCACCTCTGTCGTCCATGGCCGCAACCTCATCCGCCTGCGTGCTTTCATCAAGTGTCGCAAGGTAGGCTTCAAGGTCATCACCCGTCGGCATTTCGCCACGCATGGTTGGCCGAAAAACGTTGGCCGCCAATAAAGAAAGCATCTGAATACGCCGATCTTCGGCATGATGTCGCCAACCGTTAATCAGTTCGCGGCGCATGGCCATCGGCTTTTTCAGGATGGCCTGCAGCACCACTTGCTGTAATCCCGTCGGCGTCCAACTGTACAGATCATCGATATTGAGCTCGTACTCTTTCAAAACATCGCGATGGACGTTTAACAAGGACCAAGTGGTGCGGTCAAAGATTTCGCCCCAGCTCGGCACGCATTTGCCCTTGTCTTTGCGGTCCTTTGACCACTCACCAATCCCACCGGCCTGGAGCAGGTCGATCAGTTGTAACTGGCGACGCAGCGAAGAAGAACGCAAGGCCGTGCGAATTTTTGGCATGAGCGGCTGATCCGAGACACCAAACAACAACCGCGAAGCCAAGACAAGCAGCTCATGAACCGTTTGTTGATTGCCCTCGGCCTCCTGGTGCGGCACAAAGGAAGCGGCTTGAACACGGGTCGAGGCCGCCCCCAAGCGAATGCGATTGCGAATGGGAAAAAGTTTGCCAAGATGCTGAATCGCCAGATTCTCGGCAATCGAAAGTTCGGTTGAGGCCTCGGTGATTTTATTACCGCGTTGCTTGAGATCTTCCTCAAAGTGGGAGCACAACAGTTCTTCAGCCAAACGACCGGTAAAAGAAAACACCGGTACCAGTTGCGGGTGCTGGAGATAGTGACGATACATATCGAGCGTGCTCACCAAGGCGTCCCGCGACATATCGGCATCGTCCACCGGTAACAACACCACCCCCTGCTCGTCACCACACAGCGAACGTGCCATCGTAGAAATAAATTGGTAAAGCTCTTCCTGGAGGCGCAAGTTACTGCTGTGGTGCTCCAACCGGGCGATACTCACGCCCAACGGATCGCCCTCGCGCATGGTGCTTTCCTTATCAATGGCCTGCAAATACATGCTGACTTCTTGGAATTTGCGTTGAAGATCGCTTAGGATTTGATTGCGTTGAATGCCGTTTTTTTCCAGCCGCCCTTGTACACGAATGTCCTCTTCCAACACACTCGCCAAGAAACTGTAGAGAAAGCGGCTGAATGGACCTTCGACGGCAGGTTGCAACACTGGCAAGGAGAACACTTTGCTGGTGTAGAACGCCATATTTTGGTGATTGCCCGTGAGTTGAATGGTTCGGTGGCCTGGGTCATCACGGCGGTCAAAGAAGCTGACCAAAGTACGCAACAAGCTGCTTTTGCCCGATCCATACGAGCCGTGCAAACTAATCGATAACAAACGAAGTGGACGGCCATGCAGCGGCGAATGGTTTCGTTCACGGTGATCAACCAAGCGCAGATGTTCGTCCAGAAGGTGAAGGATGCGGCGCAGCTCGGGCTCCCAGAGCAAACCCTCCCCCCGAAAGGCATGGGCACTGCGCGACAAATACAAATCAATACACCGTTTATTTCGCAAGATTCCCCCCAAGTTTTTGGGCAATGCAGCGTTCTAAGTTTCCCGTTAAGCCGTCGCCCACTAATATGATCAGCACCAAATCGATGTGCCGCATGCTCCTCCCGCGAGGTAATCCCATAAACGAAACGACTGATGCGATTGATCAGGGCCCAATCACAGACCGACAGAATCGCGCGTCACAGGTTTAAGCCGATCTCCCGCCCAAAAAGGCGCCATGCCGTTTGCGACCGGCACAGCGCTATCGAGGCCCCCCTCTTCATTCAAAGCGGTACATCAACGTGGAAACACACGGGTTTTCACCTGAACTGAGCGATTCGGGTGGGTGAAATCGTGCAAAATGTTGGTGCGAAACGTGTTGGAAAAAGCGGACCGGGGTCGCGCACGACGCGTACCGGCAAGTACGGCGAGCATTTTTACGAGACGGTGCAGCCCAACAGGATGGGCAATTTCGCCGCCAAGAATCGCTTAGTTCAGGCTTCACTCTGTTTTGCGAAAAAAAGCACCGACACGGCTCAACAAAATCGTCAAACCTCACGCCTTAACGATTTTCAAGCGAGAGATAAATCACGCAGCCATGAAAAAAGACCTGATAAGATACGGGCACTCGTATCGAGAAACATTCGCATCGAGGGCATTCAGAGCTCACGGTGTTCTATCTTTTATTCCACTTTCATAACGAGGCTGATGATGTTTCACACTGCATTCGGGCCGAAGAATCCAGTTGCGAGCCGGCCACGGTTCGCGTCCCTGTTTCCGACCTTGTTTGTCTGCGCCCTGTGGGCCGGGACCGCCCTGCTCGCCGCCGCCGGCACCACCGAACCGCGTACCGACAAAAATGCATCCGGCGCTTTTTGGGAAGGTCGCGTCCCCAGCACCTTCGAAGAAATCGGTATGCGCCAAAGCGGCGCCACCGGTGCAGCGTTTTCGTTTCAAAACTTCGAGATCGAACTGGTGTTTTTGGAGAAGCAAAACTTCCAATTCCACATCGCGCGCCAAGGCAAAAACCTGATCTCCGCGCCCGCCAAGATCACCATTCAACCCGACGATGAAAAAGCGGCGTTTCGCGGCGATATCACCGGCGACGGCAAACCCGAGCTCATTGTGTTGGGTCGCACCGGCAGCGCAGACAGCGGCGACCTGCAGTGTGCCGTCTTTAAAATTGACGAGGATGGCCAATTCGCCAAGGTCATGCACCTGACCAGCGCCGAGCACGGTCAACCGCTGTTTGTCGACTTCAACGGCAACGGCGATTTCGAATGGGTTCACGCCGTGCGCAAACAGGTTGAAAAAGCGACCACGCTGACGATCGGTGCTTTGTGGTTTACCAGCGCGTTAGACCAAGCTACGCCCTTGCACCTGTCCAAAGAACGCCAAGTGAAATACCCCAAAATTACCGGCGGTTTGCGGTACGACGAAGAGTACGCGGTGTTTGTCGACTACCAAGCCCGCCGTTGAGCCTCAGGCTTCAGCGGTTGAACCGATACCGCCGTCGAATTTCCGGCGGCGGCCGATCCAGGCGAGAAGAGGCCAACACAAAAAAAGCGCTTCCGGAGAAGCGCCTGAGGTTGGGTACAGTGATGTTAAACGAGTAAGGCCGTCGCACCGTCAAGGTAGCCGGGCATTAAATGAGGCCAGGGGGGAGTTGATTGCGCAGCGCCTCCATTTCGCGCTCGGTCGGCGCCCAGTGCAGGCGCGCCAACGCCCGCTGGGCGATGCGGTTACTTACGTAAACCACGTTATTACCGCCGCAAACCTGACTTTGCACCGGTTCGTAGGTCATCATCGCCAAGCGGTTGAGGAATTCGCG
The DNA here is from genome assembly GCA_030429565.1 of Holophagae bacterium. Taxonomy (GTDB): domain Bacteria; phylum Acidobacteriota; class Holophagae; order Acanthopleuribacterales; family Acanthopleuribacteraceae; genus Acanthopleuribacter. Next base: position 266,518 of record JAUIFE010000005.1, on the reverse strand, counting down.
ATCATGGAATCCCATCCCGTCGAAGCGCAGTGTAAAAAATTCCATGTGGGCCACCGAGATCGGGCGCCGGTCAAGGAACATTAAAAACAAGTGAGCATAGCGAATGGTATCGTCGGCAAAGCGGGGACACCGCTCTTTGCCGTCGTAAATGCGTTCAAACCGTTTGTTTGGAATTCGTTCAATACCCTGTGATTCGTCAAAAAAGAAAATCCGTCTACCGAAACCCACGACACGCCTCTCAAGAACCTGAACTGGTCACAAAAAGCGTTTCGGCAGGCACACCGGCGACCTGTAGTTTTTTACATCACGACAAAAATTCCAACACCACAAGGTTTCCAACTAGGCGACACGAATTCACCAGCATTCCACTTTAACAGAGTGAAAAGCCACTATTTGGGGACCTTCACCGGCGGCCCGAAAAACGAAGCGCCCACAGAAAAAAAGCGACCGACGCGCCCGCCGCCGGCAGCAGAAATAGTGGCGCCGCCCCAAAAAAAACACCCGCCGTCACACGCGCTTCGGTTCAGGGGAACCAAAACGATGCAAGCAGCGGGTTAACCCGTATAACCCGAAGGTAATACCGGAAAGGGGTTGGATGAAAAAAGAGCGATCAGGAATCGGATGGGTCGTCGACGATGGGTTCGGCGGCACTTGGCCGCGTGGCCTGTGCTTGGTAGCGGGCCGTGCGACGCCGCAAGCGCAAGTACCAACCGTCACGACGGCGGTGGGTTAGTTGGCGACGGCGGCGGGTGCGACAGGACAGAGCTGGACGCATGGTTCCTCCTCACGTCAGCGCGCCATTGGGTTGGCGCCCAAGGCGCGCGGTTGGTTGACTAGGTTGCCACAAGGGTGGCGGGCGCCAAGGCGGCGCAATAATCTTCGATAGCCCGTTCGGCCTCGGCAAAACGCGACTCGAGTTGGTCCGGTGGCAGCATATCCGTGCCTTGCACGGAAATCACGTCGGACTCGTCAAAACCAACGAAGTTACACAGGATCTTATGCAGCTTGAAACAGCAATCCATGTCGCTGAAGCCCTCTGGACCCTCGTAAATACCGCCGCTGGTAATCAGGGCCAGAGCACGCCGGCCGGTCAACAAGCCACGATAGGTAAAGTCTTCAAAAGCAAAGGTTTCGTCTTTAATGATAACCGCGTCAAAAAACGCTTTGACGATGGCGGGCAAACCATAGTTGTGCATGGGATAAACAAACACGACCACGTCGGCGGCGCGTAGCTCCGACACAAAAAAGTCGTTCTGCGCAACCAACACCTGTTCGCTCTCGTTCAGCGCTTGCCCCGTGTAACTGCGTTTAAACAACGCGTTTTTTACGGCGGGTGTGGTGAACTGCGGTTGGTTTTCCAATAAGTCAAGTTCGCGGACCACGCCTTGAATGTTGGCGCGAAAGGCCTGTAACAATCGGCGCGTGCGCGAGTTTTCGGCCGAGGGCAGGTAGTGGATGATTAACGTCTTCATGGCTCACCTTTCTTCGTGGATGATTTGCGCGGCGTACCCGGCCGGCACCGCCCGCTCCCCTCCTCGAATTGGACGGGTTCGGTGGGTACGCACGCACAAACCGATTTCAGAAACACAGGGTACCGGCACGCCGACCACGCCACGCCAAGCAGCGCCGGCCGGTCGGCGATTCGGGTTATTCGAGCTCGGTCCCGTTGACCAAAAAGCTCAGATGAATGTGGTTGATGGTGCCCGCGAAGGTACCCGCGAAGGGCAAGTTGGTTTGGGTACCGTACAGGCTGTGGTTGGAGTGGTAGGTCACGTCGATGATCAACATGCGACCCGCGTTGTTTTCGTCGTCAAAACAGAAGTTGAGGTCACGGGTATAACGCGCATCGCCGCGTTGATCGGTGACGACCGCGTTGGGCACGCCGCCCAGGGGAATCGCCACTGGACCCTGTGCACTCATGAAAACCGCACTCACGGTGTACAAACCGTTGGGAACAAGGTTCTTGAGTTTGATATCGACACTCGAACCGTCGTCGGTGCAACGCAGGGTCGCCATGCCACTCGCTTCTTGCCATTTCTTGATGGTAATCGGGCCGTTGGATGCAGCACGGCTGTAGTCCAACATGCCGGCTTCCTCAATCGCGGGCAGGGGCACTTGTACCGCGCCGGCGGGATCGACGGTCACACCGACGGCACGCAAGGGGCGGTTCAGTTCGGAGGCGGGCACCGCGTCCTCTTCCACGCCGAACAGCGATAAGAAAACGGGATCGACGTAGGTCGCCAACATGTTGTCACAGTGGGTTTTACTCGTCAGCGGCAAGGGATCGACGCCGTCCGCGTTGTAAACAGCCAGCGTTTCGAAACCAAGCGTCCCAAAACCTTCGCCTAAATCCCAAATCGGTTCGCCAAAGGCGCGATTCACACCGGTAACAACCGTTGCATCGATTACTTTGGTTGCGCGTTTGGCAACCTCATCACCGGCAACCAACAGGGCGCCGCAACAAAAAACCAGCAGTGCTAACTTAGTTTTCATGACTTACCTCCGCGGAGACATTGAATTTTTTATTGTCGGCGACCTTGTTGTTGTGGTCGTCACCGTCGTAAACACCGTCCGCATCACGGTCGAGACCAATGCGAACCTCGGTGCCTTTGGGCACCACCGTGAAGGTCACGGGAAAGTCCTGCTTGGCCAGGCCCAGCAGGTAGTTGACGTTGACAGCGGAACCATGTTGGTCGCCGTAGAACTGCCCATTGCGGTACACGAAGCCGCGTTCAGGCGTGCGTGCCACCAGACCAACACGACCTTTTTTCGCTTCGCTCATCATCAACGCCAGATAGGCGTCGTCTTTACCCGTGGGTTTGGCCGAGTGGATGGTCACCTGCTTGCCAACACCGGCGTGGGTGTCCTGGCTCAGTGATCCCGGTGGCGCATCAAGCCCGATACCGCTTGAAGACGGCAAATCGGAGCCCGAAAAACTCATCAAAAACGCGATGACGTCGGCTTTATCCTGAATGCTGGTGAACAAAAACAGGTCGGAGCTAAGGATCTGCGCCATCGACCACACCGCACCGTCATGGCTGAAGCCAAAACCGCGCGTGTTTTCGGTGGCGTGGAATTCCATGCCGACTTTCTCGTACAGGTTGCGCAACTGCGGCACCTTGATGGTGACGTTGGACTGACCATCGCCGGAGACCAAGCCATGGTGGCCGAAGCCGTCATCGTCACCGGTGAAGGCCACGTACTCTTGGCCGTCGAAGACCTTAGGCGTCGCCAAACCGGTCGGCAGCGAGTGACAGTTGTTGCAAGACAAACCAAATACCGCCAAGCGGTTGGGCGCCTGGAACAGTTCCAAGCCGCGTTTGGCGTTGCCGTTAGGCAGTTGTACACCGGGTTCACCCAAGCGACGCGTCGTCAACTGACCGGTCAAAGGCAAATTGGTCGGCAAGCTGTTGTCGATGCCGCGATATGGGTTGGGTGGAAAGTGCAGCGTCGACAGGAAGTCCGAGAATTGCGCCATTTCCTCGTCGCTGATTTTGGACCCACCCTGCAGGTTTTCGAAGGCACCGTTGAAATCAGCGAGGCTGTCCTTATCGCCACGCCAGTGCAGCGGCTCTTTGCCAATGATGTCCTGCAGTGTTTGCGTGACCATCGGCCCTTTCATGGGGTGGTGATCGGCGAACAATTGCGACAGAACCGGGTGACCGAAGCCAAGGTTTTGGTGCTCCACCGTTTCCATGGCGCCGGACGGATCGCCCAAGTCCCAGGCCAAGCCGTCGGCACGACCGTCGACGTGACAGGAACCGCAGGAAGCAATACCCAAACCGGAGTTTTTGAAGGTGTTGTAAAGGTGTTTGCGGCCCACTTTGATGGCCATCGGGGTGGGATCGAAGAAACCGACGCGGTTGATTTCTTCACGGGACAAGGTATCGACCACCGAGATGCTGGCGTCGAAACGGTTGAGCACGTAGAGGCGTGGCTTGGTACGGTCGAGCACCAGGCCGGTTGGGCCTTCGCCAACGGCGATCACATCTTCACAATGATCACGGCCGCCTTCTTCGCGCATGACGACCACGTTGTTGGAGCCCATGCCCGCAACGTAGGCGTTTTCACCTTTTTTGTCCCAAACCACGGCACGCGGATCGCCAATCGACTGCATGCGCTGGTCAACCGCTACCGAGGTCGTGGTGTAGTCCAGGTGGGGGTTGAGATCCTGAATGTCGGCGCGGCCCGCTTTGGGGTCGACCGTCGCCATGTTAACGCGTAAGAACACGCCGTTGAGCACGGGCTCGTAACGCACTTCGTTACGGGCGTCGGTGCCGACAATGCTGACTTTGCCGTTGGCGGGGTTCACCGCCAGCGCCATGTTGATGTTCATCAAGCGGTCGACGTATTCAACCGTGTTGTAACGGGTGTCGAGCATGACCAAATCGTGGTCGAGCACGTCCCAACCGGGAATTCGACCGCTTTTTTCGGCATTGGCACCACTGACGTAATCGGTCCAATCTTTGCCGTTATCGTCGCGCCAGTTACCGTCTTCGTCTTTTTTGACAATAATGCCGACGGGCGGCGGCGGCGGTAATTCGGGGTTAATCGCGGGTTCGAACTGATCGCCATTGTTGGGGTACGGGTTCATCCCACCGTTGGGGTTTTCGGGATCGTTGGCGCCCTGAGGAAACGGAGGCACACCGAACAAACCCAAAAAGCCACCCGAAACCAGGGTGGAACCGTTGCCGGACTCAAACACGGCGGCGTAGACCGTTTTGCCGTCGGGACTGACGGCCAAGGCACGCGGCTCCTCGCCCTTAATGGGAATGCGCAACGGTTCTTGGTCTAATTTATTGGCACGGAAAACCAGAATCGTGTTGCTCTGGGAACAACTGACATAGGCCTTTTCCGGGTGACCGGCAAAAACCACGTCGGCGGGTTCATCATCGGTTTGCAGGGTTTCTATCACCATCATGCGCTGCAAGTCGACAATGGTGACCGAGTCGGAAATGTGGTTAACGACCCAGGCCTCTTTGTTGTTGCGGACACGCACGGAAACCGGATCGAGCCCGACCGGGATCGATCCGAGCGCGCGCATGTCCGGCAGTTGAAATACTTCTAAACGGTTGTCGGCGGTATTAACCGCCACCAACAAACGACCGTCGGGCGTCCGATCCAACGGGTGAACGTGAGGGCTTTCCCAGTTCACGAGGCCAAGCCCACCGTCGGCCACAAGGGGCGCGGCCGACAGTGCCAAGGTCGCAAGGAACAAAACAAGGGTGGTGTACTTATGGTTCACGACAACATCCTTCGTCCAATATGATTGACTCGCGGGGCAACCGTTTGCTGCAAAGTTAACCGTATGTCTGTGTTGATAATGGCTATAAAATACGTCGGTAATTATGAATAGTATGATAAAACGACCCTACTTCAAACCTTCCGTTCATGTGATAACCACATGGCGCAATACTTTGAAGCAAACCAACACGAGAACAGGCTTTTCGAACAAACGGTGCCCTTTTCTGCGAGTGCATAGTTACCTTTGGTGGTGTATAAGGATATGTTTGCTGCACCACCAACCCGCATTTCAAGCGGCGGCGGCACTTACTCGGCCCAACTTGTTATGCCAAGCTGTTACTATAAGCCGTGGGGATGCATCATGAAACGAACCTGACCGCGCACCGCTTTTATAGGGAAACGGCGGCAACCGTCATTGCGCTTGGGGGGCACATCAACAACCCTTTTCTTGGTAATTTGTCGGCACGCCTGCGAACCTTATAGGTTCCAGCTTCGTGGGGGAACCGAGCTTTATCACCTAACACATCAGGCTGTCGAAGCGCTCGCTTCATAGGGTTTCACTTAAGGGCCGAAGGGTCGTTACCGACGGCGGCCCACACCCGCCCCCAGTCACCACAAACCAGTTCGCGATGACCATGGGGGGGTTGGTTGAGGCGGGCACAACGCCGCCACCGGTAACGAAAGTCAAGGGATCGAAATGCGCGCGGTTGCTTTAGTCTTGCGGCATGGATTTCTTTTCTTCCGGCTTCACAAAACCGTCTTTGTAGCTCTCGCTAACGGTTTCCAAACGCTGGGAAATATTAAGCGCCACCCCGTTAGGGTCCACGATGGCGAAGTGACGCTCGCCCCAGGCTTCGTCAGCCAAGTCGTAGCTAATCGAAACGCCGGCCGCTTTGATTTTTTCATACAAAGCCTTCACGTCTTTTACTTCCAATGTAATGAACAAGCCCTTACCGCCGAAGCTGGGTTGAAAAACGGGCGGTTGCGTGGGGTGGTTTGGTTTCATAAATGCAATCTGAAAGCGTGCATCAGTATCCGAAACCATGTGGATGTACCACTCATTTTGAAAGACCACTTTAAAGCCAAAATGTTTGGCGTAAAAGTCACGAGACATTTCGATTTTTTCGGAAATCACACCGTAGGTCATGGTTTGCAACGGCTGATCCATACTAAATGAGGTCAGCGAGCAAACAAGTAACAAGGCCAAGCTAATCAGTGCTTTCATGACACTTTCTCCTTGAAATGAAGTAATGAACAGAATATCGCTAAGCAGCCACAACGATACCGTCATAACAAGACAGCGCGCGGCTGGGTGACGGCGTTCCAAGTACTGTCGGGGGCGAGAAACACACCGTACTTGGAACGCCGACAACGCAACGACTTTATGATATGAAAGGAACAGGACTTTATAAGATAAGGGAAACGGTAACCAAATCGCCACGCTGGTGAAAAGGGGCCGCTAAGCCCCATTTATCCAGCACTATCCAGATTCACTCGGAGAAGGAACGACTGGAGGAAAGGAAGCTCGGATGTCTTATGGGACAAGTTTTGATTTGGTTTGGGCAAAGCACAAAAACGAAGGTTTTTGAACCACACAACGACTTGTTTGCTTCTGTTTCGTGAAATGTTGGGGGCGACGTTTCTCGATGAAGCCAACTTGCTGTTGATGTCTGCATTATAGGTTTGCCGTTTGGGCCACTCTTGACATTTTTTGCGAAATCCAAATCCGACAGCTAAACCCCTGCTTTCCATAGCTTTAAAACCGACTTCCATTAGGAAAGAACGCCACAGGTGCCACCAAATCCCCGTTGCGAAAGGCAACACACGAGCCGGCGGGCACCCGCGCAGGCCGCCCAAACCCTTCAACCCACCGACCACAACCGAGCCGTCGCACCCGCCTGCGCCATCAATGCGCTTGGCGTTTTGCATCCAAATCGCGTGAACGTAAGGTTGTCACCCCCAGACGAAGGTGATCCCCATGCCAAGCTTTTTAGGGTTTCGCCGTGCTCACGCAAACGCGCCTGACGCAATCGCAAACAGTACCCGACAACGATCCCATGGCTTGCCGTCCAGGTCGCGGTCGGTATTTGGCCCCGGCCTGCCTGGGCCGCCTTCGTCGTGCCAGGATCTGCCGGGATAACACGCGACAACAAACCACGGACGGGATCACCTGATGGTTCGGCGCCGGCGGTCCTAGCAGTCTTTGATGAACAGCTAGCGCGTCAAACACAATAAATAGTCAAAGCGCGGCAAGGGCAGAGCGCAGGTCGTGAACTTTTCACCTGTGAGAATCAAGGTGGCTGGGTTCCTGATCCGCCGATCGACGCGCTAAAGCCTGCGGTAAAAAGCCTGGTGTGAAATGATCACGGTGGCGGAGGAGAAAAAGTCCGATGAGAATGGGTCCCAAAAACAAAGCCATGTAAACGAAGGCCTCCAGCGGATCGTGGCGCTCATTAAAATTCCCGACCCAAAAGCAGAACCCAACAACCACAAGTAGGTCCCAAAAGCCACAACAGGTCCAATACAATGTCAAGACCCACTCTTTCTTTGCCAACAATCCATACGACAAAAACAGACAAGCGCTCACTAGAATAATATAAAACCCATCAGTATAAACCCCATTTAACACACCGTCTTTATTGTAGAGAGGAGTCTCAAAATAAATTTTGACCAGCATCACACCAGCTAAACAGTAGATCACGCCAAGAAGTACACGAACAAATGTAAAAACTCGCCGCTCGAGGAGCGGTAGATTGAAAAGCGGTAGATTCACGTTATCGGCTCCTAAAAAAAAATTTCTCAACGAAACAGCCTTTGTTCATTCATCTACCTGTTAAAAGAGACCCAGAACAAACGACGGCGACAGACAATAGCGCTTCAGGTTTCAACCTAAATTGAGCGATTCTTGGCGGCGCCCTCGCACAACCTATTGGGCTACAACAAACTGTGAAAATTCTCGCCGTACTTACCAGTACGCCTCCGCTTTTCCCAACACGTTTCGCACCAATATCTTGCGCGATTGCATCCACCCGAATCGCACACTTTAGGTTCAAGCAAGGTCACTCATCCTAAAAGTTTTTTTCAGTTATATTTTTATATTTTTCTGCCAAACTTCGTCGCCAGGATAAAGGCAAAAGGCCTGGTGTAAACAAATCAATCTGACGCCACAAGAACAGACCAAGAACCGGCGGCCCAACTATAAGCACAATTACTTCGGCAATCTGGCTAAAGCTCTTTAAAATCAAGTACTCTCCATTGAACAAAGGCACAGCAAATAACAAAACCCAAGGCACACAGTAAATCCAATATAAAACCACTGCCCACCGTTTGTTAGCCAAAAAACCAACCGATAACACCAAAAGCGAAATAGTTATCATCAAATTAACAACCCATATAGCATCAGAACTCAATAGCCCTTCACCCCCCTTGAGAGGAATATTAAAGAACCAAGGGATCATATATAAAAAAAGAACAAAGTATATAACCCCAAGCGAAATCCTAACAATGGTTACCATTTAAGCACACTTGGCTTCAAAGAGTAACGCACACTAATCCTAATTAGCCGGTTCAGTTTTCTAAAGGAGTAAAAAAGAAGACGTTCTATCGCTACACAATTCAATGAAATCTTCTGATTCATGCAGGACCCCTCTATGACAAAATCTTTCACTCACGAATCCACCGACAGACGTCGTTGAACCTCACTGATCTTAACAAAAAGAACAACACCTATCACCCTAAAACATCCCAACAAGATACACAACCCCTAATAGAAAATCCCAGCCAACAAACAAAGAAGAGAACCTTAAACACCCACTACCTTGTATTAACTGCGGACTTTTTCTTGTCAGATAACAAGAAACGAGGCATAAAGCCTGTATCAAAATGATCAAGATGACGCCAAAGGTAAACCCCTACCAGGGTCGGCCCAAATAAGAGAACGATACATTCAATAGCTTGAACCGGCGTGCGAAATGAAGAAAAAATATCCGGCGAATCAAACACTATCGATCCAAGAAGAACGTTCCATGGAAGGCAACATGCCCAATATAAACTTACCACCCAACGTTTCTTCAAAAAGAAGCCCATCATCAGAAAGAACAACACAATTACAAGAACTATATTACTCGCTACTGCACCATAAACACCCATAAATCCATCATGCGATTTCACTGGAATATCAAAAAACCACAAGATAAAGACCACAAATAGACCCAAATAGATAAGGCCAAGACTCGTTCTGACAAAACTCACCATGATGGCTGCTTGGGATTTTGGGGATAACTTACTTTCATCTTAAACGGGCGATTTAAAAACTTGAAGAACTCAAAGAACGTATCGTTGCTGTCACAGAGATCGATACATCCACGCGTGCCAGGATCCATACCTCCGTGAATAAAGAAATTCGTGCGGACAGTTCCATCCGGGCCTTTGACTTTACCTGGTTTGATTGGAACACGAATTTCTCCCCACGCAGGAGTTCCAAACGGCCAGGGGCCTTTCTTGAAATAGGCCGCCGCCTTCTGATACTTATCAAGATCGTCCCAGTATTGAATGTCAGCCGGGTTAATGTGATACCAGCCCTCTGGAATCGGACCAACATCTGGAATCCATTGCTTATCAGGCTGCGTCGCACCACTTGGGCTCAGTTTTCCCGCTACTCCAGGAAAAGACAAATGCCCGCCGGCTTTGGTCCGAAAGGCAATTTCCGAACCGTTAAAAGAGACGAGTTCATCCACACCAACAAGCCGCTCTACGTCAAACACCGGAAAAGAGGACTCGCCAAACCCTTTGAATTGAATGACATCTAACTCAGGCGTATTCTCAAAGAAAACCCATTTTCCAACAATTTCAAACCACTCACGACCGTTGGGATCCAGCCCGTTAACCGCATCGTTGCCACCGTACACGTAACCGCTTACAAACTCTCGTTCGGGGTCGACTGACATAAATCGCGCGCAAGCCGGAAAATTCACAAAAACAAACACACAAATAAAGATAGTAGTCTTCAACATAAGGACCTCTCACAAGCACCAGACAGGCCGCTAAACATAACACGGCGTCCTCGTCGGGGACCATCCAAAAAATCCACACAACCACAAAAACACCAGATACAAAAGGCCCCGATTATCTTCTAAAACCCTTGATGCCAGGATGCGGTCCATAAAAAAATCAATTGCTGCAAGTGGCTTAATTCATGTCAGATCGGCCAAAATACACCACACCTTTCCTTTCTCTAGATTCGCTAATATGAATAACATCATCGCAAACGCCGCGACAAACAGACCCGACTCACCAAACCGTTACGTACAAAAAATATGGACCAAACGAGGAAATGGCGGCCAAAGTCGGCCGCCGCTCTTCCAAGACAAACCAATTGTCATGCGCGCCCTCGTGGTCGTTGACGATGCTGGACACAACCGCGACGAAGACCCGACGATCTTCGCCGCGATCGGCCGCAGCAGGTGAACGCTGAGGGACGTTTGTTTCACTTACCCTGGCTTCCTAATCAACGGTCACCCCCGCGTGGTGGTGATTTTATGCCGCGCTCAAAGGCTCGGCCGTGCGCTCGCGCACGGGTTCCCATTGGATGTAGGTGGTGGTGCGCAAGACTTGGATCACCGCCGGCTGGTCGTCGCAGTAAGTTCCACAATAGTGAATGTACTCGCCCGACTTGAGCAGGTAGGGATCGCGGCCGGGCCGACGAACTTCGACCAAACCGTCGCACACCAAAAAGAGGCCCGGACCTTCACGGAACAACAAACTGCCGCCCGCTGCAATCGTCTGCCGGCGGCAATCCTCCAGCAAACGCGTGACTTGGTTCGGGTCGTCTTCGTGAACCTCCTGTTCCATGATTTTGAGTTTGCCACCAATCACCAGCGCGGCACTAATGAGGACGACATTTTTGATGATGTACTGTCCTTCCATAGTAAGCGCATAGGGAAAAGTGAGATAACACTCAGCGGGCAGCAACACCAGCGGCAACATAGTGCCGGGCATGTGGAATGTAAGCATGATCAGCGCCCAACGAAGCGCCGGTCGCCACAGAAAACACATGCCGATCAACACTTCCCAAAAACCCAAAACGGTGGGGAAATCGGGAAGCGGGATCCAAAAGGTGGTTTTGAGAACCAGGTCCAAGGCCGGGCTTAACCCCAAGACTTTGAGGCCACCGAACCAAATGAACACGATCCCCATGGCCGCCCGTAGCAGGAACGTGCCGTGGCGCTCCATCGCTTGGAACAACCATTCATCGACACGCAGCATGGTACGACTAGGAATAAAGGGCAAAGCTAAAATACGCATGACATCACCTCTTAGGCGCAGGTTCGTTACACAACAAACACGGCACCGGGGGCGATGGGGGGCGTCCCGACGGGACGTCCGCCACCGAGCCAAAACCGCCTAAGAATGACGACGATAACAGGAACAACGCATCAATGGCATTTCCCCCAAACAGCGCAACCAGAGGCGACGCTTTTCGGGGCTCACTCTCTAGGTGATTCGTGCCGGCTTGCGAGAACGAGTTTTTCCAGCCCAAACAGCACAGCATTCCCAATTCTGCGTGAATGCAGCCGGAAGTTGGGGTTGGTTGAGCGGTTTTCCACCCAGGCTTGCCCCAACCGGATCAGTCGCCGACCGAGACTTCGGCAACAACGCCGGTCAACCTAGCCACCACCCACAACGCCGTCCAACGCCTGTTGGTTTGGCACGGGGCGAGTATCACCGACAAAGGGTGAACACGACCGGCCGACAAACACGACGGCAACGGGCCATGCCCAGCGGGCGCGACGGTGAGGGGTTTGGTCTAGGTTCAGAACAAACGCAATGGCGAAAGCACCTTGCCCGCGTGCGCGAGAACCCGACAATGCTGAGACGGGCACCCTTAAGCTCGGCGCGAACGCTCGTGCACAAAGCACGGACGCAGCCACGTCACTCCAGGGCGCACGGCAACCGGTGCGCCGTCTTCTCATCAAGAAAACGACGATGGTTTTTTGTCGCGGTTAAACGCAACCAACGGCACCGCAACCGTCGCAGCAACGACGGCGGTACGGTGACGGACGGCTCGAAACCAAAACTCAGCGACGGTGTGGGGACAGCCGCCGTCGGTTGTGGTTCGAAACGCGGTCAGATCGATAGACCCGTCGCACGCGATGTCGCCGTGATTCAGGTTGGCAACCAGCGGCAGCTCAGGTCTCAAGAAGACCCGGGCACGCCGGAGGTTAAAACTGATTCAGCCACGACCATCGCGCGGTTCAGGTAATAAAAGAGGTGGCTACGTCGTTGCAACAGGAGAATTAACACAACTGTTCACAACGACTTATCCCCGTCCACCGCGCCGCCGCGAGCAAGCCGCACGGCGGTGAAGACGAGGGATGGATTTGCAACGGCCGGCCGTATAATGCAGGCAAAACCGTTATTTGGTTGGCGGGTTGATAACGACGTCACGCGCTGGGGACAACGGGTGCCCTCTGGCAACAAACGACGTTGGGTGATCAGTGGAAACCACCGCGCAAAGCAGCGGTTAGACGGATGCGGCCGCGTCGACAGGATCGAGGCCGAGCAGCTTACAGCAGCTTGTCACACGCTCTTTCTGGTGTGGCATAAGCTCCTGTCCTGGCAAGGTTTGTAAGTTGGGTAGGTAAGGATCTTCGAGCGGCGGCAGGCCCGCCAACTCAGTGACGATGCCCTGCACCAGGAACGGCACATGCCAGGGCGAGTAACCGCCCTCGTGTGAGGCAATCAAGCGACCCTCACAGAGCTCGTCGGCCAAACGCACCAAGCGGCGCGTCATCAAGAGAAAGGTTTCCGAAGTGCACATTTGCATGCCCATCGGATCGAATCCGCCGGCGTCTTGGCCGGCCGCAATCAGAATTAAGTCGGGTTTGAAACGCCGCAACGACGGCACGACGATTTGGTCAAAAGCATAAAGGTGGGCGGCGTGGCCCGAGCCCGGCGGTAACGGAATGTTGACGTTGAAACCGTGGCCGGCACCTTTTCCGCGTTCGTGGACGCCGCCGGACCCCGGCGGAAAGAGGCCGTCTTGGTGCATGGAGACGGTCAGGACGGTGGCGTCCTCGTAGAAAATCGACTGTGAACCGTTCCCGTGGTGCAGGTCCCAATCGACGATGGCGACTTTTTCCAGACCCATCCGCTGCGCGGCGCGCGCCGCAATGGCGACGTTGTTGAAAATGCAAAAACCCATGGCGCGATCGGCCTCGGCATGGTGACCCGGTGGGCGCACCAAACAATAGGCTTTGTCGGGACCGTCGCTCAGGGCCACTTCAACAGCGCGAATGACGCCGCCGGCGGCGAGCCTGGCGGCGGCGGCCGAGTGGTAACCCACCGGCGCATAAATGCCGGCCTCGCCACCACCGGTGGCACACAAGTTGAGAATGTGGCGCAGATAGCCACGCGAATGAACGGCGCAGATTTCGTCGTCCGTTGCCGGACGCGGCTTGACGCGCAGCAAGTGATCCAAAACGCCGTTGACCTCCAACAACGAGGAAACCCGTTGTTTGGAGGCAACCGATTCAACGTGCTGGAACGGTTGAATACCCGGTCCCACCGGCAACAGGCCGCCGGCGGAACCGGTGTCATGCCAGTAGTAAAGGTCGTGGGAAATCCAGGCGGCACGCGGCGGCGCGTCGGCACCCGGGGTTGGGGTTGGGTTTGATGATGGCTTCACCTAGGCACTCCTCGTCCGACTTTTGGCGGGGCGGACCTGCGCCAGAAGTTCGTCTTTTAAGGGTTTGGGTAGTGCATTCCAATGGAGATCGAGTAGGGCGCCTTCAAATGAATAGAGGTAGTAACAGACCGGGATCGTTTGACCGGGATGACGGTCGCGAATCATGCAGTAGGCATCGACCGCGCCAACCCGCGCCAGGTCCTCGCGCGTGTGGATATCGATTTCATTGAGACGCTTTTCAATGGTTTTTCCGATGTTTTTGAGCTGAGCCAGCGGCGTTGCGGCAGTCATCGGTTCCTCCTTTTTGCCTAAACTGAGCGGTTCGGGGCGGCGCATCAGCACTATCTGTTGGGCTGAAACGTGCCGGAAAAAAACGGGCCGTATGTTCATGGCAGATCAGTGCTTTTTCCAACACCTTTCGCACCAACATCTTGCGCGATTGCCTTGCACCGAATCGCACACTTTAGGTTTGACGGTAAGCCGTGTGTGGGCAAGCCACGGTCACGGCACGCCCCGGCCGACTCGGTTCGCTGTCTCGCACGTCACCGTGACGACAGGTGACATAGCAAGAAAACGAGGAAGAACGGTCGGATGGGGCAAGCCGCGGGCACAGCACGGCCCGGCAACCGGTAAGGCACCGACGTGCATTACCCGCGGCTCTTGATGGCAAAGGAACAGAGGCCGAAGTCGGCACCTAACGCGAGACCCGGTCAAGCAAGAACGAAGACAGATCCAGGTGGGGCTATGGGGCGTTAGGCGGCCGTTTTCGCGGTATGAAGCGTGCGACGCGTGCCGGCACTTGGCCGACGGAAACGCCGAATACCTCGGTTCCCGGAAACAGCAGGGGCGAAGAAACACCACCGCAAACGATGGTTGCCACGCGGCGATGAAAGCCGTTCATCAGCACAACAACCAGGGCGGTCATGTTTGACCGAAATGGTGAAACCGGTTTCGGTCGGGTTTTGGGTCATTAGCCAAAGTGAGTAATTCGGGTGTTCGGCATCGCGCAAGACATGGATGCTAATGGCGTTGAAAAAGCCAATGTGTCCTTGTAAAACACATCGAGCATTTTCACGACTCGTTGCAGTCCAACAGAATGCGCGCAGTCGCCGTCAAGAATCGCTCACGCTAGGTTTAGCGCACTAAGCACTTGGGACTCGAGAAACCACAACCTCGCGGCGGGATAAGGGACCCCGACCGAAAGTGCGGTTTCGGGGTTAGCGTTGACCGTCAACGTGGGGGCGGTCGGGTTGGGTTTCGGTAACAATGCGTTCTGAGTAACGATCAACCATGGTGAACACATTTTTGCCGAGCATTTTATTACTCACGGTCGAGTTGCGTTCGATGACCTTGGCCAAGGTTTGCTCCTTGATCCAGCGCAACTGTTGACCGTTGAACTGGCGGCGGTACCAGAAACGGTCACCGTCGCGCAAACGTTCAAACTGCAACTTAAACACCTTGGCCAGCGTCAAGCCGACGGCCGCATCGTACACCTTGTCCTCGGACATGGCGCCAACCCAGAAGTCGACACGGTTGACGTCACCGTAGATTTGCTCCAAGCGACCGGCGACAACCGGATCACTGGAAATCTCTTCAAACGAGGTCACCGGTAAGAAGCCAAGCGTCTGGCGAATGGTGTTGTAGTCGGCGAGACCGTGGTCGCGACCGCGTTGGATGTTAATCGAACCCAAGTCGAGGCCGCCGGCGCCGGGAATACCGAACAGGAAGTTGCGCACTTCGTCGACGATGAAGCCGTCGACTTCCTCGGCAACGCGGTTACTCAAACCACGCAGGATGGGTTCCACGCCGCCCTGCTCCAACACGGCGCCAGGGTTGAAGAAGGCTTCGCGCAGCGCCAAGTGGCCAAAGAAGGTTTCGCTACCGTCTTCCTCAATGCGCGGTACAGTGGCCGACAACATACTGTGGCCAAAGCGGAACGCGGCCGAGGAGAACAGGTTCATGATCTGCGGGTTCACATCGCGTTTGTAGCCTTTGTACTGATCCAATTTGATGGGACCCAGAATCATCGGCAACCATTCGTTGTAGGTAATGAACTGCATTTGCGCGCCAACCAAGGCGCGCGCACGCTGGTAAATGGTTTCACCGTCGAGGTTGGGGTCGGCTTCGCGAATTTCATCGGCAAGGCGGTTGTGTTCGCGCATCCAAATGGTGTGCATCGCAATCAAACCGACGTTTTCGTTAACGCGTTCGTCGCCGGCGAAAAATTCGAACGGCAAGAAGGAACCGCCGCCGGCGCTGTCGAAGTGACCTTCCAAAAACGGCAACAGGTTGGCGGGTCCGACCTTGAGGCGGCCGCTGCCGTCATTGGCGCGCAGGGCGGTGGCACGCTCGTGATCGGAGCCGTAGACGTTGGAGGCGTCGATGAAGGCGGTGATCTCGTTGATTTGCTGGCGGGGATTACCGGCGCCGGTTCCTGTGCTGCGATCGTAATCGGAGCGGTTGAACGGCAGGATGGGCACACCCGCAATAAAGAAGTTGTCGTCCTCGGGCAAGGCGATATTGCGCGACTCAAGCGGAAAGGCCGGATTGGTCAGGCTAATGTCGTGATCGAGGAACTGACCCCAAACCCAGACCATGTCGGTCAATTGCTTGGCACTGGGAATGGATTCGCTTTGCGCGAGCACCGTGTTGCTGATGTCGCGCGGAGCAGGACGATCTTGGCCGCTGAGCGCGCTGACACCGTCGGCGTAAGCAGGTGGTACAACGCGGTCGAGCTGGGTAAAAGCAGCACCCCAACGAGGATTGTTGGGATTATTGCCGGACCCGTCAATGGAACGGTACTCAGATTGAGCGACGGCAAAGGTGCTGAAAAGGAAGATAAAAAATAGGGATGTCGAGAGACGAATGGTTGGCGAAGACGATAACAAGAACATGGTAGAACTCCGCTGTGAATAAAATTCAAAGCAGAGGCGACACACACGTAAAACACATCACATTTTTCGACGATTCTCTTTTAATATTCTATTAGAAATGATGATGGACATAATGTCGCGAATCACCGGAAAGAGAACGCCGAACTCGAACGTTTCAGGCACCTTCAACATAGGTCATTAGACCGGCAAAATGCAAGTGATTTCGCCTATTTTCTTATCTTTTTTCAGATAAAAATATCGGCTCCATTATATATAGGTATTGATCCTCAGCGCGCCACCGCCGACCGGCCCGCCCACAAAAAGTCGTCATCGCAAATAATTCTGAATTCTTCGCGAAGGCCGACAACCAACAACAGCCCGCGACCCAACTGCAAAGACGGCCGCAACGACAAAAAAGGTCGCGATACGCCGACCATGACGCCGACCCCCCAACCTGAAATTCACGCGGCGACGACCCCAAAAGGGCCGCTGTTACGCCGTAACGACGGCCGCCGAAACGGCACCCCAAAATAACTCATAAAAAAATGAGTTCACCAAACCGTTGGCGCCCAAGGCTTTTCGCAAATCGATTGAGAAAAGCAAAAAATGTCAAGAGGCCCGCGCCGGAAAAAACCAGAATAGGTTCAAAGCTAGAGGAACACGACACACAGGCAACCACATCATCCTCCTCGCTCATTTCCGGCAGATCACCCCACCACCCTTTCATCAACGAGGCATCTCAATGAAAATGACAGCTTGCACCCCCGTCGTTAACACCGACCGCATCGAAGAGTGTAAAGAGTTCTATACCAAATATTTTGGTTTCGAAGTGACCTTCGCCAGCGACTGGTATGTCAACATTCAGTCCCCCGGTGAAAAGTCGTTCGACATCGGTTTCCTCAAACCCAACCACGAAAGCCAACCCCCTATCTTTCAACCAGCTTACAACGAAGGTATCTCGTTTAGCATCTACGTAGAAAGCGCCGACGAAGCCTACGCCGAGCTTTCCGAGGCGGGCGTGCCGATCCTGCACGAATTAGCCGACGAAGCCTGGGGCGAACGCCACTTTGTGGTCGTCGATCCAGCGGGCGTCCCACTCAACATCTGCCACATGATCGCGCCAACTGAAGAACATTTGGTCGGATATGCGGAAGGTCACGCGGCGGTTTAAACAGGAAAAAAGTTTTTCAAAAAGCGCAACTTTTTGAAACTTCCCGTCACCCTCATATAACTATGGGGTAGTGCCACCACCCGAATCCCATCAAACCTGAGGATAAGCACTGGCAAATTTCCGAGGGTTAGTAAAAAAAGGCCCAATTGCTTGACAGTTTAAGCCGGTATGTTAGGATGACGTGATACCCGTCCACCCCGATATTATCTTTTATTGATCACGTTTCATCACCATACACTGTTAATCGAACCGTCCCTCCCTTGGTCATTCGCCCTGCTTCTCGATCTAGCGAGGTTTTCTTATGACTATTACAAGCCTAACACGACTTGTCTGTTTCTGTCTGATCTTGTCCACCCTGAACAGCTTTGCCGGTCGGTACATTTACACTATCGGTAACGCCTTCGGAAACACCGTCATCGGTTTCGAAATCCAGGAGGACGGCACGCTCGTCCAACTGCCAGGCTCCCCTTGGGAGACCGGCGGCTGGGGCCTGACCGTGACACCTTTCACACAGAACGGCCTGATCGCCACCGAAGACGGCCGACACTTGTTTGCCATCAACATTCTCACCAACAACATCTCCGTGTTTCGCGTTGCCGACGACGGCACCTTAACCCAAGTGCCGGGCTCACCCTTTGATACCGGCGGCCAGGTGCCTTCCTGCATGGCGCTGTCCGACGACGTCATGTACGTCGCCCACCTCGGTACCAACCTCAACTTCTGTGTTGAGTGCGATTACCGCGGTCTGCGCTGGGACGAGGTCAACGAAACACTGACACCCATTCCCGATTCAGTCATTCCGTTGCCCATCAACCCACCGGCATTCGTGCTGGCCGTCGATTTCGCCCCTGACGGCGTCAACATGCTCGGCGCCCGCGTCGGTGACCACAAAATCGACAGCTTCATGCTGGACCACGAAACCGGTTTATTGACACCGGCACCGGGGTCACCCTTCGATTCGGTTATCACCCAGCCTTTGGGTTTCGCGTTTAGCCCGATCAACGACACGCAAGTATTTGTGTCCAACCTGGTTGAGCTCGACGAGCGCCCCGGCTTGTTGTCCTCTTTCCTGCGCTCGGGTTCCACCGGGCAAATCGCACCCATCCCCGGTTTCCCTTACACCACCGGTGACCAAGGTGCGGCATGTTGGATCGTCTTGACCAGCGACGGCCAGAATCTCTATACCACCAACACCCGCAGTGACACGATTTCGCGCTACACGGTTAACCCCGAGGGAACCTTGAACTTCATTGAAGTCATCGATGTGCCCAAGTTCGACGAAATCAACGACGAACCACTCGACATGATCATCACCGGTGACGACCAATTCCTCTACTTGGTCAACGGCGGTATCGGTGGAGTCGTCGGTTACCGCATCCTGCCCGACGGCGGCCTTGAACTGGCGCCGGGCCCCCAACCTACCGAGTTGGCCACCGATTCAGCCCCTTTCGGTTTGGTCTACATCGAAAACTAAAAACCACCCGCTCCGGTGCGCACCTCGCGGCAATGCCACGCGCTTGTGCCCCCACAAAACCGAGCCTTCCCACCAACGACGTCAGCGACGTCACGGCAGTTGCCTTACAACCGGGAAGACGCCGCACGCAGAACCGGAGCAACCAACTTCATTCCTAAAAAGCCAGGCGCCGGCAGTTGCGCGCGAACCCCAAAGGGTGACCGGCACTTCCCACCTCCGTCCCAACCGGGGACACGGCTTTCGCCTTACGAACGGGAAGCCAACCGACGCCAAGTCCTCGTTGTTAGCCACACTGCAGATGCGTTACCCAACATCCCCTGCTTGGTTCAGCCCCACGCAACCAAGGTCGGCGCCTTTCGCCGGGATGAAACGCAGCACGCGGCCAACACGCCCCCGCCCTAACCCTAAAGTGAACGATTCTTGGCAGTGCCCTCGCCCACTTTAGGTTCCCAGCCGATCACCGGCAAGCCCCCACGCTTTCCCGCCGGTGATCGCAACTTCCACGTGTCGCCCCCCAGCCCAACACATGGAAACGATGTCTCCCACGTCCTTTGGTTCCGTCAGGTGCCGGCCGCCGCGATCAAGCTTGCAACTAACACTATTTTATAATGTTACAGCTTCTCCACAGTCTCTTTGGCCGCCCCATGCAACCGCATCCTCCAGTCCTTTGGTTGCAGACACGAACCCATCTTGTTCTTCTCCGCTCGAGTCCATCGCTCGGCAAGACATACCGCTCGTTTTCCCAATTCGCCCTCGTCATTGCGACCGAGTCGGCCCCGCTCTATCCGGCCGTCCGACTTGCACCGCGCCCCACCCTTGACGGGTCGAATTACCGACAGCGCCACCGGCGTTGAAGGACAGCGGTTTATCTTCTTCCACCTACGCTTATCCTGGAGACCCACAATGTTGGAAAATAAACCTATTCATATCAAACCTTTTCGTTGCGTGCTTGTCGGTCAAGGCAACATGTTGGTTCGCTGCGCTGAAATGCTGCGCGATCAAGGTCACCAGATCCTCGCGGCGGTGACCGAAGACCCAACGGCTGTCGCTTGGTGTGAAACGACGGCGGTTCCCCATTGCCGTTACGAAGCACGCGCCACCCTTGTCGGCCAATCCTTCGACTACCTGTTCAGCATCGTCAACTTCCACATTTTGGAAGACGATTTAATTAAGGCACCCAGCCAGGGTTGCATCAATTTTCACGACGGCCCCTTGCCCGATTACGCGGGTCGCAACACACCGGCCTGGGCGC
Organism: Holophagae bacterium; assembly: GCA_030429565.1. Taxonomy (GTDB): domain Bacteria; phylum Acidobacteriota; class Holophagae; order Acanthopleuribacterales; family Acanthopleuribacteraceae; genus Acanthopleuribacter. Next base: position 245,818 of record JAUIFE010000005.1, on the reverse strand, counting down.
TGATGAACGGCGCCACAAGTTACGGTATTACCTGGCACGAGTTGGTACCAGCGGTTGACGCCGGCCGTATTTTGGTCAAACGCGAATGGCCGATCGGCGCCAACGACACCGTCGCCGGGTTGAATACCAAATGTTTCTTCGCCGGTTTGGAAGCCTTCGCCGAGTTGATTGAAGGTCTGACGGAAGGCGACCTGCAAGCGCAACCACAACCCGACCGCGCCAGACGGTTTTTCACCAGCACGCGCAAACCCAAAGGCAACGCGGTGATTGATTTCAGCCAAAGCGCCGATGCGGTGCTCAGCCTGCATCGCGGCCTCAACTACGGCACTTACGCCAACCCGCTGGCCCTGCCCAAATGTTTGACGGCCTCGGCCGCCGGCGCGCGCTTCCTGGTCCCACGCCGCATGAGCAAGGGCGCGGCCCAAAGCGATGCCGCGCCAGGCAGCGTGGTCGCCGTCGGCAACGCCGGCGTGACCGTCGCCACCGCGAGCGGCGAACTCGTGTTGTCCCAATTCGTCGACCTCGACGGTCGCCATGTCCCGCTCGCGGAAACCGGTCTCCAGGTCGGCAGCCGCTTGCGTTATCCCGAGAAGCAAACACTTAAAACCGTCAACCGTTTGCAGAAGGAACTGGCACGCCGTGAAGCTTTTTGGCGACAACGCCTGATCGAGCTGACCCCGCTGCGCAGCCGCGACGAGATTGCGCGCAGCCACAGTTACAGTTCCGGCCGGCTCAACGCCGCCCACAGCCACCGCGTCGCCACCGCCGACCTGTGCTTGGCGCTCAAACGCGTGCTCCAGCGCGAATACGACTTCACCGGCGACGCCTTCGCCTTGCAAAGCGAATTGGAAAAGGTGGAAACCTGCCCGATCCACCATCCACTGATGCCCTTCCCCGTCGCCGACGAAGCGGTCGCCATTGCTGAAGAAATGAAACAAACGCGCCGCATGCTCGGTTTCTTGGCCGACCTGCCCGCCCGCCTCGCCAAAAACGAAAGCAACCCCGACTGGACACCCCAGGTCGGCATTTACTTCGACAGCCCAACCGGCAACACCACCACGCCGATTCGCGTGCACTACAACACCCGCTCCATCCAAATTGAAGTAGACCAAGCCTTTGACTTCGACGCCATGACGTTGGTCAGCCAAGTGGAAGCCGAGCTGATTGTGCTCAAGCAAACGCCGCACGTCGGTCGTATAAGCAGCAACGCCAAGTTGCCCCACGGCCGCGTAGCGCGCACCGATTATCCTCGCACGGCCACGCTGCACCATCTGTTCAGCCGCCAAGCGGCCCAAACACCAAATGCGACAGCCGCCGTCTTCGGCGAAACGCGTTTGACCTACGCCGCACTTGAAGCCGCCGCCAACCGTCTGGCCCACGCACTTTTACACGAAGGCGCCTGCGCCGGGTCGCTGGTCGGCATTTGCATGGAACGCAGCGAACAGATGTTGATAGCCTTATTGGCAACCCTCAAAATCGGCGCGGCCTACCTGCCGCTCGATCCGGCTTACCCAGCCGACCGCTTGGCCATGATCTGTGAAGACGGCGACGTCTCGCTGGTCCTCACCAACGGCGACAAACCGGCCTGGCTGAACGAAAACCAGAGCAGCTTGGACCTGAGCGACGCCGCCGCCTGGATTGCTGAACAACCCGAGGCAACGATTGAAGCCGGAGATGCGGGCGCCTTGGCCTACGCGATCTACACGTCGGGCAGCACCGGCCGCCCCAAAGGGGTCCTGATCCGCCACCAAACCGTGGTCAACTTCCTTTACGCAATGCAACGCGAACCAGGCATCGGCGATGACGACATCCTGCTCGCCGTCACCTCCATCTCTTTTGATATCTCGGTGTTGGAACTGTTCCTGCCGATTTTGTTCGGCGCCACGGTGGTCATCGCCGACCGCGCCACCGCCGCCGACGGCCAAGCCTTGGCCGACCTGATTGAAGCGAGCGGCGCCACCATGATGCAGGCCACGCCGGCGACCTGGGAACTGTTGTTCCGCGCCGGCCGCCCACCGCAAGCCGGCTTTAAAGTACTGAGCGGCGGCGAAGCGATTTCGCGCGATTTGGCGGCACGGCTGCTGGCCCACAGTGGACCTTTCTACAATCTGTACGGTCCCACCGAAACCACAATCTGGTCGACCTGCCACCACGTCACCCACGCCGAGAAAGCGATTCCGGTCGGCAAACCCATCGCCAACACGGCAATTTACATTCTCGACGACCAGTTCCAACCGGTTCCCACCGGCACGCAGGGCAACCTCTACATCGGCGGCGAAGGTCTCAGCCTCGGCTACCGCAACCGCCCCGACCTGACCGCCGAACGGTTTTTGGCCGATCCCTTCAGCGATGAGCCCGGAGCACGCATGTACTGGACCGGCGACCTCGCCTCCTTCGACGAGGACGGCGTCATCGACTTCCATGGTCGCGCCGATTTCCAAGTCAAAATTCGCGGCTTCCGCATTGAACTGGAAGAAATCGAAGCGATTTTGGATACCCACGCCGACATCGAAAAAGCCATTGTCACCGCCCGTCGCGGCGAGGACGCGGGCGAAGCGCATCTGGTCGGTTACCTGATCGCCGAACGCGCTCGCCTCAGCCTCAAGGCGGTGCGCGATCACTTGGAAGACAACCTGCCACACTACATGCACCCGGAACAGTTCGTGCTGGTCGACCGCATGCCGCTCACGCCCAACGGCAAGGTCGACCGCAAGAGTTTGCCGGCACCGACGCGCGAAAACCTGCTACTCGACGGTTCGTTTAAAGCGGCGTCCAACGCGGCCGAACAACAGTTGGCGGCAATCTGGCGCGAGGTCCTTAAAACGGACGGTGTCGGCGTCGACGACAACTTCTTCGAACTGGGTGGCACGTCGCTCTTGGTCGGTCTGCTCAACGAAAAACTGGCGAAACTGACGGGTGAAAAGGTCGATACCACGTTGATCTTTGCCTACCCCACCGTGCGCACGATGGCGCAGTGGCTCACGCAAAACTACGGCGCCCGTCTGCAACAAGCCGAAGCCGCCAAAACCAAGGCGCCCAAAGCCGTAGCCAAAGCTGAAGTCAAAACCGCGCCCAAACCCAAACCCGTAGTTAAGCCGGTTGGCAAACCCACAGCCAAAACCAAACCGGCGGCAAAAGCACCGCTTGTGGCCACGGCGGCGCCGGTTGTGCGCGAAAGCGCGGGCGCCGAAGGGTTTGCCGTCGTCGGCATGGCTTGCCGCTTTCCCGGCGCCAACGATATCGAACAGTTTTGGCAGAACCTGCGCGTCGGCATCGATTCGGTCACCGAAGTTCCGGCGCAACGCTGGGATTGGCGCCGCTTCTACGATCCGCAAGGCCGCCGCAAAGCGGGCACGGTCAGCAAGTGGCAGGGTTTGGTAAACGGCGTCGACCACTTCGACTACAAGTTCTTCGGCATCAGCGCGGTGGAAGCACGCCGCATGGATCCAATGCAACGCCTGATCCTGGAAGTGGCCTGGCACGCGGTAGAACACGCGGGTTACCGGCCTTCGGACTTTACCAACAGCAGCACCGGCGTTTACATGGGCCTGATCGCCAACGAGTACCCCAGTTACCTGCGCGGCACCGACGCCTTCTGGGACGCCCACACCGGCACCGGCAACGCCTTGTCGCTGGTCGCCAACCGCATCTCCTACCTGTTCAACTGGCAAGGGCCGAGCATGGTCGTCGACACGGCTTGTTCGTCCTCGCTGGTCGCCATCGACCTGGCCTGTAACGCTTTGCGCGAAGGTTTGATTTCCACGGCACTGGTCGGCGGCGTCAACTTGATCCTCGAACCCGACAACACCATCCGTTTCAGTCAGGGCGGCATGCTGTCACCGCAGGGTCGCTGCCAAACCTTCGACGACGAAGCCGACGGCTACGTACGCGGTGAAGGCGCGGGCGCACTGTTGATCAAGCCACTGGAACGCGCGATGGCCGACGGCGACACCATTTGGTGTGTCATTAAAGGAACCGCCGTCAACCACGACGGCCACCAGAAAGTCGGCTTAACCGCACCCAGCCCCTTGGCCCAGCAAAACGTGATTCGCAAAGCTTATCAACGCGCCGGCGTCACGCCCGACACCATCGACTACATCGAAGCCCATGGCACGGGCACCTCACTCGGCGACCCCATCGAGATCCGCGCTTTAGCCGAAGTCTTCCGCCGCGAATCGAGCTGGGGTTCAACGGCGATCGGTTCGGTTAAGTCCAACATCGGTCACCTGGAACCGGCGGCGGGCGTAGCAGGCATCATCAAGGTCGCCTTGGCGATGACCAACGGCGAGATTCCACCAACCCTGCACGTTCGCAACCCCAACCGCCACATCTCGTTCGAGGAAACGCCGTTCTACATCAACGACCGCGCGCGTTTGTGGCGTCGCAAAGAACACCCCCGTCGCGCCGGCGTTTCATCGTTCGGCTTTGGCGGCACCAATGCGCACTTAATCATTGAGGAAGCGCCACTGCCCGCCATTAACGAAGAACCCATCGGCGAGTACCACGTGCTGACATTGTCGGCGAAGGAAGTGGAACCGCTGCGCGACATGCTGCGCGCCTGGAACCACGCGCTCGACCAAAACAACGTGTGGAACCTGGCCGACCTTTGCTACACGGCCAACATCGGCCGCGAACTCTTCGAGCACCGCGTTGCCTTGGTCGTCAACAGTGTCGACCAGCTCTCCGACAAATTGCACTTGGCCGAATTGGTGACCTGCAACCAGAAACTACGCCGGCTCGGCATTTTCCGCAGCGCCGAAGTGCTGGTCGAAGAGAAGGAAAGCCGCGTCACGCAAATCTGCCGCGACCTCTCGCGCGACGATTGGCAAAAACTGGTGCGCTTCTGCCCGGCGGTCGCCGAGTACCCGTGCGGCGACGAGCAACGCAACAAGTCACGCATGCTGTACACGGCTCTGGCCGAACTGTTCAGCCTCGGTTTTGCGATTGATTGGCACGCCGTCGACGGTCGTCGCCAACCGCGCCGCCTGCCGTTGCCAACCTACCCCTTCGTGGCGCGCCTGTGCCGCGTGCCGCGCCCGGCCATGAAACGCAACGCCGGTTCACCGCACCCCTTGGTCTTCCGCGAGCAAGCCTCGATTGGCCAAGCGCTGTTTGAACCCTTCCTCGAGCGCGACGGTAACTGGGTGCTCGACCAACACATCGTCAACGAAAAGGCCGTGTTGCCAGGCGCCGCCATGCTCGACTTGGCCTGCTTCGGACTGAACCACGTACAAAAGCCGATGCACCTGACCGACGTCGCCTTCACCGCGCCGATCTTCGAACGCGAGCGCCAAGACGGCAAAGTCATGCTGAACCTCAAGCCCAACAGCAGCAATGGTTTAACCTTGACAATAAACGAAGATGGCGACAAACAACGTTTCTTCACGGCACTGGCGGGCGACGGCCAATCGGCAACGACACCCGCGATCACCCGACCCAATCCGAACCTGGCCCACGAGATCGATATCGACGAGCTCTACAACCAGTTCGAACACGCCGGTTTGATGTACGGCCCACTGTTCCGCTGCGTGCGCCGCGTCCAGGTCCAACACAACTGGGTCTTCGGCGAAGTGGAACTCGACGAATCGGTGCAAATCGACGATCACCTGCTGCACCCGGCCTTACTCGACGGCGCCTTCCAGTGTGCGCTCGCCCCGCAAGCCACTCGCGCCCAGGCCCTTTACCTGCCCTTCCTGGTGGAAGAAGTCCATCTGCTGCAAGCCTTGCCGCGCCGCTTCAAAGTCGTGGTCGAGCTGGCCGAGGACGACAACGGCGGCGCACTGCTTCGTGGCAACATCACCTTGCTGGACGGCAACGATCAACTGTTGGCAAGCTTGCGCGACATGAGCTGGAAACGCGTCAGCCAAGAAAGCCGCGCCGTATTGGCACGCCGCATCTGGCGCCCGGCCACGCTGAGCGACCGTACCTTACCGCAAGGTCACTGGTTGATCTTCGGCGAAGACAATGCAGTGGTCGCCGGTCTGCGCGCAGGTCTGGCGCAACGTGGATCGATGGTAACGCAAATCGTCCGCGGCGAACATTTCCAAATCTTAGCGCCGGACCGCGTCGCGATTAACCCGGAAAAGGGCGAAGACTACCAATCGCTGCGTCACTTGGCCGACCGCATGTCGCCGGCGACGGTGGGTTTGCTGCACTGTTGGTCACTCAACAACGAAAGCGACAACGCGGCGGCGATGGTCAACGGGGTGCATGCACTCTACCACCTGGCCCGCGCTTGGCAAGATGTCAAACCCGACAACGGCGAACTCTTGTTGCGCGTTTTGACCTGCGGCGCCACCGCCGCCTCGGGCCGCTTCGTCCCCGCCAATGCCGCCCTGACCGGTTTGGCTCAGGTCGTGCGCCGCGAGTTCCCACGCCTCAACTGCGGCACCATCGATCTCGGTCGGTTCCCCAAGAAAATCAACGACGAACGCTTGTGGTACGTGCTCGAATCGCTGGTCGATGAGAACCCCGAACTGTTGTTGCCGGAAGAATCCCTTAAAGCGCTGGTGCCCGGCCTGGAACCGCAGTGGACCGCCGTCAAGGAAGCGGCGGCGATTCGTCGCGGCGGGGTCTACCTGATTACCGGCGGCTTGGGCGGACTCGGCCTCGCCATCGGCCTGTGGCTGGCACGCGAATACAACGCACAACTGGCTCTGATTTCGCGCTCAGGTCGCGTCGCCGACCCGGCGTTACTGAAACAGATTCGCCAAACCGGCGTCGCGCTGGAGATCGTCCGCGCCGACGTCGCCGACGAAGCACAAATGGAACGCGCCCTGCACCAAATCCACCTGCGCTTGGGCCGCATCCACGGCATTTTCCACGCCGCCGGCGTGTTGCGCGACAAACTCATCGTTAACAGCAGCCGCGAGGACTTCGACGCGGTCTTGCGTCCCAAGGTCGAAGGCACCCTGGTGCTCGACAAACTCACCACCCGCGATAAGCCGGAACTGATGGTGTTGTTCTCCTCAGTCTCCGGTTTGTTCGGCAACGCCGGTCAAGGCGCCTATGCGGCCGCCAACCGCTTCCTCGACCGCTTCGCCGAGCAACGCAACGCGGCCGGCAACCGCACCATCAGCATCGCCTGGGGATTGTGGCGTGAGGTCGGCATGGGCGTCGACTTTGTCGAAACCGCCGAGGCGCGCGGCTACTGCACGCACACCACGGTCGAAGGCTTGGCCTTGTTGAAACGGGCGCTCGGGCTCTCCGACGCCACCTTGGCCACGGTCCCCGCCAAAACTTTCTTTGAGGAAAGCCAAACATCCGGCCGTCCCCGCACCGCCCCGGCGCCTGCCGCCAAAGTGGTACCGGTAGCCGCACCGACCGCGACGGTCAGCACACCGACGCCGGCACCGGCCGCACCACCGGCAACCGCGGTGGTCGCGGCTGTCGACAGCGAACAGGTTCTCGACTTGGCACTGGCCTTGGTGACGCGCAAACTGGCGGGGGCGTTGGAGTGTAGCGAAGACGAAGTCGCCCACGACATCCCGTTCTTGGAGATGGGCCTCGATTCAATGTTGTCGATTAACATCGTCAAAGACCTCGAGGAACACACCGACAAGAAACTGCCACGCACCTTGTTCTTCGACTACGCCAACGTCGAACAATTGGCCGAGGCGCTGGTCGACCGCTACCAATTCAAAGTACCCGCCGACAGCGGCATCGAACCGGTCGCCCCAGTGGCGGCGGTTGCAGCGAAACCGGCACCGGCCGTGACGGCGCCACCCATCGCTGTCGCCCCACCCAAAGCGCAAGTAGCACCGAAAGCGGCGCCTCAACCCAAACCGACCCCGGTCGCAAGCACGCCGGCGGTAGCAGCTAGCGCGGCAGCTACGGTTCCGCAAGCAAACGATGAAGGCGCAGCCCCAATTGCCGTCATCGGCATGGCCGGCCGCATGCCGGGGGCCGCCAACCTCGATCAACTCTGGGACATTCTGAAAAGCGGCCGCGACATGGTCGACGAGGTGCCCGAGGATCGCTGGGACATCAAACGCTTCTTCGACGAAGATCCCGAAACCTCCGGCACCACCTACTCACGCTGGGGCGGCTTTCTGGAAAAGCTCTACGACTTCGACCCACTGTTCTTCCGCATCTCACCCATGGAAGCCGAATGGATCGATCCGCAACAACGGATTCTGATGGAAACGGCCTGGGAAACGCTGGAGGATGCGGGTTACGCGAGCGGTCGCCTGCGCGGCAGTAAAACCGGCGTGTACGTCGGCGCCAGTTACACCCACTACCGCGACCAAAAGGTGGGCGACGTCATGCCGACCTTCGCGGGCCTGGGCAACCTCAACGCGATCCTGACCAACCGCCTGAGTTACTTCCTCGACCTGCGCGGTCCCTGCATGACCGTCGACACGCTGTGTAGCTCCTCGCTGGTCGCGGTCAACCTCGCCATCGAGAGCCTGCGTCGCGGTGAAAGCGACTACGCGCTGGCCGGCGGTGTCCACGCCGATCTCTCACCGCGCTACTACCAAATGGCGTGCCGCTTGCGGGCCTTCTCGCCCACCGGCCGCTGTCGCACCTTCGACAAAGGCGCCGACGGTTTCGTCCCGGGCGAAGGCGTGGGTTTGATCCTGCTCAAACGCCTCGACCAAGCCTTGGCCGACGGTGACCACATCCACGGTGTCATTCGCGGCAGCGCGGTTAACCACGGCGGTCAAAGCAGCGGCCTGACCGTACCGAGCCGCAACGCGCAAGCTGAACTGGTGCGCACAGCGTTGCGCGACGCCGGCCTTAAAGCCAACGACCTCAGCTACATCGAAGCACACGGCACCGGCACCGCGCTCGGCGATCCGATTGAAGTCGGCGCACTTAGCCAAGTCTTTGAAGAAGACACCGACCAAACGCAGTTCTGCGGCCTTGGTTCCTTAAAAACCAACATCGGCCACTTGGAGCCGGCCGCCGGCATCGCCGGTCTGTTGAAAGTGCTGCTCTGCTTGCGCGAACAACAACTGCCCGCCAGCCTGCACGTCAACGAGACCAACCCCGAAATCGACTTCACCGCCTCACCTTTCTACGTCAACACCCAACTGAAGAACTGGCAGCCGGTGCAAGGGGTGCGTCGCGCCGGGGTCAGCAGCTTCGGTATGGGCGGTGTCAACGCCCACATCATCCTCGAACAAGCGCCGGCTCAACCGGAACAGCGCGAGGCCTCGGGCCGCAAGGAACACATCCTGACGCTGTCGGCGCGCAGCCGCAACTCACTGGAAGCAATGATCACCAAGTTCGCACACCTCAAAGGTGCAGCCCGCGACGCGGCGGTCGGCGACCTGTGTTACTCGGCCAACACCGGCCGCGCCCACTTCAACCATCGTCTGGCCGTGATCGGCACGAACACGGAAGAGATCTTGGAGAAACTGGCGCGGCTGGAACAACAAGGCAAACCCCGGCGCTTGCCGGCGGGCGTCATCTTCGGCAAAGGCGCTCGCGCTCCGAAAACGGCGATGCTGTTCACCGGTCAAGGGTCGCAGTATCCCGGCATGGGCCGCGAGCTTTACGAAACCCAGCCGGTCTTCCGCGCCACGCTCGACGACTGTGCCGACATCCTCAAGGACCTGATGCCGATACCGCTGCTCGACTTGCTCTACGACGACCAGCACAGCGAAGACATCCACAACACGGTCTACGCACAGCCGGCGCTGTTTGCGATTGAGTACGCAACCGCCTGTATGTGGCTCGATTGGGGCGTCAAACCGGCGGCGGTGCTTGGGCACAGCGTCGGCGAGTACGTCGCAGCCTGTGTCGCCGGCGTCTTCGACATGGAACAAGGCCTGCGCCTGGTCGCCGAACGCGGCCGCCTGATGGGCAGCCTGCCACTCGGTGTCGGCACCATGGCCGCCGTGCTGGCGCCGCGCGACCAAGTCCAGCCCTTGCTGGACCGCTACCCCGAATTGGCGGTGGCCGCCGAAAACGGCCCGGCCAACACGGTCATCTCCGGGGAACGCAAGCAATTGGAAGCCTTGCTCGGTGAACTCAAAGGCGAGACGCAAGTCATGCGCCTGCGCGTTTCACACGCCTTCCACTCGCCCATGCTCGACCCGATCCTCGATACCTTTGAGGCGCTGGCCGCCAAAACCAGCTACCGCAAAGCACGTATCCCGCTGATCTCCAACCTCACCGGCCAAGCCAAAACCGCCGTGCCCGACGCCGCTTATTGGCGCGATCACCTGCGCGGCACGGTGGCCTTCGCCGCCGGCGTGGAGAGCTTGCACCAAATGGGCATGACCCACTTCCTCGAGGTCGGACCCCACCCCACCTTGAGCAGCCTGGGCCGCCACATCCGTAACATGGAATCGGCAGTCTGGATCCCGAGCATGGAACGCGGCCGCGACAACCACCCCGTCGTGCTGCGCGCCCTCGCCAAACTCTACAGCGCCGGCACACCCATCAATTGGGAAGCCGTCGATCGCGACACTGGTTACCGCCGCGTGCCGCTGCCCACCTACGCCTTCGAACGGCGCACCTACCGCGCCCCCGATCCCACCCCCACCCACAACCCAGACGTCGTCACCACCCAAGACGATGCCCATCCGCTCCACCCGTTGATTGATCGCCGTATCGTGATCAAACTCGGCGGTTCCGAAACCTAGTCTCCACGTTCGCTCCGGTCCCATCCGCTTATGAGGACAGGTCGCGCGTCCCTATCGACGCGCGGCAGCGGGACCCGCCCCAATTGTTATCTCGACCGTATCTGTATCGCTTCGGCTGCTTTCCCCGCAGCTTTCCCCCCATTCTATTTAAATCTGGAGGAGCCGCCGCCATGGGTGCCAAACGCCAACACACGATTCCCCAAACCACTTCTGAAGCTTTTGAAAAAGATTTTGTTTTTGAACAGGAACCCTTACTCAACGATCACCTGGTTCAAGGCGCCGGCGTTCTGCCCGCCGCTGCTCAATTAGAGATGGCCCTGACCACCGCGCGGGCGGTGTGGGGCGAAGCCGTCACCCTGCGCAACGTCGTCTTTGAGTCATCACACCCGGTGTTGCCCGGCCAAACCGTCACCCTCCGTTTGATTCAAAACAAACGCGGCGACAAAGGCGACTTCGAGATCCTCGCCCGCCGTGAAAACGACGATTGGAAGCGCTGCGCTAGCGGTCGCGTCGAAACCGCCACCGCCACCCAACCCGAAACCCTCGCCATCGGGCCCCTGCGCCGCGCCTGCAACGAAAGCCGCGAGCCCGCCGACTTCTACAACTTCTACCAACAACACGGCATTCAATACGGGCCGCTTTTCCAAGTCATCCGCGCCATCGCCCACAACGACACGCAAACGCTGAACCAGCTCGAAACCAGTGGTTGTGACCGCCTCAATGACGACCACTTCCTGCTGCATCCCTGCTTGATGGACGGCGCCTTGCAAAGCCTTGCCGGCTTGCTGCCAAGTAACAATCCGCTGACGCTGCCCTTCTCCATCGACCAGCTCAACGTTTACGACCGCGTCAACGGTCTGGTCCGCGTCTTTGCCGAAAGCACGCGCCGCCACCACGACGGCAGCCTTTCCGGCAACGTCAGCCTGCTCGGCGAAGACGGTCGCGTTTTGGCCGAAGCCAAAGGCGTATTCCTCAAAGCCTTACCCGCCAAGCCGACGGCCGACAACGCCTGGCACCAACAATTGACCTGGCAAGCAACTGACGCGGTCGTCGCGCGCGATCTGCCGCAAGGTCGTACCCTGCTTTTTGCCGACAGCGCCTGGAGCATCCGCTTGGCCGAGATGCTGCGCGACCACGGTTGCGACGTTTTCACCGTCAGCCGAGGCGATGCTTTTGTGGTCAACAGCAACGACGCCGTCATCGTCCCCGGCGAACGCGGCCAGTTACAAGCGCTGCGCGAACAAATCGGCGGCAAGGGTTTGGCGGCGCTGATCTACACCTGGCACACGGACGACGTCACCTGCAGCGACGCCCTACAACTGGCCCACATCGCCGCCGTTTTTGGCCAAGGCGCCAAGCGACCCGACGAACTTTGGCTGCTGACCCAAAACGCGCAAGCAGTTGACGGCGATGCGGCCGAACTTTCCCTCGCGGCCGCCGCCAACTGGGGCCTGGCCCGCGTGATTCGCACCGAAATGCCGCGCTTGACTTGCCGCGCCGTTGATTTGCCCGCCGGCACAACCCAAACCGTCGCCGACGCCGCCTTCACTGAAATCGTCGGCAACGGCGGCGCCGCCGAAGTCGCCTTGCGCAACGGCACCCGTTACCTGCCACGGATGGTGCCGCATCAAGCCCCACCCAAGGCCGACAGCATCCGCCGCGACGGCATTTACCTGATCACCGGCGGCATGGGTGGGATCGGCCTGGTTTTGGCCGAATACCTCGCCGCCCAAGGCGCCCGCACGTTGGTGCTGGTCAACCGCAGCCCGCTGCCACCGCAAAACGAATGGGACGCCGTCGCCGCCGATGCCGGCCACCGCGACCACGCCAAGATTGTGGCGCTGCGTCGTCTGGCCGCCGCCGGCACCACCGTGGTGCCGGTCGCCCTCGACATTAGCGACGAAACAGCCGTCGCCGGCCTGGTCCAAAAAGTCGTCAACCACTTCGGCAACCTCAACGGCGTCGTCCACGCCGCCGGCGTCCTGCGCGACGGCCTGCTGCAACAGGTCAACGGCGACGATTGGCGCACCGTGTTCGCCCCCAAACTGGCCGGCGCCGACGCACTGCAAAAGGCCTGCGCCAAACTGGACTTGGACTTCTTCACCTTGTTCTCTTCCGCCACCTCGGTTTACGGCAACCTGGGCCAGGCCACCTACGCCGCCGCCAACGCCGCCCTCGACGCGCTGGCCCACCGCCTGCGTGCTGACGGCGTCAAAGCCGCCGCGCTCAACTGGAGTCTGTGGTCACAGGTGGGCATGGGCACCGACTTGGTCGACGCCGTCGCCAAACGCGGTTTCAAGGCCATCGACAACGCGACCGGCACCGCCCTGTTCGCCGCCGCCTTGGCCGACGACAGCGCCCAACACGTGTTCGCTCAATTCAGCGGCGAAGCGCTTCACCTGCAAGAGGAAGTTCGTCAAGCGCCGCAAACGACGGTAACCGTTGCAGAAGCAGCCGCCCCCGTCGCCGAACCCGCCGGACCCGCCGACAAAACCACCGTACGCCGCGAACTCTGCGCGCTGCTGGCCGAAAACCTCAAATTGGAAGCCGAAGACTTGGAATGGGATTCCGAGTTCGGTCAATTCGGCATCGACTCGATCCTTTCAGTGCGGCTCGCCAACGCCATCGGTGAACATTTCGGCGTTGAACTGGGACCGACCACCTTTTACCAATACGCCACCGTGGGCGAGCTGGTCGAAGGTTTGGTCGACGAATACCAGGTCGTGCCGCCAGGCACCGCTGCACCGGAACAAACCGCTGCGACAGTAGCAGAACCCGCCGCCGAAGTCGTGGTGGAAACACCCGCTACGCCACTGGTTACAGCGCGCAGCCAACCCGAGCCGGCCAACAACCAAGCCGCCGTCGGCATGGTCTTCGACCTGATGGGCGTCGACAGTGCCGCTACGCCGGCCCCGGCCGGCGCGGTCGTTTCACTTGAAGACGAAAAGCCCGCAGCCTCGGCCGAGCAAGAACCCGTCACCCTGACCGTTAGCGCCGGCGATGAAACACCCGCCGGCGACGACAGCGAAGCGATTGCCGTCATCGGCATGGCGGGTCGCTTCCCCGGCGCGGCTGATATCGACGCCTTCTGGCAGAACCTGCGCAACGGCGTCGACGCCGTCGGCGAGGTACCCAAGGAACGTTGGGACGTCGACCGCTGGTTCTCGACCGATCCCAGCAGTGAAAACAGCACCTACAGCCGTTGGGGCGGTTTCCTCGACGACATCGACCGCTTTGATCCCGAGTTCTTCCGCATCTCGCCACGCGAAGCCAAGTGGATGGACCCTCAGCAACGCCTGTTACTCGAAGTGGCCTGGCAAGCATGTGAGCACGCCGGCTACGCGGGCGGTACCTTGTCGCAAAGTAAAACCGGCGTCTATATCGCCGCCAGTTACCAACACTACCGCGACGCCATCGGTTTAAAAGACGTCGACGTCTACTCGGGCCTCGGCAACCTCAACGCAATCCTCGCCAACCGCTTGTCCTACGCCTTCGGCCTCAACGGACCTTGTATGACCGTCGACACCCTGTGCAGCTCATCGCTGGTCGCCATCCACCTGGCAATGCAGAGCTTGCGCCGCAATGAATCCGACTACGTAATTGTCGGCGGTGTCCACGCGGCGTTGTCCTCTTGGTACTACCGCTCGCTGAGCCGCCTCAAAGCACTGTCGCCGAACGGCCGCTGCGCCACCTTCGACGCCGAAGCCGACGGCTACGTGCCAGGCGAAGGCGTCGCCGTGACCCTGTTGAAACGGTTGGATCGCGCCATTGCCGACGGCGACGCCATCTACGGCGTGTTGCGCGGCGCCGCCGTCAACCACGGCGGTCGCGCCGGTGGCTTCACCGTCCCCCGCGTCGAAGCCCAGGTCCAAGTCATTCAGGACGCCTTGCGCGACGCCAAAACCGAACCCGAAGCGCTGAGCTACGTGGAAGCCCACGGCACCGGCACCTCGCTCGGCGATCCCATCGAAGTGCAGGGCCTTACCAAAGCCTTCGACAGCGAACGGCGCCAGTTCTGTGCGCTCGGCTCGGTGAAAAGTAACCTGGGCCACCTGGAACCGGCGGCCGGTATGGCGGGCCTGGTCAAGGTACTCAAATCAATGGAAGCAAGTGAGTTACCACCCAGCCTTCACATTCAAGCGCCCAACCCCAAAATCCATTTCGAAAACACGCCTTTCTATATTAATAACCGCCTGAAACCCTGGCGTGCCGAAAACAAGGTCGCGGGCATCAGCGCCTTCGGCATGGGCGGCGTGAACGCCCACCTGGTTGTCGCCGAAGCACCGGCGCCGCCGCAACGCCCTAAGGCGGACGGCGCCCGGGTGTTCGTGCTCTCAGCCCGCTCACAAGCGGCGTTGGATCAAATGACGGAGGAGATGGCAACCTGGCTGGAAACCCATCAGCCCGAACACATCGAAGACGTTTTCTTCACCGCCAACACCGGTCGTGGTCGCTTTGAGTACCGCCGCGCGGTCGTCTGCCAGAACCCGGTCCTGCTCGCCAAACACCTGCGCGCCGCCGGCGACGATCCGGCCGTCTTCCAGACGCCAGGCGACGGTGAACAAACGCGTGACGCCCACCAACGTGCGGTTCAACACCTGCTCAGCCACGCCGATCACGCCCAACTCAAACGCTGGTGTCGCGGCACGCGCTGGGAAGACCGCTACCTGCCGTTGCTGGCGCAGGCCACGGTTAAGAAGACCGACGACGTTGCCACCCAACGCGTCTTGGCGCTGCTTTTCGTCAACGGGGTCGACATCGATTGGGACGGCTACGAAGCCGATACCGCCGCCCGTCACGGCCAACAACCACGCCGTATCGCGCTGCCGACTTACCCCTTCGAACGCCGTCGCTTCCACGTTCAACCCGAAGAGGAACGCGAAACCGAAACGGTTGCGGCCCGCCTGCACGCGCTCATCGACCGCGAATGCGCCGACCTGGAAGGCGCGCGCTTCCGCAAAACCTTCAGCCGCCGCAACGACGCGTTGCTCAACAACCACCAGCTCTTCGACCAGGCCGTGTTACCGGCCGCCGCCGTCATGGAAATGGTCTTCGCCGCCGCGCGGTTGCTCAACCACCCGCAGCACCAATTGCAAGACCTCTTGCTGCGCCACCCGATCGTCGACAGCGAAGGCGGCCTTGAAGTTGATCTCTCGGTTAAACGCGGCACCGACGGCGCCCTGCAATTCCGCTTGACCTCGGACGAAGGTCGCCGCGAACACGCACGCGGCAAACTGGTCCAAGACACCTTCGACGACCATCGTCAAGACCTGGCCCAATTGCGCTTACGCCACAACCAAATCGTTGACCTGCAACAGGTTAACACCTGGCTGGCACAACGAGGGTTGACGGTCGGCAGCATGCTGGATTGCCAACGCGCCTTGTCGATCAGCGACAGCGGCTTCGTACTCGACCTGGCCCTCGACGCGGCTTTACCCGAGGACGTGCGCTTGGCGATTGCCGTCGACAACGGTCTGCGCGGGTTCGCCGCCCTCACACAACGGCGCGAACCCGATCTCGACGCCATTCCCGTGCCCTACAGCTTCGCGCAAACCCGCTACCACGACCTCGCCGCCCTCACCGGTGACCTGGTTCTGGTGGGCAACCGCACCCAGGACGGCATTGGTTCACTGACGCTGTGCGCCGGCGACGGTCGCGTGCTGGCCGCCGTCGACGGCATCGGCTTCCGCGCACCAATGAAACGCAACGCACCCACCGTTAGCGTACCCGTGCCGACCGCCGCCGTACCCGAAGAGGAGGGCCACCTGTTGCGCCAGTCGTGGCAACCGGCCGCATTGTCCGGGCCCGAGCAACCGTTTGACGGCTTGCACTTGGTCTTTCGCGGCAACGACCCACTCGAAACACGCATCATTCAATCCCTGCGCCGCAAGGGTTGCGACATCATTGAAGTCGCCCAAGCCAAGAGCTTCCACGCCGACCAAAACCACTTCAGCATGAACCGCGCCGAGGCCGACCACTACCGCCGTCTCTGTGCCGAACTCGCGCAGCGCGGGCGACAACCCGCCGCCATTTTGGTGCTGTTGTGCGAGGAGGCCCACGGCGAGGACGGTCTCGCCATTGAGGAACTGTTCCTGCTGGTCCAAGCCATGCTGCAACACTACGGCACCGCGCCACTGTCGTTCCGCTTAGTCACCACCGGCGGGGCCTTGATTCACAGCGAAACCCAGGCCGACGACCCGGTCCAAAGCTTCCTCGACAACCTGCTCAAGGCCATGAACTCGGAAGTACCGCAAGCCAACGCAGGCGAAGCTCTGCTGAGCAGTCAAAACCCACACCACGTCGCCCGCAACCTGATGCGCGAGGCGCTTTATCCGGCCTCGGTCGTGTTGTTGGAACCGGCCCACGCCGGCGCCCACGGCTTGTTGGCCGTGCTCGCCAACGAGGCCCCCTCGTGGCAATGCAGCGCCGTCTCCCTGTCCTCCGCCGACCGCAACGAATTGCTCGATCCGCTGCTGGCTGAATTGAGCCATGCCGTCAGTGACCGCGAAGTCGCATTGCGCGGCAACTCACGCCTGGTCCCCAAACTCGAAGTCGTCGCCGACAACGTCGGTGACGAGCTGCCCCTGGTCCAACGCGGCGTTTACCTGATCACCGGCGGCCTCGGCGGGGTCGGCCTGGAAGTGGCGCGCTGGTTGGCCCGTTCGGCCAAGGCACGCTTGGCCCTGATCTCGCGCGGCGGCCTGCCGCAAGACGTCACCCACCCCATTCACAACGCCGTCGCCGAAATGCAAACGCTCGGTGCCGAAGTCGGCGTCTATCGCGGCGACGTCACCGATCCACAATCGATGCGCCAAGTCTTCGACAGCGTTGAAACGCGGTTCGGCTATGTCGACGGCGTCTTCCATGCCGCCGGCGTCGTCCGCGACGGCCTGCTCAAGAGCAAAAAGGTCGCCGACTTCAACGCCGTCACCGGCCCCAAGGTCGAAGGCACCATTACCCTCGACCGCATCACCCGCGAACGCAATACCAAGTTACTGGTGCTGTTCAGCTCGCTCTCCGCCGTCACCGGCAACCTCGGCCAAGGCGACTACGCCGCCGCCAACCGGTTCATGGACGCCGTCGCCTACCGCCGCGTGCAAGCCGGTTACCCAACGCTCAGCATTAACTGGGGTCTGTGGGGCGGGGTCGGCATGGGCGCCGACCTGGCGGCCACGACGCGCGCTCGCGGTTACGAACCCTTGACCACGGTCGAAGCCTTGGAAGCCATGCGGCGCGGCTTGATCATCGGCGGTCCCAACCTCGTCGTGCCAGGGCGCCGCCTCGCCGCCGGTCAGCCACCGCAACCCGTGCGCGAACAAATCAATCCAGGCATGACCCGCAACGAAGCGCTGGCCATGGTTTGCGCGGTCATGCAGGAACACCTGGAAATGGACCGCGTCAACACCAAACGACCCTTCCTCGAACTGGGGCTCGACTCGATCCTGGCGGTCAAGCTGGTCGACGACCTCAACCGTCGCCTGGAACTGACCTTGCCGCCAACCTTGTTCTTCGACTACGCCAACGCCGAACGTTTGGCCGAAGCGCTGGTCAAGATGGTCCCCACCACCACAACCACCGTTGCCGCCGCACCGAGCCAGGCCAATCAGGTTGCAGTTGCCGCCGACAGCGCCGTCGCCGCCCCCATCAACCGCGCACCGCTGGCCGAGCGCATCAGCGACATTGTCTGCCGCCACTTGGAACTGGAACGCAACCGCTTTGATCGCAAACGACCCTTCCTTGAACTGGGCCTGGATTCAATCCTCGCCGTCAAGATGGTCGACGATTTGCAGCCGCTGTGCCCTACGACCTTGCCACCGACCTTGTTCTTCGACTACGCCAACGTCAACAACCTGTGCGACGCCCTGATTGACCACTACGGTGTGACCTTCGGCAACGAATCAGCGCCGGCGCCGACCCCCACAGCGACCGCACCGGCCGCACCGGTTAGCGTCAAGGCCGCCAAGCCGGCAACGACGGCGCCGGTACCGACAGCGAACACGCCCACCAAAGTGCTCAAAATCAGCACACCGGCACGGCTCACGCAAAGTGAACCCCGTCCCGACGGCAAGGCCGTGGCCGTCATTGGCATGGCCGGTCGTTTCCCCGGCGCCGCCGACCTCGACGACTTCTGGCACAACCTTGCCGAAGGTCGCGAAACCGTCGACGGCATCCCCAAAGAACGCTGGGACATCGAACGTTACTTCGACGCCGATCCCAACGCCAAAGACCGCATCTACACCAAACGCGGTGGCTTCCTTGCCGACCTCGACCAGTTCGACGCCGCCTTCTTCCGCCTCTACCCTCGCGAAGCCGAGGTCATGGATCCACAGCAGCGATTGGCGCTCGAATGCGCCTGGGAAACCCTGGAGAACGCCGGTTACGCGCCGGAACAACTGTCCTCCCAACGGACCGGTATCTTCATCGGCGCCAGTTATAACCACTACCGCGAGCACCACATCGGCGCGATGCTCGACGCCTATTCCGGGCTCGGCAACCAAAACGCGATCCTCGCCAACCGTATTTCCTACTTCCTCGACCTGCGCGGCCCGTGCCTGACTGTCGACACCCTGTGCTCGTCGTCGCTGACCGCGCTGCAACTGGCCATCGAAAGCCTGCGTCGCGGCGAATGCGACAGCGCGCTGGCGGGTGGCGTCCACGCCGGATTATCACCGGCCTACTACCAATCGCTGTGCCGGTTGCGTGCCGTCTCACCCGACGGCCGCTGCCACACCTTCTCGAAACACGCCAACGGCTACGTGCCAGGTGAAGGCGCCGGCTTGGTGCTGCTCAAGTCACTGGACCGGGCCCTCGCCGACGGCGACCACATCCACGGCGTTATTCGCGGCATCGCTGTCAGCCATGGCGGCCAAACCAGCGGTTTAACCGTGCCCAGCTCCAGCGCGCAAGCCGACCTGATCCGCCGCGCCCACGCCGACGCCGGTGTTGACGCGGCCTCCATCAGCTACGTCGAAACCCACGGCACCGGCACCTCACTGGGCGATCCCATCGAAGTCGTCGGCCTGACCCAAGCCTTTAACCAAGGCGACGGCGTCACCCCGCAAACCTGCGCGGTTGGTTCGCTGAAATCCAACATCGGCCACCTGGAACCGGCCGCCGGCATTGCGGGCCTGATCAAAGTGTTGTTGAGCCTCAAAGCCAAACAGATCCCGCCCAGCCTGCACGTCGACGAAATCAACCCGGCCATGAACCTGGAGAACAGCCCGTTTTACGTCAACACGCGTTTGCGCAAGTGGCGTGAACGCGAGGGCGTGCGCCGCGCCGGTCTGAGTTCCTTCGGTCTCGGCGGCGTCAACGGTCACCTGGTTCTCGAAGAAGCACCGCTGCCACGTGCCCCGCGCAACAGCGTGGAACGCCCGCTGCATGTGCTGGCCTTGTCCGCCAAGAGCAGCACCGCGCTTAACGCCTTGGTTGACCGATACCTCGACGCCTCCCTGCCCGACAGCGGCGCCGACCTGTGCTTCACCGCCAACAGCGGTCGCGCGCACTTCAACCACCGCCTTGCGATCACGGGTTCCAACACGACGGAATTGACGGAGAAACTGCGCGCTTGGCGCCAACGCGACGGCAGCCAAGTCGCCGCGGGCGACGACGGCAAACTGGCCATGATCTTCACCGGTCAGGGCAGCCAGTGGCCGGACATGGGCCGCGCGTTGTACGAAGGGCACGAGACCTTCCGCACCGCGCTGCAGGAATGTGCCGCCGTACTCGACCCGCTGCTGGACGTGCCGCTGCTCGACCTGCTCTATGACGCTAACCACCGCGACCTGATCCACCAAACCGGCAACGCGCAACCCGCGCTGTTCGCCCTGGAATACGCCTTGGCGCAACTGTGGTTGTCTTGGGGTGTGATTCCCGACGCGGTGCTCGGCCATAGCTTGGGTGAGTTCGTCGCCGCCACCATCGCCGGCGTGCTCGACCGTGACGATGCCCTGCGCCTCGTCGCCGAACGCGGCCGCCTGATGCAATCGTTGCCACTGGAACGTGGCGGCATGGTCACCGTCGCAGCCGGCGCCGACGCCGTTGCACCACTGCTCACCGACGAACCGCTGCTCGCCGTCGCCGCCTATAACGGACCCACCAACACCGTCGTTTCCGGCGACAACGAGGCGCTGACGCGTTTCGTGGCACGCGGTAAACACAAAGCGCTGACCGTGGTTCCCCTGCGCGTCTCACACGCCTTCCACTCACCGCTGATGGACCCCATCCTCGACGAATTCCGCACCGCCGCCGCCAAGGTCCCCATGCGTGCGCCGCGGATCCCGCTCATCTCGAACCTGACCGGACAGCGTCTGCAGCAAGCGCCCGACGCCGATTACTGGTGCCGTCACTTGCGCCACGCCGTCGCCTTCACCACCGGTATGGAAACGCTGGCCGCCGAAGGTTGCACGCGTTTCCTCGAGGTCGGCCCACACCCGGTGCTGACCGGCATGGGTCGCAAGGTGCTCGGCGAAGGATTCGGTTGGTACCACAGTCTGGAACGCCGTGGCGGCGACTGGCGCGTGCTCCTGCAAAACCTGGCGGCGCTCTACGAAACCGGCTTTGACATTAACTGGGCTGCCTTCGACGCACCTTTCCAACGCCGTCGCGTTACCCTGCCAACCTATCCCTTCCAACGCAAGCGCCTCTGGAAAGACGCACTCACCGGCCAACCCGCCCCCGTAACACCGACCCAAATCGCCGCCACGCGACCCGCTGTCGGCCTGCCTCCGGCCCAAGGCTTTCGCTTACAACAACCGATTTGGACGGCGGCCGCCCCCAGCGCTCGCGGTTTGGTCGGCACCTGGTTCGTGCTCGACGGCGCCGCCGGCAAGGCCCGCGTCTTAACCGACTTCCTGGAAACCGCCGGCAATCAGGTGATCTACCGCCAAGCCGCCAAACTCGGCCGTAGCGATGACAGCGCGCGCTTCGACGAAGAGGCGCTGACGACCTTGGTGTCGCTCATCGCCGCCACCGATGCGACCGGCCTCATCGTGCACGCCGACCTGACCGCCGACTTGAGCGGCGAAACAGCGGCCTTACCCATGCTGCAACTGACCCGTGCGTTGATCGCAGCCAAAATCACCGGTCTCAACCTGGCGGTGATCGCCGAGGTCGACACGCCGCAACAGGCACTCTGTAGCGCCGTCGCCGCCGCGCTCGCCGCCGAGCAGACCCAATTCAATTGGAAAACGATTCTGCTCGATCAGCAACGGCTCGGTGAGGTCTGCAGCCAAGTGTGGTCGGCCGCCGGCACCGCCGATGGGCGCCGGGAAGTCATGTTCCGCGACGGTCACGGTCTGCAACGCGGTTGGGACAGCCGCCGGAACCCAAACCAAAACGCGCCGTTGCGCCAAGGCGGCGTCTACGTCGTGCCAGGCGGCTTGGGTGGTTTGGGTTACGCCGTCGCCGCCGACCTGGTGACGCGCTACAACGCACAACTGGTAATTAGCGGCCGCTCACAGGTGGCGACGAAAGCCCTTGCCGACGCGAGCAACGACAAGGAACGCAAATTGGCGACGCTGCAAGCCCAAGGCAAGGTTCGCTATGTGGCGGCCGACCTGGCCGATGCGGACCAAGTGACGCGCTTGTTCGACACCGCCGTCACCAGCTTCGGCAAGGTCGACGGCGTCATCCACGCGGCCGGCATCGCCGACCCGCCACGCTCCCTGCGCGGCAAAGACGACGACCGCTTCCAAGCGATCCTGGCCCCGAAAGTCACCGGCTCGAGCTTGCTCTACAACGCCGCTAAGGACGCCGGCGCCGACCTGGTTGTCTGGTTCTCCTCCGTTTCCAGCCTGTGCCCGCGCCTCGCCAAAGGCATGACCGACTACGCCGCCGGCAACGCTTGGCAAAACCACCACGCCGAGCAAAGCCGCGCCGCCGGCGCACCCAAGGTCGTTAGCCTGGTGTGGCCGGAGTGGGCCGACACTGGTCTTTCCGCCGGCCACAACCATCAAGGTCCGCTGCAGGCGATTAGCGCCGAAGCCGGCGTGGCGGCGTTCTACCACGCGCTGGCCGAGGGCTCGGCCTGCCAAATCATTCTCAACAACGCCGATCCGGTCGACGCCGACGGTTTCTTCAACCTCGTCGCCGCCCACCATGCCGCAGCGGCCGAACTCGCCGCCGTCGATCCCAAAACCGCGCCGGCCACAACGGCCGCAACCACGCCGCCGGCACCTAGCACCGCGGCGACCGCGCCCACCGCGATCCAGGTCGCCAACAGCGCCGCCGCCGGTGTCGCCAATGTTGACGCCGAGGTCGAACAGGTGCGCACGCTACTGGCCGACGTGCTCAAGGTCGACGCCGACGACTTGCCGCTCGACGACAACTTCGCCGAGATGGGCCTCGACTCACTGCTCATCGCCGACACCGTCGCCGCCATGGAAAAGCACTACGGCTGCTCGATTGAGCCACACGTGGTCATCAGCTATCCCACCCTGCGCAAACTGGGTCGCTTCGCGGCCGAGAACCTGAGCGCAACACCCAGTACCCCGGTCGCGGATCAACCCCGCGCCAACCCCGCCCCGCAACCCGAACCGGTCGTGCCCGCAAGCGAACCCACCCTGGCGACGCCGACCCCAACCCGCCCCGAACCCGCCACCCCGGTCGCCGCGCCCCAGGCCGCGATACTCGATCTCAGCGAAGACGACGGCATTCAAAGCATTCTGCGACGCCTCAAGCTCGGTGATTTGTCACTGGAAGACGCCGAACAGGTTTTGCGAGAAGACCGTCAAGTCGCCAACAACCCATTGGAGGTAGGCAGCTTATGAACTTCTTTGTGAAAACTTGCTGACCCACATGCGTCGTCGACCTTGCGCGACGGCGCACCGGGCCCCAGCCGACGTCCCCTCCAGTCTTCGCCCTCACCCGTCCGTTTCCACCCGCCCTGCTTCGCCGCCTCACCGGACCGCAACGCCGACGCCGACGCGGGTATGTTCCAGCCTTAATTTTTATCGTGGGAGTCCCCAATGAGTATGCATCGCAAAATATTAGAACTCTTTCAACAGAACGAGTTGTCCGAGCGCGCCGCCGTCGTCCTGCTGGCGGCGACGAAAGCCGCCCAAGCCAACAGCAGCGAAGAGGTCGCACCATCCGCTCCGCGCAAAGCCGGCGCGGTCTTCGAGGAACCGATTGCGGTCGTCGGCATGGCCTGTCGCCTGCCGGACGCGCCCAACATCCGCGCCTACTGGGAAAATCTCAACAACGGCCACCAATCGGTCGGGCAAGTCCCCGAAAGTCGCTGGCCGCAAAGCGCCTACTTCAGCGAAAACAACAGCGCGCCCGGTTTGGGATACGGCCGCTGGGGTGCGTTCCTCAACGACATTTTCGACTTTGATCCCAACATGTTCGGCCTCAGCGACGAAGAAGCGGCCGTGCTCGATCCGCAACAGCGTTTAATGATGGAAGTCGCCCGCGAAACCCTCGACCACGCTGGTTACGGCGCCGATTGCAACGAACGCCGCCAGACCGGTATTTTTATCGGCGGCCGCATGAACGACTACGGCCGCGACTATTTCCGCTCCCTGCGCGAAGCCGAGTCGCCGCGCCAAGTGCCGATCAACCGCGCCTCGTTGCTGGGCCGCAGCCAAAATTTTATGGCCGCCTGGGTCGCCGATCGCTTTAACTTGCACGGCCCCGCACTGGTCGTCGACACCGCCTGCTCGTCGTCGCTGACGGCGCTGTTAAACGCCTGTTCCAGCCTGCGTTTGGGCGAATGCGAAATGGCGATTGCCGGCGGCGTCGACCTGCTCATCGATCCGCTGACCTACGTCATGCTCAGCAAAACACGGGCGCTTTCGCCCGACGGCCGCTGCTGGACCTTTGACCGCCGCGCCAACGGTTATGTACCTGGTGAAGGCGCCGGCGCCGTCCTGCTCAAACCACTTTCCGCCGCCATGCGCGACGGCGATTCCATCTACGCCACCATCCGCGCCGCCGCCGCCAACAACGACGGCCACACCATGGGCATCACCACTCCCGACATGGATTCACAAATCGAACTGTTACACCGCGTCTACGGCGAGAACGGCATCGACCCCGAAAGCGTCGGCATGATTGAAGCGCACGGTACCGGCACCACCATTGGTGATCCGATTGAAGTGAAAGCCCTGTCCGAGGTCTTCCGTCGCCGCACCAAACTCAGCGGCTACTGCGCCATCGGTTCGGTCAAAACCAACATCGGCCACCTGCACTCCGCTTCCGGTATCGCCGGTTTCCTCAAAACCGTGCTCTCCCTGCGCCACAAAACGCTGGTGCCGACGCTGAATTGCGAAGATCCCAACCCGCGTTTCGCCTTCCACGAATCACCGTTTTACCCCAACCTGCAGCGCCGGCCCTGGAGCAAAAACGAACAGCCACGTCGCGCGGGCATCAGCTCATTCGGCTTCGGCGGCACCAACGTGCACCTCTGCTTAGAAGAAGCGCCCACCGATAACCGCCCGGCCACGAGCAGCTTGCCCAGTGCCTTGTTAACGCTGTCGGCACCAACGCGTGCCGGTTTGATCGACCTGGTCAACGCTTGGATCACATTGTTGGAAGACCCCACCAGCGCCGGCATTCACGATCTGGCCGCCACCAGCACTGCCGGTCGTCAGCACCATCAGCACCGTCTCGCGTTAGTCGTGCCCAACCGCCAACAGGCGATCAGCGACCTGCGCAGCTTCCAACAGGGCGCCGTGCCCCATCGTGCCGACAGCAGCGCGCTTTACAGCGGCGAAGCCGGCCGACCCAAGGTCGCCTTTGTGCTCGATCCGCGCGTCTTCCGCGCCAAACGCGAAACCCTGCGGCAAACCTTCGCGGCCATGCCGGAACTGCTCAGCCACTTGCAGGAAATCTGCCGCCAATTACCGCCGCTGCAGGCCGAGAGCATCGAAGCCGCCCTGTGCAAAGACGGTCCACTCAACGCCAACGCCCGCGAGGACATGGTGCTGTTCTGCCTGGGCCTGACGTACCTGCGCTTGTTCCAAAGCTGGGGATTAAAAGCCAAATTACCCAAAAACGATCTGTTCCACCAAAAGTTGGCCGCCGCCGTACGATCCGAAGCCGACATCGCCGCCGTCTTTAAGGAGATTGTGCGCCAACCGCTGCACCTGGACGAAGCGCCGCTCGACAACATCGAAGCCGACAGCACACTTTACCTGGGACCGGTGCCGCCGCCGCACCGCATGCACACGCAGGTGTTGCCGTTGCTCGTGAAAAACGGCGCCCCGTTGGTCGGCCTGCATAAAGTGCTGGGCGCGCTCTACGTCAGCGGCGCTACCCTCGACTGGCGTCAAGTCGTCCAACCCGGCTTCCGCCGCGTGCCCGTACCTTCCATCGGTTACCATCGCAAGACGTTAAAAGTGCCCGAGCCCTTGACGCGCCAGGTGCCCGTCATTGAAACGGAAGCCCAGGACGTCGTGCCGCAAACCGCTCCCGAACAGGTCGTCAGCCCGGCCGCCACCGCTGAACCGGTCACCGACACCGTCGGCCAAGCCGCTAGCGCGCCCCAGGAAGAAATCTCGGTCACCGGCCGCTACACCAACGCCGACGATCACCCCATGTTGCACCGCGTTACCATGGACGCCGAGCGCCGCATCATCTTCGAGTGCAGCTACAGCATGGCGGACGTTTACTTCCGCGACCACCTCGTGCTCGGGTCCTCCATGTTGCCAGGCATGGCTTGGCTGGAAATCGTGCGCGCCGCCGTCGAGTCCGCCACCCAGTTACGCGTGACCGGCTTCGGCGACGTCACCTTCCTGCAACCACTGCGCATCGATCCCGGCGAACGCAAACGGGTCACCGGCATCGTCGAGCCCGACAGCCACTTCGAGGTGCACGAAGTCGTCAGCGAGGGCAGCAACGAAAAAGTACTGTTGCGCGGCCGCATTTCCTTTGACTCGCTGCCCGCCGTACCCGCCCAGCCCGTCGCCGATTGGGCCGCACGCTGCAGCGAACGGACCCACGGTGACGAGGTTTACCGCGTGTTGCGCGAACTGGGTTACACCCACGGTCCCTTCTTCCAGAACATCCACTGGATGAGCTCGCTCAACGAGTACGAAACCTTCGCCGAACTGAAACGTGCCGAACGCACGCCCGCCATGGCCCGCGAGCTCAAGCTCGACCCCGGCATGCTCGACAGCACCACCATTGCCGCCTTCGGCTCCGGCAACGGCTCGGTCGTGCGCTCCGGCGGCCAACCCTTTATTCCCATCTTCCTCGGCTCGGTGCGCATCTACGACGCCATTCCCGCCGCCGCTTATGCGCAGAGCAAAATCCACGTGTGGAATCAGGAAATGAGCCGCTGCACCCAGACCATTCTCGACAGCAACGGCCGCGTCTGCGTCGTCATTGAAGACATCGTCTCGAAGAAGGTGCCCTTGACCGCCTTCGCCGGACCCGCGACCGAACCCTTGGTGGCCGACTACAGCGAACCCAGTGTGGCAAGCGTGGTGGCGGCTAGCGAAGATGTCACCGAGACGGCCACCGAAACAGCCGCGGTGGTCAAACGCGATCCACGCGAGGTGCTGCTGACCTGGTTGGGCGCGCTGATGGACGTCGAACTGGACGAAGACCAATGCGAAACCGAATTCCTGTCGCTCGGTCTGGATTCAACCATGTTGGTGACCTTGACCCAAAAGGTCGAGAAGGAAGCCGGTATCAAGCTTTACCCCACCGTGTTCTTCGAATACCAAACACCGTTGGAATTCGTCGATTACATGCTGGAAGACTTCGCCGAAGCCTGCGAAACCCTTGTGGCCGCCCAACCCCAACAAACAGCGGCGGGTGACACGCGCCCAAAGCCGTTAACCCCTCAACCGCCGGCGCCGGTTGAGGTGGTTCGCCAGGTGACCGCACCGGCACCCGCGCCCGTCGTCGCTAAAGCGCCGGCCGCTGTCACTGAAGCGCCGGCCACACCTCAGCCCGTGGCAACCACCGCGAACGCCGCCAACGAACCACAAGGCGCGTTTGAAGTGGCCGTCATCGGCATGGCCGGGCGTTACCCGCAGGCCGACAACCTCGACGCCTTTTGGGAACTGTTGCGCGACGGTGTCGACGCCGTCGGCGAGATCCCCGCTGATCGCTGGGACTGGCGCCAAGTGTTCGACGCCGATCCCAACCGCGACGACACCAGTTACAGCCGTTGGGGCGCCTTCCTCAAAGACATCGACCGCTTCGATCCGCTGTTCTTCGGCATTAGCCCCCGCGAAGCCGCCGGCTACGATCCGCAGGCGCGCATCTTCTTCCAAACCGCCTGGGAAGCGTTGGAAGATGCCGGTTACGCCGGTTCCAGTGACAGCAACACCGGCCTGTGGGTCGGCTACAGCCACGATCACTACTACGAGCAGCGCATTCGCGGCCGCAACAACGGCAGTCGCGGCATCAGCCTGGAAACCTCAATCGCCAACCAATTCTCGTTTTTCATGAACTGGCGCGGACCGAGCCTGACCGTCAACACGCTGTGCTCGTCGTCGTTGGTGGCGATCCACCTGGCGGTCAACGCCTTGGAAAAAGGCGAGTGCAAGCAAGCATTGGTCGGTGGCGTGCACGCTGCACTGTCACCCGAGTATTACGTGACCATGAGCAACCAGCGCGCGCTGTCACCCACCGGTCGCTGCCGCACCTTCGACGCATCCGCCGACGGCTACGTGCCCGGCGAAGGCGTCGGCGCCGTGTTGCTCAAGCCGCTGGCCCAGGCCTTGGCCGACGGGGACCGCATCCACGGCGTCATTAAAGGCAGTGCCGTCAACCACGGCGGCCGCGCCAACCGCCTGACCGCCCCCAACCCCGACGCCCAAGCCGAGGTCGTGCGCACCGCCCTGCAACGGGCCGGGGTCACCCCCGCCGACGTAACCTTCATCGAAACGCACGGCACCGGCACCTCGCTCGGTGATCCCATCGAAGTGAAAGGCCTGACGCGCGTCTATGGTCGCGACAGTCGCGGCGTCTTGCTCGGCAGCCTCAAAAGCCAAATCGGTCACTTAGAATCGGCCGCCGGTATCGCCGGCTTGCACAAGGTCCTGTTGAGCATGAAACACCGCACCTTGCCCGCCAGTCTGCACGTCGACCAACTCAATCCAGCCCTGCAACTGGATGGATTCGAGGTCAATCGCAGCCTGCGTCGCCTGCCCTCCGACAAGTTACGCGCCGGGCTCAGCTCGTTCGGCATGCTCGGCGTCAACGCCCACTTAATCATTGAAGAAGCGCCGGCCGCGACACCGGCCCCGCAAAGCAGCGGTCCCTATCTGCTGACCCTGTCCGCCAAAGACGAGGACGCGCTCGACAGCTTGGCCGCAAGCTACAGTCGCCAAGCCGAGCAAGGCGACGTCGCCGACCTCTGCTTCAGCGCCAACACCGGCCTGCGCCGCTTCGAGCAACGCTTGGCGGTCGTGGCCGAGGACGCGACGAGCTTGTCCAGCCTGCTCGCCAAGGGCAAAGGGAAAGGACTGTATCGCGGCCGCGCCAAAAACGCGCGCAAGCTGAAAACCGCGCTGCTGTTCACCGGCCAGGGCGCCCAATACGCGGGCATGGCCAAACAGCTTTACGCCAATGACGCCGGCTTCCGCGACGACATCGACCGCTGCCACGCAATCCTGCACGGACGCGGCATCAACCTGACCGACCTGCTCTTCGGCGCGGGCGGCAAGGACATCGACCAAACCGCCAACGCGCAACCCGCACTGTTCGCCGTCTCCTGGTCGTTGGCACGGCTGTGGTCGCGCTGGGGCCTGCAACCGCAAGCGCTGCTCGGTCACAGTGTCGGCGAATACGCCGCCGCCTGCTTCGCCGGGGTCTTTGATCTGGAAAGCGGTTTGAACCTCATCGCCGAACGCGGACGTTTGATGCAGTCGTTGCCGACCGGGGTCGGCACCATGGCCGCCGTCGCCACCGCTGAAAGCGACATCCTCGAGGATCTCAAAACCGAACCGAGCGTCACCGTTGCCGCCCGCAACGCGCCGCGCAGCACCGTCATCTCCGGCGAGAAGGAAGCACTGCAACGCCTGAGCGCCCGTTTCAGTGAACGCGACATTCGCGTCGTACCGCTGCGAGTCTCGCACGCCTTCCACTCGCCGTTGATGGACCCGATCCTCGACGCCTTCGAAACCTTCGCGGCGCAATTCACCTTCCACGCGCCCAACATCCCCTTGCTCGCCAACCTCACCGGCGACTTCCACCAAGGCGCCCCCAGCGCACGCTATTGGCGCGATCACCTGCGTCAAGCCGTGTGCTTCAGCGCCAATGTCGCTCGGCTCGAAAAGGTCGACCTGCTCTTGGAAGTCGGCCCGCAACCCACGCTGGCCAGACTCGCCAAAGCAGCCGGTTACCCCGGTCTCGCCGTCGGTAGCTTGCACCGCAACAGCGACGACCAGGCCACGCTTAACGACGCCTTGGCGCAAGCCTTCACCTTGGGCGTGCCGCTCGATTTCGACGCCGTCACCGGTCGTCGCGGTCGCCGCATCAGCCTGCCCCCTTATCCCTTCAAACAGGATCGCTACTGGATCGATTCGGTCGATTCAAGCGATTCAAGCGATTCCAGCAATGCCATCGCTTCCGCCGCTTCCCGCATTGCGGAATCACCCACCTCCACCACCGGTCGCGCTTCCGCCAAAACGGCGCTCGCGGCCGCACCAACCGGTACCGAAACCCTGGCGACTTCAAGCGCCAAGGCGGCGGCACCGGCGGACCCAACCCAGGCCAACCCGATCAGCCACCCACTGTTCGATAGCTGGGATTAATCCGTGACCTAACCGATCTCCGGCAGAACGACGCGGCAGCGTCACCGTGCTTGCGGTTGCCCCAACGGGCCGTAGTTATAAACGGTCCGACCCGATCCGCCGACCGCCGCGTCTTCGTCCTTGCCACTATCTTCTATATAAGAGGCTACCATGAGTAAAACTTTGACTCCCAAGGTGTTCCGTAAGCGGTTCCACTTCGATCGTGAGTTCCTGCTCGCCGAACATACCGTTGCCGGCGCCGGCATTTTACCCGCCGCCGTTCAACTCGAGATGATTTTGGCCGCCGGTCAGGCGTTTTTCCAAACGCATCTGCTCAAGCTGCGCAACGTCACCTTTAGCGCGCCCCTGGTTGTGCAACCCGGCGATGCTGAAGAGGTCGTGTTAACGCTGGATCCGCAAGATCGTGGCTTGGTGTTTTTGCTGGAACACCAACAGGCCGATACCAAAGTGACGCTCTGTTCGGGAACCCTGTTCCCGGCCCAAGCGCAAATGCCCGTTTATACCAACATGGCCGAGCTGCTCGACAGCCAAGAACACCGCGTGCCTTCGCGACGCATTCAACAATGGTACGAAAACGCCGGTATTCAGTACGGCCCGCGTTTCCGCACCGTGTGCCGCCTGGAATACCAGAGCAGCGGCGACAGCGCCTTGGCCTTACTGGTTCCGTCCGGCATGGAAGCCGGCGCCCCCTCACCCTTTCTGATTGAACCGACCCTGCTCGACGGCGCCTTCCAATCGCTCGGCATGTTCGCTGAAAGTAACGGCGACGTCGACGGCGACAGCGAACCCTTCTTGCCCTTTTTCCTCAAGGAACTGCTCGTGAACGCGCCCGTCAGCGGTTCCGTCTACAGCTCGCTCGACAAGTATCGTCGCGAAGGCGCCGATGGTTCGCTGCTGCAAGCCGACTTGAAACTGCTCGGCCAACAGGGACAAACCCTGCTGAGCGCCACCGGTTTGGTGCTGAAACGCGCCGCCGCACCGGCACCTGCCGCACAAACCAAAGCCACCGCACCGGCGACCGCGCCGGTTGCCGCCGGCAGCGCCATCCCCACCGAATTGGGTCCCTTCTTCCACCAAATGCGTTGGCATAACGCCGCCGCACCAGGCCCGGTCGCGGAAAACGGACAGCGCATTATCGTCTTTTGCGACGCGCAAGGTCTGGGTCGCCAACTGGCGCAACAGCTCAGCGCGCAAGGGAACCAAGTATATGAAGTGGAGCCAGGGCGCCGTTTCCGTCGCAATGACGACACGCGGTTTATGATCGACCCCGTCGACGACCAACAGTTCAACCAACTGCTCGACACCGTGCTCGCCGACGGCCCCATCCAACGCGCCTACTACCTGTGGAACTGTCACGCCGCCGACGGCCAAGTGCAGCGTCTCAGTGACTTGGAACTGCGGATTGAAGATGGTAGCTGCGGGTTCCTCAACCTGCTGCGCAGCCTCGGCCAACGCGCCAAGAAACCGATTGCTTTGACCCTTGTCACGCAACAAGCCGTTGCCGTGCAGCCTGGCGAAGTCTTGTACCCGGAAGGCGCTACCGCCTGGGGTTTGGCACGGGTCGCCCGCCAGGAGTACCGCAAGCTGAAAATCCGCGCCGTCGACGTTCCCGCCGATTGGGATCTGAGCCAAAGCGCGGCGACCTTACTCAATGAACCACCGATTACCGAATCCGGCGAAATCGCTTGGCGCAACGAAGGTCGTTTCGAACCCCAACTGGCACGGGTGCAACCTTCGGCGGCCGGCGGGCGCGCGTGGCGCATTCGTTCGGGTGGTACCTACTTGGTAACCGGCGGCCTCGGCGGTCTCGGCTTAACCACCGCCGAGTGGTTGGCCGACAAGGGCGCGCGTTCCTTGATTTTGGTCGGCCGCTCCAACCTTCCCGCCGAACAGACCTGGGCCGACCTGCCCGCCGACCACAAACACAAGGCGGCCGTGGCCGTGATTAACCGCCTGCGCGGACGCGGTATCACCGTATTGCCGATGAGTGCCGACATCACCCGCGCCGACGCGGTGCAAACGCTGTTCGAACAGATCCACCGCAAGGTCGGCGACGTTCACGGCATCGTGCACGCGGCCGGTGTGCTGCGCGACGGTTTGATTCGCGGCAAGTCGGTCGATGACTTCCTCGCCGTGTTAAGCGCCAAAGTTCAAGGCACTTGGCTGCTCGACCAAGCAACAGCGGGCCAGGACTTGGACTTCTTTCTTTTGTTCTCTTCTTTGTCTTCGTTGCTGGGTAACCTCGGTCAAGCCGACTACGCCGCCGCCAACGCCTACCTCGACAGCTTCGCCGCCGCCGCGTGGTCGCGCAATCGCCGCGTGATGGCGTTGAACTGGGGTCCCTGGGCCGAAGTCGGCATGCTCGCCGACCGCAGCAAGGGCGGCAGCGGCACTGAAGCCTTTGTGGACATTAAACCCAAGCAGGGCATGGCCTTAATTGGCGCCGCCCTGGCTGCCCCACAGCCGCACTGGGCCTTGTTCTGTAACAGCGGGGCCCCCGCCGAAGCCGAACCGCTGACCTTGCAAGCGCCGCTCGCCGCCCCCGTTCCAGCGGGCCAACCCATCGCCACACCTGAGCCCGTCGTCGCACCCGAGCCCGTGGTACAGGCAGCGCCGACACCCGAACCGCAGCGCTCTAGCATTTGGGAAAGCGCCGAGAGCGACAACGAACTCTTGCCCGCCCAAGAAGCCGCGCTAATCACCGACCTGGTCGCCATGTTCGCCACGAGCTTGGGGGTCACCCCGGCCCAAATGAACGAGGACGCCAACCTGTTGGAAATGGGTCTCAACTCGCTGATGGTCATGGAAGTGAAGAATCAACTGGACACCGACGAAATCGTGCTCGACCCGGCCGACTTCTTCCGCCATGACACCGTCGCCGAGTTTGCCGACTTCCTCAAAGACAACTATGTCGAATTGGTGCAAAAACGCTGGGGTGCGCCGCTTAAAGCAACAGTGCCTCGGGTCCAGCCGACCGTGGTTCAAGCACCCGAGGCACCGGCACCGGTGGTTCAAGCGCCCGAGGCGCCGGCACCGGTGGTTCAAGCACCCGTCGCCACTCCGGCCGCCAATGCCGGTTCGCTGCAAGACAACTTAGAAGCCTTTTTGATCGAAGCCTTTAGCGAAAGCCTCGGCCTCGTCAAAGGCCAACTGGATCGCACCGGCAACTTGCTGGAACTGGGCCTCAATTCGCTGATGGTGATGGAAGTGAAAACCAAGCTGGAGCAGGACGTCGACCTCGACCTCGACCCCGCCGACTTCTTCCGCTTCTCTTCCGTCGACGACTTGGCCGAGTTCTTAGTGGACAACCACGCCGACGTCTTGGCCACGCACTACGCGCCGGCTGAAACACCGGTGGCGGCGCCCGAAGTGGCACCGGTCGTGGAACCCGCAGCCGTACCGGTCACGCGCATCGAGGTCGCCAAACCGAAATCGGCCTTTATGCAAAAACGGATCGCCGAGCTCAGCCAGGAAGATATTCAGTCCAAGAAAGACGGTACTTACTTCTACGAACCCGTCATTTCCGAAGGCGAAGGCGCCTGGGTCCAAATCGGGGATCGCCGCATGTTGGTGCTGGCCTCTTACTCCTACCTCAACCTGATCGGCCACCCCAAAATCAACGCCGCCGCCCACGACGCCATCGAGCGTTTCGGCACCGGCACCCACGGCGTACGCCTGTTGGCGGGCACCAACGTGTTGCACCGCCAATTGGAAAAAACCATCGCCCGCTTTAAACGCGCCGACGACGCCATCGTGTTCTCGAGCGGCTTCATGACCAACGTCACCACCGTTTCGACCTTGGTCAAGCCCGGCGACGTCGTCATCGGCGACATGTACAACCACGCCTCCATCGTCGACGGTTGTCGCCAGTCAGGGGCGCGTTTCTTGATCTTCGGCCACAACGACATGGCCGACTTGGAGCGCTGCCTCAAGAAAGCGGGCAACGCCGGCAAGCTGGTCGTTGTCGACGCCGTGTTCAGCATGGACGGCGACATCATCAACCTGCCCGAGGTCGTGCGCCTGTGTCAGAAGTACGACGCCATGTTGATGGTTGATGAAGCGCACAGTGTCGGCGTGCTCGGCGAGCGCGGCCACGGTATCGAGGAACACTTCGGCCTCGATCCCTCGTGTGTCGACGTCAAAATGGGCACGCTCTCGAAAACGATTCCCAGCGTGGGCGGTTACGTGGCGGGCAGCAAAGAGCTGATCTTCGCCATGAAACACAACGCACGGGCCTTCATCTTCTCGGCCGCGTTGCCACCCGCGCAAACGGCCGCCGCCATGGCCGCGTTTAACGTCATCGAAAACGAACCCGAGCGGGTCGCGCGACTGCGTCGCAACATTCAGCGCTACCTCGCCGGCCTGAAACGCATCGGCCTCAATACCTGGTCCACCGAGACCTCGATTGTGCCGGTCATCTGTAAAACCTCGGAGCAAGCGCTGGAAATGACGAAACACTGCCAAGCCGACAATCTGTTTGTGCAGCCCATCATTTATCCGGCCGTGCCGATTAACTCGCCACGCCTGCGCTCCATTATTACCGCTTGCCACAGCGAAGACGATATTGACTTCGCCTTGGACGTGCTCGAACGGGCCGCGAAAGCGACCGGCTTGGTCGCCAACCCGACCCTTGTATCTGTATAACCGCCGCCGCCGCGTTGTAGCCTCGGCGCGGCGGCAGCGGTCCCACAACCCGGCGTTCGAGGTGCGGGTTGGGCGGGGGGCCGCCCCGCTCGTACCTCGACGCTAGGTTTACCCGGCGCATCGCGCGCAACGACCCGGGGGGCGTTTACCACCGGTCGTTGCCGTCCACTGCGCCGGCGAGAACCCGCATTTCCCAACACCAACGGTGAACCTTGCGGGTGACCACGGACATCGCCGCGCTTCCGGTGATGGACAGGGTCGGACGCCATCGTCAAACGAGACTCGGAGTGTTTGCCACCCGCGTCCGACCTCGTCATCCGTGTTCCCCCTTCCAAATGAAGCTATCTGGAGGATACGAATGTCTGCCAATCGTAAAGCCAACTTCTTCGGTTCCGTATTAACCGCTATCGCTTGCACGCCCAACCTCAACCCCGATCCACACGCTTACCAACACGGCGTGATTGAACCGACCCGCCAAATCCGCACCCTTGCGGAAGAAACGGGTAACGACGATCCGGGGCCCGATCAACGGCGCCAAGTCATGGAATTACTGGACCAAATTCTGGAAACCAAACAGGTCGATGCCGACGAACGGCACGAACGGATCCAAGAGATCCTGGAGCGCCACGATCTGCATCGCGAATTCGCCCACATGGTGCAAACCTAATAACCCACAACCAGTGTGACGAAGGTGCCTCGAGCATCTGGAGGAATCCGCGATGAAACCCGATGCGAAAACACCACAACTCATCGAGAACCTCTACTTGGACGGTGCCGGCTTGCCGGTACCGCCCGCCACGGTTCTCGCCTACGAACGCAAGTTAACCACCTTCATGGAGGCCGCGCCCTTCACCGGGCGCACCGTCTTCTCGGTGCTAACCTCGCTGTTCGAGGAAACCGCCCGCCAGGTTTTTGGTGCGCAACTCTCCGCGTTTTACACGCAAGGAACGCTGACCTCGTTCCAAAAGTGGGTGCTGCGTTTTTGGCAAGTCTACCCGGAGGCGCGCTGCATCAGCACGCCGCTCGAGTACATGCCGATGTACTACAACCTGCCGCGTCGGTTCCGCCACATGGTCGATCTGCCCGATCTCTACTTCCGGGAGGAAGACCTGACGGCGGCGTTTTTTGCCAAAGGCGACGCCCTCAATCGCGGCTTAACCGAATCCGAAAAACGCAACCGTCCCATCTGTTTGCTCGTCTCCAGCGAACCACGCTGCGGCGGCAAACGCCTGGACATGAACAAAATCAGCGACCTCGTCGCGCAACAAAACGCGGCGCTCGGTTACCGCCAGTATCATCTGTGGACCGACGCCAGCCAGGACTTTCGCACCCTGCGCAAAACCGACGTGTTGTGGTACTCGAAACGACACGCCGGCACCGGCGGCGGCATGATCCTGGTCAACAACCAAACCTACGATCTCGACAACAGCGAATTGCGCGAAGCCGTGCGCGTGCGTTCCGGTTACGACATTCGCTACATCATCCGTCTGATCGCCTCCTTGCTCTCCATGAAGAGCCGCATGCTCTACGGCTTGACGCAACGCATCAACCAGGTCGGTGAAGCCGAACCCGGTACGAAGCCCGTCTCGCTGCGCGGCGAAATTAACGCCGCCGTGCGCGCCTTCAACCGCAATCCGGCGCTCCAACAAAACTTCCGCTTGATCGTCAATGAAGAGAAACCCCCGTTCGAAAACGGCGAGATGCACGCCATCCTGCGCCTCGAACTGAGCGAACAGGGTCGCGACCGCATCGACCTGTTTACCTTGGAGCAAGCGCTCCAAGCCGAACGCGTCACCATCGGTCACTTTTCGTTGGATCACTGCAACGGCAGCGGCAGTGTCGGTTACGACGACGTCGTCGCCGCCTACAATGCCGAACCCTTTGACCTCCGTCACTTTGTTGATGTCGTCGAGCAGTTTCAGCACGAGTACCAGGATTACCTGGTGCGTACGTTGATTCCCGTCGACAACCGTGAGAACCGCGAATGGGTGCGCAGTCACTTCTACCGCGCCGTTCTGCAACACGAGTACTACCGCATCTTCATCAGTGTCGCCCATCCACCCGGAACACTGCGTCGCTTCATCCAACACTTGGAGCGCGCGGTCGACCACCAACTCGGCGCAACGGATATTCGCGTCTCGGCCTAAACCCATCGGTGCCAGGTAAGTGGTTTCCCCTCCCCACTTGCCACCGCCCGGTCAAACGTTTTGGTCCACGCGACTTAGCTTACAGCAAAGGAACTGATTATGTCTGATCCCGCCAACATCATTCGCGACATGTGTGCCGCCGCCGCGGCCTACCCGACGCGACCCGCCGTCGAAGTCGGTGACCAAGTCACCAGTTACGACGAACTTGTCCGCCTCGCCGGCGCCTGGGCTCAAGTTTTGGGCAACGAACCATCGCCCTACATCGCCCTTGCCGCGTGTCGCAGCCTCACCGCCTATGCCGGTATTTGGGCCGCGCTCCTCGCCCGCAAAGCCTACCTGCCGCTGAACCTCAAGTACCCACCCGCCCGCAACCGACGCATGCTCGACCTTGCCCATACGCGCACCCTCATCGTCGGCCGCGAGTTCTACGATCAACTCGAGCAACTCTTGCGCGACCTGCCGACGCAACAGGTCTGGCTCGAAGACGACAGCCGCTTGGTCGCGTTACAAGCCACCCACCACCGCCATCGTTTCGCCGTCTTGCCCGCCGCGCTCACTCAGGCGCCAAGCGTGCCCGACGTCGACGGCGAGGCACCGGTTTACCTCTTGTTCACCTCCGGTTCGACCGGCACCCCCAAAGGCGTCGCCGTCACCCACAACAACCTGCGACCCTACGTCGATTACGTGCTCGCCAACAGCAACATCGACGCCTCGGCGCGTTTCTCCCAACACCCCGAACTGACCTTCGACCTCTCCAAACACGATCTGTTCCCGGCCTGGCGTGTCGGCGCCTGTGTGGTCGCCTTGCCCGCCAACGCCGTCATGCTCCCTGGCTTCTTTATCAAGCAAAAGAAGATCACCCACTGGACCTCCGTGCCCTCGATCATCAGCCTGCTCGATAAACGCCGTATGCTCAAACCCGGCGCCTTCCCTGACGTCAAGGTTTCCGTCTTCGCCGGTGAACCGCTCACCGAGGAAATGGCCGCTAAGTGGCAGGCCGCCTGCCCCAACAGCGCCGTTGAAAACTATTACGGTCTCACCGAGGCCACCATCGCCATTACCCATTACCGCTGGCACGAACAGTCGCCCGGTCAAGGCGTCAACGGCTTGGTGCCGATGGGCAAACTCTTCGACGATCAGTCCTTCTGTTTGATCGACGAGAACGGCACCATCGTCGACGGCGATACCGGCGAACTCTGCCTGCACGGCTCGCAAATCACCAAGGGTTACCTCAACGATCCCGATAAAACCGCGCAAAAGTACGTGCGCCTCAGCGACGAGGACGGCCGCGTCTGGTACCGCACCGGCGATTTGGTGCGCTACCGCCACGGTTGTTTCTTTTACCTGGGTCGTCTCGACAACCAAGTCAAATTGCGCGGTCATCGGGTCGAATTGCAGGAAATCGAACACGCCATTAAAAACCTCGCTCAATGCGACCAAGTCGTGGCGGTCCCCTGGCCACTCGACCAACGCCGCAAGGAAGCCGTCGTCGCCGTGTTGCCCGCCAACGCCCAGGTCGATTCCGTCCTGCTTAAGGCCGCCTGTAAAACCCAGTTGCCCGAGTACATGATCCTCAAAGAGCTTTATTTCATTGAAAGTATGCCGCTGAACAACAACGGCAAAATCGACCGTCTCGAAATCGAAAGGAGATTAAAACATGTTGAGAACACTCAGAACCCGTGCGAAGGAATTCATTTTGGCCCAGTTTCCCGAGAACTGGCGCGCACTCAATCTTGATCCCGAGCAAACCGACGAACAGTTCGACCTCATCGATTCCGGTTTGGTCGACTCGATGGATTTCCTCAACTTGATCGACCGCATCGAGCAGGAATTCGACCTGGCCCTCGACTTCTGCGAGCTCGATCCTTCCAGCCTGACCCAACTCGGCCGCTTGCTCGACCTCGTCGAAAGCGCCGCCGCCAAAACCGCCGTCGTCTAAGCGCGACGGGATAGCCACATCATTCGATAAAGGACGTGTTATGAGTTTAACCGCGGTAAAACAAGAGGTTTTAGGTCGTGTCGGCCACATCGCCATTGAAGCCGCAAGCGAGGCGCGTTTGGAAGACGCCGCCGGCTGTTTGGCACGGGTGTACCTCAAGGACAACCCGTTAATGGCCTTAACCGGTTTGCCTGTTGAGGAATTCGAACCCATCGCCTGTTACTTGATCGGTGCCGCCATGGAAAACGGCATCGCCATTTTCGCCGTCGATGAGCAGCGCGACCGCGTTGTCGGCGTCTCACTCGCCGAGGATTACGCGCACTGCGATCCCATCCGCGACATGCAGGAGCTCGACCCGCTGTTCCACCCGTTGCTGAACCTGTTCGGCGAAATGGACCAACGTTTCAAAGCAGAAGAAACCGTCAATGAGGGCCAATGGCTCTACCACTCGTTTCTGAATGTCGAACCAGAAGACATTCAAGGTGCCGGCATCGCCGCCGGGATCAGTACCCAGTTGTGCGAAGCGACCTTCGCCACGGCACGAAGCAAAGGATTCCAATATTGCGTCGGTCACACGACCAACCTGTTCTCACAGCGGCTGTACCGCAAAATGGAATTCGAGCCTCGTGTTGAAATCGCCTACCGCGACTACGTGTTCAACGCAGAACGCGTCTACGCGGGCGTCAAATGGCACCACAGCGCGGTGCTGGGCGTCAAGTCGCTGTAATGCGCAAAAACGGCGCGGCAGGTCAAGGGGTTGGTTCCTGCCGCGCCCAACACGCTTTCGGATCTTCCGTTTTCAGTTGTTTCATTAAAGATCATCCAAAGCGCAACCGGCTCGCTATTTCGCCACCTTTCGAACCGCTTTGGGTTCCAGCTTGAGCCGCGCTAAAACCACATAAGGATGATCCTCGTCATAAACCATATCTCGTTTTTGGTCAATCAAAGCCACGCCGGTTCTTGATTCGATTTGTGAAAAGTTCCGTTTACTGGCCGTAAAAAGTATCGTCCCATTATACGTGTCTTGATAGCCACTTAAACCACTCATCAGTCGCTTCTTCAATAGTTGCTTCCCATCTGGTGAAAAGGGTACATAACCACGCACGCCAACTTTCACGAACACCATCTCAGGGTGAGGGATGATTTTATGGATAAATCCGTTGTAATTTGTCAACCAGTGTAGTTTTTTGCGATCCGACGGATCGACAC
Source organism: Holophagae bacterium (assembly GCA_030429565.1). Taxonomy (GTDB): domain Bacteria; phylum Acidobacteriota; class Holophagae; order Acanthopleuribacterales; family Acanthopleuribacteraceae; genus Acanthopleuribacter. The sequence continues at coordinate 205,569 of JAUIFE010000005.1, read as the reverse complement.
CTTCATACTCAATGGTTGTTAAAGGTTCAGGTACCGAAACGGGGATGACATCGAGTTTGTTCGTGGAAAGATTGTAACAATGAAGGGTGGAAAACTCAGGACTCCCCAACCAGAAGGTTTCTCCAATAAGCGCAAAATTGTAAACGCTACTCGGCATGAACTTCGCTTCATGAGCAAGGTCCCTTTTTCCAAAGGTGGCCACCAGCTTCAAAAAGGTGACTTGCCCCCGTTCATCGCGATAGACTTCAGCAATACCCGAACGAATCTCAGGATCGTCGCGGACGAGAATATTGCCAAATGTTAGTTGCTCGGGCTTTGACCAATCGAAAGCGACACCGCTGGGATGCCAAGAACCCTTGGTAAGGGCTGGGTTAAGAAAGCTCAAGGAAAATTGATAGTCTCCACTTTCAGAAAAGACAACGATCTGATTCTTGTAAATATCCCAAAAACCAACTTGATCGCCATAAATACGCGTTCCAAATTGAAGACTTCCAAGCTCACCAGGACCCTCTCCCTTTCGAGCAACGACTTTATCCAGGGATCCATTGAGGTGATACCGGTATAATTCGCTTCCATCATCATTGGCAATGAAATAACCAGAAAGTGTTTGAACGGCCAATTTTGGATGGTCAAAAAGGGCTTCATCGTTTTGTTCAAGTGGTAAAGCAGCCTCGAATTGAAGCAATTCATGCAAAAACCTAGCTTTGTCTAGCGCGATCATATCGTATTTCGATTGAGAAGGCCTCGCTTCACGATCCTGATTTTGGTTGGTTAATTGGAAACAGAAGAATCCCAGACCAGTCAGAAAAAGTAGAATTGAGAGTTTCATCATTGCACCTCACACAAGGCATCGCACCAAGTATAAAAGTCACCACACTGCCCACCAAAACCACTATCAGAGCAATCATCTTGAAACATCGTGTGACAATTCGGAATCAATCCTGGCGCACACAGCGCCACTTTGCAAACGACCTGAACCGAATAGCCACACCAACATTTACATTCATAACTTTTATTTGTATATCTTTGCTGAAGGGTAAGTGTTTGTGCATCGATGGGGCTTGCCGATGACATAAAGAACCCAAGAATGTAAAATAAAACCCCACAGCCGGCGAAAAAAGCATCGCTTCGTTCCATAGAACCACTCCTTCTTTGAATCGAATAACAAAGATAACGAGATAAGTTCAGCGCAGACGCCTCGATCACTTCAGGACGGTCATAATTATATGAGAACAACTCCCATCATCACCCCTACCTGCAACCTTAGTCAAACAAAAAAAATACCATCGTTAACTTTTCCACCCCAGCACGTTTCCCCACATTCTTCTACACCCCCCCTAAACCCATGCAAATATTTGATAACAATATCGATATGTGCCAAGACAGAACTCAGTAATGGTTCAGAAGTCACAGAAGAGGGCGCCTCTATTCCTCAAAATCAATGGCGTGCTATAGCCCATGAACCCAAATATCGCCTCAGCCGCTATCATTATTGCAGTGACAAAATAGCCAAACATAAAGTAAACACTCTTTCTCGGGTATTCAATCCCTCAAACACAAATGACAAAAAGCAGCAAAATCCCATCACAAATTAACCTATCTCGTTTCACTACATTCATGAACCAACGCCAGAGCAAGGAGCAGACGCCCTCCTTTCAAAAAAGGGCGTCCTTGGCCGGCGCCCAGAATCATTCGTCTCGTTTCCATACTGTTGGGCCAACATCCTTCGAGGTGAGGGGTACGCGGAGGGCTCCCGCCGAGGAAACCTCGTCGGCACCGATATCCGGTGCCCCGTCGCGCAGAACCCCATCCAAATCAGTGACAGCGTTCCAAAAAGGCAGGATGACAGCTTCGTCCACGCCACGCGCGCCTGGCGCCAAGCGGAAGACCTTGTGATTGTCCGCCACCAAGGGGTGCTGCGCCAAAACTTCGATCTCCGCTTCACTGAAATTGCCGTTGAGTAGCGGGGCTTCGTTGCTATCAAATTGATCGGCCAGGTTCGCATGGAATGCCAACCCGGAGCCCGCTGTCCCGTCGAAAAAGGCGCGGCCGCGCGCAATCCATAGATTGTTGGCAAAGACCCAGTCCATCGACGGGTAAACACGGCTTTCGGTGCCGTCGCCGAAGTCAACAATGCCGGCGCGTGTATCAAACACGGTGTTGTGTGCAACCAGGGTGCCGTGAGTCGCACGATACCGGATTTCACGTGTGCCGGAACGCGTGTCCGTATCGCCCCAACGCGTTTGGAACACCGGCAACGTCATTTTGTAAAAGTAGTTGTTGGTGATGAGGTTGTGGTTACCGTGAATGCGAACGCCGCCGACACCCTCCTTCACGCCGTCGTTCAGAAAGAAGTTTTCAAATACCTCACAATGGTCTGCCATCCGCAAGACAACCTGACCGCGGCATTTCAAAAAAGTATTGCGGTAAATGCGGTTAAAGCTGGTCTTGGCCGAGATAATTTCGGCCTCACCATCGCAAGCGTAGAAGTAGTTGCCAAATACTTCGGCGAACAAATTGACACCGTATGATTGGTCCTCCCCCGTACCGAGCTGGATGGTTTCAAAACCATTCCCACCGTCGGCATAGGCGGTTGCTCGAAACAAGTTACCGGTGACAACCGCACGGTGCGAGGTGTGTTCAATGCGCAAACGTGCGTTTCGTGTCATTTTGGCGTAGAAGTCACAGTGATCAATACGGGTTTCCGGGCTGTTTTGCAGCACTACCCAGTGGCGTCGATCCGCTCGCGTCAAGTTGGTTTCGTCGAAGTCGAAAGTACACGCCTGAAAAACCACACCCCTACTGTCTTTGACAAGAACCGCACCGGCTTTACCAGGACGCGGTACTTGCTCAAATCGCAACCCTTCCAACACGATCGAGCGGGATTCGTCGACCACCAACGGTGCACCCGTCAGAACAGCGCGACCCCGGTTTTCGGCACGGAGGGTCAGAGGACGCGAGGGGGTGGCCAACACACCGCGAATCTCGCTCTTAGCCAGATCGTAATGCCCATCGGCCAAAACAATGGTTTGACCGGTTTCTATATTGAGTAGCGCCGTTTCCAATGATTCGGCGTTGGTCACGCGGATTTCGCCGGACCACATCATAAACATCATCATCATTACCATAAGAGACAGCCTCACTAGACGTTTTGAATAAAGGATAAGCCGCACCGCGCAAGGGAAAGGCAAACCCCTGTAACAAATCACCTTGAATGATCTGATCTCCCTGAAAACGCGGAACGGAACAGCCACCCTAGCACAATCGTGTCTGGAAAGAATGTCCGCAGGATTACAAGCAAGCCAATACCTGGGCATAGCCAGGACACTCACTTTTTGGCTTGGTCGTAACAGAGCAACAATGCATTGACGGAGGAAGGGGCACTCAGTCAGAAGGGAAAAACAGCACCTGAATAGACGACCCTTATATGCACGTGAGACCAATCAAACATCATATAAACCGTGCATATCCTCATCATGCTCACCAGCACGAAGCACATGGCACCCAAACATTGATATGCCACATCCGGCTTAAGCGCATCTGGATTCTTGACATGAAGCGAAACAAATCACTCGAAAGAGATGCGTGGTTCTAGGTTCGGGACCCTGCTTTTTGACAGAAAGCGAACCACACCGCCAGAAAGGGTTTTGGACCCCATCTTTGAGACGGCCCACAGAAAATAAAAAAAACACCACCAACACAAAACCCAATCACAGAATCTAATTCAAACAAAAATCTTATATCAACACACTAAAAACTTAAATAAAAATCAATTCAATTGAATATTCCATATTTCTCGAAATATCAAGACAACCAGACCTGAAAGGCGAAGCCAACCACGCTACGAAAAGTACATCAAAAATCTCCACCCAAACTAAACTCTATACAAACACCTAGTTTCAAACAACTTAACTATGATTCAGGTCAAAAACAACTCCCTCCGCGTAAAAAATACTCTTGATATACCACTAGTAAACACGCTAAAAGAGACTAGCCACGACCTTCAAGTAAAAACGCAACCCTGCATCCATAACAAAACTCGACCTTCTGACGAAAACTCATTCACAACCTTCGTTTTAGGTAAAGCGCACGCGGCCAATCCTCAACCATTCTCGCTCATTGCGATTTGGGTTTTTGTGCCGATCGACGGCATGGTTTTCCTGCGTGATCACCGCCATTGAGCTGATCGATGGATCGACCCCTATTTTTTACCAGACCAAAAGTCCAACACCATCGCCACCACCGACGGCCGCCCACAGCCGACGGTATGTGTATATTTTCAAGACACTTGTTGACACTAAGGATTTTCACACCATGCAACAGAGCACCATTCTTTCCGTCTCCCCCCACGACTTAAACGACAATGGGCAGGTCGACATCGAAACAGAAACCGCACCCAAATTGACCCGATGGGTGCCCTCTCGATTTAACGTTCGAGCTAAAGCCGACAAAGGACAAATGGTGCTCTGGAATACGTTGACCCGCGCCATGAGCGCCTTTGACCCAAGCGATGCACCCATGGTGCGCGACATGTTGGCACGCAAGGGTTTTGAAGGGAAAGAAGAGGGCTTTACCGCCTATTTGGCGAAACGCGGTTACTTGGTCAAGGAAGGTGCCGACGAGCTTCGCCGTTTTGAAGCGATGTTCGGCCGTCAACACTATCGCAGCAACAGCCTTCACCTTATTTTATTGGCGAGTGAGGACTGCAACTTCCGTTGCCAATACTGCTACGAGAAATTTGCGCGTGGAACCATGCGGCCCGAAGTCCGCAAAGCGGTCAAGAAGATGGTCACGGACCGCATCGATTCGCTGGACAGCCTGCTGGTGAGCTGGTTTGGCGGCGAACCCCTTTACGGATACCCGGCGGTTAAGGATCTGGCACCTTTCTTCAAAGAAACGGCCGATGAGCACGATTTGCATTTCGTAGGGAACATGACCACCAACGGTTACTTACTCACGCCGGAAAAAGCAGACGCCTTGCTTTCCTGGGGCGTCAATATGTTCCAAATCACCTTGGACGGCCCGCCGGAGAGCCACAACTGCAGTCGCCCGGCACGTGACGGCAGCGAAACCTTTGAAACGATCTACAACAACCTCAAGTCGATGGCGAAACGCAAAGATGATTTCACCATTCGCATTCGCGTCAACTTCGACCGCAACAACCACAGCAAAATGGAACCCTTCCTGGACTTGATCCAAAAGGGCATGGGCGGCGACTCGCGTTTCCATTTGGCCTTTCACGGGGTTGGTAAATGGGGCGGCGATAATGATGAAAATCTCGAGGTGTGTGGCACGCGCGGCGAACGCGCCCTTATTAAATCGGAACTTAAAAGAGAAGCCAAGAAACGCGGCTTGAACATCCTGACCATCAAAGACTTCAACCAATTCGGACGCCAAGCGTGTTACGCCGCACGCCCCTATTCATTCCTGATTGGGGCCACCGGCAAAATCATGAAATGCACGATTGCCTTGGATACCGCCGACCACAACATCGTCGGTCACTTTGATAAAGAAGGCAAGATGGTTTTGGACCCAGACAAAATGGCGCTCTGGACCGAACCGGCCTTCCAACGCGATTCACAATGCCAGAAGTGCGCGGTTTTACCGGCCTGCCAAGGGATCCACTGCCCACTGATTCGCATTGAAGAAAACCGTCAGCCTTGTATCACGACCCGGTTTAACCCCAAGGGTGAACTGCTGGAGGCGTTTAACCTCAGCGATGCATCGCGTCAAATTTCCGTTGTTTAAAACCGCACGACGCCCCGTGGACCCACGCTTGTGAGGCCGTGGGGACGCCATGCACCAAACCACCAACCCGCCTCTTTATTGCTCAATAAAAGGCATAACCAATCCAATGATTATTATTTTTGAATCATTACAGAGGAGTGTCGCAATGACTAACAAAAAAGCAGAAACCAAAGAAGAAGAAGTAAAAAAAGTTATTGAATTAGAAGAAGGTGAACTAGAGGATGTCTCCGGTGGCGGTCGCGACGGTCAAGCAGGCGCTGATGGCGACAACACCTGGTGTGACGAAGGCTGCTAACCCAGCCAGGAGAAGCTCATTCGTATGGTGAGCTTCTCATGAGGGTTTGGGAGCCATGTTGCGGACGGACAATCTGCGACCGTGGTTCCCGCCCCTTACGGCACAACACCGCCATACCCCATCCCGAATCGGTTTCCAACGCACCAAGTACCTAGGCCTGGGCTCACGAACTTTTTTAAAAAACCGGTTCCTGCACCATCTCAAGGCCAATAGAAGTTTGATGGGAGCCCCAGAGCTCAGCCGCATCGTGGTTTTTTTTAAAAATTCTCGAAAAACAGTGAACCTTTGTTTTTTTTTGGTTTTCTCCCTCAATAGCACACGGGTGCAAAGACACCAACACCAGCTTGCGTAAGGGATAGGACCTATGGGCACTTTAATTAAGCGTCGGGAGCGATATTCGGGGAAGAATAAAATTCTTGATCGATTCGAAGCAGGCCTGCAAAAGAAAGTTCGGCACGGAGACCTACCTTATTTGGGCCTCTTCCGGGATGAGTTTAAGGCAACACAACGTATTATCCGCGACAAACTAAAAGAACACCGGCAACACAACGAACCGACAATCTTCCTGATAGATTGCCTTCACCGGTGGCCTGCCCTTTTTGGCGCCTTCCTCACCAGTGTTCTGGCCGAACAATATGGGCAAACAGGGACGAAAGCGGTGTATGCTCCACTGGAAGACGCCTTGGGGTTTTCCATTCCCATTTCATCTCGGAAAGCGCTTTTCAAGGCTTTTCTTTTTGTTTGTCACAAGCTGCGCTTACCGCCCAGCCCCCAGTTAACTCAATCGTCTTACATGGTGCGACTTTACCTTTCTCAAGCCGGCGTGCCTCTTGTGGCCTTGCCGCGATTGGTGAAAGGCATGTACGCCTTTGCAAAGGTTCACGGAATCCCATGTATCGATGATGATGAAGCGATCACGGCTTGGCAGCAGCACTATGTGCGCTTGGTCGGTGACCAGCATTCGACTTGGACCCGCGACGCTTTGCTCAATGATGGAAAAGCCTACTATTCGCGCTGGTTCCTCAGCGCGTGGCAAGGCGACTTGGCCCAACAAGCACAAACCCAAGGATTCCTCACCCATTTCGAAGCCGAGGTAACCCCTCTTCGTGCCAAAGGATCGCTTGCCGAACAGGAAACCCTTCTCCCCTCGATTCGTTGGGACGGCGATCATTACGGGCTTTTTCTTCCCCCCCGACAGCATGAACCCTGGTTGGTAAAGCGCGACGACCAGGAATCGGTCTTCTATCCGGAACGAAACGGTACTTTTGTCCCACTGACCTTTGAACACTTTCAGCACCTTACCGCAATGTGTCGCCAAGGAACCGTGACATGGACCGACAACCTATGGCCAGAGCCACGCGGTAACCGGTTCTTGGTGTTCCCTGCTCGAGGCGGCGACCTGATCGCCCGGGGCAAACTCTTTCCCGACCAAAAAGCGGATCATCACGGCCTACAGCTTGAACCAGGTAAATACATTATCCTCAGCGAGTTCCTTCCCGATAACGCAACCAAAACCCGTCAGGTAAGCTTCGATCCCGAGTTTTATGTGACGGAATTGGATTTGGTGCCAGGCGAGGTGGTTCGCCGGCGGTTCGGGCGCGCTGCGGCGGTTTTTACGGGCACCAAAGCCACTGCCCTGCGCCTTCAGGGAACCTATCTGGAGCCGCTGAAAGGGCGCGGCTTTTACCAGAGCGCAGGTATGTACCTGAGCATCGATTGGGACGAGACAGAGACCGCCGATGAGGCCGCCGTGTTCCGTTTGGTGGCACGTTGCGAAGCATGGCAAAAAACCCAGGTGATCGATCCAGGTGAGGATCACAGCGTTAATTTGGACTTTACGGATTGTCCATCCGGCATGCGCCACCTTGTTTTAGAACTGCGACGCGACGGCTCAGGGCGGCCGGAGGCACGACAGACCGCCTTAGTTTGGGTTGGCTTACAAGCGGTCAAAGGCGGCGTTGCTTTCATCGGCCCGGCTGCGAACTTCGCGGAAGAGGCCGCTCAAAACTGCCAGGAGCAAACCGATCGATTCGTGGTGAAACACCGCCATCACCGCACCATGGACTTGGCCTTTATCATGCCCTCGGATCGAATCGCGCGTTTTCGCTTTGCGCTCCCCGGATTGTTTCTATCGATCCGCGACCTGGGTACGCATAGCGACAACGAACAGTTCGTGCCTTTGGGTAGCGATCTTTCATTGCAAGGTGAGGCGCGTCGCTGTTTAACCATTTACTACCACGCCCCCGCCCAACTGCGTTTTGGCGACGACGCGATGCCATGCGACTTTGAACGGAAAGGCAGGGTCACCTTGAACACGGCCGCCTTAACGGATGCTTTGACGCCGGGCGACAACCAGCTTTGGCTAATCCCCGAACAAGGTGAACCAGTGGCACTGGTGAGGTGGTTCCATCCCCATGTGGTGGTAGACAACGATGTCGCGATGCGACCCGACGAAATCATATGGCGGTTCACCCTGCGCGAACAAATGTTCGCGTTCACGATCACGCTTGAAAACCTGCTGACCGGCAAAACCAACGAGCAAACCGGCAGAAGCTACGAACAAATCCCGGCCGCCGGCACCACGCCCGCCATGACGTTCGAGGGTGCATCAAAGGCAGGCACGCGCGGCGTCTTCGAGAATCGCCTGGTTTTGGCCGGCGCGGTGCTTGAGCCGGGCGTTTATCGTATGTCGTTGGAAGGCCTGTTAGGACCGCGCTGGGGTCCACTGGTTGACCAGCAGACGGGCTGTTTAACCTTTGTTTTTGTAAAGGTCGACGGTCACTTACAGTCGATCCATGCAGCGGCGGCGGTTTGGCACGCGAATCCCCCGGCGGACCAGGTAGCGCGGGTCAACCAATTTTTGCGTTTGCACCGGTTGATCGCCACCCATCACGCGGCTTCGGTGTGGGAACGAATTAAAACGTTAACGCCGATTTGGCACGAGCAACTGGCCCAGATCGACCCGAAGACCCTGTCCGACGAAGTTTTTTGCCAACTGGTACGGGGTTGTCTCAATGCCGGCGCGCGTTTTGCCCCAAGCGGCCGACTGCCCCATTGGAATCCCGCCGCCTTTCAACCAATGCTGTTCGCTCAAGCCGCATCGCGTTACCGCAAGCTTCCCGCACACGACCGGCAAGCATCTTTTTCCGATTGCCGGAACATGCTTTATCAGTTGGGCAACTGGGCGGAATGCGACCTGTCGACCCTGGTCGGCAAAAGGCAACTGCACACGGCCTTTTGGGTCGGCTTCGAGAATGTGCGTCAGGCCCAGGCCAACGCCGCAAGGCTCAATGACTTTCGCATGGCGCGCTACCAAAAGGCGATGGACTCGGTGGTCTTGGACGATGAGTGGCGCTGGCTGCGGCGAGAGTGCTGGCAACCTGGCGAGGGCGATTACCTGGGACCCCACCACCTGCGTTACGCCTTGGCCACGCTCGGCGGCCATTTCAGCCGCCAAAGCCCCCAAGCCTATCCCTATACCGGGCAAGCCCTGCATTTCGCGACCCAGGTCGGCCGCATGCTCAGCCAAACCCGCGTTGCGCGGACGACGCGCGGGCCCCAGCGGATTTCTTTTGCCAGTCGACCCGGCACCCTCCTTTCTTCCGAATGCGACCACCATCCAATCGATCAACGACAATTAGCACCGATCCACCAAGTCATCGCATTGTTGGCCAAGGCGTGTCGGCTGGAGCCTCGTGAGCCGGGGATGGTTGCACAACTCATCGACACCCTCACGACCACGTCCGGGTTGTCGCCCATGAAAACCAAAAAACGGCTGGGTTACCTGCTGTACCTCGGTTTTGACCTTTTTGGTTTTTACCTCATGTTTTGGGAACTCATTTTTCGAATCGAACGCGACGGAGGCCTTTGTGAATGATGCAAATCCTATTCATTTGACCAACAACTTAGAAGACGCGCTGCAACGCTACGTTCAAACGACTTTTGCCGTGAGCCGCAATTTCCCGGACTTACGTGAAGCGGTCAAAAACACGCTCAACAACACCCAACTTGTTAAAGGTCCTTTTGTTGAAACCTTGCCAGATTTCAAAAAGGCCAAACGCATCAGCGCGCTGTTACGCCGCGAAGGGGGTTTTCTGCATGACGGCTTCGCGAACCTCCCGCCCGAAGAAGACTTTCCGCTGCATTCACACCAATACGAGGCGCTGCAAAAGTCGATCGTCGAAAACAAGAACCTGCTGATTGCGACGGGTACCGGCTCGGGTAAAACCGAAAGTTTCCTTTACCCGTTGGCCCACATGCTGCTGGACGACCCGGATCTCACCCAACCTGGTGTTCGGGTTTTGCTCATTTATCCAATGAACGCCTTGGCCAACGACCAGCTTTACTACCGCATTGCCCCCTTGTTTGGCAAAACCTTAGGCGGCGCCGGCATTACCTTCGGCCGATTCACCTCGCAGGTCAAAGCACGGGTTGATGCAGATGAAGTGCGCATGAGCCTGGAACAAAACGAAAAGTTGCTGGGGAAGCTGGGTGGTCGGATTCCGGAAAACTTTTTGCTGACCCGCGAGCAAATGCTCGCAACGCCGCCGCACATTTTGATAACCAACTACGCGATGTTGGAACACCTACTGCTTCTGCCCCGCAACCAAAACCTGTTTCAGCACAACCGGCTTCGAGCGATTGTTTTGGATGAAATTCACACCTATAACGGTGCTCAAGCAACCGAAGTCGCTTTTCTGTTGAGAAAACTCAAAAACCGCATGCGGCTAACCAGCCCACTCAAGGTTTTCGGTACCAGTGCCAGTTTGGCCGACGAAGCAGGCAGTGATGAGAAGCTGCTGACCTTTGCGAGCGATTTATTTGGCGAACCCGTCCACGAGGTGGTACGCGGGCAACGCTTAGTCCATCGCGCCTTAAAAGAAAAACGAAAAACATTTTCCATGGACGCGGATCAATGGATTCGGTTCGGAAAAGTTTTGAATGCGTTGTCACAACAAGCGGTCGATGATTCGCTGGATCAAGACCAAGCAGGAGAAAAAGCCGGCAACCCGTTTCCTTACGTTTTACAGCGTGGCGCGTGGCAAACCCAACTTAAAGAAAACGGTTTAAGTGGGCAATTCAACGAAGTGACCGAGCCAGTGGACACTTGGCTCTTTAAATCCTTTGCCGCCAATCAGGAATTACGCCGCGCGGCCGACTTGTTGGATGAAGCCGACACGGTGATGGCCTACCGCGATCTGGCAACCAAAGTGTTCCCCAACACCGCAAAAGACACGGCCTGGCGCGCCTTGGCGGTTTTGATCCAGACCAGTATTGTGGCCCGTGAAAACGGGGCAGGCTATCCGTTACTACCGGCACGATACCACCTGGCCGTCAACACCGTGGCGGGCCTTTCCATCAAATTGGATCCCGAACATTCGGCATATTTGGGCGACCTGGCGCCGTTCCCCCATCACGAGGTCGACGATACGCCTTATTATCCGCTGCTCATGTGTCGCGACTGCGGCCAGCCCTATCTGGAAGGGTACAAGGACGGCAATCGGCTATACCCCAAGCCGCGCCTGGAAACCAAGGGCACCAATGTCAGTCGCGGTATCTTTTTCCTCGGCAAAGCCGGCCATATTGATGCTTGCGAAGCGGAGGAAGCCGGCACCGACAAACCCACCCCGTCCTTCAAAACGCTGACCATCGATCCCACCACCGGACAAATTGACCCCGCCCCTGGCCAACCGGTGCTGTCCTTGCTCGAAGTCCCCATGGAACCCGATGAGCGCTCCCACCGACGCATTGTCAAACGCTGTCCCGCTTGTGGTTACCGGCCACAACGCATGTTGGAACCCATCGCGGGGATTCACCCCGGCCACGACGCCTTGTCGGCTGTCGTCATCCAACGAGTTTTAGACTTTTTACCCGCACCAACCAAAGAACAGTTAAATGTCGCGCTTCCTCTACGAGGGCGCAGCCTCATTTGTTTTTCCGACGGGCGTCAAGACGCCGCTTTTTTTGCCCCTTACTTTCAACGCACCAGCGGTGAGTTCGCCCTGCGTACGGCCATCGTTCGGGCAGTCACCGAAACCGACCAGCCAATGCCCCTACACAACTTGGGTCGGCGGATACGCCGATTTTGGGAAATGGAACAAGGAGAAGCATTTCTCTTTCCGGCGAGCGGGCCGCCAATTACGGAACGAACCCCCCAAGAGAACTTCCTTTTTGGGAAAACGGTTGCCGAATTTTTTACCCGCCCGCGTCGTCACTCCTTGGAAAAACTCGGATTGGTCGAAGCGCAATTGGCACCAGACACGCTGAAAGCCGTGCTGCCGGCCCTGCGCCAATGCGTGCAAGAATCCCTGGGATCGCCGCTTGGCGACAAGGACTGTATCGCCTTATTGGCCATTCTGCTGCAGTCGTTTCGCTTTGAACGGGCCATTCTCGCGACGGATGATCTCGACCTCAATGACGAGGACTTCTGGGGCCCTTACCAAAGTGGCAAGAACCAAAATTTCCAGCACACCAAAACCGCCAAGAAAAAGATTTTCGCATGGATGCCCACAGGCAACCGACGCAATCGTCGGATGGACTTTTTGGAGAAAGCCGGCTGGAGCAAATCCCAAGCGCAACAATTCCTCGATTCGGTTTGGAACCTGCTCAAGCAACATCGCATCATCGGCCCGGCTCATTTTGCGTCCGGCTTTGGGCTGGATTTAACAAAGTGGGTGTTGGTGAATGCTCGAAAGTTCACACTGTACGTCTGCTCTCGCTGCGGGACACACCAAAACCGCTCGATGAAGCAGCGATGTGCGGTCGGCCTCTGTAAAGGGACACTCAACGCGCTAAGCGCCGAGGAAAAGGAAACGTTTATCGCGGAGAACCATTATGTCCAACAAGCCTTGGCCACCCAACTTTTGCCGGTGCGCAGCAACGAACATACCGCCGGCCTCCCCAACAAAAAACGCGAGGCCGTGGAGCAAGATTTTGCCGCCGGCCGGATCAATTTGCTCAGTTGCACGACCACCATGGAGATGGGTGTTGATTTGGGTGACCTTGAGGCGGTGGTCTGCCGCAACATCCCGCCTTCTATCGCCAACTACCAACAGCGTACCGGCCGAGCCGGTCGTCGCGCCCAGGCGGCGCCTTTTTGCGTCACCGTCGCCAAAAACAGCAACTTCGATCAAAGTGTTTTTCGGGATTTTCGGCGCTACCTACTGCAGTCACCACCGGTGCCAATCATCAACCTCGTCAACCAGGAACTGTTTCTTCGCCACCAAAGTTCGATTATTCTTTCCCATTACCTCCGGACAGGGCCCCGCACCATCGATACCAATGCCCCACGGCTGAAAGACTTTTTCGGCGACCGCCTCGACGACCACAGTGTCGAGCGTCTCACTTATGAATTGCAGCAATGGCTGGGGAACAGCAACGGACAACGCGCCATTCGCGAAGCGGAAGCGCTGGTTGATCGCTTACCCGAAGCGATACGCCATGAAGTCGATCTCAAGGCCCTTAAATTGAGAGAAGCCTTCGACGAAACCACGCATCGCTTTTTCCGAGAAATTACCGATCAGGTGATCCTCTACAACCAAAAAATAGCGGAGGCATACAACAACCTGCTAAGCGGTGAAGGAGAACAGCGGAGCAAAGCAGGCAAGGCCAGAGAACGTTGGGAGGAATTGAAAAGCCAGTTCATGGATCAATTCCTGGTGACCCGTTTGTCCTTGGCCGGTTTGATTCCGACCTATAGTTTTCCAACCCATGCCATTACGCTGGATATCGCCAAATCGAAGAAGAAGGCTTATGAGTTTCGTGAGCCGGATGTCCAATTGAGCCGCGATGCCTCACAAGGTATTAGTGAATACGCGCCGGGTGCCGAGGTGGTCGCCGACGGCCGCTTGTGGACGAGTGGCGGGATTGCCTACACACCGCGCGACTTTATGCCGACGCGATACTTCGCCGAATGCCGTGCCTGCCAACACGTCATGGTGGCGGAGGACAAAGAAGGCATTGACGTTTCCTGTGTGAATTGTGGCTCACGCGCGCGCAATTTTCGCAAAGGCGGAACCGATAAATTCATCGAACCCAAGGGCTTTGTCACTGAATATGATGCAAAAGGCGGGCGCTCTACCGGGTATTTCAGGGTCAAGGAAGCCCCATCGGAAGAAGCGCGGTTAATCACCTTGCCCCAATCGAAAGATTTTGAGACCAACCCCGAAGACAACCGCCATGTGTCTTATTATCGAATGCGCGCCTACGCCACCAAGGAAAAACAAGCGGGAACCATGTTTATCATCAACCGCGGCCGACGCGGTTTGGGTTACGACCGCTGCAACACCTGTGGGTTTGCCGAGCCGGCGACAACCCCGGCCTTTCGCAAAAAAGGGCACAAACGGCCCAGCACCGGCGAGCCCTGCACCCAACCCTTTTATTCGCGCGAGAACCTGGCCCACCGTTTCAACACCGACGTCACCCAACTTCGCTTTATGCGCGAGATGCCTCCTAAACCCACCAAGGAGCCCCGCTTCGATATCTACCGCCGCAGCTTTGCCCAAACGCTCGCTGAAGCCTTACGCCTTGCCTTGGTCAACATGCTCGGACTGCCGATCGGTGAGGTGCGCTGCTCCTACCGCATTATTTCGACCAAAGTGGACATTATTCTTTACGACGGGGTGCCAGGTGGGGCCGGTTATGTCGCCAAAATCGGCACCGACGCCTTGCCGATTCGAACCTTACTTGAGAAAACGGCCGAGGTTCTGGAATGCCCGGAAGGCTGTACCGACGCGTGCCGCGCCTGCCTCCACGATTTTCGCAATCAAGCCGTTTGGGAATTCCTCAACCGTCACTTGGTCATCAATTGGCTCAAGGAACTCAACGGTGAAACGATTCCAACCCCGTTTGGCGCCCACCCCGTGCCAGGTGACCCACACAACGACCTGCATCAGAAATTGCGGAACGACGAAACCCTAACCCTTATCGCTCAGTCCTTGTTGGGCACGGCTGATCGGGAGAGCGAGGTTCTTACCTGGCTGCTAAAACGCCTGCGCATGGGCCAACCGGTACACATTTATTTGCATGAAAAGGGTGAAATTGAAAAACACGGCACCTGGACCCTGCGCCAGATTTACCCCCACCTTAAACCTTATCTGGAAAACGAAAGCTTGCAAATGTTTCATTTGACCCAAACCGCCCCAACCATGGTGCCCCGGATTTGCCAGGCCGACACCGAACACGGTTTTGCTTGGTTGGCCGACCGCGACACGCCCTTGTTTGAAAGCTTGCTCTCGAAACCCACCTATGTGCGACAAATCAAGGAACACCACAAAGACTTACGCGCCTTGCTGCGCCGCGCCAAACCCATCACAGCACGAGAACTTGCCGATCATCTTGACGCAACTGCGATACACCACTACCGTGCCGGCGAGACGCGCAATTTCAGTGCGTGTTTCGCTGCGCTCAAGCAGGTGCCCATCAAAAAACTCACCATCCGAGACCCGTATTGCGGCGGAACGCCCCTCCAACGCCGATTATTGCTGGATCTGATTGATACCATTCGGAGTTTGGCTGCAAAAATCGAAAAAATCGACATTGTCTACCTAGATCGCACCAGATACAACGGACCATGCATAACAACCACCGAGCTAAAGGGCGACCTAAAACCAAAATTGGATCAATGGGACATCCAGTTCCAGATCAAAGCGGTTGGCAGTCATATGCGCAAGGCTTTCCACGACCGTGAGATGTTTGTCACTTACCAAACGGACGACGGTCTGGAAGCCAAACTCGCTTATGATCTGAGCGGCGGCGTCGATCATCTTATGTCGTCTCAATACGAGACCAAAGTCTTTTTCCGGGTGCTCCACGGCCCGCACAACCCGACACGCTAAAACGCAACAAAGGTGAACCCGACCGTCATAAATAAGGTGGCACTTCGGCTTGTCCACCGTCGGGTCGGGTTTACCATCCAAGTTCATTGTGGTCTGGCGTAAAGCACCGGGTGACGGTAGGCCTGCACCATCGGCCTAAGAATTGCGGATCGGCTAGATTCAACTGCAAAAAAAGTCGATAAAGAGCAAAGCCAGGACGCCCACTTCTTGATTCGTCGCAACAGAGAACAAAGCCAGAGCACCCAATTCTCAGGTGCTGAGAAAAGCGTTCCATGTCATCGATGAGAAATGGAAGAACACGACTGATGTCGATGCGTGTTCCCATCTTTAAATAAAAGCCGTGTTTGTCCTCTTCTTTGCGCGCTGCCTTGCGCGTGTCGCGACACCCAATGCCAAACGTGCGTGGTTTAACCCGCTTGTCAAGGAATCTACCGCCGCTTGATTCACCCTGAAGAAAACCGTCAGTCCTACATTACGACACTGTTCATCCCCAAAGATGAAATGCTAAAGGCGTTTAGCCTCAGTGATGCATCGCATCAAACTTCGGTTGTTTAAAGAAGGACGACGCCCCATAGCCCCCTGCTCGTGGTACGGTAGAGAATCTATACACCAAACCATCAACCCGCCTCTTTATTGCTCAATGAAAGGCATAACCGATCAAATAATTATTAAATATGAACTATTACAGAGGAGTATTCCTATGACTAATAAAAAAGAAGAAACGATGGAAGAAGAAGTAAAAAAAGTTATTGAGTTAGATGACGCTGAGCTGGAGGAGATCTGCGGTGGCAGTCAAAACAGCCGAAATACCTACGATGAACCTAACACCTATTGTGCCGAAGTCTGTTAACCCTGTCTGGTGAAGCGCATCGTTGTAATGAGCTTCACATGAGGGCTTGGGATCCATGATGCGCGGTCGGACCGTCCGCATCCGTGGCTCCCGCCCCTTATGGCGCCTATGCCAAACCCCGTCCTCGAATCGTCCCCCAAGGCAACGATTAACCCAGGTTTCGACTAACGATCCTTTCCAACGACAGCAAGAACCGATACCAACTCAAGACCGAAAGAAGCCGGCATCGAGACCGGCCTAGCCGATACAAGGTTACCGAAGAAAGCCAGGCCACCCTATATCTTGCGGTTGGTTCTGGTTTGTACCGCTACCGCTTGGTGTATATAAAGGGTTTGATTAATTGCCTTTGCCGTAGAGGAAAGCCGGAACATCCACTTTTTGATTCGTCGCAACAGGAGCAAAGCTATTCCAGGTAGTCACATTGACCGAACCTTGCCTTGATGAAGGAAGGAACACTCAACCAAACATGAAAAGCAGAATCTCTTCGCGCATAAAAACGGTGCGTGCGTGTCCTCATCTTCTTCGGTTCTCATCTTCTTCGGTTTGGAAATGTCTACCGGACCGGGGGAAACCCAATTTGAGTGTCGCAGTCCAGTGAAGCGGCGCCCTTAGGACCCCACGTCAAACCGGTGTCAGGTGATTTGGCGGCTGGCCAGTTTGTGAAAAACCCCGCCTTGCGCCATCAGCGCTTCGTAGTTTCCGCTCTCCACCAAGCAGCCGTCTTTGAGCACAAAAATACGGTCGGCGTTGACGATGGTGCTCAAGCGGTGAGCGATGACCACGCGGGTCACCTTTAAGCGATCCAAACTTGCAGTAACAATAGCCTGGGTTTTGTTGTCCAAAGCGCTAGTGGCCTCGTCAAAAAAGAGGATGCGCGGTTTGTTGGCCAAGGCACGCGCAATCATCAAGCGCTGCACCTGGCCACCTGACAAAGTGCCGCCGCCCTCCGAAATCTCAGTGTGCATGCCCATCGGCATGTCGCGGATATCTTGGTCGATTCCGGCCATGGCCGCCGCTTCCCAAGCGTCTTTTTCGGACAAGGGCAGCGAACCAATAATATTGTGGTAAATGCTGCCGGGAACCGGTTGGCTGGATTGCAGAACAATCCCAATTTGGCGCCGCACTTCTTGTAAATCCAACCCGGCCAATTCTTTTCCGTCATAATACACGGCACCCGATTCGGGTTTCTCGAAGCCCAACAACATCCGCAGCAAGGTGGATTTGCCGGAACCCGAAGGTCCAACCAAGGCAACAAATTCGTTGGCCTGGATGGTAAAAGACAAGTCGTCTAAAATAGCGCGCCCCTCCGGCTCATAGCGGAAGGTAAGGTGGCCGACCTCAATCGAGCCGCTCAACTCGCCTGGTTCGACCAAGCCCTCGTCGGCGGTTTCGGGGACGGCCTCCAGAATCGGCTTGGTGCGTTCGTAAACGGGCAACAAGGAAAACATCATGACGGCGGTATCGGAGAGTTGCAGCGCGGCACCCAAGAAAAGACTAAAGGCGGCGGAAAAAGCAATGAACGCGCCGACACTGAGCCCAGCCTGATCCTCTTGCAGCATCATCATGAAAATAAACAACACGATGGTCGAAAGTTGTAGGTTAATGCTGTTCCAAGTGCGCACCAACGCTTCAATCAAACCGGAACGGTAGGTGAGCCGTTTGAGCACCACAAAGGATTCGGCCCAAGCGGAAAAAGCCCGCGCTTCGGAACCGCTCACACGTAACTTGGAAACCCCGCCAATCAGTTGCAGTAACAACCCGGTGAGACGTCCCTCAATCCGGTTGGCGTCGCGCTCAAGCCGCACTTTAACAAGCGATAAAATCAAGGGTATCAAGGCCAGTGTCACCAAAGCCATGGCGACGCGACCAAGCCGCGGGCTAATCAAAAAGAGTTGCGCCAAGTAAAACACGCTGAAAACACCGTTAATCAGTGTGGTTATGGCAGGGCCAGAGAGGCTGCGCTGAATTTGCATAAAACCCATGGCCCGCTTGATTAAATCGCCGGAACTGAAATCGCGAAAAAACGGGACGGGCAAGGACAGAATACGATCCCACACGGCCGCTTGCATTGCAGGTCCAATCTTGCCTTCCAGACGCAACAACGCCAGACCCCGCACCAGGGACATGGCGGCTTTGGCCAAACCAGCAATCACCAAACCAGCGGCAACCACCAGTAAACTAATGGGTTCCGATTGAGGAATAATTACATCGAAGACCATCCCAATGCCCAAAGGCACGGTCAGGCCCAGTAGCGCAATGGCCACGGCCATGGCGAGCAGCGTCAACCACTCGCCTAAAATGCCGAATCGGGCGTGGGCCACGAGATCAAAAAAGTTGAGGGCACGGGCGGGCAAAGGTCGGTAAAACATAAACGCGGTAGGCAAAACTTGGTCGACGTTATCCTTGTTCACGCGCCGACGGCGCCCACTGACGGGGTCCACGGCGTCGTAGCGAGCCCCGCGTCGCGGTAACAAGGCAATCGGCCGTTTGGATGCCGCATCGATGCCCAACAAAGGTCCGCTTTCTTCACGCCACCATTCCCCGGCCAGCACCACTTGGCGGTAACGAAAACCGGAGCGGCGACTAACCTGAGCCAAAGTCGGACTGCCCTTCATGCTGGCGAAGGCCTCGGTATTGAGTTTAATGTTGGCGGCTTCGGTCACAAGAGCACACGCGGCCAGCATGCCGTCACCGCGTATTTCGGTGGGCACCACCATCGCGGCATCGGCACCGGTCACACCGGAAAAACGCGCCCAAGTGGCGTCAACCATGCGTTCTTCATTTTGGGCTTTTTGGTGCCAACGCTGGTGTTCAGCCTCGCGTTTAGCGTGGTAATTGCTGTGGAGCCATGCCAATACGTTGTCGTGGTAACGATCCAAGTGTTGTTCCCAGTCGGGAACGGTGAACAGGCGATCCGTGGCGATGATTTCCGCTTCGCTCTCACAATCGGTTTGAAGCCAAGCGCTTCCGCTTAGCGGAAAAAAACAAGCGCCATCGACGGCAGCCACCGCGTCATGGTTGAACGGCCGCGCCGATCCTTTGGGAAACCGCACCCAACGCGGCGCATCGGCACAGACAACCACCTCGTCGGCGGCAAAGTTTTGTTGCTGTTCCCCACCAAGCTGGTGGTGATTTTTGGGGGTTGGCTCGGAGAAAAGCGCGTTGGAAAGCGCCGTCAGCCAATCATCCAAGCGGCGTGCAATTTCACCAGACCAATCGGGCTCAGCCGACATTTGGCTCAGTTGCCGACGCGAGAGTTTAATTAAAGAACCCCCGGTGGTGCCGACTCCGGTCAATAAAGGATTGGGTCCATTGGTAGCGGGTTCCAAGCCGAAAATCAAGGAACCGGCTTCCAACCGCAAGAAGTGGTTCGGGCGAGGCGCACGATGGCCAGGCTCGGGAAAGCCGAAGAAAACATCCAGCTTGCCGGACTTAACGAACCAGACATTGTCGGCGTCGGCCAAGTCGACCCGTTCGTTTCCGGCGGCAGAAACAATCTCGGCGAAAGATTCTAAATGACTGAAAAAGGCACTCATCGCGGACCCTTCCTACATACTCTTGACCAGGTCGGCATAATGTCCTGGCTGTTCCATAAGTTGTTCATGGTTCCCACGTTGCACGATCTTGCCGCGTTCCATGACCACGATCTCGTCACAATCGCGAATGGTACTCAACCGGTGAGCAACGATAATACAGGTACACCCACGCCGACGAACGGCGTCATCAATCCACATTTCGGTTTCGGTGTCCAAGGCACTGGTCGCCTCGTCCATGACCAAAATGGTTGGATCGTTCAAAAAGCCGCGCGCGATTTCCAGGCGCTGACGCTGGCCGCCACTAAAGTTGGCGCCGCCCTCTTCTACCCGACTGTCATAAGCAGCGGGTCGTTCGGTGATCATTTCGTGGATGGCGGCATCTTTGGCGGCACGGACCAATTGCTCATCGGTAATGGTGCCGTCCCAAAGGGTTAAGTTTTCACGAATGGTGCCCTCAAACATCGAAATGTTTTGGTCCACCACGGCCAGTGAATTCACCATGGTTTCTCGTGGATAGGCCTCGCGCGGCTTGCCGTCAAAAAGAATCTCACCGTGTAATGGTTGGAAAATGCCGGTAATTAATTTGGCCACGGTCGACTTGCCGCTGCCGGAGCTCCCAACCAAGGCAACCCGCTGCCCGGGACGGAGCTCGAGGTTAAAATCAACGATCAGCGGAGGCTCAAGCGGGCTATAGCCAAAAGCCAAATCCCGAATTTCGACATGCCCGGAAAGCTTTGAAATGGGCAGTTCCTCGGCGGGCTCGCGCAAACAGGGATCCTTGGGATACTGGTACACATCGTCGAGCTGAGCCATAAATCCTTTGGCTTGTTGGAAATCGGCACCCAACCCGACCAATTTATTAAAGGGTCCCATGAAATTTTTCATGAGCGCCATAAAGGCAACCAAGGTGCCCAGGGTCATGCTGCCCTGCATGACGCGCAACCCACCCAAACAGAGAATCGCAACCGTGTTGAAGTTGGTCAAAAAGGGCGGCACGACGGCAATTAAGTAGTTCACCCGGCCTAAACGCTGGTGGGTATTGACGGCCTTGGCTTGGTAACCGGACCACTTGGCGAAAAAGTCGTTTTCCCCGCCGCTTGCTTTTAAGGTTTCGATCAGACGCAAACCGGTCGCACCATAACCAAACATCTTGCCGGTATCGACCATTAAGTTGACGTTCATGGTTTCCCGCATGCTCGCCACGGACCGCAACACGAGCAAGTTGGTCATGGCGATCAAGACGCCGACCATCAACAGCAGCGGGTCAAAAAACAACATCAACAGCGCATAAAAGGCAACAGTGGTCATATCGAGCGCGGCGGCGGTCAACTTGTGGGTGACCAAATCAGCGACGCGGTCGTTGTTCCCAACCCGGTTCACCAATTCGCCGGAATAACGCTGAGAGAAAAAAACCATGGGCAACTGAAGCAGATAACCAAGGTAGCGGGAAGATTCAGCCAGGGTCAATTTGGTTTCTAGGCGAAGCAGGTAATACTCTTTAAACCAGGTGAGTAGGGCTTGAATTGAAACCATAAACACCATGCCCAAAATCAGCGGCCGAAACCAGCCGGTCATGTTTTGGATCAAAATATTATCGATAAAAACCTTGGAAAAAATGGGGGTCAACAGACCGGGAATCACCAGCATTAAGCCGGCGAGAATAATCAGCGCGAGGGAACGAACATCGCGAATCCGGCTACGCAGCATGTTGGTCATATTGTTCATGACGCCACCACGCTGGAATTCGGGCCCAGGCTCAAAGGTGAGCGCAACGCCGGTAAAGCTATGATCAAATTCTTCGACCGTGACCTTACGCGGACCCGAAGCGGGGTCATTTAAGAAAACCCAATTACCGCGACGGCCTTCGTAAACCAAAAAGTGGTTGAAGTTCCAGTGCACAATCAGGGGCGGCGCCATGTCAAACAGAGGCTCCGGCTCGGTCTTAAACCCTTTGGCGGTCAACCCGTAACGCCGGGCGGCTTTGAGGATATTGCTGGCTTTGACACCATCACGAGAAACCCCACAGGACACCCGCAACTCTTCCAAGGGCACGAGCCGGCCATGATAAGCCAAAATCATGGCAAGGGACGCAGCACCACATTCGACGGCTTCCATCTGGATGACGGAAGGAGTTTTCTTCCGTTTGGGCATTGGTTGCTTTTTACTCATAGGACCTTTTCGCTAGAAGGATGATTCGACCCCTCAATCGGGCGAGCCGAGCAGGGAAAACCATCCGAAAATATGTGACATCTTGAAAACGCCGCGAATAATCCGCGATCAACAGGTCGCCCACCGTTTAAAAAGCCGAGCGCCCGAGAAAAATCATAAAAACGAAGTTGTCTGGCGTTAACTTTAACAGGACCGGCCCGGCAAAGGTCAAGCTGGTTCCTAAAAAAAGCCGTAGCATGAAAAAAACCCATGAATTTCACCATCAGGTTCCTCGATTGACGAGAAGGTCGGGACCAAGCGCAGGCACGCATCGGCCGAGAAAGAAACGAAACAACTGCAATCAATTAAGTTACAACCAAGAACCAAGGTTAAGGGGCAACCTGTCGGCACGGTCCGTTTGGGTGAGCCCTTGCCTGCGACAAGGTCATCACGGCAGATTCAGTGACGGAACAACACCGCGGCTGAGAAACGCCGGCTAGTTGACAAAATGCAAAAACCCCTTGGCGATGAAATGTTTCACCAGCAAGATTTTGGTTTTGTCACCCAATGATTCAGGCATGTCGCCCACACGAAAACGGGTCGTTTCGGCAATAAACCGAAAAGCTTCGTCAACCTTTGCAGGTGCCTTTTGCATGTTGCCGGGAAAACACAAAGCCACCGTGGCATCGCGTTCACGAAGCAAAAACGGCATGTCCAAGCGCCGGGCAACAAGGGAATCTAGGTCCAGGTTTTCTAGCTGATGAAGCTGGGCGAAATGTTGCGTGGGGCAGGGTTTAACAGAACCTAAAACCTGTTCAGCCAAGATGTCTTTGGCGGCGCCAAGCTTGGCCTCTGCCGCAACCTCCTGCAGGAGGGTTTTGAGGGTTTCATCATGCGATGAATTCTCGCCCCGAAACAGAAAACCGGGCGGCAAACCGCGACGAAGAGCAAGGTGATGTTGGGCGACATTTTGCACGGCCGCAATCAGCAGTTGCTCCCAGGTTTTGGTGTAGATCCCCAGTGTAAGGTGAAGGGAATGAGAATCTTCGGTAAAGGCATTGTGAACGGTGCCACGAGGAAGGTAGAGGGCGTCGCCCGCGCGCAACTGCAGCGCCATGGCCGGTTCGCCAGGATCTCGAACGCTGCGCTCCCCTTTCCCTTCAAGGGTTTTGGGCAAAATGCGCGGCAGCTCGGGTCCGGAATCGTAAACCCGCCAAGCTTTAGCACCTTCGAGTTGCAGAATAAGCACATCGTGCTCGTCCCAATGGGGACCGAACCCGGCTGAGGCGCGCGGCGTCGCGTACAAGTTCGCGGCCACGCGGGCACCGAAGGAATGGCTCAAGGAAGAGCAGAGCGCGCCCACGGAGGGCTGGAGATCGGTAAGGTCATTGGCAACAAGCGTGTAACCATCGGCGTAATGGGCGTAAAGCTCGCTTAAGGACAAGCCACCGAACAGTTCAGGAACCACCACGGGCGTTTCCACACCTTGCTTGGCCAGCGTAAGCCGTTTCTCAGGCAAGCCACTCAGTAATTGGTCGAGCCCTTTCAGCGAAAAGAGCGAAGAAAAACGCTCGGAATGGCCGGATGAAATATATAAGGGCTTTTGTTCCCAATAGTTTTCAAAAAATTCTGGTAGGGGCAGGTCGTATAAAACATCTTCAAGAGTTATCACGCAAACAGACCTCCTTCGCGTAAAAAAGACACTTGAGACGGCCACTGCTTCCTAAGAAAACAAAGAGGTCAGAACCCAGAACACAAACATGAAAGCTCGCTGAAAAGGGCAAAAAGCCATCATTTCATACAGATTCTTCTTGCAGAGCGAGCCTTGACCCCGGAATCCCAACATTTTTCGAAACCTTGGTGTCGTCTGGCCTTTTAGGCTAAACCAGCCCCCATGTAAAAAGCGAGTTAAAAATTTGTTTAGCAAAAATGAGCGATCTAGACGCTTGCTTCTATTCGGTTTATGTCAATTCAAGGTCAAAACCAAGGCTCACCTCGTAAAAAATACGCTTGAAATCAACCCGGAAAGCGCGATAAAAAAAATAAGACACGAATTTGAAGTAAAAAGACGACGCAGTATCCGTCGCAAAAATCGATCAGTTAACGGGAATACGTCTAACTGAGTTTAAAGAAAAGCGCGAGCGACCTACCCAACCATTCTCGCATATAGGGTTTGGGTTTTTCTGTCGGTCACCGTCATGGTCACCACGCGCTGAAGCCTCCGTTTAGCTGGTCGGTCTATAGCCCCCTATTTTTTCCAGACCAAAAGTCCAACACCATCGTCACACCGACGGCCCCCCACAGCCGACGGTATGTGCTTATTTTTAAAGCACTTGTTCACACTAAGGATTTTCACACCATGCAACAGAGCACCATTCTTTCCGTCTCCCCTCACGACTTAAACGACAATGGGCAAGTCGACATCGAAACAGAAACCGCACCCAAATTGACCCGATGGGTGCCTTCTCGATTTAACGTTCGAGCCAAAGCCGACAACGGACAAATGGTGCTGTGGAATACGTTGACCCGCGCCATGAGCGCCTTTGACCCAAGCGATGCCCCCAAGGTGCGCGACATGTTGGCACGCAAGGGTTTTGAAGGGAAAGAAGAGGGCTTTACCGCCTATTTGGCGAAACGCGGTTATCTGGTCAAGGAAGGTGCCGACGAGCTTCGCCGTTTTGAAGCGATGTTCGGCCACCAACACTATCGCAGCAACAGCCTTCACCTTATTTTATTGGCGAGTGAGGACTGCAACTTCCGTTGCCAATACTGCTACGAGAAATTTGCGCGTGGAACCATGCGGCCCGAAGTCCGCAAAGCGGTCAAGAAGATGGTCACGGACCGCATCGATTCGCTGGACAGCCTGCTGGTGAGCTGGTTTGGCGGCGAACCCCTTTACGGATACCCGGCGGTTAAGGATCTGGCACCTTTCTTCAAAGAAACGGCCGATGAGCACGATTTGCATTTCGTAGGGAACATGACCACCAACGGTTACTTACTCACGCCGGAAAAAGCAGACGCCTTGCTTTCCTGGGGCGTCAATATGTTCCAAATCACCTTGGACGGCCCGCCGGAGAGCCACAACTGCAGTCGCCCGGCACGTGACGGCAGCGAAACCTTTGAAACGATCTACAACAACCTCAAGTCGATGGCGAAACGCAAAGATGATTTCACCATTCGCATTCGCGTCAACTTCGACCGCAACAACCACAGCAAAATGGAACCCTTCCTGGACTTGATCCAAAAGGGCATGGGCGGCGACTCGCGTTTCCATTTGGCCTTTCACGGGGTTGGTAAATGGGGCGGCGATAATGATGAAAATCTCGAGGTGTGTGGCACGCGCGGCGAACGCGCCCTTATTAAATCGGAACTTAAAAGAGAAGCCAAGAAACGCGGCTTGAACATCCTGACCATCAAAGACTTCAACCAATTCGGACGCCAAGCGTGTTACGCCGCACGCCCCTATTCATTCCTGATTGGGGCCACCGGCAAAATCATGAAATGCACGATTGCCTTGGATACCGCCGACCACAACATCGTCGGTCACTTTGATAAAGAAGGCAAGATGGTTTTGGACCCAGACAAAATGGCGCTCTGGACCGAACCGGCCTTCCAACGCGATTCACAATGCCAGAAGTGCGCGGTTTTACCGGCCTGCCAAGGGATCCACTGCCCACTGATTCGCATTGAAGAAAACCGTCAGCCTTGTATCACGACCCGGTTTAACCCCAAGGGTGAACTGCTGGAGGCGTTTAACCTCAGCGATGCATCGCGTCAAATTTCCGTTGTTTAAAACCGCACGACGCCCCGTGGACCCACGCTTGTGAGGCCGTGGGGACGCCATGCACCAAACCACCAACCCGCCTCTTTATTGCTCAATAAAAGGCATAACCAATCCAATGATTATTATTTTTGAATCATTACAGAGGAGTGTCGCAATGACTAACAAAAAAGAAGAAACCAAAGAAGAAGAAGTAAAAAAAGTTGTTGAGTTGGAAGAAGGTGAGCTTGAGGATGTATCCGGTGGCGCGCAAAGCAGCCGCACGATCGTCCGCGACGGCGACAACACTTGGTGCGACGAAGGCTGCTAATCCAGCCTGGTGAAGTCCACCGTTGTGGTGGGCTTCCCATCGGGGCTTGGGATCCATGATGCGACCGGACAGTCTGCTTCCGTGGCTCCCTCCCCTTATGGCGCGCCTGCGCCATCCCCCTTTCCAGAACGCGGCCCAACGCACCGTTTCCCTCTGGTATCGCCGACGTTCCAATTTCAAGCGAAGCAGGTCTCTGCGCCGGCTCAAGACCCAAAGAAGCAACCATCGATTTAAACCAGGCCGATAGAAGGGTGCAACCGGCCCGCAAACACCGCTTTTCGACGCGTTTGATGCACACAGGGAAAACCCCCGATGGACGATTTACTTTACGACGTATACAAAGCTTACCGTGCCGGCCTGTTGGGATGGGCCGAGGCCGAAACCCCACTTAAAGAAGCGGGTTTCCCCGAACTGCTTCAGCAGCGCCTTGAATCCCGCATTCCCGAGAGCAAGCGCCTGACCTTGCGCACCATTTGGGATGCCAACAAATCAGGGTTAAAAGCAGCGCGACAAGGCGAGCTTGAAGAAGCGGCCGAGCTGTTTCAGCAATCCCGAAACACCATCGAAGCCCCGGAAACCGCGGTCGAAGTAGCCCTGCTGGGCCTGTCTTCACTGGAAGCAGCGCAGGCCTACCTGGATTACCGCTACCGCGACTACCAGGGCGCCCAAGATCGTGTGTTTCGTGCCATGGATGCCGACCTCGAATTAGAACTGAACTACGATTACCGGGTATTACAACTGCACCGAATTCAAGCAGCGCACAACTTTATGCGGGTCCACCTGCGATCCAAGCGGCCGGCCCAAGCGATGCGACTGGGGGGCGCCATCATCGGTTACCTCGAAGGACAACGGCGTGACCTGCCGATTCACCATACCTGGAATCGGACCAACTTAACCTTCTCGAACACCCTACTGTCCACGATGATCGCCCAAATCGCCAAAGAGGCTGCGCTGGCATTGTTTGACCTTGAGCTCGAGGAAGGCTGGATCCCTTTTTACGAAGGCCTCAATCACAATCCGCGCACGCGTGAGGACGATGAGGTGGTTCACGGCAAAATCCAGGATTGGATCGTGCTTCGCCAAGCACGCGCCGAGGGCGACCACGAAGCCTACCTGCGCGCGCTGGCCCACTTCCTGGCGCAAACGCCCCAAAACGTGTCTTCAATTTGGTACGCGACCCTCGTCGATTTCCTCGAGTATTGCGCGGAACAGCCAGGAGTCATGGCAGCCCAAATTACCAAGGTCCTTACCGCCGATGCGAAAAAGTGGCCTCATCTGCACCCCCACCTTAAGCAGCGCCTCAACCTTCCGGTAGCCGGTCACGAATTAGTCACCGCACAAAAACCGGGCGTCGGCGCATATTGATACCGGCCCCCGTCCTGGAGCGATCACCGTGATAACCTCCCCCGCTACGCAAACCGTGCTCGACCTCGACTGGCTCTTGCAACCCTTTGACGCACAAACGTTTATTGAGCAGCACTGGGATCAGACGCTGCTCTACCTCAACCAACGGGGCGGCGACTTTTACCAAGATCTCTTTGGTCTTGACGCGGTGGACCAGGTGCTTCAAACCGGCGACTGGAAAGCCAAAGACCTCATCGTCGTCAAACAAGGTAAGCACGATTCAGGAAATTACCTCGACGTCGATGGCCGCCCCAACATGGCCAAACTTTTTGAGGCGTTTTATCAGCAAGGCAAAACACTGCAACTGTACGGCATCGAGAAACGGCATCAAGGCGTGGCAGAATTCTGCCGCCAACTGGAACGCCGCTTTCACCAACACGCACACGCCACGATTTTCCTGACGCCACCTGGTTGCAACGGGCTCAACACCCACTTCGATACCAAAGATGCGTTCATTCTCCAAATCAGCGGCCGCAAACACTGGAAAGTTTACGAGCACGCCATGCCTTGGCCCAGCCGGGTGTCGGACCGCTTTAAAGTGGCACCCCAAGATTTTGGCAGATGCCACGTCGACGCAACGCTCCAGCCAGGCGATTTGATGTATGTCCCGCGCGGCATGCTCCACGCACCGGCAACCCACGACGCCATGTCCCTCCATTTAACGATCGGCTTCGACAGCGTTACCTGGTTCGATGTTTTTCAGGAAGCACTCGAATGGGGACGGGCCAACATGGCGGAAATGCGTCAAGCCATTTCACCCGATCAATTCGAACAGCCTCAGGCGGCGGCCCTCCAAGAACACGCAACGCGGCTTTACACCGAAATGTTGGCTGGTCATTCACCCCTGGAGATTATTCAGCAATTCCGTCGCCATCTCGACGAACGCACCCCGGCCCCGCCCGACGGCCACTTCCGCCTGCTTGAACCACTCCAGCAACTAAGTGGCAGCGACCAACTACAACACCGCAAAGGGGTCATGCCTCGGGTCCACATCGAAGACCAGCAGAGTGACATCATTTTTTCGGGCGGATCCGTGCGCGGCCCGGCCTCTCTGGCCGACGCGATGACCTTCATTGCAAACACCCCACGGTTTCGGGTCACGGATATCGGCGGAGGACTGAGCGAACGCGCCAAAATCCTGCTTGCCCATCGCCTGATAGTCAGTGGTTTGCTGACTTTTGCCGACACCGCCGAGCCGACCGACTGAGCCAACCCGATCACGCGACTTATATATAATGTAAGAGAGAGTTTCATGAGCACCAACGACCCAACGATCTTAGCCGCAAGCCGGCCCGCAACCGCCGAATCCACCACCGGCCAATTCAGCCATAGCTACCTCGCGATCGGCCATGCCTTTCGCACTGAGGCGCACCGGGACCAATTGGTTTGTTACAGCCCGGTTACCCGCACCAAAGTGCCCATCACCACCGAACAGATCAGCCTTTGGACGCTTTTTGTCGGGGGCGCTTCGGTCGATGCCGTTTGGCGTGGTGCGTTCCACCAGTTGGCCAAGGCCTGGTCGTTTTCTCAAGATCAAGCCCATGCCTTCTTTGAAGAAACGCTGAGCTTGGGGGTCGCCAACGGCTTTTTGGTTGAAGAGACAATCCTCTCCCCCGAGGCGGTGGCCGAACTGCGTTTTTGCAATCACAAGGTGGAAGTACTCTCCTTCTTGGAGGAAGAAAACGACGGCATCGATATTCCGCTGCGTCGGTTGCCGCACCTGGACTTTTTTCAAAACCACCGCGACCAACCCCATCAAACGCATCGGTTGGATCGCTATGTCACGCAGCTACTGGCCCATGTTCCCGACGAAGAAAGACCGGCCCAAAAGAAGCGACTCATCGACCAATTGGTGGGCTTGTACCAAGCGTTCGCAACGGCGAAAGATCCGCAAGCAAAGATGAACCAATACCCGCTCTTTGTCGGCCGTCGTCCCGACGGCGCCATGGCGGTCTTGAATCGCACCACGATTGCCGCGATTGCTCAGGTGCTGGGACTCAATATGCGCGCACAAATCCTCCAAACAGAAGACTTTTTGGGCGAAATTATTGCTGCACCGGAGGACTTCTTCGGCACTTTGCGCGACAACCAACCCTACCAGAGCATCTTCCACGACGGTGTCGAACTGATTCACGGTCGCCGCCCCGATTTGTACGAACGCCTCGGCATGATTCGCAAGGAAGATCTGCAGGGCAAAGCCATACTCGATCTCGGCTGTAACATCGGAATGAACTGTTATTTGGCGGTTGAATTAGGCGCCGCCCGTGCATTCGGCGCTGAGTATTCCGAAAACCTGGTCAACGTAGCCGCCGGATTAAACGGCTGGTTCGGCCGCAATTGCCGCTTCCGCCAAGCAGATTTGAACGAGCCGCTGTTGTTTAAAGAACCGTATGACACGGTTTTTATGTTCGCTGTACTCGGCCACCTGAAGTCATCGGTCGGCATTCTTCAAACGATTAAGAACTCGGGTGCCGGGGTGGTGTACTTCGAAACCCACCGCCGGGTGCAATACCAAGGCGATCTCGAGGCCTTCCTCAACGCCGACCTCTTTGAATCCACGGAATTTATCGATTACTCTTTCGATAACTCAGTCACCAACGAACGGACGCGACGCCTGTATCGCTGCGTGGTCAAACGAGGCTAAGGGCAGCCCGAAACCAAAGGGAAGGTGCATCTTGCCGGAGATTCGCAAATACGGTCGAACGCTGACATCCGACGAATCGGGTTATCTAATCAACGACGCCCTGGCCGAAAACATCACGCCCCCCTGGTCGGAAGCGGTCGCGGCGGGCGTGGCCATATACCGCGAGGCCTTTGGACCACAATTGCGTTCGGTGTACCTGCGCGGTTCGGTTGCGCGCGGCTTGGCTGTCGCGGGTTGGTCGGACATAGATCTGTTTGGTATTTGTCGAGGTGAAGCGGACAAGGTCCCGAAGAAGGACGACGCCTGGATCGCGCAAACCCAAGCCGAATACAAAACCAAATTTCCGTTTGTGGGCGGCTGGGGCCTGGAACTCTCCCTTCACGCGGAAGCTAGCATACTATCGCAAAAACCGCATATCTTCACACAGTTCAAAATTTTTCACGCGGTGTGTGTCGATGGTGAAGATCTAAAAAGACACATACCTCGCTTCAAAGCCAACTATCAAATGGCAACCCAGTTTGTTGGAAAACCCAAGATGGGCTTGGCGCGAGCGAAGCGGTATCTGGCGATGACTGAATCGCCGGAAGAGGTGGCTCAGGTTAGTAAGTGGTACATGCGTCGCTTGGTACGCAACGCCATGCTGCTTGTCATGCCCCAGTCGGGTTGTTACACACCCGACATTTATTACTGTTGGGAACTTTTTTCTCAGTACTATCCTGAGCAAAAACAAGCCATGTGGCAAGCACTTGACTGGGCGCTCAAACCCTGTACGGATCAAAAAGTGCTTTCCGCCTTCCTCGACGATTTTGCCGTCTGGTTCACCGACGAGCTCGACCGCGTCTTAATCTCAGACCCACAACCCGTTTTCTAACCCGAAGATACGCTGTGCCACCACCAAGCAACGGCGTGGTGTCAGCCGTTGCTTCGCCTACCTGCGCCACGGCCGAGCGGCCCGTAACGAGTGACATTGGTGCCACGCCCGGTGCGTTTCAGCGAGCCCGCACCGGAACAAAACCTGTTTCTTACAAGCGACTTACTTTTGAACAGCGGTGGGCAATGCAAATATTTGAAACGCGGCCAAATCGGTCTCCTCGCCCAGCTTGCCAAAGGCTCCGGTTTCAAACTGTAAATCGGCCAAGGCCTGCCACAAGCGCACCTGACTTTCAATTTTGCGCAACATAACGGCGGTTAAACGATCCTCGTAACTGATCAAATCAATCAGGGTCGAAAAGCCCAATTTCAATTTTTTGCGCTCGTTCTCCACGGCGAGTTCGTAGTAGCCGACCGACTGATCTACCGCTTCCAGAGTTTCTAAGGCCCGGCGTAAATCCTCGCGGGCAATCATCACCTGCAAGCCGACCTGTCGCTCCAAGTCCTTTAAAGACACCCGTGTTTGCGCCAAGCGGGCGCCCTCGCGACGCACGTCGCTTTTGGCCGCTTTGCGCCCAAGCGGCAACTTGTAACTGAGTTCCACGGCATAATTGGCGCCCGGCGTCCGTCGCGATACCGCCGCCAACCATTCACCGAGCCCGGATCCCTCCCGCAGGGTATCGTAGCCGGCTTCCACGTTAAGGCTTAAATCCGGCTTCAACCCGTTGGTGGCCAAGGCATAACGTATTTGATTGGCCTCACCGTCCAAGCGCAAGGCCCGTAAATCAGCGCGTTGTTCAAGGGCGGAAACCATCAGTGCCGCCGATTCAGGTAAAGCACCCGCCCCCATCAGTTCGGGCTCGGGAAAAGGCGGAACAACGCCGGGTAAAGCGGCGATCTGGGCGGGCGTTAAGCCCATCACCAGACCCAAATTGTGGCGCGATTGGAAGACACTGTTACGGGTATCGATACGGATACCACGCTTGTCATTTTCGTTCGCAAGCAATTGCAACAACTCATTTTCCGGCGTTTCACCCGCTTCAATCAAGGCCCGCGTTTCTTTTACCAAGCGGGATGAGCGGGTTTCACTCAGCTTGACCACTTCCAAACGTCGAAGGTCGGCACAATAACGCCAGTAAGCATTGATGGTTGCCAACGTTCGCTGGGCAATGCGAAAGCGCCGACGGTATTCGGTTGCGGTTAACGTTCGTTCGGCGGCGCGTTCTCTGCTGGTAACCATGCCGCGGCCCCGACCGCGCAGCAAGGGATAACGAAAGGCAAGCGTAACATCGGCCGAGTTTCGCGTACGATCATCGGCATGGTGCACATCGCGCCGCTCTAAGGATAGCGACGGCGTGAACTCAATGCCGGATCGAAAAGTTTTCACCAGAGAAGCGTTTAGTTGGGTCGTGTCGGTGTCGGTATCACTCCCGTCGACGGAGGGAATGCGGTCGCGCTGGGTCCGCGAACCAGCCTCAAATTGGGTATCAAACACACCGGTCTCAAACTGCAGTGCGGCTTCAGCCAAATGGACATCCTCACGGGCCAAAGCAATTTCGGGATCGTGGGCCAACGCCAATTCGATACAGCGCAGCAGTTCCAACTCCGGTTCGCCGGCGGCGAGACGCAACCCACATAGGCTAAATATAACCAGATATATAGAAACCTGCCGCACGGTGATTAAGCCCCTGCAAACAAACAAAAAAGAAGTTGCATTTTTCATCGATAGAACTCTCTTTGGAGGAATAGAGGTGAACAGCAAAGCAACCTGGTCGGCCGCCTCACACGGGACAAGCAGCAGCCTCACGTAGAAGGCCGTCAAACGCTTTCTTTTTGGCGGTCAACCGCGCCGCCCCATCGGCCGCGGCAATCTCTTCCAGGCTGTGAACCGCCATGGCAAGCAAGGTCGTAGCGCGGCCAAAAGACCCGTCCCACAGGCCGTTTTCAGCCCGATCAAAACGGGCGACCTGCTCGGTGGCGGCAACGACCAAAGCAGCCAGCACAGTGCGTGCCGCCGGGCTCAAATCACCGCAATAATTTTGAAAGCGCCCACCTTCGCGGTAAACAGGCGCCTGCTCCAATCCCAGAAACGTCAAGAACCACGAGGGTTGGAAGGTGCCGGCGGCGGCACAAATCCCCATGTAATCGGCCAACAGTTCATCGTGTAGGTTGGTGCGCATAAAACCAAGCAAACGCAGCACCGCATAATGGGTCGCCTCGTGCTCCAAGCGAATCAGGCGCGAATGCGCCGGCCAATCTTCCTCGCGCAACGCGCCCCCGCCAAGATTCAGCTCACCGGCCGACACATTGCTGTAGGGCGAGTCGCCTAAAATGATCAGGCGATCGCAATACTGAGCCTTGTCCCGCACCATCTCGGCCATGCCCTGTTCGGCAAAATCACCCTCGGGATGCCGTACTTCCCAATTGTTGCGAAAGCGTTTGATGCGCGCCCAATTGGCCAAACCGGAAATCATGGTCGCCCCCATCGAGTCCGGTAAAGACTTGGGTTCATTTCGCTTGGCCAGGGCTTGCACCAAGCAGGTAAAGTCGTGACGATCCGAGGTGCTAAGAACGGGCACGGCCCCGCCCAGACCTTGATGTAGGTGAAGCGTCAAGGATTCGGGACGGCGCAAAATCAAGCCTTTGGCGGCCGCCAATTCGGCGACAGGTTGCCCCCGCAAGGTAGCGGCGCGGTAATCGGGATCTTGGCTCATGCCAGGCGCGATGGGAAAAGCAAGTTGCGGCAGGTACTTGCACAAGGTGGCCCAAACGCCTTGGTCGCGCGACTGATCCAGCCATTCTTGCCAGACGGCAACGAAAGGTTCGGAAGCCAACGGCAAACCCACGTGAAGGATGCGCGCTAAAGCCTGGTCGTCCCATTGCGGCGGCTGGTTGTAGGCCGTCAATTCTGCCACGACGGCGTCCGAGGCGCCAAAAGCGGTCAGAATTTGAACGCGGGATTGGGTTCTCAAGGAATGGTTCAAGGGCACCTCGCGGAGTGGAGAAAATAGGCAGGGACGATCCACGCGGCACGGGGACCCAACTGGGAAGCGCTTGGTGAAAGGGAAAAACGCGTCGGCACCGGGTATCTCAAAGGGAAAAAGCGCGGTCAGGATCGAGGTTTTCCATAGAGGGTCGATTTCGTGCCAATGCGGCATATTGAACCCGACAAAAAAACGGGCGATCAATTCACGAGAAAAGACAAACGGATATGCAAATACGCCATACTTTGAATCGCGCAAATAATACCAGATCACGCCCGAAAAATCCAGCCTGTTTCCATTCGAACAGGAGCCCGAATCCTTTATTCTCAATATCCTGGTCCGATATCTATGCCATTGCGAAATGGTTGGGCAAAAATGAAAGAAAATGGATAACATCGCGCAAAAATAAAAGTTGGCAAAGCCTACCGGCTGTTGTAAATTGAATCAGCGAAATTTATAAAAGTTTTCCGAATTCGCACGGCTTTATTCTTTTTGCACGATTTCCTCGGCTTGCACCGACGGTTTTCTCACATCCCTGCACGCCGGTTATTTGATCCACGGCGTCTCCTTCGTCAGGGGATCTATTTGCCGGCTCGAAACGGCCTTTTCCGCGACCAAGGCAGGGTTTCCGACTCAAGAACCGTGTTTCTTGGGTTTGCGTGAGCCGCGCCCTGCAATCCCATCTCATGTCGGACTGGATCCCTATGTCTAAAGTTTTTCGCAAAGTCTCATTGGCGCGGCTTTCGAGCCCGGAACAGTTGGATCAACTCATTACCGTGGCAGGTTCAGGTGCTTGGCTGGCCTTGCTCGCGGTCGGCGTTTTGTTGGCATCCGTCATGGCCTGGGCCGTTTACGGTCGCATCCCCACGACGGTTTCCGGCGGCGGTATCCTGATTAAAACGGGCGGGATTGTGAACGTGGTCGCGCCGGTCGACGGCCAAATCGAAGCGCTGTACGTCAGCGAGGGTGACTTGGTCAAAAAAGGCCAAATCATCGCCCGAATCGCCCAGCCCCGTTTACTGGATGAAATTCGCGCGGCCCGCGCCGCCCTTACCGACCTGGAAGAGCGCGAGCGCCAAATGACCGGCATGGGTGCCGAAAATGTGCGCTTTGACGTGCTCGCCATCGAAAAGGAACAGGCGGGTTTGGTTCAAGAAATCCAAATCACGGAGAAGCGGCTCAATTGGCTGGAGGAACGTCGCAAGCTTCAAGCGGGTCTGCTCGACGA
Organism: Holophagae bacterium; assembly: GCA_030429565.1. Lineage (GTDB taxonomy): Bacteria > Acidobacteriota > Holophagae > Acanthopleuribacterales > Acanthopleuribacteraceae > Acanthopleuribacter. The sequence goes on along the minus strand of JAUIFE010000005.1, from coordinate 169,935 downwards.
AGGGTTGATTACCCGCCAGACCCTGGTCGACACGGAAAACGAAATCAGCAAAGCGGGACTGACCATCGAACAGAAACGCGGCGCCATAAAAAAGCTGGAGGCACGCGCCCAGCGGTTAAGCGCCGAACGCGACCAGGAACGCTTGCGCGGCCAACGAGATATTAGCGAGGCGCGGCGCGCCTTAGATCTCAAAAAAGCCGAACTGGAGTATTCCTCCCGCATCCTCAGTTCCCACACGGGAATTGTCGTGGAGCTGCGTGCGCCTCAAGGTCAAGTCATCCGGCCCGGCAACCCCGTCCTCAGCCTGGAACTGTCCGGCGAAGATATTCAAGACTTGCAGGCCTTGATCTACATGCCCTCGGGCAAAGGCAAACAGATTGAACCCGGTATGTTGATGCGTATTTCCCCGCAGACCGTCAAACGGGAGGAACACGGATATATGCAGGGCATCGTCACCCACGTCGCCGAGTTTCCTTCCTCCAAACAGGGGATGATGCGCCACCTCGAAAACGAAGGCTTGGTCGATCAATTTTTCCAGGCGGGCGCGCCGATCGCCGTCTTTGCCGACCCTATTCCCGATCCCGAGTTGGCCAGCGGCTACCGTTGGTCGACGCCCCAGGGGCCGCCCGATCGCGTGTATAGCGGTACCCTGTGTTCCGGCAGCGTGGAAGTTGAAAACCAAGCACCGATCAGCCTGGTCTTCCCCTTTCTCAAAAAACAAGCCGGTCTTAACTGATCGCCTCATTTAGGAGCACGCGCCATGTCGTTCGTCCGTCCCCTCCGCTGCCCGAAACGGGCCCGATTCGCCCAGGCCTTGAGCCTTCTTTTCGGATGCGCCTTGCTTACATGCTGCGGCCCGGCCCCCAACGCCGACCAGGCCGCCCAAGGGCAAACCGACCCGATCCGCATCGGCGCGGCCTGGCCGCTTTCGAGCCGCCAGGATCTTTTCCGGGAAGGCGTCCAAATGGCCGCCGATGAATTGAACCACAACGGCGGCATTCTGGGCCGCAAGGTCCAACTCGTGTTTGCCGACGATGAAGGCACGGTTCGCGTCGGCAAGTTGGTCGCCCAGCGTTTTGCCGAAGAAGAGCAGTTAGACGCGGTCATTGGCCATTTCGATTCCCATATCGCCATCGCCGCCTCGGTGACCTACGCATTCCACAACCTCCTCTTTATTTCACCCGGTGCGACCAACCCCAAACTCACCCGCCAAGGTTTTGCCAATGTGTTCCGCACCTGCCCCAACGACACCCAAGCGGGCGCGCAACTGGCGGACATCGCCAAAAACCTAGGCTACCGTCAAATGGTGGTGGTCCACGAGCAGAGCCGCTACGGCGGCGAGCTGGCCAATGCCATTGAGTTCCGCGCGGGCGAGTTAGACCTCGAAATCACGGCGCGCATTTCCTACAGTGTGCAATCGGGCGACCTCCGCCTCCTGATGGAGCGCCTTGAGCTGGTTGAATTTGACGTGGTGTTTTTTGCAGGCGAAGCCGGCGACGCCGCGCGCTTTATTCGCACCGCGCGCGCCGAAGGTTTTAGTGCGCCGTTCCTCGGCGGATACGGACTCGATAACCCCGAGCTTTTCTCCGGGAATCACGGCGATGTGGAAGATACCCTCGTCCTCTCGGTCTTCCACGGCGACAACCCCAATCCCTATGTTCAATCTTTTAACCTGCGATTCCAAGCAGCGTACGGGCGAAAACCCGACGCATGGGCGGCGCAAGGCTACGATGCCTTAATCATGCTGGCCCACGCCGTCCGCATGGCGCAAAGCACCGACGACGCGAAGATCGCCGATGCGCTGCACGCCATGAACGCCTGGTACGGCGTCACTGGAACCCATCGTTTCGATGAAAACGGCGACGTCGTGGAAAAAGCCATGGTGCCCAAGATCGCCAAAAACGGCACCCTCGCCTATTTCGAACGCTAACCGCCGACCCGCCGTCAAACGGTTTGGTGATCACGAACCCCTCCTCACCACATCTGCCGGTGAACCCACGAAATCCAACCGTTGCAAGGAAACAGACAGCCGTCTTGGGTCGCCCGCGATCCAACCCAACAACAACCTCGGCTCCACCGCTCACTTTCTCAACAACAAGGGGCAACTGCACCATGTTTTCACCTGTACAACTGATCAAAACGGCCTACCGGCTACTGCTGGTCACGGTGTGCTTCAGCCTGCCGATCCTGGCCCAAAGTGACGGCCAATTATGGCTTTCCACCAGCAAACGCCTTTACAGTTCTGGCAATTTATCCTTCAAATTCTATGGCGAAACCCGGCTGCTCGATGACGGGACTGATGCCTTCGGCCACTTCTTCGGACCCACCGTTTCCTACCGCGCCAAACCCTGGTTAACCCTTGGCGGTGCGGTCAAAATGATCCACTTCAAAAGTGCCGACAACTTTGCCAAAATCCGTCGCCCCGAGGTACAGGCCACGATTCATTTCAAACTCCTCGATCGCCTGTCCTACAGCCACCGCAACCGCTACGAGTATTTCTCGCGCGAAGGTCGCGACGATACAGAACGCCTGCGCTCGCGTATCAACTTCTCGATTCCCCTCAGGAATTCATCCATCTCGAAAATCTACTTTGGCAACGAGTTTTTCTACCGCCCTGATACAGGCAGTTGGGAACTAAACCGGCTGGTCCCCATTGGCCTGACCTTTAAACTGCCACGCAAACAATCGCTGTCCCTGTTTTACATGATCGAACATATTCGCCGTAATTCGCTGGACAACCACACGCTCGGTGTTAGTTATTCATTTTAAAAGCTCACCGAACGCCCATCCATATCGCTTTCCATTGCGACTTTTATCTCTTCCGTTCCAACCTGCCCTCACCCAAGGATTCTCGCTTGCAGTACCACCACTATCATCAACTCAAACCGCTGCTGAACAGCTTAAAAGCCGAACTGTGCATCGCCATCATTTGCTCTGGTGATCCGCGCGTCGCGGGCGCCAACTTTTACCAAACCTACAACGAACGTCACTGGAAGAGCTACGCCGCGGTGGCCGACGACCTGAAACGCACCCTGGAAGAAGCCGGCTTCCGCCAGGTAGTGGTTCTGGCGGACGACGCCTCGCTGCCTGACCGGCTGGCGGCCCATCGCATCAATTTGGCCTGGCTCAACACCGCCGGGATGCAGGGTCGCAACGCCATGGCCCATACCGCGGGCCTGCTGGAATCCCTCGGCATCGCCTACGTGGGTCACAGCCCGTTGGCATATGCCCTCATGGACCACAAACTCAATCTCAAGCGCATGCTCGGTGGCTTCGGCATCGCCACACCGGATTGGCTGACCTGGCACCCGGAGCTCACACCGGACAAAACCACATTTAAAACGCGCTTCCGGCAATTTGCCGAGGACGATCCCGGTCCCTGGGTCGTCAAACCCGTTTCCGGTCGCGCCTCCTGGTACATTCACGTGGTCAACGATTTCAACGAATTGTGGGATGCCGTTCATGCGGTTTACCGCCAGACCTTTAACCAGGTATTGATCGAACGTTTTCTGGACGGCCCCGAATACTGTATCTCGGTGGCCCCGCCCTTGATTCACCGCAACGACATGTTCGAACGGGAGCCCGAGCCCCTCGCTTTTTCCTGCTTGCAGCGCCTTTTCCAAAAAGAAGAGCGCATTTTCCAATCCATCGATCATGCTCCGTTGAACCGCAAGCGCACCCGCTTGATCGACCCAAATGAAGAACCCGAATTGATCCGACATTTGGCCCAAATCGGGCGCCGCCTCTATCACGAACTAAATCTTAACTATTTAATTCGCGTGGATTTACGCGTATCGAAGCACGACACCGTGCAGGTCTTGGAAGTGAATCCGAAGCCCGACCTCAAGCGACCTGACGAAGGCGGTACCAGCTTGGTCTCCATGGGTTTGGAACAGCAAGGCATGGATTACGGCGATTTGGTGCAATCGCTACTGGGCGCCTACCTCGACAGCAACTTAATCCACCGCCCCAAGGCACTGGCCTCCTTGGCCGAACCGCTTGCCAAAGTATCCCTGGGACCGCCGGTTCGGCTGGTTTCCTCCGCCAAAGGTTTTTAGAGAAAGGAAGCAGCCATGGCACATCCGCTAAAAACACAGAATTCGTCGGCGCGAACCGAACCTACCCTGTGCGAGGTCGCTCATGCGTGAGGAACAACCCAAAAATACCATTGTTGAACGCGTTACCTTGGTCGCGCCCGGCGCGGTGGTGCTGCTGTTCTCATTGTTCGCATTACTCCACTTCGGCCGCAGCCACGTGACCCATGCTTACCCCAGCTTGCGCTTGGAACAATTGTCCAGCCAAGCTGAAGAGGTCAAACTCGCCATGGAGTCATTTCTCCGGGCCGGGGTCCCGCTGGGCCAGTTCGTCGGTTTCCAAGCCCTAACCCAAACCCTCCTCGACGGGAGCAAAGACTCCGGCTTACGCGACGTCACCGTCCTCACCATGGATGGAAACATCCTGTTCTTCAATCAAGCCCAGCCCACGGGCGACCCCTTTGGAACAACGCAATCGTTGCCGTATAGCATGGGCACGCCGATGGCGGTGACCAACAAAAACGGCGAAGCGGTGCAGGCCGTCCAAGGCCAAGCGGTGTACCGTGTCAGCATGCCGCTGCACAACAAATTTGAACAGGTCGGCAGCTTGGTGCTTTCGCTACCAAAAGTCCACATCACGGCGGAAATCGACGACCTGCTGCTGTCGCTAACCTGGCAACTCATCGGCATTTTCTGCCTGTTCACCCTTTTCATTTACATTAAGCGCGTGACTTACCACAACAGCGACAAGTGGGCGCTGGTTTCACTTTACATTGCCACCATGATTTTGTCCGGCGTGCTGGTCAACTGGCAGATTGCCCACTTTCAAGCCGAGGGCGAACGCGCCAACAACCGCGTCGTCGCCCAGAACCTCGCAACCCGGCTCAACCGGGTCCTCGCCATGGGTTTGTCCTTTGAGCAACTCAGCGGTCTCGACCAGGTTTTCGCCAACGCCGCTGATTCCCACCAGCCGATCACCGACCTTGCCCTGATTCACGGCGACAGGGTCCTCTACCACGCCGATCCGGCCAAGCGCGACCAGCCATGGCTACCGGACGCGGCACCGGACCACATCGACCTCGTGCCCTTAGAGAACGCCGACAACGCCACCTTTGTGGCCCTGCGCAGCCCGGCGGATTTGATCCAAACCCACCGCCACCGGCAACGTGAAGTGGCGATGACCCAGTTCCTGATCGCGGTGCTTGTTCTGGCCCTAGTCCTGTGGCTCGTCGACCATTTTATTCTCATGGGATACCGTACGATTCGCATTCCCGCCATGGTGGTCCTTTCCCTTTCATTTGTCCTGCTGTTTAACGTCGGCTTGGGCGAAGCCTATCGCAGTTATCCCAAACTTCAAGTCGAGAAGCTGGCTTCCCAAGGCGAATCCATCAAACACGTGATGGAAAACTTTCTCAACGCCGGTGTGCCCTTACCGCAGTTTGTCGGCTTCAACACGCTCACCCAATCGCTGCTGTCGGGCGATCCCAGCATCAGCGAAATTCGCGTGCAAGACATGGAGGGCCGTGTCATTTTCGCTAACGCCCGCAACGTGGAAACGAAACGCCCCCAATCCTTTGTGGTTTCCGAGGCCGATCAGGGCGATACCGATTCGGCCGGCCCGGACGACGGCGCCGCGAAAAACGCCGCGCGCGCGCCCAACAAAGACACCGAACCGCCTCCCTTCGAGTTTGCCGAATACAAGGGCCGCTACATCGTCACCTTGCCACTGCACAACAAGTTTGAACAGGTAGGCGAGCTATCGCTCTCGCTGCCGGTCAACGTCATCGACAACGCCATCCTCCCTCCGTTTCGCGGCCTCATTTTTTGGCTGGTGGGGATTATTGTGTTGTTCGTGGTCTTCCTCAACGCCGGCGACCGCGTGCTCCGTTCCGGCGTCTCCTTCGAAATGTTGCGTTTGGCCTATGGCTTCGCCTTTCTTGCAGCGGCTTCGATTGTGGTCTACACCCTGGTCGATATTTATTCAGTCGCCATTCAAGGCAAAACCAAAGCGTTATCCATTAGCATTGGCAAACGGCTGGAGCAAGCCACCGAGTTGGGACTGCCCCTGTCCAGCTTTGCCGGAATTGCCACGACGCTTGCCGATTACAAGGAAAACAACCATGAACTGGACTTGGTCGCGCTGATCGAAGACGACACCATCTTCATCCACACCGACACCCAAAAGGTCGGCGACCGCTGGCGCACAAACACGGCCAATTTCGAGTATGAAATGCCGTTAAACGGGGTCGCAACCTCAGCAAGTGCCGTGACCGCAAAAACCTACCAGGTAGCGGTCGGCGTCCCCAAACGCAGTGTGTATTCCAAGTTATGGCGCACTGTCAAAAACTTCTTCGTCCTGTTCGTGGCCACCGCCTTTTTGGCCTCGCTGTTCCTCAGTCTTCTCGCCTCCCTTAACTTGCAACGACGCATTGCGCAGCGTGGTCGGAGTGGACCCGATACCATCGACGACACCACCGGCGAGGTCCATCTCACGCTCATCAAAATCTTGTTTTTCCTCGTCGTTTTCGTCGAAGGTTTGTTCGCCTCGTTTTTACCCCAATACCTGCAGCAAATTGCGGTCGGCAACGGCATGGAATCCAGTGCCGCCTCCCTTCTGTTCACCGCCTACTTCGCCGCCTTTGCAACCAGCCTGATACCCTCGGGCAATTATGCGGATCGCCACGGCGTGAAAATGCTCATGATCATCGGTGTGCTGTTTAACGTCGTCGGGGTCTTCGCCATGACCTTGGTGACGGATTTCTACCACATGCTGTTGTTGCGGGTGCTGGCGGGCCTCGGCCAGGGCATGGTCTTCATCGGGGTCCAGAGTTTCATCCTCAAGGTCACCTCGCGTGGAAAAACCACCCAGGGCACCTCGGTCATCGTGTTTGGTTACAACACCGGCATGATCTCGGGTACCGCCATCGGTGCCTTGTTGGTGATTTACTTAGGCAGCGAACGCGTGTTCCAGTTGGCGTCACTCACCGGTTTGTTCATTTTGTGTTTTATTTTGTTTTTGCTGCCCGACCTCAGCGCGGAAACCAAACCCATCGGGCCAAAAGTCAGCCGCGGCAATGCGCTCTTCCGCTACTTAATCAACATGGGTATGCTTTTCCGCGACCTGGATTTCATCACGACCATCATTCTGATCGGCATTACCACCAAAGCAACCATGACCGGGGTGGTCGTGTATGCGTTGCCACTCATCATGGCGCACTTGGGTTTTGCCCAGGACGATATCGGACAAGTCCTGATGTTTTACGCGGGCGGTGTTTTGGTCTCCAACGTTTTCGTGCCTCGGATCGCCGACAAACTCGGCAAAACCGGTGGCTTGTTGTTTTTCGGTTCCGTTGGTAGTGGTGTCGCGCTGGTGCTCATGAGCCTGGTCACCCATCACTATTTGGCCGACCCACCCTTCCTGCAATCCGCGATTTTGGTCTTGGGAATTTTGCTGCTGGGTTTGGCACATGGTTTCATCCATGCGCCGATCGTGACCCACATCGCCTACACCCGCGCCGCCCAAACCATCGGCAAGGCCACCTCTTCCTCTATTTACCGGTTCCTGGAACGAATCGGTCACGTCGTCGGCCCATTGATCGTCGGCCACCTATTAGTGCTGAACCAATACGATGCCGTAACCCTGGGTTACATTGGTCTTGGTCTCGCGGTCTTCGGTATCTTATTTTTCGGGATTGGCACGGTTTACCAACTTAAGGAGCAACGTACATGAGTTACCTGCGCCCGCTTGGGCTGCTTGCCGCCGCGAGCTTGCTGCTCGGAACCCTGGGTGTTCCAGGCGCCTTTGCACAGGACGGTTCACCCACCTGGTTCCGACTAAATGACGACTTACAAAACCGTTGGACACTGCAGTGGGATCCAGCCCAACCCCAGACCGCCCAGTTGGCGGCCAAGGATCCGGCCGACGGCCGCCTTTTCCGCGTCATGGTGTTGTTTCCAAAGAAGTCGTCGGCCTACGATACGGCCATGGCACAAATTCTAAGCGTGTTTGACGACAAAAAACTCAATACGGTTTTCCACCTCGCCCATTTTGAAGGCGACGATACAAAAGGCGATGCCGCGGTGGCCTGGGCACGCGCCAACCGCCAAGACCTTATTTTTTCCATGGGATCGCGTTCCACCGCCTACATGTTGAAATGGCGCGATACGCTGGATATCCCGGTCGTCACCGTCTGTTCCAAGGATCCGGTCCTATTGGGTCAGGTCCCCGATTATGATTCTGGCAGTGACAGCAACATGGCGTTTACGTCCTTGGACGTTCCCATTCGCAGCCAACTGGCTTACTTAAAGCAGTTAAAGAACAATTTATCGCAACTGGCGGTGCTTTACGCGGTTGAGAACCGCAGCGCGGTGGCCACCCAAGTGGAACCCCTGGTCGCGGTTGCCCAGGAACAGGGCATTGTCATTCACCGAGTCGCGGTGCAGGACCAGAACCGCGCGGCGGAGGAGCTGACCCGCGAGGTGCCAAAGATGCGCGACGCCATGCTGGCCTCCGACCCCAAAGGCGAAAACAGCATTTTTTGGATTACCGGCAGCACTTCGGTCTTCCGCGAGATCAACACCATTAACCGCCACGCGGGTTCGATTCCGGTGTTAAGCGCCATTCCAAACGTCGTAAAGGCCGGTTCCGAGAGTGCCGTGTTGTCTATTGGTGTGAGTTTCGAGAACAATGCGCAAATTGCCGGTATTTACGGCTACCGCATTTTGACCGGCCAAGCCAAAACAGGTGAATTACCCGTGGGCGTCATTTCCCCGCCGGACATCGCCATCAACTTCATGAAAGCCATTGAGATCAATCTAAAGATTCCTTTCAGCTTCTTCGAAAGTGCGGGTTTCGTATACGATCACAGAGGTGTGTTGGTCCGTGCTAAAGGCCAAAACTTAACCCCCTAACCGCTACTGCGAAAAGTTTTATCGGAGAGCACCAGATCCTGAGGGAGAGACCGAATGACGGCAAAACAAGACAACGCACCTTCTGTTGGGGGAACCGAACGACCGCTTTACCGCAAACTCCTATGGGGCTGCGCTCTGGTGTCGGCGGCACTGCTCGTCTGGGCGGGTACCTATATCCACCGCCGCGATGCACGCTTGCAGGAGGCGCGCACCGATGCCGAAGCCCGCGTTCGCCAAGCCAATTTGGACATGGAAGCATCGCTCAACCGCTTGGTTCCCGTGAATCTGCGGATAAGCGAAGACCTGACCTCGGGTAAATTACCGGCGAACCCCGACGCCATCGAAGCGCGCTTGCGTGAGGTCAAACAAGAAGTACCCGAAATCTTCGGTGTCGGCGTGGCTTACGTGCCCTATGGTTTCCGCGACGACCTGCGTTTGTATGCGCCCCTGTTTGTTGATCGCGAAGCGGGTTCAGACTTGGTTCAAATCGAAGACAAATACGACTACACCGACCAGGACCGTCCCTGGTACCAGTTGCCGCTGAAACGCGGCCCAATTTGGCAGGAACCTCACTACGGCATCGCCAGCCAAAGTTTTTTGGCCAACTTCACCACACCTTTTTTTACGACCGATGCGGCCACGGGCGAAAAACGCCCCAATGGGGTGGTTTTTACCAGTATGTCCATCGATCAGTTTGATCGTTTGATTCACTCCTTGGGTCTGTACGAAACCGGTTACGGATTTTTGGTGTCGGGAAAAGGAGCCTTTGTGGCACACCCCAATGCGGAATGGGTCAAAGAGAACCACACCATCTTGGAATGGGCCAATCAAACCGGCGACACCGCTTTAAAAGATCTGGCCGAGGGCACGGTGGTCGGAAAACGCGGTTTCGTCTCCCACCACGACAGCTCCACGGGCAAGTATCAATGGGTCTTCACCGAACCCATCGTATCAACCGGCTGGGCACTGGGCATGGTCTTCGACAAGGAAAACATCGCGGGCTGGAAATCCCTGCAACAAGAACGCTTGGCACTTCAAATCGCCGTGCTTGTAACCGTCGTGGGTTGGGTCGCCGTCTTCATGTTGCTCCAACAGAATCGCCGACAACGCCGCCGTGAAGATGTTCAAACCGGCACCGCCACCCAAGAAGTCGCCGCCGCCGGCTAGATTGGTTAACCGCGCCGCCTTCTTCTCCTGACAGCAGCGGGGGCACGCTTCTTTTCACAAGCAAACAAGACCTCCTCACTTTTTAGAACCGCGCCCCGATGGTTTGTGCACCAAGCTAGATCGAGTTCAAGCAAGGGGCCTCACGCCGGTGTCAACAGTATCAGGCGCAAGATCTCTACCCAGAGCAAAGTAAGCGCATAATTGCAAGCACGTTACTAAGAAACCACCGTCCTCATGCAGAAAAGACCGGAGGAACTGCCGGGACACGCGCTTCTTTCTACTTTATGGCGACCAGGATCAGCCCCCTCGTTGACGGGAAACAAAAAGACACGCTTAAAACGGTGTTTTTCCTTAGCTGAAGCCTTTCCTGAGCTGATCAGCCGCTAGGACAGGGACCGCCCCCGTTACGGTGGTATGAGGCCTGGCTCGGTCACGAGTGATTTGACGCAGTCGACCGCAAGAGATTCCTCGATGAGCACCACCCGTGCGGGGTTTCCACGAAAACACAAACCCTGCATGATTCTCATGTGCGCCCACCTTGCCAACGACGACGGGTGGGCGCCGCACTGAAAAAAGCGACGGATTCGGTCCGTCCCTTTTTTCAGTGCCGATTAGTCGTCGAAACTTTCGACCCCGATGGGGTCGCTGCCCTTAATGGTGCCAAACTTTTTGGTTTTCACCTCAACCTGCTCCAGGTTTTTGCCCTGTTCGTTGTTCATTGGCCCCATTTCCTTGCGCTGCTTTTGCAGTATTTCCATTTTCTCGTTGATCACACCCAAATCATGGGGTCCTTTATCTTCGTCAAACTTCGGCGAGAAAATGCCGATTTTTTCAAGAAGCTGCAACTCCTGTTTATCGGGTTTGGTGTTGGGGGCCGATTGGTCCAGCGACTCCAAGGTGATCTTGCCGGGATCGTACTTCGGACCCGGAACCATCGTAATGATGGGTGTTTGTTGGGTACCTACATTCGGGTTTTCCACGACTTCATAACCCGCATCCAACAGCGCGCGAATTTCGCGCAGCAAAGCGGAAGCTTCGTTTTGGTGATCTTTTGAACCGCGCATTAAGCTGTTTTCAGTAATCGGTCCAACCAATTCAAATGTTTCGCCATTGTGCATGGCACCCAATAGCCAAGCGAAGTTTGACTGCATGTCGTGGCCACTGGGCATCACTTCGACTTTATTTTTTTCGACCTTCTTCTGCTGTTGCGATTCCAATTGCGAGAGAGATGACTCTTGGTTAAGCCCTTTCACTTCTCGTTTTTGCATCTTAATTTGTTCAAAGAGACTCAGGGGCTTTTTGTTATTAGATTGACCCATCTCCAACTTGAGTTTCTTGGGCGCGACTTTCGGCTTTTCCGGTTTCAGGCCTGGCGCCTCTTCCCAAGGCTTAAAACTAGACTCAACCCCAATGGGATCGTAGATTTTGCCGGTGGTATGCAGAAAATCTTCAGCAGAGTGGCCTTTATCGTAGGCGTAAAGCAACGGCAGGTCGCTGGTTTTGGTACCTTGGCCACCCCAGGTCATGTCGATGGAATGCAGCAAGGTGGCGGTGTTGCGGTATTTTTCCGTATCGTTTTGACCACGACGGTGCAAAAGACGCGGCCCGGAAACATCATTGCCAAGGCGATAGTGTTCGTAAAGAACCGGCGCGCGCTGCAAGTTCTTGTTGGCAGTTGCCAGTTTTGCCAGTAACTCTTTGTCCTGTGGTTTATTCTGCAATTGCGCTTTAATACCGTCCCGATGTTGCGCCAAACCCTTCTGGAAGGATTGGAAGTCTTTATATTGTTTCGGCGGCGATTGGAGCTTCATTTTTTGCACCATGGGCTGCTGCAAGCCTTGCATCTGTTGCAGACGCGGACGCTGCCCTTTGACCATTTGCATGGTTTTTTCGCTGCGATTGGCGAACGCCTTTTCTAAACTTTGAATCGCTGTTTGTTTATTGATCGGACTACGATTGACACCGGACATGATCAGGACTCCTTATGGGTAATGCTATGGGCTGAAGGCAAGGCGGGTTTGTACCTAAACAAAAGAACCGAACATGGGCGACATGCCGCCCGCTTGGTTGGGTTGCGCCGGGGGCGGATCAACGGTTTCGGTCGTAACGGCTTCGTCCGCTGCTTCCGTTTCAGATTCTTCGGCGAAGTCGGTCGCCAGGCGTTTTTTGAACGCGACAACCAGCTCTTGGAAGGTTTCAAAGGCGGTTTCCAGGCGTGCCACGTTCAGAGACGCGGTTTCATAACCGCGGTGCAGGTAAATGACGTTGTTTTCGGCATCCAGTGACAGGGTCGCTTGCTTGCTGCCTTGGCCGTAGTAGTTGGCGGTTAACAAACGCGTGAATAATTGCGCCAAGCGTTCGGGCTCACTGGGACATTCGGCGAGTGGGGCGGCAAAGTAACACAAGCCGGAACCCTCGGGCACTTCAATATGAATGCGGCCCTTTTCTTCAATATCAAGCACACACAAACCATTTTCATCGAGTTGTAAAACACCACTGCCCAGTTTGGCGTCGAGTTCTTTTAAAAGTTGATCGACCTTGGCACGGTCATCGGAAAAAGACATGACGAGACACTCCTCGTGTTGAGATCAAAAGGATTGGGTGCAAGCCTTTGCTAGCGCGGTTAAACCGGAAAGCGAAATGGGTGCGCGTGACAAAGGGGTTCTTGCTTTACTGTGAAGGACACGAGGCAGGTTGTGTAACCGCAATGAGATCGCCCTCGTGACAATTCGAAGTTTAAGCAATAAAGAAGGAGAAAAAGTGGAGGCATGAAAAAAAGGGCTACCACCCCTGAAAAAGTGACCGACATCACTAAAAAAACAACCCACCGACGCTTAGTGCCGCTTGTTGGGGCGTCAAAACCGCGCGACCACTCGAAGAAAAGCGGCCCGCCAATTTCAAAACGCAGCGGCGGCAACGAGGCGGCCCGGCCCGATGCCAGGCTGCAGAACACAGCCGAACAGCAACATTGCCCTGCTCACTTTTGGCGGTCGCCATGGCGACCGAGCGCGTTACCGATCAATCACAAAGGGGCGCGCCTCCCTGTAAAGCGAAAGCACGCCGCAAATTGATTGAAAAAACCTTAATCCAAAGAAAGGGAAAGGACGTTGCGCAGCAGTTGCTGCAGTTGTGGATCCATCACCAGGCTACCGCCGAAAGTGATCGAGCCGGCCGCGAACACACTGCCGCCGCCCGGGTGTTGATAAAAGGTGATCTCGCCGCCAACGCCGCTGGGATTGGCACGCGCCAACACCTGCAGGCCGGCCGGCAGCGGTGAGTTAATGACGGGATAAGGTCCCGAGTTGCAGCCCAAGCTGCGCGAGCCCGGACCGTCGCTGGTATCGACTTCCCACGCGCTGGCGGCACCATTGTAAACGCCGCCACTGGTGTTGAGCCCGGCTGCGCCGATGCCGTCGCCGGCAACAACCTCAGTCCCCGCGAACAAAGGGTGGTCCGGTAACAACACGGTGAAGGGATGACCTGCCACGCCACACAATTCGGTGGACACACCCAATACCGAGCGTTCGTGCAATCGATGCGGTCGCGTGGGGTCTTCGACGCGGAACATGGCCGGACCGCGTTCGCCATTTTCATCGCCGTCGAGAAACATCATCTGGGTGCGGTCACAGTTAAATTCGCCCTCCTCAAACAGGCCGTTACCGCCCAAGTAAAGCAGCGAACCGCCGGCATCGAGGAACTGCAGCAAGCGGGTGAACATCTCAGGACTCCAGTACTCGGGGTGCGTCCCAATCACCAAGGTGTCGTAACCTTGAACCAAACCGTCGTGGAAATCGATGTCGGTGAACAGGTCGGGCTGGTAGCCTTCATCCTCAAGCCAACCGAGAATCCAACGTTCGGCGCGGGCTAAGTGCTGGGTGACCGAGGTTTCGCCAACAGGCGTGGCGGAAGGATTGGGCCGCAGGAAACTGACCAATGCGGCACCATGGTACTTCCCGCGACCGCCCCACGAATTGTAGGCCAGCCAGGTGTTCACGTTGGCCAAAACGGCGACCCGCGACTGGCGCGTTGGCTCGGGTTTAACCACGAAGGTAGCGTAACTAAGGCAACCCGAATCACTTTGAAAGCGCGCGGCGTACATACCGGACGGCCAATCAGGAGGGATGGTCAGCGCCATGCTGGGTTGCCAACCGGTACCATAACGCCAGGGTCGTGCTTGGGTTGGTTGTGCGACGGGGCTGTAGTTTAAGGTGGTCATCAGCGTTTCATCGGATGCGTAACGCAAGATATCGACTTGGGAGGAACCCAGGCCGGAAGCGTAGATTTGTACGGTTTCGCCGGGCGCCGCCGACAGTGGCCAAACGTAACCTTCAGCAGGTTTTTGGTTAACGGCACCAACCCAAAGACGACCCGTCCCATTTTCGAAACCGACCAGGTCATCGCGCTCACCGCTGCAGACAAAACGGCCGGTTTGAAACGACCAACCCGATGTCATCTCAATGTCGTCACCCCAGCGGGTGAAATCAAAACTGGAACCCTGATTAGCACCGAGCCACAGAGTGCCGTTGCCAGGATAGTAACCCACGAGTTCGTCGGCATTGTGGCCCTTAAAGTTACCAGGGGCAAAATCCCACCCGGCGGCGGGACTGACGGTCGCCCACTGGCTAAAGCCAAAGGTCTCCCCCTGGTTAAGGCCAACCCATAAGGAACCGTTGTTCGGATCGTAGCTCAGAACATCGTCGCCACCCTGATTGTCGAAGTTACCGACATCAAATTGACGCCCGCTCACAGCGGTGAGTTGGTTGACATTGTGGAAATCAAAGCGATCACCGCGATTGTGGCCGATCCACACGGTGTGATTTCCTTCAAAGTAAGCGAGCACATCGTCGCCGCCGGCGTTATTGAGGTTACCGGCGGTAATTGTCCAACCGCTTGCCGGTGTCACCGTCGCCCAACGGCTTAAACTGAACTCAGTGCGCTCATTGTGGCCGACGAAAACGGACCCGTCGGCGGGTGAATAGGCGACAATGTCGTCGAAACCACGACCATCAAATTGACCGACCGCAAACTGCCAGTCGGTATTGGGTGAAAGCACGGCCCACTTGGTCGTGGTGAAGCGATCACCTTGGTTGAGGCAGACCCAGAGGGTGCCGTTGCCGGAATAATAAGCCAAAACATCCGCCAAATCATCGGCGTTAAAATGACCGGTCTGGATTGTCCAACCGGATTCAGGAGATAGCGTTTCCCACCCTGTGAATTGGGGAGGAGCGGCTTTGGTGGTAAAACAAAATGAAAGGAGAAACAGCGCGTGCAACACGAAGCGACCTAAATAGGTGGTCGAACCAGGAATTAAGCGTTTCTGATCGAGAAACATAGCGTTCTCCTAAATAGAGGAATTAGCGAACAGCACAAAACATCACCGCTCGCGGTAAATCACAATACCCACGAAAAATTACCATCAGATTAAGGCGACACACTTTCATCCAAAACCTCAATAAACCCAACACCAAATTAATCCATGCATATATAAAAATCACGAAACACACCAGACATGCCCGACGCCCGTGCGCTTGCGCGCCAAACCAGATTGGGTTACGATCATTGCGTTGTTGTGTTTAATGCAGCATGCACCAGCCCAAATCCAACCCAATCAGGTGGTTTTGGCGACCGCCTCCCCGCTACGACAAAGAGTCTGATCCCCATGAATGATCGCTGTTATAAATGTCAAAGTAACTTTCGCGGCCAAGCCGTTTGCCCGCGCTGTGGGGCCGATATGACGGCGGTTCTGGAATCAACCCAGATGCAGCAACACGCGCGCAACCAGGCTTTTGCCGCCCTGGCCCACGGCGATTTTCACGCCGCCCACCAAGCCGCCGAACGCTCGCAAACCTCGCGTCTGGATCCCAGCGGCGATTCTATTTTTGGCGAGTACATGCGCAGTCAGTACGAATAAAAATTAAGGCTGCTGCGATAACGCGAAGTGACGCCACAAGGCCTGGCGGAAATCGGCATGATTCGCCAACCAAACCGAAAGCGGCGACGAAATCGTATCGTAGACAACCCGCGCGACTTCCTTGCTAATCAAATGATCGCGCGTCGGCCCACCAAAACGGGGATCCAGCATTTCCGCATGAATGACGACCGCCAGATCGTCATTAAGGCAGGTTTCCTCCCACACACAACCATCAGTGGCGGCCCAAGACCGCAATACCTGCCGCAATGCTTTGAGCGTACCATTAACATGGGTGCCGCCATCGATGGTTACCGCATGGTTCAAAAAGGAGCGGATGCCCTTGGCGCCCAAGCCGGGAAACCACTGCAAGGCGATCTCGACGGCAATACCGTCGCCGGCGCCCTGATGGTAGAAAAGCGGTCCTAAGGGCGTCGCCGCACCAACGCCGCGCAGCAACAAGTCACGAATACCGTCGTCAAAGACCACGCGGTGCCCCTGCACCCACAACTCAAGGCTGGGATTAAACGCGGCGAGGTGATCCAAACGCGGGCGAAAGTCATCGAAATCAAGCAAAGCAGGGTTGAAAATCGTGCGATCAGGCACCAGGCTAACCCGGGTCCCGCGCTCATCGCAAGGACCCAAGTCCTCCAGACCACCTTGCAACAAACCTTGGCGACCGACGACACGATAGCGCCGCCCGGCGCGAACCGTTTCCAATTCGAAATACTCGGAAAGAAAAAAGGAAACGGCAATGCCATCACCCCAAAAGCCAGGGCGTAAATGCACGTGTGGAAAATGCTCATCGGCGGTGCCGGATTCGTGAAAGGCGGTAAGCCATGTCACCAGGCGGGGAACGCCCTTTTCAGGCGTGACGTCGATACCGGGGCCGTCGTCGGCAATGGTGATGGTGCTCTCGGAAAGGTCAAAGGCAATTTTGGTCGCCTCGCCACTCAGAAAAACATCCATAGCATTGCCGATAAGTTCCCAGGCCAAGTTCTGCAAACCCGAACCGTCATCCGGGTTGCCAATGTACATGCCAGGCCTCCGGCGACAGGACTCACGGTCTGAATATTGATCTCGATCTGATCGAATCATGGCATTCGGTCCTCGCTCATTTTTCGTTTTGGCTACTAAAAACGCACTCAATCGGTCGTTCCAAAAAGGGAAACCGTGAAAAGGCCTTCTCAACCTCTTGCAGGTAGGCACCGTGCTGGTATTCAAAGTTCCATTTTTCGACGAGTTCGGTGGCAACGCGGCGAATGGTGGCTTTGTTACTGGGTTTGTGAAGGAAGTGCAGGCGGTGGGTGTTGCCCAAAAAAGCGCGAATCTTGGCCTGCGAGTAGAAGCTCGGTGCCGAAAACACGACCATCTCGATATTCGGGAAGTCCTGCCAAATCCACTTAATGGTTTCAATACCGTTGCGTTTGGGCGGCATAAAAATATCGACAAAAGCCATGGCGATGGGTTGGCCGGCTTTGTCTTGCGCGGCAACGCGGTGATAGGCGTCATCGCTGTCAAAAGCTTCATGAAGATCGAACACCATCTCACCGGCGGTCGCCGCCGACGCGACCTTCTCGACCGTTTCGCCAAACAGCGCTTGTTCGAGTGCGTCAAAAGCATCGGGTTCGGGTGCTTTGGTCGGCAAGATCTTCCAAAAATCACTGCGAGCCATGGCGCAATCGTCGATGATGAGCACGCGGTTGTTGGTTTCGCAACCGAGCAAGGCATCGAGCACGATGTTGCTGCGCTCGTTGTTGAGGTGCGGGAAACAGTAATCGATGACAATGGTGTGCAGGAGAAAGGTGGGCCGCTCGAGCACGAGGATTTTTTGATCGAGGAAACGCAAGACGAAACAATCGTCAACCAATTGCCAACGCTGGTGTTTTTTCAGCGTCGCTTCGTCGGCGACGTCTTCTTTAAACGGCGCAAGGGCGTGGTCGACCACCTCGTTAATCATCAAACGACACATATCGAGCAGTTCTTGCAATGCGAGCCTCAAGCCAAAACAGGGAACGGGCAATGGGTTATAGGGTGCCGGGTACCCCTAAAATAGCACAGCCTGGCAAAGCCTTCGCGGGAAAAGACCGCCGCCAAGCTAAAGGCGCGCACCGTCTTCGGCCAACCACACGGCCTGTTCCGCATCGAGGTTACGCGCACCGCGCAAATCAAGCCCTTTAACCTTAGCAGCGGCGGGACGCGTCTCGCTCTTGCGCTGATTTTGCGGGTAAAAACTCGCCCCGGCAAGGTAACTGTCGCGCATGTCAACGCCGGTTAGATCGGCTCCGCTAAAATCGGCGCCCTCGGCGTCGACCTCGGCCAGAACAGCCGGGTTGGCACCGTCCTCGGCAAAATCACAGCGCAGCATTTTCGAAAGCGAAAGATTCACCCCCCGCATGTCGGTGCCGGCAAAATTGCAGCGAGAGAACTTACAGCCGCGCAACTTGGCGATAAAAGGCCCGTCATGGAAGCGCACGCCGCGATAATCCTTGGGTAGTTCGAGCCCCATGTATTCGACCTTGGCCAGAATCAGCCGCGAAAGGTCGCGGGCCGCCACCAATTCGTCAAGCGTCTGTTGCCATGTGTCACGCGGGATTTCGGTACTGACATCACCACCGTCCTCAGCGACAGCAGAGATCAAACGCATAATCGGCGTAAACTTTTCCTTTTGGGCGGTGCGTCCGAGGTTGTGGTAGCCGGCGTAGGTTTCCCAGGAGCCGCGCACCTGATCCATCGGCAAGCGCGAGAACTCGATTTCGTTAAGCCACTTAATCGATTTGTAGAAGTATCGGTCGGGACCAACGGTCGAGCGCAACGGCCAACCGTTCGCATAAGGCAAAGGCGCTCCGTTGAGTTCCCAGGCAACCAAGGTATGGGGTGAGGTCAGACAGTAATCAAGTTCCAATGAGGTTTCGTGGGGCAAGTGGCGCGGCCCACAAATGGCGCGTGCGGCACTGCGAAAAATCACGGTTTGGTAGGGTGAAACATCGCCAAGTTCAGCAGCTAACAAGCGAAACGGAATACCGGTAAACTGCTGCGGCACATTGCGGCCGGCGATAAACCCGGCCGACACGCATTCAATGGCGATACCGACCTTTTGACTGTTCAAGGCGGCGAGATCATCAATGGTATAAACCAAGCGGCGCCCATCGGCGATCACCGTCAAGCGCCAGTCCTCGCGGCGCGCCAGTGGCCTGGGCTGGTGGCTATCACCGTTGTCGCCGACAATGCCCAAGCGCGGCAAAACCTCTCCCATGGGATCCTCCCCGTTTTGGTGCCGTCATTGTACCCAAAAAACAAAGAGAGATCGCTCGAAATTCCCACCGCTATGAATAAACCGGTGGGTCTGGACGCCGGCCCCTTTCTGAAGCCAAAACGCTTTATCTCCAGAGTCTAAGCAAACCCGTGCGTTTTTTACCGAACCGCGCCAAAATAGGGGCCGGCAGGCCGAGACGCCGGCTTCCGGCTCACCAACCCAACAATGAGGAGTGACCTTCATGCCATGGTTCTCAATTAAGTTTTTCGTTGCCGTTGTCATTTTATCGATTCCCGTTGGCGCCGCTCACGCGGACGACGAGCCGGCCGTGGCGATTGAAGCATTGATCAAACGCGCCGCCGAACACGGCGTCTTTTCCGGATCGGTGCTCGTCGCGCAAAAGGGCCGGGTCATTTACCGCGCCGGCCACGGTCTCGCCAATCGCGAGTGGCACCAGCCCAACAGCCCTGAAACAGTGTTTCGCCTGGGTTCGCTGACGAAATCGTTCACGGCCGTTGCCGTGATGCAGCTCGTCCAGAGCGGAAAACTCAACTTGGACGATCCCATCCAAAAACACCTGCCTCAGTTTCCGGCTGCTTACGGCAAACAGGTGACCATTCGTCAGTTACTCACACACCAATCAGGCATCTCCAACTACACACGTTTGCCTGGCTGGTTTGAAGGCCGTTACAAACAACCGATCGCCGATGCCGACTTCCTCAAAGCGATCACCGAGCTGCCGCTCGAATTCGAGCCGGGCCAAGGTCGCCGCTACTCGAACGCCGGTTATTTTATCCTGGGCAAAATCATCGAAGCCGCGAGCGGCATGTCGTATGCGGACTTCGTCAAAAAACACATCACGACGCCGGCAGGCATGACCCACACCCAACACGAGAGCTACACGCGCATCATTCCCAACCGCGCCGACGGCTATCAATGGACGGCAGGCGGCGGCTACCGCAACGAACACTACCTCAACACAGAGGTATTTATGGCGGCGGCCTCACTGGTTAGCTCGGTCGACGACCTGCTGAAGTGGGATCAAGCGCTTTACAGCGACAAGCTGCTCAATCAGGCCAACCGTTCGGTGCTCTTCGCACCCGCGGCGCCCTTGTCTTGGGAAGTTCAAACGCGCAGCTTAGCGGACGGAGCGAAAACGGTCAAATCGGTGGGTTATAACGGCGCCGTCATGGGTTTTAGCTCGATGTTCACCCGTTTTCCCGAGGAACGTTTCTTGGTCGTCCTACTCAGCAATAACGGCACCGGTTACCAAACCTTAGACAGCTTGACCCAACAGATCGCGGCAATTTTATACGGCGTGCCACAATCCAAACCCTTGCCCGCCGCCTACGTGTTGACCCAAGCATTTCTCGAATCAAATCTCACCAAAGGTTTGGCCAAAATCCGCCAAAATCCCACTTCGTACGACATCGATGAAAGTCGCCTCAATAGCTTGGGTTACCGATTCCTAGAATTCCGTTTAATGGACCAAGCGGTGGCGGTATTAGCCTTGAACACAACGCTTTTTCCCAAATCAGCCAACGCGTTTGACAGCTTAGGTGAAGCCTATTTGGTGGGAGAAGACCGCGAAAAAGCCATGCTTAACTATCAAAAGTCACTGGCCTTGGATCCCCAAAACCACAATGCGAAAGCAATCCTACAGCGGCTAAATCAAACCCCGACGCCTTAAGCCCCCCGGTCAGCAGGCTAAAAAGAGCCAATCCGAGGGGAATCCTTCGGCCGGCACGAACAGATGCCTCAGACCGCAACACAAACTCAATCAAGCCAATACTTTGCCAAACACCCTGGTCGTTGTCACAATTAAAAATCACGGTCTTTTATAAAAAAGGTTTCGCGTTAAAATGAGCCGCTTGAAGCGTCGCCCGCGCGTAAAGAGATAGGGTTGGGCAAATCCGGTTTTACCGGGGCGCCACGGCGCGACAACGCCCACTCGAAAAAAGGAAGCGCCATGTCACAGGAGATCACAGGAGCGTATACGTTGAAAGCATCGCCGCAACCGCTCAAAGACGGCGAAGGTGACACGACCCTAGTCATGATGACCATCGATAAACAGTTCACCGGCGGAATGGTCGGCACCAGTTTGGGTCACTTACTTGGCGCGCGTACGCCAACCGGCTGCGCCGGTTACGTTGCTCAGGAACGGGTTAATGTGACGCTTGACGGCCGCCAAGGCAACTTTGTCTTGCAACACCACAGCTTAATGACGGCGGCGGGCGAGAACTTGACGATTACCGTGGTGCCCAATTCCGGTGGCGGCGACTTGACCGGCATCACCGGCAGTATGGCCGTCGAAATAAAAGACGGCAACCACTTCTACCGCTTCACCTACAGCCTGCCGGCAAGCTAAAGCCGTCGCGGGCGGTAAATCTAAGACGAAACGGTGGTTCGCCGAGATGCTAACCGCCCTCAAAAGAAAGCGTTAGAACGCTATTCGAAATTCCAGCCGCGACGACACCGATCGACCCGATAGACTTATTCAAGATCGAGCACGAATCACCGGAGGGCGTTTTGACAACGGGCGATTTTTTTACAGCGGAACCCATCGAAGCACCCGACGCCTGGGCACGTGGCTTTGAGCTTTTGGCGTTCGTGGACGTGCTTAGCGGTTTACCGACCCTTGCCTGCCCCAGTCGTGCCGACAACGGACGTGGCCGCACTGTCATCCTTTTACCCGGTTTCGCAACGTCACCCACCGCCATGACCGGCGTTCGGCGCGTCGCCACGGGGTTGGGTTTTAAGGCTCAGGATTGGGGTTTGGGTCTCAACAACGGCCAAGTACCGAAGCTGCTGCCGGCCTTTGAAACCAAGCTCAAAAAAGCAGTTGCCGAAAGCGGCGCGCCCGTGATCCTGATCGGTTGGAGTTTGGGCGGTTACATCGCCCGCGAAGCGGCCCGCGACAATCCCGACCTCGTCGAAGCGATGATTACCCTGGGAACACCCGTGTGGGGCGGGCCCAAGTACACCACGGTCAGTCGCTTCTATCGCGGCAAAGATGTCGATATGGACGCCATCGAACAGGAAACGATTGAGCGCTACAAAACGCCGCTAACCACGCCCACCACGGCACTGTATTCACGCCGCGACGGTATTGTCGCCTGGCGCGCCTGTATCGATCACTGGTCACCCAACGTGACCCATGTGGAAGTAGGCACCACCCACATCGGTATGCCGTTCTCGCGCGAAGTTCTCCGCCAGATCGAAAGCCACATGCGCACGCTTTAACCAAGCGCGCCTAACGCCCCTTGCCGCCCTCGGTTTTTTCCCATACCCACAGGTTCATGGTAATCGGACCCAGCGGCGTCTCGTAACCATCGCCGAAATCAGGCACCTCGAAATCAACAATACGCACCTCGCGTTCGGTTTCATTGTTGTCGGTAACCTGCGCGTAACTCAATTGATAGTAAGTCGCTTTAAAGGGTTTTTTACCGGAAAATCGCAAACGCACCGGGATCGGTTCGTTGGTATCGAGGTTAAACACAACCAGCGCACCGCCACCGTCGCGGTGTTTAAAACCGTAACTGGCCAACAGGTTGCCGTTGTGGAACGCTTTGTTCGGCCAAAACACACCTTGCCAGTCCGGCAAACGCCCGCTGTGTTCGGTTTTCACCATGTCGCCGTCCAAGGCCATATTCAGCATTTCCAACATGTAAAAACTGGGTCGTGCCTGTAACGGCGGGCCGTAGTTGCGCACCGCGCCCCACAACAGGACCTCTTTTTCGTCGGCACGTTTGAAGTTGTACTGACTCAGGTTGTAAAAACACTGGTCGCGAATGCCCATTTCCGACAGGAAATGCAACATGTGGAAACCCATACCAATCGCTGAACCGGCCGATGGAATAAAGCGGTCGAGCGCGCTTTGACTAATGTCGCCTTCGGTGGTGTGCAAGTTGGTCTCGTAGATCACCAGCGGCACGGGATGATTCGACTGGTTGATCATGTCGAAATTTTGCTTCATCCAACCTTCGCGGACCTGGTTGCGGGTTTCCTCAAACAGATCGCGGTAGAAATGTGTGGCGGTGCCGGGATCGTCCAGGCTGAACCGGGTATAGGGCGCCAAGGTGAAGGCATCGTGGGCTTTGCCGGATTGGTGGATGATCTGATTGCGCGGCCCGCCAATCGGCTGGCCGCCCAAAATTAACTGAAACTTGTCTTTTTGATAGGACACGGTGCGGCGAGCGGCGTTAAACAGCTCTTGACCGCGCATGCCGTAGACGGCGGGATCGTCAATGGTTGCCCCGCGAAAGGTTTCGTTCCAGGCTTCGTTGCCCAGCTCCAAGTGGATGCGGTCGAAGTGTTTAATCCATGCCTCGCGGTAACCTTGCTCGCGTCGCAGACGGCCGTAATGGGTATCGCTCGCGCCGGCAAGGTACTCAATCAAACCCTGCATTTCGCGCGGCGAAAAAGTCACCGGTACAATCACCCAGGGTTCGGCATCGACCAACTGACACAGCTCAAGAAAGTGATGTAGCGGATAAGAGACGGGGTCGGTATCGGCCGACCAATAGCTGTAACCCATCGTTTTGCGCGCGAAAGGCTCGGCCAACATGTTATCGAGCGTGTCGCCCCAATGGCCAACGTGGTAACGCAAAATGCCAGGACGCAGGCGTTGCAAAGCCGCGACCATTTCGTCGCGAAACGGTGTTGGGTTTTTGATCGGCGGACCGTCCTCAAGGATCGAGGTCGGCGGCCGCGTGCGTTTCAGCGACACGTCGTCGAGCTGCACTTCACCACGCGACAATTCAAAAACCAACTCAATCGTGCCCGGCCGCGAATCTCGCGCTATTTGAAAATCGAAGGTCTGCTCTTTCCAGGCTGCCTCAAGCGCGACCTCTTTCTCCAACCACAACTGTTGTGGGTCGGTAATGCGGCGAAAAAACACTTTTAACTGGGTGTCGGGTCGATTGCTTTTGGCCCAAAAGCTGAGCCGATACTCGCCGGTTAAGCGTAAAAAAGGTTCGTGACCGGCGCGTTTGCTGTCGGCATAAGCCCGCAAATTCACGCGATCACCGGGCCGCGTCGTGGTCAATTTAAGCGATTGCGTGCCGGGACTGCCGGGGCGCGTGTCGGCCACGGTCGTGCTTACCTTGCCTGCACCTTCGATTTGGGGCCACCATTGACCGTCGCCGTATCCGTCGCTGGTTAAGCGCAGGATCAGGACATCACCGGATGCGAACTCATAAGGTTGATCGGCCACAAAACGGGCGCCACCGTCGCCGACGCCGGGCCAAGATCGCATAATGCGGCCGCTTTTGCCTTTGTTGGCGCCGTTAATCAGTTCAAAGCGGGCGCCCTTCCAAAAATTTTCGGTCCAGCCTGAAGCCGGGCCGCGCGTGACAAATTCGCCGCGACCACCAATCGCAACATCCACCAGTGATTGAAACTGGCGCCCTTCAAAGCCGGGATTCAGGGCGACGACATTGTTGAGGATTTGCTGCGAGCCCCAATAACTTTGACCGGTTAGGTTAATGCCGAAACGGCGCACGGCGGGCACGCGAACTTCGTCGGTTAAGCTGATTTCAATGTGCGAACTGGGCACAAGATCGGGTTTGTCCTGGGTTTTGGGCGCGCTTTCACCACAGGCGTTGAGCAGTAACAGCAGGCCGAGCCAAACAGGGGCATCCTTACTTTGAAACCAGGACAATCTTCACCTCATTAACGACCCAACTTCTGCTTCACCGCCGCCAAACCTTTGTTCGCCATGCCGCGAACGCGGTCGCGCTCTTCCTGTCGGAAGAAAAACCAGCAAACGCCCATGTTCAGGAGCACGTAGACAATGCCGACAACAACGAGAATCGCCAGGGTCGGCCAACGATCGCCGTGATAGGGCGCAAAAATCGGTTTGGTGGCAAACAGCAACACCAAGCCGACCAGGTAAGGCACCAGCCCAGGCGCAACCGCGTGAACAAAGTAACGAATCTGCGAAATGCCGAACTTGGCGTTAGCGTAGTACATATAGATAAAGGAGGCAATGGTTTGCGCCACGCACACCAAAATCGAGAGATTGATGGTGTTTTGTTGCTGCAGCTCGGTACCGCCTTCACCGGTTTTGAACAGGTAAATGCCAAGCGGGACAAACAGAATCAAAACACCCAGGTGAATCAGGGGAAACATGAACTCGCGCCACGGTTTACCGATGCCCTTGAACATGGAACTGGCCGGACCGGTTAAGGTGTGGAACTGAACCGGTAAGGTGAACATGCTCATCAACACGGCGGCCAGGAAAAACTTGGGATCGGGACCGACCCAAGCCGCGATAATCGCAAACGAAAAACACGCCAAAAACCCCATAATCACGCCGGTAATTAAGCTGGTGTAGCGGCCGCTGTTGACGTAGAGGTCACTGAGCTCCTTGGGGGTACCGCCTTGTTCCAAAGCAGTAGCGGCTGGGAACAAAGCGTGGTTGACCGAAGCCGGAATGGCGGTCGCCATGCGTGGGAACTTTTCACCCAAGTCGAAGAGCCCGACCATCTCGACATTCATGACAAAACCAGCTACCAAACGCTGAACCGAACCAACGAACATCGCCAGTAAGCCGGTGGCCTGCACGACGCCGCCGAACTTGATGAAGTAATCGAAACAGGTGCGGTCGACCAAAAACGGGGAGACTTTAAAGCCTGGCAAGGCGCGATAGGTAATGTAGACGTAGGCAAAGGTGGAAAAAATGTAACGCGCGGCAAAGGCATACAGCAGCGAGTACACACCGTGGCCAAACCAGAACAAACCGATGATCAGCACCCACTCCAACATAAAGGAAAGAATGAAGACGACACGCTCAGCCACGATACGTTGCAGCCCGGTTAACACGTACTGAAAGGCGCCGAAGGTCAAATCGAGCATAAACACACCGACGGTCCCGTAGAGCAACACAAAGGCGGTTTCGTGTAGCTCTGGGGAAACCTTGAGCCGGTTGACAATCCAATCCAAGGAAAAATAGAGACCGATCATGACGGCGGTAGCAGCGCTGCAAGTTATGGCTAAGCCACTGGAGACCAAACGGTTAATTCGATCAATGTTGCCTTGCGCGGAGTACACCCCGACAAAACGAATGTAGGCATTGGAAATACCAAAAGCGCCCATGCCGAAATAACCGATGAGGGTAAAACAGAAACCCCAAATCCCCCACATTTCCAAGGTGATGTAAACCAGCGCCACAGGGGCGACAAACAGGCGACTCACCAGGTACAACACGTTGGCCAGCAGTGACGCGGCCACGTTCATTTGCAGTGAGGTCCCCTGTTGCGGCGGCACCTCCGGTTGTTCGCTGGGATCGGGATGGGGAATGTCGTCAATCGCAAGATGCTGATCGGTGGAATCGGTGCTCATTCCGGACTCACTTGTATTCGATGATGTGACCGCCGCGATTGCGCTTGCGGTTCCAATGGTACTGAATCTGACCACACATGATGGGGAACCAAACCAAATGGGCGTGCATGCCGTAAATCAGCGCGGTGCCAAAGGGCAACTTGCGCCAACGGTTGCGGCGCATATTGCGCAGCACCATGAGGGCGTAGCCGGCCATAATCGGGAACACCGCCCAGAGCTGTAAAAAGCCCAGCAGCAAGGAGGACGCGCCCAAGTAGACACCGGATTGAATCCAGTTTCGCTTGCTCTCGGCGCCAAAGGTTTCACCTTCAGTCAGCACGGAAACTTCGGCACAAGCGTGGCCGGACCGCAAATTGCGGCGCCAATAACCGGAGAAGTTGCGGATATTGAGATCGTGACCGGTCATGGGTTCGGCAATGGTGAAAATGCGCCAGTTATTTTTGCGGATGCGGTGACAGAGTTCCGGTTCTTCACCGGCAATCAGGTCTTCTTTATAACCGCCGGCCTGCAGTAAGGCGTCTTTGCGCATAACGGTATCGCCGCCGCAGTATTGGGCCTCACCTTCGTTGTGCAACCACTCTAAATCAAGGATCTTGTTGTAGATCGAGTTCTCAGGATGAATCTCTTTGCGGAAGCCGGAAACCGCGGCCACATCCTCGTGTTCCTTGAGAAAGGCGGCGGCCTTGGTCAAAAATTCGGGATCGACAATGGTGTCGCCGTCGAGAAAAAACAGCAGGGATCCTTCGGCCTCATGGGCGCCTTTATTGCGACCCTTGGCAGCGGTCGGTTTGTCGGTTTCCAACTCAAACACGCGCGCACCCAATTTGGCGGCGGCTTCCTGACTGCCGTCGGTCGAACCGCTATCCACGTAAATAATTTCGTACTGGGTGGGATCGAATTCCATTTCTTTGACCGATGTAATGCAGCGAATCAAACGCTCGCCTTCATTGCGGCCGATAATTACGACTGAAACAAGCACAACACGTCACCTCGTTAGGACGGTTTAGGACATGAGCAAGAGCTTTAAGATACAGGGTATTACTGCTTCGATTTGGCACCGTTGCCGCCCTTGGCTTCTTCGCGGAAGTTGACGGGCCCCTGGCCTTTCTTGGAAAACAGTTTCTTGAGATCGCCGCCTATATTGACAGCGTCGATGAGCGCGTCGACGATCTCTTTGACCAGGTGGAATTTCACGCTACCGCCTTCGTACTCAACGATGGCCCGCGAGATATACCCGCCGGGGAACAAGGGCAAGTTGTTGGCAATAACGGCACATTTTTGCACACCCAAGCCGCGAAGGATACTCATTCCCTTTTTGAGTTCGCCTGGGTTGTTATTGGGTGAAACCACCAGCACAACCACATCGGACAGCTTGCACAGCAGCTCCGCTTCGGAGTCCTTGAGCAGCGGCGGTGCATCAATCAACACCAGGCCGTTACGCTGCTTCAGCTCGCCCAACAATTTGGCCAACATGATTTCGTTGCTAACCGCTTCCTTGAGGTGCGGCGTTTCGAAGTGGAAAAACTCGCAACCCTCGGGCGACACCCGCAAGGACAGCGGATAAAAAGCGTTGATGTCTTTGCTTAAACCAGGCTCGGCCGCCACCAATCCCCAACCTTCGGTGCGCTGAATCAATTCCTCGCCGCTTTTGGAAACTTCCACCAAACTGCCGCGCCGGCCCATGTGTTCCAAGTGCGTCATGCAGTTCAGCACCAAGGAGGTCACGCCACAGCCATGGCTCAGGGAAATCACGGTAATAATCTCACGACGGTCTTGATCAGTCTTCGGCGTGAATATTTTGGGGAAGAATCGCCTGAACTCGTCGGCGTGATAGCGATGCGGTGCGTTGCGCAGCAATTGACCCATGTCGTCAATGCCGTCGACGTGGGCCAAAACACCGGTGGTACCCGAACCAATGATTTGCGCAATGTGGCGCGGATCAATGATGTTGGGCTTGAGGAAATCAAGCGCGAAGGCCAGAATTAAGCCGCCGCAGAAACTGAGGCCCGCCACGGCAATCAAAAGAATCAGGCGTTTGTCGCCTTGCGGACCGGCGGGCGGCTGGGCACGCGAGTTGAGACGCACGCGACTGGGCGCGTTGGATTCCAACGACAGATCGTCAATGCGCGATTCAACCACCTGAATGCGTTCTTCCAAGTTGGCCAACTCGACTTTGGTTTTGGCGGCGCGCAGGAAGTCAGTGGTCGTGTCGATGAGCAGTTGTTTCTCAGCCGAAATTCGGCCCTCTAACTCGCGTTCCGAGTTACGGCTCGACATCAATTCGGCTTCAGCCTGAGCCAACTTGACTTGCTGGTCAATGGTCATGCGGCCGCCGTAAATGGCGACGGCCTCAGCGCGTGACGCCTTCTCGGCCTCAGCCAAACGCTCGCGCGCCAGCTTTAAACGCTCAACCACACGCTGGTATTCGGGGTGGTCGGGCGTGAACGTGGTCGTACCCGCCCGCACTTGCTCTTCCAAT
This sequence comes from Holophagae bacterium, assembly GCA_030429565.1. Lineage (GTDB taxonomy): Bacteria > Acidobacteriota > Holophagae > Acanthopleuribacterales > Acanthopleuribacteraceae > Acanthopleuribacter. The sequence continues at coordinate 140,836 of JAUIFE010000005.1, read as the reverse complement.
TCGCGAACGTTTTCGCGGAAGCCGTTGAGTGTGCTGTCGGACCGCACGTGCTGGGTAATCAGCGGTTCGATACCCAGTTCGCGCTCTTTCGCGCTGGAAAAGGTAATCGCTTCGTAATCGTTTTCGGCGTCGAGACGACTGATGTAAGCGCCGTTGAGCGCTTCCCGCAAAAAGGCAATGTTGATGTCGTGCGGATTGGCTTCCTCGGCGAAGTTGTAGGTTCCAAGATTGCGCGTGTAACGCGCCAATAACTCATAGGTTTCCTGCAACTCGCGTTTGCGCAGATCGAGTTCCTTGCGCAGAAAGTCGATGCGGTTGAGGTTCTGGCCGATTTCCCGTTCGCGATTGAGCTCTAAATAGGCCTCAACCAAGGCGTTGGCGCAGTCTTCCAAACCGTCGGGTACCTTGCTCTCAACCTGAATCGTCACCAGGTGGGAGTCGCGTACCGGCGCGACTTTTAACATGCCGCGCAACAGGCCGATCGCCTTTTCAATATCGGCGCCGGCAGGTGCCAACTGGGCGTTGGGTTTTTCTATTTTCTCGACTGCTAAGGCCAAGGTCTCGTTGTTGAGGATGTAACTCAACTGGGTATTGACGTAATCGGTGTAGGCCACCCGCGAGGCAAAACGCTGCTCTTCTTGGAACACCAAAATGCGCGATTGGCTCTCGCCGATCTCAATAACTGCTTCCGACATAAAGTTGGGTTTGACCTTCAACATCACGGCCACCCCGAGCAGCATGGTGCCAAAGACACCGCACAGGACAATCAGGCGTAGATGTCCCAACAAGGTCGCGATCGGGTGAATCGGTTTTAGTTGAAACCCCTGCTCATCGGCCATAAGGCGCTCCCCAAAAAAGGTCCAAACCGGCGTTGCGGACTGCGATCACTGTCCGCCGCCGTCGGCACCAGACGTGCCGGTATCGTCACTTTGCAACGCCTCGTTAATCACCAGCAGACTGGTAAACGGCGTCACCGTGCGCATCAGGTACTCGAAACGCGCGATGTTTTTGGTGCGCACGTAAATGATGTCGCCGTCTTGCAAGGCAAAGTTCTGCTCGAGGTCGCCGCGATAAAACCGCTTGAGGTTGATCTTGGCAACCATCGGTCCGTCTTCACCTTGGCGAATCACCGCGAGCTTGCGCTGTTTGCCGTCGCGGGTTAAACCACCGGCGCGCATCAGCGCATCGAGCAACGACATATTGCTGGTTAACCGGTAAGCACCGGGACTGTTGACCTGACCCATGACGTAGACATAGGGTTCGTGGGCGTCGGGAATGAAAATGACGTCGTTGTTAGCCAGGGTTAAGTTAAGCGAAAGGTTGCCGCCCAACAGTAATTCGTTGAGATCCAACCAAACAATGCGGTCACGACCACGCATAATGGCACAGCGCTGCAAGGTGTTGATGCGGTCGGAGGTCGGCATCGAACCGGCCATAGCCAAGGCTTCCAACAGCGTCGGGCGCGCGGCGAAGGTCACCACGCCGGGATTGTTGACGCGGCCCAACACAAACACGCGGTTGTTGTTGTACTCGGCCACACGCACGTGCAGCAAAGGATCGGCGTAGTTTTTACTCAATGCTTCGCGCAACTCGCGCTGCACTTGCTCGCGCGGTTTGCCCGCCACCTTGACGTCCCCCAGCAACGGCAAGCTAATAAACCCAAAGGGGTCAACTGTTTGCAGACCCGACAGGCGTTCGTCGCCCCACATTTCAATCGACAAGGCGTCACCCGGCCCAATTTGGTAGGCGGTCGGCAAATCCTTCTCAAATGTTTCGATCAGCGAGGCCTCAGAGAATGTTACCTTGCCGGGTTTTTCTGCTTTGACAAACAAACTGTTTGCCGCATTTTTATCCTTGGACCACAGTGGTACCGTCACCAATAACAAGATCAGGAACCACGGTGGTTTGGAGAAAAGGTCCATTGATGAGCCCTCGTCGGCCGCCCAAAAAAGAGGCGTGCCGGGTTAACCCATGGCGAGTGCACTATCCATGGAATCGTGAATATCGCAGATGCGGTCGAAGCGTGTGATCTGAAGGAGCAAGCGAACTTCCTGGCCGACATGGACCAGACGCAGTTTTTTGTCTGCTTTGTTACTCATCTTGAGGGCCGAAACAATAATCGAGAGGCCGAGCGAGTCCATGAAATCACATTTCTCAAAGTTAAAAACAATCAGCGGCGCATCGGAATCAAAGGCCTCATTCACTTTTTTGCGCATGCTCGACAGCGCGGCACCGTCCATGCGTTTCGGCATTTCAATGATCAGAGGTTCGGTCGCCATGTTAACAATCCTTTATGAACGAAAAGATTCCCAATCGATGAAGGGGTTTGAGGACGAAATGGGACATCGCTTGGAATGACTAATACTAGATCACAAGCCACGGAATATCAACAACAGGGTCACCGCAAAAAACAGCGCCGCGTCGAGGCGCGGCAATGCTTATAAAAACCGGTGTTTGCCGGGGATCCAGGCTTTAAAGAACAAGCGACAGTCCTGCTTGAAATCCCGCGTTGCGTTGTAAAAAATCGCCGTCGCCAAGGTTTCGTCACGACCCAAATGTTCGCTGCCAAGCTGCTGCACCAAACCCGTACAACCGACCTTCCCAGCCAGCAAATCATCGCGCCAATCTTCGTCCAAGTTCTGCAAATCTCCGCGCCGCAAGGGCGGATTACCGACAAAGGCAAGGTGACCATTGGCAATATCAAACAGCGACGGCAGAATGTCGAGCAAGAAGAACCCGAAACCAAAGCGACGCCAACTGCGCCACTGGAAGTCGTATTCTCCGCGCAGGTTCTGTTTTACCGGGTGATGAAGAATTTCCTCGCGCACCAGAAAACTGCCACGCAACACCTTGTGGACCAACGCCAGCAATAGGGTCGGCACCAACGCCAAGATCGCCAGCAGGAAAGCGATAACCCGTTCGGCACCCAAACCCCACGGGGTCGGCTTGGTGATGTCGGTCAAAATCGCGGGGTCGTCAATCACAATCGACGTTTTATCATGCAAATCCAGCACAAAGGTCCGGCACACGTACTTGTTCTCAAAATGCGTGTTGGGGCCGATATAGGTACCCGGCGCGATCACCGAGTTAACCACCGAGGCGCCCGCTTCGATAAAGGCCTGATCGCCGATAAAGGCACCCGGCCCAATTTCGGCACCACCTTTAATGAAGGCGCCGTCGCCGATTAGGGTCGGCATTTTCAAGTCGGCTTTGGGGGAAATGTGGCAACGGCGGCCGACACGCACGCCGCTTTCCAGTTCAGCACCTTTAAATTGAAACAGCTCGGGTCGCGCTTGAATCATGGCATTCATGGCCAGGTAATCTTCGGTCGAGGCAATTTGTTGGAAAAAGGCTTCGACCGAGACGCGCTCAATGTCGGGAATAAAGGTCAGCGCGTCGGCGCACAAATCGCTGAAATAAACCGCTTCCGACTGACCCAAAAGGGCGTCAATGCCTTGCGGATCCAAGTAAAGACAGGGCAACTGTTGATTATCGCCGGCGGCGTTTTGCACGAAGAAAGCGGTGGAATAATCGAGCCCTTCAGGAATGGGAAACCCCATGCAAGCGGCGCCGCCGACCAAGAGAACGCCGCCTTCGACACCAGTGAGGGTCTTGCGAATCGAGCTTTCCAGGTCGAGGTATTCGGGATCGAGCGAAACCTGAACCTCGGTCCCCCAACGGGCGCCGCTGCCAACCAACTTCTCGGTCTCGCGCGGTCGATCACTTAAACTGAGACGGATCTTTTTGAAGCCGTTGTCGCTGAGCCATTCAAGTTGGTGTTCCACCAAATAGCGGTTACCAACGCAAAGCAGCGGTAACGGCAATTGTTTGGTCAGTGAGGCGGCGGTTTTTTCGGCACGGTCGTGAATAAGCAGGCAAGTAAGGCCTCGATCAACAATATCAAGAGGCATGGTCAGGATGCTCCTTTCCCGAGGATTACTGCTGGAATGGTTTTGAGAAGTAATTTGATGTCGTTCCACAGCGATTCGTTTTGGATGTACTCCACGTCCAGTTTGACCTGATCGTCAAAGGGAATGTCGCTGCGACCGCTGACCTGCCAGATGCAGGTGATGCCCTGTTCGGCGTCGAGGCGACGACGTTCTTCAGAAGTGTAGTGGGCCACTTCATTGGGCAAGGGTGGACGCGGGCCCACCAAACTCATGTCGCCACGCAAAACATTCCAAAGCTGGGGCAATTCGTCGATGCTGAGCTTGCGGATGATGCGGCCGATGGGCGTAATGCGCGGATCGTTTTTCATTTTGAAAATGACGCCGCCTTCCATTTCGTTTTGCTGCATCAGTTCTTTTTTAAGTTTGTCGGCGTTGGGCACCATCGAACGAAACTTCCAAAAACGGAACTCGCGACCGTAGCGACCGATGCGCGTTTGCGAATAAAAAGCTGGTCCGCCGTCGCGTTTGATGATGAGAATCAGCGCAATGAACAACGGCGATAACAGAAAAAGCAGGGTGCCCGAGGCCGCCATATCAAACAGACGTTTCGCCCAGTAAAACCACCCGGTGCGAATTTTTTGCACATATTTGCGCCAAACCACCCGCAAAACCATCATGCCGGAGGTTCGGCCACCATAGGTTTTGTTGAGCGTGCGCAACAGCCGTTGGTGCTCTTCGATATCCGCTTCGGCTCGTTTCATGATCCAGCTCCTGTGGCGGCGTGGCGCAAAGTCACGTCGTACCGCCGGTTCCGTTCCATCCTAGAAGGTTTTCCCAAACTTGAAAAGCGCGCATCACGGTGAAAATTCAGCGAGGCAAAGTGCCGCGAAGATTGCGAAATCCAGCCGGCGCCGAATAATCCGCGGCACAGCCGCGCTTGCCGCTTAGGAAACGCCATGATCCACCGCCTTGGGCGCGCCCTTTTTGCCGAAACGCATGACGTTCACCAAAAACACGACGTTGCCAATCACATACCGTTTCCACAAGCGACGCGGCTCCTGAATTAATCGGTACAGCCATTCTAAACCCAATTCGCGCATCCAGATCGGCGCACGTGGCATTCGGCCCGACATAAAATCGAACAAACCACCGACGCCCATCGCCATGTTGACGTTAAGGCGCGACCAGTGGCTGTCGATCCAGGTTTCTTGACGCGGCACACCCATGGCGACAAACAGCAAATGCGCGCCGGATTGGTTGATCGCCTCAATGACAGCATCCAATTCTTGCGGTTCGATGAATCCGTGGCGAAAACCACAAATATTGAGGTTGGGCCATTTCTCTTTCAAGTTGGCGACCATGGCGTCAACGACGCCCGGCGCGGCCCCTAACAGGTAAATACCGATCTCCTGGTGGTGGATGCGTTCGCATAAAGCGGGAAACAAATCGGTGCCGTTCAGGTTATCTTTCATCTGTAAACGCAGCATCTTGCAGGCAATTTGCAAACCGATACCGTCGGGATAAATGTAGTCGCAATCCTCGAGAATGCGGCGGTATTCAGGCTGTCGCAACGAAATGTTGATGCAATCGGGGTTCACAAATGCAAGGCGTTCTTTGCCGCCCGCGCGACAAACCGCCAAAATTTGGTCGAGCGCGTCATCAAGGCTGAGGTTGGTCATCCTTAAACCGAACATGTCCAGCGTCGGCCCCGCCTCGGCTTTGGCCTCGGGATCGGTCCCCATCAGCGCCGCCGGCACCGCGCGCGCGGCCTTGCCCAGGTCGCCTTTCCAATGGCTTTCCTCGGCATCGGCCACCGCGGTTTCAGCTTCCGTGGTAAAGGCAATGTTGGTGCGCGACTTAATAAAGAATGAGTGAATCAGGCCCGGACGCGCATCGAGCCGGCGCAGATATCGCGTCGGTAACTTGGCGGCGGCCTCGCGGGTAATCGGGGCCGGTCCTACCAAACTCAAGTCACCACGCCACACCGCCCATATGAACGGCGACTTGGCAATCAAGGGCGCATTGAACAGCGCCAACGGAAAACCGGCGGCCAGGGGTGCCGCTTCGGCGAGTTGAATCGGCTTAGCGCGGCGACCCAAGTACTCGCGTCGTACCAACCATGGCTTGCGTTTCCATTTGGCCGACAGAAAATGCAGCAGCCACAACGGCCACAGGCATAACATCAACGCCAAGCTGACCGCCAAATCGATCAAACGCGACACCCATCCGGTGAAGCGGATCCGCCAACGCGACAGTGAAACTTTTAAGTGTGCAGACGAGGTTCCCATGATCTCACTTTGGCAGAACACATTATCCATGCGGTTCGTTCCGAGCAGTTGCGGGCACGTTTTCGGACGGGGGAAGACGCGGTCCATTAAACAATAGTCGAGAAAGCGAAGTCAAGACGCGGCGGCGTCGACCGACACCAGGTTGGAGAACCTCGGTCGTCCAGCCATCGACAAACCTTCTTTAGAGGTCTTGCGGAACCGCGCGCACGCCGAACTGCAGGAACAAAGTATCGCGCAACCAACCCAGCGTCATCAGGTTAACCAGATGCTCAAAACGGCTGGTTGAACGGTTAATCCCCGCCATTTTGTCGATGCGATAGCCCTGCTCCTCAAAAAACTCGCGCGTCGTAATTTCGGTGAAAAAACGCAGGTGGGTGCGGTCCAAAATGCCTGCATCTTGATAGCGCCACGTCTTGCCAAAAACCAATTTGCACATGGTTTCGAAATGTCGCACATTGGGGATCGAAGCCACCACCGAACCGCCCGGATTGAGGTACTTCTTAATTTCACGCAGCACCTTGTAGGGATCGACCAAATGCTCGAGTACGTCGTTAAAGACAATGCAGTCGAAACGCCGCTCCGGCAGAGCGTAAATCGTTTCCGGGGCGCCGCCCAAAAAGACGCGATCCAAGCGCGTCTCCGCGACGCGAGCCGCGACCGGGTTCAACTCAATCCCCCAATATTCGCAGTTGTACTTGGCCTTTACCAGGTTCCCAAAAGTACCACCGCCGCAGCCGACTTCCAAAAAGCTGTCGGCCTTCTCCGGCAAAAATGCCAGCATTTCATCCCTTGCATGTTCAAAATAATCTTGCGGCAAATCGGCCGCGGTCTGTTGCTCTAAAATTTCCTGACTCATCGCTGTCCGCCTCCAACCCCCGTCGAGCGGGGCGCTCGTCCCAAATTGCACGTCTCCGTCAACCGCCGGAGCCTTCAACCGTGCGCTGATAAAAATAGAACCTAACGTGCACGACTCAAGACGACGCCCTCGCGTGAGCGCTTGACACAGCATCCCTTAAACCAAACACAAGTCTGCTTTAGTGCATTCTGCCGACAGCGCTTCGGTTCGTTGTAGCCCAACCGACGGCGCAAGGCTTGCCGAGGATCGGTCACTTTAGGTTAAAAAGTTCCCCTAAGGGGTTATTTGGCACCAGCCTAACCCAAACCGTCCAGGCTGTGGCGAACTTTTTTGGAAAATTAAGGCGACGGCGACGCCTCCAGTACAGCCAATCTTCGCGAGCCTCGCTTTTAAACCTTTGCTTCTTTTACCATGCCCTCGTCGTGACACCCACGGCCACGTGCCCGTAAACCCGCCCGTGGGTCGCAAGGCGCTGCCGTCTTGCAAGAGGTTGGCGCAAAATGAGATGAAAAAAACAGGGTCGGCCTTGTCACGGTTCATTGGCATTTTTTAGACGCCTCGCGGTGCGGTAGATTGGATGCGAGCTCCGCTCAGATTCCTGAACTTACAGTTTTAACGCCTTGGCAAAAAGGGGCTTTACCCGCTTCGGCGCCACTGCCCACTCGTGATATGCTAGTGCCCGTTGTATTAATTGGTGGGTCCTTCGTTTCGCGAGGCTCTTCGCAAACAACCGCCCATCAAACCGATCGGGTCAAAACCGCCGAAGCGCTTCGCTTTCGACAATCATCGCCGCAACGCGTCGTTGACTGGTTTTCCGCCAAGCTCTCGCTACTACTTCACGTGGTTGCTCGAGCCAGCCTGGCGGCGCCGCCCACCGGCCCTCACTTATCGCGCCACTTTTCATAACCCATCCATCCTGGAGTTTCACCCGTGAACATGTTGCTCTACCTGGTGTACGGCGGCACCGATGCCTATTGGCGCGAGCTCAAATTCAGCGTCCTCTCAGCAGTTTCCTTTTTAAATCAGGAAGCCAACCCCGACGTCAAAATTGTCGTCGCAACCGATCAGCCACAAATGGTCGCCGATTGGCCGGTCGAGGTTTATCCTTTCGACCAAAGCAAATTAAAAGATTGGGCAGGGTCTGCCAACTACTTCCACCGCTCTAAGAACCGACTCCTGGCCGAGGTGGTCGATCACTACCAATTGCCCTGTGCCTTCATCGATACCGACACCTACTTCGTCGCCTCCCCCAGCCTGCTGTTTACCCGCGTCGCACCTGGCATTTCCGTGATGCACTTGCCCGAAGGCCTCTTGGTTGAAAAACACAAGCCGCTCGCCGATTACGCCGTCGGCCGCGAACTCGTCGACCCCAACGGCGACACCTACGTCATTCAGCCCGATTCAATCATGGTTAACTCCGGCGTCGTCGGCATCCATCCCGACGACCGCATCCTGATCGATCGCGCCTTGTGGTTGATCGACGAACTCTACGCCCCGACCCAGATCTTTAACGTCGAACAGTACGCCATGGGTGAAGTGCTGCGCACTTGCACCGAACTCAACATGTCGGGCGACATCGTTCACCACTACTGGGGTTTCTCGCGACCGTTTTTCCACCGCGAGCTTGTGTCCTTCTTTGATAAACACGCCGATCTGTCGTTTGAAGAGCAAGCCGAACGCAGTGTTGAACTGCGTGCCCAAGTGCCACGCAACCCGTTACCGCAGCGCATGCGCGCCCGCGTTTCGCGTTTGTTTGGCTCCTGGAGTGAGGTTTACGCCGCCGCCTATCTCGCGGTGAAATCAAGCGAAGCCTGCGTGCAAGAAGCGGACAATCCCAACTGTGAATTGGCGCGCATCTGGCGCGAACAAGCGCTTAACTTACTCAAGGAAGAACGCGAGAAGGCCAATATCGAATTTGCCGAAGGCCGCCGTCGCGCACGCCAACTCTCGCGCCTGCTCAACCACATGCTCAACGCCTCGGTGTGGCAACCCGTCCGCAATCCAGACGCGCTTGACCGTTACGAAGAAGAAGAGCGATTGTCCTGGGATAAGTTTTGGGCCGAAACCAAAGGCCTGCTGGGCCGGCTGGAAAACGCACGCGGTTAAACAAACCCTACCTTGAGGCGTCATTCCTTCCTTCTTTAGTCTGATTCTTTAACGAACAGACCAGCCCGGAATCAGGCATAAAAAAAGCCCACCGAAGTGGGCAAGGTCCCTGGTTGGAACACGGGTTTGCGACGGTGGCTCCCGCCTAAAGAGCGCGATGCGCGGCAGCGCTTTGGCACCCTTTAGGCCTTAGACCGCAATCCCGGTGGTTCCGTCCCATTCACTCAAAACTTGTAGCCAACGCCGACTTTACCCATATGCCAGGTATCGTTGAAGGCCTCGTGATCCGCGTCGGTAGCAAAACCCTGGATTGAGGTGTAAATGGCCCACTTCTGCGAGCGACCCAGCGGAATATCGAGGCCGATATTCCAGCCCAAAGCCGCTTCAGTTTCGCTGTCGATTTTGCGCAGGTGCCAATGGTCGTCGTCGTGATGGTGGTGGTGACCGTCGCCATCGTGTTCGTAGCGTTCAAACTCACCGAAATGGACAAAACCAATGCTGGGACCGATGTGCAGATCGACCCGTGATTTCGGGGTCAGGTGGAAGTTAAACGACAGCATGTTGGGAATCATAAAAAAGTCGTCATCGTCGTCATGGGGCGGATCGTGGAAAACAAAGTCACCATCGTCGTCGTAGTGCCAGTGCCAGTCCCAGTCGTCGTCGGTATCGCCCATTATTGCCGTACTCAGCTCCACGCTAAAGCGGTCGTTGACGCGGTAGGCACCGTTAACACCGATACCGCCGGCGGTATCCCAATCGAACAAACCATCATTGTCGTCATCAGAGTAAGCACCGACGCCATACACGCGAATCAACCAACCTTCTTTTTGCCAGGGTTGTGTCGGACGCGGGTCCGCATCCTGCGCTTGCAGCGTTTGTGTGGCGGCACATGCCGTCATCCATCCCAACAACACCCATTTCACTGCGCTCAAAACCCATACTGATGATTTCATGACTCACTCCTTGCGGCGCGCCACGGCGACGGCGAGGTTGTGTTCCCTCGCGAGAACCCTGACCGTGGCGGGCGTTCACGTTCGATCAGTCACGCAGGCGGGGTCCCCCCAAACAGGTGGACAACTTCAAGAACCGCGTCGTGCCGAATTGCGACGTGACAAAACCGTTGCTTTGTTTCTATTTAAGTTTATTGGGACCGGGTGACGTCGAGATCGTGCTAGCGCCGGAGCGCTACGTTGGCCGCCCCGTTCGTCAGGTCATCCCCGATCTGCTCGTAGGTGGTGAGCAGGCGCCAGGATCCTTCGCTAAAAAAATATATTTTTCATTCACAAAGACATCTTGCTTATTTCAAACAGGTTACACCACGTATTTTTTCATTCCCAAAGCTGTCTCTCATTAATTGTTCGCGTCCTGCACCGTCCCGCCCGCGTCAATCATCACCAACCCAATGTGACCCAGATCACAGTCAACTGGCTTTATTCGTCGCCAGGCAGCGCCGAGACGCAGTCTCAAATGCCACACTTTCAAGCCGTTAACCACTTGTTTGGGTTCGTTGTCTTATGGAAAACACAACAAACTGTCACCTTTGCAACAAAACGTGATTGATTGTCACGTAAAGAATTTGTAAAGTAGACTTGCTACCTCAAAACACAATGTCCACCTCAGTCGGTTTTTGCCGGCAAAACCGCTCGTGACGGGCGTGTCTTTTGCCGTTCGCCTACCCCCACACGCCAATTTCGGCCCATCTCGATTTGGATGCCGTGGCAACTGCGCAAACTCGGTTTGCTTCTCCTTGGGTTTCTTTGCACGGGGTCGCCGGTTGGGGTTCTGTTTCCCAAACATAAGGAGAGAACCATGTTTGTTCCACAAGGGCGCGCCGCCGCGCGGTGGGCCGTGCTATGCCTATTGTTCCTGCTTGGCGGGCGCGTTACCGCCGCCGACAACCCGTTTCTGATTGGCCGCGGCATGGCCGATATCACCGGCACCGCCGCCGAGGTCGGCATGATGGGTTACGTCAGTACCGAGCAACGCGTCGGCGGCATCCACCTGCGTCTGTACGCCCGTGCTTTTATCGTCGTCGATCCCGACAGCGGCCGCCGCGTCGCTTTTGTCAGTGCCGACCAAGCGATGATTTTTCAGTCGATTCAACAAGGCGTGCTGGCGCGTTTGGCACAAAAGTTTGGCGGGCTCTATCATGCCGGCAACCTCATATTAAGCGCCACCCACACCCATGCCGCGCCGGGCGGCGCCTCGCATTATGCCGCGCCCAACTTAACCACCTATGGCTACATTGATCAAAACTACCAAGTCGCGGTCGACGGCATTGTGCGCGCCATCGAACGCGCCCACGCCGACGTGCAGCCTGGCGACATCCTGCTGCACCAGGGCGAAGTCGAAGGGGGCGGCGTCAACCGTTCCGCCGACGCGTATTTATTCAACCCGGCCGAGGAGCGCGCTCGTTACAACGGGGATACCGACAAAAACATGTTGCTACTGCGCTTCGAACAGAACGGCATGCCCGTAGGCGCCTTGAACTGGTTTGCGGTGCATCCCGTTTCGATGAACAGCCACAACGCGCTGATTAGCGGTGACAACAAGGGTTACGCCGCCTATCGTTTCGAACGCGCTATGGGCAACAACTATCGCAACGACAATGGCTTCGTCGCCGCCTTTGCCCAAACCAATTCCGGCGACGTCACCCCCAACCTCAACCTCGACGGCACCGGTCCCACCAACGACGAGTTTGACAACACGCAAATCATCGGAGACCGGCAGTTTGAAACCGCCTGGGACCTGTTCCACGATGCACAGGACAGCCTCGGTCACGGCGTCGACTTCCGCCAGACCTATGTCGACATGAGCCGCGTTACCGTCGCCGACCAGTTCACCGGTGCCGGGTCACAACAGACCTGTGCCGCTTCGTTCGGATACGCGATGGCGGCAGGCACCGAGGATGGTCGCGGCCCGGTCGACTGGTTCTATGAAGGTCAGTTGGAGAGCAATGTTTTTATCGACGCCATTACCGGCATGCTGGCCCGACCCACCGAGGAACTGTGCCAATGCCAAGCGCCGAAACCGATTTTGCTGCCGACCGGTTTAACCCGTCCCTATCCCTGGACCCCGGACGTCTTACCGCTCAGCATCCACCGCATCGGTCGCTTGGCGATTGTGGCCATGCCCACTGAAATCACAACCATGGCGGGCCGCCGCGTGCGCGAAACCGTGAAAGAAGCCATGGGCGGCAGCGTTGACCACGTGGTGATTGCCGCCTTATCCGGCGCCTACGCCAACTACTGCACCACGCCGGAAGAGTACGAAGCGCAAAACTACGAAGGCGGTTCAACGCTGTTCGGCAAGTGGACCTTACCCGCTTATCAACAAGAACTGGCGGCGCTGGCGACGGCCATGCGCAACAATCAACCGGTGGAAGCCGGACCGACCCCGCGCGACCTAAGCGACGAACAGTTGAGCTTCCAACCAGGCGTCGTCTTAGACAACACGCCGATTTTCAAAAGCTTTGGCGATGTCGACAAGCAACCCGCAAGCCGCTACCGCACCGGCGCCACCGTGGAAGTTCACTTCTGGACCGGCCACCCACGCAACAACCTCAACACCGAAAGCAGTTTCTTCGAGGTACAACGCCGGCAAAACGGCAGTTGGGTCACGCTGTACACCGACGCAGACTGGGACACGGTTTACCGCTGGAAACGGGTTGACCCGGTGTGGGGCACCTCGTTGGCCCAGTGTTTTTTCACCATTGATGACAGCACGCCGCGCGGCACCTACCGCATCGTGCACCACGGCCATTACAAAAACGGCTGGAACGGCCGTATTTATCCGCTGAGCGGCACCTCGCGCAGCTTCGAGGTGCAGTAGCGCCCGGGTGTTTCCTCCCGTCTCCTTCCCTTGAACGGCGCGATGCCGTCCCCACCCCATCGGTGGCGGGCATCCGCGCCGTTCTTTTTTCCAGCACCACAACTCACCCAAAACCGGCCAGACCCGTGACTTGGTGAATTGAACGGTTGCTTGTTTGCAGCCGCTACACCAGCTTGTCGGGCGACTTCCATTGCGATTTTTTCCACACAATCTTTGATGGGGTGATCCCAAAAACCGCGATCACCCGCAACGGCTTAAACGCGTCTTCTCGGCGGCAGCGGTCTCCAACAATCCTCATTGCCACCGCCGGCTGCGCGCCACTTTCCCCACATCGTCTTTTTTAGGTTTTCTTTTGGAACACCGCCCCGACTCGGCCGGCCACGAGACCGTCAGCCGCCAGAGAGGTAGCCGTCAAAATTCCAGGGCGGCTGTGACCCGATCGGTTTCGGGCACCACCGAGTGGCGCAACAATATCGCGCAGCAACACGCCACAAACCTATTATCATCAAATTCTTACACAAGAGCACTAGTATGTCCCGTCTTCGCCCCACGGCAAAACACAAACACGTTCTTCTGCTTGAACAAGATTTTAAAACCTATGCTATGCTGAATAAAATTCTTTAAAACCAGGTTCGAACGACCTCGATCCACTGCTTTGTTTTTGCCCTGTTTCTGGGATTCCTGTACCCCTTTTCCACGACGAACCTGGGTTGCACACGGAGGTCTTCATTGGCATTTGTATCGATTAACCCGGCCACTGACGAAGTCATCGCCGAATACCCGACCCTCAATCAAACCCAAGCTCGAGAAATCCTGGACAAATTGGACCTGGCCCAACGCGACTGGGCCCGCTCTCCTTTCGAACAACGCACCGCCGGCTTGACGCGCTTGGCCCGCCTGTTACGTGAAAACGCCGACGAGGGCGCACGTCTGATGGCGATTGAAATGGGCAAGCCGTTGCACGAAGGCCAATCCGAAATGGAGAAATGTGCCTGGGTCTGCGAGTATTTCGCCGAAAAAGGGCCGAAATTCTTGGCGCCGCAACCCTTCCCCACCGAAGCCGGCAAAAGCCTGGTCGCCTTCGAACCGCTCGGTGTCGTGCTGGCCATCATGCCGTGGAACTTTCCCTTTTGGCAGGTGTTTCGCTTTGCCGCTCCGGCACTCATGGCCGGCAACACCGTTCTGCTCAAGCACGCGCCCAATGTTACCGGCTGTGCCGAACTCATGACGCGCCTGGTGAAAGAAGCCGGCTTCCCACCCGACTTATTTTCGCTATTGATCGCTGACCTGGATGTGGTCGCCGACATGATCGCCCAACCCGCCGTTAAAGCCGTCACCTTAACCGGCAGCACCCGCGCCGGCCGTGCCGTCGCCGAAACCGCCGGCCGCCACTTGAAAAAGGTTGTTTTGGAACTGGGCGGCAGCGATCCCTACTTAATTCTCGAGGACGCCGACCTGCAAAAAGCCGCCCAAGCCTGCGTCACCTCGCGTTTGATTAACAGCGGCCAAAGCTGCATCGCCGCCAAACGCTTTATTGCAGTCGCCGCCGTGGCTGAGCCGTTCACTGAAGCTGTGATGGAACTGCTCAAAAGCAAAAGTTACGGCAACCCACTCGGCGGCCGTTTCGACATCGGTCCCATGGCACGCCGCGACCTGCGCGACGAGTTGCATCGCCAGGTGAGCGACAGCATCGCCGCCGGCGCGAAACTCCTGCTCGGTGGCACCATGCCGCCGGGACCCGGCTGCTTTTACCCGCCGACGCTTTTAGGTGACGTCCCCCTGGAAGCGCCCGCCTTTCATGAAGAACTGTTCGGCCCGGTTGCGGCCGTGATCACCGCCAAGGACGAAGCCGAAGCGATTGCCCTAGCCAACCAAAGCAATTACGGTTTGGGCGCCGCTGTTTTCACCGCCGACCGCGCGCGTGGCGAACACATCGCCACCAAAGAACTCAATGTCGGCGCCTGTTTCGTCAATTCGTTTGTCCGCTCCGATCCCCGCCTGCCCTTTGGCGGGATCAAAGACTCCGGCTACGGCCGCGAACTTTCGATCTTCGGCATCCGAGAATTTGTAAACGTTAAAACCATTTGGGTCGACTGAACCCAACGAGGTACACCATGACTGTTTCCGACGAGCTGATTAAGCGCCGCCGCGCCGTCATCGCCAACGGCTTGGGGATGGTAACGCCGCTGACGGCCGCCTCCGGCAAAGATTTTATGATGAAGGACATGGACGGCCGTGACCTCATCGATTTCGCCACCGGTATCGGCGTCACATCGGCCGGGCATTGTCCCGAACCCGTTGTCGCCGCGATTGAAAACCAAGCACGCCAACTGATTCACACCTGTTTTATGGTCGCTACTTACGAACCCTACGTCGCCCTCGCCGAGGACTTGGTCGACCTGTTCCCCCACGGCGAACAAACCAAGGTCATGCTCACCACCACCGGCGCCGAGTCGGTCGAAAACGCGATCAAAATTGCGCGCCAAGCCACGCGCCGCTCCGGCGTGATCTGTTATACCGGCGCCTTTCACGGACGCACCATGATGGGCATGGCGTTGACCTCCAAGGTCAGTTACAAACACTGGTGCGGTCCCATGGCCGGCGGCGTCTACCGCTTGCCCTACCCCGACTTCTACCATCAGGGCGACGGCCTCAGCCACGACGCCTTTGTTGAACGCGAGCTGCGCCGGCTCAAAGACGCCTTCCTGACCATGGTCCCCGCCGACGAAGTCGCCGCCATTATTATTGAACCGATCCTCGGTGAAGGCGGTTTTGTCGTCGCCCCACCCGCCTATTTACAGGGCCTGCGCCAGATTTGCGACGAGCACGGCATTGTCCTGATTCTCGACGAAGTGCAAACCGGTTTTTGTCGCACCGGCCGCTGGGCCTGTTACGAACACGCCGGCGTCGTGCCCGACATTTCCACTTGGGCCAAAGCCCTGGGTTCGGGCATGCCCATCGGCGCCGTAATCGGCCGTGCCGCCGTGATGGACAAAGCCGCGCCGGGGACCATTGGCGGCACCTATCCCGGCAACCCGGTCACCTGTGCCGCCGCCCGCGCCACCATTCAACTGATGAAAGATGAGGATTTGTGCGCCAAAGCCGAACGGGTGGGCACAGTCATCGGTGAACGTTTCACCGCGTGGAAGGCCAAGTACCCACAAGTCGTCGGCGACGTGCGCGGCATGGGGGCCATGCGGGCCATGGAACTGGTCCACAACGGCGATCCCCACCAACCTGACGCCGAACGCTGTGCCGCCATCTTAAAAAGCTGCTGGGCCAACGGTTTGTTGGTCATTCCCGCCGGCACCTACAAAAACATCATTCGCTTGCTGGTGCCGTTGACCATCGACGACGCCACCCTCTACCGCGGCCTCGACATTCTGGCCGACGCCCTCGCCGAAAGTCTCTAATTCCACCCAACGCACGACCGCCTCGGCGGTCCCCTTGCAAAGGAGTCTGCTTTGACCCGCCGTTTTGCCGTTGCCGGCGTTCAGATGTACCTGTCCGCCGTCCATTCCAACCTCGAAGCACTGCGCTCGCGGCTGGATGTGTTGTTGTCGACCTTTCCCTGGGTGGAAATGGTGATGTTCAGCGAATTGGCCGTCCACGGCTTTTTCCTATCAAAAGCCGAACCCATGCCCGGTCCCACCGAAAATGCGTTTCGCGACATGGCGCGCAAGCACAAGATTTGGCTGATTCCCGGCAGCATGTACGAGAAAAAAGACGGAAAAATCTACAACACCATCCCCGTCATCAACCCCGACGGCGACGTCGTCGGCCGCTACCGCAAGATGTTCCCCTTCCGCCCTTACGAGGAACACGTGGCTTCCGGCGATGACTTCCTCGTGTTTGACGTGCCCAATGTCGGTCGCTTCGGCGTCAGCATTTGCTACGACATTTGGTTCCCCGAAACCACGCGCACCCTCGCCGCCATGGGCGCGCAGGTGCTGCTGCACCCAACCATGACCAACACCATCGACCGCAACGTCGAGTTGGCGATTGTGCGCGCCGCCGCCGCACAAAACCAAATGTACATTCTCGACATCAACGGCCTCGGCGATTGCGGCAACGGGCAGTCGCTGATCGTCGGCCCCGAGGGTTACGTCATTCACCAGGCCGGCAGTGGGTCGGAACTGATCCCCGTCGAAATCAACCTTGACCGCGTCGACCACACGCGCCGCGAAGGCATTCAAGGCCTCGGCCAACCCTTGAAAAGTTTCCGGGATCGCAAGGTCGTCTTTGACGTCTACCGCCCCGAGGTTGACTTCGGTTACCTCTCCAAACTCGGCCCCCTGGAAAAGAAAACGCGGCGCTCGTTGGCGCGCGGCGATGAAAGCTGTTTTGAGGGACAGGTCCCACCCAGTACCGAAGACCAAACCGAAAGTTAGACAGCGCAAGAGATGAGGAACATATGTCTGCACCCAAAGTAAATCCCGGTTTGGAGTTTCACTACAACACCACCGAGTTACGTCAAGAAACCTGGAACCGTTTGAAGGTCACCGCCGCCAAGCACTACGAGCGCGAACAAAAAGGCCTCCACCTCACTGAAACCGAGGAGACCATCCTCGCTTGTTTCGAGGTGCTCGAACCGGTCGAACGTTACTGGGCTTATCCCGGTAAATCCACCGTGGAAGAACTGCGCGCCATCTTTTCGAGCCGCGATTCCTTTCTCTTCATGCGCGCCGTCTCGCACGTGGTGCGCGGCATCATTAGCGAAAGTTTCCGCAATCGCCTCGCCCCCGACCACGTCCCCATCGGCGATTTGGTATTGTCCGCCTCCGCCTCCGTCCCCAGTGAACCCAGCGACCGCCATTACTTTGAAGTGCTCGTCGTCGACAACCTGCACCCCGACCAAGAGAAGTCGCTGCGCAACCGCATGCGTTCACAGCAGGACCCCAACGGCAAACTCATCTACGACGTCATCGTCACCCCCAGTTTCGAGGACGCCCTGCTGGCGCTGATCCTCAATCCCAATATTCAATGCGTCGTCATTCGTTACGGTTTCCCGGTTAAGTCGGACATCCCCACCAAGCTACTCGGCCCTCATGTCAACGCACTCGAAGAAGTCGACGTCAACGCCAAAACCGGCGTCTCACGCAGCCTGGCGCTCGGTAGTTTCCTGCACAAAATTCGCCCCGAGATCGATCTCTTTTTGGTCACCGACGCCGGTGTCGAAGAGGCCTCCGTCAAAGGCGCGCGCCATTTCCGCCGCATTTTTTACCGCAACGAAGATTATTTGGAACTGCACCTGAGCATTTGTCGCGGCATTCAAGAACGCTACAACACCCCCTTTTTCAACGCACTCATTGATTTCAGTAAACGACCCACCGGTGTCTTCCACGCCATGCCGCTTTCACGCGGCAACTCCGTCTATAAAACCCATTGGATCAAAGACATGGGTGATTTCTACGGCAAGAACATCTTCCTCGCCGAAACCTCGGCCACCACCGGCGGACTCGACTCACTGCTGCACCCGACCGGCCCGCTCAAAGAAGCCCAGGAACGCGCCGCCAAAGCCTTTGGCGCCATGTTCACCTATTTCGTCACCAACGGCACCTCAACCGCCAACAAAATTGTGCAGTTGGCGCTGCTCAAACCCGGTGACATCGTGCTCATTGACCGCGATTGCCACAAATCGCACCACTACGGCATCATGCTTTCCGGTGGTCACCCCGTTTACCTCGACGCCTACCCGCTGGTCCAATACTCGATCTACGGCGGCGTGCCGCTCTTGGAAATTAAACGCACCTTGCTGCGCTTTAAACGCGAAGGCAAACTCGACCGCGTCCGCATGCTCGTCCTGACCAACTCAACCTTCGACGGCCTGATTTACGATCCCTTCCGCGTCATGCAGGAAGTGCTCGCCATCAAACCCGACATCGTTTTCCTGTGGGACGAGGCCTGGTTTGGTTTTGCGCATTTTCACCACATGTTCCGTCGCCGTGCCGCCATGTCGAGCGCCAAACGCCTCAACAAGTACCTGCGCTCCGACGAATACCGCTCGCTGAAGACGCCCACCGATTTCAGCGCCGACGACCAGAGTCTGCTGGGCCAAGAGTGGTTTCCCGATCCCGATCAAATCAAAATCCGCGTCTACGCCACCCACTCGACCCACAAAACGCTGTCCTCCTTGCGCCAAGGCAGCATGATCCACATCTACGACGAGTGCTTCTACACGCGCACCGAGTCCTTCTTCAATGAAGCCTACATGACCCACACCTCGACCTCGCCCAACTACCAAATTCTCGCCTCACTCGACGTCGCCCGCCGCCAAGCCGAACTCGAGGGTTACGAGCTCGTGCAAAAAAGCATTGAGATGGCCATGATTGTGCGCGAGACACTCAAGACCCAACCCCTGCTGCGCCGCTACTTTTCCTGTCTCGGCCCCGGCGATCTGATTCCCGACGAACACCGCCCCTCCGGTTTCGAACACTTCTTCGATTCCAACACCGGTTGGGTCTCGGCCGAGCCCTCTTGGCGCGAGGACGAGTTTGTGCTCGATCCGACGCGCATCACGCTCTACATCGGGAAAACCGGCATCGACGGCGACACCTTCCGCAAGGTCTACCTCATGGATAAGTTTGGTATCCAGGTCAACAAAACCTCGCGCAACACCGTGCTTTTGATGACCAACATTGGTTCCAACCGCAGCGCCATTGCCTTTTTGATTTCGGTCCTGATCAAAATCGCCAAAATGATTCGCAACCTGCAGCACGACCTGACCCCGCAAAAGCAAAGGGCGCTCACCGCGCGTATCCACGCATTAACCGAGGACCTGCCGCCATTGCCCCACTTCAGCGGTTTCCATCCCTTCTTCCAAGCCGACGGCGACGGCCCCGAAGGCGATATGCGGCGCGCCTACTACATGGCTTACGACCGGGAGAACACCACCTACGAACCGCTGTGCCGCGAGCTCGTGGAACGCGTGCGCGCCGGCACCGAGCTGGTCAGCACCACCTTCGTTACGCCCTATCCGCCAGGGTTCCCCATCTTGGTCCCCGGCCAAGTGGTCAGTGCGGCGATTCTCGAGTTTTTGCTGGCGCTCGACGTCAAGGAAATCCACGGCTACAACGCCGAACTCGGCCTGAAGGTGTTCCGACCCGAGTTAATCGTTGCCGCCGGCGGCACCGGCTCCGGCGATGTGCAGCCCACCGCGCTGCCCGCCGCCGGCGAGGTCACCGACACCGTCGAACCCGTCGCCGCCAAACCCAATTCGAAACGACCGGGCCGCAAGCGACCGCGCCCATCGCAGCCCAGCGGGGCCTAGCCCGCGCTTCCTGCCGTCCGAAGCACGCGTCGTCACAATCACGTTGCCACCTTGGGCTTTCCGTGACGCCGCTTCGTTCTCCGTCGCAACCACCACCCACACTGATTGCCAACGCTCGCTATTGATCTTTTCGGCGAACCGCGAGCCAACCCAAAAGGAGCTGTTTGATGAATCCATCGAAGCAAACCAAAAAAGCGAAATCCCAAGCGCCGCTACTCAAGGGCATCCACGATATTCGCCGCTTTTTCTTTAAGAACGAAGTCCCTATCTATTTCATCAGCGCCACCAACTTCAACTTGCTCGGCGCTGATGAATGGGTAAAAGGCCTCAAGTTCATCAACTACATCGATTGTTTCGACGGCCAACACCCCAACGTGTTTGTACCCAAAGAAAACGTCGGCCACGAACCCTTCGAAAGCATTGAAGACATCAACAATTACTTACTGCGTCACCCCGAAGTCATCGACTTCATCAAAAAACGTCGCAACGGCAAAGCGCTGTTCCTGATGTTTGACGAAAAAACCGAACAGCTTGCCGAGGAGCTCGGTCTCGAAATTTGTTTCCCCAAAGCCTCGTTGCGCGCCCACCTCGACAACAAAGTCGTGACCACCCGCGTCGCCGAAGCCGCCGGCGTCAAATCCGTCCCCAACGTTTTGGCCAAGGTCGACAGCTACAAAACGCTGCGCAAGGTCGCCGCACGGTTGGGGCCCGACCTGGTCGTGCAAACACCCTTCGGCGATTCCGGCCACACCACCTTCTTCATTTCCAACGAGGACGATTGGAACCAACACGCCGAGGAAATCGTCAACGAACCCGAAGTCAAAGTCATGAAGAAGATCCGCTGTCGCGGCACCGCCATTGAAGCCTGCGTGACCCAACACGGCACCATCGTCGCACCGCTGATGACCGAACTCGTCGGGTTTCCCGAGCTCACCCCTTACAAAGGCGGCTGGTGCGGCAATGAAATCCTCGACGGCGCCTTCTCCGAAAAAGTGAAACGCCAAGCCCGTCGCGCCACCGTCGCCTTCGGCAACCAGCTCCTCAAAGAAGGTTATCGCGGTTATTTCGAACTCGACTTTTTGATTGACCTCGACACCGACCGCCTCTACCTCGGCGAGCTCAACCCGCGTATTACCGGCGCCAGTTCCATCACCAACCACGCCGTTTTCGCCCTCGCCGACATGCCGCTGTTCATGTTCCACTTGTTGGAATGGATGGACATGCCCTACAAAATCAACCTGCGCGACATCAACCGCCGTTGGAACTTGCCCGAGAACCAGGATAGCTGGGGCCAGATGATCATCAAACACTGTGAGGACAGCGTCGACGTCTTAACCGAAGCGCCGCCCAGCGGTATTTGGCGCATGGACAACCACGGCGAGATTCACTACTCGCGTTTCGACACCCACCGCCGCGCCGTTGAAGACGAAAACGAAGCCTTTTTCCTGCGCATCCTCCAGCCGGGCGAGTACCGCTACAAAGGCGCCGATCTCGGAATTCTGGTAAGTCGCGGGCGTTTTATGACCGAGGACTACCAACTCAACGACCGGGCTCAGGCCTGGATCCGCGCCATCCGCAAGCGTTTCTCCACCAAACCGCTGACCTTCCCGCAGGAAGCCCACTACGGCGGTTTCAAGTTAATGTAGGCGCCGTTGGACATTCGCTTTTGGTGTATTGACGAACGCGAGCCCGGCCGCCATTGGCGCGACCATGTGGTGCGCCAGTGGCCGCGTTATGCCAACTGGTACTTTGCCGAGGCCCAGGGCGTGCGCCCCGACAGCACCACCTGTCGTCAGGCGCTGCAGGCCACCATGCCCGAACTGTGCCCGTGGTTCGAACGCGTCTGCCATTTGGCCGCAAACGATCCCGAACGTTTCGGATCGTTTTTGTCGTTGTACCGTCCGCCCGCCTTCCTGACCGGCTGTTCGCAAGTCGCGCTACGCGATAAGGACGGGCCTGACGCCGGCACGCACCTGATCCGCAACTACGACTACGCCCCCGAACGATTCGAAGCCACCGTCATGCGCACCCATTGGCTGCAACCGGTACTTTGCGTCACCGATTGCCTGTGGGGCGCATTGGACGGCATCAACGGCGCCGGTTTGGCCGTGTCGCTAGCCTTCGGCGGCGGTGACCAAGTCGCTGACGGTTTCGGCATCCCCCTCATCGTGCGGTACTTACTTGAAACATGCCACAACGTCGCCGAGGCCGTCAGCGCCATGCAGCGCCTCCCCAGCCACATGAACTACAACCTCACCCTGGCCGACAAAGGCGGCCACGTCCGCACCTTGTACATCAGCGCCGGCGCCCAGCCCCCCCGCGTCGCGCCACGCCCGCTGGCCACCAACCACCAAGACGGCGTCGTCCGTCGCCCGTACCACATCGCCGTCGCCAGTTACGACCGCGAGATGTTCCTCGCCAACCGCCTGCGCGACCCCGCCGAATCGGTGGCAACCATGACGCGCCACTTCCTCGGCCCGCCGCTATTCCACCGCCGTTACCGCCAGGGCTTCGGCACGCTTTATACCGCCGCCTATCACTGCGAAGCCGGCACCCTCGAACTGTACCTGCCCAACCAACAAAAAAGCCTGTCCATCGACGGCATCACCAACGAACAGTTCACCATTACCTACCAGCCCATGGCATAAGCCTGAATTAAGCGATTCAGGTGGATGAAATCGTGCAAGTTTTGACGTTTCCTGCGTCCAGCTTTAACGCAGGAAACGTCAAGAGTTGGTGCGAAATCTGTAGGAATAAGCCATCGGGGCCGCGCACGACGCGTGCCGCTGGTACGGCGAGCATTTTTACGAGACGTTGCAGCCCCTTGTGTCCCAATTTAGCCTTCGATATTATCGCCCCCCCTAATACCGGCACCTCCAGCGCCTGCATGGCAACATGTCAGACGCCCTTTAATACCGGCACCTCCAGCGCCTGCGGTTCGGGAACTCCCAGCACCCAGGGTTGAAACCCTGGGCTGTTATGTGTGGTGCCTTCAGCACCGCTGGATGAGGTTCGGCGCTGCCTCACATTCATTTGAAACACCCTATTCGGCATGGGTCGCGGCGGCACCTCCAGCGCCGCTGCGAGCAACATCGTCTGTCACATTCGTTATCTACCGCGAAAACCCAGAGCAGGGCCCTGCCCAATAACAGACCCGGCACGCCCCAAAGCGGGCGTGCACACCGCCATGCCGGGCCCACCATTAAAATGATCGTGAGCCAACGGCGAACCACCTACAGCCGGCCCAACGGGCCGACACATAGCAGCCCAGGGTTTCAACCCTGGGTCATTGGGGTTCCCGAAAAGCCGGCGCCGAAGGTGCCACACAAAATCTCAATCAACCGCCCTGTCTCAGCGTTTGTGCCTCAAACGGTGCGTGTCCCAATTCAACCCTGAACGGTGTCGCCCATGTCTTCAGGGAACGCACTGGCTACCGTCATGCTGAACAATGGTTTCGATAACCAGTATGTGCAAGAAATGCTCGGTAACAAAAGCATCCAGTCCACCCAGATTTCGGCTACCAAGCTCAATGAAGTCCATTCGCCCAAGCACCCGGCGCATCCGAAGCGGAATTAGAAGAAAACCTACTTGCTTCTAAGATATCCCGTTCCGTAAGATGAAACTCAGTTTTCAGCTTGGGAGCGGACAAACAGCATGGCAGTAGACGGAGCATTCCCGAATAAAATCACCGGTCTCCTGGAGAAACTAGAAACGATTACATTTTTGTTCTCGCTTCTCACCTCTCTTTTTTTACTCGATAGCTTACTGGTTATCTCATTACAGCAAAACTTTTTGGAAGTGTCCTTCTCCAAAGAGTTGGTTACTTTCCAGGGAGTAATTCTGTTTGTTGTCCTGTATTCCAGCTTTGTTGTATTTGTGTATCCATTAGTGCGATGGATGATTGCTTTCATATGGGCAATTGTAAAAATTGGGCTTGTTTTTACCAAGTTCCTGGTTGATAAATTTCCGCTTTACGGACGAGCAATAGATAAAATCTTGTATTTTTTTGAGAATAGTCGTAGCACTGGTATTTCGGTTGATACTCTCAAGCGAAAAGCCGTTTCTGAAAAGAATTCTATTTTGTTTTCTTACTGTTCCGATCAAGAGACGAAGTACATTGAGTACCAACGAAAGTGGAACAAATTTTTCCAGTTTTTAGCCGCGTTTACCGCAAATCTTATTGTCGGTACATTGGTATATAAATCTCTTGCCGTTCATTCCGCTTCCTGGTTGCTTCCGCTGTATTCTTCTTGGGAACCAAAAACACAAGAAATCGTTCTTACCTTGGGGGTAACATCTTTACTTATACTCTTAATGGCCGTCTATCAGGGCATTCTGATCACCAGTACAAATCGATCAATGAGCGCATGGGAGCTGGAATCTCTTCTAGATAAGGATGATGAGCTCTTAAAAAAGGAAAAAGAAAGGGAAAAAGTGCGTGAGTTTCAAAGGAATCATTTTAGGTAACTTAACTTCTTGATGGATAGCCGATTGAAAATTAAATACACTATCTTCTTTTACGAATCTGGGCAGGTCTTGAACATGTAGGCCGTTTGAGAAGTCCAAAGTCTGTGCGACAGTGAATCGCATTATATTCTGGCACTCAGGCATTAGCTCTTGCATTTGTCACGTTTTTTTGGGACTTACTTCCGACAAAGAAGTGGGTGTCCTAGCTTTGCCCGTTTAAGGACCATTGCTTATGTACCCGGTGAAGCTCAACGATCCAACATTTCTGTTTATCAGAGACATCGCGGTCCAATGACCTAGCAAGTTCATAGAACCCTTGGCCTGGCTCCATATCACCCTTGCGATGCACGACGATAACTGAAAGCATGCCACGACCCTCTTGATCCTCTTCTGTTGAAATTTCTGATAGGAGTTGATTCAAGCGTCTATCATACGCTTCCAAGTTGATTGATGATATTTTGGACACAAGTTCAGAATATGAAATCATTCCACGAGTCCTTGCCCGGTCAATCAAGACAAGCGTTGCCTCTTCTTTTGCTTGTGTCCATTGGTCTTGCTCAAATCCATGAGATGTCACCACTTTCCTCCTTTACCCACCATAGATTGGCTCCAAGCTCTTCTCAAAAACCACCCATTCATGAACGAGTTCTTTCACGACGAGGCTGCCGGCCGGCAATGCCGGCCAGAAGGCCGCTCTGACTTGTTCTAGGTCTAAATCCATGGAAAAAGGGTCCCGCAGATGCTAAGCGTGCTCTGGCCGGCGGGGCGGTGACTTTAGCCGACTAGAAGCGAGATTTCACGCCGAGTTGCATTTGGCGTGGGGTGCCGGTGCCGGCTTGGACGGTACCGTCGAAGTTGAAGATGAGGTTGGTAACGGCCGGCGCGAGCAGGTTTTTGCTGTTGGTCAGGTTAAACACCTCGAACACAGCCTCCAGCGTGAAACGGTCATTGACACGAAAGTTGCGCGAGATGCGCAGGTCAATGGTGCGGAATTGGTTGTCTTTGCGGCCGGTGTTACGCGGATGAATCGAGCCGTCGCTGTTAATGCGGTCCTGAGGCGTGTTGGCGGGCGTGCCGTCCTCAGTCAGCGACAGCGGTTGGGCTGAACGGTAATTAAAGCGCGCGTTGACGTCGAAGCCGTAGGGCGCCTGCCACAACACCCAAGCGGCGAAACGATGGCGCTGGTCGCGGTCGGAATAACCCCACTCGGCGTCTAGGTCGGTGATGCGCGCGTAACGAAAGGTAAAGGGATCGCGTTCGTTGTCGTCGTGGGACTTGTCCTTGGCGTAGGTGTAGTTGCCCTGTACCAACAGTTTCTCGTTGAACAACTTGTTGAAACCCAGGCTGAAACCGGTGTACTCGGACTCGCCGCCGGACTCGACCACGGTCAGGTTACCAATACCGTTTTGGCCGTCCTCGCCCAAACCGGTCGACCAGGGCGAACCCAGCAGCGGATCGTTGAGGTTGAGGAAACGGGTTTGGTTGGCGCCCTTGATGTAGGTCGCCTTCAAATAGGCCGAGGTTTGCGGGAAGATTTCCCGCTCGTAGGTGATGGAAAATTGGTCGGAACGCGGGTTGCGGAAATCTTTGTCGTACACGGTCACGTCGGGTCGGAACGGCACGGCGTTGCTATCGACGGTAAGGATATCGGGATAAGCGGGCGGCGGCCCCAGCACCGGCGTCAGATTGCTGTTGCGGAAAATCGACTGGCCGACGCTGCCGTTGGTATTGCGCGTGCCGGCGACGGCCAAACCGGGAATGCGCGCGTAATAGATGCCGGCACTAATGCGCAGCACCGCGCGGCCCTCACCGCTGGGATCCCAGGTGAACCCCAAACGCGGCTGCCACATGGCGTCGTCGGACGGGATGGTGCCGTCGGAGGGAAATTCCATGCCGTTACGCGTTTGACCGATAAAGTCGGCGAAAAAGACTTCGCCAGGCGGCGTGATTGGGTCGGGCTGTTTCTGCATTTCCCAGCGTAAACCCATGTTCAAGCTCATGTTAGGCGCTAAGTCCCACTTGTCTTGAATGAACACGGCGGGTTCGAACACATCGATGGTTTGTGTGCCGGCCTCTTCAACGCTGCGGCCACCCAAACCGGCCTGCTGCAGGTACAGCAATACGGGCCCGACGATATCGGTGCCTTGCGGACAGACACCGCTCGCGCTGCTGGACCCGTCGGAACACTCGACGTAACTGGGGTTGTTGACGTAGTTGAAGAAACCGTCGGTGGAACTGAAAATGTAACGTCCATTGGCAAACCCGACGAAGGTTTGCGTCGCGTCGGTAAAGTTGGCCTCCACCCCAATCTTGATGAGGTGGTCGCCACGAATGATCGACAGGTTGTTGTTCAATTGGAAGCGCGTGTCGTGGTACTCGACGGGAATGAAAAACGGCATGCCGAAGCGGTAGCCGTTGGCGAAATCGAAGGCGGTATCGGGCAAGGGTCGATCAGAACCCGTCATGTTGGGCCCGTTGTAGGAACGCGGGCGGTCTTCACGCGAGTACTGAAAACGCAATTCGTTGATCAAGCTGCCGGACAACACCGAGTTCAACTGGCCGCTGAGCGCCCAAGTATCGGCGACCTCAACAGCATTGGCGCTGCGTCCCCAGGAATCGACGTCAAAGGTGCCGTTCTCCTGCTCGGAACTGCTGTCGGTGAAACGAAAGCTAAACAGGTTGCTTTCGTTGACATTCCAATCGAATTTCACCAAGAAGGCATGGGCGTCGTTGGTACGCGTGATGGGATCGTTTTCATTGGGGTAACCCAAACCGGCGAAGTAGTCGACCACGCGTGATTCGATGCGGTTTTGGTCGAGTTGTTTGGTGGAATCGGCTTGCTGTAAGTCAAAGGAAATGAAGAAGAAGGCGCGGTCTTTGACAATGGGTCCGCCCAAGGTGAAACCGACCTGGGTTTGTTCAAAGGGGAACTTGTCGGCCAGGGAACCATCGGGGTTTTCGGCTTTGGCGTTGAGCGCGTCGTCGCGGCGAAACAGGTGGGTCGAACCCTTGAGCTGGTTGGTGCCGCTTTTGGTAATAACGTTAATGAAACCCGAAGAAGAACGGCCAAACTCGGCGGGCGCACCATCGCCAACAACGACAACCTCTTGAACGGCATCGAGGTTAAAGGTGAAGGGCGCGCGTTGACCACCACGCTGCTCGCCGAAGAAGGGGTTGTTAAAGTCGGCGCCGTCGACCGAAACGTTGTTGTTAATCCCCTTCTGGCCGTTGATCGAAATCACGGCGCCGTCGGGGCCTTGCGCAACCGTTGCACCAGGCGTAAGCAAGGAGAAGTCGAGGAAGTTGCGACCGTTGTTGGGCAAACCTTGAATTTCTTCGTCACCCAGCGACACCGAACTTTCAACGCGCGCAGTCTCAACCACCTGCTTGAAGTCGTCGGCGGAAACGGTGATCGACTCCATGATTTCGGCACGTTGCTCGTTTTGCTCAGCGGAGAGCGCGTCGAGCTGACTGAACAGATCGGCGATATCCTGGCTCTCAACCTGTTTCATTTCAATGGTGACGACGACGGTTTTACCGACCGTGACGTTGAGACCGTCCTGTTGCGAAATGTAAAAGCCGTCCTTGTTGCCGCGGACTCGATAGGGGCCGAGCGGCAGCAACAAACCGCGAAAACGCCCGCGGCTGTCGCTGGTCACGTTTTTGGTGTAATTGGTGGCTTTGTTAATGATTTCGACCGAAACGCCGACGAGCGGCTGCTGATCGACATCGACCACGGTCCCTTCGATAATCCCGGTAGTCGCTTGCGATTGGGCGGCCACATAGAAGTTGACCGAAAGCAACACGAACAGTGCAGCAGCGAGAAGTCGCATCGGTTCCCCCGAAAAGTGTAAATAAGTATGGTCCACTTTTCGGTATAAAACCGTCGCGACTTAACCCTTATTGGTGAATAGCACGACCCGGCAAGGCACTTTATTTCGCACTTTGCCGACGGGGTTACCAAAACACCAGGCAGTGTCTTTACAAGGCGCCCAACTCGGTATAAACGGACACCAAATGATTGGCGGCGCTCAATTCACTCACGGCCAAACCGGATTCCGTCTCCAGCAGGGTTCGTTCGGCGTCGAGCACGTCCAGGTAACTGTCGATGCCGGCTTCGAAACGGACGCGCGCCAGTTCGACGGTTTTGGCGGCGGCCTGCGCGGCCAACACCAGTTGGCGACGGCGTTCCTCTTCGCGGCTGAAATCGGCCAGAGCGTTGTCGAGCGATTCAAGTGCTTGAATCACTTGCTGTTGGTAGGCGGCAACCTGTTCGCGGGTGGCGGCGTCGGCAGCGGCCAGCTCGGCCTTTTGACGACGGATGTCCAGCGCCGACCAATCGACGACCGGGCCAATCGAGAAGTTAAAGGCGTCACTGGTGAGCAGGTTTGAAAAGGAAAGGGACAGGAACCCCAGTGATCCAACCAGCGAAACCTTTGGGAACAGATCGGTTGCCTCGAGGTTATAACGGGCCGTCGCCTGTAACACGCGTTGCTGTGCTTGCTGCAGGTCGGGACGTCGTTGGATCATGGCGGCGACATCGCCGAGCTGCACATTGGCCGGCAGCGACGGCAAAGGTTGCGGTGCACTTAAGGCGTCACGCACCTCGTCGGCCGGTTGCAGGGTCAGCACGGCCAAACGGTGGATGGCGCGCGTAATGTCGGCTTTGAGCGGCGGCAGCGAGGCTTCGGTGGTACGTAACAATGTCTCGGCGCGCGCTACATCGAGATCGGTACCGCGCCCACCTTCGCTCAGTGCCTGCGTCAACTCAAGGCTTTCGCGTTGATTTTTGAGGTTGCGTTCGGCCACATCCAAGCGGTACTGAGCACCGCGCAGATCCATATAGGCCCGACCAACCGCGGCGGCCACGTTGATCTGGACGGCACGCAGATCGGCCTGCGACCAAAGGTGCTCAGCTTCAGCGACGGCGATACGTTGTTTGATGCGGCCCAAAACATCCAGCTCCCAAGCAATCTGACTGCCCAGGGTAAAGCTGTCAAAATTGCGTTGCGGGAAGGGCCCGAACGCGTCGGCACTCACCCGATCACGCGTATAACCGGCTCGGGCGGTAACAGTCGGAAAGCGATCAAAACCCTGGGCGCGCAGCAAAGCCTCGTTGCGCTCCAGACGCGCCATGGCCTGAACAATGTCGAGGTTATTGGCCAAAGCGCGTGCAACCAAGTCATTGAGCTGGGTATCGGCAAACTGGGTCCACCACTCGGCGGCGACGGCGCCTTGCTCAAAACGCGCGTCTTTTTCAGCAATCACACTTGAGGCCGCGCTCGCGGGCGGTTCGGCGTCTTGAAGCGGGCGCACCGGCGCGCAATGCAGGCCGGTCAGCAAGGCTGCCACGACAGCACCTCGTTTTAATGATTCGATGGCTCTCATGCGTCAGCCTCCTCTTGGGGTTCGGCGGCGGGTTGCGGGGCGCTGGTGCGCACGAACAACGGCATGCGCGTGATGGTGTAAAACACGGGCGTCAGCAACAGACCAAAGAAGGTCACGCCGATCATGCCGCTAAACACGGCCAAACCCATGGCGCGGCGCATTTCCCAGCCGGCGCCTGTGGCGAACACCAAGGGCAACACACCCAGGATAAAAGCCATCGACGTCATCAGAATCGGCCGTAAACGCAAGCGTGCCGCTTCCACGGCGGCCTTAAAACGATCCATACCGCTTTCTTCTTGTTGTTTGGCGAACTCGACAATCAGGATCGCATTTTTACTGGCGAGCCCGATCAACACAACAAACCCGATCTGGGTGAGGATGTTGTTGTCGTGACCCACCATAATCACGCCGGAAATGGCCGAAAGCAAACCCATGGGAACAATCAGAATGACCGCCAAAGGCAGCGACCAACTTTCGTATTGCGCGGCCAACAGCAAAAACACAAACACAACGGCCAACAGGAACACGAGACCGGCGGTGTTGCCGGCGCGTTTTTGCTGGTACGCCAAATCGGTCCACTCGAAACTAAACCCTTCGGGCAGGACCTGCGCGGCCAACTGCTCCATGGTATCGAGCGTTGCGCCGGTGCTGAAGCCAGGCGTAATGTTGCCCGACAGCGCCGCCGTGTTGAACAGGTTGAAGCGCGGCACACGCGACGGCCCGTAACTGTTTTCCAAGGTGGCTACGGCGCTAACGGGCACCATTTTTCCGTCTTGATTGGGCACTTTGAGGCGCAGGATATCGTCGGGGGTCAAACGCTGTCCTGGCTCGGCCTGGGCAATGACGCGATAGGTGCGACCCAACATGTTGAAATCGTTGATGTAAGACGAACCGAGAAACACGCTGACGGTTTCCAACAATCGACCGACATCCACACCCAAACGACGCGCACGGTCGCGGTCGATGTCCAGGTAAAGTTGCGGTGTTTGCGCTTCGAAGGTGGTGAAGGCCATGGCGACGGAAGGATCGGCCATGGCGGCGCCGGCCAGCGACCAGGTCGCGTTAAGCAAGGCATCGTGACCGTGACCGGCCCGGTCCTGAATCATCATGGTGAAACCACCGCTGTTGCCAATGCCCTGCACGGCCGGCGGCGGGATCACGATGGTGAAGGCTTCCTGAACCTCGGCCAAGGTCCCGTTTAGAGCGCCGAGTAGACCGTTGTAGGTCACGCCCTTGGCAACACGGGTGTCGTAGTCGTCCAGGGCGATGAAGATAACGGCTTCGTTGGAAGCACTGGTAAAGGTCGCACCGGAGAATCCGCCAAACCCAACCATGTTCTTCACACCGGGGACCTTACTCATGCGCTCGAGACAATCGCGCACGACGGCATCGGTCCGTTCGAGCGAGGAGCCCGGCGGTAACTGCATGGCGGTGATGAAGTAACCCTGATCCTGGTCGGGGATAAAGCCGGTCGGGGTCCGCTGGAATTGGTAGTAGGTCAAGGCGAGTAACCCGACGTAAACCAGCATGGCCAGAGCACTCATGCGCACCAAGCGTTTGACCAAACGGGCATACTTGCCGGTGACCCAATTGAGAAGACCCTCAAAACCGTCAAACAGCAGTCGCACCGGCTTTTGCCAGATTGGCACAGGCGCGTCGGGGTCGTGGGCCCGCAGCAGAATGACGGCCAAAGCGGGCGACAAGGTCAGCGACACAAAACCCGAGATGACGGTCGACACGGTGATGGTGACGGCGAAGGCGCGGTAAAACTGGCCGGAGACGCCGGAAATGAAGGCGGACGGCAGGAAAACAGCCACCAACACCAAGGCCATGGCGATTAGCGCAATGCCGACCTCGTCCATACTGCGGTGAACAGCCTCGCGCGGCGGTAAACCACGGGCCAGGTTGCGTTCGACGTTTTCAACGACGACAATGGCGTCGTCGACCACGATCCCAATAGCCAACACCAAGCCAAACAAGGTCAAGGTGTTGAGCGAAAAGCCCAGCAGCGAAAGCACGGCGAAGGTGCCGATTAAACTGACGGGAATGGCGGCGATGGGAATAATCGCGGCGCGCCAGGATTGCAGGAACAACAGCACAACCAAGACAACCAAAAACAAGGCCTCGAGCAGCGTCCGATAAACCTCGCTAATCGATTCGGCGACGTAATTGGTGGGGTTGTAGACAATGTCGTAGGCCATGCCAGGTGGGAAATCGCCCTTGAATTGCTCCATGGCGGCGATGAGCGCCTCAGCAGTGGCGAGCGCGTTGGTGCCAGGCCGCTGGAATACCGCCAGGGCGACCGCGGGATCGTCATTGAGGTAACTGCGCGTGGCGTAGGTTTGCGCGCCTAGTTCGATCCGGGCAATGTCTTTGAGCTGGACCAAACGCGACGGGCGTCCGCCGCCGGCGGCTTCCTGTTTCACGACGATTTCGCCAAACTCGGCGGCACTTTCGAAGCGGCCTTGCGTCTGCACGCTGAGCTCGAAGGCACTGGCATTGGGTTGCGGCTGTTGGTTCAAAATACCGGCGGCAACCTGCACGTTCTGCTGACGCATGGCGGCGACCACTTCGCCGGCACTGAGCCCGCGAGCCGCCATCAGGTCGGGATCGAGCCAGACACGCATGGCGTAGTCGGCACCGCCAAACACGAGCAGCGAACCAACGCCGTCGATCCGTGCCAAGGCATCGCGAATGCGTAAAGTGGCGTAGTTGGAGATGTAAAGAGGATCAAGGCTACCGTCAGGTGACAGCAAGTGAATGACCATCATCAGATTGGGCGAGTTCTTAGCGGTGACGATCCCGTTGCGGCGCACCTCTTCGGGCAAACGCGGCTCAGCAATGGCAACGCGGTTCTGCACCAAAACCTGGGCTTCTTCCAGATCGGTACCCAACTCGAAAGTGATGGTCAGTGCGAGCTGACCGTCGTTGGTGGATTGCGACAGCATGTAGAGCATGTTCTCGACGCCGTTGATTTCCTGTTCCAACACGGTGGCCACGGTTTTGGAGACGGTTTCAGCACTGGCACCGGGATAGGATGCGGAAACAACAATGGTCGGCGGCGCAATCTCCGGCATTTGACTGACCGGCAGCGTTTGGTACGCAATTGAACCGACGAGAATGATCATGACCGAAAGCACCGTGGCGAAGATGGGGCGATCGGCAAAAATATGGGTAAATTTCATGGTGGGTCCTTCTCAAGCCGCGCCGCACCGTGCGACGCGGGTCCCAATCGGCCTAAGCCGAAACAACAACAGGCGACCGAAAAGCGGCCGCGATTAACCTTGTGGGCCGGCGGCAGGGGCGCCGTCGAGGGTAATCGAACCTTGTTCAACCTTCACGGGCATTCCGGGCCGCACCTTGGCGAGGCCGTTGATCATAATCGACTCCCCTGGCTGCAAGCCGGAGCGAATGACGCGGAAGCCGTTGCCCCACAGCGGGCCAAGCTCGACGGGGCGCGGCTGAACCGTGCCGTCCTCGCCGACCATGTACACCAACTTTTGCGTCAAGAACGAGGCAATCGCGGCATCGGGCACCAGCATCACCGGGCCGGGTCGGCCCATGGGGATGCGCGCACGACCGAAAGCGCCTGGCTGCAAGGTGAAATCGCGATTGTTGAAACGCGCACGCATCAACAAGGTACCGGTCGCGTTGTCGATTTCGTTGTCGACGAAATCAATCACGCCCTCGTGGCTGTAGTCGCTTTCGGTCAAGAGCTTGACCTGCACGGCAACACCGCGGCCGCGATCACCACCATGCGCGATTTGCGCCAGTTCCTGCTCGCCGGCTTCAACGTAGAAGTGCAGCGGGTCGAGGGCCACAATGGTGGTCAACAGGGTCGAATTACCGACCAAGTTACCAACATCGAGAAGGGTTTCACTGACGCGACCGCTGATGGGCGCGCGTACTTCGGTGAAGGTGACATCGAGGCGCGCTTCTTCGACGCGCGCTTTCAAGGCCAAAATGGCGGCGGCGGCGGTATCGCGTTCTTCCAAGCGACGATCGAGCTCTTCGGCGGAGACAGCACGGCGGTCACGCAGCGATTCAACCCGTTTGAATTCTTTTTCCGCAAGGCGCAAGCGCGTCTTGGCGGCTTCCAAATCAGCCTCAGCGCCGCTCAAGGCCAACCGGTAGGGGCGTGGATCGATTTCAAACAGCAGATCACCTTGGTTGACCATTTGCCCGTCTTCAAAACCGACTTTGGTCAAGTAACCGTCGACGCGGGCACGCATCTCGACGCGTTTAAACGCGTGAAAGCGCCCGGTAAATTCAGCGTATTGGGTAATTTCGTGTTGTAAAGGGGTGGCCATGGTCACGGTCGGCGGTGGCGGCATCATGCCGGCGGCGCCCTCGGCTTGGGGCGACTGACAAGCGACGGTGGCAACGATCAGGGAAAGGAGGACGAGGAGACGCGATGTGTTCATAGATGACCTCAAAACCAAAGCGCGGAGGGACGGCGGAACAATCGAAAAGGCCGCCCTCGGGGCTGAACCTGGAACCTGGACGCCGCGATGGGTATCATTCGAAAACATCATCGACAAAAAAACTGCGTCGCCCTGAGCTGCCTATTCTAGACGCTCGCGCCGGCGAGACCAACCTCAAATGACAGCGAGAGACAGGTCTTGGCGCTTGCCGTCCAAAAAGAGCGCTTATCAACTAAAGCTTTGGTTTGGTCAAAGTTATGGAGAACAACAGCAGGACTGAACAAAAAGCGCGCGACCACTGAAGGGCGCGCTTGCACGGACTAACGCGTTTGGTTGCGTTCCGCCATGGCAACATGCTGTACGAGGCGCACCAGCATGCCGTTGAGCCGGCTAATTTCCAACGATTGCAAAAGATTCAAAAACATCAAGAAGCCAATCGCCAAGAAAAAGAGTGCGTTGGCAGTGGTTTCAAAGCCGAGGCGTTGCGAAAAAGTGATCACGACATCGGGCGAAAAAACCATGCTGACCAAAAATAAACAAACGGCGAACCACATCAGCAACGAATTTTGGTTGAGGAGGTTGCGCTTCACGGTGCGACGAAGCAACCACAGAAAGGCGACCAAAAACACGAGGGTCAACATGGGAACAACAAAGGGAACAGCCATCAGACATACCTCCGAAACCAGCTAGACAAAACAATTTTGGGTAGGACCTGAACCATGTAGGCCAGGGTTTTGAGGCCGCGGATTGAGCTCTCCCCTTCGCAACGAGCCGCCATGCAAACAGGCACCTCGGCGACGCGTAAACCGGCACGCAACAACATGGCGGTCGATTCAGGCTCGGGAAAATCGTGAGGATAGTATTCGGCAAACAAACGGATGACGCGGCGATTGACCAAACGCATGCCGGAGGTGGGGTCGTGGATGCGGCTGCCGCCGGCCCACAGCAACACCTGAGAAATCAGGCGAATGCCGATCAACCGCGCCCAAGAACTCTGGTAACCGCGTCGCAGCAGGAAGCGGCTGCCGATGATGCAGTCGCCGCGCTGATGCTCGGCAAACAAAGCTTCGATTTGTTGCGGATCGTGTTGGCCGTCGCCGTCAATTTGAATTGCGAAATCGTAGCCGTGGGCCAAGGCGTAACGATAGCCGGTTTGCATGGCGCCACCGATGCCGAGGTTCACGGGTAAATTGAGATGGGGTACCTGCAGTTGCTCAAGCACATAAGCGGAATCATCGCTGGAGCCGTCATTAATAATGATGTAATCCCAACCGGCCAATGATTGAAGGCGCGACACCAAGGTGACAAGGTTGGCGGCCTCGTTATAGGCAGGCACGATCACCAAACGACGCAAAGCGGATACGGCACCGGGAGCGGCCACCGGTGTGGGTGACGTTCGCGTCGGCACGGCGAACCAAGTTTGGCCGGGTGAGCGCAGGTTTTGGTGGGATTCGGGATCGGTCGCCGACGTCACCGCTGAACGTGCCGACAGGGTCTGAAATCGCAAAGCGGCCTCACGTGCGAGCAAAACGGCGGCGAGCAGCAGTAAGGGTTCAAGCGGAAAAAAGTAACGATCAATCGGGTTTAAGAGCAGTGACAGCAGCAGGTGCTGCACCACGGGTACGGCAAAAAGGCAGGCGAACCACAGGCGGCGTCGCGCCACGCAAAAGGCGGCGGCCACGGCGGCGGCCAGAATTAACAGCGGGTAAGCCCAAGAAATGGAGAAGGGTTGCAGCAAATGATAGGGCGCCAAGGCGGGCAACGCGGCAAAGGGTTTCATGGCGGCGTTCCATTGCGATTGATCGGTCACCTTGCGCTGATGCTCCCAATAACCTTGGTTGTAAGGCGCACGGACCATGTCGCGTGTTTCGCGTGACGGAAGCTGCATACTGACCGCGACGGCACGCACATAATCCCACGGCTTGGCGGCCACGTTGCGCCACGCCAACTTCTGATAAAACCCGTCGTAGTGGACCAACTGCGCGCGGTCAACCATGGGGTCGAAATGCCGTGCACGCATTTGGTACAGGGTTGCTTGACCTTCGTACTGCTCGTCGAAAGGCGCCGGCAAGGTAGCGGGGTCAAGCAGTTGGTGGTGGGCCACGGCCTGTAAAAACTGCCAGCCGGAACCCTGGGCGATGCCGTAAAAGCCATGGGTTCGTCCGTTGAAAAGCACCCAGCCGCCGATGGGCGTCAACGCAACGGCGGCAACGAGGGCAAACACCAAAGTGCGCCGCCAGACCAACGCCGACCAAAAGGACAAGCCGGCAAGGATCGCTAAAAATAGCACGCCGTTGGCGCGGGTTAAAACCAACGCGGCAGTCACAGCGGCGAATGCGGCAAAGTAAGCAAAGCCCCGATCGGCGCGCCAGCGTACGAGCAGAGCGGCCCAAGCAGTGGTTAGGGTCAAAAACAAAACTTCGGATAAGGGAATGTCGGCAAACACCACCTGGGTTGGGCTCACCATTAAAAGTAACGGCGCCACATACGCGCAACGGCCCAGACCGAGCCGCAGCCCCAAGTCAAAGGTCAGGCCAATGCACAGGCAACTCAGCAGGTTTTGCACCAGCAACAACCCTGGCACCAAACCGATACTGTGGTGCACAGCGGCAACCAGCAACGGGTATCCCGGCGTGTCGTAAAGCGAACCGAGCCACACATCAGGAATGGCGGCGCCGACGGGCAAATAACGATAGACAGCGTCGGGAAACAGCAAAACCCCGAAATTGACATGAAACGACAGACGCAACAAAAATCCAATCGCCGTCATCCATAAGACCGGTTTCCAGGGAAAGTCCGGGCCCTCGGTTCCAACGACGGCGGGATACCGCCACAAATCGCGCAAGTTCGCGGTTCGTCCACCAAAGTGACGGGTTGGCGTTGGCTGAGAGGTCATGAAAACAAGCTCCTAACAGAGAAACGGCGGCCCTGGTAGGGACGCACGCGCAAGAGAGACGAAGGATGCCGTCCTCGACGTTTCCTCGGTCCGAGCCGATTTTCACAAGATGCCCAGGTATTGTTCAGTTCCAGAGGAACAGCCGGCTCGTTGGAAACGCCGAAGACGACGTTAGCCACCATTGCAAATCCGCGACCAACTTGCCGACAGCCACACTAAAGCCCTCAATTTAAATAACTTAACCTATCGTCACCTTGCAAATAAAGCGACAAATACAGCCCGATTGGCTGTCACCGCAAACTGAAACAGAGTCGGCCGGATCGGTCACCTGTGACAGCGTCGCGGGGGCGGACGGCATCGCGAGCTACAGACCGGGCTAAGGTATCAGGTGCGAACAACACAACCCTGTCAGCATCAACTCTTGCTCAAGCCTGACACCGATCCATTGGCTTTTGGAGAGCGTCGCTACGGCCCACCGGCGACATCCGCACCAAGGACGAGATTTACGGTATCAAATCAAAGGTCAGATCAGCGCGCCACAGCCCAAGCCAGTGGTGCACAACCGACCCATCCGCGTTACCGCCGACCGCCGCCGGCGCCCCCTCAAGTAAAGCTCCGGCGGCATCACAAAACTGTTGTAGCCGCTGCAGGGTGCGCTGCTCGGAAAGCAGGATTCGCCGCGTCATCAGCGCATCGTCATCGTCGCAACCACCTGCAATAGCCGCCAAACTTTGCGCGGCCGCATTATGCACCAACCGCAGTGCCGCACGTTCCTCGTCGGCGTCGACACTTTTCAGGTTGCCACGCGGTTCGGCAAAAACAATCCAACGGGCAATGGCTAAATTAGCGGCCACGGCTTCGAAGTCATGGCTGGAGACCATCATTTCCCAATCGACGGTGCCCTGCATTAACGTCTCTTTGTGGGCGAAGTGAGTTTGGTCGCGTGGCAAACTCAGCGCCAAACGGGCTTGACCGGCAAAGTCATTTTCATCAACAAAACCGTAGTTAATGTAGCAATGTAAATCAGATCCGGCGCCGTAACTAACGCACAACTCGGTGGCCGTGTCGACAGCGTGCGCGGTTTTCAGAACAATGGCCGCGCCCGCACGGGAAAAGCTGCCGAGGTTGGGTTGCCGGCGGTGGTTGTACAAATCGAGCAAGGGCACGAGCGCGGGCACGGCCTCACCGTCAAGCTCATCAACGGCAAAAGCCCGAGCGGCGCAGGTCGCGTAGGCCTCGGTAAAAGCAGCGAGGTCGAAAGGCAAATCAGCGCCGAGCACGGCCTGCAAGGCACCATAGTCGGCGGCAACCTCGGCGCGCCGACCGGCCAAGGCCTGGCCGCAAAGCGAACCGGCCAACCGTAAATCGAGCGCGGCATTGGCGGGCAAGGGCGAAACAGCCGCCGCCGGCGGGAGGGCGGCCCAGTAGGGCGACCAAAAAGAGTCGGGTTTGGCCTGTTCCTGCAGCAGGCCCAGCGCCAGGGCGCCGTGCAGGGTTTGAAACGCGCCGCCGGCAGCAAGGAAACGCTGTACCAACGGCGATTGCTCGGCGTCACGGCGCGTATACCAACAGCGGCGTGGCACAACCAAAACCGTGGTTTCCGCCGCCAAGGCCTGCTCGGTCAAGACGCCACACTGGTCGCGCGCATCGAGTGAACAAAACTGGTCGGGCATCTCGGCGCCGTGTTGGCGACACCAAAGCAAAAGCGCGTTAAGTGTGTCTCGACGGGTGGCATGGCTCATGGCGGTTCCTTTATGCAATTATTCTAAGCATTTACCCCATGCTAACTGAAAATTGTGAAGAAAGATCGCGGATGATGGCGTACCTTCACGGATGACCTGTGCAAGGTCGTGCGGTTGCCTAACTTCACGCCTGCGTGGTCGGCCGGCCAGGAGCGAAGATTCTTTTCCCGCCTAAAAGCCTGTTTGAGGTGAACGGCTTTTGGGCGAGAACAATGCCAAATAAGCGCGCATTCGCCCGCTTCAACCACGCCGATTTTGGCTATTGAACTTTGAACCGGTACCCGGCACACGGCTGACCACCGCCCAAACGGTTTTAGTGAACCTGGGCGATGGGGGTCGATGCCGTCACGCAAGAGTTTGGTGCGACCTGGATTGGTAGACACGAGCGCCGGCGCGGCCTGGCAGGTCGTTCTCTTTGGTTTCGGCGCTTGGCGGCGCTAGAGATTGGGCGGGCCGCTATGAACGGCACCGGCCAAGGTTTAGCGTTGTCTGGCGGAAACCGTTTGCCGTTGTCCGTCCATTTCAACAACACCGGCGAAGGTCTCACCATCACGGGTCAGCAGGGCGGTAAGGCCGCTTTCGCGAATGGTGAATTGCAACTGTTCGCCGTCGTAGCGCACGCCGGCAAGATGACGCTCAAAACCCTGTGGGGTGATCCAGCTACCACGCGGGTCACCGATCCCGCCGGAAAAGGTCAGGTACCAGCGGCGTTTTTTGCCGTCGGCGGTTTCCATCAACCAATCGCCTTTCAACACAAACGCTTTGTCGGCCACGTAACGGGTTTCGGTCGGCGCGGCGGGCACGGCTGGTTTACCCGGCGCGCCCGTGGGTTTCGCTTCGGCAGGCACGGGTGACACGGCTTGCGGTTCGGCAGGTTTGGCGGCGTCGCGTCGCACCAAGCGCCCGCGCCGAGTTTCCTTGGTACGCATGGTGACGGCATGGCGTTCATCGGCGGGCCGATCCCATAGTTCGCCGGTAAAGTGGTCGTCTTGGCGGTTCAGCACCAAGGTGTAGTTAAAACCAACGACGTTAAAACGCAGGGTTTCACCGTCGAAAGTCAGGGCGCGCAGCGGTTTTTGAATGCCGCGATGGTCGGTGTAAGTTCCCGACAGGCTGTTTTTGGTGGCGGCAAAACGCACGATGTGACGGCGGTTCTTGGCGCCGATACCTTCGACGAGCCAACGCCCTTTGAGGTAAAGATGAACATCGTCACCGGCGGTTAGCAGCATCGGCGACAGAAACAAACTCAGATACAGAAAACGCAACAAGTACACTCCCGGCCGCATCGATAAGACAGGGTCAAGCGGCCACCAGGCCGAAAACAAAGACGGCCGCCGCGGCGACCGTCCTCTTGGTTTAACCTTTAATGAACATCGCTTTAAAGAACTGGCCCGCCAACGACGGGTTTTCCTTCAAGCGGCGTACTGAATAACCGTACCAATCCTTGCCGAAGGGCACGTAAATGCGAACTTCGTGGCCGTCGGCACGGATTTGGTCGCGCAGGCGTTCGCGCACACCCAGCAACATTTGGAACTCGTAGTGTTCGGGGCCCAAACCGCGTGCCTTGATAATTTTGGCGGCTTCCTCATAGAGGTAGTCGTCGTGGGTGGCGATGCCGACGTAGGCGCCGGCGTCGAACATGGCGTTCAAAGAGGCGACAAAATTGGCACGAACTTCTTCGTAACCCTTGTAGGCAATCGCCTCGGGTTCCACATAAATCCCTTTGCAAAGACGAAAATGCGATGAGCCGGCGGCGGTAATCGCGGCGATATCGTCGAGAGTACGACGCAAGTAAGCCTGCAAAACAATACCCACGTGTTGCGGACCGTACTTTTTGCGATAAGCGTCATAAAACTCAATCGTCATGTCGGTGCAGGGCGAATCTTCCATGTCAAGCCGCATGAAATTACCGTGTTTTTGAACGTCTTGCATGAGTTTGTCAACGAGTTCAAAACAACGGTCTTTATCCAATAACATACCGAAAGACGTCGGTTTAATAGAAACATTGCCGTTAATTTGGTGTTTGGCAATCGCGGCGAGGACTTCGCGGTAGCCTTCATAGGATTCAACGGCTTGATCGAAGTGCGTGACGAATTCACCGAGGATGTCGATGGTTACCCGAAACCCTTCTTGGTTCAATTGCTTGCAGCAATTAATCGCCTTCTCCAAAGAGTCGCCGGCAATGTATGAGCGCGACAACCGAGCCACGACGGGCTTGGGTACAAAAGGAAGGGTTTTCACGATAAATTGGTCGAGAACTTTCATGAAATGGTCGATCTCCAGGGGAAAAAATTGGTAACAGTCGCCGCGGACAACCGGGCATCCATCAATAGGCACACGCGCAGCGACAAGCGGCATCGCGTGCGTTCTTCCAAAAACAGCTTGTGAAGCCAAAGATTAATAGTGGAAACCCAGCGGCACAAAGGCCGGGGTCACGAGCGATTTTGACTGGAGGAGTACCGTGGGCGTCGGGAAACAGAAGACAAGCCATGGATAGAGAGGAATCGGCCACACCTCATCGCGGCGGCGCACGTGGGCGGCACGGAGGAGACGGGCACTTGGTGGATGGTTGCCGCCACACAAACAGTGCAAGGCGAAAGGTGGACGGGGTTAAAACCATGCTGTGGCCGCTCTTAGAGAGATCGGCCCCAACTCCTAGATTAAGGATGAACCCCGCCTTTTTTCAACCAAAAAGCATCGTTTCCCAAAAAAAGAGGCGAATCGTAAAGCGCTTTTTACGATTCCCACCCGAGCCCAGCAACTTGCGCGTGCCTTTTACGAAGATCGTCCTTGGGTTCTGAGCTGGATTTGGTATGATTTGGGTTTTTCAGAAATGCCGAAGCCGCCTACACCTCGCCTTTCTTTTTCAGCGGCTTAAGCATTGCCTTTTTTACGGTTGGCGAACCCTTCGCCACATCCGGCAAAACCATTGCAGGGGTGGTTCATGACCAAAGTGATTCTATTGGGCCCGCAACGTTACCAACCGTCGATCGCCCAAGCCTGTGCCGGCCTCAACCTGGAAGGCCCGCTGGCGGTGATTACGGCCGGTTGGCAGGAACGCGAGGCCGAGCTCGAAGAACTCGACGCCCATCTAGGGCAAGAGACCATTAACCTAAACCTGCACCAACGCGGCGAGGAAGTGTTTCGCCAAGATCCAGGTTACAAAGAAGCGCACCGCCGTCACCAGGCCTCATTGCGCCGGCTCCAGGAGTTGTACCGCATTCGCCTCAACAACGCCCAGGACGCGGTTCAGCTATTAATGGCGCGCAACCACATGCCTCATGAGATTATTGGACCCGAAATCGAAGACGGCATCCAGTCGGTGCGCAGTCTCGACGAACACCATTTGCGCCGCATTCGTTCCACCAACCGCAAATTCGAAGAAGAATGGACGCCGCACGACCGACCTTCGATTGCCGGCCACCGCATGGAGCTTTCCGAGGTCGTGGAAAAATGTTCCGGTGTGCTGATCGCGGGCGGTCACGTCGCGGTCCTGCTCAACCGCTTACGCATGTTCAAACTCGAGCCGATGCTGGCACAAAAACCCATTATCGCGTGGTCGGCCGGGGCGATGGTCTTGGCCAAACGCATCGTTTTATTTCACGATAACCCGCCTCAAGGCAAAGGTTTTGCCGAGGTGTTTGAAGCCGGCCTAGGGCTGTACAGCAACC
This sequence comes from Holophagae bacterium, assembly GCA_030429565.1. Taxonomy (GTDB): domain Bacteria; phylum Acidobacteriota; class Holophagae; order Acanthopleuribacterales; family Acanthopleuribacteraceae; genus Acanthopleuribacter. The sequence continues at coordinate 98,007 of JAUIFE010000005.1, read as the reverse complement.
TGATTCCCCTGCCCCACGCCTCGAAACGCCTGCAACTCAACAACCCGACGCGCGTCAGCATTTTCGCGCGCCGATTCTCGCACTCGGTGTGTGTGCCACTCGACCCCGACGACCGTATCGACTGGGACGGCAATTGGTGGCACACCCAAGCCGGCACACGCAAGCTCAGTGTCGGCGGTGAGTTGGAACCCTGGGAGGAAGCATGACGCTGGCGATTCGCGCATTAGAAGAATTAGAAACCGTCACCGAGGCCGATCTCGACGCCTTTATTGAAAGTCATGATTTCCCATTGGTCGAAGGCGCCTCGATCACCTTCGTCTTTCGCGGCAACGTCGACAGCGTCCACCTCATGCACTGGGTGTTCGGCCTCGAGTCCTCGCAGCCGTTCCTGCGCCTCAAGGAAACCGACCTGTGGTACTTGACGCTCGATCTGCCCAAACGCAGCCGTATCGAATACAAATTCAACGTCCACATGGGTGGTAAAAACCACTGGGTTCACGATCCTTACAACCCACAAGTCGCACGCGATCCGTTCGGCTTTAACTCCGTTTGCCAAACCACCGGTTACGAAACCCCGGAGTGGTCCTACCAGGACAGCGACGCGCGCCCGGGCGCGATTGAGGAACACCTGCTGCGCGACACCAATCTCGGTGACCGCCGCATTTCCGTGTACCTCCCCGCCCGCTTCCGCCGCACCCGTCAGTACCCGCTGCTGATCGTCCACGACGGCCTCGATTACCTGCGTTACGCGGCCCTGCAAACAGTGCTCGATAACCTCATCCACCGTTTGGAAGTCTCGCCGATGATTGTCGCGCTGACCCAGTCGGGCGACCGTCTGCGCGAGTACGCCGCCGATCAACGCCACGCCGATTTCATCGTCGGCGACGTCCTGCCCTTTATGGAACAGAATTATCCGATAGAAAGCCGACCGGCGGCGCGCGGCCTGATGGGCGCCTCTTTCGGCGCGGTCGCCTCGATGTACACGGCCTGGCGCAACCAAAATGTGTTTGGTCGCTTGCTGCTGCAATCGGGCTCGTTTGCCTTTACCGATATCGGCCAGCACAAGCGCGGCCCGGCCTTTGACCCGATCGTGCCGTTCGTCAACGATTTCCGCGATAAGCCAGGCAAGCCGGCCGAAAAACTCTTCGTCAGTTGCGGCACCTACGAGTCGTTAATTTACGAAAACCGCAGCCTGGTTCCCTTGCTCCAGGCCTCGGGAATGATGGTAAGATACGTCGAAGCTCGTGACGGACATAACTGGGAAAACTGGCGTGATCGCCTACGTGAAGGACTTTCATGGCTGTTCCCCGGACCCCTTTGGATGGTCTACGAATAACGCGCCGGCCCCGGCCCGCGCGCGGCGACGTCGCTGTCCGCCGATGCCGGCCACGGGCGCGCCCGCACCGCAATCCCTGATCCAAGAACCACACAAGGAGTTTTCCTAATGGGAAACGTCACCAAAACGATAGGCCTCTCTCTGGGCGCCGATATTTGTTGGCCCATTTGCTTTGAAGAAATCCTGCGCGAGATGAAACTGTCGATCCCCTTTGGCGGCGACAACGTCAATTTCCAAGTCGAACGGGTCATGATCGAACCCTATGACTTGCAGCAGCCGTGTAAGTATTCGGTCGTGCTCGACCGCCTGACCCACTGGTACCACACCAGCCGCGAGTGGATCAAAAAATCGGTCCTGCTCAACGACTTGTACGTGTTGAACAATCCCTGGGCCGTGCAGTCGATGGAAAAACAAACCACCTACTGCGCCATGATGCGTCTGGGTCTGCCGATCCCACGCACCTGGATGGTGCCGCCCAAAAGTTACGAGCGCTCCAAAGACCTCGAATACACCTTGCGCAATTACGCCAAACTCTTTGATTTAGGCAGCATTGGCCGCGATCTCGACTACCCGCTGTTCATGAAACCCTACGACGGCGGCGGCTGGGTCGGCGTCAGCAAAATCGACAACGAAGGCGAGCTGCGCACGTCCTACGAGCAAAGCGGCAAAAACGTCATGCACCTGCAAGCGGCTGTCTCGCCCTACGAACACTTCATGCGCTGCGTCGGCCTGGGTCCCCAGGTCAAGCTGATCAACTACGATCCCAGCGCCCCGCTGCACGGCCGCTACGTCACCGGTCATCCGCAACTCTCGACCGCCGATCAAGATTGGCTGCGCAAGTGCACGCTGATCATCAACGCCTTTTTCCTGTGGGACTTCAACTCCTGCGAGGCTTTGAGCAAAGACGGCGTATGGCACCCCATCGACTACGCCAACCCCTGCCCCGACTCGCAGGTTACCTCGCTGCACTGGCACTTCCCCTGGTACATCAAAGCCAACATTCGTTGGGCGATCTTCTGCGCCACCACCGGCCGCAAAATGCGCCTCAACCAAAACTGGCAGCCGTACTTCGATATCGCCGACAGCGATATTCCCCAAGATGAGAAGTTTGAGGCCTACGCCCAACTGGCCGAACAACACTTCGAAACCGAACGGTTTGAAGAGTTCTGCGACCGCCACCTCAGCCACTTGGACGAGGTCACCTGGAACTTCTTCGCCACGGATCGCGCCAAGCAAGCGGTCCGCGAGAAAGTCGCCAGCCTCTACCCACACCACGAAATCGAAACCTTCACCGAACACTTTTGGAACCAAATCCAACAGTGGCGCCACGAAGAACAGCCCAAGTAAAACACCAACGACCCGGTTCACACCGGGTCGTTTTGTTTTAGCGGGTTTGTTCCCATTCGCGACGCAGCAGGCCGTAAACCAGCAAATCCTCGCGTTTGCCGTCGGCGTCGGCCTCGTCGCGCAAAACACCTTCGCGTTGCATGCCGACCTTTTCCATAATGCGCCATGAAGGCACGTTCGACGCGACGCACTTGGCGACGATTTTGTGCAGCGGTGTTTCGCGAAAAACGGCGTCAACCAGGGCCTGACTCGCCTCGTAGCCAATGCCTTTCCCTTGGCAAGCCACGTTGACGCGGTAGCCGAACTCACCGATGTCTAAGCGCTGTTCGGTTAGGCGGAAGACCATAGCGCCCAAAACCGCACCGACCGCAAAGCCGTCCAAGTCGACGGCGGCAATCGTAAAACACAGCCAATCCATGTCTTTGCCGGACCACGGCGCAATAAAGCCACGCACCCGTTCCTGGGCGTGCGCCAAGCTGGGCACCTCGCGAATAAACCGCATGATGCGTGGGTCGCGTTCCTGTTCCAGTTGCGCCTCAAAGTCGGCGTCGTTAATGCGGCGCAGCAGTAAACGCGGCGTTTTGATTTCCAGTTGGTTCAATCGTTGACTGTCGTAATTTTGTGACAAGAGCACCGTCCTCGGCCTTCAGAATAAGCAAAATTGACTCATTCTAAACGCGTTGGATCGGCAAGTTCAATTTATTATGACGTCTTACCGGGTAACTGCTTTAGCCGCCTTGCAGGCTTTTCAGCCCACCCGATTCGAACCAGCGTTTGTCGGCCGTCACCGTTTTTTGAATCACAGCCCCCATCGTTTTTTGTGTCGCCACCCACAAACCGTTGACCAGCAAGCCGCGATGGCCCAGGAACAAACGCAGCTCGGCAACGGTACCGACTTCGGCCAGGGCCGCCAGCAACAGGTAAATCGACGATTCTTCGCCGATTTGAATCATGCGGTCGGCGTTGCTGCGCAGCAGATCGGGTCGCGCTTTAATGAGAATGGGAATGACCGCCTCGCGGATTTCCGTTTTGGGATGCAGCAGAATCGCACTTAGCTGTTCGTCGTCGACCAATTCCAGCGAACCCATGTTGCACAGGGCCTCGAGAATTTGCGGTTCCAACCCTTTGTGGGTCTGAATCGCCAGACTGAGGCGATCGGCCAGTTCCGACTCGCTCGAGCCGGCCAACCCTTTAATAATGGTGCGCCATTCAAGGTCGTCAAATTCGGTTTTGGTTTTGCCAAACTGGGCCATCAGGTAATCGCGCACCCAGGGTTCGTCACCGCCGGCTTCACCCAAGCGTGAAAGCATGGTGCGGCGCACCTGCAGAAAGCCACGGTGATTGAGCAGCAAACACTCGAGCGTTTCGCGGTCGCGCAGTTGCGGCAAACAATCACGCCAGAATTCGATATCAGCCGCCGATTGATCGACAATCGCGCCGAAATCGGCGACCAGTTGGGTCCAAGTCACCGAATCCTCGGTTTCACCGGGCGCGCGCAGACGTTCGTGCAAGAAGTGCAGGTTTTGCGAGTGTAATTCCCAGAAGCCGATCAGTTCCGATTCGAGAAAACTGCGCAGATGGCGGTTGGCCAGCGGCGCCAAATCGATGCGCCGACAGTAGCCTTCAAACTGCTCGTGTTTTTCGTCCAAAGATTTGAGTAAATTGCCCAACTTTTTGAGAATCAGCCGCATGGTTACGGCGCGGTTTTGGTCCAAGGTGCCGTACACGCGCTGGGCACTGCTGACCCAATCCTGCATGGCGGCGCGCATTTTGGCCAAACGCAAACGAATATCTTCCTTGGCGTTTTCGCCGAACAGCACCGCCGATTGTTTGGTAATGGCGCTAAGGCCGCGTCGCCAGTGGCCGCCGATGCGACGCCAAGCCTTGCTCGCCCAATCCTGCATATCGAGCAGCTTGAGTTCGGGCAACAGCGCTTGGTTGCGCGCGGCCAAATGCTCACCGAAGGCGTCCAACATGGCCACCCATTCGGCCTGCGGCGGTCGCGATTCAAAGTAGGCGGTCAGGTATTCCTGGGCCCACATAACCTCGGTATTGCTCTCCAACTGGGCCGGACTCTGGAAACCCTCCGGCAAATCGCCCGCATCGCCATTGGCTAGATAACAGCGCAGCAGCACGGCCCGCGCTTCCCAGGGTTTTTCCTCGGTGGGAACCGGCGAGTCCAGCGCGATCAACGACGGCGGGGTACCCAGCGCCAACAGCAACCGCTTGGCGTTATGGCGAATGATGTCGTCCTCGTCGTAAAGCGACATCATCAACAACGGATGATGTTGCTCGCCGACCAAAGCCACGGCGAGGCCGAGGATGTCGTCACTGAGCGGGTAAGTTTCGCTCAGCCGACCCCAGATATCGGAAAACAGATCGTCGGCGGCGTGCGCCTTGAGGAAATCGATAACCAGCTCGCGTGAGGGCGCGTGCACCTCGCGCCGAATGGCGATTTGCTGGTCAAAAGCGCGCAAACAATACTGATGCAGTGTTTCGGGATCAATCCCGGGAAAGCCGGCCAGTAGCGGCAACACCAAGTTGAGGTTGAGGTGAGTGTCGCCGTCTTCCTGCAACATCAATACCTCGCCAAGTGCTTCAATCCCTTCATCGTAACGCTGTAACAGGGCGACCATATGCGTGACGACCTGTTGGTTTTCGCCATCGCCGAGCGGATCCTGACTCTCGACCATGTTGTGCCATTTCTTGAGCAGGGCCACTTCATCGAGGCCGTTACCAGCCGCCACCCATTCGAAAAAGGCGAGCCGCAATTCAAGGCGCTCTTCAACGAACAAATACAGTTGGTAGTGTTTGTTTTGCGGCGCCATGTTCCAAGCACGGGCCAAGTTCAGCAAGGCAACGCGCACCGACGCCGGCTGTTGGGTTGATGCGGCGAGGCGCAGCACTTGTTTGTCAAAATTACCGGCGGAGCTGTCGAAAGATTTGGGGTCGAGCTTGGCCAGTTGCCCGCAAATCCCCTGCATCAGTTGCGGTTGATCGCATTCACCAAATTCGTGGGTCAGCACTTCCAAAAAGCCGCGATCCCCGAGCTTGCGACGCAACAAGGTTTCCCACCAATAGGCCGGAAACCCCTGTTTCAGCGCCGAAAAGTAAATCGTGCGCAGCTCGTCGGGCGTCCACATCAGCACTTTGCGATAGCGGAAATAGGGTTCGAGCTTGTGTAGGCTGAACTCGTAAACCTCACCGGCGCGGCCGCGCGCCCGTTGCGACAGTTCCAGTTGCAAGCGCGTCAAACGCGCCGACAATCCCAAAAAGCCGTCCATGTGGTCTTTGAGAACCGGGTGCCGTAAACGATAGGTGTTGGAATCGGCGTCGAAACGCAGGAAACGCGCGGCCGACCAATCGCGCAAGACGCCTTCAAGCACTTCCTCGGATGCCTCGACCCCACTGAAAATCCATAGGATCTTCTGCTTGTCCAGTTCGCTCACATCAAAACCCGGCAACACCAAACGCGCCAACAGCAGTTCACTGAGAAAACGTCGCTCGCTCTCGGGAAGACCGAACAACTCTTTGAAATAGGTTTGAATCAGACCGGCGGCCCCGCCGCATTGGCGATAGCGGTCAATCGTGGGAGGGCGATCTTCGCGCGACACCACTTCGAAGAACAACCCACAGACCCACTGTAAATCGGTGGTACGCGGCCGTTTCAAACCGTCGCCGGCGAGGCGCACACTGTCTTCGTAAATCTTGCGCGAGAGCCCGGCTTCCAGCGGGAAACCGGCGGCGGAAAAGGGTTCGTCGATCGCGTGGCGCGCTTGATCCCAACTGAGCCGTTCCAAAACCAGGGTGTTGGCCAGCAGCGCGGGCACCAGTTTGGCGTAGCGATACAAATCGGCCAACCAGGCGCTGTCGAGCGAGGCCAGCACGTGCATGCGATCGTTGCCGACCTCGATCATGCTCAGAAACTGGAAAAACTGCTTGCGGTCTTGTTCGCTGAAGGTGTTGCAAAACAAAGCTTCCAAGCCGTCGAAAATCAACACCACGTTGTGGTTGCGCTCAATCGTGAAGGCCCGCAGGAATTCGGTGAGGCTTTCCCAGGTAACCTGCTTGAGTTCCTTAAACCAGCGCTGCCAGTTCTCGTCGAGCAAGGTGCGCAAACTGTGCGAGAAGCGGTCGAGCAAGTCGGGACCGCAAGTGGTTTCAATCACAAACAAATCATCGCGCGCCAGCAAGGGCCGCATGAGGGCAACGTCAATCAGTGAGGTCTTGCCGACACCGGATTCACCGAGCAACAACGTGGCGTGGTAGCTGGTCGTCGCGCGCACCAACTGGCGGCCGTCTTCCTCGCGGCCGAAAAAGGCGGAGCGGTCTGATTCAGTGAAAGAATCCAGCATTTTAAAAGGGTTATGGAGAGAAACCAGCGCAGGCGTCATAAGCAACCGACCCATGTAAAGCAAAGTGTTCTTTAGGGAAACCATCGACGCAACGGGGATCGCGGTTTAGTTTTAGGGCGGCCGCGCGCGCTGCAAATCAGGCAACCGAAAACATGGAGTGAGCCGTGAAAACAGCACGCGTAACCACAAACACACGTCTGCAAATCACGGGGTCCCCTGGTTTTATGGATTCTGAAAAGGATGGTTGCGCCTATTATGCCACTGTCCACGCGGCGCGTGTATCAATATTTAGCGGGACGGCAAGCAGGATAGGGACGCCACGCTGCCACGCCCGATGTGATTTAGCGCGCGCCACCGCTTTTTTTGGCGACGGCGGCTTGGAATCCAAGGTAAACTCTTGCAACATCTAAAGAACCTTTCATGCGGCCGCCCTGGATGATCCGCTGTTCAGGCGACCGGCCCCATTCTTTTTTGCTCTCCTGTTCCACGCCCGGCCCGCTTTTGAACGCACCCTATCGTTATCACACCACCGCCCACGCATCCGCTCGCGGTGACCATTGGGAACGCGTCCCGCATCTTGAGGATCTTTGGTGATCGACAACCGCTCTAGACGTCCAGCCTGTGCCGACGCAGTGCGCGCACGACGCCGCTCTCGGCCGCCACGTCTGGGCGAAAGCGCCACCCCCGGCGCAACCCAATCGATCCATACGCGTGCCCGCCCACGGTGGGCCTTCCCGCTAACCGAGGTTCCCCCATGTCCAAAAAAAGAAAAGAAAATGTTCAAAAACCCAGCCGTGGCGCCGCGTCATGGTTCAACGGCTTCACCGCGGCGTCACCGACACCGCTGTTCGGCATCGACACCCGTTCGCTGGCCCTTTTCCGCATCGCGATCGCCCTGCTCATTTTGGTGGATCTGTGGACGCGCGCAACCGATCTCACCACCTTCTACACCAACAGCGGTGTCATGCCTTCCGACCTCGTGCAATCTTTTTACCGCAACACCAAGGTGTTTTGGTACAACCCGCATATCTACATCAACACCTTTTGGTGGCAGGCCGGCTTGTTCTCCATTGCCGCCTTTTTCGCCTTTTTAATGTTAATCGGGTACCGCACCCGCTGGGTGGCCTTCGTTAGCTGGTTCCTCCTACTTTCGCTGCACAACCGCAACCCGATGGTGCTTCAGTCCGGCGACACCCTCCTGCGCATGCTGTTGTTTTGGGGCATGTTCCTTCCCATGGGCGCCCAATTCAGCGTCGACCGCGCACTCGACCCAACCGACCGCAAACCGCCGCCGGTGGTCAACAACGTAATCAGCGCAGCCTTGCTGCTACAAATGCTCTTTCTCTATATTTTCACCGCCGCGCTCAAGAGCGGGGCCACATGGGAAAACGGCAACGCGCTTTACTATGCGCTCAACATCGACGCTTGGACGCGCCCGCTCGGCACCTGGATGCTGAACTTCCCCGAATGGAATGTGTTCGCCACCCGCGCGACCATGGTCCTGGAATGGTGCGGCCCGTTCCTCCCCTTTATTCCGCTGTTTACAGCCCAGTTTCGCACGCTGACGGTGCTGATCTTCTGTTCGTTCCACATCGGCATTGCGGTGATGATGGATGTCGGCCTGTTTTCGTTTATCTCCATGGCCGGCTGGCTCGTTTATTTGCCAGGACCATTGTGGTCGTTTTTGGAGAAACACCTCGGCCGCTGGGGCGAGGGTTTGGCAATGTATTACGACGGCGATTGCGGCTTTTGTAAAAAGGGCGTGCTGCTGGGAAAAATGTTTTTGATCTTACCCCGCGCTCAGGTTGCGCCGGCCCATACCCGCCGCGAAATTAACGATCTCATGCAGGAGAAAAACTCCTGGGTGGTGGTCGCCGACGACGAAACCTTCATCGAATTCGACGCCGTCGTGGCGGTGCTGTCGGCTTCTATCTTGACGCGGTGGCTGACCCCCCTGTTGCGATTGGGGCCGGTCCACGGCTTGGGCACGCGCGCGTACCGCACCGTCGCCAACAACCGCCGCTTTTTCTCAAAGTTCACGCGTCCCTTGACTTACCGCAAGCAAAGTTGGAAAACCTATGGGGTCTTCCAGGTTTTTGCTCTAGTATGTCTGGTGTACGTTTTTGCCTGGAACATTCGTTCCGTCAACTTCAACGAACACAAGTCATGGTTTCCGAGGAAGTACAACGATTTCGGTTACTTCTTTCGGCTCGACCAGTACTGGGCCATGTTCGCGCCCGACCCAACCCGTGTCGACGGATGGTTCGTCATTCCCGGAACGCTTGAGAACGGCAAGGAGATCGACCTGTACAAAAACGGCGCCGAGGTCAGCTATGAAAAACCCGACGTGGTGTGTTACCAGCATGCCAACATGCGCTGGCGCAAGTACATGATGAACCTAAAAATTCTTAAAAACGCCGACCACCGCGAGCCGTTTGCAAAACATCTCTGTGAACGCTGGAACAAGGCTCATCCCGATCAACCCATTCGCATGTTGCGGGTGATCTTTGTGCGTGAGGACACGCCCAACCCCAAAGAGACCCAGCAGCAGTATCCACGCAAGATTTACCTTAAAAACCATACCTGTGACAACTGACCGGAGGTCGATTTGTCTCCCAGCTCTCGTGGCAACCCCTCTCCGCTTTTCATTGTAGCCTTTTGTGTGTTGCTCGGCCTCGCCGGCTTTCTTTTCTGGCAACGCTACGGCGATGCCGCCCAAAGCGACGCCGAACGCCGTGCCGCACGGACGGCGACGGCCGACAGCAATGCCGCCGACCCGAGTAACGGCAAGCGCGACGCCGCGGCCAAGGCGGCGGCCGGTAAACGCCACTCGGGCTTGGACGATCCCAACGTCGAGATTTTCGGAAGTGTGGTCGACGAACGCGCGCGACAACCCAAAGCCGGCATCCCGGTGTTATTGCTGGGCGAGAATCAAAAAACCACCCTGCAAACCGTCGTTAGCGACCAACAGGGGACCTTCAGCATTCGCGCCGTGTTGCACGGCGAATACTGGTTGGCCGCGGGCGCAGCCGAGGGGAGTTCACTGGACAACGACGGTCGCGGTTATCCGCTGGTGGTAGAACGGGATACCCAGCGTTTGGGCCCGGTGACCCTGGTCCTCAAAGATCGCGCCCGCCTGGAAGTTCAGGCCGTCGACGCCGTCAGCAGTCGCCCCATCACCAACGCCCTGTTTCGCGCCGCCCAACATACGGTGCTTGAATTGCCGGCCGATGAGCAAGGCGGTGCGGTTTTTAACCTCCCGGAGGGCATCGCCACCGTGCAAGCGGAAGCGCCGGGATACGCGCTCGGTCAGCAGCAAATCCAACTGCGACGCGATCGTCCCAACCGTGTCACCCTGCGCTTGGCGCGGGGTGCGGCCGCATTTGGAACGGTTTACGATCCCAACGGGGTCGGCCGGGCCGAGGTGACCGTTCGTTTTTGGCAACAACGCCACAAGTTTGAAGCGCTCAGCGATGAACAGGGCGCGTACCGCATTGAAAACCTGCGCGTCGGCGAACCCTTCGAGGTCGAGCTTTTAGTCGGCGAACAACTCACTGCCCGGCCAGGCATTTACACGATTCCCAACCGGAAAAACGAAGCCGAATTTAACTTCCGTTTGCCCGAAAACAATTACCCCTTAAAGTACGCCGTCGTCAACGGCGTTGTCCTCGACGACGCCGGCACCCCGATCAACGATGCGCTCATCGAATTTTTCTTGGGCTCCGGCGCAACCTACGCCACGCGCAGCAACCGCAACGGCCAATTTGAACTGCAATTCGAACACAACAGCTTGAGTACTCGGATCAAGGCCTCGGCGCCCGGTTATGCCGATAACGTGCAAAAAAACGTGGCCTTGCTGCTCACCGAAGAACACCAAAGCGTGCGCATTGTGTTGGGGCCTGGCAACACGGCCTCCGGCCAAGTGGTGCGCGAGGACGATGGCGCGGGCATGGCCGGCGTGCCGATTTTGGTGCAGAGCCATGACGAAATTCTCGGTGACGGCAACTGGCTCGAGGTCGCCCGCAGCGGCCTCAACGGCGCCTTCGAACTCGATGGTTTGCCGCCCAGCTACCGGATTAAAGCCGAACAAGGCGGCTTGCGCTCCCAACCGCTCGGCCCCTTCGACGGTGATCAGGTCGACCTGCTGTTGCCCCTCACCACCGCGTTTTTACTCGACGGCCAAGTCGTCGACGCCGCCAACAACGAACCCATCACCAACTTCGAGCTGCGCGTCCTGCCGGTCGGCACGCAAACCTACCGCGGCGATTGGTCCAACCAACAAGATCACGGTTGGGAGCCTTACCAAAACGGTTTGCGCATCAGTGACGACGCCGGTCTGTTTACCGTCAAGGGCGTGCCCCACACGGATCGTTTCAAGGTGGAAATCATCGCCGAAGGTTTCGCCAAGGCCGAAGCCGACCAAAACGATTTCACGCAAACCTTGGAGCAAGACGGCGCTTTAGTTCATTACGAACACCTCTTCCGCATGAAACGGGAGCGGCCGATTATCGCGGGGAAAGTCCTCAACGAACAAGGTAATCCACTCAACAAAGCCTGGGTGATGTTGGCCGAAAGTGAGGGCACGCCGGCCGCGCCCGCCTTCTGGCCGCAACCCGGCGCGGCCACCGGTAGCGGCTTCCGCGCAACGCAAACCACCGGCGCCGGCGCCTTTCGCTTTGACAATGTCTTCAGCAATCAGAACTTGGCGATTGCGGTCTTCTTCGACGGCAAGGTGCGCTACCACCGCAACATGAGCGAGTTCAACACCGAGAGCTGGAGCCGTTTGAGCTTGCAAATCACGCCGCTCAGCACGATTGAGGTGACGGTGCAGCGCGAGGATTTCCCCAACGCGGTGGACTTGCAGGTTTTGCAGCAAGGGGCGGTGTTGGACCAAATCGCGGTGCCCGTCGGCGAGGGTCTTTTCCAGCACACGTTCACCAACTTAATGGGTGACAGCTACGAAGTGCGCCTCACGCTTGACCGCCAAGCGGGCGGACCACCGATGATCCAGCAACCGGCTCATGTCACGCACAAAAACCCCGCCAAGGTAGTTTTTCAAGACAACCAAAGCGCCTTCCTACGCGGCGAGGTGCTGATGGACGGCGAACCCTATCGCAATTTACCCGTCATCCTGCTCAGTTTCCCGCGGCTTTCCCCGGTCGAAACTACCACCAACAGCGCCGGCCGCTTTTCCATTGAAAACCTTAAAACGGGTTCCTATAGCTTGTTTGCGCCGGGAAGAATGCGCGTTCAAGCGATGGATTACTCGGCACAACGCGAATACCTCGACATTCCCGCCGAGGGCCTGGAGCGCCAATTCTCGTTTCGCTCAATGGGTTCGGTCACCGGCCGCATTGCCGGCTGCCCGGTCTCGCAAGTCATGATTATCGGACGTGCCGAAGCCGGCAATCAAATCAACGTCACCGCTTCGCTGGAAGCCGACGGCCGCTTTTTTGCCAACAACCTGCCCAAGGGTGAGTACAGTGTCTACGGCGACTGCCCTCCCAACAACAAGGAGCAGCTTTACCCACTCACCGAACCGTTCGCCATCATTAGCGAGGACGAAGCCATCGATTTAGGCGAAGTTGAGCCGGTTGATTACGCCCATCTCTTCCTAAAGCTGGTAACGGCACGGCCTCATCTGCGCACCAAGGGTTTGAGCGTGATTGTCAGTGATGCAGGCGGCCGTATTTTGGCCGAGAAACGGGCCACCGTCGGCGACCGGGCCATTTACCTCGGCGGCTTTAACTCGGGCGCCATTCAAGTCGAGGTCATCGAAAGTCAGGGCGAACCCATGCGCGCCGAACCGCGCGTTCGCAGCCTCAACCTGCAAGCGGGGCAAACCATGTTGCTGGAAATCGAAATCATCGCGATCGCGCCTTAAAACACGATTTGGCACGCCGCCACCCGGTGTTCATGGGGTGGCGGCATACCGATGGCGCAACCTTAGGGCGCCACGACCAAGGTAATGCCGTCACGCAGGGTGACCATGACCTTGTCGAGCTCGGCCAAACCACGCAAGTGCGCGTTAAAAGCCGCAATCGCACGCGTGCTTTCGTCTTGCTCGGCCTCGGCGTGCAACACGCGCCCGCTCCACAAAACGTTGTCAATCATGATCAAACCACCGGAACGCATCATCGGCAAGATGGTGTCAAAGTAGTGGATATAGTTGGTTTTATCCGCATCGATAAAGGCCAGATCATAAGGACCGGTCAGCGTTTTGAGACTGTCGGCGGCGGCCCCCACCATGATCTCAATGCGATCTTTAAACGGGCTGCGATCGAAAAACGAACGTGCGATGGCGGCATTGTCGGCATCGTATTCCAAGGTGGTGATGCGGCCGTCTTCAGCCATGCCCATCGCCATCATCAAGGCGCTAAAACCAGTGAAGGTACCCACTTCCAAAATGTGGGCGGCGTTGATCACACGCGCCATGGTTTTTAGGAACTGGCCCGCCAAGGGGCCGGATTGCATTTGCGGTAAGGCCGTTTTGGCATAGGTCTCTTTCGATAATTCTTGTAACAGCTCGGGCAGCGGCGTGGTGTTGTCGCGCGCGTACTGCTCGACTTCGGGACTAACCAGTGATAACAAATATTCCCCCTAAGAACGGCCACACCGCGCAGGGTGGCGGCCAATTATTGAGACAGAGTCTCTATTCTTTAGAGGTCGGTCGCAAAAGTCAACGGCGCGGCGCACCAAATAAAACGGCCGCCTGACCCGTGGTCGGCGGCCGTAAAAAATGGTGGCGACGGCGTCCTAAACGGACTCTTTTTCGGACCGGTCGCGGCTCGGTAGATCGAACCACGGGCCGCGCAACATCTTGGTCAACATGCCTTTAATGTGGCTGAAGTATTCGACGTAGTCTTCTTGACTGCGTTTGATGACTTCGTAGGCTTCATCGCGGCTGTAAATCTCGGGGATTTCGACGATGCGCGTATTGCTTTTGTCGGTCAGGTAGTCCGGCGCTTCTTTGTAAGTTAAGAAGTAGTGGCGCAAGCGGTCCAACAGCGGTTTGGGCAGATCGTCGATGTCGCGCATGTGACCGTACAAGCGGTCGTCTTTCATGACGGCCACGATTTTTTCGTCGGCTTCGTTGCCGTCGAGCATGCGCAAGCCGCCGATGGGGATGGCCTGCAAGAAGAAGTTACCGTGATTGATATTCTTTTCCGTCAAAATACAGATGTCCAGCGGGTCGTGATCACCGACAATATCCGTGCGGCCCAATGCATCGTTGCAGCGGTCGGCAACCTTCTCGGCGCAGTAGGTTTGTGGAACCAAACCGTACAGGGTGGGACAAATGTTGGAGTACTTCTGCGGGCGGTCCACTTTCAAGTGACCGGTCACCTTGTCCAGCTCGTACTTGATGGTGTCGTTGGAAACCATTTCCACATAACAGGTGATGAGTTCCGGCGCCTCGGGGCCGATGGTAACCCCGTGCCAAGGATGCTGCTGAAATAATTGGCCCATCATATCCCAAATAGGATCGGTCGGTATCATGATCTTCTTTCCTTAAAAACGATTGAAAATATGACCTAAAGGGTGCGATTTGGGGGCGCCGTCGCACAAAAGGTCGGTGCGAAACGTGTTGGAAAAAGCAGGGCGTACAAAAAATACGTCGCGGTTCTTCGGAACGCTACCACGCAACAGCTTGTGCTGACGCGCCGTCGTCGATCGCGCCGGTTAGGTATTAATGTTGATGGCGGGTCACGGCCGTCGGCCGTAGAACCTAAACTGAGCGATTCACAGCGGCGCCTGAGCACCCTGATCTTGGGCGATTGCATCCACCCAAACCGCACACCTTAGGTTGAAACCTGAACGATGGATCAAGAGGACACACAATCGAACAGTTAACAGAAAACAACCGCACCGGCGCCGCCGCCATGGTTTTCAACAGCGCAGGACGGGTTTCTTCTCAACTGCACATCCCAAGGAACCCCATCAAGTCGGGCGCCGTCATCCCACGTTTGGGCGCATCCCTGCGGCGTCGGAACCGAGCGACACGAATCGACCCGAACCTGATAGGGGCCATTTATAGCACTGATTCCGTAACCCGTCACCGCCTAGCGGCGCAACTTTTTCCGAAAAAACCGACACTGAGTAAATTTCAGCCATACAAGGCTTCATAAAACTAAAGAAGCACCCCCCTTTCGCACGAATAGTGAGAAGTGGGAGAATCCCGAACGTCGCTCCTTTTTTCTCGCATTTTCTTTACCCAACATCACCTTAAATTCACCCATACCGCAAGCCTCGCTTCGCCTTCTCTTTTCATCCAAACCACCGACTTGTTAGGAGTCATTCATGCTTCGTTGGTCCTTCTGTTTGCTTTTTTTTCCGTTTCCACTTCTCGCGGGCAGCTTGTCCGGCACCGTTTCCGATCGCAACGGCAGCCCGCTCGGGTCTGTGAACATTGTTGCCTACGACAGCACCACCATTTGCGCAGCAGGGTTTGATCTCTCCACCTCATCCGGCGCCTACGCCATCGCCGACCTCCCCGACGGCACCTACTACATCCTTTACGCCGGCGAACAAGTGCTCACCCGCTTCGCCGGCAACCAAAACGCACGCGACCTCGCCGACGCCCAGCTCGTCACCGTCAACGGCGCGACCACCCTCAATATTACCGGCCAACTCGCCGGTTCCCTCGCCGGCAATGTCGCCGTTAGCGGCGGCCAGTTGGCGCGCACCGCCCTGCAACTGGTCGACCCCGTAACGCTGGTCCCGGTCATCAGCCTTGGCGGCAGCGGCGGCACGCCCCTCGGCGACGACGGCTCCTACAATCTAACCGGCATAGAACCTGGCTGTTACCTGTTGGGGTTGAGTTATGATTTGGCCGATAGCGGCGACGTCAATCCCGTCTACTTCTATCCCAACGCCACCGATCCCGCCAATGCCGCGCGTTTGCAAATCAGCGCCGGCGAAGCACGCAACGACCTTGATGTGACCTTTGACCTCAGCCGACTCGGCACGCTGGAAGTGCAACTCAACGGCACCCTCGCCGACACCCAACCCTTTATTACCGTCGTTGACCGCAGCGGCCGGAGCTTCACCCAGGCCGGCAGCGAAAGCGGACCCACCAGCATGCTTTTGCCACCCGGTGAATACCGTGTCGGTGCCTCCTTCGAAACAACCTATCGCGATCTGGTTGGCGAAACGAGCGTGCAACTCAGCGCCGGCAACACCACCAACACCACACTCACGCCCAGCGAAGGCAACCGCATCCGCGGCAACGTCACTTTGCCGAGCGGCGTGTTTTCCACCAGCGCCGAGCTCGAAGTGCTCGATGCCGATAGCGGCGTCAGCGTCGCCGGGCAAGTCCTGTCGGCCGCGCCCGGCGTGCCCGTGCCCTATGAAGTCAGCGGTTTACCCGACGGTCGTTTTGTCGTGCGTGTGCTGCCGAGTGGTTCATTCAGCGGCCTGCCGCTGCCAGGATTCGCGCGGGCTTATTACGGCGGCGCCGGCTTTGCCGCCAACGCCGAGACCGTCACCCTTGCCGGCGGACAAAGCGCCGACGGCATTGACATCAATCCCGGCAGCGGCGGCAGTGTCGCCGGCGAGCTTTACGATGACGGCGGCCTCATCGCCGGCACCCTGGTTGCCGTGGTCGCCATCGAATCCACCAGCGGAGAGCGTTTTAACGGGACCTTTAGCGCCGTGATCGGCAGCTACAACGTGTCCGGCCTACCCGCCGGCACCTACCGCATCGCCGTCAACCCCGGCCTCGCCCAAGCCGATTCGTTTGAGGACATTAGCAGCCAAATCTTCAGCACCAGCCTCGCCGGCTGCACCAACCTCGGCACCGGTTACTACCCCACCGCCACGGGTCCCAACGGCGCCTTTGTCGTCGAAGTCACCGCCGGCGGAAACGTCACCGGCCTCCACATCCAAGTACGCGGCGGCGGCATTATCAGCGGCACCATTCGCGACAATGCCTGCGATTGCCCGGTTCAGAACAACTTAGTGGCCGCTTATCAAGACGAAACCCTGATCGCTGTCGGCCTCGCCCAAGGCGGCCGCTTCCAAATCGGCGGCCTCGCCACCGGCAACTACAACCTGCGCACCGTCGCTTTTGCGCCACAACTGGATTTTGACGCCGATCTCAGCCAAATCAGCGACCTCACCTTTGCCCGTTACCTCGATATGTTTGGCGAAAGTTATGTCGGCAGCGTCTCCGTCAGCGAAGGCAACATCAGTTCGATTAGCGACTGGTGCATTAGCCGCGCCGCCACCGGCGGCGGTGACGGCGGGTCCGGTAATGGCGACAGCAAATTGCTTTACGCTTGGATCTCCAACAACGACCTGTTCGAAAGTGTGCTCATCGCCAATAATCCCGCTAGCGAAGCCGCCGCCGTAACGCTCACCGCCACACGTGCCAACGGCGAAACCGCCGTCGTCCAGCGCACCCTGCCGGCACGCGGTTTCCTGCGCGAATCAGCCGCCGACCTCTTCCCCACCCTCGGCTCCGGTTACACGGTCTTACTCGAAAGCGACAGCCCCGATCTGCGCGGTCGCTGGGTCACCAACAATCTGCAGAGCACCGGTGGTTCCGGTCAAAGTCCATCGCAAGCCGTCGCCGTCGATCTCAACAACCTCACCGACAACGAAACCATCGGCAACGAAATTCTGTTCGGGTTCCTGCCCTCTAGCGACGGTTTCATCTCTGCACCGGTGGTCGTCAACGTCGGCGCAGGCAATACCGACATCACGCTGCGTTTCTACGATCAAAGCGGCGCCCTCATCGGCAATACCCTCATCAACGACGTCGCACCCTATGTGCCAATTGCCCGTGTGGCAAGCGATTTACTCGACATCCCGGCCGACGCCTACATGATCGCTTCGGCAACCAACGGGAACCTCACCGGCGTCAATTTCGTGTTTAACGAAGCACGTGAATCGGCCATGGGCAACGTCAGCCGCGTCAACCGCAGCGACAGTGGCGCCGCCAACCTGCTTTTCCCCTGGGTCTCCAACAATGTCGGCCTCTTCGAAAGCTTGGTCGTCGCCGCCAACTACAGTGATCGTGCCGTCGCCGTCAGCCTGACCGCACGCCGTGAAGGCGGCGACAGCCAAACCGTGCAGCGCACCATCGCCGCCGGCGGTTTTCTGCGCGAGGAAGCCGGCAGCTTGTTCCCCGAGCTTGGCTCCGGCGCCGGCTACAGCGTTGAACTCAGCGCCGACACCAGCCTAATCCAAGGCTTGTGGGTCACCTTCAACACCGCCCTCGGCAAATCGCCCAGCCAAGGTGTTGCCGTCGACTTAAACACAAGCGGCACACGCAAAGGCAAGAGCCTGCTCTACGGATTCCTGCCCAACACCAACGGCTTCATTGCCGCCCCCGTGTTTATCAATACCGGCACCACGCCGGTTGACATCAACCTCTACTTCTACGACCAAAACGGTGCCGCCGTCATGCCCGGCGCCACCCTCGATGATGTCACCGCCAAGGAACCCATCGCGCGCACGCTCAGCGACCTGGTCGGCAACGTGGACGGCGATCTAATGGTGATTGCCGAAGCCGCCGACGGCCGCGACCTAACCGGCGTCGTGTTCGTCTTTAACGGCGCCCGTGAACCCGCTATCGGCAACGCAAGCACCGTCAACTTTTCACCATAACCGCGCGGGCACCAATCACCGCCGTGGTTGGTGCCCACTACGAATGCGACGGTACGGTCAGCGCCGCTTTTTTCGGACGAAGCTTATTGAAAACAACCTGTTTGCCCAAACAAACCAAGCGCGCGGGCCCGTTGTAAACGATCACCGGAAACGTGTAACGACACCGATAGCGCCGCCCCGCATCCCCTGCATTCGGCACGGCCTTCGACGACACAAGCGCCGTTCGCCGGCCGGCCTCCGCCTAATAGCGATCGGTTTTCGGCCCATTCCAGCGTATCGCCCAACCGAAATACTTCGCGACGCCGTACGCCTAGCGCAAAAACGACTTGTTGGTGCGAAATGCCCCAACATTCGGAACACTGCAGTTCCACGTTCAGCCGGTTAAAGCGCTGCTCAAGCTGTTCGGCATCCGCCTCGTGATCAACCGGTAAAACAACCATCATCTCTAACATCGAAACCATCCTATCGTTGACGAATCAGTGGGTTTGACAGCAGCATCCGCGCCGACAAACCAACGGTTCGCGGCGACCCGGAGCAGATGGGGAAGCAAGCAAAAAGTCACAAATAAAAACCCGCATCAATCTAAGCGGAAAAAAGAAGTTAAAACTTTCACATTGTTTGTTTTTTCTTAAAGGGCTCAATAAACCTAACTCCGTTTTTTTAAACTTTCAACGGAGTACCCGGTCTTTTGTGATTTATCCTGCAGTTTCATCAGGCGCCCTCGCCGAAACGGCGCCGTTCGCCGCCAACGCTTAACGCCGCAAAAGCAACTGCCGGAAATTCAATTCTCGCGGCAGGTAATCGCCGACCCCGCCGCGGCTGCGCAAGTTAAAACGCCAGGACAAACGCATATTGGTCGCCTGGTCCTCTGGATCAAACGAAAGGCGCAAGCCTGCGTAATGGTGCCGATAATCGAGCCTGCCGTACCAGTAACCCACCTGAAACCCGATGACCCATTGATCGTCTGCACGCTCCCGATCCGCATCGGCCGACAAATGCCGAACGCGCAAGCCCAGCCCCGACTCCCAGCGGCCGAAATGCTGCCGCCAATTGACCGCAACTCGATAAAAATCAACCGGCCGTTCGCCCAGTGTTTCGTTGCTCGCCAAAAAACCATCCAAATCGATACGCGTGTCATGAAACGGTTGAAAACGAACGAGTTGCCCCACCTGTACGCCGTACTGATGGTCAACGCGGTAATCCGTGTAAATGTCCCAATCGAGCACCACCGGCGGTAGAATATCAATGCCGAGGAACTGACGGAACAGCGAAACCTCCGTGCGGTAAAACCACTGATCGCGGCGCAACAGACGGGAATGCCAGGTCAATCGCGCCTGTGTGCTGTAGGGATCGTCGAAGGTGCGACGCACCGGCACCGTACCATCCAGCACCACCGTATCAAGAAATTGAAGATGGGCTTCCAGCCGCAAAGTCAGATCAAAGCTCGGACGGCGCCACAGCAAGGTTTGCTCCAGAGCCAGGGAATCTCCCACCGCGTCGCGCAAGCGTATGGCGACACGGCTCCGGTTGTATAAATGCCGCTCCTCAAAATGCCGACGCCAAACGTAACCTACTTGAAAGTATCGGTCTCTGGCCGCGTTCTCAGCATCCTCGTCCGACAACTCGCGTTGTACCAGCGCCGCCTCCGCAAATTGGCTCCAGCGTCCATCGCCGGCCGCCGGCGTCACCGGGACACGCATCTCGTCGACCGCCGTCGGTGGCGCTTGCGCGAGCGGAAAATCGGGGACCCGCCATTTCGGAACCGACAAGCGACGCGGTTCCGGCGCCGGCCGCGTTTGTTTGGCCATGCGCCACAGCCGGTAAAACTGTGGCTCCGCGTCACTTTCAAGAACAAAACGCGTCGGCGGCGAATCGAGCGTGTGCGTTTCGAATTGATCACCGGCCTCGAGCCGGCGTGCCACGCGTAACAGCGTCGGTTCGTAAAACACTACTTCAAGCGGTTCACCCGGCGACACCACGCGCATTTGGGTTTCCCCAGCGTCTTTGGGCACCGCGCGCCACTGGCCGGCGAGCTGTTCGTAAATCTGCAGGCGCAGCAGTTGGTTGCCAGGCGCATCCCGCAACCCGATCAGCAAACGTTTGGCGCCTGGCGGCGGGTCGAGCCGCCATGAAGCCCAGTCACCATCCGGCTGCAGCATTCTCTCCTGCGCCGGTCCGTCGTCCCAACGGATTTGCAGTGTAACCGGGACCGGCCACAACGGCGTCGGCCGTTCCAACGCCGCCTTGAGCAGTAAAGGACGCGCTTGTTCATGGCCGAAAATCAGCTCTTTCTGTTGCTGACCGAGAAGTAGCCAGGAAGCAGGATCCGGAACCAGCAAGGCCGCCCGCGCACGCCAGGCAGGCGACATCAGTTCACCTGGCAGCACCTGTACACTTTCACCACGGTCGAAAAACGCAATCGGTTCCCACGCATAAGCCCGCAAAATCGGTGCAGCCAACCGCCGTAAGGCGGTGCTGCCGGGATAGGCGTCAACCAGCGCTTGTACGCGCCGATAAGTCGCATCCGCCGCCGCGCCCGTCCGCGGCATCGCCGTCAGCAACGTCAGCACGCGCAACGCTTCCGCTTCGCTGGTGACCGGCAGGTCCACGGCTTCCTCACGCAAACCACGATGCAACAACAACGCACGTTGCTGCTCAGGACGCAATTGCTTGCCCGCATCGCCCAGTCTGGCATCATCGCGGCCACCCCACTGCATCAGCAGTGTTTCGCGTTCCGCCTCGCACAAAGCCGTCAGAATGGCCGGCGGGATGTCAAGCGCAGGATCCGAATCGCAACGCAGCGCCACCCGCGCTTGCTCAAGCGCCGAGAGCGGCCGCCCCTCTGCTTCACCGAACGAACGATTTAGCGCCAAGACCCGCTGTTGCAGCGTGCCATCCGCCATGACCAACCGCACTTCACCGGCCGCACCGGTCACCGGCGCCGGTTGGCCGTCGAGCACCTGCTGAAGGAACGCCGCCGAAGGGCGCGGCAAAGGCGGCACCGCCACCAACGGCGTTTCGATTTGAACTGTAACCGCCAGCAAGCGATCGCCGCGAAGATGCAATCGGTGACGGCCGGGCCCAAGCACAAACTCGCGCTGAATTAGAGCGCCAAGTGCGGCAGGGTAACCGCCGACGACCGTTAAATTAGCAGATAAGGTATTGTCACGATAACCTTCACGTTTCGGCAAACCATTGTGCATAAATGTGATTTCGCCGTCGATAAAATCGGGATCGACCCGTGGATCGTGAGCCGGGCGCACGTTAAAACGCACTTTAAGCGGGCCGTCGAATGTCCAGGCCGCCCCGTCTTCCGCCGTTACCAACGTGTGCACGCCGGTTTTGTCGCGCGCACGTTGACGCACCTGAACCCGCGCTCGCGCCGCCGTTTGGGTGTCGGGCGCCGCCATCCACCCGCGCGGTCCCGGCAGCTCGGCCCACCAATCTTCCAAATCAAAGTAGGCCTGCAGCCGTTGCGCTCGTGCATCAGCCGTGAGCGCCGCCGCCACACGTAACCCGCGCTCATAGGCGTCGGCAAAAGGCTGGGCAACCATGCCGGCTTCGGCAAATGCAGCGCGTGCGGCAACGCGATCCCCGGCGGCACCGTGCTGCAATCCCGCCAACAATGCTTGCCATCGGGTCGCACCCGACAATGCGCCCGGCAAGGCAACGTCGCTCGGCCAATCCGTAGCCGCCGCCGTCACCACCAGCGCGGTTGGATTTGGGCGCGATAACAGCGATAAGGCGTCGAAGGCTTCCCTCACCAAACCGGCCTGGACCAAGGTAGCCGCGCTTTCCGCCAGCGCCGCTTCCGTTCCTTCCAGCCAAAACATCGCCGCCTCGAGACCGGCCAATCCCGTTTCATCCCCGCCGGCACGGTACCAATCGCGCAACAAATGATACACGTCATGGCGAATGACCCCATCGCAGGAACGCCACAACAGATCGCGCATATCCTGCTCGGCCAAGTAGGTTTCCCCCAAACTGAATAGGAGGATGCCGCGTTGCAGGCGCGCTTCCTCGTCACCGTCACGCTCGGCCAAAGCCCCGTAAAACGACAGCGCCGCCGTCGCGGCACCCACACCAACCAAAGCCTCTGCCTGTCGCCACATCGCCTCGCGTTCCGCCGCCGTGGTCGCCGTCACCGGCACCGGCGTGTTGCGTGCGCAATCGGGATCGCCCCGATAGGTCAGCGCCCGTGTTCGCAGCAGCCGCGCCAACGCTTCGAAATGCAAGCGCAGGTAAACTTCGCTGTCGGCAGGCCTGGCAAGCGCGGCCGGAACCCGGCCCAACACAAGCTCGTGAAACGCGGCCAGACCCGGTCGAGATGAAGCCGCGCGCATTTCAAGCAAGGCTTGCGGCGGCAATCGCGGTGGCAGGCTTTGGCGCACATCAAGCGCGACCCAAGCGGTCGTGCCTTGTTGGAGTTTAACGGCGAAGCGGCGGCAACCGGGCGGCAACGGCAGCTCGATTTCGGCAACCTCGACCTGGTGCGGTGTCGGCCAGGCAACCACCTCGTCACTAGCACTGAGGTAGCGGCGTGCCGCCGGTAACAGCGGGGGCGCCTGCCACACACCGGCTTGCGGCACATATTCGATAGGCTGGAGCAAGTGGTTATCGCCAATCAGCAGCAATCGCAGTGGGGTCTCGTCCGCCGGAGCCACCAACCGCAAACGTACCTGGGGCGCGCCGGGCAATTCCGGCACGTCGACGTTAAGCGGCGCATCGGCACGGATCTGCATGAATAGGTCGCGCTGAACGACATCGTGGGCACGCGCTAAAAGCCGCGGTGTCGTCATCGGCGCCTCCGCTTCCGGCATCAGCAGTTGCGGTGTGACAAAAGCAAAAGATTGACAACGCGAGCCTCGTCCGCCAAACGATCCCAGTGGCTTGTAAGCAACCTGATCAGCACTCAAACGATGCACCTGAGTATGCGTGTAACGGGCCGAACCGTCCGCATTGCGCCACGCCGCGAGCCAGTCACGCCACATGAGTCCGGCTTCGCGCGGCCCACTCAACCAAAAGCGCGTGCCATCAGAAAAATCAGCCGGCGGGGCTGCCGCATGACCAAACGCCCCTGGCAGAAAAGGGACCCGCAACGGAAAAACGCCGTCGGGCAAGGCCTCACTTTCAGGATCCACCTGGCCGGCGGGCCCGGCCAGCCAAAACGCATTAGGACCGGCGGCAATCCGCACGAGTAGCGGTGTATCACTTTGGAGCAGTAGCGGCGTTTCTTGGCCCGATAGCGCCAACGTTGTTCGCCGTGTCCGGCCGGTTAACACCGTGCGCTCCTCGGCTACGACCACCGCAAAGGGTTCACTCTCAAAAGAAAAACGCCCCTGCGCCGCACCTTGTCGCCAGCTAACTTGGTAAGCACGACGCGCTGCGCTGTCGGTCCCTTCGAACAACAGACGCGTTTCCAACCACGCCGCCTCCAGGCCTTGACCCGGCTCGCAACGCAACACCTGACCCGGTAATAGTAAAATGTGCGACACCCAACGCGCTTCACCTGGAAAATGAACCAAGACACGCCGGCCATCGTGCTGCAAGCCACGCAACGGCCACAAGGGCGTATCGGGGAACCGCCGCATCCGCAGAACCTGAACCGAAATCTCGTCATCACCCCAGTGGCGTAAGCGCAATAATCCCCGTCCCGGAATCGTTACCTGGAGTTGGTCCATCGCTTCCGGCAAGACGCGGCCCTGAAGATCGCGGAACAAACGCCCATCCTGCGAATAGGACAAGTGCGGGAACAACATCTGTTCTTCGCGGCGACGCACCGTCAGCACGCGATCCTCGCCACTGAGCACCACATAAAAAGATTGTTGTGGGCTCAAACGGGTCCATTCCCCGCCATCGGCGCGGCGCTGAAGGGTTCCTTCGCCGTTCACAAACCACAAAGGCGCCGTTTGCGCGCGCTCAACCGGCGCATCGGCGACCCAAGTTGTTCCGATCAGCCACAAGAAGGTCCAAAATAATCCATTCACGGCGTGGTGGTTCCCATGAAAAACGGCCCCTCAATTAAAACCAGTTTACGGGCAAGCCAAAGTACACCTGATCCATCGGAACGAGACTAAAAAACTTGAAAACCAAGGTGTTGGCGAAAGCGGCCGACAAACACCCAATAACGGCGACGCGGAGATTTCGCGACTGGACGGTTCAGATTGACGTTAGAATAACCTTTCAACAGAACACGAGCATTAACCATAAACACGAGGGTGGCTATGATCACATCGTTGCGACAGCGGTTCGCTATTTGCAGCACCCTGCTATTGCTAACCTTATCGGCCTGCTCCGGCTCCTATCGCGGCGACCCACCACCAACCGTCGTTCCGCCCAGCGCCGCCGACGCCCCCTTCGACGTCGTGCTGCAGCTCCAGGACGAACAGGGCACGCTCATCGCGGGCGCCACCGTCGTCGCCCCCAACCGCTCGGCGCAAAGCGATGCCGAGGGGCGCGTAACCCTTAGTCAACTTGCCGGCCCCACCGCATTGGTTGTTTATGCACCAGGCCACCTCAACGAACCACTTGTCGTCGACCGCGAGCAAACCAGCGCACCCGTGACCGTGCGTTTGTGGTCCAACGCAAACGGCACGCGCTGGAGCATGCACGCCGGCGGCGACGCCATGTTTGGACGCCGCTACCTGGCCCCACCCAGTGGCAACCCCTTGATTGGGCCGACCGATCCGGAAGGCGACGCCGCCGCCGTCGTACGCCACTTGCAACCGCTTTTTGCCGCCGCCGACTTCCGCACACTTAACCTCGAAACCAGCGTAAGCGATCTCGACGAGTCCTTTGCCTACCAAGGCAAACGCTTTATTCTCAACTCACCCACCGCCACCCTCGCCGCCATCGAAGCGCTGCAGGTCGATCTCGTCGTTTTGGCCAACAACCACGTGCGCGATTACAGTGATATCGGCGTTACCGCCACGCTCACCGCGCTCGATCAACGCGGCCTGACCTATCAAGGCGCCGGCATTGACGCCGCCACCGCCACCACACCCGTCATTCAAACCGTCAACGGCACGCGCATCGGTACCCTGTCTTACACCACCGTCACCGGCAGTTTCGTCAACGACAATTACCCGCAAGCTGACGACCCCGTCCCCGCCGACCTGCCCGACACGGAACGCTGGCAATACGAAGCACGGCCGTGGCAATTCAACGGCGCCACCTGGCACGTTCCCGCCGCCAATCGCCGCATCGGCGAAGCCTGGGCCTTGTTTGCCGCCGCCGAAAGCGATTTACCCCAGAACGAACGTGATGCCGCCTGGGCTTCGCTGGAAGCCGTTTATCCCGAGCTGCAGGACTGGGTCGCACGACGCGGCCACGGCGGCGCCGCCTTTTGGCTGACCCGCGACGGCCGCGCCGCCATCGAATCACTGCGCAGCCGTTGCGATCTCGTCGTCGTGCAAATGCATTCCGGTTTTCAGTACCAGGAAGTACCGTCCGAAAGTCTGCGCCGCAACGCCCGTAGCGCCATCGACGCCGGTGCCGATATCGTCATTTGCCACCATCCCCACGTCTTGCAAAGCGTCGAGTGGTACCGCGACAAACTCATCGCCTACAGCCTGGGCAACTTCGTCTTCGACCAAGACTTTTTGGTCACCTTCCCCTCCGTCATGCTGCGCACCGTCTGGGACGGCACCGAATTACTCGAAGCGAAACTGATGCCCTTCGAAATCCAAGCCTATCAACCGGCCGTCGTCAGCGGCGCCGCCGCACGGCGCACGCTCCGCAACGTCTGGGAGATGAACCTCAACCGTGCGCAATCCCTGCGCGACGCCGCCGGCGCCGTGCGCGCCACCGCCACAACGCTTGACGCCCAAACCGTTGCCGCCCAATTGGTCCGCGACGGCCACCAGGCGCGCATCACCAAGGAACCCGTCGCCACCAACACGCTCACCCTCACCATCGAACCCGGCCAAACCATCACCTTGCCCGACAACCTGCTGATCCAGGCGCAACTGGGCGACAATGCCGACGAAGCGCTCGATATCGGCCGTGACCTGTTCGGTTGGGGCCGTTTCGAAGACGAAATCGCCGACAGTGCGGCCGCGGGCGGTACCCACTGGAACCTCGACGGCACCAACCGCACCGTCATCGCCGGTGAGGCCTACCAGGGCTTGCGCTTCCTGCGCATTCAAACCGTTTCAAGCGAAAGCGAAGCACGGCTAACCCGCCCGCTCGCGCGGGTGCCGCTGCCCGCCCATCGCCTCTACCAATACAACGACGACCTAAGCACCACCCCGCTCGACCCCACCGCCGACTACAGCCTCCGCTACGTCGCCCGTCGCGACGGCGATGCCATCGTGTGGAACCGCTTCGACCTCTACCAATTCACCGATACCGACCCCACCGAGGAACCCGAATCGACCCTGCTAGCCAGCCTTGAAATCCCGGTCACGGTGCCCGATGACGGCGCCTGGCATCGCATCGAGGTCCCCATTGCCGCCGACGCACTGGTTACCGACACCATTCGCGCCAACGCCCTCAACTTCTACGCCGTCCTCGGGCCCGCGCAATCGGCGCGTGCCGAACTTCACGTCGACGACCTAACCTTTATCGAGTGGCGCCAAGCGCGCGGCATGCCCGACCGTTTCGGTCGTTTCGATTTCATTCGCAATCGCGGCACGCAAACCGCCGTCGTCACCGTCACGGTACTCGCCTTATGATCTCCCTTCTCATTTGGGCTACGCTTATGACACCCGCCACCCTGCCCGACCCCATTGCTGTCCAAATGCAAGCACCGCCCGTCGCCAGGTTCTTGCCACCGGACGCCGAAAGCTTTCAAAAAGCGCAAACCCTGTTCGCGCAAACCTTCGCCAACCCCGGCGATGCTACCTTAACCGGAGCCTGGCAAAAGCTAGGCTTCGCCTACCGCGCCATCAACGGTCTCTACCTGCTAACTGACGAACAGGGACGCGGTGCCGGCGGCTACCTGTTCCGCAAACAAGGCGACACCTGCCTGCAAGTCCCCCACCGCTTCCACGACCGCAAAACCGGCGACATCGGTTTGGCCCTATTCCTCGCGGGCAACTACCGCGCGCTGGCCTGGAACACCGCCTCACGCAAAACACGCGTGGCGGGCAGCGACCAAAAAGCCGACCTCGCCAAACGCCAAGCCGCCTATTTCCATGCCTTTCACATGGCTTGGCTGAACAACCAAGGCGGCCCCGTCATCCAGCTTCACGGCTTCGCCCGCGAAAAACGCCGCACCGCCGCCGGCCGCCAAGCCCACCTCATTCTCAGCAACGGCTCGCGCTACCCAAGCCCCTGGCTCCGCAAAACAGCCCAAGCTTTAACCACAGCCGGTTTCACCGATGTCGCCGTCTACGGTGACCAAGTCAACGAACTAGGCGCCACCACCAACGTCCAGGCCCGCGCCGCCCTCACCCGCAACCACCACTTCCTGCACTTGGAGCTATCCGCCGAAACCCGCACCGCGCTGTGCCAAAAAGCAAAACAAAAAGCCCTACACCAAGCGTTAAACTAATGGCGTATCCACGTGCTTTAGATCCCAAAGGCAATCGTAAAACTCACGGTTGAGGCTGTAATTCAACGGCGGCAGTTCCCAATGGTCTAAGAAGTATTCCGCCATTTTCAGTGCCTCTTGCCGTCTAGCACCCTCCTTGTCAGGCACCACCAACCAACGAAATCGGAGCGTTTCCAACGGAAAGATTTGGTGGAACCCTAGTTGGCGGTAACGAACACCCGCCATGTGACCCCACTTTGGTCGCTCACCCTCCAACAATGCTTGTGCGCAACGCCAAAAAGATTGAAGTCTCGTTTTGAGATTCAACGATTCTCCAATATCAATAATGCCTTCCTTATCAGTACCCACCGCCCGGGTTAATTCACGATTCGTCGCAATCACATAAGCACCAGGCCTGGTAGGTATTTCACTAATATTCGCTGAACTA
Organism: Holophagae bacterium; assembly: GCA_030429565.1. Classification (GTDB taxonomy): domain Bacteria; phylum Acidobacteriota; class Holophagae; order Acanthopleuribacterales; family Acanthopleuribacteraceae; genus Acanthopleuribacter. The sequence continues at coordinate 69,436 of JAUIFE010000005.1, read as the reverse complement.
ATCGGCGCCCATCGGCTCCAGCCACTCTGCCAATTCACCATGCCAATATCCTCTCTTGTATGTTCGCCGACGACGAAACCATCCTCCGGCATACCTTCGAACGCGACGTCAACGTCGGCCGGCCAAGTAAATCTGATTCATGCTCTAACCTGAATCTAGCGATTCTTGGCGGCGAAATCGCACAACCTGCCGGGCTGCAACGTCTCGTAAAAATGCTCGCCGTACTTGCCAATATGGCTGCGCTTTTTCCAGCACGTTTCGCGCCAACATCTTGCGCGATTTCATCCACCCCAATCACTCAGTTAAGGTTTAAGTCCGTAAAAGAAGGTCGGTTTGGCTCATCTAATCTCGAATAAACAGTGACCAACAATCTGCTACCCCTCGGTAAGAGATCAGAAGGCGTACAGGTAATACGATTGGGGAGAAATGGGGTACCTCGGCACCCTCACTAGCGCTTTAACAGTTTCTTTCTTTTGCTAGTATATGGCCGCTCCGATTTTTCGGTCATTGAAAAGGCTTGATGATGTCGCCAACTCCAACCACGCCAGTTACCTTCATAAGCTCTCGCCCGATATATTATCTTTTCCACCATCTCGTCACCGTTAAGGCGCTGGTAGAGGACAGGATCCGACGCGGCCAAAGCCAGTAGCGGCGGTAACGCTTTAGGACCCAAGTCCATTAAGTAGTAATGATCAAGATTATTTTGGGGACCGGCCGCCACGTGCTGAAGGTTGTAGCGTGCAATGGTTGCTTCAAAATTCATAAAACAACACGTGTAAAGCACGGCGGTCAGCGAGACTAAATTGGCAATCACCAGCCAGTTTTTGCTTTTCCGGTTTAGGTAACGCCACAAAATGAGCAACAGCCCCACCGCCACCAGTCCGATCCAAACGACCGCAGCCAGTCGGAGCCGCGTCAGACCGTAAACGGATACGTAGAGGCTTAATCGCTGAACCGCCGAGAAGGTCAGTAAAATGTTTTGGGCCACCCACACCATTAACAGACTGCGAATTAAAGTCGTTCGAGAAGGGGCTCTTTTCCCTGTCACCGTTGCCGGCTGATCCGGCTCCATCCAAAGGATAAACAATCCAGCCAAAATCGCGGTGGCAACCAATAGGTAGGCACCGCGATGGGCGAAGGCGGCATAGGTAATGCCGGCGGGTAATTCATAACCGGCCCAAAGATAGGTGAAGTCGAGCGCCGTGTGCAACCCGAAAATCACATTAAACAGGAGCAGTGAGTGGCTCGTGGTTTGGGCGTCCAGCCAGAATCTCGGCGCTTTGGGACTTACCCTGGTCTTAGCGGCGCGGCCCATACGAAACTTCAACAAGGCCCAGGTCCAACTGGCAATGCAAACCCAGAACAGCCAGCGCGCCCAATTCAAGGAAAAGATCGGGAACCGCGCGCTCATGCGGTCGAGCAACTGCGCGTAGATGGGGTTGGCATGGTAGAACAAAAAAAGAAACAAACCCCCGAGCCCCAGAGGAACCAGCCATTGCGGAAATTTGTCAAAACCCTCGCTATTTTGCCGCTTCAGATTGCGCCGGCTCCATTTTCGAATGCGGTTGCAATCACGAAACCACCAACGCCAACCAGAAATGAAAAACGCGCCGAAGCGCCGCTGCCATTGGCGCATGTCCAAGCTACCACCTTCCCTCACACAAAACGCGACGGCAATCCAACACACAACCAGCAGAATGACCGCAAGTGGACCGGGATCAAGGAACAAGGTCAAAATTAGGCCTAGGCCGGCCAACCAGAGCCAACGTGCCGGTTTTTGCTGCATCAGCGCGGGATGATGCACCGCGAGTACGCCGTGAACGATACCGGCAAAAATCCCCAGGGCCATGCCCAGCGGTTGATCAAACAGTAAAAAATCAGCGGCAACAATCACCAAAATACACAAACCATAAGCATTGACTAAAGTGTTGGTACGAGAATGCATCGTGGGGCTCCATAAAATCTAACCTGAGTGATTCGGGTAGGTGAAATCGGGCAAAATGTTGGTGCGAATCCTGTTGGAAAAAGCGGACCGGGGTCGCGCACGACGCGTACTCGCAAGAACGGCGAGCCTTTCTACAAGAAACAAATTGTGTGATTTGGCCGCCAAGAATCGCTGAGTCCAGGTAAAAGAAACGCGTCGTGCGGTTATCAAGTCATCTAATAATTGGGTTGGTGGTCCAGGCGGCGGGCGTTCGTTTAACCCACTCGGCGACACAGTCCGCCAAACCGGCGCTCACGAGCTTTGAATTCCGTCAGCGCGGTTTCTAAGTCGTCACGGCCGAAATCGGGCCAGAATCGCGGCGTAAACCAAAGTTCCGCATAGGCCGCTTCCCACAACAAAAAATCGGAAAGCCGTTGTTCACCACCGGTGCGAATCATCAGGTCCAAAGGCGCCGTGTCGGGTGGATCGCCCAAGACCGCGCTCAGATGTTGGCCGAGGTTTCCCGAACCTTGGTCGCACATGCGGTTTGCCGCCTGTTCAAGACTCCAGCGCGCGGAATAATCAACGGCGAGACGCACGTGAAGCCGCTCGCCGGCCCGAGTCGCCGTTTCGGCTTGGGTCATCCGCATCAGCAGCCGTTTGTCCAGCCGGTCGCGGCGCCCGATGAACTGCAGCCGCACGCCCTTCTCGCGGCAGGTTTCGGTTTCGTTTTTCAGGTAGTAATCCATCAGTTTGAACAGCGCCTGCACCTCTTTTTGGGGGCGCTGCCAGTTGTCGCAGGAAAAGGCGTACAAGGTTAAAATGCCCACGCCCAAATCAGGCGCGGCGGTAACCACACGCTGCAGCGCGCGCAGCCCCTCGCGGTGGCCTCGGGTTCGTGACCAACCCCGTTGTTGGGCCCATCGTCCATTGCCGTCCATAATGACGGCTACGTGTATTTTTGTCCGGGGCGTTTCCAAATCGGCATCCTTTCGCTAGGTTTTGGAAGGGCCGTTTGCATCGTGGCGAAACCGGGATCAAGCGCTTCCTGGTATGCTATTGTGGCGATGTTCACGGTGATTTACGTGAGCAAAACCTGATTTAGTTCTGAATCATTGCGGATCACACGTGCAACATAACCCGTATTACTTCAGTGGTTTCCATCTAGACCCCAACAGCCGGCAACTCTGGCGAAACGGCGAGCTTCAGGATTTAAAACCCAAGTACCTGGACGTTTTGATGCTTTTGGTCGCCCACGCCGGTGAATTGGTGACCAAGGCCGAACTGTTTGAAAAGGTCTGGCCCGACAGCCATGTGAGCGACGCCTCGCTGACGCAGTGTATTAAGGACATTCGCAAGTGCCTCGGTGATCAGGCCACGCAGCCGTCGTTCATCAAAACCGTGCCCAAACGCGGCTACATCTTTATCGCAACCCTGCAAAAAGGAACCACACCCGTCGCCGCCACACGAACGCGTCAACCCCTCGTGCAACGACCCTATAAATTCCTGCAGAGTTATGACGAAACCGATGCGCCCGTTTTTTGGGGGCGAGACCGCGAAATCGCTGAAATCACCTCCAAGATCCTGCACCATCCCAGCTACGTGGTTTACGGTCAATCGGGGGTCGGTAAAACCTCGCTGCTGCAGGCGGGTCTGGTGCCCACCCTCAAGGCCGCCGGTCATTACGCCGTCGTGTTGCGTTGTTTTCCCGACCCGGCCGGCGATTTGGAAGCGGCTGTTTTTGGCCGAGACCCGGAGCCGACACCATCCCCGGACACCGCCTTACGCCAATTGGCGGGCGCTTCGCCGACTGCCCAGTTGGTTTTTTGTTTTGATCAATTTGAAGCTTGGTTACGCCTGGTGGATGTAGCGCGTAAAAAGCGTTTGATTTCCCTTATCAAGGGCCTGCAAGCGAGTGAATTCGCCCAGCGCTTGCATTTTGTTTTTAGTGTTCGCGAAGACTTTTTTGCCGAAATGGATCAGTTAAAAACCTTGTTCCCCCAGGTCTTTCACGCCGAATTTCGCCTCGCCCCGATGTCGCGCGCAAAAGCCGAACACCTGATTACCGAGCCGGCCAAACGGGTCGGCTGCCATTTCGAACCCAGCCTGGTGTCACTTATTCTCGATGACCTTTGCCGCGGCGATTTGGTCGAGTTGCCGGCGCTGCAAGTGGTGTGTGATCGCCTCTACGATGCACGCGATCACCAGGGAAACATTTATCGCGATCACTATGAAAGCTTAGGCCACGCCGGCAGCATTCTGGCGCATTACTTAGACCGCGTCCTGCAACGATTTCAAAAGTCCGATTTGGCATTGGCGCGTGAGACGTTGCTGGCTTTGACAGAAGAAGGCAGCGCGTCCGGTCTGCTCCCACTTCGCGAACTGTGCGACCGCGTTACCAAGGTCTTTGCCGCCGAAACCGGGCACCTCAACCGCCTGATCGAAGAATTGGCCGAAGCGCGCATTCTCTCGATTCAGCGCAGCGAGGGCGAGGGTTGGGTTGGTTTGATGCATGAGTTTCTGGTGCCTTCAATCCAACGATGGGTCACCGAGGAACGCCGCCAGAATCGGCAAATCCACTTGGTTTACACCCGTGCCTTGGCCAACTTTGGCGAGCACGGTTTGCTGCCAGGAGAAGAAGAGCTCGAATTGCTTTTGGAACACGCCGCGCAACTTTCGTTGCAGGAAGCGGCCGTACGGATGTTGGTGCGCGCCTGTTTACGCTACCGCAAAGTGCCGCCGCAAACGCTGATCACCGGCCACGCCGAAGCCATGGACGAAATTGAAGCGGCGTTGCAGCATCAGGAACGCTGGGTGCGCGAAACCGCCGGCCAGGCGTGTTATTGGTTGGCCGAGGAACGCGTGGAACAGCTATTGCCGGCACAGGCGATGGCGGGCCGCCTTTTCCCTGAGCGACGCATTGCGGCAACGGTACTGGCGCAGCGATTCGGGCCCCGTAGCTTGCGCCTGCTCAAGGCACATAAGATGCCGGGCCTGCTGAAGATGTGGCGTTACTTGGTTTGCGCCGCCGTCATCCGCGATGCCGATCGCAATGCGTTTCCCCTGCGCCGACAATCGCCGGCGATGGTCCTGTCCATCTTGGTGCTACTGGCCGGGGTGCGCCTGCGTCGGGACCGAGAAAGCTGGATCCAGCAAACAGTTGGCGGCACCCTTGGTTCCACCATTTCTGGAGGTTTGTACGGTTTGGCTTTGGCTTTGGCGATGCCCTACTTAAAACAAAATGCCGGCCTGAACATGGGATCGCTGATTCTTGCGTTAGCGGGGTTGGGCACGGCCATGGGTTACTTTGCCGGTTTTGGTTTAACGGCGGTCGCTTCGGCCGCCGCCATCATTACGCGACGCCATCATCGGTATTGGCGCCTTTTCGGCGGCTTTTTGGGTGGCGCGATCATGGGCGGTGTTTTCCAATTGGTCGCCGATGCCGTGTGTGCCTCACTGTTCGGCCGAGCCGACCTAGCTTTGGCCGGTTGGTTTCAAGGTGGCATGTTGGGTGCGGGTGCGGTTTCGGGCCTGATATGGCTAAAGAATCGGCGCTACCAACATCATCGCCGCCGGTTGGTCATTTTGTCGGCCCTGGGCTCCGGCGTGGCGGGCTGCCTTGCCTGTTTGCTAACGGAATTAACCTTCGTGGTCAGCCTGGAAAACTTAATCGCCGCCTTCACCCAAATGCCGCAAGTGCGCTCTTTCTTACCCTTGGGCGCAGACGAACACTGGTTGCTTTGGTTCAAAGCTGCACTGGGCTTTTCCGAGGGTGTAGCCCTTGGCGGCGGGGTCTCGTTGGGCATCAGCCTCATGCACGACGACCGCAAGCAAGCAGGAGAAAGCGAAACCCGCTAAAACGTTTAATTCCTCCGTCGCCAGGAATCGTTCCTTTTAGGTATAAATCAAAAGGAGGCACATTAATGAACCTGGTTTCATATTTCGAATATCAGAAGCACTGCTTAGACTTCCTAGAAGCAGTACTTTTGCGACCGGGCATGTATTTTGTCACCTTGAGAGATTTAGAAATGACACTGCATGGCCATTGGGTAGCCTTCCAACAGCTAGGTAATCTTCAACCTGAAATAAGCAATTCTTGGCGGCGAAATCGCATAACCTGTTGGGCTGCAACGTCTCGTAAAAATGCTCGCCGTACTTGCCAGTACGACTGCGCTTTTTCCAACATGTTTCGCTCCAACATCTTGCGCGATTTCATCCACCCGAATCGCTCAATTCAGGTTCAACGGGAAAGTTCATTCAATTGCCGATTCGAAAATTGGCTTCATGAGACATACGGTGTCTCTACCTGCTCGGGATGGGCAATCGCCATTGAAATGATTGAACCCAATCCAGAAGCAAACATGCAGAAGCAATTTTCAAAAATTATCGGCGAGTTCATGCCTCAATGGAAGCGGGACTTATCTTGATACCTAAATTGAGATTTGTTACGCCTAGGCGGTGCATCATTTATAATTGCGAAAACTAAAGACTTCAAATCCTGACAAGGCATTACCAACCAAAACTCATACGAACGCTATTTCGCTTAAAATCAGGCAACTCATGATTTGACCCAGGTCAATTTCCCAACCGACGCCTCCCCCAAAAAGCATTAATTCGAAGGAACAAGGGTGTCTCCTATTTCATCAAAACATATCAAGCATTTCATTTTCACAGCGGGTCTCCTTTTGATGATCGGCTCAACCAATATTCTTCAGCAACCTGTTGATATCCTAAACAATGAAATAATCGCGCGGCAAACTTGGCTAACCCTCATTGGGGCAGGACTAGTGGCAACATCAAGCGTTTCTTTTCAAAAGAAATGGTACTTTGTTTTCGGCTCATTTTCTGCCATCTTAGGTGCTCTCTTAATGAATATAGAGCATTCAGCTTATGGCATCTCTGAAATTCAAAGATTATTAATTACATTAAGCCATATTTTTATTATAAGTGGGCTTGCTTTAACACCAGCGCCCTCTACTAAGAAAACCAGAGAGCAACCTAATAAAAAAGATCCGTAACGCCCAAAGCGCCCAAAAAGAGTCGGCATCCTTTTGGGGAATGAATATTTGAGCCAGTACCGTTGGCTCATCTGGCATTTAGCTGTTAAGAAGCTTGCAACCCCCCTCTCACGAGGCATCATCGCGCAAGTCTTGTCAGCACGCCCCGCGAAACTTCGGTGGGTTCGATCAATATACTTTTGTCGGTCGGTATTCCAGGAACATCAGTAATCGGAGGTGGGTTTGACCTCGGTGGGTTTGACGGCAAGCGGGCGACCGAGGGTCGCGCGTACGAAACGGGCCGGCCCGCTTTGTTTTTCAAGCGTGAGACGGTAGGTGCCTGGCGGCAGGTCGTCGGCCAAAGGAACGAAGAACAGGGTGCCTTCGTCGAGCTCGGGAGGACCGGCGCTGACAATGGGTAATGCCGCCGGCGCGACCTCGAAACGCCCCAAGCGCGGGGTAACGGTTTCACTGAAACCCGCGCGTGGCGGTAGGCTCAAACGGGTCGTGACCACGGTAGCGGCTTCGGCATCAAGTGGGGCGAAGAGGCGGACAGCCACGGTGACAGGCTCGCGCGCGTGCTTGACGATGTCGACGGACAGTGGTCGGTCGAATCGGCGCACCATGACCTGGCGCAAGAACCTGTCGCTTGGCTCCAGGTAGTTGAGGTAAAGGCGGGAGCCAGGCTCGGCGGTTACTTTGAAACGCTGCTTGCCTTGGGGCAAAGGTCCCAACGGGATCGCGCCGGTCACGGCCGAGGTGGTTACTTCCCGCAGAACAACGCCTTCACGAAAGATACGGATGGTGCCAATTCCTTCCGGCTGGTGAAATAGCAGCGACGGGGTAACCCTGCCGGCGAGGTGATGCTTTAATTCAAGTTCCTGCTCGCGGTTGGGCTCAATGGCCAGGTAACAGCCGGCCAAGCTGCGCTGATCGAAAAAGCGATCGCGCCGGCGCGGTAGCAACAAGTCCCGACCCGGTCCGGCCGGTTGGAAGGGCGGCGCCTCAACCCAGGCCTGGCCGGCGACGCGCTCTGGATCGAGCTGTGGTGGACGCAACGGGCGCACCACCCACAGACGCCGTCCTTCGGTACGCAGCCGCCACGCGTCGTCGGGTGCAAACGGAAACCACAAAGGCAATGCGGTTTCGCCTGAAGCGGCCTCACGGTAATCGCCTGGCACACGGCGCACGAGCGGCAAGTCTTCGAGCCGTAGGGCAACCTGCACCAAACAGTCCTGCTCGGCATGGATTTCTAAAGTTCGCGTAGCGCTGGGACCGTGCCACACGCGTTCTTGCAGGGTTGCCAAGGGTGTTTCAACAGCGAAGGGATCGAGGTAATCGTAAGCATCGACCTCAGGTACCCAGTCCAGCGTTTGCTCACGCAGCACGGAACCATCACCGGCTCGCGCGCTCAAGCTGACGCGACTATAGGTCGGCAACACTTGAGCGGATTCATGGGCCGACACAAAATCGACCGGTAGGGTGTAAAACCGGAACCGCAGTGGTGTCGATTGCGCGGTTGCCCCGTAGAAGGTGAACCGCAATGGTTGATCCGTTGACAGACGCCAGCTTTCGACGCGAGGCAGGGGTGTCTCAAACGGGACGCCGTAAGCGGTCCCAGGCAGATCATCGCCGCGCCCAGAGGCCCCAGCCCCCAACTCAGCTCCAGCGAGCGGCGGCGTGAAATAGGCCTGGACCACACGCACACTGTCGGCGGCAATTTCAAGAAATCGATGCTCAGCAGTCAAATCGACTTGCCAAATGGTTGGCCGGCCATGGTGCAAACGCTCGGTTCGAGTCGTGGGCGTGTCGTCCCGGCGATGCAAGGTCCAACGCACTTGCGGTGCTTGGTGTAGCGGTGTGTCGGCCTCGAAACCGGCGTGGGGTGTGAGCACGACGGTGAAACAGCCAGGCTGCTCGGGTAACGGCACTGTAACGATGCGGCCGGGCGCGGTCACAGGCAGGTCGAGTAAGGGCGGTTCAATGTCAGATTGACGGCCCGGGTTCTCGCGGCGCGTGAAGACACGGCGCACGAAATAATCGCGATCCTTGATGCCAATGGGACCGACGGGACGCCAGACGTTGTGAACCAAGGAAGCAATCTCACGATCGGGCAGGAACCGGTAATCTTCCAGGGTCGCGCGTGCCAAGCGCTGCTTTTCCACCTGGCGCAGGCGCAGCCAGGCCACGTTTTCAGTGCCGGGCGTAAGGGTATTGGGCGCGTAGAGTCGCACGACGACATCGCCAAGGCCGGTATCGGCATCGGTCACGTTAAAACGGATCCGCGTGGTTCCGGGGGGCGGGACCACGGTGGCGAGACGCGGGTCAAGCGCAGTCACGGTTTTGTCTTCAAAAACAACGGCCGGCCGCGGCCCCGCCGCCGTTTCGAACAGACCTTGACCGGCCCGGAAATGGTACTGATCGGCGGCGAGCAGGTCACCGTTCTCATTGAGAAAAGCATAGGCGACGGCGAAATGGACCTCGGGCACGGGTTCAGCGCCGACCCATCCGCCGTTAACGACAAAACGCAATTGCGCCAAACCCGGCGTGAGCGCGAACTCAGTCCAACGCTCGCGTTCAAGTACATAACCGATGCCGACTTGGTGATCGGCAAAATCATCGGGCGCTTCGCGGCGCAGCGCCAGTTGATCGAGCCAGGACCGCATGGGTGAAACCAAGGACCCAAGGCATACGGCCACCATCAGTAACAGGAGGAAACGCCAAACACGCCTCATGGTGGACCACCAAAGAGCAGCAAGGCTTGGCGATGCTGCATGAAGAAGGTGATCTGATCGGCGACGACACGGTCGGGGTCAAGGTAAATGGGTTCAGCGGGTTCGCGCACGGCCAAATTGGCAAGCGCTTTAAAACGGCCGTCGCGGGCGGTCACCAACAGATAAGCGGCACCGTCATCGGCATTGAGCGCGTGGAAAAGGCGGGTATCGGCACTGTCCCGCAAAGCGGCCAGCGCGGTGATATCGTGGGCGGCCAAGAAGTGCTGCAATGCCCCTAACTCTTTTTGATCTAATGATGAGCGACCAGGCGGCCGGTCTAAGGGCAAAGCGTCGACCGGCAAGGAAGGAACCTCCAGGGCACGCATCAGCGCATCAAGCGCCTCACTGTCGCGAACATCGCGGAACCGGTCGCGCAGATGCGCGTCAAAACGCAAAGCAACCAACTGGTGTTGGGGTAAATGAGCAAGGTACATATTCTGTGGATTGGCGCCTAAGCCATAACCGGCGGTAGCCCGTGAACCATTGACGACGGCGACGCGCTCGCCTTCTCCTTCGAGCTGCGACACCAAAGCCCGGGCCAAGCCGTCAGGCGCGGTGAGCGCGCCGGCTCCGCGGTCAAAGGCGGCAACCACGCTGACATCGCGCGCGCTTTGATCCTCAGCATAAGCTAGCGCCCGAACTTGAACACCCAGCATGGGTTCATCGAAATAAGTTTTGTGCAGGCTTTGGTAGGCTAAATTAAACACGGTTTCTTTGTTCTCACTTTGGAGTGGGTCGGCACTGAGGTCGTGGTTGGCGAATTGGTGCGCGCCGTGAACCAACAGCGCACGCGCCTCAAGCGTTTCGAAGAGCAGCAAACCGACATTGAGGATCCCCAACTCGTAAACCGGATGCGGCACCATCACGCTGTAGGGCCGGCTTTGGTCGAGTCGAAACACGTAAAAGCCATGATGACGTCGCACGCTGTCGGGTGCCTCGCGCAGCAGGAGACAGGGCGCACCGGCGGCGGTTTGGGCATGCAGCAGTTGCCAACGCAAGGATGCAGCGCGGCCGGCCATAAAACGCAATTCTTCCTCAAACGCGGCAACCTCGATGCCGGCGCGATCTCGCAATAGTTCATTTAAAGGAGCCAGTAGAATATCGTTAAGCGACAACAACTCCGCGGGCGACGGTGGCCGATACAAATCGGAAGCGGCGGCGGCAAAATTAACGCGTTCGCGCTGGACCCAAGCCTCAAGTGAGCCGGCGAGGTGGGTCGGTCCGGTTTCCGCTTCAGCCGGATTCCAGGGTGCGGCCATCAGACGCCGCAGCGCACGGCGGTCCAGAAATAACTCAACAAAGCCGGCGGCGGCTTGGTCACGCTGAAAATTGGCAAACGGACTTTCGCTGAAATAAGTCTGGAAACGGCCCACGGTTGTCTCGAGCGTTTGCAGGGACAAGGCGGCGGGCGGCCGGCGTTTGAGGAAGGCCAGCGAAACCGGATTTTCACGATCATAGTCACCGACAAAGCGCGCGAGGAAACGGCGATTATCAGCGGTTTGTTCGCGCAAGTGCAAGGTACGCCGATCACCGGCGACGCGGCGGCACACTGAAAAGAACGACAAAACACTGCTGAGCGGATCGTTGGCAATCGCTTGAGCGGTCTGAGTTGAGGTGCCGTTGACGGCCAACACGCGGGCCCCCAAACGACGCACCAAGTTGAGACCGGCCGGCAGGGTAAGCGACTCTTCCAACGGGGCACTGATTTGAATCAAAAGGTCGCGTTCCGGCCGACTATCGATCAGGTACAAACCCCAACCCTGGGCCGATTCATCTTCGTACAGGTAAAACCAGCGCCCTTCTAGTACGGCCAGCCGATAGTTAAGGGTGCGCAGTTTGGTTCGCGCCGCGACAACCTCGGGGTGACGATTTTGGGCGGGCGCCTGCAACAGGGCGCGCAATACCTCGGCAAAAGTCTCGGTTTCGGCCGGCGTGGGCCGTCGCCCGGCGTCGCGCGCATTGCTACGGTACAAGGACAGCGGCATGTGACGGTTGAGGTCGACAAAATCGCGAGCGGGCGGCGGCGCGGGCCGAACCTCCTGCTCGATGACGGCCCGTTCAGCGGGTAAATAGGTCAACAGGAAACCCAGCCCATTCGCGACCAAAGCGGCGGTCAACGAAACCTGAAGGGTGGCGCGCGTCATCGGCAAAAGCAGGTCTTTGTCGTGCATCTTCACGGCCAACAAGGTGGTAATGAGGTAGCCAATCCCGAAGAAATCGGTGGTTTTGAGTTCGGGCGCATAATAGGCCAAAAGGTAACCCAAGGCCATTTTGTAAAAGAAACCGATATTAAAGAAAAGCAGGAGTTTCCGGCCGCCTTCGACGGTCACCCCTTCAAACAACCGCGAGCGCAACAACAGGGTTCCCAAACCCAATACCAGACCGGCCTCGAGCAGCGAAATCACAAGCTTGGCGGGTTGGTACCATAAAAGCGCCATCAGGGACGGCACCAAGATGCCGTTAAATTCCCAGCCGTAAAGCAGGTTCATGCGCGAGGCGATGAAGGCGGCGGTTAGCAAAATCACATACGCCTTGGGCGCTGCCAAAATATCGCCGGCCACGTCTTCGTACAGGTACTCAACGTTGCTAATGGTGAAGTTAGTGTAGGCCAGTAAACCGTAGCGCACCAGAAAATAGGTGACACTGAGAATGACGACAAAGGGCACAGCCCCCCGCCGTAAACCCTGACCCCAGAAGTAGTTGGCAATGAGAGCGACGATAATCAAACCAAAACTGTGAAGTTGGCTGCGGTACTCAAAGGGAATACTGAACTGCTCGTCCAACACGGTCAGCAAAGCGGGTAACAGAAAACCATCGCCGACAACCCGCACCATCACGCTGAGCAAGACCAGCATGAAAAAGCGGTCACGGCCGAAGACAGACCAACCAATGCCTAAACGCGGCAACAGTTTAAACAAGAAGGCGCCGAGCAAGTAGGTGACCAAGCCTTCCGCCAGGATCACCACCGCCGAAATGGGTTTGAGGACCATTAACGGCACCACGTAGCCCGGGATAATCAAACCCGACATCGACCAGCCCAAACGCTGATTGAAGAAAACAATCACCCAAATGCCCAACCACACGGTGGTAATGACCGATTGGGACAAGCTCCCGGGCGGGAAGATGTTCAAGAGAAAATCCACGGGCTCCTCGTGGGGTGCCGCGTCGTCAGATTAAGGCGCCGATCGCCTCATGCAACGCATCCAACGACACCGGTTTTTGTAAATACCGAGCGGCACCTTTTTCCAAAGTGCGCTGAATATCTTGCTCTTCGTCCGAACCAGAACAAACTAAAACCGGGACCGGCCCATGGTAGCGGTTCAAAAAAGCCAAACCGTCCATTTCCGGCATGTAAAGATCCAAAACAATGATGTCTGGATCGTACTCTTCCAAAAGGTCGAAGCCTTCCGCGCCGTTTTTTGCCTGGCGAACCTCATAGCCAAAGGTCCGCAACCCGTAGGTCAACATGTGACGGATGGTATCGTCATCGTCGACCAGCAACACCCGCTGTTTGCCAGGGCGCCGTGTTAACCCTACACCAGAATTTTGCTTCAACCGAATACCTTCAATGAGATTGTGCATGCCGTACCCCTCCCAATTTCCGAGGTCAGTTCATAGGAGCCTTGCCAAGTGTCCACGTATTGCAAGTACTTTTTGAGTTCGCGACCGGCACGTAGGTCAAGGTCGGACGCATCGCTGAGAATTTTGGCAAGCTGTCGTTCCGGAATGCCATAACCCTGGTTTTTCAGGGCAAGGCTTAACAAACCATCTTTTTCGGTTATCCGCAATGACATGGCACTCATTTTCTCGGCATCGTCGGCAAGTAACTGAAATACGGCTAACAAGAGCCCTTTTAATTGGTTGGGTGAGGCCAAAACAAAATTTATCAACTCCGGTTTTTCGATTTCCAAACGCAGATTACGTTCATCGAGTAATTTTTGTGATTCCGATAAAACAGAATCCAGCACACTGGCAAACTCAATCGGGAAGAAGGGTCCGGCGCCGTCAAAGGCAGAGGCGCGCAGGTAACCACCGCCCTCCTCTAACAACTTCTTGAGCGAAGCCATCTTCTCGTTGGCAATGCCCATCATTTCGACTTTATCGGCCTCGGGCACCTCGGGCCGGGTAATCAAGTCATGAGCCATCGAAAGACCCATAATGTCGTTGCGCAACACCATCGTGGTCTGGCGAATCATCTTTTCTTTAATCTGACTGAGCCGCGCCAAATCGGTAATATCCACCATTTCGCACAAAATGCCGAGCTTGCTGAACGGCGACGCTTCCAGCTCTTCACGCAAGGACAGCAAGGGTCGCAACACCAGCAGAACGCTGCGACCATTCTCTAAGTTCAATGGGAAACTGAAGGTTTGGTCCAAACGCAAGATATCGAGCACCAACCGCTTGGCGTCGACGTCTTGATAATCGCCCAACATCATCAATAAGTCGGCCAATGTATTGTCGTATGGCGCAAAACCAACACCGCTCAGCGCTTCGGCCATGCTGTCGTTAATCATGAGAACCTGGCCGAAAATATCGTAAATCAACACGCCGGTGTTTTGTCCATGGAAAATACTCTCAAAGCGCAACACGTGGCGTTCCATGAGTGCGGTCGATTCGCGCAAGAGTTGGCCGGCCTCGCGGTCGAGATTGAAGGCAAAGAGTTCGGGCAACAAGTTTTTGTCGGCGGTGGCCTGCAAATAGCGACGGCGGTGATACAACATCTCGGCGATTTCCACGGCCGTTTCGCCCAAAGCCGCCTCGAATTGGACCGGGTCACCAATGTCCTCTTCCTCAATCCCAAGCGCCCAAAAGCCGTTAACCTCACCGGCAAAAACCAAGGGAATAAGGTACTGAGCCTCGTTTTCCGGTTGTTCTTTGAGGTAAGGACGCTGCATGCGAATCGGGCCGTTCGCATCCAACGCCAAAGTATAAGGGGTGCGTTCGTAGTCGCGACGCATTTCGTAAATATCTTCTAATGAGCAATTTAATGCGATCACCTCACGGCACCGGTGATCACCGACAACACGATCCAGGAAAATAGTACGACGAATGTGCAGCATCTGCTTGATCATGTTGGCGACCTGCGACCAGTGCTGGTCCGAGGCGTAAAAGGACTTGGGCGTGTAACGGCTTTGCATGAAGGCCGAAGTATCGAGGATCTGGCGGTTTAAGGAACCGGCCAAAATGAGGTTTTCCTGCACCATCAAAAACGAGAAGACAAGCAGGTTGAGCAACATCAAATCGGCGATAAATAGCCAGATATCAAAAAATAAAAGCAACCAAGCCGGTACCGGCAAGGCCAGGGTGACAAATACCATCACGCGCAGGGCCGTGCGGGTCTGCAGGCGCTGGTAACCAATGACCGGCACAAACACGACAACGAAAAGAACCAACCACACCAGGTAGCGGTCAGCCTCCCAAGGTGCGGCGTCGCGCAGCAAGGTATCGACGGCGGCCATGGTGTATTCGAGTTGGTTGAGGCGGCGGCCGGCGGGAGTGGTCAGGCGCTGGAAGGCGCGCACTTCATCGGGCAAGTGTCGGGCAATCAGGATAATTTTACCGGCAAGGACGTCACGCGGTACGGCACCCGCGGCGACGGCGGCGGCGTCAAAGACGGCGGCATAACGATCCGAGGCGGGGAAACGAATGCGAAAACGGTGTGGTGTTGAAGCGGGTCGGCCAAAAGCCGCGATTTGCGCAAGGGATGCGTGGTCCTGGTCGGCCACCGAATAACCGGTGTGCTGAAATAGCAGGCCGTCGTCACCGATCCCCGGCGCGGCGATCACGGCCCATGGCATTTGCGCGAGAGGTTCCGGCCAAGCCTGCAGCTCGGGTTTTTCGTCGGCTTGCACGAGGAGCGCTCGCCCAATCAACCAATCCGCTTGCGCCGCCAAAGCCTGCTGCACGGCCACGTCCTCGGGTAAAAAAAGCAGCACCTTGCGTTGCGGTTGGGCTTGATTCAACGCATTCAAGAAGGCGGCATCAGTCAGATCGCGCTCACGCGCTTCGATGCCGACCACGCGCGCTTGACTAAGCGGCGCCCGCGGCCGCCAGGCCGAAAGGTGCTCGAACAAGAAAGCGTCAAGCGCACGCGGGATCCCAAACAGCCCCAACACAAACAGCGTTACCAGAGCGGCGCCAATCACCCAAAGTCCACTCGATAGACCGTCCTCGCGGTGTTTTTCTGTATCGACTGTTTCCGAATCGGCCATGTGTTCCTCGTGTCTCGGTTGCTTTTGTTGCCCGCTCACATCTCCAAGCGTCAGCCCTCCTCAGGCCGGCCTCGTTGCCGACGGCGACGCGGCGCGGTCAAACGCTGCCACAGCCAGCCGCCTTTTTGGCGTTGGTTGAGTTCTGCCAGCAGGTTCACGGCGGCGGCGCGTGAGACGCGGCCTTTGACCAAATCGCGGTAAATGCGGTGCGCCTTTTTGCGGCGCGTTACAGCATCACCCAGATCAATGAAGGTCTCAACGGCTTGCACCAAACGCGGCAAAAGCGATTCGCGACGTTCCGTGGGCTGAACACGTTCGGCCAAACCGGCAACGGAGGCACGATAACGGGTTTCAATCACAGCCAATTGCGCTTGGAAGCGTTCGTTTTGGGCAACGGCAAGGTGCTTGGCGGCCTCAATGCACTCAGCCGCGCGTTCCGCCTCCAAAAGACCATAACTCTGCTTGGTCAACAAAAACTGCAAACCCTCGGCAAAGGCGTCGGCTTCATCCGCAGCGATCTGCACGAGGGCGTCGTGGGTTTTTTGCCAGTTCTGGAACCGGTAGACAAAATCGAGGCCGGTGCCCTTGATGTTTTGTAAGCCCATCACCCGATGCACCATGCCAGGCGGCGTATGGTCAACAATGGTTTGGATGATCTGATCACCGGTAGCGTAAAAGTCCTCAACCACCACGATCTTGGCAAAGAACCAGGCCTTGAGTTGGTCTTTGACCGCTTCTTCCAAAACCTCGGATGGTTCCTTGCCGGCCTCAAGGCGCTGGTGCAATTGGGTGTATTGCTGATAAGCGGTATGCATGGGCTGGTAAAAAGACAAAAGGGCGGCGGGGTCAAAGCCTTCGGGTGCGGCCTCGGAGCCGGCCAAGGCTTGCGCCAATGAATCGAGATCGTCCCAAAAACGCGTCACGTCACCAAGCGCGGGAGGCAACATGTGCCGCAAACGCGCCTGCAACTGCGCCGGCGTTTTCACCAAGCGCAAACGCTGCGTCAGTTTGTGGAAACGCTCGAGCGGCGATTGCGCCAAGCCAAACAAAGCGAGCGCTTCGCTGTAAGTCTCCCAACTCTCTTCCAAATAACCTTGCAAACCCTCAAGGTTGGAGCCAATGAGAAAAAAATAATCGACGGCAAGGTCGTTAACCATAATGCCGGCAAAGATTTGTGACCGCGAGATACGGTCAGCGCGGTTGTTGACAACGCCGCTGACAAGCACGTCGTCGGCCTCGTCCAAGCTCACCTCGAGCCAACCCAGACGGCGCCAGTTGGACAGACAACCGTGACGTTCGTTGGCCGACATGCCGTTGGCAAAAACCAGGCGGCGGCCTTGAATCGGCGCGCTGGGGAAAGTTTTGAGAACCCCCAAATCAGGCACCACGTGATCGGCCATCTCACGCAGTGCGAAATCGCGATCAATGCCCAAATGCTCGGCCATGGCCAGCACCAATGCAATGTTGTAGGGATGTTCCTCGTAAGGGAACCGCGCCAGTACATCATGGGTCAACAAACCGGCTTCCAAGTAGCCAACGGCGTGTAAATCGGTCCCCAACCGCTGGGCCGCGTCCTCAAGAATCGGCAACATCGATTCCTCGGAGGTAAATAACGTGCCTTTTTTGGGAATGAACTCAGTCATGACCAGTGGGATGTTGTAGCCGGCGGGTCCCTGAATATCTTCGTGGTCAGGGTAGGTATTGGTCACGGTCGAAAAGTCGTCGCACATCCATTGGCGCTGCAAAATGTGAACGTACTCGCCACGCAAGGCCATGCATTCCCACAAAAAGACCTCGCTACCAAAACCCGCCGCCAAACGCACCACATCGCCTTGCTCCCAAATCGATGCTTTATCGAAGGGCCGAAACAACGGCATTTCCAACAGCTTCTCAAACGGGGTGCCGAACACGAACATCGCCTCGCAACCGGTTGTTTTACTGAAAACGCTGTAGCCCATCGCGGAAAAAAGGGCCGCTTTGAGCCGTTCGGTGCCCGATTTGCCGCGCGTGCCCCAGCCGCCAATGACCAACGGCAACTTGCGCCGCGCCCAGCGGATGCGACCGTTGGTGTAGAGGTGGCGCGATAAAAACAGAGCCGCCGCGCCGGCCAAGAAAACAATGAGGTGATGCAAGGTGTTGCCGTAAACGCTGGTCAGGTACTCGCTTAAACGCTGCAGCAAGCCGGGCTCAAGCACCGGCGCCGGTAATTGAAAGAATTTGGCGACGCGCGGGCGCAGCTCGCGTTCCGGCGTCAAGGGTTCCAGTGACAACTCGAAACCCAGGCCGCGCAGCGCTTGCGTGTAGGCGTCGGCCGAGGTGCCGCTGTCGGCGCTCCAATTGCGCAACGCCGCGTATTTTTCAAAATGCAGCGAGAGCAACAGCGATGCGCGCAGGCGGCGCCACCAACCGCGCGGCGGCGTTAACACGGTCACCCCGTCACAGGTATAAAAACGCATGGGCCGGTTGCCAAAATGAAAGTCGAGCAGCGAAAGGGTGTCTTCCACCAACGGCAGGTACCCACGCCAGCCACCTTCCTCTTGCATGAACAACGGCTCACCTGGCACCTTGGCGGGCGCCAACTCGGCCAAATGATTGGAAGGCGCGCGCAGCAAGCTCGGTGTCACGCGGCCGATACAGTGGGACACCGTCTGGCGTTTGGCTGGATCGGGATGGCGCATTTCGTGCAAAAAGCGCCACCAACGGAAACCAAACACCGGGCCGCGGCGAATGCGTCGACCTCTGGCGCCGGTCTCCAGGTCAAGGCCAAACCCTTCCTCGGCCAACACGGCCAACAGCCGGCCCAAGGTAACTTCGTCCAGATCGCGCATAAATTTAGGTAAGGCCAAACTACGGCCCGGTCGCACCGCCCGCAACGCGTGGCGTAAGTCGGCCACGTGCGGCGCCAGGTCGGCGCGCGAGGCAAGCCACAACTGTTCCAAGGAACGCGACATCAAGCGGTCGACGCTGTCCGGCATGGTGCCACCAAGGCGTCGGCGCGTTTGCGTGTAGTGTTCCTGTGCTTGCCGATAGAAGTCGGGCCGGGTGGCGGCATCGGTTGCCGCCATCAAATCATTGGCAACGCGGCAGGCGGTCGACAAAACCAACGGGTCGTCGTTTTCCTGCAATGCTTCGACCCAAAGTGCGACAACCTCCTGGGTGCCCAAGTGCTGTGCATGCCGTGCTAAGGTCAGCAACGCTTGGGCGCGCACCTGAACGACCGCATCGCAGCACACCAATTGCGCCAGCCACATCCGCGCAAAATCCGGCACCCCGCCACAAACAGCCTCGGCAAAAGCTTGGCGAACGTGGGGACTGCGGTCGGCGGCAATCAGCATGGCACGTTCACTGAGCTCGGGTTGTTTGGCCAATAACTCGCCCCACAACCGCACGGTGCGCGCGCGAAAGAAGATGGCGTCGCCGGCTTCCCCCTCGGCAAACCAACGTAACAGGACTTTGTCGAACGAATCCGGCGCCAGCCGCGCCAAGAGTTTGATTGCCTCGAGGTGGTACCACACCTGCTCGCGTTTCTCCATCGAAGCACGGTAGACGGCATGCACGGTTTGATCGGAAACGACGCGATCAATTTGCGCCGTCGACAACTGCGCCAGCGGGCGAGCCAAGGCGGTAAACGCCTCTTTGCGCAGCACACCGTTGCCGGTGTAATCCCACAACTCGCGACAAGTCGGCTCAATTTCCAACTGGGTCCAGAGCGCATGAGCCGTATCGGGGTCTTCCGCCAGGAGCGACGCCGCCAACACACCGTAGCGATCCAAACAGAAAACCATGGCGCGTTCTTGTTCCCGTACCAAACCCTGGTAGCGATCGGTCAAAGCATCCTGGTCGAGATAACGGCGCAAGGCACGCCGGTCACCCATTAACCGCCAGCCGGAAGAACCCAACCGGCGCGCAAAGGTCATGAGGAAATCGCGCCGTTCAAAACGGGTCGCCGCCCGTCCGTACCGATTCTGAAACGATTGATAATGTTGATGGTAGCGTTGAATTAAGGTACGCCGACGGCGCAATTCACGGGTCAAAAAGCGACACCAATCGCGTTTGACGGCACGCGTGTCCACATCGTCTAAGGACAAAGCGTTGGCAACCACCCAATCTAAAAATTGGCCGACCAAACCTTTAATTCGACGCCGTTCGACCCGCTGCCAGTGGGGCGCCATGTCTTCGGTTAACACCGCCGCCAAACGCCGCCGGCGTGCGCCGTCACGCCAAGCCGCACGCCGGCGCGCACGCTTTGGAGAACGACCTCGCTGATTCATTGACTGACTCCCGACACCACGATCGACGCCAAACCCTGTCCGGGTTGGTCGCGATGCCTGCGTATGGGACGGCGCCCAAAGCGGGCACAAACTTGATTCATGGAGACCTCGTCGGAAAAGGGCCCTCGGGTTGGTTTCACTGTGGTTTGCATCGGATGGTTGCGGCAAAACCTTATCACAAAGCGAGCGAAAAGCTTGTGAGCGGTACCCGAACCCAAACAAAGCAAGGGCCCAAAACGTATATCCCGTCACAGAGTCACTAAAACACGATCACAAAAGGTCGAATTATCAACTTTTTTCCCATGCTCATTTACAAAAAACAGGATAATTGCTTGTTTTTTTACGGAATTTTTCAATAAACATTCTTTTTCTCAGCCCGGTCTTTCGCTATGCTGTGTGAGAACCGTGTAAGCTGCACGCGCCGCCTTCTCATTTTTATTTTTGACGTCGAGGTACTTTATATGACCCTGTCCGCCATTCATCCTTTTCAGCCGATTGCTGTCGACAGCTTGTTTCATCCCGATTTCAATGAGAAGGCGCTCAGTTTAGAAACCCTTGAAGATCATCATTTACGCAGCTTGAACAACCTTAAATTGGCCAATCACCAATGCGGCTTGGTGGCCACGCCGGCCCAACTGACGGCGCAACCGGCTCGGCCCAACGGCCAACACGCGCATTTTGTCGCGGTCTGCTGGCGCGGACGCGCCATCGGCATGTTTGGTTACACGCTCGACAACCACGGCCGCGCCGTCCTGTTCGGATTCCAAATTGATTTGGCCTACCAAGCGCTGGGCATTGGACGCTGGACGCTGCGCAACTTTTTAGCACACCTACAACACCATGCTCCCGTCAGCGACGTCGTTCTGGAAATCACCAAAAAGAATCTGACCGCCGCCGCCTTTTTTGTCAGCGAAGGTTTTCGTGTCACCCTGCCGCCGGCCGGCTTCCGCCACGACGCGTGGCACATGGAAAAATCGCTTACTGCAACGTCGGCGCCATCGCTTTAATGGAGTAGTTGCCTTCCTGATCGGTAAAGATACCGATCATGCGGTCGGCAAAAAAATCAAGCGACCCCTCATCACCCAATAATTGGGTGCCTTCGGCCACGCTTTTACCCTGCCAGTCAAAAATGACACCGGAAATACGGCCGCGCTCGTACTCCTTGACATACACAAATAATTGATTGGGACTGATCGGGATAAAGTTCGTAAAACGATCGTTGTACTCAGGGAACAAAATGCGATGGGGCGGTTTGGCCCAGCGTACCATCTCGCGGATTTTTTCTTTGTCGAGATCACTCAATACACGCCGGGGCAGGTCGATGACGATCTTCTGCTTGAGATTACCGTCCAGGTCGTAAACCGAAACCTCGTCGCTCAGGTTGTCCCCAACCAACAGCGCATCGAAGTAATAAGATGCGTACATCACCGGCCGGCGCGAAAAGGCGAAATAATCCCAGCCACCCTCTTCATTGCGACGGAACGTTTTGTCCTCGAAGTGCAGCAGTTCTTTTTCAACTTCCAGTTTGTCGTTGGCGAGCACAACCTTAGAAAACGGCACTTTGTCGCGGTAGTTCTGATAGAACATAAAAACTTTGCCGTTTTTGAGGTGGCGAATCACGCTAAGCATATCGAACTGTTGGGGCCTGGGTACGGTGCGAACGTAAGTTAGATCGCGAAACAAATGAATCTTGCGCGAGCTGTTGTCGATAACGTAGACAAACTCGCCGTCGTAACTGAGCAAACTGCGGCTCTTAGAACGGAAGGTAAACTCGCCCGGCCCCTCTCCTTCCCGGCCCAGGTTGGTCAAATATTTCCCGTCACGATCCCACACGAACACCGTCTTGGCACCGAAATCAAGCACGTAAAGCCGACCCTCTTTATCCATAACCGTGTCGGTCGGTACTTCTAAAAAGAAGTCGCTTGCGTCGGACGGCAACCCATAGCGCGTGTGGTCGTGCATGACCAGTTTTTTCAGGTTGCCACCCGCATCCGTGACCGCCGCCGCCAAATGCCTAGGCGATTGAGCCGTCAGCCCAATCGTCGCGGTAACAAGCCAAAACATCCAATGGCGCATCCGTGACCCTTGCTCTTTCATGCGATCCCCTCACCTTCGCGGCGTCGTCGGCACGCGAACTCAGTCGTTCGAATGTGTCGTCATCAGGTCCTTAACGGAAATTTAGGTCGCAAGCTCGATCAAGCCAAGGTTTCGTCCGAAAAAAGTAACCCAACTTTGTTTAAAGGGCGATCACGTGCGCAAAGGGCCGATTTGGTCCACGACGATGGACCGACACAATCTATCGCCGCCGAAACCTCAAGAATCCACGCGAAACACCCAGATTTTAGAGGGTCACCCCGGGCAAAGCAAGACAAATACGCGCCACCGGAAAAACTCAAAGCCACAAGATTATTCTTTTATTCGCGATTATCATTAGTTACAAACCAGGGCTTTTCCAGCCGAGAGAACAGCCGAACACTAAAGCTTGTTCGGGCATCACAGGTCGTTCACAGCGTTTCGTTCAAGGTCGGCCTTCGACCCAAATTGAGCAATTCTTGGCGGCCCACTCGCACAAAATGACGGCCATTGTCAGCGACGACCACGCGCCAAGACAACGCAACCCACTCTGGATCAACACATGACGCGCTTGAACCCAACAAATTCGCCGGCTTTAGGTCGAAAAGTTCCGTGATACCACGTCCCTACCCGCACTTTTGTTTCCCAAAATTCTTTCGCCATACATTGGGTTTTCGGCAGTAAAAGTGCTCTCGACTGACGGCGGCCGACACACCGCATGCACCTACCCGCCGCCCCACAACCAACCAAGGACGGGCGCGAACGACCTCGATCATTTGTCTGCCACCGGCTGGTCATTATCCTCGTTCCGGCCCGCCGCCATAAGCGCACCGGCGTATGTGGCTATGTCCGTGACCTCGCCCAACAAGTCGCCGCATCGCAACGGTTTCCAGGCGGGTCGCGCTTGCCGCTTCGCGCGGTTTGGTGCTATGGTCGGCCCAGCCGACACCGTAGGCCTTAGCACCACGGCCGTCGGTCCCAGGAGGACCCATTTTGCTCTCCGCTATCGGCAGTCGCGTCCTGGCCTTTACCGAATCGGCCGGGAAATTTAGCTTGTTTACCGCACGTGCCCTCACCGCGCTGGTGCGACCGCCGTATGAATGGCGCGAGACCATGAAACAGCTCGAACGCATCGGCGTTGCCTCCTTTCCGGTAGTCGCGGTCACCTGCCTGTTCACCGGCATGGTTTTTACCCTTCAAACTTACGACGGCTTCGCAAGGTTTCAGGCAGAGAGCTATGTTCCCGGCATCCTTGGTGTTGCGTTATTGCGGGAGTTGGCACCGGTCATTGGGGGTTTGATGATGGCCGGCCGTGTCGGTTCCGCCATGGCCGCCGAATTGGGCACCATGCGCGTCACCCGCCAAATCGACGCCATGGAAGTGATGGCCACCGATCCGCTGCAGTATCTGGTGGTGCCGCGCATGTTGGCAACCATCCTTATGTTGCCGTTGCTGATTGCCATGGGCGATTTAATCGGCATTTGGGGCGGTTGGTATTTAATTAGTGTCGTGCTCGATGCACCGCTACCAGGATTCTTTGACCGCGTTTTTGATTTCCTCGAACCCTTTGACTTTTGGTCCGGCATGATTAAATCGCTGTTTTTCGGCTTTGTCATCGCCACCGTCGGTTGCTACAAAGGCCTGACCACCCGCGGCGGCGCCGAGGGCGTCGGCACCAACACCACCAACGCCGTCGTCTACGCCAGCCTCGGCATTCTCGTGTCCGATTTCTTTTTGACGAGGTTGTTGACCTAATGAGCGAGCCATCCTTTGTCAGCGTCACCGACCTGCATAAATCGTTTGGGGACAACCACGTTCTGCGCGGCGTCAATCTCCAGTTGGACCGGGCCGAATCACTGGTGATACTCGGCGGCTCAGGCGCGGGTAAAAGTGTTTTTTTGAGTCACTTAATCGGTTTGGTGCAGGCCGATCGCGGCAGCGTCGTCATCGACGGTGAGAACTGGGCCGAGCTCGACCGCAAACAAACCTACGGCCTGCGCAAGCGTTTCGGCATGTCCTTCCAAGAAGGCGCCTTATTCGATTCGATGACCGTGTTTGACAACATCGCCTTTCCCCTGCGCCGCCAAGCCCGCAACATGGGCCAGGCCGAAATCAAGGACCGTGTCGCCGAGTGCTTGGAAACCGTCGGCATGCCTGGCATCGCCAAGCTGATGCCCAACGAATTGTCGGGCGGTATGCGTCGTCGGGTTGGGTTCGCACGCGCGATTGCCCTCAAACCGGAAATCCTGCTGTTCGACGAGCCAACCACCGGCCTTGACCCCATCATGACCACCGTGCTCGGCGAGGTCATCATCCAAATGCGCGAACAACTCAAAGCCACCACGATTACGATTACCCACGACATCAGCTCGGCCAAACTGATCGCCGGCCGCGTGGCCATGATGTTCAAAGGCGAGTTGGTCCATCAGGCCGACCGCGATGAATTCTTTAACTGTGACGACCCAATTGTGCGCCAGTTTGTCGACGGCAAGTCGCAAGGCCCGGCCACCGAAGCCCTGATCAAACGTTAACGCGCCGCCTGGCGTGAACCGGCCGCAAGCGGCCCGCACTATGAGGTAAAGCCATGAATCGAGAAGCAAAAGTCGGCTTATTTGTCCTGATCGCGATGGCGGTCGTCGGCTACTTTATTATGCGGACCACCGAACTGGGCAAGATCCTGCGCCGCGAAGCACCGCCGGTGCAACACGAGGTGCGTGTGAGCGATGCGACCGGTATTCGCGAGGACACGCCGGTACGCGTTGCCGGCGTTAAGGTCGGACGCGTGGTCAAGCTGCGCCTCGACGGCAACGAAGCGATTGCCGTGATCGGCATTCCCGGCGATATCAAGCTGAGCAAAGACGCGCGCGTTGAACTGCGCAGCCAGGGCATTTTGGGCGAAAAGTACATCGCCCTGTTTCCCGGCAAAGGCGAACCACTGGCTGCCAATACCGCCATCAACGCCGTTGTGCCGCCCAGCCTCGACGACCTAACCCAGACCATGAACGAGATCGGCGGTAACCTCAAGGCCATCACCGACAACGTGCGCGCCAGTACCCAACGTTTGGACGGCACGAACCGCTTGGAAGCGATTGCCGCCAATTTGGAAGAAATGTCGAAGGTCATGCTGGCGATGCTCAAAGAAAATCGCGGCAACGTCAAAACGACCAGCGATGAAGTCGCCCAGCTCAGCCAAAGCCTGGGCCGCGACATTCCGGTAATGGTGGCTGAGATGCGCAAGTTAGCCGAATCGCTGCGCTCAATGAGCGACGCCAACCGACCCAACATCGACGCCACCATGGCCAACGTCAACGCCATGAGTGAAGAGTTCCGCAAAACCAGCGAATCGGTGGCGGTGCTGGCCAAAAAGGTCGAGGACGGCGAAGGCAGCATCGGCAAGTTGTTCAACGACGGCACCACGGTCGACAACCTCAACAAAGTGCTGGTGAGCGCGCAGGAATCGCTGGGCAAAGTGCAGGCGTTCCTGGGCCAAGCCGACCGCCTCGACTTCAACCTGCACGTGCGCTCGGAATACTTGGCCGAACACAGCGTCGCCAAAACCTACTTCGGCGTGACCGTCGCCCCCGACGACAGCAAGTACTACCTGCTGGAGGGTGTCAGCCGCGAAACCGACTACCTGCCGGTGGAAATCGACGAAATTCGTTCGCAAACCTTCGACGCCGAGGGTAACTTACTTACCACCACGGTGGAGACACGCACCGAAGAAGTCGACGACTTCGTGTTCAGCGGCCAATTGGCCTACCGCGTGATGGACAGCCTGTTCGTGCGCGGCGGTTTAATTGAAGGCGAAGGCGGTGCCGGCTTCGATTTTTACGGCTTACAGGAACGTTTCCGCTTCTCGATGGAGGGTTACGATTTCAACCGTCCCGGCGACCTCAGCGCCCACGCCAAAATCGACTTCAGCTACAAGGTCGACGGCCGCATTTACATCAATGCGGGCTGGGACGATTTCCTCGAAGAAACGCTGGATTCGGCCTACATCGGCGGCGGCATCCGCTGGAAAGACGAAGACATCAAAACGCTGATCGGTGCCCTCGGCAGCGCCATCCGGCGTTAAATTAAATGCAGAAATTAATCTCAATCTAGAAACCATGTAAATACAAAAGGCCAGCTTCATTTGCTATAAACTTCTGGGGCCATGAGCGGTTAGGGCAAGCTATATAACAATTAGACACGCCCTACATGCTCTCGAAATTCACCTCAATCTAATTTTTAGCGTTTCAAGGTCACGAACTTGTCTGGGCAAGAAGTAACTACCAAGGTGGTTGTTGACCAGATTACGCGGCAGACTTATATACGTCATCTTTTTAAACTCATTGGTGCCTTGAACATGCAGCAAGTCACCGTAGTTCAAACCCAGCTCAATCTTCCGAATCTGGTGGTTTTCCCCAAAATCAAGCGCTTTCAAGTTTATACAATACCGAACTGAAAAATGATTCAACTTGGGAAGGAACGGAAGCTTAAGAACGAGATAGCTTTCTAAATCTTCTAGGATCAGAGTCTCCAAAGAAACCGCCTTAGTGAGAAAAGCAAGACTTTCAAGAGCGACATTTCCCGACAACTTAAGTTCCCGGATCGAGGTCAAATTTACGGAATCAATGTTTTTCAGCTGGTAACGTTCGCTCGCCAACTCTAAGACTTCAAGCTGATCGAGTGACCTCAAAAAAGTGACATCATTTAGAGTCCCGCAATTATTAACACGTAAGCATCGCAAGAGTGGAAGGCTCGATTTAGAAATGGAGAACCAATCTATGTCTCCAGACAATCTATCCAAAACAAGCATTCGCAGGCCAGAAAAATCAGAAAATTCCAACGCCCCCGAATTAAAGTCTAATGAAGAAAGATCTAACTCTTCAAGTTCAGTGGTTTTTTTCCACTCGCTTTCAAACCTTTTCCGATTTCTTGAGTAGGTTAATATGTCTCTAGTAACAGCCGGCGGCAAAGAAAAAAGTGATAATTTCCGCAATGGAAGGTAAATTAAAGAATCGGGGTGACTTATCGTGGAAATAGCGCCTAATTTAAGTACACGACATAGGGGTGCCTTCCTTGCCAGAAGCTTTAAGTCTAAATCAATGTTGATATCCGTAAGCTCTAAGCAAAAAACACCAGGAGAAGCGTCATACAACGCGGCTAAACCTTGCGGAGAAATGGGTCCGACCCATCGGATTGTTGTTAACAGAGAAAAAGGAACAATGGGCGTAAGCATATTTTTATTCCCCGTCGCTTCGATGTTCCCAAAACCGAGAAGTGGATTGCTCGAAATCTCTAAAGTATCTAATTTGGTGGAGTTCCTAAAAACCGTCAAAGACTGGATTCCCGTATTCTTTAAAGAAAGAGTCTTAAGATTTCTTAAACCACCTACAACACCAGAAGCTTTGTACTGTTGGAGACCTGCCAGTCTCAGCACTTCCAATAGCTTCAGGTCTTCAATAGCATCGAGTTTCATAAGCTTTGGACTCTCTGATATTTCCAAAACCAAGACATTTTTAAATCCCCGAAGATCAGAAACATCAACCAAGTTGGGATTTTCCTCCAGCCGGACGACATTCAAGTACTTTCGCCGCAAAAAAGATATCCAGTTCAATCCTCTGAGCCCTTCGAAATCTTTACAAAACTTAATTTCAATTTTGTTCAAATTCTGATGCTTAAATCTAAAAACTCTCAGATCCTTGAAGCCCGAACAATTCACTAAAGTAAGGGACTGAATCTGCTTTGGCAATTGAACAATCCGATCATTGCTGATGTAAAAGTTTTCAAGTACCAGGTGTCGGACTTTGTCATGAACAAAGTCTAATGATTCGAGCGAGGTGCGATAATCCCTGGGACCGACCATCTTGAATTGGTCTCCGAGCAATACTGACTCGGAATCAGGGCCTTTCGGACGAACTTTCGACTTTGCCTTTGGTGGCAAAACTATTGTTTTTGGGGCCGGCAATGAAGACGGCATACTGTTAGCTTTCGACTTATTGAGGACAATCTTCACATCCCGTTTTTTCTCGGCAAAACCTTCAACTATGAGTACACGCGAATGATAACCCCCGAAATCCACAGGAAAGCCGCGCTGATAGTTTCGATATAAGCCAAACCAAACTTGGTATAATTGAATACATAAAAAAACACAAACAAGGACCACAGACCATAAAGGTAGAACACCAGCCCATGGTGTTTTACCTTTTCTTCGAAGATAAAACCTAAAAGCGATAAACCCTAACACTAAATAAACGAGAGAACGCCATAACTCTTTAGCAACATATGAATAACCTGCAAGGATGGGCCACTCAAACAAATCAAAGAAAAAACGAGCACCTTCATAGAGGCCAATCAAAACAAAAAAACTAACTTTAAAATAGTTAAACCACGCAGTTAACGAGGCACCAAAAATTTCACGCTGTATCTGATTTTGATCTTCTTGTTCCAACGCAATTCCCTACGAAGGCGAATGGTATGGAGCCAGTTGCCAAAACAGCAAATAGCTCCACATAACAAATCACATTATCTTTCATTCGAATGTGAACTGTTGAACCATCAACTTTAATGAATCTTTCGTTTTTGATTCTTCGGGCACAAGAACTACCGCACGGTTTTCAACCACACCGGCAAAAATACCACCCAACAATGGTTTTTCACTTACAAGTGTCACGCCATTGGCATCGATTACTTGAATGACCAGCGCCATTTTTCCTGAAGGATGATCTGTGGGAATCTCATAACCAAGCACAAATAAGTCACCCATGCCTTCGAGAGGGTAGAGACCGCAGTTCTTGGAAATATCCTGAGCTAGAGTATCAGCAGAAACAGTAGTAATGTCTTGCCGATTCTTTTCAGAGAAGGCATATCGATATGAGACAAACCCTTCCTGCTCAAGAGGTATATTATTCTTAAATTGAAAACCTTTTTCTTTTGAAAACTTCCGCACATAATCGCTCGCCTCTTCGATGACAAGTAGCTCTCGGCTATCCGGTGTGGCTGCTGCCCATGCACGGTTGTAGGCACCCTTAATGCCCATGAGGGATTCAGTGCTTACAAAAAACGACATTCCTAACTTCCTGAATACAGGAATTCGATTCTTAGAAAAACTTACGACGTACTCACTCCACCGATAAGTCACAAAATCATCTTGCTCTCGATGCATTTCGAGACCCATGTATCGATCAGAATGCAGATGGACAAGATTCCTAAAGAAGGGGGATTTTGTATCATTATAGGTCTTGGCTAACCCCAAATACTCCAGCTCTTCATCATAAGTAAAAACCTCAAAAAAAAGGTAATCATCCAAAACCAAAACGTAAACCAGGTATCGATCCTCAATCTTTACGATGTTTTGAATGATGCGAGGACTTCCTTTCGTCCCTTTTATCGTCTGATCGACGACAAGGCTGACATCAACAGTCTCCGGGGGACGACCGTTCGGTCGAAATACCAAAAACTTATCACTTTCTTTTATAAGAAGCTCGCCATCATAGGTAACGAAGCAGCTTGTACGACCAATAGTGCTTAACTGATGATCTTCCAGATTTATACCCGCAGGCAGACTAAAAACCACCCACGAAAGATATACCAATAACATCTCTTTTCCCCTCCATTGCGTCCATCACTTGGAACAAACTTTACCAACGCTATCACAATCCGCATTTAGCCTAGGTTTTACAGGCTTGTCAGCTTCAAGAAAACCTTCGACATTCGTGATGCCAGGCTCTACCGCGACGGGAGAATAGGACTCGCCCGTATAAAAGAACGCAAGTGCGCAAACAATCAGCAGCATAGAAGTACCTCACAGAACAGAAGCCCTCGGATGAGTTGCCTTCTCGACATGACCCGATGACTTTCGAGTTTCCTGCAAAAAACAGGAGACAAACGATTTTTATTCTTTTTTAGGCCTTTGAATTTTCTCACAAGATTTCCCATATTGACAAGCGTTTAAAGAATTCGCCCCACAACCAATGAGGTTTTTCTTTAATCGAGTGGCTGGGAGCCGGCGTTTACGGAGGGCAAAACCGTATCACCAACGGCTCTCATGCGAAACAAAATAACCAAACCTGCTGAACTTTCGCACAAAACCCATCAAGACTAACACCCTCAATCTCTCGCACAATCCCAAAAGGAACATCTTGAGCTCTTTTTCTCGAACCTCTCACTATAGATTTCGGAAATTACTCTCATTTTAGCTCACCCAAAACAACAAAAATCACACACAAAGAAAACAACCCATTTATTTCCAGATCCTTAGAGATCGCTTTTTTCTAAAAAATTCACCCATCAAAACCCCACCGAAGGCACGCCAGATTTCAAACAGATTTCATATAAGCCAAACACACCAAAGAACACCCCTCAAAAAACCCCAAAATACTTATTACAAACAACTTAAACAAACGTCACAATCATACACAATTAGTACACTCCATCAGAATAACGCCATCCGCGCGCCCAGCAGCTTCCACGCGAATGGAGAAACAAGCAACCACAAAAGAGAGTCCCCCACCTAGCGGACCGGTGGGGGTTCTTTGCTGATTTCTTCGAGGATTTGTTGGTAGCGGCGCACCAGTTGTTCCTCGCGGTAGGCAAAGGTGGCGATGATGTCGGCCAGGTTCCGCCACTTTTGGCAGAGGCCTTGTTGGCCGTGGTTGAGGAGTTCGCTGAACAGGGCCGCGCCGGCGAGCGCCGATTGGCTTTCGTAGCGTTCTTGCTCACTGTAAATATCGGAAAACAGCAGGATGTCCTCGTAAGGCATGAACTGGGTGAGCTGGGTGGTTTGGGCGGCATCCCAGGCGCTGTTGGTAAGCAGCGCCGGCGAAATGAAGCCACGCTGGAACAGGCTGATATCGGGATATTTATCGGAATCGTTAAAATCGCCCTCACGCAGTTTGGTGACCAACCCACGGTGGTAATCGCGCGAGGTAGTGGCCAGTTTTAGGTTGTTCTCAATTTCCAAGCGCAGGCGTTTGCCGGCTTCGGCGGCATCGTGGCGGCTTTGCGTGTTGCTGTGCCATTCGTTGACCCACAAGCCGGCAAACACACCGAAAATGACCAACAGGGTTTGAATCGCCAATGACAACCAATCGAAGTTCGTATTCTTTTTCTTTGGGGTTTCTTCGGCCATAACCGCCTCTCGCTTTTAACAATAATTTGGATCAACCGCCACCAGCGTGCCCACGGAGGGCGCCGGATTCACGACACCCGACAATGGTCACTCAGATATCGCCCACGGCGCGCTTGAGTTGCCTGCCGCTTCCACGATCAACCGCGTTTGGATACGCGCTTTTTGGGTTTGACGCATTAAAGCATAATTCGCGGCGACTTGCCGGCACAAGCACCTGCGTGTGCCGGCCCCACAACAGGTGCCAAACCAGTGTTCCACAAACCCATGCACGGCCTGCTCATGTTAGGATTAGCCACTTAAAACGTCGCCGCCCGCGACTTGTTTGTTTTCGATCCCCGGCGGTCTTGTGCCGGGACCCGTCCTGCCTCTTTGTATGTTTATGACACGCTGATTTTTAATAAAAACTATGCGAGGTTGTTGTGATCGATACCCCCACCTTCCACCGTGTCGCCGATGAAATCGCCGACGCCGGCCGCTTCCTTTACAGCCGCGGCTGGGTGCCCGCTACCAGCGGCAACTTCTCCGGTCGCCTCGATGACGCGCGACTGGCGCTCACGGCTTCCGGTCGCCACAAAGGCGAACTCACGCGCGACGATATTTTGGTCGTCGACCGTGCCGGTGAGCCGCTTGAAGCCGGCCGCAAGCCATCGGCCGAGACCCTGCTTCACACGACGCTTTACGACTTTTATGCCGATTGCGGCGCGGTGCTGCACACCCACTCTGTCAACGCCACCGTCCTGTCCAAGTTGGCGGGCGACAGCGACGAATTGGTTCTGGAAGATTACGAAGTGCTCAAGGCTTTTCACGGCAACACGACCCACACGGTCGTCGAACGCGTGCCAATGTTCCCCAACACCCAGGACATGAATCAGTTGGCGCGGGACTTGGCCGACCGCCTCAAGGCCCAGCCCGACATCCACGGCTTCCTGATTCAGGGCCACGGCCTTTACACCTGGGGCCGCACCATGGCCGAAACACGCCGCCACATCGAAGCTTTTGAGTTTTTGTTTGAATGCGAAATGGAAATGAGGAGAATCACGCGATGACTGCCACGCCCCAAAGCAGCTTGACGATTTATGCAGAAAACGACGCCCAAACGATTCTGGAACACCTGACCGACGGCGACCAGATCGCAGCGCGCCTGGCCCAGGTCGGCATTGTGTTCGAACGCTGGAACGCCTCGGCCCAACTGGCCGATGACGCCGACCAAGAAGCCGTCTTGGCGGCTTACGCCGACGATGTGGCACGCATTAAAGCCGACAACGGCTTTCAGTCGGTCGACGTGGTACGCCTAAAAGCAGGCCACCCCGACCGCAAAACCTTCCGCCAAAAGTTCCTGGCCGAACACACCCACGCCGAAGACGAAGTGCGTTTTTTTGTTGAAGGCAGCGGCTGGTTTTACCTGCACCTGGACGGAAAAGTGTTTGTCACCCAGTGTGTTAGAAACGATTTCATTCACGTGCCGGCCGGTACCGAACACTGGTTCGATATGGGCAATCAACCCGAGTTCGCCGCCATTCGTTTTTTCACCAATCCCGAGGGTTGGGTAGCGCAATGGACCGACAACCCAATTGCGCTGTCGTTCCCCATGTACGTACACGCCGAACCGGTTAAAGCCATCGTCACCGATATCGAAGGCACCACCTCTTCAATCAGCTTCGTCAAAGACGTACTGTTCCCCTACGCCAAAGAAAACTTGGTCGCCTACGTGGCTGCCAACGGCACGCAACCGCAAGTGGCGGCCATCCTAGATCAAGCCCGCGCCGAAGCCGGCCAAGCAGACCTCAGCAACGACGCGGTTGCAGCGTTGATGCTGACTTGGATCGACGAAGATCGCAAAGTCACACCGCTCAAAGCGCTGCAAGGCATGATTTGGGAGAAAGGTTACCGTGACGGCGACTTCCAAGCGCACCTTTACAACGACGCCCACCAACACCTGCAACAATGGTTTGAGGCGGGTATTGCGCTTTACATCTTCTCGTCGGGCTCTATTAAAGCCCAACACTTGATGTTCGAACACACGACCTTTGGCGACCTACGCCCCTGGTTTAAAGGCTATTTCGACACCACAACCGGGCCCAAAAAAGAAGCCGAGTCCTACCGCAAAATTGCGGCCGAGATTGGCGTCGACGCCCACGAAATCCTGTTCCTCAGCGATGTGGTCGCCGAACTGGACGGCGCGCGCGCGGCGGGCATGCAGACAGCGTGGTTGGTCCGTGACGGCCAACAGGCGGCGCACCCGTTCCACACCCAGGTCGACAGCTTTAACACCATCAAGGTGACGGCGGCGTCATGAGCCAAAATCACTTCAAACAGGCCATTGTACGAAAACCGGCGGCCAACTTCGCAGCCGGTTTAACCAATCAAGACGCGAGCGCGGCCTGCTTCGAGACCATGCAGCGCCAGCACGCAGCCTACGTGGCGAAGCTGGAAGAACTGGGCCTGACGGTCACGGTTCTGCCGGCTAACCCGCATTTTCCCGACGGCCACTTCGTGGAAGACCCGGTGGTGTTTGCGGGCCGCTACGCCGTGCTCACACGGCCGGGGGCGCCCTCGCGCCGCGACGAAGGGTTGTCCTTGCAGGAGACCTTGGCGCGTTTTGCCGACTTGGCGCGCATTGAAGAGCCCGGTCTGCTGGACGGCGGCGACGTAATGCGTATCGAAGACTGCTTCTATATCGGCCTCTCCGAGCGCACCAACGAAGCGGGCGCGGCCCAACTGGGGGCGCTTCTCGAGGAAGAAGGCTTCAGTTGGAAAACGGTGGCGGTCCCCGCCGGTCTGCACCTCAAATCCTCAGTCAACTACCTGAGTGACAACGTTTTACTGGGTACAGCGGCGTTTTTGGCATTACCGGCCTTCGCCGCCTTCGAGCACTGGGTTTTGCCGGCAACGGAAACCCATGCGGCCAACACCTTATGGATCAACGACCACCTGCTGACGCCGGCCGGCAACCCGGAAACAGAAGCCCGCCTGCGCGCTTGGCATAAACCGGTGCATGTGCTCGACATGAGCGAAGTAGAGAAAATGGACGGTGGTTTGTCCTGCCTGAGCCTGCGCTTCTAAACCCGTAAACGATTTTTAGGGAAAACAAAAAGGTTCCATCTCAACCGCTGTGCGGCATAGCTTGAGGTGGGACCTTTTTTCGTAAGACCGCGCTTATTCAATGATGTTGTTGACCGAATCAAGCGCCTCGTCGTTGAGTTCCAGACCAAAGGCTTTGATACGTTTGAGGTTGATAGAAATAAAACTGCCGGCCGGACTTTGCACCCGCGAAGCCAACGTGGGCTCCTCTACCACACGCCCTACCAAACCGGCGGCCTGACGGGCCACGGTCGGCACATCAACGGAGATCACAAGACACACGCCTTGCTGATCACGGAAAGCTTCAGAATAGGCGAGTACGGGCAACTTGGCCGCTTCGGCCATGGCCAGTAACCGGGCGACCTGCTCTTTTTTGGACAATACAACGGGATCAGAAACCAACCACAGGGCGTCGAGTTTGTCGGCATTTTTTTGCAGCAAAGGAATGGCTCGATTAGGGCGCGAGACAGCCAGGGGTACCAACTCAATGCCCACCTGCTCAGCGGCTTGAACGGCTTTGCTGATTAATTCGCGGTTGAAGGCACGGTTGTAAAGCACGCCGACACGGCGCACTTGGGGAAAGAAGTAACGATAATAGTAGAACTGCACGGGTGGCGGGATTTCATTGGCAATGCCGTGGACGCGTTTTTCAAGCGGGACCCGTTCCCAGTTAATCACCGACGAGAAGATAAGCGGCTGTTGCAGCTCGAGCTCTTTCAAAAGCAAGTAGGCTTTGCTGCCGATGGCGTAAACGGCTTCAGGACGACGGGTGGCGACCAAACGCCGCAGCTCACCGTTCGAGATGCGGTCACCGCCCAAATTGACCACATGTAAAGGCTGCGTCACCAACAAGTTCTTCTGGAACTCAACTTGAACTTGTTGGTAATACTCGACTTCTTCGTCGGAATTAACCACCAAGACCTCACGCGTCTTACCGGCGGCGGCCAGGTGAGGCGCGAGAAAAGTTAGCCCCAGAAAGAGGCATAGCCACAAACGGTAACGACCGGGTCGCCAGTAGCGACCGGGTCGCAAGTAGCGACCGGATGGTTGGGATCGCAAACGAGTTGTGTCTTGTTTCACAAACCACCTCGTTTCTTTTGGTAGAGTTTCCGGCGTCCGCTTTCAGTCAGCGGCGTCCAACCGTCGAGCCCCAAAAGTTTCAGTTTACGTCGCCCCTCGGCTTGGTCCGACATCACCTCGAACTGCTGAATCAGGGCACGGGTTTCAGAAACCCTGCCTGCTTTCACGGCCACAATCGGCAACATCACTTCCTCGGATTCCGCCTGTTTGACGGTGCCGCGATAAAGGGTTGGATTGAGATCGGCCAGCTTCTCCAAGCTGCGTTCGGTGGCTAAAGCGGCATCGGCCATGCCAAACCCCACGGACATCAGGGCGTCGATGTCCTTAGGAACGGTAAGGATACGAAAATCATCGGGTGTGAGTCGGTCGCCGGCCATTTGCTTCAACAGCGTACGCGCATACTCTTCGCTACCGGCGGAGGCAATGATCAAACGTTTCTTCGGCGGAAACTCAGTCACTTCCTTGCGGGTAATCAAAATCTTTTTATAGGTACTGCGGCCGCGAAAACTGCCGACCAGCACGGGCTCCAAATCAAGGTCGCGGCGCAAATCGCGAAAGTGACGGCTCGACACCAAAAACACGCCGGTCGGATTGGCGTGGAGCTGCAACTCAAATTGACCCTTTTCGCTAAAGGGCTGAAAACGAAAACCACCGTGTGCCTGCAGCCAAGTGTCGAATTCGCTTTTCAACAAGCTAAAGTTATTAATATTGGTTTCGGAGCTGTAAAAATAGACGGTTTTTTCTACCGGCTGCTGGGCCCAAAGCGGGATAACCCATAGTAGAAACCACAGCCAACGCCGGCACCTGGACGGCAGACCTGGGTTTTTACAGCGGGTCGAAACCCGGGCGATGCCTAACAAATGATGCCTCAGTCCACGTGGCGCTGCGCCGACGGTAAAAGAGCAGGCCGACAGAAAACAAACATTGACGCGAAAAATAACCGAACAGCAAGGCCTATTTATTACCCAAAAACGTCATAATTTCAAGCACCCATCAGCACGGCCGGCGTTTGACGGCCCAAGAACAAACCAAGGCGATTTTGCCCGCGCCCCAATTTGAAAGCGGTGCGATCCGCAAGGCCGACCTCTGTGCCCGATGACCCGACGTTCGCAACGCCGGCCTTTCCCCTGCTGCCTCGCCGGCCGGTTCGGTTTAAGCGTGAAGCCGACCAAAACATCGTCCCGACGCGGCACCAAATTGAACAACGCACCTGTATCCCACGCAGTTACAGGTGTCACCGCACGGGTGATACTTTTGCGGTAGTGAAAAAGGGCCCAAAAGTGCCCTCCCCAACACAACCAACTTAATTACAGCAACTTGCATCACTTTCAAATTCTGGCATGCCACCTGCTATGGTAGAGCTCCGTATAAAGGGTTTAAGTGAAGGCTCCGAATGATTGGAACTTGTTCTAATCATTCGGAGTATTTTTTTTGGTGGGACCTATGATCAGCATGCGTTGCCCACAACCGATACGGGTCATTTGAGGATGCGCACCGGTGTCGCGCACTACTTAGAGAATAAAGGGTTTGGGTCTACTGCCGAATAGGTAAAGAGAACCGTTTCATTCCCCTCTAAACCCAAACCCTTCGTCAATACCACAACCTTCGCGGTTAAACGATCTACCCAGCGTACTAACCCGCGTGATCTCCAGAAAATACGACCATTTCGTCGGCAGCGAGATTCCATCAACCAGCCACGTTTGCGCGAGAAGCACCAAGCGCTCAAGCTAGCCTCTCGCTGTTCTGGCGCTGCTCAGGTACAATGCCGGTGGTCGCCGAGCATTCCTCGCCGCACTAAAACCTGAAACGACAGGTTTTATGGCTGAAGCAACAAGTGGTGCGAGCCGACCCTAGCAGCGATTCCAGTCGTCCCAACCACGGAGAAGAGGTTCCATGAACACGTTTTTTCGGCCATTTTCGTCGCTAACCCGTTTGGGTTTTCTGTTCGCGATCGTGGGCAGCGCCTTGCTGAACGCTCAGAGCAGTAACCTGGAAGACGAACTCAAATTCCTGCAAGCCGAATCCTTTGTCATCACGGCCTCGCGCACGCTGGAGAACCTGCGCAAATCGGCAGCGTCGGTCACGGTGATATCAGAACAACAAATTCGCGACATGGGTGCACGTAACCTGGCCGAGGTCCTGCGCACGGTTCCCGGCATGAACATTTCGGTTAACTCACTGGGTTTTTACGAGATTGAGTCGCGTGGCGTCAAAAGTCCGGCCAGTGAAAAAATTCTGTTCATGATCGACAACCATGTACTCAACAACATTTTGTTGGGCACGGCCATGCTGCTTTACGACGATTACCCGCTCGACCAGGTCAAACGCATTGAAATTGTGCGGGGTCCCGGTTCCGCCCTCTACGGCGCCAACGCCTTCTTGGCAATTGTCAACATCATCACGCAGAAAGGCGGTGACCTCGACCATACGGAAATCAGCTACGCGGAAGGCCACCAGGACACGCACCAAGCCAATCTGCGTTTCGGCAAACGCTGGGGTGACTGGGAATTGGCGGCCGGGTACAACTACCTGAGCAGCGAGGGTATTGACGCCATGATTCAGGCAGACGCACTGAGCATTGCCGATAGTTTGCTGGGCACGCAAGCCTCATTGGCGCCAGGCGCCGCCGATGTTTGGACCCGGAAACACGACGCCCACCTCAATTTGAAATGGCGCGATTGGGAGCTGTCGGCCCATTACACACGCAAGCGCAGCGGGCCCTTTCTCGGCTTTGAGAACATCCTCAACCGCGGCGGGCGCATTCTCAACAACGGCCATTACTTCGACTTAAAACGAACGTGGAACCTGGGCGGCGATTGGTCGATCAAGTCGCGTTTTTACCGCGACAATAGCGTTTACCGCCCTTCCTTTGATTTGTTCCTGCCAGGCACCCCGCTGCAGGTGGGCGACCAGTTTTTCATTGTCAGCGAGACCTATCGCGGCGTGATTAATGCCAAAAACAACCGACTGGGCACGGATATCGAAGTCAACTACGACGCCTTGCCGCGCCACGAAATTGTGTTCGGTTTAATCGCCGAACACCAACGCCAATACGAAGTTCGCTACAATGCCAACTTTAACCCATTAACACTGCAGCCCTTGGGCGGACTGGTCGACTTAACCGACGACGTCAACTGGAACCGCAACATCAGCCGCGAATTCTGGGCTCTATTCATCGAAGACATTTGGGACGTCACTGATTCCCTGCGGGTGACCTTGGGCGCCCGTTACGACCGTTACAGCGATTTCGGCGGCAACTTCAACCCTCGCTTGGGCGTGGTGTGGGTTAAAGATCGGTTCAACATCAAGCTGCTCTTCGGCGAAGCGTTTCGCGCGCCGAACTTCAACGAACAGCACAACCAAAACAACCCGTCGATTGTGTCGAATCCGAACGTCAAACCCGAAGAAGCGCGCACCCATGAAGTCAGTTTTGGCTACGAGCCAAACGCATCCACGGAGATGCGCACGACGTTTTTCTATACGGACGTCAATGATCTCATCGTCCAGGTAGCGCTTCCCGATTCATTGGCGCAAGAAGTACGCAACGCGGCGGGTTTGCGCGCGACAGGCGTTGAGTGGGAGTTGCGGCGTCGCTGGGGTAAGGGCTCTTATTTGGGCGCCAATTGGAGTTACCAAGATACGGAGCTGGATCAAAGCACGACGGGGCTGGCGGAAACCCCCAATCACAAGGGCCACCTCATGATTAACCAGCGCTTTGGCAGGGGGTTCAATATCTTTGGCGAATGCGTATGGCGTGGTCGCGCGCGCCGAGCTGAAGGCGATCCGCGCTCGGAATACGACGGCTACACGCAACTCAACACCGCCATCGGTCTGGACCGCCTGTTTGGTGCGCAGGGCTTTTCAGCCCACTTGAGCTGTTACAACCTGCTCGATCGCGAGATCACCTATCCAAGTCCTGAGCCCACGGTGCCCCAGGATTATCCGGGCGAAGCACGCAACCTACAACTGAAGATTCGTTACCGCTATTAGTCGTCACGGCCAAAACAAAACGGCTTCTTTTTCGGAAACGCAAAGAAAAAAAAACGGGGCGCCGAAGCCCCCCGCCTTTTTTTGAACATGGTCGCGCGAAATTAGCCGCGCATTTTGGCCTGCAGGCCCTCGTCCAATTTGCCGAGGAACTCTTCAGTGGTGAGGTACGGCGTATCGCCGCCAACCAACAAGGCCAAGTCTTTGGTCATGTGACCGGATTCAACCGTTTCGACGCAAACCGCTTCCAGGCTTTCAGCGAAGTTGCGCAGCGCGTCGTTGCCGTCGAGCTTGGCACGGTGCAACAAACCACGGGTCCACGCGAAGATCGAAGCGATCGGGTTGGTGGAGGTTTTGTTGCCGGCTTGGTGCTGACGGTAGTGGCGCGTCACGGTGCCGTGCGCGGCTTCCGCTTCGCAGATCTCGCCGTCCGGCGTCAACAGCGTCGAAGTCATCATGCCGAGTGAGCCAAAACCCTGGGCAACGGTGTCGGACTGAACATCGCCGTCGTAGTTCTTACAAGCCCAAACGAAACCACCGTCCCACTTGAGGGCGGCGGCGACCATGTCGTCGATCAAACGGTGCTCGTAGGTCAAACCGGCAGCGGCGTACTTCTCTTTAAATTCCGCATCGAACACTTCTTGGAAGAGATCTTTGAAACGGCCGTCGTAGGCTTTCATAATCGTGTTTTTGGTGGACATGTAAAGCGGATAGTTGAGGTTCAGCGCGTAGTTCATGCAGGAACGCGCGAAACCGCGGATGGAATCGTCGAGGTTGTACATGCCCATGGCGACGCCGCTAGAGGGGAAATCAAAAATTTCGTATTCCGTAGGCTCGCCACCGTCGGCAGGTTGGAAGGTCATGGTCAACTTACCGGGTCCTGGCACTTTGAAGTCGGTGGCGCGGTACTGGTCACCAAAAGCGTGACGGCCGATAACGATGGGTTTTTTCCAGCCCTGGACGTAACGCGGAATGTTGTTGCAAATGATTGGCGCGCGGAACACGGTGCCGCCGATGATGTTGCGGATGGTGCCGTTGGGGCTGCGCCACATTTTCTTGAGACCGAATTCTTCGACACGTGCTTCGTCGGGGGTGATGGTGGCGCACTTGACGCCGACTTTGTACTTTTTGATGGCGTTGGCGGCGTCGACGGTTACTTGGTCGTCGGTGGCGTCGCGGTGTTCCATGCCCAAATCGTAGTAAACCAGGTCGATGTCAAGGTAAGGCAGGATCAGACGATCCTTGATGAATTTCCAAATGATCCGGGTCATTTCATCGCCGTCGAGTTCGACGACGGGATTGGCTACTTTGATTTTTTCCATGACTACCTTTCTTTTGCGTGTATTTTGCACCAAAACGAAGCCAAGGCGAGGCGATCGCAGGCAAGCGACGTTGGTGACGCGCTGCGCGAACCTTCCCCGGTTGGTTGTCCCGAAAAGCCTTGGCAAGAGGGTCGCGGCCGCCGTTTGCGGCGTTCCGTTGCGACCGAGCGTTTGGTGTTCCCCCGTGACGGCCCCATGTGGCTCCTTCCCAAGCCGAGGCCGATACTCACGGAAATGAAACTGTCTTCGAGCACGCTCGCATCATTCACCCAAACCGACCGTCTCCGGTTCAAAGGTCGTCAAAAACCGACAGGCGGCAACAGCCGAACTTAGGAGAGAAATGCGGGCAAGGTATCATCCCTCGAATCCCTTTGAAAAGCAAGAACGGACGCGAGGTGACACGGCGCTCAGGTGCGACCCATATCGCGGTTAATCGCGCGACTTTGATAGTCGTAAATGATCTCTTTCATGAGCTGGAGATACTTGACGACCCCCTGGATATCCTCTTGCATGGTGGCAAATTCGCGCTCGAGCCCAACCAGCGCCTTGGCGGTGTAATCGGGCCACAATTGGGCGCGCTGATCGTCGCGAAAAAAGGCGGCGAGATCGTCTTGGTGTTCCTGGATCAGCTCAAACGCCTTTTGCAACTGCTGCAGGCGCGATTCGCCAATCGCCTCGGCGACTTCTTCGCCGGCGAGCAAGGCGCCGTTGAGGTGGTTGCCTAAATCGTGGAGCACCTTGCGCGCGTCCTTGCCGCGTTCGATCATGTGCGTCATTTCGTCGACGGACATCTCACCGCCGTCCTCGGAAGGCAGCTTGGGATAGGCCTTGGCGGTGGGTTCGGTGCCGGCCCCGCACTTTGCGCAAGTGACTTCCCCGGAATCGGTCTGCTGCAAAAGCTTCTGTTGTTGCTCAATCTTTTTGATGTAGAGCCCGACTTTCATGGCGTTGAGAATGGAGACCCCCAAATTGGGCGCAAGCCGAGTGAGGAACTGGACGTCCTCGGCGTCAAAACAGCCGTCGCTTGCATCGCGGGTCATGTGCAGGACAGCGAGCACCTTGCCGGAAGCGCCAGGCATGGCGATGGGCACGGTTAAAACGGAGGTGGGTTGCTCGCGGTAAGTGGTGACCTCGGCAAAACGTGAATCTTCGGCGGCGTTGTCGATGACGAGGTTGACGTTCTCGCGCACAGCGGTTTCGACCACAAAACGAACGTGGCCCGGTGCGGCCGCAAGGGGCAGGGATCGCTTCTGAACTTCGTGGCCGTCGGCAGCCAGCTCGGCCTCGATCATCATGCCGCTTTTGCGGCGAACCACAAACCATAAATGTTGCGCTTTGGTGTGGACCCGGGCTTCTTCAAGAACCGTCACCGCCAGGGGATGGAGTTCGATCTGACCGGCAACTTTAAGGCTCACTTCTTCGAACCGCCGCGGCGGCGAAAAACTCATGGGCAGGTCTCCCGAGGATGCGTCATATTACTATAAACGGTCACCGTGATAGGAACTGAAGTTTTTTTGTAAATCCTGATGCGAAAGTCGGCAATCACACGGGCGCCGAAGGGGCCGCGCGCCGGGCGACCGGATCATGACTTGCCACCCGTGTGAGCTTCCAGTTATAGTGCAAGGCTTGATCGCAGGTCTGACGACGGGTTTTTGCCGGCGCTTCAGGTCACGCCGACCGCCGCCCGCATTGCGCCCCCGCCCAACCGGCCGTACACCTTTTACCATCGGCGCAGCCTGCCCCGTTGGTTAGGTTTTCACTGAAAAATCCGACAGGATTGTGGCCCACAATCCCACCGCCGCCGAGGTTTCTCGGCCGGCGGCGCCAAACACCTCACATCGGGAGACATGTGTATGAATGCCAAATGGTTTACCACGCTTCTTTTTGCCTTGGTGACGGCCACCGCCGCCCTTCAAGCGCAGACCGAGAAACACGCACCCAATTATTTATTGTTTAAAATTTCAGAGCTCTCCTGGGATGACAACTTCACGTACATCAACGACCTCGCCGCCGGCCGTCTCGGCCTGGATACCAGCGGCGGCATCAAAAGCGATGAAGCCACCAGCGCCTTCAAACTGACCGAAGGCATCTACTTGCACAAGTACTTTGCGCTTGAAGGCAGTGCCGCTTATATTGACGACAGTAAGTTCATCGCGACCGACGCAAGTGGTTTCGACACCACCATTCGTCTCAAAACCTTTACCGCCGACCTGGTTGCGCTGGGGGTTTACCCGTTTAGCGACCGCTTTGAAGGTTACGGCCAGGCCGGTATCGCCTACTACCGTGTCGATTATGAATCACTGCTGCAAACCGGCGAAAAACGCAAAACCCACGACACCGGCGCCGAGCCACTTTACGGGGTTGGCCTGCGTTACAAAATCGGCGATACCTTTATGATTGACCTGCAAGCCCAGCAACACGATATCGGCGAGTTCGGTGTCAGTTTCGCGTCACTTGGCTTGGGTTTCCGTTTCTAACCATTGTCACCTCAAACACCTGAGGCCGCGCGACACGGCCTCGTCTCTCGGCCACGACCCCGGTCGTGACCACAGCATTATTTAAGGGGAAAAAACCACCATGCTTGAGTTCCCACTCTTGGAAGCCTTAACGTTCGACGACGTCATTCTGATTCCCGATCTCGCGGAGTTCCATCCCAACGATGCCGACACGCGCACCCGTTTGGTGGCCGATATCGAGCTGAACATTCCCTTCCTGTCGGCGGCGATGGACACCGTCACCGAGCACCGGCTCGCGATTGCCATGGCGCAACAAGGCGGCATTGGTGTC
Source organism: Holophagae bacterium (assembly GCA_030429565.1). Lineage (GTDB taxonomy): Bacteria > Acidobacteriota > Holophagae > Acanthopleuribacterales > Acanthopleuribacteraceae > Acanthopleuribacter. The sequence goes on along the minus strand of JAUIFE010000005.1, from coordinate 25,813 downwards.
GTTCACAAAAACTTGAGCATCGAAAAACAAGCGGAAGAGATCGACATGGTCAAACGCTCGGAATCGGGCATGATCATCGATCCCATCACCATCGGCCCCAACGAGGCCATCCAAAAAGCCGAAGACATGATGAGCCGTTTCCGCATCTCCGGTATTCCGGTCGTCGATAAAGACGGTACCTTGCTGGGCATTATCACCAACCGCGACTTGCGTTTTGAAACCAATTACCAACAGCCGATCGCCAACGTGATGACCTCCGGCCGCGACAAGTTGATCACGGTCCCCGTGGGCACGACGCTGGAAGAAGCCAAGTACTACCTGCACAAGCACCGCATTGAAAAAGTACTGGTCGTCGACGATAACTACGCCTTGCGCGGCTTAATCACGGTCAAAGATATCCAGAAAAAAATTGAGTACCCGCGTGCCTGTAAAGATAGCCAGGGTCGTTTGCGCGTCGCCGCCGCCATCGGTATCGGCGCCGGCATGTTGGAGCGCGCGCAAGCCTTGGTCGACGCCAAAGCCGACCTGTTGGTGCTGGACTCATCGCACGGCCACTCGGCCGGTGTGATTAAAGCCGCCCGCGAATTTAAGAGCCACTTCCCCAACGTGCCTTTGATGGTCGGCAACGTCGCCACCGCGGCGGCCACCAAAGCCTTGATTGAGGCAGGCGCCGATTCCGTTAAGGTCGGCATCGGACCCGGTTCGATTTGCACCACGCGCGTCGTCACCGGCGCGGGCATGCCGCAAATCACCGCGATCACCGAAGCGGTCCAGCAAGCCAAAGGCACCGACACCACCATCATCGCCGACGGCGGTATTAAGTTCTCGGGCGACATTACCAAGGCCCTCGCCGCCGGCGCCCACGCGGTCATGATTGGCAGCCTGTTCGCGGGCACCGACGAAAGCCCCGGCGAAACGGTGTTGTATCAAGGTCGCACCTACAAAACCTATCGCGGCATGGGCAGCATCGGCGCCATGAAAGACGGCAGTGCCGACCGCTACTTCCAAGAAAACGCCTCGCAAACCAAAATGGTGCCGGAAGGTATCGAAGGCCAGGTTCCTTACAAAGGCAGCCTCTCGGCTGTCGTCACCCAGTTGCTCGGCGGTCTGCGTGCCGGCATGGGTTTGACCGGCTGCAAAACACTGGCAATGTTGCGCGAGAAAGCGCGTTTCGCCAAGGTCAGCCAAGCAGGCCTGCGCGAGAACCACGCCCACGATGTCATCATCACCAAGGAAGCACCCAACTACCGCCTGTAGCTGAGGACGCTTTTCAAACAAGCCAGGCCGGCGCGGAACCTTCCGCCCGGCCTTTTTGCTTTAGTCGACGCGGCAAGCCACCCCGCCACGACGGTTGTCACCCGCGCCGTGGAAGCCGTCGGCGCGTATGCCAACCGCCTGGGCACCGCCAAAGTACAGGTTCTGCGCGGGCCAACATTTTACGTTAAAACCGCGCTCGCGCATGCGGCGCACAGCGGCCTCCTCGAAACCTGGCTCCACGTGCAATACGCCGTCCTCGAAGTGACAACGCGGTTGATTGATCACTTGGTCGTAAGGCAGCGCGAAGTCAACGCCGTTAATCAGCGTCGCCAACACGGCCGAACGAATGCGATTACTGCCGGCGCTGCCGGCGGCCATAACCGGCACACCGTCGCGCAACACCACGAAAGGACACATCATCGAATGCAGGCGGGTGCCCGGCGCTTGGCGGTGGAAGCCATGCGGGTGCAGGTCTTCTTCGCCGAGCATGTTGTTGAGCACCAGGCCGGTATCGCCGACCACGTAACCGGCGGCCTCACCGGCCGAGAAGGTCAAACTCACCGCCATCCCCTGCGCGTCCATGGCGCTGAGGTGGGTGGTGTTGGCCGGACCCTTGGGCGCAACCGGATCGCCTGCGAGCATGCGTTCGCCACACAGAAGCGCGCGCAGTTCGTCGATATAGGGCAACACATGGGCGTCGCTGAGGAACCAAGCGCTGTCGGCGCCGGGACGGGCGCGCCAATCGGCACGGGCGCGGTTGGTTAAGGCGGTCACCAGGGTTAGGGTGTGCAAATGCTCAAAACAGCCGAATCGCGGCGGTGCGGGTACGGCCTCGAGTAAACGCAGCGAAAAGGCGACCAACACGCCGCCCATCGACGCCAACGGCGGCAACACGACGCGGTGATTACGATAAGGTACGTCAATCGGATCGTTGACGACAACGCGGTAATCGGCCATATCGGCAGCGGTCATCAAACCGCCGTGGGCGGCCTGATCGCGCACAATTTCCTGCGCCAAGCGACCGCGATAAAAGGCATCGCCGTCGCTGAGCCCGATTTGGCGCAAGCTCTCGGCGAGTTGCGGCAAGTGAATGTGGTCGCCAACCTGAGCCGGTGCGTCACCCTTTTCAATCAGCGCGCGAATTTGCGGCGTATCCTCATAGATCGGTTTAAGCAGGTTCAACACCACCGCACCCATGGCGTCCAGTTCATAACCGTGTTCGGCGATGTGAATCGCCGGTTCAATGAGGCGCTGCAGCGGCAGGCTGCCCTTATCCCGCGCCAAACGGCACAAGCCGGCGACGAGGCCTGGCAAAGCGGTACTGGCGCGGCCGATATAAAAGGGCTGCTGTTCGGTACCGAAATCGATCAAGATGCGGCGAAAATCGTGTCGATCGGGGTCGTAGGGTGTCGATGGAATGGTGCTGAAGAAATCGTAACTGCGCGTATCGAGGCGGCCGTCACGACCGTCGACGACGGTGGCAAACCCGGACCCGCCGATGTTGGCCACCAACATCTCGGCCACGCAGGCGGCGAAAGTCGCGGCAACAATCGCATCAACCGCGTTCCCGCCCTGCGCCAGAATCTCGGCGCCCACCTTGGCGGACCACTTGTTTCCAGTTGCAACAATGCCTTGCATGAGGCTCCCATCGCGGCCATGGAAGCACCGAACCGGTCGGGGCGGTGTGGCCGCTGGTTGGATGAAGGTCGGAATCGCCGCAGCATAGCACGAGCTAGCGCGAAAAATCGAACAGAAGCCCGTACAGAATGCGTTTCCCACTTAGATGGAACGCGGACCCATCCAACGCGGCTGAAGCGCGGGATGGGCCGGCAACCGTCGCACTTAAGCGTGGCGATTGTGGTCCTTGGTCAGTTGTGCCAGACGGGCTTCTGTTGCGCTGCTGAGCTGATCCCAATTAAAGCGCCAACGCCAGTTCCCTTCCGGCCGACCCGGCGAGTTCAAACGCGCGCTGGAATCCAAACCGAGGATGTCCTGCAAAGGCACAATCGCGATGGCGGCCTGGGTCCCGTAAGCGCAGCCAATCAAATCCCAATGAATTTGCGAACCGTCGCAGCTCAAATAGGTGCGAATCTTGTGCTGCGCCTCGGCAACCTCTTCCTCGCTTGCGTCCTGGCCGTCGCCTTTCCCGTTTTGATACCAACCGACGGTGGTGTCGTTGTCGTGGGTGCCGGTGTAAACGACGCATTGTTCGGGGAATTGGTCCGGCCAAAAACCGGGCTCGTTGGTGTCGTTGCCGACAATGAAATGCAGCACACGCATGCCGGGGAAGCCACATGCTTCGCGCAGTTCGTCCACTTCCTCGGTGATGATGCCCAGGTCTTCGGCGACAATCGGCAAGGTGCCGAACTCTTTTTCGAAGGCCTCAAACAGGGCGCGACCCGGACCTTTAACCCACTGACCGTTAATGGCGGTTTCCTCGGCAGCCGGGATCTCCCAAAAAGCCTCAAAACCGCGAAAGTGGTCGATACGCACGTAATCGACCAATTCAAAAGTGGTGCGCATGCGTTCTTTCCACCATGCAAAATCATCCGCGGCCATGACGTCCCAACGGTACAGCGGGTTGCCCCATCGCTGACCGGTGGCACTGAAATAGTCGGGCGGCACGCCGGCAACAGTCGTACAGCGACCGGCTTCGTCCAAAAAGAAGAGATCGGGGTGGGCCCACACATCGGCGCTGTCGTGCGCCACGAAGATCGGAATATCGCCGAGAATTTTGACACCGTGGCGGTGGGCATGCTCAGCCAGCGAACGCCACTGATCGAAGAACAAGAATTGTTGAATTTCGACGGCGCGAATAACCTCGGCATGCTGCTCGCGTGCTTCTTTTAAAGCAGCCTCGTCGCGATCGCGCAGCGGCGCCGCCCACTCGTGCCACGGACGCCCGCCGTGGGCTTTCTTCAAAGCGACAAACAAGGCGTAATCGTTGAGCCAGTTGCGGTTATGGATCTGAAAGCCGCTAAATTCTTTAAGCGTGTTTTCACCCGCCCGCGCCTGAAAATGCGCCGCGACCACCTGCAGCACGGCTTCACGCGCTTGAATCACCGGACCGTAATCAACCTGATCGGCCGGGAATTGCGGAAAATCGGCGAGTTCTTCAGCGAGCAGTAGGCCGTCATCCATCAGCGTTTGGAACGCAATCAATAAATGGTTGCCGGCAAAGCTGGAAAGGCATTGGTAAGGTGAATCGCCGTAGCTGGTAGGACCCAACGGCAGCACCTGCCAAATGCGCTGCCCCATGCGGGCCAGAGCCTCCGCGAAACGATAGGCTTCGGCGCCGATTTCGCCGATGCCGTAGGCGCCGGGTAACGAGCTGGGATGCAGCACCACGCCGCTTTGTCGTTCAAATTTCATGGGGATACTCCTCGTGTTTCACTTAGCATTTTATACGGAACCACGCCGTTTGGGCACAGGCGCCATCGGCACAGCGCGCTCGGCCAATGTCAGGGCAAAAACCACCACCGAACGGGCGGGCAAGGCAAAGGTTTCACCGGCGGGCAAGGCCGGCTCGCCTTCTACCTGGCGCGGTTCGGCGGTATTGAGTAAACAACGCCATGTCCCGCCACAATGCAGCGGTTTTGGCAAGGTAAAAGCCAAGTCCTGGGGATTGGCATTAAACAATATGAGCAGGCTTTCGTCGCTACAGGATTGCGCCTGGCCACAGCTAACCGGCTCGACGTCGCCCGCGTACAAAACGCCCAGGCAACGCATGTTCTCAGTCTGCCAGCAATCTTCACTCATCAGACCGCCGGCGAGATTGACCCACTGAATATCGTGGAAGCCGGTCACGGCGGACTGCACCTGGCTGTGCATGTAATACGAACGTCGCAAAACCGGATGGGCCGCACGCAGCTTAATCAAACGCTGCACAAAAGCCAGGAATTCGCGTTTCTCGTTGGAATGAAGATTCCAGTTGTGCCAGGTCATTTCGTTGTCCTGGCAGTACGCGTTGTTGTTGCCGCTTTGCGTCCGTCCAATCTCGTCGCCCGCCAGCAACATCGGCACGCCTTGACTCAAAAAGACGGTGGCCAGCATGTTGCGCCGTTGACGCGCGCGCAGGCCGCGAATTTTGTCGTCGGCGGACGGCCCTTCCTGGCCATGGTTGAGGCTGTATGAGTTGTGGTGCCCGTCGTTGTTGTTCTCGCCGTTGGCGTGGTTGTGGCGCTGGTTGTAGGACACCAAATCGTTAAGCGTGAAGCCGTCGTGACTGCACACGTAGTTGATCGACGCCTGCGGCCGCCGACCCGAGCCCTCAAACTTGTCCGACGAACCGTGCACGCAGCGCGCCAGCTCCGGCAGGAAACCTTCGTCACCACGCCAAAATCGCCGCACTACATCGCGGGTGCGATCGTTCCACTCGGCCCAGCCAGGCGGAAAACCGCCGAGTTGATAGCCACCCGGCCCCAGGTCCCAGGGTTCAGCGATGAGCTTGCAACGATTGAGCACGGGGTCCTGGCGCACGGCATCGAAAAAGCCGCAGCCCTGATCGAAGCCGTGTAACTCACGCCCCAAAATTGACGCTAGATCGAAGCGAAAGCCGTCGACCTGCATCTCCTCGGCCCAGTACCGCAAGCTGTCCATCACCATTTGCAACACGCGCGGATGGGTAATATCCAGCGTGTTGCCACAGCCGGTATCGTTGATGTAATAACGTTTGTCATCGGGTAAGAGGCGGTAGTAAGAATGGTTGTCAATGCCGCGATACGAAAGGGTTGGCCCCATTTCATTGCCTTCGCAAGTGTGGTTGTAAACCACGTCGAGCAGCACCTCGATGCCCGCATCGTGCAAACGCATTACCATCGTTTTGAAATCGGCGAGGTGCGGTGTGGCCAAGTACCGCAGTTCCGGGGAAAAGAAATTGAGCGTCATGTAACCCCAGTAGTTGCGCAGGCCGCGATCCGCCAGAAAGGCGTCGTCCACGTAGTGGTGAACCGGCAGTAACTCGACCGAGGTAATGCCCAACGCCTTCAGGTACTCGATAATTTTGTGGTGGCTCATGCCCAGGAAGGTACCGCGCATGTCCTTGGGGATGCCTTCGTGGCGCATGGTGAAACCGCGCAGATGGGTCTCGTAGATGACGGTTTCGGACCAGGGCACGTTCGGCTTGCGTGAATCGAACCAGTTAAAGGCCGGGTCAACCACCTTGCACTTTGGCATCTGTTGCGCACTGTCGCGACGATCAAAGCTGAGGTCTCCCTTGGGCGAGTTGCGCCGGTAGCCGTAATGGGCGTCGGTCCACTTAATTGAACCGACCAGCATTTTGGCGTAGGGATCCACCAGCAACTTGTGATGGTTAAAACGGTGACCGAGCTTGGGCTCGTAAGGTCCGTAACAGCGGTAGCCGTAAAGCAAGCCGGGTCGCGCGTGCGGCAGGTAACAATGCCACACGCCGTCGGTCTGTTCGAGCAGGTTGACGCGCGAGGTTTCGCGTTTGCCTTTGGCGTCAAACAGACACAGCTCGACCCGCTCGGCATTGGCCGAGAACAGCGCAAAATTGACACCGCGCCCGTCCCAGGTGGCACCCAACGGATAGGGACTTCCCGGTTCGACAGGCGTATTCGCGGGCAAAACACAACTCATGCACTGCTCCTTGGCGACGCAAGCGCGTCATTCGCTTTTCATTCGGAAGATCAAGGTGCTTAACGGCGGCAAAGTCACCACCACGGAGTGGGACAATCCGTCCCAAGGCGTGGCCTCGGCGGTCACGCCCGGCAGGTTGTTGACATTGCTGCCACCGTAATGTTCAAGGTCGGTATTGATGATTTCTTCGTAATAGCCGGCTTGCGGAACGCCGAAACGCCAGTCGCCGCGCGGTAAGGGCGTGAAGTTGCAGATAACGAGTACCGGCGGCGCCCCACGCAAGCCCTTGCGCACGAAGGCAAACACCGATTCGTCTTTGTTGTCGACTTTAACCCATTGGAAGCCGTCCTGTTCACAATCCATTTGGAAAAGTGCGGGCGTATCTTGGTAAACCTGGTTGAGGTCGGCCACCAAGCGGTGAATCCCCTGATGCCAGTGAATGTCGAGCTGGTGCCAGTCGAGACTTTCGTCGTGGTTCCACTCGCGACCCTGGCCAAACTCCCCCCCCATAAACAACAGCTTCTTGCCGGGATGGGTCCACATGAAACCGTAGTAGGCGCGCAAGTTGGCGAATTGCTGCCAGGTATCGCCCGGCATCCGCCCAATCAGCGATCCCTTCATGTGCACCACTTCGTCGTGACTCAGCGGTAACATGAAATTTTCGGCGAAGGCATAGACCAAACCGAAGGTCATGCCGTGGTGATGGTAGCGGCGGTGGATCGGGTCCTTTTTCATGTAACCCAGGGTGTCGTGCATCCAACCCATGTTCCACTTGTAATCAAAACCCAGGCCGCCGCGTTTGACCGGTCGCGAAATGGCCGGCCACGACGTCGATTCCTCGGCGATGGTGATCACGCCCGGGCAACGTTCGTGGAGCTGCTCGTTCATATTGCGCAGGAAGGCAATTGCCTCGAGGTTTTTATTGTCGCCGTACTCGTTGGGAATCCACTCGCCGTCTTTGCGGGCGTAATCCAAGTACAACATGGAGGCGACGGCGTCGACGCGCAAGCCGTCGATATGAAAGCGTTCACACCAGAACAAGGCGTTGTTAATCAGGAAGTTGGACACTTCGTTGCGGCCGTAGTTATAAATCAGGGTGTTCCATTCGGGGTGGAACCCCTGGCGCGAATCCTGGTGTTCGTAAAGGTGGGTGCCGTCAAATTGCGCCAAACCGTGGCTGTCGCTGGGAAAGTGGCCCGGCACCCAGTCCAAAATCACGCCGATCTCGGCGCGGTGGCAGGCTTCGATGAAGGCTTTGAAATCGTGTAAGCTGCCGTAACGGGCCGTCGGCGCAAATAAGCTGATCGGTTGGTAACCCCAGGATCCGTAGAAGGGAAACTCGTTGATCGGCATCAGTTCGATGTGCGTGAAACCCATGCGTTTGACGTAGGGCACCAGTAGTTCGGCCAGCTCGCGGTAGGTCAAAAAGCGGCTCGGCTGATCGGGATCGCGGCGCCATGAACCCAGGTGTACCTCGTAAACCGAAATCGGTTGATCGATACGGCCGCGTTCGGCCCGTTTCGCCATCCAATCGTCGTCGTCCCAAATGAACGGGGTGGTGTCGGCAACAACCGAGGCGGTCGCGGGCGGGCACTGCGCTTGGAAGGCCAGCGGATCGGCTTTCAACGGCAGCAGGTAACCGTCGCGATGAAGGATTTCGAATTTGTAAATGTCACCGAGCGCGACCTCGGGCACAAAAATTTCCCACATGCCGCAACCGGGATGTAGCCGCATCGGATGACGCCGTCCGTCCCAATTGTTGAAACTGCCGACCACCGACACCCGTTTGGCGTTGGGGGCCCAGACCGCGAAGTGGGCGCCGCTGACGCCGTCGACCGCCATTAGGTGGCAGCCGAGTTTTTTGTGGATCTCCCAGTGGTTGCCTTCGGCCAACAAGTGGCGATCGATCTCGCCAAGCAGTGGCCCAAACCGGAACGCGTCTTCGGTGACGCGGCGGGTGCCGTCGGCTTCAGTGATTTCGAGTAAGTAGGCAAAGGGTTTCTTGGCGTCGATAACCACGCCGGCAAAAAAGCCGTCGGCATGGACGCGCTGTAAGGTGGTGCGCAATTTGCGACTTTCGCGTTCTAATACAGCAACACCGGCGGCGCCTGGCAACATGACGCGCACTTCCACGGCGCCGGTTTCCTCGTGTTGGTGCATGCCCAAAAAGGCAAATGGATCGGTGGCATTGCCACTTATCGCCGCTTCAATCAATTCATCGATGGCGGGCTCGGTCATGGTTCCTCCGGGTCGTCACGGGTAGGGCGACGGGGCGTATTGGGGTGAAGGGCGTGCCTGTGTTTGGGGAACAAGTCCATCGGCCTCAGCCAAATAGACGCGGCACCAGCTTTGGCGACCGCCGCCGAATACCAACCCCGTTTTTTCCGCCACCGCCACCTCGGTCGCAGTTCGTCGCCGCGAACGGCGCCTGTGATCGGCTGGGTTGTGGAAAAGATTCAAGGGTTTGGTAGTTTGCGGCCGTGCTGAAAGTTTCGCGCTTATTCTAACGAAAGCAGCGGCTCAGGTGAAGCACCGCGACGCCGACAGTGGCAATATGTGTCACGAATGGGGCCGGCCACGCTGCAACGCGGTGATAGGCCACAATTTGTGCCGCTTGGCGGGTCGCCGGCACCCGCCACTCGCGGTAGAATCACGCCTTGCGTAAGACCTTCGCCAACTCAAGGAGCCACCATGCACAAATCCGCCTTGTTCCTTTGCGCGCTACTCCCCTTCTGGGCTTGCGGCCCAACCGCGCCGCCGCCACCGCAACCCTACACCATGCAACAGTTCAGCATGCTGGTGCCGCATTCCTGGCACGTCAGTGACGACAGCAACGACGACGGCATCCGCCAAGTGTTTGTCGAAGGCCCCAACGACAGTGTTTTGTTAATGCAGCTTTTACCCAACGACATTGTTTTACCACTCACCGAATACGCCGTTTTTTATTCCGGTACCTTTGCTGAATCAGCCGATCCCGGCATCACCGTCGCCGCCGGTGAGATTGGTGAATTCGAACGCACCATGCGCGGCGCCTTCACCAAAGGCATTCGCGAAACCTTTGTGATTAGCGATGAAGAACTCAACATCGATTACGTGCGCGAGTTCACCATGTTCCCTCACGGCGAGCAAACCATGATCCTGATCGTCCAAGCGCGGTCAATCGATGAAACACGTTTAAGCGCTGACTGGAATACGATGATCGAATCGATCCAACTGCCCTAGGAAATGCACCACGGCGTTGTGCCCATCCGTCTGGTCAGGGCGACGACGGGCCGCCACCACGTGTATCCCCCTCGCCTCAAGCCAGATATGCCTTCAAGATCGCGATTGATTGCCGGTAGGTTCTCGATTAGAACGCACCAACCGAAAGCGGCCGTCACCTTATCCTTGGTGCCGATGACGCCTTCATCGAAATCATGATCATGCCCCAGGTCGAAGAAGCACTCACCGCCGCGCTTGCCCCCAACAGCCCTCGCGCCAACCTTTTAAACCGTCTTATCGAACCCCATCACGCCGTTTCGAAAGCCACTTTGGCGGGGTTGATTCAGTTCTTTTTATTTTGGACAGGGACCTTAACCGCCGGCGCGAGCAGCACCCGCGGTCGCAAGGCCAACTCGGCGGTATGCGTGAGTGATTGGATTTCTTCTTGGGCCACCCAACCACCTCTTTCGCGGCGCGCCACCAGGGCCCATGCGCCCGGTTGTTTTGGCAGCCAGGCCGCCAGACTTGCGTCGTCCGTGTTGGGCCGCGCCGCGCCGCCGCTGTACATCAACAGCATGGAACGCGGGCTGGCGTTTTCGACGGCGTGACGCCATGCGGCGGTGGCGTCGCCGGCTTGGGTCGGCGCCGTCAAGGCCCCACGGGTTTGCACCTGACCGAAGGGATCGAGTAACAACCATTGCACGGCGTCGCCGCTGCTTTTAAAGACGCGGTCATCGGCAATCACACCGGCCTGTAAACCGTAACGTTGCGTCAAAGGCCCGGCCTGCGTGGCGGCCCCGGCGCGACCAATCACCACCACACTCATGGTGCGTGTTTCCGGCTCGCGACGGCCGTTCACGATTAACATCAAACCCGCCAGCGCAAACAACATGGCCGGCACCCCGATGGTTCGCATCATAGCGATCTCCCTAGGTCCACAACAAGGCGGGCATCGGCCCTTCCGCCGGCGATGAGGCCGTCACAAATTTTGAGCATTTGCCCACTTGCATCGGCAGGCGGTTCACCAGGCGCTGGGCGGCGCGATAGTTTTCGGCACTGCATTTAACCTCGACAATCAACAGCCGGCCCGTCGGCGTTTTGAAACGCGGGCACAACTTGGCGCGCAGTCGTTGGTCGCTGGCGGTCAGGTTGCGATCCACCGTCACGCGCAGCCGTCCGTCCAAGCTGCCCAAATACTCGCGATCGTAGCTGATCCACTGCACCGGCTCCAAGCCGCGCAGGCGGTCCATCCAATCGGAAGCGGCGCCGCGTTCCAACTGACGTACAAAGGCAAAACGATCGCAGCCTTCTACTTGTATGGGTTCTTCAACCATAGCCAAGTGTTTCCAACCATACAAGTTGTGGCGCACCTTGCATTCCAGCCGGCCGGCCACATGGCACGTGTCTTCACCGTACCAACGGAAGCGCACTTTCTCGCGGTGGCTAATGCCGGCGAGGTTTTCTTCCAAAGCGCGGCCCAGCGGCGTGTCCAGGTACAAACTCTGCACGCGCCGACGCGGGTGCAGTTCGCCCAACAGCGCCTCGGCGCGCAAGATGCCCATCACGCCGGCGTAGGCCAAATCCTGTGAGACGAGCTTGAACTCGTGCCGGAAACGGCCGTCGTCGTTTTGGTTTTGCGTTGTACCTTGGCTGTCGGCCGCGGCCGGGTTCCACAACAACATGCTCAGTTCCCCAAAATTTGGTCTTTGTACATTTGGCCGACATCGACCGCCTGGGTGGCGATGGTGCGACCGTCGACGGTTAAAGTGCAGCCGTTTTGTACGAGGTAACGGTTGGCGCCGGACAGGTTGAGTTTGGTGGCGGTAACTTGGCTGGGTCCGTATTCGGCTTTTTTGACGTACACCGCCACGCCGTAGTTGCGCGCTTGGTTGACGGTGACGCCGCTCAGCGTGACCACCGACAAATCCTTGGCCGCGACGCCGATGCTGACACGGTCCATGCTGCTTTCGCTGAGGCTGCAACGCGTGTTTTCGCCGACCGACAGGCCTTTGTCACCCAGGTCGTTGAAACGGCAATTCACCATACGTACATCGCTGCCGCTGAAGTCGGCGCCGTCGGCCAAACCGTCGCGGAAGGTGCAGTCGCGGATGTCGCCGTCGACGAAATCGCCGTCAAGACTGTCGCTGGCACAACCCGAAAAGGTGACCCGCTCTAACAGGAACTCGCAGCCAAATAAGTTGGTGCCGTCCTCGGCCAGCGTGCCTTCAATGTGGCAATCGCGCATGGTCACCGACGAATGGTAGAAAGTCACGCCACCGGTGGTTTGCCAGCCCTTGCGCGCCAGGCTGTCCGTGTTGCGCACATGCACATGTTGCCATTCGGAGCGCTGTTTGCTCCCCAAGACAAGCAAGCCGCGCCAGTAGGTCGCGCCCGCTTGCGGTTCCAAAACAATCGGTTTCTCGGCCGTGCCGCGCAGGAACAGCGCCGCCTCGGTGAAAAACACCGCTTCGGGTTCGAATTGCAACGTGGCGCCGGGAAACACATGCAAGGGGTAACCCTTGGGAATCAACAGGTCGCCTTTGACTTGCCAGGTGCCGGGCATCACCACCAACCGATCGTTGGCCACTTGGTAACGCAGGAATTCGTGTTGCGCCACGGCTTCTTGCAGCGTCGGCAACGGCGGACGGCCGGTTTGCGCCAACCAGCGCGCTTCGGCCGCACGCGGCGCCAAGGCTTCGACTTGGGCCGTGTTTTGTGAATACAGCCGGTAACGCACTTTGATTTTGTCGCGCAATTGGCGCTGTTGTTTGGCTTGCGTCGAACGCGCCGCCGCTTTGATTTGGCGCACGTTGTCGAGGTTGGCCAAACGCCGGTCGGCCGGGAACTGAAACACAACCGGGCGACGCAGCGATAAACCAACCGCGCCGTCTTCTTCAATTGAAGCCACACCAGCGGCGTCGGCCGCGACACAGGCCCTGGCCGACAGGAACACGCCGTTGGAGAATTCGAAACCTTCAACCAGCACCGGCACCTGGGTCGTCGCCCAGGCTTCGACGCGGATGTCGGCGTCGAGCGGCGTCGCACCGCCGTCGCGGTAATCGATAAAGGCGTTGAAGTTCACCGGATCACCGGGATGAATGACGTCGTCCAAATAAATCTGCTGCGCATACAGCCGTTGCTTCATGGCCGCCACTTCAAAGCCTGGCGGCAAAATCTGCTCGGCGCGCAGGGCGGCTTCGTAACGAGCGAGGTCGGCCGCATTGTCGGCAAACAGTTTGTCGAGGTAGGCCGGCGTGAGCATGCGGCCCAGGTGGCGAAACGTCTCGGCGCGGTAGGTCGGCGAGGCTTTGATTTGGTTGATGATTGGGTTGTTGTTGCGCAGCGGCACCGGTAACTTATCGCTGGGCCGGGTCTCGTGCGCCATGTTGTCGTAAAGCACCGGCTCCAAACGGTCGCTGACCGGATTGGCGTACATGCGCATGTTGTGCCACACCATACCGTGCCAAATTTCGAACAGCGAGGTTAAGGCGTGGGCGCGACCCCACTGCTCGCTGTCGATGAGCTCGTCAACCGTGGCGCCTTTAAGCGACTGTAACGCCTGCAGGCGCGCCAGCCGATCGGGATTGTTTTCGGCGGCAATCAACAGATCTTGCAGGTTCAGCATCTTTTCGATGCCGCCGGCAAAAGTGCGGTTCAGCGACTCACTGGCTAGGAAACGTTTCTCGCCATAGGCGCGTACCTCGGCCGATTCGGGGCCGGTCGCGGTGGCGATGGCAATCGGAATTTGCGGGTGGAAACCCAGCGCACCACGGTGGAAGCGCAGGTAGGTCGACCAAAACGAACCTTCGTTAAATAACAGCAGCGGTCCTTCGCGGCGGCCTTGGCTTTCGAGCATTTCCTTGGCGAAGTGTTCTTCGAGGAAATACACGCCGCGTGGGTTGCCGTTGACGACCAGGTTCACGAACAGCGAACGCGGTGCCAGCAAACCTTCGGCGCGGGCCGCTTGGTGTACCAACCATTCCCACAGGTAACCGCGGGTCATGGGGTTTTGAATCGAAAACACGCGTTTGCCGCGCCACTTGCCGTCTTTGAGACGCAGGCGGTACGACCACTTGGCGCCGGCGACGTGGTCGGTCAGGTCGCCTTTAATGCGGCACTCGGCTTGGTAACGTTTGCCTTCCAGCTCAAGTGTGACCGGGACTTGGTCTTCGTCGCCTTGTACGATCAGGCCGCGTTCCAGCGCTTGGTTGCGCACGTTTTGCAGCTTTTGCGCTTGTTCCTCGGGGATGGTGAGGCGCAAGGTGAGCAGTTGGTTGTTGGGCACCTGCAACGGTTTCGGGGGCGCCACAAAACGGCGGTCGAGCGCCGTCGTCGCTTTGGTTTCCACCGGTTGCGGTACGTTCAAACGTTGATACTGAATCACCGCCGCCGCGCCGGCGACCATGCCGAGCAGCCACAGCAACAGACCCGCCCAGGGCGAGCGGTCACGGCCGAGATCGTTTTTAATGTGCATCGCTTAGTCCAAACTCGCGCCTTCGACGACGCTAACCGAGGCTTGCGGGAACACCGACTGAATGCGGCCGAGCACCGCGCCGATTTGGGTCACGTCGACCAAATCGAGGATCAAGGTGACGTTGAGCATGCCTTCTTGGCTGTCGACGCGGCGCAGGTCGGCACTGACCGAACCTTCACGTACCTTTTTAAGCAACACATCGAGGCCGGTTTCGCTGTCGAGCGTTTCGTCGTCAACCGTTGTCAGCGGCGTGGACACACTGGCGTAAACGCGCGGCGCTTGGTCTTTGCGGGCCCGCATCAGGTTGGTCAGCGTGAGCACACCGAGGATACCGCCGAACATGAGGATGGTGGCGGCACGCTGGTCGGCGCCGATGCCGATGCCGGTGGCGAGCGCGAGGAACAAATAAGACAGGTCCTCGGGTTCTTTAATCGGTGTGCGGAAGCGAATAATCGACAGCGCGCCAACCAAACCGAGCGACAGGGCCAGTGAGGTTTTGACCACCGAGATCACCATCATGGTGGTGGCGGCGATGAACACAAACAGGCGCGCGAATTTCCGTTTATTGGAAAGGACCTGGGAAAACGTGAGGTAGTGCCACGCAAGCACTTGGCCGAGGAGCAACACCAGGGCCAGGTTAATCATTGTGGGGACAAGCTTAAGGTCTTGCAGCGCCCCTTCATTTAATTGGCTGAGTAAATCCATTCCATCTCCATCCGAGGGCGGCAACCAGGTGTGGTGTCAAAGGTCGCCGTGCGGGCGGTCGTGGTGCAAGCCATCGCGATCATACGCAAAACGGGACGAATCCGCACGCAACGGATCAGGTCGCGACAAACGCCGAGGGTTTTGGGGGCGTGTCCCAAAGCCTAGCTTCGTCCGAGTCTCAGGACCAACCACTGAAACGCATCGTTGTGAAATGGTGCAAGCAGCCAACCGCCGTCAAACGCGTTTCATTAAATGTGACTCACCAAAATAAGGAGTGAAAACGCGCGTGACCCAAAGGTCCCCTGCATTTTGAACAAGGTCGGCGGCAAACACAAGCGTTGCGGCAACATTTCTTCACAATTTCCCAACAGTGCGAAACGAGGATCAACGGCAAAAAAGCTTCCGGTGCCCGTCGCTTTTCGCGGCGGACAGCCGCTAACACGCAAGAAACCAAGCAGTGAGGCCAACCCGTGGCAACCACCTGAACCTCACACAACGGCGGCGACCTCAACGATACTCAACGATAAGCCGCTTTGAGGCGAAGCAGCACCAACATTGGCTGATCGGGATCGGGTGGAACCTGAGCGTCGGCAAGGGCGAAGGATTCCCCATACAAGTCCTTCCAAATACGCATGTCAACTTGCCTTGCTGCGACGAGGGCGATATCCCCTTGAGAATCGGCGAAACGGACGATGCGCGAACGAATACGACGTGGCGCTAACTGCCGTCCTTTATGATCAAAGGGAACCCAACCCAATACGCCGACTTTCACTAACACAAATCGATTAAAAACCAACATGCCGTGAATCGTCCCCTTGGCATTGGTCATTTCCATCAGACGACGATGGTCGCGGAGATCCAAGCCTTGGTAATCCTCTTCTGTCAAAGCGTTGGGAACACGGATTTGAGTCGTAGACGTTTTCCCCTTTGCCACACGTTCAAAATGAGGTAGATACAGGTGTCCCAACCAAACCTGATCATCGACAAGTACCAGTTGGTCGGATACACCGGAACCAAATTGAGCCTCCAACGCACGCGGTCTGCCGGCAACCCACTGGGTCGGTGTGAGGCTTTGAACCCGCTCGGAGGATGCCCACTTAACACGAGTCCAGGCGGCCTGCGTATCAGGTTGCCCATTTACGATGACATTGCCTAAAAAAAGCGCATCGCGACGCGGCCAGGCAAAAGCGCTGCCCACAACGTGGGCGGCATGGTTTTGCAATCGCAAGTAACGCAAGTCCAGCGCGCAGCGATAATCGCCCGCCTCCGAAAACACCAAAATACGGCTGCGAATGTGGTCAAAAACGCCGACCTGACCGTCAAACATACGTGCGGCAAAGCTAAGGCGTTGCACCTCTTGCGGACCTTCACCTTTGACGGCAACCATCCGATCAAAACTGCCGTCGGCGTGATAACGCATCAGTGATTGGCCTTGCTCGTCACTCAG
This sequence comes from Holophagae bacterium, assembly GCA_030429565.1. GTDB lineage: Bacteria > Acidobacteriota > Holophagae > Acanthopleuribacterales > Acanthopleuribacteraceae > Acanthopleuribacter. The sequence continues at coordinate 9,131 of JAUIFE010000005.1, read as the reverse complement.
GAAGTAGCCGTTTTCGGTCATCAAAACAAATCGCGGCATGTCGAATACAACATGTTCATTTTGTTCAACGGTGAAAGCAACCTGAAACTCAAAAATCTCGGACAGACGCTTTACATTATCAAAGGTTATATCGGTTTGTCTTTCTAAACAGAATCCATTAACGATGACGCATGTTGAAATTAGAAAAAAGGTAAGTGATTTAAACCCTGTCGCCAAGATCATGGTGAATCGCATATTCCCTCACAAAGAGGTCCCGTCGCATAACAAGGGTCATCCGGTGCAATCGTCTTGGAACATTTTAGTACAGGTACGTGTAGGTGCCGGCTGAGGCGCGCAGAACCAAATTTTGCATCGAATTTCGAAGGAAGCGCACCGGCATTGACAATGATATTTTTTGATTTCCCAAAACTGGTTTAAAAACCAAATCGGCGTACTCGAACCGACGTTAGAACCAACCAACAAGCATAAAAGAACAAGAACCCGACCAAAAGCTCGTCGCATCTCTTTCTCCTGAATTTAGGGCTAGTATAAGTTCTGTTATAACCTGAACTGAGCGATTAGGGTGGATGAAATCGCGCAAATTGTTGGAGCGAAATGTGTTGGAAAAGCCACCGGGGTCGCGCACGACGCGTACTGGCAAGTACGGCGAGCATTTTTACGAGACGTTGCAGCCCAACAGATTGTGCGATTTCGCCGCCAAGAATCGCTCAGTTCAGGTATAAGCCCCATCACAAACCCCTGTCAATCTAATATTCTTCGATCCAAAATTTTCAACAAACTAAAGTAGCTACCTTTGGTTTGAAAACGTGAAGCCCACACCAAACAAGGAACTTCGATGCAGGGCGCTTTAGCCTGAATTGAGCGATTCATGGCGGCGAAATCGCTCAGGTTAGGTAAAAGAGATACAACCCACAGAGCTTTGCTCGGTTTAGGTGTTGGTGCAGCACTCGCGTGTCTCACCACCTTTCTTTTCGAGCGACAAGAAGGCGGGATCTCAGCCGGCGATCAACAACCGGCGTGGTTTTTTTAGAAGAAAAAGTGAAACGAGGCCCAGCCGACCAATACGCTCTGCCTCAGATAAGTGGGCGACCGCTTGGCCGCCCTCGTTGTTTAGGTGAACGATTCGGATTTTTTCTTTTCGGTCGGTGACATGATCGCTTGCTTAAGCAAAGTGACGACTTGCTTGCGGGCGGCGGCCTCATCCACGCCTTGGTCCACCAGCAGGCGCGCGGCGATATAAGCCCAGTGGGAAAAAAGCGCGGGTATGTCTAAGGCCTTCCTGATTGCCTTAAGACCGGCGGCATAGCGCGTGCCACCAAACACCATCAAGGGCAAGGTCTCCGGCTCGCTGAGCAGTGTCTTGGCCGCCAGAGCATGGTCGTCATCCCGTGCATCTGTTACCAGCAACGTGCAGTCGGCGGTTTTGGTGAAACCCGGCTCGCCTTCGCCGGCAAGCACCAGTGCCACCTGATACAAGCCGGGACCCGGAAACAACGCGCCGCCACCGCCACGCCACAAGGTCAACCAGTGGGTGGTGGCTTTGCCCGGCGCCAGTTCGACACAGGTCCCATCGCCGAGGTGTGTTTTCAAGCTCGAAAATTCGTGCCGCCCGCCGTTCGGTCCCGTGACCGAGCCAAACAAGCAGCCGCCGGCCAAACCCAGCCGATTGGGAATCACCACCGCGCTGTCACCCTTGTTGGTCAGGGTGAGGCCGATACGAACCGGCGCACCTAAGGGAACCACATCCCGCAAGGGCTCGGCCGAAAGGACCAAATCGGGATGGTTCCGGCCTCGATCCGTCAACAACCCGTTGCGGTGGATCTGGAAAAAACCCATGCCCCCGGGACGAACCACAATGTCCGGCTCGTGGCGCAGGTGATCGGCATCCAGGCGGTTAAAATCCCACTGCACATTGGCCGGGAAGGTGCCCGGTAAGGCAGCCTCGGCAATAACGCCGGTGGTATTCATGAACCCCAAATCACTGTGGTTGTGATGCAAACCCATGGCGTGGCCGATTTCGTGCACGGCGGTCCGCAGATAAGGATCCTCGGCCTTACCAAAAGACAAGCCGGCCACGGTCCCCCATTTGGGTTCTTTGGGAATGGGCCAATTCGCCGCAATGGCCGCGCCTTCGCGGGGCACGCCGTTGGCATCCGTTCCCCGTGCATCAAACATGATCCCACGCGAGGTCGACCGGAGACGCGGCACGCAAAACAAGTGATAGCGCCATTCCTGATCGAGATCAGTATGGCGGTTACGTGCGCACAACATGGCATCGTGAAGCTGCCCATCACTCCACATGCCCCCTGCCTGATCCGGCACGGCATCGTCGCCGGTCACCACTTGGAGATCCCAATCGACGGCGTCAAAAAAATCCTTCCAGGTCTGACCGGCACGATTGCGTTGCGGCAGGGGCACATTGACAACGGCGTCCATTTCAAGAACAGCGCGACGCAAGGCGGCCGATACCCAACCCAGCGTTATCCATGCAACGGCCTCGCCGTCCTCGTCCATCACCGATCCGGCCAAGACGTGGGCGCGTGGGTAACGCGGCGATGCCGGAACCTGGGCCAACACCGCGTGCAGAGAGGGCTCACGGCGCCACGGATCGGACCCCTCGGAAAAGCGGAACGGTTGCCAGGAAAACCGCATCTCGTCGCCCGACGGACTTGCTTGCATCTGGGTGATGCGCAGGTAACGCAGGTAATCGTCGATGGCAAAAACGGGAACCTCGGCGGCAGGTAGGCGCGGCCCTTGCTCGGCGACCCGGTACAGGTCGCCACTGGCGCGCAGCCGGCCGGCCTGACGCTCTAGGCGCAAGCTGCCTTGAAAGAGCGGACCTGTTCCCTCGGCGCGGGGTTCGTACCAATTCAGTAACCAACAACCCGAGCGTAAATCAAGGCTGTCGGTGAGGTTGCTCGGCGCGTTAAGCCAGGCCGGGATCGGGGGACGGACTGACGGATTGGGAAACAAGGGTGGCAATGGCGGAAACGGTACTGAACGCATGGCGTCTGCTCCTTAAAAATGCGTGCGAAACGACGCGACCGCCTGGGAAGCGGACGCGCCGCACTGGTGAAAGCCCACAGGTGCGTCATACGTGCGTTGGCCGTAGGACTCGATGACAGCCCCCTACCTAACAGTGTGCAATTCGAGTAAATCCAATCGCACAAGGCATTGGCCCTAAATGGGTTGAGAAACCGGATCGAAGTAGCGCCGGGCGCGTACTTGTAAAGGACGGCCGCCATTTTCACACCACGCTGCAACCCGGTAGATTGAGCGGAGGCGCCGCCAAGAGGTGTTTCTTGTTGGTTCCTAATTAGGCAATGTCAGACACCCATAGGCTTGGCTTGAGGGAACCGGCGATCAGCGATCATGCGTCTGACCGCCGCACCCTTAGGGTCGTTAGAATAGGGTTAGCGATAACGCGGCAAACCCGCCCCATTTCTCGGTTTTTTCGATTGTTGTCACCAGGTCGATGCCCGTTTCGTTCCCATCTTCGTCCATTCCTTGCACCACTTCGCCGGTCACCGCACCGGCACTCAGTACCCAACGCTGCTTAAAACGATAGGACAAGCAGAAGTAAAGCTTTTCACCGACCTCTTCCAAATCGGTCCCAATGCCGACCATCAGCCCCTGGCTCATCTTGTCCCAGGATTGAAACTCGTAGCTCAGGAACGCCGTCATCTCTTTCGAGGCCTCTTCGTCTTTAATCCGCTGATAAAGGGATTGGTCCGAAAGACCTTCTAAGGGATTACCCGACGAATCGCCCAACAGGGTTTTGACTTGGTCAAACTCGACATCGGCCAAGTCGCTGTAGGCAAAACCGGCGTGAAACACGAGCGCGAACTTGGATTTGACAAAGTAGTTGAAGGAGTACCCACGATTCGTTTTGTTCAATTTGTTCTCAAAACCTGGGTGACGCGGCGTCACCTTTAAGGTCACCATCACCAAGGTGCCGGCAGGTTGGCGACCGGCAGAGATCTTTTTGCCATTAACACAAAGGCGACCGGCCTGAATGAACTCGCCCAACTTGGCCAAAACCTGTCGATGGGTTTCAAGCTGCATTTGGAACAACATATGGGCGTAGTAGTTTTCAGAAATGGTTGGGTCCGCCAATGTTTGCTGCCAAGTCTTAGCACGCAGGCCTTCCAATTCGCCCATCGCCGCAAGGGTTTCGGTCACTTTTGCCTGAATGAGTGCTTCATCTCCGTCAGCTAAAGTAACCGCCGTTCTATCTTGCAGAAATGTATCGACGTCACGATTTGTACCGTCAAGCTTCTCCCGCCACAACCTTATCGCCTGAAGGAAGGGGGACTCTTGGTCGCTTAAACCAGCGGCGCTAAGACGGTTTCCTATTTGGGCCAATCCATCAAAACCAAATACCTGTTGCCATAGTTTGTTGAGTTCTTGGTAAACCATTAAGGTTTCAGTACTGATGTCGGCTTCAAGGTTGTAGCGAAAGAAATTAAAGCCGGTTACGTGAACGACCACATTATCTTTTTCAGTGAACGATTCTGGTACTTGGTTAGTTGCTGCTACGTTGTCCGACCACTTAATAGGAATGACCGGTGCTTCCGCCAATAAGCAGCCGCACAGTAGCAACAAACAGGCCACGGCTGCCGGCATTTTCTGTAAACGAACCATAGTAAAACTCCTTATGGGTTCAACTTTGTTGGGGATGAATTCGGAGACACAGCACGGCCGGCGGTTCCAAAAGAGAAACCGATCAAAACCATCGACGAACGGCCGTTCCGTGTGGGATCAATGGACCAGACAACCCACGAACGAAAATTCCCAAACTTTTTTTATTTTTGTTTTGGTGCCGGGATGAAGCCAAGCAAACGCCCGACACGCACCGGCCGCACGCGTGACGGTGCCGTGCAGGAAAAGGAAAGGAAGCCACCTGAGCCTTTAACCTGAATGGAGCGATTCTTGGCGGCGAAATCGCACCATTTAGGTTTAAATTTTTGGTTCGGCGCGCGCCGCGTCGGTGCGGCAAGGGCGGTTTGCGTCAATCTGGTCCCAAACCCGAACGCTGACCGACTGGAAAACAAAATGTTAGCCGTGATTGTTGGATGGCAACGGTTTTCCAACGCAGGCAACTTATGTAAAGAAATCGTAAACAATCGCCTTTTGCCACTTTCAGACTTCAGTCTGACTCACATCCGTCCGAAATGTAGGTCATGATTGAAGGCATTAACGCCGCGCTCGGCGGCTTACACCGGGCAACCAACAAACTCAACGCGTCATCGCGTGAACTGGCCAACGGTAATTTGGATACCGAACCCATCGTCAACTCCAAACTGGCCCAACGCGAGGCCGAAGCGCAATTCGCAACCATTCGCACGATTAACGAGGTCGAAAAAAGCGCCCTCGACATTTTGGCTTAACCATGGACGCCGTCAGTAGCGCACTTGCCGGGATCGACCGCTCGCGGGCCCTGCTCGACCTCACCTCGCAACGCATTTCCGAGGGATACGTGTTGCCGGAAGTGGTCAGTGCCCAAAGTGCGGCCGAAGTCCAAATGGAAGCACAAGTTTCAACGCTTAAAGAGGCCCTGGCCGCCGAAGCGCAAATTCTCGATTTGCTCGCGTGACGCCCCTTTTGCCCGTCGCCCCAAAAATTACCAACGTTTAGTGTGTGAGCCTATGCGGCCGACGCGTGGTTTTCCGTCGGTCGCTTCTTTTTTCCCCTACCGTTTTTCTCCTACTGAGTTAGTGTGTGAGCCTCCGCGGCCGGTACTTGATCAGGGTATCGGTCGCATTTTTTTTGCCCATTTCGCAGCGCGCCACGCAACCAGGGATCCATTGGCCGCGACGTCATCCGATACCCGCACCGGCGCCTGCATGGCGACATGGCAAACGCCCTCTGGTACCGGCACCGCCGGCGCCTGCGGTTCGGGAACGCCAAGCACCCAGGGTTAAAACCCTGGGCTGTTATGTGTGGTACCTTCGGCACCGCTGGATGAGGTTCGGCGTTGCCTCACATTCATTTGAAGCCCCCTTTTCGGCATGGGTCGCGGCGGCACCTCCAGCGCCGCTGCCGGCACCATCGTCCGGAACATTTGTAATTTACCCGACAAGCTGGACCCGAGCAGTCGTTGCGGGACGCCTACACCCCCATGCCTGCACCATCACCACACCCGGATCGCGGTTGCGAAACGCCACCAACGCCATGCCCGCCCTATCACCACACCCCAATCGCGGTTGCGAAACGCCAACACCACCATGCCCGCCCTATCACCACACCCCAATCGCGGTTGCGAAACGCCAACACCGCCATGCCCGCCCTATCACCACACCCCAATCGCGGTTGCGAAACGCCAACACCGCCATGCCCGCCCCATCACCACACCCCAATCGCGGTTGCGAAACGCCACCAACGCCATGCCCGCCCCATCACCACACCCCAATCGCGGTTGCGAAACGCCACCAACGCCATGCCCGCCCCATCACCACACCCCAATCGCGGTTGCGGAACGCCAACACCGCCATGCCCGCCCCATCACGTGACCCGGGGCGTCCTGTAGGGACGCCCACACCGCCACCTTTGGACCACACTTAATTTAAACGTTCGCCGTGAGGCGAACCACGCCCGGTAGCCCCAACGGGGCGACACATAACAGCCCAGGGTTTTAACCCTGGGTCCCTGGAGTCAACACCACCAGCGCCCTGGAGGGGCGCCACAAAATGCCACCGCCCATACCCCTCAATCGCTTTTACCGACTTTTCCATCCAACACCTGCGCCACCGCCCATACCCCTCAATCGCTTTTACCTACTTTTCCATCCAACACCTGCGCCACCGCCCATACCCCTCAATCGCTTTTACCTACTTTTCCATCCAACACCTACGCCACCGCCCATACCCCTCAATCGCTTTTACCTACATTCCCATCCAACACCTACGCCACCGCCCATACCCCTCAATCGCTTTTACCTACATTCCCATCCAACACCAATTCACCGAAAACCCATCCAGGCCCCACCTCACCCTAAACAAACAGCCACCTCACCCAAACCCAACCCAAAACAAACACGCGCTTCACAAAGTAATCAATCACACAAATTCAACTGGTCAGACAAGTAAACACCTAGCCAACACATCCCGGCTTCGATAGAATCCTATTCCACCTTTCGTGTCCCCCAACTGTTTTGCTGTTCCGTATCACGCGCGTGCTTTGCCCACGCCGGTTGGGGTGCTTTTTCCTGTTTCATTTCATTGTTTTCGTATCACGAGAGGAGAAAATTCCATGATGCCTTCTATGCCCAAGCACGCCGCTAAGTGGCTGCTCGCTTGCACCTTATTCGCCGGCCTGGCTTTCACCGGCGCCTTCGCCCAACCCGTTTGCACCGACCACGCCGAAATCGAGAACCCGCCGCCGTTTGACTTTCCCCAACGCGAACGTTTCCGACTGTTCTGGAACACTTGGCTCGCCAAGGATGTACCCTTCCACATGGGTCACGATGTGGTTGTCGCCGCCGACCGCCCGTCGCAACTGACCGGCAAGTTCGATTACGGCATCGTGTTCCACAAAGACCTGGAATACGAATGGGTGCAGGCCTACATCTACGGCCCAACCCTGGGCGATTGGCACATGCTGGGCCGTTACGCCACCAACAGCGACGGCAAAATTTACGTCGACCTACCCGCCCTTGCCGAAGGCACCTACGTCGTCAAAATGGTCGTCATGGGTGACCTCAGCAGCACCAACGCCTACGTGCGTGTGGTCGCGCCCGGTACCCAAGCGGTCGTGTTCGACATCGACGAAACCCTGACCATCGACGATTTGGAAACCATTCTCGACTACACCGGCATCGAATACGCCGAACCGCGCGCGGGCGCCGGCGAATTGGTCGAACGCTACCTGGCCTTGGGTTACCACCCGGTGTTCCTGACGGCGCGGCCCTACTGGTACGCCAAAGGTTCGCGCCAGTGGTTGCGCGACTACATGCACCTGCCGGATTACACGCTGCGCACGGCGCTGAGCAATGAGGACAGCATCTTCCGCACCGCCGACTACAAAACAGCGGTGTTGCAGGAATTGAAAGACGCGGGTTTGACGATTTTCCGCGCCTATGGCAATGCCGACACCGACATCGAAGCCTACGAACGCGCGGGCATCGCCAAAAACCAAACGTTCACCATCGGCGACCTCGCCGGCGACAGCGGCACCACGCCGATCCCGGGCGGCGGTTACTTCGAGCACATCGACACCGTCGTGGCCGACACGCCGGACAGCGACTGTCGCTAGGCGTTGGTCGTTTACCCACCGGTCGGCCGTAACGCCGGCCGGTGTGGTTTTGAGGCGAGGTAACAGGCGACGGGTCCGCCTGAACCCAACTTCGTTCGCAGTCCGCGATGTCATTTCCGGTGAGAGGTATTTTTGCCGACGGCGAGCAAGAGGGATTACCCATCCGATTCAGGTTCATCGTCCAAAAAGATTTCAGGAAAAAGACGGCGGGCCACAATGTCCACAGCGACGCCCTCTTTTTCCGACAACAGATGAATGAAACCATTCATGATTTTAGCGATCGGGTCCCTTTCCGGAATCGCCATCACCGTTGCTCGTTTGAATGAATCCATCAAAAAGGCCGCAATTTCGCCTTGCCGGCCCTCAATGTCCAGCATCACCAACAATTGAGCCATCATAGTCTGGCAAATGGCGATCTCACGGCTATCGCCTAACTTTTGGCATACCGGTAATTGCTTTTCCTGCCTTATCGACAACGCCTCTTCCAACCTTCCCTGCGCCATCGCTATGTCACCTATTTTCCCCCACGTCACCGCTTCCGACCGCACATCCCCCAACTTCTCGAAAATCGGTAACTCCTTTTCTCGCCTTATCGACAACGCCTCTTCCAACCTTCCCTGCGCCATCGCTATATCTCCGATACGACCCCACGTCACCGCTTCCTCCCGCACATCCCCCAACTTCTCGAAAATCGGTAACTCCTTTTCTCGCCTTATCGACAACGCCTCTTCCAACCTTCCCTGCGCCATCGCTACATCTCCGATTTCCCCCCACGTCACCGCTTCCGACCGCACATCCCCCAACTTCTCGAAAATCGGTAACTGCTTTTCTCGCCTTATCGACAACGCCTCTTCCAACCTTCCCTGCGCCATCGCTAA
>JAUIFE010000004.1 GCA_030429565.1 Holophagae bacterium | reverse complement strand
CCGCCTGTCTTTCTTTAGGGAAGCACCCAGAGTTTTCTTTCAAAGACAGGAGAAATGCGTCTTGATGACGCATTCGCGACCTAAATCAGCCGAGAATTCAAAAAATCAACCGCGACGCGCTGCGTGAGCGGGCAAAACGCCTCCCGTATCGAAGATAAAAAGCTCAGCTTTGAACATTTATTCTGTCTAACGTCGTTTTTTGAGAAACAGCAACTCAACTGCACTGTTCAAAAACAGAATCGCTCAACTCAGGTGTTTTGGTGTGGGTCGCGGTGGTAGTAGCTTGTGGCACCGTCGCGGCGTTGGCTGATGAGGCGGCCGGCGATGGTGTAGGTGACGGTCGACGGGCCGCGATTGGGGCTGATTTCGGCCAGCACCGCCGCGTAGGTACGGTTTATGTCGACCAAATAATCGGTGCGCTCACCGTTGATGACGTCGGCTATGCGGTTGCCGCGATCATCGCAGAAGTACTCGGCCACGCCCTGCTCGGTCAAGGCTTCGACCAGCCGGTTAGCGCCGTCGTAAGCATAAGCGGCGCTGCCGTCGGGGCGGTCCCCGCGGGTTAGGTTCCCGTTGGTGTATTTCATCCACCCGAATCGCTCAGTTTAGGTTAAATCGCGAAAGTTTTAACTAAAAACGCGTCAAGAATAGGTTCGTAACGGACTGGAATAGAACAGGTATTCTGGTAGGTATGGCTAGTATTATCACGAGATACTGCAGGCAAAAGGTTTTGCGACTTTGTCGCCAAAAATCGGTAAGTTCAGTCGTAAAGAAAATGTTTGATATACCGCGTTTTATTAGAGTTTTAGTTTATCAACAATCGTATAAGTTAGTAGCTAAGTCTAAAACATGTTCAATATCAGTAAAGTTGGTTTCTTCATGGTAGCGTCCAATCCTTGAAATGACTGGCCCGTAAAATCTACTCAATGTCGATAATAACTCCGGAAATTCTTCCTCCGAAGCATAACCATTGGGTGATCTATTGGAAAAAGGATCATTTATTGCGATTATGACATTTGTCTTTGATTTTTCTAAGATGTTTTCCCTGAGTGAATCAATGGTTCCTTTCGAGCTCTTGAAAAGATGCTTCTGTTTGCATATCATGAATAAAATTATATCTGAATTTTTACCCAACCAGTTGAAACATTCAGACATATGGAACAAAGGAGTGACAAACTCATTGATTTTGATATTTGCTGTAGGCAGTGTTAGGTTAGATTCTTTTATTAAGTCCGTTCCGATAAACATTCTTTTCGAATAGGTGGCGCCAAAGAAATCTTTTACATTTCTACAGAAGTGACCTGACCCACTTACCGGCGCGCCGCATATTCCCAGGGTAAAAGACTTCATGGTAGTTCCTTTATGATGAAATGTCGTAGTAGTTTTTCTATTTCCTCATATGCTTCCGGGGTGAATGTGTCTATTTTCGCAAGCCACTCTAAGCCTTCTGGTATTATATCATTGTTGTTCTGTAAGATGTTGAAATATATCGCAGCATCGTAAATTTCTCCTGATTCTAATCTGAGAACATAATGTGTCGATTCATAGGGGAAGATGTTCATAATTCCGGCTTTGCCGCTTGCCTTAGAGACCTCTACAGGGTCTATACCGAGCTTTTTGGCCATATTGACTGAGCAAGCAACACAATCGTTCCAACTTTGTTGCCCAATATTTAGCTTTCTAGCGCTCGCTAACGAACGTAATTTTGCGAACTGACTTGAAAGTTTCAGAACAACTGGTAATGCGGCCAAAAAGCCAACATTACTTCCAACCGAAATACCAAAGTTCCTGGCTACTTTGTCGGCGTCTTTTTCCTTTCCTGCATCCAACAGGTTCATCCCTGTGTTGACTTGAATGTCAGAAAGGATGTTGCGGATGCCGTTGGCGGCGCTGATGTCGCCGAGGCTGAAGTAACCGGTGGGGTCGATGTTGTTGACGGGGTTGGCGTCGGCGTAGAGGTATTTGTTGAGGGTGAGTGGGGCGTAGGCGCGGCCAGGATAGAGGTCCATGGTGGTGAAGCGGCCTTGGCCTGGGTCCATATACCTGGCGCGTAGGTAGTACCAGCCGGTGTGGCTGTCGTAGCGCTCGCCGGTGTAGCGGTAGGCGTTGGTTGTGTCGCCGCTTTGGTCGCGGAGGTCGCCCCAGGCGTTGTAGCGGTAGTGGTCGGTGACGGCGCCGCTGCTGTCGCTGAGCTGGGTGATGTTTTGGTGCGGGTCGCGGTGGTAGTAGCTTGTGTCACCGTCGCGGTGTTGGCTGATAAGGCGGTCGGCGATGGTGTAGGTGACGGTTGGCGGGCCGCGATTGGGGCTGATTTCGGCCAGTACCGCCGCGTAGGTGCGGTTGGTGTCAACCAAATAGTCGGTGCGTTCGCCGTTGATGACCGCTGCAATGCGGTTGCCGCAATCATTATAGAAGTATTCAGCCGTGCCGCTGTCGGTTAAAGCTTCGACCAGTCGGTTGGCGCCGTCATAGGCGTACGCGGCGCTGCCGTCCGGACGATCCTCGCGGATGAGGTTGCCGTTGGCATCGTAGTGGTAAGTGGTTATTCCCGCCGCCGTTTCCGTGGTTTCCAGACGGTCGGTGACGTCGTAGACGGCGATGGTGTCTTCGTTGTTGAAAGTGCTGCGCACGCGGTTGCCGACGGCATCGTATTCGAAAAGGAACACATCTTCGCCGGCTTGGTTTGGATCGCTGATGTGTTCTTCGGTCAAACGCGAGAGGGCGTCGTATTGGTACGTGCGTGTGAAACCATCGGCCTCGGTGAGAGCTGTCCGGTTGCCACGCAAGTCGTATTGCGCCTCGTAGGCGGCGAGCAGGTTGCCGGTAGCGTCGACTAAATCGTTGGTCGTCACCCGGCCGGCCGCGTCGTGGGTGGTGTGGGCGACATTGCCGTTGGGGAAGGTGACGGTGTCGATCAAGCCGTCGGCGTCGTAGGCGAAGTGGGTTGTTTCACCTTCAGCCGAGGCGATGCTTTCGCGTCTGCCGGCGTTGTTGTAGCTGGAAAGGGTTTGACCGAAGGGGGTCGTGACGTCTGTTAAGAACCCGGCGTCGTTATAACCGTAGTCGATCCAAGTGCCGTTGTCGTTGGTGATGCGGGCCCAGCGGCCGGTCACGGTGTAGTGATAGCGGTGCTCCCGGTGGGAACTCATTGAAGGACAGGATAAAAAACAGAACCCCCAACTTAGCTTGTTATGAAGAAAACGGGTTACTGGCTTTGTTTCTACAATTTAGGAAATTTGGATTTCGCATGATGTGCGATGTATAGATGGCTTTCATGATAGCAGAAGGAGGTTGGTTTTATTCTGTCGGGACTCGTAGTTTTCATTGTTTTTTTTTATTTGGTTTATTTGACCTATACAAGTATGGCGGTTTTATAAATGGCGAAAAGATCCTCTTTTTTTGTTTCAGTGAGATCCTTTCCGATTTGCGTGAAAAATACATCTGATCCAAGATTTAATTCTGAGAAAATATCACTAAACAACGATTTGTCTAAATATCCTCGGGAAGATTTACCAAGGTAAGGATCGTTCACTAATGCTATCAATTTCCTGTTCAGGCCTGCTCGAGAAGCGTACGTCAAAAAGGCATTTGTGGTTCTTTCTGATGCTTCGAAAAGAAAGTCTACTTGCGGCACGCAGAATATAATTTTATCAGAATTATTATTTAAATACTCAAAGCAATTGTCAAGATAAAAGCAGGGTGATTCGATTTCTCTGATTACAATGTTCGTATTCTGGAAATCAAAAGAAATCTCCTTAAGAGTGTCTGCTCTGTTTATCAAAGTCCTGCTGAAGCTTATGTTCTTCAGATCATGCATGTTTTGACAGAAGTAGCCAGCACCACTGCCAGGTGAGCCGCATATGCCTAACACTAGCTTTTTCATAATTTTTTACCTTCGACAAGAAAATACCTAAGAATCTCCTCGATTATAGCATATTCTTCAGAGGAAAATGTATCGACATGTTTTAAAAATACTAGCCCTTCGGGTATTGAATTATTCGTAAGTAGTATATTGTACAAAACTGCAGCATCAAAAATATCACCGTTCTCGAACCGAAAAACATAGTGAGTTGATTCTCCGGGGAATATATTTATTATGCCTGGTAAGGTACTGTTTTTTGGGACAACATCTAGAGGAAAACCCATTTTCTCAGCCATTTTAGTTGAGCACCAAACACAATCTTTTTTTAATTGGTTTCCAATCCAGATCTTCCTTGCTCCACCAAGCGATCTTAATTTCGAGAAGGTGGTACTTAACTTGAAAACAATCGGTATTGCTGCAAGAGTTCCAATATTTGTTCCAACCGAAATGCCAAAGTTTCTGGCGACTTTGTCGGCGTCCTTCTCTTTTCCTGCATCCAACAGGTTCATCCCTGTGTTGACTTGAATGTCAGAAAGGATGTTGCGGATGCCGTTGGCGGCGCTGATGTCGCCGAGGCTGAAGTAACCGGTGGGGTCGATGTTGTTGACGGGGTTGGCGTCGGCGTAGAGGTATTTGTTGAGGGTGAGTGGGGCGTAGGCGCGGCCAGGATAGAGGTCCATGGTGGTGAAGCGGCCTTGGCCTGGGTCCATATACCTGGCGCGTAGGTAGTACCAGCCGGTGTGGCTGTCGTAGCGCTCGCCGGTGTAGCGGTAGGCGTTGGTTGTGTCGCCGCTTTGGTCGCTGAGGTCGCCCCAGGCGTTGTAGCGGTAGCGGTCGGTGACGGCGCCGCTGCTGTCGCTGAGCTGGGTGATGTTTTGGTGTGGGTCGCGGTGGTAGTAGCTTGTGTCACCGTTGCGGTGTTGGCTGATGAGGCGGTCGGCGATGGTGTAGGTGACGGTCGGCGGGCCGCGATTGGGGCTGATTTCGGCCAGCACCGCCGCGTAGGTACGGTTGGTGTCGACCAAGTAGTCGGTGCGTTCGCCGTTGATCACCGCTGCAATGCGGTTGCCGCGATCATCGTAGAAGTATTCAGCCGTGCCGTTGTCGGTTAAGGCTTCGACCAGCCGGTTGGCGGCGTCGTAGGCGTATGCGGCGCTGCCGTCCGGACGATCCTCACGGATGAGGTTGCCGTTGGCATCGTAGTGGTAAGTGGTTATTTCCGCCGCCGTTTCGGTGGTTTCCAGACGGTCGGTGACGTCGTAGACGGCGATGGTGTCTTCGTTGTTAAAGGTGCTGCGCACGCGGTTGCCGACGGCATCGTATTCGAAAAGAAACACATCTTCGCCGGCTTGGTTTGGATCGCTGATGCGTTCTTCGGTCAAACGCGAGAGAGCGTCGTATTGGTACGTGCGTGTGAAACCATCGGCCTCGGTAAGAGCTGTCCGGTTGCCACGCAAGTCGTATTGCGCCTCGTAGGCGGCGAGTAGGTTGCCGGTGGCGTCGACTAAATCGTTGGTTGTCACCCGGCCGGCTGCATCGTGGGTGGTGTGGGCGACATTGCCGTTGGGGAAGGTGACGGTGTCGATCCAGCCGTCGGCGTCGTAGGCGAAGTGGGTTGTTTCACCTTCAGCCGAGGTGATGCTATCGCGTCTGCCGGCGTTGTTGTAGCTGGAAAGGGTTTGACCGAAGGGGGTCGTGACGTCGGTTAAGAACCCGGCGTCGTTATAACCGTAGTCGATCCAGGTACCGTTGTCGTTTGTTATGCGTGTTAGCCGGCCGGTGACGCTGTAGTCGTAGTTCCGTTGCCGGTCGGGGCTTGCCGATAACCTGAGCAGACCCAAGGCGTCGTATTCAAAACGATGGACGCTACCGTCGGCGTAACGGCGTTCGCGTAGGCGGTTGTCTTGGTCGTAAACAAAGTTGGTGGTCCGACCACTGAAATCGGTGTGTTGGGTTTGGTTGCCCAACAAGTTGTAGGTAAAACGTTCGAAGCGGCCGTCGGGTAAGATGCGGCGCGTGACACGGCCGAGCGGATCGTAACGCCGTTCGGTGGTGCGGCCTTCGGCGTCGGTGACGGCGATTTCACGGCCAAGCGTGTCGTAGCTGAACGAGGTCACGCCGCCGGCGGCGTCGAAAACGTCGGTTAACCGTTGATTGGCGTCGTATTCGAAGCGAGTGACAAAACCGAGCTGGTCGGTTTTTTGGATGAGTTGGTTGCGCGCATCGTATGCGAATCGTTCGAGACCGCCGTCGCCGTGGATAATGCGGGTGCGGCGACCTTTGGCGTCGTATTCGGTTTCGGTCACGTGCCCGCTGGGTTTGGTTTTGCGGATTGGGTTGCCGGCGGCGTCGTATTCGGTGGCGGTGACGGCTCCGGCGGCATCAATGACGGCGGTTTTACGGTTTAGGTTGTCGAACACATACTGGGTATGGCGGTTTTGGGGGTCGAAGCTGTCGGTTTGTCGGTGCAGCGCATCGTAACCAAAGCGCACAGTAGCGCCTTGCGCATCGGTGGTGGCAACGAGGCGTCCGGCGGCGTCCCATTCGTTGTGGGTGACGGCGCCAAAGGTTGAGGTTTGGCTGAGGGGTTGGCCTTCGGCGTCGTAGGTGGTGATGAGGTGGGTGCCGTCCGGCAAAATGCGGCGCACTTCTTTGCCGTTGGGGGCATACACGAAACGGGTTTCGCGACCCAAGGCATCACGCGTACTGATTTTGCGACCGTTTACGTCGTAGGTATGTTGGGTGACGGCACCGAGGGGATCGGTATGGGTGAGCAAGCGGCCGTCGCGATCATAGCTGTTCTGCCAGACCAAGGTTTCGATGTCACCGGCGGAATCAACGATGTCGCGTTCTTCGCGCAGACGGCGGCCTTGGCTGTTTTCGGTGATCCGGGTAACGGCGCCGTCGGCATCGGTCACTTCGATCAAACGGCCGAACCGGGAATAACGTTCGCGGCGGATGAAACCGCCAGGTTCGGTGATGGTTTTGATCAAGCCGTCGTAGTCGTTGGTTTTGGTGTCGCCCATGGGGTCGATGACGGTGACGATGCGGCCATAGTTGTCATATTCGAAATCGTAGGCGAGACCGCCGGGACCGTCGTAACGCAGGATATCGCCGCCGGCATCGTAGGTGTAGGTGGTGACGCGGCCGGCGGGATCGGTTTCGGTGAGAATACGGCCCGCTTCGTTAAAGGTTCGTTCGGTGCGGCGCTCCAGGGCGGTGCCGACGGCTTCGCGTTTAACGATTTCATGGCCACCGGCGTCGTATTCGTAAGCGGTGGTGAACCCCAATGGATCGGTTGCCTGGACGACGTATCCTTGTTCGTCATAGATGTACACATGCAGGCCGCCGTTGCGGTCGGTAATCCGTTCTTGGCGCCCCTCAATGTCATGGTCGTAGTTAATGCGGTTCCCGTAGGGATCTTCCTGCGCGACAAGTCGCCCCGTTTCGTCGTAATGCAATTTGGCGGGGATATCACCGTTGGGATCAACGACTTCGATGAGGTTGTGGTTGGCGTCGTAGCGATAGCCGGTGGTGTGGCCTTCGCGGTTGGTGACGCTGACCAGGTCACCGCGTTCGTCGTAACCGTAGTGGATGCTTTCGCCATCGGGGTCGATGGCGCGCACAATGCGGTCGGCGGCGTCGCGTTCGTAGCGAATACCGATGCCGGCGCTGTGCATGATCCCGAATCGGTTGTATGCGACACGGTTATCCTCGAGATCCCGAATACTGCGCAAACCAGTGTCTTTGTTGATCAGGAACTCAATGTTGTCTTTGGTGACCAAGCGGAAGTTTTTGGGATCCATGGGACGGAATTCGTCGTCGACAATCAAATAATCGACGGTGCCGTCGTCTTGCTGGAAGGGCGCGAAGAAGTAGTAGGGTTGATCCGTGATTTCCAAGGTTGAGGTGGTGCCAGGCCGTGGTTTGAAGATGAAAGAGACGCCGCGCGGCACATCGATCTCGGTACAGGTCCGTTCGATATTGCCAACCGTGTCAATTTCGACATCCCAGCTTTCGGTGCTACCGTCAGGCATGGTGACACTGACATAATGGGCGTAACTATCGGCGACACAGTAATAAGGCAGCTCAACACCGTTACAAAATTCGTAGGGTGGATACTTCACATGACCGGAGGGCGAGACGCAGATGTACTGCTTGTCGAGTTCCCAGAATAGAGCCATGCTGATGTTGAGCTGGACATCGGGTTCGGCGAGACGCCAACCGTAACCAAAATCGCCAGGGCACTTGTCGCTTGAATCGTACTGGCGGTTCAATTCGACGGGAATGCCTTTTAAGGGAAGGGCGAGATCTTTGACGCCGACTTCGAAATGGCCGGCTTTGAGTTTGCCGGCGAGGATGACGGTGGCGAAATCGCCGGTGGCGCTGCCGCCTTGGTCGAAGGCCGACAGACGGAGGTGGTACATGCCGTTGCGCAACAGGCTGGTGTCGAACAGACCGGCGGATTGGTGGTCCAACTGATTCGTGCCGCGAGCGATGGTTTTGTAGCATTCTTCGCCGGCGCGGGTGATGTCGAGCACCCAATGGCTCAAGCGTTCGTCCTGAACGGTCGCGATGACATCGGTGGGCGCGGTGATGGTACCGTGCCTTTGCGGGGTATGGATGGCGACCAATGGTGCGTTGGTGTCGCTGGGGTCGGCGACGAAAATCGTGCCTTGGGCGGTAGCTTCGTTGCCGGCGTCGTCGCGGGCGGTGACCACCAGGTGTAATTCGCCGCTTTGGTTGCTGACCCAAGCACCATACAGATTCTCGTCGAGCGCAATCGCTTGGTCGCCGAGGCGTGCTTCGATGGTGGCAATATCGCCGCGGTCCGGGGTGGCGACGTTGAAGTTAAAGGTTTCGCCCAAATCGAATTCGGTGCGGTCATAGTTGAGGCCGATGATCGGTGGCGTGATGTCGCCGGGATCAACCACGCGCAAGGTGTAATGCTGCAGCGCGCGGGCGCCGTGGGCGTCGGTGACGACCACGGTAATTTCGTGCTCGCCCAGATCGTCCATCGTCGGTTCCCAGGTGAGAATACCGCGCCAGCGATCACGGGTCATGGTGGTAGGGGCTTGCTCCAAGCTGAACTCAATCGGGTAACCGTCGAGATCTTCCACTTGGGCGTCGTAGAAATAGCGGCGACCGACTTCGGCAGTCACGATTGGGTCCGAGGTGAAACGCGGCGGATGGTTGCCCTGGAACTGAACCGTCAGCGTAAAACGTTGTTCTGTCTGCGCGCCTTGGTTGTCTTCGGCCAAAATCGCGACCTGAACGAAACCCATCTCGGTCGGTGTCCAGTTCAGCGTTTGACCGAGCAGCGTCATCTCTTGCGGTGCTTCGATTAAGCTAAAGGTGACGGCGTCACCGTCGGCATCTTCAGCATCAAAGGAATACATCCACACCTGATCGACCGGGATGGCGACCTGGGGTTGGGTGGTGAAACGCGGGGCGCGGTTGCCAAGTGGGTCAGTGACGGTGATGGTGAAACGCTGTTCGTCGCTGCCGGCGTAGGCGTCTCGCACGCTGACCAAAACCTCGAATTCGCCCAGGGTTTCCGGCTCCCACTGCAGGCGATTTTCGTTAATCGCCATACCGGCGGGGGCGCTGATGAGTTGGAAGGTCAAAACGTCGTTGTCGGCATCAACGGCGCTCATGGCGTACGACCACAATTGGTCTTGCGGCACACTCAATTCCGGTGTCGAGGTGAATTGCGGCGCCCGGTTTTCTTCCTCGGTTACACGCAACGCGAAGATTTGGGATGCCCAAGCTTCGCGGGCGTCATCGACGCGTACTGTGACATGGTTGGTCCCGATCTGTGTTTCGTCCGGCGTCCAGGTGATGAGGCCGGTGACGGCGTTAATCGTCATCCCTTCCGGTGATTCGCTCAAGCTGTAGGTCAAGCTGTCACCATCGGCGTCCGTAACTTCCACTTGGTAGGCGTAAGGTGACAAAACGCGGGTGATTTGCATTGGCACGCTGGTAATCTGCGGCGGCTCGTTGCTGGGATCTTCAACGACCAGAACCGGGATGGTTTGACGAACATAAGCACCATCCGGGTCGACGGCGATGACAACCACTTCGTAGCTGCCAATTGCCGAAGGTGTCCAGCTCATCAAATGCGTGTCCGACATTTGCAGCCCATCGGGCGCCGTTTCAATCGCGATGGTCAGTTCATCGCCGTCGGGATCGTAGGCGTACAGTTGGTAATAGAAACGTCCGCCGAGGATGATGGCTTCGGTGGGTGGCGTCGTCGCGATGACCGGTGCTTGGTTCGGCTGGTCAACAACGGCGATGCTGAAACCACCTTGGCTAAAGCCGCCGCGGCCGTCGGCCAGCGTGATGCGGACCTCGAAGTTGCCGATTTGGTCCGGCGTCCATTCGATCAAACCGCCTTCGCTTAAGGCGAGACCGGCCGGGCCTTGGTCCAGTGTAAAGATGAGGCTGTCGCTGTCGGCGTCGCTTGCTTCCAGTTGGTAAGTGTAGCTCGCGCCGAGGGTGACCTGGGCGTTTTCCGGCAAGTTGGTGAACGCCGGATTCTCATTGCTTTCGCTAACAACAATCACGTTGCTTGCCTGGCTCGCCGCACCGAAATCATCGCGAACGCCGACGGTAAGGTTATAGTTACCAATAGTTTGTGCGGTCCAAGTCAGCAGGCCGCTCGCGTCGACGGTCAAACTGGTGGGGCCGTCGACCAAATAGAAGGTCAATGCGTCGCCGTCGCCGTCTTCGGCTTGCAACTGGAACTGGTAGTTCTGGCCAGGTGCAAGCACCAGGTTCTCGGGCACACGGGTGAAGGTCGGGCTTTGGTTGGTTCGTTCGATCACGTTGAGTTGGAACAAATAACGAATGCGGTTGCCACGATAATCGTCGATGTAGGCGCCGACTTGGAAGGTGCCGGTTTGGGTGGGAACCCAGGTCAACAAACCTTCAGGACTGACGGCCAAACCGGATTGGTAAGAACCTCGGGTGAAGTGCAACAGGTCGCCATCGGGGTCTTCGGCCACAATTTGATAACTAAAGGGTTGGTCGACCAAGGCTTGGGTTGGCGGTGTTGAAACCACGGTGGGTGGGCTGTTGTCCTCCGGCAGCAAATGGGTATAACGAATCGACTGAACGGTGCGGCCGCCATAGGGATCGTCGGCGAAGACCAAAACACCACCGCCGGACCGTGAGATCGGACGATAAGTGACGGTGTTGGTTTCGGCATCGTAGGTCCATTCGGTGTTGGAACTGATGCTGAAGCGAACGGGGTCGCCGTTGGGGTCGACGGCTTGCGGTTGGTATGACCAGGATTCGCCGAGCACGACTGCCACACGCTCAGGTACCTCGGAAACGAAAACCGGTCTGAGGTTTTGGGTGGTCACCGTGAAGAACTGGCGATCACGACCACCACGGCCATCGTGGACTTCAATGGTGACGTCCACCCGTTGCAGGCGGACCGTTGGCAGCCATGTGAGTTCACCGGTTTGCGGATCGAGGTTCATGCCTTCGATGCCTTCAATCAAGGTGAATTCAAGGTCGTGGCCGTTGTCGTCAACCGCCGTGACCCTATAGCTGTATGGGATGTTGGTATAGGCGTCGGTGACCGCTTCGGAAGTAATACGCGGCGCCACGTTGCCGGTGTCGTAAATGTCGACGGTCCAAATCAGTTGGTCCATGCCGCCACGGCTGTTGTGAACCTCTACCGCAATCGGATATTGGCCTGGCAGCGCCCACGGCACGATTTGCACCTCGTTGGTGGATTCATCAAAACGCAGGAACTCGTTGTAGGCCAACCACTCGTTTTCGTAGTTAACGATTGAGTAGGTCAGCGTGTCGCCGTTCGGATTGTGTGCCTCAAGGCGGAAGCGGTACCACTCGCCCTGTGGGTGACGGAGAAGGGGATCACTGACGAAACTCGGCGGGGTGGTCAGGCATGGGCTGTTGTTGGCCGCGTAGCGAATATCTTCGTACTCACCCGGTTTGAGAATGCGGCTGGTGTGGACCACACCCAACAGGCGGCCGCCCTGCGCCGGCAGGTCGGTGTAGATGGAAATGGGAACCCCGGCCGGGGCGGTCGCGCTGCCGCCGTTGCCGATGCGCGCGCTCAGATTGATTTGCTCGGGGCAATTGCAGTTTTCTTCCCGCACGCGCGAGATGGTGAGATCCGGTGCCGCTAAGGGGTTGAGCCCAGGTGAGATCTGGCTGTGGTACAGGTTGGTTTGCGGATACAACCAATAGGGATCGGGATGGGTTGGAATGGTGCCGTCGTCGTTGACATTGGTCACCGAGTAATCGTTTTGGTGCCACATGCGGCGGGCGTTGACCCAGTTGTTAAAACGGTCGCCGTAAACAAAGATGCCCCATTCAGATCCCTCGGGTGGGGCACCCAAGAAACCGTGGCGGTTACTGCTGGTGATAATTTCGGCGCGGTTGTCGCCATCGACATCGGCAACCACCGGGTATTCGGTAAGGGTGCCCGAGAGTGCGTTTTCGCGGAACAGGATGCGGCCGGTGTTGCCGTCGAAGACGTAAAGGTACTCTTCGTCGCTCATGACGACTTCGAAACGGCCGTCACCGTCAAAATCAAAGACGGTTGAACCGGTGTAACCGGATGAGGCGTCGACAATGTCAGTTTCCCATTTCAGGCTACCGTCCGTTTCAAGCACGGTGTATTCAGTTCTGCCGGCAATGCCGACTTCTGGTTCGCCGTCACCGTCGAAATCGGCGATGGTGGCTTGGCCGCCGCCACGTGATCGATTGAAATCACCGCGTCCATACCATTTCAGCGTCCCGTCGTGCTCTAAGGCAACCACGCGGCCGGCGCTCGCGCGATTGGTGCTGGTGAGAACAATCTCGGGCATGGGGTCGTCGTCGAGGTTGCCGACCGCGCCACGAAATACAAAGTTAAAGGTTTGCTCGGGGGCAATGTCAGTGGCATCCCAGTACAGGCTTCCGTCCGAGCGCATGGCATAAGCGCCGTAGATGACTTCCATGTCGCCTTGCAGGTCGAGGTCGACAGCGACGGGTTGGTAGTTACGGTCGGGGTCGCCAGGGCCTTCCGCCAGCAGTTGACCCTGGTTGTTGTAAATCCGTTTGCTAAACAGGATTTCCGGTGTGCCGTCGCGATTGAGGTCGGCAAGGGTGAAGTTGGTGTCGCCGTAGCCGGCATATGGCACATAGCCCAAATCTTCCGAAAACAGCTTGAAGGAGCCGTCGTGTTCAAAAATCATGAAATGTTCACGGTTTTCGTTGGCGCCAAGCGCAACGATTTCAATCAAACCGTCATCGTCCAAATCACCGGCGGCAATGCCGAAACAACCCAAAACTGAATGGGTGGCCGGGTCGGTAGACCACAGCACGGCGCCGTTGCGGCCGTCGAGTGCGACCAACTTGCCACGACCACTGCCATGGCAATCACCACCGACGGTGAGCACATCGGGCACGTCGTTTTCATTGATCACGCCGTCGCCGTTGTCGTCGTTGACGTTCACCACCAAGGGTGCCATTTGGGTATTGGCATAGGCGCCGTTGTCTTCTTCATTGGTCCACTTCCACTCGAGAACGGGCATCAGGAACCCGGTTGGTGGTCGGTAGCCCAGATAGGCACCGCTGTGGATGAGGTTGTTGCTCTCATCGTTTTCAGTCACCAGGGAAGTGGTGTCGAGTTGGGCGTAAAGCACGTTGCCGGCAAACAAGGCACGACCGTGGAGCGGGAAGGTCAGCCAGGTTGATTCGGTGGCTGCGAGATCGATAACTTGTTGTTCGCCAAGCAGTTCGTCCTCGGCATCGTAGCTGCCATTGCTGTTTTGGTCTTCGAACAAACGCACCGCAAAGGTGCCGGTAAACGGATCCAGGCCGTTGTTTTCTACTTCGACGCGCAGCTCACCTGAGCGTTCCAGTGTTTGGGGATCGACAACCTCAAGCGAGCGGTCAAAACCGGCTACACGCAAGTCAATGCCGGGTTGGGCATTGTGTTTGATGATGTTTTGCGTGCCGTCGCGCGTGCCGGTTGCCAAGGGTTCGGTTGTGGGTGCGGGCGGTGTGCTGTGGTCGATACTGCAAACGTGTTCGCGCCACTGGCCGCATGCGCGCACCCTTAGGCTTGCCGTGTTGTTGGTTTCATCAGTTTCATTGATTAAACGTTGGCCGTTGCCGGCGCGGTCCACCACAAAGGTGTAATTGCGTTCGGCGCCTTCGCGTTGCAGCAGCAGGGTAAAGGTTTGTTCGTCGCCAGCGCCGCGTGGATCAGTGACGCGGGTGGTAATGTCGAATTGGCCTTCGCTGCAGGCGTTGGGGGTGTCCCACGTCATCAAACCACTATCGGCGTCTTGAGTCATGCCGGCCGGACCTGCGACGAGGCTGTAGGTCAGGGGGTCTTGGTCGGGATCTGTGGCGGTGACCTGGTACGCATAGGTCGTACCCAGTGCAACGGAGGTGACCGGGGTAGAGGTGATGCGTGGTGCACCGTTGCTGGGCAAGGTAACCAGAAGGGTGAACGCCTGCTGATCGCTGCCGCCGTTGCCATCGATGACTTCCAGGATGACTTGCTGTTCGCCGCTTTGTTCGAGAGTCGGCGTCCAAGCAACAAGACCGGTAGCGGTGTCGATGGTCAAACTTTCGGGAGCGGCAATGCGGGTAAAGGTAAGGGTATCGCCGTCGGCGTCTTGTGCGGTGGCTTGGTATTGGTAGGTTTGCTCGGCCAACACGTCGGTGATCGGCGTCGAGGTGAACTCAGGTGCGCGGTTTGGCGCGGGTCCGACGGTAAGGGTAAAGGTCTGCTGATCGCTGCCACCGTTGCCATCGGTTACTTCGAGGGTGACATTGTGGTCGCCGACATGATCGCGGGTCGTGGTCCAAGTAACCAGGCCGGAAGCGGCGTCGATGGTCAAACCGTTGGGACCGGCGATACGCGAGAAGGTTAAGCTGTCACCGTCTTCATCTTGCGCGGTGGCTTGATAAAGGTAGGTTTGCTCGGCCACCACATCGGTGCCTGGTGTCGCGGTGAACTCAGGCGCGCGGTTGGGCGCGGGGCTCAAGGCTAATTGATACACCTGTTGCGCCGATGCGCCGGACGGATCGCGTACTTCAAGCGTTACCGCATAGACACCGGCGTCGTCTCGGTTCGTGGTCCAGGTGACCAAGCCGTCGTTGGATACCAACATGCCGGTAGGACCGTTTACAACCCAAAAAGTGAGCGTGTCACCGTCGGGGTCCTGCGCCGTTGCCTGATAACGATATGTTTGACCGGCCGTGCCATACAATTCGGGTTCAGATGTGAACACAGGTGCACGGTTGGGTCTGGGTGCGACCGTCACGGAAAAGGCTTGTTGGGCCATCGCGGCAAGCGGATCGTGCACTTGCAGTTGAACCGCATGCTCACCGACCTGCGTCGCATCAGGTCGCCACCGCAACGCACCGGTGGCGGCGTTGTAAACCATGCCCGCGGGACCCTGCTGCAGGGAAACCGTCAATTGATCGCTTGCATGATCGGGATCGTTCACGGCAACACTGTAATGGTAATCTTCGTCGACCAGGGCGTCCAAGATCGGAGTCGAAACAAAAATTGGTGCACGGTTCACGCTGTCGCCGGATACGTCCAATGTCAAAACTTGCACAACACGGCTGCAACCCGCGACGGCTTCAACCGTCATGGTGTGCGTGCCACTTGTGGGTTCCGCCCAGGTCAGCAGTCCGCTGTAGGCGTTGAGCACAACGCCCGCCGGCGCATCAACCAAACGGAAAAGGGAAGGCATGCCGCCGCTGTGGTTGGCATTTAAGGTTGTCGCATAAGCCAGGCCGGGCGTGGCCGCCGGCAAGGTGGTTGGCGCCAAACGCAACGACTCATAACCCATCTGAGGTGTCTGGCTGTCGCAATCACTGTGCGCTTCTGCCACCGGGTTAACTTGTGCCTGGCTATAGATACCAAGGCAACTGGTTAACTGGATGTGGCCGGTTTGGGATGCGTCCAGGCCGCCGGCATCGAGGGCCGTTCCTTGTAAAAGCAGGACTTTGGCCGTGTGGGATTGCAGGGCTAAGGTAGCGCCGCGATTGTGATCGCCGCTAAGACCGCGTCCGTCAATGGCAACGCGCGGGGTTTGATGGCCGTTGTTCGCAACGGTGATGTTCCCTTTGGCGTTAAGCAGAACCTCGGAAAAAGCATTTTGGTGGTTGGCCACGTCGATGGCAAAATCGTGAAGGAACAGATCGCCGGTTTTGCTGATGAGCTGAACCATCGCGCCTTTTTGGGTTTCGTTACCCTTATCGATGCTCAGTGTGCCTTGGCTGTCAGCCGTGTTAAACACCAACGGATCTTCGTTTTTCCAAGGAAAACCCAAACCATAAACGGTAAGGTCATACGCGGCTTCGACCATAATGCGGCCCGGCGTCGTGTCACCCTGAGAGCGAATGTGAATCCCGGAGGTTTGCCGCACATCGTTTTCGTTCTGCTCGTAAATGGTGGCACCGTCAATGTCCACTTGGCCCGCGAGCGCCACGACCATTGCTTCACCGGCCTGGTCACCCGCCGCATATTCGATGTCAATCGAGCCCGCCAGAAAAATATGGCCGGCACAAGTTTGCAGGCGCACCGATTCGGCCACGGCACGGTTTCCTTGCGTTCGCAATCGCGACTGGCTCCCTGTGATCAAAGGGCCACAGTTGCTGTTCAAACGAATCACGGCCATGGCTTGATCCATTTGGCTGTCGATATAACCGTCGTAGCGAATTTCGCCGCCGGCGAGAATATCAAAACGACCGCCTTGTTGCCCGCGCAATTGGAAACCACTGCCCTCGGCCACATAAACTTCGCACTGGGTTCGGATTTCGAGGTTGGGCAGGCGTCCGCTTCCGGTTACCGAAATCTGCGCTTGGTTGTAAACCATCAACTTGCGTGGGCCCAAATCAAAAAGCCAACGTTTCTCACCCGACACTGCGTCAACCACTTGATGAAAATAGGGTTGTAACGAGGCAGGCACTTGCGCGGAAGGATCCTCCTCGTCGGCGTTAAGGCTGAAGCCTTGGCTGATCAGAATCGCGCCCTCATCGCAAGCCGCACAGGGTAAGGTGGTTGTTCCTTTGGCGAAAAGGGGACTGGACCCCCCAAAAAACGCAGCGCCAAAAATGATGGCGCAGAAGTAACTAAAGGCGAAAGGTCGTCTTGTCAAGGAAATGCCTCACTGGAATCGGTGTAGGAAAAGTTGGTTGTGTCGTTCTTAATGCCTCATTCGAACGGGCAAAAAACAAGAGGTCGAAATGTGAAGATCGTAGAAAACACGCGCAAAAAATATAAACCAACGGTAGCTGGTTGTCGCATTAACGAAAATAAAAAACAGATAGCTGCACTTCATCTATAAAAAAACAAAAAAGGCGAGAAGACTAGCGATTTAGATCGTAAAAAACACGACTCGCGCCGTCAATTATCTGCTTAAAGGAGTTTCTTATCAAGAACAATTAGCCAAAGAAAAATCATCGACACCTGTGTTAAAGCGGAATCGGGTTATGAGCGCTGCAAGGATTAGTTTTTAATCCTAATTAAACCAGGTAATTAAGATAACGAAACGGTCCTTCTTTTCGCCATTGCTTCCAGTTAAGTGATTTTGTAAAAAAATCGGGTGGTGGAATGCGGGGCCATGTCATGTTTTGTCTTGAGGGGGCCGGTGGAAGGTCTCCCAGAGGGGGAGCTCGACCCTCCATCTATCGCCTCGGTGTTGGTTCTGATCGATGCATCGCCTATTTAATCACTTGGACTGCGACGGTTAGGTCCTGCTGTGCAATTGTCCGGGCTTCAAACACGACCTTTCGGTCTTGCGCTTAGGCATGCACGACTTTGCCATGCCGCCACCAAGTCGCACGCTTGGGCTCAAGCCAGGTTTCCGTCGCCGTGGGGACCCCTGGCTTGAGCCTTTGTCCCATAACGTGGCTCCCAAAACCGTTGATTTGGCGCAAACCTGTCGGCCAGGATCTAGGGTGTCTGACCTGCTGTCACTGTCTTTTCTTTGCGAACCTGCGCCCAAAAATTTTGATATTTTATGGGTGACCTCTAGAATTTGGTTAGCGGTTGCTGAGCACCAGGGTCGATGGCTCTCCAGCGCTGCCTGCGGTGGTGACACATGACGCAAGAAACGCTTTATGCCAAAAGAATAGTTCCATTAAGTGCCTTTGACAAAACCACCAAACACGGGGCCGCCTGCCACTTGGCTCATGCTTGTGACGAACAAGCGATCCAGGCCGATACCTATGAGGCGGCCCGGGATTTGTTTGAGCAAGCGGCGGCGCATTATGCCTCCGCCGTAGCGGCCAAGCCCGATTTTCATCAGGCCTTTCACAATTGGGGATATGCGCTTGGCGAACTGGCCGAGGTGGCGCCAAATGTCCCCGAAGAACGCGTCTTACGCCGGCAGGCGATCGAAAAATACGCAGCCGCCGTCGCCGTGAAATCGGACCTGCATGAGGCGCTTCACAACTGGGGTTTTGAATTGGGTGAATTGGCCGAAACCGCCGCAAGCCCAGCCGAAAAAAGGCAACTGCGTCAGCAGGCAGCCGCACAATTCGCAGCCGCCTTGGCCGTGAAAGCTGACTTTTATCCGTCGCTTCACCATTGGGGCGACCAACTTGGGGACATCGCCGTCCTTGCAGCCACGCCCGACGAAGCACGGACCTTGCGTGAGCAGGCCGTGGCCAAGTACGCGGCGGCGGTTGCGATTAATCCCGAGCTGCACGAGTCGCTTCACTATTGGGCCTTCGAGTTGGGTGAACTGGCCAAACTGGCGGAAACGCAAAGCGAGGCCCGTGTTTTGCAAGAACAGGCGTTGGCGAAATACCGCGCGGCGGTTGATGTCAAACCCGACTATTACAATGCGCTGGTTAATTGGGGTTACCAACTAAGTGATATGGCGAGCTCGGTGACGCCGCCGGCCGAAGAGCGGATTTTGCGGGAGCGCGCGGTGGCAATATTCGAAGCCGCCTTGAAAAGCACACCCGACGGTTACCTTGCTTTTGAAAACTTAGCCACCGAGCATTTGTTGCTCTATCACTTGGCCGAAACATCAGCGCAGGCTGAAGCATCGTTGACTCATGCAGAAAACGCCTTGCAGCGCCAAGCGACGGTTTTGCGCAAGTCCTTAAAAGACAACTACAACCACGCCTCCCTTCTGGCTCTTCGCGGTCGCCGCGATGAGGCACTCACCACCTTAGCCCACTGCTTGGCCGCCGAAACAGTAACGGCATCTGAAGTCGATGGAGATGCTGATTGGCAGGATTATGTGGATGAAGCCGCGTTTATAGACCTAATTGAGCAGTACCGCTAACCGACCGAAACGGTGAATTCTTTCCAACCGGCAAACCATCTGATTCAGCGGAATTCACTAGCGGTTGGCTTGTGTCTACGATTCGTACGAAGGTCAACGAGGTTCATCAACATTCGCCGCCGGCGGGACGAAACATCGCTTACCGTCCCCGTCGGCATGCGTTACGGGAGACCAGGGGGCTGGGTCCCAGGTGTCAAGGTGGAGCGCCCGATGTTTTCCGGCCGCAGCTCGCGGCCACACGGCTTTTCCAAGTTAAAAACTTTCAACTTCATGTGACAAGTACATTGACAGGCAACGCTGCACGGGTCGCGGATGATGTCGCGTTTTTTACGTTTCGGAATCATGATCGCTAACAGGCCCTGAGCCTGTTTTTTGGGCGGCACGTGGCATGGTGGCTGGGATTAGAGTTTGGCGAGTTCAGCCTGCAGGTAGGCCTCGTCGGCGGCGGATTCGGCCAACAAGGAGGTGAAGAGTTCGTCGGAGCCGTCAAGGCCGCCTTTTTCGGCGAGGTTTTCAAGTTTGCCGGACAGCGCAAGCACCTTGACCGCGCCCATGTTGGCCGCGCTGCCTTTAATGGCGTGGGCGTGTTCACGCACCTTTTTGACGTCGCCGTCCTGTAGGCTTTGTTTGAGCAAACCCATGAATCGCACGGCTTCGGATAGGTAGAGTTCGGTCATTTCGCGGATCAGGTCGGGATCGCCGCCGGTAGCCTCGCGCAATCGCCATAACTCAACGCGTGGCTCGCCGTCGTCGACCGGTACCGGCTCCTGCGGGCTCTCAGCCTGGGCCAAGGCTTCCATCGCGCGAAACTCAGCACGCGACAAGCTGTCGTCGATGGAATCGTCGGCGCGGGGGTCCTCGGGTGGGTCGTTGCTTGACGGGGCGTTGGCATCGGGTGCGGTCTTGTCTTTGTTTTCCGTTGCAGCCGCTTCGTTTTTGGTGTCGCGGCCTTGCACTTCGGTGTCGTCCTCGTCTGCTTCGGGTTTGGCATCGGTTTCCCCCTCGTCCTGGTCGGCAGCAGCCTGCTCCGGTTCGACCAATCCCTCTTTGGCCAGGTCTTCGAGAATGGTGTCGAAAGTCATTTCGCCCGGCGGGGTTTCGCGGTTGAGGCCGTATGCTTCCAGTGTGGCCAAGGCTTCATCGTCGGCAATGCCGACGGCATCGTCTTCGGTTTTGGGCATGTAGCGGTCGAGGATTTCCTGCAGCTTGTTGACGTAAATCGGCTTTGACAAAAAGTCGTCCATGCCCGCTTCAATACAGGCGCGCCGATCGTCCTGCATAGCGCTGGCGGTTAAGGCGACAATGCGCGTATGCCGTTCATCGGCTTCGCGACGGCGAATTTCGCGGGTCGCTTCGAACCCGTCCATTTTGGGCATGCGGCAGTCCATCAACACCAAGTCGTAGCGGCGTTGATCCAATGCGTACAGGGCTTCGAAACCGTTTTCGGCCATGTCGAAATGGAAGCCCATTTTTTCCAGCAACACCGCACCGAGCTTGCGGTTGACAGCGTGGTCGTCGACGAGCAGGATGCGGCCCGGATGGCGCTCGCCGGCGGCATCAATTGTTTCATCGGCCGGGTCGGTTTCCGTTTGCGTCAGGTCGAAGGCGTTGCGCAGGCTTTTGCGCAAGTTGTCGAGTCGAACCGGTTTGGTAATGAGCTCGTCGATTGGCAAATCGCGGTAGGTCATCTTACTGGTCAAGGGCACCAACACGACCAGGGGGATTTCCGGCGCCAAACTGCGCGCGCCCTTAATGCCGCGCTCTTTTTTGTCGCCGAGCGCGCGGTGATCGACCAACAGCAGGTCGAACTGTTCCGGTACAGCCGGGTCGTCGCTGGTCATTAAGCTCATGGCGTCGCCCAAGCTGTGGCACACCCACGGCATGGTGCCCAAGGCGCGCAAGCAGGTCTCCAGCACGCGTGACCAACCCTCGTTGTGTTCGATGACGAGGATGTTGCGTCCGCTGAGTTGGTCGCAACGCCAATCGGGCTGGTCTTCGATGCGATAGGGGAAAGGGATGCGGAACCAGAAGGTTGAGCCCTCGCCTTCGACACTGTCGACGCCAATCTCGCCGCCCATCAGTTCCACCAAACGTTTCGAAATGGTTAAACCCAAGCCGGTGCCGCCGTATTTGCGCGTCGTCGAGGCGTCCACCTGGGTGAAAGATTCGAATAAGTTGGCGAGGCGGTTGGCGGGAATGCCGATGCCGGTATCAGAAATGCGAAACTCGAGCATGACCAGGTTCTCTTCTTGCTCGACGACGGCGACAGTCGTCGCGACCTCGCCTTCACCGGTGAACTTGATGGCATTGTTCATTAGATTAATGAGGATTTGGCGCAAGCGGCCGGGGTCACCGCGCAGAATGGATGGTCCGGCGGGGGGAATCGACTGCCACAGTTCCAAACCTTTTTCGGCGGCTTTACCGACCAACATTTCGCCGATAAGTTCGACGACCTCGCGCAGGTCGAACTCAATCGTTTCCAGTTCCAGCTTACCTGCTTCAATTTTCGAGAAGTCGAGAATGTCGTTGATAATGGCCAACAGAACCTCGCCGGAGGAATGCACGACACGCATGTACTCGCTCTGCTCCTCGGTAAGATCGCCTTCGATCAGCAACGAGGTCATGCCGATAATACCGTTGAGCGGGGTGCGAATCTCGTGGCTCATGGTGGCCAGGAAATCAGATTTCGAGCGCGTGGCGGCCTCGGCCGCTTCTTTGGCGCGCAACAGTTCTTCGGCGGCTTCAATGCGGTGCTGTTCCAGCTCGAATTCGCGGAAGGCGAGGGTCATGAACTGGGCGATTTCCTTGAGGGTTTCTATTTCGTGAGCCGACCATATGCGTGGCTCACGGGAGGCAAACCCCACCAGGCCGGTCAGTTTGTTGCCGTAAATAATCGGCACTTCCAGCATACCGCACACGCGGCGTGAGCCGATGCTGCTCATAATCGGGCGCAGGCGTGGGTCGACCGTCATATCTTCGACGATCATCGGATCGCCCAGTGTCAGCGTGTGGTGGTACTCGGGGGCGCGCTGCAAATCGATGGGATTGGTGTTGAATTCTTCATCACTGGCGCCGTGCGGACTGTGGCGTACACGCAAGATGGTTTGTTCCTGAATTTCAGCGTAGTAAACGCGCAAATCGGTGAAGAACTTTTTAATTTGGTTGACGGCGGTTTGGGTGACCTGATCGACCGGGGTACCGGAGGTCAACCCGATCGAGAGGCCGTTGATCAGTTGCAGACGCGTTTGGCTTTCAAGCAGGCGCTCTTCCATTTCGACCCGTTCGCGAATTTGGTGTTCCATTTCTTTTTTTATGCGGTCGAATTGCTGGGTGCGTGCGTGCAGTTCGCGTTCGGCGTCGCGGAGTCGGTCGTTGAGTTGGGCGAGTTGCGTGCGTTGCGTGTTGCCGCGCCGAATTTCCTTAGTGAGCTCTTCGTTGAGTTCGTCGATGGTACGGGTCTGTTCGTTTTGCAGCCGTTTACTTTTTTCGAGGTCCCGCTCAAGCAAGGTGTGTTTGGCGGTGACTTCTTCGAGGTTGGTTTTACAAACGGCGTAATTTTCGCGCAAACGGGTTTCATTGCCGAGGATTTGCTGGAGCACGCTCTCACGCCAGTCCAAGTGGCGGCCGATGAGGACCGCCATCGACGCGAGCATGATCGGCACGGCAAGGTTCAGAAGCCAGTCGGGATGCACCGTGACTTGGCTGAGGAACTGACTGAAGTTGCGGGCGTGATCGGGCGCGTTGAGCACCAATAAGATAAAGGTCACGGCATAAACGCAGCCGAGCGCAAAACCGGCGAAACCGAGACGAAACGAATAGGATTTCCACGACGAGTTGGGCATAAGATCCCCGTAGCAATAGGATGCGAGCGACCCGAGAGCAGCGACAGCGGTGATGCCGGCCAAGTGGCGAAAAAACAAGAGCTTCCAAGCGCAGGACAACCGCACGACATGACTTCCGGGATTTGGCTAAATTCTAACGTGGCCGAGCGGGGAAGGGAACCGGCTTGTGACCCGCGTCGGCTACGAAGTGGTCATCGTTTCGCGGCACATGGGAAAAAAACGATTTTACCGGCCCCTTTTTCGCCACGCCTGCGCCTTGGGGTCCTGCATGCACAGGATGTGGCGCTTGCCCGGTCACACCACATCACTGCAGGTCAGGGAAAAATTTTCCGTTCCGACGGTAATAAAAAAGTTGCTCGTCCCCCAATCTTTTCCTATTGACCTTGGTCGCGTGAACATAGGATAGTTCGTTCACGACCGTCGACCGGGACCATTGCCCGACTAGCCCGCATCTTTGACGGCGTCCGCACGGTTATCGTCCAAGACGCGTGAAACATGCGGGTTAGTTATGACACCACACAGGAGGAAAGGGATGATGTTTCGTCTCTTTAGCATGTTGATTTTGATGAGTTCGTCGGTAATTTTTGCAGGTAATATCTGCGACGACATCAACGGTTTGGCCGATGAATGGAATGAAGTGGCCAACTTTTTAAACGAATGTGAAGAAAACGATCGCTTTACCGACACCGAAATGAAGCGTTTCGAAAATTACGTGACCGATTTGGCGGAAGACACCTACATTCTCGCCGACGCGCTGATTGATTTGGGTAACGACCGCGAAACAAAGCTCGGCACCAACATGCGCAAACGCATGGCTGCACTGGCCGAAGCCAATACTTTGGAAGCTGCTGTTGATCGCATGGACGAGCTGGTCAACAGCATCGACGACGTCACCGACTATTGCGATACCGAATAATTTCAGTCCTTACTAAACTCTAAAACGGGTGTTGACGATGTTCGTCAACACCCGTTTTTTAATTTCGGGTGACTTAATCCAGTCAAAATGAGATGAGGACCGCCGCATTTTGCGCCATGGTCACCCAAGATTTAATTTTTGCAACGATCTCGGTAGAAGAATGCTGCGCCTGAAGAAAGAAAATCCAAGTTTATCTATTGCACGAAAGTGTTCGAGGCAGAGGCCTGGTACTTCCCGTGAGATTGCGCGTTTTGCCATGCTTCTATGCATCGCCGTTCACAGAAGCCTCGGCGTTTGAGATGAACGACCTATTGGTTGCCTAAAACGGGTTTTATTACAAGGAAATAAAGTCGAAAAGTGCGCCAGGAAAACTTCTATCCGCAACGAGAAAAACACCAACCTTCCGCTCAAAAGCGCCGTCGCTTTTGCCTTCGTTTTAAAACGCGTTCCCCGCATCAGGCGGCTTGCTCGTGAGAATGGCCCCACGATTGGTGCAGGATGTTGCATGCGAGATGGCACAGGCTGAGGAAGGCGGCCTGGCGACGCTTGTTTCGCTGTTTATGAGGCATTGCCGGCCTGCGGAAGAAAACCGACCATAAAACCTTGATGCAAACCACAAGAATCGGGTGGGAAGAAGGCGAGCCTTTAGCCGGCGGCACACCTTTGACCGTTTATGGATTAATCGCGGGGAAAAACTCATACTAGATAAAATCGAGTCAAATAACAACATCGAGTAAAAATCGACTTTGCGGTTAATATACACTTTACCGACCTTATTGGGATCAGTGCTTCAATTACTACAGAGAACCTACTTAAGTAAGCTTTATAGAGATGCTTAATTCATGCAAAAACAAGGAGGTTCGGCTGAATTTTAAGGTTTTTTACGGGTTTTCTTTGACTTGTTTGGTTTTTGTCACCAAGTTGAAAGAGAATTCACTGATAGACTCACCCCCATCGCAGTGCCCACGTCGCTTTGCGTTTTTTCAACAGAACCGACCGGTTCCCATTCGCGGCTGTGTTTGATCGCTCGGCCTTTCCCCGTTCAATCCCCCATTCGATTTTTTTTCATCGACCACATCGCGCCGACGTCCGCAAGGCCGCTCGCCGCGTCATGCTCCGCCCTCGGCAGCCAGACCGCCGTGTTGTAACCACGGCACGCATTCACTACGGACAGCCCTTAACCACAAGTTTATCAGCAGGGATCGTATGTAGTTCGCCACGACGACCGCGGCCTAACCCCACGGGTTGTCGTCGTCATGTCGGTTGTTTTTTTGTCCCGACCGGTTCGCGCCATCGTTTGTGCGAATGTCAACGGGTTCGGGTGGTCACCCTGATCGGACGTCAAACCTGGGTGATGAGAAACGAAGCGTGAAGCGGGAATCCCTTTTACGTCCTTAACCGGCAAAGTGAAAGCCATATGACAGGGCTGTTCGTGCTCGTGAAACCACCTCTTGGGTTTTCCCACCCCTCTTTCCCTTTCTTGGAGGCAGCGCAGCATGGCAGTAGACCTTACTCGGATCAAACGTAACCGGACGCAAGCACCGTTAACTTTGGATGAACAAACCATGCGTGACATGGGGTACCGGGTGATCGACGCGGTCGTCGACCACCTCACCGACATTCGCAATCAAAAGGTGCTCAACGTCAAATCAGGGCGCGACTTAGAGCGCCTGCTCGGCCAACCGCTGCCGCGCGATCCGCAAAATTTTGACAAGCTCATGGATGACCTGGAGAACCACGTCTTCCAAAACATCACCCACCACGATCATCCGCGCTTTTTTGCCTTCGTCCCAGGGCCTGGCAACTACGCGGGCGCCCTCGCAGAAATGCTCACCAACGGTTTTAACGTATTCTGCGGGACCTGGATTGGCGGGGCCGGCGCATCCGAAATTGAACTGATTACCCTGGAATGGTTGCGGCGATTGGTGGGTTTTCCCGCCGGTGCGCGCGGCGTCTTCCTCAGCGGCGGTAGCGAAGCCGGCTTAGTCGCCATGGCGACCGCGCGTAATGTCAAACTCAACAATGACCCCAAAAATGCGATTGTGTACTGCTCCGATCAAACCCATAAATCACTTGATCGCAATTTGTGGTTGTTGGGTTTTCGGCCGGAACAAATTGTGCGCTTGCCCAGTGATGATCAGTTTAGATTACAACCCTCCGTGTTAAGTGCCCGCATCGAAGCCGATCGCCGCGCCGGTTTGCGGCCGTTTTGTGTGATTGCCAATGCCGGCACCACCAACACCGGCAGCATCGATCCATTGGTTGACCTGAGCGTGATTTGTCGTCGCGAGGATCTGTGGCTACACGCCGACGGTGCCTACGGTGCCGGCGCGGTTTTTTGTGAACCAGGTCGCAAGGCGTTGGAAGAACTTGGTTTAGTGGATTCGGTTGGTCTCGATCCACACAAGTGGATGTTCCAACCCTACTCGGCCGGCTGTGTCATGGTTCGCAACGGTTTCGATTTGCGCCGTACTTTCAGTTACTCGGCCGAATACCTTAAACTCATCGAAGAATCCGACGAACCCAACTTTTGCGATTACGGCATCCAACTGACGCGTGATTTTCGGGCGCTGAAGCTGTGGTTCTCGCTCAAGGTTTTTGGCGCCGATGCCTTTGAAGCCGCACAGGTGCGCGGCATGGAACTGGCCGAAATCGTCGAGAAACGCATGCGCCAAAAACGCAACTGGCACATCACCAGCAGCGCGCGTTTGGCCGTGGTAACCTTCCGTTTTCAGCCGAGCGATTTGGACGAGGCCACCTGCGATGAGCTTAACCGCGAGATTGTCGAGACCTTTAACGGGACCGGCTATGGCATGGTCATCTACACCAAACTCAATGACCGCACCGTGATTCGCATGTGCACCATCAACCCACGTACCCGCGATGTGGAAATTCAACAAGTGTTGGATCTGCTCGATCACATTGCGCTCAGCCTTTACAAATCTTTAATCGGGCGCATCGCCTAAAAAAACGTCCCGCGTGAAACATGCACAAACAACAAGGGCCGGGCACCATTGCCCGGCCCTTTTGCGTGGTTCGCGGAGGAGAGGAGATAAAGTTAGTGGCGCATCGGCGCCGGTTAGTCCATTGAGGTTAACGGTGAATTATTGTGGTGATCGGGTACCGCCGGCGTTGCCACCGTGTCCTCCGTTGTTTCTTCAACCACCGGTAGCGGCATTTGCTCAAGCAGAATCGGGAAGATTTCGCTGACGTGTTTGACCTTCACGATGCGCAAACTGTCGCGAATTTCCGGAGGCACCTCGGCCAAATCTTTTTCGTTTTGGTCGGGGATGATGACGGTCTCGATTTGGGCGCGCAGGGCCGCCATCATTTTTTCCTTGAGACCGCCAATCGGCAAGACGTTACCGCGCAGGGTGACTTCGCCGGTTAAGGCCACTAAGTGGTTAATGGGGATGCCGGTCAGGGCTGAGACAAGGCCGCCGGTCAGCGCGATGCCCGCCGAAGGACCATCCTTGGGGGTGCCGCCCGCCGGAACGTGGATGTGGATGTCAAGGTCTTTAAACTGTTTGGCGTAGATGCCGAAATCGTTGGCGTGGGCGCGCACATAAGACAACGCGGCCTGTGCCGATTCCTTCATGACATCGCCAAGCGTTCCGGTCAGGGACAATTTGCCGGTGCCTTTCATGGTGGCCACTTCAATCGAAAGCGTTTCGCCGCCGACACTGGTCCAGGCCAAACCGGTCACCATGCCCGCTTGATTCTGTTTCTCGAGTTCGCTTCGAATGAAACGAGCCGGTCCCAGGTAACGCGCGAGTTTGGCGGCGGTCAGGCGAATCGCGGCCTTTTTTCCGCTTTTGACGCGTTCGGTGACGGCCTTCCGGCAGACTTTGGCGAGGGTGCGTTCCAAGCTGCGCACGCCGGCTTCGCGCGTGTAACGGCGAATTAGGTGCAGCAGTTGTTTTTGCGGAACGACCAGCTTGCCGTTGTCCAAGCCGTTTTCTTTCATTTGTTTGGGCAACAGGTAGCGATTGGCGATTTGCACTTTTTCCAGTTCGGTGTAGCCGCTGACCTCGATGATTTCCATGCGATCACGCAAGGGCAGGGGAATCGTGCTCAGGTCGTTGGCGGTGGCGATAAACAGTACCTTGGAAAGGTCGTACTCAATTTCCAGGTAGTGGTCCATAAAGCTGTTGTTTTGTTCGGGATCCAACACTTCCAACAGCGCGGCTGTAGGTCCGCCGCCGTAATAGTTGCTGACCTTGTCAATTTCGTCTAACAAAATGACAGGGTTGTTGCTGTCGACCTTTTTCATGGTTTGAATGATTTTGCCAGGCAACGCGCCGATGTAGGTGCGGCGGTGACCGCGAATTTCGGCTTCATCGCGTACGCCGCCCAGACTGATGCGGCCAAATTTGCGACCCAAAGCACGGGCGATGCTTTTGGCGAGCGAGGTTTTACCGACGCCCGGCGGTCCAGACAAGCAGACGATCGGCCCTTTTAATTCACCGACGGCCTTGGATACCGCCATAAATTCGACAATGCGTTCCTTGGGTTTTTCGAGACCGAAATGGTCCTCGTCGAGAATGGCTTCCGCATGGGCGACCTCGAAATTGTCCTCGGTGTTCTTGGACCAAGGCAGGCTGACCAACCAATCCAGATAATTGCGTACGGGGGTTGCTTCATGGGATTGCAAACCGATGCGGCGCAACTTGGCCAGCTCTTTTTCGGCGGTCTCTTTGGCGTGCTCGGGCATGGCGGCCGCGTCGATGGCCTGCTGCAGTTGGTTGAATTCTTCGTTTTCCGGCGATTCGCCCATTTCTTCCTGAATGGCGCGCATCTGTTCGTTTAAGAAGTACTCTTTCTGGCGTTTGCCGACGGCTTCTTCGACACGTGCTTTGAGATCGCGTTCGAATTCTTTTTGTTTGATTTCTTTATAGAGCAGCGTGTAGACCTTTTCGACGCGCTCACGGGTATCCAGGGTCTCCAAAACGTCCTGGAGCTCTTCGATTGAGGCTTTCAGCATGGGTGCGACAGCGTCGGCAAAACGGCCGGCGGGCACATCGCTGCGGTCGAGGTCCTCGCTCCAGTGGAAATGGGCCGAACGTTTTTCAAAATCGACGTGCTTGAAGAATTCCTGTTTGAGGGCCTGAACCAGGCGCGGCAGCTCTAAATCGGCCGATTCACGTGAGGTGACCGGCGCGGCTTTAACGGTAAAGAAAGGCCCGCTGGGGTTAAGCGCCTGAATGGAAGCGCGTTGGCTGGGGGTAAAGAAGGCTTGCAGGGTGCCGTTGGGCAGGCGTTGTAATTGGGAAATAGTGCCCATGACGCCCATGGGGTAAACATCGTCCATCGAACGGATATCGCGTTCGGGACCACGCAGCGTAACGACCACCACGGGTTGGTGGTTGCGCGCCGCGTACTTGAGGGCCTCCAGGGATTGGGGCCGGTTAAAGAAAAGCCGTTTGGGCGTTTCGGGGAAAACCACCACATTGCGAATCGCAAGCAGCGGGTAAGCCGTTGCTTGGATGTGATCTTCATGTTGTTCGCTCATGTGACATCACCTCGCTCAAATTTTATTTAACTAAATCACTAAACCGATACGACTGCAAGTGACTAATAGTTCATTATTTTTGATTTTTTTCTAAAACCGACCTCACTCAGAATGAATTAATCCAAGTAAGCTGTTTGAAATAAGCTGCTTGTACTTAGAAGCGCAAAAAGGTGGAAAAAGGGCTCAGCCGTCCTGTGTCTTTTGACGCAAAAACCTTCTTTTGCAGGGATCTGAGTCGCTTTGGCTAAGATATCTTCGGACCTCGCTTTACCGGCGGCTGCCTTGGCCGCCTGTGTTATCGTTAGACACACCCCTTACCACGCGCGGTTCACTGTCTTGACGTGACCTTGCGCTGCGAACAGGCCCCGCTGCTCAAGGAGGCTCGGCTTGATTCACCAAAGTGCTTTTGAATTTTTACAGCGCGACCCGGTTTTATCGCGCGTTTTGACGCCCGAACCGCTGCCTCCCCAACAACCGCGTAGTGACATTTATTTCCAACTGGTGCGCGCCATTGCCGGCCAGCAGCTCTCGGTCAAAGCCGCAAAAACGATTTTTGACCGGTTCCTTACTTTGTTTGATGATGGCTATCCGCATCCCGCGGTTTTGGCCGATATGTCGGTGGAAACCT
Organism: Holophagae bacterium; assembly: GCA_030429565.1. GTDB lineage: Bacteria > Acidobacteriota > Holophagae > Acanthopleuribacterales > Acanthopleuribacteraceae > Acanthopleuribacter. Next base: position 533,284 of record JAUIFE010000004.1, on the reverse strand, counting down.
TGCGTGGCCAGGGCCTCTCTGCGCAAAAGGCCGGTTATGTCAAAAATGTCGCCGCCTTTGCCCTGGCCAACGACTTTGCCACCGTTAAAACCCAAAGCGACGACGATGCGCTGGCCTTTATGACCCAAATCAAGGGGGTCGGTGAGTGGACCGCCCAAATGATCCTGATGTTTTCTCTGGCGCGTGCCGACATCTTTCCCGCCGGTGATCAGGGCATTCTCAACGCGATGACGCGTTTGTACCAATTAGAAGAAACCGGCAAGGAGCGCCGTCAGGTATGCGTCGCGCTGGCTGAGAGCTGGCGGCCTTACCGCAGTTACGCGTGTTTTTATCTGTGGCATTGGCTCGACAACGATCCCCAACTGCCCGAAGAAACGACTTAAAGCAGTTCGTTTCCGACTTTTTGACCACCCTACCAACTTTCTCCACAATAAACAGTTAGTTTAGTGATTGGCCGGTTACGGCGAGTCTCGGAGGATTTATGGCGACTTTTCCTCATTCTTATCAATCACGCGTCGGAAGCGGCGGTCTTTATCCGCAATTGTCCACGCCTTTATCGACCCAGCCGCGGTCGCAATCGACTCCAACCCTGCAGCAGTTTGGCGACCGCGAAACCATGCTGATGGCGAGTTTGGCCAACATCAACACCAAGCAAGGGCCGCAACAGCAAAAGGTTGGTGATTTTGCTTTAGCGCGTGCCGTGGGTGGCTTTGACACCAATTTTAAAGGCAGCCCGACCCGCAACCTATTGACGCTGAATTCCGCACCCACAAGCGGCCTGAATCTCAAAGAAGGCGTAAACGGCGACAGTTTTAAGTCGTTGATGCGCGGTCGCGAGTTTGCCGCCATCGCTCATGATTTCGACGGCAACGGCGGCGCGGTGTTCCTGATCAAGAATGTCTCCGACGATCTCAAAAAACCCGACCTGCGGCTTTTTATGATGAACGACGGTGCACCGCAAGAATGGGACACCCACGAGATGCCGTTAGAAGATCTCATGGGCAAGGGCGGACGTTTGGTGTTTGGCAACACTCTGGCGCTTGATCCGCAAAAACAACCACACCATTTCCAGGGCGGTCCGACGCTGGATGTTTTGAATCGTTTCTTGGGTGATCCCAAGCTGAGTCACAATGAATTGGCTGAAACGGCGATTAACCACCTCTCGCAAATGCCGCAACAGGAAAAAAACCAACGTGGCATTGACGAACGTTCGTTGTTTCGCAAAGGCGGCACGGCACCTACTTCGGAGAAGGTGGTTTCGGATCCGGCCGTCATTCAGCGCACCATCCAAAAACGCGCCCAACAACAGGGCCGGTTGGCACCGCAATTCGAACGCATCCCGCGTGGTGGCTTTGATCAAATTAGGCAAGAGATCGACCAATTCGCCGCCAAAACCGACGGCGCTTCCAAAGTACTGGTCACCGGGTTCAACCCGCAAACGCGAGAAAACCAAAGCGTGGTTTTCTCGCGCAACCAACAGAACGAATGGGTCCGTTTTGACGGCAAAAACGAAATCAAACAATCGCCCAAAGATTATTTGCTGGTGGGATTTGGGTTGGGTTCCAGCCGCGGCCCCCAGCCAACCACGCCGCAGCTCAGTGAAGTCGGCTTGGTCTCGCTCGGCCCACAAAACCCAACCCAGTTTCAGCCGTCGGCACCGTTGGACGACCTTGCTCGCGAAGGCATGAATGATCACGTCTCTTTTGGACCTAAAAAACAGCATAGCCATGATGAGCTAACTACCAAACGGCAGATGCCGCGACCCTTTCAGTCAATGGACGAAATGGAAACCGACAGTCCGATTCGTTACCCACAGCTCAAACCCAAAAAAGAGACCACACCCACGCCCCAGCAACAGAATCTCGATGATTTAGAATTGGAATTGGAAACGCATGATCCGACGTTGGACCTCACCTCAACGGTTCAAGACGGTCTGGACGACGTGGAGGACTTACTCGACCAAACCATGCATGAGCAACTCTCGCGCCGTATCAGTGTACAGGATTTGTCCGACCTCGAAACACCGCAACTCACGCCGAAACTGACACCACAAAACGAATCGATGGAACTAGACGACCCGATGGTAAAACAGCGGTTTCCTCAAAACGAAACGTCGGTGGTTTCTCATCACCGCACGCCCAGCTTTTCCGAGTCTTTGATCGATATGAGTATTCAGAGCCAGCTAACCAACATTGATTCCGGCGGCCTTTCGCCGAAAAGGAAATCGGTAAAAAGCCAATCGAGCTTGCCGCATATTGACCCCAACCTCTCGAAGACGACGGTGTCACCGACGGTCGACACACGGATCAAGTCGCTTATGCGAAGAAACAGCGAGCTGGGTCATCAGGTTCAGACCCAAATTAAAACCAGTCGCCAACAACGGCGCCGCGGTGTCGGCACGCCGATCTACCAACGCGTCGGGGTGAGCAAAATGGAATTCCGAAACACCCGCCAAAAGTTGCGGTTCACCACGCAAGTCATGGGACGTGAACTGACCAAGCTCAATCGCAGCGCAGGTACCTTAGAGACCCAAATCAATTTATTGGCGCGTAAAGTTCAGCAAAACGAATTGCTTATTGCCAAAAACAAACTGATCTTTCAGCAAAAGCAAGCCGTTCCAACGGAGAGCCACCGACAGCTTGAAAAGTCAGTTCAGGAAGCCAAGCAACAGATCCTTGATTTGAAATCGCAGCAAACTGAAATCGTGAAAACGGCCAAGGAACTAAGTGGGTTAAAAAAGAATCTGACCGATCTGCGCATGGAATTGGCCGGCGCCAAACCCAAAGATAATCGAACCGTTAAAGATAGTTACCGTTTGGCGAAAACCGGCATTGAAAACTGGCCGCAACAAAGAAAAGAACTATTGACTTAAGGAGGGTCGAGCTTGGCGCGAAAAACGGCCGCCTGATTTGGGTCGTTTAGTTTTTCGTAGAGCCGTACCAAGATCAACCACAAGGCGCGTTTCTCGCGTTCGGTACAATTGGCAAGGGGCGCGAATACCTGTTCAGCGTGGCGCAAATGTGGCGCGGCTTCGCCATAGCGGCCTTGATTCAGCAAGGCGTGACCCAGGGTCTTGCGATAGCGCGCGATTAACAGGTGACCCGGCTTGTAGTGGGCGGCACCGATAGCCAGAGCCTTGCGCGCGGCTGCTTCGGCCTTGAGCGGCGCTTGCGTGGCCAGGTGGTACCGGGCCAGCATTAAGTGGGTTTGTGCCACCGAAGGATGATTGTCGCTGAGATGGGCCGCGTTGATGGTTGCGGCTTCGGTCAGCAGGGTTTCCGCTTCGGTGAAGCGTTGCGTGTCGATGAGCGCAGAAGCCAGATTGTTGAGGCTGAGGGCCACCGTCGGGTGGCTTTGGTAAATTTTTCTCTCGCGCTGGACTACCATGCGCAACAACGGCAGGGCTTCTTCATATTTGAGTTGATCCACCAAGGTGACGGCTAAGTTGTGAACGGTGCTCAAGGTATCGGGATGGTCTTCGCCCAAAACAGCGGTGAACAGCGCGGTCGCGTCGCGGAAATGATCTTCAGCTTCGGCACAACGGCCCTTTTGTTTCAAGACCAGCCCCAAGTTGTCATGGCTGTAAGCGATGTCGACATCCTGGTCGCCTAACAGGCGTCGTCGCATTTCCAGGGCGCGTTGGTGGAGCGTCGTCGCTTGGTCCCAACGGTCTAGTTCTTGGTAAAGCACGCCGAGGTTATCCAGCGAGCTGGCCGTGGTGGGATGGTTTTCACCAAAGAAATGCAGCTTCATCTCGATCGACTTGCGGTAATACTGTTCCGCTTCGGGGTAGCGGCCACGCTCGAACTCGAGGATACCCATCAAGTTGAGGGTTTCAGCGACAATCGGGTGAATGCGTCCGAAGTTGCGTTTTTCGGCTTCTAGAACAAGTGTCATTTCGGACGCCGCTGTATCGTAGTGTCCCAACTCCTGCTGAAGGAGTGCTAAATGCTTGCGGCTGTCCCAAATCTTTGGGTGGTCGGTGGTGAAACGGGCTTGCCGATGCCGTAAAACCGAGCGATGCAAATCGTCGGCGACCTGGTAACGGCCCCATTCACGGTATAGCACGGCGAGCAATTCACGCGCTTCCAGTGTGAGTGGGTGGTCTGGGCCAAACCACTCGCGTCGTTGTTGATCGACGGTGCGGTACAGTGTTTCCGCTTCCTCAAAGCGACCTTCGGCGGCGTGGATCAGACCCAACTGAATCATAGCCTGAGCGCGTTGCGGGTCGCGCGCGGACAGGTAGCGTTCAAAGGTGTTTAGCGCTTTGGTTTGCAGGGCGCCTGCGCGTTGATAATGGCCGCGCGCCAACAGGAAATCGGAATAGTAGTTAATCATTTCCGCGTGTTGGAGCGCCAAAGTGCTTTGCCGGCTTTCGTCCTCATTCTGGCGGCGCACCTGTTCGATTTCGGCTAAGGCGGCGCGGTACAGCGGTTCAGCTTCTTGGTAGCGACCCAACTCGCGCAAGATACGCGCGCTCAATAGATAACCGGCCGCGCGGCGTTGATGCGGGAAACGCAATTCGCTTTTCAGAACCGCATTGCCCCGATCACTTAAGTCTTTGGCGCCGTGGAATTTCGCTTGTTCTAGGCGGCATTCCGCCAAACGCAACTGCAAGCGTGCCTCTACCAGCGGGCTCGCCCGGCCGCTTTGCAGGGCGAGTGCATCTTGGAGCAGGCTTTCGACGCTGGTATACAAACCCAAACTCAGGTGTACTTCCGCCAGTGTCTCAAGTAGTTCCGCGCGCAAAACCGGTTGGTCTTGAAAACGGCTTTGAATGTCCTGAACGCCTTTGTTGAGCAATTCGGCCGCGGTTAATTTTTGACCGCCGGTTAAACGCGGGTCGGCTCCTTTAAAAAGGTCCTTGAGGAAGGTCGTGGCCGCCTCGGTTCGTTCGCGTTCGTGGTTGGCCTGATCGCGTTCCCAACGGGCCCGGTCGCGCTCTAAACGCAAGGCGTCTTGTTGACGCCACAAAGTAACCATCAAGGCCAGCACCAGTGTTAGCAACACGGTGGCCACCGATACCACCGTGCGGTGACGGCGCGTAAACTTAACGGCATCGTAAACCAGGGAGCGAGGCCGACTTTGCAAGGGCAGGTCGACCAAAAAGCGGCCGATCTCGTCGTGCAAAGCCTGAACCGTGGCGAACCGCAAGCTGGGATCCTTGCTCAAGGCCCGGAGCACGATGGTGTCGAGATCACCCACCAGCCGTTTTTGCCAGCGCAAGGGTAGGGGCGCAGGGGTGTCGCCGTCGATACCGCTGTCGATGGAGAGGCTGAGGTCCTGCTTGAGGCGATTGACGTGGGCGCTGGGCTTGGGCGGCGCTGTTTCGCAGATGGTGCGCATCGCGGTAAAAAGAGGCACTTGCCTTAGTTCAAATGGTTTGCAGTCCGTAAGGAGTTGAAAGAGGATGACCCCGAGCGCGTACACGTCGCTTGCCGGTGTCAGCGGTTTGCCTTCGACCTGTTCCGGTGATGCGTAATCGAGGGTGAGCCCGCCCGATCCTAAATCTGTTTGTTCCTGTTCGCTGTCGGGGACGGTCCAGCCGGCAATACCAAAGTCCAGGAGCTTCGGTTCACCGTGGGCGTTGACGAGAATGTTGGCCGGCTTGAGATCGCGGTGAAGTACGTTATTGTCGTGGGCAAAACTAACGGCACGGCAGATTTTTCGAAACAACCGCAGGCGTTGTTCTAACTCGAGTTGGTTCTCACGACAGTAAGCATCGGCCGGAATCCCCTCCACGTATTCCATGACAAAATAAGGGCGCCCGCCGCTGCTGGTACCGCCGTCAAACAAGGCGGCAATGTTGGGGTGGCTGAGGTCGGCGAGGATTTGTCGTTCGCGCTGGAATCGCTCGAGCACGGCGCCGCGATCCAAACCGCGCTTGAGGAATTTGATCGCGACCCACATCGAGAATTCATGCTCGCGGTTGGCTAAATAAACGTCGCCCATGCCGCCTTCGCCGAGCAGACGATGCAGTTGATAAGGGCCAACGCGAACGCCCGCCAGAGTGCCGCTGTCACCGAGAAGGGTAAGATCTTCGATCACTGCTTCCGCTGCTTCCACCCGCGCCTGCACCTGCTCGGCCAGGTCGGGGTCCTCGCGGTAAAGCGGTGACAGATATTCGGTACGGCTCTCAAGGGGTAGGGAAAGGACCGTTTTGACCAAGTTTTGAATGTGGCGTTCGCGCTGAATGTCAATGTCCATGATGGGGACGTTCCTCGGGTTTGCGGTAGCGAGCTTTTCCGATCATGCCTGCCGCACTTATCGGTCGGCAAAACGTACGGCATCAACCGTGTTGCAAATCACGCGGCCGGCGTAACGGGGGCGGCGCGGCAATGACTGGAATGAGGATGGCGAAAAGGAGACCTGGCGCCACTTGGCGGGAATATCGATAAACAATGCTTAACGTGGCATGAAGCAGGTTAACCTTTGCATTCATTTGGGTTACTTTGACAGCTCGTGGACTGTGTCGCAACAGTGAGCAAATTTCCGCGCCGGAATCCATAGCGAGGGTCGCCGCGCGGGTCGGTTCCGTGTTACAAATGGCCGACGCCGAGCGGGGGATTTTATGGCTCATCAGGATATTACGGAACTGCTTTTAAAGTGGCAGGACGGTGAAAAGGGGACCATGGAAGAATTGTGGCCCGCCGTTGCGCAAGAGTTGCGGAAGTTGTCGCGCAAGGTTTTGCGTGAGTTTGTTTCCGATAACCAGCGCCATGTGGACATGTGCACCACCGACCTGTTGCACCAGGCGTTTCCCAAACTGAGCGAGTACCGCGGCGATCCAGATCGTCCCTGGCAGAACCGGCGCGAGTTCTACGCCATGGCCAAAAAGATCCTGCTGTGGGTGTTGCTCAATCACGAAAAATACGCCCATCGTCACGGCGCCAGGTTCGACGGCGTGGATGTGCCGCAGGACAGCTTGGCGCACCAACCGCCGGCGTTGGGGCCGGAGCAGCTAATGGGCCTGCAACGGGCGCTCGATTTGCTGGGTGAAATTGATCCAGTTCAAGCGCGCATCATTCACTTGCGTTTTTTTGAAGATGCCACCATTGAGAAGATCACGACCGAAACGCAACTGGGCCGGACCAAAGTGTTTCTCGAGCTAAAAGCCGCGTTGGGTTTTCTGCGTCACAAGCTGACCTAGGCGCTTGTCCCACGCCAAAGTCGGCACGCCGACATTCTAAAAAAGAAACCCGGCAACGTCGGTGATACCAACCTTGCCGGGCCCGTTTGGGAGACTGACAGAGCGAAAAGGGGATTAGCGTGCCGCGTTGCTGTTCATGTCGCGGTTGCGGCTGCTATCGTTGACCTGTTTTGTATCGCGCATACCGTCGGTGTGACACCAGCCGGTCTTGTGACCGCGATTGTTGGCGCTGCTCAATTGGCCCGCCCATTTTTCGGTGGTTCCATCTTCTGGATCCGACAAAACGAATTCAGCGGCAATGTGGCAGTAGTCCCAACGCCACCATTTATCCGTTTCCGACGTCGTGTAGTAGTGAACGCCTTGGCGAGCCCAGGTGGGAATGCCCGCCAACCAGGCGCGGGCGCCGTCGTAGGTCAGGTCTTGGTTGGTGCCGCAGGAAATGCCGAAGATGTCGCCGATTGCTGCAATGGTTCCCGCCAGGCTGGTGCCTTGGTATGGCGTGCCCACGCTTTGGATCAAACGATTGCCCGAGGCATTGTCCAAACCACTCCAATAATAAGTGTAGAGATGCAACGCCGCCGCGCCGCCTTGACTGTGCGCAACAATGCCGTAGGAGTTCAGGTTTGACGCCTGCTGGGCAATTAAACGCGCGAATTCGTCGTGGCTGCGGTTGGCTTTGGGGTCGCTGAAACGTTGGTAATTGCTGAAGTCGCCGCCTGGCCAACTGTTGCCGCCACAGAAACCGTGTACCAGCAGCAGGGCGCCCGCTTTGTTGCGGTCTGCCTCGGCTTGCACCGGTTTCGGACCCATCAACATCGTTTGGTCGATGCCTTTGAAGCTTGCCGCTTCGGGGACGACAATGTTGTGCTCGACCAAGTCAAAATGGTCGCGTTCCAGCAGTGTAATGTAGCTGCTGGGATCTTCCAGGCGCACATTTTTCAGGACCAGCGGGCTGTGCACGCCGGCGCGCGCCAACCAACGACTGTCGACACCCAGTTCAATCAGACCGTCTTGAATGCCGACCATTCCGCCAATCCAGCTTACCGGCTTAAGCGCACCGTCCGCGCCGGTACCGTACAGCTCGCCATAAGCACGTACATGGTTTTGTTCGCCGGCAAAGTCTTCGGCGGGAAGCCACACGGATAAACGAGTTGCTTGGTTTTGGGTAATGTGGGCCGCGGCATCGCGCCAGGCCAAAGTTGGATTCAGCACCTCAATTCCGTTTAAGCTGGTGCGCAGGTAGGTTTGCCCCTGGTGATTGACCCCCCGTGCAATGACGGTGACGCGGTGTTTACCGGGTTCCTTGGGTGTCCATGCGGCGGTTACCGCGCCGGCATCTTGAAACGCGCTGTCCAAACGAACGATATCGCCGGAAGGCGCCGCGATTTCAACGACGACCGATTGCAATGAACCGGCCGGTTTGGCGGACAGGGCTTCAGTTTGATCACGCAAAATGCTGCGAACATGAAGACTTAAATCTTCTCCGACGAGGAAGTTCCGGTTTTCCCAGAAGGTGTGAATGCCAAAGTCGTTATCCGTCCGCAGAAGCAGATACCCGTTGGGGTTTCCCGCTGCTTTGTCTTGCACCTGGTCGGCTTCAATGCGGAAGAACCAATCGCCGGCCTTGGCTTGCGGCACTTGGTAAAAGGCACCTGGAATGCCGTTGTTGAGTAACATGACATCGCCGGTTTCCATGGTTTCAGCCATGTCATCCAACTGAAGGGCTCGTTTTTGGCCGGGTTGCCAAGCGGTAACCGCCCAGGGATTGCCTTGATTAAGGACCAATACTTTCAAATTTTCGTGGCTGTCGACAGGAAGACGACCATGCCAGGAGTAGCTAGTGCGGCCATTGAGCTTATGGGCCTCAAGTTCGATGGGAATGATGGCGGAAAAAGACCGTTCGCCAAGCGTGTCGGTGGCGGGTTTCAAGGTGCGGAATGACTCGGGTGGGCCGGCCAGTTGTTTGGGTACGAGATCGTGAGCAAGAAGGGAAGCGGTAAGCAGCAGCGCCGCCGTCGCAAGGCGGAAACTCAGTGAGAACATAAACGATAACTCCTCGTCTTCGGGACCAGAGGTCCCGTCTTTGGAAACAGGGCCCAAGCGAAAATGCGGGCAAATCATGTAAAAAGACGGATGCGGTTCGGGGAGGAGCCGCACCGTTGTGCATTGAAAAAGACCGAATGGTGGTCGAAAAATGAATTGGCCTTCACTGTAATTTTTGTGTAAAAAAAAGTAAAGCTTAAAACCGATCACGACCGACGGGTTTTCGCGTCAAAAGCGGGCTTCTTAATGCGTTGTTTTTTCACGTGAGCGGTGCTTTTTGAGGTAACGCTATCTGGTCAAACCTGTGACGAGAATCGCGGCGGCCAAAGCTTTATCACGATCGGGATAGATTTTTGACAGAAGTGTCACTTTTTCATATTGGTGTCTGTCCTATGGCTGAAAGATGAAACTGAATTATCTGCTAGTGTGATCTAGCGCACGTTTTTCTAGTGAAATTTCAGTTGTCTTTCTTTAGCTCTTCAGTAAATTGCGGTGCGGGCGCATCAAGTTGTCTACTGGTTGTTTTAACAGGGAGAGAGTTGTCGAGTGGCTAATCTTTGGTTGGCAACAAGAGGCGGCCAGGGTGTAGAATAAGCGTGGGTCCGCGGCAGGGAGGTGGCGTTTGGCCGATCTCGATCTTTTGTTACAACATCGTGGTCGCGGTGCTTTGTCCAACCGCGACGGCCGCTTCGAGAAGCAACAGCATCAACTGTTTGACGATGGCTGGGGCACGCTTGAAGAGGCGCTCTATGCGCCGCCGGTTTTGGCGACCCAAGTCCACGAGGATGCGACTCGATCCATCATTAGCACCAACCAATCGCCGGACATTCCGTTTGATCAATCGATCAATCCCTATCGCGGTTGCGAGCACGGATGTATTTACTGTTATGCACGACCGACTCATGCCTACTGGGGGTTCTCGCCAGGGTTGGATTTTGAGGTGCATCTTTTTAAAAAAAGCAATGGTCCGGCCTTGCTCGAAGAAGCCTTGCGCAAAAAGAACTACGTTTGCAAACCGATTACCATCGGCGCCAACACCGACCCCTATCAACCGGTGGAGCGGCGCTACCAAATCACCCGGCAGTTGTTGGAAGTGCTGCAGGCTTTCCGTCATCCGGTGGCGATTATTACCAAATCGGCGTTGGTGATGCGGGATCTCGATATCCTGTCAGAGATGGCGCGCGACGGCTTGGCCCACGTCTTTGTGTCGATTACATCGCTCGACAATAGGCTGGCACGCTGCATGGAACCGCGTGCAGCGACCCCGCAGCGACGGCTCGAAGCCGTTGCGGCCTTGGCGGATGCGGGCGTGCCGACCGGCGTCATGGCCGCACCGATGATTCCCGCGCTGAACGACCACGAATTAGAGGCGATTCTCGAACAAGCGGCGGCCGCAGGCGCCTATCGAGCGGGTTACATCATGCTGCGTTTGCCGCTCGAGCTCAAAGATCTGTTCCGCGAATGGCTGCTGACGCACTATCCAGACCGTGCCGATCATGTTTTGCACCTGCTGCAATCGGTGCGTGGCGGCAAGGATTACGATGCTGCTTTCGGGCAACGCATGCGCGGTGTTGGTGTTTATGCCGACCTGCTTTCCGCACGGTTCAAACTAGCTTGCCGACGCCACCATTTGAACCTTCGCCGCCCACTGCTGGATGTAACCCAGTTTAAACCGCCGCCGCGAGCAGGTGACCAAATGGCGCTTTTTGAGTAGAATCGGAGCGAGTCGTCACAACGACAACGAAAGGACCCGAGATGTGTACCATTTTTTTGGCGTATCGCGTCTTTGCCGATATGCCGTTGGTGATTGCCGCCAACCGCGATGAGTTTTATCGGCGCCCTAGTGCGCGCATGGCTTACTGGCCGGATGAGCCGGCCATTCTTGCCGGCCGTGATCTCGCCGGGGACGGCACCTGGCTGGGCGTCACGCGCGACGGGCGCTTTGCCGCACTGACCAACTACCGCGACCCGCGTACCCAGAAAAACAATGCGCCGACACGAGGCCGGCTGGTTCGTGATTATCTTGCCGGCGCCGATCATCGTGCTTTTTGTGAGCGCTTGGTTCGAGAGGCCTCCGTTTATTCGGGTTACAACTTGCTGTTTGGGTCCGCCGACACACTTTTTTATTTTTCCAACCAAGGTGCTGCACGGGTTGAAGCGCTGGAGCCCGGCGTTCACGGCCTGAGTAACCACTTGCTCAATACGCCCTGGCCCAAGGTGCGCACGGGCAAGCGGCGCTTACAGGAATGGCAGCCGCACCAAGACGACGACAGCCTTTTCGCCTTGTTGGCCGATCCCACTGCTTATCCCGACGATCAGTTGCCGCAAACCGGGGTGCCGCTTGAGTGGGAGCGCCTGCTTTCCTCTACTTATATCGAAAGCGAGGTTTACGGTAGCCGCGTCGCCACGGTGGCGCGTTTCTTTGCCGATGGGCGTACCACAATCGCGGAACGCGCGTACACCAAGGAGCCGGAAGTCGGCGAAACGCTGCGTTTTTCGTTGCGGTTGCCGGCGAGTCCTTTGTCGGAAGTGGCGCCTTGAGTCGGCTTTGCGCGTGGTTGTGGTGCAGCCTGTGGTTGTTCTCGGGAGTTATGCAAGCCGATCCCGCTGTTGCCCGTTGCCGAACACCGGCACCGCAACGTTCGGCCACACTTGGTGACGGGGACTGTCCGATTGACAGGCACCGGGTGAACCCCGACAACGATCCCGATTTGGAATACCAGATTCCCGTGGTGGTGCACATTCTGATGGACGATTCTTGCAGCCTCGGTGCTGTCGATGACGCTCAGGTTCACGCACAAATCCGCGTACTTAACGAGGATTTTCGCGCTCTGCCGGACAGCAACGGTGCACTGGGTGAGGACAGCCGCATCAGTTTTGTTTTGGCCGACCGCGATCCTGAAGGCCGACCAAGCAGCGGCATCACGCGCACTTGCAACACCGCCGCGCACACGGGTTCATCGGTGGTGCGCAATGAACTGCTGTGGGCGCCGCATTTTTATCTGAACCTGTTTGTCTTCGATATCGAGGACGCCGCCGGCTTTGTGTATTTTTTTCCTTCGCAAGATAACGGTGGCAGGGTTGGTTCGTCGTCCGACATCGTGGCCGTCGATTTCAAAAATTTCGGGGTATTTGATCGTGGCGAAGGTCTCGATTTTGGTCGTACCGCGACCCACGAAATCGGGCATTATTTGGGGCTCGATCACACCTTCTATCCCCAGTTCGATTGTCCCGCCGGCGAGTTTCCGGATTGCTATACCCAGGGCGATTTACTCTGCGACACGCCGCCGGAAAGCCATCCATTTCGCGGCGGATGCGACGGTGACATTGAGGCGAGTTGCGGCCAGACGACACGCCCCTTTGACAACTACATGAACTACAGCGACGATATTTGCATGACCCGGTTTACGCCGGAACAAATTAACCGTATGCGTTGCAGTTTGCGCCGCTATCGGCCCAATCTGTACCGGGTGATCGACAATGCCTGCGACGAGACCCCGTTCACCCTGACACTCACTACTGGTGCGCCAAGGTGCGGTGGGGAATCCTTTGCGGTTTCGGCGGTTATCGACGACGATGTGGTGGTCGACGCGGTGGCTTGGTCGCCGCCGGATCTGTTTCGGGCACCGCGTTTTGCGGAAACCCTGGCGGCGCTGCAACGCACGACCGAGATCAGCGTGCAAGTGCGGGATATGCGAGGATGTACGGTCCAAGCGTCAGCCACGATTACGGTGGTGCCCGCGCCGGACGCGGCCATGTATGCCGCCTGGCGCGATCGTGGGGTTTTCCTCGCCTTTGACGCCGATGCTGATCAAAGCACGACCGTTCTCGATTACACGGCAATTGTCGGCACCTGTTTGTGACCGCCGCACAGAGGCGCTGAGACAGCCGGCCAGCCTGTTGCTAAGTTTTTAATCACGAGGTGTCTAGCTAGAGAAGCCGGGCTTGCCGGCTCGCCGCCGTAAAACTAATGTGACGCGGCGGTCCTGTCGAAACAATGAAAGGCTTCCCGGTGTGTTTTCCGCTCAACCAAAAAAACGGACAACCCATGCGCAGGTATTTTTTGGCAAAAAAGGGCGGTTAACCCAATCGTCCTTTCTAAATCTGCAACATATCCTCTATAATGGATAAACCTTCCGTTTTGAGACATTTTCGAGTTGCATTTACGTGATGCCCACTATGACCAACACTGCCACCTTTTTAAATCTCGGTCGGCCGCTTTTGCATTTTACGGCTTTTCGGGCAATGCTTTGTCTGCTATTCCTGGGGACGATCTTCCCGGTATTTGGCAAAGAGCAGCAACATCTTCGTTTTCAGCGACTCGATGAAGGTCACGGACTTTCGCAAGCCACCATCTTCGACATTTTTCAAGACCAGCAAGGATTATTGTGGATTGCCACCGAAGACGGCTTGAACCTATTTGACGGCTACGAGTTTCAGGTTTTTCGCCATCAGCCGCGCGTTGCCGGAGCTCTCAGCGGTAGTTACATTCGGTCGGTGGTGCAAGCTGACGACGGCACCCTTTGGGTGGTGTTACCCGATGCCAATCTTGATCGCCTCAATCCGCATACCGGCGCGGTCAAATCGTACCGCAGCCCGCGCACTGAAAATGGGACCCCGCTGGGGAGTAACCGCAACGCGGTGGCTTTCGACAAACACCATCGCTTGTGGCTGGCATCGCTCAACGGCTTGGTGCTGTTTGATACCCTTACCGAACGTTGGCTTAATTTTTCAGAATTGCTCAAAGGTCAAACCACGTCGCAGGTCGACGCGCTGACACAACTTGCTCAAGCGGGCTTCCGTGCGGTTATTTGCGATGAGGATCGCGTCTATTTGGGCAGTGCTCGCGGCGTGCTGGTTCTGGATATGCAAGACGGCTTGGTGTCGAACATTACAATGATTGAGCCGACTTCCAACGACGGCAAGCCGGTCCAAGTGCTGTCCCTCCTCAAGCAAAAAAACAAAACCCTTTGGATTGGCACCGATAAGGGGCTTTTTGAGATGCCCTTGACGGGGAAATTGGGTGAGCAGGTGCGCCGCAAACGCAACCTAAGTGATCTCCAAAGGGTTGAATTCATGGCCTGGGACCACGACGATTTCCTTTGGTTGGGTTCGGCAGAATCGCTGTACCAATACAATCCCAATTCGGAGCAAATCGTTCGCATCCGGTCACAAGACGACCACACGCGCAGTTTCACGGAGCCCGGTCTCACCGACCTGATGGTTGACCGCATCGGCAACTTGTGGGTCGGTACGGTCAACGGGTTGTTCCTGTATACCCAACAATCAAAGCGCTTTACTACTTTTAGTCACGACCCGTTTGACGATGCCTCGCTGTCCCATCCGTTTGTGTGGTGTTTCTTGGAAGACCGACCTGGCTATTTGTGGGTGGGCACCGGCGGCGGTTTGGACTATTTCGATTTATTCACCTACCGCGTCGAACATTTTAGCCATCAACCCGATGACCCCAACAGCTTGGCAAGGGGCGATGTTCGCTGTCTGGCACGCGACAGCCAGGGCCGACTTTGGATTGGCACGCGCCACGGTTTGAGGACGCGCCAAGACGGCGCGGATACCTTTGTGACCTATCGCCATGATGCCGAGCGCGAAGACAGCCTCGGTGCTGATTTCGTGTTGACCCTGCTGGCCGATCAAAGCGATACCGTCTGGGTTGGAACCCACCGCGGTTTGAGTCGTTACCAACGCGAAAACGATAATTTCGTCACTTACGGCCACGATCCCAATGACGATTTAACCCTGTCCGACAACATGATCACCGCACTGGTCGAGGATCGGCCTGGCCGATTGTGGGTGGGCACCTACAACGGACTCAACCGCATGGACACCCACACCGGGCGCGTGCGCCGTTTTTACCAGGACATTGAGAATCCCAATAGCTTGAGTAACAACACGGTGACCGCGTTTCTCAAGGCATCCGACGGGGCTCTTTGGGTCGGTACCATCACCGGTCTCAACAAGTTGATCGAGCCACGTGAAGGCGTGTTTCGCTATTACGGGCGTGCAGATGGTTTTCCCAACGAATCAATTCTAGCCGTGGTTGAGGATCAGCGCGGCGACTTATGGATTAGCACGAATAAAGGCATCGTTTTGTTTGAGCCTGAAACCGAAGATGTCAAAACCTTCGACGTTTACGACGGCTTGCAATCCAATGAGTTTTCAATCGGGAGCGGTTACCGCAATGCCAGCGGCAGCATCTTCTTCGGCGGCCCACGCGGCTTTAATCAGTTTGCCGCCAGTAAAGTGCGCGAGGATGTGCCTCACCAACCAGTGGTATTCGCTTGGTGGCGCAACGGGCCGACGCGCTCTGAAGCCGAGCACAGCGGCGCCTTTCATCCCATCGCCCAATATCAAGATGCTTGGCATTTGCCCGCCGAGCAGCGTTACCTCGGTGTTTCTTTTTCCGCGCTTTACTTCTCACGCTCGGAAAATATTCGTTACGCCTACCGCTTGGCCGGTCACGATCCCGAATGGATTTATGCCGACCCTGGTCAGCGGCGCGCCACTTACAGCGATTTACCGCCAGGCGACTATCAGTTCGAAGTCAAAGCAACCAACTGGAACGGCGATTGGGGGGAAACCTACAACAAGCCGGTCATGGTCGCGCCTTTATGGTATGAGTCGGTGTGGACGCGATTGTTGATGGTGGCCGCCGTACTGGCAATCATTGGTGGCGTGGCGGCCTACGCCTCGCGCGCCTACCTCAACGAAAAGAAGTTGCGCGGTCAGCTCCTCGAAATGGATCGGCTCAAGGATCAGTTCCTCGCCAACACGTCCCATGAATTGCGTACCCCACTCAACGGCATCATAGGTTTAACCGAGTCGCTGCTCGACGGCGTTGCCGGCGAACCGAACACCGTCATGCGCAAAAACCTAAAAATGATTATTTCGAGCGGACGTCGCTTGGCCAGGTTGGTCGACGACATACTGGATTACTCGCGCTTGCAGCGCCACGGTTTGGAACTCAAAATGTTTCCCACCGATTTGTACCGCACCGCAGAGGCTGTTTTCCCGATCGTTAAAGGGTTAATTGGGTCCAAACCCTTGGAAATGCGCAATGAGATATCTCAAACGTTGCCTGCCGTTTTGGCCGACGCCAACCGGCTCCAGCAAATTCTCTACAATCTCCTGGGGAACTCGGTGAAATTTACCGAGCAAGGCGAGATCCGCCTGCACGCAAAGGTGAAAGGGGATCAGGTCGTGGTGTATGTGACGGACACCGGCTGCGGAATCGACCCGTCTCAACAAGATCTGATTTTCCAATCGTTTCAACAGGCTGACGGTCACACGGCACGCATTCACACCGGCACGGGGATCGGCCTAGCCGTCACCAAACAGTTGGTTGAGCTTCATGGCGGCATTATTAGTGTTGATTCCGAATTGGGCCGGGGCGCTACTTTTTCCTTCTCGCTGGCCATTGCCGACAGCATTCATACCGCCGACATTCCAACCGAACGGCTTGAACGGGGCGGAACCTACATCCCGCCAAGCGTAAGCAACCAAACACTGAGCTTAGGAACGCGTACCATGGGTCTGCAATCGCCCATGCAGCCAGGATCCCCCAACATCCTGTTGGTTGATGACAATGATGTGAACCGTGCCGTATTGCTGAACCACCTCTCCATGCGGAATTTCAACTTAACGGAAGCGAAAGACGGCAAAGAAGCGCTCCAGATCCTGGAACAAGACCAAGACTTTCATCTTGTCTTGCTTGATATTATGATGCCCGATATTTCCGGCTATGAAGTTTGTGCCAAAATCCGCGAACGCTATTCAATGCAAGAGTTACCGATCATCTTTTTGACCGCTAAAAACCAGCCGGACGATTTGGTGCGCGCTTTTAAGATCGGCGGCAACGATTTCTTGTCGAAGCCGGTGTCCAAACCCGAGTTGCTGGCACGCATTCGCACCCACCTAGATTTAATGTACATCAACCGTAATCTCGAGAATTTGGTGCGCGAACGGACCGCCGCTTTGCAGCAGCGCAACCTCGATCTCAACCAAAAATACCGTGAACTGGAATCACTGAACCAAATCGTACAGGCGATCAATCGGGAAGTGGTGAGTGAACGAGTCTTGGATACCTTGCTGCAGGAAGTGTCCAACATGTTTACCGGGGTGGATCGGGCTGTTGTCATTTTATTTGATCGCGCGATTCAGGAATTTTCGGTGAGCGCCGCCTTGCATTATCCCAGTACGATCTACAGTCAATCGCTCAGCGAGCAACGTTTTTGTACCTTGTTAAGCGCGGATGAGGCGCAGCTCAAGGAAGCCGTCTTTTTGGGTGACCCCAATCGCGAAGCCTTTTCTTGGTGGCCGTTTCAGATGCCGCGTTCGGTGATGACCATGCCGTTATGGTTGGAAGACCGGCTTGCGGGCGGTCTTCTGCTGGAATCACTATCGGTAGAAGACGCCTTTACCGATAGTGATCTCGAACGGCTGAAACTGTTCCGCGACCACACCCTAACGGCGTTGATCCGGTTGCGCACCGTGACCGATTTGATGAATGCCCAGACCGCCGTCATTCGCAACGCGCACCAGGCCGGCATGGCTGAGCTGGCGCGTTACGTCCTGCACAATATGGGGAACAATCTCAACGGCTTAAGTGTTTCTTGTCACTTGATTGAAGAGCAACTGGGTGGGCGTCGCTGGCTGGCGGTGCTCGAACGTTTGGTGGAAAACCTGACGCGCGAGCAGCAGCGCCTCCCCGAGCTCTTTAGCGAAGAAGGTGCCGCCGCGCGCTTGATTGGCGGCTTAGAAAACGTGGTGAAGGCCGCGCACGAGCAGTTTGTCGCCATTGAAAAAGAAGCGAGTGCGATTAACGAGAAGGTCGAACAGGCAAATGCCGCCATTCGCCAACAATGGCAGCGCATGGGTTCGCCGGTGATGACCGAAGACACCGACCTTAACAGTCTGGTGCAAGAGGCATTGAGTTTGGATTGGTACCTCTATCAGAAACACCACATTACGGTGGTGCGTGAGTTGCAACCGGTGCCCAAGATTCCGGTTGAGCGCGCTCGTACGCTGCGCACGCTTTTGTGTTTGTTCGAGAATGCGCGTGAATCGGTTGTCGCCAAACACGATTTCGGCGGCGGTCGCATTAGTTTGGTTTCACGCGCTGAACCCGGCTGGGTTGTCTTTGAGTTGCGCGATAACGGTACCGGGATCGACGATAGTATTCGTGATCGGGTTTACCAACAGGGTTACTCGACCAAACCAGATCGCGAAGGCTTTGGTTTGCATTATGCGGCCGCATCAATGAAAGACGGCGGTGGTCGTATTGATATTCATAACAATGAAGACGGAGGCGCCACCGTCACCCTTTACTTTGCGCTGGAAGTTCAGGCGGAAGTCGACGAGGCCTGAACTCGGGGCCGCTTAGGAAAAAGCGTCCCATTCATGTAAAAACAGCCGTCGTGGCCGACGCGAGCCTTTAGCGCGGCAGGTTTTAAGCGTGGCTTTTTTGTCGAGACCGGCGAGATCACCGCTGTGATTTACTCCCTGAAGCGGCTAGCCGAGATAGATGAATGAGTACAGCCTGCGTTTTTCCGGCTGCTCACGGCGCCAAGAGGGGAGACCGCTGTTGAAGGTGCAAATCGGCGAAACCTCGATCTGCTCGACGCGGAAGCCGACTTCGATCAAGTGGCGCACCGCAACACTTCGGGTATCCAGTAACCGTTTCGTGCCGCCGGCGGGGGCGGGGAAGAGGTGGGCGGCCAGCGCCGGCTCCTCAGCCAGCCACGGAGTGTAAAGGTCTTGGTCTACCTCGTAATTTGAGGATGCAATGGCGGGTCCAATGTAGACTCGCGCCTGATTCGCCTTAACAAAACCAGCCATTTTTTTGACGATACCCGCCTTTAAGCCGCGCCAGCCGGCGTGAACCGCGACCGCACGAAAACCGTCCGAGGCAAGGACCGGCAAGCAGTCGGCGGTTTTAATAATGAGTGCCGTGCGCGATTGGGCGGTGACCATACCGTCGCCTTCTTGAGCGTCGTCGCGGTAGGTGTGGTCGTCATAAATTGTTGCGCCGTGGACTTGCTTAACCTGGCGCCGGCTGTCGGTGAAAGGCGAGAGGTGCTCGAAATCAAGTGTGTAGCCAAGGGAAACCGAACCAAAGCAACGTCGATATAAGGCATGGAAGACAGGATTGGTCATAAGAACGCCTCCGAAATCTTAATGGAAAACCCGCGTCATTGTAGCAGGCGCGCTGTCTGATAAAGAGGTCGTCTTCCATAGAAAAAGTCTTACAGAGCAAGCAAAAGTCTTGCGGGCTAACTCAAGACACCCCAATTCGCTTCCAGCGAAAGTCTTTCTGAGTCATCTCTGCAAGATCGTCTTGTTCTTGGTTGCCGAGTTTGTTACATTCTCATCCTATGAAGATTAAATTGTCTTATCCCGATCTACCACCGCTTGAAATCGAGGCTGAGCCCGACGAGTGCGCGCGCCTGTTGCGCGCCTTGTCCGTGACTCAAGACACCGCGCAATCGACCTCGCAGGCCGGTTCAAGCCCCGCTCCTGTGGCGCAAAAGGTCGCGGTTGCCGATGACCCATCCATCGCAGCGCCCGTTAAGCGCACGGCGGTCGATAAGACACCCATAACGAAAGCGCCCAAGCCGGCGGCCCCCTCGCCGACCGAAAAAGGGGACAGCGGGAACGGTGTACGCCGTTACGGCGGGCGCACCAATCGTCGCTTTCTCATTTTGGAGTGCTTGCGTGTTTTGCGAGAGCGTGGTGTGGCGGAGCCGACGATGCCGCAAATTACGGAGACGTTCGAGACACGTTATCCCGAAGTGAACCGCGACAATCTCGAGCAAGTTGTACGTGATTTAGTGAACAAAACCGACAAGGTGACGCGGTTACGTTGGGGCGTTTTTCAATTGACCGATGAGTCGCCGTCCCGCTAAACACGCGATAGGGCAGGGGCGACACCGCTTTTTTGGCCGGTGGCGACGTGGTTTGGGTCCCGATTGATCTCGTTGGGTTTTCGTTACACGCCGTTTCGGGGCAACTCCTCTGTGGACAAACGGCCCAAAATCCGTCATGGTTAGCGATTGTGTTTGAAACGCATCAGCCCTTTTTAAGAGGTTCAACGTGCTAACCGGGTTTTTACTATTTCTGTGGTTTTCCGGACCATCTACCTTTTTATCCGACGCTTATTATGACGAAATGGTTGCGGTACGCCGCCACCTCCACCAGCATCCCGAGTTAAGCAACCGCGAAGTGAAAACGCGCGACTACTTAGAAAGTAAGTTGCGCGAGGTCGGCTTTACGCGGATCGAGCGCATGGCCAAAACCGGACTCCGTGTCGTTTATGAAACCGGTAAACCCGGTCCCGTCTTGGCCTTTCGTGCCGACATTGACGCGTTGCCGGTCACCGAGGCCACCGATCTACCCTTTAAATCCAAGGTCGACGGCGTTATGCATGCCTGCGGCCACGACATTCACACCGGTGCGCTCTTCGGTGCCGCCCTGGCCGTAAAGAATGATCCCGACCTCACCGGCACCTTTGTCTTTTTATTTCAGCCCGCGGAAGAGGGACCGCCGCCGGGCGAAGAAGGCGGCGCACCGCTGATGATTGCCGAAGGCGCCCTGGACAATCCGCGACCCGATGTAATTTTCGGCTTTCACACCATGGGCAATTTGCCGCTCGGTCAGGTGGGTTACCGCGCCGGCGGCATCATGGCGCGAGCCGATCGTTTTTACCTTAAGGTCGAGGGCAAACAGGCCCATGGCGCGGCCCCGCACGAGGGCATTGATCCGATTGTCACTGCCGCCGGGATTGTGTCTCTGGCGCAAACTGTCGTCAGCCGGCGTTCGGATGCACGCGACCCGGTGGTGCTTTCCTTCGGTGAATTCAATGCCGGCCAACGTTTTAACATCATCCCTCAGACAGCGTCCTTGTCAGGTACGATTCGCACGCTTGATGTGGAAACCGGCGACAAAATCCCACAAATGCTCGATCAAGTCATCGCCGGTGTGACCGCCGCCCACGGTGCTAAATACCACTTTGAAAACGAAACCATGTGCCCGTCGACCCAGAACGACACCGCTTGGACGGAACGCGCGGTAGCCGCCTTAAAGCAAGCTGGATTTGCCACCCAATCGGTGGCGCCGGTGATGGCTGCTGAAGATTTTGCCTACTTTACCGAACGCATTCCCGGCGTGTACTTCTTCTTGGGTGTTTGCGACCAAGACGCTTGCGAAAACATTCACTCACCGCGCTACCAGCCGGCCGAGGAATCACTCAAATACGGCGCACGCTTGTTTCACACCTATGCGCGCGCCTTTGGTAAAGGTTCGTGACCATTTTGGCTCACGACGGTTTTTCTCTTTTTTAAGGCCCGGCCGACCGCAACGGTCGTCGGCGCCTCGGTCACCTGCAGGAGTCCTTATGAAATTTTCCGCACCGGCCCGCATTGATCTCGCGGGCGGTACCTTGGATGTGCCGCCGCTCTGCTTCTTGGTGCGCCGCGCCGCCACCCTAAACATCGCTGTGAACCGTCGGGTTAGCTTACAGCGGCACGATACGCCTGGCCAACTGGTGCAAGCAACGCAACAGAGCCACTTGGCTGATTGGCCACTCTATACCGAGGCGCTCGCCTATTTCGACCAGTCACCGCAAGACTTTGGTTTCGCGGTGGAGAATCAAATTCCACCGGCCTCCGGGCTTGGTGGTAGCTCAAGCTTGTTGGTCACATTGGTGGCTTTGCTTAACAAAAGTCTTGATTTCAACACCTCGAAAAAAGTCTTGCTTGATCAAGTGACGGTTTTAGAGCATCGCTTATTAGGGAAGCCGGCCGGCACACAAGACGGCATTGGCGCGATTCATGGCGGCATGAGTTGGATTCACTATCATCGCGGCTACCCCGTCGTTGAGGCAGTCCAAGTGCCTGACTTTCTTCGCCGCGCACCGTTACTGCTGGTGTATTCGGATGAGCAGCACCATTCCGGCATTAACAACTGGGCCGTGGTCGCCAAGGCCTGCGACGGAGAGCGACAAACACTCGCCTTGCTCGACGCCCTTGCCGACAATGCACACGCCATGAAGGCGGCCGTGGTTGCCGATGACGAAACGGCTTTTTTCGGAACAGTGCGTGAAGAGAGTCGGCTGCGTCGCGCCCTGTGTCCCGGCATTTTGAACCAACCCATGGCGGCGTTTGCCGCCGAAATGGGCGATGCGGCGGCCTGCAAAGCGTGTGGCGCGGGCGGCGGCGGTGCGATGTGGGTTTACGCACCAGGTCTGGCCTACGAGCAAGTTGTTAATGTAGCTTCTCGGAACAATCTGCAAACCTGGAAAGTAGAGATAGATTTTGACGGCGTAAAACAGGAGGATGCGTGAGTCTGTTTGCTGAACAAAAACCGCCGGCCCCCCTTGCGGAACAGCTCCGACCCAAAAGCATCGATCAACTCTTGGGTCAGGGTAAAGCGCGCCACATGATTGGTGCCTTTCTCAACCAAGGGCAAATGCCACACGTGGTATTTTTCGGGCCGCCAGGAACCGGAAAAACAACTTTAAGCCGCTTGCTTGCAAGGCTTTTGGATTGGGAGGGGCGTTCCATTAACGCGGCGACCGCCGGGGTAAAAGAGATACGCGCTCTTGCCGAAGAGGCCAAGGGTGTATGGCAACAGTTTCAGCGGCGAACCCTGGTTTTTATCGACGAAATTCACCGCCTGAACAAGAGCCAGCAAGATGTCTTGCTACCGATTCTGGAAGCAGGGACCTTCACGCTTGCTGGTTCGACCACCGAAAACCCCTATTTTTCGCTCAATCAGGCCTTGCGCTCGCGGGTTCAGCTAATTCCTCTCGAAACCCTGGATCTCGAAGCGATCCAAATCGGGATTCAGCGCGCACTCGACGTGTTGGAACTAGAAGCGGAACCCGAGGCGATTAGTTGGGTTGCCGAACGCTGTGGCGGTGATCTTCGACTTGCTTACACCACCTTAGAAAGTGCCGCTATGTTGGCAAAAGTTCAAAATAAAGCACTTACGCAAGAACATGTGGCGCTGTGTATGAGTCGCACCTCGCTGGAAGGCGGCAAAAGCAGCGACAGCCACTACGATACCGCCAGCGCGTTTCAGAAATCGCTACGCGGCTCGGACGCCGACGCCGCCGTTTACTACTTGGTCCGTTTCATCGAAAGTGGTGAGGATCCGCTATTTGTGGCGCGACGTCTGCTGATTACCGCCGCCGAGGATGTGGGTAACGCCGATCCGCAAGCGCTGGTGGTCGCCGGCCACGCCTATCGTGCGGTACAAGTCTTAGGACTGCCGGAAGCGCAAATTCCGTTGGCACAGGCCACGATTTACGTGGCACAAGCGCCCAAATCGAACCAGGCCGTGGTGGCACTCGGCAAGGCGCGGGAAGCCCTTAAAAAAGGGGTGCGCGCCACGATTCCCAAGCATTTGCGCGATACGCATTACGCAGGCGCTAAGGCCATGGGTCACGGTGCCGGGTACCAGTACTCCCACGATCATCCAGACGGCCGGCAACAGTTTTTACCGGATGAGTTGGTCGGCGCGCGCTTCGTGCCGCCGCTCGATCGACCGAACCCACGGCCGTCACGGCCACCCGCGGCTGCCGGCACAGCCTTGGATAAGACAACACTTGATGGGTTGCGGGAATGGCTGAAGGCACGTCAAGCCGAACAAGACTGGTTTGAAATTGACGCCGCCACGGCCGCAGAAAGTTTGTCCCTTGACGAGGCGGTGGTGCGCAAAGCGCTTAACGAACTCGTTCAAAATCAAGAACTTGGATTCAAACGCGTGTTTCAGATGCTAAACGCCGAAACCGGTGAAACAGCCGCGGAAGACACGCCGCCGGAAACGACGCAAGAGTCTTAAAGACTTTTGCTTGGCGTCTTGCCACTGGTTGCGCGCGAACCCCGCACCCTGACGCTGGTCGGGCCGGGAAAAGCCTCGCTGTCCGGGTCGCGATCAGGTTATCATCGCAACAATTACTTAACGGTGAGGGGCGCTGCCTGCTCATCTTGTTGCCCCTTGGAGGTTTCTTTTGGAAAAAAAATGCGGTTACATTGCACTCGCGGGTCGTCCCAATGCGGGTAAATCCACATTTATGAACGGGGTTTTGGGAGAAAAAGTCAGCATTGTCTCCGATAAACCGCAAACCACGCGCAACCGCATTCTCGGTGTGTACCACGACGACACAACGCAAATCGGTTTTTTCGATTTGCCAGGCATCCACAAACCGAAACACGCTATGAACCGCGTCATGATGCGCATGGTCCATCAAGGCCTCGACGATGCCGATTTGGTGCTGCATTTCATTGATGTTAGCGTTCCGCTCGGCGCCGGTGACCGTTATGTTCACGAGTTTTTGGCCAAAAAAGAGGTGCCGGTATTGGTGGTCGCCAACAAGATGGACCTGGTGAACAAGGCCAAAGTCCTGCCGACGCTGACCCAAATTCACACCGATTTTGAACCCAAGGAACTGATTCCCATTTCCGCCAAAACCGGCGATAACCGCGACAAAGTGATTGAAGTCGTGCGCCAATACCTGCCGGAAGGTTCGTTCCTGTTTGAGGCCGACACCTTAACGGACCAACCGTTGCGGTTTATGAGTCAGGAATTTATTCGCGAGAAAATTCTGCATTACACCAAAGAGGAGTTGCCCCACGCGGCGGCCGTCACCATCGAACATTTCAAACACGATGAGGACGAAGATGCTTACGAAATTGGTGCGGTCATTTACGTGGAGAAATCCACCCAGCGCCGTATTTTGTTGGGCAAACAAGGCCAGATGATAGCCAAGATTCGCGAAGGTGCGCGTCGTTCACTGCGCACGTTACTGGATAAACCCGTGCATCTCGAGTTGTATGTGAAAGTCAACGAAAACTGGCGCAACAACAACGCCATTTTGGGTGACCTCAACATTAACTAACATCGAGCCAGAGCCAACGGGGAAGCCCTTATGTCTGATTTTGTCCATCTCCACGTCCACTCCGAATACTCGCTGCTGAACGCCTGCTGTCGAATCGGCTCTTTGGTAAAGCACGCTAAAGAGCTAGGAATGAAAGCTTTAGCGATTACCGATTACGGCAACATGTTTGGCGCCATTCGCCATTACAACGAGTGTCGCAAAGCCGGTATTAAGGCGATTCTCGGCTGTCAGGTCAACGTGACGCAGGGGAGTCGTCTCGAGAAAATCAAACGCAGCAAGGCGGATCGCGGCGGCATGCGCGAATCCTTCCACCTCAACCTGTTGGTCAAAAACCAGACCGGTTACCAGAACCTCAGTAAAATGGTGTCGCAGAGTTATCAAGACGGCTTTTACTACAAACCGCGTGTCGACTGGGAACTGCTGGAAAAGCATCATGAAGGGTTGATCTGCCTGACCGGCGACTTGGGAGCCTATATCCCCCAGCATTTGATGAACAATCGCTATGACGAGGCCGAGGCCTACGCAATACGTTTGCGCGACGTGTTTGGCAAAGAAAACCTGTTCATCGAGCTAGAAAACCACTTCCAAGACGACGAAATCAAGATGTTGCCGATCCTGGCGGCTATGGCGGAAAAGATCGGCGTTGAATGTGTCGCCGCCAACGATGTTCACTACTTAAAGAAAGAGGATGCCGAGGTTCACGACATCCTGCTGTGTATTCAGTCCAACAGCTTCCGCGACGATGAGAACCGCTGGCGTTTCCCTAACCAGGAATACTATTTCAAGACCGAAGAAGAGATGCGCGACGTCTTTAAAGGCTACGAACGTGCCGTCGAAAATACCGGTCGCATTGCCGATATGGTCGACTTCGTGCTCCAGGAAGAGTACCAGTTACCGCTGTTCGATATTCCCGACGGTCACACGCTGGAAACCTACCTTGAAGAAGTCTCGCTGCAAGGCTTCGAGAATCGCCGCAAAACCGTGCTCGATCCCATGAAAGAGAAAGGGGTTTTGCGCAAGGAATGGCCGCTCTATTACGAGCGCATCAAAGAGGAAATCCAGGTCATCAACGACATGGGCTTTCCCGGCTACTTCTTAATCGTTTGGGACTTCATTGCCAAAGCCAAGGAAATGGGGGTTCCGGTTGGTCCCGGCCGTGGTTCCGCCGCGGGCAGCCTGGTCGCCTACGCCTTGGAAATTACCGACATTGACCCGCTGCAGTACGATCTGCTGTTCGAACGTTTCCTCAACAAGGAACGGGTCACCATGCCGGACGTCGATATCGACTTTTGCCAGGACCGTCGCGGCGAGGTTATCGATTACGTTACCGAGAAGTATGGCCGCGCAAACGTTTGTCAAATTGTCACTTACGGAACCATGAAAGCGCGGATGGCGATCAAAGACGTTGGCCGGACGCTGCATTTTGCGCCGCAGGAGACCAACCGCATCGCCAAGTTGGTTCCCGAAGACTTAGGCATCACCTTACCCAAGGCTCTGGAGCAAAGTCCCGAGTTTCGCGAGGAATACGACAAAGACGAACGGATCCGCGAACTGATTGACCTCTCGATTAAGGTCGAGGGTTTAAGTCGTAACACCGGTGTTCACGCGGCCGGCGTAATCATTGCGCCAGGTGATGTCACCAACTGGGGCCCGATTTACAAGGACCCCAAAAAAGGCACGATCTCGCTGCAGTACGCCAAGGATGAAGCGGAACAAATCGGCCTGCTGAAAATGGACTTTTTGGGTCTGAAGACCCTGACGGTAATTTCCAACACGCTCGCCAACATCAAAGAAACCACCGGCGAGGATGTCGACCTCAACACCATTACCAGCTTCGACGACAAAAAAACCTACGAGCTTTTCTGTAAAGGCGAAACCGACGGCGTGTTCCAGTTTGAATCGGACGGTATGAAAAACATCCTGATTCGCCTGGGACCGACCCGTTTTGAGGATTTCATCGCCCTTAACGCACTGTACCGTCCCGGTCCCTTGGGCTCCGGCATGGTCGACATCTTCATCGACGGTGCGCACGGTGCCGAAACCAAATACGAACTCGATGTATTGAAACCGATCCTCGAAGAGACCTACGGCGTTATTCTGTACCAGGAACAGGTTATGCGTTTGGCGCAGGTTGTCGGTGGATTTACCCTCGGTGGTGCCGACCTCTTGCGTCGCGCCATGGGTAAGAAAAAAGCCGAGGTCATGGCGCAAAAGAAACTCGAGTTCATCGAGGGCGCGCGCGGCAAGGGTTATCCCGAGGATGTGTGTTCCGACCTCTTCGATAAAATGGCCGAATTTGCCAAGTACGGTTTTAACAAATCCCACTCGGCCGCTTACTCACTGGTTAGCTACCAAACCGCCTTTCTAAAGGCCAACTATCCGGTTCAGTTCATGGCCGCCTTGCTGACCCTTGATAAAGACAACACCGATAAAGTCATCAACTATGTGGATAAACTCCGGCAGATGGGCATCAAAATGCTGAAGCCGGACATTCGGACTTCGCGCGCCAAGTTTTCCGTTGAAGGCAATGACATCCGTTTTGCGCTAAGTGCGATTAAGGGCCTGGGTGATAACGCGCTGGAGTCGATTGTCCACGTCAAGGAAACCAAAGGCATTGAATCCTTGG
Source organism: Holophagae bacterium (assembly GCA_030429565.1). Classification (GTDB taxonomy): domain Bacteria; phylum Acidobacteriota; class Holophagae; order Acanthopleuribacterales; family Acanthopleuribacteraceae; genus Acanthopleuribacter. The sequence continues at coordinate 505,549 of JAUIFE010000004.1, read as the reverse complement.
TCGATTTCTTCGAGAAGGTCGACTTGCGCAAGGTCAACAAGAAGGTGGTCGAAGTTCTGGTTAAATCCGGTGCTTTTGATTTTATGGACTTGCCAAGGCGCGCGATGTTTGAGGTGATTGAAGAGCTGCACAGTTGGGGCAACCAAGCGCAGAAGGAAGCACGCGGCGGCCAAAACAGTTTGTTTGGCGACAACGCCCAAGAGCGCTGTTACGTCCAGTTTGGTGACCGCGAGTGGCCGGAAAAGGAACTGCTCGAATACGAAAAAGAAACGCTGGGTTTTTACTTGTCGGGTCACCCGCTCGACGCCTATCGCAAACTGTTTAAAAAACACGCCACCAGTTACACCAATGGCTTGGAAAAGTTGCCGGCCGGCAATGAAGTGATCATTGGCGGGCTGGCGCAGTCAATTCGCAAGATCACCACGCAAAAAGGCGACATGATGGCGTTTCTGACGCTGGAAGATTTTTACGGGGTGGCCGACGTGGTGGTGTTCCCCAAGAGTTTTGAGAAGTTCCGCCACTTGCTCATTGAAGACAAGCTATTGGTTGTGAAAGGCAAGGTTGACTTCCGCAACGATAAACCCAGCGTGATGTTGCAAGAAGTGTGGGAGTTGGCCGACTGGGAAGCGAAAAAGGTACGCAGTTGCGTGTTCCAATTCGCGACGGAGGAAGTGGACGCGGCGTTGTTGGGCGAATTGCACCAGCAGATCAAAAGCAGCCCGGGCGAGTGCCAAGTCTATTTCGAGGTAACCATCGAGGGCAAATACAGCACCGTCATCAAGCCGGCCAATACCCATGTCGATCCTGGCGGCGCCCTCGGCCGTTTTACCCAAGACCGCCCCAACATCAAGATGCTCCTCCGTTATTAGGAAAGGCGATGAACATCGCCGCCCGCTTTTGCCGGAAACCGCCCAGCGGAAGAAGCCGCTACTTCGCTTTTTGGGGAAAGGCGATGAACATCGCCGCCCTTTTTTGCCGGAAACCGCCCAGCGGAAGAAGCCGTCACTTCGATAGCGCGGGAAGGGGTCTTGTCGTTTGGGAGGGGCGCGCTTGTGCCAAAGTCCGTCTCGTCTTCGGGAGTTGTGGGGAAGGGCGTCCTCGCATGGGTTCTCAGTCGGCGCAAAGACCGCCTCGGAAGAAGTGGCGCGATGGTGGTTGCGCGTATCATCCCGCCCCGTTCCGCGATGCAGGTTTGGCACGATGGCTGGTGGCTTTGTTGCCCAGCCCGGTGCCGCGATGATCCGTCCGAAGATAGATGCCGCCACAACAGAAGCGAGGGCCGCGATCGTACGCTTCGGGTTGGGTTCGCATGGCTCGAGTTTCATCTTGGGCTTGCCACGGATCGCGAAGAGTTCCCCAGCATACGGACTCCAGCCTGCCGCTATCGTCCCGAGAAAAGGGGCGCATTAATAAGCAACTGTGTTGATCCGCATGGTGCCGCGATGATGAATCTCTATTAGATTGTTTTACGACCGGAAGAATGTCGGCATGCCGACATTGCCAGCGAACCGCTCGCTGCCTCGAATCGGCTTTATGTTTCGCGAATGTCGGCATGCCGACATTGCCTGTCGACGTCGCCCGTGCCTTGCTCACCAAACATGTCACGCAATGTCGGCATGCCGACATTGCCTGTCGACGTCGCCCGTGCCTTGCTCACCAAACATGTCACGCAATGTCGGCATGCCGACATCGTCTCAAAAGAAGCATCTGGCCTAACCAAACGACAAGACCAAATGCGGGCGGCACATGACGCGAGCACGCATCGTCTGGCGCCCCCTTGCCTCATCGCGCACTCAGCCCGGCACTGGTTGCGAATGGCGCCGCGCGCCACTTCTTCCGAGGCGGTAATGGCCAACAGGGGGAGGGAGGCGGGGTCGCCCTTCCAACCGCCCCGCCACAGCGAGACGGATCTTGGCACAAGCGCCACCCGCTCTAGCGAGACGCACCGCACCCGCGCTTTCGAAGTGGCGGCTTCTTCCGTCGGGCGCAACCCGGCAAAAAGGGAGACGGCGCTCATCGCCTTTCCTTTGGGATGTTGGCCAGGCGTGGTATATTTAGCCCTTGCGCCTGCGCCACGCGGCGGTATTTGCAAGCAAGTTTTGAGGATGGATCATGACCGAGAAGCGTTATTTTATTGAAACCTGGGGCTGCCAGATGAACGAACACGATACCGAGAAAATGGCCGGTATCCTGTCCGAAATGGGTTACCGCGCGACCGACTCGGTTGACGATGCCGACGTTTACCTGCTCAATACCTGCACCATCCGCGAGAAGGCCGAGGAAAAGGTTTTTTCCCGACTGGGCGTCCTTAAGAAAGTCAAAGAGAAACGCAACGGCGATATGATTATCGGCGTCGCCGGTTGCGTGGCCCAGCAAAACGGCGGCGATATTTTTCAGCGCGCGCCGCAGGTTGATTTGGTGTTGGGCACCCAGGCCTTGAAACAATTACCCGAAATGGTCGGCCGTTTGCACGGTCATCAGGGCCGTCAGTTAAACGTAGAAAAAGACCCAGACAACCACTTGTTCCCCTCGCATGTCCCGAAACGCGGCACCTCGATTCGCGCCCGCATCACCATTATGGAAGGCTGCGACAACTACTGTACCTACTGCATTGTGCCCTTCACGCGTGGCCGCGAACGGTCGCGACCCTGGCAGGACGTGGTCAACGAGGCACAGCGTCTGGCCGGCATGGGGTTCAAGGAAATTGAGCTGCTCGGTCAGAACGTCAACTCTTACTACAGCACCGTCAATTTTGCCCGTCTTTTGCGGGAATTGCAGGCCGTGCCAGGCCTGGAGACGATCCGTTATGTCTCGCCGCACCCCAAGGACTTTGATCGCGAGGTCATGGAAACCCTGCGCGACTGTCCCAAGATCGCCACCAACATTCACTTACCCGCCCAGTCCGGCAACAGTCGCATCTTGAAGCGCATGGGGCGTGAGTACACGCGCGAGTTGTACATGGAAAAGGTGTACATGATTCGCGAGGTGCTTGACGGTATTCCGTTCAGCTTGACCTCCGATTTTATTGTCGGTTTCCCCGGCGAGAAGGAACACGAGTTTTGGGATACGGTGACCCTGTTGGACGAAGTCGGGTACGACCGTATTTTCTCTTTTGCCTATTCGGAGCGGCCAGGGACCGGAGCCGTCAAACACGCCGATTCTGTGCCGCAAGCAGAAAAGATGTACCGGCTCAAGATTCTGCAGCAACACCAGCTCGAGATTCAGAAAGAACGAATGGGCGGGCGCGTCGGCAAGACGGCCAACGTGTTGATCGATACGGTCAAGCCAGGCGAGGAGTTCCCGTTGGTTGGCCGAACTCGTGACAACATATTGGTGCACATTAAGGCAGAGGTCGGTTCTCCGGAACGTTTTTACGGCCGTCCGGTGACCGTGACGGTAACGGGAACCGGTTTGCACACCTTGCGTGGTGAACTCTGTGGCCAGGATCCCATTGAACATCTTTGGTCGCCGATTGCCGCTTCCGTTGGTTAACGACGGCTGTTTGGCAAAACGAAATCAGGCTTACCATCGGCACGCCGACCAGTGCTTCCGCCCATTTTTTTTAAGGGGAGCCACAGGGCGGTGCCGTCGTGTTTGGGGTCGCTGATCGGGCGATGTATCGGCTCGGGTTGGCTCATCGCGCTCACTCGGATTGACCTCGCCAAGTGTTTTTTTGGTTAAAAAAAATCGCGTGCGTTAAGCGCTGTGCTGCAAGGCTTGGCTCGTTTCGCGGCGCGTTCACGCGAATTGTCTGCTGGAGCCGACCTGTTCGATGAGCTACAATACCCAGCGGATTCACTCTGATTCAATAGATAGGAAAGGTGCATGATCATTTCGATTGCCAATCAGAAAGGTGGTGTCGGCAAAACCACCACGGCCATTAACTTGGCCTCAGCCCTTAGCTTGGCCGAGAAACGCGTGTTGCTGGTTGATTTGGATCCCCAGGCCAACAGTTCCATGTCGTTTCGCGACGACATTGAAGACCCCAACACTTATCAATGGCTGATCGACCCCGAAACCGAACCGCACCGCGCGATTTACGAAACACCGATGGCCAATTTATCGATTGCGCCCGCCGGCATTGGGTTGGCGCGGGTGGAACAGCAGCTTCAAGGCGAGTTTGACGCGCCGTTTCGGTTGAAGGATGTGCTGGACAAGGTGGGCAAAGCCTTTGATTTCATCATCATCGACACACCGCCGACACTGGGTTTGTTGACCGTTAACGCCTTGGTGGCGAGCAGCCATGTGCTGGTACCCATTCAATCGTCGTATTTCGCCATGGAAGGCACCGACGACCTGCTCGATACCGTCGAAAAGATCAAAAAACGCACCAATCCCGACCTTGAAATCCTCGGGGTGGTCGTGACCATGTACGACAAGCGTACGGTCCTGGGACGCGATATTTTGGCGCAAATTCGCGAGGTATTCGGCAACAAAGTCTTTAAGACCGTTATCACCCGCAACGTTCGCTTGGAAGAGTCACCCGCCTACAAAGAATCCATTTTTACGTTTGCGCCCAAAAGTTCCGGTGCGGTTCAGTATCTGAACCTCAGCGAGGAGGTACTCAAGCGTGTCAGCTAGAAGAGGACTACCGACCACTAAGAAGATGCGCCACAGTGCGCACTACGTTGATAACCTAGTGACCGAACGGGACGGCGGTGTGGTCGGCCGTCATTTGCCCCTGAGCCAGATTTTTCCCAACCCTGACCAGCCGCGTAAAGACATGGGCGACATCGAGAGCCTAACCCTCTCAATCAAAGAGCAAGGCGTGCTGGAGCCGATCCTGGTCAATAAAGAAGACCAGCGCTACCGCATCATTTCGGGTGAGCGACGGTTTCGTGCGAGTACCGCCGCCGGGTTAGAGACGATTCCATGTGTGATCAAAAACCTCGACGAGAACCAAATTCTCGAAATCGCCTTGGTCGAGAACCTTCAGCGCAAGGATTTACATCCCTTTGAAGAGGCGGACGGCTTGCAGGTGCTGCTGAAGAAATTCAATTACACGCACGAACACATTGCCAAAAAGATCGGTAAAAGCCGCTCCTCTGTAACCGAAATCTTGACCCTGGCCAACCTGCCGGACGAGGTTCGTGAGGCGGCCTTGGCGGCCGAAATCACCGCTAAAACGATGCTGTTGGGTGTGGCGCGCTTGGAAACCGTCGAAGAGCAGTTGGCAATGATTCAGCGTATTGCACAAGGGGCGGGCAGGGAAGAGGTACGCCGCGCTTCCAAGAAACAGGACAAAGCCAAGCCTTTTGTCTTTAAGTACCGGCCGCAAAACAAGGCGTTTAACTTCTCCATGCGGTTCAAAAAAACCGAAGTTGAAGCGGACGAACTGATCGATGCACTGGAACAGGTACTGGCCGATTTGAAGGAACAACAACGCGAACAAGCGTAAGCGCCGCCGGCTATTCTTAATTAAAGGTCGATCCCCGCGGGGACGGCCTTTTTTTTTGCGCCAGGGCACGGTTAGCTGGAGGTGATCACGGGGGTTCGCGCTTATGCCTCACCACCCGCAGCGCGGCGATCGGCCCTCTCGCTTAACCACACAATGCTATTCAAGCCGTTCAATATTCTCGAGAGCGGCTTCGTCTAATGCGTCCATCGCTACGAAACCGACGTGGTTTGATAGGGAAGTGGCACGGTCAAATCCCTAGGATCCGCCACCCTGCCGACTGATTCGCTTGGTCCACCGGGTCGCCACGATTGTCGGCTTGGTATTGACGCACCGCAATTCTTGTTACACCACAATCTCTAACCGAATCCCCGCAGCGCCTAGGCAACGACGACGAGGGTCGCCAGACAACCGATTGGCTCGAGCGTCGCCTACAACACGACGAACCTTGACCAATGGATTCGAACAGCCTCAACGGCCTCAGCAACACGGCGGACCTTGCCCAATGGATCCGAGCGCCGATGATTTACAGACAATGCCGAGCTGTGTTCCACGATTCGCTTGTCAAAAAGAGGCGTGTCCTTGAGGCTACAGCAACGAAGCCTCAGATCCAGCGCGATCGCCGAGGCAGCCGCGGTCAACCTTCCTGAATGTCTGTCGCATCTGAGAGGGTCAAGCAGCACCACAGTCAGGTGCCATCAAGAGGGTCGAATGCAACAACCTGGAGCTATACCGATGATCGTGGGATCGAATCGAGAACACCAAACGAAATTCAAGTTGGAATGCGGACCGACAAGAAAAGAGCCCGGCACTTCGACAAGGGGCAGTAACAGAATTCGGAAAGAATTGTACGCTAGGGCAAACCAACCTCTCTTGTGCCGGATCAAAAAGTACCTTGTCACAGATGTTAGGCCTTTTCATTTTGGGAGCATATATGCTAAAGTGCGCAACTGTGCATCTGAGGTTTGTGACCTTCACAAGGAGAGACGAATGATTGACCGAAAAAAAGGCTTGGATGTTTTCAAGGCGCTATCAGATGGAACACGCTTGAGGTTGGTCCGGATTCTGGCCTTTAATCAGACAGCCATGTGCGTTTGCGAATTTGTCGATGTTCTCCAGGAAAAGCAGTACAACGTGTCGAAGCACCTGAAAATCCTGGACAACAGTGGCATTCTCTCAAGAGACAAGCAGGGGAAATGGATTTATTACGGCCTTTCAGATTACGAAGACGAAGCAAGCCAAAAAATCTTCAGCGCCATTGCCTCCATGCCAGATCCCGATGGCATTTTTCAACTCGATCAGGAGCGCTTTGAGGAACGAAAACGACTTCGTCAGGACGGCAGGTGTCAAGTAGGAATTCAGACGCCCAGCCTCGCATTGGGGTAGAACATGCACTTTTCGAAAATTCTTGTTATTTGCGTATCATCAGTCTTTGGGTTTGCTGGCGAAGGTCAGCTTACGTTAGAAAAGGCCATTTCAATGACGATGGGACGAAACCCGAAACTGAAAGCACTCTCCTATGAGGCAAATGCACGGCAGTCGGAGACGGCACAGGCAGGACGGCTACCAAACCCTGAAGTTGAGTTGGAACTGTCCGAGTTTGCTGGTGGTGGAATAAGGAAAGAGCTAGACAGTGCAGAAAGCACCCTTATTTTTAATCAGAAACTTCTGCTGGGCAAAAAGCGGCAGAAAGAGAAGCGCACGGCCTCTCTTAAATCAGCCATTGCTCAAACAAACATGGAGTCAGAACGGCTAGGTGTGGTCGCAGGAGTCACCAAAGCATTTAACATGGTTCTGATCGCACAAGAACGTGTTTCACTCCATGGGCAGCTCGTGGATTTGTCGAAAAAAACGCATCAAACGGTTTCCGCGCACGTCAAAGCAGGAAAGGTATCACCACTCGAAGAGGTAAAGACAAAAGTAGCCCTATCGCTGGCCCAGGTGAGCCTTGAACGATCGAAAAGAGAATTAGCAGCCGCGCGACATCACCTGTGTTCTTTTTGGGGTGGCGAAATTCCCAATTTTGCGACCGCTGAAGGTGAGCTTGACATTCATTCTGGGTTACCATCTCTGGAGGCTCTGTTAAAAACCGCAGGGGAGAACCCCGACATTGCCCGAACAGAAATCATGATGGAGTTAGAGAAATCTATTTTCGACAATGAAATGGCACAGAGGGTTCCCGATATTTCCATTAAGGCGGGGCTACAGCGATTTAATGAAACCCAGGATAATGCATTCACCATTGGCGTCTCGCTCCCTTTAAAGATATTTGATAGAAATAAGGGAAACATCCAAGCTGCTGGGCACAGGGTAAACAAAGCAGATCAAAACAGCCTAGCAACCAGAGTACGGCTCGTTTCTGACATCCACCAGACCTATCAGCTATTTACAGGAATTCATCTCAGCGCAAGCGCTCTAAAATTAGAGATTATTCCTTCGGCTAAATTAGCATTCGAGGCCTCGTCTATAGGATACCAGGAAGGTAAGTTCGGTCTCCTGGATGTTTTGGACGCGCAACGAACACTTTTTGAAACCAGGGCAGAATACCTAAATGTTCTGCTGGCTTACCACAACAGTCTGGTCGACCTTGAGCGGCTTTCCGGGATTAAGAATTAAGAATGGGTACCCCTATGACTGAACAGGACCACATAATGGTAAGCGAATTGATGGTTTCTAAAATGGACTGTCCTAGCGAAGAAAGGCTTGTTCGTCTGGCATTAGCAGGGGAGCAATCAGTAGAAGGTCTCGAATTCGATATGCCAAACCGGGCGATCAAGGTCTTTCACCAAGGAAATGGGCAGAAAATTTATGCCAAATTGATCCCATTAGGGTTAGGTGCAAAATTAGAGAAAACTTACCAAATTCAACGTCAGGAAGCGCCTGCTTTCGAAACGGAGACGGAAAGAAATGCCAAAGAGGCTAGGAGCCTTACGGCCCTCCTTATCATCAATGCGGTGATGTTTATTGTGGAACTAAGCGCGGGATGGTGGGCTCAATCCACCGGACTCATCGCTGATTCCCTGGATATGTTTGCCGATGCTGCCGTTTATAGCGTGGCTCTTTTCGCAGTAGGGAAAAGTACTCATCGAAAAGTGAAAGCCGCACATATTTCAGGATACCTGCAACTGTTGTTGGGTATAGGGGCTTTGTGTGAAGTGGTTCGGCGAAGTATTTTTGGGAGTGAACCAGTTTCTTTGCTCATGATGGGCTTTGGTTTAATAGCACTGATAGCAAACATTATGTGCCTGTGGATCATTTCGAAAGATAAAGACCGTGGTGCACACATGAAAGCAAGTTGGATTTTTTCGGTCAACGACGTTATCGCCAATCTGGGCCTGATTGTGGCTGGTATTCTGGTTGCGGTGACAAAATCACCTTATCCAGATCTCCTTGTCGGCTTTACTATTAGCGTGGTCGTGCTGCATGGTGCTTACCGAATATTGAAACTTAATCGAGGGCAAAATTCTTAGTACAAATTTCGCGTAGAGAGGAGTCGAAATGACCATTCTGAAACGTTCTGCAACGATTTGCTTTTTCTTCTTTGCCATTGTGATAACTCCGTGTTTGGCACAGAGTCAGGAAAACCAACCCAAAACCCATAATCACGAAACTGCCTCCGAAACCTGCTTCATTTGCGACAAGGCGCTACGGGACAAGGGGCGACTTTGGTGTAAAGAGCACGAGAGATATGAGGATCGGTGCTGGATTTGTCATCCAGATCTTGAAGAGAAAGGACGTGCATACTGCTCAGAGCACAGTCTTTACGAAGATGAATGCTTCATTTGCGACCCTGATATCATGAAGAGTGACGGCGATAAAAACTCAGCGAAAGCCTGTTCAGCCCATGGCGTTCATGAAGACCTTTGCTTCATTTGTGACAAAGCGCTGCGGGACAAGGGACGCCTTTGGTGTAAAGAGCATGCGAGATACGAGGATCGGTGTTGGATTTGCCACCCGGACATGAAGGACAGTACCCGCCCCTTCTGTAGCGAGCACCACCTTTATGAAGATGAATGTTTTATCTGTAACCCAAAACGTAAAAAGCTTCCCATCAAAGAAGGAAAAAAAGCCGCCCGTACTACAATTTTTTGCAATGAGCATCAAGTAGCCGAGGAGGAATGCGGGATTTGCCAGCCACAACTTGCCTCTGAGCTTGAGGTAGGAAAGGGCATGAAGGTACGTTTTCAATCCAAGGAATCCGCCACCATGGCAGGCGTTAAGACCTCCATCCCAGAAAGTGCCTCTTCAGCCCCGACAGTTGAGGCTTTTTGTCAGATAAACTACAACGAGAATGCGGTCGTCTTGGTGACCCCCATACTTTCCGGCATCGTGCAAAAGGTGCATGTTAATTTGGGGATGAATGTCAAGGCTGGTCAGACCCTTGCCGAAATACATTCCATTGATATTTCAAGAGCGAAAACGGGGTACTTATCCGCAATCGCGGATGTGGATTTGACAAAAGAATCCTACCTTCGCGAGAAGAGTCTTGTAGACCAAAAGATATCATCAATGCGTGAATATCAAGAGGCATTCGCAGCCCACCAAAAGGCACAGTTTGAAAAGAACACAGCCCATCAAAGGCTCCTTAATTATGGTTTTGACGAGGGCAGTATTGTCAGGATTCAAGAGACAAAGGATCGATCCTCCACTTTGCGTGTGCGCGCTCCATTTAAAGGGACTGTAATCTCCAGAAAGGCCGTTATGGGAGAAGCCATTAAGCCAGGACAATCTCTTTTCACGGTCGCCGATTTGTCAACCATGTGGCTAGAACTGCAGCTACCATCAGATAAAGTACCTTTGATAAGCAATGGAATGAACGTTGAGGCAACGTTCTCTAATTTACCAGGATTTTTGGCTCAGGGTCATTTAGCCTGGGTTGACTCAGAAGTCGACCCATCCAGTCGAATGATAAAAGCATTGGCCATTATCAAGAACACCGGGCAACTGAAAAAAGGCATGTTTGGAACGGCCAAAATAGCCCTTTCAAAACCAGAAAATGCCTTCCACATCGCAAAAGATGCGGTACAGCGCCACGAAAATAAGACCTTTGTCTTTGTGAAATTGGATGAGGATCTTTTTGATTTGAGGCGTGTAACTCTCGGTAATCTTAATGGAAAAACTATTGATGTCGTTGCAGGCATTGACTCTAATGAGGAAATCGTCGTCGCAGGAACTTTTACTGTGATGTCTGAGTTTCTAAAGTCCCGCTTAGGAGCGGGTTGTGTCGACGACTAATTCACCCGGAGGAAAAGTGTGATTGAGCAACTTCCCGGTTTTGCATTAAAAAACCGTCTTCTCATTGTCCTAATTTCTTGTGTCTTTATTGGTATTGGGGCGCTGTCCTTGCTGCGAATCCCCGTTGACGCTTTTCCTGACACCACACCCGTTCAGGTCCAAATTAACACCGTGGCTCCCGCGTTAAACTCCGAGGAAATTGAACAACAAATCACTCTTCCGGTCGAGTTGTCAATCGGCGGCCTCCCTGGCCTCGCAAGCGTCCGCTCTATCTCAAAATTCGGCCTTTCACAGGTGGTTGCTACCTTTGAAGACGACACCTCCATCACCGATGCCAGGCAATATGTTTCTGAACGGATTTCAAGCGTTGAACTGTCCGAGGGAATAAGCCGCCCCCAACTAGGCCCCATTTCCACTGGCTTAGGCGAAATTTTTCATTACATCATCGGTTCATCAGATCCTCAAAGATCACTGGAAGAGTTGCGTACCATCCATGATTGGATTATCAAACCAGAATTACGCAAAGTTGATGGGGTAGCGGAAGTCAATTCCTGGGGTGGCTTTGAACGCCAATACCATGTTGTGGTATCCCCTAAAGAACTCGTCAAATACCAACTCAGCCTAGATGAAGTCATTGAAGCCCTTGAGCAGAACAACCATAATGTAGGTGGTGGATTGGTCACCTCTGGCGGTCAATCCAAACTGATTCATGGCATTGGTCGTATTAAAAACGTCAAGCAAATTGGAAATATTGTGGTCAAGGCGTTTCAAGGTACGCCAGTGCGTATCAGTGACGTTGTTGACGAGGTTGTCATCGGAGCAGAGATCCGACGTGGGGCCGTCACGGCACAGGGAAAAGGTGAAGCTGTTCTCGGTCTTGCCTTTATGCTCATGGGAGAAAACGGCAAGACGGTTACTGAAAATCTCAAAACCCAATTAGAAAACGTAAAAAAATCTTTGCCTGATGACGTCGAGGTGCAAGTCGTATACGACAGAACCGAACTCACAAGCGAAGTGATCAAAACGGTGAAGCACAATCTTATCGCCGGTGCCATTTTAGTTGTGCTGGTTCTCTTTGTGCTGCTCGGTAATTTTAGGGCGGGCCTTTTGGTGGCCATTGTCATCCCTATATCGATGCTTTTTGCTATTTCTGGGATGCACTATTTTGCGATAGCAGCAAGCCTGTTGAGTTTAGGAGCCATTGACTTTGGTATTATCGTAGATGGGTCGGTGGTGGTGACCGAAGCAAACCTGAGAAATCTAGGACAAAAGCAAAAGAGTCTTGGTCGAAAATTAACCTCTAAAGAACGATTAGCTGTTCTTACCCTCTCCTGTAAACAAGTTGCCCGACCTATTATTTTCGGCATGGGGATCATAATAGTGGTCTTCATTCCTATCCTGACTCTTGAAGGAACAGAAGGTAAGATGTTCCACCCCATGGCGCTGTCATTCATCTTCGCTTTAACAGGAGCATTAGGGATCGCTCTTTTTTTAACACCGGTTCTCAACTATTTCCTGTTGACCAGAAAAATCCATGAAAAAGATGGCTTTGTGATCAGGATAACGCAAAGTGTTTACGAAAGAGTTCTTGATTTCTGTTTAAAGTATCGCGCGGTGGTCTTGGTTTCTGTTGTACTCGTTCTGATTTTCTCAGGTTGGATAGCCCAACGGCTTGGCGGTGAGTTCATTCCCCGGCTGAGTGAGGGAGCCGTTGCGATCAACACCATCCGCCTTGCAGGAATCTCCATTGATGAGTCAACAGACTACAACACCCGAATTGAAAAGATGCTCCTGGAACAATTCCCCGATGAAATCCGGTATATCTGGAGCAGAATAGGAACAGCGGAAGTTGCCACAGACCCCATGGGTACTGAACTCACCGATATTTTTATCTCTTTAAAGCCGAAAACGGAATGGACCAAAGCAAAGCACCAAGATGAACTCGTCTTGGAAATGCAAAAGATCGTTGAGGGTCTTCCAGGCCTGAATATGGCTTTCACTCAACCGATTGAGATGCGCTTGAATGAGCTTGAGTCTGGTATCAGGTCGGATGTTGGGATTAAGATTTACGGCGACGATTTCGACGAACTGGTCAGGATAAGTGACGAAGTCCAAAGAGTCCTCCTCCAGATTCCCGGCCAGAGTGAAATTGCGGTCGATCAAATGACAGGACAACCCACACAAAAAATCACAATCAATCAGGATGCTTTATCCAGACACGGAATACCAGCACGCCATGTCTTGGATATCATCGAGATGGTCGGAGGTCGTAAAGTTGGTGAGGTCTTTGAAGATCAACGGAAATTCCCCTTGGTGGTAAGACTCTCTGATCGATATAGAAGCGATGAAGACGCTCTTGGCGATATCATTATTCCGACGAAGCTAGGTCAGCAAATTCCCCTAAGAATGCTGGCCAAAATTGAGAGCGTGGACAGTGTGTCCACCATCAACCGTGAATGGGGCCGACGCCTAATAAGAGTTCAGTGTAACGTCTCTGGTCGGGACATCTCCTCATTCGTAGACGAGGCGCAAAAGGCCATCAATGAATCCATCGAGCTCCCCGCAGGTTACGTCATTGATTGGGGCGGCCAGTTTGAAAATCTAGAAAGATCAAAGCTGCGGCTGATGATTGTAGTGCCAACAACACTGATACTCGTGTTTTTCCTGCTCTATTTCAGCCTACGGAATCTCAAGGATGTTTTGCTCATTTACACGGGAATACCCTTTGCTCTTATTGGTGGGGTTCTCATGCTCTGGATTCGCGGAATACCTTTTAGCGTGAGCGCCGCCATTGGCTTCATCGCTCTGTGCGGTATATCAGTTTTGAATGGCCAGATTCTTGTGACTGCTATTAGCAAATTCATCAAATCAGGTGATTCTCTTCAGCAAGCCATCACCCACGCCGCGCACCAAAGATTAAAACCTGTCTTGGCGACCGCGATAACTGACGCCGTTGGTTTTATTCCCATGGCAATATCCACAGGAGTAGGCGCCGAGGTCCAACGTCCACTGGCATCTGTTGTAATCGGAGGTGTCATTACATCCACCCTTTTAACCTTAATCGTCCTTCCTATCCTTTATGGAGTCTTCAATAAAACGAAAAAATGATTTCGACGGTTCCTTGACCGGCGGCAATCCTTTGGTAATGCCTGCAAAATGTTGTGTCGCATAAAAGTGTCCAATTAGAGTATACCCTATCCTGGTGTCAGGAAAGCAAGGGAAAAAACGTCAGGATAGAATATCGATCCTCATTTCTTGACACTTGAAGTCCGAAGTCATAGACTTCACCCTGACACTTTCATCACGGGAGGCGCTTTGCAGGGACAACGAATCGGTTATATCAGGGTCAGCAGCTTCGACCAAAACCCGGAGCGCCAACTGGAAAACGTCTTGGTCGATAAAATCTTTACGGAAAAGGCGTCAGGCAAGGACACGAAGCGCCCTCAGCTAGACCAGCTACTTTCTTTCGCCAGAGAGGGAGATACCGTTGTGGTTCACAGCATGGACCGGCTGGCCCGGAATTTGGACGACCTTCGGCACCTCGTACAGAAATTGACGAAAGACGGTGTTCGAATCGAATTCATCAAAGAAAGCCTGACCTTCACCGGAGAAGACTCACCCATGGCAAACCTGATGCTTTCGATTATGGGGGCCTTCGCCGAATTCGAACGGGCATTACTTCGCGAGCGGCAACGTGAAGGAATTGCGCTCGCCAAACAGCGAGGAGCCTACCGTGGGCGAAAGAAAGCTCTGTCCCCCGAGCAAGTAGCCGAACTTCGCCGAAGGGTAGCCACCGGCGAACAAAAAGCCAAGCTAGCCCGAGAGTTTGGGATCAGCCGTGAAACCCTCTATCAATACCTAAAAACGGATGACTAACCCATGCCACGTCGCACGATACTGTCCGCCACCGAGCGGACCAACTTACTTGTCCTACCCGAAAGCCAAGAGGATTTGATCCGTTACTACACGTTCAATGAGTCCGACATGGCCCTGATCCGCCAACGCAGGGGCGATGCCAACCGGATCGGCTTCGCGGTACAGCTTGCTTTATTGCGCTACCCAGGCTTTGCCCTTGGGAGCGAAATGCAGTTACCGACGTTGATCATTGAATGGATTGCACGACAGGTTCAGGCTGAGGCTCAATCCTGGGTAAAGTATGGGGAACGCGACGAAACACGGCGGGAACACTTTCAAGAACTACGGACCTATCTTGGATTGACGGTATTCGGCAAGCCTGATTTCCGCTATTTGGTGGAAATCCTGACTGACCTTGCAATGCAGACCGTCAAGGGCCTGCTACTCGCGGAACACGCCTTGGAGACATTACGCCATCGTCGGATTATCCTACCTGCTCTAAATGTTGTTGAACGTGCCTGTGCGGAATCCATCACACGTGCCAATCGTCGTATTTATAAGACCTTGAATGATTCACTAAGAGAACACCATCGCCACCATCTCGACGAACTCTTGAAATTGAAGCCGGAAACCAAAATCACTTGGCTGATGTGGTTGCGCCAATCGCCACTGAAACCGAATTCGCGGCGTATATTGGAGCACATCGGGCGTCTCAAGAAATTTCAGGCGATAGACTTACCGGACGGTATTGGTCGCCACGTCCACCAGAATCGCCTACTCAAGATCGCTCGTGAGGGTGGTCAAATGTCCCCGGCCGACCTCACCAAGTTCGAGAGTGAACGGCGCTACGCAACTCTTGTTGCCATAGTGGTAGAAAGGATGGCGACTGTCACTGACGAAATCATCGACTTGCATGACCGCATTCTGATTAAGCTGTTTAGCACTGCAAAGAATAAGCATCAGCGACAGTTCCAGAGCCAGGGCAAGGCGATTAACAACAAGGTGCGCCTTTATTCAAAAATCGGCCATGCTTTGTTGGCGGCCAAGCAGGCCGGAACCGACCCTTACTCCGCCATTGAAGCGGTTATCCCATGGGAGGACTTCGAGCGCAGTATTACAGAAGCCGGGCGGCTCGCGCAGCCAGAATCATTTGACCATCTCCACCTGGTGGGCGAGCAGTTCAGGACGCTTCGCCGCTACACCCCAGAATTCCTAAACGTGCTCAAACTACGAGCAGCACCGGCGGCGCAAGGTGTGCTTGAGGCAATAGAGGTATTACGTGACATGAATGCCGCAAAGTCCCGTAAAGTGTCAGAGGACGCCCCAACTGCTTTCATCAAGCCGCGCTGGAAGCCCCTTGTCATCACCGATACTGGCATTGACCGCCGTTTTTATGAAATCTGTGCTCTCTCGGAATTGAAAAACGCGCTGCGTTCGGGCGACATTTGGGTCCAGGGATCACGCCAGTTCAAGGATTTTGACGATTACCTTTTGCCCCTCGAAAAATTCGAGGCGCAAAAACAGGCCAATGAGCTACCGATAGCGGTCTGCACCAACTGTGATCAATACCTTCACGACCGGCTATCCCTTCTAAGAACACAACTTGCAACGGTCAACCGATTGGCGTTGGCCAATGATCTGCCCGATGCAATCATTACCGAGGCGGGACTGAAAATCACGCCATTGGATTCGGCGGTTCCAAAAGAGGCCCAGATGCTGATTGATCAAACCAACATGTTGGTGCCCCGTGTCAAGATCACGGAACTACTGATGGAGGTTGATGCCTGGACGGGTTTCACCCAACATTTTGTTCATTTAAAAAATGAGGAGATACCAAAGGACAAAACATTTCTGCTGTCGGTCATTCTGGCCGATGCGATCAACTTGGGTCTAACCAAAATGACCGAGTCCTGCCCCGGCTCTACCTATTCAAAACTGTCATGGCTCCAGGCCTGGCATGTCCGTGATGAGACCTATTCCGCCGCGTTGGCCGAGTTGGTTAATGCCCAATACCAGCATGCCTTCGCGGTACATTGGGGTGATGGCACGACCTCGTCTTCGGACGGTCAGCGCTTCAGGGCGGGCGGCAAGGCAGAAAGCACTGGCCACATCAATCCTAAATACGGTAGCAGACCCGGACGGCTTTTTTACACACACATTTCCGATCAATACGCGCCATTCCACACCAAGGTAATCAACGTTGGGGTGCGTGACTCTACTTATGTACTTGACGGACTGCTTTACCACGAATCTGACCTGCGTATTGAGGAGCACTACACCGATACGGCAGGCTTCACAGATCATGTCTTTGGCCTGATGCACCTTCTCGGCTTCCGGTTCGCACCACGCATTCGCGACCTGAAGAACACCAAGCTTTTCATCGTAAAAGGCAGCGAGGAATACCCGGCCCTTGAGACGATGATCGGCGGAACGCTCAATATAAAACATGTCCGTGCCCATTGGGACGAAATCTTGCGGCTCGCTGCCTCAATCAAACAAGGGACGGTGACAGCCTCGTTGATGCTCAGAAAGCTCGGAAGCTATCCGCGCCAAAACGGTTTGGCCATCGCATTACGTGAACTGGGTCGCATAGAGCGTACAATTTTCATTCTCGATTGGTTGCAAAACGTCGAGTTGCGCCGCCGTGTAAATGCTGGACTCAATAAAGGCGAAGCGCGAAATGCTCTGGCGCGGGCCGTGTTCTTTAATCGCCAGGGAGAAATCCGGGACCGCAGCTTCGAACAACAACGCTACAGAGCAAGCGGCCTCAACTTGGTGACGGCCGCCATTGTGCTGTGGAATACGGTCTATTTAGAACGGGCAACACATGCACTACATGACTCTGGAAAAGGCCTCGACGAAAGTCTGTTGCAATACTTGTCCCCGCTGGGCTGGGAGCACATCAATTTGACGGGCGATTATGTATGGCCGCTGGATAGGCAGGTCGAGGATGGGCAGTTCCGCCCCCTTCGCATCACCGAGAAAAGTTAGCGTACTATTTTTTCCGAATTCTGTGATGACCCGGACAAGCCACTTGCCTCTTGTGTGCAAAAATATAAAACCCATAACAAATATTATGTAAAGTTATGAGTTATGACAAACAGCGCACCCTGCAATCCTCGGCCTATGATCGCCTCTGGCTCTTAACTTCAATCCCCTGAGATATTTAAGGCTTAACTCAACGAGAGTTGCATTTTCAGATATCCTCCAGCTCTCTCTGTTCATTTCGAAACGAGAAAACCGGATTAAATTCGATAGCCAAGACCCCTTGAATCCTGTGAGTGCGATTCATCAAGCCATTCGTTGGGCGAGTCGCCTCTAGGGCCTTCGTTTGGCTGAGGTCGCGGTTTGCCTCGAACGCCTAAGGCCTTGTGTAGCGCTCCAACTTCGTTGAAGCGCCTGTGGTGACCATAAGGCTCGACGGGCAGGTGCTTCCTGTACATTTAGCGCGAACTTGACAAAGACCTGTGCCTGGCACGCAGGCCCGTGTCGTTCGTAGGACATAAGTCGTTCGCTAGACGCGTTTGCTTTGACTGGTAGAGGCTCGTGACGGCAGGTTTTTAGGTCGGCCCTACAGCGAAAAAGCACGTCTGTTTGCCACTGCGTCAGTCGACGCACCCTGTAGAACACCGGATTTACAAGCAATTAACCTAAAGCCTTGGATCAGATAAACCTATAAACCTACTATAAAACTGTACCTAAGCATGTTTTTCTTAATCTAAACATGTTTAACAAGATCTACTCGCAAGCTAGCACTTTAAAACCAATTTTAAAGTAGGATTTTGCAAATATTTAAAGCAAATTCTTAGGTGTAGAAGAGCATTTAAACCCAAAAGCCTCTCCCCTCGCCCCCGTTTGTTTGGTCGTAGCCACGGTGCTTTAAGACGAACACAAGGCGTCCTCTTAAACGCTAGGTCTTATGGGTTTGCGCGACCTTGACGCCAGTGTCTCGCTGTCGCTCTTGCGTTTCATCCATTACCAGGGTCCACTTGCGTCCTTGATGGAACGGCGCGCTGTCGCTGCGCACCACAAGACTTTATCAACAAAACCACAAAAAGTCTTACGATTCACCCAGTCGAAAGTCTTATCTTGTTCTCGTCGGCATGCCGACATCCGCTTTGCGACGCCAAGTGATACGTGTTTTGTTACAATGAGCGCATCTTAAACACCCAACCGCGGAGGGTTGAATGAATCCTTTTTTTGCACCGGTTCTGGAACCGATTGATTTCGCCGCTGTCAACGCCAAGGCCGTAGAAGAGGCGACGGAGCGCGTTAAAAAAGAAGTACTCGAGCTTAAGGACGCGATTCTGGCTAGTCCTGAATCGGACAAGCAGGGCCGGTTGTTGCTGCGTGACGATGTTAATTTCCAAATGGGCCGGGTGCTTTCCCCGCTTTATCTGTTAAACGAAACCCATCCCGATGCTTCGGTTCGCGACGCCTGTCAAAAAGCGGTTCAAGACCTATTCTCGTTTATGAACGGGATGACCCTTGACGAAGACTTGTTCCAAGCCCTCAATGCCTTCAATGAGCAGGTCTCGGCGGGCGCGGTTTCCATCGATGCGCTGGAGCAGCGTTTCCTTGAAAAAGAAATGGACTACTACCTTAAAAATGGTTTCGCCTTGTCGGCCGAAGATCGCACTGTGCTGAAAGAACTTGACGATGAACTAAGCCAGAAAGAACTGATGTTTGCCAAAAACATTTCCTCGGCCAACCCAACACTGGTGGTCTCTGAAGACGAGTTAGACGGTGTTCCAGATGATGTTAAAGCCCGTTATCGCAACGAGGACGGCGGCTACACCTTGACGACTCATGCGCCTTGTTACTTGCCGGTCATGAAATACGCGCGCTCTACCGAGCTACGTCGCCGGTTTTATATGCTTTACACCAACCGTGCGTATCCAGAAAACAACCAGTTACTGCATGAGATTTTGGTGTTGCGCCAAAAGCGAACCAAATTGTTGGGTCACGACACCTATGCCCAGTACAAACTCGACAGCGTTATGGCGAAAACGCCGACCACGGTTTGGGGCTTCTACGAGGAACTGCGCGATAAAATCCAGGTCAAAGCCAAACAGGACTACGAAGCTTTGTGTCGCTTTGCCCAAGCCGATCACCTGCCGGTTTGGGATCGCATGTTTGTGACCAATGCGCTGCGTGAAGCGGAATATCAAATTGATGAAGAAACGGTGAAACAGTATTTCCCGCTGACACATACGCTGGATGGTTTGTTCGAATTGGCAACGAATCTATACGGCATCAAGATTATCGACCGACCCGACCTTCCGGTTTGGCACGCCGATGTGCGTGCTTTTGAAGTGCGCGAAGACGATGCTCGTGTCGCCTTGTTTTACTTAGATTTCTTTCCCCGTGAGAACAAGTACAGCCATGCCGCTTGTTTTGACATTCAGTCCGGCAAACTTTTAGATAACGGCGTGTATGCAACACCTTTTTCAGCACTTGTTTGCAACTTCACCCCACCCAGTGAGACACGCCCTTCGTTGTTGACGCACCGCGAAGTCGAAACCCTGTTCCATGAGTTCGGGCATTTGATGCACCAAGTGTTGACCCGTGCGCGCTTCGCTCAGTTCTCCGGAACGTCGGTCATGCGCGATTTTGTGGAAATGCCGTCACAAATTATGGAGCACTGGGTTTGGCAAGCGGATTTTCTTGCCAAGTTGTCGCATCACTGGGAAAGTGGTGAGGCCTTGCCGGCGGCGCTGATCGAGAAGATGATCGCCGGCCGCCACTTGAATTCGGGCATCGACGCCCAGCAGCAAATGTTCTACGGTGCCATCGATATGACGTTGCATGATCGCTACAATGCGGCCGCGGCCGATGCGACGCCGATTGGCGATTTGGTCAAGCAGCTCCAGGCCGAATACACCTTGTTTACACCGGTTGACGGCAGCCATTTCGAGGCATCGTTTGGGCACCTCATGGGTTATGCGGCCGGGTATTACGGCTACTTGTGGAGTCGTGTCTATGCCGACGACATGTTCTCGCGCTTCCAACAGGAAGGAATTTTTAATCCGGCGGTGGGCCAGGCCTTACGGGAAACCGTTCTGTCGAAAGGCAACACGCGCGAACCAATGGACCTCATTCAAACCTTTTTGGGGCGCGAACCCAACACCGACGCATTCTTAAGCCACCTCGGCTTATAGTTGGGAAGGGCGGCCTCGCCGCCGCCCCCCTGGTTATCACTTCCGCCTCGGAAGATGGGGAAGGGCGACCTTGCCGGCGCTCCCCTGGTTATCACTTCCGCCTCGGAAGAATAGGCGCGCGTTTTTGGGAAGGGCGACCTTGCCGGCGCTCCCCTGGTTATCACTTCCGCCTCGGAAGATGGGGAAGGGCGACCTTGCCGGCGCTCCCCTGGTTATCACTTCCGCCTCGGAAGAATAGGCGCGGGGTCCTGGCGTTAATCAACGGGCATGGTCACGCGTTGTACAAATTTAGCCTGGCCACTTCCCTGCCCGCACTAGCCTTGCATTCTAACGGCCCGGAAAGCACCGCAAGTAAAACCCCAAAGAAGGGCGGCTTCACTGACCCTTCGCGGTGTTAGCGTGGCAACACACGTGCATCGCGCCGCGCCACCCATTCCGAGGCGGGAAGGGCTGCGAAAAGACAGGCTCTGCAGGGACGCCCTCCCAACAACGCGCAACCCTGCAGGGAAACAAATGTAGCACCCGCGCGCCTATTCTTCCGAGGCGGTAAGGGTAACAGGGGGCGTCCAGGCGGGGACGCCCTTCCCAACAACGCGCAACCCTGCAGGGAAACAAATGTAGCACCCGCGCGCCTATTCTTCCGAGGCGGTAAGGGTAACAGGGGGCGTCCAGGCGGGGACGCCCTTCCCTAATCGAGGTGTTGGCTTAACCAGCCGTGGACTTCCCGCCACCACAGCAAGCCGGCCTGCGGTTTGAGGATCCAGTGGTTTTCATTGGGGAAAATGACCAGGCGCGAGGGAACCCCTTTGGCGGTGAGGACGCCGTGTAGGTTGACGCCTTGCGTGTAGGGCACGCGGTAGTCTTTCTCGCCGTGAAGAATCAAGGTCGGCGTTTTGAAGTTGGCGGCGTAACGACTCGGTGAATACTTATCAATCCGGTTCGGATCCGTGTACGGGGCGGCACCATAGTTGTTGGCGCGACCCCAGGTGTAGTCCGACGCGAATTGGGCCATAAGGTCATAGACGCCGGCGTGGTTGATCAGGCACTTGAATCGGTCGGTATGACCCAGGATCCAAGAAACCATGTAACCGCCGTAGGAGCCGCCGGTCGCGGCCATCCGCGTTTCGTCAATATAACCTTTGCCGATCAGCACGTCGGTTCCCTTCATGATGTCTTCGAACGGTTTCTCGGCGTGGTTGCCCAAAATCGAGCTGGTAAAGGCTTGGCCAAAGCCGGTCGAGCCGTGGAAGTTCACCGCCGCCACCACGTAGCCTGGCGCGGCGAAAAGGGCTTGGTTCCACCGGTAGTGGAACCGGTCCATGAAGGCGCCGTGCGGACCGCCGTGGATCATATGGACCAGCGGCCACTTTTTACCGCTGTCGAAGCCAGGCGGAAAGGCCACGAACATTTGCACCTCGTGATTGTCGGCACCTTTAAAGGTCAAGCTCTCGAAGCGACCCAGATCGAGCTGGGCGAGCAGGTCGGCATTGGGGTCGGCGAGGACGACGGCTTCGCTGTTGCGGTCCTGCTTCACCATCAAACGCGCGGGAAACAGGATCGATTCTTGGGTGAAAACCAGCGTGTCGGCGGCGATGTCTAAACCCAAGTTGGTGTGCTCACCGTGGATCACTTTCGGTTTGCCGCCCTTGAGCGGGGCCGCGAACAGTTGGGTGTGTCCGTTGAGGCCGGCACTGAAGAAAACGGTTTTCCCGTCCTGACTGAAGTTGAGGTTACCAACGCTTTCTTCGAAGCCACGCAGGATTGCTTTGGTTTTGCCCGTGGCTAAATCGTAACGAACCAGTTTGGCGCGTTCGGGCGCAATGTTCACCTGATCGCGGCGATGGTAGAGCAGAGCCTTACCGTCGGGGGTAAAGCGCGGGCTGTTGTCAAAGGCGGGGTTGTCGGCGGTCAGCGCGGTCAGTTTGCGGCTCGCCACGTCAATAGTAAAGATGTCGGCGTTGAGTTCGGTAAAGGTCGGGCCGCCGAGCATGGCGGTCAGTGCAACGGTTTGACCGTCGGCCGAGAGGTCAAAGGTTCCACCGACGCCGAAGAACGGCAGGTGGAGATCGTGATCGGTGGTAAGCCCTTCAACGGCACCGGTGTCGGTGTCGAGAATGAAAAGATGCGCGCGCGAGCCGTCGGTTAAGTAGTGATCCCAATAGCGGAACAAACGCGAATCGGTTGTTTTGGCTTTGGTTTCATCGTCTTTGTGTTCTTTGACGCGTTGTTTGACCGCGTCGAAGTCGTCCTTGAGGTCGGGCCAGGTTTTGGCGACAAAAAGAACGCGACGACCATCGGGAAACCAAATGGCGTGATTAGGGCTGACCGGCAGCTCGGTCATGGGCTGGGCCTCGCCGCCGTTGAGCGGTAATAACTGAAATTGAGTCGGGCCGTCGCCGCGTTTGGAACGGAACAAGATGGCGCCGCCGTCGGGTCGCCAAACGGGACTGCTGTCGCCGCCTTTGTGCCAGGTCAGGCGGCGGGGCGGCGCGGAGCCGTCGCTGGGCACGAGCCACAAATCGCTGTCGCTTTTATTCGTTTCGGGATCGAACTGGGTTTGGGTATAGACGACCCAGCGGCCGTCGGGTGAAAGCGCGGGTGCGCTGATCCGTTTCATGGCCCACAGGTCCTCGGCGGTGAGGGGACGCGGCTCGGGTTGTTCGGCGAGCGCGGTCACAACACATAATAGGGACCAGACCACCGTTAAAAAGGGGTTTTTCATGAATGTTCCTTATGGCACGCGACACCAATGGCGCGTGTTTGGGATTAACCTGGAAGTCGGTTTGATCAAGCGATTATTCTAACCTGCAAAGCGGCGCTTGTGCTTTGCTACACCCGAAAGTATTTGGGAGTAATTGTGTTATCGGACCAAGATGCTCGGGAAAACACGGAACGAAGAATGGGGGTCGGCGCACGTCGGCGATAATGGTAGGCTAGGCGGATACGGACTGACCGACCACCCGTCGGGGGTGATGTCGTACCAAGGGAGTTATCATTATGAAACCGATTGTGTTTATGTATTCGGGTCAAGGCGCCCAGTATTTTCATATGGGCAAAGAGTTGTTCGACAAAGAGCCGGCTTTTCGCCAGGCGTTGACCGCGTGCGACGATATTGTGCGCGCCGAGGTCGGCTATTCACTGATCGACGTGATGTACGATCCGGCCAAAAAGAAATCCGAACCCTTTGACAACCTGGAACACACGCATCCTGGCTGTTTCATGATCGGCCACGCGATGGGTCGCTTAATGCGCAGTAAAGGGGTGCAACCCCAATACGTCATGGGTTACTCGCTGGGTGAGTGGAACGCGGCGGTTGATGCGGGCGTAATGACGTTGGATGCGGTGTTGCGTTCCTTGATTCAGCAGGCCCGTTTGTTCATGCGCGTGGCGCCGGAAGCGGGCATGATGGCCATTTTGGCCGATCCCAAAATCATGCAGGAACGGCCTGATCTGTTTCAGGATAGTTGGTTGGGCGGCGTGAACTTCCCCAATCATTTCTGTGTTACCGCCAAAAACGATCGGCTGGCAATTATTGAGAAAACCTTGGTGGCGGAAGACGTCATTTGCCAAAAGTTACCGGTTCACCGTGGTTTCCACTCGCCGTTGGTGGAAATGGGCAAAGACGAATATTTGGCGAATTGTCCGCCGACCAAGTTCCCGAGCCTGCCCTTTTACAGCGGCGTCGCCGGTGGCAGTGTCGACATGCCCGATGCGCGGCACTTTTGGCAGGCCTGCCGCGAGCCGGTGATGTTTGTGGAAACGGCGGCGGCGATGGAACGTCAAGGCGCGATGCGTTACGTTGATTTGGGGCCATCGGGTACCTTGGCGAACTTCGTCAAGTACGGGTTAAAGCCGGGAAGCCAAAGCGAAACGTTCAGCATTTTGACGCCCTTCGGTCGTGAAACCAATATGTTCGAAAAAGCGTTGGCCGGTTTACGCGGCTAAACCCGGCCGAGGCGGTTGTCGTCGGCAACCGCCTCGCAGAAAGGATTTCCATGTTTTCTCTTCCCGCTCACGAATCATGGCAGGCGCCCTTGACCTGCGGTCACGACGAAGTTCATTTGTGGTTGGTTCATTCCAGTGATATTCGCGACGAAGACCTCTTGGCCCGTTACAAACGGTTTTTGACAGAGGAAGAAGCGAAGAAACAGCAGCGTTTTTACTTCGAAAAAGACCGTCACCAGTATTTGGTGACGCGCGGCTTTATTCGCTCGCTGCTGACGCGGTACGTGCCGCATGTAACGCCGTCAATGTGGCGTTTCGAAACCAATAAATACGGTAGGCCGCACATTAAACCCGACCCCGATATCCCCAAGCTTCACTTTAACATTAGTCATACCAAGGACTTGGTGGCGATTGCCATTGCCATGGATCGCGAAATCGGCGTTGATGTGGAAACGGTCACCCGCGACGGCGATCAGGTCGGCATTGCCGATCGCTTTTTCTCGGCGGCGGAAGTTGCCGAACTGCACACCTTGCCGGCAAGCCGTCAGAAAGACCGCTTCTTCGACTACTGGACGTTGAAGGAGTCGTACATCAAAGCGCGCGGCATGGGTTTGTCGATTCCGCTGGGTGATTTCAGCTTCATATTGGGGCCGCCCCCGCGGATCGGGATCGAGATCGCCGAAAAACAAAACGATTTACCGGAGCGCTGGGCGTTTCGGACCTGGCGCGTCTCGCAAGCGCACAAGATGGCGTTAACGGTTGAGCGCAAGGCGGATCACGGCATGGCGCTGCGCATCCGCGAGGCGGTTCCTTTGCGTGAATCGCGTATCTGCCAACCGCCGGTGCTTTACGATTCCATGACGGACTAGGACCTCGCCCGACAGTCCCTGGCGCCATGAGCGTACCGCGTTTCGAACAAAGGAGCTTATCGCGATGAACATCCTACTAACGGCCTTGTTGAGCCTGAGCTGGAGCGGGGCGGGTGAGCGTCTCCCCTTCCCGGACCAACCCGACATTCAGTTGGAACGTTTCCAACATACGGGCCGGTCGACGCGCGTCTTTTTCCTAGCGCCGCACGAAAACGAAAACGTGGTGAACGATTATCTCGCCAAAAAGGTGCAGGCCGAAGGCGGCGTATTTTTGATTTTGCGCCAGCGCGGTGAACGGCATTTGTTTCTGAACGTAGCCGAGCAGGAATACGAGGTCGATCCCAATCGCATCTTCACGCCGGCCGGTGCCGAGAGTTCATTGCGTCGCGAGAACCCCGAGCTGGCGCAGGACGCAGCGCTGTTACAGCAGGCCGTCGCCAAGGCGGTCGCGGTCGGGGACTTCATCAAACGCCACATGAACGATTTGCGGCGCGGCACGGTCATCATTGCGGTTCACAACAATACCGACGGGTTTGACGACGACGGCAAAGACGGGGTCGGCACGGTTTCGATGGTGCGGTACCAAAAGAAATTGGACGGCGGCGCGGGTTACATCAAGCGTTTGCACCACGGCACCCACGATGAGGACGACCTCTTTTTTATTACCGAAAAACGCGACTTCCGCAAACTGCGCCGCTTGGGCTACAACTTGGTGCTGCAGCATCCACGCGTGGCCGATGACCCCGACGAGGACGACGGCTCGCTGTCGGTATTGGCCGAAATGCGCAACCTGCGATACCTCAACATCGAAGCGCAACGCCGCGAGGATTGCGATCATTGGGATGTGCAACAAAAGATGGTTGACCAAGTGTTCAAGTTGGTGCGTCCGTGATTACGTCCTCGGGGAGTACCCGCATTACCGAGCAGGTCCATCCGCTGACCAAAACGCTCGACCAGTTACCGGTCGCACGGGCACTCGCCTGCATACAACAGACCGAAATGGAACTGTACGAAGAAAACGCCTGGGGTGCCGGGTTGCTCGACGCGCAGGTGGTGGCCGACCTGGAACGGATTGCTGAACGCGTCGCGGCCGCGCTGGCCGATCCCAACGGACGTGTCATTTTCGCGGGCGCCGGCACCAGCGGACGGTTGGCCTGCTTGGCGGCGGCACACTGGACGCGTCATTACGGTGCAGGTGGTGATCGCGTGCACGGTTTGTTGGCGGGCGGCTGGGACGCTTATTACCACGCCCAAGAAGTGGTCGAGGACAGTGTCAGCGCGGGCATGGACGACATCGCACCGCTGCTGGCGGCACCGGGCCCAGTGGTGTATGTCGGCATTAGCTGTGGTTTGTCGGCCGCTTATGTGGCGGGCCAATTGGCTTTGTGTCGCAAGCGGGCCAGGACGACCACGGTCGCTTTGGGGTTTACGCCAATCACGACCTCGGTCGACCGAACCCTTGCCGGCCTACCACGGGCGACGGCTTCGATGCGCGACCTCCTCGCGGTCATGGAAAACGAACCCGATACCTTTTTACCGACGCCGATGATCGGCGCGGAACCCATCGCCGGTTCAACACGGCTCAAAGGCGGCAGCGCAACGCGTATTATCCTCGATGTCATCGCCAGACCGGGTCGCGTGCGCCAACGCCTCGCGGCGTATCGAACCCTGTTACAACACCTGCGCAAACAGACCGGCTTAAGCGCGGTTGTTGCATGGGCCGGTGACCTGCTCAAACGCGGCGGTGCCTTGACCTATGTGGCCACCGGCGCGGTGGCGGCGATGGCGCTTTTGGACGCCAGTGAGTGCCCGCCGACCTTCGGTGCTAAACCGTTCCAGGTACAAGCTTTGTGCGAGGGATTGGCGCAGGAATTACCCGCTTTCGACGGCGCCGACCACACACGCGAAGCCTACCTCCGCCGCGCGCGCCGCGAGGATGGGTTTTTGTTCGCGCCTCAGACCTTCGGTTCGGAAATCCAGCAGTGGCGTAACGGGTTGCATCAGGCCGACCAGCGCGTGCTCCTCCCCTACCCGGAAGATTTGTTCACCGACACGACCGGCGACGGCCCGCTGCGCGATCTGTGGTTTAAGTGGCAGTTCAACGCCGTCTCGACGCTGGCCTTTGTGGCCTACGGCAAGGTGTTGGGCAATCGCATGATCGACTTGCGCATTTCCAACCAAAAACTTTGGCATCGCGCCTTGTTGTTGGTTGCCGCGGTGGCGGGTGTTAAGCCAGTGGTGGCCAAGGCCGCGCTGCACACCGCGTTGGGTTGTGATCCCGAAACCGATATGGAAACCAAAATCCGTTTGGCGGTGAAGCAAGAGCGCCTGATCGCATGGTCGGTGCTGATTGCCCGCGGCCACCAGCGCCATGAAGCGCTGCGGTTATTGGCGGGAGAACCACGTCTCACAACCCTGCTCCACCAACCGCCTTCGGGTTAAATTAATCGGGCCCCTTGCCCAGCTTCGCAACGGCCGATGCCAGGTTTCGGAGCGAGACTTCGAGGATTTTCGGTTTGGGAACAAGCTTGGTGTCGGTGGCGATGGTTTGCGCATCCGTTTGCAGTTGCAGCAACACGCCATGGGCATGTTTGTAATCAGTGGGACTCTGAGATCCGTCAAAAAGGCCGGCAATTTGGGTGCCGAGTTTGGCGAGGGCTCGGACGTGCTTGGGCCCATTTTCCACCGGGACCTGCATCGCACCGGCCTTGCTGTGCAGGCCGGCTATGGTCAGCAGCAGGCCGATTTTGAGTTGAGGATCGGATTCTTTGGCTGCTAATCGGGTGAGGTTTTCGATCAAAAGTCCGGCACGCGGGCCGCGTTCCGTTTCAGGCGTTGATTCCAAGTCGGCCGCGTAGAATCGGGGCAAGTTATCTAAAGCAAACAACTTGGCCTCTCGATCCGAGTAGGGTCGTGCCATCATTTCCTGCAGCTCGGTGATCATTTCCCGGCTGAGCCACACTTGCTCGTTGGCATCCACACCTTTGAAGTTAATTTTGGGAAGTAATTCGGCGGCGACCTCGAGATTGCCCATGCGCAGGGCGATGGCGGCGGCGGCGGTATAGTTTTTCGCCTTGGTAAAAGGGTCGCCGGCTTCGTCCGCCAGTGCGGTGAACTTTTTGAGTGCCGCCTCCGCGGATTCGGTGCGCACTTTACCGGAAAACCCGGTTTGGATGTCATGAGTATCCGCGACCAAATCGGCAACAGCGGCTTCTGGATTGGCGAGAAATTGCTGCATGGCCCATTCACTTTCGACAGCGGCCCGTTCCGAAAAGTCGCGAACATAGTGGTCCTGTTCCTGGGCGTAGCCTGTTGAAGAAGTATCGCCGTTGGTAAACTTGCGCGTCTCAATGTCATAGGCCAAGCGCCGGCCGATGGACTCGGGAATGCGGCTGCCTGATTGGTTGGTGCCTTCAATGAGAGAGTACTCGTAGGCGTGGGTCATTTCGTGGGCGACAATGGTTAAAAGGTGGGTGGGGTCGTCCGATTGGGCGGTGAGTGGGCGCAGATACAGGGCGAGGTCGGACGTTTTGCCTTCCATCGCTTCGAGAGAGAAAGCGCCGTACTTGACCTTTTGCAAGGCGTCCTTGTGGTGGTCGAGCACCAGGCCGACGTTGTCTGGATACCCATGGGTTTCAGCATGAAGCTTCATGAAGCTGCGAATCGCAGTTTCGCGATCTTGCATGCTCAACTTGGGCCAAATCCCTTGGTCGGGACCAAAAATCGCTTTGAGGCTGTGATTGACCGGGCGGCCTTCGACCTGGACACTGAGTTCCGTGGTAGCCATCCTTTCGGCGAGGTTTTTGACCATGCCAAAGCGCATGGTTCGTTCTTGGGCGGCGGTTTCCTGAAGGCTGGGCGCCAAGGCGCGTGTCATGTTGCCCATGGTCAATTTGCCACTAATTGCCGCATCGACCCCGTCATCCACTATTGCCTGTAGCAGGGTGGCCGTCATGTCACCCACCGCCGCCTTAAATTGAGAGGCTTTGGTGGTTTTTTTGAGCTCGCCGGCGCGGTCGGCCATGGTCTGGGCTAGGTGTTGAAGCAGGTCGTCGGCCGATTTTCCGTGAACCTTGACAAACTCGTCGACGACCTTGCCTATTTCTTCCAAAACGAAGTTGCGATCTTTTGGATAAAGCTTCTTCGGCCACTCAATCGGAGTCTCTTCCAGTTTGTGCATGAGCATTTTGGCGAGATCCTTGGGTGAGGCACCCGAGTTCGCAATCAGCTTGGCGCGTTCCTCTTGGGCGATGATAATCGCGGATTGGATCTCCTCCCCGGTTAAACCTTGTGCCGCAACTTCGGTATCGACGTTCACCTGGTCTAAACTTTCCGCTTCCAGATCTCGTTTGGTCAGCAAGGTCGTCTTTAGGGCCTTTTCGGCGATAGCCGGTGTGTAGTGCTCCGCAAGCATGGCGCGTAACTTCGTCAACACCTCGCTTCGTTGTGTGGGCTTGGTCGTGCCGGCCTTCACCAGTTTGTTGGACTTGCCGACTTTGGCTTGGTTTTCGCCAATTTTGGCGGCGTATTTAAGCATATTCGTTTGGCTAATCATTCCAGACATAGGGGCCCCCTCAAATTACGTGGCTGTGTTTGGCTTAGGCGAACTGTTGCGGCGAAATTAAACGACCTAAAATGGCGCCGTTGTCGGCCTGTTGGGGTTGGGATAAGCCGGCCTTGCCGCTGCGCCGCTCGGCTTCACTAAGAATGCGTTGCCAAAGCGCGGCGACCTTGCCGAGTTCGTGGAAGCCGTTCTGCAGGTCGGCGGCGTAATTGGGTTGCAGCAGGAAACGCTGCTGGACCACCAAGGTCATGCTTTCCTCGTCAAGGCCGAGCGTGGCGCCGCGCGTTCGTCGCCAAAAAAGATTGGAACCCAGCGCATAGGTCAGCAGGTTGGCGCGATTTTCTTGCGGCAACACGCCGAGAATGACGAAGGCGGTGACGGTGTCGGCCTCAAGTTCGTGGTGAAACTGAAAAACGATTTTGCCGTCGCGGCAAACTTCGGCAAAACCCTGTTCGTCGAATGCGGGACTTGCGGCGCCGGTTGGGTCGGCAAAATCGTTGAGGGTGGCTTCAAGGAAGGTGCGGTACTGCATTAGGTCACGTCCTGGCAAGGTAGTGGCGGCGCCGGGGTCCCGTTTCACCGGGATTCGGTTGGATGCGTCGTCTGTTGAGCTACACGCCGCGCGCCGGCCGGGCGGCGCAAACAATTGGGTTGGAACGGGTTTTTGTGACCTGGCTCGCGCTCTTTGCGGCGGTCTGTAAGATGGGTTTTGGCCGTTTTGGGCGCGGCTTAAACCCGGTTATCGCGAAAAAAGTTGACACAAAGCCGCCACAGCCCTCATGCTGGAGCCGAATCTTGAGGTTTGCGCCTCCTCTGCGTGCACGGACTCGAAACCAAAACGCAAAGGAGCATTTTATGCGCAAGATCCCCACCCTTTTTGTGCGCGACGCACGTTTCAAGGTCACCGACGTCCCTCATCCCGATTGTGATTGGGTTTTTGCCGGCGCAGGTACCGCCACCGAAAAACTCGATGGGACCAACATTCGCTTGACCATCCGCGCCGGTCAGGTGGTGCGCGTTGAAAAACGCCGCAACCCCGACAAACGGCAGAAAGCACTGGGCATTCACGAGCCCTGGTACCTCGATGCCGATCCCTACGGCCCAGCCGACCGCTTTATCTTTGAAGCCGTCCAAAACACCGATGTCCGGTCTTGGCCGGATGGGGAACATTCGGCCGAAGCACTCGGCCCCAAAATCCAGGGGAACCCACTCGCCCTGTCCCTTCACCAGTGTGTTGCTTTTGACCTGCATGCACCGGCATATGAGCAGGTGCCGCGTGATTTCCACGGGTTACGAGCTTTTTTGGCGACCTTGTCCAGCCTTTTCCAGCCAGGCGCGTTGGCCGAAGGTTTGGTGTTTCACCATCCCGACGGGCGCCGCGCCAAGATAAAACGTAAAGACTTTGAGGGCTTGCCGGCCTAAAACCCTATTTTGACGGGTCTGTTAGCGCGGACCCGTCATTGCGAAAGCCGCATCACCACGACCTATATTTGTTGCCAAAAATTAAGCCTAACTGCGTTAGGATCAGCTAATGGTCATGTGAAAGGTTGGAGTACCCAATGGATGGTCGCCGTCAAAAGCCAATGATTGCCTGGTTCACCGTTGCGTTGCTGATCGGTGTACAGGCGTGGGTTGGCTTTCACAAAGCAGCCGATCACCACCACCCGCACCATGACGGGCACCATCATGCACATGCCCGGCAACGGTTCGCATCCGCGTCGATTTTTCAACAGTTGCAAGCCATCGCAGCGCAGCAATTCCCTGCCGACCACAGTCACGACGACCACCCGCCGCATCGCGATGAGGACCACGAAATTGTGTGGGCGCCGTTGCGTAAAAGCGCCGTCGATGTGGTTTTTACCGGCGCCGTTTTACCCGTATGTTTCGATGAGCCGGTGCTGACGGCCTTCAATGAACCGGAACCGCTTAACCAATGCACTGCACCCCCTTTGCGTCGCCCGGATCGCATTCATCGTGATCGCGGACCGCCTCTGTTTTTTGTCGCTTAAATCTGATTAAAACGACAAAATTCTGGAGATTTATTATGGGAAAGTTGACCCTATGCCTCGGCTTGGCCGTGGCGCTGGCAGCCTGTAGCCACGGTCCGCACGGCCATTCGCACAACGAACACGGCCATGATCACGGCGCAGCCGAACACGACCACCACGCGGTCGTTATCAAACAACACACCTTGTACAACGACCACCACGAAGCCTTTATCGAGCACCCACCCTTAGTGGCTGATGCGGCAAGTGACTGGGTGGTCCATCTCACCCGGCTTAGCGATTGGCAGCCCGCAAAAGTGGGCTTGGCACTGCAGTTTACGCGTAACGGTGCGGCACCGGTCAAGGTTACCGCGGCCGCGACAGAGCCGGGCATTTACACGGCGGCGGTGCGCCTGCCCAATGCCGGTCCCTGGCGGCTGGTCTTTCAAATCAACGCCGACGGGATGACGGGCACGCTGTCAACCGATGTTCAGGTTTACGAGGACGCCGAACAAGCCGCCAACGCACCGGCCGGGGGCACCCCGCTAAATCAACCGTGGTTTTCGCCGTTGGCCCAGGCCGTCGGCGCCGTTACGGAGAAACACGAGGAAGTCGTGTTCCTCAAGCAACAGCAATGGCTGGTCCCCTTTCGGACCGCACCCCTGACGCGCGGTCGCTTTCGCCCGTCGCTGACGGTTTTTGGTGAAATTGGCGCGCGTGCCGGCGGTGTGGCCGTCATGCATGCACCCGTCGCCGGTCGCGTCATGCCTGCCGCGTCCTTACCGGCTTACTTCGGCCAGCGTGTCACCAAGGGCCAGAGGTTGGCCACGCTGGTCCCGCGTTTCGAAGCGGCGGAAGATCCGGCTTCCTTGTCGTTGGCCTTACAACAAGCGGAACTGGCACAGGGCTTCGCACAAAAAGAGCTCAAACGCGTGTCACCTCTGGTGGCGCAGGGCATGCTTTCCCAGGAAGACCTTCAGCGCGCGGAACTGGCGGTGGCGACCACGCAGGCCGAACGCAAAGCGGCCCAACAACGGTTCGATCAATTTGCACGTTTTCAACAAAGCGGAGACAGTCACGAGGACGAAGGGATCCCCTTAATTGCGCCGATAGACGGGGTTGTCCAGGCGAGTCACGTGGTCGCCGGCGGTTTGGTTAACGAAGATGAAGACTTGTGGCGCATTGTTGATCTCGCCCGCGTTTGGTTGCAGTTGGCGGTTCCTGAACATCAAATCCACTTGGCGCGCGCCGGCCAGGCCGCCTGGTTTCGCATTGCTGAAGACGGCCCCGTTTATGAGGTGAGTCCGGCCCAAGGCGCGCGTTTGGTGGCGATTGGTGGCGAAGTTTCGCCGCAAACCCGCACCGTGCCGGTCGTGTTCGAAATTGACAACCGCGACGGTTCTCTGAAGCTCGGCATGCACGTCCAAGCCGGCTTGGTAACCGGACCGGCCGAGAGCGGTTGGTCGGTACCGGAACAGGCCGTCATCGAGGAAATGGGCGCCTATGTGGTCTACGGCCAAGTTAACGGTGAGACCTTCTCGCGGCGCGTTGTCCGCACCGGCCTGCGCGACAGCGGTCGTGTTCAGGTTCTCGAAGGTCTGAACGGCGTCACGCGGGTCGTCACCGAAGGGGCTTATCCGTTGCGGTTGGCCGGTTCCGAAACGGCCGTGCCCGACCACGGCCACGTCCATTGAGGTGGCCGATGACGATCAAACAGCTTTGCCTCTCCCCGCGCCGTCAGCCTACCCGCACGATCATTACGGAGGTGTCTCATGATTGACGGTCTCATGTGGTGGTCGCTGCAAAACCGCCCCTTGGTGATTATCGCCGCGCTCGTATTGCTCGGCTGGGGCGGCTACCGCGCCGCCACCATGCCGGTCGACGTGTTCCCCGATTTAACCGCGCCCACGGTTACCGTCTTAACGGAAGCACACGGCATGGCACCCGAGGAAGTGGAGACCTTGATTAGCTTTCCCATCGAAACCGCCCTCAACGGTGCCGCCGGTGTGCGCCGCGTTCGTTCCTCGAGCGGTGTCGGTATTTCGGTGGTTTGGGTCGAATTCGATTGGGCGATGGATATTTTTCGCGCCCGCCAAATAGTGGCGGAGAAGCTGCAGCTCGCACGCAGCTCGCTGCCGCGTGATCTCGATCCGCCGGTGATGGCGCCGGTTTCCTCGATTATGGGCGAAATCATGTTCATAGCCTTGAGCGCCGAAGCCGGCGGCGACGCCGAACTGCGAACCCTCGCCGATTGGGTCGTGCGGCGGCGTATTTTGGCCGTGCCTGGTGTTTCGCAAGTGGTCCCCATCGGCGGCGATACCAAGCAGTACCAGGTGCTCCTGAACGTGCAACGCATGGCGGCTTACGATGTGACCGCCGCCATGGTTACCGAAGCACTGGAACGCAGCAATGAGAACACTTCGGCCGGCTTCTACCACGAGGGCGGCCGCGAGTTTTTAATTCACGGCTGGGGCCGCATTCGCGACATTGCCGATATCGAAAATACGGAAATCGTCTTTCGCGAGGGGCTGCCGATCTTGGTTAAAGACCTTGCCGAGGTACGCATCGGCGCCGCACTCAAACGCGGTGAGGGCGCGTTGAACGGGAATAATGCGGTCGTGATCGGCATCCAAAAACAACCTGACGCCAATACCCTTACCCTAACCGAGGAATTAGACCGCGTGTTGGCCGATATCCAGACTTCTCTACCCAGCGGGGTTACGGTCCACCGCGACATATTCCGCCAAGCCGACTTCATCGAGATCGCCGTCGCCAACGTGCGCGATGCACTCACCGAAGGTGCGGTTTTGGTCGTGTTGATCATGTTTTTCTTTCTCGTTGATCTGCGCGCAACCGCGATTACCGTGATCGCCATTCCCCTATCCTTGGCCGTGGCCGTGCTTATCCTCGACGGTTTTGGCGCCACCATCAACACCATGACCCTGGGCGGGATGGCGATTGCGATCGGCGCCTTGGTCGATGACGCGGTGATCGACGTGGAAAACGTGGTGCGGCGCTTGCGCGAAAATCGCCTGGCCGAGGAACCGCAGCCGACCTTGCGCGTGGTATTTGAGGCGGGTCGTGAAATTCGGGTTTCGATCGTCTTCGCCACCGTCATTATTGTGCTCGTTTTTCTGCCACTGTTGTTTCTTTCCGGCGTAGAAGGGCGCCTATTGCAACCACTGGGCCTGGCCTACATGGTTTCCCTCGCCGCGTCTTTGCTGACCGCGCTCACCTTGACGCCGGTGTTGTGTTCCTTGTTCCTAAGCCACGAAAAGACCCTCAACCGCAACCATGACAGCTTCGTCATCGCCTTCCTCAAACGGCTGTATGGACCGGCTTTGTCGGCTTCGTTGCCACGCCCGTTTTGGATTGGTTTGCCCGCGCTGCTCTCCGCTCTGGTGGCGGGTGTTTGGCTGTGGCAAAGCGGCCGCGCTTTCCTGCCCGATTTCAACGAAGGCACGCTGACGATTAGCGCAGTCACCTTGCCCGGCACCTCGCTCGCCGAATCCCATCGATTGGGACGCATGGTGGAGACCGTCTTGGCGAAACATCCCGAGGTGGTTGTTACCGCGCGGCGCACCGGCCGAGCCGAACTTGACGAACACGCTCAAGGTGTCAACGCCTCCGAAATCGATGTGCGTTTGCGCGAGGTCGGCCGCGACAAGGCCGACTTCCTTGCCGCTTTGCGCCGTGACTTCAAACTGATTCCCGGCATGAATGTCACCATCGGCCAACCGATTTCTCACCGCATCGACCACATGCTTTCCGGCACGCGCGCCAACATCGCCGTCAAAATTTTCGGCGACGACCTCGTCCAATTGCGTCGCTTGGCGGAACAAGTCAAAGGTGTGATGAGCTCAGTGGACGGCGTGGTCGATCTTTCGGTTGAGCAGCAAGCACCGATTCCCTACCTCGCCATGAACTTGCGCCGCGACGCCATTGCACGCCACGGATTGCAAATCCAAACGGTGACAGACTTGCTGGAAACGGCCTTTGTCGGGCGCACCGTGTCGCGGGTTTACGAAGGCCAGGCCTCGTTTGACCTATTGGTGCGTTTCGAGGAAGGCGCCGCCGCGAATCTTGACGCCGTTCGCAATCTAACCGTGGTCACAGCGCACGGTGCCAAGGTGCCGCTACACCGCTTGGCCGATATCCGCAAAAGCAACGGCGTCAACACCATCAGTCGCGAGAACGTGCAGCGCAAAATTGTGGTGATGTGCAACGTTGCCGACCGCGAATTGAGCCGCGTCGTCAGCGACATCCAGGCCCAAGTCAAACAACAGGTGAGCTTGCCAACCGGGTATCACCTTACCTACGGCGGTCAGTTCGAAAGCGCCACCCGTGCGAGCCAAACACTTACCATCCTCGGCGTGGCCGTCATTGCCGGTATTTTTCTAATGCTGTGTTTGTCGCTGAAACGCGTCATCGATGCTTTGTTGGTGATGGTCAACCTACCGTTTGCCTTAATCGGCGGTGTCGGCGGCGTTTTGCTAGGCGGTGGTACTTTGTCGATTGCCGGAATCATCGGCCTAATCACCCTGTTCGGCATCGCCACGCGTAACGGCATCTTGCTGGTGTCGCACATCCAGCATTTGCTGCGCGTGGAAGGCGAAACCAATTTGCGAGCGGCGGTTCATCGGGCGGCGATGGAACGTTTAGCGCCGATTCTCATGACGGCCCTTAGTGCGGCCCTCGCCTTGGTGCCACTGGCCATGAAGGCGGGCCAACCTGGCGGCGAGATCGAGGCGCCAATGGCGGTGGTCATTTTGTGTGGCTTAACCACCTCGACACTACTCAACCTGTTTGTGGTGCCGGTCCTTTACGCGCACTATGGCGGTGAAAAGTCGGTCTAAGCCGCCGGCTGAGGGCGTGTTTCGGCACGCCCTTTTTCCGCCGCTATTTCGGCAGCGGCTGGAAACCAGTGTTGGGTTTTGGTGCAAAATCGCACCAGCATTAGCATCAACGGGACTTCAATTAATACGCCGACGACGGTGGCCAAGGCCGCCCCGGAAGACAGCCCGAACAACATCACGCTGGTGGCGATGGCGACTTCGAAATGATTCGAGGCACCAATCATGGCGACCGGCGCGGCGTTCTCATACGACAGGCCCAGCCATTTGGCGGCTGCGTACCCTATCGCAAAAATGAGCAGGGTCTGCAGGAAAAGCGGGATCGCGATCCACAAAATGGTGAGTGGGTTGGCGAGAATGACATCGCCCTTGAAGGAAAACAACAAGACCAGCGTCAGCAGCAGCGCAGAAATCGTGATCGGCGTCAGCAAGGGCAGAAATCTCTTTTCAAACCATTCGCCACCTTTGGTTGCAAAAATCAACTTGCGCGAGCCGTAACCGGCGATAAGGGGTAAAGCGACGTAGATGGAAATCGAAAGCAGCAACGCCTCCCACGGGATGGGCAGTCGGCCGATTCCGAGCAAAAAGCCGCCAAGCACGCCGTAAAGCACAAGCATCGCCAAGGAATTAATCGCGACCATGACCAGGGTTAAGCCGTCATTACCTTTGGCCAGGTAACCCCACACCAGAACCATTGCCGTACAGGGGGCAATCCCCAGCAGAATACAACCAGCCAAATAACTCCGCCACAAAGGAATTTGCAACATTTTCACACCGTCTTGAAGAACGACCTCACCGGCGCCGTGGGCGGCACCTACCGGCAAATCCAGGCCAAACGGCATTTTGACCAGGTCAACGGCCTCCGCACCAATCAATCCCTTGAACAACAGCCCCAGGAACAGGGCCGCCAGCGCGACCATGGTGAAGGGTTTAATCGCCCAGTTGAGAACCAAGGTCAGCAGGACGGGGCGTCCCGACTTACCGGCCTTGACGACGCGCTCGAAATCAATTTTGACCATAATCGGGTACATCATAAAAAACAAACATACGGCAATCGGTACCGAGACAACGGGCGCACCATTGACCGTAATCGCCATGGCGTCAAGACTTTGGGCTAGTTGGGGTGCAACCTTACCGAGCAGGATACCGCCAAGGATACAAAGGCCGACCCAAACCGTCAGGTAGCGTTCGAACAAATTCATCGCGTTGGCATTTTTCACGAGACGTCCTTTAGTGTGTGGCGTTTACGCGCGCTAAACATCGCCGTCGGCACGGGAATTTTGCAGACGACACAAGACTTCGGGATCCATCGTAAGGATGTGGGCAAGCGCCGCATGATCTTGTTGGGCTTGGGGTTCGTGTTCGAGCAAGGCCGGCAACTGGCGCAGAACAAGCCGAACCTGGTCGCCGGCGTCGGCGGCCTGGCTGTAATAAACCCAGCGCCCCTTCTTGGTGGTGGCAACCAAACCGGCTTGTACCAACACGGACATGTGTTTAGAGACGGTAGAAGGGGCCAAACCGAGCAACTCAACCACCTGACAGGCGCAAAGCGGCTGATCGTTCAAGGCAGCTAGGGCGCGAACCCGGCTCGAATCGGCTAAGGCTTTAAAAATGGAGGCAATCTTCACATCACCCACCCTCATTTCGTTATGTGGCGAAGTGTAGAATTAACTGACCGCCCTGTCAAGCCACAGACTGGTACTCGGCTTCAATTCAAAGGCGACCCTGGCGACCCTCTTCTTTTGGACGGCAGCCATCTTCCGGTATCCGGCTTAATCTGATACGAATTGCACCCATACTCAAAAGTCTTGGATGGCAATTGTCTTATCTAAAGTTGACCGGCTTTTTCTAGGCGCGCTTCCGGGTCTTGCTTGAACTCGGTGAAATGAATCACCTGCTCCTTCGGCGGCTCGTACTCGCGTGGCGCTTCGGCGGGCAAACGAAAAGTGAAGGTCGAACCCTGGCCATGTTCACTGGTGACGGTAATGTCGCCGCCCATTAAGCGGCAAAAGATACGGCTAATATAGAGGCCCAGCCCGGTCCCGCCGTAGCGATTGTGATCTTCGATTTGGCTGAACTCGCGAAAGAGTTTGTTCATTTGATCCGGGCGCATGCCGATTCCTGTATCGCGAACCGAAAAAATGAGCCAATCCCCGCCGGGTTGCGGGGTGCGCTTTATCGAAACGGTGACCGTCCCGTTTTCGGTGAACTTATTGGCGTTGGTCACCAGATTAAGCAAAACACCATGAAGCTTGGTCATGTCTGAATACATGTCACCAAGACTTTCGGCATCAAAATCGCTCACCAAGACATTGTTATTTTTAGCCAAGACGGGTCGAATATGATCCAAGACATTGTCGACAAGATGATTGATATCAAAGGTTTCAACAAAAAGATCTACTTTCCCCGATTCGATCTTAGTTAAGTCCAGGATGTTGTTCACCAATGAGAGCTGATATTGCGCCGCCGATTTTATGCGGCCCACATCGTTCATTGCGTCTTCCACGACGTCGCCTGGATCATCGGCATCCTCGAACTCCTCTTCAATCAGTTCGCTGTAGCCAATGATCGCGTTTAACGGTGTGCGTAACTCGTGGCTCATGTGCGCCAGAAAGGCGCTTTTGGCGCGGCTGGCTTCGATGGCCATTTTCTGCTGTTCCGTTAGCAATTCAACCCGCGCCCGTTGTCGCTCCTTTTCGCGTTGGTGATGAATAAACAGGATCAGTAAGCCCAAGGAAATAATCAGGTACAGCGTGACGGCTAAGCCTGAGAAATAAAACGGCGGTGAGATTTGAATATCGACCGAAAGGGGGTTTTCGTTCCACGTCCCGTCGTGGTTTGCAGCCATGACTCTAAAGGTGTACTCCCCTGGCGGCAAATTAGGATAGGTGGCAAAGCGGCGGTTGGTTTCTTGACGCCAACTGGATTCGAAGCCTTCCAGGTAGAATTGGAACTTATTGAGGTCGGGTCGGGTGTAATCGAGGGCGGCGAATTCGACCGAAATAAAGTTTTCATCGTCGTCGAGTTGAATTTTCGAGCCGTTGTAAAGGCGCCGACCCATTTCCACGTCGTTGATTTTGACACCGCTGATGACCACGGGTGCAATAAAACCATCATCACTGATGCGGTTCGGGTGGAAATAATCGACGCCCAAAATGCCGCCGGTGTAGATCACCCCTTTACGACTTTTGTGAACGGCGTTCTGGGCGAACTGCGTGTTGCGCAGACCGTCAACGACATCAAAATGGCGGAACTCTTCCTTGACCGGATCAAATCGCGATAAACCGCGATTGGTCGTAAGCCACAAATAACCGCGGCTATCGCCGCTCACCGAGTTCACCGTCCCTTGTGGTATGCCGAGGTCGTCAGTCCAGTAGCGCAACTGCCCGGTTTCTTTGTCAATCCCAACCAATCCGCTGCGCCGTGTGCCCAGCCACCAGAATTCGTCATCGTCATAAAAGGAATACACGGTGCGATCAGGCAAACGCACATCGCCGAAATCTTGACTGTAGACGATCATGTTTTCGTTGACAGGGTCGTAGCGCATGGCACCTTCGGCGCTGCCAAACCACAGCAACCCCTCGCGGTCGCTGTAAATCGAGTAATAGCGGTTTCTTCGATCCAGGCGCTGGAATTCGGGTTTGGGATGGGAAAAACGGGGGTAATTTCCATCAAAACCGCTGAAGACGCCCGGTGTGCCGGCGAACCAGCGGCGGCCGTTCGCTTCCTGGATCATGCCGTGGATCGCGGTGTCCTGATCACCATTGCCGAGGGGAACTGTTTCAAAGGTGCGCGTGGTTTCGTCCAACCGGACCACGCCGGTATTGGTGCCGGCCCAAACGCGGTTGTCGTTATCACAATACACGGTTAATAAATCATTGTCCGGGAGCGACTTGGGGTTATTCGGATCGTGGCGATAATGGTCGTATTGATCAGCTTTGGGGTCGTAGCTGTCCAAGCCGCCTGAGAAAGAGGCAATCCACAAACGATCCTGCTGGTCGGTAGTGATACCGCGAATGTTGCCGAAGGTCAGCGAATTAATTTCGCGCGGGTCGTGGAACAGGTTGCGAAATTTGCGCGGCCTTAAGTTCAGTTGGTTGATGCCGCCACCCTTGGTGCCAACCCAGAGGTTGCCGGAAATATCCTCAAAAATTTCGTGGACGTCGTGGTGGCTGAGTGAATAGGGATTGCCCGGATTTGATTGGTACTGAACGAGCAGATGCGAGTTGCCGTCGTAAAGGTGAAGTCCGCCGAACTTGCTGCCGGCCCAGATACGGTTGTGGTGATCGAGGAACAGCGAGGTGACGGTGTATTGGTTGGGTTGGTTGGGGCCAACCTTGGGCCGTGAAATTTCGGTGACCAAGCCGGTTTGAGGATCGCGCACGGCGAGGTAGTGATTGCTACCAATCCACAGATTGCCGCGATCATCAATGAGCAGGCTGCGAACCTCGCCGGTGAAATCAAGGCGTCCGGTGGGATCGCTGATGGTGGTGAAGGATTGGTCGGCAACGTTAAATTTGGAAAGTCCGCGATCGGTGCCGATCCAAACCATATCGGGTCCGTCGGGCTGAATCGACCACACGCGCTTGCCAGGAAGCAGCTCAGGGTCGTAGCGCTTGACCAAATTGTCTCGGTAACTGAAGTAGTTGATTCCATGCTCGAAGGTGCCGACCCAAAAGGCGCCGTCGCCGGCCGATTCAAAAACCTGTAACTTATCTGAAGCAAGGCTGTTTAATTTATCAGGATGGTGGCGATAAGCGGTAAAGGTTTCGCCGGCGGGGTCGTAGACGTTGAGGCCGCCGCGCCAGGTGGCCGCCCAAAGCCGACCTTGCTCATCCAGCTCAAGGTGGCTGATATTGTCGTCACTGAGGCCGTTGGGGTTGTCGGGCTGGTGGTAAAAGGTTTTAAAACGATAACCGTCGAACCGGTTTAAACCGTGCAAGGTGCCGAACCAAAGAAAGCCTTCGCGATCTTGGCAAATCGACCAAACGTAATTGTGCGACAAACCCTGCTCTAGGTCGATGCGGGTGAAATGACTGGATTTTAGTTCCAGATCGTTTGCATAGGAGGGGTTCGCAAAAAGAGCCGCATAAGAAATCAAGAAGACGGCGAAAAAACGACCCATCCCGAGACTTGATAGCAGACACCGCAGCCGGCCGGATTTGCCCTGCCGACGGATTTCTTGACGGTTTCCCCGCACTGCAGAATTCATTCCGCTTGTTAATTTTTTGGCTCGTCGACGCTTCCACGTCGGCAAGCAAGAACCGTTAGATCTCATCGCCGGCCACAGCTTCGTAAGATTCTTTCTATCTTACCTGTTTGCACGGCGTGCGGCGAGTTTTATACGGTCCTTTTTCGCACGCTTTTGTTTTGTTTCGCCTCGCCGGCGCGGCCTTTTTGTCGTCCCGGCAATCTCTCTTTCCACCTAAGTGCCGGTCGTGGGCGAGGTTTCGTGAGGATCCAGGGTCATGGTCGGTGATTCCCCGCCCACAAAAGCCGGAATATGCATGGTAAAGGTCGTGCCCTTGCGATACTGGCTCTTCACCTCAATGCGGCCGCCCATTAACTTGCAAAAACAACGGGTAACATACAATCCTAAGCCCGTGCCGCCATAACGGTTATGGTCTTCAATTTGGGTAAACTCGCGGAACAACAACTCCATTTGGTGTTCCTTGATCCCGATTCCCGT
The DNA here is from genome assembly GCA_030429565.1 of Holophagae bacterium. Taxonomy (GTDB): domain Bacteria; phylum Acidobacteriota; class Holophagae; order Acanthopleuribacterales; family Acanthopleuribacteraceae; genus Acanthopleuribacter. Next base: position 462,998 of record JAUIFE010000004.1, on the reverse strand, counting down.
GTCCGTGACTTCGAAGGTCATCCACTCCTCACCGTCTTGAAGGGCTCGTTTGACCCGCAGGTGGATTTGACCGCGGTTGGTGAACTTATTGGCGTTGTTCAACATATTCAGCAAGGCGGTGCGTAACTTGATAATGTCGGCCACCATAAAACCGGGATTGTTCGGTTCGTAGTCCATCAGCAGTTGGTTGTGTTGCTTTTTTAACAGGGGCCGAATTTGACTCAGGGCCGCCTCAACCATTTCACGCACGGAGAAGCGCTCCAGCAACAAAGGCATATCGCCCGATTCGATTTTGGTGAAGTCGAGTAGGTTGTTGATGAGCGAGAGCTGGTAGTAAGCGGCCGAACGGATTTTGGCGAGGTCGGTTTGCAAAGTTTTGCGCAAGGAGCGATCCTCAACGCCGTCATCGACCTCCTCCTCAAGGATTTCGCTGTAGCCGATGATGTGGTTGAGCGGGGTGCGCAGCTCGTGGCTCATTTGCGCCAAAAACGCGCTTTTGGAACGACTTGAATCTTCCGCCTGACGACGCGCTTCAAGGATTTCAGTCAGCTTTTCTTTTTCACGGCGCTTGCGCACAAACAAAACGCCGAAGGCGCCGACCAAAGCAACGCCCAGCAGCAGGTAAACCACCATCGCGAACTGGTCCAGGTAGATCGGCGGTTTAATGCGAATGCGCACCGCCAAGCCTTCTTCGTTCCATATGCCGTCGTGGTTGGCGGCACGCACGCGAAAGCGGTAGTTACCGTGTGGCAAGGCGGCATAGCTGACGCTGCGGCGATTGTCAGGTGTCGACCAGCCCTCGTCCAAGCCCTCCATCATGTACTGGTAGCGATTGTGTTCAGGGGCGGTAAAGTCGAGGGCGGCAAACTCGAAAAAAAGGTAGTTTTGGTTGGCGTTGAGGGTGACTTTCTCGGGTCGTGTGGGGTGAATGTGCAGGGTGCTGTCCATGACCCGAAACTCGGATACAGCCAGGTTCGGCGGCGAGCCGTAATCGCGTACTTGGCTGGGATAGAAGCTGTTAAAACCTTCAATCCCGCCAAAAAAGAACTCACCGGTTTCACTGACCGCATGGGCGCCGACGCTGAACAACTCGTCTTGCAGGCCGTCGGCGAGGTTGTAATTGCGGAAGGTGTTGAATTCGGGATCGAAGCGGCACAGCCCCTTGTTGGTGCTGAGCCAGAGGCGGTCGGCGCGATCGGTGAGTACGGCGTAAACAATGTTGTTGGGCAAGCCTTGGGCAGTGGTGAAGTGTTGAAATTTGTCCGCGCCCCAGGGCAAAAAACCCAAACCGCCACCAAAGGAACCGACCCAAATGCCCGAACTGTTTTCGCCAATGCTCAAGATGGTGGCTTTACTAGAGCCGCCCTCGTCCTCGACCATGTCGGGCAGATAATTTTGGAAATCGTCGCTTTCGGCACGGTAGCGCACCAAACCGCCGTGGGCGGTGGCCAGCCACGCGACGCCTTCGCGGTCGCGATGAATGGCGTAAATGCGTGTGCCGGGAAGCCCACCCGGGCGGTTGTCACCGTTGGGGTAATTTTTGAAGACCCCATCCTTGAGCACGCTTAAACCGCCGGTGGTGCCGACCCAGAGTTCATTGGCTCCGAGTCGCGCCAAGCTCTGAATTTGATCGTGAATGAGGCTGGTCTCATCGCGCGGATCGTGTTGGAAACGCGTAAAACCGCCGTCGGCATCGAGCCGGTTAAGACCGCCGTTGGTGCCGGCCCACAAACGGCCGTCGTTGTCGCGCAGGAGCGCCATCACCCAGGCGTTGCTGATGCTGCGTGGGTTGCCGGCCTCGGGTTGATAGTGTTTGACCGCCCCGTTTGCGCGATCCAGCAAACACAGACCCCCGCCCAAGGTGCCGATCCACACGGCGCCGTCGGGCGTCGGCGCGAGGGCGCGTACCGCCTCGCCGGGTAACCCGCTCGGGTCGTTGGGTTGCGGACGGTAAACGTCAAACTTTTTGCGTTTGGTGTCCAGTTTGCTTAAACCGCCGCCACGCGTACCGATCCAAAGTACATCGGTACGGTCCACGTACAAAGCGCGGATATCGTTGTGGAGCAAGCCGTTTTGATTGAGGCGATTGTGTTGGAATTGCAGCCAGCGTTCCTCCAGTGGATCGTAGCGGAACATGCCGTAGTAAAGGGTGCCGACAAGCAGATTCCCGGCGGGATCTTCAGTAATCACATTGAAGTTGGTTTCTTCCAGCGGCGCCCCGTTTTCGCGCAGTGGTTGCTGGACAATCAGGCTGCGGTCACGGGTGTCCAGGCGCAACAAATGGCGATTGGTGCCAATCCAAAGAAACTGGTTCTCCGACATGTACAGGCAACGGATTTGCGCACTTTTCAATTCTTCAGCCATCGGGCCGGCGGCGTTGACGAGCTGGTGTTTGCCGGTTTCGACATCGAGCAGGTACAGGCCTGAGTTGGTGCCAATGTAAAAAGAACCGTCGACGCCTTCGGTCACGTCCCAAACGCGTGCGGGCTGATTGACGCCGGGAGACTCTAAACCAAACCGTGTTTCTTCCATGGTTTTGGGATTGATGCGCACGGCGCCGGCCGCATAAGTGCCCACCCAAATAGCGCCGCTGCGATCACGGTAAAGGCGTTGGACACGGTGAATAGGATCGCCGTTGACAAAGTTAAGGCGGTAACGGGTGAACGCCTGTTTGACGGGGTCGAAAATGTTGAGGCCGCCACCCCAGGTGGCGATCCACAGCAAACCCTGGTTGTCCTCAGCCAGAGAAGAGACGTTGTCACCGGCCAGGGAGGTGGGGTCGGCGGGATTGTTGTAAAAGGTGGTGAAGGTGTAGCCGTTGTAGCGGTTGAGCCCGTTTTGGGTACCAACCCATAGGAAACCGTCGCGATCTTGCAAAACACTGTAAACCGTGCGGTGTGACAGGTTATCGTCGATGCCCAAGTGGGTTAAGCGGGCTTTCGACCAAGGGAAATTGTTTTGGGCCGCCAGTCGGCCGGCCGGCAGCAGGCCGCCCATCAAAAAACCGCCGAGCAACGCCTGTAAGACGAGGCCGAACCAAGGGATGCGGATTGGGGATTGGGACTCTCTCAAAATGTTCCGGCCTCACCGAGGAATGTTGCAAGCGGTTGGGACGTTTATTTGTGGGGATGGGATGCGGTGGGATAGAGACACCGTGCCCACGGCTAGTTTCTAAGCGATCTATTCATCAAACCAAATGAGCTCAAACACATATCGACGTTGGCGGCGGTCTTTCGCAAGCCGTCCCCCCCGAATGCCGCCATGGGATTGGCGACCCCGACGCCGTTTTGGCGGGGAATTCGCGCCGGCTCGTTGCGACCCAGGGCCATGGTTCTTGCCGGGGCGATGTGAAAGGTGTCAATTGGGCTCAGCTTAAACGGCCGCGCGCGCAAAAGCAAGTGAGCTTCGCACGGTGGCGACGAGCCCGGTGTGGCGAACCTTGCAAAGCGGCTTAGGCGTGTTAAAGTTTGCAGGAACCACTCGGCCTTCACGCCCCTTTCCTGCTGAGGTTTTGCTTGGCCTTTGAACGTTTTCAACGCGTAGACGATTTATTCCAACGCGCGCTCGATTTGCCAAAAGACGCGTGGCCCGCCTTCCTCGAGCAACATTGCGACGGTGATGCGGCGCTTAAGCGCGAAGTGTTAACGCTGCTCGCCCTCGATGAGGAAGCCGAACGCAACGAGTTCCTCGAGCCCGGCGCGGCGTTGGAACCCGAACCAACCGACCAGGTTGGACCCTATCGCATTGTCGGGTTACTGGGTGAAGGCGGCGCCGGGTTGGTGTACCACGCGCGCCAAGAAAACCCGGTCCAGCGCGATGTCGCACTTAAAATCATCAAGGCCGGCATGGATACCCAGCGCATTCTCAAACGCTTTCGCTGGGAACAGCGCTCCTTGGCGCGCATGAATCATCCTTACATCGCCCAGGTTTTTGATGCGGGCGTCACGGATCGCGGACGACCTTTCTTTGCGATGGAACGAATCCAGGGCGAGCGTTTTACCCTTTATTGTCGGCGCCACCGTCTCGATCTCGATCAACGCCTTGCGCTGTTCGAGAAGGTGTGTGAAGCCGTGCGCTATTCGCACCAAAAAGGCGTGATCCACCGTGACCTCAAACCCGGCAATATTTTGGTCACCGATGAACAGGGAACGGCGGTGCCCAAGGTCATCGATTTCGGCATCGCCAAAGCCACCGCCGTCGGCGATTCTCTGGACCTGCCGGTTCCCGACACCGTTCTGACCATGGCCGGTACCGCCTTGGGAACGCTGAGCTACATGAGCCCGGAACAAGCAACCCTGCAGGAACGGCGGCTCGATACCCGTACCGACATCTATTCGCTCGGGGTGCTACTCTACGAACTCTTGTGTGACACTTTGCCGTTACCGGAAGCGAGGTTGGCCGCCCTCCCCTGGGCTGAAGCCTTCCGCCTCATCCGCGAGGAAGAAGCAATCGCACCATCGCGTTGCCTGCGGCGCCAGTCGGCCGCAGGTTTGGCGCAAATCGCCGCCGACCGCGGCACGACGCCGCGTCGTTACCTGCGCCGCGTGCGCGGTGATTTGGACTGGATGACACTCAAATGCCTCGCCAAGGATCGAGACCAGCGTTATGCCGGTGTCGAAGCCTTGATCGAGGATCTGCAGGCGCTACGAGGCCATCGACCCGTGAGCGCACGCAAACCCGAGTGGCGTGATCAAGCGTTGAAGTTCATACGCCGCCATCGTCTGGCGGTGGTCACGGCGACGACGGTGTTGCTCGCCCTGACCCTGGGTGCGGCGGCGGCATTTGTGGGTAAGGTCCGGGCCGATCGCAACCTGGCTTTGGCGGAATTGGCGGCGGGTCGCGCCACGCGTTCGCAACAGCATTTGACCCATTTTTTAACCTCGATCGAACCGGCCAACCATCACCGCGATGTCACCTTACGTGTCTTGCTCGACCAGTTCAGTGCCGATTTGAACGAAGGCTTGGAACGCGACCAGCACATTTCCGCGTTTTTGCATCACACCGTGGGCGCGACTTACCTGACACTTGGTGAACTGAATCTTGCCGCCTCACACCTGGACGAGGCCTATCAGCTACGCCGGCGCCTGGTCGGCGAGGAACATCTCGACACCCTACTAAGTCGCCGTTTACTTTCCGTGATTGCCTTGAATGAAGGGCGTTATACCGAAGCAAGGGCCGACCAGGAAGCCGCGCTCGCCGTATTACTTCGTGATTTAGGCCCGGACCACGAAGAAACCATCAGTCAAAAGGAAATCGTGGCCATTTGTTTGGAACGCGCCGGTTCGTTCCGCGAAGCCGAAGCGCTGCACCGCGAAGTCTGGGGACAGCGACGACGCCTGTTTGGCGCCGATGATCCCAAGACACTGTCCTCGATGATGCACGTGGCAACCTCCTTCAGCGATCACGGTCGTGCCGCCGAAGCCGAACCACTATTACTTACTTTGTTAGCCAAACGGCGCACAGTCTTGGGCCCCAACCACCCAGACACACTCGCAGCACTGCATCATCTGGGCCGTAACTACTTTAATCGCAACTGTGTGAATCTCGCCTTTGAGGCTCATTTGGAAACTTATCAACGCCGCTTCACCAGCCTTGGTGCGGAGCATGTCCACACCTTGTTTTCTCAAACCTTGGTGGCGACAGTGTTAACCAAGCTGCGGCGTTACGATGAAGCGGCCGCTTTTTTTGAAGGCAATCTCGAACAAATCACGGATACCCTAGGCTGGGACCACACGCAAACGCTGGACACGCGCACCAACCTCATGATTTTCCTCTACGTGACCGGCGATAAAGATCAAGCGATCTACATGGCGGAACAGCTCTACCGCTCTCACGCGGCGCTGAGCGGAACCACCCATCGCCGTACGATTAACGCGTTGGGCAATTACGGGCGCATTCTATATTTTGCCGGGCGTCTGGCCGAAGCCGAGGAAGTGACGCGCCAAACATTGGACCTAAAGCAACGTTTCTTTTCGGCAAAGGATCCATCGGTACGGCTGACTTTTGATACCCTGGCCGCGATTTATGAAAAACAAGGCAAACACGAAGAACGGGCCGCGCTGCTCGAATCGCAGGCGGCCCGTCCATGATCTGAGTAGGTGCTGTCGCGGCTGTTTTTTCACCAAAACGCGACCCACATCCTGTTTATTAGTAAAAAGTAAGGTTGTCGAGATCGCTCGCCAAGCGGTTCACATAGTATTGAACGCGCAAGGGTTGTTGGGTTGCCCCGCCGTCAAAAAGCTTGATGCTTTCCACGAATTTGGCGAAAAAGAAAAAACCGAGGGCGTCATCCGTGGAAAGACCGCTAAGGCCCGCATCAGTAACGACGTTGTAATTGACGTGAGCGCGAATTTGGTTGATAAAGCCGGTGCCGTAATAATCTTCCAGTTCTCTGTTAATCAGGGAACTCATTTGGTCGAACACCTCGAGACTGTCGACGGCGGGATTGTACGCATAATAGTCATTAACCAAAATGCGCGCCGTGCGCTTGCGCGTTTCGGTGGCGGGATCGATGACAAAATGTTCTTGGATACGAACGGTCAGGTTCTTGGAAACATATAGCGTTAGGGTTGTCAGCGATGCTTCGCTGTTGCTTGCCCGGTGGATCATGATGGCGAGGTTGCTGTCGTCGTCGTTGCCACTGTCGGGGACGGCCGTCGGGGTAACCGCATACCATAGGGTTCGTTGTATTTCAAAATCAGCAGGGACCATACTTTGCCATAAATCATCTAAATCAAAGTCGCCGCCGCCAAGGATGGATCCCGAGTCGCCAATGACGAGCCCTTCAATATCGCCGGTGTGCTCACTGGGGTCTTCCTGGTTTTCATTAGCTAAAGCGGTTGGGATGAATAACAAGCTAGTTAGTAGGAGTACGCGAAATATCAACATTGAGAACCTCGATCTTTTAAGTACGTGTCATTTAACAAGGTGCGGCCGATGCTGGGGAGGCCGATCTGAAACAAAAGGAAGCGGACAGTCGCCGCTCTATTTAATACGTCCGAGATCGAGAGATAACCGGTCATTATTTTTAAATTTGGACAAAAAAAGTGCCGGTCAATTGCTTGCCCAATTGACCGGCGATGGTGAGGAACTCGGAGAAGAGACTTTTTAAGTCTGTTGCTCTCAGTTAAAGCAAGGCCGGGGCCAAGTTTTAACTGTTCCCTGTTTTATTTTCGAACTACCTGCAACAAAGATAGTTACGAATGAAGGAGGAATTTAGACAGCGAGGTCCTTGGGCGAAGCGGGCATATTCACAGCCTCAATGTCATCCCAAGAGGTCATCGACCTGCGTCATTTTGGCGACCCTTAAGTCAGGTTGCCGAAGAGGCGGTCTCGCCGCTTGGCAATACAGCACCGGCGCCGCTGTTGGTTTTGGGTTCGGTTTGGCGAAAAGACCGCGGCAACTCGGCCAGCAGCCTTTTGTGAAAGGCGTGGTAGTCGACGGTAATGGTGTGGCGTGGCGTGGCCAGTTGACGGTAATCGGGATGATCGAGTTCGTGTCGAATGGCGCTGCCAAGTGCTTTCGGTAGCTGCCAGGCACCGGTAAGATAGCGACCCAGAATTTTGGCCTGTAATTCGGCTAAAGGCCAAATGCTACCCAACGGTTGGAACAACCCCACGAAGAACAGGTTGGCGACTTTCTCAGGGAACATCTTTAAGTACAGCGGAACGGGTCCCTCGCTGTAATTCACCAGCGAAGGATCCAAAAATGGGTGCGAGATGCGGTAGCCGGTGCACGCGATCACGGCATCGTATTCCGCGCGGCGACCGTCCTCAAAAATGACGGTGTTGCCGTCGAAACGGGTGAGGTCGCGTTGGATCCCGATTTCGCCGTGGCGGATGAAGTACAGCAGTTCTGAGTTGAGGGTTGGATGGGTTTGCCCAAAGCGGTGGTCGGGCTCCAATAAACCGTACTTTCGGTTTGAACCCCGCATCAAATAGAGGATTTTTTCCGAAACAAAAGGGCGAATCGGCTTGGGAATGAAGCGCAGGTTTTCGTTAACCAAATCGGTGGGGCGCCCGAACATGAATTTGGGCGTAATCCAATAACCCCGCCGCATGCTGATGTCGGTGCGGCGGCTGACGCGGCTGGTTTCAACCGCGACATCACAGGCCGAGTTCCCGCCACCGATCACGAGCACGCGTTTATCTCGAAAAGGCGCGGCTTTTTTGAAGTCGTGAGAATGCAACAGCTCGCCGGCAAATTCGCCGTCGTAATGCGGCATGCGCGGATCCCAGTGGTGTCCGTTACAAACAACCAAGATATCAAAACGTTCGCTGCGCGTGCCATTGTGATCCTGCAGCGCCAATCGCCAACCACCGCCGCTTTGCAGTTCAGCGTGAGTGACGCTGGTTTCGAAGCGAATCATGGGTTCCACGCCGAAGTAACGCGCGTAGTTCTGGAAGTATTCGGCGAGATGACGGTGTGAGGGGTAATCGGGGTAATCGTCGGGAATCGGAAAATCGTGGTACTGGCTCAGTGTTTTTGAGCTGATGGTGTGGGTGGTCTCAAAAACACTGGAATGGCCAGGTTCCTCAGAATAAAGCCAGTTACCGCCAACCTGACGGTTGCGGTCAAAAAGGGTAATGTGACTAAAGCCGACATCGGCAAGGTTCTTCGCGGCCGTGATGCCGCAAGGGCCTGCGCCGATTACGGCGATCCGTCGTTGGTCGCTCATGCCGTCCTCCGCGAACGGCGACACCCATCTGACAGAGGGCGTCGCAAAAGTCATGCAGAGGTTGTGGCCTCAGAGAAGAAGCCGGCGTTCTAACCGACTGAGACGCAACGCTCCGCGAAAATCATGAAGATCCTTTGATAAAAAGGACTGTATCACGAGCGTCGGCCGGCGAAAAGTCAAACTTGACGCACGTGTCAGTTTTTTACATTGGCGGGTGGCGCCTCTTGCCGCGTTAGGTTTTCCGCCACCTGTTTCATGCCGCCCACGAACAAATCGGCCAAGAAACTGCTGATCTCGGCCGGCTCCAGGTCCGGGTTTTGGCTCATTTGGGCCAGGAACTCAAAACCCGCGCCGTGCATGACAATAATCAGCGCACCCACCGGGACGCGCGGCATAAAACCGTCCTCGATGGCCTGCATGAGGTCGGCCGCCAGTTCAGAGAAAAGCTCGCTGACAATGTGCCCCTCCCCTACCAAGTGCCGAACGGCGGCCTGATTGCGTTCGATGAGGGTCATCAGTTGGGGTTGTTCGCGGAACAACATAAAATAGGTCAGAAAGGCCTGGTGCAGAAACTCGTGAGCGTCGGTGGCGGTTTTGCGGGCGCGGCGCAGGCGCACGCGCAGTTCATCGACCACTTCGGCGATGACATCGCGGAAGACGGCATCTTTGTCTTCGAAATAATTGTAGAAAGTGCCTGGCGAAAGGCCGCTTTCGCGGACGATGTCGCGCACGGTGGCGGCGTCGTAGCCGATGGAGGCAAAAATCTCGCGGCCGGCTTGCAAAATGGCGGCGCGGTTTCGCTGCTTCTTGAGTTCGCGGGCGCCGGGCGCCTTGTTCGGTGTTTTTGGTTGATCCACTTTTTCCTCCAAAAACGGCACGGCCTAAGTCTGCCGCTGCTGAATCCACGCGAGCCACTGGCGGCAACCGCGTTCGATAAGCGCATAGGTTGCGGCAAACCCTTCGGGTCCCCCGTAGTAGGGGTCGGGTACATCGCCGTCGCGGTGGGTCGCGTCATGTGCCAGAAACATATGAACCCGGCCGGCGGCACCGGCGGGGGCCAAATCGCAGAGACCGTCGTAATGACCGCGATCCATGGCCAAGAGCAAATCAAAAGCCTCAAAATCGGCGCGATTCACCTGACGTGCGCGCAAATCGTCGATGGGAAAACCCTGTTCGGCGGCATAACGGGCCGAACGCGGGTCGGGCGCGTCGCCAACGTGATAGCTGATCATGCCGGCGGAGTCGCTGCTGATTTGATCGGTGAGGTCGGCTTGCGCGACGAGCGCGCGAAAAATGCCTTCCGCCGTCGGACTGCGGCAAATGTTTCCGGTGCATACGAACAACACACGCATGCCGATCTCCTTGCATGTGGGAGTGGGGTGTAACCTAAACCAGGCGAATCATGGCCGCGATTGCGCACAATCGGTTGGGCTGCAACATTTTGCGCGATACCATTTACCCGAACCGCTCCGTTTTAGGTTTACGCGAATCACTTCGGGACCTGTCACGGCTTGGCGGCACTATAACGCGGTTTGACGTCTCGCCCAACCAAAAAACAGGTCTCGGTAAGTGGTACCACGATGAAATTCGCCCCCATTTCAGCTACTTTTGCGCAATAGGGTGGAGAAAAGTGGATTTGCTCTGTAATATCCGTGGGTGCATACAGACTGAAGCATTTGTACCATGAACGCCCTGGTGTGACGTTGGGATCGTCTCTCATTGTTATCCCAACCACCGGCTGCGATGCTGCACTAATATTGTTCAGGAGTCATCATGACCAATCGATTCCGGCGCTTTGCCGTTCTTCCCCCGCTCTCCGACCTTTCTCGCCGCATGGTCGCGGCGCCGCACCCCTCACGCCGCCGCGGACACGCGTTGGTTCCCGTGATGGTGGTTTTATTTTTAGCGGCGTTTTGGCCGAGTTTCGGCGCCGACAAGGCCGATATGGAATCTTTCAACATGGTGTGGTCCACAATTAAAGCGAAACACTGGAACCTCGATGAAATCGGCGTCGATTGGGATGCCGTCGGTCGCAAGTACCGCCCACTGGCCGAAAAAACCCACAACCGCATCGAGATGCGCAAAGTGATGCGCGACATGATTAATGAACTGGGCCAAAGTCACTTCAACGTATACGGCGGTGGTGATTTCGAAAAACTGGAAAACTCGCTGGCCGATTTTACCTCCGGCGGCAACGGCACCATGGGTTTTGAGGTGGCGCTGGTCGGCAAAGAATTATTCGTCACCAAGATCCATGGTGACTTGGTGGCGGCCGACAGCGGCCTTAAAGTTGGCAGCCGCATCACCGGCCACTCCGGTAAAGATTTAGCGCCGCTCATCGCGAAAATTACCGGTCTTTACAGTGATGTTGCTCAGGGACGTCTGTACATCAATCGCACGCTTAACTCATTGTTCCAGGACACACCGGGTCTCAGCAAGAAGCTGACCTTTACCAGTAACGGCCGCGGTAAAACCCACACCTTTAAGGTACACAAACCGCTGGGTACGCCCAAAACCATCTTAAATTTGCCGATGGTTCACTACCGCTACGAAGACGCCCTGCTGGCGGACAATATTGGTTACATCCACTTCAATATTTTTATCCCCGAGGTCAAAACCCAGTTTGATAACGAAACCCTGCCGAAGTTTGCCGATGCCGACGGTCTGATCATCGATTTGCGCGGCAACGGCGGCGGCATTGGTTTTATTGCGGTAGCCCTTTCCAATCGCATTCTTGCCAAGCAAAGCAAGCTGGGAACGATGATTAACTCCGGCGGCTCGCTCAATTTTGCCGTATTCCCACAAAAACCGATCTTTGATAAACCGGTTGCAATTTTAATCGACGGCGGCTCAGCCAGCACCAGCGAAATCATGGCGGCCGGCTTGCAAGACCTAAAGCGCGCACGCATTTTCGGAACGCGCAGTGCCGGCGCCGCGCTGCCCTCCATGATCGAACACTTGCCCAACGGTGACCGTTTTCAATACGCTATCGCCGACTACGTCAGTGTTTCCGGCCGCCAAGTCGAAGGACAGGGCGTGGATCCCGACGAAGTCACGCCACACAGCAAAGCGGCCCTTTTGGCCGGTAAAGACGCCGCCCTTGAAGCAGCGCGATCCTGGATTAAAGCAGGCGGCCAACTTTAGTTTGCCAGTGCCCTACTGTTCGCTGCTATGGTAGCGAAAATCGGCGCGCCAAGGCGTCCTATGACGCTGCTATCCCTTCACTCAAACTTATTGATCGTGCGGCGACAATCGCACGCTACCCCCCTGGAGGACCACGTGAATCGTAAATTCCTTAAAACCCAATTGGTGTTTTTATCTTTTTTAGCACTGTTCAGTTTGACGTTAAGTGCAACTGATCCCGTTGCGTTAATGGACAAGGCCGCCGAAGCCAGCGGCGGTGATAGCTTTAAAGAACTCGAATCAATGGTTGTACACGGCAACATTTCCATGGCCCAACAAATGAACGGCCAAATCGAAATGACGATGAAAGAAAGCGGCAAGTCCAAGGTCAAAATGACCCTCACCGGTAATGGAATGCAAATGGTGGCCGAGCAAGGCTGCGACGGCGAGAACTGCTACGATTCCAACCCTATGATGGGTGCGCGTTTGCTGCAAGGCCAAGAGAAAGAACAGTTTAAGATCAGCAACAACTTTAAAGCGGCCTATGAGTGGCGCGAATTCTACAAAGACTTGGAATACCAGGGCGAAGCCATGGTCGGCGAACGCAAAACCCATAAAATCAAAATGAAAACCAGCGCCGGTATCGACATGACTCAGTACATCGACGTGGAATCCAGTTTGTTGTTGCGCATGGACATGGTCACCATCGGGCCCATGGGTCAGATGAACATTGAATCCTATTTTGAGGATTACAAGGACATCTACAAAGGCATTCAGTACCCCATGAAGAGCAAAATGACCATGATGGGCCAGGAAGTGTTGATCACTTTTGACAAAGTGGAAGTGAACCAACCCGTGCCCGACAGCATGTTTGAATTGCCACCCAGCCTGAAAGCCCAAGTTCAATAAAACCCCATAACAGCCCGGTTTTCTCGGATGACGTTGACGGCCCGCCTTGTGCGGGCCGTTTCATTTTGGGCGGAAAAACCACGTAGGACCGATATTTTCAGGTAGAATAGGGGCCGTTTGTCGCCAAAAAGGCGTTAGACCGGTTCCCCACCGTGCCGGGGTGTTTTTTTTGCGGAGCTTCTGTTGAGAGATTATCACCGTTTGAGTGTCGCGCCGATGATGGCCTACACAGATCGTCACTTTCGTTACATGATGCGTTTGTTCACCAAACGCAGCTTGCTTTACACCGAAATGGTGGTGGGCACGACCATCACCTACAACCTCAAAAGCGACTTTTTGGATCGGGTCCTGGGGTTTGATCCCATCGAACATCCGATTGCGATTCAACTTGGCGGTGACGATCCCAAAATTTTGGCGCCCGCCGCCCGCGTTTGCGAGGATTACGGCTATGACGAAATAAACCTCAATGTGGGCTGTCCGTCAGACCGCGTACAAAAAGGTCGTTTCGGTGCCTGCTTGATGAAAGAACCGGAACGGGTGGCCGAGGTGGTCGCCGCCATGCAGGCCGAGGTGTCGATTCCCGTGACGGTGAAACACCGTCTGGGTGTCGATGACGTGGACCGTTACGAAGACTTGTGTCGTTTCGTTGAGGTTGTGCGCCAATGCGGCAATCACATCTTCATCGTACATGCACGCAAAGCATGGCTCAAGGGTTTGAGCCCGGCGCAAAATCGAAACGTGCCGCCACTCCGCTACGATTTGGTTTACCAGCTCAAACGCGACTATCCTGATTTGGGCATTATTATCAACGGCGGCATTGGCACCATGGACGAGGTTCTCGACCACCTGCAACACGTAGACGGTGCCATGATTGGGCGCGCCGCCTATCATCAACCCGAACAATTTGCGCGCGCCGACCAGCTCATTTTCGGCGAGTCGGCAACGGAGCCGCTCGGCGAGGACACCTTAATTGAGGTGATGAATCGCTACACGCGCGAACAGGTCGCCTTGGGCACCAAACTCTCATTTGTGGCCAAACACTTGGTCGGTCTGTTTAAAAATCGGCGTAACTCTCGCCGCTGGCGCCAAGAAATCAGCAAGTTGATTCAGGAAAATCCCGTCACCTTTGACTTGGCCCAAATTCATCGCGGCGTGTTCAGAATGGAAGCCCCCTAACCTAACGCTCCTTCTCGAGAAGCGGACGCAAATCACGCCGTAATTGGACCCAATAAGCCATGCCCAGTTGGGGCGCCGCGAGGTTGACCGGTTCGGCGCGGCCCTGCGTGCGGCCAGATTGTTCGGCTAAAAACCGCGTGCGCCAATGCTCGGGCAAACGGGCCACGTCCAGAACCGATCCGTCGCCCCAAATATCGGGATCCTGTTTTTGCCACTGAGCTTGAGGTGACAACAACTCATTGAGCACGACCAACGCCCCTTCTTTGTTGGCGGCTTTAATCGGAATGCCGAGAAAATGGGCGCACATGGCTTCGGGGCACGGCCAAACGCGGCGGCCGACGCGGAAACGCAACGGTTTTTGGGACAGTTCTTGAAAACGGGTGTTACCGCCCTCGTGGATACTGAAATCAACCTTACCCTGCGAAAAAAGCAGATTCAGTTCTTCGGCGTCCTTGGGGAAATGTTCCCCTTCCATCCAAAAATACGGCCGCAACTCATCGATGAATGCGATTAACTTATCGCGGGTCTGGGCATATTCGGCCTCGCTAAAGGTGCTGGGCAATTCGTGGGGCGGCTGAGCCATTTCGCGCAACCAGGAATGCAGCATGCGGTAGCCGGAGCGACCGCGATGAATGGTAAAGCGGCCGGGGTTTTGTCGCACCCACGCCGCCAGTTGCGCCAAGTTCGTGGGCACTTTTTCAACGTTATCGCGGTTGTAAACCAGCACTAGCGGATTTTTCCCCCAGGGCAACACGCTGCCGGCTTGGCGGTTTTTTACTTCGATGCGTTGGCTAAAACTATCCCAATCAATCAAGTCGGCGTTGGGCACTTTGGCGACCAGCGCGGGCTGAAGCAGCCGGCCGGCACGATATTGGTGCAAGGCATCCAAATCCATCCACACCAAATCCGGTTCGGGCGGTGGCGGCGGATCCAACAAGGGTGCCGTTTCAAGCGGCGGCGGGAGCACGAGTGTTAAACGAATCCCGTAACGCCTGCGCAATTGAACGCCAATCTGTTCCTTAAGGAATTGGCTTGCTTCTGGATCGTCTCGAGACACCAACAGCTTCACTTCGCGGCCTAACGCATTGGCCTCGATTTCGTCCCACATCATGTCGTCCACCGCTTTTGGCGCGGCGTCTTGGTGACAGGCCGACAGGACCGCGGCACAAACCAATAAAAGCAAAACACGTAACATGGGAAACATCATAGGATGGCGGGCCTTAAAAGAAGGTTTCGAAACAAGCGGCGCAAAAAGATCGCCCCTTATTGAAAAAAACAGCGACAACGGGGTTTCCATTCCGGTTTTCTTTGGAAAAATGGAAATCATTCACGGGCGTTTTGGCGCTTAGTTTCAAGATGAATTCTACCTTATTGTCTTTATTAAAATCGGTCTGATTGTCCAACCTCTTTAAGTCGCGGCCTCGCCATGCTCCGGCGGTTCGGCGATGCATTTCAGGATAACCATGGTGATATCGTCGTTTTCAGCTTGCTGTTCACCCCAAGCCTCCACCGCCCCAATGAGCACGCTCACCAGGGTTTGTGCGTCTTCGCCGTGGTGGGCGGCCAATAACTCGCCGATACGATCTTGGCCAAAGGGTTCATCATGACTGTTAAAACATTCTTCCAGCCCGTCGCTGGCCAGAAAAAGGACATCGCCTACGGCGGGCCTAAATTCCAGTTCGCGGTAGGTTACCGGCAAACCCGAACCAAGCGGCAACCCGCCGCACTCCAAGGATTCGACCTTTTGTTCCGCGGCGCGGTACCACAGGGGAAACGGCATGCCGGCGGAAGCCATTCGGCAATGAAAGCCGTCGAGATCAAGGCGCAACATGGCCATGTACAGGTCTTGGAAACCCATGTTACTGAGTGAGTCAGAACTGTGCTTGAGGAATTCCCCAGGCGTCGAACTCACCGCCGAAGCCAGAAACAGCGATTTGGCGGCGGTGACCATGGTACCGGCTTGCAACCCATGCCCGGTGGCATCACCGACGACCACCCGCAGGTGGCGCGGCCCGTCGGCCAGAAAATCGTAGTAATCACCGCCGACTTCGGTGGCGGGCTTCATAAAAACAGCAATATCCAACCAGTCAGGCGCCGGAATCGTCGCCGGCAACATCGAGAGCTGCAGGCGGCGCGCCTTTTCCAGCTCTTCACTTTTGCGGCGGTTTTCGCTTTCCAACAAGGTGCGCTCGCGCACCTGGCGCTGGTTCTCCTCGGCCATAATCTTTAGCGACAGGTGCAAGTTGACGCGCGAAATCAACTCGGTTTGGCTGATCGGTTTGGTCAGAAAATCGTTGGCACCACTTTCAAAAGCGGCCTGCAAGTCGGTCGGCCTGCTTTTGGCGGTGAGAAAGATGACGGGTAAATCGCGAATACTGAAATCCTTGCGGAGGAGGCGGCAAACTTCATAGCCGGACATGCCTGGCATCATGACATCCAATAACACCAAATCGAAGGGGGCCTCTTCGGCCAACGCCTGCAGTGCCGCGGCACCCGAACCGACCTCGTGGCTGTGGTACCCGTAAAGCGAAAGCATATTAACCAATACTTTGCGGTTCACCGCTTCATCATCGACAACCAAAACACGGAAGGAACCGGCCAAGGGGGAAATCGGTTTTTCCGTGGGTAGCTCACCGTCCTCAAGGACTTCGAGCAATTCGCTGTGGGCGCGCCGCGTCTGTTCGTTGATGGTTTCGCTTTCCTGTAAACGATTCTCGCTGGGTAGGTTCGATAGAGGTACCGTAAAGCTAAAGGTCGAACCTCGGCCTTCTTGCGATTCCAACCAAACCCGACCGCCGTGGAGCTCCACCAGCTTCTTGACAATCGCCAGACCCAGTCCGGTGCCACCGTAGTGGCGGTTATCGTCACCCTGGGCCTGCTCAAAAGATTCAAAGACCATGGTTTGTTTTTCTTGCGGGATGCCAATACCGCTGTCGACAACCTGAACGGTCAGGAAGCCGGGAGCATTGCGATCAACGAATGCGGTCACCAGGACACAGCCGTATTCGGTGAATTTGACCGCATTGCCGACCAAATTCAAAAGGATTTGGTGCAGCCGATCTTCGTCACCGTAAACCGGAGGTAAATCGGCGGAAACGGCGTTTTCAAGCAACAGTTGTTTGGCGCCAATTAGGGGTTCGGCAATCCGCAACACGACGTCGGCTAACACGCGCATATCAACCGAACCGCGATTGAGATGGAGGTCGCGGTGCTGCAATTTCGAAAAGTCGAGAATGTCGTTGACCAGCGCCGCCAAACGGCGACCGCCGGTAACGATTAAACCCAAATCGTACTTCGCTTTGGGGGGTAAATGGCCCGCGACACCATTGCGCAGTGATTCGGCCAAACCGATCATACCGTGCAGCGGGGTGCGCAATTCGTGCGATGTATTGGCTAAAAATTCATCTTTGAGTTTGTCCAACTCCGAAAGAGCGCGGTTTTGAGCGGCAAGGGTTTTGGCATTGGATTCCAGTTGGGCGCGCGCCTGAGAAATCGAGTGAACCATGTGGTTGAAGGACTCGCCTAAGTAACCCAGCTCATCGCGTGCGCGAATCGGCACACGCGTGCTGAAATCGCCCTGGTTAACGCGCTTCACGCCGGTGAGCAGGTGCTCCAGCGGGGTGACGACGGCGTTGCGAAACAACAGTGGAAAACTGAACATGACCAGTAAGGTGAAAAGGCACATGGCGGCGGCCTGATTGCGCACGCCTTCGTGCATGGCACGGCGGTATTCGAGGTAGCTGAAGCCGACTTCATAGAGGTCGTCACCGTGCGAAAAGCGATAGAAGTAGTAGTGATCGCGGAGGTTCACGAGGTCGAGGTCGGTCATGCGTTCATCGCGTTTCATCAGGGTTTGGAACATGCCGAGCACGGTCAGTTCGGCTTGTAAATCGGCCTCGTCGCGCGGTAAGGCGGTTAAAAGCCGCATGCGGCGGTGCCAGAACCAAGCCAGACGCATGTAGGTTTCGCGGTCCCAATTACTGAGAAAAGCGATATCGAAGTTGTCTTCTCGCTGGTACAGCACGCGGTAGGACAATTGCGTCGGGTGCGCGTCGAAAGGACGTACCACCGCGTAACACACCTCGGGCGGAATGTGCTCGAGTTGGTTTTCGCGCAGCGCGCGCCGCGTGGTGGCCACATCCTGCAATCGCGCCGAATAGAAATCGTCGTAGCGATCACGCCACGAAAGGAAACTGGTGAAAGTAAAGGCAATTAACAGGAACAACAAGGTAACGCCCAGCACCTTATCCATAAAACTGGTTTGTTCCGGACTGGTGTTGATATAGATCAAAAAGAACAGCGAAAAAAGGAGCAAGGTGAAAACGACAAAAAAGAAACCTTGCTGCGCTTGGGTAATGATACGGAACTGAACCATGACCTGAGACGGCCACAAGAATAGGCCGACGATAAAAGCCGCGAGAAAGGCGCGAATCGATTGGCCGTCGGCGCTTTCCGGGCTGAGAATGCGCAACCATATGGGGCGGCCAAAATCCGCTTCCAGAAGAATCAGTTTGCGCACCCAAACACTGAGAAACCACAAATAGGCGGCCAAACGCGCGCCTTGAATGTAAAAAATCGGCCACAAGGCCTCGGTAAAATCCTCGAGGCGACCGCTGCGGCCAAAATCCAAGGTACGCACGATCATGGTACCGATGACGCCGGCGTTAATGAGCGAGAGTACCAGCGCGACCCGCGCTTCACGCGGGTGGTCGTTGTTGGGAAAGCGGTAGGCAAATTGGATGAGTAGGGCCAGGATGACGTCGAGCAAAACCAGCACGTAGACGCCGTAAAGGGTCCAATCGGCACGAACCGACAGCATGATAAAGGTATCGACCATAACCAAGGTAAAAAGCACAAAAACCCAGGTCAAGAGCCATGTGTTGGTCGTTTTATTGCGGATACGCAGCAAGAAAAACGACAGAACCGCGCCCATGAGCACTGAGGCCAGGCAGGCAACCGAGTTATAGTCGAAAAGGAACGCCACAAGGCCTCCGCGTCGATGTCAACGGGGAACGCATGGTCATGCACATGCCGTAACCTGGGCCTCGCCCTTTTAGCGTGTGGGCCGGCCGCCACGCGGTCACGGCGGCAACCATCTTTTTATTGAAACGCCGTCGCTGGGTACTCTACCACAAGCACGGGCGCTTGGCCGGCACGCCCCGCCCCGTCGGTAAAGCTTCGTTCAGCAACCGGTGCGGGACGGGTTCGCGGCCTGGCTGTGGCGATTCTGCCGCTTAACGCTTAGGCGGCACCACAACACTTTTTGTGTTTTTTGCCGCTGCCACAGGGACATGGATCGTTGCGCCCGACTTTGTCACCTTCGCGACGGACCTGGGCGGAACTGCCGTCCTCGTAATACCAAGCGCCGTCAATTTTGGTAAAAATGGATCGTTCGTGGTGGCTGCGCTCGACATCTTCAATGCGATAATGGGCTTTAAAAGTAACCGTACCCTGAGTGTCATCCGGGCCGCCGTCCTCAGTGCCTTCGATCTCAAGACCCAGCCATTCCGATTCTTCCGACCAAGAGCGAATACTATCGGGATCGACCGTTTCGCGTTTTACCGGATGGGTTGTATTGAGGATGAAATCGACCTCGCCTTTGACATAGGCGGAATAGCGCGCACGCATTAATTTTTCGGCACTTTCCGGCTGCTGCTCGCCCTGGTGAAAGGGAGCACAGCACTGTTCATAACTGAGATCGGGATTACAGGGACAAACGGACATGGCAATCTCCTCCGAAACAATAAGCCCGAGTGACGGTCCACGATTGGCGTGTCACAGGCAATTAAGGTAATCATTCATAGGCGGTTCTAGAAACCGTTTAGCCCGCCGCGCCTGGCAAACTGCGCCCCAATCGTTTCAGACAAAACCAACGGGGACAACGCGCCGTTTGCGGTAAAACCGGCCGGCACCAACACCGGCCGCCCACACCTTGCCGTTTTAAGGGTCGGTTTCGGTGCGAGCACGTTCTTGCGGGTTAGGCCGTTATACCATTGCGGGCGAAACAACCCAAGCGCGAAGCCGTGCCGCCTTGATCGGCTGAGCGAACGGCACCCTTCACGCCGGCTTGAGACGGGCCTAGGCGGCCTGGCGGCGTTTGGCGGTTTGCATCGCCAAAGCCAACAGCAATACGGCCATCAGCCCAATCACGCCCATCTCCGGGGCGATATGAAGCAGTGCTTGACCAAGACTGTGATTGGGATCGGCGCGCCAGAAGATTTTGAGGTAGCCGTCAATCGCCCACCCGTTAAAGGTGAACTTGCCGGCCGTCGCCATCGCCGGCGGCATGACAAAACGCGGCACCATGCTGCCACCGACCGCCGACATAATCAGGATAACGACCGTCGAAATACCGCTCAACTGCGCGCGGCTTTTGCTAATGGTGGCGAGGAACATCCCGAACGCCGCCGCACCCATGGCGGCAACCACCGTCATCAGCACAAAGGCGCTCATGGTTTTCACCGTAAACAAAGGCACGCTAAAAACCAAGGCCCCGTAGACAAACATCACGGTTAACTGCAAGGTGCCGGAAATGGAGAAAAACAACCACTTACCCAACATCAGTTGGTGAATGCTTAGCTGGGAACTCAGCAGGCGATCGAGTGTGCCACTTTCTTCCTCTTCCAACAGCGAACCACCGGCGGCGGTCATGGAAAACAGCAGGAACATAATGCCGATACCGGCCGCGTAATAGGCAACAATGCTTTTGGGGGCGGCCTCATCGCCCTCCCCTTCAGCACGCGCATCGCGTTCCTCCAGCGGCAACAATTCGGTGCCGGCGGCACCGCCGCCTTCGCCGTCATCGCTGTTGAGGAAATCGCGCGCCTCATCGACCAGGCCTTGTTGTTGCGGCGTCAGAGGCGCCCCCTGTTCGGCAAACATTCCCATGCCGCGATTGAGCATGATGTCGGGCGCGGCCTGCATGACATTGGCCTGTACCAAACCACTAAGGGCAAAACGCGCCACGGGATTGGCGGCGTCGTAAATTAACACGGCACCCGGTCCACCTTGACCGAAGTTTCCTACGGATTGGTCCAGCGGGGTTGGCAGAATGAGCGCGGCATCGAAATGGCCGGCTCGCACCTGAGCGCCGGCGGCGGTGTCGGGCTCCACTTCGGGTACTTTTTCCAAATCTTCAAAGCGGGTCAACGTTAAGGACGGCTGTTTGGCCAAAGTGTCGACAAACTTCTGCGCGAAGGCGTCGTTTTTCTCGGCCACGACCAGCACGCGAATCGGGTTCATACCGCCGTCGCCATCTCCGCCACCGCCGAAAATCGCTGCAAAAATAGTGAAGAAGACCAACGGCATGATGAAGCTGAGAGCCAGGGCGACAGGGTCGCGCTTGAGATTGAGCCAGTTGAGTTTGAGAAGGGTGGCAATCATTCGCGTAATTCCTTTCCGGTCAGGTGCAGGAACACCGCCTGTAACGTTGGCGCCTGAATACGCAGGTCCAGTAACTGTTTGTTTTGCGTTTTTAACGTGCTCAGCAACGAAGGCAGGGCTTCGGATAAATCGTCGACCGCGTGATGCTCTTCTTCCACCGCGCCCTGCGCATCGCGTACTTTACAAAAAACGCCCCGTTGCGGGCCGATGGTTTGGGTGATCAATTCTTCAAGTGTACCGGCGGCGATCGTGCGTCCACCGTCAATGATCACAATGCGGTCGCAAATCGTTTGGGCTTCATCCAACTGGTGCGTGGTCAACACCAAGGAAGCGCCTTCGGCACGCAACTGGTTCAACATTTGCCAAATCCGTTCGCGACTTTGCGGATCGACGCCGACAGTGGGCTCGTCAAGCATGATGACGCTGGGTTGGTGAAGGACGGCGGCGGCAATGTTAAGGCGTCGCTTCATGCCGCCGGAAAAACCCTTTATTCGCTCGTTGGCACGGTCGGCCAGCGCAATCCAGTCAAGCGCCCAGTTGATTTTGTCTTTTAATTCTTGGCCGCCGACACCGTGGAAGCGCCCAAAGATGTCGAGATTTTCGCGTGCGGTGAGATTGGGATAAAGCGCTAATTCTTGGGGCACGATACCGAGTTGCCGGCGCGCCGCCTGATCTTGGGGAGAAAGGGTTTGACCGTGTAAGGCGATTTCGCCGCGGTCGAGTTGAAGTCGACCGGCAATGGTGCGAACCAATGTTGTTTTTCCGGCGCCGTTGGGACCGAGCAGTGCCAACCACTCGCCTTTGCGCAGCGAAAATGCGGCACCGTTGAGCGCGGCTCGGGTACCGTAAGATTTGTGGGCCTCACGAATTTCGAGCACGACCGCTGAGTCAGACGTCATGAGAGAACCTCGAAGAAAAAAATCGAAACAAGATGGATCGAGGACGAACGGGAATAAACACCTGCGCAACCATGACAAGCGTTTGGCGGAACCATGTCCAACGAGCGTTGCCACCTGGCGATATTGGCGCGTTGGTGAAGCTTGATAAGGGGGACGGGGGTCCTCTGAAACGCCCGCTTAGACGGACAAAGCCGCCTTGCACCTGCACCGAAGACGGTATTTACAAGGCATCCAGCCGGTTCAAGTACCGGCGCGAACCGACCCGCAAAGATGTCGCAAGCGACAAAAGGTGCGGCGGCCGGTCCCAAACGGAACATGGTGCCATTGTGCTATGAGAAGGAAACGAACCGCAACCGTTTCATTTTCAGATTGGCTGAGCCAAAACGCAAAAACCCGCCGGCGATAAGGCGGCGGGCAGCGATTGTGGATGGTTTGAGTGAGTCGATTAAGCAGATTGCTCCAAGCTGATGGTCAGCGGCGTCTCGGTTTCTTCGTCAGCGACGGTTTGTGTTTCCGCGACGGGCTCGGGTTCGGGCTCCGTGTCTTCTTCGACTGCCTGCGCGGCTTCTTCAGACTGCCCTGCGGCATTGTTTAGGGTACTGTCCGTGCTTTCTTCAGCGCTGTCACTTTCAAAAGTAAGCTGAGGGCTGTTTGGCGTTGAAGGTCCAACCACAGCCGGCGTAGCACTTTCTTCCTCATCGTCCAGAAAGTTAATGCTGTTTTCTTCATCCAGTTTAGCCGCTTCGTTTTCTTTTGATTCGGCGGTTTCCGCTTCGTCTTTCTGTTCCGCCAGAATACGCGCCATATCGCTGATGACAACAGCATCCAACACGCTATCTTTTTCATCACCTTCGGGCGCATCAATCTCGGCCGTCGGCGGTAGCGGTCTAAATACTTCTCTCAGAAGTTGGATGGGATTGGCGTCAATTCTCAAGAGTGATCCCCTGTGGGCTGCAATCCAGAATTACAGACCTTTTCGTCTACAACTTTGTATCGGTTGCAAGGCGGCTTTACACAACAATTTCGCTCAAAATTCTACCATAAAGGCCGCTAATGCCCAAACTGCCGCCGCGTGAGACAGCGCCCAATTCAGCTATCCTTATCAAAATAAACACTTTGCCGAGTTGACATGGCAACTGTGGGCTGGATCACACTTTCACAGGGCTACCCTGATTTTTCGCGCCTTTTGTCAACCAAAATTTTATGGTCCTTATTCTCGGCTGAGCCTTTGTCCTGATCCGACGGCCTTCCCGCGACGCTAAGATCTGGTAAGAAAGGCTTTTTTGTCAAAAACAAAGAAAGATTCACGCGGCTGTTTTTATTTGGTTCCCACACATGCTTCCTCATCACCGGCCACGACTTTGGCTTTTCACGCCACATGCCGATACCTTCTCCATTACCACCTAAACTAAGCGATTCTGGGCGGCGAAATCGCACACCTGTTCGGCTGCAACCTCTCGTAAAAATGCCCGTCGCACTTGTCAGTGCGCCTGTCTTTTTTCCAAAACGATTCGCGCCAACGTTTTGCGCGATTTCATCGACCCGAATGGCTCGGTTTAGGTAACAGCATCAATACGAAGTACACCGTGGAGGTTTTGATGGTTGCCGAACCCAAAGCTTTGCAAGGGGAACTTGCCTTTCAAACACAGCTTAACACCCTCACCCAAGCCATTCACGGTGCGCCCGATATCGCCACCATCCTCGCCACCATGTCCCCGCCGATTGCCGCCTTACTCGGAGCGGAACGCATTACCATTTTTGCCATCGACACCAAAAACGACCGCTTGTTTTCGATTAAATTCGGCTCGCAGCCTTCCCAAATTATCCGCGTCGCCAAGGATACCAACAGCCTGGCCGGGTTCACGGCGGTCACCCGCCAAGTTCTCAATATTGGTGACGTTTACGACAGCGCCGAATTAAAACGCGTTCATCCTAAGTTACGCTTCGACGCGCGCTGGGATAAGGTAACCGGCTTCCGTACCCGCCAGGTGCTAGCTTTGCCCTTGTTGTTTGAAAAGCGGTTGCTGGGTGTGTTGCAGGTGATCAACCGGCGCGAACAACCCAACGGCCCGTTTGCCGCCAAGGTGGTCGACGGCGCGCAACAATTGGCGGCAACCCTCGCCATTGCGTTCTTTAACCAAAACAAGTGCCAACGGGCCGGTAGCGGGCGCCGCCGCCTCTACGGCGATTTGGTCGACGGCGGACTGTTGACCGAACCGCAACTCGAAGAAGCGGTGACTCACGCGCGGGTCAATCAACTGTGTTTGGGACGCCACTTAATGGCGCGGTTTAAGATCGACAAATCCTCGTTAACCCAGTCCCTGCAAGACTTCTACGGGGTTCCCTGTTTCTCGTGGGACGGACAAACCCAACTGGCAGGCGACTTGGTGGAACGCGTTAAAGCCGATTTTTGGCTCAAACATCACTGCGCACCGCTGAGTCGTAGTGGTGGTGTACTCAAAGTGGCGGTGGTTGACCCTTTCGATCTCAATAAAATTGATCTCATCAAGTCGGTTAATTTAGCGCCGCGCTTGGATATTCACGTTGCGTTACAGGACGATATTCTCGACTACCTGCGTGCTTCCTACGGCCTGACCGACGCGGCGCAGCAAGAAACCGACGCTACCGAAAACGAGTTTGCCGAAATTCTGACCGAGCTTTCAGCCGGCGATCTTGGCGAGGCGGTCGAACAAACGGAAGAGGATGAGGAAAGCGCCGAGGTGCAAGGCGTGGTGGTGCGACTCGCCAACAAAATCATCTCGGACGCCTATCGCGACGGCGTGTCGGACATCCATATCGAACCCCAGGGCAAAAATTTGCCGTGCCGCATTCGCTTTCGCCGCGACGGCAGTTGTTATGTCTATCAAAGCATCCCCGCCGGCCACCGAACGGCCCTGGTTTCGCGGCTCAAGATCATGGCCCAACTGGATATTTCCGAGCGGCGCAAACCCCAGGACGGCAAGATTCGTTTTCGCATGGCCGACGGCAATATCATCGAGTTGCGTGTGGCCGTCATCCCCACGGCAGGTGCCGGCAACGAGGACATCGTGATGCGGATTTTGGCGGCCAGTAAACCGATCCCCCTGGAAAAGCTGGGTATGCACCCCGATAACTACAAACGATTTTCGTCGATTGTGCGCGAACCCTACGGTCTCATTCTGGTGGTGGGTCCAACCGGTTCCGGCAAAACCACGACCCTGCACTCCGCCTTGGGTTACATAAACCGCGAAGACATCAAAATTTGGACGGCCGAGGATCCGGTTGAAATTACGCAACCCGGCCTGCGCCAGGTGAATGTCCAACCGAAGATTGGGTTTGATTTTGCCGCAGCCATGCGTGCCTTCCTGCGCGCCGATCCCGATGTCATCATGATTGGTGAAATGCGCGACCATGAGACGGCCGCTACCGGTATTGAGGCCTCACTGACCGGCCACCTGGTGTTCAGCACCCTGCACACCAACTCGGCCCCGGAAACCGTAACGCGCTTGCTCGACATGGGTTTGGATCCCTTCAATTTTGCCGACGCCCTGCTGGCCGTATTGGCGCAGCGTTTGACGCGCACCCTGTGCAAGGCGTGTAAAGAGCTCAAACCGGCGGACGCCCAGACCTTTGCCGAATTGCGTGAGGCCTACGGACCGACGGTTTTCGACCGCGATCTCAAACACAACCACAGTCCTGACTTCAAGCTCCAGACGGCCGTGGGGTGCGACGCTTGTGCCGGCTCGGGTTATCGCGGTCGCATGGGAATCCATGAGTTGTTAATGGGTTCAGACGCGCTTAAAAAAGTGGTGCTGGAAAACAAAACCGTCGACGAGATTCGCGCAGTGGCGATTGCAGAAGGCATGTTGACTCTGTTGCGTGACGGGATTGTCAAAGTGCTCGAGGGTCATACCGATCTCAGTCAAATTCGTGCGGTGTGCATGAAGTAACGACTTAAGGCGTGGGCTTTGCGGTCGTGGACAGCCAGTTAATTAAACGCTCTTGGGGTGGCTTGGGATGAATCAGACGGCTGTACGGGTGATCGCTATCCAGCGCCGGCCCGTGGGGTGAATACAGGGCGGCACGGGGTTCAAACACCAATTTGCCGCCGTCGAAGCGATAGCCAAAATGGAACAAAGAGCGTTCGCACAAGGTGCGCCAAGCCGCGCGGTCGTCACTGAGCGCGGCAAAGGGCGTCAATTGGTCGAGACGCCAGAAGCGCAAGCTGCCGTCGTCATGCGCTGAAACCAAACCGGTCCCGTCGGGTGAAAAACAGACGTTGTTGGCATTGCCGGCGCGGGTGCGAAATCCGGCCAAAGGTCTTTGGGTGGCCACCTCCCAAACGCGCACCGTATCGTCGGCCGAGGCGGTCGCTAGGTAGCGCCCGTCGGGTGAAAAATCACAGGACCAAATGGGGGCCTCGTGGCCGCGCAAGGTTCCCAAGGGGGCCAGTGTGTGCGGATCCCAAAGACTAACGGTTTTGTCGCGTGAGGCAACGGCCAGGAGCCGGCCGTCTGGTGAATAGGCGACATCCCAAACTTCCGAGGCGTGGGCGCGCAGAGTGTGTTTGACGTTCATGGTTTTTAAGTTCCAAAAACGCACGGTTTGGTCGAGTGACGCCGTGGCCAAGGTTTGTCCGTCCGGCGCATACGCCAAACCCCAAACTTCGTTGCTGTGGCCGGTAAGGGTGGCTTTGAGGCTGCCTTTTTCCAAGTCCCACAGGTTGACAATGCGGTCATAAGCGGCCGATGCGAGGGTTCGACTGTCCGGTGAAAAACCGACGCAACGAACCTCGCCCTCGTGTCCTTTAAAGTTGTGAACGAGGCGTCGAGTGGCGTAGTCCCAGACCGAAATAGTTTGATCGTAGGAAGCGGAGGCAATGTAACGACTGTTGGGCGAAAAGGCAATGGCCCAAACGGAGGCCGAGTGAGCCATCAGGGTTTGGCGTGGCGTACCATCGGGATAATCCCAAAGTTTCACCGTCTGGTCCATTGAGGCCGAGGCGAGGGTTGAGCCGTCCGGCGCAAACGCCACGCCCAAGGCCGCCGCCGCATGGGCTGGAATGCTTTCGGCGCGATCCGGCGCCTCAATCGACCACATTTTGACGGTGCCGTCGTAGGAGGCAGTGACCAAACGCCGCCC
Source organism: Holophagae bacterium (assembly GCA_030429565.1). Lineage (GTDB taxonomy): Bacteria > Acidobacteriota > Holophagae > Acanthopleuribacterales > Acanthopleuribacteraceae > Acanthopleuribacter. Next base: position 435,709 of record JAUIFE010000004.1, on the reverse strand, counting down.
TTGCGGTGAAAAGTTCAGGCTCCAAACGCCGTCATTGTGATCGCACAATTTGTAGAGCAACTCGCCGTCGCTTAACTGCCAAACAGCCACGGTTTGATCGTAGGAACCCGAGGCCAAAAAGCGGCCGTCCGGCGAAAAGCTCACACTCAATGAAGACGCGGTATGGTCTTGAAATTCGTGAACTTGTCGCCCGCTCTCGCTATCCCAAACAATGACGCGGTGGTCGGCTGAGCCGGTGGCGAGAAGGCCTCCGTCCGGCGAAAACGCCGCCGTCCACACATCGGCGCGATGACCCTGTAAAATGCGCTCCGCGCGTCCGCTGTCACAGTCCCAGACGATGACTTGGTGATCGGCCGAGGTTGAAACCAGTCGGCGACCGTCGGGCGAAAAGGCAACGCTCCAAACGACGCTGGCATGGCGCTCAAAAACCTTGGATTCGCCGGTGTTCAGATCCCATAGGCGCACGCTTTGGTCGTACGAGCAGCTCGCCAAAGTGCGGCCGTCCGGCGAAAACGCTACGCCGCGCACGCCCTGGGTATGCCCTCGCAACAGTCGCGGCGGTCGGTCAGGTTGGTGTAGGTCATAGATTGCCAGTGTTTTATCCGAGGATGCCGCTGCTAAAAAGCGTCCGTCGGGTGAAAAGGCGACACCGAATATATCGTCGCTTTGGTGAAGTAACACGCGTTTTTGGGCTCCGGTTGCGACATCCCACAAAACGATGCGGCGGTCGCGGGAGCCGGCGGCGATGGTGCGACCGTCCGGCGAGAAGGAAGCGCTCCAAACGACGGATCGGAACCCTGAGAGCTCCAAAAGCGAATGCTGTTGGCCGGCCTGCCACAAACTCCACTCGCCGTTCGCGAGCGCAATGCGGCCACTTTTTGGGTCGACCGCCAACTGAGGCTGCTCGGGTTGGGCCAATTCGCCGTTCTCGGCAATGGTTTTTAAGGCCCCGATATTGTGGCGCCAGGTGTTTTGACCCGTTTTCAAGTCCCACAGACGCAGTGTTCCCGAGGCTTGATAAGTAACCACCTGGGTGCGGTCGGCCGTTACCGCCAGCGCCAATGCATTGTCCGGCGCCAAGGTTGCGGGCCGAATCACATCCTGGGTATCGTCACGCCATAAGTACAGGTTACCGTCGGCGTGAATCGTGAGCCAACCCAAGTCACTTCGTTCCAACGCGATTATTTCAGCATCGGAAGAACCCTGCCGCGTCTCCCCTGCCGCGTTGGTCGGCGCAACCAAATGCAGCCGGCCGAATGGATCACCACCGACCAAACGACCGTCAGCCGCGAATCGCAGCGTGGTCCAACGAGCCGATTCGTCGGTAGCGGGTAGCGTTTGCATTTGATACTGCTCGGGATCGGTAGCATCGAGGTGCCACAGAACGCGATCTCCGTTGTCGCACAACGCAGCCAATAGGCGACCGTCGGGCGCAAAGGCCAGCGCTCTGACCGGCGCGGGCAAAGTCCATTCCGCGACGGCGGTTTGCATTTGCCAGGGTTCGTCGGGCAAACGCCACAAGCGTACCCGGTAATCATTGCCGCCGCTGGCCAACAACGGCTGCTCGGTTTGCGGCTGGAATGCCAAAGCGCGAATAAAGTTGTCGTGACCGGCCAGTAAACCACGCGGCAAACCACTTTCAAGATCCAATAGGCGAATGCGGTGGTCGGTGCCGGCAATGACGATGCGCGAACCATCCGGTGTGAACAGCGAGCGCACCGCGCCGGGATTAACAGGCGAGGTCCACAACAGCCGGTCGGTCCCACTCATTTTGGGGTCGGCAAAGCGACCCATCGCGGTTGGCAGGCTTTTATCGTCGGGCATGTCCCACGACAAGGCCGTCATGATGTACATCCAGGCATGGGAGCTTTGGTCGTTTTGCAGGGCCAATCCGGCCTCTTCCGTCAACATCGCCGCCAAACTGTAGTTGCTTTCCAAGGTTTGTTGTTCGGCCACCCGGCGGGCCTGTTCGGCGCGTTGTCGCTCGCGTTCAGCGCGGTCGCGCTCGAGGTTGGTTTGGTACAACATGGCGAAGGCAAAAGCGGCCAAAAGCCCGGCAACCAGTGAAGCCGCCACGGCCTGATTCTTGCGCTTACGCAGCATTAACGCCGTTTCTTCGCGACGTTGATCTTGCTGTTTAGCCAGCGCCAATCCCGCCGCCACGTAGTCTTTTTCACGGTCGCCTAAATGATCGGCTTCATCGCGCACCAGTTCATGCATTTGAATTAAGGGACCGCCGCGCAACAGGTGATCCTGATCCCGGCCGGCCTCGTCCCAGGTGCGCGCAAATTGGCGCAGGCGATTGAGCATACGCGCCGTTTCACGCCCCTGCGCCATCCACTCCTCAATACGTGACCAACCGCCAATCAGGGCTTCGTGGGCGACCTCGTAAACATCGACACCGCGAGCGGTATCGCGTGATGCGGTCAGCAAATGAGCACCGGTCCAAGTTCGCAAAATGGCGGGCACTTCATGACCCCCGACAGCCACGAGCTCCTCGCCGGAAGCCTGGCGCCGTGTGTCTGGTGTGCCGTCACCCGGCATGATCAGGGCCAGGACAAACATTTTGCGCAACACCAGTTGTTGCGTTTCGGACAAATTCGAAAACTCGTACTCGGCGCGTTTGGCCAGGGCGCCGTCAATGCCGCCGATTTCGCGATAAGCTTGACGCGTGAGCAAATTGCCCTGACGTTTAGCGAAAAGCTCCAAAAGGGCGTGTTCCAGTAACGGCAAAGCGCCCGGAGCACCAACGACCTCATCGAGAACGTCTTCCAACAAGCCGGGTTCCAATCGCAAGCCGGCGAGCTGTGTCGGTGCCGTCACGGCGCGCGCCAATTCGTCGCGGGTCATCGAACCCAACTGCAGCATGTGGTCGGTGATTAAGTCGTTTAAATCGTGAAAAACGACACATTTTCCTAAAAAGTCGGAGCGCATGGTTATCAGTAAATGCAGGTGGTCGTCGCCGCGTTCCACCGCCTCGCACAGCGCCGCGACGAAGGCGTTTCGTTCCGCCAAGTTTTTGCATTGAGTGAAGATTTCCTCGAACTGATCAATGATGACCACCAGCCGTTTGCCATGGCGCCGGTGAAACTCGGCGGCAAGGGTTCCCAGTCGACCCGGCACACTGCGCAACTGGTGCTCGAGGACCTGGCGACCGCGTCCAAGAAAATGAGGTAACACTTCACCAAGCGCATCGACCAAATGTTCAATCGGCAAATGACCAGGCCGCGACAGGCAGATCTCGTAGCCCAACTCGCGCATGCGCGGCACCACACCCGCTTGAACGAGTGAGGATTTACCACTGCCGGATGGGCCCAATACCGCACCAAACGAGTGGCGCAGCATGTATTCGCCGATGCGCTGGGCCGGTACTTCTCGACCAAAAAACAGGTGTGCGTCTTGCTCGCGGAAAACTTCGAGGCCGCGAAAGGGACAGGCGCCTGGTGGTAGTTTCGCCGGCGTCTGTTCCTGCTGTACGCCCCGCAGCGCGGCCACCAGCGGGCGCAAGCCTTCAGGGCTGATGTCGCGCAGGCGCAGCCAAGTTTGACCGCGCAGAAAAGCAGGTAACAAGCTTTGTTTTTCGGGAAAGGCGGCGTCGGGAAGCAACAGCGGCAGGAAGTGATAACGGCGCGCGTGAAAAGCCAGTTTGTCGCGAATGGCGGGTGCCCATTGCCAAGGCGTTTGTTCGTTGGCATCGAAGCGATTACCCAAACAAGTCACACAGACCTTGCCCTGCTCCAACAAATGGTGCAGCTCACGTGCGCCGGGGTTGGCGTTTTGGTGATAACCAATCTTGAGACCTGGCTCGCGCTGCAGCATGGCAACCACATCGGCGACTTGGCCACCGGCGGACGGATGACACCAAAAAACGGCATCGTATACGGCGTCACTGCGTCCTTGCGGTGCTTCTTTGCCGCGCATTTCGGCAAGGACGTGGTCCAGGCTGTTGATGACGCTGTCCATCGATTGGAAGCGATCTTCAAGCGTCGGCGCCAGCGCCCGTCGCAGCACGTACCCCAGTGATTCCGGCACCGCCTCGCCATGGTTGCTCGGTCCGGCGTCTGCACGTCCTTCCTCTTGTCGGTCCTGGATTGGGAGGCTAACGGTAACGGTGGCGTCGTCATCGCTGAAGTCTTGAAGCTGAATCGGCTGCCGGCCATAAGTGGTAAGACGGGTGACCGCTTCCAAAGGCGCACATCCCAACCGCGAAGGCGGCCGACCGATCAATAATTGGAGCGTGACCAGACCCAAAGCATACACGTCGGCGGCGGCGGAAATGGTGCCTCTTTCCTTTTGTTCCGGCGCTGCGTAGGCGGGCGTCATCAGTGATTCGCGCGCACGCCCAATCGGCGTCTCCCCTTCGTCAACGGCCATTTGGGCGATACCGAAATCGAGCAGCTTTGGTTCACCCTCGTGGTTGATCATCAGGTTTTGCGGTTTAATGTCGCAGTGAATGATGCCGGTCCGATGGGCGTAGCCGAGTGCGCCCGCAATTTTGCGGATGAGCAAGAGGATTCGTTCGGTTGTCGGCTTGTTTTCGGCACACCACACGTCGATGTGGCGCCCTTTAATCCATTCCATCATCAACCATGGTCGGCCGTCCTCGGTTGTGCCGGCATCCATAAGTTGGGCAATATTGGGATGGCGTAAATCGGCCAAGGTTTGCCGTTCGCGCCGGAAGCGTTCCTGCACGCGGGGCGTTTGCCATTCACGGCGCAAAAGTTTGATCGCGACTTTGAGGCTAAGCTCGTCGTCACGGCGCTCGCCCAAATACACGGTACCCATGCCGCCATGACCCAATTGCTGCTTGAGCAGGTAGGGACCAATGTGGCGTCCAGTCATGTCGGCGCCCGAATCAAAGACGTCAGCGGATGTCATGAGCCTCTTTCCGGAAAAAACCGGTTCGTTTAAGTCGCAGGTTCACAGAAGTGGTCGCAATCGGTTGTCGTTTCTATGGAGGAACTGAAAGTATACCATGATGACACCACTAAAACGGTCGCGCTTGCCTCGCCACGCATCGGAAATCCCGCCAACATCGCCGCCGCAAATAGCGCTTGTCGTGCACTCCTTGAAAGGATAGGCTGGTGATCGCGCGTCCAAGGATGCCGCATCAACCGAGGGGGACCCTTCTATGAAATCTTCACGTTCCGGCAAATGGCAAAAAGGTAAAAAGCCGCAGCCCGGCAAAACGGCGCCGCAACCCAAACGATCGGTGCCTCAGGGCGACGCCTACATTACGGGTTGGAATGGGGTACGCGAGTGCCTTGCCGCGGAACAGGTGAAGGTCCACCAGGTATGGTTGGATTCGCGCAAAATGACGGAGAGCGATTGGAAGAGCATTCGCCAGTACAGCCGCCAAATTGAAGATACACAAGCCAAGGAAACGCCTTACGGGCCTTTAACCCAAGGTATTGCCGCGCTGGTCCGATTACCTGAAGCGCCCGACCTAGACGATCTCCTGGACGACCTGCAAGAACGCGGCGAAACGCCGTTGTTGGTGGTACTGGACCAAGTCGAAGATCCCATGAACCTCGGCCAGATTTTACGCACCTGTGAAGGCGCGGGCGTGCATGGCCTCATCGTAGCCAAACATCGTGCCATTCACCTCAACCAAACTGTCGCCCAGGTCTCCCAGGGCGCCTTTGCTTGGGTTCCTCTAATTGAAGCGACCAACTTGCGACACACTATTGATCACCTTAAAGAACGCGGGGTGTGGACGGTCGGCACGGCCGTTGACCCAAAAGCTAAACCCTGGCACATGGTTGATATGAAGGATCCACTCGCCATCGTGATGGGGGCCGAAGGGAAAGGGCTGCGTCGTTTGACCCAAGAAAGTTGTGATCATTTGGTTTATCTGCCGATGGCGGGCAAACTGGATTCGCTCAATGTCGGCGCCGCCACCGCCGTCGTCCTTTACGAGGCGATTCGCCAGCGTGCCGTTGCCGCCGAGGTTTGAGCGCCGCGGCCGCTTTGATTTCGCGCGCCCCCGGTAAAAGAGTTGAGATTCGCGTCAAAAAGCGCTAATTTACGAGATCCCTTTTCCCTTGCGGCGCCTCTGCCATAGGGTACCGACTCAAGCCGGCCGGCGACCGACTCGTTCCCTACCCTTGAGTTGATTTGTGATGCGTGATCGCCCCTTGGGCGATGCGTGCGGTCTGGAGTTCTCACGCCACTTATGGAAGATTTAAATATCGGTTTGCTCGGCGCCCTCGAAGACCAGCGCGGCCAACTGCGTCCACGGTTGGCGCTTGCTTTTGGTGCCCTTCTAGCCCCGAGTTCGTTAGATCGCCTTGCCGTTCATCAGACGAACCCCGTCGACCCTGCAACCCTCGCCCTGTTTTTGGAAAAATGCGAGAAGGACGACGTTCGCGATCTTCCCTGGCAAGCCTTAGCTGCGCGCAGCGATTTTGATGCGGGTGCCCGTGTTGTTCTTATCGACCTTCTCTTTTTTGCGTTTCTCAACGGTTGTCACGATGCCTTCGCACCCATTTTAAGTCTGGCCGAATCCGGTGAGCCGCGTGTTGAAGCAGAAGCCGCCTTGGTAATCGCTTGCCTGCTGGGCAACAAAGAAACGGTCACCTACCTAAATGGGCGTCCCGCCACGACCGCACGCCTGCGCCGTTTCCTTTCCCAAGATGACGTTTTTCAATGGTTTTCACTCGCCGAACAAGCGCTGTGCGGTCTGCCTCCGGTCGAGGCAGGGTTGTTGGGGCAGGAAGAAGTTCGCCGCGATGATGCCGAGCACTGGGCCTTTACCTGGCTGCGCCCCTATACCCCGATTGACGGGACCGCCGTCTCACAACGCGCGCGTTTCCCCGAGTTGCGTCGCTTTTTGCCGTTGCTCGAAGATTGCTATAGCCTGAGTCCGATGGAAAAACGATTAATTGACGCGGCGACTACGGCCTACACCCCCGCATGGTTTGACGTAATGCAGGAAGTCACCGAACGCGAAGGTCACGTCACCCATGCTTTTAACTTTGAACGCGTCGGCCTCACCCAGCGCATCTTTGCGCTTTTCCAGTTTTGCCGCGTGTTCGGACTCGAACACCTGGTTAGCCGATTGGTCGACCGCACCAGTGGTTACGAGAAGAAACTCGACCGGTGGATTGAACGGCCCAGCCACAAAACGCTGTTTCTTGCGCGCCGCGCCTGTGCCGGCATGGTTTACGCTTTGCGCGACATGGATCACCATCGCGCTGAGGAATTGGCCGAAGCCACACTTGGTGCCTACAACGATCTCGCCCAAGACGATTGGCTTTCTGAAAACGATCACCTGGCCTGGTTTCACACTTTGGCCACGGCGGCACAGGCCACGGAAGATGCCGATGAAGCCTTTGCCCTTGTCCAGAAGGCGCTTGATTTAACCACCCGGCTAGCGCCTTACCTCGACCGCTACAGCGGCTTCCACTACGTGCGCGGATTCACCCTCAGCGGTGCCGCCGAATGGTGTGAGGACCTTGAAGGTGCCGCCCGCTTGCGCGCCGAAGCCGTCGCCGCCTATGAAAATGTCTTGCGCATGCAGCCTGGCAACGCCGCCGCCTTGTTCGGCATCGCTTATGAATACGGCGAGGATGCCGGTCACGCGGTCAGCGTTACCGAGCAGCGTCGCTTGCGCATGGCCGCGGTTTCTCGCTATCGCGAAGCCCTGATCACCAAACCCACCATGGGCAACGCTCATTACAATTGGGGTAATGAGCTCTTTCAGCTTGCGCGTTTGAGTGATGACGATACCGAAAAAACCGCCTTCTTCAAAGATGCCGCCCGCCATTACGCCGAATGTGCCGAGATACGCGCCCGCGACGCCGCCTCGTTGGAAAAGTGTGCGAGTCAATTGGCCTCTATCGGCCGCGAAATGTCCGAACACAAACAACAAACGGCCTATATTCGCCAGGCGATTGATCTATTGAGCGCTGTGCTTGCGCTTGATCCCGACCGCGCCGACATTTGTCTGCTGCTGGGTCACCATTGGGACGACCTCGCCGAAGCCACCGAACGCGAGGATATTTGCCGTGAGTTTCGCGAGCAGGCAATTCAGCGTTACACCGAAGCGACGGTGTTGGACCCTGAAGAAGAACGCGCTTATTTCCACTTGGGCTATCAAAAAAGCTGCCTGGCTTCGCTGCTCGCCGACGGGACCCGTGTGCGCCAATTACGTACCGAAGCCATTACACATTACCGCCGCGCTCAGGAACTCAACCCCACCATGGTGTTGGTTCACTACAATTGCGCCTACGAATTTGAACAAATCCTGGGGATGACCGACGATCCCGAGCAACGGCGCAATCTGCGGCTCGCCGCTTTAACCGAGTTCGATTTATTCGTTCGCGCCGAACCCAATGCAGGTAGTGGCCACTTTAAGTTGGGGTACCACCTCGACGAATCGGCCTTTGAACTCGAAGACGCCGCCGCCTGCCGCGCGACTTTGGAGCGGGCGGTCTACCATTATCAGCGTGCGCTTGAAGCGGCGGCGGAAGATGAAACGACCTGGTACTACTTGGGCCTCGCGCGCATTCGTTTTGCCGACTTTGCCGTTAACCGCGAGGAAGCCGCCCATTGGTTAAACGAAGCCTTAGGCGCTTTTCGCGAAGCAGTTCGCTTGAACGAACATCTGCACGGCGCCGTGATTGGCACGGCCTGTGTTTATGCAGGCCTCGCCAAGTTAAGCGCAGACCCGGATGCACGTCGCGCGTACCACCAAAAGGCGATCAGCCATTATCAAACGGCGTTAATCTTGAAGCCGGAAGAAGCTGAAGATCTCTTCCAGCTCGGCTTCCAATACGAGTCGCTGGCGCGGTTGTGCGACGACGCACGTGAAAAACGCCGGGGTCTTTTGGAAGCAGTCGGTTTTTATAAAAAGGCGTTGGGTTTTCAGCCAGGGAAAATTGCGGCCATGGCACAGTGGGGTGCCGCACTCGCGGAACTCGCCGAAATTTGTGTCGATCTCGGTCAGAAACGCGCCTACCACGTCGCTGCCGCCGAGAAGTTTCGCGGTGTGTTCCGGCTCGATCCATCGGCGCGTCATGCGCTCATGGATTGGGGCGATCAATTGTTTTATCTGGCCGGTTTGAGCGAGGATGGGGTGGTGGCACAACGCATGCATCATCAGGCCCTTGCCGTTTTTCTTTCGGCCCTGCAGCAGTACCCCGATGATCACTTTGCCGCCTACAAAGTCGGTGTCCAATACGCCTACCTGGGTCACGGCGGTGAACGCGATGATCGTTCTCCCGCCTATGCCGCCCAAGCCATATCCATGTTCGCTTCCTGTTTGGTCGCCCCCTTTGATGTTACCCGTTTTCCTTATGTCGGCATGGCGGCTGGTCTCGTTCGATTGGGTGAAGTCATGGGCGAGTCCGACTTTGATCACGCCGTCTGTGCGGTCGCGGAAAAGATGTTTGCTTTTGCCGCGACGCAGCCGCGTAGCGAAGATCGACTTTATTTCCGCTGGGCCTACGCCGTCTTTCAACAAGCCAAACGCGCCGCCCTGCCTGCCGACAAACGCGCCATGGCGCAACGGGCGATTACCTTGGTTGAGCGCCATCTGGCCGGTGACGAAAACGATGTCAAAGCCCTGGAGCTGGCCGCGTTGGTCCATAATTTTCTCGCCGACCACTGTGACGAACTCGCGGCGCAACGCGATGCCCTGAATGCGGCGTTGGATTGTGAAACCAAGGTTTTACAACAACAAAATCACCTAGCCGACGCCCACTGTCGGGTTGCGCTGCAACTGGCCCGTTTGGCCTATGTCGCCGAAAGCGTCGAACAGGCGCGCATTTGCCGCAATCAAGCCGTCACCTACTTTCACAAAGCGCTCGGCCGCGATGAAAACCACGTTGAAACTCTCATCCAACTGGGCGCCACCTTGGGCACCCTTGCCGGTGACACGCCGCATCTCGAACGGCGACGCGACATGCACTACCAAGCAGTCAGTTATCTCAAACGGGCGGCGGCGACCGGCAGTCGTCATCCGAAAATCTTTTACGGATTGGGTCACCAGTTGTCCCACCTCGCGATTCTGGCCGAAAAAGCCGAGCAAGTTGCGGCCCACCAAGATGAAGCGCGCGGTTATTACGAAGAAGCGGTTCGCCTCAATCCCCAGTTCTTCAAAGCGTGGCTCTGCTACGGTTCGCTGCTGGAACGGATCGCCGACGCCAGTGACGACCTCGAAGAACGGCGCCGTTTGCATCACGAGGCCTTAGCCAAATACCGACAGGGTCTCGTGGGAGATTTGCAACCCTTCGAAGCCCTTTATAACCAGAGCTTGCAGTGTGAGTTGCAAGCAAAATTAAGCGACGATGCCGAAGAAAAACGCCGGTTTTTGGAAGCGGCGCGGAATTATTACCGCGAAGCTTGGCGCCTTAATCCCAATCACAAAGAGATGATTGCCTCGGCAATTAATTGCTCGCTGAAGCTGCTAAAGATGGCACCCGACGAAGATGAAGGCCGCGCCCTCGTTTGCGAAGCCGAAGGTTTTATCAACCACTTGTCAGAATTGACCGGCACACCGCTCAGCACCAATTACAACTACGCCTGCATGTTGGCGCTGGGCGGCAAACGCCGAGAAGCGCTGCAGGTTTTGGAGCGCTGCTTGACGGAACGCGCCGTTTGGCCGCGCTACGTTGCCCAAGATCCCGATTGGACCGGCCTGCACGATGAACCAGAGTTCGCCAGGCTAATCGCGCGATTTGATTAGCCGGCTATATCTTCTTTCCTGGCTAAAAGTTTTTTTCTAGCGTTAGTTTCTAGACAGCCCCCACCGTTCGTCCTCTTGAGTCTGAAAAGTCCGATGCCCGGCATCGCGCTTTTTGGGTGTAGGCCTAAGAAGTCGAACAATGAAAAAATACGATAATTCATGGAAAAGCATTACTGAGCAATGCTTTCAGGATTCGGCTTCGCCTGGTGTAAGAAATTCACGGGTTCGGAGCTCCTGATTGGCTCGTCGTTTCGGTGGTGTTGAAGTCATTCATAAAAACTTTCCCATTTACAGACGTTGGGGTCTCAAATTTTTATCGTAAGTTGCTGATTTTAAATGAAAGGCAGATCGGAACGTTCCCATTAACGGCTAGAATTGAGAATGTTTGTTTTGCAACGGTCAGTATTTTTTTGGTTTCTTCCGATTAAACACAACTGGGTCAAAATCGAGCGCCGGTTCAAAATCAGAACTTACAAAATGCTTTCTAGTTTTTTCAGCAAACTCGTGTGGTAATTCTTCTTCGTTCTTGATCCATCGTTCATAAAATGGCGAGAGTAAATACCAATGTACAAGAACAAACGACTTCTGTCCTGAATCATACTTCCCAACTAATATTATTTTCCCTTTTGAGTTTGGGTATAACACATTCCACTTTAAGGTTCTGAGTGCAAGAACCGCTCGTTGGTTCGATGTAGGAGCAAATGAGTTTAAAGAAATGGGTATTTCACGCTCCTCCTGGACAATGAAATGATTATTGCCTGTTGTTCCCACATAGAAGTTTAGCGGATATTCCTTGTAGAACCCTGGATCTTCGACAAACGAAAAATAAAGACTTAACAAAAAGACAATCATAGGTGTAATTACTCGTATGTTTTGAATTTGCCGGTAGGTTTCCAAATTAATCTACCTATAGGCTCGTAGTCAGTTTTTACTTCTGATTCAAGAGTTGGATTTCCCCAAAGGATATTAAGTTGTTCTGCCAAACCGCCTTTCTTTCCTTGTATTGGATACTTCGGTTCAAATCGTTGCGGAACAACCCGCTCAGATCGACCGAGCCCGGTCCTGAACAAAAACCGGCATGGGTTGCCTCTTTCGACTGAATGAGGTGGCCCGAATAGCCGATCGACGGTGTTTCAGCATTCGCGAGAGAGTCTTTCTACGTGTACAAAGAAGGTGCTCAAGACCGGTTGTCGGTCCTGCTGTTGTTTCATGGTCGGCTATGTGTCCCGCCGAGCTTGAACCGGGATGACATCCCGGCGCTTATTTGGTGTCGGCGGCCATTGCAAAGGCGTGGCGCAACTCCAGCGGGATTTCGGCGGGTCTGACGTGGCGAAATTCGGTGGAACCGTTTTCGAGCCGCTCGATTCTGGCAAACCCAATCGGTGTTTCTAAAAATATTTGTTCTTCTTGAACGGCGACGACTTTATAACGTTCGATACCGAGAATGTCGCCGGTTTTTAAGGGTTGGCGTTCGTTGCCGCCGGAAATGACCGCGTAACCGGGCAAGGTCAGGGTTAACCCCATGTGACGGCAAGAACTGCCGGCAAGCACGTGTTGGCTACTGTTCAACGCGCTCGGGTTCGGTGTCTTTTGGCGCGCTGGTGTCTGGGCTTGGACGGCACAAAAACCACCAAGGACCATCAACCACGCGAGCGTGAAACACGAAAGGTTACGCATAGCCGGACCTCCTACCTGAGCAAATTCGTCTCGGACAGCCGGGATCAACTGAGCCGAGTGGGTTAGGTGGTGAGGCGGATTAATCGATTTTCGAGGGTCGGAATTTTACAAAACGTTCGAAAATCTGATGGAATTAATGTTGGCTTGAGGGTCGATCACCATGGTGATGCCGACCGATAGGATGACTAAAAAAGGACAAGGACTAAAATTCAAAACCCAAAAGTTAATGCTTTCGAGATGGTGTTGAGACGTCAAGCTACCTAAAAGAATAAGGCTTGCATGGAAGATAATCAATGTGAAATTTGACTTGGTGACAATTCTCAGTTCCGCCACAAACTTTTGTAAGATGCTGTTGTCTGCGTTTCCCCGGGGTCGCCTTGGCCCCCTTTTCAACGGCCCCAAGGATTAGATTAAGTGTTTTTATTCAGTTGGTTACCAGAATCAAGACGGTGTCTTGATCACTCAAGCCACCACTGTCCGTCACCGTGACTGAAAAGTTGAGTTGGTCGCCGACCTGTAGCCCGACCAAACGCACCTCGGCAATCGTCGGGCTACTGGTACTGGTGTTGTCGATGGTGAAACTAATGTCGTCCGGGTCGCTGGATGCGCCATTAAAGGCAAAGTCCAGGGTGACGCGGCCCTCGTCGGCATCGCTGCTGGCGCCCGCGTCCAAGGTGATCAGTACCGGTGTGGCCGGATCGGCCGGCGCCGAAATCGTACCCGACGGTGCGCTGACCAGCCGTGCGACCGGGGCACTGTTGTTGGCGTTGGCGTCGATTTCCATCAAACGAAAAGCGCTGTTTTGCGCGCCCAAAGGATCAGTGACGGTCAGGCGAAAGGTCACGGTATCGCCGGCCACGGCATTGGTGACCCTCGCTGTTTGCAACGGACCGCTGCCTTCGATGACGACCTCGGTGGTCCCCACGACTTGGGCCGTATAGGTGAATTGGAGTTGATCCAAGCTGTGGTCGGCGTCGGTGGTGGTGCTGCCGTCGAGAATGACCGTGCCGCCCGAAGCCTGGAGCGTGGTAGGTGAGGTAGTGAACCGGGCCACCGGCGTTGCGTTTTCAGGGCCCGTTACCGCGGTGATGATTTGCGTGGTGCTCGCCTGGTTGGCTTCGCTGTCGAGCACCGTCATCGTAATCGGCACCTGGTCACCGGCCGTCAAGCCGTCAATTTCAATTTGGCGAATCGGCAGGTTTCCGCCGGGGATTGTCACCGTTACGCCTTCGGGCGGAAAGGCGCGGAACGAAAAGCGCAGATCGTCAAGCGGGTCTTCGGCATCGGTGGACCGCGTGCCGTCGACCAGGACAAACCCGCCTGGCGGCGTAAGGCTTTCCGGTGAAACCACCAGAACGGGGTTGGGAATGCCACCTGTGCTGACCGTGACAGAACGACTCGTCGAATCCGCCAGGCCGTTAACATCGGTCACCGTCAGGGTTACCAGGTAAGTACCGGCGGCGAAGTAACGGTGCTGAATCGAGCGGCCGGTGCCGGTTTCGCCGTTGCCGAAGGTCCAGCGGTAAATTTCAATGGCGGCATCGCCGGCGCTCGAGGTACTTGCATCAAACACAATTGGTTCGGCAATGCGCGGTGAGCTTGGGTTTACGGTAAATGCAGCGTTGGGCGGGCTGAGATCGCTGACGGTGACGGATTGGGTTTCAAAATCGGTACCGCCGTCAGAATCGGTCACTTCTAACACAACCTGATAGGTGCCTGCGGCCGTATATCGATGCTCGACGGTGCGACCGCGTGCGGTGGTGGTCGCACGATCGCCGAATTGCCAGCGCCAATCTTCAATGGTGCCGTCGGGATCGCTGCTGCCACCACCGTCGAACACGATGCGATCATTGATGCGTGGGTTCGACGGTGAAATAGAGAAGGCGGCGGTCGGCAATTGGTTGCCGGCAACCGTGACGGTCTGCGCGGTGGACGCTGAAAGGCCGTTATCATCGGTGACTGTCAGCACCACATTATAGGTACCCGCCCCAGGATAGGCGTAAGCCAGAGTGACGCCGCTGCGAATAATGCCGTTGCCCAGGGACCAGCGGTAGTCAACGATCTCACCGTCGGGATCGCTGCTGGTTGAAGCGTCGAAAAACACACCCTGGCGCACACGTGGATCGCTAGGAGAAAAATTAAACGCAGGAACCGGTGGTTGGTTTTCGCCAATGGTGACCGAGTTAGAAGTCGTTGCGGCGGCACCGCGATCGTCAACCACGGTCAAACTGACGACAAAAACGCCTGCTCGTTGGTAGACATGCGATACTTCCCGTCCGGCCGCGCTGTTGCCGTCGCCAAATGACCATAAATACTCGCGAATCACGCCGTCGGGATCGGTTGAAGGTGCGGCGTTAAAAAACACGGTTTGCCCTACACTGACCTGCTCCGGGCTGATCAAGAACTCTGGTGTCGGCGTCTCGTTTTGAGTCACCGTCAACGTCGCCGTTTCGGTTAACGAGCCAACCCGTGCGGTAATTTCGACGCTTTCAACACCGCTGGGTACGGTGCCGATGGATAAAACGTCGCGCACGCGGCCCGAGCCGTCAGTGAACAGGGTGGCACCGTTGCTATTGAGACGGCCAAAGGTGGTGGAAAAAACGGCGGCTTTGTCGGGTAAAGGCTCCCCTGCCGGGCCCAGCACGACCAAGGACGTTTCGATCAATCCGCCATTGCTGGAAATGTTACTGGGGTTGAGCGCCAAGGTGGCCGAACTGATTTCAATCACGCGATCAATCACGGTTATGTCGGTGCTGACCGAACCATCGGCGCCGACGGCCCCGGACGCGGCCGAAATCGTGACGGTTCCAATCGCTGCATCACTCGTGAAAACGGCTTCGGCGACGCCGTCGTTGGTGGTGGCCTCAGACGTAATCGAGCCGGCACTGGTACGAAACTGAATGCGAACACCATTGAGTACCGGACGGCCGTCATTGCGCACGGCGCGCACGGTAACCAAAGCAGTATCGCCAAAGTTAAGCACGGCACTGGGCGTGGCCGTGATCGACAAAATAACCGAATCTTCCTCAAGAACGGGTTCGCCCTTACTGCAATGCAGGCCCGCCGCCAAAAGCAGCAAGGCGACACCGCCCAGACCAACTTTGCTCAAATTTACCGCTGTTCGCATGACGCCGCACGCTCCTTTTACCGACTCTTTTTCACTCTGAAGGGGTTTCCTTGGGCATCGCCAAGCAACGACTCAAGTAGGCTGAGGTTTTCTCAGCCACGGCTACCGGATTCGGGTTTAGCTGGAGGCGCACTTCCACCAACTGTGGGTGCAAGTGCTGTAAGACCAGCTCCAGTGAGGCCTGCTTGGCTAAATCTTGGTCATCGATACCACGGGGGAACTGCAGCATGAAACGGTTGGTTTCACCCATCCCCCAATTTCGGTCCAAATGGTACAAGCCAATCGGAATCTTGCGTTGGTCGGAGGTGACCAGATAAATGTTTTCGTTTAACCCGTACATTAAGTGGTTGAGATTGGCACTGTAACTCGCCCGATCGGGGTGATGGTGGACAATGTCGGCCGTTTTGCGTTCGGCGACCGGCAAGTCGTCCCTAGGACCGACACTCAAAATAAACTGAACCGAGTCACTTGGCCCGCGCAAGGCGGTAGCAACCGCATCTTCGCGAATGGGGCCTTGCCCCTGCAACGCTTTAAGCGCTTCGCCCGCAACCGACCAACTGGGCACGTAATCCAAGGTGAACTGGTACTGATCGACGACGTGCGTATGGCGCAAGGGCGGCTTGCCTAACTGCTGCGCCAAGGCCGAAAACGGAACCGGTTCTTCGCTACAGGCCCCGAGTAGGATCCCAACCCAAAGCAAGATGACACAGTGGTTTGTTTTCACGATTTTCCTCTCCAGCCGCTCTATTTCATCGCGTTCAGCGCGGTCACCAGTGGTTCGGTGATATCGACGGCATCGGCGCCGTACAAAATATTGCCGTCAGACAGCGTGCCCCAAATCAGTGTGTAACCCTCGCGTTCGGCATAGGCGGCAATCCGCGTGTTCAGCACCTGATACGTCGGTCCCATAATTTCCTGTTCCTTTTTGCCCAGTTCGTTCACGGAATTGGCGCGATAGCGGTTGAGGTTCTCTTCCAGCTTCGCCAATTCTTGGATGCGTGCCTTGCGTTTCTCAACCGACAAACCCTCTTGCTCTTTGAGAAACTGTTCGTGTTGGGTGGTTAACTCGTCCTGGAGTTTTTTCAGATTATCCTGAACGGTTTGCTGTTCCTGTTTCACCTTCTCGCGTGCTTCTGCCGCAATTTCGGCGTGTTCCATCAGGTAACCTGTGCGGACAAAACCCAGGCGGGGCGCTTGGGCGGCCGGGGCTTGACGGTCCATGATAACCAGGCCGAGTGCGGCGAGCGCCACGACCAAACTGACAATGGGTAATGCTTTCAAAATGGTTCCTCCAAAATTGGGGCCTACCGCCCCGCATAGGTATCGCGCAATACAGCGCCCAATCCATTAGGGCAAACGCACGGATAACTCCTCGGTATGTCCGTTGTTGTCTTCAAACACCAAGACGTCATCTCGGCGGGCGGTTAAACGCCAGGGGCCGACGGCGTCGTTAAGCGCCACAAACTCAAGACCTTCACTTGAGCGCAGAATGTAAACTTGCCGGCGCTCGCCTTCGACAAAACCAATGAATTCCAAACGAAACGCCGGCGGCGGTGGTGCGGTGACCTTGGTTTCGACCGGCGCGACAACCTGCGGTTCGGGTTCCGGCTCGGCACCCAAGGGTTGACGGGTAAAGGGATCCCAGCTCAAAGCCAGCGCCTCGGCCGGTTTGATCCGCCGCAAAATCTGCGTGCGTTCATGGACGTCAATTGCGGCGGTGCCTTCGCCGCCACGGTCGACGCTTGCCGGGGGTTCCTCCGTGCCGTCTTGTTGCAAGAGCCCGGCATTGTAAAGCCACACGCCGACGGCCACCAACACCAACAGGCCGACGCGACCCCAGTTCTCATTTTGTGTGTCAATCATGCTTAACGACCCCGCCAGAATTCGAGCTCGAGCCGGGCCACCAGGCGCTCCCGTTCCGCTTGCAGTTCCACCTGCCGAATGCGGATCGGTTGCGGAAAGGTTTCGATGTAAAAAAACAAGGCGTTCAGGTCGGCAAAGGCGCCGCTAACGCGACAGGAAAGGTCAATGCGACCCGCACTCTCGCGAACTTTGATTTCGTCCAACTGCAGCCGGGTTCTGGCGCTAAACTGCTGTAATTCTCGGATATAGCGTTGGTCGTGGTGAAACGCCGCCAACGCGTCTTGGGTTTGATTGAGCTCAGCCGCCAAGGTTTGGTCGAGTGTTTCCCACAGCGTTTGTTCCTCGAGTTGCTGCACCAAAAAACGTTTGTCGGCCGCTGCCGCCGCCACCTCCGCAGCCCGTTGCCGGTAGCGCTGCCACGGTAACCAAAAGCCGCCATAGACCAAGGCCGCGGTTCCAAGTGCCGCCAGCACCACCAACACCCAGCGGCGTGTCAAACGCGTCAGTGTCATCGCAGCCGTCCTTCCAGACGGATGTTGAGATCACCCGGTCCCCGGCCCAATCGCGTTTGGCTTTGCAACTCCTCAACCACGACCTGTTCGAGTTCCGGCAAGGCGCGCAAACTGTCGGCGTAATCGAGTAAATCGGACATATTGGCGCCGGCAACAACGAGTGAGAAGTTTTTCTCGCGCCAAACCAAACTTTGCCATCGCAGCGGCCGGCCTTGGGCGAGATTGGCCATGCGCGCCGTGTCGTTGGCGAGCGGCGCGCTATGGCGTGAAAAAATCTGTTTGGCGCGCAGCTTCTCCCAATGGCGGGTGCCGCTTTCTTGAATGCGCAGCACCGCATCACCCTCGCGTTGATGCTCCGCCAAAAAGGCGCGTGTGTCCGCCAATTGCGCGGCTGACTGGTGCTCGTAATAAAGAAGCAAACCCCAAGCAATCATGGCCGGCAGGATCATCGCCGCCAAAAGCCGGGTCAAACGTTTCTGTACGGCGGTTAACCGCCGCCAAGTACGCTCGGCGGCGCCGACATAGGTCGACCACCGCCATTGCGGCCAAGCCTCGACCGTCGTTAAAAAGGGTTTGCCCAAGCGTTCGGGTTCCCCGCTTAACAAGGTCGCGGTTACAAAACCCTGGCCGTCCCATTCTATTTGGAAACCGCCGTCATCTAAACGCCAGCGTCGGTTACCGGCTTCCGTTTCAGGTAATTGCAGTGGGCTAAGACAGAGCGTCAACAAGCCCGGCAGTTGCCGTTGCCAACGTTCGAACGCCGCCGTCCAGGCCGGATGAAGCGCGGTCACTCTTCGTGCCGCCGGAGTCACTTCCTCATGGAAGGTCCAAGCACCCGGCTGCATACCGTAGCGATGCTGGGCGGCTTCCATGGCGGTTGTTTCCGCTTCGTGCTCCAGGTGAAACGAAAAACTCAAACGCGGCGACAACACCACCGCCGTCGGCGCGTCAATAACGGCTGCTAATAAGTCGGTGAGCGTTTCCGGTTGCAAGGTGCCCACGAAGGAGCCGCCGACCTCGCTCCCTGGAAAACACCATCCATGGCGATCCAACCAAAGCCATTGCTGTTCCTGCACCTGGTCAGTCCTTGCTCTTGTTATCGTCATTTTGCTGGGTCGGCTGTGATTGATCGACGGCGGTGTTTTTGGCCGTATCGCCCGAATCCGGGGTCTTTTTGGTTTTTTTTGCGCGTTTCCACCAGGGTGTTTTTTTCGTTTTTATCAGCTCCTGTTGCTCGCGCACATCTAGTGGATAATCCAAACCTTGGCGGTCGCGGATGATCGTCACCGAGCCCTCGTTACCGTAGTAAACATAAGGTGTTAAATAAATCACCAGCTCTGACTGGGTAAAGTTGTTGTTGATGTTTTTAAACAGGTGGCCAATCCATGGAATGCGGCTCAAACCGGGCACGCCCTGCCGGTTGTTGCGCAATGCTTCTTCAATCAGGCCGCCCAATATGATGGTTTCCCCGTGTTTGAGGCGCACTGTCGATTGCAAACGCCGCGTGGAAATGGGCGGCGGCACATTGTCGTTGACTTGGCCGAGAAACGTGTTGAAGACCGGCTCGATGTAGGTCGTGATTTCCCCGCTGGCGGTTACCCAGGGGATGACACGCAATGAAATGTTGGCTTCCACCGTTTCAATGCGTTGCGTGACTTGGGTTACCGGCGTTTCATCGCCCACCAGCGTTTGGCTGTTGAGCAAAATCGATTGGGTTTCGCCGACCTCAATGTAAGCCTCGTGGCCGCTGAGCGTGGCGATGTGCGGTTTGGAAATAATGCGTGCCTTGCCTTCCGTCGCCAGCGCCTGAATTCGCACCATAAAGTTCGACGGCAGCCGCGTGATGCGGAAATTGCCGTCGGCCTCGCGGTTACCTTCCAAGCTGACATCCAACTGCGGAAAAAAGCTGTTGGCGCCGTTGCTGACCGTTAATCCCAGGTCGGTAACATTATCGGTGCGGAAATCAACCACCAACGCTTGGATCAACACCTGCGGCACCGGCCGATCCAGCCAGGCCAAGCGTGATTTGATTTCGGAGATAACGTCTTGAGTGGCCGTGACCAACAGCGCATTGTGCTCGCGAACCAGCGTGATCGAGGCTTGTTCCGATTCGGCCAAACGCACGTCGCGCTGAATCGGCGTTGGCGGTTGATTGGTGATTGGCGCGCTACCGCCAGGGCTGACTGCGCCGGTACGCGGTTGGTTGGTGGCACGGGCACCATTCGGCCTGTTTTGGTTGGTACCGCGCGTCACGTTGCCCAGCTCGCGGCGGTCGGCATCGGTGGCCGACCCAAAGGTCGAGGGCCGTGCCGGCAAAGCGTAGGTTTGAAATAAATTCGATTCGCCGGAGAGATACGCCAACACATTTTGGGCGTTCATATGGTTGAGCACAATCATTTCTGAAGACGTCAGCTCCGGTCGCGTTTTGCTGCCAAACAAAAAGATATCGTCGCGTTTCTTGTAGCTGTAAGCCGTGCCCAGAAACAATTTATCCAAGGCTCGTTCAAAGGTATCGTCGTCGAAATTAATGGCAACCGCGCCACCTTCAAGCTCGTCGAGGTATTTCACCGACGCTTTCGCCAGGCCCGCCGCCGTTTTAACCGCATCACCTAAGCCACGAGCCTCCAAACGCCCGAAAAAACGTTCGTTATCAAAACGCAACCCGGGCGGCGCCGCTTCTTGCGCTTGCGGCGGTGTTTGTCGGGCCGCCTGCGCTTGCGCCTGCTGTTCGGGCGTGACCGGGAACACGTCGAAATAGTCGTCAGTGGCGGTGAGGGTATAGTTGAAGGGTTTTAGCAAGGCATTGAGGCCCGCCTCGATCGGCAAATCGCGAATCAAACCCGAGATGCGTACCTGATTGTTGCGATCAAAAACAAAATTGCGTCCGGTGGCTTCGCTAACCTGCCGCAAGAGCTGATTAAGCGGGACGTTTTGGGCGTCGATGGTCAGCGTCTCGCCGCTTGCATCGGGCGTTAGTTCCAGCGAAAAGTCGGGTTGCGTTTCCTTGTAAAACTGGAAAATACCACCGGTTTGGCGCCATTTCAAATCGTGGGTGAGGCACACGTACGTCAGGAATTCATTGACGGTAACGTCGGTAAAGTTGCCGTTGATAATGACATCCGCGTCCCGTTCAACGACTAAATTGAGGCCGAAATTTTTGCGCAACGACTCGGCAACAACCGAAAATCGGCGTTCATTGCCGTTACTTCTGATTTCCAGGGTGAAAGTTTGGTCGCGGTCTTCAGGCAAAAAGGAAAATACCGCATTTTCGTCGGCAACCTGAAGACAGCAAAACAACAGCAACCAGGAGTAAATCAACCCAACCTCTTTCCGTTTCCGAGTATCTAGTGAATCACGATTTCCCGCAGCAGTTCATCCAAGCTGGTTTGTTGCCGCTGCGCCAAAGCCAAACCGTGTTCCACCATGGGTTGGTAACCTGGCGCTTGGCGTTGTAAATCTGTTTCGGTACAACCGTCGTGAATGGCCTGGCGCACCTCGCGATCCACGGCCAGCGCTTCAAAAACGCCCATGCGGCCGCGATATCCCGTCTCTTTACATTCTCGGCATCCGTTCGAAATCCAATAGGTTCCAGCTACCTTTTGGTGTGCCGGAAAACGCGCCACTTTGCTTTCGGCCTGATCATCGCTTTGCAAACACGACGGACACAAGCGCCGGACCAGCCGCTGTGCCACCACCAACTGCAGCGATGACGCCACCAAGTAGGCCTCTGCACCGATGTCAATCAAGCGCGGCACCGCGCCGGGTGCCGAATTGGTGTGCAGCGTCGAAAAAACCAGATGGCCGGTTAACGAAGCGCGAATCGACATGTCGGCGGTTTCGCCGTCTCGAATTTCGCCGACCATAATCACATTGGGATCTTGCCGCAAAAAGCTGCGCAACGCCTCGCTGAACCCAAAACCAATGCCAGGCCTGACCTGACTTTGGTTAATACCGTCAATTTGATACTCAATCGGGTCTTCGATGGTCGTGATGTTGAGGTGGTCGGCGCGAATTTCCTGGAGCGCGGCGTAAAGCGTCGTGGTTTTGCCCGATCCGGTAGGGCCGGTCACCAGAATCAGTCCGTGCGGTCGTCGAATCGCTTGAGTGAAGGACGACGCCACTTCGGTCGGCATGCCCAAACCGGCAATGTTAATACGCGTTTGCGATTGGTCAAGCACGCGAATGACCAGTTTCTCGCCTTTGCCGGTAGGAATCGTGCTGACGCGAAAATCGACGGCACGCGCGCCCACATTCATTTGAATTTTGCCGTCCTGAGGGCGGCGTTTCTCGGCAATATCGAGGTCGGCCAAGACCTTCACGCGCGAGTTAATTTCATCGCGGTATTCCAAACCAAAGGTGTGTTTGACTTGTAGCTGACCGTCGAGACGGAAGCGCACCTGAAGGCGGTCGCGACGTGGTTCAATGTGAATGTCACTGGCGCCGCTCTGCACCGCCTCGGCGAGCATATCGCGTACCAAGCGCACAATTTCCGCCTGATCCTCATCGTCGTTGTTGTTTTCGCGCGGGCTTTCCGCGTGGCGATGCCAGGACTCGCTGTCGAGATACTGCACCTGTAGCCGGCCGTTACAGGTCACCTGCAGCAAGGTCTCAAGCTCCGGGCTGAGCTTGTTGTCAGCGCGGCACAGCCAACCATGATCCTGTTCTTCCAGGAGCACGCGTTGTTTTTCCAAAAAAGCGGGTGTCAAAGCCTCGCGAGGATTAAAACGGCTCATCGTTTGACTTTGGTAACTTCGCCGCTCTGGGTGACTTGAAAGGCCGACAAGTCCTTCACCTGTGGCAGCGCACTGGCCAAGTAACCGTTTTCATCGGCACGATCAACTTTGACCAGATAGCGGGCGCGGCCCTTGCCTTGGTCATCGATCAACGCTTCTTGTTCAAAGCCTAAGGCGTCCAAATCAACGGTGTAACGTTTGTTTTTAAGGTAATAAATGTTTTGCAACTGGTAGACCTTCTCGAGAGCCAAGGTCGCCTCGAGCTCCATCGCCTGATCGGTGGTTTTCCCAAAACGGGGAATCGCCAAAGCCGCCAGAATGCCGACCAAAATGATAACTACCAAAAGTTCTGTCAGCGTAAAGCCACCGCGCCGTGCAGAAAATGCCATGTGACGTACTCCAAAAAAAACACAAAACCCGGGCGCTAAACCGCCCTTCCCAATAACACGCGCTTTAAGCGCGAAAAACATACAGTAAAAATAAAAAATAATCGCGACCATCGCGTTGAACCCGTTGATTTTACCTGAAACAAAGGCTTGAGGCGAGTGCGATTGGTCCGACGTAAAAGGTCGCGATTTCAAGCCAGTGTAGGATTTCATTTAGATTCAGAAGCTTGCCTGACAAGATAAAACCTTTGGCACAGGCATATATTTATTTATCGGCCGCCACCGACTCTTCTATCCAATCGTGAACTTGGAAAAGGAGTTCCCATTGCTTCCCGGCCCGGTGGTGTGGCAATGCCACCCGATAGCGTCGTCCCGCCGCCGACTGCTCCTGATCAATCGTCACAATGATGCGATCACCGCGTTTGAGCAGGCGCCGACCGGACGGTAACACGGTCAATTGGAGGCCGCTCAGGCCGGTTTGCAACGGTTCGACAGGTAATGTGGCGACGGCCCAGTAAAACAGTTGATCCTCGGCGCTGATCGGCATGCGGTAAAAGGGTAATTTCTCGAAGTGGCGCCCGCTTGCATCGTGGGTCAAGGCGAAAGCCCGCGTTCCCAGCGGGGTGAGCCCGACCAAAACCAAGGCGTCGTGGTTGTTTTCAAACACACCTTGGTAACGAAAGCGAACGGCGCCGTTTTGGCTGATTTCGGTCCCGTGAAATACGGATAGGACCGGCATCGCCGTCGCGGCCGCCTGCCAATCCAGACGTTGACCTCGTTGGCGGTGTAATTCGGGGTGGGTGCTGTTTCGCAAGGCGCAACCGCTCAACAGCACCAGCAAGGCGGCCGTGAGAACCTGTTTGATCACGATTCACGCTCCTCGTCATGGGTTGCCATGGCATCGCTGTAGCCCGCAATCGGCGACAGCACCAATGCAACAGTGATGCCCAACCACACGGTGGTTCCAAACAGACGCAAGACCGGCGTTTCGCTGAGCGCCAGGAGGCCGAAACTGAGGATGGTGGTACAGGCTGATAAAATAATCGCCATAAAGGTCGCGTTGTGATCGCGGGTGGCGCCGGTTTCCGCAAAAAACAACGTGTAATCCACACCAATGCCCAACACCAGCAACAGGCCCAATAACCCGAACAGGTTTAAAGGCATACCGGAAAAGGCCAAAAACAGCAAAACACTGAGTGCCGCCAAGAGCGGCGGCGTGAGAATCAGCGAGGCACGATACAATCCATAACGCTTGAGTAGCAGCAAAAAGATCAGCACGTACCCGGCCACGACCCATTGGCTCGCCAGCTTGCGGTAACGCTTGAAAAGCTGATTGGTATCGCGCACTTTGTCGACAAAGGCCACGTGGTTGACCGTCGTCTCCAGTGCTTCCAGCGCCGTGGTGTCGCCGCCACCGCTGAGGAACACCACCGTAGCAAAGCCCCGTTCGGTTTCGCCCAACCAAAGATGACGCAGCGGCGCCGAGGCCTGGCTGGCCAGCCATTGCTGCAGGTCGAGCACCTTTTCCTCGTTTAGTGCGGAGCGCACGCCTTCGAGTACCTCGCTCTCAAAGCCGAGCCGGTTGAGAAACACTTCCAAGCGGTGGTCTTCACCCAACAAGGCATCGCGTAACAAGCGCAGATTGCGGCGTTGTAGCCAGGGCGATGGAACAAAATCGCTGACACCTTGCACGAACACCTCCGACTGATCGCCCAGTTGGGCGCGTAGTTCGGTGAGCAATTGCTCCTCGTTCCGCAAGGTCTGCGCCGGCGTCTCCCCTTCCACGATAAAGAAACGGTTGCCGTCGAAGCCGCCGGTGAGCTCGCGCAAAAAGTTTTCCTGGTCTTTGAGGTGCGGCGCTGGATGTTGCAGGCTGCGAATATCGTCGTCGACCTGAATGCGGCGCAAGAACAACAACGAGGTCGCCGCCCAAACCAGCAGCAACGCCAAACCCAGTGGTTGCCGTTTGAGCCAAGGCCACATGCGCAAGTAGCGGCCGCCCAGGGTCAGCAAGAAGGGCCGGCGATCGCACGGGGCCGGGTCGGCCAGAACCGGGAACCAACAAACAACCGCCGCATAAGCCGCCGCCAGGCCGACGCCGGAAAAAACCGCCATTTGCTGTAAGCCGGGAAAAGGCGTCGCCAATAAACCGGCGTAACCCAACACGCTGGTAATCATGCCAAAGGTAATGCCGGGGAAAATGTGGGCCAGACCGTCGCGCGGCGTCCACGGGGGTTTAGCAACGGTTTGTTCCGTGAAAAAATGGAACGAATAATCGATACAAATGCCGATCAAACCGGCGCCGACGCCCAGCGTAAGCAGGTGAACGCGCCCAAAAATTAACAAGCACGCGGTTTGGGCGAACAGCAGGCCCGCTGCAATCGGCAGGACCGCCATCCACAGCGGCCGTCCCGAGCGAAACACGCTCAGTACCAATAGGATCACACCCAACATGGAACCGACGCCGATGGTGGTGATTTCACTTTGAGCCGATTGCGTACCGGCGTGGGCGTAGCGCACCAAGCCGGTTTCGTAAAACTGAAGATCGGCAAATCGCTCGTTTAAATCGGCTTGTAACTTGCTTTGAAAGGCCGCCACCGCGTTTTGGACAGCGGGGGAAAAGGGTTCGTCTTTCAGCGTTGCGCTCAGAAGGATATACCAATGGTCTTGGTAACGTGCGGTCAAGAAGCCGCGATGCGGGCTAAAACGCCCACTCGGGCGCGGCATTTCTTGCCAAAAATGCGGCATGAGTAGCAGGGGGTCTTGCGGCAGTAAATTAGCCCAACCAGTGGCGATCGGGCTGTACAAGGCCCGTTCCGAGCGCTGCATGAGGCGCTCGGCGCCCTGATGATCGTGGGTCAGTAATCGGCGCGCTTCGGCGTCGAGCAAGCCGAAGCGATAGGGAAAATACAGTTGATAAAAAGCCTGTTCCTGTTGGTCGTTAATGCGACCGTCAACCTGGTCAAACAGCGGTGAGGCCGCCATCGCTTCGAAAACCGCCCGCCCCGCCGCCAACGCCTGGTCCTCGTTTTGGTGACCCACGGTGACGACCCACTTGCGACCCAAATAAGTCGCATAACCGCGCAGGGCGCGTTCCACCACCGGGTCTTTTTCGGTAGCGGGCAGCAGTGCCAGCAAGTTGGTTTCCAGCCAGGGGCCGCGTAGCATCAGCCAGGCCGCCGTCAATCCCGCGACCAGGCAACAAGCCGTCCAAATACGAAAGCGCGTGCGTTCAGCCATTAACCACCGGAAACCTGCAGCAACGCCGCTTCTTCTTCCGTCAGCTTGGGGGGATCCACCGTGATGGCACTCAGTTTCATTACGGTTTCGTTGCCGCCGGTTTCGACAAAATGGATTTCCTCGAGATGAGCGCTACCCTTGAGTTTAATGTGGTCCATGACCTTTTTGAGCAAGCGTTGCTTGGGTTTCAAACCCAGCCACCAGTGATCGCCTTCCTGGATCATGTAAAGATCGAAGGTTTTGCCGAGTGTCTCTTTGTTGCCGGCAAACAGCGCCAAAAAAACCTTGGTAAAAGAATGCACCACCGGCCGTTCTTCTACATTGATATCGAGCGTGGTTTCGCCGTTTTCCTTCTGCAGCATGCCTTTGCCGGTAATCACCAATTGGCTGTCAAAGGGTTGCAGCGTGTGCCAATGCAGACCGTGATCACGCGCGAACAAAAAGCGCCCGGACGAGCGCAGCGGCCGCCGCAGGGCTTTAATGATTTTTTCCTGTTCGAAGCGGGCGCGAATCACCGGGCTTTGCTGCATGCGTTCGGTGACGGCGGTTAAGGCGGGATTATCGAGGGCGACCGGCGTGGCCATCAAAGCATCCGGCGCTTGCGCCCACAGCGGGATGGGCGCCAATAAAACCAAAAACAAAAACGAAGCCGGGCAACGCCGGCGCAAAGCACCAAAATTCAAACATCCACCTTTCTGGAACCTGCGGCGGGTTTACGGGGTCTCCTGTTTGAGACGACGTTTAAAGCGAAGCCGCACCAACCACTCCACGCCAAAAAGCAACCCGATCAAACCGTAACTAATCAAGCCATTATAAAGGGTCCACAGTTCAAGGTTTCCGTAAACTGCGGTAAAAAGCGCCAGCGCGCCGTTGCCGGCAAAGAAGGCGCACCAGACGAGGGTCACCTTACGACAATAAACGACGCCCTCGGGCGGCAAGTCGGGTTCCTGCAGACGGGCAAACCGTTCAATCATGGTGGGCGGACGCTTTAAGGTGGCGGCAAAGGTCGACAACAAAACCGCGTTAATGGCGACCGGCTGGTAAAGCACGGCGTCGCCGCGTCCGGTTAACCACACCACCGCCGCCAAGGCCGTCATCGTTGCCGCCAAGGGTAAAGCACCGTCACCGTGACGGCGAAACACCAAACGCAAGAGCAACGGTACACACAGCAACAGCACCAAAAAACGCGCGTCCCAGTGTTGCAGGCCCCAAAAAACGACCAACGGGTACAGCGCCGACACCAACACGGCGACGGCTTTAATTAACAGAGACCAAGGTTTGACGGACAAGGGCAGGTACCTAGTTAAGCGGGGTTACTCTTCGCCAAGGAATGAGTTCGGTGTGGGGTTCCCCAACCATTTGGTAACGTCTTTGCCCAGTGCTTTCGAGCACTTGTGCAGCATCGAACAGGTGCCCTTCAGTGCGGTGAAACCCGCCGAGGAAGTGCGACGGCCGCGGAACGAACCGACCATTTTGCCTTTGTGGTCGAGCAACTTGCCGGTGATCTCCACGTGTTTGGGACCACTCCAGCCACCGCCGCCGGCACCAAACACATCGTTAATTTCAACGGTTAACACGTGGTACTTGCCCTTTTTGGGTTTCTTGGTAAGGACGGTTTTGTATACGTGACCTACGTGGCGCATGATGTCGTCGGCAATGCGTTTTTCCAGGCGGCACTCTTCCTTAGTTTTGCCACGAACGATCAAACCCTTGGCGTAGGGCACCGTTTCGGGGACCACAATGGTGTCAATATCGCCGGCAACGGTGGTGCCGGTGAAAAAACAAGTGCCGAGTAACAAGCAAAACAGAAAACGCATAATCAGACCCCCTGTAAGGTAACGCTGCAAAGTAAACGGTCGGCGACAATCAACGGGTGCGGCGTCAGCGCCACATACTTAATGCGTGGTCGATGTCGCTGTGGATCTCGTTGATCCAAGTGTTGTAATCGCGATGAATCATTCTAGCGCCGTCGCGCTTCTCTTTAAACTTGAGGTTGTCGCTACGCATATATTTAATGAGGATCTTCTCACGATCAAAGTTAATTTTGATGTCGGTGCTCATGGCACGCATTTGGTAACGAGCGGTTATCTCGTTGTCTTCAAGTGTTAACAGGCGCCATCCGCGCGTTAACAAAGTCCGCTCAATCACCTTTTTCACGTCAATATCGGAAACGTCGGCTTTTACCATAATCGTGGGTTCCAATATCGGCTGGATGCGCTGCGCCATCAACAGCACGGGCATGAAAGCGAGGAGAAGGGCCGCTAAGGCCTTCTTTCTAACCATAATACTGCTCCTATGGCGATGTGGTTGAGGAAGCTGTCATTGTAGCTGAAAAACGTAAGGAAGGGTGTCAAAGTTGCCTAATTTAACCCAAGCCCATCATTTTCTCAACCACTTGAAAAGCACCAGGAGCGATTGCTTTCAGCTTTGTTGTGCTCGCGCACTTTTTTCCGGTATCCGTATATTTTTACAAACAACGGGAGGTCGCCCGCCGGGCGCCTCCCCTGTCTCGGCGTGAGACGGCTATTCGCCCATCGCCAACGACATGGCGCGTTGCGCCAAACGGTGCTCTTCGGCCGCCGCTTTTACCAGCGTTTGCGCCCATTGCACAACTTCTTCAACGAAATCATTCGGGAACTCCAGCAAGGTGCCGATTTTGCGCAGGTACGCGACTTCGGCATCGCTCAACTCACGGTCGGCGTTGGCAATCACCACCAGCGTCGACAACATGTGGAAACCCAGCTCACGGCCAACGGCCAGCGGCTTGAGCTCCGGCAACGAACCCTGATCCACCTCGTGCAAAATCTCGGTAACGTCCTTGGTATCTTCTAAAAAGGATACCGCTTCGCGCAGATACTCTTTTTCCGCGTCGGCAACTTTGCCGTCGGCCGAGATCATGCCGCCAATAGCGTGCGCGAACCAACGTTTTTGGCGTCCGGACAGTTCGTTTACAAAACTTTCAACCATAAATGGCTCCTTCCTGTTTGAGAGTGGCATGCCCCGATTATACCCGAGCCGACGCGTCGACACGACGGAAGCAACGCCGTCGCTTGAAAATTATCACGGGCTCGAGCTAGATCGGGGGCGGGCGCCGTCCCTTGCCGGCGTTGTTCGCCGCCAAAAAGGGCGACCCGCCCCCGCCGAAGCTTAGGGTTTTAACCACTTTTCGCGATCCAAAAAGGTACAGCCGGCATCGTAACAACGCGACCACCATTGCATCGGCGTCCAGTTCTGTTGCTTCAACAGCAACGACATCTGCCAACAGGCTTCGTGTATCGCCTCGTACAGCGCAACCCGTTTGCGCAACTTGGCATCCATCGCCGTACTTTTGAAATAAACAAGGCTGCCCGCTCGATCGCGTATCAATTCACCGATAAAACGATCCTGGCCCGAGGGCGCACTGATAAAGGAACAGGCCCGCAAGCGACGCTCTGCCGGGACCTTGGGGCACGAATCAACCAACCCCCCCGGCCCGGTGAGCAAGGTGCCAAGCGTGGCTTCGGCATACAGCGGCAAAATCTCGTTGGTTTCGCGATCATCCTGCAATAAACGCTGTTTCAAACATGCCAAGTCGTTTACCTCCTCGGCCTTGACTGAGACCCGAGCCGGCTCGGGTCTTGGGTGATAAGCCCAAAAGGTCCAGGTTTGGAAGATCACGTCACCTAAAAGGAAGGGGTGTATCTTGCGATAGGTTTCCGGATCCGGCACCACCAAAACCCCAACCAATCGATCATTCACTAAAAACAATGCGCCGACTTGGCCCTCGACCACTTCAAATTGGTTAAAGATCTCCTGGTAACGGGCAATCGTACGTTCGTAGGGGTTTTTGCGCGAAGGACCCGACACCGAGGCAAACGGCAGCGGTCGACGCTCAAACGGGTAAAGATCCATAAATAGCTGATGCACGCGCGCCGCTTCAGCATAATGCCAATAGGCCGTACCGGCGATGTCGTCACCCAAACGGTTCGGATCCATAAATAGATGGGTCTCCAAACAGTTTACGGAAGGGTCGTCGTTGGTGTACATCAATCCCTGAGGACGAATAAAGGGACCGCGCCGGTCGGCACCATCGGCCAACATCGCCCCCAACGCCAACGGCTGATCGCGTTTCAAGGCCACCATCGTCAGGTGTTCTACGTCCTGATTACCCGCCGTGTTCAAGCCGGTAAGTGCCTCTAGT
Source organism: Holophagae bacterium (assembly GCA_030429565.1). GTDB lineage: Bacteria > Acidobacteriota > Holophagae > Acanthopleuribacterales > Acanthopleuribacteraceae > Acanthopleuribacter. The sequence continues at coordinate 405,301 of JAUIFE010000004.1, read as the reverse complement.
TCAACAGCTTCTAATTCAGGTTTTAATTTCACAAGACACCTCCGGGCCCTTGTCGCCACCTAGGCGGCCGCCACCCATTGCGATAAATAATGGTGTATTCCTTTTAAAGAAAGCAAACCCTCTTGGAACGCCGCCACTTCCATCGCGAAATCCAAAAAGGCCGGGTCGCGCATGCCTACCGTGGTGATATGCGGTCCAAGGTGTTGCGGCTCAAAGTCCTGATCGTTAAAGGTCGGATTCAAATGGATGACCTGAACCTTGCGACCTGAGCCGGATTGCTTGTGGGCCACTTGCACCGCCAAATCGGCGCCGCCACGCATGCTGTTTTCACGACCGTCCGACACAATCAGCACTGTATCGGGTTTCGTTTGCAACGCATCAATCAACGGCAAGGCGAGATTGCTGACACCGCGTGGTTCAACCATCAACGTTGCATTCGGCGCACTGCTCCAAAACAACGAAACGGATTGACTACAATGTGGCAACACATACGCCAACGCCAAAGCGAGCGGCAGCGTCCGCGTGGACGGCTCATTGCGCCGATAACTGGAATCGCTGTTATCAATCACCAACGCCACCCGCCCATAACGGCGCTGCACCTTGGCGGCGGTACGCGCCGCTGCCTGTGCCAGCAAACGGTCAAAGCGACCTCGCTCGGAAGGCGGCAAAGCCAGGGCGGCGTTGGCTACGGTTAACAACGGCGCCGAGGCCATGGCATCGGCATGGCGCACTTTTTCGCGCGTCATGGTGTTGTTCAACCGAACCGTTTCCTTGGCGGTCAACCGCTCCTTCATCCGTTCAAGCAAACGCGCACGCGGCACGCCAAACCTGTCGGCAAGCGTTTCAGCAACGGCAAACGGCAAGTCGTAAAGCCCACTCTTTTGGTAATGAACCAAGCGGATACGATCAAACAACGGCGTTTCCCACCGTTCACGCGCCGTCGCGCCGCGTTGCAAGTAATCGTAAATCTCAGCCGGCACCTTCATATGAATGTGGCGAATGATGCGCTTCAATTTGCCGCGATACTTAACCGCGTGAAAGGCCAAATCGGGGCGACCGTTAATGTAAGCCTGCATGACCGCGCGCGTGCGGCGGTTGTTAACCCCGCTTTGACAGATATCCAAAAAACAGCGATACACGCGGTTGGCGGGCATAAACGGCAACACCTGGGTGATCAATTGGTTTTCCAAGCGGCGTTGTTCAAAGGTCACACCGCGTGCATGGGTCAACAAATTACGCACGACCAATAAGCGGTTGAAGTCGTTGATCGGCAACGCCAACACACGCAAATAAAGATCGCGATAATTACAGCACACGTAACGATGCAAGAAATAAACGCCGCGATTGGCCTGACGGCGCAAGCTAACCCCTTGGGCGGGACGGGTCGCGGCCATGCACGCGTTAAAAAACAAGGCCAAATCTTCGCAAGCGGTTTGTTCGACATCCATGGCGCCCTCCCTGAGGAAAAGATAAGAAGCCGAATGGGGTGAAGGGTCGCGACGCGCAACGAGAGGAGTCAAAGCCTGTGTTCGGAAGTCGCGTTAGAAGACCCACATTCGGCACAGCAGGACATAGCACGGCCGATGCCAAAAGTAGTTCATCGCGACTAAGAAAAGCCCCAACGTGAAACAAGCGCCAATAAAACCAAGTGCTTAAAAAATTGAGTACCACAAAGTGACGGACAAAACGGTAACAAAAGCGTTGTCGGCGTGCCGACATTTGTGCCGACACGGCAAAGAACCCTATTCACATAGATATAATACGATCCAAATTGATATCTAAATTTGATCCAAACCACCCGCAGCGATTGTTTCGCAGCGCCCGACGCCTGCGCCCCAACCTTTTCACTTTATACGAAGGGTTGGCGCGTCACTTGCTTTGCCCCCACCCACCGTCTGGTTTCACCGCCGACGGTGGTGACTCGCTAAAAACCCATGGCACTTTGACCGCTAAGGATGTATCTTGCACCTTCCGTCGGCGGTTTACCGTACAAGGACCGTGGGGCAATCGTTAACCCGCGTCTCTGCAACGCGACAACCGTATGGCACCACCTTGGGGTGAGTTATGAGATCTTTTTTACATTGGTACCGCGACACCTATAAAGGCGTTTCTCGCGCCGTTTGGATTTTGGCGATTGTGCTGCTGGTCAACCGCGCCGGCACCATGGTCCTCCCCTTCTTGACCTTATTCCTCACCCAGAGCCGCGGCCTCAATGAAGATCAGGCCGCCGTGTTACTGCTCGCTTTCGGCTTCGGCTCCGTCCTTGGTTCCTACCTGGGCGGCCGTCTGGCTGAGCGTTTTGGCGCAACCCGCATCATGACCCTCGCGCTGTTTGGTTCCGGTTTCGGTTTCCTCGGCTTCCTGCTTCTGGAAGGCTTTGCCGCCTTAACCGTCGGCTGTTTTCTGATCAGCCTGCTCGCCGATGCCTTTCGACCCGCCATCATGACCGCCGTCGCCGAAAACGCCCAACCCGCCAACCGCACCCGTTCTTTCACGATCCTGCGCTTGGCCGGCACCTTGGGGATGGGCATCGGTCCGGCCGTCGGCGGCTATCTCGCCGAAGCGGATTACAACCTCATCTTCATCGTCGACGGCTTGACCTGCATCTCCGCCGGTATCGCGTTCATGCTGATGGTCCGCTGGTTCTTCAACCACGCCCCGGCCAATGCCAAACCCAGCGCCGAAACCACCGCTGCCGGCAAAGCCCAAGGTTCACCGTTCCGTGACGGCCCCTTCATGGCGCTGATGCTGTTGGTCACCCTCTTTTTCATCATGATTTTCCAATTCTTCAGCACCTTCCCGCTGTACCTGAAACAGGATTTGGTGTTCTCCGAGCGCATGATCGGCATGGTGTTCTCCGTAAGCTCCGTCGCCATCCTGTTACTGGAAATGCCGCTCGTCCACAGCGTCGACCGTTTCAACCACGTGCGTCTGTTCGGCATCGGCTCGTTCCTCTTCGCCCTGGGCTTCACGCTCCTCATGCTCGGCACCTCCTTCGGCTGGGTCTGCGTCTGCGTGTTGGTGATGACCTTCGGTGAAATGCTGTCGCTGCCGTTCTCCAACACCTTGGTCGCAGAACGCGCCGGCGCAAAAACCGGCGAGTACATGGGCGTCTACACCGCTTGTGCCTCGGTGGGTTTACTCGTCGGCCCACCGCTCGGCTTGTGGATCATGAAACGGGTACCTACCGACCAGCTCTGGCTCGGCATCGGCGGCATCGGTGCCCTCATCTGGATCGCCGCCATCGCCTTGGCCCGCGTCTGGCACGTCAAGCAGGAACCAACAATCGCAGCCACAGAAACCGTTTGCAGCGCCAACGCCGGTTAAAAAAAACGAGGCCCACCGACAACAACCGGTGGGCCTTTCTTGATAACCGAACCATAACCGGCCGAATGGCCGAACCAGCCAACGCCCATACCGAGGACATTTTTTCTTCCCAAAAACCTTCTAATCTGTGAAAGGCTTTTGGGAAGAAAAAATGATAGAGGGAACCACGCCAACGGCAACACCAAAGCACGTCCGCGGCCAGGCGCCACAACGCATCAGAGAAGCGACCTTACCAATCGCCCAACAATCCAGAAATTCGAAGAACGGCTCCTTCCGCCAGGCGCACTCAATCAAAACAGGGCAACACAAGTCAGTCGCCCTTCCCTTCCCAGCCAATAAACGAGCATCCACCAGCCTGGCATTCAATAAAAATAAACCAACCCTGCTGACACGTCGAAGTAACGGCTTCTTCCATCTGGCGCATCACCGTAAAAGAGGAACCGAAACCCCAATCGCCCTTCCTCAAAGAAATGCGAAGAACGGCTCCTTCCGCCAGGCGCACTCAATTAAAACAGGGCAACACAAGTCAATCGCCCTTCCCTTCCCAGCCAATAAACGAGCATCCACCAGCCTGGCATTCAATAAAAATAAACCAACCCTGCTGACACGTCGAAGTAACGGCTTCTTCCATCTGGCGCATCACCGTAAAAGAGGAACCAACACGCCCATGGCCCTTCCTCAAAGAAAAAAGGCCAAGCCACCCCTTGCGGGATGACCTGGCCAAATACTGCTCAGGAACGTTGGAGGGATTGGAGGGACTGGAGGGACTGGAGAAAATTAGCGTTTTTGTTGGGCATGAATCGCTTCGAAGAATGACATCGGCGGCACCCATTCTTGAATACCGATCGGCTTATCGTTTTTCCGAGCGCTCAGATCGAGGTTGTTGATTACCTCACCAGGCGAATTGGCGCGTCTCGCGGTTTGGTTGGGCGAAACCAAGAACTTGCCGTTGCGGTAGTTCAAGTAACGGTAGTAAAGCGTTAAGTTGCCCCAATCGTCGTAATCGTGCAGCACATCGTAGGTGTTGCTGAAGTTGATGTCGAAGCGGCCGTTACTCTGGCTAACCGAACCGTCGCAATCGTAATCCAAACCACCCAGCGTCGACGCTTCCGAGATCGCGTTTTCGTCCAAGCTAGGGTTATCACCGTCGGAGTAGTCGATGTGGAACAAGGCCGGATCACCGAAGATCGAGTTCACCAAACGACCCCAGCGGTAGTTATCGGGACGACGTGCCTGCAACAGATCACCACAGATATCAAAGCCCTGGCGGTCACGCTCGAACTGATAGCGATCCAACAAACTTTCCTGCAAGCTGTAATCACTGTATTCGCGCGGGACACCCATTAACTGGAATAAGTAGTTCATGCTGCTCAGGTAGTTGGGTTTGAAGTTGAGGTTGTTGCCTTCTTGCCACGGTACTTCGGGGTCGCCACCATGCGCGAAACCAATCACGTGACCCAACTCGTGCACAATCGTCGAAGCGTGGGCGTTAATCAACATGTTGCGGTTCTCTTGCGTGTCGTCGTCCATGCGCCAGCGCGATCCACCCATCGACAGGTAGAACCAGTAATCGAAGGTGTCCGGTGCCTGACCCGAGGAGCCACGGTTAGAACCGCCCTGCGAGTTGGCGAACAGCAAGTAATAAAACGCACGCAAGCGTTCGGGATTGTTCTCAAAGTATTGCGGCATAAAGTCTTCGGTCATGCCGGGAACATTGATTTCGCGACCGTTGTAGGTATCGGTCCAGCGGTTGAGGTGCACGTATTCGGCGAAGGGAATCGCCTGACCCGCGCCCAAATCGTAATCGGCAGGATCCAAGCCAGGCGCTTGGTCAAACAAGTCACCCACATCGAAGTGAACCGCGTAACCGCGAGCCGCGAAAATGTCCACCACGCGATCCAAACTCTCGCGCAGTGGTTCGGTACCGTGATCGCGCAAAGGGTTGCCGTTGCTGTCGGTCATCACGTTGCCGTCGTAATCGCGCAACACGTGTTCGGCCATGTAATCCACTTCAATGAAGATGTCGGTTTGGTTGACGCGCGCGCCCCAATCGTACAGCGGCATCCCATAGAAAGTGTGACCTGGCTGCTCGGCGCAGTCGGGAATGCCGTCGTTGTCATTGTCGACGTCGACGTTGCCACAGGTAGGCTGGACTGGATGGTTTACGGTGGGGTTGTTCAAACGCAACGCGAAGGTTTTGACCGTCGTGTTGCCGTTGCTCGAAATGCGTACCGCGAAACTGTCGTCGTTGCTGCCGCGCGGGCCCAAATGCGTGTAACTGAAATCGAAGGCTTGATCGTAACCGCTGCTTAAATCAATCGGTTCACCACGGACCGTGACCAAACCGTAGGTTGGTTGACGGCAAATTTCCATCACGTAATCGCGCGCCACGTCGCCGCCGGAACGGATCCACGAACTGTAGGTCAGATCGGTAACCGCGCCGTCGCCGAGCATTTGCAAACTAATCGCGTTGTCGGTTGTGTCTTCGCAGCCGGTCGGGCCGTCGTCGGACTGGTAACGGGCCACGATTTGCAAGCCTTGAAAGCTATTGTAAGCGCGCACCATGGCGTAGTAGCGACCTTCAACCGGGGCCGCTTCGCTACAGCTCTCGGTGTTGCCGTTTTTCCAGGGGCGGCAATCGAACTCAGTCGTGGTCGGGACCTGGCCTTGGCGCAAGTACAAATCGGCATCGCCGCTGCCGCCACTGATCGCCACTTCTAGGTCGGTCGCGTTGGCGGGCACGTCCACGTAAAAGACGCGTTCTTCGTTTTGGGCCGCGCTGATATTGGTCACGGGGACATCGTTTTCCAGTGCGGTTTGGCCGTTTTCGTAGCTCGCCACCAAGCGCAAGCCACTGAAATTGCGGTAGGCAACGATGTTGACGTAGTAGGTGCCGGCTTGGGGCGCGGCCACACTACAGGTTTCGGTATTGCCATTAACCCAAGGGCGGCAGTCGTATTGGGTCGTGGTCGGTTCCTGGCCGTAACGCACGTAAAGATCGGCGTCGCCGGTGCCTTCGCTGATGGCGACCTCGAGGTTGGCAGCGCCCTCGGGTACATTCACGGCGAAACGCCAGATTTCACTACGGTTGGCGCTAATGCCGGTGACCGGCACGCCGTTATCGAGTTCTGGGGTGGGATCGGCCATCAGGTTGAGGCCGGAGGCGACCATCAAAGTCACCATAAGCTGTTTAAAGCTAAATCGAAACATGTTCTCTCCTCTATGTGGAGCGGCGCGCGCACGCCGGCCGTGCGGGTAGACGACGGCCGGCCCGGTCAAAATGTAAACCGGGGAAAGGTGCATAAAGCCCGCTCGATAAAACCGGGGAAGCATCGGAAGGGAAAGGACGGGATAGACCACGCACGGCGGCGTGTAAGTGGCGTGAAGAGCCGAGCAAATAAGGCCGGAGCTGATCGGCATTCATTTGAGATTTGAATGATATATTACACGTGTTTCTTTTGTAAACAAACCGAAATCACAAAAATTACATTTCCTTTGCTCGCTTTTTTGTTGCGCCCATGGAAGCGGGGGCGCAGCAATCCCCTTCCTCCCCGCGTTGGCCGAAGTCAACCTAGCGGAAAGGCAAAGGTGTCACCAAAAAGCTTGAAAAGCTTTGGCTTAGCGCAATTGCGTGTCGATTGTGAATGCCCCGGATTGGGGCCGTCGGTTGCACGAAACAGGCGTAACCCGACCGGCCGCGACGGAACGACGCGTGACGTGGGTGAGCCAGGGGTGCGACGTGGTGGTAGATCGGGATCGCTTGTGGGCAAGCGGCGCACCCAGCCCGCAACAACAACGACGCCGGCGGCAACACAGGCAAGCGACGAGCGGGCAAAAAAACACCGGCACGGTTGAAGGTTTAACACGTTGCCGTGTTAAAGAATCAACACGGTGCCGTGTCGTGGGGGGCCAATCTAGCACAATCTGGTTTGACCACAAGTGGTCGAAGGGCAAAAGCCGTCACACATCACAAAGGTGCGTGCGATTGTCGCAAACGTGAGCACGCCCTCTTGGGTGGGGGTTTTTGGCGGGGACGGCCACCCGCCGGGTAGTTAGCGGTCGCGTGGCTCTTTAAGGTCGCGAATTAAGGACAGCCGGCTGCGGATCTCGTCCACCGTTTCACCGGTTTCTTCACTGAGGGCTTCCAAGGTGGATTGGTCGAGGTCAAGACTCTGATAACCGCAAGCTCGTTCGTCTAAGCGGGAACCGGCGTTTTTGACCGCCTCGTGTTCGCGCAACATAAACTCCAGACCGGGCGCCATACAACTGATGCCCAACTCTTTCAGAAACGCTTGATCCCTTAAACTGAATGAGACTTCGGAAACTTCACTCATGCTACACCTCACACGGTATCGTCAGACGGCCGGTCCGCAAAAACGATAGGTAATGGTTGATGTTGGTGCGTCCGCGAGAACGGACCGCGAATGAACCACACACAAATTGACTCAAAAGGGAGATAGGCCTTAATATAGGCGATTTTCTAAAACACGGCCGCCTTTTTTTTCACAAGAATCTCGCAATGAACCCATGAATAACCATTTTTCATCTTTACTTGCGGGAGCTGGGGCATTAATGACTCGCACAAAGAATTTCCGTGAGCCCTGTCACAGCTCAAGCAAAAGATCATACGCGAAGAAAGCTTGCCCGCGTGGGGAAAAATGCCGCATAATGCCGTAGAACACGATTCTAAGCCGGTTCGCCCCGCCGCGTCACCCGGTTTCTGTCCAGGAGGCGCCGCCATGGCCAACGATTTACTTAACCTTTGGCACAAAATGCAGAAAGTACCCGCCGGCAAGTGGCTGTTCAACAAAATGATCGGCTTCAAGGTGCCTTACACCGGTTCCATCGGGCCGCGCGTGCAGGAGATCCGCCCGGGTTACGCACGTGCCGAGATCCGCGACCGCCGCGCCGTGCGCAACCACCTGCGCTCGATCCACGCCCTGGCCCAAATGAACCTGGCCGAATTCGTCACCGGCCTCGCCATGACCGCCCAGCTCCCCAAAGACGCACGCGCCATCATCACGGGTTTATCGATTGAGTACACCAAAAAAGCGCGCGGCACGCTGACCGCCACCTGCGAATGCGAAAAACTGACGCTCATTACCGCCGACCGCGAGTTAATCATCGAATCGATCCTCACCGACGAGTCAGGCGACATCGTCTCCAGAGCCAAAGCCACCTGGCGCATCGGCCCCAAGCGCTAGCTCGGCGGGTCACTCCCCCGCCCCTTAAACTCCTCGATCAGCGCAGAGTACTCGGGCAAATCCCGCAACGGATCCAAATCAGTGTCCGTCTCAGCCAGTTCGAGTACGCGTTGCGTATTGCGCTCCAAAGCTTTTCGCAACCAATTTAGTGCGCATTGTGGCTTTTCGCCTGACAAGAGGCAAGCCATATTGAAAGGACCCGCGAATCCGTGAGGCCATTGTTCAATACTTTTTAGAAAAGCTTCTTTTGCCTCCTCTTTCCTTCCCAATTCACCAAGTAATGCCCCTAAATTATTTAAGGCTTCAATTCCGTCTGGTTTGATTTCAATAGCACGCTCATAGGCTGCCAAGGCATCGGATATGTTGCCCTGATTCCGCCACAAGTTACCGATAGATAAAAATGCATCCGCATTTTTAGGGTCAATAGCTAAAGCTTTTTTCTGTTCCTCGAGAGCAGCCTCTTGTTTTCCCAAATTCTCGTAAACCTTTCCTAGTTTCTGATGCGCCTCTGATCCCCGTAAATTTGATCCGGTACCTGAAATGGCGGACTCAATCGCTCTTTTGATTGCCTCGTTTGCTGGTTCCGATTCCCCATCCTCAATTTCAGTCAAGAGAACGTTGAACAGCTCAAGAACTGGTTTTTCAAAATGATCAGTAACACCATCAAGGACTTCACCTGTGTAAAATCGTTTCAGTTGATAAATCGCGGAAACTCGCAATGCCGTCTTTTCAGAAGTTGTGACCCATTCTTGAAGTTGATGGAAATCCGCCTGCAGGTGATTCATGTGGGCTTGGCGAATGTCGGCAGCGCGGTTAATGTCGCGGATGTACCACAACAGCAAAAACAACGGCCACAATGGCAAGGTGATGGCAAAGGCGGGAAAGCTTGGTTTGTAGTTGTTGTCGGATTTTTGATGGTAGTAGTCAAAAGCCCAATCGAACCCCCAAGCGACCAGAACCGCCTGCACCACAATCGCCGGCACGACCCAGTAAAAGAAAATGATTTCCCAGCGGCAGGCATAAAGCCAACTGCTCAAGTTCCATTTCCGCTGTCGGCACTGATCAAGTGCCAGAAGGGTCAAAAGCGAATAATGAGCAAAGGTCCACCCAAAAACAAAAACGGGAAAGCTTTGCCAGACCTCAAAACCAACACGATACACCCAATAAATCCAGAACAGCACAAAGAAAACCGTTGTCGCTAACGGTGTGTAACGTTCAAAGTGACTCAATCGGACGGCATCGTGTTTGATCATATGGTCGATCCCCGACGAACGACGCTGCAAAAGCACGCACCGTTGTCGCTTATGCAAGGTTCGAAAAAAATGACATCTCCGTTTTTACCATATTCCCGGAGACTTTGATTTATCGACCTGACGATTTAATAGGGATCACGATGGTTTTTTAGGCAATTCACACTTGATCAACGCAACGCCGGCTAGGTTTCCGCTGACTGAAATACCTCGATTAAGGCCTGGAATTCGGGCCGATCCTGCAACGGCTCCCAATCCGCATCCATTGCGACATATGCCAAAACCTCCGCCGCGTTGCGCGCTAAGGCTCTTTGTAACCAAGCGATGGCTTGGTCCGGCTCAGTCTCGGCCTTCAGACAAGCCAAATGGTAATAGCCGGCGGCTTCGCTTGATTCGACAACCGTCGCTTGACGGTAGGCGGCTTCGGCCTCGTCCATTTGCTTTTTGTCTTCTAACAAACGACCCAAGTCGCACCAGGCTTCGTGGTTGTCAGGTTGAAGCGCAAGCGCTTTGCGGAAAACCACTTCGGCTTCGTCCATTCGATCAAGGCCGCACAGCAAATTCCCCAGATTATGCCAAGCTGCGTATTTTTGGGGATCAAGCGCCATTGCTTGGCGATAGGCGTCTTCGGCCACCTGCACCCGCTCTTGTTCTGCCAAAAAGTTGCCGAGATTGTTCCACGCGTTGGTATCACTGGGTTCCAATTGCAGCGCCTTGCGACAGGCGGTCTCAGCCTCGGCGAGGCGCGATTGGTCCGCCAACACTTGGGCGAGGCTGTTCCAAATTTGGTGCTGATTGGGTGCGAGTTCGAGGGCTTTGCGGCAAATAACTTCCGCCTCATCCAAGTGTTGCCGGCGTTCGAGCAACATTGCCAAATTATGCCAGTACTGATATTGCTCGGGCTTAAACTCAAGCGCCTTGCGGTAGGCGGCTTCCGCTTCCTCGAGGCGGTCCAGGTCATCGAAAAGATTGCCGAGCATGTTCCACACGTCGGCATTCTCGGGTGTGTGTTCAAGCGCCTTGCGATAGGCTGCCTCGGCCTCTTGCTCCCGGCCTGTTATACTCAGGAGTTTGCCGAGGTTGAACCAGGCGCCGGCGCTGTCGGGTTTCATCTCGAGTACCCTGCGGTAGGTTTTTTCCTGCTCTGCCAGACGATTCTGTCGGCCGTACACCACGCCTAAATTGATCAGGGCGCCGAACATGTCCGGTTCTTTGTCAAATGCCTGACGATACGCATTTTCGGCTTCTTCTAAGCGATCCTGATCGGATAAAAGTTTGCCCTTGTTGAACCAGGTAAGAGCATGGTTTGGGTTTATGGCAAGCACCTTGGCATAGGCTGTTTCAGCCTCCGCCAAACGCTTCTGATTTTGAAACAAAGTCCCCAGGTTGAACCAGGTTTCGTGGTTATCAGCGTCAAGCGCAAGCACTTGGCGGTAAGCCGCTTCCGCTTCTTCAAGGCGCCCCAAAGAAACCAACAAAAGCCCGAGGTTAAACCAGCCAGGGTGGTCATCGGGCTTGATCTCAAGCGCCTTGCGGTAAGCCGTTTCCGCTTCTTCATGGCGTCCCAAAGATTCCAGCACATTGCCGTAGTTGCACCAGGCAATGGGGTTATCGGGTTGAATCTCAAGCGCTTTGCTGTAAGCTGCTTGCGCTTCCTCCTTGCGCCCCAAATCACCCAGCACATGGCCTAAATTGTTCCAGGTTCGGTGGTTGTTGGGTTGGAGCGCAAGCACTTGGCGGTAAGCCGCTTCCGCTTCTTCATGGCGCCCCAGGTCGTGCAGAACATACCCCAGGTTGTGCCAAGCTTTGTGTTTATCAGGTTTGATCTCAAGCGCTTGGCGGTAAGCCGCTTCCGCTACTTCCTTTGCCCCGCGCTCGTCGCGTAAGTTCCCTAGGTTTAACCAGGCGTTGTGGTCAGCAGGGTTATGCTCAAGTGTTTTGCAATAAGCCGCTTCCGCTTCGTCATGGCGCCCCAAATCTTGCAGTAAACACCCCAGGCAGTACCAGGCTTGGTGGTCATCGGGTTGAATCTCAAGCGCCTTTCGGTAAGCCGCTTCCGCTTCTTCCTGACACCCCAGATCGTCCAGCAAATACCCCAGGCGATACCAGGCTTGGTGGTCATTAGGATTGATTTCAAGCGCTTGGCGGTAAGCCGCTTCCGCTTCTTTTTCTCGCCTTTGGCTGTCAACCAAGGTGCCTAAATTAAACCAAAGGTCGGCGTGATTGGGTTCAAACGTCAAGGCCTGTCGATAAGCCGCCTCGGCCTCTTCGATACGACCTAAGCCATCAAGCAAAACAGCCAAATCATTCCAAGCTGTTACATTTGCGGGGTCTGCTTGTAACGCCCGCCGGTAAAAGTCTTCTGTCTCGATTAGATCACCCTCGTATCAATAACATTGCTCTTGCCTACTAACGCGCTTTGGCCATGGTTTACCTAATCCAAACCGTTGCTCCGACATGGTTTAGATTCGAATATTTCGTTGCTTTTTAAGGCCTAAACGTCGCAAGCAAAGTCTGAAAATCGGCCAAACCCCTAACAGATGCAATTCGTCTTGTGTTTCCACCAGCATCAGCCAGGATGGTCCCGAGCCAATGCACCCACCAAATTGATGAATTATCGCGAATCGAAACATACCTGCAGCATCACATTTTTTGTTCGATTTCCAGGCGTTCCAGCGCCGCAACCAATGCCGGGAACGCCGGCAATGTCCGTAACGGATCGAGCACGCGCTCATCTTCGATACGTCGGAGTGCAAAAGAAGCATTACAGGCGCCGACTTGTCGCAACAAGGCGAGGGCCGTGTCTGGCTCGCTTTTTACTTTGAGGCAACACAGATGGTAAGAAGCGTGGAAAGCCTTGGCGTCGATGGCCATCGCCTTGCGATAGGCGGCTTCCGCCTCCGCTTCGCAGCCCAGTTGAAGCAAAACATGACCCAATCCGATCACGGCCTGAATGGGTTCGGGGTTTTGTTCAAGCGCTTGACAACACAAGACGGCAGCTTCTTTTTTGCGGCCGAGACTTTTGGCAACCTTTGCAAGCGCCACCCATTCATGATCGATGTCGGCGTCCGCCGGCAACGCTTGGCGGAAAGCGGCTTCTGCCTCCGCGTTGCGGTCAAGGTCCCATAGCAAAACCGCAAACCTGTACCAGGTGCCGCCTTCATCTGGGACTCGATAGATCGCATGACAGAAGGCGTCCTCGGCATCCGCTACCTGACCCAAGTCGTGACATAAAGCTCCCAGGCTGACCCATGAATGGAAATCGTCGTGATCATAAAGAACGGCCTTGCGGTAAACGCCTATCGCCTCGTTTTTATGCCCCAGTTCCTCCAGCACCTCCCCCAGATAGGACCAGGCATAGCCGAAGTCGGGTTCGACCTCAATAGCACTGAGGTAAGCGGCTTTCGCCTCTTCCAACCGACCGACTTTCTGGAGTAATTCCGCAAGGCTTCGGCGACCTTTTCCTTCGCAAGGCATCAATTCAATCACCTTGCGATAGGCTGCTTCGGCCTCTTCCAAACGCCCGTGCTTTTCCAGCAAACGACCCCGTTCCCACCAGGTTTCGCCATCGTCGGGTTTAATCTCAAGTGCCTTGCAAAAGGCTGCCATTGACTGGTCCGGGGTCTGATAGTTGCTGTAAAAAATGCCCAGAAGTTGGTAAGGCCGGTGGAAATCGGGTTTTTTCTCAATCGCCTGCAAATAAAATTGTTCCGCTACTCGGAATGCTTGCCTGCAGTGCAGGAGGAGCGCTTTGCTGAAAAGCTCATCGGCTTCTTGTGCATCAAAGGCCGCAACCGGGTCCAGCCGGGTGAACCGCTTCGGTTGCCAGGGCGGATTTTCGGTGTCTTTGGTATCGGACATGCGGCATTTCCCCCCAGCTAAAAAGCGCCCAACCCCTATTGCAATGTGCGGTTGTTCGGCACCGCCTTCCCGTAGCTTCGGCAAAAACCAGGGCGGCCGTTAGCCACCTTAATCACGGTCATCAGATTCAGCGGCGCATGATTGAAAACGGTTCATCCTGGCCACGCTCCCACTAATTTATCGGTCATCAGATTCCAGCACTGAGCCAGAGCACTGAGCCAGCACTGAGCCAGGACACCCACTGAGCCAGAGCACTGAGCCAGCAGCAGCACTTAGCCAGGACACCCACTTTTTGCCAGCGCAGCCACAAATCCACTGAGCCAGGACACCCACTTTTCGTTAGGGCTCACCCCGAGCCAGGACACCCACCCCGAGCCAGGACACCCACTTTTTGCTAGCACTTTTTGCTAGTGCAGCCACCAATCCAATGGCAACATCGGTCGCTTACCACAAGATCAAGCCTTGGCACCTGTTTTTTCATCTAGCGTATTTTTATTGAGCGCTGGAAGCGCACTTTTGTCCTTGAATTGAAGGGATGGTCGAAAAAAACACTATTCCATTTTAGGTCACGCCTCAGGAGGAATCCCTTTTCGAGCAAGTCGATTCCTATTTAATTTCCTACCTTCCTTGAAAAGCCGAATTTCAAACACAAAAATCCTGGCAGACTTCAGTCCGCAGTACTTTTTCAATTTTTGTTCTTGGCAAGGAGCCCTCTAACACCTAGTAGTTACTCAAGGAACGCTGTTTTCCCTGTGCGGACGCCACGAACCCATTTTTGACCCATTCTTGCCGCTGCCTCCTTCATGTGCGTTTCCGTTCCTGCAACCACCGAGAATAGTTTTCCAAAACGTGCGGCACTATCGAGCCAATGGCGAGGATTTATCGACAACCTCGTCAAAATCGGCGGTAAATGTTTCGGAATTACACCGGGCTTATCTGTAACGAGCTGTCGACCCGTCCAGTCCAAAATTTCGAGGTAACACAGCAGGTCAATAGAGAGTACCCCCCGTCGGTTTGCTTGATCGCTAAGCGGGCAAAGCCAATCCTCAGATGCAACTTGGCCGGCAGTATCGCTCAATTCAAACTTTCGCAACCCCGTATCAGGCCGATCATTACCTTGGCACACGACCTGCTTCCTGATGCGTTCCTCCGCAGAAGTAAAGAAGCTAGTCTCAGGTGTTTCCGCAACCTTTGCGCGAATCGGATTAAGGTCAACATAAACCAAACATGCCAATACAGCAGCTTCATCTAAAAGCGCGGTGCACTTGAAACGCGCCTCCCAAAATCGTCCGGTACACCCGTCCTCCTTGTTCGCTTTGCGCGCAATGTACTCCTTCAAACATTTCATAATCCAGGAAATGGAGGCAAGTCGCTGACGCAATTCGGCAATACGTGCCTCATCAGCTAGCAGTTGGTTCATCTCCTTTTCAGAAGGTTCGAGCGGCAAACCCTTAGCATCGCGTCGTTTGGGATAAAGAAGTAGCCAGCGATAGGCGACTTCGCGTGGGGAAGCTGGCTGTGATAAGTCGGGTCTGTTTCGGAGCAACATGTGCACGTGATTGTCCATCACCGCATAGCCACCTACATCAATCCAAAAGACTTGTGCCAAGAATTTTAGGCGCTGATGCACCCAAACTTTTCGATATTCGTAATTTTTTCCGGTCTGTGAATCCACACCATGCAGGAAGGCACGGCGCACACAGCGCGATACGCAATGATAAAAGCCTTCACGCTGATCGTCGATTACCAGGGAGCGAGGACGTGTCATGAGTTGACCTCCAAATTTTTCGGATAAGCACACCTGGCAACTTAATGCCCCAACGAGACAGCCCCTGTCACGGCCCTTCATTTTTTACAAAAAATCGCAAAAAGTGGGTGTCCTGGCTTGGAACGCTTCACTGGCTTGGGAACGCGAAAAGTGGGTGTCCTGGCTTGGGTCCCCGAAAAGTGGGTGTCCTGGCTTGGAACGTCCTGGCTTGGAACGTGGAACGAGGGCTTGGAACGCGAAAAGAGGGTGTCCTGGCTTGGAACGTCCTGGCTTGGAACGGGTGTCCTGGCTTGGAACGATGGCTTGGTACGTTTGCCTTGCCATCTGATCTTAAAAAAGTTGATTAATGCGGTACGAGCAATTCTTACAGCCGCGCTTTTTCTTGCTCGTGTTGTAGCTCCTCGATGAGTGTTTGGAACTCTGGCAATGACCTTAGCGGATCAAACAATGCATTATTACCGATATAATAAAGGGTGCGGAAGGCGTTGCAGGCGCCGGCTTGTCGCAACCATTGCAAGGCTGCGGCCGGTTCGCTCGCTGCCTTTAGGAAACCCAGCCCGCAATAGGCGTGGAATGAATTAGCATTAATGGCAATCGCCTTGCGATAGGCGGCTTCCGCCTCCGCTTCGCATCCCAGTTGAACCAAAACATGACCCAAGCCGATCACGGCCTCAATGGGTTTGGGGTTTTGTTCAAGCACTTGGCGGCAGATGGCCGCAGCCTCCTCTTTGCGGCCAAGACCTTGGGCAACCCTACCAAGCTCTTGCCATTCAAAATCATCATCGGGATCCACGCTTAGCGCCTGGCGAAAAGCGGCTTCCGCCTCACCGCTTCGATCAAGGTCCCATAGCAAAACCGCCAGCCTATACCAGGTTTGGCCATCCTCTGAAAAACTGTAAAGCGCCTGACAGAAAGCATCTTCGGCATCAGCCAATTGGCCCAGATCGTGCCACAACGAGCCGAGTTTGACCCAAGCATCGGCGTCATCGGATTCGTACAAAACGGCTTTGCGGTAAGCTCGAATCGCCTCTTCCTTCCGGCCAAGGGCCTCGAAAATCTGACCCAGATAAGACCAGTCGTAACCGAAGTCAGGTTCAACCTCAATGGTTTTGAGATAGGCGGTTACCGCCTCCTCGAGGCGACCAACTTTCTCGAGCAATTCCGCCAGGCACCGCCAACTATTGCCTTCATAGGGTTTCAGAACAACCACTTTCCGGTAGGCGGCTTCGGCCTCTTCCATCCGGCCATTCTTTTCCAGTAAATTCCCCAGTGCCCGCCACGCGTCGGCATCGTTCGGTTTTAGTTCAAGTACCTTGCGAAAGGCGGCCTCCGCCTTTTCCGGGATTTTATAGGTACGGTAAAGAAGGCCCAGATGGTGATAGGGGCGATGATCATCGGGGTTTTTCTTAATCGACTGCCAATAAAACTTTTCCGCTAATTTGTATGATTGCCTGCAGTGGAGCAAGAGTGCTTTGCTGAATAGCTCATCGGCTTCTTGTGCATCAAAGGCCGCAACGGGGTACAAGCTGGTTAACGGCTTCGGTCGGTAGGGCGGTTTTTTGGAACCTGTGGCTGAGTTTTCGGTGTCTTTGGCATCGGACATGTGGCATTTCCCCCAGGTAAAAAGCGCCCAACCCCTATTGCAATGTGCGGTTGTTCGGCGCCGCCTTCCCGTAGCTTCGGCAAAAACCAGGGCGGCCGTTAGCCACCTTAATCACGGTCATCGGGATCAGTGGCACATTATTGGAAACGGTTCGTCCTGGCCACGCCCTCACTCATTTATTGCGGTGCAGGCCGTCATCAGGGCGCGGTACAAGGTTCGTGTCGTTGCCAAACGGGGATTAACCTTTCCGTGATTGAAACGCGTTGATGATTTTCTGGAACTCGGGCAAAGGGCGTAACGGATCCAAGTCGGGATCGTTGGCGGCCCATTTGGGTACGTCCAAAGGATTACGCGCGAATGCCTTGCGCAACCAAGCCAAAGCCGCGGGCCCATCCGTTTTGGCCTTGAGACAACTCAAATTGTAATAAGGCGAGAATTCATCCGGTTCCAATGCAATCGCCTTGTGGAACGCCGCTTCCGCCGCTTGTTCCTGCTGCCGCTCGGCCAGTAAGGTGCCGAGGCGAAGCCAGGTGCCGCGTTGTGCGGGGTTTCCATCCAGCGCTTTGCGATAAGCTGCTTCCGCGTCTTTTGGCCGCTTTGTTTTTTCCAGCAGCATGCCTAGATTGTGCCAGGCCGCGCCATTGTCCGGTTGGATCGCCACCGCCTTGCGATAGGCGGCCTCAGCCTCGGCCGGTCGATCGAGACCGTCCAATACAATGGCGAGGTTGTACCAGGTTTCACCTTGGTTGGGGTTGATGGCAAGCGCCTTGCGCACGGCCGCTTCCGCATCAACAGCGCGCCCCAAGAAACCCAGCAAAATGCCCAAATTATTCCAGGTTTCGCCATCGTCGGGGTTTCCTTCCAGCGCCTTGCGGTAGGCCGCTTCGGCTTCCTCATCCCGTTCCAGGTCGCACAATACATTGGCTAGGTTGCGCCAGGCGTCGTTATGTTCGGGTGTTAGCTGAAGCGTTCGGCGGTAGGCCGCTTCGGCCTCTTCCAAGCGATCAAGGTCTTCCAACAAGGAACCAAAATTGAACCACGCCGCGTCATGGTCGGGGTGTAACTCAAGTGCTTTTCGGTAAGCTGCTTCCGCTTCATCGACCTGTTCGAGGTTTGCCAGCAACCGGCCCAAACTGTACCAAGCGTCGTGATCGTCGGGTTGAATCGCGACCACCTTGCGAAAAGCATGTAACGCTTCTTCCGCGTGGTCGCCTGCGGTAAGCAAAAGGCCGAGGTTGTACCAGGCTTTGTCATCGTTGGGTTCCAGTTCAATCGCCTTGCGATAAGCGGCTGCTTCTTCATCCTCGCGGCCGAGTTCGCCGAGGCAAAGACCCAAGTTGTACCAGCCTTGGTGATCGTCGGGCTGGATCGCCAGCGCCTTGCGATAGGCCGTTTCCGCCTCGTCAAAACGGCCTAAGGATCCCAGTAAAATGCCTAAATTGTTCCATGCGTTTTGGTGGTCGGGTTTTTGCACCAAAACCTTGCGGTAACATTCTTCAGCCTGTTGGTGTGCGCCCTGTTGGTGAAACAGCGCGCCTTGCTCAAACAATGTCATGACTTCGACCTCTTCCCTGTTTGTGGCAAATAGATAAACGGGTTTCTCTAATGTTTTGTGGGCGTCTGAATCACTGGAGGATCGTTTCTTCAGATCAACTTCTCAACCTTGGTGCGAAAAAAGCCGATAACACGACCGAACGATTGGTTACACAAACGGAGGGCGGTTATCGCTTTGGTTCCAACGCGTCAAGGCCTGGCGCAGCTCGTCGCGGTTTAGCGTCGCCGTCCCCAGCTTTTCGACGACCACGCCGGCGGCGGCGTTGGCCAGCACGGCGGCTTGGCGCGGGGTGGCACCGACGGCGCGTGCCAGCGTCCAAGTCGCGATGACGGTATCGCCCGCGCCGCTGACATCGAACACTTCGCGCGCCTGGGTCGGGATGTGCACCATATCATCGGGCGCGTGGAACAAAGCCATGCCGTGTTCACCCAAGGTGATCAGCAACAGTCGGCAATCCAATTGACCAAAGATATTGGCGGCGGCGGCTTTGAGGCCGGCGGCGTCTTTAATGCGCACACCGGCCATGCCTTCCGCTTCATTGCGGTTCGGCGTCAAGATGGTCACGTTGTGGTAGTGATCGTAATTTTGTTCCTTGGGATCGACGCTAATGATTTTTTCGCCGGCGGCGGCGGTTACCGCCTCCAGCAACGGCCGCGTAATCGTGCCTTTACCGTAATCGCTGACAATGACGGCATCGGCGCCGTCCAACTGGGCAAATACACTGGCGCGCACCTTTTCGTTTTGTGCGGCGGTCAGTACGTTTTCGCCCTCGCGATCAACGCGACACACCTGCTGGCGCTGGGCGATAATGCGTGTCTTTTGAATCGACGTGAAATCGTCGTCGGTGACCATGCCGGCCAAATCAACGCCGCGCTCGCTCAATAAACCGCGAAAGGTGTACGCGGGAGCGTCGTTGCCGACCAAACCCACCGGCACGGACGTGCTGCCCAACTCTTCTAAGTTACACACCACGTTGGCGGCGCCGCCCAAATGGGCCGATTCCTTGGTGACCTGCACCACCGGTACCGGTGCTTCGGGTGAAATGCGCGAGACCTTGCCCCAAATAAAACGGTCGAGCATCATGTCGCCCACGACCAAAATGCGCGCTTTGTCGAAGCGATCGATAATCGCGTAAAGTTCGGTTAAATCTTCCATGGTTTCCTCTTCCTAAACGTCGGCGGCGGGTTTCGCGGCAGGCGGTGCCACGCAGGTCTGCGCCTCGCCTGGCAACAAAACGTGAATGCCGTGTGGATCGGTTTCAAAGGCGAAACCGCATTCCTCACACACCAAACGCTGATCTTTTAACGCCAGCGCACGACCACAGCCAGGCGCGCGCAACAACGGCAATAATTCGTTTAACTTCATCGATGGCCTCATTTCGGGCTAGCCGCGCGGGAATTCGTCGACGGCGGTTGATTCGTCATCACTCTGGCCTTCAATGGCGGCTTCAAAAGCTTCATCCTCTTTCTTTTGAACCAGCCAGGCCAAGAAGGTGCCCAGCAAGTACAGCAACAGAATCGGCGCGGCCAGGAAGGTTTGCATAAAGGGATCCGGCGTCGGGGTAATGATCGCCGCCGCGATGAAGATAATCACCACGGCGTAGCGGAACTTGTCCAAAAGGAACGAGCTCGTCACCAGGCCGACCTTGGCCAGGAACAGCAAGACCAGAGGCAGCTCAAAGGAAATACCCATACCCATCACAAACAAAAAAAGCATGTGCAGGTAGCTGGAACGGGTGAAGGCGTTGAGCTCGCTGCCGTTCCATTCCATTAGGTAACTGAGGGCTTTGGGAAAGACGTACTTAAAGCTGAACAGACAGCCCGCGATGAAAAATAGCGCCATAAAGATGATGAAGGGTACGGCAAACCATTTTTCCTGTTTGGTGAGTGCGGGCGCCACAAAACCCCAGAAGTGATAAAAGAAGATCAAACTGCTGAGAATCAGGCTGGACCAAAAAGCGGCGCGCATGTTGGCGAGGAAGGGTTCTTCGAAGCGGGTTGCAGCAAACAGGTGTTCTGATTTTGAAATGGCGGCCAAGGGTTCAGCCAGCCAGGCAAAGATCTCCTTAGAGAAGAAAAAACAAATCACAAACACGATCAGCCACAGGCCGACACTTTTAATCAAACGCGTGCGAAGTTCTTCAAGGTGGTCGAAGAACCCCATTTGATTGGGATCGCTCATATTATTTTTTCGCTTCCTGATCGAGATCGATCACGACTTCTTCAACTTGATCGGAAGGCGCGGGATTGGCGGGGTTTTGAACCAGGCTTTGTGGGCTGGGCGGCGGCGCGGTGGCGGGTTTGGGTGCTTGCGGGGTGGCAGGTGTTTCCGAGACGGGTTTCTGAACTTCGTCGTTGAGCGAATCGACCAAACCGGAAGTGCTGCGTTTGAACTCGCGCAACCCTTTACCGAGGGAACGACCGATTTCAGGCAGACGTTTGGGACCGAAAACGATAAATGCGATCACCAATATCAGCAGAATTTCTTGAAAACCAACGGAACCAAACATGAAAACTCCTCAAGCACGAAAGGCAAGCGACGAAGCCGCCGCCGGATTTTACCGCAAAAGGTGGGCAACGGTAACCAGCGAAAGGCATGCCCAGATCTCGCCGCGCGGCGATTGTAACACTGTAAATGGGCCGGAGGCCGCATTTTCACGGGTAAGTGCGTGAAAAAACGCGTGATGTCACGGACGGGCGGATGACGGAGACCCGAGCAGATACGGCAAAGACCGACAAAGCAGGGACAAGGTTAAACAAAAAAGCCGACAAAGTGCCCCAAATCACAGAGGGCGGACGTGGAAATGCCGATAGAGGCCTTATTGAATCTCGCCCCATACAGCAACAAACTTATCCCGCAATCCTTTCGGCCACACCGAAGTTTTCACCAAATTATTCCTGGTTGGATTTTTACCAAAGTTGGCAAAGTCGGGTTCTTGACACACTTTCCCAACTATGAGAAAGTTTGCCCACTCGTCCTTTTCCGTGATAGAGACCACACCTCCTTCAATTGATTTGAAGTGAGATTCCAGAACCTGAAATAATGTTCGGTTGTTTTCCTCAATCACCGCGATTTGGATTGCGCCGACGGCGAATACGCCCTTTGTCCGTGCATCACCTCGGCGCGTATTCATTGATCCGAAATCTCGCCTTTTGGGGTTAAAATGGAAGGCGCTGACAGCGCTGTTTCCACCAAGATCGTCCTTATCCGAATGTTGTCTCACGATGTTTGCCCTGCTCCGCTCCCTAACCACACCTTTCAACACCAGAATCATTGGTCTTGCCCGTGTGATCCATGCGCAGCGATGTTTCCACAGCGTCCTCGATAGTCTTAACGGTCCGGCTTTTCCAGTTGTGTCCGCTTTCTACGTCGGCGGTTTACCGCACCCGCCGCCGTGCATTATGATTCAAAGCAAAGGTGTCTCTGCATGAACCCACAAGAACCATTCGGCTCGTGGTCGGGAACCGAAACTCGTGAAATTCGCAATCTTCTACTTGAACTGAACGCCCGAGGCGTGAAAATCTGGATGGAAGATGGCCGATTGCAAACCCATGCGCCCAATGGTTCGCTGAATTCATCTTTGCAAATGAAAATTGAGGCGGTCGCCGAAGAATTGAAAACTTTTCTCACCAAAAAAGAAAAAATTCTGGAAGATTACGCGCCGTCCCTTTCCTTTGCGCAGCAACGGGTTTGGTTCCTCGAGCAGCTTCAGCCCGACAACCAAGCTAACCGCTTGCAAGCGACGATCGACCTGTGGGGTCCGTTGTCCGTCGCCACGCTCGAACGCGCCATCGCCGGCATTGTCGACCGCCACGAAATTCTGCGCACCACCTTTCCCGTGCGCAACGGCGTCCCGCACCAGCTTATTCACCAACACGCCTCGCTCACCTTGGATCGCCTCGACTGGCGCCCAATGGAACGCGAACAACAAAAGGCGCAGTTAAGCGATTTGGCCGCCACCCAGGCGCACGTCCCCTTTGATTTAACCCGTTTACCGCTGCTGCGCCTGTTCCTAATTCGCAATTCCGAGGATCATTACACCTTATTACTGACGATGCACCAGTTGGTGGGTGACCAAGAGTCGATTCACCTGTTTTGTCGCGAGCTGGGCGAACGCTACGCCGCATTCCATGACAGCCAACCCGACCGGCCGCCGTTGTTCGGCAGTCAATATTCCGATTTTAGCCGCCGTCAACGGGCCTACCAGCTCGAAGACGACGCCGCCATGAGTTTGGCATATTGGGAACGCCATCTCGCCGGCGCACCGCCGATTCTCGATTTGCCCTTCGACCGCGCGCGCACACCGCGGCTGCAGTACCACGGCAGCCAGGTCTCCTTTGCGCTCGACATGCTGCAGAGCAGTAACCTGGAAGGCATGGCCAAACGCACCGGCAGCAGCGTGTTCAGCGTGTTGCTGGCCGCTTGGGCCACGCTGCTTTCGCGCCTGTGCCGCACCGATGATTTGGTGATCGGCCTGCCCGTTGCCAATCGCGGTACCGAGGAGTGGCAAGGCCTGATGGGGCCCTTCGTCAACACCTTGCCGTTGCGCCTGCAACCGCGTCGCCACCTGACCTTTCTGGGGTTTTTGCAGAAGGTGCGCGAAACCTCAATGCAGGCCTTCGAGCACGGCGAAATCCCCTTCGAGAAAATTGTCGAAGTCGTGCAGCCCGAACGCGACCTCAGCCATCACCCGCTGATTCAGGTGATGTTTTCGTTGCGCAATATGCCCAGCGAAGAACTGTCGTTCGCCAACATCAACGGTACGCTCAACGAATACGAACTACAGGCCAACAAGCTGGATTTGTCGCTGGTGATGTGGGAAAGCTTGGTGGACGGCAGTTTACACGGCTCCTTCCACTACAATACCGAACTGTTCGATGCGACCACCATCCAGCGCTGGATCAACCACTTCATCACCCTGGTGGCCTCGATAACGGCCGACAACAAAAAGCCGCTGTGCGATTTAGTGTGGCTCAATGCGCGCGAACACCACGCGCTGCTGTCGGCCGGGCGACCGCGCCCGGAAATGGAATTTGAGCAAGGCTTGTTCTGGACAAACTTTGAAGAACAGGCCAAACAACGCCCCGAGGTACCGGCGATTTTATCGGACCGCGGTAACCTCACACGCGGTAAATTGCTGCACCAAGCGAACTGCCTGGCGCTGTACCTGCGCGCGCAGGGTTTGCAACCCGGCGACCGCGTCTCGTTTTTCCTGGAAGATCATTATTATGTGCCGATGACTTGGCTGGCGGTCATGCGCGCCGGCGGCGTGTTGGTCCCGCTCAACCCCAACCACTCGCCCACCCGCCTGAGCTGGCAAATCCACGACGCCAAAATTCGCGTCATCTTGTGCGAGCGTCATTTGGAGACGCGTTTACCGCGCCACCGCGCCCTGCAAATTTTTTACGACCAACTGGACGAAGTGCTGACCGACGACGATTACGCCGTCGCAAACCTGCCTTTACCGACACCGCAACAAGGCGCCTTGCTGGCATACACCACCGATAACGAGGGTAATCCACGCGGCCTGTTACTGAGCCATCAACTGATTCACAACCATTTGCGCGCCGTGTTGGGGCTGTTCCGCTTCCAGCCGGGCGATCGCATGCTGTTGTTGAGCCCGTTGGCGCAGGACATGGGGATAGAACAAATTCTGGCGCCGCTGGCCGCCGGGGTGGCGGTTGTCACCGCCGCCGAGATCCACCACGACGGTGATTGGCTGACCCACTTAATCGGCGTGCATGCCGTCACCCACCTGATTGCACCGCCAACCTTGCTGCAAAACTGGCTCGACAGCTTGGTGCGCACGCACGGCCAAGCGCGCCTGCAGCATTTGCGCGTGGTGCTGTCCGGTAGCGAAACGCTGGCGCCGGAAATCCTGGAACTTTGGGCCGAAACGCCGCTGAAGCACCGTGCCCGATTGATAAACAGTTACGGTCCCAGTGAAATGGGCATTTGCACAACGGCTTTTGAAGTGCCGTCAACTTGGTTTGAAACCGCGGCACCGACGCGTATCCCGATTGGTCACCCACGTGGCTCGAGCTGGGTCGCGGTGCTCGATCCTCAGGGTCAACCGGTGCCGACCGGTGTCCCCGGCGAGCTGTGTATCGGCGGCCGCGTCACCTCCGAATGTTTCGTGAATCAGCCGATCAAAACAGCCGAACTGTTGCGTCCCGACCCATTCGGCGGGCAACGCGGCTCGCGTTTGTTCCGAACCGGCGATTTGGCGCGTTTCAAACCCCGTCCCGACGGCTCGCCCGGTAATCTGGAGTACCTGGGCCGAGCGGCCAACCAAATTTGGGTACGCGGCTACCGCATTGAAACAAGCACGATTGAAACGCTGCTGATCGAGCACCCGCAGATCCAAGTGGCGGCGGTGGTCGCCATTCGCGGCAAGGGCTCGCAGACCGATCTGATCGCGTTCATCGTCGGCGAAGCGGGCCCCAGTGAGATTCGCGCCTTTCTGGCGGCGCAACTGCCGGCCTATCACCTGCCGACCCGTTACGAGTATCGCGGCGAATTGCCGCTGCTGGCCACGGGCAAAATCGACCGCGTCGCCTTGGAACGCGACGCCACACGCACGCAGCGTTTGCTCGATCCGCAACTGAGCAGTTACCAGCCGCCCAACACACCGGTTGAGTCGCTGTTGGCGGCAATTTGGGGTTCAATGCTGGGCGTGTCGCACATCGGTCGCACCGATCACTTCTTCCAACTGGGCGGCCACTCGCTCCTGGCGGCCAAAGTGCTGGCGCGGATTCAGCACTGCTTCCGCGTCGAGGTGCCGCTGCCGCGGTTGTTCGAGCTGCCGCGCCTGCGCGATCTAGCCGGACACATCAGCATGTTGCGCAGCAAAGGCCACCTGCGCCTGCCGCCGATTGACATCATTCAACACAACCAACCGGCACCGCTTTCCTACCAGCAGCGTTACCTGTGGCGCGCTTACCGGCACGGCTTGGCTTTCGCGCGCTACCCGCTGTTCGCGGCAGTGCGCTTGCGCGGCACCTTGAACCAACAAGCCCTGGCGCAGGCGGTTGACGACATCTGGCAACGCCACCACTCGCTGCGAATTCGCGTCAGTGAAGTGGGTCAAGACGCCTACCAAACGATTTCCGAAGCGCGCTCCTGTCACCTGGAACTGATCGACTTCTCCCACCACTCGGTGACCTTGCGCGGTGAAGCGACCCGCGCCCACTTCCGCAACCTTTTTGCGCTGCCGATTGACCTGGAGCACGACCCGCTGATGCGCGCCGGCTTGATTCGCCTGCGCACCGACGATTGGGTGTTTTACCTGAGTCTGCACCCGTTGGCGGGCGACCGCTCGTCACTGGAACTGCTGTTCCACGAAACCATGCAGCTCTACCGCTGCTTCGACGAAGAATTGCCCGCACCGCTGACGCCGTTAACCTGCCAATACACCGACTTTGCTTATTGGCAGCAAACCAATAAGCCGAAGGTGCGCCGCGCGCACCAAAATCTCGATCCCAAACCCAGCGCGAGCGCTGCGCCGGCCTGCACCCATCCGCGATTGCCGATTGACGGCTCGCGCCCGGCCAACCCCAACTATCGCGGCGGCCGTTGGCGTTTCCATTTAGATCAGGAAACCACCAGCGCCTTGTTAACGCTGGTCGCCAACCAAAAAACCGACCTGTACAGCGTTTTGTTCAGCGGCTTCGCCACATTGCTGGGCCGTTACAGCGGTCAGAACGAGTTTCAAATCGCCATTCCCCACGAGAACCGCGACCAAGCGACTTGCGAGCAAACGGTCGGCCCCTTCGCGCGTTACCTGTGGGTGACCTGCGATCTGACCGGGGATCCCTCGTACGTCGACCTGGTGCAGCGCCTGCAAGAGTCGATTTTGCAGGCTTACACGCACCGCGACGATCCGGCCGCGTTACAAAATATTGAACCGCAAGGCGCCACCGTGGTGCCGCGTGTAACCGTGCAACAAATCTTCACGCGCGAGTTGCCCAACCCGGTTAACCGCCACCTCACCCAGGAATGGCTCGACCTAATTCCCGAACGCGTCTGCAGTGAAATCGGCCTGGAGTACGAACTCAAGGAAGACCACTTGGTCTGCGATTTCATCTTTGCACGCGAGCTTTTTAAAGAAACGACGCTGGCGCGCATGAGCCGCCATTGGACGACGCTGCTGCGCGCGGCGGCGCGCACGCCGCAACGGCCGATTTCCACCTTGCCGCTGCTGGGCCGACGCGAATGGGCCGACGTGCTGCGACAAACGCGCCGCGAGCAAGCTTTAGAAGCGCGCAACAAGGCACAAACCAACCAGTGGATGGCCGAAGTTCATTGGGTCGAACACCAAACGGCGATGATTCGCGGCACCTTCAACATGAGTTACCGCCTGTTCCACCGCCGCGCCGATCAGTTGGCGCAATGGCTGATGCGCCAAGGCGTTAAAGCGGGCGATTGGGTCGGCTGTTTCTTTGAACCCTCACCCGAAGCGGTTATCGCCGTTACCGCCATCCTCAAGATGGGTGCGGCCGTGGCGCCGCTCGATCCCAAGCTACCGGTGAAACACCTCAGCCGCTACATGCGGGCCGTACGACCCAAAGTGTTGCTGACGCAAGCCTCCTTGGCGCAAGCGGCGTTGCCGCTGGCTTCGTTGGCGTTGCAGAGCATGGCCGTCGAACTCGACACCAAGTGGAGCCAAAGCGAATTTAGCGAAGACGAATGGACGGTGCCCGACATCGATGTCGATATGCCGGCCTACGCCGTGTTTAACCCCGGCACACCGCAAATGCCGGGCGTGACCGTCATCAGTCGGCGCGGCCTGCTCAATTATCTAGAGTGGTTCCAGCGCTTTGTGCCGATGGACAGCACCAACATCAGTCTGTGGCGATCCAGTTTGGCGCACGACAGTTGTTTCTGGGAAATTTTCGCACCGCTCAACAGCGGCGCCATTTTGGTGATTCCGGAAGAGCCGGTGGCGGCGCAGAGCAAGAACCTGGCCCGCACGATCCACCAACACCAGGTCACTCACCTGCACGTCTACCCTTCACTGCTCAGCCACTTGCTCGACGAAGTTCAGGACGCGCGTCTCGATTCGCTGCGGTTCGTGATGACCAGCGGGCAATCGCTGTCGCTGCCGTTGCAGGATCGCTTCTTCCACCGCTTCTCGTCCAACAAAATTACGCTGCTCAACCTTTACGGCCCGGCCGAATGCGGGGTCGACACCCTGGCCTGGACCTGCCGGCCGCGGCGCGTGCCCTTGGCCGGAGAGCCGATCGACCGCATGGAAGCCTACATTCTGGACGCCCATTTCCGACCGGTCCCCGCCGGTGTGCCAGGCGAGTTGTACCTGGGCGGCGTCGGTTTGGCGTTGGGTTACTGGGGCAATCCGCGTCGCTCGGCCGAACGTTTTGTGCCGCACCCGTTCTCGAAGCAGCCCGGCCAGCGATTGTTCCGCACTTACGAACGGGCCCGTTTTGTGCCAGGCCCCGCCGGTCAGTCGAACGTCATCGCTTTGCTCGGTTCGTATAAACGGCAAATCAAGGTCGACAACATGCGCGTCGACCTGGGCCAAATTGAAGCGCATTTGCGCTACCACCAAGGCATTAAAGACGCGGCCGTGCTGCCACAATACGACCGCCACGGCGGCGCACGCCTGACGGCCTTCATCGAGCCGGACCGGCCCGCCATGGAGCAGGAAGCGCTGACCCATTGGGAAGCCAAAAGCAGCGATGACGGCGTCAACCAAACCACGCTGGGCAGCTTGCGCGAATGGTCGCGATACACGGGCAACGGCGCGATTACCGTTTCCGAGTGGCGCGAATCACTGGAGCAAGTCGCCCACCGCATTCGCGCCTTAAAACCGAAACGCGTGTTGGAAATGGGCTGCGGTATGGGTTCGTTGATGGCGCGGGTCGCACCCCATTGCGAGGTTTACCACGCCTGTGAGGACTCGCCCGATTCCATCAAACAAGCGCGTGCCGTGCAAAACGCCCAGCCCGAATTGGCCCACGTCGTATTGGAAGAACGCGCCGTCAATCACTGGGAAGGTTTGGAAGATGCGAGTTACGACGCAATCATTTTCCCCTCACAGGTGCACTTCTACCCCAGCTTGGAATTTCTTGCCGGCGTAATCGAACAAGCGGGTCGCGTGCTGCGTCCCGGCGGCTTCATTTTCTTCGACGGCATCCGTGATTTGCGTTTGATGCAGGCCTATCACGCCATGCAGCAAATGCGTTTGGCCGATGCCGACACCACCGTCGAGGTGCTGCGCAACCGCATTAAGGAACAAATTCAACGGGAAGAGAACCTGCTGATTCACCCTTTCTATTTCTTCTCGTTACAGGAACAACTCGACAGCCTGGAACACGTGCAAGTCCTGCTCAAACGCGGCAGCATGAGCAACCAAATTAACGTGTTCAGCTACGACGTCATCCTGCATTTCGGCATGCGCCCCGAATCGCAAGAGAACCTGCATTTCGAACACCTGCCGCCCTATAGCGATACCGCCATGCTGACGCGCGCCTTAACCATGCGTCAGGGCGATTTGGTACTCATTCGCGGCTTGCGCCATGCCGGGATACACCACGCCAAGGAACGCCTGCGCCAAATTGAAGCGGCGCGACCCTATATGACCGTCGAGAAGCTGCAGCGCGATTTGGCGCGCAGTGAAGTCGTCGGCCTCGATCCCGAGGTCGTCCGCCAAGCCAGCAACGAACACGGCGCCAAGCTCAGCATTGCCGAAAGCCGCGAAGCCGGCATGTTTAGCGTGCTGTTCCGCCGCGCCCACGCCGTCGCCCGACCCATCGCCTGGGACCACCCGCGACCCGGCGCCGTCGCCGACGTCAAACAATTCAGCAACGACCCGCTGCACAATAAGTACAGCCGCCGATTGCTTCCACAGGTAAAAGCCATGCTGGCCGCCGAGTTGCCACCGTTCATGGTGCCGCTCGAATACCACCTGGTTCCCCAATTCCCGCGTGAGAAAAACGGCGCCATCGACCTGGAACGCCTGACCGCGATGGTACATAGCGAGTAAGCTGTCGCCGTCACCGCCGACAGGAAAATAAACAGACTCAAGCCCGTGGGAAAAAATCATTTAAGCGCCGGCCTTTAACTTGCTCTTCTGGAAAAACGCCGCGTCTGCCGACGTGGACATTGTTTTCCCGAGGCGCCTATGAAAACCAACAAACCCGACGCCTTGCTCGCTTTAAACGGGCTGCGTTACCTCGCCGCCCTGTGGGTGGTTGTTTACCATTACGGCCGCACAGCTTTTCCGCTTACCCAACAACCACTGCTCACCTACCTAGAGCAGGGTTTCATGGCCGTCAGTTTCTTTTTCCTGCTGTCCGGCTTTGTGTTGGCGCAGGTTTACGTCAAACGGTGGCAGTCCTTTGCCAAGCTGCCACCATTGGCTGATTATGCGCGCGCTCGCTTTGCGCGCCTTTATCCGTTGTACGCCGCGTCTTTGCTATTTGCGATTTGGGTGGAAATTCGTTACGGGCCGCCGTTCGATCAAGAACGTATCGCCACCTATCTGGGTGAAGCGATTAACGCGTTCGCATTATTGCAAGCCTGGTCTCCTGGCCACAGTTTAAGCGTGAACGGGCCGGCTTGGTCGCTGTCGGCCGAAGCGTTCCTGTACCTGATGTTTCCGTTTTGTTTGGTTGTACTGCGCGGCCGTGGGCGACGAACGTTGGTGGTTGCCGCCTGCGCTGCTTTTATCATCGGTTTGCTTTTTAACCTGGTGTGGATGGTGCGCTGGTTTCCCGGCTATTCGTTGCTGCTGCGCGATATGCGGCTGTACCTGCCGCTGCTACACCTTTGCACCTTCGTTGTGGGTATCGCCGTGGGTTTGCTTTATGCCGATGGTTGGCGACCGAATTGGTCATCGCGCACGGCGGCGGGACTGGTGACCTGCTGCCTGCTGTCCCCTTTCCTTTTTGAGCGCGTTTTTCAGTGGTTGTTGTTGGCCGGCGCGCGTCACTTTAATGTCGCGGTTAATTGGGGGCAATTGGCGCACAACGGCGCGCTAACGCCCTTGTGGCTGTTGCTGATCCTTGCGACGACGACACGCGGCCACCTGTGGCACCGTTTGGCGGCGAGCCGACTCGCGCAAGCGGGGGGTCGCATCAGCTATGCGCTGTACCTGCTGCAACTGCCGTTGTGGTTGGCCGTTAACGCCGAATGCGACAGCCTGCGCGCGTTGCCAAGCACGATGTTTGCGGTGTACCTGATCGTGCTGCACCTCTTTGCTTGGGCGGCTTATCGATACTGGGAAAAACCGTGGCGCGCGCGCCTGCTTGCCGGCCATAAAACAAAAAAGCCGCGTCACCCGGTGGGATCGGCAGCCTAACGTTTTTGTTTGAACCCGACGTTAACGGGTGCGAATCACCAATTCGAGGCTGGAAAGGCGGCGGGCACTTCGGAGCCGTTGTGGTTAAAAACGCCAAGTGATGCCGAATGAGGGCAGGATGGGAAACCAGGCGTCTTGCTCGTATGATGCTCAGCAACAGGTCGAAATATCCGCGTCGGGCACTAAAAACATACTGACCCAAGCCATGGTTAAATCGACCTTCGTTTTGATAACTAAGCCCACCTAAACTGATCTGCGCGTGAGAGCGAAACTCGCTGGGTTCCGACGAGCTGAGCGCCATAACACCGCTCAGCGCGTTGCCGTAGCCGGCGTCGAATCCGCCGGTGTTGATGGAAACCCCGCCAATGGTTTCCGGCGCGATGAAGCTAAAGATGCCGGCAAAGTCTTTGAGGTGAAAGGGCTCGTAGAGTTCCATGCCGTCCAAGAGCACTCGCACCTCGCGATATTCACCGCCGCGAACCGTGAATGCGGAGCCAAAATCATTGCTGCTGGTGCCTGGCACGGTGTTCAGCGCGCGGAAGAAGTCGTCCCCAAAACGCGGCAAGCGGCGTACCGTGTCGCGGTCGAGGTACTGCGACGAGACCTGACGGTTTTGCTGGATTAAGGAGAATGAACTCGGGGCCACGACCTGAACGCGCATCGATAATTTTGTCGGGGTTGGTGTCAGGGCGAACCTTTCGGTTTCGCCGGCCTTGATGACCACGGACCCATCTTGCGGCGCGTAGTTCGGGGCGCGCACTTCAATCAAATAACTTCCCGGCGGGATCTGTTCAAGCGTGATGGTTTGGTCGACCCGAATCGTGCGACTCAGCAGCCGGTTTTTAACGGTCACCGTTGCCAGGTAAACGGGACCGTCGACAGCATCTGGGACAATGATTTGAAGTGCGCCCTTGAGGGATGGTTTGGCGTCGACCATGGGTACACTCAGCAAAAGCAACAAACTGACACGCATGAACATAAAGCCTCCCGTGAGGTATCTTAACCGTGGTGTTTTTTATGTCCTGACTTTTTCCATGACCCCAAAAATCCTTTATCTTCACTATTTTTATCAAAGATCTCCAGCGCTGTTCAGCGACAAGCCCGCACCAAAACAAAAAGGCCGAGTCACCTGGCAGGGACTCGGCCTTTTTGTTTTGGTGATACCCCGCGTTAACGGGTGCGGATCTGCAGTTCGAAGCTGGAAGAGGCGGCATAACCGTTGACGCCAATGTAATAAGTGCCGGCACCGTCCATGCGGCACTGCTCTTCGGAGCCGTCCATATAGGGGCGGCAATCGTAGTTGTCCAAGTCGGGTTGCACGTCGGCACGCACGTAAAGATCGGCGTCGCCGTCACCGGTCATGGTCACCTCGATGAACTCATTCACCGTAAAGGGACCAAAGTATTCCCATACGTCGGCATTGATTTGGCCGATGACTTGGGTTTCTTGGGTTTCTTGCGGCGGTTGCATGGTTCCTGCGAAACCGGCTTCGGGTTCGAGACCGATGTAAATCATGGCTTCTTCGTTCCAAACGCTGTCGGAACCCTCGGGTTGCAGGTGGAACAAATCGTAGTAACCGTTGGCGTGACCGCCCCAACCCCAGTTGACGTGGACCAGGCCTTCGTCGTTATAGCCGTCGATCAAAAACGCATGACCGTCGCCGTTTTGGTTGCGCGCCATATGCAACACGGGTCGGCCTTGGTCGAGTTCGTCGATGACCATTTGGTACCATTCCTCGTCGGAATAGAGTTTGTAGCCGTCACCGGTGGCACGCAGAGCGATGTACATTTTGCGACGTGAAATGTTGTTGTAACCGAAGGCGTAACGCACGGCGTTTTCCAGTTGTTTACCGCTGGCGGGGCTGCCGTCGCCGAGATCGAACTGCACGTTGAGGGCGGCGCCGACCCAGTACAAAAACTGGGCGACGGTTTCTTGTTGTTCCGTGGTCGCACCGTCGAGGCGGTTAGGCATGTTGGCCCAGTCAAAACGAACGGCGGTCAGGTCGACTTCCACCTGATTGGGCACCAGGTCGTCGTTATCCTGCGCGTAAATGACCTCTTTCGTCCCTTGATCCTGATAGCGGTAGTAATTCAATAACTGTGCTAAAGCCAGCGTGGTACAGCCAGGATACGTGTGTTCGCCGTTGAGCGTCGGGGTGGCGCTGTTATAGGGTGCGCCTTGGCCCCATTGGGACTGAATCATGGGGGGCACGCCGGCGGAAACGAAGGCGGCGGTGAAGAAAAAAACAAAGGCGAGACAAGCCGAACGAGCGGCGAAGAAACGAGAAACCATGGAAACTCCTAAGATAAGACCCTGCATGAGCAAAACCGGTGAGCCGGGGTGATCGTACGAGGCCGGCGCGACATATCGGTAGGGGGAATGGAAAAACCCAAACGCGGCGGCCTGATTCGCTTGGCCAGGGTCGGTGCAACAGACGCGCGGGCGAAAGTTGCGCGAACGGCATTCTAAGGTTTCCACGTAAAAGTGTGCGTGCCATTTATGCAACTTTGTGTTGCAATATTGCAACAATCCCGCTGGGAGGCCGCCCTTGGGTTCGCCAAGTATTGATTTAAACGACGCCGCCATGCTCGTCACCCTGTCGCGATGCGCCTCTTTGTCGGAAGCTGCTGAAATCATGCAACAAACCAAATCCACGCTGAGTCGTCGTTTGGCGCGATTGGAACAACAATTAGGCAGCCCGTTGGCGGTACGCAACAACCGGAATTTGCGCCTTACCGAAGCCGGCGAACGATTTGTGGCCCAGTGTCGGCCGTTGCTGGCCGATTTGGATTGGGTCTGCCGTTGTTTCATTGAGGACAGTGCCACGCCACGCGGAAAGCTGCGTGTTTCAACACCGATCAGCATTGGCAACTACCTGCTGAAAAACCATTTAACCGAGTTCTTGCACGAGCATCCGCACATTGATTTGGAACTGGTTTTGTGTAATGAAAACCGTTCGATCGTGGCCGAGGGTTTTGATTTGGTGCTGCGCTTTGGGCCCCTGCACGACAGTTCGCTGCAGGCGGTGGTCTTGTGGCCGTTGCCGACCTGCGTGGTGGCGAGCCCGGATTTAATCGCAACCGCGCCGGTCTTTCATCCTTTGGAGCTCAAAAGTCGGCCATGCATTATCGCCAAACCGCTGCCGGATCGTTTATGGCCATTCCGGGATCGCAACGACGATGTCTTGCCGGTGCGCGTGCGCGGTCGATTGGTCGTCAACGAACTGCAAGCCGCTGTGCAGGCCGCCGTCGCCGGTTTTGGTTACGCCTACCTGCCCCGTTTCGGCGTCAGCGGCCCGTTGGAAGAGGGGCGTTTGGTTGAGGTTTTAACCGATTGGTTACCGGAGCCGCCGCGTTTGACCGCCTTGTTTCCGCAACAGGACCGGCGCACCCGGGCGCTCGACTACCTGATCACCTTCCTCAAAAGTGTGGTGCCGCCGGCTTAATCGGGAAAAGTGAATCGTTTGCCAGGCGCTTCGTACCGTGCCGCCTGTTTGGGTTCTAAATCCAAAGCAGGAAACAAGGCTTGGGCTGCGGCGTAGGCCGCGCTATCAGCCGTGGTATCGACCTCCATGCCGTGAAATCCAAGCACCACCACGTCTGCGCCGCCGCAAGGACGCCGGTCCGCGAGGGCGCGCCAGGCCCAATCAAGGCCCTTCACGACACCATCGCGCCAAGGGCCGCAATCACATTGGCAACGTACGTTTAGTGAGCTGCCTTCGTAGAGGAAGACGCGCAAGGAAACCAGGGCGTAGACGGCGCATCCGTTGGCGGCCATTTCGGCAAGGCGGAATTCACCTTTTTGCCAAGTGTGTTGGGCAGGGTGCATACCGCCTCCTCCGTGAAAAGCAGCGGTGCTGTTTTGCCGCCTGTGGTATGTTTGTAATATATCAAGGATTAACTCAAGCGCAGGCGTTTTTGCTTCGTGTTAGGATGAGTGCGCTATTGCAGTGTTTTTCCAGCTTTACCGCTTTCGCGTGATGTATCGGCGCGACCCCGCTCCCCCTAAATTATCAAAACCCTTGCCGTGCGCTTCCGCCATATCGGCGCCGCTTGGGTTCAGGAAGGTTTCCCCGATGGTTTATTTGATTACCATTCTTGTGTACCTGGGCATTCTCATCGCCATGGGTGTCGCTAAATCTCGAAAAATTAAAACGCAGTCCGACTTTGCCGTTGCCGGCCGCAGCCTTTCCCCGTGGGTGCTTGTCGGCACCATGCTGGCCACGTGGGTCGGCACCGGTTCGATTCTCGGCAACGCCGGTAAAGCTTACGAAACCGGCCTCGCCGGTTTGATGCTGCCGTTGGGTGGGGTGCTCGGTGTCGCCGTTTTGACGCAAATCGCCGCCAAGGTGCGCGGTGTTGAGAAGTTCACCGTCCCCGAAATCATCGGCGCGCGTTACGGCCAAACCGCACGCGTGCTCAGCGTGTTTGCCTTGGTTTCGGCCTACATGGTGATTGTTTCCTACCAATACAACGCCGGCGGCGCCGTGCTGCACACCGTACTCACCGACGACAGCGGCCACAGCATGTTGTCGGTTGAGGTGTGCACGCTGATTGCCGTTACCGTCATCATTCTCTACACCATGCTCGCCGGTTTGGTGAGTGTCGCTTACACCGACGTCGCCAACGGCGTCATCATGACGCTTTCATTTGTGATTGCCTTGCCCATTTTGTGGCACACCGCCGGCGGCTGGAGCGGCATGGAACAGGCTTTTGCCGCCACCGGCCGCGAACAGCACATGCAGTTTTTCGGCGTTTATTCGGCTTTTGATATGATCAACTTCCTATTGCCGCCGTTCCTGCTCGCCATGGGCGACGCCAACATGTACCAGCGTTTTTCAGCCGCGACCAGCAGCAAGGGCGCGCAGCAGGCGACGATGGTGTTGGTGGTTGCCGTTATTTTGATTGAAATGGCGATTATCAGCTCGGCTTGGATTAGTTCCAGCATGATCGAAAACGCCGACAACGGCCGCCACGTCCTCATTTACGCCTCACACCGCTTCCTCCCTACCTGGCTAGGTGCAATCATGTTAACCACGATGGTCGGCATCATTATCAGTACCGCCGACAGCTTTTTGCTGGTGCCCTCGACCACACTGATGCGTGACGTGTACCTGCAATACATCAACCCCGACGCCGACGAAAAGAAAATCGTGTTGCTGAGCCGGTTGTTGGTGTTGGCGCTGGGCATCATCGCGTATCTCGTGTCGCTGGGTTTCGCGCAAAGCGCCACCTTCTTCGAAAAGGCGCTGTACGCCTACACCATCTACGGTGCCGCGATTACGCCGTCCTTGGTGGCCGCCTTCTTCTGGAAACGCGCCACCGGCGCCGGCGCGGTTGCGTCGATTTCGGCCGGCACGCTGGTGACCTTACTGTGGCAGGAAGCCGGATTCGTGCAGGACATCGTTCCGGCGGCGATCTACCAAAACTGCGACGCTGTTTTGCCGGCAATCACCGTATCGCTGCTGTGTTTGATCGGCGTTAGCTTGTTTACGGAGAACCCGCAAGCTGTCGTTCAGGCGGATGCCGAACCGGCGCCGAGTTAGCGAAACCCAGAGCGTTTGGAGCGGCCGGCACTCTTTGGTGCCGGTTCCTTCGGCGCTTGGGTTGCGACACCTTCGCCGGCCGAGGTATCTCAAAATACTGAGCCGACTGTCATGATTCTGCCGGATAAGCCAAACGGTGCGTGTCTCCGTTCTTTGCCTGTTTCTCAAAATACTGAGCCGACCGTCATGATTCTGCCGGATAAGCCAAACGGTGGGTGTCCCCGTTTTTTCCGTTGGGCATGGGTTGCGACGGCAGACACCCCTGTGCATGGGTC
Organism: Holophagae bacterium; assembly: GCA_030429565.1. Taxonomy (GTDB): domain Bacteria; phylum Acidobacteriota; class Holophagae; order Acanthopleuribacterales; family Acanthopleuribacteraceae; genus Acanthopleuribacter. The sequence goes on along the minus strand of JAUIFE010000004.1, from coordinate 368,591 downwards.
GCGGCGGCACATTCGCCCGCCGCACACCATCGTGGCGAAACGTCGGCGCACGACCTTCAACCACCCATCCCACGGCGGAAATCTTACCTTTCCGCGCCGATTCTGGTAGATTGGTTCCAGCAAATCCGTTCGACATTTGGGGAATCCTGACTCGTTACGGCGCGGTGGTGCCAGGCTTGGCCAATGGGAGGGACGATGTTTGAAGATTTTACCGATGTTGCCTTGTACATCGAGATCATGCGCAGCGGCAGCCCAACGGCCGCTGCCGAAAAACTGCAGCGCGGCGCCGCCTCGATTAGCCGCCGCCTGCGCGCCATCGAAAAGAAGGCCGGTGCACCACTTTTCGAACGCAAGGGTCGCCGTTTGGTCGCCACCCGCGAGGGCGAACTCCTGTTTGAATATGCACGCCGCATCAACGAAGAACTAACCGGCGCCCACAAACAATTACAACACCTGGTGGCGGCGCCGGCGGGCCATTTACGCCTGACCGCGCCGGTGCTGCTCGGCCAAGCCCTCTTCCCCACCCTGGTGCCCGAGTTCCTGGAAGCCAATCCCGAGTGCATGGTGTTCACCAACCTCACCAACCGCAACATCGATTTAGAAGAAGAGATTTACGATATCGCCATCCAAATCGGCGTGCCGCACCACGAGTCACTGACCGCCGAGTATTTGGGCGGCGTCGAAATCGGACTGTATACCGCCGCACGCGGTACCTGGAGCTACGCCGCCGATTTCCGCCACCCCAGTGAGCTCGTCGATTTACCCGTGATGCAGTTTACCCACGACGACCAACACGCTGAAACCATGCGGCTAATCGGCCCGCGTGAGGTCGCCATGGAGATTGGCGTGCGCGAGGTGCTGGTTTCCACAGACACGCAAACCCTGATTGCCGCCGTCAAAAAAGAGCTCGGCTTGGCCACCTTACCGACCTTCGCAGGCCACCCCGGCGTCTACACCGGCGAACTGAAACGCGTCCTCCCCGATTGGTTCCTCTCGCGCGAAGACGTCCACTTGGTTGTGCCCACGCGCCGCATCATTCGCCCCGTCGTGCGCGCCTTCCTTGACTTCGCCCACAAACGGGTCGGCAGCGCCATGCTCAAAATCGACCTGGACTAACACAAGCGCGACGCCGATCACCAACACCGACCATCACCCAAGGTTATCCTCAACAGGCAAAGGCCGGGATGCTTTCAAGTCCCTAAACATGTTTCCCGCCCAAAAGGCTTTCACAACAAAAAGCTTTTTGGGCGGGAAACATATCGCGCGCATCTAACGAAGGAATCCACGGAAGAAGGCTTCGATCAATAAAGCTAAATCCTGGCCGCAATCGCCCAAAAAAGGCGCGTTATCAATAAAGACGGCGAACCCAAACAAGGTGAACCACGACCGTCGCACGTATCAGCTTTCAGTATGTTTATGAGGTGTCAGCATGAAAAAGGTTTTATGGATAGGTTTGCTCGCCGTGTGGCCCCTGGTCGCCGCCGACTTGATCGTCGCCCCCAGCGGTGCCCCGTTCACCAGCATTCAAGCAGCGCTTGACGCCGCGCAGGCCGATGACCGCGTCGTGGTGCAAGACGGCGAGTACCGCGAGCAACTGGTATTCCCACGAAGCGGCAGCGCTGCCGCACGTTTCGAACTCGTCGCCGCCGAGGGGCACAGCCCCATCCTCGACGGAACCGGCTTCAACGGCGGCGTCATGGTCATGATCCGCAACCGTTCCTTTGTCACCATCGACGGCTTCGAGATCCGCAACCTCAGCAACATCAACGACGGCTCGGGCGTACGTGTGCTCGGCGCCGGGGAAGGCGTGCACATCCGCAACAACCGCATCCACCACATGCTGGGCACCCACGCCATGGGCATCACCGTTTACGGCACCGAACCGGAAGCGATCCGCGACATCGAAATCAGCGGCAACCAAATTTACGAATGTGAACCCGCCCAAAGCGAAGCGCTGGTGCTCAACGGCAACATCGACGGTTTTATCGTCAGCGACAACATCGTGCGCGACGTCAACAACATCGGCATCGACTTCATCGGCGGTGAAACCGACATCAACCCCGACCAAACGCTGGTGGCCCGCAACGGCGTCTGTGCACGCAACATCGTCGAACGCGCCAATGCCAACTACGGCGGCGGCTATGCGGCGGGCATTTACGTCGACGGCGCGCGCGACATCGTCATCGAACAAAACCGCGTCACCGGTTGCGATCTCGGCATCGAAATCGGCGCCGAAAACACGGGTTTGGTCACCAGCGGCATCGTGGTGCGCAACAACTGGGTCTACCGCAATGACAAGGTCGGTATCGTCTTCGGCGGCTACGATCAATCGGTCGGCCGCACGCAAAACTGCTTTTTCCTCAACAACACGCTGTATGAAAACGACACCTTGGGTGAAGGTTTGGGCGAGTTCTGGATCCAGTGGGCTTCGCAGAACATCATCGCCAACAACCTGGTGCGCTGCAGCGACCAAGGCATTTGGCTTTACTCGGAAGCGGGCAACCAAGGCAACGTCGTCACCAACAACCTGTGGGACGCCTTGGCCCGTTCGGCCGGTTTGTTCGTATGGCAAGGCACCGAGTTCGAGGGTTTATCGGGTTTCCAACAAGGCACGGGCCAAGGCGCCAACGGCCTCTCGCAATTGGCGCAACTGCGCGACCCCGAAAATTTCGATTTCCACCTGCGCAGCGACTCGCCGGCGATTGATCGCGGCAGCGTCGTGTACGAAGACTTAAGCGGCGACACCGACATCGACGGCGACGCGCGTTTCGCCGGCGCAAGCATCGACATCGGCGCCGACGAATACGAAAGCCTACCGACCTGCTTCTACACCGTCTGCGCCGCCTGGCTGCAATTCGGCACCACCCTCTGCGGCGAAGAAACCTTCCGCTCGGTCCTCGAACCCGTCGCCTTACTCAACGGCACCTGCCCCTGCCAATAACCACCGGCGCCCCAGTCCAAAAACCGGGGCTTAGTCCTCAACCAGCGGGAATCAGCGACCATGCCAAGCAATAAACCATCGGAAAACCTCGTCCTGGTGTACATCCCCATGGCGAAATCAAAGTCCCCTTTGAATCCTGGAAGGATAAGGGACCCGGCGACCGTCCGCTCTTGGCACCCGCCCGTGTTGAAACGCAAAATGGCGAACAAGTTCCGCGAGGGTTGATTCCCTTGAGATACCGAAACACAACCCTGTCACGGTGCCTCATCAAACTCAAGCTGCTAAAAATCTAAGTAGCGGGATATTAGATTATAAGATTTGGTCAAGAAGCAAGGGGTAAAAGACTTTTGCGCGATCTTCTTTCCGGATCACTTTGCCTAGTACGACTTAGTCAGGTTGATACCTAAACTGAGCGATTCGGGTGGATGGTACCAAACAAGATTTGGCGCTGGATTTCCCCGCTTTAGTCTGCCAGTCTGACAAAACTGTAAAGGGGTGTGCTCCCATTTTGTCATTGCGGCCTATTTAGAAACGGAAGGCACTGGACCGAAAATGAGCGATTCTTGGCGGCGCCTTCCCACCATCTGTAGGGCTACAACGAGTCGTAAAAAAGCACAGATGTATTTTCCTAGTGCATCTGTGCTTTTTTCAACTCATTTCGCACCAATATCTTGCAGGAAGGTATCCTCCCAAATTACACGCTTTAGGTAGGAAAGCTCTGTTTTTTTTCGTGTCTTTGGTGTATTTCGGGGTTGAGAAAAGAAAAAGACACGCACTAAAACCCATCAGAACAGGGGCACTTTGAACCACGAAACACACCAAACACACGAAAAGTACAAAATGGTAGTTTTTAAAGATAACGGCTTTGTCTTGTGCCTCACACACGTGAAAGTAAAACAAAAATGCGCCTCGATTTTTGGAATATTCTTTGTTTTCCTGGTGTAATTCGTATTGCGACATCATGATTCTACTTCGAGTGGCTCCCGCCACAGTCTACCAACCTGACAAAACCGTACTAGTTTAATATACCTTTCTATTCGAGAAATATGGACACTTTGCTAATAGTTCACAAACCCAAACTACTACTTTTATTTAGAGTTCATCAGTGTATGACCTTTCACCTTGAGGCGTTCATCCATGGCGTCTTTATAAGCTTCTAAAGAAACTGCTTTTTCATGATTCTCACCGAAATCACGGCGAACTTCTCGTATCACATTATCCAACTCTTCGACACCTTCCGGGTAATCACTTTCAACTAAAGACTTAACCCACTGTATTTTACAGTCCATCAATAACGAAACATCAACATCGCATATAATTCTCTCAAGATGACTTATTGCCACGCACCCCCAATCAGTAGCCTCTCTAAAGTCACCGAGTTCATAAAATCCAAATGACAAATTTAGCGCATATTCAGCAGAAAGTTGTGGTCGATAATGCCCGATTTCATTAGCGAACCCATAGGCTATCAGGAGTAAAGAAAGCGAAGCATCTTTTTTCCCCGCATTATACAAAGCACTACCATAAGTGCCATTCCGGATCAAGGAACCGTAATAGTCCATTTTTGATCCCAAAAAAGCTTCATTAAAACTTTCAATAAACTCAAGAAATGCGTCTTGGTTTCCAGATCGGCTTGAAGCTACCTCTGCAAGCCGAAGGAGGTACATCAGATTTTTGTCATCTCCTATCGATTCCATATAAGAAGCGTAATTCAATATCCCCATGCCGAGGTCTAAGGCTTCTTCATAGTCGCCTCGCTCTATGAGATTATATATATTAAAAACAAAAACCCTAAATGTTTTATCGCTTTTCTTACCATAAGCTTTGAGCGATAACATTTGAGCTTTATTTATATAATATTCTGCATTTTCTATATTACCTTCTTGATTAAAGACAACAGAGAGGTCTATGCAGTTATCAACAAACGCCTTATTTACAACCCCTTCTGATTGAAGCAATCGGTTGCTTGCGACAAAATATCCAATCGCTTTACGGTAATCACATTGATACTGGTAAAATATCGCCTTAGCTCGAAAAAACCGTGCTCTTAAAACCCCACTCTGTTTATGATATCTACTGTGTACATCCTCTGAAAGCTTAAGAAACTTTTCGGATCTCACCAATTCAATCCGGCGAGCAGACTCAATACTCAAATCCGTATAGCGATAGAACATAAAAATACTATTGTAATAATTAACAACCAGGTCGCTACTGATTTCTTGACCTTCCCTTGTAAAAGATGACTTTCTTTCTATCTCACCCAACCCTTCAATAATGGCTTGCGCTTCTTTGCTCGATTCAAAAATCGTGTGCCCATTAGCTTTCTTGAGCAAAATCTCAGCCGAAGAAAAATGATAGTCGGCATCGGGGTAACTACCAATAGCAAAATATGCTTTACCTATGACAAAATGCAATTTACCTCGAATAGCATCACTTAATCCGAGCTCTTGGATAGTAGGTGCAAATTTATTCAATCGGTCCATCATTTTCACATCAGCGCCCTCTTTTGAAGGCGTAACTGAAACGATGAATTCTTCTAGTACATCAATGGTTGTATTGGCGGTTTCTATTTCCTTTTCCATGCGCTTTTCAGCTTGTTTTGCTTGGTAATAGCCGGCGCCAAGTCCTATAAGACCGACCAGTAGCGCAACCAAAACGACAGCGAGACCTGCGCTTAGGCCTTTGTTTCTTTTAACAAAACGGCTGATTAGGTAACCCAGGCTTGGCGGACAGGCCAGAACGGGTTCGTTGGTGAGATGGCGTTCGCAGTCTTCCGCGAAGGCTAAGGCACTTTCATAGCGGCGGTCTGGTTCTTTGGCCAGCGCTTTCATGACCATCCAGTCGATGTCGCCTCGGTACTTTTTGCTGAGTGCGGCTTTACCGAGGCCGATTTCGCCGTGTGGTTCCCCTTCAACGCTCAGAACCGCCTGGCTTGGGATGGCTGGTGTTTTGTCGCGGATTGCTTTGAAGATTTGGTCCCAGCTTTTTTCGGAAATGGTTTGCCGCGAGATGGGTAAATCGCCGACCAACAGTTCGTACAGGACCACGCCTAACGCGTAGACGTCGGTGCGCAGGTCGACGTCTTGATCGCTGACCAACGTTTGTTCCGGGCTCATGTAACCCAAGGTGCCGACCGCCATGCCGGGAATGGTGAGTAAGGTGGCGGTGACCTGGAAGCTGTGTTCGATTTGTTTGTCGTCTTGCACGGCTTTGGCGATGCCGAAGTCAATCATTTTGACTTGCGGCCGGCCGTCGACTTCCGCGATCAAGATGTTGGCCGGCTTGATATCGCGGTGAATCACGCCGCGTTGGTGGGCGAAATGCACGGCGCGACAGATTTCGGCGAAGAGGGTTAATCGATCGGCGACACCCAAGCTGTTTTCCCGGCAGTAAACATCGAGCGGCCGGCCGTCGATCAGCTCCATGCAGAAGTACGGCAGGCCGTTGTCGGTCACACCCGAAAAATAAACCGACGCGATGTTGGGATGGTTGAGGCGCGCCAGCGTTTGCACCTCGACATCGAAGCGGCGCAGCAGGTGTTCGTTGGTGTGACTGGCCCAAATGACCTTGATCGCAGCCAAACGATGGAACGGGCGTGTTTGTTCGGCGCGGTAAACGGCGCCCATGCCGCCCTCGCCGATCATGTCTTTGATGGTGAAGGTGCCGATTTGTTTCCCGACGAAATGATCCTTCAACAAACTCGCCGCCTGCAATGCCCCTGGCTCAAAAAACGAATCGGCCGCCGCCAAATCATCGGCTTCCAGCAGCTTGCGTAACTCAAGGAACAACTCGGTATCCTGTTTGGCCAAGTCGTTGAGGTAGGCGCGACGCGGCTCACCGGTCAAGGCGTGGCACTGCTCAAAGGCTTCTTCCAATTTTTCCCAAGGCACACGCATATCAAAATCCTTTGTCGCCGATGCTATTTCGGCAACGCCTACAGACGGCGCTCACGCTCACGTTTTTTGACCCGGATTCCTTTACCTCATCGGCCGGTAGCCGGGCGATCCCCAATACCGAGCGCAAAACATCGCCGGAAGGCCTCAACTATTTCTGCTACCAGACACCCATGCGACCTACACCCTCATGAAAAACACCGTTCCGGCCGCACAGGATTCTTGCCGCGAATGACGTCCGCAAAGCCATTGAGGCGCAACACTTTTACATCCACAATGACCTAGAGGTTGAGAAACCCGAGGGTTGGTTTTTGCTCGACCAGCGCCGCATGGCGTATTTCATGAGCAGCAGTGGCTAAAGTCTTACGTTACCATGTGCCGATTTCTTCAATGATCTGATGATCTGTTTCAGGGTGGTGAAATCGTCGAATGAACAAAATAAATCAGCCAGGAATATACCTTCATGAATGAAGAACGGAAACAGTATCCCAAACAACACAACCGCTCAACCCTTCCGCCAAAGGCTTTCGCCACGGTTGTTTGGAGGCTGCATCGCTTTAGTCGCCGGCTGGTTTACGGTGATTTTTGTCATCGGTGTGGTTGTGGTCAACAAGATGCAAATGGGTGGTGATCAAGCGGAAGCCGGATCTATCGGCGGACAAATAGGCGGCGTAGGCTACCCCATCGTGTTAATTGGTTCCGTTTTGATATTTTATTATTTTTACAAAAGAGCCAATAAAGAATCCTAGTCAGGACGGGCCTTGCTTAGCGGCGTCTCACCGCTCAAGGTTAAGCGCACCAATACCGAGACCAATAAAGCGATCATGTCAAACGGGACTGGCCGAACGACGCCACCGTTGGCAAGGGTTCTGCTTCGTTCCCTATCCATAAAATCACCGTTAAACGAGAAAAAGGATGTCGCTTTGACCGAAGACCTACAGGGTGAAACGCCACCAAAACAACCACTTAATCCCCATGCCAAAGGTTTTCGCCACGGCTGCTTTGCCGGTTGCCTGTTCATGATTGGTGGGTGGTTTGCGAGTATCATGGTTATCACCGCCATCACCACCGCCAAGCTCCAAACGCCGCAAGACCCGGATGCATCGTTTCGATTGGGCGAGGAAATGGGGGAGCTTTATGCCGTTCCGATAACGGTCTTTTTGATACTTGGCGGCATGATCGTGTTCGCTATCTTCTACGCCAAAGCCATGCGGAAAAAGAAAACGTAGCGGTGTTTCACCTGCATCCACAGTGATCCATCTCGTCGCCGGGTGCCAGCACCTGGGTAACGCGTTGTTGCAGTGCCGGCACCAGCTCGGCAGCGAACCAGGGGTTTTGTTTGAGCCAACGGTTATTGCGTGGGCTGGGATGGGGCAAGGCGACACGGCTTGGCCAGGTTTCGCGCCAAGCCTTGACCCTGGCTGTGAGCGGGCCCTTGTCGCCGAAATGGTAGCGCAGCGCGTAAGTGCCCAGCACAATCGTGAGTTGGACTTGCGGTAATTGGGCGAGGAGCTTGGCGCGCCACGCTTCGGCGCACTCAGGTCGCGGCGGCAGGTCACCGCTTTGGCCGGTGCCGGGGTAACAAAAACCCATGGGCACAATCGCGACGTGTTCCGGGTTGTAGAAAGTGTCGGCATCGATGCCGAGCCAGGCACGCAGACGGTCGCCACTGGGATCATCAAAGGGAATGCCGCTTTCGTGGACGCGCCGACCCGGTGCTTGGCCGGCGATTAACAACCGTGCCTGGCGATGGGCTTGCACGACGGGGCGCGGACCGGCCGGCAATTGCGCGGTGCACAAGGTACAAGCGCGAATGTCATTGAGTAGGCTATCAAGCGTCAAAACAACCTTCTTCCATGGTGCAAGCTCTTATCAAAACAACGGTGGGGCCGGCTATATTCCAAACCCATGGAACCGCACGGCGCAACTTTTCGCTTTTCTTGGTAGCGCTGTCAATTATATCGCTCACGATGGGAGGTTTGCATTTGAGTGACCCCTATGTTCCCCCAAAAGAATACGAGGTTAGCCCTGGCGACATGATCCTTCCGCGATGCGGGCGTCGCGTGGGAAAAGCATTGTTCGCTTGTCTCCACACACTGATCCTCGGCTGGATTGTGGTGGTGGTTTTCGTGAGAACCTTCATTTCGGAAATGGGGGTTGGCAATGTGCAAGATGCGATGCAAAGAAATGCCGCCGCTTCCTACACCTTAATCCTTGGGATCCTCATGGTCTTTTTCGTCTCACTCCTGGTGGGCCTTTGGGTCTTGCTCGTGCGTCGCACGGTGGATTAAGCACCGGCGGTGACAGAATAGAGGAAATTCACCATACATCGGGATGCAGCCTTTGGTAGCCGCATCCCGATGTATGGCGGTGCCCCTCGTTCTCTTTCGCCATTCGTGCCGGTACGTTCGGATGGCAACCCCGGTGGTTTTTCCGACAGGTTTCACATCAACGCTTGACGCTGCCTGCGTCAAACCTTGCGCGATTTCACCCTCCCGAATCGCTCAAATCAAGTTTCAACAGCCGACGGGGCCCATCTAAAATAAAACAGGTTCCAGGTTGAACCTTTTCTCTTTCAAGATGCCACCTGTTCCCGACCTAACCCGTTTTAGAAGACGTGTCACCGCACAATGCAGCACGGGGCGCCATTTTGAACAATCCCTACATCCCACCTGAGAAAGATTTACCGGACCAGCCAAGTGACAATAAGGTCGCGCGCCGCGTCAGACGATTGGCGATGGCGGCGCTCGGTAGCTGTCTCACCTTTTTGGTTGGCACCATCCTTTTGGTGCTCATCGTTTCTTCTTTTGTGACCGACTTCCGACCTGAGGATCCCGAGACCGGCGCGCGCGCGGTAAGCGCCACACTGCAAGGTTTTTTCTTTGGCACGCCGGTGGTCGTGAGTGTCTCGCTGATCGTTGGGTTTTGGGTGATGGTCACCCGACGGATTAAGGATTGAGATAAACCGACGCAACCCGGCGACAGCCGCAGCCGACACCGATGATGAGAGGTGTGCCCTTGACCATTCCCGATCCCGCACAACGACACCCAAAGCCGACAGGCTCGTCCAACCACAAAGCGGATCTGAAGTATGCGGCCAAGCAGTACGCGACGGTACTAACGATCATCGCCTCGGTTTCGATTTTGTTTTTTTTGAAGACCACCTTAGAATCAATGGTCTTGTCGTTCAATCACAGGGTATTTTTCCCCGCGAACCCTTTGCACTACAACTCTTGATTCCGATCTTTTTGGTAGGGGTCTTGTGGTTTAAAGTGCGGCGCCGCCGCCGTCGTGAGGCCGCCCAAGCCGGGCACAAATCATCCCTTAAATAAGAGGCGTTCCTTTTGGCTAACCTATGTTTCGCCATCGTTTTGTTTTTTCTGCAACCAACGAACGCCGATACGAAGGCGCCGGCGCTGATCTTTAATCTGACGGCGGTAACCTCGCTGCCGCCGGATACGCTGATCATGGGCGCCTCACTGTACAACAATTTTTATGACAAAGGCTTTCCCAGCATCATGGTTTCGGGGGATCGGGGTAAAACTTGGCGCCGCCACCATTTCAAAGGGGAAATCGGCAACTTTTTCACCTTCGCCACCTTCGGTGATCGCTATGCCTGGTTCCTGCTTGAAACCGGCTATGAAGGTAATGATTTTATCACCGGCATGGTCTGCACCAAGGACGGTGGTAAAACCTGGCAGTTCGTTGACATAGGCGAAATCTCCGCCGACCAGGTCGTTTTGTTTCATTTTTTCACGCCAACAGAAGGCATGCTGATTACCTACACCAGCGAAAAAAGTCCTCACGGCCAACCAAGCGTCGCGGTTGCCAAAACCAATAACGGCGGCGCCACTTGGCAAACGGAAAACGCATCGACGGAATCGGCTCAATGGGCATTGGAGCGTGAGGTCATCGACACGGTAAGTTTGCCGGTACAACCCACCTATCTCTACGCAGCGCCCGAATCATACGGCGAGCGCCTCCATTTTCGGCCGAACCTGGGCCTTGAACTAAACAGCAATGAACAACAAACCGGGCTTAAAATCAAATTCGTACGAGACGGCCGCAATGACGGTTTTATAACCTGAATTAAGCGATTCTTGGCGGCGAAATCGCACAACCTGTTGGGCTGCAACGTCTCGTAAAAATGCTCGCCGTACTTGGCAGTACGCCTGTGCTTTTTCCAACACGTTTCGCACCAACATTTTGTGCGATTTCATCCACCCGAATCGCTTAGTTCAGGTTTAATTGTGTTCGACAAAAACCAGCACCTTGATCGCAAGACCTTCACCCTAAAACCGGGACTGGGCCAACGTGTGACCGATGTGGGCGAAAAAGGGCAGGCAGGCTCAAACCAAAGCCACGAATACGGGGCCATGTGGTGGCACAAGGAGTTTGACCCGAACCGCAAGGAATAAATCGGGCGCAGTCTGTGTTGACGACAAAGGAATGCACTATTTTGTCACCAAAGCGGCTTGAACATCGGCTTGGGATCTTTGAGGTACGTAATGGGGCGCCGACAAGCCTGCGTTTTTGCCTCCTAGATGCTGGTAACCGGCTATTGTTTTCGCACAAGGTGCCCCTTCTTTGCGCTGCTTCGCGCCCGACCTCGGTGACGTACCATACTTAATTCACAAGATTTTCACCAATCATAGCCCTGGATATCGCGCGGAGGCGCCGGCATGCAAAATCCCTATCAATCTCCCGACGTCGAAACCTTTCGCGGTGTGGTCAACCGCACGTTGACGCAGCGTTTCATCCGCATTTACCTAAAAATTCTGGCGGCGGGTTTACTGATCGTACCGCTTTATAATGTTTGCTTTTGGTGTCGCGATTTCTTCATTCACCTGTTGTTGGGTTACAACGAACAGATGCGCGACTGGTTGGCGGTGCTGCCCTCGGGCGATGTCCTGGTTGGCGGGCTGTTCCTGCTCGTATCCTGTTATGCGGTCATTAAAGAGTTCGTGTAAGCCGAAAGGTCTTTTAAACGCAACTTGCGTCGGTGCGGCAGCACCCTAACCTTAGGCGCAAGCGCGTCCCAAGGAGCCTGTCCTGTGAATGATCCCTACCAACAGCCACCCATTGACCCCCACGGCGCCGGCTTAAACGGTGCGCGCCGTTTACAAGAGGTCCTGCGCGGCATGACCAAAGGCGCCTCGGCCGGCTGTCTCGTTTTCGGCCTCGCGTTGGCCGCCGCACTGGTGATCGGCGTGCCGCTGCTGGTGAGCGGCGTGTTCGGTGAAGAAACGTCCGCGCTCATTGGTGAAATCGTGTCGGCTGTGGTGATCATCGGCGGTCTGTTGGGCGCGTTGGTGTTTTCCGTTTTCCTGTTTCGCACCCTTAAACCTTAGAAGCGCGATAACTCGCGGCGATTTTAGCTAAACATCTGGGCTACAACGGCCTGTGAAAATGCGCAACGCACCCAATGGGTGCGCTTCCGCTTTTCCCAAGCCATTTCGCTCCAGATCTTTAGCCAAAACCCCTCGCTCTTATCGCGCTTCTTAGGTTAAATGACCGTGCTGATTTGGCGCGAAAAAACACCGACGCGGACGTCGTTTTGGGATATGCTGCCGGTGAAATTTGCGCCAAATCATTCATTTTAGGACGGTCCTGTGCTCGCTCAACTCGACACGCTTATCACCCGTTTGCTGCCCCAATGTGACCAACTCAGTGCCGAACGGCGCCATTTACTCACGCCGATTGGCGATCACCTGCGCCAACGTCACGACCAAAACCTGCCGCTGAACCTGGTGTTCATCTGCACGCACAACTCGCGCCGCAGCCATTTGAGCCAAGTTTGGGCGCAAACCGCCGCCGCTTGGTTTGGTGTTACCAACGTCAATACCTTCTCGGGCGGCACCGAAGTCACGGCGTTCCATCCCAACGCGGTCACCGCTTTGCAAGACCAAGGTTTTCAGGTGACGCGCGAAAGCGACGGCGCCAACCCGCGTTATCGCGTGGTTTTTGCACCGGCCGAAGCGGTCAGCGCGGCCTTTTCCAAACGCTATGACGACCCGCCCAACCCACGCCGCGATTTCGCCGCCGTGCTGACCTGCAACGAAGCCGACCAACACTGTCCGCACGTGGCCGGCGCCGTCGCGCGTTTCCCACTCCCCTACTGCGACCCCAAAGTTGCCGACGGCAGCGACGCCGCCGCACGCACTTATCGCGAACGCGCCGACCAAATCGCGGTGGAAATGCTTTTCCTCTTCGCGGCACTCCGCTAGGCAGGAACCCACACCACAGGATTAATACAAGTTCGGGATGCGACGGCGCACACCCTTTGCAAATTGTTGCTTGACAACTTAGTGTCAAAACAACAATATGTATTCAGCACCGTATTCTCGTGTTTTGGAGACGCCTATGACATTCCAACCCCGCATCAACGCTCTTGGTTCCACCCTCGATTTACGCCAAACGGCGGTGGTTTGGCGCGACGGTCAGGCCCGTTTGGAGCAGCGTGACCTTTCTGCTCCTGACGGCGATCAGATTTTGGTGCGCATTGAGGCGGCGGCGATTTGCCGTACCGACCTCGCCGCCGTACGCGGTGAAATCACCTTGCCCGAAGGTCGCGTGTTGGGTCACGAGGCGGCCGCTGTGGTGATGGCGGCCGGTCCCGACAGCACGTTCACTGAAGGCACACGGGTTGCGATTAACCCGTTGATGTCGTGTCAAACGTGCCGCGCTTGTCGCGACGGCGACCGCCATCTCTGTTTTAAGCCCGGATTTCTCGGCATCGACGGCGATGGCTGTTTTGCCGATCAGGTCCTGTTACCACAAGCACACATCGTCGCGATCCCGGCTGCACTCGATCCATTGCGGCGCGCCTATTTCGAACCATTGGCGGCCGCCCTCGGCGTGCTTAGTGCCGATTTTCAAACGAGCAGTCGCATTTTATTGGTCGGCCGCAATCGCATTATTGGGCTGACCATGCGCATTCTGCAGCGCTTTGGTTTTCGCCACTTGGAAACCTGTGCGGGCGAGGATGTTGCCAATTTGCCGGCCAACCGCTTCGACTTTGCCGTTGAAAGCGACTTAAACGCGCCGGTTCTCAGCGAGATCATTCGCGTGTTGCGGCCAGGCGGTTGTTTGGTTTTGAAAAGTCGCCATTTGGCGCCGCTTCACGTTGATGTCGCGGCTTTGGTCGCCAAATCGATCACGCTCAAAGCCTGCCGCTACGGTTCGTTCACGCGCGCGGCTGAATTGGTTGCGGATCCGCGTTTTTCATTGGAAGCGCTGCTGGGGCCGGCCTATTCCCTGGCCCGCTTTGAAGAAGCCTTTGCGCGTGCGAGCGGCGGCGAGAAACGCAAGGTGTTTCTCGATCAAACCTTACCCGAATAATCGACTCGAGACGGTGGTGAACCATGTGCGGCATTGTCGCTTCCCTTGACCGCTTGGGCCGGTTAACCCAGGCCCGTTTGACGCCGGCCTTACGCGTTTTGGCGCCGCGCGGGCCCGATGATGCGGGCGCCATGACCACACCCGACGGACGCGTGGCGCTGGGGCACACGCGTTTGGCGATTGTGGGTGTGGCCGACGGTCACCAGCCCTTGCATTTGCCGGGACGGGATGTGTGGGCCGTCGTAAACGGCGAGTTTTACGACGATCTCGCCATTCGCCGTCAATTAACCGCAAGCGGCGCCGTATTTCGCACGCACAGCGACAGCGAACTGCTGTTACACCTTTACGAACGCCAGGGCGCGGCCTGTGTCGAACACCTGCGCGGCGAATTTGCTTTTGTGTTGTGGGACAATCGCGAGCAGAAACTTTTGGCGGGTCGCGACGCCTTTGGCGTGAAACCGCTGTGTTACGCCGAACACGACGGCGTCCTGAGTTTGGCGTCTAATGCCGGTGCTTTGTTCGCGTTGGGCGTGCCGGTGCGCTGGTCGCACACGGGTTTGCGCCAGGCCTTGCTGTGGCAGTATCTACTGCCGGAGGAAACCCTGTTCGCCGGAGTGCAACAAGTGCCGCCGGGTCATTTGCTCATCCACGAACACGGCCGCACGCGGCTGCAACGCTGGTGGCACCAACCCGAATCAGCGCCATTCACCGATGCCGACGAGGCGGCGGCTTTGTTTGAATCAGCCGTGCGCCAGGCCGTGCGCCGGCGTTTGCGCGCCGAAGTACCGGTCGCTTGCCATTTGAGCGGCGGCCTCGATTCGAGTTCCATTTTGGCGTTGGCCGCCGAGGAAGGGTCGACACCGGCGGCATTTACCGTTTCGTTTGACGATGCGGCCTACGACGAGGTCAACTTAGCGCAGAACGTGGCCAGCCGGTTCGGCACGACTTTGGACGCTTTGTTTTTGAATCGCGAAACCCTGCTCGACAACCTGGAAGCGGCGGTGGTGGCGACCGAAGGTTTGGCGGTGAACGGTCACCTACCCGCCAAGTATTTGCTCAATCAACGCATCAACCATGCCGGTTACAAGGTCGCGCTCAGCGGCGAAGGCGCCGACGAAACGCTGCTGGGTTACCCGTTTCTGCGCGTCGATTGGTGTCGGCAAAACGGCGTCGACGACGCTTTGATCGGCGCCAACGCGGCGTCGCGCGGTTTGATGATGCCGGCGGGCGCGATGCTCGACCTGGCGCCGGTCGAACAGCGCATGGGTTTCATCCCAACCTGGCTACGCGCCAAAGCGGGCATGGGCCGACGCGCACAGGCGTTGTTGCGACCTGACTTTCACGACGACGGCCGCCCGCTGAAGCGTTGGCTCGATGCCGTCGCCGCGCAGGCGCCGCGCAACCTGTCACACCCCGAACAAGCGGCCGCACTATGGACGGCCTCGGCTTTGCCGCAGTACATCCTCAAAACCCTGGGTGACGGCTGCGAGGCGGCGTTCGGCATTGAAGGTCGCCCACCTTTCCTCGATACCGACTTATGGCGCGTGGTCCAACGCCTGCCGCTCAACCAAAAAATTCACCACCTTGCCGGCGACACCCCGCAACTCGAAGAAAAACACATCCTGCGCCGGTTGATGTGCGCACGCTTACCACAAGCCATCACCACGCGGCGCAAACATCCCTTCGTGGCGCCGCCCTTGCTTACCAACACCGCCGACGTCAACAGCCGACTTTACGACAACCTGCGCGATACCCATTTCAAGAACATCCCCTGCTTCAACCACGCTGCGGTCGCGGCCTTGCTGGAAGCACGACAGTCCTGGCAAGAGGCCGACCACAAATGTTACGACCCAATCCTGTTAACCCTGTTATCGCTGCACGCCCTGCAAAAGCATCTCAACCCGGAGGAAGGCGCATGACCGCAACTGAAAGCCCCACCGCCGCCTGGTGGCAAACGCTCTATGACAGACCCATTGGCGAAATTTTTCTAGAACGCCCGGACGCGAGCCGACTCGAACGGGAAATTGACTGCTTAACCGAGCTGCTGGAGGTTCAACCCGGCGCGACGTTGTTCGACCAATGCTGCGGCACGGGCAGCCAAGGATTGGCGCTGGCGCGACGTGGCTTCGCGGTGTTCGGGGTCGACCAAGCCGAAGGTTACATTCAGCAAGCGGCGGCAAAAGCGCGCGACGAGGTGCTGCCTGCGGTTTTTGTTGCCGCCGATGCGCGCGATTACGTGCCGCCCAAAATGGCCGACGGCGGCTATAACTGGGGGACCAGCTTCGGCAACGGACTCGATGAAGACGACCATCTGCGCATGTTAAGCGCGGCACGGCAAGCACTGAAGCCAGGAGCGCGTTACGTCGTCGAATTCCCTAACATGGTGTGTTTGTTGCGTGATTTCCAGGCGGTCCTCACGCGGCGCAAAACGCTGGCGGACGGCACCTGGCTGGTGGTGCGCGAAAGCACGCTTGACTTGCACGCCGGCGCGCTGTTGCAACGCTGGACCATTTTCGCGCCGGACGGGGCACGCCGCGAAGTGGACACCCAGGTACGCCTTTACCTACCGCACGAACTCCGTCTGCAGATGGAACGCGCCGGCTTTATCGATGTGCGTTTGCTGGCCGCGCCCTCGGGTCGGCCGCTGGGAAGCGCTGACGCGCGCTGTTTGGCGGTGGGGAGGGTGGCGTGAAAACCGTGATCCCCGAAGCTTTTGCTTCCCACTTCCCCGCCGACCACGAACAAACGCGACGGAGCCTGTACCAAGGGGCCTTATACCACTTCCCCGCCACGACGCAAAGCAAAGCCATGGCAACGGCCTTGTACAACGAGGTCACGACCCATTTCGCGGCCTGGGGCGACGACCCGCGCTTGGCACAGTTCGCGCTGGATAACGACGCTTATTACCGCGAGATCGGCGTCTTGCGCCGGCGTTTCTACAGTGAACCGCGGTACCACCACATGATCGCAGCGCTGTTGGCCGAACACGGCTTTGTTCCCAAGCAAAACCGCGTCGATCCCATGCGCTTGCGGGTGGTGACAGACGGTGGTTACCAATTACCGCAAGCCGCGCCGGTGTATTATCCACACCGCGATACCTGGTACGCCAACCCGCATGGCCAATTGACCTGGTGGCTGGCCTTGCACCGCACCGAGGCGGCCGAATCCTTTGAGTTTTACCCGGAATACTTCGCCAAACCGGTCGCCAACAACTCCGAGATTTTTGCTTATCATAGTTGGGTCAAACGCAATTGGGACAAAAAAATCGGCTGGCAAAACCAAAAGGCCGACGAGCCGGCGGCTTATCCCAAACTGCAACAAACCATCGCGCCTGAGACAATCTTGCCGGTGGTGGCCGAACCGGGCGATTTAATCGTGTTTGCCGGCGCCCATTTGCACCGCACCTTGTGTCACGATCAGGGGCGCACGCGATTTAGCATCGATTTTCGCACGGTGCATGAGGCCGACCACCATGCCGGCACCGGCGCGCCCAATGTCGACGATCGATCGCGCGGCTCGACCTACGCCGACCACCTGCGTTTGGACAACTTACAGGAACACACGCGATGAATCGTTTCGAGCGACACCCGCTGCTCGCGCGTTACCGCGCCGTCGTCGACCAACACGGATCGCGGCCGGCGGTGGTGTGGCGTGGCGAAACCCTGCTAACCCACGACCAACTGTGGGCCGCCGCCGAGGGTTTTGCCGCACTGGTGGGCAACCAAGCCGAAGCGGAGACGCAGCCACCGATTGTGGCGCTGCGTGTCACCCACAGCCCGGCTTGGCCGGTGGCGGTGCTCGGCTGCTGGTTGGCGGGTGTGGCCTTTGCACCGATTGACGCCGAAACGCCGCCGCCGCGATTGGCACAATTTTTCGCAGAGTTACAGCCAATCGCCGACTTTACCCTGACCGAACATGCACCCTTCATGCGACAAACGACGGCCGAAGGAGCGAACAACATTCGCTTGCTCGATCCACCAACAGCCGCGCAGGCATTAGCGCCGGTTAGCGCCGCCGGCGTGGCTTATGTGGTTTACACTTCCGGCAGTTCGGGACGACCAAAAGGGGTGATGATCGGTTTCGACGGCCTGTTGCCAATGCTAGACCAGCAGATCGTGGATTTTGAGCTAACCGAAACCAGCCGGAACCTGGCCTATCTCTCGCTCTGTTTCGACGCCGCCCTCTCCGACTTGGGCACAACCCTGCTGGCGGGTGCCGCTTTGGTGATGGAACCGAGTTCCAACCTACCCCGGGATGCAACGCTTTTGGACCTAATCGCAAGCCGCTGCATCACCCACGCCGACCTGCCACCGGCCTTGTTACCCTTCCTAGACCCGACCAAAGCGCCGCCCTGCTTACAGACCGTTGTCTACGGCGGCGCGGTGTGTGCGCCGGCGGTGGTGCGCGCCTGGGCACAAACGCGGCGCGTGGTCTGTGTATACGGCCCTACCGAAGCCACGATTTGCACCAGCAGCGAGGTCATCGACCCACACAACATCGTCGAAGGCAGCATTGGCAAGCCGTTTCCTCAGCTCGAATACCGCTTGTGCAACAAAAACGACGCATTGAAGATACACCTCGAGGGAACCGAGCGGGGCGAGCTTTTAATTGCAGGTAACCAGCTTGCATTAGGTTACTTAAACCAACCAAACGCAACGGCGCAACAGTTTTGTTGCATTGATAAAAAACGCTGGTATCGCACTGGTGACCTCGTTCATCGTCATCCAGACGGCCGTTTTGTGTTTATTGGTCGCGTGGATCGCATGCTGAAATTGGCCGGCAAACGGCTCGCACCCGAGGAGGTCGAGCGAGTTTTGTGCGACCTCGCCGGCGTCGTTCAGGCTTTGGTTTTGGCCGACGCAGCACAACACCTGACGGCTGTTATTCAAGCAAACGGCCGGATTAACCAAACCAAACTGCAGCGGGACCTAGCCGACCTGCTTCCCGATTGGATGATCCCGCGTCGGTTCCTTTTTTGTGAGCATTGGCCCACCACGGCAACCGGTAAAACCGACATGCAAGCCGTGCGTGCGATGGTTTCGCAGCCGCCCCCTGCAACCGAGCCGCCCGCATTAGAAAGCGGCCATGTGCTCGAACTGCTGGAAATGTTGTGGCGGCGTTTGTTTCCCGGCCACAGCGACGGCGACTTCTTCGAACTGGGCGGCACCAGCATGAAGGCGTTACAACTGCAAAGCGAAGCGGCGCGCCACCAGGTTCACATCCCCTTGCGATTGCTGTACGACACACGGACGCCGACACGGCTGGCGGCGGCTTTGGCACAACCAACCAAAACCCCTGACGGTTATCGCGTATCGGCGCTGAGGCAACGCCTTGAGCACGAATACCGACGACCACAAAGCCGGGCCATTGACCCGCGCATGTCCGCTAGTCAGCCTTGGTTGATCACCGGCGCACGCGGACGTTTTGGACAAATATTGGTGGAACACCTGATAAGAAAAGATCAGCGTGAATTGTGGCTGCTGCAGCGCGCGCCCAGCGCCGAGGCGGCCAACGCCGTTTGGTCGCGTTGGGCGGCACAACACGGCTTGAGTGCGGCTTTCGCCCGCCGAGTACGCGTTTTCCACGGTGATTACACGCAACCGGACTTGGGCATGGCGCGCGCCGATTTCGCGCGATTCGAACAAAACTGCGGTGGGATTGTGCATCTCGGTGCGTTGCCAGGGGAAGGTTTTACCTTTGAGCAGCAGTGGCACAACCATGTCGACGGCTCCCGTCACCTGGCTAACTGGTGCCGTCGTCGTGGTGCCAGTTTGATTTACGCGAGTACCTTGGCCCTGTTCCCCGCCCTACCTAACTGTCGTGGCCGCGTGTCCGCCCAAACCCCAATCGCCGACGACGCTGTTTTCAGCAACGCCTATGCCGCAACCAAATGGGCCGGTGAAGCGGTGATTCGCGCAAGCGGGGTGCATGGCGCGCTGCTTCGGCTCGGTTTGCTCGACTGCCATGCGCCAGACCACTTGGTGACCCAGCTTTGCAACGGCCTGCGAACCTTAGGTGTGGTTCCCGTCGATCCGCCGGACATGAGCTTTGACCTAACCGCGAGCATCGCCGCCGCCGCGCTGTTTCGGACCTTGATGAAACGCGACCATCGCGGAAAAGGATTGGCGACGATTCACCTTGCCAATCCCTGCGCCGTCAGTGCCGCGACCCTGTGCCGGCACTTAATCGAAGCCGGTGTCGTCCGTACCGCCGTTGACGCACGTACCTTCGCCGAACATTTAGAACAAGCACCATCGTTGAACCCGCTGCAACGCACGCTGATTGGGGAAATGACGACGGCGACCGCCAATCACCGTGCGCGCTTGTTCTGTAGCACGGGCTTGGATTACGGTGTCGACGCCACCTTTGCCGCCCACCCAGAATTGGCGCAATACGCTTGGGACGCGCCCACCTTGCTCGATCCGCTGATCAGCACCCACACATCAAACGAAGCACGACAGGAGTCCTCATGCAGCGCAAACAAGGCACCGGCCTAGTCCTCGGCAAATTCATGCCACCCCATCGCGGTCACCTAGCCCTCATCGAATTCGCCGCCGCCTTCTGCGAGCACTTGATCATCGTCGTCGGCAGCATGCCGGACGAACCCATCGACGGCCACCTGCGTTTTCAATGGATGCAGCAACTGGCACCCAATGCCGAGGTACGCCACCTGCATCAAAACATGCCGCAACAGCCCGCCGATCATCCGCAATTCTGGAAATTGTGGCGCGAGGCTTTGCGCGGCTTGGTCGACAAGCCGATTAACTGGGTTTTTGCCTCGGAAGCGTACGGTTTTCGCCTGGCCGAAGAAATGGACGCGACCTACATACCCTTCGATCCAGCGCGCAGCATGACACCGATTTCCGCCACCGCCATCCGCCAAAACCCGGCGGCCCACTGGGATTATTTAACCGACGTCTGCAAGCCCTATTTTTTAAAAAAGGTCTGCGTTTTCGGCCCGGAATCGACCGGTAAAAGTACTTTGTGCGCCGATTTAGCCGAGCATTTCAACACGACGTGGGTGCCGGAATACGCCCGTGTTTATCTGGAAACACGTGGCGGCACCTGCCGTGTGACGGACATGCCCGCCATCGCACGCGGGCAGGCGGCCTTAACCGAAAGCAAATGCGCCCAAGCGCACCGACTGCTCTTCTGCGATACCGACCCATGGGCGACGGAACTCTGGAGCAAGGCTTTATTTGGCGCTTGCGACCCGGCCATTCCGGCGTGGGCCGCCGACCTATCGGCTGATCTGTATTTGCTGACTGACGTGGACGTGCCTTGGGTTGCCGACAAGGTGCGTTACTTGCCGGAACAGCGCCGCGAATTCTTCGCCGCCTGCCAAGCATTACTGGAACGCGAGGGTTTACCCTATGTCGTCATTCGCGGCGATTGGGCGGCACGCCGGCAAACGGCGATCAACGCGGTGGCAACGCTGCTAGGAACAGCGACGGCTAAACAATCTCGTTGAGGCGATGAAGAAAGACGCGGCCAAACTCGTCGAAGAACTTTTCGGATAAAAAGTGCTCGTCCATCATTTGAAAACGATAACTGTACTCCGACCACAAAACCTCGGCATCGTCTTCGATGGCCACCGAACCGGCAATGTTATCGGGGCTCATGTCTTTGCTGTAGCCGCGATGCCAGTAAACAAAACTTTCGTCGATACTTTCCAGCAGTAGGCGCAGCCGTTCTTTGACGGCGTGTTCACGGTCAGCGCCTTCCAGTTCTTTCATACTGTCGAAGGTGGCGTTGACCAAAACTTGACCAAAGTGCTTTTCCAAAAAATTGCGCATACTGCGCTCCAAGCGCAAGCACAGCGAACCTTCACCGTTGCGATAAGACGGAAATCGTTCGGTAATCGCGCGGTGTTTGCCGGTGGACCCGACCTCGACGGATTGGGTAACGCTCAGCTCAGCACCGAACCGGGCGTTTTCCCACTCCTCGAGCATGGTGCCGAAGAAGGCGGCGGAAATGGTCGGGCGACCTTTCGGCATGACAAAATTCACTTCCGAATAGAGGAAGCTCAAGCTCTCGAGGCGGATGCGGCAAAAGTCGAAGAAGGCTTCAACGGCCATAAAGTTGGTTCGGCGCAAGAGCTTTTGGCGCAACAACTTACGCGCCGCGTCGTCGAGGCGATACTTGGTATCGCGTTCGAACAAATCGATTAAATTGTTGAGAATGTCGCGTTTGACCTTACCCAAGTAATCGTCCAAATGAATCAGGCCCACCTGTTGGAACCAATGCTGATGCGAGGGCAATAGTTTGCTGTCGAGCGCAACGACGGTGACATTGTCACGGTCGATCATCAATTCAATAAGCGCTTCAATATTTTTGTTGCGACTTTCCATCATTTTGGTCAGATGATCAAAGTGATCGATCCCAATAATCTTGTCGCTGTTGAGCTCTTCAACAATTTGCGCGTAGTAGTCGTCAAAGGCGTCCATGGTGTTGAACAACGAAAACAGTTGCGGATCAAAAATGCGTTTGTCGCCGCTTTTAAACAACGGAATATCGACTTTGGCCAACGCGTGAAAACATTGCTTGAGGATGGTGGTTTTGCCGGAGCCACGCCGCCCGGTGATGATCACCAGCGGTGATTTCTGCAAGCCGGCGTCGAAATGGCGCCAAAAACGCGCGGGCAAAATGATTTCTTTGAACTCGGAATCGAACGGATTGAGCGTTACCTTATCGGTGAGCTCCAGTGGGTCTTCAGCCCCGTCTTCCTCGTCGTTAATGCCCAACAAAGGAAACAAAAGGTTAAAATTTTCGCTGAGAATGACTTTTAAGTGGGGTAACCATTCGGACTCGCCCATGCGCATAATGCGTTCCATTAAGTCCTGCACCATGGGCGTGACCAGCGTATCGCTGTTCTTATTAATTTTGTATTGGTAGACCAAAAAGTCGTTAATCCAACGATTTTTACCTTCGAAAATAAGCAACTTCTCAATGCGGTGCCGTAATTTGCCAATATCGAAGTTCAGTGATTTTAAAAACCGGTTAATCTCGGGGCGCTCACTATCCAACAACGCCAAAAATAAGTGAATGGTGCCAATGATGGGTGATTGGCGGAACAAGGCCTGTTCGGCGGCCAATTTAATTAAGGGGTGCTGCGCCAATGGGCGTAAATCAGCGCTCTCCAAGCGATGGGGCTTGCCTTGAATCCACTTAGAACCGTTCGAGATGCGCAAAACAGTGGAGCCCAACACTAAAAAATCACTAACCGGCACATACTTATTGGATGAAATTTTCTTGCCCGCCACAAAAGAGCCGTTAGATGAATTCATGTCCATATAATGGGCTTCGTCGCTAATTAATTTCAAAACACCGTGCGAGCTGGAAATCCAGGGATCATGGGCCAAAACCATGTGGTTGTGGCTACTGCGCCCCAACGATAGCGGTTCCCCTTCGCCAATGACACATGAAATGCCCTCGAGCGGGCCGGAAACCACCTGAACCAGTTTTGTCATTTTGCCTTGTTACCTCTAATCAAAACCGCGGCGCAGTATGCCTGATGTGCATCATGTTACACCAGCGAGCACAAATGGAAAGACCGGATTGGCCATAATCGGGAGATTGTTGTAGCCGGCGGACGCGGCGCCGGTAAATTTCTGACTGAACCTGCGATTGACGTTGATGTCGGCGTGCAAAATGTTGGCGGGAATGATGTTGTAAAAAACGGCGCGGCGCCATTTACAGCTCGTTTCAGACCAACAGATTGCTTTGACGCGCCTGCAAAAATCACTCACGTTCGTTCCGAGCATGAGCGAGGAGCCGCAACGATCGCCGCCGCTTTCCCGAAAGAACGGGGCCACGGTGAAAGTCCGCACGAACCAAGCGACGCGGTAGATCGGGGCGCGTGTTCCGAGAGTGTCCGCTCAGACACGGCTGGTCTATTCTTAACCAAAGGGCCTTTGATCGCAAGGCCCTTGTCCTTGGTTCATGCTCACTGCAAACGCACGTCGAGCTGCAAGGGCAATCCAGAAAAGTCGTAACACTCCAACAACATGCGTTGGTGTTCAGCGCCAATGTGGTTGCCGGCGCGCAACCACGACCAGGCGTGTTCAATGCGCGGTCCGTCAAAAGAAAAAAGCTGCCAAAAGTGGTTCTCGGGAATGTCGGCCAGGTAGTCGATTACAATCACCGTTAAGGCGCGGTCTTCCACCTCGAGCCGCCACACACCTGGCAGTAAGGATTGGAAGGATTCGGCAGGCAGCAGCGCGCGATCGGCCTTGGCCGCCACCGCGAACATGCCCAGCGACACCGAACCCGTCGGCGCGCGCCACAAATCCATACCCTTTAGGTAATCGTTGGCATTGGCGGTGAGCTCGTGCAATAAATCGCCCTTCAGTTCCGGTTCAAACATAAAGAGGTTGTGGCGACCGAGGTGCTCGAAGCCGTCGGGGCGTCGATCCCAGCGCAAGGCGGCTTGGCGCGTACAGAAAACGGCGCGCAAGGCCCTGGGTTTCATCAGAAAGGACGTGAGCGCGCGCCCGCGTTCACCGAGCTGATTGAGCAAGGGATCATCGAGCCCGTTCGCGGAACCAGGGCCGGGCTCTTCAAGCGCACCGTCAAGCGGCTGTAAGCCGCCGGAACGCGGCGAATAGAGGTAGTCGATTTGGGTCAGATAACCGTAGACAGCGAGGAAGTCACCGAGGATAGAGCCAAAAACGTATTGCCAGGTCAGGGGTGTGGGTAAGTCTGCGCGAATGGGCATGGTCGAAACTCGTCGGGATTGGTTAAGCTCCACTCTAGCCGATTCGCGTGGGGCTTGCCAGCTACGGATCAACGGGTTCGTGCGCGACATCACCGCGTTTCGTTTTGTCGCAAAGGTCGTGGCTACAGGTTCTATGCACCCAATTCACGGTTGTTTTTTGGGAACACCACGCGTTGTCCGTCTTGAACGGCGACCACATCGGCAAACACTTCGCGCGCTTGCGTTTCAAAGGGCGTCAACGTGTGATATCGCTGCGAAAAATGGGTGAGCACCAGCTTTTGGGCACCGGCTTGGGCGGCAATCCCGGCGGCTTGGCGGGCGGTAAGGTGGTAATTTTGCACGGCATCTTCGGTTTCGCTATCCAAATAGGTGGCTTCACTGATGAGGACGTCGACACCGGCGGCAAGGCGCACCGCATTGGCACATTCGCGCGTATCCATTACAAAAGCAAAGCTTTGCCCGGGGTTAGGGACACTGACGTCGGCCAAGTTAATGCGGCCGGCCTCGGTTTCAATAAAACCGTTGCGCTTGAGTTCGCCGACGGCGCGGCCGCTAATGCCGTGCTCGGCCAAGCGTGCGGGCAGCATCGTCACCTTTTCGTTTTCGACGAAACGGTAGCCAAAGGTTTCCACACCGTGCTCCAAGGAATAGGCCTCGATGGTCCAGTCCTCGCTGCGCTCAATGACGCCGCCCTGTTCAATGGGAACCGGCGTAATCACGGCGCGATTGTAGAAGATGGAAGCATTGAGGAGATTGTCGAAGTACTTGCGCCCGCTAGCGGGAAAAAAGACCTTCACCTCGTGGCGGGCACCGTCAAGCGACAAGCGTTGAATGATGCCGGGTAAGCCCAGGCAGTGGTCGCCGTGGAAGTGGGTAATGAAGATGTGAGTCACTTCGGAAGCGGCCAGGCCGAAGGTCGTCATTTGACGCTGGGTACCTTCGCCGGGATCAAACAAAAACCCGTATTCATGCCAGCGTACCAAGTAGCCGTTGTGGTTGCGTCGCCGTGTCGGCACTTGGCTGGCGGTTCCCAAGGCCACAAAAAAGCGATCAGACATCAAGACCTCCCGCCGTCGGGCGACGGCGTTTGCAAACTTTAACCCAAAGTGGGCGATTCAGGTGGGTTCAATCGCGCAAGATATTGAAAAAAATCGGGTTGAGAAAAGACCTAGCAGGCGTAAATCAGTCACCACGGTTGGTTTAAACCCTGGCAGCCGTGAAAGCCGGCGCGGCCCAGGCGCTGAAGTCGGGGGTGCAACCAGCCAAACCAAAAGATGACGACTTTTTGGCCAAATTCATCCCCCCTGCGTGCACTTTTTAGGTACAATGCCCGCGATTCGTCGCGGTGGTTGGTTTGTACGTCGCTGCCGCATTTCGAGGGATTTATGAAACAGGTGCGCGCCTATATTGCGGCGACCAGCCTGGTGCTGTTTACGGTTTTGGCCGCCGGCATTTGGCAACCCGATCACAGCGATCACCGCTCAGGGCTTTCGGCCGTGTGTCGGACGCACCAGTGTGCCTGTTCCCTAGCCCAACGCTGCGAAATAAACTGCTGCTGCCAACAGGGTTCGGCGTCCATCCTCGTCGTTCAGGACAGCCAAAACCCCGGCGGCAAGCAGCAGCAACCGGAACTCCGCAACAGCGACTGTAAGCCCTTTCAAGGGCTGGGCTTCGGATTGTTCCGTTTGCCCAACGTCGTTTTTCCACATATTCCCACGATGGCGGCGCTTACGGCCGCCGTCCCCGCGCGTTTCAGCTACGGCGCGCGTATCTTTTGGATTGACAGTGATCCGCTCGAAAAGATACCCATCGCCGCACCTTTTCTCCATATCTAACGGCATTAAGCTCGCTTTTTCATCTTTTAACGATGGCTTTTAGCGAAAACAGGGTTGTTGTGCAAGGAATCGCTTGCACATCGGCATCGCTGTGTCCCAAAACGCCGCCTGCGCTGCAACTATCTTGTGGTCACAACGCGCCGGCGAAGGGAAACGACACCGGCATGCCTTGCCGACGAAGCGCAGCCCTAACCTGGCGCCGCCAGGCCTAGGTCGGCCAAGGTCCCGCTTCGCCCCAGCTTAATGCTCCAGCCTGCGCGTCGCCGCGACGCCGTCGATGCGACGGAATCGCGCTGCGGTGCAGACCTGCCCACCCACTGATATGGGCCGGCCGCCTTATGCCTTGCCGGCCGTCTGGAGAAATTTGGAATGAAAAAAACAGTTTTGATCCTGTGCCTTATTGGCGCCACTTTGCTCGCCGCTTATGCAGGCGAACCCGAAACCGAACCCGAAGTTACTGTCCAACAAACGATTACGGTGACCCGCACCAGCCCGGACCACGAAGCGGAAGACGACGCTTCGGCAGAAACCATTCAAGCGTACGGGGGCCAAGACCTTGCCGAAGGCTTGCGGGCCGTACCGGGTTTGGCCGCCACCCGTCGTGGCGCGGTCAATCTCGACCCCTCCTTTCGCGGCTTACACGCCACACAACTGGCAACCTTTGTCAACGGCACCCGCGGCTTTGCCGCCGGCCCGGCGCGCATGGACTCGGAGCTCAGCCACATTTCATTGCACGAAATTCAACGCGTGCAATTGGTCAAAGGGCCCTACGCATTGGCCTGGGGCGCCGGCGCGATGAGTGCGCTTAACGTGGAAACCTTTGTACCGGCCTTCGCCGCGAACGGTGGCGAAACACACGGCTCGGTCGCCCTGCGTTACGGCGATAATCAAAAACGTCGTGACGGCGCGGCCTCAATCTGGCACAGCGATGAAACCTGGCGGGTCCAACTCTTCCACAACCAACGCTATAACGACGATTACCGCGACGGCACGGGTCGTGAAGTCCCCTCCTCTTATGAAACGGCTGAATCCATGATTGGCTTCGGGGTCAAACTGGGCGCGGCAACCAGCTTGCAATACAAAGGTCACTACCAGGACCAAAGCGACCTGGACTATCCGGGTCGTTTGCTGGACGCCACCTATTTCAAAAATCGTCTGCACGACCTCAAATTGGTGAGCGAGAACCGAGGTGTGTTTGAGCGTGTGCAGTTCCAGATTTACAGCAACCACAAAGACCACGCCATGAACAACGATCAAAAACCAACGGCGACGGCCAACCCCAACCGGCGGCCGCCATTCCCACTGGAGATTACAGTCGAAACTGAAAGCAACACGCACGGCGCCAAAGCAGCGGCGGCTTTCAAGGCGGCCGGCTTGAGCTTGACGCTGGGCGCCGATTACTACGCTTTGGACCAAGTGGCGGCGCGGCGAATCGCCCGGCGTGACACCGGCATGGTGATGAGAAATCAGGTAATTTGGCCCGACGCGACCACCGAGGTGCTGGGCGGCTATCTGAGTCTGCATCACAAAAGCCTGGGGCTGACCTGGAACGCAACGGTCCGTTTCGACGCAAGTCAGACCGAAATCGCACGGGCAAGCGAATTCTTCCAGGACCAAACAGCGGGTGACTTAGATCGCAGCGATAGCGACCTGAGCGGCGCGGTCAGTGTGTTGGTTCCGTTGAAGCCGGCCTGGCTGTTAACGCTGGGCGCCGGCAGCGTGGTGCGTGTGCCAACCATCCTCGAGCGTTATGCCGACCGCTTCCCTTCAACCGCCTTTCAAAGTGCCGCCGAATTTGTTGGTAACCCGGAACTGGTGCCGGAACGCGCCAACGAAATCAACGCGGCGTTGACCTTCAAACAGAACCGGTTTTTCCTGAGCACCGACCTTTTCTATCGCGTGCTGGATGACAACATCAGTTACCAGCATGACCCGAACCTGACACCGGCGTTACCGCTGAGTCCGGCGACAGTCTATCGCTATATTAATGGTGAGGGTGCCGACTATGCCGGTGCCGAAATTCGCTGGCAACTGCAAGCGGTAGCGGGGCTGACATGGCACAGCAGCGCGGCCTATACCTATGGCAAAGACGACGAGACGGACGAGCCGGCGGTTGGTGTGGCGCCTTTGCGTTGGCACAACAGCCTGCGTTACGAGACCCGCGCCGATGAGGCATGGGGCGAAATGCGGGTGACCAGTGTCGCGGGCCAAAACCGCGTCGCGGCGGGACGTATGGAACAAGCCACGCCGGGTTACACGCTGGTCGATGTGCAGGGTGGCTGCGCATTGGGCAAGGGTTTGCAACTCTCGCTGGGCGTGCGCAACCTCGGCGACAAAAGCTATGTCGACCATCTCAACAGTCGCAATCCCTTTAACGGGCAACGGGTGGCTGAACCGGGTCGCAGTTATTTTGGAAACCTGAGTTACCGCTTCTAATCAAAAACGTGGTTCATGGTGGCGGTGTTGGCCAAGATTCAAGAAAAACCTCACAGGTCTTTGATCAGGTCCGATGAACACTACCACCATTTTGGTTTTAAAACCGTGGGACGGCCGGCGTCGTGTTTCACCCGCCGGTCGTTCTTCGTTTTAACAGGTTCTCCTTTAAGATGGACCCTTTACGCCTAAAAGCGTCGTTAAGGTGCAGGCTTTTTGGGTTCAAGCATTGTGTTCCGGTTCGATTATGGTTAAGCTAAATGCCACCCTTTTTTTCATCTCGGAGGTTTGTTTGCCTACCCAATCAAGGTCCAATGCACGCCTTGCCGCCCTTCGCGTTATGGCCAAAATGGCTCAAGTTGACGGCCACATCCATCGCCGTGAACGGGACTTCCTGATGGAAATGTTGCCTCAAGACGCCCGCGAGGAAGAGTTACAGGAACTTTTGGATTCGGTAGAAACCGCCGATCTTGCCGGTTTAACCCAGCACGTCAACCGTTATGAGGATCGCTTTTTGATCGCCTACCGCGCGTTCACCATGGCACACGTGGATAAACACTATGACAAAACCGAACGCCGCACCTTCGATCGGCTGATTCAACTACTGGAAATTTTGCCGGAAGACCGCCGCTTAATTGAAAGTACGCAACAATCGGAAGCAGCGGTTGCCACTCCCAACGAACGCTTGCGCGAGCTATTTTCTAAATCCTCTTTCGCGCCGCCGGTCGGTTAAAAAATACATTTTTTCGTGTTTCGATTCATTTCCGCAAGAGAGTGCCATTCAGCCGGCCTGGATGGCTTGCCGGTGAAAGCGCACGGTCTCCTGGCTCGCCAGAAATCCTAACAATGTCCGGCGTGCTCCTTCCACCACCCTTTCGCACGCCGATCTTGCGATGCCGTCGACCCAAACCGCGCCACTTCGGTCGAAAGGTTGAAAATCACCATTAGCAAGCGACAGTAGGGACGAACAGACGCCTGCGAACAGGGATTTCGGCATTTACTCGAAAGCACCGGTCTTTACGGAAGGTTAAAGTTCGCGAAAACCCACAGAAGGACCAACTCGGCTATCACCATCCAACCCTTCGGTCCCGGCGAAAACCACCGTGTCCCAAAAAAATGATCCATCGGGTATTGGATCCTAGCAGCGTGCGCCGACAGCATGCACCCGCACGCTATCACGCCAAGCCATGGACGCATTTCTTTTTGGCACTTAAAACGAACAGATGCTAACCGGATCACATCGCCAACATTGGCGTTTGCAGTAGGATACTTGATCAGTTAACCGGCCGAAGGTAAAATCCAAGGCCGCGCCCCCGTCGTGCCATGTTTGTGTTGCCACGGTCTATCTTATAAATCCCGGTTACAGCAAGACCCCACCCCGAACCAAATGGGGAGTGGGAGGCGCGCCGGCCCAAGCCTCAGATCCAATACCGGAAACCCAATAAAGGGCACATTCGGTACGATTCCTCGGCGACGGTGTTAAACCGCTCGCTCACCCCTTTTACGCAATCTTTACAAAACCAAAACCAAATAGATACGCCACACGAACCAGTCGCCACAGGCCCGACCGGTCGCGAATTCCTTTTAATTCGCGGTAAAAATGAGACCAAAGTCGTTTTTTTTCAGCAACGAACCTCAATTCGGCCATAGCTGAAAAAGACGTGACTTGGCGACACGAATCGGTCGGGGGTCAAAAATTGGGATTTCCAGGAATTCTTCCGATAAGATAGCCAAGTCCCTCAAGACCTCATGTGGAGTATCTATGGATGCAAAACAAGAGAAATTTATGCAAAAACTGGGAAAGCTTCGAGACAGCTATAGCAAAGAACTCCCGGGGAGAATTGAGGGAATTCGAGAACTCATCGAACTCCTAAAAAAAAGCCCTGACGATCAAAGTTGTCTCAAAGAATTGGTGCGCCGCATCCATTGTTTCTCAGGTTCTGCTGTTTATTTCGGCTACAAACAACTCAATTTTGTCGCACGCGAGTTCGAGCTGATTCTCAACGATTGGCAAGAACAGGCGGTGACCCTGGGTGCGCCGGAACTCGACCACCTGCACCATTACTTTCATCGCATGGTCGAAGCCTCGAAACGGCCGCTGGACAAACAGCAGGACACCGTCATCGAACCGGAACCGGTCAGCCGCCAAGTTTTACCGCAAGCCGCCGGTGGTCAAAAACAAATCTTTTTGGTGCAGCAGGATCGCGCCGACCGCTGCGAATGGGAACTGCAACTTACTTTCTACGGCTTCCGCGTATTCTCCTTTGAAAACTTACACTTGCTGCGTCGTTACGAAGCAGAAAACCCAACCCAGGCCAGCTTGCTGATTCTCGATTTGGACGAAATCCTAGAGAGTCCTCAGGACGCCGAACTGCGCCAGTTTGTGATGCAACAAAATCACCAGGCGCCGATTGTTTACGTCTCGTCGCGCGAGGATTTACAATCGCGGCTCGAAGCTGTCCGCCTCGGCGGCTACGGCTTCTTAACCAAACCTCTTGAACTCAATGATTTGGTCGATGTGGTCGACAAATTAGTGCGCAGCACAGAGCAAGAACCCTTTCGTGTTCTCTTGGTCGAAGACGATCCGCGCATGGCCGAACACTTCGGACACGTGTTGCAGGCGGCCGGGTTTGAGGTGGACGCGGTAACGGATCCGTTTCAGTTGCTGGACCGCATGGGCGCAGGCGACCCCGAACTCATTTTGCTCGATTATCACCTGCCCCACTGTAACGGCATTGAATTGGCCAAGGTCGTGCGCCAACAACCGCATTATTTGAGCATGCCGATCGTGTTTCTTTCGACCGAGGAAAATATCGAACGTCATTACAACGCGCTCAGCGCCGGCGCCGACGATTTCCTGACCAAACCCATTTCGCCGCGAACGCTTGTGATTTCACTGCAGGCGCGACTGTTGCGCACACGGGCACTCAAGTCGTTGATGGCCCACGATTCGTTGACCGGACTCCTCAACCACGTCACACTCAAGGAAAAACTTTCGATTAACGCGGCCCGCGCCCATCGCGGCAGCAAACCCTTGTGTTTTGCCATGATTGATATCGACTTTTTCAAAAGCGTCAACGATAACTACGGCCATTCGGTGGGTGATCGCGTCTTGAAAAGCATGTCGCGAGTGCTGAAACAACGCTTGCGTCGCAGCGATGTCATCGGTCGCTACGGCGGCGAAGAGTTCGGCATCATCCTGTACGACACGCCCATTGACGCGGCCTTTGACGTGATTGACGAAATTCGCCGTAATTTTTCCAAAGTGACGCATATGGCCGACGGCGTCAGTTTCAACGTCACCTTCAGTGGCGGCGTGGCGGCTTACAGCGATTTTCAGGCGCCGGGCCCAATGATGGAAGCCGCCGACCGTGCGCTCTACCTCGCCAAAAACGAAGGTCGCAACCGCATCATTCGTGCGACGCCGTCAATTTTGGCAAGCGAATCATAAAACGCGTGCCCTGCGTGTAGCCGGCGTCGATGTGAATGGTGCCACCGTGAATTTGAATGGTGCGCTTGGCAATGATTAACCCCAATCCGGTACCTTGATCCTTGGTACTGAAGTAGGCTTCAAAAACGCGGTGATGATCGGAAGCGGGAATGCCCGGCCCGGTATCTGTCACGCGGCACAGCCAGCGCTCGCCTTCATCCACCACATCAACGTGCAAACGACCTTCGCCGTCCATGGCCTGCACGGCATTTACCAACAGGTTCTGTAAAGCGCGTCGCAACAATCGAATATCGGCCAAAATCGGCACGGACGTCGGCCAATCGCGGACAATCGTTAGACCATCGGCCGAACGCCCATAGGGCATCACCAGCTCATCAAGCAATTCAGCCAAATTGGCGGCTTCCAGTTCGGGTTCGATCGGGCGCGCATAATCCCCGAACTCGGTGGCGGTTTGACGCAAAATCTCCACCTGGCGGCTTATTTCAGTCCGCGTTTCCGTCAAGGCCTCCTCAAAGGCGGGATGACGATCCTGATACAGTTTAACCAGGTAATCGATCTCAAGCTGAATCGGCGTCAATGGGTTTTTGATTTCGTGGGCCACGCGCCGCGCCATCTCAGACCAAGCCTTAAACCGACCGGCGGCAAGAGCATCGGTTACATCCTCAATCGCGACAATGAGAAACAACCCTTTTTGCGAGGCGGTATCGACCACCCGCACCTTGATCAGCAGCTCCTGTTCGGCTTCGGCTTGCACCAAGTGCAACGACAACTCCCCTGAGCGGCCTTCAGTCAACATGGCTTGCAGCGGCGCCAATGGCTTTTGTGCCGCAATTAAATCGTCGATGGTTTGAGCCGCCTCACCCAAACCCAGCAACTCCCGCGCCTTGGCGTTTTGTAGCAAGACCTTGCCATTGCGATCAAAACCCAACAGACCGCCACTCATGGCCACCAAGGTTTCATCGAGAATTTTTAACTGATCACTCAGGCGGCGCCGGCTCTCGCGAATGCGATCCTGCATGGTGTTAAAGGCGCTAACCATTTGCTGTAGTTCGTCTTGGCGATGAACCACCAAGGGTCGGTTCTGGAGCCCTTTGGCCACGCGAACGGCCGCGCGCGTAATCGCTGAAACCGGCCGCAAGAAGTTGCGCGCCACCAAACGCGTAAAGCCGGCCATGGCAAAAAACAAGCCGATCAAAACCGTAACCGAGAACTCCAGTTGTTCTTGCCAGCGCAAACCTTGGCGCCGGTTGAAAGGAATCATGGTCATCGACACCACGGCGTTGCCACCGTCGGGCAAACTCAGCGCACTGTAGGTCACCAAAATCGAGCTGCCGTCTGGCAAATCACGGCGCATGAAGCTGTAGGGTTTGCCTTCCACAACCAAATCGCGGGCAAGGTGGTAAGGCAAACGTCGTGACAACAAACCCATGCGGTAGATTTCCGGTTGTTGGGTATTATGCAAGCGACCGTTGCGGTACAAACTCAAATCTTCATTGAGAATGCGCGAGAACCGCGCCACCGGTGTCCCCCAATGGGCGTCTTGCTGGAAGCGGCGCGTGCGCGGCTCCCCGTCGTCACCGGCGCCACTCGGTAGCAGGTCTTCTTCCGGGTTTAAGTACTGCTGGAACAGGCGTTTGACCACACCGATGTTGGCCCGCGCCATCGACTCAACTTCGCGTACCTGGTTCTTGCGAATCGACTTAATTAACAGATAGCCCAAGGTTGCGGTTGGCAAAAGACTGGTCAAAAACATGAAGGCGGCCATTTTCAGGGCAAATGAACGCTGCCACGCGCGTAGCGGGGTGCGCGACGGTTTTAAGGCAAATTGAAGCAAACGCAACATCACCCACGAAGCCAGCATTAACGCCAGACAGCGCACTGCAATCATACGCACCGGCGTGGCCTTGTGGGTAATGCGGTAGATGTACGGCGGCCCTGAGAAAAAGAACAGTGTGTTGCGCGGCGACTTAGGGTCGGCTTTCCAAAAAACAAAGTCGCGTTCGAGTTTTTGCCGTTCCGCCACGGTTAAGGCGGCGGGATTGCCCTGGTCGTAAAGAGAGAGCCCTTCTTGGTTGTAAACATCGAGAATATAGGCGAAATAAGGAAAGGTGTCGCCGCCGCGCAACGGGTATCGTTGGTTCTGCAAACGGCTCAGTTCACGAATCAGCGACAGGTTGTGAAAGTTATTGCCCAAGATCGCCAAAAACTCGTAATCGCGTTGATCGGTTTCCAAGATGGTGCGGAACACCAACCACTCGGGCGCAGCACCGGCGCGATCACCCCGCTCGTCGATGCGCAAGGTTTCGATTTGGTCCAGGGGGATTTGGAAATCAGGAATGCGATCCAACGAAATGTGTTGATCAATGACACTAACGACTTGCCCGGAATCATCGCGAAGCTGGAGCGCAAAGTCGATGTGTTCTTCAAGCAAACCGTTGCGCTTGGCAAACATTTCCATCAGGTGCGGGTGAGCGCCGGCGTTGATTTGTTTTTTGAGCGTATCAAACTGGCGAATCAAGCGGCCCATGCGGAAATGGTTGCGCTCCACCAGCAGGGTGATTTCGTCAAGTAACTGATAACGCACGAAATCAATTTCATCGCGATGCTCGCGGGCGGCCATGGTTGGGTAAAACAGAAGCACGAGCAAAGCGGCCGCCACGACTTGGTTGACCGGACGATGCACCAGCCACCAAAGCAAGAGCAACGAACCCAGCGCCGGCCAAGCAGCGGGGTCGTGAATGAGAACGGCCACGGTGAGGGCCAACGACAAACCCGCCTTGACGGCGCGACCGACGACACGCGATTGACGCAACAAATAAACCAAATAAGCGGGCACCGCCAGGAACGCCAAATAGGCAACCAGGCTACCCGGCGCATTCAGCGCTTCGAGCGGATGCACCAGCGAAAAGCTGGTCAGCGTTTGCAGCCAATGGGCACCAAAAAAGGTGAACCAAGTCAACGCCAGAAAAAAGCCGGCATTCCAGGCGACCTTACCGCGCGCAGCATGCTCCTGGCCATGGTACAGCAGCAGAAACAACAGGAAACCACTCACCAAAAAGTGGGCGGGCGAAATCAGCAAACCTTTGAGAAGCGTGGATGCGAACAAATAAGAACCAAAAAGCGTGACATTGGGTAACCCGGCGCCGTCGGCGGACATCAACAGAAGCAGGCCCAACAAAGGTGTTATCCAAGCCGAGTGATCAGCGGCCATCCGTCGCGCCACCAACAGCAGGCGAAAAAGCAACATCAACCACAGGCCGATCATCAGTTCATCGACACCGGCCACGTGCTCAATTTCGAGAAACCGAATGTCGTACGGCAAACGCGCGACGGCCAACTGATCGGCTAATTGGGTGATAAAGGTACCTGGGCGTGATTCGGCGACGGTCACTTGGTAGTCCCCAAAACGCGGATTGTGGCGGTATAGCCAGGTGTCGGTGATTTCATTTTGGTGGGAAGATAAAACCAACGTCTCCACCAGCAGGTAGCCTTCAACCTGCGTCGCGTTGGGAATCGGCGTGCACTGACTGAGGAACAGACGCCCGTCGTAAACAGCTAATTGGGCCGTGGTTAATTCGCTAGGGGTCCGTGTTTCGGCAAAGGTATGGCCGGCCCACAGTAAGGGTTCCCCGTCGAGGTTGTACAGGGTGACACCTTGGTAAGGCTCGGGCTGCAAGGCGCGTTGCAGCGCCAGATTGCGGTCGTTGGTCAGACCGGGGTCGGGTTGCCGGAGCAAGGTGACCGCCGCTTCGAACTGTTCAGAATTGAGGACGCTTTCAGGCCGGACACCGGCTTTAAGCGCGGCGGCGGCACCGGGCCCCAGATCGGGAAACGGCAGGGGTCGCTGGCGCCACGAAACCAGCGGCGGCAGCAAGGCAACCACCAGCAAACTAAGATGAACGGAAACGCTGAAGCGTCGTCGCGCCCAGGCCGACACCAACAAGGTCGCCACGATAGCGCCGAACGAAAACTGCCAAGGGACGCGGGTTAAAAGGCTTAGTTGTAAAAGAATCAGCCCGTTAAGGGCATATGCGGGTTTCAAATAACAACCTCGGCCGAGGGCGCAGCGCGTAAATCAGTATATATCTTGGAGAACCCAGCGGCGCAGTGCCATTTGTTGGCCGACCTGCTTGAAGTGAAAGGCAAAAACAGCCCGAACCTGACGCCCCTGGCGTTGGTCTTCGAATGAAACTTCGAGCTGTAACTCCAACCAAGCATAGTTGGTATCGACCTGGGAACTCGTCACCTTGGCGCTGACCAAGTGATATTGACGCAACAGTTTATCAAAACTGAGTCCGACTTGTTGCGCACTGAGATTGCCATGGTCGTTAATTAGCGGCCGTAAATCGACTTCAACCCGCGCTTGGTCGTTGACCAAGGCACGCAGCGCGTCGGTTTGGTGTTGGTTAAATATGGTCTGAATCGGCGGTAAGCCGCTTTGACCGTTAACCATTGTCCAAAAAAAGATCATCCCGAGGAAGCTCGACATGGGGACCGCTCCTTGACAAGGGTTCGAGGGCGCGTGCGGGGAAGGTTCTCTACAGCCTAGCGCATTCGACGGGTGATTGAACAGGCCAAACCACCCGCACCCCAAGCCTTATGCAAAATCGAGGCTCAGTTTGGCGGACGTGTCACTTATAAGGTGGGACGCCGACGTGCAAGACGTTTGCGTTCGGCCAAACGTTTGACGGTGGCACACAGCAAAGAAACGGCTTGCGTCATTTGTTCGGTATCGGGATGGCAAAAAGTAATGCGGACAAACTGTCCGAGAACTTCATTCATATAACAGAGATCGCCGCTAAGAACGTGAACGCCGTGATAAGACAGTTCGCGCACTGTTTCATTGGCACGGACGCCGGCGGGCAAACGAATCCAAACGGTTAAGCCGCCTTGAACCGGATACCAAACCAAACCGTCAGGTGCATCGCGCTCTAGGGTGGCGATGCATGCGGTGTACAGTTGCAGCAGACGCCGGCGTAACTGTTCTACCGTGCGAGGTAATTGACCCGATTCTAGAAAACGACCGACCAGCGCTTGGGTCAACACCGGCGAACCCAAATCCATGGCCGATTTATTGGCCAAGAAACGTTTGTGAAAATGACCGCGCACGGCCACCGCCGCAATGCGACAGCCAGGAGAAACTGTTTTGCTAAATGACTTTACGTAAACGACATGGCCACCTCGGTCCATTTTATACAGGGGCGTCGGCGGCGGTTCTTTAAAATACAAATCACCCCAAATATCGTCTTCGAGCACGACCAATCGATGGGTTTCGGCGACCTCGAGTAACTGTGTCCG
The DNA here is from genome assembly GCA_030429565.1 of Holophagae bacterium. Lineage (GTDB taxonomy): Bacteria > Acidobacteriota > Holophagae > Acanthopleuribacterales > Acanthopleuribacteraceae > Acanthopleuribacter. The sequence goes on along the minus strand of JAUIFE010000004.1, from coordinate 330,682 downwards.
CCGGCGGGTACTCATAACGGCGCCGGTAGGATTTTGGTAGGCGGGCACGGTGTACACCATGCGAATGGGAAACTCTTCACAAGCGGCAGCCAGTAAATCGATGCGCATGCCCTCTTCGTCGACCGGAATTTGTAACACGTGCAGGCCCATCGTCTTAAAACACTCAATCGCGCCCATGTAGGTGGGCGCCTCAACCGCAATCGCCTGACCGGGGCCCACGAAAGAACGTGCGGCAATGTAGGTGGCCTGCTGCGCACCCGACGTAATAATCAATTCTTTTTCGTCGATTTCGAGCATTTCGGCGACGGCGCGAATCAGGATTGCCTCACCGGCGGTACTGCTGTAGGTACTTAACACCGCGTCGGGGTCACGACTAAACGTCTGTAACAGTTCACTCAACGGCTCGGCCGGCAACATGCCGGCGCCAATCACGGCGTTGGCAAGGTTCACCTTTACATCGACGTTGGCGGTTGGATTAAAGGGAACATCGGCCACACTGGGCAATCCATCCACGAGCGCCAGTTGCCAATCGGTATCGGCTCGTGCCGGAGCGGCGGCCTCGCGACCCTTCACAAAGGTACCACGACCATGCTCGCGCAAGATCCAGCCATCGGTTTCCAAGGATTCATAGGCCTTAACCACGGTCATCGGGCTGACGGCGACTTGCCGTGCCAAGCCGCGAATGGACGGTAACCGCGAGCCTGGCTTGAGGACGCCGTCCTTAATTTGATTGCGCAAACCGCGCACAATTTGATCGGTCAATGAATCGCTGTGATCGCGATCTAAGGCCGGAATTTCCAAAGGAACGCCCCCAACTAGCACAGCTACCCCAAGAGAGCTGACTGTATACCTGATTCAACCATCGGCGAAATCCTAATTCTGATAAGTCGAAAAACAGCAATCACCGCGAAAAGGTGATCGAAGCCCGTGCCGGCACCCACCCCACCCCGCAAAACAACCGCCGACGCAAACAAACCCGCTGATAACGAGCTGTTTGACCCCGACAAGCAGCGCCATCGCCACGGGCGCAACCCAAAAAGACGCGCATTTACCGGACTCGGGTGAGCGACGCCGAAGCGCCGTCGACCAAAACGCCGACGGAACCGAATTCGCCGGCCCTTGTTGTAACACTTTCGCAACCAATTGCCAATATACGGTGAAGAAAGTCGTTTTTTTACGGGTTGTATTGCAAACACTTCACAGGTGATATATAACAATTCATGTAACAGTCGCCCGTTTCTCGGGGTTGGGAGGTTTCCTCATGCCATATGTTTTGTTTTCGGTGATGTGCCTGATCTACGGCACCACGTTTTTGGCCATCAAACTCGGCCTCAACGCCGGACTCACGCCCATCTATTCCGCCGGTGTTCGTTTTGTCGTCGCCGCCCTGATCATGCTGGCTTTACTTAAAGCTATCGGCCGGCTCAAATCGCCGCGTACGCGCCGCGGTTGGTCGCACGTCACCAAAATCGCCATGCTCACCACCACCCTGTGTTTTGCCGGTGTCTACTGGGCGGAACAGTACATTTCTTCCGGCATGGCCGCCCTGATTTCGGCGGGCGCCCCGATCGCGATTGCGCTGTTGTATGCCTCGCATCAGAAAAAACCCATCACTTTCGACCTTTGGCTCGGCTTTGCACTCGCCCTGAGCGGCGTACTCTTGGTCGTATTGCCGTCCCTCTCCATGAACCTCGCTTGGGCGGTCATCCTGCCGATGGCGGCGGTGGTGGTTGGCGAACTGTTCTATTCCGTTGGCTCTGTCGGCTGTGCCGCGATTGTCCGCGAAGGTGAAATTGACGCCCTTTCCCTCAATGCCTGGCAATCGCTTATCGGCGGCCTCGGTTTACTGCTGCTTAGCTGTCTTTGGGAAGGTCATGCTTGGCGCAATGCAGCCTGGATGGACCAACCAACCGCTTGGCTGTCACTCGTCTATTTGAGTTTGATGGGCACCGTCGTCGCCGCTTCGATTTACTTTTGGTTGATTGATCGCATGAACCCCGTCTTCGCCAGTTTGTGGCTGTACATTTCTCCGGTGATTGCGGTGATGGTCGGCGCAGCCGTCCTCAAGGAACCCATCGGCCACACCACCCTGCCAGGAACCGCGCTCATTGTGGCGGGTGTTTTTTTGGCCAATAACGGCCTGCCAATAATGCGCCGCTACCTAAACCGCCGCTTACAACCAACCCTGTAATTCAGATCTCTGACAAAACGTTTCGCCAAGTCGTTTAGGGTCGCAGTCGACCCGATGACTTGGCGTTTTTTTATCCGGTTTTAAGGCTTAAACGTCTATGCTTTTACAGGTGCCGGTTTATTAATTTTCATGTCGGGAATTTCATGCGGCGCCGGCTCGCCATCCGAGCCTAATTATCCCACGAGAGGCTAGCCATGAACCCAGAGCCCTTTACCTCTTTGCGTGCTTTTCTCTTAACCATCACCTTACTTAGCACAACGATTGTTTTCGCAAAAAAACCGACCGCACTTCCCCAAAGGCGTCGCTGAAGACGGTACCTGAACCCTTAATGAAACAACCCTCGTGATTCATGACGCCGAGGTCGTGCAAATCATCGAAGAGGCACGCGGCCATCACAAGGCGCACCGCTATCCAGAGGCCGTGAAAGCTTACCAACGAATCCACCAACAACAGGACGGCGGCTGTGTGCCATGTCTTGATCCGGCCCTGGCTTTGGCGGTCGCGGATGATGCCGTCGAAGCAGCGGAGCAAACGCTGTCGCTGCTGTTGACGGCTGATATGCCAACATCACAGCGCGCCACCGCGGTTACAGCGGTTGCGGCTGTTTACGAAAACCTCAAACAGCCACAAGCAAAGGATTTAGCACGAATCGAGGCGCTGTACCTTGCCGCACTGGCCAAACCGGAGGAAGCACCGGCGGAAGCCTACATCGGTTTGGTGGCATTTTACGAGCGCCTGCAACGTCAGGACATCACGACACCGATTGTGCAGCTCTTTTTACGGCACCACCCAAAACACGAAAGTGCGGCCACCTTTCGCCAAAAATTGGTGGTGTTGTCGGAGCGGGCCGTGGTCGAAGGCACCATCCGCAACCTCGCAGGTGACCAACTGGACTTAACCGCCTATCGCGGCAAGGTCGTGGTATTGGATTTTTGGACAACCTGGCGTGGGCCCTGCAAAGCGTCGCTGCCAACCATTCGCAGCATGGCGCGGCGCAGTGAGAAACAACCACTGGTCGTCATTGGAATTAACGGTGATCAGACCCAGCAGGCATTTGCAAAATACGTGGAAAAGGAAGATATCACCTGGCCGCAGTATTGGGATCAGCAAACGCGCACGTCGAAACCGGCGTTTGGCATCAAAGGGTATCCGACCTTTGTGGTGTTGGATCACGAAGGCAAGCCGATTTACCGCGCATCCGGTTGGAACGATCAAATTGAGCGTACCTTGCGCGCCAAAACGGCTTCGGCGATCCGTCGCGCCAAAAAAGCAAAGCAACCGAAGGGTTGATTTCGGGAAAACCATTCCCTACCAAGGGCGGTGTCGGCATGCCGACCACGCGAGTAACCTTCAGCGCGTGGATCGTCAAGTCGACATCGCAAAACAATTTTAGGTTTGAAGGACGCCCGGCTTGACAGTCACGGGTACCGAACGCGTCCTTTCCTTAGCATCTTCCGCGCTTCTCCTTTTTGACCTTAAAAAAAAACGATTAGTTTTCGCTAACTATCTGCTTCTCCGTGGCTTGGCTTCTACGACATTTTTTACTTTTCTCGTTCTCTGCGCTTGTGTCCCTGTCGTCGTTGCGCAACAATGGCTTTTTCTTAGCGACGCCGACGAGGGGCACACATGCCGGCCAATACCATTGAACCCATTGAACTGACCCACCCACAAGCCAAACAAGTGCTGCTCTGGGCGCCGCCCGGCCTGCCACGCGGCAGTGGCCGCGAAAGGGCATCCATCGCGATCACCCGCGACCCTGAAGCCGATCACAACGCGGCCGAAGGCTTTGCCGAACACTGTCTGACCACACTGAATTACCTCAACGGAGGCGAAACGCCGCGTGTCCTGTGGTGTTGCGCGGATCAACGGCGCCTGAGTTCCCCAACGGACGACGGCACCACCGCCTGGATCGACATGGCGGCCGACGCCGACGACACCTTGTGGAATGTGGTGCTGACCTGGGAAAATGCTTCCGCCGCGTCCGCGGCACTGCACATTCACGCGTCGTGCACGGATGACCATCTCGACGTGCAAGTCAGCGCCGACGCCGCGGAACTTGGCGCCGGATTTGCCGACATGGTGGCGCGCTACCTGGCCCACACGGCCAGGGCCGAGGACGGCGATGATCCCGTGCGATTTTTACCGCCATCTGACCGTGAACGCTTGCTGCGTGCCTTTCAACCCGATGCGCCCGACCAAACGGACCCACGGCCGACGCTCCATCAACAGTTCAGCGCCATCGCCGCGCGTTTCCCCGACCATGCCGCTGTACTCGGCGACGATTTGCGCTGGAGCTACCGCTTGCTGGATCAGCAGAGCAACTTCCTCGCTTACCTGCTCCGCGATACGCTCGACCTGCAAACGGGAGACCTGGTCGCGGTTTTTCCCGACCGCCGCGCCTACCTGCCGCTATTGGTCCTGGCAACGCTGAAAGCGGGCGGCGTGTACTTGCCGCTCGATCCCAAATCACCCGAGCAACGCCTCGTCTTTATGCTCGACGACGCCGCCCCTAAAGTCGTGCTGTGTTACGGACCACCGCCCAAGGTGATTCAGGACTGTGACGCCAAGGTCGTCCGCCTCGATCGCTTGGTTTGGCATGGCGAACATCGTGGCGGCAATACGCCGCTTACGGGACGCGATCTCGCCTACACCATTTACACCTCGGGTTCGACCGGTCACCCCAAGGCGGTGCAGGTTCAACACGACCAGTTTGACAGTATGATTCACGCCCAAATCGACGGTTTCGCGGTAACCCCACAAGCACGCGTGCTGCAACTGGCCTCACCGGCTTTTGACGCCTCGCTTTCTGAAATCTTTTCGGCCCTGTTGGCCGGGGCCGCACTGGTGATTGCCGAAGCGGCCGACGTTGCCAACCACCATCGTTTGGCCGCATTAATCGACAAATTTTCGGTCAGCCACGCCACCTTCCCGCCGGCGTACTTGCACGAACTGGACGACAGCGTGCTTGCCCCGCTTCAAACGATCATTTCCGCCGGCGAAGCGCCGATCCGCGAAGACCTGCTGCGGTTGGCCAAACACAAACGGACGATTAACGCCTACGGTCCCACCGAAACCTCGGTTTGTGCCGCCTTTTTCCAAGTGCCGGCCGACGCTGATGCGGATCAGGCCATCCCCATCGGTCGCCCACTCCCCTTCCTGCGCGCGTACATTGTCGATCCACAGGGTCGCCTGGTACCACCCGGTGTGGTCGGCGAACTGTGTTTTGCCGGACGCGGCGTCGCGCGCGGCTACCTGCACCGCCCCGAACAACAGGCGGCGAAGTTTGCCGACAACCCGATTGACGCGGGGATTTGGTACCGCACGGGCGACCTTGGCTACCACCGCCCCGACGGTAACATGGTGTTCGTCGGACGGCGCGACGATCAAGTCAAAATAAACGGTTATCGCGTCGAGTTGGGCGAGATTAAGTATCAAATGGAACGCTGTGAGGCGGTCGATGAAGCGGTGATTGTGGTGGCGCGCAATGCCGCGGCGCGGGTTCAATTGCTGGCTTATTACGTGCCCAACGCGGCGGTGGCGCAAAACCTCGCCAACCATCCACGGGCACTCTTGGCGCAACGCTTGCTGCAACACATGGTTCCCCATCACTTTGTGGCGCTCGACCAACTGCCGCGCAACAGCAGCGGTAAGGTCGACCGCAAAGCACTGCCGCACGTCACGCGATCCGGGCAACGAGCTTACCGCGCGCCAACCACCGATGGGGAACGTTTGTTGGTCGGCATTTGGCAATCCGTCTTGGGCCACGCCAACGTCGGCGCCGACGATCATTTTTTCGAATTGGGCGGCGATTCGCTCACCGCGATTCACGTGATATCGGCGTTACCGGAAGGCTTAAGTGGGTTAACCATCGCTCATTTATTCCATTACCCGGTGCTGGCCGAGCTGGCCGCCGAAATTGATAAACAAGGTGCGCCCCTGCCGCTACCACCCACGACAGGTGCCGTCAGCGCGACCGAGCGTTTCCCGCTCAACCTCCACCAACAAGATCTATGGATGGAAGGCCCCGACCAACTCGGTGCGGTGTTGGCGGTGACCAAACCCCTGCTGAAACCCGACGGGGCTCTTCTGGAACAGGCGGCTACCTACGTGGCTCAGCAACACCCAGGTTTGGCGCGCGTGTTCCCCAACCGACGACGCGCGGTGTTGTGCCAAAAGCAGCCGGCGCTCAACCACCTGACGGCGGCCGCCGGCGAAAGTGCGGAAACAACCGTCCTCAAACACTTTCGCGCCGATGCCGAACCTGGCTGGGCCGTTTACTTGATAGACGAACGGACGTTGGTAATCGCGGCCAGTCCCTTACTTTGCGACGAACACGACATGCTGGTGTTGCGCCGCGATTTGGAACAGGCATATCGCGACCTCGCGGCGGGTCGGCCGGTACAATTTGCGCAACAACCGGAATCGCCGCTGAGTCAGCTTGAGCCCTACGCCGCCTTGGACGCGGGCCTCTCGGTGAGTCGCTTGCCCGCGACACCGACAGAGCGCGTGCCCTTCCGTTATGAATGGGATCGTTCGCAAACACGCGCGCTGATGATCGGCGCCGGCAAACCCTTCCGCTGCCGAGCGATTGAGCTGGTGGCGGCCGCCTTGGCTAAACTGGCCGACGCCATGCCGAGTTGGACCTTGCCACGCCTGCTGTGGCTTCGCGACGATCAACGCCGTCTGGTCGGCGGCCCCGATTTCAGCCACGCGGTGGCCGGGCACACCCGACTGTGCGCTTTGCCGCTGCCGACACAGGGCGAAAGCTGGGCGCAATGGATTCGCGCAACCAAAGAAAACCACCGTCGTCTGCCGAACCAACCCACACAACTCAGCCAGCGTGAGCCGGCGATTCACCTGGTCTGGTGCGGTCGTCTCGATACCGACTTACCGGAACAAAACCTGTTGGGCACTCTCGAACAGGCCCCCTGCCGTCACGGCGCCCGATTGAATGCGGCGCGTTTCCCGCTGACGCTGCGTTTTTGGGTATGGCAAGGCTGCCTGCACATGACGGGCACACTCGACTGGGAAACAATTCGCTGCGACGGCGGCACCTTTGCCACGCAATTGGCGAATACGCTGGAAGACATGATCGACACTTGTTGCCGGCGCAAAACGACATGGCCGACGCCGATTGACTTCGGCTTACACCATTTGGACCTGACCACGTTCGACGACCTCTTGGCGCAGCATAGTGTCAAAGTCGCCGACATCGCCGATATGACCACCACATCGGCCTGGCAAACAGGCATGTTGCACGCGGAAGCGATCGCAAAAAAACCACTTTACCTGCGCCAACACAGTTTTAAATTGGCCGGCCGATTGGAAGTCGACGCCGCCGAACGCGCCTGGATCGGCTTGGCAAAACGACACGCGGTGTTGCGGTCGGCATTTCTGTTACCCCAAAACGAAGCCCCGCTGCAGTGGACCCGCAAACTTGCCGCGCCCCAATTGAGCTGGGTCGACCTCAGCCATTACCATGCCCCGGAACAAATCGAACGGGCCCATGAAGCCAAACGCGAACAACGCGAGCAAGCGGGCCGTGACGACCTGTTTCAGGTGATGTGGCTGCGCTATAGCGGCGAAGACCACGAAATGGTGGTATGGCTGCATCCACTCCTCGCCGACACCCGCAGCTTCTACCAACTCCTCGACGAGTGGCTGATCAGTTACCAGGCGTTTCTCAACGGCGAACCACCAAAACTGCATCACCGCCCACCCTTCCGCGACTATACCCATTGGCTACACGGCCGCGATCACGAGGCGGCCCGCGCCTTTTGGTTGGACTACCAAAACAAAACACAACCGCAATTGCTGGCAACGCCGTGCGAAGAACCGCCGCGACCGCGCAGCTTCACGGTCACCTGGCCACAAGCATTGGTGACCCGCCTCACGCGCTGGTGCCAAGGACACGGCCTGGCGCTAAACAGTGCCCTCAAAGCCTTGTGGGGTTTGTCGCTGGCACGCCAAGGACAGCGTCCCGATCCCGTCTTTGGCACCGCCCTTTCCGGTCGACCGGCGGCGCTGGGTGATGCGCAGAACATGCTGGGCTTGTTCCAATACCTGGTGCCTTGGTGCCTGCATTTGGAGCGCGAACACCATTTTGCCGATTTGGTGCGCCATACCCAGGCGCTCACGGCTGAAATGGAGTTACCCACGCCGCTGCCGCCGCACGAAATCTGTCCGAACACCCCGATGTACGACCACGTCTTTTTGCTGCAACCGGCATGGCAACCGCAATCCGCCGGAGCACTGACGATGACGCCGCACTACCAGTTCGAACACTACCCGTTTGTGTTGACGGTATTTGTCACGGTCGGTCCAGAACTGGAATGGCGCTTTGCTTATGACGAGCACCGCCTGCGTGAAGACATTGTCCACTCGCTGGTGAGCTCCTGCGAATCGATGCTGTTGCGCATTCTGGACACGCCCGACGCCTCGTTGTCGGCCTTGGGTTTGGTGCCGCGCGCAGCCGGTTAATAAGCCGACTTAATTTGTTCCACCCCAATCGAAAGCACGTTGTGCCAAGCTATTTGTAGGTCGATCCCGTAATCAGGATCGTGCGCTTGCACGGTCTTGAGCAAGGATTGTTCCCACAACTTGTAGAGTGCCGGCTTAACATTAAAATGTTGGCGATTATGGCTTTCGCCCAGTTGCTTGATCTTTTTTTGGGAGATGCTGTTGCCTTTGGCGGCGAGGATCATGTGGCTAATCCCCGCCCGCAGTAATTGTTTCTGTTTGGCCATGTCGGTTTTGCTGAAGTAAGGCGCAATCGCGGGCGAGGCACCGAGGAAGTTGCGGTAAAAATCATCAAAAAATCCGGCGCTAAGGGTACAACGCCCATAGGACCGTTCAACCCTGTGCAATTGTTCATCTGTCACTTTACTCACCACCGTCTCTTTACGCACAACACCCCTCCTCGTTCGCTTTCGGTTCAGGTTACTCGATGGCCCGCACGCCGGTTTTAGCGCGCGCCGGATTTAGCGTTCACCGCGCAGTCGTTCGACCAACCGACCGCGGAAAAAAGCAAGTGATTCGGGCATTTGTGCGGTGGTCGATACCAACCCCAACACCAACGACTCGGGATCTAGGCAAAGTTCGACCGCCGCCAACCACCAATCGCCGTTTTGCCAAATGATAAGTTCGGGGCAGGCGCCGCCTTCGCGTGCCCGCGACAGCAAACCCATCGCTTCGACCATGTGACAGCCTAGCGACTCCATGTCCCAATCGCCCTGATCACCGCGTTCGGCCACCACCAAGCCACGCTGATCAACCAGCATTACACGCGCCATGCCTTCGGTGCTGAGCAGCCAATCAAGCAGGCCGTTGATGACGTCTTGGCGATATATGCCGGGATCGTTGACATCAAGCGACGGCATTGAGCCGGTCGGTAGCGCCATGGCGGCACCTGTGGCGCCGGCTTTGAGTTTGCTTTGACTTTTGCGCTGTTGCAGATCGGCAACCAATCGGCGTGCCTTACTGCGATCATACGAGCTGTCGAATTTCATGGGTTTCTCCCTTGGCGACCATATTTTGCAGGCACTCATTGGCCAATTGCCGGAAACGACGCGATTCAATGCTGTCGCTGTAGGCGGCAACCGGGATACCGGCCTCCTGCGAACCGGCAAACTTTTCGCTAAACGGAATGACGCAGTCCAACACCATGGGAATGTCGCGCCACAGATCGGCGACCACACGCAAATCGGCGGCCCGTTCGCGCACAAACATGTTGAGGACGAAACCGAGGAATTGCAGTTGCGGGTTCTCCTCGGTTTGAATGAAATCCAGCGTTTCCATCAATTGGTTCATGGAGCGCAGGTTGAGTTGATCCGGTCGAAACGGGGTCAAGGCATGGGTGGCGACACGCAGAACGGCGCGGGGGATCATACCGAGCCCGGCGGGCGTATCGAAAATGACCAAGGCGTCGGCCAGTAAAGGGTCATTAACCACCTTTTGCAACACCCCTTCGCGATAAAGCGCCCATTCGAAAGCGGGCGCGGCTTTGGCGGCCATGCGCCCCTTAGGCAGCAGGCGCAGGTTGGGATGATTGGTGGCGAGCAGCACCGAGCCTAAAGAGTTGGGGTTTTTGATGAGTTGCGCCAAGCCGACGAACTCAGACTCGCCCTTGGCGAGATTGAGATTAACCGCGGATTGCGGATCGGTATCGACCAGCACGGTGGGGTACCCCATTTGGGCAAAGGTAAAGGCCAAATTAAGCGCCAACGTGGATTTGCCCACGCCGCCCTTTTGACTGGTAATCGCAAGCCGAACACTCATCACGGTCTCCTTTGGCTGTTCGTCGACCAAACGCTGTAAAACAGGGTTTGGGCTGGGCGCGAAGTTCTCACCAGGTTTTGTCGCAGGTGGTGCGCGGCGCCGTTGCCGCGTCGGCAACCACACCTGGTGAAGGCTCCGATTAACCCACTTGTTGTTGAAGTAGAACGGTAAGCCGATCCAAGTTGGCGCGCACCAACTTGTTGTCGGGTTGAATTTGGGCGGCGGCGGCAAAAGCGCGCTGCGCGGCGGCGTAGTCGCGTTCAAGCATGGCCTCGACACCGTGTTCGTAGATGTGGTCAAAGTCGCCGGCCGGCGTCGTGACGGCGGGTTGATCACGGACGGCCTCATCGACCGCGCGTAGGGCGTCGAGTAGCAAGCCGTCAAGCGAACCGTTCAGCGTTTGCGGACCCACACCGGCGCGATCCTGCTGGCTGCAAATCACCGACATCTCTTGCTTGTGGCACTCCCAAGTAGCAACGATGCGGTTGAAGGCGGGCACCCCGGTGCCGTCGCGGTCCTCGGCATGCCAAGGTTGTCCATCGAGAATCGTGATCGATCCGCAATCGCCACAACTGATGCGCACCGAATGACGACCCATGGCGGCAATTTGCAGATAGTCGGACAGATCGAATTGAAACTCACCGGAATCGTCGGGACGACTCAATTTTTGTTCGGCAAGGTCGCGTAACTGTTTAAGCGTGATCGGCTTTTCCAAAACGGTGATGTTGCCGGTATTGGGAATCGCATGGCGGTGGTCGGCGCTGTATGCCGAAATAAACACCAGGGGTGCGCCCGTACCCAGCTTGCGCATCTCGTCAATCAAACCCAAGCCGGAGCCGTCGGGCAAACGAATATCGGAGAAAACCAAGTCGGGCGGATGATCGCGCAAACCTTGGCAGGCGGCCTTGAGGGTGCTGTAACCGTAAACCCGCACATCGGCCATGCCGCGCAGGTAACGGGTCATTGAGTCGAGCAAAAAGAACTCGTCCTCAAGTACGAGAATGCGTTTCATAAGCCGGCCACCGCCTCTTCGTAAACGCGGTCGAGCAGGTCAATCCCGCACGCCAAACCCTCGACCCAATTGAGAAAGGTATTGACCATTTCCGGGCCGCGAAAGGCGGCACCGTGTTGCGGCGCGATGATGTCGACATCCAAGCGACGCACCATCCGCGCCCAGGTGCGCATGGCTTTGTTGCAGGCCATGTAGCGCTGGTGAAAGCCTTCCATATACTGCCGGTGATCTTCGAAATCCTCGACCCAGGCGTAGTCCGCGCCCATCGAAGCCCCCAAATCGCCGGTGTAGAGAATGCGCGAAACCGGGTCAAACAGGTGGAAGTTGCCGGCTGAGTGCAAAAAGTGGGCGGGCAACATGTGCAGTTTACTGTTGCCCAAGGTCAGCGTCATCCCTTCGTCGGGAATTTCCAACAAGCGATGTTGCAGGTACTTATCCAAACCGAAATGGGGTACAAAACGCACCCATAACTTGGAGCAATAGGCCTGGGCGTCGGAGGCCAGCAGCCAACCGTTAATCGCGGCCACAATGTCGGGATCTTGGTGCGACAAGAATAAGTACTTCAAATCGGCGGCTCTAATCAAGCCGGTGACTTGCGCCAGCGTAGGTTTAAAGGCTTTGTGGCCACCGGGATCCAGTAACAGTGCTTGGCCGTCGTCAATGATCATGTGTTGGTTGGCCTGCACGGCTAAGCCGTGCCCGAAATCTTCCAACCAAATGTTGCGATGACCGTTTTGATCGTACAAATGTTCCATGCTGGCTCACTCCATTATTTTCCGGTCGACACCGGCTCCCAAACCCAGTCGGGTTGGCTTCATTGACGACAAGATCAGACGACGGGTCGGTTTGCCGGCCTACAAAATGCGTTTGAGTTGTTCGGCGGCGCGGTTCATATCGAGGAAGATCAGGCCCAACTTGGCGCGGCCGTTGGTCAAGGCCACGAGCACGGTTCCCTCGGAGGCGTTCATCGCGATCACATAACCGTCGCGTCCTTTGACAAAAACCTGTTCCAAATCACCGCGCTCCAACTCTTGCGCAGTGCGGGTGCCCAAGCTGAGTAAGGTCGAGGTCATGCCGGCGACACGACCGTCGTCGAACTTGTTGGGAAAGGCGGAAGCGATCATCAGACCGTCTTCACTGACGACGGCGCAACCTTCGACATCGGGCGTTCCGCCCTGCATATAGCGCAAAATTTCGTTGATTTGTTCAATTCGGCTCATGTGCCAAACTCCTTTTCTTCGTTCGGAATCGGTGGGGTTGGACGTCAACCACGCCGACTTCTTCGCCTTTACGTCAGGGTCAATACGCGCCCTCAGCGCGTCGTTTCTGAGTCGCCGTCCATGCCTTCGAGCGGGATGCAGGCGCGGACGCAGGTGCCTTCGCCCGGCGTCGATTGAATCGACAAGGTGCCGTTGTAGGCCGCCAAGGCGGCGTGGCAGAGCGCCATGCCGACGCCGCTGCCCATGGATTTGGTCGTGTAAAAAAGGTCGGTGCATTGGTTGACAACTTCAGCCGCCATGCCGCTGCCGGTATCACGAACCGCGAAGCAAAAGTGATCACCGGCGCCGTCCAGCGAGGCCGAAACGCGAATGGTATCGCCCGGTTGACAAGCCTGTTTGGCGTTGTTAAGAAGGTTAAACAGCATGCCGCGAATGCCGCCTGCCTCGAGCGGCAGCGGCGGCAACGGGGCGAGATCGACCACCAAGTCAATGGAGAGACGTTCCAGCAGCGGTCGAAACACAGAACAAGCTTCCAGCAGGGCCAAACCAATATCCTGCACGTCGTTGCGGGTCAGGTTTTGCGACACTGTGCCCAGCCCGTCAAAGGCCAATTTCATGCGCTGGGACTCGTGGTAAATCCCCTCAAAAACTTCGCGCTGTTCGGCCGGCAACACATCTTCTAAAACCAATTCACAGATGGCCATCACCGAGGCCAGTGGATTTTTTAATTCGTGTAAAAAAGTCGGCAATACCTCGTTCATCGTCGCCATTTCCAACAGACGCGTTTGCTGTTGGCGCACCGTGTGTTCCTCATCAATGCGGTGAATAAACACCGTCCACGCGGCATCCTTGAAACTCGGGTTTTGGTAAGGGCGGAAACGAAACACGAGGGTGGCCGAGGCCATGTCGCGACATAACGAAAACGGGTTACCCGCTTCAAGCGAGGCCTTCGGGACCGCGAGGAACCGGCCCACAAAGGACGTGCCCAAAGTCGGTTGGTCGCCGTCAAAAAAGGTCCCTTCCAAGCCGGTCGCTCGGATAATCGTCAATTGGCAATCCAACCACAATTGGGGTACTTTCACATTGGTACAAAGCTGAACAGCGGGTGATGTCACGACGTGCTCCATTGACAATGCTTTAGATAAGGACGTTGGCCTCGGCGAAGGAGAACCACCGAGAGGGATCCCGCCGCGCTTGCGCCAAAAAACCAGCCGTAGCTTGTTTTTTTACAGGAACGCAACGTTTGGCAATCAAAAGGTTTTCAACAACAGCGCAGACTGCCGGAATCGATTGTTTTTCACAACCATGGCAAATCCGCATATTCGTAGAGCAACCATCGTGCCTAAAACACAAAACCGCGCTAAACAACTTCTAACAAGTTACTTAGCGCGGTTTTCCGATATCCCTGACGCAAAATTTTACGCCCATTTACGGCCGGTTGGGTTTTTTTCCTCAGGTAGACTGCGTCTACTGCGGCAAAAGACGCAGTCGTCGCGTGACCTGTTACTCGCCTTCGCGAATGTGGCGGCGCAAGGTGTCGTAATCGGGGTTAGAGGCCAGCAGGTCGTACCAATAATCGGCCTTGGGCGAGCGTTGCAGCGGTTTAAAACAATTGACGGCAGGCTCCCACAGGCCCAAACGGGCGTAATAACCCGCCAAACTGAAGCGCGCCTCTTCCAGGTTGGGATCGAGGCGCAACGCTTCACCGGCTTCTTGCACGGCGCGTTTGAGGTGCCCCAGCCGCGCAAAAATCACGGCGCGCATATGGTAGTAAACGGCTTGATGGGGATCGAGCGCAATCGCTTCATCAATATCGCGACGAGCCTCTTTGTAGCGGCGTAATTCCTCCTGAATCACGCTGCGACAGTAATAGACGCGTGCTTGCTGAGGTGAGATGCTGATTGCTTGATCAACGTCGGCCAAAGCCGCTTCAGCCTGACCCAAGCGCAGTAACAGCTCGGCGCGATTGCAGTAATACAGAGGTTCCATGTGGTCCATCTCCAGCGCTTTCCCATAATCGTAAAGCGATTCCGACCAACGCTGCAGGTGTTCGTAGGCGACGGCGCGGTTGTTGTAAATGGTGGCCGCGCGCGGATTGCGTGCCAGGGCATTGCCGTAGCAGATCAAGGCGTCTTCCCACATGTCCAGCTTTTCAAAAACCAGCGCACGATTGAAGTGGTACATGGCCTCATGGCGATCCAGCGCACAGGCCTGACTGAAGTCGTCGAGCGCGCGAAAATACTCGCCCAACTGCTTGTAGGCAATACCGCGCACATTCCAAGCGCGGCTGCAGGCCGGATCAAGCGCAATCGCCGCGCTGCAGTCCAAAATCGCTTCGTGACGACGGCCCAAGTCCTCCAAAGTGTTGCCGCGATTGAGCAAGTACAACGGCTCGTCGGGCGCCAGCGAAATAGCGCGAGCATAGTCCTGCAGGGCCCGTTCGGCATCGCCCATCGCCTTGTAAGCCACACCGCGCGCGTTCCAGGTATCGGCATCGGTTTCATTGAGCGCCAAGGAACAATCAAAATCGGCAATGGCTTCTTGGTGGCGGCCCAATTTTTGTAAAACCTTGCCGCGATTGGAGAGGTACAGCGCTTCCTGCGGCTGGAACAAATGGGCGCTGTTGAAATCTTTTAACGCGTCTTCGAATCGACCTTGTTTGAGATGACACACACCGCGCAAGTTGTAAGCCTGAGCAAAACGCGGATCGCGCAGAACGGCACGACCACAGGCGGCCATCGCCTCGGGGCTACGGCCCTGCATTTCCAATAAGCTGGCCGCATAAAAATGAATCAGTGCATTGTCGGGATTGAGCCGTTCGGCTTTGAGGACTTGGTCGAGGGCGCGCGCCAATTCACCGACTTCTAAAAAATTCATGCCCGACTCTAAATAACAATCGGACAGCACTTCACTCAACAACGGCTGTTCGGGCGGACTCAAGGCTAGCGCGCGGTCACAGGCGGCCAAGGCGGATTGATAACGACGCGTGCCAACCAAATCCAATGCTTGTTTCCAAAATTGGTACCATGATGTCGCCACATCCTGGGTAATCGTGTCCTCTACCATGTCCTGCTCCTTCGGTTGCGCGACAACCCCTCCCGTTCAATGTATGGTTGTTGATTGCTGGAAACCCAAAGCCACGTCACAGAAACACGTCTTTGTGCCGTGAAAGGTGACAATTTATTGCTAGCAAGGGACAGACCAATCCGTCTTATTTGCCGGAAAAAAAACGTCGTCGGCTAAATTTATTTTCGCCACGGCGCATTTTTTGGATGTGCTACCACGACAAATTTTGCCTATTTTGCTTACCGAAAAATCGAACCATGCCTGAGCCGGCAACGGTTACGGGCGCGTTACTTGCTCGCCAAACGGCCTTAATTTGGTTCGAAAGACGGTGATCGGTACGGGGAATTAACTAAGGATAAAGGAGGATTAGCAGCGAACCACCGCGGCCGCGGCGGGTTTAAGGATTGATGGGCGTCCTTTGTAGAGGACACTCGAAAAAATGGGACAACAGGACGGCCGCACCGGCGGCTTTATCCCACTGATCGGCTCAATCGAGGAGACTCTTTATTTCAGTCTCGTCGAGATGCCACTCCCCCATTAAACGGTAGGTGCTGTGAAAAAGATGCAACTGTTCAGGGGAACACCAAGCAAACGGCTGATGGGCCCGAACCACTTTGACATCGGGCGCCCGCGTGGCAAAGATCCAATTGGCACTAATGCGTTGCGCCAATCCCGGCGGACAGGAAAGCGCCGCGTACTGAAAAGGGCAACCGGCCGCGGCAAAACGTGCCAAGGTGGTGCGCAAGCGGTCGTTTTTGGGGCTGATAATGAGGTTGAGCCAAATATCGAGACCGGCCTCACGTAACTTAGCCAATCGCGGGGCGGTCAGAATGTCGGGTGCTTCATTTTCGCCATGGAACACATCGGCGATCAAAAAATCAAAGCCGTCGAGCGGCCGGCCGTCCAGCCAAGCGCCTGCCTCACCGGCTGTCACCTGTAAACGACCCTCGCTTTCGAACCAACGCATCAGCGGGAACCACTGTCGCGCCTCGGCGACCACGGTCGCGTCTTTTTCAACCACGACCAGCGTCATCTCTGGACATTCGGACAACAAGGCCACTAAACCAGACCCGGAACCGAGACCCAATGCGAGACCTTGTCCCTGGGGATGCTGCAACCCAATCGGCAGCCAGGCGGCGTTGAAAAAACTATCGGGCACGGGTCCTGGCTCGAGTGCCAAAGCGCAACGTTCACTTTCGCGGGCGACCCAGGTAGCGGCGTTGGGTTGGTTTGCCAAGAACGCAGCGGCCGACGGTTCGAACAGGGCGCCGCCCTGATTTTGTTGGTTAATCAAGATACGGCGACCGATTTGGTCTTCGACCACCTCGACCGTTCCGACCTCGGCGTTGGCGCGGGCACGCACTTTAAGGGTCTCACCTACCAGCTTTTGAATGTCTTCCGCCAAATCGGTTTGGCCCTGAGCCTCGGCAATCTGAATAATGCGGGCGAGGTTAAGCACGGCCCGGCCGGCATCGCCGCTTTCGGCCATTAAGAAAGCCTGGTTGTAAAGTGCTTCCACCGCATCGGGATCAAATGACAGGGACACTTGATAGGCGACAATCCCTTCTTGGATCCGTCCCATTTCGCCGTAGAGCCAGGCCAAGTTGTACCAGGCCCGTGGGTGTTCCGGCAGTGCGGCCACCGCTTGTTCGGCACGTTTGAGTGCCTGTTCGCTTTGTTTGGCAAAGACCAACGCCATGATGTCGGCCACCGATTCATCCAACTCAGCCGGCTCCAAGCCCTCATGGCCCAACGCGTCTTCCATTGCGGCCGCCGCCGTTTTGATCGCGCTTGATTTTCGCCGCTCGAGATCGTTGACAACGATAAACAATCGGTTTTGAAAGCCGCAGCTACAAGTTTTCACCACCTCGTGGAACAAGAGCCGGCGATGTTTTTTGAGCGGTCCCCAATCGACGGTTTCACCCGATGCAGTTTGCTTGCAGACCCGACAGGGCGCCGCCGCGATCAGCGCGTCACTGGTGCTTTCATCCTTCGCCGTCATGGCGTTTCGCAGCGATAATCCGTTGGCGCCGGTCATGAGCGTCACCTCTCGTGGGATTGTGGTCTAGGCTTCACGCAGCAATTTAAGGACTTTGAGCGGTGAGGGCGCGCTGCCCGTCATCAAAATGCCCAAGCGGAACAGCTTGGCGCTAAAACGCAGGGCCAGGTACCAAGTTGCGGCCAGAATGGTCAGGCTGATAATCGCTTCGCCCAGGCCCAAAC
Source organism: Holophagae bacterium (assembly GCA_030429565.1). Taxonomy (GTDB): domain Bacteria; phylum Acidobacteriota; class Holophagae; order Acanthopleuribacterales; family Acanthopleuribacteraceae; genus Acanthopleuribacter. The sequence continues at coordinate 312,693 of JAUIFE010000004.1, read as the reverse complement.
TACCGGTGCCCAGGCGGAAGGCCGCCATGACGGGACTGCAAAATGGGAACATGGTGCAAAAGGTGCCAAACCATGAATCGGGGTTTTTGAGCACAAACGGCATCCCGTACAGCGGCACAATGAACATGAGGATCAGGTACCCGGTCCACTGGCCCGCTTCCTGGGCGTTACTGACCAACGAGCCTAAACCGAGAATGACGGTGGCCAACAACAGGTAACCCAGCACGAAATACAACAGGAACAGAACCAGTTCTAAAACGGACATATCGAAACCGCGAAACAGCATAAACATCGGCAGCAAACCCAGCATGGACCAGACCAAAAACTGGGTAAACGCGACGGCGCCGAGGCCAAGCACCTTCCCGCCCATCAGGTCGCCGGCGCTCATTGAGGACAACAAGACTTCCAATACGCGATTCTGCTTTTCTTCGACCATGCCCATCAACAAGCGGTTGGTCGAAATGAGCACCAGCATAATCATGCCCATCGAAAAGAAGCCGCCCAACACGAGGTCCATTGGGTTTTCCCGTTGCGGTTCTTGCGCCGCTTGGTCTGGTGCCGCTTCTTCGACGAGCGCGGGCTCAGTTTGCAGAAAGCGGGTTTCAAGGCCCGCCAAGGGTTCGGTCATGTGGTCAATGGTCGCCTCGTCAAAATGGGCGCGCATCAAGCCGCGGCTAATTTGTTGTTCAATTTCGCGAATTGGCAGGCGATGTTGTTTCTTTTCGCTGACATATACCAAGTCACCGCGAAAGTTGGTGCGGTAATCGGGATCGATCACCAATAAGGCCCGAATCCCGCGCTCACGCAAGGCTTCTTCGCCCGCTTCCCTATCGGTAAAAGCCTGATAACGATAGCGTTTGGCCATTTCCCGCATCATCACGTCGGCCTGCTCAAACGGGCGCCGCATGTCAGCAGGCAGGTTCATCTCCTCGAGGATGAAGCGAAAGGTGCGGTCGCGTTTGGTGTCCCGCTGTGGTTCATCGAGCGCGGCCAAAGCAGCAAGGTCAACCACCTGGGCCGGATCAACCACACCGATAACCTTCGGCGCGTTGTCCGTGCGCGAAAGGTTTTTCATTTCACGGCCGGCAAGATAGAGAAACACACCCAAAAACACGCCGCCCATCAGCATCAGCAAAAGCGGTAACCCGAAGGTGACCAACCAAAAAGACCAGTGGCGCAGTTGAACCCAATATTCGCGTTTGGCGACGAGCAAGATCTTAGCGGGCTTCATGTCGGCTCACTTCTTGGATAAAAATGTCGCTCAAGGGGACGCGGTGCGGTTGCAGGCCGAAAATTTCCACACCACTCCATACCAACCAGTGCAAAAACGACGTAATCGTAATGTCTTCCGCCAACTCGATATGGTTTTCTTTTCCGTCCCGACGCAGCAAGCGGTAAAGGGGCGAAGGCGGAATTTCCGGCACCGTTTCCACCATCAAAACGCCGCCCGAAAACTGTTGAATGATGGCTTCAAGCTCACCCGAAAGGACCAAACGCCCTTTGTTGAAGAGCAGGATGTCGTGGCAAAAAGTTTCCGCCTGGTTCATTTGGTGCGTCGACAACACAATGCTGACGCCCTCGCGGCATAACTCGCTAATCAGGTCCGAAACCATCTTAATGTTAACCGGATCCAAACCCGAAAACGGTTCGTCGAGGATCAGCAGCGGCGGCTTGGCGACAATCGCCGAAATAAGCTGGATCTTCTGCTGGTTTCCTTTCGACAACTTTTCAATTTTTTGATCGGCGACGTCGGTCATCTTGAGCCGATCCAGGAAAAAGTCGGTATTCTCACGCGCCTGTTGTTTGGAAAGCCCCTTTAAACGGGCGAAATAAAGCAGGGTTTCGCGAACTTTGGCGCGCGTATACAAACCGCGCACCTCGGGCAAATAGCCGATTTGGTTCTTGCGATCGCGGTCAACCAAATCGGGTGCCAAGTCGACCTGGCCCTCGTCCGGCGCATAAATGTCCATAATCATTCGGATCAAGGTGGTTTTGCCGGCGCCGTTAGGTCCCAGGAAACCGCAAATGCGTCCCTTGGCGATGGTAAAACTCACATTATCAACTGCTTTTAAGGCGCCAAAAGACTTGGATACAGCGCTCACCGATAAAATCAAAGGCAACTCCCAAAATCAGATCCGCCGGCTTGTTTGAGGGGCGACAAGCATAGAGTTTCGGCTGTAAGGGGGTACGCAAAACGAAGTTTCGTCACAGATGGAGTTGGGCTAAACCCATCGCCAAGCCGTGTTTTTCCAGTTTTTTGCCACGAAACCACGTCCATCGGCTCTCAAAATAGAGAACAATGAACCATTATTGTCCGGTGATCGCGCCAAGTGCAAGCGCGAAGCGCCGACACGCGCGTTATCGCGGCGTCGACAATGGTCGCCAAATGCTTAGGACGGCACGTTTTTAGGCTTGGCCTACTCGGACTCGGCAGCCTCGCCGCGCGCTTGTTTGACCACGTGGTAGCGACGCCGCCCGTCGAGGTACTTCAAGCCCTCATCGTAGCTGCGCGGCAGCACGCGAGGAATGGGACGCGGACTGCCTTCGGCGTCGGCGGCAACGAAAGTGAAGTAGCTGATGTTGGTGACTTCGCGTGTCCCGGTGCTGGGATTGATGACCTCGGCTTTGACCTCAATAATGTAGCTGGTGTTGCCGGTAAAGGTCACCATGCCGTCAAACGAAACAATCGAGCCAATTTCGACCGGCTTCAGGAAGTCGAATTGGTCGACGGCCAGAAACAAGGGACGGCGTTGGGAAAAAATGTGGGCGATGCTCCACGCCGTCTCAAACGACATACGCATGATGTAGCCGCCGAAAACTTTGTTGTGAATGTTGCGGTTCTGGGGATGCATCAAAATGGTGGCCTGACGATGGGTGTCGGCCATCTCTACACCCTCTTTCTCCACGCCGCCCCGGTCGCGCAACAAGGTGTGCAGCAAAGCGCTTTCTTCCTCGGAGGGTGGTGTGTTTAGGTAATGGTTTTTGGCTTGGGAACGGCGCTGCGCTTGGCGGGTGTTGCCCTCTTCCCAGCGGCGCATTTCCTGCTCCCCTTCAACGCGCAGCGTCGGCACCGCGTAGGCGCCTTCTTCGCGTCGCGCCACCATAATGAAGAAGGCGTTGGCGACGGTTTCCCAACCGCGTTGCGTTTTCGATTCCATCTGCAATCCCACTTCCATGGAACTGCGGCCGACGTAATTCACCTGACCAAGAATGCGCAAATCGCGGTCACTTTGCAAAGGACAGAGCAGCTCAATGCGATCACAGGCGGCGGTCACAATCGTCAAATCTTTGTCGAAACCGTCGGTATGGTCGTAGGCGACAACGCCGGCGGCCGAATCCAATTCTTCCAACAAAATTCCGAAGCGAAGATCGCCGAAGAAGTTGATAAAGCGTTCGCGTAGGGCCGGATCACTGCTAAACAAAAAACGTTTTTCAAAGCGGGAATCTCCGGGCCGTTTGGCCGCTACCTCATTCATGATTGCTCCTATCCTGGTTCCATTCAAAAAAGCAGGCCGTGAACACCGAAACGATCGACGCAAAGCGGCAAAAACCTGAGTCACATCGATCGACGGAAAAAACGCGGCAACCGACACACCAACGACAACCTACCGCACCCAATGCGGGCTTGGCCAGGATTGTCCACCACCTTTATCAAAACATTTACCGCGTGGTGTTTGGCGACAAATCAATGCGAAAATAGCTGAAAAAAGGCAACAACCGTTGAATCATGTAAGATTATCCGCACGTGTAAAATTGAACCTAATTACCCGCACGCCACACGCGGATATCACCGAGACCCGTCACCACAATCTTCACACCAAGGAACCGCCCCCACAATCCAGAAGGACGTGCTAAGTTGGGCGACGTAGCAACCGCTGCCGTTGCCGCCTGAAAAACCCTGCCTTGGAGTTGGTTTCGTGACTGAATTTGCTGTACCCGGCGCACCCGATTTTGAACTGGCCCGTGGGCCGGCCGCAACCGTTGTCGGTCGTGCCGCCGCCGCTTCCCATTTATTTTTAGCTCATTACGAATACCGTCGCGTTTTACCGGCGCCACAACACTGGCTGCCCGAAAACCGCCCCGATTTAGAGGGCGACCGCGAATGGCAGGCCGGGATCTTACCCGAGAACAAATACAGCAGTTTTCGCAACGACCTCATGCTCGGTAGTTTCCATCCCAATCACCGCGCCAAATGGACGGCCCATGAGTTGTGCCACGGTCTGGTCGGCTTCGCCTGGAAACCCGACGCGAGTCCGCTTTTTCACGCCACCGCCGCCCGCCTCAGCGAACTACTACCCGTCGCCTTGTTTTACTTTTTCGACGAATATCGCCTCAACCGCTGTGGCGATCATCAACACGGCGGGCCGCTGTTTGGAAAATTCTGTGCGGCCTGCGAAACGGCCGCCGCCCAAGGTCCACGGGCGGTGCGTGCCACCGACGCGCGCTGGTTTGAAGACGGTCAACAATTTATTCAACACGAACTGGAAGCGGTAACGGCCACGATCGAACAGGGTCGTCCAATCGCACGACCTTGGGCCGGACTCGACCTGTGTAGCGACGGCCTTGCTTACGCGGCCGCACAACGACGCCGCCTCGACAGCCCGATGTTTGCACGCTACATCGAAGCCTTCTTCCCTGCCGATTGCGGCCACCACCATTCGCTACAGGGCCTCATCGACCGCATTGCCGAGGTCTCGGCGGCATTGGTCGGCGGCGAGACACCAAAGCCCTGGCGGGCCACAGGTTCACTCTGGCAAAGCCAAGATATCGGTTGGCGATTATTGGAACTGGCCGAGGATTGCGAGGGCGATACGGCTGAACAACTGCAACAAGCGGCCTGGCATTTGGCAGCCCATCCCGACGAGGCCGGCTTGACCGCGACGGTCGACCGCTACATCGAACTTCACGATGAATTTTACCTGCCTGATCCCGATCAGTTCTTCGGTGTCGGCTATGCGTTACCCAAGGGATTTGGTTTCGACCTGGATCAGATTAGTGAAGGCTTGCAATCGGCTTGCCCCAACACTTGTGCACTAATTGAGGAACAGGGGCCGCACCATTTGCGTGAGACCGCGCGCGCCTTTGCCCAACAGGAACAACCGCAACGGCAACCGCTTGGCCGTCGTTTTGCCACTTGGCTGGCGGCACAAAATCACGAACACGCCGACTTGGCCGCCGTCGAAGCCCTGTGCAGTCACGCACCCGCTGCTGATGCCGCGGTCATTTCACTCGCCGGCCTCGATACCGGCGTCGATGCCTATCAAATTGCACCCGACGCGCGCCTGATTGACGTTTCCGGCACCGTCAAAAAACAACTGGGTTTGACCGAGTTCGATTTGCCGGCCGGTCTGCCGCCGACACTGCTGGCGGTGCGGCGCGATGCCGGCGGCCAGGTACTGTTGTCGGAATGCGATCCACCCTTAGCCAAAGCCCTGCGCAAACTGCAACAAGGCCCTTGCTCGCAAGCGCAATTGGGCTTGGACGACGAGCAACTGCTGTCTTTGCTTGAGGTTTGTTTGATCGTGCCGACGCGACGCAGTCTCTAGCCGGTATCCTTATCGAGGAAATGCACGCGCAGCTCGGCAATCACGGCCGATGGGTCAGCCGGCCTTGGCAGGCGGCATTTTCCCCGCCCAAAGACCATCTTTGTACGCCAGGCTTTAAGGACGGGCCATGCTGACTAAGGCCGCCGATCCAGCCATTTGCGCGTCTCATTTCCAAGCCTTCAGAAATGGGTCGAACAGGGTGGTTTTCCTTTTCTCGATTGGCACCGCGGGCGCGTCTAATCCCCCACTCGGCTTGTGTCCCCAACCGACCTGAAAATCTGGTAACATACAGGCAATAAATCACCTGAACAATGGAGGCGGCCTTTGAACGAGACGACCGAAATCCTGGCGGAAGGCAAATTTGTGCGTTTGGTGCGCCAAGGCCGTTGGGAGTTTGCCCAACGCAAAAATACGACCGGCATTTGCGTGATTGTGGCGCGCACCGACGCCGACGAAATTGTTTTAGTCGAGCAGTTCCGCCCACCGGTTGGCGCACGGGTCATCGAATTGCCCGCCGGCTTGATTGGCGACATTCCCGGTCAAGAGGACGAAGCCTTTGAAACCGCCGCCAAACGCGAGCTCTTGGAAGAAACCGGCTTTGAAGCTCGGCACTGGAAACGCCTCGGCGAAGGACCGCCCAGCGCGGGTATGATCAGCGAATGGATCACCCTCTTCGGCGCCACCGGTTTGTCCCGGGTCGAAGCAGGCGGCGGCGATGAGAGCGAGGACATCACCGTTCACATTATCGCGCTTGATCAGGTGGACGCTTGGCTGGAAAAACAAGCGGCGGCGGGAATTGCCATTGATCCCAAAGTCTACAGCGGCCTGTATTTCGCCGCTAAACTGCCCCGTTAGTAACGCGCCATCGTCGGCTCGATTTCGTTCGCCCAAGCATCGATCCCGCCGCGCATGCTGACGACCTTTTCAAATCCCAAGGCCTGTAAACGCGCCGTCGCCTTGCGGCTGCGGACGCCTTTGTGGCAGTAAACCACCAACGGCTGATCGCGTTGCAGCGCGGCCACGCTGTCGGCGTCAAGGCTTGGCAGAGGCAGCAAGGTCGCACCGCCAACGTGGCAAATGGCGTACTCGTGCGGGCCGCGCACATCGACGAAGCGCGCCCCTTCAGCCATAGCGGCCTGCGCTTCCTGGACCGAAACCTCGGGTACCGGTGCTTCGGGAACGGGCACCGCGCAGACAACAACCGGTGCCTCGGCACGGGTAATGCTCGGCTGGTCGCCACACAACTTGCAAGCCGAATCGCGACTCAGTTTGAGGCGACGCATGGACGGTGTCAGTGCGTCGTACATGAGTAGGTAACCGGCCAAGGTATCGCCAACCTTACACAGATGTTTGATGGCTTCGTTGGCCATCATTAAACCAATCGTGCCGGGTAACACGCCGAGCACACCGGCCTCGTCGCAGGACGGCGCTTGGCCAGGCGCCGGCGGTTCCGGGAATAAGCAGCGATAACAGCCACCCGCCCCGGTTGGGTCGAACAGGCTGACCTGACCTTCGAATTGGTAAATCGCCCCATAGACTAACGGCTTTTTGGCGAGGTAACAGGCGTCGGCGGTCAAGTACCGGGTCGCAAAGTTATCAGTTCCGTCGATTACCAAGTCACAATCGACGACAACGTCCATCGCCCACTCGGCATCGAGGCGACGATCGTGGGTGCTAATCTCCACGTGCGGGTTGAGTTCCTGCAAACGTTGTTTCAGGCTGCCAACCTTGGCGGTCCCGGCGGCGGCGGTGTTGTGCGCCACCTGCCGCTGCAGATTGTGCACTTCGACCACATCGTCGTCGACCAAGACCAGGGATCCGACACCGGCGGCGGCCAAATACAAGCCGATAGGACAACCCAAACCACCCGCGCCAATGAGCAAGACTTTACTCTGCTTGAGCTTGCGCTGGGCTTCAATACCGAAGGTCGGCAGCTTTAAATGCCGGCTGTAACGCAGGATTTCGTCATTAGTGAGGATACTCATTGCGGCCGCCTTGCTGCACCGGCAACTTTCAGCAGAAGTTGCGCGACGTATTTGGCGCCATCATAACCGAAGTTGTCGCGGGAAGGTATCGCGGTGATTAAGCGCCGGCGGCTTGCTGCAATTCCCGTTGGAGCCGGGTGCGGTAGGTACCGAGCTGATCTTCAAGTGCCACGCTATAGGCGACGGAGGCGTCGAGCGCGGTAACTTCGGGCGCAAACTGAGCGCGCTGGGCGGCGGCAAAATCACGAACCTCGTGAATCGTCGGCGTCTCGCCCACGAAACGGCCCTTGCGGAACAACGGCTCAAGCAAATCACGGCTGTGGTCGGGGTTAAGCGGCGCCAGCATTTCGCCGCTTAGCGAACGCCGAGCGGCACTTAGATCACAACCCAGTTCCTGGTGGTAAATGACATCACCGACCGCAACCCCGTCGCGGTAACAGCGGCGCACAGCTTGGGCTCCGGGGATCGAGGTTTTGATCGCCTGGTTTGACAGTTTCAAAGTGTCGCGCCACGCTTGACCTGGCAACTGCAAACCGGCCAACTTGTACACTCCACCCAATGCCGGCTGATCGTAAGCCGTCACCAATTTCGTGCCGACACCCCACATGTCAATTGCCGCACCCGCCGTTTTTAAATCGCGAATGGCGTATTCGTCGAGGTCGTTGCTGGCGACAATTTTGACCTGCTGCAGGCCGGCTTCGTCCAGGATGGCGCGAGCACCGCGCGACAAAGCGGTTAAGTCGCCGGAATCCAGCCGGATTCCCAAAAGTTGGTGACCGCCGGCCGCCAGTTTACGCGCGACCGTAACCGCGTGACGCACCCCGGCCAAGGTATCGTAGGTATCCACCAGCAACACCGAATCGGCCGGATACGTGTCGGCATATGCTTCGAAGGCCGCTTGCTCGCTTTCAAACGACATCACCCAACTGTGGGCGTGCGTGCCCTTGACCGGAATGCCGTAGGCCAAACCGGCGGCGACGTTGGACGTGCCGGCACAACCACCGATATAAGCCGCGCGTCCGGCGCTCAGCCCGCCGTTTAATCCCTGGGCGCGCCGCAAGCCAAACTCGAGGACGGGATCACCGCCGGCGGCACCACAAATACGGGCGGCCTTGGTGGCGATTAAAGTATTGAAATTAATTAAATTAAGCAAAACTGTTTCGAGTAATTGCACCTGCAACAACGGGCCGCGAACACGTAAGATCGGTGCCAAGGCAAAGACAAAGGAGCCTTCGGGTGGCGCATCGATATCAATCGACCACTGCATGCGGTTCAGGTAATGCAAAAAATCAGGCGGGAAAAGGGCTTGGCCGTCGGCGCGACGCAGGGACCCCAAATAGGCGAGTTCTTCAGAGGAAAAATGGCAGTCGTTTAAAAATTGCACCACGTCTTGAATACCGGCGAGAACAGCGAAACGGCCGCCAAAAGGATGTTTCCTAAAAAAAAGGTGAAAGACGGCAGGCGCCTCATGGGCGTTGCGGGCGAAGTAACCGGCGGCCATGGTGAGCTGATAAAGATCGGTATAAAGGGGGGAAACGGATGAGATCATAAGGACACCTCCACTAAGTGTCAAATCTACACTTTCTAACACCTCGCGTCAACCTTTCTTGTCGGCCTTTCAAAAAAAAGCTTGTCCCCTCTGCTGCCTTGCTGTTTAATTTTTTTCAGTCACGACCAAAACCACGAACAGGCTTCTGGCTTTCCCTTTTATTTTTATTTCGTGACATCACGCGGCCGGTTTTATGGCGTCACCCATTTGTTTGCGCTCAACCGTTCGTTTTGCTGGCAACTCCATTTTTCTTCATCGCACGTGCCCCTTTGGCTTCGCTCGCGATTTGCTCGTATTCAAGGAGATTGCTACATGTTCCCATCAAACCAAGGTTTGACGGTCGCGCTCGTCCGCGCCGCAAGCTTGTGTTTCCTCTTTTTGTCGGCAAGCCAACTGTGGGCACAACCCGCAAGTGTCACCTTGGCCGGCTCCTTTCAAGACGCGTTGTCCTGTCCGGGCGATTGGCAACCCGAATGCCCCGCATCCGAGCTCACTTATGACGCCAACGACGACGTTTGGCAAGCGACCTATCCCCTGCCCGCCGGCGCGTTTGAGTACAAAGCCGCCCTCAACGGATCCTGGGACGAAAACTACGGTGCCGGTGGCCGGCTGGGTGGCGACAACCTCAGCCTAACCCTCGACAGCGACCAATCCGTGCAGTTTTTTTACGACCACAAAAGTCATTGGATCACCGACAACGTCAACAGCGTGATCGCCACCGTGCCAGGCAGCTTCCAGAGCGCCTTGGGCTGCGGTGATAATTGGGACCCTGCCTGCCTGCGCTCCTGGCTGCAGGACCTCGACGGCGACGGCGTTTACAGCTTCAGCGCGACCTTACCCGCCGGCGATTACGCCTGCAAGGTCGCAATTAACCAAAGTTGGGACGAGAATTACGGCGCCGACGGCACGCCCGGTGGCGACGACATCACCTTCACCGTGCCCGCCGACGGTACCGCCGTCACCTTTACTTACGATGCCGTCGGCCACCTGCTGACGATTGACGTCGACAGCCCGGTCGCGGCCGGCCCAACCGCATCCGCCATTCAACACGCCGTGCAGGACGAAACCTTTTATTTTGCTGTCACGGATCGTTTCGAAAATGGCGACAGTGCCAACGACCACGGCGGCATGGCACCCGGCACCACCGACGCCGATCGCCTGCGTCACGGTTTTTGGCCCGCCGATAAAGGCTTTTTCCACGGCGGCGACCTCGCCGGGGTAACCCAACGTCTGGGTTACCTGCAACAGCTCGGTACCACCGCGCTGTGGTTGACACCGGTGCTGCGCAACAACGCCACCCAAGGTGACAGCACCAACGCGCTCGGCCATTCCGCCGGCTACCACGGCTACTGGGCCGTCGATTATCAGGCAATTGATCCGCACCTGGGCAGTGAGGCCGACCTGCGGGCGCTGATTCAAGCCGCTCACGCACGTGGCATCAAAATTTACTTCGACGTCGTCGTCAACCACACCGGCGACGTCCTTCGCAACGCCCAAAACCAATATGGTTACCGCTCCAAATCAGATGCACCCTACCGCGATGCAAACGGCAACAACTTCGACGATCGCGACTTTATCGACGGAACCTTTCCCGCACTGGATGCCGCGAGCAGCTTCCCCTACACGCCGGTTTTCCTGAGCGACGCCGATGCCACGCTGAAGAACCCGGCTTGGCTGAACAACCCGATTTACTACCACAATCGCGGCGATTCCAGCTTTGTTGGAGAAAGCAACACCTACGGCGACATCTTCGGCCAAGACGACCTTTTCACCGAACACCCCGACGTCGTCAACGGTTTCATCGACATCTTTTCACGCTGGGTCACCGAATTCGGCGTCGACGGCTTCCGTCTCGACACCGTCAAACACGTCAACCTCGAGTTTTGGCAACGTTTCGGCCCAGCCGTCACCGAGCAAGCGCAGGCCGCCGGCATCAGTGACTTCTTTATGTTCGGCGAAGTCTTCGAGTTTAATCCCCAAGTTCTCAGCCGCTTCACCAAAGACGCGCGGTTACCGTCTGTGTTGGATTTCGCGCTAAAAGGTTCGATTGACCAGTTCGCGGTTAACGGCAGCGGCACCCACGTGTTGCGCGACCTGTTCGCCGCCGACGACTACTACACCGACGCCGACTCAAACGCCTACCAACTGGCGACCTTCGTCAGCAACCACGACGTCGGCCGTGTCGGGCACCTCATTCGGACCAACCGCGCGGGCGCAAGCGACGCCGAAAAAGCAGCGCGCAGCCGCCTGGCCCACGCGGCCTTGTTTCTGTCACGCGGTTTCCCGGTCGTTTACTACGGCGACGAACAGGGTTTCGTCGGCGGCGGCAGCGACAAAGACAGCCGCGAGGATATGTTCGCCAGTGCCGTCGACGCCCACAACGCACTCGACTTAATTGGCACCAGCGCCACCACGGCGCAAAACAACTTCGACGTCAACCACCCGTTGTTTCAAAGCATCGCACAACTGGCTGCTCTGCGCCGCGACCACGAAGCCTTGCGTCGCGGTTACCAAATCCACCGTTACAGTCAAGGCGACGCCGGTATTTACGCCTTCTCGCGCATCACGCGGGACCGCACCGAATATCTGATCGCCCTGAATAACAGCGGCAACGCGGCGAGCGCCGCCGTTAATGCCTTCGCCACCGACACCACCTTCGAAGCCGTTTACCCGACCGGGGCAGCCGCACTGACCAGCGATGGCAACGGTTCCGTGACACTCAATGTGCCCGCACTCGACTACGTCGTCTACCGCGCCGCCACGCCCTTCACCCTGCCCGCCCCCAACCCGATGCAGTTCACCACCATCAACGACGGCGACAGCATCGGCGGTTTGGTGGAAGTGGCCGTCACCGGCAACGAAAACCGTTTTGGTGAAGTCACCTTCGCCGTGTCCATCGACGGTGCCGATTGGGAAATCCTCGGTACCGACACCAACGCCCCATTCCGCGTCTTTTTCGACAGTGATCGTGTGGCGAACGGCACGCCGGTACGCTTCATCGCCACCTTCGACGACCTCAACGGCCATCAAGTCGCCACCCAAGTGGGCGCCACCGTTGGCGGTGCCGGCGCCGATACCGCCACCTACGCCATCATCCACTACAACCGCGCCGACGGCGATTATGGCGACAACAACAGCGATAACTACAACGATTTCTGGGGCCTGCACCTGTGGGGTGACGCCATCGATCCATCCGAAGCCACCGAATGGACCGCACCTAAGAAGTTTGTCGGCGAAAGCGAATACGGTCGTTTTGCCTGGGTGAAATTGTCCGGCATCCCCGGCCCAATTAACTTCATCGTGCATCGCGGCGATAACAAGGACGGCAGCGACGCCGACCGCACCTTTAACACCGCCGACGGCACGCAAATTTGGCTGCAAAGCAACGACGCCAACCACTATTATTCGCAAGCCGGCGCCCAAACTTACGCTACCTTGCGTTACCACCGCCCTGACGGCGATTACGGTACCGGCACCGCCAACTACTGGGGCCTGCACCTATGGTCCGAAAACGGCGCTAACGCCACCGATCCCGCCGCTGAAACCGATTGGGGCGCCCCCCGTGCACCGGACGGCGTCGACGATTTTGGCGCCTATTGGTTCGTGCCGCTAAACCCCGGCGACCCGAACGCGGACCGCAAACCCCTTAAATTCATCATCCACCAACCTAGCGGCGACAATACCGAACCCGGCGGTGATCGTGAGCCTGGCGGCGACCGCCAAGTCATTCCCGCTCAGCAACCTACGACCTGGGTGCGTGCCCAGGACGAAACCCTGTATCGCGAGCGCGGCGCCCTCGACCAGGTCGTCACCTTGCACTACCACCGCCCCGACGGCGACTACGGCGATGCTACCAGCGACGACTTCAACAACTACTGGGGTCTGCACGTATGGACCGGCGCCGCCACGGGTACCAGTTGGACCGAACCGCTGAAACCGGCCGGCCGCGACGGGTTCGGCGTTTACTTCCAGGTTCCGCTCGCCGCCAATGCCACCGAATTGGCCTACATCATTCACCGTGGTGACAATAAAGATCCCGACGCCGATATGTTCCTCGACCTGCGCAATCGCGGCTACCAGGTATGGCAACTTTCCGGCGCCGACCCCGCGGACGCCTATATCCTGCCGCGCAACAGCGGCGGCGGACCGGGCGGTCCCAACCCCGGCAACCTCAACCAACAACGCGCTTATTGGGTCAGTCGCGACCTCGTGCTCTGGGAAGGCGCCGGTGATCCCACTTGGACCTACCAACTGCACAGCAGCCGTGACGCCGCCTTGGAAGCCGGCCCGGCAGGCGTCACCGGCGGTGATACGCTGCAACTGACGCTGGAACCGGCAGGCCCCGGTCAGGCTGTCTTGGATAAGTTCCCACACCTCGCCGGCTTGCCCGCGCTGCGCGTCGCCGAACAGGACCGCGCAAGCCTCGTCAACTTCCTAGCGGGCCAATTGGCGATCTCGGCCGTCAACGCCGACGGCGTCGCCATGGATGCCACCGCATTGCAAATCCCCGGTGTGCTCGACGACCTGTTCGCGGCTGCCACCAGTCAACCTTTGGGTCTAACCTGGCAAGACGATGCCGCCACGGTTCGCGTTTGGGCACCGACCGCGCAAAACGTGGCTTTGTTGCTTTCCAGAGCCGCCAACAGCGACGACGCCGTCAGCCATGCCATGAGCTTCGACGCCGAAACCGGCATCTGGCAAACGACGCTCGACGCTGACCGCAAAGGTCACTACTACCTGTTCGACGTCACCGTCTACCATCCCGCCGCCGGTGAGGTCGTCAACTACGCCGTGACCGACCCCTATTCTGTCGCCTTGAGTGTTAACTCGACGCACAGTAAATTGGTCGACCTCAACGATCCGGCCTTGCAGCCTTCAGGTTGGACGAGCTTCGCCAAACCGGCGCTCGACGCACCTGAAGACATCACCATCTACGAACTGCATGTGCGCGATTTCAGCATTCGCGACCAAAGCGTGCCCACCGCCATGCGCGGAAAGTTCGCCTCGCTGACACTGCCCGAAAGCGATGGCGTCAAGCACCTCAAACGCCTGCAAAGCGCGGGTTTAACCCACCTTCACTTGTTACCTGTCTTCGACATCGCCACCGTTGAGGAACGCGCCGCCGACCGCATTGAACCCGACTTCGACGAACTGGCGAGTTACGCCGCCGATTCCGACATGCAGCAGGAAATTGTGGCGGCAAGCGGCGCCGAGGACGGCTTCAACTGGGGTTACGATCCTTACCACTACAACGTGCCCGAGGGCTCCTACACGCTCAGCGCCGATACCGATTCAAACGACGACGCCCAGCGCGTGCTTGAGTTCCGCGATATGGTCAAGGCCGTCAACAACATGGGTCTGCGTTTGGTCATGGACGTGGTCTACAACCACACCAACGCCTCGGGCCTCAACGAAAAGTCCGTCCTCGACCGCATCGTGCCAGGTTACTACCACCGCCTCGATGAAAACGGGAACGTCGCCAACAGCACCTGCTGCGACAACACCGCCACCGAACACGCCATGATGGAAAAACTCATGGTTGACTCGCTGGTGTTGTGGGCACGCGACTACAAAGTCGACGCTTTCCGATTTGACCTCATGGGTCACCACATGAAACGCAACATGGCCGCCGTGCGCGCCGCACTCGACGGCTTAACGCTGGAAAACGACGGTGTCGACGGTTCCAAAATTTACGTCTACGGTGAAGGCTGGAACTTTGGCGAAGTCGTCAACAATACGCGCGGTGAAAACGCCACCCAACGCAATATGGCCGGCACCGGAATCGGTACCTTTAGCGACCGTCTGCGCGACGCGATTCGCGGCGGCGGCCCCTTCGACAACGGCATCGCCCTCAAAAACCAGGGTTTCGCCAACGGTTTGCACTACGATCCCAACGACTTGGATCAAGGTGACACCCTGGCCACTCTGCGCTTGTTGACCGACCAGGTGCGCGTCGGCTTGGCCGGTAATCTGGCCGGTTACCGTTTCATCGACCGCGACGGTAACGAAGTACGCGGTGATCAAGTACCTTATGGCGGCGACAGCGCCGGCTACACCGCCGATCCACAAGAATTGATCAGCTACATTTCGAAACACGACAACCAAACCCTCTATGACATCAACGTTTACGGCTTGCCGGTAGAAACCAGCATGGCCGACCGCGTACGGGTCCAGCAACTGGGTTTAAGTGTGGTCATGTTGGGACAAGGCATTCCATTCCTGCACGCCGGTGTCGACTTCCTGCGTTCCAAGTCGCTGGATCGCGATAGCTTCAACTCCGGCGATTGGTTCAACGCCTTGGACTTTTCGTTTGAAACCAACAACTTCGGTGCGGGCCTGCCCGTTGCCGAGAAAAACCTGGATAACTGGGACCTGATGGCACCGCTGCTGGCTGACGCCAACCTCAAACCCGATCAGGCGGCGATGAGCCACAGCGCGACCGTGTTCCGCGAATGGTTGGCGATTCGCTACAGTTCGCCGCTGTTCCGCCTGCGCAACGCCACGCAAATCCAAGAACGGCTGCGGTTCCACAATACCGGTCCCAACCAGTTGCCGGGATTGGTAGTGATGAGTTTGGACGATCGCGTTGGCGATGACCTGGACCCCAATCACGACCTGGTGGTGGTGTTGTTTAACGCCAACGACGAGGCACAAAACTTCACGTTGCCGGAGCTTGCCGACGCCGCGATGAAACTGCACCCGGTGCAAGTCGTATCCGCCGACGAGCAAACACGCACCAGCGACTACGACCGCGCAAGCGGCACCTTCAGCGTGCCAGGCCGCACCACGGCCGTGTGGGTTTTGAACACCGTGCCGGCGGGCGACAGCTTACCGGACCGCATTCAAACCCTGTGCGACGAAATTCGCGCGAGCATGGAAGCGGGCGACGTCAGCAAACGCGAGGGCGCCCGCTTGTTGGCGCTCATGAACGCGGCCAAAACGCTGGCGGAACGTGAGTTAACCCAACAATCGTTGCGACTGTTGCAAACCACTTCATGGTGGATTTACACGTCCAACATCCCCAGCGACCTCAAAAACCACTGGCTCGACACCATAAACGTGATCCTCAGCGATTACGGTTTCTAAACCGTCACGCCCCTAAACCAAAAGGAGGGCCGAGAACCCATGGGTACTCGGCCCTCCCTTTTCAATTTGAACGATTTACTAGCGGCGCTTCTTTTCGAATCCGAGTAGACGGATTTCCCCCTCCTTTTCTTCAAAAAGAGCAGCCCAACCGGAAGGCAGGAAAACCTTGTATTCACAACAGCAGAGGCCCGTTTCCACCATGGCATAAGTTTTTTTGAATGTTGACGCCCTCGTTTTCATGGAATAGCCCTCAGGCGTTTTGAACTTCGGATCTTCCGTTAAGAGGAGTCCGACTTCATTCTCCATTCCTTTAATAACGAAATAACGGATGCCTTGAAAACAAAACATCAGATAGTAATTCTCATCCGAGTCTGAAAAGCTGAAACGAGCAGTTCCTTTACAGAGGCCTTCGGGCATCGGATCGCCCGGCCAAACCATATCGGAGAAGGAACATCCTTTCGATAACACATTTGATTCACAATCAGGATAGGTAAAAATTCTGGAAGTAACATCACCGAAACACAAACAAAAAAACAACAAAGAGACTGACATAAATTACATCCTTTATCGTATTAGCGAGCATCCTAAAATGCCACCCACGCCTCAGTCAAACCAAACAACCGATGTCATCTAGCTTTTCACAGGGGCTATGGCGGTAAAACCTGAAAGCCGCCAAAGCGTTTTGCGGCCTGTATCGACCACCAATGCGTGAGGCAAATCCAAAGGACCGTCCTTGGTATCCGTTTTCACGTTCGTTCGTATCCCTCTGGCATTGCATCATAAACAGATAGACTACAGCCGCCACGTTGGCCTTGGTAAATCTCAATCTAGCGTGGTATTTCCACGCGTTCAAGCACAAGGCCCATCGCGCTGCAGCCTATAAAGGATAATCTCCTCAGAGTCCTTCAAACACAACGACACAGCTACGTCGCTAATAAGGCGTTCTTCGATTTTAACGATGGTGGACTATTGCTGTTGTTCCGCGAGTTAAAGAGGGGCGCACGTTGGCGCGATTAGAACGGCAGCGGTCCTTGCTTCAAGCGTTGCTGGAGCCGGTTGAGGTACCACTTGTTACCCTGTTTAAAAAAGCCGAGGACTTTTTGATGCGCCTCAGACTGCTTAAACCCGCTCATGACAATCACTACTTTCACCTTGCCATCCGACATCTCCTCGAGGATAAGGGTCGTGGGAATTTCTTTTAGGACGGGGCCAAACGGCGTGTTGGCAGGCGATTGAATATTGCGTGCGGTGTAGCTCCAGCCAGGCTTAAGCGCGGTGAACTCTACCTTGATGTTGTTGGCATCACCGCGTTTGGCCTCGGCCTCATAACTTGTTTCCATAATGCCGCCCTCACGTAGGTCAATCCAAGCCACCGGGGTAATCCAACTTTTCACACCTTCCTCGGTGGTAAAAAGCCGCCAAAGGGTTTCGCGATCGGCGGTCACAACCACTTCTTGGCGTAACTCAGTCAGGCCGTCTTTGGTTTCCGTCGTTTCTTTCACATCTAACTGGAAAAGCAAGACAAACAAGTACAACATCGCCGCCTCCTCGTAAAAAACATAAGCCAATCTACCTTGGCTTCAGTGATAATTCAAGCATGTGGACCTAGGCCACCCATTTCGTATGCCTCCAATAAATAATGCCGCTTTGCGGGGTCTTTACCGACAAAAACCGAAGCAGACCTAACCCTAGCGGAACAACCACACCATCTAACTTAAACTGAGCAATTCGGGTGGCGGAATCGCCCAGATGCTGTTGCGAAACCTGCTGGAAAAGCACAGGCGTATTAGCAAGTACGTCGAGCATTTTCACGAGAGGCTGCAGCCCAATAGTTTGTGTGATTTCGCCGCCAAGAATCGCTTGGTTTGGGTCTAAAGAGCGGTATTATGCCGAAAAACCCGGTGCCGTGCCTTTCCCTACCCAAGTTTATTCTACTTAGTGTGACGATTCAATTATCAGAATTCCAAAGCCCACAATTTAAAAGAAAAACCGGATTCACCAAAGTGTCCCTACCTTAGATTCCGTAAGTAATCATCGAAAGACGGCTACTTTTGTTTTTCTTTAAAATTATTCCTAAAAGTATAATGCAATTCCGGCGGTAATGTTTCAGATTCACCCGGCGTCTCAGAAACAAGGTTGCCTAGATCCGAAAAATCTTGGATACAAGTTGGTGCAAATGACCGAAAACGTTGCTCGAAATATACATTACCATCGAAAAGTACTACACCAAGATGATGGCCTTTCTCTGGAAAAAAATAATACCGCCATTCTTGGCCATCAATATTCAACAGAACTACATGAGCCACACTCTGTTTAATCCAGCAGAATTCTTCAGGGTAGTTCAGGCCAATTGTAAGATGAACCAAAACACCATTTTCAACAATTATAGTCCCAGCCAAACCAGTCGCTTGTTTCGTATCAAGCGCTACAGGATCTAAAACCATACAATCATCGATTGAAATGCTTACTGTATTCTGGTTAAACTCTCCTTGAAGCCAAACCCCTAGATAATCTAAATTCTGCAGAGACACAAAAAGAAGAAAGCAGATATTTTTCACAGCATCAACTCTTTAAAACCTTCCAAAATCAACTCTAACAAACTTTAGTTATCTTGATTGAGCTGCCCAGTATTGAAGAGGTATTCGATTCCCAAAATCTGCTCCTCTACAACCTCAAGACCACCACGGGGTTCACTACTTTGGTGCATCAGGTTATTGAATAACAATTCGTTCTTGTTGGGATGACGAAGACCCATAGAATGTCCTGCTTCATGAGCACTTGTTCTTTCTAACGTCGGCGCCATTCCTTCACCAAAACCTGAATTTTGGTACGCACCAACCTGAGCAAGCTCCCTTTTAATCAATTCCACATTCAGCCAAATGTTTTTCTGAAATCCAGGGGCATAACCAGCCACATTAGATTTGTCACCTTCTTCACGAGAAGTTTCTATTGGGATCTGCCCGTCATTAACAACGCGGAAAATATGATCGGAACGGTGAATGGGGTTGGATTCAGATGCTACCGTGAGCTCGAGTTCACCGCGAAATTCGATTTTACGTCCTTCACCCGAAAAACTCTTCCTAAACTGATCCACAATTCGTTGTCTGGCACTTTCGATCATTTCGTCACTCAAACCTTTGTGACCACGAATGCCATCTTGAGCCTCTATAAGCAACTTTCCCGTCAATCGTATAACAACAAGATCTTTTTGACCCTTTCTTTGTTGTCGCGCAACCGTCACAAGCTTTCCGGTGGGATCAATCAGGTTCACGGGATTATTGCCCGTGTAACTGTAACTGTTCACAAACTCCCTGGCAGGATCCACCTCTAAAAAACGGGCATAGATGGGTACCAGACACAAAACGTATAAAACCATCAGCTTATACAAAACAATCACCTCGACGCGATACAGTTCTCAAGATAACCAAACAAATAAAAAACTACCGGACTCAGAATACCGAAAAACCAGGTTTCAGGAGAGATTTTAAATTTCTTCTTAGACCCCTCGCCGCCCCGCCCTAAGCCTGCAAGCCGGCACGTGATAGGAGACGGCACCGCAACAGGGGGGCCGGCCTTCGTCACGCTTAAGCATGGCGCACATTTCACCCTTACACCTAACGCGCTAAACGGCGCAAATTCCACCAGATGAACTTTCAGTTTTTCTGATAAAACGCCACCCACGCGCCGTCACCACGCCACTTGCGAAGGGCCTTGCTCGCAAGGTTTTCTACTAAAATATTTAATTTCAACAACATAGAATCAAAAACCAAAATCTTAACGGCAAATCCACAAAAAAAATTAGGGGAGGCACAGCGACCGTTCGTTTTAGGCTATCAGTGACGATCACCGGACAATGTCGAAGCCATTTGACGACGAAAGGTGGTCGTGAGGGTGTCTCGCAAACACATCGACCCGCATGGGTCAGGACCCCTCCCCGCGCAGACAATTGGGTCGTTTGCCGGGGGCATGATAGGGATTGGGCGAGACAAGTCACAGGTCGTTTTGGAAATTCGCAGATTTCACCTTTGGTGTTGCTTCTCGGTCGTGGGCTAAGACACGAGAACATTTGGACCCCACAGGCGAATCCGAAGCGCTTCATGTTGTTCGGGCATGTTCAACCCGGTTAGTCGTTGTTTGACGGCGTCGTTGCGGCCGACCTTGTGTCGGGAACGCGGTGCGCGCGGTTAAAAAACGGCAGAACTGTTGATCCAACAAGACTGGAAGCCGAACGGGACTTTGGTTGGTTGTCGCAAGACCCCCAGGGTACCCCGCTACCAGACTTTGTTTTGATTCTCGGCCACCCTCGGCCGGGCATGGCCGCGCTATGCGCGTTTCAGGCTCGGATCCGCACGATGTCGAGAGTGGACCCGCGTCATCCCGAAGGTATTCCGTCCCCCGGAAAACCGACGCACTTTGGTCCAACCATCAGATTCGATATCCAACATGGAGGATCTCAATTGATCACAAACACAAGGATGTTCGTTATTTTGCGTGGGCTTCTTTTGGCCTCGCTGCTTGCTCTCCCGGTATTTGCACAGCAAACCGGTACTATCAACGGCTCTGTATCCGACAGTAACGGCGACCCCTTGCCAGGTGTTGTCATTACCGTTGAATCGGACGCCTTACAAGGCAATCGCTCAGCCGTCTCCACCGACCAAGGGAACTTCCTGGTGCGCTTGTTGCCACCAGGTATCTACACCTTGACCGCGGTGATGCCCGGCATGCGTACCTTGAAACAAGAAGTCCGTGTTTCTATCGGCACCGCCACCCGTCCACGCTTGGCGTTGGAACCCGAAGGAACGACCGAAGTGGTCGTGGTCGTGGCCGACCGCGTCTTCGAACTGGACACCACCCAAGTGGCCAGTAACTTCGAAGGCGATTTCGTGGAAAAACTGCCTCGCGCTCGCGACTTACAATCCGTTGCCACCTTGGCACCCGGTGTCACCGGCGGCCAATTCAACAGCGGTATTTCGGTCAACGGTGCAACCTCAACCGAAAACGTGTTCATGCTGAACGGCGCGTTTGTTAACGTCGACGGCATCCGCGGCGCCGCCGATAACCTGTTCATTGAAGACGATATTCAAGAAACACAGGTCATCACCGGCAACGCTTCCGCCGAATTCGGTTTCTTTGCAGGCGGCATGGTTAACTCAATCACCAAGTCCGGTGGTAACGAGTTCCATGGTACCTTCCGTACCAGCCTGTCCAACGAAGATTGGACCGCGCGCCATCCATTGGAATTGCGCAGCGAGGTCGAGAAAGTTGACAAAATCAACAAAGAATTCACGTTCACCTTTAACGGCCCAATCGTGAAAGACCGTTTGTGGTTTGCCGTTGCAGGCCGTAAATTCGACACCGAGAACAACGACCAGTTGCGTCAAGGTACGCCGTTGAACGATGCGCAAGCCCTCGCGCTGGGTTTGTCCGCGGGCCAAACCGCGCCCAACGCCGAAAGTTTCATCGCAACGACTGAACGCCAACGGTTCCAGTTGAAATTGACCGGTACCATCGCCGAAGGTCACACCGTGGTTGCGTCTTACTTGGAAGAAGAAGTTGACGCGCTCAATAACCAAAGCTTTTCGGCGCTTTCGTTTGAAGGCGTTGATCCAGTCTCTACCTTCCCGACGGACTTGTTGTCGGTCAACTACCGCGGCATCATCTCGCCGTCGTTCACCGTTGACGCCAACTTCGCACAACGCAACGGCGGTCTCTCGTTTGGTGTCGCCACCGACGACCGTATTGCCGGTACCACGGTACGCCACCAAGACCAAGCCAACGCTTATACGCACCAGGCCTTTGGCGGCGGCGCGAACAACGAACGGAACAGTGAGAACTGGAACCTGAAGTTCTCCTACTTCCTCAACACCACCAATCTCGGCTCTCACGACATTACCTTCGGCGGCCAATCGGTCACCGAAATTCGTAATGAAAACAACTTCCAATCACCGTCCGGCTGGCAGTTCCGCCCGCGTTGGACGCGCTGGGAAGGCGATGAGCCGATCGGGATCTACGAAGGCGACGGCACCGCCGGTTCGTCTGCTTGGTTGCTGTACTTCCCGGTTATCAACCTGTCACAAGGCAGCGACTTCAACACGAGCGCCGCTTTTGTTAACGACGTTTGGACCTTAAATGAGCACTGGTACTTCAACCTGGGTCTGCGTTATGACAAAAACAGCTCCTCCGCCGAAGACGGCCAAGAATTGTCTTCCACCAGCAACTTCAGCCCGCGTTTGACACTTAACTACGACGTACGTGGCGACGGTGTTCACCAGTTCAGCGCCGGCTACAACGTGTACACTTCTAAGCTGAACGACGGCGCTCAGGAAGGTTCTACGGCCGGTACCCCGGCGGTTTTCGCTTGGTCTTACAACGGTCCCCAAACCGAAAGTATGGCTGACGTATTTAACTGGATCGATCAAAACTTTGCCGGCGGCATCGCCGGTGTTGAATCGATCGACCTCAACGCCATCCAAAACCCCTACCTGTTTTTCTTGGCCTACTCACCCGACACTTCTTTCGATTCTCTGGCTACCGTTCCCGCCGAAGGCGGTATCGACGGTCAAAGCGTCGACGAGTTCACCGTGGGCTACAAACACAAACTGGGTAACCGCGGTTTCCTGAAAACCGACGTCATCATTCGTGAATACGGCGACTTCTTGACGGGTTTCATTAACAGTGAGACCGGTCAAACCTCCGCCGGCGTTGACCGCACGGTTTTGGATAACAGTGACGAATACGAGCGCAGCTACTTCGGCATTAACCTGTCGGGTAACTACCGCTTCGAAAACAACTGGACCGTTGGCGGTAACTACGCCTACGCTCAAGCCGAAGGTAACATCAACGGCGAGAACAGCGGCAGCGGCGCGATCTCCACCCAACGCACCACCACCTACCCCGAATTTGCCACCTTCGATCGTGTCAACCCATCCGGTCTGTTGACTGGCTACAGCGAACACACCCTGCGTTTGTGGGCTGCGTACGAAATGAACACGCAATTCGGTGACTTCAGCTTCAATGGCTTGGGTAGCTACTTCTCCGGCACGCCTTACGGCATGTCTTACTCGGTGCCCATCGCGGGCAACGAAACGGCTTACGGCCTGCCCGATCCATCCACGCTCAACTACGCCACCCCACCCCAAACCGTTACCTACAACATCACCGATCCTGACGCCTTCAAATGGGACGGTTTTGTTTCTCTCGACTTGGGTATTAACTATTCACTGCTGATTTCGAACCGTTACGAGTTCTTCGTTCAGTTCGACATCAACAACATCTTGAATTCCGATGCACAAATCGCCGGCAACACCACGGTGAACCCGGTTCGCGGCGCCCCCGCCTTCAACCTGTTCAACGAAACACCGGTTGAAGGTGTGCACTACGAGCGCGGTCCGAATTTCGGCAACGCGACCGTTGGTGGCAGCTACCAAGCACCGCGTACGGTGACGATCGATGTCGGTCTCAAGTTCTAATTGATCCTTCCTTCGTTCTCACAGGGGCGGGCCTTCGGGCCCGCCCTTTCTTTTTTCATGACGCAGATCATAGGTCGCTCAGTGCCCCAAATAGGTACGGGATCCTGACTTCGGTCACAGGAGCCGGCCCAAGCCCTTACGAACCGGCTTTATTCAGGATCCAAACATAAACACCGGCTTTAAAGGACGCAGCCGGTAATCTACCGAAGCGAAGCGATTCTTGCCGACCAAGTCACACAACCTATTGGGCGACAACATCTCGCAAAAATGCTTGCCGTGTGTTTCGGCGCCTGGGCAATTCAATCCCTCCCCCCCGAACCACTCAGCTTAGCTGAATCACTGAACCACAAAGTGCCGACCGGCAACGATACAACAGCGACAACCTATCTATCGGCTTAAGTAACTGACTTAAAACAATTTCCGCTCTCTTTTTCTTCATATCAACAAAACACCCACTCACACACTAAACCCGATAACCAATTCATTTTTAGCTATTTACAGAATTGTTTCGTGTTTTTGAGGGGATTTTTTAAAAAAAGGTAGGGGACCCTGAGCGACCAATCGTATTAGCCTATCAATACCGATCACGTGCCGACGTCAAGGTCCTTTGACGAAGAACCGTGATCGTGAGGGTGTCTCGCAAAGACTTTAACCCGAAAGGGTTAGGACCCCTCCCTGTGCAAACAACTGGGTCGTTTGCCAGGGGAATGATAGGGATTGGGCGAGACAAAACACAGGTCGTTTTGGGAATTCGCAGATTTCACCTTTGGTGTTGCTTCTCGGTCGTGGGCTAAGACACGAGAACATTTGGACCCCACAGGCGAATCCGAAGCGCTTCATGTTGTTCGGGCATGTATGACCCGACGAGTCGTTGTTTGACGGCGCCGTAGCGGCCGACTTTGCGTCGGAAACGCGGGGTGCGTGGTTAAAAAACGACAGAACACTTGATGCAACAAAGTTGGCAATGAACGGGACCTTGGTTGGCTGTCGCATGACCCCCAAGATTAACCGCCCCCAAACTTTGTTTTGATTCTCGGCCGCACCCGGCCGGGCATGGCCGCGCTGTGCGCGTTTCACGCTCGCGCCGGAAGCATGCGGTGTCAGGACCCGCGTCAACACGAAAGGATTCCGTCACCCGGAATCCCGACGCACATGGGTCCAACCATCAAATTCTAATCCAACATGGAGGATCTCAATTGATCAAAAACACAAGGTTATTCTTCGTATTGCGGGGGTTTTTAATGGCCTCGCTGCTTACCTTCCCGGTGTTTGCCCAGCAAACCGGCACCATCAACGGCACTGTATCGGACAGCAACAATGAACCGTTGCCAGGTGTTGTCATTACGGTTGAATCGGACGCCTTACAGGGCCGGCGCTCAACCGTCACCACGGACCAAGGGAACTTCCTGGTGCGCTTGTTGCCTCCCGGCATTTACACCTTAACGGCGGTGATGCCGGGCTTGCGCACCTTGAAACAAGAGGTTCGTGTCTCCATCGGCACCGCCACCCGTCCCCGTTTGATACTGGAACCGGAAGGCACCTCCGAGGTGGTTGTGGTTGTGGCCGACCGCGTCTTCGAGTTGGATACGACTCAGATCGCCAGCAACTTTGACGGCGATTTCGTCGAAAAGTTGCCGCGTGACCGTGATTTTGAGTCCGTCGCCACCTTGGCGCCCGGGGTCACCACCGGCCAGTTCGGTAGCGGCATTTCGGTGAACGGGGCCTCCTCCACTGAAAACGTGTTTATGCTGAACGGTGCCTTCGTTAACGTGGACGGCATTCGCGGCGCCGCCGATAACCTGTTTATTGAAGACGACATTCAAGAGACGCAGGTCATCACCGGTAACGCATCCGCCGAGTTCGGTTTCTTTGCCGGCGGCATGGTTAACTCGATCACCAAGTCTGGTGGTAACGAGTTTCACGGGACCTTCCGAACCAGCTTGACCAACGAAGACTGGACCGCACGCAATCCTCTGGAGCTGCGCAGCGAAGTGGAAAAAGTGGACAACATCAATAAAGAGTTCACGTTCACGTTCAACGGCCCGATTGTGAAAGACCGTTTGTGGTTCGCGGTTGCCGGCCGCAAGTACGACACCGAAACCAACGATCAGTTGCGTCAAGGTACGCCGTTAAGTGATGACCAAGCGATTGCGCTGGGTTTACCGGCCGGCCAAACCGCACCCAACGCCCAAAGTTTTGTCGCTACGACGGAACGTCAACGCTACCAGTTAAAATTGACCGGCACTCTCGCCGAAGGTCACACTCTGGTTGCCTCCTATTTGGAAGAAGAAGTTGACGCCATCAATAACCAGGGCTTCTCCGCCCTTTCATTTGAAGGTGTCGATCCCATTTCTTCCTTCCCGACCGATTTGTTGTCAATCAACTACCGCGGCGTGATCACGCCGTCGTTCACGGTTGACGCCAACTTCGCGAAACGCAACGGCGATCTGTCCTTTGGTGTCATTAACGATGACCGCATTGCCGGCACCACGGTGCTCCACCAAGACCAAAACAACGCGTACACGCACCAAACGTTCGGCGGCGGCGTCAACAACGAACGCAACAGCGAAAACTGGAACCTGAAGTTCTCCTACTTCTTGAATTCGGCATCGTTAGGGTCTCACGACATTACCTTTGGCGGCCAGTCGATCACCGAAATCCGTCGCGAGAACAACTTCCAATCGCCGTCCGGCTGGCAGTTTCGTCCCCGTTGGACGCGTTGGGAAGGCGACACGCCGATCCCGATCTTTGAGGGTGACGGTACGCGCGGCAACTCAGCCTGGTTGATTTATTTCCCAGTCGTCAACCTGTCCCAGGGAAGTGATTTCAACACGACGGCGGCGTTCGTCAACGATGTTTGGACCGTGAATGACCACTGGTATTTTAACCTGGGCCTGCGTTACGACAAAAACAGTACATCCGCCGAAGACGGCCAAGAGCTGTCTTCAACCGACAACTTCAGCCCGCGTTTCACCCTCAACTACGACCTGCATGGCGACGGGGTGCATCAGTTCAGCGCCGGGTATAACGTCTACACGGCGAAGTTGAACGACGGCGCCCAAGAGGGCTCGACAGCCGGCTCGCCGGCGGTCTTTGCATGGGCCTACAACGGTCCGCAAACGGAAAGCTTGGCCGAAGTCTTCAACTGGATCGACCAGAATTTCGAGGGCGGTATCGCCGCTGTCGAAGCGATCAACCTGGCCACCATCGACAACGACTACCGGTTTGCCAACACTTATTCGCCCGACACTTCTTATGAAGCGTTGTCGACCGTCCCCGCTGAAGGCGGCATCGACGGCCAAAACGTCCAGGAGTTTACGGTGGGTTACAAACACAAACTGGGGAACCGCGGCTTCCTGAAATCCGACGTGATCGTTCGTGAGTACGGCGACTTCCTGACCGGTTTCGTAAACCGCGAAACGGGTCAAACCAACGCCGGTGTTGATCGCACGGTACTGGCCAACAGCGATGAATACGAGCGCAGCTACTTCGGCATTAACCTGTCGGGCAACTACCGTTTCGAAAATGATTGGTCGGTGGGCGGAAACTACGCCTATGCACAAGCCGAAGGGAACATTAACGGCGAAACCAGCGGTAGCGGTGCCATCGCCACCGAACGCACCACGGCTTACCCCGAATTCAACAACTTCGCTCGCAACAACCCATCTGGTTTGTTGAGCGCTTACAGCGAACACACGCTGCGTCTGTGGGCCGCCTACGAGATGAACACCCAATTTGGTGATTTCAGCTTCAACGGCTTGGGCAGCTACTTCTCCGGCACGCCTTACGGCATGTCTTATTCGGTACCCATCGCGGGCAACGAAACGGCTTACGGCCTGCCCGATCCCGCCACGCTGAACTACGCCACCCCACCCCAAACCGTCACCTACAACATCACCGATCCCGACGCCTTCAAATGGGATGGTTTTGTGTCTCTGGACTTGGGTGTGAACTACTCACTGCTGATTTCGAACCGCTACGAGTTCTTCGTGCAAGTCGACATCAACAACCTTCTGAACGCCGACGCGCAAATCGCCGGCAACACCACGGTCAATGCGATTCGCGGCGCGCCCGCGTTCAACCTGTACGAAGAAACCCCGGTTGAAGGTGTGCACTACGAGCGCGGCCGCAACTTCGGTAATGCCACCGTCGGTGACAGCTACCAAGCGCCGCGCACGGTCACGATCGACGTGGGTCTCAAGTTCTAATTATTCCCTTTTCCATCTCATGGGTGGGCCTGCGGGTCCACCCATTTTTCATGGCAGGCTCCATGTCCCAAAAGCCTCACCACTCATGGGTTTGGCGACGAAGTAGCCCTGCACCATATCCGGTGCCATCGAAGCAATCAAATCCCACTGCGCCTGGTTTTCGACGCCCTCGACCACGGTACCCAAATCGAGCCGCCCCGCCATGGCCAGTGTCGCTTCCACAATGGTCCGGCTCTTTTGTGAAGCGGCGATGTTGGCCACGAAACTTTTGTCAATTTTGAGCTCGGTAAAAGGAAAGTTGTTGAGTTGATCCAGTGAGGAGAAGCCGGTGCCGTAGTCGTCAATCGAGAGACCAAAACCGCGCAGGCGCAAGCGCGACAAGACTTCGAGGAAAAGCGGCACATCGCGGGTCACCGCACTTTCAGTAATTTCAAAGAGCACTTTCTCGGGCGCTACGCCGTGATGGGCGCACAACTTTTCGACGCGCTCGGGGAAATCGTGTTCGGGCAACATGCAGGCCGACAAATTAATGCTCAAACATGGCAAGCGGCCGTTGCGGGCCCAATTAGCCATCCAGGCCAGAGATTTTTCAACAATCACAAAGGTTAGGTCTTCAATTAAACCAAAGCGTTCCATCGTTTCGATGAACAAACCCGGCCCCAAAATACCGTGTTGCGGATGGTTCCAGCGCGCCAAGGCTTCGACACCGATTAAGCGACGGTCCGACACGCCCACCTTGGGTTGAAAAAAGGGTACAAATTGATCGGCGGCAAGCGCGCAGCGAATCTCTTCTTGCGCACACACGGGCGGGCGGCGATGGGCGGGTCGACCACTGTCGGGCGTTCTGTATTGGTCGAGCACCCGTGCCAACTCAGGTGCGCGCAGCGGTTTGTTCAAACAACCCAAAACCCGCAAGTTTTGTGCACCGGCAAAGCGGGCGACGGATTGCATGACGTCGTTTTTGACGGCGCTGACGATCACGACGGCGGGTTCGTTGCCCTTACAACCGAGGTCGCGCAAGAACTCGACACCGTCCATGCCGTTCATTTTCAAGTCACACAGCACCACATCAACGCGGCACTTGTTCTCGGCAATGACGGCCAGGGCCGATTTGGCGTCGGCCGCTTCGTGGATGCGGGTCATGCCCAATTGCCGCAGGATTTCCACGGCCATGGTTCGCTGGAAATCGTGATCTTCCAGCACGAGGATGCTCAGGTCGCTCATGAGACACCTCCCTGGTCGCGGCGGAGGGTTTCAACCGCCGCATCGAATGACTCGAATGCCGCCAGAAGTTCGCGATAACGCGCTGCAATCGGTGTCCAATCACCGGCTTTGGCCGCCTCTTCCAAAGCAACAGCACGGTCGAGCAAGGTTCCGTCACCGATATAACTGCAGGCGCCTTTGATGCGGTGGGCGATACGGCGCAACGCTTCGGCGTCGCGCCCATGAAATGCGGCATTACATTGGGTTAAGTCTACCACGTTGCTTTCGTGAAAGCTGTCAAGCACCTGCAGAACCTTCTCGCGCGTCGCAAAGGTTTGGAACAAAATCTCGAATGGTCGTTCTTGCGAGACCGCCGACGGGGCTTGCGTCGGCGGCGGGGACGCCCAGGCACTAATTTTTTCGGCCAACTGTTCCAAGGTGGAAGGTTTGGCGATGTAATCGTTCATGCCCGCACGCGTACAACGTTCGGCATCCTCGGTTAAGGCACTGGCGGTTAATGCGATAATCGGAATACGACTTAATACCGGTGACGCCATGCGCCGTACATGACCGGCAAATTCAAAGCCGTCCATTTCCGGCATGTGCACGTCGCTGAGCACCAAATCGTAGTGTTCCTTCTGTAAGCGTTCCAAACCTTGCACGCCGTCTTTGGCCACATCACAAGCCAAGCCGAGGATGCTCAATTGTTGGCGAATGAGGTGTTGGTTGGTGGGATGGTCTTCCAGGACCAGCACGCGCATGGGCAGGTTTTCGAATTTGCCGGTGACCTGCTCCAGGTTAAGACGCTGGTCGATATTGGTAATGTGGCAGTCATCGCGCAAATCTTCGTGGTCCTCCGTTTCGAAGGTCAACTGAAACGCGCGTTTGAGGCTGGTCGGGTGCAGGGGTTCGATGTTGAGCAAGACACAACCGTCGGTCACGGCCAAATGACTTTGTGAGCCGGCCTCATTGGTCAAATAAATGTCCGACCACGGGAAAAAGCGGTTATGGGCAACCAACCCGCTGTCGCTTTGGCAGAGGCGTTGCGCCACCGTTGGCGTATAAACCACCCAACGCGGCCGAATTTGATCAATGCGGCCGAGCAAATCCTCAACATTGTCAAACGGAAGAACCAAAGGCACCATTTTGTAGGACACCATATAGGTGCGCAGGGTCGCCACAATTTCGTCAGCGTTATCGCTAAATAGCAACACCTGCTTGCCCTCAAAGTAGCGATCCGCCTTGACCGGTTCAATCACGGGCAGGTCCAAGGTAATGGTGACGCGCGTACCACTACCCTCTTCACTGTGTAAATCAATGCGCCCGCCCATGAGTTTAATCAGCCGTAAGCTAATCACCAGGCCTAAACCAGTCCCGCCGTAGCGACGCGTTGTCGTGGTTTCCGCCTGGGTAAACGGCGAAAAGAGTTTGGCGAGGTTATCCTCGGAAATGCCGATCCCGGTATCCTCAACGATAATGCGAAGGGTTTGACGGTCCTGTTCCGGCGGGGAGGCCTCCAACCGCAGGGCAACCGAACCGTCGGCGGTAAATTTAAGCGCGTTGCTCAACAAATTCATCAATACCTGGCGCACCCGCACGCCGTCGACCAAGTAGGTTTCGGCGACGTTCGGTGATATGAACAAATCGAAGTTGAGGTTTTTTTCGAAGGCCCGACTGGCCATCAAGCTGGCGATCGACTCCAACAGTTCGCGTAAATCAACCTGTTCCTGGTGCAACAGAACCTTGCCGGCCTCAATTTTGGAAAAGTCGAGAATGTCATTGAGGATATGCAGCAACGAGCGCGCCGAATCGTTGATGATTTTAATTTGATTGCGCTGGTGCGGATCCAAGTTAGACAAACCGAGGATTTCAAGTAAGCCGAGAATACCGTTCATCGGTGTTCGAATTTCGTGACTCATGGCCGCCAAAAATTGTGACTTAGCTTCATTGGCCTGTTTGGCGACCTCACTTTCGCGTTTCAGCGCTTGTTTGGCAAGGCGTTCTTCCGTCACATCCAGCACCACGCCGAACATGCGCGTCACGTCTTGGCCGTCCCGTTCCAAATGCGAAGCGACCCGCACCCAAAAAACCGCATGGTCGCCGTCCCGATGCATGCGGAAGACCATATTGAAACGACTTTTATCGATAAGGGTCCGCGCCATTTGTTGGTCAAAAACCGGCAAGTCCATGGCATCGATGTGTTCGCGCCAAAGAGCGAAATTCGGTTTGGTTTGCGCCGCATCCAACCCCAATAAGCGGAACACATAAGCATCCCATTCCATCTCATTGCTCTCGACATCCCACGACCAAATACCGATACCACCCGCTTCGTTGGCCAAATTGAGACCACGGACGTAGCGCTCCAACTTGTGCTGCGTCGTAATCCATTCGGTCACATCGCGAATGTGGGCAAATACCAAAAGTTCGTCGCCCCAAACCAATTTGGCGGCCGAAATATCGAAGTACCCCGTCTCGCCATTCTTGCGCGGGAAATCGACATTGCGCGTGCGCACTTGTTGATCGGCGGCAATGCGGCGAAACTTGTCGAGAATACGCTTAAAAGTCTGGCTCTCGCGCACCTCGTCGCTCATTGCCAAAACTTCTTCACGCGAGTATCCGAGAATGTCGCCAAAGGTTTGGTTGGCGTCAATCACTATTCCATCGGCAGGCCGCAGGATGATGATGCCGTCGCGCGCCTTCTCAAACACTTCGCGGAACTTTTGTTCGGACTGCCGCAATTGCTGCTCTACAGCCAAGCGTTCGCCAATATCGCGCAGCGTCCCCACGAAAAACTTTTCGTTGCCGAGGTGTGACTCACCAATCGAAATCTCCAGGGGGATTTCGTGGCCGTCGCGGTGGCGCCCCATTAGATGCCGCACGTTGCCGATGATTTTTTTGACGCCCGTGTTTTTGTAATTCTTGAGGTACAAACTGTGCTGGGAGCGGTGCGGTTCCGAGGTCAACAAGGCAATGTCTTGGCCGATCAAATCCTCGCGTTCCCAACCAAATAGGTTTTGGGCTGAACGGTTAAAATCGAGAATTAATCCCTTTTCATCAATCACGATGACGGCGTCGATGGCGGTTTCAAAGACAGCCGCCATGCGGTCATTGGTGGCGGCCAGTTGCCGACTGCGCTCTTCAATTTGGGTTTCCAGTTCGGCATTCAGCTCATTAACCGTTTCCTGTTCGCGCCGAAGTTGCATAAACAGATCGGCCACATAAGCTTCCATCGGGCGAAAAAAATACATCACTTCCGCAACCAAAACAAAGAGGAGGAGCAGACCGACCCCAAGGGTTAGCCGCCATACAAAAGCAAAAAACGCACTGGATTCTTGCACCAACACCGCGACACCCTGCTTGAAGTCCAATAACAGGTCCTGCGCGTTGCCCAAGGTGAAGGGCTTGGGATCGGCGACGGCTCGCCGCGCCGGGTCGGCCCAAAGCCTGGCCTCACTGATGTAGGTCAGCACTTTTTGATGCAGACCGGGATCGCCCTCGAAGTACAGCGTAAAGAGCGGCTTGGCGAAGGGATGGCTACCGTCGGCGGCCGGTTTTTGACCAATCAACAGCCAGTGATTTTCTTCCAAATTATCGATATCTTCGATGAGGGCCGACCGCGTTTCCTCCATGGATTCACTGTTTTCCATCTGCTGCAATCGGTTGACATGAAGCGCAATCTTCTGCGAAAGCATACTCTGCTGACCGGCAATGTTGATCCGCTCGGCATCGTGATCATGCCGATGCATCACCCATTGAAACGCAAAAAGTGCGCCGATAATGAGAAACGCGGTTAAGCCAACTGCCGAAGTGTAGGCATAACGTACGCGATGGTGTAGGTCATGCTTGCGTTGCACGGTTGCTTCCTTTTTTCCGGCGTCACCCACAAACTGAGGCATACCGGTAGACTGTGAATTAGGGCCCCTGTCGGCCGTCGCTTCGCTGGAAAGAACCCAAAACTAGAAGAAATCGAAACCACGCGAAAATAAATCAAATCGAATCTTAAATCCACCAACGCGTCATTCCTTGATGACAAGATAAACCTTTGGTTATCTTTAATTGTTCACCAATTCGGTTTTCGCGCTCATCGACGATAAACTAACGATGGTTTAATTTTTTATCATTCTCAAACGCATAAAAAGCGAAAGAGGTGCGGCAACCGCGACCACAGAACGCATCACGCGCACAGCGATGGCCTTTGCCGGCAAAAAAGTCGGTTGTCCGTTAGAATGACGGCAACGATGAATTTCGGCGTCGGCATTGACGCCAGACAAGGTAAGGTTACTATGCTGAGATGGTTAGCTTTTTCTCTGTGTTTGCTGGCGGGCACGCCGCTGCGCGCGGCCGGACGCGTCATGCCACGCCTCGATATTCACATCGATTCCCAAACCTCGGTACCTGTCGAGGTGCGTTTGGCGCAGCGCAAGGGGTTTACGCTTAACTACAAGACGCTGGCCACGGCGACCACGGATCGCAATGGTCGCGTCACCTTTCCATCCCAAAAACTCAAAAGTGCGCGCTGGTTGGTTTTAACCTTCATTTGGCGACCGGCCGGCGTTGCTGAACGCGTGCTGGTTTACGAGATCGGCACGCGCAAGGGCCAAAAATCGCCCCAAGGTCGCCTCATGCGCACCGACAAACAAAAGTCGGGATACATCGCCGGTGAAGGCTTGCCCCAAGGCGATTGCGACAACCTGTTTGAGATTGCCGAGAGCGACGACCCGGCCGATCCAGTTTGGCGCATCCACTTGCAGTTACCCAAAAGCTACAGCGAGTGTCGCCAGTTAGATAACGAGATTGATCGCTACGCCGAGGTCGGCGCACGCAACATTAATAAAGGCGATCTGAACATTTATAAGTTCGATGATGATGTGCGTATGGGCAAACAGTTTTTTCAACAACTGGGCGCCACGCCCGAGAACCCACCTTTGCGCGACCCATATATTAATGATTACGTGGCCAAGATGGTGGCCCGTATCGGCCAAAATTCAGACATGCCGGAACTGGATTACACGGTCACGGTCATAGACGCCGAGGTTTTAAACGCATTCGCCGTGCCGGGGGGTTACGTGTTTGTGTACCGAGGATTGTTGGAAGAGGTGGAAACCGAGGCGGAACTGGCGGGTGTTTTGGCCCACGAAATCGCCCACGTCACCGGCCGTCACGGCACCGAAGGCGTAACCTCGGCCATCGGCAAAACCACACTGGGCATGGTCGCGGGCCAGGTATTGGCCGAGCAGGTCAAGGATCGCGAAGCGGTCGTCCAGCAAGTGGTCGGCGGTCTCATCGCCGGCGGGACGCAATTCTGGATCGTGGGCGGCACGCGCAAACGCGAGGCGGAAGCCGACAAGCTGGGTGCTCAATACGCGGCCCGCGCCGGTTATGACCCACGCGGGATTGCCACCTTGTTTGATCGTTGGTCGCGCAAAAAAGGCCAACCAAAAACCCGCATTGACACCCTGTTTAGCGACCACCCCAGCGATCAGGAACGGGTCGCCGCCGTATCGCGCGATGTCGCCTATTTCATCCCAATCGACGACAGTAGGGTGACCAGCAGCGAAGCCTTTCATCAAATGAAACGACGTCTCAAGCAACTGCCACCCAGTAAAGCGAGCGGTGAAGCGGCCGGCAATGCCTTGTTCTCAGCGTTTCAACAGGTCAATCAGCAAATTCTGACCCAGGAAATCGGCGCGCACTTCGCCCAGGAAGAAAAGTAAAAAAGGGCCGGGCGGCGCGTGATCGACAGCGCCGTCCGCGCGACGCCGTCGCCGGGGCAACAACCAAAACGATCACAACGGGTTCCATGGGTTAACCTAAAATGACGAGCCGGCCGTTGGTACAGGCCGACTCGGCGTGTTTATTTGACAAGCGGCGTTCTTGGTCTTTGGAGATTGGCCGGAAAACAGCTAAAATGAGGCGTATTCAAGCTAGGAGTATCTATGTCCGCCAAGATTTTGGTTGTCGATGACGAAACCGATCTCGAAATTCTCATTTCGCAAAAGTTCCGCCGCGAAATAAGAAAAAAAGAAATCGCCTTCGTGTTTGCCCACAACGGCAAAGAAGCCT
The DNA here is from genome assembly GCA_030429565.1 of Holophagae bacterium. GTDB lineage: Bacteria > Acidobacteriota > Holophagae > Acanthopleuribacterales > Acanthopleuribacteraceae > Acanthopleuribacter. Next base: position 277,584 of record JAUIFE010000004.1, on the reverse strand, counting down.
TGGCCAAACTCACCGAACATCCCGACATCGACGTGGTCCTCACCGACATCAACATGCCGGAAATGGACGGCCTGTCGTTCCTGCAAAACCTCAAAGAATGGAACCGGATGGTCCAATCGGTGGTCGTTTCCGCCTATGGCGACATGGAAAACATCCGCGCGGCGATGAACCGCGGCGCCTACGATTTCCTGACCAAGCCGATTGACTTCGACGATTTAAAAATAACCATCCAAAAAACCCTAGAACGGGTTGAAGAACTGAAAGAGATGGAGCGCGTTCAACTCGAAAAACGGCAGGCCCAAGAAAAGGCCCTGGCTCAGGAGCTCAAAGCCCAGGAAGCCCAACGCCGTTTGATTGAACAATTGCGCAAACAGGACAAACTCAAAGACGAGTTTTTGGCCAACACCTCGCACGAATTACGCACGCCGCTCAACGGTATCATCGGCATTGTAGAATCCCTGTTTGACGGGGCGGCCGGAGAGCTCAACGACACCATGAAACGCAACCTCAACATGGTGATAGGCAGCGGCCGCCGCTTGGCCAGTTTGGTCGACGACATTCTCGACTTCTCAAAAACGAAATCGGGCGGCGTGCAACTGCAACGCGTCGGTGTCGCCCTGCACCTCGCCGTTGACGATGTGCTTAAGATCTCGAAACCCTTGCTGGCCGGTAAAAAAATCGAGTTGGTGAATGCCGTCAGCGAAGATTTGCCAAGGGTTTCCGCCGATCCTAACCGCTTGGATCAAATCCTGTACAACCTGGTCGGCAACGCCATTAAATTCACCGAAAACGGCACCATCACCGTCCATGCTCAGGTTGAGGACGGCGTGATGCAGGTGCAAGTCAGCGATACCGGCATCGGCATCCCCGAAGAAAAGTTCGACGACATCTTCAAAATGTTCGAACAAGTGGAAGTCTCCTCGACGCGCACGGCGGGTGGCACGGGTTTAGGCTTGGCGATCACCAAGAATTTGGTCGAACTCCACGGCGGTACCATTCAGGTCAAGGCCGAAGTCGGCAAAGGCTCGCACTTTACCTTTACCCTGCCCTTGAGCGACGCCGATGAGCCGGACTCCGACGAGGAACGCGTTGTGCGCATTAAGCCGGTGTCGATCGCCGATGAAGCGGTCGATTTCAACAACATGGCACAGCAGGCTTTTGCCCAGCGAGATTCACGGATTTTGGTGGTCGACGATGAGCCGGTCAACCAACAGGTGCTGGCCAACCACTTAACCTTGCGCAACTACGAAGTGGTGCAAGCCATGAACGGCATCGACGCCTTGCGTCGCTTCGAGGACGGCGAACATTTTGACTTGGTCATTCTCGACGTAATGATGCCGAGCATGTCCGGCTACGAAGTGGCCACGCGAATTCGCGATAGCTTCAACCTGGTCGAACTGCCGATTTTGATGTTAACCGCCAAAAATCAACCGGCCGACATGGTGCGTGGTTTCGAATGCGGTGTAAACGATTACCTTAGTAAACCCTTTGATCGCCGCGAGTTGCTGGCGCGTGTCGACACCTTCCTCGCACTTAAGCAGGCGATGGAACAGTATCACGCCAAACAGGATGAGTTGCGCGATTTGACCGCCCGCCACCAAGAGGTGACCAAGTCCGAAGAAGCGGCCCGACTCGCGGTGCGCAACAAAACCGATTTCCTCGCCATCATGAGCCACGAACTGCGCACCCCGCTCAACGCCATCATTGGCTACAGCGAAATTCTCCACGAGGATTTGGAGAGCGAAGACCTCAACGGGTTCATTCCCGACGTGGTCAAAATTCAGAGTTCGGCCAAACAGTTGCTGGCGCTCATTAACAACTTGCTCGATTTAACCAAAATTGATCGCGGCAAAATGGAACTTTACGTGGAGCAATACAAGCTGGCTTCACTCATTGAAGAAGTCAAAACCACGGTGCGCCCCTTGGTCTCCAAAAACGGCAACACCTTGGAGGTCGAGGTCGATACCGAACTTTGTATGGTTTGGGGTGATTTAACCAAAACGCGCCAAATCCTGCTGAACCTCCTCGGCAACGCCTGTAAGTTCACGCGGCGCGGCGTGATTGTATTGAGCGCGCGCTACGAAAGTCGCGACTGGGTGTCGATGTCCGTGCGCGATACAGGCATCGGTATGACCAACCAACAGATGGATCGGCTGTTCCAACCCTTTTCCCAGGGCGATGCCTCGACGTCGAAACACTATGGCGGGACCGGCCTGGGTTTGGTCATCACCAAAAAGATCACCGAAATGATGGGCGGTCGCATTCAGGTTGAAAGCACACTGGGCGAAGGCAGTACCTTCACCGTGGTATTACCCAAACACGTCGAACCGCCCGCCCCGGATGACGAGGAAGCGGCGTCCTAATACGCCACTTCCCTCACCTGTTAATCCAACGGGATCGCATTCAGACCCGCCAAGTACCGGCGCGGCGCCCGGTTATGGTCACCCCATAACAGGAAACCCGCTAATTGTGGGCTGGTACTTTCCAGCACCAGCGATGCCGCGTCGGCCGCCGAATCAGGAAACAAATCACCCAATAACAAGGTGCGTTTGACGAAACCGCCCAAGTCGTCCAAAGCACGGCGGGCCAGCAGATTGCCTTCGGCATCGTAGACACTGGCGCTCAAGTCGACCGCGGTCGCATCGGTATTGACCACCACAATGCCGGTCCACTGTTCCGGCCCACTTTGCAAACGCGGGTAGAGCAGGCGCGCTGCTTGACGCGCATCGCTGTGGATACCGGCGAACAAAGCATTGCCGGTACGTGACGCGGCACCAAATAATTCGTAGCCAATAATCGGGATCGAGGACTGCACGCGGACCCACACCGTGCCCGCCGCATAACGTTCGGGATTGTTGATGCTGCTCGCCTGGTCAAACAATAAGGTTTCTTTGTTTTTCGCACCCAACGACAGCAGTTGGGTTTGCAATAGCTGCCCCGAGGCATCATAGCTTTCTTCTTTAATATCTGCAGTTACATCACCAGGGTTCAAGTAAACCAGACCACTCCAAAACTGACCCGTGTCGGCGGCGACGTGCAAGAAATTAAGCGTTGTCGCAGCTTTGTCACGCAACGATAGAGCAGCGGCTTCGTAACCACCAGGCAGACGACGAAACTGCTCCACCGCCACAAGTGCCGGTTCGGCTTCGAGTTGCGCCCAGTCGAGACCACGCACATCGGCCCCGAATAAACGCGCCATGTCGAGCGTTTGCCCGAAAAGCGCGCCACCCAATCCGTCGGCCTGCGCGGTCACGGCGGTCGGATAAGCAGACAGTCGCGCAAGCCCACCTGTTGTGCCGGGGTTCACCACAAAAAGTTCGGTTTGAAATTGGTCGATATCCTTGGCGATGTGGGGCATCACCAAATCCTGAGCAGGCGGTTGCGCCAACCATGCGGACCGGGAATCGACATCGGTGCGTTCGGCAAAGGCGGTCAGCGGTAAATCACTTTCAAGGCGAGCCCAAGCAACCGCCGACGGGGCCTTTTCGAACCACTGATCGAGCGGTGCCAAAACCTGGGCGCCAGGTTCCAGGCGTGTCGCCAAGGTACTCGTCCCGACCAGGGCACCGGCGGCGGTAAAACCAACCAACCGCAAATCTGTCGCATCGGCCCCGTGATTGTGAACGCCGATCAGGGTGCCGACACCGGATCCATGCTGCAAATCGCCAAGGACGTTCACGAACGGCCGCTCGGCATCGCCACCCCGTGGTAGCGGTTCCAACAAAGGGCGCATGTAGACGCCGTTGCCGTGCGTAGCCACCAAAAGGTTGCGGGTGTCGGGGTCGAGGTTAAGATCGCCGACAAGGACGGCCTCGGGTAAGCCGGCGGTGAGGGAAAACCAGGAATAGCCGTCATCCAAAGAAGCAAACACGCCCAAATCATTGCCAATGTAAATGTGACCGGGGTACTCGGGATCAATCACCACGGCGGTAGTCGGCACATCCGGGAGCCACGCGCCGTCGAGCGCACGCCAATGGGCGCCACCGTCACTGGTGCGATAAACGTGGTCGCCGCCAAAGCCGGAAAAAACCGCCGTCACGCGGTCGGCCGACCTTGGATCCACGGCAAAGTCCATCAAATAACGGTTGGGCAGGCCCAGGGTAATGTTGTGCCAGGTGAAGCCACCATCGTCGCTTCGGTACACTTTAAGTGCTTCGAGATTGGGTGCCGAAGCCGCGTAAAGCACGTCTTGATCAGTAGATGCCACCGCCAGGGCTAAAAGCGGATCAGCCCCGAGCGCCTGGCCGTCGTTGCCGGCCGACCAAGATCCACCCCAGTCTTCACTGCGCCAGACAGTATTGCGCCCGGCAAATAACAGACCAGGCTGATTGGCGGCGGCGATAACCGGCGCGTTAAACGAAGCCGTTGCGTCGGGCAAAAAAGAATCGCACAGCGTATCGCGTGGCGGACAAATAGGCGGTTCGGAAACAAAGTTGTCCATGCCCTCACCTTGAAACAAGGTCAAAAAAGGACCGGACACGGCAAAGCGGTTGGGATCTTCGGAATCTAGCACCACATAACCCGCTTCATGGCCGACGAAGCGCTGCTCCATGTGGGGGCCGCTTTCGTTTTCGACCAACCAATAAGAACCAAAGTGATCTTGAACGGTACCGACTAATTGGTTGGGTTCATGGCGCGACACGGCGGTACCATTGTAAAACTGTAGCGTTTGGTAACCGGTGTTGGCGACCTGCCAAGAAACGCCGTTGTCACGGCTGTAAGCCAGACCCTGATCGGCGGCAATATAAAGGAGATTGGGATCGTGGGGCGAGGTTGCCATGGCGTGAAAATCGGCAAACTGGCTCAAGCCGGTTTCATCGAAATAAGGCAAGACATCGGCGCCGCCGTTCTGGCTGACATTCATGCCGACACCGCCCAACCAGAGGCGATCGGCATCATCGGCGGAGACGTGGACAAAATGAGAATACCAGCCTTGGAAGCGGGTGTAGTCGTGGCGATTAACGACAACCCAGGTCTCGCCGGCATCGCGGGAACGGCACAGCCAGGTGGCGTTATCCGAAGCATCCGGGGTTGCAAACACCTTGTGACCGTTACCGATGCTCGCATACACCGTGTCGGGTTGATTGGGAGCGGCGTGCAAAATCGCTTTGCCGGCGAAGGACTCAGGCAGACCCTGGGCGCGTTTGCGCCAAGAACGGCCGCCGTCGTCACTTAGGTAAATGCCGTGATCGGGACTGGCAAAGCCGCCGCAAGTGGCAACAATGCGACCGGGTCGGTCGGGAAATAAGGCTAAGCTGACGGCCATAGGCACGTCGAGGCTGAGGGACCAATGGTCGCCGCCGTCTTCAGAGCGAAAAACGCCTTCGCTGGTAGCGGCCCAAACACGGCCGGCTTGGTTGGGATCATAGGCCAAATCTTGCACGCCGGTTTCTTGACGGTGGCGCCAATCCAGAACCGGCGCCCAGGAAAGGCCGCCGTCGCTGGATTTCAAGATACCAAGCCCATAAGAGCCGCGCGTTTCCCGGCGGGCCAGACCGGGCCGGCTTTCTTCAAAACCGTACACCTCGCCGGTACCGATCAGAATTTGCTCGGGTTGTTCGGGGTTAAGCGCAATCGCGGCCACCCCCAACACGGGGTAACCGGTCGCGACGCGGCGCCAGACCGGCGTGGTGTCGGCGCTGTCGGTCACCCACAGACCACCGGAAGCGGAGCCGGCATATAGGACCCCCGGTTTTTGCGGATGAAAAGCCAGCGCCAGACTGCGGCCGCCGCGGGCGGAAGGAACGGGACGCCAAAGCGTTTCGCGTTTTTGCAGCGGCTCGGCGGCGGGCAAACGCGCCCGCATATGGTCAAACCCGGTTTGCAATCCTTTGTTGGGAAAACGTTGACGCGGCCATGAACGGTGTTTGCTCCAAGCGGTCAAGCCGTTATAGGAACCTGGCCGCAAAGCGCGTAGCGGTTGCTCGTGGGGGTGACGGGCCGTTCCCGCGTGAGGTGACATCCCGTCAAACTGGGAAAACATAAAGCAAACAGCACCAAAAACAACCAATACGGCCATTAAAATACGGAAACGAAGCGACATAAACAACCCTTGGGGAGAAGAAAATTAGCGGAGCGGCTTAGCAAGGGAGCAAAAACGACGCCAAAAACACCGATTTTAGTGTCATGCCTCACCGGCGTCGTTTTTTGTTGTAAGACCCGGCGCCGGCGAGGTGGACCGCGTTCGAAAAAGTGAACGCCGCCCAAAAAAAGTTTAGGGGAAACCGACCGGCTGGACGTTAGTCACCACAAGTACATCTGGTTTTGGCAGCCTGCAAAATGAATCCACGCACGCCTGCAAATTTGATTTAGAATAGGACCATTACTTCCCTAATAACGGCGTTCTCCGCAACGCCCAAGATGCCGACCTTCATGGTCAGCCTTGATTCAAAACGATCAATCAAAACCCGACACTTCCCATTTGCCGCTCATGACGGGCCGAGATGCAAATGCGGTTTTGCCTCTTAATATATGGGCGCCATGTGTCGTCACTCGTTTTTCATCCATTACCCGTTTGTTCGTTACACTTGAGTTTGGGTCACTCGTGGACGAACCTTCCTCGATCTCGGAGAAATTATGATCCACCTCTTGCCAAGAACCTTGGTTGCCTTACTGGGATGCCTTGTGTTGTTTCCGCTCGCGGCGCAATCGCCCGAGCGCAGTCTGTATTATGTTTCGCTGGAAAGTCAGGTTGAAGGCAAAACGGTCACGGTCACCCCTCACCTGACACCGTTTTTAGAGCACACACTGCTGGCCAAGGAGCCCTACGGTTTTTCCGAAAGCTTGAAAGAAAACTTGCTCGACGGCCCCATGCGTCGCGTTTGGTTTGTCCTCCGACACCTGGACAAACACCGCGATTCTCTTTTTGAAGACGGCCCCCTCAAAAAACCTGAAATGTTTTACCGCATGATTGTCGGCTTAACCTTACGCAACGAAAAAGGCCGCCCGCTAAAGCGACGCGCTCACCGCTTGCGTTTCGGCATTAGTGATAAGCCCGGCTTTTTGGTGGCGGCCACCCCCGAATCGGAAAAACTCATCGCCTTTGAGCAAGGCGAAAAAGGCTACCAAGACCTGCTGCGCTTTATCTTTTACCCCGATCCCTATTACCAGTTTCGCGTCCCCAAACAAAAACGTTTTATGATCGACTTGCACTTCATGCACCCAACCACCCCGCTCGGTGAAAAATTTGAGCTTTTGGTGGCCGTTGGCGGTCACAAAGCAGTTTGGCGCAAAGACGATCCCGACCGCTTCCCGGTTCACATGGGCACGGTTTCCTTTGAACGTGAGGACGACCACATCGAAGTCGTCGACAACCATCACTTGTCCTATTACCGCGGCAGCCAAATCTTACTACGCCAAGCGCTGAGTGCCCCCGATAACCGACGGTTCGAAGATACCGAGAAACTGCTTTTACAGTACTTGGAATTCTGCCCCTCTGATCCGCGTGCCTTGGCCGCCCTGGGCGAGGCCTATCTCGAACACGGCGACCTACTCAAGGCCGGCGCCTTGGTCAACGAGAAGCGGGTATTCCTCAACGATCATCCCAAGGCGCTTGCGTTTATGGCCAAAACCGAACGGCAATTGGCTAGCGAAAGTGAAAAACTGCTTAATGAACGGGATTCATTCACCTTGATCAAAGATCCCGACTTCACCTTTGTCAGCCCGACCGCCAATGATACCGTCGCCGGCGAGGTCGACATTGAAATGAACCGGTTCCAAGTCTCGGCACCAATCCTGCGCTTGGATTTAACCCTGAACGGCCAATTGCTGAAATCGCTGTACGGCCCACCTTATCGGTACAAACACCACTTTACGGAAAAAGGTCGCTTCGAACTGGAAGCCACCGCCTGGTTTTTTGACCGGACCAAACGCCAAACACGGGTAACCTTCAAGGCTTTGGAAATCGGTGCCCAAGAAAACGTGAACCTGGTAACGGTGCGCGCCATCGTGACGCAAAACGGCCGCAAGTTCCTCAGCAATTTGGCGCGCGAAGATTTTCAAGTCATTGAAAACGGCATCGCCCGACCCATTGTGCGTTTCACCCGTAACAAGGCACCGCTGAACGTGGCGATCCTGCTGGATACTTCTGGTTCCATGGGTGGCGAAAAAATTTACAGTACCCAGTTCGCGGTTAGCGGTTTCTTGGCGCAGTTGGAGGCACGTGATCGCGCCGCCATCTACACCTTCGACCAAAAGGTACTGCGCCATTCAAAATTCACCAACGACTACGCCGGCCTGAGCCGTAACCTCAACACGCTCAGCCCTCAATCCGTGACCTCGCTCTACGATGCGATCATGACCGCACACAAAGATTTGATGGGGCAGCGCGGTACCAAAGCCATTATCGTCGTTTCCGACGGTCGCGACACCAGCTCCTCGGTAAAATTCGCTCACCTCAAACTGCTGTTAGCCGACTCACAGGTCATGCTTTACCCCATCCACATCACCGATTCGCAATCGCCGCTGTGGACCAAGGAACACTTTGCCACTTTGGTCGATTTAGCCTCGACCACCGGCTGTGTCGCCGCCGAGGTTGAAGACACCTTCCACCTGGATCAACGTTTCCAAAACATCTACCAGGAACTGAAGTCCTTCTATTTGATCAACTTCTACACGCGCCACGACTACCGGCAAGCCGGCATGCTGGATGTCTTCGTCAAGCGCCTCAATGCCAAGGCCCGCTTTCGGCCGTTCCAAGGCAAACTCAACGAGCTGTTTGACACCGGCCCCAAAACCGGCGACGTCGATTAAGGGATCGCCCCGTACCCACCGTCGGAGGTGTACGGGGCCGCGCCCTATTCGGGTTTTTTGGCCTCGACGTATAAACTCTCCTCGACCCGCTCACTTAGGTTGAGGTCGCCAGGCGCGGGAATGGTCGTTTCCCCGGCCTTTAGCGCCACGGCCGCGACAAAACCGGCCGCTTCGACAAAAGCGCACAGTGATCGAGCATCGTATTGCCATTGGTGTTGCCGATCACCCACGTAGAGGTAGCGTAACTTAGCGCGCAATCCGCGCGGCGGCTCTTTGTGCATGTGCAGTTTCTCGACAAACCGATCGGCATCGCCGTGTTCGAGGTAATCGTCGACCAAACGGCGCAAATCGGGCACGGCAATGCGCAAAATGCCGCCTGGCTGGAGCACCCGCCAGGCTTCCTGCAAAAATTCGCGCGCACGTTTTGGGTCCAAATGCTCCAACATATGGCAACTGTAAACCACCTGAACGCTGCTGGGTGCAAGCGGCAAACCACGCGCGGCATCGGCGTAATTTATTTGGTGCTCGCGAATGAAACTAATGAATTTGAGCTGGTTTTCACCGACCAAACCCAATCCGGCCATGAGGCGCAGCATAAACGGGCGTTTGGCCAAACGAATACTGGGCGAATTATCGTAATTGCGCCAGCCGCGCGTCGGCGACATGCCACAACCAACATTAATACACAACTCACTCATGGGCGGCTCCCCGGCTAGGTTTTACGCCAGGCACGCCACAGCGTAGCGATCCGGCTCTTTGATTTGTTGATAAGTTGGCCGTATTATACCCGCGCACCGGGTTCCGCGCAGCACAAAGCGCGTGCTTAACCCTGCTTGGGTGCGGGCACCAACAATACCGGCACATGCGCCTCGCGAATAACGCCTTCACTGACGTTGCCCATCAGCAATTTATAAAGCTTGCCGTGACCGTGCGTGCCCATCACCACATAACGGATGTCGTGCTTGTGGATCGCATCAATCAAGGTACTGACGGTGGGTCCCTGCACCAGCAGTGCCGTCGCATCCAGGCCCTGTTCACGCAGGTCCTCAGCCCAAGCCTGAAGGCAGCGATGCTCCTCGCGCAAGGTGTGGGCGCGGTTGTCGCGAACATGTTGCGGACCGGCGGCGTAACCGACAAAATCGGGATCGGGCGCGGCTACGTGGATTAACCACAACTTTCCGCCGAAGGCATGGCCTAATTTGGCCGCCTCGGCGACAACTTGCTCACTGAGATCGGAAAAATCAAGCGCAACCAAGATCTGACTCATCGGGTTCTCCTTGCCGCCGCGCCGGACGCCGCAATCGGGCTCGCCGTCGCCGTAACTGCAGAAAATTTGTTGGTTTAGCGTAAGCATGATAGAAAATCGGTTTTGATGCAACTGTTCAGCACACGGAAGCCGGACGCGCAATCAGCGTCGCCTTTGGAGAGCAACCTTGAAAGACCTTGCCACCTTACTCGAACGCCCCAAACACATACGCGTGCTCGGCCTCGACGACGCCCCTTTTCAACACCAACGCGGTACACCGGTCCATTTTGCGGGCGTGGTTTGCGAAACCACGCGCATGGAAGGTTTGCTGTGGGGCGAAATCACCAAAGACGGTGACGACGCCACGCGCGTGCTACTCGAGACCATACAACGCAGCAAATTTCACGATCAGCTTCACGTCGTCCTGCTCGACGGCATCGCCATGGGCGGTTTTAACGTCATTGACCTAGCACTTATGGCGCAATCCCTGGCCCGCCCTTGTATCGCGGTCATGCGCAAACAACCGGACTTGGCCCGTGTCATGGCCGCGCTAGACCATTTCGACGATGCCGAACGTCGGCGCCGGCTCATTCGCAACGCCGGCCCGATTCACCATGAAGATCCGTTTTATTTCCAGGTACAAGGCTGCGCGCCGGCGATTGCAGCCCGGGTATTGGCAAAGCTAACCGATGTCGGCAAGGTCCCTGAAGCGCTGCGCCTGGCACATTTAATCGGGGGCGCGGTGAAAACCGGCGAAAGCGGCAAACGCGCCTAGGGCGCTTTTACATCTATAGTGTGCGATACGGGTGGATGTAATCTTGCAAGTTTTGACGTTTCCGGTGTCAAGCGTTAGTGCGAAACGTGTTGGGAAAAGCGGAGGCGTACCGGCAAGTACGGCGAGCATTTTCAGGAGACTTTACAGCCCAATAGGTTGAGCGAGTTCGCCGCCGAGAATCGCTTCGTTTAGGTCTGAGTTACCGATTGTAGGTTACTCCTTCTTTAGTACCGGTATAAAAAAAACACTCATATAATCGGAGTCGGGATCGGTGAAAATGGCTTTATCTTCCGTTGCGCCAATTAGTTGACGAGTTGAGTCAAAAGGGTCGCTGGTAGAGGTTCCAGATAATTCGAAAGTGTAATAAGTGTATCCTGTTTTTTCGGGTCGTCTGACCCCTAATAGCATTTTCCCCGCTACAATTTGCGCGTACCGAATCTCCGAATAAAGATCAAAATGGTGTTCAAGTTTGAAGTCCTCGTAGCTAATTTGCTTGACTTCATCAAGGTCGGCCTGTTCCCAGTATGGAATTTTGATTCTTACTTCTTTGATTTTGTTGAGACTCTTGTCGTAGATTGTCCAACTGGGACTCAGGCTTTCAAGTACAAATAGCCTGCCTTCATACTCCAGTAAGAATCCCCGGTAAGCCTGGCTATCCAATGCAGGCACACGGGGATCGAATACACGATGAGCGACCTTCTTAATGTTTAGATTTTCATCTGTCTCGACTAACAAAAATTCTTCTTTATATAAATCTGTTAGAAAAATGAACCCGTGCTTGGTCTTGCTTAAAACACCTTCCTCGGCAAAATGTAAGCCAGGAGGTATGTTTTGTGTTTTGATATATTTGCCGTTGATGTCAAACGTTTTCATTTGGCTTCTAAATAGATCAATAATATACCATTGTTGACCTATTTCATCGAAGTTTGGCATTAAAGCGCCGTCAAAATCGCCCGGGCCTTGCCCCGTCTGACCGAAAACGTTTTGCCATTTCCCTTCTTTAGAAAATGAGTGAAAGTGGTTTGCTCGAATGCCCAAATGGGGCACTAAAAACGAATTATTATAAGGAACAACACCATAAATAGGATAGAAATCATTCGTTTCGAGCTTTAGTTCGGCCTGGGGCCCCATCAAAAGGATCCAATAAAGTAAAATCATAAGACTTCTCCATTCGAAAAGCCCAGGTAATTTTCACCTGGCTTGAGAAAAATAGGGGGGATAAGATTCGCGATCCTGTGGCCGGCTATTTATCCTCACAAACTGTAAGCGTACAGTTTCGAGCTAGAGTTCGTTTTTGGCAACCGTCAAAATCCCATAGGCGTTGCATTTTGCCGGGGTAGGTTCGCTTGACCTTTCCTTCAGGGCAAGTGAGTCCACCACCACTCCCACCAGATTCACCATGGTCCTCCTGTGGGCGAATCACGGTGTCGTCAGGACCCCCCGCGAACAATGAGATAGAAAGATTACACTTAAGCTGGATCAGAACGCAAATCAGGCGAGGACATCAATCTGACGCGATCAACCTAACAAAGTCCTGCTAGGGCGCTTTTTCACCTTCGGCCGCTGATTGCCAGGCCGCAGGCACCAGGCGCGGCGCATACACGTAATACTGGAAATCGCCACGCCGCAGCACCCACTGTCGGTCACCGCGACGGGTTGCCGTCCCGAAACTTTGCGCCGGCGGCGCATCGCCGTAACTCAAGGCCCAGGCGGCATGACGCAAACGATTGCGCGTTTCGCCGTCGCGATACAGGTGTTTTTCAATTTGGTGGTTAAACCGAAAAACGACACCAATCGCCAGTAGGATCAACACGAGCGCACCAAGCACGTCCAGCAACGCAAATGATCGTTTCATCGCAACCGCCAATGGGATTTCACCCGGCCGACATCGCGCCGACCCAACCAGGGCGACCACAAAGCACCGGCCGCGTGTAGCTGCACATTTTCGAAACGGCCTTCGAAAGTGCTGCCGCTTTTGGCCAAAACCCAACGACGGCCGATCACGACACCGCGGTGACGCCCCTGAATTTGCAAATCGCCGCCCGACCACAGCCAGCCGACGGTATCGAGGCGCCCACCAACCTGCACCAACACGCGGTTTTCACCCGAACCGAGTCGATTTGGAAATGCCGCCAAGGCCCCTTCAAAGCGACCAGAGCCCACCAAACTCAAAACGGCCGGGCGGCGGCTGTCCCGTGGCACCGGTATCGCCAACAGGCTCGAAGCCTGGGCGTCGACCGCACCGACAAGGGTCACCGATTCGGCGCTGACATGAAGCTCACGGCCGGTTAGCCCGCCCCGCCAGCGTACGGTTCCCAAGGCATTAATCCAAGTGCGCTGCAGGGTGACACGGTGTTCGAAAATGACGCCGCCACGGGCCAACAGCAGCAGCGGCCGACGACCTTGCCAATCGCCGCGAACGACGGCGCCATCCTCCAAAATGACAACGGTTAATCCCGGTTCAGGCGCCTCGCCTGCCTCGGCAAAGGCGGTGGCGGTGTCCCATGCGCGGCCACCCTCAAGCCATTGCACGTCGGGCACCAATGCGTTGAGTTGGGCCCGCCACTCGGGCGTGAACTGGTCGCGCAAGTGTTGTTGCAAGACACGCGGATCAATGTCGTCAAACGGGCGCTGTTCGGCACGGTGATAAAGCGGATGGCGGCCGTCACGACCGATATCACGCACAGCCAGACGACCGGCGACGGCGGCATTCTCACCAATCGTCAACTGCGACAAGGGCTGATCAACCTGGAGCGCCGGGCCTTCGGGCCAAGCGGCACCGACAAGCTGCCAGGCCACCGCCGTACGCCCGTCAGTGTAACCATCGCTGCGCAACAGCCAGAACGCGCCAAACGGAACGGCCCTATAGCGAAAACCAATGCCTTCCACAAAGTCAAAAGTACCTTCGGTTGTCGGCGCGGCCGCATTCACGCCACTCAAAAAAGCGTTGACAGCGCCCTGGCAATTAAGCGCCGCTTGCTCGTGACACCACCAGCCGTATTCGACGTCGCTCTGGTGCTCGAAACGCCACAACAACATGGTGGTTAACAGGGTCAGCGCCAGCAAAACCGCCAAGCAGAGCGCGTAGGCAAACCCGCGTTTCACGGCGTCCACCAGGGCGGTACCCGATAACGCAAAGTCACTTGGCGACGGCGTTCGGCCAATTGCACCTCTAAATCACATAATAAGTCATTGTTTTCGATTTTAAAGTTAGAAAAAGAATACGCTACAAAGGCTTGATTGAGGTTTTTGCCGCCGCAAAAGATGCCGCGTTGATCAAACGACCAACCGTCTTCGTCGCCCTCGCAGCTCAGCCGTTGTGGCGAAAGTTCACCGTGATGGGTGGTCAGCAAGGCCCATTGCAAGGTGGCGTCGGCGCTTTGTACGGCAGCCTGAAGGCGGCTCTCCTCCTGCACGCGAACCTGGCGTTCCCATTCGTAAAAAAGTAAGAGGGCGGCCAGCGATGAAATAACCAAACCGAGGTACAGGGCGGCCTGCAATTCCAGTAGGGTGAAACCACGTTTCGGGGTTGGCGGAACACGTTTCATCGGCGCAGTCCGCTGCCGCCGAGAATGTCGAAAAGCGGCAAATACAAAGCGGTCAAAATGAAACCGATAAACAGCGCCAAAAATACAATTAAGACAGGTTCAAATAAGGCGGTGAAACGGTTGAGCAGGCGCTCGAGCCGTTCTTCGTGCTGCTTGGCGATAAACGCCAACTGATCGGCCAGCCGACCTGATTCTTCGCCGATGCGAATCAGTCGGCACTCGCGTGCGTCGAGTAAATTCCCGTCGGCAAGGGCCACCGATAACGCCTCGCCTTTGGTCACCCGGCGCGCAATTTGGCTGAGCTGGGCGTCGACGCGCGGGTCCCGTACCAAGCCGACCAACAACGCGACGGCGTCGTGAACGCGAACCTCGGCACGCAGCAAATTGGCCATGCTTTGGGTGATTGTCAGCCGCCGCAGCAAGGCGAGGAAGGGACCGACAACGGGAATCCAGTCAAGGAAGCGGAACCACCTAGGTCCGCGAAACCAACCGGCGCGTTTGGCCCAAAACACCGCGCCCGCGCCGACGGCGGCCCCGAGCAAACCCCAGTCGGCAAGAAAATCGCTAACGGCAATTAAAACCAAGGTCATCCACGGCAGGCTCAACTGGTAACGGGCAAACATGGCCAAAAACATGGGAATGACGTAGGTGGTGAGTACGACAACGGCGACGCCGGTCACCAACAACACCAGCGTCGGGTACATCAGGGCGGTGGTCACACGGGTGCGGATCCGATTCAGCACGGCGAAATAACGGGCGATTTGACGCACGCCGGCGGCGAGCTCGCCGGAAGTCTCGCCAACCTCAAGCATTTTCACGATCAGCGGGTCGGCGGTAGCACGCATTTCGGCGGCACAGCGCGAAAGCGGCAAACCGGCCTCAATGCCCTGCAGCCAATGGCGGATGACGGCATCCTCGGCGGGGTGCTCACGGGAAACCAACCGCAGCGCTTCAACCAGCGGTAAGTCGGCTTCGAGCAAGGCGGCCAGTTCATCAAAAAGCCGTTCTTTTTGCAACAAGCCCAGCCGACCGGCTGGACCGAGCGCTTCCACGGTCACCAACATGCGGCCCTGACGGCGCAAGCGACGGCGCAATGCTTCCTCGCCACGGGTGAAACTGTATCCAGATTGGGTGCGCCCCTGTTGATCAAGCGCGCGAAAACGCACAAAGGGCATTGGTTCGCCTTTGAATTCCGCCTATTTTTGCCAACCGTCTGCATGCGCACGAGGCACACGACGGCGTACCGCTTCCAATAAACCAGGTTCGGGGCAAGGACGCAATCGATTCAACCGGTACAGGGTCTGATGAAGATAACACCGCTCGCGCTAAAACACCGTCCCCTCTTTTAATGGTTTCCACAAGAAAATTGCGAAAGGATTAAACCATTTGCACCAAACAACGATAGGTAAAGCAAGTGATACCAAGCATCCTAACCCTTGTCGGGCCAATCGAGCCCGCTTATCCACCCGTTCTTTGTATCGACCCCGGTAAAAGCACCGCCGTCAGTCGCCGCCTTGCCGCACAACACCGGATCGCCAGGACCGCTAACCACCATGGAAGCAGGCTCTCTCAGTCAAAAATTACTGGAGTTGATCAAGCAGGGCGAAGACCAAACGCTCCAACTGCTGATCGCCAAAATCCTCAGTGACTTCCGTGAAACGGCGCTGGAGGAAATCGGCGAGTTACTGCGCCAGGTCGAAGGCAAGGTGCGCCTCAAAATCCTGTCGTATTTGATTGAAGACGGCGCCACCGACCTGATTCCCCTTTTTGCCGAGCGCATTCGCGAAGAGCGCAACACCTTGTACGCCAAGTCGATGATTACCCTGTTTGGCAATTTCAAACAGAAGGAAGCGTTGCGCGCGCTGGAGGACCTCGAGCCACACCTGCACCCCGATCTCAAAACGACCTTCCAGCGCATTATCGGCCGTTTTCGCGGTATTTTCCGCGAAGCTTTTTACATGGACGAATTCGTTTCGGGCAACAACAAACGCATGAAGTATGCGGCCAACACGATGATTCGCGAGCCCGATCCAGAATACATTCCGTTCCTCAACAACATTCTGTTGGACAGTCCCGAAACGCACATGCAACTGGAAGCGATCAGCGTGTTGGCGGAAATCGGTGATGAATCGTCGCTGGAAGCCTGTTTTAAAGTACTGGAAACACTCAAACAGCAAACCGCCATGCAAGCGCTGTATTGCGAATTTATGCGGCGCGCCGAAGCGGCCAAACTCGATGAACGCGAAACCCTGAGCCTAATGAGCCAGGCCATGGACCACGAAAACGAAGAGCAGATCACCGCGCTTTGGTTCCGCGCCAAGGAAGAGCGCAAGGCCGAGTTAATGCCCGAATTGATCAACCGCCATTTTCTGTTTCAGTCCAAATTGATGGCCGACGAAAACACCAGTTTTTGGAAGAACCTGGTATTGGGTTCCAAAATGGGCCGCGCCGATATCAATAAAATGAACAACGCCTTGGTGATGTACCTGGAACAGCTCAAACACCTGCAGCGCGACACACTGATGGCCATGGGTCAAATTGCGCTCAAGTTCAAAGTCGACAACCTCATCGAACGCCTGGAAGGTCTGTTGCCCAGTGAAGGCGAGGAACGTGACCGGCTTTTGATTGCCGTGCTCAGCGGGAACCGTTCGCCCGATTCCAAAGCCAAGCTCCTGGAATACAGCGCGGGCGATTACCCCAACGATATTTTGGAAAAGGTCATCAACGCCCTTTCCCATTACGACTTCGACAGCGCCCCGCAAGGTCTGTTGCAGGTTGCCACTTCCCACGAGCACACGCCCCTCCGCCGGCAAACACAAATGATGCTGGGCGAAAAGGGCTTTGCCGGGGCGCTCATCGAGCCCCTGCTACAAAATGACAGCTTGTTGTTGCGTTCCGAGGCAATCAGCCTGATTGGCGAGTACAAAGTACAAGAGGGGTTTGCGGTTTTACCTTCGTTGCTGAAACAAAAACTGCCGGACAGCTTGCGCATTGAGACTTTTAAGGCCATGGAGGAGTTTCCTTCGGCCGAGGTCGGTGTGGCGGTTGAACCCTTTATCGGCGTGCAAAATACGATGAGCATCCGCGAGGGCGCGTTGCGCTGCATGATCGTCGCCGGCGGGCCGCAACGACTTGAAAAAATCAACGCCATGATGGAAGGACTGAACGATAAAAAGTTCCTCGAGATGAGTGATCCCTTGATGACGCTGTTGTTGGCCGTGGAGGTCGACATCTTTGAAAACATGTTTTATCCGCAGCGCGCCTTGTGGTGCAAAATCCTCAGCTTGGAGAACAACCGCGTTCGCGAGAAACTGCTGCAACTTTTCGAGAAGTTACACTGGGCGACACGTGAGCCCCAGGCCTGGATTACCGACATTCAAAGCTCGATTCACAACAAAAAAGCGGGTTTTTCGGTACTGGACGAACGCCGCCTGCGCGCCGTCATCGCCAAACTCAATGCCAAAATGCTCAGCTTGGCCAAGTCCGACCAGAAACAACGCGTTTTGGTGGAACTGCTCGAAATGTATGAAAAGGCCGATCACAACGCCAAAGTGCAGGCCATGCGCAAGCTCAATGTGGTTTACAAGGCTGATTTAATCGATCCCAACAGCGACGTCCTACCGCGCCTGGTCGCCATGGTGCTTAATTTCATCGATACGACCATTGGTGCTGCTGAAATGACGGCTCTGGGCACCACGGTGGCGGGCCGCATCGGCCATCCAAAACTCAAGGAACGGGTTGAGGGTTTCCTCAAACACGAAAACGCGTTGATCGCCAAAGCGGCGCACAAAGCCTTGAATTTGGCTTTTGTCGATCCGGCTTCGCTTATTCGATCGATTGTGATCGTCGACGACAGTCGCTACATCACCAAGCAATTGGGATCGGTGCTGAGCAAGGCCGGCTACCAGGTCACCACCGAAAACAAACCGCTTGCCGCCTTGGCGCTGCTGAAAAACACGCGTTTTGACGTGCTGGTTTTGGACCTGCACATGCCGGAAATGGACGGCACCACCCTTCTCAAAGAAGCACGCGCCGCACAATGCGTCCCAGCCCACGTGCTCATCATCACCTCCTCGCGGGAACGCGATGAACTGGCCACGGTGGTCGCCACCGGCATTGAGGGAATCCTGTTAAAACCCTTCCCCATGGCCGATCTTTTAAACCGTATAAAAATCATGGATGTCGAAAAGTAATTAGCCGCGAGTGGGTTAAAGCTCGTGCTGAAACCGAGCCAAACTTGAGGACGTATTCATACAATGGTTGGTAAGTAACTTACCGTAAAAATGCGCACAGGCCTTACCAAATAAGCCGGTGTTTGACCGACCTAATCGGAAAATAGATTTTGTGCGATCAGAGCCGCCCAAACCACTCTAATTCAGCCAGATTCCCCGACAATCACATGTTTTGCTGTGGAACACTTTTTCCCGAAAACGGTTGAAGTTCCCGTTCGTTTACATTAGACTTTGCCTGTCGGCGTTTAAACCGACGTGGGCAAAAACCCACAACCTGTTTAAACTATTTAACTTATATACTCAATCAGGCTTGCAGGCTCATCTGTATAGGAGCTTAAGCAAATAGACTGAAACACTTCTGTCAATCGTATTTCCTGGATCCCGATTTTTTGCTAGTCTTGGCCGGTATGCTGACACAAAGATTTTCTTCTCGATTTATTAAAGGATGGTTTCTCGCTTCGACGGCGCTGCTCTTTTGGGCGGTTTTGCCGATTGCGCTCAAGGTGTGCCTGGAAGCGGCCGACCCCATTACCATCACCTGGTTTCGGTTTTTATTCGCCTTAACCGTGGTTGCCGGCGTGCAAGCCTATCGCGGCAAGTTACAACAATTCAAACAACTCAGCCTGAAACAATGGGCCGGTTTGTTTGCCTCCGGTACCTTTTTGATTGGCAACTACCTCATGTATCTCAAGGGTTTGGCTTACGTCTCCCCCGGCCCCGCGCAACTGTTCTTCCAAGTCGCGCCTTTGTTTTTGGCCATCGGCGGCGTGCTTTTCTTTAAAGAAACGCTCAACCTGCTCCAGACTTTGTGTTTCCCTTTACTGGCCAGCGGTATGCTTTTGTTTTTCCTGAAGGGCTCGGATATTTCTTTTGCCGAAGCCAGTTTGGCCGCGGTCAGCGGCGGGCACAGCGGCCCCTTCTGGTTTGGCCTGGCCTTCATCATGAGCTCGGCACTTTCGTGGACTTTTTACGCACTCGTTCAAAAAAAGCTCGTCAAAGACATTTCCTCGGTCAACATCTTGGTGTTCATTTACGCCCTCGCCTGTGTGGTGCTCCTCCCGGTGAGTGAGCCAACGGCGCTAACCAGCCTCTCACTTAAAGAGTGGTGGGTCTTGATTTTCTGTGCCATTAACACGCTTGTCGCTTATGGCGCTTTTGCCGAGTCACTCAAGTATTGGTCCGCCATTACGACGGCCGCTTACTTTTCATTAATTCCGCCCACCACGTTCATCATGACCGGCATTGCCTATCAGTTTTGGCCCGAGCACGTCGCCTTCCACCAGATCAACTTCATCGGCGGGCTGGGCATTGTCATCGTGCTGGTGGCGGCACTGGGTATTCAATGCGGTGGTTTTGTCACCGATTGGTGGATGGAAAAAAAAAAGGCAGGCACCGGTCTGAGTGCCAAAGCGGCGACCCCGGCGGATCTCGATGCGCCGGTACGTGAGGCGGCCTAAAGTGGCGGCGTTGCCGGTGCGTAGCGCGGCAACTGAATGGCAATGAGGGTTCCTGCGTCCTCCGAGGTTTCGAACGTCATGTCACCCGCCATCGTTTGCGCAATTAAACGGGCCGAATAGGTGCCCAATCCCGTGCCGCCTTCCTTGCCAAAGGTACTGTATTTTTCGAAGAACACCGGCCGCGCCTCGGCAGGAATGACGCCGTGATTGTGGATTGCCAAACAGGTATTCGGATTCGGTGCCAGATGAAGCGTCACGGTTTCGTGGCGCGGCGACGCCTCAATCGCGTTTTTAACCAAGTTGGCAATCATCGAGTAACACAGCAACTCTTCGCCCAGAATGGCGGAGACGTCGTCTTCACTAGCGGGCGTGACCACAACCAAGCTAACGTCGTTGGCGGCGGCGTGGACTTTGAGATCGGCCGTCACTTTGCGCACCACCCCCGCCAAGTCGACAGAGACGGGTTTGAGTGCGTAGTTACCTTGTTCCATTTTGACCAAGTCCAACGACATATCGATCATGCTCAACATACGGTACCCGGCCCGCAGAATCGTATCCAAACAAGTGCGCGTATCTTCATCGAAATCGAGCATCTCGTCTTCCAGCAACATTTGAGGCAAGTTGATGACAACATTTAGCGGGGTGCGTAAATCGTGGCGCGAAATGCGCTCCATGTCCTCACGCATGCGCGCGTATTCCTGCAGCATGGCGTTCTGGCGTTGCAGTTCCATTTGAGCGCGTTTGTAGGCCAAATGGTTGGCCACCCGTGCGCGAATGATTGACGGGGAAAAGGGTTTGGTAACGTAATCGACCGCACCCAGTTCAAGACCCTTGGTTTCCTCGCCGGCCTCGGACAACGCGGTGACAAAGATGACGGGAATATCGCGCGACGCAGGGTGTTGTTTAAGGCGTCGACAGACTTCGTAACCATCCATCTCCGGCATGACGATATCGAGCAGAATCAAATCGGGCGGCGTGCGTTCCCACACCATTTGGAGCGCTTGTTGCCCGCTGGTCGCAATGGACACGGCATAACGATCCCGCAAACATTCGCCCAAAATTTTGAGGTTGGCGGGTGTGTCGTCGACTAAAAGAATGGAACAGGGGTTGGTTTGGTTCATGGCCGACTCGTCATTCAAAGATAATCCCTTTCCGTTTTACCGCCGCCAGGCCGGATTTGCAAGTATCGCGGCGCAGGCCGTCACCGCGGATGCGCCATAAAAAGGGCGTTAGTTGACATCAAGCCCCAGTTGTTCGGCGATTTGCGCGAGAATTGGTTTGGCGCCGTCGAAATCAAAATGATTGAGTTTTTCACCGAGATCCTTGAACAAATCGGGCACCATCGGCCGCCATGGCGCTGCTTTCATGTCGGCCAAGGCTTGATCGACGTCGAGACTGCGGGCATCAATCAAACGCGCCATGTCGGCCAACGCTTTAGCGGCGGCGATGCGATCAAAAGCAGCCACAGGTCGCGGCTCCGACAAGGAGATTTCGCCCAATTCGGTGCGCAACATATCGCGCAACTGGCCGGCGCGGCGGTACAACTCCGGCAATTGTTTGAGAATGTTATCCAGATTTTTGTTTTTGACTTCGCGCTCTAAAGCCACCAAGGCTTCAAATAGATGGGTGCCGCCAAGGTTGCCGACGACACCTTTGTGGCCGTGAACCAAACGCTGGGCCTCAGCCCACTGGGATTGCTCGATCATTTGCTGGATCAAAGGCAGGTTGTCGTAGAATTCCTCGCCGAAATTCAGCAACAAATCCAGGTAAAGATCCTCGTTGCCGGCAACCTTACGCAGGCCTTCGGCGGTGTCGATCCCCAAAGGTAAAATTAAATGATGCAATAGGTTGCGCCGCTCCTTCGTTCTGCCGTTGCTCGTCTTGTCGGTCGATTCGATCAACGGCGCGGTAATGTCGGCCTGCCAATCTTCCGGCAACCAGCGCACCAGGGTTTCCAGCAAGGCGTCGGGATCAATGGGTTTGGCGCTGTGGTCGTTCATACCCGCGGCGAGGCACTTCTCGCGGTCACCGCTCATGGTATGGGCGGTCATGGCGATAATGGGTATCGGCTTGTACGAATTCGGCTGATTGTTTTCCCACGCGCGAATTTCACGGGTGGCACTGTAACCGTCGAGAACCGGCATCTGCACGTCCATCAGCACCAAATCGTAGCCGTGGCGATTGCGTACCACCTCGTCGACGGCGCGGCGACCGTTATCGGCCACGGTGACGCGCAGGCCGGCGGCCCGCAAAAACTCACCGGCAACCTGTTGGTTGGTGGGATTGTCTTCCACCAACAAAACACGAATGCCGTTGAGGCGCAGTGGCGCCGGGGTCGGCTCTGGCGGAGCACCCCGCTCGGGGACGGCGTCCGTTTTATCGTGGAAAATCGACATAATCGCGTCTAACAGCAGGGACGGTCGGACCGGCTTGACCAAAAACCCGTCAATGCCCATCTCCTGAGCTTGCTGGAGCACCGCTTCGCGGCCATGGGCTGTGACCATCAAAATCGCAGGCTGCTTCTTCGAGGCCGTAATCTGTTTGATTTTACGAATCGTTTCAATACCGTCCATGCCCGGCATGTGCCAATCCATAATCACAAGATCGTAGGGATGTTCACTGCCCTTAAAGCCGACCAACGCCTCGTCACCCGAGGCCACACTCGTGGTTTCAAAGGAAAAATGGCTCAATGTCTTGTCCATTATTTCGCGCGCCATCGGG
Source organism: Holophagae bacterium (assembly GCA_030429565.1). Classification (GTDB taxonomy): domain Bacteria; phylum Acidobacteriota; class Holophagae; order Acanthopleuribacterales; family Acanthopleuribacteraceae; genus Acanthopleuribacter. The sequence goes on along the minus strand of JAUIFE010000004.1, from coordinate 254,854 downwards.
TGGTCGTCGACCACCAGCACGCGCAACCCTTTTAGGTCGCGAGGCGGTTGAATTAGCTTGGGTTGCTCGGCGGCAATCAGACCCATTTCAACGGTGAAGCTGAAGCGACTGCCCTTCCCTGGCTCACTTTCCACCGCAATCGTGCCACCCATCATCTCTACCAATTGGCGCGAAATCGCCAAACCCAACCCGGTCCCGCCGTATTCGCGGGTTGTCGAACCGTCGGCTTGAATAAAAGCGTCAAATAAGTGTTCCTGCTTTTCCTTGGGAATCCCAATACCGGTATCGATCACCGTGAAACGCAGCATGATGCGGTTTTTGCCCAAACTCGGCCCCGTTTCTTCGACGTAGGTTTTGGCGTCGCGGCCGATCATGATCACAATGTCGCCGGTTTCCGTGAACTTAACCGCGTTGCTGACCAAATTGATCAACACTTGGCCGAGCCGCAACGGATCGCCTTCCATTTGCAACGAAACGTCGGGCGCCATAAAAAACAGCAACTCCAAACCCTTTTCATTGGCGCGCACGTTCATCATGTTGACCAAGTTCTCCATTACGGTGTCGAGATTGAACGGAACCCGTTCTAAACTCATTTTGCCCGCTTCGATTTTGGAGAAGTCCAGGATGTCGTTGAGAATATCAAGCAGCGAGCGCGACGCACTTTTTACTTTGGTGAGGTAATCGCGTTGCTGCGGGTTGAGTTCAGTGCGCAAGGTCAGTTCGGTCATGCCCATAATGGCGTTCATCGGGGTGCGAATTTCATGGCTGGTATTGGCGAGGAAGTCACTTTTGGCACGGCTTGCATCTTCGGCCCGTTCTTTGGCTTGCTTCAGTTCTGTATTGACCTTCATCAACTCGGCGGTGCGCACGGCCACCTGTTCTTCAAGTTGATCCTGTTGTTTTTCGAGCTGGGCCTCGCGCCGCTGAATTTCGTCAAGCATTGCGTTGAAGCCTTCGGTCAAACGGCCGATCTCGTCTTCACCAAACTTAAAGGCCCGAGTGGTATAACCCTGCTCTTGGCGCGCTACCTTCATGGAGGTATCGAGCAAGTGTAAAATGGGGCCGGTGATAAGCTGCTGAAAACGCAGGGCCAACATCCAGGCGACCACGGTGGAAATGAAACAAATCAGTAACACGGCCAGGCCGTAAGAACGCAAGCGACCTTGCAACTCGCGTAAATCCGACGAGATGTAACACATGCCGATGATGCTTTTTTCCAATTCAACCGGTTTAAGAATGTGCAGGTAGCCGCCGTCGAACAGCACCAACTCGGGTGGATCGGGTAACGGCGGCACACTGAGCGTGGTGTGGGGATCGCGCTGGTAGTGGGCGAAAACTTGCCCGTCCGGGGTGTAAATGCGGGCTTGGACAATGTGCGGATTGGCCCGCAAGGAATGCAGATTTTCGGCGGCGGCTTCGTTATCTTGAAAAATAATGGCGGCTTGGCTACTGGCGGCGGTCATTTGGGCCTGAATCGACAGGTCTTGCACCATTTTGGATTTGAAGGTCAGCATCTCAATTAACAAAAAAGAGCAACCCGCCAAAAGTGAGACAACCACGTTGATGGTCACCACCAAAATGATGAGCTTGCCTTTGATTGTTTGCTTTGCAAAAGGGATGTTGCGCTTGAACGGCTTCATAAATGGGTTCTCATCCAAAGAGCTTTAAAACCAAAATTTGAGTTCGAGATGGTACTGGGCTTCATGTTGGTAGAAACCAATTTCGCGGTGTTCGCCAAAGAGGTCGCGGCCGGCCACTTCCAGCGAAAAGGCTTCGCTGATTTGCCAGGCGGCATGAAGATCGAGGTTGTTGTAGGAAGGCACCCACACGCGCGGCGGTCGGGCCGGGTTCGCGAGTGCCGCTTCGCGCACAGCCCCAACATAACGCCAATGGGCCGAGACACTAAAGCCAGGAGCCGGCAGCCATTGGTTACGCAGGTTAAACTGTCGATCCGGGCTTTGGTCCTCGTAAAACTCGGCCAGGGGCACACGCGGTCGTTCACCCGCCGTCACCGCTAAATCCGCATCGAGGAAGGTGGTTGCGGCCGCCAGGCGCCACCATTTATAGCGACGCCATTCCAAGGCCAATTCGGCGCCACGGGTATGGCCGGCCATACCGTTAACGCGCAGCAATGTCCCCGGCCGACCGCTTTCTTCGAAAGCGACCTGGCGATCGTAATCGTTGAAGAACAGCGCGGTGTCGAGCCACCAAGACGCGCCGAGCCGGGTACGGAAACCCAGCTCATAAGCCGTGACAAAGGCACTGTCCAGATCAGGATTACCGGCAACGCGCGGCGCCGGCGGACCCGGCAAACCCTGACTCAATGCATCGCGTTCCAGCCGTGAAGGAACATGAACAGCTCGCGAAGTAGCGGCCCACAGGTGAAGGTCCGGGTTGCTAGGCGGCGAATAGTGCAACCGCAGGCTCGGCTGAAATTCGCTGTCGGTGTAATCGTTGTGCTCCCATTTGAGGCCGAAGGTAAACGACCAAGCCGCATTGAGCTGCAGGCGGTCCTGGACAAACAGGTTACCGACCTTTTCAGTGTTGCGTTCCGGCATGAAGGTAAACCCGCCGGCCAATCCACGTGTCACGTGGTCGTCAATTTGGCGAAAACCCAAACCCCACACCCACTGGTGCTTCCCTTGCGTCCGTTGTTCCTTGAAATCAAAGTCGTAAACATGCCAGCGGAATTCACCCTCACGGCTCACCGAATCGACAAAAAACTGAGCGGATCGTTTGAGGCCGCTCTGGGTATCCTGGTCTAGGCGCAAGAAGATGTGGTGGCCGCGATCATCGATGTCTAACTCGTTGGGAGCCTGAGGGCGCCGGCTCAGGTTTTCGAACACATCGCCTTTGGCCAACAAACGCAGGTTCTGATTGAATTGGTGATCGACGCGAATGCCCAAACGGCGGTCCTGCATGTGCTCGTCCGAAACCAGGCGCGGGCCGAAGCGCACATCCGCCTGATCTCGTTCGACAAAACCCAAATTGAGGCGCGCCTGAGTTGACGGGCCGAGTTTAAACCCGTAGCGGACATCGCCGCCGGCGGTTTCCTGGTCGCCATGACTCAATCCCACATACAAACCCTGCGTATCGCCGGCTTGGCGCGTGATGATGTTGATGATGCCGTTCACGGCGTTGGCGCCCCACAGGGTTGAACCCGGCCCGCGGATGACTTCGATACGCTCAATTTCGTCGCTACTCATTTCGAACATCGGCCAGAAAACACCGGAAAAGAGGTGGTTGTATATAGGGCGACCGTCAATCAGAACCAATAATTTGTCGGCATGTAATTCGTTAAAGCCGCGAATACTGATCGCCCAAATATTGAGCGAAACCCGTGCGGTCTGCAAGCCTGGTACGAACCGCAATAGCTCGGCCAGTTGCGTTCCACCCGAATGTTCGATGTCTTCACGTGTCACGACGTACACGGCGGTGAGGCTTTCAGATAGCGGCCGTTCACTTTTTTCAGCCGAAACGACTTTAATGCTAATCAGTTCTTCAATACTGAGTTGCGCCAAACGGTCCATGCGCTGACTTTGGGTGAGCCACAGCGTCAAAAAAAACGAAAAGCCAACGGGGTCTAGCAACGCCATAAACGACCTCCCCACCCGGTCGGCACGCCTGCGACCGGACGCCCAATCGCTGCCGATTCGTTGCAACGACGCCCAACCACCCCGGTTTTAATTCGGCAAAAGCTCACGGAACCCTCTAACACGCGGCATCGTGTTCGCCTGCCCTTCGCTTTAATTTTTGCTGCTTGCCATCCTCTCATCACACACGCCTCTCGTGACCACTCGCGCTTATCGTCCCTTGACAATGCGCGATAGTTTCAGCAGTTGGGCGCCGATTTTTAGACCGGCCGCACGACTGGTTACGGTGTTGATTTCGAACCGTACGGTTTCATCGCTTTCGTAAAAGTTAATCATCACACCGCGTTGCCCCCATCCTGGCTGATCAGAGACGGTTAACACGGGTTTGTGGCGAATATCGGCGAGCAGCGTTTCCAGCTCGGGATCGACAGACCTGCTGATATACAACATGTCGCAATCGGGCAAGGCCGTCGGTTCCGAAATACGCACGATTTTGAGCGGGCGGCCGCCAACCATTTGTTCTTGATAGTGGTCCAACGCCTCGCCGAAGGGGTCGTCGCCAACGATCAGAAAGGTGAAGGCCTCTCCGCGCGGTTGCTTCGGCCAGCGCACGAACGGCACAAACTTAAACAGCAGGGTCGCCTTGATTTCAGCATCGGTGACCGGCTGCGCCACCAAGCTATCCGGCCAAGCGCCACCCAGCAGCAGCAAACAACAGGAAACCAGCCAACGCCGGCGACCAAGCCGCCGACTCATGGCGCGGGTTCCTTACGCGGCCCACCCACCATCGGCCACACCCGATTACGGCCGTCGGCTTTGGCGCGGTACAAACACTCGTCGGCCAACAACAATAGTTCGGTTGGCTCGCGTTTTTCGTCGGCAACCATGGCGGCGGCACCCAAACTAATGGTGACGTGATCGGTTACCGTACTTTCGACGTGCGGCATCTTAACGGCCGCAATCGCCTCGCAGAGACGGCGGCCGACGGCGACACTGCCGTCGATATCCGTATCGGACAAAATGACGACGAACTCCTCGCCACCGTATCGCGCCACCAAATCTTCGGCACGGTTGAGATCGCGCGAGAGAATGTGGGCTACCTGCTTTAAACACTCATCGCCCTGCGCGTGGCCATAGTAGTCGTTGTATTTTTTGAAATCGTCGATGTCGATCATGATCAAGCCGAGCGGGTGGCCGGATCGCAGTGAACGCTGCCATTCGAAACGCAAGCGTTCCTCAAATTGGCGACGATTAGGGATTTCGGTAAGGGCGTCGATTTTTGCCAGCAGCTCCAACAAATCGGACTGCATCTTCAGCCGCAAGTGGGTGTTGATACGCGCCAACACAATCGGTAAGTGGAAGGGTTTGGTAATGTAATCGACGGCACCCAGCTCCAACCCCAGCGTTTCGTCCTCCAACTCGTCTTTGGAGGTTACAAAAATGATCGGGATGTCCTTGGTACGCGCGTCCGCCTTGAGCCGCCGACAGGTTTCGTAACCATCCATGTCCGGCATTAAGATGTCCAACAGAATCAGATCGGGCGGATCCGAGAACGCCAACGCGAGCGCCTGCCGCCCGTTGGTGGCAACGGCGACTTCGTGGCGACCGCGAATTGCCTGGCCCAAAATCTTAATGTTGGCAGGCATGTCGTCAACGACCAGAATGCGTTGTTTCTTGTTGGTCGGAATCATGGCGTACTCATTGCCGCAAAAGGCGGTCGCAGTGGGAGTTTCGTGGGCGGCGACGGTCGATGGCCACCGAATCTAAAAAAGAGGGATCTCTTCTCCATAATCGACACAAAGGCGGCGTTACCTTAACACGAAGCACACTTCAGCAAGAGAAACCGGCCGACACAGTAATCATAGAGGGTGCGCTCATTATCCGGCGGTAGTCATGGTGCGTCAAGCGCCTTTAAGTCTTTATGTTTTTCATATTTAGCGCGAATTTATACGCAACCTAACGCATTTTCGCATTCTGACGAATCGCGTGGTACACGGTAAATACCCAGCACCTTGTAGCCCAACCCACTGTCATTGATCCAATCCTGGTGCAACGGCCGACGCTCGTCCAAAGGCGGCCGGATTTGCCGCAGAGCGGCTTGAATACGTTCACTTGGATACGCCTGTAATTTGCCGAGCTCTGATAAAAAGGTCGTCGTAGCAACCAACTCAAACCCGGCGATTTGGGCCGCCTGATCGAGACTCGCCGGGTCAAAATAGTTGAGGTGAATCAAACCGTTAAAAATTTGATTCTCCGCGCCTTCCACCCGCGTAATCAACGCGCCGGCATTGGGCACCTGAATCGCCACCAAGCCGCCTGGCCGCAGCACTTTACGGATGTTTATAAGAAAATCAAGCGGATCGGGTACGTGTTCAAGCACATCCAACGACATGGCGATGTCAAACGACGCCGCCGGCAAGGTCGCCGCACTGAACCACTCATGACGCACCTCGGCCGCGCCGCGCGACGCCAGCGCGTAGGCGGCCGCATCCGGCTCAATGCCGACCGCCGTCAAACCGTGCGCCGTCGCAACTTCAAGCCCAAGCCCAATCGATGCACCAATCTCGAGGAAACGCCGTGGCGTTTGATCGCAATGACGCAACACTTGCTGCAGTTCATAGGTAAAACGCTTGGTCGCACAAGCCTTGTAAAACGGCTGGGTGATAAAGGCCAGATGGTCGGCCGACATCGCCTGTTCCCAAGCCGCACCCGCCGCCGTCTTGCCAAAGCCGGGCGACAGCATCGGCCGCGCAAAAACAAAGGCACAGGTGCGGCAGGCATGAATCGGGAAACCGTATTTTTCGAACAATAACCGCGACTGTTCTTCACCACACAGCGGACACACGCGATCTTCCAAGACCGCTGCGTCGAGACGACCGTCGCCGCCGTGCGGGAGGCGCGCGGCATATTCCTGAAAACGGCGCTCGAGCGCGTCGCGTCCAGTGCGCTGGGCGTAGGCACCAGGATCGGCGCCCAGTGTTTGATCCAAGTCGTCACGGTGAAGAGTTGGCTGAACCAAAGCGGCTTCCTTTGGGCGAACAGGTCGCGATTAGGGTTTTTTGCGTTTGGGTCGCGACAGCAGGACCACGTCGCGAAGCTGCTCGAGGCCGCGTGCCTCACGCCAGCGTGCCTCGAACTCCGGCTCCGAAATCAGGTGGGCGATGTGCATCAAGGCACGCAGATGAAAATTGCGTTCGTCCATGGTGCCAATCAACGCAAAAACCGTGTGAACCGGCCGATTCAACTCGGAAAAGGTCACGCCGCCCTTGCAACGAACGACCATCATGTCGAAACGCTCCTCCCCTTCGATGATGATGTGGGGAATGGCCAACCCGGGTTTGATGACGGTGCTCGATTCCTTTTCGCGCGCCAGAAACTTGTCGTACAGCTCGTCGGCGGCGACACCGAGCCGCTGCGACAGCCCTTGCGCCATGCGTTCAAACAACTGTTTGGCGTTAATCGCCTCTTCGATATCCAGGAATTCGGCTTCGTGCACCAAATGATCGAAGCGGTCCATTTCCACGCCGGATCGCTCCAACGAAATTTGGCGCAACTCGTCTTCTAGATGGCTGCGACCGATGGCGTCCGAAGTGATCGATTTAACAACGTAAACAAAGGCCGACTCGCGCTGAATTTTGCGGCCCACATAACCGAAGTACCAGATGGTCGCCAGCACGGCAAAACCAGCGGTGAGTAATAAAGGCACGGTGCCCATTTCAAAAATCAGGAAACCGTAAATGATGATGGCCATGATTTGCAGCCAGGGATAAAAAGGCGAGCGAAACTCGGGTCGGTAACTTTGCAGTTTGCTTTGGCGCAGGATGATGACGGCAACGTTGACCAGCATAAACATCAACAACATCATGGTCGAGGCCGTTTTGACCAAGTCCTCAACCGACAACAACACAATCACAGCAATAATGAAGCCGGTAGTAACGAAAATAGCCACGTAAGGCGTGCTGTATTTGGCGCTGGTTTTGGCGAGCACACTGGGCAACAAACCGTCGCGACTCATCGCCATCGGCGAACGTGAAGCCGACAGGATACCGGCGTTTGCGGTGGTAATGAAGGCCAACAGGGCGGCAATATCGACCATGATCATGCCGAACTTACCCATGGACGTTTGCGCACTGAGTGAAATCGGCACCAATGATCCAGAAAGCTTGTCGCCTTCCACGGTGCCGACGGTCACGAAGATCATGACCACGTAAAGCAAGCTAACCACGCCGGAGGCAATGAACATGCCCAGTGGTAGGTTACGACCGGGATTGGTGACTTCCTCGCCGACACTGGCCACTTTGGTGAGACCACCGTAGGAAACGAAGACCATGCCGGCCACGGCAAAAATGGTTTGCCAATCAGCGGTCATAAAGGGCACGTAGTGGGATTCCTTGGTTGCCGGCAACCCAGCGAAAAAGGTGATAGCGACAATAGCCAGCAGACCGAACACCAGGTAAATTTGCATTTTGCCGACACTTTTTACGCTTACCAGGTTGACGACGGTGAAAAACACACAAAACACGACGGCGACGACCACCATGCCGGTTTCCCCGATTTGCGGAAAAAACTGAACCGCGACGGCACCAATCCCGATCAGTGCGAAGGCGGTTTTAAGGGCGATCGACAACCAGTTCAACAAACCGGCCATGGTTCCGGCAAAAGGACCCAGGCTGCGTTCAATGAAAAAATAGCTTCCGCCCGCTTTGGGCATGGCGGCCGCCAATTCGGCTTGAGAAAACATAGAAGGGATAATAAACACGCTGGCCAAGGCGTACGAAAGAATCATAGCCGGGCCGGCTTTTGCGAAGGCGATCCCCGGCAAAACAAACAAACCCGAGCTGATCATCGCACCCGAAGCCAAACAGAACACGTCCAGCAAACCCAATTGTTTCTTGAGCAATAGCGCCTCCGCTTCTCAATCCAAAACATCCAACAGGGCATGCGCACGGTCAGACAGGAGTCCGTGCCGCCAACACCCCTAAGCCACCGCGCAACATCAGTTTACAGCGGCAGTAAAAGCAATAAAATCAACGTGAAGGTAAACGCCTCTAACAATTACCATAAAGCTTTCGATGCGTGGGGATTTCCATGAGGATCTGCTTTTATTTTCAGCACCTCAGAACAGAACAAAGCGGCTTAATACCCCCAAGAAACACCCGTAAACCACTGAAATATATAACTTTACCCGCCACAAAACCCATATCAAAAGAAAAACCGGCGCCGCCTTAAGAAAAAGCAGCGCCGGTTGGTTGGTACTGGACAAATGATGAAATGGATTTCGTTGTTTAGGAGTCTTTGTTTTTAGGTTGTTCCGCCGGTTTCTGCTTCAGGTACTGATTGAGAAAGGTCACATACGCTTCCGACGCCTTTATGCGGTTTTCACGTTTGAGGAAGCCGTGCCCTTCGTCCGGGAACAAGACGTAGGTCACCGGAACACCGTTGGCGCGCACTTTTTCGACTATTTCGTCGCTTTCCACCTGCAGCACGCGTTGGTCGTTGGCGCCCTGCACCACCAATAAGGGTTTGGTGATGTTTTCGGCGTGGAACAGGGGTGAAATAGCGTGATGGCGTTCTTTGTCGGTGGCGGGATCACCCATTTCGTCGTAAAGCGCCTTGCGGAAACTCTCCCACCAGGGTGGGATGCTGTCCAGGGTGCGTTCCCAGTTGGTCACACCAAAAATGTCGATGCCGACATCAAACACCTCGGGGGTGAATGTCAGCGCCGCAACCGTCATGTAACCACCGTAACTACCACCGATAATTCCGATTTTATCCTTGTCGACCCAATCGAGTGATTCAAGGTAGGCGCGACCGGCGACCACATCTTTAAGGTCAACGTCACCGTGTTTACGGTCGTCCATGTGGTTGAAAGTTTTGCCGTAACCACTGGAACCACGGTTGTTAACCGCCAAAACGGCGTAGCCGTGATTGACCAAGTGTTGGAACATGGCGCGATAACCCTTGCGCGCTTGTCCACCAGGTCCACCGTGAACGAATACCAAGGCCGGCACTTGATTGTCGGCCGCGGCCGGCCAAGGACGGAACAGGATAGAAGGAATTTCAAGGTCGTCAAAGCTTTTGTAGCGCACCACTTGGCCTTCAACCAAGTCGGCCGCGTCAATCGCCGGGTTCATCGCATCGGTTAACTTGCGAAATGACTTATCGGCCATATTGACCACAAACAGGTTGGAGGGCGAGGTATCGGCGTTGAGGTAAAAAGCGAGCGTTTTCTCGTCGTCTGAGAACCGAACGGTGCGCAGGTCGCCGTCCGGTAAGTTGGGAATTACCAAGTCCTGACCGGCTTCCATATCGCGAATGGTGATTTTGGTAACCGCATCCTCATTAATGCCGTGAATACGGTAACGACCGCTTTCCGAGAAACCGACAAAAAGGACGTCCCAATCGGCGACGATGGCGGCTTTCTGTTCACCCGTTTCAAGGTTATGGGTCCAAGCTTGGTTGAATTCCCCTTGCCCATTGGTGCTGAAGTAAAACAAACCGCGGTTGTCGTCAAACGCCAAGCCGGAAAACTCGACACCTGGCGCTTCCGGAGAGATGCGTTTCGGTTCAATCTTCTCGGCGCTTAAGTCAGCCAAGTACAATTGACTTTCGGTGTTGTTAATGACTTTCTCGAGGGCGATGGTCCGACCGTCACGGCTGATATCGCCAATCCTCAAGCTGTCGTCGTTCTGAAACACCAGTTTGCGTTCATAGCTGTCGGCGTCGTAGCGATAAAGGTCCATCGCCTTGGCGTCGCGTTCGTTGGTCTGCACAAAAAAGGCATCGCGCTTTTGGTTAAATCCCATAAAGCTCGCGCGCACTTCATCCCCTGGCGTTAAATCTTTCACGCTGCCGTCGGCTTCGCGTACATAGACGTGGAAGTGTTCGTTACCACCTTTATCCGAAATGAAAACCAACCGTTTATCATCGGCAAAATAACCCACGCCAAAAACAGCATTGTCGGTGCTTTCGGTCAGGGCCACCGGCTCACCGCCGGTGATTGGCATGGTATAAGCGTTATAAACACCCGTTTTGTCGTGGTTTACCATCACATGGGTGCCGGCGCGGTTAAAACTAACGCCTCTGTAAGCCGTGGTTTCAAAAAAGGCGGCGGCACTGTGACGTGGTACCTCGCGTGGTTGATGGGTTTTTGCAGCGGCCGTCTTGGTGGTCGCCGTCTCGTTCTGGGGCGAGCTTGATGCCTGTTCTTGGGGGCTACAGGCCGTCATAAGAACCAGCACCAGCAAGGGCAAAATCAAACGTATCATGAGTCTCCTCCGTGGTGAGAAAAGCAGCAAAATCGGCTTGCGCGAGCGGGCAAGAAACACGGGCACCTAGGTTCGCCGGCATGTTCCCGATACAAGACCTTGGCACGGGAGCGAAAGCAAACACAAACCGATTCAAGAGATTAGCTACGGTCGATAAAATACCGACCGCGTAGGCGACGATGCCTCGCCTGGGCAAAAAAGCCATCTGAGGTGCGCAGGCATCGGGGAAAACGGCCCAGTTCGTCACGGTTGGCTTAGTTCTCAGACCAAACCGCGAGTTCGTTGCCGTTGGGGTCGGTAAAGTGGAAGCGACGCCCTCCCGGAAAAGCAAAGGGCTCTTTAACAACGGTTGCGCCGTGGGCACGTACTTGAGCCAAAGTCGTTTCTAATTTATCGGCGTAAAGAACCACCAGCACACCCGGTTTACCGGGTGTCACACCAGCCTCACGGTTAAAACCGCCTTCAACGCCGGCGCCGGAAAAGCTGAGGTAATCTTCGCCCCAAACCTGAAAGGACCAGCCGAACGCCGCCGTGTAAAATTCCATGGTTTTCGCGTTATCAACGAGCGGAAACTCAATGTAGTTAATCGAGTTATGAACATTGGTCATCGTAATATCCTTTTTATAAGAAATACCTTATCCCTGATATACGCGATACTTAGCAGCGGTTTGGATCAATCCTCCGGTGAGAAACCGCTTGTAAAGAGGCAGCGCCCTTCTATTGGCGCACCGCCACTTGTCCCAAACTTTTTTGCACCAAATCTTTGGCCAAAATCATCCACCCGTATTGCGCTTTTCAGCTAATCTAGCCGGGACACAGGCGACAAAACAAGTAAATTCCACGCAACGCCGCCTGGCGCCTGACCCAGAGACGGCGTTAGAGATGGAGGTAATTCATGTCAGACATTAGCCCTAAAGCACTGGTTAGCGAGTGGGTAACACGGTTTAATCGCGGCGATGCCGACGGGCTGGCCGCGCTTTACGCGGTCAACGCGATCAATTTCCAGGTGTGTCTTGATCCCATTGAGGGACGCGAAGCCATTCGCGCCATGTTTGCGCGCGAGTTCGCCCAAGCCGAGATGACCTGTATCGTTGAACAAATTCTGGCCGACGGCAACTGGGCGGCCCTGGAATGGCGCGATCCACTCGGCTTGCGCGGCTGCGGTTTTTTCCACATCCAAAACGGCTTGATCCAGTACCAACGCGGCTATTGGGACCGACTCAATTTCCTGCGGCAACAGGGCCTGCCGCTACCGACCGAGTAGCAGTCTCCCTTCCCCCCCAAAAAAAAACCCGCACAAACCGAAGTTGGTGCGGGTTTTTTGTGTTTCTAGCGCCGATGGCTAAGGCCGTTTTTTGCCTTTGGACGGTTTGCGCGGTGGGCGCCCACGATCCAAGGGGCGTTTGCCGCGACCCGGCGGACGTGCGCCGTCCATGCGAGGACGACCATGACGCGGTGGCGTCGGACCATCGAATGGCGAAATTTTCAAGGGCTGACCGGCAACGACCACCTTCTTGAGGTGGCGCAGCACGTCACGTGGCATTTTATCGGGCAGATCGACGGTGCTCCACTCGCCGAAGATGTCGATATTGCCAATGTAGGCACTGTCGAGACCAATTTCGTTGGCAATGGCGCCGACGATTTGGCCGGGTTTGACCCCGTGCGCGTGACCAACCATGATTTTGTAGCGAGCCATACCTTGCTCGGGACCGCGTGAACGGCGACCGCGCGGACCGCGTGGCGGCGGCAGGTCGGGCAGGTCGAAACCGGCCATGCCTTCGTTCTCGAGCAACAAGGGCCGATCACCATGGACCATGTGGGCCAAGGCGGCGGCAATGTCGAGGAAGCTCAACTTGGTTTCGTTTTCCTCGTCGTTGTTGTGCTCATCCATGAACTTGGTCAGGATGGTCCGCAAGGTTTCAAGCTCGGTATCACCCAAGGTTTCGCTGATTTTATCGGTAAAACGCTCGACCCGTTTGTCGTTAACCGCTTCCGTCGAGGGCATTTTCATGCGTTCGATTTGCTGGCGGGTGGCGCGTTCGATGGCGCGCAACAGGTGGCGTTCACGCGGCGACACGAACAAAATCGCTTCACCACTGCGACCGGCACGACCGGTACGGCCGATGCGGTGAACGTAGGCCTCGGTGTCGTGGGGAATGTCGTAGTTGATGACGTGACTAATGCGTTCGACGTCCAAACCACGTGCGGCAACGTCGGTGGCGACCACAATGTCGAGACGGCCCGACTTGAGGCGTTCGACGCGGCGCTCACGTTCCTTCTGCGGAATATCGCCGTTCAGCGCCGAGGCGGCAAAACCACGCGCTTGCAGTTTTTCGGCAATTTCCGTGGCGGCGGTTTTGGTGCGCACAAAAACCATCATCCCGTCGAAGGTTTCCACTTCGAGGATGCGGGTCAAGGCGTCGAGCTTGTGCAAACCACTCACGACCCAGTAGCGCTGACGGATGGTCTCGGCCGTGGTCGTTTTCACCTGAATGGTGACTTCCTCGGGATCTTTAAGGTGTTTGGTGGCAATGCGGCGGATTTCGCGTGGCATGGTGGCGGAAAACAAGGCGATTTGCCGTGTTTCCGGGGTTTGCTCGAGGATCCAAGTTACATCGTCGATAAAACCCATGCGCAACATCTCATCGGCTTCGTCGAGCACGAGACTGTGGAGACGCGAGACATCCAAGGTCCCGCGACGCATGTGGTCCATAACGCGACCCGGCGTGCCGACGACGACGTGGACGCCGCGTTTTAAATGACGTAACTGGCCTTCATATGCCTGACCGCCATAAAGCGGCAGAACCTGGAAGCCTTTAATGTTGATGGCATAGCGGTGGAAAGCCTCGGCCACCTGAATAGCCAGTTCACGGGTCGGTGCCAAAACCAGCACCTGTGGGTATTTTGCACTCAAATCCAGTCGCGATAAGACTGGAAGCGCAAACGCGGCGGTTTTCCCGGTTCCGGTTTGCGCTTGGCCGATAACATCTTTGCCGGCCAAAACATGGGGAATAATTTTTGCCTGAATCGGCGAGGGCGATTCATAACCTACGGCATCCAAGGCGGCCAATAAGTTTTCGGCTAACCCCAAATCGGCAAAGGTCGCGGTCGTTTCATTTTCTTCGATCATCGATTGTCCTGATTCCAAAGCTGTGTCCCGTGGGGACGGATTACGCCAAGAGCCGAGCCGGTGGCGCGGATCCTGTGTGGTTGCTGTCTCTTGAGAAATTGCGGTTTGTGCGCCTCAGTGGACGGTGCAAAAAAGACGCGAACGGCACCGTAGCCCACCTTCGTGAGACAGGTATTTGGCTGCAAGGTTCGACATCGTGAACGTACACCCGTGACGCCGCGCTCCTCGCAAAGGTCAAAGCATAGCACAGTGTAGGGTTGCCACCAAGCGCCGCCACACGGCAAGACGTTGTTTTACAGAATGCTTAGGTCTCGTTTTCCTGTTCTTTTAAGCGTTTGGCCTCACGGGCCATACGGTCTTCGCGTTGGCGCTTATAAGACTGCCAGGACCCCAGTGAAATGATGACCACCGCCAAGGAGATCCACTGGTAACCGTCGGGCACCAAAAAAATCGGCACCACGGCCACCAAAGCCCAGATAACCCGCGCGACCCAGCTCTCGAGGTTGGCGTAAACAACCAACGCCGTCATCCCGGCTAATATAGCGTAGACATACCACATGATCCTCTCCCCATTCGGGTTAGCACCCGGCCAATCCTAAGTCGCGCTCATTTTATCAGACCCGCGTCGACCGGGTCGGTTTTTAACGCGACCAACCCGTCAACGGCGCGCGTAAGGTAATGCTGCTCACCCAAGCGTTTGGCCAGCGCGGTTCGCGACGTCTCCAACAACACGGCGCCGCTCTCATCGCCCTGCCTGTGTCGCAGCCAGCCGTCGACGGCGGCACCGTAATCGCGCAGGTAATGACCCGCCGGCAATTGACTGAGGAAGTGCGACTTGGCGTCGTTGTTGTGGGTCTCCGCTTCGTCCCAAACACCTTGAACGGCCAACCATGGAACCAACGAAAGCCGCGTGCGGTTTACGATTTCGTTGTTATCGGGCAAAACCCCCTGTGCCTCCTGCAACAACGCTTGCCAAGCCGCCACCGCTTGCCGGGCTTGACCGAGGCCGGCCAAACGGCGACCGCGATAATACAGCAAGCCAAAACGCACCGCCGCTTGTTTGTTTTCCTCTGTCGCCGCCAAGCCCCGCGCCTCGTAGGTTTTCGCTTCGTTAAATCGCCCCTGTTCCACATAAACTTTGGTAAACCCGTACCAAATCGTGGCAATCTCGCGAAAACTTTCCAACTTGGTTTCATTGATGATGTCTTCGCCACGACGGTAGGCGTTTAACGCCTCCGCCAACCGACCGGCATGAAAGTGAATGTCGCCCAGGGTGCGCAACATGCTCATGGTGCGCGGATGTTGCGGCCCCCGGATTTCGGAAATTAACGTGATCGCCTGTTCGGCATCGCGACGACCTTCGTCAAAGTGACCCAACAGGGAGAGTAAACCGGCGCGACCGATGAGGGTAATGGCGGTGTAATCGTGTTTCACGCCATAAGCGCGTTCCATGGCCGCATAAGCGGTATCGTAATAGGGCTTAGCGCGTTCCCAATCACCGCGCGTGTGGAGCATTACCGCCAGATTGTAAGCGGTAATCGCCGTGCGCGGATGATCGGCGCCAAAGAGTTCGGTACGGATCGACAGCGACATCGCATAATATGCTTCCGCCTCTTTGTACTTGCCGCGATTTTTGTAAAACAGGCCTAAGTTATTGGCAGCCAAAGCTGTACGCGAATGTTGTTCGCCAAAACTGCGGGTCACCAGCTCAAAGGCGCGCACCAAACACTGTTCGGCTTCTTCATCCTTTCCCAGATTGAGCAGTAATAGGCCGAGATTGTTAAGCGGCGAGGCGATATCGGGATGGTCGTCCCGATACATCTTGCGGTTGTAAGCCAGTAATTCGCGGTAAATCAACTCGGCGTTTTGCAGGTCGCCTGTGCGCGTTAACAAGATCGCCAATGCACTGCGAACCCGTTGCACCATGCCGCTGTCCTTACCGGAGAATTGGGTAAAAATCGCCAACCCGGCCCGCATACTAGCCTCGGCCTTTTGGTACTGGGCCAGTTCTGATTCCAACAAACCACGGTAATAAAGCGATATGCCCAACAAGGGGTGTGGTTTTTGATAAAGGCGTGCGCCGAGCGCATCCGCTTCGTCGAGCAACACACCGGCCTTTTCGAATTGACCGATATCGACGGCATAAAGCGCACGCCGGTGCACATTGCTCAGATACTCAGGGTGAACTTTAATGAAAAGGCCGGCGAGGATGGCGTCGGATGCATCAAGCGCTTTAAACATCTCGACTTCGTTTTCTTGCGCACGGTAGGCGTCGCTCAAGAGCCCGTAGGTTCGCGCCAGTAATAAACTGGTATCGCCGTGGCCGGCCTTAAGCCGTTTGACGACATCCAACAAAAGCGTTACCGCCTCCTCGTACTTATCCATCGAGATCAAAACCTGCGCACGTACCATATCGAGCCGCGTGAGTTCTGCAGCAGGAATCTCGGCCAAGCGCGGCTTGAGATCCTCCAACATTTGATAGGCCTCGTAATAGCGGCCGCGCCAGTGTCGTGTCCAGGCGGCAATGCGAATCAGGGCCGGCGGAATTTTCGATTCGTCAGGATAAAAAGACCGCAAGTGCTTGAGCTCGTCTTCCACCTCAAATCCCAAGCCTAAATTGGCCTTCAAGATTAAGTTTTGCAAGACGGCGGTCACGTAGGGCACGCTGCCCGGCTCGCTTAATTCGACGGCGCGTTGATACAATTCCTGCGCCTCATCGAAATGACCCAAAGAGTGAAACACGCGTGCGGTGATGGTAAACAGGCGTGCTTGAATCTCTGGTTCATCGGCCAAACCACGCTCGATCCGCCCGCGCCCCAGACGCACCACCTCATAAGCGGTCACATCGCGACCGTAACTGGTGTTGGGATCCACCTGCTCGAACAAAGACACCATAAAATCGGTGACAGTCTCTGCCGTGCGTTTTTCGGTGCGGGCGATGTCGCGTTCGGCCGCAACCTGGCGCTGTTTGTCGGCAAGAATGCCTAAAAAGGCCAGCAGCGAAAGGATTAAAGCGCAACCAAGGGCGGCGGGCAAAGGGTTACGCGCGATGAATTTGCGTACCATGTAGCCACGGGTGGCGGGCCGGGCCGCGATCGGTAAACCGTCCTGGTAACAGCGCAAATCGGCGGCCAATGCCTCGACACTGGCATAACGACGGCTGGGTTCGGTGGCGAGCGCCATCTGTAAAATGGTGTCCAAATCGCCGCGCAACCGTTTGGCAAATTGGTTGGTACCCCCTTGCGCCGGCGTGGCGATGCGACTGGCTTGCGTCACCTCGCCGTTGCGAATTGCCTGCATCAGTTCCGGTATTTGGTGCGGGTTGGCGCGATAGGGCAAACTTCCGGTCAGCATTTCATAAAACACCACGCCCAAACTGTAGACGTCGGAGGCTGCCAACAGCGTCCCCCCGGCGATTTGTTCGGGTGAAGCGTAGCGCACGGTCATCATGTTGCCCAGCTCGGTGGCCTGCGGCTGACTGCCGGTCCCTTGCTTGAGCGCGACCGCAATGCCGAAATCGAGCAATTTGGGATTGCCGTCAGCCGCAACCATCACGTTTTCCGGCTTAATATCGCGGTGAATAATCATGTGCTGATGGGCATGGCTCACTGCCTCACACACCTTAATCGCCAAGGCCACACGCTTGCTCAAACTGGGAGAGTGCTGTTGCAGGTAAACGCCGAGCTGCACCCCTTCAATGTGTTCGATGGCAATCCACGGTTGGCCGCCTGGCAATTCGCCGGTTTCGATCAGGTGAGCTATATAAGGGTGGTTCAGTTTGGCGAGAATGCCACATTCTCGTTGAAACAGCGTTTTAACTTTGCTGTTGAGCGTGTGCAGCACTTTGACGGCGACCTTTTGCTGGAAAGCGTCATCGCGGTAGGCCAAAAAAACATCGCCGGTACCGCCTTGCCCCAAGGTCTCTTGCAACATGAAGGGGCCACAACGCGTGCCAGGACCGACGGTCGCACCTGGCGGTCTCGCCGGTGCCAAACCCGCCTCGCCTGTAGCACCGTTGGTAAAACGAAATGACGCCCCTTGGTAGGCGCGCCGCAGTGCCGAATCGGCGTCGGTGACACGTTCCATCCAGCGCGCAAATCCGGCCACATCGTCGGCGGCCAGCAGGGCCTCGACCTGTTCAAAGTCAAGCCGATCTGTTGGTTGGCCCTGGTTGGAAGACGGCGGCCCATCGTCTGGGTACGGCTCGGTCAACGCGGTGTCCTTTGGTGCGGCCACATGGCGTCGCACCAGTCGGCAACGACGGAACAGGACCGTGGCGGGAATAATTGGTGAGGTAAGCCTGATTAGTGCTTCGCCCAAAAACACGCAAAAGTTTAATCTTTTAGTCAGTTATCCGTGGATACACCCAGCCGGGACCACCCCCCTCAAGGTGGTCCCGGCCGAATGCGGCAGGGTTGACTAGCCCCTATCAACCCCGCCCAGCGCCGGGAAATGGAACCCATCACGGGTCGGCGCTAAAAGCGAAAAAAGCGGTGGTTAGGCGATCGCCGGAGCGGCGGGGGCATTTTGATCGGCCAGATCAAGCGTCATCATCAAGTCTTTGAGATTCAGGGTGAAACCGTTGCGATTCCCTTCGCCCAACACAAAACCGTAGCGATTACCTAGCGCGTCGGTTAAATCCTTAAACACGTTGTTAAAGCGATCGGGCGGTTGAATGGTGAGCAGCAAACCGCCTGGCTGCATGGCAAACAAGGCATGCATGAGATGGCTGCCCTCGACACCCACCACCACCGACGCGTCCTTAATCTTGTTGAGCAGGCAAGCCAAATTCTCTTTGGCCGGATTAACAATCTCAAAGCCGTAACGCGCTAATTGCGCGGCGACCTGTTCTTCATTCTGCAAACAGCGTCGCGTACCGCTATCGCCGCGCAGCAAGTAAACCCCATGACCACGGCGTCGCCCTGGAAAAATCTGCGTAGCGGCGCGAATCTGTTCTAATCGCTTCCTTTTAAAGGCGTTCTGGCCGACATCGGGAATCACATACAAGGTCTCGACCAGGGCAACCTGCGCCGGGGGCGCGGGCAATCCCAATAAACGGCGGTAATCGCGCTGGTGCTCGGTCCAGGGCGCGCCCGAGAACAGCGGCAGGCCGTAATCCCCTTCAATGAGGGCGCGCGTACAGTCGTCGGAAAGCCAATGGCCGAAGTAGCGATTGCCGTTGTAGCTGGACGCTAACAAAGCCTTCTTGAGGCGCACGCCTGAGCGCGTTAACATGCCGCGTTCGCGTTTGGGTGAAACGACGAGACGTCCTTCGTGACTGTAGATGTAACCGTCTACCACCTTGGCGTTGGTCAATTTGTAGACGGCGGTGGCACCGTGTTCCACTTCGCCACCTAAGACACGCGAAGTCTCATGCGCCAAAGTGGTTTCCTCTTGAACGCCACGGATTTTTTCGATTTGGTTGGGCAGAAACAATGCCGGCGGGCGATAGGCTTTTTCGCGACCGTGTAACAGGTGATCCGGCGTGGTCAACATACGCCGTTGTCCACCCAACATCCGTTTAAAACGAAAATAAACCGATTCCAGCATAGCGCCCACCTCTCCTTTTGATTGGATCGCCAAGCGTGTCGCTTGCGTCCGGCGGTGGGGTGGATTGCAGCGTCCATACCAAATCCATAAACTCGTATAAAAAAATAGGTTTTTAAGAATAGCCATTTCAAAGAGGCGTCTCAATGAGACACATTACTGTCTCACCCGAGACAAAACCGCAACACCGAGACATACCTGTTACACGGTGTCCACCGGCACGACGGATCGCAGGACATCGATGAGCGCAACGACATCGCGCGATTCGACGGCACGAATCAGGCGAAACCCCATCGTCAATAACTGACCCGGATGGGCGATGGTTTTGCCTAAAAACGCCGCCTTTTGGTCGAAGTGGGTTACCAGCGCCACACGGTGCTCGGGCGCCATATGGGCGAGCAACTGCGCCTGCGACCAGGCCGATTCACGCGCCAAACCAATACTGAACCCGGCCAAGGCTTCGTCGGTTTTGCCACCGATTTGGTCCAAAATGCCGATTAAGGGTGAGAAACGGCCGACCACGGCTTCAACCGGATCGAGCAAACGCGCCAAGATGCCGTGGATTTTGTCGAAATCCCCTTTCAGCGATTCGAGCTGTGCCCCTGGCGCAATGGTGGCGGCGGCATGACCTAGGTCAAGGTTGATGTGGGCGTTTATGCCCAACAGCAGATGCTGGAGAATGATCAGCTCATCGTCTTTTTCATGTTTGAACGCTTGCCGCCACGATTTGGCAACGGGCTGGTGGTGGCGCCAAGCGTGATAAGCGTTGAGGTAAAAATTGGCAAACACCACATCGAGCTTTTCCATGCGCGCACCGTCGTCAAAATAACCGTGCGCAATGCCCTGCTGGACCTGGGCGGTGACCTGGTGATACAACGCGGCAAAGAAACCCAGCGGCGAGCGCACGGCCCGTTCGTTGTTAATGATGGTTTCCAGTTGATCGAGAACGTCTTGAAGGGTGGTTGCGGAAAACAGGGCACGCCTCCTTTGGCCGGACAGCCCGTTTAATTGGTTTTGTTCAGGTCGGCCAGCAGCGAGGCGGCTCGATTACTTTCGGAATGGTCGGCAGGACTGATATCGGCTTCTTGGAAAAGCACGCGCAGAATGGCGAGTGTTTCGGACAACGCTCCGGCGTAACGCTGCGGTCGGTCGCCGGCCAAATCGAGGAGCACCGCCAATGCTTCCTCGGTGGCCGCTAGCGCCGGGGCAAGCCGACCGGCAGCCTGCTCGAACAGGCCGAGCTGGGTTAGGGTCGTCGCCAATTCACCGCGATAGGGCTGGGGTTTCACTTCGGCCAATGCTCGCAGCAAAGCTAAGGCCTCCTTGAGATAGGTGCGCGCAGCGTCCCAATCATTTAGTTCCTGGAGGTTTACAGCTAGGTTAACCAAACTCATGGCCAAACAGCCGCGATAGATTTCGGAATGAGGCTCGGACGCGGCCAACATGCGGCGCAGGTGAACCGCTTCTTGATTGGCATGTAAGGCGGCATCGTTGTTGCCAAGCAAATGGTGTAACACGGCGAGGCTACCAAGCGCGGCGGCCAAGTCGACGGCATAGCGCTCGGGGTCTTGCGCACCCAACACGCGCAACAGCGACACCGCTTCCACAAGCGCAACCGAAGCGTCTTGGGTGCGTTCCAAATCGCCCAAGCGATTGCCGAGCTGAACAAGCGCTTTCCCCAAGTCACCAAGGTGTGGATCCGGCAGCCGCAACGCC
Source organism: Holophagae bacterium (assembly GCA_030429565.1). Classification (GTDB taxonomy): domain Bacteria; phylum Acidobacteriota; class Holophagae; order Acanthopleuribacterales; family Acanthopleuribacteraceae; genus Acanthopleuribacter. Next base: position 233,600 of record JAUIFE010000004.1, on the reverse strand, counting down.
AATTTACGGCGGATGGCGACCGCCTCTTGTGTGGCAGCTAAGGAAATTTCCAGCTCACCCGCCGCCTCCAGTTCGCGTGCAAACCGCACCAAACCCTCAGCCAAGTGTGGCAACCATTGATCGGCGTCCTCGCCGGCCAAACGCCGGTGAATGGCGACGGCCTGTTCGAAGGCGTCGAGTGCACCCTCGATATCGTCCAATGCAGCGGCGCGACGTGCACAGGTTAAAAATGCCTCGGCAAGCTGGGGCGAGGTAGCGGCTTGCTCGCCCAAGCTCTGCTGGAGACGGGTCACTTCCTCGATCGCGTTTTGGTAGGCTGCCGCATCGGCGTGATTTTCCATGGTCGTTCCTTGGTCAGAGAAGCAGGTATGGGCCGCGGCTGGGTCCCCCGCGAAGGACGGACACAGAGTGACAAAGTTTTTAAGGAGGAACATTTTAATCAGAAGGTATGCCGAATAACTTAACGGTCCGACCGCCACGACACAAGCGCTAAGTTCGCAAAAGCATGCAGCAGCAGGGTTCCCGGCAGCGCCGCACACCCATTTCTTAACGAAGCGTTCATCGAATCTATGGTTAGATAAGGCCATAGTTGTCGCATTGATATGGCGAACGTCCTGAAAAAGGTTTCTCCTTCAATCTATGAACCACTTGCGCAAATTTGCTCTGTTAACCTGTCTTTACGCTTGCCAGGGGTTACCCTACGGCTTTTTCACCCAAACCCTGCCCGTCATCATGCGCGAACGCAATGCCAGCCTGACGCAAATCGGCCTCGCCTATTTGTTGCTCTTGCCCTGGGCCGGTAAATTCTTGTGGGCGCCGTTGGTCGATGAATACGGCAGCACGCGCATCGGCCGCCGCAAAACCTGGCTTTTCGCGACGCAATTTTTGGCGGTCTGCTTGCTGGTCGCGCTCGGCTTCTTTGGTGACCTCGACGCCGACGGCGATTACCGCATCCTCTTTTTTGTCTTTGTCGGACTGAACTTTCTCGCCGCCACCCAAGATATCGCCACCGACGGCATCGCCGTTAACCTGCTCGACGACAGCGAACGCGGCATCGGTAACGGCATTCAGGTGGCCGGTTACCGTCTGGGCATGATTATCGGCGGTGGTTTTCTACTCTGGCAGTTCTCGTTCTTCGGCTGGCGCGGGTCCTTTTACTTCATGGCCGCCTTGTTAACGGCGGCGACGCTGCCATTGCTGTTTTGGCGCGAACCGGCACCGCGCCCGCAAGTGGACACAAGCCACTTTTGGTCGATATTCACGAATTTATGGCGTCAACCGGGCTTTCCGGCTTGGCTGGCCCTGATCGCCTTCTTTAAGGTGGGCGAAGCCATGTCGACGGCCATGCTCAGCCCCTACTTTAAGGATCAAGGCATGGAAATCAGTCAAATCGGTGTGCTGATGGGCAGTTACGGCTTTATCGGCGGTTTGATCGGCTCGTTGACCGGTGGATTTTTGGTGGTGGGCTTGGGTCGGATTCGCGCGGTCGTCCTGCTGGGTTTGCTGCAAGCGGGCGGGGTTAGTCTATACGTCGCCATGGCCTATGGCTGGTTACCGGAAAGCAGCACACCTTGGCTCATCGCGGTCGAACACGGCACCTCCGGCATGGTGACGACCGCTTTGTTTACGGTCATGATGGATGTCTGCCAACGGGAAACGGCCTCGAGTGACTACACGCTGCAGGCCTCGGCAGTGGTGATCGCGACCGGTGCAGCCAAGGCGATCAGCGGCTCGGTCGCAGATCAATGGGGCTACCAAACCAACTTTATCTTGGCGCTTTGCTTGTGCGTAGTCGGGGTGTTGTGGTTTGCCGTTCACGCGCCGCGCCTGCTCGATCCGCAGGGCCGTCTCAAAAGCAATTAGCCAGGGACCGACCCTTTCGCGTCGCTTCGGTTATAATGCAGGGTTTGTGTCAAAATGGATGTTCGCGCGGGTCGCATCAATCACCGCGTGATCCTTGGCTAACCCGTTACCGCTAGGATGGCTTTGCAATGACCCAATACTGGTCTTCTTCCTTTACCCTTGGAATCCTCGGCGGCGGCCAGCTCGGCAAAATGCTGCTGGATGAAACCGCCCGTCTCGACATCAATACCGCTGTGCTCGACCCCTCGGCTGAAGCGCCGTCCGTCGGGCGTACCAACCGCTTTGTGCAGGGCAACCTGATGGACTACGAAACCGTGCTCGAATTCGGGCGTTCGGTGAACCTGGTTACCTGCGAAATTGAACACATCAACATCGATGCGCTGCGTCAGTTGGAAAAAGAGGGCATTCCGGTGCGCCCCTCCCCTAACATCTTCGCCACCGTCGGCAACAAGGCACATCAAAAAGCGTTTTACCACCGCCACCAGATCCCAACGCTGCCGTTTTTCACCTTCGAAACCAAAGCCGAAATGCTGGAAAAACTGGGCCCGCTGCCCGTGGTTTGGAAAGCGGCCACCGGTGGCTATGACGGCCGCGGCGTTGCCATTTTGCGCAACCAGGCCGATATTGATGCGGTGCCGGATGTCCCCGGGCTCATCGAAGATTTCGTCGGTGACAAACGCGAAATCAGCATTCTGATTGCACGCACGCCGTCTGGCGAAACCCAAGCCTTTCCCGCCGTGGAAATGGTCTTTCACCCCACCGCCAACCTGGTGCAACACCTGCACAGCCCGTCATCACTGGCGCCGGAGCTGGCCGAACGCGCGCGCAACATTGCCGAACAAGTGGCGGAAACCTTTGATCTCGCCGGCATTACCGCGGTTGAGATGTTCGTGACGCCTGGCAACCAAATCTACGTCAACGAAATTGCGCCGCGTCCTCACAACAGCGGCCACCACACGATTGAAAGCCACTTCACCTCGCAACATGAACAACACCTGCGCGGTATTCTCGATTTGCCCTTGGGCTCACCACGCGCCTTGTTTCCGGCCGTCATGCTCAACATTCTCGGCGGCCCCGATACCGGCCCACCGATTTATCGAGGCCTGACCGACATCATGCGCGAGGAAGGCGTCTACCCGCACATTTACGGCAAAACCGAAACACGACCGTTCCGCAAGATGGGCCACATCACCATCATTGGCGCAACGCTCGATGAAGCCTTGGCTCGCGCTGAACGCATCCGCAATCTGTTGACGGTCAACGGTAAATAAACCCAGCTTCCTTTTCGATTCCCATTCCGATCCCATTCCGAGAGGTAACCATGAGTGCTGAAGCAACGTCGCCGGCCAAGGTCGGCATCATTATGGGCAGTCAGTCGGATTTACGCGTCATGGGTGACGCGGCCGAAATCCTGGAAGAATTTGCGGTGCCCCACGAGCTCACGATTGTGAGTGCTCACCGCACACCGCAACGCTTGGTTGAATACGCCGAATCGGCGGCGTCACGCGGCATCGACGTCATCATCGCCGGTGCCGGCGGCGCCGCGCATTTGCCAGGCATGGTGGCGTCCATGACACCGCTACCCGTCATCGGCGTTCCGGTCAAAGCCTCGATCTCCATCGATGGCTGGGACTCCATTCTCTCCATCCTGCAAATGCCGGCGGGTGTACCGGTCGCCACGGTCGCCATGGACAACGCACGCAACGCAGCCCTGCTGGCGGTGCAGATTTTGGGATGTGCCGACAGCGACCTACGCGACAAAATGACGGCCTACAAACAAGCACTGGCCGCCAAAGTTGAAACCATGGTCGAACGGGTTGACCGCGAAGGCTGGCGCGCGGTTCGCAGCAGCCTGTAACACCAATGAGGTGCCGTTGCGGAGAGTCTGGCTCCCCGCCAACGGCACCGTTTCACGTCTATTCGCCGACCTCACGCATGGCAAACATGCGCAAGGTTGCCGCACGCGGTGAAACAGGTTCGGGTTCGCCGTTCACGCTGGGCCGCAGCAACATATCGCCAAAGCCCTCGATGCAAGCACGCAAGACGCGAAATAACGGCGCCGTTTCTGGATAATCGTTCAACAACTTGCGATGGTACAAATTCAAATTGGCCAAACGTTTGCGTACCGATTCGGAATCGGTACGGGCGCGAACGGTAACCGGTAGGCCGGCGCCTTCGCTAACCGAAAGCATTTCGTGTTTAACGAGGAACCGAATGACGGCGTCGAACAACTCGCGACGATGACCCGCTAAACCTACCTGCTCGGCCAGGACATCCCATTCGTACGTTTCTCCCTCGCGATGGAACAGGTCAATGCGCCGAAACTGTAAAAACAAAATATCGCGGACATACCAGTTGAGCTGACCCAACACGGCGTCGGCGCGCATTGGCGGCGGACCCACCGGCATATACGCACCCGTGCCGCCACCCTGAGCCACCCCTTCTTGGGCAGCGTCCTCCGTGGCCGCCTCACCGTCGTCGGGTTCGCCCTGCAGCGCCAAAAAAGCCGCTTTGTCGATCGGGGGCAAGTCCTGGGTGTTCATCACACCGGTGCCCTGAACATCGAGATCGTCGGCCAAATCCAACTGGTGCCGGTCAGCCAGAGCCAGAATTTTTCGCAACGCCTCCGTCGGTGACGCTTCGCCGCTGCGAACCTGATCCATTAAGGCCGCGGCGGCTTGTTCCGCTTCCCGGTGATCAACCGTTTGCTCCATGGTTAGCCTCGTTCGTATGAGTTGCCGTCATTCTACGACAGACGCGGTCACTTATCTAGCGACCGCGGCGGCCGGCTCAACCGACGACCGGTAAATCGACCCGGAAGGTGGCGCCCTTGCCGACCCCCTGACTTTGCACGGTAATGCGGCCTTTCATTTCGGAAATGACATTGCCACAGTAATGCAAGCTAAAGCCATGGCCGTGGGGTTTGGTAGAGTAACCTTGGTGGAAAACCCGCGTAATATCCTCGGCGGGAATACCGGTACCGTTATCGATAATTTCCAAACGAACCCAAGCCGGATCGGGCTGAAAGGTGTGAATGCGCACCTCTTTTTCGTCTGGATCGCACATCATGGTTGATTCCCAAGCATTTTTAACCAGGTTGCCGATGGCACGCAGAAACTTGGTCTTGTGGACGCGAACGGTCGGGCGATCCTCAAAGTCGGTGACCAACCGAATATGGTGTTCCCGCAGCGATTCTTCCTGCAATACCAACACCTGTTCCACCATATCGATGATCCCGACATCTTCGTATTGGTCGCGGTTTTCGGTAAGTGCCTGCTGGGCAAAAATGATTTTGTTCATCGCGCGCGTTTTCTCGACCAACCCGTCAACTTCATTTTCCAGGCGCTTGCGTCCACGATCCAAAGCCAAAAGGTTGCTTTTGATGAATGGCACCACCTTGCGGCCGCGTTCGTCGTGGCTCAAGAAATCGGCCAGTTCTTGTCGGTTCCCTTCCATCAAGCCAATCACACGCAGCAACTTGCTCACGGGCAACTTTTCGCAGTGTTCCTTAATGAGGGCGCCGGCCACGTTAACACTGTTGAGCCCATTGCCCAGGTTGTGAATGACGTCGGCGGATATTTCAGCCATCCCCGCTAAATGGGCGGCCTTGACCAAATTTTCTTGGGTGGCCTGCAACTCGTGATTGGCTTTTTCCAAAGCTTCCGTGCGCGCCTGCACCAGCGCTTCCAGTTGGCGACCGCGTTGTTTCAAATGGGCCATGCGGTAGCGGTGGCCGTAAATGACCAGCACGACCACCAATAAAACAGCCGCGACCCAAAAGGTGGTGCGCTCGTACCAAGCCGGAACCACGGTCACGAGCGGAACGTCGTTGCTTTCGTGCCAACGGTCCTCTTCCACCGCCGACTGTAAACGGAAGCGGTAGGTGCCCGGCGGCAAGTCGCGATAGTACTGAAAACGACGATCGCCGATTTCATCCCAACCGCTGTCGTAACCCTCCAACATAACGCGGTAACGCACGTTCTGCGGCTGGCGGAAACTGATCCCGGAAAAATGAAACTCAAGTCGTGAGACACCGGACGCAAGGGTCAGGGGTTGGTTGCGCGGCTGGGTGCGGCCGTTGACCAAAATGCGGGTAATGTAAGTGGGCGGCATCCAGGCCGGATCGCCTTGGTAACCGGGATCGAGAATCAGCAAGCCGCGCATCGACGGCAACAACAGGGTGCCGTCGCCGGCTTTCCAGCCGCACGGGCTGGAACCGCCGTTGCACTCAACCAGGTCGCGATCCTTGGTGGTGGCACCGATATGGCTGGTCAGACGCTCTTTGCGGCCGTCGAGGATGTCGTTGAGTTCGGCGATGGGCGCGCTGAAAAAGCCGTCGTGCGAGGTCATCCACAAAACGCCGTAATCGTCCTCAAGCACCTTAAAGATAATGTCTTGAAACAAACCTTGGTGATGGGTAATGCCGCTGAAACGGCCGTCGCGATAGCGGCTCAAACCACCATAGGTGCCGATCCACAAGGCTCCGTCTTCGCTTTGGTGCAGCGCACGCACCGAGTCGTTAATCAAACCGTCGGCGGTCGTGTAATTGGTCAACCGGCCGTCGCGGTAACGGCTGAGGCCGTGGTCGGTGGCAATCCACATGTCACCGTCACGGTCCTCAAAAAAGGCGCGTACCACATTGGCCACCAACCCGTTTTCTTCCGTTAACAACACCATGGCACCCTGGTCGTAAAGGGTTACCCCCGACTTGGAACCGAGCCAAATGCGGCCCTGACTATCCTCGGTAATGGCGCGCGTATAAGAACCGGCCAAGCCGTCCTCGCGCGTCAGTGTTCGCAAGCGACCCTGGCGCAAATGGGCGACGCCTTTACGCGTCCCCGCCCAGACCTCGTTGGCGCGGGTGACCCACACCGACAGAACCGCGTCGGCAGGCATGCCTTGTTCCCTGGTGTAATGGCGAAAACTTTTTTTGTCCCAGCGCACCAATCCGGCGCCTTCACTACCCATCCAAATCACACCGTCAGGCGCCTCGCAAACACTCCACAGTTGCGACGCTATCAGCCCCTGATCTTTGCCGATACTGAAAAATCGACCCGTGTAGTACTGAAAGAAACCGTTGCGGGTGCCAACCCATAACCCGCCTTCCTGGTCCTCGACCATCGACATAATGCGCAGGTGACGCAGCGCTTTGGGGCCCTCAAAACCACGCAAGGTGCCCTCGAAAAATTGCATGATGCCGTGTCGGGTCGTGCCCAACCACAAGTTGCCGTCGCGATCCTCACAAAAAGCCTGAACCTCCAGACCGGCGGGCTGATCCGCGAGTTTGCTAAAGCGCATCACGGCCTGCTCGCCAGAGTCAAACCCAACCCACAAGCCGTCTTCAGCGGTACCGACCCAAAGCTCGCCATTGCGCCGCTGGGTAAGGGCGTGAATGGTGTGCTCCTGGAAACAACCGTCGCCGGGGCGCGGGTTGACCGCGCCGTCCACCAAAACCGATAACCCGCTTTGGCCGGCAACCCACAGACGCTGTCGGCTGTCGTAGAGCAAATGCTGAACCGGTTTTTCGGCCAATCCCGCCGGGGCCGGTGCAAAGCCCGCTTCAGTGCGAACCACCAATCCCGCCGGGGTGCCTACCCAAAGTCGGCCGGCTGCGTCCTCGGCCAAACTGGTCACGTAGTCGGCGGGCAAGCCGTCGGCTTCGCGGAACCGATCAAAAACCCCGTCGCGAAAACGCACCAACCCGCTGGAACGGGTACCAATCCACAAGGTGCCACGCCTGTCTTGCAGCAAGCAGGCCATGTATCCGTCTTCAAACACGTCGCGTACATCGCCCTGGGGATCGAGGTAAAAGTTGGTAAAGTCGTGCCCGTCAAATCGGGCCAAACCATTTTGGGTCGCCACCCACAAAAAGCCCTGAGTATCCAGCAACAGGTCGGTCACCGTCCGTTGCGGCAAGCCCGCATTCGCACCCCATTCGCGCATGCGGTAGCGCCCTAACGACAGGTTGGGATCGAGGGCTAACAACGACGGCGCCAAGGTCAACACGACCAAAAGTGGCCGCAGCAGCGGTCGCATGGCTTGCCATCCCAAAAGCGCCCGCGCCAAGAAAACTGTCGCGCAAAACACAGCTTCGCAACCGTTTTCATCTGACAATGACGCATCCTGTGAAACGGCACCGTGCGTCGTTGCGGTCCGCTTGTGCAAACCGCCCGGCTCAAGATCTGTTGGAAAAGCCAAACTTTTCGCGCTTTTGAGGTTCAATGGCGCCGCTTCCCATTCCTGACGGCCATCACGAACCGAGATCCGCGTCACACGGACACCCACTCGTCATGCCTGGTGGTACCTAAAAACGCGACACGAACCCGCCACGGAAACCCCGAGGTCGTCCGCCGGCCAAGGTTGGCGATGAGCGCAACATCCAGAGATGCGGCAAACAAAGTCAGCGACCGTTAACAGCGTTGTCGCAGCCCAGATGGTCGGAGGGTGGCGCATTTTTAGGTGTAGAGGTGCCCTATTTTACCGCAGTTTTGGCGGCGCGTGAGTTTCTTTCAAGACGGCTCGACCAACAATTTTCTCAGAACCGCAAACTTTACCGATGTGCCGGCCAAGCGCGACTTGTACTGAAAAATAAAAAAAATTTAGACTAGTCGCAGCGGCGCAACGTCTGAGAGTGCTGAAAGGGGAAACGAAGTCATGGAACACCTCGTGGACGACATAGAATTGGTCAGACGCGCCCAACAGGGCGAAGGTGCCGCCTTTGATGTTTTGGTCAAACGCTACGAATCCAAAATTACCGGCTTGGTTTATCGCTATGTTCGCGACACCGATACCGCCCTGGATTTGGTCCAAGATATCTTTTTCAAAATTTTCCGAAACTTAGTGAATTTCAAGGGTGAATCAAAATTTTCAAGCTGGATTTACCGCATCGCCATCAACGATTGCATTGATCACAAACGTCGCCTCAAGGTCCGTAAAGAACAATCGCTCCAGCAAATCCAAGAATACGGCTACGACGTCGCCGACGAACGCGACGAAGCCAATGTAGAAGCCACGCACCTCTCCCAAATGGAACACGCTTGGGTCCGCCGTGCCGTGGCCGATCTACCACCCAACCAACAATCGATTGTGGTCATGAAGGTCTACCAAGACCTCACGTTTGACCAAATCTCAGAAATTCTCGACGAACCGGTTAGCACCGTCAAAAGCAGACTCTACAAAGCGTTAAGCAATCTCGGCAGCGTCATGCGCCGCAAACAGGTCATTGAAGGGGGAAGAAAGTGAAACACCTTTCCGAAGAACAATTAATTGATGTCTTGATGGATGAACCACGCGATCCAGCTCTGGACCGTCACCTTGAATACTGCCCGCCCTGCAGCGAACGTTATCGCCTGATTGCCGACGGGTTAAGCATGGCCCAAACAGCGGAACCGGAAATTCCGGAAATGCCGCGCCCCATGATTTCGCACGCCTACTTCCGGCGCCGCACCTGGCTGCGTCGCGCGGTCGCCCTACCCCTCGCCGCCATGCTCGTCCTTTCCCTGCTCGGCTTTGGTTTCCAATCCAATCAGGACGGCTTTAGTGTTCAGTTTTCCTTGCTCGGCAACGGCACCAACCAAGCCTCCGTCCAACAGGAAGAGCGCATTAATGAGCTGGAAGCCCGTTTGCTCGAAGCCATCGAACTCAATGCCAAACTTGCACAGAATCAAATGGATTCGCGTTTTGAAGCCGTTTTCCAAGAACGCGAACACAACTTAAACGAATTTTCCACCGCCCTTAACGCCCAAATTAAAGGCATTAAGTTGCAAAACGCCGAATACATGGTCGACCTTCGTGAAGATCTCATTGAAGAAGCGCGCACCATTGCCACACGAGGAAAGTAGTTATGTTTTTGGTTCCCACGCTCTGCCTGTTCACTTATTTTTGGTTGCCGCCCGCCGCCGAAGTCCCCAACACCCTGACGATTTGGGAGCAAATCGCCGGCGCCGAGGTCTTCATCAAAGGCGAGGTCAACAAACAAGACAACGCTTTTGCGGTGTTCAGCAGCGATCCGGTGCGCGGTTATTACATCGAGGAACAAGGCGTCCTGCTGTTCGTCCCGGTTCGCTACAAAAGCCAAGCCCGCTCAACCACGAGCGGCGAACAAAACCTGACAGTGGCGACGCGGGTACAGCCAATCACGGTCAACCGCGAAGAGTTGACACGTCAGAAACGCCTGTGGCGCGAGAAATTACGCCAGGAAGACCTGCTCAAAGAAGCCGCCTTCGAAGAATTGGTAACCTTCCTGCGCAACAGCATTCCGAAAATCGGCGGGCATCTGAGTGCCCTGCCCAACAGCGAACGCCTGACCCTGATCATTGAAGAGCGCGAACCGGCTTGGTACTTCGCCGGGTTGCAATACCGCCGTCAAGGTTCGCGCAAACTGGTCACCTTGAGTGTTACCAAAAGCGATTTGGATGAAATAAGCCAACACGAAACGGAATTTCCCGGCGCCTGGATCGAGAAAATCCAACGCACCAACAACCACCGCGACATGCGCACGATTTTGCCTTAGTCACACACCGACTTTTTCCCACCACCCTATGGCGGTATCGTTCAACGACGATACCGCCTTTTTTTCGTGGTTGATCGACCACGCCCGTTAGCGAGGCGGCTTGTCCAGCCGTCAGGCACCGCCGGCCAGGCGCGCAATCGGGTCGGCATGCCGACCACGCGGTTGGCCCGCCGGCACCGACCAGGTCTCACGACGCTGAGCCAACCGCGTCGTGATACACTGTTGGGTGGTGTAACAGCGGCCGACGAGACGGGTTTCCAGAACGCTCCTCGGTCCACGCGTCTATCTCATCGATGAACCTAACTACATTAAAGAGAGGGACTCCCATGAATACCAACCGCGCGCAAAGGCTTCAGGCTCTGGCCGTTGTTTCCGGTGCCGGCACCGGCATCGGCCGTGCGCTTACCCACGCCCTCGCCAAACTCGGCATCAACGTCCTCGGCATTGGCCGGCGCGAGCATCTGCTCAAAGAAACACACGCCGCTTTTCCCGATCGCATCCAAATCCTTGTCGCCGATTTGGCCACGGACGCCGGGCGTCGCGCCGTCGTCGACCAACTCCCACCCGATACCGAAATTGGTTTGCTCGTCCACAACGCCGCCACCCTGCAACCGGTTGCCCCCCTTTTAGAGGTCGATCCGACCGCCTGGGTCGATCACATGGCGATTAATGTTCACGCACCACTGTTTTTGACACAACTCGTGGTGCCTCACATGAGTACCGGCGGCCGTATTTTACACATTTCATCGGGCGCCGCTCACAACCCTTATCGCGGTTGGGGCGCCTACTGCACCAGCAAAGCCGCCCTTCACATGATTTACCAAGTCCTGCGGGAAGAACTCAAGGAACGCGGCATTAACATCGGCAGCGCACGACCGGGCGTAGTTGATACCCCGATGCAAGGCGAAGTTCGCGCCGCTTCTCCCGAGGTCTTTCCCGATCTCCAGCGTTTTGTCGATTTAAAAGACGAAGGACGCCTGCAAGCGCCGGAACAAGTCGCCAAGTTTCTCACTTGGCTGCTGCTCGATGTGGAAGATGAGCGTTTTGACACTCAGGAATGGGATGTGCGCGATGCCGCCCACCACGACGAGTGGGATCGCCCTTAACCCCTCGCGATTAGACCCATAAACAGGTAACGGCCGTCGCCCCATTAGGACGACGGCCGTTTTTTTATTGGGTTTGCCCCGGTAGACCAGCGAATTGATCGCCTAAGCCGTTCTGATCGAGGGTACCGAACAACTGAAAACCGTTAATGGTTTTGCGGTCAGCTTGCACTTCTAAATAAACCGCGTTGGCCGGCAAACCACCGTCGAACAGGGTTTCCGGTAAGGCCACCAACTTAGACAAAGGTGCCAGCGCGCGGCTGGTTTCGCCGACTTTACCGCCGGCAGCCGAGTAAGCGGTAATGGTGACGTTGGTTGTCGCCGTCCCCACATTTAACAGAGCGATCCCGGTCCAGCGTTGACCGGCCACAATGTCCAGATGTGGGAAACACAGATGGTCGGTCAGGTTTTCCACGGCGGGGAAACCGGCCAAGCGGCGGCCGCCTGGATCACCAAAAAGTTCGAAGCCGGAAATCGAGCTATCCGCGACCACCTTAATCCAAGCAACACCGTGATTGGGACCAAAAATACCCTGCACGGTGTTGAGGAGCTTCCCATTGGGCGGCAAGCTTTGATTGCTGAGCGATTGCACCACCTGGCCGGCGGCGTCATAGCCGAACAGGTTATAGCCGGCGGTGGTCGCATCAGCGTTAATCAGGGCGATACCGGTCCAGAAGTTGGTGGTGTCGGCCGCCACGTGGGTGAAGTAAATGGTATTGGCGTCACTCAAGAAGTTGGGATTGGCGGAACGCGGCAGCACCATCTCGAGACCCGCCATCTGTTTGGCGCCGTCGACCCGGCCGAATATTTCGATACCGCTGATACTAGGGCGACCGTCGCGATCTTTAAAGCGACCCCACTCCGGCAAGGCTGTAAATTTCTCGCGGAAACGGAAATCGGTTTGCGCTGAGGCGGCATTAACCCCGATCTCGGTCGCGCCGTTTACCGCCGTAAAATCGAGCGATTGCGCTTGTTCACCGCCGTTCACAACCACCGCGCGCGTGTACCACTGGTCGGTGCGTGCGGCGATGTGCGGCACGATCACCTCCGATTGCAGTGACTTCGAGGCGCCGACACTCATGAGCTGGAGTTTGTCGCGGGTTTCTGCGTTAACAAAACCGACCAAACGCCGCGTTGAAAGCACCTTAACCCACTTGATGCGCAGCGCTTTTTTGATGTTGTTTTCGGTACCGAAAAAGTCGAGCGCAGGTTGGTATAACCGTTGTTTGGCGGCCAAACTTAGCGTGCGTTGGTCAATCGTTTTACCTTGTCCGTCCAAACCAACCAGGGTTATTTCCACGGGTTCGGGGTGCACGTTCACCAAGCCAATACGGCTGCTCAGGCTGCCGTCTTCCACCAAAAACGGCAGGAACAATTGGGGCTGTAAGGTGGTGACGGTCATGCCGTAGTTCAGATTGCGCCTTTTGCCGTCTTTGGCGGGTGGTACCGAAAACACGAGCAAGTACTCGCCGCGCGCGACATCCTCAATCAGCAAACTGTCGTTTTTAACCAAAAACGCATCGATCGGCGTGTCAGACGGAACGCCGTTGTTGATTTCGTAAACCGTCACCAGCAGCTCTTCAAGACTATCCAGCTCCAAACGAAAATCACGGCCGTCGCGATCAACGTTAAAAATGAAGTAGTCGAAGGGGTCGTCGTCGCCGAGTACCAGATTGTTGTAGGCACCACGCGCCAAGGGTTTGGCTTCGGTAAAACTGTTGTTGGGTTCAAAATCGGTTTCGTCCAAATCAGCAATGATCACCTGGCGCAGCGCGGGTGCGGCGCTTTCATTTACCGGTGTTTTGACCGTTACGGCGACGTCAACGGTGATCGAACCATCGTCGGGCCCGCTAAAGACAATCGGACCGGCTTCGCGACCGACATAGGTCGACGGCGAAGCATTGGCACCAAAGTCCCAGTAAAATTCCATATCTAAATCGTTGGGATCGTACCCAACCGCCTCAAAATAAACCGGTTCCCCTGGAGCCACCGTATAAGTCCCATCGGGTTCAATGATTTCCGCCTCCGGTTTAAGGCTCGCATCGTAGACCTGAACCAAACGGAAATCGTCGATGCCCTCACAGTTCATGCGGCTGTCGCAGGCTTCCAATTCCAAATGGTAGTAGCCGACTTCCTCGAAGCGCAGCGGCTCGGGCTTGAGCACGGTGCTAAAGGGCACCTCGAGCTCTTCTTCGTCGTAATCTATGGGTTCCAGAAACCAGCCAACCTGCAGCGGTAAGTCGCCGTCGAGATCGGTGGCGGTACCTTCGAGCACCAGTGGTTGCGTGATGTCGTGCAGCAGAACACGCGCGCCAAAAAAATCGTTTTCCAAGCCGGCAATCGGCGGCGGTTGCGTGATTTCGGTAATGGGCGGAATGTTGGATTTGTCAAAAATGACCACACGCCATTCGTGAGGGTACAGCGACCAAACGCCGTTGTCGCCCCGGGCAAATACGCGCGGAAAATACTCACCAGCTTGCGCGTAGGCGACGTTGCCGGGATTGGCAACCGCCGCGGTGGTGCCGTTATCAAAATCCCACAGGTACTCCGTGACGGGGGAACCATCTGGGTTTACGGCGCTCGCGGAGAAGTAAAAATTAAAGCGTTCCGGACCCAATAGCTGCAATTCCTTTGGGGTGTAGCCGGTGAAGCGAGGGGCATCGTCCTCGTCGAAGTCAAGCGGCAAGACGTTAACGTAGATGCGGGTGTCACGACCGACGGCACCACGACTGTCGGTGGCGAAGGCGTCGACCCAAAACAAGCCGGTTTGGGCAAAAATCACTTCATCGATGCGTTCCCCGCTAAAAACGCGACCATCGGAGATTTGCCAGGTAACCGTGACGGCGTCGCCCTCCTCTTCTTCAACCTCGGCCGCGAACGGAAGGGCGTCACCCACTTCAATTTGCACATCGAAACCGGGCTCCAAAATCTCAAACTCGGGCGCGAGGTTACCAACCACCAACAGGTTGCGTTCATCGGGAATCGGGTCGGAACGATCGCTGTCAACCGGATCAATCAAATAAAACAAGGCGGTTAATTCGCCCTCTTCGGCAAAGGCGACTTCGATTTCCAGACCTTGTCGCTCCAGCACGATATTGCCTTCTTCGTCCTCAAAAAGCCAACGACCGTCGCTATTGCCGGCCACCACACCGGCGGCTGCTTCGCCGCGGAAAACCAACGGCTGATTGGGACGCATAATCACGCCGCCCCGTTCCTGTTGCTCTTCATCGGGCTGCGGTGGCGATACGATCACACCTTCAAGCGGTGGCTCATCCTCGTAGATGTAAATCAGGGCGTCCTCGCTGAAGCGATTGGTGTAACCCTTACTGTCACGCACGTACATGCGCACCGCATAATGGCCTGGAAAGGTAAAACACTTGACGCCTTCTTCACCGACCGCGACCGTACCGTCGTCGAAATCCCAGTAGGTTTCAACCGTATCATCGTCGTAATCAAAGCCGTAACCGGCGTAAGGCACGGCCTCGCTTAGAGCAAAGACACGGCCGAACTTGGGCTGCTCCAAATTGGGCAAGGGTTCGGTGTTCACCGGAACGGCGGCACTATCGTTGACAAAAACGTAATGGGTATAGGGATCATCGGCGATATCGCCGTCGCTGTATACGCTGTACAGCGCCACTTCATACACGCCGGCTTGGGTATAGCTGAAAACCACCTCGGCACCGTCAAGTTCGCGTCCGTCGCCAAGCGACCAACGGAACTGCACATCGGTTACCTCTTCATCGTATTCCGCTACCAACTGAATGGTTTCATTGACCTCGAAAACCTGGCGATCAATCGTGTAGTACCCATCGCCTTGTTCCAGGGTTTCCCCCGCGAAAAGCCCCCCCAAAACGATGCAAACCATGGTGATCAAACCCAAAAAACGCACGGGCCTCTTTACAAGCATGTTGTTCCCCTAAGTGGTGGTTCCGTTATGGGCAAGCGGCGTCGGGCGATGGTGCACCCAACGGGTTAACCGTTGCATGTTGATTGATGTCCAGCTTGAGACCCCATTATGACAGAGAAAAACGGATCTGATGAGAGGAATACAACGCCCGCATCTTACGGCGGCGGTCGGCGCTAAATATTCGCGGCAATGCTGTTTTTTCGCAACGTGAGATGGTAGGATCAGGCAAACCAATATCCCCCAACACGAGGTTAATTCATGACGTTAAGTCGGGAAACCCCAAAGGGTTCTGAATCCGTTGCAGCAGTGCAGCAACTACTGCTCGCGCTCGGCTTTTATCCGGGTCCGGTTGATAAAAACTTTGACCACCGCACCGAACAAGCCGTCATCCGTTTCCAAGAATTCGCGGGCATCTACGCCGACGGCTGCATTGGACCGATCACCATGGCCGCCATCGAAAACGCCTACCAACACCATGTGATTGAACTCAACTCGCCGGGCACCGCCGCCGCCTCCGGCAACCTAATTCCTTTTATGAAGGTCCATGCCGATGATTTTCCAGGCGGCAATCACTGTCTTTTTCTGCGCGCCGACGCCGCCCACGCCTACACGCTACTTAAAGAACAGGTCAACGCACGCGGTGGGATGCTGACCTCTTCGGCCGGCCGCCGTTGCCTGAACGCGCACACCGCCTACAACCGCAGTGCCACCTCGTTTCACTACCTCGGCCGCGCACTCGACCTATTCTTTTGGTGCGCCCTGCGCCGTCCCGACAGCGATCCCTACGTGGTCCAGCTTGAGGACTCCGTCAAACGCAGTCTACGGGTTTTTGCCCGTGGCACCGCCGACAAAGTGGCCGAGGTGACACTTGAGAACATTCTCGTCAGCGGCGACCCCGGTTTCACCAAAAAACGCAGCGTCACCGGCCCGTTTTTCGATTTGACCGCACTGATGGCCGAATTCGACTTTTACCCCATCCCCTACCGGCTGCGTTTTGAACAAAACGGCGACCCCCTTGCCTCGGAGTGGTGGCACTTCCAATTCGAACAAGGCCTGATTCCCGGCGCCTCCACCTTCGGCGGCGAACTGCTCAAAGTCTACCCCCAAGACCAACTGGAAGGTACGCCGCCCTGGCGCTTCCGCGACCGTGTCTACAAAGTGAACTGGCGTTAAACGCCAATCCAACAAGGAGTTTTTCATGAGCAACAATGTGCCATCCGGTCCTCTCGCCAAATTTTGGGATTCCATCGAAGCCATGGTCACCGACATTGCGACGCTTGACGTGGTCACGCTTACCGGCGAGATCGATGTCACCCTCAACCAACAAGCAGGCGACGGGCAAGCCGATACAACCATTACCTTTCAGGACATTTTGTCAAACATCAAAGGCGTCAAGAGCCAAGGCCTCAACGCCTTGGCTGTCACCCACATCGAAGCTGATATGGACACCGCCCTGTTCATCAAGGACGGCTTGACGCCGGAACAACAAAGTTTGTTGTCCCTGCACAACCAAACCGTTCAGCAGGCACGTACCGCCCGCAACGCCTTCATTCAGTCCGTGATTGAAACCTTTAAGGTAGTATGAAGCAGCCTTGGATCGGTTGGACGACCCCGCCGCCGGCGGCCAATCCGCTCGCAGCCCTTGCGGCGATCGATACCGCCCTTGACCTGGGCGGCGTCGCCGAATTTGAGGGGCAACCGGCACCACCCGACCCGGCCTTTATCGGCCATTTGCAAGCCTTGGGTTACCTGGCCGAAGGCGTTACCGCGCCGGACCCGACGGCGTTAAAGGCGGCCTGTTCCAGCCTGGCCGACGAACGACCCAACGCAACTTCGTCGGACCCCAACGACCCCGATTTTCGCGATTGGGTGGCCCGCTTAACCACCTTCGAGCCTTTGCCTTTCCCCTTGCCCGCCCAACCCTTGCCACAAGGTGCGCGCGGTTTGATCGTGCGCGTCGCCGCCCTGCAACTCAGTCGGCTCGGCCTGTATCACGGT
Organism: Holophagae bacterium; assembly: GCA_030429565.1. Classification (GTDB taxonomy): domain Bacteria; phylum Acidobacteriota; class Holophagae; order Acanthopleuribacterales; family Acanthopleuribacteraceae; genus Acanthopleuribacter. Next base: position 216,217 of record JAUIFE010000004.1, on the reverse strand, counting down.
CCCATTCAAGACACCCTCGACGAATCTCTGTATTTGGCTTTTTGTTTGTTTCGCCACTTGCTCGGTCTGCCCCATCTGGATCGCGCCGTCAGCCGCGAAACACTGACCTTGCTCGGCGATCCTTATCAATGCGGCGCACGATTTTTTGATCAAACAAAACCCAACGGCGACGCGCCGGGCGGTCGCTGCCTGGTCGTCCCCTCCGGGCGGCCACCCGAGGGATTGAACCACACCCCGGCCACCCTTGCCTTTTCGCGTATCGACGGTGGCGGCGGCGGCTTCGCCAGCGCCCCCACCCCGTTGCCGGCCGGTGATGACGACGGCTTAAAAAACCGTTTCGGGTTGGCGCTGCTTCAGGTCCACCTTTGGATTGCCGGCAACTACCAACGCGGTCTCGACGCGTCCTTCGGTTCGGCCAGTTTGGCGGCCCTACGCCTGTGGCTTCAAGAGCTCAGCGTCGACCAAGCCACGGTGATACGCTGGTGGAACGGCCGTTTGTGGCTGGCGCCGCGCTGTTTCGCGCTGTTCGGGTTTGAACGACCGACGGAAGAAGAGGTCGCGGCCCACGAAAACCAGTTATCAGCGCTCGGCATGCAAGAAGCGCAAGCGGTGGCTCTGGCTGAAGACCCAGGTGCGCCAACACCGACCGCCGGAACCACCTCCTGGCTCGGACGCACCTGGAACGCGGCTAAAAACTTAGCGAGGCGCACCTACGCTTCCGTTCGTGCCGGCTTGGTTCATGCCGGCCGTGCCGTCGCACGTGGCGCTTTGGTCGCTTGGCGCGGCCTCACCGGCCCTTGGCAAACGGCCTTGCGCTGTTTCACCGCCTTGCGGCGCACCATCGAAGAGAGCATGCGGGTCTTTTGGCGCCGACTGCGCACAACCGCGCAATTGGTTTCCGGACAACCCATTGCTACCGGCACCGGCCAAAACTTTGTAGCGACCTGGTGGCAAGGTGCGGGCGATGTAGTGAATTTGGTGCAAGGCGAACGCGACAATCAAGGCCGGCTTGAACACGAACAAGCCGTTGACAAAGCCTTTTCAACAGCGGCGCTTGCCTTCAAACTGCTCGGCGCCGCCGTCCAGGCCCTGGTGCGGACGAGTACCGGTAACTTCATCGGCTTGGCATTGTCGGTATTTCGCGCCTGGCGCACTTACCGAGGTCGGAACACCATGACACCGGTTTGGGTGCGGTGACGGGCTAAGTAATCGGCAAGCGGCTCTTTGGTAATTTCGACCTTCTTGTTTTTAGAAGAGGCGTGCAGCATATGCAGCCGTCCTTCAACAAACACCGCCAAGCCCACGTGGACCACATCAAGACCGGCAATCGAGGTGGTGATCGCCAAGATGTCACCTTCTTTAATGCGGCCGGCGGCCTGGGCCAACTGCTCTTTGGGCAAATAGTAACGTTTTTGCTGATTCAGTTTTTGCTCGACCCCGCGAATTTGTTCGAGCGCGGCATCGTTGTGTTTGAGCGCCTGATAGCTCTGACGGTGCTTCGACATAAAGTCGATGGTTTTGTCATAGGGCACGCCACCGATCGCTTGGGTCACATCGGCAACATGGCCCTTTTTCGCATTTTCGTGGGCCCAATCGCTGGTGTAATGCAAACGCGAGGCATACCCCTGAATTTGACCGTTGCGATAGCGCAAACTTTGCAACAACTCGCGATAGGCCTCATAAGAAGCGGGCACATGGGCCAACGCCAAAACTGATTCGGCGAAAGTAAAACAGTCAAACCCGTCGAAACGAACGACCAGCGTTTCTTCGTCGTTCACTTCCAAGGTGTTGGGTTCGTAAGGCACATCCAAAAAAATTCGCCCCACGGCGGCGAGACGATCACCGCGAGTGGGCGCTTCCAATTTATCGATGGTCGGCAGCAATTCGTCGAACCGATTTTTCTGCGTCTCTTGGGCGCAAAGCATGGTCAGGGTCGACATAAGAACCAAAAGCAAACGCAAAACCTTCACGACAACACCTCATTTTAAGCGACACTTGCCGCCTTCACCGAAACAGCGCAATTTTCGCCGGAACTCACGTCTTGGGCCCGACCACAACGTGCCGTAACAACCACCGGCATATCTTCTCAGCACACCACTGCATTTCGCAACACATTTCACGCCAACCCTTTGCGCGCCAGTTTCGTCCCGAAAGGCAGCGGAGCCAAATAAAGATTCCGACCATCGCACGCGACAAGACGGCCAAGATCAACTTCGTCCGGGACTCGCAACGGCACAAGGCACGGCGGATCCATTTTCCAAAAGCCGTGATGGGTCATTATAGCCGCCCAACGGGGGCCTGTTCGACAAAGAGATCAACCCAGGTGACGAAAATGCCAAAGACAATCTAAAGCAGCGTTATGATCGAGCCGATTAGAGGAACAATGTGCACCATCGGAGTTTGTCATGACCCATGAAGCCGGCAGTGACGTCTCAACCGTCAATACCGAACCGCAAATGCATTTGCTCCAGAATGAAAACTCATTCAACAATCGGATTCTCATTTGCGATGACAACCGGGACATTCACAAGGATATCCAAAAAATTTTGGCGCCAATTCAGCAAACCGAACTCGATAACGAGCTGCGCAATTTTGAGGACGCCCTCTTTTCGGACGACCCAACCTTTAACGAGAAGACCAAGAAAGTACCGGAAATTACCTACCGCATTGACTCGGCCTTCCAGGGCAAACAAGCCTTGGAGATGGTTGAAAAAGCAGCGGACGAAGGCGAACCCTACACCCTTATATTTATGGATGTACGCATGCCGCCGGGATGGGACGGAATTCGCACGGTCGACCAAATTTGGCGACGGCTTCCATTTACGGAAGTTGTCATTGTGACAGCATACTCTGATTACACCTGGGACGAAATGGTTGATAAGTTAGGTGTCAACGATAAACTTTTGTTCATCAAGAAACCCTTTGATTCGTTGGAGGTCAAGCAGTTAGCGCTGAACTTGACCACCAAATGGAACACGGCTTACCGGGCCCAACGTCAATTGGAATCGTTAGAAGACGACGTGCGACGCCGCGTGGACGCTTTGACAAAAACACTGCATGGGATGTGACGCGCACGGTGTTTTTTAACAAAGCTGTAAAACCACCACGATGATGATTGATTCTCGGGTGCAGGGTTTGCTACAAATAAGTTTGCGCGCTCTGAAAAACGGTTTATGCCGTCTTTTGAAATTGCCAATACACTTCTTTTTGCGCGCGTCACACAATCAAGTAGGTTTATGGTGGCTGACGACAAATTCTCTCCTGCTCCCGACACTGATCAAACGCTGAGCCCCACCGCCGGCGAAAAAGGTTCGCCCAAGGACTTACAAACTCAGGACGAGTCCGACCGTTTGTACCAACTTTCCTTGACGCCGATCAATGTCCTTGAACGCATTCACGCCGACATTGTCGCGTTTCTCGGCATCAACAAAGGAATTAACGGCGAATACTCAAGCCTTGAAAAGAAACTGGTTTCGGGTTTCGAGAAGATCGTGCGCAAGGGTGAATGCCCCAGTTTGCTTGTTGAAGACAAAGCGACCTTCCGCGCCCTGCTGTGTTTGCAGTCTTATTACGAAGAAGAGAAGGTCACCATCCTTCAAGAGGAAACCGGCGGTACCTACAAAAACGTCACCTACAACGTGTTTCCCACCCTCTACAAAACGGCGACGGAAGCCACCAAGCTGGCCGACCAAATCAAAGAATTGCGCACCAAACTCGGCGCCACCGTGGAGCAAAACAAACGCAACGCGATCCGTAAAAAAATTGATAAGAAACGCGAACAAAAAGAGCAATGCTCGCTGCTCTATCAGAAGATCGTGTTCACCCACGCCGCCAATATTCAAAAGGCCTCGCCCAAACCACGCAAAATTATGCTTCACGGACAGCAAGCGGGCCTCAACGAGCTGCTCGAGTTCTTCCAGCAAAGTGGTCCGGCCGTCCTAAGTAAGATGAAGGCAGCCCTGAACCGCGGTAACACCTAGTTTTCGTCGGCCCCAAATCGCGGCCGCATAAAGCCCAGTGAACTGGTGTACCCGTGCACAAAGGTCCGTCCTTGAACCGGCCCGATTTCCCCATTGCAAAAGAAACCGCCCATCGGCAGTTGGTCAAACACATCGCGCACCAACCCGCTGTCCACATCAGGCGCATCGTAAAAACGCATGCCGCGCCCTAAACAGGTGAACATCAGCGAACCAAGCGGCACGCGCTCCCCCAGGGTCTCCTGGTAGCGATCAAGCTGCAACCTTAAGTCTTCGCGCGAAGTGTGCGTGTCACGCACATGGAATTGCGCCACCTTGGTACGGCTCAAGTCGGCGCCAACCTGAATGAAGCCATTTTGCGGATCAATCCCCATCAGATTCCGAATCAGGAAATCACCGCGATTGTAGACACGTTCGTCCGGCTGCATCTCAATGCCGAGGAAAAGCGCGTGGCGAAAAAGGGCGCGGTCGGTTTCCGATAAATCACTGTACATTTGTTCCAACACGCGGCGCGGCGTTTCACCGTTAATTTCCCGGATAATCGAGCCGGCGACGGATGTCAGAAACAAGGGACTGCCAATCGGTCGGCAACCTTGCGCCACCATCGTATCCATCGCCAAGTTGCCGTCGAACACCAGCCCGACCATGCCACGATCCGTCACGTGACCGCCATGGTACATGACGTGATAACCGGGCCCACGGCCGCCACTTACCAAACCACCGATTTTCTGGCTAAAGGGAAAGCTTTGATCGAGCAAACTGAGAAAGGGCTCCATCGGACAAGAAAAGGGATCGAATAACAACACAAACGAGGGACTGTTTTCGGCTGGGACACCAATTTTGTCGATTAGGCGTTGCGAATCAAGTTCAGCGAATTCCTCGGGCGCCACAGCAAAACTGTGGCAAAAAACGTCGGGCAACAAACCCGCCATCAAAGCAACACCGCACTCGTCTTCAATTTCACTGCCCGCCGCCAAAATACCGCCGCCACAACAACCAAAAATTTGCGCGGGCTGACAGACATCGACCAGCAAACGCGGCACTTGATCAAACTGCTCGCGAAAGTGTGCCGAAAGAAAAACGAACAAAATATCCGGACTCTGACCGTCGAATTCCGCCAAAACGGCGGCACCCGCTTGCTTAATTTGCGCTGCCAAATCGGTGCCGCGCGAAGCCACCGAACACCATTTCATGGTCGCCACCTGCTTTTTCTGTCGCGGCCCGAGCAGGCACCGGCCCGATGTCGCATCGCCGCTGTATTCATCATCATGGTGGATTTTCTCACATCGCCAGGCGCTACGCTGGAAAAACCCCATAAAAAAGGGCCGCGCGTTCCAGTTGGAACGGGCGGCCCGGGTGTGGTCATTAAGACTTAGTCGATGTCGAGTTGATACGGCAAACGTGCGTACACGCCGCGGGGATCGTTGTAGCTCTCGAGCATGTCTTCAGCTTCAACCATCAGGCGATTCAAGCCGTGCTCGGCTTGGCCGCGGGTACGTACTTCCGTGTTCATCCCCATTTTTTCCATAATGGTTTCCATCGGTGTCCGTTCTTTTTGGAACTGTTCGATTTGGAAACCGTCTTCTTTGATTTCAGCGCGTTTGGCGGCGGCGGCAATGGCCGATTGCAAGCCACCGAGCTCATCAACCAAACCCAATTCCTTGGCGCGTGAACCGGACCAGACGCGACCTTGCGCAATTTCAGCAACTTGCTCGCGCGGTAAGTTACGCCCCTCGGACACGCGATCAAGGAACCCTTCGTAGACGAAATCAACCGTGGTTTGCATTACGCCCAACTCGCGCTCGGTTAACGGGCGATAGGCCGAACCCAAGGCAGCCATGTCGTGGGTCGCCACCAGGTCGGTGGTCACCCCGTGCTCCGTCATGATGCCCTCGAAGTTGAGGAACAGCCCAAACACACCAATCGAACCGGTAATGGTGTTGGGTTCCGCCCAAATTTCGTCGGCATAAGTACTGATCCAATAACCACCGGAGGCGGCCAGAGAACCCATGGAAACCACCAGTGGTTTTTCTTCTTTGGTCAAACGCACTTCGCGCAGGATCAACTCAGACGCCTGGGCACTGCCGCCAGGTGAGTTAACGCGCAAAACGACGGCTTTAACATCTTTATCTTCACGGGCTTTGCGCAACAAACGCGCAACGGTACGACCACCGACGTTTTTCTGGCTCTCACCATCGACAATGTTACCTTCCGCGTAGATCACGGCAATTTTGTCACCTGACTTTTTGAGTTTGTCGGCAATGTTGGCGTGATAAGCGCCCAGGTTAACCAAATTCTCAATTTTTTCACCGGGTTCGGTGCCGGTTACCTCGCGCAACTCAGCAAGGATTTCGTCATAGTCAACCGTGGCATCAAATAATTTGTTTTCAACAGCTTCGGCACCGATCAAAAGGCCTTTCTCCTGAGCCAATTGGTTAATGGTCTCAATCGACACGCCGCGTGCTTCGGAAACACCGTTCAAAAACGCGGTCAGCAAATCGCCCAACAGCATTTCAATTTGCTCGCGATTGGCGTCGCTCATTTTGTCGAGTAAGTAGGGTTCAACGGCCGATTTATATTTGCCGACGCGGGTGACCTGAACATTCACGCCGTACTTATCTAGTGCATTGCGAAAGAACAACATGTCGGCGGCAAATCCGTTAAGCTCAATAAAGCCAAACTTATTGATGTAAAGTTTGTCCGCTGTTGAAGCAAGGTAATAGTCTCGCTCTGAGTAGTTTTCGTTGTAAGCGTAGATTTTTTTGCCTTTGGCTTTAAAAGCAATTAACGCCCGACGCACTTCCTCAAAGGTGGCCCAGCCGGAACGCAAGCCGCCGCCCGCCGCATTCCCGGTCAAGTACAAAGCGGCGATGCGGTCATCGTCGGCCGCATGGTTAATAGCGTCGAGTACATCGCGCAGCGGAATGCCCTCAGGCGGCTCATTGCCTTTGGCCAATTCACGGACGGTTTCGCCAATGTCGCCGGAAATCGGTTTATCGACAATCGGCTTACTCATATCAAGCCGCAACAATGACTTGGGTTTTACTTCTTCGCCACCCCCGGCGGCGGCGGCGGCGGCGATCACGGCGACCAGTGCCGAACCAAATGACACAAACAACGCCATCGCTACAAAAACTGCTAGTACCTGCCTCGCAAAATTCTTCATCCAAACCTCTGGTGATTAATATGATGGGAGCACCAACCAAGGAGACGGCCAACCGTCCGTCACCACCTCGTGCTCCACGCGTTTTTGAATTGAGGAACCCGGCGGGGCCCTACCTTTAATAACGCGGCTTTTGAATATTTAAGGGCCAAACGGGAAACAATCGTTCGGCAGTGAATGGCGCGGTTTCTGTTTTCGCCCGCCATAACGAGCCGGTTTATGCAGAAGGCCACGTGGCTTTCCTCAGGAAACCATCGAGCCGGTTTGCGACAAGGGTTTCATTTAAGCGAATGACCACGTTTTGCTTGGCATTGGAGCCCGGATCGGTGGACACAGTACGCGTGGATCCATATTCCTTACAGAATTTTTAAAGTTTTGGTTTAGCGTGCAGCGAAAAAATTACCGGACGGAACCGGAACGAGGCGGCCGTCGCAATCAACCGCCACCTCGAGAAGCCCTGACCTACACGAATTTAAGCGGTAGCGCATCGCCACGAGGCGCACCCACGGCATCCAAGGCCGATGCAAGCGCGGGCGCCAACGGCGGCACCCCGGGCTCACCGACCCCGGTCGGCAGTTCGGCATTATCCACCAGGTGCACGTGGATATCGGGCGTTTCACCCATCCGTAGCATCGGGTAATCGTCAAAATTGCCCTGCAGCACACGACCCCCCTCGGCGGTGATCTCCCCTTTGAGGGCCAACGATAAACCGAAAACCACCGCGCCCTCCATTTGAGCGCGCACGGAATCGGTGTTCACCATCTGACCGCAATCAAGCGCCACGTCAACCCGTTCCACAACGAAGCCGCCGTCGGCCTTTTTCTTGACGCGCACCACGTGCGCCACGTAGCTCAGGAAACTGTAGTGGGCGGCAATGCCCATACCGACCCCGGCGGGACGTTTCTCGTGCCAACCGGCTTTGTCGGCCGCCAAACGCAGCACATGCGCCAAGCGACCCGTATTGAGCTGGTAGGGACTTTCCTTGTCGGCCTCGCTAAAAACCAAATTGCGGGGTTCACCCAGCAGGTGCAAGCGGTAGGCCAAGGGATCTTTGCCCGCTTCAAGTGCACAGGCATCGACGAAACGGTTAATGGCGAATGCGTGGAACAGGTTGCACACGGCACGCAGCCAACCAATACGAACATGGGCGTCGGCTTGACCGACCTCCAGTTGTTGGTTGGGTACCTGGTACGGGTTATTGGAGAAACCCAAACCCAGCTCCATTTCGCTGCCGGCGCGAGCCGAAGGATCAAAGGTGCTGCCAATCGACGGAAACACCGTGCGGTGTAGCAAAGCTTCGGGGTAACCGTCGGCATTAAGCGACGCTTCCATGTGTTGCCAACTGACACTGTGGTAGTAGTCGTGGCGAATATCGTCCTCGCGTTTCCACGTCAAACACACCGGCTTGCCAACCTGTTTGGCAATGATGGCGGCTTCGGCGACAAAGTCCGGCTTAGACTTGCGGCCAAAACCGCCGCCGAGCAGGGATACATTGATGGTCACTTTGCTTTGGTCCATTCCCAAGGCGGCGGCCACCACTTCACGCGTGCGTTGTGGCGCTTGAACCGGCGCCCAAACCTCACAGCCGTTCTCATCAACCCGCGCAACCGCGGCGGGCGGTTCCATCGAAGCATGCGCCAACAGCGGCATGTAGTAGGTGCGTTTCACCTTTTTGCCAGGTTTGGCGAAAGCGGCGGCAACATCACCCACCTGACGCACGACCTTGCAATCCTTGGCAGCGGTTGCGGCCAAGGCCTTTTGGTAGGCGCCTGACTCGAACCCGGCGTTTGCACCCAGGTCCCAGGTCAGCTTTAATGCCTCGCGACCTTTAAAGGCGGCGAAGGTACTGGTGGCAACTACCGCAACCCCGCCCAACGGCTTAAACAACACCGGTGGCGTGGCCGACGGCATCTTAATGACGTCGAGCACACCGGCAATCGCCCGGGTCGCGGCATCGTCCATAGCGGTCAATTGAGCACCCACCACGGGCACATGTTCAATCGAGGCAAACACCATACCCGGCAGACGCAAGTCGGCGCCGTAACGCGCTTGGCCATGAGTGACGGCATCGACATCAATGCCGATATGATCTTTGCCAATTAGGGTGAAATCCTTGCGATCCTTGAGTTTCGGCTTCTGTGGCACCGGCAAGGCGGCGGCTTTGGCGGCAACAGCGCCGTAACCCAAGCTGCGTTTGCTCTTCTTGTGAAAAATTTGGCCGTCCTCGGCGTGAACCTCGGCGACGGCCACGCCCCATTCTTGAGCAGCGGCGGTCTCCAGCATCTCGCGGGCGGCCGCACCAGCCTGGCGCATGGGGATGTAGAGCGTGCGTACGCTGCGCGAGCCATCGGTGTTTTGGTTGCCGTATTTGGCGTCACCGGTCGCTTGTAACACCGTCACTTGGTCGAGCCGCAGGTTCAATTCTTCGGCGACCAACATGGCAAAACTGGTGCGAATCCCCTGCCCCATCTCGGAACGTTGAACGGTAATAGAAACCTTGCCATCGCCGTCGACGGCCACAAAAACGTTAGGGGTAAACACGGGTTTTGCAGCAGCTTGATGCACGCGGGCCGGATCAAAACCGGCGGCAACCGGGGTGCCGCCCACCGCCATGGCGAGACAGGTGCCGGAAGCGAGTCCGACTTTAAGAAATTCGCGCCGATCGAGTCGGCGAAAAGGTTGGGGTGATCCACTCACGGTGTCCCCCCTTGGCCGGCCGCATCTTTAATGGCGGCGCGAATCCGTTGGTAGGTCCCGCAACGGCAAATATTACCGTTCATCGCGGCATCGATGGCGTCGTCGTCGGGTTTGGGGTTTTGCGCCAACAAGGCGGCGGCACTCATAAGTTGACCCGCTTGACAGTAGCCACATTGGGGCACGTTGTGTTTTTTCCAGCTTTCTTGTAAGGGGTGATCGCCACCGTGGGACATACCCTCGATGGTGGTAATTTTCGCATCGGTCACCGCACTAATGGGTAGCACACAGGAACGCGTCGCAACACCGTTGATGTGCACCGTGCAGGCACCGCAAAGGGCTTTGCCACATCCAAACTTGGTGCCGGTCAGCGAGAGGACGTCGCGTAAAACCCACAGCAGCGGCATGTCGGCTTCAGCTTCGACAACCTCTTCCCGGTTGTTGATGTTCACTTTAAATTTGGCCACGCCAATCTCCTTGAATTCCAAATCGCGAAGGGCTCCATTCAACGAACCATCGCAATTTGTCACCATGTATCAATGATTAAGAACGTTAGGACTAAGTATACGATGGAATGCCGCGAAATTGCCGCACCGAGCCGGCATCGCAACGACAGACATACCAAAAACCAGCCCACAGGCGCAGCGTACGCTCAATCCGACATCGATAAAACCAATGCTAACCAACAGAATTTGATCATTTGGGAAATTATGTTTGACCACTCTTACCGAGCTTTGTAGGATAGTTAAAACAATCCCAACAATTTGCGGTATTTGCATGCAGGATGACTCACTGATCCAAGACTTCCTCAGTGAGGCCGACGAGATCCTTGATCGGCTTGATCTGGTTTTGGTCGAAACCGAGGATCTCTTCAACGAGCGCGGTCAATCAGAGGAAACCATGGAGCGTGTCCACGCTCTATTCCGTGGCGTGCATACCATTAAGGGCGTCGCCGGATCGCTTGGCTTCAACCAATTCGTCGAGGTCACCCACGAAGGGGAAGCCTTACTCGACGCCCTGCGCAAAGAAAAAATAGCGCTGCACCAGGATCAAATCGTCCTGTTTCTCGATCTCGCCAAGCTACTGCACGGCATGGTGACCACCCTACGTGAAACCAGTTCGGACGCCGGCCATGAAGAAGAAATTAAAGAAATGGCGGGAAAACTCAAACAATTTTTAAGTGGCGACAACGCGGCCAAGAGCACCCCAAATAAAGGCAAACCGGACCAGGCCAAGGTGATTCCCGCCGATGCAGAACATTTCCTGAATCTGCTGCAAAAAGCGCGCGAGGGCGCGCAATCCGAACAGGATTGGGACACGTTAAAACAAGCAGCAACCCAATTAGATCGCGACGCGGGCAAGCTGGGGACCGGCGAAGTCCGCTTACTAGCCCACCGCATCACGCAGGCCGCCAATAAATTACCGCGCTTGGGCAACGAGGCCCGCCAAAACCTAATCGGTATTATGTTTCGCGCGCTCCAATCGATTATCGAGTGCGCCAAACTACCACAGCCCACGGAATCCCACCTGGAAATGCTGACCCGCCAAGAATCACTGATCTCGCGGCTGGTCAACCGCGGTGAATCAGCCAGTGAAAACGTGTTCCTCGGTAAGATTTTGGTGGAAGAAGGCTTTATCAGCCAGGCCGTTCTCGATCAGGCTTTGCACAAACAAGGGCAGCCGCTGGGCCGCATTTTAATGGACATGAACGCGCTCAGTGAAAAGGACTTGCGCAAGGCTTTAACCGTCCAACGCAGTCGCAAGAAAGGCACCGACTCGGCAGCCGAATCCCACCCGCGCAACGACCGCCAGGTCCGCGTCCACGTCGATAAATTGGAACGTCTCGGCAACCTCGTCGGCGAACTGGTCATTTCCGAAAACGCCTTGGTGCATCACCCCAGCCTCAACAATGTCGAAGCCGAAGATTTGCGCCGCGCCACCAATCAAATGTCGCATCTCATCCGCGAACTCCAGGAAATCGCCATGAGCCTGCGCATGGTTCCCGTTTTGGCGACCTTCCAAAAGCTCAAACTGGTCGCACGCGAAACCGCGCGCCAACTGCAAAAAAAAATCACCGTCATCATGGAGGGGACCGACGTCGAACTCGACCGCACCATCCTCGATCACCTCTACCAACCGCTGGTCCACATGGTGCGCAACGCCGTCGACCACGGCGTCGAAAGTCCCCAGAAACGATTGGCCGCTGGAAAACCGGAATCCGGCACCTTCAAGCTTTCAGCCCATCAATCCGGTGGCGAGATCCACATTGTATTGGAAGACGACGGCGGCGGTTTAAATCAAGAGAAAATTCTCAACAAGGCGCGTGAAACCGGTGTTTTACCGGACCCGCCACCAACGTTGCCCAGCGATATCTTTAACCTCATTTTTCGTCCCGGCTTTTCCACTTCCGAAAAAGTTACCAATATTTCGGGACGCGGTGTCGGCATGGACGTGGTCCACCGCACCATCACCGGACTCAACGGCAACGTCGAAATCGAAAGTGAACTGGCGGTTTTTTCGCGTTTCCGCATCCGCATTCCGCTAACCCTTTCGATTATCGAGGGCATGTTGGTCCGCATTGGCAACACTTACCTGACCATCCCCATTCCCGCCGTGCGCGAGACGATTATGTGCAAAAAGGATCAGTTCGTGCCGGACATCGACCGCAACACCATGTTGTTAATACGCGGCGAACTGGTGCCCACCATTCCACTCGGCTTTTTGTTTGGCGTGCTTTCCGAAGAAGACTGCTACGCCAACGGATTGGTGGTCGTGGTTTACTCAACCTACGGCAGTCGCGGTTTGTTGGTCGATCAAGTCGTCGGCCAACAACAAACCGTCATCAAAAGCGTGCCGACCTACCTGGGCAAACTACCCTGGATTTCCGGCTTCAGCGTGCTCAGCAACGGCGCCATTTCGCAAGTATTGGACTCGGAACGCCTTATATCCGAATACTAGGGCGCCTTCTTATTTGAATCCGACGCCGAAGCGTTACCGCTCTCGCCGGCGTGTTCAACGTGTAAAACCTGAATTCGCAACAACCGATGGATAAGCGGCAGGCCGTAGTGTCGGAAGGCCGACACAAAGGGCGAACACAACATATAACCGAGCCCGGCACTTACGCCGAGCAGGTCCCAACGCTCGGCCAAAAAGCCATCGCGATAAAGAAGCCCAGCCACAGCAACGGTTAAGATAAGCGGCAGGCCAAATCGAATCAGCAGCGGACCATAGACCTGGCAACGCACCAGCAACACATGCCGGAATATAATTTCTCGAAGCTCCTCACGGGACGGCACGGACACGACACCCCGATGGGTTTGCAGTAAAAAGTACAAACGCTCCAAAGCTTGCTCAAAATCGTCGCGATCCTCGGCGCGGTAGTCGATATCGCAATTTATATGATTGATGATCTTTAAACCGACCAACTCTTTAGAACCCAGCAAGCCGTCCCTCGTCGAAAGGGACGAACGATCAATGAGGTGACGTTGTCGATTCTCGGACACAAGCCGCCCCATGTGGACGGTGGGTTTGGCACAAGCTTGCTCCAGCACATGCAGTAAACGCCGCGGCTTGTCCTTCAAGTGAATGTCCAAGATATGAAAACACAAACGCAATCTGGCAAAACTACCGTTTTCAGCCACAAAAAATGTAATCTCAATGCCGAAGCGTTTCGGCAAACCCCCTATCTCATAAAGCGTGATCCGCCGGATGTCGCTCAACAAGACATAGGCATCGGCGCGCAGCCACAACATGGTTTTGGTGACACAGACGTGGTGCGTATTCGAAAACTGTGGCGCATTGCCGCCTTCATCAGCGAGCATCATCCATTCCCGAAAAATGCAGTCTTCTTTTTTAGGTTTGGCGACCGTCATCTTTATTTCTCCCAGCGTGTTTCCATCATCGCGCATTTAAAAGACTGCTTTCAAGCCCAAGAGATTTCACAAAAGGATAACAATTACGTCATAACCTCAGCGAACACGCCACATCGAAAAAAAAAACCGTTATTTGACTAAACACAATCACCCGCGCCGGCGTTGCCTTTGCGATGGTTAAAAACGGCAGCCACCTCGCGCGCCGAACGCATGCATCGGTAAACCATGCCTTTTCGCGCCAATCTCACTTGCTTTACGATGGCGCAGCCGTCTGCAATGTCTTTTGTTTTTCGCTCGAGAAGAGCGGACCCCCCAACCCCACACAATATCTATCTAATTTTAAAGGAGCGCGTCATGGCGTCTCACCCGTCTCCCCCCGCCCTACGTCTCTGGCCGGCCTTTGTCATTGTCGGCCTGCAATGGTTTTCCCGATACGGTCTCGCCTATTTCAATCCCGACCTTATTAACTTCGGTGTCCTCGGCGGTGTCGCCGCCGGTGCCCTGCTCGCGGTGTGGTGGCTGTTTTTCAGTCGCGCCACCCGACTCGAACGTTTTTCCGCGATTCCCCTCCTCATCCTATTTATGATGCTCACCACCCAACTTCTGCACGAATCTGTTGCCACCGGCATGATGGGCATGATGTTTGTCGTGGTCTCCATCCCCGTGACGAGCCTGGTGTTCCTGGTTTGGGCGACCTTAATGCGCAACGCAGCCGCCAACTTGCGTTTCGGTGCCATGGTAGCCACCCTCGCGGCCGCCTGTTTGGGGTGGACCTTGGTTAGAACCGGCGGTATCGACGCCGGCGCCAACGCCTTCTTTCACTGGCGCTGGTCACCCACCGCCGAACAACAATTTATCGCCCAGTTAGATGATGACCGCCAGGAAATCGCCCAACTCGACCATCAGGCCGCTGCGCCCGCCTGGTCAGGATTTCGCGGAAATCAGGGTGACAGCGCGGTGAGCGGCACCACCTTCGAAACCGATTGGCAAAATCACCCGCCGCGCGAACGTTGGCGCCGTCCCGTTGGACCCGCCTGGTCTTCGTTTGCCGTCAGTCAAGGTTACTTCTTCACGCAAGAACAGCGCGATCAAGAGGAAATGGTAACCTGTTATCGGTTGGCGGACGGCGAACCGGTTTGGCAGCACGCCGACCAAACGCGGTTCTGGGAATCCAATGCCGGCGCCGGGCCGCGCGCCACACCAACCCTCGCGGATGATATGCTTTACACCTTGGGTGCTACCGGTCGCTTTAACGCGCTGAAAGCGCGCGACGGCACCGTGGTTTGGTCACGCGACATTACCGCTGATAGCGGCGTCGAAGCCCCTGGCTGGGGTTTTTCTTGCTCGCCCCTGGTCCATAACCAGCGCGTTTACGTAGCCGCAGCCGGCACCTTGCTGGCCTACGATCGCGCCAACGGGGAGCCGGTATGGCAAGCCGAAAAAGACAACCAAGGTTACAGCTCACCCGTATGGTGTACCCTCGACGGCGTTGAACAAATTCTCCTCGTTTCGGGTTACGGCTTGCGCGGTTATGATCCCGCCGATGGGAAAACGCTGTGGTCTTTTGAATTGCCAGGCCTCGGCATCGTGCTACCCAAAATTCTCAATGAGCGCGAGTTACTGGTTTCGGCGGGCTCAAGCCAACCGCTTTTCCGGCTCGAAATCAGCAGGGACGGCGACGATTGGCAGGTCAAACAGCTTTGGGAATCGCGCGGCCTCAAGGTTTATTTCAATGCGGTGGTCACCCACGGCGAACAAGTCTTCGGATTCGACGGACGCATTATGGCGGCGGTTAATCTAAACGACGGTAAACGAGCCTGGAAAGGCGGCCGCTACGGTCAAGGTCAGTGTTTGTTACTGCCGGATCAAGACCTGTTGTTGGTACTCAGTGAAAGCGGCGACTTGGCTTTAGTCGGCGCGGACGGCACGAAATTTCAAGAGTTTGCCAAGATTCCCGCTTTACAAGGGAAAACCTGGAACCATCCTGTTTTAATCGACAACCTGCTCTTGCTGCGCAACGCCGAGGAGATGGCGATGTTTGAACTGAGCCAAAAGCCGAGCAAATCGGCGGAAGCTTCGCCTTAACCGAGACCCAAGCAACGTCCCAAACAATGCGGTGCGCGCCGGCCCGGTCTCACTGCATGCCAACCGTTAGGACGCCATATCCTCGGCAGAAATAAGGAACGCCCGAGTCGGTAAATACTACCGAATACTCGGGCGTTTTTTAGTCGCATCTTTGATGGTTTTACCCGAGGGTCCGGTCCGGCAAAACCACCGATATTGCACGTTATTTGAAGTCGAGGGTCGCCTCGAAATTTTTCAAATCGTGACGCGCCATCGCTAGGTTTGACTTTTCGCGGTTAAGTGCTAGGTAAATGAAGATGGCATCGTTCTTTTCGAGCGGCCGAATCAAGTGATATTGTTTGGTGAGGGTGATCAAAATGTCTTCAATCGTCTCATCCAGACGCAGCGAACGAATCGTTTTCCGCTTTGATTGAACCACCTGGGTATTGCCGGCGGCGGCGATTTCTAAATTGAGGTTGCCGCCCCCTTGCGAACCGAGCACCATGCCGCTGGAACTATCGACCAGCGCCGCTCCAACAAAACCATCGATCTCTGCAAGTGGTTCCAAACTTACTTTTGCCATGACTAGCTCCTCCAAACGTTTTACAAGTTAGGCGTCGCCTGTCTCCCGTACCGACATCTGATTTGTGATCGGCGTAGAGACGGAAGACCGCGGCGACCGCGGTTGATGTAACCGAAAAGGTCCCGGCTGCCTCAATCGGTAAAACACTTGGGCACGCAAGCGCGCGCAAGATCTTTATCGATTGGTGCGATTGTTTGAACCGGAAACAAGCGGATAGAGGTGGCGGTAGTTGTTTCGTAGGCGGAGGACGAAACAACGAATCCAACCGTGAATATTTCAATTTTTGAATAGGATGTTCTCAAGGTAAAACTTTCTAAATCAATGGTCAACCACAAATGTTCTTTTTTGTGAAAATAAATTAAAGTGAGCGCGTTACTCTTTGCCGGCATGATAAAGTCGCTTTTTTCAGCAGCTTTAGTGATCACAATCACTGCGCCGATGAAAATTCTCATTCAACCTTTATCATCGCTTCATAATTCGCCAAAGCCAGGGACGGTCGCATTGATCGACTTCCAAAAACACCCCGAGCTCTTAAGCGCCGCACTCGAGGCGCAGCTCGGCCTCGACATCATTCCGGTCTTTATTGCTACGCAAAAAGAGCATCACTTCCACTGGCACTTCTTTAATCCCGGCTTTCGCCGCCTGGTCGATCTTTCAGCCATGGATTTGCGTGATCTCAGTTTACTGGATTTAATCAAGCAGGATACCGACCGAGACACCCTGGTCTTTATCGAGGGCATTCTCCAGGACGGCGGTACTTTTGTCGGCCGCTGCCAAATCGGCGCGCCGTCACAAGAGTCATCTGCCGGCGAACTTTTTCTACAGGTATCAGAGCCCGATGAGGAAGGTGTCCGCATTTTGCTAGGAAGCTTCCCGAGCAGCGGAGAAGGCCCGGCGGCCGCGCGGTCGGCAGACAAAGCCATGCAAACCGCCTACCGCGATCAACTGGAAGGATTACAGTCGCTTTTAAAGGGGTTTTCAACTTCAATTACCGCCGAACAGGAAACGCGTGATACGGAACTAACACGCCTGGGCGACCAGCTCGAGCAATGGATCGACCAATTCACCGCCTTTGGGGAACGCAGTCTGGCGCGGGAAATCACACCCAGCCCCAAAGGCAAAACCCCCTAACACCGGCCAAAACGGTGTCCGCTGCAAAGCGCATGAATTTTCTAGCGACCTAGAGACCGGCACTAAGGGAAACCGCCGTGGAAAGCGCGGCCGGTTCACCGAGTTCGTCGTCATCGCTCTCCGGCAAAGGCAGATCGGTCAGCTTGGCCAACTCGGCTTCGACTCCGGCAACCGCCAGCCGAACGAGCTCGGCACCTTGTGTATCACCCCCCCCCGTTTCAATTTGATGGGTGGCGTACTTAAGCGCACACAAGCGGTTATACAAGGTACTGAACTGACCGGCGACCTGATCGAGCGCTTCATCGGTGACCCGCCTGGTTGTAACGGTTGTTTTTTCGGCGATGCGAATACGCTGACGGGAGACCACACAAAAAGGCATACCGTCCACATCGGGCAAAGGCGTCAGCCAAGATTCCAACCAAATGCGATCCGTGGTCGCGCGGGAAGGCCGCCAAGAACCGTAATGAACGCGACCCTCGCGTAAATCTTGAAACAAGGCGGTGTCGTCGGGATCAAGCGGCCCCAAGGCGTCGGCCCAGGAAACCGGGTCAGTTTCAAGCGTCGGCCGCCCCAAAAAAGAGAGCGCGGCACGATTCGCGTAACCCAAAGGAAAACCAGTGGTCAAGAAAAAAATAACCCAAAGGTCGGGATGCTGGTCGACGAAACGCCGATAGGATTCGCGTAGGTCCTCATTAAGACTCACTTGACTGACAAATTCCAAGGGACTCCCCTTCGATGGTGGTTACAGCCGGTGTATCGGCTCAAACAAGGCCTTTCCTTAAGCAGAAAGTGAAAAGACACACCAAACCACAGCTTTTCGGCGCTTGAGTGGTTTTCAAAAACTTTTTCGATTACTTGACTTTAATCACAGTTCAACTTTTATCCACCCCTTCCCAAATCACATTTTGTAGAATTTAACTGGCCCAACCCCAACCCTCACAACCAAGCTTGCAGGCGAGGTACCTATGAAGTCTCTAGTCACCATCGAATCGGACGACCAGGTACGCACCATTATTCACGACCATTTACGTGCCGGTGGTTACCAAGTTCGCTCGTTTCGCCATATCGACGATTTCCTGTCCTGCGACCCCAATAATTCGGTCGATTTAATTTTGACCGGATTGTTGTTTGAAAACCGGCAGTGCTGGGCGGACCTGGAACGGTTAATCAGCGAACCGGCCTATCACTTGGTCCCGGTGGTTGTGGTTTCCGCCCTGCGCGGCAGCCGCTTTCGCACGCGCGCCTACCGGCTTCGCGTGCGCGACTATATCGAAAAGCCTTTTGATTTCAACGAACTTTCGGCCCGCTTAGCCGCGATCTTGGGCCTGCGTGATGAAGAGAAACAAGGTTTGAGCGGCAGTTTGCGCACCTGCCCTTTTATTGAAATCGCCCAAATCGCCATGGAAAGCCGTAAAACCGGCATTCTCCATTTGTGGAGTGGCGAGGACAACGGCACGGTGAATGTGGAAGGCGGCGCCTTGGTTTCGGCTCATTTCGCCGGCACCAATGACAATACGGCGCTGGAACGCATGGTTGAACTCCAGGACGGTTACTTTGAGTTCCACACCGCCGCCGCCGGCAGTGTGGTCGCCACCACCCCCGAGGGTCTTGACCTCCAAAGAGTGGTCATGGAAACGGCGTGGCTGGAGGACGAACTCAGCTTGCGCCGCCACTGGTTACCTCATCCCGACGCGCGTTTGCGGCCTCTGGACGGCGATCCCGAAATCCCCAGTCAATTTCAAAGCGAAACAGCCGACAAAGTGCTCGCCATGATAAAACGCCAACCCGGCCTGACCCTAACCGACATCCTCAACCTGGGTGAAGAAACCATCTTACGGCGTCGCCTGGCGGTTGCCATGTTGCTCGAACACCACGTGGTCAAAATGGACCCGCCACCGGGCCGTCACGCGGTTGAAGAGCTGCCCCTAACGCAGCAAATCTAGCCGTTGCGCGGCCGGATGACGGCCGCCCACGGCTTAGCGTGCCGGCCCGCCTCCGGTTTCGACTCGAAGTTGCTCGCCCCGGAGCGCGCGGATTACCGACGCCCTAACCCAGGATCGCGCCTATCGCGCCGCACAGAACCACCACCAACCACGGCGGTAGTTTCCAAAAAATCAAGGCGGTCAAAGCGACCAACGCCAGCGCGAAATCGCCCGGCGTCACGATAGCGGCGGTCCACACCGGGTCATAAAACGCCGCCAACAGAATGCCGACAACGGCGGCGTTTATCCCGCCCAAAGCAGCACGACTGCTCGGAACGCGGCGAATGCGTTCCCAAAACGAGATGGTTCCGACAACTAAGAAAAACGACGGCGTATAAATTCCCAGCAAACACCACAAACCCAGCAGCCAAGGCGAAACATCACCGGCCATGGCTGCGCCGAGGTACGCGGAAAACGAAAACAATGGACCGGGAACAGCTTGCGCGGCACCATAGCCGGCCAAAAATGTTTCATTGCTTAGACCGCCCGGCGCCACCACTTCATTTTGAAGCAGCGGCAAAACCACGTGCCCGCCACCGAAGACCAATGAACCGGCGCGGTAGAAACCGTCAAAAGCACGCCACTCACCGAAATCAACGGCTTCCATCACAAGCGGTAAACCCAACAGCCCCACAAAAAAGAGGAACAAGGCAACAGCACCCGTCCGTGTTCCCACGGCAAACGGCAAAGGTTCGTGTTTGTCGTTTTTCGGCGTCGGCAACACCAGCAAACCGACCACGGCGGCCACCGCAATCACGGCAATTTGGCCCCATGCGTAGGGAAAAACCAGCACAAAAGCAGCGGCGGCGGCCATCATGGTGACGCGCGTGCGGTCGTTACACAATCGCGTGCCCATACCCCAAACCGCTTGAGCGACGACCGCGACCGCAACGACCTTAAGGCCGTGCAAAGCACCGGCCGAAAGCCAAGCGCGACCGTGGGTCACGGTCAGAGCGAAGGCGATCAAAGCCAGTGCGGACGACATGGTGAAACCGATCCAAGCCAAGGCCATTCCCAGATAACCGCGCCGCAACAAGCCCAAGCTCATACAAACTTGGCTGCTAGCGGGACCTGGCAAAAACTGGCACAGGCCGATTAAATCCGCGTAGGCACTCTCCGACAACCACTTGCGGCGCACAACGAGAGCTTGGCGAAAATAACCGAGATGGGCAACCGGCCCACCAAAAGAGGTCAGGCCCAAACGCAAAAAAATTAAAAAGATCTGCCAAGTTGACTCGGGTTCATGCTTCGGATTTTTCATGAGCTGTTCCGTTTTTGCGGTCATTTTAACCCAAGCAAACCAATCGACAAGCACCGTTGAGCCCAAATGCAAAAAGCGGCCGGAAAGCCGGCCGCCTCGCGAATCAACGTAGCAGGTCGCTGACTTATTTGTCTTGGGCAAACAGCTCGCCGGCGCCGAAGACAAAAATTTCTTGGTTCTGCGCGTCGAGTTCGAAATGCTCACCTGGGGCCAGTTCGATGGCGCCGCTGATCATTTCAGCACCAGACCATTTTTCAACGAGCACGTAGCTTTGAACTTGATCGGTGTCATTCACCAAAACGTGGTTCCCGGTGTTGGCGGCCAAGTAAGCGGCTTTACCTTTAGAGGCGTGGTTCAGGTGGGTCAGATAATCGCCTAAGGCTTCTTGCTCTGCGCTGTTCAGGTCCAATTCAAGTGCACTTTGACCCATTTTGCGACGCACACAGGAAGAACCAAGCGTACCGTATTTGGTGTAGGAAGCGCTTTCGCCGGTTCCTTTGCAGAAGGTATCGATACGCACTTTGTATGACTGACCAGGCTCGAGTTTAACCGGCGCGAAGTTTTCAATCGCGATATCAACCCCGTTGGTACGCGTGGAGAATTTGGCCGTTTGGCCGCCGATGGTAAAAGTCCAGTTCCAAGTGGTGATTCCGGAATCACCAATAGCGTAGAATTTGGCGCTGCCATCGCTGCACCATTTGTCTTGAATCATGACAAAATTCGTTTTGCAGGAACCGAAAGCTTGAGCACTGAGCACGCAAGCGAAAGCAACCATCATCATGTTTTTGAGAGCGTTCTGAAACATAGCAATACCTCGAAAATAAAGTAACCGGCTCATCCGGTCGTCACCAAGGCAATAGGCCTGACCAAGGAAAAACCGGCCGGCTTTTTTTTCATTTTTTCGAAATAGCGGCGGGGCTACTAATTAATAAAAAACGCATTCTCTACGGATTATTCACTTCTTCCGAGAGGCAAGGTCTATTCGGCGAGAAACCCGAAACGACGGCGGACAAAAGTCGAGCGAACCCGTTACATCTGTAACTGGGAGGGCCGAGTGGCGACGGTTAGAGTAAAACCATCTCAAGTCGCGGAGGTCCTCATGCCTAATCGTCAACCCCAACGAAATGAAGATCGATCTGACATCACTCAACTTCTGCATCGCTGGCACGGGGGTCGCAAAGAAGCGTTGGACGACCTCTTCCCGCTGATCTACAGCGAGTTGCGCAATATCGCCCATTGGTTTCTGCGCCACGGCCAAGGCCGCACCTTACAGCCGACCGGTTTGGTTCACGAGATATACGCACGCCTGTTGGGTAGCCCACCCGCCCTGTTTGAGAGCCGTGCCCACTTCTTTAACACCGCACGCATGATCATCCGCCAAATCCTGGTCCAAGAAAGCCGCCGACGCGATTCACTAAAACGCGGTAAGGATCTGCAACGTCAACCATTAGAAGAAGATGAACAGGCCGATAGCGGCACGCCGGACCCGACCTTGTTGATCAGCCTCAATCAGTGCCTGGATGAATTTCGTCGTCTGGATGAACGCAAGGCCGCCATTGTCGAGTTGCGTTTCTTTTTGGGACTCAATGTCGATGAGACCGCCGCTGTCTTGGATTTATCGGAACGCACGGTCCGCCGCGAATGGAAGATTGCCAAGATGTGGCTCAAACGCAACTTGCAACAACCGGCTTGAGCAGCGAGGAGAAGGCTATGGACGTCAAACGCTGGCGCGAACTGAACCAACACCTGGAAACCCTAGACACCATGGATACACAGGCGGGCCGGAGCTATCTGGCCCAACTGGCTGGAACACGACCCGATCTCGCGGCTGAACTCAAAGACTATCTGGCAACGGAAACGGACGATTTATCGCAATGGGCCGGCGGTCAAAAACAGGGCGGGTTTGATGAAGAGCAAATCGGTCCCTACCGACTCCGTGAGGTGCTAGGCCAAGGCGGCATGGGTACCGTCTACCTGGCCGAATCAGAAGAAGACGGCCGTCAGGTGGCCGTCAAGATCCTTACCCTCGCAACCGGCAACACCGAGATTCGCGAACGGTTTGCGATTGAACAACAATTTCTTAGCCGGCTCAATCACCCCAACATTGCCGCCTTGCACGAGGCGGGTCGTCTGATCAACGGTCGGCCCTACTTTGTGATGGAGCTGGTGCGCGGCCAAGCGATCACGCGCTACTGCGACGAACATCGTTGCGATTTAACGCAACGGCTGGCGCTCTTTGACCAAGTTTGTGATGCGGTCGCCTACGCCAACCAACAGGGCATCGTTCATCGCGACATCAAACCCAACAACGTACTCGTATGCCGGGAAAACGGTGCTGCCCGCGTCAAACTCATCGATTTCGGCATCGCCAAAGATCTCAACAACGATCATAACCTGACCCACTGCCCTTACTCCCCAGGCACGCTGCGTTACATGAGCCCGGAACAGGCCGGCGGTGGCGACACCCAAGACGGCCGTGTCGATGTTTATGCACTGGGTGTTTTGCTTTACGAACTGCTGGTTGGCGAGCCGCCGTTAACTTGGCCTAAAAACGCGGGCCCGCTACAGATCTACCGCGACATTTGCGAACGCCGTCCGTTACCGCCCCGACTGCTGTGGCGGAATTTGCGTTACGAAGAGCGGCGCCGGCGCGCCCATGACCGCGGCACCGACCCAGAAACTTGGCACACGCGCCTCTACGAAAAGGTCAGTTGGATCGCACTCCAAGCATTGGCCAAAGCACCGCAACAACGCTATTCGTCGGTAGCGGCCCTCCGACAAGACCTTGCCGCCTTTTGCCACATGCGTCCGCTACAAGCGCCACCACCAAGCTTGGCCGAACCCTTCCGCCACTGGTGGACATGCGGGCGTCGTTGGGCACGGAAACCAGTCGGCGACGATCACGTCGCTGGAGGCGTCGAGAGCAAGCGCGGTATTGAGGCATGTGCCACACTTTTGAAACCTCAAAAAACTATTTAGATAATAGGCTACCTTTTTTAGACACCTATCTAAACTCTCGATTACCCGATCAATAATCAATCGAAACGTTTAAAGCCCCACCAACCAAAACAGCCGATTAACTTCATTTATTTTAGATATTTACAAACAAATAGTTAACTCAGCAAAAGTGTTGGCACGCCGGCTGCTATTACGCTTCCCCGAGTCGCGAGACGAGCTCGCCATGCGGCGTACCGACGCGCTTTTGTGCTTGTTGTCGGCCCGTTCCGTTCTGGTGTCGCGTTTGAGTTTCAACGATTCCTCAAGAAACGCTTTCCCAGGAGGAGAGCTCCAGGTAGTGTCCTGGCGGTAGATTTACAACCTACCCCATCTTGACCCCACCATAAACTCATTTGGTAGAGCAACAGATACATCATCTGTTGACGGAGGTTCGATTCCTTCATTTTAATCCCGGCGTCCATGACGCCTCATTTTCGATAGGGATGAAACGGTACAAGCCGTCCGACCCGACACAGATTCGCCAAGTCGCGGCGCGCCCACCAATCACCACCCGTAGCTACGGACCGGTCGCGGTGGGCCCAAAACGATGCCGCGTTTTTGCCGGCCGGCCGGGCGTCCTTGTGATCTGAGCCGAAACGCAACCGGTCCGCCGGCGGCCTTTCCGCGGAAAACATTTCAATTGCCTTGCGGCAGCCAACCAACACGGCGACGCGTCGCGCCACCTTAACCCACCTCGCCCACGGTCCGCCTTGCGCATCGTGTCACGGGCAGGGTTTCCGGCCGACCTCGACCCGTTACGGTGGCTGCCCCGCATGGGTGAGACCCCAGTGGGACGATCCCGGAAATGGATCAGCGTTTCATCCCTTCCCCATATCTATTTAAGTAATTCAACCCGTTTGCCAAGTGGCGAGCGAGTCCTCAGGAGTAACACCATGATTCAGTCAATCACCGTTGCACGTTTTCAGTTAGCCCTCGTCTTCCGCGACGGCGATCTCATCCGTGTTCTCGAACGCGGCCGCCATCGCTTGTTTTATCCTTTCGCCAAAATGTCCCTCACCATGGTGGATACCACGGTGGCCCAGGCTGACTTCTGCAAGCACGAAGCACTCCTGACCGACCCGCTCCTGACCCCTTACCTGGAGGTCGTTGACCTCTGTGACAGCGAGCGCGCGTTAGTCTGGATCGACGGTCGTTTGCAATGCTTGCTGTCACCTGGCCGTTACGGCTTCTGGAAGGCGGCCGGCGACCTTCGCATTGAACGCCTTTCCGTCAACCGCGACCCCTTCGAACACGATAATTTGGAATCCATTCTGGCGCTGCCGAATGCAAACCAAGAGTTTGAGGTCACTCGCTGCGATAACGACAAACAAACCATTATGTACCTCAACGGTTTGGTCCAAGACGTCCTCGACCCTGGCCGTTATGTTTTCTGGAAAGGCGCGGGCAAGTGGCAGAAACAGGTCTGTTACAAAAACAACCTGTTCCCCGCTGTCGAATTACTCGATGAGCCAAAAATTCGTGAAAACCTGGTTCCCGTTGACTTGGGGGACGGCGAACGTGCCCTGGTTTGGATCAACGATTGCCTGAGCAAATTGCTCGGTCCAGGTCGTTACGGCTTTTGGAAAAGCGTTGGCTCGGTCCGCATTGAACGGATCACCCCAACACCTAACCCCATCAAAACAAGCGACATCGAAACCCTGATTCAGTTACCCGAGGCCAAACAATGGCTGGAAGTGGTTGATATTGCCAAAGGCGAACACGTCGTCCTAACCCGCGACGGTGAAATCGAAGCACTGTTGCAGCCAGGTCGTTATGTCTACTGGAAAGGCCTGGGTAAACTCGCAACCCAAACCGTTGACATGCGCGAGCAAGCACTCGAGCTTAACGGTCAAGAGATTATGACCACCGACAAAGTCAGTTTGCGTTTGAATCTCTTGGTGACCTACCGCATCGTCGACGTTTTGCGTGCGGTCCAAAGTGTCGACGTCATCAGCCAAGCTCTGTACCGCCAAGCGCAACTTGCATTGCGTGCCTTGGTTGGCTGCCGCGCCTTGGACGCACTGCTGACCGACAAAAGCGCCTTGCAAGAAGCGGTTGCCGACGAATTAAAGCAGTGGGCCGAAGACCGCGGTGTACAAATTGTCGCCGCCGGTGTTCGTGACATCATTCTCCCTGGCGAGATGAAAAATCTGATGAACCAAGTCACCGAGGCGAAGAAACGCGCCGAAGCTGAACTGATCCGTCGTCGCGAGGAAACCGCTTCGGCACGCAGCCAAGCCAACACCGCGCGTTTGTACGCCCAGAACCCAACCTTAATGCGTTTGCGCGAGCTGGAAAGCGTCGAAACCATTATGAGCCAGGCTCAGAACACCTTCGTTTTCAGTAACGGCACCGTGTTAGACGAGCTAACCGGCAAACTCATCAAAGCGCCTGAATAAGGCGCGAGTCGCACGCACGCCACAAAAAACCCAATCGGCCCAGACGTGATCCAGGCAAAAGGACACATCGGGCTATGTCACAAGGTGCCGAGCCAACCAGGATCGGCACCTTTTTTTTGGCCGCCGACATAAAAAGGTGCAGCACCGAGAAGTTAACGGGCTTAACAGGAACAAGTGCGAATGACGCGCAGTAAACGGCTGCAGTTGTAGCATTGAGCAAACAGAACCCAGGCGTCACGAAAATCAAGCGGCCTAAGAAATTAAAATTTCACTCGTCAAAAAACCATCGAAAACCGTGGCAAAAGTCGTTCTTTTTTAGAGCTCTCCCAGGAATCACAAGCGGTTTAAGGCCATGATGGTACAGGGAATAAGAAGCAAGGCGGTCCTTTTAGCCACAAATACCCAACCCAAGGCAAGGCAGAATAGATATTCGGTGACAAAAATTCAGCTTATGGCGCCATCCGAACTTTTTTCATAGGTTCAGCAATAATTCTCAACCTATTACTGGTACACTAAAAGAAGTAATTCCGCCCTCTCAGTCGCGCAAACTATTAGCGCATTTCGGTTTATTTCATCCACTTTTATTTTTAATTTAACGCCGCAAATTAACTTCGCGTCGCCCTTTCTCGTACAACCCGGCACCGAATGCATCACCATCGCGCAATCGGTTAGGTTTGGGCTTTCGCGAAACTCCCTCCCCACCTACTTTCATTAATTGGTTAGGAGAATCCCCATGGTCGACATCATTCTCGAGGACACGGAACCCCCTGTTTTCGAGATCAGTATGTTCGAAGACGAACCCTCTCACACCCAAACGATTCGCAACGTCTGCCACTACATTCACAATCATTTGGATCAAGACCTTAACCTCGAGGAGCTGGCTAAATTCGCCGGCATCTCGCCATTCCATTTTCACCGCATCTTCAACCGTCTGGTCGGCGAAACCGTCAAGGCACATATCCGCCGTCTGCGACTCGAAAAAGCGGCCTACAAACTGAAAACTCGCGAGGAATCGATTCTCGACATCGCCCTGGAAGCAGGCTACGAAACCCACGAAACCTTCACACGCGCGTTCCGCAAGTCGTTTAAGTTAAACCCATCGGCGTATCGCAAACGCTACCAGTTGCGCGATACCCCGGACGATTTCCCCGAGGAACTCAAACGCCTGATGGACCCCAATCAGATTCGTGTCGAGCGGGTGCCAGATCTGACCATGGCGTTTATGCGCATGTCGGGCGCGTACACCTTGTGCCCCGAACCGTTGCAACCAAACTCGCCTTGGCGCGTTTTGCAAAAAGCGCTGCACTTGCGCGGGTTGTACCAACCTTCACCCACCTTCTTGGGGATTTGTCTCGACGATCCTGAGATCACCCCGGAACACAAAATCCGCTTCGACGCTTGCATCACGGTCCCCCGCGATTGCAGCCTCAAAGAGGACAGCTTTCTGCGTCTAGGGCGCTACGACGGCGGCTGGTTCATTGTGGTACCGCACACCGGACCATTCCTAGAATTGACGCCGACTTATGAATATATGCTTTACCACTGGCTACCCAAATCGTCCTACCGGATGATTAACCGGCCGCCGATGGAAATCTATCTGGACCCTTTTGCCGACACCGACGAAAGCCCAATCATCGAACTGTATTTTCCCATCGAAAAACCCGCATAATCCCGACAAGCAACGTCCCTTCCGCAACGCCGCGTCGTGTCCCTCCGGTCACCACGCGGCGTTTTTCGTTGGCAGGGTGTGGCAGGATGATTTCTGAAAAAAAAAAGCTTCACTTTGACACCTTAGGTGCTATTATCAATCTCGTTGACACCCCAGGTGTCAAAACCAACAAACAGGAGATTACCATGAAGAATACCAACCGCGCCGCGTCTGACGTTGAAGCCTTGTACCAGGTGATCCAACAGATCAATCCGCTCTATCGCCAATTGGGTCAGGCCGTTGTCGAAAACTTGCAAGCCTTTGATTTAACCCTAACCCAACGCGCCATCCTCGAAGGTTTAACCATGTTCGGCACCGTCAACGCCGATCAGCTCGCCGAAACTTACGGCATCAGCGATTCCTGCCTTGAAAAAGCAACACCCGCGATGTTCGAACGCAACTTAATCCGCCAAACCGCCCAGCAACCCAAAACCTTTGCCTTGGAAGAAGGCGGACGCAGCTTGTTCGAGCGCATTCGCGAGCGTGAAAATCGCAACTTGCAGCCAGTGACGGCGCAAGTCAATCGCGACGCGATTAACCAGGCCCTGGACGTCTTGCAGAAACTCAACCAAGCTTTCGCCCCCGCTGCTTAACAGCCATTGTCGAGGCTCCCGTTTGCGCGCGAGGTGGGAGCCTCATCGAAATGGCTTACGCGGCCTGCTCCGCCGGCGTTTGCGACCGACAAACGCCCTCTTCCCCCAACCGGCGACGTCCCTGCGCCGGCCAATGTCTTGGCGGAACGCCCCTGGTCCCCTACAATGGGCCCCAACCCATCCATAAAGGAACCACGCTGATGCACGCAGAACCCGCTCGCCTCTACGACCTCATTCGCTTCATTCGCCCGCTCTACCGCAACTTGGGTCGCGCGGTTGAGAAAAATCTCGCCGACACCGGGATCTCGGTCGGCATGCGCGCCATTTTAGAGCTGGTTTACGAGGCCGGCCCCATCTCGGTCCCCCGTATCGCCGAACTGATGGGAACCGGACGTCAGTACGTCCAGCGTATGGTCAACGATAATTTGGCCGAGGAGCTGCTGACCAAACAAAAGAATCCGGCCCATCGCCGCTCGCAACTGCTGGTGGTCACCGACAAGGGCCGCGACGCCTTTGAAGCGATTCGCGCCGGAGAAGCGGCCAATTTAGCCGCCGTCGCGCAAACCATTGACGCCGCCGAGCTGGAAACGTGCCTTAAGGTTGTCGAAGCCTTACACCTTGGTTTTCTGGACGAGGAGCCACCGCAAGACGGCGAAATGCCACCGGCCTACAGCGATCAGTGCAAGCCTGAATAAGGGTTGTTTGACCGAAGCATCGGTCACACGGCAAGAGTTCAAAGAAAAAAGCGTGCGCCCGCTCACCAAAGTCGGTTCGCCATTATGAAAACTCAAGACACGGCGTTAAATTAGATTACACCATCATTGTAACCTGTGCGGTAAGTCCCCCGCGTCCTGGGTCGCCAAGGCGGCGAGTCCCCTATGTATCGACGGGCGGCAAAGCGCGGTTGCGGTTCTTTTAAAGGTCATCGCGTTGCCGGGACGCGACCCAAGCCCCAGCGAAACCTCATTCTCCCTTCCAGCGACCAGCCTAACGGCACTACCGACAAACTTTTTGTCCCAACGGAGAAAGTGATGGCTCAAAAACATGTCTATCCCGTGACTTTGACCTGCCCGCTGTGCAAGCACAACCACCAAATCGAAACCGCCGTCATCCCGCAACAGGCTTCCCAAGTGTTGTGCCACGAGTGCAACCACAGCTTCGAAGTCGATATCCTCCAAGAGGTCAACAGTGAACGCGGCGCTTGTCGTCACTGTGACCAGTCATTTGATCCCGAACACGCCTTCCAAATCAACAAGCCCTGTTGTGAGGGATTTGTTTACGACGCCGAAGGCGTGGATCGCCTCATGCGCGACGGTGTGGTCGACGCCTTTACCGAAGTTCGCCCCCTGCGCAGTCGGACCTATGTGGCGGCGCGCTCGCTACAAGAACTTTGGTGAAGCCTCACCGGTTTCGTTAATGATCACCGGTTAGAGGAACGAAACGCACCGCCATCACGTTGTGCAGCACGATCTCTTGTTCCCGTGTCTTCTCGACCAAGTGCAGGTACTGCATGCCGCCTTCCGGACCGATCGGAATAATCATGCGGCCGCCGGGCTTGAGCTGCGCCAGCAGCGGGCTCGGTATTTGGTCGGGTGCGGCGGTGACCATAATGGCGTCGAAGGGTCCCTGCTCTGCCCAACCAAACCAGCCGTCGCCAACCTTGAATTGAATGTTGGTAAACCCGAGTGACCGCAACACTTCCTGAGCACCGCGCGACAGCTCTTCGAGAATTTCAACGCTGTAGACGCTGCCGGCCAGCTTGGCCAACACGGCGGTTTGATAACCGCATCCGGTGCCGACCTCGAGCACTTTAGACTGCCCGTCGAGCTGCAGAAACTCGCTCATGGCGGCCACCATGTAGGGCTGCGAAATGGTTTGTCCGGCGGGAATCGGCAGCGGGCAATCGGCATAGGCAAATTGCCGGTACTCGGGCGGCACAAAGGCGGCGCGCGGCACTTCCAACATGGCCGCCAGCACCCGTTCGTCACTAATACCGCGACTTTTAATTTGCGATTCCACCATTATCTTGTTGGAGCGTGTCAAAGATGACCTTCCCATGCCGTTGCCCAGGGTCAATCGACGTCATTCCTATCGCTTGCGTGTAACGAATTTTATCAAATTCACCGGTTGACAAGGGCAGGCAAATTGCCGAATGTGTCATTTTGATGAGAAAAGCCAACGCGCCGCGTACACCAAGACAAAGGTCTGATTCGACGGCCCCTTCTAACAACAGCCGGCGCCTGCGCTTGCGTTCCGACCTTAAAGTTTGCGATGCGGGTGCCGGATGTTGGTGCGACATATGCCTTTAAGATCCGGGCTAGGTGGCGAAGCCGCCGCCTTTTTTTCGGCACATTCCGATCCGGCAGACGGCGCTGAAGCACCGCCGCGTTCCGTTCACTTAAGGTCCAAGTTCGCGAAGGGGCGAGCTGTGATATCGTTTGAGAGATATCCGCGTACCCCAACTCATCCTCAAACCGGGCAAAGAAGGTGGTTTTATGTCTTTTTTTAAAAAAGTTTTCTCCAAGGTTGGAATTGGCGCAGCCAAGGTCGATACGATCCTGGACCGCGAGCTTTATCGCGTCGGCGAACCCTTGGATGCGATTGTCAAAATCAAAGGCGGCAGCGTCGAACAGCAAATCGACGCACTTTACTTCTCCATGCACTGCAACTACCTCGGTGAACGCGAAAACGCGGAAGGCGAAGAGGAAACGGTCACACGCACGGCGACGATCGACCAGTTCAAGGTAGGTGAATCGATATTGATCCAGCCAGGCGAGGAATTGGAACTGGCCATCGACATGGAAGTCCCGTGGGATGCGCCGTTAACCTTCGGCGGCACTAAAATTTGGCTGCAAACCGGCCTCGACATTAAGTCCGCTATTGATCCAGGTGACCGCGATTATTTCCAAATCCAGCCCGACGCGATGCAGGCCAACGTCTTCCAAGCCCTCGAGGATTTGGGGTTCCAGTTGGTTGAGGCAACATGTGAAGAAGTCGGCGGCAACTGGCGCTCGCGACTCCCCTTCATTCAGGAATTTGAGTTTAAACCTTGCGCCGGGCCTTACTACCGTCGCCTTGACGAAGTCGAAGTCGTCTTTAACCACAATGGCGACTACGTCGAGGTTTTGATGGAAATTGACCGACGCGCCCGCGGCTTTTCCGGCTTTTTTGCCGAAGCCTTCGACCGCGACGAAACCTTGGCGCGGTTTACGGTGGGCGAAGAATCCCCGGAAGAGGTGTTCGAAATGATTCAACACATCATCGAGGACAACCTTTAACCGAATCGGCGCGATAAGGGTTATTGATTTTGGTCAACGGTCTGAAATGCAGTAGCTTGGTTAACGAGAACAGGCACCAGCCGGTTGGGTGGCGCATTGTACAAGCTGTTGCAGCCCAGAGTCTTGACCAGATCCGTCGCTAAGGATCGCGCCTTTTTGGTTTAGCGCCAAGCGACGGCGGCATGATGCCGCCCAACCGCGCGTTGGACGTTGCCGTTGGTTTCAGGCGGCTTGTGCTAGGATGGGGCACACTTGTCTCCACAACGAGGTTTCCATTGATTCGTACAGCCGCCCCTGTATCTGCTGAACTACACGAGCGTCGTGAACGCGTGTTTTTAATGCTGGCCGGCATCTTTATCGGCGCCATGGCGATGCTCAACATAATCGGTATTACCAAGTTCATCCACATCGGCCCCTTGGCCCTCGCGGTCGGCGTGCTGCCCTACCCGCTGACATTTCTGTGTACCGACCTAATCAGTGAGTTGTACGGCAAACGCCGCGCCAATTGGCTGGTCATGGTGGGTTTGGTGGTGAACCTCATGGTCATCGGAACCCTGTGGCTGGGTGAGATCAGTCCCGATGTGGCCGAAGCCTCGCAAGCACCATGGCAGTTCCTTCAGCTCAGCGAGCCAATTTATTTGGCCGACGGTCGCCAAGTCGCCGGTAAGGTTTCGTTTTTTTCGGTGCTTTACGCTTGCGCGGCGGGCTCGATGATCGCTTCGATGTTCGCTTACATGGCGGCCCAATTGTGCGATGTCAGCCTGTTCCACTTTTGGAAAAGGCTAACCAACGGCAAGCATTTATGGCTGCGCAACAACGGCAGCACGTTGATTAGTCAGTTGGTTGACACGGTCATGGTTATTAGCATTACCTTCGGAGCGGCCTATTGGCGCGGAGAAATGGAGCTCAAGAATCTCCTGGTCCTAATCGGCTCGGGTTATTTGTTCAAAATGGTCGTCGCTTTGCTGGACACGGGTCCGCTTTACCTTGCGGTCCACTACCTAAGCCGCTATTTAGAAATTGATCCCAACCAGGAACACAATATCGACAGCGAGGAAACCACGGCCGTGGGTTAATCATCGACCGAAAAGGCAGAGGTCCCGTTCCATGTCGCCCTTCACGGATTCTTTAGGTTTCGTTGTGGCTTGCCGAAACGCGTGATATAAACGAGCTACCTTACAGCTTCACGACCCTCTACCCTTTTACCTCAGGCCGCGGCGCCCTTCGTTAGGTTGCGACCCGCATCTGTGCTTGGTTTCGTTGGCCGGTATTCGCATTGATTCCGCGCAGGAGCGGCAATTGTTTTCGTTTTCCCTCGCACCAATCCAACCGCTCACGGCGCGCACCTGTGCCCGCCGATGGTGCCGCATGGGATGGTGCTTGCTGTTGTTGCTGAGCGCCGCTCCCGTATTTGCCGGCGGCGACAAAGCACCGCTTCATCCACGCGACGCGCGCATTTTGTTGCGCACGCTGCAGTACGTCCGAAATTTACAGGGCGTCGACACCATTCATCTCGGGATTGTTTTTAATCCGGAGGACAGCGCCTCTGAAGAGGAGGCCCTCGCTTTGCAACATTTGCTCGACAGTGAACCCGCCGCCCGGTCAATGGCAATCGAATTAATCCCAATCAACGCGCTAGCAACCAATGAGACCGCCAAAGTGCTGTTTATCACCCGCCACCTATCCGCTTATTACGAGCAGATCGCCCAAATCGCGTTTGAACGTTCGCTGCTGACATTGAGCATGGATCGTGAATGCGCCAACTCCGAGGGTTGCGTGGTATCTTTTGAAACCCGCGCCGGCATTGAAATTTTCATCAATCAAAAAAACATGAAACGCAATCGCATCGACTTCGATGCCGCGTTTATGTACACGGCAAAGAGGTTGTAGCCATGAAACGAATCCTCTTGTCGGCCCTTTGGGTCATGGTGGTCGCCGCGACGCCGGCGTGGTCGCAAAGCATCGATTACGAAGGCCTTGCATCACTCTATGACGAACCGGTCACCGCCGGTGCCACCGGCAAACCGCAGCGCCTGTCCGATGTGCCGGTGTCGATGGAAATCATTACCCGCCAAGAAATTTTGGCCAGCGGCGCGCGCGATATTCCCGAGCTCCTGCGCCGCTACACCGGCGTTGAGGTGGCGCGTACCTTTCAGAGCCATGCCGACCTCAGCATCCGCGGCTACAACCAACTCCTCGCCAACCGCACCTTGGTCCTGATTAACGGGCACCAGGTCTACCTCGACGTTTACGGCACCGTCTTTTGGCACAGTTTTGCCATCGAGCTCCAGGACCTCGAACAAATTGAGCTGGTGCGAGGGCCGGCCTCGTCGTTGTACGGCTTCAATGCAGAACTCGGCGTGATCAATCTCATTACCCGAACGCCCCACAAAATCAAAGAAACGCGTCTGACGGCCGAAATCCAAGAACCCGAAGGCTCGCGTTTGGCACTCTCGACCCCCTTGCGCCTGAGCGAGCGCTTTGCGGTGCGCCTGTCGGCGGGTCGCGAAGAATCGGAAGGGTTCGAGAATGACGATTTGCCGGACGGACGCGTCCCGGTCGAGGATTCGCTGGAACGCACGGCCTTCAGCGCCGAGGCACACTGGCTGGCCGATGCCACCACCGACTTGCTTTTCCACCTTGGCTACAACGACAACGCCTTCGACGTGCTCGGCCCTGGCGCATCGCGCGGCAAACAAGCAACCGAACAGTTTTTCTTCGACCTCAACCTGACCAATGATACGGAACAAGGCTTGATCCAGGTCGACCTGCAAGCCTACAACAGCGAAGTTACCTTTGACACCTTGCGCTTCGGCGGGACGCAAAATGTGCCGCCACTCGAAAGCGAGTTTCGCCGCGCCGCCTTGGCCAACCTGTTTTCGGTTTCACCCAAACACGTGCTGCGTTTGGAGGGTGAATTCCGGCGCAGTGCGGTCACCTTTACCGCGCCGACCGATCGCTTCGAGCGCGAATTGTCGATTCAAACGCTCAGTTTCTCCGCCATGTGGCACGTGCAGCTCAATACGCGGGCGGCGTGGAACACATCGGCACGATTCGATCACTGGAAAAGCACACGCAGTACCGAAATTAACGCGCTTGATCCCGTCGTCCCGGTCAACGACGCGCCCGAGCCAGGTGGCGAAGAATACAGCTATTCAACCGCGATTAATTGGAAAATCGGCACCCAAAGCAACCTG
Organism: Holophagae bacterium; assembly: GCA_030429565.1. Lineage (GTDB taxonomy): Bacteria > Acidobacteriota > Holophagae > Acanthopleuribacterales > Acanthopleuribacteraceae > Acanthopleuribacter. Next base: position 181,318 of record JAUIFE010000004.1, on the reverse strand, counting down.
CGTTTTTCCTTTTCACACGGACACCACATTCCGTCACTGATTGAACTATCTCAAGATTTTCGTTTCACCCAAAACGAAGCGTACGGGAACCCGTTTCTCAAGCCGGAAGGCCTTTCCCAACTGGAACTAAGTTACACCCATACCTTCGGTACCAACCGTCATCAATTACGCCTCAACGCCTATGTCGGCGAAGGCGAGAACATCATCGAACCGGCCGTGTTTTTGCCTTTCCCCGGCCAAAACAACTTGGCCGATTTTACCTTCGTCAACAGTGCCGACACCGAACACTACGGTATAGAGGCCGAGCTATTGTGGCACTTCGCGGATCCCAAAATAGATGTGCGGCTCAACACAACCTGGTTTGACCTCGAGGACACGCCGATCGAACCCTACGGCGTGTTCAACCGCCTGGAGGACAACCAAATTAACCACCGCGCCAACCTCACCGTCGACTACCATGGCAAACAGAGTCTCCTGCAGAGCGAGCTATACTGGGTCGACAACTACCGTTTCTCAGCAACCTCACTCAACGTGCCGCCGGTTCTGCAAGGTGAACAAGACGCCTATACGGTGTGGAACCTCCACGGCAGTCGTCGCTTTAGTTCGCATTGGCGGGTTCGCCTCAGTGGTTTCAATCTGCTGGAAAAACATCGCGAAGTACCGACCTTGACCTTCATCAACGGTTTCCGCACCGGCGGGATTGAGCTGGAACGCGCCTACCGTTTGACCTGCACCTACACGTTTTAAGGGGCCTATTCATGGCCGTATCATCGAGAAAAATCCGCATCAATGTGCGCCTGTTACTGGTGCTGGTCACCACCACGCTGACGGGATTGGTTCTTTTTCTCGCCATTTTTTTAGCCCGTGACGCGATTGATTCGCGCAACCAAGCCCGTTACTTTCTCGAAGCGAACCACATGGTCAACGGCATTCACGAAATGGACCGCGCCTTGGGCGGCGAGGTCGCACACGGCATGCTGCTCATGGTTTCTAATCGCGAAACGCGGGCCGCTATTCTGCCAACCCTCAAAGAGTTACAAAGCCGCAACGACCAACTGGTCAACGCCACCCTAGACCAAATCGCCGTTCACGCCTTGGCCAACGACAACCAAGTAGCGGTGACCCTGACGGAACGCTGCCGCAATCAATACTTGGAGTTGCAAACACTGCGTTCGGCTTTGGTTTCCCAGCGCGGCCTGCATCAGGATACCTGGGTCGAGAGTTTCTCGTCGTTATTTCACCTTTTCCGCTTGTTGCGCAGCAACATCACCCCAGGCACAAACGCCAGGGCAACACCTGTTGCGCCAAACCTTACTTACGCGCGCCGCCTCGGCCCAACTTTACGAAACCACCGTCCGCGAGGGCACGCTGTTGATGTGGGTCATGGCCGGCGGCGAGGGTTTTGGCAAAGAGAACATGGACCGACTCACGCAACGTTTGACGCTAATTCGCGAGTTGGCCGACCGTGATCGCACCGTTTTGGCGCAGTTGGTGGAACAAAATCGCGACAACGACAATGCCCAACAAATGGTCACCGCTTTCGAGGAGATGAACGCGCAGTTCGAAAAACTCGACACCATGCGCCGCAAAATTTACGCGGCGGCCCTTTTGGAAGACGCCTCCCAGTTGGCGCCGGGCGATTGGCTCGATGAACTCAAACGCGTGCTGACGAGCATCGGCCACTTTGAGTCGCAAATCTCGCAGCCAACGGAACACATCCTCAGCGAAACCTCACGCACGGCCAATCGCCAGTTAATGCTGGTGCTGTTTGCCTGCCTGGTGCTGGGCGCAATAGCCCTCGGCTTTATGTTAACCATTCGCCGACGCGTGTTGGTGCCGGTTCAGTTGGTGACCGAACGCATGACCCTGCTGGCGACCGGTACCACCGATGTGGCCTTGCCGAAACCCCGTTATCACGACGAAATTGGTGACATGTTGGCCGCCCTCGAAGTGTTTCGCCGCAACACCGAACGCATGAACCAGCTATCACGCGAGCGTGGCAAATTCTTCCAAAAGTCACCGCAAATGCTGTTTATTATGAACACCAAGGGCCATTTCCTCGAGGTTAATCAAGCAGCGGAACGGGCCTTGGGCCGCGCACGCGACTGGTTTTCACCCAAACGTTTTTTTGCGGCGGTGCATCCAAAAGACAGCCGGCAAACGCGGGCCGCTTGGCGCGATTTGCTCAAAGGTAAAGACATCTCGTTTTTCGAGAACCGCATTCGCCACCGCGACGGTAATTGGCGCTGGATCACCTGGCACGCGGCCTTGCTCAAAGAAGACGGCATGGTGGTTGCCGTGGCCGCCGACACCACCGAACGCAAACGCATGGAAAGCGACTTGCGCCATGCCAAAGAAGCCGCCGAAACCGCCAACCGCGCTAAAAGTGAGTTTCTTGCCAACATGAGCCATGAAATTCGCACGCCCATGAACGGCATTCTCGGCGGCGCCGAATTGTTACACCAAATGGAGCTAAACCAAGATCAGCGCGACATTGTCGCCTTGATTCGCAAAAGCTCCACCCACCTGCTCGGCATCCTCAATGACATTCTCGATCTTTCCAAAATTGAGGCGGGCAAACTGGAGTTGGAGTGCAACGCCTTTCCGCTGCACGAAACGCTGTGGTCGGTGGGCGAATTGGTTGCGGTGAAGTTACAACAAAAGCCGGTTGAACTCGCCATCAACATCGATCCCGATTTACCGGCCCTGGTCCACGGCGATGAAGGGCGGTTGCGTCAAGTCATGCTGAACCTGGCCGGCAACGCCGCCAAGTTCACCGCCCACGGCCATATATTAATTGAAGCCAAACGCATGAGCCAAAACGGTGACACCATGGTACTGCGCTACGAAGTGACCGACACCGGCAGCGGCATCCCACCCGAAGAATTGGATTCCATTTTCGATAAGTTCAGCCAGGTTGATTCCTCGACGACACGTCGCTTCGGTGGCACCGGCTTGGGTTTGGCGATTTGCGCGCGGCTGGTCGAACTCATGGGTGGAACCTTGCGCGTGGCCAGTAAGGTCGGCGTCGGCTCGCGCTTTTGGTTTGAAATCGACATGAAACGTGGCCCCGACCGCATGTTTGAACCCTTCCACGGTGGCCCAGAAGGCACCGCCGTTTTTGTCTGGTCCTCAAAACCCCTGTTGTACGAAAGCATTGCGCCCCACTTGACGCGCGCCCACGTCGAGTGCATCGATATTCGCTCGCCGGACATGCCGCCGGACCAAGTTTGCCAAATGAACAAAGCGATGCTGTTGTGTGATGTCGACCAAATCAGTGCTTCGGCTTTGGGACGCTGGTTGGAACAGCACGCCGGCGATTGTCGCGCCGCCCTGGTTTTCGTCAGTATGTCACCGATTACCGACGCCACTCGCCGACACGGCACGCACATGCGCAAACCGATCAATCCCAATTTGGTATTGCGCAAGTTGGCCGATCATATCGGGGCACCGCATCAACCGACGAACAACCCAATTCCGGCCGAAGCGATGAACCTACTTCACCCAGAAGCCGGCCACAAAGCGGATATATTGTTGGTTGAAGACAATGCAACCAACGCCATCGTCACCTCCGGCCTGCTCAAGGCCTTGGGTTTCAACGTCACCTTTGCCGAGGACGGCGAACAAGCCTTGGCACGCATGAAGAAGGAAACCTTTGACTTGGTGCTCATGGATTGCCACATGCCCAAGATGGACGGATACCGCGCCACGCGTCTCATTCGCGAGTGGGAGACAGATCAAGGACGTCACCAAACCATTGTGGCCATTACCGCCAATGCCATGCGCGGCGACCGCGAGCGCTGTTTGGATGCCGGGATGGACGATTACATCGCCAAACCCCTGACCCAAAAAGATCTATGCGAAACCTTGGTGCGCTTGGGTTTACTCGGCAACCAAACACCGTCGCCTTCCTCACAGAATGGCAACCCCTAATCGCGCCGGCGCCATGCGCCATGGATGAGCAACCGCCGTCTGTGTTATAACCGGGAACCGAAACTTAGCGATGCATCGCTCAAGTCAACACCCACTGTTGCACCGGCCCGGCATCTTGCGCACTGGGTTAGACCCGAAGTGCACACTTCAGGAAGAAGCTCGTCGCTTAGCCTCGATAAACAAACCACCAAGGCAAAACCTGCCGCCGCGAGGGCACCATGGTCGAACACGAGAACGGTCTTATCAAACGCGCCGACGGTCGCCACGGTTGTTGGTGGCCGGGTGAGGACACGCCCTATCGCCACTATCACGACAATGAATGGGGGTTTCCGGTCAGCGACGACCGCCGCCTTTTCGAAAAAATCTGTTTAGAGGGTTTTCAGTCCGGCTTGTCGTGGCTGACCATCTTGCGCAAACGCGAGTCTTTCCGCGCGGCCTTTCACCAATTCGATTTCGACAAAGTGGCCCGCATGAATGAAGCCGACGTAGCCAGGCTCATGCAAGACACCGGCATTGTGCGCAACCGCCGCAAAATCGAAGCCACCATTAACAACGCGGCGCGCGCTTGTGAAATGCGCGCCGAGTTTGGCAGCCTCGCCGCCTTTTTTTGGCAATTCGAACCCAAAGCCGCGCAGCGACCGGACGTATGCAGTTTCCAAGTACTGCGCACACTGGGTCAGACCGAACAATCAAAAGCGCTGTCCAAAGCCCTGAAAAAGCGCGGCTGGACCTTTGTGGGACCAACTACAGCCTACGCCTTTATGCAGGCGATGGGTTTGGTAAACGACCACGTTGAAGGTTGTTTTGTGCGTGAGCAAGTCAATGCGGCACGGGCGGCCTTTTCCCCGCCCGACTAGGCCGGCCCGCTAAGGCAAAAAGACCGTGATTGTGCTATTTTGTTAGCAATTGGAACAAATTCACCCTTGGACTGTCTTTTCCATTAATCCACGGGCCACAGCCAGAAGAGGTCACTTTGAAACGAACCGAAAGCGTGTGGGACAGTGTCGGCAATACCCCGCTGATTCGCATCAAGTCATTGTCGGAACAAACCGGCTGCAACATTTACGGCAAAGCCGAGTTCCTCAATCCCGGCGGCAGCATTAAAGACCGCGCCGCCAAAGGTATGATTGCGGCGGCGGAACGGTCGGGCGCGTTACAACCAGGCGGCACCTTGGTCGAGGGCACCGCCGGCAATACCGGCATTGGTTTAGCAACCTTGGCGGCGGAGCGCGGTTACCAAGTGATTCTCACCATGCCCAACAACCAGGCCCAAGAAAAGTACCAAATGCTCACCGCTCTGGGTGCCGAGGTTCGCGCCGTTCCTCCCTGCCCGTTTAGCAATCCCGACCATTTTTACCACCAAGCCAAACGCTTGGCGGCCACGTTGCCAGGCGCGGTCTGGGCCGACCAATTTGAAAATACCGCCAACGCGCAAATTCACTACGACACCACCGGCCCTGAAATCGCCGAACAGTGTGCCGGTCGCCTCGACTTTCTCGTATCAGCCTGCGGGACCGGCGGGACGCTGGGCGGCACCAGCGCCTATCTCAAAGAACAGATCGCTCAGGTGCGGGTGATTGCCGCCGATCCCCATGGCTCCGGTGTCCACGACTACTTCAAAACGGGCTGCTTCACCGGTGACGGCGGCAGCGTGACCGAAGGTATCGGTATCAAGCGTTTAACCGCCAACCTTGCACGCGCCAACGTCGACGACGCGCTGCGCATCAGTGATCGTGCGATGATTGATACCCTGTTTCATGTCAGTCGCCACGACGGCCTGTTTCTCGGTACCTCATCGGCGCTGAACCTCGCGGCGGCTTATCAAACAGCCTGCGCACACCGTGATAGCGGCAAAACCATCGTCACGTTTTTGTGCGATCACGGTTCGCGTTACGTAAGCAAACTGCTGGATGAATCGTGGCAACAAGAAAAGGATTTGGTGCCCAGGCCGCTGTTTTAAAACCACCGATTGCCGCGACGACCGGGTTGTCGCTTCACACATAGACCTTTTTCGTTTATCTTTTGTTAGTTTGCCGTTGCTGACCTTTTCCCAACGGCACGCCTTCTGTTTTCACCATGGGGAGCGTCCTTTTGCATTCGATTTCGTCCATCAAACAAGATCTTTTACCGCTGCGCCGTCAGCTCAAAGAACATCCTATCTACCGCACCGTCGCCCATCCCGACCAGGTTCGTTTTTTTATGGCACACCACGTCTATGCGGTCTGGGATTTCATGAGTTTACTCAAAAAACTCCAACAAATGCTGACGGGTACCACGGTGCCCTGGCAGCCCAAAGGCGATCCCCGCATTCGTCGCTTCATTAACCAAATCGTGCTTGAAGAAGAATCCGATCTTCTGGAAGACGGCACCGTCATGAGCCATTTTGAGCTTTACTTAGCCGCCATGCAGCAGGCCGGCGTCGCCACCGGCCCGGTAGAACGCTTCTGTCAGGTCGCCGCCATCGGTCATCCCGTTGAAACCGCCGCTGAACGCGCCCATGTGCCCGAACCCGCCGCTGCTTTTGTTCAGGACACCTTCTCCTTTATCGACGCCAACGATGCCGCCTCGATCGCCGCCGCATTCACCTTTGGCCGTGAGGAAGTGATTCCCGACATGTTTCGCGCGCTTGTCGCCGGACTCGCGGAAGATCAACCGCACGCCTTCCAACTATTTCACACCTATTTGGTCCGCCACATCGAGCTTGACGGCGACAGCCACAGCCACTTGGCCGAAGAAATGATCAACCTCATTTGCGGCAACCGTGAACAAGCGTGGGCGCGGGTTCATGCGGCGGCACGCAACGCCCTGCAAAGTCGCATCACGCTTTGGGACGGCGTGCTCGCAAACATGCAAGATCCTGTGTTAGACCACAGCAACTAACCGCATTATTTACGGCGTCACAAGCTGTTTAGGCCCAGGGCACCCAAGCGGTCTTTGGTAAGTTTGGTGTACTCTCCATCGGGCTGAACTTTGTTCAACACTTGGTAACCGGCCATGGCAAACCGCTCCCCTTCCTCGACGCGTCCCAATCGGATGAGGCAAACGCCAACCAGCACCCGCGCGTAAGCAGTACGGAAGTAATTAGTACCGTACAAGCGCTCAAAGATCTCCAAAGCATTGCGAGCGTCGTTTTCGGCACCGCGCACATCATCGCGACGGTAGGCCAAATCAGCACGGGCCATGAGTGCGCGGGCGGTGCGGTAATGGGTGGCGCCGAAATTGAGGGTGTTAATTCGAAGCGTCTGGTTTAACTCGGCCTCGGCCATATCGTAGCGGCCCATATCGCAGTAAGTCCGACCCAACACCAAACGCAGTTTGCCGTAGTAAGTGTGATCGGGATGCAGGGTTTTGTCCAACACCTCAAGGCCTTCCTGCAAGAGGGCTTCAGCTTCCGTGAGGCGCCCACCCGCCCGCATGGCATCGGCCAGGAAAATTAAAGCAGCCGCCAAATAAGGATGGTTCGGCTGGTAAATGCGTCGGCTGCGCTGCAGTTGTTCCGAATGATAGGCAATCGCCTGTTCGTAATTGCCGCAATCGACATACACCAAACCAAGGTTGCCCAGAAGCGCGACGGTATCGCGCGATAACGGCCCCTTGGTGCGCGTGTCGAAATCAATCACGCGCTTGAAGCCGTCGGCCGCTTTTTCGCAGTCGCTATCGTGCATGGCAATAATCGAAAGTTGATTGATGCTCTCCATTAAATGGGGATGGTCAGGTCCCAAATGTTCGAGTCGGCCCTCATAGGAGCGGCGGTAATAGTGTTCGGCGCGACTGAGATCACCGACGATTTGGTAGTAATAGCCGAGCAAGCTAAGCACATTCCAGACCTCTTGGTGTTTTTCGCCATAAGCAGCAATACGGATTTTGAGCGCCCGCTCCAACATCAAGCGAACCTGATCGTGATAGCGGCTTTCGCTTGCCAGCAAGGAAGCTTCATAAAGCACATTGGCGGTCTCCAGACTGTCGGGACCATAGGCGTTTTCGGTGTCGCGCAACGCATCCTGAAAAACATGCCAGGCATCTTCGTACAAACCCAAGCCATCGTAAGCGAGGCCCACTTTAATGCGCAACTCACCGCGAATCGTGGGCAAGGCATCCAAATCTTGACCGAGCTTGCGCGCGGCGCGGTCCAACAACAACTTGGCCGAAACCTCGTCGCCATAAGCATCAACCGAACCGTCTAACTGAAACAAGTCGGTCATAAAAGACACGAGAATTTCCGTTTCGTCACGCTGTACCGCGGCTTCGTGCTGCTTGCGCCAGGCCTGCAGTGTGGAACCCAGAACCAAACCCGCCGCGAGAACCGAAGCCAAAATCGGCACTCGATTGCGCTTAAAGAAACGATTCACCCGGTATCCGAAACTCTGTGGTCGGGCTTTGATCGGCAAGCCGCGTAAGTACCGGCGCACGTCGCCTGCCAAAGCTTCGATACTCGCATAGCGGTCTTCCCTGCGGAAATGCAGCGCCTTGAGAACAATGCGGTCGAGGTCGCGATCAATGCGGCTCCCCCGCAAACGCAAGAATAATTTGCGGTACCAGGAGCCTTTAAAAGCATCGCTAATTTGGTTTAATTCGAGCGTGGACAATTTGCGTTGCGGCACGGTGGCACTGGGTCGTGGCGGCATGGTTTGCGAAGCCAGATGATCAGCCGCCTGCATGGCGTTTTTCCCGGTGAACTGAAACGGACGCTTGCCGGTCAGCAACTCGTAGAGGATGACGCCGCTGGAATAGACGTCGGTGGTCGTACCCAGCGGTTCGCCGCGAAGCTGTTCCGGGCTGGCGTATTCAAGGGTGAGCATGCGATGGTGATAATCGGTGACGACCTCTTCCTGATCATCGCGAACCAGGCCGGCGATACCGAAATCAAGTAATTTGGGATCGCCTTGTTGGGTCACCAAAATATTGGCGGGTTTGAGATCGCGGTGCACGACCAGCTTTTGGTGGGCGTAGTTGACCGCCTCGCAAATCCGCAGAAACAATTTGAGGCGCGCGTGAAGGGTGAGCCGTCGTGCGGCCGCATAGCGCACCAGGCTGAGACCATCGACATATTCCATGACAAAATACGGAAGGCCGTCCTCGGTGCACCCAACATCGTAGAGCTGAGCGATGTAGGGATGACTGAGCGAGGCTAAGATGGATCGCTCCTGGTAAAAGCGGTGCAGGATTTCACCGCTGTCCATACCGCGCTTCAACACCTTCACCGCGACCTGTTTGCGGGTATCGTCCTCGCGAATACCCAACAGCACCAGGCCGGTGCCGCCCTGACCCAACTCGCGCTGAATCTTATAGGGACCGATGCGGCGGTAGCGCAGCCAGGGCTCGCCATCGCCCAATCCGTCTTGCCCATGCTGTGGTTCGGTCATAACCTATCTCATTCCTAAGCTTGCCGCATCGCCTCGACGGCTCAAGCCGTCCTTTAATGATTATCGACCAAACCTTGCAAATTCCTGAAAAGCAACTCGCGCGGCCGGGGCCCTCACATTATTTTGAACTACCATATAACAACAATCACCTAAAAGCCTTGCGACTTTTACCCGGCCTTCCTGCAAACCCATGAAGCCATTGGCGTTTTTGCGGTATAGTCGCCATGGTCGCCGCCCCGTGTCGGCGCCGGAGGGACCTTCATGGATGTCATCAACGCCCACCACGGCGAAATCGCCGCCCTGGCCGCAGCCGCTTTTTGGTCGCTGGCCGCCCTGTTTTTCCGCAAACTCGGCAACAGCTACTCACCGGTTCGACTGAATCTGTACAAAGGACTCATCGGCGTGACCATGATTGGCCTTACCCTTGCCCTCGGCGGCGAATTGTGGGTTTCGGTGCCGCCCAAAGCCTGGATTTTATTGCTGGTCAGCGGCGCTCTGGGCATTGGTTTAGGTGATACCTTCTTCTTCGAATGCCTCAACCGCGTCGGTGTTCGTTATGCCTTGGTCATGGAAACCCTGGCGCCGCCGATTGCCGCCTTGCTCTCCTTTTTCTTTTTGAAAGACCACCTGCCGTTACGGGCGTGGCTGGGCATCGGCGTGGCCGCCGCCGGCATAGCCTGGGTCATTATGGAGCGCCAGACACCCAAAAACGCCCACGTCGGCCACATGACCAAAGCCGGTTTTATCTTTGGCGCCCTGGCCGCGAGCGCTCAAGCCGGCGGCGCGGTGCTTTCGAGCGCAGCCTTGAACCAAACCGAGGTCGGCCCGCTCTGGAGCGCGCTGATCCGTTTGCTGGCGGGCATCGCACTACTGCCCATGTTCGCGTTGCGGCGCAAACAGCCGAGGCAAACAGCGCGCGTGGCGCCGGCAACCGGCAAGCCTTGGCCGTGGCTGCTCGGTGCCACCTTGCTTGGTACCTACGCCGGTTTGTGGCTGCAACAGATCGCACTCAAGTACACCAGCGCCGGTATCGCCCAAACCCTGCTGGTGACCTCGCCCATCTTCGGTTTGGCGATTGCCTGGTGGCAAGGCGAACACGTTAGCCTGCGCGCCTTAGTCGGCGTGCTGGTGGTCATTCTCGGCATCGCGCTCATCTTTTAGGCGCGACAAACAACGCCACCCGCATCATTTTTCCGACGATTTTGGTGCATCCTCTGACAGCATCGCCTCTTCGTCGCCGTCCTCACCATCATCACCAATCATGGGCCGCGTCAGGGGTTCTTCCAACCGACGCGAACCACTCTCTGCGAACAAGACCGGCACCATTTCTTCCGACCACGACTGGAACCAGCGCCGCAAAGCAGGTGGCCAGGCCTCGACCGCCTCCGGTTTAACCAGGACCTCCAACACCTCTTGGGTGTCGGCCTCTAAAAGGTCGGCAACACTCGCCGCAAAGGCCGCAACCCGCGTTAAAACCTGTTTTTCGGAGCAGCGCAACTGCACTACCGACTGCTCGGGTAGCGACAATCGACTCATACGCGTTTCGTCCAACAACAGAGCGCGATCCTCTTCCAAGGTCTGTGGAAATGCTTCGAGTGCATCGCGACAAAGGCCGACCAAATACATCATCGTCATGCGTTCGTTTTCCTGCGAAACCACCTTGCCGGCCAGCACCATGCGCCGTTCCCAGGCGACGTGCCAATCGGTCAACAGGCAGCGCACGGCACGCAACGCACGCGCCAGCTTTTCATAACGGCGGTAATGCAGCGCAAATCGCGGCCCTTGCTGGCGGTGCACAAAGGTCTGCTTTTCGCCAAAATAGGGATCGTCTTTGTCGATGTGAATCGGCAATACCGCCTGCCAACGATCATTGTTCAAATCGAAGAACCCGTAACTGGCGAAAAAGCGCCCCTTGGTTTTTTGACCGTAGCTAATCGTGATTTGGCGGCCGGCGGCAATGGGCCCACGCGCGCGAATCACCAAACCGCCGCCCGGCTCATCACAACGCCACTTAGCATTGGCCGGTTCGCCGTGATTCATCATGTCGGCCAAAGGCACCACCACCGGTTCGTCTTTGCCTTCTTCGTTGGGCAGCGAAAAACAGCGCGTGTTGACCACGGTTAAGGCCCAACGCACTTCTTCGAAAGACCAATCGCGCACCGCCCCCAGTTTGTCCCGCACAGTTTCATATTCGCGCTGAATCAATTGGCGCCGGTAGAGAATCGGCCGGTAGGTAAACGACCCCTTGAGCTCGTCAAGGCGTTCGTCGCTAAAATAGGCGGGGATGTGATCGTAGGTCTCGGGCAAGTGATCGAGAAAAAATTGCCAATAACTGTTGCCACGCCGTTTCTCTTCCAAAATGAACAAAGCAATCAACGTTTGCGACGAGTGTAACTGCACATCGTGTTCTTTGAGCAAGGCCCCCAACGGCGACTGGTGAACCAATCCAGGGGTAATCATCAAGCTGCGCGGTACAAAAACGATCTCGTCTTTGCCGTCAAAACTTTTTTTGGCACGCAACGCCCGTTCACCGTCGGCATGCAGCGCGACCTGAATATAGGGAAAGCGACAACCTTGCTCGGCCAGCCAAGAAAAATAAGCCGCCCAATCGCCACCTTCGGCGCTTTTCGCCTTGCAATCCAAAACACAAGCCTCCGTTATCGTTCGGCACTGCCGCTTTCGGCCAAGCAACGCCAGGGGTCGCGCAGAGACAAGACCCGCGAGGGGGGCATGATTCGCGCGCGTTGCGCCGCATTGGCAGCGGGTAAATGGTCGACGACCAAGTCAGCCAACGCTTCACCCGCGATTGGATCACGTTGGTTCTCTACCATAGCGTAGCAGGCCAACCAATCAATGAACAAGCCGGGTTGGCTAATTTTGCGATGATAACGTCTGAAAAAAGCCTCCATGACCGCTGCCGCAACCATTTGGGAATCTTCGTTAAAGGGTTGTTGACACAAACCTTCCAAGACAGGATCAAACAACGGTGACGGTGCTGGAAAAAATTCCAACAGCGGCGCCATCACTTGGCTCACCAAATCCAAGCGCTGCGCCCGGTTCAGGTTCTCCAACTCGAAGCGCGTCACCTTGAGTTGGGCCGGATAAGTGTGCTCCTCACCGTACCAACGTTCCGCTTGGTCGATTGCTGCAGCCAACTGTCGCCGGGCAAGCTCTTGCTCACCAAGGTAAAATCGCGCACGCGCCGCCAAAACCCGATTTTGCAGCCATTGAAAACGGGCGCGGGCGGCAGGTTCGGCCTCATCGGCCGGCGCCACCGCCTCAAGCCGGCGCAGACAATCCTGATAGCGCCCCTGGCCAAAGGCTCCTAACGCTTGTTCATGGGCCAAACTCAAAGCGAAATACAGGCCTTCCTTGTAAGTCGGCCCGTCTGGACCCAACCGGGCCGCAATCTGCGCGGCAACCAGGTCGGCATGGCGCTGGTCGCCGACGGCAACATAGGCCCGCAACAAGTAAAGCCGACTTTCGATCACCAAGGCATGATCGCCTTTGACATAGCGCAACAAGTCCTGAGTAAGCAATCGAAAGCGACGGATCTGTTGCGGCGCCTGCTCCAGCTCACTTTTTAGAAAAGCCAATTCCGCTTGGCTCAACAGGGTTTCCTCATGGCCCAGACCCAACAAACGCCGTCGTAGCGACGCCGCCCGCTCCATGTGCACCAACGCCTCATCATGGGCACCCACAGCTCGGAAGGCCTTGCTAATAATATGGTTGAGTGAGGCGCGCACCTCCGGACGCCACTCGGCCGCCTCAATGCGCGGTCCAAACGCCTGCAGTTGATCGAGGACCTTCACATCGCGACCGAAGTTTACCGGCGAGGCCGAGACCACGAACTCCTCGAGCAATTCAATCGTCTTTTGAGCGGTTTCCGCCTCTTCGCGAATACGTATCTCCGCTCGCTGGGCTCGCACCAAACCGGAAACCAAACCAAAGACGCCGGCACAAATACCGAGCACGAGGATGGCAACCCCAATCGAAAGCAATAAGTTGCGTTGAATAAAGCGTTTGAGTTGGTAAAACAGACTTGGGGGTCCCGCTGCAACCGGCCGTTTTTGCAAGTAACGCTCAAGATCGTCGGCCAGCGCCTTTGCCGATCCGTAGCGGCGCCCTGCTTCTTTTTCCAGCGCCTTCATGACGATCCAATCCAATTCACCGCGATAGCGCTTGGCCAGCACCTCGCGTGACACGGCCAGCGTTTCGGCGACCGCGCTACCCGAGCGCAAGACCGCCCGACTCGGCATTTTTGGTTTCGTCTCGCGAATCGCTTTAAAGGCATGGTCCCATGCGTCGCCATGTAATTGCGTTTCGTCAAGCGGCAGCACGCCCACCAACATTTCGTATAACAAAACACCCAGCGAATAAACATCGGTGCGTAGGTCGATGCCTTCCTGGTCGATCAGGGTCTGTTCTGGGCTCATGTAGGACAGCGTTCCAACGGCCATGCCTGGCAGTGTTAACTGTTGCGACACAATCAAGAAGCTGAGATCGCCGCCCTCCTCCGGTTGCACCGCCTTGGCGATGCCGAAGTCGATGATCTTGGGCTCAATCAACCCGTCGACTTTTTTAATGAGGATGTTGGCCGGTTTTAAATCGCGATGGATAATGCCACGTTGGTGGGCGTAGTGAACCGCCCGGCAGATTTGCGCAAACAGCCGCAGGCGCTCTTCGATGGGAATGCGGTTTTCCAGACAGTAATCGCCCAAAGGCACGCCTTCCACGAATTCCATCGCGAAATAGGCCAAACCGTTGTCAGTCATTCCCGATAAAAAGACTTGGGCAATGTGTTCGTGGTTTAGCCGCGCCAATGTCTGTATTTCTAAATCAAAGCGTTTGCGGGTCCGCTCCCCGGCGATACTGCTGCGAATGACCTTTAGCGCAACCCGCTGGCGAATCGGCGCGACCTGCTCTGCCTCAAAGACGAAACCCATACCCCCTTCACCAATCACGCGCCGCAAATGATACGGCCCTAAAACTTGACCAATCATGGCTCGCGGGTCGTCGACGGGGTCGATGCGATTGACCACCGGCCCCTCGAAAAAGGAATCCGCGGCTGCTTGTTCGTCGCTTTCAAGCAGACTGCACAACTCGATATACAAATCGGGATCCGATTGTTCGAGCTGCGCCAAATATGCCGCACGTTCCGCGCCTTCCATCGCGTGGCAAGCCTCGAATGCTTCCTCGAGGCGTTTCCACAAACCGGGCATGAATCACTCCGATCATTGCGCGTTTCTAAAAAGCGCAAAAAACATAAAGCAGGTCATAAGAAAAATGAAAAAAGGCGACGCATTCCCGGTCGGGATAGGACAGGCCCACCGAAACCGAAACCCAGCACGCCAAAACAACGAGACACATGATGATCATACCTAAAGTGAACGGTTTAGGTGGAGGACATCGCGCAAGACATGCACGACAGGGGCCGACCAAAACGAAGCCGTACTTGAAGCGTGCGACGCGTTTTGCGGGCGCCAAGCACGCCGACTGATTGCCTGTTTGCGCCGCCACATATGGCTCACTTTTGGTTTTAGTCTAGCCGAGTTAAGCCGTTTGCGCGAGGGTCGGGTCACAATGACGATACGATCGAGACCGAATCGGGTTTTTTAATTAAATCTGAGAAAATGCCGATGGCCATTGAGAAACGAGTACGCTGCTTGAAAAGAACCGCGAACACAAAAAGCGCAACGGATAACTCTCCAAGTTCACTGACGTGCCTGTTCGCGGGGATGTGACAGCTTTTTAAAGCCGTGCCGTTCGCCGACCTCGCGCTCTTTTACCTGTTCGGTCCATATGAGGCCGCCACCAGTCTGGTTGTCGCCAAAAGAGAACCTTGCCGGCCTCAACCACCCGAACGCCGTTCCCTGTCGAATCCACCCGCGGTCCACAGACCAACCATCGTCTCCCGGCCTAAGCCCCGAAAAGCACGATTTACGCGATCACTCGCGGCCTTTTTGGTCAAAATCATCGGATGAATCGCACTAGGTAGAGCTGCATCGCCAGGGTTGTCAGACCCACCAGAACGCCGCGGGGTTGGGTCTCGGGTCGGAGCGGCCCCGGTCGGTGCCTCATCCTCTGTTTTCTCTTTAACTTTTGTGCATTAGGAATCCTTTATGCGGACCCTGTCCCTCTTGATTTTAATCATCGTCGCCACCGAAGGACTGAGCGCCCAAGAGGCCTCGCCTCTGGCGACTGATATGCAAGATCATGGCTTGGCTCTAAAGGATTTACTCGAACTTCATGTGTCGGTGGCCGCCTTGCGCGCCGAAAATGTCATCAGTACCCCGGCCGTGGTTTCCCGCATTGATGTCGACGAGTACCGAGAACTGGGCCTCAATAATTTGGTCGAGGTGCTGTCGCTGGTCCCGGGTTTGATTCCGATTGATACGGAAATCGGTACCACCACCCTCATGGCGCGTGGCCTTTATGAATTTTTCAATCAAAAAGTGTTGTTCATGCTCGACGGCGTACCTTACTGGCAGGCCGCTCACGGCGACCACCCGCTTCACGGTATTCCCTTAGCAGCCGTGAGTCACATTGAAATTATTCGGGGACCTGGCTCGGTTCTTTACGGTACCAACGCCACCGCCGCCGTCATTAATGTGGTCCTCAAAACCGAGGGCGATACCCAAGTGACGGCCGCAACCGGTTCCCACCGGCAACGCGCGCTGGGTTTTTTCCACCAAATTCGCTTCCAGAACAACCTGTGGCGCGCCCAAGTCGCGGGCGAATTCTACGATGACAACGGGTACCAAGGCTTATTTCGTCATCGCCCACCACCCTCATTTTTTCCACCAGGAACGCCGTCGCAGGGCACCATCACCCGTCGCCGCAAAGCCCGTTCAGTCATGGCCAAGCTGACCTACGATGATGATTTAACCATTCTCGCCCACGCCTTTTCATCTACTTCGACCGGTTTGGCCGGACCCGCCCGACTCATCAACCAATCGGAACTCAATTACGACGGCTGGCTGCTCCATGTCCACAAACGCTGGTACGGTCCCCGCTGGGATTGTGAGACCTACGGCGATTACAACAACTTTTATCTGACCATTCCCACTGACAATCTCTTTGACGGCCGCATCGACGGCGTTCAAGTCTTCGACGATCATGGCCGCGATAACTACCGCGCCCGGCTAGGTACGCGATTCACCTGGCAGCTTGGTCAAAATCTTTCGCTACAGGGCGGCGCTGAGTACGAGCACCGCCAATCCGGCCACTATCGCCACATACCACGCGACGCCGACCTCGCCCCCATCCTTACCATGAGTGCCGGTCACCAAGATGAAACCGCCGTTTTCACCCAAGTCGACGCCTACCTGGGCGCCTGGCGACTCCTGGTAGGACTGCGCCACACCGAACTCAGCCAAAAAATGGCGCAAACCCAACCGCGCCTTGCCGCCATTTACCACCTTTCCGAAGCTTCCTCGCTCAAGTTTCTTCTATCACAAGGCTTTAACAGCCCTAACTTCGTTCAAACCGGCCTCGATATCGCCGGCGTTGTGCGCGGCAACGATCAGCTTCAACCCGAGGAAGTAAAAACCTTCGACCTCGCCTACAACTACGCCACCCCAACGCGGATCTTCGTGGCCAATCTCTACCATTTGCGCGGCGAGAATTTTATCCTGCGCACCCCCATCGACGGCGAAAACGGTTCCGTCTACCTTAACGGCACCGACTTCTCTCGTTTCGGTTTTGAGCTCGATTATCAGCATTTGGTCGGCAGCCACCGCCTGTTTGCCAATGTTGCCTACAGCCACAGCGGCAATCGTCGGCTGGACGATGATCCGGCCGCCTTGTTTTCACCGCGATGGAACGCAGATTTGGGGCTCTGCCTCAAGGTCGACCACAGCACGCGACTGGGTTTATCGTGGCGCTTTGTCGACGAGCAGGAAGCGGCACCGGCCTATCACTTGGTCAACCTTGCCTACAATCTTCATTGGCCACACTTTGATTTTAAAGTAACGCTGGCCAACATACTGGGTCAGGATGTGTTTCATGCCGATGTTGCCAACATGCAGCCCGGTCGTATATCGCCAAGTGGCGATGCCGAGCCAACCATCACCGTTGAAGGCCGCTTTAAATTGGCAAGGAACAAACGCACCCGCGAATAAATCCATATTCCCCACTGTTTCACCTAACATCGCCACACGAAGGAGATGTTATGCCGAATATGTTGTGGATCAGCCTGGTGTTCATGGGTGCACCGAATGCCGATCTGAGCCGGTTTGACGGCACGCGCCCCTTTGCCGTCGTGGAGCTATACACATCCGAGGGTTGTTCCTCGTGTCCGCCCGCCGAAGCCTATCTCAATCACCTCGCCACAACCGGCGAGGATCAAGTGCCGGCACTCGCGTTCCACGTCGATTATTGGGATTATTTGGGTTGGCGTGATCCGTTAGCCGACAAAGCATTCTCTAACCGTCAGCGCGCCTACAACCAAACCCTGGCACCGCACCGCGTTTACACGCCGCAAATGTTCGTCAACGGACGCGCGGGTTTTGTGGGGTCCGATCGCGGGCGCGGCGATCTCGAAATCGCCCGTGCGCTCAAAAATGCACCGCTTTTCCGGCTTCGTCTCAACCCACGTCGCGAAGCACAAACCCTGCACTTGCAACTGGCCGTCGCGCGGTTTACCGAAACCACGGCACCGTTCGATCCCGCCGATTATTGGGTCAATATCGCCTTAATCGCCGACCGTGATCCCAAACTGGTAAAGACCGGAGAAAATCGCGGCCGCCGCCTATACCATGCCAACGCCGTCCACCTCTTCCGTCGCGAGCCCTTGTCTCTCAATGAAACAGCACTCACGCTTCGGTTACCCGCCAACCTTCACCCCAGTCGACGCGCTGTCGCTGTGTACGTGCAACACCGAAAAACACTGGCGATCAGCGGCGCCGGCGCTGCTTCCTTCTGAACCCGGCTTCCCGCTACGATACCGCCACCTGGTTCATAAAGTACAAAATCTCGTCGAGGCGGGCCGTGACATCAGCCGTCGTTTTGATGCGCGTCAGTTGGGCGCGATGCTCCGGTAATTGTTCTTTGGCGCGTTCAATCAGGTCGGCCGTCGTCGCGCCGCCGGACAAACCCGGCAAGGTCAACAAAAACAGGCCCAAATGGAATTCGGCAAGGGCCGACAGAAACGCCGGTTTTTGCGAGAAGTGCATTAAATCCAAAACAAACTGCACTTTTAAGCGGTCGCGCAACAAGGCGTCCCCGTCGCTTGTCGCATCGGTAAACCAGGTTTCATCACCAAATACCCGCACCTGATCGGCAAAACACCGTTGCAACAGCACGCCCCAGGGATGACAGCGGCCGGCATCGACGGTAAGAAAAATAAATTCGGTGCGGCGTTTCCCACCATAGGCACAGTCGTCGAGGTAGGCGCGCGGAAACCGACTACCCCCTTGAAAACGAAAGGCATCATGGCGCAACTTTTGGTTGAGTTCGTTGAGGTAATCATAATTCAGATCGTCGACCACCCAAAAGGACAAACCGCAGGCGGGCAAGTCCAAGGCGCGACAAAACTTGCGCAGGTTGTAGCGTCGCACCGCGCGCACGAAGCCGTCGTCAACCAACTTCTGCGCCAATTCAGCAACATGGATCATGACAATGCCTCCCGCGGTGACCGACCGTCCATCGCCAGTAAATGCAGCCCAAAGCGAATGCTATTGCGCGAACATTGGTGCCAATCGTCGCGGCGGAAGGCGCGTTCCTGTTCCCGAAGCGCGCGCCATTCTTCTGGAATCGTTAAACATGCCGGCTGGAAACGTGCCGGTAAAAGGGCGACCAAGGCTTCGTAAGTTTCCAGATGGAAATAGCTGCAGGCAAGGTTGACGACACGCCAAAAAGCGGCCTCAAAAAAACGGACCTCACTGAGCAAGCGAAACTCACTGGAGACAAACAATTGGCAAAAGGAAAACACCGCTTCCCTCACGTACCGCCACGGCAGTGCTTGATCGTAGTGCAACCAAGGCGGCAAAGCCGACTCTTGTTGTTCGGGATCTTCTAAAAGCTTCGCGATAAGTAACTTGTTGGCCAGGTGATCTTGCCCGTCGGCCAGTAGATATAAGTGGAGGACGAATTGGTAACCATCCACGTCTGGAACCACACCATCATCGTGGCCGATGTGCACGTGACAGCGATAGCCCTGACCGCTAAAACGCCGCGCCACCTCATCCAGGTTTTCGCGCACCGCCAACAGATGCGCCGCCGGGCAGGCGCCGTCCAAAGCAGCGACGTAACGCAGCACTTTAAAATGGGTATCGCCGACGTCTACCGCGCGATCCATGGCCCAAAAAAAGCTCAGCCATTGATCAAAACAACGTTCGAGCGCGGCGGCCATGGCGCTGTTGATCTCCTCGACCATTTTTTCAAGG
Source organism: Holophagae bacterium (assembly GCA_030429565.1). Lineage (GTDB taxonomy): Bacteria > Acidobacteriota > Holophagae > Acanthopleuribacterales > Acanthopleuribacteraceae > Acanthopleuribacter. The sequence continues at coordinate 161,634 of JAUIFE010000004.1, read as the reverse complement.
TAAAAACGTTCCATGCGCGCCTCCAAATAGCTAGGGCGGTTGGGTTCGGTATGTTGGCGGGAATATCGCCAGATTACCCAAAAGCCAGGCAAGGAACAAGCGATTCTCGACCAGATTACCATCGCGGTTGCGTTGAAACCTGAAAAGCGGCCGGCCATTGACTTCGCAGCCAGGCGGCCGCAAAATCGACATCGAATGACGTTACTTATACCGGAGGACGCCGTGGTTGACCGCTTCGCCAACATGGAAGCCTTTGTAGAAGTCGCCGACCAGCGCAGCTTTTCAAGCGCCGCCCGTCGTCTGGGTTTATCAAAATCGGTCATCAGCAAACGCGTCGACCAACTCGAGGCCCATCTGGGCGTGCCCTTATTGCGACGCACCACACGGGTCGTCCACACCACCGAAGCGGGTCGACGCTATTATGATTTTTGCCGTGAAATCCTCGAACAAGTCAATGCCGCCGAACGGGCCGTTCGCCGCGAGGACGACGAACCCGAAGGTCGTTTACGCATTAGCTGTCCCACTTCGCTGGGCACACGCGTCGTCGGTCCGATCGCTTGTGACTTTCAAAAACGTTACCCCAAAACGCGCATCACCTTACTGCTGTTAGATCGCAACCCCAACCCGATCGAGGAGGGTTTTGATATCAGCATATGGGATCAGCCGGGCGCACGCGGCAACCTGAGTTACCGGCGCTTGGGCGCCTTGCGACGGGTCTTGGTCGCCGCGCCCACTTACCTAGCCGAGTTCGGCACACCGGCCCGCCCGGAAGACCTTTACCATCACCACATCATTCATTATCAATACTTAGATGAAGGGCGCGACTGGCGCCTTGAACACCCCCAACTAGGGCCAAAAACGGCGCGCATTCAGCCCTGTTTTGTCACCAACAATGGGTTACTGATGCAAGAAGTGGCATTGGCCGGCAAAGGCATTGCCATGCTACCCATGTTTTTGGCGGCGCGTGATTTGGCGGCAGGCCGGTTACAGGTGGTCTTGGCCGATTGGCAACCACCTGTCTATCCAATCCTGGCACTTTACGCCAGCGCCGTACACACCGCCGCAAAAATCCGCCTTTTTCTCGATGACCTCTTGGGAGCCTTTCAAACCGAACAGCCTTGGTCGTAGCGGAAACGCATTTATTTAACCGCCACAAAAAAGTTAATTTCACGTTGGTTTAGCAAATCTTTTTCAGTGCTTTTGGCTTTCTCTAAGGCGTCGTTAACGTGGTCTTCTTTCTCGGTAGTTTCCATCGCGGAGGACACATCCATTTCCAACAGAGCAAATAGATCAGCGTCATCGGTCACTTCCTCACGCAGCGATGACAACAGCGAATCGTTGTCCATCGGAATCGCCGCCAGGTAAATGCCACCCCGTTTCGGTTTCTCTTTCCCTTTTAAAACACGGTACTTAAAAACGCCCATCTGGCCGTTGCCGCGATACAAACGAAAGTTTTCTTTGAGGAAATAAAAGAGTTCGCTGCGGTCGTCTTTCGATAAGCGTAACTCAGAGTGGAACTGGCCGTCTTTCAGCAACACACGTTTGAACTGGACCTTTACAACCGGCCGACCTTCGCGGTCTTCCACCATCTTCTCCATCCAAAACACAAACGGCCGTACTTCTTTGGCAACTTCAGTCTGAACGGTCACTTGCTCCTGAGCAAAAAGGCAGCTCCAGCCGCCAACACAAATCAAGAATAACAACAGTTTAGGGTTCACAGGTACCTCCCCCAGGACGACCCCAACCCTGGGGTCACATGTCATTTCATCAAGGGACCGGTGGAACCGGTCGTTGGGTCAGTGGTTGGCAGGGCGAAAAAGCGGGTTAAAAATGAAACAGCAAAAGGCAAAGGCACGCGATGAAATTCACCACATGAGCCAAGTGCCTGAACAACGATAAAGTGGCTTGCTTGCGGTAAATCTCCAATGGAACAAGAAACCTATCAATAAGTATCGGATGGGCGACACCGAAGGCTTAAAAATTTTTCAGGCATGGTGGTCGGAAGACACCGAAACCATAAGCCAATCACGGCAGTGGCCGGAATATTGTTAGCCAACTAGTCGGCTAAGCCTTTGTTTACCTTGCTGTTATGAGCCAAAAAGCGAGGATTAAAAATTATCCCGCATTGTTTATCCAGACCCGCGCTTTTCAAACGTGCGCTCACCCCTGGCTACAGCTTATTCGGGCGACGGGAAACCGCCGTCCACCTTAATTCGCCACGAACCGTCGGCCTGTTTCTTGAGGATCAGCACAAATAAGCCACTATAGCTCCATGTCTTGCGATCTTGATCCAAGCGCTGCAAGGTGTAGCTAAAGCGGCCACGCGCATAGGCGGTGCCTCCGTCAATATCGAGGCGATCCGTGTGAATCGCGCCGTTTACCAGGCGAACCAAACGCAAATTTTCAGCTCGCGCATATTTAATCGCCTCTGCGCCGAATAGGGGCGCTTGCCCGGGAAAATAGACTTCGGCATCGTCACAAAACAACGCCAAGTGACCGTCGAGATCACCGGCTTTAAGGGTTGCCAAATAGGTTTGGTTGAGCGCGCGAATTTTCTGTTCATCGGTCAAGTCGGCATCACCGGCCCAAACTGCACCACCCATTACCAGCAACCACAAACCCCATAAACGCATCTGTTTTCCTTTTTTTTATGATGTTGCGGCATCTTAACGCGAACCGTGGACGCATGCAATCAAGGCTTGGCCGCCAAAGCTTTGACGTCCACCCAGCGGTACTTTTGGGACGGCGACGTTTAAAAAATCACACGACACGCGTAAGAACGCCCCTAGCTGCCGGCTCTTAGCGACCGAGGTGACGGTGCACTACGAAACTCCTTGACGACGAACCGCACCGTCCCTTTTGGTGACACCTTTCCGGTCGACTATACGACTAGGGCAGCTTTGCTGCCCTTTTTTTCGGCCCGTCGGGAACCCAAAAAAACCAGGCGATTTTCACCACTTTCACGAAACTTTTTTAAATTTCCGCTTGATTTACCGCAAAAGTCCGCTGTATTTTGGATATGACTTTAGATTGAAGGACGATTGAGAAACCCATGGTATCCACTCGTGAAATGAACGCTTACAAGCTGCAGGCCGGTTTTTGTTGTTGCCGCAACCTGTGTTGTTGCTGTTGTTGTAGCTGCTAAGCATTCCAGTAGTTCATTTCTCGTTTCCGGCCCCCGGATTCCCCCCTAATAAACCGTTTCTCCCCTTCCCCGAAACACAACGACCGTCCCTTACGGAGGATTTGTTATGCTGGAGCATTCCCTCACCGTTCGTTCAAATACCACCAACGCCCCTCAAGAAGTTTGGGTGTTTGGTTACGGTTCGATTATTTGGCGCCCCGACTTTGAATTTGTCGAGCAGCGCGTTGGTTTTGTTCGCGGCTGGAAGCGCCGCTTTTACCAAGGATCGACCGACCACCGCGGTGTTCCCGGTCGCCCTGGCCGCGTCGTCACCTTATTGCCTGAAGCCGAAACCCATTGCTGGGGCGTGGCCTTCCGTCTCAACGACGACGAGGCACAGAAAGTGCTCGATGCCCTCGATCAGCGCGAGCAAGGTGGTTACGAACGCTACTGGGAACCGTTTCAATGCCGCGACGGCCGCGTCATCCAAGTTCTGGTTTACGTAGCCGCCACCGACAATCCCCACTACCTGGGCCCAGCCGCCGTACCGGTCATGGCACGCCAAATAGTCAACGCGCACGGCCACAGCGGCCCCAATACCGAGTACCTGTTGCGTTTAGCCGAAAGCTTGCGCCATATGAACTTGCACGATGAACACGTATTCGACCTTGAGCGCGCCGTTCAAAATCTGCTGCCACAAAGCCATCACGGCCACGTCGCTTAAACCGAAGCTTCCATCAGGCGCTTGCTGCGTTGTGTGGCCTGCGCCGGTGTGACCGGTAACGATCCCAAATCGGGATGATCACCGGCGTGGCGAAAGGTGTGGACCCAAGCAATCTCGGTCCCTGCTACTAGAAACATGCCAGGCATCAACCAAGGATCGCCGATGATTTTGCCAGGTAAATAACCTTTCGCCAATCCGCGTACACCGGCCGCCCAAACCCGTGCCCCGAACATCTGCGAAAATGAGCCGCGTTTCAAGTGAAAACCCTTGTAGAACGTGGTCGACAAATCAGCAATCGCCCGCGCTGTCGGCCATTTCTTGTCAAAGAACTGGCGACCCTGCTCGGTGGTGCCCTGGTAGAAAAAGACAACCGGCGGCATGTCGGATCGGGATTCCGCTTCCTTGCGCAAGTCATCGACCATCTGCCGACAAAAGACACATCCTAAATGACGCAAAAAAACGAGATAAGTCGGCGTGTTACCCAACTCATCAGCGAAGGTCGGTCCTTGAATATTGATACCCGCGACCGGATGTGTCAGAACCTCGGCCGGAATCACACTGACGCCTACATTCGATTGCATCAATCACTCCCATTTATATGGTGAGACCTTTTGAGATTATAGACCATCCCGAGGCCTGCTCCCAAAACGTCCACCCTTGCGACAGGGTGACCTGCCACCCTTTGTTCGGTTACCAAGAACAATACGATTCTTTTTAGCCGTATTGTGTCCAACCCAACCAAGCTTTATCTTTGAGTCAATACAGGGCGAGGAACGCTTCACGCACAAAACCTCAGCCAACGACCACGACCAACGTCGATCACGCTCCGTGTTTTTATACGACGTCGCTCAAGGAGGCATGGATGATTCAGATTCGCAAAGCAGAGGATCGCGGACCTTCAAAACTGGCCTGGCTGGACAGCAAACACACGTTTTCGTTTGCCGGCTACTACGATCCCAACCACATGGGTTTTGAAACCTTGCGCGTTATTAACGATGATCGCGTTGTGCCAGGCGCTGGGTTCGGTACCCATCCCCACAACAACATGGAAATTTTTACCTACGTACTCGACGGCGCCTTGGAACACAAAGACAGCATGGGCAATGGCTCCATCATCAACGCCGGCGATGTGCAACTCATGAGCGCCGGCACCGGCGTGCTGCATTCCGAATTCAACCACAGCCAAAAAGAATCAGTCCACTTTTTGCAAATTTGGGTTTTGCCTGAACGCAACGGCTTACAGCCCGGTTACCAACAAAAGTATTTTGGCGAAGCGGAAAAACGCGGCCGTTTGCAATGTGTCGCAGCCAGGACACCGCGCAACGGCGCCTTGAAAATCAATCAGGACGTGGCCATTTACGCCGGTTTACTGGACGGCAAAGAGCAGGTTCGCCACGAAATAGAACCGGGTCGCGCGGTGTGGCTGCACGTAGCGCGCGGGCGCGTTCGGCTTAACCAAAACCAGGCACTCAAGGCAGGTGACGGGGTCGCCATTCGCGACGAAAAAGCAATTGAGCTGGATGCCGGCACCGACGCCGAAGTGTTGCTATTCGATTTAGGATAATCGGCACCCAGCCGCGCCCAGCGCTCCATTAATAATGTACGACCGTGCGGCGTTGCTTCAATAGCAGCGCCGCCGCCCTTTGCATGCGACTTACCCGCAACGAAACCGCTATAATACACGCGGATTGCGGCCGCGTTGTCCCGAACGCGCAGCCGTGCGGCCGTCCCTTTGTTGTACAGGAGCATCTACCATGAGCTGGAAAATTTCATTAATGGTTCTCATGACCGGAACCTTAATCCCCATTCAAGCCGGCATTAACGGCGCCCTCGCCCGCAAAACCGGCAGCCCGATGTTTGCCGCCACCGTTTCCTTTCTAATCGGCACCCTCTTTTTGTTGGCAATCGTGCCACTCGTTGGCAACGCCCTGCCTAAGTGGGCCGACGTTCGCGAAACGCCTTGGTGGGTTTGGAGTGGCGGCTTGGTTGGTGCCGTCTACGTGGTGCTGGTCATTATGGCCGTCCAAAAGGTGGGCGCCTCAACCCTAATCGTGTTTGTCGTGGCGGGGCAAATGATCGCCTCACTCCTAATTGACCATTTTGGTCTGATCGGTTTTCCAGAAGTCGCCATTAATGGCAAACGCCTGATGGGTGCGGCGTTACTCATTGGCGGTGTCTTGCTGGTTCGCAGCAGTTAGCCCTAAAAAGTCAAGGGCTACGCCCCTATCATCGTTCGATGCTGCACTGAACCAGGAGGCCTTTTGGTTATCAAGAAACCCGCGATTCCCCCGCTGAATACATTTAACTTATACCGTGCCGGCCGCAGCGCGCTCAACGAAGTTCCAAACTTGCGGCAAAGCGCCTTCAAAGGGTTTTTGATCAACCTCGTCATTTATTTTTGTTTAATTAGCCTGGCCGGTTTCACCTATTACAGTTTGATTCACGTACCCTTGTCGGATTGGACCGCACGTCTTGACCCGGGTTGGATTCAAACTTCACTTTCAATCGGGCTGTGGATTTTACTGGTGATCGCCGTTTTAATCGCGGCACTTTTATCCATTCGCATCTCTCTAAAATTTATGGGCTTTTGGTACTCCGACCTGTCCGCCAAAGTGGTTCAACACATGCGCGGCCCCATTCGCATGCCCTCCTTCATGGAAGAACTGCCCTTTATTCTGCGCGACGTGGCTCGTGAAACCGCCATCTCGGTAGGTTTGATTATCCTGGGTCTGGTGCCCTTAATCGGCGCCCCCACGGTGTTGCTCATCGGCGCCTGGCTGCAAGGACGCGCCATTGTTCTACCTTATAAAGAGGTTTTACGTGGCGCCAATTTAACCATCACCGATGAATCACCCACGCAAAAACTTTTGCTGGGCAGCGGCCAAATTCTACTGGCCTTGATTCCTGTCATCGGATGGTTCCTCTTACCAGTCGTTAACCTTTACCAAGTGCTTGGCTATACCTGGCTTAAGGAACAGATGGCACAAGTAAGCAGCGACCAAGACGCTCAGGTACCGGAGCCGGCCGTCGTGACCGAAGAACCGGACCCGGCATCCGATAGCCCCCTAGATGAAACGACTCGGCAACCCGATAAAGAACCGACGACGAAGGCCTAAACAAGGGCGTCGACTCACAGATAGCACGGCCTTTAGACAACAACAAACCGTCTCAAAACCATCCTTTATTAAAATTCAAACGACACAAAAACAAAAAGAGCGGTATTTTTTACTTGCGAACTTCTCTCACCAACCAGTAAATTAAATCCAGGACATATGTCCTATTCATGCTTAGGTGGTTAAATAATGAGAAAAATTGGTAACTATTTACTTATATTTGGCTTAGGCTCTATGTTTTTGTATTTTCTGGATATGGAGTTCTTTGTCATGATGTGGGTTGACCACTGGGGTGAAGGTTTCGGTTGGATGATTCGAACCACCATGGTCGTCGCCGGTTTGATTTGCATCGTCAATGGCGGAGAATCCGAAAGCGCCTTCGACTGATCCTCTGGTTCGTCACCACGCTCCTTTTTCATTCTTTTTCATGAAAATTTATCACGTTTAAAATTACACTTACAGAAAAGCCTTCCTGAGTTTTCTCGGAAGGCTTTTTCCATTTCTGATTCCCGACGGCATTCACTCAACGACCGACAATCGCCTGCAAAGACTTGTAGAGTGGTTGCAGGCGCCGGTACATCTTTAAATACACTTCGCGGTACAAGGCGTCATAGCGATCACAATTGGCCGGAACCGGGTCGAAGACCCGGCCCAAGTGAGTCATTTCATCCACCGCCGTCGAAAAATCCGGATGCAACCCCAATCCGACCGCTGCAATCATAGCCGCCCCCAAACCACTGGTTTCGTAAGTATGCGGCCGCGCTGTCGGCAGCCCAAACACATCCGCGGTAATTTGCAGCGCGGTATCACTTTGAGAACCCCCACCCGAGACACGCAAACTGGTGATCGGTTGTTTGGCACGTCGCGCAACGCGCTCCTTCCCTTCCCGCAATGCGTAGGCCAGGCCTTCGAGAATGGCGCGATACAAATGGCCGCGTGTGTGGGATTCGGTAAAACCGATGACACCGCCCTTGGCTTCCGGACCCGGCAACTTAATACCCGGCGTCCAGTAGGGCTGCAGCATCAGCCCCTCAGCGCCGGCGGGAATATCTTTAATCAGCGTTTCGAGAAGTTGTTCCGGCGGGATTCCCATGTGGCCGGCTTCCATCATTTCCTTGTGACCAAATTCCTGTTTGAACCACTCAACCATCCAATAGCCGCGAAATATTTGAATTTCGGGACTGTAACAGCCAGGCACACCCGCTGGATACGGCGGGATGAAGGGAATCGGCTCAACATAGGTCGTGCTGGTAGTGTTGATCGTCGCGGTCGTGCCATAACTCAGGCAACCGACATCCGGGGTTAAACTCCCCGCACCCAAGACTTCACACGCCTTGTCGGCGGCGGCGGCAATCACCGGTAAACCGGTGGGAATACCGGTCGCAGCAGCAGCTTCGGCGGTAACCTGGCCAATGGTGGTGCCGGGTGTGGCCAAGTCCGTTAATTGTTCGGGTGAAATACCCAAGGCGCGCCATTTCCAATCACGACCACCAGCCCAGTCTAACTTCTTGTAATCAAACGGCAAATAACCGACCTGACAGCCAACGGAATCCACATAACGCCCGGTCAATCGGTAATTCAGATAACCCGACAGCAGCACAAACTTGTCGGTTTTGCGCCATATTTCGGGTTGGTGCTGTTTGAGCCAATTCGATTCGGCATTGGCTTGAAGGTAAGCGATGGTATCGCGCAAGCCGGCCACGGCAAACAGCAGCCCCCACAAACCGCCGATCGGTGGTTGGCCCTGACTGACCCGTTGGTCCAACCACAAAATTGCGGACCGCAGCGGCCGCCCCGCGCTGTCGAGATTCACCACGGTACCGCGTTGGGTGGTCACCGCCACCCCCGCCAGAGCCGATCGATCCACCTCGGACCGTTGCCACAACTTGCCACAGGCCGTCTCAAGAGCCGACCAATAAACAGCCACATCCTGCTCAGCCCAGCCGGGATGTGGTGCCTCGTAGGGCTTGAAGGCGACGCGTTCCTTGGCGATCAGGTTGCCGCGTAAGTCGAAGATCAGGGCACGTAGTGATTGGGTGCCGTTATCGATGGCGAGAATCTGTTCACCGCCGGCCATGAGACCCCACTTCCTTGCCCGCGGACGGAATCACCGGTTCCGCGGAAGAATCACGACCCGGAACACTGTAATGCTCGCGCCAAATCATCCGGTAACGTTGCCATTCAGCACGCCAGGTTTCTGCAGACCAGCCTAGTTCAGCGCAACAAATGTCGGCAAAACGGGATTCGTAGGCCACGCCGCCTTCATCCAGCAAAAGCCCCAAACGCGTACGCCGCAGTAGTAAGTCATCTAAATGAATCACTTGTTCGCCTTTAGCCGCCCAGCGTAATTCAGCCCAAAGGGTGTGGGTCCCGGTTATGCCTGTCAACTCGTCCGGGCCGGCACCACGCACCAAGTCCTCGGCAACGGTGCCATAACGCCCTGTCAAACGGCGCTGTACCGGCGCCGGCATCGACGGCAATTGGGCCCAAGGCAGAGCGATGCGCGCCATCACCGGCAAGTCTTTTTGAATCCGAAATTTAGGCAAGTACGGCTTGGCTTTTGTCAACAAATCAAAGGCCATTTTGCGAAAAGTGGTGAGTTTGCCGCCGGTAATGGTGATCATGCCCGCATCATCCCAAATAGCATGGTCACGCGATTCTTTGGAAGGATCGGCGGCGCCGCTGCTAATGACGGGGCGAACCCCGGACCAAGAAGCGAGAATATCCGCGCTGGTCAAGTTAAGCGCCGGGAAATTGGCGGTCAAGACCTTCATCATATAACGAACTTCGTCGGCGGTAACGGATGCTTCAATATCGAGATCCAACGGGTGATCAACATCGGTGGTACCCAGCACCGTCGCCCCTTCCCAAGGCAATAAAAACAAGGGCCTGCCGTCGTCGGGGTGAAGAATGGTCATGGCCTGCGGCGCGGGCAGGCGCCAAGCAGGAAAAACCAAGTGACTGCCGCGCAAAGGTCGCAAGCGTTTCTCGCCGTCGCGCAAGCGGTCGGCCCAAGCCCCGGTCGCATTAACAACCACGGACGCACGCACACGAAACCGCCGATCCTCAACCTGATCGTGGAGCTCAATCTCGCGCAAACCATCGCGACGCGCACCCGGTTTGGCCGCACGCACGTAGTTAAGCGCAACGCCGCCCGCACGCATGCCCTCAAACAACAGACGCAACACCAGTCGCGCATCGTCGGTTACCGCGTCCCCGTAGCATAAGCCGCCCTGCAAACCCTCTTCTTTGAGGTGCGGTGCGCGCAAATGAAACGCTTGTTTGTCCAAGAAACTGTGCTGCATGCGCGAGGCGAGTAGATCGTAAAGCAACAAGCCGGTTTGAAAGGTCCAACGCCCTGGCTTTTGGCCTTGGTACAGCGAGATTAAAAATTCCAGCGGTTCGACTAGACCGGGACATTCGTCGAGCAATCGGCCGCGTTCGCGCAGCGATGCCCGCGTTAGAAAAATGTGGCCGTCTTTTAGGTAGCGCAACCCGCCGTGAACTAATTTCGAAGAACGACTGCTGGTGCCCCATGCATAGTCGCGCTGCTCGACCAACAAAACGCGTAACCCGAGGCGCACCGCCTCGCGAAAAATGCCGGCACCGGTAATACCGCCACCGACCACCACCATATCCCAAGGCTGGTCGTCAGTTAGGCGTTCATCCAGACAGGACGTGCGCCACTGTCGGTTGAAAGTTCCTTGACTCATCGATTAACCCCTTGTAATTAAACCAACTTCCCAGGATTCATCATGCCGGAGGGATCGAAAAAGGCGCAATTTTTACGAATCAGTTCAACCCCGAGCGGCGTTTTCTCGTGTACCAAATAAGGTCGATGGTCCTCGCCAACGCCATGCTGGTGACTAATGGTGCCACCGAACTTCACGATTTGGTCCGAGGCCGCTTGTTTGAGCTTTTTCCACCGTGCCATCGCGGTTTCGCCGTCGTGGGGTAAACGAAACAAATAGGTCGTGTAAATGCTGCATCCACTGCTGTAAAAGTGGCTTAAGTGGGTGAACACGTGAACGGCTTCGCCTTCGTCAGCCAACGCGTCGCGCAGCGCCGTCTCAATTTGGGTCATGGCTTCGCCGACCACACCCCAATGAACACAGGTTTCGAGAGTGTCGGCTCCGTAGCCCAAGCGCCACAGTTCATTACGGGCGTAAGGTGTACGAAAGCGGTTTTTGCGCCAGGCTTCGCCCAGCATGCGGTACATGTGCACGCCGCGGTAGCGACGACAGATGTCCAGCGCTTTGCGACGGCCGGCTTTAACAATCGCCCGTTGTCCGGTGAAACCCAACATCAGCATGCAACCCTGATCGGCCACATTCACCTTCCGCAATTCCAAATACTGCTTTAACCCACTGATTAAACGTTCCTTACCTGCCAAAGCCAGGTTCGTTTGCGTTTCGACCGCATTGCTCAGGCGCATCATTGACAGCGGAATCCCCGCTTGCGAGAGTTCGCGTACCGCCGATTCGGCGGCCGTCCAATCGGGGAAAAAGACGGCATGGAACCGTTCGGCTTCGGGTAAGCGGCGCACCCGCACGGTCGCTTGGCTAATGACACCCATGCGTCCTTCGGAACCCAATACCATTTGACGTAAGTCTGGGCCGGCCGCGGAAGCAGGCAAGGTATTCATTTCGAACAACCCCATCGGGGTGTGCATGCGACCACCGGCAAACATGTCTTCAATACGGCCATAGCCCAGCGATTGTTGACCGGACGAACGGGCCGCGACCCATCCGCCCAGGGTTGAGTATTCAAACGATTGCGGGTAATGGCCAAGGGTGAAACCTTGCGCACGCAGCGCCGCTTCTAAGTCAGGGCCGGTCACACCGGCACCAAAGGTTGCGAGAAAATTACGTTCATCGAGATCGGTTAAGGTATTGAGACGGGTGGTTGCAATCATCAGCACCGGGCGTGGTCCCACCGGTGTGGTCAGGTGACCGACAACACTGGTGCCGCCGCCGTAGGGAATCACCAATGCTTCCACCTCGGCGGCATAAGCCAGCAGCGTGGCCAGCTCGGCCTCATCGTTTGGCACCGCAACGCCGTCGGGAAACCGTGCCAGCGACCCGTAGCGAATGTGAACCCAATCAGGAAAACTTTGACCCACGGCGTGACGCAAACGCGTCGCGGGCGACCGATCCACCAAAAGGTGTTCGGGCAGGCGTGAAGCGGGCACGCGGGAAACCATGGTTTCGAGATCGACTTCGGCGCGCGGAGTTGCGGCACCAATGCGTTCTTCCAACATCCGTCGGGCTGTTGGGGCCAAATGAAATTCGACTTTATCGTCGCCCCATCCATTCCAGCGTCTCATATTTTTCTCCAGTGTTAACCGTCAAGCAGGCGGGCTTGGTGGCGTGAAATTTTGAACCATATGGCTCCAGTACTGAATGCTTTGTTGCATCACCACTTCGGCCAAATCGGCAGCGGCGCGGGCGTCGCCCTGGCGCGCGAGGTGTTCCAGCTCGGCATAGAAAGCGGCGGAAGCGCCCCGCGTTTGATCAAGCGTGAAGTAAGCATGGCCGAGCCGCAGGTAAAGGTGCTTAAAGCCGTTGAGAATCAGCGGGTAAACGATATTCTTGCTGAGCACAGCGAGATGGTGATGGGTATACCAGTCGTAATCACAATAGGCCTCAGCCTCGTCAGCGAGGCTGCCGCGTTCGGCACAAACCTGCACCACCGCTTCGGGATGAAAACGGACGGCTTCACCGATGTACGCGGGCGCCAACACACGACGAACTTCAAGCAGTTGGGTTACAAATTCGGGTTTAAGGTCGGCCCCGGAATTCACCATTGCGTTAAGGACGTTCAAACCCCCCTGACGCCAAAAATCATTGACCACGGTTGGTTTACCCTGCCGGATGGTAATCCATCCATCGCGGTCCAAACGCTGCAAAGCTTCACGCAGGGTCGGCCGCGTCAAACCGAGGGCCACCGAAAGGCGGCGTTCGGCGGGCAAATGGTCACCGGGTTGATAGGTGCCGTCGAGAAAGTTACGAATGAGGGTTTGCTCGGCGACAGCGGCGGGTTTGGTAGTGGGGGTGATGGTCAAAAGCGTTCTCCTTGCAAGTGGTCAGACCAGTCGCAATCACTTTATAGAAAGCGGCGGCGCCGTTTTTGTCAAGCCTTTTCTCGGCTGGACTCAGGTGCCTCAACTGGTCTCGGGCATTAATTAACACTGCTCTATTCCCTTTCGGCACTGCCGGACAAAAAGGCAACCTTCCATTTTCATGGCACTTCCACCTTTGCTTCTGGCAGGACATTGATATCGGGCTGGTTCAACGAGGAGCTTCTCCTTATAATACGAAAAGCTCCCCTTTTCGTGGTCAAGATCACGACCTCTCCCCGATTCACGCGATTTTCACTTGAACCCTTTGCGGCGGTCCGAGGCAACGCCCCGCGCATCGCGGTGAAATCCGAACCTTTCGGGGCCCGCCTCCGGTGGATTGTTATCTGAAAACGAAAAGTTCTGGGAGGGTTCCCGGTCAAACACCGCGACGGCGCCCCTACAAGCCCGTGGCGCTTGACCAAATCGGAGATGCCTTCGGGCACCCGTTATATATTGCGATTCGTTTCGGTAATGAATGCACCGACGAACACCGCCAATTGATGCGGCGCCACTGCTCGCGGCGCGCTTCCTTTCAACTTTGATTCTCGCCAGGGGGGCTTATGCAGCCACAAAATGTTGCCCAATTATTTTACAACGCATGCGATAAATACAATAAACCCAACGCCGTTCTCGTCAAGAACAACGGTGTTTTTCAACCCGTTTCACACGATTTATGGCGCCGTCGCGTCCAAAACGTCGCCAAGGGTTTGGTCACGCTCGGCATCCAACCAACCGAACACGTCGGTTTGTTGGCCGAATCCTCTTTCGCCTGGACTCTTGCCGATTTGGGCATCATCTGCGCCGCCGCCGTTGGGGTCCCCATCTACCCAACCCTAACCGGCGACCAGGCCGCTTGGATTATCAATAATTCCGACACGGTCGGGATTTTTGTCTCCAACCGTCACCAGGCTGAAAAGGTCATCGCCATTCGCAACCAATGCCCGATGTTGCGGTTCATCATTTCACTGGAGCCGACCGGCCTTGAAGGCGTCATGACGCTGGAGGATCTGGAGGAAAAAGGTCGTACTTCCGAAATGGAACCCGAAATTGAAAAACGGATTCAGGCCGTTCAACCCAATGATCTGCTGACCTTGGTTTACACCAGCGGCACCACCGGCAACCCCAAAGGGGTAATGCTCTCGCACCGTAACCTAATCAGTAACATCGAAGCCTGCATGCAAATTTCGCCCTTCACCAAAGACGACACCTGCCTGTCCCACCTACCCTTGAGCCACGTGTTGGAACGCATGGGCGGCTATTACTTAATGATTCACAACGGCACCACGATCGCCTATGCCGAAAGCATCGAGACCTTATCCGAGGATATGGGCCTGGTCCAACCCACGGTTCTGTTTTCGGTCCCGCGTTTGTTCGAAAAGATTTACACACGAGTTATTACCAATGCCCGCGACAGCGGTTTCCTCAAGCACATGATTTTTCGTTGGGCAATGGGCGTCGGCCGCAAAGCTGCGCCGTTTTTCGCCCAAAACCAAGCGCTCCCCGGCTTTTTGGCCAAAAAATGGAACATCGCCGACAAGTTGGTCTACGGCAAAATCAAACAGCGCACCGGCGGCCGCCTCGAATACATGATCGCCGGCGGCGCCAAATTGGCACCCGAAATTTCCATTATGTTTTTGGGCATGGGCATGAACATCGTCGAGGGTTACGGCTTAACCGAAAGCTCCCCGGTCTTGACGATCAACCCACCCAAACACAATAAGCCGGGTTTTGTGGGCCCGGCCGTACCCGGCGTTGAAATTCAAATCGCCCAAGATGGCGAAATTCTGGCGCGCGGCCCCAATGTCATGCTCGGTTACTACAAAAACGAGGAAGCAACCGCCGAAACCATTCGTGACGGCTGGCTCCACACCGGCGACATCGGTTTCATGGATGAAGACGGCTTTATCCAGGTAACCGACCGCAAAAAAGACCTCATCATCACCTCGGGCGGGAAAAACATTGCACCACAGCCACTGGAAAACACACTAAAACTAAGCCCGTTCATTGAGCAAGCGGTCATCATCGGCAATGACCGCAAATTTATCAGCGCTTTGATCGTGCCACCATGGGCCACCATTGAAACCTGGGCACGCAGTTTCGGTTGGTCGACCGATCCGGCTGAATTAGCGCAGTCCGAGGAATTTAAGGACTTTTTGGCCAGAGAAATCCACAACAAGATGAAGGATTTTGCCAAGTACGAACAGGTCAAGAAATTCGAGATCATTCCCGAACCCTTCACGGTGGATGATGGTCAGCTAACACCGAGCATGAAAGTCAAACGCAAGGTTGTCGCGAAAATGTACACCGATTACATCGAACGCATCTACAGCTAAAACCACCACCAACCCACCGCAAAACCCGGGTCGACGCCCGGGTTTTTTTATGCTGAACTGACCGGTTTGAGGGGACTCAATCGCGCATATTGCCGGCGGAATACAAGTTGGAACACGCACCGATGACACCAACAGGGCGTACCGGCAGATGTGGGCATTTTTACCACATATTCAGACCAACAGATCCTGCGATTTGGCTGCCAGGAGCTGCTGTGTTCAGGTTAACCACCATGGGGCACAAAAACGACTCGGTGACGACGCATCAAACCGCAGATACGACATTTGCCGTTTTTCCGAAGTTTCGCGCTTTAAAAATTCCAGAGGAAACCAAAATCAATCCATGTCGTCGGAACCCCTAGCAACAATCTGCAACAATCAGCTCATCAATTGCCTGATAGTTTTTCCGCAAACCCTGTTGAAAAAGCTGTGGAAAACGCTGCGGAAAACGGCGTAAACCCTTGTCTCCCAATAACCAATACCACCTTGACCTCATTTGTGTGCATTATCACAACTCACTTATTTTAAGCATGTTAGCTTTTTGATAAGGTTCTAAATACATTTTCAGTAGACAAGTTTAAACCAAGCCCCTAAGCGAACTTATGTAAAAAAGTACCCTTCCCCATTTGCTCAATCCTAACACTCGCTCACCATTTCTTAACATTCACCTCATCATTCTCTCTTGACCCCATGGAATCTCGGTTAAATTCTGTGAATTCTCATTTTTTTCCCACGCAGGCACGGCATAACGACCCAAAAACGCTTTTTTACCCAAGTTAGCATTTTTTCATCCCCTCACAGAAGACCTGGCTTTTTTCATCACTTGTCCGCTTTCGTTTGAAATGGAATTGAATTCGATGGCGCGTCAGTGATAGCCTTTGCCTTGTTGACCCACGATCATGCCGCTTTTGTTCCCGATTAACATGACCACCCGTCTGCGACCGGAATCATTTATCAATAAACCGTCGTACGACGCACAGGTTCGGGAACCCGCTGTTTCTCTTTTCTTGTTGCGCCGACCTTTTGTCGACCGCTAACCGGATGTCCGACTGCAAGGCTAGTGATCGCCGGCTCGATGTCAACTGGGGGAGGTCCTTTTCATGGCGCACAACGATTTAGGGGAAATCTACAACACACCCGACCAGGCCTCTTGGCAAAACGAAGACACACGCGAAGGCGGCGAACAAATCGCGGTAATCGGGATGGCGGGTCGTTTTCCCGGCGCCAAAAACTGTGACGAACTGTGGCGAAACTTGCGTGACGGGGTGGAAGGCATTCGCTTCTTTAGCGAAGAGGAACTGCTTGCAAACGGCATATCCGCCGAACAATGCAACCGACCAGGCTATGTTAAAGCAGCCCCGGTTCTAGAGGATGTCGGTGCTTTTGACGCCGGATTCTTCGGCTACACCCCACGCGAGGCCGAGCTGCTTGACCCACAACAGCGCTTGTTTCTTGAAGTGGTCTGGGAAGCGCTGGAGAACGCCGGTTTTCGCGACGGCGAGCACAACAACACCACCGGATTGTTCGCCGGCTCGGGGCTCAGTCATTATTTAATGAACCACCTGCGCGAGCGCTTCACTTACGATGAAGCCGGCTTCGAAACGCTTATCGGCAACGACAAAGACTATTTATGCACGCGCGTGGCCTACAAGCTCAATCTGGGCGGACCGGCGGTGAACATTCAAACCGCCTGTTCCAGCTCACTGGTCGCGGTTCATGCCGCTTGCCAAAGTTTGATCGGTTACGAATGTGACCTCGCCGTGGCGGGTGGTGTCACCGTGCGTCTGCCAGGTGTCGCCGGCTACCAATACCAAGAAGGCGGCTTGTTTTCGCCGGACGGTCACTGTCGTCCCTTCGACGCCGAAGCACGCGGCACCCTTTTCGGAAGTGGGGTCGGCGCGGTCATCCTAAAACGGCTCAGTGAGGCCCGCGACGACGGTGACCCCATTCGCGCCGTCATCCTTGCTTCGGCAGTCAACAACGACGGGTCACGTAAGGTGGGCTTTACGGCGCCAAGTGAAATTGGGCAATTGCGTGTCTTGGCGGAAGCCCTGGAACTGGCCGAGGTCGCACCGGAAACGATAGGGTACATAGAAGCGCACGGTACAGGTACCGCACTGGGTGATCCGATTGAAGCGGCCGCCCTCAAACAGGCCTTCCCCAAGAGCGGCGACGACCACCGCTGTGCCCTGGGTTCCATAAAAAGCAACATCGGCCATTTGGAAAACGCGGCCGGCATCGCCGGTTTCATAAAAACGGTGCTGGTACTGGAACACGGTCAAATTCCGCCAACCTTGCACTTCAAACAACTCAACCCAATGATTCGCTTTGAGGACAGCCCCTTTTTTGTCGCCGACCATCTGCAGCCGTGGCCCATGCGTGGCGTGCGCCGCGCCGGGGTAAGCTCGTTCGGCATCGGCGGCACCAACGCTCATGTATTGTTGGAACAAAGCCCGGCGCCGGTTATCGCCCACGAAGCCGACCGCGACGCGGCACTGATTTTGCCGCTTTCGGCACGCAGTGAAACATCGCTGCACGATTTAGCAGCGGCCTATCATGACCTGTTGGTCCAACAAGAGCGCCCGCTTTCCTGGTCGCGCCTGGCTTTTAACGCGGCAACGCGCCGCAACCATCACCACCACCGCTTGGCGGTATTTGCGCGCAATCGCCGCCAAGCGGCCGATGCCTTGGCCGCCTTCCAACGCGGTGAAAAGCAACAAAACGCGGCCAGCGGTAAAAGCCAACGAGACGCCGAACCACGTGTGGTTTTTGTGTTTCCCGGGCAGGGTTCGCAATGGCCCAATATGGCCGCCGATCTCTATCAAACCTATCCGGTTTACCGGGAAGCTTACGACGCCTGTGATCGTTTGTTCCACAACTATCGCGGCTTTTCGCTGCGCGACCAATGCGAAGGCACCCAAGCTGCAGCCGCGCTGGAACGCGTCGATCTGGTACAACCCGCACTTTTTGCGGTGGCCTACGCCTTGGCGCAGTTATGGCGCTCCTTGGGCATAGAACCCGCCGCGGTCATTGGCCACAGCCAAGGCGAAGTGGTGGCCGCCTGTATCGCGGGCAGCCTGCGCCTTGAAGACGCCATGTTGATCACCTGTGAGCGCAGCCGACTCGTGGCCGGCCTCAAGAACGAAGGTCGCATGGCCGTTGTGGAAATCGATGCCGAGAGCTGCCGGCGCCGCTTGGCGGATTACGGCGACGGCGCAACCGTTGCAGCCGTCAATAGCCCGCGAAGCTGCGTCATCGCCGGGCGCCGGGCCGTGGTGGAAGCTTTGGTGGCCGAATGGGAACAAGAAGGCCGCTACGCGCGTTTGGTCGATGTGTCTTACGCCGGTCACAGCGCCCACGTTGAAAGTGTGCTTTACCCTCTCCAGGACCGCCTGGCGAGTATTCAACCCACAGCCGGAACCATCCCTTTAATCAGCACGGTCGACGGCGGTTCGATCGACGGCCAAAATCTGGACGCGGCCTATTGGTCGCGCAACCTACGCGAACCCGTGCGTTTCTACGATGCCTTGTCGGCCGCCTTTAGCGACCCGTACACCCATTTCCTGGAAGTTTCACCCCATCCCATTTTGCAACACGCCTTGCGCGACAGTCTGCAGGAATGCCGACGCCGTTTCCCTATTCATCCTCCTGCACAGGTGTTGGCCACACTCAAACGCGATGAAGTGGGTCCCGACTGCCTACTGGAGCAGGTTGCCGCGGGTTACGCGGCAGGCTTAAACCCGCGCTGGGAACAGCTCTTTCCCCTGAAAAGTGCCGCCATGCCATTGCCAGGTTACCCGTGGCACCACCGCCGTTATTGGATTGAGGCCGCTTCCGCCGGCCAGGACGGCGGCGCCTTGGCCACCAATAGCCACCGCTTTAATCACGCGCTTTTCAAAGCCGCGCTCACACCTGCCGGCGGTGAAACCCACCGTCTATGGCAAGCCAAAATCAGCCTTGAAACAATGCCTTATCTCGTCGACCACGGCGTTGCCGGCATGGCAATTGTTCCCGCTGCTTTTTACCTGGAAGCAGCGCGCGAGGCCGGCGCTCAGTTATTTGAGGGTGCCGTCCCAATTTTGCGCGACCTGACCTTTGGTTCACCTTTCTTCCTCCACGAAGGTCGCGATTATTTGCTGCAGATGCGCGCCGAACAACGCGGTCCGCGCCGTTTTGCGATATTCATTTGCAGCTCACCACGCGATGAGGACCATTGGGTCGAACACGTACAGGGTCTTTTGGAAACCGAAGCGGCACCGCTCGCATCCGCCCTGCAAACATCGCTTGAAGAGGCGCGCCAACACTGCCGCCAGAGCCACGATGTGAAGGCTTTTTACCAACAGCAAGAGCAACGTGGTCTCTTCTATGGCGAAGCTTTTCGCGGCATTGACACCCTGCTGACCGGCGCCAACGAAGCACTCGCTCACATTCAACCAACCGCCGCCGTCACCACCGAATCGAATTACGGCATTCACCCGGCCTTATTTGACGCCTGTTTGCAGAGCCTGCTCGCCTGCCGCGATCCGCAAAGCGACGACGACACCTTGTACCTTCCCTATGCCGTGCATCAGGTCCTCATTGAGATTCATCCGCGTGGCGACTTTTGGGTGCATGCGCGCTTGGAAACGACACAACCAGGATCTCGTGAGGTCGTCGGCCACCTGTGCGGCTATGACAGTGACGGCGCACTTCTGTTCCGTCTCGATCATTTGCGTTTTCGCGCGGCCGATCTGGCAGGTGAACAGGATTCGCTCTTGTATCAGCTCCACTGGACGACGGTGGCGCCGCTGCTGCACGGTGAGCCAAGTGGTAGCGACGGCGCTTGGCTAATGTTCGCTGACGAAGCCGGCGAAGCCGAACGGTTGCTCCAAGCCTTGGCCAACCACGGCCAAACGGGTTACTTGGTCCGACGCAGCGACAGCTTTAGCCTGAACGCGACATCGGCCGCGATCGATCCCGACTCAAACGCGGACTGGTCGCGCTTATGGGAAGCACTCAGCAGCCGGAAATGGCGCGGAATCTTGTACTTGTGGGCCATTGATGCGCCTAAAATCCTCCGTCGTGACAGCGCCGCCTTTGAGGCTGCTACCGCCCTCTCCGGCCGCACCCTGATCCAGCTAACTAACTCACTCCTCGATGCGGTCGACCAACGCCGCTTTCAAGTCCTGCCGCTGACGCTGTTCACCCAGGGCGCTTTTCCAGAGCGCACCGGTGCGGAAGATTGCCAGGGCTGCCCGTTTCAGGCGCCGCTGTGGTCCACCGCCGCCGTCTTGAACCAAGAACATCCGGCCTTCCAAACCCGCTGCTTGGATTTGGAAAGCCTACCGCGAGAGGTGGAGGGCGAGGATCGCCGCTCGCGCGATCAAGAGCACGAGCAATTGGTTTTCGAGGTCCTTTATCCCGACAACGAGAACCGCGTTAAATACCGAGCCAACCAGCGCTATGCGCAACGTTTGGTGCATTATGAAAAACCGCCGTTCAGCGAACAGCCCCACCAATGGTGTCGGCCAGATGCAGCGCGTTTGGTCGTTGAGGCGCTTGAACCGGGCAACTTAGCGACGGTGCGCCCGGTCCGTTACGAAATACCGACCCCCAGTGATGACGAAGTCCTGATTGCCGTCAGGGCGGCCGGCCTTAATTTTCTCGACTTGCTTGGCGCCATGGGTCAACGTCCGGATCTTGACCAGGAAACGCCGAAGTTAGGTGCGGAATGCGCGGGCACGGTGGTTGCCTTGGGGCCGCCGGCACGCGGCTTCAGTGTCGGCCAACCGGTTTTCGCACTCGCAAACCCGGCTTTTGCTTCGTTCGCGTTGGTGCCGCAAAATTTTGTCCGGGCCTTGCCGGCGGGGCTTGAACCCAACCAAGCCGCGACCATGCTTATTGCACCGCTGACCGCAACCGTCGCCTTGCGCCATCTGGCCCGCTTACAGCCTGGCGAAAGCGTCTTGATCCACTCAGCGGCAAGCGGGACCGGCCTGGCGGCATTCCAATTGGCGC
Source organism: Holophagae bacterium (assembly GCA_030429565.1). Taxonomy (GTDB): domain Bacteria; phylum Acidobacteriota; class Holophagae; order Acanthopleuribacterales; family Acanthopleuribacteraceae; genus Acanthopleuribacter. The sequence continues at coordinate 140,225 of JAUIFE010000004.1, read as the reverse complement.
GTGCATTGGGAGCAACAATTTACGCCACAGCGGGCACGCCTGAAAAGCGCGCCTACCTATTAGAACAGGGCGCGGTTGCCGTGGCCGATTCGCGCACACCGGATTTTGCCGAACAGTTTCGCGCCCATAGCGGTGGCCGCGGCATCGACGTGGTTCTGAACGCCCTATCCGGCGACCTCATGCGGGCCGGCCTTGAACTAACAGCGGCATACGGCCGTTTCGTCGAAATTGGCAAACGCGACATCTACGAAAACCAAAGTTTGGGTTTACTCCCCTTCCAGCGCAACCTGAGCTACACGGCACTGGACTTGGCACGCTGGATGGAAGACCGGCCCGAGGTGGTGGCGCGCTGTATCGATCAGGTATGCGAGGACATCAACCAAGGTATTTTTAGACCGCAACCACTTCAAGCATACCCCCTCGCCCAAGTCGACCAGGCCTTGGCCGCACTCGGCCAGGCTCGCCACGTCGGCAAACTCGTCCTAACCTTCGACAAGAACGCCGTCGAAGCCGTTGCGCCCAAGCCCTCCTTTACCATTCGCGAAGACGGCCTTTACTGGATCACCGGCGGTACAGGCGGGTTGGGCTTAGTGTTTGCGCGTCATTTGGCCGACTTGGGGGCGCGCCACATCTGGCTGCTGAGTCGACGCGGTCAATTGGCCGAAGCGGTTCGCCAAGAGTTTAATGACCGAGGCGTCCACCTAAGGGTTATCGGAGCCGACCTCAGCGATGACCACCAAGTCAGCACTTGTTTGAACAATGCCAAACAAACCGGTATCCCTCTGCGCGGCATCCTTCACGCGGCCGGCGTCGTCGCCGACCAGGCCTGGCGTGAAAGTGACCATGACGCCTATACAAAGGTGATGGCGGCCAAGGCCAAAAGCGCTTGGCATCTCCATCGCTTCACCGCCGACACCCCACTCGATTTCACCCTTTATTTCTCCTCAACCGCCGCCTTCAACGGCACGCCGGGTCAAGCAGCCTATGCCGCCGCCAATGGGTTTCTCGACGCCCTGGCCGATTACCGCCACAGCCTGGGGCTGCCCGCCTTGAGCATCAACTGGGGCGGTTGGCGCGACGTCGGTTTGGCGGCGGATCAATTGCAAGGCACAGCCGCGCGTTTCGGTATCAGCCCGGCGGAGGGCAAGGCCGTTCTCAACCAACTTTTTGCAGAACCGCCTTTGAGCCAGGTCATTGCTACCAAAACGCCGCTGCCGCCGTGGCTAATCAATAGCCGCAAACAACAGCCGCTGTTCTCCTTACTCAACAGCAATACATCAACCCGCAGCCGGGGTTCCGAACAAATCACCGCCCGCTTGGACGCGGCGCCGCGCGAAGAACGCGCGCCCATCGTCGAACATTATTTGGCCGAACAGCTCAGCGATGTCCTGCGCTTTCCAGTCACCCAAATATCGCCGGACGTCGGCCTCAACGAATACGGTCTATCCTCACTGTTCGCCTTGGAAATGCGCAACCGCATAGAACAGGACTTGGAAATGTCGATTCCGGTTGTTTGGTTTTTCCAAGCGGGCACGATTCGCGCCTTAGCGGAACGGCTACTGGAAGCGCGCACCCTGGCCACTTTGGTCACCGACGACCAGACGCCGGCCGAGGAAGAAGAAGCAGACGGTTGGGACGAACTGACTCTCTAGTCATATTTTTTTAAAAAAAATGTAACAACTCAGACAACCCCCTCAATTACCGATTCGCATTCGCCGACCGACGCCTAAATGTGTCTTCAAATCCGGCTCGAATCGGACCAGGACACCACCTTCGCCCAACCAACACAAACCCAATATTAACAACACTTACACTCAAAGAATCACATCCAGAACACACACTTTAGCCGGCCAGCAGGATATAAACGGACAGATTCACCTAGCGATGGACGGCGAGGATGAGTATCTGTTGGTGTCCAGGCCAAACAGAACCCTTCGGTCATTTTAGATTTGACTATTCGGTCACCAGCGCCTAAATTGCCTTCTGTGAGATGAACAAAAAGCTCAGGAGGCTTCCATGGAATCCATCAAAGCGGTCATTCGATTGATTGGCCAACATCTATCTCAACCAAAGTGGCTGATTTTCGGCGGCTGCCTGATGCTCATCGAAGCCGCCGTATCCCTTTCTATTCCTTTGTTGACCCGTGATTTGGTCGATATGGGCGGTACCGGTGTTGTGCCAGGCGTTAGCTTGGCCCTCTTGGTCGGGGCCGTCACCATCGAGGCCGTCACCGGTGCCTTGGGTTTTTTCCTGTTGGGTCGCGCCGGACACGGCATTGTCGCCAACTTACGCCGTGGTTTGCTGGGCAAATTGGTCCATTTACCAGTTGCTTACTATGACCAACGCCAGTCGGGCGCCCTTGCCGGCCGCGTGCTCAACGACACCACGACCCTGCATCAAGTGGCCACCTACCAGCTCGTTTCACTGGTCGTCGGCCTCTTTACCGTGGTTGGCGCGGTCGCCATTTTATGGCTTCTCGATTGGCGCATGACCTTGTTGTTGCTGGGCGGCGTGCTTTTGGCCGGTCTGGTACTCGGTCCGGTTTCGTTTGTGATCCAAAAAATTAGTGAAAAGATTCAGGACGAAACGGCCGCCTTCAGTGGTCGCCTCACCAACTTTTTCCAAGAAATACGTTTAATCAAATCACACGGTGCCGAAAGCTGGGTCAACGAAGAAGGCGGCCGCTCCATTGAAGAACTGCGCCGTTTGGGTGTGCGTGAAACGGCGATCCAAGCGATCCTCTCCCCGCTGGTTAGTTTGGCAATGATGGGCGCCTTGGTGGCCGTGCTGGCCTACGGTGGTGCTCGCGTTGGGGCGGGCACCTTGGAAATGGGCACACTCGTCGCCTTTGTGTTGTACCTATTCCATGTCGCCGTTCCCATCGCGCAATTCAGTGTATTCTTCACCGAGATGCAGCATGCCGTTGGCGCATCAAAACACTTGGTCGGCATGATGGCTGAAGACGAAGAACGACACGACGGCATCGCGAACCTGGACGCCCGCAACCAACCGCTGGCCATTGAAAACCTGAGTTTCGCCTACGACGGGGAAGCGGGTCAACCCGGCCCGCCCGTTTTGGAAAACATCAGCGCCGTCCTTCAGCCGGGCAAAGTGAACGCTCTGGTTGGAACCAGTGGCTCCGGCAAAAGCACCCTGCTCTCCTTACTGCTCGGTTTTTACCAACCCCGCCACGGCGACCTGCGCATTGGCAATACCCGCTTAGACGAGGCGCAACTCCAGGCTTGGCGCGCCCAAACAGCTTACGTCTCCCAGGACGCACCCATGATTGCCGGTACCATTCGCGATAATTTGCTGTTCGGTTGCAGCAAAAGCCACGACGACACAGCCCTGTACCAAGCCTTGGCAGCCGCCAAAATTGACAGCGTGGTGCGCACCATGCCGGAAGGATTGGACACCCATATTGGTGAACGCGGCACCAAACTCTCGGGCGGTCAGCGCCAGCGCTTGGCCATTGCACGCGCGGTTCTTCGCGACGCGCCAATCCTCATGCTCGACGAGGCCACCTCCCATTTGGATACCCAAACCGAGTATGAGGTTCAAAACGCCTTGGCCGAACTGATGAAAACGCGGACCACGGTGGTGGTGGCCCACCGCTTAACCACCATTCAGGACGCCGGTCAAATCATCGTTTTCGATCAAGGTCGCGTTTTGGGCAGCGGTAACCACCAGCAGCTCCTTCAAGCCAACCCGGTTTATCGCGATTTGGTCAACCACCAATTCAAGACGCGCCACGCGGCTTAACGGCCCCAATTGCGCGCGGTTCGAAATCCAATCGTTTCCTGGCCGGCCGAAGGGTAGGCAAAATCCCGTGCCGATACCCGCACGCCGTTTTCCGAAGACAGAAAACTCCCGCCGCGAATGACGCGTTCATTGCCGAACGCGTCATTGAGCGGATTGGCATTTTGCTGACGCTGATAGTAATCGGCGGCGTAAAAGTCCTGAACCCATTCGGCGACATTGCCGGCGAGATCGTAGGTATCGCCAAAACCGCGATAAAAGGCAAAACTCCCCACCGGCATGACCGCGTCGCTGTCGAAGTTACAGCGCAACTGGTTGTCTTTCATGACCGGATCTGGGCCCCAAGGGTAAATATTGGCAAGCTGGGTGCCGCGCGCCGCCTTTTCCCATTCGGCTTCGGTAGGCAAACGGAACCCATCGGCTTGGGGCTCGAGCTGCAAAGGAAACTTCAGCGCGCAATCGTCGGCACAATCCTCGGCGGCCACGACGGGAATCGCGGCCCAATCGTCGTTAAAGCGATAAACGGGCTGCAGCTTGTGCTCGGCCGACAACCAGTTACAGTAGGCCACCGCGTCGTACCAGGTCACCTTGGTGATCGGCAGATCGTCGTTGTCGCTTTCAATCATGGTTCGACCTTGCGCAAGCGGGTGCCCACTCGTCACAAAACGCCGGTATTCACCAACGGTCACCTCGTACTGCCCCAACAAAAAGCCGTCGACCTGAACCTCGTGGAGCGGTTGCTCATCTTCGTTACACAACAAATCGTCGGGCGCGCATCCCATCTTAAAAGGACCGCCCACAATGTGAGCAAAACCCTTGGGAATAGGGACTTCAGCGGGCTCAGCGGCCGCCGCTTGGTCGGTTTGCGTAAACGGCGATTCTTGAAGGAGAAACCAAACACCGGCGACAGCTAAAAACAATAGCGAAAAAGCGCCAAACGGCAGCGAACGCGGGCCTTTGCTTTCCGCGGCCGTGGCGCCGGTTTTTTGTTTGGGCGGCTTGGGACGCGCACCTTGTTTGGATTGCAACAGCGAAATCATCGCTTCGTCGGGTACCGGCCGCGATTGCGCAAAATGGAGCGGCGCAACGCCGTCGCCGTCTTCGAGGCGGGCATCATTTCCGGCTTCAAGCAAAGCGCCGGCGGCATCGTGGTCATTTTCTTCGACAGCGGCACGCAAGGGTTGATGACCCATGGCGTCACAGAGCGTCGCATCGGCGCCGGCATCCAATAATAAATGAAGGATCTCGCATTTACCATAACCGGCGGCGAGGTGTAACGCGGTTTGGCCCTCGGCATTTTGACGGTCCAGCGGCACGCCCGCCTCAATGAACCAGGCGGCGACCTCACGCTGGTCGCGACGTACCGCCCACATCAGCGGCGTCCAGCCGGTGCTGTCGGCATCGTCCAAAGCGGCGCCGGCGGCGGCCAAACGCTGAACCATCGCTAAATCACCGCGTTCGACGGCGATCCACAGCGGCTTCCTGCCGGTCGGGTAAGGTTTGTTTACCGGAAAATTCTGGTCGAGGTACTGCTGCACCCCTTCGTGATCGCCACGCGCGACACGATCAAAAAAGTCGCGCTGCACCTCGAGATCGACTTCACCGTCGGGAAGAGTGCGGGGCTTCGGTTCGTGGGGCTTCGGTTTGACCAAGGTGACATATCCTATTCCAGCCAGGAGGACCAAGATCCAGGCAAGAATCGTATCGAGATTTTGATTCATAGGTTAAAAATGCCCCACCACAAACAGAGAACGGGCGCTAACCACTTTACACGAAATGGAGTTAGCGATGAAGGGAAAACTCGTACTTGGGTGGCATGGGAAAAGACGCAAGGTGCGGTTAACTTTACCGATTTTGCTTATTTATCTCTGTAGGGTGAAAGTTTGGCCTTAAGCCACTGGACCCAATCAGGCTTGGTCTCGCCCAAAATGATTTTTTGTGATTTTTTTCGTGCCCTGATGATCCCTCAATCGATTTCTTTGCGCGTTTCCTATCAGTGTTCGTTGCGTTTCGGTTTGCGGCTAAGCCCAACATGGGCCGACATCGACAAGATGGCGCCGCCTTCGATCCTCAGACGGGTGATGCAACTCCCTCGGCAGCCCGCTTTCGATCCATTCGCCATTACTTCGGGATACGACGCGAAACGCAACCGCTTTTTAGAACTTAGGAGGACAACTTCGTGAACACTTTTCATCACGGTCTCAAGTTGGGACGATTTTTTCTGGCGGCCATGCTTTGCATCGTCCCATTGCTTGCACAACTGCCCAAGGGCATGACAGAGATCCGCAATGTCGAAGGCATTACGGAATACCAACTCGAGAACGGCTTGCGCGTCTTACTGTTTCCAGACCCCACCAAAGAAACGATTACGGTGAACATCACCTACCTCGTCGGCTCCAAACACGAAAACTACGGCGAAACCGGTATGGCTCACTTGCTGGAACACTTGGTCTTTAAAGGGACGCCGCGTCACCCCGACATTCCCCAAGAATTGACCCAACACGGCGCCCGCCCCAACGGCACGACTTGGACCGACCGCACCAACTACTACGAGACATTTAACGCAACCGACGAGAACCTGGAATGGGCCTTGGATTTGGAAGCCGACCGCATGATCAACTCCTTCATCGCCAAAAAGGATCTTGACAGCGAAATGACCGTCGTTCGCAACGAGTTTGAATCAGGTGAGAACAACCCCTTCCGCATCACCCTGCAGCGTTTGCTCAGCGGTTCTTTTATTTGGCACAACTACGGCAAGTCCACCATCGGCGCCCGTTCCGACATCGAGAACGTGCCCATCGATCGCTTGCAAGCCTTTTACCGCCGTTATTACCAGCCCGACAACGCCGTGTTGTTGGTTGCCGGTAAGTTCGAACCCAACAAAGCCTTGGGCCTGGTCAACAAATTTTTTGCACCGATCCCCCGCCCCGAGCGCGTATTGCCCGAAATTTACACCGTGGAACCCACCCAAGACGGCAGCCGTGAAGTCTCCATTGAGCGTACCGGCGACATTCAAATGATCGCAGCCGGCTACAAAACACCGCCCGGCTCCCACGAAGAAATGGCGGCCGTTGCCGTGATGACTGAAATCATGGGTAACAGCGACACCGGTCGTCTCTCCAAAGCTTTGGTGAAAACCGGCAAGTCCGCGCAAGCCATGGGCTTCAACTTCCAATGGGCCGAACCCGGTATCGCCGTTTTCGGCGCCGTCGTGCCCAAAGAGAAATCCTTGGAAGACGCTCGTTCTACCTTGATTCAGACCCTGGAAAACGTTAAAGAAAACCAAATCACCGAAGAAGAAGTGAAACGCGCCAAAGCCGAGCTGTTGAGCGGCATTGAATTGGCCATGAACTCTTCCGAACGCATTGGTTTGGCCTTGTCTGAATGGATCGGCATGGGTGACTGGCGTTTGTTTTTCCTGCACCGTGATCGCGTTGAAGCCGTGACCACCGAAATGGTTCAAGCTGCCGCGACCAAGTACCTGCGCGGCAACAACCGCACCATCGCCAAGTTCATTCCTACCGAGAACCCCGAGCGCGCCGAGATCCCCGCCGTGCCCAACATCCAAGAAATGTTGGCCGACTACAAAGGAAAAGAAGCCGTCGCTATGGGCGAAGCTTTCGATCCCACCCCTGAGAACATCGAAGCCAACGTGGTTCGCAAAACCTTGAAAAACGGCATGAAGTTGGCCCTGCTCTCCAAGAAAACGCGCGGCGAGTCGGTTCACGCTTCCTTCCTGTTGAGCTTTGGCGATGCCAAGACCCTCAACGATAAAGGCACTTTGGCTTCCGTCATGGGCGACATGTTGATTCGTGGCAGCAAGTCAATGAACCGTGAAGAGATCCAAAGCAAATTGGCTGAACTCAAAGCGGACGTCAACATCAACGGTATGTCCAACGGCGTCGGCATCCGTATTCAAACGGTTAAAGCCAACTTGTCCGCCACCATCGAATTGGTAACCGACATCCTCAAAAACCCCGCCTTCCCCGAAAGCGAATTGGAAGAGCTGATCAACCAACAAGTGACCCAACTGGAATCCGGTCGTCAAGAACCGCGTGCCATCGTTTTCCGCGAAACGCGCCGCATGTTCAACCACTACCCCAAAGGTCACCCACGTTACATCGGCACCATCGACGAAGATATTGCCGCGTACAAAGCCGTTCAGCAAAAAGACCTGGTTGCCTTCCACAAACAATTCCTGGGTGCTTCCTTCGCCAAAGTTGCCGTCGTTGGTGATTTCGAAGAAGACACCGTTGTGGCCCTGCTCGAAAAACAAATGGGCAAATGGAAAGCCGGTAAAAAGTACCAGCGCCTTGAGAATCCTTACAAGTCGATTGAACCCAACTACCAAAAGTTCGAAACGCCCGACAAAGCCAACGCTGTTTTTGTCGCCGGCTTCAACCTCGACCTGAAACAAGACGCGGCCGACTACCCCGCCTTGGTCATGGGTAACTTCATCATGGGCGGCGGTTTCCTCAACAGCCGCCTGGCAACCCGTATTCGTCAGAAAGAAGGTTTGTCGTATGGTGTCGGTTCCGTTTTAGATGTCGCCTACCTCGACAACGATGCGAATTGGATGACCTTCGCCATTGCGGCCCCACAAAACGTGGCCAAATTGGAAGAAGCTTTCCGTGAAGAAATCGAACGCATGGTTAATGACGGTGTCACCGAGGAAGAACTCAACTCCGCCGTTTCCGGTTACCTGCAACAAAACATCGTTTCTCGCGCCAACGACTCCCGTTTGGTCAACACGCTGCGCCGTTACCTGGAAGAAGATCGCACCTTGGCTTTCGACAAAAAGTTCGAAGACCAAGTACGCGGTTTGAAGCCCGAAGCAGTGAACGTTGTGATGAAGAAGTACTTTGACGCCGACAAAATGAGCTACGTCAAAGGCGGCGACTTCGCCAAATCGGAAGAACAACCCGACAACCAAAACTAAGTTTTAACGCATCGATGATGCCTCAAACGGCCCGGTCTCACGACCGGGCCGTTTTTGGTTGGGGTCGGCCGCAAGCATCACCGTTCGCGTTTTTGTTTTGGAAAGTCCGGATCTTAGGGATTTAAAATACGACTCATGATATAGCCGCAAATGCCGCTCGAGCGCCAAACCAGACGCCGCGCACTTGTCGGCGTCACCTCATTACTTTATGTGTGCGGGCAAGATTCACAACGTCACATCGCCCTCGCACACATAGAGTAATGACAACCCTTTGAGGAGACCCCTTTATGTGGCTCACACGCTGTTTCGGATTCATTTTGGCAACAACCCTGTGTCACGCCCTGTTGTTAGCCCAGCCCACCCCATACGCCTGGTCGGGTCCAGCTCGCGATGGCGGCACCCTGGCTGAACGCTTCCCGGCCCCGACTGGTTTCAGCCGCAATATTAACCAAACCCCCTTTGCCACCTGGCTGCGTGGCTTGCCCTTAAAAGCGGGCGTCCCCCAGGTCACCTTATTCGACGGCAGGCTTAAAAATTTCCAAGAGGCCCATCTAGCCGTGGTCGCTATCGATACCGGTCGCCGCGATTTGCAACAATGTGCCGACGCCGTCATGCGCCTACGCGCCGAATTCCTGTGGAGCAACGACCGCCGCGACGAAATCAGTTTCAATTTCACCAGCGGTGACACGGCACGCTGGTCGGCCTGGCAATCAGGTCAACGCCCCAAAATCAACGGCAATAAGGTGCGCTGGGTCAACAACGGGAGCAACGATGCGTCTTACAAAAATTTCCGCCGCTACCTCAACATCGTTTTCAGTTATGCCGGCTCCCATTCCCTCGCCCGTGAGCTAAAGCCAGTCGCCGACCCACGCCGTATCCAGCCAGGCGACGTATTTATTCAAGGCGGCTTTCCCGGTCATGCCGTGATCGTGTTAGACGTCGTTGAAAACACCGCCGGCGAACGGATGTTTATGGTTGGTCAAAGCTACATGCCCGCCCAGGATTTTCACGTGCTTAAGAATCCAAAAGCCGACGGCGTTTGGTACCCGGCCCTCGCCGACGGCACCCTGAGAACCCCTGAATGGACCTTTCAGTACCGTGATCTCAAACGCTTTGCCAATCCCTAACAACAATCATAAAAAAAAGGCCGAGCGTCACATGCGACCTCGGCCTTGTTTTTTAAACGGCAGCCTTCCAGAGAAGGCCGTGTTTAGCGTCTGTTTTCATTGGGCGCCGGCGGCATAACGACCGGTTTGGGCGGGTTCTTTTCCAGTTCCTCCAGCAGGTGCTTTACGGCTGCTTCTAAGGAAGGATCCTCGCCGGCGGCCACCTGTTCGGGTCGGTCATAAATTTCGACGTCGGGCGCGACACCTTCGTTTTCAACGGCATACTCACCCGATACGGGATCCCAGAAACGAAAGACCGGGATGCTCAGCGAACCACCGTCGACAAATCCGGGATTGCCCTGCAGGCCGATTAAACCGCCCCAGGTACGCGTACCGAAAATTTTGGCGAGGCCACGACGACGCATGTAGTAAGGGAACGCATCGCCACCCGAGCTGCTGTAATGGTTGACCAGCACAGCTTTGGGGCCGATGTGCGCGTATTGTGGTGAACGGAAGGGTTTGATGTCGCGCATCGCCCAATAGGACATGATGGGACGCTCCAACAATTCAATCATCCACACCGGAATGAAACCCCCGCCGTTGTAACGGTCATCCAACAGCAACGCGTCTTTGTGGACTTGCGCGTAAAAGTGTTTAAACAGTTCGCGGTTGCCGTCAAAAGCCGTGTTGGGCAAGTGAATGTAACCAATGCGGCCGTTGCTGAGCTTTTCAACTTTAGCCGCCCGCTCCTGGACCCACTTGAGGTAACGCAGGTTGGTCTCGGAGGTTACCGTTTCAACCAACACTTCGCGCGCCCCTTCGCGGCTCGGTTTGTCGTTAACCAGCAGGCTGACCACTTGGCCGCCCTTCCCTTCCAGCGGCATGTAGAAATTCTCACGCGTGGTTACCGGAACACCATCGACCGCAAGAATAAAGGAACCGACCGGCACATCCACACCGACATCGCGCAAAGGTGAACGGAAGTTACCGTGCCAGTTTTCGCCCGGAAGAATTTCACGAATCTGATAGAAACCCGATTCGTGAGCGCTGACTTCAACCCCAAGCAAACCACTGGGGTCGCGATCCACGCGAACCTCGTCGCCGGAATTCACATAGTAGTGACCCGCATTGAGTTCGCCACCCAACTCACCCAGGATGTAATCCAGCTCATGACGGGTGCGCACATGCGGCACCAAGTCGGCATAACGCTTCACCAACGCGTCCCAATCGTAACCGTGCATCTTGGCGTCGTAGAACCAATCGCGCAACAAAAGGTTGGCGTCGTGATAAATTTGGGCCCACTCGTCGAGGGGATCAATTTTTGCTTCCAACTCGTTGAGGTTGAGTGCCTTTGGCTTTTGATCGGCTTTGGCTTCCACCACGCCGATATCGCCACCGGCGCGGTAAATAACGTGGCTGCCTTTGGCCGAAAGCCGGTAATTATTTACGCGCTTCAAGACGGTTTTGCTTTTTTCGGAAGCCATATCAAAGATTTTCAAGGCGTTGGGTCCGTTGGCGTTAATTTCAACGTAGAGCACGCCCCCGTCAACGGCTGACAAACCAATGTAGCGACCGTCGGCCACATCCAACGCAAAGACGCGGTCTTCAAAGCCGGCGATTTCCAGCTCATTGCTCTCGTCCTTGGCTTCAGCAGCGGCCTCTTTTTTGTTCTTTTTGCCCTTTTTGCCTTTGTCCTTGGCCGCATCGGCCTCGGGCGTTTCATCCTTGGCCAATTCGACTTCGTCGCTTTTCGGCGCAAAGGGTCGCGCCACGTTGCTGTTAAGCGTCGCCGCGTAGATGCGCGTGGGATTCGTGTATTGGTAATTAAACTCGTACCCGGAGAAACTCAGGTTGTAGTCGCGGTTGGACAGGAAGTACAGGTACTTGCCGTCGCGAGAAAACACCGGGTTAAAGTTGTTGATGTGTTCGCTGGTAAGCTTGTGATGCTGTTTATTCACCGCATCGTAGACCCAAATCACGCTGAACTGGTTGTCGGCGGTGCGCGTGTAGGCAAGCCAACGGCTGTCGGTCGACCAGGAGAAGTCGGTCACATCACCGTAAACACCCTTGTGGACTTCGGTTAGTTTGCCACTAGCGACATCAACCAGGTACAGCTTGCGGTCTTTACTGGGAATCGCAATCGTCTTGCTGTCCGGCGACCATTCCGGCTGCAGCGGCCACATTTTCAGGTCGCGCGTGATTTGGCGTGGTTCCCCACCGTCTTGGGCGACCACATGAAGTTGGTACTCACCGCTTTCATCGCTCAGATAGGCGATCCACTTGCCGTCGGGCGACCAAATCGGGTTGCGCTGGCGGGTTTTGGAGCCGCTCGTCAATGGACGAACCGGACCGTCCTTGGCAGGCACACTGAACAAATCACCGCGTGCGCTGGTCACGATGCGTTTGCCCGCCGGGGAAATATCAAAACCGTCGATGTCGTTTTTAACGTTCTTGCGGTAACTCATTGTGTGCGGGAAATCACCCACGAGTTTGATCGAAACTTGCCGATCACTGTTGTCGGCTGGTTTATAGACACGCAGATAACCACCGTTTTCATAGACGATTTGTTCAGGACCGGCACTTGGCCAAAGCACGTCCCAAGAATCGTGACGGGTAACCTGAGTCAAACCGGAACCATCCGGCGCCATGCGAAACAAGTTCAAGGTAAAGGCGCGATCACTGGTAAAAAAGATCTGCTCACCAACCCACATTGGTTGGTTGTCGGTCATTTCGTGGGTGGTCAGACGCTTGGTTTTATTAGTTTTAAGGTTGTAAGTCCACACATCTTGAGCGCGGCCGCCACGGGTGCGCTTCCACGTGCGCCATTCACGCGAGATCGGTGTGTAAACAATGCTTTCGCCGTCGGGTGCATACATGCCGCCGCCGTTCTCGGGAATCGCCAGCGGTTGCTCAAGACCGCCTTCAAAAGGCACCGTGTAGAAACGTCCATAGCGCGGGCCCCAAGGCAAGCGATTGGCACGAAACAGGATGTGTTTTCCGTCAGGGCTCCAGTCCATTACCTGGTAATCGAAACCACCACGCGGCGGCATCGGGCCGACATCGTTGTAATAAGTTAGCTGACGCGGCGCGCCGCCTTCGGTCGAAATAACATAAATTTGGCGTGTGCCGTTGTACTCACCGGAGAAAGCCAACCAGCGGCCGTCGGGTGAAAATTTGGGAAATAACTCGCGTCCCTGATGGGACGTCAACCGTTTGGCGACCCCACCTTCGGCGCCGACCACATAAATGTCGCCACCCGCCACGAAAGCGATTTTATCGCGGTGAATGTCGGGGAAACGCAGCAGACGCGCCTCGCCCTCACCACCGAATGCAGTGAATTGCAACAAAGCGAACAGAAAACAGCCAATCAATCGCAAATGAGACCCTCCCGAACCGGCGATAGGCCGGCAATCGTTACCCTATATCGTGTGTGAATCATCGTTTTCGCAGTGTCCCGCCGTTGTTTTCGCATTGCGGACGCCAAAAAGCGTCGACCGACAACGGCTTACACACGGAGATACCGGTTGGACTTGCAGACGATGCCCAACAATACCACTGAAGCGCGGTCGCTCACCAGCCCGCAACCCGATACGGGTTGGACCAACCGAGGCTGGTCAAAAATGCGAGACGGATGAACAACCGAGGTGACGCCCAAAAACAGAAGATCCCTCAAAAGCCACGCGTAAAAAGCGGCTTTGAGGGATCAAAGTAAGATGGTGATGGGAATCAATAAAAGCGGCCGGTGATCCAAAAGACACCAAGGTGGGTCGACCTAAGATCGCTACCACAACAAGCCGAACGAAATGGTTTATATAATAAGGTGAATAAAATAAAGACTTTGGAACGAAGTTATAAAAGTATTGGAAACAAAAACCTAGAAGCTGTTCAAGGGCGACCTCATACGTTTTGAAAAAAAAATCCGGGTCGGTCGTTTTCAGGGAGACGCCCGACCCTTGGTTGTCCTCAAGACAAACCCATGGTAACACCAAAACAATTATGGTCAAACATATTTTTGTACTTTTTTACTTATCACCATAAAAAATTTCATCATCCGTCTTTTTTACACCTGTCCGTCGCCGCGCCCGCCCGACACAATCAGCGTCGTTACCATCGTTGTGACTGAAGGTGGCGGCGTTGCCGCATTTGACGGTCTTCTTTAAGTCTCGTTACCATGGCATGGCCGTCGCCGTTTAGGCACGAAAGCCACAAGGCAAGGCCGGTGTGTCGTGGGTTTCATAAATTATATGGCGGCTTGCAACACAAACAGACCGGCAGGCATCCTCACCAAACCACACCAAGAATGGACCGCCCGGCGCAAGAAACGGAACAGGCGAAAAGAACAGCGTCCTCTAAGAGGGGAACTACCCGTTTCACGAGTGCACAACCGTAGTCGGCGACCAGTTTCGATAACCATAAGCGGCCGCCGGCGTACTGCCGTACCACTGTCACCCCGCTCACCAAACTTCAACACCCACATGGCGCGCGTCAATTGGTCGATTCGCGAGGAATGCCTCAACCACTTCATCATTTTTTCCCAACATCACTTTGAAGTCTGACTGCGCGATTTCCCGGCCCACCGCCATCGCGACAAACAGATCTGGTTGAAAGTTGGGGTTGTCTTCTTCTTTGCCTAGCTCATGGTGTAAACCCGAGGAAGCATTGCATTCACAAATTCAGACCGGTGTGCCGGCCGTCGCCGCAACTTGTTCTGTTTCACTTATCTCCAGGAGCGTCACCTGGCGCCCGACGTCCTCGGCCACGGCTTCAACGGCACCGATGCCGGTTTGCAATTGTTCAGCCAAAGCGTGCAGTTCGCCAACCGCTTCTGTGGCACGTTGCATCCCACTATCGGCCACCTGTGACGCATCTGCTACCGCCGCGACACTGTCGCGTTGTGCGGCCACGGTCGTACCAATCTCGCCGATAATGCCCTCCAGGTCGTGAATGACACTGGTAATCCCGCCAACAGCATCGGTCACGGTGCGGGTAGCGTCTTTGATGCGGTTAATTTTGTCGCGGATCTCTTCCGTCGCCTCGGCGGTTTTATCCGAAAGCGATTTGATCTCGGCGGCAATGACCGAAAACCCACGACCGGCATCACCGGTCCGTGCGGCTTCGATGGAAGCATTTAGCGACAGCAAGCGCGTCGCGCCGACGATTTTTTCGATGAGTTCGATGACACTGTCAATGCCGAGCGCCGAGTCGCTGAGGTCGGCGATCAAACCTTCAATCGAGTCGGCATTGTGGGCGGATTCATCGGCAACTTCCGTCGCCGACTGCATGCGTTCAGCGACAATCGCAAGCATATCGTTGAGGCGGTGCGCATGTTCAACGACTTCGGCGGTACCGCCACGCGATTCCTCAGCCGCACCATGGGTTTCAGCCACAACGGCCGGAATGCGCTCGGACAGGAACGCGAACTGGGAACCGGCTTGCCGTAATTTTTGGGCCGAGGCTTGGAGGAACCCGACCATGGCTTCTTTTTCAGCGAGTACCGCCTGGTAGCGGCTTAATTCGCGGGCCAATTGCATTTCGTTGTCGGCTTGGGACTCGCTTTGATCCTGTAACGCACTAATCGCCATTTCGTGTTCCTCGCGCAAACGGCGCTCTTGACCGATCAAAACCCGATCGAGATCGCCACAAACTAGCGCTAACCGGCCCAACTGATCACCCCGCTCGGTTTGCGGCCAAATCAAGTCCCGTTCCCCACCGACGACGCGTGCGCCTGCTTCGGCAATGTGATGAAGTGCGTTATTGAGTTCGCGACGAAAGCGATGCGCGGCAACAAACATTACCAACCACGCGGCTAGAATCAAACCCACCGCGATACCCGGCAAGGTCAAGGACGCCGTCGCAGCGCTAGGTTTCACTGCGGCGGCTAATGCGTCGAGGCTGTTTTGGATGGCACCGGCATGCTCTGCAAAACTTTGCTGTCTAAGGGTCGCGACCTGCTGGTGGTTCTCCGTAAAGGTTGCGGCGGCAGTGGCCAACTCGGCCAAGCGCGCCACCATACCGGCAGCA
This sequence comes from Holophagae bacterium, assembly GCA_030429565.1. Lineage (GTDB taxonomy): Bacteria > Acidobacteriota > Holophagae > Acanthopleuribacterales > Acanthopleuribacteraceae > Acanthopleuribacter. The sequence goes on along the minus strand of JAUIFE010000004.1, from coordinate 124,400 downwards.
CGATCTTTGTAGGTCTGACTGCGCATTTGGTCGGCAACGGCTTGGAATTGCGCCTGCAACGCGGCCCAATCGACGGCCAGCGGGTGGGTTTCACGACTCGCGGTAAACAAGGCGGGCGAACCCGTGCCGGAGGCGATCTGACGCCAGGTTGGCAAAAAGGCGTCGATCTCGGCCACCACCGCCTCACGTCCGGCGCCGGCCGAAGCACTGCGAATATCGTCCAGGTCGGCGGAAATCGAAACAACAGCGGGCAGCAGCGCATCGGCCGCACTTTGTTTTTGGCGCCGGCCCAAATCGGCCAAAGCATCGAGGCTGGTGGCAAATTGGGGAACGACGCCCTTCAGCGTGTCCACCTCATCACCGGGAAAGGCAAAATCCCCGAGCAGACGCGTTTTCTGCTCAAGGACGACCAAGGCTTCGCGCCCGGCGGCAAAAGCGGTTTCGTCACCCGTTGCCAGGCCAATGCGCCAGCCGGCGTCAACCGCCGCCAGAGCCTGACGACAAGCGCTGATTTCGGCCTGAGCAGCAGCCTGAGCGGCGGCTTGGCGACCCACGGCCTGATTAGATTGATAGAGCCACCACGTTGCCGCGGCGGCGGCGGCGGCCAATATGGCGGCGACCATTAATGCGGCCCAAAGCGTGCGGCCAACGGCCTGATAAGCCGCGGCGTCGCGAAACGAGGGTTCGAAATCAGACGACATGCATTCCATCCTTCGGCTGTGGCTGGGACCGAAAACCAACCAATGATCGGTCCGAATAAAGTTTACGGCGCCGTCGCATACGGAAAAACCAAGCGCCTTACCCGAGTGGACGTGACACCATTCCTTCGGATTCCTGAAATAGGATCCCTACATAACCGGAACGAGTGGGCGCGAGCGGTTTGAGCGCGTGATATTTGTGTCAAACGTCGGCGCGGGCCGTTTTTTCCAACAGAGCTGCTGGGTGCGCAGCGTGACAGGTCGTCCGTCACTATTTTCACGGGTGAAAATAGGCCGGCACGAAGGGAATCGCCCGTGCGCGAGGTGCCTGCTGAAAGAAACTCAGGATATGGTTCTTTTCGAACTTTAGCCGTTTTTCTTTAGCAACCAATTCCACGCGGTGCTGTCGGCGCCCACCCTGGTATTTTCAGGTTTTAACCACCGGCAGGCTAATGAGAAACTCGGCACCCAGGTCGCGGCCGTCCGAACGTACCTTCATTTCGCCGTTCATTTCATGCATAAACAGAATGCTGCAATGGAGACCGAAGCCGTGACCGTCGGTTTTGGTGGTGTAACCAAACTTGAAGAGATTTTCTATCGCGTCTTTATCAATGCCGATACCGTTATCGCGAACCGAGACCCAGGCAAAGCCGTCCTTGCCAGTCCAGGTGCGCACCTCAATCCAGCGGTTCGTCTCCTCGTTGTGGAGCACCGATTCCTTGGCGTTTTGCAGTAAATTATTGAGCACTTGCACGAGTTTGGTTTGCTGCAAGGGTAACTCGGGAATGTCACCGTAAAGCGTTTTGAGTTCTATTTGGTGACGCCGCAAACTGACTTTGGTCATATCGAGGGTGCGTGTCACCAAGGCATTCAAATCACCCATCTCCGAGAAGGTCGGCCCCGACGCATAATCCTGCTGTAAATGAATGATTTTGGAAATGGTGGCCGTGTTCTCCAAAATGATGCGCGCCTCATCGTGGAGTGCTTTCGCTTCCTCGCGGTGGGCCGCCTCCAAACGCAGTAAGTAGGTGGGAATCATACGGCCGCGCTTGTCTTTGGCGATAAAATTCGCGAGGTCGTCCTTGTTTTTGGCCAACAAACGATTGAGGTTGTTGAGCACAGACAAATTGCTGCGTTCCAACAATCCTTCGATATATTCGCCCGCAATTTGAATGCTATTGAGTAAGTTACCGACATTGTGCAACACGCCGGTGGCGATTTCCGCCATACCGGCACGGTGGGCGATGCTGACCATCATTTCGTTGGTTTCACGCAATTCTTCGGTACGTTTATCGACCTCTTTCTCCAAGACTTCGTTGAGGCGTTGCAGGCGATCCATCGATTCTTGACGCTCGAGCTCGACCCCGGCGCGACAGGCAAATAACTCAATCACGGGAACTTGACTTTCACCCAAAGCCATTGGCCGATCACTCAAACAGCCAAACACACCCAACAACCCACCGTCACGGCTGAAGATGGGACAGCCCACATAGGCATCAACCCCCAAATCGCGTAACTCCGAGTCGAGCGGAAACATTTCGGTGACCCGTTCGGCATACAAACACACGCGACGGTTGTCCAAAACTTGATCGCAAGGGGTGTTGGCCAAATCGTAGCGAAACGTGTCAACCCAGTCATCGCGGTCCCACATGGCAATTACTTCAACTTGACGACGGTCCGGGCTTTCAAGCAGACGACCGACATAACAAATGCGGTAATCAAGCGATTTCGCCATTTGCCGAACAAGTGAACGAATGTAATCGTGCCCGGATTGATTGAGCCCACACTGCAAAATGTCCTCAATCAAACCGTCTTGGTAACGGGTGCGATAGCGCTCGGCGGCGTTGCGAATTTGAATGCGCAAAAGGACCGGTTGCCATTCGCGAAATAAACGAACGTCGCAAACGTCGTACTGCAGCAGAAAAGGTTCTTCGGGGCAGGCACTCATATCGTATAGAACCAACAAAATGCGCGTACTCGCCATGGTCACGTCGGCGCGAATAAGTTGGATGTGTTGTTCGATGAGGGCGCGATCTTCCAGTGAAATCACGACAATCGGCCACTCCCCCACCGGTACAGCCCGCAACGGTATCGGCCAAACCGACAAACAATCGACCATGACCGGCGGTTGATGCAAAACCTGTTCTATTTTTTCAATGAATCCTTCGTTGTTGCTGATCAAGGCAATGGGATGGGGCGCGCCGCGGTGCATGGCAAGACCTCGTCTGCAATTAAGGTTGAGGAGACGCGGGCACAGGCACAAGTACTCTACCCGAAACGAATGCCGTCACCATGGGTTACAAACCGTATGACTGCGGCTACCCATGGAATCGGACAGCGGCGCAACAAACATTAAATATAGAACTGAAGACATTCGAGAAAGAGCGCTTTATCGCGGGAACCTGCATCTGCTTGACAAGCAGGATGCCGGCTCCACATAATGGCACGCTCGCTTGGTGTGGCGAGCCACGCGCCCAACCACTGACGGGGACAAGCTGCTTGCTCCGATCCCAGGTTCGACGCTGGTTCCAAACACAGCACCCGCCCCACGAACCGTGACGCGGGGCTTTCGATTCCCCTCAGTACGTGAATCGGATCCCGCAACATTCTGCCGGACAAGGATTTCCCCTGGCCAGGCACCAGAGAGAGCGGCTTCTATGAAAGATCTTCACAGTGCAGGCGCCATTCAGCAGAGCCTGCGGCAACTCGAAACCCTTTTTGTCGACTATTACGAACATCCCGAACAATCCTCGTTGTTGCAGTTCAAGCCGAAAGCAGCATTGGCGGCCGAGTTAGGCGAACCAACCCCACCGCAAAGTGGGATTGGTCTGGAAGCAGCGGTCAATCTGTTCACCACCGACATTCTCGGCAACGCGGTTAAAACGTGGCATCCCAACTTCATGAACCAAATGTCGGCGGGCGCCGCGTACCCGGCCGTCCTCGCCACGGCTTTGGCAACGATGATGAACGGCACGCTGTCAACTTTCGAGGCCTCACCGGCAGCGACCATCATTGAGCGCAACGTTGCCGGTTGGATGGCTGATTTGCTCGGGATGAAGGCCGGCAGCGGCGGTATTTTCCTACCAGGCTCATCCCTCGGTAATTTTCTCGCGCTGGTACTGGCGCGTGCCTCACGCTTGGAACCCAGCGGTGATCGCGATGAACGCCCACCCGTTGTCTTATGCAGCGATGCGGCCCATTACAGCATTGCCAACGCCGTCAGTCTGATGGGTTTAGGCCGAGAGGCCTTAGTACCGGTTGCCACCAACGACGCCAACGAAATCCTCATTGACGACTTCGCCGACCAAATCAAACGCTGCCTCAACGAGGGGCGCCGTCCCTTTGCAGCCGTCGCCACGCTTGGTCTCACGGTTACCGGCGGTTTTGATCCCATAGCAGCCATGGCCGAATGGTGTGCGCGTTACGACATTCACCTCCACGCCGATGCGGCTTTTGGCGGCGGCATCGCGCTTACCGATCGACGCGATCCCTATTTAAACGGCATTGAATTGGCCGATACGGTCACTTGGGATGCGCACAAATGGCTGCACGCACCGCTGACGACCACGGTCCTGCTCACCCCCCAACCGCAACTACTGAAGGCCGCGTTTAATCCAGATGCGCCCTACCTTTTTCACGACTTTGACGATCAAAGCGGGTTGACCGAGGATTTGGGCCACTTCACGCCGATGTGCGGCAAACAATTTCACGCGCTGCCGATCTGGTTGATGTTCAAGGCATACGGGACCGATTGGTTTCGCCGCCAGGCGCAAGATCGACTGGCGATGGTCGACGCCTTCGCGGCCGAAGTCAAAGCCGACCCGGAATTAGAACTGGCCATCGAACCGCGCTCACCGGTGCTCTGCTTCCGTTACCGTCCCCAAAACGCATCGGACGAAACAGGCCTAAACCGCCTGCAAGTTCAGATTCGGGAGCAAATCCGCGCGTCGGGTCAGGCGCTGTTTAACGTCTCCGACATCAAAGGCCGCACCTTTTTCCGGCTCATTCTCATCAACCCCTTGACGACGATGAAAACGATCCGCCCCATCCTGGCCCGCATCAAAGAACTGGGTCGGTTAACGATGGCCGACACCCTGCCCAACTGAGAGGAGGATGCACCGCGCCGTTAGGCCGGGCCAACTGCCGCAAAAGGTCGTGGCACAGAGCTTAGCGGCCATTAGCAATAAAGCGTCGGCGGGCAAAAAACGGGATAATAAAGGGCGGCGCCATTCAAAGGAATTCCTTTTTCCCGAAGTTTCATCTAAAATCGGCCTATCGTCTTTAAACCGCCGTTCCCTCACGAGCCGCATGGTTTTCGACTCGCGTGGAACCATGGCGGTGACGGTCGTGTATGGCCGAGTGCCATGCGTCGATCCGCTACCGTCCCGTGACCGGGTTCAGCCGGCTGCGAAAAGACACCGGCTGCCGGACACATGCCCCGCAGAACAAGACTTTTCGACATTTTTTGGATGGCGCGCGTCGTCGTGGCGCACGCCCCTGATACACAACAAAAGAGGACGCAAACAGATCGATGGGCGATGATCAAAACGCAAAAAAACAGGGCGTCAACATTCACTCGGTAGCCGAGTTGTGCCAAGACTACACCATTTTCCAAGCCCGCAACTCAAAGCCTTATATCGCCACCATGGTCGATATTGTGGCAGCGGTCAACGCCTGCCCGATGGGCAAGCTCAAAAACATTGACCCCGAAGAATTACAGAACCAAACGGGGCACCTGCTCTACTTTGCGATCAAAGGGGTCGACGACCCGATCGCATGTGACATCGAATACGTGCCTCAGCTCTACAGTCACTTCCGCAAACCGACCATCATTGTCATGAAACGCATTAAAAAGTACCTGATGGCGCCGCACCGACGCGTGCTCGGCCGCCTGGAACGGGAACAGGCGTTTGAAAAAATCATGAACCTGTCGGCCTTCGACGTCAGCCAAAAGATTCGGCTGTGTATGGAGGAAATTTCGCGCTACCAAAAGATGTCGGAAATGGTGCGCGGCGGTGGTCGCAAACTGGACATTTTAATGCAAGCCCTACAGGTCCCCTCGCGCGTGCGTTTCGAATTGCTGTTCGTTGATCGTGTCCTGCGTGACCCGCACCACCAGCGTCACAATGAGGCCATGGACTGGGTTAAAAAATCCAAGTTCAAGGGCAATACCAAAGCAGTGCACAGCCTGATTAACAACGGTTTCCAGATGCTCGACAACGCCTCAAACCGCATCCTTGAGGAAATGGAACATCTGTCAGGCCTGCAATTCCCGCGCGATACCTCCAGCCTCGACATGCACAAGTCGTGGTACTCGCTGGGCAATTCGCTGCCGCGCGGCGAAGATTTCGTCAAATCCTTTACTTCCGAAGAAAAGGTCGAACACCAAATCAAACGCGTTACCTACCCGATGGTACGGATTAGTTACGACGCCGAACGGTTGCGCGCCACCAAGGACCGTTTCCTAGTTGAAATCAATTTGGTCAAAGTACAAGCGGCGCAGCTAGCCAACCTCTTTTTCGAGGTTGAGGAAAAAATCAAACAATCGACCGCCCCGGAAGGCGAAGCCAAAATCGCCATTGATACCGACCACGAAAACGGCATGCTCAGCAACCGCGAACGCGACGAAGCCGAACTGTGGGTCCGCGAAAACAAAATCAAGCTGCAAGAACTCGTGATGGACATTTACGACACCCTGCTCAAGCTCAAGGAAGAAAACGATAAAGTCGTCTTGCCGGAGCGGCTCGAACAGGTCATCGAATCCATCAGAAGCGGCCACAGTAATGATCGCGAAACAACCTTCAAGGCTACCGAAAGCGAACTTGAATCGCTCAATATCGACGAGCTCGTGCGCGCCGTCGACCGCCTTGAAGAACGTTTGGAAAATCCCGACGCCGCCATGCTGGCCGATCTGGATAAAACACGCACCGAGGTCAAAACCTTTATTGACCGCATCTCGATTAACAACATCGAGTTTCACAAGAAGGTCCGCGATACCTACCCCGACTTTAGCGATTACGAAAACAAGGTCATCCAGCTCTACAACATGGAAGAACAGTTGGAGCGCCTGCGCGTCAAGCTCGAGGGTTGGTTGCTCGATGTTTACCGCATCATTCCGTTCAAGGGCGTGAACGAAAAGCTGTTGAGCACCTGTATGGGCGTCGTCATTCACCAAATGCTGCACAACCTCAAAAAAATCGAGTACCGCGTCATCGATGCCGAGGTTTTTGAAGTTTACTTCACCGCCGCGCTCAAAATGGACGAGGAAGACTGCATTATGCACCTCGACCAACTGCTGCAAGAAATGGAAGCCGTCCCGCGCACCGAGCACCTGATCAGCGCCCTACACGATTGGGAGAAGGACCTGCGCAAAGAGGAAATCACCGAAAAAGAAGAGTTCCTGCAGACCAACGGCGAAAAAATTGCCGATCTCAGTGATCGCGCCCGTGCCGAACTGCGCGAACGCCTCAATTCCGGCAAAATCCAATCGAAACGCTTGCGCCTGGAAGTTTTCGGTTTGTCTGACTGCAACGCCGACAACCTGCGCGCGCTGCTTGAAAGTATGATGGCCATGGCACCGCAATTGGCCAACGAGCAAGAAGGCGAACAACTGGTCAAAGGTTTAAACACCTTGGAAGCTCAGGTCATCGAGGCACAACGCACCACCAAACCCAATGGCGATGCCTACAAGAAACTGAAACAGATGGAAGAGAACGACAGCCTTTCGCCCGATTTGGTCCGTGACCTGCGCCGCGATTTAGAGCTCAACTTCTCCGATCTCGATCAGTTACTCGAGGAAGTGAGCAGCGCCCAAAAACGCGTCAAGCTCTTGCAAAACAAGTTTGGTGCAAGCAAATCAACCGAACACCTGGACGTGACACTCAACATCAACGACCTCGACCGTTTAAAAGACGTTTACGAGTTCATTGACACCGTCACGATGGAAGACATTAAGCGTTTCTGTATCGCCTACAACCTCAAAACAGGTTTGTTGACCAATCTCTTCGAGAAGGCGCGCAAAAAAGACCTTTCCATCCCCAAAGAAATCACCCAGTTGCTCAACAACAAAGCCTATAAACTATTTCGTGACAAACGCTTTATCTCCATGCCGTTGCGCACCTCCATCATGAAGTCCAGCAAGGAGATATTTGAAGCGGAGGCGCAGTTGCTGTGCCACACGCTGAACTTGGTTAAATCACTGAGCATCCGCAAAAAGGCCGCCTACATGACCTTGGTCGCCCTGCTCGAACAAGCCAAAGACGGCGATCACCAAATGGTAAAACTGCTTGGTTTGGTGTGGGGCCGCATTCAAAAGCGCCTGTTCGACTTCAAACCGGTCAACCACCAAAAAAATTATGAAGGCAACCGCCAGGCCCTGCTCACCGACATCAAAGAGAATGTCGGCGATGTCTTTAAGCGCTAATCCGTACGCTTGGGTTTCTCCGTAAATGCCGTAAAATGAAGGACGGCCGGCCCTTTTTTGGTCGCGCCGCCGCCTTGGTGGTTTCGTGATCGCCACCTTTCATTAGGAGAGACTTCTTGACGGCCGCCGATAACCACGCCGATATTGTTGCCAAAATTAAGCAGACCGATGCTTCTAACCTGCGCGCCGCATTCCTAGCCGAACTCTGTCAGCACGATCCAGAGCTGATGAAAAAGGTGGCCCAGGAAACAGGTGGCTGGTTACAGCAAGACAATCCCAGCTTGCCGCCGATTCAGACGCTGCAACCCTTGCAGCCAGGCGATCGCCTCGGCCGTTACCAAATTGAGCGAGCCGTTGGTTCCGGCGGCATGGGCCGCGTTTACCTGGCCACCCGCAGTGCCGACGTCAGTTACCAAGTCGCGCTGAAAGTGGTCGGGACCAACGACCCCAAGGTCGTGCGCCGCTTCGAAAAAGAACGCCGCATTTTGGCGCGGTTCCATCATCCCCACATTGCCCACATCATGGATGCGGGTCTGACCGAACAAGGCCTGCCCTGGCTGGCGATGGAATACGTCGACGGTGCCCCGCTCGACCAGTTCTGCAACGAGCAGCGCCTCTCGATTCGCGACCGACTCGTGATTTTCCGAAAAATCTGTGAAGCCGTTCGCTACGCCCATGGCAACATGGTTATCCACCGCGACCTCAAACCCTCCAACATCATGGTCACCCAAGCCGGCGAACCCAAGCTCCTCGATTTCGGTATCGCCACCATGCTCAACCCCGATACCGCCGTGCAACACACGGTAACCCGTTTCCACGAGCAAGTGATGACGCCCAGCTACGCCTCACCGGAACAAATTCGCGGCGAAGAGCTGGGTGCCGCAACCGACGTTTATTCGCTCGGTATCATCTTGTACGAGCTGCTTGCCGGCGTGAAACCCTACGAAATCAAAAGTCATAACTTTAACGAATGGATTGAGGTGGTGTGTCAACGCGAGCCGGCGAGACTGGGCAAAGCGCTGACCACCGCCACCCAAACGACCCGGCCCGACCCCACCGGCAAAACGCTCGATCTCGACCGCATCGCCTTCCAACGACACACCGAAATCCATATCCTGCGTCGTTATTTACGCGGCGATCTGGAGACCATTGTCGGCAAGGCACTGCGCAAAGATCCGGCGGAACGATACCCGTCGGCCGAAGCGCTGGCGGGTGATATCGCCGCCTATTTGGACGGCATGCCGATTTCCGCACGGCCGCAAACCTTGAGTTATTTCACGGCCAAGTTTTGCCGCCGCAATTGGTTACCCGTCTCACTAACGCTCGTGTTGATGCTAACCCTCGCCGGCTTTGGCTTGCTCAATTTTCGCCTGCGCTTAATTTCGGAAAAAGAACGCGACGCCGCCAACGCCGTCACCCACTTCTTGGAAACCATCTTCGCCTTAAGCGGCCCGCAAAAGGCACGTGGTGAGAAACTGACCGCCGTCGAGTTGATCGACCGCGCGTCGCTGGAACTAAAAGACACGCTGATCGAGGAACCCGAAATCCGTGCACGCCTAATGTCTATGATTGCTGAGGTCTACCAAGATCTCGGTGCCTGGGAGAAAGCACTGCCATTGAGTCAAGAACAATTGGCAGTGGCACGTAAAGCCAAGGATCCGGAAACCCTGATCGACGCGTTACTGCAGTGCGCCAATATTTACGAGGAGATCGGCCGCTATGTGGAAGCGGAACAGTTCGACCAAGAAGCCCTGTTGGTGCTAGAACAAAACCGGCCCGACGATCACTATCGTCGCTGGCGCATCTTAATGGAAATGGGGGTGGCCGTCCGCAGCCAGGGCCAACTCGACCGCGCCCAACCGTTGTTCGAGGAATCCCTGCGGGTTATGCGGCTGCAGGAAAGCATTGACGACGCCGACTTTTCCACGACCCTCAACGAATTGGCCTACCTGTACCACGACCTAACGCGTTACGCCGATGCCGAAAAATTGTATAAGGAATCGCTCGAACTCGATCGCCGCGTACTCGGCAATGATCATCCCGATACCTCGACTTCGCTCAATAATATCGCGGTGCTCATGCTCGATATGGGTCGCCTGGCCGACGGCTGGGCCTACATCGAGGAATCCCGAAGAATTGCCGAGGCCGTGTTGGGCGAAAAACATCCCCTGACCGGTGGTGTTTACCGCAACTGTGCGCGCATTCTTTCAGCGCAAGGCAAACACCGCGAAGCTTATGACTATTTCACCAAGGCCTTGCCGACCTACGAACGCGACTACGACGAACTTCATATTTACCGCATGCGCTTGGAAAATTTAATTTTGGCCGAACGCCGCCTGCTCAATGGCGACGATGTCGAAGACGATTTGCGTCAACTGTTTCGCCGCGCCGAAAAACGCTACGAAGATACCCACATTCTGATTACCAACATTCTCTATCAACTAGGTGAAACCGCGCTGGCCAAGGGCGATACCGAGCAAGCACTGGCGCTTTACGACAGTGCATTGGATCGCCATCGACTCAACCGCGATTTCAACAACTCGCTGGGCGGCACCTACATGATCGGCAAAATCCGCACGCTGATTGCTCAGGGCAAGCACAACGAAGCCAAAGCCTTGATCGCCCAAGCACGCGAACAAATTTTCAAAAAGACACCGGACCACTGGCAGTTGGAGTACTTAGATGTGCTCAGCTTGCAATCCAATCTGATCGCGGGTGACGCGACCTCTGATCTCACCGACAAGCTGCGCCATTTAACCGCGCAACTCAGCGAAAAAACAGGGCCCAACGCGCCGGCAACGCGTTTGGCCGGCCAACTCTTAAAGGCTGCAGGCGCGCCCCTTTAACCCGACGGTGCGAGGAAGCGATCGCGAGGAAATCCTCAATCCCTGCGCAAAGTTGCGCGCCAACGCTGCGCCAGGTGACGCGGCACGCCAACGCCCTCCGTATAACCCCCTTAAATTAGCCTACTTACCGCCAGCACAAGGCCGGCATCGTTCTTGATAATAGACCACCGTTATTGGATTGTTGGAACGCGCCGGCGACGCCAACGATCTTCATTTTCCGTGGAGGACGAGGCCCCATGAGCAAACCCCTGACGATTTCCCGCACCATTGATCAACTGCAACTGCCCCAGGACGACGCCTCACTTTGGCGCTTGGTTGAACGCTACGACACCAAAGGCCCGCGTTACACCTCTTACCCCACGGCGGTTTCCTTTCACGATCGGGTTGACCAAGACGATTTGTTCAACGCCTGGCGCACGGGTCGCCGCGATGTTTCGCTTTACCTCCACCTCCCCTACTGCCACCAACTTTGCTGGTATTGCGGTTGCCACATGCAGGTCGAACGCAAAATTGAACCCATGCGCCGCTACTTGCGCGCCATGCTTCAAGAGGCCGGCGCCTATCCCGAACTGTTGGCCGGCAAACGCATCCGCCAGTTTCATTTGGGCGGCGGTACGCCCAACCAGTTCCCCAAACACCTGTTGCTTGACCTAATCGGAGAGTTACAACAATGGTTTGCCTTCGACGAAGATTGCGAACGTTCGATTGAAGTGGATCCACGCCTGCTGAACCAAGAACAACTCGAAGCGTTTGCGCGTTTGGGTTTCGAACGGTTAAGCATGGGCATTCAAGATTTTAATCCACGCGTTCAAGGCGCCATCAATCGCCATCAAACCTATGAAATGGTAGCCGAACACCTGCACCTCTGGCGTCAATTGGGTCAGGGCGGCGTCAACATGGATCTCATCTACGGCCTACCACTGCAGACCGAAATCAGTTTCAGCCAAACCATCAAGCAGGTCATTGAGCTGGGACCGGACCGTATCGCTTTGTTTAATTTCGCCCACATCCCTCACCTCAAGCGGCACCAGCGCTTGATTCGCAGTGCTGATCTGCCTGAGCCACAGGTTAAATTTAAGATTCTGTTAAATGCCGTGCGCGCGTTGACCGAGGCAGGTTACGTGCCGATTGGTATGGACCATTTTGCCAAGCCGTCGGATCCGCTCGCCAAAGCCATGCTCAACGGCAATTTGCACCGCAATTTCCAGGGTTACACCACGCTGCCCGACCTGGACATGCTTGGCTTGGGCGCCAGTTCAATTTCCATGCTCGACACCTTCTACGGACAAAACACTAAGGATTTGGACCAATACCAAGAAAACGCGGGCCGAGCCTCGGTTATGGAACGTGGCCTGATGCTCGATGAGGAGGATCGATTCCGGCGCGACATCATCCAAAAGTGGATGTGTGGTTTCGTGATTGATGTGAAACGTATTGAGAGCCAGGCAGGCGTCGCCTTCGACGATTTGTTCCCCAAGGCGCGGGAAGTGCTCCACCAAATGGTCGATGACGAACTATTAACCGTCAAAGCTTTCGGTTACGAGGCAACAGCGTTGGGCATGCTGCTGGCACGCAACGTCGCCATGCTGTTCGACGGGCGCCTCGGCGAGACAAAACCGAGCCAGTTTTCAAGGACGATCTAGGTGCGGCCGGCTAGGTGCGGCCGGCTAGGTGCGGCCGGCTAGGTGCGGCCGGCTAGGTGCGGCCGGCTAGGTGCGGCCGGCTAGGTGCCAATCACACCAAGCAACGAAAACAGGGTTAGCGAAGCAAGGCACCATTGCATGAGAGACACGAGACCCGCCGCCGTGACTTGGAGATAACCGATTAAAACGAGTAGAAAACGCCAAGAGAGTGGAAGTCACGTGAACCACGACGCAGGTGTTCGATCATATAAAACAGCTTGAGTTTTTGTTTTCTGCCGACTTTGAAATTAAAGCCGATGGGGATCACACGATTGCGTTCCCAAAAGCCCGTTTCCGCCACGTAGAAGAATTCGTTGCTGAAATAAAGGCCGGTTAAGGCGCCTCGGCGCAGCGGAGAAGAAAAGGTGATGCGGGAACGCAGTCGATCTGTGTCATCGCGGCCTTCGCGCGAGAAATATTCATAGCGGTTGCGGAGAGCGAAGTGCAAACGCCCAGTGAGCTTTTGGGAAAAGGTAAACACAAACTCGGGCCGGCGAATTTTGGCAAAACCCTGGTCACCCCTTTTTATGTGGATCACGCGAAAGGCGCCACCAACGCGCAACCAAGGTTTGACCTTATAGGCAATGGTGGGGCCGAAGAAGTAACCATAGGCTTGGCGCGCATCTTCACGAACTCGGATTTCGAAGTAAAAGTCAATTCCCAGATTATCCTTCTTTAGTAGACTTTTACGCCCCGCCAACCATGCTTGATTATCATTTTGTGCCAGAACTGTCATGCTGCCGACAAACACAAAGGCCAGAAAACACATGGGTATCAGAAAAGGACGCGTGGGAAACATAATAAACCCTTTCTTGAGCTGGTTTGGGGCCGCGCCAGGCGATAAGTCGCATGAGCCAGAGTGCATCATGGCAAGATGCGGGTTTGCATCGTTGTGCCTCAATTAAGATGCTTCATTCAACCATCTGCCACAAGGGGTCCGCCTTGAATCGTGAAACCGCCGCCCGGATATTGTCGCTTTGAGGTTGAAATAGGCAAGTTTAGCGGCACGAACGAGATTTAGCACCCGCTCTTTTCAAAAAAGGCCTTCGTCGTCGAAGCTGTGGCCGCCGGAAGCGACGTACCTTGCCGGCATGGCCTGCACGTATCCCACATTGGCTTGCGATAGGAAACTTTCGACGTCACCCACCCCATGCGTCGGTCGGCATTTAGGGTACTTGCATCCCTGCGCCGCCCAGGCTACGGAAAACGCATACCGTTTTCAGGCCGGCCGTGCGACCCAAACCCCCTGCCTATCGCTATTTTTAGTAGGATGATAAGCGCGACGCGTCGCCGTACGGGGGCAACAGCATGAGCCAACTTTGGCAAAAATTAGAAGCGGCATTTGAACGATGCCACGAAATGGACCATCCAACGCGGGCCGCCTATTTGGCCGAGCTGGAACAAGACGAACCCGAGCTCTACCTCGAACTCCAGAAACTCCTGGACGCGGACGATATGGCCGCCGCCGACTCCTTCTTCGACCCAGCCTCGCTGCACAGCGTGGCCTTGTTAGAAGACCATTTCGTCGGCAAGGAAATCGGACCCTTTACCCTAACGCGTTTGATCGGGGAAGGCGGCATGGGCGCCGTGTACTTGGCCGAACAAAACAAACCCATCAAACGGCGCGTCGCGATTAAGGTCATTCGCGTTCACACCACCAACGACCGCCTACAGCGCCGCTTTGAAATGGAAGTCCAAACGCTCGCCCGTTTGAACCATCCCAATATTGCGTCGGTTCACTTCTCCGGCACCACCGACAACGGCCTGCCCTTTTTCGCGATGGAATACGTGGAGGGCGCCGCGCTCGCGGAATACTGCCGCGAACATCAACTGAACCTGCGCCAACGGCTGGCGCTGTTTAGCGCCATTTGTCGCGCGGTTCATTTCGCCCACCAACGGGGCATTATTCACCGCGACCTTAAACCAGCCAACATTCTCGTCACCACCATCGACACCGTACCGCAACCCAAAATTATCGATTTCGGCATCGCCAAAGCCGTACAAAGCGACGATCACCTCGAACACAGCTTTCAAGTCACCGCTACCCAACTCACCATCCCCGGCGTCGCCGTTGGCACGCTCGGTTACATGAGCCCCGAACAAACCCGCGTCACCGATCGCGATATCGACCTGCGCACCGACGTCTACTCACTCGGCGTCATCCTCTACGAAATGCTGGTCGGCGACCTGCCGCTCAGTCGCCAAAGCTTGGAGGTTCTCTCTTGGGACCAAACCTTCCAGGCCATTCGCGAAAGCCAACCCAAGACGCCGAGTCGGGCGGTGTTGGTCAGCGACGCCGAACCCGCCAACCTCGCCGGCAAACCGGCCCAACTCAGCAAATATTATCGCGGCGATTTGGACTGGATCACGATGAAGGCCATCGAAAAGGAACCGGCGCGGCGCTACGAAAGCGCCTTGGCCTTGGCCGAGGATTGCGACCGCCACCTCGCCGACGAACCAGTTCTGGCGGGCCCACCCAGTTGGACCTACCAGGTCGGGCGTTTCATCAAACGCAACCGCTTGTTGACGGCCGCCGCCACAACCGTGGCCGTGGGTGTTCTCGTCGCCCTGGTTGGCCTGAGCATTGGTTTCTACCAGTCGAAAAAAGCCGAGCAGCGCATTCTCAAAGAAGCCCAAACCGCCAAAACCACGGTGGCCCTGCTCGAGGAATTCATTACTTCGGTCTCACCCCAAAACGAAGGCACCGACGTCAAGGTCATTGATCGTTTGCATGAGTTCAGTCCCAAGATCGACGTACTCAATCTCAACGAGGAAATTCGCGGTAACTTGCACCACATGGTCGGCAAAGCCTACCGCAATGTGTCGGCATTTGAACGGTCACGCGATCACCTCGCCAAAGGCCTGGTCTTGCGAAACGCCGTTTACGGAGCAAGCTCACCCGAGAGTTTGGAAAGTCGCTATGAGAGCTGCCTGACCCTTAAAGCCATCGATGCCACGCCCAATGCGCTCAAGTGCTACCAAGCATTGATCGCTCAATTTCCCGCATCCCAATCGAACATCCACTTAACCGGCAACCTCCACATCCTTGCTGCCGAGGGCCTGATCAACCTACGCCGTTATGCGGAAGCGAAACAGGTTCTCGCCGAAACAGCGCGACTGATTGCGTCATTCCCGCTGGAAAATCCGCGCTTGCGTCTCAAGTATCACAACAGCATGGGTGCGGTGTTAACCCACACGGGTCGTTACGACGAAGCCATTGTCCATTTGGAGCGCGCTTTAACCGAAAATGACCAAACCCACGAGAACCAGATCTATATTTTTACCAGCAAGATCTCGTTGATGAACGTCTATACCCTGCAAGGCAGATTTGACGAGGCGGAAAACCTCCTAAACGAGACGCTGAACGAAGCAAGCGCCTATTACGGCGCCAACCACTCGCAAACCTTAGCCATCCATAAGTCTGCCGGGTTCCTATACTTACGCCGACATCGCTTCCATTTTATGCTGAACCAAATCGGTGTGTTGTACCCACGTTATAACAGTAATCGCGATTACAAGAACTTTGATTTGTATTTCCTCTTTCATACCACCCGTCTCGCCTCCGCCGCGTCGGGGAACGACCGCACCTTCCTACCGCTGTTCCTCGATTACTTTGAACGTACCTACAGCCAGGAAGATCCCTCGTTGCTTGGTGCGCGCCAATTAAACATGTTCGCATCGCTGTTGGTGGGTATGGGAGAGATTCAGGAAGCACTGCCGATTGCCCGGCTTGCCTACCAAATTTCCGAAGACGAAGGCCATCCCGCCCTCGACTTAGCCGGCGATATCGCCAACAATCTGGCAACCATTTTTTATAAGTTGGACGAATTCGAGCAGGCCGTCCCTTGGGGTTGTCAGGCGGTCGATTTTTCCGAACAGGCGTTCGGCCGCCAAAATGACACGACCATGACCTATGCCTTTCGTTGGGTAGTCGCCTTGGTGGAAAGTGATTATCCCGAAGGCGCGGCAGAGTTAGACGCATTTATTGCCGAATGTGACGCGTTTTGGGGAGCAAAACACGGAAACACCGTCGCCTTAAAAGGCTACCGCATCGACCAAGCCGCGCACTTAGCCGCCAAAAGCAAAAAAGGAGAGGGCGAACCCTCTCCCGAAAGAACCGATCATTAGCCAAGCGCCGTTTTAGTAGGCCAATTTTCCATTAAAAAAGCTGCGCAAGGCCGCCACGATATAGTTAATTTTTTCAATTTTTTCTTGTGTTTTAATGCCTTGAATTTCACCATTAATAAAAATGGTTTCCGAATCTTCTTCAAACACGTAATTTTCATCCATAATCTTATGAACTAAAAGGTCGGTTAAAGCCATATCGGCACAGGACAAAGACCCCGACAAGGACCCCGACAAGGACCCAAAGGGGCTCGTGCTGGTTTGTTCGTAAGCCGTTGCCGCTGAAAAGGGATGAAACGGTAGTAATTGGCGCAACCGGTTTTCATCGTCCAACAGGTTCTCGCAATCCTCGGATGGTAACCCACCGGTGTGGGGTTGCGTGATTAGATCTTGGTTGTTGGTGTCCACCTTATAAACGAATTCACCGACGCGGGTCGTGAATTGGCCGGGAAAAACTTGGTACTGGTATTCGCGCAGCTCGGAAATGAGCAGGTACTTGTTATCGACAATGACGATACGACGGTTATGTTGCACATCGTAGGTGAACATCAAATCGAATTGGCCATAAGGGTCCACGTCGACGGTCACGCAAAATAGAACCGCGTCATCCATGCAAGACAGCTTTAAAACCTGTTTGATGTCGGAAAGATCGACCCCTTGGTAATCTGCATAGGTTCGGGAATACTCATAAACCCCCATCTCAGATAATAACCGCAGGAAATCGATGTTCGAATCGCCCGTCTCGGTGGGTGCGGCGTTAATGGTCACCTGGGGATCGATAATGACCTCATCGGGGTCGAAATCGTTGAAAGCTGCGGTGGCTAAAAAAACCAGTAGTAAACTCATGAAAATCCTCTCTAGTACAGAAAAAAAAAGAATAGGTGTTTTACTAAAAGGCGCAATTCTTACCGGCGGTTACCGGTGTTGTTTCGGTTTCAGGCAAGCGTCCAGGCTGCGACAGTTTGAAAAAATACGCCACAGACCCTAGGCTGTGTAAGTCCGATTTTCCCCAAACTTTTTCACGCCAAACTTTTGACCAAAATCTTCCACACTTTATGCGCGTTTTAGGTAATAAGGTCGACCAAGTAATTCAATCGACGAGACAACATTGTTGGGAACCGCACGGCGGTATCGGAAAAAGCGAAAAACGAACCCGTCTGCTCGCCCTCCTACTATGGCTACGCGCAAAAACGTGTCGGTTCAGGTGGAATCTTTTACCCAAAAGGCGCAAGCCCCGGCAACGAATCGAAAAGCGGAGCCAATCGTCCGGTGCGCCTGCCGACGCAAGGCCGACCCAATCGGTGCGACTTGCGCAGTGCACTCGGTCAAGCCGACGCTTTTCCTTTTGGCTGTTTCCCACTAGAATAAGAGCATCAACATCGCACCGACATTGCTGTCAAAGGCCGTCAATGAAACAAATCTTACTCGTGGAACCCGATTTTTATCCTCGCGTCGCGCTGGACGATCAACTCGCCCCGAACGGGTTCCATGTGGTCCCGGTCAAACGCATCCGCGATGCCCTTATCAAATTAAAAACACAGGTCTTTCAGTTGGTCCTTATTAGTTATGAGGATGTCGATCCAGCCCTGCGTTTTCTGGCGACCCTGCGCCATAATCAAAACAAAATACCCGTGGTGCTGCTCACCAAGAATCCGACGCAAGACGATCTGATCCGACTTTCCAGCTTCCCACCAATCGAGGTTATCATAAAACCCTACTCGCTGCATGAGCTGATTAAACGCATGGACGACACCATTGCCGAGGCGGTCACGTGATTCAAACCGACCGCGAAATGCGGGCGCGTGTGGTGAAGCGCGAGGGCGACCTTGCCACGCTGGGCGTTTTTGTCGACGGCGTGTGGGCACGGGTGCAGGCACGTACCGAGGTGGACTTGCAACCAGGCTGGTGGATTCGCGGCATGTTTTCCATTCACCGTGACGGTGAAACGATTTTTTTCCGCGTTTTGTCCGTCGAAAACGGTGCGTCAACCCAAACCACACCGCCCACTTCCCCGTCGTCACCCGGCGGCATCGACCTCCAGGCCTAAACAAGGACGGCGCCATGGCTCAACCTCCCAAAAAAGTGCGCAAAGCAGTCGGCCTCAAATACGACCACGGCACCGATGACAAACCTTTTGTCGTCAGTCGCGGTACCGGTGTCGTCGCTGAGGAAATCCTCAAGGCGGCGCGTGAAAACAACGTGCCGATCAAACAAGATCACGGTCTCGTCGATTCACTGCTCAAACTCGATTACATGCAGGACATTCCACCCGAACTGTTCCAACTGGTCGCCGAAGTTTTGGTTTTCGCTTACCAAAGCATGGGTCGCGACATCGACTAAACGCTACTGTGGCAGCCGTGATTTACTTATGGGAAAACCACGGCCCGCGCGCGTTAAATTTGCATAGCCCTTTTCTCATCTTTCCCACGCGTTTCCTGGGTACAATAGGCCGCCGAACCCTGCCGACGGCTTTTCTCGGTTGTAATCTAACCGCTTTCTACCAAGGAGTTTTCCCATGACGGCCCTCGCCCGCCCCGTGTTCTTCGTTTGCTTGCTCGTCGCCAACGCCGCGCTTTTTGCCGCCGAACCCGTCGAGAGCACCACCCGCGTGTACAAAACACGTGACGGGGCCTTGCTGGCCGAACAGAACGACGCCGCCCTGCTTGCTTTCCTGGAGGAATGCACCATTACCGACACCCAGCCCATCGGTGACGGCATCACCAAACCCTTTCGCGTCGAGATCGAAACCGACACCCTTAAGGCACGTGCTATTTTTCGCTACGGCGACACCAAGGGCAAAAAAGCCGTGGTCGACGGCAAATTGCACCTTAACTTCCACGACAGTGCCGGCTTCGAGGTGGCCGCCTATCGCGTCTCCGAGCTGATGCTGCTGCACAAGGTGCCACCGGCCACCTTGCGCAAACACCTGGGGAAACCCGGCTCCATTCAAATTTGGATCGAACAGGCCAAAACGCGCAAACAGCAAATCCTCGACCGTGATATCGACCCCAACGAGGTGGTTACCCGCGTCGAGGAACACCAAATGAAAGCCTTCGACTTCCTCATCTACAACTTCGACCGCCATCCCGGCAATATCCTGGTCGACAGTGAAGGTTTTACCTGGTGGATCGACCACACGCGCAGCTTTAAGCCCGAAACCAAGGTCCCGTTTCTCAAGCAAGTCAACCACATCGGGCGCACCTTCCTCGAACGCTTGCGCACGGTCAGCGACGCCGATTTACGCAATGCGGTCAAACCCTACTTGAGCGACCTTCAAATTAACGCGCTGCTCAAACGCCGTCGCAAGTTGGTTCGCCATTTTCAGAACCTGATTAAGAAATACGGTGAAGAAACAGTGATCGTATTGCCTTAAATCACGGTCGTTAGACGGCCTTTACGAAAACACGGACGTAGCCGCGAATTTATGCTATCTTCCTGATTTTCAGGAGGCATGCCGCGATGGAACCACTCAAAAACGTCTACACCGAAGCCTATATCACACGTCTGGCCGGCGACCTCCATCAACAAGACCCCGCCTTTCCCAAAAGCTCCTTCATTGCCGCCGTTTTTGACGCGGCCTGGCCGCAACGCGAACTCAAACAGCGCATGCACCACATTGCCGAAACCATGCAGAAAACGCTCAATCGCCCCTACGACGCGGCCCTGGCGGTACTCAAAAAGGTCGCGCCTAACTATGGCGGCTTTGAAGCCATGTTTTTTCCCCACTATGTGCAAATTTACGGTCTCAACGAATGGGACGCTTCCATGGACGCACTCGCTTGGTTTACCCGTTTCTCCAGTTCCGAATACGCCGTGCGCCCCTTCATCAAAAAAGATACGACGCGCATGATGGCGCAAATGACAACCTGGGCCGATCACGAAAACGAACACCTGCGCCGCCTCGCCAGTGAGGGCTGCCGCCCCAATTTGCCCTGGGCGCCCGCCCTACCCGCTTTTAAGAAAGACCCCGCTCCCATCCTGCCAATTCTCGAAAAACTCAAAACCGACCCCTCGCTCTACGTGCGCCGCAGCGTTGCCAACAATCTCAACGACATCACCAAAAAGCATCCGGAAACCGTGCTCGACCTCG
The DNA here is from genome assembly GCA_030429565.1 of Holophagae bacterium. GTDB lineage: Bacteria > Acidobacteriota > Holophagae > Acanthopleuribacterales > Acanthopleuribacteraceae > Acanthopleuribacter. The sequence goes on along the minus strand of JAUIFE010000004.1, from coordinate 103,536 downwards.
CCGAACGCTGGCAGGGCGCCAATCGCGATACCGATTGGATCCTCAAACATGCCTGCCGCACCTTGCTAAAGGCCGGCAACACACGCGCCATGCGTTTGTTCGGCTTCGAAGATCCGGCCGCCGTGACCATTAGCGACTTTCAGGTTGCCCCCGCATCAATTGCCATTGGCGATGCCGGCTCATTTTCGTGGCAGACCCACTGCACCCAAGCCGCATTGGTACGTCAAGAATTGGCGATTGATTTCCTCAAAAGCAACGGCAGTCTTTCACGCAAAGTCTTCAAAGTAAGCGAAAAGGAACTCGGCGCGGGCGTTCACCCGCACGAGAAAACGTTCTCATTCCAGCAGCGCACCACGCGGACCCATTACGCGGGTGAGCACTTGGCCCACCTGATTGTGAACGGCGTCATTAAAGCCAGTTTGTCATTTGCGTTAAAGTGACGGTGGACCACCCAGCTTGCTTCTTATGACGCCATCGTCCACGACTTGTGCACACCGGCGGCGACGCCACACGAAATCTAACCGGCGCAAACACAATTCCTTACTGCTTCTAACATAAATTTTCAAGACACTTTGCCGATTCACCGAAATAATTGCTACAGGGATTCTGTTCTTTCCAGGTAATGCGTTTTTAAGCGCAACCTGCGCCACAAAGCACAGCAGGTTACCAAAAAACGCTGCTCATTTGTCCTGAGGAAGGCTTGTTGGGATCGCAAAGATCTGTGCCAACACGTTTCTTTGCAAAACCTTAACAAACCAGCGCACGTTGCGCCGCGTATTTAAGCGCGAGACCGAGTTTAACTTTCTGTCCTTTTCCTCAATCCTCAACGCCGCCACCACAACCTCGCCGCCCTGCACTTTTCCCTATAACGGCAATTTTTCACGACCTTTTCACAGCGCGCTCACCCAGCCGCTATGATACGGGCTTTGCCGTCGTGCGGCATGTTCCCTTGCGGAGGTTTTTATGATCACTCAGATTCAATCCCAGGTGGCTGTTTCCCCTGACACCACCTTCCTCACCGAGGTCGGCCGTTGGTTCCAAGAGGACCAATCGCAATTGTTCCCTCGCTTCGCCCAACAACTGGCCCAGCGCGTTGACGCCGGTGACCGCCGGTTAATCGACGTTTTCGACCTGGTCGCGGGCCGTGAGCAAGGAAAAATCCGTTTGCGCACGCTAATCCACGAAATGCTGGCCCAAACCGCCAATGACGCCAAACGCGGCCAACGCCGCCGTGTCTTACAACGTCTGATCGCCGAAACGCGGTCCGCCCAACAGGCAACCCACGTGCCGCTGAGCAGCGAACTGCTCGATGGTTGGTAACCCAACCCCAACCGACCGCCGTCCAATCAACTCCAGACGGCCAGGTTCCCAAAAACCCCTGATTCGTGGGATGATGATCCTTTCCACACTCATCGCAAACGCCGTTTGCCCAGGATGGTTTTTTTGGAGACCCTTGCGCTTTTCGCCGTCGCCCTTTTCCTCTTGGCTTTTGGCAGTATCAGCGGACGCATCGGCCGCACGGTCGTCACGCCGCCGATGTTGTTTGTTTTGTTCGGCGTCCTGATCGGCAACAGCGGCTTGCACTGGCTCCACGTCGAGAAAGATCATCCCCTTATTCATTTATTGACCGAACTGACGTTGGTATTGGTCCTGTTCACCGACGCCGCCCGTGTCGACGTGAAACGGCTCAAGCGCGACCACAATATTCCGGTGCGGATGTTGTTGATCGGGCTTCCCCTGTGCATGCTCTTTGGCGCCCTGGCCGCGGTCGCCCTATTTCCGCACCTCGGCTTGTGGAGCGCCATGGTGCTGGGCGTTGTTTTGGCGCCGACCGACGCGGCCTTGGGTCAAGCGGTGGTTAGCAGCGACCGCGTGCCGCAACGCATTCGCCAAGCACTCAACGTGGAAAGCGGTCTCAACGACGGCTTGGCGCTGCCGGTCCTTTTATTTTTCATTTGCCTCGCCATGCACATGGAAAATGTCGATGAATCCAATTTCCTGATTACCGCCGCACAACAGTTGGTCGTCGGCACCTTAATCGGTATTGTCGTCGGTTATGCCGGCGGCCGTTTAGTCAGCCGTGCCCACGCCGCCGAATGGATGAACCACGAGTTTGTGGCACTGTCGGCCATTGGTTTGGCCATACTTGCCTACGCCGGCGCCGAACTGCTCGGCGGCAATGGCTTTATCGGCGCCTTTGTCGCCGGGGTCGCCCTTGGCAACACCATAACGCCTTCGTGCGGCCAAATATTGTTGGACTTTGGCGAAACCGAGGGCCAGTTTTTAACGCTGTTGACCTTCCTGTTTTTCGGCGCCCTTATGGTACCGCCCGCCTTACCCCACATCAACGGCACCGTTTTGATCTACACCCTGCTGAGCTTAACCGTCGTGCGCATGGTACCGGTTGCCTTGTCGCTCGTGGGTATTAAGCTCAACCGCGCCACCCTGTTCTTTCTCGGCTGGTTTGGCCCGCGCGGCATCGCCACCATTATCTACGGGTTGTTGTTGCTTGAAGAAGGCCACTTAGAACACCGCGAGGAACTGTTTAACATCGCGGTGACCGTGGTGCTCGCCAGCGTTTTCGTGCACGGCTTCAGCGCATGGCCCGCGGTTCAGTGGTACGGCCGCGTCATTCACCAATCGATGAAACGCCCCGAACACAATCCTACCCACCGGTTTCCCTTGCGTTTGGGTAATCGTAAAAAAAGCCGGAACGAATCATCGCACCGGCCGAAGCTTGGAGAAACAAAAAGAGACTTGGGATGAAGGGTGTTGGGTGTGTTGCCACCCAGTAATAAAAGAACGCAGCCAAGACGCGATCTATTTCATCTTCAAACAAACATCCATCAAGCCGGTCGAGCCTCGTTAAAATCGGCCCCGCAAAAAGAGGGTTTTTGGTAAGGAAAAATACCCTTCGCTAACAAGGGCAGACACCGGCCTTTTGGTTTAGAAACGGCCGAATTAACAGCCTCATAACTGGTACAGGCCGTTTTGGTCACACTTGGCGCGCGGCGGCCGTTTTTCGTTTTCGAAAAAGCGGTAGGGCACGGCAAGGTTACGCCAAAAGTCGGCGTGTTGTGGGCGGGTTTTGATGAGTTTGGCCAACCCGGCTTCGTCGAGACGCGTGGGAAAAATATGAACCGGAATCTGCTTTTGACCATTCGCGCGTGCCGCAACACACAAGCTGTATAGCGTTTCAATTGGATCGTTTTGAATCGGCAAACAACCGATGGTGACACAGTTCCCATGAATAAAGATCAAGTCGCCGGGATCAACTGGATCACCGAGGCGCCGATCACAGCGATTGGGGTAGTTGATGCCCAACGAGAGGTGGTAACTGCTGGCCGGATTAAAACGGTCGATGACATACAATCCTTCGGGAATTTGCAGATCACCTTGCTTGCGTTTGGGTCCAAGTACCCCGGATAAGGCACAAATCGGAAAGCGATACAGCAAACGATAAGGTTCGCCGTTACGCACCCGAGCCCAGACTTCCAGCGCCTGATCCTGCTTAAAAGCGCGCAGAAAAAGGTTGGGTACGGCACCGGGAAATTGTTCGGCCTTAAGCTTGCTTTCAATCGGGCCGGCCTTATTCAGCCAAGCTTGCCGAAAGCGTTTATAGCGCCATTGTTCTTGGAAAAATTTTTGATCCGCACCCGCTGCCAACAAGGGCGATTCGGTGGGTGCCGCCAAGCAGAACCAAAAGAAAAGCGTCCACATTTTTGCCGAACCTCCACCATTTACTAAAACCTTTCGCCGCAAAAAGTTCGTGGCTCAAGTGCATCATCGAAAAAAGTGGCGGCACGGCCTCATCCTTCACCAAGAAAATGCAAAGGCCTGGCGGCGTGCGACGGTACAGGACGCATTAAAGCGGCTGCATCGCGACGAGAACCAGGCCTTGTCGATGGGTTTTACCAAGCTAATGCCGAGCATTAGGCTCATTCATGGGGTTAAAAACGGTAACCGACACCGATACCGGCAACAAAGGGATTAATGTCCACAGAAAGGGTGTCCAGTACGCCGCCGTCGGCCAATTCCAAATCGGCATCGGTACTCATATCGATGTATTTGAGATCGACGTTGCAAAACCACTTTTCGGTAATCTTGAAATCAGCGCCGATGTTGGCGGACAGACCAAAAGAACTGTCGAAATCAATATCACTGACACCCAAGCCTTCTAAATCATCGGAAAGGTCGTAGTTGTAAAAGAGCGAGTAGTTGACACCCAAACCCAGGTAAATATCGGTCGCCGTGTCTGGACCGAAATGGTATTGCAAGGTAATCGTCGGCGGCAACACCCACACATCACCGGCGTCGGCACCAGCGAGGTCACCCTTTTCAGTGGTGATTTCGTGCTCGGAGGTGGCGGCAATCACTTCCACCCCCCAGTTCTTGCGGAACATGTAGGTAATGTCAAACTCAGGCACAATCGCGTCATCGACAGTCACACCGGTTCCGGTAGTAAGGATTTGGGAGGAATCGTCGTTGGGCGCGACGTTAATCAAACGGGCGCGCACCAGAATATCCCCCTCGCCGGCCAAGGCAACGGCACTCATTAAAACCAACAAGGACGAGAAAATTGTTTTTTTCATAGAGGACTCCCAAGGTACGAGAATTGATGTTTGCAACTCGCAAAACGGGATTCTATAGAGCATGTGGAATGCCAACTTCTCAAAACCACTATCCGACCTATTTCCATGGCCTTATACGCTTTTACAACAACTTTACCCGCTTGTTTTTGGGGACGGTTGCGCAGCATTGCGAAATTTCACCTAGTTCATTAGGCAAAAAACAGGCTACACCTAACTTAAAATCGCTTTGACACCACAAAACTAATTAAATTCCTAAAAAACACCAAACGCCAAACAATCTCGCACCGACAAAGCCTCGCGCAAGATCACATTTTCTAACCTTGCCCTAGCAGCGTTCGACGCCCAAAATGAATGCCCGACACGGTTGAGAATAGCCGGTTCTTTAGTGGCAAAAGCATCGTCCTACGATGAGTGGAAACGCGCCAAACCATTGACCTCGATCGGGTACCCTGAGTTCAATCCTGATTCGGACCCTCTTTCAAAACATCGTGGCGAGCCACCTTGCCACGATCCAAAAACCCGTGGCGACAGCCGGTACGCCGGTAGTTGCCACAGCATGGTGCGCTTGGCGTCAGCAGACAGCGGCAATTCCTCTCGCAGCGGAAATAGTACACCGGGACGGTTCATCATGTACCTGGCAGGTCGAGAGAGTTCATTGCCAAAAACGCTTCGTTTAGGCTGAGGTTTGTTCAACCATTATCGCCGGCGGTTTTATGCCGTGTAATAACGGAAAGGGCTCTCCGACCACGGTCACCAATTCACGGTAATGCTCAAAGGGTTCGCGCTCTTGATCGCGCAGGTAATAAGCCAAAGCCCAAGCACTAAGCATGCGCCACACAAAGGTCCCACCCCGGTAGGCTCGCACCAGCACCTCGTGCTCTGTGTCACCCCCACGATCCGTAAAGACGCGGCACAGCGCCCGCACCACATTGTGGTGAAAGTTGTCGCGATCAACACGACGCATCATCGGCTGTTTGACCGGCCGTTCTTCTTCATCCAACAACGCCTCGGCCTCGCCCCACGCACCGGCCAAAACCAGCAAAAGCGCTTCCAGGCTATTTTTAAGGTCATCGACTTCGGCTTTGGCTTTTTCACCGTGAAGCGCCAGAAGTTGGCGGGCACTGACAAAGTCGCCGTACAGTGCCGCCATGACGATGCCTTCCACCGAAGCCGAGTCACCGTGATGCAAAACTCGGGGTTGATAACGGAAGTAAAACTGAATCACAGCGTCGCGTTTGGTTTTGTGCAGGAACACAAACGGCAGGCGCGTACGCGTGTAGAAGAACACCATGATCAACGAAGAACCAATGCCGATGACCTCTAACAAGTAAGGATAGCCTCCACCGCGCGCTAAAATGACGGCGGCTAAAACCGGCGGCACCAGCAGACCTAACCACAAGAGCACGTATACGATCCGCAACATCAATAGCACTGACGGCCTCCTCATCCGGCGACGGAACGCACCGGGGCGTGCCTGCCTATTGTCTCCTATCGACCCTCAGGTGAATTGCCTAAGCCATTGTCTTAAAAACATTTACAGATCAAGATTCTGACGTCGAAAACAAACTCGCAGCGTGCGCTTGCGGGTTGCCGTTTTTCTCGTAAAATAGGGCTATCCAGCGAACAGCCGAGGTTGATACATGTCGATTGATTCGAGTTTCTTGCGATATTTTTTGATTTTTATGGCCGGTCCCCTTCTCGCCCAAACCCAAGCCGTCCCTGATGAGGATGCGCCGCTCCCGGAAATTTCCTATACCGAAACCGTGGTGACGTCGCGCAAACGCGAAGAAATGGCTCAAAAAGTACCGATCACCATGACAACCATTACGGAAACAGAAGTTATCGAAAACGGAATTGACGAAGTGCGCGACTTTATCGCACTGACCCCCAACCTCTCTTTTATTGACGCCCAGAATCCCGGCAACCACACCCTGACCATGCGCGGTATCACCAAGGTTCGCAACGGCGACCAACCAGTCGCGGTCATGATCGACGGCATTTACCAAGCCTCACCCAACGCCTTAACCCGCGATTGGTTTGACGTCGCGCAAATCGAAGTATTGCGCGGACCCCAAGGCGCGCTCTACGGCCGTAACAGCATCGGCGGCGTGATTTCGTTGACAACCAAAGCCCCGTCCGCCGAGCAGCGCTTTGACGTGCGCCTCGGGCTCGGCAACGGCGATCACCGCAACCTCGCCGCCGGCGTTAGCGGCCCACTCGCCGACAACGTCTTTTACCGCGTTTCCGGCTCGTGGCTGGAACGCGACGGTTTCATCGACAGCGACACCTTGCAACGCACCGTCGACCGCCGCGAGGACACCAGCCTCTCGGCCAAATTACTGGCGCTGTTGGGCGAACACGCCGAACTGTCGGTCAACCTGCACGCCACCGACACCGAAGACGGCGGTCCTTATTACCTGGCTCTCGCCGACGGATTGGCCGATACCGAACCTGGCAACCCCTTCCCCAACCTGGTGCCGCGCGGTGAGCGCGAAATCCGTGAAGGCTCGGTCAAACTGGATTACAACAGCGAGGCCGGCACCTTTACCGCCATCGCCGCCTTTAACCAGCTCGATGAGTTCTTCTCAGCCGATTTCGACTTCTCCACACCCGACATCCTCAAAGCGGAAGAAACGCTCGAATTCGAAGCACAAACCTTGGAATTGCGTTTCACCTCACCTGACGACCGCGCCTTCCGCTGGATTGCCGGTGCCTTTTACCAAACCTGGGAGCGCGGCGTCGACACCGAGATCTTCATTAACGCTGATCCGGCCGCGCCAGGTTATGAAATCAACTTCGGCCTGCTGGAAGACAACGACAACACCTCGAGTGCCGTTTACCTCCAAGGCGACATGCGTCTCCAGGAACGCTGGGAACTGTCCGGTGCCTTGCGTTACGACCGCGACGACCGCGAACAGACCAATGCCGCGACCGGCGGTGTGCGCGACGAAGTCTTCGACGCCGTACAAACCAAGCTCAGTTTGGCGTATTTTGCCAACGACCGCGCTATGCTGTTCGCCTCATACGCCGACGGCTTTCGCAGCGGCGGTTTTAACCCGCCAGGCGTCGCTTCTTTCCCGAGCCAGTTTAACGAGGAAACCACACGCAACCTGGAACTGGGTTTTAAATGGCAAAATGACAGTGGCGCAGCCGTTGTCAACGGCGCGGTTTTTTACACCGACTTTGAAGATCAACAGGTGTTTGTGTTCGACGTGCCGGTCGGCTCGTCCGGCATTCTCAACATCGACGAATCGACCATCACGGGCCTGGAGTTGGATTGTCGCCTGCGCGCCAACGACTGGCTAGACGTGTCTTTCGGCTTGGGCACCAGCGATACCGAAATCAAAAAACTCGACACCACGAGTCCGTTTTTCGCGCTGATCGACGGCCCGGTCACCGGCAACAAAACGCCCAACACGCCCGAAACCTCGGCAGCGTTGGGCCTGCGTTTCCACCGCAATTTGGGCGAGCAGCGCAAGGTCGTCGCCAAACTCGATTACGAGCATATCGGCGAATTGTACTGGCACATCGACAACGTCGACAGCCGCGGTGCGCAAGATCTTCTCAACGCGCGCCTGAGCTACGCTTTTGGCAAATGGACAGTGGCACTCTACGGAAAAAACCTGGGTGACGAACGGTTTTTCGAGGAGTTTTTCGCACGTGAGTTCACCGGTGCCGCCACCGACATCGGTTTCCCCTCACAACCGCGTTCCTACGGTGTCGAAGCGCGTTTCTCGCTGTAGCCGACCAACCGATTGCCAATCCTCAAGGGGGCCCATCCGGCCCCTTTTTTGTTGGTGATCCGACCGCTAAAGAAATCGATAAACCGATTACCAGGCTGTCGGCGACGATCCTCGACCCAGGCTCGCCCGCTCACCGTACCCGGTTTGGTTTACCCGGCCAAGGCTCGCTTGGCCAAGCGCGCATGCGTTGCCAGTCAGCGCCAATTCGCCGGGCTTCGGTAACGTACACCCAGACAGCTTGCGGCGGGCCGTCAAGCGGCCACACCGGCGCCAGGACACGCTGGTACAGGCTCGGTCGATTGGGGACAAAATCTTCAAGCGCATCTAAATCGCGCATGATGTGCGGTTCGCACGGCAGTTGCAACAGCTCGCCAATCACCTGCTCTTCTTCGTTGGGTCGGGCCGGGAATTGCGGTGGGGTTAGCTGGGTCGCCATGTCGCGCGCCAAGTCGGCACAGCCGTGCAACCATTGGTACCGCGCGGGCATGGTCATCATGGGGTAACCGTAGGGCGTGTCGTAGAGGCGGCCGATGGTTACCGCCGCTGTCACCGACACCATCGCGCCACAAAAACGGTCGTGGTAACGCAAACCGCGTTTTAGCGTGCCGTAAACAAACAGCCACCAGGTAGGTGTCACAGGTTTTCCTCTTTTGCGGCTGCAAGGCCACGGGTTCGATTTAAGCGACGGACAGCCCGGATGTCATTTTAAATGACGGATGCCACCTCAAAGTGCGCTTATTAAATCAAGAAACACCAGCCGAGGGAACAAGCTATGAGCAACCACGTCTTTCCTATCGAACGCGTTTTTTTACAAGAGCAAGGCCACGGGAAACTGCGTGTTGAGGAACAATATGTCGCCGCCTACTGTGCCGCACATGGCATTCCCACCGAAGTCTTCACTGAGAAACGCATACGCCGCAGGACCTTACCTGTCACGGCCAACACGCCGGTGGTCGGCGATGTGGCGCTGGTTACCGCCGCGCTGAAGATATGCGAGGGGGCGCCGCCTGCGCCGCTCGACTACCCATTACAACTGACGTCCTTTCTGCACCGGCCGTTGTGGCGAGCCCGCCTAGCGGACATCGTGCAACACTGGATGAACGGCAACGGCGAACCCGTCTTTGTCAAACCCGCCGAGGCTGAAAAGAAATTCACCGGCCGCTTGATCAACAGTATCGATGACTTGCGCCCGCTGACCCGCCATGCCGGGACCACGGAACTTTGGTGCAGCACACAGGTGACCTGGCTCAGCGAGTACCGCGCCTACATCGTCGGCGGAAAGGTAATCCACACGGCTCATTACGCCGGCGATCCCGATCAAACGATTAACCCCGAGACCGTCACCCAAGCAGTGACCACCTTGGGGGAGGCCGCACCCTATGGCTACAGTTTGGATTTTGGTTTGCTCGATAGCGGCGAAACCGCCTTGGTTGAAGGCAACGACGGCTACGGATTAGGTGCTTATCTAGGCGTACCCGCCCCCGATTATGCGCGTCTTATTTTGGGTCGCTGGTGCGAATTGACCGATGCGTGCTAACAATCCGGGTATCGAAGCGCATAAAAAAGCCCGTCGCAAGGGACAGGCTTTTTGGTGTTTGGTGCGGCACGCCGATTAGTTAGCGCAACCACCGTCGGTGTTTATGAATACCATGTCGCGAACGTCGAAGGTCTGATCGCCGTTGGCATCCAAGCTCGAAGACCGCGTCGACCAAACAGCCGCCGCCGCCACGATATCGTCGCCGTTGTTGCAACCGTCGTTGTTGAAGTCGAGGAAGATGGGGTTCTCACCGACCAACACGGTCACGTCAATACGCGATTCGAACGAAATGCTTTCATCGCGAACCAACAATTGGTAGACCGTGGTTTCCTCCGGTGCCGGGTTCAGGGTGACCGGGTTGACACCCACCCCAAAACTGCTGCCGGTGGTACGGTTCCACCACAGGATAAAGGGATCATCGGAACAACCAACCTCCCCTTCCAGAACCGGTGGGGTAACACCCAGCGCAATCGCACGGCGGTCCACCTGAACGGCAATTTGTCCGAAGACGGCGTTAACGCGCGAACTCCACAAACCACCGCAGCTATCTTCCACCAAGCAGATGTACTCGCCTTCGTCGGCCACGGTCGCCGTTTTGGTGTAAACGGCGTTGGTGGCGCCGGTGATGCGACTGCCGTTTCGGTACCACTGATAAGTCAGCGGTCCATTGGTGGTCGAAGCCTGCACCGAAAGCCTCATGGTTAAGCCGTCACAAATCCCGATATCGGCAGGCTGCGTGCTAATCGCCGGGCCACCCGAAACATTGAGATCAACCGTAACTGAATCGCGGTGGCTGCAAAAGCCGTTGACGCGCACGAAGTAGCGACCCGTATCGGCCACTTGCAAGTTACTCAGGTTCAGCGTCCTGCTAGTTTGACCGGCCAGCGGCGCACCGTTGCGGTACCACTGGTAACCCTCGACGTTGCCGCTGACACCCACACTCAGCGAGGCGCTTTCGCCAACACAAACCGCCGCCGATTGTGGCATCTCGTTGATGAAGAAACTGTCACCAATGGTGACTTGAACGCTTTGCGACCAAATGCCGCTACAGGCGGTTTCCACCAGACAGATATAGGTGCCGACATCGTCGTTGGTCGCGGTTTTCTGATATACCGAACTGGTCGCACCCACAATACGCGCACCGTCCTTATACCACTGGTAGGAAACCGAACCCGACGCGGAGGCCCCGATACTCAGCCGCATCGTATTTCCGACACAAATGCCGATATCACTCGGCTGCTGGGTAATCGACGCCGGGCTGCTAATCGTCAGAGTGCCGGTGGGAGAATCGCTGGAACTGCAGATGCCGGTTAAGCGACAGAAGTAACTACCGCCGTCGGCCTGTTCCACGCTGTTAATGACGTAGGTGGCGTTGGTGGCGCCGCTAATCGGGCTGCCGTTGTGGTACCACTGATAAGCCGTGACCGGGCCTTCCACCGCCACCGACATGGTGATCGACTGGCCGGCGCAGCGCTCGCGGTTGCCAGGACCACTGGTAATGTTGAAGTTATCGCCAATGGTAATCGCCGCCGTGTTGGTGAACTGGGCACCGCCACAACCGTTGCTGATCCGACAGCGGTAGTCACCCGTGGATTCAGCCGAAAGACTGTTGATGGTATAGGTGGTCCCGGTCGCCCCGGCAATCGGATTATTGCCGAAGTACCATTGATAGGTCAGATTGTTTCCAAGTGCCTGGGTTTGCAACTGGATTTGCGCACCCGGACAGGCCGCTTGCGTCAGCGGATGCACTTCTATCGAAGGTGCACTTTCCAAAGTCAGCGTGGCAAAGTTTGAAAATGCCTGGCCGCAGCCGCCGGTCACCTGACAACGGTACTGGCCGGCCTGCGCCACACTGACGCCTTCCAGGGAAAGCGTGGCATTGGTAGCACCTGGCAACAACTCGTTGCCAAAGAACCACTGATAAGTGAAATTGGCGCTGCCGTCGGCGGCCACGTTAAAGCTGACGTTGGCGCCGACACAAGCCATGCTGTCGTCGGGTTGATCGGTGATTTGAATCGAACTGGATTGGCTCAAATCAACCGTCACCGAATCAGCCGTGCCGCAGGCGTTGCTAATCCGGCAGAAGTATTCACCAACGTTGCCCGCGCCAAAACTGGCAAGGACCAATTCGGGTCCGGTTCCACCACCGACGGGTGAACCTTGGAAGTACCATTGATAGGTTGCGCCAGGATTGGCGTTGCCATTGGCCAACGCCGTCAGCCGCACTTCTTCGCCGACACAAGCCGCCACCGAACGTGGTTGCAAGACGAACCGAACCGGCTCAAGGCAACCGCCGTTGTTGCTGGTGGTCGCACTGCGCACCGTCGTCCAGCCCGATTCGGCCGTTTCGTTAAATGCCTTGGCGCGCAACTGGTAGGTCGTGTTGCGCTGCAGGCCGGTCATGGCCATGGTCACGGCACTGCCGGTCCCACCGAGTGCGTCAAAGGTAGATCGTTGCCACACATGTTCACCGTTGCGGCGGTATTCCACCACAAAGCCGGTTTCGTTGCCGGCCTGGTCGGTAAAGCCAACGTCGATCCGTCCCGAATCAATTGCGTTGGCGGTAAAACTGCTCGGCACCGTCGGTGCGCCGGCCACATCACCGACCCGTTCGAATTCAAACCAGTCGAGGAAAGAGCCGCTACGCGTTTGCGTCATGCGGATGACGCGCAAGCCGCTTTCGGGAATCACGATGTTGTTTAAGGTGTGGGTTTGGAAGTTGAAGTTGGTATTTTGCACATCGAAGACCGCTAGCGGCGCGCCGTCCAGCGTGAAGGTGATGTCGTCGGTGGTGCTGTTGCTACCGGCGCCGGCGCGCAGGCGCATGGTGTACACACCCGAGGGAATTTCCACTGAGAATTTAAGCCACTCGCCTGCTTCCGACCATCCGATGTACGGCCCTTCCGACCCATTGCGTTCGTCGAAATCAACCGAATCGCCACGCGGGTTGAAGCCCGACTGAAAGTCGTCGTTGTCGTGGAAGGCAATGCCCTCACCGCCTTCGTCGTAGTTTTCCATTTGAATACGGGTCGGCGCGGTCGGCGCGGTACCGCCAAAGGCAAACTGGCCCGGCAACGGATCGATGCGGTGGTCGAACACCCAGCGATCAATGGTCATGTCCATGTTGGTGAAGTTACTGTTCACCACAAAACCCATGTAGGCGTGATCGCCAAGCGCATCTTCTAAGTCGATCGGGAAACTGCCGACGAAGGTGGCATTGTTGTCGACGCGAATCCACTCCAGCGAAAGATCCTTTTGACGGTTGTCGTAAATCAAACGGAAACGGTAGCTGGTGCTGTAATCAAAGCTGAAGCCTTGGTCGGTGGTGCTGAAGTAGGTTTTGACGGTCGTCTCGTTGCTCATCAACTTGACGCTGGAACTGCCTTCAAACAAGGAGAACACCAAGCCAATCTTGGGACTGTTAATGCCTTCGTAACCGCCATCGTTGCCCAAGGCCACTTCGCTATCGGACGCCGACTGCAGGGCGACGACGAAGTTGCTGACCCCACCCGTGGTTTCGTTGCGCGAGGCCAGGGTGAACTCAGTCACGAAGTAATCGGTGGGCAGTGATTCCTGCGCCCAAATCGCTGAACGCTGACCCGATCCGCCCTCGGCGCGCCACAAGGCTAAGTTGTCCTCGAAGACCTCGGCCTTCTGCAACAGGTTGACACCGAGATTAATCGCAAAAGGTGCGGGCCCGTCATAAGAGAACAAACGGCGGGTTGCCGCGTCAATCATGGTCACATCGGCAGTGGCCGACCAGTCCGAAGGACCGACAGCGTTGTAGGAACGCACGCGCACTTGGTAAGCCGCGCCGGGGAAAAAGTTGTCCAGCGCAATCGAACGCACGTTGTCGATGCCGGCCGTCGGCCCCAAATCAGTGCGCATCCATTCGCCGCCGTTAAAGCGCACTTCCACATGATGGCCGTACTCGTTGTTGGATCGGTCGGTGAACGAAAGGTGCAATTCACTGGGCGAATAAGCACGAACGATCAGGCCGTCGGGCGCCAGCGGCGGCGCCTCGCGGAAGGTATCGCCGAAAGGTCGCAAGGCGCTTGCATCGATGATTTGGTCGCCGGAACCATTGCTCGGCGCGGCACCACCCGGTAATTGCCAGGCCACGGCCACGTGGTCGTTGCCGCCGCCTTCGACGTGCAGCAGCTCGAAGAAGTAACGCGTGCCGGCTTGCAGGGTCACGTCACCGGAAACGCCGTTCCAAGTGCGGAACCCGCTCGCCGAGGTCAGGTTAATCAAATCCACGGCATTGGCCGGGTCGGCATCGGTGCTGAGTCGGAACAAGGCTTGATCATCGCCGGAAAGGTAGAAACGGTAGGTTCCACTTTGCGGTGGCACCAAGAAACCGCGAATCTGCTCGCCGTAGCTGTCACCCCAATTTTGGGCCGAACCTGGCGCGCTGGATCCAGCCCAACCAATTGATTCCAAAGTGGTCAGGACATCGGCGCCGCTGGGTTGATCGGGAAAACGCGCGTCGTTTTGCAGCGAACTCAAACTACCGCCGGCGACGCCGGTCCAAAAACGACGTTCCAACACGCCTGTTTCCAAGACGTTGTTGGCGTCGAGTTGCATTAAGTAAGCGAACAGTTGATTGCGTTGCGTACCACTCAGCGCAGTGACACGGCGGTGCGGCTCGGCCAGCGCCAAATCGTCGGCGGTGGAAACAAAAATCGCATCGACGTCGATCTTCTCGAACGAGCGATTGTTGCGCAGGGTGATCGTGTTGCTCGTGCCCGCCTGCAAACTTACATTATCAATGATCTGCAGCAGGCGATCACCGGTATCGGGGTTGGTTGGCGGAAAGTTGACGGTGCGCGTCGAACCATTCACGGTCAAAAGAATCGGAATATCACCTTGGTTGAAGTCGGTGGCAAACCGCACGGTGATTTGTCCGGTACCACCGGAACCACCGTCGACGTTGTCCCAGCGGATACTGCGATCCTGGTTGCGCTCCAAGGGTGTCAAGGTACCCGCAAACCAAGTTTGTGGCGGCCAGGTATTGTTGGCGAAGCCGCCCACGTTGGTACCCACTTCGTTGTCGTACCAGGTGCCTGACGCGGTGCGGAACACCGTGTCCAAGTCCGGCGCGGTGCCGTCGTGCAGGTAAGGCGCGGTATCCCACAGACCCAACAGCGTCGGCGTTTCAATCCCTTCTAAAGGCGCGTTAATGCGACGACCCGAGCTATCGCGACGAATGGTGCCGACGTCGCGGATTTGCCGGTCGGTGTACTGTTGGGCCGGATTGTGGCAGGTGGCACAGTTTTGCGCGATAAAGATCTGCGCACCGGCCGTGGCGTCGGCGGTCATCGCGCCGTTCGCTTGCCGGAACGGACTGCGCGGCAAGGTCGCGCCGTCCAACGAGGTCAAGTAGGCCGACATGGCGTCCAGTTCAGTGCTGCGCCCGCCTTTGGGCGGCCCCAAGGGATCGCCAACCTCGGCAAAATCATTTTCACTCAGGAACCCAGAACCACCGAAATGGGCGCGTATGTCATTTTCAAAATCTTGGATTTCGTCAAAGTTGGCGGTCCAGTGAACGCGACCGTGGCCAATACCCGCACGACCCCACAACGGCGGCGTATTGCGGAACCCTTCGCCGCGTTGGGTGAAGTCCCAGGTGCGGCCGTCGTGACCACCGTCGACGTGGCAGGTGGCGCAACTAATATAGCCTTCCAAGCTCATGCGCGCGTCGCCCGCGTTATAAAAAACCTGCTTACCGAGCAACACATCGGCCGCCAGCAGTTCATTTTGCACGGTGTCGATGGTGGTGACGTCGAAACTGGTGTCGCCTACCGCCAACAGGTTGGCAATCGAAAAGATGGACAGGGTACGCGACATGAAGTTTTTCACAAAAACCTGCTCGCCGCTGCGATCGACTACAATCCCTTGCGGCGCCAGGCCGACACCGATCCGCGCCACCATACTGCCCAGGTTGAGCGAGTAATCGAAACGGAACGTGTCCATGATCATGACGTCGTTGGTCCCTTGGTTGACCAGCAACAGATAGTCGCCCAAAGGGGTGAAATCAAAAGCGCGTACCGAATCGGAGTTGTCCAAATCGATGCGGTCGGCGTTGTCGACATTGGCTTCGTTGGCAACCAAATCGAGCGACATCACCTCGGTACGCACCGTGTTATCGGGGTCGTTGAGCGAACCGTCGCCAAAGTTCACACCTTTATTGGTATTGGTTTTAACCGTACTCACATAAGCCTTTTGGTTGTCGGGCGCAATGGCGATGCCCGCCAAATAGTTGGGGATACCGGCGCCGTCACCTGAGTTGTCGCCGGTAATTTTCTGGCTGAGCAAGAAGGTACGCGTCACCGAAAAGGACGAAGCGGAGACGTCCCAAACCTGGCCGTGGAAAGCGGGTGAAATGAATCGCGTCACCAAAATCCGCGAATGGTTGCCGTCGACGGCGATGGCGCGTGCCGTCGGCCCCAATGCCACCGAGCCGGTCTGGGATTGGGTGTTGCCGTTAAATCGAAGCAAAAGACCCTTGCCGCTCAGCGTCACGTACGCCGTACTGCGATCCGGGGAGAACACTACATCGTGGGGCAATGCGCCGTATTCCAGGTCAATTTGGTTAACGAGGGATCCGTTGCTCGGGTTAAAGATCTCAATGCGGTCGGCGTCATAGGCGGTCACCCAAAGGTTGCCGTTCCCGTCCAGCGCCACCGAACGAGGGTCGGCCGAGGTGGGGATTTCGCGCAGCAAAGTATGACTGTCTGCGTCAATCACCGCCACCGTGTTGTTGTCCGGGTTCACGCTGTACACGCGGCGCGCATTTTCATCGACAATGATTTGCGACGAACGGGTCGGCGGCGTGCCGGAGACCGGGTTGGCCACGGTCACAATCAAGTTGTCCGAAACGGTTACACCCGAGGCGTCACGGGCTTGCACCATGGCACGGTAGTGACCCACCGTGGTGTAGGTATGGTTGCTCGAAGCGCTTGTCGACCAAGGCGTGGGATCGGTGCCGTCGCCAAAAATGAAGCGATACTCGAGGATTTCGTTTTCTGGATCGGTCGCAGTCGCGTTAAACGTAACATTACTATTGGGTGTAATCGAACCGTCGGAAACGGTGAAGCTGGTAATGCTCGGCGGTTGGTTACCGTCGCTGGCGCTACCGGTTGAAAAGGTAAAGCTGTAATTTTCTTCAATACCGTTGCCAACCGCGTCCTCAATACCGCCCGCCGGCAGAAATACCTCGTAAGTGGTGTTGTCTTGCAACGGTTGATCCGGCTGGAAGGTGATCATATCGTTCATGGCGTAGAACAAGGAACCGCTGATGGGGTTACCGCCCAAAGGCCGCACAATAAACGTCTGACCGTTGACTAAAGTCGCCGTGTCCAGTGTTTCGGGGATGATCATACTGATGGGCGCGGCAATCGGGTAATTGGTCTGACCCGCACGCGGAATGTGGTAACCCACCATCGGGCCGGCGTTATCGGGATCGGCTTGGTGCGCCCAAATCGCCATCCCTTGACTGCGATCCAAGTCAGTTAAACCACCGGTAATCAGCAGATTGCCAACCGGCAACAACCACTGACTGGTATCCATGCCGTCGCCGTCGTCATAACCGGGAAAGGTGTGGGTGGTTTCGGTCGGCAGCGTTAACACCACCTGAAAGCTGCGCATATCCACTTTCGAGCTACCGGAGAAGATATGGTTGTCTTGGAAGTGCGGATACATCGACATAACGTCGGCGGTAAAGGCGATGTCAATCATATTGCCGGGATTAACGGGGTCGGTGACGTCGATGACGCGCAAGCCTTGGCCACCAATGCGGTACGAAGAAACCGCGTACAAACGCCCGTCTAAACCGTAAAGTTCACTCCAGTAACCGCCAAACCCGCCTTGGGTTTGCAGCGTAATCAGCGGCGGTTTGGGCGGGTCATTGGCCGGATTACCGTCCATGTATTGACTCATGTCGTAAATAGCAATGCCGCCGTTGGTTTGTTCGGACAGCATAAACAACAGGTTGCCCATCAGGACCGGGTGGGCAATGATGCCGGTTTCAGCAATGTGATCCCAACGCGCCACCAACTCGCCGTCCTTGGTGAATTCCATCAGGACGTTGGTGTCGTTGTAACTCCAAAAGTTGGTGATGTTGTACGGCGGGAACAGACCACCGCGCGAGAACGGCACGATGTGAGAATCGGTGTAGGGTTCAACCACCACCGGCCCGCCGAACGAATCGACGTGGAATTGGAAATTGCCAAACACGGTCCAATCACCCGTGTGCATGACGCCGTGCGCATCAAAACCCTGCTCGGTGCGGCCGAAGGTGGCAACCTGACGGATGTTGCCCAAGTCGGAAATATCCCACTGACGCATTAAGAAATCGAGCTGCAACGGTTGCCCGTTATACGTGACGCCGCCGCTGGAGGGAATTTCGGGAAAGGAGAACAGCCAACCACCTTGAATGGTAATGACCGCGGTACGCCCCTGTTCCGGCGCCAAAGGCCCGGCAATGAGGGTTCCCGGCGTTTGAGGCACGTTGGGGAAACCTTGGCCCCGCAACGGCGCGACCACGCCCAAAAAACAAATTAAAAAAAGCGACAGAAAGCGTAACCCTGGTAAAAGCATCAGTACACCTTAATTCCCTGAGGTTGGAACAACACAGCTTAAAACGAGCGAACCACACTGGTTTCACGCGCGCGGGCAGGCACAACGGCTGAAACAGCCCCGGCCCGGCAATGGGACTTGGGTGCAACGGCGCCGGTCAATGAACCACGGAGGCGGCGCGTTAAGCCGCCGTGACAACGACGAAAAGGCCAAATGTCGGTCACAAGAGTCATCATTTCCATCCAGTGCAGGTGCTTCCCAAGTGTTGCGTTGAGGTCAAAAAGACAGGACAAAGCCCGCGAATAGCAGACAGTAATTTTCGCGCTTAAATAGTTTTCATTCAATCGGTGTTCTGATCCATTGGTAGCCAGTCCGGCTGCAAAAGTCAAATCGGTGCTCGAATTTTATCGTCAACCCCTTGCAAGTAAACCACTAAGCCAAGTGGCACCAATTACCCCGGCACCACTTCGTCCTGGCTGAAAAAAGCGCAAATGTGAGCCCGCTCGCAAAAGCCCGCATAAATATCTCGGCTTATTTATCTTTTGACGCGCAGAGGGCAAATTCTCGCCGGCTTCTCAAGCAAAACCTCTGCAAAAAGAACCGTCGCTTTACCGCCTCTTCCCTTTCCTTTTCCACACGCGACATCCGCGAAATGAGCCGCATTTTCACAGGTACACCGGCCAAAAAGCGATATCCCGGCGGATGCGCGTCGCGATTTTCTAAATCCGCGTGTTGACCAAGGCGGCATCCTGTTATCTAATTTTCTATTCTTGCTATTTAAAGTTATTTATATCATCGAAACTGGTAGGTGTAGACATTGTTACCCTTGCCACCGAACACGAAATTCAACCCATTTTCTTCCAGCAACTTACAACAAAAAAGAGTACCCAATTCGCAAACTAAAAAAATCCTGGCACGGGCTTCGCAAAGGTAGCAGCCGTCCGGTGAGACACACGGCTTTAACTGCGACGCTCACCACGCTTTATAACGCGGGACATCTTTTTACCCTTTTACAGGAGGCCTCCCATGATGATGCACATGACACGGACAATGCAAGTTGAGCATTTCTCCCTGATCCTGAGCCTCCTCTATCTGTATTTGTGTTTGCTGGGGTAAGTCGGTTTCACCGCCCCAAAATACCCTCACAAGCGATGAAGACATAAACCTGCCGATCTGATCGGCCCTGTTTTCTTGCGTTCGCCACCCTCCGGCGAAATCCTCAATTGATCCTTTGATGACTTAACGCTGCCTCCGTCGCGGACGGGTCCCGTTGTCACCTTCCTCACGGTGATCACGAACAACGGGACCCGTCCCGGCAAGGCCGCTTGCCAAGTCATCGGTGTGACGTCAACGTGGCCCGGCCCGGCATCCGGTACGGTCTATAAGTTCCCGATTTCACGCTTAGGTTGAGGAACCGATGCTTTCGTTTGGCTTTCCGTCTGACCGGTTTCCGGCGCGGGGCCGTCGGCGCACGGCGATCAACGCATATTTTAGGTTCATGTCACCTCATCCAAATTAACCCTGGGTTTCATTGACCCGACACGGCCCGTCCCACCAACGGACGGGCCCCGTCAACCACCTGTACCAGGTCGATGAAATCTCTTCGGTGTGTCGCCTTGCCGGCCGGCGCGCCGATCATGGAAGCGTAGCCCAACGGCAGAGGCGCACGATTTTCCACCTAAAAAACGCAATCCTTAGTGGTGATTTTGACCAAGACTCCTGGCTGCAACAGCTCGTAAAAATGCGCGCCGCACCTCATGGTGCGCCTGTGCTTTTTCCAACCCGTTTCGCTCCGGATCTTTGGCCAAAATCATCCACACGGATCGCGTTTTTTAGGTGCCCGTGTCAGTGTGGGTTCGAATCCCACCGCTTCCATTTTCTTTTCCCAAACCAAACGCTCATTCGGCTCGGTACACCAAGGCGCAGTTGCGGCCCGTGTCTTTGGCTTTGTACAGCGTGTTATCGGCTAGGTTGATCATGTCTTCGAATTTGTGGATTTCGCCGCGGTCCGAGTCAACCACGCCGACACTCACCGTCATTTCAATCGTCTTCCCCGCCACGTTAAACGCGTACTCCTGCACCGCCAACCGCAGTCGCTCGCCGACAATCCAGGCTTCATCCTGGCCGGTCTCCGGCAGGATCATGGCGAATTCTTCTCCACCAAATCGCGCTACCAAATCGCCTTTGCGGCAGATATCTTTCAGCAAACCCGCCAGCACCGTCAGTACCTCGTCGCCAACGGCGTGGCCGTGGTTGTCATTAATCGACTTAAAGTGATCGACGTCGATCAGCATTAACGAAAAACAATGGTGCGAACGCACGTGGTGCGCCCAAAAGAAGTCCATTTGGTTGTCAAAATGGCGGCGATTGTACAACCCGGTCAGGCTGTCGGTCAGGGCCAACTCTTCCAATAATTTATTTTTTTCATTGAGCTCGTCAATCAGGCGTTTTATGCGCATCTGCGCTTGAATGCGCGCCGCCAACTCCTCGAACTTAAACGGTTTGGTGATGTAATCGTCGGCGCCGGCGCGCAACGCCGAAGCAATGTCGCTCTCCTTGTTGCGGCCGGTCAGCATTAGAATCGGCGTAAAGCTGAACTCTTTTTTGGTGCGAATCGTCGCCACCAAATCGAGTCCGTCCCAATCGGGTAACTCCCAATCCAACACCATTAAATCCACGGCCGGGTGTTCGCCCTGAAGGTACTTCACCAGCTCAACCCCCAGCGAAAACTCCACGACCGAAAAACCCAATTTGTTCAAATAGTGCGCCACCAGCCGGCGAATGGTTGGGCTGTCTTCAAGTACCAAAGCCGTTTCCGAACGGCGGTATTTCATCTCGACAATCAGCCGATCGATAAAACGCACCAATTGCTGATTGGGCCAGGGTTTTTGGAAGAACTCTTTAATACCGGCGGAAAAGCCTTCGCGCAGCAGCTCGTTGCCGTCGAGCGAGGTGATCACGACCACGGGAATATGGGCCGTTTCACTAGAGGCGGCCAGTTGGCTGCACAACTCGTAGCCGTCCATACCCGGCATCAGCAGATCGGTGACAACCACGCTCGGGTTGAGCACGGCGGCCACCTTGTGGGCCGAAGTCCCGTCGGAAATGAAAAACAAATGGTAACCGGCGCTGTTGAGTTCGCGAAACAACACCTTGCGGGCGGTGCGGCTGTCGTCAATGGCCAGAATAATTTCGGCACGCGAATTAGCGGCATCGCGCGCATAACCAATGAATTCTTTAATAGAGCCGGCATCCAAGGGTTCGCACAGAAGCCCACCAATTTGCGCGTAATAGGCACTGCTCTGCAAGGCGTCTTGAGGATTGATGTAGGCCATCACCGGCACCTTGGCATCGTTGGCAAGGGTTAACACGCGGTCAATCGCATCGTCCTGACGCGACAGGCTTTCGCCAGGCACGACTACGGCAAAAGCGTCACCGGCTTCGACGGCCAATTTGAGTAAATCGTAAAGTGAACGCCAGTTAGACACCATCTTGACCGGGTCACGGTAGCCGTGGAGGGCCTGCAAATCGATTTTAAAGCTGAGTATGGTGGGCATAGGCAACATCCCTAGAGAGACAAATCGCGCTGATTCGTCGGTGGAACAATCGTGATGAGTGGGTTCCCTTATGTTAACCGAGCATGACGAACGGAAGGAATCCCTTTCTTTGCCAAAAGGATGATGTTGACCGATTACCTTCTTGCCACAACCGCAAAAAGTACCTCCTCAAAAAGATGAGCAGGCCGACCCCATATGAACCCGTTTTCGATTAATTTGAATCAAAATGAAGCAAGGGATTGTTGAAGCAGGTGACTTTACTTTAGGCTTAAGGCAGCCGAAGAATTCTATATCTAGCCCTTTACTCCAACGACGAGCGTATCCTATGCAGCCCACTTGGAAGCAGGACACCAAAAGCGCGAACATGCAGCCGCGCAACTTACCGCAATACGAAGCGGCGGGCGCGCAATGCGACGGCAAGCACTACCAAGTGGTGTTGCGGCGTACGCTGACCCAAGCGACCCTGGTTGGTTTGGTGTTGGTGGTCGTCACCTTTGCGGTGGTCTTTCGCGGCAGTTTATCGAGCGAGAAAGAGGGATTTGCCCAATTTAAGCCGCCAACCGAGCAAACAGCCCGCGATTCGATCATGCTGAACATCCTCGAAGCCAACCGCATCGACGCTTTAGAAGGCTGGTTATTCGCGACCCATGCTCGCCCTAACTATACTTTTGTGACCGTCAAAGTCCGGGTTAGAAACAGAGGCCGCGATAACTATCGTCTCGACCCCTTTGGTTTCTCTGTCTTTACCAATGACGGCGGGCGCATTAACACCTCGCTCAAAACACGTCAGATGAACGATGCCTTAACCGCTCAAGTGCTCGCGCCGGCCGAGGAAGTCGAGGGTTTCGTGGTGTTCGAAGTCCCTAAAAACGTCCGACCCAGTACCATTCAAATCGGCGGCGGTGCGGGCATCGTTGCCAAAGCCAACCTCTTCTAAATCCCAAAACAGGGTCCAATCACCGGCAACGCGACCGTTTATTCACGCACTTACCAACACCGGCCCTAGGATTCGGATCACCGATCCAATCTTTTGACCGCTTTTTACGCTTTTATTAGCAGCACCGTCCAAACTGAAAAGAGGCGTGCGGCGAACCCCAAGGTCGCACCTCAGGCCACCAAAAACGCTTATTTGCGCGGTTTGTTTGTGTCGGCCAAGATCAATCCCCACGTACCCCACCGAGGAAGGTTTCCATGTCGCGATCCCGCATTCATTCGTCGTTTTTGATTTGCCTGTTGGCCGCGTTAGCCCTGCCGCTTGCAGCCCAAACCACCGCACCCCAAGCCGTGCCCGCGCCACCGGAACTCGAGGCATGGCGCGATTGGGTTCTTTACGAACACGGCAACCTCAACTGTCCGGCGGCGGGCGAAAAAAGTGCGGTTTGTGCCTGGCCGGGCCGACTGCAACTCACGCTGGACGCAAACGGCGGCCGCTTTGAACAAACCTGGACCCTTTACCGCGACATGATGATTCCGTTGCCGGGCAACGATCGGATCTGGCCACAGAACGTGCGCAACCAAGGCAAGGCGTTGATTGTCACCGCCGACCCCAAAGCCGACACCGACAACCGCTACACGCCTTATGTCTTCCTGGCCGCCGGCGAACACCGCATTCAGGGCGAATTTTCCTGGTCCCATCAGCCGGCCCAATTGCCAATCCCGCCGGCCACGGCCCTGCTTGATCTCACCCTCGACGGCAAAGCCGTCACGCAGCCGCGCCGCGAACAAGACGGCAAGCTGATCTTGAGCGGCGGCCAAAAAACGACCAACCAAGTCGACAGTCTCAAAGTTCAAATTGTGCGCATTTTGCGGGAGAACGTGCCCTTTACCGTCACCACCGAGGTCAAATTGGAGGTCAGCGGTCGCGGTCGCGAAGTCACCCTACACCAACCCGAACTGGTCGGATCACGCCTGAGCAGTGTCGATACGCCTTTGCCCATCAAACGCAATGAAGCCGGCCAACTGGTTGTCCAAGTGCGCTCCGGCAAGTGGTTGCTCACCTTCGAGAGCCGGCTCGACCAAGTGCCACAAGAGCTAACCGTCCCCGAACCCCAAGCCGATTGGGGCACCCACGAGTTGTGGGTCTACATCGCCGACGAAAATTTGCGCACGGTCACGCCGCGCCAAATGACCGCCGTGGATCCGTCGCAAACGCACTTGGACAAGCCCTATCACGCCTATCCCTGTTACTACGCCGAAGCGGGTCAAACCCTGCGCTTGGAAGAACGTCAGCGCGGCATCGGCACCATTAAAGCCAACGAGGTGTCCTTGGCGCGCACCATTTGGCTCGACGAGAACGGCCAAGGCGCCACTTTTCGCGACCAAATTGAGGTTCGCCCCCATCGCCAGTGGCGCTTGGAAATGGCCGCGCCTTTTTCGCCGGGCAACGCCCAAATTAAGCGCATCGACCAACTTTTAACCGGCAACCCACAAACCGGCGCTCCCGGCCTAACCTTGCGCGAACCCACCCGCGAACTCAAGGTCGAAGGCCGCATCGAGCAATCGCCGCGCAACCTGCCCACCACCGGCTGGAACACCGACCTCGACAAACTCGAAGTTACGCTGAACTTGCCTCCCGGTTGGCGCGTGTTCACCGCCTTCGGCCCCGAGTCGGTGCGCGGCGATTGGTTGCGCGCCTGGTCCCTGTGGCAAATCTTTTGGGTGCTGATCATTGCCGGCGCCATTGCCAAACTTTGGGATTGGCGCCTGGGTGTTTTGTCGCTGCTGTGTTTGGTGTTGATTTATCACGAACTGGCGGCACCGCGCGTGGTTTGGCTGTTTCTGTTGTTGTTTATCGCCCTCAACAAATATGTGACGATCACCTGGCTCAAAAGCCTGATTCAAATCGGCAAATTCCTCACCTGGCTGGCAGCGGTCATTCTTGTCGCCGCCTTCATCTTCCAACAGTTGCTTGGCCTGTTTTACCCGCACTTGGAAAACGTGCCCCTCGATCGCATATGGGAAGGTCGCGCGCCCCGATCAGCGCCCCGATCAGCGCCCTTCCAAAGTCCCGGAGCCTCCCATGCTCAGGAAATCCAAACGTTTGAGAATTTCGAACAGGAAGAGGACATGGCGGCGGACGTCAGCCGCAAAGTTATGCGGCCGCAGCAGAGTCAGAATGTTTTAGAGATCAATCCGGCCTTGATGAACAGCACCTACAATTTTGAAGGTGGCAAACGCAAAAAGAAAGACCGCCCGCAGGGCGAAATTCAAACCGGACCCGGCGTGCCCAATTGGCGGCACAACAGCTTCCACATGAGCTGGTCAAACCCGGTCGCCGCCGAAGAAAACACCCGCATTTTGCTCATCGCCCCCTGGCTTACCAAACTCTTGACCCTGCTGCGCATCGGCCTTGTTTTGTGGCTTTTGCGATCACTTTTCTTACGCGACGGCTTTGGCGCCGCCCTGTCCGGCAAAACCGTGGCAAGCGTGGCTTTGGTTCTTTTGGCGCTGCCGGTTTTCGCGCAGGACAAAGCGGCAACCTTTGCCCCCACCCCGGAACTGTTGTCGCGTTACGAGAAACGTTTATTAACCAAACCCGATTGTTGGCCCAACTGTGTTGCGATTGACAGCGCCGATCTGCGCATCAACGGCGATCAGGTCAACACCACCCTGACCATTCATGCGCAAAACAGCTTTTCACTGCCGCTGCCAGGGCAACCCAACCGCGTCACCAACGCCGTCGGCCGCAATCCCGCACTGTGGCGGGACGATGAGGGCGTTATCTGGGCAGTGGTCCCCGCCGGCATTAGCAAGCTGGTGGTCAGTCAAAATTTACCGGACGACGGCGCCTTAATTATCGCCTGGCCGATGCGCCCGCATCGCATCACCACCCGTACCGGCACCTGGCAAGTGATCGGCGTTGACGAAAACGGTCGCGTCGCCAACCAAATTGAGCTGCGTCCCCAGGTCGTCACCAATCCTGAAGAGAGCGGCAAAACCTCCGAACGCATTCAAGCCGCACCCTTTCTGGAAATCCAACGCATCCTCACCTTCTCGAGGGATTGGACCGTCATCACCAACGTCTACCTCAGGAATGACCAATCCGTTTTGATCAACGTCCCCTTATTGCCTGGCGAACATGTGATGAGTCAAGACGTGAAAACCGGCCCCGACGGCGTCGCCGTGACACTTTCACCCGACCGCAGCATCATCAGTTGGGAAAGTCGCCTCGAAAAAGTCGAATCCCTCGTGCTGACCGCACCCGACAACAAAAGCTGGGTGGAAACCTGGCGTTTTTACGCGTCGCCCTTGTGGCTGATCAAGTGGGAAGGCACGCCCCTCATTGAATATGAAAAAACCTTGAGCAACGACGCACCCGAGTGGTCTCCCTACTGGCGACCGCGTCCCGGTGAGTCACTCACCGTGCATGCGCGGCGACCCGACCGCGTTGGCGGCCAAACCCTCACCATCGACAACTTTTCGATGAAAGTAAACGCCGGCAGCCGCCTGCAAAACACCACCGTCAACTTCACCCTGCGCGCCAGCCTGGGCGGCGAATATCAGTTAACCCTTCCGCCGGACGTCGAGGTTCAGGAAGTCACGATCAACGACCGCGAACTGCCGATTATCGTAGAGGGCGGCGTACTGAAAATCGGCTACACGCCGGGCAAACAGGAAATCAAGGTCGCGTGGCGCAGTCAAAATGGCTCAGTCCTTGGCGTCGCCTCACCCGAGCTGGATTTGGGCAATCCGGCGGTCAATGTGCGGCATCACCTGTCCGTCGGCCGCGACCGTTGGATTCTGTTCACCTACGGCCCGCAAATGGGCCCCTCGGTTTTGTTTTGGCCGTTGTTCCTCGGTCTGCTGATCATCGCCCTGCCCTTGGGTCGCATTCGCCAAATCCCCCTGAGCACCCTCAGTTGGTTCCTGCTGGGACTGGGTGTGCTGCAACTGGGCATTGGTTCCAGCGCCGTTGCCGTTTTGTGGTTTCTGGCGATTGGTTTCTTCAACCGCTATCAACCCAAAGAAAGTCGCGGTTTGGCCTTTTTGGCGCGTGCCTTTGTCGCGCTGTTTACCTTCGTCTTCTTCGGCTTGTTGGTCGGTGCCTTGTCCAAGGGTTTGCTCGGCCAACCCAACATGTACATTTACGGCCCCAACCGTCCCGTCTCGGCCTTGAAATGGTACAGCGCACGCTGTGACGGCACCATCAACTCGGTGGGCATCTGGGCCGTCGGCATTTGGGTTTACCGCCTACTGATGCTGTTGTGGGCGCTTTGGCTCGCCAACGGTTTGTTGCGCTGGCTCAAGTGGGCCTGGACGGAAGTTTTTGGTGCACCACTCCCACAAGCCAAACCACGCGTCCAAACGCAAGCGGCGGCGCCACAAACCCAACCTGCGGCCCAACCTGCCCAAACCGCACCGACACCGGAGCCGCAAGAACCAACCGCGTCCGAAGAGGAGACCTCGGACAAACCGGATCAACCTGCGACCTAAACCAAGTCGGCTCGGGTGCGTTTTGCATCCGGGCCGCCACGCCCGCCGACCAAAACCTGCCTGAGGGCAAAAAAAAACCGGTAAGGGTTGGGCCCATACCGGCATAAAGCTAGGAGAAAAATCGGGTAGCTAACCCTTGTGTTGTCAAGGATCGCTTCATTTGCTCAGGACAAATTAGCGTTCCCATTGTTACCTACGAGCCCAATGCAAAAATGTCCCATTTTTTTTTGAATTTCTTTTCAATTTCATTTAATTGTCCTGGTTTTTTCCCGGATTTGGCTGATTTGAGGCAAAAAATCGTCAAATGCGCCTTCCTTTCAGACATTTCGCAGCGCAGTCCACCTGGGTTATGATGCGCGTCTAAACTGCGAGGAGGCCACGCATGAATCCCTGTCATTTCTTTCTAGTACGCCACGGTGAGACGGCGTGGAATGCCGTTGGCCGCATTCAAGGCCAAACCGATATCCCGCTCAACCAGGTCGGTCGCGATCAGGCCGCCGAATTGGCCCGTCAGCTAACCGATGAGACCTTTGCCGCGGTATATGCCAGCGACCTAAGCCGCGCCCTGGAAACGGCGACCCCGATCGCACAACAAAAGGACCTGGCGATCCAAAAAGAGCCGCGTCTGCGCGAGTTGGATTTCGGCGATTTCGAGGGCCGCTCGGCCGTCGAACTGCGTCAGCAATACCCCGATTGGTTCCGCCGCTTCGTGTCGACCAAACCCGATTTCGAGGTGCCAAACGGCGAATCCTACCCGACTTTTTTCGGGCGCGTGACCGGCGCCCTGTCGGACATCGCCCCCAAGTACGCGGGCGAGAATGTGTTGGTCGTCGTCCACGGCGGCGTGATCAGTTGCGCCTTGCGACGCGCTTTGCCGGCGGAAGAAAAGTCACGCCACTTAATGGTAAAAAACGGTTCGATCACGCGCATCGACGTCGCCGGAGCGGCCGGCGAAGATTGGCACCTCGTCAACAGTGACGCCTTGGGTTAAGCCCCATGGATAGGCTGCAGCACCACAAGTGAAGCAGGCCCGGCATGCCGTTCGCCCGTCATGAAGATAAACACACCGCGAGCCCCAAACCTAGCCAGGCTGCCAAAAAATATCGACAATCGTCTTTGACAAAAAGCGCTAGAGTTTATCAACCTTTCTTCTTCCCAAAAGCCCTGCGCTACAAGAAGATTTTTGGGAAGAAGAAATGCCCCTGGCAACAACGGCTGATCCAGCGGCCGCCAAAACCGCAATCAACGGAACGCCGGGCGCGATTAAGACGGCAAAGCACTGTCTAAGCGGCCACCCAACCGAACAGACGCGTCGGAGCCATTCCCCCCAAAGAGTGTGACTCCAACGCGGGGCGGTTAAACCGCCACTCGGTTTAGTTCTTTACTTCCAGCGTCAGGTCTTGGAAAGGCGTGCCGGCAAGTGCGTTGTAGAACGACTTGGTGCTGCCTTTCAGGCCGATGCAACCCAAGGTACCGGGAACCCCACCGTCGGGGTGAATGCCGAAACCGGAGCGGGTTGTTTCAAACTGCGGCTCAAGCGGCAAAAAGAAACCTTCACCACTCGGATCGCGATAGCTGGAGGCGATGGAGTCCGTGAAAGAGGTAACGCGGTTGCGTTTCACGAGGTAGTTGCCAACGGGAAGAGCGCCATTGCCGAAGGGGCCGGAAACGGCTTCCCAGGAAAGGCCTTTCGCGTTCCATGAAAGTCTTGAGTCGGAGATAGAATATTCGAGATCTGCCATTGGTCGTTGCTCCCATTTAATTAGGAATGTTGTGCCGAGACCCGCGTACGGAGGGGCGTTCGCGTTTCGGCCGACGTACAAGGCGCGTCAACGCCTGCACGACTCAAAGTTACTTACGATTCCTTTATCGCGGCGCCCAACACCACGACAAGGTACGAAGGGCATGTTATCGTTGCGGCCAAACGGCGTGCCCCTAGCCCCCGAGCGAGGTTTGGGATTTGACCCGACAACCAATTAGGATTCAACCTAAACTGAGCGATTCGCGGCGGCGTTTGTGGAAACCGACGCTCGCGTGGCCACCTGCATGAAACAAGCAGATCGCGCTTCATCGAAAGCCGACAGCGCTTCAACCGCCGCTCACAGCCCTTGGCCGTACGGTTCAATCCACCCGAATCGCACATTTTAGGTAAAACCAGGTGATGATTATTCAAGTTCTATTCCAAAAGTCGTTAATCGCGCGTTTCCCAGCAACAGCGCGCCTTGACACGCTATCGCCGGCGCCAACGGATTGGACAACAACAAACCACGGCACGACTGTTTGTTCGGCCCATCGAACGCTTTTATCCCGAAAGAGGAACACCGCGTGACCGAACCCCCCGCTCCCCGGTTGGTACGAACCGCGCTGCGCACCTGGGCACGCGAGTGGCGCGACTTCTGTTACGAACTGCGTTACTACCGCCACCCGCGTTTCCTGCTGGCCGACCTATTGCTGTGGTTGCTGTACCTACCGCGCAACGCCTATGTGGTCAGCCGCCGCTTCCTGGAAATGCGCGGCGAGGAAGATGTTCATCGCTACGGTGAAACACCACTGCGCATCCTTGAAGACATCGTGACACGCTGTAACCTGCGCCCTGGCATGCGTTTTTTCGAACTGGGATGTGGGCGTGGTCGCACCTGCTTTTGGGCCCACAGCGTCGCCGGCCTGACCACCTTCGGCATTGATTACGTGCCGATCTTCATTGCCCAAGCCGAGCGCGTCAAACGCCGCTGCTATGGCAACAATCCCAATCTGCGTTTTTTTGAGGCCGACATCCGTGCCGTCGATTACAGCAGCGCCGACCTGGTTTATCTGTACGGCACCGGCTTCGATGAAAACCTAATCGGTGATTGGCTGGTTGAAATGAACGATTTACCTGCCGGCGCCTGGGTCGTCAGTGCCAGTTACGCACTCACCGATTGGCCGCAAGGTGCCTACTTACAGTTGGTCGAACAATTTGAGGTGGACTATACTTGGGGACGTACCCACGTTTTTGTCCATCGTCGCCCGCCCACGACAGATTGAGGTGTCATGCCCATCAAAACCCTGATCCCCCAGGCAGCCGACCGTTACAGCGCCTTCCCCACCTGCACCCTGTTCGAGGATGCCTTCTTCATTTTTTACCGCGAAGGCTGCAAAGGCAAATGGGGCACCCATGGTTACGGCGGCTCGGTCAAAAGCGCGTGTTGGACCCAAGCCGAACTGTTGACCTACCTCGACGGCCCGACCGACACCCCGCCGCCGCCGACCACCACCACCCTGTTCGCCGAAACCGGCCTCAACGAAATGGACGCCATTGTCAGCGACCTCGGCGAAACCTTCAGTTTGGCCACGCGCCACTTCGACCGCGAGCGCGCCATGTTCTCCTTCGTCAGTTTCAGCGCCGATTTGCAATTCACCGAGCGGCGTTTGGTGCAGGTACCGGGCGTGCGGTGGTTCGTGTTTTACGGCAAAGCTTTTGCCCATGGCGACGACTACCTCTTCCCCGCTTACGGCGCCTGCGACGGCGTGCCATTCATGCAGCCACTACTGCTGGCCACCCCCAGCAGCAAACCTGGCAAAAGCTGGCGTTTATTCCAAGCCGTGCCCAACGGCCGTGAAGGTTTGGAACTCAACGAATCATCGCTGTGCCGCCACAACGACCGCTGGCACATTTGGAGCCGTAAACACCAAAAACCCTTTGCCTTGTACCACGCCAGCTCGCCCGATTTACTGAGCTGGAGCAAACCCGTCGAATGGCAAAGCCAAGCCCACGCACCCATGGCCGCCGTCTTTGATCAGCGCGTGTTCCTCAGTTACCGCAGCATTCTCAACGACAGCAAAGAAGACGGCTGCGAAGACACGCCGGTGGCGGGCACCACCGTCAGCCTGCCCTTCGAAGACACCGCCGACCACGCGGTCGAGACCTTCCCCGGCAACCCCTACGACGGCGGCTACAGCGACCTGGCCTGGCTCGACGACCGCCTGCTGGTGCTCTACTACCACGGCAACCAGGCGGGCGAACCCTACATCCGCGCCTGGCTACAAGCCGCCGACGGCGATTGGGGCCGCCATGTCCTTTGAATTCAGCCGCCACGTCAACTGGGAAGAGCGATACCAAACCGCCAAACGTCTGTTCATGCAGACGCAGTTGTTGGTGATTACCGGCGCCAGCGGCGTCGGCAAGACCCACGTCGCCGAAATGCTGCACCGCGCTAGTGATCGCGCCGGCGAACCGCTGTTGTTCCATCCCGCCGCCGCCATGACCCAAGGTCTGTTTGAAAGCCAAGTGTTCGGCCACCAAAAAGGCGCCTTCAGCGGCGCGGCCAAGGATTACGGCGGCTTGGCCGGTGCCACCGGACGCGGCACGTTGGTCATCGAAGGTTTGGAAGATTGGCCGCTCAGCGTGCAGGCCAAAATGCTGCGTTTCATTCAGGAACGGCTGTACCGCGCCGTCGGCGCCAACCACGAGCGCAGCTTCAACGGCCGCTTGATCTTCACCAGCCGCATCCCGTTACTGAACCTACTGCACGAAAACGCCATACGCGAAGACATCTACTTCCGTTTGTCGGGCAGCGAAATCGAGCTGCCAACCCTAAGCCAACGGCCGCAAGACTTCATCCCGGCCGCCGAACAAATGCGCCGCGATTTAGAAAAAGAGATGGGAATAAGCGGCACCCACCCCGATCAAAACGACTTCGAACAATTGCAACAAATGCCGCTGCCGGGGAACTACCACGACCTGCGCAACCGCCTACTGCAAAGCCTGTTAACCGACATGCCGGTGACCGCGCTCGACATCGCCGGCGAAAGCGAAACCAACCCACTCAAACTCGACGACCTCCCCGACACCGGCACCCTCAAAGGCGACCTAGCCCGCGTTGAAGCAGTGCTGCTGGAACGCGCTTTAAAGTTGTACCCCCACAACCGCAAAGAACTCGCCAAACACTTGGGCATCTCGCTGCGTTCCCTACTCTACAAACTCAAAGAACACGAGTTGAATTAGGCACCCGACATCCTCGAGAATAGCGATAACTCCATTCGCCTTGTATCTCACCTGGGACATTTACCTTTTAACCTAAAGCGTGCGATTCGGGTGGATGCCATCGTGCAAGATGTTGGTACGAAAGGCGTTGGGAAAAGCACAGGTGTACTTGAAAAGTACATCGAACATTTTTACTGCGCATTGCGGCCCAACAGGTTGTATGCCGGCGCCGCCAAGTTTAGATATAATGAAGTCACCTTATAATCGCAAACTTCCCGCACAGCTTCGTAACCCTAAAAGTACCTTCTTTGTTGAAGTTTGCCCCACATGATCTACCTTTTCGGAAAATGCGGCCGTCAAGCATGACCATCAGCAAACAAAAATGAAGAATAGTTATTGATTAACTCAGACCTAAACTAAAATACGCATCCGATGAGAGGTTTTCAATTAATTCTTTCGCCGCCGTTTTTACTGGTTTCCTCCTTGGTTTACTCGTAATACCGTGGGCAATCTATTCCACAGGCGGCAGACACGGCGATTACCTTCCCGTTTTGCTCTTTTTCCCCTTGCAAGCTATGTTAATGGCTGTTTTACCATTTCCTTTCGTCCTATTCTTAGCCACATACCAATACCCTTTTTATAGCTATGTGATATTCCTTTCTCTGAAGGAGAAAAAGTCTTGGGCACGATCTTTATTGGTCATCATCTTGCTCATCCACATCACAAGCATGGCACTACTCTACAACGCCTAACTTGGCGATGCACAGCCCCAATTGATAGTCAGCCGCCAAGCCATTCATCTGGCAACCAATACCTAAGACGCGCGATAACTTGCGGTGGTTTTCGCTAAACCCCTCGCTCTTATCGCGACTTGGGTTATACATCTGAACCGGATGCGAGCGAAAACCAGGCTTAACGGCTGCGGCGGGCGTTGGTGCGGATGGGTAGTGGGTTGTCGCGCAGGCGTTTGGCTTTGGGTGATAAACGGATGTAGCGGTCGTCCTCGTCGCGCACTGCTTGCCTTCTTACGCCGCGATGGGCGAGCTGCACTTCCCAGTACTGGCGATGGAGCACATGCACCGAGTGGCCTTCCTGGAAGTGGTGCTGAATCAGTGGCGTTGCTTCTTTGAGCAAACCCGCTGCGTCGGCGTCGCGGCCCAACGCCAAGGCGGTGCCCGCCATTTCCACGCGCAACTGGCCGCCCCAGGCCCGATCCCACATATCATGGGTTTCCATCATTACCTTCGCTTGTTGTTGGTAGGCGACGGCGACCTCGAATTCACCGTTTTGGTGGGCGATGGTCGCCAACATACGGTAATAGGCGGCGCGTTCGGCCGGCGACGGTGTTTCACCCGACGGCGCGGGTTCAATCGCAGCCAAGGCCAAGCTACGCGCTTCGTCTAAGCGACCTAGCGTTAAGTAGGTTTCCACGAAAGCCGGATGGTAGAAGGCGCCATCGCGGGTTTCCTGCAGTCGCTTAAACCCGTTTAAGGCTCTTTTGGTACGCCCTGCAGCCAGATCAGCCTGGGCACGGCGCAAGATCACTTGCTCATCGGGTAAACTGACACCGGCGACGCGGGCACCCGCCAAACGTTTCAAAGCCGTGTCGCCTTGCTCTTGATCGACGAGTAATCCCAGCATCCCGTCGAAAACCGTTGCTTTGGCCTCGGGTGCGAACCGCACACGACCCTGTTCCATGGCCGTATCCAAGTGACGGTAACGCGCCGCCGCCGCCGCCAAATCACCCTTGGCTGCTTCGTGCTGGGCGGCCTTCATCGACAAGGCCTGATACACGCTAGGGTCTTGGGTGTCGATGCGGCAGTAATAATTGAGCGCCTGGTTTAAAAATTGATCGTAGGTCACGGTTTCACCACGGCGTGCGGCGATGGCCGCCAACAAGCGATACGCCGGGCCATAAAGCGCCGCACAGCGCACGACCGGGTCCTGGGCTGCGATTACAGGCCCATCCGCGGCGGCATCAATGCCGTCAACCAGGTGAATCACGCGATGGGCTGCAACTTCGGCTTCCGCAAGCCGCTCGAGCTGGAAGGTTGTTTGACTGATTTGCAGCGCGGTCTCGGCGCGCAGCCAAGTCGCGGCGTCGGGCAACTGCGCCAAATCGTCGCCGGCTTGCTGGAGCAAAGCGTAACTTTCATCGACACGACCCATGGCGCGCAAGGCGGCGGCACGCTGCATTTTTAACTGAATCAGCATCGGGTCGACCGGCGAGGCGACGGCGTTTCGCAAAGCCAAACCCTGCTGCAACAGCGAATCGGCGCGCTGATGGTCACCGTAGCTATGGAATAGCTCACCCATGGCGAGGAAAAGCCGAGCCCGTGTCAGTGGTGCCTTGGTGTCCATCAGCTCCAAACGCATGGCGGCGGTTTCCAGCATGGGCGGCACCGTTAACGGCTGACTCGGGTCGCGTTCAAGCCGACCTTGACGGAGCACGTCTTGCAAGAATTCCGTTTCCTGTAATGCGCCACGACGGGCGCGTTCGGCCGCGTCACGCGCCTCAAGCGCACGGTTGCGTTCCAGCCAGGCGGTCAGTGCCAGCCCGGCGAGCAGCAGGAAGGCGCCCATTGGGATCCAGTTGCGCGTCAACCAACGGCCCAGTTGGTGGGCGCGCGGGGCACGCCGTGCTTCGACCGGGCGCCGGGCCAGGTAGCGGCCGAGGTCGCGCGCGAGAGCGCCGGCAGAACCGTAGCGCTCGCGCGGGTCCTTGGCGAGCGCCTTGGCGACGACGGCGTCCAGATCGCGTGACAGGCGCCGCCAAGTCGGCAAGCGACCCCAATGCTCGCGGTCCTTGTGTTTGTGGCGCAGCCGCAAGGCGGCACCGACCTTGAGCGGTTCCTCATTACATATCTTTTCGCACCACTCTTGCGGATTGGTGGTTTTAAAACGGTGCGGCAAGCAACCCGACAGCATTTCATAAAGAATGGCGCCCAAGGCATAGACGTCGGCGGCGGCGGTCAAACGCTGCCCGGTAATCTGCTCGGGACAGGCGTATTCGGGCGTGAGTCGCCCCTCTTGGTCCTTGACCGACACGGCTGGAATGGTCGATTCCTGCTCCAACACTGAGGCAATACCGAAATCGAGCAGTTTGGGTCGGCCCTCGGCGGTAATCATAATGTTGTGGGGCTTAAGGTCGCGGTGAATGACCATATTCTCGTGGGCGAAGGAAACAGCCTCACAAATTTTAATGAACACTTCCAGCGCTTCCTGGAGGCTGGGCGTCTCGCTTTCGAGCCATTGCGTCAGGGTTTGCCCGTCGACATGCTCCATCACCAAATAAGGACAACCGTCCTTGGTGGTACCGCCGTCGTAAATCTGTGCGATATATGGGTGTTGCAGTGATGCCAAGATTTGGCGCTCACGGTGAAAGGCGGCGACGGAACGCTCGCCGTCTTGACCGGCACGCACCAATTTAATGGCGACCTGCATGTTGAAATCGTCTTCGCGGGTGGCGTGATAAACCACACCCATGCCGCCGCGACCGAGCTCGTGATCGAGCCGATACACACCAACGTGCGTCCAAAGTGGCTCGCCTATCGAAACAGAATAATGGGTCTCGAATGATTCGGCATCGGCCAAACGACCCAACAACGTGGTGAGGTATTCGTCATGACCCTGACACGCAGCTTCGATAAAGGCACGCCGCTGCTCGGCCTGGCACGACATCGCTTCCATCAGGATTTGATGAAACCATTTTTCAAGCGCCACTTCATCATTGGCGGTTAGGCAGGTGAGGTCAATCGAATGTGACCATTCACTCAGGGGCATCGAAGGCTCCTCGTTGGGTGGTAGGCATTGGCGGCGTTGTGGCAACGGATAAAGCCGACGGTATCAATTCAATAGGGTGCGAAAAAATGCGGATCAACCACAACGTAAAAATGGGTCGGCGAACGCGCCCTCGAACCCGCATCTTCTCACATTCGTCGCTTCGATTTCAAAAAGAGGCAAAATTTCAGCGAAGACAGTAGCGATGATGAAACACGGGCACAGCGCGGGCTTGGTCGAAGCCAACGCCCGGCACCACGCGGCCGCCACGTCGAGTGATCGACGGTAAACAACCCACATAGCGAAGCCGGCGTGGCAAGACCAGACCCACCTCGTCATTAACACGCACAAAAGCCGGCCAAAGACTGATCGGTTCGCTTTAAAGACCGTTCGTTCTATTTTTATTTACTTTTGCGCTGCACGCCTATTTCAACTCAACTTGTTTAAATACAGCTTTTGTGCGCAGTAATCTCAAGACAACAAGCAAGCACAACTAACAGTGAATCGGATTATTTATTGACTTACCGTTCCTTAAAACATATCTTGAAGTCATTCAGGACCGTTCGGTCCACTTTAACTTCAAGAGGAACACCCATGTCTGCAACCGCCCCACCCTCAGCAGCGACCCGCTTTGCCGAAGCCGTGCTGCGCTTTCGGTTCCCCATTTTGGCGCTCGGCCTTGCCGCCGTTGTGCTGATTGCCGCGAACGTTCGCACCTTGGTCATCAATGACGACTACCGTTACTTCTTCACCAAAGACGACCCTCAACTATTGGCCTACAACGATCTTCAAGACACCTATAACAAAAACGACAACCTGCTGTTTGTCATTGCGCCCAAAAACGGCGGTGTTTTTGAGGCAGAAACGGCGAAGGCGGTTGAAACACTGACGACGGCAGCATGGCAAATCCCGTTCACCACGCGGGTTGATTCGGTGACCAACTTTCAGCACACGGCGGCCGACGGCGACGACCTGATGGTGGCCGACTTGGTACGAGATGCTGAAACGATCGGTCCAGATAAGTTAAGCGCGGCCCAGCAAATCGCTCTGGCGGAACCGCTGCTGCGGGCGCGATTATTGGCGCCGAATGCACGGGTGACCGGGATCAACGTGACACTGGAAATGCCGGGAAAAGCGCAAGGTGAGCAGCGCCCCGCCGTGGTGGCGGCGCGGGAGATTGCCGACACCATGCGCGCCCAATATCCCGACCTCGACATTTACCTGACTGGCTTTGTCATGCTCAACAATGCGTTTGACGAGGCGGCAATGCACGACATGGCGACACTCATGCCGCTGATGTTTGGCGTGATTGCGATCGTGATGGGTTTTCTGTTGCGTTCGTTTGCGGGCACCTTCGCAACGTTGACGGTGGTGGGCTTGTCGGTAGCGACGGCGATGGGTTTCACGGCTTTGATGGGCATTCCCATGTCGCCGCCCTCTTCGATTGCCCCCACCCTGATTATGACGCTGGCGGTGGCCGACAGTATCCACATCTTGGTTTCGGTGCTGCAGCACATGCGACGCGGCGCCGACAAAAAAGCGGCGATCATTGAAGGGGTGCGCCTCAATTTATTGCCGGTGTTCTTAACCAGTTTGACGACGGTGGTCGGCTTTGCCAGCCTCAACTTCGCCAAGGTTGTACCGCTCAACGATCTGGGCAACATCACCACCTTCGGCGTCATCGCGGCCTTCCTGCTCTCAGTCACCTTCTTACCGGCCCTGCTCTCCATTTTGCCGCTCAAGGTGACACCCCAAGCCGAGAAAAGCCCGGTATTGGATCGCTTGGCAGATTTCGTGATCGCCCAACGCACACCGGTCTTGGTGGTTTCAGTCCTGATCGTTTTGGGTTTTGCGGCGCTGATCCCGCGCAACGAATTGAACGACGAATTCATCAACTATTTCGATACCGATATCCCCTTCCGCCAAGCGACCGATTTCACCACCGACAACTTAACCGGCATCTACCAAATTGAGTTTTCGCTGCCCTCGGGCGAACCGGGCGGCATCGCGGAACCGGATTACCTGCGCACGATTGACGCTTTCGCGGCCTGGTTCCGACAACAGCAAGCGGTGGTCCACGTCGACGTGTTAAGCGACACCATGAAACGCCTCAACCGCAACATGCACGGCGACGAAGCGGCGCAGTACCGCATTCCGGCCAACCGCGAACTTTCAGCCCAGTATCTGTTGCTGTACGAAATGTCACTGCCCTACGGCCTCGACCTCAACAACCGCCTCAACGTCGACAAATCGGCGAGCCGCATGGTGGTCACGCTGGATAACACCAGCTCAACCAACATGCGTCGCTTAACCGAAGCGGGCACGGCCTGGCTACAAGCCAACGCACCGGAAAGCATGGTGGTGATGGGATCCGGCCCGCCGGTGATGTTCTCATACCTGACGCGCACCAACAGCATCGCCATGTTCGAAGGCACCTTAACCGCCTTCCTCCTGATCACAATCACCTTAATGCTGAGCCTGGGCAGCTTTAAGTACGGCCTAATCAGCCTGATCCCCAACCTGGTGCCGTCAATCATCGCTTTTGGTTTGTGGTCGCAGCTTGACGGCCAGGTGAACTTTGGTTTGACCGTGGTTTCGGCGCTGAGCATCGGCATCGTGGTCGACGACACGGTTCACTTCCTCAGCAAGTTCCTGCGCGCCAAACGCGAGCAAGGACTGGATACCGAAGCGGCGATTCGCTACGCCTTCACCACGGTCGGCCGCGCCATCACGGTAACCACGGTGGTTCTGATTCTGGGTTTCCTGGTGATGATGGCTTCGAGTTTCGCCATGAACGAAGGCATGGGCAAACTGACGGCGATCACGCTGGCGGTCGCCTTGATCACCGACTTCTTCATGCTGCCGGCGCTGTTGCTGGTCCTGCAACCCAAACACGAAAAAGCGGCGCAAGCGCTGACGGCCAAAACGGTCGCCGGTTAAGCCACAATCTTGAACCCAGGTTCCCGTCGATGGACGGGAACCGGCGGCCCGACCCGGCCCCACCCCATCTAAGGAGATTCCCATGACGTACCTGATGCTGACTTTTTGCCTTTTTGCCAACCCCATCGACATCGACGCGGCAGCCGCCGAACGCGGCTTAGCCATCGCCCAAACGGCCGACGAACGCGATCAAGGTTTTGGCGATTTCTCGGCCGATCTGGAAATGATCCTCACCAACCGCAAGGGCAAACAAAGCGTGCGCCAACTGCGCAACCGTTCCTTGGAACAAGCCGAAGACGGCGACAAACTGCTGATTTTGTTCGACAACCCGGCCGACGTCAAAGGCACGGCGTTTTTGGCCTTCACCCACCGCGTCGGCCAAGACGATCAGTGGTTATTCCTGCCGGCGCTCAAACGCGTGAAACG
Source organism: Holophagae bacterium (assembly GCA_030429565.1). Taxonomy (GTDB): domain Bacteria; phylum Acidobacteriota; class Holophagae; order Acanthopleuribacterales; family Acanthopleuribacteraceae; genus Acanthopleuribacter. The sequence goes on along the minus strand of JAUIFE010000004.1, from coordinate 63,985 downwards.
CATTTCGTCCAGCAACAAGTCAGGTCCATTTATGGGCAGCGAATTTGCCTACGAGGATTTGACCTCTCAGGAAATTGAAAAGTACCGCTACCAATACTTGGGCGAAGAACAAATCGACGGTCAATCGGCTTTTAAAATCGAGCGTTACCCCACCGACGCCAACTCGGGCTACACGCGTCAAACGGTATGGTACGACCAAACGCACTACCGCCTGCTCAAAATTGAGTTTTACGACCGCAAAGACAGCCTGCTGAAAACGCTGACCTACCACGCTTATCAGCAATACCTGGATAAGTTTTGGCGTGCCGACCGCATGCTAATGATCAACCACCAAACCGGCAAGAAAACCGAATTGGTGTGGCGCAACTACCAATTCCAAACGGGGCTGGGCGAACGCGATTTCGACCAAAACAGCCTGAAGCGAGCACGATAAGTATGAACAAACGTCACCAAACCCAAGCATTCGCACTGTTGGTGGCTTGCACGCTGTTCTTCGCCGGTTCCCTGTGGGCCGGCGAATGGCAGGGCCAAGCAGCACTGGAAAACACGGGCTTTGCCCGCAGCGGCGGCGCCGATCAGGACACGCAAACGGCCAGTTTTATGGTGGAACCCGAGTATTATCACGCCTGGGACAACCACCAACAATCACTGACCTTTAAAGCGTTTTACCGCTACGACAGCCGCGACAGCGAACGCACCCACTGGGACATCCGCGAACTGACGTGGCTACACGCGTCGCGCAACTGGGAATGGCGCCTGGGTGTGCGCAAGGTGTTTTGGGGCGTGACGGAATCTTTTCACTTGGTCGACATCATCAACCAAACGGACTTGGTCGAGAATCTGGACGGTGAAGCAAAGCTGGGTCAACCGATGATCAACCTGGCCTGGATCAACGATTGGGGCACGCTCGACTTTTTCCTGCTGACGGGTTTTCGCGAACGCACTTTCCCTGGCAGCGAAGGCCGCTTGCGCACGGGGATCGCGGTGGACCCTGACCGCGCCGCCTATGAATCGGGCGCGGAAGAGCAGCACCTGGACGGCGCGCTGCGGTATCAACACAGCTTGGGCGCCTGGGACTTGGGTGTGGCCCACTTCCACGGCACGTCGCGCGAACCCTTATTCAAGCCGGCCGTCACAACCGAGCACGGCGTGATGTTGCAACCCTACTATCCACAAATCGACCAAACCAGCCTGGACCTGCAAGGGACATTCGGCGGCTGGTTGCTCAAACTGGAGGGCGCCTACCGCACGGGTTTCGGCGACACGGATTACGCGGCGATGGTCGCGGGTTTTGAGTACACCTTTTTTGATGTACGCGGCAGCGGCCTCGACATCGGCGTCTTGGCCGAATACCTCTACGACGAACGTGCGGAAAATGCGACCCAACCCTTTGCCGACGATTGGTTTCTCGGATCACGTTGGGCTTGGAATGACACGGCGGGCAGCGAATTACTGTTCGGGGTGGTGTTTGATCCCGACAACGGCGGTCGTTTCTGGAACATCGAAGCCAACCGCCGCCTAAGCGACCAACTCAAGGTTTCACTGGAGATGCGCAACTTCAGCCACACCCGCACCGAAGAACTGCTGCACGATTTCGCGCGCGACGATCATTTCCGCGTGAATTTGGCGTATTACTTCTAAACACAGGAAGCGATTCGTCGGGGCGACCTGGTGCGCTAGAATTGGAGCAACTGCGGATAAAGGACGGCGGCTTATGGGACGAGGGCGACCAATTGGATTCGATCGAGACGCGGCGTTGGATCGCGCGTTGGAGCACTTTTACGCGCACGGTTACCAAGGTTCGGGCATGACCGATCTCATCGAACACATGGGCATTGCCCGCCAAAGCCTGTATTCAGCGTTTGGCGACAAACGCGGCCTGTTCCTGGAAGCAGTCGAACGCTACGGCAACATGCAAGCGGACATTCTGCGCGGCATCCTCAACCAGCCAGGTTCACCGTTGGCAAACCTCAAGGCGATGCTGCAGTTTGTCGGCTCGGTGGCGGGTGATCCCCTGCGCCCCGGTTGCTTGGTCGGCAACACGATTGCCGAATTAGGTGACATAGACGAGGAGATGAAAACCCAATTAGAGGCCCATTTCGAGAACATCACCAACGAGGTGCAACGCACCTTGATTCGCGCCAAGGATGCGGGCGAACTGCCGCGCGGCCTTAATGTTCGGGCCATCGCCAACACCTTCTGCTGCATTGTGCAGGGATTGTTTATTGCAACCAAACTCGAGCCGGACCCGCAAATGATTCAAGACGTGATTGACACGGCGACGTCGCTGATTGCCTGAGCGGCGCAGCGCTATTTTTTTTCGTGATCAAAAATTTCCCCCGAACCACAAGGCGTGTGGCGGATCACGGTTATCAGGGCGTGTTTCTCCTAAGATAAGTCACGGTGTAATCTTTCACTCTAAAGTCTTATTTTCTATACCTTATCTCAACTCAGCGACACACTTCGCCCCTTCATACACCAGGGCGTCATGCTTGATCCACGGCCATTTTCGTCCCGTACCACGCCAGGCGGGAGGCTGCTGCTGTGGCGTATGACTCTGGTTTTGAGGTTTTTAGGATGGTTTCATGAAACGCGTATTATTGGCAGCTCTGTTCTGTGTTGTTTCCTGCTTGCTCGTCGCAGGGCCGGCGCCGGCCAAAAAAGGCCTGTCCTTGCCCAACCCGATTGTTTTTGTTGCCCAAGTGCCGATTCCCAGTGACTTTGTCACGATTGGCGCCACCTTCGGCCACCACCGCGCCAACATGAGTTTGGCCGGTCGCGGCGGTGATCTTTATATCCGTTACACCGATGGTTCCGTCAAAAACCTGACCCGTGCCGCCGGCTTCGGCCACAACGGGCTGCAGGACGAAACCGCGATTAACGTGCGCGACCCCTACGTTCACTGGGACGGCCAAAAGGTCATTTTCAGTATGGTTATCGGTGCGCCGGAGCAGTTCCACTTCAACGATTATTACTGGCAGCTTTACGAAATCACCGGCCTCGGCCCCAACGACACACCGGTCGTGACCAAGGTGCCCAACCAGCCGGAGGATTACAACAACATTCAGCCCTGTTACGGCATCAACGACGAGGTTATTTTTGTGTCCGACCGCCCCCGCGACGGGCAACGCCACCTCTACCCCGTCTTGGATGAGTATGAAAGTACGCCGACCCCGAGCGGTTTGTGGCAGCTCAACCCGAGCAACGGCGATTTGTTCATCATGAACCACACGCCGTCGGGTGCCTTTAACCCGATCATCGACAGCGACGGCCGCGTGATTTTTACGCGCTGGGACCACCTGCAACGCGACCAGCAAGCCGACGCCGACGTGTCGGGTAACCGGCCTACCACGGAAGGGACCTTCAACTACAGCGACGAAAGCGCCAATGCGGTCGCGCTCAACACTCGCGACGAACTGTTCCCGGAACCCCGTGCCGCGCGCAGCGATTTGCTGGAAGGCACCAACCTGGTCGGGCACAGCTTTAACCGCTTTTTTGTATGGCAACTCAACCCCGACGGAACCGGTGAAGAGGTGGTCAACCACATCGGCCGCCACGAAATGATCAGCTACTTCGCGCAGGTTTTTAACGACGATACAAGCATTTTTGAGTTCATCTCCGGCGTGTCGGGTCGCATGAACCAAAACGAGATTCGCAACCTGTTCCGGCCGCGCGAGGATCCGACGCGACCCGGCATGTTTTATGCAATTGATGCGCCCGAGTTCGGCACCCACGCCGCCGGCCAAGTCGTCGCCTTCAGCGCACCCGCCGGCAGCAATCCCGACCAAATCCCATTTGAGTACATCACCCACCGCGACACCGCCAACACCTCTAGCGACCCCGGCCCAACCCACTCCGGTTTGTACCGCGACGTGGTCGTTTTGAGCGACGGCAGCGTCTTGGCGGTGCACACGCCGGTCACGATTGGCGACGACAACCTTGGCTCCCGCGCCAACCCCATGTCCCGCTACGATTTCCGCATCAAGATGCTGACAAACTCAGGTGATGTGCAAGTCGCCGGCTCACCCATCACCAACGGCATTAACGAAACCTTGTCGTACTACGATCCCGACGTGCTGGTTTCCTACAGCGGCGAAATGTGGGAAATGAGTCCGGTTGAGCTGGTCGCCCGCTCGCGGCCAACCCCCCACACCGAGCCGGTTCCCGAAATCGAACAAGGCGTGTTTGCGCAAGAACAAGTCGACATGGAGGCCTTGCGTCAGTGGATGATCGAACGCGAATTGGCGCTGGTCGTCAGCCGCGATGTCACCACCCGCGACGGCAACGACCGCCAGCAACCGTTTAACTTGCGCATTGCCGACACCAACACGCAAACGATCGGCGATCAGGGTCGGCTTTACGACATCAAGTACCTGCAGTTCTTCCAGGCCGACCACATTCGCGGTGTCGGCGGCAGCACCAATCCGCGTGCCGGTCGCCGCGCGATTGCCCAGTTCATGCGCGAACCGGAAGAGCCGGCCAACCCGCCGAATGCGGCCAATCCGCCAGGCAGCGTCCTGCTAGGCGAAGACGGTTCCATGGCGGCCTTCGTCCCGGCGCGTCGCGCCATGACCTGGCAGCTCACCGACCCGCAGAGCGTGCCGGTGGTGCGTGAGCGGTTTTGGCTGACCTTCCAACCAGGTGAAGTGCGCGTGTGTGCTTCCTGCCACGGTGTCAACACCACTGACCAAGCGGGCAACCCGCCGCCGGTTAACGAACCGGAAGCGCTGCGCACCTTGTTGCGTTACTGGAAGTCGAACCAAGCCTGCGTGGCCGACCAACGCGACCGCGACGCCAACCAAGCCATCGACATCCGCGACGCGGTGTTGCTGGTCAACGCGGTTGAGGCGGCCGACAACACGGCCGACCAAGACTGCAGCGGCATCATGGACTACGACGATGTGCGCCGTTGGTGCGCCGGCTGGTTAAGCCTGTAGGCCCATCGCAACGACCAAACACCACGGGGACCCCAACGGGTCCCCTTTTCTTTTTGCACGGGGACGATTGGCCGACGCGCACGACAAGAAGAGGGACACCGGTGTCCCGCTTCCAACCCTCTGAAAACCCAGGCGAGGCGATTGTTTACGGCACCGCGGTACCATCAATTCGGTTGCAATTCCGCCGAGACTCGCTGTGCCTGCCCGTACACCGGTTTTTCTCTAGCAAGGTCCACGCAACCATTTTGCCCCATTTCGTCCTCGCAAATCGCTTAGTTCAGGTAGTACGACGGGAACAAATAATAGCTGAGAATCAACAGCGCCGCGATTTGGGCCAGCACCAAAAAAGTTCCCCAAAAAGAACTGCGAAGACGCGTTTTGCGAAATTGTTCAGGGTTTTCTCGCCGAAAACGATGCGGTTCATCTGGGTCGACAACCAAAACTTCCTCATCTTCACACTTTTGGACGGTGCCACATTCGCGGCAAACCCACATCGCATTTCGCAAAATCGCGTGGAAAAACAAAGAAGCCATGCCGGCGACAAGTAAAAAGCCCCCCAAATAGAAACCGAGGAAATGAAAGAACATGGCGAAGATGCCGTAGAAATCAAATGCAATACCGATCGCAAGAATGACCAGGTACTGCCATTGATACCGGTTCTTGGCAACCATGGGCAGCGCACAAGGCTCGCAATCCGGCGCCATCAAAAATTCGCTGGGTTCAAGGTTGTTCACAGAGCTCATAAGGTCCTCCCGACGCCCACAGCGGCTGCGATGTTTCACCAACATACCCTGTCGCAGTGATGCCCAAAGGTGGCGAATGATCATCGCAGCCAGGAGCGGCTGACTTTCGGACGCCGGCGTCGCCGGCTTGACATAGGGGCCGTTTTTGGCGCAAAAGAATCGGCGCCGGCATGATAAGTCCCTGAAAACGAGTTCGATAGCCCTTCAAAAACAATTCGTCCACGCCGCCAAGACCTGAAACAGGCCGTATTCCCCCGGACGAACCCTGCTCGCAGACAGGGGGCGCCGGCCGTTGGTCGCGTCACCAGCCAGGAAAAACAACTTACTTCCAATAACTTAACAAAGATCTCAAAAACGGAAAAAGGGAAGAAAGAAGGATGAGAAAGGCGTGAGCAAGGCCGGATAAACACGAGAAATCGTTTGACATTGATATTCAGTCTCAATAAACTCAACCCCGATTTGACTGCTTTTCTTTCCGCGCAGGCGTCTTTTCCATTCTATTCCGACCTTTTCTTGGAGTTTAACCATGTCTTCTTTTTCGTGCTTTTGTCGATCTTTGCGCCTTTCGGAATTTTTAAACCGAACACTTGCGACCACGTTGGTCGGGGCCGCCCTGTGCTGGCCGACCCTGGCTCAGGAACCCGCCAAAGCGCCGTCCGAAACCCACGCCGTTCACGAAACCATCGTGGTTCAGGGTGAAAAAACCGAACGCGGCCTTGAGGAAACGGTTTCCAGTGTGCGTGTGATGACGGACGAAGACATGAAAAAGGCCGACATTCGCGACATGTACGCGGTCATGAAACGCACGGCCAACGTGGCCGGAAACTTCGGCGACAACGGCTTTACCATTCGCGGCATCGACGCGGTCGATGTCTCCGGCGGCGGCTTTAACGGCCTGGCTTCGGTCTACGTCGACGGTTCGGTGTTGGGCCGACGCACGCTGGAAGGCGGGCCGTTGAGCACCTGGGACCTGCAGCAGGTCGAGGTTTTTCGCGGGCCGCAGTCGACCACCCAGGGGCGCAACGCGCTCGCCGGCAGCATTTTCCTGCGTTCGAAACAACCCAGCTTCCAGCAGGACGGTGCCTTCAAACTGGCGGCGGGTGAAGCGGGTCAACAACAACTGGCGTTTGCCCACGGTGACGCACTCATCGACGGTCGCCTGGCCTACCGCGTTTCGGCGGACCGCCGCGAAAGCGACGGCTTTGTAACCAACCCCCTGTTGGGCAGCGATGCCGACAGCGAAAGTAGCGACACCTATCGCGCCAAACTGTTGTGGCTGCCCAGCGCGGAACGCGATCTCAGCTTCCTGCTGACCTTGACCCACGGCGCGGCCGAAAAAGGTTGGGACAGCCAACGCTCGGACGTGGCCAACCCTTTCGCTACCCGCGAAGCACCGTTCGATATCGAAACCTACAACGATTACCGTACCAACATCGTCACACTGGAAACCTATTACGCCTGGTCCGAGCAGTGGTCGCTGAACGCGGTCACCTCCTACAACGAGGGCGATTATGACGCGCAATTCGACAATGACCTGTCGGTGGCGGACCTGGGTTCGACGATCCGCGCGCTGGAAAACACCAATCTGACCCAGGACTTGCGCTTCAATTACAACGGCAGCCGCACCCGCGGCCTGATCGGGGTTTACGCGGCCGCGCTCAAAGACAACGACGGTTACGACGGCCGCGTGGTCTTGCCTTTGGCGGCCTTGGGTGTGCCGGCGGCCTTGGCCGACTTCTACCCAGCCCTGCTGCAAGCAAGCACGACCTCCGCCAACACGGCCGAAACACGCAACTTCGCAATCTACAGCGATTTCAGTCACGAGCTTAACGATCACTGGACGCTACAAGCGGGCCTGCGTTACGACCACGAAACCTTCGACTTAGCCCTCGATAATGGTGCCGCGTTGCTGAGCGAGCTGCCCAACCCGGGCGACTTCCCAACCCCGCCCTACCCGGCCGAACTGGTGCAAGGCATCGCCTTGGTTAACGGGGCGGTGGCGGCCCAAATCGCGGGCGCCAACGGTCAAGGCGTCGGCGACACAAGCTTCGATGCCTTGCTGCCGTCGCTGGGTTTGCGTTACCACAACGCCAACGACTTTAGCCTGGCCTTAGCAGTGCGACGCGGTTACCGCGCGGGTGGCGTTTCAGTGAATGCGGTGCGCGCCACCACCAACGAATACGATCCTGAATTCACCTGGAACTACGAGCTGTCCCTGCGCACGCACCTGGTCGATAAACGTTTCCTGCTCAGCAGCAACGTCTTCTTCACGGATTGGTCGGACCAGCAGGTCACAGTGCCGCTTTCGGCCAACCAATTCGATACCGAGGTCATCAACGCGGGTGAGTCGCGCCTCTACGGTGGCGAACTGGAACTGCGCGGTCGCCTGCAGGAAGGCTGGGACCTGTACCTCGCGGCCGGCTACAGCAACACCCGTTTTGAACGCTTCACGACGCCCGACGGCCGCGATTACACCGGCAACCGCTTCCCCGGCGCGGCCGAATGGTCGTGGACGCTGGGTTCCAGCTACGAACACGCCTCAGGCCTGTTCCTCCAAGGTGATGTCGGTTACCTGGGCGAAAGCTTTCGCAGCCCCGGCAACGAAACGGTCGGCGTACAAGACGCACACACACTGGTGAACGCCCAAATCGGCTACGGCTTCCGCCACTGGGGCCTCTACCTCTACGGTCGCAACCTGCTCGACGAAGAATACGTGACGGTGGGTAAGGTGCGCGAAGGGGCGGTGTTCTCGCTGGGCGACCCGCGCGTGCTCGGCGCCTTCCTGCGCCTCAACTGGTAAACGCCATGACAACGTCCCTCTTCACCGCAAGTGCACCGCCGGCGGCGGCGCTTTTGATTACAAGCGTACTGCTGTGGCTGCAAAGCGGCCGATTCACCCAGACCGTATCGCTGGGACTGAAAACCATGGCGCTGATCGCGGGCCTGGTTGGCGCGGCTGCGTGGATGCAAGTCTTGGGAACCGGACCCGGCCTGGTAGCGACGCTGTGGTCGCTGGGCCTGTTCGCGCCGCTAATCGTCATCAGCGTCAAACACAACGCGGCCTGGCAACAAACTTGGCTTTGGGCCTGCGTGCTGGCCGGAGGACTTCATGTCTACCTTATCTAAACCACTTACATTATTCACGTTGAACTGGGGTCGCCTCAGCGCCGGCCTAGTTGGCGGCCTGGTTCTGGCCTTGGCTGTCGGCGTCACCTGTTCGGTCTATTGGCCCTCGGAGGCTTTCGACCGCATGTTCATGGGCGCCCTGTTGTTTCCCGGCGTTTGGGTCACGGCCATGACAGCCGCCTTCACCGCCAATGGCGGCAAACAAGCCTGGACCTGGGTCGGTATCCCCAGCCTGCTGTTCGTGTCCAGCGCAGGTGTCGGTTTGTGGCTTAACCTAGGCGCTTAACCTTCTTTTCTCGATCGGTTTGTCGGAGTCCTTATGCAGCAACGTACCCGCAAAATTCTGTATGAAACCCATGCCTGGGCCGGTTTACTGCTCGGCGTGTTCCTGTTCGTGATCTGTTTCTCCGGCAGCGTCGCCACCTTCATCGGCGAACTGGCGGCGTGGGAAACACCCCACCTGCGCCGCCGCTGGAACCCAGCCCCCTATTCACTGGAAGCACGCTACCAGGACGCACGAGCAGCGGGTTTAACCGAAGCCAACGTCTTCATCACCCTTCCCAGTCCGGCCCAACCGACGCTGATGTTCGCGTCATTCAGCAATGGTCGCGCCCATGAAGTCCGTCTCGATCCACACAGCGGCGCGATCCTGCCGGCCGAACACGGCCACTTATCCGAGTTTCTGGGCCACCTGCACACCGACCTGCACCTGCCCTATCCGCTCGGCCGTTTCGCCATCGGGCTGGCGGGCGTGTTCCTGCTATTACTGCTGCTGACGGGTTTCCTGATCCACCGCAAACGCTTCACCGAACTCTGGTTGACGCGGACTCCGAAAACGCGGCGAATGTGGCTGACCGATAGCCACAAACTGCTGGGCACCTGGGGTTTACCCTTCACCGTGACACTCGCCTTCACCGGCGCCATTCTCGGTTTACTCGGGTTCCTCGGACCCTTTATGGCCTTGGCAACCTTCAACGGCGACGTGGACGCGGCAACCGCCGCCTTCAGCGGGCCGCCGGCGCAACGCCGGGAACAACCGGCCGCGATGGTCTCACTCGACGACTTGCGGGCGCAGATCCAAACGGCCGCACCGGACATGGTTTTGCAATACGTCAGCCTGCGTGAGTACGGCGACGCCGGCGCCCAAGTCGAGTTCAACGGCCCAATTGCCAACACGATCACCTACCAAAATGCCTTTGTGTTAAGTGGTGTCGACGGCCGCGAACTGCACCGCGTCGATTGGCTCAGCGGCGGCATCTGGCGTCAACTGTTTGGGCTGGTCACGCCACTGCATTTCGCAAGCTTTGGCGGCGCCGCCCTCAAGTGGTTGTACTTCCTGCTGGGCCTGTGCGCCACAGCGTTGTGCGCCACCGGCACCATGATTTGGGTCGAGAAACGCGCCACGCAAAAACGCGCACCGTCAAAAGCATTGCAGCGTTACGCGCGTTTCGCCATGGGATGCTGCGGCGGTCTGGTCAGCGCTACCCTGATTCTGTTTCCCACGCATCTGTTGGCCGACGGCCAAGTTCCCTTCCTGGTCTTTTGGTTCACCTGGCTCGGCATCACCCTGCTGGCGATGTGGGGACCGCCCCCCCGCGTTTTGGCCAAACACCTGTGTTGGCTCAACAGTCTGCTCGCGCTGACCGCGCCCTGCCTCAACGGTTTACTGACCGGCCACTTTCCCTGGGTCAGCTATCGCCATGGCTTTTACAGCGTGGCGGCAGTCGACCTCACCTTATTCACAATCGCTTTGCTGTTTCCGGCCTGCGCGCCGCGCTTTAAAGAAGCAATAGCCCGCTCCAACCAAGAATCCGCGAGCGCCGCAACCAACAGCGGCGTCGCCACCACGCTCTCGCCCCCCGCCGAAACCTAAATCTTCCGGCACCTTTCCCGTTCCCCCCTGCATCAGCGTCGCCGACGAGGGTCCTAGTAGGAGGACCCTTGAACGGCAACACGCCCAAGGCCGCGCACGCGGTCCGGCGACCGCAAACCTGGCCGCCGGCTAAACCTCCAGCCGGCTCCCGCTGAGACAGGATCTCAATTTCCACCAAAAAATACCCACCGCCGAGGTTCCCATGTTGCTTCCCTTCACTGGACAAGAATACCTAGACAGCTTGCGCGATAACCGCCAGGTATGGCTTTACGGCGAACGCGTCGCCGATGTCACACGCCATCCGGCCTTCGCCACCGCCGCACGCATGATCGCGCGCATGTACGACGCCCTGCACGATCCCACCCAACGGGATACGCTGATTGCGGCGCGCGAGGACGGCGGCTTCACCCACCGCTTCTTTAACCCGGCCCATAGCAGCAACGATCTGATCGCGGCACGCGAAGCAATCGTCGCCTGGGCCAAAATGAGTTACGGCTGGATGGGCCGTTCACCGGAGTACAAAGCGAGCCTATTGGCGACGCTGGGCGTGAACGCCGAGTTTTACGGCGATTTCGCCGACAACGCCCGCACCTGGTTCGAAAAGGCACGAGCCAGGGTTTATTACCTGAACCATGCGATCGTCAATCCGCCGGTCGACCGCAACCTTAGCGCCGACCAATCCGACGACGTTTTCCTCAAACTGGAACGCGAAACGGACGGCGGCATCATCGTCAGCGGCGCCAAGGCGGTTGCCACCGGCTCGGCGCTGACCCACTACAACTTCATTGCGCAAACGGCGCAAATCACCAACCGCGACATGGCCTTAACCTTCATCGTGCCGATCGATGCGCCCGGCGTGAAACTGATCTGCCGGCCGGCGTATCCGGTGGCGGCGATGCAAACCGCCTCGCCGTTCGACTATCCATTGTCGAGCCGCTTCGATGAAAACGATTCGGTGCTGATCCTCAAGGACGTGTTCGTGCCTTGGGAAAATGTTTTCATCTATCGCGACACGGCTAAAACCAAAAGCTTTATGGGCCGCTCCGGCTTTGTGCCCAACTCTTGTTTCCAAGCCTGCACCCGGCTGTCGGTCAAGCTCGATTTCCTGATCGGCCTGCTGGTCAAAGGCGTAGAAGCCACCGGCAGCCTGGAATTTCGCGGCGTGCGCGCGCAAATCGGTGAGCTGCTGGCCTACCGCAACACGATGTGGGCGCTGTCGGACGCGATGGCGCGCAACCCCGATCCCTGGGTCAACGGCACGGTTTTGCCCAACAGTCGTTACGCGGCCGCCTACCGCGTCATGTCGACGGCAGCTTATGCCCGTTACCACGAAGTGGTGCGCCAGGTTGTGGCCTCGGGGTTGGTGTATATGAACAGCTCCAGCGCCGACTTCCGCCAACCGGAGCTGCGCGCGGACCTCGACCAATATTATCGCGGCTCGCAAAGCGACGCCGAAGAACGCATGAAGGTGATGAAACTGTTGTGGGACGCCACCGGCTCCGAATTCGGCGGACGTCACCTGCTCTACGAACACAACTATTTAGGTAGCCACGAGTTCGTGCGCCTCGAAGCCTTTTTCTCAAGCCTCGGCAACGGCGATCTCAACGACTGTGTCGACCTGGTCGACGACTGCATGGCCGAATACGACCTCGACGGCTGGACGGCGCCCGACCTTGCCGAAGCCGAACGCGCGGCGCGCGCCTACGACAACCGCGCCGAAACCGCCGCCCACTCACACTAAGCAACACCCAACCACCAGGCTGACGAACCCGCCCGATTACGGGGCGGCCGGCAGCGCTGTGCCCAAGGAGAGCCCGATGACCTCGATCTGTGACGACCTCGATCTACCCAAACTGGATTACGTCGAACTATTTGTCGGCATGGCCAAAATGGTGGTGTTTTGGCACGAACGCGCGCTCGGTTTCCGTACCACAGCCTACGCCGGCCCGGAAACCGGCGTGGCCGACCGCGTCTCTTACCTACTGGAAAAAAACGGCATTCGTTTGGTGATCACCTCGGCGGCGCACCCCAGCGCCTACGATATCCTGTCCTTTGTGGACCGCCACGGCAACGGGGTCAAACACCTGGCCTTCGCGGTTGAAGACGTCGACAGTGCTTTTGCCGAAGCGCTGCGGCGCGGTGCGGTGCCACTGCGCGAACCCGCAAGCCAAAGTGACGACCGGGGCGAAGTGCGCAGCGCACGTCTGAAGTTCCTCGACGGCAATGAGCTGAGCCTGATTAACCGTTCCGGGTATCGCGGCACTTTCGCGCCCGGTTTCGAACCGGTCGACGACGACCAGGCTGAACATGGACGCGACGACGATCCACGCGGCCTGAGTCACATCGACCACATCGCATTCGGCATCTACCCTAACGAAATGACGCGTTGGACGGAATACTTCCGCAAGCTGTTTGGCGGTTCCTTGGTGCAAACCTGGGACGAGGACGATGTCGGCAGCAGCTTCTCCGGCATGCGCTTGTCGGTGTGGCGCGCCGCCAACCGCGCCTTAACCGGCGTATTTGTCGAGCCGGTTAAAAGCCGCAACCCGTCGCAGGTCCAGGAATACTTGGAAGCGTTCCACGGCAGCGGCGTGCAACACATGGCCTTCGCCAGCGACGACATTTTCGGAGCGGTCGCCGCCATGCGCGCGGCAGGCGTGGCCTTCGTGGCTTATCCAGCCACCTACTACGCCAACCTGCGCAAGGCGGGTGACCTGCCGCACAGCCTCATCGACCGCCTCGAAGAACACCACATTCTCTGCGATCGACAAGGTCAAGCGTATTTATTCCAAACCTTTACAAAACCATTCGGCGACCGACCGACTTTCTTCTACGAAATCATTCAACGCCGCGCCAATTACGAAGGGTTCGGTCAGGACAACGTGCGCGCACTGTTCGAGGCCGTCGAGCAGGATCAAACGCGCCGCAACCGCCTCGTCCCGCAATAATCCCGCGCCAGGAGCAGCATTATGACCCGTCGATTCCGTTTAACCGAACCGCAGCGCGGTATCTATTTCGGCCGCCAGTGGCAAGGCAACGACCAGCTTTACCAAGTGATCGGCATTTCGCGCATCAACGGCGCACTCGATCCCGATCGTTTCGCGCGCACCATCGCCATGCTGCACCACCAACAGCCGGCGCTGCGCTTGCACATGGACGAAGATGATGAAGGGCCATGGCAAGTGCTGCGCGAGCAGGTTACGCCCGACCACGACTTCGTCGATTTGGGCAACCTGGACGAAAGCGAAACCGAGCGTTGTTTCCAAAACCTTGTGGCCGAGGCGCGCGCCTACCGCTTCGACGTGCACCGCGACCTCATGCTGCGCACCCGATTACTGAAACTCGGGCCGCAGCGCTTTGCATTTCTCATCCATGTCGATCACCTGATCTGCGATGCTTGGGGCATTTCGGTGATCTACAACGAGGTCAGCCGCCTTTACGCCTGCCTAAGCGCCGACCCCAACCACGAGGAACCCGAACGACCGGCCTTCTTCGACTACATCGACTTCGAGGCCTCCTACCTCGCCGGCATACGCTGCGGCGATGACCGTGCCTATTGGCTCGAGAAAATAACGGCGCTTGAACCCTTCCCGCTGGAACGCGCCTTCCCACGCCTCAAACGCGGCTTTGCCGCTAAACGCGAAGAACGCTTGCTACGGCAATCACAAGCCATCTACACCTACTGCGCACGACACAAAACCTCGGTGTACAACTTTTTCGCCGCATTAATCAGCCTTTACCTAAGCAAAGTCAGCGGCTTGGATCGGTTGGCGCTGGGCGTATCGGTGTTGAATCGGCCACGCAAAACCCACAAAGCGGTGGTCGGCATGTTTTCGACCTTCATCCCACTGGTCAGTGCGCCGGCAGAGGCCGAGACCTTACCCGAATTGATCCGCCAAATCGAAGCGGTCGGCAAGCGCGACTTTCGCCGTCAACGTTATCCGATCCACCGCATCCTCAGCGGTTTGGGCTTGAGCGAGGCACGCCTGCTGCCGGTCCAATTCAATTACCAGAACTCGTTGTACGACGCGACCTTTGCGGGCTGTGCCCACGACCCGGTTTGGTACTTCGCCGAGGCCGAAGAGCACGTGCTGACCTTTAACATCAACGACTTCCAAGAAGGCGGCATTCGTTTTAGCCTGGATTACAGTACCGATGTCTTCGACGACATCGACCTGATCTACGAGCGCCTCGACCACCTACTCGACACCCTTTTGGCCGACGACACCATCGCCCTCAAGGCCATTTCGTTGCTCGGTGAGCGGGAACGCGGTCTGCTAGAACAATTCAGCCGTGGCCCGGCCCTGCACACCGAAGCGCGGCCGGTCATCAGCACATTTGTCCAGGCGGCAGAACGCAATGGCTCACGGCCGGCGCTGGCGGCGGTTGACAGCTTCTGGGATTACAACCAACTTTACCGCGCGGCATGCGGCTACGCGGCGGCGCTGACGGCGGCGGGTGTCAGCCCGGGCGCACCGGTCCTGGTCCAGCTCGAACCGGGTCCGCAAGCAGTCGCGGCAATGCTGGGTACCTGGCTATGTAATGCAGTCTACGTGCCTTTGGCCGTCGACACGCCGCCACACCGCTACGCTGCGATCCAACAGCAAACCGGCGCCCGCTGTATCATCGCCGCCAAGCAGAACAACGCCGAGGCCTGCATCACGCCGGCTGTCGCCGCCGGTTTGGTCGACGCGTTTCAAGCAGTGCCGGTCGCGCGCCACGATTGCGCGTACATCCTGTTTACGTCCGGTTCAACCGGTGAACCCAAGGCTGTCGCCAACCACCACGGCGCCCTCGCCGACTACGCCGTGGCATACCGCAGCCGTGTCGATCTCCACGACCAGGACCGCGTCGCGCAACAGGCGGCGCTTACCTTCGACACCAGCTTGGAAGAAATCGTGCCGACCCTGCTGCACGGCGCCTGTGTGGTGTTTCTCAACCGCGCCGACCTGCGCGACGGCGAGCAGCTTTGGCGAAGTATCGAACACGGCGGGATCACGCTGCTCTCGACAACACCCGGCGTGGTGGCGCTGCTCAACGAAAGCCCACCGGCGGCAACACCCTTGACCCGTTTAATTTCGGGCGGCGACGCGCTGCATCCCAGCCACATCAGCAACCTCCGCACACGCGTGCAACTGTTCAACAGCTATGGCCCGACCGAAACGACCATTTGCGCCACCTATGCCGACATCAGCAGCGACGGCTGCACGCTCGGCCAACCGTTGCCAGGCGCCGTCGTTCAGGTTGTAGGGCCCAGTGGGCGACCCGTCCCCATCGGCGTCACCGGTGAAATCGCCATCAGCGGGCGCGGTCTCAGCCTGGGTTATCCCTACCACGCCGAAGCGCAGCAGCGCCACTTCGTCGCCAACCCACAAGCGCGTCACGCGGGTGAACGAACCATGTATCGCAGTGGCGATTTGGGTCGCTGGGACGGCCAAGGCCGGCTCCACTTCGCGGGCCGGGGCGACCGCCAGATCAGCTTGCGCGGGTACCGCATCGAACCGGGCGAGATCGAAGCCGCCCTGGAACAACACCCAGCGATTCGCGCGGCGGCGGTGACCTGCGCGGGCGAAGGAAGTGATCGCTACCTGATCGGGCACCTGGCGAGTGAAGCCGCCCCGGACAGCGAGGAACTGCGGCACTTTCTCAGCGAACGGCTGCCAGGGCACATGATCCCGTGGCAGTTCCAAACCTATGCCCGCCTGCCCCAGACGACCAACGGCAAAATCGATCTCAGCCGGCTTGACCAAGTGACCGAGTTGGGCCGACCCGACCACGCACCGCCGCAAACGGAAACCGAACGCGTATTAGCCGATGTCTGGAGCGCGGTGCTTGCGCGAGATATCGACAACCGCTTCGCTCACTTCTTCCAAGCAGGCGGGCACTCGCTCAAAGCGACGCGTTTGACCCGTGCAATCGAACGCCGACTCGGCCGCACCATGCCGCTCACGGTCGTTTTTGAGTCACCTTTGCTGCACGCACAGGCGACGTGGCTCGATCAGCACGGCCTAACCACAACGCTGGTTTTTCCGCCGGCAACTTCGGCCAAAAGCGCACCGCTGACCCATGGTCAAGAACGACTGTTCCTGCTGCAACAGCGCCGGCCACAAGACACCGCCTACCACCTACCCTTGTTCCTGACGTTACGCGGGCCGCTGGATCGCGACCGACTCGAGTCCTGCCTGCAGAAAGTGGTGGCGCGCCACCCTTCCCTGCGCACGCGCTTCGCCACCCGCAACGGGGCCTTGGCGCAAATTGTCGATGAACCTGGCGATTTCCAACTCGGCGGTTTCGCGGTCGCGCCGGAACAACTGGATGAAGCACTGGCGCAGACCATGTTCGCCCCCTTCGATCTTGCAAGCAGCAACCTGTTCCGCGCCGCACTGTGGCCGACCGCGTCCGATCAAGCCGTCCTGAGCCTTGTTTTCCACCACATCATTTCCGATGCCTGGTCAATCGACATTTTACTTGGCGAACTGGCCGCCTTTTACGACGACGACGCAGCCGAGCCGCCGCACCCATTCGCCATATCTCGATACGCTGCATGGCAACGTTCACCACAGGCCGAGGCCCATTACGCATCGGCGCGCGCCTTCCAGCTTCAACGCTTCGCGGTCACGCCCACCCCGCTTGAGCTGCCAATCCAAGCCGCACGCCGCGACGGTTTGCGACCGGCAGGTGCCTTCACGCGTCGTGTGCCGGATGCGACCCTTAGCGCGTTGGACACGTGGCTTTCGGCCAACAACGCCACCCGCTTTATGGGCCTGCACGCCGCGCTTGCGATGCTGCTACATATATATAGTAATGAACGCGACATCGTGATCGGCACGCCGAGCGCGGCCCGCGAACACGCCGACCTGGAAAACAGCATTGGTTTCTACGCCAACACCTTGGCGTTGACCTGCGCCGTCGACCTCGAGGAAAACGCCGACACACTGCTGACCCGCTTACGCGACCAGGATCGCGCCGCCTTTGAACACGCCGCCTATCCGTTCGACATGCTGGTAGACGAACTGCGCCCACCGCACCAACCCGGCCGCAATCCATTGTTCGACGTCATGTTGGTGCTGCTCAACACGCGCGATCACTACCAAATGCTGAATCAGATTGAGGCCGAACGGCGTCTGCCGCCGGTGCGCCACGCTAAATGCGATTGGCTGTTCTCGTTTCGGCAAAGCGAAGCGGCGCTGTATGTGGACGTGGAATACGACGCCCACCTCTATGGCGAAGCACGTATCAATGAGGTTACCGGCCACTTGCTGCACCTACTGGCGGCGCTGCCAAGCAACGGCGCCGAGCCGCTGCACCGCCTAGTACTAATCAAACCGCCCGGCACGAGCCAGGTCCAACGCAATTACGCCAAAACCAGCGCTTACTTCGAAGCCATGGCCGCCAATTACCCCGCGCACGGCGCAATTGAAAGCGGACATGAGCAACTCAGCTACCGCGCACTGCATCAACGGGTATGTGGCTTGGCCGGCATGCTCGTCGAACAACAAGGCGTGCAGGCGGGTGAGATTGTCGCCGTCGCCTGCGAAGCACCGGTTGCGCGCGTGGTCGCGCTGTTGGCCCTGCTACGCATTGGCGCGGTATTCCTGCCACTCGATCCAGACCAGCCGGCGCAACGCAATCGCTTCGCATTCAACGATGCGGGCGCGCGTTTAATCATTAGTGAGACGGTACCGCCCTGGGCCGAGGGCGCCGCCTGGATGGCGCCCAATGCAAGCGTCACAGCGCGCGGCAAACACAAACCCTATGCCGCCAAAGCCGACCATCCCGCCTACTTGCTTTACACTTCGGGTTCGACCGGCGTGCCTAAGGCGGTATTGCAAACGCACGGCTGCCTCAACCACCTAATCGACTGGCAACTCGCCAACCTGCCAGGTCGGCGTCGCGTCTTGCAGTTCGCCGCTTTCACCTTCGATGTGTTCCTACAGGAAACGCTTTTTGCCCTGTGTGGCGGATCGACGCTGATTTTGCCCGAACGGGCCGAACGCCGCGACATCGCCGCCACCGCGCGCTTAATCGAAAGCAGCCGGATCAATACCGCCTTTGTGCCTTACACCGTCCTCAAACAGTTGGGCGAGGGCGCTGCACCCGATTGGGGCGGTCAGCTTCGCCACCTGATCACAGCGGGCGAAGCGTTGGTCCTCACCGACGGGCTCAAAGCATTCCTGCGGGCACGACCACGCCTGCGCCTCCACAACCACTACGGCCCCACCGAAAGCCACGTGGTCACGGCCTTCACCCTTCACGGCGGTCAAGCCGATTACCCGACCCTGCCGCCGATTGGGCACAGCATCGGCGCCGTGGCCGCTCGGGTATGTAACCAATTCGGACAAGACCTGCCCACCGGCGCACGCGGCGAGCTGTGGCTGGCCGGCCCCTGCCTCGCCGCCGGCTACCATCAACGCCCCGAGTTAACCGACGCGGTTTTTGTCAGCGACGGCGGCCGCCGTTGGTACCGCACCGGCGACCAAGTGAGCCGCGATGAGGCAGGCCTGTTCTTTTTCCATGGTCGCGCCGACCGACAGGTCAAAATCAACGGCTACCGCGTCGAATGTGGGGAAGTCGAGCACCACTTGCAACAACTGAACGGCGTCGAAAATGCCGTCGTCGTCAAAGCCGAGGACGACGGCGCCCTGGTGGCGTGGCTGGTGTGCGCCGCTAAACCAGCGGGTGAAACCTGGCGCAAAATCCTGGCGAAAGTGCTGCCGGCGTGGATGGTCCCGAACCGTTTCAACACGGTCGCGTCTTTGCCGACGACCAGCTCCGGCAAGGTCGACCGCCGCGCTTTGGCACAACGCACCGGCAACAGTGGCGCACCGTCGCCTAGCCAGGGCATCGCGCCGCAAACGGAAACCGAAAAGTTGCTGGCCCAACACTGGGCACAACTTTTACCCGTCACCGGCGCCGTCGACCGCGAATCCGATTTCTTTGCGCTTGGCGGAAACAGTATTAGCGCTGCACGTTTGGCCTTGGCACTTGGTCGCGATCACGGCATCACGCTTGAGTTGCGCCTGCTTTTCGAACACCCGCGCTTGTGTGATTTGGCGCGTCGACTCGATTTCCTGCGGCGCCAAGGTTCGTTTACGCCGATCCCGGCACGACCCAACCCAGCATGGGCGCCGCTTTCGCGCGCACAAATGGCGATGTGGCACGCCTGCCAAAATCCGGCGCTCGCCCGCGCATACCACATCCCGGCCGTCTTCCGTCTTGAAGGCAGGCTCGACCAAGCGGCTTTGACGCAGGCCTTCAACGATCTCATGGACCGTCACGAGGCGCTGCGCACCTGTTTCCGTTTGGTGAATGGCGCGCCCCGGCAGATCATTGGCGAAGCTGCGCCTCGTGCCGTTCGCTTAACCCGATGTGCCACCCTGGACCAAGCCCGCCAAGCCGCGCAAAGCTTTATGGAAGCCGAGTTCGACCTGGAAACCGGCCCGGCGGCACGGGCGGCGGTGTACGCCTACCCGCCCGAAGACGACGCGGCCCAGCCAATCTACCTTGCCGTGTTCGTGATCCACCACCTGGTTGCCGACGGTTGGTCGCTCGACCTGCTTGTCCGTGATTGGTTGACCTGCATGCAGGCACGCACGCTCGGACAAGAACCGACGAGGCACGCACCGCATCGCACCTATGCCGATTTTGCCGCTTGGGAACAGGCGCGCCAGGTCGCAAGTACCCCAGCCCAAAAAAGCGATGCACCGCCGCTCTTCACCCAACCCAAGCAACACAGCGATCCATTTACCGGGCGCACCAACGTCTTCACCTGGGAGCCTGAGCTGCGCGACGCCATGCACGAAGCGGCAAGGCAGCGCGATACCACCCTGTATGCGGTCTGTGCCGCCGGCTTATCAGCCGCACTGCAGCGCTGGACCGGCCACGAACAAATGTTGCTGGGAGTGCCGACAGCGGCACGTTACCACGCCGACACCCAATCCATGATTGGCGCTTTCGTCACCACCCATGCGCTGCCGGTGGTCTGTCGCGCGCCGATGTCGTTCGATGAACTGCTGCAACAGGTGCGCCGCGACTTAATTGAAGTGCTAGACCAGGCCGACCCGACGCCCGCGGGCGCCGCGCTACAGGTCGCGCTGGTGTTGCAGAATACGTCCGGCAAGGAGGGCGACCGTTTCCTAATCCCTGGCATGACCGTCACCCCCGTTGATCTTTTCCCGCGCACTAACCGCCTGCCGCTCAGCTTTAACCTACGCGAGCAGGATCAGGGTATCGACATGCAGGTCGAATACGACACACGTCTGTTCGACAGCGACGACATCGCCTTGCTGGTGGCGCGCTGGCAAACTTTGACACGCATCGCGTTGACCGACCCACACAGCCGCATCGGCGATTTGCCTTTTCGCGCCGCCGCTGAAACACAACAAGCCGTCCTGCTGGACGCGGACTTCGACTTTTAGGAAGCACCCATATGAGCCACCACGATCCCCAACGCCACGCCGCCTTGCTTCATTGGCGCAACCTGCTTACCGACAGCGTGCTCCCCGTCGGCGCCACCCGCCAGGACACCGCACACTTAACCTGTACCGCATCCATTTGGGCCGACTTGCAACAACGCACGCGCGGTCAAGCGTTGGCGCAGCGGTTAATGCTGTTGACGGTGTGGCAAAGCTGCCTGCAGCGCCACGGCCTTGCAGGCCGGGCCCACATGGTCGTCCCCGCGCGAGCTTTGTTGGCCGAGGCCCACGCGGATAGCGTTGTTTTCACACCGCTTGCCAATACCGGCGCCGGATTTAAGGGACGCCTCGCTGCGCTGAAACAAAGCTTGGAAGCCGGGCTCGCCTACCGCGACTTCGACACGACACGCTTGGGTGAAGCGGCGGCCGACGGCTGTCGTTTCGCCGCAACGGTTGCGTTTGACGACGCCGACGTGACAGCGGCTTTCACAGCCGTGGTTGAGGCCCACTTCACCTGCAGCGACAGCGGTCTGCGTTTGGACGTCACCTGTCGGCGGGACCTCGGTTTTTCGGCGGCGGCGCTGGGCGCCAACTTCCTAACCATGCTGGGTCAATTGGTGGCCGACCCAAGCCGCGACCCCGTCAGTGTGCCCATGTGGGACGACGCCACCCGGCAACGATTGATTGCCTTGAGTCGCGGCGACGACGCTACGCCGTTGACGACCGCCACGATTTACAGCGTTTTTGCGCGCCACGCCGCCACTTTGCCCCAGCGGCCGGCCCTGATCGACGCAACCTCATCCCTGAGTTACGCTCAGTGTGCCGATTTGGCCGAAGCAGTGGCGGCCCGGCTTCAGCGCGATTTCGGCGTCGGCATCGGCGACAAGGTGGCCGTTTTGATGCCGCGCTCATCGCAAGCGGTTCTGGCCATGCTTGCCTTGTTTCGCCTGGGCGCGGTGTACGTGCCGGTCGACAGCCACTACCCCGCCGGCCGTCGCGCGCTCATTCAGAGCGACGCCGACCCAGTGCTCACGATTACGGCCTCAGCGACCGACTCACCGCGTCACGTGACCTGGTCCCAGCTCATCGCGAAGCCCCACGCGCGTGCGGAGGAGACCGAAGTCGGTACTGAAGCCATCGCCTACCAGCTTTATACCAGCGGCTCGACCGGCCGTCCCAAGGGGGTGCGCATCGCCCACGCCGGTTTCTGTAACACGATCTGTCACCAAATCAAAGCTTTGGCGGTCACCAGCACCGACCGGTGCTTGGCCTTCGCCCCGCTCGGCTTCGACGCCGCCCTCGCCGAAACCTTCCTCGCCCTCCACGCCGGCGCCGCCTTGGTCATCGTCGACGAAGCGGTCAAAGACGAACCCGCCCGCTTCGCCGCCTTCCTCAGAACGCAAGCCGTCAGCATCGCCACCCTACCGCCCGCTTACCAATCGGTCATGAACCGCGAGGATTTCGCGCCGTTGCGGGCGCTGATCAGCGCCGGGGAAGCGCCGCGCCGCGCCGTCGTGGCCGCGCTGGCCGACCGGCTCGCCTTTTACAACGCCTACGGCCCCACCGAAACCTCGGTCTGCGCCGCCATGGGCCGACTCAATCTAGCCGACGCCGACTGCGAGCCAATGCCCATCGGTCGCCCCCTCGACCACAGCCATGTCTACGTCATCGATGAACAGGGATATTTGGTACCGCCAGGCGCCGTCGGTGAATTGGCCGTCGCCGGCATCGGTGTCGCCGCCGGGTACGCCGAACGGCCTGAGCAAACCGCCGCCGCCTTCATCACCCAACCCGAAACCGGCCAACGCATCTACCGCACCGGCGATCTGGGCCGCTACCGCGACGACGGACGGCTGGCGTTCCACGGTCGGCGCGACCGACAGCTCAAACTACGCGGCATTCGCATCGAATCGGGAGAAATAGAAAATGCACTAACCCAAGCCGGTTACGCCGATAATCTGGTGATGGTGGCGGCGGAAAAACTGTGGGCCTTTGCCCTCGGCAGCGGTGATGAAGCCGAAGTCACGCGGCAACTCGCGACAACGATTCCCGATTACGCGATGCCGCAGCGGCTGCTTTTTGTGGCGGCCTGGCCAATGACGGCCCACGGTAAAATTGACCGCGATACACTCTTAGACCTGGCACGCGCGAGCCAAACCCCGTCCTGTCCGCCGGCCACCGCCGATGAGCAACTTTTGTTCGATCTGTGGCGCGACGTGCTCGGCAACGCGCCGGCCGGGGTCACCCACGGCTTTTTCCATGCGGGTGGCGATTCGATTGCCGCGCTGCAAATTACGGCGCGTTTGGCCGAACGTGGTCGCCGCCTCAGCGTGCGCGACTTTTACGAGGCACCGACGATTCGCGCCCTTGCAACGCGCCTACAGCAGAGCGACCAAATCATCGGCCGCGCCGAGGTTGGCGACCTGGTTGCACTGACACCGATCCAAAAATGGTTCTTCCAATCGGGTCGCGAACCCTTGCACCACTTCAACCAATCGGTCCTGTTGGCCGCCGACGCACCGTTCGACCAAAACGCGTTGCGTGTCGCCATCGCCGCCATATGGCGCCGCCACGATCAGTTGCGCGTGCGCTTCGAGCTTGCTCCGCTGCGTCAAATCGCCGGCCCGCTCGCACCCGCGCCGGCGTTGGAAGTGCGCCAGGTCGGCGACGTCACCCAGCTCACCGAAGCCGAGGCACTTAAACTGCAAAACCGCTTTGACTTGGCCGCCGGCCCGCTGATTCGCTGGGTCTTGTTGCGCGACACACGCCGCGAACGCCTGCTTGTAAGCGCCCACCACTTGGTGATGGATGGCGTGTCGCAACGCATTTTGCTCGATGATTTGGTGGCGGTATACCGCGCGGTACAAGCCGGACGGCCGGTGATCGACCCGCCCGCAAGCAGTCCCTTCGGCGCTTGGTCGACTTGGCTGGAAAACGAAGGTTTGCCGAGCGAGCGCGAACGGCGCTGGTGGCAGGCCCAAACCGAAGCCGAGGTTGCGCGTCTACCCGGTGCCGGCGAAGCGCTTTACCGCTTCGCGCGCAGTGCCGAACACTTGTGTCGCGAAGACGAAACCCGTGATTTACAGGGTCCGATTCACGCCGCTTACAACACCGACCTCAATGACCACTTGCTGGCCGCGTTCGTCCAAGGTTTGCGTCAACTCACCGGCGGGTCCCATTTCAAAATCGCCATGGAAGGGCACGGCCGCGACGAATCGGGCCGTTTCGACCTCTCGCGCACGGTGGGCTGGTTCACCAGCTTGTTTCCGGTCGTGGTTGCAAGCGAGCAAGCCACAGTCGCGGCGCGTTTGATTCACGTCAAGGAAACACTGCGCGCCGTACCAGGTAAAGGCTTGGGTTTTGGCGCCTTGTGCTTTAACGCCGACGCGCCGCTGCACGAGCCTTTCCCGGCCGAAATTTCGTTTAACTTCCTCGGTTCGTTCGACAGCCATCGCGACGGCCCGTTCCGCGTCGTGCGCGAACCGCTGGGCGCACTCGCCGACCCGGACGCGCGCCGACCGCAACGGCTCGACCTCATCGCGTGGATCAGCGCGGGCCGTCTGAACCTGCAGTGGACTTGGCACACCGCAGATTTTACCGCCGACCAAATCGAGGCGGCCCTGGCAACGATGGTCGCGGCCCTGCAGGCCCAAAAGGCGCATTGCCTGGCGCAAGGGCAAACCCAACCCACCCCTTCAGACTTTACCCATCGCCAGTTGACGGCGACGCAGGTGGCGAGCCTGGCCCGCGAACATGATCCCGTCGACCTGCATCCGCTCACGCCCATGCAACAAGCCGTTTATTTCCAGAGTAAATGGGCCAACGACGCGACCTACTTCGAGCAAACCGCCTACCAGTTGCACGGCGTCGTTGACGTGGCCGCCTGTCGCGCGGCGGTGACGGCCCTGGGCCAAGCCCAGCCGGTCACGCGCACGCGTTTCGTCGCGGTCGACGAGGACACCGTCACCGCCGTCATCGCGCGCCAAGGCGGGCCGACCTTTGACCACCAACACTTGGGCGATGACGCCCCAACCAAGCTGGAAGCATTTTTGGCGGCGGATCGCGCCGAGCGGTTCCAACTCGATGACGCGGGTTTGGTGCGCCTGACCTTGCTCACCTTCAATGACGACCAAGCTTGGCTGGTCTGGAGTTTTCACCACATCCTGATGGACGGTTGGTGCCTGAGCATCCTCGCCAAAGATTTCTTCGAGGCCTACCGCGCCGCCTGCCAAGGTGAAACCGCCCAATTGACACCACCGCCCCAGCCACGGGGCTGGTTTGCCTGGCTGGCCGAACGCGACCAGGACGCCGCCCGTGCTTTTTGGCGCGATCGGCTCGACGGCATCGCCGCGCCGACCTCACCGGTCCAGCGCCCAAGCCACAACGATGATTACCGATGGAACCGCCACGGACGCAGCTTGGGGGCATCGCGCACCAAGGCCTTGCAGCAGTTGGCCGCCAACCTCGAGCTCAGTCTGTTTAACGTCGTGCAAACGCTGTGGGCGCTGTGGACGGCGAAGTACACCGGCAGCGACGAGGTTGTGTTCGGCACGGTCGTTTCCGGGCGGCCCAGCGAGGTGCGCGACATCGAACACATGGTCGGGCTGTTTATGAACACCGTGCCGGTGCGCGTCGGCTTTGACGCGGACGCCGACTTGGCCGAGACCGCGCGCCGGGTTGCAGCGCAAATGCATGCCGCCGAAGCCCACCACCACTTGCCGTTACCCGAAGTTCTAGCGCAACACCCGCTGGGTGCCGACCTGTTCGACCACCTGCTCATTTTTGAGAATTACCCAGTCTCGCGCCGCCTCGACGCGTTGCTCGATGCGGTCGGGTTGCGCAGCGGCGCATGGCGCAGCTTCGAACAAACGCCGTATCCGCTCAACCTCTCGTTCCATCCGGGCGATGATTTGACCTTGGTGTTCGAAGTCGACGAGAACCGTTTTTCAGCCGTCGAAGTAGCCCGTTGTTTCGAGGGGCTCTGTCTGCTGATCGATCAATGGACGACCCAACCGAAATTGCAACCAAAGGCCGCCCGCATTCACGCAAAAGCGCAGATCTTGACGGGCCCACCACTCCAAGTCGGGTCGGTGCAAACGCCGGCACAACGCTTCGCCGCCCAGTGCCGGCAGAAACCAGACCAACCGGCCGTAATCGACGGCGACCATGGCTGGACGTACGCGGCGCTCAGCCACGAAATCGTGCAATTGGCAGGCGCACTGCGCAGCGCCGGTGTCGAGGCCGGTGATACGGTTGCAGTCTGTGTCGGCCGTACCTATCGCATGCCGTTGACGTTCCTGGCGGTAAGCCACATCGGTGCCGTCTTTGTGCCACTTGATCCAAGCGCACCGGCCGACCGGTTGCAATGGATCGCGGGCGATTGCGGCGCACGGCTTCTGATCGTCGAGGACGGGGTGACCGTTCCCGCCGAAACCGCCACCTTGAACCTGGACCAGGCAATGCCGACGCAAGGCGAATGCGGCCCACCCGTCGCAGCCGGCGCGGCCCCCGCCTACTTGGTTTACACATCCGGTTCGACCGGGCGGCCCAAGGGCGTGGTCGTCAGTCAGGCCGCGCTCGACCACCAAACGGAAGCCTGGTTCCAAGCATACGACTTCGCCGGAAGCCGGCCTGTCGCGCTGCAACTGGCCGGCTTCGCGTTCGATGTGTTTATCGGCGACGTGGCGCGCACCTTGGCGGTTGGCGGCACCTTGGTCGTCGTGAACGAGCAGGACCGCCTCGACGCGACGGGTTTGCAGCAGTTGCTCACCCAGCATAAGGTCACCCTGTTCGAAGGCACGCCGGGTTTGGTGTTGCCGCTGTTGCGCCGGCTTGCCGATCAACAGGCGTCGGTGCCAACGTTGCGTTTGGTGATTGTCGGCAGTGACGCATGGTCGGTTGAAGACGCGCGCGTCGCTCGTCGGGCTCTGCCCGCATCCTGTCGCCTGATAAACAGCTACGGCGTCACGGAAGCAACGATTGATTCATGTTTCTTTGAAATCAGTAACCTGGCCGATCTGCCCGATTCCGGTCCAGTGCCCATTGGCCGGCCCCTCGCCGGCAACCGTCTGGCCGTGCTCGATCAGCATGAAAACCCTTTGCCGCCAGGCGCGTTGGGCGAACTCTTCATCGGCGGCGCGGCTGTCGCCGCCGGCTACCACCAACGGCCGGATCTCAGCGCCGCCCGCTTCCGCGAGGTCGCCGCCCTGGGTCGTGCTTACGCCACCGGCGACCTGGCCCGTATCAACGAAGACGGCGACTTGGTGTTCCACGGTCGCGCTGACAGCCAGGTGAAAGTGCGCGGCTATCGCATTGAATGCGGTGAAATTGAAGCAGCCCTCGGCCGTTGCGACGGCGTCACCGGCGCCTGCGTGGTGGCACGCCCCGACCAAAGTCAGGCCTTGACCCTGGTCGCCTACATCGTCGGCGCGGAAGCCGTCCTCGCCGATCTGCCAATTCGGCTTCAGGCATGTCTGCCCGCTTACATGGTGCCCGCGCGTTTTATCGCTTTGCCGCAATTGCCGCTGACGCCAAACGGCAAAGTCGACCGCCGTGCATTACGCGCCCGCCGCGACCTAATGGCCGGCGGCGCAGGCCGCACGCCGCGCAACCCAACCGAGGAAACACTGTGGACCTGTTTCGCCGAACTGCTCGAACGCGACCCGGACCAAGGCGATATCGACCTTAACTTTTTCGCCGCCGGCGGCCACTCGCTATTGGTGTTGCGCTTGCTTGGCCGCATTCACAGCCGGCTCGGTTACGACCTGAGCCCACGCGACGTCTTCAGCCACCCAACCGTCGCGGCCCTGGCGGAACAGCTCCAGCCGCGTCAGGCGCAAGCGAGTTTGGCACCGATCCAAGCCGTCGCCGACGCCGAGCACTATCCGCTTTCCTTCAGCCAACGGCGTTTGTGGATTCTGCACCAAATGGAGGCGGCGCAGGCCTACAACGTGCCCGGCGCCTTCACCTTGGCAGGTCCACTCGACGTGGCCAAGCTAAACGAAGCCGTGTCCCATACGGTGACCCGTCACCAAAGTCTGCGCACCCGTTTCCTGCGCGTCGGCGACGAGCCGCGCCAAGCGGTGGTCGACCAGGTCCCCTTCGCCCTGGTCACGGTTGACCTCAGCGCTGAGAGCGATCCCGAGCGTGCCGCCGCCGCGCACGCCCATGCCGAAGCCAATCGGCCGTTCGATTTAGAACAGGCACCGCTGTTCCGCGCCACCTTGCTGCGCTTGGGCGATACGCGTCATTGGCTGCTGTTTACCTTGCATCACATCATCGCCGACGGCTGGTCGATGGACCTTCTCTTTCGCGACATCGGCCGCGCCTACTTGGCCGCTTGCGAGGATCGACCGGCACCACCCGCACCGCGTTTGCAGTACCGCGATTATGCGGTTTGGTCGCAAGACCTGCTCAAAGGCGCGGACGGCCAACGCATGCACCGCTATTGGCGCCAAGTCTTCGCAGAACAACCGGCCGCGCTGAACCTGCCGACGGACCGACCGCGCCCACCGATGAAAAGTTATCGTGGCGGCAGCGTGGTCGTGCCCATGCCGCACGACCTACCTCGAGCGTTGGAGACCTTTTGCCAGAAGCGTGGTGTCACGCCCTTTATCACGCTGCTATGCGCGCTCAACGCGCTGCTTTACCGGCTCAGCGGGCAATGCGACCTGGTCGTCGGTACGCCCGTCGCCGGCCGACCGCACCCCGATCTGGACGATCAAATCGGTTTGTTCATCAACAGCCTCGCCTTGCGTACCCGTTTCAACGACAACACCGATTTCGACAGCCTGCTGGCGCTGACGCAACAAAGCACACTCGACGGGCTAAACCACGCGCTTTACCCGTTTGATCGCCTTGTCGCCGAACTCGATTACGGCCACGATCCCAGCCGCTCCCCGCTTTACGACGTCATGCTCTCCTACGTAGCGCAACCCCATCGCCAGGCCGAACAGCTCGGTGACCTGCGCATCGGCACCCACGAGAGCCGCTTCGAAACCGCCAAATTGGATCTCAGCTTCGATTTCCTGCAGGCGCCCGACGGCTGGACCTTTTCAGTGGAATACAACAGCGATCTTTACGACCCGGCCGGCGCGGCCGAAATGGGCCGACGCCTGCTGCGGTTCGTCAGCCACCTGTGCCAGGCCGAACGACCGGATCACCGTACCCTGACCTTTGTCGCCGAGCACGAATTGGCCGTGCTCCAGGGTCCCAAGCCTTTGCCATTGGCACACACCAACGTGGTGGCGGCGTTCCTGGCTGCAGCCGCTCGCGTGCCAAGCCGGATCGCGGTGGCCTGCGACACCCAAACCCTTGATTTTAGTACTTTGACCGATGAGGCCGCCCGTTTGGCGCGCATTGTCGCCGAATGGCCGCGCTTCGCGCCCGGCAAACCGGTCGCCCTCGCCGCACCGCGCGACCTGCATCAGCCGGCGGCTGTTTTGGCCTTGTGGTTGGCGGGCGCCGTTTACGTGCCGATCGATCCCGAATACCCAGCCGAACGCATTCAAACCATGTTGCGTGAAAGCGGCGTGCGTCATGTGCTCGCCGACGACAACCACGTCGCCGGCGTCCAAGCACCTGGTCGCCGAGTCTTGACCTTAAGCGAATGGCGCGACGCGGCGACCACCGCCGAACCCTTGCCGCCGCGATTGCCGGCCGACGACGATCTCGCCTATTTAATGTTTACCTCCGGTTCAACCGGTGTCCCCAAAGGGGTCGCGGTCAGTCACGGCAATGTGGCGCATACGCTGCTCCAGGCCTGCGCAGGGTTGGCACCGTCCGGCAACGACGACGCGCGTTTCGCACTGATTGCCGGCCAAGCCTTCGACATCGCCGTGCTGGAGCTGATGCTGCCGCTTACACGTGGAATCGGCGTTGAAATTTTCAATCGCGACGACGTGCTCGACAGCGAACGCCGCGCCGCCAAGTTGCAGCGGGTCAGCGCCTTTCACGCCGTACCCGCGTTATTGGCGCAAATCCTCGAAACCACCAACGACCTGCCCAACCTGCGCTGGGTGTTTACCGGCGGTGACCGCGTACCGGCCGAGTTATTGCGCCGCGCGGAAGCATCTTGGCCCCAAGCGCAGGTTGTCGCCTTGTACGGCCCGACCGAAGCGACCATCATTTGCAGCGCACTGGGGTTCGCCGAGGAAAAACCGGCCGGCGACCACACCAGCATCGGCCGACCCTTGCCAGGCGTGACCATGAGTTTGCGTGACCGCAACGGCCAGATCGTACCACGCGGCTGTTTGGGCGAAATCCACATCGCCGGACCCGGCGTTGCCGCCGGCTATTGGCGCCGTGGTCGCCTTGTCGCCGGTCGATTCGGCGAGGACACGCCGGTCTACCGCAGCGGCGATTGGGCACGCTGCGATGGTGACGGCCTGCTGCACTTCGCCGGGCGAGGCGACGATCAGGTCAAAATACGCGGGGTCCGTATCGAACCCGCCGAGGTAGAGAACCACTTGCTGGCCCAGGACGGCGTTACGTCCGCGGTTGTCGCGCCACGCCGCGACGGCGTCCATACGCGCTTGGCCGCCTACCTCGTCACCCACGGCACCATCAGCCGCGACAGCCTGCGCCAAGCGCTGGCGCGCCGCCTGGCCGAACCGATGATCCCATCGCTGTGGTTCTTCCTCGACGCCCTCCCGCGCGACAGCCACGGCAAAATTGATCGCAAGGCTTTGGCGGCCCTGCAACCGTCCGAACCCTGCGACAGCGGCAACCTCAAAGCGCCGCGCAACGACATCGAACGGCGTTTAGCGGCCATATGGTGCGAGGTGCTGAAACGCGACGCGGTCGGCATCGACCAACACTTTACCGAAGTGGGCGGCCACAGCTTGGAACTGACCCAGGTCGCGGTGCGCATGCAAGAGGCATTCGGCTACAAACCCGGCATGCGCAGTTTGATCCTCCACCCCACCATTGAACAATTGGCCGAGCAAGTTGCCCGTCAGCGCGGCAGCGCTCAAGCCGCCACGCTTCAGCGCGCGGTTGACCCGCGCCGTTTCCCAGCCACGGCCGATCAACAACGGCTATGGGTGTTGTGCCAATTCGAACACGCCTCGCGCGCCTACCACTTGCCGGGCACATTTCGCTTCCGGGGCCGCTTGGATCGCGACGCTTTTTCGCAGGCCTTTACCGCGCTTGTCGAACGTCATCCGTTGTTGCGCGCCCGGTTCCTAGAAGTGGACGAACAGCTTTGGGTCGATCTCAACCACGCCGTGCCGGCACTTGAGATTCGCGACCGCCACGATCAACCCAGCCACTTGCCGGCGCTGCTGGACGAGCACGCCACCCGGCCGTTCGACCTAGCGAAGGGCCCGTTGGTACGCGCGACCTTGATCCGCATCGACACTGACGATTGGGTGTTGGCGCTCAATCTGCACCACTTAATTGCCGATGCCTGGTCGCTAAACCTGCTCGTTGCCGACTGGTGGGCATTTTACCAACACGCACTTGACCATGCGCCCGCACCGGCCCCGCTCGCGTATCAGTTCGCCGATTTCGCCGCCGAGCGGACCGCAGTGCGCACCCGTAACGGCGCGACCGATCGCGCTTGGTGGCTGGAACAATTGTCGCCGCCACCAACCCCGCTCGAATGGGTCGGCGACCGACCACGACCCGCCGAGAAAGGCTATCGCGGCGCCCAACCGGCCTTCGAAATTCCCGCGCCGTTGTGGAACGCGGTCGTTGCCACCGCCGCCAACCTGACAGCCACTCCCTTCGCCGTCTTGGCGGCGGCCGTCACCGCCTGGGCGCGCTTCCGCACCGGCCAACACGACATGTGTTTCGGCACCCCGGTTTCCGGCCGCGATCACGAGGCGTGGGAAAACGTGGTCGGTTTGTTTGTCGACACCGCCGTTGTCCGCAGCAAGGTACAGGACGAAGGCTCTTTTGCGGGTTTGGTCGGCCAGATCGCCGCCGCTGTCAACGGTGCGCGCGACCACAACGCCGTGGGTTTTGCCGAAATCGTCGACGCCGTAAAGCCCGCGCGCGATCCCAGCCGCACCCCGCTTTTCGATCTATGGGTGTCCATGTTCACCGGCGACGAAACACTGCCCGACGGCTGGTCTGCCGAACCATCCGCTTATACCGGTAGCCAGTTCGACCTCGCGTTCCAATTCGCCCGTGACGGTCATCGCAACATGCTTTATTTGGACTACGACAGTGACCTCTTCGACGCGCAAACCGCTGCGACTTTCGCGGCCGAGTGGCAGGAACTGCTCGACGCATGGACACAGGATCCCGGCGCGCCGCTGGGTCGGGCTTTCGCCTGTTTGCAACCGGCGATTCTAACCGGTCGCCGTGTGCCGCCGACGGTCACGCATGTGCTGACCCGGTTTGAAGCGGTGGTCCACGACCAACCCGAAGCCGTTGCTTTCCGCCACGATACGGCTCATTTGACTTACGCCGCTTGGTGGCACCAAAGCGAACGCGTCGCCGCCACCCTCTGTCACAACACCAGGCCTCGGCTGGTCGCCGTCACCTTGCCGCGCGATTTGCGGCTCCCCGTCGCGCTCACCGCCGTATGGCGCGCAGGCGCCGCCTGGTTACCGCTTGATCCCGAATTGCCCAAGGCGCGCCGCGAGATGTTGCTGGCACAAAGCGGGGCCGAACTGTTGCTGTGCTGCGAAAACACCCGTCCTGAAACCTGCAACATTCCCATCCACGATATCGACGCGGCCCTGCACAGCAATGCACCGTTCCATCCAACTACGCCCAGCAAGGGTCCGGCTTACGTGATGCCGACCTCCGGTTCAACCGGCCGACCTAAGTGTGTCGTGGTCGAACACGCCGCACTCGCCAATTTCCTGTACGCCATGGCCGATCAACCCGGCTTGACGGCTGAGGATCACGTCGCCGCCGTAACGCCGATCTCCTTTGATATCGCCCAACTCGAGTTTTGGTTGGCACCTTTTGTCGGGGCAAGCGTGTCGCTGTTCTCCCGCGAACAAGTTTTGGCCGATCCCGGTCGCATCAACCGCGCTGAGGTAAGCCTGTTCCAAACCACGCCGGCCAACCTGGCCCTTCTGCTGGAAGCGGGTTGGCAACCTTCGCCTAAGCTGCGTTTACTGTGTGGCGGCGAAGCCCTGCCGGCCGCTCTGGCCCACCAATTGGCGCCCAAAGTCGCCGCCTTCTGGAACATGTACGGTCCCACCGAAACCACGATTTGGTCGAGCTGTGCGCGTTTGGGTGGCGATGAAGCCGCCGTCCACGTCGGCCGACCAATCGACAACACCCAAATCGCAGTGCTCGACGACCAGGAACGACCATTGCCCGCGG
Source organism: Holophagae bacterium (assembly GCA_030429565.1). Classification (GTDB taxonomy): domain Bacteria; phylum Acidobacteriota; class Holophagae; order Acanthopleuribacterales; family Acanthopleuribacteraceae; genus Acanthopleuribacter. The sequence goes on along the minus strand of JAUIFE010000004.1, from coordinate 30,603 downwards.
GTATTCGCGGTCACATCGCCATTGCCGGCGCGGGCTTGGCGCGCGGTTACCTGGGTCAAGACGATCTCACCACCGCCGCCTTTGCCGCCGCACCCGATTGGCAGACGGAGCAAGCATGCTACCGCACCGGCGACACGGGTTACGTTGATCGCCACGGCAACTTGGTCGTCTTGGGCCGCCGCGACTTTCAAATCAAACACAAAGGGCGCCGCATTGAGCCAGGCGAAATCGAAAGCGCGCTAACCGCCCAACCCGAGATCAGCCAAGCCGCCGTCGTGCTGCAGGGACAAGCCCCCAAGACGCTGCTCTGCGCCTTCATCACCGCCGTCCCTGGTCACGCCGACGCCGATTTCAGCGCGGTGCTGAACCGCCTCCATGCGCTGTTACCGGCAGCCTTGGTGCCGGAACGGCTATCCTGTCTCGATCACTTACCACTCAACCAAAACGGCAAAATCGACCGCCGCGTTTTGGCCGAGTCGACCGCGCCCGCACCAGCGCCGGCTGCGCCTTTAACCGCGCCGCAACAACGGGTCGCGGCGCTGTGGCGCGCCTTCGGCGTGGAAGCAACCGGCCCCGATAGTCACTTTTTTGCCGCCGGCGGGAACAGCCTCAAAGCCGTGCGTTTGCTGAACCGCTTGCGCGAGCTGGGCACGGCGGCGCAGTTGGCCGACGTCTTTCGCGCGCCGACCCTAGCGGCCCAAGCAACCTGGCTAGCCACTACGGCCGAGGCGGTCCCGCTGCAACGGGTCGCGGATGCCGAGGATTATGCGGCGAGCCCGGTCCAGACGGCCCTGTGGCAGCACCAACGGCTGCTTGGCAACGAACTCAGTTATTTGTTGCCGGCGGTTTATCGTTTGTCGGGCAAACTCGACGTGCCGCGTTTGCGCGAGGCCCTGGCTGCTGTGGTCGCGGCTCAAGAAAGCCTACGCATGCGTTTCCACGGTGAAGAGCAGGCGCGCTTTACCATTGCCGATCAGGTGCAGGTGCCGTGGCACAGCCGTGACCTGCGCGCGCTGGATGCCGCCGCCCAAACCAAAGCCATCGCCGAGGTTGCGGCTGACGAGGCAAGCACGCCGTTGCCGAATCAAGCACCGCTGATGCGGGTCGTGCTGCTGCGCCTCGGCGATGAGGATTGGCGGTTATTGGTGACCCTGCATCACCTAATCGCCGACGCCTGGTCGCTCGTTCTGTTGTTCAAAGCCTGGCTGACGCACTATCGCGATCCTGAGGTTAAACCGACAGCACCGCGATGGCGTTATCGCGATTTCGCCGCCCAGGCGCAGCAGCGCGCCCTGAACGCATCCTCCTGGTGGCAAGACGTTTATGCCAACCCACCGGCACCACTCGATTTGGCACCCGACCGCGATAGCGACTTTGCCCGCGATCCACGGGGGGCGAGCCGTCACATCAGCCTCGCGCCCGCGCTGGTCGCCGCCTGCCGCGACTTGGCCACCCGCCAAGACGCCACGTTGTTCCACCTGCTAGCCGCCGTCACCACCACCTTCCTGCACCGTTACAGCGGCAGCGAGGACCTGTGCATCGGCACTGTGTTCGCGGGCCGCAACCATTCGGCCTGGGAGGACGTCATCGGTTTGTTTGTCCAATCGGCAACACTGCGGTTCCAGCCACGGGGCGACGCTTCCTTTACGGCCTACCTCGACCATGTGCGCGATCACCTGGTGTCGGCGGTGGCACATTTGGACGGCTTCACGCCCGACCGCGGACCCGCACCCAAGGTGATGCTCGTGTTGCAGGAAGAAAGTGACGGGCGTCTCGAGCTGCCCGACGGCTTGCGCCTGGACGCCGAAGAATTGGAAACCGGCTGGGCCAAGTACCCCTTGACGCTGACCTTTTCGCCCGAGGGCGCGGGTTTGCGGCTGAGCGCAGGATTTGGCCTTGCCCTGTTCGATGCAACCACGATTGAGCAGCGATTGCAGCGCTTCGTGGACCTGTTGGCGCAAATTGTCGCCGACCCAACGCAACCGCTCCACGCCTATCGCATGCTGTCGCCGCAACGGGCCGAGCGCGAAGCCGCCTGTCGCGCCCACGTCGCCCAACTCAAACGACCAGACGAGGCCTTGACCGCGCGTTTCGACGCGGTGGCGTCCCGTTTCGGCATGCGCACCGCGCTGATCGACGGCGCACGGCGCTTGACCTACACCGACATCGACCGGCTCAGTGCGCGCATCGCCGCGTTTCTGGTTGGCGAACACGGTGTCGGCAGCGGCGACCGCGTCGGTCTGTGCTTGCCCCGTTCCGCCGAGATGGTCGTCGCTTTGCTGGGCATTTTACGCGCCGGTGCCGCCTACGTGCCAATCGATCCCGATTACCCGGCCGCGCGGCGCGCCTTCTTCGCCGAGGACGCCGGCCTGCGCCTGTGCCTGGACGACGGTCGCCGCGAACCGATGGCGAACGGCGTAACCCAGGTAACCTACCGCGACGCCGTTGCACGCCAGGTGTCTCAGCCACTGCCGAAGCGTCACGTCGATAGCGAAACTTACGTCATTTACACCTCGGGATCGACAGGCACGCCGAAGGGTGTACCGATCCGCGACCACCAGGTCGCCGCCCTGTTAAATGCGGCGGCGCCCGCGTTCCAATTCGATGAAGACGACGTGTGGAGCCTGTTTCACAGCATCGCCTTCGACTTCTCGGTGTGGGAACTATTTGGCGCGCTGCTACACGGCGCAGCCCTTGTGATTGTGCCGCGCGAGGTCACCCAAGACAGCCGCTTGTTTGCCGATCTGTTGCGTGAACGCCGCGTCACCGTGCTCAACCAAATCCCCAGCGCCTTCGCCGGGTTGTGTGCCGAGCTCGATACCGAGGCGCGCCGCCTACCCGCGCTGCGCTCTGTGGTTTTTGGCGGCGAGGCACTGCACCCCGCCAAGTTGGTACCCTTTGCGACCCGTCACCCGCACTGTGCGTTGGTCAACATGTACGGCATTACCGAAACCTGCGTGCATGTTACCTTGCGCAAACTCGATCATGCCGCCCTGCACCAGGGTCAAAGCGATATCGGCGAACCGCTGCCACACTTGCATTTGGCGCTGCGTGGTCACCACGGTGAACCGGTCCCCGACGGCGCCACCGGCGAAATTTATGTCGCAGGATTGGGCGTGGCCGACGGTTACCTCAATCGTCCCGACATCACGGCGGCGCGTTTCTTCACCGATGCCGCCGGCCTGCGCTGGTACCGCAGCGGTGACCGCGCCCGTCGCGACGGCGGCGGCCGACTAATCTACCAAGGTCGCGGCGACGACCAGGTCAAGGTGCGCGGCTACCGCATTGAAATCGGCGAGGTTGAAGCTGCCTTAACCCGGCACGCACAGGTGACGGAAGCGTTCGTGCGCGTCCTTCGCGATCAGGACGGCCACGGCCGCTTGTGTGCCTGGTACGTCGGCAGCGCCGAACCCGACGCGCTCCGGGCGGCACTGAGTCAAACGCTGCCGGACTACATGCTACCGCGTCCTTTGCAGCAGGTTGACAGCTTACCGCGCACGCCGAGCGGTAAAATCGACGTAAACGCTTTGCCGCAAGGGCAAACGCGCAGCGGAGCAACGCTGCAAAACGACACCGAACGCGTTTTGGCCGAACTGTGGCGCGTGGTTTTGAACTTAGCCGACACGCCCCATCGCGACAGCCACTTCTTCGAATTGGGCGGTCATTCACTCAACGCACTGCGCCTGTGCCGCCGTATCGAACAAAACATGGCGCGCCTTGCCTCGCCCCGTTTGTTGTTCGAGCACCCCGAGCTGGGCGCCATGGCCGCCGCATTGTCCCAACAACCCGCGCCACCGACCCGCAAACCCGTCACGGCTACCGTTGACAGCGGTGCACTCAGCCCGCAACAGCAGAACCTGTGGTTAATGACGCAAACGCGCGGGCTCGGCGCCGCCTACCATGTCGTCGCCGGTTTCCGGCTCTTGGGTGCGGTAACCGAAGCCGACATCGTCCTCGCGTTGCAGAGCTTAATTGACCGTCACGAAGCCTTGCGCAGCGCGGTGCGCGTCGAGGCCGGTCTGCCACGGCTGCACGTCGCGCCTGAAGCCAAACTACCGTTGGAAATCGTCGACGCGGTGTGCTGGGAACCGACACGGCAAAGCGCCTGGCAAACAGCGCCCTTCGACCTTGAACAAGCGCCGTTACTGCGCGCCCTCGTCATTCGTGAAGAAGGCGAAAGCCGCCAGATTTGGCTGTGCGCCCATCACCTCGTCATCGACGGTTGGTCGTTAGAATTGCTACAAGTCGAATTTTTCGAGCGACTTCAAGGTGACTGTCACCGCCAACCCCGCCAACCGGAGATGCCCGTTCGCTATCGCGATGTCGCCGCCCTGCTGCAGCAAGCCGCCGCCGACGACGCCGCCTATTGGCGTCAAGCCCTGGCCGAACCACCTCCGCCGCTGCAGTTACCCCAGGACGCGCCACGTGATCGAGAAGCGGCCGTCGCGGCGGGCCGGATCGCCTCCCGCCTCGAACGGGACCAGGTGCAAGCCCTGCAATCGCTGGCGCGCCGGCTCAAAATCTCCGACTTCGCGCTGCATTTCGGCGCCCTGTCGCTGACCTTGGCCAGGCTTAGTGGTCAGGAGCACTTCGCCATCGGCGTGCCGGTCGCGGGTCGGCCGGCGCTCGAGTTGGAGCGCCTGGTGGGCTACCTCGTCAACACGCTGCCCATCGCCTGTCGCCTCGACCCCAACGAAAACGCCGCCGCGTTGCTACGTCGCCTACACGACGAAACGACGCGCGCGCTTGAACACCAATCGTTCCCGTTCGACCAAATGGTGCGTGAACACCAACCCACCGTCGCCGAAGGTCGCACACCGTTTTTCGACGTCATGCTGGTTCTCCAAAACCAAGACGGCCTGTTCCAAAGCGAGCAAGGCGACCTTCGGGTCGAAGCCTTACCCGCCACGGCGGGCGACGCCAAATTCGACCTGACCTGGACCCTGATGCCTGGCGCCGGCGGTTGGTGGCTCGATCTGGAGTACCGCGCCGCGCTGTACAGCCGTGAACGCGCGGAACGTTTTATGACCGCCTATCTCGACACCTTAGCCGGGCTGTTAAGCGATTGCGACAGCCAGGTAAACCATCTGCTCGGCACCGAAAAGGCCGACGACGAAATGCTGTTTGAATTAGAGTTATAATCGCGACGGCGTTTAGACCGAACCGACGCGATTCAAGCCGAAGAAGCCCCGCAAAGCACTGAAAAAAAACGCTTTGACCCACCTCAGACACAACCCGACAGGTTGTGTGATTTCACCACCTAGAATCGCTCGGTTTGGTTTTATAAGGAACACCCAATGACATTTCCCTCTTCCGCTGAAATGAAGCTATACCAAACGCTGCATGACCTACCAACCTGGTCGTTAAATTGGGCCGAACGCGCCGCCGACGAGACACCCGTCACGCACAGGGTTCCCGCCGACTTGGTGCAACGCTTACAGGCTGTCACCAAAAACAACCCTTGGGCCGCCTACAGTGTTTTGACCGCCGCTCTGCGCGTGACCTTGTTCCGCCTGGGCGCCGCCCCCGATCTGGTGATCGCCTCGCCGGCGCCGGAAGCAGAAGCACGCGGCGGCCCGCTGTTGGTTCGCGTCGCGCTTGCACCCGAGTGGGATTTGCGGCGTTTGAGCAGCGCCCAGCGTGAGGCCCTGCAGCGCGCCCGGGCGGGTTTGGCGGTGGATCGCCAGGGTTTCGAAACAGCCTGGCGCAACAACGGCAGCGGTCCCTGCGACGACCTGTTACGCGTTGTTTGGCGTCAGGACGGACTGACCCGCGACGATCAAAACGACGGCCACTACCAATTCCACTGGCGCCACACCAGCGAAGAAACCAGGCTCACCGTTGCCTGCAGCGCGCCAACAGGCGGGTCGGCGCTAGCACAACAACTGGCGGCGACCATGCTCACCATCCTGACACAATGGTTGGCCGAACCCACGCAACAGGCAGCGCACCTGTCGCTACTCGACGACGCGTCCCCCGCTATCATTCACGCCAATCAAAGCGGCGCTTTTCCAGACACAACCGTACTTCAGTTATTCAAAGATAAGTTAGGCAAACAAAGTTCAAAAATAGCAATTAATTTTAACCAAACCAACTGGACCTACGCCGATTTCGAAGCGCGCGTCCAAGCACGCGCTCGCTTCCTTCAAGACCACGGCATCGGTCGCGGCGACCGCGTCGCTGTATGGGGCGAACGCAGCGCCCAACTGGTTGTATCACTGTGGGCCATTCAAACCGCGGGCGCCGCTTGGCTCGCCCTCGATCCGGCCCTACCGCCACAAAGACTGGCATTCATGTTGGTCGACAGCGGCGCCAAAGCCGTGCTGGGTTTGCCCGAACAAACGCCCTTGTCCTTGCCCACCGGCTGTCGGGCGCTTGCAACGCAAAGCGAAGGACATGGGTGCGCCATGCCGGTTTCGGTGTCCGTGAACGACGAGGCCTATGTCATTTATACCAGCGGCTCAACCGGAAAACCCAAAGGCGTCCCGATCCACCACGGCGCGCTGGCGCAGTACATTCAGTGGGCGGCAAGCGTTTATCGCAACGGAACAGCCATGCCGACCGCGCTCTTCACCACACCCGCCTTTGACCTGACCATCACCGCCCTCTACCTGCCGCTCACCCAAGGCGATCCCTTGATTGTCTTTGGCGAAGAATCACCCGAAGCGCTGTTGCCACGCGTCTTTGCCGACCCACGCGTGCGCCTCGCGAAATTGACCCCGGCCCACGTGGCGCTGCTCGAACCTTTGGCGAAAAGCCAGGTCGGCGCGGTGATACTTGGCGGTGAAGCCCTGTTGCCCGAACAGGTCCGACGCCTGCGCCGCCTTAACCCGGCCATCCGCATCTTCAACGAGTACGGCCCCACCGAAGCAACCGTCGGCTGTACGGTACAAGAGGTCGTCGACGCCGACGACATCACCATCGGCCGCCCCGCGCGTCACGCCCAGCTCGCCATCGTCGACGAGCGAGGTCACGCTATGCCGGCGGGGTTCATCGGTGAGTTGTGGATTGGTGGTGGCGCCCTCACCGCCGGCTACCTCAACCGACCCGACCTCAACCAAACGCGCTTTCACACCGGTCCCGGCAACACGCGATTCTATGCGAGCGGCGATTTGGTTTCGCTGCGCCACGACGGCAACCTGGTCTATCACGGCCGCAACGATTTCCAACTTAAAATCAATGGTTACCGTATCGAATCCGGCGAAATTGAGAGATGTTTAAGCGACCGCGACGACATTGATGCAGCGGTGGTCATCGCCACCCAAGGACCCAACAACACCAAGGTGCTGTGCGCCTACGTGGTCGGAACCGGTGCCGCCAACGAAGCAACCCTGCGCGAAACCGTCGCCGCGGCACTGCCGCTGTACATGATGCCCGCTTTTTTCGTACCACTGCAAAACCTGCCGCTAACGCCTAACGGCAAAGTCGACCGACGCGCTTTGCCTGCACCTCGGCACCACGGAGCGGTGGACGAGGCGCCGCGCGACCCCCGCGAGCAACTATTGTGTGACGCCTTCACCGCCGTTTTTCCCGGTCGCCATGTGGATCGCGGTGCCGACTTTTTCGCGCTGGGCGGTGATTCCATCAAAGCGCTGCAGATCACGGCCCAGGTCAATCAGGCCGGCTACGCGCTCGAAGTCGGTGATCTCTTCCGCGAACCCCAACTGGCGCAACTGGCCTCGGCTTTGACCCCGCGCACCCCGACCCGTGCCTTTGCACCACTGTCCGGCACACAACCGACCACGCCCGCGCAGCAGCACTTCCTGCGTTGGTTTGAAGGGACACGCGCCGCCTACAACCAAAGCGTGCTGTTAGATTTACCACAACGTCGCGAAGAACCAGAGCTCAACGCATTGATCACCAGTCTGTTAACCCGCCACGAAGGCTTGCGCGCACGCTTCCCGGACGATCAGACCGACAGCCAAGCGTTTGACGGCGCCATGACGCGCGTCCGTTGGGTCGATTTGCGCGGGGTTGACGCGGTGAGAACGCGTTTACAGCAAGAAGCCGCCACCGACCAACGCGACTTCGATTTGAGTGCCGGCCCCCTTTTCCGCGCAACGCTCTTCCGTTGCGACGACCGCGACCGCCTGTTGCTCGCGGCCCATCACTTGGTGGTCGACGGCGTTTCCTGGCGCCTTTTGCTTGCCGATCTACGCCAATTACTGGCTCAAAACGATGCCGGCCTGCCGTACCGGTCGTCACCGCGCGGCGCGGGCGTCGATCTTTACCACGCCTGGCTACAAAAGCGCTTCACCGCACCCATTTTGCAAGAACGCCGCGCCTTTTGGTCGGCGCAAACGGCCGATACCCAAACACCCAGTGCGGATCAGCACGGTCTGTCCGCTTCGGGTGAACGGCTCGGCTTCATCAGTATCGATTGGGATGCGACCGCTACCACCCGCTTGCTCGGTCCGGTTCACCGCGTCTTCCATACCGATATCAATGACCTGCTACTGACGGCGCTGGCCGACGCGCTGTGGCGCTGCGAACGGCTTGAACGGGTGCAAGTCCTGCTGGAAAGCCACGGTCGCGATTTAGGCGAAGGTGCACCCGACTTCAGCCAAACCGTCGGCTGGTTTACCACCTGGTTTCCGATTGTTTTACAGGGTAGCGAAGACGCCGTACGCACCAGGCTGACCGCCGTCAAAGAACAGCGGCACGCGGTCCGACACGCGGGCATCGACTACACTTTGCTGACAGCCGGCGGTGATTGGGACGGACCGACCCCGGCGATTGCCTTCAATTACTTGGGCAGCTTTGAACAGGCCGACAACGATAGCGGTCCTCGCTTCAGCGATTGGGATATCGGGCCGGCCCACGACCCACTCGATCCGCCCGCCTTCCCGTGGTTCTTCTCCGGCATGGTGGTCGAGGGCAAACTGCAGCTCAATCTCGCCTACGACACACACGGCTTTAGCCGCACCCGCATGCAAACACTTGTCACCGGCTTTCAACAGGCTGTCAACGAGCTTGCCGACGCCTTGGTCGCGCAGCCACGGTCCTGGTTATCGCCGGCCGATTTGAACGGTATCGAACTCGCCCCGGCAACACTAGAGCGCCTGCAAGCCGACCACGAACTAGAAAGCCTTTATCCGCTGTCACCCATGCAACACGGCATGTTGTTCCACCACAGCTTGGCCGAGGACGGCGCCTATGTGGAACAAATCAGCCAGGTTTTAGACGGTCGCGTCGAAGCGGACCTGCTGGCGCAAGCCCTGACCCGTGTCTTACACGACGCAGAAATCGGCCGAACCCTGTTTTTTGCCGACCTTGCCGACAGGCCGCTGCAAGCGTTGCTGACCACTTGCCCGATTCAGCTCGAGGTGCATCAATTGGGCGACACCTTCGCCGGCGGCACGGCCGACCAAATCTGTCGCGACCTGCGCGCGGCCGGCTTCGACCTCAGTGCCGAACCGCCGCTGCGCGTGACCTTGTTGGGCGAGGGCGATCAACGCGCCCGCCTGGTGTGGACCTTCCACCATATTTTGATGGACGGTTGGTGTTTACCCTTGGTGTTCGGTCGCCTCATCGAACAGTATCGCGCCTTGCAACGCGGCCAAGCCCTACAAGCGCAACCGACGCCGCCTTTCCGCCGGTTCATCACCTGGCTGGAGCGCCAACCGCAAGACGCGGCGGCCGCCTGGTGGCGACGAACGCTCGACGGCCATGTCCCCACGCCCTTGGCGCGGCCAACCACAGCCGGCGGCAGGCGCGACAGCCTCAGCCTACGCTGGTCGGCGCTGGATAGCGCGGCCTTACGCCGTTTTGCCGCTGAGCATCGCGTCACCGCCAACCACGTTGTCCAAGTGCTTTGGGCCCTGCTCGTCGCGCGCGAGGGCTTCCACGAAGAGGCCACCTTCGGCGCGGTTGTTTCCGGGCGGCCCGCCGAGGTCGCCGGTGTCGACGACATGGTCGGTCTGTTCATTAACACCGTGCCGGTGCGCGTGCGCTTTGACGGCGCCGAGCCCCTGACCCAGGTGTTAGCACGCCGCCGCGAGCAAGCCGTCGCCATGGAACACCATCAGTATTTGCCGTTGGCGCAAATCCAACAGGGCCGGCAACTGTTCGATCATATCCTCGTCTTTGAGAACTACCCGGAAGGGACGGCAACCCTAGACGAAACAGACGATTTCACCGTCGCCGAGGTGCTTGCCCACGAACAAACGCATTACGCGCTCACGCTGGTGGTCGTGCCCGACGAAAACTTCTTGTTCCGCGCCGATTTCGACAGCGCGCATTTTGACCGGGCCCGCATCGAGCGATTGTTGACAGACTTACCAACCTTGTTAAAGGCCTGGATAGCCGAGCAGACGCTGTGCCCCAACCAACTGCCGGCCAAACCCATCCCACAACCCCAAGCGCCTGCCGTGCGCGATGTGCTGACGGCGCTGCAGGCAACCACCGCCAAAGTACCGGACGCGGTTGCGGTGCGCACGCCTGACAGCAGCCTGAGTTACCAAGCACTTTGCGACCAAATCACGACCCTGGCCGAAGATATTGGTTCGCGCATTACGCCAGGTGACCGCGTCGCCGTCGCGCTGCCACACGGGATTGAGCTGTTGCCTTCCCTTTTGGCCGTTTTATATTGCGGCGGCGCCTATGTACCGCTCGATCCCACCATGCCTGTCGCCCGTGCCCGTGCGGTTTTGGCCGACGCCGCACCGGTCCTGATCCTGACTGAAACGGCAACGGCGCAAGCCTGGCAACTCTCAACTGATCAATGGCGGCAACCCCGTTTGGCCGTCACCCCGACCAGCGCGCCTTGGTCGCCTCGGTCTGTTTCCGGGGACGGCCCGGCCTATTTGATCTTCACCTCCGGGTCGACTGGACAGCCGAAAGGAGTGGTGATTTCCCGCGCCAACCTCGCTTGGTACACAACGCAAGCGGCGGCGACCTACTTCGATCAAGACCCCGCCGCCGATATGGCGCTTTTCACCAACATCGCCTTTGATTTAACCGTGACGACCCTGTTCACGCCGTTGTTGCGCGGGGCCGCCGTCGTGGTTCCCGCCGGCGACGCCCTCGACGAACAACTCCAGGCGGCCTTTGCGCCGGAGAGCGGTGTGCACGCCGTCAAGATGACGCCCGCCCACGTCGGTTTATTGGAAAACATTGAGGCAACCGGCGTCCACATCGCCGTCCTCGGTGGCGAAGCACTACAGGACGAGGTCGTCACCCGTTTGCGCAGCCTTAACCCGTCCATGCGCATCTTCAACGAATACGGCCCCACCGAAACCACCGTCGGTTGCAGTGTCGCGGAGATCGGCGACGCGCCGATCAGCATTGGGCGCCCCATGGCCGGCGTCTGTTTCGCCGTGCACGACCGCTGGGGTCGGCCGCTGCCGGCGGGGGCCGTCGGTGAGCTGATCATCGGCGGGTCCGGCGTCGCATCGGGCTACTACCGCCGCGATCGCGAAACAGACGCCAAGTTCTTCGAACAGGACGGCACCCGTTTTTACCGCAGCGGCGACTTAGTTCGCTGCGACCACGAAGGCCGCTACCACTTCCTAGGCCGCATCGATAACCAACTGTCATTGCGCGGCTTGCGTATTGAGCCAGGCGAAATTGAAACGCGCCTTGCCACCTTAGCCGGTGTCTCCGAGGTCGTCGTCGACCTGTGGCACGGTGACCAGGGCCCCAAACTCACCGCTTGGCTACGCGGTTCGGCCGTGCCCGCACCCGACGCGCTGCGGGCCGCCCTGAGCGAGGATTTACCCGGTTTCATGGTGCCCGAACGCTGGGTTGTTGTGGCCACCTTCCCACTCACTCGCAACGGTAAAATTGACCGGGCCGCCTTACCCGCACCAGCCCGGGTCGCGCAGGGTCGCCAGGCGCAAACCAGCGAGGAACGGCTGCTGGCGCGCGTGTGGGGCGACGTACTCGGCCTGAACGAGGTAGCGGTTGATGCCGACTTCTTTGCCTTGGGCGGCGATTCGATTAAAGCCTTAACCATCCGTGCCCGGCTGCGCGCCGCCGGCTACGATCTCACGCTGAAGGATTTGTTCCGCGAGGGCAGCATTGCGAGGTTAGCCCCCAGTCTGCGCGACAGTGCCGGCGTCGAGCACCGCGTCGACACCGGCCGCATCGCTCTGGCACCGATCCAAGCCTGGTTCCTAGACTTGTCGCGCCGCCGGCCGCAGCACTACAACCAATCGCTGCTTTGGCGTTTACCGGCCGACCTCAATGCGGATCAAGTCGTGCAAGCCTGGTCGGCCGTCTTAGCCCATCACCGCTTGCCTTCGGCGCATTTGCGCGACGGCGCCTTGTGGGTCGATGAAACCGGCACAGCTTGTCGCGTAACCACCATCAGCGCCGCGGCCGGCAGCGCATCCCAAATCGCCGACCGCCGGCAAACCCAGTTTGAGCTGGGCCAGGGCCCGCTTATGCAGTTGGTTCGCATTGATGAACCCGACGCCCAATACCTCTTCCTGTGCGCGCACCATCTCGTAATCGACGGGGTTTCTTGGCGCGTTTTGTTCGACGATTACCGCACCGCCTATGCGGCCGTGAGCGCGGGTACCGAGGTGCAACTGCCGCCCGTCGCCGCCGCATTCGGCGATTGGACCCGAGCCTTGCACGCCGCCATGCCCGACATCGCCGCGCGCGAGAATCGCCATTGGCAAAACCTGCCAACCCCGACGCCGCCGCCTGTCAACGATCGGGTACCGAGCCGGGTCGGCGATGTGGTGCGTACCGACCGGCAACTCGACGGCGATTTAACCCGTTTCTTGTTGGGCCCGATTCACAAGCATCTGAACAGCACCATCAACGATGTTTTGGTTTACGGTTTGGTGACCGCACTGCGCCAAGTATTCGACATAACGGTGCCAGGCATCACCTTGGAAGGTCATGGTCGCGATCACGATCAGCTCGATCTGAGTCGCACCGTGGGTTGGTTTACCGCCATGTACCCGGTCGTTTTCACCGACGGTGGCGAGGCCGACGTCATGCAGCGGTTTGCCCAAGTGCAGGCCGCGCTGCAAGCCGTGCCGAATCAAGGCCAGGGTTACGGTGCCTTGCGCTGGTTGGCGAACGCTGAACTCGCGCCGCTGCCGACGGTACTTTTCAATTACCTTGGTCGCTTCGAAAGCGTCGCCGCCATGGGCGAATTCCTCGACGCCGGGCGCGAGCAGGACGATGACGAGGCAGCACTGTTCGATTACAGCTTTGGCGCCGGCGTTCAGGAAAACGCGCAAGGCGCGCATTTGTCCCTATTCCTCGACCACGTGCCCGGCCGCGTTGATTCCAAACATGCGACGGCCCTGATCGCCGCCTTCACCGAGGCCTTGCGTGCCTTGGCGGACGCCGCGCAACAAAAACCGGCGCTGTCGCCGTTCGCCGCGCGCGCCGGCGACCTGCAGGCGCGACTGCAGGCATGGGACCTCTATCCCGCGACACCGATGCAAGCGGGCCTGCTGTTCCAAGCGCGGTTGGCCTTGGAAAACGACGCCGATGCCACGACCTACGTCAGCCAATTGCGCTTGGACCTCAACCGGCCCTTGGATCACGAAGCCTTTCGCAGCGCCGTCACGGAATTGCATCGAAACCGTCCCATCCTGCGCACCACCTTTGTGAACGACGACAAGCAACAGCTCTGGCAAGTGGTTGGCGAACCAACCGAGGTACCGGTGCGTCAAGCCGACTTTCGCGAACTCGCCGCCGGCACACAGGCATTCGAACAATTCGCCGAAGCCGAACGTCGCCGCGTGGCCGATCCCTCAGCCCGGCAACTGTGCCGTTGGGCCGACCTACGCGTGGGCGCAAGCGGCGGTGTGCTGCTCTGGACGTTCCACCACGCCTTGCTCGACGGTTGGTCGGTCGGCTTGCTATTGAACGAACTGATCCAGCGCTACAGCGCAGCGCTCAACCGGCAAAAGGCCGACCTCGCCGCCGCGCCGAGCTACCGCGATTACGTGGTATGGCTGGAGCGACGCGACCACGCAGCCGCGCGCCGTTGGTGGCGCGCCCACCTGGCCGCCGCCCACCAAGCCACGGTTCTGCCACTACCCATCACGCCAGACCCAACGATGGGGCACCAGGCCTGGCACATGGACGACGCGGGCACACTGCTCGATGCATTGAGCCGGCTGGCGCGCGCACGCCGCACCACGCTTAATCATCTGTGTTGCGCTTTTTGGTGTGCCCTGCTGGCCCGACTCGGTAACCAGACGCAGGTCGTCTTTGGCGCCGTCGACAACGGCCGTCCCAGTGACCTCGCCGAGGCCGACACCATGGCGGGACTGTTCTTAACGACGCTGCCGGTCTCGGTCACTGTTGGCGCCGAACTGCGCATCTGCGACCTCGCCACGCACTTACAAGACCTCGCCGCCAACCGCGCCGACTACCGCTTCTTGCCGCCGGGTGAAGTGCAGGCCTTGTCGCCGTTGGGGCCCGCATTAATCAATAACCTCGTTGTGTTTGAGAACTACCCGGTGCCGGACACCACGGCCGCCGACGCGGGTGGTTTACAGATTGACGCCCTCGAAGTGGCCGAATGGAACCACTACGACCTGTCACTGGTGATTGTGCCAGGCGATGCCGCAAGCTTGCGCATTGAGTACAATGGTTCGCGCTTCGCCGCCACTGATGTGGCGCGGCTCGGTAACGTACTGCGCGATTGGCTGGCACACGCGGCCACCACCTTTGATCAAACCGCGACCGAATTGACGGTCCATCCGCAAGCCGTTTTTTCTCCGGTCCTTCCAGAAACAACCACCTCCCACGGCGAAAATGAAGCATCCGGCATCCAGACCGACATGCGCGACCTATGGTGCACCGTCCTTGATCGTACCTTCATCCCCGATCACGCGAACTTTTTCGCGCTCGGCGGTCATTCACTCAGTGCCGCCAAGCTCACCGCCGCGATCAGCGACCATTTCGGCGTCGCCGTTCCGTTGCGCACCTTGTTCACCTATCCAACGATCGGCGGCTTGTGTGCCTGGCTGGCGCAGGAACAGCAGCGTCGCGTCGTCGCCGAAACCATTCAACCCGCGCCGCCGGCAGCACATTATCCTCTTTCACCGGCGCAAAAACGAATTTGGATATTGGCCAAACTCGACGAATCCGGTATTGCCTACAACATGCCGACCGCCGTCCTCATCGACGGTCCCTTTGATTACGCCGCGTTGCGCACCGCCTTGCAGGACACCGTCCAGCGCCACGAGATTTTGCGCACCCGTTTCCCCGAACACCAAGGCGAACCGGTGCAAATGATCGAGGCGTCGGCGATCGTGCCCTTTGAGCAGAAAAGGTGCACGGAAGCGGATGTGGAACAACAGCTACGCGACCACGCCGAAACAGCATTTGACCTGGCCGCTGGTCCGCTGCTGGGTGCACTGGTTTTGGAACATTCGCCAACACGGCGCACCTTTGCCCTGAACCTCCACCACTTGCTGGCCGATGCCTGGTCGATGGAATTGTTGATCCGCGAAGTGTTGCGGCGTTACCACGCCGCCGTCGCCGGCACCCGCTTGGACTTGCCGACACCGAAACTTCAATTCAAGGACGTGGCGTTGTGGTTGAAGCAACGTGCCGAGAGCGACCTGCTCGCCGAGCAACGCACTTTTTGGCGCGATCAGTTGACCGACGCACCAGCCCCGATCAGTCTGCCCAGCGACCATGCCCGCCCGCTTTTGGCGAGTCATCGCGGTGACCGACTGAGCCTGGCGCCGCAAGCCGAACTAGGCCGCCGCTTGCTTACCTTCGCCCATGAACACGAGCTGACACCGTTCGCGCTACTGCTAACTGCACTCAATCTTCTGATACAACGCCACACCGGTCGTACCGACATCGTCGTCGGTGCGCCGGTCGCCAACCGCGATCACGCCGACCTGGCCCAACAACTCGGTGTTTTTATCAACACCTTGGCCTTGCGCAACCAGGTTCCCGCCGCGTTGCCCTTCATCGACGCCGCCGGCCAAGTCCAACGCCGCTTAACACGCGCGCTCGCCAACCAGGCGTATCCGTTTGACCAACTGGTTTACGATTTGCAAAGCGACACGACGCGCGATCAAGCCGGACACGGCGCCCTCTTCGACATCATGATCTCGATGGTGCAGCAAAGCGCAAGCAGCGACGAGCCCGCTAGCAATCTTACCGTCACGCCGGTTGAGAGCCCGTTTCGCACCAGTAAACTCGACTTGAGTTTCGATTTCCTGCTCGACGGCGATGTGCTGCACGCCTCAATTGAGTTCAACAGCGACCTTTATGAGCGCGCCACCGTTGCCTGTTTCGGGCGGCGCTTGACGGCGTTGCTGGAAGCTTTGTTGGCCGCGCCACACCTGCCTTGCGCCCACAGCGACGGCCTTGACGCCGAGGAACGCCGCCACTTGTTGCACGATTTGCATCCACTTGCCCGCCGGCGCGTCGATCAGCCGGCGGTCACCCACTGGTTCCATCAACACCGCACGGCAACACCGGATGCGCCGGCGTTGCTTCAAGACGGTTACACGACCACCTACGCCGCGTTGGATCAACGGGCCGCCGCCATCGCCGCCGGTCTAAAGCGCGAGGGACGCGTGCGCCGTGGCGACGTTGTCGCCGTGTGTCTGCCTCGTGGCTTCGATTTGCCCGCCGCCATGCTGGCCGTGTGGCGCTTGGGTGCGATTTACTTGCCGCTTGACCACAGCATGCCGGCGGATCGCCTGCGCCGCATTTTGGCTGAAGCCAAGACGCGCGCCCTTTTGGCAGAACCGGACATCGGCGACGTGCTGCGCGATCACCGTTACCGCGTGGTTTCACCGTCGCAACACCCGGCCGAGACAGCGCCCGCCCCGGTCAAACTCGACGCGGATACGCCTGCCTACCTGATCTTCACCTCCGGTTCGACCGGCAAACCCAAAGGGGTTTTGGTGGCGCACGGCGCGCTCGCCCACACCATCGGCCACGCCGTCCAACATTTCGACTTCAATGCAAGCGACCGCATGGCCTTTATCGCGCCGCAAGCCTTTGATATCAGCTTGTTCGAGCTGTTAGTACCGCTGTGCAGCGGCGGCGCCGTCGACCTGTTGACGCGTGAGCAAGTGCTCGACCTCGACCAACTGGCCGCGGCCTTTGAGCGCGTTACCGCCTTCCACGCCGTGCCTCATTTAATGGAACGGTTGCTGCAACACCTGACCGAGCAAGGGTTCGCGACCGCGCCGCGCATCGTTTTCACCGGAGGCGACCGTGTGCCGACAGCGTTGCTGCAACGCTTGTGCGCGACCCTGGCGACGACCCGCGTCGTCGAGCTCTACGGACCCACCGAAGCGGCCGTTATTTGCAGTGCGCTGGAGGTCAACGCCTATGTGGCCGACCTGGCGACGCGGAACGAGGCAGCGCGTTACGACAACTGCATCGGCCGCGCGTTGCCAGGCGTGGTCATCCACTTGCGCGACGCGCACGGTGGCTTGGTCCCACCGGGCGCCGAGGGTGAAATCACCGTGTCCGGTCCGGGTTTGGCGCTGGGTTACTGGCGCAATCGCGACGCCGACCAAACCCGTTTCCAAGAACGGGACGGCCAACGCTTCTATCGCACCGGCGACCGCGCCAGGCGGTTACCCGACGGCCGGCTCGTGTTTTTGGGACGCGGCGACAGCCAGATCCAAGTACGCGGGTTCCGTGTCGAGCCGGGAGAAATCGAGGCCGCCTTAATGCTGCAGGCACCGGTGCGTGGCGCCGTCGTGATGAACCACGGGGACGCGAGCCAACGCTGTTTGACCGCTTGGTGTGAGACCGATGGCCACGTCGCCGAAGCCGACTTGCGTCGCGACTTGCGCGCACGCTTGCCCGAGTACATGGTGCCGGAACGCTGGTTTTTGTTGGCACAGTTCCCACTCAACCGCAACGGCAAGGTCGACCGCGCCGCGTTGCAAGCCATGCAGGTGCGCGAACCGCGGAACGCTGTCACCGCACGCCGTCATCCCGGCACCGGCGCCGAACGCGCCTTGGCCGAAATCTGGCGCGACGTGCTGGGCCATGATCGCTTCGGCATCGACGACCACTTCGCCGATGTCGGTGGCCACAGTCTGGAGGTGACCCGCGTCGCCGCGCTCATCAACCAACGGCTCGGCCGCAAGATCGGTATTCGCGCCTTGTTTCAGCATCCGTCAATCGCCGCTTTGGCCGCCGCCGAACTAGCGGATTGGGAAGCGCCCTCACCCACGATAATCGTCCAACCCGTCGCCGACGCCGCCGATTATCCAACCACCTCGGCCCAGGAACGCATGTGGCTGTTGAGCCGATTCCCGCAAGCGGCGCAGGCCTATCACATTCCCGCCGCCGTCCACATCGAGGGCGTCCTCGACGTCGCGGCCTTTGCCGCCGCCCTCAACGATTTGGTGCAGCGCCACGAAATCTTGCGCACGGTGTTCGTCCACGGCACACAAGGTCCGCGCCAACGGGTGGTTCCTGCCGAGCAGGCACCGCGCCTCGCGGTCAAACAGCTCGAACACTTTGAGCAAACCGACTTGCAACAGCTTGCCCGACAACACGCAACCGACGGATTCGACCTGGCCGACGCACCACCCTGGCGCGCGACGCTTTACCGTCAAGATGCAAACCATGGCTTCTTATTGATTTGCCTGCACCATATTCTTGCCGACGGCTGGTCGATGGGCGTTTTCGTGCGCGAATGGCAACAGTGTTATCTTGCCCGCCGCGCCGGCCGCGCCCCGCAACTGCCGCCGCTGCCCTTTCAGTACCGCGATTATGCCGTTCAACAGCGAAAAGCGCTTGCCGACGGAGCCTTTGCCGACGCTGAGCAGTATTGGCGCCGGCAGTTCGCTTGCCCACCAAGCGCGCTTGATTTGCCGGCCGATTTCCCGCGCCCGGAGGTGCAAACCTACCGCGGCGCGCAAATCTCCTGGCAGTGTCCCGCGCGCTTGCGGGCTGCCGCGCTCAACCTCGCCAAGCAATGCCATGGCGGTTTGTTCAGCGTTTTGGTCGCCGCTGTCAAAACCCTGTTCTTCCGCTACAGCAGCCAAACCGATATCACCATCGGTCTGCCCTCGGCGCGCCGCACGCTCCCTGGCAGCGAGGACCAGCTCGGCCTTTATCTCAATACCTTGGCCCTGCGCACCCGGCTCGCGCCACGGGCGAACTTCGCCGCACTGGTTACCCAGGTCGCTCACGCTATGCAGGAAGCCCAGGAGCACGGCGATCTGCCTTTCGATCGTTTGGTCGAGTTGTTAAAACTGCCGCGCAATCCGGCGCGCAACGCCCTCTTCGACTGCATGCTCAGCTTCGAAGCCGAACGACGCAATGCTTTTATCGAAGACGGGGACTTGCAACTGCGCGGCTTTGATTTCGACAAAACCACGACCCATTTCGACCTCACCCTCAGTTTCCACGACCTCGACGACGGCTTGGTTTTGTTGCTGGAGTACAACCGCGACCTCTACACCGCAACCCGCATGGAACGGTTTCTGGACCACTTCGAAACCCTGCTCGACGATGTGTTAACCACACCGCAACAGCTTCTATGCCGCGCCCGCCTGCTCCCTAACGATGAGGCTCAACGACTGCTGGCACCGGTGTCGGCAGCGCCCGACATCACAAGCGAAACCGTTGCGGCCAGGTTCCAACAAATCGCCGAACAGCTTCCCGACCGCGTTGCCCTCGAAAGTGGGGACGAAACCTGGACCTACGCCGAACTGGCACGCATCGTCTACCAACTCGCCAACCACCTGCGTGACGCATGCGGCGTCGCCCGTGGTGACCGTGTCGCCTTCTTGGTCGCGCGCGAACCCGCAATGATTGTCGCGCCCTTGGCGATCAGCCATATCGGCGCGGTATACGTCCCCATTGACCCGGTCCTGCCCGAACAGCGCATGCGCTTCATCCTACAGGACGCCAAGGTGCGTTTGCTACTTGCCGGCGGCAGTACCGCCTGCCGCGCCGAATCATTGGGCGTTCCAACCCTCGTGTTGCCGACGGGCGAACAACCCGGCTTGCCGACAACACCGCCGCCACACCAACACGGCGGTCAGGATCCCTTGTATTTGGTGTATACCTCGGGTTCAACCGGGACCCCGAAAGGCGTCCTGGTCCACAACGCAGCGCTTTTAAATGCGGTGTCGGCTTGGCGTGAGATTTACCAGCTCGGACCTGGCTCATCGCGTTCGTTGCAGATGGCGGGTGTCGGCTTCGACGTCTTTAGCGGCGACCTCGGCCGCGCCCTGCTCAACGGCGGTACGCTGGTGCTCTGTCCCGAACAAGTGCGTCTCGACCCAATGGCGCTCTGCGATTTACTGCAAAAACAACGCGTCCACCTGTTCGAAACCACGCCGGCCGTGTTGGCACCGCTGCTCGATTATCTGATCGAAAACGACCTGCACCTTCCCCATTTACGCCTGCTCATCGGCGGTTCCGATACCTGGCCGGCAGCCTTATACAGCCGTTGGCGAGCCTGGCTCGAACCGCGCGGCGTGCGCCTTGTCAACAGTTACGGTGTCACCGAAGCCACCGTCGATAGTTGCGCTTTCGAAGGTGAACTGGAACATGATCACGGCCACACCCCGATTGGTCGCCCGCTGGCTGGGATGGCGCTTTATGTGCGCGACGCCTTTGGGAACCTCGTCCCCGAAGGGGTGCCAGGTGAATTGGCAATTGGCGGCGCCGGCGTCGCGCTCGGCTATTGGGCACGCCCCGGCTTAACCGCCGAACGTTTTGTGCCCAACCCCTACGGACCCGGACGCCTCTATTGCAGCGGTGACCGCGCCGTCCGCCAACGCGACGGGAACTTTGTGTTCCTTGGCCGCGACGACGGTCAGGTCAAAGTTCGCGGCGTGCGCATCGAGCTCGGCGAAATCGAAGCCGTTTTGCGTGAGGACGAACAGGTCGCGACCTGTGCCGTCGTCGCCGACAGCCACCACATCGGCGCCGTGCTCGTACCCATCGCCGGTGTAACCTTCGACCAACAAGCGTTGGCTACCAAACGCGCCGACTTGCAGCGATTGTTGCCAGGAACCATGGTGCCGCGTTTGTGGGCCGCCGCGTCGGCGCTGCCACTTACCGCCAACGCCAAGGTTGATCGACCCGCGCTTTGGGCCTTGTTACGCGAAACCCACACCACCGCGTCGGCCGTGCCACAGACAGCGCGGGAGCAGGAACTGGCCATCCTGTGGGCCGAGCTGCTTGACCTGGACCCCGACCAACTCGGCGTCGAGGACGACTTCTTCGAACGCGGCGGCCACTCGCTCAGGGTCGCTCAATTGGACCGCCTGGTTCGTCGCCGCTTTGGCGTAACCCTGGCGTTTGACGCTTGGTTCCGCGCCACCACCATTCGCACGCAAGCCCAGTTAATCGACGCGGCAGGCGCCGCCGAAAGCGCGGAGGGTACACCGTGAAAATGTTGCGATTTCTGCACCAACACATGGGCGCACGCATCTACGCCGTCGCCTTTTGTAGTTTGCTAACCGGCGTGTGTAACATGCTCATGATTAAAACCTTAAACGACGTTATCCACGGCGGTGTCAGCGCCGGCCGCATGGCCATTTTCGCCGGTGCCGTGCTGGGATACCTGGCCACCTCGCGCTTCTTTTCCGCCGCCTTGCTGCGCGCCACCCAACGCGCCGTTTACGACATGCGCGTCGACATTCTCACCCGCGTCGCCGCCTGTGATTTACAGCGATTCGAGCAGGTGCCCAACCAATACGTCTACACCGCTGTCACCGAAGATACCGGCCAAATTGCACGCTCACCGGAAATCCTCTCGAGCATGCTGATTGCCGGCTTCACCATTCTCGTGTGTTTCGGATATTTGCTGTGGTTGTCACCGACAGCCTTCGCATTGTTAGTCGTTTGTACCTTGCTGGGTGGCTGGCTGTACAGTCGCGTCGCCGGTTTGGCCGAACGCGATTGGCAGCGGGCACGGGAAACGCAAGACGCATTCTTCCGCCTCGTCGATCATCAGTTGCGCGGCTTTAAAGAGCTCAAAATGAGCGACACCAAACGCCGTGCTTTTTTCGAAGACGATCTGCTGGCGCGTTGCCGCGACGGTTACACGCGTAACGTCGCGGGCGGGGAGAAATACATTCAGGCTGTGCTCGTTAGCGGCGTGCTGATTTACGGCATTCTCGGCGCCTTCGCCTTTAGCGGTCAGGCCTGGCTTGGTCTGGCGCCCGCACCTTTTGCCGCGACGATTTTGGTAATGCTGTACCTCACGCCCGCCATTCAACAAGCCGTCGACCTATTGCCTACCCTGGATCGGTTCGGCATTGCCGTCGACAAAATCGAACGGCTGCAACGGGAATTGGCACAGCAGCCGAGCCTAACCCAAAGCGAACCCGAACCGCTAACGTTGCCGCCCTATTGGCGCCGCATCCAGCTCGATGCTGTCACCTTCCATTACCCAAGTACCGGCGGCGATAGCGCGTTCGGCGTCGGCCCGCTCGATTTCTCGCTGACGCGCGGTGAAGTGGTGTTCGTCGTCGGCGGCAACGGTTCGGGAAAAACCACCCTGATCAAGTTGCTGTTGGGTTTGTACCGACCCGAAGCCGGCCGGCTCTTGGTCGACGGTACTGCTTACCCCGCCGGCGAGGCCGCCCAGCGTTTGTTGTTCGCGCCACTGTTCGCCGATTTCCATTTGTTCGACCGCGTCTACGGCAATCTCCCCGACTGCGACGAGGTCACCGCGCTGTTACACTTGTTCCAGCTCGAGCACAAGGTTTCGCTCGACGACGGTGCCTGGTCAACCCTCGCTTTGTCGCAAGGCCAGCGCAAACGGCTCGGTCTCGTCGGCGCCTTACTCGATCCGGCGCCGATTCTGGTGATGGACGAGTTCGCCGCCGACCAGGACCCCGACTTCCGCCGCACCTTCTACCACGATCTATTGCCGCTATTCCGCGCACGCGGTAAAACCGTCGTCGCGATCACCCACGATGAGGCCTATTTCGACCGCGCCGACCGAATCTTGCACATGGTCGAGGGCCGCTTGGAGCCCATGCCGCAAACCACGATCGTCAGCGCCGCCTTAACCTAATGCATTGTATAATCGCGCGTCCGTCCGGGCGCCCGTTTCAGGAGTCACCACCATGATCGATCTCGCTTTTCCACCCGCCTTGTCTGCTGTCAATCCGGCTTTGTTTGATCCGCAATTGGCCGTCATGAATTTCCTCAATGAAGTGAAGTTGCGTTATCCCGAGGCGATCAGTTTCTCGGCGGGCCGACCGGCCGAAGCCTTTTTCGATGTGCCCACCGCCATGGCCGCCGTCACGCCCTTCGTCACCCACGAAGCACAGTCCCGTCAAGTTGAGCCTGAGCTTGTTTGGCGCGAGTTGGGTCAGTATGGGCGCACCAACGGCATCCTCGGCCCCTACTTGGCCCGCCATCTCGCCGTCGACGAAAATATCCACGTCAAACCCGAACACATTGTTGTCACCAACGGCTGCCAAGAAGCCATGGCTTTGGTTTTAATTGCCTTGCTGCGCGGTCCCGACGATGTTTTGCTGTGCGCCGATCCCACCTACATCGGCATCACCGGCTTGGCCGCCTTGCTCGGGATCCGCGTCGAACCCGTTCGCTGCGGCGAGCAAGGCCTCGATCTCAACGATTTGGTCGCGGTCACCCTGCGTTTGCGACGCGAGGGCAAGCAACCGCGCGCCGTGTACGTGATTCCCGACTACAACAACCCACTTGGGTGCGACATGCCGTTGGAGAATCGACAAGCGTTGTTGGATCACGCCGCCGACTTGGATTTGCGCGTGATTGAAGACAATCCCTACGGCATGTTTTGTTACGAGGGAACCTCCTTGCCAACGTTAAAGAGCTGCGACCGCGACGGCCGTGTGCTCTACCTGGGCACCTTCAGCAAAACGCTGTTCCCCTCGCTGCGCATCGGTTTTTTGGTGAGCGACGCTGTTGTGATTGGCGACGACGGGAAACGCGAACTGTTCACCGGCGCGCTTTCCAAAATCAAAAGCCTCACCACTGTCAACACCAGTGCCTTAAACCAGGCCATGGTCGGCGGCCTGTTGTTGGAGAACAACTTCTCGTTGCGCGAACGCATTGCTCCCGCACGCGACTTCTACCGCAAAAACCGCGACACCATGCTGCGTGCTTTGTCGCGCGCGTTGCCGAACGATGACCCACTGCGCCGCAAAGTCAGTTGGACCCGACCCAAAGGCGGTTTCTTCCTCACGCTGACATTGCCCCATCCCTGCGACGAAGCATGGCTGCAAAGTTGCGCCGCCGAGGCGGGCGTGATCGTGGTGCCCATGCGTTACTTCGCCCTTGCTCCCGGCCGCGAAAACCAGATCCGCCTCTCGTTTTGCTCCAACACAACGGAGGAAATTGAATCAGGCATCGCGGCCTTGGTCCAGTTCATCCGCCAACGCGCCTCTTGATCCGGGACGCCCTGGAGGGGCGTCCACACCGCCATCCTTGGACCACAATTAATTTGAATGTTCGCCGTGAGGCGAACCACATCCAGCAGCCCCAACGGGGCGACACATAAGGGTTTCAACCCTGGGTCTACGGGGTTACACAGGCTTGCGCCCTGGAGGGGCGCCACAAAACTCATAACTAACCGCAAACGCAACCCATTGACTCATTCCCCTTCTTCCCAACCACAACACCCTTCGCCTCTTCATCCCAACCACAACACCCACCAAACCAACATGAGGAACCCTATGTTCAACCATCTAACCCCCGAGCGACGCAACCAACTGGCGGCCTTACTCCCGGCCGGCGCGTTGATCACCGATGCCGACGCCCTCGTCCCCTACGCCACCGATGAAACCCGCGAACATTACTTTTTGCCCGAGGCCGTTGCGCGCCCGCACGACGTCGATCAGGTCGCGGCCGTTTTGCGTTTCTGCCACCAACACAACATTCCCATCACCCCGCGTGGCGGCGGTAGCGGCGTTAGCGGCGGCGCCTTGGCCGTTAACGGCGGCGTCATTTTGTGCATGAACCACATGGACCGCGTGTTAGACGTCAACCACCGCGACATGACCGTCACCGTCGAGGTCGGCAAAATCACCGCCGAATTGCAAGCCGAACTACGCGCCCAAGGCTTGTGGCTGCCGCCGGATCCAGGTTCGGCGTCGTGGTGCCGCATCGGCGGTAATTTAGCCGAAGCGGCCGCCGGCCCCAAGTCGGTCAAATACGGCGCCTTCCGCAACTGGGTCCTCAACCTAGAAATCGTGCTACCCGACGGCACGGTGATGTGGACCGGCGCCGACGTGCGCAAATTCGCCTCCGGACTCAATTTGACCCAACTCATTCTGGGCAGCCAGGGCACCTTGGCCGTCATCACCAAAGCCGTGTTCCGCTTGATCGCCCCGCCGCGCGAGGAAATGCTGCTGCGCGCCGCCTTCCCCGGCATCGCCGCGGCAGGCGATTTTGTGTGCGCCCTTTTCCGCGCCGGTCTCACCCCATCGGAAGTGGAGTTCCTGGAACGCGACGCGATCGACATTGCGGCCAAAGCGCTCGGCGAAACCGTCCCGCCTGAGGTCGCGGCCTACGTGTGGGTCGGCTTCGACGGCAACCACCGCGACGCCCTACTCGAAGAAGCAGAGCAAGCCGATACCCTGGCCGAACAACAGGGCGCGTTGGAAACCGTCTTCGCCGACACCGGCCCAACCATGACACGTCTGTGGGCCTTGAGAAAGCGCATCGGTATGGCGGTTATCGAAACCACACCTTTCCGCGACCTGGACCTCACCTTCCCACGCGGCCGCTTGGCCGACATCGTCACCCTCGTCAAAAAAACCGGCATGGCATACGGCTTCGCAAGCGCGATTTTCGGCCACGCGGGCGACGGCAACCTGCACGTCAACGTGCTGCGCAACCAGCTCGACGACACGGCCTGGCAGCACACCCTAAAACCAGGCATCGAACACATCTACCGCGAAACCATCGCCATGGGCGGCGCCCCCAGCGGTGAACACGGCTTAGACAATCATTTCAAAGTTATGAATGAATTATTCTTTGGAGAAAAACAACAGAAGCTACAGCTTCAAATAAAAGATTCCTTTAATTAAAACCTAGAGCGACCTGTTCACAAACAACACATTTAGGATACTAGGTATAACTCAGTACTCGCAGCGTTTTCTAAATCAGTCTTAAACTGACGAATCAATCCCAAGACATCATCAACAAGAACTAACCAATCATTGTAATCAATCCTTATAAATTCACCATGAGCTATCTCATTCCTTCTATTTACAAGCTCTGTATCAATAAAGTTCTTTTTAGTCTCATATGCTTCAAGATCCAGCCCTATTGTAATTAAAATATTTTCAAAGACATGATAGCGCAAGTTCGATTCCGTGTTAATTGCACCTCGAAGTTGCAAATTAGCCCGTTCTGTTAGTCCTTTCCTGAGAAACTGAATAAGCTCGATATTTAGGTTAGTTTTCTTAGCTTCTTTAAGATGGTTTATTTTTTTCTTAAGACCTAAAACCACAAAACAATCTGATAACTGATTATAATTCAGCTTCTGTCCTTTGACGAATTCCAAATAAGCCTGCGCTGCGTTTTTTACAAATCCTTCCCAATGGGCATAAACTAATGCTGTTCCAGAGCGAATAAGCATACTTTGATCAGTATTGCTTCGCCTCACTACTTTCTTAAGATCTGATATTTCTTTCTGACGCCAGGCGAAATCGGAATCTAGGAGATCCTGAAAATCACTAATCGTTTTAATTTTCATACTTAAAAAAGTCCTTTGCCATCGGTAAAAGATTTAACAATCTAGTGGTCCCCCTAACGCCCGCACCGGAATTTTTCTGAAACACACGATCTTCCCATAAAGATTTTGCTTTCGCTCTTACAAATTGGTTCTGCTCCTCTTCGCTTAGCGTGAGTAAAGTCTCAAGGTTTTTGGACACTCCAGAAACGACAACTTCATAAACAGACATAAGAAACTTCCCTGAGAACTTAATACCATTCCATTTTTTGAATGCGTCTTTGCCAAGAGCACGGTTTAACATAGAGAACGTTTGATCAAAAACAAATGCTTCACCTTTGTAGTTAAAATTGTCACTAGATGCAAGAAACCTCAATGATTCATCCAGATACTCATGAACATCAAGGCTTGATCTATACTGAAAAAGTCGAAACGAGAGAAAACGCAAAACTAGCTCGACCCCGTACTGCTTCTCTAAAGCATTCTTGGTTTGATCAGTAGTTATTCTAAAGTCCTCGTTTTCAGATAAACTAATTATCCAATCTTGAAATTCAGGATTCAGCATATACCCAGTACAATTGCGTACTTCTTGCTCCTCAAGAATCGCGCCACCTGTATTTAAGCGCTGAAAAACTTCATATTTAATATTCACATCGCTTTCTCTACGCAGGATCTCGACTCGCAACCTGGCTCTTTTTATTTGAAGTTGTAGTGCTGCACCAATACCGTCATCTGGGTACAACGGGCTTGGTTTCCACTGCTTACCTTCTAAACTAGGGAGAAAATTTGTTTTGGTAAGAACCGATGGTTCAACAACCTGACCACTTTCATCTTTCAAATAGCCTGTAAATTTGAGTATGGTCGAGATACGCTGAAGCCCGTCAATAAGTTCCCATACACCATCATCACCCTGAAACACAAAAATAGGCGGTACGGGAATACTTAAAAGTATCGACTCGATAAAACGGGACTGACGTTTTATGTCCCACCGAAACAATCGCTGATAATTCGGGTTAATCACTAACTCTTCATCCCGATAGAGGTTAATTATTTCCCCAAAGGACATTTCGTAGCCGTCTGCTGAAATTTCTTTTTGCGCTTTGACAAACTCTTCGGTTAAACCCATCATCCAGCTCCACATTTTTAAAAAAACATAACACAGCTCGTTTTTTGTTTTCAATTTATAGCATTGGAAGCGATTCCCATCAAATATGCATTTCCTAAAGATGGGTTTTCTTCTAGACCGACGGGGGTTGGCCGGAACTCAGAAGACCCCTCTCTGCCGGTGTGGCCGACACGCCTCCAAACAACTCAAAACCCTATGCCTATAGGATGGCGGTAGTGCCTTTACTTCGGTTAGCCTGGCATCGTATTTCCGAATCCCAGCTCTTTTTCGTGTGAACGCAGCTATTCGGCGTCACACGCCACCCCGCATCTTATTCAGTGCTCGCGGCCGATTTATCCTCCATGAACGCTCACGGCACGGCCACACCCTTCACACGACACCGATCCCCGGCGATCCCAACCTGCGACGGAGGTTTGCCCATGGAACTCGTGACCTATACGCCCTTTCCCGTGCTTCCTTTTCAGAATCAGGACCCGCAAGGTCGCCGTCGCGGTGTGATGATCATGCGCGCCGCGATGCGCTTTGATCGCGACAACCCCGGCGCGCCTTTGTTGCCCGTGCCCGACCAAGGCGCGCTCAATTTTCAGGACCGCTACCGCGATAGCCACACCAACAGCAGCCTGCGCTGGGCCTCCGACCTGGTACCGTATAAACCCAACGCCGATATTTACTTCGACGCCACCGCCTACGCGCCCGGCAATGCGCCCGCTCGCACTTGGGAGGTGGCCATGCGCGTCGGCACACTCGCACACCAACTGCGCGTCAGCGGTCCACGTTGGTGGCAACGCAAACGCTGGCGCGGCTGGCGCCTCAGTGAAGCCGAGCCGGCCACCCAGGTACCGCTGACCTACGAACACGCTTACGGTGGCAGCTTTCGCACCGATCCCGAGGACCCGGCCACGGTCACAGCCTTTCCCGCCAATCCGGTTGGGCGTGGCTACTTCGATGTCAAGGCCGGCGCGGTCGGCGACCAGGTCGCGGCGCCGCAAATCGAGGATCCAACAAAGCCAATCAACGACCCCACCACGCCCTATACGCCGATGAGCTGGGGCGCCACCGCGCCGGTATGGCAACCGCGCAAAAACAAAGCGGGTACCTACGATCAACAATGGCTGGATGCCGGCGGGCGCAAACTGCCCGACGACTACCAGGACGCTTTTAACAATTGTGCCCACGAAACATTGCAATACACCGGTTATCCACTCGGTGACGAAGAAATCTATCTACAAGGCCTTTCACCGCACGGCGACCTACACGCACGCTTACCCAACTACCGCGCTCTGCTGCTGGCGCGTTACCACGGCGGCGCCATGCTGCCCCAAGGTCTGGCCCTCGACACCCTCTTCTTCGACCTCAGCGCAAGCGATCCAGCCGACTACCGCGTGTACCTGACTTGGCGCGGTTTTTACCCGGTCGATCAACCGTTGCGTCGGCTCGAATCGCGGCTGGCGATTTTACCGTCCGGCACCAATCAGGAGGCGGTCCATGGGTGTTCATGAAGCCTGCCGCAATACTGCCGATGCCTTTGTTGTTAACTTCGAGCCCGATGTTTGTTACACCCCCGCCGACGGCCTGCCCGACACCCCGGTTCCCTATAACATCATCGGTTTTTTCAACAACGACCTCAATCCCAGTGACGACGTTTACTTTACAGGCGATCAAGCGGCTAACAACGCCTGTGTTATCGCCCACGTGCAGGGCAACGAGGCCGGCACCAACGGCGGCATCCACAGCGGCGTCAATCTCGGTTCTTGTCGTCCCAAGCTGGGACAAACCGGCACTATTTACGTCAACGGCATGCCGGTTTTGCCCGACTCGGCCGAAATGGACATGAATTTCGAACAACCCATGGGCGTGCGCAACTGCCTCGGTCTGATCTGTTACGCCTTCCGCATCGATGCCGGCATTGTCATCGCCCCAGCCGGAACCTTCCAAGGAACCGGCCCGCCCATCGACTTAAACCCCTACCTCGAAGACTTCACCGAGGAAGAACGCACTTGGGCCGAAATGACCACGGCCGAACGCGTCCACAACGTCGTCAATCGCGGTATCGGCGCCTTCCAATTCATTGGCGGCGCGGTCGAAATTGGCAGCGGCGCCACCCTGTTCAGTGCCGGTGCGACGGCAACAGGAACCGGCGCCGGCTCTTTTGCCGGTATCCCGGCCATGGTCCTTGGCGGCGCAGCGGTGCTCCACGGCTTCGACAACATCCAAGCCGGACTGCGCATGATTTGGACCGGTGAAATCGTCAACACCGCCACCCAGGACGTGGTGGATCATGTGGTGTACAACGGTAACCCGCCCGACGGCATCACGGTGGGAACCTGGGTAGACGGAACCATCGGTCTCGGCACCGGGTTGGGAAACAGTCTGGTGCGGCAGGGGTCCGACGATGTGGTGCAGTTCATCATGACCAACAACGACGAATTCTTTAGTTACGTGTGGGACATTGGCGCCAAAGATTTGATTGAAACCAATTTGACGATCCTCGAAAACCACACCGCTCCCGATGACGGCAGCATTGATCCACCGCCCGACAATGGTGTCGTCGTCAGCGGCAGTGTCGCGCCAACGGCGGCACCCGGCGACGGCACACCGCTTGTCCTTGAGCCGGTTTCAGCGGCTGAAATTGAAGCCATGGCCGCGGACGGGACCATCGTCTCAATTGAAGACAATCCCTTGTTGCTGTCGGTGGTCGACCCAACCCAAGAGCCCTAGCCGACGCCGGCAACAAACAATCGAGTAGGGTGAGACGGGGCAATTAATCCCGTCTCATCCCTCTCACAGAACCGTACGTACGGACCTCGTATACGGCTCCTGCAAGTTATCCGCCCTAAACGGGCACAAGATCTCCGGTTTTGAG
>JAUIFE010000022.1 GCA_030429565.1 Holophagae bacterium | reverse complement strand
GGCATCTTCCGTCGGGCGCAAGCGGCAACCAAGGGCAACCTCGCCCGGCGCCTTTCTTCATAAAGGTTTTAAGTCATAACGCGACACCGTGCCGGGTAAAACAGGCATCATCCTGCGCGCTTTCTCCTCCGAGGCGGTTACGGCAAACGATGGAGAGGGTAGCGCGGTCGCCCTTCCTACTCGGGGAGGGTGTTCACTAGATCGGTGACGTTGGTACCGGTTTGACCCCAATCAGCGACTTTCTTTTGGTAATTGATGGTGGCAACGCGGGTGAGTACTTCGTTTTGGGGCGCCTGAGTTCCGCTTTCTTCCAACTGAGCGAGGGCGGGGACGGCTGGTTCCGGCTCATGTGCCGGCTTCTGGGCGTCGCGAAAATAGGGGGCGATGGCCATGGTTAACACGGCGGCGACACCGAGAATGTAACGCGCTGGAATCTTTTTGCGGGTGGGCATGGTTTTGACGAGGTCTTGGTCGCCTAGGTTCATGGCCTTTAACTGTTGATCTAATTCATTAAGCGCTCGGAAATCGCGGCTGCAGCGTTGACAAGAAACAATGTGTTCACGCCAGGCGCTCAAATCGGTTTCGGCGCCCTGATTCTTCATAATCATGTTGAATTGTTCCAAGTTTAAGTGCATTAACGACCTCCCATGCCGGCGAGCTTCTTTTTTGTCCGCGAAATCAAGTTGCGAACCCGACCTTCGCTGGTCCCCATGAGGACCGCAATCTCTTGGTTCGAAAATCCCTTGAGGTAGGCCTGAATCATGCGACGTTCATCCGGCTTGAGTTGCGCCATCAGGTTGTCGAGCTGCATGCGTTCCAGCACACCGTTTTCGCGTTCCGCCTGTGCCGGGTCGGCAAGCGCTTCGAGTTCTTCCTCGTCACAGGTTGGATCCAGGCTGCGAACGGCGTCCCACAGTGTGGTTTGCACCGTTCTGTAGAGATAAGACTTGAAGTTCACCACATTGTTCTCATTTTTTTTGAAATGAACCCAAAGTTTTGCCCAGATGTCCTGTGACAGGTCCTCGGCCTGGTCCTTTAAGCGACCCCCGTAGTAGCGGTGGATTAAAGAAAAAACGAGTTTGTGGTAGGTTTCGACCTCTTTGGAAAAGGCGGTGTCGAGGTCATTGGAAGAATCGGTGGGTTGAGTCATAAAGTGCACACTGTTTTCGGTTTATCGCGACGCCGGCCGCTTACGGTCACGACCGTAGCCTAGCTTAGACGGCTTTTTGCGAATCGCAAACCCAAGAAGCGTGCGGTGGGTGGGCGACGTGCCGAGAACCTGCGTGCTGCAGCGGCTCTCGGCATGACGATCAGTACACTTTGCGAATCTCAGCCAGCGGTTTTCGTATCAAGTCGGGGACTTGGGTGCCAGGTTTGGCGTAACCCACCGGCATGAGCAAGACTGGGACCTCGTTTTTGGGTCGTTCGAGGATTTCGTTCAGGAACGCCATGGGATTGGGGGTGTGGGTCAAGGTCTGGAGTCCGGCATGATGGAGCGCGGCAATCAACATGCCGGCGGCGATACCGACCGATTCGTTAACGTAGTAATTTTTTTCGCGGTTGCCGTTAACCATGCGGTAGTTCTCTTTAAAGACAACGATCAGCACGGGGGCGATATCGAGGTATTCCTTGACGTCGTCGGTTCCAAAAATAGCCAAGTCGTCTTTCCAATCTTGGGGAAAACGCTGGCTGTAATTCAGATGTTCCTCGTGTTCGGCGGCCAACCGGATTTGGTGCTTGATGTGCGCGTCGCGCACCACCGCGAAGAACCAGGGCTGTTTATGCGCACCGGAAGGGGCGGTGCTCGCCGTTTGCAGGGCGAGATCAATCAGGCGGTCGTCAACGTCGCGATCACTGAATTCGCGCACACTGCGTCGTTGGTCGGCGTAGGCGTAATATTCCTCGGCGCGTCGCAGCATTTCCTCGGGCTCAAACGCGGGTGGGGTATAGGTGATGGGATTTTCGAGGGTTTTCATGGTGGACTCCTTTCCATACAGCAAAGCTGGGTGTGGGGGACCACCGTGATTACGAAGTTGGTGCCCGCGCAGATATAATGAAGCGGCGGGTCAATCGGGGTTATTGGGACCCCATCAAAAAGCGGCACATCATGGGTGCCTGGCGAAACCCCCCTAATGTACCACAATCCCAATGTGTGCGGCGAGGGCCTTTACATTGTGTGTTCTAGCTCGCGGCTGTTTTGAGTCGTGGCGCTGGGTAACCAAAAACCGTTTGAGTCGGTGTGTGGGTTGCGTGTAGGCTAAGCCTCAATAGAGGCGAAACTCCACCCTTCATCTCGGCGTATCTAATGTGTTGGATACCCTTTTGATTTTGTCCTTGATCCCGCTTGTTTTGTTTCCGCGTTTATGTCGGCCATACGCAAAGCCGTTACCACCAAGACGGGTGACTTCGTGAAAGGTTGTGATTCCTGTTCTTGGCGGGCCTGACTCGCGCACCACCCCGGAGGTTTTTCCGTGATGATGACTTTTAAAAAACAACTGACGAGAACCGGCGGTGATCAACCCGCACCTTGGCGCCGTGCTGCAGGGCGTTTGGGTTGGCTTGCCCTGGTTGTCTGGTTCGGTTGGAGTACGGTGACACTGTCGGCCGGTCGCGAAGTCTTGGTGGAAAAAGAATGGATTGAAGGTGACGAAGGGATGCCGTTTCGTGTC
Organism: Holophagae bacterium; assembly: GCA_030429565.1. Lineage (GTDB taxonomy): Bacteria > Acidobacteriota > Holophagae > Acanthopleuribacterales > Acanthopleuribacteraceae > Acanthopleuribacter. The sequence continues at coordinate 142,889 of JAUIFE010000022.1, read as the reverse complement.
GAAACGGTGGTTCAGGGGCCGCGCGGCTTTTTGTGGATTTTGACCGATGTCGGATTGTACCGGTATGACGGCTACGAATACTGGAAGATTAAAGCCAAACGCGGTGTACAGGGTTACCTGATTAGCAACGATATTCGCGTGCTCTTTTGTGACAGCCAAAAACGGATTTGGATTGGCACCAGCGAAGGTCTGAGCATGACCTCCGATCCCTTTTTGCCGTTTGAGAACTTCGAAGCGGAAGAAACCAATGACAGTGGCTTGCTCGACAACGATGTCAGTGCGATCAACGAAGACGCGGCGGGGAATATTTGGATCGCCACCAAACAGGGTTTTCATCGTTTTCTATCCGCCGAAAAGGGTTTCAAGCGTTTCGCGGTCTCCAACCCTGGCCAGGGTGAGGGCAAGCTCCCCGATTTAGCCAAATCACTGGTCATTGACGACGAGGGCCAAATTTGGTTCGGCAACCAAAACGGACTTTCGCGTTTTAATCCCAAGACGAATGTCATTGCCAACCTCGCCCCTACCGCCCTTTTTGGTACCGATGCCGACAACCCACGGGTTTCCCACCTCTATAAGGATGGCAATCAGTTGTGGGTACTCTTTAAACGCAAATTGGGTGACGGCATGGAGCGGGCGGGCCAAATCGTGTTTGATTTGGCCAACCAACAATTCTCTTACCCCGAATGGGGTGGCAAGCATCAGCCCGATTTTGATCGGTTGGTTGTTACCCGTCTCATGCGCGACGCCGATGATCGCTTGTGGATCGGTACTCAGAAAAACGGTGTGTTCCTTTATGACGGTAAGTTCGCGCGCTGGGAACACTTTGGCAATATCGCAGGCAAAAGTAATCAGCTCTTTTTGGGGTCCGTGCTCAGCATTCACCAGGACTTAGGCGGTATTGTTTGGGTTGGTACCGAAGCCGGCCTCAACAAAATTCTCGAACGGCAAAACAATTTCTTTCAGCTCATGGATGAAGACGCCCTCGAAGAAGGCGGCGCGTCGCGTGATGTGCGCCGTATGAAGGTCGATTCGGTTGGGGATCTGTGGACTGTGGTTGAAGATAAATTGTATCGTCGCCCGGCAGGCTCAAGGGCCTTCATTCACTATGCCGCCGACGATAAAAACCCCAAAGCTTTGGTCTCGGGCGGGATTAACGATATCGCCGCCGGCAAGGACGGCTCGGTTTACATTCTCGGCAACCACGAACTGCATGCCTACAATCGCGAAAAAGACCACTTTGAGCGTTTGTATCAATACCTTCCGGAATTCAACCCCAAGCAATTCAAAGGGGTTAGTGCGCGTGTCGACGCCCAAAATCGGCTGTGGGTGGTGGGCGGAAGTTACGTGACCGAATTGCGCGCCTTGTGCTACTACCCCGAGCACAAAAAGTTCAAACGCTTTGTGAGTGGAAACCCCGATACCCATTTGAACAGCCAATTCTATTATTCGAATTATGTCGACGAAGCGGGCATTGTCTGGTTTGGCGGCAATGAGGGCATTCTCTCCGGTTATGACGAGACCGAAGGCCGCTTTGTTCACTACAACCTCAACGAAGACCAAATGACCAAAAGCAAAAAGCTTTCGATTTACATGATTTGTGCCGACATGGCGGGGACGCTTTGGCTTAACACCGGCAGTCATTTGGTGCGTTTCGATCCCAAGAAGGGCAAATTTCGCAAATACGATTCCAAAGACAGTATTCCCGACCGCGAGATTTACGGGGTGGTGCCCGACAACCAGGGTTACCTGTGGTTGAGCCATGAAAAAGGGTTGACCCGCTATTTACCCGATACCCGTGAGGCGCTGCACTACAACATGCGCGACGGCTTGAACAACCGTTTCCAATGGGCTTCGTTCACCCGTGACGACAAGGGCTGGATTTATTTTGGCGGCACCAACGGTGTCACTTATTTCCACCCTAAGGAAATTAAAGCGGGCGATTACGTACCGCCGGTAACCCTGACCTACGTTCATTCCAGCGAAGGCAAAATCGAAGTGAACGCGGTGCTGCGCGGCGACAAAATACGCATGGCATACGGTGATAGCTACTTGAAATTGGGGGTTGCGGCCATGGACTTTTCACAGCCGCGTCGCAACCTGTACCGTTTCAAACTGAAACCACGCGACGAGGGCTGGAGTTTGCCGCGCACGGCCAACTCAATTCCTTTTGAGCACTTGCCTGCCGGCACCTACACCTTGTTGGTGGAAGGTTCAAACAGTAACGGCAGTTGGAGCCGCTTGGAAACACCGATTGAGTTGGAGATTGTGCCGCCGGTGTGGCGCTCGACACCCGCATTGATTTTTTACGCGTTCCTGGTGCCTTTCGTTTGGTACGGCAGTAACCGCTGGCGTTACCGGCATATGGCCAAACGCTCGGCTGAGTTGGAGAGCATGGTGATGGAGCGTACCGAAAGCCTACGCCGTGAGAAACGCAAAACCGAGGAACAGGCGCGCCAACTGATGGAAATGGACAAACTCAAAACCCAGTTTTTCTCGAACATTTCCCACGAGTTCCGCACGCCGTTGACGCTGATCCTGGGCCCGCTGGAAGGTTTGCTGGGGCTGGATGCCCCGCCGGCGCGCGAACGCTTGAAACAGCAACACGAAATTATGTTGCGCAACGGCCGCCGTCTCTTGCGGCTCATCAACCAGTTACTCGATATCTCGCGTTTGGAAGCGGGTCGGATGAAGATGTCGGCGCGCAAGGTGAACATCACTGACTTTGTGAAACCGATTCTGTTTGCCTTCGATAGTTTGGCGCGCACGCGGGAAATCACCCTCAGCCTGGAGGCCGCCGATCCCGATCTCGAGGTGTGGTTCGACCCCGAAAAAATCGAAAAAATCCTGTTTAACCTGCTGGCCAATGCCTTTCAGTTCACCGAAAGCGGTGGCGCCATCACCTTATCGATCACGGTGACGCGTGATCGCCTCAACCGCGACGCGGTGCAGTTGTGCGTTACCGATACCGGTTGCGGTATTGAGGAAGCCCAGCTCAATGTCATCTTTGACCGCTTCCGTCAGGCCGACGGCTCGCATACCCGCGAACGCGAAGGTACCGGTATTGGTCTTTCGTTGGTGAAAGAGCTGGTGTCGCTACACCACGGTCATGTATGGGCCGAATCCGAGCGGGAGAAAGGCAGCCAATTTTTCGTGGTTCTGCCGTTGGGTAAAAAACACTTTAAAGCCGGCGAGCTGTGTTTGGATCAGAGCGATCCCGACCAGTTCACCGCGCCTGGCCAAGCGCAAATCGAAATCGCCCACTTGCGGGCCGAACAGGAAAAAGCGGGTGGCGCCGGTGACGGTGGTTTGGGTGAAACCGTGTTGGTGGTCGACGACCACCCCGACATTCGCGACTATATCCGCAACACCATGGAACGCGATTACCGCGTCTTTGAAGCCGTCGATGGTCGTCACGGCTTGGAAATGGCGCGCCAACACAAACCGGATCTGATCATCAGTGATGTCATGATGCCGGTGATGGACGGTTACGAAATGTGTCGCCGTATTCGCAAAGACCGCGACCTCAGCCACATTCCGATCATCATGCTGACCGCCAAAGCCAGTGACGAAATGAAGGTCGAGGGGCTTGAAATCGGCGCCAACGATTACATTTCCAAACCCTTTAACGCCCGTGAGTTGTGCGCCCGTGTACGCAATTTGCTCAACATCCGCGAGCAGGAACGCAACATGAAGCGTTCGTTGGAAATGGCGCACAAAGCCCAGGTCTGCATGTTACCAGCCAAGGTGCCCAGCTTTGACGGCCTGGAGATTGCCTCGTTCTCGCAGCCGGCCAAGGAGGTCGGCGGCGATTATTTCGACTTTGTGATGCGGGACCGCGAGCGTTTGGGTGTGGTCATCGGTGATGTTTCCGGTAAGGGCATGCCGGCCGCGCTTTATATGACCATGACCAAGGGTTTGGTGCAGGCTTACTCGGCTGAAACCGACTCGCCCAAAGAAGCTTTGAGCCACATTAATCGCCAGTTCCATCGCGCCTCGGCCGCCAACATTTTCCTAAGTCTGCAGTACGCCATTTTTGATCCGGAAAAAGGCACCATGCTCATGGCCAACGGCGGCCACAACCCGCCGATCCTTTATCGGGGTGAAGCGCAAACCATCGAGTTTGTGAAAAGCCGCGGTATGGCCATCGGTTTGGAGGCCGGCGAGGTGTTTGATCGCGTCGTTGAGGAAAACACGATCTCGATTGCGCCTGGCGATATTTTGGTGTTTTACACCGACGGTATTGTCGAGGCGATGAACGAACATCACGAAGTTTTTGGTGAACAGCGTCTGGCTGAATTGGTTCAGCGCCATCCGCAAATGAGCCCCAACGAGTTGTTACAAGTGATTCGCCGCGAGTACGGTTCCTTTGTCGGCGGCATGGATCAATTCGACGACATGACCGTGGTGATTGTGCGCCTGCCGCCGGCACAGGCGGGTCGGACGGCCGCCTGACCCGCCAGGGCGGCTTTAGCTGAGGCGCCCTTTGTCCAGCAGTTCGCGGAAGAGCGTGTAGTCTTCGCCCACCTGTTTGGCGTAACTTTCGGCAAACAGGCGGACTTCTGATTGGAAGGCGCCGCGCCGGTTGTGGACCAGACCGGTCACCGCTTCTTCGAAAATGTGTTTGATGTGGTTGCTGTTGTAGTCGCCGTCGCCGCGCGCATGGCCGCCTGCCAAAATGGTGCCCCAGTGGTGCGCCATGTCGAAGAAATCCTTGCGTTTGGTGAGCTTTTCCAGCTTAAAGCTTTTCTTAAAGGGGGAGCGCTCGCGCACCGAGAAACTGCGGCCGAGAATGGTGATCCAGCCCAGGTGTTTGCCCGCGTCCATCAGCATGGCTTTTTGCGCTTCAGCGACGCGTTTGCCGGCGCGGCTTTCGTCGTACATACCCAGCAACTTCTCGCGTGCCGTCTCATCCAGGAACGGAAAGAATGAAGGCAAGCCCTGCTGTTTGACGTCGAGAATGCGGCAGGTATGGGGATCGTCGTCCTCGCCGCGAATCAGCACGTAATAACGCGGCGTGCCCAGCGACCCAACACCGGCGTGAATGCGTTTGGCGGCGTCCTGCACCTGAAAATAGGCTTCGTCACCGCGTAGATCTGAATCGAGGTGGTCCTTGTAGACGTTGATTGCGGCGCGCAAGATGCGTAAATCGTCGTTGGTGATCGCTTCGAGCAAGGGTTCGCGCAAGTCGAAACGGCGTTCGTTGCCGTCGACGATGGTCCAGTCCTCGAGCATGCTTTGCCGCGAATTGCGTTCGGTGGCCTTTTTCAGAAACTTTTTGAGCGGACCGTGGGCTTCTTTAATGGTGACCTTATCGAGGTTGCGGCCCTCTTTCCCCTGAGCTTTTTCCAATTCATTGAGGTACTCGTGGGTGAACTCATCGATGTAGGCCAAGCGGTGCTTGCGCTTAAAACCGTTGTCGTAGCTTTGTAGATACAGTGAACAGGCGCCGCGCCAGACATCGTAAAGGTATTGGGTAATCCAGGATTCGTCGAAATCGTTGAGGTCGAAAACCACGTCGCCTTCGGCATCGGCAAAAGCGCCGAAATTATTGATGTGCAAATCGCCTTGGATCCACGTTAGGGTGTATTCACTGAGAAATTGACTTTTACCAAGGAGTTTGGCGTCGGCCAGGTCGCGATAAAACAGATGGGCTGTTCCGCGGTAAAACGCGAACGGCGATTGTGACATGCGCCAATATTTTTCCGCCCGATCTTCCTCGCTCAGGCCGCCGTTGATGCGCGCGAGCTCCACTTCCAGTACCTGTTTTCGCTTTGAGCCGCGTTTCTTTTTCCAGCGTGTATCACCTTCGCTTTTGGCCATGGATGAACCTCCTTGTTTGGCAGGGTCTTTTCCTGTGAGAATTCTGTGAGCATAACATTGCCGATGGGCCGGCGGCGATGAAAACGCAAACCGACCGCCGGCGCGCTTTTGCCGTTCCGGTCGCCGTTTTTGCGCCTGTCTGGTGCACGCCTATCGCCACTGCGCCGTTTTAGTGATAAGCTGCACTCTATCGCAAACCATAAGCCATCAATCCGTTCCGTCGCTTTGCGGTGACACCGGGCGTACGAACCCCACGCCTTGCCGTCCATACGGCGCGGGTCGCTTCACGGTACATGGCTGTTCGTCTGACTCGAGGAGGCGTATCCGATGGAGCTCGCTAATTTCGGTAAACTCAATATTAACCCGGTGCTGATGAACTGTGTTGTTGACGGCACCATCGCGGGTTTGGCCATGACCGGCATCAAACCGGAAGGGGTGGGCGTTTCGCGTTTCACCACCGCCGCCAAAGCCCTGTCGGTCATCGTCGGTCTACACGGCACCCGCAACGGCAACATGACGCTCAACCTCAGCGAGCGCACCGCGATGTTTCTTGCCGGCGAGTTGTTGGGCACCAAGTTCGATGAAATGAACGAGGAAACCATCGACGCCATTTGCGAGATCGGCAACATGGTGGCCGGTAAATTTCACACCTTGCTGCACAGCACGCCTTGGCGCTTTGACGGGATTTCCTTACCGGCTTTTATCTTTGGCGCGAACTACAACATGTACCACCTCAAAAATATTGTGACCGTGTCGGTGACCTTCGAAATCAAGGAAGTATCGGTTGTTCACATGGCTGATAAGTTTTTTACTTCGAGTATCTCACTGCTGGGCTCGGCCCCCTCGGCGCGCCGCCGCGGCTAAGGCTCACTCGCGTGCTTCCGTCCTTCTCCTGAAAAAAAAGCCGGAAAAATGTGTGGTCTTGGAATGGATTCGACCTGCCGGCTGTCATTCAGTCTGACAAACGAAACCGTTTTGGAGGATGTTTCTATGCGTGCTACGACAGTTCACACCGGTTTGGTCAAAGCCTTACTTGGTACCACCGCACTTCTGTTTTTTTCCGGGGCCTTGTTGGCGCTTGACCCGGTCAACCAAACCTTTTTCGGGGTGGCCATTAAAGGTTACGATCCCGTGGCTTACTTCACCGAGTCCAAGCCGGTGAAAGGCGATAAAAGCCACCAGTTCGAATGGAACGACGCCACCTGGTATTTCGCCAGCGCGGCCAACAAAGATGCGTTTGCCAAGGAACCCGAAAAATACGCCCCGCAATACGGTGGCTACTGCGCTTACGCCGTCAGTCAAAACGCAACCGCCGGCATTGATCCCGATGCCTGGAAAATCATCGACGGCAAACTCTATTTGAACTACAACCGCAAAATTCAGAAGAAGTGGGAAGGCGACATTCCCGGTTTCATCGAAAAGGCCGATCAAAACTGGCCGAAGCTCTTGGAAAAATAAACGATTCGATTTAAACGAAAACCCAAACCGGGATCTCGGGCAACCCCCCGGGTCCTGGTTTCTTTGGTTTGACTTGAACTAAGCGATTCGGCTGCATGAAATCGTGCAAATTTTGACGCAGCAAGCGTCAAGCGTCGGTGCGAAACCTGTTGGGAAAAGCACCGCTGTCCTGGCCGGTAGGGCCGGCATTTTTCGAGATGGTGCAGCCCAACCGTTTGAGTGATTTTACCGCCGGGAATCGCGTAGTTTTCGGTTACAGCGAAGCGATTCAGTCCTGGTCACGTATAATCTGTGAGGTATCTGGTTGGCGTGACGAAACGAACCCATCCATGCCGCCGAGTTGTGCGGTTTTCGTTTCGTTCAAGTGAGGCATTATTTCGATTGCGAGGAATGCATGTACCAGCTTTACGACTACATTACGTCCGGTAACGGTTACAAAGTAGCCCTGTTGTTGCACCAGTTGAACCTGCCCTTTCGTTACCACGAAACAGATATTTTGGCGGGTGCGACCCAAACGCCCGACTTTCTGGCCCTTAACCCCAACGGTAAAATTCCCGTTTTGGTCACCCCTGAGAAGGCGGTGCTGTGGGAATCCAACGCGATCTTGTTACACCTCGCTGAAGGAACGGCCTACTTGCCGGTTGCACCCGCTGCGCGGTTCGAGGTTTATCGCTGGTTGTTCTGGGAACAATACAGCCACGAGCCCTACATTGCGACCTCGCGCTTCTGGTTGCACCATCCCGATGCCGCGCGTTTCCAAGAAAAAATTGCCGAACGGCGGCCTGGCGGCTTGAAGGCCTTGAAGCTGATGGACGACCATTTGGCGGCGCGTGCCTATTTTGCCGGCGACACCTACTCCGTTGCCGACATTGCGCTTTACGCCTATACCCACAAGGCCGATGAGGGCGGTTTTGTGCTCGACGACTACCCTCATGTTCAAGCTTGGTTGGCGCGTGTTGCCAACCAACCTCGTCACCTCACCATCGAAGAAAAAACGAAGTTTCGCGACTGATCCTCGCCTTGTGCCACTAACGTATCGACAGCCCGGTCGCCGAGCGGCCGGGTTGGTTTGATCGCGATCTCGTGTCATTTGCTACTTTGCCGCATTTTGACCGGGGGGGCCGGCTGGTGTTTTTGCCGGCGACGCCTTAGATTAGGGTAATACCAATACAGCGAAAGCCACGGGCAACTCCGTGGGAAAACGCCGGTTTCGGATCGGCGAGAACGATGAGAACAGACGTGGGGATGTGCATGACGCAACGACTTCAAATGGTTTTGATGGTTTTTTTGATGATGACGGCGACCGTTTTCGGTCAGGAAGCGCTGACGCCGGGCGCGCCGGACGAACATTTCGGGGTCTATGAGCCGTTGGCATGGGTTCTTTCCGAAGCCGATCCCACCGTGGACGCCGCCGCAGCGGCCAAAGTCGGCGAGGAGAGCTCCTTTCGAGAACGGGTCGTTGAACTGGTTAACATCGAACGCCAAAACAACGGCGGCTTACCGCCACTCAAGCACAACGCCTTGTTGGACGATAGCTCGCAAACCCACAGCACCAATATGGCCGAGCGTGATTTTTTCTCGCACTGTGACCTGGATACTCAGGCCAGTATGAGCGACCGCATTACCGCCGCCGGCTACGTTTGGAACAGCGCGGGTGAAAATATCGCGGCCGCCCAAACCACCCCTGAAGTCGTGATGACCGCTTGGATGAACAGTACCGGTCACCGCGCCAACATCTTGCGCAATAGCTTCCAAGAAATCGGCGTCGGTTACTACGTGCAATCCAACGACCAAGCCACCGTTCGGACCGATAGCAACAGTGACTGCATCCACGAGGCCGTTGAAGGTCCGTTCATTCGCTACTGGACCCAGAACTTCGGCCGCAGCAGTTCCATTTTTCCGTTGATTATCAACCGTGAAGCGATTGTTACCGAGGTGCAAAGCGTCGCACTGTACATTTACGGCAGCGGTACCTTCAACGAAATGCGCCTGCGCAACAACGACGGCAGCTTTGGCGAATGGCAACCCTTCGCCACTGAAATCGACTGGGAACTCGACGCTGTCAACGGTCTTCAAACGGTGACCGCTGAATTGCGTCGTCTGAATGGCTCGGTGGTGACCTCTAGCGATACCATTACCTTAAACCTGCCCTGTATTTCCGAATCATTTTGGTTTCAGCAAGTGGACGATTGGTCGGGCGACGGCCAACCCTCTGTGTTGACCCTGGTGGAAATGATGGGTAACTTCTGCCCCATTTAACGCGGGCCGAGCCCTATTTTGACCGAGACGGCGTCCATAAGGGCGCCGTTTTGCGTTAGGGCGATGGGCGGCGGGGCAGGATCGCTTTGGCTGCATTGCTTGAATGATGAACGTGAAGATAACCTTTGGCGGTCTCTGGTTGAACGCCGCGATGGTCAAGCTCTCGGCGTTATTGCCAGGACCCACGAATCGCGTTAACGTTAGGGCTGACAGGTGTATTCTGCCGGCCATAGCGAGGAACCTTTTTGGAGAAGTCGATCCCATCCGACGCCGACGGCGCCGCCAAGAAAAGTCGCGAAGATGCGCTTAAAGAATTGTCGCGTTTGGTTCGTGCCGCCGGCGCTGACCATCTCGAACCTTTTATTGAATCGCTCAACAGCGGGCCAACCGAAGGAATGGCCGGCGGTGGCGGGTTTGTTGAAGTGAACATTGGTGCGCAAGTCGGTCCGTATCGCATTGAATCAGCGATCGGACAAGGCGGTATGGGGGTTGTCTACCTCGGCGCCAAAATCGGCAGAGAATCGCTGAAGGTTGCGCTTAAGGTGCTGACCTACACCCAGCCTGGCTACCGCGACTTATTCCTCAAAGAGTGCGCCATTCTCGCTACCTTGAAGCACCAACACATCGCTCAGTTGATCGATACCGGCTTCTTGCCGGACGGCCGACCTTGGCTGGCGATGGAGTATGTCGACGGTCTGCGACTCGACGATTACCTTGCTCAATCGGCCCGCTCAATTGAGGATCGGCTCGAACTGTTCCTGCAAATTTGCGAAGGCCTGAGTCACGCTCACCAACGCATGGTGATTCACCGCGACATCAAACCCAAAAACATTTTGGTGACCGAAGCCGGTTTTCCCAAAATTCTCGATTTCGGCATTGCTGTAATTCTCAAACCCGACGCCGAGAAGGCGAGCACCGTGACCATGCTTGCCGAACAAATGATGACACCCGAATACGCGTCGCCCGAACAGGTGAACGGCTTGCGGTTGGGCGCCGCCTCCGACGTTTACAGCATGGGTATCATGCTCTACGAAATGCTGACCGGCGTGAAGCCCTACAACTTCGGCGGCGCCGCCATTAGTGAAATCTTGCGTGTGGTGAATCACACCACCATTGCCAAACCCAGTTCGGTGCGGATCGACGGGCATTCGTTGGCCGTGGCGGGCAAGCTGCGCGGTGACCTCGACACCATTATCCTCAAAGCTTTAGAACGCAGCCCGGAGCGGCGTTATCCCAGTATTGAATCCTTTGCCGGCGACATTCGCGCGTATCTAGCCGGTTTACCGGTGCAGGCGCGGCCGGCCACGGCCTTGTACCGGCTGCAAAAATTGGTGCAACGCCATCCGTGGCCGGTGGCGATGGGGGCCGGCACCGCCGTGTTTTTGCTGCTTTTTGCCGTTTTTGCTCACTACCAACGGACCTTGGTCGCGGCCGAACGCGACCTCGCCAAACGTGAGCAACGCACCGCCGAGCAGGTGACCCAGTTTTTGGTCGGCATGTTCGAGCAGGTCGACCCCGATTTGGCCAAAACCCAAGACGTCACTGCCTACCAAATCATGGAACAGGGCCGAACCATGGTTGACACCGCGCTTGGTGATCAACCCGTTGTCCAAGCGCGCCTACAGGCCTCTATGGGCCAGGTCTACCGCGCGCTCGGTGATTACCAGGTCTCGCGTGAGCTTTTAGAACAGGCGTTATTAAAGGTTCAGGATCCTGCCGCCGGCGTGTTGCAAAAGCTAGAACTCATTGAAACCATTATTCTGGCCGGCGATTATCAGGATGCGCAGCGCATTATGGACTCGCTGGAACGCACGCCCTTAAACCATAAAAACAAGGAAACGCGCGCACGCATCGATCACCTGCGTGGGAAGCTGCTGACCATGACCGGCCGGTTCGCGGAGGCTGATCAAGCCTTCCAACGGGCCCAAGTCCAAAAAAACTTGATGTCACCGGCGGACCAGTTGGCCCTGGATGAAGATCAGGCCGCCTTGTGGGCTGACTGGGGTTTTCCCAAACGGGCCGTTAGCTTACAAAGAAATCTGCTGCAGCAGCGGCGCGCCATGCACGGCGAAACCCACTCGCACATTGCGCGCGGTTATGCGCGATTGGGCGAGTTGAACTACGACATGGGCGATTACGAAGAAGCCGGTCGCTACTACGATCTCGCCGAGGAAGTTTACCGTCGCCTCTACAGCGACAACCACCCCGCCTGGGTTGACTGCCGGCTGCGGCGCGCGCGTTTGCTGATCAAAAAAGCGCGTTACGATCAAGCCGAGCAAGCTTTGGAAAGTGCGTTGACCACCGCCAAGACGCTCTTGGGCGAGCGTCACCCCAAAGTCGTCGCTGTTTTGCGCGAGCTGAGCCGCTTCTACATGAACCAAGGCCGTTACGAGGAATCCGAAGCGCGTTTAGATGAGGCGATGGCCATTGCCGATGCCGATTTTGCGCCAACCCACCCGGAGCGATCTGCTTGCCAATTGCAACGCGCCGCTTTTTTGCGGGCCCACGGTCGCCTTGACGAAGCGTTAAAACAGGCCGAGGCCGTGGTGGCCTTGCGACGCGAGCAATACGGTGAAGCGCACCCCAAAACTATCAAAGCCCTGCGTTCCCTGGGTCAGGTCCATTTCCAAATGAACCACAACCAAGAGGCGTTTACCTACTTCCAAAAGGCGCAGGACCTATCAATCCGTGTTTTGGGGCCGGAGCATCCCGATACGGTCAGCGGGCTCAACGAGGTCGCCCGGGTGTTGCTGCAACTGAACCGCAAAGATGAAGCAAGGGTCTTCCGTGAGCGGAACTTGGCCTTAACCGAAAAGATCTACGGGCCGGACCACCCGGTTACGGCATCATCCTTAGTCGCTTACGCCCACTTCCTGTCGCGCACCGTGTCACCCAGGGACGCCGTGGCGCCGCTGGAACGGGCCGTTGCAATTAACGACAAGGCCTATTCCAAACCGCACCCCAAGGCCGCCGACACACTTGAGTTCCTGGCCCGCATCTATGCCGATCTCGATGAAAACGAAAAAGCGATGCAACTCATGACGCGTGGTGTGGAAATCGCATCGCAGTTCTACGGTGAAGACCATCCACAAACGGCCCTGCAATACGAGACCCTGGCCACGCTGTACTTCTCCAAGGGCGATTACGAATCGGCCTTGGCCGTTCACCGCAAATCTTTGGCGATTAACCTCAAAGTCTACGGCGAGGAACACGGCAACGTGGCGCGTAACTACCACAACATCGCCACCAATCTCAGTGGTTCCGGCAACCGACCCGAAGGTCTGATTTACATGAAGAAGGCGCTCGCTATTCGCCGCAAAGTGTTCGGCGAAGACCACTTCGAGGTGGCGATTAGCTTGGAAGGTGTCGGCCACATGATCAGCCTCATGGGCAATTACGAGGAAGCCTTGCCGTACCTGGAAGAGGCCTACGCCAAGGAGTTAAAGGGTTTAGGTCCCGATCATCCCGAGCTGGCCTACAGCATGACCTCGCTGGGTTCGCTGTTCCGCAAAATGAAACGTTTTGACAAGGCGCGGCCGTTGTTGCTACGGGCTGCCGAATTGCGCGAGGAAAAACTCGGTGAACAGCACCGCCTCACCACCAGCAGCATCGCGCGGCTGGGTCAGCTCTACCGCGACACCGGCGAGCACGACCTCGCCGAAAAACACCTCAAACGGGCGATCGCATTGATGAGCGAACACCAAGGCGCCGACTATTGGCGCACCTTGGAGACCCGTCTCGACCTGGCCCGCGTGCTTTTTGCCCGCCGCGACTACGCCGCCGCCGACGCTGAAGCCAAAGCCACCTTGGCCGTCGGCACCAAGGCCTGGTCCGAAAAACCGACCATGGTGTACGCCGATTTACTCATTCTGCGCGGCAAAGTCGCCGAGATACGGGGCTTCAACGAGAAAGCCTTGGCGCATTGGGAAAAAGCCTTGCCGGTGGTTGAGCAGGAAGCGGGCGCGAACGACGTGGAGACCGCTGAGGTTTTGACACTCATCGGCGGCTTATACGAGCGTATGGGTAACAAGGAAAAAAGTCGGCCGTACCTGCAACGCGCCGCTCAAATCAAAGCCCAAAACTAAAGCCGTTGCAAAGGCAGGTTGATCAACCAGTGCCTGAGCGGTGTGGTTTTACTGAGAAGCCGATGAGTCGGCTTCAGTAAGGTTCCCGCTTTTGGTTAGCGTGAGTTTTGATTCTTTCCGAGGAGAACAGGATCCCGCCGGCCGGCGCATGGGCTTTTTTATTGGTGATGGCTTAGGCCATAAAAAAAGGCCCGTGCTGGAGGGCGACGGGCCTTTTGGTAACTCAGGGCGTTGGCATTTTAGGGCGCCAAGGCTGGGTTTTTCTCTTTGTGGCTGGTGCCGGGGATGACGCCGGCGATGCCTTCGGACTGTAAGCGGATGTAGTCGCGCAGGACGAACAAACCTTCTTCCAAGATGAAGTCGGGGATTTCCACGTCTTCTTTTTTGTCCGTGTCGTTTTGGGCGACCTCGCCTTCTTCGGCGGCCGGCTCGTCTTTTTTGGTGACCAGTTCTTCCTCTTCGGGAACCACTTGGTCGTTTTCAAGTACAAACTTGCCGTTCACTTTGATGGGCGAAACGCGGACCTTGCGGGCCTCGTTGCGGGTGTCCTCGATTTTCTCGAGGCGCTCGCGTTCGGCTTTGCGTTCGCTCAGCTTCAGCGTTAACGCGTTGCGTTTGCGCTGTTCTTCGCGGTATTTCTGGTCTTCTTTCAGGTATTGGAACTCGGTCTCTTTGGCGATGCGTTTGGCCGAATTGGTGCGCAGCATTGGTTCGAAGCTGGTTACCATGCGGTAGTTTTTGTATTCGGCCGGTTTGATTTCGTCCCAGGCCAAGGCGTAGTCCAGGTTTTCTTCGCCGACTTCCAGGTCGTCATAGGGTGATGGAATGACGACATCGGGCACGACACCTTTGAATTGGGTGGAGCCGCCGGAAATGCGGTAGAACTTCAGCGTGGTCATTTTCAACGCGCCGGCGACGTCTTCGGTGAAGGCGCGGCGCATTTGTTTGTTGAGGGAGGCTTGCAGCGAGAACACGTTTTGGACAGTGCCTTTACCGTGGGTTGACTTGGAACCGATCACCAAACCGCGGTCGTAGTCTTGGATGGCGCCGGCCAGAATTTCGGAGGCCGAGGCGCTGAAGACACTGGTCAAGACGGCGAGTGGACCGGTGTAAACCGTGTTCTCGTCGGGATCGTGGTTGACGCGAATGCGACCGTTAAGATCTTTGATTTGAACAACCGGGCCTTCGTCGATGAACAGGCCGGTCAATTCGATTGCCTCATCCAAAGCACCGCCGCCGTTTTGGCGCAGGTCCAACACCAAGCCGTCGATTTTCTCGGCTTCCAACTTGCGGATCAACTTGCGTACGTCGCGTGTGGTCGATTTGTAGTTGGGATCGCCGGCGATTTTGGCTTGGGTGTCCATGTAGAAGCTGGGGATTTCAATGACGCCCAATCGCATGGTCTGTTGGTTGGGGCCCTCGACTTCGCGAATCTCGGCGCGGGCGTCCATGGCGGTGATTTTGACCTTGTCGCGCACCAACAAAACTTCCTTGGTTTCGGAATAGTCGGCGGCTTTGGCGGGAATGATGTTCAGACGAACCTTGGTGCCTTTGGGGCCGCGAATTTTTTGAACGACCTTGTCCAAACGCAGGTCGACGACGTCTTCCCACTCACCGTCGGTGCCTTGCGCCACGGCGACAATTTTGTCTTCGACGGCGATCTCGCCGCTGCCATAAGCCGGTCCGCCCTTAACCAAGGCGGTAATTACGGTGTAACCGCCCTCGGAACGCAGGGTGGCGCCGATGCCTTCGAGGGAGTGACCCATTTCAATGTCGAAGTTCTCTTTGGTAATGGGTTTCAGGTAAGAGGAGTGGGGATCGAAGCTGCGGCAAACAGAAGCGAGGAAAGTTTCCAAAACGTCGGTATTGTCGAGGTCGCTGTTGTTGCGTTTCAAGCGGGCGTAGCGCTTGCGCAAGATGTCCATCATCTCGTCTTTGGGCGTGCCTTGCAGGGTGAAACGCAGCATTTCGGCCTTGAGGCGACGGCGCCACAAGTCGTTGAGTTCATCCTCGGTTTTGGCGTAGGGTGCTTTGCTGCGGTCGAGCTGGTAGGTTTCGTCTTTTTCGAGGTCGAACTCGCCGTCTAAAAGTTTGAGGATGATGTCGGCGCGCTGGTCGACGCGGGTGCGCAGACGGTTGTACATGACGTAGGCTTTGGAGAGGTTGGCCGGGATGACGCGCAGGTAGTCGTCAAATTCGGATTGCCAGGCCTGGAATTCTTGAATGTCGGATTCCAGGAAGAACAAGCGGTTGTAGTCCAGCGTCTCCAAGTATTCTTTGTAAACGCGTTTGGCGGTCTCGTTGTTGAGATCCAAGCCGCTGTAGTGGTAAATGCTGAGGTAATTGGAGACCAACGAAGCCACATAGGGTTGGTATTCAATGGGTTTCAGTTGCTGTGGTGGTTTGATGTCGGCGTCGGCGAGGGCCGGCACCGTCAAACTCAGGAGCAACAAAAAAAGTGTTTTGCGAAAGATCATGGGACCCCCAGTGCTTCGAGACTTCGGTTCATTCTAAGGTTTTCCTTACGTCGACTCTATGTCAAAAGTTACGGTCAGCCTAAGGCTGAGGCGCTTGCCGGCGCTTTTTCCAAGGCGGCGAGTTCGCGGCGGTAAAGGTTGTCGGACCACGTCGTGAACTTGCCCTGGGATTGGTAGGCGGTGGTGTAGGCGACGTAGTGTTGGGCGCGTTCAATGAGCATGGCTTTTTCTTTTTCGGTTAAATCGCGAATAACTTTGGCGGGACGGCCCATGACCAGGACACCTGGCGGGAACACTTTGCCTTCGGTGACCAAGCTGCCGGCGCCGACCATGCTGTCGTGGCCGATGACGGCCCCGTCCATAATCGTGCTGTGCATGCCGACCAAAACCCGATTTTCAATGGTGCAACCGTGGGCCAAGACGCTGTGGCCGAAGGTGACGTCGTCGCCGACGGTGAGTGGGTGCGTGCCGAATGAGGTGTGAAAGGTGCATTGATCTTGCACGTTGGTGCGTTTACCGACGCGAATTTGGTGAACATCGCCGCGAATGGCGACGTGGAACCAAATGCTGCATTGTTCACCGAAAACGACGTCGCCGTTGATGCGGGCGCTGATATCGACGAAACAACTTTCGGGAATGACGGGCGACTGAGCAAGGTGGGGAAGAGAAAGCTGCATGACACACTCCTTGGGGAAAGCTGGAACGAATCGGACGGAAACAAGCGAAAAGCATGGCTAGGGAACGGTGGGGTCCGATCCAAAACAAACGCGTGTGTCCGAGTCGTGGGAGGCCGGTCCTTCATTTTACAGGAAAGCGCACCATAATAATTGGGTCAATTCAAACCCTGGCTTAACAAAAGGGGTTCAGGTTCAAGTTCAATGCCAAAGGTCTCGAATACGCCGCGTTGGATGTCTTTTTTGAGGGCGATTACGTCGGAAGCCTTGGCCTGGTTGCGATTGATGAGGGCAAGGCAGTGTTTTTCGGAGAGGCCGGCGCGACCGGCCACCCAGCCTTTGTGGAAGCCGGCGCGTTCGATCAGCCAGGCCGCCGACAATTTGACGCGGTCCGCGTCTTGCGGCCATGCCGGATGGGTTTGCGGGCAGCGCGTTTTGAAGGCGGCATAGGCGGTTGCGCTGATGATGGGGTTGGTGAAAAAGGAGCCGCAACTCCGGGCATTGGGATCGGCGGGGTCGGCGACCATCGATTTCTCACGGCGCACGGCCAGCACGGTTTCGCGCACCTGGGTGAGGGTCGCGTCGGCACCAAGGCGTTTGACCAAGTCGGGGTAGGCGAGCGTCGGTCGCCCATTTGGGGTTAAGTCGAATGAAACGGCGGTGACGACGGCGCGGTTGCGCAGGGCTCGTTTGAAAATACTGTCGCGATAGGCAAACGCACATTCGCGGTTGTCGAGGATTCGGGTTTGGTTGCGGTCCAAATCCAAGATTTCTACTTGGTGCAGGGTTTGGGCGACTTCCTGACCGTAGGCGCCGATGTTCTGGATGGGGGCGGCACCGACGCAGCCGGGAATGCCCGATAAACAGGTCAAGCCCGCCAGGTTTTGGGTGACACAATGCGCCACAAACGCGTCCCAGTTCTCGCCCGCCGCCGCACGCAGGCGCACCTTGCCGCGATCCGTGGTTTGTTGGGTAACGCCCTTGAGTTGCATGTGGATGACGAGGCCGTCATAGCCGTTGTCGTCAAACAGCAGGTTACTGCCGCCGCCGAGGATGAAAAAGTTGTGGTCGTGACGGCGTGCCCAATCGATTAAAGCGACCAAATGGGGGCGCGATCTGGCGGCGGCAAAGAAACGCGCGGGCCCGCCGATTTGGATGGTGGTCAGGGGCGCTAGTTCGACCTGTTCGCGGATGTGAAGGGTCTCTTGTTCATGAACGTTGGACATAAAAACCTACCGGTAGAAATGGGACCGTCGGCAAAGAGGCGGCATTTGTCTGGATCTTGCAGCCGGCACGGTCCCATTTTAGCCGAGTTCGCCGGCAGGGGCGTCGCCGGTCAGGGTTAAACGCTCGGGCTTCGCGCCGGCCGCGCACCGGGGTATACTGAGCGGTTGATATCGGCGCGTGGTCCACGGTCGGCCGAATAGGATTGGGAAGTGATGTTAGAGGACTGACCTGCTGTGACGAGTTTCTTATACCAAATCAACAACTTACGTATTTCTGTCGAAGAAGACGAAGCGGCCTTAATCAGCCGCATTGCCAAAGAGATTAAACGCGTGCCCGAAGCGATAAGTGCGGTCGAAGTGGTGCGCGAGGCGATTGACGCCCGAAAAAAACCACGCGTTTTCCGCGTGGTGAACGTGATTTTTACGCTCACGAAAGCCCTAAACGAGCCTTTGCCCAATCAGGTCAAACGCTTAGACGGCCATCCCAACGAGGTGCCGCGTCCGACCGGCTTGCCGACCGGTGCACAGCGCCAAGGTGAAAAGCCGGTGGTGGTGATTGGTGCCGGACCGGCGGGTTTGTTTGCGGCCCTGGCTCTGTGCGAGGCGGGCGTGCCGACGGTCTTGCTCGAGCGCGGCAAACCGGTTGAAACGCGTATGCGCGACATCGGCCAACTGCGTTCGCACGGCGTGCTCGATCCCGAAAGCAATGTTTGCTTCGGTGAAGGCGGCGCCGGCACCTATACCGACGGAAAACTCTATACCCGTATCAAACACCCATTCGTTCGCTGGGTTTACCGGCGTCTTGTCGACTTTGGCGCACCGCCGCAAATTTTGGTCGACGCCCACCCGCACCTCGGTACCGACAAGCTGGTGAAGCTGGTCAAAAACATGCGGCTGTACCTCATGGAACAGGGCACCGACGTGCGTTTTGGTGCACGTGTGGATCGCGTTGTCATGGAGAATCGCCGCGTGCAAGGTGTGGCTCTGGCCGACGGCTCGTTTGTCGAGGCGCGTGCGGTCGTTTTGGCGATCGGCCATTCGGCGCGCGATACCTTGGCCCAATTGCAACAGGACGGCGTGCTGATTGAACCCAAACCCTTTGCGGTGGGCGTGCGCGCGGAACACCCGCAGGCATTGATCAACCAGTCGCAATACGGGACCCCGCAACCGCCGGGCGGTCTGGAAGCGGCGGCCTACCGCTTGACCCACCAGGTAGACGATGCGCGCATCGGCCAACGGGGCGTTTACTCGTTTTGCATGTGCCCTGGCGGTTTCATTGTGCCGAGCCCTACCGAGCCGGAACACATGGCGATTAACGGCATGAGTAACGCCAACCGCTCCGCGCCTTTTGCCAATTCCGGCATTGTCGTGCAGGTCACGCCCGAGGACTTGGTCGCGCATGGTTATGCACAACACCCGTTGATGGGCATTCAGTTCCAGCGCGATCTCGAGGCGATTACCTTTCGCGCCACGCGCGATCCCTTCCGCGCGCCCGCCATGCGTATTGACGATTTCGTCAAACGCAAAGCAAGCGGCCGCTTGGCCGACGGCCATTTTCGGCCTGGCGTCGAGGCGATGGATTTATGGGAGATTTTGCCGGAATGGATTGCCACCCCGATGCAGCAGGCCTTCCAGCGTTTTGACCGTCTGATTCGCGGATACGGCGGTGCCGACGGCAACATTCTCGCGGTTGAAAGTCGCACCAGTTCGCCGATCCGCATCACGCGCAACGAGCGTTTTGAGGCTGAAGGCGTGACCGGTCTGTTCCCCATCGGCGAAGGCGCCGGCTACGCGGGCGGCATTGTCAGCGCGGCGGTTGACGGCTTGCGTGTGGCCGAAATTCTCGTTGGTGAAAGTACCTAGGAAAACAGGGGAACGGGGTTCCCCTGCCGTTCTCCGTTACGGGTTGCGTTGGGTTAACGGGAACGAGCCGCGTGAGTCGGCATCGTTTTCAAAACGCCCGGTAATGGGCGAGAAGGTGTAGAAGTCGACGCGATCCTCGAGCGGTCTGAAAATGTAATACCGCAGCAGCATCACCTCGTGGTTGTCACACTGATAATCGCACACGAAGTTGTGCGAGACGCCGCCGTTGGGGCCGTGGGTGACAAACGCGGTTTCGCGTACACAGTGGTGCCCGGCGTTGGTCATGACCAGATTGTCGTAGCGGGTCAGCAGCTCGTTGCGAATGACCTGGGTACCCCAGATGTCGTGGGTCGCCAACAGGACCTTGTGGTTGGGGAAATCGGCCAGCACCTGCTTGGCCCAAGCGATGCCTTCGGGGCGGTAGTCGGAATAGGGATCGTAGCTTTCAACTTGCAGGAACAGGTAGTTTTCCCCGTTGATCACCTTCTCGGCGTAGCAGTTTTCAATGCCGCCAAAATCGTCGCCGTACCAGGGCTCATTGATGAAGTTGGCGACGGGGAAGTAGCGATTCAGCGCGGCGGGTGAGTCGTGGTTGCCCTGGACCGGGATAAAGGCCACTTCGCCGTAGAGTTTGTCCCACGCCGAAACGGCGTTTTCCCATTCCCAGGATGCGTTCCAGCTTTCGGTGATATCGCCTAGGCCTTGAACGAACTGCAAATTGAGTTGGTCCTTGGCGGCGACAATCCAGCTAAAGGCGTTGCGCATGTGTTGGATCGGGGCGTTTTCGCGGTTTTGGGCGTAGTGTTGGGTGTCGGGCACCACCAACAAACTCCACTCGCCACGCGCGCGATCGGCGTAGTGATCGGCGTGCTCGGACGGCGCCAGTTCCAGGTAATTGAGGTTGAAACCGCCCGATTCAATGCGGCAATGGAGTTGGTAGCGACCTTGTTCGAGGAACACGTTGACGGTGGCGGTGGTCCAGTTCTGCCAGCCGCCGGTATCGGGAATCACGATTTGACCGAGGTTCTGGGTGCGATCCCCGCGCAATTGAAAGGCCAGCGCGCCGCGATTCGAACGCGAAGCGACGCGGGCGCGCACGGCGTAAAAACCGGTTTGGGCCACGTCGAAGGCGGGGTAGGTCAAGTGTTCGCCGGCTTCAGTCCAGCCGATATTGTAGCCGCCGCCCTCGTCGGTGGTGGCTTCGATATCGACATCACCGTTGCGGTAGGCGCCGCCCTCGTTGCCGGTCGTTGTGTCGTGACCCTGTTCGAAGTCTTCGGCCTCGAAACGGACGAGGTCGCTGCCGCCGGTGTCTTTGCGTTCGACGGCGATCCAGTTCAGGTTCCAACCGCGGGTGACGGCGTAGGCGCCGAGTTGGTAGCGGCCGGCGTCGATGGTGACGGTTTCGGTGAGGGTTGTCCAGTTTTGCCAGGCGCCGGTGTCGGGCACATCGAACGTGGCCAGTTTGCGCGCGCCGCCGTCGAGGTCGAGCACGAAGCGGGCCCCCTCGGGCGAAGCGACGCGGACCTTGATGACGTAGTCGCCACGTTCGGGGATGTCGAGGCCGGACCAGGTGAGCCACTCACCTTGGGCGATCCAGCCGACGTTGTAACCGCCGCCGTCGTCGGTGGTGAGCTCGATGTCGACATCGTCGTTGCGGTAAACACGGCCCGCGTTGCCAGGGGTCGTGTCGTGGAAATAGCGGTAATCTTCAGCCTGGAAGACCTGAGCTGTGAGTGACGTGGGAAGCAGAAAAAAGGCGGTCAACAGAGCCGCATTGAGAAAGCGAAGTGTGTGAAGCATAAATTCTCCTAAAGGGATTGAAATCAAGTAATAGGAAGGAAGAGGCGTCGAATGTCTCGGTTAAGACAGCGCTGTCATGTGCGGGCGCAGGACCACCACTCAACCGTTCCGCCGTGGTGGCGGGTGGGTTGCGCGGTGCAGGAAGCAGAATGGCGATGATTCGGCCTGGCACTCGGCTGGGCCGAACCTGACAAAAACGGCGCTTACCTGACAAGTAACAGATAACCTGGCTGGGTTGCCGTGAGGCGCAACACATCCCGGCATCGCCGCGTTGGCGAAGCGGGGTTGCGTGAGTTAACCCGTGGTTCGTGGTCACCTTGGCCGCGCGTTAAGGAAAAGTGGGCGCTGTGTCTGCGGCGACCGTGGCTCGGGGCGTCGCCATTTTTGACCAATCAGATGCAAGGTCGGGATCGGGCTATTTTAAAGTGCCGTTATGAGCCGAAATTGAGGGCCGGGTGAGGATTAGATGGATGAGGTTGCGCTTAGGCGTCGGGTTCCTGGGCCAAGATGACGCGCTGAAAACCAATACCGACTTGTTTCAACTCGCCTTTGACGGTTTCCACCAAGGCTCGACCTTCGGCGCCGATGCGCGCACGCGTGACCAAGTTAATGACGGCGTCGCGGTGGGCGGCGTCGGGATAGGCGGTGAGGAGGTCGCCACTTTCAATAAAACGTTGGTAGGCGCCGACCTTTTCACGGAGGACCTGTTCGTGGTGATGGGGGTCTTCTTCCCAATCGAGGTGGTCGCTGATGGTGAGGACGACGGCGCCCGAGGCGCGATCCACGCCGATAAAGTCGACTTTGTCGTTTTCGAGGATGGTCACGGCAACCTCCGCGGTGGGTTTTCCGCCATCTTACCCTACATTACGGCGCTTGCGGGCAGGTGTGTCGGCGGGGATCGGTGAAAAGCACGGCGCCCTCCCGCGAACCCGCTACCGGCGCAAGGCTGGGTGGAAACACTCGCTCCGTTCTTTATTTGCCTGGCTTTCACGGACCGGTTTTAACGGCAGGTGAAGGCGTCGCGTGGCACAACTCATAAAAAAAGGGGAGACGTCGGTCTCCCCTTTGGTGGTTGTTTCAACCTAACAAGTGTCCTTGTTGGGTTTAACCGTCGATTTGTTTGAGCAATTCGTCGACGGCGCGTTTCAGTTGCGGATCGGTGTCGCCTTCACCTGGCGCCTCGGGTACGAGGATGTCGGGCACAGCCGGTCCGTTTTCCATGTTTTTGTCGGTGATTTTGGAGTACCAGCCGCGGAACGGCATGCGCACGCGGGTGCCGTCGATCATGCGCCGTGAACCCGTGGAAATGACGGCGCCGAAGGTGGGTTGCCCCACCAGGAGGCCGCGCTTCAAGCCTTGGAAGGCGTGGCTGAAGATCTCGGCATTGGAGTAGCTGAACTGGTTACACATGGCAATCGCGGGTCCGGTCCAGGCTGAAAACGGTATGCGTTCGCCGTAGGGATAGGTATTGGCAAAGTGGGCCTTTTCCTTTTCCAAATCGGCGGCGGCGCCACGCGGAATGGTGTAGGCGTGTTGTTTGACGCTCAACACCATCATCAGGTAGTCGGTGGTCCAGCCGCCGTTGTTGAAACGCACGTCGATGACCAAACCGTCCTTACCCATGCCGCTGGCAATTAAGGCCTGTTCGAAGCGGTAGAAGTATTCCAAGCTCATGGAACGGATGTGGACGTAACCGAGGCGACCGTTGGAGTACTTGTCGACCAGGGCACGGCGTTCATCAACCCATTCCTCGTAGACCTCGCCACGGACTGAATTGGCCGGGCGAATGACGACTTGGCGTTCTTTGCCTTTGTTGTCGGCCACGGTCAGGACGGTTTTCTCGCCGACGGTGCCGACCAGTAACTCGTAAATGTTTTGGTTGGGACCGACGGTTTCACCGTTAACGGTGAGGATGCGATCGCCGACGTTGAGTTTTGAGGTGGGTCGGTCGGCCGGCGTGTCTTCGATGACGTGGGCGATTTCCAGACCTTTTTTGGTGTTTTTGAAGGTCACACCGAGTTTACCGCAGGCCTCTTTTTCGGTTTCGTAGCGGTCGTCGCCGTACATGCCCATGTGACTGCCGTTCAATTCACCGAGCATCATGGAAAAGACGTCGCGGAAATCGCGGCGGGTGGAAGCACGCAGGGCCCACTGACGGTATTTTTTATGGGCGGCCTGCCAGTCGGCGCCGTGGAATTGAGGATCGTAAAAGCGTTGGTTCATCATGCGCCAGGATTCGTCGAAGATTTGCGCCATTTCAGCGCGGTGGTCGATGGTTAGCGTGGCGCGGAAACCGAGGTTGGTGGTTTTGCCGTCGGGCAGGCTGGTGCGTTGAATGCGGCCGGGACCGATCGCGGCAAACAGCGTTTTGTGGTCCGGTGCCATGTGCAGGTCGCGATAGCCGCCGGCACCATCGGCGATTTTTTCGAGGTCTTCGCCGTTCCACTTAACTTTGTAAAGCTTGTTGGCGCCGGTTGAACCTTTGGCGTCGTTACTGCCGAAGATGATCCACTCACTTTTGGCGTCAAAACCAATCGGCATACCGAAGCCGGCGGCGCTGGTGACCTGGACGAGGCGTTCGTGGATGTTTTTAAACTCGATGACGATGGGTTCAACAGCGTCGTCTTTCTTGTCGTCGTCCTCGTCGTCCTCGGCGTCCTCTTTTTTAGGCTTTTTGGGTTCTTTGGGTTCGTCATCGTCGGCTTCATCCCAATCGGCTTTGGTTTTCAACCAGTCTTCTTTGCGCAGCCACACAAACCAAACGTCGTAATCGGTGCCTTCGCGCGCGGAGGAGAAGGCGAGTTTGGTGCCGTCGGGGCTCCAAACCGGCATGCGGTCGATGCGCGGGTGCAAGCTGATGTTGGTGGCGGGGCGCGAGCCGTCGACGGGTTGCAGGTAGACGTCATTGTTAAAGGTCAGATCTTCCTGCACGTAGGCCAACCAGCGACTGTCGGGGCTCCAGGAGAGTTCGACGGGACCCGACCAACCTTCGTACAAGGTTTTTTCGTCGCTGAGTTTGCCGTCGGCATAGTCGGCGACAATAAGGTTGTTTTCGTCGCGCATAAAAATGAGTTTCTTGCGGTCCGGCGAGGGCAGTGGATCGCGTTCATCGACGGTGGTGTCGGTCAAACGGGTGACCTGATGGTGCAGGGTTTTGAAGAGGTTCTTTTGGTCGGGATCGGCCGAGGTCAAGGTGAACAAGTCATATTGCCCGTGACGGTCGGACGTGAAGATGAGGGTTTCGTCGTCCATCCAGACGGGGTCGCGATCAAATGCCGGGTTTTGCGTCAGACGCACGGTACGGCTTTTCTTTTCGTCGTTTTGCATGAGGTAGAGTTCGCCGCGCACGGCAAAGGCCAGCAATTTGCCGTTGGGCGAAATCGCCAAGTTACTTGCCCCGTCGGTTTTGACGGTGCGCTCCAGATTGGCAAAACGGTTGTCGTGGACGATGTTGATGTCAATTGCGGTGGCGTTGTTGTCGCCGACTTGTTGGCGATAGAGGCGGGCGTCGCGTTCAAAAACGATGAGTCGACCGTCGGCGGCGATATCGAAATAGCGGATGTCTTCCGCCTTTTCTTGGGTAATCGCGCGCGGTTCGCCTTTGGCTTTACCTTGGTCGTCAATATCTAATTGGTAAAGGTTTTGGACATCGGTGCGGTCGCTGCGGAAGGTGATTTGGCGTTTGCCGCTCCAGCGCGGAGAATCGTCGCTGCCGTCGAACTGGGTCAGTTGGTGGTACGTCTTCTTTTTGGTGTCGTACAGCCACAGTTCGCGGTTGGCCGGACCGCGATAATGACGGCGCCATTTGCGGGTCGCACCGTCGACAAAAGCGACAAAACGGCCGTCGGGTGAAACCGAGCCCTCGCGGCCGAGCCCGTCCATGAATTGAGTGGGTGTGCCGCCTTTGAGTGGAACCTGCATGAACTCACTGGTCCAAAAAAACGGGTTGTCCGCGCGCAGTGTGGTGAAAAGCAGGTGGTCGTTGTCGATCCAGCCGCTGAGGGTGTCGTTGCCGTCCCAGAAAGTCAAGCGGCGCGGCGCGCTGCCGTCGACGCCGACGACCCACACGTCGCTGCTACCACTGCGGTCGCTGTCAAAGGCAATGTGACGGCCGTCAGGGCTGAACATGGGGTTGGCGTCGTAGGCTTCGTGAATGGTGAGGCGCCGGGCGTTGCCGCCGTCAACGGCTTGTACCCAAATGTCGCCTTGAAATGAAAAGGTGATGTGTGTGCCGTCGGGGCTGAGGCCCGGTTGTCGGGCGAAGGGCGGCTCTTCGGCGTGGATCGGCGAGACGACACCCAACAACGCGGCAACAAAAAAAAGCGTTGGGATCAATCGTCCTGTGAGGCTTTGCAACATGTCTACTCCCTAAGAATGGTTCCCTTGTCCAAATGAGGCTTCGTCAAATCTGCGAGCCAGGGCTCGATGGTAAGTCGCACCAACCAGTGTTTTGGTTGTCCTAACGCAAGGGCTACGGCAAAAAATACGCGGTTCTACTCCATAAAGTTAACGCGTACTTTTCGTGAAAAGGAGATCACGAGATTATTCGCTTTGCCGTCGGAAAGTCGTCAAGAAGGCGGCGTCAGGATGCAGTCGTGGTTGCTGGATTCGATACGTCGGGGGCGCCGCCCGCTTTGGTTTGAATAACGGGGCCCATCCTAACACGCGTGTCAGCGGTTCCCGTCGCTTGTCTCGGCCCGGCCGCGTCAGCGGGATGTGACTTTGTCGTGCTTTCTCTCCTCACGGCGTAAATTCCTCAAAGAAAGCTTACGCGGATCGGGTTAAAGTAATGCCGGTTGACTTCATCAAGCTGAGGAGCGTCTGCTTGTTAACAGGACAGGAAACACCCCACCCCTTTCCCCTAAGTGAACGCTTGGGACCCGACGCCTTGTATGTGGCGCGCGAGGCCGATGAACGTCGTTTTGAGCAATGGCTGACCTATGTGCCCAAGGGCTTGGCGCCCAGTTGTGCCCTTGTGGGTCGCGCCAACAGTGGTAAATCAACGTTTTTGCAGCGTTTCTTCAACCGCTTGTGGCAACAGCGCCGAAATGTCGTGCCTTTTTATTTTGCACTACCCGCCGCGCGCATTTGGTTGCCCAACTTGGCCGAACAATTTTTCCGCGCTTTTGCATCGCAGTACCTTGCCTTTCGTGTTAACAAACCAGACCGTGTTACCCAGGGTTACGACTTTAATGAAATCGTGCAAATGGCCGAGGCGCATCAATTAAACGCCATGGCCGAAGATGCGCGCCGCCTCCAGCAACTCGCCGGTGGGGGCCGCGCGGAACAGATGGCCGAACTCGCCTTTGGCGCGCCGCACCGTTACGCCGTCCTTTACGAAATGCCGGTGGTGGTGCTACTCGATCAGTTTCAACGTTTGGATCACGTCGTCACCGGCGACGCGAATCGGCAGATTTGTGACGGCCAAGCCGCCACCTTGTTCGAGCCCTGGTTGACCTCCAAACACGCGCCCATGCTGCTGACCGTTTCGCGGCGTGGACGCCAAGCCAAGATGATGGACGCGCTTTTGTGCAGCGGTGCGGTCACGCTCTACGATTGGAATCCCTGTTTGTCGTTTGAAGAAGGGCTCGAGGCGGTGTTCCGCTATGCCCAAGCTTACGATGTCGGCCTCACCAATGAATCGGCGCTGTTATTGAACAGCATTACCCAGGGTGATGGCTGGACCATTGCCCAGGTCGTGCGCCGCGCCGCGCGCGAAGGTCGCGATCTCGATCAAACACCGGCTGTCAAACAAGCTGTCACGCGCGTGTTTTGCGAACGCGATGAGGTTTTGGCGCAGGCTTGGATGCTCGATTTCGAGCACTCCGGGCTCGACATGGATGATCCGCTTAATCGCGAGCTGATGTTTGTGTTCAGTGATCGGCCTGGCAAAGATTGGTCGGTCGCCCAGCTTTTGCAGCACCTTGAACGCGACGACAGCCTGGCTGACGCGGTGCAAACGCGCTTGGAAATGCTCCAACGTGCCGGATTCATTCTGGCCACGCCCCGTCACCGCGTCTATCAGGGCCATCGCGACCCTACCTTGCAATTGGTGTTACATCAGCGTTTTGCCGGCGACCGCGATCCCGTCGACGTCCTCGACGGCGTTTACCAGCGACGTCTCAATAGTTTGAGCAAACACTATGCAACGCTGGAGAGTTTGCTTAACAAGGTCTCGCCGCGTTTTGCCGCTTTGCAATTGGGCTACGACATGCGGGAACGCGGACGTTTCCTGCTGCGCGAATATTTCCAGCATCTCGACGACGAACCTGCTTTTGAAGTCGACCGTGTTTTTTGGCGTTATGTCGCGGAAAAACGCATCGGCGACAAGTGTCGTTTTGATCTCAAGATTACCGATAACAGCGGACGGGTGCTGTTGGTCGACGTCGTGTGTGGCGAGCGTTGGGTCGACGTCGATACCGTTCAAGATTTCCTGGCCCGCATCCGCTTTTTCCGTGAGGCGGAGGGCACCGCGGAAACCTTGGCCGGTTTTTTCTCGCTCGAGGGCTTTTCACCCAACGCCTTGGCCCTGTGCGCCGAACACCAAATTGGGGTGACTACCCAGTTGCGTTACTGCCGCACCGATTGGCGCGAGGCCGCCGGTTTACAAAGCACTTTTTCCTAATGTGGCGTGAAGGCCGGGCATCGCGCCGCTTCTCGTTTAATTAACCATTTTCGGGTCGCGCAGTTCGCGGGCTTTGATGGGGAAGGCCGCTTGAAAAGTCGCACCCTGGTTGGGCCCCGCGCTGTGGGCGGTGAGGTTGCCGCCTAGTTCGGCGAGGATATTGGCACACGCGTGCAGGCCAAAGCCGCGACTGCCTTCTTTGGTGGAGTAACCCGAGCGGAAAATATTGAGCAGGTCCTGCTCATTAATGCCGACACCGTTGTCGCGTATCTCAAATTGCACCAGCTTGGTGTCGGTCTGATAGCGAATGGCGCACTGGATGCGGCCGAGCGTGTTGGTTTCACTGTGTTTGACCGCTTCACGCGCATTTTTTAAAAGCTGGTGCATGACAAAACGGACCTTGTTGACGGGTAAGACCGTGCGGGGGGTGGTGTTGTCCACCGCCAGGTCAATCTCAATGCGGGCTTGGGCCAACGAAAGCTGTTCCAAGCGCAGCACCTCGCGAAACAGGTTGGCAAGATCAATCGACTGCGCCGGTGAACCCACGTGGGCGTATTCTTGCTGCGAGAAGATGGTGTCCTTGATGTCCTTAATGAACCCTTCGAGCTTTTTGGCTTCACGGTCCAGGTGTTCGTGCTCGCGGCACAGTTGTTTGCCGACTTGGTAGTAATAGGTGGTCAAATTACGGGCGCGCGGATCTGATTCCAAAAAGGTCTGGCGCTGATCGCCCTGATCGTCGACCAATTGGTTGGCCCGTCCCACCTTTTCAATCGACGATTTGCGCAGCGTCTCATTGATGACATGGGCGCTGATATTGAGGCTGTTGAGCGTATTACCAATGTGGTGTAACACGCCGATCGCGATTTCGGCCATACCTGCTTGGTGGGCGGTTTGAATCATGCTCTGTTGGGTGGCGTGCAGCTCCGAGGTGCGCTCTTCAACCAGGCGCTCCAGGTTCTCCTTGTGGTGGTTTAACTCGCGGTGGTTGTCCAGCAGTTGGCTGTAGGAACGCTGTAAGGCGTCTTGCATTTGGTTGAAAGCTGAAACCACGTCTTCCAACTCGTCGGGCCCGTGTGTGCTGGGTTTGCGATCAAGTCGCAAGGCGACACTGGGATCGTCAAGGCTGAAGTCGCGCGCTTTGGCGGCGATTTTTTCCAAGTGGCGAATGAGAATTTGGTTGAAGATGAACAACATGAAAGCGGAAACCAAAAAGGTTTTGATCGCCTGCGTTACCAACACAATTGAAACGCGCCGTTGCAGCCGCTGGTAGACGCCGTTCATGGTTGCTTCCACCGTCAAGGTTCCCAGGAAGTTTTTACGGCCGTCTTTTTCCAAATACAACTGAACCTGGCGCGTCATTTTGCGGCCGGGTATGGGTTCGCCCACACTGATGGGATCGAAATCAACCGGGTCGACCCGAACGTGAACCACGTCCGGCATTTGCAGAATCCCGTTGAGGTGAACCGCAACCTGGGCGAAATCGATGTTCCAGACGTCGTCGGTGATGGACTGCACGAAACTTTGGTCGATCTGCTCCAACTGGGCGCCCAGGCGGCTGGTGTCGCTGTGGTAGTCCAAGTAAAGCTGGATGCCGGTGGCCAGCAAGGTGACGACCGAGCTCATCAGCAGGATGTGAAACACCAGACGGCCGGCTATACTGGAGCCCCATTTAAAGCCAGTTTTGAAGGTCACCTTGCGCCTCTGAAGTCTCGCGTGGTCGGGTCTCGAGTTGGGTTGGGAGTTGCGGTTAAGGGCAAAAAACGGCGCGTTTCCGGTGCGCCGTCCATCTTAGCTCGTTCAGAGAAAATACGTCGGCTTTTTCTCGTTGGAAACCGCGCGGGGCATTGGTTGCCCGGCGGTGGTGCACCAGGTGGATCACAATCCGACCCGCTTCAGCCGTTCCCAGTGGGTCGTTAACGCGTGAAAGATACGGTTTTACTTTTTTAACGACTGTTTTTCCTGAAAACATGAGATTTGCCGACCTTATGTCGGTCTGGGGTGACCGTCACGGCGGCGCCCACCGGGTGTACAGGCCGTGACCGGCCCGCATCCTGGGTCGGATTTTCAATTGGGTGTGAAATGCCACCCTCTGTTTGTTGCCGGCTCGGCTAGAATAACGCTGCCCTTGTCAATTGGCCGACGTGGGTGACGCCCTGGTACGAGGCGTCTTAGGTTCGCCGCGATTTCGCCGATACCTTCTGAACGGACCTGTGTTAAGGTGTCAAAAAAATGGGAGCAAGCGCTATGTTTTTGTGTTTTGAAGCGGATGGGAAACGTTCAGCCTTCCCCGAATCGGTTTTGTTGGGCGTAGACGAAAACGGATTTATGATTCAAAACGGCCCAGGCAGTCGTGCCGGCGGCGTCACTTTTTTTCGCATGGATGCGTTCCAGGGCGCCTGCCAGAATTTCCAACAGGCGCTCAACTGGGTGCGCCGCAAGCAGAGCAACCAGCAAGCCGCCGCCTCCGCGCCGCGACCTCAGGCTCAGTTACCCGCGCAACCCAAGTTCTAGGCGTCCGCTTGCGGCGGCGCGTGGTCTAGCGACTCGTCCAAGTGGCCGAGCTGCGGCAGCATCACCACAATCAAAATGATCAGCGACAGCGCCAAACCCGCCAGGCTCCAATTGGGCGGGATCTCTAACGCGATCAAGCCGCTCCAAACCAGGCCCGAGCCAACGATGCCGATGTAGTTGCAGAAGTTGATGGCGCCTAATATTTCGCCTTTCTCGCCCATCGGTGGTTTGGCCTGCATGTATGCCGCCATGGGCACGTAATACAAACCCGAGCCAATGCCCGCCATGATCAACGAAAACCAAATCATGGCCGGCGGCATTTGGTGGAAAAAGAGCAGCCCTTCACCCAACGCCACACACAGGCCGCCGAGGATGATGGTGTTTTTGCTGCCGATGCGGCGTTCAATCACCGCGCACAGCAAGCAGCCGAACATAATGCCGGTTGACAGCGCGGCCAGTAGAAACGACGTTTGTTGTTCGTTCAGAAGCAGTAACCGTCGGCCGTAGTTATTGATCGCTTGAGTGACAATACCGCCGGAAAACCAGAAAAACGAGGCGGCGATGACGGTGTCCAGTAAGGGTTTGTCGTGCCAGATCTTTTTGAGACTGGTACGCATGTTGCCCATGGGATTGATGCCCACGCGCAACTCGGGTCGGTTGGCCGGCCGCGATTTAATTTGATAGACCGTCGCGATCCCCAAAATGGAAATCAGCATGCAGACCGCGCCCGCTTGCCATAGATCGCTGCCCAAGCTTTGTTTCAGAATGCCGGCAAAGGCCATGCCGAGAATAATCGCCAAGAAGGTCGTCATTTGCACAACGCCGTTGGCTTTAACGAGCAGGTTGGTTTTGACGATTTCGGGGATGACGCCGTACTTGGCCGGTCCAAAAAAGGTTGATTGGGTGCCCATCAGAAACAGGGTGAACAGCAATAGCGGCCAGCTTTCCAGGAAAAAACCCAGCGTGCCAAGGGCCATGATGACCCATTCCCCGACCTTGGAGGCGCGCATGACGTTGGTTTTGGAAAAACGTTCGGCGATCAGGCCTGCCATGCCGCTGAAAATCAGGAAGGGAACCGAGAACACCACCATCACCACGCCTTGCTTGTCGTCGGCTGAGATGCTGAGTGCCAAAAAAAGCATGATTTGTTTAAAGACGTTGTCGTTAAAAGCACCCAGGTACTGGGTTAACGTAAAGGAAATAAACGATATGTTGCCGAGCTTGTCGGCTGGTGGGGTGATGGTTTGTGACACGTTGGCTCCCAATCCCGCGCCGGTGCGGGCCGATACTACGATAAGGGGTTAACCGATGGCGGCGTTGTCAATGAGGCGAATGCCCCGCAGCCACGCGCCCAGGAACAGGCGCGTTTCGGCTTTGAGTTGGTGTTCTTCTTCCAAAAAGTCCGGTTCGCGAAAATCGAGGTAGTCCAGTTCTAAGTCCTTGGGCCAGGCCTTGGTAAGATGCGTTTTGAGCGCCGCCGCATTGCGTTCACCTTCGGCAAAAGCGCGTCGTGCCGCCTCGATGGTGCGCACCAGGGTTAGCGCCGTGTCGCGATCCGCTTCGGTCAGATAACGGTTGCGGCTGCTCATGGCCAGGCCGTCGGTTTCGCGCACCGTTTGGCAGCCAACCACGTCGATTTCCAGGTAAAAGTCGGCGACCATACGGCGAATGATGGCCAGTTGTTGGTAGTCTTTTTCACCGAAATAGGCCTGGTGTGGGCGCACCAGGTTAAAGAGTTTGAGCACGACGGTACAGATACCGGGAAAAAATTGCGGCCGGCTGATGCCGCACAGCTTGTCGGCCAAGGCACCGGGGCGCACACTGGTTTGGGCGTCGGCCGGGTAGAGGTCGGCCACATCGGGGTACCAGACAATATCGCCGCCGGCCGCCGCCGCCAGCTCATAGTCGCGGTCATTGTCGCGCGGGTATTTGTCGAAATCTTCGTTGGGCCCGAACTGGGCCGGGTTGACGAAAACGGAAACGACGGTCAGGTTACCGTCGTTGCGCGAGGCTTCGATGAGGGCTTGGTGACCACGGTGCAAACAGCCCATGGTCGGCACAAACCCAATCGTTTGACCCTCGCGTCGGTATTGCTCGAGGGCCTGAATCATGGGGTAGGGGTGACCGTCGATGCGTTGACTCATGGGGGCTCCTTTGGCGTGGGCCTGTCGGGGCGGCGACGGGCCGTCGCTAAGCATTGTGCCGACAGCAGCTTTCCTGTGCGGGTGGCGTGCTAAATCATGACACATTTTGGTGGTGCCGACGGTAAGAAAACAGGCATGGGGCGCGGCGTGATACCGGCGGTCTAACGAAAAAAGCCGCCCACATCTCTGGGGCGGCCGCTATGGCAGGGGGCGCAGGACCAGGCCGTCGCGGTGCGGTGAAATCCGGTGAAGACGGCGTTGCCGCCACCAAAAAGCGCAGCGATGTCCGTTAACAGCATTTTTCCTTCCCAAAAGCCTTTCGCAAACAGAAGGTTTTTGGGAAGGAAAAATGCCCTCGATCAGTACGACGGTCTCCGCAGCCACCAGGCCGGCAGTGCGAAAACCCTCGTGTCGCATTCAAAGGCGAAAGCGGTTTAGCTCACGGAAGAAGTCAGCGATAAATCGCCACCATAAAGCTGGATATTGCTCGTGTTTTTGCCTGGCTTAAACGATTCCTTGAGGTTGGGGAAGTCGCCACTGTGGACCGCTTCGATGAAAGCGCCGACCGCGTCGCCGCCGGTGGCCGAAAGGTCGGCGAAACGGCGTACGAACTTGGGGGTTTTGCCAAAACTCATGCCGAGCAGATCGTGGGTCACCAACACTTGGCCGCTACAGTTGGCACCGGCACCGATGCCGATGGTGGGAATGTCGAGTTTTCCGGTGATCTCTTCGGCGAGGTCGTAGGGCACGCACTCCAGCACCAGCGCAAAGACGCCGGCGTCCTGCAGAGCGAGTGCATCGTCGAGCGCGCGCTGACGCGACTTGAAATCTTTGCCTTGGACCTTAAAGCCGCCCAAGGCGTTAACCGACTGCGGCGTGAGCCCGATGTGGCCCATGACCGGAATTTCAGCGTCGAGGATGGCTTCAATCATGGGAATGCGCTTGCGCCCCCCCTCGAGCTTGACCGCGTCGGCACGGCCTTCGCGAATTAAGCGGCCCGCGTTGCGCACCGTTTCTTCGCGGCTGACGTGGTAGCTCAGGTAGGGCATGTCGCCGATGATGAGGGCTTGTTCGCGGCCGCGGCTGACCGCGCGGCAGTGGTACACCATTTCATCGACAGTTACTTCCAGTGTGTCTTCTTTGCCTTGGACGACCATGCCGAGCGAGTCGCCGACGAGGATCATGTCGGTGCCGGCGCGGTCGACCAGTTGGGCGGTCCAGTAATCGTACGCGGTGAGCATGGTGAGCTTGTCACGGGAGGCGACGATCTGCGGTACCGTTTTTTTGCGGACAGAGGGCTTCTTGGGACCTTGGGGTCCCGGAGCGGTTGTGCTCATATATGTCTCCTACTACAAGCCCGTATGGGTCTCGTGTATGCACCCTGTTTAAAGGAAGATCGGCCGTTGTGCGCTGGGCGCGCCGACGCAGCGGCCGAGGTGGACAGATGCTTGGCGAAAGACAGGCCTCACCGCCCCGTGGTGGTTGGGGTCGTTGCGGCGGAGATCCAAGCAGCGAGGAAAAAGTATACCACAGCACCGGGCGGGGAAAAGGGCGCCGGTATGGGTTTTTTTGGGCAACAGAGGTCGCCGCGCCGTTAAGGCGAGGTTTGGGGGGTGAAGTAGGTAACGCCGCGCAGTGGTTTTTGGAAATAGTCGAGCAGGTCGTTGACGGCGGCGCGGTCCTTAGAGAAGTTGACGTGGTTGGCGTTGATGATGATCAACGGTGCGCTTTCGTAGTGAAAGAAGAAGCGATTGTAGGCTTCAACCACGTTTTCAATGTACTCGGGCGAAATGTTGAATTGTTTGATCTCTTTGCGTTTGCGCAGGTTCTCGAGTACTTTCTCCGGCGACATTTGCAGGTACACGACTAGGTCGGGGCCGGCTTGGTCGGCGGTGAGCATGGGGTACAACTTTTCGTAAAGTGCCAACTCGCTGTCGCTGAGGTTTTGGTAGGCGTAGATGCGGTCCTTTTCAATAATGAAATCGGTGACGATGGTTTGGCGGAACAAATTGGGTTGTCGCAGCCCTTGCAGTAGCTGAAAGCGGTTGAGCAGAAAAAAGAGTTGGGCTTGGAAGGCGGCGCCGTTGCGGTTTTTGTAGAAATCCCAAAGGAATGGGTTTTCGACCAAATCGGGCGTGAGTTCCGCCTCGAGTTCTTTGGCGACAAGTCGGGCCAAGCTGCGTTTTTCGCAGCCGAGTGGGCCTTCAAAAGCAATGTAGGAGTAAGGCGAAGCCATGGACCTTCCCTGAGAATGATGTTGCGCCACGACCAACGAGGTGGGGTTAGCCGGGGTGGGGTGTGTCGCGTCACCTGTTGCGCTGTGGCGACGTCGGCGCGGGGGCGTTGCGGGGCCCCGTCTCGGCGCTGCTTTTCGCGTTCATGCCAGGCCCAAACTATATCACCGAAGCGGGTCACGCTCAAACCCAAGCCGACGCCTTTGCGTGGCGGATGTCACGCTGCTGCACCACGCCGGGGTTGTCGGCTTGCGCTCGCCCGTCGACCCCCGCGACGTTTTGCGGTATGATGCACGATTCAGGTCTGGCGACAGGGGGTCGGCATACGGTCGACACACTTTCGTCAGAATTGAACACGCTTTATCGGGCACTCTGGTATATAGTAATAGCGGGTCAGTATGCGGTCACCTGTGTGTGCTTGCTCGTTCGACCCCCTCGGTGGGTCGATTTACCTGAGTTGCGCTTTGGTCGCCTTTCCACTTGCCGAATGCCGATGATGTGTTGGTGTCGGCCGTGACGAGCAAGACCTTCCGATCATGACCGACCGACCCTCGGAAACCGGTTCCCCCGCGAAAGGGTTTCCACCATATCAATTGTAGAGGCGCTAAAAGACAAAATGTGCTCTTGCTGCTCGTTTTTGTCGTCCCGCTGTGTCGGTGAACAGTGCCGTGAGTCTGGAGCTAAGTAAACATGGAAGAGCAACAAGAACCCAGTTTTGAACAACTTTTAAACGAATCTCAGGCCAACGAAGTGAAGTATGTTCAGCCTGGTCAAAAATTGACTGGCACCGTAGTTATGGTGTCCAAAGGTGTAGCTTATGTCGACATCGGCATGCGCACCGAAGCGCAGCTAACCGTTGACGAAGAAGACGAGCGTTTCGCCGCATTCAAAGACGGTTCGGAAATCGAGGTGTTTGTTGTTAAGAACAAGCAGCCGATCATTCTGAGCTTGGACCCGGTGATGGGTTTCGGCGACACGAGCAAAATTGCCGCCGCCTTTGAAAAAGGTGTTCCGGTTGAAGGTAAGGTCAAAGCCGCCATTAAGGGCGGTTTTGAAATTAACGTCGAAGGTGTGCGTTGTTTCTGCCCCATCTCGCAACTTGGCTTCCGCAACGAAGAAGATCGCGCCGCCGCTTTGGGCCAAACCTACGAATTCAAAGTGATTGAATTCGACGCAGCCAGCGACAACGTCGTGCTTTCGCGCCGCGCCCTGATCGAAGAAGAGCGTCAAGCCAAAATGCGCGAAACCCGCGAGAAGTTGCAGCCCGGCGCCGTTTTAGCCGGCAAAGTTCGCGACATCCAATCCTTTGGTGCCTTTGTCGACCTCGGCGGTTTGACCGGTCTGGTGCACATCAGCCAGTTGGCCCACCACAATGTTCACCGCGTTGAAGACGTGCTGACCGTCGGTCAAGAAGTTGACGTCAAGCTGTTGGAAACCAAAATCGACAAAAACGGCAAAGAACGCATCTCTTTGTCCATCAAAGCGCTGTTGCCCGATCCCTGGGACACCCTGCCTTTTGAAATGGGTCAAACCGTGACGGGCACCGTTGTTCGCAAAACCAACTTCGGCGTATTTTTTAACCTGGTTCCCGCGGTGGACGGTCTCTTGCCCATGCGTTTCATGAAAAAAGCAGGCAAGAACATCGACATCGACAGCTTCCAAGACGGCGAACAAGTCGAATTGGAATTGGTTGATATCAACCTCAACGAACGCAAAATCGCGCTGGCATTGCCCGGTTGGAATGAAGAAATTCGCTCCAATCTCAAGCCTGGCGACGAACTGAGCGCCGAGGTCGTTAAAGTGATCCCCGCCGGTATTCTGGTGCAGGGTCTCGACGATCCCGCGCGCGGCTTGATTCCCAAGCGGACGCTCAAACAGGGGACGATGAAAAACATCCTCGAGCACTTCGCCATTGGCAGTCAGCACAGTGTCGTTCTTGAAGAAGTCGATGAACGTGGTCGTTACACTTTCGTTCTCAAAGGCGATTCAACCGCCGTTGACAACGGAACGCTGGGCCACTTCCTGGAAAAGGAAGAAAGTCTGAACAACAACCCGTTTGCGACCTTCTTTACGGATCGCAACTAACGCGGCTGTTGCATTGCTCGGACGGTGCGCTCGGCTGAGCGCACCTTTGTCCGGGAATGGGCTCGTCCTTCGCTCTCTTCCCTTTGCCGGGTCACTTTATTAGGAGCGAAGTACGTGACTTCATTATCTGGTTTTTCCCTTTTTACCGCCTCCCGGTTGCGCGTGGCGGCTGTTTTGTTTGTGGCCTTTTTTGCTACCGGTTGTGTTCAGATCCAACTCACCATGAATCTGGGACCTGACGGTTCCGGGGTGACCCAAATCCGGCTCGAAATGCTCGATCAGATGCACGACATGCTGGAAAATATGGCTCGCCAATCCGGCAACGAAATGCCGTTGCTCAACGAAGAGCGTCTCAAGGCTTATTTGGCCGACAACGCCGGGCAACTGCGCAAGTACAGCAACACCTCCACGGACGGGGTGCGGGTTGTTGACGTCGTCGTCTACGTCAAAGACGCCGCCGCCTTTATGGACGCCACCTCCAACGAACTGATGCGGCTTGATCGCAGCGGCGCCAAGGCCCGTTGGCATCTCATGAATACTGAAATGTCCCAGGCGTTTGCCGAAATGGACGACGCTCTGTTGGAAAACCAAATGCAAATGCTGCGTACCTCTTTGAGTGGGCTTAACTTGCAAATCCAATTGACCGGGCCGCAAATCACCGCGACCAATCTCAACAAGATCAGCGACACCACCGCGCGCTTTAACCTCGACTTCGACAGCGAAATCGGTGAAAAGACCGGTGTCGAAGCTGTGACCGCCTTCCGCAGCCTGCTGGCGCCTAAGTACATCGACCTGACGGGTTTCCAATAACGCGTGCGAGCCTCTTTTTGGGACTTTTTTTCGCCGAATTTTTGCGTTCTTTACGCGTTGTTAACAAGAGGCGTTCACCACGACTTTTTGGCGCGACCCGGTGCATTGCGACAGGGTACGTGCTTGGATCGTGGGATGTCCGCGACGGGGCGGCACCCCCTACGCCGAACCGTCGCTCGCCTCGGCCCTTTAGTCAAGGTTCTTCGATTTGGACAAAGCACGGTAACCCCGATGTTTTTTGACTCCAGGGTGTGGAAAGATGAAATTACTGTTATAAATGATGAAACGAAACAGGCGTCGCTCTCGCATAAATAGGGAAACTCTTTTCGGTACGCTTCCTGCTACCAAGTGGTTTAGCAGGCGTCGAAAATTTTGAGGGCCGCCGCGTGATCGGCTGGAGGAGTAAACAGATTTGAGCACTGGTCAAATTGCAAACTTAAGCCCGGAAGTGTTGGTCGGCATCAAAAGTTTATTGGTGCGTGCCCGTACCGTGGTCGAAGGTGCCCTTGTCGGCGAACACGTCTCACCGTTTCGCGGGGGGTCGGTCGAATTTGCCCAGCACCGTTCATACAGCCCGGGTGACGAACTGCGTTACATCGATTGGCGTCTGTTTGCGCGTACCGATCACTACCACGTCAAACAGTTTGAGGTGACCACCAACCTGCGTGCCTACCTGTTGCTCGACGCCAGTGGTTCCATGGACTACCCAACCGGGCACGGCGCCGTCAGCAAGTTTCAGTATGCCGCCATGCTGGCCGCCGCCTTGGCCTACATCCTTATTCGCCAATCGGACAGCGTGGCGCTGTCGACCCACGGCGAAAAAGGGGTGAAGTTTTTGCCGCCGCGTAGCCAAATCGCCTACATCCAGCAAATTTGCGATGTGATTGATTCCGTGCAGCCCAGTGGCGGCCAGGACATTATGGGTTTGTTGCAGCACGCCCAGGATCGCATTGTGCATCGTGGCATGGTCGCGCTTTTTTCCGACTTCTTGGTTGATGTCGATGCTTTAATGGCCAAAATCCGCATCTTGAAAAGTCGCGGTCACGATTTGATTGTGTTTCAAGTGCTGCACGCCGATGAGTTGGAATTCCCGTTTAACCGTTTTTATCGATTTGAGTCGATGGAAGACAGCCGCTTTTTGGTGGCCGATAGCAAACAAATACGTGCCCAATACATGGAAGCGCTGCAGGAACATCAGGAACGCCTGAGTGAAGCCATGCGCAAAATCGGCGTGGATTACCACATTGTCCGCACCGACGACGCGCCTTCGCGCGTGCTGGCCAACTGTTTAAACGGCCCCATGCGTGCCCAAAAATTGCGCAAGATGTACTAATCGTTCCACGACGAATCGCTTAAGAGGTCGATGCCTATGAGCCTGCTCAACATATCTTTCCTCGCGCCGCTCGCTTTTGTCGGGTTGCTGGTGTTAGGCGTGCCCCTGTACCTGCACATGCGTCACAAGCCGCGCGCTGAACGCTATGCCTTTCCCGCCATCGACTTTTTGCTGCGCGCTGAAAAGAAACGCAAACGGCGTTTTCATGTAGAGCAATGGCTGTTGATGCTTTTCCGCTTACTGATTGTTCTTTTTTTGGTGCTGATCTTTGCCAAACCCTATGTCGATGAGAAATTCGGCGCTTCCGGGTTGAAGGTCAACACGCCGATGGTGATTTTGCTCGACGATTCCGTGTCGATGATGGCCGCTCCCGAGGGCGAGCGCTTTTTTGATCGTGCCGTCTCGCAAATTCGTGATTTGCTCGACCAGCGCAGTGGTGCGTCGCCGACATTGTTGCTGTTAGCGTCGAATCCCGAGGCTTTTAGCGCGCAAACCAGCGCCGAGGTGAGCGCGCTTTTGCCTCAGCTCAAAGCAACCACCGGCGCCGCCCGTCTGGACGACGGCTATCGCAAGGCGCGCGAGTTGGTTAAAGAAAAAGAATGGAACCAAGCCATTCTGCGCATTTACACCGACGGTAGTTTATCGGCTTGGTCACAGGTGCCGAGCGAACGCGACAATGCCTTAGAAGTGATTTACAACGCCGTCCGCAACAAACCCGACGTCGCCAACCTGGGCCTCGCCAAGGTCGATCAGGTCGCCGCCGATGCCGGTTCGATTGAGGTCGGTCTCGTTAACGGCGGTAGCGCCGGCGGCCAAGCCGACCTGCAGCTTACCTTTTCCGACGGGGTTTCGCTCAAGCACCCTTTCCGCCTCGATGGCTTTGATCGCGCTGCGCACCGTTTCGGGATGAACCAAGAAACGCCGGCGACCATTACCTTGCGCTTACCCGATGACGATTTTGATTTGGATAACGAGATCATTTACGCACCGCGTGGCAACCGTCGTCTCAAAATCC
This sequence comes from Holophagae bacterium, assembly GCA_030429565.1. Lineage (GTDB taxonomy): Bacteria > Acidobacteriota > Holophagae > Acanthopleuribacterales > Acanthopleuribacteraceae > Acanthopleuribacter. Next base: position 102,467 of record JAUIFE010000022.1, on the reverse strand, counting down.
TTATCCTCGACGGCGATCCCAGTCCCGAGGCGCTGCACGCCGAAAGTTTTTTCTTTAAGAATGCGCTCGGCCTTGAGGAAAGCCAACAGTACGGTTACGACCTCGACATTATCAGTCCCGCCGGCTTGACGCCCGCCAAAATTGAATGGGCCGACGTGTTGTGCATGCTCAATGCAGATTTGCCGCAGACCACCCTGCTCAAGCAGGCGCTGGCCGCCGGAAAAGGCGTGTTTATTTCCCAGGGCGCGCGCGTCGACACCACCGCATGGAACCAGTTCTTCAGTGATTACGGTCTTGAGATTTGGGAAACCAAAACACTTGAACCGGCCATGCCCGGCCTGATTCGCGAGTTCGACCATCCACTGTTTTCACCCTTCGAGCAAGATGCCTGGGCCTCGTATCTGGAAGGCGTCAACATTGGCCGCTTCAACCTGCTGACCGTCGGGCGCGGCCAAGCCAAAGTCCCGATTGCCTTTGCCGACGGGACGCCGTTGTTGGTCACCCTTGACCTCAACCCCGGGCGCCTCGTGGTGTGGACCAGCTCGATGGACCTCGACTGGAACAACTTTGCATTGGGTTTCGGCTACGTGCCTTTTGTCCGACAAATGATGCGTTATTTGGCCGAGCAAGATAGCACCGTTGCTTACCAGAATTACACCGTTTCAGAAGTGACCGCGCTCGGGATTGCCGACACCCTTAACCCCAAGCACATCGCCGCGCCGTTTCGCGGTCTCGATATTTCGGGACCAAAACCTGGCATTTATACGCGTACTGTGGATAACCGCACCGAATTTGTGCAAGTCCGTTTGGACGACGAAGAGCTCAACTTCAAATCGTTCGAACAAATCGCCGATCAAGGCGACGATCCGTCGCAGTCGATGATGGAGCAAGCCGGCTTCCGCAGCTATGTGCGCGCCGAGTTGGCACCACAGGTGCAATGGTTGCTGTTTGGTTTTATTTTAGTTGAAAGTTTCGTGGCGGCGCGGGTCAGCCGTCAATGGGGGAGGCGCTAATGGATCGACGACGCTTTTTGCTCACCGGCGGCGCCTTGTTGACCGCCGCCTGTGTGCCCGCTCTCGCCGAAGACGGCGGCGCTTTTCAGTACTGTCTCTTGCGTTTGGGCGATCAATGGGAAGCGCGCTCACGGGCGCTCGTCAAACTCAGCTTTGAAGTGCAGAAACGCTGCAATATCCCGATTGAAACCAAGCCGAGTATTGTCAATTTCGGACAAATTACCAAGGTCAACTCGCCATTTTTTGTCATTAGCGGCGGCGCCGCCTTTAAACAACCCAGCGCCGGCGACGCGCGTGCCATGCGGCTCGTGCTCAATTCCGGCGGTATTTTGTTGTTTGACGATACCTCGCCCCGGGGAGACACGGGTTTCTACGAAGCCGCGCTTAAGCTGATGCGCAGGGTTTACCCCGAACTCGAGGGGCCTGGCGTGTTGCCGCGCGACCACGCTGTTTACCAAAGTTATTACCTGCTTAAGGAGCCGCGTGGCCGGCTCAACAAAAGTGATTTTCTCGAGGGGTGGACCATGGGCGGCCGCACCCGCGCCTTTTTCTCCCATAACGATTTACTCGGTGCCATGGAAGCCGATCAGTTGGGCAGTTGGCGTTACAACATGGAAATCGGCGGTGGCTTCCGTCGCGAGTTGTGTTTCCGCCTCGGCATCAACATGACGTACTACACCCTTACCCTGAATTACAAAAAAGACCGAGCGTTTCCACCGATTATCGAGAGGAGGCGTCGTATATGAATTGGCCCCACTTAGAACTCCAGCCGATCGGCCCGATTTGGCTCGAAATCACCGTCCTGTTAACCACGCTTGCCGTGTTTGGTTACTCGGTGTCGGCGACGCGTTTTCAACCGCCGCTGGTGCGCGTGGTTTCCGCCGTGTTGCGGTTCATTCTGCTCGCTTCCGGCTTTTTTCTGTTGCACCATCCCACCTTGACCCGCCAGGTGATCGAACCGCAACCGTCGCGGATGGCCGTGCTCATCGACCGTTCCGGCAGCATGGGCGCCGAGGTTGAAGACGGCAGTAGCCGTTATCAAAAAGCGTTCTCCGTGCTCGAGGACTTGCGCCGCAACGGCACCGAGTTCGATGTGTTTGAGTTTGATCAGACCGTGAGCGACCCCTTGGGTGCCGAGCTGGCACCGCGGCGACTTTCCGGTAACCGCACCGACTTTCATTCGAGCTTGTCGCAGTTTTTAAGCAAACACTCCGATTACACCGCCGTGACCATTTTGTCCGACGGCCACGACCTGGGTCGTTTCAGTCAAATGTCGGTTGACGATACGCGTCAGTGGCTGCGTCGTTTGAACGCTCCTCCTATCAACACCTTGCTCATTGGCGATCAGTTGTCCGGGCCCGAGGTTGCCATTCACTCCATCGACGCGCCCGCTTTTTCCTTTGTGCGCGCTCCGTTGACCATTCGCGCCACCATCATCGTGCGCAACCTGGACGGCTTCCAAACTCAGGCCCAGTTGCTCGACGGTGAAAACATCATTCAAATCAAGGACCTTGTTCTCGACGACCAGGGTTTCGGCACGGTTGAGTTCCAGTTTTATCCCGAACAGCAGGGCGAGCATCTCTACACCATCCACATTCCGCCCCACCACCTGGAAAGCAACACCGAAAACAACCGCCAACAAGTGCTGGTAGATATCGGTCGCGACAAAATCAGTGTTCTGCATATTTCCGGCAGTATCACTTGGGATTTGCAGGGTTTGCGCGCCATGTTTGAGCGCGATCCGCTGGTCGACTTAACCGCCTTTTACATCATGCGTACACGAGAGCATGTGCAGATCGGCACCGATAACCGCAGCATTCCCCACGACGAAATGGCCTTGGTGCCTTTCCCGACGGAGGAGATCTTCGACCGCCAACTCTTTGGCTTCGATGTCGTCGTATTCCAAGATTTCGATGCCGGCAACTACTTCAACGACTCCTATCAGGCGCGGCGCCTGATGAACAAGATCAAAGAATTCGTGCAAAACCACCACGGCGGTTTTGTGGTTGTCGGTGGGCCGCGTACCGCCGGCGGACCCAGTTTGGGTTTAACACCGTTGGCGGAGGTCCTGCCCTTGGTGCCGCCCAATTACCGCACGCCTTTTGACGAGAAGCCACATCAACCGATCCTGACCAGCCTGGGCAAAAACCACCCAATGCTGCGTTTATTCGACAGCGAAACCATGAGTTTTACCGGCACCATGGCCGGTGTTCGCCTCAACGAAGGCGCTGAAACCTTGCTCCAGGACAAAGGCGGGCAACCACTGTTAACCGTAATGGAGCCAGGGAGTGGGCGGACTTTGTTTCTCAATACAAGTTCGAGTTGGAAGTGGCAAAGGGATGCTTTGGCCGCCGGCAAAACCGGTGAATCCTACTACGACTTTTGGGAACAGGCGCTCAAGTGGGTCATCCAGGACCCGGCGCTTAACCAAGTGCGCATTACCACTTCCAAAACCGCCGCCAACCCGTTGAAACTCGACGTGGAAGTGCTGTTGCGTCGGCGCAACTACGAGCCCGCCGCCAATACCGAGGCCACCTTGCAGGTGGTGCCGCTTGATGATCGCAGTGACCCGGTCAACTTGTCGTTTACCACCGACTACAGTGGGCGCGCCGAAAAAACCTTCACTGCCGAGCGCCCCGGCTATTACCGCCTCCAATTTACCGATGCCCCTTGGGCCGATCTCTCACGGCCGCGCACCTTGTTCCTCGGCGGTTCCCAAGACGAGTTGCGCAACCTCGACCTCGTGCCCGAAACCTTACAGCGTTTGGCCAACTATTCAAACGGGACCTTTCAGTCGCGTGCCGACCGCTTTAACAGTAAGCAACTGGCGATGGCGACCCCCGAGGACAAGCACGTGATCGAAACCCATCGCATCAAAATTCGCAATTGGATCTGGAGCTTGCCGATACTCCTTTTAATCGCCAGCCTGGAATGGGCCGTTCGCCGTTCCAGTCAACTTGCCTGAGGTTGATATGCACCAACTCCATCAAAGTTTGAGTCGATACGGGCGACGCCTGATGCTGGCGCGCGTTTGGCGGACCACCCTGCAGTGGTTAGCCTCCGTCGGCGCCTATTACGCGCTGTACTTTCTTACCGCGCTGACCGTCAAAAGTTTTTCCATTAACTGGCCGGGCCTGCTGTACGTGCCGATTGCACTAACGGTTGTGTTTGCCGCTGTCGGCTTGTATCGCCTTTGGCAGTTGCGTAACCGGCGCGAAGTGGCGCGTCGTTTGGAAGCGCTACACCCCGCCATGGCGTTGCGTATTCGCTCCGCGCTTGATTTCCTTGAGGGCAAGAGTGACGAATCCGACGGGCAGATGCAGCAGGCGTACACCAACGACGTCGCCGCTGATGTCGATCAGCTACCGCACGGCGAACCGGCGCGTCGTCCCTGGGCTGCTTACGGCGGCGCGGCCGTGCTTGTTAACACCCTGCTGATCGTGCTTTTTTCCGGTGCTTTGATCGACAAGTTCTACAACCCCAGTATCAGTTTTGGCCAGACCCACCTCGACCTGAGCGAGGGCAGCATCACCATTTTTGAGCCGGAATACACGCAAATCCCCGGTCGGACGCTTCCGTTGAAGCCTGGCTCCTTTAGTGCCTATCCCGGTAGTCGCGTGCGCTTTATGATCGATTTGCCCGAGGGGGCCCGTCGTTTGTTTTTGGAGAAAGACGGCGAAAAACCCACTGAATTGCCGATGACCGAAACCAACCAAGTCGCCCACGAGTTCGTGTTGGTGCAAGACACCGCGCTCAAATTTCTCGTCGACGACGCCCAAAACGGCGGTCAAACCCAACCTTACCAACTCAAGGTCAAGCAAGATCACATTCCCGAGGTCGTGCTGCGCAGCCACACGCCCGAGGGGCTGCTAAATGTGCTTGATCCACTGATTGCCGAAGTGGAAATTAAAGACGATTTCGGCGTCAAAATGCTCGAGGCGGTCGTCACCTGGGAGGGGGGCGAGAAACGGATTCCGATTAGCGTTCCATTGGAACGCAAGAACCACTTTATTGCGCGCAACCAGTGGTACCTCAGTGACTTAGATTTAGATAAAACACCTAGTTTCTCTATCTACTTTGAGGCCCGTGACAACAATCCCATCAATGGACCCGGCATCGGTCGTTCCCGCGAGCTAACTTACGAACTGGAAAGTCCCGAGCGCAAGTACGACGAGTTCATGGAAATTGCGCGGCGTTTGCTCGACACCATGACCCACACCCTTGGGGACAACCTCGACACCAACCTGCCGCCCAGACCCGAGGAAGTCGCGCTGCGCGAAGCCAAAATTTTGGGACAAAGTATTCAGCAGGGTTTGTACCGGGGTTCCGAACTGACCAACCTGCTGATTACCAAGGTGCGCGAAACGCCCAACATCACCCGTCTCGACCAAAACTTTCTCTACAAATACCGCAACAACATCAGCAAAGCCTCACGCATGCGTGCCGAGATGGATCCTTTCTACAACCACTACAGCGCGTTTGAACGTTTGGAACAGAACCATCGCCTCGAAGAAACCCGCCTTGAGGGCCTCACCTATGAGTTGTTACTGCAGCTTAAGATTTGGGCCGTTTTGGAGTTGGAACGTCAGAACAACGAGCTGGAGCAGAACCTGGATCAGTTACAGCAGTTGTTGGATAACAGCGAGAACATGGACCAGCAAGAGCTGATGAAAATGTTCGAGAAACTCATGAACGATGTGTTGAAAGAGTTTCAGGAGATGATGGAAAAGGCCGCCCAGCAGATGGATATGTCCATGGAAGAGTTCATGAACATGGACGCCGCGAACTTCCAGCAAGACCAAATGCAGGAGCTGAAGAAGAAAATTATGGAAGCGCTCAAAGCCGGCGACATGGACAAGGCCAAACGCTTGATGGAACAAATGCGTCAGCAAATGCAGGGCGCCATGAATTCCATGCAACAGGCGATGGGTGAAATGTCGCCCGAAATGCGCGAGATGATGCAGCAAATGCGCGAGTTCATGGGCCTGCTGCGCGAGCTCAAAACCCAGCAGGAAAAACTCGAGGGCGACACGCAGGCACTGCGCCGCGACATGGACGGCAAAATGGGCGGCAATCAAGCGCAGCCCTCGCAGCAACAGCAGGCGGAACACAAAAAGATCATGGAGAACATCCACAAAAAGATCTCCGAGCTTTACAACCGACTTGTGGATTTCAACACCGAAGACCTTTTACAAGAACTGGACACCCAACGGGTCGATTTGGAGCGTCAGCTTGAGCAGGGCGGCATTCCCGAGCGCCGTGAGCATGCGATTCGCCAGGAGATGCGCGTCTTGCATCAGACGACCAAGTTTATTGAACAGAATGGCTTAGATCGTTTGCAGAACGCCACCTTACGCTCGCTTGAGCAAACCGAGAAGATGCAGGAATACCTAGACCAGGGCGAGTTGATGCTCAGTTTGGAAACCGGTCTGAAACTCGATTCCTTTTTGAGCCGGGGCGAAAACGTGGCCCATCGCAGCGTACCCGAGGGCATGAAAGACGATCCCAAGGCGCGCGAAACCTTTTCTGAATCGCGCAACGAACTGATGGAAATCCTCGATTCGCTGCGTGGTTTGCGCAATCAGATGGAACGGAAACGGCGCAACTTCATGCAGCAAAGCGGTGAGCAGGGCCAAGAGCAACTGGCCCAACGCCAGGCCGATTTGCAGGAAATGATTCAAAAATTCCAAGAACAGGCTCAGGAAAGTTTAGAGGGCTCGCCGTTGTTTCAAAAGTTGGGTGACATCGAACGCGCGATGCGTTCCGCCCAGGGCAAGCTCAATAATTCCCAACTAGAGGGCGCGGTTCAGTACGAACAAGACACCTTGCAAAAAATTGGTGAGCTTATGGAGCAACTCCAGCAAGCACAACAGCCTACCCCCAATAGCCCGATGCCGATGATGGGTGGCATGCCCATGCAGCGCGAGCGAATGCAGGGGGACCCCCTTATCAAGGACTTCTATATTCCCGATAGTCAGAAAAAGGCCTCCCGTGACGAAATGAAGGACGCCATCCGCAAACAACTGCAGAAGAACTTGCCGGACGCTTACGGCAAAGAAATTAGGAAGTACTATGAAAAACTCATGGATCAATAACTTCATTCTTTGCATCGCGGTCTTTGGTTTCTGTACCGGGGCGGTTGGTTCGGCGTTGGCCGATGAGCCACCCGCCAAAACCGAGGATGCCTCGGCGGTGCCAAACCGTCGTGAGGCGTTTGAGGCCGCGCTTAAGTCCGTACTGGACGAGGAGCAGCGCAAGGCCTTGCAGGCCGCCTTCGATCATTCGGAGAGCATTGGCGAGGTCTTGACCCTCTTGCGTGCCCTGCGCCCCGATGAAGCGACCCGCGCGCTTGAGCAAGCCGATTTGCCCAAGGACTTCGACCTCTTTTTTCAAGGTTGGATCTTCCATCAGCTCGGCAACTACGACAAAGCACACGAGTTCTTCGGCCAAGTCGACAAGGCTGCGTTGGAAGTGGACGGTTATTTGGCCAACCGCTACGACGAGTTGTCTAAAACCGCCGCCGCGCTCAAGGATTTCGACGTTTTTGAGACCTCGAATTTCAGCATTCGTTATCAGGACGGCCCCGACAAGGTGCTGCTCGCGTTTTTGCCCGACATCCTCGAGCAGGTTTACCGCGAGTACGCGCGCATTTTCCAGTTCAATCGCGGCGAGAAGATCATCGTCGAGGTCATGCCCGACTACCAATTGTTCAGTTATGCTTCCGCCTTGACCAAAGACCAAATTGAAACCACCGGTACCATCGCCCTGTGCGTCGAGAACCGGCTGGTAATGATGACACCCCGCCGCGTGGCGCGTGGTTACTACTGGCCCGACGTTATTGCCCACGAGTATGTGCACTATATCCTGACCAAACACAGCCGCGACAAAGCGCCCCTGTGGTTTCAGGAAGGGGTGGCCAAGTATTTCGAAAGCAAATGGGAGCGACCCGACGCCGACCCGCTCGGCGCCCTGTTGGAGACGAGTTTGGCCAATGCCATCGAAGCTGACCGTTTCTTGACAGTTGAGCAAATGATGCCTTCGTTTGCCGCCTTGCCTACCGCCGAACTGGCCACGCAAGCTTATGCGCAAACCGCATCCATGGTTGATTACCTATGCCAAACCAAGTCGGAAGATATCATTTACCAAATCGCCGTCGATTTGCCGCACAAGGAAGATATCGATAGCGTGTTAGCCGCGCTGTTGGGCGTCAAGTTCACCACCTTTGAGCAGAACTGGAAAGCTTGGGCTCGCACGCGCAACTACCGTGTTCACAACGAGATTAATCCCTTTGAAGGGGTGACCTTGTTGGACGAAGACGCTTCCTCCGAGGGCATTGCTGAAATTGATCGCGAGAACGATAAAGGTCGCAAACACACCCGTTTGGGTGATCTCTTGCTCGAGCGAAACCGCTACCAGGCCGCGTTGCGCGAGTACCAAAAGACCGTGGTCGCCGGCGAAAAGATCCATCGCCAAATTCTGTTGCGGATGTTGCGTTGTTTGCGTCACCTCAATCGTCCGCGCGACACCATTGAGCTCATTGAACAAAATGTGATCGCGTTACATGAAGACGCCACCATGTTGGTCCATTTGGGACGCGCTCACTTGGCCTTGGACGAAAAAGCCGCTGCTGCCGCCAACCTTCGCGCCGCCACTCGCGTCAACCCGTTTTATCCCGAGATCTTCCGCTTGCTGATGCAAACCTACAGCGCCGACGAGAACAAGGCTGAAGTCCAAAAGATCGAGCGCCTACTGGAAACGCTTAACAAAAAACCGGTGGAGAACAAGGAAACCAAAACCTAAACCACCCCGGTTTTACGACGCCCCTAATCTTTATTGAATCGAAGGAGATCCCATGACGAGTGCCACCTCGCACGCGGCCGATCAAGATGTGTTCCGCGAAAAAGTCAAAGATGTTCATTCCGGTTACGAGGATCTCAAACGCGAGATCGGCAAAGTGGTGATCGGTCAGGAACAGGTCATCGACCTGATGATTATCTCCATGTTTACCAGCAGTCACTCGCTCCTGATGGGTGTCCCCGGTTTGGCCAAAACCCTGTTGGTCCATTCCCTTGCCGACTCCACCAGCCTCTCTTTTACGCGCGTGCAGTTCACGCCCGACATGATGCCCAGTGACCTAATCGGCACCGAAATTCTTCAGGAAGATCGCGCCACCGGTCAACGGGCTTTTAAATTCGTCAAAGGCCCATTATTCACCAACATGCTGTTGGCCGACGAAATCAACCGCACCACCCCCAAAACGCAGGCCGCCTTGTTGCAATCGATGCAGGAGCGCCAAGTCTCAGCCGCCGGGACAACCTACCAACTGGAACCGCCCTTTTTGGTGTTTGCGACCCAGAACCCTATTGAACAAGAAGGCACTTACCCCTTGCCTGAAGCGCAGCTCGACCGCTTTTTGTTCCGCATTGATGTTGATTACCCCAAGCACGACGAAGAAATTCGCATGGTGATGAACACCACATCCAAAGCCGACGCCGTGATTCAGCCGGTTTACACACCCGAACGGCTGCTTGATCACCAAGCCTTAGTGCGGCGTATTCCCGCTAGCGAAACCGTGGTGCGTTATGCCGTCGCGCTGGTGCGCTCGACCCGGCCAAACGGTGACGGCGCCACCAAATTCGCCGAGGAGAACATTCGTTGGGGTGCCGGCCCGCGCGCCAGTCAGTCCTTGATTTTGGCCGGTAAAGCGCGTGCATTGTTGCAGGGCCGTTTTGCCGTTGAGAAAGAAGACATCGATGCGCTGGCCGCGCCGATTTTGGTGCACCGCATTATGCCGACCTTTAAAGCCGAAGCAGAGGGCATGACCTCGCGCCAACTGATTCAACACTGTCGCGAAATGACCCGCATTTAATTTTTGGTGCCGTTTGATACAACGGTGCCCGCGATTTCGCAAAAAAAGAGGAGCCCCGGCGGTCTGCGATCGGGGTTCCGCTGAACGACGTGCCGCGAGGCGTGCGGCAACAGGTCCAACGGGGCGGGTGTTGTTGGGCGTTTACACCCATCCCAACGCGGGACGCATGTGATTCCGTCATGCATTCCGTTTTGGGACCCAAATCGCGAGGCGATGACAACGGTTGTCTGCGACGAACCGCGCCGGGACTCCATATTGGCGGGAGACACGCCGTGCGCGCGCCACGTTCGAGTGGGAGGGCGTGGCGGCGCGTGTGACCGCCGTGCCCGACGACATGCGGTGCGTGCACCGGCACCGGCGACGGTGCCTTGGTAACGCGCCGAATCCCGTTGGACAAGGCGGTCGGAGGGGAGGGAGGACACAGTTAAGCGGAAACGCTTATCGGCTTTTCTCGTCCGCCGCGTGGCGTGGCCCTTGCGGCGCGGGACCGCCGCGCGCCCGCACCTGAAGGGGCGACACGAGCGTGCGGGCGGTCGGCGACACGGCCGGCGTCGCGAGTGGGGGGCTACCACCGGCGACAAACCGCGACGCGGTCACCGCAACGGCCTGTTTTGGGTTTGGTGCCATTCGCGGCGGACCAGAAAAACCGATAATCGGGTTGGCGACCTGAGGTGAGGGCGGTGGTCGCAAAGGGGTGATCGAAGGTCAACCGGCAAAGTTCGGTTGAAGCCGGGCTTAAGCGGCGGGTCGTTCTTGTGGTGCGCAGGGCAGCGGCTGCGGCCGACGCGGCACCATGGGCTTGACGACCGTTTCAGGGGGACTGTTCGGCTGATCGGCGGACGAATCAACCGGTGCGGTGGGCAGAAAACGACCGCGCGCGCTAAGGGGCGGTGCGGGCTCCTGGCGGTGGGCGCTGTAAGCCAATATGTTGGCGACGACAAAAAGAATGGCGAAAAGGGCGATCACGGCAATATTCATGGGAGCCTCCTGGTAACGCACCCCGCTCCAGAGAGCAAGGATTCAGGTTAAGATGCTGAAAAAGTGCGTCTTGCGCGGTTCGTCGGGGGACGTCCGCCGGTCATGTAATTAATATAACTGAGTGCTCGGACAGCCCTTGTCATAGGGTTAAAGAAAGTTGTGATCTTTTGCTTGGTTTTTACTAAGTGTGTGAAAACGCTGCGGTTGCGCGTGTTGTTTTGTGGTTGTGAAAGCCGGTTTTTTGCGCGGCTCACGGCTTGCCTTACTGCCGACGCCTTTTTTGGCTTGCGCGCCCGGGTTTTTCCAGTGCCGGCGCCGTGGGTTGTCGTCGGCGGTCTGCCTATTTCGCCCCTTGTCGGCGGCGCGGATTGGGTATAATGCTAAAAGGTTTATCTTCACGCGATCCGGTGCGACAAGAAGCCGGTCGCGGAAGCAACTACAAGCACGTTGATTGTGACGACAACGGAACTGTCGAGGAGAGTTCCTCGTGAAGCGAGGCCCGACGTTCGGGACGGCCGACGAGCCGTATCGACCGCGCGCGACGTTTGACGATGAAACGACGGTTTTCTTCCAGCACAGCCCAGCCCTCTCTTGGGCACGGTTTTTTGCCTCCTATGAGGTTTAATTAATGAAACATGCCGGCCCCGCCCTTTTTGAGATTCCCGGCAGCGGCCGTTTCAACCCTTTTGTTCGCATCGCGGCGACGGGGTGAGCGCTACGCCGGTTGGCTTCCTGCTTGAGGGAAGCTGTAAAGGGGCGGTTCAAAGTTAATCCATGGCGTTTTTGCATGGCCGATGTGGTGCCGTCCGTTCTCGACCGGTGCCCGTGGCGCTCCGCATTTCGCGCGACGCCCCGAGCCTGCGTCTCGACGGCTGATCGCACCCGCGCTGTTCCATGCACTTCGGCCCGCTCCGGTTCACCGCTTCGGTGTTGCCGGCGTCCGCCCGTCCCTCACGCCGCGTGGGTTGTTGGAAAACGTTACCTGCTTGCTTTTTTTCGGAAGGAGTTCAATCGTGGAGTTTGGTTATAGCGAAGATCAACAAATGATTGTTGAAAATGTTTCCAAGTTTGTCGCGGAGCGCATTAAGCCGCACGTTTTAGAGTGGGACGAAAAAGAATTTTTTCCGGTCGACTTGTTCCACGAAATGGGGGAACTGGGTTTATTGGGGGTTCTGGTTCCTGAGGAATACGGGGGTTCCGGGTACGGATACGTCGATTACGTTGCCATTCTCGAAGAGATCGGCAGTGTTTGCGGCAGTATCGGTCTCGGTGTTGCCGCGCACAACTCGTTGTGTACCGGCCACATCCTGCAACACGGCAGTGAAGCGCAAAAACAAAAATACCTGCCCAAGCTGGCGTCCGGTGAACACATCGGCGCCTGGGGTTTGACGGAACCTGGCAGTGGTTCCGATGCCGGCGGCATGTTGGCCACCGCCAAGAAGGTCGATGGTGGTTGGATGCTTAACGGCACCAAAAACTTTATCACCCACGCCATTAGCGGCGACATCGCCGTTGTTTTGGTGAACACCGCACCCGAGCTGAAAACGCGCGGTATTTCCGCCTTTATCCTCGACAAGACGATCAAAGGTTGGCAAGGCGGTAAAAAAGAGAACAAGGTCGGCATGCGCAGTTCCGAAACCGCGCAGCTCGTTATGGAAGATTGTTTCGTTCCCGACGAGAACCTCATCGGCGAAGCCAACCAGGGTTTCCGTCAAGCGATGGTCGTCCTCGACGGTGGCCGCATTTCGATTGCCGCGCTTTCGCTGGGTGTTGCCCGCGGCGCGCTTGAGTGCGCGCAGCGTTATGCTGCTGAACGTTCGCAGTTCGGCAAAACCATTGATCAGTTCCAGGCGATTCAGTTCAAGCTGGCTGATATGGCCACTAACTTGGACGCCGCCCGTTTGTTGACGCTGCGTTCCGCGTACAACAAGGATCGCGGTTGTGGCAAGACCATTGAATCGGCCATGGCCAAGTACTTCGCCAGTGAAGTATCGGTCAAGAACAGTGAAGAGTCGGTTCAAATTCACGGCGGTTACGGTTACCTTAAAGAGTATCCGGCCGAGAAGTTTTGGCGCGACTCCAAGTTGCTGACCATTGGTGAAGGGACCTCTGAGGTCCAAAAAATGGTGATCGCCCGCGAATTGAAACGCGCTTTTGAGATGATGCGCTAAGTTCGCCACCCTGATCGTCCCCGGGCGCGCCGCGTTCCGGGGGCGGATCTGAAAGGAGCAGCATGCTTGTCATCGGCTTAACCGGCGGAATTGCGGCCGGCAAATCTCAAGTAGAACGATTGATTGCGGCGCGTTATCCAGTGATTGACGCCGATGTGGTCGCGCGTGAAGTCGTTGCCCCCGGTCAACCGGCCCTCGCCGACATTGTCGCCGCTTTTGGTGCCGAGGTTTTGCAGCCCGACGGTGCCCTTGATCGTGCCCAAATGCGTGCCCGAATTAGCAACGACGCCGACGCGCGCACGCGCCTTAACCAATTAGTGCATCCGCGTATCTACGAAAACATCGAAGCGCGTTTGGCCGTCTTGGCCGACAGCCACGATGCGGCTTTTGTCTCTGCCGCTCTAATGATTGAAACTGGTAGCTTTCGTCGTTATGACCTCATTTTATTGGTGACCGCTCCTCATGAGTTGCGGCTTGCCCGCTTGACCGCGCGTGACAACATGGACCCGGCGGTCGCGCGCCGCCTGATGGCCGCCCAGGCCGACGACGACGAAAAGCGGCGCCATGCCGATGTGGAGATTGTCAACGACGGTGATTTTGAGGCACTTGTCAAAAAAACCGATGCGGCCATGACCGCGCTTGGTCTAGCGCCCGTTTCTTCGCCGGCTTAAGTGCCGTTGCCTTGACCCCGAGTCGGGGTTCGTCCTGTTTTCTGCTGGAATAAGGTGAATTCCGCCGCGAAAGGTTTAGTTGCGCATTAACTTTGCCGATGATTTTTTTAAGCCGCTACTGTCAGCTATCTCGAATCATTGGTGATGTCGGGCCACGGTGAGGTCGATCTCAGTCGTGATGGTCCGTATCGCGCGTTGCGCCCGGTTGGGCTTTGCCGCGGAGGGTTCGGTCGCTACAGGAAGTGTGCTTTAATGGGCGCAAACAGCCGATTGATCTAGCCCCGCGTGTGACACAGTTCGCCATAGGTGTGTGTATGTTTCTAAAACTTAATCGTTTACCGCGTTATCTCAAGAAATTGATTGTGTTGGGTGTCGATTTTTTGATTCTGTGGATTGCTTTGTGGGCATCCTTCGCCATGCGTTACGACACCTGGTGGCCGGAAAACTTCGTGAAACACATCGAGGTGTGGGCTTTGGCGCCGGTTTTAACCATTCCGGTACTGTACGCGCTCGGTTTGTACAAGGCCGTCATTCGCTACCTGAGCCCGCATTTTCTCATGCCTATTTTGCGCAGCGCGGTGATTGCCGTGATGATGTTTGCCGTGGTGGCCATTATGGTGCACATCCAAATACCGCGTCCGCTCTATATTGTTTACGGCGTCAATGTCGTGTTGTTGATGGGCGGGACGCGTTTGTTGGCCAAGCTGTACCTGCCCGATGTCAATGTGCAGGACTGCAACAAGCGCCGCATTGGTCTCTATGGTGCGGGCAAGGCCGGTACCCAAATTGCCCATGCGCTGCAGGGTAGCCCCGAATATCGCGTGATGGCGTTTTTTGACGATAATAGTGAAATTCAAGGTTGGGAAATTCTGGGCGTGCGCGTGTTCTCGCCGGATCGCATGGCTGAGATTGTCGCCAAGAACCAAATCCACGAGGTGGTGTTGTGTATTCCGTCCGCCTCGCGCTGTCGCCGCCGTGAGCTCATTGAAAAAATGGCCGCCATGGGGGTGGAAGTCAAAATCCTGCCCGGTATCCCCAATATTGTCAGTGGCAAGGTTCGCGTTGACGATATTCGCCAGGTTGAAATTGAAGATGTACTGGGGCGCGATCCGGTTGCGCCCGACGCTGAGCTGATTAGCAAAGGCATTACCGACCAGGTGGTGATGGTTTCCGGGGCGGGGGGTTCGATTGGTTCTGAGCTGTGTCGCCAAATCGTCGATCAAAAGCCCGCCGTATTGCTGTTGTTGGAAGCCAACGAATTTGCGCTTTACACCGTGCATCGCGAGCTCAGTCGCCGCGATCCCGCGTTGAGTTTGGTGCCGGTCCTGTGTTCGGTTGAGAACGGTAATCGCTGTCAAAAAATTATGGAAGCTCATGGTGTTCAGACGATTTTTCACGCCGCCGCCTACAAACACGTGCCGATTGTCGAGGCCAATATTTGCGAAGGCATTCGCAACAATATTTTTGGCACCTTGGAATTTGCCACCGCTGCCGAGCGGGCCGGGGTGGCGCGTTTTACCTTGATTTCCACCGATAAAGCGGTCCGCCCTTCGAGTGCGATGGGCGCCACCAAACGCTTCGCCGAATTAATTCTGCAGGGGATGAACGAGGCCGGCTCGACGACTTTGTATTCGATGGTGCGTTTCGGGAATGTGTTGGGCTCGTCCGGTTCGGTCATTCCGCTCTTTCGCGAGCAAATTCGCCAGGGCGGTCCCGTCACCGTGACCCATGAAGAAATGACCCGTTACTTTATGACCATTCCCGAGGCCGCTCAATTGGTGTTACAAGCTTCGGCGATGGCGTCCGGCGGCGATGTGTTTGTGCTTGATATGGGCGAGCCCGTCCGCATTATGGATTTGGCCGTGAAGATGGTGCGTTTGAGCGGGTTAAGCGTGGTTGATCCCAACGGCGGTGAGGGTGATATTGAGATTCGCGTCACCGGTGTCCGCCCAGGTGAAAAGCTTTACGAAGAGCTGTTAATCGGCGATGACGCGCAGGCCACCGAGCATCCCCGTATCTCGCGTGCGCTTGAGGAATCCGTTGCCTGGAAACGGTTGGAAGGCTTGCTGAACGAGTTTCGCAGTGCACTGGAGGCGCAGGACGCCGAGCAGGCGCGGCGCATCCTTTTGCGTGGCGTGCGTGGTTTCCATCCGGCTGATACCGCCTCGGTGGATACGGCCACGCGGGCGACCCTGCACGATGCGGAAGTGCTTCACCAGGCGTCATAGATAGGGTTCGTCGGCTGAGTTGCCGTTACCGTGGTAAAGGTGAGGTAGCTCGCGTTCTCGGTGCCTTGTCCAAGACCGGTTGTTCTTCACGAGCCCGTGGCTGAACATTTGTGCTAATCTAAAAAGACGTGGTCCAATGAACTAGTTTTTACCGACGAACTTCGCGCCTTGGTGTGTTTTATCAAACCGCTGTTTGGTTTGTCCGCTAAGTTGCGTCCTCCGTTTGAAGCTTGATTTTTGGAGCGCGCGGTTTGTCCGGTTTCACCACCGGCGACGCCGGCCCGCCTTTTGTGCGGTGCTTGTGCCGACTTTTCTGATTTCGAGCTGCTTATGTCCACCGACGCTATTTCTACCGACCGGCTTTTGCAAAAGATTGAACCCGAAGCGGTCGACACGAGCCCGACCTTCTTCCTTATTAATGATCGCAAGCAGTGCCACGCGTTGCGGCCGCTGACCGTTGACCCAAGCGCCGCCGTGATTGTATTCCAGGCGCCCGAAGGCCGTGTGACCATGCCCAGTCCCGATGAGGCGTGGGTGTTGTTGGTCCAAGAGCGCGAAACCGCTTATCGCATCGCCTTGGCCGGTTTAGAGGTCGGTAACGGCCGTTTGGCTTGTGCCTTGGCGGCCCAAGGTGAAGTTTTGGCGCGGCGTCGTTCCGTGCGTTTTTCCGCCTTATCACGCAACCCGATTCAGGTTTCTTTTGTGTGTGGCGATGTGGCTTGTCAGGCTTCGCTGGTGGATTTTTCCACTGTCGGCATCGGTATATGGCTTGAAAAAAACTGTTGCCTTGCCGTTGGGGACGCCGTTGCCGACGGCGTTTTTGTGCTGCGCAATGTGCCGGTCCATTTCACCGGCGCTGAATTGGTGCACCAAGTGGCCTTGGACGGCGGTTACCGTTTAGGCTTGGCCTTCCGAGAGCTAAGCGACGCGGATCGCGCTTCGATTGAAAACGCCTTTAACGCCTGCGCGCGCTCGCACTCTTATGTTTCTTCGATGAGGGTCGACGGGTAGAACTTTATGGTGCGCAATTCCATGCCGCCGTAATAGCGACCGTCTTTTGGGTTCTGAAAGCCTGCCTGCATGCGTGTTGATAACTTGAAAACACCAAAGCCGCGCAGTTCGACGCGGCCGTCGCGTTTTAGGCCGTTGGCCAGGCTTTCGAAAAACCGACGTACAAACCAGTCGGCTTCTTCGGCGCTCAAACCGCTTCGTTGCTTGAGCATGGCTACCAAATCTGATCGGTTCATTTTTTTTAAAGCCTCCGACAAGGGCTGTCCTAGCGCTTGAGTATATTTACTTATGTAGCATACATGAGGAGGCTCAAGATGACAGCTTTAAACTGGATCGACTGGTGTCAGAAACAATTGGGTGACTTGAGTGTTCGTCTTTCGCGGCAGGGTTATTATCCGGCGCAAATCGAATACTTGAACGCCACCAATACGCTCTTTCGTGAGCGCTTCGAAACCTTCATGACCGACCTCACCTTGGTGATGGACGCAATGGCTGATAACCCCGAGGGTTACCACCACTATGAAGACTTCAACCGGATCAAAATGGACCTGCTGCGGTTCACAAATACCTATCGCGGTGAGTTCCTGGCGCTCGACTTGGCCGAGACGGCTTAAGCGGCGAATGAAGGCAAGTGCCCATTGCAGGGTATTTTTCAACAGAAAGAAACGAAGAGGGGTCGACCGATGCGTTTGCGGCAAAGACCGTGCTGTCCTGGATCTTAAAGGTCCCTGTAAACGTGCCGGTGGACTCCTGGCCCTCTATTAATAAGAAAAACGGGAAAAGCCCTGTCGCGGTGGCGGCAAGGGCGGTGAGGTCGTTGGCTGTGCCGAAGCCGCCGTGTTGGCGGTGTGGGCCGGTGACGCGTGTGAAAAAGCCGGTGGTGAGCCGGTGGGTGTGTTTAAATATGAGTCTCTTGTTGTTAACTATTGTGGTGATGAAAGTGTTAATTTTTCTATTTACCGCTACAAAAGGGGTTGACACCTTCGTGCGAGATCGTTAAATTAGCACTCACTGACGAAGAGTGCTAAAGGATCCCTTTAGCCCATCCACATCAAAAAGAGGTGCTCATACCATGAAGGTAACTCCGCTTTATGATCGAGTTTTGTTGAAGCGCGTCGAAGCTAAAGAAGAAGTTCGCGGCGGCATCATCATTCCCGACTCTGCTAAAGAAAAGCCACTTGAGGCTGAAATTGTTGCTGTTGGCCCCGGCAAACGTGCCGACAACGGTGAAGTCATCGCCCTCAACGTTAAAGTCGGCGACAAAGTTCTGGTCGGCAAATACGCCGGTACCGAAATCAAGCTGAATGATGTCGAGCACATCATCATGCGTGAAGATGAAATCCTCGCGGTGATTGAAGCTTAAGTTCTGTTTCCACCAACCGTCACCCGCGCACTTTTTCCATTCTCTCTACAGCGCGGGATTGCGAGGCCGTGACCTCGCCACCAACAAGACCATAGCGATACAAGGGAGCATGAAACATGTCTGACGCTAAACTCCTTACTTTTGATGAAAGCGCCCGCCAAGCATTGCTGCGCGGCGTAAACAAATTGGCTGACGCCGTACAAGTTACTTTGGGCCCCAAAGGCCGCAACGTGCTGATCGAGAAAAAATTCGGTTCGCCCACCATCACCAAAGACGGTGTGACCGTTGCTAAAGAAATCTCTCTCGAAGACAAAATCGAGAACTTGGGCGCGCAACTCGTTAAAGAAGTTGCTTCTAAAACGTCCGACACCGCCGGTGACGGCACCACCACCGCCACCGTTTTGGCTCGCGCCATCTACCGTGCCGGTGTTAAATCCGTGAGCTCCGGCCACAACCCCATGTCCATCAAACGCGGCATCGACAAAGCTGTTGCGCGTTTGATCGCCAAAATCAACGAAAGTGCTCGTCCCGTTGAAGGTGACGCCATCGCACACGTCGGCACCATCTCCGCCAACAACGATCCTTCCATCGGCAAAATCATTGCCGAAGCGATGGAAAAAGTTGGCAAAGACGGCGTTATCACCGTTGAAGAAGCACGTGGCCTGGAAACTGAGCTGGAAGTCGTTGAAGGCATGCAGTTCGACCGCGGTTACCTCTCTCCTTACTTTGTCACCGATCACGACCGCATGGTTGCCAACCTCGAAAGCCCTTACATCTTGCTTTTCGAGAAAAAAGTTTCCAACATGCGCGACCTCCTGCCCGTGCTCGAGCAAGTTGTTAAAACCAGCCGTCCGTTCCTGATCATCGCCGAAGACATCGACGGCGAAGCTCTGGCAACTTTGGTTGTTAACAAACTGCGCGGCACCCTCAACGTTGCTGCTGTTAAAGCACCTGGTTTCGGCGACCGTCGTAAAGCCATGCTGGAAGACATCGCGGTATTGACCGGTGGCCGTTTGATCTCCGAAGACATCGGTATCAAATTGGAGAACGTGACGTTGGAAGACCTCGGTCAAGCCAAAACGATCACCATCGACAAAGACAACACCACCATCATCAACGGTGCCGGCGCCAACGCCGACATCCAAGCTCGCGTTAAGCAAATCCGCGCTCAAATCGAAAGCACCACTTCCGATTACGACCGTGAGAAGCTGCAAGAGCGTTTGGCGAAATTGGTTGGCGGCGTTGCCGTAATTAAAGTCGGTGCAGCTACCGAAACCGAAATGAAAGAGAAAAAAGCACGCGTTGAAGACGCCATGCACGCGACCAAAGCTGCTGTCGAAGAAGGCATCGTTGCCGGTGGCGGCACCACCTTCCTGCGCGCTTCTACCATTCTCGACGATCTCGAGAAGGAACTGTCTGAAAGCGATGAGCGTTACGGCGTCAAAATCATCCGTGAAGCTCTGGAAGCGCCTTTGCGTCAAATCGCCGTTAACTGCGGCAAAGAAGGCGCCATCGTTGTTAATGAAGTCATTAACGGCAAAGACGCTTTCGGTTACAACGCGGCAACTGACACCTTCGAAGACCTCATCAAAGCCGGTGTTATCGACCCTGCAAAAGTTGTTAAGCACGCTTTGATGAACGCTGCTTCCGTATCCAGCATGATGCTGACCACGCAAGCAACCGTCACCGACATCGAAAAAGAAGAAGATGCGCCTCCTGCCCCTGGCGGCATGGGCGGCATGGGCGGCATGGGCGGCATGATGTAAGCCGTTCGCCCGGCTAAAACTTGCGAAAGGGAGAGCTTCGGCTCTCCCTTTTGTTTTTTGGGGCAACGGAGCGCGGCGGCTTCGCTATAATCCGGGGGCGGCGCTTGTGCGCACGCCGGATCTCACTTTTTTCACGGAGCCCCGATCATGACCCACGCCGATCCACGTTTTGCCGACCAAAAAGCGATTGCCCAAATCTTGCTCGACCTGGAAGCCGTATCCGTCGCCCCGCAAAATCCGTTTACTTGGACCAGCGGCCTGCGTTCGCCGATTTATTGCGACAACCGGCTCATCATCAGCACCGTGACCGAACGGCGTCGCGTCGTCCAGTCGTTTGTCGATGAAATCAGCCGCCAAGGTTGGGTGCCCGACCTAATCGCGGGTACCGCCACCGCCGGCATTCCTCACGCCGCCTGGGTGGCTGAAGCGCTGTCTTTACCCATGGTTTATGTGCGTTCGGCCGAGAAAAAACACGGGAAACGCAACCTCATTGAAGGCCGTGTCGCCGCCGGTGCCAAAGTCGTGGTGATTGAGGACCTTATTTCAACCGGTGGCAGTTGTATTCAAGCCGCCGACGGTTTGGTGGAAGCCGGTGCCGAGGTGCTGGGCGTGGCGGCCGTGTTCCAGTACGGTTTGGAAAAAGCAACCCGTCGTTTCACGGATGCGGGTTACGCCTACACCAGCCTGACCAACTTGGCCGCGCTGTTGGAAGTGGCGGTGGAAAGTGGCCGTTTGGCCGCCGACCAAAAACAAACGCTGTTCGATTGGCAAGTCGACCCGCAGAAGTGGTCCGACGCCCAAGGTAGCTAGCGCGGTCTGGTTGCGCGTCTTTGGCAAAGCCGTTTTCGAACCGCTTTTAGATCTTTGTTAATGTGTTTGGATCATTAACTTTTGCATGATTGTGTGTGCTAAGGCGCATTATTTCAGTGGTTTGTTGTCTGCCTTTAGCTTGACTGCGGTTTTTTAGCTTGGCTGCGGTTTATTTAATCGAATGTTGCAGCGATGCCGGTTTTGTCGATGGTCCCGCCACATTGCGGGCAGGGCCTGCCCCGTTTCCAAAGCGGAAGGCCGCTTTGCCCGCAATCATTGCAGGTTCGGTCGAAAGGGTGGCGCTCGTCGGTTTTTTGGGTTACCGGGTTCCAGTCGGCGATGACTAGGTCAATCAGGTCACGACATTTGGGGCAATAACAGGTGTGGATGAGGTCGAGCGATGAAGTAATGTCTTCACCACCCATTGCCTGGGCGGCAAGGTCACAATTGCGACACCTAAAACGGAAGAAGACGGGCATGGGGTTTTGTATTCCAACGAAGGGTCACGGATTTTCTTGGGGTTTTGCGCGCCACAGCAGGGTGGCGCCCGCCGCGATGTCGGTCGGTGCCGTGTCGTGCAGCGTTTCGCCGGCCCAATAAAAAACCGCTTCGCCTTGAACGAGCGTTAATGTTTCGTGTGCCACGGCGGTGTCACTTTGGTTGATGACCAAACACCAGTTTTCTGCGCCCTTTTGGAAACGGCGTGTGAAAACGGTGCCGTTTTGGTGTTGGTTGACCTGGGACGGACTTTTTAGCAAACCCAGGCCGCGTATGGTGGTGCGCGCCGCGAGTAGGCGCTGGTAGGCGGCAAAGACCTGGGCGCCCTGACCGTGCTCGTGGTCGGAAAGCTCTAGACGGCTCATTTTAAAGGTTTCCGGGTTTTGCGGATCGCCGCCACGTCCCTGCCAACCGAATTCTTTGAACTCGCGTTTGCGGCCGCGACGGGTGGCGTCAATCAAACGTTCATCGCCGTAATCGATAAAGAAGTGGAACGGTTGGGCCGCCGCGTATTCCTCGCCCATAAACAACATCGGCACAAACGGCGAGATCAGATAAAGCGCGGCGTATTGCAGGGTGCGGTCGATGCCGACCAGGTGGTGGAAGCGGGCGCCGTCGGGTCGGTTGCCGATTTGGTCGTGGTTCTGCAGGAATACGATTTGGTGTTTGTCGGCCACGCCGAGGAAACTGCGGCCGTGGCGGCGGCGGCGATAGTGGCGGTAGGCGCCGGGTGCGAGGATGCCGTTTTGCAGGGTTTCGACCAATTGTGCGCTGCTGCCGAAGTCGGCGTAATAACCGGCGCGTTCGCCGGTGGCATGGGCGTGCATGGCATGGTGTAGGTCGTCGTCCCACAGGGCATTGAGGCCCCAGCCGCCGCGATCACGGGGCGTGACCCAGCGTGGATTGTTTTGGCTTGATTCGCCGATCAGCAAAATGCGCCGGCCGGTTTCGCGCGCCAACTCCTCGACCTGCTCACTTAAGGCTTCTAGGAGCGGCGTGACGGAAAAGTCGCGAATGTCGTCAATCGCGTCGAGGCGCAAGCCGTCGATGTGAAATTCGGTCAACCAGTACAAAGCGTTTTCGAGGAAATAGGCGCGCACCGGATCGCAGTCGCGACCGTCGAAATTCAGCGCTTTCCCCCAGGGCGTGCTGAAGCGGCTCGAGAAGTAGGGGCCAAAATGATCGAAGTAATTGCCTTCGGGACCGAGGTGATTGTAAACGACGTCGAGAATCACGGCGATGCCGGCCTGGTGGGCTTGGTCGACAAAAGCCTGAAAATCGCGCGGGTTGCCGTAGCAAGCGGGCGGTGCGTACAACAGCACGCCGTCGTAACCCCAGTTGCGGCGGCCGGGAAAGGCGCCCATCGGCAGTAGCTCAATCGCATTAACGCCCAGTTTCTTAAGGTAAGGCAGTTGCTCGGCGGCGGCACCTAAGGTGCCCGCCTGAGTGAAGGTCCCCAAATGGCATTCGTAAAGGACGAGTTCGTCGAGCTTGAGGCCGTGCCAACCCGTGTCTTGCCAGGCATGTTGGTCGAGACGAACCAGTTGCGAGGGGCCGTGGACGCCCTGCGGTTGGCTGCGCGAGGCGGGATCGGGAAAACGTTGGTGATCGCCCATTTGGAAATAGTACAGCGCGCCGGGGGAGAGATCGTCGCAAATCAGTTCGTGAAAGCCGTCGGCCTGGGCCTGCATGGGTCGGGCTTGGTTTTCGCCGTCGACCATCAGCTTAACCTGCGACTGGTACGGCGCCCAGACGCGAAAAGCGACGCGGTGATCATCGAGGAAGCGGGGACCGTGCATGGGGACACCTCCGGGCGTGAGGGGATAGGCCCTAGTGTACGGCTTTGTCGTGGGTTTTGGGTATGAAATTCGCGCCATAAAAAAAGGCCGCCAAAAAGGCGGCCTTTGTTGGTTTTGTTTGGGTTAGCCGATTAGGCGAGACGGTTACGACGACCCATGGCCATGGCGGCGAACGCCATCAGACCGAGGAAGATCATCAACGCCCATTCGCCCAGTGTGGGGACGGTGTAGAACAACACGCTGGTTGGTGGGATGCTGCCGTCGCTGCTGCCGACGCCGATGCCGACGTTGGGTGGCAGGGTGCCGGTGATGGAACCGTTGCCGGAATCGTCGAGCGTGGTGCCGCCGATCAGAACCCAGGTATCGGTGGCTGGATCCAGGTAGTAAACGCCGGCGCTGACGTTGGGTGGACCGCTGATCAGAATGGTATTGGTGCCGGTCTGACGCACGGTGAACGGCGTGGTGTCGCCTTCGTTGTTGGTGCCCTCAATGGCAACCGGATCCAAGCTGTTGAAGCAAGCATCGCCGGAAGCAGCCGTCAGGGTGATGGTGAACGGTTGGTTGCCGTCGATGGTGCTGTCGTCGACGCCGGTCACAGTCACGGTTTGCGGCGTGTCGAAGTTGCCGTTGGTGAAGGTCAGCGAGGCGAGATCGACGGTGGCTTCGCCGCTGTCGGAACTGCTGATGGAGACGGTTACGTCGGCGCCGGGTGCGGCACTCAGGCTAACCTGGATGGCGGCGGTGGTGCCGCTTTCGTCGACGAGCAGGCCGCTGCTGGGGCTAACGACCAAGGCGGGCGGTGCGCCGATGTAGGCGACGATGCCGTCGTGGTCACTGGCGCGTGCGGCGGTGCCGTCGAGATCGCCAAAATCACGGGGGATGTCGGCGTTACCGCGTGCGAATTGAATGTCGGTTACCAAACAACCCGCGTTTTGCGAGCTGAGTACGTGGTCGAGCACGTTGGCATTGCCGTTGAAAACGAAGGAGTAACGTTCGCTTGCCGGTACGTCCAACACGTGGTTGGTCAAGACCGGGTTGACGATGGCGGTGGCTGGAACCAGTGAGCCCAACGGATCGGGGCTGCCGGTGATCTGACCAAGCACGTCGACAAAGCCGTCGGTGAACTCGTAACCGTTGAAATCGCCAACGACCACCAATTTGATGTCGGGCGTGTTGGTTTGCAGGTCTTGGATGTACTCGGCAATGCGTGTGGCTTGCAGGCTGCGTTTGGTGCGCACGAATTCGCCACTGCCTGGATCTTCGTCGATATCGTTCAACGAACGGTTGTGAACCACTATCACGGTGATGTCGGTGGTAGAACCGCCTACTGTGACGGAGGCGTCGAGAACCAGCGGTGGACGGTCGTGCAGGTCGAAGGTGTTGCTGTTAAAGTCGAAGGTTTCAGCGGCTTGCACCTGAGCGATACTGTTGACGGTCACGTTGTCGCGAACCAAGAAACCGACATCGATGGTGCCGGGATCGTTGCCTTCGATCAACTGCGCGCTATAGCTAATGCTCGCGTCGTCGCTGTTGATGCGCGCGGCTAAGGCTTGCAGCACTTCGATTTTTTCAACTTCTTGGACGGCCAAGATGTCGGGGGCGCCCATGACGGTGCGAATCCACAGGGAGAACTTGGTCAAGCGACGTTGGTACTCTTCGGTGGTGGCGGTGCTGTCGCCGTTGCCGTCGCTTTGGTCGTCGTACAGACGCAACATGTTTTGCGAACCAATCGTGAATTCACCAGCTTGGCGTGCACGCACGGGGACGGGATCGAAGTTGCCGGCGGCAACGTCGAGCGTTGTCGACCAAATTTGGTAGTCGCCGAAGCTGTAACCGAGCGGGCCGGTTGCTTCATTGATGACTTGGCCGGTGCGGAGTTGCGTGACCGGCGCGCCCAGTTGGTCGCTGTTAATTTCGAAGATTTGCGGGTTGCCGTCGAAGATCGGTTGACCGGCGCGGCCAGGGTAGGCGATGCCCGGTTCGATGAAGGCGCGTGCTTGGTTGCCCGCAACCACCGGTGTGTCGCCGAACTGGTCGGTGGGTCCGGTGGCGATGCCGCTCATGGTGATCAGCATGCCTTCGTAACGTTCGATGGCGGTGTCGGCTTGCGGTTGGGTGCCGGCCGGCAGGGTTTCGTCGAATTGGACGGCGGTTGGCAGCGGGTTGCCGCTGGACACGATGTCGACGGTGATGCCGGCGCCGGAGAATTCGGTGAAATCGAAGAACTCGACCACCGGGCCTTCAACGTTGACGATGTCGCCGACGCTGACGGTGGGGGCGGCGTCCAAGAAGACGTAAATGCCTTCGGACGTTTCGGGATCGGCGTCAACCATGGCGTCGGGTGTCTGAATAAAGAACCCGCCGGTGCCGACGGCGGTGACCACATTGCCTTCGGTGCGAACGGTCGTGCCGGCGACGGGTGAAAGCAGGCCGCTACCCTGAATTTCAGCGATGGTCAGTGGTGTTGGAGGGGGGGGCGTATCGTTGGGTTCACCCGGTGTGGGCGCTTTCTGCGTGTAGGTGTCGGTGTTGCGGTGGACGCCGCCGTCGGGCACGCGCGAGTTACTGTGGTTGTCTTTGTCGCCCATTTCGTCTTCGTTGATCTGGGCTTGACCGGCGTTCAACAAAACCAACAAACCGGCGTCGTCACCGTCGTTGGTGTCGTAAACGAAGGCATCGACCAGGTTGGCCGTGGTGACAGAGGTGCCGGGAGGAAAGTTCGCGGCGTCGTCTTGGTAAAGGGCAACCGCATCGGCGCCGTTTTGCACACCGTTGCTGGGAATGACCTCGTCGACGTTGGCGACAGCGGTATTGCCGACAACAAAAAAGCCGGTTGCGCTAAGTGTCCGACCGGTCAAATCGAGGGTGTAATAAGAGGTGTCGCTACTGCCGTTGTAAAAAACGAGCACGAAGCCGTCGAGGGATGCGTTATTGGGGCCGTACAGCTCGACAAACTCAAGCGTATCGGTGCCGGCTGTGTCGGCGTCCACTTCGTTGATGAAGATTTCGGGCGGCGGTGCGTTGAGCGCACCCGGCGAGGGGTCCTGTTGCACAAAACCGTCGGTGTTGCGCAGTGTGCCGCCGTCTGGGAAACGCGCGTTACTGTAGCCGTCTTTGTTGCCCAACCCGTCTTCGTTGAGCTGGGGTTGGCCGGCGTTCAGCAAAACCAACAAACCGGCGTCGTCACCGTCGTTTGTGTCGTAAACGACGGCATCGTGCAAGTTGGTGGTGGTCACGGGGGTGTTGGCGGGGAAATTGGCGGCATCGTCTTGGTAAAGGGCTACCGCATCGGCGCCATTTTGTAAACCGTTGCTGGGGATGACCACATCCACGTTCGCCACGTCGGTATTGCCGACCACAAAAAAGCCGTCGGCGTTGAGGGTTTCACCGGTTAAGTCGAGGGTGAAATAGGATTGATCGTTGCTGCCGTTGTAAAACACGAGCACGAAACCGTCGAGTGATTGGTTGGCGGGGCCGTAAAGCTCGACAAATTCGAGCGTATCGGTACCGGCGGTGTCGGCATCGACTTCGTTAATGTAAATGTCTTGCGCTTGCACGCCGGCTACAAAGCCTGCGAACAGCAGCATGAGGAGGGAGAAAGCGACGGATCGGCCGGCTTTCAAAGAAATGTGATCACCAAACATGTAAAAGGTTTCTCCTTGCGATATAACGAAACCGGCTCGGGAAATGGAACGGTGGAGCGGGGCCGGTTCGATGAGAAGGTCTTATGTCTCAAGCGCGTCGATTGCCGCGCCATACCAAGGCGACACAAGGACTGAGCACGACAAGGAACCCTCCATCCGCCGAACTTGGAGCATAACCAAAGGGATCGGCCGACGGGAACATCCTCGTCTGGGCAATGTCGTTCCCCGGTCGGTGCCGTCCTGCATAAGCTTCAGCGCGACGCCTACAGCCAATAAAAAGGCATTGCGCGCGGACGGCTCTGGTGACCGGGAGCCGCATTGTAGCGATGAAACGTTTAGCTTATGTTAAAAGCGCGTTGAATGGGGGTTCTTTTCTGAAGAAATACAGGGGATTTTCAGCGATTGGTCTGGTTAATGTTCCGATCAATGAAAATATTGTCGAGTACTGAAAACTCTTGCCAGCGCCGTTGGGCGCGAATGATGTTGCCGATGGCAGTTGTGTCGCCCGTGTAATCTTGAATGATCGGCCGATGACGCGAGGCTTCCCGGTACTCCAACACAAAATCCTCCTGCGACAACTGATCGAGGATTTGCGCCAGCGGCCCATGGGTGCGTGCCAAGCGAAACAGCGTTTTGGCAATCATGAAATTGCCCTGTTTGTCGCGGCGCAAACTCGCCTTTAAGCGCAGCCGTAACAACGGCCGCATCCACAGCCAGCGGCCCAATTTCGAGCTGTTGCCGGTTTTTTCGGACAATACGCCGCGAAGCATACCGGCAACCTTTTCCATGCCGTTCTGCGTCAGCACCAAACGGTAGCCAATTTCAATGTCCTCGAAGGCGCGGTTCATTGGGGCCGAGCCACTGCGCGCCAGGGCTTGACGCTCACCGAGGCTGCGTTTGAGGCGTTGCGTTACCTGGTAATAACGGGTCGGCGACATGCGCGATTGCGTTTTCATGTCGATGACCTGCAGGTAAAAGCTGCGCCCTTCCTCAAGCCGGTCAAAATTGCCCAATCCCTCAAACGCGGCGGTATCGACTTGGCGGCGATTCAGCGTTTTAAAAAAACGGAAGGTGCGGTTGTAGCGATAGGCGCCGGTGCGGCCGCGATTTTCGGTGAGGTCGACCAGGTCAAAATAATGCCAATCGTCCTCGATATTGGTTTGCTCGCCGCGCAACGAAATGGGGCGAATGCCCAGCTTGGCGTAGGCCTCCTGGAACTGGTAACGGCTTTCCATGCGGTTTTGCCAGGCCATGTCCGGCAAGCTGCCGCGAATAAAACGGTCGACTAGGAAGGCGTCGATCTTGGGCAGAAACGTGAAGTTGACGATGGCGGCGCTGCCCAGGAAGAGGCCGTGGAAACGCACACCGCGCGCCAGGGCTGTCAGCGTTTCGGCGACGGCTTCGGGGTCGTCGAGGTCGACGTCTTTTTGCACGAAAATGCGGCTGCCCCAGGTGTGTTCGGCGCGCAGCTGCATGACCGTGCCCATGACCAGGCGCAACGGATCAAAGGCACCGTCGAAATCGGGGCGCAGGCGCAGGTCAAAGCCAAACGGACGTTCGATACGGGCGCCAAAGCGAACTTCAAGGCGTTTCGGTGTGCGTTTGGACACGCTGACGAAAAAGGTGCCGCGAATGCCCATCAAGGCGTCGCGGCGCAAGGGCAGGCTTTCGCCGAAGAAATCGGTACGGCGCACCCGCTCAACTAAAGTTAAGCCGCTGGAACTGGGTAGGATGACGCGCACACCGACGGGTAGGTCAACCAAGTTTTTGGTGGTGTAGGGCAGGCGTGTGGGCGAGAAGGTACGGGCGAAAAGGGCTTCGTGCCAGGTGGCAAAACCGTGGCGCACCACAATCACCCGTTTCTCGGTCTCGAACAGGGCGCCGGTTTCACGTGCGCTGTTGGATTCTTGGCGGATTTTGCGTTCGCCGACCAACACCTCGACCTCGATCGAAAAAATGTCGAAGACCGTGTAGCGCCCGTTGAGATCGCGTTTGAGGCGGCGTTCCAAGCTGATATTCGGTGAAACGCGGCTGAAGCGCCCGGCGATGTCCCAGGTTTTGGAAATGCGAATGGGCACCCCTTCGCGATCCATCAGTTCTTCGTTGACCAAGTCGGTGAGGTAGTTGGCGTTGCGGTTGGAAACAAAGGTGTCTTGGGTGTGATCCAATTCGGGGGGAGGGTCGCCTGCCTTGATTTTGATCGGCAGATTTTGCAGCTGAAAGGGGGGCAGTAACCAAGGGTTGGCTTCATGTGGCAGGTCGCGAAAAACGGCGAGCCGGCCTTGCACGGGGTCGGCCACAATCCGGCCTTGCGGGATGATGCCGAGCAGATCGCCCCAATCGACGGGTTCGGGATGGCCCCACAAATCCAAAAACGCCGCTAACTTCTTGTTGTCCAGGTGCCATGCTTCGAAAACCGTATAGCCGCCGTCCGGTGAGTTGAGGATCATGCGACGGTAGCGGATTTCACCGACCGTTTCGAACGACCATGTCAATTTCAAATCGGTGCCGGGATGGGTGAGATCCCAAACACTGGGCTGGTGCAGCCCCATGGCCGTTTCGATATCGTGCAAGATGACGGCGCGATAGGGAAAGGGTGCCCGGGACGACGGTGCTTCGAGTTGCAATAATAAGGTGAAGGTCAACACAAGGTACATAGACGCTCTTGGGGCGGCGTGCCGCTTTGGTTAAGGCTTGCCGGGAAGTTGGTTGGCGGCGGCTCGGCGGGCGCTGGGTGCCGACCCCATGCCGCGATCCGGATTCGGACATACTGGTGCGGCGCTGCCGCGCGGAGGCAAACGTTTGGATAGACTGTGCTCACAGGGAATGACGTCTGGCTTTATTCCGGGAGGGGCCTGAGCAAGGATACGAGGTCAGACCGCGGCCGCTGGGGCGGCCCGGTTTGCGGTGACCTCGGCTCGTTTTGTCGCTGCCGATAGGCCTGGTCGGCCGGCCAAAATCATTCACAAGTAACGCGGTTCTTGGTTTAAACCTAGCAGGTTTCGGGAAAACTGTCTTTGATGAAAAGCGAAAGGTGGGTGCCTGCGTCAACAGTCGACCAGCGGCAGACGAATGAAAAAAGAAGCGCCCTGTCGATTGATGGATTCGGCCCAAACCGTGCCGCCCTGCAGTTCGACCAGTTGTTTCACGATGTACAAACCCAGGCCCGACGAGGGTTCGCCGGCGGTTGGTTTGGCCGACAAGCGCTGGAATTTGCCGAATAGTTTGCCCATATCTTCGTGACTGAGGCCCATGCCTTGATCGGTGATTTGCACCAGCGCGAAACCCTCTTCCTGTTTGAGTTGCACCGAGATTTTGGTTTGTGGCGGCGAGAATTTAATGGCATTGCTGACCAAGTTATCAAAGATTTCCTTGGTACGGCGCCGGTCGATGGCGACTTTGGCCTTGGCCTTGCCGTCGTATTCAAAAGTTTGCCGTTTGAGGTTGGCCAGCACTTCCCACTCGCGCGTCCAGTCGCGCAGGAGTTCGTCCAATTCCTCGCCGGCGAGGCGTGGCTTGGGCATCGCTGTGTCGTATTTTTCGCTCTCCAACAGTTCCTGGATCATGGTCAGCATTTGGTCGGCCGTGGTTTGAATGCGGTCGGCCAGATCGCGGTTGTCCGCATCGAGTTCGTCCTCTTCCAGCATCATTTGGCTGTAGCCGGAAACTGCCGAGATGGGATTCTTCAGGTCATGGACCACCATGTGCATGAGGTCGCTGCGTTCTTTGAGCGCAACCGTTAGCGCTTGGTTTGTTTCCTCGAGACGCCGCCGCTTTTGTTCGATTTCGCGGGTGCGCTGTTCAACCAAATCGGCGAGGTACTTTTGATGGGCGGCCAAACGACGGGTTGCGGTCCAGTGCGCCAGCCAGGCGAAACCCAACAAGGCCAAACCCAACAGGGCGCGGAACGCATTGGTTTCATAGAAGTACGGCTGAATCGAAAAGGTCAGCACGGCCGCTTTGTTTTTGGGGCCGCCGGCCTGGCTGGTGGACTGCACGTGGAACACATAGGTGCCGGGATCGAGATTGGTGTACTTCACTTCGTTCACCAGCTCGTCTTCAATCCACTGCTCGTCTTGCCCTTCCAGTCGGTAGCGCAGGCGGTGTTGGTTGGGATTGGAAAAACCGAGTGAGCTGAAACGAATGTAAAACGAACGGCTGTCCGCCGGTAATACCAAATCATTCTGGCCGGGATTGCCGTACCAGGTTTGGTTGACCTCCATGCCCTCAATATAAATGTCGGCATGATTTTCTTCATTGGCAAAGGATTGCGGGTTGAGCGACGCCATACCGCGCATGGTCGGCAGCCAAATGCGGTTTTGCGCGTCGCGGACCGCCGCCGGATAAAAACCGCCGTTGCATTCCTCCGAGGCCATGCCGTCCTCGCGGTTGAAAACCTGCCACTCAAGGCCGGCGTCGGGGTTGTCAAAGGCGGTGCTCAAATCTTGGTAACGCACGCGAAAGATGCCGTTATTGGAGGAGAGCCATACATAACCAACTGCGTCGAGGTCCATCCAGTGGACCGTGGCCGGTGGGAATTGGTCGTTGACGCGCAAGGTGGCGGCGCGCGGTAAATTGGGATCGCGTTCGTCGAGCAGGGCCAAGCCGCCGCCGTAAGTGCCCGCCCAAATGCGCTGATCGGGGCCTTGAAAAACGGTGCGTACCAGTTGGTGGGGTAAACCTTGATCGACCGTGATTTTTTGAAAGTGGTCGCCGTCCATAATGGCCACCCCACCGTCGGTGGCGAATAAAAAGCGGCCGCGATTATCGCGCATTTGGTACGTGACGCGCAAACCCGGCAAGCCGTCGCTGCGCGTGTAGTGGCGCAAGGTTTCGCCGTTGATGTAAAACAAACCCTGATCGGAGCCCAGCCACATGGCGTCACCGTCGCCGCGGTAAATAGAAAGCACCGTCATGTCGCGCGGCAGGTCTGGGTGCAACACGTCGCTAACCGGTTGAAAATCCGCGTCGAACACGTCCAGGGCGGATTGAGTCGCCACCCACATGTGACCGGCCGGTCCCTCGCCGACGGTCCAGACAATATCGTGGCTCAGCCCCTGGTCGGTGGTGAATTGTTGCAGCGCGCCGTCTTGGTAGCGATACACACCGCCGCCGTAACTGGCAAACCACATGGCGCCGCGACTGTCACGGCACACCCCCATCATGGCGTCGTGGTTGAGCCCCTGTTCGCGTGAGAGCATGGCGATCGGTTGCGGCACGACTTTGTAGAGGCCGCCGCCGTGGGTGCCGAACCAAATGGTGCCGGTGGTGTCTTCCCACAGCGACCAGACATTAATTTCCTTGGTGGGGAGGCTCTCAAATTTTTGACCGTCATAGCAGACAACGGCGCCCTTGGAGGCCAGCCAGACGTTGCCCAGCCGATCTTCGACAATGCGCTGCACCGAGGGATCGGGTAAACCTTGCGCCACGTCGAAGCGTTGCATGCCGTCCCTGAGTGCCGCGCTCATGTCGGCGGGATCGGTAAAGGATGCGGGGGAGGGCATGTACAACAGGCCGTAGGCACGGGTGCCGATCCAAAAGCCGCCGTCGCGGGCGGGCAGCATGTGATTGATGATGGGTGCTTCTTCAATACCGTCGAGTGGGAGCGTGAAACGCTGGAAGCGGCCCTCGTTGGTGCGAAACCACAGACCGCGGTCGGTGCCTAGCCAAACGCGCTCGGCGCGGTCGCGCGTGATGGTAAAAACTTGAATACCTTGGAGCTCTTTGTGCGCAAACAGGCGTTGAGTGGCCAGGTCGATGCGGTTCAGGCCTGATTGGGTGCCGACCCACAGCGTGCCTTTATCGTCGGAATGCAGGCACTGTACGACCTCGGCCGCCAACCCCTGCGGCCGGTTGAACAGGGTGGCCTGATTATCCTTGAGCGCAATTAAGCCGCCGCCTTGGGTACCGACCCACAACGTGTTGTCTTCGGTACGAAGAATGGCAAAAATCCGGGTATTGGGCAGGTTGGGGATGTTTTCAGGCACGATTTTCTGAAATTGGGTGCCGTTAAAGCGGATGAGCCCGTCGAGGGTGCCCAGGTATAAAAAGTGACTGTCGGTCTGGTAAATCTCGGTAATCGACGTTTGCGGTAAACCTTCCTCAGAGCTCCATTGGCGCACGACGACGTTGTCCATGCTGCCTGCAGACAGCAGGCAGCAAGTCAAAACACATGCTTGAATGAAGAGTAGAGGACGGTTCAAACACATCATGTTTGGCTCACGCAATAAATTGGGACTTGGGGTGAATCTTGGTGACCTGTTGCAGCGCTGAGACGGCGCGATCGTCACCGCGGTAAGCTTTTGCTTGCCTGCGGCGAAAAACACGGTGGCGGCCGATGTGAAAAACGACGCTCCGCTGCGGCCCGATTGCCGCCGCCGTGGTTGCATGCCGTGTTTTGGCACCAACGATCCGTTTCGAGGACGAGTGCCTATATCTTAGCGGACCCGTCCCCATAATGCCTCGTCGGTTCTAAGCCGATATTTCATAAGTTTTTCCCGCTGTGGATCGCAACCCTGATCCATCGATGTGCCCTGTCCGCTTTATTGACGCGGCTCGGGCCTTTGCCCACCGGTGTTTGGCCGGGCCAAACGACCTTGCCGACGCACGGCTTGCTGTCGCCAAGACCGCCAATTGATGCTAACTTTAGGTCTGTGGTTCAGAATCCAACCGGTTGATCCGATGATTGTTAGAGGGTCTATATGAGCACGGAGTCCTACCAAGACTTGGATGATTGGTGGCTGGCGTTTGATGCCGTAATCGACGGTCTTAACGCCTTGTCGCAAGCGCGTTCGCCTGAAACTTTCGGGGAAGGCATTGTCTCCCTTTTTGGCGAATTCAGCCTGTTTCGCGAAGTCATTCTCGGTTGCCGCGAATTATTGGGCGATCAACTCCACATCCATGGTGAGCGTTCCGACGAACGTTGGCACATTCGCCAACAGGTGTGGCACGAAACCCCCGAACCCGAGCTCGGCCCTTTGCCGTTCCGCCCCTCCGGCTACAAAAGCCACAGCAGTATTGAGGGTTTGTACGAACACCAAACCACCGAACAACATTACTGGTATCGCCTCATTCACACCAATGAATTGGGTCAGGGTTGCACTGAACCCGCCGGCTGGGTGATGGACGTTCGCTGCGCCTTTCCGTTACCGGTCAGCAAGGCCGCGACCTTGGTCCGGCTTTGGCACCTGGCGCTCAAACAGGAAGGCGACGGCTGTAACAGCGGTCAAGACGGCGTCGCTCTTTTGCAGCAGAAGAACCGCGACCTGCGCACCGAAATTAACCGCAACCGCGAGCAACTGATGCGCCAAGAGAAATTGGCGTCGATTGGCACGCTGACCGCCGGGATCTCCCACGAACTCAAGAATCCGCTTAATTTCGTCAACAACTTTTCCGGCATTTGCATTGAGCTCGTCGAGGAAATGAGTGACGCCATTCGCGATCACCGCGAGCGCTTACCCGAGGAAGTGGTTGAGGACATCGATGATATTTTGATCACGTTGCGCAACGATGTTTCGATCATTAGCAAACACGGTAAACGCGCGACCAGCATCATTCACAGCATGTTGATGCTGGCCCGCAATGCGCCTTCCAAACCGGTCGCGACCGATATCAACGCGCTTACCGAGGAATATGTATCCTTTGCCTACCACGGCCTCCAGGCCAAACACAAAGCGATGAGTTTGACCATCCACAAAAAATTTGACGAACGCCTCGGCTACATCGTCGTGGTGCCGCAAACATTGAGTCGCGTCATTCTCAACATGCTCAACAACGCGTGTTACGCCGTGCTCAAAAAGAAACAAGAAGTGACCGGGGATTTTAATCCCGAAATTTGGGTCAAAACCGAGGATAATGGCGGCTCGGTGGATATCGTCATTCGCGACAACGGCTTCGGCATTCAGCCCGAGCTGCTGGAAAACATTTTCAAACCTTTTTTCACGACCAAGCCGCCTGGCGAAGGAACGGGTCTCGGCCTTGCCATTTGCCGCGATATCGTGCTCGATCACGGCGGCGATATCAAGGTCGCCAGTGAACCCGATCGCTTTACCGAATTTCGCATTGTTCTGCCAAAAAAGTTACCGCGCGGCCGCAAGAAAAGCCGGCACTAACCTGCGCCCTGCCGTTTTCCAACATCGAACCGCGCTCGTTTTGGTATGATGTGCGCCCGCCTCGTGGTCAACGGCTGCCGGCGGGTTAGGGGAGGAGTCCAGTGGTTCAGTTATTTTGCGCCGATATCGCCCACGTCGTGGCCGATCCGTTTCGCGACGATCACGCTTTGCAAATCATTGAAAACGGCGCCTTGGCTGTCGCCGATGACGGCGTGATTCTCGCCTGTGACCGGCGCGACACCGTGCGCGCCGCTTATCCCGACGCGCCCGAAACCGCCTTTAGCGGTTGGTTGTTGCCGGGTATGGTCGACGGCCACATCCACTTTCCGCAAACCTTTGCCACCGCCGCCCACGGCACCCACTTGCTCGACTGGCTCGAGCGCTCGATTTTTCCCGCCGAAGCGGCCTACGCCGATACCCCTTTTGCCGCCCGTGCCGCTGCCACTTTTGTCGATCAACTGCTTCGTTCCGGCACCACCACCGCGCTGGTGTTTGGCTCACAGTTTCCCGATGCCGCGCGCGCCCTTTTTCGCAGCGCAAGCCAAGCCGGTTTACAGTTGCTCTCCGGTTTAACCTTAATGGATCGCGGTGCGCCCGATGTCTTGTTGCACGACGTGGCCCGCGCGGAACAGCTCAGCCGAACCTTAATTGAAGAAGTCCAGGGACAGGCGCGGTTGCATTATGCGCTGACGCCGCGTTTTGCGCTTTCCTGCTCGGCCGAGATGATGCAGCTCTGCGGTGAGCTGGCGCGCGCCTATGACGGGCTTTACATTCAGACCCACATCAACGAAAACCACGAGGAAATTACCGCAACCGCCGATGCCTTTCCCGCGGCCAAACACTACCTCGACGTTTACGATCGCTTTGGTTTGTTGGGGCCGCGCACCGTGCTGGCGCACAATATCCATGCCTGTGACGCCCAACTGCAGCGCTTACAACAGAGCCAAAGCGCGGTCTGTCACTGTCCCGCCAGTAACTTCTACCTGGGCAGCGGCATTTTTTCACTGCAGCGCCACCTCGACCACGGTGTACCTGTTTTGGTGGGCACTGATATTGGTGCCGGCACCAATTTCGGTGTGCTAGAAGAGTTAGCGTCCGTCTACAAGGCCCAGCAAATGCAACGCTTATCGCTAAATGCCGCACAGTTGTTGTTCCTCGGGACCTTGGCCGGTGCGCGCGCCCTGCATTTGGACGATCGTATTGGCAACTTTGCCGTCGGCAAACACGCCGATTTTGTGGTTGTTGATGCCGCCGATGATCCTGGTCTCAGCCTACGCCTGAGCTTTTGTGAAAGTCGCGAGGACGCCTTATTCACCCAGCTCAATTTGGCGCGGCCGCACCACGTACGGGCGACCTACACACTCGGTCGCCGCTACCAGCCGCTCGGCACCAAATCCTATTGACCGGCGTCGGCTAACAGCGAGGTTTTGTATTTGAGACGGAACAGCTCGCGGCACAATTCGGGTTTGGTTTCAATCGACTTAAACGTGACGTAGTACAAGCCCGGACAGTGTTTGACTGCCGCGTGGCCCGTTTCGTGGCGACACAAGTTGGTGTCCCGTTTTTCCACTTCCTTGGGGAAGGTGACGCCGTCGACGGTTTGAAAGGCCGTCGTGGTTTTGACCACCGGTTGTTTGCCTTGGTGGTGCTCGACGATGCGCCAAACTAGGCCGGACTCCTGGTCCAAGTAAAAGGTCTTGTGGTGCCCGAAGTGGGTAAAGAGCTCGAGCTGGAAAGCCGCGACGCCGTTGACTGTGACTGGGCCGACGGGTTCGATGCGGTGATTTTTGGTGCGCCAATCGAGCAATGGACCGGCGATGTCGGCCATTTCACGCAGGAATGCCGTCTCTTTCGCGCCGATTTGCATGGGCTCGCGGTTTCCGGTCATGGGGTTGAGTTGCCAACCTTCTTTGTCGGTGAGGATCATAATGATGTGGTGTTGACCCATCGCGTATTCGAGGCGAACATTGTCTTCATGGATTGCATAGCTGAAGGCCATACCCATGGCCGGCCCTTGGATTTGTCCGTAAACGCGCAGCGATTTGAGTTGGCGCAACGTGTCGGCGCCGCCGCGTGCGGCCAAGTTTTTGTCGATAACGGCATTCAGGTCTTGGGCGTGCAGGATTAGTGAAAACCCGGCCATTAGGATCAGGCCGACACCCAGACGAAAACGGTGGTACATGGCGGCTCCACGAAAGTGACGTTGGCGGCGTGCCGAATAATGTAAAACCAAGATGGGAGAGCGGTGGTGAAGGGACAGAGTACGCCGAGTGTACTTTACGCCGGGGCGGGTTTGAAAGTTTCAGTAAAAGTGTGAAAAATGATGGTTAAAACGCAATATTTATAGGATTGCAAATCACTTTGCAAAAAATGTGGGGCGTGGCTTGCCGGTCGCTAGCTTTGCGGTCGGCTTTGATAGGTTGCCACACACAGGCGATGGAGGATGCGCGCGCCGACGTTGAGATCCCATTCGTCGCTTTCGTTGTCGAGATTGGGTGAAACCTCGCAAAGATCAAAGCCGACAATGTGTTTTTTATGGTGCAGCAGTCGGTCGAGCAAGAAGGCGGCGCGATTGAAGTCGATGCCGCCTGGCACGGGGGTACCGGTGTTGGGGCAGCAGCCAGGCTCTAAGCCGTCTATATCAAAGGAGATGTAAACGCATTGCGGCAGGGCGGCGATGATTTGGTCGCAGCATTCGGTCCAGGTTTTGCCCGTATAGTCGGCCTTGGCCAGGTCGGCGTCGTAAAAGGTCGTAATGCGTGGGTCTGCTTCGGCCATGGCTCGTTCGGCTTGTGAGTAATCGCGAATGCCGACCGAAACCAGTGGTCCGCTCGGTTCACACAGGGTCAAGTAGTTGTACATGATCGAGGCGTGCGAGTAGGTGAAGCCTTCGTAAGCGCGGCGCAAATCGTGGTGGGCGTCAATGTGGAGCACGCCCATGTCGGGGTAGCGGGCCAGGTGGGCGCGCAATGAGCCGAGAGGGGAACTGTGATCGCCGCCAAGAACCGCGACCATTTTGCCTTGCTTGAGCCAGTGACGGGTGAGCTCTTCGAGCTCGCGGTTAATTTGTTCGCTGGTTTGATTGATTTGGGCGAGGTTGGCGGCGGTTTCGTCGGTGAGCCGGCCGCCGGCGGCGAGGATCGGTTCGGCCAGGCGCATGCAGCGCTGGTTGGCGTCGAGCCAGCTTTGGTTGAGCGGCAGCATGGCCACCTCGTCGGCGAATTCACGCGCCAGCATGGGAACGAAATAATCGAGCTGGTGGGAGGCGGGAACCAAGCGCGCGGGGGCTTGCGAGGTGCCGCGCCCGTAGGAGACGGTGGGTTCCCAGGGGACGCCGATCACAATCAGGTCGGCCTGATCGGGTAAGGCGTTGCCGGCAAACAGGCCGGCGTCTTTGTCCGGGGCAAATTCGGTGTCGTGAGTAGGGGACATGGGGCGACCTCCACGTGGCGCAAAGGGGAATCGTCGGCGCCTTAGGCGCTCAGTTGGGCGTAAAAATCGCGGTCGAAACCGACGGCAAGCAGTTGTTGGTCGCGCAATAACGCGGGCCGTTTCATAGCGGTAGGTTGGGCCAACAATACCGCGACCTTGGTTTCGGCGTCGAGCCCTTTGGCGGGGTGGCCGGTTTTTCGAAAGGAGGGGCTGCGGGTGTTGATGAGGGTGCCGGCGGTGTCTTGGTCGACGAGGGCGCGCCATTCCTCGGCGCTGAGTGGGTCTTTGCGCAGGTCGCGGAAGGTGAAGGGCAGGTCGTGTTCCTGCAAAAAGACGCGGGCTTTTTTAACCGTGTCACAGTTGGGAATGCCTAACAAAATGAAAGCCATGATTGCTCCTAGGTGGCGTGACGTCGTGGTGGTGCGGCGTCGTTGGCCGAGGGTGAGGGTGACGGGTCGCGTACCCGTGGCCGCCCATCTTACAAACCCGACGCGCGTGGGGCAAGTCCTGAGACGCGGGTGGTGGCGGAGCAGGCGCATCATTTTTGGGTGCAAGGGTTTAAAAGGTTGGTTGCGGCGACGGCGAACGGCCTTTGCGCGGCGGGAGGGGTTTGGTGAGCTTGCCTGCGTCAAGCCTGCAATTGATTGTACAACTATCCTGAATCGTGCTAGATTAGCCCATTGTCATGACTTAGTAGCGTTTATAAGATGTGCTTGTTCGCGTGGAATAGGCAACTGATTCGGTCGTGTACGAGACCGTGATTTGGAGCGACAGATGGTTCTGTTTAACTACGCCACCAAAGAACTCACGGCGAAAGTCGTATATTACGGGCCTGGTCTGTGTGGCAAAACCACCAATTTGCAGTATATCTACGACACTTTGCCAGGTACGGCCAAAGGGAAAATGCTGTCTCTTGCCACCAAGACGGACCGTACCCTGTTCTTTGATTTCCTGCCGATCGATCTCGGCAAAATTCGCGGCATGAAGACCAAGATTCAGCTTTATACCGTGCCAGGTCAGGTGTTCTACGACACCACTCGGAAGTTGGTGCTCAAGGGCGCCGACGGGGTCGTGTTCGTGGCCGACTCGCAGGCCCCGATGATTGAAGCCAACATCGACTCTTTTCAAAACCTGATCACGAACCTGAACGAACAAAATATCGAAATCGCCGACATGCCCCACGTCATCCAGTACAACAAACGGGATATGAAGAACGTGATGGCGATTGATGAATTAGAGGCACGGGTCAACACCTTTAAGGTGCCGCACTTTGAAGCGATTGCGCCCAAAGGGGTCGGCGTCTTTGAGACGCTGAAGGGCATCAGTAAAGTGGTGCTCAAGAACTTGGCCGCCAAGTATGGCTTGGAAGAAGAGGGCGGCAGCGCGCCGTCCAAGTTCGCCTCGACGGCACCGCCGTTGCCCAGTGTGCCGGGCAAAGCGGCCGCACCGCGCCCCAAACCACAAATTTCCGCCGCACCGCAGCGACCCGCTGCGCCGGCACCGCCGGCCCGTCCGGCCGCTTCGATTGCGCCCAATCCGGTGCGACCGGCTGCTTCGATTGCGCCGACGCCGGTGGCCGCTAAACCCGGCCGTCGCAACGACGGCGAGCTCGACGAAATCGATTTTATCGAAGATGAAGTGGCGGCACCTGTTGCCAAGGCGCCCGCGCGCCCCGCACCGGCCCCGGCTCGAGCGGCCGGCTTGAAGCCCCTCTCCAACTTCGACGATTCGGAAGTCATCGAACTCGACGACATGGATCCGCTGGAAATCGAAGAGCTCGACGATATGGCGGAAATCGCCAATATGGCGGAAGAAGATTCCGGGATTGCCACGCCGCAACCGCCTGCAACCGGGCCGGTCACCAAACGGCCGCCCGCCAAGGCGCCTGAACCTGCTCCGGCACCTGCCGCCCTGGCGCCGATTGAAGTGCCGGTGACGATTAACTTGCCCGCCAATTTGGCCGGCAAACCGCTGCGTTTGCGGCTTGACATTACCTTTGACGATTAATCGATAGGGCGGCCAAGGTGTCGCCCTCTTGTTTGTTTGGTCGCGACCGACGTCGCTTGTCCGGGAAAACCCGTGTTGGGTGGGTTTTATCGAGATCCTTCGCGTCGCTTCGGTCCGCGCGCTCTCATGGATTTATATTTGAGTCTACCTCCAAGTTGCATTAGGCTTCACGTAGGTTCAACTGGCGTTTGACGCACAGGAACAGGAGAATTTTGATGAGATGGCTTATTAATTTGGTGAATTCGTCCATCGGTAAAAAACTGCTGATGGCTTTTACGGGCGTCGCCATGACCGGATGGCTGGTCGCTCACCTCGCCGGCAACTTGCTGATTTTCGCCGGCGCCGAGGCTTTTAACGGTTATGCCGAATTTCTCGCAAAGCAACCTTGGCTGTGGCCGGCTCGTTTGGGATTGTTGGGGATTTTTGTCGTGCACGTCGCCTTGGCGTTCCGTTTGACCTGGGAAAACAGCCGCGCACGCGGCAATGATTACGAATACAAAGATGCGTCGGGCGCTTCCTATGCCGCGCGCAGCATGATTATTACCGGCATTTTGGTGATCTTCTACGTGGGGATTCACCTTGCCGACTTTACCTTTGCCGACAAGTCCGGCCCTTACGGCCTGTACGGGCTTGTCGCCAACACACTCGCTCAACCACTGCATGGCTTAATGTATCTGGGTTTCCTCGCGTT
Organism: Holophagae bacterium; assembly: GCA_030429565.1. Lineage (GTDB taxonomy): Bacteria > Acidobacteriota > Holophagae > Acanthopleuribacterales > Acanthopleuribacteraceae > Acanthopleuribacter. The sequence continues at coordinate 61,405 of JAUIFE010000022.1, read as the reverse complement.
GATCGGGTACCACCTCAGTCACGGCCTCCAGTCATTTTTCCAGTCGCTGGGTTTGCGTCATGCGTCGTACACCCCGCTGATTAAAGTGCTTACCCTGCTAGCCGCGGTCGGTTTATGGCTGGGTTTTTCCGCCATTCCGATCTACTTGATGATCAAGGGAGGTCTGTAACATGGTTCTCGATTCAAAAGCACCGCAGGGTGCCATTGAAAAATCCTGGGACGAACACCGCTTTAACCTCAAGCTGGTGAACCCCGCCAACAAGCGCAAGTACACTGTGATTGTGGTTGGTACCGGTTTGGCCGGTGCTTCCGCCGCCGCCACCCTTGCCGAGTTGGGTTACCACGTTAAGTCGTTTTGCATTCAGGACAGTCCGCGCCGCGCGCACAGTATCGCGGCCCAGGGTGGCGTGAACGCCGCCAAGAACTACCCCAACGACGGTGACTCCGTTCACCGTCTGTTTTACGATACCGTTAAAGGTGGCGATTACCGCGCCCGCGAAGCCAACGTTTACCGCTTGGCGCAGGTAAGTAACAACATTATCGACCAGTGCGTTGCGCAGGGTGTTCCCTTTGCGCGTGAGTACTCCGGCATGTTGGCCAACCGCTCTTTCGGCGGCGCCCAGGTGTCGCGGACCTTTTACGCCAAAGGCCAAACCGGGCAACAGTTGTTGTTGGGTGCCTACAGCGCGTTGATGCGCCAGGTGCACGAAGGCCGGGTTGAGTTGTACCCACGGACCGAAATGCTCGACGTGGTTGTCGAAGACGGCAAAGCGCGCGGCATCGTGACCCGCAACGTCGTTACCGGCAAGATTGAATCCCATGCCGGCCATGCCGTTTGTTTGGCCACCGGTGGCTACAGCAACGTGTTTTTCTTGTCCACCAACGCCATGGCCTGTAACGTCACCGCTGCTTACCGCGCCTACAAGCGCGGTGCTTATTTCGCCAACCCCTGTTACACCCAGATTCACCCCACCTGTATTCCGGTGGCCGGTGAGCACCAGTCTAAGTTGACCTTGATGTCCGAATCACTGCGCAACGACGGCCGGGTTTGGGTGCCCAAGGAAATCGGCGATCAACGCCACCCAAGCAGCATTCCCGAAAGCGAACGCGATTACTACCTGGAACGCCGTTACCCCAGTTTCGGGAACTTGGTCCCGCGTGACGTGGCCTCTCGTGCCGCCAAAGCCGCCTGCGACGAAGGCCGCGGTGTCGGCGCGTCCGGCTTGGCTGTTTATTTGGACTTTGCCGACGCCATCAAACGCGACAGTCGCGCCGCGATTGAAGCGCGTTACGGTAACCTGTTCCACATGTACGCCAAAATCACCGGTGAAGACCCCTACAGCACGCCGATGCGCATCTTCCCGGCACCGCACTACACCATGGGCGGTCTGTGGGTTGACTACAACTTGCAGTCAACCATCCCCGGTTTGTTTGTGTTGGGCGAAGCCAACTTCTCCGATCACGGTGCCAACCGACTCGGCGCCTCCGCGCTGATGCAAGGTCTGGCCGACGGTTACTTCGTGATTCCCTACACCATCGGGCCCTACTTGGATGGTCTTGCGCGTGAAAACGACATGGCGATCAACCCCAATGGCAGCGCTTTTAAAACCAGCGAGCAAGAAGCAACCGCGCGCATCAACAAAATGTTGAACATCAACGGTTCCCAAACGGTCGACGATTTTCACAAAAAGCTCGGCCGCATCATGTGGGACAACTGCGGTATGTCGCGCAACGCCGAAGGCCTCAAAAAAGCCATCGACACCATTCCCAAACTGCGCGAGGAGTTTTGGAACGACGTGTCGGTTACCGGTACCCCCGGCGAGTTCAACCAAGTGCTTGAGCGCGCCGGCCGTGTTGCCGACTTCCTCGAGTTTGGCGAGCTCATGTGCCGCGACGCCTTGACCCGCGAGGAATCCTGCGGGGGTCACTTCCGCGAGGAACACCAAACCGAGGAAAACGAAGCCCGTCGCGATGATGAAAACTTCACCCACGCCGCCGCCTGGGAATACAAGGGCGACGACAATGAACCAACCCGCCACAAAGAAGCACTTGAGTTCAAATATGTGAAGTTGACGCAGAGGAGTTATAAGTGAGTAGCTTGAATCTTACCTTACGGGTCTGGCGTCAAAAGGGCGCCAACGGCGAAGGCAAATTCGTCGATTACCAACTCAGCGACGTTTCAACCGATTCCTCATTCCTCGAGATGATGGACTTGCTTAACAACCAGTTGGAAAGTAAGGGTGAGGAGCCGGTTGCCTTTGACCACGATTGTCGCGAAGGCATCTGTGGCGCGTGCAGCATGTTCATCAACGGGCAACCCCACGGCCCGGAACGCGGCACCACCGCTTGCCAGCTCCACATGCGCAGCTTCCAAGACGGTGACACCATCGTCATCGAACCTTGGCGTGCGCGTCCCTTCCCGGTCATTAAAGACCTGGTCGTCGACCGTTCCGCTTTTGACCGTATCATCGCCGCCGGTGGTTACGTTTCCGCTAAAACCGGTTCCGCGCCGGACGCCAACGCCATTCCCATCCCCAAACCGGATGCCGATGAGGCGATGGACGCGGCGACCTGCATCGGTTGCGGTGCCTGCGTTGCCGCCTGCAAAAACGCTTCAGCCATGCTGTTCGTTTCGGCTAAGGTGTCGCAGTTTGCGCTGTTGCCGCAAGGCCGCGTTGAACGCGCCGCTCGCGTGCGCAACATGGTCGAAAAAATGGATGCCGAAGGTTTTGGTAACTGCACCAACACCGGTGCTTGCGAAGCCGAATGTCCCAAGGAAATCAGCCTGGCCAACATCGCCCGCCTCAACCGCGAATGGCTGCGTTCCAACTTCGTCTTAGGCTAACGCGCCCCGTTCCACATCGTTCACTCAACCGCGAAAAACCCGGCTTTGCGCCGGGTTTTTCCATAAATACGCCGACCCGTCGCCCTCTTCCGTTGTGTGACGGTTTTTTTTGAGGTCGATCATGTTGTGTGTTTCGCTGACCGCCGCCGATTTGCCCTTTGCGCCCGCCCGACACGACACCGCGCTTGCGGTTGAAGTGCGTCTCGACTTTTTTGAAGAGGACGTCGACGCTGAGGCCTTGCGTGCCGCCACCGCCGGCCCGCTGCTCGCCACCTTTCGCAGCCGCCACCATTTTGGGCGCGGTGCCGCCGCCGACCGCGACGGTGTGGGCTTGCAACAGCGTTGGGCCTGTTTGGCCGCTGACTTTGATTGGATTGACCTCGAACTCGACGAAAATAATTTGGCTGAAAAGATTCGTGTGGTTCAGGAGGCCGGCAAAAAAGTGGTGCTGTCTCATCACAGCCTCGAGGCCGGCGTTGACCTCGAACCCTTTTTAAAGCAAGCCTTGGCGACCAAGGCCGACATCATTAAAATCATCGGCACCGGCGGTAGTGGTGCCGATTTCGCCGGGCAGCGACACCTGTATGCACTCGCCGGCGAGCGCCCTCTGGTTCACTTCTACATGGGGGGCGATTTTTATGCCTCGCGTGTGTTGGCCCTGCGTTACGGCGCACCTTTTACCTTCGTCGCCAAAAATGAAAAAGCAGCGGTGGCGCCTGGCCAGATCGGCATTGAAACCATGCGCGGTTTGTTCGGTGATCGTGCCGGCCATTTCCAGGCTTTTGCCGTTTTGGGGCGCCCCATCGCCCACTCGCGTTCGCCGCGTTACCACACGCCCGCCTTGCGCGCGATTAACGACGAAGCCTTATTTGTTCCGTTGCCGGGAGAAAACGACGGCGAGTTACAGCAACTGCTGGCCACCTTTCCCGAACTGTTGGGGGCGGCCGTGACCAAGCCGCTTAAAGAAGCGGCGGCTCGTTTGGCCGACGGCTACCTGCACCCGGAGGCCGGGTCCTTGGGCGCGGTGAACACCTTGCTCCGCGACGGCTCCGGCTGGCGTGCGGCCAATACGGATTACCTGGCCATGCAGGACATCCTTGCCCGAGACGTGCCCGCCGACGCGGTGGTACGTGTGATTGGGTACGGCGGTTTGGGCAAAGCGGTTGTCTTGGCTTGTCGCAAGCTGGGCCGGCCGGTTGAAGTGACCAACCGTTCCGTCGCCAAGTTGCACGACTTACCCGACGGTGTGACCGCCGTGCCTTGGGCGGAACGTCATCGCGAGGGCGCTTTTGCCTTGGTGCAGGCGACCTCGGTAGGGATGTCCCCCCATCAGGACGCCAGTCCCTTGGAAGTGATCCCTAACGGCGTCGGTTTGCTTATTGAAACCATCTATAACCCGGCCGAAACACGGCTGATGCAAAAAGCCGCCGCCGCCGGTGTGCGTGTCGTGGACGGTCACGTTTTGTTTGAGAAGCAGGCGGCACATCAAAACCGCCTTTTCCGCGAGGCGTTAAGCGCCGAAAGCGGCGCCGACTGAGCGTTGCGCTAGGCGTCGTGGGGCCACTTGTCTAAAGGGTAAGTAGCGAGTTTTAAGGCGTGTACCTGATTGCTGTCGATTAAATCGCGCAGCGGTTTGTAAACCGCTTGGTGTTGCTTCACGCGGGTCAGACCCTTGAAGGCGTCGCTGGCGATTTCCAAATGCCAGTGGTCGTTTGTGCCGGTGGTATCGATCAATTCCATTTTGGCGTCGGGAAACGCTTCTTGGAGGCGCTTGAGAACGGTTTCTTTAAGTGCTGTCACCTGATTTACTCCTTGGCTGACCGGATTAGATCGCCAGTTTAGACTGAAGCCTTTGTGCTGGGACGGCTTATCCCGAGATCGGCGCTGTGCGGCCGGGCGCCTCATTGTAACCCATTCCGTGCGCATGTGGTCCGCGTGCACGCCGCCGTTTGGCGCACCATGCCGGTTTCCACGTGCTTGTGTATTTGTTCCGTATTCATTCTGTTAAGAATTTGTTTAAATAAACCTCGTCACCTGCGTATCTACCATCCGTGACAACGGACTTAATGAACGTGCTTGGGTTTTCATATTTCTTTTGATTTCAGGCGTGACCACGTTTATCGCGCCATTGGTGTCGATCGGAATGGACTTTGCTTGCAGTCTGGTATCGGTACCCGCTTTTACACACCTTTTTCAGCCCAAACACGCTGACTTTTACCTAGGAGCATTGCATGGGAAACTTCCTCCGGTTGGGGATTATTGCGATCCTTGTTGTCGCCTCACTTCCGCTCGTTGCGGCGGACATCCCGTCCCACCGTCTCGTCTTACGTCAAAAACTCACTTCTTCACAAAGCGCCGTGGCGCATGTTCGCTACGATGAACATCGCGGGACACTGCGCACCATCGCTTTGCAAAACCTCGTCAACGGCACCGGCTTGGTCGAAAAACACGGCGCCGGTATTGAACCCGCGCAACTTGCCAAGGCTTTTCTCGACGAATACGCCTTGCTCTTGGGCGCCCATGCCGACTATCGCGACTTGCAGCAAGACGTCGAGCAAAGTGACGCTTTGGGCTTCACCCGCTTGAGCTACCGTCAAGAGCACGAAGGCGTGCCCGTTTACGCCTCGCAACTGCATTTTTTCAGCGACAACTACGGCCGCCTGTTACGCGTCCAGGGCAACTTGTTGCCGTTGGAAGACGTGCCCCATACACCGCGCGTAACCGCCGACCAAGCCGCCGCGCGCGCCTTGGCCGATGTTGTGTCTCGTTTCCCTGAACTGGACGCCGCCGACCTGACCATGGCCACGCCTGAACTGGTGGTGCATGACACCGGCCGCGCCGCGCCTTACGCCGGCCGCATTGTGCTGGCATGGCGTGTGCCCATGCAGCGCGGTCCCATCACCGTTGAATCCGTCTTTATCGAAGCAACCAAAGGCGGCGTGGCCGACCGTATCGCTGAAACCCACGGCATCACCCGCGAGGTTTATCAGGTCAACGTCAACAGCGGTGGTCTGGTGTGGCAAGAAGGCGACGCCGTGCCTTTCGCGGGCGAAGACGCCGCCGCCGTTAACGAGTTGATTACCACTTCCGCCGAATCCTATAACTTTTTTGCCAGCATGACCAACGGTGCCTTCTTGGCTTGGGATGGTCAGGACAGCCCCATGCGTTCGCTCTATAAGCCCGCCAACGGCAATTGTCCCAACGCCTTTTGGGGCAGCGGTTTTGCTGCTTTCTGCGAAGGCTTCGCTGCTGACGACGTCATTGGCCACGAATTCACCCACGGTTATGTGGAAGGCACCAGTAACCTGATTTACCGCTGGCAATCCGGCGCCATGAATGAGTCCTACTCGGACGTGTTCGGCGAGATGATTGACTTGCTCAACGGCCGCGACATTAACGGCGGCAACGACCTGCGTACCCAAGGCGCGTTGTCGGAGTTTGTTCAGCCCGGTCCCGAGGTGTCGGTTACGTTGACCGGTGGTGAGACCCGGGTTTTTCCCGCCGGTTCCGCCGCTTTCGGCCCCACGCCTTCTTTGGCCGGCGTGTCCGGTGACGTGGTGCTGGTCCAAGATGCCACCGCTAACCCGAGCCAAGGCTGTCAGGCCTTCACCAACGCTGCTGATGTAAACGGCAAAATCGCCTTAATTGATCGCGGTGAGTGCCTGTTTGTCGAAAAAGCCTTAAACGCACAAAATGCCGGCGCTATTGCCGTCGTCATTATTAATGTTCAGGGCGACGGCACCGTTACCATGTCCGGTGACGATGACGGCAACCCGATTAACATTCCCGTTGTTTCCGTCGGCCTTTCCAACGGTAACTTCATCAAGGAATCCCTCGCCGGCGGCCTCACGCTTTCCGTGCAAGCCGCCCAAGCGCTGGTTGAAGATACCGCCCGCTGGGTTGTCGGTGAAGATGTCGGCGGCGGTGGCGGCCTGCGCGATATGTGGGTGCCTTCCGCCGGTGGCGATCCCGAAACCATTTCCGACACGCTGTACATGTGCGGTCCCGCCGATGTCGATAACGGCGGCGTTCACATCAACTCTGGTGTTGGTAACCGTGCCGCGTCGTTGTTGGTTGACGGCGGTGTCGTCAATGGTGTCACCATTCCCGCGCTCGGCATGACCAAGGTGGCCCACATCTTCTGGCGCGCTTTGTCGCAATACCTGGTGGCCGACTCCGACTATCGCGATAACGCCAACGCCTTGGAACAGTCCGCCCGCGATTTGGTCGGTGTGCCGCTGAACCAACTGAGCACCACCGGCAACTGGCCGGGACCCGGCGAAACGGTGATTACCGAACAAGACGTCGCCACCGTGCTGGCCGCGCTTGCTTATACCGAAATGGCCGTCGAACCCGTCGCTTGTAACTTTGGCGACAACCTGATCGCCGCTGCACCCCTGCTTTGCACCGAAGGCAGCAGCCGCACCCTGTTCGCCGATGATTTCGAAGGCGACGTCAGCGGTTGGACTTTGGCCCACGAAAACACCTTCGACACCTTCACCGATCGCGATTGGTCCGTGGTGGAGACGCTGCCCGCCGGTCGCAGCGGCAAAGCCTTCTTTGCGCCTGACATCGCCACTGGTGCCAACTGCAGCGTGGGTGTTAACGATGAAACCGGTCGCTTGTTCCTGACCAGCCCGGCGATTGACATCACCGATGCCGCCAATTTACGGTTGGCCTTCGAGCACTATTTCTCAACCGAAGGCGGCTACGACGGTGGCAACCTCAAAATCAGCGTCGACGGTGGTCAGTTCAACTACATTCCGCCCGATGCCTTTTTGTACAACCCCTACACCGGTCCTTTTGAAACCAATAACAACTCCAACCCGCTCAACAACCAGCAGGCCTTCCACGGCACCAACGACGGCACGAACCGTGGCGGCACCTGGGGCACCTCGGTGGTTGATCTGACCAGCTTGGTCACCGGTCCGGCCTCGATTCAAATTCGTTTCGATTTCGGCACCGATACCTGCGTCGGCAACGACGGCTGGTACATCGATTCCGTGCGTGTTTACCGCTGCAGCACCGCCGCCATCAATCATGCCGACAGTGACCGTTGGGTACCCCACCTGACCAGCGCCACCGGTGGTTTCACCACCATGCTGGACTTGCTCAACACCGACAGCACCGCGCAAACCGTGACCTTGCAGCCCTACGCCGTTGACGGCGAAGCGATTGGCGCGATTTCGGTTGAGTTGGGTGCCGGCGAACAACGCCGCGTTAACGCGGGTAGCTTGTTGGGTGGCGAGGCCTCGCACATTTCGCTGATCGCCGCCGACAGCGTCATTGTTTCGGCCGCGTACCGCATTGCGCAAGGCGTCGGCGCCAGCGCCCACGTCGCAGAATCCCAAGTCATGGGTCGCAGCTTCGAAGTGTTGCCTGGCGAACAGGACGTTGTCTTTGACGGCATGGCCCTGATCAATCGCGGCACCGAATCCGCTCGGATCCAGGTCCAAACCCTCAACGCCGCCGGTCAGGTGATTGAAACCTTTGAGGTTAATCCCACGCTGGCGCCGTTCGCCAAGCAACTGGCCGTGTTCGACAGCTACATTAGCGCCGACACCGTACGTGTTCGCGTGGTCAGTAGCCAGGACGCCTCGGTCTTGTTCCTGCGCGGCACCCGCGTCGGTGTGACGCCGGGTTACCTGTTCCAGGTTATGCCGTTGGTCACCAACCCCTAAACCAATCCAAACCCCATAAAAGCAAAGGCCCCTCATCGCGAGGGGCCTTTTTAAGTTATGGGCCAACCGAACTGACAAACCCAACCACCTGAGCACGGTTGGCAAAACCAGCGCTGAGAAGAGTGCCTCCGGAAAAATGCGATTGTGGAGACGAAAGGCCTCCTGTTTTGAATTGAGGGTCGCTACCGGAGTTTGGCGGTCTAGTTAACTGGCTATTCCACAATACTTTGCTGAAGCAAATGCGAAGAAGGGTGCAAAGGAAAGTGATATGTCTTTGCCAACAAAAGATTCCCTGTGAGAATTCAGGTGCGCGAATTTGATATCATAGGCCTTCTGATTTGACCGAGGTGGTTTTTTGAAAGCTCTAGTCTTATTTTTCTTTAGTTTAATTTTTGTGGGTAACTTGGCGGCTCGTTTTCTTGTTATCGATCCTGAGCGACAATTTGTAAATCCTTACTCTTATGGTGGGAACAACAGCATCAACGGCATTGATCCGAACGGTGAGGAATGGTTCGAAATAGGTGAGAAGTGGGTCTATAATGAAGGCGTTTCTGAGATGGATGTTATTCAGTTTAAGGGGTTTGGGCGTCTTATGCAGCCGCTTTTCCACGTTGAGCGACTCGTCGGAGAAAAAGAATTAATCCGTTTTGACGGCGCGGCATTGAGCTGGCTGAGAGAAGATGGGGTGGCTATTGAGTGGCCGGCGGTCTCAGGAAATCTCGATTCATTGGGTCGCACCCAACCCGATGAACAATGGACCTGGAATGTAGGGCCGGTGCCTGAAGGTTGGTATCAAATCGATCCTCTCGATATTCGGGCGTTTGATGATCTAGACATTTACCAGAAAGAGAAATCGCGCTGGGGTCGTGGTTATTGGCCCGGTGGCCGCAAATCATGGGGTGATTTTAGGGTGTCGATAACACCGCAAAGAGTAGAAGGACCAAATGGCGTGATCCGAACTAACTTTTTTATCCACGGAGGCGCGGAACCTGGCTCGCGAGGCTGTATCGACCTATGTGGGCATAATAATCGCTTTTTCTCATTGTTTAAGTTAGCGAAGCATCCGCTCAAGCTCCAAATTCGGTATCCATCCAACCCTTCGGTGCCTGCGTGGTAAGCGTCGTGATTGTAGGTGGATACGGCGTTTTTTATGCGATTCTAGAGCTGGGTTTGGTGTTAGGTCAATCATGACGTAACTTTCTTTGGAGCTGAATTAAATGGGCAAACCTTGGTTTGGGGTGGTTTTTAGTGGTTTGGTTGCACCAATACAACGCAATGCCGGCCCTTCTCTGGCCGCCCGGCTTCTTTTGTTTATGCTCAAGATTATTACCGCCCTAGTGGCGGTGCTTCTTGCTTATTTTTGCCTTACATGGATTGTGCATCCGCCCAGCAAGCTGCGCGATGAGCCTTATCGGTTTTTGGCTTATTTGTTGGTGTATGGTGGTGGCGCCATTCTCCTTCCGGTGTTTGCAGTGGGAATGCTCTTGCTTCGGAAGTGGGTTATTGTGGTGTTTTGGGTTTTGTACGCTCTTTTTGTGTTGTTGGTCCTTTTTAGCGGCGGGTTTGTCGACGGTTTTACCGATATGGGGAATCGCGCGTTGCCGATGGCCTTCGCCCAAATCATATTTCTAATGACGCCGTCCTTGTTCGGGGTTTACCTACAAAACCAGGCGCACTATTTGCGTTAAGTTATTCGGATGAGAGAGTTTTTTTCTTGGCTGGGGGCGATCTGAGCCTTTGCCGATTGGATACACGTAGGCTACAAACACCTGTGGTTTGTGGTGACACCTGCGCATTGACCTTTTTGTATCTAATTGATGACAGGCATTGCTAATAGGAGGAGTCTGCAAGAAGTAACAAGAATCGGCATACTTCGTGGCGAACTACTTTGTGCATCCTAGGACATCCCATGTTGTGGGCTAAGTTCAACATGGGCATTGGGGAACACCTGCTTGGGCTCAACAAACGAGGACAGGCACCAATTGAAACCTCCCATCCCAAACGAGGACAGGCATAATTGAAAGCTTCGAATGGGAGCTTCTTATGGGGAGGAAAGCTTCGAATGGGAGCTTCTAATGGGGAGGAAAGCTTCGAATGGGGACAGGCACCAATTGAGCTAGGAAAGCTTCGAACAATCGCCGTGCCGAATGAGGACCCGTGCCAAACGAGGACAGGCACCAATTGACCGTTCCCCTCCCAAACGAGGGCGGGTCAATGGCAGCCGCTCTAGAATGAGGTGGGTAGAAGGATCGATTACAGCTTTCGGTATGGATCCTTTGGCTGTATGGTGGTGTTGCAACAGTCAGAGTCGAACGCCCTTTTGGGCTGGCCCAAAGGGTGAAACCTTGATTTGGGGCATTTTCAGGGGCTTAACCGTGCTGCCTCCGCGAAACGGAGGTGGGCCGCTGTCGTCCGAGCTGTAGCCTTCCTCGGTGCGCCGTCTGTTGGTGCGATTTTGCTTGGCTCGCGCGCCGCTTTTTTCTGTGAATGAACTTGGCTTTTGATTTGACACATGGGAACGCGTGCCGTGTCTCAGGAGAAGAACCGTGAAAACGATTTTGATCGGATTGAGTTGTCTCTGTTGCTGTATGTCGGCTTTTGCGCAAACTGCCGCTGGGTCGCCGGCCAAACCTCAGTTACCCAAATCGGTTTACTTTGGCGACCTGCACCTGCACACTGCTTACTCGCTTGACGCCGCGGCGCTGTTGACGATGAATCGCCCCGGCGACGTCTATCGCTTTGCGCGCGGTGAAAAAATCAAACACACCGTTTTGGGTCACGTTCAATTGGAGAACCCGCTCGATTTTGTTGCCGTTACGGATCGCGCCGAGCTCTTCGGCCTGATGTCCGCCATCTTTGACAAACGGAACCGTCACTTCCATTCCGCGATCGCCCGGGAGTTTCGCAAGGGCTCGGCACGTTTGCGCAAGGGCATCGATAACCACCTCTATACCGGTGAGTTGGTGTCTTCCGAACAACTCGATGACGCTGATTTCATCGCCGGCGTCGCCGCCGTCTGGGCGGAAATTGTCGCCGCCGCTGACGCGGCCGATGCCCATGAGGACTTTACCGCTTTTGTCGGTTACCAGTGGAGTTTTGCGCAAAAGGTGCCCAACGGTTTTGCGAGCCTGCATCGCAGCGTGATCTTTGAAGATCAGGCGCCTTTGTTGCCGTGGGACGCGCGTCGGTTTTCCCGGCCGGAGGCGCTTTGGGCACAAATGGAAGCGTTTCGCGCACGCGGTGGCGGTGACGTCATCGCCATCCCGCTCGGCGCCAACCAAAGCGGCGGCTTACTCTATGCACCTCACTCAAGCGACGGTCAACCGATTGACCAAAATTGGGCTCGGCAGCGACTTGTCAATGAACCTTTGGGCGAGATCATGCAAACCAAGGGTGCTTCGGAAACCCACACTGCGTTTGGCGGCAATGACGCCGATGCCGACTTTGAATTGCTCGAACCCGGTGCGCTGTTGGTCGGCGGGCCGAGCGGTAACCACGATGACGCCAACGCCGGCTACCTGCGCGAAGGGCTCAAACGGGGATTGGCCCACGAAGACAGGTTGGGGGTGAACCCGTTCAAACAGGGTTTCGTAGGGAATAGCGGGACCCATAACGGCACAGCGGGGCGAACCGTGGAATCCTCGTACCAAGGGCATCACGCCATTCGCGACAACACCGTTCCCGAGCGCTTAACCGATAACCCGCACTACAACCCCGGCGCGCTGACCGCCGTGTGGGCTACCGCCAACTCGCGCACGGCGATTTTCGAGGCCTTGCGCCGACGCGAGACCTACGCCACCTCGGGTACCCGCTTACGCGTGCGGTTTTTTGCCGGCTGGGATCTCGACCCCAAGGCCCACCGTCGCCCGGACATGGTTCATTACTGTTATAGCCAGGGCGTCACCATGGGGGCCGATCTGCCCGAGCCGCCCCATGACGGCCGGCAACCCGTTTTTGTATTGTGGGCTTATTGCGATACCGATTCAGCGCCGCTTGATCGCCTGCAAATCGTCAAAGGTTGGCTCGATCAGGGCGAAGTCAAAGAGCAGGTTTTTGCCGATGTGGTGGTCGCCGGCAAAGGCGGCGCCTGCGAACTGAGCGGCACTTGGACCGATCCGCAATTCGATAAAAACCAACGCGCGTTTTATTACGTGCGCGTGCTGGAAACGCCGGTCAAACGCTGGAGTTACTACGATGATCAACAATCGCCGCTAAGCACCGACAAACCGGAAGAAATCCAAGAACGCGCCTGGACCTCACCGATTTGGTACACGCCGGCGCAACGCTAAACGGGATGCGCGGACGCGGCGTATGACGGCCGCGTCCCGCATGCTTAATTTTGTTTGTCCCGGCGTTGCCATAACAGCAGCAATACCAGCGGTAAGCCGCCATGGACCAAGCGATACACCGTTTGGTGAACCCAGCCGTCAAGCCAGGGGACCAGGGCGTCGAATTGAAAGTAGGCGACCGCACGGGCCAGCGCCGTCAGGAATCCCCAAATCACCATGTAAACCAAGGCGGCGGTGCGCAGGCGCGGCACCAGTAACGCGGCGGCGGCGACAAAATCGAGTACGCCGGCGGTGACCAACAAGGTTCGCGCGCCGCTTTCATTGATGGGTAAGCAGCGCATGGTCATGGAGACAAAGCTGCCTGGCTGGGGGTGGTAGCCGAAGGCGTAAAGGCCGTGGCCGATGAAGGTGAGTGCGGCGGCGACGTAGAGCAGGACGAGTGCACGTTTGTTGAACCCGTCGCCCGCCAGCCAGGCCGCCAAGAAAAGCGGTGCGCCCCATTGCAGGCTGTGCTCAATGCCCATGCCGATTTGGTAGGTTTTCCCCAGGAAATAAAGCGCGAAGGTGAACGCCAAAATCAGCGCACCGCCGATCATGGCCAGGTGGTGGCTGCGTTTCTTGCCGGAAATCGTCCAGCACAGTAGCGCGCAAATCAGCATGGCCACACCCATGCCGCGTGTCGCGACTTGCAACACCCAGTCGGTGGTTGGGCTGGTGACGTATTGTTCCCAGGTCATGCCGGTCAGCAGGCGAACGGGCGTTTCCATCCAAGCTTGTTTCCAGAAAAGGGTGCGCAGCGGTGCGTCCCAGCGTAGGAACTGCCAGGCGCGGCCCAGAAACACCGCGCTGCACATGAAACGCAGCAGCCAGGTGACCGTCGCGTCGTTGTTCCAGCGTTGCAGCGAAAGGGCGGGGAGGGCGGCCGTGGGGGCCGTCATTGTTTTTGCAGACATAAACAGCTACCTCGAAAAACGCCGTCGCGACCGGTGCGTCGCTGGTCGCGACAGGCGTTGTCGGCGCGGCGCGGAAAGGGTTCCACGCCGGCCGGTTCTGTGCGGCGGCTGTTTTCATCTTGCGATGGGTTGGCCGCCGCGCGGTTTAGAACGTCAGCGACCAGTTGTTGATCGTGCCCGTGTCGTAGCGGGCGTTGTCGACGACTTGCAGTCGCCAAGTGCCGTTGGCCGCCACACCGCTCGCGTCAACCGTGTAGGTTTGCACGATGTTGTTAGCCGAGCCGCCGCTGTTGTTGTGCAGCACCCAGTAGGTGCCGTCCGGTGCAACCAGGCGCACGTTGAGATCGCCGATGTAGGTATGGCTGATGTTGACCGCCACCGTAACCGTGCCGCTGTCGCCGCTGTGGGTCACATCGATGGTTGTCGAAGCACCGCTGCTGTTGTTGTCGGGAATGTTGGCGGAGGTATTGCTTTCGTAGGACTGACCGCCGTCGCCGCCGTCACCACCGTCACCGCCGTCACCGCCGGCGTCGGTATCCCATGAAGCCGTCAGGGCGACGCCGCTGTAGCTTTGGTAGCCGCGCAACATCAGGTGCCAGGTGCCCGCCGTCGGGCTTGCCACATTCACCGTTTCGTTGTTGCCGTTGAGGTAGGGTCGGTAGTCGTAGCTATTGGTGGTTGGCGGTTGGTCGCGGCGCACGTACAGGTCGGCGTCGCCGCTGCCGCCACTGATGGCAATGCGCAAGTTAGTGGCACCGGCGGGCAGTTCAAAGCGGTAGAAAACTTCACTATTGGTGTCGCCTGCCAGATTCGAACGTGTATCGCCATTTTGCAAGACGCTGTCGTCCGGTGGGTTATCGCCGCCGCCGAAGGTTACCGTCAGTTCCGCCGCTTTGGATGAATCGCCGTCGTAGGCTTCGGCTACGCGACGGCCTTCGCCTTCAATCAAAAAGACCATGGCGTTGCCGGACTGCCAATTGGGGTGGGCGACCACTTCGGCAACCAGGTCTTTGAGGTCGGGCGTACGTTGCGCCGCACCGGCTTGACCGGTACTGCTCCACGCCGCCGGTGACCAGGCCACGTTGGCGCTGGTGCGCAGGCGGTCGCTGATGTCGCCGTTGCTGCTCGAGAAGCTGCTTGCGTTGGCGGCATCTTGGCCGAAAATGACCAGGTTGGTGGATTCGCTGCTGGTTTCATCAACCGCGAACTGAATCGTGGCGCTGTCGATGGTGGCCCCTTGCGGAATCGTCAGGTTGGTGAAACGAATACCGACCGTTTGCTCGCGTGTACCGTCGCGGATCAGCTCCAGGTCGGAACTGTCGCGATACATGCTGCCGTCGCTGCGTTCCTCGGCGTCGTCACTGCTTTGCGCCACGCGGCGTGTCAGCGTTGCTACGCCAACCGAGATGGTGACGTTGTCGTCGCGGCTTTCGCCGTTGTCGGCGAAGGCGACCGCGCGAATTTGGAAGTTGCCGCTTTGGGCCGCCGTCCAGGTGGTTTGGTAAGGCGCGCTGGTGTCCGCGGCGATTTGGGAGCCGTTGACGTAGAAACGAACAGCGGTGACGGCGCCGCTGTCGATGCTCGCGTCGGCGGCAATCGCGACGGTTTCGCCTTGGTCGAAGAATTGGCCGTTTTGGGGTTGCGTAATCGAAACCACCGGTAGGCTGATGTTGTTGTTTTCGATGGTAATCACGGCGCCGTTGGACGGTTGCCAAATATCGATGCCGCTGGGTTCGGCCCAGGGGTTGTTATCCGAAACCGAACCAACACTGTCGACGTTGTCGTAGCGCACCGTTTTGATGTCGATGCCGCCGGTGGCGACACGCATCCATTTAAACTGGTTGAAACTGGCCGAGTTGCGCGTCCAGTTTTTGCCATCATTGGCGCTGCGCAACGGCGCGCCCCAGGTGCCTTCGCCGACGTAAACCGTGCCGTTATTGTCGTCGCGTACAAAACCTTCATCGCTACCGGAACCGCTGCTGGGTCGGACCGGCCAGGTGGATTTGACGCAGTGTGAGTCGCATTCGACCACCAGTTGTACTTTTTGATCGTAAAACAAGCCGGCCCAGGCATCGTACTCGTCCCAGCCCTCGGATTTCGAGCCGACGTGCGGGCGCATCGGTTTGTGGTACTGTGCCACGCGCCAAGTCACGTTTTGGTTGGCCGCCAAATCACTCGCCAGCCAGCTCGCTTGGTTGCCGCCTTCGGTATCTTCCGAATTCAGCGTGTAGGTGCGCAGCATGTTGTTGCCGAAGGTCAGCGCGTAGTAGTTGCGGCTGTGCGGCGTATCGAAGATCTCCTGAATGACCGCGTTGCTACGCTCGTGGTTACCACGCGCTGCCACAATTGGGAACATGCGGCCGTCGGCGGCAATCGTGTATTGCCAGTCATCGAGCCAGTTCTGCCACTGAACGTTGCTGTCGGCGTCGGTCATGTCGCCACCGAACATCACGAACAAGGGACGTAGCTTGGCCACCATGCGGTTGGCGCGACGGCGGACGGCGTCGTTGTTGCGCGAATCACCGCCCGCGATGACGGTGAAGCTGCTGTCGTCGGCCGGCGCGGTGCGAAACCAAAAGCGTTGGCTGGTGCTGTTGCTGTCGCGTACCACAAAGTAGTAGGCTGTGTCCGCTTGCAACCCTTGCAAACGGGCGAATTGGTGGGTCATCCCTTTTTCGGAAACCGTGACATCGGCCGCACGACTGTAAGTGTATTGGCTGGTGTTGGTTCCGTGGTCGACGGTGTCGTAATAAACCGTCGCATTGTTGCCGCTGGTTGTGACCCAACCGACCACCATCGTGGTGGCTGGATTGGCGCGCCAGGTAAGCCGATACTTTTCGGTATCTGCCTTAAGCGTGGCCGCCAGACATAGAAAGATCAAGGCACCCCAAGCAATGAGGCGTCGAACGTGTAACATGAATGCTCCTCGTAAATAAACGAAAACAAGACCAATGAAACCTAATGAGGTCGATTTGAGCGGCTTAGGTTGTGCAATGTGTTGGTGCTAAACGGGTTGGAAAAAAGCGCCGCGTTGGGAGACAGACGTTGCGTTTTTTTTGGGTCCGTGCAGTCCAACAGGTTGCGTTGACGTGCAGCCAAGAATCGCTTCGTTTAGGTGACAGGCAATGAAGGTCGAATGTCCCCGATTCCCCGCGTTCGGGGTGGGGGCCGTGGGTTCCAGATTCGGCGTCGGTCACGGGACAAACCCATTAGGTCGCGCCGTCTTTAGGGCACCGTTCGGGGGCGGCCGTTTTTTGGTTGGAGCGTCTGAACCCACGGCAACCGTTGTTCTACGCCTTTGGCTCGAGTCCACCGGCAACCGTTTGTCGGTTGCGCGGGACAGGGACGCACGAGTCGATTCGTGACCCGCCTAAAAAATCAAAAACCGTCCGGCCGCGTTTTTGGGTAAACGAAGTCCCTGCTCCACCATGGGGAGGACGTCGTCCTATCACTACGTGGGGACGGTTTGAAGGCGATGTCAAGAACGGGAAGCAGACGAAACGAGAGCACGAGAGCGAAAACGCCGGCACCAAATTAGAGATTGAAGGCACGATCACACGGCCGGGTGAAGCATAGAGGCTTAATGTTAAGGTTTTGTAGGTAGCGGGTAAAGTTCATGTCACGCTAAATTGCTGTAGCTCACATCTGCCGAAGGCGCCCGGCTTGCGTCACACCGCCTGAATTTCGAGGTCACCGACAGCTTCGAGCAGACACAGCAATCGCACATTGTCTTCTTCGAAGCCGTAAAAGGCCGTCAACGCTTTCTCGTGCTCGCTTTTCGCGGTCAAGCTTCCTGCGCCGATCAGTTTGACCCGCGCCAAACAGGTGCCGCACACGCCTACGTGGCACCCAAAATCAATGGGCCCGCGACCGTCGAGTAGGGTCGCCAACGGTCGGCCTCGCGTTGTTTCAAGTGTGGCGGCGTTCGTTCCGGGAAAGCTGATACGCACGGTTGCCGTCATGAGGTACCGCCTTTGAGGTAAAGCGGTAAACCCGACACCATCAAGACCACTTCGTCGGCAGCGGCGGCCATGATCTGATTGCAGCGGCCCGCGCAATCGCTAAAACGCCTGGCCAACGGGTTGGCGGGCATCACGCCCAGTCCGGTTTCATTGGTGACCAGCAACAGCCGGCCCGATTGAGGCGCGGCGGCGGCCAGTAAGGCCTGGGCCGCTGCCGCCACGCTGTCCTCGTTTACCTGATCCAAGCCGGCGTGGTAAATGAGGTTGTTGACCCACAGCGTTAAGCAGTCAATTAAGACGACTGGGACCGACGCCAAGTTCGTCAGGCTGGTCGCCAGTTCGGTTTGTTCTTCGACGGTTTGCCAGCGTGCATCGCGCTCGGCTTGGTGGCGACGAATTCGCGTCGTCATTTCGCCGTCCAAAGCGGGGCTGGTGGCGATAAAGGTGTGCGGTCCCGCCGATTGTTGTGCTTTCTCCAATGCAAACCGACTTTTTCCCGAGCGTGAACCGCCGGTAATGAGCGTAATGTGACGCACGCGCATCCTCCTTAAACCTTTGAGCATACGCCATCCTAGCGCGTTCGAACCGCCGCTGCCCATCGCTTTTGCCGCCCGGGAGACGAAGTCATCCGGCGCGGGTTGGGAGAACTTTTTTAAGGGTTGGTGACCGATGCGCTGGACACTTGTGTAAAGAGTGTGTAACGGCTGTGTGGTGGCTGTGCAACGCTCATAACAACATTGAACGTTCATTCGGAATGAAAAATTAATGAACAGTGGTGTCAACTTTTTTGCGTTATTTAACTGAAATCAAACTGAAACATCTGAAAGCGAAACTGAAGGCCTTATGTAAAACTCGGGCATCCTTATTTAAAAGAGTAGTTTGGCGGTTAATGTTAAAGTTTGGGAGACAAAAAAAATCCCATGCGTGGTCTTTCAACCCGTTTCAAGCATCTTTCATTAGCTCGGGCCGTCTTGCGCTGTTAGCTTTGGGTAACACACGTGTAAAGCATTTTTTGATCTCTTTCTGGTCTTACGCAGCTTGGGTAGTTAGATGATCTTCTTTTAGTTACTTGGTGGCTTGTTTTTTCGAGTAATCGAGTTTTCTTTGAGTTAAGTGATGTTTCTCGACCCAGCGGCGCCGACCGGTTGATGCAACGACGCCCGTGTGCCCTACCGTCCACAGCCGTTCCCGACTGATCACGGATCCCGAACCCATGCGACACCATTTTCCCCTCGTGCTACGGGGGGCTCGGGTTGACGCGGGTAACGGGCGGCGGATGGTCCTGGTTTCCATTAATCCTTGGGAACCCATTTATTCGGAGGAACACCATGAACCAGTTTCGATGGAGCCGTTTGGCTCTGATGATGTGTTTTCTATTGATGCCGCTCCTTGTGGTGGCGCAAGATTCCCAGACGCGACTCGCCAATGACTTCGGTTTTTCGCAGGTCTCCTTAAATGACAACGGCACGCCCCGCTTTTTGGGTGGCGCCAGTAACCTGATTGTGAGTTCCGGCAAGGATGCCGAAGCGCTTTTTGCCGGCAAGCTGGCCGGCCTTTACCAGGTTGGCAAAGCTGACCGCATCGTTTTCGTTCGCGATGAAACCTTTAACCAAACCCGTACTTTCCGCATGCAGCAACTCTGGAACGATTTGGAAGTACGCGGCGGCGACTTGGTCGTTCAAACCAATATGAAAGGCAAAGTATTGGCTGTGAGCGGTCAAATCATCAACGGTATTCAATTATCGTTGAAGCCGGTTCGTTTTTTTGACGGTCTCTACCAAAACGCCATCAGTGATTTGTTGGGCATCGACGGGCTCGTCGCTTCCGAAATCGGTTACAACGTCTTGTCACCGGCTGACTTGGTGGTATACGCCAACCCGGAAGGCGGCGTTCACCTTGCATTTGAAACCACGGTTGAATTTGCCCACGACAACCACTTTTATTTGGAACGCATGCTGATCGACGCCGAGTCGCAAGGTTTGATTGTTTCCGAAACGCAAATTCACAGTGCGCTTGATCGCCGCGTTCACACCGCCGGTGGCGGCTGCTTGGCGCCGATTTTCGGCACCTCGTTGCCAGGTAACCAGGTCATTAATGAAGGCGGTTCTTCTGACGATCCCATCGCCCAAGCCGCCTACGATAACACCGGCGCTACTTGGTGGTTCTACCACCACATGTTCGACCGCGACTCTTACGATGGCAACGGCATCCCGCTCGTTTCCACCGTGCACATTACTTTTGCGTCCGGTCTCTTTCCCACCAACTGTTCCCCCAACAACGCGGCCTTCTTGCAAGCGCCCTACAACCAAATGCTCTACGGCGACGGCGACGGCGAAATTCTCAAGGAAACGGCCACCTCACTGGACGTTACCGCACACGAGTTGACTCACGGCGTGACCAACAGCACCTCGCGTTTGGTCTACCAACGTGAGTCGGGTGCCATCAACGAAGCCATGTCCGACATCTTCGGCGCCGGTGCTGAAGCGTGGCGCCAATCCCTGCGCGCTGAAGGCAAAACCCCAGCCGACGGTAACCCCACCAACTTCCAAACCTTCCGTGAAACTTGGCTGTTGGGCGATGATATCGCCGGCTCTCTGTTGGGCGACGCGCTCCGTTACATGAACAATCCCACCCTCGACGGCCGTTCCCCCGACTTCTACCCCGAGCGCAACTACCCCGGTAGCTGCACGCCCGGTGCCGGCAACGACAACTGTGGTGTTCACACCAACAGCGGCATCGCCAACCTCGCTTTCTACCTTTTGGTCGAAGGTGGCAACCACCCGCAAGGCAAAACCGACGTCACTGTTCCCGGTATCGGCATGGTTGACGCGCTTAACATCTTCTACGAAACCAACACCCAGCTCTTGTCTCAAAACGCAACCTACGAAGACCTGCGCTTCGCCTCCGCCCAAGCGGCGACCAACCAATTTGGCGCCGATTCTTGCCAGTTCATCGCGGTGATGAAAGCTTGGGACGCTGTCGGTGTTCTGGGTTCTTGGAGTGATCCCGGCGGCACTTGCGGCGGTCCTTCCAACCAGGCACCCACGGCCGCTTTCACCAGCAGTACCAGCGAGTTGACCGCTTCTTTCGACGCTTCCGGCAGTACTGACAGCGATGGTTCCATTGCTTCTTACGCTTGGGACTTCGGCGACGGTGCTTCCGGCTCCGGTGTCAACGCCTCTCACACGTACAGCGCTGAGGGCACCTACAGTGTCACCCTGGTTGTTACCGACAACCAAGGCGCTACCGGCCGTGCTTCAGCCAATGTGACCGTCACCGAAACCGGTGATGTTCCGCCAACCGCTGCTTTCTCTTTCACCGCCGACCGTTTGAACGTGGTTTTCGACGCTTCCGCCAGCTCCAGCGATAACGGCGATATCACCTCTTACGAGTGGGATCTGGGTGACGGTGCTCGCGCCGACGGTGCCCAAATCGGCCACCGTTACGAAGCCGCCGGCAGTTATGCCGTCACCTTGACCGTTACCGACGAATCGGGTCTGAGTGGTTCCATTTCCCAAAACGTTCAGGTTGAAGATCCCAGCGACGATTGCGGTACCGGTTTCGCCATCGGTTCCGCCGTCGTTACCTTTAATAACAATGGTCGTTCGATTCAAACCGACCTTTACTACCCCAGTGAAACCGGTGGTTCCAATGCGCCGATGATCGAAGGCTGCGGCTTCCCGGTTGTGGTGTTCGGCCACGGTTTCACCATTGGCACCAACGCCTATGACTACCTCTACGAAGGTTTGGTTCCGGCCGGCTACATTGTCGCCATGCCGCGTACCGAATCCGGTTTCTCTCCCAGCCACGGCCGTTTCGGCAGCGACATCGGCTTCTTGGCGAGCGAAGTTGCCCGTAACTACCCCGGTGCCGGTGCCACTTCCGCCGTTTCCGGTCACTCCATGGGTGGCGGTTCCGCCTTCTTGGCCATGACCGAAAACCCTGCCATCACCGCGATGTTCTCCTTCGCCGCGGCTGAAACCAACCCGTCCGCCATTGAGGCGGCCGCAACCATTACGCAACCCTCTCTGGTGATTGCGGCGAGCCGTGACTGTGTTACGCCGCCGGAAGACCACCAGATTCCTATTTTCGAAGCGTTGGCCGCCGCCGACAAAGAACTGGTCACGATTGACGGTGCTAGCCACTGCCAATTCACGACGGGCAATTTCAACTGTTCGTTCGGTGAGCTCTTCTGCGGTCAACGTCCTTCGATCAGTGCAGCCGAGCAGCATGCGCAAACCCTGGCAGTGCTACTGCCATGGTTGGACCGTGTCCTGCGCTAACTCCTCCAGGCCCGGCACCCGCCGGGCCTTTTTTTCGTGCGGGTTAGAAGAGGAGGGTGCGGTTTGATGACGCGGTGCGTCATGGTTGCGAGTGCCGAAACAAGGTCAGGACTTACGTTGCTAGCCTACTTTTATTCGTCAATTTAAGGAAAATGAACACCATCTTTAGGTGTGATAGTAGGTTGATAAACTTATGTTCCGGGTTAATGTTTCCGTTTCCTTTTCTTCGAGTGTGGAATATGACACGCTACGGCAAATTTTGTCTTGATAACCTGTCACCGACGTTTATAATGCAGCTAGGTAAATCGACTGTAAAAGCTATGTAAAGTGATCGTATTAGCTGCTCCTTTGATTCCTCTACCCCTGCCCTTGGTCTCAACTGAATGGTGCTTCTGTTGCTTGATTCCTTCCTAAAGCCCTGCCCTCAGCTCGGTTCTGAATCTTTCTTAACCCTGGTTGTTCGCACCGGCTCGGCGACGCCTTGCTCAGGCGTTGTTTAAGCATCCGATGTTCACCATTTGTGCTTGCAAGAATTCGCTGGTGAACCGGTGCGATGGTTTTGCCTCTGTGCCTTGCATCTCCCCACCACGCTTCTTGTCGTGCGTGCTCGTCTTCCTTGTGTTGGTTCCTCATAGGCACGAACGGCATCCATTCCTTGGTGACCCCCACCTCGGCCTCTGCGATTGAAGCGTGAATCGGGTTTTGTGACGGAGGAAAATCGCGCTCCCGCAATCCCTACGTGAAAGTTTGGCTGTGCTGCTGCAGCGCAAACTTTGGTGCTCGTTGATTCCCCGACCGTTGCCACGCCCCCCCGTTGGTAACGCTTCACGGTTAAAGCAAAACGCGTTCTGAACGCGTCCTGCTCGGTACCTTCCGGCCGCTGCCGGCGACCGCCTCCCTTGGGCTTGTACCAACGCCGTGTCTGGTCGAAGTCCGTTCATAAACCCGTCGGCAACGGGGACGCACTTCATCGACGTATGGGAACTTCAACGATTCATAAATTCAGCTTAAATAAGGTAGGTTGCCCCATGAAATTTTATACATTTGATACATACCTATTCGAACCCGACTCCGGCAAACTCTCATGGCCGGGCGGTGAAGAATTGCTCCGTCCCAAAACAGCACGTTCCCTGGAAGTGCTGATTGAAAATCGTGACCGCCCATTGTCACGTCAAGAATTGCTCGAAATTGTTTGGAAAGAAACCTCCGTCACCCCCAACGTCCTTTACCAAAGTATTAAAGAAATTCGCCATTGCCTCGGTGGGCGTGAGCCGTCCCAAGCGTACTTAACGAGCTCGCGTAACCGTGGCTATCAGTGGGTTTTTCCCGATACTGAAGCCCACCATGAAGCGCCGCCGCGCCTCACCGCCGCCCGTCAGCCCGCCGCGATTGCGCCTACCGCCACCGTGGAAGTCCCCGAGCCCGCCGCCGTGGCCGCCGCTGAAGAACCCGCGCCTGTTGTGGAAAACGGGGGGCGTGCCCGCCGCTTCGCCCGCCACATGAGTTTTGCTTTGGCCATGTTGATGTCGACCACCGTTGGCTTTACTTTCCATTCCTTGCTCGGTGAGTCCGTGTCGCGACCTGAACCGATTCAACCCATGTTGCGACCGGTGATCAGTCAACCGGCGACGCGCCTGCCCGGTACCTTAAAAATCGGGGTGGTTCACAAACAAAACGGCAACATGCAACCTGTTTCCTGTATGGTGCGCCAGCAATTGGACACCCGCTTTGAGTTTGTCTGTATTCCCGAGGTCCAAATCGAGCAGGCTTTGAGCGCCGCGGGCCGCCATGCCGGTCAGCGAGCCCAGGTCAATTTGGCCGAGTTGCTGCAATGCGATTTGCTGCTCGATCCTACTTGGGACGGCGACCATAAGAAGCTGAGCTATGCGCTCGATTACTCCGGTGGCCAAATCGATATGGGCGCATTGCCGTTCCAGACCGTGGACGATGCCGTCGCTTTTTTGGTGAGTCAAGTTGGTCACCAGGCGCATTTCGTCAACACCTTCATTTTGGCCGCGAACCAGCCTTAGTTTGACCCGGGCGTCCGTGATTGACGGGCGCCTTTTCTCCTTCTCGGCGCGTGCTTCCGGCTACAATTGAGCCAGACCCGCGAGTGGAGGAACCTTTTTGTCTCAGTCTTTAATTGATGATCGTGGTCGTCCGCGTTACGGCCTGTTTGACACGCCGCCGGATCTGGTGAACGCCGCTGATTTCGATTGGCGCACGCCGATGGATCGCCCGCGTGCGCGGTGGCGCCGCCGTTTTGGTTATAACCAGTTTCAGTTTATTGGTTTGTGCGCGCCCGAGTTGGTCATTGGCTGCGCCATCGTCGATCTCAAGCTCGTCGGCAACGCCTTTTTTTACCTATATTTTCCGCCCTCCGGCGAGCTTTTCGAAATCTCGCGGCTGCAGCCTTTGGCGCGCCGCACGCACCTCGTCTTAACCCCGGATCGCGGCCGCGCCGCCTTTGCTGCACGCGGCTTGAGCCTGGTCATCGATGCCGAACAGGCGCCGCGTCGGCGGCGCCTACAAGTGGATTTAGGTCGCCTCGGCCGGCTCGATGCGGTGCTGACCGAACCGCCCGCCTTCAAACCTTTGGCACTCTGCTCACGCGCCGGCTACAGTGGCTGGGTTTACACGCAAAAAGCGGCCGGCTTGCCTGTTTCCGGCAGCCTGCAGTTCCGGGGGCGCGACTACGCCCTCGACACGGGCACCGTCTTCGGCAATTACGACTGGAGTTGCGGTTTCATGCGGCGTCACACCTTCTGGAACTGGGCCTGCTGCTCCGGGCGCCTGCCCGACGGGTGCCGTTTCGGTCTCAACCTTGCCGCCGGTGTCAACGAAACCGGTTACAGCGAAAACGTCGTCTGGCTGGGTGACACCTTCCTCAAGGTCGACGCCGTCGATTTCAGCTTCGACCGCCTTAACCCAACCGAGCCCTGGCGCATGCGTTCATTCGACGGTCGCGTCGATCTCGTCTTTCGTCCCGAAGGACTGCGCCGCGAGAAAATCCATGCCGGCTTACTGGCGAGCAACTTCAAACAAGTTTTCGGTCGCTTCGAAGGCACCGTGCGCGCCGCCGACGGTGAGCCGGTTGCTGTCAACCACCTCTACGGCTTCTGCGAGGATCACTACGCCTTGTGGTGAAGGAAGGGCGGCGGGCCGGCGCGCGACCGGGCAAGAGGGCGAGCCGGCCCGCCGCCCTTCCAAAAAACGCGATCAAGACGCAGCGAACCTTGGCGCCGGCACCAACGCGCTCGCAAAAGAAGTGGTCCCAGCACGAAGCCGACCCGCCTTCCGTTGGGCGGGCGGGTGCCTAAGAGGGTTCCCCGGCAGGGCGCCCTTCCTGAACAGGGGTTTCTTTGATGTAGACGTCCATTTGCGGGAAGGGGATTGGGATCTTGGCTTGGTTGAGAGCTTTGTAGGCGCCGGTGAGAATCACATCGCGCATTTCCTCCTGCATGACGGGTTCCTTGACCCACACCAAGATCTCGAAGAGCAGGCCGGAATCGCCCAGTTCGCGGAAGCGGATGCGGGCTTTGGGGAACCTTTCGACCAGGGGTTCGGCGTCGGTGACATTGATGAGGACCTCGCGCACGTGATCGATGTCGGAACCGTAGGCGACCGAAACCGGAACGCGCAGACGGAACTTTTCGTAGGGACCACCGCTTTGATTGACGATGGTCGAGTTGCCCATGATTGCGTTTGGAATGATGATTTCGACATCGTCGGGCGTCAGCAATCGCGTCGAACGAATGCCGATATGGGTGACCCGGCCGCGATCCCCGTTGTCGATGACAATGAAATCCCCGATTTTGAAGGGGGAATCGGCGATGATGAAAATGCCGGAAATGAAGTTGGCGAGTGTGTCTTTGGAGGCCAAACCGATGGCGATACCGGCGATACCGGCTGAGGCTAGCCAGGCCGAGAGGTCCTGACCCCAGGCGAGGATCATAAAGTAGGCGGCGAAGGCGACCACCAGCGATTTATAGACAAACAGGAACAGGGGTTTGGTTTTGGGCTGAACCAGGCGGTGCGGGTTCTCACCGGTGCCGAACCAATCAATCAAAGCGCCGGCAAAGCGCAACGCGGCCCCCATCCACGAAATCACCACCAGGGTGATACTGAGGCCGAAGACAAGCGTACGCAGCCGTCCTGCAATGCCCCAGTGCTCCAGGCCTTGCAGCATGGCCAAGGTGATGATTGACAGCGTGATCGGCCCTTGGAATAACTCCAAGATTTGGTCGTCAATCGGCGTTTTGGTTCGTTTGGCAAGGCTGCGGATTGAGCCTTGCATCAGAAACCGAACCATCAGGGCGATGACCAGGCCGGCGAGAAAATACAGGATGCCGATCACCCAGCTTTTGTTTAGCCAAAGCTCGGTAATTTCAATCAATTCATTCATGGCTGCTTCCTTTGGGGGAGGTTGGGCGGGTGGCCGCTTATCGGCCGCACGGTGAGGGCACGCCGATCGCCGAGAATTCCCAGCCGGTTCGTGAGGAACCTGGTATAACGGTGCACAGTGGTCGCGCCGTTTTCATAAAAGGCGTAGGTCGAACTACTTATCCTATAACACACATCCGCTTAGGGCGAAAACGAATCGGATTTTGGCAACAGACGCCGGTCCGAACCAGGAGGAAGCCATGGCATTTTTGGACGCATTGAATGATGACTTGTGTGGGTTTATTAGCAAGCAAGCGATGTTCTTTACCGGTACGGCCCCCGGCGACGGTCGGGTGAATGTGTCGCCAAAAGGGCTCGACACCTTCCGGATTTTCGATAGTAACCGAGTCGCTTATTTGGATTTAACCGGGTCTGGTAATGAGACGGCGGCGCACATCAATGAAAACGGGCGTTTGACGATCATGTTCTGTGGCTTCGAGAAACGCGCGTTAATTCTGCGATTGTACGGTCGCGGTCAGGTTGTGCGGCCGCAGGATCCCGATTGGTCCGAATTGAGTGCGCATTTCACCCTTTTACCCGGTTATCGCCAAATCATTGTCCTGCACATTGAGTCGGTGCAGAAATCTTGTGGTTGGGCAGTGCCTTACTACGCGTTACAGGGTCCGCGTGATACCTTGGTCGACAAAGCCGAGCGCGATGGTCGTGACAAAATTGAAGATTACCAGGTGCGCAGAAACCGCGTCAGTATTGACGGTCGGCCTGTTTACGAGGGCGACCTCGGTTAGCCGGACCTGAAGGCGGGGGGCCTGGGTGTCCCTTGCCGTGTCCGCGCTTTCCTGGATGGCGCCTCGTGTTGCCGAGGCCGGCTGCTGCGCCGTTTTGCCCGCAGGCCAAGCTTTTCGTCCGGGAACCCGCGTTCACCCAAATGAATTAAACCTTTTTCGCTTGCGCTGCGATAAGATGAGCACATCTTTACCGATCGCGAAAAACTGTCAACCCGATAAACTTAGCAGGATCGCTTTGTGTTGTTTCCGGGCTTGAACTTAGGTTTTGGCCCATCATCCTGAAGAGTTTTTCGGCGGCGGGCGTGTGGCTTTCCCTCGCAAAGCCGGGTCAGGGCATTCGTGCCAACCCAACGTCGCCCGCGACAAACCGTCGTGAGCGTGGAGGAACCAAGGTGACGTCTCAAAAAGGATCCCTGTTCGTTTACATCATCGGGCCGATCGCATTAATGGTGTTCTGCTTCGCGGCGGTTGCGTTTATGGCGTTTGACGTACTGCAAAACCAAAAAAGCGACGGGTTGGTCATCAACCTAGCCGGCCGTCAGCGCATGTTGTCGCAGAAGTACACCAAAGAAGTCTTCATCGAAATGAAAACACCGGGTATGGCGACCAGCGAGCAGCTTCCGCGTACCCAGCAACTGGCGGTCACCCGACGTCTGTTTGAAGCCACGCTTGCCGCTTTAGACGAAGGCGGTAGCACCTTTAAGGATTTGGGGGCGACGAATCCGGTGACGACACCCGCCACCCACGATGCCGATATCAAAAAGTTACTCAAAGAAGTGAAGACCAAATGGGGCGCGCTCATCCAACAAAGCGACGCGATGCTTGGCAAAACGAGCGCCGGCGAAACGGTGAGCGGCGCCGAAATGGACCAGCTCAAAAGCACCAGCTTGGCGGTATTGGGAACCATGAACAAGGCGGTTGTTGCCTACCAAAACCTATCCGAGAGCCGCGTTTCGCGTTTGAACAACATTTTGGCGGTGGGTTTAGTTCTCATCGTGGTCTGTGCGCTGATGGCCTACGTGGTGGTGCGCAACCGCGTGCTTGAGCCGCTGAAGCAGGCCATTGAATTGGCGGAAGCCGTTTCCTCCGGCGATTTGCGCCGCAGGGTCAACAACCGGCGCCACGACGAGGTCGGCCAGCTTTGCCAGGCCTTGAACACCATGTGTGACAACCTCAACCAAATCGTCAATCGCATTAAAACCCACTCGGCCCAGCTTTCCGACAACGCCGGCGGCATGTCGGCGTTTTCCGATCAGCTCAACAGTGAGGCGGACGGGCTCATTCAAAAAGCCGAAACGCTGGGTGCCTTTTCCGGTGAGATTACCAGCACCTCTGAAAATGTGCGCGCCGGTTTCTCGGAGTCGATTCACAACATCTCGACCGTGGCCGCCAGCACCGAGGAAATGTCGGTGACCGCTGGGACCATCGCCGAAAATGCGGGCATGGTGCAGCGCGCCAGTGAAGGCGCGGTCAATTCGGTGCGCACGGCCGTGGCGCGCGTCGACCAGCTACGCGATTCGGCGCGCCAGGTTGATCGGGTGGTGGAAGTGATTGTCGATATATCGGAACAAACCAAACTACTGGCCCTCAATGCGACCATCGAAGCGGCGCGTGCCGGCAACTACGGCAAAGGTTTCGCCGTGGTCGCCGAGGAAGTCAAGCTGCTGGCGCAACAGACCAACGAGGCGATTAACGAAATTCGCGGGAAAATTGAGGGCATTAAAGGGGCGACGGAACACACGGTCACCGAAATCGACAGTATCTCGATGGTGATCAACGAGGTGAATGATCTGATTGCCGCCATTGTGAACTCGGTCCAGGAGCAGAAAATCGCGACGCAAGGCATTAGTCAGACGATTGCCGACGTTTCCAACGGTTTTCGCGATGTGAACGCTTCGGTGGATAAGTTGGCGGAAAGGCAATCGCGCTTGAATCAAGACGTATCCGGTGTCAACAATTCGGGTCGGGAATTGGCGGCGGCGGTTAACCAAGTGCGCGACCGCTCCGGGCAGTTGTTGGATTTGAGCCAGGAGTTGAAAGGGATCGTCAAACAGTTCGAAGTGGCCTAGTCGGCCAAAAGTCCTGCCGCGTGCCGTGGGGCCGGCTTCATCCGGCATGGCGGGCAAGCGCCTGGATTCCTTGAAAGATTTGCCGCGCCGGCGGCTCTGCATGCCCGGCGCGCCGTCCTGCTTGGGTGTGCCGTGTGCGCGTGACGGAGGCTACGCCCCGGCGCTTTGCCCTTTTTCCGAGCGCGCTCACGCTTTACCCTGGAACCCGACTCCGTTCTAATGTATGATTCCCGTCGTTGTTGGGCTCGAACAAGGTTATTGGTTGACATCTTATGGCATTTAATTTCACTCGCATTTTTTCCGCGTTTAATCGCGACCTCGCTATTGATTTAGGTACCGCGAACAGTCTGGTTTACGCGAAGGGGCTCGGCATTGTCGTGCGCGAACCCTCCATCGTTGCCATCAACAAAGATGAGAGCCGCGTTGAAGCGGTGGGCAACGAAGCAAAAGAAATGCTCGGTCGGACGCCGAGCAACATCGTGGCGATCCGTCCCATGCGCGACGGCGTTATCGCCGATTTTGAAGTAGCCGAGCAGATGTTGAGCTACTTCATTCGCAAGGCGCAGCGCCAATCGTCGCCGTTTAATTTGTTTCAGGTCGACGTGGTCATTGGTGTGCCTGCCGAGATCACTCAGGTTGAACGCCGGGCTGTCCGTGACAGCGCCAAAAAGGCGGGCGCTTCCAACGTGTACCTGGTCGAAGAAGCCATGGCCGCCGCCATCGGCGCCGGTTTGCCGGTTACCGAGCCGACCGGCAACATGATTGTCGATATCGGCGGGGGTTCCACCGATGTTGCCGTGATTTCACTGTCGGGGATTGTGTACTCCAAAACCCTGAAAGTGGCGGGTAACGCCATGGACGAGAACATTGTCCAGTACATTAAACGCAAGTACCGTTTGTTGATTGGTGAACGGACCGCGGAGAACATCAAAACGCAAATTGGCAGCGCCTATCGCCTCGATGAGCCGATGGAAATGGAAATCAAGGGGCGTTCCCTCGAAAGCGGTATTCCCAAAACGCTGCTCATTAACGATACCGAAATCCGTGAAGCACTTGCGGATACGGTCGACGCCATCGTCGAAACCATTAAAATCGCGCTGGAGCGCACCCCGCCCGAACTGTCGGCCGACTTGGTTGACAAGGGGATTATCCTCACCGGCGGCGGCAGCCTCCTCAAGAACCTGGATATCCGTTTGCGCGAAGAGACCAACCTGCCGGTTAGCATTGCCGAAGAACCGTTGCTCAGTGTTGTCATGGGGGTTGGTAAAATGTTGTCGGACCCCAAGTTGCTCAAGCGCGTCTGCCGCAAAAGCTAAAACCGTCCCGCTCGGTTCGCGTGCGCTACTTGGCGTTCGGTGAGCCGCCCAGCCATAGGGTGCGCCGCGTGCCACCATCCAGCCGATCGCTTTTTACCGGTCGTTCGAATGCAAGGGGGAGGGAAGTTGGCCGCCTTTGGCATCGTCAAACGCTACCCTGAATTAAGCCTGTTGCTCGTGCTTGAGTTGGTTGCTTTTTTAATCGTCAGCTACCAAATTCAGGTGGGTGAACGGCTCAGCCTGCTCGAACGCATGAGTTTGATGGTGGTCGGCCCCGTGCAAAATCTCAGCGACGGGGCTGTGGGTTCCGTCACGCGTTTGGTGGAAGATCGCGAAACCATTACCCAACTCAAGCAGGAAAACGACCGCCTCAAGAAAAATGTTGAGGAACTGTTTCGCGTGCGCACGCGCCTGATTGAGGCCGAAAAGCAGAACCAGCGTTTGCGCGATCTGCTGGCCTTGCCCAAACCCGAATCGTGGAAATACGTCTACGCCGAGGTCATTGGTCGCACCAGCCGCCGCGAGGACACCATGATCCTCATTAACAAGGGTTCGGACGACGGCGTTTTGCCCGATCACGGCGTGTCCAGTCCCACCGGCGTCGTCGGGGTCGTGTGGGAAGTCTCCGGTAGCTACGCCAAAGTCATGCCGCTCAATAACCCGCACTCATCCGTGGCCGCGCTCGTCCAAGAATCGCGTTTTTCCGAGAGTTTTGTGTCAGGTATGGGCGGTTCCCTGGCGCGCCTGCAGAACTTCCCCAACTTCGAAGCCATTCACGTTGGCGATCTCATCACCACCTCCGGCCTCGACCGCATTTTTCCCAAGAACTTGCACATTGGCCGCGTCACCTCGGTCTTACCCTCTTCCGACATGTTCCAGGAAGTGCGCATCAACTTGGCCACCGACTTTTCACGGCTCGAAGAGGTCGTCGTGCTGATTCAAATGGAACCGGTTTCCGGTCAGACGATTGTGCTCGAAGATGTGGACGACACCACCACCGACAACACCGCCGCCCAAGAACCGCCCAAAGAGGAATCGCCATGAAGTGGTCGCACTTTTGGGGGGGCTTTTTACTGGTAACCCTGTTGACATTTGCCAAATCCAAGATTACGCAGTTTAATGTACCTATTGAGTTCTCTTACTTTTTAATCTTTTTTATTATCCGTTCCTCGGACGCCGTCCGAGTGTTGTTGATGACCTTCTTGCTCTCTTTGGGGCTCGACTTTATCGTGCAAGTCGGCGAAGTCAAAGGTTTGACTTGCATGAGTCAATTGCTCCTGGTGTACATCGTCATGCTGCTTAAAAAACACGTCATCCCCAACTTCGAAGACCTGTTCTTGCTGGGTTTGTTCACCCTCTTTTACATTGCCGACTACTACGTGCGCCTGTTTATCGGCGCCATGCTTAACAGTGCTGTCGCCGCCGTCAGTCCCACCGTGCTCGTGTTCCACGCGCTCGTCCACACCGCCCTTTTCGGCGGGATGCAGGTTGTGTACCTGCGCTTTTTCCCGGAGGAGAAATGAGACTGGCGCCCACGCCGCTCCTGTTTCAGGGGCGCATTTTGTTCCTGCGGGTTTTGGTGATCATCGGTTTTGTGCTCGTGACCGGCGGTTACTACCGCATCCAAATCCTCAACCAAGAACGCTACGAGGCCTTGGGCGAGAAGTACCGCATCAAAAAACGCCGCATTAAAGCCACGCGCGGTTTGATTTACGACCGCCACGAACGGCTCATCACCCAAAACATGCCCACCTACGACCTGCTGCTGCGGCGCGATGAAATGGAAGAACCCTGGCGCAAACTCAAGCTGCGCCTTGCCGAATTTCTTCAAGTGGATGTGGCGCAGTTACAGCGCAAATACGACAGTCGCTCGACCCTGCTCTCGCAACCGGTCAAACTCGTCGAGAACATTAGCTTTGCCGAGTCGATGCGCATTCGCCGCAGCCTCAAGCGGTATCCCGGTTTGGCCGTTGAGACCACCGAAAAACGTTACTACACTTACAACATGCTGTTTTCCCATGTGTTGGGTTATGTCAGCGTCGCCAACGAAGAAGCGTTGCGCCGCAACCCGCGTCTGCGTTTGGGTGATGTGGTCGGCAAAAGCGGGATTGAGCTGGCCTACGACGATTTGTTAACCGGCATTGACGGCGAGCGCACCATTCTCGTCGATCACCGCGGTATCTACCATTCGACCGAGGTCACCGCCACGCCCGTGCCAGGCGGCGACATTTACCTCAGCCTCGATTTGGAGCTGCAGCAATTGGCCGTTGAAGCACTCGAGGGCCGACCCGGTTCAGTCGTCATGATGGATACCCGCACCGGCGGGCTGCTGGTGTGTGTGTCTTCGCCGACCTTTGACCTCAACATGTTTACTGAACGTTTCTCCCAAGAAGAATGGAACGAACTCATCAACCGTGACGGCAACCCGCTACTTAACCGACCCTTACAGGGTGCCTATGCTCCTGGTTCTGTGTTTAAAGTCGTTACGGCTTTGTCGGCCTTGAAGAACGGGGTGATTACGCCGCAAACAACCTTCTTCTGCAACGGTGAATACAAGCTGCACAACCGCATTTTCCACTGCCACAAGCGCGGAGGCCACGGCCACGTCGACGTCGCCGCCGCCATCAAAGGTTCGTGTAACGTCTTTTTCTACAACATCGCCCGTGACTTGGACATCGATCAACTGGCCCTGACCGCCCATGACTTGGGGTTGGGTGAACAGACCGGCATCGACCTACAAGGTGAAAAAACCGGTTTGGTGCCCACGCCCGCTTGGAAACGCAAACGCACCGGCCAAATTTGGTATCCCGGCCAGACCCTGTCGGTGTCGATTGGGCAGGGGAGTTTGCAAACCACACCGCTGCAGTTGCTGAGTTTGATGGCCACCGTTGCCAACGAAGGGCGTGTCGTCAAGCCGCAACTGTTGTTTAAAAGCCGCATGGGCCATGAATCACAATTACATGTGCCCCAGACCAAAGATGTTGAAGGCATGACCGAGGCTTATTTTCACTTGGTCAAAGACGCCTTGTGGCAGGTCGTTAACCAGGAAAAGGGGACCGGCTCGGCCGCGCGTGTTGCCGATTTCGACGTTTGCGGTAAAACCGGGACCGCCCAGTTGATTACCTTTAGTTCCGAAGCCGATCACAAGGTCGATCGTTACAAAAACGCCTGGTTCGCCGGCTTTGCGCCGCGCGATAAAACCGAGGTCGCGATTGTGGTGCTGGTGGAACAAGCCGGTGCCGGCGGCGCCAAAGCCGCGCCCATCGCCAAAGTATTGCTAGAAGCCTATTCGCGCAAACGAAAAGAGGTTGATCCCACATGAATCGTCTGAATTTGCTCGATCGCGGCGCCATGCTGATTACCTTTATTTTGTGCGGCTTGGGTGTGCTTTTTATTCGTTCGGCAACGGCCGCGCCTTATTTGTCGTCGACCCTGTGGCTCAAACAAATCGTGTGGGTTCTGTTGGGTGGCTTGTTTTACCTGGTCATCAGCCAAATCGATTACAAACGCCTGGTGACCCACGCCCATTTCTTTTTCATCGGCGGCGTGGTGTTGTTGGTGTCGGTGCTGGTGTTCGGCGACAAAATCAACGGTGCCCGCTCGTGGTTCCGCTTGCCGTTTATGAGTTTCCAGCCGTCCGAAGTGATGAAAATCGCCACCGTGCTCATGGTTGCCAAGTACTTTTCACGCTTCCAGGAACGCCAATCGAGCCTGCTCGAATTTTTGGTGTCCTCTATGCTAATCGGCGTGCCGGTTGTGCTGATCATCTTGCAGCCGGACATGGGCACCGCTTTGTGTTACGTCCCGTTTTTTGTGATTCCCAACTTCCTGCTGGGCAACAAGGAAAGCATTTGGGTCACCGGGGTCGGCACCTTGCTGGCGCTGATCCTCATTGCCGGGGTTGTGTTTAAGCCGGATTGGGTCTTTTTCCTGAAGGACTATCAAAAAAACCGTATCGTGACCTTCATTTACCCCGACAAAGGCACGCTCAGCACCGGTTACCAAGTCCACCAAAGTAAGATCAGCATTGGTCAGGGCGGTTTGTTGGGGCGCGGATTGGGCCAAGGTCAACAGACCCAAATGGGATTCTTGCCTGCCCAGCACAACGACTTCATTTTGGGGGTTGCCGCTGAAGAGGTCGGTTTTGTCGGCATCGCCACCGTTTTTGCGTTGTTTATGATGCTGTTTATGCGTTCGTTTACGACCGCGCTTGAGGCCAGCGACGCCACCGGCAGTATTTTGGTGATGCTGGTGATCGGGACCTTGGTCACCCAAACCTTGTTTAACAGTGCCATGCTAATCGGCATGGTGCCGACCACCGGCATTCCCTTCCCATTATTGAGTTACGGTGGCAGTAGTTTGATGACAAGCATGGGTTTGTTGGGGTTGATCCAGTCGGTGCGCACGCACCGTTTCGTGAACCACTGAGTCGGCGTTATCAATCGCCACAAACGAGCGCGCTTCCGGCTCAAATAGGCCCTCATGGGGCGTTGATTTGCACCCGTGCCAGGCCTTCGCGAAAGGGGCGAATCGCCGCATACCGTGGCGGAATGATCCAATCGCCTTTCTGATTGATATAGCCGTAAACGCCGTTTTCTTTGGCGCCGGCCAGGCCATCGCTGAAGTCCCGATAGGTTTTGTCCTGTTCATCCGGCGTGTCCTCGAAGTGGGCGGCAAATGCCCGCTCACCCTTGTGGTTGAGATAAAAAAGGCCTTCGTGGTCTGAGACGCAAGCCAAGCCTTCACTGAAGCGACCGGCCCAGAAAAACGCGGGTTGGATGAGCCAGGACTGATCCTGTCTTAGGTAACCTATGCGCCGTCTTTCACGTTTTCGCACCGCCGCCAAACCTTCGCTGAATGGACTGCATTCAAGATAACGTGCCGTGATAAGGGCTTGACCGCTGTGGTCCAAATAGCCACAGGGGGCGGGCTGGAGCACGTCGATGACATCCAGCCCGTACATGTCATCCGTGATCGGTATCGGCTCGTCTTGCATGTTCCAAAAGGCGCACAAACCTTCGTGGAAAGCCGTGGGCAGCCATAAGCCGATGCGACCGGCGGTTGGTTTGTGGCGTGAGACGATCTGCACCACTGCGCCGCTTTCGTCCAAAAAACCACTCTCATCCATGGTGGTGAAGGCCGCGTATCCCTCTCGGAACGGCGCGATGTGTTCAAAACACGGGGGGTGTTTTTCGCTGCCGCCGCTGTCGTGAAAGGCCACGCGGTTTGTGTTCGGATCATGGACCGCAAACCAACCCAAACCCAGGTTGATAATCAGTTTTTGGCTGAAAGGGTGCACCACGCGACCGTCGCGGTCAATCACCGCCATGCGCTGACCGGTGCCGGTCACCGTCGCAAAGCCGTCGCGAAAAGACGTCGCGTAGGCAAACTGAAACGCGATCACCGACTTACCCTCGTGGTCGATGAAACCCCATTGATCGTCTTGGGCGACCGCTGCCAAACCCTCGGAAAAATCGTGGGCGTCGGTAAAGGTTGCTGAAAACGCGGGATTGCCTTCGCTGGTGATGAATTGGTACTTCGGTAACGGTGTGCGATTACAAAAGAAACAGGCTGCGAGCATAAGCGCCGCGCCAAAGCGGGTGCCGCGATTCGGGCTCATCGCCACCTCCTTGTACACCACTTTAAACGAAGGCCACCATCTCAAACCGCCGGCCGAAACACAAACAGGCTGCACGTGGGCAGTACGGTTGTTGGTTGGTGGTTGTCTAAGATGTTTTATATGAGTGGCTTGGGAGGAAGTTGTTTTTTTTGAAACGCAACGTGAGCCCATTTTGATTTTTTGTCGCTACGCCGAGTAAGCCCATGAAAAGCGGTGAAGCCTCGTGTTCGAGGTCTGTCCTTATTTTGTCCTTTAGGAGCCGTCATGCCCGATCAACCCACCTCGATCTTTCGCGCTGAAGCCTTGCGTTGTCGGCGTGGCCGGCACGAGGAAATCGTGTTGCCGCGTTTGGTGGCGCCGCGCACTTTGCGATTGTTGTGGGTGTTGGCGGCGGTGGTGCTGGTGGCGTTGATGACCGCCTGGCGAACGCCGGTACCAACCTTTGTGCCTGCTTACGCCGTGCGTGAATCGGCCGACGCGGCGGTGACGGTACTGCTCCCCGATGATGTTGATTTTGCCGAACCCGTGCGGGTCTGGCTGGATCGAGGCGCACAACAACCGCGTCTAGCGCTGGTGTTTGACCCGGCCGAAACACAGGTGTTGACGCCGCAGCAACTGAATGCGCGTTTTGGCTGGTGCGATGGCGACACGCCCTTGCGCCTTTTCGTCGCCCATCGCCGAGACCCACATGGACCCGTGCTTGAGGTCGGCCGCCGCTACCCGGCCGCCGTGGAAACCGCCCCGCGACGTTTGCTGCAATGGTTGCCGCCCGCTTTGCTCGGCCGCAAAGGATAACGCCATGGATCAAGCCTTATTTCAACAAGCCGTGCCCGAGTTCGGGCGTGGCGATGAACGTGTACCGGTCGTGCAGCAAATGACGAGCTCCGACTGCGGCGCGGCCTGCTTAACGATGGTGCTCAACCATTACCAACATCCGATTTCCCTGGCCGAAACACGCCGCCACGTGGGCGTTGGTCGCGACGGCGTCAGTGCCGAACGGCTCAAAAAAGCCGCCCAACACTTGGGTTTACGCGTTAAAGCCTACAGTGTGCAAAACCTTTCCGATTTGGCTTATCTGGCTGCTCCGGCCATTATCCACTGGCGTTTTAATCACTTCGTTGTGCTTGAGCACTGGTCACCCGACGGCGCCGTCATCGTCGATCCGGCGCGTGGCCGCTGCAACCTGGATCGCCAAACCTTTGCCCGCGATTTCACCGGCTTGGCGCTGACTTTTGAACCGGGCCTCAATTTTCCGCCGGTTGTCGAAGCTGCACCGCAATCCCGCCGCCGCCTACTGCCCGCCGGTTTCGTTTTACCGCGTGTGTGGCCGGTATTGGCACAAGTGGTGGCCGCCTCTTTGGCTTTGCAGGTGCTGGGTTTGGCGCCCGCGCTGTTCACTCAAGTAATGGTTGACCACGTCGTGCCGTTCCGTCTCGACAACCTGATGGGCGTTGTTTTGACGGCGATGGTGTTGGTCGGTTTGGCGCAATCGGTTTTGATTTATTTGCGCCAAGGTTTGCTGATTTTCTTGCAGGCCAGGCTCGACGGCGCCCTCATGAAGGGTTTTTTTGAACATTTATTGCGCCTGCCGTTTGCCTTTTTCGAGACGCGCACCACCGGCGATTTGCTGATGCGCCTCGCCGGCAACGCCGTCATTCGCGAAACCTTAACCACGCAATTGCTTTCCGCCGTGATGGACGGCGGCCTGGTGCTGGTCAGTCTCGCCCTGCTCTACGCCGTCTCACCGCTGTTTGCCGGCGCGGCCTTGCTGTTGGGGATGGCGCAGGTCGGTTTGGTGTTGCTCAGTTTTCGCCGCGTCCATCAACTCATGCAGAATCACCTGCACGCCCAGGCCGAGGAGCAGGGTTACTTGGTGGAAGCGCTCAAAGGCGTGGCGCTGGTGAAAGCCGCCGGCGGCGAACACGCGGTGTTTGATCATTGGTCGAATCTGTTCACCCGCCAACTTAACCTCGCCATTGAACGCCAACAGGTATTGCTGCTGGTCAATGTCGGGCTGGCGTTGTTGCGCGTTGCGGCGCCGCTGCTGTTGCTCTGGCTAGGTGTGGACTTGGTGTTGCAAGAACAGCTCAGTTTGGGCACGATGTTGGCCGCCATCGGCATCGCCGCCGTTTTCCTGGCGCCGTTGCAATCCCTGGTGGGTAACGCCCAACAGTTGCAATTGGTCGGTTCCTACTTGGAGCGCATTCGCGACGTGCTCGACGCCGAACCCGAGCAGCCTGAATGTGTAACCGAGCCGATGCCCGCCTTGCGTGGCCGCATCCGTGTGCGGGATTTGTCTTTTCGCTACAGTCTCGACGCGCCTTGGGTTTTGCGCGACCTCGCCTTTCACATCGAACCGGGTGCCAAAGTTGCCCTGGTCGGCCGCACCGGCTCGGGTAAATCAACTCTGCTACACCTGCTGTTGGGTCTTTACCGCGCCGATCAGGGTTCCATTCGCTACGACGGCGTTGAACTGGCCGACGCCAATTTGCGTGGCTTGCGCGAACAGGTGGGCGTGGTGCTGCAGGAGGCACACCTGTTCCGCGGCACCATTCGCCAAAACATCGCCTTCCACCAAAACGATCTCGACGACGCGGCCATTGTCGCCGCCGCCCGGATGGCCGCCATTCACGACGAAATTGAAGCGCTGCCAATGGGGTACGACACCGTGCTCAGCGACGGCGGCGGCGGTTTGTCCGGCGGCCAACGGCAACGGCTGGCCCTGGCGCGTGCCTTGGTGCGTCGCCCGCCGATCCTGTTCCTCGACGAGGCCACCAGCCACCTGGACGTGGCCACCGAGCAACAGGTGGAGCGCTGCTTGGCCGCGCTGTCGTGCACGCGCGTCGTCGTCGCTCATCGCCTCAGCACCGTACGCGATTCCGATTTAATTCTGGTCCTC
The DNA here is from genome assembly GCA_030429565.1 of Holophagae bacterium. Lineage (GTDB taxonomy): Bacteria > Acidobacteriota > Holophagae > Acanthopleuribacterales > Acanthopleuribacteraceae > Acanthopleuribacter. The sequence continues at coordinate 22,299 of JAUIFE010000022.1, read as the reverse complement.
GAACAAGGGCGCATCGTCGCCCAGGGCCACCACCAACAACTGATGCGTCAGGACGGTTTGTACCGCGACCTGGTGCGCTGTCACTTGCGCGGCGGCTGAGCCGCCCGACGCCGTCCTCGCGCCACCGATTGTCCTATGGCGCGCCATCCGTTCACGCAACCCACGCAGCCGTTGTGACTGCCCCGCCAGGGGCCGGTCGGCGTGCGTCGCGACGACGGTGGTGTGTCGTCCTCTGTCCTTTGGTTGTGGGGTTGCTTCACCCAAGCTACCGCACGACCCGTCCTTGAGTCCTTCGTTCCACAACACATCATTATATTTTGGAGGTTCTTATGAACAACATCGATATCGCCCGAGCTTGGAAAGACGCTGAGTACCGCGACAGCCTCAGCGCTGCTGAACTTTCCCAATTACCCGAAAACCCCGCCGGTCTCGTCGAAATCAGTGACGCCGACCTGCGCGAAGCCAACGGCGGCTCGCTGCTGTGTTCCGCACTGAATTGCACCTTCTTGTGCACCTTCATCTGCACCCGTGCCTGCACCGGTATTCCTATCGTTTGCTAATGACACCTGCTGTTCCGGTCGCCTGCGCGCGGCCGGAACGGTTTTGCGTTCACCCTAAGGAGGGAACCATGTCTGTGATTGACCCGATTCGTGTTTGGAAAGATCCCGAGTATCGCGCTTCTTTGAGCCAAGACCAACTGGCGTCGATGCCCGAGCATCCCGCCGGCCTGCTGGAACTACGCGACGAAGACTTGCGTCAGGTCGCCGGTGGCGGCGGTACCTTCTTCTCACTTTGCACCCTGAGTGCCATTTTTTGTTTAACCAAGGGCTGCACGCTCGCTTGTACCGGGGTTGCGCCGTTCTGTTAGGACGGTGACGCTCTTTTGCTGTGACGGAGGTTTGGCAACTCGCCGTCACGGCTCTTTTTAACCGACCGTCGCTTGTGCGCACGGTCACCAAGACGCCGACAGTGACTGATTGGAGTAGTGTTATGGACCCGATGACGATGATTCAAGACCCCGCCTGGACCCGTGCTTTAACCCTGGATGAGCGACGCCGCTTGTTGGCCGATGCCCGCGCACAAGCTTGCGCCCACGACGAAACGCTCGCCGGCAAACGAATCGCGCGTTGGCGCGCCCAGTCGCCGTTTGGCGATGATGGTATTTTTTCGCGGCGCCTGGAAGTTGAAGACTTCGACCTAACCCGTTTCCAACAGTTACTCGGCATTGATGAACGCCGCCTCGCCGACATGCAAGAAGCGCCGCCTGCTTGGTTGCAGGAACTCGCGCGCGCCTTTCGCGATTACCCCGACATGCGCTTGCCCGATGCCTTGGAACAGGCTTGTGCCACCAACGCCACGCTTGGGTTTCTGGTGCCGATTGCACCCTTGATCCAAACCGCCGTCGCCCGCACCCGCGCCGGCATCGCCGCCTTGTGTTCCCGTTTTCCGGCTGCGCCGCTCGACCCCAAAACCACGCCGGGTTTGTTGCTCGTTGGTTTGCCCGAGCAGCTAATCGGCACCCTTTACCGCACCATGATTTTGGAGCTACACGTGGCCCGACTCGGCGGTTGTTTGGACGGCGATGACGCTGCCGGTCGTTTTGCTTCTTTTGTTCGGCAAATGCGTGAGCCACAGCGCGCTTTAATGTTTCTTCAAGAATACCCGGTGCTGGCGCGATGGCTTGTCAACGCGCTCGATCAGCGCGTGCGTTTCGTTTTAGAACTGGCCGAACGGCTGTGTTGCGATCAAGCCGATCTGATGCAAACCTTTGGCGTCGCCGATTTGGGCCGGCTGAGTCAGGTCGTTACCGGTGCCGGCGATACCCACGACGACGGCCGCTCCGTCGCCGTACTCCACTTCTCGAGCGGGTTCCGTTTGGTTTACAAACCGCGCTCGCTCGCCGTCGAGCAGGCCTTCCAGGATTTGTTGCAACAACTCAACCAATGGGGGGCCGAGCCACCCTTGCGCACGCTCACGATTCTGCAACGCGCTCACCACGGTTGGGTTGAATGCGTGGCCGCCGGCCCCTGTGGCGACCAAGCCGGTGCCGGCCGTTTCTTCCAACGGCAGGGCGCCTTATTGGCCGTGTTGTACGCGCTCCAGGCCACCGATTTCCACCACGAAAACCTGATTGCCGCCGGCGAACATCCCGTGCTTATCGACCTCGAATCCCTGTTCCATCCGCACTTGGGTATGCCTGCCGACGGTGGTGGTTCCCAGTGGCGCGCCATGCAGACCATGAATTATTCCGTGTTGCGCATTGGTCTGTTGCCCAATCGATTGTTCGCGCAGCCAGGCGGTGCCGGCATCGATGTCAGTGGTTTGGCCGGCGATGACGGGCAAATGTCGCCGTTTGGCATGCCCATGCTGGAAGGCGGCGTTCACGACGATTTCCACGTGGTTCATCGTCAGGTGGCATTACCTGGCGCCGAAAATCGCGCCCACCTTGACGGCAAGGTGCTCAACGGTTTGGATTATGCCGACGATCTCTGTAAGGGCTTTACCGCCATGTACCAACTGTTACAGCGCCGCCAAGCCGAACTGACCGCCGATCACGGCTTGTTACACGCTTTTGCCGAGGTGGCCATTCGCGTCATTTTGCGGCCGACACGCATCTATGGTTTGTTCCTGCGCGACGCGTTGCATCCCGATCACTTGCGCGACGGTCTCGATCGCGATCGTTTCTTTGATCGCCTGTGGGCCAACATTGACGAAAACCCGGATATGGCGCGTATGATTCCGCACGAACGTCACGATCTGCTGCGCGGCGATGTGCCCATGTTTACCGCCAAACCCAACGCGCGCAGCTTGTGGCGCGCCGACGGCGTCGAAGTACCCGATTTTTTAGAGGAAGTGCCGCTGACACGCGTGTGTCGTGGTTTGGCTGCCTTTAACCCCGACGATCTCAAGCGTCAGATTTGGTTTATCAAGGCCTCGTTGGCAACCTTGCAGCACCACCACGATCACGTCCATCGACGCGGTTATGCCCTGCCTGAGACACCCGCCGCCGTTACTTCAACCGACTTGATTGCCGCCGCCGGCGCCGTTGCCGATCAACTCCACGAAGTTGCCGTTGCCGGCGAACATGACAGCACTTGGATTGGGGTGACCATGGCGCGATTCAACGAATGGACGCTGAACCCCTTGGGCCCCGACCTCTATGACGGCTTGCCCGGTCTGATTTTGTTTTTGGCTTATTTGGGCGAAGTCGACCAGGATCCGCGTCGGCGTGAGCTGGCCGAACGGGCGCTGGTCACCCTCGAAGCTTACCGTCCCAGCGAGGCCTTGCTGCTGACCACCGTCGGCGCCTTTTCCGGCTTGGGCGGCATGGTTTATCTCTACACCCACTTGGGCGTCTTGTGGCGCAATCACGCTTATCTCGAGCGCGCCGTCGCTTATGCCGCGCAAATCAAACAAAAGGTTGATCAAGATACCCATTTCGATTTGATTTCCGGTGCCGCCGGCGCCTTGCTTGCCCTGCTCGGCTTGTACCGCGTCGATCCCCATGACGATGTCTTGGCCGCCGCCGTCGCTTGCGGCGATCACCTCCGTCGTCAAGCCACCGACGTTGACGATGGTGTGGCCTGGCAGGTGGACAGCATGGGACCCCGCCCCTTGACTGGTTTCTCGCACGGTACCGCCGGCATTGCCTATGCCTTGTCCGCTTTGGCCGATCAAACCGGCGATGGGCGCTACCATCAAACCGCCCAAGCCGCCTTTACCTACGAACGCACTTTTTTCGATGAACACGCCGGCAACTGGCCCGACTTGCGCGATCCGGCCTTGCTCGGTCAAGCCGGTTTACCCGCAAACCATTTCGAATCGGCATGGTGTCACGGTGCGCCGGGGATTGCTTTGAGCCGCGTGCTCTCCGGCGCCTTTGCCGGCGATGCCCGTGCGCGCACCGAAGTGAACGTTGCGGTCGCCACCACCTTGCGCGACGGCTTTGGGCAAAACCATTCGCTGTGTCACGGTGATCTCGGCAACCTCGACATATTGCAGCACATTGCCCAGGCTACCGGTGATCGCGCGCTTGAGGACGAGGTTTGCCGGTTGACCGCCGCCGTGGTTGCCGATATTCGCGGTCAAGGCTATCGCTGCGGGTTGCCACTGGCGGTTGAATCGCCGGGCCTAATGACCGGCCTCGCCGGCATTGGTTACGGTTTGTTGCGCTTGGCCGCACCGCAGGTGGTTCCCTCCATCCTTGCTTTGGCGGGACCCGTGAAAGTGCCTGCCGATCACGGCGTTGCGCGCTAACGACGAGGTTCAGCGTTTTTAGTCCGCTTGGTTTTGGGCTGCTTTTTCGACCGCGTCGACCGACCAGGTCACGCGGTAGCACCCGTCCTGGTGGCTAAAGCGCAGGTTGTGCCAGCCAAACAGCGCAGCAATGCGCCGCAGCAGGTTTTGGCCGCCATAACTTTTGCTTGCACCTGGCGCCGAGTCGGCCCGATTCTCGGCGCAGAAATGGGCTTGGCGCGCGACCGGATCCAGCTCAACCCGCAGAACCGGGGTGTCGCCCGGGCAGCCGTGGCGCACCGCATTAACCAGCACCTCGTGCAGGAAAAAACCCAAGCCGCCGCGTAACGGAATAATGAGTTGGTGGGTCGCCGGCCAATCGAGATCACCGACGAAAATCGGGCCGTCGGTTTCGCCCTGGGCCAACACACCGTTGTTCCAGTGCAGTCGCGCGCGCAGGCGCGGGTTGTCGCGCACCACCGCAAAAACCTCGTTCAGTCGCGCCAGCGTACGCGCCACGTTGTCGCCGTCGACTGCTACCTCGGGCACCGGCAGCGGGTCGTCGTCCCAGTGGCTCAGCAGCCAGGCAATCACGTGGATGCGGTTGGATAGGTAACCCGCCAGCCAGGTTGCAAAGGCGTCGTTGCCCGCCTGCTGCAAGTGTCCGTGCAGTACGCGCGCCAGCGTATCCACGCCGTGATTGAGCAAACCCGTTAACTTGTTGCGCGTGTCTTGTTGCGTGTGCGTCACCAGCTCTTGCGTGTACAAACCCAGGTCCCGTTGCGGTTCCAAAATGAACAACACACCCAAGCGATGATGGGCTTCGGCCTGCAACGCCGCAATCGGCGCCGTCACCGCCACCGAACGAATAACCGCGTACCGGCGACCGTCGCGCACGTTGAGGGGTAAGCCGTACGCGCGCCGTGCCTGGTCACCCGCGAACTGCATCTGTTCGTAATGGCTGCGCACCGCCGTTTCTTCCGGTACCAGTTCGCGAAAACGCATCCCTGGCTGAATGCCCAAATCCTGCGCCGCTTGGTTGCCGAAGACCACTTCTTCCGTGTTGGGGTCGACCACCGTCAGCGGGATGCGCATGCTGTTGAGCAGGTTCTGTTTTTCATTGAATTCGGCGACCGCGTGGCGGCGCGCCACTTCGCCGCGGTAGCGGCTCCACTCGAAACCCGCCAGCAGCGCGACAAACAACCCCACCAACAGCGCCGTTGAGAAAAAGGGAAAACGCGGTTGTGTTTGCGGAAACAGAAGCACCAGCCAGGTGTCGCGTTTGACCGGAAACGCCGTCACCGCACCCAGCGCGTCCGCGTAACCGTGGTAGATGCTGGTTGGTTGTTGGTAACGCGTCGCCGGGCCGGTGTTGCCGGCGAGCCCTTGCAGCGCTTGGTGCAGGCGGCTGTTTTCGGTGAGGCCCGCCGCCAGCGTGGACCAGGGGTTGTCGTGGGTGATTGGTTGACCCGTGACATCCACCAAGGCGGCTTCCAAGGGCGCGCCGATGTTTTGCGTAAACGCCGCCCAGTTGATGTCAAACGCGATATCAACGCCGACCAAACCCTTGAGCCGACCGGCTTGATCCGCCAACGGCACGCTCAAGCTGGCGATCACACCCGAACCGGCCAAATCCAAATACAGTCCTGAATAGAAGGGATGCGCCGGCGCTTTGTAGTCAAAAGTGAAAAAGAACTCGTTGGAGACCAAACTCGGCAGGCGCGGCCGTTTGCGCAGCTCGTTGCCTTCGCGTAATAGCGCTTGCTGGATCGCGGTCGCATCCTTGCTGCCGAGGTAGGGTTTGGTGACCATGGTGCCGTCTTCGCACAGCGCAAAAAAGCGGACGATGTGGCACTGCGTTGCGCCCAGCGGCTGTTGCGCGTCAATCGTTTGTTTGGCCGTTGACACCGCGTGAAACGCACGTGCCAAAAACTGGTTGGAAGGGTTGTCTATATCGGTTAAGTTGTCCGCACCCAGCGCGGTGCGTCGTGTGACCACAAATGGTTCGCCGGCGAGGCTCGCGTAGAATTGGGTGCGCATTTGCAGCACATGCGCCGCCGGTTCCAGCGCCAATTTTTGCGGCTGCGCTTGTGGTTCGCCGCTCGTTGCCGCCAGCAAGATATCGCCCAAGCTGTCCAGTGGGGCCGGAATCGTCGCGCCCCGTTGCCAGGACACCCCTTGTTGCGTCAGCCCGTCGCCTTGGTTCGCTAGGAACCGTCGCATTTCGCCGTTCAGCCAAGCGACGACGCCGGGCGTATCCGTCGGTCGCGTCGGCACCGTGGTGTGCACCATCTCATACAGAGCGCGGGCGCGGCTTGTCTCCACGCGCACGCGCCAGTCCGTCACCACTTGGAACAGCGTCAGCACGGACAGGGCCGCCACCACCAACACCCCCAAGTACAGCACCCGTGCCGGGATTGGTTGCAGGTCATCGCGACGTTTGGCTCCTGACACAACGGCTCCTTGAGGCGTGCTTGGCAGGGTCGCCTCTTTCCATTTAAAATATTGGCTTTAGCATGGACGGCAGATCATGAAACGCGACGACGCCCTACAGCGAAAACCCATCGTGGTGGTTGAGGATCACTTGTACCATATTGGTGAGATCCTGCAAATGCTGTGCGACCAGGCACCCGACCTTGCCGCCCAACTCTGCTTGGTCTGTCTCGACCGGCCCGGGCCCGACACCGACGCCGCCGTTGCCGACTGGCTTGCGCGCCAACCCGACCTTCTCGTTGCCGCTGCTGTCGCCCCCTCCGCCGTGCCTGATTGTGATCGTGCGCGGCTGCGGACCTTGGCACCCGTCTGCTTCACCGACGCAACCACTTACTGCCGCACCGTGGCCGGCCTGTTGCGACCCGGTGGTTTACTCTTGCAGGACATCCAGCTCAGTACCTTGCAGTTCCTGCCCGACGAACGCTGGTGGGAATCGATTTACCTCGCCAACACCATTCGCGGCATGTTCGCCGTTGCGCCGCCCCACGGGCGTTTTATGTCCAATAAGTCCGGCTTCGAGGCCACCTTCGGCGCCGACCTGTTCGAGGTCGGCTTTGATCCGCGCGAAGTCCTCGCCAAACACCGCTTGGCCGAACAGCTTGTGCCCGTGCTGCAGCGTTTTCGCCGTCGTGCTTTTCCCTTGGTGTGCCGCCTGCCCGCTGACGACGGCTGGCCGCGCGACCTCTGGCTCAGCGACCACCCCGACGAACCCCTGCGACCCGAAACCTTTGCCGACTTGCTGCTGTGGTGCGACCGCCACGGCGTGTCCAAATTATGCGGTGCTCAGGTTAAACCCCGTGCCGGCAAAAGTGATATCCCGCTTAAAACTGACAGCCGCGAGCTCGAGACGTGGCGCGATCTTGTCGATGCCTTCCTTGCCGATCGTCCCGGTTTACCCGTGCGCACGCTTGGCCGCCGCTTGGCGCCGGACGACGCCGGCAACGCCGAAATCGCCAACGCCGCTGCGCGCCATATACACGCTCTGCGCGCGCGTCTCCTCGACGGTAGCCTGATTGAAACGCAAGACTCCCATTACCGTCTAGGTGCGCGCCGCGTTATTGGCAGTGTTGCGCCTTTTGCTGATTAACCACCTCCGCCCACCTCCACTTTTGGCGGGTTTTGGTGCGGAGGTTGCGGGATAGCGCCACATGCGGCCGCCGATTTAACCTTCTCCCAAAAACACGGGGGAATCGATCATGGTTTGGGAACAATTTCGCGCCGGTTTTAACACACTGACCGCCGCCGTTAATGGTTATCTGTGGCATCCAGCTATTTTGTACCTGCTGTTGGCCTGTGGTTTGGTGCTCACCATCCGCAGTCGTTTCATTCAATTCAAAGCCCTGACCCAAGGCTTTTCCTTGGTGTTTGGCCGCTACGGCCATGACGACGGACCCGGCGCCATTAGCCACTTTCAAGCGCTGTCGGCCGCGCTGTCGGCCACCGTTGGGCTCGGCAACATCGGCGGCGTTGCGCTCGCCATCGGCATCGGCGGACCTGGCGCCGTTTTTTGGATGTGGGTCGTCGGCGGTTTGGGCATGGTGCTCAAATCCGTTGAAGTCACCCAATCGATGATCTACCGCGATACCAGCGATCCCGATAATCCGCACGGCGGGCCCATGTACCTCATGCAACGCGGTTTCGCCGAGAAATTTCCCCGTTTCGCCTGGCTGGGTCGGGTTTTGGCGCTGCTGTTTGTCGCTTCGCTGTTGGTCGCCGCCTTCACCGGCGGTAATGCCTTTCAGGCTTGGAACACCGCCGTCGTCACCGAACAGTACTTGGGTTTACCCGGCCCGTTCGTCGGCCTCGTGCTTGGCGTTTTAGTCGCCGTCGTCATTTTGGGCGGTGTGACCCGCATCGGCCGCGTCACTGGCAAAATTGTACCCTTCATGTGCGGGCTCTACCTCGCCGCCGCCTTGTACGTGGTGCTGATCAACCTCGAACACCTGCCCGCCGTATTTGCACAAATTTTCAGTGCCGCCTTTGGTTCGCTTTCGGCACAAGGCGCCTTCCTCGGTGGTACCGCCGGTTGGGCCTTTAGCACCGGCATGCAGCGTGCCTTTTTCTCCAACGAAGCCGGCCAGGGATCCTCAGCCATGGCCCACGCCGCCGTCAAAACCAAACATCCCGCCCGTGAAGGCCTCGTCGCCGGTTTGGAACCCTTCATCGACACCTTGGTTGTGTGCACGCTCACGGCTTTGGTGATCCTGCTCAGCGGTTCTTGGAACCGCCCGCCCGACATCGCACTCGGCCGCCTACCCGACTTCCAAACCGCCGCCGACGGCGCCTGGCAACTCCCGGCCACCCCGGTTTTCTCCGAAATCCACCCCGAAGCCGAAGCGGGTCGCGCCGTCTTCATGCCGATCAGCTTCCCAAACAGCAACCGCGCTGACCAAAACCTGGCCGGCACCGTTGCGCGCGACGCATCGGGCGGCCTCGTCATCACTTGGGATTCCGTCACCGCGCCGACCAAGCCGGTCACACGAACGGCGGGTTGTTACCTGCGTTTCGACGGCGCCTCGCTGACCGCCTACAGTTTCGACCGCGTCCAGCCGGGATTGGGGCGCTGGCTGGTGACCTTGGCAACTTGGTTCTTCGCGTTATCAACCATGATTTCCTGGTCTTACTATGGCGAGCAGGGCGTGGTGTTTGCCTTCGGCGAGCGCTGGGCCCGCCCGTACCGGTTCCTGTACTGCGCCGCGACCGTGGTCTCCACCTCGGGTTTGTTACAAACCGCGCAAGAAATCAACCAGCTCACCATGCTCGGCACCGGCGCCATGCTGTGGGTCAACATCCCGATCGTCATGCTGTTCTCGGGCGACGCGATCACCAAGCTAAGAGAAGCCTCGACAGCGCTGCGCAAAACGGGCGAATCAGGGTCGGAAACGGTTTTGGCCGAACGTTCTGTAGTAGGTGATTAATGCAGAGACTTGTCCTGGCGATTTGAACCTGAACTGAGCGATTCGGGTGGATGAAATTGCGTAAGTTTTGATGCGGAACGTCTTGGCAAAAGTGTAGGCGTACTGGTAAGTACGATGAACATTATCTACGAGATGCTGAAGCCTTGAGGTTGTGTGATTACGCAGCCGAGAATCACTTAGTTCATGTCCTAGGGTAGTGTTGTGACGGGATCACGCCCATTGTAAAAATAGTGCAGGAAATAAGTCCCATCCGGTTGTTTTTCAAAATAAGCTTTCCAGCCTGAATTAAGGGCGATATAAAGCATGTGCCAAAAAACAGTAACTTCGACTACTGACGTACCTGAAGCGAAAAAGTCCTCAACCGAAGAACACATGTCCAAGCCTTCGGGGGTTTTGAAGTACGCGTCTTTAATGATGACGGTTTTGACAAGTTGTGTCGCTTTACTCATGGTCAGGATGACTTGAAGGCCTTGGTTGTTGCCGGCAGGAACGGTTGTGAGGTTTGAAAATGCGAAAACAGGAGCCCATCCAATTTCTTGGTCAGCCCAGGTCGGCAGGTTTTGATCGATGTAAGGAAACCTGTCGACGTCGTAACCTGACAAGGTCGTGGTTTCCTGGGCGTGCAAGTTGAGGCTCGAGCCAATTAAGAGGCCGGCAAAGAGTGTTGAAAATAAAAGTCTTCTAGAGGATTCGGGGTTTATTGGTTTTGCCGATTTTTCTTTTGCGATCATTGGTTTTGGTCGGCCTTTCCTTGATTGATGAAGTCTTGGGCTAAAAATGAGCGATTCGGATGGGGAAAATCCCGAAAATTTTGATGTAGGACGCGTTAAGCGTTGGCGCGAAATGTGTTGGAAAAGCGGAGGCGACCGGGAAAGGGCGGCGCGTATGTTTCGAGACGTTACAGGCCGGCTGGTTGGGTGATCTCGCCGCTAAGTGTCCGGCTAAGCTTAAACCATAACTTTATGGTCGAATAGTGACCGGATTCTGGCCGTTATAAAAAAAGGCAATGTTATAACCGGTAGTGGGTGTTGGTTCAAAATAGACTGTCCAGCCAGATTCCAAATGAAAATAAAGCATATTCCAAACGTTGGTGATGGCAACGAGTGAGTCTTCGGCCGCGATGAGGTCCTCAATCCGGGTACACATGTCAAACCCCTCCGGCGTGCGGAAGCGGTCGTCACGAATGATGACCGCGCGTACGCCGGCGTCATCCGTTTTGCCGGTGGTCAACACCTCCAGCCCGAGAAAAGTGCCGTAGGGTGTGGGTGAGCCGTCTGATGAAGACCACCAGATTGGTGACCATATCCTCGTCTTATCTGCCCATGCAGGTATGGGACCGCCAATGGCGGGGAACAGTTCAATGTCATAGGTTTTGTTTAGAGGTGTACTTTGGGCCCAAAGTACAGGGGACAGCGTCCCTAAAAAGCACAAAATCAAAACATGATCACCGAATCGATTCAATGAGTCACTCCTTCGCCGGAAAATTCCTTCTGTTATGTCCTATGGTAGGATCGTAACGGGATCAAGACCATTTTAAAAATAATGAATTTGGTAGCCGACGATGGGTAGGTATTCAAAGTACACTTTCCAGCCTGATTCCAAATGAAAATATAGCAACTTCCAAACCTGGGAGATGGCAACGAGTGCGTCTTCGGCTGCGATGAGATCCTCAATCCGGGTGCACATGTCAAACCCCTCCGGTGTGCGAAATTGATCATCACTGATGATGACGGTGCATACACCGAGGTCATCCGTTTTGCCGCTGATCAACACCTCCAGCCCGAGAAAGGAGCCGAAGGGTGTGGGGGCCCCATCCCACGAGTATCTCCAGAGTGGCGACCAAATCCTCGTTTCATCTGCCCAGGCAGGTACGGGGCCGCCAATGACGGGAAACATATCAACCTCATAGCCGTCCGCCTGATGTACTGTTTGTGCCGATAAGGGCGAAAAAAGGGCCAAGACATAAAAAAATATAATTAAGTTTGAAGGCTGATGCGTGTTTGCCATAGATAGTAGTCCAGGTTGTGAAAGTTGGGCTTGTTGGTTCGCTGTTCTTCTTTTTGCCTTTTCTTGTTGGCGCAGAAGCTTGACGCCTTTCTATGATTAGGGTAGTGGGCCTTTTTTTAGAGCGCCCCTGTTTTAAGAATGATGGGTAGGGTTCTGGAGCAAGCGGGACTCAATAGCAGGTTCTCTGTTGAATTCTGATTGATATAAATTGGATGGCCGGAAAGCACCGGATCCGAAGCTTTTGGAAAACCATTTGCAAAGGGTTATTCGGGTAATGGGTAACTAATTGGATCAACACCATTGTAGAAGTAATGGATACGGTAACCATATGATTTTACATGCTCAAAGTATACTTTCCAACCGGAAGTCAGTGAGACGAACAGAAGGTGCCAAATCGTGGAGATCTCAACAACCGCGCCTTCTGTTGCGAGAATATCCTCGAGCTCCGTGCACATGTCGAAGCCCTCCGGTGTACGGAAATACTCATCGCGAGTTCTCACCGCGACCACACTTTGGCCGTCTTTGTCGGCCACGAGGAAAACGCCAAGCCCCTGAAAGGTACCGTAGTTTCTGGGTTTTCCCTCGAAGGATAGCGCCCAGATTGGCCACAGCTTTTTCTTTTTATCGGCCCAGGCCGGCATGGGACCGCCAATGGCGGGAAAGGCTTCGACTTCATACCCGTCAGCGTGGAAGGGCGTTTGCGCTGTTAGGAGTGGGCTCCAGAATGCAAAAAAGCTAAGAAAGAAAGAAAAACGGAACATTTTCTGAATCATTGTGGTGACCTAAGTATAGCGTAATGGTACTACTGGTTTTTTGAACTTCTTTCGTCTTTTCTGAGTTGTTTAAGGAAGTTGATGCCATCCTTGATAAGTGAAGTCGTAGCGCGATCTTTGTAAGGGTATCTTTTTAGAACTTTATGAACGGCGAGTCGTTCTTTAACAGTTCCGCGATAAAAGTCAATATTTGAGGGGGCAGCGAAGCTTGACTCTGGCGTGCTGACTTCAAGTTTTGTTGCTAAACCGCTGAGTCCGATTAGTAAAAGTTGACCTGACTCCGTTTTCCCGGCCACAATCATTGAGTGGTGAAAGGTTCCTGCTTTCACCATGTGGCCGGTGTCGATGGGGTAATCAACTGCTGCTCTGAAAATAGCAATATCTCCAATCCTGGGTTCTTCTACTTGTGTGTAATTATCGTTATCCAGTATTCTCTGAGCTTGGTCCGGTTCAACCCAAAACTCGCCGCCCGTAAATGTAATGCCATGGCAGTCGGTTTTTGCTGGGGCTGTGTTGAGCTTGTCACCAAGTACTTCAATGATCGTGCCGTTGTCTGTTTTTGCGTGGAACAGTGTACGCCTGTATTTAAAGGGTTCTTTCGTTTCGGGGTTTATAGCCTCTGTTGGGTATTTATGAGTGCCCTTGGCTATCGTTTCAAGGAGTGAGGTTGGGAGGCGATCCATTTGACCTGTTGGGTCGACCCTGTTTGCCGGATTGTTTCCTGTGTATGAATAGCTGTTGATGTATTGGCGCTGGGGGTCGACCTCCAGAAAGCGAGCTAACAGGAACGTGGGCAAAACTAAAGTAATAAGTAGCAAAGTACTTTTCATAATAAATCCCGAGTGCCTCTTATGTGATGTTTGGCTTTTTGGTGTGAAAGGCCATTTGATAGATGTTCTGCTTGGGTTTAATGGGTTTCTGGTTTTTGGTATTGTTGGAGTGTTCTTGTTTTAGTTTTTTGTTCTGGTTGCAAAAGGGTTCCCGGTTTAGCTTCGCCATGCTTAGCGCTGTGGAAACGATTTTTCATCCTATTCCACGTGCGGCTATTTAGAGGTGGCGGTGACGAGCGTTTCCTGTTTGCGTTGGGTTTCGAAATCCTTCGAGCCGTTCATGAGCGGCTCGCCTGATTCGGTCTTTCCAACCACGGTCCTCAAACTGGGAATCGTGTTCGCTTGAACCTGGACTCTTTCATGGCCGATGCAGCGTTCTTTAGATCTAAAAACGGTGAAATCACTTGGTTCGCCTTCCTCGATCCGCTTGTCGTCGTCGAGATCCAGAAGGGTTTGAATTTGGCGATGCGTGATCCAACATTCGCCGGCGTTGGGACCACCGTGTTTACCCGCTGATGCTTCCTTGCTTGGTTTGGGTTTTGCCAGGTCCCTAGGTGTTGCGCGGTTAACCGTTTGGCGTGTCGAGGCTCCGAGTTCGGTTAGGGCTAAGCCGATAAAGTCAGCGCGTGCCCAGGTCTGATTGACAAGGCCTGGAAGAAACGGATTCGTTGTCATAAAGATCTCAGGATATTAAATTTAAAAAGAAAAAGTGCCCTGGTGAGGGCGGAAATAATTTTCTTAGACTAACATGTTGTCAAAAAGACGGCAATATCATGCCGTTGTCTGATTTTGTAACCAGAGGCAGCGGAATTATCGGTCGGCGTTTTTTGGGGTGGTGCTTGTTGCTCCGGGGTGTCGCGGTGACGGTTCCGTCAGCTTTGGCTTTTTAGGCCGGCGATACCGACGGTAATGAGCAAGAGGCATAAAACTTGAATCGGCGTAATGCTTTGTTGTTCGGTCAGGCAACGCACGGCGGTGACGGCCCCGACACCAACCGCCAACCACACCATGTAGGCGATGGGGATGGGAATCGATCGCGCCGCCAAAGCAAATAAAACCAGGCTTAATCCCATCGAAAGCACCGCTAGCGCCAGGTAACCACCATGGGAAAACGATTGCGACCGTTCCAAACTAATCAGCCAGCCGGCTTCAAAAACGCCGGCAAGGGTCAGTAAAAACCAAGACATGGGTTCGCTCCTTCATGAATCGGGGCCGTCCCCGGATGATCAAAAGCGGTGAGGTCGTCCTCACGTCGTTGGTTGTGTTGTGTGGGTCCTTGGCTTGGGCTTGGCGCCTATGCCGGGACGCCGTCAAGGTAACCCGGATTCCGCCTTGGGTCAAGCTCGTTTGGTTGGCGAGGAACTAGTCGTTATTTTGGGTCTAGGGTTTAGCGGGCTTTAACCCGAATCGCGCAATTCAGGATTAAATCAGACCTTCGTTGAGGGCGGGTTTTGTCGCAAATGACACAATGAAATGGTTACTCATGCACCTTTTTTGTCGCGCGGTTTCGGTAGGATCACGGAAACACGTTGAACAGAGGGGGGGGGTCCTTGAAGCGTCGCGATTTTATCACCTGGACCACGGCACAAACGGCGAGTATGGCTTTGGGTCGTCAGGCCGGCGGGCGTCACGCAAAACCTCGCGTCACTGTCATCGGCGCCGGGGTTTTTGGTGTTTGGACGGCTTGGTATGCGTTGCAAGCCGGTGCCGAGGTTACCCTGATCGATGCTTGGCGACCCGGTCACAGCCGCGCGAGCTCCGGCGGCGAAACACGTCAATGGCACCCCGCCTACAGCAATCCGGCCTATGCCGCCATGGCGACTCGCGCCAAAACGCTGTGGCACCAATGGGAAAAGGCATGGAACACCCAACTGTTTTACCGCACGGGTCGTGTGCTGATGGCGAGTGAGCTGGGCAAAGAGCAAGTCCTCGCCGCCCACGAACGCGCCCAAAAAGCCGGTTTCCCCAGCGAACAACTGGACCTGGCCGCGTTGCGCAAGAGGTACCCGCAATTCAATTTGGATGAGGTGGCCTTGGGTGTGTTTACGCCGGATATTGGGTTGCTGGCCGCGCGCCGCGCCGTTGCCACGGTGGCCGATCGATTTACAGCGGGCGGTGGTAACTTAATTGTCTCCAAGGCTTTGCCGGGAAACTCAAAGCAGGGTCGGCTGATGTCGGTCAAAGACACGGCGGGGCGTGCGATGGGGGCGGACCAATTTATTTTCGCCTGTGGTCCTTGGTTGCCAAACATGTTTCCAGACGTATTGGGCCAAAAATTGCGCCCTGTGCGTCGCGACGTTTTTTTCGTAGGCGCCCCCGCCGGTGATGATCGCTTCGCCTTGGGTAGCTTACCCACCTGGAGCTTTCGCGGCGCGCCCCACGAAACCGATTTCACCACCTGGTACGGTTTCCCTTCGTTTGAAGGTCGTGGCATGAAGCTGTGTCCGGTGAACGAACGCAACACCTTTGACCCGGAAAACGACAGCCGTATCGTCAACCCCGTTCAGGTTAAACGAGCCCGTGAGTTCTTGGCGCGGCGTTTTCCGGCGCTAAAAAACCGACCCTTTATCGAAACTCGCGTTTGCCAAGTGACGGACAGCATCGGCGGTGACTTTTTGGTGGACCGTCATCCTGAGTGGGAGAATGGGTGGTTCGTAGGTGGCGGTGCGGGCCACGGCTTTAAACACGGGCCCGCCATGGGTGAATACGTGGCGGCGCGGGTGTTGGGTAAGGCCGATCATCCGGCATGGGACAAGTTGTTTCAATTGAAGGAAGATCGGCTAAAGGTGTTCGAGCGGAATTAATCCTAACCGGCGAACCGTCACAAAACGCAGCGAATGCCTCGTGTAGCAACGTGAGAATTAAAAAAGTGGGTGTCCTGGTTCTGCCTACGTTAGGTTTGCTTGTTGTCACCTGAATTGAGCGATTTCGCCGCCAAGAATCGCTCTGCTCAGGTTTAATGGTGTTGGTGAGGAGGTGCTTCGAGGATGTGAATTGTGTTTGTGGAACTTGGTGGTTTTTAAAATTTTTTTATTCTTCTACATATTTCCTCCATTTTGTTGTTTTACCTTATGGGCAGAGCAAAAGAACACCAGCTACTCAGTGCTAGTCTTTCTTTGCTGTTTTTTATTCTGACAACCCTCGGTCTTTTGGCAGGGTTTCACTATTTTGGTGGAACGAAGGTCCGCTAATCGATTTTATGATTTTTTTCCTGTCAGCTTCCTTTAACCCCACCCTGCGAAAAGAAATGCAACCTTGTGCCCGGTAATACGCCGGTATAAACCGACTGGTGGGAGTGAATCTCACCGGCGTCCATGATCGTTAACTCGCCGATGGGTCGGAGTCCGGTCGGCTGGTGACGACACCACATCCCGTTTCCCAAGGTGGCGATACCGCTGCGGCCGGAGATGCCATGCCTGTAAGGCAGGTATGGTTGGTTTTAATCGGCTTCTCAGCGGATCGGCCGCCACTTATTGCTTCGCATAGACGCACCGGCGGTACGACCTCGTTGTTCTCGGTTTGGGGAGACGCGATGACCTGCACACTGACGATGCCTGCTGTGGTTGCCAACGCTGGTTCGTTGTCTTCTACGATGCCCTTCCCGTGCAACCCGAACGTTTTCCACTACCACCGCTCTTGATCGTCGCCCTCACGTCATCAAGGATTGGGCTGCCGGATTGGTCGGTTTGGGTTTTGGTCCTAGGACCTGCGGGGATGGGCCATGTTTACAAGTCAACCGAGTCGGCCTCGGTCAATTCTGCAACCCCCAACTATTTGACCGTTTCCTCAATCATCCAGGGTCGGGCAATAGTCACCCTGGTCCGCTTAGGACGCAATTGTCGTAATTCTTTAAGGAGTGCCTATGTTACAAGTCGTTCCCCTTTCAAAACCGCGGACCGGGCTTATGGTAAGTAGGCCTGATGACGTCGCACTGAGCGGGCTTTTGTGCTCGATGCATGCCGAACCGCCGCCCAGCGGCCACAATCGACCTTACCTCGCCACCTGTAGTGAAACGATCTATGATTGGAATGGCCGATTTTTGGGTAGTTTTGCAGGCGTCTCCTTTTGGGGTTGGTTGCAAGTGAGCCATCTACACGTGGAATCCGGTCCAAACCTGGCCGAGGTATATCAGCAATTGACTGCCCGGCTAAAAACAGTGGCGCTCCAACGCGGGTGCACCGGAATCATGGTGCCTTGCTTTACGGAAGCGGATCAGGATCGTTTGGCATGTGAAGGCTTTCACCGCGTTGGCAAACTTGTTGATTACCCGCGTGGTTACGCCCACCGCGTCATGGTATGCCGGTTGCCGAGCAACCGCTGGACCATGAATACCGGGGTTTCCCTTTACGAGCACCGCGTTGGCCTGGCTTACGAGCCGGATCAGTTCGAACATTACCTGGCGGCACGAGGATTACCTCCGTCGTCGGAACAGCCGATCAACCGTGTGGTCCACAACCGAGCCGGTCGTTTGGTTGCAGGGGCCTTGGCTGAGGTGAATTGGCACCAGTTGCGTTTGAACGGGCTTTGGACGGATCCCGATTTTCGTGGACGTGGCTGTGCCGGGCGGTTGCTGCGCTCCCTCGAAAACGAAGCGCGTGTTCGTAAGCTCGACCATATTCTGGTGGATACTTTCAGCTTCCAAGCATTATTTTTCTATCAACGCCATGGTTATCGCGTCTACGCCACGATTCGTGATTTTCCCAAAGGTCATGAGCGATACTTCTTAGCCAAACGCCTGTGAAAACAACAAAGCCGGCAAAGCCAGGACACCCTATATTTTGCGGTTGGTTCTGGTTTGTACCGGCGTCGCTTGGTTTATATAAACAACTCGAATTATTACCCTTACCGTATAAAAAGATATGTAAAATGCCGTGATTTTGATCATGGATCGTCACGGTGTATCCTCGGTTTGTCGGGAATTTGTCGGAAAAGGAAGCGCTTCCCCCTTCATCGATTCCCAAAATCGAAATACGGAATTGTAAGGGGTTTGAATCATGAGCACCAAAGCTATCAAATTTAACGTGGATAACCTGCGGCCATTTCTTAAAGCTGGCAAGCCTATCACCCTCAAGGACACGGAGGTGGCGGGCCTCAAGTTCATCATCCGCAAGTCTAGATGCGCCTTTACTTATGATAAACGCGTGTCCGGTCAGAAAGGATCAGCCTTGACGTT
Source organism: Holophagae bacterium (assembly GCA_030429565.1). GTDB lineage: Bacteria > Acidobacteriota > Holophagae > Acanthopleuribacterales > Acanthopleuribacteraceae > Acanthopleuribacter. The sequence goes on along the minus strand of JAUIFE010000022.1, from coordinate 3,869 downwards.
TTCCTTAAAGCCCGAGATCGGGGCTCACAACTCGGTGAATTACAAGGATGCCAGAGAGTGGGCGGGAAAGCTAAAGCGCCTCTGCGAAGCCGGCATTGACCCTCGCGAAGACAAACTCGGACGCGAATTATTAAGCCTAAAGCCTTTGCCGGAAAAACAGTCCAAGGATCCTTCAAGTGACGGACTGTTAATGGAGGACGCCATACGGATTTTCTTTTCTAAGAAAACAACTGTAAAACCTAATACCCTGAAAGGCTTTGAAAAAAACATCAACAAGGATTTTTGTCCGTCGTGGCTAAAAATGGATCTTCGGAGCATTACCCCAGCGATGATCGCCGCACAATTTGCTCTTCGCCATGGCCAAGGTGCTCGTTCGCCAGCTTGGGAGATGCTCTACACATTTTCCAACCTTTGGAACACCAACCGCAAGAGCTTTAAGAACAAGGCTGGGGAGAAAATACTTGGCCCTAGTCCGATTCCAGAAGTGCGCCAGATCATTAAAGAAGAGTACGGCATCAAACGGCACAAGCCAAAACGGATGGTGATCAAAAATCACCAACTCGGTAAATTTTTCGTGCAATTGGATCAGATTCTAAACGGCTCCCTTCCAGCTCCCTGGTTGGATAAAGACGGAACGGTTCCACCTCATGTAATCAAGACCATACAGCTTACTCAACTGAGTCTTATCACCGGTTTGCGATTCTGCGAGGCCAGGTTTCTAAAGTGGGATTATGTCGATTTAGAGGCCGGCTACTTCCAGCTCCCAGGGAGCATTCAACGCCTAACTAAGAAGTCTAAGGCTGTATTTGACGGCTTCGACGAAGCGGGAAAGGTCGTTTTAAACCTGGATGAATTTGACTTTGATTTTTCAGGCACTAAAAATGGCGAGTCGCATTTTGTGCCCTTGTCTAGTTTTGGGTGGGACCTCCTTCGGCGCTTGCATGCGGAACGCTCTGACAACCCGTTTGTCTTTGCGTCGGCAACAGATTTAAGTCGGCCGATTAAACGGCACGACTCCGTGTTTCAATTCCTCCAGCGCCTGGGATTTGAGTATTCACCGCACGCGGCTCGTCGAACCTTCGCGAGTATCGCTAATGACGTCGGGATCGGTTTTCTCGACATCAAAGAAATGCTCAATCACGTTTCCCAATCGGATGTTACCAGCGGGTACATCGTTCCTGGTTTCAACCCAACCAAGAACCGTCACAATTTCCAGAAGGTGTGCGATCACATCCTTAACAAAGCAGAAGAATACCGGAACCCATGTGCCAAGGAGGCGGAATCCCGCGACATTGCGGCCTTTTCAGAGCTACAAAGCCTGGTAACTAGACTGGGGCTCACGCCAACGGACGTGGTACACCTTCTGCTAGCGCCAAATAACCCAAAAGAAAAAACAGCATAAAGCGTCCGGCGGTTTTCAAGGATGGGAAGCCGCCGGAATTCAAACAAAACAAGGGATCCGGTTGCCTCTGTCGAAAACCCTGTGTCTGGCGTCAATTACTTTTCCCGTTGGCGATGATTATTTTTACCGCTTCCTGACCGATTCTGATGTTGGTTAATTCCGATACCTGAGCGCGGGCGTGCTGATCCCTAGCATCCTGAGTTCCATGGATGCGCTCGCGGATGGTTCTGCGCTCATGAGCCCTGGCCGTGACCCGCTTTAATAGACAGGAAAAGGAGGTAAAATTCTGAGAAAAATGGAGGACGAATGGCAGCGCGGAAAAATCGATTCAACGAAGACCTTCAGAAGGACGCCGTTCACCAAGTGATCGAGCGCGGATACTCCGTGGTAGAGGTAGCCCAACGTTTAGGGATTTCGCCCAAGACGCTCTATGGTTGGAAGGCTAAATACGCCAAAAGACAAAGACCCCATAAGAAATCGGAAGATAAGGACCCAGATCGCGAAATAGCAAAACTCAAAGCCGAACTAAAGCGGGTTACCGAGGAGCGTGACATCCTCGGCCGCTGCGTACTTTGCCAAAGAGTCCGGGTGAGGTACGCGTTCATCAAAGTACACCGGCACGAGTTCCGTGTAACGTCTATGTGGTGCGTGGCTCAAGGCTCCTGAATCGGCAAGAACGCTGGAAGATCGCCGCATCTTCAGGGAAATCGAACGTAGCTATCATGAAACCAATGGGATTTATGGTAGCCCTCGAATTCATCGTGATCTGCGTGCCGTCGGGATTCGGTGCGGGCGGAAGCGTGTCGCGCGTTTGATGCGAGAGCATGGGTTGGTCGCTATACGGGGTTACAAAAAGCAGCGGTAGAAGGCAAGTCAGCCCGTGGAAGCCATGCCAAACCTGGTGGCCCGCGAGTTTTCCGTGCCGGCACCCTATCGCGTGTGGGTAACAGACATTACCTATTTGCAGGCGGTAGAAGGGTGGCTGTATCTCGCAGCGGTTATGGACCTGTATTCACGGAAAATCGTGGGCTGGGCCGTTTCCCAGCGGATGAACACGGATTTGGTTCTAGATGCGCTCCGACAAGCGATTTTCCGACGAAAACCCCAGCCTGGCTTGATTGTCCACTCTGACCAGGGTTCCCAATACGGAAGTTTTGATTGGGGTAATTTCCTGACTGATCACGCGGCAAAGTTAAGTATGAGCAGACTGGGCAACTGCTGGGACAATGCGGTCAAAGAGTCGTTTTTCAGCTCACTGAAACGAGAGCACATCCGCAATAGGAGGTATGAGTCGCTGAGGGAGGCACGACAAGATCTCTTCAGCTACATCGAAATGTTCTACAACCCAGTTAGAAGACACAGTTTTCTCGATTACATCAACCCTATCGAATTCGAAAAACAACAGGCCTCTTAGCTGTCTACAAAAAGGGGGTATTGCCATCTCGATTTTGGAATTATTTAATCAAAAGAAGTCAGCCCAAAAGAAAGGCGACTCTTTGCAATCAAAGAAGCCGCCTTTCTTTAAGATTATTGATCTCAGGATTAAAACGTAGACAATCCAGAGCGAGGTTGAAGTTTTTGGGGACACATTAACCCTAGGACTACTGGGCTAGCTGCTCTTTATAATGAACTAGTATCTCCTCACGCAGAAACTCTATTCGTCCCATTAGGGCTGAGACAATTTCAGGGGAGGGCTCTACATCTACTGGAGGGCATTTACTCAAGTCGCCTTCATTTATCGCGGTTTCGCACCAATCAAACATCGCGTTTAGATAAATATCTAAGGCACATGCTGGATTAGGTGCTTCGTCAATAGCAATGTATAGCGGGGGCAAATCACCCACCACTACCCAAACAAAGTCATCGACACCATTCGCATTTGGGGTGATTTCAAAAAGAAAAACACCAAATATGCCGCCAACACCAAATCCAAAGTAGGATTTCTTTATTGCAGCACACCAACGGAAGGCTGATAGGAAAGCTCTCGCTTCATCGAGAAGTTGATTCAACAGCGCCGTATCTTCAGGCGAATCGCCTTTCAGTTGTTCGCTTGGGACAACGGTGTCCCAATTGATTTTGAACATTGCTCACCTTCTATTTTTCGTCCGTCTCAATTTCCTTGGACTTGCCACCTCGGGAACCCCATCGCGAAAAGTCACCTGCTTCCTGATGTCGGCGCATATGTTCTTTTCTTGGAAGAGGTTCAATGTTTTCTACATCGTTTGTGCCTCCGTCTGCAAGCGGTTTCTTATGAGATACGTCTTGGTTTCGCCCTGTATCAGGATCCTTAGGCCACTTTTTCCCATAGGCCTTTTCCCACTTCTTACGGAGCGATTTACTATGTGTTGGCTCAGCGGAAACCGTAGTCCAAGGTTGATTTTTTAAGAAATTATAGCCGACTATTTGCCTGGTGGATTCCTTGGGATGGTTCGCCTGCGGCGACGAGCCTCGGCGAGCATTTTATCCC
>JAUIFE010000070.1 GCA_030429565.1 Holophagae bacterium | reverse complement strand
GGGCAAAACGCCTCCTGTAGCGAAGATAAAAAACTCAGCTTTGAACATTTATTCTGTCGACCGTCGTTTTTTTGAGAAACAGCAACTCGACTGCACTGTTCAAAAACAGAATCGCTCAACTCAGGTTTGAGAGAAGTGAACGGACTGTTTGTCTTTGGTCACTTCATCGGATAGGTAAAGTGCACGGGGGCCCAGGTTGGAGGGAAGCAACGTGAAGAAAAGTGAAAAAAATGTGCCATCAGCAACGCGGCTTTTTTCTTCTAAAGGCAGGTGTTCTTCGCTCCGGCGACAAACTGCATTGGCGGATCCCGTGGGATAGTTAGTTCATCAGGGAAGAAAAAGGGGCTCATTTAGAGCCCCAAATGACCGATGTTTTTCTATATTCAGTTGTCAATCAGCTAGAATTTTCCAAGAAAACGGAGAGCGACGCGGGTGGTTTGGTTAAATATCCTGTGGATCACGTTGGTCACGGGTCGGCTTGAACAACGACAACAGGCGATCACTGATTTTTTGATGACGATGATTCAGGGTCAGCGCGAAACCATTCGAGAACTGAATGGCGGTCGGGATCGTCGGCTGTCTAACGACTGGCGCCGCAAACTTGCAGTGAAGGCCCGTGCCGTGCCCAATGATTTTCTTCAAACAGTTGCGGCGTTCACTTACAGCCCGGATACTTTTCTCCGTTGGTACCGAACCTTAGTAAACCAAAAGTACACGGCGAACCGACCAGTGGGACGGCGCGGTCGTCCCAAAACCGATTTAGAAACGGTGGTTTTGGTTGTTCGAATGGCCGGTGAGAATCCGGGCTGGGGCTTGCGACGCATTGTCGGTGAACTGAAGAAGGTCGGGATAATCGTTTCAAAAAATACGGTTGCGCGGATTCTGGCCGATCACGGCGTCGAGCCGGCGCCGAAACGCGGGCGAACTTGGGCGATGTTTCTGAGTCAACAATGGCAAAGCATGGCCGCCGCTGATTTCTTTACGGTTGAGATTTTGCAAGGTTGGGGTGTTCGAAGGGTTCATGTACTCCTAATCATGCGCCTTGCAACGCGAAAAGTCCACCTTGCGGGAATCATTCCCGAGCCTTACCAGGCATGGGCCGATCAAATTGCGAGAAATGAAACGGATGAGGCACATGGGTTTCTCAGGGAAGGGGATTACCTTATTCATGACCGTGCATCCGTATTCGGTGCTCACTTTCAAAAAACCTTGGCCGGGGGGGCGTGACCGCTGTTCCGTTGCCGCCGCGCTCGCCGAACTTGAACGCGTACATGGAGCGCGTCATTCGAACCATTCGCGAAGAAGGCCTCGACCATTTCATCATCTTTTCCCAACGTCATCTTGAAGTATTGTTGCGCGAATACTTGGCCCACTACCACAACGAAAGACCGCATCAAAGCTTGTTCAACGAAACCATCGTCAAACGACGAAGCAACACTACCGGGCCGATCCAAAAACAGACCCGCCTCGGTGGCTTGTTGAATCACTACAGCCGTCGCGCCTCTTAGATTTATCTGCTGGAAACATTAATGATACCGGCAATGGTGCATCTCGGGATGCAGAAAACCTAATGATTTTTTCTGTGGCAGTGTGATTTTTGGCCATTCTCTCCTTTGAGCGGGGTTGCCAAGCGCATGCTGACACAACTATTTGGCTTGGGAAACGTGCCGGAATATTTTTGGGACACTACGGGGTTACCAAGCGCATGCTGACACAGTCATTTGGCTTGGGAAACGTGCTGGAATATTTTTTGGACATTTCGGGCTCAGATATTTGCCTTCGAAACCTAGCCGGAATATTTTTGGGACACTACGAGGAAAAATCACCCACATAAAGCCTGACGCTCTCTAGTTCATCTTCACTATACTTCCCGAGGAAATCCAAAAGAACACATTTAAGGCCCTTGTTGACGTCATCAAGAGAATCTACGACATCTTCAATCCACTGACAGAGATCGTACCGAATATTCTTTGGTCTGCACAAAACAAGAATTGACAAGATTTGCTCTAAGCAGTACCTATCTCCGGTTTTGCAAAAAATCCTACAATATTCTATTGCCAGATTCTCTGATTCGTATCTTAAAAAATCGCTAAAGTTCAAATCTTTTAAGATTACACTTCTTGTAGCCTTATTGGAGTAACTGAACATCAAAGATGTTTGGCTAATTGCATCTCGGAATCTGGCCCAAACTTTCCCGCGTTCGGTCGCCCCTCTCCTAAGCAAGTAGAGTTGAAAATTAGCGAGCGAGCAATGATCTATTTTTTGGAGATCTTCTTCAAAGTCCTCTTCATCGTTTTCGAACTTATTCAGCTCGAATTCAAGCTGTCCAAATATTTTCTTTAATACTTTAGTTTCCATTTGAACTCCTCGATGGAACCATCCACCCTCTACCTTTTCCCATTGCTGGGTCCTCTACAAATTTATAACCCAGACTCTCAAGTAACTTCAACTCTCTATCAAAAACACTTTGGCCCTTACGATTTTTCCGATAGGACGGTGCATGATAGTTGGTCGCCACTCTAAACTTCTTGCCTGCATGAACAGCACCCATTATCCAAGCATCGTTAACGCCTAAATTCCATGGAAGGGCGTTGAGTCGTTGATAGCCAGAAGGATTTTTCAACATAAAGTTAGTTACTTGTGAAAAGTCGCCCAAAACTGGAATATCGGAACTATCTCTAGAAAGCTTGTACCACTTCCATGCCTCGGATCTTAATGCCTGCCACGGTTTTTTTTGTTTCTTACCAATTAACAATTTATCTTTAGTAAACCAGCCTAGTGTTGACTGAGAAAAAGTTGAAAAATTGGTGCCGTCTATGTTCCCAGGCAAATTTGCTAAAAGTTGGGATCCTTTTCGTCCTGCTTTCCAAACACTTTGCCCTCCTCTAAAGATCCCGATAAAGTCATCAACCACTCTACCCATGGTGTGACCATAAGCGCTGTAATTCTCTTGATCTAGGTAAAATTGGGCTTGCGATAATCTGTTACCATATGATGCAGCAAGGGTATTTATTACCTGCCCAGATGTCATAAAGTTATAGCTTGAAACTAGGCCCTCTACAAAACGATCATGCCCACCACGAAAAGTAAGGTCACCAGTATAAGAATACATCTCAAAATGCACAAGGGAATAGCCGAATTTTCCGAGACTTATAATTCCCCCTACACCTCCTTCGACCACAGCAACCATAGCGAACAAGCCGATTGTTCCGTATTTATTAGCTTCGTGGACAAACTGACCACCCAATGTGTCGCCTAAGTGGAACTGTGACCAATAGGGATCGTCATAAATCTGAATTCCAGCGTTATTTGCAAACCATGCTTCTCTTTCGGAAGGGCTACCGGTGATTGGTAAAATCGATGGCATTTCATACTGAACTCCCTGGTGTCCGAATGAAAATCTCTCGCCAGCTCTTAGTGCTGTATAGCCTTCCTGTCCAATTTGAACGGTTGTCGTTTCACCAGTTAAATCATTTCGAAAAGTGAAGTCACCCGGCTTAAGCCCATTAGGATCCCAGAACATCATCGGGTTGCCGGCGGCGAAAGCGTATGGTTCGGTGAAGGTACTGGGATCGTAGATATCAGGCGCGCGAAAGTCGGGGTTGAGGAAATTGCCTAGCTGCGGGTCGTAGTAGCGGTGGTGCATGTAGGTTAAGCCGGTGTCGGCGTCGCGCATGTGGCCACTTAAGCCCAGGAAGGGTTGGTTAAAGGAGGCCCCCATGGTGGGGCGCTCGAAACCTTCCGCCATGGTTGTGTTGCTTCCGCTTC
>JAUIFE010000021.1 GCA_030429565.1 Holophagae bacterium | reverse complement strand
GGGCAAAACGCCTCCTGTAGCGAAGATAAAAAAATCAGCTTTGAACATTTATTCTGTCGACCGTCGTTTTTTTGAGAAACCGCAACTCGACTGCACTGTTCAAAAACAGAATCGCTCAACTCAGGTAGAAAGGTCGTTTACCACAAACCAAACCCATTCGACCCGCCTGATACGAAGCCTTTCCCACGCTTCTCGCATTGGGCGGGTTTTCCTTTTGCACCATTGACCGTTCACTTCCTAATCGCCGAGCAAAAGTAACTTCATTTTTGGTGTTTTTGTTTTGTTTCCTCGCTTTCGGTTGGGGGCCTATCCAGAGATTCACAGCTTTGGGGCAAACGGTTCGGCGAAAAGCCCCTGTTGTGCCAACGGGTTTTTCAGAAAACACCGGTGTCGCGCCGTGCATCTCTGTCCGTCGTTGCGTTTAATCCCAACGGTTTTTAAAGGCGGCTCCCTTGACCGAATGACAGTGCTTGGAACCGAAGAAGCGCGATAAGAGCGAGGGGTTTTGGCTAAAGGTCTGGAGCGAAATGGCTTGAAAAAAGCGGAAGCGCAACCACGGGGTGGGTTGAGCATTTCCACAGACCGTTGTAGCCCAGATATTTAGCTAAAATCGCTGCGAGTTATCGCGCTTCTAGGTGGAAGCAAGTCTGTTAACACTTTTTTCCAGAAAAGCTTGAACTGGTCCGCAACGAAGCGCATTCCGACATTGATTGGGAGACACCGATTCGCGTGTTGGATAGCGAATTGCCGAAGGTCGACTTCGGCCACGAAATGGGGCGCCGTTATGCCGACAAACTGATCCAGGTGCACTCAAAGACAGCGCGCAGGAAATCATTTTTATCTACCTTAAACCAAGCTCATTCGAGTTGGGCGCCTCGGCCAAGCCAAGGCGCCACAATTGAAGGTTTCGCGAAGATCCTTCGATCAGGTGGCCTATGGGGGAAAACAACCTAAGGCTGAGGGCCCACGGCCAACCCGATCAGTCTTGCATCACAGCATCAGCGCGCAACTAACCGCCGTTGTTGAGACCCAACCACATGTCGATACCTTTGATGACCATCTCGACGGCAATCGTCCCCATAATGAGTGCGGAAACACGGCCCATCACCTCGACATAACGCTCAACCAAGGCTTCTTGCCGTTTGGCAACCACGTCGTGTAAGTACTTAAGCACAATCAACAAAACCATTGAGATCGCGAGCGAGGCGGCAATGCAAATGATCGCCAACAAGGGACTCAAGCGACTGCCTGCAAATACTGAGGCGCTCACCGTCCCCGGCCCGATCATAAACGGCATCGCCACCGTTCCGGCCAACTGCTTGGGCGGGCCGCCGCGAATTTGGAGTAGCGCACTGGTCCCGTTAAAGACTTGCTGCATGGCAATCCCAAAAAAGACGAGTCCGCCAAAAACGAGAAAGGCGGCAAAGCGGACCTGCAACAGCTTAGAAAAAAAGGCTTCGCCGGTGAGCGCGAACAAAATAAACACACTTCCAGAAATCAGGTTGGCGCGGGTCAAGACCATCGAGAAGTCGGCCAAACTGAGTTTTTTTACCAATTCGAGAAGATAGATGCTCATTAAGAAGGGATTAAACAAAACCAAAAAAAGCATCATCGTTTCGAAGAACATGAGTCTCCTTTGTAGAACGTTTCCCCAAATAGGGTTACGCAAGAACAGAATCTAGGTCGCGGTAACCGAAGAAAATTACGACGATTAACCGAGTCCCATTCATTATTAACATCCTTGTGCAGCGAATGCGAATTTCTCGCAAGCATTCTACGAAGCGCACCCCCTGCTTTCCTACGACCGACCGGTAAAAAGTTAACAGACTCGCGCCCTGATCGCGGTAAGATGGAGGTTCATCCCATGACCTGCCATTTCGATTGCGTGTTTGTGTTCCCGCGCCCATGTCGCGTTTTGTTGCGGCACCCTGTTGCGCGTCGCGTGCGGCCACGGCACACCAGGAGCCCAGCTATGAGCGAAAGCCCACACCTCAGCCTCACCGCCCTCAAAAACCTTGTGGCCGGCGGCGAAATCGACACCATCCTCACCGTGTTCCCCGACCATTACGGTCGCCTGATGGGCAAACGCATTTGCGCCCAGTTCTTTCTGGATTACACCCATGAACACGGTATCCACGCTTGTGATTACCTGCTCACGACCGACATGGATATGAACCCCGTACCCGGCTTTACCTTTGCCAACTGGGAACGCGGTTACGGCGACTTCCACGGCGTGCCGGACTACCACAGCCTACGCCGTGCCGCTTGGTTACCCAAATCCGCCCTCATTTTGTGCGATCTCGTCAACGAAGCCGATCACCAACCGATTGCCGTCTCACCACGCGCCATCCTCAAACGCCAAGTCCAGATCGCCCACGAGCTCGGCTTTACAGCCAAAGGCGCTTCCGAGCTTGAGTACTTTATGTTTAAAGACAGCTACGATGACGCGCGCAGCAAGAACTACCACAACCTCGCCACCTTCAGCGCCTACATTGAGGACTACCACATGCTGCAAGGCACACGCGAGGAAGTCGTCAATGCACCCGCGCGCCGGCTGCTCAATCAGAGCGGGGTCCCCGTCGAATTCAGCAAAGGCGAATGGGGACCCGGCCAACACGAACTCAACATTCGTTATTGCGAGCTGCTTGAAATGGCCGACCGCCACACTATCTTCAAGCAATGTCTCAAGGAAATCGCCGACCAACACGGCCATTCAGTGTCTTTTATGGCTAAGTTCGACGAAAGCCTCGCCGGCTCCAGTTGCCACATGCACGTCAGTCTTTGGGACAGCGCCGGCGCCGTTAACCGCTTCGCGGGCAAGCAAACGGATCTCGGACCCTTCGCCGCTTCCGAAACCTTCCGCTGGTTTTTGGGGGGCTGGATGAAGTATGCGCCGGAGCTGATGCCGTTTTTCGCGCCAACGGTAAACGCTTACAAGCGCTACCAAGCGGGAAGTTGGGCCCCAACCGGGCTCGCCTGGAGTTACGACAACCGCACCGCCGGCTTCCGCGTTGTCGGCCGCGAAAGCTCATTGCGCATTGAATCACGGATCTGCGGCGCCGATGTCAATCCCTACCTGGGTTATGCGGCGGTGTTGGCGGCAGGCCTCACCGGCGTGCGTGAGAAAATCGAACCACCCGCCATGTTCCAGGGTGATGTTTACGCCGCCGCCAATCTGCCTCAAGTCCCCAAGTCGCTCGACCAAGCCCTACAACGCCTGCGCGACAGCCAGATGGCACGCACCGCCTTCGGTGACGCCGTGGTCGATCACTACCTGCACTTCTATCAAACCGAATGGGACGCTTACCAACGCAGTGTTTCCGATTGGGAACGCCGCCGCTACTTTGAACAAATATAGATCACGGAGCATCAATTATGGATTTAAAGGGAAAAACGGCGCTCATCACCGGCGCCGCGGCAGGGATCGGTGCGGCTTCCGCCCATTGTTTTGCCAAACACGGTGCCAAACTGTGCCTTGTCGACATCAACAGTGACGGCGCCCATGTGGTGGAGGAACTGAACCAAGCCGGCCACGAAGCTGTTTTTGTACAAGGCGACGTCGCCAACGAACAGGATTGCGAAGCCATGATCGCCGCTTGCGAGAACCATTTCGGCAGTTTAAATGTGCTGTTCAACAACGCCGGCATTATGGACGCAGCCGACGGCGACAGCCAAGCTTGCGACGAAAACGTGTGGGATCGCACCATGAACATCAACGTCAAAGGTGTTTTCTTCGGATGTAAATACGGTATCCCGGCCCTGCGCCGTGCGGGCGGTGGTTCGATCATCAACACCGCCTCGTTTGTCGCGCTGTTGGGCGCGGCCACACCGCAGTTAGCTTATACCGCCAGCAAAGGGGCCGTCCTGGCAATGAGCCGCGAGCTCGCTGTGATTCACGCACGCGAAGGCATCCGCGTCAACGCGCTTTGCCCCGGCCCGCTGCGCACCGAATTGTTGATGTCATTCCTCGACACCGAGGCCAAACGCCAACGCCGTCTGGTTCACGTGCCCATGGGTCGTTTTGGCTTAGCCGAGGAAATGGCGCAGGCCGCCTGTTTCCTCGCCAGTGATGCGTCCAGTTACCTCACCGGCAGCACCTTTACGGTTGACGGCGGCATCACGGCGGCTTATGTTACGCCGGAATAACCCCTTTCAAATGTGTAACCGGGAGCAAAAAATATGACGGGTTCACTACCGCATTATCCGCTAACCATCGCCGGCGAAGCCTATGCCGGCCAATCGCGTTACGAGGTGGTCGCCCCGGCCGACGGTCGCACCATCGCCACCGTCGCCATGGCTGGTCGCGCGGAAATCGATCTGGCCGTCACCAACGCCGCCGAGCGATTTCGCGGCTACTTGTGGCGCACCATGCGGCCCCACGACCGCGCTAATATGCTGGTGCGTTTGGCGACACGGATTCGCGAGGAAGCCGGCGACTTGGCCGCGCTCGAATCGCGCAACGCCGGCAAACCCATTCGCGCGGCCCGTGCCGAAGTAGAAGCCGCCGCACGCTGTTTCGAGTACTATGCCGGCGCGGTCGGCACCTTTCACGGCCAAAGTCTGCTGCCCGCCGCACGCGGCTACGGCGCCGTGTACCATCCCCCCATTGGGGTCTGCGGCATGATTGTGCCCTGGAACTTTCCCCTGCTCATCACCGCTTGGAAATGTGCGCCGGCACTGGCCATGGGCAATACCGTTGTCGTCAAACCGGCTGAAGCCACGCCGCTGACCGCCTTGCGACTCGCCGAACTGGCACTTGAGGCCGGCTTTCCCGAAGGTGTACTAACCATCGTGCCCGGACTCGGTGACCAAGCCGGTCAGGCCTTGGTCGAACACCCGCTGGTTCGCAAAATTTCCTTTACCGGCTCAACCGCCACCGGCAAACGCATCGCGCGTACCGCCGCCGAAACACTGAAGAAGGTTTCGCTCGAATTGGGCGGAAAATCGGCCGCCTTAATTTTCGCCGACACCGATCTCGACACCTGCGTCGACAGCACCTTGTGGTCGGTGTTCGACAACAGCGGCCAAGACTGCTGTTCGCGATCCCGCATTTTGGTCGAGCGCGGCCTGTACAACGAATTCTTGGCGCGTTTTGCCACCGCCGCCAACCGTCTCAAGTTGGGATTACCGAGCGAAGAAGACACCGATCTCGGCCCCTTAATTACACCTGCCCACCGCGCGCGCGTGCTGGGTTTTATCACCCAAGCCCAAGATCAAGGCGCAACCCTTGTTCAGGGCGGTGATATGCCCGGCGATGAACCACTCGCCGACGGTAACTATTTGTTCCCCGCGATCTTTATTGACGCCCAACCCAATCACCGCATCATGCAAGAAGAAGTCTTTGGCCCGGTTGCCTGTATCTTGCCCTTCGACAGCGAAGAAGAGGCCCTCACCATTGCCAACGACACCGCTTACGGATTAAGCGGTTCCATTTGGACACGCGATATCAACCGGGTCCAGCGATTGGTTCACGGCCTCGCCGCCGGTTGTCTGTCCGTCAACTCGAACAGCAGTGTCCACCAAGAAATGCCCTTTGGCGGCGTCAAGCAAAGTGGCTACGGTCACGAATTAGGACCCGACGCCCTGCGCGCCTATTGTGAAACCAAATCGGTGTTCTATAGCGAAGGCTGAGCGCCAATCCTAAGACAACGCCCCATCGCCGCCCCATTCAGCTTTGAGCGTTTTGTAACGTTGTCGACCGACCGGCAGCCGTTCTCCGCTGTGCAGCAGTGCGTGGTAACGGCCGCCGCCGGCGGCATCCAAACCGGCGATTTCGGCGCGACGCACCAAAAAAGATTTGTGAATCCGCACAAAAGCCGCGCCCAACAGAACTTCGAGGCGTGCCAAGGTCTTCTCACTGTCGACCTGACCACCGTCCCGCAAATGCAGCGCCGAATATACATCGGCGCCTTGCACATACACCAACTGATCGACCGCCAACAAACGCAGACCCGCGCCATGGCGAACCGGCAAGTATCGCGGTTCTTTGTGGTGCAAGGGCTGGGTCAAACGATCCAGGGCCTTGCGCAATCGCGCCTCGGAATAAGGCTTGGCAACAAAATCGAGCACCCCGTATTCGAAGGCCTCCAAAGCACGATCCGTATTAGCCGACACCACAATCGTGAGAAATGCGCAGGCACCCACCTGCTTCAACACCTCAAAGCCGTCGCGACCATGTAGGTTCAAATCCAAAAACACCACATCAAAAGCCTTGAGATCCGGCCGTTGCAAAGCACCTTCCAAGTGCGTCTCCAGCGCAACTTCACTGACGAGATCGCCCAAAATTTTCAGTACCAGAAACTGTAGATCCTCGGCAATGGGCCGTTCATCTTCGACGATTAATAATCGCATGGTTGCTCCTGCAAGACCTCGGCCGAGCCACGCCTTGCCGCCGCTTGATCGGCAGGTACACGCGGCATTTCAATCACGACCCGCCAACCGCCGGCAACCGCTCCCGCCTGCATGACCGCCTGATCACCAAAGGTTTCAGCGAGACGCGCACGCACATAAGTCAGGCCGGTGCCTTCGCCGCCGGCCGCGTCCGCCCGTGCCGCGCTGTCGTTAAACAGGGTCAGCCGCAAGCCACTGGGCCCGGCCGTCACCGAAAACCGGAAAATGCCTTGATCCCGCGTTTCGTAGCCATGGGTTAACCCATTCTCCACCAACGTATGTAGGATTAACGGCGGCACCAAGGTATCAATCAACGCACCTTCGACCACCAAGTCAAAGGTCGCACCTTTGCGCAGACTCATGATGCGCAAATGATTGCGACACAAGGTCAGCTCACGAGCGAGCGGTATCAGCGCCTGATCGGCAATCGCGGCAATTTGACGAAACTCTTCCGCCAAAGCCGTAATCAGGGCGTCGGCGGTTTCCGGCTCGCGCCGCATCCAAGCCGATACCGAGGTCAAAGCATTCATGAGGTAATGGGGTTTGATGAAGTTTTTGAGCATTTGGTTTTCAAGCCTGGCCGAACGCAACAACGCCGTTTGACGCACCTGTTCCCGGCGTCGCAAAGCAAGCACATTGAGTTCCAAAAAAGACGCCGCCAACCAAATCCCCAGCCAGGACATCAGATCGATACCGACGCGAAAGTCGGCAAAGGCGGTGAGCCGGCCCAGCACCAGCGCCAACACCGGCCAAAGCGCGTCACGACGCTGTGCCGGCGCCACACAAGCCATTCCGACACAGGCACACAACAACAAACTGTCGGCATCGGTAAGCCCGTCGAACAGGCCGTATTGAGACACCAGCCACAAGCCCATCATCACCACTAAAGCCCGGCGCTGCTTGAACCAGAAACCCAGCGCCGCTAACGACAAGACGCCGGTTAAAACCGTCGCATAGCGACGCCAAAACAATTGAAAGTCATAGTAATCGGTGCGCAGCGTATCAAACACCCACAGGTTCTCAAACAACAGGCGACCGGCAAAAGCCACACACATCAAAACCAACAGCAGCGCTTCAAACCGCGTATCACGCACCGTTGTGAACCCCAAAAAGAAAACCCCGGCGACACAGAACAAACCCAGGGCAAAATACACTTTTACCTGCCAAATCCCAACTGACTTGAGCAAGTCCTCGTAATCACCAAACAAAATCTGCGCATCGTGCCAAAAACGACGCGTGTGATGGTTCGACACCCGCAGATCGATTTGGTGGCGTCCCGGCTTAATCAGTTCGGGTAACAAAGGCACCGGCGCGTAATAGCGACCCAGTTGCTCCTCCCCTGCACCGCCGACACGCCCACTCTCAGCAATCAAACGGCCGTCCCAATAAACCTGTATCGCCGAAGCCAAACCTTCCGGACACAATGCCAAAATGCGGTCGTTTGAAACCGTCTCATCCAACTCTATCGTCGTGCGCAACCACCACATGCCGTGCGCGGGTTGGGCCGCAAGCAGCACATCGTCAACCGGTTGAAACGCCGTCGCGGGCACCTCGTCAGGCGTCGCCGCGGCCGGGGCCACCGCGAGTTGCCAACCCTGCAACACGGCCTGGCCATGCATGTTGTGTTGAAAACTGTTTGCCGCCGGCACCGCCGCACCGCCTTCGAAGCAAATCAGTATCAGCCAAAACCCAATCACGGCGTCCTCTCATCGTCGATGAATCGTTTTATTGTAACGCCGTTGTCGCAATCAGGGCGGTTAAGACCGCCCTTCACGGCCCATTTCCAGTGGCGGGAATCAGTCGCCTAAACGATCCAAATACAGCCGACTCGCCACGTAATCAGCGTGCGAGCGACCCGCTATTTGGGCAACCACCCACAAACTCGCCTCATAACTGACCAAGGCCCCCTTACTGGTCACCAGCCCTCGGTCGACCACATAGTTCTCCTCACCGACCGTGACCCGCGCCAAGGGGAACTTTTTCTGTAACAACGGCTCACCCGAAGCATAGGTGGTCACACGACGACCGTCGAGTACACCGGCCCGGCCGAGCACAAAGGCCCCCGCACAATGGCTGGTTGTATAAGTCACGTTTTTGAGTTGTTTGCGAATGAATTGATGAACTAAAGGATTGTCTTCACTGCGATCGGGACGGTACGAGCCTGGTACAACCAGCACATCGAGCGCCGGACAGGACCGAAAGGTTTCATCTGGAAAGAAGCGCAAACCCTCGTGACTGGTCACCGGTTCTTTGTTTTCCCCAATCAGCACCACTTCAAAACGCGGCTTCCCGTCAGCGTCCGCCATACCGTAAACCTCCAGTGGCGCCGTCACCTCGCTGATCGTCAAGCCGTCGTAAACCATGACACCCACTAATTTCGTCTTTTCACCGGCCTGCAGCGAAAGCGTTAACAAAAGACTGAATAACAACACCGTTCTCATTGTGGTTCCTCCTGTTCCTAGCCGGCATTTCTCAGCCCAGGTTTTGTTCCTACCTGGTGAAAACACCTTTGTCACCCGGCGCAGCACCGCATCCTCCGGGTAGGTCTCACCATACGCCCGCTGTTGCCGCCGTGTCGGATTCCGTCCGTCAACAGCACGCAGATCTTGCCAACGGCACCCAGCTACGGAAAAAAGCGGAAACCCAACCCCAAAACGCGAAAAGGCGCCGCAAGCGGCGCCTTTCCGGTTTGGGTCCAATCAAGTCGGACGGTTAGTTATCACAATCGCTGCTGGTTACCTGTAGCACCATGTCGAGTACGTTGATTTCACCGTCGGCGACGATATCACTGCCGTCACCCTCCGAATCAACTTCTTCGAGCCAATCAACAAGAATCACTTCAAACGCCGGCACAGCGCCGTTGAGGATGACATTCAGCTCGAAAATACGCGTTGTTGGTTCAAGACCGTTGTCGGCCGTGACAACCACATAGGCACTACCCGATTCCTGTTTGCTGACATTCACCCAGCGCGGCTCCAGCGTTTGTGCCGCCGGCGTGTCATTCGCCAAACTTTGGAAGTTGTTGTACCAAGCGAAGGTCAGATCTTGGTTGGTGCTCACTTCAAAGCTGAGGCTCGGCGTACAGGGTCCGATATTGAAGTTCGGCGGAACCGTCGCATTAAACTCATTATCCGCGGCGGCAATGGTGGCATAGGTGAAATCTTCGATATCCCACACGCCCACATCACCGGGATCGTTTTGCTGGAACAAGAAACGGAACTGAATCTCATTACCCGCCAGCACCTCGTCCGGCAACACATGGGTAATCTGTTGCGTGGCCGATTGACGCATGAACACGTGACGACCGGCAATAATTTGGTCCAGATTACTATCCAAAGGCGGGAAAACGCGGGTGTTGTAGTAGTTGCGGTTGTGCTCCTCTTCCAAAGCAAGGATCAAATCAGACCAAAGCGTCCATTCACTGTCTTCATCGACGCGCGTGCGGTACTCGAGAATCCCGCCGGCGGTGATCAGCAAGAACGAGGCTTCATGGGTCAGGTTGATACTGGCTCCGGTCGGCACGATCGGCAGCACGGGCGAGGTTAGCGTGTGGAAAATACCCTTATCGCGACTCACACCAATCCAGCGCCCCCCCTGGAACTGCCAACCAATTCCGGCCGGCGGCAAGCAGGTGATGGGATCGGAACACTCAAATTCGACACAGTTAGAGGTCGAACAGGGATCGGGTGATCCGTAAAGCTCCCGTGGCGTATAGCTGTTGTCGGCGCGAAACACGGAGTTGTCGAGCAGGCAGTTCACCTCATTGCTGAAAGTACGGTAGTTGCTGTAAAGCACACCGTTGAGCAGGTAGCGGGTTTCAACAAAAAAGGTAATCGGTTCACAGACGAAACTGGTGCCGGCCAACATGGCGTCGAGATCACCGGCCAGGGTTTGCCCTGCCCCCAAGGTACCGCCGTAAATCAGATGGCGGGTTGGGTCGGTTTGGTTACCACCAGTGCTGAAGCTACCGTCAAACAGGAGCTCGTGACCGTTGTCGACAATCCCGAAAATCACTTCGAGGCTCACGGTTTCGTCAGCCTCGTTGGTGACGGAAAACGGCATGATCAGCGTTTCGCCGGCGTCGAGGTAATCGTCGGGCTCGGGTTCACCGTTCGTAATGGCGGGACGGTTGAGCGCCGCGTATTGGAAACTGTCGGCGGGTACATCAACCGTGACCACGCTGCCGGAAGCCGTGTGGGTAATCCGCGCTTGGTAGCCAAAGGAACCGGGATCGCCGGGGATGGTAAGGGTGGCGTCGAGGCGGCGCGTGGTGTCACCACTGGTGTCGGCCAAGACGGCCGGGGCCAAGGTTCGCTCGTTGGTGTAGTACCAACGTACCGTGTAGTCGTTATCCAACCGCGTGGGTGCGGCGCTGTTTTTCCAATCAGCGGGGACATCCAAGGCGACGCTCACACGACCGTCACCCAAGTTGGCAACAGAGGCAAACTTAAACTGGGTTTCGGTTGGGCCGGCACCGAAAGCGTTGCCAAACTCACAGCGGTTCTCGGCGGCAATAACGACCATCGCGCGACGGAAGTTCAAAAACGACTGACCACGGGTAATGTTGAAGGTCAACGGCAACGTAGCCGTCAGCACGCGTTCGCGAATCGGCATGCCGGATACGCTGACACTGGAGAGGTCAACCCAGTTAAAGGTTTCGGTTTCACAGTCGACTTCGTTGTAGCCGCCATTCCCACCCAAAGGACCCAAGGTCAGCGGGTTACCGTCCTGATCCAAAATAGTCTGGGGGTTTTCCGTGTGGTACAAAGGCACATCATCCGAAGGAATGAGGAAGTGTTGCCACATGTTGTACAACAAGTTACCCAGCGGGTATTGCATGTCGCCGATGCCGATTTTGTAGTTAAACACAACCGGACCACTGTTGGTGTTGAGGTTCCAGTCGACGCCGAACAACACACGGTTGTCGGGATCGAGCACAATGTCGCGATCAAGCGTGTAGCGGCTAATCGGAATTTGCACCGAGTTAACCGTATACAAACCACAGCGGCCTTGCGGTAAGGCGCGACCGTCACTGTCGGAAATAACTTGAACAATTTTGAAGCCGTCGGTTACGGGGTTCTCAAAAAGCAAGGCATCGTTTTGGGCGACCGCCACCACCGGCTCAGCCTGGTTGGTGTAGGTAAAGCTCAATTCGAATGTACGACAAATTTCGTCTAAGTTGATCGGCGTCTCATTTGTCGCCGGACAAAAAGTACTGTTGTTGTACATATGAATGTTAAAGACCAGATCTTGAGTGGTGTTGTTCCCCCAAGAGGGGACCGGTCCAAAACTGTAAGTGGGAAAGCCTCGACCCAGGTAGGTCGCGTTAAAAACGACCTCGGAATTAAAAGCAGCACAGTCGGGGACCACAAGGGTCGGGATGACGTTAGCCAAGGTCGACGGCGCGCCTTCAGTCGTGTTGTACCGAACGCGGAAAGCAACAGCCACCGAACCGTCAATGTTCTGGAAACTCTTGACGTTGGTTAACTGCTCGGTCACGGTAAATTGCTGACCGAACGATGGGAAGGCGCTGAGCATGAGAAAAAGCAAAAGATAAGAATAAGGTTTACGGTGCGACGCGGCATAGAGCCGATCCATTGGCGTCCTGAAGCGCAATGAGTGCCCCCTGGGTAGAAAAAAAAGTCGACGGTGGACACCCCTCGTCGGGGGTGCCGGGAACCAACCCGCCCTCGGATGCAGTTCTTAAGCAAATCGAAGGCCAATCGAGCCCGAGACAGTTCCAATTAAAATTCTATGGCAAAGTGAACCGATTGTCTAATGCCAAGAACCGACGTTTTTGTAAATTTTTGAGTCGCTTCAATTGCACCCCCCAGGGTCTTCTGCTATAGTCGGAGGGCTTGTCGCTCGCACGATTTTCAGCGACGACCGAATTAAATTAGGAGAACCTAAGACATTGATCGACAAAGAGCAAAGAACAAAAACTATTGATGAATACCGCACGCACAACAAAGACACGGGCTCTCCC
This sequence comes from Holophagae bacterium, assembly GCA_030429565.1. Classification (GTDB taxonomy): domain Bacteria; phylum Acidobacteriota; class Holophagae; order Acanthopleuribacterales; family Acanthopleuribacteraceae; genus Acanthopleuribacter. The sequence goes on along the minus strand of JAUIFE010000021.1, from coordinate 138,967 downwards.
GAGGTTCAGGTTGCGCTGCTGACCGCCCGCATCAACGGCCTCACCGAGCACTTTAAAGCCAACAAGAAAGACCACCACTCTCGCCGCGGTTTGCTGAAGATGGTTGGTCGCCGTAAGCGCCTGCTGGAATACCTGAAAAACAAGGACCACGAACGCTACGCCACCTTGATCGGCCGCCTTGGTTTGCGGAAGTAAACAATTCCTTAATAAAAGCAAGCCCCAACCAAACAGAATATTTGTTTGAAGGGGCTTTTTGTGTTTATATCGTGGGGTTTGTTTGGGGTTCGGTTACTAGAGATCCCCCATGACGTTACGTTAAGACATGTAAAGACACGAAAATCAGGAGCACAGATTTGAAAGTCGTAAAAGAATCCATGCAACTTGGCGAGGCCGAATTCAGCATTGAAACAGGAAAACTGGCGAAGCAAGCCAGTGGTTCGGTAGTCGTTCGCCACGGTGACAGCATGGTCCTGGTTGCCTGCGTCGGCACGCAGGAATGGGATCCCGACCGCCCCTTCTTCCCCTTGACCGTTGATTACCGTGAAAGTTTTTACGCCGCGGGCCGTTTCCCCGGTGGCTTTTACAAACGCGAAGGCCGCGCTTCGACCAAAGAAACCCTCGTCTGCCGTCTGATCGACCGCCCCCTGCGCCCCATGTTCACCGAAGGTTACCTTGGTGAAACGCAGATTTTTGCGAACGTCATTTCTTCCGACGGTGTCCACGAAGCCGACGTTTGCGCGATGGTCGGTGCCATGGCCGCCGCCTACCTCTCGCCCGTGCCGCTGCCCCAAGCACTCGCCGCGGTTCGCGTCGGCTTGGTTAACGACGAATTGGTCGTCAACCCAACCGCAACCCAACGCGCTGAAAGCAAATTGGATTTGATTGTCGCCGGCACCAACGAAGCGATTGTCATGGTAGAAGCCGGCGCCGAGTTCGTCGACGAAGCCACCATGATCAAAGCGCTGGCTTTTGCTCACGACAACATTCGCAACATTATTGAAATGATCGAAAAAGTTAAAGCCCAGCTCGACATCACCAAGTGGAACGTTCCCGCTGCTGATTTCGACGACGCCTTTTTCGCCGAGCTCAAAGAAAAGTTCGCCGCCGATCTGGAAACAGCCATTTGCGTCAAAGGCAAACACGCCGCCGACGCCGCCATTAAAGCCGTTAAGGAACAAATGGTTGCCGCTTACGCCGGTGAAAGCGAAGAGGAACAAGCCAAAGCCGCCAAAGCCGGCGCCTATTTCGGCCGCCTCAAAGAAGAACTTTTCCGTGCACTGATCCTCGACCGCCGCGAACGCACCGACGGCCGCGCTTTTGACGAAGTTCGTCCCATTTGGACCGAAGTCGGCTACCTGCCCAACGTCCACGGCAGCGCGGTGTTCACCCGTGGCGAAACCCAAGCCCTGGTCGCCTTGACCATGGGTTCCAAGGGCGACGCCCAGATTATGGACAGCCTGCACACCGAAACCAAAAAACACTTCATGCTGCACTACAACTTCCCGCCCTTCAGCGTCGGGGAGTGTCGCCCCATGCGCGGTCCCGGCCGTCGCGAAATCGGCCACGGTGCTCTGGCCGAACGCGCGCTCGAACCCGTCATTCCCAGCGGTGAAGATTTCCCATACACCATTCGCCTCGTTTCCGAGATCATCGAATCCAACGGCTCCTCGTCGATGGCTTCCGTTTGCGGCGGCTGCATGGCCCTGCAAGACGCGGGCGTTCCCATTAAAGCGCCCGTTGCCGGTGTCGCCATGGGCTTGGTCATGGAAGACGGCAAGTACGCGGTTCTGACCGACATCCAAGGCGCCGAAGATCACTACGGCGACATGGACTTTAAAGTCACCGGCTCCCAAGAGGGCATCACCGCCCTGCAAATGGACATTAAAGTCAAAGGCTTGACGCAAGAAATTCTCGCCGAAGCCCTGGAACAGGCCCGCAAAGGCCGTCTCCACATTCTCGACGAAATGGCCAAAACCCTTGCTGAGTCTCGCGCCGAGCTTCCCGAGCACGCACCGCAAATCGCCATGCTGCAGATTCCCATCGACAAAATCCGCGACGTTATCGGCGTCGGCGGCAAAGTCATCCGCGGCATCATCGAGAAAACCGGTGTCAAAATCGACATCGAAGACGACGGCAAATGTGTCATCTTCTCCCCCAACGCGACCGGCCTCAAATCTGCCAAACAAATGGTGGAAGAGCTTATCGCCGTTCCCGAAGAAGGCAAAATCTACCGTGGCAAAATCAAACGCATCGTCGATTTCGGCGCATTCGTTGAGATTCTGCCCAACACCGAAGGTTTGCTGCACATCTCTGAAATCGCCAACTACCGCGTCCGTTCCGTAACCGACGAGGTTCAAGAAGGCGAAGAAGTGATGGTTAAAGTCCTCGCTCTCGAGAAAAACGGTCGCATCCGTTTGAGCCGCAAGGCCCTGCTCGAAGGCTAAGGCTTTCCCCAGTAAGAACCTGAAAAACCGGCACCTTGGTGCCGGTTTTTTTTGCCTACTCAGACAGTAGACAACATCCTAAAACGGTTTAATCGCGAACGACGGTTTCGCCGGGCGGCTCTTTGCGAATATCGAAATAAGCATTTAGATTGGTCTGCTCAAACAACTGAAAAATCTCGCGTTTCATGCCACACAGCAACAGTCGCCGACGCCGCTTGCCCAGGCCGTTTTTTGTCGCGACAAACAAACTGATCACCGATGCATCGACACGCTTGACGCCGGTCAAATCAACAATCACCCGGGTTATCTCCGGCTCTTCCATCACCGACCACAACAGCGGTCGCAACGCCGCTGTCTCCTCTAGCCCCAACTCGCCGCTCAACTGAAAAATCTTGTCGCTGCCGCGTGTCACCACCGAATACTGACCCATGCTTTCCCCAATCTTGACCACCACGGCGCCGCACGGGCGCGCGGGTCGAAAAACTAACTATACCGCGAGCAAGGCGTTGTCCGGCCTCGTTTTTAAGCCGCTCTTCATCACCAGAGCGTGCCCTCCGCCGCCAATTCGCGTTTCTCTTCGAGCGAACGCACCAACTGCGGCCCTAAAACACGGCGCCGCGCCGTTTCAATCTGACGCTTCTTGTAGGCTTGGTGGCTGGCCGGCCCGTTGATCGACTTCAGATACGACTGGCGATCCATCAACTGAATCTCGTAATCGAAATAAAAGGCGTACTCTTTATCTATCGCTTCCGTACGCAGCAACTGCGGCGGCACCGCACGATACTCACCAACCAACTGCCGCAAAGCTTCCACCTGCTGGTAAATTGGATTGGGCACACGCACCATTTTGCGTACCGTCACCTGAATACTTTGGTATTGATCCGATGAATGCGGGTTGTCCTTATGGCGCGCGGCAATAAAAGCCGCCTCCAACTCGCGATCCATTTTTTTAAACAGCTCAATCGGGTAAGTGCCGGCCCGATCCAACAGGGGTCGATAGCGGTTAAAGATCTTTTTGGCGTGGTTGAACTCAATCAGGTTGTTTTTACTGCGAAACGGTTTGACATTAATCACCGAGATTTGGTGGCTTTTGTACAACAACTTCAGCGCGTACAAAGTCTCCATCTTGGTTTCAAATACCAAGCGCATGCCGAGGTGGTCGTAAATATCGGAAGCAACGTAGCTCGCCTTCTGCAAAAGCTTCAGCAAAATAGACTTACGTCCTTTATTCCGCTTGCGCTGAAACAGGTAAAGCGGCAGGCAGATTTGTTGGCCGCTCAGGTAGTGACGATCTCCGTGAAACTCGAGCATCCGGTCCCAGGAGGCAAAAATCTGGGCGCGAATGGTGTCGAAGTAACGCAATTTGAAATCGTGATCAATATGAAAAATCCCGTGCATCACTTTAAGCACCGCGCAAGCCCACATTTGCCGCACGTTCGACTTGTTCAAGTAGTTTGAGGAATAAACCAGCAGGTCCAGGTAACTTTCGGGCTGCCGGACTTCCGGCGGAATCAGATCGCGCTCGTTTTCCTCGAGGAAATATTCACAAATAAAGGCGACCGCTTCGGCATGAGCGTTGCGAACTTCGTCCAACGCATGGGGGTCCTCAATGTCGAACCCGTATTCGCGCGCGAACATTTTGGCTTCGTCACGTGTGCGAATCGATAAACTGGCCATATCAATCGCGGAAACCCCGGTCACAATGGCGTTTAGCTGCGACCAGTTGATCGTGATTTTGTTGTTTTTGTCCTTGATACGTTCTTTATTCAATTGTCACCCAAACCATTGGACATAAACCCGCGACAAAACGCGGGCACACTCGTCGGCTGCAACAGCCAGACACGGCGGCAAAAATACAAGGCGGCGGATATCCCGGCTCAACCATATTTTTTAGATGTTCGGCTCTCTATTATAGCGAATTTCCATGCGACGCCACAAACACCGCCCTCGATTTTTACCAAGTACACCCTCAAAATACGCGAAAAAAACGGCTGAGGTTCTCGAATTTCGCCAACCAAGGTCGGCCAATAAACCCCATTCGCCCTATCGCTGACGCATATATGCCTCATAAACCGCCTGCAATTTCGTCTGAATGCGGCGTGTATTTTGGGGACCCATCCGAATAAATGCTTTTTCCAGCGCCGTTCGCGCTTCAAGCTGTTCATCAGCAAAAATGTAGATTTGCGGCCCACCGATCAGCTCAACCGGCTCTTCCGGGACCTTAATCGCCATAATGCGTTTGTAGATATCTTCAAATTTTTGTTCGCGGGCTTGATCACCATTACCCAGTTCGCCGTAGGCCGTCTCGAAAACCGGCGCCATCTTGACGTAGTAGGCCGCCACCAAGTCCGTGTCCAGGCTTTCAAACGACGTCACCAGTCGGTCATAACGCTTGTAATTCTCGGGGCTCAACGTCACCTGGCCACTTTCGTTCTTAACGGTTTTAAACCCATCGTCCGGCCGCAGGAAGTGAAGCATCTTGCCAGGATTGCGTTCCATGCTCATCAACTCAACCGCCGTCGTCACCTTGCGGATCAGGTCTTCGCTTTGCAGCACCGAACCCATCACCTCATTCGTCTCGGACCAGCGTTCGCGCAAATAAGCATCGCTTTGTTCCAAATCAGGAGCCGGCCCCGGCACCAACGCTTCCGCCGCATCTTCCGTCTCGCCGCTTTCCGTAGTGGAGACACCCGCATCGCTGCCGGTCGTTTCCGTCGCGGTCTCCGTCGGCGGGGTCACCGGCTCTTGGGTGACCGTCGGTTCCGGCTCCGTCACCGGCGTTTCGCGCGGCCAAAATAGCAATGCGACCAAAACGACCGATACCACAGCCAACAAACCAATTCCGATTTTGACGGCATGTTGCGACATAAACACTCCTTTTCGAGGGACTCGGCTAAAAATGAGCACCGGGCGGAGAGGGGCAAAACCGACAACGCTTGCAAAAAAAAGCGCGTCGACGGCATCGAGAAAAAACCACAGCGTTCCTCTGGGAAAACCGGCGAACAACCTTTCTATTCTAGCCGAAGGCGACGGCGGCGAAAAGGGACCTGGCACACCAAACCCCAACCCGCCATGTGAATGAACCCGCACAATCGTACGCAATGCCGCCGGCGCAAGTTCTGAAAAATCCGATGGATATACCATCCCTCTGCAAAATGTCGAGCGCACCGCTAGCGAGCAGGGTGAAGATCGGATACCGTAAATCAGCGATCCCAACCCGGCATCGCCATCGCCTGCAAGGACCCGCCAATGCTCGCAACCGCAACGCCGGCCTCACCACCGCCCGCCTTTTCATTCGCCTTGCCCCTGGTATGCGTGGCCGCCTTGTTGGTGCCCCATGATTTCGGCTCGGTCTACAGTGTCGGCAAAAGTATCGTCCTGTTAATCGGCCTCCTTTGGCTGACACCTCGCAGGCGAATCGGGCTGTCCATGGACCACTCTCTGTTGCTCGGGGCGACACTTTGGCTGTGGCCCTTGGTATCAGCACTCTGGCATAGCGGCCGCTTGGGCTTTCACACACGCGACAGTTTCTCCTTTTTGACTGCTTGGTGCGCCATCGGCGCCGCCCTCCTGCTGCAGGTAACTTTGACCAAAAGCACCCGCGCGGCGCTGCGAAGCGGCATCACCTTTAGCGCCGTTGTCACCGCCCTATGGTTGCTTTTGGCAGCGCTGTGGCAAGGCACAACACTATCCTCACCAGAGGTTTGGGGCGCGGCAGGCCCCTGGGGTAACCGCAACGTCGCGGCGCATTTCCTCGTCTTAGCGCTGGCTTTGGGCGGGCAACCTCGCCGCCGGCCCTGGTTCGAGATCGTATTGGCGGCCGCCCTTCTCGCGAGCGGCAGTCGTGCCGCCTGCGCGGCCGGTCTGCTGTGGCTGCTGTGTCAACCCTGGTGGCGCCGCGACCCGCGTCGCTTGCTCGGTGCGCTGCTGCTATTGTGCGGCGGCTTGAGCCTGTTCCTGTGGCGTGACAGCGACGCGCGCCGTTTTGCAACCTATCTAATCGCACCGGATCGTTATGTGGCGGCGCGCCTTACTCAGCCCGCCGTCATTGACGAACGCGCGGTAGTTTTCCGCGGTAAAAGTGATAGCGCTCTGTCTCGTCTCATCTTGTGGCGCCACAGCCTGCAACTGGTAGCCCATAAACCCTGGCTCGGATACGGACCCGGCCAGTTCCGCGTCGCCTACCCCGGTCGGGTGCGTGCGCCCGATCCCAACCTGAGTGATACCTTTCGGCCGTTTCACGCCCATCAAGGCTTGCTGGAAGCGGCAACCTTGTTCGGTGTACCTTGGCTTTTGCTTGCTCTCCTCGCCCTAACCAAATTCACCACGCAACGCGACGCGCCCCCCTGGCGACAGGCCCTATTCCTACAACTTCTATTGGCCATGGTTTCCATTAATTACACCAACAGTTTCATCATTGTGCTGTTGCTGGTGTGTGCCCCGCCCGCCGGGCAACCCGACCCGACCCCCTCTTCCGCATCGCGTCCGTTTCGGGCCGCCGCGACCATCTTCCTTGTGGCCATTGCCTTGGCGGCACGACCCGGCTTGCAACAATTCGCGGCGCGGCAAACCGGCTTAGCACCCACTTGGCTCGCCCTAGCACAGGCACGGTCGGCAGCGGATCAAGGCCGCTACCAAGAGGCCTGGCACAGCATTTGCCGCGAACTTTATGCCGATCCTTACGGCCCGACACCGCGTCACAATTTGGCAACCCTCTGGGAACATTGGGCCCAACGCGACCCAACCATTGATCCAGAGCCCGCCGCCGCGCTTTACCGAGACAACGCCCGTCGTTTCCCTTTTTACCGCGCTTCACACAGCGATGCGGTTCGCCTCAGTGGCAGGGATCTCGACAAAAACCCGGGCGAACAACCGTCGCCTGACGACGCCGCCTGGGAACGCTGGTTATCATCGCACCCCGCGCCCGACCCACGCCGGAATCCGTGGCTGCCGTCGCCGTAAAAACGGCCGGCGCCCGCGCGCTAAAAAAATGATAGAGTGGGTTCGAAAAATACGTGTCACCCGAGTCGCATCAGCCCGGCTCTGTCCGGCGTGCCAAGGTACGCGTTGCAGAACGGTCTCCAAATTGGATGAGGCTGCAAGCACCCGTCGTCTTTGCTCGAGGCCCACGCGGCCAAACCCGACGGGTTTGAACCAGGCAAAAGGAAGGAAACGTGTCCCACGCAAACTGCATCGAACTGACCGGAAATGATTTAACCCTGGCCGACCTGATTCGCATCGGGCAAGGCAGCCAGGCCGCCCTCGGTGAACAAGGCATCGTCACCGTTGACGCCTCCCGTGCGGTCGTCGACAAGATTATTGAAGAAAATGAAGTGGTTTACGGCGTTAATACGGGTTTCGGCAACTTTGCCGACGTCATTATTCCCGAAGACAAGCTGGCCCAGCTTCAGTACAACCTCATTCGCAGCCACGCCGCCGGTGTCGGCGCCCCGCTCGACCACACCACCTGCCGGGTCCTGATGGCGCTGCGTGCCAATGTCCTCGCTAAAGGGTTCTCCGGGATTCGCCGTGAGAATCTGCAGGCCCTGCTCAACGCCCTCAACGCGGGTTTTCATCCCTTCATTCCCGAGCAAGGTTCGGTCGGCGCTTCCGGCGATTTGGCACCCCTAGCCCACCTGACCTTAAACCTAATGGGCGAAGGTCATGCCATGGCCGAAGGTCGTCGCGTCCCCGCCGCCGGGCAACTCGAAAAACACGGCTTAAAGCCGATCACCCTACAAGCCAAAGAAGGGATTGCCTTTATCAACGGCACCCAGGTGATGGCGGCCATTGGCGGCATCGCACTGGATCAGGCCTTTTCTCTGGTCAAACACGCCGACCTAATCGCAGCCATGAGCCTCGAAGCACTGCAAGGCAGCCGCCAAGCTTTTTACCAAAAGATCCACACGGCGCGTGCGCACCGCGGTCAAATTCAGTGCGCCGACAATCTGTGGCGCTTGTTGGCCGACAGCGAGATCATGAAATCCCATGAGAACTGCGGCAAAGTTCAAGACAGTTACTCGTTGCGTTGCGTGCCGCAGGTACACGGCCCGGCACGTGATACTTTAGCCCACGTGCTCGGCGTTTTTGAGATCGAGATCAATTCGGCAACCGACAACCCGATGGTTTTGGCCGACGAAGGACGCCTTATCAGCGGCGGCAACTTCCACGGCGAAAGTTTGGCGATGGCATTTGACTTTGCCGCGATCGCGGTAGCGGAACTGGCCAACATCGCCGAACGCCGTATCGAGCGCTTGTGCAACCCTGACCTGTCGGGCATCGACGCCTTCTTGGTGCCTGAAGGCGGCCTCAACTCCGGCTTTATGATCGCCCACTGCACGGCGGCGGCATTGGTCAGTGAGAACAAGTCGCTGTGCCATCCGGCTTCGGTCGACAGCATTTCCACCTCGGCCGCCAAGGAAGACCACGTCTCCATGGGAACCATCGCTGCGCGTCAATTCCGCGAGGTTGTCACCAACGTACGACGCGTGTTGGCGGTTGAGCTGTTGGCGGCGGCTCAAGGCATTCACCTGAATCCCCAAGGCCACAAACCGGCCAAAGCACTGCAAAAACCGTTGGCGTTGCTGCGCGAGAAAGTGGCACCGTGGGACACCGACCGCTACATGGCCGACGATATCGAAGCGGCCGAAGCCCTGATTTGTTCCGGCGCATTAATTGAGGCGGCCGAAGCAAGCTGCGGGGCGCTGCAATAACCCCCAAACAGAGGCGGCGTTGCGGCGCCGCCGAACCGCAAAATTCAGGTCGACCGGAAAAACGCCGGCGAAAATTCGCTCACGTCAAGCTCTTTGTTGGTGGACGGCCGTCTTTAGGACTATAATATGCGGCTAACGCCGTACCTGGTTTTTGTTGAGCGGTGGTTCTGCGGCGCTTTGCTTGTTTTTCCTAACACAAACTCCGGCACTTAACGTCGGGGTTGTTTTTCCAAATCCAAGCGCAACCTCGCAGCGCTCGTTCAGCAAATGATGGCAATCCCCCTTTAGCCAATTCAGGATCCCCAACGGCAATGGGTCTACAAGGAGCACATAGTATGACGGAAGCGGTCCAATCGCGACACACGCTCGAGTCGGCTACGATTCGTTTTGCCGGTGATTCCGGTGACGGGATGCAGTTGACCGGCACCCAGTTCACCAATACCTCGGCAACCTTGGGCAACGATATCTCGACGTTCCCCGATTTCCCCGCGGAGATACGCGCCCCCGCCGGCACCGTCCCAGGTGTCAGTGGCTTCCAGATTCGCTTTGCCAGCGAAGACATCCACACACCGGGCGACCGTCCCGACGTGCTGGTCGCCATGAACCCGGCCGCCCTCAAGGCCAACATCGCCGATTTGGTGCCAGGCGGCTTGTTGATTGTCAACGAGGACGCCTTCGGAAAGAGCAATCTCAAAAAAGCTGAGTATGGGGATGTAAACCCACTTGAAGACGGCAGCCTCGATACGTTCCGCGTCGTCAGAATTCCGTTGTCTACCCAAACGGAACAAGCAGTCGCCGAAGCAGGGCTCAACAAAAAAGCCGCCGAACGCTGTAAAAACTTTTACGCACTCGGCTTGGTTTATTACCTTTACGACCGCCCCATGGAACAAAGCATGGCCTGGATCGAGCGCAAGTTTGCCAAAAACGCGCAAATCCAAGACGCCAACAAAATGGCGCTGAGAGCTGGTTACAACTACGCCGACACCGCCGAAATCTTTGCCGACACCTACCAGGTCCCCAAGGCACGACTCGCCAGCGGAACCTATCGCGGCATTACCGGTAACCAAGCCCTAGCGATGGGTTTGGTGGCGGCCGCGCAGATCGCCGATAAACCGTTGATGTACGGCAGCTACCCCATTACCCCTGCCAGCGATATCTTGCATGAGCTGGCACGCCTGCGTCACTACGGCGTGCGCACCTTCCAGGCTGAAGACGAAATCGCCGCCATCGGCGCCACCATCGGCGCAGCTTACGGCGGCGCTTTTGCCGCAACCGGCACCTCCGGCCCCGGCATTTGCCTTAAATCGGAAGCCATGGGTTTGGCCGTCATGACCGAGCTGCCCTTGGTCATCGTCAACGTTCAACGGGCCGGCCCCTCTACCGGCATGCCCACCAAAACCGAACAGTCAGACCTATTGCAAGTGATGTACGGTCGCAACGGTGACTCACCGATGGCGGTCGTGGCACCGGCCACGCCCGGCGAGTGTTTCACTATGGCAATTGAGGCATTCCGCATTGCCGTTAAGTACATGACCCCGGTGGTCATCCTTTCCGACGGATACCTCGCCAACGGCGCCGAACCTTGGAAGATTCCTAACTTGGATCAACTGCCCCAGATCGAGGTCAGCCACGACATCGACCCCGCCACCTTCCAACCCTACAGCCGCAATGAACAAACCTTGGCGCGCCCTTGGGCCGTGCCCGGTCAACCCGGCCTGGAACACCGCATCGGCGGACTCGAGAAGGACGACATCAAGGGTAACGTCAGTTACGATCCCGACAACCACCAAAAGATGACCGACTTACGCGCCGCTAAGATCGCCGGTATTGCCGACGATGTGCCGCCCTTGGAAATCATCGGCAACGCCGACGCCGATACCTTGGTCTTGAGCTGGGGCGGAACCTACGGTTCCATCCTCACCGCCGTCAACCAGTTCAACAATGACGGAGGCAACATCGCCGCCGCCCACTTCCGGTACCTCAACCCGTTTCCGGCCAACACCGCCGAGGTCCTGGCGAAGTACCGCCGCATTTTGGTCTGCGAACTCAACAACGGTCAACTCGACCTTTTGATTCGTGCCCGCTTTGCCCGTGAAACGAACAGCTTCTTGAAAGTCAAAGGCAAACCTTTCCAGGTCTCCGAGCTGCTGGCTTTCTTTAAAGAACATCAAGCATAGGAGGACACCGTGACCAAAAGCGCGACGCTTACCAAAAAAGATTTTTCATCGGACCAAACCGTCCGTTGGTGTCCCGGCTGCGGTGATTACGCCATCCTGGCCGCCATCCAAGGCACCATGCCAAAACTGGGCATCCCCAAGGAAAACATTGTTTTTGTTTCCGGCATCGGTTGCTCCAGCCGTTTTCCCTATTACATGGAAACCTACGGCTTCCACACCATTCACGGCCGCGCACCTGCGTTTGCCGCCGGTCTCAAAATCGCCAACCCCGACCTCAGCGTCTGGTTGATTACCGGCGACGGCGACGGCCTCTCCATTGGTGGCAACCACTTGTTGCACGCCTTACGCCGCAACTTTGACATCAACATCCTGCTGTTCAATAACCGTATTTATGGTTTGACCAAAGGTCAGTACAGCCCCACTTCCGAAACCGGCAAACAAACCAAATCCAGCCCCATGGGTTCGGTGGAACAACCGGTCAACCCGATTCGTTTCGCCCTTGCTTCGGAAGCTTCGTTCGTCGCGAGAACCTACGACGCCAACCCCAAACACATGGCTGAAACCTTCGAAAAAGCAGCCGCCCACAAAGGCACCTCATTCGTCGAGATCTTCCAAAACTGCGTCATCTTCAATAAGGACGCCTTTGACGATGTTTATGACCGCAAAGTTCGCGAAGAGAACATGATTCACCTTGAAGAAGGTGAGCCATTGGTTGCCGGCAAAGACGTCAAGCAGGGTGTCTTCCTCGAAGGGTTGACCCCGGTTGTACGAGAGTTAACCGAGGAAACCGATCCTTCCACTCTGCTGGTTCACGACTCGCGCCAAAAGTCACCGATCTACGCCAACTTTTTGGCCGCGATGGAACACCCGGAGTTTCCCGTGCCTGTCGGCGTTTTTCGCCAAATCGAGCGCCCATGCTACGAAGAAGCATTGGAAGCCCAGGTACGCACCGCCCAGGAAAAAGCGGGCGTTGGCAAACTCGAGGACTTGTTTAAAGCAGGCGAAACCTGGAGCGTCACTTAAGCGCGCCACGCCCCTAAAAAACCAAAAGCCGATCCCGAGGGATCGGCTTTTTTTATGTCGTGTCGTAGCCGTGGCTAAAGCGAGCTAATCAATTACTTTTAACTCGCTCAACATGCGTTCGAGCTGGTTGTTACGCTCGTGAATCTCCCGTTGAATACGATCGATCTTGCCGCGAACCTTGAGGTTCAGGCTGTATTTTTTGGTTAACGCCAACGCCATTTGTTTGACCGAAACCTGATCGAAAGGCTTGCGCAGGAACATCAAACGATCCGTTGAACCGACGCGATCCAAAATCTGCTCCCAGGAATAATCGGAGTAGGCGGTGACGATCACCACCTCGATCAACGGATGATTCAACCAAATCCGTTCCATGGTCTCGACACCGTTTAGCCCGGGCGGCATCCGTACGTCCATAAAAATGAGCGAGTAGGGATCATCCTCTGCCGCCGCTTGGTCAACCATGTCAATCGCTTGTTGACCCTGAAACGCGGAATCGAGTCGGTAAACAATCCGTGCAGTGTCGAAGGTGCTTTTCGCCGGTTTTTCTTCTTCGTCGTCAAAGAGCTGACTTTCAATCAGCTTGAGATCTTCATTTACCGCCGATCGGTTGGAGTTCAGGATCTTGTGAAAATCCTCGTGAATCTCCTTGGTGTCGTCGACAATTAGAATGCGATTACAATCGTGGTCCATAGGTGTCCCGCCCATCAATCACCAGTCAAATCAAAACGGAAATCGCACAAAATGCGCATATTCCGGTTGGTTTTTCACACAAGGCTCGTGCGCCAGGAGCAAGAGCCAAGCCGGCGGGTTTGTTTCATTCGGCATCTCATGCGCAAAACCAAAAACGGAAGCGAATGGCGCACCTCAAGAAGGCGGCGACACATCCCATCATCTGTTCGAGGTGTCCGATCACGCGATTCAATGGCCAAAGGAAAGCGAAAACGACACGGTGAGCCGCGTTTCTTCGCCGCCGAAAAACCAAGACGACGGCATGAATCATGAGAGGGAGCAGCGCGACGCGCAAACGGACCAGGTTACAAGAAACATGATATCCGTCGCCACCAGAGACAACCTCTCGAAGCCGCCATAGAAACACAAACAAGATCATTCACCTTAACTTAGATAGCTTCGTATTTTCAAGATCCAAGTTCCAAAGCCACCTTTGTGCATGCCGTGCACATGTCGCGGATCCACCGCATAGCAGCGCCGAGAAACCGACCATGGACAAAACACACGTAAATCCTTCCTCGCAGCCAAAACCGAACATCCAGTGCAAACAACTTCATTTTTTCCTGGACAGCCGCCGACGAAACGCCACAATCCAGACACCGCCCTCAAGGGTCTCCTTCCCAGAGCACCAAGGTTCCCTGCGTCGCCGTGCTGTGGCACACCACACCGGCCGCGGCAAGGCGCGCCGTCACCCGCGGGTGCGGGTGGCCAAAGACGTTGTTTGCCCCACAGGAGAAAACGGCCGATTGTGGCCGAAATCGCCGTAACAGACTTGGCCCTGTCGCCGAGCGACTGCCGTGATGGCCCGCAATCAGGATTCGTTGTCCAGGTTGGGCCGCCGGCGCCCAAGCCGGCTCGGTTAAGGTACCCGCATCACCGGGAAACAAAACCTGGCCCGCCGGCGTCGTCACCAACACAACCAGGCTTTCCTCGTTGGCGTTGTGCCCATGATAGCTTTCTGACGGCCAAATCACCGTCAACCGAAACACCCCAAACCGCGTTTCTGCGCCCGCCGCCACGCCTTGCCAAGCCACATTTGCCGGCGCATGCCTGCCGAGGAATTCATGGTAACGCCGTTGCGGCACCCAAACCGGCACGGTCACCCCTGTCGTCTCCAAAAACCGATAGTGATCGCGGTTAAAATGAGAAACCAAACCTCCGCGCAAGCGCTTCACACCGTAAAGCCGCAAGACCTGACCCCAATTGACACCGGCCGGCAGACGTCCACCGGCATCGATGAACCAGCCGTCACCAGCGGCGGTCGTTAAAAGTGCACAAGACCCCTGACCCACATCCAACACCACCAAACGATCCCCCTGCCAAGGCCTGCCATAACCGCGTCCGCCCGCGACGAGCAACGCACAAAGCAGCCAGCGCCGCTCTCGACCGCCACACCTCAGCACAACAAATAAAAGCGTTAGCGCCACCAGAACCGCCATCATCGACCAGGGGAAGCGCACTTCACAACCCCACCCCTCGCTTTGCCGCAACCACAACAGGCTTGATTCAAACAGGGCGTCGACCGCATTCGCAAGTCCCGCCACCGTATCACTCCAGCGCCCCAGGCACGCGAGCAGGAACAAAACCAAGAGCAATACCAATACCGGCAGCGCGCTCACATTCCACACAAAGGCGGCCCAGTTCAATCGAGGCCCGAACAGTAAACCGACCGGCAACGCAAAAACTTGGGCCGCGATCAGGGCGCGCATCCCGGTCAAGCGCGGCGACCACGGATGCTCCAGCGGACTCGGCGGTCGTCTCGGGCCAATCCCGACCACCAAACCCAAGCTCACCGCAAAGGTGTACCAAAAACCAGGGCGCAGAAGCGCCTCGGGCACAAGGAGCAACCACACCGCCGCCGTCACCGCCCAAACGCGCATCCACGAGCGCCGCCGGCCACCGGCGCCCAACACCTGAAACACCATTAAAAACATCACGGCGCGGACCACGGAGTCCCCCCAACGCATTTGACCGGCAAAGGCGAGCAAACCCAAACACCCCAATACCAAACGCACCGACGGTGCGCGCACCGGCGTCAAGCCAAACCGCAGCAGCAACCAAAACAAACCACAGTGCAAGCCCGAGATCGAGAGCAGGTGACCCAAACCAGTCCAACCCAGCCGCTCGCGCCATAAAGGCGCCGTACCATTGGCACTAAATAAGCCAACCAACTCACGGTTGGCGGGGTTAAGCCGATCGCGCGGCCCAACCTCGCCGCGCTTCCCCTCGTAACGCATTAACAGGGCTGACTTAACCCGCCCTTGCCAACGAGGCAAATAGCGCTGCTGCAAGGCGGCCATGGGATGCGGCACAGTGCGCGGTGCCACCACCGAGCGCAAACGCACCCAAGCGCGCAAAGTCGGTGCAACCAAATCGGCCGGCGGTTGTTCCGGCACGTAAACCACAAGTCGGGTTAACTGGAACGGAACGGCCGGTCGCAGCACCTGCACCTTTTCCAATACCAGCCGTCGGCCAAAAGGCGTTTCGCGCTGTTGCACCACCCGCCCTAGCAGTAAAAATGGCCGGTCCGCCCAAGCGGAATCGGGCTGTTGCACTTGCAAACGGTCGGCGCCACGCGCGACGGCGGCGGCACCTAACAACCCGGCCAACGGCACCAGGATAAACCGACACCGGCGGGCCCGCAACCAGGCGAAAACCCAGACCGATAAAAGCACCCAGAAGCCGTAACGCAACCAAGGTGACGGACCAAGATGCCATGCTGAAAGCGCGCCTAACAACAACGCGAAAAAAGCAAACCCTTCAGCAGTAACGTTTTTCATAAACAGCTCGTTTCGAGCCAAACCCACGAAAATCATTCTACCTGGCGCTATTATTTTTTTCACCTGTGAATTTTCAAAACACAACCAACAGCAAAATCGACCCTGTCGCCACGTGACCCGCGCCTCGTCGACTGCCGATAGCAGGCCCTTGGTGATTCGTCAAGGCGTCGAAACCGTTTTTAAAGGCTGTCAAAGCACCAATGTAAAAAGTCATTTTCGAACACTATGGGCACCAAAGCTTTCACCGTTCCGACCTGGTAAAGGCCTGGTTTTTCCTTTCATCACCTGTTTGATTTTGGTAATTTCTGCACTGCTTACGTTGATCGACCACGGGTGATGAGGCAAAGAAAACGTGACACAGCGCACACAGAGTTTGCCAACACCGGGATCTAACTTACTTAGATAGTGTGATTTGCCGCCACCACACCACTTTTAAACCGGGTTTTGCGGGCGCAGACACGCATCACAGCGGCAAGGCCTCAACGCACGGTGCCGATCAACCGCCAATCGCTTACCCGCTCCGTGCGTGCAAGAACGACAGCACCGGAGCCTTTTCACAAAAAAACCATCGATGCCCAATCACGCCGAGGGCGAAGCGTGCGGCGCCATGGAACCGTTGAGAACCGTAAAAGCACCTGCTATCGACGCGTTGCTGCACGTCTCGAAAAATTCCCGCGCCAACGTCAAACAGCGTCAACACCCCCGTTTTTGCTGTTTTTTTTAGCAGTCTATTTTTTTTCAACACCCGAAAGACGGCCAACTTCAGCGCCAACCCTTTGAAAAACAGTAAGCTGCGCGAATCGTGGTTCCAAGACAAGCACCACACAAGATGTTGTGGCCTTTTTTATTTACTCCCACTAGATGCGGTGCTATAATCCGCCAACATCACACACGATACCAGATTGACTTCAATGCGGCGGCCGGCGACGACGACTGTCCTGACGTCAGTTTGCTTTTTTGTAGAAGATATTTTTTTAAGGGGATCAGGGTTCATGAAATTCAAACGGTTATTTACAAAGAAAGGCGCTTCGCCCTACAGCGACATCCCTTTCGGTCACCGTACTTCCGAAATCCGCAATCCAGACGGGAAAGTTGTCTTTTCCGTAGACAACGCACTTGTTCCCGAGGACTGGTCTCAGGTCGCCGTCGACGTCCTTGCCCAAAAGTACTTCCGCAAAGCAGGCGTCCCCACCCACGTGCAACGCTTGCCGGAAGAAGGCGTACCCGAATGGCTGCAAGCCTCACAACCCGACCAAGAGGCGCTGGAACTGTTGCCGGAAACGCAACAGTACGGCATGGAAACCGATGCACGCCAAGTTTTTAACCGTTTGGCCGGCTGTTGGACTTACTGGGGCTGGAAACATAAATACTTCGACACCGAAGGCGACGCCCAGACGTTCTACGACGAACTCTGTTACATGTTGGCGCGCCAAATGGTCGCCCCCAACTCGCCACAATGGTTTAACACCGGTCTCCACTGGGCTTACGGCATTAACGGCCCGGCCCAAGGTCACTACTACGCCGACCCGGCAACCGGCGAGGTTCGCGCCTCCGAAGACGCTTACACCCACCCACAACCCCACGCTTGTTTCATTCAAAGTGTCGATGACAGCCTCGTCAACGAAGGCGGCATCATGGATCTGTGGACCCGTGAAGCACGCTTGTTTAAGTACGGTAGCGGCACCGGCACGAACTTCAGCGCCATTCGCGCCATCGGCGAACCCCTCTCCGGCGGCGGTAAATCCTCCGGCCTGATGAGCTTCCTCAAAATCGGCGACCGCGCCGCCGGTGCGATTAAATCCGGTGGAACCACCCGCCGTGCCGCCAAAATGGTTACCCTCGATATCGATCACCCCGATGTGGTTGAATTTGTCGAATGGAAAATGACCGAAGAACAAAAGGTCGCGTCCCTGGTCGCCGGCAGCCAAATGTGTAAGCACACCTTAAAAGCCGTGTTCGACGCAGCCTGGGCCGATGCCGACAAGGACGAACCCAACGTCGACCCCTACCAAAACGACGCCCTGCGTAAGGCCATGGTCGAAGCCGCCAAACGCTTTGTCCCCAAGTCTTACATCAACCGCGTGCTGCAACTCTGCAGTCAGGGCTACCGCGAAATGGACTTTGACGTTTACGACGTCAACTGGGAATCCGAAGCCTATGCCACCGTCAGCGGCCAGAACAGCAACAACAGCGTGCGCATCACCAACCAGTTCATGAACGCGGTCGAAAAAGGCGAAGAGTGGAAACTGACGGCGCGCGTGACCAAGAAGGTCACCCGTTCAATCAGCGCCGAAGAACTGTGGGAACGCATTTCGGTCGCCGCCTGGCAAAGTGCCGACCCCGGCTTGCAGTTCGATACCACCATTAACGAGTGGCATACCTGTCCCGTCAGTGGTCGCATCAACGCCTCCAACCCTTGTTCCGAGTACATGTTCCTCGACGATACCGCCTGTAACCTCGCTTCGGTGAACCTGATTAAGTTTCTCGACGCCGCTTCCAGCCGCTTCGATACCAAAAAGTTCCAAGAGGTTTGCCGCTTCTGGACCGTGGTTCTCGAAATCTCCGTCATGATGGCGCAATATCCCAGCTACCTGATCGCCGCCAAGTCCTACCGCTACCGCACCCTCGGTTTGGGCTACGCCAACATCGGTGCCTTGCTGATGGTCAGCGGCATCCCTTACGACTCCCAACAAGCACTGGCGCTCACCGGCGCGATTACCGCCATTATGACCGGCACCAGCTACCGAACCTCGGCTGAAATGGCCAAAGAACACGGCCCCTTCCCCGGCTATGCCGACAACAAAGACGCCATGTTACGGGTTATGCGCAACCACCGTCGCGCCGCCTACAACGCCGACCACGAGGAATACGAAAACCTCGACGTCATGCCGTTGGGCATCGACGCCAACCAGTGCCCTGCCTATTTGCTGTCTGCCGCGAAAAAGGCCTGGGACGACGCCCTTGCCATGGGTGAAGCACACGGTTACCGCAACGCGCAAACCACCGTCATCGCCCCCACCGGCACCATCGGCCTGGTTATGGACTGCGACACCACCGGCATCGAGCCGGACTTCGCCCTGGTCAAGTTCAAGAAACTCGCCGGCGGTGGTTACTTCAAAATCATCAACAGTTCGGTGCCCGCGGCGCTTGAGAAGCTGGGTTATACCAGCCCCCAAATCAAAGCGATCACCGACTACTGTAAAGGTACCGGCACCCTCAAAAACGCCCCTGGCGTCAACCACGAAACACTAAAAAGCAAAGGGTTTACACAGGACATCCTGGATAAACTGGAAGGCTCTTTGGGGTCCGTGTTTGATATTAAATTCGCCTTTAATCGCTACGCACTGGGCGACGAATTTATGGTCGAAAACCTCAAAGTGGGCAAGGACCAGTTAGATAATTGGGATTTCGATCTGCTGCGCCACCTCGGCTTTAGCGCGGAAGAAATTGCCGCCGCCAATGAGTTCTGCTGCGGCACCATGACCATCGAAGGCGCACCCGAACTCAAAGAGGAACACTACGCCGTGTTTGACTGCGCCAACAAGTGCGGATTGAAAGGCAAACGCTACATTTCCGCCAAAGGCCACGTCAACATTATGGCCGCTTCGCAGCCGTTCATCTCCGGCGCCATCTCCAAAACCATTAACATGCCCAACGAAGCCACCGTCGGCGAAGTTAAAGCCATCTACGAATTCGCTTGGGCTCAAGGCCTAAAAGCGATTGCACTGTACCGTGACGGTTCTAAGTTGAGCCAGCCGCTGTCGACCCAATCGGAGGACGTTTTTGCCGAACCGGCCGAGGCGCCCACCGCCAAAAAGGCCAAGGTCCAAAAAGCCGCTGAACAACTCACCAAAATGTACACCCGTCACCAGCGTCACCAACTGCCCAACCGCCGCGGCGGCTACACGCAGAAGGTCACCATCGGCGGCCACAAGCTCTACCTGCGCACCGGCGAATACCCCGACGGTCGCCTGGGCGAGATCTTCCTCGACATGCACCGCGAAGGCGCCTCCTTCCGCAGCCTGATGAACTGCTTCGCTATTGCAGTCAGCCTCGGCCTGCAGTACGGGGTACCGCTCGACGAGTATCTCGATGCTTTTGTGTTCACCAAATTCGAGCCATCCGGCCCGGTTTATGGTCACGACCACGTCAAGTTCTGCGACTCCGTCATTGACTTCGTCTTCCGCGAGTTGGGTCTCACCTACTTGCACCGTACGGAATACGCCCATGTCCCCCCGGTGGAAGAGGAAACGACGGATGACGCCGTTTCCTCAGAAGAACCCATGGACGATATGGACTGGGAATACTCCAAAGTGGTCGCCGAAACCGCCCAGCAAATCACCGAAACCGCACAAACCAAGCAGCAGCAAACCGTCCGCGTTGCCCGACTCAAGGGTTACGAAGGCGATCCCTGCCCCGAGTGCGGCAACCTGACGCTGGTACGCAACGGCACCTGCCTTAAATGCGACACTTGTGGTTCCACCACCGGTTGCAGCTAATTCGTTTCCTTATTTTCGTTCACCCTGCCCGCCGATCTTCGGCGGGCTTTTTTTTTGCACCCCATGCCCTTTTGAAAAAAAAGAGAAATTCGTTGTCGAAATACCGCCGGCTCAAACGTTCGGTTATGATAGGCGCAAGCTATCCGTGTTTTTGTCAAAATCGACGCCGCCGCCTTTCCAGCCACGCTGCGCAACGCTGTCGCCCAATTGGTTGTGCGTTGGACACGCCGTTCTTTTCGGCCTGCCCTGATCGGCCCGGACCCTAGATAACCCGGACTGCCCTATTGCTGCTTCTCGATAAAAAGGTTTAATTCCCGAGGTACTTATATGAAAGTCATAAAAATTCTCGCCGCCACGTTGATCGCCGTCGTTCTGTTGTTCGTTGGTTTCTTGGCCTTTTTCGTGTCACCCGATTTCAGCGTCACCCGTTCGATTCAAATCGAAGCACCCAAGGCCTATGTTTTCCCAGCCGTCAATAAACTCAAAAACTGGAAATATTGGATGATTTGGGCCGAACGCGATCCCCAAATGAACATCACCTACAGCGGTCCCGACACCGGCGCCGGCGCCAAAACCGCCTGGATCTCCGAGTCCCAAGGCAATGGTGAAATGGAATGTATCCAAACCAAGCCCAACGACAGCGTCGAGTACCGTTTGACCTTTCCCGAAATGGGCATGAGCTCGCAAATCATCATGAGCCTGGAAGAAGTGTCGCCCACGGTCACGCGCGTGACCTGGAACAACAATGGCAGCGTGGGTTCCAACCCGATGTACAAACTGTTCGCCATGAACATGGACCGCATGGTCGGCCCGGACTTCGAAGCGGGTCTGAACAACATGAAAAAGTGGGTCGAAGCCAAACCGGAACAATTAGAAGTCGAAATCACGACGGAAACAGCGCCCAAAGAGGAGCAGCCAGGGCTCGCGGCACCGGAAGAAACCCAGACCGACCAGAAGGAAGGTCAACCGGTCGACAAATAAACCCACATCAAACGAGGCGAGCGTCGCTCCGACGCGACGCCGTCTCCATCTCACCCGCCGCCTCAGGCCCAAATTTCCATGAGTAAACCACGCGCATCACGCGGCGGTTCGACGGGCGCCCGCTCAGCGAGACCGAGGACACGACGACGGGCGGTGTGGACCAACACACAGGCATCGAGTAAATCGTCGCGTTGGATGCCAGGCCCAAGCCGACCCAGGCTGTGGAACCATGGTGCAAACCCGGCCGCCGCAGCCTCAAGCGCGGCCAAACGTTCGCGGAAACCGGCGAGGGTTCGTTTCGGGGCAGCCGCCGGCGCACCGGCCAAACAGGCAAAAGCCCATTCAGGATGCGCTTCAAAACACCAGCGTTGCTTGTGAACGTCAATCCAAGCATCAACTTCGCGGATTTTAGGCGTCAGGTGGTAGGCCTGAATCGACACACCCAAACCCGAACGAAAGCGGGGCTCGTCAAACACGCAACGCGCGGGTGGCGAAAAGACACTGGCCCGACGCGGCCCCAAGGCCTTGCGCACCAGCCGGTCACACAAACGCCCGCCTTTTTGCGGGGTTTCAAACAAGCCGATCGGCATGTCCAGCGCCAGCAGGTGCGGACGCCTGGCTAACCCATCGAGCGCGCCAATCTCGGGCAGGCACGACCATTCCCATCGCGTTAGGTTGGCGCCGTCCCAAAAAGCCTGCACCAATACCCAACCGGCCCGACAACCGTCCACTCCCGCCAACCAAACCATCGCAACGCTCCTTAACCGGCGGCCCTTGCTGATTGGGCCAATTGTGGCCGGCACACCAAAAAGGGCCCGGCACGGGTCGCAGCCTCACCCCATCGTACATTCGTATTATATAGATGACGCAACCGGGACAGTGGCCGCACAGAATCCTCAAGGCCCCACCCTCAGAAGCACAGGTTTTACCAAAGGTTGATCCCAGCTCGTTTAGCGATGACAAGCTCACCCAGCCAGGCAACCCCATCTGAACGACCGCAAAACACCAAACAAACAGTCCCCAAACCGGCATCCTCTGGTCAAACCACCAGTCACGACACGAATCCCCACCACTCACACAGGTAACATCGTTTCACGACGTTAATTCCGCCGCTTCGGGACATCACGGATTGTCGCGCCGAAACACATCTTTTACATTGGGGACAACCTGATGCACGCGGAGGTCAACAACCGACCGCGGCATGAGGTTGAAACCTGTACGAGAGCAAATTTCGAGAGCACTACTTAGTGGCTTGATTTTTTTCCCACTGCCAGCGGGGACTTGCCCGACGACCTCCATCGTCGGGCTATTTTTTTTCCGGCCCCGCCCCCTAGCCACCGCCGCACGCGCCCGATACCGCTGTAAGTCGTTTCACCGCCCCAAAACAGCGTCGCGACCAATCTTCCAGGCACCGGCAAAAAAGAGCTTTTCAGAAGCACGTTGCTGCTACACCCCAGATTGCCAGGACACCCACTTTTTCCGGCCGACCAATCGAAACACAGATTGCCAGGACACCCACTTTTTCCGGCCGACCAATCGAAATATTCTGCGGCATACTCCCAACACAGTCCTTTGCGGCATAAACAACTCAAAACGAGAACCTGAGAACGCTTCTCTGTGACGGAACACCTTGCCCTTTGCTTGCTTTGAACCCGACCATCTTCTCGGCCAATCTAACGGCTAGGAACCGACCTAACTCATGACATGCCACTTTCCCGGCACGAACACCACAAATTCATTCTTGCCGCCGTCGCCTTCATGCGAGATGCGGTAACGGCAACAACGGAGAACAACGCACCAAATCGACCTACACTTTTACCTAAGAAGTGCGATAGGAGCGAAAGGATTTGCCTAAAGATCTGGAGCAAAATGGCTTTTAAAAAGCGGACCAGGGCCGCGATCGGCGCGCACCCAATGAGCGGAGCGATCATGTTAACAAGCCATTTAATTCCATATATTTATATAAAACTGCCGCGCGTCATCGCTCTTCTTATTGCTTTAAGCCGATTATCGGATTTGATCAACAACCGCGTCAAAATCAACGAAAGGTGGGCTGACACCCATTTCAGCCGTCCTGGCTGTTCACCAAAAAAGGCGAGTGGTCACAGTATCCGCCGCCATTCCCTACGAATGGCGTGGCCTTCAGCCGCAGTTCTCTTTATTGGCCGGTAACACCGTTGATTGGCTGTTACAGTCTGCAACGAGCGTCGCAAGCGAGCAGGTGCTGTCTTGGGTGGCCCGCTGCAATAGGGTCATGAAGCAGGTGTAAATTTGGCGAATGTCCTCTTCCGACAAAACATTGGGGTCGTAATTGAATACCATCGAAGAGCGTGCACCGCCGTCCGTTTCAATATACGCGACCTCTAAAGGGTGAACGTAGTGTTGAAAGGGCAGGTACGCAATCGTCGCCTTATGACCGTCAAACGCGAAGTCAAAGTCGTTTGCCGACAGCACGTTGAAACTTACGTCGTACAGCGGCTGGTTGCCACCTTGACGGGTGCCCAAGGTTTTCGCGAGCTCGGCCATATCGCAGCCACCGGCACGGTAATCACCGAACAAGTCGCGGCCGATTTGCGTTAGCAACTCGTTGAGTGAAAGGTCCGCTTGGTAACGCCAAGGAAAGGGACGCGAAGAAGAAAACTGGCCAGACATGGCCTTTTGCTTGCGGTTGACACGGTTACTTGTGGGCAGGGCCATCACCCAATCACGTTTGCCGAAATAATAGGCAAGTGTCGCCCCAAGTAAGCCTTGGATCACGCGCGCCGCTTGGCTTTTATCCTTGCTGCAAAACGATGCCAACTGATCCGTTTCAGCTTCCGACCAAGTTTGGCGCCAGGCCCGGCGTTTGGTGCGGGTTTTGTTCGTCGGTTGACCGAAAAGTGATTCACCCGTGTCGGCTAACCGTTTGCGCCAATGTTCGTCGCTTTTTTTAGGTTTCTTGAACACGCCTTCGCGGGCCCAGGCTGCAAAAGACGGCCGCGCGACTTGCTCGTTGCGACCATCGAGTAAACCGCGATACGTACGCACCACATCTGTTACGAACATGGCCATCGACCAACCGTCGCATACCATATGGTGGCTGACAAAAGCCCAGGCCGTACCCGCCGTACCGAGGTTGTAAATTTTGGAACGATAAAGGGGGCCGGCGAAGGGGTCAAGGGGTGCATCGGCCAGTTTGCCGGCATCGCGCGTTGCCCAAAGGTGGGGATCGGCTTGATCGGAACAGTCGTTGAATTCAATGAAGGGTGTCGCCTGATGTTGCCGTTGGCGCACGGTTTTGCCGGCGGCGCCACGGACCAGGACCATTGAAAGCCCATCGTGAATGGCCAGCGTTGCCTGATAAGCCTTGAAAAAGAGTGTCATGTCCAAAGCGGCCGGAATCACAACCAGCGAACCCACGTTCAGCGCCGGACATTGCAACTTTTCCATCAAGTCCTCCCAAAATTGCCGTTGATTCGGCACCAGTTCGAAACACGAATGATCTAATTCGGTTTCTGTAACCGGTTGTTGGGCGAGCCCTTGCATTTTTTTGAGACCGCGGCTGGGTTGAGAAAGTGCATGGCTCTGAGTGCTGAAACAATTGGTTGTGAGGGTCATGGATCAATCCTTGGCGACAAGCTTAAGAAAATTCTGATTCCTACGATAAATCACCCTCAAAAGAGCAACATTGTGTAGAAAATGTGAAGATTGTGGAGAAACTATGGAGACTTAAAATCTTCATTAACAGATACTTAGACGAAATCAACCCCGCCTTGAAAGACAATATAGACGAAAAAAACAAAATGAAAAGCAAAATCCAGGAAAAACTTGATCTCGCGCACTTGTGGCGAATCAAATTGCTTGCGGAACACTTCCGGTCATCAAGGACGCGCCACTCTATTAAGCTGCATATTTTGAATGGGATGCGTTTCTTTTGACCAAGCCCCCGGATACGGCTGGGATCTTCTTGCATCGATTTTATTTAGTTCAGTTTTTTTACCCGAAAGATGTATCGATTGTGTTTTTGCAGCTATTTTGATGGGACTTTGAGGCTTGACCTTGTGCCTCCTCCACGCCGAATGGGCGGCAGATTGCCAGGACACCCGCTTTTTCGGTCCGTCAACACCCGCCAGGACACCCCTCCCTTGCGAACGAGTCACCAGCGAATGTTGGTTGATACGTGGGCTCGATGAAAAACGCGATTCAGCTCCGGGTCGCAGCAAGCGCCACCAGTTGCCGGCGCGGGTCTTGAGAACATAAGAGGTAGTGATCCTCTTCCGCGTCCTCCACGAGGTCGAAAATGCCAGGAATGTTGATACCCGGCTACAACTCGCGGCGACGGGCAACGTTTGCCCGCGGGTCAAAGGGGTCGTCATAAAACGCAAGGGCCATGCGTTCGGTTGGTTGTTCTGGGCGTGAAACAAGATCGCGTAGCCGGTTCTGGTTTTTTAAGGATAACGAATATCAGGTTTGTCACACCTGCTAGCGTTGGCTGCTAATTGTTGCCTACCAGTACCATGGCCGCTTCACCACGCGGCAAACGGTAGCGGCTGCATACTGAGACTTGATAGAAGGCGTCCACAAGTGAACCGGCAACCCGTGTCTGAAAGACAAGACGATTATGGCTGGTAACAAAAACCACATGGCTTTCAATTTCATCGGGCCAAGGCCGGGCTCTAGCTGAGAACGTCCAAGTACGGCGTTGTTTGCGGCCAAGCGCCGTCGCCTTGATAAATTTGCCGCGAAAGCGTTCATTCAATGGATCACAGAAAATGGGAAGTCACCAAGCCTCAGGTACATGACAAAAAGAGACGGCCAGGACACCCTCTTTCTCTCGACCATCCAAGTTACAGAATTGGCCACAGCGTCACCACAGGCGGTAACAGATGGACACCCGTTTTCGTGAAAAACTCAAAGCAGGTAAGATTCAAATAATTGCTACAGGATTCGTCTTGCTAGCGGCCAGAGAGACGGCATTGACATCCGACATCTCCGGCATGAGCCTTTTGCGTTTTTCAGCAGCGCTGTACCAGCACCGATCGTTGTGACCGTGATTTTCATATCTGGCTACGCAAACAGCATGAATCGCTTAGCTCAGTTAGTGTGTTGTTGGCCTGATTGCAAGAGAGATGTTTCGAATTGTCAGTTTTTCTGCACCCTGCTTCTTCCGGCCGTTGCGGCATTCGTGTTTATCGAAGGGCATTTTTCCTTCACAAAAACCTTCTGTATTGCGAAAGGCTTTTGGGAAGAAAAAAATGCCGGCAGGGCGCGTTCACCTGATGGAGGCTGAGGTTCAGGCTGCCCCCTCTTTTTAACCGCTCGTAGGTTTGTTTGAAGACCGAATTCTTTGCTCTCAGGGCTGTTAAACTTGCCATGTACAACGTTTGTCTCAAGAACCGATTACCCGCTTTCGAGAGACGCGGTTTTTTTCTCATCGACAACCCTGATGGCACGATCCTCGGGCTGCATCCGGCGCACGACGCGCATTCTTTTCTCGTATTAAACCGCCGCAAGTCACCAGCGACACAGATCACCGTCGCCACCGTTAAATGGCCAACACCTGGGATCGTCATCAACAAGGCGACGTCGGCCTTGAGTTCCTTGGCCTTGCAAATCAGGGCCTTGATATCCTTTTCAATTCCTTTGATCTGCTCCGTAAAGGTCGTGATAATTGTTTTAATACGAGCCTTTTCTGATTGAACATCCGCTTCTTGCCGACCAAAATGCCCGCATAAAAAAGAATCACTTAAGCGACTAGTTTTACCATTCCAAACACAACAATGGCATTTCTCAGGCGATCTTTGAGCCACCTCAAAAAGTGTTTGCCTGGTGTACACTTTCCAGACGACTCATCATAAGAAAAGCTAATACTTCAGGCGAATCAATTTAGCACTCACAAAATCTCCCTAACGGCACACGCGGATCCTTTACTTGCATCAAACACAACCCTCTTTCCAAATCACCTTGCATGAAACAGCAATCGCCAGGAAGCCTGGCGTTCGGTCACCCGCCCGACCGAGCAAGGGATAGCCGGGAAAAACGCCTAAACACCCTCTCTTGCTAGGCAGCCAACCATGGATGCCGGCTGCCGGACGGCCGGAAAAAGGCGGTTCAGCTTCCAGTTTCGGCAAGTGGTGCCGGCTGCAAGTGTGGGTCTTGAGAACGCTTGAGGTAGCGGTCTCCTTCAGCGTCCTCCACCAGCTCGAAAATGTCGGAGCTGTTGATACATGGATACAACTCGTTGGGCAACTTGCGACGGTGGGTAAAGTTACCTTGCTGGTCAAAGTAATCGGCATAGAGTGCAACAGGCGATGCGTTCGGTTCATCGTTTTTGGCGCGAAACAATACCGCGTAGCCGGTCTTGGTTTTCAAGGTTTGCTCACTCATCAGGTTGATCCCACCTTTGAGCGTGGGCAGCTCACTTGTATCACCGACCAAGACCATGACTTCTTCACCTCGTGGCAAGCTGTCGCGGCTGTAAACTGATACCTGATACTCGGCGTCAGTTTGAGAACCGGTAACCCGTGTCTGAAAAACCAAGCCGTTGTGGCTGGTGACCATAAAACGTTTGGCTTTCTGTTCCAATGGGCTAAGGCCGGACTCTAGCTGAGGACGTGGCAAGTAGGCGGCCGTTTGTCGCCAAGCGCCGTCGACAATGGTCAACTCGGTGACTAAATGATCTTGATTGGAGAAGGCGGTGTGCATCAGCCATATTTTATCGGCACTCGCATTAATGCCGTAAAGGATGGAAGCCCTCGCAAGATCGGCAGGCAGAGCGGGCAACAAGGAATCACCGGGCACCAAATCAGCATCGAAGGCAAGCACCTGTTTGCGATTAGAAACACACAGAGCACGCCCCTGATGAGCGCCCATCAGCCAAGGATAAAATAACTCTTTGGGACCCTGACCAGATTGCGTGTAGGCATGAAGCGCTTGGCCCTGTTGGTCGAGCAGGTAAAGTTCATTGCCTTTTTTACTTACCACTAGAAAATGGGCGTCGACCTGGAAAATTTTAGCGCGAAAACCGTCGTTCATTTGATCATAGGAAAATTGGAAGTCGCCCAGTACCAGGGACATGACAAACAGGTAGAACACAACTGCTCCTTTTGTATTAATCGCCCCATTGCGGGCATCGCTTTACCCTATAAAACCTAAACCAAACGATTCTCGGCGGTGAAATCGCACAGCCTGTTGAACTGCAAAATTTCGTAAAAGATGGGCGACACACTAGCCGACACGCCCGTTCTTTTTCCAACACATTTTGCACCAACGCTTTGGACAATTTCATTCACCCGAATCACTCGGCTTAGGCAAAAGCACAACAAAACAGAGGGAAATTCAGTCAAATATCTAAATCTCAACCATAAAAACAATGATCACACTTTCAACATCCGTATGCCACGTTTTTACAAACTGTTAAAACAATGATTTTCGACAAAAATTACGCAAAACATCGTACTTCTTAGGTTTAATGGTAGGAAGGGTGTCGGCCGTCGTAGCCGACACCGAAAAATAACAGCGCAAGCACTGTAGCGTATTAGAGACTATTGTAGAATTCGCACTCTAATACACAGTAGACACGATCAAACCAGCCATCGGAAATAATATCGCAAATTTCGGTACACATCGAATCCTTAGCGCTCGCTTGAACGGCGCCAGGCGCTTGATTAGCAAGTGAGAACGATGACATAGCAAGCAAAAGGGTTAAAACCAAACTTTTCATGATTTTCCTCCAAAGGAATGTGTTAATGATAAACAACGTCCGAACTCAGCCGGAGTAGACTCAAGGGCTATCGTATTTGAGGGTTTTCTAAAACCCCTTTTATAAGATAAGCACCATCACCATAAAACGATACAAACCACTTCACGGTGACGGCTTATGTCTATTGCAAAGTCGAAGCCAACTCGCAAAACAACAAACAAAACCATCTTTACCAACAACTTACACAAAAAAACACAGTATCCCCCAGTGTCAACATGCCAACACTGTCGACATTTGGCCGGCAATATATCGACAAAAGGCTCACATGCAAGAGAGAGCGGTTTAGGTTCACGACACATGATGCTCGAAACTGTTCAGCGTCAAACAGCCCCCCAGCCATTCATTACCAAGCAAAGGAACCCCTCGGCAATGACCCGACAATCGAATAAGGCTCCCCAGAGAAAGCAACAGCGCTCAAACCCAAAAAAACCACCTAGATCTCGAGCACCAGATTTCTGAATTGAAGGCACAAGGCGCTTCACAAACCGAAACGGTTAAGTTCCTGATGAAAGAACGAGGGCTCACCCTTCGTGAGGCGGACCAGGCGACGCTTCTCAGGTTGAATCCCACGCTTGGCAAAAACAACGGGTCGCAACCGAAATTTTTCGAGATGCTTTTTCGAAATGCCTTGAGGCACAGGAATAGAACTTTCAGGGGGCGGACTTAAATAAGAGAGGCCCCTAAACGCGTGGACGCCGACCGCCGCCATATCAAAGGTCCCCTAGCAATAGAACCGAAGATACCTTGGGTTGTTAAAACCGTGAATGGTTTTGGTGCTTTGATGATTGACCACAAACGTTGTCGAGGTCTTGGCGGTGACATCGTGAGACCGGCAAGCATGGCCTTTGAACCCCGCGAACGATTGCTCTACCAGCGATCGAGACCAAGGCAGCCATCATGCGCAAATGACACCGGCGAAAAACCGGGGAATAGCCGCCGGGATCCATACGGCGCAAAAAGCGTGACAAAGGACCAGGGAATCAGTTTGAAGCGGCGATGGAGGCCAAAGAGGCACAGCCGATGAGGAAAAAGCCAAGTACAGGGCCGGCAATGTTCGAGCCCGGATCAGCGGCGACAACGATGCTTGAGACCGCGCTCGATAGCATCTGTTAATGTCTCAATTACTTTCACTCTTGCGTGATACTTGTCGTTACCCGCGACGATGGTCCACGGTGTCCGCGCGGTGGTTGTTCTTTGAATCATTTGGTTTACTGCCAAATAGTACGCGTCCCACTTGTCGCGGTTACGCCAGTCTTCATCGGTGAGCTTGTAGCGTTTGAATTCGTTGTTCTTGCGCGCCTCGAAACGCGCGAGTTGTTCGTCCTGGTCTATGTGGAGCCAAATTTTGACGAGCACCACGCCGGCATCGACGAGCTGAGCTTCGAATTCGTTGATCTCGCGATAGGCGCGCTGCCATTCCCAATCACGCGCAAATCCCTCAACCCGCTCGACCAAAACCCGACCGTACCAACTGCGGTCGAAAATACCAATGGAACCAGCGGGCGGCATCTGCTGCCAGAACCGCCATAAAAAGGGCCGCGCTAAAGCCTCTTCGCTGGGTTTGGCGAAGGCATGCACCTTGTAACTGCGCGGATCAAGCACGGCGGTAAGCCGCTTGATAGCGCCACCTTTGCCGGCGGCGTCCCAACCCTCGAACATAACCAACACGGGCACTTTCTCCTTATGAATCCTGCGTTGGTATTTGAGCAGGCGGACCTGGGCTTGGCCGAGCCGCTGTTTGTAATGCTCGGGCGACAGTTGTTGGGACAAATCGACACCGGCAAGGAAATCGGAGGCCATGGCCTCGCTGACAGGCAAGGCCTTGCGGTGGTCGGCGGGGGCGGCGTCGCGTTTGCGGGCCAAGGCGGCTTTGAAAGAGCTGACCATGGTGCGCAACACCTTGATGCGACACCAATAGGGATCATTGGCTTCAACGAGTAGCCAGGGCGCAACACCGCTGCTGGTACGGATGACCATGTCTTCGGCAAGTGCGCGATAATGCTTGTATTGCTTGGCTTGATGCCAGTCCTCGTCGCGCACGCGCCAGGACTCTTCTTCGCGCTCGGCGTAGCGCTTGAGGCGTTGTTTTAGTTCGCGTTTGCTGAGGTGCAACCAGAACTTGAGCACCAAATAGCCGTCATCGACGAGCATCCGTTCAAAATGATTGATGTGGTCGATATCGCGTGGAACCTGACCTTCTTCGATCCGGCCAAAGGTACGGTCTTCGAGCAGGCGGGTGTACCACGAGTGGTAGAAGATGCCGACGGCACCCCGACCCGGCAAGCGCTTCCAAAAACGCCAGAGAAAGGGGAAACGGCGCTCTTCCTGGTCGGCAGGCCAAATGGGATGAACCTCGAAACCGCGTGGATCGAGCGTACTGGTCATCTTTTCGATAAGGGCGCCTTTACCGGCGGCGGCCCAACCCTCAAGCACGATGACGACCGGCAATCCGGCGGCCCAGCATTGATGTTGCAAACGGCGCAATTCGCGGGTGAGTTGCTTGAGCTCGGTCTTGTATTCGGCTTTGTCAATCGAACGGGTTAAATCCAACGTTTCCAGCATACGACTCCCCTTTTCAAACCAATCCCGAACCACAAGCCACGGTTCGCTCCAAACCAACCAACACAGCGGCCGGCGGTAAAAAAAAGAGCGAATTGTGGGGGTTCAACGGTGGAACGAGTATGCAGCAGCGCGACCCGGGATGCAATGATTTCACCACTTTGCTAAAGCAACGGCAGGCTTTTATGGAAAATGGTGTAGCGCGGCGGGGAAACGAGGAAACAGAAGGGCTTAAGGCTCCAGAAGCAGGGTTTGCCCACGGCCACGTTTGATGCCGGAACGCAGGTCGAGGTTTTCGCCTTGAGCCAAGCCGGCTGAAAAAGCGCTGGTTTGACGGTACCGACCGGCGCGAGATTTGGATAAGGCGGGGTAACGATCGCGCATAAACCCCTCCAACTTCTCTTGTTTCAAGAGGATCAGAGCTTTACCGGCCTCGTTGAGCGAGGTCTCTTGGTCGGCGGCCAACTTGTTTTTGAAGCCAAGCAACACACCCATTTGGAAATCGCGCTTCAAGGAGCGACCTTTTTGGTGTGGGTTCACGGCGCGGTGCTTGTTCCACAAGTGTTCGAGCTCGCGGTTAAGGTAAGCGAAAACATATTGGGCGATTTCTAAATTAGCGGCGGTACCCATGGCTTCCATGACCCACACCTGTTTGGAATGCACGATGAATTCGCTAGGCAACCAGACAATGCGCACTTGAAAAAACTGTTGCAGTAAGGAGGACAAAACTTTTTTTACGGTGGCGCGCTGCAGCATGGGTTTGCCGATGTAAGCGTAGCGGAATTCGGTTTGGTCGAGACCAACTTCCAGCTCGTATTTCTCCATGAGGGCGCGCGCTTTAGCCATGGCGGCCTCGGCCTCATGCAGGTTGTGGCTCTCGGCCAAACGCAACAATTTCTCAATGCGGCGCACCAAAGGCGACACTTCACCGGCGGGGCGATAACGGGCGCTGGTATCGATACCGAGCTGACGACAGGCGTAACGAAAGGCGGACCCATGCGGGGCCTCTCGTTGACCCGTGGGTATCAACACTTCATCGGCGTACTGGTGGGCCATTTCGTGCTTGAGGGTATCGAGCACTTCCTCACGACTGTGATTCAGCAAAAGTTCAAGTGAAATACCGATCGTGCGCGACGTTTTGTCCCAAAATCCCAGGCGGCCGCGCGTTTGGTCGAGCAGGAAGCTGGGTTCGGTTAGCTGGTCACGCAGCAGGCTGTGATTAAATTCACGCCAATTTTCAGCCAAGAAACGGGCAAGCAGGCGATGTAGCCCGGCCTGATGGGTCATGTCGGGCTCCGAAACGGATTAGTTTTTGCCTTGCGGCACAATTTCCACTTTGTAGAGGGCAATCTCATCAAGCGGGCGGTTGGCGGGTTTGCCCTCACGGCCGGTGGTACGAACTTGGCCAATGCGATCAACAACCTCAAAGCCGGCAACAACTTCACCGAATACGGTGTAGTCGTTATCCAAGCCGGGAGAATCCTCTAAACAAATATAAAACTGGGAGTTCGCCGAATCGCGATCGTTGGCACGGGCGGCGCCGACAGCGTACTTTTTGTGCTTCAACAGGGGCGTGTTCTCCAGCATGAGGTTGTAACCGCTGCCGCCGGAACCGTCGCCGAGAGGATCACCGGTTTGCAAAACAAAACCTTTATCGACACGGTGGACCACCATGTCTTTGTAAAATTCAATGGCGGACAATACGGCGAAGTTGCGCGCGTGACGCGGTGTTTGATCTTCGTGAAGCTTGATGGTGATGTCGCCCATGGAAGTTTTCACCACGAAATGAGCGTCAAGCGGGGGCAGGTCAACCTTGGCAATACGGATGTTCTCCATTTGCAGTTCGTAAATATCGTCTTGGTAGCCAATGGAGAAAACGCCGCCTTGGGCCATCTCGGGAAAAAGGCGCTTGAGGTTGAGGCGAAAGTCTTTGTGGGCCCCCATTTCAAGCACGCTCAAACGTCGAAACAAGTCTTTGGTCTTGAACTTGGGATCGAGCTTGAGGCGTTTATCGCCACTTTTCACGACAATCGCGCCGAGCACATCGGGAATCTTTTTGGTGCGCATGTTGCGCTCGGACTGGTTCCCAACGCGCAAAATAAAGGGGATGGGCTCGTTTTGCGCGAACAAGGTACGCGGTTGGATCAGTTTCACAAAGTACTGGGGAATGTCGGCGGCCTGCGCGGGAAAAACGGCCGCGATGAACGCTGCAGTCAAAGCGAGGCACAGCAAACGCGGGCCACGAGAAGAAAAACGTTGAGTCATCATGAGGGCAAAGCTCCTTCGCCTGGCAGCAACAGCATGGCGTCGCCGTAGGAATAAAAACGGTAATCGCGTGCAAGTGCTTCGCGGTAAATGGTCATAATGCGGTCGCGGCCCATGAGTGCCGAAACCAACAGGATCAATGAGGATCCGGGTAAGTGGAAATTGGTAATCAGACCGTCAATCGCCAAAAAGGTGTAGCCAGGATAGATGTAGAGGTCGGTGACATTGGTGCCGGCGGTAAAGCGACCGAACTGCTGCATGTTGGCTTCCAAGCAACGGGTCGAAGTGGTGCCAACGGCGATGATACGACGGTTTTCCTGCTTGGCGGCATTAAGGCTGTCGGCGGTGGCGGCATCGATGGTGTACTGCTCGCCTTCCATCAAGTGATCGCGCACGTCGGCGGCAATGAGCGGCTTAAAGGTGCCAATGCCGACATGGTGGGTCACCTTAAGCACGGTGACACCGGCCTGCTGCAAGGTGTCGAGCAAAGCATCGGTAAAATGCAAACCGGCGGTGGGCGCGGCAACGGCACCGGTCTCGCGCGCAAAAACGGTTTGGTACCGGTCGTAATCGTCTTGACCGGGTCCGGCCTCGCGTTTGATGTAGGGCGGTAACGGCAATTCGCCGTCTTGGGCCATGACGGCATGGAGTGCGTCGAACGAAGGAAAAGCCAAAGCCCATTTGCCAAGCTCACCCTTCTCAACGATTTCGGCATGGACATCGGCCTGGCGAAAATGCAGTTTCACGCCAACCTTTAAACGCTTGGAAGGCTTGGCGAGCACCCAGGTAACGGCGGGATCAACAGGCATACCCAACACAAAAATTTCAATCTTGGTACCGGTATCTTTGTAACCGAAGCAACGGGCGTTCATGACGCGCGTTTGGTTGAGTACCAATACGTCACCGGCGCGAAAGTAATCGGTGACGGCGCGGAAACGGGTATGACAAAGGGCGCCTTCGCGAGCGGCAACAAGCAGTGCGCTTTCGTCACGGGCGGCGGCGGGTGTTTGCGCAATCCGGTCCGGAGGTAGGTCAAACGTGTAATCTTCGAGGCGGTAGGTTTCCATGCAGCATCCCAAGGCCGGCGCGGCCAAAGTGACGATTTTGCCAAGGAATGCGCGGCGATGCAACCGGAACAGAGCAGCGGTCGAAACAGGAAGCCGGCGAAAAAAGGCGATGGGTTACTTTAAGTAGATGGCGTAACCCTTAAGGTACTCACCCTCGGGAAACTGGAGGTGAATGGGATGATCCGCACCAGAATCGAAGGTCTCTATCAGCAATCCTTCGCGGTTGCAATCGCGTAATCCCAGGAAAATGCTTTGGCGAAAGTCACTGCGATCAACGACTTTGGAACAGGAAAAGGTCAACAAGATGCCACCGGGCCGCAGCCAAGCGCAAACCAACTGGTGCAATTTGCGATAGGTGCGCAGGGCGGAGGGTTTGGCACGGGCGGAGCGCGCCAAAGAGGGCATGTCGAGCACAACGATGTCGTAAAGCTGGTCGGGCTTTTGTTTTAGCAACTCGAACATGTCGGCACAGGTACTTTGCAAGCGAGCGGCGTCGAGTTGATTGCGTTGCAGGTGCCGGGAAAGAACGTCGAGATAAGTTTGCGAGAGATCGACAGCGTGAACGGCGGCGGCGCCACCTTGCAGCGCGGCGAGAGAAAAGCCGCCGGTAAAGCTGCAGACGTCCAAGACGCGTTTGTCGCGGCTGCGGGCCCGCAACCAATCGCGTTGATTGCGATGATCGAGGTAAAAAGCGGTTTTATGTTCGGTGGTGGGATCGACGGTGAACTCGAGATCGTACTCACGGAAGGCGGCGGGAAAGTCGTATTCACCGAGCAAGAAACCTTGGCGCGGCGACAGGCCTTCTTGCTTGCGAGCGTGGCCTTCCGAGCGCTCGTAAACGGCACGCGCGCCGCAAATATCGGCAAGCCAAGCAGCCATTTCGGCACGCATGCGCTCCATGCCGGTCGACATAATTTGCACGACCAAGAGGTCGCGGTAGAGATCGACTTTGAGACCGGGAAACATATCGTTTTCACCGTGAATCAAACGAAAACCTTCGACGCGCTCGCCGAGCAAGGCACGGCGCATGGCGAGAGTGGCGCGAATGCGGTCACGCCAGGCCTCTTCCGTCATCGGATCGCGGCCAAAGGAGACCATGCGCAAACAAATAGCATTGGCGGGGTGGTAAAAAGCCCAACCCAAATGTTCGTCCTTCTCGGAAGCGACACGAACAATATGGGGCTCGCCCAATTCCTTCTTGTTGATCACCCCTTGGGAAAAAACCCAAGGATGGCGGTAGTGTCGCAGGATATCAGCACGGCGATTGGGCAACACGGCAACAGCATCAACCATAACCAAACCTCACAAGACAACGGGGTACAGTCAAAGAGGGCTTTCAAGGGGAAACAGGACAGACCGAAAGACAAGGCCACCCAGCGCGCGCACCGGGACGCAAGCCACCAATCAATGATCTTAAACCATTCTCATCGGTTACTTTAGAGGTCTGAACAGGCAGCGCGTATGGGACGAACATGGCATCTGGAAAACGAGTGACCCTTGCACCTTACCGTTGATTCAAAGGAACGGCAAGAACCAATTGGGCGTGGGTTGATCGGGGACGAAAATTAAGCAAAACACCCGCGTTAAAAGGGGCACCCGATACAAAACCTATTGCTTCTCCCAAACGTGGGGGTAAGCGCTGATCCAAAACACGGCGTTTTTTCGGATTAAGTAATAACAGCGTCCTGTTGCGTCCGGCACTTCTTTTTGGCGACCACTCAAAGCCCCTTTGGTGGCGTCGTGTCAGGTTAGGGACGCGATCCTGCCGACCCACGCAACATGCCGAGAGCCACGGCGAGCGCGGTCGGGATGGATTGACCTCATTTCCCAGATCCCAAGCGAACCGGCGAAACCGCCAGGGCGCCTGGGAGCGACCGGAAAATGCGGCAACGCGCTCAGCAATAATCCTCGTGCGCGATTTTAAGGCCGTTGTGGGCCCGCTCACAGCGGCCTTTTTTTAGCGGTGGCGCCATTGGCGGCCGGGATCGTTTGGCCAAAGCGAAGCGAGTGTGTTAAACATCAGGCACACGCCGACCGGGCGTGACCAAATCCGCCCCAAATCGAGTGTTCATGTACGCAGCAGCAACCAGCAACGGCGCCAACAAACAACATCCACTATCCGTCTCACAAATTACCCAACTCATTCGTGATCGCATTGAATCGGTGCCGCGCATTTGGTTGTGCGGCGAGATTTCCAATTTCAAAG
Organism: Holophagae bacterium; assembly: GCA_030429565.1. Taxonomy (GTDB): domain Bacteria; phylum Acidobacteriota; class Holophagae; order Acanthopleuribacterales; family Acanthopleuribacteraceae; genus Acanthopleuribacter. The sequence goes on along the minus strand of JAUIFE010000021.1, from coordinate 101,783 downwards.
CGGCAAGCTCGGGCCACTGGTATTTCAGCCTTAAAGACGACAAATCGCAAATTCGCGCCAATATGTGGCGTTCGGCGGCGCAACGGGTGAGCTTCCGGCCGCGCGACGGCATGCAGGTGCTGGTGAGCGGCACGCTGGGCGTGTACCCACCGCGCGGTGAGTACAATCTCATTGTGGACCGCATTGAAGAGATGGGACTCGGCAAGCTGCGCGCTGAATTCGAGCGCTTAAAAATCCAGCTTCGCGCTGAGGGATTGTTCGAGCCCGACCACAAAAAACCCTTGCCCCTACTGCCGACCAAAATCGGCATCGTCACTTCCCCAACGGGCGCGGCCGTACGCGACATGTTACGCGTGCTCAACGCGCGCCACGGCGGCTTACACGTCTTGATTTACCCGGCCCGAGTTCAAGGGCAAGGCGCGGCGGCGGAAATTGCCGAGGGCGTCCAGTTTCTGGATGAACGGGGCGCATGTGATGTGATCATCGTCGGACGCGGCGGCGGTTCCGAAGAGGACTTGTGGGCCTTTAACGAAGAAGTATTGGCGCGCGCCATTTACGCGGCCAAAACCCCGATTGTCTCGGCCGTGGGTCACGAGGTCGATTTCACGATTGCGGATTTTGTGGCCGACGTGCGCGCGGCAACGCCGTCAAACGCGGCCGAGCTGGTCGTACAAACCAAAAACGAGTACCGCAAAACGCTGGATTCACTGGTGCAACGCATGGGTCGCCTGATGCAGCAACGCCTGCTCAGCTACAAAATGCGCATCACCATTTCCGAATCAAACCCGATCTTTGTGCGGGTGCGGTCGCGCATCAACGAGGCGGGTCGTAAGGTCGGCGACGCCGAGTACCGCCTCAAAAACAGTATCACCCAACGGCTTTATGCGGGCGAACGACGCCTGGCCCGTGCCGACGAACGCTTGCAAATCCAGCGTTTACAAGATCGTTTGGCTTTGCTGCAACAACGCCTGCAACAAGCAGACAGGAGTCTGGCTCAACGCAGCGGTCTGCACCTGGAACGCGCGCAACAGCGCTTTGCAGCGGTCGCGGCGCGACTCAGCGACCTCTCCCCGCTCAAAATCCTGGGCCGCGGTTACGCGGTTGTGTTTGACGACCAACAGCGGGTCGTGCGCCGCGCCACCGGCGTGAAAGTGGGATCGGTGGTGTCGGTGCGCCTCGGCGAAGGCGAATTGACGGCGCGCGTGATTGAGAAACCGCGCGAGGAAGTTCAGGAAGAACTGTTTTAATCGGAACGGTGCGGCGAGAGGCTTGGCCGGCCGACGCGGATATGCAAAGATAAGGCGCCGTCGCACGACGGCGGTGGGGAGACGTAATGGAACAACAAACAGACGACAAACAACCCGGATTTGAGGAACGCCTGGCCCATCTAGAACGGATTGTGGCACAACTCGACTCAGCCGAGGTTCCGCTGGAAGAAGCGATACGTTATTACGAAGAAGGCATTAAGTTAAGTGCCTCGCTCCACAAAACCCTGGAACAGGCCCAAGAACGGATTGAGATTTTGACGGCGGCGGGCCGCGATGTCATGGAAACCGAACCCTTCGAGACCCAAAACGAAGGCTAAGCTAGCCGCGCAAATTTGAGGACACAGGTAATGATTGAAAACGAACAGCTTCAACACTGGATCGACCGCGTCGACACCGAACTGGTGCGCTACTTTGCCAACAAAGACATGAGCTGCAACCCGCTCGACCGCGCCATGGAGTACACACTCCTGGCGGGTGGCAAACGCCTGCGCCCACTGCTGACCATGGTGGTCGTGGCTGAGTTTGGCAAGGACCCCGAGGCGGCGATCCCGTTTGCGCTGGCCTCCGAGTTCCTGCACACCTACTCGTTAATTCACGACGACTTGCCCTGCATGGACAACGACGACATGCGCCGCGGCAAACCCACCAACCACATCATCTTTGGCGAGGCAAATGCAATCCTCGCGGGCGATGCGCTGCACAGCGAAGCCTTTTTGTTGCTGGCCGGGGCGCCGCACGAAACGCTGAGCGCGGCCAAACGCAACCAAGTCATGGTGGAATTTTGCGAGGCAATCGGCAAACGCGGCATGGTCGCCGGCCAAGTGATGGACTTAGCCCAGACCGGCCAGGAAACGTCGCAAGCGCAACTGGAATTGTTGCACCAACGCAAAACCGGTGCATTGCTGCGCTTTTGTGTGCGCTTGGGTGCCCATCTCGCCGACGTGGAACAAAATGATCTAGACGCACTCACGGCTTACGCCGAAAAACTCGGTTTGTTGTTTCAAGTGGTCGACGACTTACTCGACGAAGAATCGGACAGCACCACCTTGGGCAAAACCTCGGGCAAAGATGCGGGCCAAGATAAAGCGACCTTCCCTAAAGTCCTGGGTTCCGATGAAGCACACGACTACGCCGACACCTTGCTGGAAGAGGCCTTGAGCGCTCTTGAAAAGGTCTCACGGCCGTTGTCGTTCTTGGAAGAAATTGTTCGTTACGTGCGCCATCGCGACCATTAAGAATTGCGAAGGGACGTTGTGGCGGCACGCTCCATGGGCCGCCACAACCCTGCTATTTAAGCGCGGCGACCACGGCGTCTAGGGCGCGATCAACTTCGTCGCGGGTGGTCAAACGCGAGAGAGAGAAACGAATGGTGCCCTTGGCTTCGGCCTCGCGCAAACCCATCGCCAACAAAACGGGGCTCACCGACAACGACCCCGAACTACAAGCGGAACCCGTTGACGCACACAATCCCTGTTGGTCCATCATGATCAGCAAAAGATTGCCGTCGGCGCCTTTAAATTGGACCGAACTGATATTGGGCGTGCGCGGTAGATCGGCGAAATTGACGTGGATTTTGTCGCCCAAGCGCTCGCGCAAACCCTGTTCGAAGGTATCGCGCAAAGCGGCAATGACGACGGTATCACAGGCGGCGGCACGCTCGGCGGCAACACCCATGCCGACAATACCCGGCGTGTTCTCGGTACCGGCGCGGCGCCCACTCTCCTGTGAACCGCCGTGCAACATGGCGGGCAGCTTGAGCCCGCGTTTGCAAAAAAGCGCGCCAATCCCCTTGGGTCCATGAAACTTGTGCGCCGACAAACTAAACATATCAACCCCGAGCTTTTTAACGTCAACGGGCACCTTGCCAAGTGCCTGCACACCATCGCAGTAAACCAGGGCGCCGACGGATTTGGCGAGAGCGGCAATCTCGGCAACCGGCAAAATCAAACCGGACTCGTTGTTGGCGAGCATGACGCTGACCAACAAGGTGTTGGCGTCAATAGCGTCGGCAAAGGGGGCCGGAGAAACAGCGCCGTTGTCGAAGTGCATGGGCACCACACGCACGGTGACATCGTAAAGCTTGCCGAACCAGGCGGCGGCGGCTTTAACGGCCGGATGTTCAATGGCGGTAATGACGATGTTGCTGTCGGCATTGAGCTTGCCCGCTAATTTGGCCTGTTGCAAAGCGGCGGCAATGGCAAAATTCCCAGCCTCGGTGCCGGAGGCGCAGAAGGTAATTTCAGAAGATCGGGCGCCAATGGCCTTCGCGACCCGGCCGCGTGCTTGCTCAACGGCAACACGCGCCTGGTTACCAAGCTGGTGGATAGAACTAGGGTTGCCGTATTGTTCCTTTAAGAACGGCAACATGGCGTCGAAGACGGCCGGCGTCACAGCGGTGGTGGCGTTGTTATCAAAATAAATCACGGTTTTTCCCTTATCTCGGCATGGCACGTGGCACGGCCTATTTCAAAAACTCTTGCAGATGGGGTCGCTCTTTGGGATGGGCTTCGAGGAGTTGCGACAGGCGCGGATGACAGAAAAGGCGGATTTTCCGCACACCTTGGAGAAAAGCCGGACCCAAGGCCTCAATAACGGGACTTTCCTGGTGAATTGGCCGCTCGATGCCGCTCGCCAATTTGATGGGAAAGGATTCCCAAGAGTTGGTTTTATAGATGGGCGGCACATCCCAAATGAGGTGGTGCTCTTCAAGGTGGACCCCTTTACGAGCAGCCCATTCAATAAACCACTGATTAACCGGGCGGCGCACTTTCTCTTCTTGAAGGCGGTGGTAGGTGCGCGGTTCATGATTAAAAGCCACGGTATACAAACGCTTGTAGGGCCGCCGGCTGAGATAAGCCATGTCGATGAGTTCGCGGCCGGGCGGCGACACGCGCTCCAGCAACCATTCTAGAAAATTGTGGTCGTTGTAACCCAACAGTTGACGGTTCCAAGCATCGCTCGGCTCAATCGCGCCGGGTTTCAAGTAGTGGCAAGCGTTGGAGAGCATGGTGATAAAAGAGCGCACGGTATGGCTCCAGTACACGGAACGGTACATCCAGTAACGCGAGAGTTGAAAGCGTTCCGCGCTGACCAAACCCTTCTCGTGAATGCAGAGCACGGGCCGTTCGTAACTGGGCTCAAGATTGGCGATAAAGCGCTCGCGATCAAAGCCAGAACCTTGCTCAATACCGCAAAAGAAACTGTCGCGAATGAGGTAATCGCATTTGTCGGCGTCCAGGGGCGAATCGATAATTTGTTTGAGTAATTTAAGATGTTCGGGCAAAGCCTCGGCCGGACCCAATAAGGCGGCGACATCGTGGGGGTCAACGGCGAATTCGCGCCAAATCATTTCGGCAAGATTTTCCCCGTCGAGGGTCAAATCACCGGTTAACAAGCCAACGGTGAGCAGCTCGTGCGCGGGAAATTCGTCGAGGTGATCGAGCTGGTGGGAACAGGGGTAGTGGCCGAGATCGTGTAAGAGGCCGGCAAGCATGATCGCCAGGTAATCCTTCTCGCCAAACTGATCGGCAAAGGCGGGAAACCGATGTAAACGACGCAAATAGGCCAGAATATTGCCGTAAACACCAAGCGCATGGGCAAAGCGAGTATGGGTTGCGCTGGGATAAACGCGATCCGCCAAACTAAGCTGGCGAATCCGCCGCAAGCGCTGCACCGGCGAGCTGTCGATGATTTTCAACAAACGGCGGGTCACGGGAATCGTGCTTTGGCCGGGCGCCAAGCGGATCCCCCCGGTCGCAGAGAACTCCGGAATGGTGTTCAGCAGTTCGGCAGTCATCAGACCACCACGCCCTTGGCTTCAAGGTCACGCCGGAAGTGAGCGGGCACGGCGAAATGCATGCGCTCCTCAACGTGGTGATACTCTTCGAAAGCGTCAAAGCCGTTTTGACGCAGGTAATCGATGACGGCGGCAACTAATACATCGGGTGTCGAGGCTCCGGCGGTTACGGCCACGTGCTGCAACGGTTTCAGATCCAAATCTTTGAGAGCGGTCACGTCGGGATATAGCGCGGAAGCGGCGCCGTGTTCTTTGGCGACCTCCACCAATCGCTTGGAGTTACTAGAGGTGTGCGACCCGACGACGATGAAATGGTCAACACCCGGTGCGACGGCCTTAACGGCGTCCTGGCGATTTGATGTCGCGTAACAAATGTCGTCCTTGGGTGGGCCGATCAGCGCGGGAAAACGCTGTTGCAGCACCTGGACCACGTTCATGCAGTCGGCGACGTTGAGCGTGGTTTGAGTCAGGTAAATCAGTTTATCGGAGGGCGGTTCGGGTAAGGCGGCGACAGCGTCAACCAAGGACTGACCGCGTAAGGGCTCGACAATCGTAATACTTTCAGGCACTTCCCCGTAGGTACCAACAACTTCGACGTGCTCGGCGTGACCAATCAAAAAGATGTGGTAGCCCTGTTTGGCAAAACGAACGGCTTCCATGTGGACTTTGGTTACCAAGGGACAGGTGGCGTCCAGCTCGCGCAACTTACGCGATTTGGCGTGCTCGCGCACGCTCGGGCTAACACCGTGGGCGGAATAAATTAAGCGCGCACCCTCGGGCACCTCGTCCAAATCTTCGACGAAAACGGCGCCGCGTGCCGCCAACGAGGCAACAACGTGCTGGTTGTGCACAATTTCGTGGTTGACATAAATGGGCGGGCCATAGGCTTCCAGCGCCAAGTCGACGATTTTAATGGCGCGTTCAACGCCGGCACAAAAGCCGTTGGGCTTACACAGGGTGATTTTTTTGGGCATGTCCAATCCTTCTGATCCTAAGAGAACCAAACGCGGGCGGGTCATCGCAGCCGGACGATCCAACAAACCCCCGTTAACGGCGCCATTTTAGCACTGGATGGCGATGCAACCGAGGCCATTTGCGCGTGAAGCGACAGGATGACAGACGAGCGGTTGAAGTGTGCGCCAATCCCAGAGCAACAGAACACGAAAAAACACCCACCCACCTTTTCATGCCCCCCAAAGAAAAAGCGCAACCCATTTAAAAGGACCGCTAATGTCGTCGAACGGCCCGCGCACGCCTTAAAAATCAAACACCGCATCGAAAACAAAAGGATAACACAAACAAAAAAGACGACTTTTTATGTTTCCAGATGATTTTGCTCGCCTTACAGGTTCCTATCCAGCCGCAATCGCGACGAGAGATAACCGGTAAAAAAACCTATTTTGTATCCTCCGAAGCCGCACTTCCGCCGCCTTAGCCATCTCCACTAACCAAAATAAACCTAGACAATTCTCTTTTGGAAGCCGACGGCGACACAAGCTTGCCGTCGCTGCTTTTTTACGCTGAGCCAAAATGATCGTGACGCCGCCCTTGTTTCGCCTGCTTCAGTACGCTTTCGGGACTTTTCAAATTATTTATTACCAGTAAACTAGGCATTCATGAAACGATAGGCTAGAATTTTAATCGTCGGCTATTCCCCCTTTCGTCGTTAAGGTTGGGATCTTTGGTCGCATCTTTTTCGGTTTGGCGGCGGCTTGCCAGTATCAACCCGACTCAGCCAAACCTACACCGTCCGTCACTGTTTCCATCGTTTCCATTGATTGATTGTCACACCAGGCTTTTTACCGTAACGACTCAACCTTTCGCGAAAGCCGGCGTACTTGACACACACAGTTCGGATCTTGCGTTTCTTCGGGGAAAAATCATGTTGCTCGCCATGGTGTTGTTATTCTGGACCTCGCCCCACAGTCATATGGTTGACTTGGGAAAAAGCGATGGTTTTCGCATTTTCGATCAGAACAACGCCCAAATCGCCACAGACGGCTCCATTTTGCTCGCGGCCGGCCAAGAGCTCCGCCACTGGGACGCCAAGGGCAACCCAATCCGGACGATTTCCAGCATCCCCGGTCAGGTGGAAATTCGCGGCATCATGACCTTTGTCTACGACGCAACTCGGGGCATTTATTGGATCATCGATGGTTTCGAGCGACGCTTCCATTTCTTTGACAAAACCGGCAAGTACCTGGGCTCGGATTTCCCCTTTGACGCCGACGACCCCCATGCCAAAAAGGTTCAGTACCGCCGTTTAATTTTGGTCGGCAGCCGGGTTTTTGCCCAAGACAACTCCGCACTTGCGGGCCGCATGCCGGTGCGTCCGTCAATCTTCCAACTGCTCGAAGTCGACGTCGAAAAAAACGGTGTGAACCTGCGCCGTGTTGGTCCGACCTGCTACGAAGTGCGCCCGACCTTGATGCATTACAACTACACATTTAAACGCCATTGGTTGGTCCAAAAGGGCTTTTCCAAGAACTTTTTTGTGGTCGACGAGTTGTCGACGGCCATTCTCGAATACGGACCCGAACAGGGCAAAGACATAAGCGACGGCATCGTGCGCGAGGTGAGTCGCCTGCCACTGACCATGGAAGACTGGGTCGGCAGCAAGCCGCCCGACCAATTCATTTCACTCACATCTCGCAAAGAACAGGTGGACTGGATTCTTTCTTTTTCCCGATTAACCGGGCTTTACCGTCTTGAGCAAGACTTCTTAGTTGGGTACTCGATTCCCAACAAAAAAGGCGGCCTGGGTTTATTGGCATTGCAGCGTGTGAATCGCGAGGGCCGTCGTATTGGCAGCAAGGTCATCATTGACGGCGTCCTCATCGGGACCCATGAGAATCGCGCCATGGTTTTGGTCAGAAAAGAGGGCGAACCCATTCGCATTAAGGTTTATCATCTATAAGAAGCTGAATTCAGCCGCGACGGAAATGACCGACAGGAACCCTTGATGAGTATTATTTGCACCTCTTGCCAAGAAACAAGCCCGGCAGGCTCCAAGTTTTGCATCGGCTGCCGGCACCCTTTACCGATTGGCACCAAAAGCGTCTGCGGCCAAGGACATCGTCTCGATCCAACCTGGACCGAATGTCCGTTTTGCAAAGCGAACGCACCCAGTGGCGATCCAGCACCAGCACCTCAGCCAAAGCCAACCCAGCAACGGGCAATGCGACAAACCATGGTCGAAGTAACAGGGCCCCCAACCGGCCAAGCCGGCACGCGCACGCCAAACCCGGCGGCAGTCCCGCAACCTAGCGCGCACACCCCGCAACCAAACGCTGCGCCACCGTCACGACAAACACAAGTCATCACCAAACAAGCCCAGCCCAGTCGCGGGCCGATCGTCGCCGCCTTATTGGCGCGCAGAGCCAATCACCAAGCCATTTTTCCGCTTTTCACCGGTCACAATATCATTGGCTCCGATCCGAAGGCATCGGTTTGCCTGAAACAAGACAGTGCTGTGTCGAGAAAACACGCGGTTCTTTTTGTGACCGACACCGATATCATCCTCGATGACTGCCTGAGCACCAACGGCACTCAGGTCAACGGTGAATCGATTAAAGTCAAGGTAAGCCTTAAGGAAACAGATACCTTTCATGTGGGTGTGACTGCTTTTCAAATCCGACGTTTCAAGGCGTTTGTCTAAGGTGAACGGATGACCGAAAAATCTCGTGCGGACAAATTCGTGTATGGCCTTTTGTGGTCGATCATCGCAGGATTAATCTCACTCAACCTTCTGCCTTACGGGTTGTCCTGGTATCGCGCCAGTACGACTGAAATTCGGCTGGTGGGCATGTATCACGCCGATGGTCGGCCATTGGCGGGCAATACCAAATTCCGCGCCGTCGGCGCCAAATTCGCCGGCGCCATGGATGCGTGGCTGGGCGTCAAGGCCCAATACGAAACCGATCGCCGTGTGATCCTCGATGTGGCCATTAGAAACAATGCGAAATTGCCGCTGGATATTCCGGAATGCGACATTGTATTACTCCATGCCGGCCAACAATACATAGATTACCGACACCAAGAGCGCATTGTGGTCGCCCCCGGAACCAAAACAGAGAAAAGGCTAAGGCTGGAACTAGAGCACGCCTATGAAGATCTCATCAATGGATTGCTAGATCAGCCGGAGCTGGTCATGAAAGGCACCATCAAACTACGCCATGGTCCTTTTGTCACCTCTATCCCCTTCGAAAGAGTCATCAACACCGACGAATTACGTAAAAATAACAACCAGCCCTAGATCCCAGACAACAAAAACACCAAAAAGAAAACCAAAAAAGCACAACTCCAGACATCCCAAGACAACAAAAACACCACACCAAATCCAACACGCAGCCATAAACCAATTATTTCAAGCGCCTTAGATAGACGCGCCGCGATGCACCCGAAAACCAAAGCGCGTATTCACAAAATTCTTACTTTTTAGGCCTAGCACTTTCCCAAAAAACAAATTACAATAGACCCATATTTTTTATGGCGCTTTTATTTTAGCGACCAACTATACACTCTTTCCTTTCCTATTCTTATTTCAATGTTTCACAATCAGGACGGTTACAAGAAAAATGAAAGCATCTCTTCTGGCGAAAGCTTGTCTCGCTGCGGCATTCCTGTGTACAGTGAATTCTGTTCAGGCGGGCATTATCATTCTTAAAAACGGGAAAAAAATCGAATGCGTGGGTCCCTTCGAAGTGTCGGGAAGACAGCTCATCTATACCGATACCAAAGGTAAAAAGTTCCAACTCCCCACAAGCATTGTCGACATGAAACGTTCTAAATCGGAGCACTATGTCAAATCCGACAAGGATAAGGAACCAGGCGAGGTTCTTTTCTCCACCGGTATGGGTGTTGTCCGCGAAGAAAAGGAAGAAATCGGCCTTTACGAGATCGCCAAGAGAAGTAACAACGGCGCCAAACCTGAATTGAGTAACACTCAGTTGAAGAATGGTGACTTGCTTCGAACACGCTACAAGCACAGTACGTCGGAAGGCACAGGGTGGGATAAAGCGCACTACGAAGCGGTCTGCTACGCGGTTCGTCTGGGGAGCACCCACAAATTGGATCGTCTCATTCATCAGGGAAGAACCTCTGCCGATGGCAATATCTATGAATCCCTCCGCAAGGGTCGAGAAGGTATGATCGATTATCCATTGCTGCTCGCGGTCAGAAAAAAAGACATCCCCATGACGAAACATTTGTTAACCAAATATAATGTTCGGCCCAATGTCAGTGACCCTTCCGGCAACACCGCTTTGCACATGATTGCCGGTGTCCGTGAAGATTCAGCCACGGTCAACATGATGACGCTACTCATCGATAACCGCGCCGATGTCAATAGGCAAAACCTGAAAGGTGAAACGCCTCTTGCGTTTGCCATTCGTTCAGGTAACACGATCACAGCCAAAGAGCTGTTGAAAGCGGGTGCGCATAACCGGGACATGATAATCGACGGAATTCCGGCCCTGAACCACACCATCACCCAAGGCAACTACGCCATGTTTCGCTTGATCGAACGGGAGACCACCAACCTTACAGAATTGGTTTTAGGGAAAAATGACCCGCTCATGCTGTCGATTAAGTCCAACCAACCGGAGATGCTGGAAATCCTCGCCGGCAAAATAGATCGCGTACGGTTATCGAAAAAACGGATCGAAAACCTCCTAGCTCAAGCCATGTCTCTCCCAAGCACGAACACCGCTGAAATGGTCATCTATCTATTCAGCATTGAAGACAAGGACTTGTTCAACCGCTTATTGGTCGATGCTGTCTATACCGATAGCGCCGATAAAATCAAATTCCTGGTCAAGGTTGGCGCGGATCCTGACTCAAAGGGTCTGCGCAACGAGCCGCTCTTGGTTGAAGCCTCACGTAAGAGCTACGTGAATGCGGTTCGTGGGTTGCTGGATAGCGGCGCCGATCCCTTGGCAAAAAGTCAAAAGGGTCTTTCGGCCCTGGCCGAAGTGGATGGAAAAAACCGTACGCTCATCAAGCAATTACTGCGTAAAGCAACTCGTTAAAACCGACCTATTCATTGTTCAATCAAATCGGGCGACGCTAAAAGCGCGCCCTTTTTCACGCCTTGTCGTAAGATGTTCGAAATAATAAGGGATTGCGTACCAAAAGCTTATGTCCATGAACCTGGTTGTTTCACCGAAAACCGAAAAAGGTCACCGCGAAGAAAACCAAGATTGTTTTGCTGTGTCTGCCACGGCTTTCGGCGATTTATACATCGTTTGTGACGGCTTTGGTGGACCGGGACGAGGACGCGAGGCAGCCCAAACCGTGGTGCGCCGGTTTCCCAGCGCCCTGAATCATGCCCACCAGCGAGGCCGGAGCGCACGCGAAGCGATGGTGGAAGCAGCCGACCTCGCCAATCAGGATCTGTGCCGTCAAAACGAACATGACGCTCTAGCCGTCAACCGCTTTGGTACGACCCTGGTTGCGGCGCTGGAAACCGACCAAGGGTTTTTAATCGGCCACCTCGGCGACAGCCGTGCCTATCATGTGCAGCAGGATCGCCTTCATTGCCTCACCCGCGATCACAGCCACCTGGCCGACCTGATTTTTGATCACGGCCTTCCTGTTCGGGAGGCACTCAATCACCCAAAAGCCGGAATCCTCACCCAGGCGCTCGGCAGCCATTGGGAAGCCAAGCTCGAGTTACGTTCGACCTTGTTGCAATTGGTACCGGGTGATGCGTTGTTGTTGTGCAGCGACGGCCTGTGCGGTTACGTGGAAAACGCACAGATTGAGGCGTGCCTCAAGCAGGTAAGCCAACCGGAAATAGCTGCTGAGCGGCTTACCGCCTTGGCTCTGGCAAACGGAAGCCAGGACAATATCACCGTGTTATACGCGGCAGCAGCGATGGCCGCGCCAACCCACTTGACGCCACCGGTTGACATCGCGACCCAACCGGCACCACCCAAGCCGGCAAAGGTTCAACCGGAGCAGGCACCGCAACCCGCGGCCACACCAGCCCCAAAACGCCGGATCTCGGCCCCTCAACCCGGCGCCTCTGTCGCGAACAAACGAACTTTTCCGACGCTTTTGGTTTCCTTGGCGGTGTTGTTTGTGGTTTTGACGATTACCATGTTTCACCTACCCGGTCGCTTATCGCTCGATTTTAGCCCAGCGCCTCAGCCTACCGCCACGGAGCGGGTCGCGACGAAGACCGGCAACGACGGGTCGGAGGGAGAGACGAACGGGGTCCAGAGCAAACCGGAGCCGACGGATTTTGATGCGCCGGCCCAATACGCGTGGTCTCAGGAGACCTGTCCCGAACCCTTGACCCAACAAGCACGTGGGATTCTCGGCGAAATCGAAACCGGCATGCGCCCCACCACCACCATGAGCTGGGACTCAGAACAAGCATTGGGTGAAATGTTGGCAGCAAAAATGGCAAAAAAGTATGCCGGAAAGATGAACCTCAACCCAGCCATGAACGCCTATTTAGAATGCATTGTGGCAGCGCTCAAACCGCACTTAAACCATCCCGAATACACTTTCACCATTCACGTCATCGCCACAGATGAGGTAAACGCCTTCGCGATGCCAGGCGGCCACATCTACATTTACCAGGGCTTAATTCGGCAAACCATCGAAAATGAAGCACAAATGGCATTTGTGCTGGCCCACGAAATGATTCATATCTCGGAGCGGCACACGGTGGGAACGGAAGGTGCACTGGAAGCTTGGGCCGACGGCGACAATCAAGTCATCAACACCCTGGTGGGCCTCATAAAGTTCCCATTTTCAATGAGCCACGAAATGGAAGCTGACCGTTTAGCCATGGTTGTTTTGGATAAAGCGGGCTACTCGGTGTTCCAGGCAGTAAGACAAATGGAACGGTTGCAGGAAGTGCACGCCGCCGTGCAACAAAACAGCGGACAGTCGACCTCAAGCGGTTTAGAAACAAGCGTCTTTGGCGTTTTGAAGAATGAGGCCGAAGCGATTTTTGACACCCATCCCAAGTATGGTGTTCGCGTTTGCCACATGAAAAATCTCGCCCTTTTCTTGTCGCAGGCGCGAAACAACCACCATTACTATCGGGGCACCCGCAACTTTCAAACACGAACTTGCCGCAGTAAAGAAATGTACTAACAACCAATCAGTGAAGCGATTTTTTTTGGTCAGTATGAGGTGAACCATGGCGGTGTGCCCAAAATGTGGTCATTCCAATCCAACGCGTGCCAATTACTGCGCGAATTGTGCGGCCCCGCTCGCCGAAGAGAACGTGCGAGGCAGGCAATTGCCGGCGCAAACGATTACCGTCGGCAGCGCCCCGGATAACGACGTTGTGATAGATATGCCAATGGTTTCAAGTCACCATCTGCGCCTAACTCGCCAGCCGGATCAAACGGAACAATGGCGTGTCGTTGATCTAAATTCAACGAACGGAACAACCCTTGAAGGCTCAGAAGAGCGCATCCAAGAGACGGTGGTAAACAAACAACAATCTTTGGTTTTGGGATCGTACCAAGTGACGGTAAAACGGTTATTACGTGCGGTCGATCCGTTTTTAGTCCATGGTTACCGCTACCAAAAAGTGGGCGGTCGGCAATGGTACCTAAACAGCGAAACGGCGCAAAAGGCGGGCATCAAGGCCGGCGGATTGGCGCCCAACCATGCGACCTTTACCCAAACCGAAACCGGCTGGCACCTGCAAGCGGCGGCGCCCATTCAGCATTTACGCGAAGGATGGGTGAAGGAAGGCGCCACCAAGCCGCTGAAAGTTGGCACGTGGCTGGCGTTGGGCGACCTGATCGTGATCTTGGACCAGCAGGGCTTTTGGTGGATTGACACACCCCGTCCTTGGTTCCTGCACTGCGATAAAGCCGAAGTCACGGTGTCGGCGGGCAGCCAAAGGAAGAAAATCCTCAACGATGCGCGCTTTCTCTTTTACCCAGGTGAATTTTGCGCCTTGATGGGCATTGCCGGTGCCGGAAAATCAACCCTCATGAAAGCGATGACCGGCCAAATGCCATTGTCTGCAGGCGATGTTTACTTAGACAACGCCACGCTGAGTGAAAACCCCGACTTGTTCCGTCGCGACTTTGGATTTGTCCCGCAAGAAGAGATTTATCACAAGGACCTAACAGTTCGCCAGGTGCTCACTTTCGCAGCGGAATTGCGGATAACAGATGAAACACTGCGAAGCAACCTGGCGAGTTTGGTCGTTGAAACCTTTGAGCGCGTGGGTTTGGGCCGTTTCGAAGGGCTGCTGGACACCCGTGTCGCTCGCTTAAGCGGCGGCCAAAAACGACGTTTGAGCCTAGCCATCGAGTTACTCACCAAACCCAACGTGTTGTTTTTGGACGAGCCAACCTCCGGTCTGTCCTCCGAAGATGCACGTTTGGTGATCGGGCTGCTGCGCCAATTGGCCAACCAGGGCATGATCATTTTGGTCACCATTCACCAACCAAGCCTAGAGTTGTACCAGCAGTTTGACCGCGTCGTGTATCTGCACGAGGGCGGCACCACGGTCTATGACGGGCCGGCCAGTCCGGACTCGATGCTTTACGCCGACCCAAAACTAACCCCACGAGAGGCGATTAGACCAGAGCTCGTCTTAGAAACGCTGGACCGGCAAAACCGCCACGAAGCCAAAAAACGTTACCAACAGAGCGCCTATCGCCGCGAATATCTCGAACAGCGCGAAGAGAAGCACCGTCAACAAGCGATGCCGGACCTGCACGCTAAAAAACCAGCCGTCTCCTTGCCAAAACAATGGTGGACCTTACTGCGCCGTACCCTTTGCGCCAAATTCCAAGATCGCATGCAAGCGATTATCCTGCTGGGTCAAGCGCCGATTGTGGCCTTACTCATCTCTTTGGTATTTGCCCCGGAACGACCCGGCCTCATTTTCGAGCGGGTCGCGACCGTTCACTTTCTCACCGTTTTCGCGGCATTGTTCTTCGGTTGTAGCAATTGCGCCAGAGACGTCTGTGGTGAATGGACGATCTTTAAACGGGAGCGCATGTTTGATATGAACCCCGTAGCCTACCTTGGCGCCAAGCTCTGCGTCGGTTTTTTGATTGGGCTCATTCAGTGTTTTATCTTGTTATTTATCGTCAAAATTTGGACAGAGTTCAACGCACCGTTTCGGGAACTTCTCCCGCAACTGACCCTGGCATCCTTTGCCGGCGCCACCCTGGGTCTGTTCATCTCGACTGTTGCCTCGCCGTTTAAGAAAAACAACGAGGTCGCCGTTGGCTTGGTACCGATCGTTATGCTGCCGCTCGTGATCTTGGGTGGTTTTGTCCAACCCTACAAAGATTTGCCTCAAACAACCCAGCTCCTAGCCGATCAATTGCCCGCTCGTTGGTATTTGGAAGCAGCACTCATCAGCGAAGAGCAGCACACCGAAGGCAGCGCCACCCTCGAGAGTGACATTGGTGAGTACGCTGTTCATCGAAAGGATTACGTGCGCAAACCCTACTTTAACAACCGCGAAAACGACGCCTTTCTGATGGGCCCGATTATCCTATTTTGTTTGGCGCTTTCACTCTTCGCCCTGATATTGTTGTTTCGATAAGGCGCCGCAACACTGGACCCGCCCCAAAGGGATTTGAGCGGGCATGAGCCCTCAGACTTTTAACAAGGAGCTATGCGTTGGCCATCAAAGGACAGAACATCCCTACCATGGTGATTCGCCTTACCGTTTTTGCAGGACTGCTTTTCTTATTTCCCTTGTGGCATTTCATTTGGTTGGCCGACAACAATCGAAGTGTTCTCGACCAAACCGCCCCGCCTAAAAAGCGCAAGGTCGAGCCAAAAATCACGCCCGGCGATATTGACCGTGCCTTTACTTGCGCCGCCGCCAATGATCCCGCTTGCATCAATCAGCTCATTGATCGAGGCTTAAAAGCAACCCTGCTAAACAAACACCAACAATCGCTGTACGAAGTGGCGGTGGTTTCGGGATCCCGTGAAGTGATCCAAGAGTTAATCCGAAACACGGTCGCGCTCTCGGGTGCTGATGCCTATTTTGCGGCGATCAAATCCGAGAACTGGGAACTGCTGAAAACAATGACAGAAGGCGGCCTTGACCTAAATCAACACGGCCGCGACGGCAGAACCCCCCTGATTTATGCTGTTGAATGGGGCGATCCCGACGTCGTCGAATTGCTCCTTAAACGCCACGCGAACCCCGAGAAAACGGATCGCGACGGCAAGCGCCCCATGGATTACGCCTTTCAAAAAACCAACGAAGGGGATTTCCCCGACCGCGATTACAACTACCAGCGTATTCTAGATTTAATCAACGACAAACTTTAAGTGGAGGGCCGCCCGTGGCGAAAAACCGGGTTCGAGACTATCTCATTCATCAAAAGATCGGCGAAGGCGGCATGGGCCGTGTGTTTCTGGGGGAGCACCTTCATATCAAACAAAAGGTGGCCGTCAAAATGGTTCACCCCCACTTACGCGCTCAGCCCCAATTCTTGGAGCGCTTCCGCCGCGAAGCCCAGCTCCAGGCGTCGTTGCAACATCCCGGCATCATTGCCATCCACGACTTTTTCATTGAAAACGGGCAAGCCTTCATGGTTTCAGCCTTTTTCCCCGGACAATCTCTGGAAACGATTCTTGCCAATCACGGTCGATGCAGTGCCAAGGATACCGTACGCATCATTTTACCGGTGCTTAACGCCTTAAACTTTGCCCATGCAAAAGGCATCATCCACCACGACGTAAAACCTGGCAATATTTTGGTTAGCAACGACGGCGCGATCAAGGTCACTGACTTTGGTTTGGCCGAGCTTGGCACAGAAACGAACCGCAACCTGGGTTCACCAGCCTACATGAGCCCCGAACGGCTCACACCGGGTCAACCGGTCGACCATACTTCGGATGTTTACAGTATCGGCGTGTTGATGTTTGAGATGCTTACCGGACAACTGCCCTTTGAAGACCCTGACCCTCAAAAACTGGCTGAATTACACCGCACCGCACCAATTCCCGACGTGCATCAATTGCGCCAGGACATCGATCCGGCATTGGCCGGTTTGGTCACACGGGCGCTGGCCAAAAAACCCGAAGACCGCTTTCATGGCTGCGGTGAGCTGGCCGGCTACCTGAGCGAAATCGCCCAAACGAGTGTCCCCAACCGAACAAAACCCACCTCAAACCCATCCACAGCCGAAACCGCCTTGGAATTAGACCGCGCAGCACCCGCCCCGTTAAACGCGGCGACACCATTTGACCAACCAAAACCCAATCAGCAAACTCAGGTCGAAGGCACCCCTCAACCGGTCGATCGATCAAACGAATCCAAAGCGCACCCGACCGTCACTTTCCTATTCAGGATATTTAAATCCTTCCACACCTTAACCACGATCCCCTTCTTTCTGTTTGTAACCGGATTGGCTGTGGTAATCACCGGCACCACCTTAGATGCCTGGCACCTTTTCGGAAGCGGTATGGTACAGCGATTTATTCTCGGTAAAGTAAACGCGGATGTGTTTACCGGGTTTCGCGTCTTCAGTATCATCGTTGCCTTGTGCTGGTTTCTGCGTTCGTTTCCCTACGCCGAACAGAAGGCCTCACCCCAAGACATTCTGGTGCAACGAATTTTGCCTTGGGCAATCGGGGTTGTCATCGCCAACATCTGTGTTACCGAAGCGCTTTGGCGCCTTGCCATGCCAGGTTGGTTAAAGATACTGGGAAACATGGGTTTATTCCAATACGAGTCCGGGCTGCGTTTTTCCCAAATGAGTGGCTCGAGCCTGCTAATGCTCACGCTGTTTTACTTCGGTTTTCTATTGAACACCGTCGTGCTGGCACGCTGGACGGCCGAACTCGGCGTTTTATTTTGTCGTTTCACCAGCACCCCAAAAGCAGCAACCACCCCATAGTTCCCATACCTCCTTTTTTTTACAACTGATTTTTTTAAATTCTCGCTTGCACCATCGACCCAGGTCGATGTTATGATCGCGGTGCCAAACCTCGCATGGGAGAACATGCGAAATCATAAGTACGCACCGCAGAGTTTGTCGGTTTTTGGCGACTTTGCCCACCTGCTCGAACCCTTTGCCCACGAGGATTTCGACACACTGGGCGTCCCAAACCACTTACGCGACCAAGTTTTTCGGGTTTGTATCGGCTACAAACCCTACTGCCTTTTCTTTGAGCTGCTCGTCTCCGAGCAGTGTCCTAAAGACGCTTACACCGCCATTGCCGCCGGCATCACCAACCGCCTGGCTGAGCAAGGGCACGAATTTGCCGTTTTCACGGTCATCCACGCCGGCAACGCCAATGCTCATCTGATCTTTTGGCGCCGACACCGTGACTTGCACCAACGCACGCTCTACCACTTGGATTTGGTCTTCACCCACCAAAGCCTGTTCGAGCGGCAAATTCTCGACCTTTTACATCACCTCAACAGCGCCAAGGTGGAGACCCTGTTTGCGCTGCTGCAAAACCAACAGCATCACAAACCGTTCTTCGCGGTGCTGCGGCGACACCTGCACTTGTGCCGGCCGGCCAATCGCGATGTTTACCACGCACTGGTCGATTTGGTACTCAAATTGATCTTTCTGATCTTTGTACAGCACAAACGCTGGCTCAATTTCGATCCTTTTTACCTGGAAACCCAACTAGCGCGCTGTTGCGCGCGCTCCTTGTCGATCATGAACCTTTTTCTGCAGCCGCTGTTTGCCCGATTGGAAGGCCGTCCAGTTGCCGAGCCCATCCCACTGGGGAAGCTACCCCAACTGGGTGGCGGTCTGTTTCACTTTGAACGGGATCGGTTGCCGCCGCTGGAAAACCGCTGGCTTGTTGACTTGGTGCAAGCACTGCTCAACAACTTTTCGTATTCACTGTTGGAGTCGCGGCCGGGGCGCAGTGTGGCCGGAATCGGCCCCGAAACATTGGGCGCCGTGTTCGAGAACCTGCTCTTGGTGGATTCGCGCAAGCAACAAGGCACTTATTACACACCGGGTTTTCTGGCGCATAAACAGGCAACGGCGGCGATCGAGGCTTGGATATCGGAACACGCGTGTGGCAAAGACGCGGGCGCCCGTCGCGATGCGATAGCCAACATCCGAGTTCTCGATCCGAGCTGTGGCAGTGGTACCTACCTGACCGCCGCCTTTCAGACGCTGCTCGATATTCACCTTGCCGCAACCCCGCAACACCATCGCAGCAACGGACGACTCTTTGCCTTGAAACAGCACATCATGTTGCACAACCTTTTCGGCATTGATATCAACCCGGTGGCGGTGCGTTTAACCGAGGTGCGCTTGTGGTTAAACCTCATCCAAGATGTCAGTGTTGAAGACCCAAGCGAGGCACCGGCTTTACCTAATCTACAGCACCAGCTTCGCGCGGGCGACTTTTTGGACCTGCACGTGCCGGTGAACCCAAATTGGGTTGCGGGCTGGCCCAAGTACCCGAAGCTGGAAAAGCTGCGCGGCCGTTTTCCAACCAGCGATGCCAAACGACGTCTCAGCCTGCTGAAACACATTCACCGCCTGGAGAAAGAGTTGGCGGATTACCTGCACGCCAAACACTGCGCATCGGAGAAGGAAAAAGTGAAAACGGTGTTGGCACAGCCCGAGCTGCCAGGCTGCCGCGGCGTGCGAAAACGACCCGTTTGGCGCGTACCCAAACAACCCGACAAACAGCTACACGTCATCTTCAGTCGCGCCATGTTGGACGCGGGTTTCGATCTGATCATCGGCAACCCGCCCTGGCTAGCGGCAACCCGCCTCGACAAACAAAAAACAGCCGAAATGCGGAAAAGTTTAACCATCCCCCGCGACATGACCTTGAGCGGCCAGGTCGATCTCGCCGTATACTTCACCGCCGCCTCGCTGGCGCTGTTGCGACCACGGGGTCACCTCAGTTTCCTACTGCCTGCCAAAATATTGCAGGCACGTTACGCGGCCTCGCTACGACACTTCTTAATGAACCACAGTCAAATCCACTACCTGTTCGACTATGGTCGCAAACAAGGGCTGTTGTTCGATGCCGATACCTTCCCGATCGCGGTCGGTGCCGGCTTATGTGCCGGCAAACGACCCGACCCAAAACGACCGGTTATGGTTGAGGTCCACCACGATGCACAAGCAACCTGTCACCAACCCAACCAAGGTGCGCTGGCAGACCGTTTCGGGTTCTGGCGGTCGACACCGGGGCCGTCAACGGCACCTTGCGCACCCTGCCTGAGTGATTTGGGATTTAAAGCATTGCGCGGCGTGGTCACCGGCGCGAAACGCTGGTTTGTGGTTGAGGAGCCACCACCGGAACTGCCACGCATTCGGTTTCGCCCATTGTTATGTGGTCGCGCCATTCAAAACGAGACGGTCGTGCCCAATCGCTTTATCTACTGGCCGTTTCAGGAAAAAGTCCCCTGGTGGTCGACGATCGAACTCGACGAAAGCACTTTTCTTAAGAAGGCCCCTAAGGTGCGCTGGCAACATGGCCAACCGCGCTTGCCATACGCGGTTCGTGGGTTTGCCCCCTGGCTGCTGGTTTGGAAGTATTTGGCGCGCCGCTGGACGGTCGCCTTAATACAAGGGGATTGGTGTATTCCCGACCAAACTACCTATTACCTGCCCTGTTACCAATTCAAACAGGCTTACCGCCTGTTTACCTACTTCAACAGCGACGAGGCCAACCGGCAATTGCAGCAAATTGCTGAACGCGGTAAAGACTTTTGCTTTTTCTATTACGCGCACACCGTGGCTTGCCTGCAACTGCCGCCTGATTGGCAGGATGTCTCGCTGGTGATCCCACAACCGAAGCGTTGCTTCACGCCAAGTGAGGGGGTCGGACAATGGCCTTCTTGAATCCAGTTCGCTATCCACTGGCAGTGCGCTTGTGGTGTTATCGCTTTGCTTTAGTTCAATGCGATGTACGGCAAAACCCAGAATTTGAGCGCTGGGGATTAGCCCATCCATGCCGCGTCCTTACAACCCATAGCCATCCCGCTTGGCGCCGATTACTGGCGGCGTTACCACCGTTCGACGACGAACCCAACCGGGTGGTGCTCAGCCCCAGCCTGACGGCATTGCGCGCAATCCGAGCGCGGCGCCCAACCCAAGCCTTAATTCTGCTGCAAACGCCTTATGAACGGCTGCCGTCGGCATCACGTCTCAAAGCGCTAGCTGCGGAATCTCGCTTTCCCGGTCTCTGTCACGCGGGCGATGCACGCCAACCATTGCTGTGGCTGCCGCGAATTCCAGAAGGTAGCGGCGCCCGTTTGGAAGCCTACCGACGTTATGGTTTTCCACTGCAGGATTTGGCGCGGGCAACCCTGCAACAGTTCCCGGATTGCTCGGTCCAGCCGGCGGAGAACGGCCTGTTACAGATTCAGCTCTCGTTGCTTTCGGCCTATCGCGCCGAGGCGGAACAACCATGGCGTCACAAGCGCCGCCAATTCGACGCGCTTTTGCGGAACGAATGGGACGCAAGACCTTTTCCCCGCTTGGTGGTTGCTCGCAATGCCGCGCGCTGCGCCTTGTTCCGTTCGGATGTCTTGCGCGTGCTGGGAGCACGCCGCATGCCGATTGACTTAGATACCTGGCGCGATCATCATCCCATGCCGGAAAAAGCCTGCTTCTTCGCGGAGGACACGGCCTTGCGCTACCGCAATTTGAGCGGGTTTTTCCTGATTCACCTCGACGGTGATCGGCGACGAATTCGGTATCGGGCGGCGCGCACGCTGCCGAGCACGGGCCATCGATGGTCGGGGGACGAACCAGCTCATGCTGTCGGTCTGATCCGCCACCGAGAACAATTGATATGCATGGTGGCAACAGCACGCGGTTGGGCACTGGCAACCCAATCCCATTTTGACGAAGCGCTGCCGATCATCGACCAAAGCGAACGCTTGCGGCACTTGTCGCGACTGTTCCAATGGCGCGAATGCCCAACGCCGGTAGCGGTGGGATGTTATGAGCGCTGCGGTTAGGGTGGCCCCCAACAAGTCGGTGTAAAAGGTGCAGCGGTCGCATGCCTTGGCCCCAAACCTAAAAAACCCGAGCACGGGCCGGCGATGCCGGTCCAACGCTTGGGTTTTGGCCCCATACGCAAAAAAGCCGCCCGTAAAGAGCGGCTTTTTCAGGTCATCCGAATGTCGGAATCGTTAGGCTTAGCCTTGAACGAATACAACAACCAGGGTGTACAGCGCGAGAGATTCGATCAGCGCCAGACCGATGATCATGGTGGTACGGATGTTACCCGCGGCGCCTGGGTTACGAGCGATACCTTCGCAAGCAGAAGCGATGGCTTTACCTTGAGCCAAGCCGCAGATGCCGGCAGCGAGGGCCATAGAGATGGGACCGTTGAACAAAGGCGCAGAAGCACCACCGTCTTGGCCGAAGGCGAACATGGTGGTGAAGAAAACGAACATAAAAGCGAAAAACTTACGCATTGGAATTCCTCCAATTGAGATTTGAGGGTCGTTTCGGAGACGAAGCCTCGGGGGTTGAGGTTAGAAACCTCGTAATTTTGAGAAAGGTCTAGTGATCGTGAGCGATCGCGCCGGCCAGATAAATGGTGGTCAGCATGACAAAAACGAAGGTTTGCAGCAAGGCGGCAAAGAGACCGATGATCATCAGCGGCGCAGGCACGATCCAGGCGGCCAAGCCGTAGAAAACCAAAGTAACAACGTGCTCACCGGAGATGTTGCCAAACAAGCGGATCCCCAAGGAGAAAGGCCGTGCCAAGTGACCGACAATTTCAATGGGAATCATGATCGGCGCCATCAGCGGAATGGGACCGACAAAGTGCTTGAGGTAACCAACGCCGTTTTCGCGAAGACCTTCGAAGTTGTAGTAAACAAACACGATCAAGGCACAAGCCAAGGTGGTGTTGAAGTTGCCGGTCGCAGGCTGGAATCCTGGCAACATGCCGAGGAAGTTGCTGACAAAAATGAAAAATGCCAGCGCGCCGATCAATGGCAGGTACTTGCGACCATGGGGACCGATGTTTTCATCGATCATATGCAGCAGGCCTTCGACAACCACTTCAATGAATTGTTGGAGACCAGAGGGGATCAAACTAATTTTGGACTTAACGATCACGGCCAGTACGGTAAGGAGAAGAAAAACAACACCGGCCGAAACTACGTGCTCCCAGTGCAGTGCGTCGTGGTGTAAAACACCTTCCAACCATAATGACCAAAGGGAGAGATGGGTTTCCATACTAAAGCCTACCTACTGCTAATTTACTTCGCATTTCTTGAGGCTGACGAAAAAGGGTCAAGCTCTTCAGACGGAACACTAAACGGTGGGCGCTTTGGGTGAAGCAAAAAAAAGCGCCAGTAACAAGCTGGGAACCAAAACGACGGTACCGGTTGAAAACCATGCCCAGCTCACGTCAAACAGCGAAATCATTGCATAAAAGACCCCACCAAGCAAGCCGTAATGGAGAAAAACCAAAAGGCCGCCCACCACGGGATTCGGCCGCTTTGGATGGAGCGCCAAACCCAACGACAGATCCCACAAAAACACGACCAACGCAATAAAGCTCGCGCCACAGAGGAAGCTAATTCCGGCGGTAGCGCTGTCGAACAAAAACGGCCAGGGGCTACCCAGCGCCGCCAGCACCAGCATGATGCGGTACAGCTTGCGAATGTACCCTTGGCCATCGTCCTCGGCACGGACGTCCGCGCCGTTATCGGCTTCGTGTTCAGGATCCTGATCAGAGGCGGTCATTGGATTCAGCATTCTCCCCTGCCGACAGGCCGGCTTCCTCGCGTCGCCGCGCCTCTTCTTCCGCGCGGTCGAGTTTAACCACCTCGCGGTATAGGTTCAAAAAGCCGGCGGCAATGCCAACTAACGAAAAAACGGCCGTAAATACCGGTTTGGTCCCCAACCAGGGGTCCAACAATTGGTGGCCAATGGCAAAACCAACCAGGGTTGACGCCAACAGGTGGGTTCCCACCGTGGCCAAGCGCAAGTACTCACGACCGTTTGGCGACAAATCAGGCTACCTTGCTGAAATGCTGCATGATGGAGCTGAGCAACACGGCGCCGTCGATGGAACCCAACTCAGCCTCAGCGTGGCGCTCAGGGTGCGGCATCATGCCCAACACGCGCCCGCCGGCATCGGTGATTCCGGCAATGTGGTTCAAGCTGCCGTTGGGGTTGGCGGTCTCGGTGAGCTCACCAGCGGCATCGCAGTAGCGAAATGCGACCTGGCCGTTTTCTTCCAAGCGCTGCAAGGTTTCGGCGTCGGCGAAGTACTGACCCATGCCGTGCGCAATGGGAATGTTCAACACCTGATCGCTTGCCAATTTGGCGGTAAAGGGTGACTTTTGGTTTTCGACGCGGATGTGAACATCTTCGCACAGGAAACGCAGGTTCTTGTTGGTCAACAAAGCACCAGGCAGCAGCCCCATTTCACAAAGAATCTGAAAGCCGTTGCACACGCCAAACACGTAACCGCCCTTCTCCGCGAAACGCGCCACGTCCTGCATAACGGGTGAAAAACTGGCAATGGCGCCCGAACGCAGGTAATCGCCGAATGAAAAACCACCGGGAATAAAAACCAAATCGGGGTTGGCAAGATCGTGATCCTTGTGCCAAACCGGCGTTACCTTGGCATGCAAAACCCGCGACCATGCGTGGACGGCATCCATGTCGCAGTTACTTCCCGGAAAGATCAGTACTGATACGCGCATGATCAGCCCTCCAGGATTTCGTAATCTTCAATCACGGGATTGGCCAACAGCTTATCGCACATTTCGCCAACCCGACGCGTGAGGGCGTCGCCGCTCAATTCGGTATCGACTTGAAGCTCAATGACTTTGCCGATCCGAACATCTTTTACGTCTTCATAGCCGAGCGAATTCAAAGCATGCTCGGCGGTTTTACCCTGAGGATCCAGAACCCCGGATCGCAATCGAACAATGACACGTACTTTTTTCATAAAAACCCCATGAAACAACGTTTGGCTCCACGGGGAAACGATTGTACACCAGGAGCGCCGGAAATGCCGCATGGGAAAATAGAAAAGGCGCCGCGGCCGGAGCTGCGACGCCTTGACGTTCATTAATTAAGGATGGGTGCGACGATTAACGCCCGCCACGCCCGTGACTGCGTCCGCGGCCACGACCTCGGCCGCGTCCACGATGGCGCGGATTATGGCGCGCAACACCAACGGGCACGCGGCGTTGCGCCACGCTTTCCTGTTCGTGCGGCACCCCGGCGGCGGCTTCGCCCTCGGCAGGTTCTTCACGGGTGCTAGACTGCGAGCGCATGGCTGAGGCACGCGTGTCTTTGCCTTTGCTGTAAGCGTTCGGCGCGGCGGCTTTCTCTTCGGCTTGCGATTCGGGTTTGCCCTGATTGCGGAAACCCATGATTTTTTGCTTGGCGGCGTCTTTGAACTCATCCATACGCTCTTCGTACAAGCCATGACGTTTCATTAACATCACCCGTACGGAGAAGTTGAAGCGCTCGAAAGGATGCAGGTCTTGCGGAATGGGAATATCTTGGGTGCGCAGCTCTTCGAAGGTCATCTTTTCCAAACCTTCCAGCTTCTCTTCGCGGTAGTCTTTTTGCTGGTTGATATCCTTCTCGCTCATGGACGCAGCCATGGTCGATAACGAGAGCGGTGCCGGCATTACCATATTCTCTTTTTCCTCCTGCTGCGCTCGGCGGGTCACATCGAAATGAGGCGGCATGTTGCGCCCCGGCCGGGTCAAAAGCACAATTTTGGTCTGGTACCGTTTTTCGAGTTCCAACAACTCGTTGCGACGTTCGTTGAGTAAGTGCAAGGTCAACTGTTCGGAAACGCTGACTTTCAATTCCTTAACGGTACCGTTGTAGACGTATAATTTGACGCGCCGCAGGAGATCTAAGGCCTGCAACTCCATCGACTTAAAGCGACCTGTTCCGTTACAAGTAGGACAGTCGACGTAATGGCGTACTTCTTTGGACGTGTTGATACGCTGGCGCGACATTTCCAAAAGCCCAAAACGACTTAACCCGGAAATAGTAATACGAGCCTTGTCTGCTTTCAAGGCTTCGCGCAGGCGCTGCTCAACTTCATGGCTGTGCCGTTTATCCTTGAGGTCGATGAAATCGATGACGACCAACCCACCCAAATCGCGCAAACGCAATTGCCGTGCGACTTCGTCGGCAGCCTCTACGTTGGCTTTAAAGGCGGTTGACTCGAGGTTCCCCTCAGAGGTCTTACCACTGTTCACGTCGATCACAACCAAAGCTTCGGTTTGCTCGATGACGATGGACCCACCGGACGGCAACTGAATCTTTTGGGTGAAGATCCGTTCGACCTGCTCGTCCAAGTTGTACTTGGTGAAGAGCGGCTGCTTAGAGCGGTATTGGCGGACGATGTGCGCATAGCTGGGCAAGATCTTTTTGAAGTAACTGTTGATGGTTTGAAAAACCTCGTTGTCGTCAACAAGGATTTCGCTTATGTCTTCGTTGAAGTAATCGCGAATGGTGCGGGTAACCACGTCGTCCTCGCGGTACAACAGCGAGGGACTGGGTCGCGATGCCGAGCGCGATTCGAGCTCACGCCACGTGGAGGTCAAAATATTGAGATCGCGCTGAATTTGTTCGCGTGATTTACCCAGACCCGCGGTGCGAATGATGTAACCCATGCCGTCCGGCACGGTGATCTGTTCGAGCACCTGACGCAGGTGTTGGCGATCTTCTTGGGCGGTAATTTTGCGAGAGATGCCGACCTTGCTGGTCAGCGGCATCATCACCAGATATTGACCTGGCAACGAGAGGTAGGACGTCATGTAGGCACCCTTGAGGCCGATTTCCTCACGGGCGATCTGAACGATCACTTCGGTGCCGACTTTAATGCGTTCGTGAACGGGCACACGGCGATCATTGCCGGTGTGATAACGCGAGTGGATTTCGTTGAAAGGCAAGAAACCGTGGCGGTTACCGCCGTAGTCGACAAAAGTCGCCTGCAGGCTTGGCTCAATGGCGGTAATCGTGGCTTTGTAGATGTTGCCAAGGTTGCTCGTGTTGTTCATCGACTCGAAATCGATTTGCTCGAGAAGCCCTTTCTCATTAATGATGGCAACGCGCAACTGGTCGAAATCTCTGGCGTTAATGAGCATCTTATACTTGGGCATGAAATTGAAACCTCGATCCTAATTTGTCAAAACTCTTAGATCATTCTCCTAGGTTTGCTATCATAGGAACTTTGGGTACCTAGGCAAGGGGGAAATGACATGTTCAAAAAACTGAGTGTTGGCAGCGAATTGGAATCCTATTGTGGTCGCTGCAAGATGGTTTTGAATCACCGGGTTGTTGCGATGGTTGACGATCAACCACGTCGGGTGCGTTGCCTTACTTGCAACAGCGAACACAATCACCGGGTGGCAAAAGCCAAAACCACAACCAAAAGATCCAGTAGCAGCTCTTCATCGCGGCGCGCGAGTTCTTCTAGCGCGGCTCAATCATCGGCTGCAGCACGCTGGAGCGCTTTGGTCAGCACGTGGAATGACGAGACGGCTAAACCCTATAACATGTACGAGACCTTTAAGGTAGAAGACCGTATCACACATGTTAGTTTTGGAAAAGGTGTTGTCACTGAGATTCCCGGTCCGGATAAGATCATAACACTTTTTGAATCGGGAGAGAAAATGTTAATGCAAGGCAAAACCCGCCTTTAATTTTCTCGTCCGGCGTTTTTTTTCGTCGACAAAAGACATTCACACAGCTCGGGGTCGCAAATGCGACCCTGTTGTTTTTTTTGGGGTGCGCCAAAAGCGACACCGCATCGGGGCATGCCGCATACGGAAAAAAAGCCAGGCCCCAAAAAACAACTACACCTTAAAAGAGCACAGGCCGGCGAGCACCCATCACGGGTTGCCCATCCGGCGCCCAAGTGTCTTGTTCTCAACAGGTCAGCGACCACAGCCATAACGAAACGACGATGCACAAGGCACGACAACCGAAGACGGGATGCTTCCGTTATTTTTGAAAATCTTTGTACAACATACTGGGCTGAATACCGGTGTTGTTTTGGTATTTACCACTATCGTATGTTTTTTGTTCGCCGCTAATGGTGTGGTAAAAAATCTGGCAAATTTCAACGTGTTTATAAATGCGAATAGGCTGCACAGCGAAGATTTCCAAAGTCCAAAAACCCTTAAAACCCACATCACCAAAGCCGGCTGTTACATGGACAAACAGACCCAAACGCCCTACCGATGAGCGCCCTTCCAACATCGGCACCAGATTGTAGGTTTCGGTACGCTCCACGGTCCGCCCCAGGTACAAACGGTGCGGCTCGAGCAGCAATCCCTCGTCGGGGATTTTAAGCGGCGAGGCGGTGTTGGGCTTGGCCATATCGAGCTCATGGGTGTCGTAAACCATGAGGTCTTCATGCAAGCGCAGGTTGTAGCTGTTGGGGTTGAGTTGCTGCTCGCGATAGGGCTCAATGAAGATGTCGGAACCAATGCGCCGTTGAATTTCCGGACCTGTCAAAATCATAACCACATTCCTGTTATGCGAAATTTGACCGCCACGGCGGCCCTACCGTCAAGCGTCTTTAATCACCTTGGTCCCCGCAATTTTGTCGTGCAGGGTGCGGAACTCAGGCCCCTTAAAGATGAACAAGAAGGAAATACCGAAGGTAAAACCGGTCACCAGCATGCGGAACGCAATGGCCTGCGGCGAAATGCCCTCGGCGCGCGGATGGCTTTCCTCGATGATTTTCAGTTTCATCACGTGTTTGCCAATGGTTTTGCCAAAGCGCAACCAACCAACAACAGGGTGGGCCAGCACGGCAACCATCGCCAAAAGGTTTAAAATCGAAGCAAATAAACCCAGACCCAAAATCCCCAAGATGGTCCCTGGCAGATACAAGGCAAAGGCGACACCGAAATCAATCAGACCGGCAATAATACGCGGCGTTGGTTCGGCGGCCACCCAGCGTTTGGATGAGGCAGGTGCGGCGTTGTCGAAAATCGAGCCCCCAGCGGCCGGCTCGGGCTGCGGCACAGCGGCGGGCGGCGGGCCTGCCTGAGCGGTAGGCGGTGGCGGCGGCGCCGGATCGGCACCGGGCACCGGTAACGGAAAACGTCCCTGCGGCTGGGCGGGCGCTTGTGCATCAGCGCCAGGCGGCGGTGGCGGCGGTGTCTCCGGGCCGACACCGGGCACAGGCAACGGAAAGCGACCTTGCGGCGCAGCGGCGGCAGGTGGTGCCGCACCAGCCGGCGGTGGCGGCGGCTCAGGCGATGCACCAGGCACCGGCAGTGGAAATCGGCCGTGGGGCGCCGCGACGGGTGGTTCGGTCGGGGCTTCGGATTCGTGAACATCGAAATCTTGATAAGGCACTTCGGCCGGCGGCGGCGCGACGGGCGGCGGCCCCGCGGCGGGCACGCGCGGCGGCGCACCACCACGATTTAAATCATCAAGCGCCGAATCGTCCCACTCGAGCAACTCCTCGTTGAAGGGCGCATCGCCGCCGGCGGCCGGCGGTGGCGGTTGATGAACCTGAGCCACATGGGCGGGCGCCGACTGAGATGCAGCGGCGGGAGAAGGCGGCGGCGTCCAAAAGGGGTCGTCGTTCTCACCGGAACGCAGCGTGCGATCGTGGTCGGGCGGCATAGCCTGCATGGGCCGTGTTGATTTTACGTAATTGAGGGCTTGCTCACTGTCGATGGTGGGCAAGGTCGCCGTCGCCGAATCTTCAGCAGCAGCGGGCAACGGCTCCAACTCCATAAAGTCAAAGCTAATCCGGCCGGTAACTAATTGATCACCGTCGCGAATCGGCGCCTCACCAATTTTCTTTTTGTTGAGAAAGGTGCCGTTGGAAGAGTTGTTGTCGAGAATGTAGAACTGACCGTTGCGGTTCTCAATTCGGACGTGAAGCCTGGAAACTGACGTATCGTTGATTACGATGTCATTGGAGCGACTGCGGCCGATGGTGGTCACCGACTTGGTGAGTTCAAAATCTTCCGTTCCACCATCACTGTTTTTGCGCCGTAAAACCGATCTAGACATGTCCCACCTTTATGATTTCAAGAAACACCAGGCGACCAACGAGCCTATAAACCCCGAGCCCCTGTATCGACAAGCCATCAAGCATGAGTTGCCGACTATTTAAACACGTGATCCCCGGAACCGAAACGGTAACCTGAATTTCCGCTACATTTTAACCCAAATCAGGGAACAGACGTGTGCGCGAGGGCACCCAAGCCGGCGACCTGTGATCAGGCGCCCCAATAGCGTTTCTTTTTGGTGAACCACTGCTTGTTCGTACCGAAGCGGGTTTCAATGACCACCCCGCAGCCCAACACCAGACAAACAGCGAACGCAAGCTGATTAACGTAAGGCACTTGGCCCAACAACACGGCAGCGGCGACGGCCAAAAGCGAAGCGGGCACAGTGGTTACCAAACCACCCGAGAGCGCCTCTAAGCCCTGGGCGGCACGATGAAACACGACCATCGCACCGAACACGCCGACCACGGTGAACCCACCGGCAAACAGTAAAAACAAAGGAAAGCCGATCAATACCACCATCAACAAAATGCTAAAGAAAAGCGCGACTGAAAAGGCGGCAACGGTAACCAAGCCAATCACAAAGTGACGTGCCAAATCTTGTGTCAACTGAAAGCCGGCCTCGTTCATCTGGTTGGGAAAAATGTAGTAGGTGACGATGAGCAGCAGAAAAAGGACAAACGACTGGGCAAAAACAAAGGCCATGCGCCCGTTAAAGCTCTGCAACAAAGAGGCTTCCTGAACGCGCGAAGGCGCAAAGTGGTGAATCAAGCGCCCACTTAGGTCAGATTCATCATGGCGGGTTACTTCGCCGGCAATACACACCAGGTTACCCATCACCACGGCGTCACGGTAAAGCGTCACATTGCCGTTGAGAGCGGTGACGTTACCGGCAATGCGACCTTTAACATGTACGTCGCCGTTGACGGCCGAAACATCGCCGTCGACGACGCCTTCAACGATCACCTGCGACCCCAGCGAGAACAGGTCTTTTTCGTAATGAACACCATCCAGCACGCGCACCGGAACATCGGCGGCAAAAGCGGACAACGCCGACACCAACACCAACCAAACCGCGATGCTTTTAACCATCCGGCGCACTTCGGTCTGCAGGACCAAGCTTTTCAATGGGGGCGACAACATCATTGCATACCTCAACGATCCAAAAACCGACGAACACCAAACACAAGCGCGACCAAGGCGGCCGCCAAAACCGCCATCACGAGCGGCGGGGTTTGGGTCACGAAATGGGCGGCTGTGCCCTTGGCGAGCGACCAGGAGATCGATACCAAGGTGCCAAAGGCGGCAATGACCTGATCGAAATTATTCAACACGGCTTCAACTTTGTTGTTAAAAGCCTGAGCAAGCGACGGCTCGCCGGTACTTTCCATCAACGCCGCCACATCCAAGGCCAAAAAGGCGCAAGCACCCCCCAGCAAAAGAAGGGCAATTAAAACGACTTGCCACAGGACGATCTTTTCGCGAGCGTGTTTCTCGTAAACCTGAAACATCACACTCGGCAAAAAGGACTGCGGCACTTTGATTTCCGGCAAACCCTTCAGGGCTTGCTCAAAATCGGGATCCTCGGGGATCTCAATATCGTCGCCGTCATTCGGTGACGCCATGGGATCGACGGGATGTTCGTGCGGCTCCATTGAGCGGGAATCAACCACGTTTGGAACCTCCTTGACGGGACATGTCCTCGGCCAACTTGCTTTTCAAGATCTCACGACCACGAAAAATTCGGTTTTTCACGGTTCCCAACGGCAGGTCGACCGCGGTAGCGATTTCGTCGTAACTCAGTTCGTTGAGGTGGCGAAGAATGATTAATTGGCGGTAAATAAACGGCAACTCGCCGATGGCCTGCTCAATGCGCCCTTGTAGCTGGCTCATTTCAAGATCCTGCAAAGGGCTGAGCACCTTGGCTTCAAGTTGCGCCCGCAAACCGGGCGAGTCGTCGTCGTTGCCTTCGATGGAGTAGGTATCGAGCTTCTTTTTGCGCATCCAATCGATGGTGGCGTTGGAGGAAATGCGGTGAATCCAGGTGGTGAATTTGTACTCGGGATTGTATTTATCCAACGAGTTAAACACCTTGATAAACACCTCTTGGCACAATTCCATGGCGGAATCGTAATCGCTGATCATGCGGTAAATGTAGTTGACCAACTTGCGCTGATACCTGGCAACGATCTCTTCGAATAAATCTATGTTGCCTTGCTTAATTTTTTCGACCAGGGCCTCATCTGTCAGTGAGGATTCGTCCATAGTGACCTACATCAGTGACGTTGACTGCGAAGAGAACGGATGCACGCGCCGTTCCGCAGTAGGGGTACCCTTTACCAACGTAAGGTCGCGGCGATGAGTTTCAACCGGACCAACGCGGAAAGCCACGAGGCTGGGTACAGGTTCAAGCGGGGGACCTCAGCATTCTAAAACGAAATGAGGTCAAGAAGCAAAATTCGCAAAAAAAGAGCAAAGGTTACGCCACCCGCTTTTCCCAAAACGCAAAGAGGCCGCACGTCGTGGAACGACGCCGGCCGGTTTAACCCAACCCGTCAAGCGGCTCACTGGTGCGAACCGCTTGCGAGCCATCGAGCTTAAGATTCTTGGGCGACGAACTCAGCGTAGGCGTTGTGGTCCATCAAACCCTCTAACTGAGCGGGGTTAGACAACTTGACCTTAATCAACCAGCCGGCGGCATGAGGGTCTTGGTTGACCGTTTCGGGTGATTCCTCAAGGTGTTCGTTCACCGCGAGAATTTCACCGTCGACCGGCATAAACACTTCCGCGACCGCTTTTACCGATTCCACACTACCGAATTCATCTCCGGCGGTGTACTCGGCATCCAACTCGGGCAGATCAACGTAAACGATGTCACCCAACTGCTGTTGCGCGTGATCGGTAATGCCGATCAAAGCGGTGTCGCCGTCTACTTCAATCCACTCGTGTTCCTTAGAAAAAAGGTGTTTTTCTGAATACATCTCCATCCTCCGTAAGGAATAGCCCTGATCAGGCGCGCTTGTAAAAAGGCCCTTTTACCACTTCTGCATCGACCAATTTGTTGCGAATCTGAATTTGAATCGTACTACCTGGTGCCGCGAGATGCTCGGGCACATAGGCCATGCCGATGCTTTGCTTGAGGGTCGGCCCTTGGGTGCCGCTGGTTACGCGACCAACCGGTTCACCCTGATCAACCACCGCATAGTCAGGCCGGGCAATGCCTTTCCCCAACAAGCGGAAACCGATTAATTTGCGGGTTACCCCGGCTTTCTTCTGGGCCGCAATGGCCGCTTTCCCGATGAAATCATCGGTATTTTTCAATTTAACGATCCAACCCAAACCCGCTTCCAGCACGGTCGTGGTCTCGTCCATGTCGTTGCCGTAGAGGTGCATGCGTGCTTCGAGACGCAAGCTGTCACGCGCCCCCAAGCCGGCGGGTTTAATGCCGTCCTCGGCACCGGTTTCCAATAGCAAACGCCAGACAGCGGCGGCATCGGCAGCGGCACAATAACATTCAAAACCGTCTTCACCCGTGTAACCGGTGCGCGAAATGAGCGCGTCGTAAGCGCCGACTTTGCCACGTTGGAACCAGTAGTATTTGATGCTGCCGAGATCCACATCACAGACGCGCTGCAGAATGGCTTGTGCCAAGGGGCCTTGAATCGCAATTTGCGCGGTTTCGTCGCTTTCGTTGGTCACGGTCACGCGGTATTCACCTTGGTGACGACGAATCCACGCGAGGTCTTTGTCGATGTTGGCAGCGTTGATGACCAACAGAAAATCGTCGGCAGCCTCGCGATAGACGAGTAAATCGTCGACCACGGTGCCTTCGGGTGTACAGAAGGCGGTGTAATGCGCCTGACCGTCTTCTAACTTGGTCACGTTGTTCACGGTTAAGTAGTTGGTGAAGGCCAATGCGTCCTCACCCTTGATGCGTACCTCACCCATGTGCGATACGTCGAACAATCCGGCCCCTGTGCGAACCGTGGTGTGCTCGTCTACCAGACCTGAGTACTGAACCGGCATGGTCCAGCCCCCAAAAGGGACCATTTTCCCACCCAATCGCTGATGTTCCTCAGCGAGCGGGGTTTTTTTGAGCGCTTGTTCGGCTTCGGCCATAACTCTGTAACCCTCCCAGCTTGGGTGAACAGTTGCCCGCCACGGCGTCTCGTTGCGGCTTGGGGACGATGCCTCAATCCGCGCGACCGCCGGTTTGGCTCTGTTCCTGTCAAGATTGATGCGATGTTGCGTGGAAACTCGATTCCCGTATGCCGCGATCTCCCCTGTTCGCTCCGAATCCCAAACCAGTGTGGTTGTTCCTCGACGGAAATGAATCTCAAACCCGAGCGACCGGGCCGTCAAACAGCCCCCGGTCCAAGCGCATTAAATCAATTCGCCTGACTAAAGCCAACCGAAAAATAGAATTCATCGTGCTTCAGCGCCCCATCGACGCTTCCGGCTCAGGGGCGACCCCGGGCTTGGGTGAAATCAACAGGCACAGGACCCATCACCATGATTTTAATCAAGACGTTGGGTCGCAACGGCTTGCAACCCGTCCCCGACCGTCCGCCTCTCCTCATGCGCTTTGTCAAACTATTTTGCCCCAGCTCTTTGGCTAAAATCAGCCTCTCCTATCGCGCTTTTCGGGTGAAAGCCTTTGCTTTCATGCGGGATTTGTTATGATGGAGAGTTTGGCGACCACGTTGTTGGGTCGCCACACCCTTCAGGAAGATTTTTTTAAAACACCCCGCCGCCGATGGTTTCTTTTGGCGGCGCGCCGACAAACCGGCACGCCCTGCTTCGCCGCGCGCGTGACCGACGGAATTTCGGCTTCTTGTGGTGTTGTTATGCCCGACCGCGGCGGATCGTTTCCACCGATCACCGCACCCTTGCGACCATTGTCGGGCACGGCGGGCGGGTTCTCGCCGACCAGTCTTGGGTCCAAATTGCACAAATTGAGGTACCGAATGCACGATTTTTTACAACGTCTTGGAATTAAAGAAGTGAACAGCGGGGTTTTCTCCGACAAGTGGCTGCCTGGCAAAGGCGGCGAAGTCACCAGCTACAGCCCTGCCAACGGCGAAGCCATTGCCAAAGTGACCCTCGCCACCAAAGAAGAGTACGAAGAAGTCATTGCCGCCGCCCAAGAGAGCTTCAAGAAGTGGCGCACGGTGCCCGCTCCCATTCGCGGTCAAGTCGTGCGTGAACTGGGCGAAGTATTGCGCGCCCACAAGGACGACCTCGGCCGCTTGGTCACCCTCGAAATGGGTAAGATTCACCAAGAAGGTCTGGGTGAAGTCCAGGAAATCATCGACATCATCGATTTTGCCGTCGGCCTCTCGCGCCAACTTTACGGCTTCACCATGCACTCTGAACGCCCCGGTCACCGCATGTACGACCAATACCATCCACTGGGCATCGTCGGTGTCATTACCGCGTTTAACTTCCCTGCCGCCGTTTGGGGCTGGAACGCCATGGTTGCCGCCGTTTGCGGCGACAGCGTGCTCTGGAAACCGTCCTTGAAAACGCCCCTGGTTGCAGTTGCCATGCAAAACCTGTTTGCTCCGGTTCTTGCCAAACACGGCTTCCCCGGCCTCTTCAGCTTGGCCACCGGCGAAGACGCCGTTATCGGTGAAACCCTGGTTAACGACCACCGCATTCCGCTGGTTTCCGCAACCGGCTCCGTGCGCATGGGTAAAATCGTCGGTGCCAAAGTCGCCGCGCGTTTGGGCCGCACCATCCTCGAATTGGGCGGCAACAACGCCATTATCCTGACCCCTTCCGCCGACCTCAACATGGCCATCCCCGGCATCGTGTTCGGCGCCGTCGGCACGGCCGGCCAGCGCTGCACCACCACCCGTCGCTTGATCTGCCACGAGAGCTTGGTTGACCAAGTGGTTGAAAAACTGGTGAACGCCTATGGCCAAGTTCGCATCGGCGATCCGCTCGACGGCGACACCTTGATGGGCCCGTTGATCGACGAAGACGCGGTCAGCCAAATGCAAGCCGCCCTCGAGAAAGTCCGCGCTGAAGGCGGCGAAGTTCTGTGCGGCGGCGAACGCCTCGACCGCCCCGGCTTCTACGTGACGCCCGCCATCGCCAAGGCCAAAAATGAGTTTGAAATCGTTCAGAACGAAACCTTTGCACCAATTCTGTACGTCATTCCGTATTCCGACCTGGACGAAGCCATCGGCTACCAAAACGGCGTCCCCCAAGGCTTGTCTTCCGCTATCTTCACCTCCGAATTGCGCGAAGGCGAAACCTTCCTCAGCCATGTCGGCTCTGATTGCGGTATCGCCAACGTCAACATCGGCACGTCCGGTGCGGAAATCGGCGGCGCTTTCGGCGGAGAAAAGGAAACCGGCGGCGGCCGCGAGTCCGGCTCCGATTCATGGAAAGTGTTCATGCGTCGTCAGACCAACACCATCAACTACTCAAGCGAACTGCCGCTCGCTCAGGGCATTAAGTTCGAAATTTAAACGATCGACGGCCGTCCCCGCGGCGGCCGCTTCGTGCTTTCATGCAACAACGGTCGCCATTTTGGCGGCCGTTTTTGTTTTAGCGGTCCACAGCGGTGAGTGGCCACCAAAGCGGGCATCTTTTGCGCAAACAGAATGAAGCGGGATGGCTGCGGCAGCTTGAAAAAGGCGAAACCGCGCGGCGATTTCGCCCAAAACACGAGGTGGCTCCGGCCTAAAAAGACCCAGCAATTCATACTTCGCTAAACAGCGACGGGCCCGTAAACGCCCGTCACCCGGCATATCGCGGCGGGCGGGATTATGCCGAAACAGGCACCCCGCTGTGAAAACGAAAACCGGAATCAGGACCAAGCACCAAGTCGCGCTCCTTTTCTAAAAAGAAGTCGACCCTCGCGGAAATATCTTCGCCGGCATATTGGTATGCCAACTTGAGGTAGTCGGCAAAATGTCGCCGCTCCGACTTTAAAAGCGACTCGTAGAACTTGGACAAGGTTTCGTCAAGCAGCGGTGCAACAGCACTGAAACGCTCACAAGAGCGGGCCTCAATAATGGCGCCGACAATTAAAACGTCGATCAATTTGTCTGGCTCTTGCTTGCGCATGTGCGTACGCAAGCCCTCGGCGTAACGAGAAGCGGTCACGTGACGGTAGGTAATGTTGCGCTGCTTCATGATAGCCAGAACTTGTTCGAAATGACGCAGCTCCTCGCGCGCCAGCCGCGACATTTTGGTCAGTAATTCGGGGCGATCGATGTAGCGAAACATGAGATTAAGGGCGGTAGAAGCGGCCTTTTTCTCGCAATTGGCATGATCGATCAACATCAGTTCTTGCTGTTGCAAGGCAGCATCCAGCCAGGCCTGGGGGGTGGCGCACCACAAAAAGTCTTCAAGTTCGGGAATGTTCGGCTTCAAAATTCCATCCTTCGGGCGGCCGCGAGGGCGTCGACCCGACCCATATATAAAGGACAGGCTCGGAATCGGTCAAGCCGAGGGGAGAAAATAAAGGAAAAAGGCGACAAGCGGACGGGTTTTCGCCAAGACGCGGCAAAGGTTTTTAAAAAGGGTCTGCCAGGCAACAAAATCCTTGCGCCCCACACGCTTTTCGCGCGAGCCAGGCGAATTTCCGACGATTTTTTGTCATATCCCTCGCGTTTGATGCCATTCGGCACGATTTGCCAAGAATCCGCTTGACCGTAGGGATAGCGGCTGTTAAAAGTAACCTTCGTCATGTTCTCGACGCCCTGGGACCAACGCCGACAACGGTTCTGGCCCCCGGGAATGCCGGGTAAATGAAAGATCTCCATGTTAAGATTCCGTGCTTTAAATGCTTAGGGGAGGAATTCGAAATGAATAAAGCCGATCTCGTTAGTGTGATGGCAAACGAAGCCGATATTTCTAAAGCGCAAGCTACCAAGGCGCTCGACGCCATGTTAGACGCAGTCGTTGGTGCGCTGAAAGACGGCGACAAAGTTACTTTGGTCAACTTCGGGACCTTTTCAGTTGCCAATCGCGCCGCGCGTACAGGCCGCAACCCTCGCACCAACGAGGCAATTACGATTCCCGAGAAGAAGGTACCCAAGTTCAGACCAGGTAAAAACCTGCTCGACGCGGTGGAAGCATAACCCCGAGTTTAGTAACTCAGTGAGGTCCTTTGTACCTCGCAAACGGGAAACCTCCCGGATGAAAAAGCGGCGCAATGCCGCTTTTTTTTCGTTATGCTTCAAGAATGACTTGAACAGGGGCGCCGCGTTGCAGCAGGCGCCCAACCTTCGCGGCCACGGACGGGAATAAGCCGGCCCCGCGTGCCGTTGCTCTGGTTAACAAACACGCCTCATCAAAAAGAGGCACCAAGGAGTTACGCGATGCACCCTCGTCACTACGATGTGTTGGTGATTGGTTCAGGCGGCGGCACCAAAATTTCGACGCCCGCCAGCCGTCTCGGCCTCAAAGCAGCAATTATAGAAAAGGACCGCCTTGGCGGAACTTGCCTTAATCGCGGCTGTATCCCTTCAAAAATGTTGATTCATGCGGCCGAGGTCGCCGAGCAAATCCGCACAGCCGACCGCTACAACTTGGTCCCAGCCGGATTTGAGGTCGATTTCCAAGCACTGGTGCAACGGGTCAGCCAGACGATTGACGAAGAATCAGACAGCATCCTGCCTGCCTACCGACGCAACGACAACCTCGATTACTACCACGGCGAAGCGGTCTTTACCGGCGAACGCCAAGTCACGGTACGCGGCGTGACCCTCACTGCCGACAAAGTTTACATTGCGACCGGGTCACGCCCGCGCATTCCCAACATTAAAGGCCTCGACAAGGTACCCTTTCTCACCAGCACCGAAGCATTGCGCCTAGAAAAACAGCCTAAACGGCTGGTCGTTCTCGGCGGCGGCTACATCGCGACCGAACTGGCCTTTTACTTCAGCGCGCTGGGTTCCGATGTCGATTTAATCGTACGGTCAACCATGATTCGCGCCGAAGACGGCCAAGTTCGTGAGGCTTTTGAAAAAGCATTTCAGCGACACGCACGGGTCCACCTACACAGCAACATCGACCAAGTTTCTTATGAAAACGGGGTGTATACGATTAGCGTGGTCAACGGTGACGGCAAACATCAGACGATTGAAGCCGACGCCCTGCTGATTGCCGCCGGGGTCGTTCCCAACAGCGACCGTCTCAATCTTGCGGCCGCCGGTGTCAAAACCGATGCAGCCGGGTACATCACCGTCGACGATCACCTGCGCACCTCCGCCCCCAACACCTGGGCGCTCGGCGATGTGGTCGGCAACTACATGTTCCGTCACTCGGTCAACGTCGAAGGCGAATACCTTTTTGAGACCACGGTCGCCAACCCACACAACCGACCGATTGATTACGGCGCCATGCCGCATGCGGTGTTTACATCACCACAGGTCGCGGGCGTGGGCTTGACGGAAGAAGAAGCCAAGGCACAAGGTGCCGATTACATCGTCGGCTTCCGCAACTACAGCGCGAGTGCCATGGGCATGGCCCTGCGCTCGGAAGAAGGTTTTGTCAAAATCCTGGTCGACCGCCGCGATCGCAAAATCATCGGCTGCCACATCATCGGCCACGAGGCTTCGGTGTTGATTCACCAGGTGATCACACTGATGCAAATGAAGGGCACACTCGACGACCTCTTGGCCACCACCTTTATTCACCCCGCACTCAACGAAATCGTGCGCAACGCGGCACGTGATGCCCGCGATAAACTCGCAAAGGCCTAAAACCCAAACGAACCTACTTAGCAAAACGCGGTGGAACTCCGTTAAGATTCCAAGGATCCCCTTCGAATCAAAACGCGGTTACCACCGCGTTTTTGCGTCAACCTGGAAAGGACCGATTCAACATGGCACGGTTTTGCAAGACCGCCGTCCTTGCAAAAGGACAGGTTCAAAAACCGCCCGAATGGTTCGCCTCAGGTTAAAGGCTCGTTTTTATGAATGCTCCGACCTCTCTGAATCGCATTGCCGTGACGCTCCCGGCTGTCGTCGGCATTCTCACCGCCGGCCTAATCCTCGGCCTATGGTGGACCCAACACCGCCGCGAGCGCGCCGTTGATCGCGAGCGTCTAGATCTCATTGCTGACCAAATCAAAAACAGCGTGGAGCAGGGACTCCGTTCGCGGCTCGGGCTGATCAAACTCCTACGCGACCAATGGTCGGACGGCAACACGCCCGAACGACGCGACTTTACCGCATGGTGCACACCTATCCTGGCCGAGTTCCCCGGTTTTCAAGCGGTCAACTGGGTGGACAACCAGGGCCGTGTCAAATGGGTGTATCCACCGGAAACCAACGCCGACGCCATTGGGTTCGACATCAACCGCCACCCGGTAGCGGGCCCTGTTTGGCGCCGCGCCAAAATCACGCGATCCTACACGGTCACACCCGCGCTGGAGCTGGTGCAATCGGGCGTGGGTTTTGCGGTGTATTACCCAGTCCACTTTCAAGACGGTGGCAGCGGCTTCCTCAATCTGGTTTTCCGCACGCGCCCCTTCATCGAAACATGCCTGGGAAAAGCGGAATACACGGCCTACGATTTTCGGCTCCTCAACAACGAACGCGAATTGTACGCCACCCGCCCCAACCTACCGGCCAAACTCCCGGACCAAACAACCCGCACCCTCGAATGGCGCGGAAACACCTGGCTTCTCGCGATCGGCCACAACGCCACCCATCCACCCTCATTCACGCGCCGCCCCAGCAATGTCATGCTGTTTGTCGGCCTCATGATGGTCCTCCTGCTATCATTTTCGCTTCGTGTCATCCTCGCCAGGCAAGTGGCGACGCGTGAACAAGAACGCTCATTGGCCACCTTGATGGAGAACCTGCCAGGCATGGTCTATCGCTACGACTTGCGCACCCCTTACTGCCTGAGTTTTGTGAGCCAAGGCGCCTTTAATTTGACCGGCTGGCGTGATAGCGAGTTAACCCAAAACCGGGCGGCCGGCTACCGCGACTTGGTGCTAAAAGAATTCCAACCGGCACTTGAGAAGGTTCGCCTTGCGGCTTGCAGATCGCAGAGTGCGGCCGAAACCATCTACCGCATTCGCACGCGTTCCGGCATTTCACGGTGGGTGTGGGACCGCACTTGCCCCGTCTTCGACACGCGCGGGAACATCCTCGCCATGGAAGGTTTTGCAACAGACGTCAGTGAACGGATCGAAGCAGAACACGAATTACTACGCCATCACAACCGACTCGAGGAAATCGTGGCACAGCGTACAACCGAATTGAAAGCCACCAACGAGGAACTCCTGCATGAAATTCAGCAACGCCGGCGAATTGAAGACCATCTCAACCAATCGCTCAACGACCTCGCCCGGGCAAACCGCGACCTGGAAGAATTCGCGTACGTCACCTCCCACGACCTCAAAGCCCCGTTGCGAGGCATTCACTCGATGGCACAGTGGCTGGCCGAAGATTACGGCGACCGTCTTGACCAAACCGGGGTCGGCTACGTGGCCACCATCAGCGAACGCGCGACTCGTTTAACCCAGCTAATTGACGGTATCTTGGCTTACTCCCGCGCAGGCGCGGTTTCTGAAAAACACCGAACCGACAGTGCGGCGGTACTGGGTTCGGTCCTGCGGAACCTCAACCTCCCGCCAACCCTAACGATCAAAAAAGAGGGCTCCTTTCCCGAAGTTTTGGTGGATCCAACACAACTGTTTCAAATCTTCCAAAACCTCATTGGCAATGCGGTGAAACACATGAACAAACCGCAAGGAACCATCACCCTAGGCGCCGATGAAAACGACGAGGATTGGTTATTCAGCGTGGCTGATGACGGCGTCGGCATACCTCAAGACCAGCAGGAACGCATTTTCAAACTATTTCAGACGCTTAAGGAAGGCGACCGCAACCAGGGCGACACCGGCATCGGCCTAGCCCTAGTCAAAAAGATCACTGAGGCAAACGGCGGTTTTATCCAACTCTATTCAAAACCAGACGAGGGCGCCCGCT
Organism: Holophagae bacterium; assembly: GCA_030429565.1. Taxonomy (GTDB): domain Bacteria; phylum Acidobacteriota; class Holophagae; order Acanthopleuribacterales; family Acanthopleuribacteraceae; genus Acanthopleuribacter. The sequence continues at coordinate 59,801 of JAUIFE010000021.1, read as the reverse complement.
TCACCTTCAGCATCCCAAAGGCAGGCCCACCACTAAAACGCATGCCCCAGTAGCCGAACCCGCAAATTAAGCCAAACCGAAGAAAACCGGCGAAAATGACAAAGGCCCCAGACCCAACTCAAAAACAACCTTTTCACCCCTTTTCACAACCTAATAACGGGTAAACCGTTGACGTCTGACAAGTTCCTAACTAAATGACTGCCGACCAAAGACGCTTTCGGCGTCATGGGCCCAGGAAAAACCCGCCGCCCTACCACACCCCCAAACCGCTTATTTAAAACAACTTAACCTAAAACCAACAACACAAAAAGCAACCCCTAACAACCCGAATTGAACCAAGCCGTTTAGAGAAAAAGACTTAGGCTAAATCAGTCATTTAACAACCAAAAAACAACCTTTCTACTTGACACAATAGCCATTCTCGAATAAATTTAGGGTCATAGCGACGCGAGCAGTTCCGAAAACGCCACCTTTCGGACAGCCAACTATCGCCGCCACAACAACTTCCCAACCCATCGGCAAGATTTTTCATGTTTATTGGCCGGGGCCGGAAACGACCAACCCCACAAAAAGCACGAACCAACCCGTGCTACACCAACCGACATCAAAAATCTTATCTATACAAAGCGATTCGGTGCGATGGAATCGCGCAAGATGTTGCAGCAGAACGTGCAGGCAAAAACGCGCGGAGGCCGCGTTTGGCGTGCGCCGGAAAGCACGGCGACCACCGCCACGAAATGTTGCAGCCCAACACCTTGTGCGATTTCACCGTCATCGTCGCTTCGCTTGGGTCTTCGCTGATTACAGGAATCCAACGATTTTGGGAACCCCTCACTCATGCGCCATAACCGCAAAAGGACCTAGGTCTTTTGCGGACCAGGCCTTCCTAAAAAACAGTGTAAAGACCTCAGTAAATGGCTAATAACACCGGAAGGAATTCCAACCCTGATTGGGATAACCCTCTTGCAGGCGGCTTTTCGGTGAATCAGACAGCCGTTTTCACGAACTTCTACAGTTTTTTCTGAGAATTCAGCGCCTTTAATTCTTAGAAGAAAATCTAATATTTTCCAATTCACCCAAGCCCAAAGTTTCGAAAATATAGCACCTGCTTTCCCATGCTCGCTGGATAGCAGAACCGGCTTAGCTTTGCCAACACCCACGATTTCCAATAAAGGAGGTTCCCTTGAGTGAATCTAAAAAAATCAGAGTAGCCATTGCCGACGATTTCACCATTCTTCGCCAAGCACTTCAGCTCGTCCTAAAAGACCAAGATGATATTGTGGTGGTCGGCGAGGCGGCGGACGGTTTTGAGGCACTGGATTTAGTGCGACAAAAAGAGGTAGATGTCTTACTACTCGAACCCTTAATCCCCAAAAAAGACGGCATCGACCTTACCAAAGATGTGGTTGCTTTAGAAAAATCAACGCGCATTCTAATACTAACAATGGACAAAACCAGCCATAACGCGTTTCGAATGCTACGGGCAGGTGCATTGGGTTGGCTGCCAAAAACGGTCAACATGGATCAGGTATTGGAAGCGGTTCGCACGGTTAATAGCGGTAAAGTCTACTTGCCGGCGGAACTGCAGCGCAGTTTTGCCGAACGTTATGTACGACCGGAAAGCATTTCCAACCCGGAGGAACAACTTTCCGACCGCGAGTTCCAAGTCATGCGCCTGCTGGCTCAGGGCAATACCAACCGGGAAATTTCGCAAATGCTTTATGTCGGCGTCAAAACGATTGACACTCATCGCGCCAACCTACTCCGAAAGCTCGGCTTACGCAACAACTCTGATTTAACGCGCTTCGCCATCCAGAACGGATTCGTCAAGTTCTAAACACCCGTTCGACAACAAAATCACAACCTTTTTCGGTTTGAGTGAAGCTTTTGGAGCAACTTCACCAAAGGCTTCACCCATTCCGATGAAGGAAGCGCGATCTGATCACGATTTCCCCAGGACTCATACTCAAACAGGAAGCAGGCGCCGCCGGCGCCTATCAATTAAAGGCCTAAACTTCGGTTTCGAGGCGGTTCATCGCACCGGAAGTGAGCAGCGGCGCGGCGTCGAGATCTTCGGCGTTCATCAAAAGCGCGACGCGCTCCAGTCCGGCTAGTATCATCGATTGCTCCCAACTAGGCAGCCGATCATACCGCTCAACAAATCGTTTTTGCAGCGAAGCAGGAGCCGAAGCGACCAACGCCAAACCATCCTCGGTGATCGAAACCAATTGGCGCCGTTTATCAACTTGGTCACGCGTTCGGGTGACCAAACCACGCTTGGCCAGGCGGTTAAGGATATCGGTAACAGTCGCATGGCTGAGCGAAACACGGGTGGCAAGCGTGCTGACCGGAATGCCCCCCGACTTGCGAACTTCCGACAGAATCAAGGCCTGCGGTCCCGTTAAACCAAAGTCACGCGCCAGCTTCTTGGAGCTCAAATCAACAGCACGAATGATTTTGCGGAGGTTACGCAATACTTCATCGCTTTTGGTTTCTTCCATCAGGTGTACCCCGAAATCAAGGATCGGCACCCAAACGCCTACCAGCCGGCTGAATTACGAAAGGTTCGTTCGCAGCAGAGCCGGCGCGCGTTTTCAAAGGCAAGAAAACGGGGTGCAGCAGCCAAATATGCTTGGCATATTCTAATTTTCTTCGCGTTTGAAAACATTAAAAAAAGCCGCAACCGCCCTAGCGAATGCGACTTTTTTACTTAAAGGGGCGGCCCAGAGAAATGAAGCGGCCCAAGATGTTGGTGCGAAATGGGTTAAAAAAGTACGAAATCTCCTCGGGAACAGATCCACAGGGTTCAAGGGGATGTTTTGCAATCAGACCGCCGCCATGGATACACCGCCGAATGGTTCCGTTAAGGTTCCCCCCTCAGCGTGCCGGGACAGCGGTGATCCCCGAAAGGAAACGCCGCCGTTCCGATCCTTGATCACCCCATAACTGAAAGCCGGCCCATTCGGAACCATCGGCAACAGCCTCAACCCAGGCGCCGCGAGTTAGGGTCGCTTCATTTTGAAAAAGCCCGGCCAAGGTGGTCACGAACTTGGTTTTGGCGCCAATGTCCGAAAGGGTTTGACTTTCAAGTAAGTTACCCTCCTGGTCGTAGGCGTTAAAGGTCACACCAGCAGCCACTTCACCCAAATTAACCGCCACTAACCCGGTAAAGGCGCTCGCGGTGGAATTGAAGTAGGGATAGACCCAACGGCGACCGCCCGCATAATTTCCCTGCAAGCCGGTGAAATAGTCATGGTTTGAAATCGACGGAACACCGAAAAGTTCATAGCCGATCAAGGGCTCACCCGCATTGACTTGAACCCAAGCCGTGCCGGCGGGCACGATGTCCTGGTTGGCAAAATCGAAATAAAGGGTGGCCTTGGCATTCGGAGCCAGCAAACGCTCACTGGTGCGCAGGACTTGGCCGCCGGCATCGTAGTAAGTTTCCAGAGCCGTGGTCACATTGGTGCCGACGTTGATGTAGAGCATGCCGGTCCAAAACTGGCCGGTATCGGTTGCGACATGCAGGAAATTCAGGGTCTGACCGCTTTCATTGGTCAGGCCCAAAGCGGCCTGCTGGGCGCGATTGGGCAAACGGGTGAAATACTCCATGGCGGCAATTTGATCGCCGCCGGCATTGAGGCGTGCCCAAAGATCCGGGCCGTCGGCCAAATCGGTGCCGAGGTAATCGGTGACGGGCCTGGCGCTAAAGCCATAGGCGGTGTCGGTTTCCACGAGATCGGCGCTCAATTCGTCGGGAAATCCGGTGAAAGAGGCAGCGGCGGCGCTAGCGCCGCCGTTAACCACCTTGAGCACGGTTTCAAAATTAACCAAGTCCTTGGCGACATGGGGCAAGTAAACTTGAGCGCGCGCTTCGGTAGCCAAATAGGCAGCTCTCGCCTCGCCGCTTCGCGTCTCAGCAAACACACTAAGCACCTGCGATGCACCGACTTGAAGCCATGCGATTTGTTCCGCATTGCCGGGAAATAAGCTGTCGGCCGCGAGCCAACGGCCGGCCTTAGCGTTGAGGCCGGTCAAGGCTTGAGATTGGCCCAAGGGCGAACCGTCGGCGGCAAACGCAAAGATTTCAACATCAGCCGCGGCATCACCTGCGTTGACCAAACCAACCCAGGTGCCGTCCTCGCCCTCACTGCGAATGTCGGCCAAATGATATCGGTTCGGGAGGGTTGAGGCGACCCGGCCCGAGTTGGCCAGGGTGGCCTGATACATACCGTTACCATGGGTCCCAATCAGCAAGGTATTGTCAGCCGGACGTGCCGCCAATTGCGAGACCAAAGCCGATCCGACACTGTTCAATCCTTCCCGTTGCCAGACAGTGCCCCCATCGGCGGGCGCGCGCGTAGCCCACAGCCCGGCGCTGGTGCCGACGAAATAGACGGGACCGCTGTCGTCGCGCAAAATGGCGCCGGCACGGAAGCTCAATGGAGCAAGGTTGCCTTCAATGGATAACCAGGTCGGGTTGGCCACACTCGCATCAAAAGTGAGAAACACGCTGGGTACCTCGTAGTTCGAGATCGTCGCCAAAACAATGCGGTCGTCGTTAGGATCAACGGCAATCGAAGACACGATGCCGCCCTGGGCACTCGGTGGTGTGATGTTAACCGGCGACACGCTTCCGTCGCTGTTGACGGGATCGTCGACGCGGAACAAACGCCCGTCGCTGGAGCCAACATACAACTTGCTGCTCGCTTGGTAGGTGCCACGAGATACGGCCAGCGAGCGAATGTCAGCATCGCCCATGGTGGTGCCCAGGCCGCTAAACTCACTCCAGCCGGCGGGGGTGACGGTACTCGCCGCGCTGGTACGGAACAGGCGGTTACGCGCGGCAAAGTACAAATTCTCGGTGTTGTCTTGGTCCAGCAAGAAGTAGGTAACAAAAATGCTTTCGGTCGCATCGGCGGGTTGGATGTTCTCGTAAAGGTTAAAACTATCGGTACGGAAAAAGGTCCCGTTTTGGGCACTGACGTAGTAGACCTCTTGGGCACCCAAGGATTGGCCGATGCCGACGGCGGCGCCGTCCCCTTCAAAAATCTCGGTGTGGGTGGTGCCGTCCAGGCTAAGCGTGGTGCCGTTGTCTTGGGCACCGCCGATCACGCGGTTATCGCCGGCATTGGGTGCCATCGCCACGTGGTAGTACTGGTAGGTCAGGTAATTGTTGTTGAGGCTACGCCACACCGTAGACGCCGTCGAAACGGTGGTTTCGTGCAAGCCGCCGTCGCTACCGCAAATCATTTGATCGGGATTGCCGGGATCAAAAATGACGGTGTGAATATCGGGATGGTGGTTGGGGTACAGCGCGTAGCTGTTACTGTCGGCATAGCCGCCCATGCGACGCACAGCGCTATTGGTGGCAAAGCCGTCGCTGGAAAGCCATAGATTGGTCCCGCCGACAAAAACAAGGTCTGGATCTTGCGGCGACACAGCGAGGGTTAGGTTGTAGCCGCCTTGGACGGCGAGCGGATTGTTTCCCGCCAAACAATCACCGTCATTGGGAAGGTTGGCACTGAGATCTTGCCAAGCACCGCTTGTAACCTCGTAACGCCAAAGGAAAGCTTCGGCCAAAATGTCCTGATTCTCGCAGTCATTTTCGTGAAAATTGTCCATGAGCACGTACAAAAAGGCACCGTTAACAGGATCGAGCGCGATTTCGGTGCGACCATAATTGTCGTTAATCGGAAAACCGGCCGGCGAGGCACCGCCGTCACCGGCAATTTTGGTCCAGTCATCGGCATTGCCGGTCGTGGAGCGATAAACCCCACCGGTCGCGCCACTTGTGCCACCGATGGCGGCAAAAATTTGCGCACCGTCGGCACTGATTTCGATATCGAGCATGGCCTCACTGGACTCGAAAGCACCGGCCCCCTCAAGCACGCGCATCAGGCTGCCGTCGCTTTTTTTCAAGCGGAAGATACCGCCGAAAGACGCAATGTAAAGGTCGCCGGTCTGAGGATGGACGGCCAGCCGAGAAACAAAATCAAAGAAACTGTCGAAGCTTTCGACACTGCCCTGCGCGGTCGCCTCTATTTGGGACCAGCTCCGGGCGCCATCGGTTGACCGCCACAACCCGGCACCGAAATAAAAAGACCCTCTTTGAGAGGCCGAATTACCGGCCATTTCGCCGGTCGCATAATACCAAATATTGGGTTCGGTCGGGTCCTGGGCAATGGCGGTGACATTGTGCATTTCGTCTTGGGGCGAAACTTTGGTCCAACTTGCGCCGCGATTGGTGGTGCGAAAAACCCCCGAAGAAACGCCGCCGGCAACCAAGGTCTGGTGGGCGGTGTCGCTACGATCAAAAACGACCGCGCGGGTACGACCGCCGAGATTGCCAGGGCCACGTGACAGAAAATTGTCGAGCCGCTTCTCGGCATTCTTACCGCGCACCTGGGTTTTCAGCACTTGGGCACGCAAGGCGGCGGCCTCAGCGGGAATACGCCCCGTGGCCGGGTTGACGAGCAGGTCGACTTCCCACCTGGTGCGGGCGTCGACGGCTTCGCGACGACGCTCGATAACGGGTTTCCGAACCGCGGGGTCGGGCTTGGGTTTGCCAATACCGCGTTCCCTCGCGGCTTGACGTTCGAGTTGATCGGCAATGGCGGGAATCTCGGTGCCGAAGTTTCGCCATGCGACGCAACCCAACAAACCAAAAGCCAACACAAACAGCAACCAGATTCGCTGGTTCATAGAAAAGTTCCTCCTAGGCGTGGTAGCTGACAGGACGATCTACCGCAAGCACCTCGGTTCCTGATAAACGGCAGGAGAACGCGAGCCTAAACCGAAAAAAATTGTCCGTAAGGGATGTGATCAATATATCGGTTTAAAAACAAAGATAACCAGCACTTTTTTAACGGGGACGCAACTTAACCAAACCGGCACGATAACCAAATCGCGGCAAGCCGGCGAGCGTCCTCACTCAGTGTAGCTGAATAAATCTAACAAAGCTTGGGTTTAGAGCCCATTCGTGACAGCACACATGCCGGTCAATCAGCGCGCGTTTCTCATGAAAGCACCACTGGGGAAATAGCGAGAAAACGCGGCGAAACCGGACGGCTGATGTGCGCGAACTGCCGACGATGCGGCGCCGCCCGCTTTAAGCCTCCGCGAGTCGACGCAAACGGTCAAAACGGAAAATGCCGGAGTCATGCCCATCGCTAAACACCAGACCCAAGGCGTAGCGGCCAACGGAGGTCACCCGCACAAGACGAATGTCGCTCGCCACATCCTCGGGCTGCAATTTACGTTCGCCGCTAAATTCGTCGACACAGACCGCACAGGGGCAATTCTGACGCAACTTGCGCACCGACAAGACGCTGCGTACGCCGTCGGTCCATTGCAGGCCCAGTTCGTCGGTGGCAACTTGCCAAACAGCTTGAACCGGTACCCGCTCGTTGGCGGGAAATAAGTGCGGCGGTTCGCTGACACGCTCGTGGAAATGCATCTCACGCCATTCGAAATCAAAAGCAGCCACGGCACCGTCCTGAGCTAGCGCTTGCTGGATGCGCTCGGCTGCCGCGCAAATGGCGGCAACGGCCTGAGAATCGGGAAAAGCCTTCACAAGCGGGGTACCCTGATCGCCGGCTTCACACACGCCCCCCTCAATGGGAACCTGCGCCAACAAAGGGATATCGAGTTGCTTGGCCAACGCCTTGCCGCCGCCATCGCCAAACAGAGGGCGCGCATCGCCGCAGTCGTCGCAAACGAAAAAACTCATATTTTCAATCAAACCCAGCAAGGGAATCTTGAGTTGTTGAAAGGCGTGCAAACCGCGCCTGGTATCAGTCAGACTGAGGCCCTGAGGTGTGGTGACAACCACGGCGCCGCTGATCGGCAAAAGTTGGCCGATACTCAGGACGGCGTCGCCGGTTCCGGGCGGCATATCGATGAGGAGGTAGTCCAAAGCGCCCCAAGCGACATGGTTGGTGAACTTTTGGATCATGCCGTGAACCATAGCACCACGCCAAATCAGCGGTACGCGTTCGTCGGTGAGATTACCCATCGACACAAAGTACACGCCGTGGGCGTTGATCGGGGTGACCGCATCCTTTTGACCTTCAACCAGCGGCGGCCGCGTTTCGTCGCCCAGCATCAGTGCCAAACTGGGGCCGTGAATGTCGGTGTCCATCACGCCGACTTTGGCGCCGTTTTGGGCCAGGGCCACCGCTAGGTTGACGGTTAAGGTGGATTTACCCACGCCGCCTTTGGCCGAGTGAACTGCAATAATATGGCGCACCGCGCCGATTCCGGTTTTCATGCTTAAACCTCAAATGCGCGCGGGCCGGGAACAGCCCATCCCATGGAACGCTTACCCAGTTCGGCGGCGACGCGACCGGCCAAATTGCCGAAGGCGGTTAAATAGGGTCCGTCTTTTTCTCGCAAAATAACGGGGACGCCTTCGCCACGGTCATCGTTAACGGTGGGATCCAAAGGCAAACGCGCCAACAGCGGTAGACCATACTCGTCAGCCAGTGCTTGACCACCACCGCGGCCAAAAATTGCGTGTTCTTTGTCGCACTTACCACACAGGTAATAACTCATGTTCTCGATGAACCCAAGGACGGGGACGTTGACCTTGGCGAACATTTCCACGCCTTTGCGCGCGTCGAGCAAGGCCGCCTTTTGCGGCGTGGTCACCACGATCCCGGCGCTAATCGGCGTTTCCTGGGTTAAGCTGAGCTGAATATCGCCGGTGCCCGGCGGAAGGTCGAGAATGAGGTAATCAGTTTCACCCCAATGTACATTAAATAGGAACTGCTGCACAAAGCGATGCAACATGGGACCGCGCATGGTCGCCGACTGGTCGCCGTTCAACAAGAAACCCATCGACATGACGTTCATCCCGTAGACCTGGTGGGGCTTAAAGGCGCCGTCGCCGAGTTGACGAACCGGCTGGTTGAAGCCCAAAAGATCGGGTAAGCTGGGCCCGTAAAGGTCGCAATCCAGCATGGCGACACGGCCGCCCCGCCGCAAGAGCGCAAGGGCTAAATTAACCGCCACGGTCGACTTCCCCACGCCGCCTTTGCCGCTGGTGACGGCAATGACGTTGCGCACACCGGGAATTTGGCGCTTGCCGCGCACGGCACGAACCTGGGCGGTCATGGTAACGACGACCTTGGTAACGCCCAAAGCACGCACGACTTCCTCACACTGGCGCTGAAGCTGTTCTTTGACAGGACAAGCCGGCGTGGTTAACTCGACGTCAAAGCTTACGTTGTCGTTTTTGATGACGAGATTTTTGACGAAACCCAGCGAAACGATGTCGCGCTGTAAATCGGGGTCAATCACCTGCTTGAGGGCTTCAAGCACCTGATTTTCATTCACTTCAACGGTCTTCTTACGAAAACGACCGAAAACCATGATTGTTCCTTTCGGGCACAGCGCAGCAACCACGGATCCGCGCGGGAACCGGCCTAGACGCGTGTTGAGATGTCGGTTTTTAAATCATGCCCAGCTCAAATTTGGCTTCTTCGCTCATCATGTCGGGGGTCCAAGGTGGATCCCAAACGATGTCGACGACGACCTGGGTAATGTCGGGAATCATTTCGATTTGCTGCTGCACCATCATGGGCAATTCTTGTGCGGAAGGGCAGTTCGGGGTCGTCAGGGTCATTTCAACATCGGCGCGTTTGTTTTCGTCGACGTCGACCCGATAGATCAAACCCATTTCGTAGATGTTGATCGGAATTTCCGGGTCGTAGACCTGGCGCAAGGCCTCGGTGATATCGGTGCGCAGAACAGCGTCACCGCCGTCGCCCGGCACAGTGTTGCCGACCGAATCCGGTATGGTCTCGTTCATGGCTTGGCCTCCAAATGGGTGGTAGCGTAAGTGGGATCGGGTTGGATGCATCGGGTGAGGGTTTGCCAGGGTAAAAGCGCACAAGACAACCGGCTGGGATAGGCGCGCACGCCTTCAAGACAGCGCGTCGTCGCCAACGGCCCAGGCAACGGTTGACCGTCGTGAAGAAAGGCGTCCAAGCGACGACTGAATTCGTGCGCTTGCGCGACAGTGGCACCGGCCAGGGTATCCGCCATCATGACCGCCGAGGCGCGGCAAATCAAACAGGACTCACCCTCAAAACCCAGAGCAGCAATCGCCACGTCCTCAAGATGCAGCGCTAACGCCAAATGATCACCGCAATTGGGGTTGCTCCCCTCACAACGGTGCGTCACGATCGCGGGCGGACGACGCTGGGAAAACAGCGCAGCTTGGCCTTTGATCGTGCGACGATACAAGTCCTGCAAATCGGGCGCGGCGGCGTTCATTAGAGCAGCATCTCCCGAACTTTGGCGAGGCCGTCAACCAGTTGGTCAATTTCCTCGCGGGTGTTGTAAAAAGCCAGCGAAGCGCGCACGGTTCCCGGCACCTTAAAGAACTTCATCAGCGGTTCAGTGCAGTGGTGACCGGTGCGAACGGCGACCCCGGTATGACTGAGAATGGTGCCAATGTCGTGGGGGTGGGCGCCTTCCATAACAAAGGAAAACACACTGGTCTTGTCAACGGCGTCGCCAATCATGCGCAGGCCTGGCACGGATTTCAAGCGTTGGTCACCGTATTCGAGCAGGCTGTGCTCGTAAGCACTAACGGCATCGAGGCCGACGCGCTCGAGATAGTCGACGGCGGCGCCCAAACCCACCGCGCCGGCGATGATGGGCGTGCCGGCTTCAAATTTGGACGGCAGTTCGTTGTAGACCGTTTTTTCGAAACTGACGGTTTTGATCATGTCGCCGCCACCTTGGTAGGGCGGCATCTGCTCGAGCAAGTAACGCTTGCCGTACAAAATGCCAATACCAGTGGGTGCAAACATCTTGTGACCGGAAAAGGCGTAGAAGTCGCAATCCAAATCGCGCACATCAATGCGCTGGTGCGGCACGGCTTGGGCGCCATCGACCACGGTCACAGCACCGACGGCATGGGCCATCTTCACCATTTTCTTAACGGGGTTAACGGTCCCCAGCGCGTTGGAAATGTGGTTGAAGGCCACTACACGGGTTTTATCACTCAACAGTTTCTCAAACGCGTCGAGCAGTAATTCACCGCGTTCGTTGATGGGGCAAACACGTAAAACGGCACCCGTTTGCTCGCAAATCATTTGCCAGGGAACAATGTTGGAGTGGTGCTCCATGTAAGTGATCAGCACTTCGTCGCCGGCACTCAGATGCGCACGACCATAGCTGGCGGCAACCAGGTTGATCGCTTCGGTGGTGCCTTTGGTGAAAATGACCTCGGCGATTTCGGCGGCGTTAATAAAACCACGCACCTTCTCGCGTGCGGCTTCGTAAGCGGCGGTCGCCTCATCACTGAGGGTGTGCAAGCCGCGGTGCACGTTGGCGTTGTGGCGACGGTAATACTGGTCGACGGCTTCAATAACCTGACGCGGTTTTTGGGACGACGCGGCATTATCCAGATAAACCAGGGGTTTCTTGTGAACGTTACGCGCGAGAATGGGGAAATCAGCGCGGACAGCAGCCACGTCGAAGGTGGTGGCGCGGTCGTTGGTAGCAACGGCTTGAGTCATGGGGAACACTCCTTAGCGGGGGCCGCTAGGCCTCGACGTCAATGGCGCCGTCTTGACCGAATCGCTCGACCAAAACAGCTTCCAGGTGGTCACGCAGCTCGCGAATCGCCAATTTTTCAATCAGCTCGTGCGCGAATGCGTAAATCAGGAAATTACGCGCGGCTTCGGGGGCCATGCCACGCGATTGCAGATAAAAAAGCGCGTCCTGATTGAGTTGGCCGGTGGTCGCGCCATGGGCGCATTTGACGTCGTCGGCATAAATTTCGAGTTTCGGTTGCGTATCAATACGGGCGTCGTCGGAGAGCAACAGGTTGCGGTTGGACTGCGCCGAATCGGTTTTTTGCGCATCTTCGGCCACATAGATGCGACCGGCGAAAACGCCGTGCGCCTGATCGTCGAGAATGCCGCGAAAGTTCTGGAAACTGGAACCGTGCGGCTGGTTGTGGCGCACGATGATGTGGTTGTCGAGGTGCTGGCGCGCATGGCCAAGGAACAGACCGTTAATGTGCGCCTCGGCACCAGGCCCGTTGAGATTCACATGGATGTCGTTGCGGGCCAGGTCGGCGCCGAGCAACATGTTCTCGGAGACCAAGCGGCCGTCGCGGGCCAGATCAGCAAAGGTCGCGTGCGTGTGAAACGCCTGTTCCGTGCCCAGTTCAGCGAGGTAATGGGTCACATGGGCGCCGTCTTCTAAATGAAGCTGGGTTACCGAATTCTGCCAGTAAGCTTCGCTGCCCGCGCCGATGAAGGTCTCGAGCACGGTGGCCTGAGCGTGACGGCGCGCGAGTACCAGCGTGCGTGGGAATACCGCGCGTTCGGCGCTGAGGCCACAACTGAGATGAATGATTTCAAGCGGGTTGGTCAACTGCGTGTCGGGCGCCACAACCAACACCGTGGCCGCCTCGGCCATGGCGCTGTTGAGGTCGGGCAGACGGGAAACGACGGCGTCTTCGGCGACGGTAAAAGCGGCCTCAAACCAGTCTTGAGCGGCGGCTTCCTGCAACGAGAGCAAGGCAACACCGTCGGGCAAGGCACGGCGCGACAGGTCTTCTTGCAAAACGCCGTTTACGAAAACTAAGGTAGTCGCCGCCTCGTCTTGCAGGGCGTAGTGGTCGACGGTCGCTTTGAGCTGGTCGAGCGTGGCCTGTTCGGGGCGATCGGCTCGGGTCCAGTCAACTTGGGTCAGGCGACGCAGGTTGGTGAAGCGCCAAGGTTCGTCCTTGGTGGTGGGAAAACCCTGGTCGGAAAAGCGGCGCATGGCTTCGGCGCGCAGGCGGTTAAGGGTGTCGGGCCCCGTGTCGGCGAGGCGGGCGAAATCGTCGTGAAGGCGACTCTGTTTGGCAAGCGTTGGCATAGTTGTTCCTCGTTTCTTAGCGGCTTGTCGACGCGGCGCTTAGCCGGCCACCGACTTGGTGTGTTCTTCCACCCAGGCGTATCCTTTTTCTTCCAGTTCGAGGGCCAGTTCTTTACCGCCGGACTTGACGATTTGACCGTCGACGAGGACGTGAATGTGGTCGGGAACAATGTGGTTCAGCAAGCGTTGGTAGTGAGTAATCAGCAAGAACGAGCGCTCGGTGGTGCGCATCGCGTTAACGGCGTCGGAAACAATTTTGAGCGCGTCAATGTCGAGCCCGGAATCGACCTCGTCCAGCACAGCGAGGTGGGGTTCCAAAATCGCCATCTGCAGCATTTCATTGCGTTTCTTTTCGCCGCCGGAAAAACCTTCGTTGACCGAACGTTTCAAGGAAGCCAACTCAATTTTGACCTGTTTGGCGCGCTCGCGAAAAACCTTCATCATTTGGGCGGCGTCGAGCTCATCTTGACCGCGATACTGGCGCACGGCATTGAGGGCGGCCCGCAAAAATTGGTTGCCGCTAACGCCGGGAATCTCAACGGGGTACTGAAAGGCCAAAAACAGACCTTCACCAGCGCGCTCATGGGGCTCTTGCTCCAGCAAATCTTTGCCACGAAAGGTAACGGAACCCTGGGTAATCTCGTAGGCGTCGCGGCCCGCAAGAACCTGTGAAAGCGTGCTTTTGCCCGAGCCGTTGGGGCCCATGATGCAGTGAACTTCACCGGGGCCGATGCTCAGGTTCAGCCCTTTCAAAATCGCTTTGCCATTGACGGTGGCGTGCAAATCTTTAATTTCAAGCATTGTATATCCTCATTTCCAGCTAATTGGGTGGGTCGTGGGTCCGTGGGGTGGACGCGCGGTGGGGGGCGACCGCAAGGGTCACGGCGCGGCGATTAGCCGACGCTGCCTTCGAGACTGACGGCCAACAACTTGGTGGCTTCGACGGCGAACTCCATCGGCAATTCGCGGAACACGTCTTTACAGAAACCGTTCACAATCAGGGACACGGCGTTTTCCATATCCAGCCCGCGTTGTTGCACATAAAACATTTGGTCTTCGGCGATCTTCGATGTCGACGCTTCGTGTTCCACGGTGGAACTGGTGTTGCGCACGTCGATGTACGGGAAGGTGTGGGCGCCGCAGCGATCACCGATCAGCAACGAATCACACTGAGTGTAATTGCGGCTGTTCTCGGCGCCTTTCATCACTTTCACCAAGCCGCGATAGGTATTTTGACCTTTGCCGGCCGAAATGCCTTTCGAGATAATCGTGCTTTTGGTGTTTTTGCCGATGTGCACCATTTTGGTACCGGTATCGGCTTGTTGGTAATTGTTGGTCAGCGCAACCGAATAGAACTCACCGACCGAGCCGTCGCCTTGCAAAATGCAGGACGGGTATTTCCAGGTCACGGCCGAGCCCGTCTCAACCTGGGTCCAGGAAATGTGGCTGTTGCGACCGGCACATTTGCCGCGTTTGGTGACAAAGTTATAGATCCCGCCTTTGCCCTCTTCGTCGCCGGGGTACCAGTTCTGCACGGTTGAGTACTTGATCTTGGCGTCGTCCAAAGCCACCAGCTCAACCACGGCGGCGTGCAATTGGTTCTCGTCGCGCATGGGCGCAGTGCAACCTTCCAAGTAGCTCACGTAGCTGCTTTCTTCAGCCACGATGAGGGTGCGCTCAAACTGGCCGGTCGAAGCTTCATTAATCCGGAAATAGGTGCTCAGCTCCATGGGGCAACGCACACCCTTGGGAATGTAAACAAAACTACCATCGGTAAAAACGGCCGAGTTCAGCGCGGCAAAGAAGTTATCGGAGTGGGGCACCACGCTGCCGAGGTACTTCTGCACCAGTTCGGGATAGTCGCGCACCGCCTCGGAAATGGGGCAAAAGATGACACCCGCTTTTTTGAGGGTTTCTTTGAAAGTGGTGACGACCGAAACACTGTCGAACACGGCATCGACGGCGACACCGGCCAAACGCGCCCGTTCACCAAGCGGAATCCCCAATTTTTCGTAAGTTTCCAGCAACTTGGGATCGACTTCTTCCAAGCTTTTCGGACCGTCTTTTTTCTTGGGTGACGAGTAGTAGGAAATGTCCTGATAGCCGGTTGGCTTGTATTTAAGCTGGGGCCAGTGGTGCGGCTCGTCCATTTTTTGCCAGACCGCAAAGGCTTTTAAGCGCCAGTCCAACAACCACTGGGGCTCGTCCTTTTTGGCGGAGATGGCACGAATGACGTCCTCGTTGAGACCGGGGGGAAAGGTCTCGGACTCGATCTCAGTCACAAAGCCGTATTTGTATTCTTTTTTTGCGAGTTGTTCGATTTCACTTGTGGTCATACGCGAACCCCTAATCCCGATAAGGGAATAATTGATGTGTCGGTGGTCAAATCGGCGAGGCTAATGCCCGCCAAAAAATTCTGCAACAAGGTGTTCAAGCGTTGAATCGGCGTGCTGATTGGGCAGGTATGCACAATCGAACAGCCACCGCATTCCTCATCTTCGGCGGAGGCACCGCCGTCGCTGCAGAGCGAAATGTTGATGGTTCCTTCCAGGCACTCGATAATGGCCAGCAGACTGAGTTCTTCGGGCGGTTTCGCCAAACTATAACCACCGCCGGCGCCACGGCGCGAACTAAGAAAACCGGCGCGGTGCAACTCTTTGAGCGCATTCATCAACAGCGGTAAAGGCAGTTGGAACTCATCGGCAAGACGGCGCGCACTGAGGGGCGGCTGCGCTTGATGATGGACACGGGCCAATTCGGAAAGGGCGACCAGGGCGTAGTCGGTTTTGCGGGTAAAACTCATACTCATGGTGAAATCCTGCCGGAGTGTGGGGGGAAAGTGAGACTGGATCTCAATCAGGACCATTTTGATCCTAATTACCTCAACCAAAATAGTACAAGATTGGTCCGAATTCAACCTCTAGCCGTAAACGCCTGTCTTTTTTGCTACTGAGATTCCCACCAAACGCCTTGCCGCGCCCGCCCGTGTTACACTGGGTCGCCGACTGTGCCGGCCCATTTGCACACCTCACGCGCAGTGACGGCCCCCCATTCCACCGTATCGGAGGCATTCATGACCGTTTTACTTTTCATGCTTTCCGCCGCTTTTTTGGTCCAAGACGGCGAGGGTTACTTTGTCGACGGCACGATCCTAACCCTTAAAAACGGAACGGTGATCCAAACAACCATGCTGGTCAAAGAGGACGCTTACTATTTCACCTGGTACGAAGAAGGCCAGTACATTGCCATTGATAAGGTCAAAGTTAAAGACGTCGACTATTTCAGCTACTTCGTACCCAACCGCAAACGCCCCGAGGTTCAGGTTCCCGACTCCGTTAAACGCCGATTGACCGGCGGCAGTATTGCCTACGGCAAGCCCGGCAGCGAGAAGTTTCGCATCGTCCACGTGCGCAGCAACGGCCGCAGCGCCGCCGGAATGGCCGTCCCCAACCGCGTTGAGGAATTGGGTTTTGCCGGGCCGAGCGACCAAGGTTATCGGCCGATGCAGCTATCCCTGTCCGAGTCCACCAACGGCACCGAACTCGAGTTGCGTTTTTACGACATCAAAGGCCGCCGTTTGTTTGTCCACAAGGTCGCCATGGACGACATCAGCCAAACCCGTAGGGAACGCAAAAAAGGCACGCGCAGCTATCAGTTCCAGTTCCCCGACGGCATCCCCGCCAATCAAATCGGGCTGGTGGAAGCAGTCAACTTTAATTAGCGCTCTCGCCTGAACCACAAGCTTCTCGATGTGGCACCCACCGACGGTTTGCGCGACAGCATACCCACAAAAACGCCGGATACCTGCCGCGCCGGCAGGCACGCTCACCAATTAACGGTTTTGCTGTGCCCGAACGACCCATGGCGAACGCCGTGGCGTGACCCACATCACAAGGTTCCATCCGACCACGCCGACTTTGGCGGTTTGCTTTGCCGTTGGTTTAACCAACTGTAGCGCCTTGGTTGCGACGACTCGGCCGACCCGAGTGCGCGCCCGGCTCGCAAATATCATACTCGGAGCGAACACTCATGAACGCATGTCTCCCCTCGCGGCGTTTTTCACGCGCACTGTTGGTGCCGTTTCTTTTTGCCGTGAGTTTATCTCTGGTCGCCCAGGTCGACCCTATTAACGATTCGGTTCCTGGCAGCTTTATCCATCGCAGTCAAAGTTTGGTTTATCGGCTGTTTGCCGACCCGGCCGCGACGGCCGCCACACCGCGCCCGCTGGTCGTGTTCCTACACGGCCTCGGTGAACGCGGTACCGACAACCAAAAACAAGTCAAAGCTCACATCGCGCCCTTGATCGACACACTGATGAACGATCCCGAATTCCACGGTTACTTGGTCGTCCCGCAAAGCCAAAACGGTTGGTGGAAAGGTGACGCTGTCGCCGATCTGGCCCAGCACCTCATGCAGGACCCCAACTTGTTCATTGACCCGGCCCAGGTGTATGTAACCGGTCTGTCGGCAGGCGGTGCCGGTACCTATTCCAGTGTGGCGCTGGGTCTCGACACCTTTGCCGCCGCCATCCCGCTTTCAGCGGTCCAACGGACCAACGACGCGGCCGCCTGTGCGGAACGGCCACTGTGGCTGATTCACGGCGACAACGACAGCGTCGTCGGCGCCGGCCATAGCTACACTATGCGGCGACTGATGGTCGCCGAAGGCGGTACCCCGCGTTTCACCATCGTGCCAGGCTGGGGCCACAGTGCGTGGGCGCGGGTCTACGATGAAAACCCCGATTATGTCGGCTTTTGGGAAGGCGGCGATCCAGCCGACGACGATACGATCGGCCTGTACGACTGGTTGTTTCGCCAAAACTTAGCGGCAAGTGAACGTCCCATCGAATTGGCAAGCGAGCAAAGCCTGCTGGTCGATTTTGGTCGTTTTAACAACAACAACCAACCCAACAACGAAACCACCGAGGCCGACGGCACGGGCCGGATCTGGAACAACTTCGTCAAATTCCAACATCACGCCTTTGCCGGCCGCTTGGTCGACCAGCAAGGTCGCACCACCCGCGTTTCCGCGTTCCTCGAAGGCGCCTTTACCGGATACTTCAGCACCACGACGAGCTTCAACGGCGACCAGCCCCAATCAGCCGCATTCGACGGAATGTTCGCCGGCGACAATTCAGGCAATACGGCGGCGTTAAACAAAACCGCCACGCTGACGTTGTCCGGGCTGCAACCCAACGCGGCATACCGCGTGGCATTGTTTGGTAGCGCGGAAGGTGACGATTACGGTCGCGGCCGCACGACACGCTACCGCATCGGTACCGACATCCGCGATTTGGAAACCGGTGACAACCTCGACCAACAAGCCGTCTTCGAATCAGTAAACGCCGATGCCGCCGGCAAGCTTCACATCCAAATTGGCGTCGCGCCCGACGGGGGCACCCGTTACGCCCAACTCAACACCCTGACGCTGACCGCGCTCGGCGACGAAACACCCGACGAACCACGCCTCGAGGAAGGCCACGAATTGTTGATCGACTTTGGCTCTCCCACGGTCGCCTGCCCCTCGCAAGATGCCCAAAACCGCTTTTGGAACAATGTGACAGATACGGTAAGCAACGCCACGCGACCGTCACTCACCGACGCCGTCGATACGCTTGGTAACGAAACCGGCATCCAAGTTCATATTCCCGATGGCTTTGAGGGACGCAACACGTCTGGGGTGTCCGCAGCAACACTGTTCCCGGTAGAAGCCCAGCGGGACACCTTGTGGGCGGGCAGCCATAGCGGTCACGCCACCGGCCTGAACAGAGGCGCGCGCGTTGTCCTAAGCGGACTCACCCCCGGAGCCACTTACGACCTC
Source organism: Holophagae bacterium (assembly GCA_030429565.1). Classification (GTDB taxonomy): domain Bacteria; phylum Acidobacteriota; class Holophagae; order Acanthopleuribacterales; family Acanthopleuribacteraceae; genus Acanthopleuribacter. The sequence continues at coordinate 41,093 of JAUIFE010000021.1, read as the reverse complement.
GCCCTGTTTTCCTCGCGCAAAGGCGCCGACGGCGACTTAGATCGCCTAACACGCTACCAGGTCGACAACCAAGTAATCGATTTCGATGTCACCGACAACACCGACACCACGGTCGACTTCAACAACGTAACGGCCGACGCAGCCGGCACCCTGACAATCGAGGTCGGCGTCAGCCCGGCCGGCACAGGGCGTTACTGCTACTTGGGTGCGCTCTCGCTGACAGCCGTCGCGATGCCTTAACCCCAAAAACCGCGAAATTTGGGCGCCACCGCGTCGTCACCTTTGCCGGCATTTCTCCCTGTCAGGTAATCGTGTCGGCGCGGTGACGTCGTTTCCGTGCGCGGCTGCAGCACGCTTTTTTCCAACAACGTGAGCTTGATCCAACGAAAGAACGACCCGTATTGGTTATGGTGACAAACGTGGTGCAGCCCCTCAGCCACCCAGCGACGATTGGAGAAAACCCATGAACCAAGCACCGGCAGTGCTTAGCGGCGAAAGCCTTTCCAAACCTGAAATCACGGCGATGCTTCAACTTTGGCACCACAGTAACTCGCAAGCACTCGAACAACTCATACCGCATATTTACAATGACTTACGCCGCATGGCTCGCTTTTACTTCCAGCAGGGAAACGCGGATCGCAGCTTGCAAGCCACCGAATTGGTCCACGAAGTTTTCATTCAGCTACAGCAAAGTTCACCGCCGATCTTCGAAAATCGCCGCCATTTCTTTAACTGTGTCGGCATGTTGATGCGCCAAATACTGATGCGCTATGCGCGTTTGCGCAACGCACTGAAACGCGGCGGCGACGCGGTGAAAGTCCCCTTTGACGATCAGTTGCGCGTCGCTTTCCCCGGCTTAGATCTAGACCAACTGCTGGTCCTCGACGACATGTTGCGTGCACTGGGTGAGGAAGATGAACGCAAGTTGCGAATTCTGGAATGGCAGTTCTTTTTGGGTTTGAGTTCGGCGGAAATAGCCGGCATGCTCGGCATTTCGGAACGAGCAGTCCAGCGTGACTACCAATTTGCCCGGTGTTGGCTGGCGCGCGCCTTGCGCCGTGGCGTCACAACCCCATCCGCTTCGCCCTAAACGAGGAACACCATGACCCGTGATCGCCGCCAACGCATTGAACACCTATGGCGTGAAGCCTGTGACATCAGCGATCGCCGACAGCGCGACCTATGGCTGGCACAAGCCTGCGACGACGACGATGAGTTGCGCCGCGAAGTCGAAAGTTTGCTTTCGGCCGCCGACCATGAGGCCGATCTGCTGGGTCCATCCCTGTTCCCGGCACCGCCGGCGGTCGGTAGCGAATTTGGCCCCTACCGCATTCTGTCCCAATTGGGTAGCGGCGGCATGGGCGAGGTGCTGCTGGCCGAACAGAAGGAACCGGTGGCGCGCTTGGTGGCGGTCAAAGTTCTGTCACATGGTGTGGCCGGCCCGGAGGCACTTCAGCGGTTTGAAGTGGAACGCAACATTCTAGCGCGACTAACGCACCCTTGGATTGCCCGTCTCTACGATTCAGGAATGACGCCTGGCGGCGCGCCCTTTTTGGTCATGGAGTACGTCGACGGCCTACCGATCACGCGCTTTTGCGAAGAGCAGCGCTGCAGCATTCGCGACCGCGTGGCGCTGGTTGCCAAATCGGCCAAGGCGGTGGCGGGCGCGCACCAAAAGGGCATCATCCACCGCGACATTAAGCCAGGCAACATCTTAATTCACACAGAGGAGCACCAGGTCTTGCCCAAAGTCATCGACTTTGGCATCGCCAAACCCATGGCCACCCGTGACAACATTACGCTCACCGGTTGTTTTCCGGGCACGCCCCGCTACATGAGCCCCGAACAGGCCGGCGTTCGCGATGACGCCGGTGAGTTGATCATTCCCGACGTCCGCACCGACGTTTACAGCCTCGGCCTGGTGCTCTATGAGCTGCTGCTCGGGGTATCGCCGTTTATAACCGGTGCCGGGGCCGACGACCTGCGTCGCCAGGTGGCCGCCGGCGCCTGGGTCCCACCGGCCGAGCGCTGGCGCCGCATGGATCCCGAGACCCGCCTGGCCACCGCGCGTCAACGCGGCACCACCCAGCGCGCTTTAACCCGCCTAATGCGGGAGGACCTGGCCTGGATCGTCCAGAAAGCGATGGCGCCCAAACCCGAAGAACGCTACCAAACCGCCTACGACCTGGCCCGCGAACTGGACCGCTTTCTCGCCGGCGAACCGGTTGAGGCCGCGCCGCCCAACCCACTCCGGCGCCTGCGTCAATTCGCCAAACGCCATGCCCATGCGTTGGCCGTCAGCGCCCTGTTCTTAACCACGTTGTTTACCTTCCAAGCCTGGGTCTTGCACGAACGCGGCCTCGCCAAACGCCAGGCCGAACGGGCCGAACACGAACGCCACAATGCGCAGCGAGTGCTGGCTTTCGTCACCGACATGTTCACCTCGGTCGATCCAACCCAATACAGTGTTGCCGGCCCCCCTGACCTCAACCACATTCTGGAACGCGCCGAGACCCGCCTGCTCGCCGATCACGCCGATTTGGATGCACCACTTAAAGCAGAACTCCTGGAAACCATCGCCTTGATTTACCGCCAAATCGGCGACGAGGAACGTAGCCTGCGCCTTTACGAGCAAGGTCTCGCTCTCAAACAAACCTTTCTCAGCGAACCCAGCGCCACCCTGTTGCGCAGCAGGGGTCAAATTCTTCACCTCCAAAAGACACGCCGCGACCTCGACGAAGTCGGCGCCGATTACGACGCTTTATTGGCACAGCTCGACACCAGCCGACCCGACCTGCGCGAAACCCGTTTCTCGGTACTCATCGACGTCGCCAATCTTTACGTGCACCAAGGTTTTGCCGACCGTGCCACACCCTACACCACCGAAATGGAACAGCTCGCTGAACAGTTTCCTCAACTGCTAACCGTTAACCAAGTGCGCACCGATTTCGCGATTACCCGCGCCAACTACGCCATCGTCACCGGTGACACCACCGCCGCGCGCCGTTTTCTGGAAGACGCTTTGGCCCAAGTCAACCGCGCCGACACCCAAGGCGAGACCGCCGCGATTGAATTGCTGATGTCTCTCGGTGTGATTAACCAGTACGACGGTCGCCTTCAGGAGGCCGCCGAAATGCTGCAAAGTGCACAATCCATGCTCGAGAAAAACCACGCCGCTCACGGCACGCTCTCGCAGCAGTGTCGCCTCGGTTTGGGGTTGCTTTATTCCGACATGAACGATCTGAAAGCCTCGGCGGCAGCCTTTTCGGCCCTGCTCGAGGTTTTGGAGAACAACCGCACCGAGCAGTCCCACCTCTATGGCGAAACCCTGATCTATTTGAGCCAGGTCTACCTAAACGACGGTCGCCACCAGCAGGCCGAGGACCGCTGTCGCCAAGGCATGGCCGTCTTGAGTCATTTCTACGAACGCGACGATCCCGACTACGCCTGGTTCGCCCTGAGGTTGGTCAAGGTGCTCGACGCGGTCGGGCGCGGCGAAGAAGCGCTGGCGATGGTGACGGAAAACCTGGCGGTGCTGACCGGCCATTACGGCGTCGACCACATGCGCACCCTGCAAGCAGCCTACTTGCGTGTCCACTGTCTCAACAGCCTAGAACGCTACCGTGAGGCCATTGAAAGCGGCCGCGACCTACCCGACAAATTGCGCGACCTGCCGATCATTCAAGAAACCTACGCCGCCATGCATTTGGAGTTGGGACGCGCCCATTTGGGCCTTTCGCACTGTGATCAAGGCGCGCGTTTAACCCACGAAGGCTTGCAACGCAGCGCCGCCTATCCCGGCCTAGCCAAAGCCCGCGCCAAGCACCAAACTTTTTGGGAAAATCACCTAAAACAGTGTGCCAACATTCATCCGTAAGCGAGCTTAGCCGCGCGATTCGCGCATCTCGCGAAACAGGTAACGCAGCACCGCACCAACCAACCAACGTGGACTGAGTCGCAACCCAAAGACATTGAGGCGGTTATCCCATCCGGTAATAATGTTGCGTTTGCCGGCGACCATGGCACTGACAGCTTGCCCGGCCACTTTCTCGGCGGACAATACGCCGCGTTTGGCGAAATCGGTGCCTCGCATGGAGGAGACGTCAAAAAACTCGCTTTCCGTTTTGCCTGGCGCCACATTGGTGACGCGCACTTTGGTGTCCAACAATTCCCAGTGCAACCCTTCCGAAAGATGGTTTACGAAAGCTTTGGTGGCGCTGTAAACCGCCATATTGGGCACGCCCTGATAGCCGGCAATACTGCCGACATTGAGGATACGGGCCCCGCCGGGCGCCTCGCGCAAACGCGGCAACAGGCGGTAGGTCAATTCAGTAAGCAACAACATGTTGAGCGTGGCCATTCGCTGGTAAACCTCAAAGGGTTCACTGTTGAGCGGGCCGGTCTTACCAAAACCAGCGTTGTTGACCAGCACGGAGACGGCCAAATCGGCCACCTGGGCACACACCTTTTCGGCCGCGCCGCTTTCGGTTAAATCCTGCGCGATCACCCGGGTTTGCACACCGTGGCGGCTCTCTAATGCACGAGCCACCTCGTCTAACCGCTCACGGCGGCGCGCCACCAACACCAGGTGACAACCCCCTTTGGCCAAGGCGGCGGCAATTTCGCAGCCGATCCCCGAGGAGGCACCGGTCACGACGGCCCATTGGTCTTTGAGTGAAAACGACATAGTGACTCCTCTATTAAAAGGCCGGCCGGGGCGGCGAAAATCCCCCTCACCTTGCCAGAGCCGAGGCGCGACTGACAAGCGAAAGTTTTGGGCGGCTCGGCCGGAACGCAGGGTCACCACCGCCGGTGTTTGCCACAAATTCAAAACTGAGTTACCATTCAATGTTAATTTAATGTGATTGTCCGATGTCCCGACCTGCTTCTCGCCGATCTGCCGCTTGTGCCGCATGACGATGGGGTCCCGGCATCGTATTTAGGAAGTTGGGGAATGAAACGCAGGACCTTTATTCGGGCCGGCTTGCTCGGTGGCGCCGCGCTTTTCTGTGCCGGCGAATTTAGTCGCGGCACTTTTTGGGGATCCGGCACTCATTTAGCAGTTCGTGGCGAGCACCGTTATCTGTTTTTAACTGAAGCCGACCACGCCGTCATTAAGGCACTGGTCCCCGCGATTCTAGCCGGAACCGACGTCGTCAATGACGCCGATCTGACCGAACAAGTTGTCTTCGCCGTCGACCAGACCATTGCCAAGTTCCAGCCGTCGATTCAAGCCGAGCTGCGACAACTTTTCACCTTAATGACCCTGACGCCGAGTCGCGTGCTTGCCTGCGGCTTGTGGCGCGACTGGTCCACCACCGATGCCGCCGATTGCGAGGCCGTCATGCGCCGCTGGCGCGAGAGTCGCACCGCCTTGTTGCGTTCCGCCTACGACGGTTTACAACAACTGATTACCGCCGCTTGGTACGGCAACCCGCGCTCTTGGCCCGCCCTGGGATACCAAGGCCCGCCCGCATTTATCACCGGTTGACCTTTTTGGAGGCCTTGCTTTGATTCCAGATCCCATCGCAGAAGGTTTGGCAGCCGGCTGGTCGGCCGTTGACGCCGCCACCCTGACCGAATCGCAAACCCTGGAAACCGACGTCGTCATCATCGGCACCGGTGCCGGCGGTGGTATTAGCGCTGAAATTTTGACTCAGGCCGGCTACAAGGTGGTTTTGATTGAGGAAGGACCCTTCCATTCCTCCAGCCACTTCAACATGCACGAAAGTTTCGCTTACCCCGAGTTGTACCAAGAGTCGGCCAGCCGCAAAACCAAAGACAAAGCCATCAATATATTGCAGGGCCGATGCGTCGGCGGCGGCACCACCATCAACTGGACCAGCAGCTTTGAAACACCACCGCCAACGCTAAACCATTGGCGTGAACACCACGCCGTTCGTGGCTGTAGTGAAAGCGAGATGCAGCCCTGGTTCGCCAAAGTCTTCGAACGCTTGGGCATTCACCGTTGGCCGGTTGCGCCCAACCCCAACAACGAGAAACTCAAGCTCGGCGCCGAACGCCTCGGCATTTCCTTCGCGACCATGCAGCGCAATGTCCGTGGCTGCGCCAACCTCGGCTATTGCGGGATGGGCTGCCCGATTAACGCCAAGCAATCGATGCTGGTCACCACGCTTCCCGCCGCCCTCAACGCCGGCGCCAAACTTTTTTCGCGCACACGCGCACGCCGCTTAACCCTTGCCGGCGATCGCGTCACCGGCGTGGTTTGCCAAGCACTTGACGCTCGCGGCGTGTTTCCAACCGGTGTTGAGATCACCGTCAAAGCGCGCGCCGTGGTGGCCGCCGCCGGCGCTGTCGGCACGCCCGCCCTGTTGCTGCGTTCGCAGGTTCCCGATCCCCATCAGTTAATCGGCAAACGCACCTTTCTCCATCCAGTGACCGCATCAACCGCCTTTTTTAAAGATAAAATTAATCCCTTCGAGGGTGCGCCCCAATCCATTTACAGCGACGCCTTCCTATGGCCGGAAGGAACCGCCGGACCCATGGGTTTCAAACTCGAGGTGCCGCCGCTGCATCCAGTTTTGAGTGCGACCGTGCTCGACTTTCCCGGCTCGGGCCACCACCAGGCCATGGCGCGACTGGCCCATATCCAAGGAATGTTGGCGTTGTGCCGTGACGGGTTCCATCCCGAGAGCCAGGGTGGTCGCGTGTTGCTACGCGCCGACGGCAGCCCACTCCTCGATTACCCGTTTAGCGATTATCTGCGCGACGGGTTCCGCCGCTCGTTGGCCGCCATGGTTGAACTGCAGTTCGCCGCCGGCGCCGAAGAAGTGGTGCCCTTGCACCGTCACGCCAAAGCTTATCGTTCCTGGCCCGACGCCCAAAAGGCCGTCAATGAACTGGCCATGGAACCCACCCTGGTGCGCTTGTTCAGCGCTCACGTCATGGGCGGTTGTCCTTTGGGCGACGATCCAGTCGGAGCCGTGGTCGACAGCAGCGGCCGCCACCACCAACTCCAAAATCTGTGGGTGTTTGACGGTTCGGTATTTCCCACCAGCATCGGCTCAAATCCTCAGGTTTCCATCTACGGCATGGCGATGAAAAACGCCACAACTCTGGCCGAAACTCTCAAAAAAAGCTAAGCACAGCAACCGTCCAAGGAAAGCGCTTCCTGTTTTTTGTAAAAATGTGAAAACAAGCGGCCTTTTTTCCACATACTTACCGCTATTCTTAAAGCTGTAGGGTGTAGGCGACTGATGAGCGATGCTTCCAAAAACACCAAGGTCAACCAAACGAGCAGTCATTCCGACTCCTTTATTCCGTCTCCACGACCCAAAACCCTAGCAAGTAGATTCTAATTTTTGTATGTTGGTTTAGTCTGTGGCGTTCGTTTCGCGCTTTGAACCCTTTTTCTTGCTCGATTTCGTCCGACGCGTCGACCTTTTTTTTGATCGGCACCGCGTTAAAGAACACGTGTGTTGGCCGCCTTTCAGGTAGGGGTCTCTGCAATCGTCCCTGTGACCCTGAATTTTTTTTGACGTTTTCACCACACCGGCGAACTGTTTCCATCGGCGCAGCGATACCTCGCTACCGCGTGTGACTCAGTCTGTCACCACCAAATCACCGAGGAGATCCTTTATGAAATGGTCTGTGTTGTCACTATTTGTGATTTCAACGACCCTGTTGAGCGCTTTCTTTTTAGTCAACGATTCTCAACCGGCCGCCCCCCAACCCGCCGCGCTTTCTTTCGGCCGCGACGGTATCTTGAAGCCGCACAGCGATCCTGCTTTCAAGAATCTTTCCAAAGTCGAGCAACGGCGCATGTACGCCGCCGAACGCCGCCGCTGGGAATTCGAACTACTTAAAGATCCCGCCACCGGCACCCTCCCCGCCGACGCCGCACAACTGCGTACGCAAGTGCTCGTGCAGGCTGCGCGCCACAAGAACACGGAAAAGCGCGTCGAATCACTGATTTCCCGCGGCCCCGGTAACCTCGGCGGCCGTACCCGCGCCATTGTGTTTGACCAAAGTGACGCAACCGGCCAGACGATCCTCGCCGGCGGTGTTTCCTCCGGTCTGTTCCGCACTGAAAATCGCGGTCAGACTTGGGTTAAGGTTTCAGCCCAAGATGAAATGCACAACGTCACCTCCATCGCCCAAGACCCGCGTAACCCCAACGTTTGGTACTACGGCACCGGTGAACTTTCCGGCAACTCGGCTGCGGCCGATGGCGCCGCGTACTACGGTGACGGCATCTGGCGTTCTGAAGACGGCGGGCGCACTTGGGCCCAAGTGGAAGCCACGGCGTCTAATAGTATCGAAAGCCGTGACAGCGTTTACGATTACGTCTCCAAACTGGTAGTTCACCCGACGACCAGTGACCTCTACATCTCCAGCCCACAGGGCATTTACCGCTTGCGTCACGACAACGGCAACGTCGAAGCCGTCCTCTCTTCCAGCCTGCCACGCTACACTAGCTGGGACATGCACGACATCGAGATTCTTCCCGACGGCAGCGCCATTTATGTGGCGATTAGCAGCCAAGTCGGCCGTAACCGCGGTATTTATCGCTCAGCCACCGGCGATTTCTCCACCTATGAGTTACTGGTCGGCGGTCAAAGTGCGCTGCCACCCGAATGGCCACGCGACAGCGGCCGTACCGACATTGCCATCGATACGCAAAACAACTTTCTCTACGTGCTCGCCGCCACCTTCTACCAAAACGATTGCGACACCGCCGAGGAACGACCTGAAGCCGCGTTGCTGCGCATGGACTTGAACACGCAGGCCTGGACTGACTTGAGCGCCAACCTGCCAAATGACGGTGACTGCCTTGCCGGCAACAACCCTTTCACCGTTCAGGGCGGTTACGATGTGGCCTTGGCGATCGCGCCCAATAACCCCGACCGCATTTACATTGGCGGCACCAACTTGTTCGTCTCCGACGACGCCTTCCGCACCAACACGCAAACCCGTCGTATCGGTGGTTATGCCGTGGCCAACTCCTACGGTAGTTACGAAAACCACCACCCCGACATCCATGTCGTTACCTTTGATCCCACCAACCCCGACATTATCATTAGCGGCACCGACGGCGGCATTCACAGCGCGCTTGTCGGCAGCGGCGATGTCGCTTGGGACAATCTCAACAATGACTACGTGACCTATCAGTACTACCACGTCGCCGTCTCACCACGTCGCGGCGATAACTTCGCCATCGGCGGCGCCCAAGACAACGGCACCACCGGTAGTTTTGCCGGCAAATTCCACCAAGAACTCGCCGGTGGCGACGGCGTTTCGGTCGCCATCGGTGACTACGTCTCCGTCAACGGAGAAGATCGCCCGACCTTTTATTTGGGTTTCCAATTTGGTGCGATCTTCCGATATGACGGCCAGGGCTTCGCCGACATTCAACCCGCCGACACCGGTGACGGCTTGTTTGTCACCTACTTCCGTCTCGATCCTGACAACACCGACCACCTTTACTACGCTTCAAACAATCGGCTGTTTTTCACCGATCAAGCCTTGACGGTGGACGCCGACACCTGGTTGGAGCATACGGCACTGGGTGATTTAATTGGTGCCGAAGCCAACATCACCGCGACAGCGACCACGCGCGGTACCTACACCGAGGCCGCCAAGTTGTACGTGGGCACCGACGATTCGCGTTTGATTCGCCTCGATGACCCGCGCAACACCACCGCACCCAACACGCCGATCGTCTCGACCTTACCCGCCGGCGGCGGCACCGTGAGCAGCATCGCCGTTGATCCCACCGACGACAATAAAGTATTGATTACGATCTCCAACTACAAAGTTCCCAGCGCTTTCTACAGTGAGAACGCCGGTGACGCCAACCCAACCTGGCTTCCCGTCGAAGGCAACATCGCCCAACTTAGCTTCCGCTCCTGCGCGATTGTCAACGACCGCGAAGGCCCCCTCTATATTGTCGGCACCAGCGCCGGTCTCTGGAGCACCCGCGCCTTGGTCGGCAACAACGGCACGCAATGGCAGCGTGAAGGTTTGGATCAAATCGGCTCGGCCGTTGTTTCCAGCATGGCTCTGCGCCCCAGCGACAACAACTTGATCATCGGTACCCACGGGAACGGCATGTTCCAAGCCAAGTTCTCCACCGATGGTCCGGTTACCTCCACCCAGCCCAATCGCTACTTCCTCGCCGACATTCGCACCGACAACGGCTTCGATACCTATGTCGGTATCGTCAACAGCCACGGCGAACAAGCTGCCGTCGAAATCTTCGCCTACGCAGCCGACGGTAGCCCCATCGGCCAAAGCAGCGTCGTGACCGACCTCGCATCCCTCGCCTCCGCCTTCCAATCCGTCGACAGCCTGTTCCCCGGCGTCAACGGCATCGCCTGGCTGCAAGTCGCCTCTGATCGCACGCTTTCGGTTTTCGCCGAAACACGCAGTCAGACGACCCGCGCCGCCTACCGCGCCTCCGTCTCACAACAACAGGTCTTCCTGCCCCATATCGCCACCGATTTGGTCAACTTCGAAACCGTTGTCAACGTCGCCAACCCCGAACAAAGCGAAACCAGTGTCACCCTGACCGGCTATCCCGCCAACCAAGACGCGACCATTAATCGCGCTGCGGGCCCGTTTGGTTTTAGCTCCCAACCCATCACCGATCACCTCGGTACCGACCTCGCCCCCGGCTCTTGGGGCGAACTCAACACCGCCGGCACCGGCTTCGCCGCCATGGAATACTTCACCCGTCTTCCCAACCGCAGCCAAACCGCCGCCCTCGGCCTCGATCAACAAAGCGGTAACACGCTCAACTTCCTCCACGTCGCAACCGACACCAATCAATTCTGGACCGGCATGGTTTACATCAACCTCGGCAGCACCGCCGCCGACGTCACCGAAACCTACTTCAACGCCGCCGGCGAAGTCCTCAAAACCACGCCGCGCAACCTCACACCGCAACAGAAAATCACCTTGCTCTTTGACTTCGAAAACCAAGAAGAAGTGCCCGCCGGCACGGCTTGGGTTCAAGTCAGCGGCGACCAACCCCTGATCGGCTACGCCTTGTTTGGCGCACCGTCGATCTCTAACCACGACTACTTCACCGGCCTCCAAGGCAACTATGGCGGCGGCCGCGCTTGGCTGTATCCCTACTTCAAAAGTAGCAACGACCGCTTCACCGGTCTCGTCGCCGTCAACCTCGGCAATGAAGCTGCCGACCTGACCTTTACCGCCTACGACGCCGCCGGCAATGTCTTGGAATCACGCACCCTGACCGGTATCGGTGCCAAAACAAAGTACGTCGCCACCGCCGCGGGTCTCTTCGAGAACCCCGAAACCCTGAGTCGCGGTGCCTGGGTGGAAGCCCGTGCCAATGGCTCCGAATGGGCCGGCTTTGTCCTGTGGGGCGACCAAGGCGTCACCTCGCGCCAATACCTCGCAGGCATTCAAGCAGAACCCATCCCCTAACCAGGCTAACCCCTAATAAAACCAAGCCGCGCCTCACAAGGGCGCGGCTTTTTTATTTGCGAGCGAACAACTGCCAGGGGACATTTTTGTATTTTTTAAAAATTTCACCCTACCACCCCTTAAACAAAATTGATAGGATCGCTAAAGAACAAGACACCTAATAATACTACTCGAACAAAAAAACAATGCCCCTCGGGACAGCAGCATTTCTATGACGAGGTAACTAACATGGAAATAATAACGTCAAAAGCAATTGCATTGTTTTTCCCCAACCCAAAGATGGAGTTGGTTTATTACGAAGCCATTGCCAATGCGATTGATGCGGGCGCGTCGGAAATCACCATCGAAAGCCGAATAGACCCCGGAACGGGCGCCTCGGCGTTTGAAATCATCATCAGCGACAACGGTATGGGCTTTAATAATAAAAACTTTCAAAAGTTCACCAAGCTGCTCGATGTCGATCAACCCGACCACAAAGGCGTCGGCCGCCTGGTTTACCTCAACTACTTCGACAAAGTTAACATTAGCAGTATTTTTGGCAATCAAAAACGTTTGTTCGAATTTAACAACGCCTTTTGTGGCGATTTTACACTTAAAACCTTAGACACGCCGCTCCCTGAAACAAAGCTCCACTTCAAGCACTTTAATCAAAAGAAAATTCATGCTTACCAGGCACTCACACCAAAGCACCTTAAAAACAATGTCATTCGCCACTTTTTCCCTTGCTTCCTCGATAAAAAGCGCAGAGGTGAATACCTAAATCTTCACTTTCTATTACGTACTTTTGATACGAGAACCTTTGTATCACAAGAAGAAGAAAGCTTTAATGTGCAAGACCTTGAGGACTTGGCAACCAAGTCCTTTTATGCCGTGGCCGAAAGTGAGCCCCGCCTGTTTGAAATCATGTACACCGTCAAAAAAACCCCCGGCCCCACCACCATTGTCAGTTCGATTTGCACCGACGGCCGCACCATTCCACTGAAGTTACTGCACCGCAAAAACATGCCGGCCGGTTACGAAGTGGTCTTCATCGTTTTCTCCGATTTCTTCAGCGGCAAATCCGACAGCTCCCGCCAACATCTCAAACTCGATGAAAAAACCCTGTCGGCTTTGCGCGCGATGCTGACGGAACACCTTTCACAAGTGCTGCAAGCCGCCATCCCTGAAATCGACCGGCGCAACCGCCGTGTCCTTGAGGCATTTACCCAACGCTATCCACACCTGCAGGGTTACTTTAGCCGCCACAGCGCCGGTCTGATTGAGCGACAACAGGTTTTGGCACAAGCCCAACAAAAGTTCTTCGACGATCAACGCAGTGTGTTAGAAGCGGAAACCCTCGACCAAGCAACTTACGAAAAGTCTCTCGAGATTTCGTCGCGGGTGCTCATGGAATATATTTTGTACCGCAACCTCATCATCCGTAAACTGGCCGACATCGACGACCATCACGCCGAAGCGGAAATTCACCAAACCATCGTCCCCATGAAACGCCGCCTCCAAGGCGAAACCCTCGACGAACAGGTCTTCTTCAACAATGCCTGGCTTTTAGACGACAAGTTCATGAACTTCCGCACCCTTCTCAGCGACTGCGATCTCAAACACCTGGCGCGTGATTTGGCGCGCGACGATGAGGTTTTTGACCAAGGCGCACGCCCCGACCTCACCCTAATTTTCTCCAACGATCCCCATGCCACCCACAAAGTCGACGCCGTCATTGTCGAACTAAAAAAAACGGGGCTGCCCTTACAGCAACGCGACGCCGTCGTCAGCCAATTACGGCAGCGTGCACGTCGTCTGGCGCGCTTGTATCCCGACAAAATTCAGCGCATTTGGTTCTACGGCATTGTCGATTTCAATCCCGAATTTCGCATTTCTTTGCTGGAAGACAACTTCATCGAGCTGTACTCCACCGGTAACCTCTTCTACAAAGAGGTCGCGATCATTCCCGATAATCATCGTGAAAACGAGCGCATTCCTTTCGGCATGTTCCTGCTGGATTACCCAGCCTTTATCAATGACGCCGCGGCCCGCAACAAAACGTTTTTGGAAATTTTAAAAGCCGGTTTTCAAACCAACACCGCAGCCGAACCCTGTAACGAACACTGTTCCTAACGAACCACCCAACCACCGATGATCGGCCGCCACCGAGCAGCCGCGCATTTAAAACAACAGCAGGTGTTGGTCCTCGTACCGGCCCACAAAACGCGCATAGTTTTCTAAGCGACGGCGTCTACGCATGAAATCAAGCAGGGGCTGCAGGCGTGCTTCGGCAAAGAGGGCGTCGACCATGGCTTTTTCGCCGGCGTCGGCCTCACCCACGGGCGGTTCAACCCACTGCCGCTGATTGGCTAAATCCACGCGCACACACACATCACGGGCCGCGCTTTCACTGTCTAAATTCAGGAACACGTCAAAACAAAAACATTCGGGATCACCGCAGAAACTCGTTTGCACACGCCAGTTATGGCCACCACTGTGAATCACCCCCAAACACCCACTTTCAGGCATCGCGTTGGGTAATAACACCTCAGCGGGCACCACCGGCGCCTGGGATGCATCGAAAGCCAACTCACGCAGCACCATGCGGCGACGCAGGTAGACCAAGTGAAGGTAACGTTCTTGAAACTCAGGCGTTTGCTCAGCGATACGAAACACCTGAGCCACCTCTTTGGGAAGCGGCTTCCGGTTTTCGTCCAACCACGAACCGTCACCCGTGTACCAGGTCGTCTTGGGTTGGTCACCCGCGAACCAATCGCATTTGAGATTGTCACAGGGACATCCCGGCGTAGCGCACAGGGTCGCGTAAAGACGGAAGGTCACTTCACCGTCTTCAAATGAAATTGAAAAATAGCCCAAATCGTACGACGTTTCACGATTGACGTCGTTGAGTTCCATATGAACCTTGCGAATTTGCATGGAAGCGCCTCACCAAACAAGAAGACCCCGCCACCAGCAGGGGACGGGGTCCGTAAGCATACCGCAAAAAAACGAAATTACATATTGCGGCGGTACTGTCCGCCAACCGTGTAGAGCAGACCCGAGATCTGCCCTAACGAGCAATAACGCGTCGCATCCAACAACGAAACAAACACGTTGTCGTTGTTTTCCGCCGAGGTTTTGATATCTTGCAGGGCGGTCGGCAACCGCGCCTCGTGGAACTGTTGATAATTGGCAAGATACTGAATTTGTTGCTCTTTCTCGTCTTCAGTCGAGCGAATCAATTCCGGCCCCGCATGCTCTTCTTCACCATTGGGATTTAAGAAGGTATTCACGCCGATGATTGGCAACTTGCCGTTGTGTTTCAGCTCCTCGTAGTACATCGACTCTTCTTGGATTTTGCCCCGTTGATATTGGGTTTCCATTGCCGACAAAACACCACCACGCTCGGAGATGCGCACAAACTCCGTAAGAATCGCTTCTTCCACCAGCTCGGTTAGCTCTTCAATAATGAACGCACCTTGCAGTGGATTCTCGTTTTTGGCAAGGCCCAACTCGCGGTTGATGATCAACTGAATCGCCATGGCGCGGCGCACCGACGCTTCGGTCGGCGTGGTAATCGCCTCGTCATAGGCATTGGTATGCAACGAGTTACAGTTATCGTAAATGGCGTAGAGTGCCTGCAGGGTCGTGCGAATATCGTTGAAATCGATTTCTTGCGCGTGCAGCGAACGACCACTGGTTTGGATGTGGTACTTCAACTTTTGCGAACGACCGTTGGCACCGTAGCGACGCTCCATGGCCACCGCCCAAATGCGGCGCGCCACACGGCCGATAACGGCGTACTCGGGATCAATGCCGTTGGAGAAGAAGAAGCTGAGGTTGGGTGCAAAATCATTGATGTTCATGCCCCTTGCCAAGTAGTACTCGACAAAGGTGAACCCGTTGGCAAGCGTGAACGCCGCCTGACTGATCGGATTCGCGCCCGCTTCAGCGATGTGGTAGCCGCTGATAGAAACGCTATAGTAGTTGCGCACGCCTTTCTCAATGAAAAAAGACTGAACATCGCCCATCAACTTCAGCGAGAACTCGGTTGAGAAGATACAGGTGTTTTGCGCCTGATCCTCTTTGAGAATATCGGCTTGAACCGTACCGCGAACCGACTTAAACACATCGTTGCTAATGCGCGCATAAGTGTCGGGATCAACCAATTCCTTACCGGACAAACCTAGTAACCCAAGACCAAAACAGCGATCACTGGCGGCGTCGAAATCCAAACCCTGGTAATAGGGCAAGGCCAAACCTTTATCGCGGTAACGTTGGTGAATGGTTTCGCGTGCCTGAGCGAGCTTGCCCTCATTTTTGAGATGGCGCTCGATTTGTTGGTCGACGGCGGCGTTCATGTAAAAGCCGAGAATGATTGGGGCCGGACCGTTGATGGTCATGGACACGGAGGTTTTGGGATCACATAAATCGAAACCACTGTAGAGTTTCTTCATGTCATCAAGGTTGCAAATTGAGACGCCGGAGTTCCCAATTTTGCCGTAAATATCGGGACGGCGCGCCGGGTCTTCACCATAAAGCGTGACCGAATCGAAGGCGGTTGAAAGTCGCTTGGCCGGTTGATCCTTCGAGACGTAGTGGAAACGACGATTGGTGCGTTCGGGCGTCCCTTCGCCGGCGAACATGCGCGTGGGATCTTCGCCTTGGCGTTTAAAAGGAAACACACCGGCGGTGTAGGGAAAGCTGCCAGGAACATTTTCCAGCATCATCCACTTAAGCAAATCGCCCCAATCTTCATAGTTTGGCAAACTCACCTTTGGAATGCGTGAGCCAGACAGCGAAGTCGAGAACAGGGTGTTGCGAATTTCTTTATCGCGAATACGCGTGACCAACTCGTCGCCGCCGTAGGCTTTTTTGGCGGCGGGCCATGACTCAAGAAGCTTGCGGCAACGCGGGTCGAGTTTGGCTTGGTAGTAAGCCATTTCCCGCTGCAACGATTCAATGACCGGCAGGTAATCGGGCGGCGAGAGGTTAACCTCGGCGGTCCCATCAACTTCAGCCGAAATATTGAGATCGGTTTGGTTCATGCGCGCTTGCAAGGCGGTAATCGAACCCTGGAGTTGGTAAAGGACGCGTGCGTGCTCGGCCTGGCGAGCCACCCACTGCTTGTACTCGCGCACCGTTTCGGCAATGCCGGCCAAGTAACGCTGGCGCTCGCCCGGAATAATCGGTGCTTTGGTGGGAATGCCAACCCAATCGAACTGCGGAATCGGCCAATTGAGGTTGCATTTCTTGTTGAGGCTTTGGATCAGCGAAAGGAAGAACTGGTTGGTGCCTTTGTCGTTAAATTGCGAGGCGATGGTCGGGAAAACCGGCAGCGCCTCATCGGCGACATCAAACCAACCGCGGTTGCGTTTCACCTGCTTGCGAATATCGCGCAGGGCGTCTTCGGCACCGCGCTTCTCGTATTTGTTGAGCACCACCATGTCGGAAAGGTCGAGCATGTCGATTTTTTCCAACTGGGTCGCCGCACCGTATTCGCTGGTCATCACGTAAATGGAAAAGTCGACGAGGTCGACGATCTCCGAATCGGCTTGGCCGATACCGGCAGTTTCAACAATCACCAAATCGTAACCGGCGTGTTGCAGGACGGCAATCGCCCCTTCCATACATTCACTGGTCGCGCGGTTGGAAGCACGTGTGGCCAAAGAGCGCATAAAAACCTGCGCGTGGCCGTCGGCCTCGGGACAAGCAACAGCATTCATGCGAATACGGTCACCCAGCAAAGCACCGCCGGTACGGCGCTTGGAGGGATCGACCGAAATGATGCCGAGCTTTTTATCGGGAAAATGGTCAATAAAGCGGCGAACCAGTTCATCGGTCAAGGAGGATTTACCGGCACCACCGGTTCCGGTAATGCCTACCACCGGGATGGCTTTGATACGCTCAGGCGCGTGCCCACGACCCAACTCAAGCGCGGTAATCGCCCGCGCGATACGGTTAACTTCGGGCAGGTCGCCACCGTCGAGCGCGGTTGTATCGAAGTCGGTTTGCACCATCATGTGCTCGATCATGCCGACCAAACCCATGGTCGCGCCGTCTTCCGGCGAGAAAATACGGCAAACGCCGTAGTCGTGGAGCTCTTTGATCTCCTCTGGAACAATAACGCCGCCACCGCCGCCAAACACTTTGATGTGCCCGGCGCCGCGTTGTTTCAGCAGGTCGACCATGTATTTAAAGTATTCCATGTGGCCGCCCTGATAGGAGCTGACCGCAATCCCTTGTGCGTCCTCTTGGATCGCCGCGTCGACGATTTCTCCCACGGAACGGTTGTGACCCAAGTGGATCACCTCGGCGCCGAGCGACTGTAAAATGCGGCGCATGATATTAATCGAAGCATCGTGACCATCGAACAGGGATGCCGCGGTAACGAAACGAATTTTATTCTGCCGGCTAGACGGGCCGTCCCCTTGTGTGGAATGTGCCGATTGGGCAACAGGTGTCGTCATGACGCCTCCCTTCTCAAATACTGAAACCTAGACTCGCACGCCAAAAGGCCGCATGGTTTGCTGAAGGTAGTGTTTCGGCGGTTTATCGTCGTTGCGACGGCCCCCTCCTCCGAAACGCCCCCCGTCCTCCTTCATACCAGCGACGGAAAGGCCGGATGCCTTTTGGCGGCCGAACCACATCGAGGCGCGGCGTCTCTTTGACGAAGATGCCGGCATCGCCGTGTTTCACCGCGCGAGCGGTCGATGATTCAGCCAATTGTCCATTTTACCTGAAGCTAGGCCGTTTGCAGGGGAAAGTCGGACGAGACTCGCCAAGTAATCCCAAACGCGCACCACCGCGCACCTTATTGTTTTTCACACTACGAAGGAACGCCGTCTGCTAAGTTCGGCTGTATCGCCGAAACGACCTTCTCCAGCGGCACATTCTCCCCTAGCAGGTGGCCCATGACTGCCGTCACAACACGTCCGCTCGCAATCGCCCATCGCGGTTATTCGGGCAAATTCCCGGAAAATACGCTGTGCGCTTTTGATGCAGCCCTCGAATTCCCCATCGACGGCATGGAATTCGATGTCCAAATTACCGCCGACGGGCTACCAATCGTTTTTCACGACGGCAATCTGCGCCGCGTCAATAAATCGCTCTCGATGGTACGCTACCGCAGCGCCGAACAAATGGCACGCCTCGATTACGGCCGCTGGTTTGATCCGCGTTTTACCGGAACCGGTTTGCTCGATCTGGAGACCTTCCTCAAACACTATCGCGGACGCGGCCGGTTGTTACTGGAGTTAAAGGTTGAAAAAGGCCGCACGCGCCAGAACCGACGCCGTCAGCTAGTGGAAACCGTGGTGGCCCAGGTCCGCGCACAACAGGCCGAGCATTGTGTCGAAGTGTTGTGCTTTGACTTGGAAACGTTGTCGGATTGTCACCAATTGGCACCCGAGCTGCCTTGCGTGCTCAACCAGCAAAAAGCGGCCTTTATACCGGAAGCCGATTTCCTCGCCGCTTATTCCTGCAGCATCCGCGCCCTGAATACCGACTTTGTCAAGGAAGTGCATGCCAACGGCAAACCGGTATATTGCTTTACCGTTAATGATGAGAAACGGTTAAACCAGGCGCTGACAGCGGGCGTTGACGCGGTCATGTCGGATCACACGCCCTGGCTGCTGGAACAACTTGCCCAACGATTCCCACAAATCTAGTGCACCCCGCCAAAATTGGCTTGCGGCTTGCTTTGATGTCACTGGCGTCGCAGCAACACTTCTGCAGAACACCCTCGCTCTGACCGCGCTAAGCACGGCCGGTGCTTCGGGTTATATCCGTGCACAGTTCGCTGCGACAACGCCGAAACACGCCGCCCACCAAGGCAAAACAGCCAGAACACAGGGCACAAGCATCGCGGCCGAAACGGCCACGAGTCTTGACGCGGTTCGGTGGAGACTTGAAGAAGAGAAGGTAATCGGCATGACACGTGGGTTGATCCTGGCCATTTTGACATTTGCCCTGCTCATCATCGCCAATTTGGCGGTGTTCGGATTCCTCAGCTTCGGTGTTTTATCGGAAACACTGGTTCGCGAAAAATTGGTAACCGGCTTACGCGAAGCGGAACACCTCCTCCAACAGGAGCTCGGTGCCGAACTCGGCGACGATGTTGCCGGTATTCGCGATCTTTCCCGCCAAATCGCCCCGCGTTTGCGCAAGTTCTCCTTTTTTGTTTCGGTGTTGGTGCTCGACCGCAACGGTCGCGTCATCCATCGCGAAAAAATTCGCGGCGACGTCGTCGTCGAACAGGCTCAGTCACCGGCCCGCCGCCACCCCGAAACGCCTTTTCCCAACATGATTCCCGTCGGCGACCAAACCAGCCTGCCACCCAACCAACGCTTGGCCCTCGAATACAATCCCGGCCTGATTGAACAGGAGGTCGCCACCTTGCGCCGCGACCTCAACCGCAAACTCACCATCGCCATCGTCCTGTCGGTGGTTTTACTGGGCTTGGGTTTGGCGTATGTGATTTGGGCATACCGCCGCAACAAGGAGCTACAAGAACAGGCAACCAAAGCCGATCAAATGGCTTATGTCGGCACCTTGGCCAGCGGCTTGGCCCACGAGATCCGCAACCCACTCAACTCCATGAACATGAACGTCCAACTCATTCAAGAAGAGCTGGAGGAACGCAGCGTTCACGACATGGAAGACCTCCACGACATGTTGGGTGCCACCCGCAAAGAAATCATGCGCTTGGAACGCCTCGTCTCCTCTTTCTTAAGTTATGCGCGCCCCAGTGATTTGGAAAAACGCCCCTGCAGCGTCAACGATTTGATCGGTGCCGTGCTCCAGTTCCTCGAACCGGAGATCCGCAAAAGCGGCATTGTTTTGAAAACCCATTTTAATGAGCATCTACAAGCTGTTCCGATGGACGAAGGCCAAATGCGGCAAGCCCTGCTCAACATCATCTTAAACTCGGTGCAGGTCCTTCAACCCGGCAAGGTCCTGGAAATCTCGACCAAAGAAGGCACGGGTGATAAGGTACACATTGAAGTCACCGACAATGGACCCGGCATCTCGGAACCCGAGCTGAAAAACATCTTTAAGGTGTTTTATTCAACCCGAATCGGCGGTACCGGCCTGGGTTTACCGATTGCGCAGAACATCGCCGAACGCCACAACGGGCGCATTGATGTCAAAAGCCAAGTCGGCGTCGGCACCACCTTCACGATTGCATTGCCGATGGAGGCCCGCGCCGCTTGAAGTACCTCATTTTGGTTCCAACCGAGTTCGAACGCGATCTCATGTTCGGTACCCCAACCACCGGCCCATCGCCCTGCGCCCCTTGGCTGTATGGACGGTATGACGCACTACACGTGGCCGTCTGCGGCATCGGCCCGGCGGCGGCGGCTTTGGCCACGCAAGCCCTGGCTAGTCGGCTCGCACCAGACCACCTCGTGCTGGCGGGTATCGCCGGTGCTTACCCAGCCGCCCAACTCGCACTGGGTCACCTCTGCCAAGTGAGCTGGGATGCTTTCGCCGATCTCGGCTACAGCGACGATCAAACCCTGTTTAACCTCGATGACATGAACTTGCCACACCTGCCCCGCGAGGACACCCGCTTTGGCTGCCATTTCGACTTGGTCACGCCTTTTGACTTACCCTCCGCCAGCGCAGTCACCGTGGCCGCCGTTACCAACAGTCGACAACGTGCCAACATGTTGTGGCGCCGTTTTGGCGCCGACTTGGAAAACATGGAAGGGGCGGCGGTAGCTATGGCAGGGGCAAGCCTGGGTATTCCCGTGAGCCAAATCCGCGCCGTAAGTAACGCGGTCGGTCCGCGCGATCCAAAGTCCTGGCTCATTAAGACACCGCTAACGGCATTGGGTGCTTGGCTCCACCGGCACCTGTCCTGAACAAGAACTGGCAATCCAAAGTGTGCGAATCGGGTCCAAGCCCTGCCACAAAGCCCTGACTTAAAATAACTTAAAGAAAACACACAGGTTTAGAAAAAGGTCGGCGAGCCTTGTTACGCCGACGAGTGGCGCAACAGATGCTCATAGGCATCACTCGGTTTACGTGTAAAGGAGTCGGGAATGCCGTTTTTTGAAGATTCACACCATTTACTACGCGACCTCGTTCGCCGGTTTGTTCGCGAAGAGATCAAACCCTACGTGGATGAATGGGAACGGGAAGGCTTGTTTCCACGCGCGCTGTACCGCAAAGCAGGCGCACTCGGTATCCTCGGCGTCGGGTTCGGCGAAACCTACGGCGGTAGCGACAGCGACCTGTTCCATGCCATTGTCGTCGGTGAAGAACTTGCCGCGTGCGGCGCCCAGGGCGTCGCCGCCGGTCTTGGCTCCCATATGATCGCCTGTCCCCCGCTCCTGATGGGGGCCGACGAGGCCTTAAAACAAAGAGTGTTGCCACCGGTTTTAGCAGGCGAGGCAGTCGCGGCCTTGGCTGTCACCGAACCGGATGCCGGCTCGGATGTCGCCGCCATCCAAACGAAAGCGCAAGACGCCGGCGATCATTATTTGGTGAACGGCGCCAAAACTTTTATCACCAGCGGCACCCGTGCGGACTTCTTTACCACGGCCGTGCGCACAGGTGGACCGGGCCGCGACGGCATTTCACTGTTACTTATCGAACGCGATCGACCTGGCTTTCAAGAACCGCGATCACTGGCCAAAATGGGTTGGCGCTGCTCAGACACAGCCGAACTGAGTTTCGTCGATTGTCGCGTGCCGAAGCGCAATTTGATCGGCGTGGAAAACCAGGGGTTCCAATTAATCATGCACAACTTTTTGGCCGAGCGCCTGCAGTTGGCGGTGATGGCCTATGCTTCCGCCGAGGTCGCATTTGAGGATGCTTTGGCCTATGCCCGTACGCGTCGTGCGTTTGGTGCACCACTCACCGACAAACAGGTGATTCGTCACAAACTGGTGGATATGAAAAGCCAAATCGAGGTCGCCCGCGCCTTTGTCTACCAGACGGCGGCGCAAGTGCAAGCCGGCGAACAAGCCATCCAAGCCGCCGCCATTGCCAAGAACCAGGCCGTCGAAGCCTGCTCGTTTGTGGTGGACCAGGCGGTTCAAATTTTCGGCGGACTTGGTTACATGGAAGGCATTCGCGTGGAACGCCTATACCGCGATGCGCGACTGCTCCCCATCGGCGGCGGCACCCAGGAAATCATGAAGGAAATTATCTGGAAAACGTTGGACGCTAAGCGCTGAACAGGTTCCTAATTACGTTTCGAAAGGGTTGTACAGTGCAAGCGCACCAATGTGCCCACCATGAGTAAACTTCCCAGAAAACAAGACCTTGCAACTTCCCCAACGCGCGCCGGCGACAATTAAGGCATCGCGATAGGACAGCTTGCGCTCGTCGGCAAGGGTCAAGGCCGACTGGTAAAGCTCAGCGGTGGGATACACTTCACACAACGGTAGCAAAACCCGCTCCAAATAGGTTTCTGAATCGCCGGAGGAAAGCTTGACTTCGAAGCGGTCCAGCACCAAAGACAACACTTCTTCGACGACTTGGTAACTAATAATGCCGACATGTTCGGCCAAGGCCGTCCCAATCAACTTGCGTGCTATTTGACAGCGGTCGGGGTCGCTTTCGTCAAAACTCCACAAAAAAATGTCGGTATCGAGAAAGTATCTTCCTTCCATGATGTGACCTTCCTGGTGTTTCTAATCAACTCGAGGGCGGGTAGGGGACGGAACCAAGAAAAGGTCATTCCTTGGGGGCGGCGGGCACAGCCTTTGGCTTGGCGTAATTTATTTTTTGCATGAGCTGCTGATATCCGTCGAGATCGCGTTCTTTTCCGGCATAACGGGCCAACCACTCTCGAAATAAAGCATTGAGCGTTCGTTTCTCCAGAGCGGCACGTGCACGAGCGCGCTGAATCAGCGACTCCTCGGCACTTAAGGTGATGTTTTTCAACATAAAAACTCCTTGGGCGCTCACCTGCCACAAGGCGCTGTACCCAAAAACGCAAGGGTTAATACCGAGAGGTGGCACAAAACGACAGGCAAACACCAAGTTAACGAGAGCGACAATGTTTCCCTTGTCGGTTATTTGACGGCCGAGCTTAAGGTGAATTTCTCAGCCATCCGCCGACTGGACCACACCACAAATCAACCATGGACGCGGAGGTCGAGGAGGAGTACCACCGGAAAAGGGGCGCCGCCCCGCAAGAAAAGCGATTAGCGGTCAAGATCTGCGGCACAAAGCCGATCGCCACGCCCTTGGAAGTAAACGCTTGTTTTAAGGCACGCACGCCTCAATGGTCTCAGGCGCAAACGAGCCGGCTCTGTTGCCAATCATTCGTGGATGCGAAGCGTCGCGCCGGCGCCACCACCCAAGGCCGGCCGCCTATGCGATTTTTCCCAAAAAAACAACAAACTTTTTACCACTGCTTGACGTTTAGGAATACCGAGTGGTGGAGGGGTAGAAGATAATCACACCCGACAATTGGACAGCCAGGGTCTACACGGGCACGGCGAGACATTCAGTCACAAACCTTGTGATACTTGTCGACAAGCGTCGTTAACCCCGTGTCATTTGCAAAATCAAACTGCATTCATGCCATACGTTCGAACAACAACGATTCAAACGTGACATTTGGTGGCACAACCGAAACGGCCGTATTGGGTTCAAAGGCCGCCTAAGGATTCGGTTCCCTCCATCCCTAACAACCAACGAGAGCAACGACAATCGTTCTTTGACGGGTCTGGCCGTAAACGCCGACACCGGCACCGCTTGCCCGCGGCTCGGCCGTTGTCCGCCCTGTTGCGCCCAACGCACGGCTCACGCCCACTGTTTCGTCCCCTTGGAGGTGAGATGATGAAAAGCACTATAGAAGCGCACGAACATTTTACAATTATCAGGCTACAAGGCCGCATCGATATCGGTGCCGGCGATGTTCACCTGCGCAACGTAATTAGCGACGTATCGAACACCGGCGCCGATGCGCTGATTCTCGATTTCAAGCGCGTCAGTTACATGGACAGTTCAGGTGTCGGCGAACTGATCTCGCAATTCACCGAGCTGCAGAGCCAAGGTAAAACGTTATTTTTGGCGAATCTCAACGCCAAGATTTACGACCTCATGACGCTCACCCAACTGATAACGGTTCTCCCGATTTACGACTCGATTGAAGACGCAAAGATGGCCCTCAGCCATGCCGCCTAACCCGCGTCGCAAGGAAAAAAAACCAAGCACCTCCGGGCTCTCCCCGCGAGGTGCTTTTTTCGTTAACGCCTAAGACGCGGCAAAAATGAGCGTGACGGTCGCACCAGTGCCGCGCCCGTTACTGTGGACCTGCACCTCACCTTTGAGCTCTTTCATAATGCGGGCACAATAGTGCAAGCCGTAACCGTGCCCGTCTTTTTTGGTGGTAAACCCGTGCTGGAACAACCCGCGATAGGTTGTTTCATCGATGCCGATTCCGGTGTCCTCTATTTTGAGCAAGATGCGCCCATCCTCCCCGCGTTGCGCATGGACCCCAATTCGACGCGCCGATCCATGGTGATCGGCAATGGCTTCAATGCTGTTTTTGAGCAAGTTAATGAGAATGTGGGTCAGCTTTACCTTGGGCGCAAACACCCGCAGCCCGTCGGGAATCTCAACGGACAACGAAATGCGGTATTTCTGCAGGGCCGAGGAACGCACCTTCACAGCATCTTCGACGATTTCGGAGAGCAGCAACAATTCACCGACGTCACCAACCTTGCCCTGTGATTGCTGGGTCTCAATGATTTCGCGAATCAGCAACAAACGTTTAAGAATGCCCTGCGTTTCGTCCTGAATACTTTGGTGCTCGCGATCCAATTTAACCTGCAAACCCTTGAGGTAATCGGGAATTTGTTTGCCCTTGGGATGCGCGCTGAAAAAGTCGGTTTCGTCTTTACAATGGTCCAACAGTTGGTTGACTCGCTCTAGTTGTCCGACACGCGAGCGGTTGAGAATATGCATGATCGATTCGCAAGAGGCATTGACGCTGTTAAGGACATTGCCGACGTTGTGAATCACGGTATCGGCAAATTCGGCCAATTGGCGGTAGCGCTCCTCGGAGCGACGCAATTCCAGCTCGGCGGCTTTGCGCTCGCGCACACCGCGAATGGCGGCAGGCAGCAAATGGAGATAATGCCGCTCGGCGTCTTTGATCATGTAGTCGGTAGCGCCGCGACTAAGTGCTTGAATGGCAAATTCTTCACTGCCGCCGCCGGTGATAAAAATAACCGGCGTCTCACCCAAATCGGGTAACAGGTCCAAACCCACGCCGTCGCCTAAGTGGTAGTCTAAGATCACGACGTCAAAAGATCGTTCGGCCAAAAGCGCGGCGGCGGCACGTTTCGAAGCGGCGGGAACCACATCGAAGGGATGGCGGCCTTTGCGCACAAATCGCTCAAACGCCATGCGGTCGATTTCATCATCGTCCACGAGCAAAACGCTTACCGGCCTGTCGTCCGTCGCCACGACCCACTCCCCAATTGGTTTCCACCACAAAATAAACGGGGCCGCTCACCGACGTTACCAAACACAGAAAAACGCGGAAGGCGCCACCACTCAGTACGGTTCTTGCAATGAATTTAGTGACATAGTCTCACAGAAACCCGCGCAACAACCAGAACAAAAACAACGGCTAAAACTTCGCGGCGTGGCGGACTTGTCAGCGCGGCGCAAGATTCACTTAATCGTCATTCAAACGAAAATACATCGCTAAAAACGGCGACCACCATTGGCCACCCCCCCCAAACCCGACTCACGGCACGCAAAAAACCATCTTTGTTACCGCAAGAAAACTCAAACGTCGCCAAAAGGGTCAAAAAAGTTTGATTTTTTTGTGAAACAGGCTTCCAGACACCGGCGTATAAGGTGATCAGAAAGAAATCGGAGCGCATAATTTTCGAGAGAGCCCGGTTACCCATAACCATGAAACTGCAAGACACCCATCACGCATCGTCCTGTCAGTTGGTCCGGCTACTCGAAACAACCCAGGTGTTGTCGCCTAAGGTCGAACACAATTCATTCATGGTTCGAACAAAAAGCCGGTTGCTCACCGGCGACCAAGACTTCAGATTTTTTTCGGAGGATACCTATCATGAAACGTCACATTTCACTTTCCGTCCTTGTTTTTGTTGCTTTTGCCTGTTCCGGTCTTGCCTTTGCCGGCGAAGGTCACAAATGCAGCGCCGACTCGCAAACCTGCTTGAACGCGATGGTCGAAAAAATGCAAAACAAAGGCTGGTTGGGCGTAGAGCTCGACTGGTCCGAAGATAGCAAAGCGCTAAAAGTCAAACGGGTGATCGAAGCCAGCCCAGCAGCAGCGGCGGGCCTACATCAAGGCGATGTACTGGTCGCCCTGAACGGCGTCAAATACGGCGATAAAGAAGGCATGAAAAGTGTCTACGCACAAGTAAAGCCAGGAAATACGGTCACTTACACCATCGCCACCAAGGGTCAAGAACGCCAAGTTAACGTCAAATTAGGCACCTTCCCTGAGGAACTGGCCGCCAAATATATCGGCATGCACCTGATGGAGCAGCACGCAACCGCCGTCGCCGTAAACTAAGTTAACGAGGACGGGCACGCGGCCGGCAATCAGAGAGCCGCCGAGAGGCTTGTCGCAAAATCAGTGATCGCATGCGTTCCGTCACAACGTGTCGCGAGTTCTCAAATTAATGGTTTGCCAAAAACCTTTACGGGGCGATTTCAGGCCGACCCTTAGCGCAAGAAACTGCTTGCACAACGGCCCAACCAGAGCGCCCCCTTTAGGGAAACACACCGGCCTATGGCGGGCCGAATTCGACCAGGCATCGATCTGTTTCTGAATTTGGCCGAGGACCGCAACCCGAAGCAAACCGAAAAGCACGAGATCCGGTGAGGTTCACCACCTGTCAACACCCGATTCCACCACATCGCCTTGCCGGATCTCGGCACCCGACCCCGCCCCTGGCGGGGTTTTTTCATATCAGCCCGTTGAGACTGGAACGCGGCAACCCCGCCGGCCTAAAAACCGCACCCCATTCCAAAAAGTTCTCAGGCGCGACCTTATTGACCGGAAGCGGCCCCCGTTTTTTCACCATCCTTCTTTCGGAAGTTACTCGAACAAAAGGGTTCTAGCTTCCAGGAAGTTTTTTGCTAGAATACGGCTGGTGTTCCCCTTCGGGTCCATCACCCCGCCCACCGGGTTCAACTGAAAGTGCGCGCTGTTCGGCGTCACGATTGGGACAACTGTCGGCCTACAACAAGCGGTAAAATGGGCGCTGTACTTTCGTACCGCGCACGGCACCCACCTTGTTCAGATCAACGGCATGCGCAATCCCATCGACCCGAACCGCAAACGTTAGGTGCCAATCCGGCCACTGTGAGGGCGTGTGGCGGCGGTTTGGTTTCTCAGCAGCTCAAACCGCAAGCAGGCTGAACCATTCAATGGCACGTTATTCATCCCAGCCTCGCTAAAATATGCTACACCTTGCCGGTACGCCCGTTTTTCGCAAACTGCATTTGTTGATGTTTCCGCCAAACCGTCGCGGGCGGCGCTTTGGTAAACGCTCTCATGAAGGTCTGTCATGCCGTCGAAAATATTGTTTGTCGATGACGAAGTCAACACCGAGTCTCTTATCCGTCAGGCGTTTCGTCACCCCATTCGCAGTGGCGAATACGAGTGCTTCTTTGCGCTAAACGGTATGGAGGCGCTTGACATCATTGAACGAGAACCTGACCTGGATTTGATGATCACCGATATCAACATGCCGAAAATGGACGGGCTGACACTGATCCAAAGGGTGCGTGAGATTCGACCGTGGATGAAAAGCATCATCACTTCGGCTTACGGCGACATGCGAAACATTCGCACCGCAATGAACATCGGCGCCTTCGATTTCTTAACCAAACCGCTCCAGATGAAAGACTTGCAGATTACGATCCAAAAGACGCTGGACCACGTGGGTCAGCTCAAGAAAACGGCGAAAGCGATTCGCGAAAACAACATCCTCAAGATGTACGTCAACGAAAATGTATTGCACATGATGACCAAACCGCATTTCCAGAATCAGTTGATGGTGAATGAGTCCATCCAAGGCACGGTCATTTTCATCGATATTTGTGGTTTCACCGGCATGAGTGAAAAACAGCCGCCGGACGAAGTGGTTCAACTGTTAAACCGTTACTTCGACACCATCGTCAACGAAATCATTCGCCACGATGGTTATGTGGACAAGTTTATCGGCGATGCGGTGATGGCGGTATTCCGCGGCGGCGCCCACTTGACGCGAGCCCTGCAAACCGGCTTGGCCGTTAAAGAACGACTGGGCAACGACAATCACCTGCTGGGTAACCGCACGCCGGCACGGGTTTCCATCGGCATTAATTCGGGCAACATGATTTCGGGCAACATCGGTTCCGAGTCACTACAGCGGTTGGATTTCACCGTCATCGGGGACGTCGTCAACACAGCTTCGCGCTACGAGTCTGAAGCCGATCCGGACCAGATCATTATTGGCCACGACATCATGGAACAGATCAAGGACCAATTCGAGTGCGAGCGAATCGGCGAAGTGTTCTTAAAAAACAAAGAGAAACGGCGCATTTTGTACAATGTGCTGGGTGAACGCAAACGCAAGTCGGACCCATCGGCACGCAGTGACGACTGATTGCGGCAATACAGCGAAAAATCGCCAAAACAGACCCCTGTCTCCCAACAATTCAGTGCTGTAACACCATTACCCACTTGGTTTCAGGGCTAATCTGCGTTATCTTAGGCCGTACTTCAAGCTTGCCTGAAAAGGTCTTCCTTCGAGATGAGCGTGTGAAAACGACGCCGTCTGAATTCACGTGACCCCCAACGTCCTCGGCGACGTTGATCGCTTACGTGTCCGACGGCATCGCCAAGCGCAACATGGGGCTCGCCCATCATTGTGCCCAATACGCTTACGACGATATCCGGCTTGGATCTAAGGTGCCCAGAAAGGTGTTCGCGACAGGGCTTCCCCGCGTCGACGCGTTTCAACGGCACCGACACGGGGAAGGCGAACCGTTTCCGCAACGCGGCGACGGCCGCTAAAGCGAAACCGATGGACGGACCATGCCCACCGGGCACCGTTTCCGCCGATCCAGATCCCCGGCTCGAGCAAGAGGTTTCCTTCGGTTTACGACCCTTCCCGACGAGCCGCATGCTCGTCCTTCAGCTCAACATCTACCACCCGGTTTCGGTCCGCCCGCCTTGTGAAGCTTCGCGGCCCCGAACACCGGTACTGTTCCCATTTTGCGCTCGGCAGCGAAGAAAGAGAGGAGACAATGGAAAGAATATGGTTAAAAAGCTACAACGAGGGTGTGCCCCACGACATTGATGTAGCTGCCTGTAACTCGGTGGTTGATATATTTGAAGAAAGCTTCCGCAAATACCCCGAATACAACGCCTTTTCCTGCATGGGCAAAACGATTAAGTACGCGGAACTGGATTTGCTCAGCGCGCAATTTGCGAGCTACCTACAGAACAAACTCAACCTCAAAAAAGGCGACCGGTTTGCCCTCATGATGCCCAACATCTTGCAATACCCCGTCGCCTTGTTCGGCATCCTCCGTGCCGGGTTGATTGTGGTGAACGTCAACCCGCTTTACACGCCGCGCGAGCTTGAGCACCAGCTCAAAGATTCCGGCGCCAAAGGCATCGTGATTTTGGCCAATTTCGCCAATACCCTGGAAAAGGTACTCGACAAAACGCCGGTCGAGCACGTGGTCTTGACGGAATTGGGCGACATGCTGGGCTTCCCTAAGAAGTTGATCGTCAACTTCGTGGTGAAACACGTCAAAAAAATGGTTCCCGCCTTCAACCTGCCCACCACGACTTCATTCAACGCGGCCTTGGCCCAAGGCGGCAGTGGCAAGTTCAACAAAGCGGACATCAATGCAGATGATCTAGCATTCCTGCAATACACCGGCGGCACCACCGGCGTATCCAAAGGTGCCATGCTGACCCACCGCAACGTTTCCGCCAACGTGCGCCAGGCACAGGCCTGGATTGGCAAAGATTTGGAAGAGGGCAAGGAAATCATCATCACGCCGTTGCCGCTCTACCACATCTTCTCCTTGACCGCTAACTGCTTGACCTTTTCCTCGATTGGGGCCCTTAACGTGCTGATCCCCAACCCGCGCGACATTCCCGGTTTCGCCCAGGAACTGGCCAAATGGCGCTTCACCGCGCTGACCGGCGTGAACACCTTGTTCAACGGATTGCTCAACAACCAGGAGTTCTGCAACCTGGATTTCTCCAGCCTGAAGATGACGCTGGGCGGCGGCATGGCGGTCCAACGTCCGGTCGCCGAAAAGTGGCAAGAGGTCACCGGAACGCCCTTAGTTGAGGCATACGGCCTGACCGAAACCAGCCCGGCGGCCTGTATCAACCCATTGGCGACAACGAGCGGCTTCAATGGCTTTATCGGCGTGCCAATCTCTTCAACGATTGTCCAAATTCGCGATGATGAAGGCAACAACATGCCTTTGGGTGAACAGGGCGAGCTGTGCATTAGCGGTCCTCAGGTCATGAAGGGTTACTGGCAACGAGAAGAAGCCACACGCGACACCTTCCACAGCGACGGCTTCTTAAAAACCGGCGACGTGGCCATCATGAACGAAGACGGTTTCTTGAAAATCGTCGACCGTAAGAAAGACATGATTCTGGTTTCGGGTTTCAACGTCTACCCCAATGAGATCGAAGACGTGATTGCGTCGCACCCCAAGGTCCTCGAAGTGGCGGCCGTCGGTGTGCCCGACCCCAAGTCAACCGAAGCGGTAAAAATCTTCGTGGTCAAAAAGGACGAAAGTCTGACCAAAGAAGAGCTTATCGAATACTGCAAAACAGAGTTGACCGGCTACAAACGGCCCAAGCACATTGAGTTCCGCAGCGAACTCCCCAAAACCAACGTCGGCAAAATCCTGCGTCGCGCCCTGCGCGACGAGGCCAACCCCAACTAAAAACAGGTGGAGGGAGCTGATCAACAGCTCCCTCTATTGAGAAAGGGCGTCGAAGGTTGGCGCCCCTCGGTGATCTCGTCCGCCTCGGAGGTGGCGCGCGTAGGTTTTGGATAGGTGAACCCAGCCTGATCGCGCGTTGTTGCGGAAAATTTATTTGAGGAAAGGCGATGGACCGCCAGCCCCTTGGCGCCCCGTTCCACCCGGCGGAAGAAGCCGTTCTCCGAAAGCGAGGGAAGATTGGCGCCCTTTTTGGTGAGGCGCTTGTGACAGGGGTTGGCTTTGATCAACCACGGCAGAAAGGGCGACCACAGGTTTTCGCGCAGTTGGGGTCTCGACCACCTCGGTAGAAGTAGCGCGCAGGATCTATCGCTTGTTTCCTGTGCATGGCACCGCGTTGAAAGTGGAATCTTTTGGGAGGCGACGATGCCTGGACTCTCCTTCTTGCCGCCACCGCCTCGTAACATTGCCGCGGGTACACACTTTTAGCGGCACAGTCTCCCCACACAATAAGCCCGCCTTGCCGTCCTCAACGCGCAACCAGGCTCAAAGGAATCCCTTTGCAGCGGAAAGGGTTCCGATGGGAGACCACACCATCGCGTTACCAAGCATGGCGACAGACGACCAAAGCCGCGCGCCACATCCTCCGTGGCGGAATAGCCGCCCTCCTCAGGCGCGGAGGTCGGCGCCGCCCATGCTACTGACCAGCAAGGTGGTCGGCATGCCTTTCAGCAAGTGCACGTAAAGTTCGTGCCATGCGGCCTCACTGCTGCTCTCCGGCGGTTCAAAACCGAGGAAGACACAGTCGGCGCCGACCGATTGTTCGTGTAATACATCGCGGAAGGGTTTATCGGCGGTAAAGATTTCGACCGCGGCCTCAACCCGCGAGGCATCAATCAATTCTTCCAGTTCAGCATGGGATTCATCGTATTCGCTTTGGTCGTTAATCAAACGCAAGACGCGAATTTTAGAGCGCCCCCACTCCCAGTTTCGCGTCAGCAGGTGGGCCAGAATCATCATCAATTCGCCGTTTTTGTGACCGCGCCACCACACATCAATGCGCTTGCCAGGTCCCGGTTCAGGCAAGCGGTCGGCGAACATGAAAATCAGACTTTTGCCCATGCGCTGGGCGGCCCGCATGGGATTGTTCAATTTCTGGAACCCTTCAAGCGTGGACGACCAACCGAACATAATCAGGTTCGGTCGGATTGGGCCGATCGAGACCGCCTGCAGCGTGGTGATAATGCCGTTGTAGAGATCGGGCGTAACCACCACCGAGGGAAAGGCCAAAACGTTTTTCTCACGACAAAACTTCTCGAGCCGCTCTAGGGCAACCGGGCGACGGTGACCTAACTCGTCAAAGCTGTTAATCAGCACGTTGCACATAACCACAATACCGCGACCGGCTTCGAGCCAAACGGCGTAGGACACCAGCGATTCACGCACTGCCGGATTACCGGTAAACACCAAAATCGAAGGACGCCAGTTTTTGGGATCCTCCTTCATGTCGCGCAAACGCAGTAGGTTTTTGCGGGCACCGGCATAGATAAAACCGCGGCGCGCATCGCCAAAGGTTGCTTTCAGGTCGCGGCGCTTGATGTACCACAGCAGCAGACCCAACACGATCACCGCCCCCAAGGCCGCAATCGAATTGATCAAAAAGGCAACGCCGACACAGCCGATCGCCCCCAATAACGCGGTAAGCCAATGGAACACGCGAAAACGCGGCCGAAAACTGGGATTCTCGCCGACGGCTTCGATAAAAGCGGCGAGATTCACCATGCCGTAGGTATACAAAAAGAACATGGTGATCAGGGCGGCCACGGCGTTGAGCGCGCCGCCGCCGGAGTCGTTGCCCACCATGAGCAACACAACAGCAGTGATGATGCCGGTAAAAACCAAGCCACGCTGAGGCTCATCGCCTTGGGCGCTGCCTTTGGCAAAGGGACGAATGACATCCAAAATGCGGTCGCGGGCGACGGCCTGCAAAATGCGCGGCGCCCCGAGGTAGCTGCCGAGCGCACTGGACAGCGCGGCGGCAAACATACCCGCCACAACGACGGCACTCATGGAAAACAAGGCGTTGTCTTTGAGGATTTCGAAAGGCTGATCAATCATGGCTTGACGATCGTAGGAACCGCCGGAAATCAGAATTTGGATGAGGTAAATGACAAAGCCGACCGCGATTGCAGCAAAGGTCCCGTTGGGAATCGATTGGGTCGGATTGCGCAAATCACCGGACATATTGACGCCGGCCAAAATGCCGGTCACGGCTGGAAAGTAAATGGCGAGAATGATCCAAAAGTTGTAGTTACCGTCTTTGCCGGGAATGGCCGAATAACCGCTGCCGAGGTTTTCGTAAAAGGTCTCGGTAGAGAACATGCTCAAGGCGCCACCGAGGAAGGCCACAATCGAAAGCACCAATAAGGTCATAATGAAGTATTGAGCCTTAATCGCCCACGAAGTCCCCACGTAAGAAACCACGAACAGCAACACCGCCGTCGCCAGGGTAATCATCTGAAAGTAGGGCTGTAAGCCGGGAAAAGTCACAACCAGAGCCTCGGCAAAACCCAATATGTAAAAAGGGACCGACAGCGCTTGGGCAAAATAAAGCGCGATACCGATGGCGCCGCCGAACTCAGGACCGAGCACACGCGAAATCATAAAGTAGGCGCCGCCGCCGCGGACCTGCATGTTGGTGCAAACGGCGGCAATCGATAATGAGGTAAAAAGGGTGATGAGTTTGCAAACAATGAGAATGAAGATGGCGCCGATGATGCCGGCTTGGCCGACCACAAAGCCGGCGCGCAAAAACATAATGACGCCGAGGATGGTGAGAATACTGGGTGTGAACACCCCACCGAAGGTCCCGAACTGATTACGCGAGGCCGACGCCTCGGCTGGTTTGCTGGACACAATCACTTCCTTGAACATGGTGAAAGCTGCCGGCGGGCGTCATCGGCGCGGGCTGCACCCAACGGATTCACCGGAACACAAGATAGGACACAACCGCCACGGGGCGAAGGATCGGCGAAACAGTGCCAAACCCAGCAAAAGCGCCGGTCCGAAAGGCGCCGGTTCGCGATTCGCAACGACAACGGCCGCCGCGCACCGAAACCACCCGGTAATCCGTGCTAAGCAAGGTGGTTCGGAAAAAATCCACAAAGGTTCGACAAAAGACCCCTGGAGCTGCAGCTCTTAAATTACCACATCCCCACCGCGAAGGTGGGGTCGATGCGCCCTTTTCGAATTAAGACCACGAAACGCGAATCCGCTTTTAGAAAAACGCCGGCATTCTCTATAATGAACATTCACCTTCCTGCCTACGCTGCGCCTACTCTATGTGCCTCGCGCTTCAGGTGCCGGCAGCCTATAACCGCTTCCTGAATTTTGACATGCGCAGGACTTGTCCTTGTCGGAGACCGGCCACAGATGATCGACAACGAAAACGACACGCCTAATCGCCGTATTACGGAACGAATCGCGCTGAAGCTGGATATCCAATGCCATATCCAGGGCCGCCCCTATCCCGCACAAACGGTTGACTTTGGGCCAAAAGGTCTGAGCATTATCTCGACCTCGGACATGCCGCTCGCCAATCAGTTCCGTATCACCATGGAACCCAGGCCCGGCCTGGAAGTCGTCATTCATGTAGAAACACGGAACCGCAAACCGGTCGCCTGGAATAACAAACGCTTCACCAAACACGGCTTGCGCATTCTTTCGCTGGCCCCCAGCGACCTTGATTTTGAACAAGAGCTACTCGACGCCAAGGACCGCACCCATACCGATAACCCGGACGGTCTTGAAGACTTAAGCGACGTTTCAATCACGCAAACGCTGCCCCCCTGGCTTTCCCTCGATGAAACCCTTAACCAGGTGCTTGTCCCCAGTCGCTCGCTTGACGAAACCGTCATTCAAGAGAACGGCCCGCCGCCGACGTACATTCTGGACGACTCGGCCGACAGCATCGAAGAATTGGAAGGGACACTCAACATCTCGGGAACCTTTGACGCATTCCCAATTCCCATGCCAGGCGTCGAAAGTAACAATCGCGGACCCATCCCGATTAGCCGTGAAAATCCGCCGCTCGATCACAGCATGGATATGACCTACGTCGATGGTCTCGACAGCTTGGAAGAAACGGCCCATGTCGAAGAATACGAACCACCGCCCCCTCTTGACGACGAGGTTAAAACCCGGCCCGACAACCGGCTGACCAAACGCGTGCAGCTCGAGCTGGAATGCCACGCCAACATTGGACAACACATTTTCCAGGGCACCACCGTCGATTTCAGCGCCAAAGGTCTGAGTGCGGTTTTCCCCAGCGAGATTCCACGCATAGAACAGTTTCGCCTTAAGTGCCGCGAGAACAGCCTGATGGAGTTCGACCTCAAGGTCGAAGAAAAACACCGAGAACAGATTTGGACCGAATCCGGTTTCCAACTGCGCGTCGGCCTCAAGATCCTCAAATACAGCCCCAACTTTGAGTCCTTCCTCACACGCCACCGTATCTTCAAGCCGCGCTCCGAGTTGTCGGATGTGGATCGCGCTCTGGCCGCGGGCCTCAAACTGGAACTCGGCAACGAAAACCGCCGCAGCCAGCGCCGCGCCTATGTGCAAATCCCAGTGCTCGCTAAAGCGCCGGAAAAAACACACCGTTGCCGCTCGATCGAATTTGGCGCCAAAGGTTTGAGCATCTTGGCCCCGCTCGAGTTCCCCACACTGGAACGCTTCCCGATTAAATGCTTCGGCCAGCACAAATTGACCTTCGATCTCTGGGTGGAAGAAAAGAGCCGCACCGAAGTGGCGACGCCCTTTGGAAAACTGTGGCGCATCGGGCTCGGAATTGTATCGGCCACCGAGGATTTCACCCAGTTCCTGATCAAAATTGAGATTTTTAATCGCGGTGATTTGCCCAACCACACCGAGGTCATCGACCAAGCGCTGGCCTCCGGCTACGATAGTGAGGATCCCTTGCGCGATCGCCGCTCGCAAAATCGGTTGCGGGTGAAACTGCCGGTATTGGCAAAAGTCAGCGACACCGTGTTTCGCGGTCGCAGTCAAGATTTCGGCCCCAAAGGTTTGTGCTTTTACGCGCCGATCAACTTCCCGGATAACCGTTACTACTTAATTAAGTGCCAGCTACCGGATCGCACGGTCTTTTCGCTGAAAGTGACCGAAAAGAACCGCCGCACGATTTCGCGAGAAGAAGGAGACTTCTACCGAATCGGCGTGCGCATTCTCGGCGCCTCCAAAGAATTCAAACGCTTTTTGCAGGATCGCGGTCTCGCCGTGGCACCGATCGCGCCCCCTTCGGTGGTTCAGGAAGAGACCCCGTCCACCGCCGGCGAGGACAACCAACGCGGTCGTTACCAGTTCATTCGCAAGGTCGGCGAAGGCAGTTTTGCCGAGATTTACTTGGTCCAAGATCGCCAGAAAAACATCGAAGCCGCCATGAAAGTGCTCAAACCAAAGTATGCGCGCAAGCAGCGGGTACGCGATCAGTTCATTCACGAAGCACAAATTGTGTCCAAGTTCCGCCACCCCAATATCGCGCAGGAATTTGATACCGGCGAAATCGATGAAGAAGATTACCCGGCGTACTTGGACTTCCCAAATGCGGTCCTCAAAGACCACCCCCAACGCATGGTTTACTACACCATGCAGTTCATCAAGGGTTGGTCGTTGGATCGCGTACTGAAAACCAAGGGTCGCTTTGACCAGGTCCGCACGTTGGAAATCCTGCGCGACGTGGCCGGCGCGCTCAAGTACGCCCATAACAACGACGTCGTCCACCTAGACATCAAACCAAAGAACATCATGCTGCACGAAAACGGTCAGGTCCTTATTACCGATTTCGGTTTGGCGCGCATTCTCGATTACGACAGCCACGGTGAAGATACCCAGCAACCCAGCGTCAAACTCAAAAATCTGACCGGGACGCCCTATTACATGGCACCCGAACAGGCCGGCGGCGGCCGCATCGTCGATTTCCGCGCCGACCTCTACAGTATGGGCGTCACCGCTTTTCAAATGGCCACCGGCAAACGCCCGTTTACCGGCAACAACTGGTACGACGTGGTCACCAAACACCTCAAAGAGCCGCCGCCCACGTTGCGTGAGATCAACGCCTCGATCAATCCCAACTTCGAGTATTTTGTTTTGAAGTGTTTAAAGAAGAATCCCGATAACCGCTTTGAAACGGCCTCCGAGGTGATGGCCAGTATTGAAGATTTGCTTCGTTACCTCCAGTCGGACCTCGACGAACCCGCCGGCGAAACCAAAGCCGGCTTGGTCCAGAAACTGATGGACCAATTCAGACGTGCCTTTACAGCGGTCAACCTCGACCAAACCCCGGTGATGGAGCTGCGTCGCCTGCACCTTTATTTCATGCGCTATTTCGAAACATGGGACCGGCTCGACCTGACGGTGACCGCGATCGGCTTGATGCACGAAGGGAACTTGGTCTATCAAGAAGACCAGGGGCCGAAGAGCTTTAGTTACCACTTCTACGAAGACGGCATCCGCAACTTGACCTTCTACCGCGGCCTGCTGTTGAACGACCTCAAATCCTTCATGGAAGGCGTGGTCGGTTTCCTAAACGGCAGTCGTATCAATGGGATCGACGCCGTCACCTTGATGTTCCAACTCGATTTGGGTCGGGTTCGCGCCGATTACGTGGACACCGTCTACGAAGACGACTTTTCGCGCGACCGCCTGCGCGAGTTGGAAGAAGCGTTGCGGTTGCCGGCACCATGGGATGAACAGCGTTTGCTTGAAAGCGAGGTTATCCCATTCACCGAACTGGAGGCGCTTTACCTTTCAGTCGAAGATGAATTCAGTGAGATTAAACCGCGCAAGATTCGCGAACAACTGGGGCGTGACGCCGACCCGATCATGCGCAAAGAAGCAGTCGATATTTGCTTGCGCCATATTCAAGACGGCAACGCCGGCCCACTCGGCCACAGCCAAGCGCGCTTGGTCGACGCCCTCATTCGCAATTGCGTCTCGGACAACGACTTCGACATGGCCGTGAATATCATTCACCACTTGGACAAGTGGCGCAGTAAAGGACCGTTGGTGCGCGCCGGCGTGCCCGACCCCAAAGTCCAATTGGCCGTTCCCGAATTTTTCCGCATGATCAACGAGAAACTCGAACGGGAACTCAACCAGTTCGAAAGCGAACTCAAACAGATTTGTCGCTGGTGTGACGCCGAACAAACCGTCACTGAACTGTTCCACCTCTTTGTCGAGGAAGAGGAAACCTTCCACAAGCGTTTCCTCGCCAAATTGTGCCTGCACGCCGCCCGCGAGGACGAAGCGCTTAAATTGGTCGACTGGGCCGTGAACCTCACCGATGCCGCCGCCGCCATGTTCCTCCCCTGCTTCAGCGAGTTACCCGAGGATGTCGACAGCATCATCTTCCTGCGCTGGCTCAACCACCCCGGCGCCAAAACACGTTTGGCATTGATCAACCTCATCGGTCAACGCGACTTCCCTGAACGGCGCTCTATTTTGCAAACCTGTGCCCAAGAAGAAGACCCGAGTTACCGCGAATCGCGGCTCGCCGCCTGGAAAGCCCTGGAATTGGTGGCGCCGGCGGCGCTGGAGGAAACCCTCAAAAACTACTACGAGGTCACCAAGTTCGCCAAACTCTCAGCCGAAGAAAAAGAGAAGGTGTTCCACCTGATTGAGCGCACACGCGTCTGGGAAGGCCAACAACTACTCATCCAATGCCTGCAAGCCAAAGGCACGGGCGACACCGAAGGTCTCACCCTCGAAGACCAAAAACAGGCGGCGTTCCTCATCAAACAAGAAGGTTCACCCGACGGCATGAACGCCTTAAAAAAAGCGGCCGGCAAATTCCAAATCGGCGGGAACAAAGACCTTATTCGCTATTGCAAGCGATTGTTGGAGAAATAAGCCATGGAAACCACCTCGCGCAGAGACTTCAACCGCATTCAAGCGCTCGGCCAAAGGCTGACTTTCCAGCTCAGCAAGTTGTTCCGTAATCTCACCGGCGGCAGCAAAAACTTGGTCG
Source organism: Holophagae bacterium (assembly GCA_030429565.1). GTDB lineage: Bacteria > Acidobacteriota > Holophagae > Acanthopleuribacterales > Acanthopleuribacteraceae > Acanthopleuribacter. The sequence continues at coordinate 1,720 of JAUIFE010000021.1, read as the reverse complement.
GTTCCTATGACGATCTGACCCGTGAGTTGCGCGAGGTCATCGAAACCTCGTTCAAAGAACTGAAAGGCTGCTCGTTACGCGTGACGCGCCAAAGCGTGCATATGGTAGAGCGGCGGATTTTTATTGAGAAGAGCATGCTCGAACCCGTTCAACACTTGGCGAGTTTGTTCGAGCGCATCGGTATCGGCGGCATTTCTTTTACCGCCAACTTTGTTGAGGAAACCGATCTCCCCAAAAACCTAATCGCGCTAGCCAATGTCATGGTCCGCGAACCGGTCAACGGTGTCGCCGAGGTTCAAGAAGCGCTCAGCGGCTACGATTGCTACAAAATCACAGCACTCGATAGCTTGGAGGAAGAAACCTTCCCATCGACCATGATCGACGAACGCCACGCAGCCCAATACGCCATGCGCAATGCGCTCAAACTGATCTACTTCCTCGAGCAGATGAACGAGGCGGTCGTTCAAGATATCTCACATCCGATGGACGCGGCCTACCGTGTGGTCCTCAACCTAATTCGGGTCAATGAACGTTACCCGCGCTACATTCGCGGCCTCCTCAACATTGATCTGCCGTTCAAAGCGCTGCGCATCCAGTTTTATACGGCCGTCCTCTTGCTCACCGTCTTCCGTCAGTTACGTTTAAGCCGTCATATTCAACTCGACCTGGTCGTGAACTCGCTGTATCACTTCATTGGCAACGAAGGCGGACCGCTCCGCAAAGCCGACGACACCAACCTCGCCCTGGGTCAGCTATTCCACACGACCAACATCACCCGTGGTTTTTATTACCGCGTCAATTTCGCCTACTACGTACCGCGCAACGACAATCCCGTCATGTTACTGCCCATCACGCGGTTCCTCAAAACCGTAGCAGCGTTCGCCAAGCAATGGCGCGGCACCCCCGGCCTCGGCCAAACAGCGCAAGAAACGGTGGCAGCCATGATCACAGCCGCCAATGAAGACAAAAACATGGAAGATACCGAGCGACAATGCCTGATCCTCATCGCCAAATCTCTCGGCTTGGCCCCAGAAGGCACGCTCACGGTATACGAAAGGGAACGCGCTCTGTACGTCACGCGTTTCGAGGATCGACCAACGTGGTCACTGCAACTCGAACCGGTTCGCCTCGACGACCAAACCCGTGGCGAGCGTACCTTCCTCGAGATGGGTTCGGAAACCGACCGCAAGGCCGCCTTACGCAAGCTCAGCCTCGTCAAAAACCGCGACGACGCCACCCACTTCACCAAACTCCTTTTCCCCGAGGCCGTCTTCCTCGAGCCCACCATCGAATTGTGAAGGGCGATTCCGCTTTGACCCCCAGCTCGTATCGCTGCCCGCCTCGGAAGGATTAGCGCTGCCGGCTGCACGTCTTTTTCCCTGAGGGCCGCCCGCGTTGTTTGGAAGGGCGTCCTCGCTTTTGCCCACCGCGCGTTTTGCTTTCCGCCTCGGAAGGATTAGCGCGTTGGGTCCTTCGCTTTGCTCCCGGCTTGGTTGCGCGTTGCCGCCGGCGGTTGGCGCACTTTCGCAGACACCAATCTTGGTTAAAACAAGCGCCTAATCGACCTTTTGATCATCGCGCCGCCGCTCTGGGGACGCCACCCACTTCACCAAACTCCTTTTCCCCGAGGCCGTCTTCCTCGAGCCCACCATCGAATTGTGAAGGGCGATTCCGCTTTGACCCCCAGCTCGTATCGCTGCCCGCCTCGGAAGGATTAGCG
>JAUIFE010000020.1 GCA_030429565.1 Holophagae bacterium | reverse complement strand
CGCCCTTCCCCAAGGCATCTTCCGTCGGGCGCAAGCGGCAACCAAGGGCAACCTCGCCCGGCGCCTTTCTTCATAAAGGTTTTAAGTCTCAACGCGACACCGTGCCGGGTAAAACAGGCATCATCCTGCGCGCTTTCTCCTCCGAGGCGGTTACGGCAAACGATGGAGCGGGCAGCGTGGTCGCCCTTCCCCAAGGCATCTTCCGTCGGGCGCAAGCGGCAACCAAGGGCAACCTCACCCGGCGCCTTTCTTCATAAAGGTTTTAAGTCTCAACGCGACATCATGCCGGGTAAAACAGGCATCATCCTGCGCGCTTTCTCCTCCGAGGCGGTTACGGCAAACGATGGAGCGGGCAGCGTGGCCGCCCTTCCCCAAGGCATCTTCCGTCGGGCGCAAGCGGCAACCAAGGGCAACCTCGCCCGGCGCCTTTCTTCATAAAGGTTTTAAGTCTCAACGCGACACCGTGCCGGGTAAAACAGGCATCATCCTGCGCGCTTTCTCCTCCGAGGCGGTTACGGCAAACGATGGAGCGGGCAGCGTGGTCGCCCTTCCCCAAGGCATCTTCCGTCGGGCGCAAGCGGCAACCAAGGGCAACCTCACCCGGCGCCTTTCTTCATAAAGGTTTTAAGTCTCAACGCGACATCATGCCGGGTAAAACAGGCATCATGCCGCGCGCTTTCTCCTCCGAGGCGGTTGCAGCAAACAATGGAGAGGGCAGCGCGGTCGCCCTTCCTCAAAAAAAAGCGCCCCTTGCGGGACGCTTTCTTTGTTTGTGATCGAGAGGAACCCGGTGGGCTCCTGTTTCCTTACTCAGCGTCGGTGAGGACGCGGGTCAACAGATCAATGGACCAGTCGAGTTGCTCTTTGGTGATCACCAATGGTGGCGCCAAACGGATGGTGTGGGTGTGGGTCTCTTTGCAGAGCATGCCTTCTTGCTGCAAGCGTTCGCAAAAGCGACGGGCGCCGCCGGCGGAGGGGTTCAACTCGATGCCGGCCCACAAACCAATGCCGCGTACTTCTTTGATGTGCGGTGATTGGATGGCGCGCACGCGTTCGATCATGTAAGCGCCCATGGTGGCTGACTTTTCGATCAACTGTTCATCGACGAGCACGTCGAGGGCGGCTGAAGCGACGGCACACGCGAGCGGGTTGCCGCCATAAGTCGAGCCGTGGGTACCTGGTGTGAACACCTTCATGAAGTCTTCGGTGGCCAGGAAGGCGGAGACCGGGTAGATGCCGCCGGACAGGGCTTTACCGATGGTGACACCGTCGGGGCGAATCCCTTCGTGTTCGAAGGCGAAGAGGGTGCCGGTGCGACCGAGACCGGACTGGATTTCGTCGCAGACGAGCATCATTTTGTGTTCATCACACAAGGCGCGCAGTTCCTTGAGGAACCCTTTGGGAGGAATGACCACGCCGCCTTCACCTTGGATGGGTTCGATTAAGACGCCGCAGGTGTTTTCGTTGATCAGCGCTTTCAAGGCGTCCATGTTGCCGTATTCAGCGACGTGGAAACCCGGCGTGAACGGGCCGAAACCGGTGGTGGTGGTATCATCCGTGGAGAATCCGATGATGGTCGTGGTACGGCCGTGGAAGTTGCCGTCCATTACGATGATTTCTGCTTTACCGTCGGCGATACCTTTATTGTCGTAGCCGTATTTGCGCATGGCTTTGATGGCGGTTTCAACGGCTTCGGCGCCGCTGTTCATTAAAAGCACTTTTTCAAAGCCGGTCATGTTGCTTAGTTTTTCGAGCAACGGTGGAAACTTGTCATTGCGGAAGGCGCGTGAAGTTAAAGAAAGGACCTTGGCTTGTTCGGTCAATGCCCCAACGATGCGTGGGTGGTTGTGGCCTTGGTTAACAGCGGAGTAAGCCGCAAGGAAATCGAGATAGCGTTTGCCTTCAACATCCCAAACATAAGCGCCTTCACCGCGGCAAAGGACGACATCCAGTGGATGATAATTGTGCGCACCGAACTTTTCTTCTTGTTCAATGAGTGCGGCCGAGTTTTGTGTAGTTGTCGACATTTTGAAACCTCCAAAAATACGCTACCCCCCCTTTCGTCTGCGTCCCGAACCGACGGGGAAAGACGAACGAATGTAGCGTAGCGCGAAAAGCGAGGCGCCAAAACCTCAATACTCGTGGATGAGCATTGAGAGGTCAAGCAAAAAGGAGGTGTCCTTTTTGTCGCCGAAACGATGGGCCGACGCGATTGACGCGCAACGCGCCGCGGGTGACGGCGCACTCCTAAACTATCAAGAAAGTTACGCTACAAGCTAGTGTCACTTTGAAAAAAAACTTTCATGCCGCCGGTGAATTTGGCCTACCTGAATCTGGGTGTATGTCACAAAGACGACGGGAATGAAACGCAGGCTATCAACTTATTGGCGTGAAAGGCGATGGAAAAGAAGAGGGGACCTGCGCGAGGCCGGTTTGTGAACTGGTGGAAGGGCTGTCGCCGGCGCAGTTTCAGCACCTTGTCCGGTTGCCAAAAAGGGGCGCAGAATCAAACGGTTACCGGACTTAGAAAATTAAGCATCTGCTGTTATGATAACAACTTGGCATGGTCCAAGATTGATCGATTTTACCGCGAGGCGCCGATGTCCACGAACTACCAACGCTTTGAACAACACCAACTCATTCTCGACTTTCTGCTAAACCGGCAGACGGGCGTGATGACCTTCTCGCCTGGCAGCCGCCATCTGTTTTTCGAAGAAGGGAGTTTGGTCTACGCCAACTCTGAAGAAGAGAACGAGCACTTTTCGAACATTTTGGTGGAGAACGGAGCCATTCGCGCCGGCGACCTTGACGACGTTAAGAACTCTTTGGCACCAGGCGAGAGTCTGGGTAAGGCGCTTAAAGCAAGGCGCTTGGTTTCCTCGCAGCAGCTTGCACAGGCGCTTAAATTGCAAATTACCCGCGTGGTGCAACGGTGTTTGGAAATTGAATCCGGCACCTACCAAGTTCAAGAGCAACCCTTACCTGCGAAATTACCGAAACTGAAGATTCAGACACTGGGTCTGCTGATTCGTTCCTTTTTGCGCTTACACGAAACCCGATTCCTGCGGGCACGGCCGGATACCGGCAGCATGTGGTGCCACACCGCCGGCTTTGCCGACAACCTCGGACGCATTGAATTCCCGCCGGCGTATTTGGCCATTTTGACCTTTGTAAAAGAACACCGCCGTTTTTCACTGGGCGAGTTGTCGGAATATATGGAATGGGACGAAGAGCAGACACAGCGCATTCTCTACCTGTTCCAGCTCATGAAAATGATTGAAGAGGAACCCAAACCGGAAGCGATGCCGGTGGCGAAGGTCACGGTTCAGGCGCCGATCGTCGATAGCGGCTACCAGTACGACGAAGCCCAACCCCTTGATCTTGGTGGCGAGGATGACGCCTTAGCCACCGTGATGGACGACGCGATGGAACCCACGCCGGCTTTGGATGTATTGGACGATTCGGCTGAAAACGCGCCGCTCGATGTCGACCATCTTGTCGATCCCGAAACCCAGCCGGTGGAACGGGAAGCCATGGCAGCCATGGAAGAGCCCCTATTCGATGATGAGCCATTGGAGGCCGACGAACTTGAGGACGCTGCTTCCGATGGTGAAGATCTCGATGCGGATCCGCTGTCGCTTGAAGAAGACGCGCCGGCTGATGAGGAAGAGGATTACGATCAAGAAACCGTTCGCATGTCATTGGAAGAAGCACAATTCGCCGCCACGCCTGAGCATGGGTTCGGTTCCGGTGCCGGCGAAGAGCCGGATGCCGGCGATGCCTTCGTTTCTGATTTGTTAGGCGCTCAGGTTGTTGAGGAAGACGAGCTGAGCGCTGATGTTCAAGCTTTCGATGATGAAGCTGAAGAAGACTTGTTGGCGGACCCTGGCGACGAAGAGGAAGAGGATTTGTTGGCCGACCCTGGCGACGAAGAAGAAGAGGAACACGACACCCTTGAAGTCGATGAGCCGGTTGTGGCCGAAAGTGCAGAACAATCGATGGAAGGTTCCATTGCCGAAGACACCTTACCCAACTTCACTCCCGCCGACTTAGAGCAATTACGCGAGGATGTTCGGGAACACTCGCGCCATGAGGATCCCGGTTTGCCGGCGTCGGCCTATGACGAAGATAATTTGGAAGCACAAAACTTCGACTTGGCGACCGAGGAACCGGCCTTCGAGGAAGACGACAATCTTGATGATTTTGAAGTGAGCGACCTGGATGACGACGATGCTCTGGGCTTAGAGAGTGACGCGGATGGGCTTGACCAAAAGTCGCTTGACCCCCCTTCCTTTGAAGAGCACGCGTTTGACGAGGAACCGGACTTTGCGGTGGCACCCGCCTTCGCCGACGAAGCTGTTCCTGACGATGAACCCTTGTCCCTTGATGACAGCGCCGACGTCAATGTATTCCAGCAAGACCTTGAAAACGACGAGGCGGCCGCTGATCCCGTTGCCGATCTCAACCGTGCCTTGCAAGGCCTCGACGGTGAAGCGCCCGCGCCAACCATGCCAATGACGTCCTATTCTTTGGACGACAAGGAACCGCCGCCACTGCCGGATCCCGGTTTTGGTGATATGGAAACCGAAATTCCGGTCGCCAAGCCCAAGAAAAAACCGCCGACCTTGGGCGTGATTCTTCCCGATGAAGATGAAGCGCCGGCGGCGGCTGCACCGCCGAGCAAAACCATGTCCGTGGTTAAGTACAGCATTGCCGCGGTTCTGATTTTGGGGTTATTGGTTGCCGGCGGTTGGTTGCTAAAAGAAAACCAAGCCTTAACTTCCGGTTTTGGTGGATCGGATGACGAACCGATCACCGACACGGCTGGTAACGATGCCGGCACCGACAGTCCGGAACCCTCACCGTTTGTCGATGAACCCATTAACGACAGCGGCATCGAGACCACCGCCGATACCGGTGACACCACGCCGACGACCACCGTGGACAATGAACCGGTTGGTGTCGATTCACCGACCACCACGGCGGCCAACCAAGCCGAGCCGGATCCCGAACCGCCCGCACCACAGCCCGAAACGCGATCCCAACCTACGCCGCTTGATGCCGCCAATGTCGAAGAAGCGCTTGTTCAAAGTGTGGATGCCTTCCGTGAGACCGGTGATCAATACAGCCTGTCCTTCATGGTGGCCTGTCAAAAGTCAACGGTTGAGAAACTCATCGAAAAAGGGGCGGCCGTTTATGTGTTCCCGCGCAAATTAAAGGGTCGTGACGATACCTGTTTCATGTTGACCTGGGGCCACTTTGCCAGCCGTGAGGCCGCCAAGGCCGCCATTGGCGATATTCCCGTTGATCTCAAAAGCCCCGACGATCCCGCTTGGGTGACCGACATCAGCAGCTACCTCAACTAATTCCGTACGGGCGAATCATTTCGCCCTAATCTTGGTCCTTTGCGCGTTCTGCTTGAACTTGTTCCAGCAGGGCGCGACTTTGTTCCAACTGGGCATGGATCAGTCGTTTGTGAGGCTGGGCGAAGCTGTTTTGGTAAAGGGTATGGTCCTTGGAGACGACGCGTTTGAGAATGGTCTCCGCTGCTTCCAGTTCACCATCGAGCGCATGTAGGCAGGCGCGTTGACGGGCGAATACGGTGCCCTCGGTTTTTTTGGTCAGGCGCGGTAACAGTAAATCGCGTGCTTCTTGGCGGTGACCAAACCGGAGAAACGCTTCAATTTGGAGCTCGAGAACCGAATCATCTTTCGGATAGGCCGTGCGCAGGCGTTGACACAGTTGGAGGCAGGGTTCGGCTTTGTCCTGTGTGAGGTAGGCATGGGCGGCGAAGAGGCGCACATGGCGGTGATGAAAGTGGTCGAACGGGAATGCTTCATAAAGCGTCATGGCGAGGTCGTCCCGTTCAATCGTGCGCAAATAATCGATAGCCTCAATCAATCGTCCTTGGCTGCGTTTCTCTTCAATCCAGTGAACCAGGACCTTCAAATCGGGCGGATCACTTGCGTTGTAGCGCGCAAAGATTCTCTGTAATTGACGTAACCGTTTTACTTTGAGTAAGTAAGAGCCGAGCGCCAGCGGGAAGACCAGGCCGATAATTAGGAAAAGGTGGACATAAAGCACGTGGACATAGTTCATGATAGGTTCCTTACCGGTACCGACTTAACCGGTTGGAGGAAGCGGTACTTAAAGATGGTGTAGAGGATTTTGGTGCCGGCGCGAACGCAGCCGGAAAGGGTTCCGGATATTTTCGATTGGCCCACGCGCACCCGGTAAGGGACCGGTCTTTCTTGGGTGCGTAACTGGTGACCGCGTGCTTTGATTTGCATTTCGATGGTCCAACCAAAGTCGGTGTCGCTCATGGCGAGTTGCTGTAGGGCCGGCCACGCGATCGCCCGAAACGGGCCGAGGTCACTGTAATCGGTGTGCCAGAAGAGGCGCATAAGACGGGTGGCCAGCCAGTTCCCGAAGCGTTGGGTCAGGTTGAGGCTGCCTTTTTCGGCGACCCCCCGCGTGCGTGAGCCCAACACGAAATCGGCTTGGTCGGCCAAGATGGGCGCCACCAAAACCGCGATTTGGTCCGGGTGATCGCTGTGGTCGCCGTCGAGGAAAACCACAATCGCCGGGGGATCCTTCGCGATGGCGGCGAGTCCGGCCAAACAGGCGCGGCCGTAACCTGGCGTGGGGCAGTTGACCACCTCGCAGCCGGCGGCGCGGGCGCGCTCGGCCGTTCGGTCGGTTGAACCATTGTCGACCACGTATATGCGGCGTACCAAATCGCGGTCAATCTCCTGTAACACGAGCGGCAGGGCTTCTTCTTCGTTGCGCGCCGGGATGAGCACGTCAATGGTGGGTTTCACGATGGCAGTCCTTTCGGGGAAGTGATCTGGCGCGGGCGCATGGCGTAAAAACACATTAGCAAGCCGAGCCATTCCACGGTTAGCCACAGGGTTGGCAAGGACCATACGCCGGCAAGGTGCCAGTTCGGTAAAACGCGGTAGGAGAGGCAGGCGAAACCGAAAGCCGCCGCCGCCCAGGGCCAATCGCGAATCCGCAACAGCGGCATGAGCCACAACAAGTACCATGGATAAACGGTTGGACTGAAGCACAAAAGCGCGATCCAGGCCCAGCGCGCACGATCACGGACCGGCCACGCCTGGAACCACAACCAGGCCCAGCTCAGTAGGAGGGCCGCCCCCAGGAAGGGCCGGATCCAGGCCGGATTGACCTGGCTTTGCAGCAATGTAAACAAGGGGTTGTTGAAGTACCAGTGCTGCGAAAACGCCGAGGGGGATCGCAGCAAGGCGGCGCCGTCGGCGGCGAAGGGTAGGTAAACCAGCACCGCGCCAAGGATGCCGCCGATGGCGTAAGCTGCCACCCAACGCCGCGATTTTTGGCGCAGCGGGAACAGACACAAGACGACCGGCAGCAGTTTGAGCGCGAACAGCGCGACGCCGGCGGCGACGCCTCGTCCCAGCCTTTGCCGTTGCATGTGACACAACAGTGCATAGACAAGTGGAATGCCGAGGACGTCCAAATGCGCATTCCACAGACCTTCGACCAGCACGAGTGGGTGTCCAATGAGGAGTAGTGTCTGGCGTGTCGAAAGGAATCGGCGACACGCGATTAAGGCCACCAGTAACAAGCATTTCCAACCAAAAACATGGTGCCCGAGCAAGTCGGCCAAACGAAACAGAACTTGGCTGAGCGGTGGGTAAATTGCCGGGAGGTCGGGGTTGTTGATATAGGGTTCAGCAGGGTGGTTAAGGGTGTCGAACAGGGCCCGCGGCGCGGTGGCATAGGGTGAAAAACCATGATTTTGCACATGACCTTCCCACAAGTAGCGATGGTAGTCGTCACTTAAGCGCGGGGGCAGCACCAGGGCGGCCAACACAAAAGGTGTGCACAAACAAAAAACCATTCGAACTGAAGCCGTTGTTTGATGGCAGCGCAACCATGCGAGGCTGTACCCGATTAAGGCGGCGGGATAAGCCGCCCAACCACCGCTTACTTCGGCAAAGGCCCAAGCAGCCGCTGCGATGAGGGCACTTAACCCAATCAAGGCTCCGTCGGCCGGAGTTGCTGCGCGGTGGCGCGTTGCCATGGGATCGGCTTGCTGCATTAGAACAAATCGGTGTCGATTTCCTTGTCCTTGACAATGATCTCGTCAATCGGCAGGCTGTTGTAAAGGCCTTGGTTCATAGATGCTTCCATGCTCTGGATGGCTTGCCGCTGCTGTTCCGTCATTTCAGTTGAGTCGGTCGTGCGCAGCGCGATGAGATCAATTTTTTTGGCGAGGTAATGTTCTTCCGGCAATTGGGCGCGGAAACTGCTCAAGTCCTCTATCGTATCGATGTCCTGCTTGACCTCGAGCTGATGCACCGTTTTCTCGCGAACTTCGATTTTATCGAGGGTTGTCTCGAGCACGGTTTCGGTGCTCCACTGGACGTCTTCGAAGAGCCAGGGCGCGTACTCTTTGAGTGCCAGCAGGTAGTAGCCGCCGTCACTGGCCGGGCCGATCACGAAATCCTGTTGATCGAGTTGGCCGAACATCTCACCGATGCTTTCTTCGCTAAAACCGATACAATCCGAGCCAATGAGTGCGATTTTTTGGTAACCCTCGTCCAGGGCGCGGTCGACCGCGCAACTGAGGCGGGTACCCAGGTCACCGCGTTCCTGTTCCCAAAAGGTCCAGTTGGGACCGAGCCAGGTTTCAAATTGGTCCTGGCCGTGTTTGCCGTCGTAACACAGGACTAAGTCGTAATTGCCGTCCATGGGATAGACTTCGGTGATAATGCGTTCCACCAGCGAGGCGTAGAGATCGACCGCGTGGTCGTCGCCAATGTCTGCGGCCAGGCGGGTTTTGACGTGGCCGGGCGCGGGGTATTTTAAGAAGCAAATCAAAATGGACGATGTCATGGTGTTTTCCAAATCCAAGAGTCGGCGTGCCGCATGGTGACGACGCGCTACCATGGTATCAAGTTTTGCCCGTGAATGGGGGATCGGCGAGGTTAAAGCACGTTGGAGCGCAGCTCGTCGATCAGTTCGTTCATGTCGCTAAAGCGCATGATGCTGTTTTTCATGCAGCATTTTTTAATGATTTCCGACAACCAAAACGGTAGCTTGCGGTTGTACTCCAGCGGTTCGGGCAAGGGTTGCTCAATTTGTTTGAGCATGATTTCTTGCGCGGTTTTGGCGACGAAGGGTTCGCGCAGGGTAAACATAAAAAACATGACGATGCCGAGGGCGTAGACATCGGTTCGGTTATCCGTGTGAGTGTTCTGGATTTGTTCCGGTGCCATGTATTTAGGGCTGCCGCTAATACTGCGTTCTTTACGGGTGTTGGTCACCTTGCGGGCGATACCAAAATCCAAGATTTTGGGGATGAAGTCGTTGGTGACCAAAATGTTTTGCGGTTTGATGTCGCGGTGGACGACTGCTTGGTCGTGGGCGGCCTGTAACCCTTCGGCAATTTTAATGATGAGTTCGATTTTTTTGGGGATCGAATCGTTGGGTGAGTTGAGGATGTAACTTTTAAGTGACTGCCCGTCCACGTGCTCCATGGTGAAATAGCCGATATTGTTCCATTCACCGATGTCAAAGACCTTAATGATGTAGGGGTGGGTCAAATCGCGTGCCGTAATTAGCTCGGTTTTGAGTTCTTCGAAGTTGCCGCGATCAGCCAACAACACCTTTAGTGCGATCACCCGGTCGAGGCTCAAATCGCGAACCTTGAAAATGGAGCCCATGCCGCCTTTGCCAATCGTCTGAATAATCTTAAAGCGGTCGGCGATTACCTCGCCCACGGTTAAGTCGTTGGGCGAAAAAATACTTTTCGAGTTGCTTAGACTGGTGTCGGCTTTGGGGATCAGCGTGGAGAGCCGTTTGAGGCGGCGGCGCACGTCCGCATAACCAACACGCCGTGCCATCACCCGTTCGTAATAGCGCTTGGCGCTTTCCAAATCGTGCTCTTCTTCCAAACACCGGCCCAGCAAGTAAAAGTACAGAATGTTGTTGTCGTCCAAGCCGCTTTTGGAGGTGATGTCTTCCAATAACTTGCGTGAAACCGAGTAATCGCCTTGCTTAAAGAAAATTTCGGACATAATGCGTTTGGCGTCCATGAACTGATCGTCGTCCGAATCCAGCATTTGTAACTGCTGCAAAGCGTCGTCCAAGCGGTTGAGCCGATACAAACACTCGCCCGCCTTGTAGCGGTTCTTGGCGTGGTGGTACAACTTGGCGGCGTGACCGTATTTTTTAAGCTGCTCGTAACAGGCGGCGGCATCGCCAAACATCCGTACCTGTTCAAACAAAAGCGCCGCTTTTTGAAAATCATGGGCTTTGCTGTAAAGCTCGGCGGCCGCTTTGAGATTACCGTTTTTCTCGTGGAAAAATGCCGCTTCTTTGTAGTTACCCAAGTGTTCGTGGGCGCTGATAATGAGCTCGAACTCCTGGCTGTCCTTGAGTAGCGTGACCGCCTCACGGTAATTGCCTTGGGCAATTGCGATCCGACCCAGGAGCACGCGTCCCTCGGGACTATGCACGCCTTTTAGTAGTTGGGTTGCCGTGTCGAGCTGGTTCATGTCCACGTATAACTGCGCTGCGCGAACTGGGTTGTTGCCCTTGGCGAAGCATTTTGCGGCGGTTTCGGTTTGGTTCAACTGTAAAAAGATTTCACCCGCCGTGGCAAAACGTTTGGCACCCACGTGCAAGTTGGCAATCCAAGTGTGGAACTTATTGATCTTGACGCGACTGTTGGGACCGCCTTCTTTTTCCAATGCCTCACACAAAATGGTGAACATTTGGATCGCTTTGTTGAAGTTCTTCACCTTGCCATAAATGACGCCGGCCTTTTCGTGGAAACCCAATTGATCGTAGATGGCGGCGGCATTGGGCAGGTCGCCCATTTTTTCCAGAAGTTCGCCCGCCTCAAACAGCAAGTCGTTTTGGCGGTATATCTCCACCGCGCGGGTGGGATTGTCCTGGCGCAAATGGAAATCGGCGATCTCGTGGGGACTGCCGTTTTTTTCAAGGAGCTGTTGCGCTTTTTTTATTTTATCCATCTGCTCGAAGAGCTTGGCTGCTTCCGAGTAGTTGCCGGCCTTGATGTACGCCTTGATTGCGGCTTTGTTGTTTCCGTCTAACTTATAAAAATCGCCGGCTTGGGTGTAGTCCCTATTGCTCATGGCGAGACGGGCTTGTTTGGCCCAGTTTCCCATCGGCTACCTCGAGGCGTTCATTTACAGAAAAGAATCCCATCAAACTCTAGCATTATAACCTGATCCACCGAAATGCGGGACCGCAGCTTTGATCGATCTCTGTGCATTTTATCCCGTCACGTCAACCTGGCAAATACCTTTGTTTGGCCCGGTTAACCGAGGCCGAGGCGGATGCGGCGATAACCCCTGCCGGTTGTTCATCCTCGTACTTGCGCGTTGCCATGGCATGTCCCTAGAGTCGGGCCTGGTCGCCAAATCTTACCGAAAGCTGGGTTAACTGTTGAGTGCGGCCAGGAATTCGCCGGCGGTTTTGATCGGGAGTGGCACAACGGTTTCGATTTTCATCATCTTGAGTTTGATTAAATCTTTTGAGGTGAGGTCGTTCCCGCAGACGACCACTTTCTTGTCCTTGAGCACACCCATGTTGTTGATTTTCTCCAGCACCTCGGTAATGGCTCGCCCTTTGAACTCGGTACCGCACAGAATAAGCGCCGGGTTGTCTTCGGTGATGACCTTTACCGCGCGAATCGGTGTGTTGCAAACGACCACTTCAAATGGGCTGTTGCCGGCGTTGAGGAAGGGGACCTCGGTCAGGATGTCGTCTCCGAAAATTAACAAGGTCGGCCGATCACTGTCCGCCGCCGGTGTTGCTGCTGGTTTCGGCTCAGTGGGTGTGGCTGTCGCCTTGGCGGCTGTTGCCGGCGGTGCCTTTTCCGTCGCGGTGCTGCTTGCGGTCGAGGTCTCGTTGTCGCCACCATCCTCATCACCGCGCTCTTTACCGCTGCTGCCGGGACGCGGCGTGGCGCGGCGTTCATCCATTTCCTCGCGACGTTTCTTTGAACGTTTCACCGGCTTGAATTCAAGCGTCCGAGGTTCAATGAAACGGGTGATGGCCGCGTAGTCTTTTTTCGAGAGGTTGGTGAATTCAATGGCAATTCGCCAGCGTCCATCGCGCCACACGCGTTTGGCGATACCACTCAATTCCATAAGTTGGCAGCCGGGGATGCGGTTAATTTTGACCAAGGCCAGTTTGGTACCCGGTTTAAATAGGTTCTCAGACGGAGGAATCTCGCGTTCGTTGGCGAGGTACATGGCTTTTTCAATGGTGAGCGAGATGCCGCCGGTGCTGATGTCAACCGCCATGCCGAACACGCCGTTGCCGCTGCCTAGCCCTTCGAGCACGGTCACTTTGACCTGCTCGCGCGCGGTAAACGAACACCGCAAATTGCGGCGCCGTTCAGTGTGGTTGATGCCCTTCGGCACCAGTAGGTGCGGTTTGTCGTTGACGTTGGCGTATTTGGTTTTGAACGTCCACCAGGTGCGGTCCAACGCAAAGCCGACGGTCAGGTCTGTACCGTTGGCCAATGCCGGTAGCAAGTCCTGCTGGATGCGGATCAATTTGTTTTTTTCGTCGAAGAACAGAATGTCCGAATGGACCCACTTCTTTTTGAGGCAAATTGAAATGGGTACCCGCTTGCGGTACAGCTCATCAATGTACCCCATCACCTCGTCTTCGGTGCTGATGGTCGCTTCGGTGTTTTTTGATTTTTTTCGGGAAAATAACGGCACGGGTCGAGCTCCGAGGTGATAAAGGGTATGTGATACCTATCGAAGCAAAATCAAAATCCCTTTAGGGCTTGTAAACCCATTAATGAGAATTTTTTAAATTCCTGTGGCGCCGTTGGCGGCGCCCCGTACGTGCCGGTTCGTCGGATGCAGGTTCACCTGAACCCGTTGCTTGCTCGTCGATTTTGCTTTCTCTTATTAAACGCTTGCGAGAAAAAGGGTTGGCCCTGTGTCGTTGTGCCGGCTCGGCCAAACCTGACCGCGGCAAAGGTGGTGGGGGCCTTGCGCGAGGTTCGCGCGGCCGCGTCTCGCCGAGGTCGGTATTTCGCCGTCGGGATGCCGCCTTCTGCTGTCGAAACCTTGCGCCTAAGCGTGAACCTGGGTGCTATGGGTCCCTTCCATCATGTCGCGCATGGCGTGGCGACACTTCGCTTCCAGCTCAGAGTTAGGTCGGCTTTCCAGTTCGCGCAAAATGTGGCGATAGTCTTCCAGTGCGCGCGAGTAATTGTCGAGGCCGTACTGAAATATTTGGGCGCGCTGCAGGTATAAATTGAGACGTTCGGGGGCAACGCGAATGCCGCAATCGAGGTAGGCGATCGCCTTGGGCAGGTCCTCCGCCAAAATAGCTTGTTTGGCTTTGAGGCAAAAAGGTTTGACCATATCTTCCTGGCCAAGCTCGGGCTTGCGGCGCAACAAATTCCTAAAGAACTTCATTGTCCCATAATCCTTTATTGGAAAACTTTTGGTTAGTAAAGCATACTTAAACAGCTCGGTCAATTTACTAACGACATTAGCTTTTTAGTGATATTTCTCGGTGACGCCGCCGTTGCGGATCTACCACCTTTTATAGGGTTAAACCTAAACTAAGCGATGCTTGGCGACGAAATCCCACAACCTGTTGGGCTGCACCACCTCGTGACAATGCGCGCAACACTTACCGGGATGTCTACGCTTTTCTCAACATGTTTCGCGTCAAGATTTTGCACCATTCCGTTCACCCGAATCGCTCTGTTTTGATTTAACCGCCGGCCCGTCACGAACCTTCGGCGCTCGCATCCTTTACGAGCCTGCGCCTAGAACGGTTTTTTGGGTCGGGATCTTACACCCTTTCGCGCCTTCGTGTCGGCTTGGCCGGTGTTCCGTTCGCATCTGCGCGCACGGCACGATGTTTACGCGGGGTTGGCCTGGGGTGCCCGAACTGCTGTGAGAACGGCATTTAACCAAAATCACAGCCCCTGTGCAAGCGCCTTTGTGAGGTTTTTGTGACGGCCCCGTCGCCGCCGTTCAGTGACCCTCACGCCCGCCGCTGTCCACGTTGACCGCCCTCTTTAAGATCTGCATCCACATTGCGCCGCGATTGCGCTACATTTAAGAGCAAAAAATGGGGAGGCACGATGTCCACGTATAACCGTGTGGTTTTTGATAAGCGCATCAACGGTGATTGGATTCGTGTCGTGGATCTTTTTCCCTTACAGCACCGTTACCTGCATTTCGAGCACAGTATCCAAGGTGTGATGTCGTTGCTCGATCACCATGTGCCGGTACTAGAGTATGTCGGCCTCATGTGTTACGGCGTACGCGAGTTGGTGCGTGCGCCTGTTCACATCTGTCTCGGTGGTTTGGGCAGTTGTACAACGCTTCACTTTGTCGACCATCTGTGGTGCCGTTCCAGCGAAATTATTACCGTCGAGCTCAATCCAACCGTGATCGAGCTTGGGCGTCGCTTTTTTCGGCTCAATTCTCGTCATCAAATTGTGCAGGACGACTTGCGGAATTACCTCGAACAGGCTGTCGTCGCAAGTGAGCGGGGTCCTGGATACGATTTGATCGTGGTTGACTGCTATTCGTCGCAGTTTGTGCCGCCGCAGTTGATGAGCCGCGCCTTTATGGAAACCCTGCACGCCGCACTCGCCGAGGACGGCTTTGTGGTTCTCAACCTCTGGAGTCCCAATTGCAATCGCATTTGCGGGCATCAGGTACGCACCATTCTCGAGGTTTTTGACGAGGTCGCCGTGCTGCATTGTCGCGAGGACGACAATTTGTTGCTATTCGCGACGCCGCGTCGTCATTTTCCTTGGCCTGCCAAGCTCCACTTCAAAGGCCTGCAGTACCCTTTTGCGCTTTATTCAAAACGTTTTCCCTCCTTTTGGCCGGGTTTCATGCGTGACAGTCGGGTGATTGAGGATGCCGAGGCCGCGCATTTCCTTCAGCAGCAAACGGAACTGTTCGAAACGCGCTAAACCGCAGCTTGGCCTCGCGGGTGCTACGAAATCTGGTGTGCGCCTTGCAAGGTTTGGCGGTGGTTCGATGCTTCCTGCTATGATGGCTGTTGCTCCGGCGCCGTTCATCTCGGTCGCCGCGAACCTTCTGGTTCAGGTTTTTCGTATTCGATCTTTAGGCTGCATCCGTCTCAAGTCAGGCGGTGCGACCGTTGTTGCGGCCTTGCTTTTTGCCGCGACCGGCGATAGACCCTGTTGATCGGTTATTTCCGTTTTTCACATTCATGCTTTTAGAGGTTGTGATCCTTATGAAGAGGTTTGCCTGTTTGATAACGTTCCTGGCGTTGAGTGGATGGCTGTTCGGCCAAAAACTGGACCTTGGTCCCAGCGAAGATTTTATGGCGATTGTCGATCCGATCATTACCAAGGGTGAGCGCGAGATTTACAACAAGCTCCCCAACCGCGACGCCAAGCGCTACTTTCAGGGCATTTTTTGGTACAAACGCGATCCCGAGCCGCAAACGGCAGGCAACGCCTTTCGTCTTGCTTACTTTGAACGCCGCCAAATTGCCCTGAGCCAATTTGGCGAAGGCGACCTTGCCGGCCACCGCACCGATCGCGGCCGTATTTTGCTGCTGATGGGCGATCCCGAGGACGTCAAACAGCGCAAGCTCTCCGAAACTGGTTTGATCCAAGGTTACGAAGAAGTGTGGCACTACCCCTCGCGCAACCTGAGCTTTCGTTTTCTCTACGATTCGCGCAACAACAGTTACCGGCTTCAGGAAGACCAAGGGCTCGACGACGCCCTCGAGCATGTTCGCCTCAGTTATGTGCTCGATCGGGCCGAACCCTATCAGCTCTCCTCGCGCGCGCTGACCTTGCCCTACTTGGGTTTCACCAAGGACATCGAGAACCTTGCCTCCGAAGACCGATTCGAGTTGCAGTATCAGTTAAACTACTACTTCTTTCGCGGTGACCAAAACCGCACCCAAATCATGGTGAACTTGACCTTTGCCGATGCCTCTCATCGTGGCGTCGATATCAACCTTGCCGCTTATGATCCCTACCAGCACAAGGTGGTTGATTTTAAGAAACGCTTTGAGGTGAAAAACTTCGAGCTGCAGACCTTCTCGGTGGTGATGGAACCGGATCAGTACGATCTGGTGCTGCGTTTGCGTGATCGCGACGGTCGTGAGTCGGTTGATCGCCGCCGCGTGAATGTGCCGGCCTTGGGGCCGGGCGGCATTGGCGCCTCGAGTCTGATGGTGGCCGGCGGTTTGGCGCAAGTGCCGCTCGAGGGTTTTGTTACGCCGAAGCGTTTCGTCTTTGGCAACCGGTACTTCCCGCTGCAGGACAACTTTACCAACGTCGCGTTGGCGCGTCTGTTTGCGTTTCGGCGCTACTACGGTGTCGATCAGGCGCCGGCGGCCAAATTTGTTGTCAACGGACAGATGGTCACCGCTGTCGTTGAGGCCCAGGCCGGCGATGCAGCGGGCTTGAGTGTGGTATATCGGCTCGAGGGAATTAACTTGCGGCCAGGCTGGAATGAAGTGCGCGGCTCTTGGGAACGTGCATCCGGTGATTGGGCCGCTGACAGTGTTATGTTGAACAGCGCCACCCATGTCCCGACCGAAATTAAAAGTCGACCCCTGCCATTGTTGTTACAGCAAGCCAAAAACGACGATGCCGCGGTGAAAATGGTCTTGCCGAGCCGCGCCGACGCCGCCGCCTTGGATCGGGTCGTGATGCGCGCCGACGGCCACAGCGTTAAATCGATGCACGTTTTTCTCAATAACCGGCTCGTGCTCGAGCGTTACCGCGAACCTTGGGACGTTTCTGTGGACGAAGGGTTGTTCTCGATCTCGGGAATCAACCAGTTGGCCGTGGTAATGGAAACGGATCGCGGTCTTTTTAAAGTGACCAAAGACCTACAGCCCCTCAAGGCCGATGAAAAGATTCGCACCCGTTTGGTGCAAATCTTCTTTAACGCCTACGACGAGGCGCTTCAGTTCAAAAGCGATCTCGATTTGTCGACCCTGACCGTTGCGGTCGACGGCCAAGCGACCAAGCCGGTTGAAGTTGAGAAACTCGAAGAACCGATTACCTACTGCTTTATGATCGACACATCCTACAGTATGAAGGAATCGTTTCGCTCCAACATCGGTGCGGTCAAACGATTTATCGAAAGTATGCGCCCGCGTGATCGCGGTTTCTTTGTGTCTTTTTCTGATCGCTACGATCAATACCTCGAACCCAATCAATCCAAAGCCGTTCTTCTCAGTGTGGCCGACGCACTTAAGCTGCAAACGCCCAATCCCAAGCAGGCCGACAAGTTGTACGAAGAAAACGAGACCTATTTATATGATGCGGTCATTGCGTCTATTCACAGCTTGTTGCAGTACTCGGGTCGCAAGGTGATTGTGTTGATCACCGATGGTATCGGTACTGAAGGCGAGTATTCGCGCAACGGCATGTTGTCTTATGCGCGGGAGAACGATGTGGTTCTCTACAGCTTGTGGCTCGATAACAACCCGGGTTTGTCGGATGACGAAACCGCCTTTCTTCAAAAGGAAACCGGCAAAGCCGAGAAGTTCGTACGCGCGATTGGTCTGTCACGGTTGTTCGCCAAAAAAGACGCCAAGAAGAACTATATTTCGAACAAAGTGCGTTTCAGCAGCATTAACCAAGGGGTGATGAAGATTCTGGCGGAAGAGTCGGGCGGCTTTCACTACCGCATCTTCCGTGCGGATCGCAGTAAGATTCGCGAGTATGTGCGCGATATTGAAGATGCGGCCAACACCATGTACGCCATGACCTTAAACTTGCCGGTTTCGATTCAAACACAGGAAGTCGCCGTCGAGAGTACCGACCCCAGCGTCAACATTCGCGCCAAAACGCATATCAAAGTACGCAAAACCAACCCTCTGTTGGACTGACGCGAACCCGATTCGCACCATGAAAAACGCCGCGTTGATGCGGCGTTTTTTTTGGGGCCGGCTCACCGTGCGCTTTGTGTCGCGCTGTGTTTGCAAATGAATTGTATGGCCTGTGCCGCACTTTGTGGGGTGGCGACGGGGGAGGGGGCGACTGAGATTTCTATGTGCCGTTAAGGTGGCGTAACGGTTCTTTTCACCCCTGCCCGTCGTGCGTTTGCGGCCATAAAAAAAGCGCGCAAATCCAACAGGGGATCGGCGCGCTTGGGCTTGGCTTGTTCGTGTCGCTTACGGTTCTTTTTCCAGGTCCAGGTAAGCCGGCGGCTTTTTCAGAACCACTTGCAGCAAGTATTTGTCTTTGAGCTCGGCGATGTAGTTTTTCATCTGGCTTTCCATGCGCGGTGCGCGCAACTTGCGCACGATTTCGGGCCGCACATCTTGAATCGGTTTGGGTTGTGGCGACGTTTGTTCCAGCAACTTAATAATAAAAAACGCCGTCGGCGTTTCAAAAATCTCAGAAACCTCGCCTGCCTTCATGCCTTTCACGCGGTCTTCAATGGAAGCGTTCAAGTCACCGAATTCAACCGTTCCCAAATCGCCGCCGCTTTCCTTCGAAGGCGAATCACTGTACATCTGGGCCGCTTCGGCGAAGTCGCCGCCTTTTTTAAGGAACTCCGCGGCGCTGTTGGCTTTGAACTTGGCCGCCAGTGGGTCGCCTTCGCCTTTGAGCAAGGCGATTTCGGCAATCCGGTAAGTGGCCGGTGTCATATATTCCTGACGATGTTCACTGTAGTACTTGGCAATTTCGCTTTCATCCAGTTTGATGCGACTGACAATGCGGGCTTGGATGACCTGGTCGCTGCTGTCGACCCGTTGACGGAATTTGATGAACTCGGGCAAAGCCATGCCGGTTTGTTCTTCGATGATCTTTTCAAATTCTTCATCCGTGAAACCGTTGGACTCGCGCATGGCGTTGAGGCGAGTGCGCACGTCTTCTTCCGACAGGGACACGCCTTCCTGAACCGCGTTTTCATAGAGCAGCAACTGTTCCTGCGCTTCTTTAAGCGTGTCGTCCCAGCATGATGTCAGCTTCTCGTCGAGCTCGGCACCGCGAAATGCCTGCATATACCCCTCGCGCCGCTGGCGATACATCGTCACCAACTCTCGTTGGGTAATCACTTTGTCGTTGACCTTGAGGGCGATACGATCCACGAAATGGATCGATGAATCGTTCTGCCAACACAATAACATCAGGCATGCAAAGAACGTCATGTCAGGGGGTGCTCCTTATGGATGGATCTTGGTAAGGGAAAGGGAGGTTTTTTCGGAAAACCTCGATGTTGACCTTGGTGCGCCATTCCTCGAGAACCTGGTCGAGCTTTTCCTCGGCCGAGCGGCGTTCCAGGATTTTGCGGATGTCGTGGTAGGCCTCGTCGAAGGTCAGTGTCGTCGCCGGGGTGACGGCCTCGAGATACAGTATATAGTAAACCGTGATCTCGCCTTCTTTGAGCGCAATCGTTTTGGAGTGGCGTCCCGGCTTCAATCGCACGACTTGGCGTTGAAAAGGTTCGGAAAGGTTCTTAAATGGGACCGTGACCGGCATAAGCTGGTCGCTGTCTTCAAGGTGGGCTTCGGCCACTTCGACAAAGGTTTTGCGCGTTTTGCGTAGTGAGGCCTGGATTTTTTTGGCGGTTTCCTCTTCGCTAATCGGCAAGACGCGGATGCGATAGGTCGCGTCCCGCTTGAATTCCTGTTCGTTCTCGCGGTAGTAAGCGTGCAGGGCTTCTTCCTCAATTTCCATGTCCCGCAACAATTTGCGCTGTAGGAATTGCTGGATCCGTTGCCGGCGACGAATCGCACGGCGCCACAGAGCCTGTTCCTTTTCGTCCATGAGGTGGAAGCTAACCGTTGTCATTTGGTTTTGGATGAAGGCGTCAATTTGGTTGTCGCTCACGTGAAAGCCGATGCGTCCTGCAATATAGGCCAAAATTACTTCGCGCTCGAAGCGATCAAACAAGCGCGAGTGCAGACTGTCTTCGATGGTGTCGCCCAGCTCGGGGTAGACCTCGCGCACGAAAAACGAAAACTCGTCAAGGTGGTGGCGTTCGAGGCCGCCGTGTTCACCGCGAATCGTAATGATCACCGGTGGATCCGATTCCTCCACGAGTGAAACCGCATCGCCGTCACTGCTGCATGTGGCCGCCAACAGCGCCGCCAGAAGCGCGCAGGCGCGCAAGACAGGGGACCGCCGCAAGGCGGTTGGGTTCAATCTGCTCACCGCGGTTAAACCGTCAACGTCGGCAGAAGTTCGGTAATCGGGAACAGGTTGTCCTGTTCGATATAAAATGCCAAATCGTCGTACTTGAGGCGCACAATCGCCAGTGATCGCGCACGTGCCTTGTGTTGCTCGGGCAAGTCGGGATCCGCGTCCATGCCGACATAGGCATGGAAGCCGCCACTGCTGCTGCAGGCTTCAGTCCGCTGTTCGGCACCGCGACCGCAGACCGCGCAGGTGCCAGGCAGGGTGATGAGGCTGCGCAAGGTGTAGTGGGTGACGCCGTCGGGAAGGGGGTGTTCGGTTCGGCCTTGAACGGCGAAGGCGTCGACAACGTCGGCGGCGGCATTGGCCAGTAAAACGACGTCGTTGTAGACATCGACGCAAAGCATATGGGACATGAAACAGGATCCTATAAGCAAGTTGGGACGAGAATCGTCCGTGCAGAGGCAGTAGGCAAAAGTCGCGCCGGCTTGGCGGGCACGGGTGTCCGGCCTCAAAACCTGATGATTATATGGGAAGCAGGCGGGCGGTGCTATGGGGAAGATGGGGGAAACCGTGTTCAAACGGGGATTAAGCGGGCCCAAGCAGTCGAGAACCGCGCCCGCACCTGCGCTCGCGCGTTCTATTTAATGGGCGCGCCCCTCTTGGTATGAGCTTGCGCTACAATGGCGGCCCAGGTGGTCGGTGACGGCCAAAAAGACGAGTGAGGTGACGGATTGTCGTTTTTAGCGGGATGGCATCCCTTTTTGGTTCATTTCCCGATCGCCTTGTGGTTGGTGGGGACCGCCACCATGACGGCCGGCGTGCTCGCGAAGCGTGCGCCTTGGTGTAACACGGCCTGGTTCCTGTGGGTGGTGGCGGCGGTGTTTGTGTTGCCGGCGGTATGGAGCGGCCAGGAGGATATTCAGGTGCTCCAAGCGCGTTTGGGAGAAACGGTGGTGACGCCGGGCCTGCAGAATCATATGGACGTGGGCAACGTGATTCCGTGGCTGATGATAAGCATGGTTGTGATGCGAATTCATAACCACTATAAGAAACAAGGGTTTAAAATAAAAAATGAAGTTTGGTTGATTTTTGGTGTTGCCCTTTCAATCGCATTACTCTATGCTGGCGTCCTTGGTGGCGCCTATGTCTACGAGAGGGCATTTGCGGCCCCGTAGCAACCCGCTGAAAAAAAATGAAATTTTGGGGTTGCCACGCAAAAAGTTTTTTGCTAGTTTAACAAACTCGTTGCGTACAGCTAATAGCCGGACGCGAGTTTGTGATAATTGAGAGCGATGGGGAAATTCCAGAGTGGCCAAATGGGGCAGACTGTAAATCTGCTGGCTATGCCTTCGGTGGTTCGAATCCGCCTTTCCCCACCACCCTCTCTCAAAAAGCCTTGACGCGGGAATAGCTCAGCTGGCTAGAGCATTAGCCTTCCAAGCTAAGGGTCGCGGGTTCGAATCCCGTTTCCCGCTCCAACCACAATATAGATGTACTTTCGAAGCCCTTATAGCTCAGCGGTAGAGCGCATCCTTGGTAAGGATGAGGTCATCGGTTCAAATCCGATTAAGGGCTCCATTCTCTGTTTGGGGTTGAGGTAGCTGCGCAGGAAAGGCCATAGCAAACTCTTTGCTGCTTTTTAGAATTAACGAGATCGTAGGAGATCGGCACCATGGCAAAGGAAAAGTTTGAACGTAGTAAGCCGCACGTAAACATCGGCACGATTGGTCACGTTGACCACGGCAAAACCACCTTAACCGCAGCTATTACAAATACTCTGGCTGACCAAGGTTTTGCAGAGAAAAAAGCTTACGATCAAATTGATAACGCTCCTGAAGAAAGAGAGCGCGGTATTACCATCAACACAGCGCACGTAGAGTACGAAACCGCAAATCGTCACTACGCACACGTTGATTGCCCAGGTCACGCTGACTACGTTAAGAACATGATCACTGGTGCTGCGCAGATGGACGGCGCGATTTTGGTTGTTTCCGCCGCCGACGGCCCCATGCCGCAAACGCGTGAGCACATCCTGCTCGCTCGTCAGGTACAGGTACCTTCAATTGTTGTTTTCATGAACAAAACCGACCAAGTTGACGATGAAGAATTGCTCGAGTTGGTTGAGATGGAAATTCGCGAATTGCTCTCTAGCTACGAATTCCCCGGCGACGACATCCCCATCACCATGGGTTCCGCGTTGAAAGCCCTGGAAGGCGATGAGACGCACAAAGCGAAAATCATCGAGTTGATGAACACCGTTGATGAGTACATTCCTACTCCCGAGCGCGCACTGGACAAACCTTTCTTGATGCCTGTTGAAGACATCTTCTCTATTTCCGGTCGCGGTACTGTTGTAACCGGCCGTATCGAGCAAGGCATCGTTAAAGTTGGCGAAGAAATCGAAATCGTCGGCATTAAAGAAACGCAAAAGAAAGTTGTTACCGGTGTTGAAATGTTCCGCAAGCTGCTTGACCAAGGTGAAGCAGGCGACAACGTTGGTCTGTTGCTCCGTGGCTTGGATAAAAAAGATGTTCAACGTGGTCAGGTACTGGCGAAAACCGGTTCCATCACACCACACACCAAATTCACCGGCGAGGTTTACATCCTCACCAAAGACGAAGGTGGCCGTCACACGCCTTTCTTCCAAGGCTACCGTCCGCAGTTCTACTTCCGTACAACGGACGTGACCGGCGTTGCCACGTTGCCCGAAGGCACCGAAATGGTTATGCCTGGCGACAACCTGAACCTCGTTTGCACCTTGATCACCCCGATCGCCATGGACCCAGGTCTGCGTTTTGCGATTCGTGAAGGTGGTAAGACCATCGGTGCCGGCGCGGTTGCGACCATCGTCGAGTAATCTTAACCCATGATGGACGTCCCTTGCCGGGTTCACCCGCGCAAGGGATTCCTCATGTTTACAGGGGTATAGCTCAGTTGGTAGAGCAGCGGTCTCCAAAACCGCAGGTCGTGGGTTCAAGTCCTACTGCCCCTGCCAATCCTTTTTAGTTAATGAGGGAGCCTTCGATGTCCGGCTTTAGCGAGTACTACCAGGACGCCAAAAAGGAACTCAAAAAAGTTCACTGGCCCGATAAACCCAAAGTTGTTGAAACGACCGGTATTGTCCTTGGGACAACCGTCTTTTTTGCGTTGTACCTCTGGGGGGTCGACGTGGTCATTTCAACCGTTTTTAGACAGCTTTTCTATTGATGGTTTACGGGGGAAGACGGGGTTTTTAAAAGATGGACGAGGAAAAAGTAGAAGGTTCCGAACAGTCGACAATGCGGTGGTACATCGTCCATACGTATTCCGGTTACGAGAATAAAGTTAAAGAAAGCATTGAACAACGCTTCGACGCGCTCGGCAAGAATCACCTCCTGGGCGAGGTTCTGATTCCCACCGAAAACGTCATGGAACTGAAGAACGGAAAGCGCGTCATTACGACCAAGAAACTTTTCCCCGGATACATTTACATCCGCATGGACTTGACTGACGACGGCTGGCACGTCGTTAAAAGCACGCCGCGCGTTACCGGTTTTGTCGGTGGCCGTAACCCAAGTCCTCTTTCCGAAGATGAGATCAACCAAATTCTCAATCAAGTTCACATGGCGCAAGAAAAGCCCAAGCCCAAGTTTTTGTTTGAGGCCGGCGAAAAGATTAAAATCATCGACGGTCCTTTTGCGAACTTTATCGGTTCCGTTGATGAAGTGAACGAAGACAAAGGTACCTTGAAAGTCAAAGTCACCATCTTTGGGCGATCCACCCCCGTCGAGTTGAGCTTCCACGAAGTCGAAAAGATTTAGCACTAGGCTACCAAATACCCGGTAAACGTTGTGAAGCGTCTATCGGGCTAACCACGCAAAAGGTGACTGTACCATGGCAAAAAAGATCACTGGCTACATTAAGCTCCAGCTTCCTGGGGCTCAAGCCACGCCTGCACCGCCCGTCGGTCCGGCTCTGGGTCAGCACGGCGTCAACATCATGGAGTTCGTTAAAGCTTTTAACGCCAAGACGTCGCAAAACCCGGGCTTGATTGTTCCGGTCGTAATTACAGTATTTGCGGACCGCTCTTTCACTTTCGAAGTGAAAACGCCGCCCGTTGCTGTTCTCATTAAATTGGCTCTCGGTTTGGACAAAGGTTCTTCCGAGCCCAACAAAAATAAAGTTGGCAAATTGACCGAAGCGCAAGTTGAGGACATCGCCAAAACGAAAATGCCCGACCTCAATACCACTGATATTGAATCGGCAAAAAGCATGGTTCGCGGTTCCGCGCGCTCCATGGGTGTCGAGATCGCGTAAGCGTTTTCGGCTTTCGCGGCGACCACCCCGCGAACCAAAAAGTACGGTGGTAGCGTAAAAAACAGGAGGATGTATGGCCAAAAAAGGCAAAAAGTACCGTGCCGCCGCCTCCAAAATCGAACTTAAAGATTACGATTTACGCGAAGCTTTAGAACTGCTCAAGTCCATGGACATGGCCAAATTCGACGAAACCGTTGAAATGGCGTTCCGACTTGGTGTTGACCCCCGTCGTGCGGACCAAATGGTACGCGGCACGCTGATGCTGCCAAACGGGACCGGTAAAACCAAACGCGTTTTGGTGATTGCCGACGGTGAACGCCAGAAGCAGGCTGAAGAGGCCGGTGCCGATATCGTCGCCGGTGAAGAAATCGTACAAAAAATCCAAGACGGGTTCTTGGAGTTCGATGCGGTAATTGCAACTCCCGCCATGATGCGAGTCGTTGGTCGTTTGGGTAAAGTGCTCGGCCCCCGTGGTCTGATGCCCAACCCTAAGACCGGCACCGTCACAATGGACGTTGCGAACGCGGTGAAGGAAATCAAGGCCGGTAAAGTCGCTTACAAGGTCGACAAAACCGGTATTGTTCATGCTCCAATCGGGAAAAAGTCTTTTGATCTGGATAAGCTCTTTGCCAACGCAGATGCTCTCGCAAAAAGTGTTGTTAAAGCTAAGCCACCCGGCGCCAAAGGCAAGTATCTCAAGAGTGTTTACGTTTCTGCGACCATGAGTCCCGGCATTTCCATCGATACCAACTCGGTATCGGGTTAAGGGAGGAACGAACATGGATAAACAGAGCAAACGAGAGATTGTTGACTCCTTGCGTGACGACCTCAAAGATGTCAAAAGCATCTTTTTGGTGAACTTCAAGGGTTTGACGGTTGAAAAAGACACTCAGCTCAGACGCAAGATGCGGGAAAACGGCGCACGTTATGTCGTCGTGAAAAACACCCTGCTCAAAATTGCGTTTGCTGATACCGATTTCTCCCAGGTCAACGACCAATTGGTCGGCAATACGGCCCTCGCTTACAATCCTGAAGACATTGTCGGCTTGGCCAAACTTGTGAAGGAATTTGCCGGTGAAAACGACGCTTTTGAATTCAAAGCGGGCATCGTTGAAGGCAAAGCCATTGACCTTAAGGGCTTGGAAACGCTTGCGAAGCTGCCTCCGAAAGAGGTATTGATTTCCAAAATGATGTACATGATGAACTACCCAGTACAAGGACTTGTCACCGCGCTTTCCGGCGTCTCGCGTAACCTTGTCGTGGTACTTGATCAGATAAAACAACAAAAAGATCAAGGTTAAAAGAGTTAAGGAGATTTGATCATGGCGACCATTACTAAAGACGAACTCATCGAATCCATCAAGTCGATGACCGTTTTAGAGCTTGCCGAATTGGTGAAAGCTCTCGAAGAAGAGTTCGGCGTATCTGCCGCAGCCGTATCTGCCGGCCCCGCCGCACCTGCAGGCGATGCACCTGCCGCTGCCGCTGAAGAGAAAACCGAATTTGACGTTGTTCTCGAAAGCGCAGGCGCTAAGAAAATCAACGTTATCAAAGTTGTTCGTGCTGCTACCGGCCTCGGCCTTAAAGAAGCAAAAGCCCTCGTTGACGGTGCTCCCGGCAAAGTCAAAGAAGGCGCTTCTAAAGAAGAAGCTGAAGAACTCAAAAAGCAATTGGAAGAAGCCGGCGCTAGCGTCAAGCTTGACTAATTATCTCGCGGCACCCCCTCTGGGGTGCCGTTTT
The DNA here is from genome assembly GCA_030429565.1 of Holophagae bacterium. Taxonomy (GTDB): domain Bacteria; phylum Acidobacteriota; class Holophagae; order Acanthopleuribacterales; family Acanthopleuribacteraceae; genus Acanthopleuribacter. Next base: position 127,700 of record JAUIFE010000020.1, on the reverse strand, counting down.
TCAAGGTACAACAATTTCTCCGTGTGGGACCGAAACCAACCATCCCCAAAATTGATTCAACTCTTAAAAAGCCGGCCGCAAATCGTGGTCCGGCCTTTGTGTGTCTAGGGGTAGGGTGTCATTGACACTCATTAAGAAGGAGCGTCGCTTATGGGCAATTCCGAACTCACCTATCGCCAACGTACTGATTTCGCCAACATTGAAACGTCGATTCCGGTGCCGAATCTGATCAATATTCAAAAGGCCTCTTACGATTACTTCCTGCAGATGGACAAGTTAACCAACGAACGTTCGGACATTGGCCTGAAAGCGGTTTTTGAGTCTCTTTTCCCTATCTCTGATTTCAAAGATACCTGTTCTCTGGAGTTTGTCGATTATACGATCGGCAACTGGGAATGTCGGTGCGGTAAATTACAAGGCATTCACCACAACCGAACCGAGTGCCACCAGTGCAGTCACATGATCATTTCCGATCAGTATTCCGGTCACCGTTTGACCTGCGACGACTGCGGCGCCACCAATGAAAACCAAAAGGCGATCTGCGACGTCTGCGGTACGTCTGTCAAATTGAAAGTTAAATACTCCGTTGACGAGTGTAAAGAGCGTGGTCTGACGTTTGACGCCCCGCTCAAGGTCACCGTCCGCTTGGTGGTTTGGGACAAAGAAGAAGGCGCCCCCGCCGACGCCGCCCCACTGCCGCGGGACATTAAAGAACAAGAAGTCTATTTCGGTGACATCCCGCTCATGACCGAGCAGGGCACCTTTATCATCAACGGTACCGAGCGCGTCATCGTGTCTCAGATGCACCGTTCGCCGGGTGTCTTTTTCTCCGAGGGTGACGACCAGGGCACCTACCACGCCCAAATCATTCCTTATCGCGGTAGCTGGATCGAGTTCGAAACCGATTCCAAAGGCGTGTTGTACGTCCGCATTGACCGCAAACGCAAGTTCCTCGGCACCAGCTTCATTCGCGCGCTCGGCAGCTTGGATAAAGACATCCACAGCAACGAAAGCATTTTGCGCAAGTACCAAGAGCCGCAGGTGATCCGTTTCCGCGACGGCAAAATCCTGCTCGGCATGTACGAAGCCGCCTTGGGTGCGAAATACGCCGACGACGTCAACAATGACGACGGTGAGGTGGTGGTTGCCGCCGGCCGTAAAGTGTCGCGCGCATCGCAGCGCCAGCTCAAAAAAGCCGGCATTGAATACTACGCCGTCCAACCCGATAGCTTGCCCAAAACCACCTTGCTGGCCGACTTGGTTAACGAGGAGACCGGTGAGATCTTGGCTGAAGCCAACACCGCCATGGACGAAGAGCTGTTGGCGACCATCATGCAAAACGGCATCACCGCCGCCGAAGTCTTCTTCCCCGAGGTTGACTCCTGCGGTGAGCTGGTTTCCAACACCTTGACCGGCGACCAAGTCCGTTCGCCCGAGGAAGCCCTGGTTGAGATTTACCGCAAAATGCGTCCCGGCGACCCGCCCACGGTGGAAAGCTCGCGCAAGTTGTTCATGCAGATGTTCTTCGACTCGCAACGCTACGACTTTTCGCGTGTCGGCCGTCTCAAATTCTGCACCAAACTCAACCTCGAGAAAAACCTCGAACAGCGTGTTTTGACCCCTGAGGACTTCCACGCCACGATCGATTACTTGCTGCGCCTGCACCGCAACATCGGCAAAGTCGACGACATCGATCACCTGGGTAACCGTCGTGTTCGTTCCGTCGGCGAATTGCTGGAAAACCAGTTGCGCGTCGGCTTGGTGCGCATGCAGCGCGCCATTAAAGAAAAGATGTCGCTTTACAACGACCTCAACACCATCATGCCGCACGAACTGATCAACGCCAAACCGGTTATGGCCAGCATCAAAGAATTCTTTGGTTCCAGCCAGTTGTCTCAGTTTATGGACCAAACCAACCCGCTTTCTGAAATTACCCACAAACGCCGTCTGTCGGCCTTGGGTCCGGGTGGTTTGTCGCGTGAACGCGCCGGTTTCGAAGTCCGTGACGTTCACACCTCGCACTACGGCCGTATTTGTCCGATTGAAACGCCGGAAGGTCCGAACATCGGTTTGATTTCCTCGTTAAGTTGTTATGCACGCATTAACGAGTTCGGCTTCATTGAGTCGCCTTACTACCGTGTTGAAGACGGTCGCGTGATTCGCGAAGTCAGCATCATCAACCCCTCCGGTAGCGGTCACAGCAAAGGCGATGTGGTTACCTTGGAGCACGTCGAGTCGCTTAACAGCAAAATCGATAACGAAAACGACAAGGTCACCTACGAGGCATACGCCCATTACCTCAGCGCTTGGGAAGAAGACAAGTACGTCATCGCCCAGGCCAACGCGCCGCTCGACGACGACGGCCGTCTCTCGCAGGAACAGGTTAACTCTCGCTGCGGCGGTGAATTCAAGTTGTTCCCACGCGAAACCATTAACTACATTGACGTTTCACCGAAACAGGTTGTCTCGGTTGCCGCCTCGCTGATTCCGTTCCTCGAGAACGATGACGCCAACCGCGCACTGATGGGTTCCAACATGCAACGTCAGGCCGTACCGCTGCTGAAAACCGAAGCACCTTTGGTTGGTACCGGCATGGAGTACATCGCCGCCCGCGACTCCGGTGCAACCCTGGTTTGCCGCAACAACGGCTGGGTTGAAACCGTTGACGCCGAGCACATCGTTATCCGTCTCGAGGGGTCGCGCGACGATGTCGGCGAAATCCCCGACTTCGGTGTGGACGTGTACTATCTGTCCAAGTTCAAGCGTTCCAACCAAAACACCTGCTTTAACCAAAAGCCACTGGTTCGCAAGGGCGACTACGTGCGCAAGAATCAGGTTATCGCCGACGGTGCCTGCACCGAGTGTGGTGAGTTGGCCTTGGGTAAAAACGTGTTGGTTGCCTTCATGCCTTGGCGTGGTTACAACTTCGAGGATGCCATCCTGATTTCCGAACGCGTCGTTAAAGAAGACGTGTACACCTCAATCCACATTGAGGAGTTCGAAATCGAAGCCCGTGATACCAAACTCGGTCCCGAGGAAATCACGCGCGACATCCCCAACTTGAGTGAAGAATTCCTCAAGGACTTGGACGATTCCGGCATTATCCGCATCGGTGCTTCCATCAAACCTGGCAGCATCATGGTCGGTAAGGTTACCCCTAAGGGCGAAACCCAATTGACCCCGGAAGAGAAACTGTTGCGTGCCATCTTCGGTGAAAAAGCCGGCGATGTTCGCGACGCTTCGCTTTACGCGCCTCCCGGCATCCGCGGTACCGTTGTTGACGTCAAAATCTTCTCGCGTAAAGGCGTCGATAAAGACAGCCGTTCGCTGCAGATTGAAGAAGAGCAAACGCTTAAATTGAAGCAGAGCTTGGAAGATCAAGAACAAATCATCCAAAACCAGGCGATTAAAAACATTCGTCGCTTGTTGAAGGGCAAAGAAGTGTTGGACGACGTCCTGCACCCCTTGACCGGTGAAGTTCTGATCAGTGCCGGCGGCGCCATCGATCCCGAGCTGTTGGAAGGTCTCAAACTTTCCGACCTCAAGCGCATCGATGTCACCGACCCCAACATCCAGCTCGAAATTGCCAATATTTCCTCCAAAACCAACCAACAGGTCGAAGTCGCCCGTCAAGTCTTCGAAGAGGAAGTCGAAAAGCTGAAACGTGGTGATGAATTACCGCCAGGTGTTATCAAACTGGTTAAAGTGTTCGTCGCCGTGAAACGCAAGCTCCAAGTTGGTGACAAAATGGCCGGTCGCCACGGGAACAAAGGTGTTGTTTCCTTGATTCTTCCTGAAGAAGACATGCCGTACATGCCGGATGGCACCTCCGTCGACGTGGTTCTGAACCCGTTGGGTGTTCCTTCGCGTATGAACGTTGGTCAGATCCTGGAAACGCACTTGGGCATGGCCGGTAAGCGATTGGGCAAACACTTTGCCACGCCGGTATTTGACGGTGCTCGCGAAGCGGACATCAAAGATTGGCTCAAACAAGCCAACTTCCCAACCTCCGGTAAAACCGTGCTGTACGACGGCCGTACCGGTGAACCTTTTGAGCAGCCGGTTACCGTGGGTGTCATCTACATCCTTAAGCTGCACCACTTGGTTGATAACAAAATTCACTCGCGTTCGATTGGTCCCTACTCGCTCATTACGCAACAACCGCTCGGTGGTAAAGCCCAGTTCGGTGGTCAGCGTTTCGGTGAGATGGAAGTTTGGGCGCTCGAAGCATACGGCGCCGCGCACATTCTGCAAGAGCTGCTGACGGTTAAATCCGACGATGTACAGGGCCGTACCCGGATTTACGAAGCGATCGTTAAAGGCGAACCCGCGTGTGAGCCCGGCATTCCCGAATCCTTCAACGTTCTTGTCAAAGAACTGCAAAGTTTGGCCTTGGATGTTCAACTGTTCAAGGAAGGTGACTTGGATAAGTTGACCGCCGAGCCAACTGAAGGTTCTGAAGAGTAATTAGGTCCGAGAAGTAGAGGAGGAAACATGCAACGTCATGGGTTTTACAATCGCCAGCCGGCGATCAATGAGTTTGAAGCCATTCGAATCAGTCTCGCTTCTCCCGAAACGATCCGTTCGTGGTCGTTCGGCGAGGTAACCAAACCAGAGACGATCAACTATCGAACCTTCAAACCCGAAAAAGACGGTCTCTTTTGCGCTCGGATCTTTGGTCCTGTCGTGGACTGGGAGTGTTTGTGCGGCAAATACAAGCGGATGAAATACCGCAACATTATTTGCGATAAGTGCGGCGTTGAGGTCACCCTCTCCAAAGTTCGCCGTGAGCGCATGGGTCACATTGAGTTGGCCGCGCCCGTATCCCACGTCTGGTTCTTCAAGGGCCTGCCCAGCCGCATCGGTTACCTGCTCGACGTGTCGCTGAAAGACCTCGAGCGCGTGCTTTATTTCGAAGCATACGCCGTGATCGATCCGGGTGGTATTTCCACCATTCAGCCAAAAGAACTGTTGACCGAAGAACGCTATCGCCAACTTCGCGAAGAGTACGGTCCGGTTTTCACCGCCAAAATGGGTGCGGAAGCCATCAAAGAACTGCTGCAAGGTTTGGATCTCGACGATCTGGCCACCGAGTTGCGCTACAGCATGCGCCACGAAACCTCGGCGCAGAAACGGACCAAACTGGCCAAACGCCTCAAGGTTGTTGAAGCTTTCTTGAAGAGCGGCAACAAACCCGAATGGATGATTCTCGACGTCATCCCCGTCATCCCGCCGGAACTGCGTCCGTTGGTACCGTTGGACGGTGGTCGTTTCGCGACCTCCGACCTCAACGATCTCTACCGCCGCGTGATTAACCGCAACAACCGCCTCAAAAAGCTGTTGGAGCTGCGCGCACCGGACGTGATTATTCGCAACGAGAAACGCATGCTGCAGGAAGCGGTTGACGCCTTGTTCGACAACGGCCGTCGCGGTCGCGTGCTCAAGGGCGGCAACAACCGTCCGCTCAAGTCGCTGTCCGACACCCTTAAAGGGAAACAAGGTCGTTTCCGTCAAAACTTGTTGGGTAAGCGTGTTGACTACTCTGGTCGTACCGTAATTGTTGTCGGACCGGAGCTCAACCTCGACCAGTGCGGTCTACCTAAGGCGATGGCGCTTGAGCTGTTTAAGCCGTTTATCTACAACTTGTTGGAAAAGTACAACCACGCATCCACCGTCAAAACCGCCAAAGAACTCGTTGAAGCGCGTTCGCCGGTTGTTTGGGAAGTTCTGGAAGAAGCGGTCAAGTCGCACCCCGTCTTGCTCAACCGCGCGCCGACGCTTCACCGTCTCGGCATTCAGGCCTTCTATCCGGTATTGGTTGAAGGTAAAGCGATTCGCTTGCACCCACTGGTATGTACCGCGTTTAACGCCGACTTTGACGGTGACCAAATGGCGGTTCACGTGCCTTTGAGTCCGACCTCGGTCATCGAAGCGGAAACGCTGATGCTGAGTTCGCGCAACATCTTGTCGCCGGCGCACGGTCACCCGATCACGGTACCGACCCAAGACATCGTGCTGGGTTCTTACTACCTGACCTTGTCGCGCGAGGATCTGCCAGGTGAAGGCATGGTCTTCAAGAGCATGCAGGACGTTTTGGCCGCCAAGGAACGTGGTTTGGTTGAGACCCACACCCGTATTTACCTGCGTTACACCGGTAAGTTGATCGACCTGGAACAAGCCGCCCAGAAACAAAGTGTTCAGGCGCACTTGGAAGCCGAGGTTAACAACAAACTGATTGAAACCACTGTCGGTCGCGTTATCTTCAACGCCGCCTTCCCCGATGACATGCCGTTCATCAACGGTCTGTTCAAGAAGGGCGGTTTGACCAGCCTGGTTTACTACTGGAACAACTCCTTCGGCCGCGAACGCACCGTTCGTTGCTTGGATATCCTCAAAGAGTTGGGTTTCCTTTACGCCACCGTCGCCGGCATTTCCTTCGGCATCGACGACATGGTGATTCCGCCCAACAAAGAGGAACTACTCGAGTCTGCCAAAGACAAGGTAATCGAGGTTGAACACCAGTACAAAGACGGTTTGTTGACCAACAAAGAACGTTACAACAAGGTTGTTCAGATCTGGTCGGAAGTAACCGAGGACATCGCCAAAGAGATGTTCGACTTTATGGAAGACGTCAACATCAGCAACGAACACCTCAACCCGATCTTCATTATGGCTGACTCCGGTGCCCGTGGTTCGAAGCAGCAGATTCGTCAGTTGGCCGGCATGCGTGGCCTGATGGCCAAGCCTTCTGGTGAAATCATCGAGACACCGATCACCGCCAACTTTAAAGAAGGTCTGACGGTACTGCAGTACTTCATCTCGACGCACGGTGCGCGGAAAGGTCTGGCCGATACCGCACTGAAAACCGCTGACTCGGGTTACCTGACCCGTCGTCTCGTCGACGTTGCTCAAGACGTGATCATCACTGAAGAAGATTGCGGTACCTTGGACGGCATCACCGCCCACGCCATCATTGAGCAGGGCGAGTTGATCGAATCTTTGAAAGACCGCATCATCGGTCGGGTTGCTTTGGACGATGTTTATCACCCCACCAGCAACGAAATGTTGGTTGAAGCCAACGAAATGATCTCGCCGTCCGCCGCGCAGAACATTGAGTACGCCGGCATCCACGAAGTGACCATTCGTTCGGTGTTGACCTGTGAATCGGAATACGGCGTGTGTCGTCTTTGCTACGGCAAAAACTTGGCCACGGGTAACCTGGTTGAGATCGGTGAAGCGGTTGGTGTTATTGCCGCCCAATCCATCGGTGAGCCGGGTACTCAGTTGACCATGCGGACCTTCCACATTGGTGGTGCCGCTTCCGCCGTTGACGAGCAATCGACGCACATCACCCGTCGCGGTGGTAAGATCGATTTCCGCAACATGAAAACCGTTCAGGGCCGCGACGGCGACGAGGTTTGCTTGTCGCGTAACGGTACCGTTGTCGTCATCGACGATGAGGGTCGTGAAGAACACTACGCCACCGTTATCGGTGCCAAAGTGAAAGTTCATTCCGGCCAAGAAGTTGAACCCAACACCGTGTTGGTTGAATGGGATCCGTACTCCTTCGTTGTTGTCTCCGAAGTGTCCGGTACCTCCGACTTCAAAGACATCATCCCTGGTGTCACCATGGTCGAAGAAGTGGACGAAGCGACCTCTTACTCGCGTCAGAAAATCGTTCCTTCCGCCGATGAAAAACTGCACCCAACCATTTTGATCAAAGACGCCGACGGCAAAGTAATGGACCGTTATCCGCTGCCGAACGAGTCCTTGATCATGATCGAACGGGAAGTGGAAATCCACGCCGGTGACGTTATCGCCAAGATCGCCAAAGACACCACCCGTCAGATGGACATCACCGGTGGTCTGCCGCGTATCGTTGAGTTGTTCGAAGGTCGTAAACCGAAAGAGCCGGCGGTTATCGCCGAACTTGACGGTGTCGTTTCCTACGGCAACATCAGCCGTGGTCAGCAGAAGATTTCCGTTGAGAACGAATACGGCGTTAAGCGCGAGTACTCGGTTCCCAAAGGTAAGTACATCCACTTTAAAGAGGGTGAGTTCATCCGTGCCGGTGAACAGTTGATCGACGGCGCGCGTAGCCCGCACGATATCCTCAACGTTCTCGGTGAAAAAGAATTGCAGAAATTCTTGGTCGACGAGATCCAAGAGGTTTACCGTCTGCAGGGCGTTAACATCAACGACAAACACATCGAAATCATCATCCGTCAGATGATGCGTTGGATGGAAGTTGACGAAGTGGGTGACACCATCTTCATCGTTGGTGAGCGTGTTGATAAGTTCCGCTTCCAAAAGGAAAACGAACGCGTCATCGCCGAAGGCGGCCAGCCTGCCAAAGGTCACCCGCTGTTGGTGGGTATCACCAAGGCGTCCTTGTCGACCGATTCCTTTATCTCGGCCGCGTCCTTCCAGGAAACCACGCGCGTCTTGACCGAAGCTTCAATCGAAGGCAAGGTCGACACCCTGCGCGGCCTGAAAGAGAACGTCATCATGGGTAAATTGATCCCGGCCGGTACCGGTATGATTTACTACCGCGATGTCGAGATCGACCCCGACACCACGATTCGCGAGAAAACCGACGAGGTCGCCGATGAGTTCAGCCTCGACAGTTTGATCAAAAGCAGTCAGGAAAAGATCAGCGGTGCCAAAACCACGATCTAATCCTTAGACCAATCAACGAAAAGGGCGGTGGCAACACCGCCCTTTTTCTATTTCTGGGTTGTTCTTTGTCCCGTATTTCAGCCGATTATTTCCGCGACAGTCTAAATTGCGGGATGACCGTGGTCTTATCCGTAAGCTGGGTAGGTTTTCATTCTGAAGTCGTTGGTTATGGTCGGCGGTGGGAGCCTGATACGCCGGGATAGTTTTTCTCTCAGTTCAGCATTGAGATAATCAAATGCCTGAAAGCCTTCGAAGTTGATCGTTTCCCACGCGACCTTTAACTCGATGAGGCGCATGATCTCATCCTGGTCGGATTTTTGAACAGCAAGGTGAAGCAAGGACTCCGACAAATCCGTTAGCCTATGTGTTTGGTTGTTCCGTTCAATCAGGATTTGGTAAATCTCCCTGTTGTCCTGCTTTAGTGCGATGTAGGCCGGAAAGTCGCCGAGAAGGTTCTTTTTATTATTAATGGGTTCGTCGTCGATGAAGTGTCGTGCCACACGCATGGCGTGTTTATTGATAGCCCATGTAAATGGTGTCTCACCCTCGTTGTTGTAGCGATGGAGAAAGTGGGGGAACGCATCAAGGAATTCTTTGACGGCATGGAGGTCGTCATTTTCAACCGCCCGGAAGAATGATCTTAATTCCTCGAAATCAATAGCTTCACAATATAATTGCTCCATGGCGCGTTCTTTAAGATCGTGATCGCCGTTCGCGTGAAAGGTATATAAGAAAATTTCCTGGTTGCATTGATCGGGAACAAGCAAGCGCGGCTTCTTTTCGAGGAGTATTGAAAACTCTTCGTTTAAGTAGCGAGTCATGGCTGCTGTGATGGGCGTAGACCGGTCATAGCACTGGATGTTGGTGTCGGGTTCGGCCTCTAACAGGGCGTGAAAAAAAATCCTTTTTTTGTCATCTATTATTCGGATCAACAATGGGAGACACTTTCTGTTGATCCTGATGTTCGGGTTGGCACCTTGCTGGAGCAGCGCGCGGAACAGGTTTATGTCTTGGTTTTCATAAGCCTTGATGAGGGCATAGTTGCGATGCGCTTCTTTTGGCAAAGGCTGCTCTGCATCGGCCTCTTTTTCACCGATGGGATGACAGTGGATGAAAGCGGAAAGTGCAACAAAGATGAACAGAAATCTTCCTGTCGTAGGCGAGATGCGCATCGGCAAGGACATGCTGGTAATCCTCCCAGCGCCGCTTCGGTTAGGCGTGTTCGCTGGGTTCATTCTAAAAGCGTTTTTAGGCCTGGCTTTTATTTGGCTGATTGTCAAAAGAGAGATCCTGCTCTTGGTCACACAGGTGGTTCAAGCTTTTGACGGCGCGTCATCAAGGCTCAGCTCAGATCGGTGAATGGGTGGGATTGTTTGTTTTTCACAATGAGGCGGTGCTAGGTGGAACACCCGTTGGTCGGGGTAATCCATGAAATAGAATAGCGCGATTCTTTGTGCCGAATCTCGTAAGCCGTCGCTTTTTGCCAGCCGGTGGGCCGAATCGGCCAAAAAGATCAAATGGCTTGTGGTTGAAGAGCATCGCACGATGCCCCCGTGGGGAAAGCATGGGCGGCCCTTATTCAGACCCAAATAGCAGTATGTGGCCGCTGCGATAAGGCCTTCCAGGTCCAAAAGCTCGTTGGTGTTGGCTGCGGTGATTTGGCGCTGGGGCTTTCCCCCCGTCCAAATGGCGTTGTCGGGGTCAGCTTTGAGCCAGCCTTGCAATGTTTGCAAAACAAGATGGCGGTTACTTTCCCTGGCCAGACGCCACATCGTCCCGTCCCTCATGACTCATTTTGTGCCGGCCAAACGGCGCCACGCTCACTTTCGTATGGGGCCGGTGCTTTATTCCCAATACTCCTGGAGCTCTTTGACGCGGTTTTCGGTTAACTTTTTATGCAGGTCGACCACGTCGCGTACCACGCGTTTCAATTGGTCCTCGCGTTGCTGCGGTTCTTTGACCGGTGCGACTTTGTTGTACACGTTGGCGATTAGCAGCGCCCGTTCGCCCGCTTCGTTGATGCGGTGTTTGAGTTTGCGCCGGCTTAACGAGTAAACGCCTGCCTCACTCGATGATTGCGCCACCACATCGGCTTCGTCGTGGTCGTAACTGTAGGTGAGGTGGCGTGCGATTTCTGCGATCAGGTTACTGTCGACCTCGGCGCAGGTCTCTTTTTCATCTAAGAACATTGGGCCTTTGCCCAGGATTAACCAATCGCCGGATACGCCGGTAAAGGCCAGGATCGTTGTCAGCGCGTCGTAGCCTGGCTTGCGTACGCCGGTGTAGTAATCGCGTAGGGAAGGGTAGGCCATGCCCGCTTCCCGTGCGAAATGTTTGATCTTCATCTTTTTTGAGTCAATCGCTCGTTTCAAACGCGCTTTCTGCGAGACATCGTCAATCGCCAAATACGAGCCGGTTTCGTCTTGTTGGTTCACGCGAACACCTCGTCCGTCAATCGACGGGGTACCCTTGGGCAACCCATCCCCGCTGGGATGCTGCCGGTTCGGCCTTCTTTTCCAAGTCAACGTCGGTCGCGTCGACGCTGAGACAGACGCATCGAACGACCCGAACCGCGATGGTTGGAAAGTTTTCTGGTTTAGAAAGTTTTGAGGATTTCTCTCATCCTAGCAACTTTATCGCTTGCAAAGCAATCAAAGAGCTTTTCTAGTGTTGTGTTTTTTTACGGTAACGCATTTTCATTGATGAAAAAGCATGTGGGATGCGGGTCGGCCGTCCAATCGGGGTCTGCGACAATTATTCCTGCAGGGTTTGGTGCGACACCGACTGGTCCAAGAACCTTGCGGTCGCGGCGAGCCCTTGGTGGACAAGAGTTATCTGTGGGTTTTTAAGGGGCGGCTCGGTTTTGGTAACCGCGTTTTTTTTATAGGCTTTTTGCCGGCCTCAAGTGGCGCCCTTCCTTTTCACCCGACACTGTTTTCTTTCTCCTGTCTTTCAAAAAACCTTGCAGGCCATTAGTGCGCTGCCTGTGGCATAATGCAGCAAACGCATCATCCCCGTTGAAATTCTGTTTTGTCACCTAATTACGCCCTTAACAGGGTTGCCTGCCCCCCTTTTGGGTCCCGCCGGTGCACTGCTCTGTTGAAATTGAAGCTCATGACGCCACCACCTTCTTTTTTGTCGGAAAATCAGGTCCTTTGTCGCATCCTCAGAGGTGCTGCGCTCGGCCGCGTTTGGCCACGTCTCTTCCTGAGTTGGTTGGTTTTTGCGAGTTTGTCGCTGTTTGCCTTGGACCCGCAAAAGCTCATTAGCCAGTACATTCACAAACACTGGAGTCTGGAACAAGGGCTGAGCCAGGTCACCGTCCAAGCCATCTTACAAAGCGATGACGGTTACCTGTGGTTGGGTACCCAAGAGGGTTTGGTGCGCTTTGACGGTCAAACCATGCATATTTTTGATCGCAACCACGCGCCCAAGCTCGAAAACGATTTCATTAATGCCTTGTTTCAGAGCCGCAGCGGCGATGTGTGGGTTGGTACGCGGCGTGGCGTGGTGCGTTTTCGTGAAAACCGTTTGACGACTTTTGATGTCGCGGGTGCACAACCACGCGGCAGTATTTTCTCTTTTTGCGAAGACCAGAACCAGCGCTTGTGGCTGGGTGGTGACGACGGCCTCTGGGTTTTTGAAAACGAGACTTTTCGTCGCGTTGCCTTGCCCTTCGCCAATCGCGCTCGCTTACCGGTCACGCAACTGTTGTGCGATGCGCGCAACCGACTGTGGATTGCCACCGAACGCGGCCTTTTACGCAAAGAAGACCGCGCCACGGTGCAAGTTCCTTTGCCTGGCACGACGGTCGCTTCGCGCATTAACACCCTGTATTTGGACGGTGGTGATCGTGTTTGGGTCGGTACCAACGAGGGCTTGTTCGATATTACCGACGAGGGCACCGCTCGCTATACCCGTGAGCAAGGGTTGACCTCGGATCGCATTTTGGCCTTGCAGCGCGATCTTAACGGCATGTTTTGGGTTGGTACCAGTGACGGGCTTAACCGGTTCTACGAAAACCGCCTGTTGCCCGACCAAGAGTTCTATCCGCTGCGTAATCACCAGATTTCATCACTGCGCGGCGACCGCGAGGGCAACCTCTGGATTGGAACCTACAACGATGGTTTACACCAATTGCGTGACGGCCTCATTACCTGTGTGGGGCGCTCCGAAGGCCTGCCTCACGATAGCGTGCGTGCCCTGCTTGAGAACCCTGACGGTTCGATTTGGATGGGAACCGCCAATGGTTTGGGCCTGCTAAAAGGCAGTCGTGTTGAGCGGCTGTCGATTCGGCCAGGCGACAACGACATTATCGTGCAGACCCTGCTGCTCGACGATGTGGGGCGGCTTTGGATTGGGACCCGTTTTTCCGGTGTGTTGCGCTATCACGAAAACCGCTACCAAACCTATGACATGGACACCGGCTTGTCCGACAACTACGTGCGTGCGATTGTGCAAGACCGCGAAGGCCGCATTTGGATTGGCACCGCCGAAGGCGGCATCGACGTTTTGCATCGCGATCAACTGACCAATATGTCGGTTGCGCAGGGTTTGAGTTCGCCATATATCTTGACCCTATTTGAGGACCGGCTCGGCGCGATTTGGGTCGGTACACGCGGCGGCGGTGTGAATCGCATCTACAAAGGCACGATTGAGACCTTTACCTCGGCCGACGGTTTGCCCGGCGATACCATTTACAGTTTCCATGAGGATGACGAAGGCAAGTTGTGGATTGGAACCGACGAGGGTTTGGCGCTCTATCACGAAGGCGTGTTCCGTGCGTTGACCACCGAAATGGGTTTGTTCAATCACGTTGTTTACTCGATTACCGAGGACCGCGGCGGCCGGTTTTGGATGACCTGCAACAAAGGCATCTACAGCGTGCGTCGCGCCGAGTGTGAAAACGTGGTGATGGGCAAGAAACCCTTTTTACACTGTCGCGTCTACGGCGTGCCCGAGGGCATGCGCAGTCCCGAATGCAATTTTGGCGGACCGTCCGGCGGTATTCACACCCGCGACGGCGAGCTGTGGTTTCCCACGGTCAGCGGTGCGGTGCGCATCGATCCCGCCCAGAAGAAACTGAACTGGGAGCTACCGCCGGTGTGGGTGGAACGTGTGGTTGCCGACGGGCAGGCCTTAAATTCACCCGGTATGAAGATCGGGCCGCACCTAGAGCAAATTGAGCTGGTCTACACCGCGCTCAGCTTCTCCGAGCCGGAAAAAGTGTTGTTTCGCACGCGTTTGGACGGCTTTGAAACCGAGTGGCGTGAAATGGGTTCGCGTCGTTTTGCCAATTACACCAACCTGCCGCCCGGCCAGTACACCTTTCGCGTGGTTGCCTGTAACAACGACGGATTATGGAACCTCGATGGTGCTTCGTTTCGGTTTGAAGTGCTGCCCAGTTTTAGCCAAACCCTGTGGTTTTATGTGCTGTTAACGGTGCTGCTCGGGGTGGTTGCTTATGGGTTGGTGCGCCTGCGCTTGCATGGTGCAGCTCTGCGTGAGCAACGCTTGCAATCCTTGGTTGAGGCACGCACCTTCGCCTTAAAACAGGCCAACGCCGAATTGGTCGCAGCTCAGGAGCGTTTGGTTCAGGCCGCCCACCAAGCCGGCATGGCTGAAATTGCCACCAATGTGTTGCACAACATCGGCAATGCGCTCAACAGCGTGAATGTCACGACCAGCCTGATTAGCGACCAATTGCGCAACATGAATATCGGCTTTTTGGAGCGGCTGGTTCTCTTGCTGCACCAGCACAAAGACAACATGGTCTCTTTTTTGGTCGACGATGAACGTGGTCGTCACGTGCCGCGCGCGCTGGGGAAAATCTCCGAATCGCTATTGCGCAACAAGCAGAAACTCCTGACCGATGTGGCTTCCTTGGAAGAACAGGTCTTGCGGATCAACAACCTTATCCGCCAACAGCAGGCCCACATCGACAATGTTCACTTTCTCGAAATCGTCCACCTGGGCAATTTAATCGACGAGGTGTTGCACCAAGCTGAAGAACGAATTGCGACCCATGCCATTCGTCTCGAGGTCAATTGCGCGCGGTTACCGCCGATTCGCGTGCACAAGTCCAAGTTGGTGCAAGTGCTCTTGTATCTCATCGACAATGCGATTGAAGCGATGGAAGTCTGTTCCGAACGCAAGTTAAGCGTGTTTGCCGGGCAAACGGAGGACAAACGCGTTTTTATCGAGGTTGAAGATACCGGTGTCGGCATCGACCCCGACATTATGGATCGCATCTTTTTCCACTCATTTTCCACCAAACCCGACGTGAACGGCTACGGCTTGCACTACAGCGCCAACGCGATGATGGAAATGGGCGGTAACATTCGCGCTTTTAGCGAGGGTGTTGGTTTGGGTGCGCGTTTTCGCATTGAGTTGCCCTACGTCGAAGTGAGCGAGGAAACCCTGGAAGCGGCACGCGCGGCCGCCAATGGGCCGGAGCGCCGGTCGGCGCAGCCAAAACCGCGACCGCTCGCCGACAAGGTGTCTTAAAACTTGAGCTAAACCCGGCAGTTTATAGCCATTCGTCGGCGGCCGGCTTTTCCACGACGCGCAAATTGCGGGGATTGAGGGCGCGATTGACCATGCTGTACACGCGGTTCGGCAAAATAGGTGTGCCGTAAAACGAAAGTACATAGTGTTCGTATTGCCAATCCCAGGTCAGGCGACCACGCAGGACTCTGTCGAAGGCCTGGCCGTAATCCGGCAAGCCGATTTCGCCGAACCAGGTAACGTGATCGTATTTTTTATTTTCGAGCGGGATCGGGGTCGCGTGGAATTGCCCTTCGTAAAATGCCCACAGTCCATCGCTGGGCTGTTCCGAAGCTGCTTTTTCCTCGTTCAAAACTACCTCCACCGGGATAGGTTCGCCCGGGGTCACCGTTGGTACCGGTGATGCCTGCGCTTGATTTCGCCCGATGGCAAACACAAGGTGCATCTTCTCAGGTTCTTACGGTGGCGCAAGGCTGGAGTTGCAGGCGGAATTTGCGCGAACCCCGTTTCATTCCAGAGCGTAACCGCGTCATGAAGGTACGGGTCGTGTTCTTGGGCCGGTGTCGCCGACGGCGTGCCAAGGGCGGCTGTCGTTCCGGGGATTTCCAAGATCCTGTTCGATGGGATTCGGCGTTTTTGCTGCACTGCGTCTATTCTACACCGCCTTTGGGACGGGTAAAGCCGCTTTCTCACGATAAATTAACCGGTTGCAGCTTAGGCACGCCATAACCAAGCGTCGTCGTCGGGTGGTTCTTCCCGCTTTTTTGTGCGCGGCGGTGGTTTGGGTTGCAGCATGGCCAGCACGATGCCACAGATCGCACCAAACAAGTGGCCTTCCCACGAGATGCCGGGTTGTCCTGGCAGCACGCCCCAAATTGAACCGCCGAACAGTAGCGCGGTGATCATGGCGGCGCCGCTGCCGGCACGATTGCGGCGGCGAATGCCGTCCACAAAAAGAAAGGCGGTCATGGCGTAAATGACGCCGCTCAAGCCGATATGGGTGACGGGCCTGGCCAAGGCCCACACCATGGCGCCGCTGCCGAGCCACATGCCGGCCAGCAAACGCGGTGTTTTGGCGCCGTAAAAATGGAACAGCAGCAAGCCGAGAATCAAAAAGGCGCTGGAGTTGGCGGTTAAGTGGTCGAAGCCGCCGTGAAGCAGCGGCATGGTCAGCACGCCCCACAAGCCGTGGGCGGTGCGCGGGGTCAAACCCCACGCGGCAAAACGCGTGTCAAACCAAACTTCACACCACTTAATCGTCCAAATCAGTAATAAGAAGGAGCAGACAGCCAGTAGCTGCATGGCGAACCGTGTTTCCGCCTGCTCCGCTTGAGAAGGTGTTGTCAATGGGGTTAACCGCCCGCCGCGGCTTGCAGAATTAGGCCGCACAGCCAGGCGCCGATGGTGCCGACGAAGTAACCAAAGACCGCCAGCAAAACGCCGACCGGAGCCAGGGTGGGGTGGAAGGCCGAGGCGACGACCGGTGCCGAGGCGGCGCCGCCCACGTTGGCTTGACTGCCGACCGCCAAAAAGAACAATGGCGCGCGAATCAGTTTGGCCACCAGGATCAGCAGGCCGCCGTGGATGGCAATCCAAATTAAGCCAACCATAAATAGGCCGGGCGATTTGGCGACGGCGGTAATGTCCATCTTCATGCCGATCGAGGCGATCAGCACGTACAGCATGGCTGAGCCGATGCGTGAGGCACCGACGGCTTCCAGCCGGGCGACCTTGGTGAACGACATGCCCAGGCCGATGGCGGTGGCCGTCATAATCAACCAAAAGAATTTGCTGGTCAGACTGATTTTTTCAAAGAAGGGTGCATACTCACTTTTGCTTAGGGCTGGGGCCAGGTTATCGGCGACTAAGTGGCCCAGCGCGGTGACCGCAAAGCCGACGCCGAGCAGTGTCATCAGCTCGGTGAGGTTGGGGATACGCGCCATCTTGGCCTGATAATCGGCCATTTTGGTTTGCAGTTCTTTAATAGCGCTGTTGTCGGCGCCCAACATGCGGTCGTATTTATCGGGATCGCCCGAGGCGAACAGCAGACACGCCATCCAAATATTGGCAACAATGACGTCGACGGCGATCATGGAGCTGAACACTTTGTCGCCGACCCCAAAAATCTCTTTCATGGCGGTTTGGTTGGCGCCGCCGCCAATCCAACTGCCGGCGACCGTGGTCATGCCGCGCCACACCGCGTTGACATCCTCGACGCCGAGGCTTTTGACGATGTCGGGAGCAATCGCCGCCACAATGAGAAAGGCGATGGGGCCGCCGGCGATAATGCCTAGCGTGCCGGTGAAAAACATGATGACGGCCTTGGGGCCGAGACGCATGATGCCTTTGAGGTCAATGCTTAAGCAGAGCAGCACCAAACAGGTCGGGAGCAGGTAACGCGAGCTGACAAAATACAGCTTCGAGGCTTCACCCGAAATCACGCCCAGTGAGCTGAACACGGAGGGAACAAAATAGCAAAGCAGCAGCGCGGGAACGACGCGATAAAACTTCTTAAAAACGGGCTTCTCGCTATGCGAGGTTATAAAAATGACCGCCAGAATGGCCATCAGCAAACCTAAAACGACGGCATCATTGGTGATCATTGGTGTTGAGTGATCCATGTTCGGAGGTGTCCTTCCAAAGAGATAGGGAATAGCGATGCGTGGCACGGCAGCGGTTCCGGTCCCATGGTTGCGGGAAAAAACACAACCCCGGCGGGCGGTTCTCTGAGAAAACCACCGGCTTGGGGCTTTTTGGCCCGGGGCGGTTGTCGCCGGCGCGAGCGGGCGGCGACGGAAATTCCGGATGAATTGTGTGTCCGTGACGCGTTCCTGACGGTTTCGGTTTTCGTCCAAGCGTGTGTCGGCCGCGCTCGCGAGGGCCGGCCGTGGCCACGTCGCATAAAGTCGGTGTTCGAATGGGTTCCTCGTCCTCGATCGAGTGTGTCGGAGGTTCCGCGTGGGACGATAGCCTATTATCAGGTAAGCTCATTAAAACCCGGCAATCCCATCGGGTCAAGCAAGAGCGCACGGCGGCGGTGATGGCGTCGCTGTGCAAGAACGCTGTGTCGCCTCGGATTCCCCAGCCGAAGCGTAAGCTTGTGAGTGGCAAAGTATCTGGTTATGATGCAGTTTTTACGAAGCCTTTTATAGTGATTGAGGTGATCAGTGCCTGAATGGTTGTCGGTCGTGCCACCCTTGTTGGCGATTGCGGTTGCGGTTTGGAAACGCGAGGTCGTGGTTGCGCTTTGTTCTGGAATTCTGCTGTCCGAATGGCTCATGGTCTGTCGTGGTCTGCTCGATGCCGATACCTCTGTTTGGCAATGGCTTATCTCGCCGGGATCAGCCTTGGTCCAATCCTTGGAGCGCGCCGTCGCCGTCTTTGAAGGCGGCAACACGCGGGTGCTCCTTTTCTGTCTACTGGTCGGCGCCTTAATTGAACTGATGCGCGTTTCCGGCGGTGTTCAGGCCTTTGTTGCCGGCTTGTCACGACGCGGTTTGGGCAAAACACCGCGCCAAGCGGGCCTGCTCACCATGATGGTGGGTATTCTGGTTTGGATGGAAACCAGTATGAGTTGTTTGGCCGCCGGTTTGGTTGGCATGCCGCTTTTTGACCGTTTTAACCTCAGCCGCGAACGGCTGGCCTTCATTCTCGATTCAACCTGCGCGCCCATTAGCGTCATCATCCTATTTAATGGTTGGGGTGGCTATGTGCTCGGCCTCATTAGCGAGGAGAGTTACGGTATTGAAGCGCCGGTTAATGTGTTGATCGGCTCAATTGGTTTTAATTTCTACACTCTGCTGATTCTGCTTTTTGTCGGGTTTACCGCCGTCACAGGACGCACTTTTGGCCCGCTGCGTCGGATTGAAGCCAACATGGCGCCGCCCGAATTGGACGCGAAAAACCCCGCCGTCGCCCTGGCCGGGGATGATGTGGTCGCCGGTAAAACGCGATACATGGTGCTGCCGCTGGCAATCATGGTTGTCCTGATGATTGTGTTCCTGGTTCAAACCGGTTCGGGTTCGCGCGCGGTCCTGTGGTCGGTTTCCCTGGCGCTGATTGTCACCCTCATCGTGCTGGTCCGCGAGCGCGTCTTTTCCTACTCGCGCGCTCTGGAACTGAGTTATCAGGGCATGGGTAAGTTGTTGCCCTTGGTTCTGTTGATGTTATTGGCCTTTACCATTGGCAAGAGTTGCCGCGAGTTGGGGACGGGTATCTTTGTCGCGGGTTGGATTGGGTCGACCTTGCCCGCCTTCGCCATTGCGCCACTGCTGTTTTTGGCCGGTGGGTTAATGTCGTTCACGACCGGCACCTCGTGGGGAACCTTCGCCATTTTGATTCCGGTCGGTATGCCTTTGGCTGCTGCCTTTGGCTTGCCGCACAGCCTGTTGTTGGCCGCCATTCTCGGTGGCGGCGTTTTTGGCGACCATTGCTCGCCCATTTCGGATACGACCCTGGTCGCGTCCTTGGCGGCCGGCTGTGATTTGCTCGACCACGTGCGCACCCAGTTGCCTTACGCCATGGTCGCCGGCGGAACAGCACTGGCGCTCTACACCGTCGCCGGTTTTATCCTGGGCTAACGCGTTTCGAGGGCGGTCAAGGCCGCCTGTTCGGCGATCACGCGGGAAAAGGCGTGGTCGTCGCGTCGTGGCGCCAAAACCGGCGCGCAGACCTGAGGCCTGAAACGCGAAAAGCCCCGCAAGTGCGGGGCTTTTTCGTGTGTTGCCAGGTGTTTGAGAAGATTGGTGGCGGGGGGAGGATTTGAACCTCCGACCTTTGGGTTATGAGCCCAACGAGCTACCTGGCTGCTCCACCCCGCGTCAACAAGAGGCAATTCTAGGCGGGAGCCCGGTAACTGTCAAACTATTTTTTAAAAAAAAGCAAAAAAGTCCCAGGACCCGCGCTGGGCCTAAGATGAGAGACAACCTTGCTTTGGTTTAGCTATTCATTAGAAAGTCAAAATGCGAATGTCAAGTCGGCCGGCCATAAAGTTTGTAAAAAACGTCGTTTTGCGCCTTCGTTCGCCTTTTATTGCCCGTCCGCCAAGCGAAACGCCATCCGTTCCGTGTTGAAGGCCGCCCCGCAATACCCTGCTCGGGTCATGATTAGCATGCCGCCAAAGCCGCCGACCCGTCGTGCCAAGTGATCGACCGCTGCTTGTGCCGCCGCTTGCGCGTTCTCCGCGCTGTCACCCGCTGTTTTTAAATAGCTCAGTGCTTGGTGGATCATGCCCGCTCGCATAATGCTCTCACCCCAACCGGTGCAAAGTGCCGCCGCCACTTCGTTGTCTGCATAGAGGCCGCTGCCGATCAATGCCGCGTCTCCGACACGGTTGCGTTGTTTGTTGGGGATGCCGCCCGTGGAATTCCCCGCCGCCAGGTTGCCTGCTCGGTCCCGTGCGATGGCGCCGACGGTGTCGTGTCCGCTCGCCTGCCAAACGCTTTCGTCGCGTGATTCCGGCTGGTCGCGGTACTGTTCGAAGCGGAGGCGCTCGCGT
Source organism: Holophagae bacterium (assembly GCA_030429565.1). GTDB lineage: Bacteria > Acidobacteriota > Holophagae > Acanthopleuribacterales > Acanthopleuribacteraceae > Acanthopleuribacter. The sequence continues at coordinate 107,017 of JAUIFE010000020.1, read as the reverse complement.
TCCAGTACATGATCGGCCGGATCGCAGGCCGCCAACCCCGCCTGCTGGGCCAAGCGTTCGGCACCTTCGCCAAAAAAGATGCAGTGACGACTGTGGGTCATGATGTGGTGCGCCAGATCGATGGGGTTTTTGACGCGGGCGACGCCCAGCACCGCGCCGTACTGCAGCTTGTGACCCTCTACCAGACCGGCGTCCAGCTCCACCACACCGTCTTCATTGAGGAAACTCCCTTTGCCGGCGTCAAAGGTGGGGTCGTCTTCAAGCACGCGAATCGCGCTGCAAACCGCCGCTACGGCGGAACCACCGTCGGCCAGAACGGCTTCGCCGGCGGCTTGGGCGCGGCGACAACCTTCCTGGTGGGCGGGCCAAAGCGCATCGGGAATATTCCAAGCGCCGCCATGGACGGCGAGGGCATAGGGCTTCATGGTGACCTCTAGTACTTAATAATATAAAGAACGGCCTAGGTGCGTTTAGTTGCGCACGAATAACACATGGTCTAAATTGACAATCACTTTTTCATTTTCGCGGTAAATCGGCAGAAAGGTCTCGTCTTGGTTGAAGAAATCGGAGGCGCGCCGTTGGTCCGGTGGCAGGTTGGGGTAGATGTTGCCGGTGAGTTCATTGCCGTTGTCGAGAACCAGGGTGACGGTTTGCGGCTCCAGCATCAGTTGTTCTTCGAGGTCATGGCTGTCGTTTTCCGAGCTGCGCAGCAAAATGAGCTGGGACTTGTTAAACAGGATGTAATCCTCGTCCTCCAGCAAGAACGGAAAAAAGCGCCGCTGTTGATTGAGTAAATCCTCCAGGCGTGGCTTCATGGTGTGCGAAAAGATGTTTTCGCTGATGAACACCGTGCCCTTCAATTCTTCCTGGCCGGCAATCTCAATGACGACGTGTACCTTGGTGGTGGGAACCTGATACTGCATGTCGGCACCTCCGTCTAAACCCAACGGTCTGATGTGATGATCGACACCCCGGGGGCTCAGCGCGGCGACGGCAACCAATAGCAGCGTTGCGTCGACCCGACACAGCGCACCGTGGGAATCGAAAGGGAAACAAACCTTTTGAAAACGTTATGGCCTCATTATACCTGAGCCTGGCCCGGAAACGCGCCTGTCAAGCTGGATTTCTTTGCTTCCGTGACTACTGCGACCCCGATTGGTCGCGGAAACCGTCTGAACATGCGTTGTTTCATGGTGTGGCCGTACCCGGCGGCGGTTGCCGGCTGATCCCACCTGGCCCGGTAAAAACTCGCGCTCGCCCTTCGCGCCCGCCTCGGGTATAATATCCCTCGTTCATCCCCCAAAAACCTTTCGAAAAACGCGCGCCAACAAGAATGGACTCATCGTCATGATCTCCTTTCTTCTTGGGATTACCGATGTTTTCACCAGCCCGCATGTTTCACCGGGGTTTCGCACCAATGCTGAAAACCACTGCAACTCTTGCGTTTGTCACCCTGCACTCGACCCGCGTTCCGTTTGACGCGACCCATCGATTGTCGGTCGGCGCCTGCTGTCATGGTTTCACGCCGGCGGCGCGCGGGAGCGGTCACCAACCGACGGCTGCGGTCTGCCGCAGCGTCTCAAGCATGCACGGGGTCGGCCGTCGCCAGACGATGCAACCGACGCGTCGGCGTGGATCAATGCGGGTGCTTTACCGCGCCTGCCGCAGCACAATGGAATAAAGGTGTAACGTTATGGCCAAAATTGACGGGTTCTTTCGCCTGATGGTTTCAGAAGGAGGCAGCGACCTCCACATGTCGGCGGGCAACAAACCGCGCATTCGGGTCAGCGGCCAGTTGCGTGAAATCGAGTACCACGTGCTTGCCCAGGATGAGTTGCAGTCCTTGCTTTACGAGATATGTCCCGAAGAAAAACAAAAACTCTTTGAAGAAACCGGCGATCTCGACTTTGCTTACGAAATTCCCGGTGTGGCGCGCTTTCGCTGCAACTATTTCCAACAGAAGTACGGTGTGTGCGCTGTTTTTCGCCAAATTCCCAGCGAAATTTTGACCGTCGAGCAATTGGGTCTGCCGCCGATTTGTTTGCGTTTATCGATGTTGCACAAGGGTATGGTGCTGGTGACGGGACCCACCGGTAGTGGTAAATCCACGACCCTGGCGGCCATGCTCGACTACGCCAATAAAAACCGCACCGACCATATTCTTACCCTTGAGGATCCCATCGAGTTCGTGCACGCCAGTAAATCCTGTTTGGTGAACCACCGCGAAATCGGCACCCACTCCAAGTCTTTTACCGCCGCCCTGCGCGGCGCCTTGCGCGAGGATCCCGATATTATCCTGGTTGGGGAAATGCGCGACTTGGAAACGATTGAGCTGGCGATTGAAGCGGCCGCAACCGGTCACTTGGTGTTTGGCACCCTGCACACGATCAGTGCCATGAAAACCGTTGACCGTATCGTCGAGGTCTTTCCCGCATCGCAACAGGAACGCATTCGCGTCACCCTTGCCGATGTGCTTAAGGGCGTGATTGCCCAGAACTTGTTCCGTCGGGTTGATAAGCCGGGTCGCTGCGCCGCGCTTGAGATTCTGGTCGTGAACAACGCCGCCTCCGCCGTCATTCGCCAAAACAAAACGCACCAATTACTTAGCGTCATGCAGACCTCGGTCAAATCCGGGATGCAAACCCTCGACGACGCCATTGCCAAGCTGCTTGATAAGGGCTGGATTAGTGTCGAGGAAGCCTTTGAGAAATGCATTAACAAGGAACGCTTCGCGCCGCTGTTGAAAGAGGCGCCCGACGAGCTGGCCATGGGTTAGGTGGAAACATGCTGCGTAAAAAAGATACCGACCGCATTCTAATGACCATGCTGCGTTCGCAGAAGGGCACCAGCGATCTCAACTTTACCCCGGGCAAACCGCTGCAGGTGGAGGCCGGTGGTTCTTTGGTGCCGGTGGCGCTCGATCCGCCGCTTGAGCAACTAACACCCTATCAAACCGAAATGCTGGCTTTGGCTGTCATCGGCAAAGATCCCGGCCAATATGACACGCTGGTCCGCGCCGGCTCCGCTGATTGCGCCTACGAGGTGCCGGGCGAATGTCGTTTTCGGGTCAACGTCTTCCAAACCAAGCAGACCTACAGCCTGGTATTGCGCAAGCTGGAAACCAAGATTTTGACCCTAGACGATTTGGGCTTGCCCACCATTTTTAAGGACATGGCGGCCGAGAAAAACGGTTTGATTTTGGTGACCGGCGCGACCGGCAGTGGTAAAAGCACCACGCTTGCCGCCGTGCTCAACGAAATGAACGAGACCCGTCCGATCCATATCCTCACCATCGAAGATCCGATCGAGTACGTTCACCCGCACAAGATGGCGACCTTCAACCAACGCGAATTGGGTTCCGACTTCGATACCTTTCATTCCAGCTTGCGGGCCGCCTTGCGGCAGGCGCCCAAGGTCATGCTGATTGGCGAGATGCGCGACCGCGAAACCGTCGATATTGGTTTGGCCGCTGCCAGTACCGGTCACTTGGTTTTATCGACCCTGCACTCCATCGATTGCGGTCAAACCATCAACCGCATCGTCGGCATGTTCGACAAAGAAGAGGAAGACCAAATTCGCGGACGCCTCAACGAGTGCTTGCGTTATGTGGTGAACCAGCGTTTGTTGCCAAAGAAAGGTGGCGGCCGGGTGCCGTCGCAGGAAATTATGGGCGTCAACCTGCGCGTTAAAGACATGGTGCTAAACGGCGAAAGCGAACAGAAAACCTTTTATGAAGTGATGAGCGTGAGCCGCAACCGCGGTTGGCAAACCCACGATCAGGCGATTGCCGATCTCTACGAACAAGACAAAATTACCGAAGAAACGGCGCTGGCCTACTGTTCCAACCGTCCCGTGCTGGCGCGCATGATTGATCGCATGAAACAAGAGCGCGGCATTGAAGATGAAAATGCCTTGGAACTGACACTCGACAATTCCGCCGCCGAACTGGGCAAAAAAATCAAGCAGGTATGGCCTGGCAGCGGCGACGAGTTCCCGATTCGCAAAGAGGTTCAAGGTCAGGGTGCTTGGGTCATTTACGAACCGCGCGTCGAAGGCTCCGGCAGTCAGCTTGAACTGATCTTTCCGATCAAATTGCTCGGGGAAATTAAGGGCGTGCGTGCCGCCAACCCCAAGGGCTTCGTCATTGCGTCCGGTTCCACCGGCGGGGGCGAGGCCGCTCTGGTCGAATACAAACTGGGCTCACTTAAGGAAATCACCGTAGCCGACGAGGACATGACCACTGCTTTAAAAGAGATTCTGCCGCCGGTTTTCCCGGTTTCGTTTAAGTTGGCCAACCAACGCTTCACCGAGATGAAGAAGCAGGCGCTGCAGGAAATCGCGGAGAAGGGCAAGTTCCAACACGTGACCCAACTGGAAGTGATTGCCGACAAAGCTGTCGACGCCCAGGAAAAAGCGGCCTTGGAACAAGTGATTAAAACCATTAAGGAACGCGGCGTATAACGGCGTCGGTGTTGCTTTCGGGAGACGAGCCATGGCGATGAAAGATTTACAATCTTTGGTGAAGCACCCGTCGGTGCAAGGCGGCGAGATGCTGCTGTTGGTCTCCGGTCAGCCGGTGATTCTTTCCAAAGACGGGGCTCAGAAACCGATGGGCGGGGCCGTCAACAACCAGCAGTTGATGGCCTGGTTAAAGGCGTCGTTGCCCGTCGATGTCATGGGCCAGTTTCAGTGGGGCCGTGATGTGCAGGTCTCGCTCCCAGTTGACGGTCACAGTTTGCCGATGCGGGTCGTTCTGGGTCGTGACAAGAGTTTTCGCATTGAAATTCGTTTGATTGCGGGTGGTGACAATCCGGCCGGGGCACCGACCGTGCCGATTGCCGGTCCGCCGCCTGGGTTGGCCGATCCGGCCCTCACCGTGCCGGTGGAGAAGATGCGTCCCCCGGCCGAAGACGACGTCGATGAAGCACGTTTGGAAGCTGAGTTAGCCGTTTTGAGTGATGGCGATCAACCGGCGTTGCTGGTTGGCAGTGCGGAACGAATCGCGCCGCTGCGGGAGGTCGCCGGGCAGTTGGGTTGTGAAGCAAAACACAGCGCCTACCTGCCTGCGGTACTCGAGTCTTTGAAATACACCGTCTATCCCTTCGTTTTCTTGGTGCCCGAGGGCCCTCCGTCGCAGGATCCCGTCTACCAGGCTTTGGCTGCCATGAACATGGAGTTGCGACGCCGCCAGTATGTGGTTTTGTTGGGTGACGGCTTCAAAACCGGGGATGCTTTTCACGCCTTTTGTCTCAGCGTCAACTTGGTTGTGAACCATGCCGATGTCGGCGAGCTTGTCAGCCTGATCGAAACCCATCACCAACGCTATCAAAAATTTGTGGCCCCGCTACATCGCGCCCTGCAAGACGCCGGTAAGTTTTAGGACGGTACGCTATGTTTGATCAGCCCCATAAGCGCAAAGAATTTTTGGCCGCCGTGAAGGCCGGCCGTATTAACGCCCAACTGATCGAAAAGGCGATGGCGGCTTATCAAAGTTTTGCCGATGCCGATCTCAACGACGTCGTGCCGCTGCTGCAGCAACCGGTGTCGAAAAAATTTGCCGCCGCATTAATCTCGGTAAACGTCGATCCGCACAAATTAGAGAAATTGGTGAAGCTGTACGCCGGTGAGCGCCGGCCCGAAGTGGAAAGCGATCTTGCCGCCGCCATCGGCATGTGCAAGTCGCCGACAGTCTTTACCGAAATCGCCAAAATGATCAATCAAAAGGACGTCAACCTGCGCAAGAAGGCGCTGAAGTTGCTGATTAAGCAGGAAAACGGTCTCCAGCAACGCGAGTTGGTGCTGGCCTTGATCAACGATCCACAACCGGCGATTGCCGAGGTAATGCTGAAGCAGGTGATTGCCATTGGCGGCAAGGGTTTTCAAGCCCAACTGCGGCACTTTGCCACCGTTGGCGCACCCGAGACGGCGGCGCTTTGTTTAAAAGCCCTACTCAACCAACCCAATCTCAAAAACATTCCCGTGTTTATCCACGCGCTTGCCTACCAACAAGGCGACATGGTTGGCGCGCTTTCCCAAGCTTTGGGCCAAGCCATGCAAGATGCGCCGGATTACGTTCTGGAAGAACTCATTAAAGCCATTGGCGCCTCGGATCAGAAGGTTGCCCAGACCGCCTTGAAAATGTTTGCCGGGATGCCCGATCTCAAAGAGGCGACGCGGTCACTGTTGTTGTTTGCCGACTCTGTCTCGCCCCTAGTTCGCGACGATATTTACCGCTTGATGGGCACCATCGGCGACACCTTTGTTCCGATTGTTTTGGAATTGATGCGCGATCAACCCGAGCAGGCCGTGCGCGTTCAGGCCATGAACCTCGCCAAAATTATGAAAAACCCCAAGTTGGGACCGCTTTTTTTACAGGAGCTCAAGAACCCCGATTGGATGGTTCGCTACAGCGCCATGCAGGTATTAGCCGCCATGAAATCGCCGCAGGCCTTGCCGATTTTGGTGGAGTTTCTCAACCAAGACGAATCGTCGATGGCGGCCATTCAGGCTTTGGATCGCTACGGCGATATGCGTTTGGCCAAACCGTTTTTTCAAAAACTGACCTCGCAAAGCAATGAATCGGAACAGCTTGCTTTACTCGATGCGCTGCTGAACCTCAACGATCCGCGTTTTATCGGTCACCTCGCCAAGTTTCTCGAGAGCCCGGTGGTTAAAGGCAAAGCCGTCAAACGCTGCGCCGAGGTGATCATCGATCTGGGCAAGCGCCACAACGTGGCTGTGCCGGAATCGGTCGTGGCGCTCAACGACCAACTGACCGAGAAGAAGCTGGAAGATTTGCCGGACCTTGGTTTAAAGCTATCGAGCGATTGAGCTGGGTTTCATCGGGTCCGTTTGGCTGTCGGTCATTGGCCCCCTGTTTGTGGTTGCCTTAACCCCCTTCCTCATCGCCGACTTCGGGTTACCATAGACGCAGCAAATCCTTAACGAGGTGAAAGCATGCAAGAAGAACGGGTAGAAGCCTTGCCCTTGATCACCTTGACGACCGATTTCGGCGACCAAGACGGTTTTGTCGGTGCCATGAAAGGGGTGATTTTATCGATCAACCCCGAAGCGCAGATTGTCGATATCAGCCACGCCGTTCCGCGTCAGGATGTCGCCGCCGGAGCGATGGTGTTGCGCAATGCGTGCCCTTACTTTCCCGAAGGCACGATTCATGTCGCCGTCATTGATCCCGGTGTCGGGAGTGACCGCGAGGCCGTGGTCGTAGAAACCGCGCATGCCCTCTACGTCTTGCCCGACAACGGCCTGATTACATTAATTGATCAACTTACCCCGGTTCAGCGCGTGTTTGCGGTCACCCAACTCGGCTTTTGTTTGCCGGACATCAGTCGTACTTTTCACGGCCGCGATGTTTTTGCCCCGGTTGCCGCGCACCTGTCACGTGGTTTGCCGCCGGAAGAGGTTGGGTCGGCGATGACCTCCTTTGCCGAATTGGATTTGGCGGAAGCGACGGTCGGTGACGATTTTGTCGAAGGCACCGTGGTTTATGCCGATGTGTTTGGCAATTGTTTAACCAACATTGGTCCCGATCAGGTAGCGTTTGATGCCTTTGACTGGTGTCTGACCCTCAATGGTCGCCGTGTTACCCAGCTCAGCCAAGCCTATGCGGCTGTGCCCACTGGAGCGCCGCTGATGATTCAAAGCAGTAACGGCTTTCTGGAGCTGGCCGTCAATGGCGGCAGTGCCTTGGCCTATTTTGAATTGGCCGTGGGTGATCGGTTGCGTTTGGAGCGGGCGAAGGGTTTGGACGCTAACCATGAGGAAGCGGGGCTTTAACCCCCATGGCGGTTCGGGCCCAAGTGTGCCATCCGCCGCGTCGATTTTGGCCAAAGCTTTGGGGCGCGGTGGCTTGTGAAAAGAAGTCCGTACCCCATGTTTGTGTGTTCGCTTGCGCCCCAGAATTTTGTGCCGGACTTGTGGGTCGTATCGGCCATACGTACCGCGCTTTTTGGTCTGGAAACTTGCCGAGTCTGTGACTTTTTTGGGTAAATGAGCTATGCTTGGGGCACCGCTTTCCGTCGTGAAACGAATCTCGCTGAGAATCAAAAAGTAGTTTGGTCACAACAGCTTGCGCTGACTTTGACCGAGCTTGTGTTTTTTGACAGGCCGTTACCATGATGAATGTACTTATAGTCGACGACAGTCGCGTCTGCCGCAGGATGTACGCCAAAGAGCTGTCCAAAGCCGGATATGGGACGTTTGAGGCGCATGACGGTTTGGCCGCCTTACGCCTCGTCAAAGAAGAGCAAATCGATTTGGTTGTGCTCGATGTCGAAATGCCCAATATGAACGGCTACGAAACCTGTGAACACTTGCGCTCGGAAGAGTTTACCGCCCACTTTGGCAAGGCCGACAAAAATCGCGAAGTGCTTCCGGTTGTTTTTGTGACATCCAACCAGTCCTTGGAAGGTCGTGTTAAAAGTTTTAACAAAGGCGCGACCGATTTCATCATCAAGGGTTTTAAACCCGGCACACTGGCAGAAACCATTAATCGCATTTTGCGGCCGGTAAGCCCGCTGCACGGCCTTACCGCGTTGGTTGCCGACGATAGCAAGTTCATTCGGAACATGCTGGCGTCCAGCCTTAAAGAGGAAGGGCTCAAAGTCTTGGAGGCGGGCGACGGCAATACCGCTTTTGACATTCTCTGTGACAGTCACGAAACCATCGATATGGTGATTACCGATCTCGAAATGCCCGGAATGAACGGTGATATTTTGTGTCGGAAAATTCGCCGTGAATTGGGCATGCGCGGCATCCCGGTCATTATCTTGACCGCTAGGGATGAGCAAAAAGGTTTGTTGGCCCTGTTCCAAGCCGGTGCGACCGACTATCTCATCAAACCCTTTGCCCGTGATGAATTGGTTGCGCGCCTTAAGGTTTCCGTTGAAGTGAAACGGGAAGCCCGCCGCGAGGTCGATCGCGACGAGGACTTGGAAAGCAGCGCGCGTCAAAAGCTGGCCGAGGCTCATGCCAAAGCCGCTGATCAGGCCGAGGTCGCGACCGCCATCCTCCACAATGTCGCCAACGTGCTCAACAGTGTGTCGGTCTCCTGTAACCAGGTTCGTTCCCAAATTAACGATTCTCGTATTAAGCAGCTTCTGTTGGCCAATCGCCTGATTGAGGAGAATTTAAGCGACCTTCCGCGCTACTTGGCCGACGATCCGCGGGGTCGGATGTTGCCCGATTACCTCTTGCAGTTGGGGCTCAAAATTGAGAGTGAGCGCATTGCCGTGGCGCAAGAAGTCGAGGCGATTGCCGAGAAAATCGAGATCATGAAAAGCGCGGTTATCTCGCAGCAGAGTTATGCGAAAGGCAAAGAGCCGCTGGAATCCTTTTCCTTGGCCGACTTGGCCGACGAGGTGCTCGCCATCCAAAAAAGCCTTATCGAAAATGCCGCCGTGGTTGTCGGTAAAGAATATTCTTATCGCGAGCCTGTGTTCTTGCCCAAATCCAAGGTGACCCACATCCTCATTAACCTCGTCAAAAATGCGGTTGAGGCTATGGCTGACTGTGAGCCGCGTTTGCTGACCGTACAACTTTTTCGCGTCGACGACCAAGTAAAATTAGCGATTACTGATTCCGGTGTCGGCATTTCGCCCCAGCAGCAAGCCAAACTTTTTTCTCACGGCTTCACTACCAAAAAGGACGGTCACGGCTTTGGTTTGGCTTATTGCAAACGGGCCATGGACGAAATGGGCGGGGCTTTGACCGCAAACAGTGAGGGCCACGGTTTGGGAACCACCTTCACCATGGTTTTTCCGCGCGGGGGACCCAGGGCTTAGACGTTGGCGCTGCTGATCTCAATCTCTTCGTGACGGCTGTTTCCTTGAGGTTGACCGGGAGGCTTGTCGCGAAGAATGGCGGTGGCTGTTCCCGCCGCCCAACCGAGCCAGCCGGCAAAAAGGGTGCCCAATAAGGTGACGTACCAAGCGACGTCGATCCACTGGGTTGCCGCAAGAAAAAGGGCGGTGAACGCCAACATAAAACCGGCGCCGAAACGTTCAAAGTGAGTCATGAGAAATCCTTTGTTCGCGAACATAAGCACGAGGGTGACGGGAATCGATGATAGGACGCGTTAGGGAATCCTACGTGCCTCAGTGCCGTTTGGTTTGCGAATTAAAGATCGCCGGCGACCAATATCCCGTTTTTGCCACTTTCTTTGACCCGGTACATTGCTTTGTCGGCTAATTGCATCAGTTCTTCTTTGTGGTGGCCGTGGTTTGGAAACGAAGCGATGCCAATCGATGCGCTCATGGCGAGATCGTGCACGCGGTAGCTCTCAATGCGGTCGCGAATCCGTTCGCTGACGATGACCGCGCCTTCGGTGTCCGTTGTCGGCAGGATCAGCATGAATTCGTCGCCACCCCAGCGGCCGGCAATATCGGTGTCACGCGCGCATTCATTGATGATTTTGGCGATGTCGATCAGCGATTGGCTGCCCTGGAGGTGACCAAACTTGTCGTTGACGGCTTTGAAGCCGTCGAGATCTAAAAAAACCAAACTCAGCGGTCGGTTGAGTCGCCGCGCGCGTTTGATCTCGGTAGTGAGACACTGGTTGAGATGGCGCGAGTTGTAGAGTTTGGTGAGGTCGTCCTGGATGGTCAGTGTTTGCGCTTTTTGGAACAAGAAGGCGTTTTCAATGGCGACCGCTGCCGGGTTGACCAGGATTTGCACCAGTTCCAAATCGTTTTCGCTAAAGCCGTTTTTGTCGTCACGGTTGATCATTTCGATAACGCCCAGGGTGCGCCCACGACTGATGAGCGGTGCACACAAGATGTTGCGCGTCTGAAAATTGGTGTTTTTATCTATCTTACTTAGAAAGCGTGGGTCCTCTTGGGCTTGGTTCACGATCAGTGGTTGGCGATGTTTGGCGACCCAGCCGGCAATCCCTTTGCCGAATTGGATTTGGAGATCGTGCAGTTTCTCTTTGGAGGGGCCGGACGCCGCCGCGAAGCGCAACGTGTCGGGGTGGTGTTCGTCGAGAATCAGCACCGACCAAGCTTCACAGGTAATCAGTTCGTGGATGCGCTTCATCACCGTGTGCATGACGTCTTCGGGCTGCAGCAGGGAGTTGGTGGTGGTGATGATGTCAATCAGGGTCTTGAGGTGAATTTTATCAATCGTTTCCTGCGATGGCGGTACCTGCTCCGCTTCGTTGTGATTGTGCAGAAAAGTAAGGGTGACCTCGTGTTGTTCGCGGCGCTGCTCTTCGGCCGGTCGGCGTGGCAAGTGATAAAGGAAAAAGGGATGGCAGTGTCCGATACAAATCGCGGTAATTTCGTCGCGTTTGTCGGTTGGCAACTTGTGGTCGATCAAGGTCGCAGCGGCGGTGGTGAGATGGTGCGGGCTAAATTCGCTCGCACTGAGCACACCGGTAATGTTCTTCGCAAGGAGGTATTTCGAATCGGTAACTAGTAAAATGGGACCGTGTTTCAAAACGGACACCTCATTGCCAAGCGTTATTCGTTGATTTGCACCTTTTGCGGTTTGTAGCTGCGATTGCCGGCGCGATCTTCAGAGACCACGCTGATCGTGTAAATACCTCGACCCGGCATGGTGGTCGCGTGAGAAAAGTCGCCGGTCCGGTCATCGACCAACGCTTTTTCATCATTGACTCGAACCAGGGCGTCGCGCTCGGTTTTGCCTTGGACGATCACCAGGTAGCCCTGCACACTGACCTTGGTGACGGTGAGTGACGGTGGTGCATTGTCGACATTGCTCACTTCACGGGTTTGGGTGCTTTCGGTCACCGTGAACTCGCGAATTTGGCTGCGCATGCCCAGTTTCCCGGACGTGCTTTGGCTGGTGAGGCGCCAATAATAGGTGCCAGGCTGAAGGTTGGGCATGCTGACCCGTTGTCCCGGGAAGCTTTCCCGTTCTTCCACCAGGGTGAGCAGGTAGGGATCGCGGCTCACTTCCAGATGGTACGCATTGGCGCCGGGCACCGCGTCCCACGTGAAGTTAACCTTGGCGAAGTTGTTGGCGTTGGCCTTGAATGAATCGAAGTTGGTCGGGCTGGTCGGTTTGGGTGATGGTAACAGGGCTAAAACTTCTTCGCCGGGTTGATCGCGACGAATAACGACGCCTTGGTCTTTCACCAGATTGACGGTCTGACGGCCTGCCTGAATTTCCACGCGGCCTTGACGCACAAACAGCGTCGTGATGTCTTGTTCCACCTGATGGTAAAGCTCGGTGTTGCTGTAAACCGAAGCTTGGGTAAACTCGGTGGAAATGGTGGCGCGGCGACCCTGGCCGAGATCATTGGTGCTGACTTCTAAGCTGCCGCGATCCGAAAACAGGCTCAGCAAGCTTTTCTCTTTCGCGCCACGAAACGACTCGTCAATTTTAATCAGGCTGCTGGGCTCCATGAGGATGCGCATGCCTTCCAGGAAGACGACGCGACAGGCGCCGTCATTTTGCGTGCGAATGCGGTCGCCTAGCTCCAGGACCGTGTTGCGATTGGCTTTTTTAAAATCGCTCTGCGCATTCTTTCGGATCATCACGCCGCCTGCAAAATCACCGATGGTCACTTTGGCCTTCAGCGTTTGCTTGGGGTCGTACTGGTCTAACACGCTTTGTGCAAAGCGCAAAGCGCGTTGCGCTTCGCGCTGGGCGCTGTTGTAATCGCTTTCGATCAGCAAACTTTGCGCTTTTTCTAGCGCTTTTTCCGATTGTTCCAGGCTGAGGTTGGGCGCGTTGTCGGCTTGGGTTTGCACCGCGACCCGCGCTTCTTGTAGGGCAATTTGCGCCCGTTCAACAACCTCGCGGGCTTCTTTTTCACCCTTTGGGTTGAACAATGCTAAATAAACCAAAACCAGCCCCAACAAAACGATGCCGAAAACAGCCCATTTTTTTATCTCAGTTGAGGTTATATTGATCTTTTTAGCCTTCATCTCAAAACATCCTGAATGGAGGAATTTATCGCGAATCGCTGACTTGAGGGGGGCGAGACTTGGCTTTTGATGCCAATGATTTACAGGTGTGCTCGGCGGCTATCTTAGCAGATATGGTACGGCAATGAAAACAATCATGCTCATCGGGAAATCACGCGGCCTTTTGACTGCTTTGACGACGACCACGCGGTTTTCTCGGCGGCTGCTTTCACGGGCAAGCCTTGTTGGCAACTGTCGCCGCCTTCGGGTCCTGTCGCTCAGAGACAAACTAGCATGGAGTCGCGCTCGGTTCGGTGATCCATCTTATGCAACTCGGCTCTTGTTCTGCTTTATCCCCCGCCATCTGGTTTGCGAGGAGCACCTTTCGCGTTTTTACCGCATTTCTCACGCACTCCACCGTTGCGATGCCTTGACAAGCGCTCTATAATACCGATCTTGTGTCCGAAACCATCCTGCTAGTGCAAGGGCGCCGCGGACCTTCTCAACGTCGCCGGGTTCTTTTCTTTACATTAAGGGATCTGATGCGTGAGCGTTATTTGAGCCCCCTTCCTTTTGGCCTCTTGGCCGGAGTGGGCGTCCGCAGCCATTCACTAGAGCAGCCATAAACCGGTGCTCGGTTAATGTGACCGAGGTACCTGAGGAGTTTTTCAAGTGCTAAAGTTCATGCGAAAAAATGAAACTGCCCGCAACATCATCATCGTTTTGGTGTGTGTCGCCATGGGTAGCTACGTTCTCTTTTCCTTCGGGGAAGCTCCTCCCATAGCTCAGGGTGATACGATTGCAACGATCGGGTCTACCACCATTAAACGTAGAGATGCACTCATCCAGGAAATCAACATTCGAAATCAGTTTCGGGGTATGGAAGCAGCGCAAGTCGATCAATTTGTCGTGTCCAACCTGGTCCAGGGAGCCATCCTTCAAGACGGCGCCGAAGCGCTCGATATGACCGTTTCCGATGACGAATTACGTGACCTTATCATTCGTATTCGGACCGGTGCCGACGGCAACTACGCCGATAACGACGCCTATGCGCGCTATATTCGCGGCCAATACCGCATGCCGGTTACCGCTTACGAGCAGTACCTGCGCGACCAAGCCCTGCTCGGCGACAAGTTTCGCCAAATTTTTGCCAACAGCGCATACGTCTCCGAGGATGAAGTTCAAAAGCGCTTTTCCGAAGAAAACCGCAAAGTCACTCTCGAATACATCGCGCTTCGCAACTTCCACGTCACCAACGAAGTTAAGCTGGACGATGCCCAACTCAAGCAGTTGGTCGAAGCGAACCCTTCCGAATTTGTCACTGGTGAACAGCGTCAAGTTAAATTTGTCAGTTGGTTGCTGAACGATCTTCGTTCCGAGCTCACCGTCAGCGATGAGAAAGCGCTCCAGCACTACAATGAAAACATCGAGCGTTACCGCAAACCTGAACAGATGAAAGCCAGCCACATTTTGGTGAAAACCGGTGAAGGTTTCTTGTCTGATGAAGACGCCCAGAAAAAAATTGCCGAAGCGCAAAAAGCCTTGGCTGACGGCATGGCTTTTGACGAAGCCGCCAAAAAGTTTTCTGACGATTCAACCGCTTCCCGCGGTGGTGACTTGGGTTTCTTTGATCGCAACCGCATGGTGCCGCCTTTTACCCAAGCCGCTTTTGCTTTGAGTGCCGACGGGGACATTTCCGCACCGGTCAAAACTCAGTTTGGCTACCACATCATTCAACGTACCGCTTTCCAAGCCGAGTCGCTGCCCGAATTTGAGGACGTGCGCCAAGCCGTTGAAAGCGAACTCAAGGGTCGTCTCGCCGGCGAAGCCATGAGCACTCAGGTCGCCAACTTTGTTGAGCTGGCCAAAAGCGAAGGTTTCGAAGCCGCCGCCGCCAAGCAAGAGGTGACCGTTCAAGAGTCATTGTTCTTCGACAACGATCCCACCGCTGAAATGGGCCCCACGCTCAAAAGTGCCGCCGCTGCTCGCAACGCCGCTTTTACCTTGGAAAAAGAAGGCGATATTTCGCCCGCTGTCCAAATCCCCGGTGGTCAAATCGTGATGATGTGGGTTGCCACCCGCGAAGGCCAAACCTTGGATTTGGAAACCAACAAACCACGCGTTAGCAAAATGGCCAAAACCTTGGCCGAAAAAGAATTCATCCTCAAGTTTTTCGACGAGATGGTGGCCGCCGCCGGCAAAGCACCAGAAAAAACCTTGCGCGAGCTTAAAGGCGATCGTGAATGGCTTAAGGACAACATGATCATGACGACCGGTTCTGTCAACGCCAACGGCGTGCCTTTCCAAATTCGCAATGACGTCGACTTCAACGATGATCTTTTCCCGCTTGCCGAAGGCGAGTTCTTGGAACAGCGCGAATTCGAAGCTTTCGGCAGCACCAACTACGTTTTGGTTCGCCTCAAGGCCAAAGAAGACGTCAACATGGACGACCTCAAAGAAAAACGCTTTGAGATTGTTGAGCGCATTCAAAACGAAAATGGCGGCGACCTTCTCGGTGCCTACCTTTTCGAACGTCGTGCCCAGTATGACCCCAAGAAAAACGCGGAAAACGCCTTGCTTGAAGCCGTTGGTCGCGCTCAATAAACCGCCTTTTCCGGTTTCCCTTAAAAAGCCACCCCTCACCGGGTGGCTTTTTTCATTTCTAGGCTAAGTCGAGCCGCTGCTTGGGTGGGTTTTTCGTGGCCCGCGTGTATTGTGGCGGTCACTTTTTGGAAAAAACTTTCATCTTCGATGAGGCGTTTTGCGCTTTTGGCGGGGTCAATAAAGTGAGGGGCCGTGTTTTTCAGGCTTCTTAATTTGTCCTCTAAGGAGATGTTATGGCTGAGCTGGGAATGCTTTTGAAATGCCAAATAAGGGACGCGGCCCGGCTATCGCGGCCGCGTTCTCAGGGTAATCTTGCCGTGGCGGCATGTGTCGCACAAGAAACCCTACCCATTGTGTTACAAGTCCCACGGATGCGGCCTGTCGGCAGCGAACCTTGGCGAATCTATCGGCGCAGAGTGCAGCGCGAGGCGGAACCCGTGCAAGCGAAAATCGCCGTGTTGACCGGTTGTCGGCTGCACTTGTCGCCCATCGCCAACGCCTTTAGTGCCTACCTCACCGTGCCCCAAATTCAAAAGCTACAACCGCTAAAGGAAATCGCTTGGATTGAGTTAGACCCCGCCCGACAGGTGGTGCAGACGGCACGGCCGGCGGCGGTAAATCTGCCGATATGGCCGCGTCGGCCTGCTCGGTGGACCGGTCAAGGTGTCCGCCTTGCCGTGCTTGATAGTGGTGTTGATTGTGATCATCCCTGGCTGCAGGTTTGCACCTCGCTGGAAACCTGCGGTGAGTCAACCGCTGTTCCCGGCGCGCACGGCACCTTCTGTGCCGGGTTAATTGCATCACGGGATCCTGCTCTTTGTGGTCTGGCTCCCGCTGTGGACTTGCTGAATGTTAAGGTGCTTCAAGCCGACGGTATGGGAAACCACGCTGCCGTGACGCGCGGCATCGACGCCGCGCTTGATTTGGGCGCGCACATCATATCGCTCAGTTTGGGTTTTAATCACTTGCCGACAAGCCTTGCGGTTGGGCATGGTTGGACCTGTAACCAAGGGCGTTGCACTCTCTGTACTGCTGTAAATAACGCGGTATTATTGGAAAATATCTTGGTCGTTGCGGCGGCCGGTAACAACCATTGTTTGCTACCTGCGGGCTCCTGTGAACTAAATTGCCCGGGTAATGCCGCCTTGGCCTTAACCGTGGGTGCCGTCGCAACCGATCCGCCGCGACCGGCCGCTTTCTCGAGCCATGGTCCCACCCCTTACGGCCTGGATAAACCCGATTTGGCGGCACCCGGCGTGGCCATGATGTCAACTCTGCCGGCGCCACGAGACGCAAACGGCAAGCTCGTGCCAAATCCGCCTAGGGAAACCTTGGTCGGTTGTCAGAGTGGCACTTCGGCCGCCACGGCGGTGGTGGCGGGTTTTGCCGCGTTGGTGTTGGAGAAGTACATGGCGCAAGGTCGCGCGTGGACGGCGTCGGGCCTTAAACAAGAAATTCTGACCCACCACACCAAGCCGGTCGAAGGTGCGTCGAAAAGGGCGGTCGGCGTCGGCCGATTGTTCGCAGATCTAGACACCTTGTAACCTTTGAACCCCAAAGCGAATGCTGGTTTTCATGCGCGACAACCATCCAATTCCTTGAAAAAAAACGGCTAATCGGGTTGCACCAACCCAGAACAGAACCTAATTTGAAAATAGGATCCAAGTGAGGTACATGATGGTTCGAACGATGCCAAACAGCTCTGTTTCGCGAAGAAAAAATGTCGGTGATCAAGCGGTCCCGGTGACTTTTCATTATCAGCCGGTTTTAACCAGTAGTGATCGCGCTACCCGCCGGTTGTTACTAAATGGTTTGTTCGAAGAGTTGGAAAAACGTTATGGGCAGGCAATGGTGGTTTTTCCGGATCGTTTGTCGGTTTCCGGTCAATCGGTTGAGGGTGAAATTCAACCGGACCAGTTCGAAACCCTAACCAAGGCTTTGAACAAAAGCCAGATACGCGTGGATGTGTGCACGCCCCAACGGCTTGTCTAAGGGCCGGTTCAGTCCCGACCCAGGGGGGCCAAAAGCACACACGTGCGTCGCATGCCGTTGTTGTGTAACCCAAAACCGGTTGCGTGACACACAGTGCACCAAACGGCCGGTGAGTTGCCCACCACTCACCGCACCGTTTGTGCGATGTTACCAACCCTAAAGCTTGTGGGTTACCTGGCATGAGCCGAACCATGGCCGGCATAAGTCGGTTTGCGAAATAGAGAGCCTTTATCTAAAAGGCTTGGCTTAGCGCTTCTGGTGTTTAATCTAAAGTGGGCGATCCGGGTGGCTGAAATCGCGCAAAACGTCAAGCGTTGGGCGATTTCGCCGCCAAGAATCGCTCAATTTAGGTTTAAGTCTCGTGCTTGTGGCTTTTGCTTTGCGTTTGCCGGTGATGACCCGACCCCGGTGTGTTTGGTGTTCAAAGTTAAAGCGGCCGGCGTGAGTCGCATTGCTCGCCGGCCGGCCTTTTTTATCAAACGCACCAAAGTTGGCGACACACGAATTGACCACCAACACGCAAGAGCATGCAGGAGTTATGATTATTGGTTTGGTTCATGTAAACACAGTGCTCGTCACCATCTGGATCCCACGAATCAAAACACTCGTAACCGCACATAATACCACGTGCGCCAAATAGGTTTCCGGCTGTGCAGAGCAATAAAAAGATTAAAACTTTCATTTTCATGGTCGAATCTCCTTTTTGAAGATATAAGGTTTGAAACTTTGCGGTATGTTATCGTCATTGGAGACCACTTCAAATACCGTACCGCTACTAGAGCGAATTAGGTCGACATGGAACGGAATTAACTGGCTAAAGTGTTGATTTTTTTCCGGAAAAGAAAATATGGAAATATCATCGGGTTTATGGCCGCGAACTCTGATGTAAAAATTCTTATTTTGATAAAAACACCCGGTAAGAATTTGGGTTGTTTGGCCTGAACCCATGAAGTGTTTTTCTGTGAGTAATGGGCCTTCGAACTGGGGGTAGGTGATCTTCTGCGAGCGGCGGCCGTTCAGGTCGAAAAACTCGAGTTGTGGTAAACCGATATGTTGGAAAACCAGCGTTTGGTTGATAAGCAAAAGGCTACCGGCTTGAGAGCCGGTCAGGGCGCGACCTTGAAGCGCTGTTCCGAACGATGTTTGTAGTTGCATATCCGGGTTGTATTTTTGAATCATATGCCCGTTTTCTGCACGCCAACTCAAAACAAAAACAGCGTTTTGGGTGATCACGACATCGCGGATCATACCCATGTTTTTGTACTCGGCGATGAATTCAAAGTCGGTGGTGAGTTGGGTGAGGGTTTGTCGACGCAGGTCACATAGATACAGCCGATCTGCGTAGACACGAAACTGTTGGGTTCGTTGCATTTCACCCGGGCCGAAGCCTCGTTTTGCATAAGTTGAAACGAGCCTTCCGCCGGCATCGAGTTTGAAAATGGTCTGTTGCTGAGAATCCAAAAGGAACCAATGTTGACCGGCGCGCTCAATGGCGTTGAGACCGAGCATGGTTTCGGGGCAGGGGATCGGTTTCGCTTTCAGGATGTCAAAAAGCATCAATAGGTACAGGCCGATCACTTGAGCACCTGTGTCTGGTATTGCCAGGAGGAGTCATCTTTCTTTTGGCGACTTGCAATGAGCAACTCGTCTGATGTGCCGTGCCAGCCCGATACACGCCAATCCTTGAAGCTTTTAATTTGATGCGGTGTGACCGCCGTTGGCGAGAGCTGAGAGATCTGTGATGTCCAGGTTCCGCCAATGCCGTTTTGGTCGATGCAGCCCTCCAAAACCGCCTGGTAGTACGAAAAATAGAGCGTGTTTTGGTTTGCAAAAAAACCGACGGGTTTAACGACGATGGTGCGACCTTGGTTGGCTTGGCAGAGTTCCGCCAGGTCTTCTTCTTTGCCTTCTTCCTTTAATGCCACAAGATTTTCGATGAGCCCCAAGTTCAAGTCTTTTACCGCTTCCGGCGGCAACACGGCGCGCACATCAATCAAAGCGAGGTTTTTATCGAAAACAATCAAGCTTTCCGCGCCGGGCGCCCAAACAACCCAATGATCCGCTTGGAGTAATGAAAAGAGTCGGGCTTTGGTGCGCATATTCAGTGACAGTTCTTCCTGGGCAAGCGTTTTGCCATTGAGGTCGCGACGTCGAAATGTGAGTCGATTATGCTCTTGCGAAGCAAAAAACAAAGTGTCGTTTTCGATGTCAACAGTTTGAATCGGGCTCACGCTATCCAGTTCAATGACGGTTCGGATGCCGTTGGGTTTGGTGATCCACAGGTTGTTGTTGGGTTCCATGGAAAAAACCAGAAGGTCGTCGCCGGATTGGCACCTTTGAAGGCGTCGATCAGGTAGGGCCGGCAGTGTCTTTACCCTCTTGTCGGTTTGGATGATCAATGTTTCGTCTTGGTAGCGGTAGTGAGTCGAAGAGGGTGTTTTCTGGGCCACGACATAGCGGGCGGTATCAATGGATCCCAAGTGATTTTGCTGCTCGAAAGTGCAGCTCATCAACATGATCATCATCAGGGCAAGGAGGAGAGGGTACAAATGGTGAATAGTCATGAGCAGCCTCGAAATATTATTTTAGGTGTTTGATGTGTCATTCAGGTGCTTGAACCTGAACTGAGCGATTCGAGTGGATGAAATCGCGCACATTATCGGAGCGAAACGAGTTGGGAAAAGAACAAGCGTTGTATGGTTTCGCAGCCAAGAATTGCATGGTTTAGGTGAAAGTTAAGTATGCGACAAAGAAAGGTTATCTGGTATTGAATAAATTTAAGTATAGAGAGTATGGGCAAGGTAGCATTGATGGATTTGGTTGTCAATGTTTTGCAGTGACGGCTTTTCGTGTTGGTTAGTCTATTTTTTTTTTTTCGAACAAGCTCGGTGTCGGTGGTCGGGGCGGTGTTTCCATGGGGCTTCTTCCTACCTAAAGTGTGCGATTCGGGTGGATGTCATCCATGCAATAGGTTGGTGCGAAACGCGTAGGAAAAAGCACAGGTGTCCTTGAAAAGTATATCGAGCATTTTTACTCCTGAACTGAGCGATTCGGGTGGATGAAATCGCTCAGTTCAGGTTACTGCGCGTTGCAGCCCAACAGGTTGTCTGATGGCGCCGCCAAGAATCGTTCCGCGATACGGGGTGGCGTTTCTCCATCAGGTCGAACATGGGGCCTCGCTGCTCAGAGAGATACCTGCCCTCGGTTTGACGCCCTTCGCTTGCTTTACCTGGCCGCAGCTTCGGGCTAAGCTTAGCCCGATAGGATTTTATGCGACACAACGTGCGGGCGCCTGTGCGGCGACGCCGTCCCGATCGGGACGAAAGATGAGGTAACTTTAATGATTCGTAGTGCGTGGTGTGATGATGAAGCGGCGCGCTTTCGTGCCGATTTTTCCGCTTTCGGCGTCGATTTAGCCGAGCGTGTCTATACCAGTCGTTTGCTTGGTGGTGATCCCGGTTTGGTGCTTCACGGTGGCGGCAATACCAGTGTTAAAACTGTGGCGCGCGATGAGCTCGACCGCGAGGTGCCGGTGCTCCGTGTCAAAGGCAGTGGCTGGGATCTTGGCGGCATTGAACCCGCCGGCCTGCCCGCTGTGGCGCTGCAACCGCTGTTGGATCTGCGTGACTGCGTTAGTTTGAGTGATGAGGCCATGGTTAATGCCGTGCGCCGTTGTCTCATGGACGCTAGCGCGCCCAACCCTTCGGTCGAGACCTTACTCCACGCCTTTTTACCCCATAAGTTTATTGACCACACCCATGCGAACTGGGTTTTGGCGCTGGCCAATCAGCCCGATGCCGAATTAATTTGCCGACGGGTTTACGGTGACCGCATGGGCATCGTGCCCTATATCATGCCGGGATTTGACCTCGCCAAAAAAGCGGCCGAAGTCTATGAAGAGAATCCTGCGGTCGAGGGTTTGATTTTGATCAACCACGGCATTTTCACTTTTGGCGATACAGCCCAAATCGCTTACGAGCGCATGATCGAAAAAACCGCTTTGGCGCAAAAAGCGTTGCTCGAGGTGCCAGGGGTTCGCGTCGACGCGCCGGCGCCGTCGGTTCTGGGCACCGTCGCGCCTGCCGAGCAACAACTGTGGTTAAACGGTTTGCGTTCGGCCCTCATCAATGCACCTGCCAATATCGGCCGGCAAATTTTAGTGCTGCGGCGCAACCAGGAAATTCTCGACTTTTTGGAACGCGAGGATTTGGATGATTTGGCATGTCGCGGGCCGATTACACCGGACCACGTCATTCGTACCAAACAAAAGCCGCTGATTTTACGCCCGCCGGCCGAAGCCGATGTCTTAGCAGGCTATTTTGAGCAGGCGATTGCCGATTACGTCGCCGCCTACGACACCTACTTTGAAACCCAACAGACAGCCAAGCAAACGGCCAAAGTAAAACTCAATCCATTACCGGTTGTGTTTTTGATACCGGGCCTGGGTTTGGTGAGCGCCGGAAAAACCCGTGCGGCGGCGGCTGTCGCCGCCGACCTATGGCAACAAACCTTGGTAGTACAACGCGCGGCTGAAACCTTCGGCCGTTATCAGCCGCTGAGTGACGACCACATCTTTGACATGGAATATTGGTCGTTGGAGCAAGCCAAGCTGGGCAAAAAGAAGTTGCCCGCGCTGGCCGGCCATGTCGTGTTGGTAACCGGCGCAGCCAGTGGGATCGGTCGCGCCTGTGCCGAGCGATTTGCCGATGAGGGTGCCAACCTGGTGCTGGCTGATCGCGATGAGGAAGGATTGCTGCGCGCGCGCCGGGAGATAAGCAAAAAATTCAAGGTGGGTTTGACCGCTTTTGCCGGCGATATCACCGATCCGGCCCACGTGACGCGTCTGGTCGGTCACGCGGTGACCCTGTTTGGCGGCTTGGACGGCGTTGTTTCCAATGCGGGCATGGCTTTTACCGGGCCGATTGCCGAGACAACGGCGGCGCTTAAGGCTAGCCTTGAGATTAATTTACTCTCGCACCAGTACTTGGCCGCCGAAGCGGCGCCGTTGATGCGGCGTCAAGGTTGCGGTGGTTGTTTGTTGTTTAACGCTTCCAAAAGCGCATTCAACCCTGGCTCCGGTTTTGGCGCTTACAGCGTGGCCAAGGCGGCCCTGATCGCCTTGATGAAACAGTACGCGGTTGAGTTTGCCGACGCGGGTGTTCGCGCCATGGCGATCAACGCCGACCGCATCCGCACCGCCTTGTTTGACGAAAAGCTGGTGGCGGAACGCGCCGCCAAACGTGGGCTGGCCCCGGACGACTACTTCCGCGCCAATATGCTGGCGGCCGAGGTTTACGCCGGGGATGTGGCCGATGCCTTTTTGTACCTGTATACCGCGGAAAAAAGTACAGCGACCGTTTTTACCGTCGACGGCGGCAACGTCGCCGCTTCACCGCGCTAGAGAAAGGGGAGCTTTTTGCAGCACGAACACTTTCGCCGCCACGGCAAAGACATCATCGATTGGATTACTGAGTACATGGAAAACGGCTACGAGGGCGCGGTTTTTCCCAAAACCACGCCGGGCGAGGTGCTGGCACAATTGCCGGCCCATCCGCCCCAAGAAGCCGAGCCGCCCGAGCAGGTATTTGCCGATTTTGAATCGCTGATCCTGCCGCACACCACCCATTGGAACGATCCTCGGTTTTTCGCTTATTTTCCCGCCAACCACAGCGGACCCGGGATTTTGGGTGATTTGCTCTCGGCCGGCTTGGGTGTGAACGCCATGAGTTGGGTGACCTCGCCGGCGGCCACCGAGCTGGAAATGCGCATGATCGACTGGCTCGGTGAGATGTTGGGTTTGCCTTGGAAAGGTTGTATTCAAGACACGGCTTCCTCGGCGACTTTTTGCGCCATGTTGGCGGCGCGCGAGCAGGCCGCCGATGTCAACCAGGAAGGGTTTTACGGACAACAGCCGATGACGGTTTACGCCAGTGAGCACGCGCATTCCTCGATGCAGAAAGCCGTGTGGATGGCGGGTTTCGGCGAGCGTTACCTGCGGCTGGTGCCGGGCGAAACAGACGATTTCGCCATGAACGCCGAAGCTTTAGCTGAGATGATCGAACAAGACATCGCCCAAGGTTTTCGCCCGGTGTTTGTCATGTCGACGGTTGGTACGACTTCCTCAACCGCCATCGATCCGCTACACGCCATTGCCGATTTGTGTGAAAAACACGGTTTGTGGCATCACGTCGACGCCGCTTTGGCCGGTGCCGCCGCGATTTTGCCCGAACAACGCTGGATCCTCGACGGTACGGAGCGCGCCGATTCCTTTTGCTTTAACCCGCATAAATGGATGTTCACCAACTTTGATTGCTCGGTGCTGATGGTGAAGGATCCCAATGCCCTCAAAAAAGCGTTGGCGATTAATCCCGAATACCTCAAAGCCGGCCAAGACGCCGTTGTTGAGAACTTTCGCGACTGGGGCATTCAGTTGGGGCGTCGTTTCCGAGCCTTGAAACTGTGGTACGTCATCCGTTGTTTCGGCGTGGCCGGTTTGCAAGAAAAAATTCGCACCCATTTGGCCATGACCCAATGGTTTGCCGCCCAAGTCAAGCAGGACCCGCGTTTCCAGTTACTCACTGAACCCAAACTCAACACCGTGTGTTTTCACTGCGACAGCGACGCTTTGTCTCAGGCCTTGTTGAAGGCGATCAATGACAGCGGGCAAGCTTATCTGTCGCATACCGTCTTGCGGGGTCGCTACGTGATTCGCGTGGCCTTTGGGCAAATCCACGGAACCCAGCAGCATGCAGAAAACCTGTGGCGCTTGGTTGGCGAATGTTACGCGGCAATGGCAAAACCCGACTAAAGCCGTGGGTTACGATCAAATAAAAAAGGCCGGCCGGGTGATGCCCAGTGCCGGCCTTTTTTCGTTTTAGGTGTCTTATGAGTCCTTGGTGTTATCCATTTTGACCATGCTGAACCCGGTGAAGCCGTAAAAGGCTGAAATGAGCGGGTTCAGCAGGTTGAAGAAACAGAACATCCAATAGGTGCCGGTGGCGACGCCAAGGGTCGAGGCCATGTAGCCGCCGCAGGTGTTCCAAGGTACCAGCACCGAGGTTAAGGTGCCGGAATCTTCCAAACAGCGCGACAGGTTTTGGGGAGCCAAACCGCGTCGCTCGAATTCGGCGCGGAACATACGGCCGGGAATGACGATGGCGATGTATTGGTCGGAGGCGACGAAATTCATGCCAAAGCTGGTTGCCAAGGTGGCCAGGACCAAAGACCCGGTTGATTGAGCTAGGTTGAGGATGCGGTTGGCGATGACTTCGAGGGATCCTGTTTTCTCCATGGCGGCACCAAACATCATGGCCGAGATAATCAGCCACACTGTGTTGAGCATGCTGCTCATGCCGCCGCGGGAGAGCAGGCTGTTGAAATTGCTGTTGTCGGTGGTAATGCTAAAGCCGCCGTGCAACGCGGTCCAAACGCCTTTGAGTAGGGCCGCCGGTGTGCTGAGGCTGCTGTCGTTGACGAAGGTCACGACCGTTTGCGTTTGGAACATCATCGCCCAAACGCCGCCGATCAACGCGCCGATGAGTAGGGCGGGGAAGGCGGGTACTTTTTTCATGACCATACCCAGGACGATCAGCGGCGGCACCAGCATGAGCGGAGAAATGTTGAAGTGGGTGTTGAGTAGATTGAGGTAGGTCGTTAAGTCGGCTTGGCCCGCATCCGGCTGATTGATTAAACCGAGCACGAGAAACAGGGTACAGGCGATGACCATACTGGGCACGGTGGTCCAGAGCATGTGGCCGATGTGGGTAAACAGGTCGGTGCCGGCCATGGCGGGAGCTAAGTTGGTGGTGTCGGACAGCGGAGACAGTTTATCGCCGAAGTAGGCGCCGGAAATAATCGCGCCGGCGGTCATGCCCATGTTGAGTTCCATGGCGGTGGCGACACCGATTAAGGCAATCCCGATGGTGCTGGCGGTGGTCCAAGAGCTGCCGGTTCCCAAGGCGACGAGTGCACAGATGATGCAGGACGCTACGTAAAAGAAAGCGGGGTGCATAATCAGCAGACCGTAGTAAATCATGGTGGGGACAATGCCGGCCATGATCCAGGTGCCGATGAGCGAGCCCACCACGAGCAGGATGAACAGGGCGCCCATCGAGAGCGAGATGCCGTCGACCATGGCTTTCTCCATGGTTTTCCACTTGAGACCGTTGTTGAGGCCGAGCACGGTGGTCAGCGCCGCGCAGAGAATGAGCGCGATTTGGTTGGGACCGTAGCTGGAGTCGCTGCCGTAGAGTTGGACCGAGGCGTAAAGCATGAGGATCAGCGCGGCCACCGGGGCCAGGGCAATTGCGAGTTGGGGTGATTGGACGGGTGTCGGGTCGACTGGTTGTTGTTCTTCCATCGAGGATCCTTTTATAGCGGAGATGGTCGCCGTACGGGCGAGCGCAAAAGACGACCGAAACCGATTGGGCGGTCGCGGGGACAGGGCTGAGCTGTCGAAGGTACATCTATAAAACAACACGCGGACACTTTGGGTCCGGGCTGAACGCGGCGGGTAATATCAAAACGCCGGTTGTTCCTGGAAGACCGTTCTTCACCAAAACCCCGTCGCCGACGGGGGGTGGGTCGGCTGCAAAAGGGACGGGTTGATTCACGGCGGAAAAAAGCAGTGAGAACGAGAACCCCGGCGAGAGCAGGACCAGAGCGGCGCATAAAGTGGAGCGTGTCAGGAATCACTGTACCACCGCGCGGAATCGGTAACCAAGCGAAATGATGGGTGGGGGGAGGTGGTCGCGTGAAAACTGAGTGCGTTTCGCTGACGAGAAGGGTGTGAAATAAGACGGTCGGGGCTATTTTGTTAAGATGCCTGAGTTACCTGTATGAGGGTGTTGTTAAATTTTTGTTAAAACGTGAGGTGCGTGATTTTTCGCATGGCGCTAAGGGTTTCGCGGAGTCTAAGTTATCCTTGGAAACTCCGCGAAAATTCGCTATACTGTGCCCTTCTTGAGTGCTTGATCACTTATTCACACTACCTTATTGGTTGTGCAACACAAAGGGCTTAGCATCGCATACGTGTGCTAAAGCGTGGTAAGGACTTGGGGTCCATGCTTAAACCTGAACCCTAGAAATTTCGTTGAAACGTGTTGGAGGGGGACAAATCCTCTCGTGACAACGATTTGATCTAGTGTTCTAACTTTCTCAAATCGAGTGACTTTAGCAATGTGTTGTGTTGGGAGCGGCGCCCTTGGCGGCTTCTCGGCACCGGGCGAATGACACCCGGTTTTCCTTTTGAGGACCGCAAGTTATGCACGGTGATGCTCCTAGGATCGGTTTGGCCGACCCGCTTTCTCCAGCGCCGTCGTTGCTCGTTATGGGTTGAAAAACTAACGTTCAAATCCCAAAAAGAGTGAACAACCTTATGACCAGCCTCTCTACCGTTTCTACCTTTCTGGAGTTATTGCGATGGCGTGCCCAGGATCGGCCCGATCATGTGACTTACACCTTCCTTGAAGACGGGGATAGCAAAGAGCTAACCCTGACCAATCACGAATTGGACATTGAAGCACGGGCCATTGCCGCCAAATTACAGTCGGTTGCCGAGCCAGGTGACCGCGCGCTTTTGTTGTTTCCGCCCGGCCTGCCTTACATTACCGCGCTTTATGGTTGTTTGTATGCGGGTGTTGTTGCGGTGCCGGCCTACCCGCCCAATCGCGCGTCGCTTCAGAAAAACATTCCGCGTTTGCTTTCCATTATCGAAGACGCCAATGTGAATGTCGTTTTGTGTAATACCGATATTCACGGCATGGCCGCCTCCTTGTTTGAGGACGAGCATGGCCAGGGCCCGCATTTTATTCCGACCGATCAAGTGTCCAGTGATTGGGCCTATGATTGGAGCGAGCCACACGTCAAACCTGAAGACATTGCCATTTTGCAATACACCTCGGGGAGTACCGGCAAGCCCAAGGGCGTGATGTTGAACCACGCCAACATTTTAGATAACTCGAAACAAATCAGCCGCAGTTTTGGCGTTCACGCCGGCACCGTCGGGGTGATTTGGCTGCCGCCGTACCACGACATGGGTTTGATTGGCGGCATTTTACAACCCTATTACAGCGGGATTCGCGTTGTTATGATGGCGCCGTTTAACTTTTTGCGACGGCCGATGCGTTGGCTACGCGCCATCAGCAAGTACCGCGCGACCTCAAGCGGCGGCCCCAACTTCGCCTACGAGCTTTGTCTGCAGAAGGTCACCGAAAAGGATTTGGCCGAGTTGGACTTGTCTTCGTGGGAGCTGGCCTTTAACGGGGCGGAACCAATTGCCCCCCACACACTCGACCGTTTTGTTGAGACCTTTGGTGCCTGTAACCTGCGCTCTGAGGCGCTTTATCCCTGTTACGGTATGGCTGAAACCACGCTGATTCTGACCGGCGGTCACCACCGTGAAGCACACGTCATCCGTCGTTTCGACGAGGGCAAGCTGGAAGAACACCAGGCTGTACCCAACGAGGATCCCGAAGGTTCGCGTGCCTTGGTCGGTTGTGGTGCTCCCGTCTCCGACCACATTGTTGAAATCGTTGATCCCGAGTCGCAACACATTTGTGCGCCTGGTCGCATTGGCGAAATTTGGGCTTCGGGCCAGAGCATCGCCCAGGGTTATTTCAACCGGCCCGAGCTGACCGAAGCCTTGTTCCATGCCCGGCTTGACGCCCACCCCGATGCGCGATTCTTGCGCACCGGTGACTTGGGTTTTTTCCAGGACGGCGAGCTGTTCGTGACCGGTCGTCTCAAGGATCTCATTATTATTCGTGGTCGTAATTACTACCCGCACGATATCGAACGCGCTGTGGAAACCTGCCATGATTTTATCCGGCCGGGCGCCGCCGCCGCTTTCTCCGTCGACGTTGACGGGGAAGAGCAGTTGGTCCTGGTCCAAGAGATTCAACGCAAGTGTAAACCGGAGCAGTATCCGGAGGTCGTCGAGGCGGTGCGCCGCACGATAACCGAGGCCTTTGAGGTGCGTGCCCACGGCGTCGTGTTGATCAAGCAGGGCAGCATTGCTAAAACTTCGAGTGGCAAAATTCGCCGCAGCACTTGTCGTCAATTGTTTTTGGATGGTGGCCTGGATGTGCTCGGCGAAGATTTGCTATCGTGCAAAACCACCGGCCACGACGAGGTGCTTTGTGGTCAGTTGGTGACCGACTTACACGAAACCACCGAGCCGGCGGCGCGGCGTTTATTGCTGACGCGGCTGGTTTCCGAGATTTTGCGTGGGCAGCCGGGCATGGCTGAGGCCAAGATTACCCCGCACACCACGCTCAGTTCCGTCGGGGTCGATTCGGTGACCGCCACCGAAATCGCCAACCTGATTGAGACGTATCTCGAGGTGGATTTGCCGGTGGTGTTCCTGCTGGAAGGCCCCAAGATTCTCGAAATCGCCGAAGAACTCCAGGCGATGAAATGGTCCTCCGACGCCGCGTTGTTGGAAGCAGGCAGTGATCGTTATGCCGATCTGCTTTCGCGCAAACAGCGTGGCATGCGCCGTGCCGCCCGCAAGAGCCGCAAGGAAATTGTTCGCTCTTAAGCGTGGCCTCGACGGTGATGCTCTTGATGTATAACTAACTTAATAGACGGCTTTTTCAGGAGGCCTCCATGTGGGAGATGAATGGGACCGAGGTGGCGATCATTGGGATGAGTGGTCGTTTCCCAGGCGCCGCGTCGGTTGATGCGTTCTGGCAGATGTTGTGCGAAGGGCGCGATGCCTTTGTGCCGCTCACCGAAGAACAATCCTTGGCGATGGGTGCCGATCCGCGCTTTTTGCACATGCCCGCCTTTAAACGGGTCAAGTGTGCCATGGACGGTATTGACCAATTTGACCCCGAGTTTTTTGGGATCGGCAAAGAATTTGCCGACGTGATGGATCCGCAACAGCGCGTGTTCCTGGAATGTAGTTGGGAAGCATTCGAAACCGCCGGCTACAATCCCGTCGCGGGCGAAGATGTGGTCGGCGTGTTTGCCGCCGCCGATCAAAGCTCGTACCTCATTTTTAATCTCATCCCGGAAATGCCGCGCCTGATGGGCCAAATTACCATTGACGATATGGAATCGGCCAATAGCAACGATTTCGTCGCCAGCCGCGTGTCTTACCACCTCAACCTGACCGGACCCAGCTACACGATCAAATGCGGTTGCAGCTCGGCGCTGGTTGCGGTTCACAATGCCTGTAACGCCTTGTTGGAAGAAGAGTGCGATATGGCGCTGGCGGGCGGGGTGTCGATCTTGGTTCACAAGCTGGGTGGTTACCTGGCCGAGGAAAAAGACTTCCACGCCAAGTCCGGCCGCATGCAGCCTTTCGACAAAGATGCATCCGGCTTCATTCGTGGTGCGGGCGGCGGTGTCGTGTTGTTGAAACGGCTTGAAGACGCCTTGGCCCACGGCGACAACATTTTAGCGGTGATCCGCGGTTCGGCCGTGACCAACGATGGTGGCGACAAAGCTCAGTTCAGCTTTTCCTCCGTGTCCGGCATTGCCGCCGCCGCCATTGAAGGTTTGGCCGTGAGTGGCAGCCACGCCTCCTCGCTGCAGTACCTCGAGGGCATGGGTTTGGCTTGGCCAACCGATGATCACATTGAGGTGCGTGCGCTCAGTCATGCATTCCGTGCCGACGGCGCGCTCGAGAATGAATTTTGTTTGTTGGGTTCGCCCAAGGGCAATATCGGTCACCTTTCCGCCGCTTCCGGCATTGCCGGTTTAATCAAGGCCGCCTTGTCGGTCAAACACGGCTACATTCCCAAAATCGCCAATTTGGAGACGCCCGATCCCAAGATCGATTTCGCCGGTACGCCGTTCGTGCCGGTGCAGGAAGGACGTGACTGGCCGGAGTGCAGCGGGCCGCGTCGTGCCGGCGTCAACATTCGTGGTGCGGGCGGGACCAATGTGTTTATGGTGGTGGAACAGCGGCCGCCGCAAGAAGGTCAGGGCGGTCGTCGGCCGGCGTACTTTTTCCCGCTTTCGGCGCGTTCGGCGCCTGCGCTCGCCAAAATTCGCGAGAACTTGGCGGCGACTTTGGCCGGCGAGAAACAGGGTTTGCATCCCGCCGATGTGGCCTTCACCTTGCAAATCGGCCGCAAACCCTTTGCGCATCGCATGGGTTGGGTCGTGGAATCTCTCGAACAGCTTGTCGAAGCACTGCGTTCGGATACGGCGCCGGCGGCGTTTCGCGGTGAACACGAGGTTTCCGAAACGGTTGACCCCGTCTTTTTCTTCGGCCCCATGGACGAGACGCGGCTGTTGGCCGAGTTTCACTTTATTTACGACCAACCGATTTGTGCGTCCATGTTCGAAAACCTTTGGGAACGTGCCGGTCTCGGCGGACAAGCTGACGGTGCCGCTTTCTTGCGCCGTGTCGTCCAAACGGGGTTTGCCGGCTTAAGCGCCGAGGACAAAGCCGTCGCCCATGTGCTCGGTTGTTATGTGGTCACCGATTGGTGGCGTTTCCGTGGTGTGACGCCGCGTGCCGTGGCCGGTGAGGGTTTGGGTGATTTGGCCGCCGCCGCCATTGCCGGTGCCGCCGGTTTACGGCAAATCATGGCGGTACTAAAACAATGTGTGCGTGAGCCGGGCGGGGCCTTGCCCGACGATCTGCCGCTGCGTTTCAAGGTACCCGAATTGACCTGGTACTCCGGCTTGATCGGTGGCGACAGTGGTTTCAAAGGCATTCCCATCGGCGATTACATCGAACGTTTCCGCGCGGATAATTGGAACAAAGAAGAGGCCTTCGGCGAAATCACCGAAGCCGGCTATATGTACATTTTTGATGTGGCCGGCAAACCGCAACCGCGTGCTGAAGAACCCGCGATTGAACAGAACGGCTTGCGGGTGGAGCATGCGCCTTTCTCCGACCACTTCATTCTGTCGCAGGTGGCCGAGCTGTGGCTCGCCGGTGTCGACGTACAGTGGGGACAATTCTACGGTGAGGATCATCCACGCCGCGTTGCTTTGCCCTCCTATCCGTTTGAGCGGCAGCGTTGTTGGGTGGATCGGCAGACTTCACCGCAATAAAGAAATGTCATGTCGCTTGATTGACTTGGTCGGCGGTGGCTTTGTCCCGTATTATCGGGGTACGCCGCCACCAAGGAAACGCCCATCATGACGACTGCTAAGTCTGTGTTCCGCTATTTGCGGGATTGCTATCGCGACGAGTACGGGCAGAGCTTGCTGCGCAATGTATTTCAGCGCAAATACGAACATCGTTTGTGGCATCAGGGCGAAGAAATGATGTTTTCGTTGGATGCACCGCTGGCGCCGGTACCGCAGGAATGGGCGGAAACCGTTGCCGCGAAAGCGTTCCTTTACCGCAAAGAAAAGCAGTTGCTGTACAGCTTTTTATTTTTGGCGGCGGCGAGTACCGATGAGGACGAAGACAGTGCAAAAGCGGTGGTGTGCGCGCCTTTACTGTGGTGTCCCGCCGAGATTTTTGAGCGTGACGATACGCGTTTTCTGCGTGTGGACCCTGGCGAACTTCATGTCAACGACGGTTTGCTTGGAAAACTATGCGATCAATCCGAAGAACTGGTTGCGGCCTTACACGGCTTGTTCCAAGTGCCGCTTGCCGGCCACTGTGTGGACGAAGCTGGTTCGCTGTTAGCGCGGCATATTGACGGGTTGAATCACGAAGCCTGCACTTTTTACCCGCGACTGGTTGACGAGAAACAACTGCGGCGCGTGCGCCAAAAGGTTAAGGCCGGCGGGCCGCCTCACTTATTGCCCGCTGCCTTGACCATGATGGTTCCCAAACCAACCGCTGCGCGCGGCGTTCTGACCGAGCTGGACGCGCTTTGTGGTGAGGCCGAGCCGGCAGCGGCCCTGTCGCGTTTACTCGGTATGGGCGTGTCGACACCGGCCCCGGCCTCGCCTCCTGACAACCAGCGGTCGCGCGTGCTGCCGTTTTCGCTTAGTGATGGGCAAACCGCCATTCTGCAAGCCTGCGAGCGCGAGCCCTTAACCACCGTTATTGGTCCGCCGGGTACCGGCAAATCCTTTACCATCGCCGCTTGTGCTCTGGACTTGGCTGCGCGCGGACAGTCGGTATTAATCACCACGCGCATGGATGACGGTGTCGATGTGATCGCTGAAAAGTTGGCGGTTATCAGTGGGATGAATGACGGATTTGTGCGTTTCGGCAAAGCCGGTTACCGTGCCCAGCTTAAAAGCAAACTGGAATTCATTGTGCGCGGTATGGTTAAGGCATCGGATCACTGTCTGGACACCTTAGAAGAGCACCACCGCGGCAACGAACGCGATCTTGCACAAATCGAAACCGACCTCATGGATGCCTGTTCCCGGCAATTGACTTGGGGCGCACTGCTATCCGATGAAACGCCCGCTGTTGTGCAGAAGGTCAAGCAACGCTGGCGGCGGTTCCTGCTGAAACGACGCCCGCCGATGTGGCGCCTGTTCCAGCGGCTTGAAACAGGTTATGCGCGTCGCACTGATTTGGCGCGCGACCTTTTGCGTGCACGCCACGAGCTGGGTTTGGCGGCGGCCTACCAAGAGCATCGCGCCGTGCTGAAGCAGTTTTTGTCGGCTGTTCGTGCCAAACAAAGCGGTTTATTCGTGTCACGCAGTGCCGATCTCGACTGGGGGGTTTTGTTTTCGGTGTTGCCGATTTGGATCGGTCGCATCGGCGACCTTCACGAAGTTCTGCCACTCCAAGCCGAGCTTTTTGATGTGGCCATTGTCGATGAGGCGACCCTGTGTGACATGGCGTCGCTGTTGCCGGTGGCGCAACGCGCTAAGCGTTTGTGCATTGTCGGTGACCCCTACCAATTGCGCCACCTTTCTTTCCTTGCGCGTGACCGCCAAGCGGCCTTTGCCAAGCGTTGGGGCCTCGATGCGGCGGCCTTTGCCCGTTTCGATTTCCGCACCAAAAGTGCCATGGACCTCGCTGAGGGACACAGCGACCCCTTATTCCTCAATGAACACTATCGCGGTCATCCCGATTTGATCGCCTTTTCCAACCGCACCTACTACAACAACCAACTGCGCGTTATGACCGACAAACCTGGCATTCATGAGCAACCGCGCCTGACCGTGATCGGCTGTGATCAGCAGGTGCGCGACCAGACAGGTGCCAACCAAAGTGAAATCGACCAAGTGCTTGCCTTGCTAACCGACATTGTTGCGCGTCCCGACGTGACGCCGATGTCGGTGGGCGTGATCAGTCCGTTCCGCAAACAAGTCGACGCTTTAAGTGAAGCCCTCCACAAACAATTCCCGATCGATGTGTTGCAGCGTCACGGTGTCATGATCGGCACGCCCTACAGCTTTCAGGGCCAAGAACGCGATTGGATGATTGTTTCGATGGCTGTGTGTCGCGAGGATCACCCCGCCGGCTTGCGTTACTTGGAGCGCGGCGGCGTGTTTAATGTGACCGTTACCCGTGCGCGCCGCTTCCAAACCCTGTTTTGCAGTTTTCCCGCTGAATCGCTGCCGGCCGACGCCGTCTTACGTCGTTACCTCGAGCAAACGCAACGAGAGGCGCCGCTGCGGCAGGCGGCAGCCACGGCGAGCGGTGACCGGTTCTGTGCGGACGTTGCCGCCGCCGTCGAACCATTGGGTATTGGTGCGCAAATCGGGGTGACGAGCGCCGGCTTTCTACTGGATATGGTGCTCACCAGGGGCACCCGCATGCTGGCCCTGGATTTGGTGGGTTACCCCGGCGCCTTTGCCGACTTCTTCCCGATTGAGCGCTATCAAATTCTCGCTCGTGCCGGTCTAACCCTTTTTCCTTTAGCGTATTGCGATTGGCTATTTCACCGCGAAGCCTGTATCAGAACCCTGTGCGACTATCTCGACATTACCACCCCGGCGCCTTAAAAAAGAAAACCGCCGTGGGGCCAAATCCGGCATGTGCCTGGTTGCTTGGTGCAGGGTGTCGGGCCTTCGCGGCACCGCGTCGCCGGCCGAAGACGCGCCCTTCTGTGCCGGGGAGCGCCGGCGCCAAAAAAAAGGGAAAGGCCGAAACCTTTCCCTTTTTAACTTGGATTGAAATGTGCGGTTTAGGTGAGTGCACGTTCCATTTGTGTCAGCGCGCGGGCGCCCGACTTGCGCAGAATCATCGCCATTTCTTTGGCGAACGGGCCGTCGGTTTGACCCAAGTGGGTCAGCATCTCTTCGACCTGCTGCTCTTTGACCATGTAGAGGCGAACCGTTTTGACCAGGTCCTCGTCGGTCAGTTTCTGCAGCCAGGAAATGCCTTCCGCGTAGACAATGCGCGCCGCCGTGTCCGCTGAAATGATCGCGTCCAGGTAGCTGCGGGGAATGTCGCGGAAGATGCGATCCTTAAAGCGTTCGACCAACACGTCGGGGATGTAGCTGTAAACGATGTGTTGGTTGAGCGGGGAGCGCAGTTCTTCGTCGGAGAGTTTGGCCAAGTCGGCCGCGACCAAGTCGGTGACGCGGTTGATGACGTTGGAAAGGATTAGCGAAAGGCTGACCAGGTTTTTGCTTTTACCGGTTTCGCGCCATTCGGCCAGAAGGACTTTGGCTTCGTTGTCGGCTTTTTGGCGTAACTTATCGAGCACCTGTTTGACGTAGACGTCCTTGATGTCCATGAACTCCTCGGTCGAGAGAATCAAGGAGGCGAGGATTTCGAAGGACGAACAGATCACGCCGCATTTGTTGGCGGAACTGTCTTTAAACATCAGCATGCCCTCTTCTTGGAGGCGGTCACGGGCCGATTCGGTGAAGAAGATGTTGGCACCTTCAACGACGGCTTTGGCGGTTAGGCCGCCGCCTGCTTTTTTGAAGAGCTGCCAGGTGTCGCTGTTGACCGTGTAGGGACGACCACCCGCCGGGATGAAGACATCGGCTTCCGCCAGCGCGTAAAGGTTGTTGCGGGTGCGCGTGTTTTCAATCGTATCGGCCGGAATCACAAAAGCCTTTTCGTGACTGCTGAGATGCTCGGCGTTAAATTCCATGATCGATTTACTTTCACGCACCAAGCGCAGCAATTCGGGCCAGTTCAGGCCCTCTGGATCGTAGGCGGCACCGAAACCATCGGCGACGGCCACAACCTTGGCGTTGTCGCCGTACTCGCGGTTGAGGATTTTGAGCTCGTTGCCGGCGACGTCGCCGTCGGGACCACCGGTCATTTTTACCGTGAACGACTGTTTGCGCGGGTCGATGCCCAGTTCCAGCAACAAGTTGTCGAGGAAGACGTTAACGCCTTCACTGGTGACGCCGTATTCCTTGTGGTTGATGCCGGCGCCGGGTTTCGACGACATAAAGGCGTTGGGATACTTGTACCCGCGACGGTTGGCTTGGCGCACGAATGCTTCAATCAAGTCGTTGGTGCAGTTCTCGTCTGGTCCCAGGTAGATGTTTTCTTCTTGGCCGAAGTAGTCGATGATCGAGCTGTCGAGTTTGCCGGTTTCGGGATCGGTTGTGATCAAGTTGAGGATCGAGTCAACCGCGCCGAGCGCCGCCGTTTCTTTGTCCGCGTGGGGCGACAGCAGCAGAATCGCTTTGGCGCCGCCTTCGGGAATGTCCTTGTTCTTCAACTGTTGCGCGTAAGACAGCCCAATCACTTCGTCGAACAAGCCGGCAAACGAGGCTTCGTACTGACTGGCGTCGCGCGGCATCAAGATGCGCATACCGCCACGGGCCGTATCGCGGAAACGCACTTGGAAGCCGCGGTAGCCGCGACCCAACATGAAGAAGAAACCAAACGGCTTGTTGGGGTAAAACTCGGGGTTAATGCAGTTGGGATCCATGCGGAACGACAAACCGGTTTTGCGCGGGAAGAAGTAGTTGGTTTTGAGGATGTGTTTGATGAAGTTCAGCGACTCGGTGAAGATGTCTTTTTCAATGCGGACACTGATGTCGCCGATACACTCCAAAATCTCGCCCACCAGTTGGGTGGCCAGGTCTTTGTCTGAGTCGGCTTGACGCGGATCGAAGCGCGCCTTAAACAGGTCGACCAACTTGCGCAGAATCACGGGGTTGCGCGTGAAGGTCTTGCGTACCCGTTCTTCCGAATAGTAGTAGGGATTGAGTTTGCTCAGAAAGATCTGCGACCACACCGAAATCGAACGAATGAGGTTGATTTCGTTGAGTGAGAAATCGCCGATATCGGGACCACCGTGACGGCGCCACATGGAATCGAAGTGATCCGTATCCACCCAACGCAGTGATTTACACGCTTTGTTCAACTTCAGGAACGGCACCATTTTGCTGGAAACGCGCTGGCCGTCGACGTGACGGAAAATAAAGGTAAACACCGTGACCGGTGAACCGGTGTGTTGGTTTACCTCGGCGAACATGCAGCGGTTGACCTGAAACTCGTAGCGGTCAAACAGGTACAACAGGCTGGCCAGTGTTTTGGCGATCGGCATTTTTTTGTAGGCGATATCGAGGCGCGCATATTCGTTGAAGTAGTCCGGCACCAAGTGCGTCACCGCGTCCTCGCGGTCCTTGGCAAGGTGGAACAGACGGTACAAACGCGCCATGCGTTCGGGTGTGGTGTGAACCACCATTTGGTCATCGAGGTTATCAATGAAATCCTCGACGGCCGGCATGTCTTCGCCTTTGAGCAGGTCCTTGGCGCGAATCACCTTGGCTTTGTTTTTTTCGTTATCCCGGTCGACCGGTGAAAAATCGTTGGTGAAAAACGTGGAAATCAGCAACAGGCGGTCATTGGACGTATACATCGCGCCGTTGGTTACCTTGTGGTGGCGTACCGATTCGGCGATATCGAAAAACACCTGCTCGTCGTTGCCGGGTGCGAGGAAGGTGGTTTTGGTGCGGTGGCGATTCCACAACTGTAGCTTTTGCTTACTTTCAAAAATGTGGCCGGTGATGACGGCGTGCAAATCGCGCACTTTTTCGGCGCGCGGCGTCGTCTGGTAATAAAACTGCGGCATGTTGGAAAAGAACCAAGGCGTCAAAATCGCAATCGATTGGTCGATGGCGACGCGTGCGCTTTCCTTGATATCCTCGATGTATTCTTCGAGTTCGCGGCCCTTCTTTCCCTTGCTGTTGAGCTGAACCAGGGTGTCGGCGCCAAACAGGTTGGTACCAATGCCGTCGTCGAGCAACCACTCGTCAATATTTTGTTCCTGATCCAAAAGAACCCCCTTGTTATCTCGGCTGTTGCCGATCCCCGCAAGCGTGACCGGGGCAAATCCATGAGCCGGTGACGGTTGCGGTACTTTTGGAACCCCGCTGATTGTACCTGAGCCGTTCCGTTACGGCGAGGTGTTTTGTAGGCGTGGCCAAGCGCAAGGTGCGCTGTGCTACGGCGCGTTACACGACTGTTGACGCGCGCTGGTCGGGGCTGCCGACGGCGAGGTCGGCGAGGTTGGGTTGGGGCCGACCGCTCCACGTACCGCTAGGTTTCGAGTTGAGGTTAAAAGGTGCTGAAACAGAAAGGTTTAGCGGGTGTGTCTGCTGCCGTGTCGGCATGGGCGACAAGGCCGGAAATCACCTGAAACCTGAGCCGTGCCAGGGTTTTAACACGCAAAACGAGGCGACAACGGGTGGGCGGGCCGGGGTTTGTGTGAGAAAGTGTAACCAAAGATTAACAAAATCCCGGTGCGACCTCAATTGATCGCATGACCCCGGCCCAACTTTTTGCCCGTTCTTTCGGATTATTTGCGTTTTGTCCACGCCTCGTTGTCGAAGCGTTGGCTGCGAATTTCGGCAACGCGTGGATGGTCGCCGGGATCGGGCAGCGGTAATGGTAAAAAAGTCACCTCGAAGCCGGCGGCAAAGGCTTCCGTCAGGCGTGTGCAAAGCGCCGTCCGTGACGGCAGCGACAAACCTGCCGCCAGGTAATGATCGCTAAGTGACGTCATTAACTGATCCATTTGCAAGTCCGAACCGGTGATTGCCGCTAGCACGTCGGTGCGGGCGTGCAGCGGAATGCTGCCGTGTTGCAGGAAGGCGCCTTTACCCAATTTTTGTGCGCTGCCGATCATTTTTTTGCCCTGGTGTTCGATTTCCGAACGCGACATCGACGCAAAACACGGCGTATGACGCATGGACTTAACCTTGGCCGGCGCCGGTTCTTCCGGGTACATGGTGCCGCTCGCGTCTGCGCCCAAGTCGGTGAAGCGTTTTAGCGCCCGGCCAATCAAGCAGTAGTTGTGCGACACGCGGTTGTTGAAGGGCTCACGCATTGGCGCGATCAGGCTGTAGGTGATTTCGTCTGGATCGTGGAGCACGGCGCGACCGCCGGTCCAGCGCCGAACCAGTGTGACGCCTTGGCTTGCCAGTTGCTTCTCATCGACCGTGCGGCGCCATTCTTGGTGGTAGCCCAAGCTCAGGGTTGCCTGCGCCCAGCCGTAAATTCGTAAAATCGGGCGGTCGAGCAGGCCCTGCTCGAGCTGTTCCAGCAGGAATTGGTCGATCGCCATGTTGTCGGCCGCGCTACGAGGCGTTGTTTCGGCCAAAAGGTACCAAGCAGTCATTGTTCTCCCTCGACGACGGTCGACGCAGTCTGCGACGCCGTGCCTGTGACACGAAAAGGCGCGAACCGAAACGCCCGGGGGAGTTTCGGTTCGCGCCTGCGTTGTGTGGGTTAAAAACCGCGTTTAGTAGCGAATCAAGTCGTTGATGTCGTCGTACTTGAGGTTTTGATCTTTGGCGACCGCTTCGTAGGTCATCTTGCCGCGGAACGTGTTGACGCCGTTGCGCAGGTGGTGGTTGCGACGAATGGCGTCGACCACACCGTTGTTGGCGATGAACAGCGCGTAAGGCAAGGTCACGTTGGTCAAGGCAAAGGTGGATGTCCGTGGTACCGCACCCGGCATGTTGGCAACGCAATACTGCGTGACCTCTCCCACTTTGAAGGTGGGGTCGTCGTGCGTGGTGGGGCGCGTTGTTTCGATGCAACCGCCTTGGTCAACCGCGACGTCGACGATCACGGAGCCGGCTTTCATGTTGTTTTCGATTTGTTTTTTGGAGATCAACTTAGGTGCGTTGGCGCCGGGAATCAATACGCCGCCAATGACCAAGTCAGTGTGCTCCAAGTGCTTGCTGATGTTGTATTCGTTACTCATCAAGCAAGTGACACGGGCGCCGAACACATCGTCGAGGTAGCGCATGCGGTCAACCGACATCTCGAAGATGGTGACCTGGGCGCCAAGACCTACCGCCATTTTGGCTGCGTTGAGGCCGACAATCCCGCCGCCGAGGATCATGACCTCGGCCGGGGCGACACCGGGCACGCCGCCCAGCAACAGACCGAGCCCGCCTTTCGTGCGCTGCAACCAGTGCGCGCCGACTTGGACTGACATCCGGCCCGCGACTTCACTCATGGGGCTGAGCAGTGGCAAACGGTTTTCGTTGTCGGTGATTGTTTCGTACGCGACCGCCACACAACCGCTGTCCAGCAAGCCCTTGGTTTGCGCCGGGTCCGGCGCCAAGTGCAGGTAGGTGAACAGGATTTGGTCTTCGCGAAGTTGTTTGTACTCCACTTCTTGCGGCTCTTTCACCTTAATGACCATTTCCGCTTTGGCGAAGATCTCTTCCGCCGTGTCCACGATCTTTGCACCGGCTTCCACGTATTCTTCGTTGGTGAAACCGCTACCCAGACCTGCGTCTTTTTCAATAAGTACTTCGTGCCCTTTATTGACGAAAGTTTTGACATTAGCCGGAATCAAACCGACACGGTATTCTTGATTTTTGATTTCCTTGGGCGTACCAATAATCATGCCGTACTTCCTTCCTGATTTTTCGATCTCGGAAACAGAGGTAAGTGACCCCTAACAATTAGGACCTGACACCGCGCCGTTACTTTTTGCGGCCCGAGTTCTTGTTGTTCTCTTTGCCGGCGGGTTGTTCGTCGGGTGTCTTTTCCTCTTTTTTCTCGTTGGCTTGAGCATTTTGAACTGATTTACCATCGAGCATGTGGGAATAACCCTCAAAGAATCCGCCTGGCTGGTTGGTGAAGACCTTCGTTTTGATGTCGCCGATCAATTTCCCCGAGGCTTCTACCGTAATCTCTTCCGCTGCATCAATGTTGCCCTCGACCTCGCCGTAGATGGCGATGCTTTGGCACTTAATGCTGCCTTGAATACGGCCGCTTGCTGCGACAACGATCCGCGATTCGCAATCCAATTCCCCCTTGATTTGGCCTGCGATCCAGATATCTTCTTTCGAATCCAGCTTCCCTTCGATCACAATATTTGGGCCGACAATCGTACTGTCGCCACGACCTTTTGTGAACACTTCGGGTTGGCTTCTGGCTTCGTTTTTACCGTTGCGGCGTTTATCCAACCAGCCCATTCATTGCTCCCGTTTTTCCCGAGCGAACCCTTGGGTTTGCCGGGCTTTTATACATCACTCACGGGGCCCTATCTTAAACCCAAAACCGAGATGAGCAAAAGTTAGAATCCTGTTCACCGTCATTTTCACGCACGGACGTGCACCATACCGGGATCCCCTGTGGTGACGCGGCGTGGCGTAGGACGCGCCGCCGGTTGAAGGCGCGGTGAAAGCGGGAGACGGGATTCGAACCCGCGACACCTAGCTTGGGAAGCTAGTGCTCTACCAACTGAGCTACACCCGCATGTCGTTGTTGCTAAGGCTCGGCATAGTTTTACTATTGTTAGGCCTGACGAAACAACCCGAAAACGAAAGAAAGCACGGCAAACCTTCGTTTTTGTGGGACCTACCGCGCTTTTGGCGGCCGCCCCGCTGCTTAGACCGTCCCGCTCGGTTGCGCCGCGCGCCATGCACACAGGCTTTCGATGAGTGCATCGATTTCGGCTTTTTCGTTGTAAAAGTGGGGCGCGATGCGTAAATGGCCGTCTGGGGAAGCCACCGCAAAACCCTGCTCGTCGCACCAACGCACGCAGGATTTGAGCGCCGCCGCTGCCAGTGGGAAGCTGACGATGCCGGCACCGCAATGTTCGGTTAAAACCGGGAATTCTTTTTCCGCCAGTTGCTTGCGCGCATGGTTTGCCAATTCGCCGACGCGTGCCGCGACCGTGGCTACCCCGACCTCGGCCGTCATCGCCAGGGCCGCATCAAGGCCGGCGAATGGGTAGGGACTAATTGTGCCCCATTCAAAGCGACTCGGCTCGCTGCGATAGGGGCGTCGATAATCCACATGGCCCGCGCCCTCGAAAAGAAAATCGACCGGTTGTTCTTGGCTGAGCCAGCCGGCGAGGCGCGGTTGCATCAGGCGCTGCTGTTCGGGGTGGACGTACAAATACCCGCAACCCTCCGGTGCCAACAGCCATTTATGTGCGCCGCCGCAGACGAAGTCGAGTGGTGTGGCCTGGAGGTCCAGCGTGAGGGCGCCCAGGCCTTGGATTGCGTCCAAGCAAATCGCCACGCCGTAGCGTTCTCGCAATGCCGCCAGCGCGGTGAGGTCTTGGGTCCAGCCATTTTGGTATTGCACCCAGGAAACCGCCAGTAGCTTGGGCCGACGTGCCATGACCCGTTGAAACGCCGCGTTTTGTTCGGCTAAATCTTCCAGTGACAGCCAAAAGACTTCCAAGTGAAAGTCGCGTGCGGCGTTAAGCCAGCCGAGAATATTGGCCGGGAATTCGCCGCGGATCAGCACCAAGCCGTCGCCTGGCTGCCACGGGTATTCTTGGGCCACCAGCGTGATGCCGTGCGTCGTGTTGGACACCAAGCCGATATCTTCGGCCGCGCAACCCAATCGTTCACCCAACTGCGCGCGCGCCGACATGCGGTGGCGATTGCCTTGGCTCCAGCCGTGCATTCCTTTTTCCGCGTAGGTTTGGATGATGTTTTCCATGGCGCGGCGGACCGGTTTGGCCAGTGGTGAGATGGCGGCGTGGTTGAAGTAACCACGGTAGCTGAGGTCTGGGAAATAAGTGGCGCGGTGCGTGGTCACGGCGGGCTCCTTGTTAGGGTTTGGATGGTGTGTCGATTACGGCGTCGACTTCAATTTCAACCAGGTGATCGGGATCGATGAGCCGTGAGACTTCGACCATTGTTGCCGCGGGAAATACCTCGGCAAAACACTCCTGGTGGGCGCGGCCGATCGCCTGCCAATCTTCGATGCGGGTGACGAACATGCGCGTGCGCACCACGTCCTGTAAACTTGCCCCGCATTCGGCGAGTGCCTTGGCAATGATGGCGAACACCGCTTTGGCTTGGCCGTAAGCGTCGCCCTTGGCGAGGACCGTACCGTCGTCGGCCGTCGCGGTTGTGCCCGCCACATGAATGCTGTTGCCGACGCGGACCGCCCGGCAATAACCCACCTTTTGTTCCCACGGCGAGCCGCTGAAAACACGTTGTGAAGAAGGTCTTGCGGTCATGAAGAAGTCCTTTTTTTTGCTTGGGTTTAAACTGATTAACCGGGCTGTGTTGAACGCGCTCATCATCGCACATTTTTGCCGTTTGGGGGCGCTCGTACCCGTTGGCTCAGTTGTGTTGCGCCGGGATCGGGTAGACCTCGGTTGTGCTCATTGCTCGTCCACTTCCGTCCGTGTTACCATAGAGGGTTTGCAAGGAGAACGCGTCGTTGCTGCGACGCCGGGCGCATACCGTATGATCTCCGTTTTGAGTTTCACTTTTGTTTCTCCTAATTGCCGCCATGCGCCGAACCAAAATTCTGTTGATCAACATTGAGGGCCATCGTGATTAGTGTTAGCGATCTGACTTTGCGTTACGGCAGCCGTGTGCTGTTTGAAGACGTCAATATCAAATTTACGCCGGGTAACTGCTACGGCATCATTGGTGCCAACGGTGCCGGCAAATCC
The DNA here is from genome assembly GCA_030429565.1 of Holophagae bacterium. Classification (GTDB taxonomy): domain Bacteria; phylum Acidobacteriota; class Holophagae; order Acanthopleuribacterales; family Acanthopleuribacteraceae; genus Acanthopleuribacter. The sequence goes on along the minus strand of JAUIFE010000020.1, from coordinate 63,828 downwards.
ACGTTTATGAAATTGCTTTCCGGCGAGATCCCCACGCAGGCCGGTGATGTCCACAAGACGCCTGGCTCCCGTTTGGCGGTTCTGAAGCAGAACCACTTTGAATACAATGACTTTCAGGTACTTGATACCGTTATTATGGGCCACAAACGCCTTTACGAAGTACGCAAAGAACGCGACGAACTCTACGCCAAACCCGACTTCACCGACGAAGACGGTGTGCGTTCCGGCGAGTTAGAAGGCGAGTTTGCCGATCTCAATGGTTACGAAGCCGAAGCTGAGGCCGGCGCATTGCTCAACGGTTTGGGCATCCGCGATCGCGACCACGACAAAAAAATGGCCGACCTGGAAGACTCCTTTAAGGTTCGCGTGCTTTTGGCGCAAGCGCTGTTCGGTAACCCCGATATCCTGTTGCTTGACGAACCGACCAACCACCTTGACGTCGCCTCCATCACCTGGCTGGAAAATTTCCTCTACGACTTTGAAAACACCGTGTTGGTTGTCTCTCACGACCGTCACTTTCTCAACAAAGTCTGCACCCACGTTGCCGACATTGACCGCAGTCAAATGAAGATGTTCGTGGGGAACTACGACTTCTGGTACAAATCGTCGCAATTGGCGCTGGCGCAAACCCAGGATCGCAACCGTAAAAAAGAAGACAAAATTAAAGAGCTTAAAGACTTCATTGCGCGCTTCTCGTCCAATGCTTCTAAGGCCCGTCAGGCCACCGCGCGTAAGAAACAGCTCGACAAGCTCAATCTCGAAGACATCAAGCCCAGTTCGCGTAAGTATCCCTACATCATCTTTCAACCAAGCCGCGAGATCGGCAACGAGGTTTTGGAAGTGGAAGGGCTCAGTCGCACCGTCGACGGCGAGGTGCTCTTTAAAGACGTTACCTTCCGCTTAAGTCGTGAAGACAAAGTGGCGATTGTGTCCGACAACGGTTTGGCCGTCACCGCCTTGATGCAGGTTTTGGCCGGCGAAGCCGAGCCCGATACCGGTCACTTTAAATGGGGCGTGACCACCACCCAGGCCTACTTCCCCAAAGATCACGATCAGTATTTCAACGTCGACCTCAATTTGGTCGATTGGCTGCGTCAGTACTCCGAAGAGCAGGACATTAACTTTGTTCGCGGCTTCCTGGGTCGCATGCTTTTCTCCGGTGATGAAGGCCTGAAAATGGCCGGTGTTCTGTCCGGTGGCGAGAAGGTGCGCTGTATGTTGTCGCGCATGATGATGTCCGGCGCCAACGTTCTGATGTTTGACGAACCCACCAACCACCTCGACTTGGAATCGATCACCGCGCTCAACGACGGCATGATTAAGTTCAACGGCTGTGTCATGTTCACCTCGCACGACCACGAGTTGACGCAAACCGTGGCCACGCGAGTGATTGAGCTGAAAAGCGACGGCGGTATTGAAGATCACCTCGGTACCTACGACGAGTTTTTGGAAAAACGCAACGCACAAGCGACCGCCTAGTCCTGATGGGCGGTGCTAGCACGGCCGACAATGCCGACACGATCCCGTTCGCGGTGATCGTTCTCGCCGCAGGTCGGTCGCGGCGTATGGGCGGCGCCTGCAAGCAGCTATTACCCTGGGGGGATACCTGTTTGTTGCGCGCCACATTGCAGCCTTGGGTCGCGCTCAGGCCGGTCTCTATGGTGGTGGTTCTTGCCGCGGAGGAACAGCCGGCGCAAGCCGGCCTCGCCGCTCAGCTTGCCGAGCTTAACCCGACCCTGGTGCACAATCCCGACCCCGATGCGGGAATGGGGCGCAGCTTGGCCTTGGGTGCTGCTGCGCTCACCTTACCTGTCACCGGTTTTTTTGTGGCACTCGGCGATATGCCCTTGGTCAAAACGACGACCCTGCAGACGCTGATTGCCGCATTTCGCCGGCATCGCTCGGCCGGGGTCGCGGCGCCGGTTATCGTACCGGCATTTAAAGGGCGGCGTGGCCATCCCGTTCTGTTTGACGCCGCCCGTCGCAGCGCACTGACAACCCTTGACGGTGATCGCGGCGCAAAAATGCTGCTGCAAAATTGGGGCGATGCTGTTGTGCCGGCGCCTGTTTCGGATGTTGGTGTGACCATTGATATCGATACACCCGACGCCTATCAGCGTTGGCGTCCGTTGCTGTGAAAAAAAACATGCGGTGCAAAATTTGTGACTTTTTAACTGAAAATGCTGTACATACCTTGTTTTGCTTGAATGATTGGCGTAAGTTAGGAATATTCGCTTCCTGTACGCTCTTAGTCCCGTCTCGTGTTTTCTTTGAATATGACACGATGCGGGCAGTTTTACACGGGATCCTGTCATGACCCAAATCGCCAACAACGACGAGTTTGCGCTACGCGGGCTCCTGCCGAGCGGGGTATCTTCCTCCGCTATTGGTGGGCGTGGTCCCGCGCGTGGTCGCGGTGGCGGTCAAGAGCGTGAAAGCTTTGATGTTGATGATTTTGAACGCGACACCATTGACGCCCTCGCCGAGGAGCAAGATGATGTCGTCTCGCGGCAGGGGGAACGTTCCGGTGGCGCCTTGGGTTTGCGCCGTGACGGCTTCGGTGTTGGCGAAAGTACCTATAACCCCTACGATTCAGAGCGCGAGCCACCGCGCTTTACCGGCAGCTTTGAAAATCAGCCCAACGTCAGTGCCGGTTTTGCCTCTTACGCCTATCGCGTGCAAAACGAACCCGTGCTTAGTTTCGGTGCGCTTGGCGGCAATCTCGATCTGATTGGTTAATTTTTACCAGGGCAAATCTTGTTGTACCGGGACGTGGTAGTGGTCCAAGCGATGGCGGATGCGCCATTCCGAACGCTTGCCCAGGCACCAAGTCGATACCGGTGAGTAACCCGACTGACAATAGCTGTAGGGCGACACCATGGCGCTGCCGCAGGACGGGCAGTTTTCGTCGAGCTTGGCGGCGGCAAATACCGAGTGACAAGACATACACAGGGTGAGGTCTGGTGCAGGCTGTAACTGGCTGATGCCGGCCTGGCGTGCTTCACCTAAAATGCGTTGGAACAAACCTGCATCGTCGCCGGTTCCGCCGTGTAGAAACAGCACCGTGTTGTGGAGGCCGCTAAAGAAGCGGTGTAATTTGCCTTCGTGGCGGAAGCGTTCGCGCCAACTGATCGCCTTAAACGGCAGGATGTTGGGTCCATCCGTGTAAATGGGGTGGGACTGATCGGGCTCGTGGATAAGGTAAGCGCCCGCGTCTTTGGCGTGCCGCTTGAAATCGAGGTAGGCGAAGCGGTAAGCCACGTTGTCGTTTTTGGTCGCCGACAACAGCATGCGCAGCTTGTGAATGCGGTTGCGTACGGCGATGTCGCTTTCAATGGCGGTCATCATGTTGAGCGCGCGCACGGTGACCGCTTCCGCCGAGGAAGACGGTGAGCCGTTGAGAATGGCGGCGGTTTCGCCCAAGCCGATCAACTGCATGGGTTGCGTCGCTTGGTCAATTTTAAGGAACGGTTGGTTGCCGAGGCGGTGGCGCAGGAACTGTAGCGGGCCGCGATTGCCGTAAGCCATTAGGCGCGAGATAAACAAACGTTTTTGGCGATGCGCGGTAACCGCCAAATTAAACACGCCTTCGAGCTCTTGCCAAAACCCTTGCTCGTCGCGGCCCAGGGCCAGGGTTGGTAAATTGACCGCAAGTGAACTCAACGAGAAGCCCCGCACCTGAGCAGGGTGCTGCATGGCCTTGAGGTAGTCGGCGTCGTTGAGGTTGAAGTAACCGAGTGCGCCACAATCACGGCGTGTATCGCTAAACGCGATGCGCGGGTTGCCGTGGCGGAAGGCGACCTCGACCAGCTTTTGGTGCAGATGATCCCATGGTGCGTGCCGTTCGTTAAGGTGGAACACAATTTGTGGAGAATGCCAGGGGTTGCCGCGCGCATCGCCGTCGGCCAAGGCTGATAACAGGATTTCGTTGAAGTGAATCAGCGTTGCTTGGTAGTCGCCGTAACACTTGCCCATGCGTTCGCCACCGGGTCCCACCGCCACCGTGCTGGTCAGTGATTTCGGCATGTCTAAATCAAAGTCGAGAATGACCTGACGATACAAGCCGCCGCGTTCTAAATCGAGTTGACCAAATTCGTATAGCATTTGCTGGGCAAACTGATCCAGCTCGGCGTCGCTCATTAAATCGAGGAAGGGCAGCAGTAAGGTGTTGACGTGGCCCCAGTGGATGTCGCCGGCAAAGTGGTTTTGCAGTTCGTGGGTGAAGCGAATTAAGTGTGCCAGTAAAACATCGGCGTGTTTGGCCGGGCCCGCTGACGGCGCAGAGCGCATAATCGGCAGGCCTTCGTGTTTTAGGTAATCGGGTGTCAAAAACACATGGTGGGGTCGATCAATGGCGCCGAGGTGCAGCAGTTCGAGACGGCCTTCGTCGTGCGCTTGGACCACGTCTTGTTGGTAAATGCGGCGGGCCGCGAATTGCGCTTTAATCCGTTGGGCAATGCGTTGCGACGTCGCTTCCGGGTTTTGATCGGCGCCCGCGCCGTAACCGACCGGGTGGTAAATGTTCAATTCGACGTCGCTCAGCGACAGCTCCAGGGATTGCAAGGGAATGTCGTCGACGGGGAAGCCTTCCTGCCGCAGCAGGCCGGTCACCCAATGCAAGACGAGCGATGGTGGCGTCTGTTCCAGGCCAAGGTGGTGGACGTTGGCTTGCACCTGGTGGATCACCTTGTTGACGACCTCGGTGGGAATACGGCTGTCTTTCTGGAGCGTTTCGCGCAGGCGGTTGAAATCCAGCGATTGCGGCTGGTGCTCCATGCTTCGGAAAATCGAAGATTGGAGTTCGGACTCGGTAAGCTGATCAAGGTGTAAAGAGCTGGTACCGCGCGATTTGTTTGGTTGAGTATTGCCAACGCTAACCAAAGCTTGTGGCTCCCATCGGTGACTTATCCCTGGTGGGGAGGGCGAATTGTGAGGGTAGGATGAGGAAGTTTTTCGCGAGGGACAACGCGAAGTGCGCCGCCGTTCCCGTGCATCATACCAAAGATCGCGATGGGCTGCCCCCCGCTTTGTGAGGAAGAGGGGATCGGGTTGTGCCCTGCAGATGCGGTGAATCCTTGACCGCGTTCAGTTTTCCCGTCACCGTCCCACCCGACTTTTTTGTCGCAAATCGAACCTGCCGGCGTTCGCTTTTTACCAAACCGCCAATGCACCGGCGTTAGGGCACCCTTTGTGGTTTGTCCGTGTCGCTTTGAAAACTTGGACCTGCCTTGATTTCCGCCAATAACTCGGGGTGCCGATCCAAAAGAAAAAGAAGTTGTAACAGCGGCACCGGCGGTTTCGTTTTTCCGGTTTCGTAACGCGAAAACGCGTTGACGCCGCCGCCAAAAATTTGGGCTGCTTGGCGTTGGTCCAGCGCCAACTTTTTGCGGACGCGGCTGACGAAGCTGGGTTCCACAAAGGCCGCGTTTATTTGTTTGTTGAAAGCGACCATTTCACCTGAGACGCGGCGTGACGTGTCGGCATCCAGCACTGCTTCATCGCAGGCGCCGCAAAACTGACCGCTAACATTGGGGATTTCGAGGCGGTTCCCCTTGTAGCTGTGGGTTAAGGATCGAACATCGGTAACCATTTCGGCTTGATGACAATTTGGACATTTCATTCTGACGGCTCCTCGAGAGACAGCATGCGCCGGTTCGCACCGATTTAGCGTTCCTTGAACGAGATGATCAGTGCCTGGTCGGTACAGTTAACTTCAAATAAATGGGGCCGGCGCTACTGTGAGGCCGGTAAACATCATGCCAAACAGTGTGGTCGTGGTAGCTCGTCATGCTTTTATAGAAATCAGCCATCGTCAGCGATACCGTTACGGCAACCATGTCATCAAAAGTAAAGCCGATCAACGCGGCGCTGGTTAAGGCGGTGCGGGTGGATTGGATGTGGCCGGCGTGAATCAAGCTTCGAACGAGATGAAGCGGATAGTGCGGTGTGCGTTTTTCCATAACCAAATTAACCTCTTAGGTTGATTTTAACAAGCGCTTTTTGAAAAAAACGGCACAAGAAATGCCCTAATCAGCCGTAAGTGAAACAATCTACGGTTGATACGCTGCGCCTGCCCTAGCTTGTGTCTGTGAGGTTTGGCTGAGTCTACCCTGGCACACTAGGGGGGTTGTCAAAAAAAAATATCGAATAAAAAATTTTTGTCTTGCTGGGCTGAAAAATATTGGTGCGAGAATTGTGGGGAAAGCGGACCGGGGTCGTGTTCGGCACGCCCATGGAACGTACGGCGAGCATTTACACAAACTGTTGCAGCGCAACAGGTGATGCGAGGGCGTCGCCAAGAATCGCTCCGTATCGGTAAAAGGGTTCTGTTGGCGAAAGCGACCGCTCGGCTGGGGGAAATGGAAGCGACAAAAGAGGGCAAGCGCTATTCACGCGGCAATCCGTCGCGTGCCGGTTGGGTGGGTCGCTGGACTTAACTTTCGTCTGCCGGTGGATTGTTGCCGACCATGTGGCTGAGCGGCAACCTAGCTGGGTTTGCGCATCTTGCCGCACCAGATCCAGTCTTCGTGCAGGATGTAGCGGCGCTTGTGATTGAAGCGCACATAGGGGATGCCGTCGGTTTGGTAGGTTTCCTCAAACTGGTCGTTGAGCAGCTCCAGCATCGCGTCGAAGTGCCCTTCATTTTCAAAGTCCCAGGGCGTACAAATCGAAAGGCGTCCGCCCGGTTTCATGATCCGCATGATTTGCACGAGTACCGCCGCCGGATCGTCGATCAGGTCAAGCACGTGACCGCAGTGGACCCAATCGAACAGGGGCTCGCAGAACGGCATTTGCTGAATGTCGCCGCAAATAACCGTGGCGTTGTTGACCGCCTTTTTCGGAAAAGACTCGGTTTGCCAGCCTTGTTTGGGATTAAAGAATTGGGTGTGAATCTCTTTTTGGCGCAGCAAGTGGTTGGCCGTTGCCGCCAAAAAGAAGTTGCGTTCCAGGCCGATGACCTGATGGCACATTTCCGCCATTTGTTGGGTCATGCCGCCTTGGCCGCAACCTAAATCGAGGCCCAGGGTGGGGTGGTGTTCGCCGATGGCATTGAGCACCAGGTCTTCCGGCGTTTGAAATTCCAGGTCCTGAATGAAGCTGGGCAAACCCAAGTTCTTCCAAAAACCGGGATAACCTTCGCCGAGAATTTCAGAATCAACCGGCAGTGGCTCCGGCTGATGGAAGATCCCGTAGCGTTTGAAGAACCAGTCCTTGACATCGTCTTTTTCGCCCATTTGCGCCATAGCGCGGCTGACCGCCATCATTTCATTGCTGAGGTATAGATCAATATCGGGCTGCAACACCGGCGTGTTACACAGCCGCGGATAAAGTTCGTCCTCGCCTTCGGCACCGTAGAGCCAGGGCTCAATTTCCGCCAACTTGGATTCGCTGTCCGGGCTACAAACGATTTCGAGTAATGAAAGATCGTGATAGGTCATGAGCGGGTCCTTCCAATAAAAAAAATGGTTGGTGGGTTTTGCCAAGGTGCCGGTTGGTTGTCAGATGGGAAGAGCTACCATTCTAACCTGGACTGGTGCCTGGCCGCGCGAGAAAAACACGGAGCCGTCGGGTTTTAGCGGGCGGCGATGGCTGGGTATGATTGATAACTTACTGTTTCGGTACCAATTGTCAATTGCTAAAGCCGTTTGCGTCACCGACTTTTGAACGGGTCCCCACAAAAAAGGCCGCCCGTGTCGTGGGCGGCCAAGGTGATGGGTTGCGAAAGGATTGCCTTAAAACTTGCGACCAATCCAAAAACTGAAGCGGCTGGATGAGGGGAACTCATCGAAGTTGGTGCGTTTCGCCCAAGTCCAGTGTACTTCCAAGCCGATGAGGTTCATGCTGATTTCAACACCGTAGGAGCCCAAAAGGAAACGGAGGTCTGGGTCTTCGGGGTCCCATGGTCTTGAGGCGGGATCGTTGGGGTCGATTTCGGTATCCTGAAACGCCCATTCGAAATCAAACTCATCAAACCAAGCACCACCGACGTCGACAAACATGCCGCCGCGAATATTGGCGAAGGCGAAACCGGGGAACTGCAGGCGATCAATCAACGGGAAGCGCAATTCTACTTGGGTCAAGAACCGGCGTGAACCGACGAACTCTTGGAAACCGTAATCGCCACGCAGGTTGTTGTTGCCGCCAAGCGCAAAGAACTCCGGCGTATCGCCGTCCGAATGGTTGTAAATGGTGCGGAAGGCAACCAGCGAGCGGCGCGTCAGTTCGCGGTAGGTGCGGAAGTCGAGACTGTAGGTTTCGTATTGGTTAAACACGGTGCTCACGCCGACGTCCAAGGCGGTGCCGTGGTGAGGGCCCCAGGGTTGATAACGCAGGGTGTCGTACGAATAGTTAACGTAGGCATAGGGGTCGATGAAATCGACGTTGGTGTAGATAAAGGCCGGCTCGGGTTCGGCGCTGTTAGGGTCGTAGGTCGGGTTTGGTATGAAGCGGAACACGTCCTGATCGGTCATGCCCGCACCGAAGTCAACGCGCGAGAACAGCGAAAACGGGTAACGCACATAGCCGCCAAGCCTTACGTTTTTGTAGCGGCGCTCGAGGCGGGCGCGACCCGTCGACGTCCTAAACGAAAACGAATCGACGAAAAATTGCTGTAGCGATTGAAAGTTGGCGCCCCATTGGAAGCGCTTTGTGCGGTTGAGGTAGTTGATGTAGTAGTTTTCCAAACTGGAGATCGAGTAGGTCGAAACGTCGAGCACGTGGTTGCCAAGCGTGTCGGAGAAAGAGATCGCCGAGTTGGAGATGAAGCGGCCGTCGTCGGTGGCGCCCACGTTCACGTTGACATTGCTGATGGAGAAGTTATTGCGCAGGCGGTATTTGACGTATTGCTCTTCTTTGAGCTCAATGCCGGCGCTCATGTCGTAATCCTTGACGTTGGCGAAGTTGTCCTTGGCCACGTCGTAAACCTCTTCGCGCTCTTCCGGTTTGTCCATGCGATAGACGCGGTAGCGGCCCTGGTAGTAGGCCGTGAAGATCAGTTGGCGTCGCTCTTCGCCCTCTTTGTGGTCGAAGATCACGCGTTCCTGCGGCGAAAAGGCGCCGGTCAAGATGTTGGTGTACTGTTTCTTGATGCCGGTTTCCAAGTCCAGTTCGTAGATATTGTAGATATCGTCGAAGCGGTCGGACGAGAAGTAAATGGAGGTCATGTCGGCGCTGTAACTGGCCTGGTTGTCGTTGCCCAAACCCGAGGTGAGTTGGGTTTTTTGGCCTGTGGCCAGGTCCATGGTGAACACTTTGAAGAAACCGTGACGTGAGGAGGAGTAGAGGATCTCTTTACCGTCGGGGCTGAGTCGTGGGTTGCGGTCCAGGTGGGCGTCGTTGGTTAAGTTGAGCAACTGCTGGTTGGCGCGATTGTAACTGAAGACGTCGTAGTAGCCGTTGACGTTGCCGACGAAATACAGGGTGCCGCCGTCCTTGGAGAATACGGCCGATTGCGCATCGCGCAAGCCGTCGAATTTGATCTCCTCGCGAATCGTGCCTTTGAGCACGTTGACGATGTACAGGCGATTGGAGCCTTCCTTGCGCGCTGAGAACACCAATTCGTTGCCGTCGGGGCTCCAGGCCAAATCGTTGATGCCGCCGAAGGCGCCGACATTGATTTCGTTGTAGCGGTTGGTGTAACCCCGCGTCAGGTTTTTGAAAATGCGGCCGTCTTTGGTTGAAATGAGCACCAAGTCCAATTCGTTGCGAATGGGCACGATCGCCGCAAACAGGTCGCCGCTGGGCGAGAGCTCCGGCGACAGCGTGGTGATGGCGCGCCGCGTGCGAATCTCGCGCGCGTGGTCGTCCGGCTCTTCTTTGATGGGTAGGAGGGTCACGTAGCGCTTGCGCAGGTATTTGCGGAACTGACGATCGAAGTCTTCGACCGGCATTTCAAAGGCGCGTTCAATGGCGGCCGGTACGTTGCCGGTAATGTTCTTGCGGTACTGCCACAAAAAGTTGCGCACGCCTTCGATGCCGTATTGTTCTTCGATGAAGTTAAAAGCGGCGTGACCGACGCGGTAGGCGATAAACGACAGCGAGTTAAAGTTCCCCAGCGAGGCGAAGTTGGAGGAAATGGCGGCGTCGCGCAGCACCATCCGGTCGAGGTTGTCCTCGTCGTCGGCCACATAGGAGGCCATCCCTTCGATGAACCAGGTTGGCGCGTTGGCACGCACGATCGCGCTGATACGGTTGTTGTAGAACATGTCGTACTGGAAGATGTGCGTCAGTTCGTGGGTGATCAGCGAGTAATTTTTTTCGGGTTCTTGGTCAAACGGCAGCACCATACGGCTTTGGAAGGGCTCGGCAAAGGCGCCGACGGCCCGGGGAATGAAGCCGGGGAAGATGTTGGTCAGCTCGAATTCTTCATGTGTTTTGAAGAAAATCAGCGGCACTTTAAAGTTGAGCTCGTGCTGCAGCTTCTCCGATACCTGGCGATAGGCGGCTTCGGACATGTCGACGACGGTCGGCAGCAGGTTGGCCTCGTTCTCGTAATAATAAATTTTAAAGTGTTGTGAATGATAGACTTTCCAGTCGAAATCCTCGTAGGGGATTTTGTTTTTGCCTCGCGCCATCAGGGCGGGGGCGCACGCTCCGAGGAGCAATAGCATCATCAGCCGACCCCAGTGCGGACGGGTGGGATTCCATGAAAAATAGCCTTGATTCAAGACAGGTACCTCCTCGGCAGAATAGGCAAACAATTGGTACCGTGCCCGCGCCTGTGGCGCCGGCACTTGGTGCGCCGTGCGGCGGTGCCGCGACGGCCTGACTTTTGGGAACGGTTGCGGGACTTTAGAGCAACGTTAGAGCAAAGATCGTTCCGCTTTAACGACGGTGTTGGTGAACAGGCCCATGACCCGGTCGGAAACCCGTTGCAGCAATTCGTTGTAAACCAACTGTTCGTCGACGTTGTCGCCTTCGAGATCGGTCGAGTCGCGCATCACGCCGCGATACAACAACTTGCCTTCATTGAGTTCGTACACGTAGATGTGCAGCTCGAGGTTGAAGCCGGTTACTTCGACAAACTGGCTGCGGTTGTAGCGGCGACCGAAGGTGTCGGTCGAAGAGACTTCCTTGAAGCCGCTGCGGTCAAGGATGTTAAACGAAATGACGCCGGTGATGGCCAGGGTCTCTTCCGCGTGCAGAAAGTTGAACTGGCGGAAGAAGGGTTGCTGACGTGCGAAAAACTCACGCGGGTCTTTGGCGCTTAGATCGACCTTGTCCTCGGGCAGGATTTCCATCACTTCATTGCGTTTGAACTCGCGCGTGAAAAAGTTAATGGCGGTTTGTTCCGTGTCGAAATCAACGCCTTTCACGTTGGCGACAAAACCTGGGAAATACAGGTAGTCGTAATTGGTAAGGTCGAGTTTGGGCGGCAATGGCAGTTCGATACGTACGGAACGACCCGCGCCCGCGCAGCCAAACATTAGGGCGGCGAAAAACAACAGAGTCAGGCGCAAGGCGAGCCGGTGTCGTGGAGCGGTTGTGATCATGGCCGACCTCCGGATTGATCAGATTCGTCTTCTTGCTCGGCGGGTTCCGCCGTGTTGGGCTCAGACCCTCTGCGCTGACGCTCGCGCGCCAGTTGGCGCTGGTGACGTTTATAGAAACTCAAAAAGCGCTTGTAGTTTTTGCGTATATCCGCGCTGTCTTCGTTGAGTTCGAGCGCGCGCTTGTACAGGTCAAGGGCCTGATCGTAGTCGCCAATCGATTCGTAGGCGACCGCCAAATTGTTGGTCGCACGCGAGTTATCGGGGTCGGCGCTGCGCACTTTTTCCCAGCGGAAAATGGCCTCGCGCCACAAATCGTATTCGGCCGCTTTCCGTCCGAATTGCAGTTCTTCACCAATCAAAACGCGATCCAGCTTGGGTTTGCGTTTTTTCGGTGGACCACCGCAGTTCCAGGAGATGGTGGCGAAACCCAATAGCAGCAATACGGTCGCAACAGCCTTCATAGATGCTCCTTTGAAACGGATCGATAGGGAGAGCCGGTATGGTTAAACACCCGCTGGTTTCAGGTACTTAAATAGGGAAAACGTCAATAACCCGAATTCTATGCCAAAAGGGGTCCGAATGCCCACCACTTCGTCTAAATATCTTTAAAGCTAAACCGATACTTTTCACCTAAAGAAAGTTTTCACATACTCGCCTGCATTGCGTCGTCCCCTCTATGGGGCACCGTCCCCAGCCGAGAACGCCCCCTGTAGGGGACATTGCGCGGTCTTGTGTCCCTTGACGCGGCGCGTGCGCGGCACTAGGTTAGAGGATACGCGCGCCCACTGAAAAAAACAGACCGTTGCCGTGAACACTGTGCCGTTGTGGTGCATTTGTCGCCGCTGAGTCCTGGACCGGCTCACGCGATGAGCGTGACCGAGACGGCGGAGGTCTTGATGCAACAACTCAGGGAAAACCTGATTTTGGCCGTGTTCCAACACGGGCCATTGCCCTTGCTGCGTGCCTACCAACAACTGCGTTTGGCGCAGCCGGCGGCCGGCACGCAAGCCTGGCTGACCCAGATGCTCGCCGCGCTGGACGGTCCGGCCGACGATACCGCCGCCCGTTCTCTGGCTGCTTGGTGCGCGGCCGGTGGCCGGTTGGCGACCTTACTTGATTCGGCCTATCCAGAATGGCTGCGCCCGCTTGAAGATCCGCCGTTAGTCCTCTTCTATCAGGGTGATGCCGCCGCCTGGCGCCGTCCGGCCGTGGCCGTGGTTGGCGCCCGTGCCTGTTCCGATTATGGCCTCGCCGCCGCCCGTTGGTTTGCCGGCGAACTGGCCGCGTGCGGTTTTACCATCGTTTCGGGTTTGGCGCTTGGGGTCGACGGTGCCGCCCATCGAGCCGCCCTCGAGGTCGGCGGTACCACGCTCGCCGTCCTGGGCAGTGGGTTGGATCGACTTTACCCGCGCTGTCATCGCGATCTTGCGGCGACGGCTCTCGCCGGTGGGGGTTGCTTGATCAGCGAATTTGCGCCGGCGACCGCGCCCAGGCCCTATCATTTTCCGGTGCGCAATCGCATTATTAGCGGCTTGTGTTGTGCTACCTTGGTCGTCGAGGCCGCCGCCCGTTCCGGCAGCCTCATTACCGCGCGCCATTGTTTGGATCAGGGGCGCGAGTTATTTGCGTTGCCAGGTCCCGTTGGGCCGGGTGTTGAACGGGCGACCCATGCTTTGATTCGCAATGGTGAGGCTCATCTGGTTGAAACGCCGCGCCAATTATGCGACGCTTTGGCGCCGGCGGGTCTTGGGAAAAAAACGTCCCGACAAACAAGCACAGCTTGTTTTAATGATCCCCTCGCCAAAAAAATCTACGAGGCTCTTGACGCCTCCGTGCCTCTACCCTTAGATAGAATAAGCGTCCGGCTTGGTGAAGACGTTGCAATTGGTACCCTGATTGCGAAACTTTGCGAACTCGAATCCGAAAAATGGGTTGAGAGATATCCCGGTCAGTGTTACCTTCGCAATCCGTTGCGAAACGTGGTTTAGGAGTGATCCATGGCAAAATCCCTGGTCATTGTGGAGTCCCCGGCGAAAGCCAAAACAATCAACAAGTACCTCGGCAAAGATTTTAAGGTACTTGCATCGATGGGCCACATCCGTGATTTGCCGACGAACAAACTCGGTGTCGATATCGAACATGAATTCGAACCCGACTACACGGCCATGTCCTCCAAACGCAAAATTATTTCCGAACTTAAATCCGAAGCCAAAAAAGCAGAATCCGTTTACCTGGCACCTGACCCTGACCGCGAAGGGGAAGCCATTTGCTGGCACTTGCAACAAGGGGTCATTCCCGAGGGCAAGCAGGTTTACCGCGTGATGTTCAACGAAATCACCAAAAAAGCGGTCCAGGCGGCAATTGAGAACCCAGGTGCGGTCAACATGCACTTGGTCGACGCCCAGCAGGCACGGCGTATTCTCGACCGGCTGGTGGGTTATTTGATCAGCCCCGTGCTTTGGAAAAAAGTGAAACGCGGTATTTCGGCGGGGCGTGTGCAATCAGTCGCCCTGCGCATGATTGTCGACCGCGAATATGAGATTCTCGCTTTTGATCCGGTAGAGTTCTGGACTTTTGTCGGTCAGTTTGAGGGTAGCGAGAAACCGGACTTTAAAGCCAAGTTGATTAAGTGGCAGGGCGAAACCCTGAAACAGGGCAACAAAGACGCCAAACGCAATATTGCCGACGCCGCCCAGGCTGACGAAATCGAAAAAGCATTAAAAGCGGCCGAGTACCGCGTCAGCGGCGTTAAACGCAAAGCTAAGAAACAGAATCCGCCGCCGCCCTTTACCACTTCCAAGTTGCAGCAAGAAGCGTCGCGCGCTCTGGGTTTCACCGTCAAAAAAACCATGATGCTGGCACAAAAGCTTTATGAAGGCATTGAGATCGACGGCGAGCCGGTCGGTTTGATTACCTACATGCGTACCGACTCGATGCGTGTCAGCGAAGAAGCCATTACTCAGGTGCGCGACTACATCGGCGAACAGTTTGATGACAAGTACCTGCCCGAAGAAGCGCGCCGCGTGAAGCAAAAAAACAACATCCAAGACGGTCACGAAGCGATCCGGCCGACGCATGTTGAATTCACGCCCGAATATTTAGCCAAACGTCTGGAAAAAGACGAGGCCCGTCTCTATAGCCTGATCTGGAAGCGTTTTGTCGCGTCGCAAATGGCTGCCAAGGAAATGGACGAAACCGTTTTGGAAATTTCCGCCGCCGAAGGCCTGTTCGAAGCCAAGGGTTTGGTAACCACCTTCTTGGGTTTCTCGACCCTCTACACCGAAAGCAGTGGCGAGAAGGCCGAATCCGGCAGCGACCTGCCTAATCTACAGGAAGACGAAATCCTTCAGGTTTTGGATCTTGAGAAGAAGCAGAACCATACCAAGCCGCCTTCGCGTTACACGGAAGCGTCGTTGGTCAAAGCCTTGGAAGAAAATGGGATCGGCCGTCCTTCTACCTATGCGGCAATTATTGCCACCATCCAAAACCGCGATTATGTTGAAAAACGCGAGGGGCGTTTCTTGCCCTCCGACCTGGGTGTGGTGGTGACCAGCTTGCTGACCACCTCTTTTCCCGATTTGATGGATACCCATTACACCGCGCGTATGGAAGGCCGGCTTGACGAAGTCGAACACGGCTCCCTGACGTGGAAGCACTTGCTCGCCGATTTCTACGGCGGCTTTGCCGAGCGGCTTAAAGAAGCCGAAGAGAAGATGCCCAACATCAAACGCGACGGCCTTGAAACCGACCTCAATTGCGAAGAGTGCGGTAACAAGATGGTGATCAAAACCGGGCGCTATGGACAATTCTTGTCCTGCTCCAATTACCCCAACTGTACCGTCGCCAAACGCATTAAGGACCTCAGTCCCGACGATACCGAAATGCCGATGTTGAAAGGCATGATCGGTAAGGTGAACGAGGCGCCGGAAGCGCTTAACAAACCTTGTCCCGATTGTGGCCATGACTTGGTGCGCCGCAACGGCCGTTACGGTGAGTTTATCGCCTGTTCCAATTATCCCGACTGCCGCTATATTCACAAAGAATTGGTCGGCGTGAAGTGCCCTAAAAGTGGCTGTACCGGTGATGTGCAGGTGCGCAAATCGAAGAAGGGCAAAGTTTTTTACGGCTGTACCCAATATCCCAAGTGTGACTTCGTGTCCTGGGACAAACCAACGGGTGAGAAGTGCCCCAACTGCCCCGCGCCCACCTTGTACGAGAAAGTCCGCAAGAAAGAGACCAGCCACTATTGCAGTAACAGCGAGTGCAAGTTCTCAAAGGTGATTGAGCCAGAGGAAGAGGCCGCCACCGTCTAGGTCATCGGCGGCTGCGTCGGCGCGCGTAACGAGCGCGACCACTGAGGCTTTCAAATCCGGGCTTGCTTCACGGCGCGCTTGCGCCTTTAATGAGGGTTCGTTGCGGATCACGGTTCGCCGTGGTCCTGATCGCCCGTGTTCGGGCAGGGCGAGTTCTGCACCGCGTAGGCGGTCGCGAGGAGAGAAAGTTCATGACGCAATCCGTGATTCAGGTCAAAGGCGCCAAAGAGCACAATCTGAAAAATATCGACGTGTCGATTCCCCGCAATGAGCTGGTCGTGATTACCGGCGTGTCCGGGTCGGGCAAGTCTTCGTTGGCTTTTGACACCATCTACGCAGAAGGCCAGCGCCGCTATGTTGAGTCGCTGTCGGCCTACGCACGTCAGTTCCTCGACCAAATGGAGAAACCCGATGTCGAGTCGATTGAAGGCCTGAGTCCCGCTATTTCGATTGAGCAAAAAACCACCAGCCGCAATCCGCGGTCGACCGTGGCCACCGTTACAGAAATTTACGATTACCTGCGCCTGTTGTTTGCCCGCATTGGCACACCCCATTGCCCGCAATGCGACGAGCCGATCAAAAGCCAAAGCGCCTCGCAAATTATCGAAACCATCTTGGCTTTCGAGCCCAAAACCGCACTGCGGTTGTTGTCACCGGTCGTGCGCGATCGCAAGGGCGAGTACCGCAAGCTGTTCCTGGATCTCAAGGCGCGTGGATATACGCGCGCAATTGTCGACGGCGAGGAGATTCGCCTCGATGAGCCGCCGACGCTCGACAAAAAGTACCGCCACACGATTGAGGTGGTCGTCGATCGCATTAAGGTCGATCCCGACAAACGCGACCGCATTGCCGACAGTGTCGAATTGGCGTTGGAACTGGGCGAAGGCCTGGTGATCATTGATTTTCCCAAGGATCCTGAACGCGAGCGGATCACCATGAGCGAGCACTTGGTGTGCCTTGCTTGTAACTTGTCGTTCCCCGAATTACAGCCGCGTGACTTTTCGTTTAACTCGCCACACGGTGCCTGTAGCGCTTGTGACGGTTTGGGCGAGAAACGCGAGTTCGATGTTGATTTGGTGGTCCCCGATGACGGTCAGACGCTGGGTAAAGGTGCGATTGCCGTGCTGACCCAAATCACGGATTCGTGGCTGTCGTCCATGGTTGATCAGATGATCAAGTTCGAGAAAGTCTCCAAAAACAAGCCCTTCCGCGATTTGCCCGAAAGCACGCGCCAAAAATTACTGTGGGGCGACGACCAAGAACGCACCTACAAATACGAAGGGGAACGCGGCAGTTATGCCTTTGATCTCAAGTTCGAAGGGGTGATTCCCCACATGCAGCGCCGTTACCGCGATTCGCAATCCCAGCGTGTGCGCGAAATGCTGCAAGCCTTTATGGCCATGAGCAAATGCGCCGCCTGCCACGGTTATCGCCTCAAACCAATGTCTTTGGCGGTGAAGATTCGCGATGAAAACATCGCCCACTACACCCATCTCGCCGTTGCCGACGCGCTGCACGCTTTTGACACACTCGCCTTGGTTGGCAACGAAGTCATTATTGCCGAAAAGATTCTCAAGGAAATCGTCGAACGCCTGCGTTTCTTGAACGACGTCGGTTTGGGTTATTTGACACTCGACCGCAGCGCCGGCACCCTGTCCGGCGGCGAAAGTCAACGCATTCGCTTAGCGACCCAAATCGGCTCCAAATTAACCGGTGTGCTGTACGTGCTCGACGAACCATCAATCGGCCTTCACCAGCGCGATAACCGCCGCCTGCTGGAAACGCTCAAAAGTATGCGCGACCTGGGCAACACCGTACTGGTCGTTGAACACGATGAGGAAACCATCGCCGAGGCCGATTATCTCGTCGACATCGGCCCAGGCGCCGGCGAACACGGCGGCGAGGTGATTTTTGCCGGCAAACCCGATGGGATTAAACAACATCCGACGTCGCTGACCGGGATGTTCCTCAGCGGTCGTGAGGCGATTGAGACGCCCGCCAAACGCCGCACCTTTAACAAACGAAACATGGTCAAAATCAAAGGCGCCGCCCACAACAACTTGCGCAACGTCGATGTCGCGTTTCCCAGCACCGTGTTTACCTGTGTGACCGGTGTGTCCGGTTCCGGAAAATCAACACTGGTCCACGAAATCCTGTCAAAGTCCGCCCAAAAGCTGCTTAATCGCTCTTCGGTGCGTCCTGGCAAGCATCAGGAAATAAAGGGATTGGATCAGTTTGATAAGATCATTGAAATCGATCAATCGCCGATTGGCCGCACGCCGCGTTCCAACCCCGCCACCTATGTCGGTTTGTTCGGGCCGCTGCGCGAACTTTTCGCCGCCGTCCCTGAATCGCGCGCACGCGGCTACAAACCTGGCCGCTTCAGTTTTAACGTCAAGGGCGGTCGCTGCGAAACGTGTGAAGGCGCCGGCGTCATCAAAATCGAAATGCACTTCTTGCCCGATGTCTACGTGACCTGTGAAGAGTGCAAAGGGCGCCGCTACAATCGCGAAACACTCGAAATTCGCTATCGCGGTAAAACCATCGATGAAGTGCTGAACATGACCGTGGAAGATGCCAACACCTTCTTCGAGAACGTGCGTCAAATCAAAAACCGGACGCAAACACTGATGGATGTAGGTCTCTCCTACATTCGCCTCGGCCAGCCGGCCACCACGCTTTCCGGCGGCGAAGCGCAACGCGTCAAGCTCAGTAAAGAGCTGAGCAAACGCGACACCGGCAATACCCTCTACATCCTTGATGAACCCACCACCGGCTTGCACTTTGCCGACGTCAAAAAACTGTTGGCCGTGATTCAGCGCCTGACCGACCACAAAAACACCATCGTGGTCATCGAGCACAATCTCGACGTGATTCGCTGTGCCGATTACCTCATCGACATGGGTCCCGAGGGCGGCATCGGCGGCGGGCAAGTGGTTGCCGTCGGTACACCGGAAGAAGTCGCCAAAAACCCCGACTCCCATACCGGTGCTTTCTTGCGGCCCTTGCTGTTGCCGAACTAAAACGGGCGCGTGACTCGGCTTACCTTTTGACCTAAAGCAGACCCACTCATACCAATCTGTGGTTGAGTGGTTGTGTCGTGCGACCCATTTGCGTGTGGGTCGTCGAGAGGTCTCCTATGAGCGAACAACTGCCACCACTCGGTTTGCCGGTTGAATCTGAATTCTCGGTGTCGACGGCCTGGCGGGACATGTACCACCAGTTGAAAGTGATCGCGCGGCGTCGGTTGGGTCGTTACCAGATCGGTGCCACGCTGTCGGCAACGGCATTGGTGCACGAAGCTTTTTTGAAAATTACCGCCGGTGAAGGTCGTCGTTTCCGCAACCAGGGCCACTTTTTGGCCGTGTCCTCGCTGGCGATGCGGCAAATCATGATCGAATACCTACGCCAAAAGTCCGCCCTTAAACGCGGTGTGCCCGCTGTGACGTTCGACGATTTCGCCGGCAACGGGTTCGTGCCTGCCTTTGACCCGCTGGCACTCGACGACCTATTGGTGCAGCTCCAACACGAAGATGCGCTAATGGTGCACATTGTGGTGGCGCGAATCTATGGTGGCTTTGCCTTTGAGGAGATTGCCGCCGCCATGGCGCTCAATCGCCGTACCGTCCACCGCAAGTGGACCAAAGCCAAGGTTTTGATTTTGAATCGTTTTGGTGTGGCCGGCAGCGACGCTGAGACGGGTTCGGTTTAGCACGTTGCCTCTGCCCAAGTCGGCCTCGAATCCTACGTTAGAATAGGGAACATAATTTTTCGCTTCGCCGCCTTTGCGCGGGCCTCTCGATACTTGTGAGCTGGACCCCTTATGGATGAAACCAACGCGTCGACCGCCAAATTAAACCAACTGATTAACACCTATTTCGCTTTGCCGACGACTGAAATGGCGCCGTTTTTGGCGCGACTGCAGCGTGAAGACGCCGGGGCTGCGACCGCGTTGCGGGCCTTGCTGCAGCAGGCCGCTCGGTTCACGCTGGAGCCGTTGGCCGTCGAAGCCGGCGACCCTTCGGTTCTTGATCTCCAAGGTCGGCGACTCGGCGCCTTTCGTTTGACCGATATCTTGGGGCGCGGCGGTATGGGGACCGTTTATCTCGCCGAACGTGATGACGGCACTTTTGAGCAACAGGTGGCGGTGAAAGTATTGACGACGCGAATTGTGTCGCCGGCCACCTTGACGCGTTTCCAACGCGAGCGCCAAATCTTGGCCGGGTTGAAGCATCCCGCCGTGCCGCAAATCCTCGACGGCGGTGTCACCGACGATCATCGGCCCTACTTCGTAATGGCGTACATCGCCGGCGAAAATATCGACCACTACTGTCGTCGTCATCGGCTCGATATTCGAGCAAGGCTCGAGCTGCTGTTGCAAGTCTCTGAAGCCCTGACTTTTGCCCATCGCAACATGATCGTTCATCGCGACATCAAACCGAGTAATGTGTTTGTCGATCAGACGGGCCACGTCAAACTACTCGATTTCGGTATTGCCGCCGTGCTTGACGATCAGGTCGGCCAACCTACGCGTTTGACCCGTACCGGTGAGCTCTTTTTTACGCCCGAATACGCTGCGCCGGAACAGGTTCGCGGCGAACGTGTGACCGCCGCCTGCGATCTCTACGCGTTCGGTGTGCTCATGTACCAACTGCTGACCGAGCGCTTGCCGCTGCCCGCCGACGCCGATCATTTGCCCGCGCTGCTCCACGCCGTCTCCCATTTTGAGCCGCCTGCACCAAGCCGCGCTCGCCGCACCGGTGACTTGGCGCGCGTGCGCGAAATGCAAGAGGTCGATGACATCCTGGGCGACCATACCGTGCGCGGTTTGCGCGGTGACCTCGACCTTATTGTGCTCAAGGTGTTGCGCAAAGATTCATCGGCCCGTTACAGCTCGATGGAAGCCTTGAGCGCCGACCTGCGTGCCTTTTTGAACGGTTTGCCCGTTTTCGCTCGGCCACGCAGTCGTGCGTACTCGTTGCGTTTGTTTGTCAAACGCCACCGCATTCCCGTTGCCATGACCGCGCTGGTCTTTTTTAGTCTTTTGGTTGGCGCGGTTGTCGCTACCCGGCTCTTTGTGCAGGCGCGTTTGGAGAACGCCAAGTTCCGCGCGACCCAAGCCTTCCTTGAGACCATGCTGGTTTCGGCCGGCCCCGACCATGCGCCCGGCCAAGATACGGCTTACTTTCGCGCCATTCTCGACCAAGCCGCCGCCGATTACCAGCGTCAATTTTCGGATCAGCGCGAGGTACGCGCCGACATTGCGCGGGTGCTGGGGGAGACCTACAACAATTTGGGTTTATATCGCGAAGCATTGCCGCATTTTGAAGAAGCGCGCGCCGCACGCCCGACGCGTGTCGGTGCCGATGAGCAAACGCTGAACACCGCCGTGAGTGAAGCGCTGGCGCTGCTGATGTTGGGTAAGTACGACGAATGTGGCGCGGTTCTTGGCGCGGTGATTCCCGCCGCCCGTTCGCTAGAAGCCGAGGATCGGGCGCGTGTTTTGAGTCGCGCGTTGTTGCTGCGCGGCAGTCTCTACGATGCGCAGGCGCGTTTTGATGAAGCGCTGGCCGATCTCGAGGAAGGGTTGCGTATCGGTCGAGCCGGTTTGCCACCGTGCCATCTCAACCTCGGCTCGATAGAACGCAAGTTATCCAAGGTTTTCCGTGCCCACGGCCGCTTCGAGGACGCCGAACGGGTGTTGCGTCGTTTGTTGGCCACGATTCCCGATTGTCAGGGCGTGGATCACTCCAGCTACGCCAATACCCAGTTCATGCTGGCGATTAGTGTATGGGCCGCCGGTCGTTCCGCTGAAGCCGCCCTACTACTCGACGAGGTCGTCGCCCGTCGGCGACACATTTATGGGGCCGATGCGCCGTTGACGCGCAACAGCCGTCGCATTCGCGCCGCCGTCTGGCTGGACTTGGGTCGCTTGACCGAAGCCGAAAATGAAATCCGGGCCGTGCTCGCCGGCTTTAATCCGGCCGGCGACGCTGATCATCCCGACTGGGTTGCCGCACAACGGACCTTGGCCGACATCCTCTACGAACAAGCGCGTTACGAAGAAGCCTTTGTCCTCTATCGCGACAGCCTTGCCGGCGAGCGCCGTGTCTGGGGAGAAACCCACCCCGATACCTTAGACGCTGTGTACCGCCTGGCGGATCGGTTCGCGGCCCAAGGACGCACTGAATCAGCCGTGCGTTTGTTGGAGGACAACCTGTTGCGTTACATGAGTCGTTTAGGTGGGGAAGATGTGACGACCCTTTCGGTTCAGAAATATTTGGCTGGCTTTCGTGTGCGCGTCGCAAACGCCGATTGAGACGCAAAAATAGCCGAACCGACAGGTGTCATCGGTTCGGCTATCGACCTAGGACCGGTAAACCGTGGGTTCTCCGGGTTGTGGTTTGGGTTTGGCCGGCGCCTTATTCGCGGGAACGTCGTGCGTTCTGCACCGCACAGAAATCAAGTACATCGAGCCGGCCGTTGGCGTTGACGTCGGTTGGCCCGTTAGGCGGGTTGGGTTGCGTCCATGCGCTTAGGTACGAGAACCAACCTGGCGCCGTATCGGCGAATTCGAAGGCGCCCAGGTCGGCGCCGATACCGACACGTTGTCTGGTGCGCCACCCTTGGTGCGGGCTGTATTGCCGGGTCGGCTGATGCTGTGCCGGCAGGTTCTCCGGCAGAGGACCGGCCGCCGCACGAACCGCTGCTTGTTCACTTAAACCGAGGCGGCCGCCGTCGAAGTCGATAAAACCAGGGTCCGTTCCCCTTTGAAATTGATCAAAACCGGAAACCGTGCCGTTAAAGGGGTCGCGCGCGATACGCAAGGCCTCGTCACCTTCCGTCAGCCAATTATCGGCTAGGCGGTAGTTGCCCGAATCGTTGCCGCTAATGGCCAGATAAAAGAAGCTATCCCCCGTCAGGTAGAAAATGTTGTTGCGGATGTCGGCCGTTTCGGCGAGGCTGCTCACACGGAACATGTAGCGGTTGTAGAGCAGGTTTCGGTCGCTCTGTTGGATGACCGTGTTGTGGTAGAAAAACAGCGTCCCGCCGCGTGAGAAGTCCGGTACGTTGTCCCAACCATAGTGCACCAGGCGGTTGTCTTGGGTGCGGCTGATCAGCACATTGCCGTAGACATAGGTGGTGCGGAAGTCGGGCTCATTGACCATCAACCGCGCGCTCTCTTCCGGTTCGACCAGGTCCAGCAAAAAGGCGGCGCTGCCTTCAATCCAGTTGTAGCGGACCACCGTGCCCGCCGAGCGGTCTTTTAGGGCGTTGCCTAGGGCGCCGTCGCGCAAGGGGCCGAAATAGTTGTATTGGTAAATCATGCCCGCTGCTTCCGTGTAGGCGTTGTGCTGGCGGAAGCGGTCGTTGGTCGAACCGATGTTGGTGCCGTTGGCAAACAGGCGGCAGTGCTCGACCGTAATGTTGCGGGTGAGCTCTTCCTCGCTGCCGCCCGACGCCACAAACAAACCGTTGGCCGAGCCGGTCAGGTCGCAGCCGCGAATGGTGATGTTTTCGCCCAGTTGGATGCTGATAGACGCCGCACTGCTGCGGTAGTTTTCCTGCCCGCCTTGGGTGTTGGTGAACGAGTAGATTTGGTAGGCATGACGTAAGTCGAGGTTTTCTATGACGATATGACGTGGTTTGTAACCCCAGCGGTAATCGGCCGGTTTACCGACGACGATTAGGCCGCGGCTCTCCCAAACTGCGTGGGGATAGATTTCGTTGCCGGAATCGGCGTTGTCGCCGTCCAAGATCGGTAGTGCGTTGTCGGGCCCGCCGCGCACACCGAGAATGTGAATCGGTTGGTCGGCGCTGCCGCTTTCGGAAAGCATGAGTTTCTCGCGGTAGGGTTCGGCACGCCAGTGGATCAGCACTCGATCACCGGGGACCAGACGGCGCCAAGGCACCTCGTGCAGGGAGGTTCGCGATTGATTGGGGCCGACCAGGTAATCGGTCGCACCCAGGTTGGCCGCACAGAGGGCCAACAGGCCGAAGATTGGCAAAAAAGAGCTACGCATTCAGTCGTCTCCTAGGGATATAAATCCAAGAGTCGCGTGATGCGTTACGGCCGGGTTTTCGGCAGGGGTGCCTCCGTGAGCGGTGGCACAGGTCCGCACGACACCACGCAATCCGTTTCACGGGATGACGCGATGAAATGGGACATGTGACCTAAAAAAACAGGGTTAATGATTGCTGGGGCGGCTTAAATGCTTGCCGCCGTAAATGTTGAGTAATTCGATAATGAGGGGTGTGGTCGCCAGTGAACGCGCTGATTCGCCGCGATCATTTTGGAACTGAATGTCGGCGCCGCGCTCCAGCAGGGCCACCACCGCCGCCGGATGGGACTTGGAGACGGCCCACATGAGCGGGGTCCAACCCACTTCCGTGGCGTGATTGACTTCCGCTCCCAAATTGAGCAATTGGCACAACAGCAGGATTTTGCCTTTGCCTGCCGCCAGGGTTAAGGGGGTGCGGCCGCGTTCGTCGGCGCGGTTGACGTCCGCACCCGCGTTTTTGAGCAAGGTCAAGAGATGACGGTGTTCCTGGTTGGCGGCAATTAAAAAGGCCGTGCTCCCCGTATTTTCAACCGCTTCTAAATCATTTGGTTGTTGCAACAGCAGATTCACACCCGCTTGGTTGCCGTTGAATACGGCATACATTAGCGCTGTTTTGCCCTGCTCGTCTTTGCGGTTGATGTCGGCTCCTTGATTGAGTAATTGGTGAATCACCTCTTTGTCGCCGCGCATACAGGCAATCATGAGCGGCGTCGTTCCGCCTTCGTTGCAGGCATTGATATCGGCACCTTTCTCCACCAGAAAATCGACCATGTCCAGGTTGGCGCGGGCGGTGGCCCACATGATGGGGATCCAACCGTTGCCGTCTTTTTGGTTGATATCGGCGCCTTGCTCAATGAGATAGGCGGCGGTTTCCCGTTGGCCTGCTTGTACGGCGAGATTGAGCAGCGATTGGCCGCGATGGTCTTCCGCTTCAAGCGGGAAACCGTTTTCTTGCAGGAAAGCCGTCAAATCAAGGCGGCCGGATTGGACCGCCAGGGTCATGGCGTTGCGGCCTTGTTGGTCAGTTGCACGCACATCGGCGCCGCGTTTAATTAAAAAGGAGCACAGCGCTTGGTTGCCGTCGTCGATGGCGGCGAGGACCGGCGTTAAACCGGTTTCGTCCTGTTGGTTGGTGTCAGCACCGGCCTCGAGTAGCAGGGCCGCCACCGCACAGGCGTCGCTGGGCGGCGGTTCGTTGAGATCGTTAATGGTTTGTTCCAGGTCGCCGGTGGGAAACAGGTTTTGGCTGAGGTAGAACAAGGCGCCACGACCCTGTTGATCGACGGGTTCAATGTCGGCGCCCATTTTGAGGAGCAGTGCGGCCAAGGCGGCGTGGCCGTGGCGGCAGGCCCACATCAAGGTGGTGGCGCCGTTTTTGTCTTTGGCCGCCAGGGAAATACCGCGACCCACCAGCAGCATGGTGGTGTCCTCATGGCCGCCGTAGGCCGACAACATTAAGGGGGTGATGTCGCGCGGTGCGCGCACAAACAGGTCGATATCGGCCTGAATCAGGCGGCGCACGACCGCCGTCCGACCCAGCGCGCAGGCCCACATAAACGGCGACATACCGAGGCGATCGCGGCGATCGAATTGAGTGCGGAAATCGAGCAAAATGTCGACACCAAGCAACAGGCCGGCTTTGCAGGCCAAAGTGGCTGCGTCAATTTCTTCATCTTTGCGGGCGTTGGGATTGGCACCGTAGGTCATGAGCGCGCGTAGGCAGGCTTCGTAGTGTTCGTTATCCTGGGCTTCCTTGAGGCACCACATCAGCGTGGTCCAGCCCATGTGGTTCACCGTATTGGGGTCGGCACCGTGTTCCAGCAGGGCACGCGCGCAGCGCTCGTGACCGCCGCCACAGGCCCACATCAGAGCCGTCATGCCCCATTTGTCACGCGCGTGAATGTCAAGACCGGCTTCGATTAGGCGTTCGGTCGCCTCAATTAAGCCTTGGCGCGCCGCAAACATCAGTAGGCTCGACTGGTCGAGGTTGCGATTGTCGGCTTGGGCGCCCAAATCCAGCAGCAACAGCACTGCTTTCTCGTGACTTTCCATTGCCGCCCACATCAGGGCGTTCATGCCGCGTGCATCGCGGTGTTCCATGTCGGCGCCGGCTTTGACCAGTTTCAAAATCATGTCGCGGTCGCCGCGATGAGCCGCCGCCGTCAGCGCGGTCTCGCCCTGCTTGTTTTTGCTGTTCAGGTTCGCACCCTGATCCAGCAAGTAGGCGAAGATATCGCTCTGTGCCTGCTGCGCCGCCGTGATGATCAGCGTGTTACCGCGAAAATCGCGCATTTCGGTGGTAGCGCCCGCCTCGATTTTTGCCTTTAACTCGGCCAGATGACCGTTGCCGACCAAATCGTGGAGCGAGGTTGCGGCGGCGGTGGATTCGGCGTCGGCTGTTGGATCAGAGGCCGGGTCCGGCCCTGTGGGTTGCACCATGGCGAGTTCCTTTGTACGTCGTGCGGTAGACCTTGCTCAAAACCGGCTGTGGCCGGACGAACGAGAAACGTCGGCGCTCCGCGTGTCGCGAAGCAGGCCGTGTTGGACATGGAAAAGATTCCTTACTATAGCGCAGAAACGTCCATCGGTGAACCGGCGAGGCGCACCCTGGTCGATCTTCTTAAACCGTTCTCATCAGAATGCTTGTGTGTTGCCGCGCGCAACGGGTTTGGGGGGCTTGTGACAAAGCCTTGCCGGCGGCCGATCGACGGCGGTGCAATGGGTTTTCTCCCGCGCCGATGCTCTTTTGTCGGTCTAAGGTGTGCGTTCTCACGCTTTTCGCGTTGCTCGCTCTCGAAAAAGCGGGCCCGATGTCGTAAACTTTGGTTATCATCCCTTTCGGACGGTCATCATGAGTCAGCATCCGTTTCCCGGTGCCGAGACACCGGTTTCTGTTTATCTGGTTTGTTTCAAACGTGCCATGGTGGCCGATATCAGCCCCGTCGGCATGGCTTTGCGTACCCCGCATACCATGGCTGTCGGCAAAAGTTATCTGTTCCAGTTGCGCTGCCAGACCCATGTGTTTTCCATCAAAGGCAGCGTGGTGCGTTGGTCGCTGAGTGAATTGCGCCCCGACGACACCGGTTCGGCCGTTCCGCTTTATTACGGCGGCATCGAATTCGACATTCCACGTTCCTTCACCGAGACCAATCTGTGGCACCTCTTGCAGCAAAATTCACCGGGCGAAAAACGGTTGGGTTCCGCGCGAATCGAACCGCTTTATCAGGTCTCCGCCGATGTCTTTGAACTCATCGACAGTGCCGTCACCTTTTTGCCCAACGGCAACTTGGCTTTCAACGCGCCGCGTCCTTTTGATCCCGATGGGGAATGGGACCTGGTGCTCGCATGGGGCGAACGCCACGTCGAAATAATCGGTCGCGTGGTCCAGGTCTCAAAAAAAGATAACCAACCGTCATTTTTATCCGTCCTTGAGGTAATGAAATGCGATTCAAAAGGCGAAGAGTTACTTAATCGCATGCGCGCTTGCTTTCCGTCCTCCGGTTGACCGATCGGACGGCCGCGACCGGGCAGGGCCTTTGGCGCATCCGGGGCGGTTGACGGTTTTGATCGTGGAACCCATGCACGAGAGCCGCGCTTGTCGGGTATAATGAACACTTACGCCGACCAATCACCATCACTCACCCGGCGTGTTTCGCACGCGGTTGAGATTCCACCCTCCAAGGCGCACCAAATCACCCGCCCTTCTTTCGATCTTGCCGGGTTTTGTCAAAGAATGGGTTAGCTCACTTTTGTTTTTCCGGAGTTTCGGGTAAAAAACGGACTGAAGCGCCATTGTTCATAAATGGTTATCTGCAAGGAGTTGCATGTGTCGCAAGATATTGTCCCCGTCATTAGCCTCGCCGATCGTGAAATCGATTCTCAGCTCATCAGCCTGATTCCCATCAAGGTTTTGAAAAAGCACACGGTCGTCCCGATCAGCCGACGCGGCTCGACGATTACGGTTGCGACCGCCGACCCCACCAACATTTTTGCGGCCGACGAACTTAAATTCATCACCGGTTACAACATTGAAATGGTGGTCGCCAAACGCGAAGAAATTGAGCAACTCATCGGGATTGTCCGCCTCAGCGGTGGTGACGTTCTCGACGGTGTCGGCGATGAAAGTGCCATTGCCGCTTACAACGACGCTGGTGACGGCTCGATCGATTTTGCCGCCGATTCGCTGCTCGAGCTCGAAGATTTTGACAGTCTGGTTTCCGGGGCGGTTGACGATATTGAAGTCGTTGAAGATATCGACGAAGGTGAATTATCCGAAAACGTCGATGCGCCTATCATCAAACTGGTCAACAGCATGTTGCTCAAAGCCATCCACATGAAGGTCAGTGATATCCACGTTGAACCCTACGAGCGCCAAATGCGGGTGCGCTACCGCTTGGACGGTGTGCTTAAAAACGTGATGACCCTGCCTGTTCAGCTTAAAATGCCGATTCTCTCGCGCCTCAAAGTTATGGCCCACCTCGACATCGCCGAGCGGCGCCTGCCGCAGGATGGTCGTATTAAGCTGAAAATCGGCAAAGGCCGCGAAATGGATTTTCGGGTGTCTTCTTTGCCGACCCTGTTTGGTGAAAAAATTGTTTTGCGTTTGTTGGATAAAACCAACCTGCAGCTCGACATGACCAAGCTTGGTTTTGAAGAGTCTTCCCTCGGTACCTTCCGCGACGCTGTTAGCCAGCCGTGGGGCATGGTTCTGGTTACCGGGCCGACCGGTTCCGGCAAAACCACCACGCTGTATTCGGCGCTGTCTGAACTCAACAAGGAAGACACCAACATTATGACCGCCGAGGATCCGGTTGAGTATAACTTGCTGGGGATTAACCAGGTTCAAATGGCCGATCAGATTGGTTTGAACTTTGCCGCCGCCTTGCGTTCGTTCCTTCGTCAGGACCCCGATGTCATTCTGGTGGGCGAGATTCGTGACTTTGAAACCGCCGAGATCTCAATTAAGGCCGCATTAACCGGTCACCTTGTCTTGAGTACCCTGCACACCAACGATGCGCCTAGTACCGTTAACCGCCTCATTAACATGGGGATTGAGCCGTTTTTGGTGAGTTCTTCGGTCAACCTAATCTTGGCTCAGCGTTTGGCGCGGAAAATCTGTTCGCAGTGCGCCGCGCCGGCTGAAGCCAACGTTCCCGCTATGGAGCAATTGGGGATGTCGGCTGAGGACATTCGCGATACTACCCCGATGGCCGGTCAAGGCTGTTCCGTTTGTAGCAATACCGGCTGTAAAGGCCGTGTCGCGCTCTATGAGGTTATGGCCCTGAACCCTGAAATTAAAGAAGCGATTGTGATGGGTGCGAGTGCGACCGAAATTAAGGAACTGGCCGTTGAAAACGGCATGGATACCTTGCGCATGGCCGGGATTAAAAAGATCAAAACCGGTTTCTTGTCGTTGGAAGAAGTTCTGCGCGTTACTAAAGGCGATTAAGCCGAAGTAGGCCGGCGGCGCTGGGCCATTGGGTCGGCGCGCCGGCAGCGCGTCCCGTTTATTTGAGCGCTCGGTTGTTTAGCCGACCAGCGATACGAGGCCGCCGCGCGCACCAAGGCCGCGTCCTTGTGCCGAATAGGTGACGAGGGCATTGTTGCCAAGCGCACCCGGCCGATTTTCGCCGTTTGCCACATCGACACCGCCGGCGCCAAAGCCTCGGGTTTGTTCGCCTGGCTGCGCGATGCTTGGTCCGGGTTCCGCCGTTTTACCCGCCGTTGTGGCGGCTTCATTTTGGCCTGTCTGGCCCGGAGCGGCGGCGTTTGCGCCGTTGGTCGTCGATCCGACGCCCTCTTCCTCGTCTTGGGCGAGGGCTTCGTCAGCGATTTCACGGCGGGCTTTGTTGGCCATTTGATCGGCCTTCGCGGCCACGCGGCGGTCCTGCGAGGAGGGCTCGGCCGGGGCCAGTGCTGAACGTTTGATGCGTTCCGCGCGCGTGAGCGTGGCTTGGGGATCGTTGGGCACCTCGGAGGTGTCGATTTGGACCTCGCCGCCGACGGCGTAACGCTTGCCGTCGGGACCGCGTTGGTAATCGTATGTGGGACCGCCGATTGCGAGATCGCCGGCGGCGCTCAGGTGAGCCTGTTCATGGGTGCGCACCTCGCGGTCGCGTGCCTGCAGGCGTGTGACCAAATCCTGTTCTTCCTCGGTGAGTTCGCCGGGGTCCTGGCGCTCGTCGTCGGCGCGGTCGGTTTGGTTTGTCGCGGTGCTCCCGCGCGGGTCCTTGCCTTCGGCACGGGCGCGGTCTTGTGCGGCGACGGCGCTTTGGCTGAGAATGGCTTCATCGCCGTCCTCGTTGCTCAGGCGTAAGCCGCCGTTGGGTTCGTTCTGGGGATCGGCGTTGGGTCGGCGCGGCGGTGCGGAAAAATCGCGTGTCGGCGCATTTTTTTCGGAAATGCGCGGCAGAAAACTGCCTGTGCCGGCGACAAGGTTGCCGGTTAATGCCGTGCCTGTGCTTTCAATCATGAGGTAAGTGTGTGCCTTCTAGCGCCTTGGCGCGAAATGAGGACGGGGGCGGTGACGAGAGACACCGACAGGGGGCTTATCGGCAGGGTGGGAAGCGGGCTTGAGGTGTGTTTTGGCGGTTGCGCGCGCCCTCACAAAATTGTGTAAAAATAAGTTTGACAACCTTGTTTGATTTTGACCCGCTTTCTTTTAGGGTCTATAATGACTGTTGGAATCAGTCTGTTTTCGCAAAAGTAGAAGCGTTGATTGGTTCTCAGGAGGTTCGCGATGATTGAGCCTGGATCCTTAAACGGTCTGAATAATGCCGACCGCGCAAAACTGGATGCCAAAAAGGCCGAACGCAGTGAAAAGAACGCATCCGCCCGCCCCACGGGGGGACCGGTGTCAGACTCTTTCAGTGCGTCTTCGCCCAGTCAATCCGCGCCTGTGTACACCAGCGCCGGTGTGACCAGTGCCTCCGTCAGTAACGAAAAAGCGATATCCGCGGCCCGACAACGCGAAGCGCAAAGTGATATTGAAGCCGAAGAAGCTGAATCACTTGTGTCAGAGACACTGGCGCTTTTCGGTGCCGATAGTGAGACCGCCGCGGTCGCACAATCAGCCGGACTCAACGAAGCACGAGTGCTTGAGCTGATTGCCTGATGCCCTAACTGGTTAATCGTTAAACGCCCTTCCATCGCGAGATGAAAGGGCGTTTGTTATTTTGGGGCTGTCGTTTGCGGTTTGATCGCGTGGACGTACAATGTGCTTGCCAGACGTCGTGCTTCCGGGAAGCGGTTGACCGCGAGATCGGCGAATTTTAGCGGGAAAAGTGCCGCGGTCAGTCCGCCTTTAATTAAGGTGTAGCCTCGCGGATACGGCAACCCGCTGATGACGTAGCCCCATTCGCTGAGTAGGTTGACCATGGCTGAGCAGGGGCCGGCGTGGATGCCGACGGTGACGGGTTCGAAGGCCGCGAAGGTTTGAG
The DNA here is from genome assembly GCA_030429565.1 of Holophagae bacterium. Lineage (GTDB taxonomy): Bacteria > Acidobacteriota > Holophagae > Acanthopleuribacterales > Acanthopleuribacteraceae > Acanthopleuribacter. The sequence goes on along the minus strand of JAUIFE010000020.1, from coordinate 32,521 downwards.
CCAGGCCCTCGTGAGTCCAGCGGCTGAAGTCGGCCGGGTGGCCGTGATATGGAAACAAAAAAGGTACGATGAAAAAAGCGTGGCCGCCAGGGGCCAGTGTGCGCCAGGCTTCTGCGACGACTTGTTGCGGCGCGCGGACGTGTTCGAGGACCACTTCGCAGACCACGCCCGCAAAGCTGTCGTCGGAGAAGGGTAGGTGGTGGGCGTCGCCGACCACATCGACGCCGGGAAAGTCGTCGATGTCGAGGTGTACGGCGTCTTCATAGCGTGTAATACCGCTGCCGATAATTAACTTGAGGCCGGGGTTGGCGAGCGTTTGGGCTTTGGCACGGCGCCAGTCTTTGCCGGGGAAATACTCCGAAGAGATGATGCGCCGCAGCTTGCTCAGGAGGCGGTTTGGACGGCGGTAGCCCGCTTCCATTAGTCCGCCCTCGGTGGTTTGCAGCAGGCGGCGGGTGTGGTGATCGGCGTCGAGAAAACGAAAGACGTGGCGATGGTGGCTGAAACGGGCGCCGCAGTAGCGGCAGGCGCTGGCTTGGGCGGGTAAATTGTTTGCGTCAAGCTCGAGCGGGCGCCGGCAAGAGGCGCAGGCTAAAGAGGGGATCCATGAAGGCATGCCGGCTCCATTGAAGTCACTTGCCTTATTGGTAATTAAGGCCCGACTATGCTAGCATACTTGCACTAAAACCAGTGGGGAACGGAATGTCGTATGTCCTGCGCTACACCGTTGATGGAACGGAAAAAGAGTTCCCGATCAACGGGCGGGAAATCATTGTCGGACGCGCGCCTGACTGCCATCTCGTTTTGAACCAGCCGGGCATTTCACGGCATCATTGTAAATTGACCTTAGAGAGCGGCGGCGTTTTTATTTCGGACCTCAAATCTAAAAACGGGACCCGCGTCAACAACATTTACATTAAACGGGTTCAGCTTGCCGCGGGCGACCAAATTTTGGTTGCTGAATTCCTGCTGGGCTTTTTTCAGGCCGGACCGGTTTCGGCGCCGTTTCCCGCCGAATCCGAACGCCAAAGCGATCAAATGGTATTGCTCTCTGATCAGAAAGAGTTGCACGAGGAAGCCGGCACCATTATTCGCCGTGTTAACGACTTCCAAGACATTATTGCCAGTAAGGAATCGCGTCAAGATGAGGCGCAGCGGATTACGACGGTTTTGATCAAGGTCGCCGAGGCCTTAATCGCGGTGAACTCGGTCGATGAAATTATCGGCAAGCTGATGGATCTGATTTTCGAGCACCTGCCCGCCGACCGTGGCTTTTTGATGCTGAAAGACGAAGGCGATCATTTGATTCCCAAGGTGGTGCGCCACCGCGAGCAGGGTGAATCGGACAACATTGAAATTTCGCGGACCATTGCCGAAAAAGCCTTAAACGACAAAATGGCGATTTTGACCACCGATGCACAGGTTGATCCGCGTTTTTCCGCCGGTGAATCGATCCGTTTCTTGGGGATTAAGTCGGCCATGTGTGTGCCCTTGTTTCACAAGGAAAAGTCGATCGGCATCCTGTACTTGGATTCGCCGACCTCGGCCGCGATTTTCGGACCGAACGACTTGGATCTGCTCACCGCGATGGCCAACTTTTCGGCCGTCGGCATTGAACAGACGCAGCTCAATGAAAAAATTCTCCAAGAAACGTCGGTGCGCCAGCGGCTTGAGCGCTATCACTCGCCCAGCATCGTCAACCGAATTCTTAAAAACATTTCCTCGGGGCAGGCGCAGGGCGAAGAGTACAATTTGCGCGTTCAAGAGCGCGATGTGACCATTTTGTTTGCCGATATCGTGGGGTTCACGCCCTTTTCCGAGAAATTTTCTCCCAACCGCATCGCTGAGTTGCTCAACGAATATTTCTCGGCCATGACCGAGGTGATCTTTCGTTACGAAGGCACCTTGGACAAATACATCGGCGACGCCATTATGGCGATTTTTGGCGCGCCCAACAACATGTCGGACCACCCTTACCGTGCCGTCTGCACCGCTCTGGGGATGATGGAACAGCTAGAGGTGATCAACCGCAACCGACCCAGTGCGGAACAATTTGCGATTCGCATCGGGCTCAATACCGGCCGCGCCGTTGCCGGTGATATCGGCTCGATTAAGCGGATGGAGTATACGGTGTTGGGGAATACCGTCAACATGGCTTCGCGTATCGAGTCCATGGCTTGTAAGGCGGGTCAGGTCGTGATTGGTGAGCAAACCTACCTCGCCGTTAAAGATCAGTTCGAGTGCGTGAATCTGGGTGCCATTCAGCTTAAGGGGATCAGTGAGAAAGTGAATGTTTACCGAGTGATGGGGTTTGCGAAATAAAGTGTTGCGCCTCACCGTTTGGCCCGGATTAGGCCTTTCTCTGGTCGTTGAGTTTCGTTATAACTGGGACAGTATGCCGAGGGGCGCCGCTGCCGCGGACCCTGGATGAGGCGTTTTTCATTGGAGATCTTCATGCGCAAAGTTTTGATTCTGTGTGTTGTGGTAGGGCTGGTCGGTTGTGGCCCCAATAAAAAAGTCGAAGCCGATGCCTTGCAGGCCCAGCAGGAATACGATTACAAGAAGGCGCTGCAGAACTACCAGGTCGGCGTGAACTACCTCAACAACAACCAAATTCTTGACGCCATCCAATTGCTTGAAAGCGCTGTAGCTCAAGACGACGGCAACTTCCGTTACCAACACGCGCTGGGTTTGGCCTACTCCATGAACGGCGATTTAGAAAAAGCTGAAACCGCACTGAAGAATGCGCTGGCCATCAACCCCAACGACTCCGAAAGCTTCAATTTGTTGGGTTCCATCTACGTGGACATGGAGCGTTACGACGACGCGATCGACAGCTTTAAGCGGGTTATTCGCGACAAGAACTACTCGCAACCCAAGTTTCCCTACTACAACATGGGCGTGGCCCTGCGCCGTCAGGGGCGTTTGTCCGAAGCGGTCGCCGCCTTTCAGCGCGCTGTTTCCATCGATCCCGAGTTTTACCGTGTTTACATTTCCCTGGCCGAGATCTACAAGGAAAGCAACGATTACAAGCACGCGCTGCACTTCTTCAAAAAAGCCGAACCTGGTTTTAGCGAAAACGTCGACTTGCTCTATCAAATTGGTCACGCTTTTTTCAAATTGCGCCAATACGATCAGGCTAAATCTTACTTAGCCCAGGTTTCGATTCTCTTTCCTCCGCCGCAAATCGATATTTCAACGCAAGAAATGCTGCGTTACATTGAGCTAAAACAACGCAGTGCCATGAATTAAATGGATTTCCACCACGAGTTTAGCAAGACCGTCGAGGCTTTTCCCGCCATCGAAGGCCTCATCTTCGCCGATCCCGACGGGGAGTCAATTTTGTTTGAAGCCCCAACGCTCGGCGATTTTGATGTTAAACTTGCCGGTGCTAAAATGCCGATCCTGATGCAGGTTTTTGGCTGGCGCAAACTCGCCACCTCGCCGACCTTCATGGAGTTGACCTACCAGGATAAGTTCGTCATGGCGGTCAGGCTGACGCAGTTCTACAGTATTACCGCGATTTGCCACGATTTGACACAGCGTCATCTCCTCAAGCGGCATCTTGAAACCTTAGCGGTTAAATTTAACCAAGAAATTTACTAAGCATTATTGATAACTGGAGACCCACATAATGGCTAAAGAGCCCAAGAAGGGTTTGTTCTCTTTCGGCAAGAAAGCAGATGACAGCACTGCGACCGAAAGCGAACCCAAAAAATCGGGTGGTCTTTTTTCGAAGTTCCGCAAGAAAGACGCCGCCGACGGCGCTAGCGCACCTCCCACCGAAAAGAAAAAAGGGTTTTTTGATCGTTTTCGCAAAAAAGATAAAGCCGGGGATGCAGACACCGACGAAACCTCGCTTGCCGCCGAGTCAAACGATGTCATGCCGGCCGAGGCACCCGTTGCTGAAACAGCCTTAGCGCCTGCTGCTGAAACGCCCCAGACTGCGGATCAACCTGTTGTGCCGGCTGAGGCCGAGCCTGCTAAAGCCGCTGCGCCGGATCCCGTCGTCGAGCCGACACCGACCCTGTCGGAACCTGTTGACATCGCGCCTGAGCCGGTAAGTCCCCCTGTTGCCGACGTGGTTGCTGAACCCGAACCGGCGCAGGCTGCGGTGGTTGAACCGGTTGCCGATGAAACCGAAACAACGAGCGCGGTTGCGTCCGAAACGGATGCTGCGGATGCCGAAGGGGAAGAAACAGCCGATGAAGCTGATGGCAAACCCTCGCGCTTTGGCGCCTTGTTTCGGGGGCGCGGTAAGAAAGAGAAACCTGATGATGAGGAAGACGGCGAAGCGCCTAAGAAGAAGAGTTGGCTCGAGAAACTTCGCTCCGGTTTGCGTGATACGCGGGCATCCATTGCGGGCGGGATCAACAAGCTTTTCCTGGCCACGCGGCAGATTGACGAAGATTTGCTCGATGAGTTGGAAGAGCTGCTGATCAGCGCCGACATCGGCGTGCAAACCACGATGGACATCATCGAAAAAATTCGTTTGGAAGTGAGCCGTAAAACGCTTAAAGACAGCGAGCAGTTAAAACAACACCTCAAAATCCAATTGCGTGAAATCCTTGACGGTCTGCCTGACCGTGACTTTAACCTGGACCATAACCCCACCATCGTGTTGGTGATTGGTGTCAATGGTGTCGGTAAAACCACCACCATCGGCAAGCTGGCGCGCATGTGGCAAATGCAAGGTAAGAAAGTTACCGTCTGCGCCGCTGATACCTTCCGCGCCGCCGCCGTCGATCAGCTCCAGGTTTGGGCCGACCGCACCGGCGTTGATATCGTGCGGAAGGAAGAATCCAGTGACCCCGCGGCGGTTGTTTTTGACGCCTTGGAGCGCGTTAAAGAAACCGGTTCGGACGTCTTGTTGGTGGATACCGCCGGACGTTTGCACAACAATCCCAACTTGATGAATGAATTGGCCAAAATTCGCCGGATCATCGGGCGCAACTTTGAAGATGCACCCCACCACACGTTGTTGATTTTGGATGCGGTGACAGGCCAAAACGGCTTGCATCAGGCCAAGCAATTCGCCGATAAAATTGGGATAACCGATTTAATTGTCACCAAGCTGGACGGCACCGCCAAAGGTGGTATCGCCATCGCTATCGCCAAGGAATTGGCATTGCCCATTCAATACATCGGTGTCGGTGAGCAAATGGACGATTTGATCACTTTTGAAAAAGAGGCCTTTGTCGATTCGTTGTTCGACGGCTAGTGACTCGTCGCTTGGCGCCGTGAAAAACCGACTCACGATTGGGTCGGTTTTTCGGCGTTTAAGGGGCGGGTTTCGGCGCGAAGGATATGATCGGGAAAGAGAGGTTCGGGTTTCAGTCGTATGCACCATTGTGAGGTGCGGTAACTTTTGAATGCTTTTCATCTCCGAAGCCCAAACTTTGTTTGTGAATCAAGGGTAAGACGCGCTATTAAAAGGCTGGATGAAAATTCGCGCGCGTGGGACCCGCCCTGGGGGTCCGGATAGCCGGGCGTGGTGCCTAAATTCGGGACGGAACCAAATTGGGAACCAGTGCTATAATGATGTGCAGGTATTTCTTTTTTAGGTGTCAATGAATTTGTGGAGGGTCTATGAATTCAAAACAGGCTGAATCCTGTCGGCGACGGTATATCCGTTTTCCCGCCGATACGCTGGTCTGGTGGTGCAAGGATTGGGAGACTGAACCCATTGCCTTGATCGATATCAGTGCCGGCGGCATGCTGTGTGAGTTTCCTGGTGAAATTCCGCGCGGCACAAAGGTGAGCTTGCATTTTGAGTTTCCCGGTCATGAGGGACTGATTTTTTGCCGCTGCAAAGTGGCCCACTGTCGTAAAGGCGAGGATCCCTTCTTTTTAGTTGGTATGCGTATTTTGGAGTTGGAAGGGATGGACCAGGGTGAGTTCATCCGCCGTTTGAAAAACGGACTGCCGCCGGGACAAGCAAGAGACGAAGACGAAACGCCTGAACCTTAGGGTTGGGACGCTTCGCATCAGACAAGCAAGCCTTGATCACCGAGGGTCCGGACGCCGAAGGTGCGGCGATCTCGGGCCCATGACGGTGTATGTGAGGGTAGGTTAGCCTACAGGTTCATCTCGGTGGATTGGTAAGGCACGATGTCGACAATCTCGAAGGTTTTCTTGCCGGAGGGGATGGCTACCCGGACTTCGTCCTCGATGCGTTTGCCCATAAGTGCGCGGCCAATCGGAGAACTGATCGAGATGCGGTTTTGCTTGGCTTCAGCGTCTTCGGGCATGACCAACTGGTAGGTGATCTCTTTTTCTGTATCGAGATCGAAGACCGTTACCACGGAACCGTATCCTGCCGTATCTTTGGGCAGGCGCGATATGTCGACCTGGGCGATTTCATTGATACGGTTTTTGAGGCTGCGATATTTGGACTGAATCAACCGTTGACGGTCAAGCGCAGCCTCGTACTCGGCGTTTTCTGATAAATCACCCAGTGCAGCGGCTTTGCGAATCTCTTCCGGCAACTTGGTTTTCAGTTCGTATTCCAGTTCCCTCAAGTCTTCATTTAATCGTGCAAGCAGTTTTTTGGTCATAGGTGTCCCTTAGTTAACGAATGGTTTGACAATGAGATCGACGGCGGATTCCCCGCGCCACGAAACAACTTGTTTGAGAAAGAACAAAGATACACCAAAATCCGTTGCCGGATCAAGCTTGACAGCGTCCTTCTCCGTGGTAATCACGGCATCCAACTTTTTCTGAAGACAGCTCGTGCGCAACCCGTTCTGTTGGCTGTTTGTCAGCGGTTGGTGGTCGTTTAAAACCCGTTTTTCAACAATTTCCGCGCCCAGCTCGGTTAGCTTTGTGAAGAAGGGTTGAGGTTTGGCGATGCCGCAAAACGCTGCGATGCGTTTCCCTCGTAAAAAATCTAACGATTCTTCGCGTTGGTTGTTTAGGGTGCAAAGGTTTCCGGCTTCGAAACTGAGCGCCAAAATCGGCAGGTGTGGATTGACCGCCGCCACGCTTGCACGCCATTGATCCTGTTGATTGCTTAAATCGCAGCGGGTCAGCACCGCTACATCGGCTCGTTTTAAGGCCGACCAACCTTCGCGATACAGGCCGCGTGGGAACAGCTTGGGCATGGGTCCGGACGCATCTAATAACACGATGTCCAGGTCGCGATGGAGTTGGCGGTGCTGAAAGCCGTCGTCGATCAGGTAAAGATCAGGGGGCTCTTTCAAACACTGTGCCGCTGCAAAACGGCTCGGTCCGACGCAGACCGCGGCTTCGGGGTGGCGGCGCGCCAGCATTAAGGGTTCGTCGCCGCTGTCGCGCCAGTTGTCGTCGGCTGACACCTGGCGCCGACTTTTGCTATGACGGCGACCGTAGCCACGGCTCAGGACTGCTGTGCGTTGCCCGGCCGCGCTGAACAGGCGCACTAACTCGGCCGTTACCGGGGTTTTTCCGGTGCCGCCCATGGCCAGGTTTCCCACCGAGAGGACCGGTCGATCCAGCCGGTCGATTTTTGCCAGGCCGCTGTCATAGAGGAGGTTTTTTAAGGCCACCAACCCGCCAAATAGCCATGACGGGGGGGTTGCCAGTGCGTCTTTTACGCCCGCGATTGCCACGTTTTGTATTCCGCCCTTTTGGGTTGCGCTTAGGATGAACGCAACGCCGGTTTTATTGTGTCCCAAATGCGATCCACTTCCGAAAGCGTCGCTGGATCCGGGGTCAGCACTTTTGGGTAGCCTGGTTTTAGGCGGCAATCGATCACCAGCGGCGCTTCGAACGCTTTGTGGTAGCGCACTGTCGGACCGTTTCCGTATATGTCGCCCGCCGGTTCAAAACGCGTGAAAATGTGCCACAAGAAGTCGTGGTCCGAGCGCACCGCATCGGCTGGATCGTCGTGAAGCAGCACCAAGCGATAGGGTTTGATTGCCGCCAGTGCCAGCAAACGCAGCGGGTCATCGTTGCCTTCGCGATAGGCCGGTCCCTTAACCACCAAAACGCCGGGGCAAAACAGATGGGGTTGACTGAAATCGCCGTGGTCTAGGCTGGTGGGGCAAGCTTCGCAAAGGTCGAAGCGTTTTTCGCCTGTCCCGATAAACACCGCTTTTGAGCCTTCATTGACGGCGGGACCCGTGTAATCCAGCGTATCCAGTGAAATGTTTGCCAGGATATGGACATCCGTGCGCAGGTCACAGCGTTCTAGGACGTGTTGGAAAAACGGCCGGAAACGCCGCAAATCGAGCGGGGCGTCCGTAGCCATAAGGACCTTGGAGAGCGATAGCTGTCCTTCGCCCAAAATGCGCATGCAGCAGGTAAAAGCTTCCTTGTGATAGCGCTCGGATACAATCGCACCCGCCAGCGAGTGGACCCCTGACTCCTCGTAGGCAAAGACGTCTTTGACGCCTTTCATCACCACCGGGAACAGAGGCGAAAACAATTCTTGCAGGTAAATCGCAATATAGTGGTCTTCCTGCGGCGGGCGGCCAACCACCGTCGCCGGCCAAACGGCACCGTTGCGGTGGTAAATTTTTTCGACTTCCAGAAACGGGTAATCGTGTTGCAGCGAGTAATAGCCGTAATGGTCGCCAAACGGGCCCTCCGGCGCGCGTTTGTGCGGTGGAATGGTGCCGTAGAGGCAGAAGTCGGCTTCGGCGACCAAGGGCAGAGACGCCCATTGTGGGTTGTCAATGAGGTCCAGTTTCTTGCCCTGTAATAAAGAGGCGAAGACCAGTTCGGGCACATCCTCGGGGAGTGGTGCAATCGAGGCGATCACCAAGGCGGGCGGTCCGCCCACAAAGACACAGGCCGGCAGGCCTTGGTTTTTGGCCTCGGCGGCATAATAGTGGTTGCCGCCGCCACGGTGAATTTGAATGTGCATCCCGGCTTGACGCGGACCTTGAATTTGGACGCGGTACATGCCCAAGTTGCCTTTTTGGGTTGATGGATCCTGGGTGTAAACCAAGGGCAAGGTTACAAACGGGCCACCGTCTTCCGGCCAGGACGTAAGCGCCGGTAAGGCGTGCAGTGAATCCAGTTCGTTTTGGACCAGCGGCCCGTTTTTTTTGCGCTTGAGTCCGATACCGAGCGCCTTGCGCGGTAGATGGCGCATTGACCAAATATCTTTGAAGCCTTTCGGCGGAAGCATGTTCTCGACCACGTGAACCAGATCTTTAATGAATCGGCCCGGTTCACCACCAAATGCTAAATCGATGCGCTTGTGGCTGCCAAACAGGTTGGTTGCTACCGGGAAACCGGAGCCCTTAACGTTGCGAAACAGCAAGGCCGGCCCTTTCTCTTGGACGACGCGACGCTGGATTTCGGGAATGACCAGGTTTGGATCCAGTTCCGTTTCTATTTCGACGAGCTCGTTTTCCTGTTTGAGCACACTTAGGAACTGGTTCATGTTGGTAATGGGTCGCAAGAAGCCTCCTTCAAGAACCGCCGCTGTGCAGCAGCGCACGCCGGGCCGGTTCGGCCCGAGCGATCGCCCTAATCTACCTCATGGCGCGCGACTTGGGCACCTTCCATACAATAAAAAGGCGTCGCCACTTGGGTCGACGCCTTTTTGGGAAGGGGAGCCGCTGCGCAACGTCCTGGAACGTTGCCTCGGTGTGTTAATGATCGCGGTAAAGGAATTTGTAGGTTCCGACCATAATGATATCGCCGTCAGAGAGGAAGTGCTCGCGAATACGGTTGCCGTTGACGTAGGAACCGTTCTCCGAATTGAGGTCGTAAAGGGCATAGCCGCCGGGGCCAAAGGCGATTTGGGCGTGTTTGCGCGAGACACGGTCTTCCGTGAGATGGATGTCGTTGTCGGGTGAACGACCGATACTGGTGGTGCCCATACCCAAAATGACGACCTGACCCTCAATGGCATTGTTGAGTGCCGTGATTTTGGGGTTGGAGATCAGCATGGTGCCTTCAACCTCTTCCGATTTCTCCTCTGGCTCGACGATGTCTTTGTCCAGCATGACCGTCGACTGGGGTTGCGGCGGCATCGGCGGTGGGTTAATCGGCGGTGGACCCATCGGGGCAACCGGGGGCGCCGGTGGGCCAATCGGGTCCGGGGTGGTCGTAATCGGCGGCGGCTCGGGTGGTGTGAGCGGCTCAGGGGTGACCGGTGGTGGTGGCGGCGTGTCAATCGGATCCACATCGAGTGAGCCGGAGAAATCGGTGTTTTCCTCGAGCAACGCCTCGTTAAACGGTTTTTCGTCGTCAAAAGCCGGTGGCTCGCTTGGCGGAGGTGGTGCGATTGGGTCGGGCATATCGGCTTTTGGCAGCAACATCGTTTCGTCGCTTTCCGGTTCAAAGGGATCTAAATTCTCGTCGTCTTCAATGAGATCGTCGTGATCGACATCTGCCGCTGCGATGGGCGGTGGGATTGGCTCGGGTTCCGGTTCGTACTCGTCTTCGTAATCCAATTCCGGCTCAGGTTCGGGCTCGGGTTCCGGCTCGGGCTCAGGTTCCGGTTCCGGCTCAGGTTCGGGCTCAGGTTCCGGCTCAGGCTCGGGTTCCGGCTCAGGCTCAGGCTCAGGTTCCGGCTCGTCCGCTTCCAAATCCTCTTCTGAGTCGAAGACCGATACAAAGGTGGCCTTCAATTCTTGGAGTTCGTCCAGGTCGACATCGTAGCCCGCAATTTGTTCGTCGAGTTCCTGTGACTGATCATTAAAGTGATCTTCGTCGAACTCACCCAATTCAAATCGGAACGACAGCTCCTCTTTCTGGAGAGATACCGTGTCCTTTTTGGCTTGGAGCTCGCCGAGGCTTTGTTTGAGTTTTTGGTATTCATCGCGGATCGTCGCCTTCAGCGGCGCGGCTTCGGCCGCCAACTCGTCCTGGCGCGACTTGTAGTCGGAGCGAACCTTGGCAAAGACGGCCTCCGAGACCTTTCCGTGCATGGATTCCATCTTTTCCAAACGGTTTTGGATGACGTCCTGCTCGTCTTTGATCTTTTTCAGCTCTTCAATACCGGTTGTATCGATTTGGGGCAGGTTGTCCTGCATGGAAGCCTCCGGAATTGGAAATATCGATTGAGTTTACCAAAAGCCAAGGGCTTAGCTGAAGCGGTAAATCCATTGTTCCTAGGGAAAGAGAAGGCGGGAATGGGATAGCATCGGGTGGTGAAAATAACCACGCGCCTTCTGCCGGTGCCCGAACAACACCGCTGCAGCCAAAGCGAGGTCTTGAATTATGAAAACGAAACAGCCTTCAGTGTACAGGGCCCTTCTGACCCTGTCCAGCGCTCAATCCCCTGGGCGGCGGGTCTTTATCGGTGTTCGTGATGGAAACAACGCCGGTCCACGGTCGTCCTTGCGGCGACTGTTGAGGAACCGACGCGACGGCGTGTTTTGATGCGTTGGATAGCTTCCGGTGAAGGGTGATTTTGCGACCGATTCTCGTTCCGTTAAGGTGCCCCAAGCCCTTTTTTCTCGTAGAAATGTAAAAAAACGCGCCCCGTTTTTGGCGACCCTTGTCGCCGCTCTTGAGCCCGCCTTGGGTTGTCTTGTTCGGCTTTTCCGTCATCGACCACCCAATAAGAAGTTGGTAACAATGAATTTACGGAAAGGATGAACGCTTTCGGTTTTTAGAGTGCTTGCGAAGCTACGTTTGTTTTCGGATTGATTTCTTCCTGGAATTTTCGGTGGGAAGCCAATCAGGCAAAAAAGTTTGTTTGTTAAAATCGAGAAAATGTTCTAATATATGCCGCAGAGTTCATTATGAAGGGGTAATGAAATGACGCAAGAACAAACTGTGGACAAAATTTTTAACGACGATGAGATGAAACTGCTCAACGTCAAACCGGAATGGTCCGAAGACGAACTGCTTGGCCAGGAAGGCATTTTCTTTTTGAAAGATGTTGCCCAGAAGCTGCAGGTGCATTCTTCAGAATTCAAGAAAGAAGCGCGTTCCATCGAGAAAAAAGGGCTTGATCCTTGGGACGTCATGGGCATTCGCAAGACCTGGACGCACTGGCAGGTACGTATGAAAAAGTTCGCTCCTTACTACCGCGCACACCGCTTACCGAAAATTACGCAAGTTGACCCCGAGTGGGATGGCAACACGCTCTTAAGCCAGAAAGGGCGTTTCTACCTCACCGACGTCTGCGAAAAAATTCCTTTTTCAACGCACCAAATCCGTTACCAAGTTCGTCGCTGCGACAATCCTCGCGAAGAATACGGCGTTTGGAAAGACGACCAGTACAAAGCTTATTTAGTTGATATGGAGCGCTTTGCCGCGTGGATGAAACGCATTTGGCTCCATGGTGATTTCAATGGGGGGCGTTCTGAAGAGGATTAAACACGCCTCTTCATTTGCCTGAGTGAGCCGGTTGAACTGTCGGGGGCTGACAGTTCAACCGGCTTTTCTTCATTTCTGGGCCCTTTTCACTCACAACAAGTATTCGATCGTATCTTCTTCAACCAGCTCGTTTTTTTTCAGTAAATCGCGAAAGCCGAAGACCAGTTTGACCGGGCCGGCCAGCGCCAAGTCGCAGTAGTAAAGCTTGCGTACCCGTGCACCGTCGATGTTTTCCACGATTTTGATTTCTCCGCCACGCTTTTGGAAATTTCCTGCGATATTGAGAATGTTGAATTTGATTAGCGGCTCTTCGGTTTTGGTCGTGCGCATTTTCACCACAATTCGATCCGTGTGGCCAATACCCGCGTAGCCCAGGTTTCGTACCAGCGCTGTCTCCAGTTCGATCGGCGCATCCGTTTTGGATTCAAACAGGATCTTGAGTTCGTAATAGGGGAGCAGCAATGCGGTTTTGCGATTGCGGCGGCTTGCTAAAATTGCGATTTCAGCGTTTTTAGCAAGATCCCGGAAGTGTTGTTCCAGTTGATCGACGTACTTCTTTTTTCCTGTTGCGATTAATATGGCTGACATAGATGATTCCGTGGTGTGCACAAAGATGGTTTTGTCGGCGTTTCGATTGTGATTTCGTGAATGACGGCCTTTCGGGAAAGCAAAGATCACCGTTGGCGCACAATCTCCTAGCCAATGTTATCGACGGTTGAGCCCATTTAAATGAGAGGGTGACGTTGATTTTCCCTGGCCTTGTTGTCTGATGAATGCACGGGTGTCGTCAGGAGCGGGGGCGTGCTGGGTCGCCATGCGTCTACAGGGGAATTACGCTGAGAACGCCGGCTAGTTCAGGGTTTTGTGGCATAATACACGGCCAAGGTGATGAACGCGAACAGCGCCGTCCACTTCGTTTGGATCGGCCCACTCTTTGAAAGCTTGTCAGCCAAGTTTTTCTGTACGCGCGTCCACCGACTAACGAGTTAGGTAGGGGAGTTATGCCGAATCCATTGAAAAGCGATTGGACACTAGATGACATTGCCGGAATTTACGATTTGCCGCTGTTGGAGCTCGTGTTTAAGGCGCAAACCGTCCATCGCGAAAATCACGACCCCCTGCGGGTACAAAAATGTACCCTGCTGTCGATTAAAACCGGTGGTTGTCCCGAAGATTGTTCCTACTGCCCGCAAGCGGCTCGCTACAGCACCGGTGTCGAAAGTGAAAAATTGTTACCCGTTCCCACCGTGCTTGCCAAAGCCCGCGAAGCCAAAGCGGCCGGTTCGACCCGTTTTTGTATGGGCGCGGCTTGGCGCAACGTTAAAGACGGCCCACAATTCGAACAAGTGATCGACATGGTGAAAGGCGTTAATTCGCTAGGGATGGAAGTGTGTTGCACCTTGGGGATGTTAAAACCCGAGCAGGCCGAGCGCTTAAAAGAAGCCGGTCTTTACGCCTACAACCACAACATCGACACCTCGGAAGAATACTACGGTGAAGTGATTGGGACGCGCCAATTCACCGACCGTATCGATACCTTAAACAACGTGCGTCGCGCCGGCATTACCATGTGCACCGGCGGCATTATCGGCCTCGGAGAAACCCGCGAAGACCACCTTGCCTTCCTGCAGCGATTGGCTTCGTTCGATCCCCATCCCGAAAGTGTGCCCATTAACGCGTTGGTTCCGGTTGCCGGCACCCCCTTGGAGAATCAAGAGATCATCGATCCCCTTTTGCTGGTACGCGTGATTGCCACCGCCCGTATTTTAATGCCGCGTTCCGTGGTTCGCCTCAGTGCCGGTCGCCTGCAAATGAGCCGCGAAGCTCAAATGCTGTGTTTCTTGGCCGGCGCCAACTCGATTTTTGCCGGCGACAAGCTGCTGACGACCGCCAACCCCGGCGAAAGCAAAGACGACGAAATGTTCCGGTTGTTGGGGATTCAGGCCATGGAAAACCGTGCTGATGCTTGCTCCGGCAGCAAGGAACCCGCGTTAAGTGGCAACGTTTAAAGACGCCCCCTTAGACCCGCGTTTGACCTACTGGCAAGCGCGGCACCAAGCTTTTGACGAAACCCTGGCACGCGGCGAGCAGCGACTCGCCGCGAAGGGCCGATTGCGCGAATTGCGGCTGCCGGACGGCCTCGATTTTTCCTCAAACGACTACCTGGGCTTGGCCGACCATCCGCTTATCCGGCAACGCTTGCGCGATGCGCTTGATGCCGGTCTTGCCCTGGGCGCCGGCGGTTCGCGGCTGCTGCGCGGCAATACGCCACTGCACGAACAGGCCGAGCAGGCTGTTGCCGCCTACAAAAATGCGCCCGCCGCGTTGATGTTCAATTCCGGTTACGATGCCAATGTCGGCGTGATTACCACCCTGACCGGTGCGGGCGACCGGATTTTTGCCGATGATTTGGTCCATGCCAGCATGATCGACGGCATGCGCCAAAGTAAAGCCGTGCGTCATCGTTTTCGTCACAACGATTTGGACCACCTCCAGCAATTGTTGGCCGAGGATCGAGCATTGAAGGCTCAGAGCGGTCGTCGTTTTATCTTGATCGAATCGCTTTACAGCATGGACGGCGATGTAGCGCCGCTTTCGGCCATTGCCGATTTGGCCGCCCAATACGATGCCGATTTAATTGTCGACGAAGCACACGCCACCGGTGTTTTTGGTCCAGACGGACAGGGTCTGGCCGCCGCCGCCGGCGTCGCCCATGTTCCACTTGTAACCCTGCACACCTGTGGCAAAGCCTGGTCCAGTTTCGGTGCCTTTGTGACTTGCTCCGAGGCCGTCAAACAACGGCTGATTAATCGCTGTCGCAATTTTATTTTCACCACTGCCTTGCCGCCCTGGGTGGCCGTTCACTGGTTGGCCGTCTTAGAAGTGCTGCAGCACGAAAGTGATCGCGCGGAAAAAGCGTTGACGCTGGCCGCTTCTTTCCGCGCTCGTTTCGCCGGGCGCTTGGATATGGGAGAAAGCCAAAGCCAGATCGTGCCGGTCATTTTGGGATCAGACCCGCGCGCCTGTTTTTATGCGGCGCGCCTGCAAGCACAGGGTTTCGATATCCGCGCGGTGCGGCCGCCGACGGTGCCACGCGGGACGGCGCGCTTGCGCCTGGCGTTTAACGCCAAGCTCGACGCGGCCGATGTGGCGCGATTGGGCGATGCCTTTGAGGCGATAATGCAAGAAGAGAGCGTAAGCGATGGTTAAAGTTTTTGTTACAGGTACTGATACAGATGTGGGTAAAACCCTGGTGTCTTGTGTTTTATCGGCACTGCTTGAGGCTTACTACTGGAAGCCCGTGCAAGCCGGTACCGTGCCAACCACTGATCGTCAAACCGTCGCCGGCTGGGTGCCCGCCGCCCGGCTTTTGCCGGAGCGCCATTGTTTGCAAGCACCGATGTCGCCAAACCAGGCCGCCCGCCGGGAAGGACGCCGCCTTGGTCTTGCCGATTTCAGCTTGCCCGAGGTAAACGGCCCGCTGTTGGTTGAAGGTGCCGGCGGCTTGATGGTGCCGCTTAATGAACGGGAGCTCATGATCGACCTAATGGTGCAGTTGGGATTGCCCGCCGTGTTGGTTGCCCGTTCTGGATTGGGAACGCTCAACCACACCTTGCTAAGTTTAGCCATGCTCAAAGCACGTGCTGTTCCCTGTTTGGGTTTGGTTTTGGTCGGGGAGCCGCATTCGGAAAACGAGCAGGACCTGGTTCACTTTGGGGCGGTTCCCATCTTGGGCAGGTTGCCGCTTCGCGATCCGCCCTGGACGCCGGCCGACATGCCGCGGCTACGAGCTATGTTTGACCTAAGGCCTATTACCGGGTGATCCCGGGCTTGGATTCCACGTGGCCCTCGGGTGCCGCGTCCATTTTGATCGATTACATTTTAGTAAAGCGGGAATGGCTTTGGCGTTCCTTGCGTATAATAAAGTGCGAGGCGGTGGGAAGCGTTGTTGTTCAGGGGTTCGCCATCCGGGACAAGGCTCCGTTTCGCCGTGGCGGTTTTGGGGGAGGACACGAACTAATGAAATTATGGGTTTGCTTTTTGTTATTGGCATCATTGCCGTTATCCGCTTCGACGCATGTGGACGCCAAGTTACTTGTCGATTGCGCCGAGGTCGCTGTCGATCAGCCATTCCAGCTCGGCGTTCAGCTCAACATGCGCGACCATTGGCACACCTACTGGGAAAGTCCCGGTTTTGCCGGTTTGCCGACCAAGTTAATTCTTGAGCCTGTTGACGGTTTAACTGTCTCGGCATTGCAGTTTCCCATCCCCAAGCGTTTTGTCGACGAAGCTGGTTACGTTACCTATGGCTACGACGACGAGACCTTGCTCATTGCCTCCGCGCGCTACACCGGAAATGCCCGTGAAATTACCCTCAAAGGTTTGGTTAAGTGGCTTGAGTGCAAAGAGAGCTGCATACCTGGCGAGCAAAAAGTCTCGCTGAAGCTCAAAATCGGTGAAGCAAAAGCCGTCGCTTCACCGCTGTTTGAAAAATACGTGCCCCGTGTGCCGCGTCCACCGACTGGCGATTTTGGTTATGCCGTCGACTGGACTTTTGGTGAAGAAACCTGGCAAGCACGGGTGACTTTTGACGCCGCCACCACGCAAGCCCTTGGTGCCACACCGGATAAAATCGCCTTTTTCCCCTTGTTTACCGACGAAGTGCAGCACAACGAAATAAAGGCCAAGCAGGACGGGGATCGTTTGGTCGTCGATCTTGACTTTGGTTCCTTTGATGCCAAGCCCGGTGCCCCTCAGCTTTCCGGCGTTTTTGATTTCGGCGCCGCTGCTGCTCCGGTGCGCTTGCAGCTTTACCCAGAAGCGCAGGTGAGCACAGGCACCGCCATTTCGGCTGAATCGACCGGCACCACCGCCGCCGACACCACCGCGCCTGCCGGTGATGCGCTCGATCACTCCTTTTGGAGCATTTTGCTGTTTGCTTTTTTGGGTGGGATCATTCTCAACCTCATGCCCTGTGTCTTGCCTGTGCTCAGCCTCAAAGTGTTTGCCGTCGTAAAAGAAGCCGGCGAAAACCACTGGCACCGCATTAAACTTGGCTGGGTTTATACCTTCGGCATCATGATCTGTTTTTTGGTGTTCAGCTTGTTCTTCGTTGTGGCTAAAAGTGCCGGCAACGAAATCGGTGTCGGTTTTCAATTTCAAAACCCTTTGTTCGTCATCGGCATGACCGCTTTGATCTTCGTTTTTTCCCTGAGCTTTTTGGGCGTCTACGAAATCAGCGCTCCTGACGCCGGTGCCCTTTACGGTTTATCAAACCAAAAAGGCGCCACCGGGGCCTTCTTCCAGGGTGCCTTAATGACCCTGCTGTCGACACCTTGTACCGCGCCCATGTTGGGTACCGCTTATGCCTGGGCCCTGACGCAAAATGCGTTCATTATCATCGTCGTTTTTCAGGTGATTGCCTTCGGTTTAGCCTTTCCCTATCTCGCTCTGTGTTACATGCCGGGTCTGGTGAAGCTGCTGCCAAAGCCGGGCCCTTGGATGCTGACCTTTAAAGTCCTCCTCGGTTTTCTGATGATGTCGACCGCCGTGTGGCTGTTTAGCGTGTTGATGGATCTCACTGGTCCTGATGGTGTGATTGGCACCATGGCGTTGCTCGTCGGTTTAGGTTATGCCGCCTGGATTTTTGGCCAAACCTGGTTCACCGAACGTCGTCGTGGCGGTCTCGTGGCTGCCGCCTTGGTGACCGCCGGTGCCGTCTACCTGGGCATGTTCAGTCTCTTTGATATCCGTTATCCAAAGGAAGGCGAAACACGTCGCCTAGAAGAGTTGCGACTTCAAATTAAAGCGGAGTTGCAAGCGGAACAAGCTGAGTCGGGTGGTGCTGAGGCCTACTTTCAAGAGATCGAACAACGTTTCTCTTCGCCCCGTGAACTCGCCTGGATTCCCTATTCAGAAACCGGCTTGGCCCATTTGCGACAAACCAATCGCATTGTGTTTGTCGATTTCACCGCGGCATGGTGCTTGACCTGTAAAGCCAACGAAAAGTTGGTGATTGATCGCGCCGAGGTGCGCCAGGTAATCGCCGAGCAACAAATTTATACCGTAAAAGTGGACTACACCAACAAGGATGACCATATTACCCAAATGCTCACAAGCTTTAACCGTGCCGGCGTGCCCTTATACGTGGTCTATCCTGGACAAGGTGACCCGATTGTTTTGCCGGAAACCCTGACCCAAAAAATGTTGCTCGATGCGTTTGAAGATGCGCGCGTGCAAGTCACCCAACAAAGTAAACGCGCCGACTAAGTGCAGTCGGCACCCGTGGGGGCGTCGTGGGGAAAATTCAAGTCCTGCAACAGAGTAGCTGGCAACGCCGGCTGACCTTTGTCGAGGCGGTTGTTTTTCTCGGCGTGGCGCGCCTCGCCCTTTTGTTTTTTTCTTTCCAGCGTTTGCTGCGTTTCTTTGGTCTCCGGGTCGTCCCTGATACCTGGGATGCGACTTCTGTTTCACCTCCGCGCGAACCCGTCATTCGCCACGTGGCTGAGGCGATTCGTCGTTGCGCCCGCCACGTGCCGTGGCAAAGTCTGTGTCTGGTTCAAGCTTTGGCGGGCCGTGCCATGTTGGCACGCCGTGGCTTGGCGGCCTATGTCTGGCTCGGTGTGGCCAAGGAGCCGCAGCAAGCCATGGAAGCCCACGCTTGGTTGGTGTGTGATCAGCAATTTGTGACCGGTAGCGATGGCTATGAGCGTTTTGTGCCAACCGCTTGCTTTTCGCCGCGAGGCCACGCCGGTTAAACCGAAGCGCCTGTGGGACTGCCGCTCAGGCAGCTTGCTATTTGTGTTTTCACTTGGGATAAGGCCGCCATTCCGTTGCCGTATCGCAGTTGGTAGACGTTCGTGTTCTCCACAACCCTGGCCAGCGTTTTCAGGCGTTTGGCTTGTAAGCCCAGTGCGTTGATTTCCAAAAAAATACTGCTGGCGTTGGCTAGCTGAACCAAGGCTTGGGCCGGACTCAGGGCCACCACCGCTGCTTGGGGACAGGTTGGGTCGCGTTCCAGCAGAAACAGCGATTGCAGCGGGGCCGGCGCTTCAGCGAAGCGAGGACGCCCTTGAACCACCGCCGGCACGCGGCGTTTCTCAATCTCGGGGTGAACTTTAGAAAAGCTCGTAAAGGCTTCGCCGTAAAATTGCCGGCCAAATTCCGGCCACATGCGCGAGATCGGAATCCCGGGCTGTATCCGAAATCTCGATCCTTCGGCTTCGAGCGGCGTCAGGTCGTCGGTGATGAGTGGGTAACCTTCGTTATTGAGGTAGCCGGTTAGCGTCGATTTCCCGGCACCGCTGTGACCGAGAAACCCGTGGGCGCCGCCGTTGATGAGCAAGGTCGCGCCGTGCAGGACCGGCATGTGGAATAGTTCCAACCACAGTGCAAACACACGACCCAGCAGGTAGGGTACGGGGCTTATGTCGCCGCTGCTTGCGAATTGAATCCCGGATCGGCGAATGAGGAAGGTGCCGGCGCGGGCCACACGCAAGACGACGTCATCGTTTTGACGGAACAACTGTAGTTGGGGCGTACCATCAGACAAAGAAAAAGAGCTCACCCAAAAGGGTGTGCTCTTTAAAGGTATCTCTTTCTGAAGGCCGATCACACAAGAAACGGGTGACGTCGTTTCTGTCGGAGGTAAGCCCAGGTCAATTGTCCCGGCTACATGGAATCCATGAAAAAAATAATGAAACGTATCAGGAGGCGATAACAAAATCGCCCGTGGCCTGGCTATCGGAGCCGGCGTTAAAGCCTGCTAGGGTCAGCTCGGCGACATCGCCGCGACATACCATAACGGGTTTCTCAT
This sequence comes from Holophagae bacterium, assembly GCA_030429565.1. Taxonomy (GTDB): domain Bacteria; phylum Acidobacteriota; class Holophagae; order Acanthopleuribacterales; family Acanthopleuribacteraceae; genus Acanthopleuribacter. The sequence goes on along the minus strand of JAUIFE010000020.1, from coordinate 12,438 downwards.
AGGGTTTTTTGGATACCGTGAGGTTCGCGTCATGTTGATTGGCTTGCTTTTGTTCGACGTTCATCATTTTCTCCCATCGTTGAGCAAAAAAGTGTAATTGCTTGAATTAAAAGCGTTCTCTCTTGGAATTAGCGGTTGTCACCCTGAGATTCGAGGCCGGATTAAAGGGTTTACATGCCGGAGTTGATTTCGTTGGTGGCGATATCACTCTTTTCGGAATCCTGTCTGGCAAACTTTAACCCAAGAAACAATCTTTTGGTGTGACGACCTGTCACACGGAAAAAGTTGCATGGCTCGATTTTTAACAAGTGTGTGGCGTATCTTAACACTCCCGTGGCTAATTTGAATAAAAATCTCGATGGTACCAAACTAAAAACCAGGCCGCCGCCAAAAAATCGGCTGGTGGGTAGGGCGGTTGTCCATTGCAGTACTCGGTAACCGTTCTTGCAAAACATGCCGCGTCGAACCAGGGGACACCCTGGGCCGACCAAATGTGACTCTGTTCCTTTAGAAAGGCCTGCTCGCGTTCCAGGCTTGCATGGTAATACGCCGTAAGTGTCGGTTTTTCCAAGCGATGAACGACCTCGAGGCCGAAGCGTTCCCCCAGCAGTCGCCGCAGCAAACCCTTCGGTTGTTGCGCTGTTTGCCATTGGCGGCGGCTGATGTGCAAGACCCAATCGGCCAAACGTTCATCGAAAAGTGGATGGACCACTTTGACGCCGTGCATGAGGCCCGCACGATTGTACCAATGAATAGCGCGACGCACTCCGGCGGCATCGCGGGTTAACCGGGTGTGTAGAGAGAAGGTAAGTGGATCAAGGCTGGATCTCAGCGGCATTTGGTCTAGCCAGGACCAGGGATCCGCCGCCTGAAGTGCTTCCGTCCGCAGCCAGGCTGGTTGCCGTCGCCAGTGGCCGCGCCGCCGGGCGCGGTAGCGTTGGAGGCTGTTGGGTTGCCAATGTGCCAGCCAGACTTGCCACAGACGTTTGGCTTTGGCGGCGCTACTTTGCGTCCTGCCGCTTGGGCGTGCCCAGGGTTTGCCGCTGATCAGGGCCGTCGCCGGATTGGTGAACAATGAGTCGCCGCCGTGGCCCGTCATTAGGAATAAACCGTTTTCAGCACGCACCCGGCGCAATATCGCGTGTTCGAGTAACGTGCCGCTTTGGAACGGATTTTCCGGTTTGTCCGCCTCGCTTAAGCGATGGAATACCGGATAGTCTTCGGCGGCATACATTATTAATGGAGCGCCGAGTTGGGCGGCACTGGCTTGACTCCAGCTTTGCTCCGCGCAATCTTGCAGGTTTGCGAAGGCGTAAGCGTGACAGGCGGGTGCTGTCCCTGTTGCGGCACGATAGGTTGCCGCTACGCAGGTTGAATCCAGGCCGCCGCTTAACATGCTATGGGTCGAGGCAGGGTCCGGTGCTTTTTCACGAACGATGGTTTCAAGTGTTCGCCACCAGCCGGCGGCATCAAAAGTGCGGGTTGGGCTGCGTGGGATCGCAAAACGTCGTTGTTGCACCACACCGGCTTGCGCCAGGGTGAGCCATTCACCCGGCCGTAAGCCGGTAATGCCTTGCCACATGCTGAAACGCGTGTCGTATTCATTGAGGCACCACATCAGGGTGGCGCGTGGGTCCGGCGGCCGGTTGCCGGGCAAATGGTTCAGGGTGCGCGCCTGGCCCGCAACAGCGAAACCGCCTGATTCGCGTTGGGTGTAGTACAGCGTTTTGCCGCCCATGGGGTCCAGTGCCAGCGAGAGTTGGTGCCGGCGGCCGTCCCAAATAATGATCGTGTAGGCGCCGCGCATCAAATTGCCGAGCCCCAGACCGAAACGCGAGAAGGCGCGCGCAACCAGGTCGGCAACCTTGCTGTGCTCATCCTGCAACCGTTGTCGCAACAAGTTTTGGCGGCCGTCGTCCAAATCGACGAGGACCCGAGTTTCGCCGGCTGTGCCAAACATGGCCGGCAAATCAAGCCAAGCGGCCAGACGCGCGTGACCCGCCGCTTGGAAAAAGGCGTCCCCGTGGTCACGGGTCGCGAGAATGCGTGCGTCGGCCGGTGTCAACAGGCCTCTGCTTAGGGCCGCACGCTGAGCCTTGTCTTGTGCCGTGGTTGCACCGAGTAGGGCGACGGGTTCACGCATGGTGGCTGCGGATCACGTGGTTTGCAGCAAGCCGTTGGATTCGAGTTGTTCCAATAAGGTGCGCAGATCGGCGCTTAGCTCGTCCGGCTGCACCGCGTACTCCTGCTCGAGGGCGGCGGCCACCTGGACGGGATCGCCGCTTTCATTGAGTAACTCAATGATGCGGCGGGCCATGGGGTTGAGCTCGTAATAAGTACCGGAATTCAGGTCCAAGAGAACGGCTTCATCACCGACTTCCTGAAGGACGACGGCGGCGTGGGTACGAATGGACGGCATGGTGAATCCTCAAGGTGCCGGGGCGCGGCGTGGGATGGTTGTTGGGCGGGGGCGGCGGTGAGACATGTGTAGCACGAAAGGTGCCGGCGGGCAAGGGGCGCGACCAAAGCCGCCGCGAGATACTTTCCACCCTAATATGGTGCGTTGTCGGTCAAGGTTCCGTGAGCCTGCCCAAGTTTGACGGGTGGGATGAAGCCACGAACGTCTCGGAAGAGGAGACAGCGAGTACGGGCGCTGGACGGCCGGTTTTTTTTCGAAGGGTTCGTTGCGGGAAGAAAAATACCGAAAATCTAAGTGCTTGAATTCATATTTGTTCTGGCAGATGGGTGACGCTTTGAGCTTTTAGCCAAAAAAAAGGAGGGTGATTGGAATGGTCTTTGCTAAAAATAAAAGCCGGTTTCTCCAGTAAGACAAATAAAGGTCTGGGCTCGCAGTGCTGCTTTTTCAAAAAAAACAGCCTCATTGCGTGCGCATGCGTTGCGGAAAGATTTGGCATTATGATCTTTAGTACCGATTGGGGATCCTTCAAGCAAAAGGTTGGATTAACGCAATTAACTGTGGTACCTTAGCCGACAATAAAGTGCCTCACCCCACAATTGAACAACCTAAAGATTTCTACGGAGACGAGAAATGAGAACGCTTTTCTATGGATCCATTCTCCTGTTATGGTCAATGGCAGGTTTTGCACAGGACCTATCCGAATTTGCTGTTGTCGCCGATGGCGGCGCCAGTGTTAATATTCCCGCGCGCGGCGCGACGGTTTTATTCGACACCACCGATGATTCGCCCGCGACTTCCGGCGGTTTATTTTCGCAAAACGTAACCGACACTGAGATTTCACCCGGTGTAAATTTCCAAATTACCGCCGCGGATGATTTTGTCATCCCTGCTTCCGATAAGGCTTGGCGGATTACCGAGATCCTGGCCGAAGGGAACTACCGTGAGGTTGGTGATAGCCCGGCGGGGCCGGCTGAATCGGTGAGCATTTACATCATGGGCGACAACGCCGGTGAGCCCGATTCCACCAACTTATCCGGCGCCGCGATTTATGCGCTGGAAAATGTCACCCCTTCCGACATCGACAGTGCCGACTTCCTCATTCAATTGCCCGGCGACGGTCTGATTTTGGGACCCGGGACTTATTGGTTGGTGGTTCGCACCAATCAGTCCTCCAGTGCCGCCGGCCAATGGTTGTGGCGTTTTTCCAATTCCGCCGATGACCTGCACGAATCGAACTACACCGCCAATGCTTTGATTGGCGCCAACTGCCTTAACCAATGGGGCGCGCGTTTCACCGATTGCGGTGTCAGCGAGCAGCCCACTGATTTGGACCATTCTTTCCGTCTTAGCGGTGATGTTTTGGTGCCCGGCGCTACTGTTACCGGCACCACGCAAACCACGACGGAAGGTGGTGGTACCGCTACCTTCTCCATGAATTTGACCGCGCCGCCAAGCGCCCAAGTCGACATCGCTTTGGCCTCCGACGATGTGACTGAAGGTACCGTTGCCCCGGCCACGGTTTCATTTACCGCCGCCAACTGGGACATTCCTCAAACCGCAACGATTACCGGTGTTGACGATGCTGTTGCCGATGGCAATGTTGGTTTCAACATCACCACCACCGCTACATCGGGCGACACTGACTTTGACGGCATTGCCGTTGACGATGTGTCGGTGACCAACGTCGACGACGAATCGGCCAACATTGTTGTTTCACCAACTTCCGGTTTGACGACCACCGAAGCGGGCGGCACCGCCACCTTCGACATTAGCGCGACCGTTGCCCCCGGCGGCAACGAGGACATCACCGTCCCCTTGACCAGCTCTAACACCAACGAAGCAACGGTTCCTGCTTCTGTGACCTTGACTTCCGGCGGCGGCTACACCACCACTGTGACCGTGACGGGTGTCGACGACATGGTTGACGACGGTGACCAACCCTTCACCATTACCACTGGTGATCCCACCAGCGCCAACGCCACCTACGACGCGTTGACCGCTGCCGATGTGGCCGATATCACGGGTACCAACACCGATGATGACGCCGCCGGTTTCACCGTGACGCCAGGCGCTGCTGAACCGATTGGCACGAGCGAAACCGGGACTTCCGGCACGTTCACCATCGAGCTTAACTCCATGCCGACTGCCGACGTCGTGATTGGAATTGAGAGCTCCGATGTCTCCGAAGGTACCGTGGATTTAGCGTCCGTTACCTTTACCACCGGTAATTGGGACACCCCTCAAACGGTTACCATGACCGGCGTCAACGACTTCATTGTTGACGGTGACATCAACTACTCCGCCATTACGCGTCCGGCTACTTCAACCGACCCGCGTTACAATGGGTTGGATCCTGCCAACGTAACTTTCCTCAATGCTGATGAAGGCGACTCGGCCGGTGTCACTGTGACGCCCGCCGCCAACCCCATCACCGTTGATGAAGCCGGCACTGATTCCACCGATAACACCTTTACCGTTGTTCTCGATGCACAGCCCGCTTCCGACGTAACCATCGCTGTTAGCTCTCAGGATGCTACCGAAGGTACCGCCGATACCGCCATGTTGACGTTCACCAATGCCAACTGGGATACCCCGCAAACGGTAACGGTTAGCGCGGTTGATGACGCCATCGTTGACGGTACCGTGGCTTTCTCGATCATCTTGGATCCCACCGCGAGTGCTGATCCTGCTTGGAGCGGTGTACCGGTTGACGATGTTCTTTGCTCCAATGCCGATGACGATTCCGCCGGTATTACGGTAACGCCCACCTCCGTCACTACCTCAGAGACGGGGACCACCGATTCCTTTACCGTGCAACTCGACACCTTCCCGACGGCCGATGTCACCATCGCGGTTGCTTCCAGCAACACTGCTGAAGCCACTGTTATGCCTGCCAACCTGACCTTCACCAACGGCAACGGCACCACGCCGCAAACCGTAACGGTCACCGGTGTTGATGATGCAGTTGCCGATGGTAACCAAAACTTCAACGTCACCTTTACCGTTACGTCCGCCGATGGCGACTACAACGGTTTTGCCGTGGCTGCGGTCACCGGTGTGAACACCGACGACGACACGCCGTCGATTACGGTGAACCCCACCACCCTGACGATTCCTGAAGCCGGCCCCGGCCAGACCTTCACCATCTCTTTGGGTGCTGCACCTTCTGCTGATGTGACCATCCCCATTACCTCCAGCGACCCCTCCGAAGTAACGGTTTCCGCTGCTTCTGTCACCATCACTACCGCCAACACGCCGCAAACCATCACGGTTACGCCGGTTGACGACGGTGATAACGAAGGAGACCTGACTTACACCATCAACGTTGGTGATCCCACCAGTGCTGATGCAGCTTATGACGCCTTCACCGACGCCGATACAGATGATGTTTCGGTTACGGTTACGGACGACGACACCACCGCTTGCGGTACGGTTACGCTGAATATTTCAATTGGTAACCCCATCGTGGCTACAGGTGTTCCTGGCTGTATCTGGTCGCTTTACAACGCCAATGGTTCCACCAACCCCGCTGATTGGACCTTGCTCGAAGGGCCGATCACGATTCCTGATTCCGGCACGATCACGCTCGCCACTCTTGGCGCAGCGGATACCTCTTACGTTGCCGCTGATGGCGCCAATACGATCCTCAACCCCGGTGGTTCTATCATTTTCACGGTCCCAACTTTGGGTGAGTGGGCCTTGATTGGTTTTGTACTGCTGCTGATGGGTTCCGCGATGGTTGTTGCTCGCAAACAACGTCGCAACGTCTAAAACCTTTAAACGTTCTACATCGTTTCTCAATCTGGGCCGGAGCTTTTGCTCCGGCTTTTTTTGATGGGTCGCAGCCTGGTCGTTACCTGCAGGACGCGATTTGTCGTGCTGATGTCGCGCAAGCTGTTGGGCTGCAACATTTTTTGAAATGCGCGTCGTGCTTTAAGGGGGCGTGCCGAACGCGGTCTCGGTGTCCTTTTTATAGAAGGTTTTGCACCAATGCTTGACGGGTCCTGCGTCAAAATTTGCGTGACTTCATTCGTCCTGTTTCACTTTGTTTCGGTATTGGGGCCCGCGCTACGAATCGGGCGTCGGCGGCGCGTTTCTTTTTTTCACCGCTTTCTATCGCGCTTATCGCGTTCTGTGGATGAGTGGTGTCGCAAATGGGTTTGCGTTCGCCGATACGTATTCGCAACAGGAGGCCCTATGCCCAAACGAACCGATCCACGCAATCAGGCCACTTGGCCCAGTGGACAATTGTTGCTATGCCATATTTTTCCCCGTGGACTGGACTTGGTCGAGGTCATGCACCTTTGGCGGATCTTGGTTCCCTACCTGGGGCAAAACCAGGCGACCGCCTTTGCGCGCCTTCATTTTGGGGACCGCTTTAACGCCCCGTACCCGGTGCCGGCATCTACCCCGTCTGAGCAAACACTTTTGGCTGAAATGACCGCCAGGTTGCGGTCTGGTGGTTTCCTTGCGTGGCTAGAAGGTGAACCTATCGCGTTGCCTACCGATGCCGTTCCTGTTTCACCATGGCATCTCGAGGCGGTGGCTCGCATTCGCAACGCTTATCCTGCCGGTCTTTCGGATACCCAAGCCGACTCACTGTTGCGCATCGTCGCCCCGGAGATGAGTTTTCGGGCATCGGCCCAGTTGTTGGCATTCGCCACGCTTGGGTGTTATGGCTATTGGTTAAACGAGGCTTATGGCGACGAGGAAATGGATCCCCAGCGTGACCGAGCCGTTTTCGACCATCTCAAGGCAACGGGTTTTATCGAATGGTTTGAGCAGTCCGAGTGAACCGATGGGTGTGTTGGCGGATCGTCGAAGCAAGTGATGGATATCCGCGTGTGGCTGCCTTACTGGTCGGGATTAGGGCGCTTCGCTTTTGTTGGCAACCCAGGTGCCGGTTTTGCCACCGTGTTTTTCCAGCAAACGTACCGGGCCAATCACCATGTCGCGTGCATAGGCTTTACCCATGTCGTAAAGGGTCAGTAAGGCTACTTGGACACCGGTCAAGGCTTCCATTTCCACGCCGGTCCGCGCGTGACACGCGACCGTGCAAGTGACACGCACCCGTGCTGTTTCGCTTTCAAAGTGGAGCTTCACTTTGTCGAGCGGTAATGTGTGGCACAGCGGAATCAGGTCGGCCGTTTTTTTGGCCGCCATCATGCCTGCCAGCCGCGCCACCTCGTAAGCATTGCCTTTTTTGAGGCGATCCAAGGTAGCGATCAGTTCTGTCGGCATGCTGATAAAACCTTCGGCGACGGCCTGGCGTGAGCTGACCTGTTTGCCGCCGACGTCCACCATGTGAGCCTCGCCTTGTTCGTTAAGGTGCGACAAGGTGACGTCGTTTTGCGGGCCTGGCTGGGTGGGGTTCATGACGGCGTGCTCCGATTAGTCCAGTTCGAAGTTAGAGTTCTCCGGGCGTTGACGGAAGAAGGTATAAATGTGGCCGATTTTCTGAACGACAGTAACGCCGACAGTGGCGACGGCTGCTTCGATCTCTTCTTTTTCAGCCAGGCAATTACCCAAAACTTTGACCTTAATCAGCTCGTGAGCATTGATTTGTTCCTCGAGCTGGCGCAAAAAGCCGGCCGAAGGGCCTTCTTTACCCAGTTGGATTAAGGGTTTTAGGTGGTGCGATTGCGCCTTAAGAAAACGGCGTTGTTTGGCAGATAATTTAATGGCTTCCATGATCTTTGTTCCTATCGAGCCGCGCGCAGGCGGCGTTATGGCACCCTGTCGGTGCCGAAAAAGTTCCCGAATGGGTGCGGGATTAGTTGTCGATTTTAAGCATGGCCAGGAAGGCGTCTTGCGGGATTTGCACGTTGCCGACCGCCTTCATGCGTTTCTTACCAGCTTTCTGTTTTTCCAACAGCTTGCGTTTCCGCGAGATATCGCCGCCGTAACACTTGGCCAAGACGTTTTTACGCAGGGCCTTGACCGTGGTGCGGGCCACAATGCGCGCGCCAATCGAGGCCTGAATGGCGATGTCGAACATTTGGCGCGGAATCAGGTCTTTCATTTTAACCGTCAACAGGTTGGCGCGGTTTTGCGCCTTGTCGCGGTGGACGATCAGGCTGAGGGCGTCGACGAGATCGCCGTTCACGAGAATGTCGAGCTTAATTAAGTTCGAGTTCCAGTAGCCTTCGACGTGATAGTCAAACGAGGAATAGCCGCGACTGACCGACTTAAGGCGGTCGTAAAAGTCGAGGACGACTTCGTTCAGCGGTAATTCGTATTCAATGAGCAGGCGGTCTTCGGAGACGTACTCCAGCTTTTTCTGGATACCGCGCCGCTCTTCGCAGAGCTTCAAAACGGCGCCGACATACTCACTATTGGTAAGAATGGTGCCGAGGATGTAGGGTTCTTCAAACATTTCGATATCGCCGGTGTCCGGCAGTTTGCTCGGAGAGTCGACCATGACCACGTCGCCACTTTTGGTGGTGACGCGGTACTCAACGCCGGGGGCGGTGGTAACCAAGTCGAGGTTGAATTCGCGCTCCAGCCGTTCTTGGATAATTTCCATGTGGAGCAGACCCAGGAAGCCGCAGCGGAAACCGAAACCGAGCGCAATCGAGGTTTCCGGCTCGAACACAAACGAGGTGTCGTTGATTTGCAATTTGTCGAGAGCGTCGCGTAAAGCCGCATAATCGTTGGAATCGGAAGGGTACAAACCCGAGAAAACCATGGGTTTGGATTCTTTAAAACCGGGCAGGGGACTGGCGCAGGGTTTTTTCGCGTGGGTGATCGTATCGCCCACCCGTGCTTCGTCCAACGTTTTGATGGTGGCGATGACGTAACCAACCTGGCCGGCTTCAAGGCTATCGGTTTTGGTCATCTTCGGACCAAATACGCCCACTTCGTCCACTTCGTATTCACTGTGGGTTGCCATGAACTTGACACGGTCTTTGCGTGCCATGCGCCCTTCGAAAATACGGACCAAGATGATCAGCCCGCGATAGCTGTCGAACCATGCGTCAAAAATCAGCGCCTGCAGCGGGTTCTCGTTTTTACCGGAAGGTGGCGGAAAGGCTTGGATAACCCCTTCGAGGACATCCTCAATACCTTGGCCGGTTTTGGCCGAAATCAGGCAGGCGTTGTCGGTTTCGAGCCCAATTACGTTTTCAATTTGTTCGAGAATGACGTCCGGTTGTGCCGAGGGCAGGTCGATTTTGTTCAATACCGGCAGCAGTTGCAAATCGTTTTCCAAAGCCAGATAAACGTTGGCCAAGGTTTGGGCTTCGACCCCTTGCGCTGCATCGACGACGAGAATGGCGCCGTCGCAGGCCGCCAAGCTACGCGATACTTCATAGGAAAAATCCACGTGGCCAGGCGTGTCGATCAGGTTAAACTGATAAAGATTTCCATCTTGAGCTTTGTAATTCATGGTGACGGCGCGCGCTTTGATGGTGATGCCGCGCTCGCGTTCCAGCTCCATGTCGTCCAACATCTGGGCTTTTTTCTCGCGGTCGCTCACACTGCCGGTGTTCTCCAAAAAGCGGTCCGCCAAGGTGCTTTTGCCATGGTCAATATGGGCAATGATTGAGAAGTTGCGAATAAATTGGGAATCGATTGACAACGAAGGACCCTCCACACGGTTTCGTTCCGAACCGCTAATCATAACATAGGGCCGGAACGAAAGAATGTGATTCTTCGCGGTCCGCCTGCCGGGGTTTTTATCCGATCGTCCGCTTAAGCCGGCGACCTTTACGGCCGATGCCCAGGTAAACCTACTGTTTCCAAAGCCCCTTTCCGCCTCCGTCCAATAAGGTAGCTTATGTCTTCGCTTCAATCTTTGATGTCATTTATGCGCCGCTTCCATACCGTTGTCGGGCGCCGTTTGGGGCTTTCGCTGTGGCTGATGATGGCGCTTAGCTTGCTCGAAGGCATCGGCATTTTGTTGTTGGTGCCGTTGTTGTCGTTTGTGGGGATTGGCGCGCAAACGCCGGACGGTTCGCGTCTCGCGGCCATGCTGCACCAGGTCTTTGATGCTTTGCATTTGCCCGCCACCTTGGAAGTCGTGTTGCTGTTGTTTGCGGCATTGTTCACGTTGCGGCGCGTCGTGGTTTACTGCAACGAAGTGTTGAATGTTCAGTTGCAGCAAGACTTTATGGAACGCTTGCGCCGTGATCTCTACGATGCGCTGCTGCACGGATCCTGGCCGTTTTTTCTGACCCGCAAGTCGGCCGATTTCCTCCAGGCCTTGACCACCGACATGAACCGCGTCGGTCATGGCAGCGCTTACCTACAACGAACCTTGGTGACCACACTCCTGATTGGCGGTTACCTGCTGCTGGCCTTGCTGATTGACCCCGGCCTAACCTCGGTTACCGCCGGTATTGGCGGCGGCGTGTTGTGGTTATTGCGCAAGCGTTTGCGCAACGCCGCGCTGGATGGTCGCGAGATCACTCAAATCACCAACGGTTTGTTCCGCGCCGTCACCGAGCACCTGAACGGGATGAAGGAAACCAAAAGTTTCGCCGCCGAGGCGCGCAACTTCGATCAATTCCAGACACTAAACGAAACCAACAAAACACTCATCATGCGCTTCAATCGCGGCGCCATTGCCGCCCAGATGTGGTTCTCGCTGGCGAGTACCGCCGTGTTCTGCCTGTTTTTTTACGGCGCCGTCACCTGGTTCGCGTTGCCGGGTCCGTCCCTTTTATTGTTAATCCTCATTTTCGCCAGACTCATGCCGCAGGTGGCCGCCCTGCAACAAAACTTGCATCACCTGAACCATGTCTTGCCGGTTTTTCAAAACTACCTTGAGCTGCTGACCGCCTGCCGCGATGCGCGCGAGTTCACCACCGACCAAAACGAAACGGTGCCGCCGCTATCCGAAGCGCTGCGGTTCACCGAGGTGTCATACGCCTACGCGCAACGCGACCAACCGGCACTGCAGGAGCTGAGCCTGGTGGTGCCGGCCAACCAAACGACCGCCTTGGTGGGGCCGTCGGGTGCGGGCAAAACCACCGTCGCCGATTTGCTGATGGGACTCATCAGCCCGCAATCAGGCAGCCTCCATGTTGACGATGTGCCGCTATCGGCGGAGAACTTGGTCGCGTGGCGGCTCCAGGTTGCATACGTGCCGCAGGAAACGTTTTTATTCGACGGTACCATCGCCGACAATTTGCGTTGGGCCGTTGTCGATGCCGATGAAGCGACGATGTGGCGCGCTCTTGAACGCGCCGCCGCCGCCGATTTCGTGCGCGCCTTGCCGCACGGTTTGGACCAGCCGATCGGCGAGCGCGGCGTGCAGTTATCGGGCGGCGAAAAGCAACGCATCGCGCTGGCGAGAGCGCTGCTGCGGGAACCGCGCTTGCTGATCCTCGACGAGGCAACCAGCGCCTTGGACAGCGAAAACGAGCGTCGCATCCAGGAGGCGCTGGAGCAACTGCACGGCGACCTAACGATTGTGGTCATCGCCCACCGCCTGTATTCCCTAAAACGCGCCGACCAAATCTTGGTCCTCGAAGCCGGCCGCCTGGCCCAAGCAGGCACCTGGCCCCAGCTAGCAACCACCGACGGCCCCTTCCTAGCCATGCTAACCCGCCAAGCCGGCGACAAACCGGCCCTCCCACAAACCGGGACACCCACCGTTTAGGTCTCCGAGTTGACGCGTCCAAGCCAGGACAGGCACCGATTGATCGCGTCCAAGCCAGGACACGCACCGATTGATCGCATCCTCAGGTATTTCCTCAAAGATTGATCGCGCCCAAGCCAGGACACGCACCGTTTTGGTGCTCAAAAAGGTCTCCAAAACTGGCAAACAAAACTGGGACATGCACCGATTGATCGCATCCTCAGGTATCTCCTCGAAGACATGAGGCTGGGCGCGTCCAAGCCAGGACACGCGTCCAAGCCAGGACACGCACCGATTGATCGCATCCTCAGCCCTATGTGTCAGGATAGTTGTCGCACCAGAATGAGCTAGAATTCCAGGAGTGGAGGCAACTTGGGACATTACACACAGGAACAAAAAGCGGCCATCGTAGCGAAGATGATGCCGCCTCACAACA
>JAUIFE010000051.1 GCA_030429565.1 Holophagae bacterium | reverse complement strand
GGCAATAAAACGGATGGGGCCGGCGGATCACCGAATCCGGTGCGTCGCGGCGGTGGGCAATAAAACGGATGGGGCCGGCGGATCACCGAATCCGGTGCGTCGCGGCGGTGGGCAATAAAACGGATGGGGCCGGCGGATCACCGAATCCGGTGCGTCGCGGCGGTGGGCAATAAAACGGATGGTGGCGGCGGATCACCGAATCCGGTGCGTCGTGGCGGTGGGCAATAAAACGGATGGGGCCGGCGGATCACCGAATCCGGTGCGTCGCGGCGGTGGGCAATAAAACGGATGGTGGCGGCGGATCACCGAATCGGGTGCGTCGAGGCGGTGGGCAATAAAACGGATGGGGCCGGCGGATCACCTGATCCGGTGCGTCCTGTAGGGACGCACACAACACCCTGCGCGGCCCACAACTGATTTAAACGTGAGCCAAAGGCGAACCACCGCAAGCAGTCCCAACGGGACGACACATAACAGCCCCGGGCTTCAGCCCGGGGTCCATGGGGTTCCCGAAAGCCTGGCGCTGAAGGCGCCACACAAAATGCTAATCAACCGCCATGAACCCGCATTGCTCACCAAACCCTGGATATCCCGAAGAAAAAACGTCTCTAGATGTCTCGAAGAAAAAACGTCTCTGTATCCGTTGCGGGTCACCTGCCGACGCCGGTCAACGCGTGCTCCTCGCACACACCGGCAACGGCCGGCACCTGACGTAAGCCGCCGACCCGGGGTTGTTTGGTGAGGTACAGACACGAGAAGGCCATGCGTTTGGTGGACAGCCGGTTGTAAAAAGCCTCAAAGGAGGCGGCCTGGTTGCCGCGTTGCGGACAGGCATAAAGAATGCTTTTGTTGTGGTAACCGTAAATCAGCACCGCGTGACCCGTGTTAAAGGGTGGCACCGTCATTGTGGCGATAAGGGGTTTCTTGGCGGACAAGCTGTGCATCACCAGGTGCTGAAATTTGGTTTGCGTGATGTTGTTACGCCGTTTCAGCAACTGGCCCGCATAGGCGCCGGCGAGGGCTTTATCGATGCGGCCGATGGGCACATGGTTGGGGGTTGACTGGCTGACTTCGGGGTTGTGGAGAAGCAGGTCGTTACCCCATCGTTCGGCGTCGGTCACTGGCGCGATCACGCCGTAAAATGCCAGGACGGCGGCGCTTACAGCGGCCCATCCATAGGGTGAGTCAGGGGGGAGGTAGGGGACGACGGCGGTTGGGTTCACGGTGGGAATGTTCAGGATGCGGCTGTTCATGTTGGTCTCCAGGGAAGCGGGATGCTCGGACTAGGATGGAAGCGATCAGTCCATGGCCAAGGAGGGCGGGCACAGAATGGGAATGAATCATAGATAACCAACTTTCGTGCCAAGTTGGCGCCTGTTTTCTTTGGTTATTAGGCTTCGTGCAAAAGGTTCAAAATGAGACTTTTACGAGCCGGCACTAAATTGGCCGCCGCGAAAAGTGCGACCAACTGGCGCTGCCGCTGTATCTGTGCTGGTTTCACCTGTGAGATCGCCGGTGACACTTAAACCAAGGGTTCATGCCGGTTGGTGACGTCGGCGCCGGGCGCGGTTGGAAAAAGGGACAGCACCGAAGGGACGACCCATCGGAACGGCCTGCGATCCAGACCACGGCTGTTCAGGTCCTAACGTGATCGGTCGCTTAACCTATCCCACGCATCAGCGGAGTTTGCTGAGGATGTCGACCACGCGCGACCAATCGGGATCCGGCGTTTGGTGGCACCACGAAAAGCGCAACGCCGAGGCACGCTCTTGGGCCGCCAGACCCATGGCGCGCAACACATGGCTGTCCTCGCTTTGACCGGCGGCGCAGGCCGACCCGCGCGAAACGGCAATCACCGGCGACAGCGCCGTCAAGGCTTCTTCCGCATCGATCCCAGGCAGAACCACACAGGCCACATGTGGCAGGCGCCGCGTGGCATCGCCAACCCAAACCGGGTTTAAGGGGGCAAGGGCCGCACGCAACGCGTCCCCAAACCGCGCACAATGGTGTCGTCGTTTTATCTGCATGGCCATCGCCAAGTCGACCGCCACACCCAAGGCGCCGATCAAAGGAACCGGGAGCGTGCCCGAACGCAAACCGCCTTCCTGATTGCCGCCGAACACGCGTGGCTGCAAGGCCGATCGCGCCGCGCTGTTGCGGACAATCAAGGCGCCGATTCCTTTGGGCGCAAAAAGCTTGTGGCCGCTCATCGAAATCATGTCGATGCGTGAATGGTTCAATCCCGCCGGCGACTTGGCAAAACCCTGAGCCGCGTCCACGTGGAACAGGCAAGATTGGCCCGCCAAAACATCGGCAATTGCCTCAATCGGTTGCTGAATGCCGGTTTCATTGTTGACCTGCATCACCGTCACCAAGAAGGTATCGTGCCGAACGGCTGCGCGGACCGCCGCGGCCGTCACCCAGCCGCGTTGATCGACTGGCAGCCAATCCACCGTAAAACCCCGTTCGGCCAGGTGCGCGACCGGCTGGTACACCGCCGGATGTTCGATGCTACTGCAAACGATGTGGCGCCGGCCCTGTTGCCATGCCGCCTCGGCAGAGCCGAGAATCGCCAAGTTATTGCTTTCCGTGCCGCCGCTGGTGAACACCACCTCTTCCGGCTGCGCCTCGACCACCCTTGCCAGCGCCGAACGTGCTTTGGCGACCCACAACGCCGCCGCCCGCCCTTGCGCATAGGCCGGCTGGGCGGGGTTTCCGTAAACCGATTGGTTGAAGTGGGCCAGGGCGGTGAGCACCTCTGGATCGATCGGCGTGGTGGCATTGCAATCCAAATAGACAGCGGGCGGTGCTTCGCTTGGGGGAAGCCAATCCGCAAGGGAAAAACCAGTCATGGGACCTGCCTAAGCCGATGGCTTGGTGGGGTTTGGATGGGTGAGCAGCCGGTGCAACAGCCGGTCGACCGTCTCCAAGTTCGCTTGCCGCAGCGCCGGTTCGGCGTTCACGCGATGGAGCAGGGTCAGGCCGTCGGCACGTTCGCCAACGCGGATCTCGAACTGAAACTTAAGCACCAAACGGGTCACCTGACAGGTGCCCCAGTGTTCGTCGTAGCGATTGAGTTTTTGGTCAAAGGCCGCCTGCAGGTGGTGCAGCAACGCATCGGCCTGCCAGGGAACAAGAATCACGTATTCCCACTGCAGGCCTTTGAGGCAGCGCTGATTAACCGCCCGCTGGAACAGGTCGGTCACGATTTGCGGACATGGATCTCGGAATACTGGTCGCCCCGCGCCATGCACTTGGTTTGTTCACTACTGAACACGTGGTCGGAGTTGAAGATGCGCTCGTAGAAGGCTTCGTCTAAGGTCGGCTTCTCGTGGATGTTGCCGCTAAACACCAAGTTCATCAGGCCGGCCGCGCCGCCCATCGCCAAGTAACAGATATTCCGCGTTGCCCGACCGTACATGGCGACATAACCACGGCTTTCGTAGTCGTCGTAAATGCGCAGCACCAAGTGTTCGGGGGAGACTTCGTGGACGCGCCACACGCCCCAACCCAGAACATTGATGACCGAACAGATGCCGTAAATCCAATCTTCGCGTTTTTGGCATTGCGGGAGAACCACCGCATCCCATTCGGGGCTGGTCATAATGCCGCCAAAGGTATTGAAGGCACAGCGGTGACCGGCTTCGATGAGCAGTTCCTCCGCGTAATCCAACAGGCCGGTTTGTTTCATGCGCTGCACAAATTCGAAGGAGATGCGGTTGTAGTAGTTGGCGAAATGATCGGTGAGCATGACCCCGAAGCGCGGGATCAGGCCTTCCTCGTTGCCGGAAAAATCGAGACCGGCCAAGGCTTGATGGATGGCGCCTTCGTCGATGGTGGTGTCGCCGGTAACCGGGGGACAACTGACGCGGGTGCCAAAACCGGCACCGGCGGCCGGAAAGAGCTCGGCGGGCGAGGTCTTCCGAACCAGTTGGATGCGCGCCTGTTCCGCTTTGAGCGAGAAACAGGTATGGGTCTCGATGGCGAAGGAACCGAGTGGCAGATCAAAGGCACCCGCCACCGCACCGGCGATGTAGCCGCGATCAAAGAAGTTTTGCGCCACCGCGAAATCGCCGTTGCAGGCCGCGCTCAAACATTGGCCGTAGTGTGAGTTTGGCGTGGTAACCGTGCCGCCTTGGTCATTGACCCCGGCAAAGTCGATCCGACCAAATCCGTTTTGGGCAAAGGTATCGGCCGCCGTTTGCAGCCGTTCTTGCGGGGACTTGTCGGGATCGGCCTGGGTGATGACGTAACCTTGGACCGCCGCGGCATCGACCAACAGGTCTTCGATGCCCATGTCTTCGACCATCAGTAACGTCTTTTGTAACCAGTAGTTGTAGTGGTTACAGTGAAAGATGACGGGTTCATCCGCGAGCAAGCGGCGTCCGAACTCTTGCGGTGTTGTCGGGAAAATATTTCTGGTCACAAACACTCCTCATCCACGCTCAATTTCTAAAATCGCTTTTTCCAATTTACCGGCCAGGGCCTTATCGAGGGGCTTGGTGCCCTCCATTTTCATGAGATCGGGCATCTTTAAGCGAAGTGCGACGCGGATCCTTTTCATGCGTCCTGTGTTGCCGGGGAAAATATCATCTAAGGTTTTCATCTCGAAGCTCCATACTTGCCGCGCAAATGGGGGCCAGGTTGCCGATTTCCGTCGCCACGGCCGGGGTGATGCCCGACAAAAGGTTCTGGCTTGAGCCGATGGTGGCCGGCCCTTGGTACGGTGTTGCCATCAAAGTGGGTTCGATGGTTGTGGGTTGCTGGGTATTTGAAGCTCTTCGGGGCGATGTTTGATTACCTTTAACTTTTTATCCTTGGCTGAGCGTTGCGGTGTGAGGCTCAAGTTTTGAGGCCGGTGCGGGTTGGCGGCGTCAACCAGGCCCCCAAGCTGATTGGGTCTTAAAGTTACGGAAAGTTACGGATGCGGCGCGCTCTTGAATGCCGCCCGGATTGGCGTTGGCTTAAACGTGTTTTTTTCCGCCCTGAGCCTGGTCATCTGGTAACCTGCCAAAGACGCGTCGGCGACCTGCCCATTGAATACTCAATAAGGAATTGACAGTGATTGAACTGCCCGACGAATTGGACCTCTATTCTTTTTTCGAGGTTGACCCGGAGCGTTGTGATGAATTCGGGGATCTCGTTGCCTATACCGTCTGCAATGACGACGGTCTTTGCTTGATTTTTTCCTGTAATACGACGCTTGCCGACGTGGGAGTCGTGCTGCTGCTTCATGGAACCGAAATCATTCGTGTTACCGCTGCAGACGCGACATCGGTGGTGCTCCGAAAAGACAAATCAGGTCACTCACTGGTGATTAAATTTGATTCAGGCTATTTTTCAGAGGCTCAGATTTGGGTGAAGCCGGCCATCAAGGTTCGATGGGCTTCCTCTTTTGGTTAAATGGAGCCAGGGTAAAAGGACGCGCAGCAACCGCTGGGGCAACACCTGAGTGGGGCCTGCGACCCGAACGGCGGATGCTTCGTTTCGTTCCCAATTTAGATGCGCTTGTACCTTGTGATGGGCGAATTCACGGGCAATTGACGCCGGGTTCACGTCCGATTCACGGCTGCTTTTCTAAGCTTTCCTTGAACCGTAACTTTTAAGGAGAGCCCGATGAAAATGTTTTTTTTCCTCTATAACGCCTTCGCATTTTGTTCCTTCGCCGGCATTGTCATTCCGGTGATCGTGCCCGACGGCGAGCACCGCACCATGGCCGAGGATTTTCCCATTTCCCTTTATGTGGATTATGGTGATCATGATCCCATCACGCAGCCGACCAGCGTTGTCGTCAACCTGCCCGACGTCGAAGTGCTACAACACACCCTGGCCTATGGCGCCATCGACACCTCCGCGTCCCATTTGCCCTATGCGCCCTTGGCTGCCGACCCCGATTTATTGGCCGCCCTTGATTTCGACCACGACGGCGACGGCCTGTTTTGGTATGTCGACGGCGGGCGCACCCTGTTTTACGAAGATCGCAACACGGGCGCCAAGGGACGCCGCCAGGTGTGGGGTCACGTTGAACTCACGGAGATTGCGACCCCAGCCGGTTCCGACGACCTGTGGGTTTACGATGCCTGTCGCGGCGATTTGTTGCGCTTAAACAAAAGGTTTCCTTGGTGTTACACGCGTTTTCGCTTCAGCCGACCGATGGAAATCAGCGGGCTGGCGGTCGACGACAGCTCGGTGTATTTGGTGGATACTGCGCTCGGTCGCCAGGTGATTTATCAATTTGAAATCGGTCGGTATGCTCTGGACTACGCCGCTTCCTGGCAAGTGCTCGGTTTTGAAAATGCGCTGATAACCGATTTGGCGCTGGTGCCGGACGGCGGTTTCCTAATCGCGACGACTGACCCTGAGTTGGGTTTGGTCCTGATTGAGGACAAACTAAGCGAGGCGCCTTCACCGATTGAAAACACCGCTGAGTTAGTCGTGGTGGCGCAACAGCCGTTGCCTGCTGAAATCAAGCAACCCTCTGGTTTGTGGCGCAACGCTGCCGGGCACTGGTTCATGACGACGGATCAGGCGGAAGTTTTTGAGCTCGACGGCGACTTTCAATCGCTTGAGCGCTTTGACGTGAACTACCAAAGTATACAGTGCAATCAGGGCTGTACCGAGGCCGTCAGCGGTCGCGACGGTGACCTGTACGTGCTGACCGATTTGGGTTATGTGGCACGTTATCAGACAAGTAGCCAAGGTTACCAGTACCGCGAAGAGTTCGACATCGCCTACCCGGACGGGGCCGGTGGCTGGTTACCGTTTTCCGGGCTAACCTACCGCGCCGAAACCGACACCTTCTTCCTGATCTCCGACGGCGGCGCCGAGCAAGCTGACGTGTTGCTCGAGGTCGACAGCGTTTTCAACGCGTTGTCGCGGCGCACGCTGACCTACCAAGGCGACGTGGTTGGCAGCTTGTTCGACTACGATGCCGCCGGCGTGCAACTGTACAACGGAAAAATCTACGTCTTGTCCGATCTTTACAACGACCTGCTCGAGATCTCGCTGGAAGGGGAAGTGTTGCGCACTTTCGGCATCGATCCGGCCGTGCTGCGAGAACCGACCGATCTGTTCATTCACGACGACCTGGTGTATGTCGTCGGCGATCACGAAAACGACGAACCAACCCCGCCGCTGACGGTTTTTGCGCTGCCGCAATAAGGCGCGCGGCAAACGAAGCCGGGACATCAACCGTGGTGCACGCCCTCGCATTCGCAACGGGCCGAAAATCGGTGGGTGTCCTGGCGATTCCGTCATCGTTGTTCATCACCATGGTGTCGAGAAACAGCTCGATCACTGGTGGCTGCTCGCGTTTAATGCGTGAAATGGCCATGTCTCGAAGAATACGGCGGAACGCGCCGCTGCTCACTTTGGTGAACTTGTTAAAAAACCGCTTCACCTGATGGGACGAAGCAAGCCGTTCACCAGGAGTCTCCATGACACCTTGATAGCCGAGGTCGTCCTTTAGCAGATCAAAATGAGTAAGTCTTGAATGGGTCCCATCTGCAAAGAAACCAAGCACTTGACGAATGAGCTCATTAACCGAAAGCCCCTTCTTATTGGCTTGATGTCGTTTAAAGGCTTGAGTCAGCTCATCGACGATACCCGTGTGATCGAGATAACGCATAAACAAGGCGAGGCCACCTCAATCAGCGAGGCAGTCGGTCGTTGTTTCGATACGGGAAATTTTAAACTTGGCGGGAACTCGCGATGGCTTTATGCTTGTCATACATGGCTCTTTTTGTCACCCGTTGGGTAGGGTTTAATTGGTGTGGTAACTAATCATAACCTATAACAAAAAGAGCCATTTGCCATTTCTGGCGACCAGTTCGCTTTTTAGAAATCGCTCAACTCAGGTCAAATCATAAAATCCCTTCCGCTGACTTCGAATACGACCAAGCTCTTTGGAAGAAGATATTCAAGAGCTCTTCATCAACACCAACACCACCCAAAAAAGAAGAGTCAACATGGGATCTCATAAAAAAATTCTTTGGTTGGCAGCCTTAATCACTGTCTCAATACTGCTATTACTCTTAAAGTTACCAAACCAGACTGTTTCCAGTCCATGCATAGACTTCCAGCTAATAAGAGCTTACGAAACAGAAAACCTTCGCCTATTTGGATACTGCTTAAGCAAAGGTGGAAACCCCAACTCAAGAATCGATGGCACTTATTATTCTTTATTACAATCCGCAGTAGCAAAAAATCAAACCAGTTACGTAAATCTATTACTCAGCTATAGCGCGAACCCCAATGTCCAGAGTCTTTACTCAGCTTCACCTGTCTATATAGCAGCATTAAACGAAAACGAAGACATACTAAAGAAACTATTAAGTTCTCAGGGCTTTGTTTACACCACCCCTCCTGGAGATCAAGACATCCTCGCCGACAAAAAACGCTTTTGCAACAAAAACATCAGGAATCTAATAGAAGAAAAATCAAAATCAGATCTAGAAATTTTTCTTCTTAAGGAAAAGATCCTCGCGGCGATAGAAGATAGAGATTTCCTTTCTTTAGAAAACGCACTAGGCGCACTTAAAAAAGCCGGTGGATCAACTGAATTCCTGGGCTTCTCATCTATATCTAGCGCCATCTCAAAAAAAGATTTCGAAATAATTTCGTTTCTAATCAGCCAAGGCATAGACCCTTGTGTAGCAGACGAGCAAGGAGAATTCCCTGCTTTCAGCGCTTATAAAATGTGGAAAAACAAAGAGTATCGCTTTCTTTTGCTAGCATGCAATAACCCCAACCTTAAAACCGACTTCGGCCAGACATTGATGCATCTAGCGGTAAAATATGAAGACACTGATGAGATAAAATTTCTTCTCCAAGCTGGTGCAACTCTTAACGAACCCGACAATACAGGCAAAACACCCCTGGACTATCTTTCAAAAAAAATAGAATCAGAACTATCCTCAAGCGAGTTCAAAATCTTCCTCACCGAAAACAACGAAAGCTGCTTATAGCCACCAAAAAAGCCAGGACACCCACTTCTTGGCGATCAACCATTCGAATCAACCTGCGACAAATACCAAGACACCTGCTTTTGATGACCAACTACTAGGGGCAACGGTGGAGTAGCCCTATCATCACCACTCTTTTTGTACAAAAAAGTCGCTTTTCGACTCATCACATCACTAATAAACAAAACCGAAAGGACCCACCTCGCCTGAGCCATACCAGCTCCACGAATGCTTTCATCTAACCTCAAAACCGCTCACCAAAAAGTGGGTGTCCTGGCTTTTCCTGGCTTTTCTTATCTGTGCCTGAGCTGGGAGCTACGGCAATCAATGATTATTCGATGAAGTCGGGATCGCCATTATGTGAGCTGTTGACCATAACCTGCAGAGAATAGAAAAAGGCGCCCGAGATAGACGCAACAAATGCGAATCTAGGGCGCCTGCCTGTCACCAAAATTAAGCGATTCTTGGCGGCAATTTCGATTAACTTTTGGGCTGCAAGATCTTGTGGAAATGTTTGTCACACCTGCCGGTGCGCGCAGAGGGCAACCTCAGCGCGTTTTTCCCACGGGTTTCGCTTCAAACTTTTGAGCGATATTACCGCTTCGATCGTTACCAGCTTAGGTACCAAAATGAGCAATTTCCGAAAAACAAATGATCTACTTCCAGAAGCCTGGCATGCTAGAACTGTAATTTGGTCGCATGTACGGCTAATTCTGCCTGAAAGTGAACGAGCACAGTCATCTTTTCCTTGCCGAGGTAAATGGCGTTTAATCTGAGTTTTGGATGGCGCAGATCAACCGACATGCCCTCAATCAGTTTTGGGTTTGCGGCTTTTTCCATGACTTCTCGTTCCAGATCCGTTAACTGGTCAACCAAGTCAAGGCGCGTGTTCGGAACGAGGGCCTTTTTGATTGGGTTGTGGAATAGGAATGCGAGGACATTCCAGATATGTTTGTCCAGCGCGGGTTCGAACTGGAAATCTTCCAAGTGAAGTAGTGAACCATCATTTTTTACAACGGGTTTTGCGGTGGCATAGACAGTCCCTCTGATGCGTGGTACTCCGCCGCCCCGGGCAAGGAACCCCAAGCGAATGGCCATACGATCACCATGGGGGTAGAAGCCTACTTCTTTGATGGTGACGCGTGGTGACCCATCTCCCTGTGAAAAGGTTTTTCCAACGGCCGCCTTCTGTGCGGCGGCTGTGAGCTGTTGGTATCCAACCTGAATGGGAATCTTCAAGCCGAGCCGGCCAGGTTGGTAGGGCGCGCGCTGGATGAGAGGCAATGGCGGTGCAGCCGGGGCCGAGGGCGCAGGTGCCAACCAAGACTTGCTTGCCAGGTTGATTGTAATACCAAGGTGATCATCTTTGACATTCACATTGGAAACACTCAAGGATTCAGGAACCAGATGAAGAAAAGTAGCTTGTTCGTAAGGCAGGTTGAGTTGGTGTACTTGCGAAGCCCAATGGGGTTTGATCTGTTCACGTAATTTTTCACAGTTAAGTAGTTCCTGAATTTCCTTTTGAAAATCAGACTCGAGCTTTTTGAGGGTGCGTGATGCAAGGGTGCGAATGCTCCACCGGGTTCCGAGGACGCGAAGCGTTGGCGTTTTTATCCAATGTTGTTTCGTCTGTATCTGTGGTTCTGGGCAACCGTTATCGGAAATGCGCAAGCTCATGTCTAAGTTGACTTCTGCTCTTACTTGAGCTTTGGACCCAGTCCGTGATTCCCGCATCTTTGCATCGATTCTCGTGATGATACGTACTGTTTCATTATCTAACTTGACGACCTTAACATCTTCTAATCGTTTGATTTCGTACTTTAATTTTAAAAGTCCTTTTCTTTTTATGCCTTTAAGGGGTGTTTCTGATTCTTTATTGAGGCGTTTTTCAATTACGCTAAGTGGTATAGTGTATTGGATGCCGAAATTGCTTGTGGAATTTAGGTCGATCTTTGGCGTGTTTGTTTGCTGATTTGGTTGTTGGGTGAGATTTAGTTTTGGTGGGAAGGACCACTCGAAAACAAACCAGCTTATGCCGGCTAAAAAGATAAGGACCAACACTGACTTCCAAGAAGAGAACTTGTTAAGCATAGCTGAGCTCCTTCTGAATAGATCATTATGCCAAGCGATGAGCATACTTCGGTTGTTCCGAAGGGGCTCAGGAAATAGAAGGGCGGGATTTTACAGGTTGGAGATTGCGACTTTGTTAATTTGCTTTTGGGTTCTACGGAAGATAATCTGAAGAAAAGTTTGTTGACTCAGGTGAATGAAAAATGATACACGATGTGGTGTGTAGAAAGGAGAGCGGGTTTCATAATGAAATAGGCTTATTTTAGTAAATAAATGGAGGGCGGATGGTTTTGGTTTGTGTAGGTGAAGTGTTGTATTTGAAATATAATAATAGTTGGTTAGGATTGTGTCGTTTGGTTGCTTGTGTTGAGAGGTTGTTTCTGTCTTATTTTTTAATGTTTTTATTTTCGTAAATCTAGGTTTTTTTAGGGCGTGCTTTGGTAGTTTGTAAAATGGTACCTTTGGGTCTGTAATGTGGTGCTTATTGGATAATTTTAAAGTTTGCTATTGACAAGGTGTCTTTTGTGGCTAATTCGGATTGGGGAATGGCCATATCACAGCCTTGTCTTTTGTTTCCTTCAGCGAAGGTGGGCATCTGTTCGGCTGTAGCATTGGGTGTCGTTCCCCTAGTGCAGTTCTATTTCCAAAATAAAAAAGCTATGGCACCCACTTAGAAAGCCGTGTTGGAATGTGGGCTTGGGAGGAGAATCATTGGAGGGCTCCCAAACTGGGTCTCGCATTTGAACGCGAGCACTTCTTGAGAAGCACAGGAATGGGTAAGCTATATCTTTAGGTGTAATGAATGTGGGAAGAAGAACAGGGCATTCACTGAAGGTGAAACGCGAAATCGCGGCCTGCGACCCTGAAGGCGGTTGTCCTGAAATGGCCTTCCGAAGTCGACAGTGTTTTCAATGAGTTGTCGCGGCGCACGCTGACCTACCAAGGCGACGTGGTCGGCAGCTTATTCGACTACGACGGCGCCGGCGTGCAACTGTACAACGGAAAAATCTACGTCTTGTCCGATCTTTACAACGACCTGCTCGAGATCTCGCTGGAAGGGGACGTGTTGCGCACCTTCGGCATCGATCCGGCCGTGCTGCGAGAACCGACCGATCTGTTCATTCACGACGACCTGGTGTATGTCGTCGGCGATCACGAAAACGACGAACCAACCCCGTCGCTGACGGTTTTTGCGCTGCCGCAATAAAGCGCGCGGCAAGCGAAGCCGGGACATCGGCGTTTGAGGAATCGGCGCGTGGGTGCGTTGCCTGTCCTTGGTAAAAGCGTCGTCCTGGCGACGGCTTTGCAAAGAGCGGTGGGTTCTAACCAAACACCAACCATGAAAAAAGGGCGGCCCTTGGTGAGCCGCCCTTGTTGTGCGCATGGGTTGGGGTTGGGTTAGTCGGCGGCCGGCGCGACGACGTCGATGGTGACCGTCGCGGTTTTGTTGCCGTAGAGCGTGTAGGTGAAGCTGGTTTCGCCGGTGAAACCGGCGTCGGGTTCGAACCACCAGGACTCGTTGCGCCAGGTCAGCGTGCCTTGCAGGGTGCTTGCATCGAAGGCGGGTGGATTTTCTTCGTAGAATTCCAGAACCAAGTCGTTGGCGAACACGTTGAGGTTGATCTCGCGACCCGCCTCCACCGTGAAAAAGTCATCATTGGCGTAGTTCTCGGTCGGGCCGACGATTTGAACGGAAATGTAACCAGGCGTTTCGTGAACACCGTCGGTGACCCAGTACGAAATCGAAAACTGACCGGGACGAATGGCTTGCAACGACAGGCCGGCGCCGTCTTCCACGATGGATGCCGTCAGCGAGCGGCCACCCTGTACGGAAATGCGCGAGACGCGGAGCTGGTCGTAGTCAGGGTCGCTGTCGTTGGCAAGCACATCGAAGAAGTTGCGGTTGCGGCCCATCTCGAGCAGCACAAATTCGTTTTCAACGATGGGCGCGCTGTTGCTGGGACGGACTTCGATGGTGACTTGGCCCATGGCGGAGCGGAACCCGTTCCACACCCCGTACGGCAGGACTTCGTTATAGGCGCCGCGATCTGTTGCCGCCGTGTAGGTGTAGGTGAAGGTGCTCGGGTTGGTGGTCACCAGGGTGCCGAACTCAGGGCGATTGATTTGCATGATCAGCGGTAACCCGTTGATATCGAAATCGTTGGCCAGTGGGTCAAACGTCACCGATTCGCCCGGACCAATGACGAAATGTTCGTTTTCGACCACCGGTGGGATGTTCGTTTCGATCACGTTCACCGTCACCGTGCTGCTTGCTTCGTGAATGCCGTCGCTGATGGTGTAGTTGAGCATCACCGTGCGCGCGTCGCCGCTCATGGTGAAGTAGGCGATGGTTTGGTCATCGACGACACGGATGAACGTGCTGTCGCCGCCGGAGACGGAAACGACGCGCAACGCATTGCCGTCGGGGTCGCTGTCATTGCCGAGTACGTTGATGGTCGCTTCGATGCCTTTGAGCGCATCACCCCGGTCGGGGTTGGCGATTGGCAAGTTGCGGCTGACCAACGTCAGGTGAACCTGACCTTCTGCCGTGGCGCCCAGTGCGTCAACCACGCGGTAGGTGAAGCTGTAACGGCCGGAATCGGTGGGGTCGCCCTGAAAGGTGAAGCCACCGTCGCTATTGAGACTCAGCGTGCCCACGGCGGGCGGCGTGACCAGTTCGGCGCTCAAAACATGGCCGTCGAGGTCGATGTCGTTGGCGAGCAGGCCGTTGGCCGCGGAGACCGACAAGGTGTTGGGGACTTGGACGGTGTAGTAGTTGTCAATGGCGAGTGGCGCTTTGTTGCCGGCCGTGACCTGGATGGTGCCGGTGGCGTAGCTGGTTTCTCCGTTTTGGTTTTCTAACTGGTACAAGAAGGTGACCGGGCCTTGTGAGCCGGAAACCGGTTGGTAGGTGAAGGAACCGTCGGCGTTGAGGCTGAGCTCGCCAACCGCCGGCGCGGTGTGAATGGCGACGGTGAGTTCGTCGCCCTCGGGTGCCGTGTCGTTGGCGAGTAAGCCTGGCGCCGCAACGGTTAGCACGCGGTCCCAGGGGGTGGTGTAGTGATCTGAGTGTGCCGAAAGGGTGAAATCGGCGGCGTATGACGCTGTTGTCAGGCAGGCCGCCAGGATTGAAATCCAAAAAATGGAACGCATGGTATGGATACTCCTTGGATGAATGCTTCCCGGAAGCTTTACCAAGTAGCGACGACGTGCACGTGACCAAAACTGGGCACAGCACGCCCGATGGCTGTGGCTTCGTCAGTGCCTGGCTGCTCGGATCAAACCGGCACGCGGGCCTGCGCCGAAGCGCTAGGACCGGTAAGCGGTGACCGGACAGACGGCGGCACGCGACCGCGCACTTTTGCAGCGTCTCGGCCCTGTGAGTAAACCTCTGGATACAGGGCGCTCAAGGGCGACGCGAGCACAACAAGACACGGTGGGTGATGACGAAGAGCGGCGCATCAAGTCATAAAGGGGGTGGGTGAAGTGTTTATAAAATCACAACCAAAAAAGGCTGCAACATTGGTTGAATCCGCTTAATAAATTCGCGGCAAGATATGAAAAGGTACGTAAAGCGGGCTGCGTAATTATTTACTGTGGCTAATTTACGATTTCAGCCGGTTTTCCGGGGCATGCTTATCTTAATGATCAGGCGCTTGCCGCGTCAAGATGAAAACATCGTGAATGGCACTTGGGCCGGGCCGGTCCGGGCAGGCCCATGAGGTTTTCTCCTTTACGCCCGCCTTCACCAAGCAAAAGTTGAGGCGAGCGAAAGGGTTGAAGCCACCGTCTTCGCGATATGCGGATTGTCTTTTGTTCTGTAAGTAGCTGTATTTATATGTGATGATCTGATGTGTTACGCGGAAAAGGGAAGCGGGCGGGTATGAGTCATGGCCTGGTTTCCAATTCAGCCGCCCGTTTGGTCATGATCATGGCACCTTGAATTAAGCCTACGGATTGGGGCGGGGGAGGCTAAAGAAGGTCAAGAATTAGCTGGATTACTGTTTTGCAGGGTTTGGGTGACGAAAATTTGTCTGCTGATTTTTGATTTTTCCGACACCGCATCTGGGTCGACGCCGGTCGCCCGCGTCGTTTTTCTCCGAGACATCGTGGCTGTTTTTTTTTAATTACCTTGATTTGTGGTGTTTTCTTAGTTTTGTGAACCCGAGCTTGTGGTTTCTCTTGCAAGATAACGGGATTTTTTGATTTTTCGGGCTTGGTGGGGCGCGTCGGTGGCATGGGATCGGCGGCAAGCGCGACCTTTGGCGGTCAAAGCATACCCAGATTGCGGGAAAAGATGCTGGGCGTTTACCGCGCTAAGACCTGATGCGCGATTCTTGGCGACACCCTCTGTTCGCTTTGATGGGGCGAGACAATCAGGGCATGCCGGCCATGGGCAACGGTGTTTGGCCACGACCCGAAACGAGCCGACAGGGTCATTTGTGGTTTTCGTCCGCGCCTGGTGGCTTTCGTCCGAAAAGATGCGGCCGTTCAGGGCACGGTCGCTAACCTGGTGGCAACCACCGGCGTCACGGTGGACCCCACTCAAGGAGAAGCCATGTTGCACGTCCTATTTTTGGTTTTAACCGCCGCTGCGTCGTCGTCCCAAGCCGTCGCGAACGATCCCGTCACCCATCTATTTTCATCGAAACCCCTTTCCGAGGAACGATCCGTCTCCGTTTACCTTCCCGCCGGCTACCACGCTTCGCAGGAAAGTTACCCGGTTCTCTACATTCTGGATGGCCGGAACCGCACCCACGACACCTTGACCATCACCCGTTATTTGGCGGAGCGTCGGCAAGCGCCGCCGCTGATTGTGGTTTCCATTCCGCACACCGGTGAACGCCGGCGCGATTACCTGCCGTTTGATGCCACCTCCGGCGCCGCCAATCCCGGCGTGGCCGCCTTTGGTTCCTTCCTCGCCGACGAACTGGTTCCCTGGGTCGACGGCCACTTTCGCACCAAGCCGCACCGCCTGCTCCTGGGTCATTCTTTAGGCGGCTTGTTCGTGTTGCACAGCCTGATCGCGTATCCCGACCTGTTCCGTTCGCGTTTGGCCTTGAGCCCGTCGCTGCACCACAATCCCAAGTTGGTCAACGCGTTGGCCGAGGCTCTGGATGGCAAAAAAACTTGGAACAGCCGCATCTATCTCAACATCGGCGGCATGGAGTTCGCGCCGATTCGCACGCAATTCGCGCGCCTGCAGCGTGTCTTCGCCGAGCACGCGCCGGCGGGTCTCGCGGCTACCTTTCAAACCTTCCCCCACGACGGCCACAGCACCACGCCATTTGTCGGAGTGTACAGCGCGCTGAAAGCCCAATACGTTTTATTGCGGCCGAGCTTGGAACAGATGAAGCAAATCCTCGACGAACAAACCCTGCCCGCCTACTACCAACAGCTTTCATCGGCTTTTGGTTATGCCGTCACGCCCGACTACCGCGACCTCGCCGATCATTGGTCCTTCTTTTACTTTCAGCAGGAGGACGCCGCCACCGCCGCCAAACTCGCCGCGGCGATGAAGCATTACTACCCGGACCGGATCGATTCCGGCGATGCCGCGTTTGTCGCTCATTGGGACCGCCACGGTATGACCACAGCCTACCCGGACGATGCCGCCAAGCCGCGTGAAGCCTTCGTCAATCGGTTTGGTTACGCTTTCTTGGAACGCGGCCGTGTGGCCGAGGCCGTGTTTGTGTTGGAAACCAACACCCGCCTGTACCCGCAATCGGCCAATGCCTTTGACAGCTTGGGCGAAGCCTACCAAAAGGCCGGCCGCAACCGCGCCGCGCTCACCGCCTTTCAACGCGCGGTGGCACTGGCCGAGCGTGCGGGCGACGAGAACCTGGCTCTTTTCCGCTCGCGCTGCCAACGCCTCAGCCGCCAATTGGCCGAAACGCCCCGTTAAAATCATGGCTTACCCTTGCTTCCTGCGGTGACGCGCGGCGCTTTTTGGCGTGGGGCCGAAGTGCCGCCCGCGCGATCCATCCATATATAATAGTGGCGACTCGTGCCCAACCGGCCCCATGCGCCTTTGATTTGGTGAAACCCTATGCCGTTCCTGTGTTTGCTTTTTGCCACAAGCTGGCTAACCACGCCGTCGGTTTACGAGGGTCGCGCGCTCGACCTGAGCGAGCGACCCCTGTTTACCTTGTACCGTGGCGACGATCAAACCGCCTTGGCGACAGCCTTGGACGCGCGTACCCTTGCCGACCAGGTTGACGGCCGGTCCGGCGTATGGCGTTTGACCACCCAAATCGCCATTCCCGCCCAACTGCGCGACGCTCAAGACATTTGGCTGTATGTCAAAAGTGACGTGGCCGCCTTTGACGTGATGCTTAACGGGCGGGTTGTGCTTGAGAACGGGCGGATCGGCCAAAACGCGGCAACCGAGGTCGGCGGCCTTTACCGGGTCAGCCGCCAGATTCCGCGCGCTTGGATTAAAACCGGTGGCGCCGGTGTGGGTACCAACACGCTGGTGATCCGCTTCTCCAATTTTCAGTTCCCCAACGGCGTCCACTTTTACGACATATCCCTGGGACCCAACGGCTTAACTGAAGCCAAAAGCGGGCCGTGGGTGTACGGACCATTGCTGTTGTGCGGTGTGTTTCTGCTGGCCGTGTGTATTAATCTTTCGTTTTTCGCCGCCTTCAAGCGCCGACCCCTGTTTCTGCTGCTCGCCGCCCTGTTTGCCGTCTGTTTTTGGGCCATGGCCGAAGATGTGCTCATGCACCGTTTTCCGGTTAGCGTCGCCTATCGGCACCAGGGCACCATGGGCGGCCGTTTGGACGATCTCGCCTTTTTGTTGTTAACCCTGGTGGTTGGCTGGGAATGTCGCGGCCTCTTTCTCAAACAACCGCGACGCGGTATTTGGCTGATTCCGGGGGCGGCCGTCATGATCGTCGTTTTGCTCGGCCGGCATCCGCTGTTTTATTTTTGGATCAGTCTGGTCCCGTTGGTTTTAGCATTGTGTGCATGGCGTCGGCGGCTCGCTAACGGGCGATTATTGAGTATGGCCTTGGTTGTTTTTTGCGCCATGGTTTTTTGCGATGAGGCCGACTTCTTCGACGGGTTCGCGAGCGCACAAGCCAACTTCGTGGTCACCTCGCTGTTGTATTACTTGGATTACTTGGGTTTTGCGCTGCTGGCTTTTGTGATGGTCACCGCTTCCGCCGGCGGCATCATCCAGCAAAATCGCGCCCTGGACCAGGCCCAGCTACGCAGCTCGCGCTTGGAATTGGAGTTACTGCTCAAACACTTGCACCCGCACTTCCTCATGAACGCGCTGATGGCGTTACAGCACTTGCTGATGACCGATCGCGAGCAGGCGGTAACCTTGGTGGATGCGCTTGCCGAGGAACTGCACCTGTTGCGGGTCATGAGCCGGCGCCGCTTGGTGACCCTCGACGAGGAGCTAGAGATTTGTCGCATTCATTTGAAAATTATGAACATGCAACAGCGCGCCGATTTTCGTCTGAGTGTCGACGGGGTGGACGGGCGCGCGACCATTCCGCCCGCCATCTTGCACACCTTGGTGGAAAACGGCCTGACCCACGGTTATGCCGGCTGCCGCGAAGGGACCTTTCAGCTTACCGCTGAAAACGACGCCGGTATGGTGCGTTATCGCTTGTTTAACGATAGCCGCCCGCCGGGTGAGAGCGCCCCCGCTTCCGCCGGATCCGGCACGGGCACGGCCTACGTGCGGGCACGCCTGGAGGAAGCTTATCCTGGCCGCTGGCAGTTCCGCGCCGGCGCTGTGCCAGGCGGCTGGGAAGCAGTGGTGGCGGTACCCGCATGAAAGTTTTGATTGTCGAAGATGTGGCTTTGGTGGCCGAGCGCATCGCTTATTTGGCGCAAAAAACGTTTCCGCAACCACTGACGCAATTGGATACCGCCTTGAGTTACGAAGAGGCCGCGCGTTGTTTGGCCGCGACCCGCTACGATTTGGTGTTTCTCGACCTCAACCTCCACGGCCGCGAGGGGTTTGGGTTGATTGACGCGGCGGCGCCCTACCGAACCGTGGTGATTACCGCCAACGACGCCGAGGCCGCGCGTGCCTACGATTTAGGCGTGTTCGACTTCATTCGCAAACCCATTTCGGAACAACGTTTCGCCCTGACCGTTGAACGGCTACAACGTGCCGCCGCCACATCGAGTCGTGCCGTGCGTTACCTCGCCGTCAAAAGTCGCGGGCGCGTCGACATGGTTGCCGTCACCGACATCGATTACATCAAAGCCGCCAAGAACTATGCTGAAATCGTGCTCCGTTCCGGCGGCAGCTTGTTGCACGAGTACAACATCCAAAAAGTCCAAGAACTCTTGCCCGACGATTTTATGCGCGTGCATCGTTCCTACCTGGTTGCGCGCGCCGCCATTCAGCGTTTGGATAATCTGGGTGCCGGCCGCTACCGCGCCTGTCTGGTTGGTGGCAGCACCATTCCCATCAATCGCGCCTGCTACCGCGCGCTGCTGGAATCCTGAGCCGAAGGCGTGCGAGCGGCCTGTCCGTGTCGGCGTGTTCGGCGGTGGGGTGTATCGCAACGAGTTACAGGTGTCACCCTGTCGGACTCAGGGCTGTGGCGACCGTTGGGTATTCTTAAGTGTTTGTATTAGATGAAGTTGGCTTGCTTAAACTCGGCTGAATTGGGCGACACGCACACCATCAAACCAGGGACAAAAAAACGCCGAAATAATCGAGTGAGTGGTGTCTAAATTGGATATTTATATAGGTTTGCGTGTTTTGGCATTGACGCTGCTTTGGTCATAACGCCATTGGATTAATGAATGGGTGTCGGTTGCCATACTTTTGCGGCCCGGCCGTTGTTGTTTGGGTTGCTTTGGGACGTTTGCCATATCTGATTCACAGGACCGGTTCGGCGATGCCGCCACCTGGGCGCCTGGAAGGAACGTGCCGATGATTCTCACCGCCCACCGCAAGTTTTGTCGTTTGACCCTTGCCTTTGTTTGCTCCGTTGTGCCGCTGGTTGCCTACCAAACGCCGATGCCGCCCGCCAAAGCCGGCGTTGCCGAGTTGCGCACCGCCTTGATTGACTTTGCCGCTGATTTTCGCGGTGAACGCACGCTTAGTGAGGCTGAAGCGCAGCAACGTTACGACATTTTTCAAGCCAATTGGCCCGCCGCCTACGCCGACATCGGCGATGAAGTGTTGGCGTACATTGCCGCCTATGAAGACCGTTACCCGCCCCTGTTCCAATCCGAACGCGGGCTTAACGTCGGCCAATTTAACCGCCGTGAAACCATGACTTACATGATGAAACAATGGCTGCACGACGAAATTTTCGAGGCTGCGACGCTCGACCAAATCGCCGGTGTCGCCTTTGAGGAAAGCGCGATTTTTCCCGGACCCGTTGCGTCGCATGCGCCGCGCGTTAATGTGTCGGTCCCGGTTCAGGCCGATTATCAAACCGACCACCGCTTTCATTTAAACGGTGAAGAGCACGGCCTCATCCGCATGACCGGCTACTACGCGGCGCCTGGCGAATTGGTGACGGTCACCTTGGCGCCGGAGCACATCGGTCTTGGCTTGCAGGTGTTGGTGGGCATTCATCAAGACGACCTAAGCTTGCGCATGCCGTCATTTAACCGTTTTCCACGCGTTGGCAAACGCTTCGCGCTTAATGCGATACAAACCAAGGTTGCCAATCCTTTCGGCGGCGGCCTTTATATTGTGGTGCCCGACGGCGCGGCGGCCGGCGTGGTGCCGGTTGGTTTGACCAATGTTGTCAAAACGCCGCACTTCGCCAATGCCGGCCCAAACCTAAGTGATGCCGCGAGCTGGCGTCGACAATTGGCTGAAACCGGCGTCAAGTGGGTCGACATTGAGGGTCGTTACTTCATGACCACCCTGCCGGTTTCGATGGTGGCCGGCTTGGATGATCCAACTCTGATGGTGGATCGCTGGAGCCGCGCCATTGCACTTTACACGCGGATCGCAGGCCGTCCGACGGCAACCCGTTTTCGCGCCGAGTACCTGACCTTCGACCGGCAACTCGCGCATCCCGGCACCGCTTTGCCGGCACAGTATCCGGTTGTCGCCGGCCACGGCGGCGTGCCGTTTTCCGGTTTCGCGCACGGCTTTTCGCCCATGCGTGCCTTGGATGGGTTACCGCATTCAACCGTGTTCCACGAGTTGGGCCACCTGCACAACATGCCGACCTTGCGTTTGGAAATCGAGAGCAACGTGCATCTGGCGGCGGTTCAGATCTATCAGGAAATATTTGGCTTGAGCTTGGATCAGGCCTTGCTGGAATCTTCGTACCAGGATTTGACCCGCGATCTGGCCGCACTCGACTGGATGATTTCGCCCAACTTCCGCGCCGGTCGTCGCATTGGTCACGATAATCAGAGTTTGCCAGGTCGGACCCTGCACGAGCTGCAGTACCAAACGCGTGGTCACGCCAAGTGGGTCGACTTCGCGGACCTGTTCGGCTGGGACGCGATCTACGCCATGAATTACCCCTACTTCGAGCAGGGGGTTGAGGGTTTTCCGTTTAACTCGGTGCCCGATGACGAATACATCATCAACGCTTCACGCGCGATCAACGTCAACTTGGCGCCCTTGTTTGCTTTTTGGGGCATTCTGCCTTCGGCACAAGCCGATGCCGCATTAGCCGAGTTGCCCGTATCGATGCCTATCTACCGGCGTTTGTTGCACTATCGCGCCGTGGTTCCGCGCAATACCGCCGATTTTGAGCATTACTATCAGCGAACCTTGGGCAACGTGGATATCTACCAGCAACCGCGCTGGGATGCCGTGCGCGCCGGCTACGATGAAAACGACGCGCTTGCGCTTTTGAACTGTATCGATGCGCTGATTCAGCGTTACTTCCCCGAGCAGGATGCGGCTTGTGCCGCTGCCACGCCCGTACCCGACCGCGTTGTGCCCGTGTGTATGGGTGAACGTTTGACTCTAACCGCGCCTCGCGATGAGCAGGTCACTGGTTATTTGTGGTACCGCGACAATGTGCCCTTGTACGCCGAGCGCGGCCCGCATTTGACCATCGCAAGCGCCGACAGCGACAGTTTGGGCGTCTACGAGGTGGCGTTGGCTGGAACCTGCCGCAGCGAAGATCGCCTGCGCGTTCGCTATCAGGTGATTGCGGGTGCGCCCCCTTGTCGTTACGACCGCCTCAGCCGCTTCCTTCCTGGCTGGTCCAGCCCCCAACACACGCCGATGTGCGCAGCGACGCAAACGACCTTGCTCGGTTTGGTCGGCTATATCAATCGAGACTTTGCGTGCCAAACGGGGGCACGCACCGATTGATGTCGCACCAAACGGGGACACGCACCGATTGAGACCCGGACACCATGCGGTGCCCGGTTACCTGTGTTAGGTGGTGGCCGGCCGTGGTGAACAGCCGGACCCCCTTCTTTTGGCGGCGATTAGGTGTCGGCGCTCGCTAAGACCGAGTTTTTTGGTGCGGCGCGCACGGCGGCGACGGGATTGGTGCGGTGCGCTGATCCTGGCTGTTTGGTGAGGTACAGACAACTGAAGGCCATTCTTTTGGCGGAAAGCCGGTGGTAGAAGGCGTCAAAGGAGGCGGCTTGGTTGCCGCGATGCGGGCATGAATAGAGAATGCAGTTGTTGTGGTAGCCGAAGATGA
The DNA here is from genome assembly GCA_030429565.1 of Holophagae bacterium. Taxonomy (GTDB): domain Bacteria; phylum Acidobacteriota; class Holophagae; order Acanthopleuribacterales; family Acanthopleuribacteraceae; genus Acanthopleuribacter. Next base: position 2,567 of record JAUIFE010000051.1, on the reverse strand, counting down.
GCAGGGCGTGACCGGTGTTGAAGGGTGGCACCGTCATGGTGGCGATGATGGGTTTGTTGTCGGATAGGTTTTGGACGACGAGGTGTTGCAATTTGGTTTGGGTGATCTGGTGGCGCCGTTTCAGTAGTTGGCCCGCGTAGGCGCCGGCCAGGGCTTTGTCGATGCGGCCGATGGGGGGGTTATAGGGCGTGGATTGGCTGATCGCGGGTTGTTGTTGGAGCAAGTCGTGGCCCCATAATTCGGCGTCGCAGATCGGCGGTATAACACCGTAATAAGCTAGGACGGGTGCACTTACAGCGGCCCAGCCATAAGGTGAGCCAGGCGGGAGGTAGGGGACGACGGCGGTTGGATTCACCGCCGGGATGGTCAGGATTTGGGTGTTCATTGGGGGTCTCCAGGGGGGGATGGTTGGACGAGGGGGCTGTCGGTCCATCGCAAGGAGGACGGGTGCATGATGGATGGCAACACATCTTTTCCATGTTTGGTGCCAGTCAGACGTTGGAATCCTTCGGTTGCCGCGTCATTTTTAAAATGTTCAAAAAGCGTCTTTTGCGGTGTCGCCCTAAATGGATGGACGGAAAAATTGCGGTCACATCGCCAGGCTGCTTGGCCCGCGTCGGCATCACCGCTGAAGTCGGCGCCGACAGTGGATCCTGGCTGCTCGAGTGGCCGGCTTTTTCGGGAAGCGGGAAACGCGCCTGGGACCGTCGCCGTTTGTTGGACAGGGGGATAAACCGGAGCGCGGTCCGTGGGTTTTAGGCGCGTTTTGGGGTGATTGATCGTGGCCGGCGCGCCGTGTCGGCCGTGCGCGCCGCCGGTCGTGGCGGATGGTTGCTCGGCGGCGGGTTTGTGGCGAAAAATGAGAACGGTGTGCCTTTGGAAATCGGCGGTGGTTGTTCGGTGGGTGCGTTGCCGAGGTGGGCAATGGTAAGCTGGGTTGACGAATCCCCATCGATTGGCCCGAGTGGCTCGGGCGTATCCTGCAACATGTTGGTTCGGGTGAGGGCGCGCGGCCGTGAAGCACCGCGTGGGCCGGCCGGAACAGAGGAGTCTGCCTTGATCGTGCGCGCTTTTTTGAGTCGGCGTCGTTTACTGGTGAAGGGTACGGTTGCGTTTTGTTGCCTGCTCGGCGTTGGTCTCCTGGGTTTGTGGGTGTGGGTTTGCCCGAACGGGTTGCCGTTGTTCGGTGAGCCACGCGGCTATTTTGAGGCGCGGCGCGGGAGCGAGCCGGCGACGTCCCAAGTGCGTCGGGAGGATGCGTTGGGTGAGGATCGCGTCAGGCACGTGCGCCTCAGCCTCGACAGTGGGTTGGTCGTCGACCTCGCCGTGCGAATGCCGCCGGAGCGGCCGGCGCGGGGTTTGCCGCTGGTGCTGTTGGTAGGCGGCTACCGGACCGGTCGCAACGCCGTGTCTTTGGTTGGTGAAGGGCGAGGTATGGTGTTGGCCGCGATTGATTATCCCTTGCCGGAGGCGCGTCGGCTGAAGGGTTGGCGGGCGGTGGCGGCGGTGCCGCGTATCCGAAGGGCGATTTACGACACCCCACCGGCCATGATGGTGGCGCTTGATTATTTGCTGCGCTTACCCGAGGTCGATCCCACGCGGGTCGAGTTGGTGGGGGTCAGTATGGGCGCGCCCTTGGTGTGTGTGGCGGGTGCGATGGATGCGCGTTTCACGCGTGTGTGGGCCGTCCAGGGCGGTGGCAACGCCTACGTATTGTTCGACCATCTGCTGCAAAAGAAAATCCCCTCGGCGGCGCCGCGTTTCCTGGCCGCCCGCACGATTGACCGCCTGCTGCGCACGATTTCGCCCGAGTTCTGGGTCGCCGAAATCAGCCCACGCCCGTTTGTGTTGGTGACGGCGCGCGACGATGAACGCATCCCCAAGGCCTGTGCCGATGTGTTGTTCGAGCGGGCGGGCATGCCAAGGGCGCGCATCGATCTTCCCGGCGCCCACATCAAAGCCGGTGACCGCGCCATGATCGACCTGTTATTCGACACCATGCAGGCCCATATCGACGGGGCAGGCTCGGCGCCTTAATCCAACAAAATTGCGCAATCGGTGGTTCAAGCTCAGGGCGTGCGGGAAGCAGTGGTGGGACTTCTACCAGTGGCGATAAGGGGAAGGATCATCCCCGGGCGTGCGGGGAGCAGGCTTCACTGCGGAGAAGGCCCGACACCGCTGGCGGATCATCCCCGGGCGTGCGGGGAACAGGCGTGTTGACGCCCGCCTTTCGGGCTCCCCGACGGATCATCCCCGGGCGTGCGGGGAACAGGATCAGAAAGCGGTTCAAGACGGCGGTCGAAAAGGATCATCCCCGGGCGTGCGGGGAACAGGCGTGTTGACGCCCGCCTTTCGGGCTCCCCGACGGATCATCCCCGGGCGGGCGGGGAACAGGATCAGAAAGCGGTTCAAGACGGCGGTCGAAAAGGATCATCCCCGGGCGTGCGGGGAACAGGCGTGTTGACGCCCGCCTTTCGGGCTCCCCGACGGATCATCCCCGGGCGGGCGGGGAACAGGATCAGAAAGCGGTTCAAGACGGCGGTCGAAAAGGATCATCCCCGGGCGTG
>JAUIFE010000069.1 GCA_030429565.1 Holophagae bacterium | reverse complement strand
TCGCTTGGGTCGTCCTTGCTGACCGGGCCGCCTCCGCCGCCGGTAATGGGTGCTTGCATCGCTTGGCTGCGTGTCAAGCGGATGACGCGTCCGGCCGTGTCATAGTCGGGGTAATAGAATTCGGCCAGAACCAACGCATCTTCCTCGCTCGGGGGCGGTGCCACCCGGACGGATGCCAAACGTCCCTGTTGCCACTCAATCTGGTGGCTGACGAAGCCGCCTTCCTTAATCTGAGTCGTTCTGCCGTCGGCGTCGTCGTTAAAAGGTTTTGGCGGCGAGACCGAGGGGGGGTGGGTGACAAAAACGTCGTCGCCCAACCAGGAGCGATAGTCTAGGTTGGCTTGGGTCACGCCGTTGCCGGATCTGCTTTCAGCAAGAGACCTCGTGCGAGGTTATTTTGCTTGGTAGTCACTTTTAGAAGGGAGAAAAGGGGGGCTCATTTAGAGCCCCAAGTAACCGATGTTTTTCTATATTCAGTTGTCAATCAGCTAGAATTTTCCAAGAAAACGGAGGTCGACACGGGTGGTTTGGTTAAATATCCTGTGGATCACCTTGGTTTCGGGTCGGCTTGAACAACGACGACAGGCGATCACTGATTTTTTGATGACGATGATTCAGGCTCAGCGCGAAACCATTCGAGAACTGAATGGCGGTCGGGATTACCGTTTCAAAAAATACGGTTGCGCGGATTCTGGCCGATCACGGCGTCGAGCCGGCGCCGAAACGCGGGCGAACTTGGGCGATGTTTCTGAGTCAACAATGGCAAAGCATGGCCGCCGCTGATTTCTTTACGGTTGAGATTTTGCAAGGTTGGGGTGTTCGAAGGGTTCATGTACTCCTAATCATGCGCCTTGCAACGCGAAAAGTCCACCTTGCGGGAATCATTCCCGAGCCTTACCAGGCATGGGCCGATCAAATTGCGAGAAATGAAACGGATGAGGCACACGGGTTTCTCAGGGAAGGGGATTACCTTATTCATGACCGTGCATCCGTATTCGGTGCTCACTTTCAAAAAACCTTGGCCGGCGGGGGTGTGACCGCTGTCCCGTTGCCGCCGCGCTCGCCGAACTTGAACGCGTACATGGAGCGCGTCATTCGAACCATTCGCGAAGAATGCCTCGACCATTTCATTATCTTTTCCCAACGTCATCTTGAAGTATTGTTGCGCGAATACTTGGCCCACTACCACAACGAAAGACCGCACCAAAGCTTGTTCAACGAAACCATCGTCAAACGACGAAGCAGCACCGCCGGGCCGATCCAAAAACAGACCCGCCTCGGTGGCTTGTTGAATCACTACAGCCGTCGCGCATCTTAGATTTATCTGCTGGAAACATTAACGATACCGGCAATGGTGCGTCTCGGGATGCAGAAAACCTAATAATTTTTTCTGTGGGAGTGTGATTTTTGGCCATTCTCTCCTTTGAGCGGGGTTGCCAAGCGCATGCTGACACAGCTATTTGGCTTGGGAAACGTGCCGGAATATTTTTGGGACACTACGCGGCAATGGTGCGTCTCGGGATGCAGAAAACCTAATGATTTTTTCTGTGGCAGTGTGATTTTTGGCCATTCTCTCCTTTGAGCGGGGTTGCCAAGCGCATGCTGACACAACTATTTGGCTTGGGAAACGTGCCGGAATATTTTTGGGACATTACGGGGGTTGCCAAGCGCATGCTGACACAACTATTTGGCTTGGGAAACGTGCCGGAATATTTTTGGGACACTACGGGGCGCTTCGATATTTTTTCTATAAAATTTCGATTCGTGCCGTCAGTAAATCAGAAACACACCAATCGAGACCTACAATGTCTCCATATTGCTCTGAATGTATTTCAAGTTGATTTGAATTTAAGTATATAATTAAACGGTATCCATCAGAATCTACTGCGAAACAGAATGATGAATCTTGAATGGAGTAGTTGTTTGAATCCATCATACTTTTGAAGTACTGTATCTCGAGTGAAAAGTCAAAAGAGTTATCGATAAATTCTATCGCTGAAGAATATTTAGGTACTATTTGTTCGTACAATCTTTTGAGGTCGTCTGGGCAAGGTTTGTTTACAACTTCTTCGAAATAAGAAAAGTCATTATCCATCACGCTCTCCTGTAGGCGGTTTATGTGTGAGGATAGCATGATTCTTGTGCGAAGTGAAGCAATAGAAGTTTTTTTGTGTTTTTGATTAAGTGTGTTTGTTACGCTTGAGGTGTTAGTTATGGTGATGCTTCAACTAAACAAAGTTTTTAAGATTCTTTGGTTAGTAATAAGCTCTGGTGATTTAGGTGCTGTATCTGAATTACTCCTTGCTTTACTAATTAAAAAATCAAGGCGAGGGAAAAGCGGTGTAAAATTTCCCGGTGGCCTGATCGAATCGAACAGTTGCGTTAGTGACATAGTCAAATCTGAAAGGGCCTTTTACTTTTTTGAAGTTTTTAGCTTCGTTTGTTACGCTAAAGCCTATATTTCGGTTGAATTTTATTATGATGTCATAGGTGCCAGTTTTCTTAAATTCAAGAATCGCTCGTCTTAGAGTTAAGTAGTGATCTCTGTGAGTTAAAAATTTACTGGCTCTTTTTGTTGGTGCGCCCTTTTTTCCTGTGCCAGGGTTTGGGTTGTTTGGTTCACGAACTCGCAATAATTGTTTATAGCGAGATGTTTGAGCACCATGTTTCTCTAATGAATGAACGTTCGACGTGCCAAATAAGGTCTCCAGTAAATCAACTCTCTTCTGATAATCTTGTTCCGTGAGCTCGCGTGGCTTTTTTGGTTTTGGTAACAATCGTCTTGGATCCGTAATTATATCGGGATCATTGCTTAACCCTGACGAACTTAGGTTGTGACCTTCACTGCCGCTAATTTCACTATGTAAAAGAATCGCGGATAATGGAGAATAGGGGGACCCGTTTATCGCTTGAGTTAAAGGCGCTGCTCCAGCTTGCACTCCGTTTGCTGTCGCTAAGGCCGGCGTTAGGTTGGAACCCGGTGGTTTAAAGAAACTACTGACCGAGAGAGCGCTCAAGTAAATTTGCATGACACCTGTAGCGGTGTTTCCATTAAAGTAGTTAACAAAACCTTCATGAACACCTAAGCTCGCACTGGTGGCTCCAATTGGAGCCAAGACTTCAACAGGTAACGCTTTGAAAGCCGGTCCCATAAGGCCGCCGCCTACCATAGCAACAGACAAGCGAGTGAAATCAAGCTCCTCCTGAGTACCGTCAATGATCTGGACCGTCTGGATTGCTCCATCAAAAAGACCACCGACTCCAGCGTTCACCAACATCGAGATCGCAATTTGCTTTAGGGTAAGCGTTGCTACTGCATACCCCCAGCCTGCAACCGCTACAAAGGTCATTCCAGCATAAGCGTTGGATTGGTAGAAGCCGCGCATTTCCCCTTCGACGTAATCGCGTTCTACGGATGTTTTGGCTTCGGCCCATTGCTTCATATACAGATCTTGTTGCATGGCGAAGCGGTTTTCCAAACCGTTGGGATCCCAGAACATCATTGGGTTGCCGGCAGCGTAGGCGTATGGCTCGGTGAAGGTCGTCGGATCGTAGATGTCGGGTGCGCGGAAGTCGGGGTTAAGGAAGTGGCCTAGCTGCGGGTCGTAGTAGCGGTGGTGCATGTAGGTTAAGCCGTTGTCGGCGTCGCGCATGTGGCCGCTTAAGCCCAGGAAGGGTTGGTTAAAGGAGGCCCCCATGGTGGGGCGCTCGAATCCTTCCGCCATGGTTGTGTTGCTTCCGCTTCCGGAAACGTCGAATTCATCCCACCATGGCTCACCGTAGGGGCTCATTGGTGTGTAGAACGTTTGCCCCGTTGTTACTTGGTAGTAGGCGAAGGGGGTGCCCAGGTGATCGTTGAAGATGTAATAGTTCTCTGTTTGATCCTTGAGGCTCACAATGAAAGCCGGTCCCAGCGGGCCGTGGCCGATGGCATGG
>JAUIFE010000019.1 GCA_030429565.1 Holophagae bacterium | reverse complement strand
GTAAAAACGGTCTCACATCGTTTCACTCGACTCAGAGGAGAGTGGACAAGGAATCCGTGTACCTACAAATACGGTGGGTCCCTTTTCGGTTATCAAGGTGGGTCCTTTTTCGGTTGCCAAAAGCACACGGCTAAAAAATCAGCTTCTTTTGCCAATTGGGTACGCAGGTAGGAGCAGAAATCCTCGTCGATGGTTTCAATAAAATCTGAATCGAGGTAAACGCCGAGGTCGTCCGCCAAAGACCAAGTTGGATTACTTTCTTCCCAAGCGTCGTAGACTTCATCGCTCGCATCGTCATCGGGTTCATCAGCCCATTGGGGTTCGGTATACCGACAAGCCGCTTCGACCGATGTAAAGTTTCCAAAAAACACATGAACCATTTTGTTCAATCTGAACCACCTCGGTGCCTAACGCTTAAACCTAAACTATGCGATTCTTGGCGGTGAAATCGCACAACTATTGACGTTTCCTGTGCCAAGGTTTGCGCAGGAAACGTCAAGCGTTGGGCTGCAACATCTCGTAATCATGCTCGCCGTACTTGCCGGTATGCGCCGAGCGCGGCCCCGGTTCGTTTTTCAAAAACGTTTCGCCCCAAGGCTTGACGCATCTTGCGTCAAAACTTGAGCGAATTCATCCATCCGAATCGCTCAGTTTAGGTTAAAACGCAAACAGGGCAACCTGAAAACACCGATGTCGGTCAAGCAGCACGACCACCATCTGGACTTTATTTGTGATCGGGTAAGTCGCACCAAACTAAATCGCCGCGATGATCGACCTACCAGTGTTGGGCATATCATATGAGGAGTTCGGGATGATGAGACCGTTCTATTTTGGGTGTTTTTTGTTTATTAGTGTCATTCAGGTGATGGGTGCCGGGTTCGACCGTGACGATGTCACCTTCCCAAGTCACGGCATTTCGCTGGCGGGTAGCGTCATTCTACCGAAGCAAGGACCGATCCATGCCGCCGTGGTGTTCGTTCACGGATCCGGCAAACAAAGCCGTAACATTCATTATGCCGAACGCTTTGCAGCAGCGGGCATTGCGGCTTTGGTTTACGACAAACGCGGCGCCGGCGCTTCGGGCGGCAGCTACGAAGGCAATCAAAGCGTCAGCGAAAAAAACATCACGCTTTTGGCCGACGATGCGGTCGCCGCGCTAACCGTTTTGCGCAATCATCCCAGAACCAAAGATGTCCCACTGGGATTAACCGGCATCAGTCAGGCGGGGTGGATAGTGCCCCTCGCCGCCGAACAAGCGCCCGACCTCGCCTTCATGGTGCTGTGGAGTGCGCCGGTCTGCAAGGTCAGCGAAGAGGACATTTTCAGCAAGTACACGGCTGATCGCGACCAAAAACAGATTCCGAGCTATCAGGAAGCCCTGGCGGCGCGCAAGCAGCCCTACATTTGGCCCGAATTCCTGGGTAAAGATTCGAATCCCAGCGACAACTTAATCAAACTCAAGTGCCCGGGCCTTTGGCTTTTCGGCGGCCAAGACGGCAGCATTCCGGTTGATCTTTCGATTTCACGCTTAAATCAAATCACCGCCAAGGGTTTTGCCTACGAAACTGTTTTGTTCTCCCAGCAAGGCCACAACAACATGCCGGCGACCTTTGCCACGGCGACCGATTGGATTCGCCGCACGGTCGCCGGCCTTTAACCGCTGAAACGCGACCTTGCTCGGTCTAAGGCAACGCCGCCATTCGCCTGGGCCGGCGACATTCAACTGAACCGGTTGAATCAGTAAAGGCGGGCCGGTCCACGGCTGTGTCCCGCCACAATGAGGCCAACCCACGCGACCGTTCAATTGCGATAACCTCAAGTAAATATTAGAGTTCCAAGTGAACTCTCTTGGCACAGCGCGCTCTGTGAAAGGCCGGATGGTTCCGAAATCGACTTGCGACCTAACGCCGCTCGGATTCTACCAGCGCGGAGAATGCGCGCGCGTTCGGACGAAAACGACAAGCCAACCTTCCCAAACAACCCTTTAAAATCAAACACTTTAACCACGACTCATACAAATGGAAGACACTTGGTACGCATCCTGCCTTATGTGTTGCGTCATCACCCAAGTCCTCGTCGCTGGGCCGCAAGCCCACACACCCCAAGGGAAACCCTTTGGGAAGGAGTCGTTTATGAGCAACGTTCGCATTCTCTTCTGGAATGTCCAAAACTTTAAAGGCAGCAACCTCACCGCGTTCCGCAAAAACTTCATCACCGCCGTCATCCAGCAGGTGCAACCAGTGCTGTTCGCCATCGTGGAAGGCGCCGAAACCATGGAGGTCCCCTTCTCCGATCTGGCGGCCGAATTCGGCGCCCTCCTCGGCGATCACTGGCGCGCCATCGGGTCCGATCAATCGCGCATGATCTACGATGTGCAAAGTTTCCCGGACACCATTGACGATATGTACGCGGCCGGCTTGCTGGACCGCATTACCGAACCGCACATGCGGAACAACCATATCTCGGTGCAGGAAGATGTCGAGGCCCTGGCCCGCGCCCTGGCAACCGGCTACAACCGGATCAGCGACCCCGGCAGAAACGGCGGTTTTTACCTGGAGAAAAAAAGCGACGCCGAACTCAGCAACCTAACCGCCGTCCAAAAAGAAGACCTAGAACGAACCTTGGTAGAAACCGGGTTGTTATCCATGAAACGTCGCGAGGGCTATTTCGTCATGGCGCATTGCGACAACTGCGACGGCAGCTACAGCGAGACCTTCTACAAGCTTTACCAAACCAATGTAGTGGTCCGACCCACCATCAACGGCTTGGTGACGGTGGATTCGAACAACAACCAAGTTGGTTTCACCAATGAAGCCAGTGGTTTTGGGTTGCGCGCACCGTTCCACCTACCGCTCTTCCGAATTACCAACAACACGATCAACGCCACGCCCATTCCCTTGGTGCTTTACCACGCGCCCTTCACCAGCCGGCCGTCCCAAACCAACCCCAACGCCCAGCGCCGCACTGAAGCCATGGTGGCCGAAGCCGGCGCCACCGTGCTCAAAACCGCCCGCATCGAAAGCGCCGGCGCCAACGGCACGGTCGGCGAAGTCGCCGACGGGCCGGCCATCCTTGCGGGCGATTGGAATGTGGCCTACCGACCGGGCAGCCGTTCACGCGCCAACCGAATTCTTTACGGGGCCATGCAGCAACACGGCTTTTCGATCCGCAACACCCAAGCAACATCACTGGTCGGCGCCACCAGTCGTTGCAACAGTGCCAACTCGTCGGCCTACTACCGCAACTGTTACGACAACTTCATGGACAAGGGCATGAACCCCACACCTTGTCGCCGCCTCAACTTGATTCAGGACATTTTCGACGCAAAGCAGGGACCAACCTATCTGACGCCGCTCCTGCTCAATCATTCGGTGACGAGCATGCGCGATGCTTGGCGGCTTTACCTCAAAGAAGTTAGCGACCACGTGCCGGTGGTCATCGATTACGCGTTTCCCAACTAACCCCAGCCGGCCGCGACCGGCCTGCTTCGGCAAGAAACGGTAAACCCTCACACGTGGACCTGTGCACGTGGGTGGCACCGCTTGCCCTTATTTTGGAGGATTCCATGGCCCCGATAAAACAAACACCTCGGCCTGCGCCGATTGCGGAAACCACAAATACCGCATCGCTCCCAACCGACATCACCGACCTTTGGCAATACCAATCCCCTAGCGCCGACGGCACCGCGAACGGGCCGGCGCTGGACCAGCTCTACCAAGAAATCGCAAACACCGCCCAGGTCCACGGCAACATCACTTCCTACACCCTCAATGCCGATACCATTACGAATACCGCCGTTTGGTCCATGATTGAAACAGCGATTGGTCAACCGGAACTGGTCATCAGCAGCGAACACGGCGAGGGCCTGCGCCTGACCGTGATGGGCATCTTTTTGATCGGGCAGGGTACCTTTTGGGGGACCACGGACAGCACGGAGTTTTTTTACATCTCGCAGAAAGCGAACCAGTTGTTTGCGCTCCAACTCCAGGCCTGGCCAAGTAGCAACTGGCAATTTAGCCAAACGTTTCCCGATCTGAACGGCTTGATTTTTGACGCCTTAACCCGAAACGAGCTACGCATAGGATGCCACGCGGTGGAGGGCCGGCCGACAACAGGCTGGTACATGGATGCCGCTTTTGCAACAACCGGACCGGCCGCGGTTTACAACCGGCTGATCAGCAGCGCCACGCCCATCATTTTTAAAGGCACCATTCGCGCGAACGAACAGGGGCAAACGATCGTTAACCTAACCGGCGATGACACTTACCCCATGACGATTGCCGGTCTCGACTTGGCGCCCGCCCAACTCAAATTACGCAGCACACCGGCCGAGGACGGTGACCCGGGTTTGCGCGCCCACTTCGCCCTGAACACGGTCATCAAGATTGGCGGTCAACCGGTGCCGTTGCAGTCCGCCTTGCCAACGGTCGACGGCTTGGCCGACTTGAGCGGGACGCGCGCGCCGGTCCCAATCGACCTGAACCAGCTTGACCTATGGCATGGCACGGCCGACCTCAAACAGTGGTTTCCCAAAGCGTTACAAGCGAACCCGCAACCCCAATTGAGCGGCGTCAGCCTCATTATCAACACGGCGACGGCGCGGGTGGCGCGCCTGACCTACGCCCTCAAAACCGCACCCTGGCCGATCACACAGCCGGCCAACCAAAGCGGCGGCCTCAGCCTCACCATGGCTGAGCCGGTGCTGTTCCTCAGTGCCGCCCAGATCGGCGCGGCAACCACGCCCGCCGTCGCGGCACGCATCACCGGAATCGTTGACACACCGATGGGCGCCTTCACTGCCAATGCGTTGTGGCCGCGGTATCTGCTGCAAGCGGAACTGGACGCGGACACGGCCTCGCTGTCCCCGTTCCTCACCAACCTCGCGCCAAACACGGCGCTCCCGAGCGGGCTCAACCTCCCCACCAACTTCGGCGGCGCCACGCTGACCGCCAATGCCGCATCAGACATTTACGATTTCGATCTCAGCAGCGACGTTGCCGCGAGCGGCCAGGTTGGTGCCAAACCGATCAGTTTGGCCGGAGCACGCGTCAGTTTTTTACGCGTCAACGTGGATGTCGCGCAGGCAAGCTTCGACACCCTGACCGTCATCGGCGGCACGATTGAAATCGCCGACACCGGCATCGACTTAAGCGCCACCAACCCGGCGACGGGCGATACCTGGCTCTTCCACCTCGCCGCCCACCGCCTCCTGCCAGATGTGACGGATCTGGTCGGCTGGTTCGACGCCCAATGGTCGGCCGGCTTGCCGTCGATTCTGGCCAACCTTGGCAGCGACTATCGCTTGGCATCCTTCGATTGGGCACTTGCGCCTACGGATAGCCGCGTCGCGGCGACGGCCCTAACGCCGCAAACGTTCGACGGCTGGCAATTGCCGGGCAGCGCGCAAAGCATCAGGTTCACCCAGGTATTGGTGCACCTCCTACAGGACGACACCCTCAAAAGAGCGACCCTCACCGGTCAACTGGTGATCGGCGACAAACCGGTCCTGTTGGTGGCCGGCCTTCCCTTCAACGAACAGGATTACGAATTTGCCATGACGGCCGATGCGACACCGCTCGGGGCGCCCACGATGCTCGAGCTGTGTGGCTTTTTCGACAGTTCTTGGCAACTGCCGGCAGTGCTCACCAACCTCGGCAACAACGTTCATTTCACGGCGTTCAACATCACCGTCACCGACACCGTCAACGCCGTCGTCACTGCGATGGCACCCAATCAAGCGGTCACCTGGACCATCGACCAAGGTTTGGTAACCCTCGAAAACTTCCGCTTAAACGCTTGGTCGAAAGCGGGTCAAGCGCGCCCGATTGGTTTGGTCGGTGCCGACTTGCCACTCGCCGCAACGCCGCTGCCGCTTTGTGCCTATGTCCCGTCAGCAGCATGGAACAACTACACGTTTTTCGCAAACCTCGAAGCCATCCGCGCCACCGGGTTGCCGCCGCTGACCGACGTGGTTTCTTTTTTTGATCCGACCTTCGTTTCCCAGTTGCCACCCATGTTCCCCGCCCAGGCCCGCAACTATGGCTTGCGCCAATTCCAAATCCAGGTCTTGCAAGGCACCGGCTCGGTGAGGGCAAGTCTTGAACCGCCCGCCTATACGGAAACTTGGCGGCCCTTCGGCACGGCCTTGGCCTTAGCCATGATCAATCCAATGATTGCTTGCTACAAAGATACGCGCGGAAGCTCGGGCACGTTAACCGCCACCGCCGTTGCCGAACAATTTTGGGTCGAACTCAGCGGCGACCTCAAGGGAACGGTTCTGACCGGCACCCTTGCCGGCGGCATGCTGACGGTGGGCGCTTTGGCCGCGTGGTTGGGTCGCCCGGTCGACGCAACCTTTGCGAACCTCACCCTTAACGCGCTCACCGTCACCTTGGATTACCGCGCCGCCGTCTTAACCCTATCCGGCAGCATTATCGGTCAACCCGAGGTAAGCCGCGACGATCCCAACCAACAACTCAACCGCTGTAGCTTCAACAATGTGCCGGCGGTGCCCGAGGCGCGCTTTACTTCGGGACAACTCGTGGCGCGCTTCGCCAACAACCAGGCCGATTTGCAACTCGACGTAACCTACGCCTCAAACAACGGCCTGGAGCTGCCAGGCGTGTTATCCGGCGCCTTCACCAGTTTGGACACCGGGCCCTTCTCCACGCAGATCGACGACCTCGCCCACCGGCGCGATCAAGATCCGCAATCCTGGGGGGTAGTGCCGTTCCCCGTGCCGGTCGCGCCGACGCCTGATCCCAACCTGACCCTCGACGACGCCAATCAGTATTTTCAGGCGCGCCTGAATCAAGGCCTCAGCCGGACCCAGGCGCTGTTCGAGTTGCAACAAGTCAAAGCGGCACCGGCGGACTTGGCGGCGGCGGTGCTCGCCAAAAGCTACCAAAACCTGATCAGCGACGCCAAGCAGGTCACCGAGGATCTGATCGAGGTTTACCTGGCCAACGCCTGTGACCCCGAGCAAACGGCGCGCGATGTTTCCCAAGGCCTGAGCGAATCGGATCTGCCGATGGACGATCCCAGTTACCAGGCCTGGTTGGGCTACGCGATTTACACGGTGTTTAATTTGACCGTCGGCGGCTTGTCGCTGCTTTTGGAAAACGTCTTTGTGTTGACGCCCGCCGGTGTCGATCAACGCTTATTGATGATTTTTCCCAACCAACAAACCTTCCGCGCCGCCTTGGCAGGCTGGGTCCGCGCCGGTCAAACCCCTTGGGCCGTCACCCTCGCTTACCTCGACCAATATCCCGGCTCGCGACTCAATGTGGTCAGCTACCTGTTCATCCTGATCGCGGCTTTCCGCGAAAACGGCCGGCCGCTCTCCTTAACCGACCAAGCGCACGCCCTCGCCGTCGGCGGATTCTCAGTCGCGGCCATCGCCCGCGCCATGTGGCTGGCCGGCGCGGACGCGGACACGCCGCCAAGTGCCGACGCGTTGGGTGACGCCTTGATCCAAGGCTATCAAGCGGCCGAGGTTGAACTCGACACGGCGTCTTGGCTGAACGCCTTGATTTCCCTGGATTACCCCAGCGACGATATTGCCGCTGAATATCAAAAACAGAAAAACCCCGGCGCGGGGACACTCGCCGACGACCTGGTGCAGGGTTACGACTGGACGCCGACCAACAGCGATGGTTTGCGCTGCGTGATTGCGGTAACCCGTGCGGGTTATCCAACCCAAGAAACGCTTCACAGCACGGCCGGCGCTTTTGGTCTGGAACGTTTTCCAGAACCGATGCTGGCCGATCAAGTCGCCGCCCTGCAAGCTTACGCCATTGCTCGCGACAGCGCCGCTCGTGGCGGCGACCCAATGGCGGCGCGCCAAGCGGTTCAGGATGCCGGCCTCCGGCTCAACCAAGCCGTCTTGACCGAAATCGTCAATGCCGCCGAACGCGCACCGCTCGCCGCCAACCCACCGAACGACGCCGCCACCCTTGCCGGGCAAATCAACCAGGTCTTGCAAAACGCACAATACCCATTGGCGGCCGGCGCGCGTGCCAGTCGTCGCCTGCTCGGCCTGGACGCTGTCGCCAACAGCCAAGTCTTGGTCACCACCTGGTTCGGCGGCCAACTCAGCGCGAATCACACCTCCGAAGTTAGCAAAGCGCTCGCGTCAGCCGGCTACAGCGATGCCGACATCAATCAAGCGCTCGCCGGGTACGGCCTCCAGAGTCGGCTGGTGATGCGCGACAACCTGGAGGACACGGGCACCACGCCGGCACCGGCACCGGCGGGTAATAGTCCCGACCTAATCCTGCGCCGGCAACCCGCCGACGCCGCCGAGCTGATTCGTCTGCGCAACGATTTGTCATCGTCCGTCAGTGACGCGGTGGCGCCGGGCGACACCGTCTTGGTTTATGTGCGCCTCGAAAATCGCGGCACCATCACCGACACGCCACGGCTCGCCCTGCGTTGCGCCAACGAGCAGAACATCCTCGAACCAGGCCAATGGGAAACGATCGCCACCTGGCCGCTAGAGCCGGTCGCGCCCGGCGACATTCGCATCCTCGGCCCCTTTCGCCGGCAGGTCCCCACATCAGCGACGTCGCTCGTGTTAATCGCCGCACTTGAATCACCCTATTCTGCGCTTGTCTTGCCCGACACCTTCGCCACGCGCGCCGACCTCAACCAATTCACCCTTAACCATAACAATTTTACAATCAAGGAGATACACCCCATGACCGTCACCCATTTCAAGTTTAATGTCAACAGCAACCAGCTTTACTTCCGCAATTACTATCGCCTTTCGCCCGGCAACGTGGTCAACGTCGTCAGCCCCCAAGGTTTCTTCCAATTCAACGACCAAAACCCGTTTACCCAAAGCGGCACCACTACCCTCCCACAACGCTACCAGTTCGCCGAAACCGATGAAACCAAGTTCACCTTCACAGCCGGTTTCAGCGATGCCGATCGCGTGACCGGGCAGATGTTTCGGCTCCATGCCGACGGCGGATCGGATCAAACGCTGTACTTCACCAACTACAACGATTTTCCCGCCTACACCGCGCTTGGAGAACGCGGTGGCCAGGCCGCATTTGATCGCGAAGACGATATCACCATTCAATTTCTCGCCTATGGTCAGCAGGCACCGCTGCTTGATGCCAACGGTAACAATCTGCCGAACCCCTTCGTGTTGACCCAAGATTCGGTTTACCAAATCGATTCAAACATCGTGCTCGGCAACAACTTCTTTCAAGCCACGATTGACGGAAGCAGCACACCCAACTATGGCAACCTGTTTATTCTTAACCCAGTAAGCACTTAAGCTGAAAGCGCGCGTCCTCGTTACTGAAAACGAGCGGCAAGCTCGACGTAACGAGGATGCGTGCGCAGCGATGTCCATTCCGGTTCGCCCGCCACCTCGAAAAACGGGTAACCGCCCTCAACAGCGGCGCTGAGGTCGTCCAACGCACGCGTTTCTTCGCCCAAAAGAAGGCGAATCAAGCCGTGGCGGTAGCGCATGACGGGATCCTTCGGCACCGGCAAGGTTTCAAAAACAGCCCGCGCTCGCGCGCTTTCACCCATCTTGGCAAGGTACAAGGCCTGATGACAGCGGTGCTCGACATGATCCGGGTTCACCGCCAGTTCTTTTTCGAGCAAAGCCACCGCCGTACGGTAGGCCTTGGCGGCGGCGACGGCATCGCCACCATGACGAAACGCATCGCCGAGGTTGCCGTGGAACATGGCCACCTCGGGCTGCAGTTCAATCGCCTTCTCAAAATCGGCGGCGGACGCTTGATAACGACCCAAGTAGAAGGTGATCGCGCCATGAGTCGAATAAAGCCAGGCCGCCGGTTCCAGGGCCAGAGCTCGTGCGACCGAAGCCAGCGCTTCGTCGGGGCGACCGGCGTAAAAACGGATCACACCCAGGTTGGCGTGGCTGTTTTGATTGTTGGGCGCACGTTCGGTCAAACGTTCAAAAATCGGCTCGGCCTGGGCGAAGCGACCCTGACGAAAGTAGTGGTACCCCATCTCGGTTTGACCGATCCAATCATTGGGCGCAGCCTCACTGGCGCGTGCATACCAAGGATCAGCCGCTTCGAGCCGGCCACGCAACACAGAGACCCGGGCCATGCCGTAGAGCGCCGGCCCGTAGTTTTGATCTTGGTCCAGTGCTTGTTGGTAAACGCGTTCCGCCGTTTCGTAACGACCGTGCAGGGCGGCGACGCGACCCAAGGCCGCCAGAACGTGCGGCAAGTTTGGCTGCAACCGAAGGGCATCGTTGAGAACGGCCGTTGCCTGCTCGAGTGCGGCGGCCTCCTTGTGAAGCTCGAACTGAACGCGGTAGGCCTCGGCTAAAGCCAAACGCGCCGCCAAATCTTGGGGTCGGCGCGAAACAACCGCCCGCAGGTTCTCGATGGCGCGTTCCAAATTGCCGGGCCGGTCGAAACGATAAAGATCACTTAACCCAGTTAAATACAGCCGCAAATCACTCTCGCTCGACGTCTCTCGGGCAGGCGGCGGCACACCCGACCAGCCCAGTAAATCCAACACCGGCATCGCCAACTCCGTCACCCCTTGAAACAGGGCGACCTTCGCCAAGGTCACACTTTGGACGGTGATGGTTTCGGGTTTGGCCGCATCAACCAATGAAAAGGTCAAGCGGTAGGCCTCACCTTCGTAGCGCAGGTCGCCACTCACCACGTAACGCAAGCCATAGCGGCGATACAGGTCGGCCGGACTCGGGGAATCCTTGCCACGCAACTCGGCGTGGGGCAAGACCCAAGCGCCCGAATCCCGCCCGACCTGTTCCAACCAAGCCGTCAACTCGGCACCGGCACCGGCGCAATAGATGTCGAGCATGGGGTCACCCGTCAAATTGGCAAGCGGTAACAGCGCCAAGGTCGCAATCGCCGGCGGCTCAGGCGGCGTCCGCGTCGCATCCGGCACGCCCTCGGGACGATGCCAAACCAACAGCGCCACCAGTAACGTGATCAGCGCCAATCCCGGCAGCAAGCGGCGTTTCGGTTGCATGCGCCGCAGCAGGGCGGCGCGGTGGATATCGGTCAAACGGGCCGCCACCACACCCATCTCGGCAGGGCGCGCGCCGCTATCTTTGGCCAAACAGTCCATCACCAAGTCCGACAAACCCACCGGTAGATCGGCAACACGCGTGGCCGGCGCCGGCGGATGATGTTGAGCGATTTGCACCAGTAATTCTTCCAGCGTTTGGCCTTGAAACGGCATCGTCTCCGTCAACAGGTAATACAGCACCACCCCAAATGAAAAAACGTCGGTCGCGGGCGTCAAGGGCTTGCCGCGCGCCTGCTCCGGCGACATCGTCAGCGGTGTGCCGACCAGCACACCCGCCGCCGTGCGTGCCAGATCTTGTTCGGGCACGCCCTGTACCGCCGCCGCAACGGATTGATCACGCGCGTGGGCCAATCCAAAATCGAGAATTTTAACCGCGCCCTTGTGATCAACCATAATGTTGCCCGGTTTGATGTCGCGGTGGATTAAACCCGCTTCATGGGCCGCCGCCAAACCTTTGGCAATCGCCAACGCAACATCCAATCGTGTCGCACTGTCGCTGTTCGATAAAGCCGCATCAAGCGTGACACCCTGCACCCATTCCATGGCAATAAACGGCCGCTCCGTTTCGGTCTGGACCTCAAACACGGTCACGATGTTGGGGTGGTTCATTTGCGAAATCATGCGCGCCTCAGCCAGAAGCCGCTGTTTTTCTCCGTCGCCACCCAGAGGCCGGTCCTGACGCAATAACTTCAATGCTACCAAACGGTTGAGCTTAGGATCACGCGCTTTGAACACCTCGCCCATGCCGCCGTCGCCCAACTTAGCTTCGATCTCGTAGTCGCCAATCGTGGCTGCGCTCGCTTCGGGTTCCTCAACCAGCACGGGTGCAGGTGGATCCAGCGTGACGCGATGATCCACCGAGTCCAAGTTTTCGCCACAGCGACGGCAGACCAGGTTAAAATCCGAGTTTTCAGCTTGGCACCCGAGACACAGAATCACCCGTGCGCTCCTTTTGTGGGAGATGGTCGATTGTAACCTGATTCGGGATCACTTATCGGCCAAAGCGGCGGACAGGTGGACCCCATTGCAGCGCTGTGATTTTTCCGGGTTTTCGTGTGCCCACTCATCCACCCGATCAACTACATTGACGCAACCCCGGAGTCCCCGTGCTCGACGATCTACTCAACATTCTGGCATCGCTGCAGTCGGGCGAAAACCTGGCTAACCAAGCCCGCCACTTGCTCGCCTGTGTTGTTCACGGTGTCAACGCCGACAGCGGCTACATCGTGGTCCGAGAAGGTCGTGATTACACCAAAAAACACGAACTGCAACGCACCGACCAGCGCCAGGACGCCGCCCGCGCGGTGATCAGCCGCACGCTGGTGCGCGAGGCGTTGCGGCGCGGCCAAGTCACCTTGTGCACCCATCTCGACCGCGCGCAGCAGGAAGCACTGGCCGAAAGTATCCGCGAGATCGCCGATCGCAGCGTCATTGCTGCGCCGATCATGGCCGACCAACAAGCCGCCGCCGTGATCTACCTGGAACGCAGCAATCACCGCAACCCCTTTTCCGAAGCCGAACTCGACCTCGTCAAACGGTTCGTAACCGCCGCCGGCCTAACCTTGCACCAATCGCTGCGCTTACAAGAACTGGAACGCTTGCAGCACGAACGTTCGGCCGGCCTGCGCGCCCGCGACAGTTTCGCCCACATCATCGGCCACAGCGCCGCCACCTTGCGGCTGCTCAAAACCATCGCCCAAGTGGCCGCCACCGATGCCACGGTTTTGATCACCGGCGAAACCGGCTGCGGCAAAGAACTCGTCGCCAAAGCCCTTTACGCCGACAGCACGCGCGCCAAGCAACCCTTTGTCACCTTGCACTGCGGCGCTCTACCGGAAACCCTTTTCGAGGCTGAACTGTTCGGGCACCGTCGCGGCGCCTTCACCGGCGCCGAGCGCCACCGCGAGGGCCATATTGCCAAAGCCGCCGGCGGCACCCTGTTCATTGACGAAGTCGCCGAAATCCCACTACCCGCCCAAGCCAAACTCCTGCGTTTCTTCCAGTTTGGCGAGTTTCAACGCGTCGGTTCCGATTCCGTCGAACGCATTGATGTGCGCATTATCGCCGCCACCCACCGCAACCTCGCCGCCATGGTCGCACAAGGTCTCTTTCGCCAAGATTTGTACTATCGTCTAAATGTGATTGAACTGGTGATTGCGCCTTTACGCGACCGCCGCGACGACATCCTGCCCTTGTTCCACCACTTCCTAGCGCGCTATTGGCGCGGTGACGGCAAACCCATCGTGCGCCCCACCCTTATCCATCAACTCGAAAGCTACGATTATCCCGGCAACGTGCGTGAACTGGAACACGCGGTGCAGCGTTTGTGCGTCCTGGCTATCGGCGATGAACTGGACCCCGCCAACCTGCCGCCGGCCATGCGTCCGCCTGCAAATGGGCCGACCCAGCCAGGGCCGGCAGGCGTCGTTCATTTCGAGACCTACGACAGCGAAGCCCTCAAACAGCAGCGCAAACGCGCCAGTGAGGCCGCCGTCAGCGAGATCGAGCAATCTTTCTTAATTGGGTTAATGGAAGCCGCCGAGCACAACGTTACCGAGGCAGCGCGCATCGCTGGTTTGAACCGTACCTACCTTTACCGCCTCCTCGCCAAACACCGCGAAGCCGTCGGCTACCGCGATTGACCGCCAAGGCCACGCCCAACGAATACCAAGGAGTCGCTCATGTCCAAAACAAACGTCATCTGCCCCATTACCATCACCAGCCACGGCGCGCCGAGTGCCGTCAACCAAGCATTTACACAGATCAGCGGCCTACAGAGTTTAATCACCAAAACCAACAGCTACTTCTACGAGGTCAAATCCATTAACGCCACCATGGCGGCGATTAACGTACCGGAAGACGGCCACTTCAATTTCCAAGCGGGGTTGGACCAAACCTTGGTGCTCGACAGCATCGACGCGGCCAAGTTGCTGGCGTTCAGCGCCGCATTCTTCACCAGTGACGGCAGCGCCCGCGTCGTCTACGACGATCTAGCCGACCTCTTCCACGGCCTGAAAAGCCCGCTCAAACAACGCGGCAACGTAATCGACCTGCTCGGCGACAACAGCGCCGACCTGCTCGAGGGTAGCTACACGGCCCCGAGCATCCACGCACGCGACACACCCGCCACCTTAAACGTCACTGTCTCAGGCGTGGTCGCGCTCACCGTCGCGAGCGTGGTGTACCATCTCGCCTTCTCGCAAGACCCCTTGATGACGATCACCACCGGCGGCGGCGGTTAAACAGTTGGGTCGATCCTAAGGCTGCCCGGCTCGGGCGGCACTGGTTGCAAGGTGACATCCGAGGGATCCTCAAGTAGAACCCGTGGAAAATGATCGGGAAAGTGATACGGAACAAGGGTATCTCGGCAATTCACAAGCGTTTCCGATTCCCGATCATTGGCACCAAAGTAATCATCGATTTTCGCCTGGTCAAAAACAACGATATCCTCAAATACACCATCCACTATTTTGGCCGCAACACCACCGATCTCATGCTCACAGCGATGGCACCGCCCTTCGCCTTGTGGAAAATATTCAACCTGATCAAATGAATAAACCGTTTGGAATGAGGGTAGGCCCAAGTTCAAGTAATAATTAAAATAGGTGTTCGGCTCCAGAAACGCTTCTTTTCCGACAAACCACCGAAGTCGATCACCTAGGTTAAAACCTGAATTGAGCGATTCTTGGTGGCGAAATCGCACAATCTGTTGGGCTGCAACGTCTCGTAAAAATGCTCGCCGTACTTGCCAGTACGCCTGTGCTTTTTCCAACACGTTTCGCACCAACATCTTGCGCCATTTCATCCACCCGAATCGCTCAATTCAGGTATAGACCTGCCCACAAGCGCCCCAAAGAAGTTGAACCATATCAACTAACTCTTTCCCGCACATGGGGCATTCCAATGGGCCATTCAAATAAATTTTCAAGGTAAACCTCGTCTCAATAGAGCAGCCATTTAGGTTTGAATGTGGAAAAGGTCGATACACGGCGTCCCTTACAAGGGAAAGGACTCAATATCTGACGGCTCCCTACCAAGCCTCGTGTTTCTTTGTTTTTCAAGGAAATCTAAGACGATCAATAAGTTCTCCTCGGATGCGTTGCGGTTCACATCCACACCCGTCTGATCTCGAATCATCTCGATGAGTTCTTGGCGCCGCAAGCCAAGCAAATTGGCAACCTTATTCAAACAAGAGCGCAAGTGAGAGTAACGATGGTTTAAAGGCTCCTGCGCATTCAAGACGAATCGCTTATGCGTGTTAAAGCTGCTCAATGAGATACGCCCCCGTCACCCGCAGGATTACCGCTCTTAGCTTAACGCCGCGAATCGCTTTCTCAAAAAAGCGTAAAGACTGCGGCGAGACCACCCACTTCAAAATAGCTTTTACCACGAAAATAAAACAGACTTGCGCCTACCGAGAAAGGAAAAAGGGCGACCATCGGTAGTGACAGCCGCCCTGGGTTGTTGCGCCGGTTAGGCGGTGAAGTAAGGTGAGTTGCGTTGGCGGCTAGCTTCGCCCACCAGCGCTGCGTCGAAGATGCGGGTGGTGTAGGCGGCGTTGAGGGCTTGGGCTTCGCCTGGGAAGTAGTCGGTGGCGAAACGCTGGGCGGAGGCGATGTCGGCGAAGGCGTAGAAGCCGCCGACGGTGCCGGACTGGTGACCGCTTAGCCAGGTTTTGGCAAGTAAGCCTGGTTGTTGTTGCAGGACCGGATTGAGTTGGCGCCAGGGGGCATCGGCGAAAGGTACGCTGAGCTGAACTTCGGTGTAGACGAAGGCGCCCGGTGCTTGCGGCAGTGGTTGGCCGAAGTGCGGCGAATTCATGGCAATGCTCGCTTCTTCAACCACCTTGCGGTCAAAGACAAGGCTGGTTTGGGCGACGCCGAGTTGTTTGGCAAGCGCTGGGAAGGATTGGTTGGCGAAGGTCAGCGCGTCGTCGAAGCGGGCGAAGGTGTAAAAACCGCCGAGCGATTGGTTGCCCACACCGGCCAGCCAGGTTTTGTCGATGAAGCCAGGTTGGCGTTGGAGGGCATCGGTGAAATCTTGGAAAGCAGATGGCTCGAAGGGGACAGACTTTTGTAACTCGGTGTAAACAAAGGCTTGGTAGGTCATTTCTTGCTCCTGTAGATGGCGAGCCGACAACGTTCGCGACCGCTGCGCAGCTCATATAACGACCACTATATAACGATCACTACATTTTTTTAAATAGTGATCGTTATATTGCCATCAGATTTCTCGCGCGGTAAAATGGCGCTGTTATGACGAACACCAAACAAGCCCTCAAAAAAGCTGAAACGCGCCGCCGTATTTTGATGTCGATCAGTCGCGGTTTCCGACGCAAAGGCTTCGCCGGCGCCGGTGTCGACGGCCTCGCCAAAGATGCAGGCGTCACCTCGGGTGCTTTTTACGCCCACTTCGGTTCCAAATCCGGCGCCTTCCGCGAAGCGCTCGACGTGGGCATGACGCAGCTCCAGGAAACGATTGCGGCCTACCAACAACGCCACGGCGAGGCCTGGCTCGAGCATTTCGCGGCGCTTTATATGGGCACGTTGCGCACCTGCGATTTGGCGGAAGGCTGCGCTTTACAGACGCTCGCACCTGATGTGGGCCGCTTAGATCATGAAATGAAGGTCGGCTTTAGCGCCCTACTCGGGCAAACGGCCAAAACGACGGCGGACGGTTTGGCGGGAGACGAACAACAAACAAGCGATGAAAAAACCTGGGTGTTGTTGGCGTTGCTCAGCGGCGGCGTGACGCTGGCCCGTGCGGTCGACGATCCAAAACTTGCGCAAACCATCGCCGATGCGGTTGAAAAAGCCGTCGTCGCGCTGCAACCCAAGGGTTCAACCCAACCTAGCTAAACCGTATTTTTGGCGAGGCGGTCCTCGCCGGCACAGCGACGGCAAGTTGGTGGACAAGCCGCCACGCGGCGGTGCCCACTATCGGCCGTGAGCCACCAAACGCGGCCGGGCTCAAGAGACGCCCGACCGCGAGGCGATCACGACTGTTGCGCCAACCACGCCAAGATGATTTGCGTGGTTTCACGCGGTTTTTCTTGCTGAATCCAATGGCCGCAATCCAAGTGAGCCACGGTTAATTTGGGCACAAGCGCGGCCAAATTGTCGTTTCTAGCAACGCTATCGCGCTCACCGTAAATCATGAGGGCGGGCTGCTCAATGATGGGATCGACGTCGGCCAAGAGGTACCAGTTACGGTCGAGGTTGCGGTACCAGTGAATGCTCGCGGCAAAACCCGTTTTCTCGAAGGCGGCGACGAATACAGCCAGCTCGGCGTCGCTCATCAACGGCTCCCCCGCGGCGTTTTCCGCTTGGGCGAGTTGGATCAAATCCAAGTTTTGCGGTACCGGCGACGGCGGCACGTTTTGTCGGAACATGTTACCCAGGAACTGCTGGGTATTCGCTTCCAAAACGGCGTCAATCACGCCGGGGTAACGATTGAAGTGAACAAAATAATGATCGCTGCCCACCATTTCTTCGATGGCGGCGATCCAGGGTTTTTGACCGCGCTCCAAGTAAGCCATGCTCAAGTTGACCAGGCTCTTGACCCGTTTCGGGTGCAACAGTGTCAGCCACCAAACGACGCAGGCGCCCCAATCATGCCCGATAAAGACGGCATTGTCGTAGCCGAAATGATCGAGCAGCGCCACCAGGTCACCGGCAAGGTGGGTGATGTCGTAAGCGGTGACGTCGGCCGGACGGGATGAGTTCCCGTAACCCCGTTGGTTGGGCACAATGACGTGGTAACCGGCCTCCACCAGTGCAGGTACCTGATGACGCCAGGAAAAAGCGTGCTCTGGCCAGCCGTGACAGAGCACTACTGGGTTGCCGGCATTGTGACGACCGGCTTCAAAAACTTCGAGTTCGATACCGTTGACGGCAATCATGGTGGGTTGGAGAAAGTCGATTGATAAAACCATTTTGTTTCCTTTTTGGGTGGCGCGTTTCCGGCACCAGGGATTAGGGACAGCGCGTCATCGGCGCGATGCGCCCTTGCAACAAGGCACAGCGCTAGCCTAAGATCAAAAGGTGCCAAATCCTGTCACCATTAAAAGGATGCTGGGGAATGAATACGCGGCGGCGACAAGACCACATCGTGCGCACCTTGCGCCGGACGGGAGCAACGACGATTGCGGCTTTGGCGCAAGCAGTCGGCGCGTCGAAACGCACGGTGCTGCGAGACATCAGTGCTTTGCGGCAAGAGGGTTTCGTGATTCATGCTGAGCCAGGACGCGGCGGCGGTTTAAAACTAGATCCGCAATCGGTGCAAACCACGGCGCGGCTCTCGGTCGCAGAAGTGTTTGCCCTCGTCATCAGTGTGGCGTCGGTACGTGCCGGCGGCGGCCTGCCCTTTTCCACGCTTGCGGACGCGGGGCTCGCCAAAATTGAGAACGCGCTGCCGCCCGACAAGGTCCGCGATTTACGCCGTTTCATGGCCTGTTTGTACATTGGAAGGCTGGCGCCCCAAGTGGATCTATCGACGATGGGCAGCCCCGACGCGGCCTTGCTACCGACCTTCGAAAATGCCTTCCTACAGCGCCGACATTTACGGTTCCACTACCGCGATGCAAAGGGTGCCGTTTCCAGCAGACAAGTGGAACCGCAGGCCATGCTAATCTTGCCGCCGCTGTGGTATTTGGTGGCTTGGGATCCAGCGCGTGATGATTTTCGCCATTTTCGCATGGACCGCATCAGCGCGCCGATCATGGTGGACGGCACAAGCTTCGAACGCCGCCATGTTCCCTTCCCGGACGACGTGCGCCCGGTGCGACCCTAGCCGCAACGCTCGCGGGACGCTTGCCGGCCCATGGGTCAAGGTACGGGAACAGCAACAAAGATCGACCATGCCATACGCGCAGCTTTGGATCTACCGCGCCGCACCTAACCCCGGTCAAGGGCGAGAAAGGACTCAGACCGGCATCGCCCCGCAAGTCGGCCGCAACAACGGTGGGCGCGGCTCAAGGCAAGCGATCATTCAAAAGGCACAGGCTTTTGGAAAAAGTAACCCTGGCCGTAATCAGCACCGCATTCCTTGAGGCAACGATGAATGGCGTCGCTCTCCACAAACTCGGCAATGGTTTTTTTCTTCAGCGCTTGGGCCGCGTTGATAATGGCCTGGACGATAGAGTAATCAGCCGGATCGGTGTCCATGTAACGCACGAAGGAACCGTCAATTTTGAGGTAGTCAACCGGCATCGCCTTTAAGTAGGTAAACGAGCTAAAACCGCTGCCGAAATCATCAAGGGAAAAGCGACAGCCGCGTTCTTTAAGACTGGTGATGAAGGCAATCGTGTGGGCGAGGTTGGCAATGGCGGCGGTTTCCGTGATTTCGAAACAAATCACGGAAGGATCAAAGGACGCCTGATCCAACAAAGATTGGATAAAACGGAGCTGTTCGAAGTCGTTAAGTGACAACCCGGAAAGGTTAATCGAGTAACTGTTGCGGCGCGAATCGGTCTGCCGGGCGAGGCGTTGTTCGATCAGGTGAAAAGCTTTCTGGAGGACCCACCTGTCCAACAGCGGCATGATGCCGAAGGTTTCAGCGGCGGGAATGAAGTTATTGGGAGGGATAATATTGCCGGCAGGGTCCACCATGCGCAACAGCAACTCGCCGTGTTCACCTTCATCGTGATCGTCGGCCAACGGCACAATCGATTGAAAATAAAGGCGAAAACGATCCTCGGCCAAGGCTTGGTTACACTTTTGCACCCACTGCATGCGTCCGTGAAACTCGACCACTTCCTGTTCACCCGCTTTGAGCACGTAGATTTGATTGCGCCCCTTGGCTTTGGCCAAATAACAGGCTTCATCGACGAGAGCCATGCACTGGGCGGCGTCGACCGTGGCGGCGTCAATGCGAATAATGCCCATACTGGCGGAGACGCGATAGGTCTGCTCGTTCCACTCAAACGAAAATGATTCAATGATTTCCAACAAATGTCGGGCCATGCGCTCGCCGTGCTCTAAGTCGCAATCGGGCAGAAACAAGGCAAATTCATCGCCGCCGATCCGCGCCACAACACTGCTCTCTTCAGCAGAGCTCAACAGTAAATGGGCAAACCGCTTGAGCAGTTCGTCGCCGGCATGATGGCCACAGGTATCGTTAATCACGCGAAACTGATCGAGATCTAAAGAAATGAGAATGTGGCGGCAGCGACTCTGCTTGGCGCGATTCACCGCTTTGGCGAGGTACTGACTGAAGCCCTTGCGGTTGATGAGGTCGGTCAAGGGGTCGTGACGATCGAGATGACTGATGCGCTGCGACAAGGCGTGCTCACGCGTAAAGTCCTGGACAGTGATAACCAACCCGTGGATTTGGCGGCGCAGATCAAAGATCGGAGCGATGCTCAGGGTGATCATGCGCACCTGACCCTTGTGATTGAGGAACGGCAGCAATTCGCCAAAACGTTGAATGGCGCCGTTCTGATAAACAGTTTCAACGGCCTCCAGAATGGTGCGGCGAACCTTGTCTTGCGCAGGCAACAACACCTCTTCGAACGGCTTACCAACCATCATCTCCCGATCACAGCCAATCAACTTCTGGGCGGCATTATTGATAAAGCGAATCTCGCGCTGATCGTCGAGCGCAAAGACACTGTCGTCCATACAGGCCATCAGGTTTTGCAGCCACTGCTCGCGTTTGGCCAATTCGGATTCCATCTCATTTTTAAACAGGGCCATCTCGATGGTTGCATGCAGCGTTTTCGATTCAATTGGTTTAATGAGGTAGCCAAAGGGTTCGGTGAGTTTGGCACGACCTAAAAACTCATTGCCGGAATAAGCGGTCAAGTAAATGATCGGTACCTGCAAGAAACGGCGAATCTGACCGGCGGCCTCAATGCCGTCCATATCGCCGATCAAGTTGATATCCATGAGGATCAAATTCGGTAAATGCTCGCGTGCGGCGGCAACGGCGGCCTCACCTGAATCAACGACCCCGACGATTTGGTAAGCCATACGCTGCAGCTTATTCTCAAGCGCCATAGCGGTAATCGCCTCGTCTTCGACGATGAGAACGGTAGTGCTCATGGAAACCCTCCCAAGAAGGCAGGACGGCGCGCGGTAGGTAAGGACTTGTCAGTCGATCACTGGTGATGGTGTTAAAAGGGGTACCCAGATTTTACCACAAGGGGTGGTTTCTTTTTCTAAATCGCAATCTCACACCCGCCCCTTTATTAGAGACCAACCGCTCCCAGACGGGAGTCTCGCCAAACCGGCGATGGTGATCCAATCCCCTGTTGGTGAAGGGGAAAGGGGCAATCATCGGCATGGGCGGCGGGGCGGAGACGCAGCAGGTGCAGGCAAGCACGCCGGCCGCCAAACCTCGTTCCAAAAGCAAACCCGCGCGTCCGTCACATGCCGACCAAACGAGGCTCGCCCGGATTCGCATTAGGAACGCTTGGAAAAAGGCGGAATACGCACGGTAACGCAAGTGCCTTGGCTGGACGTAAAAGTCACGCTGCCACGCACTTGACTAACCAATCGCTTGACCAGGCGCACACCGAGCGACCGTGAATTGGCGGGATCCCAACCCGCCGGCAAACCGACGCCGTCGTCCTCAATGACAAAGGAAAAAGACCCGTCGTCCGCATTGGTTTCAACGGTAATGTCAATGGTGCCGGAGCGCGAATTGGGGAACGCGTGTTTCATGGCGTTACTGATTAACTCGTTGAGTATCAGGCCGCAAGGTGCGGCGGCGGCCAAAGGTACCGTGGCAGTCCCACGCGGCGGCCTCACGGTGACATTGGGTAGCTGGTAGGATTGCACCAGCAGATTGACCAGATTTTGAGCGTATTCACCAAACTCGACCTGGGCAAAGTTATGCGTTTGGTAGAGGGTTTCGTGAACTAAGGCCATCGAGTGAATGCGGTTATTGCTATCGATGAAAATGTCCAACATGTCGGGGTCCTCAATCTCGGTCGACTGCAGGTACAGCAAACCGGCCACCACCTGCAGGTTGTTTTTGACACGGTGATGGATCTCTTGCAGCAGCGCCTCGTTTGCCTCAAGCGAGATTTTGGTTTGCTGCTCGGCCTTGGTTCGATCGGCTACTTCCTGACGCAAGCGCGCGTTGCTTTGCTCTAATTCGGCGGTACGTTGGGCAACCAACTCCTCCAAATGCATCTTGTGCGATTGCAGCTCATCCATGATCAAGCGCCGTTGCGCCATTTCCTCTTCTAATTTGCGCTGCTTGCGGTCGAGCTCAATGAAGACCTGCACCTTGCTGAGCAATACTTCCCGGTTGAGGGGTTTGAAAAGGTAATCCACCGCACCGACGGCGTAGCCGCTCAACTTATTGATTTCCGTAGGATCGTTGGCGGTAATAAAAATGATGGGTATGTGGCGATAGGCGGGGTTTTGGTGCAGAATGCTCGCCATCTCGTAACCACTCATTTCCGGCATTTGCACATCGAGAAGGACCAGGGCAAAGGCGTGGTTCAACACCATCCGCAAACCTTCAGAACCCGATTTGGCCTTGTAAATCTCAAGCGGCAGTTCCTTGAGAATGGTCTGCAAAGCGCGCAGGTTGGCTTCCAAATCGTCCACCAAAAGAACTTTGGGATGGCTACCTTTAACTGTCACGGGCGCGCCTCGAGCAATCGCGCCAACATGTCGGGCAGGGCGGCGAGCGCAATGACACGGTCGACACAACCGGCGCTAATGGCACCTTGCGGCATGGCCGGGTAGTCGGCGTCGCTCGGATCCTGGGCCACCACGTAACCGCCCTGATCCTTCACGGCCTGCAAACCCCGCACGCCGTCACAAGAGGATCCAGTCAACAAAACGGCGATTAGCCCCGTGCGGAACACCCGCGCGGCGGCGGTAAAAAATACATCAATCGAAGGGCGCGCATAGTTCTGCAGTGGTCCAACCGAAAGCGCCAAGGAGCGATCCATCTCGATCAGCAAGTGGTAGTCGGGCGGCGCAAAGATGACCGAGCCGGGACAGGCCCATTCGCCGTGGTTGGCCAGCAGGATCGGAAGCTCACAGTGCGGACGAAAAATAGAAACCCAATCGGGCGCCACATCGGCGGCAACGTGTTGCACGACAAACAGGGTCCAGGGAAACGGTCGTTTAAAACAGGGCAACAGATGGCTCAAGGCCTTGGTTCCTCCGGCAGAGGCGCCGATGGCAATGGCTTGGAAGGAATGAGTCATGTCAGGCTCCCGAGTGCTTGCAGAAAATTTTATCAGAACCCAATTGCGTAAAAAAAGGTTCCAAGTGGGCCCCGTAAAAATTCTCCCGCTGCCCTAAACACAAAAAACCGCGATAGACCAAACTTTGGTGAAACATGGTGACAACTTTATCCTGCAGGGGTCGCGTAAAATAAATCAACACGTTGCGGCACAAGATCAGATGCATTTCACCAAGACCGGCGTCCTGTAGGAGATTGTGCCTTCCAAACACAATGCGGTCCTTTAAGGTCTGCGCCATAATCGCGCGTCCGTATTTGGCGTGAAAGTAATCGGAGAATGCGGCGCGCCCGCCGGCTTCGCGGTAATTGGCGGTGAAGCGTTTCAGGCGTTCGAGGGGATAAACCCCGGCGCGGGCCGTCTCCAAAACCGAGGGATTCAAGTCCGTGGCGTAGATGTAGGCGTGGGCCAGCAGCTCTTCCTCTAACAGCGTGATGGCGATAGCGTATACCTCCTCACCGGTGGCGCATCCCGCAATCCAAATTTTGACGAAGGGGTAGGTACGCAATCGCGGCATGATTTTGCTGCGCAGGCTCGCAAAAAAAGCCGGATCGCGAAACATATCGGTTACCGACACGGTCACCCGACTGAGGAAGCGCTGAAAAACCTGTTCGTCGCAACGAAGTGGCTCGATTAAATCGCGCAGGCACGCCACACCTTCTTCCTGCTGAAATTGCGCCAGCCGTCGATGAAAGGACGCGGCCGCATAACCCGAAAAGTCGTATCCATAGCGCTTGCGGATCACCAGCAACAAGGCTTGGACGTCGTCCGGCCATGGCTCCTGATTGAGCGAAGGAATCCTGTTCATCAGGAGAGCCAAACCCGCAACAGGGACATCAGTTTTTCCATATCGAGGGGTTTCGTCAAGTAGTCGTTGGCGCCGTGATGAAGCGCCTCTTCGCGATCTTGCGCCATGGCTTTAGCGGTCATGGCGATGATGGGAAGTTGCTGCATCGACGGATTTTCGCGGATCGCGCGCATCGCAGTTAAGCCGTCCATCACCGGCATCATGATATCCATTAAGACCAAGTCGACTTCGGGATGTTTGGCCAGCGTCGCCAACGCGGCTTGGCCGTTCTCAGCCATCTTCACGGTCATGTGACGCGCCTGGAGTTCCTTGGACAAGGCAAAAAGGTTGCGCATATCGTCGTCGACCAGCAGGACCGTTTTCCCTTCAAAATCCATGTCGGATTGACGCAGCCGCCGCAACCGGTCGATCTGCTCCTCGGACAGGTGTTCCTCGACCTGATGCAAGAATAACGTCACTTCATCGAGCAACCGTGCCGGCGATCCGGCGCCTTTAATGACAATGCTCTTGGAACGCATGCGCAGGTCGAGCACTTCTTCCGATGATAAATCACCGGCGGTGTAGACAATGACGGGCGGCATGCTGTCGCCCAGCGCCCGTTCACCCCAAGCCAAAAACTCGCGACCAGACATGCCTGGCAACTGGAGGTCGAGCACGATGCAGTCAAAGTCGTTTTGGTTCATTCGCGCGATGGCATCCTCTCCACTCGTGACAAAGGTTAATTCAATATGTTGGCTGTTAATCAGCGAACGGATGCCGGCCTGGGTGTTGGGATCGTCCTCAATCACCAACACGTGTTTGGTGCCGCGATTGGCGACTTGCTTGAGCCGGGTCACCACCTCCTGCAGCGCCTCGGCGGTGACCGGCTTTTGCAAGAAGCCGATCGCACCTTGATGAAGCGCTTCGGTCGATCGTTCTTCGGCGGAAATAATGTGAATCGGAATGGCGCGCGTGGATGCGTTGGTTTTCAGAAATTGGAGGACCTTCCAACCGTTCATGCCGGGTAACGCCAAATCCAAAATTATGCCGGTTGGTTGGTACTGCATCGCCGCTTGCAAGCCCTCTTCCCCGCTCGGCGTGACCAGGGTGCGAAACTCTTTTTCGGCGGCAATACGCGTTAGGATCTTGGCAAATTGGGGATCGTCTTCAATGATCAGCAACAACGGCGCCGGCTGTTGGGAGTTCTGATCAACCGGATCGACGGGCGGTTGGGCACCGGATGGTAGCGGTTGCAGCGGCGATGCCGGTTGCGCGCGTTTGGTGGGCGCCAACGCCGGCGCCGCGGCGGGCACCTGTTTGGCCGACCCATCCCCGGGCAAGACCCGCGGCAAAAAGAGGCGGAAGGTGGTGCCTTGACCCACCTCACTGGTCAAGGTGATGTCCCCGCCCAATAAGGTCGCCAGGCTTTTGGTGATCGCCAGACCCAAACCGGTGCCGCCGTAAAGACGGCTCATCGAACCATCAGCCTGTTGGAAGGCTTCAAAAACGAGTTGATGTTTCTCTTTCTCAATACCGATGCCGGTATCACTGACGGCGAAACACAACCAATCCGCAGGATACCCACTTTGCGGCGCCGCCTTGGTAACCTGCAGACTGACTTGCCCCTGCTCGGTAAATTTGATCGAATTGGACAGCAAATTTTTAATGATCTGCTCCAAACGCTTCTCGTCACTGAACAGGCTCTCGGGTGTGGCGGCGTCACAGGCAAGGATCAGCTCCAAATCTTTTTCGGCGGCCAAGGGTTTGAACACGCGCCGCTGACGATCGAGAAAAAGGGCGATATCGATGTGGGTCGGATGGAGATCCATGCGACCCGCCTCAATTTTGGAGAGGTCGAGAATGTCGTTGATCAGGTGAAGCAGGTCGAGCCCGCTTTGGTAAATAATGGACGCCTCTTCGACTTGGTCGCCGTTGAGGTTGCCCTCGCGGTTTTCCTCCAAACCCTTGGCCAAAATCAAAAGGCTGTTTAACGGGGTGCGCAGCTCGTGGGACATATTGGCGAGGAACTGCGATTTATAACGGCTGACCGACTCGAGGTGATCCGCTTTTTCGCGAATTTGTCGCTCGGCTTCGGCCAACGCGGTGTTTTTGGTTTGAATTTCCCGCTTTTGCAGTTGGAGCACCTCGGTTTTTTCTTCGAGTTCCTCGTTGGCGGCCTGCAATTCTTCCTGCTGTTCCCGCAACTGCGCTTGGGACAGTTGCAAGGCCTGCGTTTGTTCTTCCAACACCCGATTCGTTTCTTCCAAATCGGCAGCGCGCGATTTGCTCTCGCGCAACAAAACATCCAGTTGTTCGCGCGATTCCGCCACGTGCAACGCCACGCCCAACATTTCGTCGACCTGCTCGAGAAAAGCGGCTTGTTCCTCGAGAGGACCCGCCACAAAGCCGAGTTCAAGAACGCCTTTAACCTCATCGTTGTAGACGAGCGGACACACCAAAATACTGCTCGGTTCGGTTTCACCCAAACCCGAAACCACTTTCAAATAGTCGGCGGGTACCTGCTCAAAATGAATCAGCGCTCTTTCCAAGGCGGCCTGGCCCACCAACCCTTCGCCAAAAGCAAAGCGATTGTGCAGGCCTTTGCGGGTCTGAAAGGCGTAAGCGGCGAGAAGCTGCAACGTGTCGTCCGGCTTGGCGATAAAAAAGGCGCCAACCTTCGCATCTAGATGCTTTGAAAGAAACGTAATGAGTTGTTGCGCCAAGGCTTGAACAGCAATTTCACCGCGCGTCAAATCACCCAAACGGTTGATCGCGGTTTTGGTCTCTCGTTCGCGCCGATCCAAGGCCGAACGTTGCTGCATGACCGCCAGCATGTGGTTGAATTTATCGACCAAGTCCTGAATTTCGCCATGGCCCGGCACGGTCGCGCGCAAATCAAAGCTGTCGGCTTGAAAGGTGCGTTCGGCGATATCAGTGAGGTGGAGAATGGGCGCGGAAATCTGTTTCTGCATCACGGCCGCCATCCAGGCGGAACACAACAAAGACACGATCAAGGTGCCAAACAGTATTTGCAAAAAACGGGTGAGCCGTTGGCGCGCACGACTCGCGTCGGCGAGCAGCCACAAGTAGCCGACATTTTCGCCGTCAAACTGAATGGCACGCGCCAGCACCAAATGCTGCGCATCCAACTTGAGATCGGGCTCGGGCTCGTCGGTTCGGTAACGCGCCGGTGGCTCGGTACCCGCCGGCAAACGTTCGTCACGGTAAACCGTAAAAAGGCTACCATCCGCATCGTAAATCGCGAGGATCAACAGGTTCGGATCCGATTCGACATCGGCAATGCTTTGGCTTGCCGTTTGTTGGTCGTTGAACTGCAAAGCCGAAACGATATTGGTTGCGACGATATGGGAAATCAGCGCCATCTGCCGCTCCAACTCAAGGCGGTCGGCGGCCACATTCTTCAATTCGTAAAACCAAAAGACCCCTAGCACCAAGGACAACGCCGCCAGCGAAGACAGGGCGCCGAGAAGGGTGAGCTGCATGCGGATGGATTTGATCATGGCGGTGCGCCTCGTTATTTGCGGACCGTGGCGGCAATTTTGAGCAGGTTCGAACTGATGTCGAGTCGATTGTCGCGCGCCAATCCCAGGTCAATGTCAAAGGTGACTTTGTCGCCTTCCACGCGAAAGACGATCATGCAGCCGGCGTCGAGTTGTTCGAAGACGGTGCCGACAGTCACCACGGCGGTTTCACGGTGAAAGGCAAAGGTGCGGTTCCATTGGCGTTGTGGCATCCCGCCGACGAAGAGAATGTGGCAATTGCGCGTGTCGGCCAATCGGGTATAGGTGGTGACGACGACCTCTTTACCGCGTACCTTCTTGCCGGCCACCATTTTTTCCAGAATCGGGCCAAACGGATCCTCGCCGAGAATGCCGATCACGAACTGGGGATTTTTGGCCTGAATACTGTCGGCCGGCCAAGTAATGTACTTGCCAAACACATACAGGAATGCCCCCTCGATGTACAACACCTTGGGACGCGACTGTTGAGCCGGCAACAGGCATAGGCCGACAACCAATAGCGGGGTTAAGACGAGCTGAGTCATCAAGGCATCACCAACGGTAAGAAAGTTTGGCGCGCCAAGCGCGACGGAAAGCGATTTGGCCGTCGAACTCACTCTGGCGCGAAGCGCGTAACCGATTGCCGGTGAGCGCCGCTTGCCAGCGTTGACCGACCCGGTAACTGAGGTGCAGGTCGGCCTGCCAATAAGCGTCGACATCAACGGCGGGCATATCGCCCACATAACGCAGCAGCAGGCCGGCGCTAAAGGTGGTGTTGGGTGTGTAGTAGGCATGCAAACCCGCTTGTTGGTGCGGGCTTGAGCCCTCGGTCCCCGCCGCGGTAGAGGGGTCCGTGCTCCAGGGTTCCAAGGCAAGATCGAGGTCGAGGTAGGCAAAATGAGCCTTCACCAACCAATCGTCATTAGGTTGCCAGCGCGCTTGCCATTCGCCGCCACTCGCTTCCGCGCTCAGGCCGTTACCCAAGGTGAAGGGAATTTCGAAGCGGCCCGGCTCAGGATCAGGGATAAAAGTCGCCGGCTCAACCTCAATGCTCAGCAGGTTTCGGTAGGTACCGTGGAACAGGTTGATGTGAGATGCGAAGGTCGCATGAAAACGGCGGCGCAGCCCCCACTCGGCAATCACCGCCTCTTCCGATTGGAAATCGGGATTGGCGCTAATATGGGTAAAGGTGGCGGGGTCTTCGTTGATGAGATTGATGATTTCCAAACCACGCTCTAGCCGCGAAGGCAGACGTACGGCCCGCGAGACAGCGGCCCACACTTGAAGCCGTTCGGACAGCCGCCAAATCGCACTCACCTTGGGTTGCCACTCAAGATCCGTATAGTTGTTGGCCTCCATTTTCATGCCGAAATTGAGGCTGAGTCGAGTCCGCGGAACCTGCCAATGGTCCGCCACGAATAAGTGACCGATATGCAGTTGATCGTCGGCGGGATCAAAGAACAGCGTCGGCGGCGAGGTCGTTCGATCAGCGCTGTAGCGGTATCCGCCTCCCCACTGCAGACGATGATTGCCGCGCGGCTGCAGCACGCGCAGTTCAAAATCAGCGGTGAGACGGCGCTCGTGGAACTGAGGATCGTTGCGGTCCATCCAATCCACAAAGGATCGGACGAACAGGGTTTTTTTGCCGAAGGGGCGCTCCCAGCGGCCGACCAGATTGGCGCCGTCAACCACGCTTTGCTCGAGCAACGGCACCACGCGCGGCGGCGAAATTTCACTGTAACCGGTCTGTTCACCCAGCCGTTTGCGGTAAACGTCGCCTTGCCAGCGAAATTCGCCGTCGCCCCGACGGCGGGTCACCGCCCAACCGATTTGACGCGAGTCCCAGGCGTCGAAGGCATCGCCTTCGGCATGGACGGCGGGCTCGACGTCAAAACCTTTGCCGTACACGCGGTAGGCCGCACCGCCGGCCGTGGTTCCACCATAACGAAAAGCGAGCCGCGATGCCTCAACTGAGCCGCCGCCTATTTCGACCAAACCGCCCTGGCTTTCCTGCGGCGCCTGCGTCACGATGTTGATCACCCCATTCATTGCGTTCGAACCCCAAATCGAACCGGCCGGTCCCAAAATCACTTCAATGCGGGCGATGTCGGCAATCAAAGTATCCTGCAGTTCCCAATAGACACCGGCAAACAACGGGTTGTACACGCTCCGGCCGTCGACCAACACGAGCAGCGAGCGCGACAGCCTGCTGTTGAAGCCGCGCACCCCGGATGCCCATTGGTTGGCCTGAATTTGGCCAACGAAGACGCCGGGCACCAACCGCAAGGCGTCGACCAAATGGGTCACACCCGCATTTTGCAATTCGGTTTGGGTTAACACGTAGACCGCGCGTGGAACCTCGGCAATTTTTTGCGGTGTCTTGTCCGCAACGAGGACCTCAATATTGCTCAATTCCTCAGGCGTCAGCTCCGTCAAACGGACCCAGTGATCGTCAGGGTCATGGTTTTGCCAGAATAGAAGAACACAGAAGACAGCGTAAATCATGGCTCCCTCTTCGGATCATGCTGAGGGGTGCCGGCTCGGTCGTCGGTACCTTGGTGAAAATGGCTCTTTGGTCATTAAGCGGATGTACTTATAGCTATCGGAATAATATGGCTCGCATTAAGGACATTCCGTCAAATAGAACCGTTAATCGCGGCCGAGACCGCCGACCACAGGCGTCAAGATATTTAAAGCAAGAACTTAGCTCACCTACGCTCATTCAATAATTGTTGACGCACGCCGTGCCGCTTGGCCGAGCCAGGCCAAGATAATCCGCTCCATTTCCTGCACATCCGTCCACGTCCGACCAATGGCGACGCACTTGGCCCTGATGCAAAATGGGTTGGCCTACCGGCGCGCGGCCGGTGTGCTTTGCTGGATTATGCGCCGCGTAACCTCAGGCGTCAGGCGGGTATCGAGACGAGACCGGGTGCGACGCGAAACCACGCCCTCCTAGCGGCGACGGCGTTGATGGCGCCGGTTGCGAAAATGAGTGGGTACAGACGTTCGAAGTACCACAGATTGGCGAAGTAGAACCCAATCGGGGCGGCTTCCATTTCGCCTTTGAGGCGCACGTGGTCAATTAGCCAAGCGACAGCCGACTGGATGCGGTGCCAATCGGCAATCAGCGCAGGATCCTCAACGACTTCTTCTGGTAAACCGACAGCGAGGGCTTCAATCGCCAAAGCGGTTTCTTCAATCGATGAGGGCAAACCACGGGCGCCGCCGTAGCCGCCGTCCTCGTTAATTTGATTGCGCAGCCAAGCGCGACCGCGTTTGATCATGTTGACCAACTGGGCGTCGACGGTGTCGTCCATGGCCCACCAAGCTTGCAAGCCCAACAAAACCCTGGCGGTGCCGTACACGGGGTTTTCGTTGTGGCTGTCGGCTTGGTTGCCGAACCACAGCGGCACCCAACTACCGTCGGGCCGCTGCGTTTGCGCCAAATACTGCTTGGCGCGTTCAATGGTGTCGTCGTGTTCGTCGCCGACCACACCGCGAAACTTCCACGCGGAAAAGGCCTGCAGGGCGTGGGCGGTGATGTCGGGACAACTGCGGTCAAAGGGCAGGTTACCCCAACCACGGCAGAAGGTGGGCATGCCGCCGTCGCGATTTTGCAAGCCCGCCAACCAACCGAGCCCGGCCTTGGCGGCCTGGTCGACTTCGTGGGAGGCCTCGGCCAAATTGGCAAGCGCAATCACGGCACCAGAGGTATCGTCGGCATCGGGCACACCGCCTGGCAGCGGCGTCCAGGCCCATCCACCCGGCTCGGCACCGGTAAAGGGATGGACGTGGTGGTACTGCTGATCGAGCAGCCATTTTTTGAGCTTGGTTTTGTCGGCGTCTTTGAGGAAATCACCGTGGCGCGACAGCGCGTTAATCGAAAGCGTCGTCAGCCAGGTGGCGAGGTGGGTGTCAATCGCCCAGGATCCGTCGTGTTTGACCAGCGATTTGAGAAAGGCGCAACCCTTCTGCACGACCGGATGGTCCTTGTGGCCCATGGATGCGAGCGACATCACCACAAAAGAGGTCAGCGGCACCGCCTCGAGAAAACCGCCGTCTTCAGGCTGAATGCGCGTGAGAATGTCCAGGGTGCGACCGCGCGTCAACATACGCGCGACACCGGTGACGGGGTTCCAGGTGGGTTTGTGGTGTTGGATGGTTTGGCCAATGGCGATCAGCGCGGGCAAAGCGTAACTCACGACGGGCAACTGCAGCAGGTGATACCACTTTTGCGGCACGGCGGCCAGTTCGAACGGCAAGTGGTTGATGTGGCGCCAAGCGCCGCGACCGGAACCCATGCGCCCACAAAGCGCGAGCATGGTCAGAATCGGCACGGCAAAGGTTTGGTCGGCACCGTAGATGCGCCGCATGGCGGTGGCGATGTTTTCGGGGGTGGGCGTGCCAATTTCCTCGGTCAACCAAGCTTCGGCTTGCTGAACGGCGGCACGGGTGGTCAGGTCGTCGACGAGCGACAAAGCACCCCAGGCAAGGGCGGTGGTACTGACGTTTGAATCGCTGCGCACGGTATCGCCCCAACCACCGTCGGCATTGGCGTTGCGCGCCAACCAGTGAACACCGTCGACGATCATGGGTCGGTAGCCGTCGCTATCAACTAAATAAAGGGCGACAACGGCGGTGGCGGTGGACAGTGCGCTGGTGGAGAGTTCCCCTTCCCAAAAGCCGTCGAGCTCGCGCCAACCGAGCAGGCCGTCCACCAGGGTCTGGTGGGCCCAAACAAAATCAGCAGGTTCAAAGGTCCGATTCATTCCTAGCGCAGTCATAACTACTCCTGCATTAACAACGCAACCAAATTATTTTTCTAGGGACACCAAATTAACATCGACTCCAGAAAGGATTTCTTCAAGTTTCGCGTTTCCCTATTCAATATAATTCGCGCTAGATCACACTTAGTCACTTTTTCAGAGCGCCAAACAACCCAAAGCGAGCAATCCGTAAAAGGTGTATTCGCAATCGAGGATGTCATCGCCCCAATTCCCGTAAAAAGCGCCGGTGTTAACCCACAGGGTATCAATGTAATCCAGACAGGGTTCCCGGATAATATCGAGCGATACCTGCATGGCGGTCAAGGCGTACAAAGCAACGGCGGTCGACAGGAGATCGGGCATGGGTGCACCCGGAACGGCGAGAAAGCCGCCGTGTTGCCGGCGATCCATCAGCCACGAAGCGCGGTCGGCGTCGAGGGGTTGTCCAAGCGCACGCAACACGTTTTCGGCGGCGGAAAAAGCGGGCGTGGTCCCAACCGGCAAGCCGCGATAATTGGAAAAGCCACCATCGGCAGTGGCCAAGGCTTGCACCGAGGCCAGCACGCGTTCGGCTTGCGGCAGGTCGCGTTCCAAATCTTGGTAGGCGGCGACGGCCAAGAAAGCGCCGTACGCGCTGCCCTCGGCTTCGCCGCGCGTTTCGTTAAAACCCCCGTCGTCACTGCGATAAGCTTCAATACCGGCGGCCAAGCCGTCGCGCAAGTCGGCCGGCACGGCGCCCAACCCGGCCCAGGCGCGCACGAGCGCGCAACGGTGGATCAGGTCGAGCTCGGCACCGGCGTCAAAGCGCTGCAAATAACCGGCAAGGGTCTCGTGCGGCACGGTTTGGCGCAAAGCCAACAGGTTGCCTAAACCGAAAACGGTGTAATACAGGTCGCAATCGCCGCCGCGATCGACGAACCCACCCTGAGGATGAAGCTGATCTAAGGTAAAGCGCGCGACGAGTTCGCTAGCGTCAGACAGTAAACGGGGTGCGAGCCTCGCGGTCTGCAGCATTTCGAGCCTCATACTCACGGCACCAATCCTTTATTTCAAGATCGTCGAAAATTTTGCCAAGCACGCGTCGCAACAAGCCTTTGAGGTTAATACTCTCCAGTGCTTGCAGTGATTTCACGGCCTGGTCGCGGTAGGTGTTTTCCATTTGTTGGGCGCGGTCGACAATGTCGTGAACCTGATACAGCCGCTTCACTTCGGCGGCATAATCGGGATGGTCACCGGTTTGGCGCGACCAAAGTTTGGTTAAAAATGCCTTGTCCTCGCCCTTGGCCCGTTGATGGGCCATGGCCAGCAGGACCGAAGGCCGCAGCGCTTCGATGTCATCGGCCTCATCGGCGCCGGCATCCTGTAAGTCGTCGTGGATTTGGTAGGCAATGCCGAGCGCCTCGCTGTAAGTGGCCAGGGCATCGTGAACCTTGGCGTCGGCACCGGCGAAAGCGGCGCCAATACGCAAGGCGACCTCAAAAGCAGGCGCGGTTTTTTTGGAGAAAATGCCCAGCACGTCGTTCACTTTTAGCGGCAGCGGCGCGCGCAACCACTCGAGCTCACGACCTTGACCCACACACAGATCGCGCTGACCAATGGCGGCAATACGCAGCATTTCAGCAACAGCGGCGGGCGGCGCCTCGCACTCGGCAATCAAGCGGTAACCTTCACCGATGAGTAAGTCACCGATGTTAATGGCCATGGCTTCACCGTAAAGCGCGTGCAGGGTTTGCTCGCCGTAACGCAGGTCGTCGCCGTCCTCAATATCGTCGTGAATGAGCGAGGCTTTGTGAAAACATTCAATGCCGACGGCTAATTTGTGGAAGGTCTCGGGCAACGGCGCCTCGGGATCCTCGGCCAGCGCCTTGGCGACACAGGCGGCGAGAAAAGGGCGCCAGCGTTTGCCGTTGCGGCGCAGCCAGGTGCGCGCGATTTTTTCGCTTTCGCCTTGGGCCGGGCCCATGACTTGGCTCAGATGTTCGTCGGTGAACCAGCCGCTGACATCCTTGCGCAGGGTTTCTAAATTGAGCCGACGCGTTTTGTCTTCACTGGACAGGTGAATCGCATCCCAAACCCAGTCGAGATCGACGTTGGTATCGAGGCAATCACCCTGCAGCAGCGGGATGGCGACGCCGGGAATGGCGGCGGCTTCCATGTAGGGGAAGGCGCGTTCGAGCACGGATAGACAAGAAACACCGACAATGGCGTCGATTTTGCCGGTTTCGATGATGGCCATGACCAACGCGGACCCTTCGGCAATCAGCACAGCGTACCCGAGTTTCTCGGCTTCGATTTGCAGGTCTTCCAGCGAACACTGACCGCACTGTTTGCACAGCAGGCCGAACTCATCGAAGGGCGCCGGACACACGGCTTCGGTGCGCAAACACTTGGGTAATAACAGCAAGCGACGGTTAAAAGGGATCGTCGCCAGTGTGTCTTCCCAACTTTGGTTGTTCATTAACACGGCCAAAAAGTTGAGGAAATCGTGGGAGATCCCTTCGCGCTCGGCCAGCTCGACCGCGTACACTTTGAGGTCGTCGATGGGAATCGGCGGCACCAAGGCTTTTTCGGTCACAAAGGCACGCACTTTGTCTTTAATTTGGCGGCGCAGTTCTTGGGTCGGCGGCACGTTGGCCTCGGCGGGCCGTTCGGCGCGCGAGGTAATCATCTTCGGGATGGTAAATTCGCTGGTACTCATGGTGTTGCTCCCCTATCGTTAACCACACTAAATCGACCCACGCGTTGCGACAACAGACGCGGGTCGCGGCGCCTAGCCTTCAGTTTTCGGTCGTTGCGATGCTTGACTGAATTTATCTTGAATTTGTTCGGACGAAGGCAATTGATTCATCAGTTCTTGCGGAATATCCAGTGTTTCTTGCAGCTTTTTCAGGCAGCGCTTGCGTTCTTTGAGCGCACGCTCCTCGTCGCGTTCCTTGGAAAAGCGCGATCGGGCCCGCGTGGAGCGGTCGCGTAACAGGCTGTAAATGTCACCGCCCAGTAACGATGAAATGTCGACCTTCATCTTTTCGCGATCCAAATCGGCTTCGCTAACCGGCGCACCGTTAATGGGCGCGGCGCGGTATTTGGGAAACAAGATGGCGGCTTCGGGACAAACGCGCGAACAGGCCGGACAGTCCGTTTTACATTTGGTTGGGTTTTGCACTTGGATTTTTTTATCGGCGGACACGCCGTAAACATCGAACAAGCAGAAGCTCAAGCACTGCATGCAGTTGGTGCAGCGGTCAAAGTCGATGACCGGGAACCAGGGTTTCCAAGGTTGACTTTTTTCAGCGACGGCTTCGGGTACCTCTTCCGGTACGGTCACACTTTCACCAACAATCGCGCTGCACACTTCCTCAGCCGAGGATTCACGCATGTTGAGCACTTCGTGACGGCTGTCGTCGAGCGGGGTTTCCGCCGCGTGGAACAACCATTTCACGGCGCGCGGGAAACAGGCGGCGATTTTGAGCGTTTTCTCGCCGGCCAGTTCTTGCAAACGCGGGTCTTTTTCTGCCGACATCCGACACAGGTCTTCAACTTCTTCAACAGCGACGTCGGCGGCGTCGAGGCCGGCCAACACTTGGTCCTTCACTTTTTGGGGCAAAATCTTGGTGTAGGCGCAGTGGCAAAACACAATTTTGGTGTCCTGCTTGGCGGCGGCGGCCGCGGATGAATCGGTAACAGTCATAAGCAAGCTTCCTCGTGGGGTGAGCGGGGCAAATCCGCGCTATACTTCCGCCTCGGCATGCGCCATACGGTAAATGGGTTTCGGTTCGCCTGGCTTAAAGCATTCTAAATGTTCAAGTTCCCATTGAATGCCAGGGGTTTGACAGGCCGCAATGGCGTCGTTGAGGACTGCTTGCAGTTGGGCCGGCTCCCCTTCGGCGCGCAAGTTCACAATCAGGTCGCCGGTCTGGAGTGGGTCCACCAGCGACATCGTGAATTCAGGGCGGTATTCCGAACCGACCAAGTTCAACACGGCAATTTCACCACTGCCGTCGTGCGGATCTAGGGTCATTTTGAAGTGAGCGATTTCGATGTTGAGACTGTTGAGACGAAGCTGCACCGCACGCGCCAAGTTCTGCAACAACTGATCGCCGTCTTGCAGTTCGGTCGCTTTGAGTTTCAAGGAAGCGTTGAGCCAGCCCAGCAGTGCTTCACCTTCAGCGTAGATGCGGTAATCCAAGGGCATGGTTTCGCCAAGCGGCATATCGCGTTCCCAAACGGCGTCAAACCAGGTATCGAGCCCGGTTCCTTCACGGGCCGAGGCGCCGAGCACTTCGGCTTGGGGAAAACGCGCGCGCAAGGCCTGGGCCAAGGCGTCGAATTCGCCGTCGTCGAGCAGGTCGCATTTGTTGATCACAATCATCGACGCTTCTTCAAGCTGTTTTAAGTAAATGTAGGTGACCTTTTCGGAAAAGCCGCGCTCGTCGCTTAAACCCAACACGCGGCGCGCGCGACGGGGATCAACCAGCACACTTAACGGCGCCACGCGAAACTGGTCGCCGTAAATGCGACGCAGCGGGTAGGACACGGATGCAACCAAATCGGTGCAGCTCCCAACCGGCTCGGCGATGAACACATCGGGCCGCGTTTCGCGCGACAGGTTCTCAGCGGCCTGCATGAGGGAATCGAATCGGCAGCAAAAACAGCCGCCGGGAATTTCTTCAACGTCAAACCCGCGCGCGCTCAGGTTCAACGTGTCGACCAAGCGGTTGCCCTGGTCATTGGTGATTAGTCCGACGCGCAAGCCGCGATCGGCCAAACGGCTCGCAAGCCGCGCA
The DNA here is from genome assembly GCA_030429565.1 of Holophagae bacterium. Lineage (GTDB taxonomy): Bacteria > Acidobacteriota > Holophagae > Acanthopleuribacterales > Acanthopleuribacteraceae > Acanthopleuribacter. Next base: position 120,827 of record JAUIFE010000019.1, on the reverse strand, counting down.
ATGGCGGTACTTTTACCGGCACCTAAAAAGCCGCCGATCATAATGTAACGCGCCGATTGTTTAGGGCTCTCCATAACCTTCTCCCATCATGCGATCAATTGTTTCATCCAAAAACGCGGCGTATCCCTCGGCGTCCAAGGCCTTGGGCTCACCCACCCCGCGAACTTCGTACAACCAACCTTTGCCGTAGCCGTCCTTAACCAACCATTCCGGCGATTCGTTGAGCGCCTCGTTAAAGGCCGTGACTTCGCCCTCTACAACGGCGTAGAGGTCGGACGCGGCTTTCAGACACTCAATGAAGCCAATCACATCGCCAATGCGAATGGTTTTGCCAACCGGCACTTCAAGTCCGGTCTCGACCAAATCACCCAACATGCGGGTGGCAAACTTGGTAAGACCGACCCGCAGAATACCGTCGTCTTCGCCGGCAATCCAAAAGTGCGCCTGGGTGAAGCGATAAAAACGGGGAAGACGGGTCGAAAAACGGGACCGCTTATACGCGATCGTCTCGTTGGATCCAATCATGCTTTGATAATTCCTAGAAGTAATCAAGGGTGGTGTTCGGCACCGGCGGCCGCGCGTTGTGACGTTGCGTTAGGCCGCGGTAAAAAGTTGATAGCTGCTTGTACGTTGGTAACGCGTATTTAGGTTTCACAAAGGATCGCATTGGGCGAGACCGAGGGTCTCGCGGTCGCGCGAAATTCGCGGGTATCGCACACGTCAGTTGTAGTGAGGCAACCACAGCAAATGGTAGCATGGGTTGGCACACTTTCGTGAAACTCAGCATGTGTCACCAACAGGGACCTCACCATGAACGATATCGATTACTCCAGTTCAATCTACCTCGACTACCAGGCCACAACCCCCATGGACGAACGCGTCATTGAGGCCATGCTGCCCTACATGCGTATCCATTTCGCCAACCCGGCGGGTGGCCACGGACCGAGCCGTTGGGTCAACAGCGCGGTTACGGCGGCACGGGACGCGGTCGCCGCGGTATTTAACGCCGATCCACTCGGCCTCATCTTCACCAGTGGCGCCACTGAAGCCAATAATTTGGCGCTCAAAGGGCTGGCCGACCACCACGGCGACGGCAAACGCCACATCATCTCAAGCCGGGCCGAACACAGTGCCGTCATGGATGTCCTGGCTCATTTGGCAACACGCGGCTACGAAATCAGCTATGTGCCCCACGATGAGCGCGGCCACCTGGACATGACGGCGCTGGCCGAAGCCTTTCGAGCGGACACCCTGGCGGTCTCGTTGATGGCGGCCAACAACGAAATCGGCGTATTGCACGACATTCACGCCATCGGCGCGCTCGCCAAACAGCACGGTGCGTTTTTCCACTGTGATGCAGCGCAAACGGCGGGCAAAATCGCGCTCGACGTGGAGGCGGCCGGTATCGATTTGCTGACCTTCACCGCCCACAAATTTTACGGACCACGCGGATCAGGCGGTTTGTGGGTGCGCCGCAAAAACCCGCGCGTCCGCCTGACGGCGCAAATGCACGGCGGCGGTCACCAGCGCGGTTTTCGCTCGGGGACGCTCAACGTCCCGGGCATCATCGGCACCGCAACCGCCTTGCAATTGTGCCTTACCGAACGCGCCCAGGATCAACGCCACGCCGCCGAGCTCGGCACCTTTCTGCGCGAACAGTTGACCGATGTGCACGGCGGCTACTGCATAAACGGCGCCTTAAAACCACGCCTCGCCCACAATCTCAACCTGCGGTTTCCCGGCATCGAGGCCGACCGGCTCTTGGGCCGTTTACCGCGTTTGGCCGTTTCCCAAGGCGCGGCCTGCAGCAGCCAAACGCCGGGTCCGTCGCGCGTACTTTTGGCAATGGGCCAAACGCCGGCGCAGGCGCGTCAAGCCGTGCGCATTTCATGGGGCCGTTTCACGACCCGCGACGACATTGAACTGGCGGCGGCCATGCTCAAACAAGCCGTCGCCTGGTGCCTGGAAAACCCACGCAGCGTGGCTGAAGCCGAGTGCTCGCTGTAATCGACGCCGGCCGTTCATCCTGGACGAAAACAACCGCTCGCCGCACTCGCGATCAACGCAAGCAAAACTCAGCCGCGTTTGGTACGTAAGCTATGCAGACAGGTCCCGCGCCGCACCCGCCCTAGCCGACCTCGGCACGAAGACCCAAACGCGGCCCCCGGTTCGGGTTAAAATAAGCCACTTATCCAAGGAGATGCATTCATGCTCGCCCGTTTCACTTACCGAATGGCCACCGAACTTGCGCCCAAGGTCGCCTACAAAGCAGCTTATCTCTACGGCTTCAAAGGCATGAAAGCCATTCACTCGTACAAGAAACGGCTCAAAAACGACGTGCTCTATCCACCTTTCATGTTTGTGGCCCTCACCAATACCTGTAACCTGCGCTGCCAAGGCTGTTGGGTCGAAAAGGTCGGCAAGGCGCGTCACATGCCCACCGAAGACATCGACGCCATTATCGAAAACGGAAAAAAACAAAACGCTTACTATTACACGCTGCTTGGCGGCGAACCCTTCTTGCACAAGAATTTGTTGTCGATTTTCGAGCGCCATTCCGACTGCTACTTCCAAGTCATCACCAACGGCATGTTTTTTAGCGAAGAAGTGGTTCAGAAACTGGCCAAATTGGGCAATGTCACGCCCTTAATCAGCATCGACGGCATGGAAACCCAAAACGATATGCGCCGCGGCGAGGGCACCTTCACCAAAATCATGGAAGGCCTCGACCGCCTCAGAAAGTACAAATTATTCTTTGGAATTGCCACCACGGCCACCGGCAAAAACATGGAAGAGGTGATGTCGGACGATTACGTCAAGATGTTCATCGATAAAGGCGCCATGTACCTGTGGTACTACATTTACCGCCCGGTCGGCGAAGAGTCTCACCCGGAATACTGCATGCAGAAATCGCAAATTGTCGACATGCGCCGCCGGTTACTGCGTTTGCGCCGCAAACACCCGATTCTGCTCATCGACACCTACTGGACCGCTGAAGGCGAGGCTTTTTGCCCGGCGGCGACGGGCCTGGGTTTTCACATCGGTCCCGAGGGCAGCATTGAGCCCTGTCCCCCTTTGTCGTTTGCCACCGACCGCGTGCAGGACAACCGCGACGATTTGTTCTCAACCATCAATGAAAGCGCCTATTTGCGCGGTTTCCAAAATTTTGTCAAAGACCGCACCAAGGGCTGCGTTATTTTGGAACATCCGCAGGAGCTGGCCGGCTTCATTCGCGAGCACGGCGCCACCGACTACAGCACGCGCGATGCACTCAGCGAAATTGAATCGATTGAGCCGCGCCACTCGCACCACTTGCCCGATGAAGAGATCCCCGAAGATTATTGGGTTTACCGATTCCTCAAGAAACAGGTCTTTTTCGGCATGGGTGCGCTCGGCTAAATCCGATAATCGCGTTTCGAATAACCCGAAAAGGGCCCATCGTCAGTTGGGCCCTTTTTTTGTAAGCGGATTTACCTTTGGATAGCGCGTAACCGAATAACCCATGGAACGCGGTGACCGACGAACACCCCAGCCACCCGCCAAGTGAGTGAACTATGAAGCTTTCGATCCCCGAATTATCGCTGATCGTGTTGATCGGCCCTTCCGGCAGCGGCAAGTCAACCTTTGCCGCCAAGCACTTTTTACCCACGGAAATCATCTCTTCCGACCGCTGTCGCGGCATGGTTTGCGATGATGAGAACAGTTTAACCGCCTCGAAAGACGCCTTTGACTTGGTGCACTACTGGGCCGGTTTGCGTTTGAAACGCGGTAAACGCGCGGTGATTGACGCCACCAGCGTCAAACAAGACGCGCGCGCCTCGCTGGTAAAACTGGCCAAAAGTTACCACGCCCGCGTGGTCGCCGTCGTGCTCGACATGCCCGAAGCTCTCTGCCTGGCGCGCAATGACCAACGACCGGACCGCAACTTCGGGCCGCACGTGGTACGCGGCCAGCACCGCGACATGCGTCGTTCCATCAAACACCTGAAAAAAGAAGGCTTCCACCATGTGTTCCGCCTCGAAGGCGAAGAGGCCGTCAATGCCGCTACCCTCGAAGTCCAGCCGATGTGGCCGGATCGACGCCATGAACGCGGTCCGTTCGACATCATTGGCGACATTCACGGTTGCTTTGACGAGACCCTGGCCTTGCTGGCCAAATTGGGTTACCAGATCACGGAAACCGGCAGCGGTGACGCGGCGCGTTTTACCGTCAGCCATCCCGAAAAACGCCGTGTCATTTTCTTGGGTGACCTGGTCGACCGGGGTCCGGCCAGCAACCGCGTCTTGCGTTTGGCAATGGACATGGTCGACGCCGGCGTCGCCCTGTGCGTGCCTGGCAACCACGAAAACAAGCTGGAACGCTGGTTGGCCGGTCGCCGTGTCAAACTTACTTATGGCTTGGAAACCACCGTCAACCAGTTGGAAGGCGAATCGGAAGCGTTTCGCGCCCGCGTCCGCACCTTTATCAACAGCCTGGTCAGCCACCTCATCTTGGAGGACGGCCGGTTGATTGTCGCCCACGCGGGCATGAAGGAATCGATGGCGGGTCGCGCCTCGGCCGCCGTGCGTTCGTTTGCCCTTTACGGCGAGACCTCGGGGGAAACCGACAACTACGGCTTACCGGTTCGCTACGATTGGGCCGCCGAATATCGCGGTAAGGCGACAGTCGTTTACGGCCACACGCCGGTGCCCACGGCGACCTGGGTCAACCGCACCATCTGTTTGGATACCGGCTGTGTTTTCGGCGGCAAGCTAACCGCGCTGCGCTGGCCGGAACGCGAGCTGGTCGAAGAACCAGCGCACGCGCTTCACTACGAACCGGTTAAGCCACTCAATACCGAAGATCAGGCGCCCAACGGCCAGGGGGCAAATACCTTCTATTTGGACGATGTGCGCGGCAAACGCATCATCAACACGCGTTTCAATCGCCAGATCACCATTCGCGAGGGATACAGCATGGCGGCGGTCGAGGTCATCAGCCGGTTTGCCATCGATCCGCGCCTGCTGACTTACATACCCGCCACCATGGCGCCACCTGAAACCAGTAAGCGCGACGGCTACCTGGAACACCCCGAAGAAGCCTTTGCCTATTACCGCAAAAAAGACATCGAGGAAGTCATTTGCCAGGAAAAACACATGGGCTCGCGCGCCGTCGTTCAGGTCTGTCGCGACGTCACCGCCGCGCGTCACGCCTTTAACCTGGAAGAAGACGTTTTGGGCACGGTTTACACCCGCTCCGGTCGCCGCTTTTTTGCCGAGGCGGCCTTGGAACAGGCGTTTTTAACGCGATTAGCGGCGGCCGTCGAAAAAGCCGGTTTGTGGCGTGAACTGGCCACGGATCGTTTGACATTGGATTGCGAAATCATGCCCTGGTCGGCCAAGGGTTTGGACTTACTGCAAAACCAATACGCCCGTGTCGGGGCGGCCGCCGGCGCGGCGATTCCCGCCACGATCAGCGCGCTGCGCCAAGCCACGGACCGCGGTCTGGCGCTCGACGACAAACTCACCGCTTGGCAAAAGCGCGCCGAGAACCTGGACAAGTACCGCCGTGCTTACGGCACTTACTGTTGGGCCACCGACGGCTTGCAAGGGCTGCGCGTCGCGCCGTTTCATATTCTGGCAAGCGAGGGCCAGGCCCATTTCGACAAGGATCACTTGTGGCACATGGCGATGGCCGACCGTCTGGCCGACGCCGATCCCGAGCTACTGCAGAAAACGCGGTACCGCCGCCTGCAGTTGGCCGACCGCGACGCCGAAGCCGCCGTCACCGAGTGGTGGCGAGACATGACCGAAGCCGGCGGCGAGGGCATGGTCGTCAAACCGATCCCCTTCATGGCGGTCTGCGAAGAAAACCGCCTGGTTTTGCCCGCGATCAAATGTCGCGGACGCGATTACCTGCGCATCATCTACGGCCCCGACTATACCGAACCCGAGCAATTGGAACGCTTGCGCCAACGCGGCCTGACACTCAAACACCGCAATGCCGTGCGCGAATGGGCGCTCGGCATGGAAGGTTTGGCGCGCTGGGCCGAGGGCGACACCATTTCGCGCGTTCACGAATGTGTCATCGCCGTCGCTGCGCTGGAAACCGAACCCATCGACCCCCGTCTGTAACCGACTCACACCGTCAAACGAGAGGCTGTCATGCTGCTGACCATTTCCACCACCCACCAGCCCGCGCAGGATTTGGGTTACCTGCTGCACAAAAATCCAGACCGCGTGCACAACTTCGAACTGAGCTACGGCGAAGCGCTCGTGTTTTACCCGGAGAGCAGCGACACGCGCTGCACGGCGGCACTGTTGCTGGAAATCGATCCGATCGCGCTGGTGCGCTCGTTCAAGGCGCCACCAGGCACCTCGCGCACGCTGGGCCATTACGTCAACGACCGGCCCTATGCCGCCTCGTCGTTTTTGAGTACCGCCATTTCCAAGGTGTTCGGCACCGCCCTTGCCGGCAATTGCAAAAAACGACCCGAGTTGGTGCAGCAAGCCATCCCGCTTGCGTTCCATCTGCCGGTGTTGCCGGTGCGCGGCGGTGAAAAAGTGCTGCGCGACTTGTTTGAACCGCTGGGCTATCAGGTCGAGGCTCAAGAACACCCGCTTGATACGGCCTTTCCCGAATGGGGCGGCGCCTCGGTATTCAGCGTAACGCTCACCCACCAGATACCGCTCACCCAAGCACTGAGCCATCTCTACGTTTTGATCCCGGCCCTTGACCGCGAGAAACATTATTATATCGGCCCTGCCGAAATCGAAAAGTTGATGAACCACGGCGAGGGTTGGTTGAAAGACCACCCGCATCGTGAAACGATTGCGCGGCGTTATATGGTCAACCGACGTGCGCTGGCCAACGCCGCCATTGAACAACTCTTCCGCGAGGAATCGCTGCCGGAAGATCTGCCGGACGACCAACAAGTCGAAGCATCGGTCGAAAAACCAATGAACCTCAACCAAACGCGGCTGGAGACGGTGGTGCAACTGCTCCAGGCGGAAAAGGTGCGTTCGGTAGTCGATCTCGGCTGCGGTGAAGGCAAGTTGCTCAAAAAACTGTTGGAACAGCCGGAATTTTCCCGCATCGTTGGTATGGATGTCAGCCACCGCATTCTGGAAATTGCCGCACGCCGCCTGAAACTCGAGCAAAAAAGCGAACGGGAACGGGAACGCATTAGCTTACTGCACGGCAGCTTGGCCTACCACGACCGCCGTTTGCAGGGGTTTGACGCCGCCTGTTTGGTCGAGGTCATCGAACACATCGACGCCGACCGGCTCGGGCTCACCGCCCACAACGTCTTCGCGGGCACGGGCGCGGCCGTGATCATCGTAACCACACCCAACCGCGAGTACAACGCGCTGTTCCCCGAGATGCCGGCCGACCGCATGCGCCACGCCGACCACCGTTTCGAATGGACACGCGCCGAGTTTCACGCCTGGGCCGAGGCGGTGGCGGCCAAATACGGCTATGCTGTCGCCTACCACGCGATTGGACCGGTTCACGAGGCATACGGGCCACCCACCCAATGTGCCTTATTCCGCAAAAGCGGGTCGGCCCCAAGCCGTGACGCCTGAGGCCGCTGCATCACGCCTTCTTAAAGACAAAAAACTTCTCGTCATTGGTCAAACCAAGCGGACGAAAACCGGCCGCCGCCATCATTTTCGGATACAGGCTCTCTTTGTAAAAACCCAGGATGACCCGGTCTTCGGCCAAGCTTTGTTGGTCGCGTGAAAAAGCGTATTTCTTTTCCAGGAAAAAGTGCTCACCCTGATCGGAAGGCGCCCCCAGCGATTGGGTATAAATCAAACCCTCGGACAGGTTTAAACTGTGATCCTGATGGGGCGGGTGCACACTCAGCAGCAACAAGCCGCCAGGCACCAAATGCTCCGCCACCTTCTGCAAACCGCGCCGATCATTTTCGGCCTGATAAAGATGGGTACCCAACAACAGCCCTTCTTCGGACTGAATAATGACCCAGGTTCCACCGGTGGAAAAGGCCGCATCGAATTGGTCGTTGAGTTCCATTTCCGCCACATCACACTCAACCAAGCGGACCTGCTCGGGTAAGCGGTCACGGGCAATTTCCAGCATGGCGGAACTGTAATCAATGCCGGTTAGCTTCGCGGATGCATCCCCTTTCAACATCTGTTGCACCATCAGGCCGGTTCCGACCCCCAACTCCAACAGATTTTTGCCTGAACCAACCACGCCGAAAATGGTCTGGCTCAGCGCCTCGTGATCATAGTAACCGCCGTGCATGAGCTGATCGTAATAGCCGGCAATTCCTGCATAGTGACTCATTGCGTCACTCCTTTTAGAAGCATGGTACTTCCATGGTAGTAGAGCGCCAAGGCACGGCGACTTTGGGAAAGGACACGGACCCCGTGATTGAAGTAATAGGGCCGCCAATGGTTACCAATCCGCATTAAGAAAACCAACCCGTACACCCTTTCCGAGCTTGAAATAGGGCCCGTTTTGGTTTTTCCAAACCGCCTGGCAAAGTTTCGCTCAAACGTCGCAGGCTATCACGATATTTCCTTCGTACACAAGATATTTCCACATCCAAGAAAGGTGCATCACCCTCCTTTAAAAAGAACAAAGACGCCGGCGACAAGGTGCCGATCTCAACAGCTCAAATCATCTCTAAACCTTTCAAAACAAACACTAATTCAGAATTCCAGCATTTGATCACTGAACCAAACCAACAACCTACACCAAATCCACAGAAATGTTACCGACCCTTCATTAAAACTTCGCATACAGTACTTAAATACTGCCTAAAGCATCTCAGCGACGGCCGTCACAAGATCAGCCGCGACAACTTTTCAAACCGAGCAGACGCGATAAACGCGCGAGGGTCTGTCTAAAGACCTGAGGTGAAATAGCTTTAAAAAAGCGGAAGTGCACCCACAAGGTGCGATGAATTTTTTCGCAGACCGTTGCAACCCAGTGATTTAGCTAAAACCACCGCGAGTTATCGCGCTTCTTAGGTTAAATGAACCGCACGATCAGACCTGGCGGTTTTTCCAAGCCCCTTTGCGGAACAGATAGGCACCAACCAAACCCAACAGCGTTTCGGATAATGCAACCGAAATAAATACGCCGCGCGGGCCGAGCTCCATAGTTTTAGCCAAAAGATAGGCCGCCGGTATCTGAAAAAACCAATAACACAGCAAGTTCACCGAGGTCGGCGTGCGCGTGTCGCCGGCGCCGTTAAACGCCTGCACAACCACGAGCCCAATCGCCAGGCCGAGGTTACTGTAACTGACATAACGCAAACAGTCGGCGGCAACCAGCGCGACTTCGGGCGTCGGGTTAAACACGGCCACCAGTGGTTCGGCCCAAATGATAAACACCACCGCGACACTGCCCAGAAAGGCCATGTTCAGAAAGGTCGATTGCCACACGCAGGTTTCGGCGCGATCCGGGTTACCGGCACCGAGGTTTTGGCCGACCAACGTGGCGGCGGCGTTGCTCAGCCCCCAGGCCGGCAGAAGCGCAAACACCACCAGGCGCACGCCGATGGTGTAACCGGCAATCGCCGTCTCACCAAAAAGCGCCACCACCCGCAGCAGGAAGGTCCAACTAGAGGTCGCCACCAACCACTGCATGATGCCGCCGAGCGAGAGCTTGAAAATGCGCATCAACAGTTCGCGATCCAAACGGAGGCGACTCTCACGCAAGCAAATCAAGCCCTTGCCGCGATAGAGAATGACGAGTTGAAACACCACACCGATACCGCGACCGGTACAAGTGGCGACCGCAGCACCGGTCAGACCGAGCTCGGGAAACGGACCCCAACCAAAAATGAAACAGGGATCGAGGATGATATTAATGATGTTGGCGAGCCAAAGCGCCTGCATCGACAGAAAGGCGTCGCCGGCGCCGCGAAAGACGGCGTTGTTGACGAACAACAGCAGCAAGATCACGTTGGTGCTGAGCATAATCGTCATATAGGGTGTGCCGATCGTCGCGGTCGACGCCGAGGCCCCCATCAACATCAGAATTTCCCGGCTAAACAGCAAACCCACTACCGCGATGGGAACAGAGATCAGTAAGGTCAGAAAAATCGCTTGGGTCGCCGATTTGCGCGCGGCCTCGGCGTCTTTTTCACCGACGCGACGCGCCACCATCGCATTGGTCGCCAGCGAGAGGCCGATGCCAACGGCAAACACGGACACCATGACCGACTCGGTAATGCCGAGCACGGCCACTTGTTCGGCGCCGAGTTTGGCGACGAAATAAACATCGGCGATGGTGAACAGCGACTCCATGATCATTTCGAGCACCATCGGGATAGCGAGCAAAATAATCGAACGCGTAATCGGCCCTTGGGTATAGTCGCGCGACTTGCCAAGGATCACCGCCCGCAGGTCGGCCCAAAAGTGGGGATGCGGATCGGATGCCTTTTGATCAGATGGGGATTGCATGATTTCTCCAATAGCGCAAAGCCGGGTAAGCGACATCATAGCGCCCGGCCAGTGACCCCGAAACAGGGATACAGCCCGGATAACGACCGCGCCTTTGGATTCCCCCAAAAGCGCCGCCCAGGTATAAGTACGACGACCGGTCGCGTTTCAACCCGAAAAGGGAGAAACGGCTGGTAATTTTCAGATCGGGTTTGGGTTGCGTGGGTTCATCGCGCTAGGCGGAACCGAGGAAAAGTACAAATAAAAAAAGCCGCTTAACGCGACTTTTGACAACCAACCGATTAGGTGGCGGAGAGAAAGGGATTCGAACCCTTGGTCCCGTTGCCAGGACAATTGCTTAGCAGGCAACCCCGTTCGGCCACTCCGGCATCTCTCCAACCTAAATTGTAAGAATGTGAATGGCGGAGGAAGTAGGATTCGAACCCACGGACCCATGAGGTCAACGGTTTTCAAGACCGCCGCTTTCGACCACTCAGCCATTCCTCCGCTGAGCCGTTCACATTCAAGCGGTGATTCTATGGGGTTTTCTCAGAACGGTCAACCCGTTTTTTCACAAAAATTTCGCTTATTTCTGGAACCCTTGCGGCTCAGGCTTTTCACGCTGTTCGAGGACCACATCAAAGCCGTCTTCAGGCTCTTGATAGCCTTCGGGATCGAGATGGATCAAGATTTCCATTTGAGGATAAACAGCTTGAATGGTGCGTTCGACCTGCTCGCCGATCAAATGGGCATCATATAAATTAAGTGTGGGGTCCAGCTCCACGTGCATTTGGGCAAGGTAATGCATGCCGCTGCGCCGCGTGCGCAAATCGTGAACACCACGCACGCCCGCCACACCGCGCGCACGCAGAAAAATGTCGCGACGAATTTCGCTCGGCAACTCGCGGTCCAGCAGCATCGCCATCGCACCCGACAGAATTTGCCGTGCCGAGTTGAGGATGTAGCCGGCAATCAGCAAGCCGAATAAAGGATCGGCCCAGGTCCATTCAAAGAAGTCGGCGCCGACCAGCGACACAATAATGGTCCCGTTCATGAGGATATCGCCGGTGTAATGGAGTTGATCGGAGTCAATCGCCAGCGAACGCGTTTTGCGGACCACGTGCCGTTGATACAGCACGAGCACCAATGTCAGCACAATCGAAAACACCATCACAGCGATGCCAACCTCGCCGTGAGCCACCGCGCGCGGTGTAATGAACCGCAGCACCGACTCGTAAACGAGAAACGCGGCCGAGCCGGCAATCACCAGTGCTTGGCCCATCGCAGCCACCGCTTCCGTTTTGCCGTGACCGAAGCGGTGGTTGTGGTCGGCCGGTTTGAGCGCGATGCGCACGGCGAAAAAGTTGATGAGCGAGGCCAAGGCATCCAAAAGGGAGTCGACCAGCGAAGACAACACACTGACGGAAGCGGTGGTCCACCATGCGCCCCATTTGACGACAATCAGCACCGCCGCCACCGAGACCGAGGCCATCGTGGCACGCCGCAGTAACACGCCGACTTGTTCGACACTTAATTCTGGTTCCCGTTCACGGGACACGGCATTCATCAAAGGACCTCCCTCGGTTTCGACACACGGCAAACCGGCCCAAAATAACATGAGGAAGGGCGATTTGCGGAGATTTCCCTTGGTTGCCGCTTCCGCCCGGCGGAAGAAGCCGTTCTTCGAAGGCGTGGGAGGAAAGCGGCCCCTTTATTCAGAAACGCGCCTGGGACATTGGTTACCTTCGATGGGCTTGGGTAGGAAGGGCGTCCCTGCGGCCGCCCCCGTCCGCCGCCGCTGCCGCCTCGGAAGGATTGGCGCGTGCGTTCTTTCGCTTTTATCCGCGCGGAACCCGCGATGTCAGATTCCACCATTTGCCTCGTCGCAGGCCTTTACCTGGTTTGTTTTTTCGCACCATTACCTAGGCTTTGCTGCGCGTTAGAATGGTTGTTTATAGGGAGGTCTTTATGGATTTGGATGACTTTGAGGGAGAAATTAGGTCGCGAGAGGATTTCTTGCAGTTTCTTCAGCGACTGCATCAGGATTTTAAAAAGCATGGAGAGACCTGGGAAAACAATCGGTTAGACCTTTTTATTGAAGCCCTGCATGCGTATGCGTCTGACCTCGACGGGTTCGACCGCGGGACCGGCCAACGGATCGATCTCGATGGGCCTCAGTGGCAATTTTTTGCCGATACATTGGCCGGGGCGCGGGTTTACGAATAGCTTTTGTCGACAATTGATAGCCTGGGCTGTTTTGGCAGGCCGTTTTTAGACTGTTGCTTTTATTTTGTTTTGATTTTCAGCAGGGCTTGGAGTTCGGTGACCTGGGTGATTTCGTGATGCGGGGTTTCTTCTTCGTTTGCCGCGTCTAGGTGGGCGAACTCGCCGTAACGCACCCGACAGGTGATCATGCCCAGGCGATTGGCGGCGCGAATTTCGCGGTCGACGCGGTCGCCAACGCAGAGGAAAGCCGAGGCGTCGACGCCTGCGTAGCGCGTGCGGATGGCTGCCAGGGCCGCGTCTTTGGTTTCGCCTGCCGGCGAATTGACGAAGTGCAGGTCGTCGAAATGGGCCGCGACCGCCAATAAGTCCACTTTTTGGCGCTGGGTCGGTGGCGAGCCCGAGGTGACCAAGTGCAGGTGATGGTGTGGCTTGAGTGCTTGCAGTAGCGCTTCCGCGCCTTCAAAGAGGGACAAGGGGCCGCGCACGTCGCGTTTGAAGTAGGCGTCGTGGCCGGCATCGCGCACCTGTTGATGATGCGCTGCTTCGGCCTTGCCTTTGGCGCGGCTTGGGTCGACGCCGAAATGCGCGACCACGGCCGCGTAAATGTCGCCGCGTGGGTCCCTGCGAAAGATCAAATCGCGCTGCTCTAGTGCGCTTGCAACGTCGGCGGCTAGGCCTGCCGCCACCATGGCTTCGCAGGCTTCGCGTGCGGCCGGCTGTACCAATTGGCCCCAGGTGTCGAGCAAGGTGTCGTCTAAATCAAAAATGACGACGCGAAACGGCGACGCGGCGATCATGCTAGCCCTCCCAAGGACGGGGCCGTCGCGGCACGCGCGCGGCAACAGACGGATGGTTTGGTTTTTGGGCGGAACCAAGGTTTTTGCGAGGCGCCGCTTTAAAACCTGCGCATCTTACCACGCCGCCCGCCTTTCTTCGCACCGGCTTGATTGAACTCGTCCCGCCCGTCGTTGTAGAATGCCTGAGTCTGAAACGCCGCCTGGCCACGCGCCACGCGCCCCAACGAGGTCTTTCGTGTCATTGATTCCCTTTCACTTGGCTTTTCCCGTACGCGACCTTGAGGCGACTGAATCCTTCTACGCGGGTTTGCTGGGCTGTACCATCGGTCGCCGCGATACCAAATGGATCGATTTCAACTTTTTCGGCCATCAAATTTCCGCCCATCTCGGTCCCGACCGCAACGACGCCTTCGCCAATCCGGTCGACAGCAAAATGATTCCGATTCCCCACTTTGGCGCGGTCCTGCCCTGGTCCGATTTCCACGAGCTGGCCGAGCAACTGCGCGCCGCCGACACCGCCTTCGTTCACGAACCGCAAATTCGTTTCGCCGGCGAGGTCGGCGAACAAGCGATTATGTTTTTGCGCGATCCTTCCGGCAATGTGCTTGAGTTCAAATCCTTTCGCGATCCCGCCAAGCTGTTTGCCTCTTAACCACCACCGCCCCGCGCGGTCGACCCCGCCCTTCCTTTCTATAGTGGCTTTGATCCATCTTATTTTGTTTCTCCGGCTTTGCCGGCTCCTGTTTCCATCGGCGCCGCCGCTTTCCATTCGGACTCAACCATAGGAGTAACCCATGCCCGCCACCCCCCAAAAGGAATCCATGAGCAATGTCGACGCCGCTTGGCGCCACATGGAGGAACCGGACAACTTAATGATGGTCTCCGGGGTCATGCACTTTGCCGACCCAATCGATCCAGACCAACTGCGCAAAACCCTGCAAGATCGTCTGTTGCGCTACCCGCGTTTTCGCCAAAAGGTCGTCGACGCGCCGATCCTCAAAACGCCGCACTGGGAAGAGGATCCCGAATTCAGCCTGGAGAACCACCTCAGCTACGAGGTCCTGCCGCAGCCAGGCGATAAAGCGACCCTACAACAACGCTGCAGCGAGTTACTCAGCCAACCCTTGGATTTTGAGCGGCCGCTATGGCACGTGACCATCCTCGATGGTTTCGGAGACGGCAACGCCCTTTTTATGCGAATTCACCACTGCATCGCCGACGGCATCGCCTTGATTTCGGTGTTAATTTCACTAACGGCGGAATCGGCCGAAGCCTCACTAAAACAAAGTGACAAACCCCGACCCCGCTTAAGCGGCTCGGGTAATTTGTTCAAGCAGGCCGCTAAAGCCTGGGATACGACGCTCAAAGTGTCGGAGCAGTTCGTGCAAGATTCGATTGACGTACTCAGCCATCCGACACGCATCCTCGACCTTGCCAAGCAGGGCACCCAAGGCGCAGCCACGGCGGCGAGCCTGGTGCTCAAATCGCCGGATCCGCACACCCTCTTTCGCGGCGACCTGGGCGTCCCCAAAATCGCCGCCTGGTCACAAGCAGTTCCCCTTGAAGACGTTAAGAAAATTCGCCAGGTCACCAACGGCACGGTTAACGACGTGCTACTGACCGCAATGGCGGGCGGCTTGCGCCGTTACCTACGCGAGCGCGAGCAAGACACGGACGATCTCAACTTCCGCGCGGCGGTGCCGGTCAACGTGCGTCCACTCGACAAAATGGACGAACTGGGCAACCAATTCGGGCTGGTTTTCTTGGAGTTACCCATTGGTATCGAGGACCCACTCGACCGCCTATTCGAACTCAAAAAACGTATGGACTACATCAAGGAAAGCCAGCAGGCGGTGGTCGCGTTTGGCATGTTAAAGGCGGTCGGCATGACACCGGCCGATATCCAGAAAATTATCGTCAACATTTTCGGCGCCAAAACGACCTGCGTCATGACCAACGTACCGGGGCCGCGCGCGCCGCTGTTTTTGGCAGGCAGCGAGATCAGCGACATGATGTTCTGGGTACCTTGCTCGGGTCGCGTCGGCATGGGCATCAGCATTTTGAGTTACGCGGGCCAAGTACGTCTGGGCATTGCCACGGACGCAGGCCTGGTCCCCGACCCGGAACGGATCATCGAAGGGTTCTACCGCGAGATGGACGCACTGACAGCCTTAGCCGACCAAGTCGCCGACAACTAACTCTCCAAAACAAAAAGCGCATACCGAAGGGAACCCCCACGTTATGCGCTTTTCTTTGGACGGCGTTTCAGCCAAGCGACGGAATCGGTTAACTCGCTTTGGCGCTGCCACCGCTGTCGGAAGAAGAACTCCCGGATGAGTCGGAACTGGACGACGTCGACGCGCTCGAAGAAGACGACGAAGAAGACGACGCGGTATCGCCGGACTTGGCACCACCGGAAGAACTGCTGTAAAGGTCCTTATACCAGCCACCGCCTTTAAAAGTAAAAGCGGGCGCCGCAACCTTTTTCTTAAGCTGGGGGGCGGCACATTCAGGGCAATCGGTTAAGGGTTGCTCGTTAATGCCCTGTAAAGTCTCAAACTCGTGACCACAGGCCGCACACTGGTAATCAAACAACGGCATAAGCCAACCTCCGCAATCAAAGCCCAACCGCCAAAACCAAGGCGGTCGTCAGGTTTTGCCAGAAATATAGAGGAAAAACGAGGTGAATCGCAAGCACTATTTAAAGCTTAGTCGCTAACGCGCCACAAACCCAACACAAGAAGTGCATTTTTCCTTAGTGACTTACCATCAACTCTCGCAATACATGAAGCGCTCGCCAACCCAGCGGTTTTACCGAGCCCGATAATTCCTCAGCGGTTGCATTTATCGTCGGTTTTGACAATAATAACACCGTGGTACCAGATTTATAGCCCATGCGGATTGGGTCGCATCATGTCGGTAAATGCTTGGCCGACGCCGGGTTTTCGACATGCCGGGACGGAACCCTGATGGCAAGGTAGGACGTTTGATGTTCAGAGAAATTCATCCCGAGGATTTGATCATACGCGCCCACGACGGCTCGGCGCGTATTAACCACAAAATGGTGCGCGAATTTGGCTTGTTTAACCTCAGCCAAGACATGCAGGAAGAATTACTCGGTGTTTACCTGCGCAACGCTACCGAACGCGGCCCGCGCGCCTACTACAAAGTATCTACCTACATTCGCCTGTGCCAGAACATCAACCTGTTCCCCTTCCCCGTGATTACCAATTTCACTTCCGGCTTGGCCTACGAATACAACATGAACATGCTCGAAAAGTATGCCGAACCGATTGGATCGTTGTCGGTTTAGGTCGCCGAAGGGTCAATCGGCTTGACGAGCGTCACCTCTTTTCGCCGCGGCGCGCCCTATTATGACGCGAACCATCCTATTCCGCGAAGAGGCGCTATGAAACGTACCATCTCCTTTTTCTTATTGGCCATGCTCGCCGGCGGCAGCCTGCTCTATGCCTACCAAAACAGCAAAGTGCTCGTTCTAAAGAGCGGCCAAACCATTCCGATCGACGGCGATTACACTATCGAAGGCAGCAATGTCTATTTCAAGCTCGGCGACGGCAATACAACCTTGCTCCCGCTCGACAAAGTCGATATGCCGGCAACCCAGACCCGTAACCAAGCCATTGCGACCGGAAAAACAACCGCCAAGGAAATGGTGAAAAAAAATTCGAACTTCCGCGAGGTTAAAGGCCGCGATTACCAAGGCCTCAGCACCGTGGTCTCGCCCGAAACGCAAGAACAAAACGGTTACAGCGACCGTGGCGACGGCAAATACAATGGCCGCAAGCGCGGTGTTTACGAAGACGGCGTTGTCTCAACCGATTACCTCCGTCGCGCCTTTCGCGACGCGCCACCGTCCATGCAGCCCACCCTCCAACAAATCGAACAACGCTTCGAATCGCGAACTTTCGCCGCACTGCTAATTTTAGCAGTCCTCATTTTCTTTCTATCAACCCTGATCAATCTAGGCTTCTACTTTTACTTAATGAGCACTGCAGTCATGGAACATTGGTTTTGGGGCATGTTCATGATCATCGGCTTCCTGGTTGGCTTAACTTCTTACCTCGGCTGGAGTATCGGGATCTTCGCTAACAGCCTCGTCTATTTCATGGCCACGGGTTATATCCTTGTTCACTGCCCAGGGCGAAGACTCAATTTTATTGCTTTATTAAACTTACCAATTTTCGGCTTCATCCTCGGTCTCCTCACAGTAACACTAGGACTGATGGTTACCGGCTAACCCAAGCTGCGAATGCGCGCCTGCGGCGACACGATCTCGGTAATTCGAAAGGCAAAGTTGCCGTCGACCACCACGACCTCACCGCGCGCGACCAGCTTGTTGTTCACCAACATGTCGATTGGATCGTCCATCGCTTTGTTGAGCTCAATGATTGAACCCGGCGTGAGCTTCAAAATGTCCTGCAACAGGAGTTCGGTGCGACCGATGCGAATAATGACCGGCAACTCGATATCCATGAGCAGATCGATATTGCCGCCGATATCGGGTGGCGGTGGCGCAGCCGGCGGCTGGTAATGGTACGCGGCCTGTGGCGCAGCGGCGGCGGGCGCAACGCCGGGCGGCGGCGCGGCGGCGGGAGGCGGCGCAGCACCTGGCGGCGGCGCGGCGGCGGCGGGCGGGGGTGCCGCTTGCGGTGGTGGCGGCGCCGGTTCCTCGGGTTTTTTATGGAGCCCGGCGTCAATCGAATCGAGCAGGGTTTTGTTCAACGCCACGTACATTTTTGAGTTAATCAGCCCTTCGAGTTCAATATCGAACTCAATGCCGGGAAACTCGTCGGCCTCAACCTGCTCACTGACCACGCTGGTATCGGAGCCGGTCACAATCTCTACCTGGCCAATCGAAATACTGTCGCCGGTTTTTTCAGTCAATGTTTGACAACTGGCGCCCATGATCTGGTTGATGGTTTCACTTAAGGCGTCGGAGCTGTCCTCGTCGAGCTCGGCGGCGTTTTCACCTTCACCACCAAGCATCAAATCGATAATGCGGGTGGCGTCCTCGATGTTGACGACAAAGTAAATGGTGCCTTCCAAGCCTTTGGTAAAGCTGGCTTTGGCGACAATGATCGTATCCCAATTGTGGTCTTGAATTTCACCCATGCCGACAAAGGCCGAGCGCAACGGGATCAAATCGATCTCGCGCCCCAGCAACATGCTCAACACGGTAAAGGCGGCATCGGCAATCACTTCACTGACAATGCCTAGCGTTTCCACCTGGTTGGTATTTAAGTCGGTCATCGGCCCCTTCCCTACTTCGTCCCGCGACACGCGCGTCACAACGCCGGTCCCTACCTACCCCATCGGCACAAAACGCCGATGATCAAGTTCGCCAAACCGGAAAAAGTGGTTTGACGCCAAGGTGTTTGCTGAGGACTGGAAGTCACAAAATCAGCTTAGGCGAAAGGTTCCCCAAACACAAGTGGGAAGGGCGCTTTTGTTAGCGTCCCCCCTCGTTTCGCTTTCCGCCTCGGAAGGGTTGGCGCGTCGCCGCCGGAGTTCACGACCTAGCTTGGTTGCGCGTTGTTTGGAAGGGCGACCCGGCTTTCACCCTCCTTTTTTGCCGCTACCGCCTCGGAGGGTTTGGCACGGACGGCCGATTCGCACGGCAGAGCTTGGGCCACGAATCCGTCAACGCGGAACCGGACCAGACGAAGCGCGCTACCCGGTCTGGTAAAAGACGGCGGCGGGCACGCGCCTCATCATCCAAGGCGATACCAGCCACAATGGGACAAAGGGCGTGGCCTTCCTCAACTCACAGGGGTTCGATCTTCTCGTGGATCTGAAACGCTCGAATCTCGTCGTTAATCAGAACCTGACCCTGGTACTTGGGCACGTGGTTCACACTCAACATGAGCGGGTCTTCCGGCCGCGTTGTCAGCTCAATGATGTCGCCGCGCTCAAGGTTGAGGAAGTCCTGCACCGTGATCGTCGAACCACGAATCTCGGCGCCGACATCGAAGTACACGCGTTTCATCAGCTCAGACAACATTTTGGCTTCTTCGAAGGTCTCACTTTTCTTGTAACCGGTGTACCACTCTTGGTCGAACTCTTTGGCAATCGGTTCAAGGATGATTGATGGAATACAAAAGTTCATCATGCCAACCACTTCTTGGAACTTGACCTCGAACACGATCAGAACGACAACCTCGTTCGGGGCAACAACTTGCACCAACTGTGGCGACGTTTCCTGGGCGTGGATGCGCATGTCGAGATTGACAATTTGCTTCCACACCTCTTTGAGGTCTTCGAGAATCAAGCGAATGATGGCTTCAAATATGTTTTGTTCAATGGCGGTCATGGCGCGAATTTCCGTGAGGGGTTCGCCGGGACCGCCCAACATTTTGTCGATAATGGGAAAAACAAGCGAGGGGTTGATCTCCAACGCGGCGTTCCCTTCCAGCGGCTTCATCGCAATGGAAGAGAAACAGGTGGGATCGGGCAACGACAGCAAAAATTCAGAGTACGTGAGCTGTTCAACACTAACGAGGTTGATTTCGGAAATCGTCCGCAGGTAGGCACTCAGCGATGACGAGAAGTTACGCGCAAAACGGTCGTGCAAGAAGTGCAACGAACGCATTTGCTCTTTGGAAACACGGTCGGGTCTTTTGAAGTTGTAGACCATGACCTTTTTGTATTGTTTCTGTTTGGGTTTCTCGCGTTCAATGGTGCCGGTCGACGACATACTCGCCCCGGGCGCGTCCCCGGGCTCGTCTTCAATCGCGGCGTCGCCACCGGACTGAACCGAGTTAAGCAGTGCGTCAACTTCTTCCTGAGTGAGAATTTTGGCCATAGGGCGGGCTCCGAAAACAGGGGGTTAGCGTTTAACGACCTTTGTTTTCAACGTAACTTTTGAGGGCGTCGCGCAACCGAATCATTGACTTGGTGTGCAACTGCGACACGCGCGATTCAGTAATGTTCAGAACGGTGCCGATTTCCTTCATGGTCAGCTCGTCGAAATAGTACAGCGACACGACGTAACGCTCCTTGTCGGGCAACTTGCGAATCGCCTCCGACAGGATTTCGGTGAGTTCGTGCTTCTGAAACTTGTGGTACGGATCGTCGGTCGAACGATCGGGGATAAAGGCAATTACGGAGTCACCTTCACCGTTGGATTGGCTGTCGTTGTTGTTGAGTTCCACGAACTTACCCAGCGATACCCCTTTCAGGTTGTCGAGGATTTTGTAGAACTCGTCCAGGCCGACACCCAATTCTTTCGACAACTCTTCGTCGGTGGCATGACGACCGAGCTGTTGTTCCAGTTGGGCGTAGGACTGTTCGACCAGTTTCTTTTGTTTGCGCACCGATCGCGGCACCCAGTCCAAACTCCGCAAGCCGTCGAAGATCGCACCGCGAATGCGGAACTCGGCGTAGGTTTTGAACTTAATCCCGCGACTGGGATCAAATTTTTCAATGGCGTCAATCAAGCCGATAATGCCGGAGTTCACCAAGTCGTCTATTTCGACATGGTTGGGCAGCTTCATCGAAATGCGATGCGCCAAGTATTTGACTAAAGGAATGTAGTCTTCAATTTGGTGTTGTCGTGCTTCATAATCCATGGTTTTTTCTTCCATCCGCACCTGTGGCATGATCAATCCCCCTCCTATGGTTGAATAAGCCGTTGAAACAGTTGCAACAATCCCTTGCCATGCGACGGTTTCAACTTGGATTCGAGTTTCTCGGCCAACGTTTCCACGTGGCCGCGTGCCGGCGAATCGGCGGCTGTGAACATAAAAGGTTTCTGGAGAATCACGCCGCGCGCAATCACCTCGTCATGGGCGATGTGATTCAGGTATTCCAGGTCTCGTTTTAAGAAATGTTGGATTGCAGCTCTTAGCTTACCATAAACATCCTCCGCTTCCTCCTCTCCCGCGACGTCATTCACCACGAGTTGGATAACAGCTTCCGGATCTTGTTTGTAAAGCACCTTAACCAGGGCGTAGGCATCGACGATTGAGGTGGGTTCGTCGTTGCAAATGAGCAGCACCCGGTCCGAGCCTTTGAGGGCCTGGATGACCATTTGATTCACACCGGCGGCGGTGTCAATAAACACATACTGGAACATGGATTCCAACTGCTCAATGTCCTTGCGCAGTTGTTCAAGATTGTGGATGCCCATATAACCGGGATCCATGATGCCGGACGCACCTGGCACCAAATACAGATTGTCGGTCACCTTCGTCAGAATTTCGAACAAACCGGCCTTGCCTTCGATGACATGGCCCAAGTTGAGACGGGGATCGATCCCCAGCAGAATATCGATGTTGGCGGTGCCCATATCGGCGTCGAGGATCAGCGTATTGTGGCCGCGTTTGGCCAGGGCCACCGCCGTGTTGAGCGTGACGTTGCTTTTGCCCACACCACCTTTACCACTCGTGACCGCCATGATGTGAATGTCGTGGCCTTCTTCCGCATTCGGCTGTTTCTGCTTGCGCGCGGCGAGGCGCCGTAAGGTTTCTGCTTGATCCATCAGTTAGAGCTCCCTTTCGCTTGCGTGAGCGTGTAACCGGAAAACAAGGCGGCCAACAGTTCTTTGCCGGCAAACTCGAAATCTTCAGGCACGTTTTGGCCGGTTGTCACAAAACTCACCGGCTTGCCGGCTTTAATCATCTGCGTAAACAGCGATCCGTATTGTGAGGTTTCATCCAGCTTGGTGAACAGCAAGTAGTCGGGTTGGAGCGGGGCGAAGCGGGTCACGATATCGTTGAGGTCGGAACCCTTGGTGGTCGCGCTCAGCACCAAATGAACCTCGATATCTTCCTGATTGCCGAAAAACTGCATCAGGTTGTCCATGCCGATTTCATCGCGTTGCGAGTGGCCGGCGGTATCGATCAAAATTAACGCTTTGTCCTGGTGGAACTGAACGGCTTGCCGTAATTCGCTGCTGTTGAGCGCCACCTGAACCGGGATTTCCATAATTTTAGCGTAGGTTTTCAATTGCTCGACGGCGGCGATGCGGTAGGTATCGAGCGTAATCAGCACCACCTCGGAGCCCGCTTGTAAATGGGCGTATGCCGCCAGCTTGGCCAGGGTCGTGGTTTTGCCGACCCCCGTCGGTCCCACCAAGGCCATCACGCGCGGGCGACCCGGATCCACCAGCTTGGGGTCGGCGACGTCGACCAATCCCGCGAACAGGGTGCGCAAAAAGGCCTGAATGCGTTTGCCTTGATCGTGGTACTCGGGTTTCATTTTGTCGTGCGCCATTTTGATCAGCTTGGCGGCGATGTTGTCTTCAACGCCGCTGTCCTTCATGCGCTGGTACTGGCCAATCATGGCGGGCGACAGCTTGAGACCCGCAATCGGCGATTGGTTGCGAATCACCGAATACAACAGGCCTTTGAGATCCTGAATCTCGCGTTGCAGCGGTGCTAAATCAGTTTCCTTGCCGCTCAAACCGGCAACCATCTCGCGCACTTCGGCCAGCTCCTCACGCAACGAACGGCCGTCCTTGGACTCACGTGCTTTGGGCTCGGGCACTTTGGCCTTGCGCAGGGCATCGCCGTAGATCGCTTCAAAGCCTTGGTTAAACGACGCGCCGCCCGGTTTACGCCCGTCGAGCAGGTCGTCCTCGGGCAGAATAGTGGTCCCGCCGGCGGTGTAGGTGGGAATTTTGGGAAAAATCGGTTCGGAACGGCTCGGCTCGCTCTTGGGTACTTCGGCGGACTTGCCAAACGCCGACTCGGAGTCTTGGCGAATATCAATACGCGGGCTGCTCCCACCCTCCTCCGACGGCAACGCGGTTTCCTCAACCGCGGCGGTCACCTGCAGAAAGTTGCGGTCGCCAAAACCCAGCGGACCTTTTTTCTTAATGCTTTTGGTGCCCAAAATAAAGGCGTCCGGCCCCATTTCTTCTTTAATTTTTTCCAGCGCCTCTTTCATGCTGGGCGCTTCAAATTTCTTTATTTTCATATGTCACCCACCACACCAATCGTAATGATATTGACATGCGCAGGGACCTCACTTTGACTGAAGATCAAAAGGTTCGGTAGCACGCGTTCAAGCAGACGCCGCAACGGCATGCGCAGCCCCGGATTCACCAGCAAAATCGGTTGGATTGCGAAAGCCGAGTTTTGAATCGATTGCTGCAGGTTATCGACAAATTGCTGCGCTTTCTCGGGCGCGATCACGACAAAATTGCCCGAATCGGTTTGCTGGATCGCTTCCGTCAGCTTGCGCTCTAACTCGGGGTTCATGACAATCACGGCAATCTCGCCGCGATCATTGAGGTAGGGCGCGACAATGCCGCGACTGATCGCCTGGCGCACCAACTCAGTGAGTGCGTAGGGATCCTTGGTCATCATGCCGCCGTCGGCGAGCGCTTCCAAAACACTCAGCAAATCACGCACGGACACCCGTTCCGCCAACAGGTTTTGCAACACGCGCTGGACCGTGCCCAGGGGCAAAATCTGCGGCACCAAATCTTCGACAATCTTGGGGTAGGTATCGGCGAGATTGTCCAGCAATGCCTGCGTTTCTTGGCGTCCCAACAACTCGGGCGCGTGGCGTTTTATGATCTCGCTCAGGTGCGTCGTGACCACCGTTTGCAAATCGACGACGGTGTAGCCGACATTTTGCGCTTCGTCCTTCAGCTCCTCGCGAATCCAGTAGGCATCCAAACCAAAGGCCGGCTCGCGCGTCAGCACGCCGTCAATCTCCGCGGTCGCCGTCCCCGGATTCATGGCCAGCAGGTGGTTCAGCATTAACTCTCCTGTTGCAACGGATACGCCTTTCACCAATACCGAATATTGGTTGGGGCGTAGTTGCAGGTTGTCACGAATACGAATCGGAGGC
Organism: Holophagae bacterium; assembly: GCA_030429565.1. GTDB lineage: Bacteria > Acidobacteriota > Holophagae > Acanthopleuribacterales > Acanthopleuribacteraceae > Acanthopleuribacter. The sequence goes on along the minus strand of JAUIFE010000019.1, from coordinate 96,583 downwards.
ACAACAACGCCCAACTCAAGGGCTAACTGACGGCGAATTGACTTAATTCGCTCCAGAATGTTACCGCCCCTTTTCGTATCTACCAAGGAAATAAGTCCATAGCCAACTTCTAAACCCATCATATCCACTTTTAACAGTTTTTCAACAGGTTCCGGTTGTGGCAATGCCGGTGCCCCTGCTTTCCCCGCCACCGCTTCCGGCTTTTTCTCGCCAGGCGGCGGCGCCCCCGGACCCAAGGCCGCTGGGACCGCATCGCCTTCCGGCGCGATGTGCTTGTAATAAGCAAAACCCAAAATAGCGGTGCTCAGCGACCAAAAAGCAAGGGTCGGCAGCCCTGGCACCATCCCGAACAGGAACAGCGAGATCCCGACAAATGCCAGCGGCTTTTTATCGTAGAAGACCTGATCGAGCACATCTTCACCCAGCGTTTTTTTGGCGGTCGAGCGCGTTGTCAACAGGCCGGCGGCAATCGAAATGAACAACGACGGCAAGGCACTGACCAAGCCGTCGCCGATGGTTAAAATCGTAAAGGTGGTGGCCGCCTCGCCAACCGTCATCTCGTGGCGTACCACCCCGAAGGTCAGACCGCCGACGATGTTAATGGCGGTAATGATCAAACCGGCCATAGCGTCTTTGGCAACGAACTTAATCGCCCCGTCCATCGACCCGTAGAAATCGGCTTCTTCTTGCAACAACTTCCGTTTGTCGCGGGCCTCCGCTTCGGAAATAATGCCGGAGTTGAGATCGGCGTCGATCGACATTTGTTTACCCGGCATCGCGTCCAGGGTGAAACGCGCGGTCACCTCGGCGATCCGCGACGAACCGGTGTTAATGACCATCATTTGGATGGTGATCAACACGGCGAAAATCAAAACACCAATTAAGTACTCACCGCCGACAACAAATTGACCAAAGGCCTGGATGACGGTCCCAGCGGCGCCCTGCCCCTCGTGGCCGTGCAGCAAAATCACGCGCGTCGAAGCCACGTTTAAACTGAGGCGAAACAGGGTGGTAATCAAAAGAATCGAAGGGAAAACGGAAAAGGCGGTGGGCCGCGGCATGTACATCACGGTCACCAAAATCACCAAACCAATGGTGAAGTTGGCGGCGATCATAATGTCGAGAATGATCGTGGGAACGGGGATCATGAACATGACGAGCATGATCATGATCAGAACCGGGGTAATTAAGTGCTGGTGCGGCGAAAGCCGTTTGGCCAATTCGCCAAATTTTTCCTTCATGCGCTCGCCTGCCTACGACCCAATTTGTAGACAAAGGCCAAAATCTCGGCGACGGGGCGGAAAAAGGCGTCGGGAATCTCTTGGCCGACTTCCACCGCATAGTAAAGACCGCGCGCCAGGGCGCGGTTCTCAATAATGGGAATGTTTTTGCTGCGCGCGCGTTTGCGAATGCGTAGCGCAACGTGATCGACACCTTTAGCGACAACCTTGGGCGCGCCCATGGCGCCTTGTTCATAAGCGAGGGCTACCGCGAAGTGGGTCGGGTTGGTGATCACGACATCGGCCTTGGTCGCGTTTTCGGCCATGATGTTCATCAAACGTTGGACGCCGAGTTGGCGCATTTTGGCTTTGGCCTGCATGTCGCCCATCGCTTGTTTTTGCTCGTCCTTCACGTCGAACTTGGACATTTTGAGGTTGTCCTCAAACTTGTACCACTGGTAGGCGTAGTCGGCGACGGCAATGATCACCATAAACATAATGATCATGATCCAAATGGAATAAGCCACATCCCAAACACGGTGAACCACCATCATCGGCGTCAGTTGTAGCATGCCCAAATAATCGCTGAGATGGGGTACGGCGGCGTTGTACATCAAAAAGCCGAGCACGCCGATTTTGGCGACGGATTTGGCCAGCTCCATAATGCTGTTGGTACTAAACATAATGCGTTTAAGGTTGGCGAACGCATTGAGTTTGGTCAACTTAGGTTTGAGCGGTGTCAACGAAAACATGAACCCGACTTGGCTGATGTTACTGGCTAGTGCCGCAATCATCAGCACGGAGAAAAACGGAACCAGCATAATGACGAACTCGGCGGAATAGAACCAACTGATGTTGGTGATTTCACCCTCAACATTGCTGAAGGGCGCCACGGTCAGCACATAGGCCATCAGCTCACCCATGTCGACCCCCAAACCGCCGCCAAAAAACGACAAAGCGACTAAGCCGGCTAAATATTGAACCGCCGTGTTGACTTCCTGCGACTTGAGAACATTGCCCTCTTCGCGTTGTTTCTGTCGTTTCTTCTGCGAACCTTTTTCGGTTCTTCCCTCGTCCGCCGCTGACACGCGCCACCCCCCTTAACCCGCACCATAGTATTTGATGAGCCAAAGCAGGGTTTCGCGGTAACTGCCGAGCAGTTCCATGAAAAACTCGAAAGTGGGTCGCAACACGAGAGCAACCGCCAATAAACCAATTGAAATTTTTAAGGGGAAGCCGACGACCAGGACTTGCAGTTGGGGTACGGTTTTACTAATCATGCCCAACGAGAAATCGATAGTGAACATGACCAGGAACATGGGCGCTGCAATTTGAAAACCAATGTAGAAAATACCGGCGGTGAAGTCGAGCAGGCGGCTCAAGGCCTCGCGGTGTAGCTCGGCGCCGAAGATGGGAATCAGCTCGTAACTGCGCACCATCACTTCCAAAACAATGTGGTGGGCGTCGAATAAAAGGAAAACAATTAGTGCCAAATAGCTGTAGAAAAAGGAAAAAATCGAGATACTGCTGCCGGACTGCGGGTCGACAATGTTGATAAAACCAAAACCGATAAAGTAATCGATAAGATAACCGCCGAAAATGACAATTTCAAAGATGATCGAGGCGGTAAACCCAATCACGGCGCCAATCGTCACCTCGGCGGCGAGTTGCATGATTAAACCGGCACTTTCGGTATCGGGCTCAAAACTCATCGGATGCAAAAACCCGGTAATCACCCAGCTCAAAGACATGGCCAGCAACACCTTCAACCGCACCGGCAAATTGGCGGCGCCAAACATGGGCGCAAATGCCACAATGCCGCCGATACGGGCGGAAATAACGACAAAGTCGTTGATCCAAGCGGTGGGCATTTCGAGCAGTGGGTTCATAAAGGACCTTGGTGTACGGCCGTTAACGCACGTAGTAATTGAGATTGGAAAAGAGTTCGAGGGTAAAGTCGCGCATCACCGAAATCATCCAGGGAAAGGCCACCAAAATCACCAGCATGACGGCGAGGATTTTGGGGATAAAACTCAGGGTGGGATCTTGAATCGAGGTCACGGCTTGGAACAGCGAAATGGCGACACCGACAACCAAACCCAACAGCAACGCGGGCGCAGCCACCAGGAAGGCGGTGCGAATGGCGGCGGCGGCCAGTTCTAAAATGACGGTTTCATCCACGGTGCCTCCTTTCGGCTAAACGTTGAAGCTCTGAACGAGCGAGCCGACCAGCAAGTGCCAACCGTCGACCATGACAAAAAGCAGAATTTTAAACGGCATGGAAATCATGACCGGCGGCAACATCATCATGCCCATCGCCAACAGAATCGAGGCGACCACCAGATCCACAATCAAAAAGGGAATAAAAATCAAAAAACCAATCTCAAAGGCGGTTTTGAGCTCGCTGATCATGAAGGCGGGCGTCAAAATCTCCATCGGTGTTTCCAGGCGTGTGGCGGGTTTGGGTTGGTTGCTGAGTCGAATAAACAGCGCCAAATCCTTTTCACGCGTGTGCTTGAGCATGAACTTGCGCAGCGGTTCGGCGCCGCGATCCCAGGCCTGTTCCAGCGTGATCTCGCCGCGCCTCATGGGTTCGTAGGCTTCGGTTTTAATCGCGTTGAAGGTGGGCGACATGATGTAGAAGGTCATGATCATCGCCAACCCGGCCAAAACTTGGTTGGAGGGAACGTTTTGCGTGCCGAGCGCCTGGCGCAGGAAACTGAGCACAATGGTGAGGCGGGCGAAGCTGGTGAACATCATAAAGATGGCGGGCACCAGCGACAAAATGGTCAGCATCACAAAAATTTGAATGCTGTTGGAGGCGGCCTCACCGGCCGTATTACCGAGGTTAATGCTAATGGTCGGCGAATTGGTGGGCGTCTGAATTTGGGCGCTCACCAAAGCACTGCACAGGAAAAGCCCCAGCCCGCAAAACGATTTCACGACTCTTCCTCCATCAACTCACGCACGGTCGGCGGCGCCGCGGCGGCGGCCATCTCCTGACTAAAGGTCTGCTCGTCCAGGGCGTTGAGTAGGTTGATTTGGTTTTCAGTCACGCCAAGCAAGAAGCGACGGCCGTCAACTTCCACCAGCGACACAAAGCGATTGGGGCCGAGGGCCAGGTTCTGTACCAAACGCATCGAGGCCTCGCCGCCGGCGATACCGAACTGACGCGGCAAAATGCGTTTGGCGAAATAGCCAAAGGCCACGATCAAGCCGATGACAATCGCCAACGACATCACCAGCTTGGTGAGCGTCCCGCTCAAATTTTCCGAGCCGGGAATCGGCGGTTTCACATCGGGCCGTTGGCGCGGGCTGTACAAGGCGTCGTCGCCGGCGTCGGCCGGTTGGCTTTGGGTCGCGCCGTCATCTTGGCTGTCGCCGGATTGGGTTTGTTCGGCGCCGCCGTCGGCGGTTTGCGCGAAAAGCACGGGACCGCCGCTAAGGGCCAACAACAAACACAAGCCAAGCAGGCTCACGAGACGACACGGGGTTAACAATCGGATCATGGGGTAAGGTTCCTTCCAGAGGTTAAATTCGTTTCCAGGGGTTGGTAATTTCGGTGACACGCAAACCGAAGCTATCTTCAATCACGGTCACTTCAGCTTTCATAATCAGGTAATTGTGGGCATACACATCCAGCGTTTCACCCGCCGACTTTTTGAGCTCCACAATTGAACCGGGCTCAAAATCGAGCAAATCGCGAATGGTCACCGTGGCGCGACCCAACTCAATGCTGAGCGGCACCACCAGCTCTTTGAAAAAAATCAAATCACCGATGACATCTTCGAACTTGGTTTGGGCGACGGTCGTTTTTCTGGCCATGGTCTATCCTTTCCCGAGCGGGTGGGTTGCGGCTTACTGCACCATAAATTCGGTGTAGTACACGTTCATCACTTTGCCGTCATCGCCGTAAATGCGATTCAGTTTGTGTTGAATTTCCTTGGTGATTTCCTTCATGGTCGCCGGATCGTTGACCTCTTTCATCGTTTTGCCGCGCAGGATGTTGAGAATCAGGTCACGGGTTTTGGTTTGATAGAGCTTCTCATCGGTTTCAACCGAGGTTTTGAGGGTTTCCTGGGTCACTTCCAGGGAAATCTTCACCACCAGGTAATGGGGTTTTCCGGTGTCGGCCAAGTTGAGCGTGAATTTTTCCAAATCCACCTTGAAACCGGCCTCGGGGACCACTTCTTCGACAACTTCCTCGACATTTTCGCCGGTGGCGACTTCGCCGTTTTCACCTTCAACCGGTTCTTCTTTGGTGAAGTGTTTGTAGGCAAACCAAGCACCGGCCACCACGGCCAACAGCACCACCGCGATCAAAATCAGCTTGATCGGGTTGCGTTTACCGCCAACTTCTTCGAAATCGGCACCGGTATCAATGCTCTCTTCTTCCCAGGCCATGGCCCCTCCCGGATAAGCAATTAGGTATGGGTGTTCAGAATTAATTTTATCGCTTGAAATTGCAAAAATCGAGCCACGGCACCTATTTTCTAAAACTTTTACATTCAAACTTTTACGTGCGCCACGCCGCGCTCGATGCTGTTTTCGCTCGGGAGACCGACCCGCCGACACGCCTAAATTCGGTCCGAGACAACAACGACGCCGGCGGTGCTTGCCTGCACCGACCGACGTCGTTTTGGGGGTCGTTTTGATAAATCCTGCAACGGCGTCGTTTAGCGCACGCCTGCGCCGTCAGCGTTTAATGTTGAGTGCTTCCTGGAGTAACTGGTCGGCGGTGGTAATCGTGCGCGAGTTACTTTGATAACCGCGTTGGTGCACAATCAGCGCGGTAAATTCCTCGGCGATATCGACGTTGGAACTTTCCAAGCTGGAGGCAATGATGGAACCACGGCCCCCGGTGCCTTCCCCGTCGACCGAAGCCGGCCCCGAAGCCGCCGTCGGAAAATAGAAACCGCCGTCGATTTGTTTCAGGCCCAGTTTGTTGTTAAACGTTGCCAGGGCAATGCGACCCAACTCCAACGTCAATCCGCTGTCGTAGAAACCGATCATGGTGCCGTCTTGACTGAAATCAATGTCCTGCAACACGCCGGTACCATAACCGTTTTGCGAGATGGTACCGGTGTTGTAGGTGCTGCCGAAGTTGGTCACGAAGCTGGTGTTTTGGGTCAGGTCGGTCGGATCGGGAATATCGACCAGATCAAAGCGGAACAGGATGTCTTCGGCATCGCTGTCCAGGTTGGTAATCAAAATTTCGCGGTTGGCGGCAATGGTGTTAACCGGTGCACCGTCAACCTCCGCCAGCAGGCCGTCGGCACCAAAAATCACGGTCCCGGTGCCCTGGTTAGGCGCAGCCGGGCTGACCGTGCCGCTCGGCATGTCGAAGCTGTAGTTCCACTCACCTTGGTTGGGCGTTTTGGTCCAGGTGACCGAAAGCTGATGGGGCACGCCTTTGCTGTCGAAGATTTCAATCGACGAGGTGTAAGTGTCGCCGTTGACGCCCTCGGCACTCAAGTTCGACACAAATCGCACGGCACTGGTCGCGCTCGGTTGAGAGGCCTCGCCAAAGTCAATGCGCAAGTCGGTAATGCCGCCGGTGGTGTTCACGGTGCCATCGGGATTGGTCCCCAAGAAACCCTGCACACGCCCACCGGACGCGGCCACCATAAAACCTTCGTCATCGAAACCGAAGTTACCCGAACGCGTGTAGGCGGTTCGGCTATCTTGGCTGACGGCAAAAAACCCCTCACCCTGAACAGCGAGGTGGGTTTTAATGCCGGTCGTTTGGATGGAACCCTGCTCGAATTTGGCCTGGACTTCAGTGGTGCGCGTGCCCAACCCCACCTGAATCGGGTTACCCGATCCGTTCACGCCGCGAATGGTATCGGACATGATTTGCGAGAAGTTGGTTTGACTGCGCTTGAAACCACTGGTGTTGATGTTGGCAAGGTTGTTGCCAATCACGTTCAACGCGGTGGCGTTGGCGTTCAGACCGGATAAACCGGTATAAAAAGAACCCAAAAGCATTAAAGCCCCCTTTCCAGTGGGACGGCAGCCTGAGGTGCGGCGGTGCAACTGGAGCTTTCGGCGACCTGAAGGACACGGTGTTCAGGCGGCGGTACGAACCGCGACCGAACCCCTTCCCGTCGGCGACGCGCCGGCGTGTGGTGCAGGTCGGCCCCACACGCGCATCGACAACGGGCGATTGAAAGGGAAACCGGCGCGCGCGGAAAACAGACCGAGCACCGGGTGGTAAGGATCACCGTTTGAGGTTAAGCGCTTCCTGGAGTAACTGGTCGGCGGTGGTAATCGTGCGTGAGTTGGACTGATAACCCCGTTGGTGAACGATCAGCGAGGTGAATTCCTCGGCGATGTCGACGTTCGAGCTCTCCAAACTACTGGCAATGACCGAACCACGGCCGCCGGTGCCTTCACCGTCAATCGAGGCCGGACCCGAGGCCGCCGTCGGCAGATAGAAGCCGCCGTCGACCTGTTTCAAACCGAGCCTGTTGTTAAAGGTGGCAATCGCGATTTTGGCCAACTCCAACGTTAAGCCGTTGTCGTAGAAGCCGATCATGACCCCTTCTTGGCTGAAGTCGATGTCCTGCAAAATACCGGAACCAAACCCGTCTTGGAACAGGGTCCCGGTGTTGAAGGTGCTGCCAAAACTGGTAATAAAGGATTCGTTGGGCCCCGAGGTCGGGTCGGCGGGGGTATCAATCGCATCCCAAGTGATCGAAAGCGATTCAGCGCCGGTGCCGGGATCGGGCACGGTGAGCACCGGGTCGAAGGTGGTCGACAAAGCCAAACCGGTCACGGGGTCGTTGAGCAGGGCGTCGTCAATGGAAAACAATTGGCCGTCTTCGCCGAAACGAACCACGCCGGTACCGTCGCCGTTACCGCCGCCGTCCACCAAGGTCTCATCGCCGTTCCAAGCGAAATCGTAGGTCCAACCGACCTGGTTGATCGTACTAGCGGCACCGGTCGCAGGATCAACCGCACCAATGGCAATATCTTGCGTGGTGTCGCGCGTGAAGGTAATCGTCATCTGGTGCGGTACACCTTTGGAATCAAAGACCTCGACCGAGGTTGAGTAAGTCTCGCCGTTGAGCGCCTCGGCACTTAAGTTGGAAATGAAACGCACCACTTCGGTTTCGCGCGGTGGCGATGCTTCACCCAAGTCGAGGCGAATATCGGTTAAATCGCCGCTGGTATCGACGGTGCCGTCGGCACGGGTGCCAAGGAAACCCTGAACACGGGCGCCGCTGGCGGCCACCATAAAACCTTCGTCGTCGAAACCGAAGTTCCCGGACCGGGTGTAAGACGAAATGCCGTTGGTGGCCACGGTGAAGAAACCTTCACCCTGAATAGCCAAGTGCGTTTTAATGCCGGTGGTTTGAATGGAACCCTGTTCGAACTTGGCGACGATCTCACTGGTACGCACACCCAAGCCGACCTGAATCGGGTTACCGCCGCCGTTAATGCCGCGCACGGTGTCGGACATAATTTGGGCAAAGTTGGTTTGGCTGCGCTTAAAGCCCGAGGTGTTGATGTTGGCCAAGTTGTTACCAATGACGTTAAGCGCGACGGCATTGGATTGCAGGCCGGAGAGGCCGGTGTAGAAGGAACCGAGTAACATTATTTACCTCCTGCAATGACCTGGAAGGGCCATCTCGTCTTGAAGTTCCCGTTTGGATCATTGGTGGTTGTTTCGGTTTCCTCATCCTCACTCTGGCCGGCGCTGCTGCCGTAGCCAGGCTCGTAGACTTCCACCACTTGTTCGATGGGGATGCGGTTGCCGTCGACCATGACGTTCACCGAACCGCCTTCCCAGGAAATACCGTCGATGCGTTTGGTTTGGAAAACCGGCGTGTTGAAGTATTGACCCTCGACGTTTTCGAGGCGAACCGAAGCGGTGTAATTTCCGGCCGACAAGAGGTTGCCGTCATCGTCGTAACCGTTCCACATAAAACGCTGCTCGCCCTCAAAGCCACCTGGCAACTGCGAGGTGTACACGACACGGCCGCTCTGATCACGCACTTCGAAATGCGCACGTACCGCTTCGGAATCGTCCTGGTAGAGGAATGTATGGGTTTCGCCCTCTTCGTGGGTGACCGTATTGTCGGCAATCTTAACGTCTTTGCCAACCACACCCAGCGCGTTGCTGTTGTTAATCGAGGACTGGTAAATCTGCAGCACTTCTAAATTATCGTTGGTAATGCGCTGTTGTTCCAATGACGCAAAGGTGGCCATCTGCTGAATAAACTCCAAGTCACTGGCCGGCTGCAACGGGTCTTGGTGCTGTAATTGAACGGTTAACAACTGCAAAAAGGTTTCTTCGGTAATTTCGTCGTTCTCGACGGGGTTACCGGTAATGCCGTAAGCACCACTGATACTCGAAACTTCCATGATCCAACCTCCGCCACGCTGATTCGGGCTGATCTCAAGCGGTTCTGTAGCAAATCAAACGCCAATCTCGACGCGCTTGCAAAGCACTAGAAAACAACACCTTGCCAAAGCGCACACCAAAAGGCCTCACCGTTTCGGAAAAAACTGCCCGTCACCTTTGCCGCCTGGCAATTTTTTCCGAGCACGCCGAACCGGTCGGCAATCGGTTTGAGCATTTACCCCATTTCCAGTATTCTTAGGACTTCTAGCCGTACCTTTATTTGCTTATGCACCGCCTCGGTTTGCCGACAGGTTTAACCAGACGGCTCTCGAGCATCCGATGTTCCGAACGCTCGAAGCACCCACGAGGCGCCGACACCGCAAGATGATGCTTGCCGAAGGGAGAACAAAACATCCATGCCATGGCGAGAGATGGACGGGGTGCCCCCAAAGAAACTGGACCCTCGGCGCATTGATGAAACCACCGCCGACCTGCAAAGCTCGTACAGCCGTCATTCGGGGCCGTACCGTCAAATCATCGCGGGCATCATCGGCGAAATTAACGCACGCCGACGCGGCGTCTTGACCAACATCGACATCGCCGAATTGCGCGATCAAATGGGCCATTTACTTTACTTCAGCATCAAACAATTCCCACTGCCGGTCCCCTTCGACGTCGATTATCTGCCCCTCCTCAAAAGCCATTTCCGCAACCCAACCGTGATCGTCATGCGCCGTATTCGCCGTTACCTGATGGCCCAACACCGCCGCATTCTGACCAAACTCGAAGAAGAACAGGCGCGCGAACGCCACCTCAGCTTTGCGCATCTCAATGTCAGCCGCCGCATGCGCAGCGGCATTGAACAGATGCAACGCTACCAATCGATGTCACAGTTAACCAAATCGGTTTCGCGCAAGCTGGACATCCTGACCAAGGCGTTACATATTCCGGCCCAGTATCATGCCGAGTTCAGCGTGTTCCTCGGCATGATCGACGACCCGCACCATCTGCGCCACCACGAAGCGATGAACTGGGTGGCGCAATCGCCGTTCCAAGGCAATATCACGGTGTTGCGCAAGGTCATTGAAGACGGCCTGAACGTGCTTGATCGCAAAAGCAACGAAATCTTTGACGAAATGGAACGCCTCAGCGGCATTACCTTCCAACGCAACCTGGGCGACTTGGAAGTGCACGCCAATTGGTTCTCATTGGGTGCGGCCCAAAAACGCGGCGAAGATTTCGTGACCCTGTTCAGCAATGAAGAGCAGGTGGAAAAGAAACTGAAACGCATGACCTGGTTTATGGTGCGCGCCGCTTGGGACGCCGACAGCTTCCGCCAGGTCATCGAAAGCCTGTTCCCATCGCAACGCGATTTGCAGGAGAACCTCGGCAAGCTGGCCACCGTTTACTTCACCCTGGAAGAAAAAATTCGCGCCTCGAGTCAACCGGACGGCGAACCGCAACAAGCGGTGGCCAACGACCTGGAACACGGCAACTTAAGCGCCGGAGAAGCCGTCACGGCCTTGGCTTGGATCAAAGACAACAAAACCAAGCTGCAGCGGCTCAAACTCGAACTATTCCAGAACTTTATCGATCTCAAAAGCAAGTACCCGGAACTGGCCTTGCCCGAGGCCTTGGCGGGCGCGGTGGCCGCCGAACTATCCGATGCCGAAACGGCCGCCGGCGCGGGAACCGACAGCACGCTGCCGCGTTTGTCGATTCTGGATCTGCACCAGGAATACGACAAACTCAGTGAGGAAGCACAAATCGCGGACGGCGACATTTTGGCCCGTTGGCTGGCACTGCGCACCAAGGTCCTGCAACGCTTGGCGGCGTTTGGCGACACCTTAATCCACCGCCGACTGCGCGCCGATTGTGAGGACTTCGACGAGTACGAAAGTAAATTACTGGAATTCGCCGGTGCGGAGTCGCGCCTTGAAAGCTTGCGCATCAACTGCGAAGCGCAAATCGTGCGCTGTTACCGCGACATGTCTTACCAAGACGTCGATGAAACCCTGTTACAAGACACGCTCGACCTCGTGATTGACCGCAACTTATTGCAGCTCAAAAAACTCGATTACAGCGTCATCGACGCCGATATGTACGCCGATCTGGTCGACCGCGCCCTGCAGTTCTCGCCGCAAGACTGCATGCACCAACTGGATCAGATCCTTCATGAAATGAATGCCTTACCGCGCCAAGAGCAATTGATCCACGCGCTGAGCGACTGGGAGAGCCAGCTCAAGAAAAGTGATTTCGAAGCCAAGCAACAGTTCATTTTCGAGAACGAACAGCGCCTGCAAAAAATTGTCGACGATGTCCGCGCCGAACTGCGCGAGCGCATTGAGGATATCCCGCTGCGACCGGCGCGCTTGCGTTTCGAGATCTTCTCGCTGGCCGATTGTTATGCGGGCAATTTGCGCACCCTCTTGCGCGCCCTGCTACGGGCGGCGCCCCGCGTGACCAGCCAAAACGAAGGTGAGCGCCTGATCGACAACATCCAATCTATCGAAGCACAAGTTATTGAATCTCAAAGACTCACCCGACCAGGTGGCGAAGCACAGGACCGCTTGCGCGAATTGACACGGGCGCGCTTGCTGCCCAAAACCATCATTGAAGAGATCAAAAACGACCTGAGCGAGAATTTCGAAGACCTCAACCGCTTGTTGAGCGAAGTCAACGACGGCCTACGCGACGTGCGCAAGCTGCAAAACCGTTTCGGCGGTAACTTCGAGACATCGCAGTTTAAGGTCACCATTAATATTGATGATTTGGAACGGCTCAAAGGCATTTACCACTTCGTCGAGAACATCACCTTGATGGACGTCAAACGCTTCGGCGTGGTTTACCAGCACAAGAACCAACTCATGGAAGATCTCTACCAACGCGCTTACAACAAAGCGCCGGAAGTGCCGCCGACCATCATCAAACAAATTAACCGTCGTGCCTTTAAGAAGTTCACCGAAGACAAACGCGTCCCGCTCGATCTCAAGATTGACATGCTGAACCAGGTACCGGAAATTCTGGAATCGGAGGCGGAACTGCTGATTCGCACGCTGAACTATGTCAGCATGCAGCACATTCGCAATAAGGCTCTGTACAAGGGAATATTGCAGATGATGAGTTTGGTGAAAAAGTACGATCGTGAACGCCTGCGCGTGCTGCGTCGCATTTGGACGCAGTACCGCAAACGCATGCAGGCCTTTGAGCCGCGCAACTTCGTCAAAAATTACGAAACCAATGTGCGCTGTTTAATCACCGACGTGGCTGAATTGGTCGGCGACCGCCTAGAAGACCTGCGTTAACAGGTGGGTGCAGAAAGCAGAAACGGCTTCTTTGTTTGAGCGGAAGGCGGCTTTTCCTTTAGAATGCGGGTGACACCTAAGCAACGCGAATCTCAAAGGCAAGGGCGCCGCCAGACCCAGTGTGCCCAACATGGGGCCGGACCTGCGCCGATTTTTCCAAACCATGTCGCACCAGAACCTTAGAAGAAGGGCGCGACCTGCAGCGCGTGGCAGACAAGCGATTCAGGGCCGAAGCGGCTTGGATCGGGTTGATGAAAAGGCTCCTAAAGGTATAGACTACAACTGAAATATCACAAATATCCCAACAAGGCATTCTTATGAATTCTTCTCCCACTTCCCCGCCCCGCTTTTCCTCCAAACTCGCCATGATCTTGACCTGCATGGGCATGGCGGTTGGCACCGGCAACATTTGGCGTTTCCCCCGCCAGGTTGCTCAGTACGACGGCGGCACCTTTTTGATCCCCTGGTTTTTGTTTTTGTTCTTGTGGTCGGTGCCGCTACTTATGATCGAGCTCGGCGCCGGTCAATACGCCCGTCGCGGCCCCTTCGGCGCTTTTGCCAAAATCGCCGGTCCCAAATTCGCCTGGATGGGCGGCTTCGTCAGCCTGTGTACCATGCTGATTATGTGTTACTACGCGGTCGTCACCGGCTGGACGCTTAAATACGCGATCCTCGCCTGGAGCGGCGCGCTCAACCAAATCACCGCCGAAACCTCGGTCCAAATTTTCGACAGCTTCCGCAGCACACCGCAAGCGCTGTTGTTCCACTGGATCGCCTTGGGTCTGGCCGGCTTCTTCGTCTGGCGCGGCACCAAAGGTATTGAGTGGCTCAACAAGATTTTGATCCCGGCGCTCATTCTGATTTTGGTGTTTGGCGCCGTCAATGCGCTGATGTTACCCAACGCGAACCTCGGTCTGGGCTACCTGACCGACATTCACTGGGACAAACTTGCGAAACCCGGCCACTGGATCGCGGGCCTTACGCAATCGGCCTGGTCGACCGGCGCCGGTTGGGGGCTGATGCTGACCTATGCCGTTTACGCCCGCGATAATGAAGACCCGGTCACCACACCGATGGCCACCGGTTCCGGCAATAACGGCATCGAGTTAATTGTGGCGCTGTTGATTTTCCCTGCTGTTTTTTCGCTGATGGCCGACAACGCAACCACACTCGTCGGCGGCACATCCGGCAAAGGCGGGATTGCCTTTCAAGTGATTCCCATGTTGTTCGGTCAAATGAGCGGCGGTCCCTTGCTCAACATCCTGTTTTTTACCGGCTTGGCTTTTGCCGCACTCACCTCATTGGTGGCCATGGTCGAGTTGAGTACGCGGTTTTTTATGGATTTCAAAATTTCCCGCGAGAAGGCGTTGGCAATCGCTTTGGCGATGGGTGCCCTGTTGGGCGCGCCCAGTGCGCTGAGTGACCGCATCTTCGACGACCAAGACTTCATTTGGGCGATCGGCCTAATTGTCTCGGGTTTGTTTATGATTTTCATGGTGCTGCGCTTCGGCGCGCAACGCTTCGCCGACGAGGTGCTCAACAAAAACGCCGGCCTCATCAAAATCGGCGCCTGGTTTCAGCCGCTTATGTTCCTGCTGCTGGTCCAAGGTCTGGTGCTGCTCATTTGGTGGATGGTTCAGCTCACCGGCGTCGGTACCGAATGGCTAGTGAGCTGTTTGATCCAGTTCGGTTTGGTAATCGGCATCTTGGTCGCCGCCAACAGCAGCTTGGTCAAGCACCTGCGCGATTAAGCGGATCAGCGGGTGGTCGTCCGACACGACCGCCCCGGTACTGCTGGATGCGACCCGACGCGCTGCGCGCGGTTATGTTTTGCTTCCGCCCGCGATTTGGTTATGATCGTGCCAACAAACAACAAAGGAGATCGCCCATGGCAATCAACGGCATATTGATGGTTCACGTGATCAGCGAAGATATAGCGGCCACCCGCAAGTTCTACGGCGAACTGCTCGGCATGAGCGAACAACAACCCATCGCCGGCGAAAAAGCGTTCGGCGAGGTCGGCGGCACGCAAATCTGGCCGATGCCGGTGATGGGGAGCGATCAGGAAGGGACGCCCAAAGCGGGCGACATCATCATGGTGCTGAGCTGCAACGATGTTCGTGCCGAATACCTGCGCATGCAGGAAGACGGTGTTGAATTTATTATTCCGCCCAGCAATCCTTACGGGCCATGGGAAGCGCACCTGCGCGATCCCAACGGCATTTGGCTGACCCTGATGGAAATTCCTATCAAAAAATAACGGGTGTATGACGGTACGGTGAAAATGCTCGCCGTACTTTTCAAGTACGCGCCGAACGCGGCCCCGGCCCGCTTTTCCCAACGCGGTTCGCACCAATTCTTTGCGCGATTGCATCCAGCCGAATCGCACACTTAGGGTATTACACGCCGGCGGTCGATAAATTCAGCAAGGCAAAGTGGACAAAAACGCCGGCACCTAACCCCAAATTGAACCACAAACCCAATTTCAATTCGGCCCAAAAATTGTCCCAAAACTCGCTACTCCAACGTGAAAACCAGTCGGGTGTCAACCAAAAGCGAATCGCCTCCAGAAACTCGTCGCGATCACTAAAAAACAACCGAAAAAACAAAATCCACACCAAAATGGCGGCCACACCGCCTAATACCATCGTCATCACACATACCTCTTTACCACAGTTGGGTTCCGTGGGTTCTAGCGTAAGCAGAACGAAGAAGGGGCCGGCAATGTTTAGCGCCAATGGAATTTTTGGTTAACCGAGAAACTGTAATGCTAGGGTTCGCCGCCTTGATGACGGGTTGGCGGGGCATACAGCACGCCGCCGTCACACAAATCATCCCAACCAAAACGCGTGCACAGGGCGCTGAAGTCGCGGCCCAGGGGTGCTTGCAACGTCAGTTCCTCACCACTAACGGGATGGGTCAGGCGCAGGTAGCGCGATTCAAGCAGCAGCCGTTGGCTGTCGCAATGCTCGCGGAAAACGCGGTTGTTGCGCCCGTCGCCGTGCATGGTGTCGCCGATGAGCGGGTAGCCGGCGCGCGCTAAATGGCGGCGTATTTGGTGGCGTCGACCGGTCTTGGGCCAAACCTCAACCAAGCTGTAACGTGCCTCGGGGAACTTGCCGACCGGCACCGGCAAGGTTAATTGACGCAGAGGCAGGTAGTGGGTTTGCGCTTCTTGCATCAGTTCCAATTCGGCGTTTTTAAGGGGCCGGTCGATGGTCGTCGCTTCTTTGACAAAACCACGTACAAAGGCCCAGTACCCCTTATCAACCCGGTGCTCGCGAATCTGTTCCGAAATCAAGCCGGCAATTTCCGAAGAAAGCCCAAAGATCAGCAAACCGGAAGTGGCGCGATCCAAGCGATGGACCGGATAAATGTGACAACCAACCTGGTTGCGCACCAATTGCAGCGCAAAACGGCGGTCGCGCGACAGGGCGGTGCGGTGAACCAACAAACCGCTGGGTTTAAAAACAGCGACCAGATGTTCGTCGCGATAAAGAATGTCGAGTTTCAAGGGTCCTCCGCCACCGTAGCGTGAAGGCCCATTAAAAACGATCGTGCCGCAAAGATCCAGCCTCCTTTTGGTCGCGCCCAACCAAAAACGCGGTGAAACAGCGGTCAAACGACCCGCCGTTCCACCGCGTGTGAAACTTGGCTGACCCGAAACGGGCGTCTAGTTTTTGAAGATGCTGCGACCCGCGTAACGGGCGCTGGAACCGAGGGTTTCCTCGATGCGCAGCAATTGGTTGTACTTGGCGATGCGGTCGGTCCGGCAAGCGGAACCGGTTTTAATTTGACCGGCATTCACGGCCACGGCCAAGTCGGCGATGGTCACGTCTTCGGTTTCACCGGAACGGTGCGAAATGACGGTGTTGTAACCGGCCAGTTGCGCCATTTTGATCGCTTCCATGGTTTCGCTGAGTGTCCCAATTTGGTTGAGTTTGATCAGAATGGCGTTGGCGATGTTCTGATCAATGCCGCGTTTGAGGATCTTGGGGTTGGTCACAAACAGATCGTCACCAACCAACTGAACGCGGTCACCGATGGTTTGCGTCAACTTGGCCCAGCCGTCCCAATCATTTTCGTCCATGCCGTCTTCGATGGAGCGAATGGGGTACTTGTCGCACAAATCCTTGTAGAACGCGACCAACTCGTCGGAGGTCAGGCTGCGCCCTTCGCCTTCGAGGTGGTACTTGCCGTCACGGAAGAACTCGCTGGAAGCGACGTCGAGCGCCAGCACGAAATCATCACCGATTTTGTAGCCGGCTTTTTCGACCGCTTCGAGGATGTAGTCAAGTGCTTGGGCGTTGGAGCTCAGGTTGGGCGCAAAGCCGCCTTCGTCACCAACGGCCGTATTGAGATTGTTCTTTTTCAGAACGGCTTTGAGGTGGTGGAAAACCTCGGTGCCGGCGCGCAGGCCTTCGGCAAACGAGGCGGCACCAATCGGCATGACCATGAACTCTTGAATGTCGACGTTGTTGTCGGCATGGGCGCCACCGTTGAGAATGTT
Organism: Holophagae bacterium; assembly: GCA_030429565.1. GTDB lineage: Bacteria > Acidobacteriota > Holophagae > Acanthopleuribacterales > Acanthopleuribacteraceae > Acanthopleuribacter. The sequence continues at coordinate 79,198 of JAUIFE010000019.1, read as the reverse complement.
CATCATGGGAACCGGCAAAATACAGGCGTCAATGCCGCCGATGTAGCGGAACAAGGGCAGATCCAACCCGTCGGCGGCCGCTTTGGCGGCGGCCAGTGACACGCCCAACATGGCGTTGGCACCCAGGCTGCTTTTGTTTTCGGTGCCGTCGAGCAACTTCAGTGCGCGATCCACGGCAATTTGATCACGAGCATCCAAGCCTTCAACCGCCGGAGCGATCTTATCGCCAATAATGGCGACCGCTTTTTCCACGGATTTGCCCAGGTACTTGGCCTGGTCGCCGTCACGCAATTCGAGGGCTTCGTGTTCACCGGTGGAGGCGCCGGAGGGAACAGCGGCACGACCCATGGCACCGTTCTCAAGATAGACATCCACTTCGATGGTGGGATTACCGCGCGAATCAAGAATCTGTCTTCCAACCACTTCTTCAATGAAGCTCATGCTCGACCTCGTTTTCGTTTTATTGTGTCGAACCCACGCGCGCTACGGCGCCACAGCCCCAATCAAACCCATGAAAACACCGTGCGGAGGCAACGGCGCTCACGGCGTGACGGCGGCAGCGGCCTAGCGGCGGCGCGAGACCGGTTCATTCCTTTGGAAAGCAAGCCTCATGCAGGCACGGACCCAGCGTTGAAAACACGGTGGCCGTGCTCAGTTGACAACCGTTGTCGGCGCGAGCGCGGTTGGGTGGTTCAGCCACCCGCCACCTGGCGATCTCGTCGCGGCGGTCTGCAGTCGGACAGGTAAACCCTCATCTTAGAGAGAGGCGGTTCGCAAATCAAGCCGATCCGCGCCGTCCGCCGCGGACGACCCGCAACCTTTGCCCCGTAAATTCCCTAACCCAAACTAACTTAGGCGTTATCCAGCAGACAGACCCCACCGAAGAATGCTAACATTCTCCTCACAAACAACGGCGATGTGGTTTCTCAAACCCCGAACCGCGGCCCCTTTTTTCCGCCATTTCCCGGCCGCACCTACGCGACACCCTTCACAACCATGCCACCGTTTCACGCGCCGCCCGGCCGCACGCCGTTTACCGAGCCATCGGCAACCATTCCCCCGTCCGCCTCAAGGAGCATTCATGGCCAAAGAAATTGAAATTAAATTTGTGATCGACCCAGAGCATATTCCCCTTGTTCTCGATCACCCGACCGTCAAACGTTTGGCCCTCGGACCGGCCAAAAAGAAGCAGGTCGTCAGTACCTACCTCGACAGCGCCGCATACGACTTGCGCAACCAAGGTATCGGTTTCCGCGTGCGCCGCACCCCCGAGGGCTGGGTGCAAACCGTCAAAGCCAAGGGCTCCGGCGCGGGCAGCCTGCATCAGCGCGAAGAATTTGAGTGCCCCATCATCGACGATCAACCCGATTATGAACAACTTGCGGAAAGTCCATTTGCCGCCCACTTCGCCGATGAAGCCTTTCGCGCAACCCTGCAACCACTGTTTACCACCGACTTCGAACGCACCGCTTGGTACCTGGAGCTGGAAGATTTCACCACGATTGAGATGGTGCTGGATGTCGGCGAAATTCGCGCCGCCGGCCAAACCGAACCGATTTGCGAAATCGAACTGGAACTCAAGGGCGGCAACCCGGTATCGCTCATGAAAACCGCGATTGCGCTTGCCGAAAGCCTGCCGTGCCGGGCTGAGTTCCGCAGCAAAGCGGCCCGCGCCTACAATCTGATCGAACCGCCGACCTGGACGCCGGTCAACGCACAACCCTTAAAGCTAAACGCCAAAAGCCCCTGCAGCGAAGGCTTTGCCGCCATGATCGACAACTGCCTGAGCCAGGTGCTCGCCAACGAGGGCCCCGTTCTTTACAGCGATCATCCCGAGGGCATTCACCAGCTCCGCGTCGGCTTGCGGCGCATGCGTTCCAGCATCCGCCTTTTCCGCGAAAGTTTGCCGGCACGCCAGTTTCAGTATTGGGGTGATGAATTGCAGTGGTTGGCAAGCGAACTGGGACCCGCCCGCGATTGGGACGTTTTTTGCGACGACTCGTTGGCTGTCATTCGCCGTTACTTTCCCGAAAACGCCGCCCTGGCCCAAATCAATGTCGGCGCCGAAGCGCAACGGCGTGCCGGCTACGTGCGCGCCCGCGCCGCGCTGCGTTCGCAACGCTATTTATTGTTGGTGCTGCGCCTGCGCCATTGGCTCGACCAGCGCTTGTGGCGCAACGGCGGCGACGAAAGCCAAGCCGCCGCCTGGTCACAACCCTTGGGTGAAACGGCGCGCGTCTTAATGGACGACGCCCACGACCGTTTCTACAAACGCGGCAAAAAATTTGACGCCCTCACCCTCGAGCAGCGCCACCGCCTGCGGATTCTCGGCAAACGCACCCGTTACGCCACTGACTTCTTCTCCGATCTCTACCCCGGCGATAAAACCAAACCCTATCGCAAAGCGCAAAAGGGCCTGCAAGACCAGCTCGGTTACCTCAACGACGCCGTGGTTGCCGACAGCCTGTTGGCGCAACTGGACATTGCGACGGACGATGCCGGTGCCGCCCTCATTCGCGGTTGGTTCGCGTGTAACATCGAGCACCTGTGCCGCGATTTCGACAGCCACTGGAGCCGCTTCAAAAAGGCGCGCCCCTTCTGGCGCTAGGAACCGCGTTCTTTCAGGTATAAAAAAACCCACGCACGAGGCGTGGGTTTTTGTTTTTTACCGGGAACAGCGTGGCTTATTTTTTGATTAAGCCGATTTCTTCCAAACGCTGCTGCAGGAACTGGCCGGCGGTGATCGGTGGCCACTTGGCGGGACGCTCGGCGCTGACAAAACGCTCCATGACGGTTAAGTCACAGGCTGAGTAGGGGTGAACGAAAAACGGCATCGAGTAACGCGACTTGTTCTCGCCTTCAGCCGGATTGACGACGCGGTGGGTCGTCGCCGGAATCACGCCGTTGGTCAGGCGGTGCAACATGTCGCCGGAGTCGACGATGATATCGCCTTCGAGCGCGTGAACCGCTTCCCATTGGTTGTCTTGGGTCAGGATTTCCAACCCGGCGCCCTGACTTTCAATCAACAGCGTAATTAAGTTGATGTCTTCATGGGCCGCGGCGCGCACGGCACCGGCGGGCATGTCGGCCGACAGCGGCGGATAGTGAATGGTGCGCAAAATAGAGTTGCCGGCGACGATCATGTCGGAGAAGGTATTGCTGGGCAAGCCATAGTACTCGGCAAGCGCCTTGAGCATGGTCGCGGCGCATTCTTCGAACTGGCGGTAAAGATGCAAAATGGCGGCCTGCATGCCTGGCAATTCTTCGGGCCATACGTTGTCGGGATACTCGCCGCGCAGAGCGTGGCCTTCGGGTAAGTCTTGGCCGGTGTGCCAGAACTCTTTCAGGTCGGGCAACTTTTGGTCCTTGGCGTGCTCACGACCAAAGGGTGTGTAGCCGCGTGCACCGCCGGCAACTTTGTCGTACTGTCGTTTGACGTCGTCGGGCAACGCAAAAAACTCGCGAAACATCGCGTAGCTTTTTTCGATGTTCGCTTTGTCGAGACCGTGGCCGCCGACGGTGAGGAAACCCACTTCCTCAAGACCTTTGCCCAGGGTTTGAACAAAAGCGGCTTTGGTTTGGGCGTCGCCCTCGCGGTAATCGCGGAGATTAATATGGGGAATGCTCATGCGCTCCATGCCTCCTGACTTTCATTAAATGAATGTGAAAGTAAACGTGTTTTCATCCTCTCGAATTGGGTTGGCTCGCGAAAAAGTCGCGCGTACGCCGACGGACAAGCCACACACTTGCCGACACGCAAAACCAACACGGGCGGCGGTGAGCCACAAGGGCACGTGCAGAACAGCGTTTCTTTGTCGACGCCGGGATCAACCCAAACTTGTGTATTATACACGCCCGTTCGGGCGATGCCCACGACGGGATCCAGGACAAAGGCCAAAGCCAGGGTCTTCATTTCTTGGGCGGCAAAAATTCGTCTGCAAGACACAAATCCAGCGTGTACAATAGACAGCGTCAGTCGTTGCGCCAGTCAGACCCACGCCAGGGGCCTGAAAGCGACTGAAACCCACTGTTAACCGCGCCGCGACCCCTCTCGCCGCGCCCATCCGCCGCCCAACCCGCCGACACGCCGAGACTCGACGCCGATCACGATCCTTCAGGTACTTACTGATTCAAGGGTTAAGGTGATGAAACTCACGGCTGTTTGCCGCGCACTTCTTTTAGATTAGGGAACTATGCCGCCCACGACGGACCGCGAGTGTTCGATTTTTTTTCGACCTCCTGTTTAACATTCTTCGATTTTTTTCATACTTCCATCCGTCAAAAAGCCTTCTTCGCCATTCTGCTGTGGACAAAACGACCGCTTTCTCAGGCTTCCCTCTATTTCCGTTTAAGAAGGATTTTCTCGTCCATGCTCACCTTTTTGACTTTGGTGCTGATGCAGACTGGTATCGATGCCGGTCCTGCCGGGTTTTCATGCGACCAATCGCTGACAACCCTGGTTGCCACACCGCTTAATCCACCGGCGAATTACCAAGTGCAGTGGGTCGGCGCCGCCGAACCTGGCATCTTTTTCGTCGTGCAGCCCGATGAAACCACCGAATACCGCGTGCAGTTAACTGATTTAGACACGCAAACCGTTTACGAGGACACTACCTGGGTGCTGGTGCACACCGAAAGCACCGACCTGGACGGTAACGGCCGCCACGATGACGAAGATTGGGGCTACTTTTTTGAGAACTGGTACAACGCCGCGGCGGAGCCGGTTTACGATCCCAACGGCGACGGCCTCGTCAACCTGCTCGATTGGTTTTACTTCTGCAATTTTGATTTTCGCCCCGAAAACACGCCCCCTTTCTTAACCCTTAACCGCACGGAGTACGAAACCTCGGAAAACCTCGGCATCACGGTGCGCTACACCATTGGTGACGAGGATCTCGACCAATTTCCACGGATCGTCTTCCTCGAGCAGCCCGAACACGGCTTCGGGTTGGATATCAACCAAGAAATTCGTTATACCCCCGACGAGGGATTTATCGGTGTCGACCGTTTTACGGTTGCCGCTACCGACGGGACCCTAACGACGGAACCAGTTACCGTCCAGATAACGGTCTTTCGACCCGACACCTGGACCGATATCAAGGCAGACATTCTCGACATTCATTGCGAGAGCTGCCATATGTCCGCCGCGGAAGGCGGTTTGAGTCTCAATACATATGAACTGGCACGCGCCGGCGGCAACAGCGGCCGCCCGTCGTTCGTTGCCGGTGAGCCTGGACAAAGCCTGATCTATACCCGTGTCAGCGCCAATGAAATGCCGCCGCCGGATGCGGCACCGGCGTTGAGCGACGTGGAAAAAGAACGTATTCGGATGTGGATACTGCGCGGTGCCGTGGAGTAACACATCACCAGGTCACACACTTAACCCCCACTGATGGTTGTCTTTAAAGTGTGACCCTTCGACCCCAATAGTTTGAGTTGGATAAGGACTGGAGCATAAGCATGACAATAAAACCCTGGCTCACCGCCCTTTGTATGGCAATCACCGCCGTTCCTTTGCTCGCGCAACCTCTTCCGTGCGATCAGTTTGGCGACGGCGCTTTTTGCAGTGATACCCTTCACCTTTCTTTCCCCCTATGGCGCACCCAAGGGGCAACACCCGACGTGCCCGACCTCGACGGCAACGGCGTGGTCAACATCCTCGATTTCGTGAACCAATCACGCCGCGACGGCACGCTGAAACACGGCCTGCTCGGTCAGTATTTCGGCTTAGCCGACGGTTCCGAAGACCAAGACATTGATTGGCCCAACTTCGCAGCGCCACCTTACGACCCGATCCTGATCCAACCGGTACCGGAGTTCGACGACGTTGAGGATTCCAGAAACTTCCTCAACACCACCATGCGCAACAACTTTGGCGCCCTTTTCACCGGTTGGCTGTGGGTCCCCGATACCGCCAACTACACCTTCACCCTCAGCGGTGAAGACGGCGTGCGCCTGTACTTCGACGACATCTTGGTTGCCGAAGTTGAGAACTCGCGCACTACCACGCATAACGGCCCCCTGCAAGCCGGCATGATGCCGATTCGCATTGAGCAGTACACCGGCACCCGCACGCCCATGCTGAGCCTGTCTTGGGAAAGCAACGGCCCAACCATCGGTCCCGGTCAAAAAACCATTAAAGCGGATTACTTCTACCATCCCAGCGTGGAACTCACCGATATTCAGATCACCACGCCGCAGCTTCACTTCGATCCGCCCACCGGCCGCCGCGTCCCCGGCAACCAAGCCCAACTCGACGTCAACGTCTTTATGGTCAGCCCCCTGGTTGGTTCAACCTTAAAACTGAACGGCCAAACGGTACCCGTCGCCAACGGCGGTTATTACCCGCGCATCAACCTGCAGACGGGCCTCAACCGCTTTACCTTTGAAATCGACAACGGCGACGGCAACACCTACGAAACCGAATACACCGTTTATCGCGACAACGAGCCGATCAGCGGCGGCGGTTTGTTCGTCAACGCCTATTCCCACGAACACTACAACGGCTTGGTGCCGATTCCCGACGACCTCAACCTCCAGCCCTGGAGCTTCACCGCGCACAACAGCACCCAGCTTATTCGCGGCAGCGGCAACCGCCTGGTTCTCAACGGGAACTTCTACGGTGGTGGTTCGATTCTCGAACTGGAAGGTGTCATTAACATCACCAACGCCGGTTACTACCAGTTCCGCATCAACGAAGGCGCCGCCCTGGAAATCAACGGCGCGCGCGTGGCTTCGATTTGGCAAGACTACCCCGATCAGTGGAATGACCGCGGCGTGGTTTACCTCGACGCCGGCCGTCACCACTACTTCCTGCGCACCAACGAGGCCTGGAGTTCACCCCAAATTCGCGTTTACTGGCGCTTCGGCACCGATCCCGACAGCCTCGGTTCCGAATCCCAAGTGCCCGACGGCATTTTCTCGCACAGCAGCCGCCACCACCACTCACCGCCGGTCCCCGCTCCCGACGCGGGCGAACGCTTTAACCGCATTCCCAACGACCTGGTCGCTGAGTACCTGTTCCGTCCCGGCAATCCGCTGAAGGACACCTCCGGCTACAACAACCACCTGTCACCGGATCCCCGTTTCTACGCGATCCCAACCGGTGGGATTCAGTTGCAGACCGGCCTGGCGTTGTTCTCAGCCAAAGCCGGCCCGCAGGTCACGCAAAAAATCGCGGAAAACCAGAGGTTCTCACTGGAAGTCGACTTCATCATGGACGAGCCGATTGACGACTGGAACGAGTACGACCTGTTGTCGGTTACCACGGCACGCGGCACCTACTTGGGTCGCTTGCGCTTGCGTAACGACCAACTGCGTTTCACGGTTTCCAACGACACCGGCAATTCGTCAACCCTGACGGTCGACAACGTCATCCGTGAACCGGGCCGCTACTATGTGGTCGCCACCTACGACGGCGTTAACGGCCGCATCTACGTCAACCGCACCTTGCAAGGCGACCGTCAGACCATGAATATGGACCTCAGCCTGTGGAACCGTACCGCGCAAGTGAACGTCGGTCCCCGATTCCGTCGCACTGCCGGCACCGACACCACCAACCGCGCGTTGCCAGGTCGCATCATGTCCGCCGCCGTTTACGCCGTCAACTTGAGCGAATCGCGCCAAGAACACAACATGAACATCGGTCGCAGCATGAACCCGACGGCCGGCGTGGCACCGCCACCCGCCCTCGTGACCTTCCCACCGGCCGGCACCTCCGCCGCCGATTTGGATCAGGCATACCACATCGCCAACCGTTTGACCTTCGGACCGAATCCCGAAACCATCACCGAAATCCTCAACATGGGCGTCAACAACTGGATTGCGGCGCAAATGAACCCCGCCGCTATCGACGACAGCGATCTGGAAACCCTGTTGGCTTCCGATTACTTCTACCCCATGAACTACAACGACGACCTGCGCGCCCACATGTTCATGCGCATGGCTTACAGCAAACGTCAGTTGTTGGAAATCATGACCCAGTTCTGGGAAAACCACTTCAACACCCAGTTGGAGAAAACGGAACACCAAGCTGAAGAATTGGCTGAAAACAACCGTTTCCGCGAGCACGCCTTGGGCAACTTCGCCGATCTGCTGATGTCATCAGCCGCTTACTACCCCATGACGCGCTACCTCGACAACGACACCAACATCGTTGGCGCGCCCAACGAAAACTACGCCCGTGAAATCATGGAACTGCACACCGTCGGTGTTAACAACGGTTACACCCACGACGACATCATTGAAGCGGCGCGTATGTTCACCGGTTGGAGCTTGCGCAATGGCAAGTTCTACTTCGACGCGGGCCGCCACGATTACGGCGCCAAATCCGCGTTCGGTCTGGACCTGCCCGCCGGTGGCGGCATGAGTGACGGCATCGCCTTCATCGAGCACTTGACCGGTCTGCGCAACACCGCCGACTACATTTGCTGGAAACTTTGCCAGTTGTTCATCGCCGATGATCCCCCCGCCGACGTCGTCACCGCCGCCGCCGATACCTTCGAGGCGACCCACGGCGACATTTCGGCCACGCTCAACACCATTTTCAGCCACCCACGTTTCTTGACCGATACGGCCTACCGTCTCAACAAAACCAAAACACCGCTGGAATTTGTCATTGGCCTGGCTCGGGCTACCGAAAGCTTCCCGGTTCCCAACACCATGCCACGCGTGATCGAAGACATGGGCATGCACATGTTGGAATTTGCCGATCCAACCGGCTTTGCCGAGGAAGGCGTTGCCTGGATCGACACCAACGCCATGCTGAGCCGCTTTAACTACGCCAACAGCCTGGCCATGAACCGCGGCAGTGGCAACTTCCCGCAAATCGACCTTAAAAACCTGCTTCAGAAATACGATGCGGAAACCGCCGATGAAATTCTCGATCTGTTTTCGGCGATCACCACCCATGGCCGTGAAAGCGCCGACATGCGCCAACTCGCCATGACTTGGTTGACCCGTGACAACCCCAACTTTGAACTGACCGACGAGCTTTTAGATACGCGCGTTCGTCAAGTCCTGAGTTTGTACCTGCGCCTGCCGGAAATGAACAAGCAGTAGCGCCGCCACGTCACGAAGAAAAAAGATTAGGAGTTTTCGACCATGGTAAAACGCAGAACCTTTCTGAAAGCATTGACCGGCGGCCTCACGGGCTTGAGTGCCATGCCCATTCTCTCCGGCTTGAAGCACAACAAGCACCGCGTCTCAAAACGCGGCACCATTAAGAAGATGGTGGTCCTCTTCCAACGCGGCGGCAATGACGGCCTCAACACGTTGATTCCGGTCACGTCGACCGAATACAACCTCTACCGCAGCCTGCGCCCGTCGATGGGTTTCACCGCATCGGCACTAACCAACGTGCCAGGCACCAGCTTCTTCCGCATGCACCCGGCGCTCAACCCGCTGTTACCCGCGCTCAACAACGGCCACTTCTCGTTTGTGCACGCCGTCAGCTATCCCGGCTCCGACCGTTCTCACTTCGAATCGCAGTCCTACTTTGAAACGGCGATTCCCGGTAACGGTTTGTCCAGCGGCTGGCTTAACCGCTACCTGGCCAACACGACCGGTCCCGGTTTGATTCGCGGCGTCCACATCGGTTCCAACATTCCGCAAATGGCATCGGGCCAAGTGCCCGTTCCCGTCAGCAACAACTTCGGTCGCTTGACCATGGCGGTGGACCCCGCGCTGCAAGATGCCGAAGAAGAAGCGATGCGGAACAACATTCGCGCCATGTACAACTTCACGCCGACCCCCGGCAATGAATCGGTGTACAACACCGGCCAGCGCATCTTCGACATGCTCGACAGCTTCGCCACCCGTGACCGCGAAAACTACACGCCCGAAAACGGCGCCGTGTATCCCGACACCGGTTTGGGTGACCGCGTCATGCACGCCGCCCAAATGCTCAAAGACGACGATTTCCTCGGCGTCGAAGTCGTCACCATTGATCAGGGCGGCTACGATACCCACGCCTCTCAAGTCAACCCCGCCAACCTAACCGACGCCGACACACGGCACCAGGAATTGCTGACGGAGTTGGCCGGCTCAATGGGTGCCTTCTACCAAGACATGGGCCCAACCCGCATGCAGGATGTCGTTTTCATGGTCGTTACCGAATTCGGCCGACGCGCCTACCAAAACGATTCCAACGGGACCGACCACGGCACCGGCAGTTTGGCCATGGTCATGGGCGGCCCCTTGAACGGAACCCACGTTGGCGCCGATGCGCAATGGCCCGGTCTCGGTAGCCTGTATCGCGGTCACGATCTCGGCTGGACCACCGACTTCCGTGACATTTACTGGGAAATAATGCGCAACCACATGGGCGTCAACGACGCGACTCTGGATACCATTATCCCGAGTCACGCTTACAATTCGTTGGGCATCATTACCTAAACCGGTTCACAATCGGACGAGAAAGGGCGCGACATTCGCGCCCTTTTTTTATGGCCACTCGCTAACACCAAGGTATGCTGGATACCCCCATCAACGGACGTGGAGTAGTGCAATGGACATCCCCTTCCTCATCGAAAACGCCGTGCGCCGCGAGGTGCAAACAGGCACACAGCCGTTGCTGATGAGCATCGCGGGCGCGCAAGGTGCGGGCAAAAGCACAATGGCTTCTGTTTTAGCCCAAAACTTAACGGCCGACGGCATGAACACCGCCCGGTTCTCTATCGACGACCTTTACCTAACCCGCGCCGCCCGCCGCGACCTCGCCGCACGCATTCACCCGGCCTTGGCAGTGCGCGGTGTGCCAGGCACCCATGATCTAGACGAAGGCCATCGCCTGCTCGACGCCTTGTGCGCCGCCGGCCCCGACACGCGAACACGCCTGCCTTCGTTTGACAAAAGCCGCGATGATCGTCGCCCCGCCGACGAGGCCCCCCTTTTTTCCGGCCGACCCGACGTGATTATTTGTGAAGGTTGGTGCATGGGCGCCACGCCGCAAGCGCGGCATCAATTGGCCGCACCGATTAACGCGCTGGAAGCCGAAATTGACGCCGACGGCATCTATCGCACCTGGATTAACCGCCAACTGGCCGGTCCCTATCGCGCTTTTTTTGCACGCTTCACACTGCAGTTATTCCTGGCCGCGCCGAGTTTCACGGTTGTCAGCCGTTGGCGCGGCCAACAGGAAGCAGCCCTGGCGGCATCGCAACCCAGCGGCGACCAAGTCATGAACCCCACCCAACTGGCGCGGTTCATTCAATACTTTGAGCGCATCACCCGCCACATGCTGCAGGAACAGCCCCAACAGGCCCATATGACGCTTTACATGAATAAGGACCGTACCCCGCACAAGCTGGTCTTGCGTGAGATACGGTCCTAACCGGGACTTGTATTATTTCAATAGATGAAGACTATATTATTTGCGTGTGTTGTACTCCGCGCGTAAGACGGGCAACAACTGGCCAATGGAAATACGGAATGGTTTTTCCGTCAGCACCTGGCTTGAAGGCAAACCGGCGGCGAACTGGATCAGGTAAAGCAAATTGCGTTTATTTAGGTTGTTTAAGCGGTCATTCATTTCAAGACTGGCATCGGACATTTTTCTGGCGACGGCGTTTAAGTCGTCCCACTTGGATTGGTTGTAACCCTGTACTTCATCCAAGTTGTCCAGCAGCCAAGCGCGGTATTTGACATCAGCTTCGTAGTCTCGGGCAAAACGTTTGCCGCGGGTTTTACGGACCATTTTCACCAGACCATCGAGGTCCTGGTCCTGAAACAGCATGTCGCGATTAGGGCCGGAGAACAGCATTTCAATAAACATGATTTCGCGGTCAGCGGGTTGGCGCTGAACGATGTGGGCGACCAGGGCCGCACCTTCTTCTCGGTCAAAGGCCGAGAGTGTGGCGGTAAATCCCGGAAGCATGAGACACAGAACTGCGAAAACTCCAGACTTCATGGTCCGACGCTCCAAATTTCCAGATCGTGAACTCGATTAAGGTTGCCGTAAGCGACCCAAAATCGAAGATGATTTGATCGAAGCACGTGCCGCACGAGGACGAAACGCGCTTAGGGACATGCTGCCGGAGAAGTATGGATAAGCGGTGAGAAAACCCAGAAAAGCCGATGAGAATTGCGCTAATAAATCGTCAACCGAAAAACTTCACAACCCCGTCAATTAACATCCTTTTCAAATTTCAAAAACAGCCTGATCGACAAAAAAGGCCACGACATCACAACCCATCCGCCGCAGAATTAAATGCGACGACCATAATCAGCCGGCAGAACGGCGCGGCGGCTTGCTCCTGAATTAAGCGATTCTCGCCGCCGAAATCGGCCAACCTGTCGGCCTGCAACGTCTCGTAAAAATGCGCAGCTTATTTTTCAAGCCCGCATCCGTTTATCAACACCTTTCGCAGCAACGCGGGCGCGTCCCGTACCAAAACTTGCGCGATTGCATCCACCCGAATCGCAAACTTTAGGTAAAATAGAAAAGCCCATTCCCATAAAAATACAACTTCCCACGGTGATTCCGTTCAGCCCCTCGTCATCGTCGGGATCGTTCATCAAGGAGATCCCATGACTAAGTTTGTCGCCCAAGCGGGTACTCACGCCATTTCCGTCACCTCACCCAGCCGGGCCAACACGCCGGTACTCAAGATTCCCAACCTCACCAAGGGCAACTTGATTCGGGTGACCGCCAACTTCAACGCCTCACCCAATAACGGCTTCTACTACGAAATCAAGTCAACCGCCAACGATGTCACTGCGCTAACCCCGACGATGGGCCTTGCTCAAGGCACCGGCGGCTGGAGCTCGGCCACCCGTACCGCCTATTTCATGGTCGCCAACGTGTCGTCATCAACCGGCGTAGAAGACGCCGATTTCGAAGTGCTGTTTTCCGCCGGCGACCTTGACGGGAAAGGCCGCATCAACGACTTTCTGTTAGAAGGTTCGGTGGTTTCATCGGTCGACGCCGGCGATTAACCGAAATTGCGCGACGCCGTTGGCTGCCGTCGCGCAATTTTTGACGTGGCACCGGTCAAGCGTTGCTGTGTTGGAAAAAACATCCCGGGGCTGCGTTCGGCGCGTACTGGTAAGTACGGCGAGCATTTTCACAGTTCGTTGTAGCCCAATAGATTGTGCGAGGGCGCCGCCAAGAATCGCTCAATTTAGGGAAGGCGGCGGGACTGCGACAGCCCGCATTCATCGGCGAAAACGAAGCAAGGCGCCTGTGAGTTTCAGCTCACAGGCGCCTTGTTCGTGTGGGTATAGCGATAAATGCTGTTACGGAAGCCGGGCAGCCTCAAGGGCGCGTGCCGACTTCATACCTAATAAGAAAAGCTTTTGGCCGCGCCCTTACGGGAGCGAATTTCGATGTTGATAATGGAAATGAAGTCGCCGCTTTTCTGCACTGAGCTGTGCACATTACCAAGCATTTCGCCGGACGAGGCCTGATCGGCCTGTGCTTCGCAAGCGTCTTCAATGGTGTGGCGCAACAGGTGCGCATCAGCAGGACAGGTTTCGCGAACGCGACACATTTCATCTAAATTGTAAAACTTATGCTCAGACATAGAAACCTCGGGGAGGGCCGGGTGAAACCCGGATGCAGTTCATCGTGAAGGTGAGAAGGGCTTGTCTTGGATTGCCGAAGTCGGCGGTGGAACACCAAGGACCGAAGATCGTCGCGCCAAGAAAAAAAATGAATTCATGCAGGGATCAACATATTAATTGGGGGGGGAGGAATAACCCGCGAGCTAGACTCGGCGGATTCGGTGTAACCGGTAACTCGGCCAAACCGCATACTATAAATATAAGGATTCAGCCGACAGACGCAATAAAAAAACACAATTAATTTATTTTTTTTATAGTCAACTTTGTACAAAGAATAATATCAAGGAAAGCCTGTCAATTTTGAACGTTTGTCAGAAATCGGCCGTTTTTTGCCAGAAATAACTGTTTTCATGATCACGTCTGTTTTTCTCACACCGTAGGACCTCAAGTTTTACTCATTTTGCCAAAAATACCACACCCCGACTAACCAAAACATTACCAACTACTTAAGCACAAACAACAGCGCTCAATCAACGACTTACCCACCTCTCTTGCGTTCCGTTCCTTTGTTTTCCTCCGAAAATCACTTTAAACGAAGTCAGCATTGGCGGTTGGCAGGCCCGAGAAAATTCTGACCACGAGAAGGCGAAGCTGGATAATTATCCAGAGTTATCTTTAATTGCATACGAGGCCTTTTAAATAAATTTATGGTATTTAAATTCCTCTCCTCGCTTCACAAAAATCCTTGCGCCGTAGCCCGTTTTCTCGCCGCCCCGACCAAAGCCCCGACCCCATTCCGGGCGCCACTTGAACCCGCATCACCCACACATAAACAGGTTCAAAACAGCACCTTAACGCAAAATGGGCGACCTTGCCGCGCAACATACGTGCGCGCAAAGGCCGCCCTGGTTTTCGCTTAATTTTTCAGCGCGCTTAGGCTTCTTCCCACTTGGCGTCACCACCGGTCGCCACACCTTTTTCGTCGGGTTCTTGTTCCTTTTGAAAGTGAACCAACAGCGCCGGCAGCAAGGTAATCGACACCAGCGCTGTTGACAGCGCCCCAATGATGGCGACCGCCCCCATGGAACGCAGACCCTGGTAATGCGACAGAATCAACGAGCCGAAGCCGCTGACCGTGGTGAAGGCGGCAATCACAATGGCCTTGGCCGTGCCGTCCAGGGCGGCGACATCGCCGCCGGATTCGTGCCAGCGGTGGATTAAATGCACGCCGTAGTCGACACCAATACCAATCACCATGGTGAAAACAAAAATGTTCATGACGTTGACCGGAAGGTCGAGCGCCGCCATGATCCCAACCATCCACACCATGCCGATGCCGAGCGGGACCAGGGCAAAAACGGCCCGTAAAATCCCCCCCAAATCAATCGCCAGGAACACAAACACCAAAACCATGCCCAACAGGGCCGCCAGCCAGGCGTCGTCCCAAACCACTTGTTTCAGTTCGCGCGAGATCACTACCGGCCCCGTCAGAATCACGTGTTCATTGCGGTCGGCAATCGCCTGCAGCGCGGGCGGGGTTTGTCGACGCCAGCGATCTGGCGGCGGAAAAGCGTAAATCAAGACGGAGGTCACGCCGTTTTCGGTTTGCACGTAACGGGCCAGAATGCGGCCGATTTTGGTTTCGGACAGCGCACCAATCGTCAGCGGTTCCTGTACGTCCAGAGAAGCCAAAACCGGCATCACGGCCTCGTGAAAGGGTTTGGCGTTTAAGCCATGACGGTCGAGTGCCGCGTCAAAGTTGGCGAGAAACGCTTCGCGATCAACCGCAACCTCGCGCAAAGCGGCCAAGGTCGCCAGTTGCTGTTCGTGGCTGGGTAAAAACGTGACCGGAGAATCAATCTTGGCCAAATCGCCACCGGCCACCAAGGTCTTGAGCTCATCCATCACGGCACGCGCACGGGTCAAGGCCTCGTCTTCGGTGGCACCGTCGACGCGCAGCATCAGCGGTACAAAACGGGTACCAAAGGCATTCATGAGGGAACGCATATTGGCCGCACTGTTGCTGTCGGTGGCGCGCATGTTCATCAAATCGTCGTCGTACCGCAGGTTCACGGTAAAGGCGCCGAGTACCAGAGTCACCACGCCGCCAATTAGCAGCACGACCCGGGCGTGATTGTGGCTCCAGACGCACAGTTTCTCTAAACCAAAGGCGTGCAGGCGAAAACGGCTCTCATCGCGATGCCGCTCCAAAAGGGTTAACAGGGCGGGCAGGATTAAGAAGACGGTGGCCACCACAATTAAAATGCCGGTGCCGGTCAGCAGCCCCAATTCGGCCAAACCTTTAAAACCAGAGATGAGGAAGGCGTAGAAGGTGGCGGCGGTGGTCACCGCACCCAGTAAAACACCGATAGCGGTGTGTTGACCCATGGCGGTAATGGCCTGCTCGTGGTCACCGCCGGCGCGGCGCTCTTCGAGATAACGACTGTAAAGCACAATGATAAAGTCAATGCCTAACCCAATCAGCAGCGCGGCAAAGGCCGAAGTCGCCGCATTGAGCCGGCCAAGCACAAGCGCAACGAAGGCAAAGGTCAACACCAAGCCGGTCACCAAAGGCGCCAACGAAATCAAAATGGCGTTAAGACGTGCGAAAGCAAGGGTAAACAGACCCACAACCAAGGCGAGGGCCACCACGGCGCCCAGCGCCATATCGCGCGTAATCAGCCGGCTGTCCTCGAGCGCGGCCGCATAACCACCGGCGTAAAGCACCCGTGGTGGTGCGCCCGTCCACTCATCCTCGGCCCAGCTTTCGTTGACGCGTTTTTCAATGTCGGCCAACTCGGCCATCAGCTTGCGGTCAAACGGTAGATTGGCGGCAACGCCGTTCGGCTTGACAAAAATCATGAGGTAGCGACCCTCACGGTCAATGATGTAACCGGAGTCGCTGTCGAAGCGCGAACCCAAGTCACCCTGCATGAGGTCACCGACCAACAACGGCAAGATACCAAGTGGGTCCTTTTGGATCAGCTCTTTCACACCGAGACTAAACGGAGACTTAACCCGTTCAGCCAGTTGGGCGGCGGTCTGGTCCAAACCCTCGGGCTGGAATTTGGCGGCAAAAGCGGGCACCTTCTCGGGCGGCAGAAATAAAGCGACCCGGTCAAGCAACTCGTCAGAGGCGGCGGTAAAATCCTGCAACCGGTATTCGACCCAATTAATGTTGTCGGAGGCGCGCATTTCTTCGACGAGGATATCGGCGTAGGTGGTATCGGCCTCGAGATCGCGCTCCGGGTTGAGCTCTAAACCAACCAGCAAAATGTCAATCGAACCAAAACGCTCCATGGTGGTGCGAAATTCGTCAACGCTGGGATTGTTCTCGGGAATCAGCGCCAAAATATCGGCGGCAATGCGCACGCGTGTGGCGAGGAAGGCGGCCCCGGCCAAAAGAATGGCGGCACAAACTAAAACGGTCACAGGCCGATGGGCGGCAAAACGCACCAAATGCAGCGGTAGCCGGCGGGGCAAAAAACCTTGTTTCATAAGACACTCAGTTCGCTCGACAAAGATAGATCCAACGTAGAGCAGACGAGGTCGGCCCTTTGTGGGGGTTTACCGGGGTCGCACCAAATCAATATAAATGGAAATCAAGCGCAGCCACAAGGGCCGCGCCGGACGGGGTCAACCCATTCGCGCTCACGGGATAAACCACCGTGAGCAAACGGGTTAGGCGCTGAGCTGTTGAATCAGCTTGTCGCTCCAGCCTTCCGTGATAAAACGGAAAACCCAAGAGTTACGACGCTTCATGCAGTTGAAGGCTTCTTTGAAGTCCAACAACATGGTGATGCGGCGGCTGTCGGTCAACATTTCACCGACATCGTGGGTCGCAACCACTTTAAAACCTAGCACGCGTTTGTGGAAACCATAAGGTGTGTTGGGGTCGGACTCAAACACGTCGGTGATGTAGTGGGTGAAGCCTTTTTCGACGGTCTCCGTACTGGCCGCACGCATCAACATGGCGGCAATATGGATCTTACGACGGAACTCTGGCAACACGGCGAAACGGCCGACTTCAGCAATGCGATTGTTGCGAATAAAGGCCTCAACATCCAACGCCGGGTCAACCGGTTTGAAGCCGTACTGGTCGTAGAGATCAACCGGCAGGGCATAAAGGACGCGGGTCACACCCAGCGCTTTGCCTTCACGGCTTACCATGAACCAGGAAACGTCGTCACGCTCCAAGTCACTGGTCGGTAGCAGGATTTCATGAGAAGGAACCCAACCTTTTTCTTCCAAAAAAACGGCCTGAATCACTTCCAGGGCAGCATCCCGTTGCTCGGATGTTTTAATTTTGGAGACCGACAATTCGTCTTTAAAGGACATACTTCCTCCTCTTGTTTGCTTGGAGATCCCAGGATTTACCGGAAACCTTCGCTAATTCGGTCATAACACGGCAGTGTAGTTTGTGAACTTGTCGGCGATCGGGCGCATCGGTCGGCGGACAAGCGGGCGCAATCGGCGCCCCGACGACAAGCTTCATTTTGGAAAAGTCGGAAATGGGCTTGTCGCTATCGTGTTCGGGAAAGCGGATCCCGATCGGCAGAATCCGGGCACCGGTGGAAAGTGCCATTTTGGCGGCGCCGGGAGAGCCGCGCAGCAGACGGTGAGGATCGCGGTTAATCGTACCTTCAACGAAGACACCGACGGCACCGCCGGCGCGAAGTCGCTCAACAGCTTGCTCACCGGCCGAGCGGCCGGTATCAAAACGCGCTTTAAAACGATTGAAGAAACGGACCTTGGCATTTTTATGGGTCACCAATATGACCTCGTTACGGCGGTAGAGCATGCCGACGCCTGGCACCAACATCATGGGCCAATCAGCGAGAAAATGGACCGACTTACCGCGGCGCAAATAGGTCAACAGCGCCGGGACCAATATGGCTTCCAAGCGCTGATTGTGATTGAGCACCACAACGGTAGGATCCTGATCGAGGTCGACCAATCGTTCCATGTTTTCGATTTCAATGACGAATCGTTTTGCCAGCCACACCATGGACCGCAACACTTTCGTCCGAATGCGCGGGTTATGAAGCGGCAGCGGATGGCGCATAATTTGGCGTAGGTTGTGTCGAAGAGGAGAGGCCAATGGCTTTTCCGTCACGCAGGACCTCCGGGAATAACGACCATCCATCTATTTTGCAAAACGATTTCCATCCAAAAACTCAAAGCGGGGCATCACGGCGAAGTGACACCCGTAAAGAACCCGCGCAAGGCAGGCTTCCAGCGGCATTCGTGCGACTCAGACTCCAAAGCGCGTTTGATCACGAAATTCGCACATCACCGTCAAACCCTATACCAAATCAAATTTAGGTTGGGGTTGTCAAGCAGGGCCGCCCAGATTGGACCCGATCGCTCGGCCTGCGCTGATTTTGCGACGCGGTCCGGCTAGGTCCAACTACAAGTCGACTATTCTATCCTAAATCGCGATCACTTTTGTTTAGCTTCGATGATTTCCTTAATGATTTTCTGTAGGGTATCGTCCGCCAGTTCATTCGCGACTTGGCAGGTACCCGCCGCCGGGTGACCGCCACCGCCGTAGGCCAGCATCAGCTCGCCGATATTGACGGGATGGTTGCGCTCAAAGATGGATTTGCCCACTGCAAATACCGTGTTCTGGCGCCGTAATCCCCACATAACATGGATCGAAACTTCGCTTTCCGGGAACAGTGCATAAATCTTGAATCGGTTGCCCGTGTAAATCACTTCTTCGTCGCGCAGGTCAAGCACAACCACGCTGTCCTGCATCTTGGCACAACGCTTGATTTGCTCGTCGAACTTGCGCTCGTGTGAGAAAAACATGTCCATGCGCTCTTTGACGTCGGCCAATCCGAGGATGTCGTCAATCGTGTGGTCTTTACAGTAATCGATCAAATCCATCATGAGCTGGTAATTAGAGATGCGGAACTTCCGGAAGCGGCCCAAACCGGTTCGAGCATCCATCAAAAAACTGAGCAGCACCCAGCCCTGCGGGTTGAGAATATCCTCGCGTTCAAAATCGGCCGAATCAGCCTTGTCAACGGCCGCCATCAGGTCGGCGCCAATGCGCGGAAAGGTATCGGCGCCACCGTAGTAATTGTAAACAACACGCGCGGCGGACGGGGCGTTGGGATCGATGACGTGGTTTTTGCGTTCGGAACGCGGCGTGCGCAGGGTTTCGCTGAAATGGTGGTCGAACGCGAGGTAACAGCCCGCCACATACGGGAGGTTGGTGGTGATATCGTCCTCGTTGATATCGATCTTGCCGTCCTGCATGTCTTTGGGGTGAACGAACATGATTTCATCAATCATGTCGAGTTCTTTAAAAAGAACCGCACACACCAAGCCGTCGAAATCACTGCGGGTAACCAAACGATAGCGTTTCTTTTCCGTTTGCGCGTCCGTGCTCATGGACCATACCTCCAGCTGTTGCACCAAAGACTGGGACAGACCAAAGTCGATCCATCGCCAAAATCACGCCGCCGGGGAGCGCGCCACGCGAGGCTGGGAGCACCCGGTCTCGACGACAACACCCTAGAAGACGCGCCAATAACAACAGCGCTGTGTGTTTACTTAGAGAATCGTGTAGGAAGATTCAAACTTTAGCCTACACGATTGTGCGTGGTGAAGGTAGACCCTAAGCACTTTTTCTCACCGGGATTTAGCCAAGACCCGTAAAAGAAACAATCCCCGCCAATTATCCGTCATTGCCAAGCATCCGCCGCCGCCGACCACGCAAACGCTTGGCGCAAGCCGACCCCGTCCGTTATACTGAGCCCATCTTCACGACAGCGACATCCTCAGGACAAGCCGGTCATCGCATCGGCACAGATCGGGTCCCCATTTCCGCACTTGGCGAAGCTTGTCAAGAAAGGCTAAACTCTGAAGGCATTTCTCAAATACTTCACGATGCGGCCTCGGCGGCGATTTGATCCGCGATTTCTTTGTGTGCTGCATTCGATTCAAACACTAGGTGCTCTCAACGATTAACGTTCAAAACTCTGATCCAGGTTCGAACATCATTTAAAGAAGGTACGAAAATGACGACCCATGATCACCAACGTGTTCGTCGCGGCATGGATGCCGATGCGATCGAAAAGGATTTGCAAGATCACCTGAATTTTACCCTGGCCAAAGACCAGGACGTTGCCGACCGCCTCGACTACTACCAGGCGTTGGCCTACACGATTCGCGATCGCTTGATTGATCGTTGGCTCCACACCCAGAAAACCCATCGCAAGAAAAAAGCAAAACGGGTGTATTACCTCTCGCTCGAGTTCCTGATGGGCCGCGTCCTGCACAGCAACGTGCAAAACCTCAACATTGAAAAAGAGGTACGTCAAGCGGTTGAAAAGCAAGGCTTGGACTACGAGCAACTGCGCAACGAAGAAGTCGACATGGGTTTGGGCAATGGCGGTCTCGGCCGGCTGGCCGCATGTTTCATCGACTCGATGGCGACCCTCGACATTCCCGCCTACGGTTACGGAATCCGCTACAACTACGGCATCTTCCGTCAGGAAATCGAAAAAGGCCGCCAGGTCGAACAGCCCGACGACTGGCTCAAATGGGGCAACATTTGGGAGGTTCCGCGCAACAACCTCCAGTTCACCGTCAAATTCGGCGGTCGCGTTGAAATGAGCAAAGACGACCAGGGCAATCTGTGCCCACGCTGGGTCGACGCCCACCCCGTCATCGGCATCCCCTACGATGTTCCGATTGTCGGTTACGGCGGCAAAACCGTGAACACGCTGCGCCTGTGGACGGCGCACGCCCACGAAAGCTTCGATTTCGAAGACTTCAACAAAGGCGACTATATTAACGCCGTCGAACACAAGGTTACCGCCGAGAACTTAACCAAAGTTCTTTACCCCAACGATTTACACTACCTGGGCAAGGAGTTACGGCTGCGCCAGCAGTATCTGTTTGTCGCCTGTTCCCTGCAGGACATCATTGCCCGCTTCAAAAGCGAGCACAGTGATTGGAACAAGTTCCCCGAACAAGTGGCGATTCAGCTCAACGACACCCACCCAAGTTTGGCGGTGCCGGAGCTGATGCGCATTTTGGTTGATGAAGAGAAGTTGGGCTGGGACCACGCATGGGATCTATCGGTACGCACCCTGGGTTACACCAACCACACGCTCATGCCGGAAGCGTTGGAGAAATGGTCGGTCGAGCTGATCGAAAAGCTGCTGCCACGCCACCTGCAGATCATTTACGAGATTAACCAACGATTCATCAAGGACATTGCCGCCAAGTTCCCCAGTGACATGCATCGCATTGGGCGCATGAGCATCATCGAAGAGGGCGAACACCGCCAAGTTCGCATGGCGCACCTGGCGATCGTCGGCTCGCACAGCACCAACGGTGTGGCCGAAATCCACACCGATCTGCTCAAAGAAAGGGTCGTCCCCGACTTTGCCGCGATGTTCCCGGAACGCTTTAACGCCAAAACCAACGGCATTACGCAACGACGCTGGTTGTTGGACTGCAACCCCGATTTGGCCGAGCTGATTACCGAAACCATCGGCGACGGTTGGATCACCGACCTAAAGCAGGTCGCAAAACTCAAAGCGAAAGCGGACGATCGCGTCTTCTGCGACCGTTTCGCTCAGGTGAAGTTCCAAGCCAAAAAGCGCCTGGCCGACTTCATGAAAGCCGAGTGGGATTGGGACGTCGACCCGACCTGGATTTTCGATGTGCAGATCAAACGCCTGCACGAGTACAAGCGCCAGTTGATGAATGCGATTCACATCGTCATGCTCTACAACCGTTTGCGCAAAAATCCCGATATGGATTTCCACCCACAGCTCTTCCTGTTCGGCGCCAAGGCCGCGCCAGGTTATTTCATGGCCAAGCTGATCATTAAGCTGATCAACAACATTGGCGACATGATTAATCGCGATGAATCAGTCCGCAACAAGCTGCGCGTTCATTTCTTGCCCAACTACCGCGTGACTTTGGCCGAAAAACTGATTCCGGCAACCGAGGTTTCCGAGCAAATCTCCACGGCGGGCACCGAAGCCTCCGGTACCGGCAACATGAAGTTCATGCTCAACGGCGCGCTGACGATCGGCACGCTCGACGGTGCCAATGTTGAAATGGCGCAGGAAGTGGGTAAAGAGAACATGTTCATCTTCGGCCTCAATGCCGCCGAAGCCAAACAGCTCTCAGAGAACTACGATCCCTACGCCTACTATCACCAAGACGAAGAAGTGCGCGAAGCGCTGGATTTGATTTTCTCCGATCACTTCAGCATTCTCGAACGCGGTATCTTCGAACCCATTCGCCACTCGCTGCTGGAAGGCGGCGACCGCTACCTACTGCTTGCCGACCTGCCCGCCTACCGCGCCGCGCAAGCCGAGGTGCAACGCATTTATCAAGACCGAGAAGAATGGACGCGTCGTGCCGTGCTGAACACCGCCTGCTCGGGCAAGTTCAGTTCCGACCGCACGATTAGCGAATACGCGCGCGATATTTGGCGCGTCAAGTCCTGCCCGGTCAAACGCTAGCCATCCCGTCAACGGCAACAGCCGGGCGAGGTCACGTCAGCCGACGCGGCCTCGCCCGGTTTTTTCGTGATAGCCAACGACGACGGCGTTTTTGCCGTCTGGGTTGAAATCGGCCAAGCAATGCGGCCAAGACCTTGCTATGATCGTGAGGTTTTGAAGGCCGTTGTCGTGGCCGGCGCCCCTCGACGCGAGAAAGCCAGATGGTCACGGCAACAATTAACCGAAACAACACGTTGACATTGGGTGAAGGAACCACCCAACGCCGCTCCCCCCTGCAAGGCCGTCGCCTCGCTTTGGCGGCGTGGTATCGGTTCCGCTTGTCGGCCGCGGTCGTCGCGACTGAAACGCACCGCCTCGTTTAAGCGCGGTGGTGTTTTCAAACACAACGACCCTAACGAAAGGTCGAACCCCACGAGCATGACCCAATGACAACTGACGGCGCAAAGGTTTCGGTTTCCACGACGCTCGCCCTCGCCGGCGATGGTCACACAGGGCCTTCGACGCTTACCGGGTTCTGAATGTTCATTCTTGCGGCAAGAAACGCAGCGTGCGTTCCCCCTTTAGCACAGCGTTCTCGGCCATGCCCGGTGCATGTTGAAATTTAAGCGCCCAAGGTACACGACAGCTTCATGGTAGATCAGGCACACACTCTCTTGAACGTCCCCCGCGATTTGGGTTCCATCGACACCATTGCCAACGACTCCCAGGTCGGCGCCTGCCGCCCTAGGCAACAGGATCAAGGGGTCACGATGAAGGTTACAACCTCACTCACCGAACTTATCGGCAACACGCCGTTGCTGGATATCAGCAGTATTGTCCCGGCGGGCGGCGCCAAACTCTTTGCCAAACTGGAATACCTCAACCCAGGCGGCAGCATCAAAGACCGACCGGCGCTGGCCATGATCGAAGCGGCCGAACGCGATGGTCGCCTCCAGCCCGGCATGACCATCGTCGAACCGACTGCCGGCAATACCGGGATCGGCTTGGCTTTGGCCGGCAACCTCAAAGGTTACCGGACGGTCTTTTTTGTGCCGGACCGCATGAGCCACGAAAAAATCGTCCTCATGCAGCTTTACGGCGCCGAGGTGATCCTAGTCGACAAGAGCTGCGGCATGACCGAGTGCATTGAGCGTGCCCACGCTTATGCCGCCACCCACGGCAACTGCTTTGTGCCACTCCAATTCGAGAACCCCGCCAACCCCGAACAGGCCGAAACCCGCTTGGCGCGCGAAATCGAGCAGCAGTTGGGTTATGTGCCCGACGGCATGGCCATCGGCGCCGGCACCGGCGGCACCTTTACCGGCATCGCACGTTGGTTACACCAACGTAACCCCAATGCGCGATGCTGGCTGGTTCAACCGGTCGGCTCGGTTTTTCGCGGCGACGAGAAACGGCCCTACTTGGTGGAAGGCATCGGCAATTCCTTTGTGCCGAAAAACCTCGAACTCGAATTGGCTCATCGCATTGTTGATATCCCCTGCGAACGCGCCTTTGCACGCTGTCGCGACATGGCCCGTCGCCTCGGTGTGTTAACCGGCGGCTCAGGGGGCGCCAATGCCGAAGCCGCCGTCCGTTTGTGTACCGAATTGGGCGAAGGCAAATCGGTTGTCACGGTATTCCCAGACAACCTCGAACGCTACGCAAGCAAACAATGGGTCAGGAATTTAGTAGAAGGGGAAGAATAACCATGGGATTTTCAACAGATTGCATTCACGCCGGTCAGTGGATCGACCCAAAAACCGGCGCGGTGATGGTACCCGTATATCAAACGTCCACCTACAAACAGGAAGGTATCGGCAAACACCGCGGCTATGAATACGCGCGAACCCAAAACCCAACCCGCCAAGCCTTGGAAGACAACGTCGCCGCCTTGGAAAAAGGCGCCTGCGGTTTTGCTTTCGCTTCCGGCATGGCCGCCATCAACGCATTAATGACTTTGTTTGAAGCCGGCGATCATTTTATCGTCACCGCCAACACCTACGGCGGCACCTTCCGACTGTTCGACCGCATCCTGAAAAAATTCGGCATGCAGTTTTCTTTTGTCGACACCTCCAATCTTGAAGCGGTGAAGGCCGCCATTCAACCCAGTACCAAGATGATTTTTGTCGAAACACCGACCAACCCCATGTTGACGCTGACCGACATCAAGGCCGTTGCCGCTGTCGCCAAAGAAAACAACCTGCTGCTGTGTGTCGACAACACCTTCGCCACACCATACCGTCAGCGCCCGCTGGAGTTGGGTGCCGACTTTGTCAATCACAGCACGACCAAATACCTCAACGGCCACAGCGATTGCGTCGGCGGTGTCTTGGTCGCCAAGGACGAAAAGTGGCGCGAAAAAATCCACTTTATCCAGAACTCGGCGGGCGCGATTCTCGGCCCAATGGATTCCTGGCTGACCTTGCGCGGTATCAAAACCCTGGCCGTACGCATGGACCGTCACGAAGCCAACGGCCGGGCCGTTGCCAAAGCCTTAACCCAAATGAAAGGCGTCGATCGCGTCATTTATCCCGGCCTTGACGACTATCCGCAACGCGAACTGGCCTTGTCGCAAATGGGTTCATTCGGCGCCATGGTTTCTTTCACCGTTGCCGACCAGGCTCGTGCCGAAGAAGTATTAACCCGCTTCAAACTGTTTTGTTTGGCCGAATCGCTCGGCGGCGTTGAGTCTTTGGTTTGCCACCCGGCCTCCATGACCCACGCGGCTGTGCCCGCCGAAGCCCGCCAACAGTTGGGCATCAGCGACGGCTTGATTCGCCTCTCCGTCGGGATTGAGGACGAAGCCGACCTAATCGCCGACCTAGAGCAAGCAATTCACGGCTAACCCGTCGACGCAACCATTTTGATAGAACGCATGTCGCTCGCGGCATGCGTTTTTCCGTTTCACGGCGAACACGAACAACAAACCCTCATTCACATTTTTTTTCTCGAACTCTGGGGAGACAACCATGACTTGGGCCAACCGCTGCGCCACCCTGATTTTAGGCGCCCTGCTGCTTTTGGGACTTAGCGCCTGTGGCGAACAAACCAAAGACGAAAAACCAACGACACCGCCGCAACCGTCACCAAGTCAAACCGCCACCACGCAAACCGCGGATGACCAGCCCCAAAGCGACACCCAACAGCCCAGTGGAAAAATATCAGCCGTTCCGACGATGCGCCTCACTGTTCCGGCGCAATCGACCCCGCTCCCCTTCAAGCAAGGTGGCTTGCGCTTCCAAATGAAGGACGCCCCCGCCGGTAAACAAATGTTTAAACCGTTAGGCGACGTTGCCTGGCTTGAGGACGGCGCCCTGCTGATGTCGTTTCCCGAGCAACACGCCATGATTCGTTTTAGCCCCGTAGCTTTTGACCTGACCATGATCGGCGGAGAACAGGTCGGCGGCAAAAACGAAACCGTGGTGTCGCCCAACCTGCTGTGGGTTCACCAGGGTGTGATTCAATCCGTCAGTCGCAGCAAGCACCAAGCACTGAGTTACAACCATGATTTCCAAGTGGTTAACGCTTATAACGCGGCGGGTGTATCACCCGTTCCCTACCCTGGCGGCCAATACCTGCTGCGCGCCGACGACCGCCCCGACGTATTCTTCCGTGTCGATCAAAGCAACCGCCCGCTGCAAACCTACCGCGTTCCGGTCATGCCCAATGAACACATCGAAGGTCGTAAGTTGGTTTTTTTCCCGATCAACGCCGACCACCTGTATGCCGCCAAACAAAACGCGACCTCAGTTTACTTGTTCAACGCCGACAGCACCTTGGCGCAAATTTGGGACATCGACATGAGCCCCTTCTTCGGCAACCAGAACTGGGGCTTCGGCGCCGGTGCCCAGTTGATGGACCTACATATCGAAGCGACCCAAATGTGGTTGCTGCTGGATCACCGTGAAAAGCGCAACGATAACAAAGCCTACCTGCTGTCGATGCACACCCTCACCGGCGAATTCACAGGCTTTTGGGAGATCGGTTTTGACGCCGACCGCATGGACGTCAACCGCGACTTTATCGTTCTTGCCCAGCGAGAAAACGCACGCGCTATGACCTTCCAGCGCTAAAGGCAAGCGCGAGCGCGACCTAAATTTCTATATTTTCAAAAAATCCCCCTCATCGCCCTTTCCCAATTACCACGAGTCGCTTTCCGCCCAACGGAAACACAGCGCAGCCTCGTGGTTTAAACCGCTTCGGTCCAGCCAATCCCCGCGGTCGTCAAACCGGCAGCGCTAAAGCCAAACGCCGTCGGCATGGTGCGTAATACCTCCGACACACCAAATACAACGCACAGCAGCCTGAATCTAATCCACCTCATGCAAACCGCAAACTTGACAAGCGTGACCAACGGCATGGCCGCTATCAAAAGGCACGGGTGAAAGTTATCTGATGCTCATTTTGTGACTTTCGGTTTGATGCAAGCAACTTTACCCTCTCCCAATCGGGCATGGCTTAGCGATTAAATACAGCGTTACCCGCGAACACCCTATTGTCACCTGTTACAAGTTCCTATGTCGGCGAGGGCCAAGCGCACGATAATTTGCAGCCAACCATTATTACCAATTACTGTATTGCGCTCGATGGTATTTACCCGCCACAAGATTAGGTCCAGGCATTTACCCGAAAAGCCGTCTGGATAACCCCATTCGCCCTTCTCTTAGAACACCTCACCCGGTGCCGACGACAAGTACAAGGCAGGTCCGGCAAACACACCACCTCGCAGCAATTGCCGGCGCCGCACGGCATGAGTGGCGCCAAGGAGCGACGCTGACTTTATGACCAACAGACACCTGGCGTTGCCTCCTACCAGTTTGGCCCCAAAGCTTGGTGAGATTTCTTCCAGCCGAAACACTTAGATCTGGCACGAGACTCAAAGCAGACAGGAACATTGAATTCTCCAAACATTATCTTTCTTTCCAATATATAAGATTCGGAAAACATATGATTCTTCAAAAATCAGTGGCTACTCAGATTTATCGTGCTACCATATATGTACTTCTAAACACATTACAAACCGCCGTACCTGCTGCCGGCTCTTCGTCTTTTTGGCGGGCCGGCAACTGAACGCCTTTTGCACCACGTAGCCAACCTTCTCGCGGCCTGGCCAGACACCCTGTTGCCAACAGGAATTTACCTGACCGCGGGGGCAGGTTTCCGCGCGCGCCTATCTCAACGCTCACCCATTAACGCCAAGGAGTTACACCATGAACGTCGATTGTTTCGTCGGTGAAATCCGCATTTTTGCAGGTACATTCAGCCCCGAAGGCTGGGCCTACTGCAACGGCCAATTACTCTCGATCACTGATTTTCCCGAATTGTATTCACTGATAAGCAACAACTATGGCGGCGACGGTCGCACCTCTTTCGCCTTGCCTGACTATCGCGGTCGCATCATCGCCGGCCAGGGCCTGGGGCCGGGGTTAACCAGCCGCACCCTGGGTCAAATGTTTGGTTCCGAAACGGTAACCTTAACCGAAGCGGAAATTCCAAGTCACAACCACCCATTCACAGCCACCACCAACACCGCCAACCAGCTCTCTCCGGAAGGCGCGATCCTCGCGGACCCCGGCACCGGTGCCGTAATGTACGAGGCCGAAGCAAGCGCCGACCAACTCAAACCCTTGAGTGGTGATTCCGTTAAAACGGCCGGCGCCGGCCTCCCGCACAGCAATATGATGCCCTTTTCAGCAGTCAGCTACATCATCGCGCTTAAGGGTATCTACCCGCAACGCGGTTAAAGGAGCCGAACCATGTCTGAGCCATTTATCGCGGAAATCCGCATGTTCCCCTACACCTTTGCGCCGGAAGGCTGGGCCTATTGCCACGGTCAAGTCATGCAAATTGCCCAAAACCAAGCTTTGTTTGCCTTGATCGGAACAACTTACGGTGGCAACGGGTTCTCCACCTTTGGGTTGCCCAATCTTTCTGAGAGAACACCGATGCACTTCGGGAATGGGATCGGCCTGACGCCACAACCGCTCGGCACCACGGGCGGCAACAATACCGTCACTCTAGTCGAAAAAAACTTGCCGGCCCATACCCACACCATGGTCACCGAACTGGAACTTTCCGAGAACAACACCCCCACCGGCAATGTTCTGGGTATTTTGCAAGATTCAAGCGGCACCGGCAACATGCTGTACATTCAAGCAGCCCAGTCGACCGGTTCGAAAGAGGCAGCCCCCGATTGCCTTGCTCCGGCGGGACTCGGCCAAGATCACGAAAACCTGCAACCCCTGCTTTCCATGCCTTTTTTTATTGCGCTGACAGGTATTTTTCCGTCACGCAGCTAAGCGCCCGCCCAGGTGCGGGTGCTGACCCCCTTATTCACAGGAGTTTTTCATGAGCGAGCCTTTTATCGGTGAAATCAAAATGTTTGCGTTTTCTTGGCCACCAGAGGGTTGGGCGCTATGTAACGGCGGCACTCTCCCGACGGCCCAAAACCAGGCCTTGTACTCCTTAATCGGCGATCAATTCGGACCCTTCAGTCAGACCGCCTTCTACTTGCCTGATTTGCGAGGCCGCGTCCCCTTCGGTATGGGCGTTAACTATGTGACAGGTGCCAAAACCGGTTTCGAAACCGTAACACTCACCCCTCAGACTTCCGCTTACCACACCCATACCTTCGAAGTTTCCCAAGACCCCGCCACCAGCTTCATCAACCAAGGTGATTTTATGTTGGCCAAATCCGCACCGATCCCCGGTAAAAACCCGCAACCGGCCTTCGCTCAAGTCACACCCAATACCCAATTATCGTCAGTGACCAGTACCCATTACGGCGGCGGCGGAAGCCACAACAACATGCAACCGACCGGCATCACCAATTACTGCATCTCCCTCAAGGGGACTTATCCGCAGCGCGGCTAGGGCCTAGCAAGGCAACAATGAGACCTAGGCGCAGGGCGCGCCACGTAAGATGGAAGTTTTGCGCGGGCCGCCCAACGCCACGCTGACCTGGGCATCCATTGATGCAAACCCTTTTGGGAACCCGCTCCAATTCGGCTCAAACGGTATGCCCGGTTCATTGCAAGAGCGTTTCAAAACCGCGTCCCCAGCGGCCTTAATCTCGTTACCACGCCGTCGCGTTGAGGAGATTTGATATGAATGTCGACTGTTACATTGGTGAAGTTCGTATGTTCGGCGACCCTAAAACATCTGCCCGCGCACACGCACACCGGCGCCGGCGAACGAGAAGTATCCGGAACCAACCCAAAGGCAATATGGTGCGCATTCTCCAAGACGCCAACAAGGCCATCATCAACCTAGCCGACACCCGCCTTCTTGCAGCACGCGTCGCCGCCACCCCAGCCCGCCGCGCCAGATCGGCCGCGTTTTAGGAGTTACGCATGGACGTTGAATGTATTCTCGGTGAGATTCGTTTGTTTGCCGGCAGCTATTGCCCTAGAGATTGGGCCTATTGCAACGGCCAACTGTTACCTGTCAGCGACAACGAAGCCTTGTTTTCTCTGCTTGGGAACACCTACGGCGGCGATGGCTACACCAGCTTCGCCGTACCCGACTATCGCGGGCGCATCATTATCGGGCAAGGAACCGGGCCCGGCCTCACGCCGCGTCGCTTGGGCCAAAAGTTTGGGGTCGAAACGGTGGCCCTCGACGTCGCCCAGATCCCCAATCACAATCACCCGTTTAATGCCACCACCGCGATTGCCACCAGCACCAATCCTGAGGATTGTATCCTCGCCAATCCGGGTCCCGGGGCCGTTATGTACGAAGCCGAATCCACCGCTGATAACCTTAAACCTCTGGCTTCCAAGGCCGTTGCGTCCACGGGTAGCGGTATCGGTCACGACAACCTAATGCCCTGTTCCGTCATCAGTTACATCATTGCCCTCAAGGGTACCTACCCGACCCGGTCCTAAAGGAGGTTATCGTGTCAGAACCGTTCATTTCAGAAATCCGCATGTTTCCTTACATGTTTACACCCAGGAATTGGGCGCGCTGCGATGGTCAGGCTGTACCGATCGCGCAAAACAGCACCCTTTTCGCGCTTATCGGCATTATGTATGGTGGGAACGGCCGAACCTCCTTCAAATTACCCAAGCTCCTTGGCCGGACGCCTATGCACGCCGGCGCCGGTCCCGGTTTAACCCCACGGAGGAACGGCCAACAATACGGTCAGACCGTCATAAACCTCAAGTCCAGCGAGCTCCCCGCCCACACCCATACCACCTATACCGAATTTGAGTTTTCCGAACAAGAGAACCCTACCAACAATGTGCTCGGCGTTTTACAAGATCCAGGAAATATCGGTCGCTTCATCTATACCGAAGACACCGATACAACGACCACGACCACGGCCGCGTTCGATTTTTTGAAACCCGCCGGACAGAGTTCAGCCCATGAAAACCAGCAACCCTATTTGATCATGCCGTTTTTCATTGCCCTGGCCGGTATATTCCCGTCGCGGCCCGTCAGCAACTAGCCGAACCCATCATGCGGGCCGACCGGCCGCCTTCTCACAAATAGGAGCGAAACCCCATGTGCGAACCTTTTATCGGTGAAATTAAACTTTTCGGTTTTGAGTGGGTGCCCGAAGGCTGGGCGAAATGTGACGGTACCCAACTACCCATCAGCCAAAATCAGGCGCTTTACTCCCTGTTGGGAAACCAATTCGGCCAAAGCAGCACCAGTGTCTTTACGCTCCCTGATTTAAGGGGTCGGGTTCCAGTAGGCCCCGGTTATGATCGCACAACGGGTCAACAGGGTGGCGTCGAAAACGTCACCTTGAGTGATCAGGAGCTCGCCGCCCATACCCACTCATTTTTGGTCGCCAAAGGCAAGGCCGATAAATTCGCGAACTTTGGCAATTACCTCCTTGCTCCCGTAGGCAACCAATCAATCGGCGGAGAGCCACAACCGGCTTTCTCCAACGGTGCCGGCAACACTTCTATGGCAAGTGTCACCTGTGATTCCGTCGGTGGTAATCAACCTCACACCAACGTGCAGCCCAGCGCCGTGACCAACTATTGCATTGCCCTTTCCGGTACCTATCCGTTGCGTAATTGATCACAATCGCGGCCACGGCGCGCCGCCAACCAAACAAAAAAGCCGACATCCTTGGATCGTTGCCAATTTCGTCGTCAAAACGAGGCCGGCGTACACACGCAAACCGAAAATGAGCGATTCTTGGCGGCGAAATCGCACAACCTGTTGGCTGCAGGGAGAATACCCCCAGCGAAATTAACGGATGCGAACCGGCAGGGTAATCCCGGTTTCATCGGGCTGGTTGGACATTTCGTTCACCGTGCTCGATCACATCCTAGGAGACGCATTCTCCCGGTCGAAGTTGAGACACCCGCGGCGCATCGAAACACGATGATGGCTTCGGCAGCGCCGGCTCAGGCGGCGGTAATCACCCTCCAGCCCTTACCTTCGGCCGCCGGCAAAGACACACGCATACCCAGAGCGCCAAAAAGGTTTAAGCCGTTTTTTTGACAAGCCGCTAAACCTCCAGCACGAACGGGTGAGCCGCTCGCGGCCTACAGTAGTTTCGAACCAAACACCCTTTTGTCGGAGAAGAGCTGTTCCGTTGTCGGTAAGAACGAAGCCCACGACAATATGCAGCCTACTTGTATTACCAACTACTGTATTGCGCTCGCTGGACCTCCCCCGCGCTGACGGCAACCAACCAGGTCGGCGCTTAACGCGGCGGCTCCAGCGTTTTGGATAACAAGCGATCGAGGTGGCTCAAGCTGCGTTCAATTTGCGGCAGGTTAAAGTCACGGAACGCCAAGTGGGTCAGAAAAATCAGGGTTTCGCCACGGCGCATCGCCGGATAAAAGCTTTGGGGACCCTGAGCGCGATAGTGGCACTGGGCAAGGGCGCGTCGCGCCACGTCGCGACGGTAGGCCGGAAACGAACGCGCCAAGTACAGCAGCACGCCGTCCTCGGTCATTTCCAAAAAGAATTGGCCCTTCTTTTCGAAATCCAAACTGATCTGCCCGCTAACCGTCAAAACGGGCAGATTTAACCCAATCGTCTGTCCAAACTTGCGCACAACCTCGTCAATCCATTGCATGTTACCCTCCAGCGCACCAGCGCGCGATGATTGATCTATTCAGCCGCTGCCGACTCAGGCTTCGGCCTCCTCCAAACGCTCCTCTTCCTCAACTGCTGTATCGCGAACCTCGACGATGACCTCGAGCAAACGCTCGCGCATCTCCAGGTCGTCAAACGCCTTAAGCGGGATCTTCTTGATCAGTTTCTGAAACTCCTGCACAAAAAAGATGCGGACTTTCATGGCGCCAAAACCCAAATCCTCCACCATTTCGTTGAGTTGTCCGCTTTGCAGCCAGGTCTCTTTTTTGAGGCCCATAAAATGCTTCATGAAGGCGCGTGGCGACTTTTTGCTGCGACATTGGAACAGCTTAAACACCCGCTCCAACAAACTTTCCGAATCGCGATAGATATGCCCCATCATTTCTAAGCGATACAGATCGTCCAAAATCTTTTTGAGTGCATGGGGCGACAGCGACGGCCCGCGCGCGTGCAGATCGCGCCCCACGGCCGCCACCATAAAGGCAATCGCTTCCAAGAAGTTGCGGTCGGGATAATGGCTGATGACCGATTCAAAGGCGTCGACAAAGGATTCGGGTGCCAACACGGTATGACGATAAAAGTCACGCAGATCTTGGGTTTTGTCGGATTTACCGGCGGCAAACTCAGCCGCCGTTTCACTGACGTTGAGACCGGCGCGAATGGCGGGCCCGTGTTCGGCTTCCAGTTGCGCCAAGGCCTGGGCCAAGGTGTCGCGCAAACCGGCGGCCGCCCCATCGCCGGCCAGGGATTCGTAGGCAAAGGCCAGTGCCGCGTAGCGATGCGACACATCTTTGAATTGCTGCTTACCTTGCTGCAACAAATCGCGCGGCGCCTGGCGACCCCCCTTTTTGAGGTGTTCGAGGAACTGCATCAACTTGTCGGCGCCGCCCAAATCGGGAATGCGGCGCATGTAAGCTTCCGCTTTTTGTTTAATACGGTTACGTAAGTCATTACCTTGTTTTGCTTTGCGCTGAGAAAGCTTACTGCTTGCCTTGGACCCGAAGGCGAAACTCATCTCTTCGGCGGCATCGGCGACCATCGAAGCGATGTTGGTGGTTTTGACGTTTTCGCCCTGGTGCTTGCCGATGGCGCCGGCGACATCGCCACCCAAACGAGCCGCACCTAAGGCGATTTGCGCATTTTGGATCCCTTGAATTTGACTCATAACGAGAGGTCCTCCTCTTCTTCACCCAGGTTCTCAGCCCAAACCAAGACTTCGGCGACGGCTTCGATGAAGTCGGCGGGAATGAACTCGCCGACGGCGGCCTGCGCGTAGAGCCCCCGCGCCAAAGGCACGTTTTGCACGATCGGCACTTCGGCCTTTTCTGCAACCCGTTTTAAACGACGCGCCAAGGCGCCTTCGCCCTTGGCAACCACACGCGGTAATTGACCTTTAAGGGTGCGATCAAATGAAATCGCAACGGCAAAATGGGTCGGGTTGGTGACCAACACGTCGGATTTGGCGGTGGCCGCTTCGGCATCGCCTTCGGCCATCTCGCGGTGTAACTCACGGCGTTTGCTTTTAATCAAGGGTTCGCCCTCGGATTCCTTGTACTCGCGTTTGACCTCGTCTTTGCTCATTTTCAATTGTTTGGTGTGCTGGCGTTGCTGGAACCAAAAATCGAAGGCGGCAACGGCGAAGTACGCAATCAAGGTCACAATCAAAACGCGCTGCAACAGGATGCTGAGGACTTCGGGCACGCCTTCGCGGCCGAGGTTGGGGATGTGGGTCAGTGATTCAAAGTTCTCCACCAACACCAGGTAAATCACAAAACTGAGCAACGCCACCTTGGCAATCGACTTGAGTAATTCGACCCAATTCTTTAGCGCGAACATATTCTTTAACCCTTTGACCGGGTTTAACTTTTCGAACTTGGGTACGATGGGTTCAACGGTCATCAAAAAGCCAACCTGAACCACATTGGCAACGACGGCCGCCGCCATGACCACGCCCACGGGCAACAGCGACAAAATCATGATTTCCTTGATCACGAGCACGCCCAATTCCTGGTAGGCCGATTCAAAGGGTTGATTGATATAAGCGATGGGCAAGCTGACCAAGTTGCGGAATCGGTTCCAAAACCAATCGCGCAAGAACCACAACACGGCAAAGGCGGCCAACAGGGTGACGGCTGAATTCACTTCTTTACTTTTGGCGACCTGACCCTTCTTGCGCGCATCGCGCAATTTCTTGGGTGTGGGTTGTTCGGTTTTTTCGCCGCTCACGCCGCCCTCCCTCGCCGACTCACGGTTTGGCCTTTAACAGTTGGTCCAAGCTCATGAGGTGTTGCCACAGGTTGCGTTGCTCATCGCCAAACAGCGTCAGCATGGTCACCAGGTAGGCTATTAAAAACACGATGGCCAAAACGCTTTTGATCGACATCGATAAGAAAAAAATGTTGAGTTGTGGGCTGAAACGGTTAATCAGGCCCAAACCAAACTCGGCGACAAACACGGCCACCACGACCGGGGCGGCAAACAAAACAATCAGTTCGAGGATTCGCGCCGAGTGCGTGATCATGACGGCGGCAAAGTGGGCGTCGAGCGCGGGCGCGGCGGCGAACACGGGCCACACTTTATAACTTTCGTAGATGCCGCCGAGGAACACCAAAAAGCCGCCGGTTGAGAAAAACAGCACCGTCAGGAGTTGCAAAAGCAGACTGCCCAAGGGCGAGGAATCGGCACCAGACATGGGATCGAGCATTTGCGCCATCGAAGCACCGCGTTGGTTGTCGATAAACAGACCGACGCCTTCGGCGACCCAAAACAATGAGGCGCCCAGGTAACCCAAGATCACCCCCAACACGGCTTCCTTGGCAACGATCATGAGCAATGGCAAGAGCTGCAGGTTGTCGGGAACTTGGGTGTACACCAAGGGATACACGCCGAGGCCGAGGCACACGACCAAGGTGTTGCGCACCATGGTTTGCATCATGCCCGCCCCGAAAAACGGCATGACCCCAAACATGACCAGCATGCGCGGCAAACACACGCCCAACACGATCAGCGATTTTTTGAAAAAGACGGCGTCCAGTTCCATGATTTCCTTCTCTGCGCGCGGGCTCAGGTGCCGATTCGCGGCACCATTTCCAACAAGCGTTCCATGAGCATGAACAATTCCATGCCGGTCCAGCGTGCGGTGAGCGCCAAGGTGATCACGACCGCAACCAGTTTGACGCCGAATGACAGCGTCTGTTCCTGCACCTGGGTCACCGCTTGCAGCAAGCTGACCAGCACCCCAAAACCCGAGGCGACAATGACGGCGGGTAACGACAGCAGCAATACCAGTGACAGCGCGTGAATGGTCAGTTCAACGAGTTCTGCTTGATCCACAACAACCTCCTAAGCGTAGGACAGCACAAGGCCGTGAACCACGCGGGCCCAACCTTCGACCAACACAAATAAAAGCAACTTGAACGGCAGTGAAATTGTCATCGGCGACACCATCATCATCCCGAGCGCCAAGAGGATGTTGGACACAATTAAATCGATGGCCACGAATGGTAAATAGAGCAAAAAACCCACTTGAAAGGCGGTGGTCAGCTCGGTGACGGTGAAAGCCGGTACCAGCAACACAAAATCGTTTTCACCGAGTTTACCGAGCTGATCCGCGGGCCAAACGGACTGCGCGGCGTTGAGAAAGAACGCGCGTTCGCGCGGGTGCGAGTGTTTGATGAGGAAATCGCGCAGCGGTTCGCGGGCGTGCTCCAGGGCGTCGACCAAGGCGCGGAAATCTTTGATCTCCGGGTTGATGTCATGCACGATGTCGATCATTTCGTAGGCGACGGGTGCCATCACGTAAAACGACAACACAATCGCTAAACCGTTGATGACCATGTTGGGCGGAATGTTTTGCACACCCATGGCGTTGCGCACCAACTGCAGTACCACGGTTAATTTGATAAACGACGTCACCATCATCGCGGCAAAGGGTGCCAGCGATAGAAAAATCAGGCCGCCGACGACGACCAGTGGATCACTCATATTAAGCGTTTCCATGGCTGAAAACCTCCTCGACACGCAGGCCGACACGGCCGAAGACGGCTACCGGCATGGCGCGCCCGATTAAAACCCCGTCATGGCGCAACTGCAACGCCGTCGCGGTTTGGGGTCGGGGCAAAGTGTCCCCGACCTGTAGGGACCTAAGTTGGTCGAGCGTGACGGCAACCTCACCGGCATCGACATCAATCGTGCCGCCCAAGGTGGGCTCGGCGACGGCGTCGCCCACCACCGGAGGCTCTGCTGTGGTCCACACATCGTTTTGCTCGCTCAACGCAATGTTGATGCGGGCGCCGTGGCGCCAAGTCGGCCGATCAAGACGCTCGGGAAACAGCACGTCGCCGCGCGCTAATGAAGGCACGCCCTCGTCCCAATGCAAACGGGTCACCTGAATCCGACCTGGCAACGGCACCTGGCCGCAACGCTCGGGATTCTCACGCGGCATGGCCTCCAATAGTTCCGCAAACCACTCGGGATGACTTTCGTTAAAGCCAATCATACCGCTCAGCAAACGGCGTCCGTCGCCATGCTTCAGGAAAAAGGGTTGCTGAAATGCCAAAAAGGGCGCCAAGCCGGAAGCCTCCATGTTGACGCGAATACAGCGCAACGGCAGACCCGTCATTTGTTCGAATTGAAAAAACAGCGGTTCGAACCAAGTCTCCACCAACATCGCGCGGATATCGTTGGCCGCCGCCGCCCACTCGAAAGAATCCATTTCAGCGCAAAGGCGCGCGGTGGCGGGACCGTCTTCGAGGAACAGAATCAGGCGATGTTCGGCCAAAGCCACCTCGACCTCAATCGTGCAGGTCGGACCCTCTCCGTGGGGAAACACCACGGCCGCGTTGCCGTCGGAGAACGGGAAATGCAGCGCCTCACTCAGCCGAAATAAACGGTTTTGTAAGGCCACGGTTGCGGCGGGCAATCGCGGCGGTTGAAAACGGGAATAAGTCATGATTTACCTCGTTTGCTTTGGCTTTGGGAAAGCGGCCGGTTAAAGCGCGCAGAGTCGTCGAGTTCTTGGTAAAGGTCGCGCTGCTGGCGCGAGCGGCCGTCTTGGTGGGCGTCTTGG
This sequence comes from Holophagae bacterium, assembly GCA_030429565.1. Classification (GTDB taxonomy): domain Bacteria; phylum Acidobacteriota; class Holophagae; order Acanthopleuribacterales; family Acanthopleuribacteraceae; genus Acanthopleuribacter. Next base: position 41,083 of record JAUIFE010000019.1, on the reverse strand, counting down.
CCGGCATGGGCATCGACGCGAACAGCGACATCCAAGCCGGTACGCTGCTGCAGACGCTGCTGCAACGCTTGACTGTGGTCATGCAGCCAGGTATTGACCTGATCACCCGACCCCGCCAGTCGGATTTGTAGACCGTCGCCGTCGCGGTGGACCTGAATCTTGGCAACGTCGCCATGTGGCAACACGACTTCGAAACGCGCTTGCTGCACCGCCGGCTCGGCGCCCTGGGTGCGTGCCAGCCACATTTCAACCGCGCCGGCGAGGCGACCGACCTGATTCGCAGATGCGGTGCTTTTGACAGCATCCCCCGCCAGTCGCTGCCAGCCGTGGAGGATGGCGTCGCCGGGGGCTGCGGCATCGCGGCTTTGCGGCTCGCGACGAACGATGACCTTGCGCGCCAGCGCGGCCAAACCGTCCTCGCCCAGGTTGGCGGAAATCTCACGACCGGCCGCCGCCATGTCCATGTTCGGCTCGGTGAGCGGTTTGCTCGCCGCCGCCACCGAAACCGGCGCGGTGGCCTTGCCGTCGGGTGCAGCGGCCATGGCGGCAAGCGGGTCGGAGCCATGTTGCGCAACCAGACCAGATGAAGGCTGTTGCGACGGCAAAGCGATCCTGGGTTCGGCCGGAACCACGACGGCTAGGTTGGTCTTGGGTGGTGCTGCCGGCTCGGTTTCCGCTAGGCCGGCCAAAATAGTAGCGACCCCCTGCTCTCCCGCACCGGGCACGGCGCCGGCAAGCGGGTCGTGGGTTTGATCGAGGCGACGTTTGCCACCGCGCTGCTGGTAAGCCTGCTCAAAACGACGTGTTTCGGCGGGCGCCGCGCGTTGGGGCGTGGTGCGTGGTCTAACCGACGCTGCGTCACCGCGCGTAGAATTAATACCTAAATCCCCGGAGAATCCGTCTGCTTTAATTGCCATAACTGCGCGCCTCCAATATCCACAACCCTTTTCTCAACAGCTTCTTACAAAAGACTGTCATCACCAAACCGCTCAATACAGCGGCCGCCGCCAACTTTTGCGCGTGCTTTGAACCGCGACCCAACAGGCGTTGCCTCATGACCGTTGCCCTTGGTGCGGCGCTTGACCGGGCAGCATCGACAACACTTCCTCGGCCTCGCGTTCCATTTGGCGCGCCTGCTCAAGACGATCAGCCTGGGCCCACAAGTCCATGTGGCCTTCCAATTTGCGGCGATTGTGTTGCGCCTCGCGCAATACCTCGAGCCGCTCTTCCAGTAAAACCTCAGCCTCGCGCAACTGCCGCCGCGAATCGTCGAGCTGCTGCTTTTTCTCGGCTTGGCGCTGCCGTAAGGCGGCAATCTCGTGTTTGAGCACATCTAAATCAGCACTTTTGAGCGCCTGCTCGCGCACTTCCGCAAACAAACGTTGTTCTTCGCTAACCCGCCAGGCCTTAAAGTTGGTTAACGCTTGCTCGGCAGCCTCAACCAAGGTTTGCTGCTCCGCCAGAGCCGCGCGTTGCGTGACCACGTCGCGGCGTGCACGCGCCTCGCGATCGTGCCGTAAATTCAGTAATTTGTTTAGTGGATACGCAGCCATTTTTGCCTCCTGGTTCACGCGTTTTTAGACAGACCCAGCCCAGCCGAGCCCAAATACGAGACAGGGAACCATGCCGTCACTGTTATAAAAAAATTAGCTAAGCCAAAATTTCACAATATGTTAGAAACTATTCACAACCTACTCCGCATTAAACACCGGCCAGACGGCGCAGTTCGGTCAGCGTTTGCATAAAGTCACTCGCTTCATGTTGCCCTTGTTTAAGGAAGTTGTTGAGCTGGGCGATTTTGTCGAGCGCTTCATCACCCAGGGCATCACCACCGCGCCGATATTCACCGACTTGGACCAACATCTCCAGCTCGCTGTACTTGGCCAGCAAACTGCGAAACCGCATCGCCGCTTCGCGCTGTTCGGAAGTAACGACGGCATTCATGACGCGGCTGACACTGGCCAAGATATCGATGGCAGGGTAATGACCGGCTTCGGCCAACTTGCGCGAAAGAATAATGTGGCCGTCGAGAATCGAGCGCGTTTCATCGGCAATCGGTTCGGTCATGTCGTCGCCCTCAACCAACACGGTGTAAAGCGCGGTGATCGACCCTTTGTCGCTGTTGCCGGCACGTTCCATTAACTTGGGTAACGCGGTAAACACGGAAGGTGGGAAACCGCGCCGCGTCGGCGGCTCGCCGGCCGCAAGGCCAATCTCGCGTTGGGCTCGCGCAAAACGGGTAACCGAGTCCATCAACAACAAAACCCGCTTGCCCTGATCGCGAAAATACTCACTAATCGCGGTCGCCACATGGGCGGCTTTGAGGCGTTCCATCGAAGGCCGATCAGAGGTGGAAACAACCACCACCGACTTGGCCAAACCCTCTTCTCCCAGATCCCGTGTCAAAAACTCGCGAACCTCACGACCCCGTTCACCGATGAGCGCCAAAACGGTGACATCGACATCGGCCTGACGAACCAACATAGAAAGCAAGGTTGATTTACCGCCACCGGCGGCGGCGAAAATACCCATGCGCTGGCCTTCGCCACAGGTCAACAAACCGTCCAACGAACGCAAGCCCAAGGACAGGGGTTTTTCGATGATGCGTCGCTGCATGGGATCCGGCGGGGGTGAAGAGACGGGATAAGTGGCGTCGGGTTCGAGCGGGCGCCCATCCAGCGGCCGGCCGAGTCCGTCCAACACGCGGCCCAATAAACCGGGACCCACGGCAACACGATGGCTTTCACCGGTCGGGTTGACCTCGGCATCGGAAGAAATCCCTTCGAGATCGCCGAGCGGGGTCAACAAGGCCTGGCCCTCGCTGAAGCCAACGACCTCGGCATGAACTTTGTGGGAAGCACCGGGATTGGCCAGGGTAACCAATTCGCCGATATGCACCTCGGGCAAAGTTGCCTTGATCATGGTACCGATGATTTGGTTGACCTTGCCTTTGACACGCACCGATTGCGTGTCGCGCAAGGTCTCTTCCATCAAACTGGTTATATAGCTATAGCTGGACATGTGCCCTCCTCACGGGAGTGGACCAAACTGGGGCGGGCGGGTCGCGCCGCGAAACTTTTTTTTAAGGCCTCTTCCAAGGCGGCGATTTGTTGGTCGACACCGGCTTCGATGACGCCGATCTCGGTTTCCATGACGCAGTCGGTTGGACCGAGGTGGGCGTCGGCGCGCACATCAACCATGGCGGTCGCATTGTGTTGCTGCGCCAAACTCAAAATTTCGTCGCGCAAGCGCTCGTATTGTTCGCGACTGACCCGAAACAAGATGCGGCGGCGATCCCGAGCCGAACGCAACAAATGCCGCACCACGCGCAAGACCAGCTCGCGTTCGTCGAAGCTGCCCAACACCTGCTTCATCGCCAAGGTCACCGTATGCACCATCTCGCGTTCGACCGATTCGAAGTACTGGGCCGCCTCGAGCATGGTTGTCGCCATCTCACGGGCCACTTCTTGTTTGCCGCGCGCCACGCCCTCGGCGAAACCGGCGGCTTCCTCCGCAGCCACGCGCGCTTCAGCTTCGGCGACTTTGGCGTCGGCGGCCTCTTCGGCACGCTGCAACAGATCGGCGGCACTGAGAAAATCGAGATAATCGTCCGCTTTCAGGTGTTTGACGCCGGGCGCAAGCTGAAAGGGATCCTTTAGTTGAACAAACGGCTCCATTGTGGGTTCACCTCGCGAATCAATATGGATGTAAGAAGCTCAGCGGCCAAAGGACGCAGGCTAAGGATTCGGCTCTTGCGGAAATCGAACCCGCTTTCACGCGGGAAAAACAACCGCAGGCGCCGGCGCAGGCTGTCGGGCCGTTCGCTGAAACAGGCCGTCAAACACGTGGTGCCGATCATCCAGGCACGGGCGGCAATGTCGCCCTCACCCGCCCAACTGGCGAACAGCGTGGCATTGCTGTAGCGCCGCGCGTTGGTTAAGGCAAAACGGTGCGTTTCCAACCCCAGGTCCTCCACCAACTCGTGAACGCGTTGGCGGTCAACCACTTTGGCGATTTCCTCGCTCAGCGCGGCAATGCCACACCAAAGCACGGCGCGCCGCAAATCAACCGCGTCGACCAGCGCCAACCGATGCGCATCCTCGGCAAAGTCGAAATAACCGACCTGGGTCAATTGGTAACGCTTGAGGATTAAGGCCGCCAACTTGCGTTCACCGCGTGGGGAAGCGCACAGCGTCTTGAAACTATGCGGTGAAGCGAAGCAGACGATCCAACTGGGGTGGAGGTAGCGGGTCGGTAAATGATTGAAATCAAGGATCCGTTGGTAGAGCCAGGGCTGTTCGGCTCGGGCCGTTTTTATAAACCCGCTGCTCATGGCGTCGACCCACCGGCGGCACGTGGCCGGTTGCGCAAGTAAAAGTAACCGGCAATTACAGTCAAACAAACCGCCGTTAAGAACACCAAGACCATCGCGATTATCACTTTTTGGGCGGGCACGCCGCCGACCCCGCCGGCCCGTGCCGGTGAACCGGGTTCAACCGGAACCACGGGGAAGAGCGCAACCGAAACCTTGTCATATGCAAGACCCTCGATGCTGTTGACCACCAGTTCCTTGATTTCGGGGATCTTGGTTTCCAGCGGCGTGCCCGGACGGTGTTTGATGAAGACGGACGCGGAGGCGGGACGCGGGTTGGGATTGAGCGGATCTTGTTTGGGCAAAGCGACGTGAACCCGCGCGGACAAGACCCCTTGAATTTGCGACAGGGTTTGCGAAATTTCCTGGCTGAGACCGTAGACAAAACGTGCCCGTTCTTCCATCGGCGAGGAAACCAACCCGTCCTTTTCGAAGATGTTGCCCAAATTGGCAAACTGATCACGCGGGTAACCTTCATTGTTGAGCAGCTTAACCGCCGAAGCCAATTGGCCTTTTTCGATGACCAAGTTCCAGCGATTGTCTTCAGCGGGATTTTTTTCACTGTCATAACCGTGATCGAGCAGCAGAGCCAACATTTCGTTGGCTTCTTTTTCGCTGAGATCCGAGTACAACTCGGTTTGACAAGCAGTAGCCGCCAATACAAGCAGGCCACAAAAAACGAGACGGGGGAAACGATGATGAGCAAACATGGGCTTTCCTCTAACGGGTCGTTTGGTGAAGGCGGCGGCCCGGCACCCATCCGCGGCGAACAGATGACAGCGGTGACGGCGCGCGCCCAAACCTACTGGTTGCGGAACAGGGTTTGAACGCCCTGGCTTCCTTTGTCGGCGGTCTTAGTGGTGACGTCTTGAACGAGATTCATTTGCATCACCTCCATTTGCAGATCCATCGCACGTGAAAAGTTGAATTCAGTGTTTTTGGTGGCAGCCACCATTTCCTCGACGCGTTCACGTCGGGCGGTGTGGTCCTGGTGCAAGCGTTCCACACCGTTGAGGATGCGGTCACCGAGATTGACCGGGCCGTCAACCGACTGAGGCGCGGGCTGGGCCACAATCACCCAATCACCGGGGCCGGCTTGACTGCCGGCGGGTACTTTCCCCGCCGCCATCGCCTCTTCGAAGCGCATCAACTGGCCCATGGGCGCAGTTTGCGCGGAGGTCGCGGCACCGGGTGTGTTTGCAGGGAAGATGACAGTACTGGGATCAATCACGAAATTCTCCTTGATACGGGTCGCGCCAATTCGTCGCGCAGGGCGCGAGCCATGTCGGCGGCGGCCCCTTCTTCTTGGCAAGCCAGCACGCGCTCACAGGTCACGCGAGCACGACCCGGATCGCCGGCCAATTTAAGCGCCAACGCCAGAAAAGCCAGCGTCAATGGATGCTCGGGTTGGCAAGGTAACGCATATTTTTCCAGAACCTTAACCGCCTGACGGTGTTTGCCGACCGACATTTGGGCATAGGCCAAGGTTATCCAGGGTATTTCGCTGTTCGGCCGCATCTCGCTGAGGCGACGGCAGATTGTGGCAGCCTCCTCGCGGAAACCAAAAGCAGCGCCCAAACAGGCTGCTTCCAGCAACAGTGGCAACACTTCAGCGGCACGACCTTCGTCTGAGGCCTTTTGCTCAAAGGCAGCGGGGCCCATTAAAAACGGATGCACCTGTCACCTACCGAATGTTACCGACGGCCGTTTTCAGACCCTCGCCAACCGTTTTGATGGTGTTACTTTGCAACTGGGTCGCCAAGGACCATTTCGACATGGCCAACTGCAGCGAGATCAATTGCGCTGAATCGGCATTGGCCGCGTCAAAGCTGTTGATTTCGTTTTTCAATTCGGCTTCGACATTGGAAACCGCGTTACCCAAAACGTCGTTAACATTACCTAAGGTTAATCCTGACATTGCTTTACCTCCGATGAGTTGCTGTGAATAAATTGCCAAACTTGTTCGAGAATGGTTTCGCCGGCAACCAAGGCTTCCAAATAAGCTTGGTCGTGACGGTAAGCGGCCGGCGCAACACCACCGTCCAATTTTTGGCGCAATCGCTTCTGTTCCTCGCGCAGCAGACCACCGAGCTGGGCCAAATCGGCACCCTCCCTGTCGGCCAACAAACGGCGCGTCAGGTCGAGCGAATCAATCGGGGACGGGTTCATGAGCTTTCTCCTGGTTTCAATACCCAGCGATGGCCGTTGCGGCTCAACACCAAGCGGTCGGCTTCGATGGAACGCAAGATGAAACCGTTGTCCAGCATGGCGCCCTCAAAGAATTTGCGGTTGTCGCTAAGTGTGATGTAACGCAGGCGGCCGAGGCTGATCGACACTACGTCGATTTTGGGGGGACCGTAGTCGGCCCCGCGATTAATCGGCATCGCCCGATCCGTGCGCGGTGTGATCTTTTCGACGATTGGCAAGTCGGTGCCGTAGCGTTCGGTAAAGGCCGCGCGCACCTGTTGCCAATGGGCCGTCTCGTGTTGGTTCAGCGACCCTTCGACGACCATGCGGCCCTCGAGGTAACCGACGCGGACCAGGTGGCCCAGGCCTAACTCCGTCACTTTCTCACCCAAAAAGCGGGTCAATTCCATGGGGGTCACGACCTGGGTCACGACGGAGCCGAGGCCTGGCACATCTTTTTGCATGGTTTGAATGGTCGCGGCCAGCTTGGCGGAATCGGGGCAAAACCCTTTGAGAATGATGCCGTTTTCTTCACCCGCCGCCACCTCGAGATCCAGCGCTTGCATGCGCAAGATTTGGCGACAGGTATCGAGTAAACGCTCGCCGCCGGCAACGGTGAGTTGGACCTGCGAGCTGAAGGGCGTTAAGGCCGTCTTGAGTTCTTCCAGCGTGGCGGGATCCTCAACCACCCCTTTGATAATCAATGCACCTTCAGTGCCGCGATCGAGGCGCAGGGATTGAAACCGATAGTGAGCCAAAACTTGATCCAGACCGGCATCTGCCGCTAAACCGGCATTTTTCCGGCTGACAGCCGCCTGACTGGGATTGCCGTGGCTGATCAAAAACAAGCCGGCAAGCGAAAGGGCACCGCCGGCAAGCGCCAGCGCCAGTACCCGTCGGCGCGCACGCCCACCCTCGAGCACAGGTTCAGCCGGAGCGGCGGTTTCTTCTTCAGCCGAACCCGCCACATCGTCGGTTTCGTCCCCCTCAGCGGGCGCTTCTTCCACGACCACGTCTTGGTCGGCCTGCGACTGAATCGCTTCCAGGCTGGGCAGCACAATTTGCGGCCAGGGTTCGTCGAGGAGACCCACCGCAATGTGGGTCGTCCCCAAACTCACGACTTGGTAGAGCTGGTAAGGAACACTGGGTTGTTGCAGCCACTTGCCGTCCAAAAAGGCCCCGCCGTCCAGCAGCACCAACGCCATCGCGGTTGGGCTCAAATCAAGCCGAACGTGATGGTCGAGAATGGCGCTGTCGTGCAGAACCACATCGCAATTCAAATTGCGACCGACAATCACGCTTCCAGGACTGAGCTGTAGTTCGGCACCCATATGGGGACCGGATAGAACTTTGAGCAACAATTTTTGCGGATCAGACATGGCAGAGTCACCTGTGAAGCCGTCAAGGTCGGGCAGGCCACAAAAAGCCGCTCGACTAACGCCGAAAATGCTGTGATCGCGAGATCGAGATGGAATAGGTTAAAAAGGAACGAAAACGGTTAAGTGATAAGGAGAGTGACACTTAGGCCACACAAACGGATTAATATCCGGCAGTCAGAAGGTGGTGCGAACGCTGCGGTTGCGCCAAAGCTCGGAACTGCTCCATGTCGTCAATAAAGTCGGCCAAGGCGGTTTCGAACTTTTCCAGGCTGATGGTTTGGCTGTCAAAGCGGCGGTACAAAATAACGCGGCCTTGGGCTTCATCAAGCGCCAGAACTTGGCGGCGGCGCCGCATTCCGGCCAAATTGATTTGCAGAATTTTGGCAACCAGGGCGTCGGCTTGTTGCGGGTCCTCGGGTAAATCGAAGAGCACGCCTTCAGCCAACAAACGATGACGGGTTTCGGCATAAAGCGCGACATTGAGATCACCGTCAAAGGACAAAATCGAACGGCCGTCGGCATCCTGGGGCGGCATCTCCCAACCCAAACGCTGAACAAGCTGTGTCACTAAGTCGACGGCATTCACAAGGTCCTCCCGGAAACGGCACTTGGAGTAAGGGAAGCGGGCGGGTGTTCGCCGGAGACGCCCGCCCGTTTACCCCACGGCCCATGTTGCCGTTTTACATCGTTCTATTCAGCTACACGCGGGGCGATACGGGGATGACCGAATTTTTTTAACTTTTTTTGCGTCCGTGAAGGGAACGCGGTGCGAATACGCGCTAGGCCGACACGGGCCAAAGAGCGCGCCTGGCGATTTCGCGCGAGCAGGCCACCCAAACAACGCACAGATCGTTAAAAGCAAACAGCTTACGATCAAACCTCAGCCGGTAACGGCAAGGCCTATGTTTAAGAGATTGACAAAAGACCCATTTTCGAGCAGCATGAAAAAGCCGTAACCGATAAAAAATCGGCTACCCAGAACCTCTAAGGTCACCTCGTCCCAGGTTTTTCCTGAAGAACGACTTTTTCCTTGCCCCGATACGCTTTCAATTTTGAGATTACGGGCGGATTTGCGAAGATGAGGGTTACGGCAACTTCGGCGCTTCGCCGGCGTTCACTTCGCGAACCTGCGTTTGTTCGTCACATCCTGCTGAGTTTTGTTAGCATGGTGTGAGCGAATTACCCCGATCAAACGGCGTTGGGTCTCCTTTCTCATCGAGACTGGAATCGGCCCCACGCCGGAGAAGCACACCGCAAAGACGTGACCAGGTTTCGGGCGACAGCCTTTGACCACAAGGAGCTAGACCATGTCGGGCATACAAAAAGCAAGGCAACTCTTCACCGCAATGCGACCCCAACTCGGCAATATCGGCAAGATGTCATCGTCCTCTATTGCCAAAACACACGGCAGCCAACAGCGCGGGATCAGCACCCAGCAGCATGTCAAGTTCGTCGGCGACAAGCAATTTCAGGGAAAAATGCAGCCGATGAATCTGTGCCACCTCAACATCCAAAGTTTCGTGAAAACCAACACGCCGGTTGAAAAAAGCGGCATTCAAGAAGATCAATTCATGTCGGTGGACGACATTAAAGACGTCTTCAAAAAAGGTGGGGTGGTCGGCGCGCGCCTCGACGGCATAGCCGATACAGGCTCGGTCTACGGCCCGAACAACCACTCGGTCGCGCTCGTCGACATTGTCTCCCACAAAGGCAAAGACCATTTTTTGATTTTTGACGGCGATCACACGCAAACACCGGAGACCCAAAAAGCGGTAGAAGGTCTCGCGCAAAAGCTCGACAAAGATGTGCAGGACATCAGTTTAAGTGACATGCGCAAGGCGGGCTTGGAGCATTTGGTTTTCCGCTTGGAACCGGTCACCGAGGTCATGGAAAAAAGTCGTGTCGAAATGGAAGAAAACATGTCGGGCATGCTCGAAACCGTGCCCAAGGGTCCTTTTTACACGGCCGAGCCGCAAAAAGGCTTCATGGAAATGATGCAAGACGTGAAAAAGATGTTGTTGGGTTAACGCGCCGCTTGATCGTTAGCGCACAGCCGGATGAGGCATGTGACTCGAAAAAAAGGAGAACATCATGATGACCCATGAACAAGCTGTCGCCACAGTGAGCGATTGGCTTGGCCCGTTCGGCCAGGTCACTTTTAATCGCGAGGGCCGTACCGCCTTAGGCTTTGACAAGTACGCAATCGTGGTGGAAGTCCCGGCCGAGGGCCAGGGTGCCGACGGGCCGTTTTTCGTTTTACGGGCGGCCGTCTGCCCGCCTAAGGCGTTCAAATCCAAAGATTACGCCTGGGCTCTGAGCACCAATCTGTTTCAGGCCGAAAGTGGCGGTTTCACCCTTGCGATGGATGAGCGCTACCGGTTGGAACTCTGTTACGCCGAACCGATTCGCTGTGTCAACGAACACACTTTCGCGACCATTCTCAACAACTTCATCGCGGCTCTGGAGACCTTTGCGGAACGCTTGGCCGAGCGCAACCGTCCGTCGACCGGCGCCTTCCCCGCCTTCACGCAGTTTGCGTGAGTCACCCTTTCCCTAGCTAGGAGCTTTCATGGCTGCAGAATATAGTACGGTTAATCAGTGGTTGACCCAATTAGGCGATTTAAGCCTGGACGAACACGGCTGTTGCGGCATGGCCGCCGAATCCAAACGCGAGTTTCTGTTGGAAGTCGCCGCCGAAGAGGGTGTGTTTCGCCTGATGACACCGATTCAAAAATGTCCAAAATCGCACCTACCCCAATTTTATGCACGGGTATTGCGCTTTAACAGTCAGCAACGGGTTTTACAAGGTGCCTCACTGGCACTTGACGACCAACACGAAGAGATTAGTTTGTGTCATACGCTGATGGTTGAGGATTACAATGCCGACAGTTTTGCGGTGTTGTTGGCCGAGTTCGAACAACGTGCCGACCTGTTGGCCGCGGCACTGGCACCGGCTTAAGCCACAGAAACCATCGCCTGGACGATGGCTAAGAAGGCGCCGCCCAAAGCAAGGCGGCGCCTGCAAACAAAGTTAAACTTTGCTGTTAATAGCTTCGCCAATGCTGCGCGAGTGGCTGATGAACTCTTTGAGCACGCCTAAAACCTCTTTGTGGAAGGAATCGTGCTCTTCCGCCAGGCTTTTTGCCTTTTGGTACTGGGTTTCAGCCTGCGCCTCGGATTTTTCATGACCGGTCACATTGGCATCGTGCACCGCCGCTTCGGCTTGGAAAAAGCCGTCGGTACTGCCCGCCATGCCTTGCATCGACATGGACACGGCTTGCATGCGCATCATCGAGTTTTGGGCATCGCCAAGGCGTTGAGCTTTGGCGGCCTCATCGATGCCGTCGGTCTTAGCAGCATCCTTGGAGGACGCCGCCGGTTTGGTGCCGGGCGCGGCCGAGCCGTCAACGTCACTTTGTTTGACGGTCGGATTGGCCGGTTTGGGCGGCGCGGTTTTGGAACCCATGCGCATCATCGACGGCATCTTGGGCAGCGACGACATTTTGGGCATGGACGGCATTTTCATGCCACGCAAGCTGCTGCCCAGGCGGCCGAGGCCGGGTGAACCAATCGCAACCGCCGCACCCAAGTTAATCGCAAGCGACATGATCGCGCCCATCTTGAGTTTGTCGGCTTTGTCCAACTGCTCTTGTTTTTTCTTGTCAAGCGACGCCATCCGTTCTTTCAAGCTCGCGACCATCGCCTCTTTCTGCTGTTTGCGCATTTCGAGGGCCATATCGCTCATCACCATACCCATGGCTTCAATCAAAGCTTCGGGACTGGCGACCATACCGTCGCTAAAGAAGGGGCTGATGTGCTCGTCACTGACTGCACCGTTTTTCGGCGCCGGCAAATTCATTTTGGCTTGCGCCTGGTTGATGCCGGGATTGCCGACGTCATTGCTGGTCGAGAACAACATGCCGGGTTCTTTTTTACCGGCGGCGGCAAGATCGCCGGCTTGGCCGGTACCAACGACCGTATGGAAGGTCGGGTTACCTACATTTCCAATTCCACTCATGGTTTTACCTCAATTCTTTTCATTCCAGTCCTTGACGGCTGGAACGTTCGTTGCGGCGGCGCGTCCCCCCAAACGGGGAAACGCACCGCCAAGCGGCACCGCCCAAGGAGCGGGCCACTGTTGAAGGTTGAACAAAAACAAGGGCGCCTAGGCCATGTTGACAACTTTGCCGCTCTGAGCATGGTTCTGACTGAGGGTTTCGGTGATGATTTCGGTCGATTGCATCATGTTGTCCGAGACCCCTTTCAGGTGGTCAAAGGTTGTCTGCCAGTCTTCTTGCAACGATTCTTTGAGGGCTTCGAATTCGGTGGCACGCGCTTGCGCTTCCACCGCTTCAGCATTGAGGTTACTGGACTCGTATCCGGCTTGGGCACTGCCCACACCGGCGCCGGCCATGCCGGCACTGGTCCCGTAAATAGTGGCCGGTGTCGCCATTTTATCGGCGAGTTTCACCAAATGCGGGAAGTGCTTTTGCACGGAGTCCAAGCTGCCTAATTTGGCGGCGGCACCCATGTTGAGCACGGTCACAGCAACGGTCAGACCGATGATGATGCCCATGGCGGCTTTGTCGCCGAAGGTTTTGGCCAACTCTTTCTGGAAATCTTCCATGACGCCGCTTTCTTGTGCCAACATCAATGCGGCAGGACCCATGCCCGGCACAAAAACACCGACAGCGGCCACGGTCCCCATGACGGCCTTGTAGGCGTCATCACCCATGACCTTTTTCAGCGCGTCAAAACCACCGAGTTCTTTGGTGGCCATCACGCCGATCATGGCGACCGAACCGGCAATAATCAGCGGATTGGCGGTCAACACACCCAGTGCTAAACCGGCCACGGCGCCGATCCAACCAAAGATCTTGTTGCGTTTGGCGGCTTTTTTGGCTTCCTCGATTTTCTTGACCATTTCGGCAATCTTCTGGAGCTTCTTTTCGGCGGCCAGCTTGCCTTCACGCTGCATTTCTTTAAGCGAGGTCATGCCGCTTTCGATTTGCAGGTTGCCCAGCTTGAGGTTGACGTCTTCAAGCAATTCAAGCGCGGCTTGGTGGTTAAGCCCTTGTGCACCTGCGGCAGGTTGGGGCAACGTCATCAGCGGTGCCCCATTCTGTTGAACGGGTTGATCGCCGCCCTCCTCGGGCATTTGCGTCATAAGCTCTTTGGCCTGTTGCAAGAGGGTAGCCAGGTCGCGCATGTCGGCGGCCCCGGGTCCCATCATCGGTGGTGCGCCAAGCGCACCCGCATGTGTAACAGTCATACTGCTTCCTTTTGTTTGTTTTTGCGTTGGGTGGCGGTCAGCAAAAGTTTGGCGCGTTTCAAAACGGCGGCATAACGCGCGTCTTGTTCGGCATAAAAAATCGCTGCCTCGAGGGCCATTTCGGCGGCCTCGTGTTCACCCAATTTGAGGTTGCATTCACCCGCTTTAAGGTGAATTTCCGGGTTATCAATGTCGAGAACGGCGGCCTGGGCAAAAGCCTGGAGTGCTTGTGCGTAGTCGCCCTGCATGAACAGGCTGGCACCCCAACCCAAGGGGTATTTACCTTCAAGGTGGTCGTAGATGCACAGGAACTGGAACACTTTGGCCGCTTGTTCGTATTTGCCGTTGGTGTAGAGCGTGTAGGCAATCCCGTAGACCGCTTCCATGTTCTCTTCACTCAAGCCGCGCAACTCAGCCACACTAACCTGGCCGGTCAGCAATGCTTCCAAGGTTTCGCGTAGGACTTGCAGATCACTCGTTTGGGCTTTCATTTCAGGCTTTCTCCTCTACATTTTGCTCAAGATGGTGCGTTTGGTTTCGCTGGATTTGCTCAGCGTGTTGGTCGCCAAGTTAAAGGCGTGACCGCGGTTGGTCATCAGGGTTTGCAACTTGAGCATGCTCTGTTGCGAGATGTTGTTTTGACCGGAAATCCAGTTCTCCAAGTGGGTGATGTTCTCTTCCCATTGGGCTTCGGTGATGTTGCCGGAATGGAGTTTGTCGGCCAAAGAACGCAGTTCGGGATCGTCGCGCAGGCCGGCCACAAAACTGTCCCATTCGCTGTTTCGTTGTTTGGCGTTGTCGCCGTCTTTGCCTTTGGCATCGGTCCGGGCGCGTTTGGCGTGGGCCATGCCTTCGTTGACCTTGGCCACCAATTTGTTGCGGCGGTCAATTTCCTCAAGGCGCGTGGCAATCTGTTGGTCGAGCAAGGAAACGGTTTCCATTTCCAACATCATCACCAACATGTCCAGGGACATGGGGCTGCCTTCGTAGCTGAAGCGCCCTTCCGCGGGCTGAATCGCACCGCCGGCGTTAATCGCTTCCATAGTTTTCTCCTTTAGTTGAAAGAACAGGGTCCTGTCGGCAACAAAGCCGCTCAGGCCATTTTGCGAAAATGGCGCGACACGCGTTTGTTCGAATCAACCGCCGGTCGTTGATTACCGCCGGCTGCAGCGATCTGTTGTTCCACCTCGCGGCGCACCTGGGCAACCACCTCGGGACTAAAGTTCGCTTCGGCCACAATGCGATCGACTTCTTCGCGGCTCATGCCGTATTTCGCCAAAAGCTGATCGCTTTCCTGCACCAAACTCGCCGCTTGCTTTTGCATGCGGTTGGTATCGCGCATCAGTTGTTTGGCAACCTCAACAGGGGATGATTTTTCAGACACGGGTCACTTCCTTTTTCGATAGAGATCGTCGGGTTCGGGTTCAACCGACCCGCGTTGATCGGGTTTACTTGCTGGCGATATTGCGCGTATCTTGATCGATTTTGGAGAGCGCGCTGGTCAACAAACCACTGAAATTGGAACGGTTGGACATCAAGGAATTGAGTTTTAGCATTTGCGTTTGGCCAATGCTGTTCTTGCCTTCCAATTTCTTTTCAACAGCTTCGTGCAAGGCCGACCACTGAGCAGCGGACAGTTTGCCGTCACCATCGGTGTCGTAGTTGTCGAGGTTGATATTGACGCTTGCCAAAAACTCGCGATCCGCGTCGGAGATTTCGGTTTGTTTGGTGCGGTCGATTTCGGTGTCGGTCGTATGACGGTGAACACCTTCATGCTCCAAACGTTCTTCGTGGCCGCGGCGATCCACGGAGGTTCCGTCTTCCATCACCCAGTGGTTCACACCGGACCAGGTCACACGTTGGCCGTCGGCGGTCGTCGCATCTAAGGCACGGCCGTCGTTGTTTTGCGTGATGGACATGGCATCGCCGCCACGGGCGAGATTGTTGACCAGAAAGGCACTGTCGCCTTGCGTGATGGTCAAGTTGTTTGACAGCGTTTCGCCCGTATTGCCGTGGGGCGCGGTTTCCACGGTAATGCGCAGCGGCTCGCCACCTGCCGTTTTGCTCGGCAATTCAAACGTCGTGGTGTCGACGAACATCCAAGAACGGTGCTCGCCACCTTCATCCACGTGCGGGTCGCCCCATACGCGGGTGATTTGGCTGTATTCACCATCGGGACCACGTTCTTCAATGCGAAACTCACTTCTGTTTTCGTTGAAGGTAATGCGGTAGTTGTCGTCGTCGACGTAGATTTGGTTGGGGTTGTTGGGGTCTTGACGGAAACCGTATTCGTTTTCCGAAGACCGTGCATTGAGTTTGCCTTGCGTCGCATGGGTCATAAACTCCAAGTGACGTTGGCTTTCTTTGTTTTGTTGGTCGATCTTCTCCAACTGATTGGCGATGCCCTGGTCGAGCAGGCCTTGTGAAGTCAGGATCGTTTGCAGGTACAAGGCCTGCATCGTTTTGGTTTGACCGTCTTGCACGAACAAACCATCAACTGCGCGAATGCTTTGGGTTTGGCCCGCATTCTGATTAATCACCGTCATGGCGATTCCTCCTTTTGAAGTTGTCATAGCGATAGTGCAAAGGGAGGCGCGAGGAATAAGGACGGCGCAGGTCACGCCGCATATCACAACGCACCTTGATGCTCCATTTAGCTACACGAGACTCGGCGGCGGATTGATCGAAAAAAAATACGCAATAGGCCGCATTTTCGAAAATGCATCCGGCAGGTCTTTTTTTCAGCCAAGCGGTGTTCTCGCGGCGTGTAGGGAAATATAGCCGCCTGGCCGCGCGCCGGCCTTTCACCCCACACCCGCTTGGAGTTGCCATGATTCGCAACGAACCCCGCCCGTTTCGCGGCATTGAACGCGTGTTTCATGACCGTCAAACGCCGATGCCCACCCACGCCGAGGACAACCTGCGCGCGCCCAGCCTGCCCGCCGAGTCCGGCAAGCAAGCTTCGTTACAGCAACTGTTCCCCGACCGCTCCCTTAACAGCGAAATGATCGCCCACCTGGACCTCCGCCTGCGCGATAAACGGCTGCTTATGCCTGGCTTCTATAGCGACGCCGCCGCCCAAGTACGCGAAACCCTCAGCCGATTCCTGCCGGATACCGAGGCCGAACGCGAGGTCCTGCAACAAGCCTTGGCCCTACTCGAACAAGAAGTGACTGTACGCGATGTGCTCGACACCTATCGCCTGGCACTGCGAGAGGTTTAAGCCGTGTACCAAGACAAAACTATGCCGCCCTATCAAATCGATTACCTGCACCTGCTGGCCCAGTTCTATTTGCGCAACGGCAGCTACGACCGCGCCGCCACCCTGTGGGAGGTGCTGCTGCTCGTGCAACCCGATCAACCGCAAACAGCGCTCGCTTTGGCCTACGCCAAGCTACGCTTAGCGCAATACCGCGAGGCACTTAGCCTGGCCCGTCGCTATACCCGCAACAGCTTGGCGCTACCCCTGCAAATCGTCGCATATTACGTTAAAACCAGAGCTCTATGGCATCTGGGCGAAGTGCAGCAAAGCCGTTATGTAGCGCGTATTTTATGTGAGAAAAGGAAACAACATCATGGTTAGTGCCGTTTTCCCCCGTGCTAAAAACCTCATTCTCGGCGCCTCCCGCTACAACGATCTCTTCCTCGCTTTTCTCGTTGTCGCCATCATTTCACTGATGGTCCTGCCGCTGCCGACCGTCATGGTCGACGCCCTGATTGCCGCCAACCTCGGTATCGCCGTTTCTCTTTTGATGCTGTCACTTTACATCCCTTCTGCTCTGTCACTGTCAACCTTCCCGACCCTGCTTCTCTTCACCACCCTCTTCCGTCTGGCACTTAACATCACCACCACCCGCCAGATTTTGCTGTACGCTTACGCCGGTGACATCATCGATACTTTCGGGAATTTGGTCGTCGGTGGCAATTTCATTGTCGGTGCCGTCATTTTCCTCATCATCACCATCGTTCAGTTTTTGGTCATTGCCAAAGGCGCCGAACGGGTCGCCGAAGTCGGCGCCCGATTCACCCTCGACGCAATGCCAGGGAAACAGATGAGTATCGACGCTGACTTGCGGGCCGGTTCCATCCAACTGGCCGAAGCCCAGGAACGCCGCTCCTCGCTGGAACGCGAATCCCAACTTTATGGGGCGATGGACGGCGCCATGAAGTTTGTAAAAGGCGACGCGATCGCCGGTTTAATCGTCACCGCCGTCAACATCCTCGCGGGTATCGCCGTCGGCGTGTGGCAAAAAGACATGGGCGCCACCGAAGCATTGCAAACCTTTTCCGTGCTCACCATCGGTGACGGCCTCATCTCCCAAATACCCGCTCTCTTCATTTCCATCACGGCGGGCGTGATTGTCACCCGCGTATCGGCCGATGATTCAGCGGATCTGGGCGGCGACATCGGCACCCAGGTTCTGGCCCAACCCAAGGCCCTCGCCATTGGTGGCGCCATCTTACTGGCGTTCACGCTCATTCCCGGCTTCCCCAAATTGCCGTTTCTCGTACTCGGCGGGGTCGTTACCGCCGTCGGCGTCACCTTGTGGCGCCAAGAAGGGCAAAACGAAGATGAAGTCCAACCGATTCCCGGCATGGACGAAGACACCCAAGACGATAGCGCTGCCGCCCACAGCAACAAACTCTCGTTTTCCGTGCCTTTGATGGTCGAACTCGACAGCGGCATGAAAAACAGTGTGGATGCGCGTGCCCTCAACGAGACCTTGGTTCAAGTGCGCCATGCTTTGTACATGGACTTGGGCGTCCCCTTCCCTGGCATTCACCTGCGCTTTTCCAAGCGCTTGCAGCCAGGCCAATACCGCATCGCCATCAAAGAGATTCCCGTCAGTGAAGGATTTCTGCGGGCAGGCTGTGTGCTCGTCAACGACCAAACGGAAAACTTGGAAATGCTCGGTATTGACTTTGAACAAGGCGAACCCTTTTTGCCCGATCTGCCGGCTTTGTGGGTGAGCGATGAACAACGCAATTTCCTCAAAGAAGCCGAAATCCAATACTTTGACCATGCCCGCATTCTCGCCTACCACTTATCCAAAGTCCTGCATGACCAAGCCGCCGACTTCGTCGGCCTCCAAGAAACGCAGAACTTGCTCGACAAAATGGAGGAAGACTACGACGTCCTGGTTAAAGAGATTCAGCGCGTCGTGCCCACCACCCGGGTCGCTGATGTCTTCCAACGCCTCGTTGCGGAGGGCCTGTCGATTCGCGACCTGCCGACCATCTTGGAAGCCTTAATTGAGTGGGGTCAAAAAGAAAGCGACATCATTCTGCTCACCGAATACGTACGGATGGGCATGAGCCGCTACATCAGCCACCAGCACGCAGGTCCCCAAAATCTGCTGGCCGCCTACATGCTCGATCCAGACCTCGAGGAAACCATTCGCGCGGCAGTGCGGCAAACCTCGGGTGGCAGCTACCTGAGCTTGGACCCCAAAACCTCCAAGGAAGTCGTGACCGAAGTGCGCCATGTGGTCGGTGATCTGCGTGGCCGGGCGCAACGCCCGGTTTTGCTCACCTCCATGGACATCCGCCGTTTTGTGCGCAAGTTAATTGAAGACGACCTACCCAACCTTCCGGTTTTGTCTTATCAGGAACTCACGCCGAAAGTCAGCGTCCAACCGCTTGGACAAATCAATGTCTAAGGCACCTTAGGCGCGACAACACCGTCACCGCCAAAGTAAAACGCCCGCGTTACCAACCCTTCAAGGGCGGTAACGCGGGCGTTTTGTTTGTAAGCGGTCGGGCACGATAAAACTTAGGCCTCGAATTTGAGGACCGTCGCACCTTCCGGCCGACGTTTGTGCCGTTCGAGTTTTTTTGCGCGAGCCAATGCACGCGGAATCACTTCTCGATAAATGGGATTGGCAATATCCAGGCGCGGTTCGTCAACCACCAAGCCCAAGTTGAGTGCGTAATCTAAGTCGGCGGGTGGCAGCGCATCCCAGCGCGTTTCGCCCGCCAAAATGCGTTCGACAATGCGGCGTACGCGGCTGTCCGATAAACGATCGGCAAAGTGCTGAAAGTGCGGGTCGTGGCTCTCGATCATGGCTTCCTGAGCGCATACCACATGTTCGGGGGTAACCGCTTTGTGTTTGCCGGCAAGTTGCAGCGCAATATCAGCCATTTTGTTCACCAGCCAAGGTTGGCCACCGGTCCAAACCGTCACCAGCTCAACCGTCTCACGGCGAAAGACCTGGCCGGTCTCTTTGGTGTGCTGGGCCAATAATTGGCGCACCTGCTCACGCGAGAAGTTGCCCAACCGCAGTGTGGTTGCCGACACGTTGAAGGGACATAAACTGTCAGCGGCGCGCCCACTGTAGGCATCCGCACGCAACGTGGTCACATCGCCGACGCCACACATCAAAACCGCGTGAGGAAAACGGCTGCCGCGCCACTCATAGCCGGTTCGCAACTGACTCAAAACGGAGTAAAGCGTGTCGTCTTTAAGGGCGTCGACCTCGTCCAACAACAGAACCAGCGGGCGTTCCATGCGCGAGGTCCACGACATCAACACGGACTGAAGTGCCGTTTGCGGTGTTTCCCGTTGATGAACGGCGTGGTAAATCGAGTCGGGAAAGGCATCGTTCAGTTGAAATTTGGCCTCACGGGCCAGCGTCGCAAGGATGGCGAGAATGTCGCGTTCCAAATGCGCGTGGCGCGTCACGGCATTGCCTAGATTGAGGTGCAGACAGGCGAACTCGCCAATGTCGTGAAGAAAATTGCGCAGTGCCCGCAAGAAGGTTGTTTTCCCGCTTTGCCGCGGCGCATGTAAAGAGAAATACTGTCCGCGGCGCAAGTGACCCATGATTTGATCCAGGTTCATGCGCTCCAAGGGCGGAATGTGATAGTGCAGTGCCGGATCAATCGGACCCGTGGTGTTGAAATAAAACGTGCTCATAAATATCCCGCCTTGCCGTCCAAACTCAATAAAACCTTTGCTTTTTCCGCTTTCAAGCTCAATCAAGCAACCAAAGTTTCGGGAACAGATTGGCCAAATCGCGGGAGAAGCGCTGGAAACAAAAGAACGCTTCTCGTCAAAAGAACCTCATCAGGACGCTCTAGGAAGCACATTCTGAAGGAAATCAATCCTCATATTTAGACATGAAAGGGACACCATATTAGCCATCCGCTGCCGAAGCAAACGCGGAAAGCGGCGATCCACGGTGGCTGAACGTGCAGGAACCGTTCCAACCCTGTGAATTTTAAATTGAATGGCGAATCATTCGCCCGGAACCCACGCCAGAGCCGGCGTACAGGCGTAGGACCGGCCGGCACGGGGTCGAAAAAAAAGGACCGCCAAACAAAAGAAGTGTTCGTAATTTGGCATGGGTGTTTAGGCAGCGGGACACCTGAAACTGGACGAAGCAAAATCCACGCCGGTTTCATCAAAAAGCGCTACCACCATGGGTTGACACGCCGCACCGCGTTAAAAAAGGTCGCTGCCGCCAAAAAAACGATACCTGCTACCTATTTCTTGTATCTCAGTCGTCCACTAAAGGTACTAGGGTGAATACAGATAGGCAAAGATTAGATTTTTCCTGACTTTTGTGGGGCCTCATCCCCGATCAATCGCCCACCTCCTTTTCTCGGGCTTTTTTCCTTTAAGTTTGCTTACCACCACAGTTGCCCTAATGACACCGATTCTCCTTAGACCCCGGTTCTATTGAAGTGCAAGAACCGAGGTTACCCGAGGCTCAGCGCGAAGGTTTAGTGATGTGTTTGGAATCGTCGGAACTTTGTTCTCCAAACGCAAACCCATTGGCCTTCAAGCTTTCACTTAGCCCCCAACCAACAGGCCGGCCCGATCATTGAAGGAACCATCCGGCTTCGCGGCGGGGCGTTTTTTTTGCCCATACAAAAAAAGAGAACGACGAAACAGCTCGCCGTCCTCTTAATTATTTTGTTAAAACGGGAAGAAGGTCTTAACGTCCTTTGAAATCGGGTTTGCGTTTTTCAATGAATGCGCGCAAGCCTTCGCCGGTATCCTCGGTGCCCGCCAACAAACCAAACAAGGCGGCTTCAAAGCGCTCGCCGTCTTCGCGGTTCATTTCAAAGCCACGATTAACGGCTTCCATGGCGTGACGCACGGCCAAAGGCGCCTTGCTTTTGATGGAATCGGCAAGGGCTTCAGCTTTTTCCAGCAGGGCTTCCGGTGCGGTCACGTGATTGACCAAACCGATTTCGGCGGCGCGCGCGGCGGAGATCATCTCACCGGAGAGCACCATTTCCATGGCAATGCCTTTGCCGACCAAACGCGGCAAACGTTGCGTCCCGGCATAACCAGGAATCAAACCCAGGCCGACCTCGGGCAAGCCAAAGCGCGCTTTCTCGGAGGCAATGCGCACATGACAGGCCATTGCCAACTCGCAACCGCCACCCAAGGCAAAACCGTTAACGGCGGCAATCACGGGCTTCGACAGGCTTTCAATGGCGTTAAAGACGCGCTGACCGCGCTGGGAAAGCAGGCGCGCGGCCATGGTATCCAAGGTTGCCAATTCTTTGATATCGGCACCGGCGACAAAGGCTTTTTCACCCGAGCCGGTTAAGATGACGACAGCCACATCATCGTCGTCGGCCAGATCGCGAAAACAGAGATCCAACTCTTCAAACACTTGATTGTTTAGCGCATTAAGCGCCTTAGGACGGTTAATGGTAACCAGCGCGAGCCGGTCCCGTTTTTCGAGCAAAATGGTTTCCATGACGCATGAACTCCCTTTAGATATGCAGACAAATCAAACAAACATCCGAAGAAGGGCCGGGCGCCGGGAATCAGCGCACGCGGGTCGTCACATAACGAACTTGGTAACTAATCGTTTTGATATCTTCACTGTTTCGCAGGTTAAAACGGGCGGATTTCTTTTGACCGTACCCCATTTTTCCCAGGGACTTGGACTCTTCGAAAAGGGTGTCGTCCTCAAAGGTCGCGGTCAACTTAACCATCACGTTATCCACACCAAGCGGTTGATTGACACTCACCTCGGCATCAATTTTGTAGCCGGAAGCGAGCTTGGTCATCCGTTCGTGCGAGACAAAGGCGTCTTCGTTACTGGTAAAACGACGCTCTTTGGTTTCGCCTGTATCCTCGGCAACCGCCCCCGTGTCGTCGGACCGGTTAATAACATCGCGATTTGAGGTATCGGGCAAATCGCGGGTACTGGTCAGCACGATGGGACCGCGCTCTTTTTCTTCCTCGGGCGTTGGCGCCGCTTCGGCCTTAGCCGCGGCTTCTTCCGCTTTCTGTTCGGCGGCAAAAGCAGCCGCTTCACGGGTAATCGCCAGACGTCGATTGCGCTCGAGGGTTTTTTGCTGGTCAATCATTTTGGTTGGAAAGGTCGATTTTTGGCCGTTCAGCAGAACCAAGTGGGCAAGGCGACCGTCAAACAAGGGCGGCTCTTTAATTTTGAGCACCTTGTCGTTCACCAATACCACTTCGTAAGGCGGATCCTGAGCCGCCGGCTGCGCGTCTTGAGGCGCCGCCGTCATGAAACACAGAAGGAAAAAGATCGTGGTCATCCTAAGCCTCTTCAGATGGTTTGATAGGGTTGAGGGTTATTATACCCGAACTCAGGGCGAAGCACGGAACACTGATTACAGCCAGACGGCTTCAAGCACGAGGTTTAATACCCGCCATGCCACCCTCAACCTGCTGCGGCAACGAATCCGTGCGCCCAACATCAGCCCCGCGACGGCAGCGGCCGACCAGGTCAGAAACCCCTTCATGCCGTCATTTACCGATACAAGCACCGCCGGCGGTAACAGGTACACAACCCAAAATCACACGCAGCCTTAAGGCATTCAACACCAGCCGCCGCACCAGGCACAGGATGTTGCATCACAGAACGCCAAAAACAAGCTCAGTTGTGGATCACAACATCACAACTAATTGAGAACAACCCCGGCCAAACGCTTCTTTAGTTTGCGGGTCGTCGTTTCCAAATCAAAACCGGCCCGCAACGCCACCAACACGGTATCGTCTCCGGCAACGGTCCCGGCTACTTCGCGAAACTGGTTCATTTCCAGATTGTAAGCCAAAGCGTTAGCGTGCCCTGGCAAAGTCTTGATGACGATCATGTTCGGCGGGGACAGCACAAAATCGAGCTGTGACTTGGCCGCCGCTTGTACGCCGACAACCGCATAACGACCTCGCACCTTGCGAATCCCCAATTTTTTGAGGTGTCGCGATAACTGCGGTTGGGTTACACGAAACCCTTTCTCGCTCAACGCGGCCACTAACGCCGTTTGCGTGTCGATACTTTGCTTTTCAACTACTTGGAGGATTGCGTCATCAATGTGCATGGCGTCATTTTCGCCCAACTCGAAGGAAAAATGCAAGACCCGCGTTTTTACCATTGCATTTTGTATAAAAATGCATAAAATAGCCTCTCTAGACATTTTATGTTGGTTTATTCGACATAAAACAACCCATAACCGGTAAGGTGGTTCTTCTATGAAAGTTGTTTTAGCGTATTCAGGTGGTTTAGACACCAGCGCCGCACTCGGCTGGCTCAAGCAAGTCCGCGGCGCGACCCGCGTGATTGCCGTTCTCGTCAACGTCGGCCAAGAAGATGATTTCCCCATGTTGGAGGAACGCGCTTACCGATTAGGGGCCGATCAGGTTCACATCATCGATAAACGAGCCGCCATGGCCGAACAGGGCATCGCCCCCATGCTCAAACTGGGTGCCGTTTATGAGCAAGACTACTTGTTGGGCACCGCCATTGCCCGTCCCTTTATCGCCGACGCCCTGGTCGAGGTCGCATTGGAGAGCGGTGCCGGCGCTATCTGTCACGGCGCCACTGGAAAAGGCAATGATTATTTGCGCTTCGAGCAGCGCGTCAAAATTTTGGCGCCCGGCCTAACCATCATCTCGCCCTGGCGCGAATGGGCCTGCAACGGCCGCGAAGAAGCACAGGCCATGGTTGCCGCAAGCGGGGTTTCAATCCCCACCAAAAGCTTCGATTACTCCATCGACGCCAACCTGTGGCACACCAGCTACGAAGGCGGCACCTTGGAAGACTTGAGTCAACCACCCGCCCCGTTTTTCATCGATCAAATGAGCCAAGAGGGCGAAGCCGAGGTTACTTTGACTTGGCAAAAAGGTTTGCCGACCAAACTCAACGGTCAAGCCTTGCCGCTCGATCAAATGATTACCGAACTCAACCACCTGCTGGCGCCGACCGCGCTCGGTTGGCTCGACTTACTTGAAACGCGTACCAACGGCCTGAAGTCGCGCGGCATTTACCACACGCCCGCGGGCACCTTGCTTTACCGTGCCCGCACCGCCCTTAACCAGTGCTGGTTCGCCAAACCGACCTTGGATTATCTCAACCGCATGGGCTCTGAATACGGCCGCATGCTCTACCAAGGCCTGTGGCAACATCCCATTCAAAAAGCCATGCAAGCAGCGGTCGATTCGCTCTATGCAGAAGCCGAGGGCACGATTTGCTTGCGCATCAAAGGCGCCGCCGTCCACATTCTTGCCCGCCAAGCCAACCCCAACCTGTTCGCCGATCAGCTCGGCGGCTTCGGGCACATGAATCAGTGGAACGCGGGCTACAGCGAAGCGCTGGTCTTCTTCCAACACCTGCAAAATTATTCCGTTCCGGCTGAGTTCGCCATGCAGGCGACGCCCGCGGTCGGCTAAACCACGGATCTCGGCACAATCTTCCCATAGGACGTTCATTGATCACGGTGAACGTCCTTTTTTGTTGCCGCGCCCCCTGAAAAACGAAAAGGGCGCCCGTCTCGCGACGAACACCCTTTGGCGGCACTCCTGAGAGCGGGCCTTAAAAATCGACTTTCAGCCCCAGTCGACCCCACATCTTATATTGCTCGAACTGGATGGGGTTGTCGGGCGTCCCTTCATAAAGGACCACTTCCTCGTCATTGAGGTTGACCAACTCCAAGTAGATCTTGTAGCGATCCGTGGTGTAGGAGCCGTTGAAGTCCACTTGGAAGTGTTCGTCAACGAATAAGTCTTCCGTTGCATCGCCGCCAACCTCATCCAAATACTCGCCGTGCAGGTTGCCGGACAAGCGCAGGCTCAGCCCATTGCGTTCGTAAATGAGGGCCAAGTTACCGAGGTTTTCGGTTTGACCCGGCAAGATAGTGCCTTCGCGATCTTGAAAGCCGGCCTCAGAATCGGCGTAGGTGTAGTTGAGGTAGAAACCAAAACCATTGCTAAAGGTTTTCTGAAAGGCCAATTCAAAACCAAACAGCTCGGCGGCTTCACCGTTAAGGGGCCGGGTAATTTCGTATTCCTCGCCGTCAATCATTTCTTCGTTGCGGAAGATGTAGATGTAGTCGTCCATGTCTTTATAAAACACACCGGCAGACAACAAACCACCATCTTCGAAATAGTGCTCGAACATCAAATCGGTGTTCCAGGAGCGGGTTGTTTGAAGGTCGGGGTTCCCTTCCTCAATTTCAAAATCTTCCTGCAAGATCAAACGATAAGGCACTTGGTCGTAGATTCGTGCGCGCGCATAGGTCCGCGTTTGTGCGAAGCGAAACTGGGTGCGCTCAGTGAGGCGATACTTGACATGGAGCATCGGCAACAACACGTCGTCGTCGCTCTCCCCAAAAACCGCATCGGTCGCTGAATAATCGCCTTCATCATCAAAAGAAACCTGATAACCCACATAATCGGTGACAAACTTTTCGTAGCGTACCCCTGGTAAAATCATCAGGTTATTGCTCATTTCGATGGTCGTCATAAAGTAGGCCGCTGTCAGGTCTTCTTCCAACCGGAAGTCGGCGGCGTCAACCTCACGGTCGACTTCTTCACCGGCGCCGAAACGATTGATGATGTCGTTGACGTGGGCACGACCATGGAACGAACCCATATCGTAGCGTCCGCCCAGAAAACCGGAACGACGGTAGCCGTTATCGAGGTAGTCGGCGAGCAAGATATCCCCGTCAATATCGAGTTCGACGGCGTTGTTATCACGCATCTTTTCTTTTTGACGGTACTTCATGCCGGCTTTGAACAAGGCGGTGTGTTCGCCAAAAGCAACGGGCCACTCGTACGCGGCTTTTAGGGTCAAGTGCTCGTCGTTGGTGTAGTTGTCTTCACGGACGATTTCGTCCAGCTCAAAGGCGGCGACATCTTGGTTGGTAGGGTTCGGTTGAATGTTGTAACCGTCAAAGCCGGCGGCGCTGAAGTTGGGATTAAAGATGACGTCCTGTTGCTCAAAGGTGCTGTCAAAACGGCCAGGTTCAGCTTCCCGAGCATAACTGTAGTTAGCGCTGACTTCGAGGTGACCGAGGTTGGCGGTGATGGTCTCGATTTTGGCCTGCAAGGTGGTAATACTCTGCGTTTCGAAGCGATCTTTGAGTTCGCGTTCGAGCGTGTCACGGTCTACGCGATGGCGCAGACGACGACGCATCTCTTGGTCGTCAAATTGCGAGTAGGACCCATTGAGTTCGACGTTGAAATTGACGGAAGGCGTGTAATCGAAGGCAAGGTGAGCACCGATTCGTTCGCGTTTCACATCGTAATCGCGCTGCTCGAGTTGCTCGGGAACACCGTCGTCGTATTCGGCTTCGAAGTTGTCGGTGCCACGGCTGGTTTCCTCGTAACTAAAAGAACCAACAAGCCCGTACAGACCGTCTTTGAACTGGCTACCGAACAAAAAACTGCCGGCGGAAATGGGTTCTTCATCTAATTCGGTGTAACCGTATTCAACGGAGGCGGCCAACAACCGTTCCCGTGGCGCCTTGCGCAAGCGCAGGTTAACCGAGCCCCCAACAGCGTCCCCATCCATATCGGGCGTAATCGCTTTGGTGATTTCGATGGCTTCCAGCATCTCGAGCGGCACAACGTCCAGTGCGACGGTGCGCAATTCGCCTTCCGGTGCAGGCAAAGGTTCACCATTGAGCGCGGTTTGGTTGAGGCGCGATTCGGTACCACGCACTTGCACATAACGACCTTCACCCTGGTCACGGGCGATGTTCACGCCAGGCACCCGCTGGGTCGCCTCAGCCGCGTTGGTGTCGGGAAAAGCACCGATTTGGTCGGCGGCAACAATGTTTTTAATCGTGTTGGCGAGGCGCTGCTGGTTAAGTGCGCGCGCTTGTCCTTCGCCAATGCTGCCCAGAACGACAAGCGTTTCGCTGGAACTGATCATTTTCAAGGTAATTTCACCGAGATCGTTGAGACCCGGCTTGACGTCCGCCGTCATTTGCAGTGATTCGTATCCGGGGAACTGGACCAACAACGTCTGTTTGCCGAGCTTAACACCGGCGATCGTGAAACGCCCCTGACCATCGGTCAGTGAAGCGGACCCCGTTTCAAATGCGACGACCACATCGGCCACGTGTTGGTTGTCTTCGTTAATCACGGTGCCACGCACCGTCCCGCGGCTTTGGTAAAAAGCATGCAGCGAGCTACTGGATATCAATAAAACACATAAAATCAAAACTCTAGCAAAATCCTTGTTCATCTCATCGCCTTCCGGGATAAATCTGGCGGCGGTGCATAAAGGGCGCAGCAACACCAAAACAGGTGCGTGACACTTCATGCCTGAACTGACCCGCTTCAACCGGTTTTTGCCGATTGGCCCTTCCACCTAAAAGGCGCCTTTTAGATGCCAACCAGCACGGATGTGACCGCTGCAGAAGGGCGCGCGAAACCAGGAGCCGCGCGATTGTTTACCAGGCAAAGAAAGATTAGGGTTAAGGTTTTGTTAGTTGTTTATGAGGCGCCAACCGCACCGACCAGGCAAGGCCGCAGCGTTAGGCGCAGGCCAAGCAGTCGAAATAGGTTTAGACCGGCGCCGGCACAACCAATTCAATCGCTTGATCGGCGACCTCAATCGAACGCACTTGGACCGGGAATAGATCACCGTCTAATTGGCCGGGCGGCTTGTGTTGCGCAACGTGTAAATTGACCCGGCTGCATTCGAACCGTTTCAGCCCGGGATCTTGAGCGGCGGTTCCGCGCCAAGTACGCCACAACAAACGCAACATGGTGCGGCGGCGTTTTTCCGGCACAGCCAACACCACCAAACGGCGCTGACCGTGATCGACCTCCGGCGCAACCGTATAGGCCCCGCCGTAGTGCCGGAAGCGGGTGATTAACGCCCAGGTGGCCGGGCAGCGGCGACCGTCGTCAAGTTCCAAGGTGACGCTCGGGTAATTGTAGGTCAGTAAAGAACGAATCAAGGCATAGGCGAACGCAGCTTTGCCGATGCGGTTCTTGAGTTTTTGCGGGACGTCGCGAATGACGGCGGCATCGAGCCCAAAACTGTACATCATGGTGAAGAGCGTGCCGTCGTCGGTTTTGCCGGGATAAACGGTGCGTGAATGACCGGCGATGATCATTTCAGTAAAGGCTTCGACGGTGCGCGGTAGGTTGAATTCAATGGTAATGACGTTGGCCGTGCCCATCCCGAAAAAGGCAAAACCGGCATTGGCAGGGGCGGCGTTCAACACATGGCGAAAGGTGCCGTCGCCGCCGATGACAACAATGCGGTCCTCGGGCTGAATCACGTGACAGCGCGTGCGGAAAACGGCCAAATCGGGTTCAGTTTGCAAGAGCTCCACCACAAAACCGGCGGCCTGCAAGGCGGTTTGAATACGGCCGGCGACGGCAGCACCGGCGCCACGCCCGGAAACCGGGTTGTACATACACCAATAACGCAAAAAGTCATCCCCGTGCGACCGCTTTGGGCCGTGTTGCCAAGCGCGTGGCGGCAGAAAAAAGGCACGCAGCGCGAGCGGCGCTAGTGTAACACGTCCTCACCAAAAGCTCATGATTCGGTGCGGGCGCAACGCAGGCAAAGGTGACGCTAACATTAATGATTAGACGGTGGCGGCGCGCTCACGCAGGTTACAGGGCTTGCTAGCGAACGCGACCACAACCGCGACATTTTGACATAGCAGACAGGATGAATCGATTTTGCGACGAGCCGGCGCTTGGTGCTACAATTGTCGGGTTTTGCCGAACTGCGCGAATTGTCCCCGGCCGCGAGCGCCGTCGTCTCCCGCAAAAGCCTGTTTTCGCGGTCTCTTTCCGCGTTAATTTTCGCGTTGGACGGTAATCGAGTTTGTTTCAAGCGCCGTAACCCGTTCACGATCAGCCGGCAAAAAGCGAACGCAATACCCGACGAGCCTTGGCACACTATTTGCCATTGGAAGCGCGGGCATGGTCATCGCGACCACCCTTAATTTGGCCTGATCCATCCCTAGACGGAACCCCGGCAATGTCTGCCCGGGTCACGGGTCGCCGCTCACTTTTTCACGGCACCCGGCGCCCCATTTTCTCCCAATACGAGGCAACCATGAGCGAAGAACACATCCGAGAAGTCACCGAAAAAGTCAAACAGCACAACCAATTCATCGACGGCGTGATGATGGAGATCCGCAAGGTCATCGTCGGCCAGCGCTACATGCTGGACCGCTTGATGATCGGCATGATCACCGGCGGCCACGTGTTAATGGAAGGTGTGCCAGGTTTGGCCAAGACCTTGTCGGTCAACACCTTGGCCAACACGCTCCACATGTCGTTTAAGCGCATTCAGTTTACGCCCGATCTCTTGCCGGCCGACATCCTCGGCACGCTCATTTACAACCAAAAAGAAGGCACCTTCGACCCCAAGAAGGGTCCGGTTTTCGCCAACTTGGTTTTGGCCGACGAAATTAACCGCGCCCCGGCCAAGGTGCAATCAGCACTGTTGGAAGCCATGCAGGAAAAGCAGGTCACCATCGGCGACACCACCTATCCCCTGCCTAAACCCTTTTTGGTTCTCGCCACGCAAAACCCGATTGAGCAGGAAGGTACCTATCGCCTGCCGGAAGCACAGGTCGACCGTTTTATGCTCAAGCTCAACGTCGGCTATCCGTCCAAGGCCGAAGAGCGCGACATCATGGATCGTTTCACCAATGGTTCCAAGTTGGAAACGAACGCCATGGCAACGCCGGAAGATATCTTCAAGGCCCGCGAGGTAGTTGGCCAAATTTACGTCGACGACCGCATCCGCGACTACATTATCGAGTTAATTTTTGCCACGCGTGAGCCGAACGAACACGGCCTCGCCAAGCTGACGGAACTGATTGATTTCGGCGCCAGTCCACGTGCCAGCATCGCCTTGCTCAACGCCGCCCGCGCCCACGCGTTCATTCGCGGCCGTGGTTATGTCATTCCCGAAGACGTCAAGGCGATCGGCTTTGATATTTTGCGGCACCGCGTCGGCTTGACCTTCGAAGCCGAGGCGGAAAACATCACCAGCGAAGAAGTCATTCAAACCCTGTTTGACGAGGTTGAGGTGCCCTAGGCCATGGATGCCAAGGAAATCATTCGCCAAGTAAGGCGCATCGAAATAAAAACACGCAAACTCGTTGACGAAACGCTGGCCGGTCAATACCACTCGGCGTTTAAAGGTCAAGGTATGGAGTTCGCCGAAGTGCGTGCATACCAGGCCGGCGACGATGTGCGTGCCATCGACTGGAACGTCACCGCCCGTTCCGGCGAACCCTTCATCAAGAAATTTGCCGAGGAACGCGAGCTGACCGTCATCATTCTGGCCGATATGTCGGGCTCCCAGGAGTTTGGTTCGAGCAGCAAGGCCAAACGCGATCTCGCTGCCGAATTAACCGCGTTGTTCTCCTTCTCGGCGATCCGCAACCAAGACAAGGTCGGCTGCCTGCTCTTCACCGATCAAGTCGAGCTGTTTGTTCCGCCGAAGAAAGGCAAAAAGCACGTGTTGCGTTTGGTCCGTGAGATCTTGGCCTTTGAACCAAAACGGGTCAAAACCAATATTGGCGAAGCACTGAGCTACTTTTCACGGATCGTGAAACGCAAGGCCGTCGTGTTCCTGATCAGCGACTTTCTCGATCAAGACTACGAGAAATCGCTGCGCTTCGTGCGCGGGCGCCACGATTTGGTGGCCATTCCCCTGCTGGATCCACGCGAATTAGATCCCCCCGAATCCGGCTTGTACGTGCTGGAAGACGGCGAAAGCGGCCGTGAGTACTACGTCGATTTCGGCAGCAAGCGCGTGCGCAACGCCTACATCGAGCAAGCGCGTTCGGTGCGGGAACAAACGCTGAAAACGCTGAAAAAGTCGCGTGTCGACACCATTCCACTGGAATGCGGCGAAGATTACGATACCGCACTTATGAATTTCTTCAAGATGAGGGAGATGCGACGTTGAACCAGCGACATTCGTTACGCCACGTCACCTGGCTACTTCTCATTTTGTGCGCCTGGCTGCCGTTGACGGCGGGCGACCCCGACGTCACCGTCAAACTGAGCGCGAAGAAAGCGACGGTTGGCGACACCATCGACATGCGGGTCCAGATTAGCCACGACGGTAGCT
Organism: Holophagae bacterium; assembly: GCA_030429565.1. GTDB lineage: Bacteria > Acidobacteriota > Holophagae > Acanthopleuribacterales > Acanthopleuribacteraceae > Acanthopleuribacter. Next base: position 9,535 of record JAUIFE010000019.1, on the reverse strand, counting down.
GGCTTTTTGACCAAACCCTGCCCGAAGAAAAACTCGGCGACGCCGAAATCCTCGCAGCAGATTGGCTTGAAGTCCCACCCTCAGACGCACAACCCGCCCACCTGCTCGTGCTTAACCTCAGGCTTGCCTTTTACGATTACGGCGAGTTTGTCATTCCCGAGCTGGCCCTTGCCGGTCGCCAAGGCGACGGCAATGAACCGCGCACTTTCTACACCCCCGAGCAAGTCGTTCAAATCGAAAGTGTGTTGGCCGATGAAAACGATCAAAAACTTGCTGATGATCGCGCCAACCTCGACAAAGCCGTTTCACCGGTGCTGCTCATCCTCGCCGGCTTGGCGCTGTTGTTGGTGCTGGCCGCGGCCGCCTGGCTCTTCTATCGCTGGCGCCAACCGCAAGAGCAAGTGGCCGCACCGGAACCCCTGCTGCCGCCGTACGATGAAGCGATGCAAAATCTGCAAGCCCTGACCTCCGGTTCCTTGCTCAAGGAAGGCCGCGTCAAGACCTTTTATGTGGAAATCAACCACATCATTCGCCGCTACTACTCGCGCTTGTACGGCATTCATGCCGAGGAAATGACCAGCTTCGAATTGGAACAGTGGTTGGAAGACCAGAAACGCATTTCCGCCGAAGTGATCGGTTTGAACCGCGCCTTCCAAGAGCAGTGCGATGCGGTCAAGTTCGCCAAATACGAGCCGGTTGAGTCGGAAAACAAAGAAAACGTGAACCGCGCTTACCAAATCGTCGAACAGCTCAAACCTGCGCCGCAACAACCCCAAAAGGAACAAACGGAGGTTGACCATGTGGCAGTTGGCTAACCCTTGGTTTTTGCTTTTGTTGATCGTCCCGCCGCTGCTGTTGGCGTGGCGTTTATGGGGCAATCGGCGCGGCCGTGCCTCGTTGCTGTTTAGTGGTGGGCCGTATCTGAAAAATATTCCGCCCAGTTTTCGAGCACGACTTTCGCCGCACATTCACTGGCTGCGCTACCCGGCGCTGGTGCTGCTGGTCATCGCCCTGGCAAGACCTCAGGCCGGTCAAGAACTGCAGGAAATCAACACCTATGCCGTCGATATCGCGCTGGTTTTGGACGTGTCGGGTACCATGGCGCAACGCGACATGAGCGATGGCCGCCGCGCTATTTCTCGGCTCGAGGCGGCCAAACAGGTCATGTCCGGGTTCATCGATCGGCGCCAAACCGACCGTATGGCGTTGATCGCTTTCGGTACCTACAGCCTAACCCGCTGCCCGCTCACCGTGGACTACGCCCTGATGCAAACCGCGCTGGAAGAGATCTCGATGGAATTGTTCCCCGAGGAATTGCGGCGCACCGCTATCGGCAACGCCTTGGCAACCGCCGTCGGCCGCCTGAAAAAAAGCGACGCCAAATCGAAGATCGTCATCCTTTTGACCGACGGTGACAACACCGCCGGCAACGTGGCCCCGGCCAGTGCCGCCGACATCGCCAAAAGCGAAGGGGTAAAGGTCTACACCATCGGTTTCGGGACGCCGAATCAGACCGATGTCAACGAGGAACTGATGCGTCAAATCGCCGAATCAACCGGCGGTCGCTTCTTCCGCTCCCGCTCGTTGGCCGACCTGGAACGGGTCTACGCGGAAATTGATCAAATGGAAAAAAGCGAAGTAACCGTGCGCAACTACACCATGTGGGACGAACTTTTCCCTTGGTTTCTGTGGAGCGGTGCGGCGCTTTTATTGCTCGAAGTCTTTCTCAACCAGGTACTTTGCCGTAAAGTGCCCTAACCCTGTGACGAACGCGAGGACCTTTCAATGAGATTCGCCGAACCCAACTTGCTTTACCTGCTGCTGCTGGTCCCCACCCTAATCGGGGTCTTCATTTACGCGGAACGCAAACGCAAAAACCAGCTTGCGGCCATGACGGTTAACGAAAAACCGGGCATGGTCATGGGCGCCGGCTTTGAACGCCGCTTGCTCTACACAGTGTTTTTGAGCCTGGGCACCTTGTTTTTGGTGCTGGCGGCGGCGCGCCCGCAATGGGGCACCAAACTCGAAGAAGCCAAAGCGCGTGGGATCGATATTCTTGTGGCCGTCGATGTTTCGGCGTCGATGGGTGCCGATGATGTTTCCCCCAGTCGGATGGCACGTGCACGCCAGCAAGTCGACAAGTTCCTCAACCTGCTGGAAGGCGACCGGGTCGGGTTGATCGCTTTTGCGGGCAGCGCCTTTACCTACTGCCCACTCACCTTGGATTACGGTTCGGTACGGGTGTTTCTCGAAAGCTTGGAGCCAGGGATTATTACCGACCCCGGGACCGACATTCCGTCGGCCGTCCGCGAAGCCGACCGGATTTTTACGCGCGCCAAATCAACCGCCCAACGGGTTTTGGTCGTCTTTAGCGACGGCGAAAATCACGAAGGCGATCCGCTGCAAGCGGTTGAGGCCGCACACAATAACGGCATCACAGTGTTTACCATCGGCATTGGCAATCCCACCAAATCCGGTGCGCGCATTCCCGAAGGTGAGAAAAACGGCGAAATAATCTACAAAACGGATCGCCAGGGCCACATTGTCTTTTCGCAGCTCGATGAAGCCGGCTTGCAGGCAATCGCCCAAAAGGGCGGCGGTGATTATTACCGCATTTCCGAAGCCGGCATTGAACTGAGCCAAATTTATAAATCGCTGACTCAAGCGCAAGAAGCTGAATTTAGCTCCAAACGCAGCCAGACCATGGAAGATCGTTTTCAGATTCCCTTGCTGATTGCCTTGGCCTTTCTGACCGGCGCCTACAGCCTCGGCCATCGCAGCTTCAAGAAACTGCGCCGCACCCAGGAGGTACAAGGATGAAACGCACCCTGCTCCTGATCGCTTGCTTGGTAGGCGGCTCATTGCAAGCCGACGATTGGCTGGACCGCCAAACACCGCTGACCAACAACGAAGCCAATCGCCTGTTCGAACAGGGCGATTACGAAGCGGCGCTGGAGAAGTACCAACAACTCCACGAAGCCCATCCCAACGACCCCACCATTGCTTACAACTTGGGCAATACCTTCGCCAAGTTAGGCGACAAGGAAAAAGCGACTGAATTCTTCAATAAAGCGATGCGTGGCGGCGAAAGTGAAGCGCAAAAACGGGCCCGTTTCAACAAAGGGAACCTGCACATGCGCGACAGTGAGTTCCAAGATGCAATCAAAAGTTATATCGATTACCTGCGCCGTAATCCCGACGATATCGATGCCAAACGCAACCTTGAGCTGGCCTTGCGCGGTCTAAAACAACAGCAACAGCAGCAGCAACAGCAGCAACAGGAAAACAAAGACCAGCAACAACAGCAATCGGACGATTCGGAACAGGCACCGCAACCCAACCTGCCGCACCAGGAACAGGAACAACAGGAAAAGGCCAAACAGGAAAAGGGTTCCAAAATCGACGAGAACACCCCGCAAGGGAAACAGCAAGGGATGGAAGACGAGGACCAACTGCCCGACGAAGCACGTAAACTGGAAGAAGAGGACGAGTCGCGGCCTGATCGCCCCAAGGATCAGAAACAAAAAGAAATTGAAGAGTGGAAAGACCACATTTTCGAAGCCCTCGCCGAGCAAGAGAAACAACAGCAAAAAGATTATCAAAAACGCAAAATCGGCAAACATCCACCAAAAGCAAAGGATTGGTAGTCATGACAAGCGCAAAACACATTTTATGGCTGGGATTGTGGACGGCGACCCTTTGGGCGCAAGATCCCAAGGTCACCATGAACGTCAGTCCGCGCGAAGTCGGCATCAACGAAACGGTGAAGTTCGAAATCAGCATCACCAACGGCCCGAGCGGGCGCGCGCCGACCTTTCCAAACGGCTTCGACGGCGGCACCTTTAAGCTGATCCAATCCCAACCCAGCACCTCGTTTCAAACATCGATCGTCAACGGCGCCGTCAGCAGCGTACAGAGCTACACTTATTACCTGCGACCCCAAGCCAAAGGGCGTCATACCTTTCCCAGCCAAACGGTTCAAGTCGGCGACAAAACGTACGCCAGCACTGCGGTCAAAATTAATGTCGGTGATCAGGTAACGAATGTGCCGCAAGCGCGCCGCCGCGCCTCGCCCTGGGAATCCTTTGGCGAACAGGTTCCGCGCGAACGCGTTCAACACGAAATCTTTACGGAAATGGTCACACCGCGCACCGAATATTACGTTGGCGAAGCAATCCCCTTGTCAATCAAAGTCTTCCGCACTCAGGGGCTCAATATCAACGGCAACGGTTCCTCAATGGACTTGCCGGATTTCACCGACTTCTGGGTGGAAGACATTGATCGCGAAACCTGGCAAGACACGGTCATTCGCGACAATAAACGCTACCAAGTCGACACCCTCGCCGAACGCATGCTTTACGCCAACAAAACCGGCACCTACGACATTAAACCGACCCGCTTCAATCTCAATGTTCAAGTCGGTCGCAGCTTCTTCGCCAACCAGCAATCAGTCGAACGCTTCACGAACCCGCTTAAACTCGTCATCAAACCCCTCCCCGATCAAGGTAAACCGGCCGACTTCGACAATTTGGTCGGCGCGTTCACCCTAAAAGGCGAACTCGATAAAAACGAACTCAAGCAAGGCGAGTCACTCTCGCTTAAATTGATCGTTGAAGGCAACGGCAACTTCACCGCGGTGCGCGACTTTGCCCTCGACTACCTCAAGCGCAATTTTGAGATTTATCCCGGTGGGACGCCGACCACCGATAAAAAAGAAGGCTTGATTGTTCGCAAAAGCTGGGTTTACGCCCTGGTTCCCAAAAATGCCGGCGAACAAAAGATCGCCCTCCCGCGTCTCAGTTTCTTCGACCCGGAGAAAAAAACCTACCGCACCACCGATGAAAAAGAACTGACCATCCAGGTTCTCCCCGGTGAGGTGCTCGGTGGCGGACAGCTCACGAGCAACCGCGAACGCGGCAAAATCGTCGCCGAACAGAACCTCAGTTACATCAAGCTGGGCGACTTGGGTTCGGTTGAGGCCCAACCGGAACCCAGCTCACCACTGATCTTGGCTCAGGTCACCGGGGCGGTACTCATCGCGGATCTACTGTTGTTTTTGGGGCTGAGCTTGCGGCGTCGCGGAGTGGCTTTCCAGCAGGCCAACCGCGGCCGCTTCGCCTACAAACAGTTTCAGAAGAAGTTGGCCACGCTTAAAAACACGACCGGCGAAGCCTTTTATGCAGGCCTGCAAGACGCCATGCTCACCTTCTTCGGTGATAAGTGGGACCGTCCCGCTCAAGGCATTAGCCTAGAGGTGATCCGCAACGCCTTCGAACGGGCGGGCCATGATCTGGCCGCTTATGAAGCGGTTGCCGAGTGTGTCGAAGCGCTGGAGATGGCGCGTTTTGCCGGCGGCGAAAGCGCACGCGAACCCCTGCTGGAACGCGCCAACAAAGCAATAAAACACTGTGAAGAGGTGATGGCATGACGCTCGCGCTATGGCTGTGTTTCATGTGGAACAGCGCCACCCCGACCGAACGGTGGCAGCAAGGCAATGAGGCCTACCAGCAAGAACAGTGGACCCAGGCAGTAAACCACTACGAGGCGATTCTGAGCGCAGGCGGCGGTAACGGCAAAGTCCATTTCAACTTGGGCAACGCCTACTTCAAAAACGAAAACCTCGGGAAAGCGATTCTCCATTACTACCGTGCGCAACGCTACCTGCCAGGCGATCCCGACATCAATAACAACCTTGAAATCGCCAACCAAACACGGGTCGATCCCATCATCGAAAACGAAGATGAAGCTTTTCTGGAACACATCAACTTCATCTGGCAACGCCTGCCCTACCCGGTCGTTTTTTGGAGCGGTTTGGTCGCACTTTTGTTGGCCGGGGCAGCCTCCATGCTGATCATCGCACGACCCCATAGCGGCAAGTGGGTCGGCTACGTACTGGTCGTCACCGCGCTCAGCGGCTTGTTTCTCATGGGCACCGCCTTCTTGCAACATCGCCAATTGGTGCGCGAAGATTTCGCGGTCATCCTAGCTGAGGAAGTCGCGGTCTTGGCCGGTCCACAAACACGTGAACAGGTCAACTTCGAACTCCACGAGGGTATTCGCTGCCTCATTTTGGACGAAACACCGGGCTGGTACCGAATCCGCCTTGCCAACGGTCACAACGGCTGGGTTCCCCAAAGCGCACTTGAACGCATTTGAATCAAAGGATTGGCGGCGGCTGGTCACTTAATCGCACAATGGAAAACCAGTACTCGCCGAGTACTTTCATGATGTGAACCAAATCGTCGAACTCCACCGGCTTGGTAATAAATGAGTTGGCACCCAGATTGTAGGTCCTCAACACGTCTTGTTCTTGTTTCGAGGTGGTTAAAACGACGACCGGGATCAAACGCAGCTCAGGATCTTTTTTAATGTGGGCAAGCGCGGTTCGACCATCCATGCGCGGCATGTTGAGGTCCAACAAAATGAGTCCCGGTCGAGGATTCGCTTCCGCGTCGGCAAACGCACCACGTTGATGCAGATAATCCAAAAGTTCGACGCCGTCGTGAACGAAGCGAATCGGATTGCGCAGGCGGCTTTCTTCGAGCGCGTCTTTGGCCAGCAAACAATCGTCTTTGTCGTCATCGGCCATTAGAATGAGAATGGGTTTAATGGGTGCAGTCATGGGCCTTCCTCCTAATGGACCGGCAAACGAATTTCAAATCGGGCACCTTGGTTCGGTACCCCAAAAGCTCGGATAGTGCCATTGTGGCGATCAACGATTTTCCGGCAAATGGCAAGACCAATACCGCTGCCGGTATAAGCATCACGACCATGGAGCCGTTTAAAAATCCCAAAAATCTGTTCGGCATCCTTTTGTTCAAACCCGATGCCATTGTCTTTTAGTTCAAGAATCACAAAACTTTCAGACTCAGACACTGCGCGAATGTAAATAGAGGGCAAACGCTGCTCGTCGACGTACTTCAATGAATTGTTGATTAGGTTGGTGAACAGTTGGTAGATCTGACTTTCGTCACAGTTAATCGCGGGCAAAGGTTCGCGCTGGATGACTGCTTGCTTGCGGCGAATCACGATATCCAAATCCTGCAGCACGGTATCCAAAATGTCGTCCAATGCGTGGTTTGAGAACTCGCGTGCATTGGTTGCAACACGGGAAAGGCTCAGCAAATCCTCAATCAGGCGATCCATGCGTTCGGTCGCCGACATCATGCGCGTAAAGTAATCGAGCGCTTTTTCCGGCAAACCGTCGGCATAACGTTTCTTTATTAGCTGCGCAAACGATTTAACCTTGCGCAAGGGCTCGCGTAAATCGTGGGAGGCGACGAAGGCGAACTGTTCCAACTCCTGATTGGATTCGTGAAGGCGCTGGGCCGCTTCCTTGATTGAGGTGATATCGATAAAAGTCCCGATCATCTCGAGCGGCCGGCCATTCTCGTCATAGGAAAACACAGCATTGCTCGACAAGCACCATATCCAGTGACCTTGTTTATGGCGAAAGCGGTATTCCATCGACATCATCGAGCCGCGCTCAGACCGCTTCACATCTTCGAAGTGGTCCTCCATAATCTCGCGCTCGGAAGGGTGAAACAGGGATTGGAAATCAAGATCGGCGTCTTGTAAATCTTCGCGCTGATACCCGGTAATACGCGTGAACGAGGGATTGATAAAGGTATTTTTTAAGGTGTTTAGATCAATGATAAATAGCCCGTTCAACGAGAAATCGATAATTTTCTGCAGGTATTCCTCGCGGTCCCGTACCGACGCTTCGAGCTGTTTTATTTGCGTGATTTCACTGGTCGAACCAATAATCCGATAAATCTCGCCGGTTTGATTGCACACCGGCGCCAATCGCGTTAACCACCATGTTTCACGACCCTTGATCGGAATCATCTCGGTGTATTCATAGACATCATTGCGATCCAAACAGGTCTGGTAACGGGCGCGAATCTCTTGCGCCACTTCCAGGGGAAAGTATTCCGGGGCCAACTCTTCGACGCGTTTGTTACGAGCATGTTCAAAGGGCACGCCCGTCATTTCTTCTTCAGCCTTGTTGAAGGCGACAAATATTAAGTCCTGATCTTCGGTCACATCCAACACAAAAATTCCGTGACGGATGTTTTCGAAAATGGTTTCCATAAATTGGTTTTGCCGCTCCAAAGCCACTTCGATCATTTTGCGCTGGTGGATGTCGGAAATCGAACCGGACACAAAGTGATGCTTGCCGTCGGTGCGTCCGCGACCTCGGGTTAGGAGCCAGCGGTATTCACCCGATGCCAAACGGATGCGGTGTTCTTGTTGGAACTCGCCTTCTTTTTCGGACAATCCGCGCAAACTGTGCTCCAAACGCGCCCGCGAACTTTGCTCGGTGTGGTCCAACCAAAAATCCAGCGCACCACCCTCGCGCGCCTCGTATTCCAACAGCTTAAAAAACTGAGGCGAGTACCAAACCTGCTCATTGCTGACGTCCCATTCCCACAGTCCCTCGGCGGTCCCCGCCACGGCGCGGTCGAAGCGATTATTGCTACGGCGAATGGCTTCATTTTGACGCACGCTGCTGGTGATATCGACAATGTTAACGATCACCAAGTCTTCATCTTTCCAGCGAATCGGTGTAAACCCCATTTTGCCGGCAATCACCTGACCGTCCGCCCGTTCGCCTTCAAAAATCATCCCGGTAAAATCAGCCTCATCACCGTTCCCCTCAAAAAAGTGTTTCAACTTCTCATTAAATCCATCGAGGAAACAGGCCGGAAAAACGGCATCAACAGCCGCGCCCGTTGGTTCGGAAGAGCCTAAACCAAAAATGCGGCTTACGGCGCGGTTCGCCAGCAGCACATGCCCTGCCTTATCGAGTAACAGCATGCCACTCGGAATCGCGCTTACAATGGTGCGAAACAACTGCTCCTTGCGTTGTTCCGCCAGCTCGGCTTCAACCTTTAGGCGTTGCTGAGACTCCTTGCGCAACTCAATATTGGCCACGTGTAACTGTTGCGGGCTGGGAATCAGCAACGCCTTGGGCACCATTAAGACAAGGGCCACCGCCGTCGACAGTGACACCACGGCGGTAATCGCTTTCATTAACCCGGTTAATCGATAAGCGCCTTCCCAGACGGAGTAAATCTCCAGCGCGTGGGTCGCCCCGCAACACAAAATAAATGAGGCGAAAAGCAGAAAAATCCCACGAAACTCTAAATCCCCGCGTTTGGCGGTGAACATCGCCAAGGTGGCGGGAATGGTCGCGTAGGAGAAGGTAATTAGGCCGTCACTGATGACGTGGGTCCAAAGGATATCGGGACGCCATTGGTAACAGTGACCATGCGGCATGAACTCCGAACTAAACAAATTGACAAAAAAATCCATGATCGCCTCAAAAATGCGGTCCAAAAAAAGTGGTTTGGCAGGATACCTCCCACTATACACCCTGAACCCGAGGCAAAACAGACGTAGGCAAAAACCTGAGTTGAGCGATTCCTAATAAGTGAAACGGTCGCCAGAAATAGCAAATGGCTCTTTTTGTTATAGGTTATGATTAGTTACCACACCAATTAAACCCTACCCAATGGGTGACAAAAAGAGC
>JAUIFE010000050.1 GCA_030429565.1 Holophagae bacterium | reverse complement strand
ACTTTTTCTCCCCAAAAGCCTTTCAAAAGAAGGCAAGGGTTTTGGGGAGAAAAAGTGCCAAGCCGGGACGGACGTTTCCCGACAAGGAACACACACTTTCATGCGACAACTACCTTGACAGACAACGATAGTGGCCATGGCAGGAGACGGTGTGAATGACGCTCCCGCGCTTGCTTCAGCCCATGTGGGTATTGCCATGGGAACGGGAACCGATGTGGCCATGGAAAGTGCTGGTGTGACGTTGCTCAAGGGAGATCTTTCCCATATCGTGACCGCTGTGAAGTTATCACGAGCGACCATGAAAAATATCCGGCAAAACCTGTTCTTTGCCTTTGTGTATAACGCGGCTGGCGTGCCGATTGCCGCCGGGATTCTCTATCCTTTTTTAGGGATATTCCTATCTCCCGTCATGGCGGCTGCGGCTATGTCGCTTTCATCAGTCAGCGTGATTAGCAATGCTTTGCGGCTCAATGTCCAAGCTTTAGAGTAGTTGGTACGTCTTTGGATTTGGCTGGGTTTAGTTATCCAGGGTGTATTCCCAAATAACTTCACCCTCAAAATTGATGGCCATCAGGATGGTCTCGTGTCCGTGATCCCGCCGATCTCCCTGATGATCTCCGTGGTTTTCCCTCATATCACGTACAATCCGAACATAAAGCTGCTCGTGATTTTCATCGAAGGCCGGGGCCATAGGAGTCAGAGAATCAAGGGTAAGCTGCCAGACTATTTCACCCGTGGCCAAGTCAAGCGCTACCAAATGGAATTCCCTATCTTGGGAGAGACCACCCTCGCCAGGCCGGTCAGTGATGATGCGTCGTGTATGGACATTTCTTTCCCTCAAGGAAAAAATCACCAGCGATTCCGTTGTCAGCATTTGACCATGCATCACCAGATCTTCACCAATAAGCTGCGAAGAAAAAGTCCATTTAATCTGCCCGTCGGGTTGCAATGCTCGGATTTGGCTAACTTCTTCCGTCATAGTGGAAGGGAAGTGTGACTCATTATGCTGGTTAAGCCTTAAAAGCAAGGTGCCATCGGTAGCTACCACCAAACTTTCCTTCCCACTGAATGAACTGGTCATCCGGGTTGGGCCGTTATGGGCAATGGCTGTGCAAAAAAAAGAGATTGTCAGAACGATCGAGGCTAGATATTTCATGTCTGTCCTCCATTAACTCAGTGGTGGGGAATTAACCCCATCTTGCGTGATTTCCCTCAGTTTTTGGTAGAATCCCCCCTATTGCCGGGTCAATTTAAATATTTACTGCATAATTGGTGCCATTCTAATTTGGTTTCATGACCCTCTTTGTTTTTTTCTTGCCCCACTTACGGCTTGTGGCCCAGAGCGCATAGCCACTCAACACCACACCGATACTCAGCAAGGAAACAAACCTCAGCAGGTTGTTATTGAAATTATCCCGCTCGTCAAAATCCATGATGTGAAGCATCCACAGAAAATCGAAAATACGCCAATATCGGTTTCGACGACTGATTACATCACCTGTTACGGGTGACAAATATAGCCGTGTGGCTCTTCCATCCTCAACGGCTACTTGAAACACCGGCAGAGGTCCCCGATATTCGGGTGGCGCTTCCTGTAATAACACTGGTGTTTTGAAGGTTATGTCAGCGATACCATAGTCTGATCGGGCAGCCACCGCTATTTCTTCCACGGATTTTTGGGGCAACTCTGTTCCTGTTGTCGCATCAACCAGAAGTCGTGGAAATCTCTTGCCAAAGAATAGAGCGTATGCGGCCCCCTGTTCTTGCGGTAATAGTCGCACTTCGGTTAGACCATCCTCACCGTATTGGGTAATAAGCCCTTGTGGCGAGATAATTTCTGGTCCGAGAGCAAAGGCCCGAGGAATTTGATCGTTTTTGCGATCCTCCCCGCGTACTGTCTTGATATGGATCAGACTAAAATAGGCACCGCTAACCGTCCAAAATAAGAGTTGAATTCCCACAAAGATAGAAAGATATCGATGTATCCGTCTGATTTTTAATTTCCAACGCATAAGAACTCCTTAAGGATTTTATCGGGGATAAAAATATGGCATGAACCCAAAAGCAAAGCGCGCAGATTACACGCGTTTTAACCGTCAGGGATTCGGCAATCTGCCGTATTTATCGGTTTGCTTTAAGGCTGAACTTGATCGCTTCCAGCAGCGCCCGACTGGTTTTCGGTTCTTTGGAAAGCGGTTTGACCCCCCTGGTGTCCAGGTTTGATGAGGTCAACCCCTTGAACTGGTTTAAAAACACATCCCTGGTAACACCGTTGCCTTCATGCTCAGTAAAGAGTAGGATTTCAAGCCCAACTACTTTGCCTTCCTGGAGAGCAATCAGTCCCATAATAGGCCCCCAATCGGCCTTGACGGTGAAGGTCACCAATTGTGTGGAGCCAGCTTGACCGTGCTTTAGCTCCTTCACAAACTTCGCTTTTTCCGGGACAGACATGGGCTGAAAGGTTACCGCTTGATCGGTATATTTTTTAACAGCCTGTTCCTGGGTTTGTACTTTCACCGGCTTATGCGCCCAGGCGTTGAGGGTTCCTAACAAGACGATGCTAAAAATGAGGTACTTCATAATTGTTCTCCTTTGTGATATGAATCATTCCAAAGCCATCGGATGCTGTAAAAACTGCTGCTAAGCAGGCTGAACGCTAATAAAGCCCCTCCTGCAAACAGAATTAACAAAAAGAAGGGGCCTCCATAAACCAAGCCCCACCAAGCCCCAATATCCAGAGCAATCCCCAGATATCCGAGCGCGATTACCACCCCACGTTTGTGAGGTGTAAAAAAATTGGTTTGGGCGAACACCCAAGCCGCTGGAGTCAAGATCAAAGGCATCCCTAACATGTGGATATGGGAAAGTTTGACCAACTGGCCAAATTCCATAGCAAACATCATCTCTGCCTCATTGCCCTGAAAATGATCCAGTACCGCGCTAGGGGTAAAACCGCTGGTGGCATAGATTTGCAAAACAGCAAACACATATCCAATGAGCATGGAAAGAATCAGGGCAGAAAAAAGCCATCTCTGAGCCATATTGAGGTTCGTTGTCATATTTGTTTCCCCTCCTTGATCAAAATGGGTTGAGGCCGGGATACCCCGGCCATCTAATTAATGGTCGTGGTTGTGTCCGTGATGCTTGGCTTTGACCGGCGCGCCACAGCGCAACATTGAACTACCAAAATAGGGATTGGCTGTTTTCCCACTTTTCTGGAGCCAGTTTGCGCCCTTATTGTTGAAGGCCATCGGACAGCGATATTCTTGGAAACCATCAGGTTTAGCGACCTTTGACAGGGCAATCACGGCCATAGAGATATGTTCGAACGATTTACGAACCTCCTTGAGGTCGTTTGCCACCCCGGCTTTTTTTAAGGCCATGGATAAATGATCGGATTGCTTTTTCCACTCGGGCTGAATTGCGCTGGTTAAGCTTGTCGCTTCAACATTGTTGGTTTCGGTTTGGAGTTTTGACGTGGCCGTTTTGGCTGCCTGAAGATCATCACCGGCCAGGGCGGTTTGAAGCTCGTGATAGGCATCAAAAAGAGGGCTAAGGTTTTCCCCGGCAGTTGCAGCTACCGGGCTGAGCAGTAAAATGAAAAGGCAAGATTTGGTCAACATTACACACATCCTTATGGGGTAGTTATGGACCTAGGGTCCCGTGCTGAATTTAGAGCGGAGTTTTAATTTACTTTCCTCCGCGAAGGAATAAAGGACTGGCACGATAAAGATGGTGATAGCCGCAATGAACATACCCCCAAAGGTGGGAATGGCCATAGGCTTCATGATATCTGCGCCGCGTCCGGTTGCGGTTAAGATGGGAATCAAGGCAATGATGGTGGTGGCCACCGTCATCAATGCGGGGCGCACACGGCGCATACCTGCCTCGATGGTGGTTTGTCGAATTGCCTCTATTGTCGTGGGTTTATTTTCCTCGAAGCGTTGTTTCAGGTAGGTGCCAATAATGACGCCATCATCGGTGGCAATGCCAAACAAGGCAAGAAAGCCAACCCAGATAGCGACACTCAGATTTATAGGCCCGACATTAAACAGGTCACGAAGATTCGCACCGAGAAAATCAACATCGAGGAACCAGGACTGCCCGTAAAGCCACACCATAATAAAGCCTCCAGCCCAAGCAACGAGGATGGAGGAGAAGATAAAGAGGGTGGTAGCAACAGCCCTGAACTGGAAATACAGGATCATGAAAATCACAAATAAAGCCAAGGGTAGAACCAGTGCAAGTTTTTTGGCTGCACGAAGCTGATTTTCATAACTACCGGCAAATCGATAGCTCACCCCAGAGGGAACCTGAAACTCTCCAGATGCAATTTTTTGGTTCAAATAAGCTTGCGCCTGTTCGACCACATCGACCTCTGCATAACCGGGCTTCTTGTCAAAGATGACATAAGAAACCAGGAACGTATCCTCACTTTTGATGACCTGGGGGCCGCTCACATATTCCAGATCGGATATTTGGGTGATAGGAATTTGGGCACCGCTAGGTGTGGGTACCACCACCCGCTTGAGCTTTCCGATGGTATCTCTTAACTCACGCTGATACCGTACGCGCACGGGGTACCGTTCCCGGCCTTCTACCGTGGTGGTAATACGGCGCCCACCAATAGCAACCTCGATGACCTGTTGTACCTCGGATAGTTTTATTCCATACCGAGCCATGGCGCGACGATCCAGGTTAAATTCCAGGTATGGTTTGCCGATGATCCGGTCTGCGATGACAGCCGAAGCTTCTACCGAAGGGATTTCCTTCAGGTATTTTTCAAGTTGCAATCCTACCTTTTCAATGGTCTCCAGGTCGGGGCCTTTTACTTTGATACCCATGGGGGCGCGCATACCGCTTTGAAGCATGACAATACGCGCTGCAATGGGTTGGAGTTTGGGCGCGGAGGTAGTGCCTGGCAGCTTGCCCATTTTGATGATTTCATCCCAGATATCATTGGGGCTTTGAATTCCCGGCCATGCCTCCCTATCAGGGTTGATATCAGGGTCTAAAGCTGGACGCCATAGACGGAAGGGTATGCCATCCCCATCTGGAATGAGCTTTCCATTAGTGTCTCGTTCAAATTTTCCGGCTATTTTATAGGGTTCACCATCTGGGCCGGGTACCGGGTTACCGTCTTTATCCCGGAATAGATCTTCACCATCGGGGTCATAGGCAAAATTCAAGCGATGCCCAGAGGGATCTGAAAGGAACTCCGGCTTGTAATTGATGACGGTTTCTATCATGGATATAGGTGCTGGATCCAACGGCGTTTCGGCACGCCCCAGCTTACCCACTGCGCTGTCCACTTCTGGAATCAGGTTAAAGCCCATATCCTGCTTTTGCACGACATCAATCGCTTCATTAATGGCTGCATGTACGGATGTGGTGGGCATGTAGAGGTAGGAACCCTCATCGAGAGGCGGCATGAATTCTTTGCCCAAACCTGGAAAGGCATGGGCAATCGTAGATACGGGCTTGGATGATAGGATGCTGTTGGGCAACCAACCAAAGAGAGAGCTAAAGCCCAGCCAGATAAATGCCCCGGTTAACACGATGACGGTTGGCAGGGCAAGGAATAAGGCCCGGTGCCGCATGGCCCATCCCAAAATATGGGGATAGAGCCATAGGAAGGCTTGCAGAATCAGAAGTATGCTGGCCAATGCGGCCATCACAAAAAGGAAACTGGCCAAAAACCCGCGCTCTGGTCCTAAAGGAAGCCATTCCTCGGTTAATAACATGGCGACTAAGAGAGCCGCGATGATATTGACGGTCGTGGGGATCTTTTGGCGGACAGATTCAGGGATAATTTCTCCCCATATCCGGTAGGCTCCCCACAACAGGAATAATGGAGTAATCCACCAACTTAGCAGCCAACCAACAACGAGACTACCAATGAGAATCAAGCTATTGGTGATCCATTGCATCCATTGAGCTTTAGATGTTCGGGTAAATACCAACTGAGAAATTGCCGGTATTAACACCAGGGAAACCACAATGGAGGCAACCAGAGCAAAGGTTTTGGTGAACGCCAATGGCTTGAAAAGTTTACCCTCTGCCGCCTCCATGGTGAAGACAGGCAAGAAGCTAACGACGGTGGTAGCCACAGCAGTGACGACTGCCCCGCCAACTTCGGAGCTTGCTTTGTAGACCGTGATTCGGGACGGCTCATCCGGCGGTGCTTCGTTAAGCCGCTTAATGATGTTTTCCACCATCACAATGCCAATATCGACCATCGTACCAATAGCAATGGCAATGCCCGATAGGGCTACGATATTCGCATCGACTCCGAAATATTTCATGGCAATAAAGGTGATCAGGACCGCGAGGGGTAAAAGACCCGACACCAACATGGAGCTACGCAGGTTCATCAGCATGACCAGAATGACAATAATGGTCACAAGAATTTCGTGAGACAAGGCAGTTTTGAGTGTGCCGAGTGTTTCATTGATCAAGCCTGAACGATCATAGAACGGTACGATTGCGAGCTTGCTAACCGTTCCGTCTGCAAGGGTCTTTTCAGGAAGACCGGGGGAAATTTCCTGGATCTTTTGCTTGACGTTCTGAATCACCTTTAGGGGATTTTCTCCGTATCGTACAACCACCACGCCGCCGACCACTTCGGCACCACCTTTATCCAATACACCACGTCGCTGTGCAGGGCCAAGGGTAACGGTGCCGACATCTTTCACATAGATGGGAACGTTGTCATTGGTTTTGATCACCGCATATTTAATGTCATCCAAAGACTTTACAAATCCAAGACCCCGGATGAAATACTCTACATTATTGATCTCCACATTGCGGGCACCCACATCCTGATTGCTCATTTTGATGGCATGAAACACTTCGCCCAAAGTGACATTATGGGCGCGCATCGCATCGGGATTCACATCGATTTGGTATTCCTGGACATGTCCGCCGATAGAGGCGACCTCGCTGACTCCTTCAGCAGAAAGTAACCCATAGCGAACATACCAATCTTGGGTGGTGCGCAACTCGTGTAAATCCCATCCCCCGGTGACATTGCCGTCTTTATCGCGGCCTTCTAATGTGTACCAGAATATTTGACCCAAGGCGGTGGCGTCAGGGCCTAGGGACGGCTGTACCCCGTCGGGCAAAGTACCGGATGGTAGAGAATTGAGTTTTTCCAGAATCCGGGAACGGGACCAGTAGAAATCTACATCCTCTTTGAAGATGACATAAATAGAGGAGAACCCGAAAAAGGAATAGCTTCGAACTGTCTTAACGCCGGGGATACCAAGCAAAGCGGTGGTCATGGGATAGGTGATCTGATCTTCAATATCCTGGGGAGACCGCCCCATCCACTCGGTAAACACAATCTGCTGATTTTCCCCGATGTCGGGAATTGCATCGACGGGCACCGGATCACGGGGCAGATCCATGAGTTCCCAATCAAAGGGGGCTACCAGAATACCCCATACGAGCGTGAAAATAAGGAGTAGAAAAACAACCAGCTTGTTGTTGAGACAAAACCATATGAGTTTATCTAGATGGTTTTCAGGCTTGGGATTAGTGCTCATGGCCACCCCCTTTCCCAGGAGATGTACCCATTGCGTCTTTACGTTCCTGGATCACGTCACCGACTTGTGACCCGCAAGAAAACATCATGCTTCCGAAATAGGGGTTTGAGGTGTCCTCGTGGTTTTGGAGCCAATGCGCGCCTCTATTATCAAAAGCCATAGGGCAGTGAAAGCGGTAAATTTTGGCCGTATCTGGGAAACCAAACTGCACAGCGATGCGGTACAGGCTTTCGGAGATTCCTTCAAAGGCAGTACGCGCCCCGTCGATATCTGATGCTTTGCCCATCTTGCCAAGATGTTGTTTCAGGGTTTCGGTTTCTTGCTTCCATAGGGTGAGGGCTTGTCCTTCTACATGCTCTATTGCAACTGATTCTAGTGCTTTATCTAAGTCAGTGCCTGCCTGATGGGCAGGGTGTAATTCATCTTGGCTAAGTTGCGTTTGGAGGCGAAAATAGGCATCATAAACCCCTTGCAAAGATTCTTTGAAAGGCCCATGCGTGTCTAGAATGACAAGCTCGGCCCCTTCTTCGGACATAGAGGGGTGGTACATCATGCTGTTTTTGGCCCGGATTTGTAGCTCACTGTCGATTTTAAAGGCCCCATTGGTGACGACCATTTCACCTTCTTCCAAGCCGGATTTAACAATGATGTAATCACCGGCTTCGGGTCCTAAAACAACCTCTCGCCCTTGGAATACACCGTTTTCGTCATCCGTGGCCACATAGACCACGGCACGTTCTCCGGTTACCAACGCTGCTGAGGCAGGTATCACCAAAGGAGCCTCTTTCACTTCAGCAGTGGCAAAGCCCAGATCTTCGGCTTGCACCAGATCCATGCCGCACACCTCACAATCATGAGCCTCGTCCTTGACCACTTCCGGGTGCATTGGGCATATCCATTTTCCTGCCAGACTTGGATCGATGACTTTACCGCCCGGACTTATCATGGCTTGTGCGACAGCACGAACGAACATATCAGGCTTTAGCCTGCCGTCCGTATTGGGCATATCGATCCGTACTTTGACGGTCCGGGTTTTTGGATTCAAGGTGGGGTCAATAAAGACAATCCTTCCGGTAAAAGTCTCTCCGGGATAGGCTTCGACTTCAAAACCCACTTCCTGGCCATAGCGTAACCAAGCAAGGTCTGACTCGTAAGCATCCAGAATGATCCACACCCGCGACAGATCCGCTACGGTGTAGATCGGCGAACCGGTTTGGACATAAGCCCCTTCATTGAGGTGCTTTTTAATGACAATACCGGCCATGGGCGCTTCTATCGTCAAGTGATCGGTGGGGCCGTCATGATTTTCAATGGCTTCGATTTGTCGTTTTGAAAGCCCTAATAAAGCGAGTTTTCGGCGTGCGGCATTTAGGCGGCTATTACTTGCCTTTTTGATGGAGCTTGGGCCGGTCTTCACTGAGCGAAGGGCTTGGCGAAGCTCCTGCTGCGCGGTGATTAAATCGGGGCTGTACAGCTCCACCATATGATCACCTTTCCGTACTTCAATGCCGGTAAAATCTACAAAGAGGCGATCAACGCGGCCAGATACCCACGCGGTAATATCGCCGACACGCTTTTCATCGTAATCGACCTTACCCACCATGCGGATTTCATGGGCAATGGAGCTTCGTTGAACCGGGGTCGTTTCGATACCCGCCAGTTTTTTGGCGTGGGGAGAGAGGGTCAATTCCCATGGCCCCCCTTCATCCCCTCCTTGTGAGGCGGGAATCAGATCCATACCACAAATAGGGCATTGACCGGGTTCGGGAAGTTGGATCTGCGGATGCATGGAACAGGTCCAAATGGTTGCTTCTGCTTCCGTGCTTGCATGCTCATGGCTGTCTTTTGTAGGCGTTGAGCCAGAGCCCATACTCACCAAATACAGAAGGGACAGACAAGTCACTGTCAATAATGCAATTATGATGTTTTTTCGATCTTTCATCCAAGGTGCCATGGTGCTACTCCTTCTCAAAAGGCGATTTTCCAAGCACTGCCTCTATGGCAGTGATCGCCTTTAGCTGGTTGGCTTGGGCCTGACTGAGGGATAATAAAAATTCCAGCAGGGCTTTCTCGGCCTCAATCAGATCCAGATAGGTGCTATCGCCGGTTTGAAATCCGCTGGTAATTACGGACAAGGATTCTTCTGCCTTGGGAATGATTTGATCTTTGTACAGGCGTATCTTGCGGTTAGCGTCGTCCAGTTTAAACAATGCTCGTTTGAGCCCCGCTTCAAGATGCGCTTTGGTGTCATCGCGCTGTTGCTCTGAAGCCGAAACGCGGGAGACGGCGGAACGTTCCGCAGCACTGTATTTTTTCCGCCATACAGGAAGATTAATTCCTACCGATAGCATGATGGCATCTTTACCACTTTCGGGAATCGGGTTAATCGCACTGCCGGTATTGACCCAATCTAACCCCACCTTAAAATCAGGGTAATAGTCCTTTTTGGCCATCCCCAGAGAGACCCTGTCCGCTGCGACTTGATGGTCAAGCGCAAGAAGCATGGGGTTTTGGTGTGGCAATGATTTCGCTAATTCCTGAAACTGAAGTTCTTGCTCATCACCTAATATCGGCAACGATTCGGGATAGGCCATGGCTTGATAAACCGGACGACCCAATAATGCATTCATCAAAGCGATTACAGGGGGGGCGGATTCTTGCTGAGTCTTTAACCGGTCGGAAAGCCCGTCGATCTCGATCTGAATGCGGATCAAGTCGTTATAGTGCGCAGCGTTGGTTTCATAGCGTTCGGTGATGACCGCTTCCAGGTCGTTCAGTAATTTCAAGTGATCACCCGTGATCGCAATGGAACGGCCAATGTAATAAAGCTCGGCATAGAGGGTCTTGAATTCCGTTTCCAACTTCAAAGATACGGCCTCTAATTCCGAGCGCGCTTTATTGGCCATTTCAGCGGCCCTTTGTCCCTTCAAGTCTAGTTTTCCTTTCCAGGGAATGGCCTGACTGACGCCCAGCCGTTGCTTTTGTGGGCCGACGCGGGTTTCTACTTCTTGAGCAAAAATGCCTAGTTTCACATTTGGATCAGGGAGTGTGGAGGCTACGTCAATCAGCTCTAATGATGCCTGCCAGCGATCATGCGCGGCACGATAGGCGGGGTTGTTGACCCTGATTTCTTTTAAATACTCGTCCAGATCTTGGGCAATAGCGGGGCTTCCGGCGAACAGCAACGCCAGACAGCACGCTACGCCGCACCACCGTAATGGGAGATACATCGTAATCGCTCCTTATTACTCGTGTTTTATGCCTTATGGTGTAAAGGGGTTAATAGGCGATGTCAACACGACGCACAAAGACGCTCATTTTCAGGAGATCTCTGAAATAAAAGGGATTTGTGCGCCAAAGGAGCCGTATCAAATCAGGAAACGACCAAGCACACTTAACCTGGGGGCAAGCCTATCGGAGACAAGGGAAGCGGCAAAAACTTCCTGATAGTGGACCTCATCTTGAGCGTCCGCAAGCTCTACCCACTGGAAAAAAAGAATAAGAGGGGCTGAAACCGAAATCTCTTTTTGAGTCGGTAAGGTGAAAAAGTCAGCCTGTGCTCTTTTATGGTTGCCGCATTCACAAGCCCTATTGACGATAGGGGCCTTGGTTTGGTTGTCAGAGTACGCCATTTTGGCGCTATCATTTTTGGAGTGGCACGACTGTTTAGGTTTCGTTTGTTCCGCCATCTCCATTTTGTCTGAGCATTGAGTCACCTCTGAGGTACACCCCGAACTTACACAGCAACACCCAGGCCAAATGCTCAGGATCAGCAAAAGAATGGGAGATAGCTTCATTGCTCTAGACAGCATACACAGACCTCAGCATAATCCTACACCACATGTGCTTTTCGCGTCAATTGTGTCCCGCTGCCATATTTATCCCGGCAAAATCCAGGCGAAAGGAGTCTGAGGGCAAATGGCTGATCGCGACCAAGTCGCCAGCAAAATATTACTTTGTATTTTCATTTGCGCAGGGTGCCGAAGTCCAACAGCTTGGGTTCGCCGTCCTCGTTCACCATTAAATTGGCCGGTTTAATATCGCGATGGATTACGCCTTTGCGGTGGGCGAAGGCAACCGCCTCAACCACCTTGGTAAAAAGCCTTAATAGCTGGGGTAACGCCGCTTGCCGCGACAGACACCAGCCCGCAATGTCGCGGCCTTCGATGTATTCCATGATGAAGTAGGGTTGGCCGTCTTTGGTTGTGCCCGCGTCGAGCAGCATGCCGATGTGGGGATGTTTCAAATCGGCGAGCAACTGGCGTTCATTGCGGAAGAGTTCGACCATCGCCGGCTTGGCGATACCGGGACGAATCAATTTGACCGCCACCGTCATCGCCAGTTCGTCGTCGTCGCGTTGGGCCAAATAAACGGAACCCATGCCACCGTGTCCCAACTCCCGTTCAATGCGGTAGGGTCCGATTCGCGCGAAAGGCGGCGGCTCTGACGCAGGCGCCGTTACGACGGAATGCGGTTCTTGCCGGGCATAAACCGCATCGACCGTCGGCGCCTCGGGATCAGCCGGCGTGGCCACCTTGGTAGCAATCGCTTCGCCGGCGGGATCGGCACTGGTTAAGGTTAGATCACTTTGATTATCTCGCGATTGAGGACGTTCAGACACCATGGCAATACCACCTCATCGGTCCATTTCTGTCAGGCAACGCCAAGAACTTTAAAATACAAAATAACGAGAAAAGACAAACTTTCGTTATTCTAACGCATCTCTGAAAACAAATAATCCAATTAAATTCCATGCCGGCGCATTGAAATACCGGCGTCCGATGCCGATAGCGGCGCCGGCGGTGCCGCCGCGCGAGCACACCGAAAAACCAACTCAAGCCCGTCTTAATCCACATCCAGCCGCCGGCAGACAATCGATGCATGTCCCCATGTGACCAACAATGGGCTTGCCACAAACGATGCCTGTCCCCGCTTGAGCCAAATGGTGCGTGTCCCCGTTTGAGCAAAACGGTGCGTGTCCCCGTTTGAGCAAAACGGTGCGTGTCCCCGTTTGAGCCAAACGGTGCGTGTCCCCGTTTGAGCCAAACGGTGCGTGTCCCCGTTTGAGCCAAACGGTGCGTGTCCCCGTTTGAGCCAAACGGTGCGTGTCCCCGTTTGAGCAAAACGGTGCGTGTCCCCGTTTGAGCAAAACGGTGCGTGTCCCCGTTTGAGCCAAACGGTGCGTGTCCCCGTTTGAGCCAAACGCACAAAATTCACCAATTCGGTCGTTCCAAGGGTATTACCTTATATGTACGAGGAGAAATGAAGCCGTGAACCCCTAAAAAAACTAATCGCGGCGTCTCCCCCTGGAAAAAGAATTGTATACACCTTATATACATAGGCTTAGCGGTTTGCCCCGGCAGTTTAGCCGAACTACCGGGGCGGTAGGGACGGAGTGGCTTTTTACCTAGGACGCTCACGCAGTCCGTAGTTCAGATGTAGCCCGTTCCTATCCCGCGCCCTTTAAAGCCGGACACTATCAGGGCCCCTTTTTGGAGGCCGCATTTGTAAGGATGGTCTTCGCCGATTTGGTGGGTGTCCCCGTTTGGCCGATTTGGTGGGTGTCCCCGTTTGGTGTCCCCGTTTGGTCTCCCCGTTTGGTCCCGGCCCCAACCCTCCAACGGAAGCGCAAACCATCGCTCGCTCGAGCAGCGGGACAAGTGACCAAGGCGCGATCGTCCGCTCGCCACTACAGACTTTACTAACAACGGATAATCCTTAATTTTTAGAATTTTCATTTTTTTTCGATCATTCAGCAAAAAAGGTTCGTGTTATGGAATGGCACACCCTTTCCATTCAGCAGAATCCTTGCCCCTGATGAATTTGATTCGGTCGGCCGGTCCTTCTTCCTTGCATTCATTCTTTTCTTAGACCGCCGCGGCCGATCCACATGGGAACACCCGTTCCCTGGCTCCTCCTTCCCTGCCGAAATGACGGCCGCCGGCGTGAGGAGGTTCCATGTTGCTTCTACGGGACTTTTGCCGTCCCCCTGTTTCCACCCTTTGGCTTCTTTCGTGTTTGACCATCGCCGCCGCGCCGCTTGCCGCGCAAGGCCCAGTGGTCACCCAAACCTTTACCCTGCATCCCGGTTGGAATGCGATTTACCTCGAAGTCGACCCACTCAACGGTGCCGACCCGGCCGACCTTTTCGGCGACCTACCGGTGCTTTCCCTGTGGACCCACTACCAACCGGAAAGTCGGGTTCAGTTCATTGATGACCCGCGTGCCGGCCTGTGGAACCAACCCGGCTGGCGCGTGTGGGTGCCGGCGGGCACGGCCGATCGGGTCGTCAACCTGTATCGGCTGCAAGCGCAGCGCGGTTATTTGGTTGAGTTGGGCGGCGATCAAACCCGGCAACTCTCGATTACCGGCCGACCGGTGACCCGCCAACCCAAGTGGCAGGCGCAAGCCTTCAACCTGCGCGGTTTTCCAGTCGATGCAGCCGCACCGCCGCGTTTCAGCGATTACCTGGCAACCGAACCGGCACTGGCGGCGGGCGACATCGTGCGCTTGCAACGCGACGGTCAATGGACGCCGGTCAGTCCCAACAGCTTGATTGAGCCAGGCGTTGCTTATTGGGTTTACGCGGGAAATGCGGTGAATTTCAGCGGGCCGTTGCGCCCAACGCGCGATGCCGAAACGCTTACCTTTTTCGGCGAAGGCAACACGCGCCGGCTCAGCATTCAAAACCCGGCAGCGGGCCGCACCTTAACCCTGCTGTGGGCGGATCCCGCCCAGTCGGTGCCGATGATGGTGCACGACTTTGACGCGACCACGGGTGAATACACCTGGCGTCCTTTCCAGCCCGGCTCTTACGCGACAGACAGTCGCGGTCGGCTCGACCTGCGCCTGGTGGTCGACCGCGCCGCATTGACGGAGGACAACGCGGCGGGCGTGTTAACAGTGCTCGAACCAGACGGCACGCGACTGTGGCTGACGGTAGACGCAACGGATCTGGCGGCAACCGTGACCCGCGCCAAACGCGCGCCGGCCCACCAGGGTTTGTGGGTCGGCAACGTCACCATCGACCAAGTCAGCCATCACCAACCGGTGGCCGAAGGTGAATCGCGCCTGGAGGCGGTGGGCCGGCCGCTGCAATACCGGCTGATCGTGCATGTCGACGCCGACGGCAACGCGCGCCTGCTCAAACAGGTGGTGCAGCTATGGCGCGAAGCGGAACTGGCGACGGTGACGGACCCCGACAACCCGGACAACACACGTTTGCAAATCGTGCAGCCAGGCGAAACCGTGTTGCTGACCGACCTGACCCACATCGACCACTGGTCGGGGATTAGCCTAAGCGACGGCGAACGGGTCGGCACCCGCATCAGCGCGATCGGTTTTGATTTTGACGCGCAGCCGGGCGAACCGGTCGACACCATGCCGATGCAGGGTTCCTTTGGCGAGACGGGCAACCAACTGAGCGCGACGCTGACGCTGAGCGCAA
The DNA here is from genome assembly GCA_030429565.1 of Holophagae bacterium. Taxonomy (GTDB): domain Bacteria; phylum Acidobacteriota; class Holophagae; order Acanthopleuribacterales; family Acanthopleuribacteraceae; genus Acanthopleuribacter. Next base: position 13,627 of record JAUIFE010000050.1, on the reverse strand, counting down.
CCCATCCCACCAATCCCTTTTACCACCTGTACCATCCCGACCACGACCAACGCGACCCGAACTTCCTGGCCTACGCGGACAACGCGCAAGGCGAGCCGGTGGTCGCGGAAGCGTTCGCGATCACCCGGCAAATCCTGGCGACGTTCAACGATGAAGCGGGCGAGGGTGAGGACGCGCCCACGCCGGGCGAAAACGCGGTTCAGGGTACCTACCAAGAGACGCTGACGGGCTTGCACAAAAACCCAATTACCATCGCGGGTCGATTCGTCCTGCGCCGCATCGATGAAAACGCGGTGCTCAATCCCATCCCCGCCGACACGGAGGTCGCCAAGCAATGAAACACCTGTTTATGAAACGTCTTTTGACAATGGCCTTGGCCTTGTTCGCCACGGTCCCGCTCTGGGCGACGTGGCCGATGCACTTTGACGACGCCGGCTTTGATTATCTCAACGAAATGATCCCTGTCGGTGAAGCCGGCGACCACTATGTCTGCGGTGCCATAAAACCGGCAGCCTCGGATGGCACCATGCAACTAGGCGGCATCACGGTCCGTGGCAACGGGGATAGAGATATCCTGTTCGGTCGCCTCGACGCCCACGGCAATTGGCTGTGGGCAAAGACGCTCGGCAACGCGGACTATAATGATGCGCCTATAAAAATCATGACTGACCGTGCGGAAAATATTTATCTCGTCGGCCCCTTGCGGGGCACCCTGCGCATCGGTGGCTTCACCCTTTCTGGTGACCAAACAGAAAATGCGTTCGTCGCTAAATTCAACCATCTCGGCGATGTACTTTGGGCGAAACGCATCGGTGACCCAAGCCAAAAAATTTCCGTCAAGGATGCCGACCTTTACGAAACACTCCCGAGTGCTGAAAACCAGCGGATCACCTTGTATATCGCGGCCCAACAAAACAAAGGGATGATTGATTCGAAAGCACAACTTTTCCGCTTCGATGGTGCGACAGGCCGTCACGAACATACCATCACAGCCAACACCCCATACAACCCTGACCGGCAAAGCAAGGTTCGCGTGGGCCGTACTTGGATCAATTGGGTGATCGAATTCGCATTCGATTTCGAACTTTCAGCAAGTAACGACCGTATCTCGGTATCCCGCGAGCCAGGGACAACCACGGACCACCTCTACTTGGTACGTATCGAAGAAGCCACCCTACCGAGCGCAACCCAAATCACCAAAGGTTATCACCTGCCTTATCACCGAATCCATGCCATGGATTGTAACGACCAAGGTGATCGTACCTTGGTATTAAGCTTGATGCGGTTCAATCGCCAGAATTCCGCTCAGGCGCACCGGATAACCACAAACGGCCTGGGCGCATTCGCTGAAGGCGAGATGGTGTACGACTTTGGTTACCGTACCTTCCGCGGGGTGGCCCTGGAACCGGGCGGTAGTTTTCGCTATGCCGCAACAGAAAGTTATTGGCACAACGGCCAAGTAACTTTAGGCCGGTTCGACAGCCAACAAAGAACGATTCGGGAATTCCGCAACAACCTCATCGGCTACACGTTCCATTTAAAAGCCATGAGGGTAAACGCCCATGGTCGCTACACACTGGTCGGAACCACCGATATTAATCGCACCGACAGTGAGGACGACTACGATCTTTATGCGGTGACGGCGACCCCGGAAGGGGTTCTGGAACCAGGCACCGTCGACATCGGTGCAGCGGTGCCCATCCCACCCTCGGCAGTCAATCCCGCCACCGGCGACCTTTACCGTCTCCCAATTGGGTACTTCGACCATCTTGGGAACGCGATCAGCGCAGCCTTCCAAACGGCGGTGGTCGACGGTAAAACCCAGGTACTCGCATTTGCGCCGGGCGTCTATACCATCGAATGGGCCGGCCGTCATTACGGACAGGAAATCCCCGGCTCCAACCCGCCACGTTTCGTCGACAGCGGGCTCAAGCAAACAATTTCAGTGCGTTTTCCCAACAATCCGCGCATTCACATTGCCGGTACGCCGATTGACCTCAATCCGGTTGCGCAAGGTGATGCAGAACCCGAATACCAGTACCACAGCGTGGTGTACCGCCACCCAACCACCCCGGAACCGGAAGACGGCATATTCACCCCGACGGCAACCGGTGAAAACAACCCCAACGACGCGTATTCGGTCATTCTTTATTCACGCGACAACGAAGTGGCCAAGGCGGTGGTGCTGAAAACCGTTCACTGGTGGGAAGCGCCGACCCTCACCCTAGCCACCACCGAAATCGGTCAAGCCATCCCCGCCTCGGCGCGTCACACGGACGCTTCCGGCCGCACCGGCTTTGTGCTCAACCCCGCGAGCCCCTTCGATGGCGCCGGCGAGCGCCCGGCCCACGACCGCACGGCACGCCAGGGACCGATCATCGCGGTCAACGACGGCAGCCGCAACCGTGGCGAACCGGTCCAGGTCAACGGCCAACCCGTTTTTTACCCCGACGCCGGTGATCCACAAGGCCGGCCAATCCACGACAATGACTTCGTGGTGGTGTACTACGCACAGGACGAAACGCTGGGCGTGGCCTGGCCGCAACATCCGGTTTTGGTTCAACCCACTTGGCCGAAAGGACTTCAACAGCACCAAACAGTCGCCCAAAGCGGCGGCCTGCCGACCACCTACGACCTACCCGGCAACGGAGACATCGGCCCCTTCCACCTGGCCGATAACGGCACCCTTACCTGGTTTGCCACCGACACCCACGCCCTACTCAGCCAGGCCGGACCCGAGGCCGAACCCGGCACCTTGGCGCAAGCGACCGGAAACGCCGGTGATTTGGATGGTTCCCCGGACGGTACCACCATCGCCTGGACCGATCCCGACGGCCAAGCCGTTTATCTCACCCATCTCGACGGTAGCGGGCAACAACGCATCGACCAACCTGGTGTTTTCGAGGAACCAACCACGATCACGCATTACGGTGAATGGTATTACGTCGCTGATCCCCGGAAACGCACCATTGTCCGACTCCACCGCGATGGGAACGGCCGCATTGACAGCAGCTTCCTCGCAGTCGTGGTGAACTTATTGATTGCCGGCGCACAGTTCGACGTCGCCAACGCCGATAACCACGATAACCCGCATCGGCTCGACCAGCAGCAGGCCCGTTACATGATCGGGCTGCATGGCCCAACTTTCGCCGCGATCCTGGCGACGTTTAGCCGAAAACCAACCAACACCTTTACCAGCGCCTGGGATAAAACCTCGCTGCTCACACGCTTCGCGGACTGGGGCGACGGCAACCTGGAAAACGCCGAAATCACGTCGATCACCTTTGCGAACGATAACCAAGGCAATGGTTCGCTCACCTTTCACCTCGACACGCCGACCGGTCCCCAAACCGAACAAGCCCTGCTCGACGGAACCGTGGTGGTTGTGGACCAGACCGACGTGCGTCCGGACACCTTAGCTGTCGGCGCGGACAACATCTATTGGGTGGACGAGGAAACCAACCGCATTGTCTCTTGCCAACGCAACGACAACAGCGTTTTTTACGCGCAGGAACACAACGGTTTGCCAGTGGTCTCACTGGCTGTCGACGATTCGGGTCAACGTCTGTATTGGCTGGAACGGACCAGTGAAGGAACGGGTCGCTTGGTGACCGCACCGCGCGGAGGCGCGCCGGAAATCTTGGCCGAAAACTTGAACGACCCGGCCTACCTGCAGCGCGTCGGCGACGAACTCACTTGGCGGACGACCACCCACCGGCAAATCGTCATCGCCTCGGAGCAGGGCTCCGAATTCGGCAATCAACCCCAACTCGATCCCGACCTTTTCCCTGACTACCACATCTACCATCAAGCCGATCGCACCTTGCCGGGCTTTAACCCCAACAATGAACACGCGGCCATGTTCGACTCGAATCGCGGTAGCGGTTACCAGGCGGTGTTCGCCCTGCGTTCCGACCTCACCGACGTCTCGGAGCCTTACGTCCTGCTCAAATACCGCGATCCCGCCACCCAGGACTGGGCCTTTCTGGTTTACAAGGTACGCACGCGCGCTGCCGGCTTTGACTTCACCTATATCGACGAAGCGGGTCACCGTCTTTTCCCACCCTATCCCTTGCGCTTGCAAGAGCTCGCCCCCAGCCAGAGCACCCTGCCGGTCGCGCCCTGGGACGCCCCCTATTGGCGCGATCACACGGACCAAGAGTGGTCGATTGCCGCCGGTGATTTGGCGCGCGGGTATTACTACCAGCTCCGCGACAGCTTCTACTGGGATCCGAACCAACCGGACCAGTACAGCGGCCTGATCGACGGCAGCGCGCCCTGGTTGGACGGCATCACCGACGACCTCGGCAACCCACCGTCGCGGGGCACGCCGCTGACCTGTCACTACCATTTCACCTGGCCGGAGAACCCGCCCATCCTGCAACAGGGCGAAACCCTGATCGACCCCAAACGCGAACTCCCGGACATCTTCAACCAGGCCGCAACCCACGTCGTCCACGAACGCCGCGACGGTCAAAGCGTGGCTGAACCCTTCTCCTTGGTGCGGCTGTTCCGCCCGCTGGAACCCATCGCCATCCCCCTCGGGGAAGAGGAAACCCTTCCCGACGATGTCAAAACCCAAACGACCGGCCAATACACCCGCATTCTCGGCAACCAATCCGGCACCATCACCATCCCCTTCAGCCTGCGCCAACGGCTGAACTTCGCCAACCAAGCGCTTCACTTCAGCGGCATCCTGGAGGCAGAAGGCGCGGGCGAGCCGTTGCTGTTGGTGAATGTCATGACCCGCAAGGAGGCCGACCTGCTGAAAAGCATCAGCCAGGACGGCGCCTTTAAGCAGCTCATCGAAACCCTGTACGAACAGACCCGCAATCCCAACAACGTCGATTCCGACTCGGTGCCGCCGCCGCTCCAGCAGGATCCGGGTTACTTCGTCGGCATGAGTGACGCCCCCGGATACCTCGAGCCGGCATCGCTGCTGGGACAAGGGGCGGTGCTGACAGCGGGCAAAGCGACCGGAACGGGGTACGTGACCCTGATGTTCAACAACCACACAAGCCTTGCTGGGTTACCGGTGGACGTCAAAATCATCCGTGTCGGCTGCCTGCCAATTGACGAAAACCGCAGCACGCCCTACGTGGGTCAAGTCAAAGTCATCGAATCCAGCAACCCCTTCGACGAGCAAATCACCCTGCGCCACAGCGGCGATTTTGGCGGCGCCCCCGACCACCTCGCCTTCCAATGGTTGCGCAGCAGCGCGGCACCGGATGGTTCGGCCCCGGAACCACCGACCTTCGATGCGGACGGCACCATTGTCGATTGGAAATCCTGGCACGAATACAGCCCGCCAAGCGGCGATCCCAACCCACAAGACTGCCCGAATCCCGACAACCCGCGCTGTGGTCGGGTGGAAATCACGCTGCAGGACAACGGCGCGGATGTCCTGGCCGACAGCTTCTTTCTGGTTCGTTACCAAAACTTGCCGAGCTGCGACAATCAGGACCGCTATTCCCAAGTTGCCGGTGCGCCGGGCGGCTCGGTCCTGCACCCGGAACCGGCCTTGGCGCAAGGTTGGATCAAACGCGTGCTGAACCGATTAGACCCTTACGAGGCGCGCTTCGAGGACTTCCGCAACAGCGAGGTCAACACCACCGCGTCAATCATCCGCCTCCTGGGCGAACGCTACGAAGGCAACATCGCCTTTAACGACGACCCGACTTACCTGGAAAGCCTGGGTATGATTGAACTGTACGAAACCATTCTCAACCGTGCGATGGATCTCTCCATCAACCGCGGTGTGGAAAACGCCGACGTCAACAGCGCGCTGTTGTTGGTGTCCAGCCGACTGGCCCAGTTCTACCAAATCCTGGGACAGGAAGCCTTTGCCGACGCGAGTGACCCCACCATCGGCTTTGACACCGGCAGCGTGCTGGGCAGCGAAGCCTCGGCGCTGTGGACCTTCCGCAATCAGGTCGCCTCACCCTTGGCGGAAGAACTAACCCTGTTGCGCGGCCGTTCGGACAGCGTCACCCGTGTGCAAACGAACCCGGTCTACAACCGTTTGCACTGGAACCTGACCGGGCAAGAGGGTGAAGTGGCCTACGCCGTGAGTTACAACTTGCAAGACGTCAACCTCGACGGTCGCTTGGACGAATTCGACGCCAAGCTCAGTTTCCCGCAGGGTCACGGCGATGCCTGGGGTCACTACCTGACCGCCGCTAAATCCCACTATCGCCTGCTGCGCCATGCCAACTACGAGTGGTTACCGCGTACGGAGATCGTGACGCTTTATGAAGGCAACGTCGGCGTGGATTACATGGACGAACGGCGTTTCGCCCAAAGCGCGGCCGCCAAGGCACTCACCGGCCGGGAAATCCTCGACCTCACCTATCGAGAACGTTTCACGGCCGACCCCTTGGATCAGTGGCAAGGTTACCTGGACACGGAAACGGCCAAAATCCCCACCGCCAACCCCGGACCCGAAGGCGAACCGGAACAGACGCGCGCCTGGGGCCTCGACGGCTGGGCCCGTCGCACCGGCCAAGCCGCCCTCTTCGACTGGGCCACCGCCAACAGCCTGTTGCGTCACGAACACGAAGGTCAGGGCATCCAAAAAATCGACCGAACCACCGTGCCCGAGCTCGACCAAATCGCAAGCCGCTTGACGGAGAACCAGATCGTCGTTGACGCGGCCGACAGCGGTCGCAACCCCTTGGGTCTCTCGAAAGGCGTGGTGCCCTTCGACCTCAACCCACGCGTGCTGGATTTCCGCGAGGGCGAACCGCACTTCGAGCAGATCTACAAACGCGCCAAGGTCGCCTTGACCAATACGCGCGCCGTTTTTGATCGCGCCAACCAGCACACCCACATGCTGCGTTACAAAAGTGAAACGGATCAGGACTTCAGGCTTCAAATCAACGACCAGGAACGCGACTACCGCAACCGCCTGATCGAGATTTTCGGCTATCCCTACAGCGGCCATATGGGGCCCGGCCAACCCTATGAGACCGGCTACGACGGGCCGGATCTGATCCACTACCGCATGGTCGACCCACCGGCGGCCTTGGGTGAAACGCTGCCGCCGTTAACCACGGTGCGACGCACACTCAGCATTCCGTCAGAATTGGATTTCCGCCAACCCAGCGTGGTTACCGATCAGGGCGGGCTCGAACGCCTCAACACCTACACCCAACTGGAAGTTGATTACTTCGTGCCACGCAACGGGCTGGGTTTGGTCACCGCACCACCCGAGTTAGGCTCGCGCCGTGCCATTGGCGAAGTGCAACGCAAAATAAACCAACTGTTGTTGCAGCAAGCCGATCTCCGGCGCTTCCTTGCCAAGTACGACAACCACAATCGCAAAATCAATGATGCCGTCGCGCTGCTTGCGGCGCATTACAACACCCGCCAAGAAGAGATTCGCCTGCGCTACGACCGCAGGAACGCCACCATTGGCTTCAACATTTCGCTTCGGGCGGCGGAGGTCGCCAAAAAGGGTTTCCTCGCGGCGGCCCAGGCTGGGCAAAGGTTGCTCAAAGTCCTGCTGGAAGGACCACCCAAGGTCAACGGTTTCTCGAACGACCTCACCTCGGGCATCCGCGCCACCTACGCCAAAATCCTGGGCATCGTCATTGCCTCGAGTTACCGATCGGCGGGCATTGCCGATTTGACCGCGTTTGGCCTAACCCAGGGCAAAGAAGTCTACATGCTCGATCACGACATCCGTGTGCTGATCAACAACACCAACTACGAAGCGCAGCAAAAAGCGCGAGAACTGGAACAGCTCATTCGCGAAGAGCTGGAACTGCGAATTGAGGGCTTCACCCTCATGGACCAAATCAGCCAGGCGAGCATGGAGGTACGTGCGACCTTGGCGGCGGGCGAGCGCTTGATTGAGGAACGTCTGATCTTCCGTCGCAATGCCGCCGCCGCCACGCAAAAGCACCGCTACAAAGACATGGCCTTCCGCTTGTTCCGCAACGATGCTTTGCAGAAGTACCACGCCCAATTCGATTTGGCGGCCCGCTACGTCTACCTGGCCGCGGCTGCCTACGACTACGACACCAACCTGCTCGGCAGCCACCAGGACGCCGGGCGCCAATTCTTAAGCGACATCGTGCGGCAGCGCGGCGTCGGCGAAATCAGCAACGGCACACCGGTGATCGGCTCCGGCGGTCTGGCCGGCTTGTTGGCCAAACTCAACGCCAACTTCCAGGTCTACAAAACGCAGATGGGCTTCAACAACCCGCAAAGCGAGGAATACAGCTTCTCGTTGCGGCGCGAACTGTTCCGTCTCCACGACGACGAAGCCGGTGAAAACGAATGGCGCGCCGTCCTGCGCCAACACCGCGTCGCCGACCTGTGGCAGATCCCTGAATACGCCCGTTACTGCCGGCCGGAGTTCAGCCGCGCCGACGGACCCCAACCTGGTTTGGTGATTCCCTTTGCCGCGGTTGTCAACGGCGGCGAGAACCTGTTTGGTTGGCCCCTGGCCGCCGGCGACAGTGCCTACGACGCCAGTCGCTTTGCCACCCGCATCCGGGGTTCCGGCATCTTCTTGACCGGCTACAACGACTTGCCTTTGTCGGCCACCCCGCGCGCCTACCTGGTCCCGGTCGGCATGGACATCCTCAGCTCGCCGTTTAGCGGAGACTTCACCAAACGGGCCTGGCGTGTGGTTGACCAAGTCCTTCCCGAACCCTACGCCCTCGGCGCCGGCGACCTCGACGATCCCGACTGGATGCCGACGCTGGACACGCTCAGCGAGGACCGTTTCTCCATGCGTCGGTTCCCGCTGCAACGGGCCTTCGACGACCTGACCGGCGACTACGGCGATCAGTTCCCCAGCATCGACACGCGCCTGGTCGGGCGCGCCGTCGCCAATGATCGCTGGCTGTTGATCATTCCCGGCAGCACCCTGCTCAACGACGGCGAGGCCGGGCTCGATCACCTGATCGGCGCGGCGCCCGGCAGCGGGATCAGCGACATCAAAATCTTCCTCAGTACCTACTCTTACCAAGGTTTGGGCCGCAAAACGCCGTCCGAACAGGAAACCAAGGAGGCACAACCATGATGGTTTCTCGATGCTTATTACGGCCTTGCCGCGGTTCGTTGCGGCCGCTGTCGATGCTCGCCGCGCTCCTGATCCTGTCGCTCGGTGCCGGACCACTCGTCGCCGGCGTCCCCAAACCGGACTTCGTCATCCACGGCCAAATCCATAACGGCTGTTTACAACCGTTCACTGCCGAGATGGGCGTGCGCGCCGAGGCCAGGCGCGAGGACGGCAGCGTGGTGGCCGCCATGCTGCTTGGCGCCGACAGCGACGATCCCAACGGCTACGTGTTGCGGGTCGAAACCGACAGCGGCGCCCCACCCTACCGACCCGGTTCGGTTTTGTTGGACGAGGTGCTGGACATCGTCGTGGTACGCGAGGACAGCGTGCTGCACCACGCCCAAGCCTATGTGGGCGCGCACGGCTTCCTGTTGCGCCAGGATTTCGGGGATGAGGACGGCGCGGTTTTCGAAGCCGCCGACGCCGGTCCCGACCTGCTCGCCTGTGGCGCTTCGGTTCAGTTGCAAGCCGTCATCCCGCAACAAGGGAGCGGTCAGTGGCTGGTGCTGTCCGGCGACGGCGGGGTTTTTGCCGACCCCAGCGATCCCCATTCGACCTTCACCGGTATCATCGGTCGCGACTACCACCTGCGCTGGGAGCTGAGTAATCCGCCCTGCGGCGCATCCGTCGACCAAACCTGGGTTAGCTTGCTACCGGCGGGCGAGCCGGCCGAGGCCGGTGCCGACCGCACTTTGTGCGGGGTGACCACCACCTTCCTCAATGCGCGCACGCCCAGTGTTGGGTCCGGCACCTGGACCTTGCTGTCCGGTGTCGGTGGTTTTGTTGAAAATCGCCACGATCCGCAAAGCGCGTTTCGCGGCGTGATCGGGGAACAGTACCAACTGCGCTGGCGGCTTAGCGAGGAAAGTTGCGGTGCGCGCGAGGACCAGGTGATGGTGACCTTCCAAGCGGGCGACGCGCTGGTGCCGACCATCCTTGGTGCGACAAGCGCCTGTTCGTCCGAACCCGTGTATTTGGAAGCAAGCCCGGGTTTTGCCGGTTACCAATGGTCGACCGGCGCAACCACGCGCGGGATATGGGTCGACGCCGCCGAAACGGCGAACTACACCGTTTTGGCGACCAGCGCCGACGGTTGCGCCGCCGCCGCGCGCCACTTGGTCACCCGGACACCGGGCGTGTTGGCCGTGGCGATTGAAAACGAAACCGTGGCGCTGTGCGATCCCAACGGCGTCTTCCAACTGCGCGCCCGCGCCGGTTGCGGTGCCGGTGGGCCTTACAGCTACCATTGGGAGCTGACCGCCGGACCGCCGGCAGGTGGTAGTTTCGCGAACCCAGACACGGCGACACCGCGTTTTACCCCGTTGGGTCACGGCGTCTATCGCTTCCAGGTCACCGTCACCGACCGCGACGGCGCAGAACAAAGCGCCGACAGCCACGTCTTCCGTTTCAACAACGACCTCAACGGCGACGGCAGTGTCGACGACCATGACCAAGCCATGCGCATCGCCGCTTGGGGCGCACGCGAGGTTGCCGTCGAACACGACCTCGACGGTTCCGGCACCGTCTCCGTGTTGGACCTGCTCATCAGTCGCGCTTGTTATTAGTGGGAACGGCGCGGCGACAGTCGCGCCGCCTCGCCCACCGAAACCAAGGCGCACCATAACGAAAGGCCTCGTCACCGGCGGGGCCTTTTTCATGGCGGGATCATTTTCATGATGTCGCCAAGTCGACCACCTGCAGAGAAGCCCCATGAAACCGCCAAGCGGCTTTGGTCGCGGCCAACAAATGCGCTGGGGATCCTTACCGTCGCTGTTCACGCCAAAAGGCGCCGGTCCTGGTTTTGCCAGTCAACCAACCCACAAACGGTGCCTGTCCCCGTTTGTGCGTGTCCCCATTCATCAGCGCCCACGAAATCGCGTTGGTTTGCACTACCCTCTCCGATGCGCGAAAAGGCAACACCCTCAGTCGACAACAGCACCAAAGAAAAATAATGAACACATGAAAACCTAATGGATTTGTTGATTGTCACCACTGTCTGATTTTGCTATGAATCTTGGGCACGAACAACTTTCAAAGGATAACTACTATCCTTCGTTTCATCGCGACCTATCGCGCTCGTCTTTTTCGGGGTTCGTACTATGCCGACCCCTTTTCTCCAGGGGCGCCCTCCCATCCATAACCAACTATAAATAAACGAGGTATAGCATGTCCGCTGTTTGTCTCTTGATGCTGCTGTGGCAGCCGCAGGCCGAAATGGTTATGGACAATATTTTGCGCATCGAAAGCCACGCCGGGACACCCGTAAGAAGGCCAGGCTGGATCCGCTTGGCTAAAAATTCCGTGGTGATCTACGATCACAGCTCCAGAACCTTCTGGGTTTTTGATTTGAACGGCGTGGTCAAGCAGGTTTTTGGCGGCAAGGGCGATGGACCGGGACAAATCGGGTTCCCGATGGTGAGCTGGTTCATTCAGGACGATGAAATCCATGCGATTCACAAGAACGGCCGGCGTCACGAAGTCTTCGCTCTCGATGGAAAACTTTTGGCAAGTGAGCCGGTATCACAGCAAGGCCAACCCTTGTTCCGCATGAAAAGCGGCGATTGGGTGACCAGCAACGAAGACCCAAAGAACCCCAACGTGAATGACACCAAGGACGCCTTCATCGTCCGTGAAACCACCATGCAGGCGTTGGCGCTCATACCTCCGATGGAGCAAAAGAACCTGGGCCGATTGGGTGCGGTCAACAACGGTGAGTGGCTGTTACTGGCCACGATGCGCGGCAACACCAATCGAATTTACTGGGGTCTGCTTGATCTTCAAAAGGGGACGATGCACGAGCGAGGTTCCTTCGAAACGATTCTCCAAACCCCCCTTTATTTCTTCGAGGAACAACGGAATAGAGGGCTGCTCCCCCGCTATTTTTCGACGGTCGGCGGCCTTGGCGCAGGCTACGACGGCTTCTTTTACCTCACCGAATTGGGACCATGGCCGCCGGAACATTCCCGCTATGGGCTCACCAACATCGTGCACCGTCTGGATCACCAGGGCAACCGGTCGACGATGACCTTGTACAGTGGCGACATTCACATTCGCCAGTTGTTGCCGCTGCGCGGTAACCGATGGGTCGCCACCGCCCTGTTGGAGGGTTCAGAATCGTTAAAGCGGACGAAAAGCTTGGAGGAATTCGAGGATATCATGGGACTCATTTTGTTTTTTGAAGCGACGGCGCTGCCAAGCGAATAAGCGTTGCTCGGGCCTGGTTGAGGGCGATCGACAAAATGGGGACACCCATGGTTTGATCAGGAGGCGTGTTTTGGCGCCGATGTCGCGGTCGGTTGCCCAGTTTCTCGCTTCGCAGGGCATTCCAAACATCGAATTACCAAAGAGGCCGCAAGGTACCGTCGCCATCCATGATTCGCCCACCTCAATGGACTTCCTCAATCGGTGTGTGCCGGCTTGCCACAACCCATGGCGTTCCCGGTTCGGCGCGGGTGGCCTCAAACCTAAACGAAGCGGGCACCTCCCCATTGGCCCCCAACCCGGAAACGGCGCATCCCCAGCTTGATCCTCATGGTTTCAGGCACTAGACAATTGACCTTGGCGGCAAATAAACAGAAGATAACCCGCGCCATTATTTATTTAGATTTATAATCTAAGGGGAATTTATGTTTGACCAATTATTCGAAAAACAACTCATGATTAGCATGTCGCGCCAAATGGCGCTCAATGATTATTTAGGTGACAACGGATGGGGCATCGACATTGGCGAAGGCGAACTCACCATCGAAAATCGGGGCGCCTACCCGATTCAATTGCTCGGCACCGAAAGCGACCAAAGCAACACCTGGCTGTGGGCCTGGGCCAATGAGCAAAGTGACCTGCCCGAAACCGTTCTGGCTGCGGTCCACAAAATTCACCAATTCGGTCGTGCCAAGGGCATTAACGAGCTCACCGAAGCCACCTTTTCACTGGAAACCATCAGCGCCCACGAAATCGCGATGGTTTGCACCGCCCTCTCCGATACGGCGTGCTACTACGTGGCCGGTTATGACGGCGGCGCCTTGTATACCTTGATCGACGATGTGCCCGACCAGGTCAACACGGCTTCGCTGGAACGCATTAACACGGTGATCATGCAATCGATCAGTCAATTTCCGGTAGACCATCGCGCCGCATGTTTGCCGTACCTCCGGCAGCAAAACCTAAACATCGAGGAAACGGGTGAGATGATGGTAGCGACACGACCAGGCGAGGGCCGTCTGGAAATCGTGTTTTCCCCGGATGGTCGCCTCGAAGAGATTCGCGCGATATTGCTCGGTGCCAATCCGGCACAAGAATCGGAACCGACCAAAAAACCATGGTGGCGGTTCTGGTAACACCGGATTTAGCTCGCTAAAAGAACGGCGTTGGCACAGGCAACGCCGTTCCCATCACCGATTGGCGCGCCATGCTCATGTCGGTTTCTGCGATACCAATCGCAATGCCGACGGCACCGGACGATAAGCACACGTCGAAATCCCAGCCCCGATCAAGCAACACCCGGTTCACTGCCGCCGTGCCAAACCCTATCGGAACCTGACCTTGTTTGCCGAA
>JAUIFE010000018.1 GCA_030429565.1 Holophagae bacterium | reverse complement strand
GCTTGAGCCCTTCGCAATTCGGCTCGAATAACTTTTTGACCGCAGACTCCCGGAATTCCTGTGAATAAGACATGGCCGCACCTTTGTACCAGAAATGTTGAACTGACAACTATCCTGACAGATAGGGCCTCAAAAGCGGGGACATGCACCGTTGAGGCGCTAACCTGAGTTGAGCGATTCTTAACGGTGAAATAGCTGTTACGTCTCGTGAAAATGCTCGCCGTGCCTGCCGTTACGCGCGGTGCGCGACCCCGGTGGCTTTTTTCAACAGGTTTCGCACCGACATATTGCGCGAATTCATCCACCTGAATCGCGCAATTCAGGTCTGAGAGCAAGCTTGGACGGCACCGGTTCGATGGATGTTTCTGTCTTTCTGCTGGTGAACGATAAACAAAACGCGGGACTCGAGGGTCCCGCGTTGCTTACCCGCTTATTTGTCCGGTTGGTGGATCACGGGTTGGATTGATGTGTTTGGCTAGTGTGGATTAAGGGGTGTCTAGGCATAGTTCGTAGCGTCCCCCGCCAGATCGGGACCAAATCTGCCAGAAGTAGTACCCGGTGCTTCCGTTATAGGTCACGGTTTCGTTGGCGCCTGGAGATGTGGATGCGGCCACAACCTGCCAGCGACCGGTCCATTTGTAGAGGTACAGGTCGAAGTTGGCGCGTGACGGCCCTGTTAAGGAACCGCGATGGACGCCGTTGCGTTGGGCGTAGTAGTAATTGCCGTTGGGATGGTTGTCGCCGTCGCCGCCGCCGGCCAGGGACCCCGTGAAGGAATCACCGCGACAGGTGCCGCCGTCGCCACCGTCGGAACCATCGCCGCCGTCGCCACCATCACCGCCATCACCGCCGCCGCCATTTATGGCCGCTAAAATGTTGATCCGTTTTTTACCGCTGTCGCCGGCCACGTTGGCGCCGGTGCTGCGGAACAATTCAACTACCGCGTTTTTGTTGCCAATGTAACCCCGGTCGGCGCTTATTAATTGAGCGATCATGCCCGCCGCCGCCGGGCTGGCGGAAGAGGTGCCGCCGAGTGGGGCTGTACCGCCGCCGCAACGGGCGCAAATGACTTCTTCCGATGGTGCGTAGATGTCCAAAACCGAAGAGGTGTTGCTGTAACAAATGCGCTCATCGACGCGAGGGCTGTTGTCGGCGCAATAAGCCGGGGGGAACGGCGAGTAGTTGGCGTTGTTGGCGTCGAACACGGAGCCGACGGAAATGATGTTGGCCGAACAAGAGGGGGCGGCGGTGGAACCGACCCAACCCTCGTTGCCGGAGGCGGCCACGACCAAAATGCCGTTACGCATCGCTGTGCCGGCGGCACTGTGGACGACGCTGGTGTTGCAGTAACCATTGTTTCGGCCACCCCCCAGTGACATGTTGGCAACGCGAATGGGCGCGCCGCCGCCGACGCCGTTGCGGTTGGTGACGGTCCAGTTGATGGCGGCGGCGAGGTTGGAGTCGTAGCTGTTGGGGAACACAACCAGGCCGTAGATATCGGCCTGCGGCGCGTAGCGGCGCACAATCGAGGCGACGCCGGTGCCGTGGTAGCACTCCTGCTGACTTTGTGAATGAATGTTACCGGCGTTGGCGGAAATGTTGCGGCCGCCCTTCATGACGCTGTTGGGCAAACGGGTGCTTCCACCCATTTCGCGATGCAACAAGTCGAAATGACCGTCAATGACCGCGACGCCAACACCGCGGCCGGTGTAGCCGCGATCGGCAGCCGTGCGGGCGCCGGTGAGGCGACGTCCTTCCACGTCGAACAGTTGATTCAGGGCATCGAGTTGAACGACTTCGACCTCGGGCAGCTCGGCCAGTTGATAAATGGTTTCTTCATCCAAGGCATAGCCGGCAACGGCCGGCTGGTAATCCAGCATTAAGGCGACTTCGAACAGATCGGGGCTTGCGTTTTTGTCGAGGGTGGCCAGGCCGTTGGCGCGTAGCCGATCGATAAAGGCGACTTGGGTATCTTCGCAGGCTTCGGCCAATGCTTCCGGTGACAAGGTATCCAGTGTTTGAAACCCTGAATATTTGAGCTGCACGACAACTCGGACACCTTCTTGTGGATCAATTTTGGCGATGGGATTATTGGCGAGATCTTCGAACTTTTGAAAAATGGCGGGATCAATAGAGCCCGCAAAAATGAGACTCATGTTAAGGACGAGACACACGAAAGCGATCGCTCGAAAAGCGAAGGGACGAATCATTTTTTACTCCTCTTGGTAGATCAAATGGATGGTTTTAGCGCTTGTAAAGCAATGGCGATTTGCCACACAGCAATACCTATTACTGTGAAAAAAACCTTGATATTTTCTGAAAAACTGCGAGTAACTAATTACTCTTAAGACTTAAAGCGGGCGATGTGGGTAAACGCAGTCGCGTGAAGCGTCGGTGCGAAAGGTGTTGGAACAACGCACCGACGCTGTGTTCGGCGCGACCTTATGAAATACGGTACCGTTTTCGCAGCGCTTTGCAGCCCAACCGGTTGCGTGAGTGCGTCGCCATGCAACGCTCAGCTTCGGTTAGAAGGGATTACCCGACAAACAGGTTCGAAACATGACAGCCCATGGTGCGCCATCGACACGAAACCTGCAGTTCTCGGAAGTGGTGAGGTTTGGGCAGGTACGGGCAATGTTTGCACGGGTGAGGGAATGCTTCGCCATGCGGCTGGTAGGAGGAGCCCATTTTGCCGGCGTTTTTCGAAATCAGATTGTGTTGGGTAGAGTGTGAAGGACGGAGTGATTGGGTATGATGATGGAATAGATACCCATGAAACGAAAAAACGGCGATAAGCCGTCCAAATCTTGAGTAACAGGAAACACGTCGCTTGTCCACGCGACATAGTGTTACTGAATGAATGAACAAGCACAAAAAATGAGTGTGTGGGTTTGTGCAACCACACAACCACCAACTATCCTAGCAACAGGAAGTGGTTGCTTGGATATCGGCCGTTCAATGAAGGGGTCAGCGTCATTCGATGTAATGCTGATATGTCACCAAATTTAACGAAGCACCAAATAAGTGTCAATGAGGAATGTTACAAGTTCTGTTGCATTTTCCTCTTGGCGGAGAATCATCGCGCAGGGACTTGTGGTTGCTTTAGGTAAGGTATTGTAAATGGTGGCTTTGTTGTGGTGTTGGTGTTGTGTGCTCGGTTTGCTTCGAACGAAAATTTCAGTTAGCGATTGGGGCCTCGGTGGGCGGTATTCTGGTCGAAGCGGTCCCATCAAAAAAGGGGAGCCCGAAGGCTCCCCTTTTCACAATCGATGGTTTTGACGACCGCTAGGGCGCGGCGACGTTAAGCTGACGCCTTCGAAGGCTTCATAGGCGTAAAGCATGATGTTGTAGGTTTTGCCGGCGGTGTTGTTGAGATTGACGAGCTCACCGTTGCCGGTGTTCCAACTGCGTCCATCGAAGCTGAAACCGGTTGGTTTGGCGCCTTCACGGACGTAAAGGTCGGCATCACCGGTGCCGGAGTTCAGCGTAACCGCGACGTTGTTGGTGCCGGCGGGAACGGTGAACCTGAAGTAGGACCTCTGAATGGGGACACTCACTTTTTTCACGATGCCGCCGTGGGCCGTGCTTGTGTGAGAACGAAAAGAATTTTGCCAAGTGGTTGGGCGGCCTAAGGTAGAATGCCTCCAATTACTTTCATCCTGTTCATCGCCCAAGCAAGGAGTCGTCTGTCATGACATTAGAAAATTTGCCCGCGTGGTCTGCACTCGAAAATCATGCCGCCACCACGGCGGGTATTCATCCCCGTGAGTTGTTTCAATTGATGCCGGAGCGTGCCACGCGTTTGTCGCTGTCGGCCTGCCAACTGTGGATGGATTATTCAAAGAACCTGGTGACGGCCGAAACGATGTCCTTGCTGTTTAAGCTGGCCGAAGCGCGTGGGCTCAGTGACGAAATTGCCGCTATGTTTGCCGGTGAGAAGATTAACCGCACCGAAGATCGCGCGGTGCTGCACGTGGCGCTGCGTGCGGCGCGGGAAGATGTTTACACGGTTGACGGCGAGAACGTGGTCGACAAGGTTTACGCGGTGCGCGAACGCATGGACGCCTTCGCCGAGCAGGTGCGTTCCGGCGCCTGGCGCGGTTTTACCGGGAAAACGATTAAAAACATCGTCAACATCGGCATCGGCGGGTCCGATTTGGGGCCGGTTATGGTTTACGAAGCGCTGAAACACTACGCCGATCGCTCGCTGACAGTGCGTTTCGTTTCCAATGTCGACGGTACCCACTTGGTGGAAGCGACGCGCGACCTGGACATGGCCGAAACGCTGTTTATCATTGCTTCCAAAACCTTTACCACCCAAGAAACGATGACCAACGCCCACTCGGCGCGACAAATGCTCATCGACCAGCTCGGCGATGAAACAGCGGTGGCGCGGCACTTCGTGGCGGTCTCGACCAATGCCGCCGGGGTGGCTGATTTCGGCATCGACACGGCCAATATGTTTGAATTTTGGGATTGGGTCGGCGGTCGTTATTCGCTGACCTCGGCGATTGGATTATCGCTGGTCATTGCCCTTGGCAAAGACCATTTCGACGCCTTGCTGCGCGGGTACCGCGCCATGGACCAGCACTTTAAAACCGCGCCACTCGACGCCAATATGCCGGTTATTTTGGGCATGCTCGGCGTTTGGTACATCAACTTTCTCGACAGCGACAGCCACGCGCTTCTTCCTTACGACCAATACCTGCACCGCTTCCCGGCTTATTTCCAGCAAGGCGACATGGAGAGCAACGGCAAAAGTGTGACCCGCGACGGTGAACCGGCGCTGCACGCCACCGGTCCGATTATTTGGGGTGAACCCGGCACCAACGGCCAGCACGCCTTTTACCAGCTTATCCACCAAGGGACGGCCTTAATCCCCTGTGATTTCATTGGCTTTGCCCAGTCGCTCAACCCGATTGGCGATCATCACGACAAGTTGATGGCCAACTTTTTTGCGCAACAGGAAGCGTTGGCCTTTGGGAAGACGGAAAACGAGGTGCGTGCCGAGGGGACGGGCGAAGATTTGGTTCCCTTCAAAACCTTCGACGGCGCGCGCCCCTGTACCGCCATCATGGCCCCCAAGCTGACGCCCGAGGTTCTTGGCAACCTGATTGCGCTTTACGAACACAAAATTTTTGTGCAGGGCGTCATTTGGGACATCTTCAGTTTTGATCAATGGGGTGTCGAACTCGGTAAACAACTGGCCAAACGCATTTTACCCGAGCTGGCACAGCAGCAACCCGTGCCGGACAGCCATGACGGCTCGACCAACGCCCAAATCGCTTGGTACTTGGCGCATCGCGACTAACGCGGCGCCGATGGAGTTTTTTTATGGATATCACCACGTACAACCGCGATGCTTGGAACAACTACGTCGCCAAAGGCAATGAATGGACCTTGCCGGTCGGCCCCGAACGGATCGCCGCCGCGCGCGAGGGTCGCTTCGAGGTTCTCTTGACACCGACCAAACCGGTGCCCGCCGATTGGTTTCCCGACCTTAACGGTTGCGACCTGCTCGGCTTGGCGTGTGGCGGGGGTCAGCAAGGGCCGTTGTTTGCGGCCGCCGGCGCCACGGTCACGATCTTCGATAATTCACCGGCCCAGCTTGGCCGTGATCGCGAAGTGGCCGACCGCGAAGGGCTCGACATCGTGACGGTTCAAGGCAACATGGCCGATCTCAGCGTGTTTGACGACGCCTCGTTCGATCTGGTGTTTAATCCCTGTTCGGTGGTTTTCGCACCGGATGTGACGCCGATTTGGCAGGAGTGCGCGCGCGTGCTGCGCCCTGGCGGCGTGCTCATGACGGGGGTGACCAATCCGGCGCTGTTTTTGTTTGATTACGAAAAGTCGCAGCGCGGTGAGTTGGCCGTGCGCCACCGGATTCCCTACGCCGACCCTACCGACCTCACGCCGGCGGAACTGCAAAAGTTCCTCGATGAACGCGAGGCGCTTGTTTTTGGACACAGCCTCGACAGTCTCATCGGCGGCCAGTTGCGTGCCGGTCTCCAGCTTGTCGGCTTCTTCGAGGACGCTGCACCCGAGGAAGCGCTGACCCAATTTATGCCGAACTATATCGCCACCCGGGCGGTCAAGCCGGGTTAGGTGTTGGCGTCCACGAGGTACCTATGACAATCGCTTTTTACTGTGTGTTCATCGCCGCCATGATTCCCTATGGTTTCACAGCCGCCGCCAAAATAGGCGCGCCTGGTTTCAACAACTACAAAGTGCGCGACTTCCAAAATAAGCTCGAAGGGTGGCGTCGACGCGCTCACTGGGCGCACCAAAACGGCATGGAAGCGTTTCCACCTTTTGCGGCGGGCGTCATTATTGCTCAGACGGCGGGGGCGCCGCAGGGCGTTGTCGACAAATTGGCAATCACCTTTGTGGTGTTCCGTTTGCTTTACGGTGCACTCTATATCGCCAACAAAGCACCGCTGCGATCGGTGGCTTGGTTTGTCGGTTTTGGGTGCATGATCGCACTATTTTTTGTCGGTTGAGGCTTTGGGGGTGGCTAGCTTTAGCCAGGTAAAATCGTCGAGCAACTGCAACGTGGCTTTCAGAGCGCGGCTAAAGCCAGGGACCTTGGCCAACCGAATGAGGTTGATCACCAACGGGACGGTACGTTCAATGAAGCGGTCGGTTTTGCTTTGATTCTCGGTTTTGTCGTGAACCCAAAACAACACGATGCCCATGTGGTAGAGCCACAAAAGGCCGGGAAGATAAGCGTCCAGCGGTTTGGGCACGCGCGAACGGCTGCCGCGATAGATTTCGGCGAAGATGGCCATGCTGCGTTCGCGCACGGTACGCGAGGCTTCGTTAAATGGCGAAAGCGGGTGGTTGGGATCGGCGGCGACGCGAAACAAGTCGGCTGAAATCTCGTGGTACGGGCGGCTGATTTCAATCTGAGCGGTCACACAGCGGCGCAGGCGTTTGGCGAAATTGCGTTCCTCATCGAGGATCTTACGGCAGGCCTGCTCGTGTTCGATGATGGTGCGCTCGTAAAAGGCGTTGATGATATGTTCTTTGGTTTCAAAGTAGTA
Source organism: Holophagae bacterium (assembly GCA_030429565.1). Classification (GTDB taxonomy): domain Bacteria; phylum Acidobacteriota; class Holophagae; order Acanthopleuribacterales; family Acanthopleuribacteraceae; genus Acanthopleuribacter. The sequence goes on along the minus strand of JAUIFE010000018.1, from coordinate 169,437 downwards.
ATAGGCGGCGCCGGGTGAAAGTCCGGCTTCTTTGGCGATGGCCCGCATCGTCATTTTTTCGTAACCGCCGTCAAGCATGAGCGGCAGCGCCGCGTCGAGAATGCGTTGCCGCGTGCGTTCCGCTTTTTTGAGTTTGGCATCTGTCGCAGTCATAAAACCGCGCCCCCCATGCGAAAGTTTGGTTACGGGTGGAATCCCGCTTGTGGGTTGGGTGACTTTTTTCCGGTGGTCGGCCGTCGGTGGCGCTAAGGATCGCAAAACGCGCACCTTACCCCACGAAACTTTAGCGCAAGAAGCGAGGGACAACAAGCAGTGCGCACGCTTAAGGCTCGTCTCTCGGATGGTTAGCCGGTTGCTTTTCCACACCAACTTTTCGGTCGTGTCGTCTGGTGCGGGGTGAATCGGCGAGAAAAGCAGCGTGGCAACCGGAAATCGGGCTAAAGTAAGCGCCGTGCGTGATCCACAATTCAACCGAATGCCGACGGGAGCCCCTGCCATGATAGAAAATCAAGCCCTTTACGATGCTTTGTGCGACAACCGACGTTTGCCGCAACCGCTGGCAACGGCGACGATTGTGGCCATCGACGGGCCTTCGTATCGCGGCTTGGGCACCCAAATCGCCGTGCGTCGCGATGCACCGGTGTACGGCACAATCAGCGCGGGTTGTTTGGAAAACGACGTGCGCGAGAATGCGCTGCGCTGTTTTGGCGACGGCCGCTCGCGCCGGGTTGTCTACGACGCAAGCAATGAGGATGAGTTGGTTTGGGGCATGGGGACCGGCTGTGGCGGTCGCATAGAGATTCTGATTGAACCCTTGGCCGAGGCACATCAGCAGGCGTTGCTGTCTTGGATGACGGCGGTCGGCAACGGTGACGGCGATGGCGTGTTGCTGCAGCGTGTCGACGCCGACGCGGCGCCCGCCCACTGGTTGCTTAATGCCGCCGGTTTACACGGCTGCGCGGTTGCCGATGCGCTGCAGCCGAGCGCGACCTGCGTGGCCGAGGTGCAGGCGTTGTTCGCCGATTGGTGCGCGGATCCTCAGCGCCGGCGCGCCCGCATCTTTGCCGATGACCAAGCCTCCTGGCTGGCGCGGCCCCTTTTCACGGCGCCGGCGGTGCTCCTGATTGGCGCCGGCTCGGATGTGCCGCCCCTGGTCACTTTGTTCGACGCGCTCGGGTGGCGGGTGGTGGTCGTCGACCACCGCGAAGCGTTTTTAGATCCGGTCCGTTTTCCCGCAAAAACCGAACTGCGTTGTGAACCAGCCGCCGATTTCGCGGCCCGACCGCCGGCGCAACAGCGCTTTCTGGCGGCGGTCGTCAAAAACCACCATTTCGAACGTGACAACCAATGGTTGGCGGCGCTTGTGGCGAGTGACATTCCCTATATCGGGGTGCTGGGACCGCGTGCGCGCTTTGAGCGTTTAGCGGCGGCCTTGACCGAAGCGGGCCAAACACTGACGCCGGAGCAATTAGCGCGCATCCACGCACCAACCGGGCTCGATCTTGGCGGGGAGACACCGGCCGAGGTGGCGCTTTCAACCGTCGCCGAAATCCAGCAGATCCGCTACCAACGCAACGGCCGCCCGCTGCGCGAAAAACAAGGCTCAATCCACCAACGCGAACAGTTGTAGCCTGCCTGTGCCTCAAAAACCGGTTTTTTTGCCAATGCCGCGGAAGAATTGTTTGACCGACTCCAGGCGCGACGGTTTCTCGGGATCTGCTTCGACGGTCTGTTCCGCTTCCAAAACTGGGAGCCACGCGGTAAGCGCGTCGTTGATGGGCGTGACCGCATAAGTGCGTGCTTGGCTCAGTAAGCTTTCGGCTTCGTCATAGCGGCCGTCGGCAAGGGCCTGCACGGCCGCGATGTGCAGGCGTTCCATTTCGTCATAGAGTCGGCGCAGATAGTCGGTATCCGCGCCGCAACGTTCGCAGCAGGCGCTTTCGTCGAGGCGGCCGTGGCAGGCGGGACAGGTTTCGGGCATGACGTCGCTGGTGGGGTTCATATCGGCCTCTTGGGTGTGGATCGGCTTACATTTCCAAGTAAAACAGTAAATCGTCGAGGTGGCTTTGTTTTTGGGCGATGGCGTCAACGTCGCTTTCTACCATCGCGGCCTTAAGCGCGGCGACGGCGGCGGCGATGTCGGTGGCGTCGCTTTCACCCAGCGACGGCTGCAAGGCTTCAGCGCGTTCAATCAAATGGTGCGGGCCGTCCGTCTCGTTTTCACGGCTGTCGTCGGCGCTCGCTTCCAAGCTGTCGTCGGCCTCGTCGTCATCGTCGCGGGATTCGCCTTCGGCAAACAAACGGTTAATTCGTTCCTTGGCGGCGGATACGGTTTTCACGTCACCTGGCTGGAACGAACGCCGAATCACCAGTGATTTCTGCAGGCCGCTCACTTTTTCTTGGGCGGTTACTTCCAACACGCCGTCTTTGGTAAGTGCCAACTGGACAGTGACTAAGTTGCCGGCGGGCGCGGGTGAAAGCCCGGTTACGGTGAAATCGCCGATCAGGAGGTTATCGCGTACATCGTCGCTTTCGCCTTGGTAAATCTTGATTTCGACTTCTTTTTGATTTTCGTTGACGGTGCAGAACACTTCCGAACGGGTTACCGGAATCGGCGTGTTTTTGCGGATGATCGGTGCGAAGAAATGGGGGTTGTAGCTTTCTTCACCGTCGTGGCGGGCGTCAATGGCATTGGTGCCGAAGGTGTAGGGGGTTACATCCAAAAGCACGGCGTCGACGGCGACACCGTCGATGACGGCGGCTTGCACGGCGGCCCCGGTGGCGACGCAAAATTCGGGGTGAATGCCGGCGCGGGGGACCAACCCAAACAAGGTTTCCAAGCGCTGCTGGATCAAGGGCGTGCGCGTGCTACCGCCTACCAGCACCACCTCCTCAATGTCGAGCACGGTCAATTCTGATTCAAGCAATGCCTTTTGCACGGCCTCCATGGTGCGGTCGATGAGCGGCGCAATCAGCGCTTCGTATTGTTCGCGCATCACCTCACAACGCAGGTGGATGGGTTCGCCGGCGGCGGTTTCGCCAACGTAAGCTTCCTCGACCAAGGCGTAGGGGAAATCGCTGAGATGGATTTTGGTGCGTTCGGCCGATTTTTGGAGTGAGGCGGCCAGACGGCCTTGCAGCGCCTCGGCGGGCAAGTCGTGCTGCTGTTGCAAGAGCGCAAAGAAATGCCGCACCAAGCAGGTGTCGAAATCATCGCCGCCGAGACGACGGTCGCCGGTGCTTGCGATCACTTCCAAAACGTCCTGTTCCACGGCGACGACGGACACATCAAAAGTGCCGCCGCCCAAATCGTAGACGAGCAAATGACGCCGTCCTTCTTGGCCGACCTCGTAGGCCAAAGCTGCAGCGGTTGGCTCGTGGATCATGCGTACCACGTCCCAGTCGGCCAATTCGGCGGCGGCGAAAGTGGCTTGCCGTTGGGCGTCGCTGAAATAGGCGGGCACGGTAATCACGGCGCGGCGCAAGGGGGTTTCCAAAGCCTGTTCGGCCCGTTGTTTCAGGGCGCGCAAAATACAGGCTGAAATCTCTTCGGGCTTAAACTTCTCGCTGCCGAGCTGGATGGTTTGGCCGCCGCCCATCAAACGTTTGACCGAGCGCACGGTGCGTTCGGGGAACAGGGCGGCCTGGTTTTTGGCGGCTTCGCCGACAATAAGCTGACCTTGCTCGTCGAGGCCGACCACCGATGGAATCAATTGGGGTTCGCCGAGTAAATCGACGCGGCCGTCGCGATAAACGGCGATTTCCGAGTTGGTGGTGCCCAGGTCAATACCGACGATGGGTCCCGGCGCGGGGACGTTAGGCGCCATCGTCGCCTCCTCCATCGGCCGCGTGGCGATTGACGCGCACTTCGGCATGACGCAGCACCTCGTCGCGCCAAGTGTAGCCGGGAAGCAGTTCCTCGATCACCACACCGTCCTCAAGGTCTTCGCGGTGGACCACTTCGCCAACCTTCATGAAGCGACCGTCGAAGGGCAAATCACGCACGGGTATCAATTCCAAACCGTAATCTTGCAGTTGCTGCTCCAGGCGATGCAACATGGCGTCGCGGCCTTCGCGCAAGCCGCGCAACAGGGTCTCCTGCTTGCCGAGCACGCGGCCCGCCCAGTTGGGTTTGAGGTTGGCTAAGTAGCGCTCCTCGGCGCGCAGCTTATCGCACAGCTCGATCATGTCGCGCAGCATCGGCCGCATCAGCTCTCGTACGCGTTGGTCGGCCTGCTCTTCTTGGCCGGTTTGCTGCTCGGCGCTAATGCGTTCCACCGCCCGGCGGCTCTCTTCCAACGAATGGCAGGCGCCGTTAAAGGCCTGCATACCGTCTTTGAACAGGCGCGCCTCGCGCCGTACTTCGCTTTTGAGTTGGGTCATTTCGGTGTGCAGCGCAATCGCACTTGCCGCCGGTGCGACGGTGGGGTCGGCGGCGGCGGGTGTTTGTTCCGTCAGGAAACGGCGAAAGCGGTTAACCAGTTGATCGATTTCGGCGGGATCTCGGGGCATGGTTTCTCCTGGTTGGGTCGCACTTTAGTGTGGGTCTTTGGCAAAAAGCAGACACAAATCATCGCGTTCCAAAGGCTTTGGTTGTTGCGTGAGCGCGTCGGTAAGCGTTTTGAGCAGCGGGGCGACGGCCGGTGGGCGCCGGTCGCACAGGCGCAGCTCGCGGCGTTGGCCCGCGCTGCGCACGGCGTCGTACGCGGCACGTAAGTGCTGGTAGGCGAGTGGCTCGCGTTCGGGGGTGAAACAGCGAACGCGCGTTAAAAATGCGGCGCGCACGCTTTCGTCGTTATCCTCGGGGCGAACACCCAGTATTTCAAATGGATCGGACAGACTCAATAGTTGTTTTGCGGCGGACTCGTTTGTGTCTGCTGCCATGGCGCCCTCCATTTAAAAGGGTTCGTCGAGCTGGGCGAAAAACAGTTCGATGTTGCCGGCCAGTTCGGTTTGGTTGTGGGCGACGGCCTCGAAGAGGCTGTCGTCTAGCTGCTGCAGAAGGGGCGCTGGAATCTTGCGTCCTTGTTGCAGGAAAAGTCGGCCTTTGAGCAGCCAGACATAGGCATTTTGGTGGGGTTCCGCGGCGGCGAGTAGGTTGTCGGCGAGCGACAGCCAACCTAAGGTGAGGGCACTTTCTACCAGGCGCACCCAATCGCCGGCGAGGCGACCGGCCGCGTCGACGACTGCGATGGGTTCGGCCCAAGCGCGCGCAGGTGCCGTCATTAAAGGCTCGTGGATGTGGTCGCAGCCGCGGGCGCGCCATGTATCGAGCAATGTTTGTAGGTCTTCGCTATCGAGGCGATGGTTGGTCCATTCAGTGCGGGTATCAAAGCCTATGCCCAAATGGTTGGGGTCCTCGCCCAAGCGCATGGCTTGGTGTAACCACCATAGTAAATCGCCCGGGCTGGTGCGCAAGGGCGCTACCAACGCGGGCCAATCGAGCGGGGCTTTGTTTTCGGCCGGATTGAAGTGGTGGTCGTAAAGGTGAAACAACGCGCGATCGAGTACCGACATCGAGCAATCATCCATGGCTTCGAGTAAACCGATCGCTGTCTCGCCGCCTTCGATGAGCAGGCGTTGCAGGCCGCCAAGTAAACCGGTGCGCACGTCGTGGGCGAGTGGCTCTAGGTTTAGCAGCCGGCGGCCGATGTCACACCACAGCGCGGTGTCGACCTCGGTCGCCATGGCGATGGTCCAGGCTTTGCGCAAGACTTTGGCGTTGTAGGATTGTTGCTCACAGGCGCGCTCCAGCCATCGCGTGACTTTCGCGGCTGTTGGTGCGGTCGCCTGCCAATCGAGGAGGAGCAACCAGAGGTCGCCATCCTCCGGGGCTCGTGCCACGAGATTTTCCAATCGCGGCCAGACGGAAAACCCAAAACTGACGCAGTCGAAGCCGCCCTGTTCCATCTCAAGCAGCAGGCGCAGGCCGCGTTGTACCGCGACGGCGCCGTTGACCTGATCGTCCGGGTCGGCGTCGGCCCATTGAAACCAGGCTTCGGCGGCGGCGAAACGGTCGAGGCCGGCCTCGGCGCGTTTGGCCGCCAAGGCCAGGACTTGGCGTGGCTGTTTGAGCCAGCGGGCGTCGCGTTCGCGGTCGGGCGGCAGGGACGGCAGCAACGCACGGGCATAGTTGCCCAGTTGGGTTGCCAGGTGGGGGTGGGTTGCTGCAAGGTCGCGATGCAACGCGGCCAGATGGTGCAGTCGTTGGGCCGTGTCGAGGTCTTTGGCTTGCAAGCAAACCAGCAGGTGATCGTGCTCGGGTGCGAGGCCGCGCAAGGCTGCGCGCAGGCGGCGACGCCAAGGCGGCATGGCCAGGTAGGCTGTCAAGGTTGGGGACGGTCCATGGGCTTCGCACAGCGTGTGCCACAAAGGGGCGAACGGCGAATCGGGTTCGAGCCGGCGGGAAATGCGGGCTTGGTGTTCGAGCGGGCGCGTCGCGGTGGCACTTTTCAGAATGACGGCAAAATCGCGGAAGCCACTCGCGAACGGCAATCGCGCCAGGGCGTCGCGGGTGGCGATGGGGTCTCCCGCGCACCACGCGCGTAACGCCGCGCGGGCCGCCTCGAGGCGAACGCCGAAGCGTCCTTTCGGTTCGGGGAGGCTTGCGGCCTCGCCAAATAGGAACTGCACGGCAAGGGCGGCTTCGACGCGACGATATAAGTCGTCCGGCAGGTCGTCAGGTTGATCGAGGGCTGACAAACCAAGTGCAAGCAGTTGGTTGGGATCAAAGTGCAGTGCCGTTTCGAGCAGCAATTCGGTGCGACGTGCCGCGCTGAATGGGACATTGTCCGGGGCGCACAAAACGGTTGCGGTGGCGCGATCGGCGCGGGCGCAGGCATGGCGAAGCCAGGCGAGGTGAACCGTCCACCGCAAATCTTGGTGATCGTCGGTGGGATGCTCGCCGGCCAACAAAGCCGCCGCGTGCCATGCTGTTGCCCAGGCGCCGTGCGCCAAGTAATGACGTATTTTGACTTGCCACAAACCTGGCGAAAGGCGGCGCAGGTCGTTGAGGATTTTGTTGGTTCTTCGGTCGGGTCGCAAGAGCATTGCCACAAACTCACTTGGCTAGCTGTGTGGTTGATTTACGTGGTGGTTTAAATTTTCAAGCGCACTCGATCTTACCACGAGGCCTTGGCTGTAGCGCGAAAGGGTGGGCTGGGTTGTTCCTACAAACATTGTTTAAATTCGTTGAAAAAGCCACGCAATTCGTTGGCTTTATCGACGAGATCGCGCTTGTAATCACCCGCTTTGTCTTTGCTTTTGAGATCGCGGCCGCGGGATAACGCGGCTTGGACCGCATCGAGACCGCGAAAAATGCGGTTTAGGCGTGGTTGGCAGGTGCGCAACTGTTGTACCGACTTCTTGGCTTCTGGGGTGAGGCTATGGTCCTCAAACTTGCCAAGTTGACCAAAAAGTGACCCAGACTCGCGTTGTAAGCGGTTGATAGTCGAGCGGGTGCTCTGTAGGTTTTGGCGGTTGGTTTGGTTGGCGCGAACCGCCGTATCTACCTGTTGCAAAGTGACCTTGGTGATCCCGTCCAAATCCCTAAAAAAGGCGGTAAGGCTGTGGCTGAACTTTTCCGGATCGAGTTCTGCGACCTGCCCTTTGTTGTCGTGCAGGTTGTGGGGGTCCAGTGTGATGATTTTGGTGGCGGTGTTGATGTTAACAACAAAATGATTGAGGAAGTCCTGACCCAAGAGACCGTGAATATTAAACATGCTCAGGGCGTTGATGCGATTGCCCAGCACCGAGATCGTTGAAACGCGTGCGCCGGACAAGGAGAGCTCGTCCATCATGTAAATCGGCGAGTGCAAAACTTTGCCGGCGACGCCGGTCATCGGCACGGTTTTGCCGGTTCTTTTTCCGCCCACCTGATTGAGCAAGGCCGGGTCGATGACGGTTTTGGAGGCACCGGTATCCAGCACGATGTCGAACGGGCCTTGGCCGTTAATGGTTAAGGCCACAATGATGTTGTTGCCTTGCAGGCGGTAATTCAGCTCGGTTTTACCGCCGCGTGTGGCCGCATTGCCGCGTCGTTGGTAGTTTTTGTTGGTGAGTTCGGCGTTTTGTTTGAGTTTGTATTGGTCTTCTTCTGCTTGTCGCTTGGCCTCAGCGGCCTTTTTTTGTGTGGCGCGGTCGCTGCTGAGCTGCGCATGAAATTGTGCGGTGGCTTTGGCGGATGCATCCCAATCGATCACGGTCTCGGGCAAAGCAAAACTTTGACCTTTGCGTTTAATGGTGACCGTGCCGTTTTCACGCTGGACCGAATCGGCCAGCATCTTTTTCCCGTTTTTGAGGATAAGAACCTCGCCGGAAAGGGTTAAAGACATAAAAAGAAGAATCAGCCACTGCATTGCCGCACCTACACCATCAGAGAATCGGACGAGGAAGAACCCGTGGTCACTGGTACGTTTGGGGTCGACCCTCGGTTCATTATTCCAGACAACGCGGCCTGGATCCACGGCTAGGGCGTGGTTTGTGGTCCAGGTCGGGTTCTCTCGGGTCAAGGGGGCCGTCTATGCGGCGTTCCAACACCTCGAGTGAGATGCAGGCATCGCCGATTGTGTTGCTTTTTGGTTGTGGGTCTAACGCGGTGCCTGGCGCCGGTTCCTTAATCCAAAGTGTTGAAGCAACATGTCTTGTGCTGCGAGTGGCGCATTGTATCGACGGTAACCGCTGCCTGTTTCGTGAAGTGTCTGATGCGATCACTGCCAAAATCGCGGCGAAGGCGATGGGTTTTTGGGTTAAAATGAGCCGACTTTCCTCGTGTTATTCCCATCGCTACTTGTACCGCGAACGCCGCCGGGAGGCTGCATCGTGTCTGTTTCCCTTGAGAAACCTCTGATCCGTGCTGATCTCGTTTTTCGCGAGCTGGAAGGCTGTTTTGTCGTTTACGATCCCGTCTGCGACACCACCGCTTTGCTGAACGTGCAAGCCGCCGCCGTGCTCGATTACTGCGACGGCGCCAACAGCGCCGCCGATATTGCCGCCGAGCTGGCCGAGGTTTTTGCCGTGCCCGCCGCGTCTCTGGTTGCGACAGTCAATGCTGCGCTTGCCGACTTCGCCGCCAAAGGCTGGCTGCAGCCGTTACCGGCACCGCCGTGTTCCTGATCGGTCACGCGACCGAAGGATGTCCCCATGAATGCTTTGTTTCTGCAATTACTGGAAAAAAGGGTGCGGCTAGAGAGCGAACGACCGCAAGCACTAGAGGCGATGGCGGCCTTATTTGCGTGCTGTGAACCGCATGCACATGTGGATCTGACCCTGTCGATCGGTGATCGTGCCGATGCAAACGGACGGCTGTGGTTTGACGTCAACCCGACCCCCGCCGATGCCTTTGCGGGCATGGAAACCGAGAAGCCGCTGGCGCCGTTGTCGCTGGCGCGCACGCTTTGTGCCTGGGCCGCCCGCTGTACCACGGCGACCTATGTGTTCCACGGCGCGGCCATGGCGCTTGAGCAGCGTGGTTTGTTGGTGATTGGTGAATCGGGTTGCGGCAAAACCACCCTTACGCTGAGTTTACTGCAGCGCGGATGGTCCTTTTACTCAGACGAGGTCGCCGCTTTGCGTTTGGCCGATGCGTCCATGGTCCCTTTTGCGCGGCGACCCGTCGTGCGCTGTGATGTGTGGCCGCACAAGGTAATGGGCCCCTTTCCCGATTTGCCGCTCGAGCCTGCACCGCTGCCCCATGAACAGCCGGCCGCCCCGTGTGATCCGGTGCGTTTAGGAGCGGCCCCGTTGCAGCCGGAAACCGTGCCGGTCTGTCTGGTTTTCCCCCGCTTTAGCGCCGGTGAAATGCTAACGGTTCAGAAATTAGATCAGGGCTCGGCCTTGTTAGCGATGATGGCGGCGTCGTGCTCTCAGCCCGTTTTTAAGGTGCGCGGTCTGGACTTCGTGATTGACTTGGTGCAGCGTTTGCCCGCTTATTTGCTGACCTACGGCCATGCCGATGAAGCAGCCGCCGAGCTCAAACATTTGGTCGGTGACGTGGCCCTATGACGGTGGGCTGGCGCGATTGGTTGTTGTCGGCCGCGCGGCAAAAGTCGCCACCGGCTGAGGCGCCCGATTGGTCGCGTTTTAGCGAGCGAGCCGCCGCCCATCAAACCGCGGCCTACTATTATTGGGTTTACCGTGCGTCAGGGCGACCGGCGTCGATGCCGACCGCCGTTTGGGACCAATTGCGTTTTGTCTACCTGCATCACCACATGCGCAATATTCAGTTATTTCGCGAGTTGGGCGAGATCCATGCGGTGCTTTCGGCGGCGGGTCTCGAGCACCTTTTCGCGAAAGGTCCTTGGCTGGCGTTTCACGCTTGGCCGGCGCGCGGCGCACGCCCGGTCGGGGATATCGATTTGGTGGTTCATGAGCGCGATGTGCGCGCCGTGTGGCGTCACTTGCTCGACTTGGGCTACCGCGCCGAATCTCCCTGTCCGCGCGATGCGAACGAGGCACTGGCTCATGCCCATTACCGCCGCCAGTACCGTTTTTTTGCCGTGGGTCGGCGTCCGCTGGAATTGCACTTTCGTTTGGTGAACTTGGGGCCGCCGAGTGAGGGGGAGCCCTGGCTGTGGCGTGGTTGTCGTGTGTTTCCCTTTGGTGACGGGGCCTTGCCTGTGCCCGATGCCACCGCCATGTTGTTCCATTTGTTACTCCACGCCAACCAACACGGCTTTGCCGTCTTGCGTCTGCTGCTCGATATTCGTTTTCATCTGGAATCTGCCGGTGCCGAAGTCGACGACGCGCTTTTTGCCATGCTGATCAGGCGCTATCGGCTGCGCCATACCTGCTACCATGCGCTGGCCTTGACCGCCGCCGTCACCGACTGCGACGCTTTTGCACGAATCGCGCTCGACAAACCCAACCTGCTGCAGCGTTGGCGGTTCGCCCTGTTGTGGTCACCGCAACGCGCCGCCCGCTTGGCCTTACCGCGTACCCGCGAACACTGGGAAGCACCCAAACTGTTTTTGGCTGAAATGGCGACACCGCGTTCGGCCTGGCGTTACCTGCATGGCATCGCCAGAGGGGCCGGCGGTTGGTCGGCACTGCTGCGCCGGTTGCCCGCGCTTGCCGGTGCGCAAGGCGGGTCACAATGAACTGGTCGCAGGCATTGTTCGCACGTAATTTCGATTACTTTCGCAACAGGCATTATGTGGCGATGCCCGATTCGTTTCTGATTCCGGCCGCCGCCGCCGACCTACGGCCCGCCGCCAACGGCGTCGCGAATCTGTGGGTCGGCCCCGTGCCTTTGCACTGTGCCCAAGATCCGGCGGCCCAAGCGCGGCGCCTGTTGCGCGGCGTTCAGGGTCAAATTCACATTCACTTTGGTTTTGGCTTGGGTTACCTGGTTGCCGCTGACCGCGCGCCGGGCACGGCCGCCATTTTGGTTTACGAACCCTCGCCCGAGGCCTGGCTGGCGGCGATGGGCCTGGTCGACATGGAAGCGCTGCTCGGTGGGCGCCCGGTGGTGATTTGCTTTCACTTGCGCAGCTTGCGTTATTTGGTCATGCGCTACCGTAACCGCAAGCAACGCGTCGATTTGGTCATATCGCCGGGACACAATCGCGCCTTTGCCGAGCGCTCGGCCTTGTTTTATCGCAGTGTGCAGCTATGGGGACCGGCTCCGATTGATTACGGTCCGCTTTATGCCAAGATTGTGCGCAACACGGCGACCAATTTGGTGCGGTTCGCGCGCGAACCCGGTTGTGAGCAATGGTACCGCAAGTTGGCGGGCAAACCCGCTGTGGTATTGGCGGCGGGACCCTCGCTCGAGCGCAACATTGCCGAGCTTAAAGCGGTTCGCGAGCGTGTCGTCATTTTTGCAATTGCGCGCACCGTGGCCCATTTGGAGCGTTTGGGCATTATCCCCGATTTTGTCGTCCATGTGGAAACGCAGGACTTTGACCACTTGGTGGCGGCACGCGAGAACCTGGGTGACGCCGCCTTATTGATACCCGATCAAGTACAGCCCGCCTTTTGGCAGGCTTTTGCCGGCAAGCAACGCTACTGGTTCGTGTCCAAAACCAATCCGCTGTGCAATAGCATTAAAAACTTTGACGCCGACTACAAACGGCTGGTCATCAAAACGGGGGGATCGGTCGCGACCGCGGCGTTTTACTTGGCATTTTGTTTTGGCTGCCAGCCGTTGGTGCTGATGGGTCAAGATCTCGCCTTTAGCAAAGGGCGTCAGTACTTGCCCGCACCTGAAAATCGCCCTTACCGCATTGCCACCTGCGAGGTGCCCGCCTATCACGGCACGGGTTCTTTGGTTTCGCAAGCACAGTATCGTCGCAACCTCGAGTGGTATGAAGCCTCGGTGCAGGCCTTGGCGGGCATGGATCCGGCACGCGTCTTTATCAATGCCACCGAAGGCGGCGCCGCGATCAATGGGTTTCAAAAAAAGAGTTGGCGGGACGTTGTTGCTCGGTGGCTGCATCGCCCGGTGGTGTTGCCGTCGGTGGCAGTACCGGTTCCGGCGGCGGAAGAAGTGTTGTTCGCGCGTTTCCATGAACGCTTGCGCGAGGCTTTTGCGCAATACAAGCAGTTAGAGAAACAGTTTCATCATGCCGAACGGGTTTTTGTTACCTTGTTGATTGGCGGCGATTTCCAGCCGGGACCGCACCATTCACCAGCGCGCCAATTCGCCATGTTGGGCGAGTGGTTCCACCAGTTCAGCGCGCTTGAACCGCTGTTCCCCAAGGAGTGGGATCGCCTACGCAAAATGTCGGCGCGCTTGACGAATCTGGCCGGTGACAACGCCCTCGAAGTCTACAGCGCGCTGTGGGTCGGTTTGGCGGCGGTTTACTACGGCATCCGCTTCACCCTCGACGAGGTGGAACGCGGTCTGGCTGCGGCCAAAAGTTAGGCGTCTTCGTCAGGCAAAGCGCCGTCGGCTTCGTATTGGGCCAAGATCTTTTCGTATTTGCTTCGTTCCCGTTCCTTGTGGCGCATCCAGCGCCAACTGCCGCAGATCCACAGCACATAAAAGAGGACGAGTCCCGAGAAACCCCAAAAGATACGGTCGTTGGCGTAGCGGCCGGCGGCCACGGTTTGGTGATAGATACCGTAACCAATAATAAACAGTATGCAGTAGAGGTAAACCCAGTGGAGTCGACGGCGTAATTTGACGGCGACCTTGCAATGTTGGATGGCGGCTTCGAGGTACGAATGGGTTTCCTGGTTTTCGATATCACCTGCCTGGCGTCGCACGCGGTAATCCATCAAGGTGACGTAACCCATCATCGGGCCGAGGAAAAGCGTATAGGGCAGCGCCAGCACCATCGGTGCGTGGGTCATCAGGTGATAGGCCAAGTAGGCGAAGGTGATTAACCAGAACAGGTTGTTGCCCAGGATGATTTGGTTCCAGATCTGGTTGAAACGCACGCGCTTTTTAATTTTTTTCAGGAAGGCGTGGTCATCGACCGCGATTTGCGGTTTTTCGTTTTGCCAGGCCGTCTGCAGCGCCGACCATTCGTCGTCGGCAAACCATTCTTGGCTCAGGGCGGCTTCATCGACTGGGTTCATTGCAGACTCCGGCTCGAAAGGTGACGAGGCGCTCATGAGTTTTGCCCCAATTCAGCACGCAACGCTTTTTTGGCGCGGTTGAGGCGCACGCCGACATTACTGACGCTAATGCCGAGAATTTCGGCAATGTCCTGGTAGCTCGTGCCTTCCAACGCCAAGGTAATAATTTGCCGCTGGTTGACCGGCAGTTTTTGGATGGCTTTTACCAAACGAACCTCGGGCCCGCTTTGGGCTTCGATCAGTCGTTTTTCGGGCGTGGGTTGATGGTCGGGCAAGGGGACCAAGGGTTCTGCTCCCCGCGGTACCCTTACTTCTTTAGCGACGTGGCCCGCGCCGCGGTTGTGGGCGATGCGCAAGATAAAGGTTTTAACGCCCGCTTCGCCGCGAAAGTTCGGCATGGCACGCCAGATCGCAATGGCGATGTCTTGGTACAGATCTTCCTGGAGATGGGGGTCGGCCTCATAGGTGGCCACCACCCGCTTTAGGGCGGCCGCGTGCTTGTCCAGAAGGCCTTGAAAAGCCACGGGATCCAAAATGCGATCTCCTTGGTTGTGTTGGCTTTGTTGCTCTCGCTTGGGGTTTACCTTAACCAATCCTGCATCGAAACCCAAGCCGTTTGCATTGGTGGTAGCGGTAAAAAATCCGGCACTCATAGGCTGCGTTCCTTTTTTGGTGTGGCCTCGGCGAGGGAGATGTGGACACGGTATCCCGGGAAAAGGTCGTCGCCGATCACAACCTGGCAGTATTCGATGCTTGCGGATCCTTACACTTTTTTTTTGCGCTTTTTCTCTTGGGCCGCGTCTTTTACCGCGAACCAGTCACCAAGAAGGTGATCGTGCGCGTTTTCCGTGCGCCTTGCTTGGGGGGAGAATCGAAAGTGAAACCTTCTTGACGCTGCGCCAATGTAAGCTGTTCCTGAATATACGCGTTGGATTTTTCAAGTGCGCCTGGGCTGTTTCCAACAGATGTTACGACAACATCTTGCGCGATTGCGTCGACCCCGGCCGCCCTCTTTAGGTAGAATGTGACGACCTCTGTACCCGCAATGAATGGATGATTTGAAAAAGGATGGTGCTCCATGGTTCAAGCTGATTTTGACAATGTGCAACCCTTGCTGGCCTCTAAAGAAATTGAAGGGAGCCGCGTGTCCTGTGTGTTTCGCTGCCCGGTGAGCGGCGATACCTACAGTTCCACCGGTAACATGGAGCGCAGCGGTGAAACGCAGGGCAGTGGTCTGGGCTCCTCCGTAAAACGCGGTATCAAATACGAACTCAGTTATGGATTGAGCCGTGTGCTGCGCAACGTTTTTGGCTACAACCCGATTTCCAATATTGCCGCACGCGCCGCCGGCGAAGCGGTGCGCAACGTGCAAACCTTCGCGTCTTACAGCGAGGACGATCAGCGCAAAGCGATTGTGCAGGCCTTTAACAAGGTGGTGCATCGTTTTGCGTGGGACGCCAAACGCGGCGCCTGGGTATCGGCTTCAGCCCATGAGGCCGGCCAAAGTGAGTTCGAAAAACGGCTTGCGCGTGCGCCTTTTAACAACCGTTTCGACGCCGAGGTGATGGCGCGTATTTTGGTGCAAATGTCGCGGATTGACGGCAGCATGAGCCAAGAAGAAAGAAACCTCTTGGCCGATTTTCTGCCGCCGGACTTGTCGCTTAACGCCCTGATCGAGATGCCGCCGCTTAACCAAGCCGAGCTGATGGAAATAAGCACCGGGCCGGCGCGCGAGAACATGCTAATGATGGCCTGGGCCATGTTATTCGCCGACTATGAGGTAGACCCTGCCGAGGTCGCCTTTTTGGAGCAGCTAACCGCGTCGATGAACATCGCCGCTGGTCAGGCGGAAGCGCTCAAGGGTTTGGCGCTGGAGTTCATGGTCTCGCAAATGTTCGAGCAAGTTGCCGCACACCTGATGACCCGTGAGGATGTGTTTGCCAAAGCCGAGGAGTTGGGCATGGAACGCCTGCAAGTCGAACGTTTGGAAGTGCGTTTGCGCAAAGCCCGCCTGGGATAAACCTGGCAAGCGCCCGACTAGTCGGGGTTCATACCCGAATAAGGATCGTGGGCGTGGACGCCGGCTTGAATGCCGCCGTAGACCGCGTCGCGATGGATTTTTCCCATTTGCCAAAGGTAGCGGTCCACCTTGAGCCGGAAAATGTGCTCGAGGTGGGTCTGTACCGCCGCACCCTCGAGTAGGCCGAGCGCGCGCGCCACCGCTTCCATCGTGGCCAGGCGGCTTTCGGGCTGACCACCGCGCAGTTGGTAGCAGGACGGCGGGCCGGGCGGTAACAACACGCAGGGCACCTCGCGCAGGCAGGGCACGCGCCGGCGCATCTTTGATGCTTGTCGCCAGGTCCCGTCCGGCACAATGAGCTGGAGCGGTTTTGGCCCGTCCGCCCATTGGCTCAAACACACCGCACCTTCACTGGGAAACAGCAACAGCGGTTGGTACGCGGGATCGAGGACCTCGGGTTCGGGTTCACCGTTGCAGCGGTGAAAAACGTCGCTGTTGCCGAGGCAGTGAACGGCGAGCATGCCGGTGTTGGTAGGTTTTTGGGTTTCCAATTGCGGCAGAACCAAACTGACTTTGGTGCGGGTTGTTTGGGTCACGATGGCCGTGCATACGCACAAATTGGGATGGAGTTTACAGCGCGTACAGCGCGATGCATGGAAATTGACGCGTTTGCGTTTCTCGGTCACTCAGGTCCTCCGCGGCGCCGCCAGGGCGACGCGATCACAGAGTATAGCTCAAGATCTCGCCGCGCAAACGCGTCTCGCGGCCGGATGTTTTAGGTGCGCCCTTCGGTTTCGCGCCAAACGACCAAAATCCAACGTGCGAAGACCTCCATATCGACCAGGTAACTGTTGAGCTCTTCATCCTTGAAGACGCCAATCTCGGTGCGTGCGTCGGCGCGTCGTTTGGCTTGGTAGCGCAGTTGGTGCGCGGAAAAGGGGATGAGCTTACAGACGTCGGCGAGGTGGAACAAACCCTTTTGGGTGAGGAGTTTGTTGCCGTCCCAGCTCGGTTCAAGGCGACGTACTTTTGAAATGAGATGTTGGCGGTAATAGGGCGCGAACACACTCATGCGCACCACCCAGTGGTTCCAAATTTTGCGCACCCCCATATCGGCCCAAGGGTTTTGACCGAGTCGGCGCATTTCATGGACGCGGCGTTTCACTTTGGCCGCGTCCAGATCTAGGGGGCGCACGATGTCTTTAAGGTAAAAAATGCCGTCGTGAGCGAGGATTTTCTCGGCGTTCCAGTCACGCGGATTATGGACGAGATTCATCTCGTCACGATCAAAAATGGGTTTCATCAGGGGACCTCTCTTGGTGGCGTAATTCCAGCTCTCGTGCAAGGGTGGGCGACGCCCTCACCCGTCACCGTTTGTCTTTATGGGTGGTGGTGGGATTGGAATTTTGCTCGCGTTTGATTTTTAGGGCGGCGTCAGAATTTTTTTGACGAAGCGTATTGTGTTTCTAATAAGGTGCCCGCTAAAAGACAAGCGTGTTTGCCTTCAGCGCACATTCGTCAATCAGAGACCTGGATCGATTGATGCCATAGGGCTTCAATTGGGTCTGGTTGAAGCTTGTGCTGGCTTCTAGTTAAGTTCCATAAATCATGTTGTTTGGGGCTGTTGAAGCCTGGGTTGAAGCGGTTGCTTTGATTCAACTGGGTCAATTGAGGCGTCGCGTAAAAATGTGTCGGGCAAAAATCAAAATGTGGTCGCGGTCGTTGTTCAGCGCGCATTGGGCACCAATGTGGTGGGTTTGTGTAAAAGTCAGGCTTGTGAAAAAAAATAAGTAAAATTACTTTACAAATAGTGTGATCAGGGTCATGCTGTAGCTGACCTCACTGTGAAATACTAGCGACACGTCGGGGGACCGCCTGGATTCCTGCTGCCGACCTTTGCGTGGAATCGGATGGCTGACGACGTAGCCGATGTGGTGCTTTTGGCCGGGCAGCGGTCGGCTTCGACATGGCCTGAGATGGACCTTTTGCGGTCTACTAGGTCGTGTTGTGCTTTGTTAACATCGTTTAATTAATACAGTTAATTCATTGCTTTACCTTCGGCTCGCGCTGTTGCGATCCGTGCTTGATCCTCCCTGCTTTTGCTTTTTACGACCAAGTCGATTAACCACGCCGTTAAGGTCACCGCCGTGGCCGCCACCTTGCCTCCGTTTCTTTGCGTGAGGGCGAAGGTCGGCGGCTGTCCGTGTGTGAGGCGGCAAGGGTCGACGGCTATGATCACAAAAGGCGATAAAAGGGTATTAAAAAGAACGGTTTGTGCGTTGTGAGTGGTTTTTGTTTTTTTAATTGACAATTCGAACGTCGGTTTTAAAGGTGAGCGGCGATCTTCTGCGAGTGATTGAATTTCCCTGTGTGGCTTCATTCGTGTGTCGGTTGTGCCGGCGGCACTTGGCCCGACACCCTGGGTTTGATCCTTCTTTGGCTTTCCTTGGGGTGAAGGCTTGGTTCCGCTTGGGCGCTTTGTCGGCAGGGTCGCGCTTCGCCGTTGATGAGGAGTGAACCCCATGTGCATTTTTTCGAACGCTTCCCGTTTTGCCCTTTGGCGGCGGCTACTCTTAGCCGCCTCTCTTTTGTTTGTGGTTGCCGGCTCGCTGCCGCTGTCGGCCCACGGTTACGCCGTCTTTCCCAAGGCACGGCAAGTTTATTGTGAACAGGACGGTGGCTATTGGTGGCCCGAGGATGGTTCGGCCATTCCCAACGCCGCCTGTCGCGCCGCGTTTCTCGAATCAGGTCATTACCCCTTTGTTCAGTCGAACGAGTTTGCTACTTTGGTGGCCGACTACACCAATTTGGATGCCGTCATGCGTGCCATTCCCGATGGGACCTTGTGTGCCGGCGGTGATGCGGCCAAAGCCGGCATGGACACGCCCAGTGATCAATGGCAAGTCCAGTACATTCAGTTGGATGATCGCGGTCAGTTTGAATTCCGCTTTTTTGCCTCAACCCCGCACAACCCCAGTTTTTGGCAGTTCTTTTTGACCAAGGAAGGTTACGATCCGACCACGCAACGGTTGGGTTGGGACGATTTGGACTTGGTCGACGAGGTGGCCAATGTGGAAATCACGCGTATTGACGACAAGCCTTATTACGTCATGCAGGTTTCGCTGCCGCTCGATCGCTTGGGTCGGGCCGTGCTCTTCACGCGCTGGCAGCGTGAAGACCCCGCCGGTGAAGGTTTTTACAACTGCAGTGACATTTATTTGGTTGACGGTAACCCGTCGCGTTGGGTTGATGCCGGCGCATTTATCACGCCGGACGTGCGCCCTGCCGTGGGTGACGAAGTGTGGTTCCGCATTTTTGACGGTCAAGGAAGTGAGCTGATTTTTGAGCGGCTGGCTGTGACCGCCGCCAATCAGGATTTGGCCGCATGGACACGTGAACTGGTGGAAGCGATTAATTCGCCTTCCGACAGTGCGGCGCGGGTCGGCATTTTACGCGACGATGTGGTTTCGTTTGAGCCGCGTGATCTCTACGCCAATAAAGTTTATGTGCGTGATCGTGCTCATACCTACCAGCTCGACGTCAAACGTGGCAGCGGGAACCAGGCACCGGAAGTGCGTGTACCGGCTCGTTTGTCGGTCGTGTCCGGTGCGCGCTTTTCCATCGCAGCCGATGCCCGTGATGCGGACGGCGATGCGCTGAGCTACGCCTGGACTTTGCCCGCCGGCTTCGACAGCGGTGACCTGAGCCAGGCCGCGCTGGATGCAAGTGCACCGAGCGTGGATGCCGACCGCGAGTATGACATTAGCATTGCCGTCAGTGACGGCCAAGCGACGACGCGGGCGACGACGGTGGTCACCGTCACCGCCGATCAAGGCGGTGGTTGCGATCAAGCCGATCCCGACGCCGACCAATACCCGGCTTGGGTTGCCGGCACGGTCTACAACAATGGGGATCGGGTGAGCCATAACCATCTGGTGTGGCAAGCTAAGTGGTGGACCAACGCGGCGGAGCCCAGTGCGGCGGCCGAGGTGTGGGAACTGATCAGCGACGTGCCGATCGTATGGCAGGCAAGCGTGGCTTATCCCGCCAATTCCCAAGTGCATCATCGCGGCGGCGTATGGCAGAACCAATGGTGGTCGCGTGGCGACGAACCGGGTAGTGTCGATGTCTGGCAACGGGTCGGCGATTCCGACTGCAATTAGACCAAGGCGAAGGTGGGCGGTCTCGCGACCGTCCGCCCAAAACAAAAGGCGTCATCTTCATAGGAGGATGACGCCTTTTCTCGTGGTGGTATGCGTTGCTTAGTCGGCCAAGTGTTCCGCGTGGTAGGCGATGTGTTCGCCGATGAACGAAGCGACAAAATAATAGCTGTGGCCGTATTTGGGGCGCATGCGCAGATCGAGCTGCAGGCCTTTGCGCCGGCAGACGTCTTCGAGTAAATCGACGCGCAGACCTTGCTTGAGGAATTCGTCGTCCAGGCCTTGGTCAACCAGCATTGGTAATGGATTTTCGGCCTTTTCCAACAAGGCGACACTGTCGTACTGAGCCCAAACCGATTCGTCGTCGCCGAGATAGCTCTTAAAGGCTTGCTGGCCCCAGGCGACTTGGGTTGGTGCGCAAATGGGGCTGAAGGCGGAAACGGAGCGGTACTTGCCAGGATTGCGCAGAGATAAAACCAAGGCGCCGTGGCCGCCCATGGAGTGGCCGGAAATCGAGGCGCAATCGGGTTTCACATTAAAGTTCTCGGCAATGATGCGCGGCAACTCTTCGCTGACGTAATCATCCATACGGTAGTGTTTTGACCAGGGTTCATTGGTGGCGTTGAGGTAAAAACCGGCGCCGGAACCGAGGTCGTAGCGTTCGTCTTCGCCATGGATGCCGGTATTGCGCGGGCTGGTGTCGGGCACGACCAGCATGATGCCGTGTTCGGCGGCGTAGCGTTGGGCGCCCGCCTTAATCATGAAATTCTCGTCGGTGCAGGTCAAACCGCTCAGCCAATAAAGGACGGGAACCTGCCAGCCTTCTTGTTGCGGCGGTTCGTAAACGCTAAAACGCATTTTGGTTTCGGTGGCACTACTGTCGTGTTCAAAATAACGACACCAGCCGTCAAACATTTTCTGACTTTCTCTTTCTTTGAGTTCGGTCGACACGGGAATCCTCCTCGTTTGCTTGGGGATTTCAGTTAGTCGCCCAGCTTAACACAGCGTTGCGGGCTGCCCCAGTGACATTTCCGCAATGCGTTGGGTTTGGGTTGGGGTTCGCTAAGTATTTGAATTTGATTGGTTTGGTTTTGGTCTTTGGGTGGGCGGCGCCGACCTATATGCGTGTCGGCGCCCTGTCCGTTAGAAAACAATGACGGAGCGGATGCTCTCGCCTTCATGCATCAGGTGGAAGGCGTGGTTGATGTCTTCGAGACCCATGACGTGGGTGACGAATTCGTCGACTTTAATGGCGCCGTCCATGTAGCGATCCACGTAACCTGGCAATTGGCTGCGCCCTTTGACGCCGCCGAAGGCGCTGCCGCGCCAGACGCGACCGGTTACCAACTGGAACGGTCGGGTTGAGATTTCCTGGCCCGAGCCGGCGACCCCGATAATCGTGCTTTCGCCCCAGCCCTTGTGACAGCACTCGAGTGCGGCGCGCATCAGATCGACGTTGCCGACCGCTTCGAAGCTGTAGTCGACGCCGCCGTTGGTCATGTCGACGATCACCTGTTGAATCGGCAGGTCGTAATCCTTGGGGTTCACGCAGTCCGTGGCGCCCAACTGTTTGGCGAAGGTGAATTTGTCGGGGTTGATGTCAATCGCGATGATACGGCTCGCCTGGGCCATGACCGCGCCTTGAATCACACTCAAGCCGACGCCGCCGAGGCCGAAGACGGCGACGGTGGAACCCGGTGTGACCTTGGCGGTTTCCAAAACGGCACCAATGCCGGTGGTGATGCCGCAGCCCAGCAAGCAGACTTTCTCAAGTGGCGCGTCTTTGCGAATTTTGGCGACGGCGATTTCGGGCAAGACGGTGTAATGGGAAAAGGTCGAGGTGCCCATGAAGTGGTGAATCATTTGGCCGTTTTTGCTGAAACGCGAGGTGCCGTCCGGCATTAGTCCTTTACCTTGGGTGGCGCGAATCGCTTGGCACAAATTGGTTTTGCCGGAGTTACAGAAGTTACAGGTACGGCACTCGGGCGTGTAGAGCGGAATGACGTGGTCACCGACGGCGAGCGAGGTGACACCGGGCCCAATTTCTTCGACGACGGCACCGCCTTCGTGGCCGAGAATCGAGGGAAACAAACCCTCGGGATCGGCACCCGACAGCGTGTAAGCGTCGGTGTGGCAAACACCGGTTGCGACGTTGCGCAACAGGACTTCGCCTTCTTTTGGTCCTTCTAAATCAATCTCTTCAATTTCCAGGGGCTTGTTAGCGGCCCAGGCAATGGCGGCACGCGTTTTCATGCTAGGTTCTCCTCTGCATTCGATTCATGATAAATGCACAAGCGCTCGGACGGCCGGGCCAAGGATGCGGTGCGCAACCGCTAAAAAATGATGGGCTAGGGGTGTCGCGCCGGCTTGGCCGAACCGGTTCGCCATGAGCGCGCGTCATGGTTGAAAGTGCGGTGTGTTTATTGTACCCGAGGCGGGCGGTCACGCGAGCAGGGATCCTCGCCGGCGATGGTTTTTGCAGCCTCGCACCGCCGTCGTCGCGCGCGCTTGCTTTGGTTCTGGGTTTCCGTCGGTTGGACTGCTATGCTGCGGAGGTTGTCCCGGAAGCCGTCTTATCGCTGTGGTGCCGTCTCGGTATCCCCGGCGTGCCGCCATGTGACCCTTCGCACGCCGTGTTGATTGCGCGCGGTTTTTCCGGCCCGCCGGCAACAGCTTTGCACTTACCTTGTTTCCTAACGCGAACCGCCGCTCTCGGCGGACAGCGTTTTATCCTACGGATCGGGAGGTTTTCCGATGAAACAATTCATTATGTTCCTTTTAATGGGGTCCTGGTTCGTCGGCCTGGCGCCACTCACGGCGCAGATTTCGGTGCGCCTTGGTGAGGGCGACGGCAATGTGGTTTTTTATCGTGAGCGCGGCTTTCGCGGTGCCTCAATGGTGGAAAACGAAGGCGTGCGCAATTTTAACGGGACTCCGATCGGTAACGATCACCTCAGTTCGGTCCACGTGCCCGCCGGTTTTCAGGTCACCCTCTACAGTGACTCCGGCTTTCGCGGCGAATCGCTGGTGTTGTATCGCAGCGAACGCGATTTGGGAAAAACCAGCATGGGCGGCAACCGCGTTAGCTCGGCTGAGGTACGCTGGATTGGCAATGCACCGCAGCCGGTGATGGTGTTCAGTAACCCGGGTTATCGCGGGAACACCGAGAGCTTTTACCAGTCGGTTGATAATTTCGACGGCAGTTACCTGGGTAACGATCGTATTTGTAGTGTCCGGGTGCCGGCCGGTGTCACCGTGACGCTCTACCAACATGCCCACTTTAGAGGACGTAGTGTGGTGTTGCGTGGCGACGCGCCTAACTTGGCTCGAACTGGTTTGGGTTTGAACGAAGCCTCGTCGATGCGTGTTGATTACCCGGGTCTCAACCACCAAATCAAACGATTTGCAGCAGTGACGCTTTACGATGATTTTGGTTTTACCGGTCGCCGTGAGAGTTTAGAAGGTGACGACGAAGATTTGCGCGATAACCGCATCGGCAATGATCGCCTGCGTTCGATTCGCGTGCCGCGCGGTTTGACGGTGACCCTTTACGAACACGTTGGTTTCCGTGGCCGCAGTGAAACGATTCACGGCAGTGACGATGATTTGAGCGATAACCGCATCGGTCTCGATCAGGCCTCTTCGATTCGCATCTACGGCCAAGCCGCGCCCGAGCAGCAGCTCGAGGTCGAAGAACGGCCAGGCGTGCGTATTTACGAACATGCCCGCTATCGCGGTCGCAGCGACCTCTTGTACGGTGATGTGCCCGACCTGGGGGCGACCGAAGTCGGTGCCGGCCGTATCAGCTCGTTGCGGGTGCCGCGTGGTTTCCGTGTTGTGTTGTTTGACCAAGCTAATTTTCGCGGACGCAGCGAGGTGATCGACGATGATCGCGGCAATTTGGACGGTGGCCGCATTGGCAACGACCGTGCCCGCTCGCTGCGGATTGAGCGCGCCGACCAGCCTATTGAGCCACATCGCAATCGCAACCGCGTGCAACGCCGCCAAAATCGGCGCGAAGGGGTGATTCTTTATTCACGTCCTAATTTCCAGGGCGACCACAAGGTGATTTACGACGATGTGATTAACCTCAACCGCCATCCCTTCGGTAACGATCGTTTGTTCTCGATCAAGGTACCGCAAGGCTGTCGCGTGACGCTTTACCGCGACAGCGACTTCAACGGCCGTTCAGAGGTGTTTGAAGGCAGTGACCCTGCTCTGGCCGACAACCGTATCGGCGCCGGTCAAGCCAGCTCGATTCGTATTGAATGGCTTGATGATGCACCGCGTCGGCGCGGTAACCGCCGCTAATGACGGTTGCCCGCGCCGCGAGCCGCCCAAGACCGTCCTTGCCGCTTGCCGGTCGGGGCGGTTTTTTTTTGCTCGGCGGAGCGCCGGCGAGGTGTTTCCCAGGTTGTTCGGTGAAACCATCGCGGCGTGAGCGGGGTTTTTGTCGTGGCGGATGGTCCGAGGCGGGATGGGCTGAAAAGGGGTTCCAAGGTCGGTCGGCGCGCCTGTTTGTTCGTACCGTGTGCATTTTCAGGCCGTTGTCGCCTAGAGGTTTAGCCCAATTTCGCACGAGTTATTACGCTTCTTAGGTGAAAGCATGTGAAGGGTTTGTTAGTATTTATCCATGCTTTTGTGTGAAAAGTTGCTTCTTGGTTTTCGGTGAAACTTGCGCGCTCGCAATCGTTCGCGAGGGAGACAGGATGTTCTCGGTTGGTTTACGGTGGCTGTGGTCGGCCTTGCTGCTGGTTTGGCCGTTGTCGGCGCGCACAGTGTTTCACTATCACTACGGCGCCCGCAACGGCTTGACGCAAAACTCGGTGCGGCTGTTGCAACAGGATCCGCAAGGGATGGTTTGGGTTGGTACCGAAGCTGGTTTGTCGCGTTTCGACGGTCGGTATTTTTGGAATTTTTCCCATGGCAACGGCTTCGAAAACCATCCAGTCCTGGCGACGGCGTGGCATGAGGGTTGCCTCCTCGGTCTCACTGAAAGCGGTGTGCTGTTTGAGCTTGGCCTTAATCAGGCGCGGCGGGCTGCCTTTAAAGAGCGTGCCTACAGCATGTTTCAAGGGCCGGCCGGTGCGGTGTACTTGCTGACGGCCGATGCGTTGGTGGCCATGGGTTCGGGGGCGCGCTTTCCACTTGTGTCTGCCGGCCAACCACCGCAAGCCTTTCGCATTAGCGCCCACGCCTTGGGTGATACCCTCTACTTTGCGCTTGATCAGGACCTGTTCCAATTCGACGGGGCCGCCGTGAAATTACTGCACCGTTTCGAGCAGCCGGTCGTTGATTTGGTGACCACACCCAACCAACAACTTGGTGTGCTGCAGGTCGCGCGTTTGCTGGAGCGGCGCCCGGCCGACGGGGCCGCTTCTTTTGCCACCTATTACCAAGCGCCGCATGACGCCGCCTTCACTTGCGCCGACGGTAACGGCCGACGTTTGTTGATTGGCACGCGCGCCGGTGATTTGCTGACAATCGACGATCAAGGTGCGCGTGTGCTGCGCTCGGGATTGCCGCGCAAAGCCCTGCTGACGGTGATGATCGATCGCGAGGACAACTTTTGGGGCGGTTACGACAGCGGCGGTCTGGTGTTGGTGCCCAAGGTGAAGTTTGTCTCTTATACAGCGCGCGACGGCGTCGGTAGTGGCGAAGCTTTTTATTTGGTTCACGATCGTTTTCGCGGCGGTGTGTTGGTCGGGACGCGTAACGGTGGCATGGCTCATATTGGTCCTGACCGCAATGTGACCGCCTACCGCCGGGCACAAGGCTTGCCGACCGACCAAGTGCGCGCCCTGTTTCAAGCACGCGACGGCCGCGTTCTGATCGGAACACAAAACGGTGTGGCGCGTCTCGACTTAGACGACACAATTGACCTGGTTTTGCCGGGTTGCGGGACCACCTATCGCACGTTTTTTGAACGCGATAACGGCGACGTTGTCGGTGCCGGTATCGGCGCCGATCTTTTGGTCGTACCCGCCGAGGGGCCGGCGCGTTGCGAAACCGCCACGGGTCTGCCCGAGCGGCAAGATGTTCGCTGTATTTTCGCTGTTGACGATGGGCTTTTCGTGGGTTCGTCGGCCGGTTTGTTTCGTGCCAAAGCCGGCACCTATCAGTTTGAAGCCGTGCCGGAGCTTGCCGGAATCGGCGTTATCGACGCCCAGCACGAGCGTGAAGGTGTGTGGTGGTTGGCCGCGCGCGATCAAGGACTGTGGCGTTTGGAGGGCGGCCGTTGGCAGAAAAGCGAGGTGGAGTTGGAACAGCGTTTGCGCGGTTTGTTTCAAGATCCGCTTGGCCGCATTTGGGTGGCCGGTGCGCACGCCGTTTATCTGAACGACGGTGGTTGGCGCAAAATTGCTTCCGAGCAGGGGCTCAATTCCGACGACATCTACTTGGTTGGTTTCGACAGCTTGGGGCAGACTTGGGTTGGCACCAACCGGGGTTTGAACCTGTTGGCGCACGATGCGGTGGTTGCCTCTTTTGACTTTCGCGACGGGCTTGCCGATGATGAACTCAATGCCAGTGGGTTTGCCGTCGACGAACAAAACAACGCCTGGTTCTGCACCATGGGCGGCGTCAGCGTGATTCAGCCGCGCACCATTCCGCGTAATAAAACGGTGCCCCTGACCCAAATTGCGGCCTATTCGCACGAGCCCTGGTATGCCTTTGCGCCGGCAACCTGGCAGGCTTTTGATGCGGCGACGGTGCCACGCTTTGAACCGCACCAGAACGCGCCGCTTTTTTACCTGACTTCCTCCTGTTACGCCAATCCAGAGGCGGTGCGGTTCCGCACCCAATTGCTGCGTGACGGACGGGTGATTCAAGATTGGGGACAACCCCAGGCGCGGCGCTGGGTGGCCTTGCCCGCCCTCGAGCCCGGTCGCTATACCTTGCTAGCCAAGAGTTGCAACAACGACGGGGTGTGGTCGGAGCCGGTGCAGCGCCGTTTTTCCGTCGCGCCCACCTTGTGGCAATCGGCCTGGGTCCGCTGGACCCTGTGGTTGTTGCCGGTGCTGGTACCGGCGGCCTTTTTTGTGATTCAACGCCGGCGATTCCGACGGCACCGACAGAATTTGGAGGATCGCCTTGCCTCGCAGGCCAAGGAACTGGCGGCGGCCAATCGCGAAATTACCGAATTAGCCTTGCGGGACCCGCTGACCGGTTTACAGAGCACGCGTTATTTTGAAACGCGTATTGATCAAGATATCAGTCTGGTCTTGCGACGCTTTGAGCGCGCCACTTGCGATGACGCCGTCAAGCCGTCCGGGCTTGGCTTTTTTTTAATCAGCTTGGATGAGTTTCGCGAAATGAATCGCATTCACGGTGAAGAAGTGGGGAACTTGGTGTTGCGCGAGGTGGCGCAGCGCTTGCGCACCACGGTTCGTGAAAGCGATACGCTGGTGCGCTGGAGTGGCGACGAATTTTTGTTGGTTTCGCAGGAGGCGTCGCACTACACGGCGGCGGCGCTTGCCTTGCGTCTGCACCACGTACTCATGGAGCGGCCGATTTTGGTGGGCGACGTGCCCCTGCCACTGCGCTGCTCGCTGGGTTTTGCCTTGTTTCCCTTCTTGTGGCATCACCCCGGCCGACTGGCCTGGGACCAGGTGATTGCCTTGGCGCACGGTGCGGTCCAGCGTCGCAAGCATCTGGGGCGCGGTGCCTTTATTGGTTTTGTCGGTACGGCTGATGATTTAAACGACGCACAAATTGTTCAGATGATTGAGGATCCGGCTTTTGCTGAAGGCGAAGGCTGGCTTAAAACGATTGCCGAGGTCGGCCAACCGAGCGCCGCCGATGAGGCCGATTAGTCGCATTCACTTTCACGTAAAAACTGATTCTGCACTAAGTTGGCGATGAGATCGCGGTCGATTTCCACGCCGTGTTCCGCTTCGAAGGCGGCCACCACGGCTTCGGTGGGACGGCGCCCGTCGCATTGGGTCACGAAGCGCCACAACAGGGTTGGCATGACGGTCAGTCCGTTAAAACCTTCGGCGACAATTTGCTCGGGACCTTCCTCGTGCAGGCGACCGGCGGGATGGCGTTGTAGCCGTTGCGGTAGCTTGGGGTGATCAATGTCCGCTTTGGCGCTTTGTACGGCGGCGAGCAGGCGTTCACCTTGAAAACCGGCGAGCTGTGCCACGTGGTCGCGGTTTAGACCTTGCACGTGGCGGTAGCAGGCGCGGTAGAAATCGGCCTCCGCGCCCTGGTGTTCAGCCCACAGTCGTTGGTAGGCGGCGGCGTCGACGCGGCCGTCGAGGTCGGCCGCGCTAAGGCGCACGGGCCGGTCGTTGTTGGCCAGTGGGTTTTCGGGCAAAGCGTTTAAATCCATACCGAGGGCGCGTATGGCGACTTCGCTTAGCAAAACTTGGACATAACTCAGGTACGCTTTGATTTGGGCCCAAAAATGGTGGCCGGCGCGGCCGTCGTTAAACTTACAGAAGAAGGTGGTACAAACCGCATTGCGAAAGGCCCAGATGGTGCAATTGTGATGCTCGCCGTCGAAATAGGGACAGAGCAGCGCGGTGCTGTTGCCAAAGGCGCCGCTGTCACCGTGGGCGTAGAGTAATTCGCGCACTTTGGGGGCGCTGATCCCAAACGGACTGACGCCGACGCCTGTTTGGATGGCGCCTAGGATGCGCCGGCGTCCCGCTTCCAGTTCCGGTCGCGTATCGCACAACAAGGCGCCGACCAAGTAGTTGGGCAGATCGGGATAAAAGGTGCAGCATTTGAGATCGGGCTGGTAATGCTTGACTTGGTAGCGCGTTTCGTCGGGACGGCACATGGCGCAATCGGCACAGGTCGCCAAGGCCTCCGGTTGATAGGGTTCGCGGAACCAGTCGGGTAGGAGATGACGGTAGAGTTCGGGGAACTCCTGCCAGAGTGATTGAGGAGACATGGACGACCTCGGTAAGCGTTGCCCGCGCGGGGTCGGACGCGACCCTTGTGACGAGCGGGATGGGGAGCGGCGAAAACCACCATAGCGCACCGATGATTGCTTTGCAGCAATGAAAGCGCCGCGGCCGAGTCGACCACTGCCGGATGTTGTCACCGAGGAATGTAAAACCGGCACACACTGCGACAACGGCACAAGCGAACGGTTCCGGCAGGAGAGGCTTGTGGTGGTTGTCGTTTGAGCCCGGGGGAAACCCGGAAGCGACGGGTTCTTTTGGCGGACCGTCGCGTGAGGGGGAACCTCACCAAAAAAGGACGCGTGTGCCGGGCGTGACGTGAAGCGGGAAACCTACTTCACTTTGCCTTTCTTCTTGCGATCATCAACGATGATGTCCCCGTCGGTGGTGGACGTCGTGGTGGTTGAAGAAGAGGAGCCATTGTTGTTCGAACCGGTGTTACCGCCGGCGATGAAGCGCAGATCGTTTTTAGAAAGTTTTAAGGGCTTGGAAGCGACCTTGGTCGCGACTGGGGAAGGCATTTCAGGTTCTCCTTAGATTCGTTTGATCAAATTATGATGAATGTAAGATGAAAGCGGTGTATGCCGAAGTGCGGCAGGTCTGACCGCTAAGTACCGGTCATATTATGCGTTAAATAAAAAAGGTTTTCAATGATCTTCTTAGGTTTATAGAAGAAATCACCTTTTTTGGTTTTAGTGTATCGGCAAAACGGCGAATAATATTACGCAAAAGGAGGTTTTAGCGATTGACGCATCTTGTCATGTGTGCCTCGCTAACTTAAATGGTTTGATGAAATAACCATTACCTCTTAATGGGTTATCCGGTTGTTTTGGCCTTGTGCCAAGCTGCGCGCTCGTGGCGTCTTTTTGTGCCTGACCGGGGTAAGTGGTGTGTTGTTTGCCTTGGGTGTTGACGGCCGTTGCGTGAGCACGAAGCGGCGCGGTTTCTTAGTACCTAAAGTCCTCCGGGTTGACGACCTCTTCGGCTTTACGGCTAATTCCTTCGAGCAGGAACGCCCAGAAGTTGCGATTCTCCACTTGAATCACACATTCTCCCGTCATACCGACCTGTAACAGGCCGCGGAGTCGGCCTGTATCAGTAAGATTAATTTCAAAAGGAAAGGCGCCTGACTCATCGGGCGCGAGGCTAAGATAACGAATGCGGCCTTTGACAAATCCCCAACGATAGTGTGGAAAGGTGTCAACTTTCATAACAAGGTCCATGCCAGGCCGGGCATGCCCTATTTCGGCCGCCGAAATCTTAGCATAAGCCTCTAGCTGTGCCGAGTTATTTAGCAACTTTAATGCAACGGCTTGTTTGGCGATGTGACGGGGACCCTGAAACACATAACTTACTGTGGAAGGGAAGGGTGCTTTGAGGATTAGGCTGTTGCCGTCGATGAGGGTGTCGCCGAAATGGAGGGTGATGGCTTCCTCGGCGAGGGCGACTTGGTCGTTGAGTTGGCGTCGGCGCAAGGCTTTATTTTGGCGGCGTAACTTGAGTTGATTGCGTTGTTGGCGCAGGTTGAGATCGAGTTCGGCCTGTTCCAGTTGTTGTAGGGCGCGCCGCGTCGGTTTTTCGGCGTTGAGGCGTTGGGCGGTGGTGCTTTCGATGCGGGCTTCGGTGGCGGCGCGTTGTACTTCCTCGTTGGAGACGATGGCTTCGTCGGCGAGTTTGCGTCGGCTGGCGGCCACATCACGGGCTAAATCGCGGCGGCTTTCGGCCTGGGCCATGGCCGAGCGTCGGTCTTGATTGGCCAGTTGGTGTTGGAGTTTCAAGCTGCGGCTTTGAAAAACGAGCCGTTCGATGCTGTGTTCAATGTTTTTGATTTCGAGGTCGTAGGTCAGGGCTTCGTGCTGTTGGAAGCGGTCGAGTTCGCGTTGGGCGCGGCGACGGGCGGCGATCAGCTCGGCGATAAACGGCGAGCTGACGCGCATCATTTTGTGGCCGGTGGCGATTTCTTGACCGGCTTTCACGAAGCAGGCTTCCATGTAAACGTCCTCGGGGAAGCGGTAGATGGTTTCGGCGGTTTGGCTTCGCAGCACGAAGTTGGCGCGGAGTTCGCGGGGGATTTCCACCCAAAATCCGGCGAGGATCAGTAAGGCGAGGTAGAGCACGGCGACGGTGGGCAGGCGTTTTTGCAAATTATGGCGGAGGTCGAGCAGCGGCACGTCCTCTTCTTCGTAGAGGCTTTCGTATTGGTGCGGTGCCAGCATCGAGGTGGCGGTGTCGCCGTCACCGGTTCCGGTTAGGTTGGGATCGGTGATATCTGGATCAGTGGTGTCGGGGTTCTCACGCATGAGCGGTTCCTTGCAGCAGAGCGGGCGGCCTAGAAGTCCACGTACGTCTTGATAAATGTGTAGTAAAGGCCGCGCTCGTTGAGCAGGTCTTGGTGACAGCCTTGTTCGACGACTTCGCCTTGGTCCAGCACGAGGATGCGGTCGAGGCCGCGCAAGGTGTGTAGGCGGTGGGCGATGGTGACGATGGTGCGATCGTGGAAGCGGCGGTAGAGGTTGTCCATAATGACGCGTTCGGTTTCGACGTCGAGGAAGCTGGAGGCCTCGTCGAGAAAGATGACATCGGGATCTTGGAGAAACAAGCGCGCGAAACCAATTTTCAGTTTTTGGCCGCCGGAAAGGTTGGAGCCGGATTCGCCGATGACGTGGTTGTAGCCGAGGTAGAGTTTGGACACGTAGTCGTGAAGGTCGGCCAGTTTGGCGGCTTCGATGACGGCCTCCATGTCGGCATCGGGGTTCCCATACAGGATATTTTCCTTAATGGTCCCGTTAAAAAAGTGTTGTTCCTGGGGGATCATGCACACCGCCCGACGCAGGGAGCCAGGATGGATATCACGCATTTCAAACTGGTTAAAGAAGACTGACCCCTGGTAATCGGTATACAACTTGACCAACAACTTAAGCAGTGTCGACTTGCCTGAACCGTTGCGACCGACGATACCAATGCGTTCGCCGTACTTTATGTCGAGATTAATGTTCTTGAGCACGTCGCGTTCGTCGCCGGCGCCATAGCGAAACGACAGTTGTTCACAGCGAATGTGGGGTTGCGGCAGGTGGGTTTGTTGTTGCAGCAGGTCGGCGTGTTCGGGTTCTTGAATGAGGACGTCGTTGAGTTTGGAGAAGGTAATCGAGGTTTCGGTGACCAGGAACCACAGGTTGGCGACGCTGTCGAGTGAGGCGGTGATCATGCCGAAGATGGTGATAAAGGCGATGTACTGCCCGATCGTCATGTGGCCGCCGAAGGTGAGATAGGCGCCGTACCAGTAAATCGACAGTCGGCCGGTGAGGTACACACTGTTGAGAAAGGTGTGCATGTTGAGATAGGTGCGTTCGCTTTGCAGAACCTTGTTGAGAGTGCGGCGGTATTGGTTGCGCCATTTCCAGAACTGAATGCGTTCGAGCGCCATGAGTTTGACGGTTTGAATGCCCAGTAGGGTGTCGAGGAAGCCGCCCATACTTTTGAGGTTCTCGTGGAAAATTTTGTCTTCGAGGCGGCGGAGCAGCGGTGTGTAGATGAGGGTGACGCCCAGGTAAAAGAGGATAAAGACGAGGGCGATGGCGGCGAGGGTCGGGTTGTAGAGGAACAGGGCGATGAGGAAGTTGACGGCAAACACCGAATCGACCAGCGATTGCAGTACGGATTGGGAGAACAAGCCGCGAATTTTGAGGTTTTCGTGGAAGCGGTTGATAAAGTCTTCGCGTTTGTGGGTGTCGAAGTAACTCGTTTTGAGGCGGATGAGGTGGTAGAAGAACTTGCTGAAGAAGTCCAGCTCAAATTGGACCTTAAACTGGGCCAGCAGGAGGTTTTGAAAGTAGCTTAGGCCGACCTGAAGCGAGAACACGGCGGTTAGGCCGGCGAGGATCGCGAACAGGAGTTTGCGGTTTTGGTGGACCAACACCTGATCCAAAATGGTTTGCGTGAAAAAGGGTAGCAAGAGGCTGAGGAGCTGTAGCACGCAACTGGTGACGAGCACCGCGAGGGCGACGCGGCGGAAGGGTTTGAGTGTTTCCCAGTAGAAATGGCGAAAGACGCTGCGGGTGCGTCGTTCGTTGCGGCGCAGAATCTCTTGGATATCGGCGTCTTGGAAGAGGTCGGCGCGAGGCTTAAGGGTGAGCACGACGCCGTTGCACTTCTGGTAGTACTCTTGTTTGGTGAGTGTGGTTTTGCCGTAGGCGGGGTCGGCGATGCTGATTTTGTCGGGGCCGACGCGGTAGATGACGACGAAATGGTTGCTTTCGTAGTGCGCGATGCAGGGGAGCGGGATTTGTTCGAGCATTTCGAACTTGCCGAGGTGGTAGCCGTCGACTTCGAACCCGAACCGTTCGGCGACCTCACTCATGTGGTACATGGTGGTGCCGGAACGGCCGACAGCGGTCATTTCGCGTAGGGGTTGTTGGATGTTTTTAAGGCCGTGAAATCGGAAGATCATGGCCAAGCAGGCAGAGCCACATTCGGAGAGGTCGCGTTGCAGCACAAGCGGGAAAGAACGTCGCTTGGGAAAAGAAAACATGCGTGGTGTCCAGGAGCCGGGGAGGTTACCGGTCGGCGCCGCCGGTTGGGTCGAATCGGGACCCGGAGGGCGGTGGCTTGCGCGTGGGCGCAAGCCGAGGCGGACGCGGTTGCAGCGTGAATATGATTGGAGACGCCGAAACTCGGTCAGTGAGTGTTCGGTAAGGGACCCCCGTGATAGAGCGGGCGCAACCGGCAAAACGCACCGGGTGGTGGTTGGGACGGATGCACGGTCCAGTGTGGGTCAGGTTACAACGACCCACGGCTCTTAAAGTGCGCGCGGCTGCACACCTGGATAAGCCGCTGGGCCAAAATGTGAGATCGGTCAACTTTATGCGGATCCTTGGGTACAGATCATAGGTGATTTTGGCAGTCTGCGTTACTCTGATCGACTTCTCTGGCAACAGGGGGCGTCACCGGCGGCAAAAATGCCGTTGAGGTTGCGTTTAGGTCGGCCCTTTTTGGCACACTTCACGCCCTGGTGCGCGGTTACCGGTGTGCTACTTGCGATGAGAAAATGTGAAAAAAAGCGATGTTCTGAATCTGCTGTATTTCGCGTTTTTTGAAAGCGAAGAGGGTCGCTCCGAAATTTGCCGATCTGGCAATGAAAAATTTTACGCCGAAAAAGAGGAGTTAAAGAGCTTGACGGGATGCGGCAGATTTTGCACAATACTTCTCTGTAAAAAATGCGGGTGAAGGTAACAATTATTACCTGCGTTTTTGTTATCCTTGATAAGCTTAGTAAGTCCTTACCTTTTAACCAAATTAGCGTCTACCTTCGTGATAGGGGTTCGTTGTCTAAGAGGTTGAACATGCAGGCAGGAAGTAATATGTTAAAAACAAAAGGTTTAGCGGATGGTGAAGACACTCAGATTCGCAATGAAGCCGACCTTTTGGGGTATCGTCATCAGATCCTCGGTATGATGGTCGCGTGCAAACCTCAACCCGAGCTCGAGAAAGCTTTGGCGGCTTCCAGCCAACGAGGCGTCTCATTATCTGATAAAAAATAAGCGAATGATGCGCCATATGGCGTGCTTATTCCGGCCAATGTGGCGGAATCGCTATCATAAAAATGCGGGCTGATCGAGCCGGCCGAACAAAACGCGAATCTTCGGATTCGCGTTTTCTGGTTTAGGGCTTCTGTCTCGCCACCATGCGCAGCGACCCCGCCGCCGTAAGTGGCTGCAAGGGTCGGCTTCGCCCGCGTTATGTTCGAGGCGTTTGGGCATTGACGGACGGCTCCCGTCCGCCGTGATCGACGGCGGTCGGCCGATTAAACGGCGGCGGACGGGTTGTCTTTAAAATTCGTTCACGGCGGCTTCCTTTGCGCCCGCCGTCGCCTTACCTTCCCCAGAAAACGCACGATACTCAGTGGTGTTTTCTTGATCAAGAGTCTGGATTGAAACAGTTTGTGGTTCTTGGCCGACTTGCGCGGCCCAATGCGCCTTTTTCAGGCTGTTTCGCTCCAGACTTTTTGACCAAAATTAGCCAACCTTATCGCGCTTTTTCGGTTCCACCACGCGGGGGAATCCGGATTCGGCGACCAGTTTGACCGGTAGAAACTTGGCGAAACGGCTGCTGTGATGCGACCAATCGGCCAAAATCTCCTCGGCAACGGCGCTTTGGGTTTTGTGAGCATAATCTTCAAGATGCTGTTTGAGTTGGGCCGTTTCGGCGGCGTCCAGCGGTGCAGGCGAGAGGTATTCGCGGTTGACGGCGTTGCGGTCGGCGTCCAGCAAGTACAAACAGCCGCCGGTCATGCCGGCGCCGATGTTCTCACCGGTCGCTCCGAGAATGATGACCGTTCCCGAGGTCATGTATTCACAAGCGTGTAAGCCACATCCTTCAACCACCGCCAGGGCACCGCTGTTGCGGACCGCGAAACGGTCACCGGCACGGCCCTGTACATAGAGCTTGCCGCCGGTGGCGCCGTAGGCGGCGCAGTTGCCGATGATGGTGTTCTCGTGGGATTTGAACTGGCTGGTTTGGCCGGGACGAATCACCATTTCACCGCCGCTCATGGATTTAGCGACGCTGTCGTTGGCTTCGCCCCACAACAAAACCTGAATGCCGGTGCTCATAAAGGCGCCGAAGCCCTGGCCGGCACTGCCGCGAAACACCAAGTTCTTGGTTTGGTCGGCGGGGTAGGCTTCGTGCCGCTCGTTTTCAGTCTGCCGCAAGGCGGCCAGGTGTTGTTGGTGTTGGCGTTCGGCGACCGCCCCGGCGAGTCTGGCCAGGATGCCGCGATCCGTGTTGCCGATTTCGTAGGAGAGGTGGACCGCCTGGTGTTCTTGTCCCGGGAGCAGCGCCTCGTCCAAAATGCGTTGATTAAGGTCGTTAAGGCCTTCTTGGAACAGGTTCTCGCGCTTGGCACCCAATGGCCGCGGTGCCGCCGTGAAGTAACCCAAGTCGAAGCCGAGTTGTTTCACTAGGGCGCTGTGCTGCTCGGCGACGGTTAGCAGGTCGGTACGGCCGATGATGTCGTGCAGCCGGCTGAAGCCCATCTCGGCCAGCAGGCGCCGCATTTCATCGGCAAGGTAATGCATGATCGTGACAATGTGTTCCGGGGTGCCTTGGTATTTGGCTTTAAACTTGGGGTTGTGGGTGGCAATGCCGGTTGGGCAGGTATTCTTCTCGCATATCCGCGCCATGACACAGCCCTGCGCCACCAGCAGCAACTTGCCGAAGTCGAACTCCTCCGCGCCCAGCAGGGCCGCCAGTACGAGGTCGCGACCCGTGCTTAAGCCACCATCGGTGCGCAGCGTGACGTGTTCACGCAGGTTGTTTTCGCTGAGTGCGCGGTGTGCTTCGATGAGGCCCAGCTCCCACGGCAAACCCGCTTGTTTCATCGAGCTCATCGGCGCCGCGCCCGTCCCGCCGTCACCACCGGAGATTTGAATGATATCGGCGCCTGCTTTGGCGACACCGACCGCAATCGTACCGACATTGGTGCCCGCTACCAGCTTGACGCTGACTTTGGCTTCGGGATTGAATTGTTTGAGTTGGTAAATCAGTTCCTTGAGATCTTCGATCGAGTAGATGTCGTGCAGCGGCGGCGGTGAAATCAAGTCGATTCCGGGCATGGTGTGGCGTGCCTTGGCGATATCTTGCGTGACTTTCACGCCCATGAGTTGGCCGCCTTCGCCGGGTTTCGCACCTTGGGCGATTTTGATTTGGTACTCGGACGCGCCCGCCAGGTAACGCGAGGTGACACCGAAGCGGCCGGAAGCGACCTGCTTGGTGGTGGCGGTGACCCCATCGCTGTAGTAGTAGGGGTTTTCGCCACCCTCACCGCTGTTGGCGCGTCCGCCGATGGCGGCCATGGCCTTAAAGATGTCGCGTTGCGCTTCGGCGCTGATGGCGCCAAACGACATGGCGCCCGAGCCAAAGCGGCTGAGCAGTGATTCACGGCTTTCGACGCTCTCGAGCGGCAGCGGTTGCGGCCCGCTTTTGGGATTCATCAGGTGGCGTAGGTTGACGGGCTCGTCGTGGCGGCCTTGGCGCACATACTCTTGGTATAGCATTGGGTTGTCGAGATCGAGGCCGGTTTCGCGCGCCAACTGGTGAATGATTTTGCTGCGTGTGTTGGTCATGCTGTGCTTTTCGCCGACCAAACCTTTGTTGTGTTCCTTGTATTGATGCGTGTTGGGGAGTTTGTAACCGCGCAACTGTTCGACGTCGGCCGGAATGTGCTTCAGCAGCCGTTGCGCGATTTGCTCCAGGTCAAGCCCACCCAATGGGCTCTTGAGGCCCGGGAAAAACTCGTTGACCAATTCTTTTGACAGACCTAGCGGGGTGAACAGCTTGGAGCTTTGGTAACTGCGCACCACTGAAATGCCCATTTTGGCCATGATCTTGAGCAAACCGTTTTCGAATGCGTGGATCAGGTTGTGTTCCTTGGTGGTGGGATCGAGGCGATTGAGCTTGGGGTTGTTTTCGTAGCGGGCCACTTCCAATGCCAAGTAGGGGCAAACCGCCGCCGCACCAAAGCCAATCAGGGCCGCTACATGGTGGGTGTTGCGCACCTCGCCGCTGTGACAAATCACGCTAACCTGCAGGCGTAAGCCACGTTTGTTGAGCGCGTTGACGACGGACCGCAGCGCCAGCAGGCTGGGGATCGGCGGCTGGTCCGGGCTCGCCTCACTGTCGCTGAGAATAACAATGGAGGCGCCCCGACGGGCTGCTTCAATCGCTTCTTGCTGCAGTCGGTCCAGGCGTTCAACCATTGCCGACGGACCGCGGTCGCGTTCGAAGACGGCTTGCAAAACGGCCAAGCTGTCGGCCTGTGGGCCGCTGTCGCGCAGTTGCTTTTCGAAATAAGCCATTTGGCTCAAGCTCAGCACCGGGCTCGGTAACTCGATGCTTTCGACCGGGGGAATCAGTTCTTTCGGCGCAAAAATGTTGGGGCGTTTCCCCAAGTAAATGCTCAGGTCGGTGACGTTGCGTTCGCGCAGGTAGTCGAGGGGTGGGTTGGTGACCTGGGCGAAGTTTTGGTAGAAGTAATCGAAAAAAGAACGCGGTTGTTCCGATAAGACCGCCGGGCGGGCGGTATCACCGATGGAGCTAATCGGTTCCTTGCCGGAGGTAATCATCGGGATCAGGACGCGGTCGAGATCCTCTTTGACGTACTGAAACACCGGGAGTTTGTTGAGGTGCAGCGGCTCGAGGCTAATGTCGGCCTCGTGCAAGGTGACCAGACGCGGATCAAACTGTGCATTGCGGTTGGTGTCGCTGTCGCCGGGATCGCCGAAATCGACTTGGCCGGAGCGGATGTCGACGGCCACGCCGCTACCCGCCGCCAGGCTGCCCTTGCGTTCCACCTGGGTTTGGTCAATGTCGTAGGTGCCGCTTTCCGAGGCCAGGAAAAAGTGATCCTCCGTCATGACCCAGCGTGCCGGGCGGAAGCCGTTGCGATCGAGGCGCGCGCCGACGGTTTCGCCGTCGCTAAACGCCACCAGCGCGGGTCCGTCCCAGGGCTCCATGGCACGGCTCCAGAACTTGTAAAACGAACTGCCCGCTTTGGCCGGCGGGATCATGATCGACAAGATTTCCGGCAGGCGCGTGATGCTGCTGCGGAACTTAAGCGCTTCCACCATTTCATTGAGGCTGCCGCTGTCGCTGATGTTGGTGTGGGTGATCAGCTCGCCCTCGGGGAGGCCGAGCGACATTTCCCGTGAGAAGCTCCAACTGCGGTTGCCCGCGATAGTGTTGATTTCGCCGTTGTGGCCGATCATGCGAAACGGCTGGGCCTTGTCCCAGGTGCTGTTGGTGTTGGTACTAAAGCGGCGGTGGAACAATGCGAAACGCGTCGTGAAGGCCGGGTTGGTGAGGTCGGGGTACAGTTCGGGGAGGGCCGATGCCGTGGTTAGTGCTTTGTAAATGATGGTTTTGGTGGAAAGCGAGGCAAAGAAGTAGTGGCCTTTAAATCCTTCGCTCCAAGCGCGCGAACGCAACAATTGTTTGGCGCGGTAGAGCAATTGGTCGAACGATTGTTGGGTGCGGCAATGGCGCGGCCGTTCGATGATTGCTTGTTCCATGTAGGGCATCGTCGTTTTGGCGATCGGGCCGACGATCTCGGCGTTGACCGGCACCTCGCGGTAACTGCTGATCGTCATGCCGAGGAACCCGAAGGTCGATTCAATGAGGTGGCGAATTGAGGCGCGGCGCTGTGAATCTTGCGGCAGAAACAAAAAGGCGACCGCAATTTCGCCGCGTTTGCGGCCGAGCATCTCGAACGGGATGTCCGTCATAATGCCTGCGCCGTCGCCGCTCTTGCGGTCGGCGGCACAGGCGCCGCGGTGTTCAACCGCTGCAAGGGCGCGCAGGGCTTGGGCGAGGGTTTCGTGGCCGGCTAGGCCTTTGCGACTGATGACAAAACCGACGCCGCAACTGCTGTGCTCGTCGGGGAAATATTGGGACGCCGACGCCGTGGGGCTTTGGGGCTCCTGATTTGCGGTTGGCGTGTCTTGGGGGGTCGTTGAATGCTGCATCGCTCCGTATCCTTCCTATATCTCTGGGGAATCTGCGAACCCACTCGGGTTCGGGGTCGACCGACCTGGCGCTTCCGGTAGCGCGCGGACCTAGATCGGGAACGACGGGTTGCGCGGGCTAAAGGCCGTCGGCGCGGACGGACGAACGAAAAAAAGCCGCCGATGAACCGGACCATCGGCGGCTTGAAGGAAGGAGGTATGTCCAGGGTCTTTTGTGTGGCACCGCCAGACATACTTGGGGTCAAGAGAGATGACGCAGATGTGCCACCCGGAGGCCGGTGCCTCCGGTGTTAAGGCCGCAACCGTACACGCCGCGACCCGGTTTGTCGCTTGTTTGTCGCATCGGTTGGGGTTCCTGAATGACGGCTTTTGCATCACGTAAATCGATCCTATTCGTTCGCTTTGATTACGGCGACGCCGTGTTCCGGGTCCTGCGCGGAGCCGGCGTCGGCTTTGGCTCGAGGAGCCGTATGGGGGATGGTGTCGTCCGAGGGAACTGGGGGGAAGGCCCTCGGACGACCACCTGGGGTCGTTGGGTTCTGTCGGGGGGAGAACACAACGACGAGAGGCCGGGAAAGTGGGGAAACGAATATGTTCCATGTAAAAGTGCGGTTTCCGGGTCGGTATCAATGGTGCGGCGCGAAGGCCGCCGACACCGGAAACCCTTTGTCAAAGAGCAGAGCACGTTCGAGAGAGGACTTGGTTAAGGGGGGTGAAGCCGGGTTTTGGGTGGGTCGTCCCGCCACCCGGCTTCGGAGGTATCAACCGTTAACCCTTAGTTGGGGGTGGTAAAGGGATGGTGGGAATAAGCCTGCATGCCGTGTTCGGCGGCGTCCAAGCCGTGCATTTCTTCCTCTTGGCTGACGCGGATGCCTGCGACCATTTTGACCGCACCCAGGAACAGGCCCGCGTTGATCAAGCAGAACACGCCGGTGGCGGCGACGCCGATCAACTGTGCGGTAAACGACAAGCTATAGCCCAGAACGGCGGGGTCGGCTTTGCCGAAGATGCCCACCGCAAGCGTGCCCCAAATGCCGCACATTAAGTGGACCGGGATGGCGCCGACGGGATCATCGATGCGTACTTTTTCCAAGAGCTTGGTGCCTAAAACGACCAGCACCCCGCCGACGAAGCCGACGATGACCGACATGGCCGGGCTAATCACGTCGGCGCCGGCGGTAATGGCGACCAGGCCCGCCAAACTGCCGTTGAGTACCATGCCCAGGTCGTAACTTTTGCTGAGTGCATAGGAGACGATCAGGGCGCCGATGACGCCGGCGGCGGCGGCCAAGTTGGTGGTGACTAAGACCAGTGATACTCCGGCCGGGTCCGCCGAGAGCACGGATCCACCGTTAAAACCGAACCAACCGAGCCACAACAGGAACACGCCGATAAATGCCAGCGGCAGACTGTGGCCGTGAATGTCGGTGTGCCCGTCATCGTGGAAGCGACCGAGGCGCGGACCGAGCATCCAGGCGGCCACTAAGGCACCCCAGCCGCCCACGCCGTGGACGATGGTGGAACCGGCGAAGTCGTGGAATCCCTGGGCTTGCAGCCAGCCGCCGCCCCATTTCCACATCCCAACCATGGGATAGGTAATGGCGACGTACAGCGTGGCGAATACCAAGAACGAACTCAATTTAATGCGTTCGGCAACCGCACCCGAAATAATCGTGGCGGCGGTCGCGGCGAACATGGCTTGGAACAAGAAATCCGTGTAGTAGGTGTAACCGTCGTTGTATGCGCTGGTCAAAGCCGTGGTGTCGGCGTTGATGCCGAACCCGGCAAAGCCGAAAAAAGATCCGGCGAAGGACTCGCCGGGATACATCAGGTTAAAGCCGACCAAGGCGTAGGCTAAAATGCCGATACATAAAATCGATACATTCTTGAACAAAATGTTGACGGTGTTTTTGGAGCGGGTAAAGCCGGCTTCAAGTGCGGCAAAGCCCAGGTGCATAATGAAAACCAGGAAGGTGGCAACCATCATCCAGGTGTTGTTGATGCGGAACATTTCGTCAGTGACGGTGGCCGACTCGGCCAGGCACATGGGGGCTGCTGCGAGGAGCAGCAAAACGAAAACCAGTTTTTTTGACCCTGTCATAAAGCATTTCCTCAAATGATGAATCCCGAATACCGGCCGTTGTCGTCGTGATAGGGGTTCCGTATTGGGAGACTCGGCGAAACAGAGAAGGGAACGATTTCGCCGGTGGATTCCTGTGATGGCGCATCACAAGATTCGTAGGAACGACCTGTTCGGTTGTCCCCCTATAAGGCGAAAACTGTGCCAAGCTGCGATGTGCGGGGTAGATAAAATAGATTAAGCTATTGAAAAGAGGTGGTTAGGTGTTTTTGCGTATGACGCATTTCGGCAAGCATTGCCGAGGGAGCTACCGTTTTTGCTATGTCTTGTCCTACCAAAACGTAGGAAACGAGGGTGACTCCTACGTTTTGGTAGGATGTTGATAATTCTGAAGTGTCATTCAGTAGTCTTGTTAACTCTTTCAAAATAAAGGTGATTCACTAAACCTTTACAGGCACAAGGTTTGGCCGTGGTTTTGGCGATTTTGGTTGGTCGCTAAACAAAATAGTGGCGGCGCACAGGGTGTTGTCGCACCTGGTCAAAGACTTGGTCCAGGTGCGGCAACGCCTGATGGCTTTTATGCAGGCTGTCAGGCCACTTTGTGACCCTACTTTTGTGTAGGAATCAGCCGTGGGGTTGGCTTGTGGCGGGTAGATGTGCTTTTTTTACAGGCGTTTGGGGGGGATTTTTTCTTGAAGTTGTGCCTGTTGGTGGATTAGCTGCCTGCACGAATATTTTTGACATTTATGTTGTACTTACGCACACGTAACCCCATTTTACGCTCGGTTAAACCCAGTGCCTTGGCCGCCTGCGTCATGTTGCCGTGGGTGGAAATCAGTGCGTCCATGATGAGTTCTCGTTCCATGTTTTCCAGCGAGCGTTCCAGCGAGCCGATCGTTCGGGTCTGGCTGGTGTCGGCCGTTTGCAAGGTCGGCGGCAGGTCGATCGAACGAATGACGTCGTTCTGGCTGAGCAGCACCGCTCTTTCAATGCAGTTTTCAAGCTCGCGCACGTTGCCCGGCCACATGTAACTCATCAGCATGTCGATCGCTGAGGTTGAAATGCGTTTGATGCT
The DNA here is from genome assembly GCA_030429565.1 of Holophagae bacterium. GTDB lineage: Bacteria > Acidobacteriota > Holophagae > Acanthopleuribacterales > Acanthopleuribacteraceae > Acanthopleuribacter. Next base: position 127,146 of record JAUIFE010000018.1, on the reverse strand, counting down.
TTTACCGTTAATGCGGTTGTATTTCATAATGAAGTGGTCGCACAGCAGCGGAATGTCCGGCTTGCGCTGGCGCAGCGGCGGTATGTGGATCGGGAACACATTCAGGCGGTAGTACAGGTCTTGCCGGAATTTGCCTTCATTCATCAGTTGTTGCAGGTCGCGGTTGGTCGCCGCAATGATGCGCACGTCGACTTTGATCGTGCGGTCGCCGCCGACCCGTTCCAGCTCTTTCTCCTGCAAAATACGCAAAAGTGTTACCTGGATCGACGGCGAAAAGTCGCCGATCTCGTCGAGGAACAAGGTTCCGCCGTGGGCCTGTTCAAACCGACCCTTCCGTGTTTTGATCGCGCCGGTGAAGGCGCCGCGCTCGTGGCCGAAAAGCTCGCTCTCCAAGACTGACTCGGGCAGCGCCGCGCAGTTTACCTTTATAAAGGGCCCGTTGGCGCGAAGGCTTTCGTAGTGGATCGCATGGGCCACCAGTTCCTTGCCGACCCCGCTTTCGCCCAGGAGCAAGACTGTTGCCTCCGACTGGCTGACCTGACGGATTTGTTGGTAAACCTCGCCCATGCTCTTTGAGGTACCGATGAGGTTGGCGGGTCGGTAGCGGTCCTTAAGCTGCGCGTTGAGGCGTACATTCTCGTCGATTAATTCCTGGCGATCTTCCAGTGCGGTTTCGCGCAGTTTAAAAGCCTCGACCACCAATCCGGCTAAAGCGCTCAGGAGTTGTTGGTCTTCGTCGAGGGTGCGTTGGTCGGGAATGTCGCACACCGCGCTGAGCGTGCCCAAAATTTCTTTGCCGCGTTTGATCGGCACACAAATGAAGGACTTGTAATCCTTGGGTTCCAATCCCTGAGCCATAATGCGGTCGAGGAAATCGGGTTCGTCGGCGGCATTGAGCACGCTTTCGGGTTCGCCGGTTTGAAAGACGCGGCCGGTAATCCCTTCGCCGATTTTGTAGCGGCCCTTCTTCTGCTGTTCGACGGTCAAGCCGTAGACCGTTTGCATGAACAATTCGCCGCTGGCTTTGTCGGGTAGCGAGAGCGCCACGCGCGAGTTGCCCATGAACTTGCCGATAATTTGCAGGACCGGGCCGACCGCGCTTTCGAAATAATCGGTTTGGTCGAGCACGCGCGATTCTTTAACTTGCTGCAAACGCTCGCTGTTTTCGAGTATATGACTGGTACTGTTAGACATGAAAGAGCCTCGTTGTGCGTGAATGAGGTGGGAAACCGAACCAGAAAGCCATCGATCAGCGTTTGAGGCTTAATCCAAGCGGATCGGAAATCCACACGGGTTCCCGAGGTGGGTCTTTCGTGCAGTCGCCTAAAGGTAGAACATGCTTGGAGAATAAAAAATGAATGAAGAAAAACCTTGAGGGCGTTGGCATGACGCGGCGTCGCCTCGCAGCGAATCAATCGACCCGCACACCAGAATCACCCAGTGACGGGTGTGTGGGCGGTACGGCATGCCGAAGGTTGTTGTTTTAGGTTGACCCCTAACTACAGCGTCGCGACACGGTGCCGCGCAAAAGGCGCTGTAAACAGGAATGTGGGGCGTGATACCGCCGACCAAAGGTAGCAATGTCCTTTGAAGTATCAAAGATTGGCGGGAAGTGCAAGTGGGTAACGTGAAAGTTGAGTGGGGATTCATGATTGGGAGAATTGCAATAAAACACTGGGTGACCGTGGGTTATCTGGTTTTTGTGAGGGCGTGGCGCCGTGTTCATTTTTTCATTTTGGCGAGGTCGCGCTTTTGTGATTTTTGGTGAGCCCGCCCGCAAAAAGCCGTCTCCCGCGCCTGCGCACTTGGGTCGCGGGCGCTGCCGGTGTTAGAATCGGCGGCTGGACCCTGTTCGCCCTTGCGGACGGACCTGCCGGGCACCCGTCGACCCGCCGTGCCGCCCTGCTGCGCGCCGGTTTTGTCGGTCGTTTCCGGTCCGTATCTCTCACCGATCCGCGGCGCCTGCGCACGCGGCTTCCGCGTGGTGAGAAATGCGGGCTAGACGGGTTTGCCGATTTACGATGAACAAGCTCGTCTCTAGTCGTTCGCCTGTTTTGTTGGTGCGGCTTTTGGCGAGGAAGGAACACCATGTCGATGACACTGACTACCCTGCTTCTCGCAGTTTGCCTCTTTGGCGATCCCAAGCCGGCTACCGCTCAAGGTGCCGCACCCGCCGCGCCCGATAAAATGAAAGTAAGTTACATCCTTGGCCAGCAATACGGCGAAGGCCTGAGCCGCGACAACATTGAAATCGACCTCGACGAATTCGTGAAGGGTTTCAACGACGGCGCCGCCGGTAAAAACAAGGTTTCCCAAGAGGAAATGCAGAAAATCATGACCGAACTGCGCAATTACGCCATGGCTAAAGCACAAGCGCGTCGTGACAAAGAACTGACCGAAAACCTCGCTAAAGCAGAAACCTTTTTGGCGGAGAACCAGAAAAAAGACGGCATCCAAACACTTGAAAACGGGATTCAGTACAAAGTGCTGACCGCCGGCAACGGCGACAAACCCTCTTTGGAGAGCCGCGTTAAAGTTCACTACCGTGGTCGCTTGATCGACGGCAGCGAATTCGACAGCAGCTACAAGCGCAACAAGCCGGCTGAGTTCGGTTTGCGTGGCGTTATCAAGGGCTGGCAGGATTCGCTGGTGGAAATGCCGGTTGGTGCTAAGTGGGAAGTCTACATTCCGCCCGCATTGGGTTACGGTGAGCGTGGTACCCCCAACATTCCCGCCAACAGCCTGTTGATCTTCGAGATCGAGTTGCTTGAAATCCTTTAATGTCACAGACCTTCTTTGGTCCATAAAAAACCCCGGTTACCTGACCGGGGTTTTTTATGCAATAAAGCCTGATTCTTGAGGGGCGGCGGTCTATTCCAGCCGGCGATTGTTTGTGCGAGGGTGCGATTTGCCCTTTTGCCGGGTGTCCGTTTTTGTGTTGCGTTGCGCTCCGTCGATGTCCAACGCTATTTCTGCTTATCGCGGCTTTTTGAGTTTCCTGTTTTGTGTGTGGCGCGGTGTGTTGTTTAGCGCCGACCCATGCGGAAGCCAAAGGTGACCAAGTGGAAGTTGATGCCGGGATTGGGGGCTTCAATGCCGCCGTTCGATAAGTGTTGGAAGACGTAAGCCAGCTTATAGGCTTGGTGGCGTCCGAAGTAGGCGCCGACGCCGATGTGATCGCCGAACTGGAAGTTCGTTGAGAACGATTTGTAGCCGATGTTTTTTTCGGTGAGGTAGTGCAGACCCACGCCCACTTCCAGAAACGGCGCGAAATGGCTGTTGCCGATACGGTTAGGGATAATGGTGAAGATGGGGGTTAAGCCGACGTCACGCAAGCGAGCGCGACCGCCGTCGGCGCGTTGCGCGCCGTCGAAGACCGAGTAGTTGGGCGATAACGAACCGGCCAGCGTCCAGGCGCCCTTGCGGCTGGTGCGTGTGAACCAATCCCACTGTAAGGCTAAGCGATAGTTGTCGGAGCCTTCGCCGTTCCCCAGAATGAAGTCGAGTCGGTCGAGCCCGATCGGGCCTTGTTCTTCGCTCACCAAGGGGGCGTTGAGGTTTAAATCGTCGAGGCCCCAAGCGCGTTCGGCGGCGGCGGCGTTGCCGAAGGTGGTTGTTAAGATGAGGCCGATTAGGGTGATACGGGAAATGAGGGTGCGAGAAAAACGAGCGATGTGATGTGGCATAGGGTTACCTCCACGCGGCATGGGGCCGCGTCTTGCCGGTGCCGTGGCGGTCATGGCGGTCGTCGTCCGGGGTGTGGTTTGCTCGTCAAAAGGAGCCGGTTGGGACGTCGACACGGCGATGCCGCGTTTGGCGGGGATCGGGGGCGTGTTGCGCATCGCTTGCCTCGGAAAGCGCCCCGCGCGTAGGGGTGCTTACCGAGACGGCCAATGCGGCCGCCGCGGGCAAGTGTGTTGCCGGCGATCGGGGGCGGCGCGTGCGCCGTGGAAGGGGGGTGCCGCCCCGGCACGGGACAGGGTGCCGCGTGCCATGAAGCGTAAATCTATAGTAGACCGGTCGGTCTGTCAACCCGTGTGCGGTAACTTTTGGCCGGATTGAGGTTTGGGTGATTGGGTGGGGTGTGTATTAATCTCTGGTTTTTAGGTGGTTAGCTTGATTTGAGTCTTTGAGGGCGTAAGAGGTGAGAAATGAAAAAAAGGCGCCGGGTGGGCGCCTTTTCGTGTGTATCGCGGGGTGGATCTAGACTGTCTGGTTTATTTTAGCAACTGGGTGAACACGATTTTTTGGAAGGTTTCTAACGGCTCTGACGAGCGTGTGACCTTCATGCGTGTCATGGCGCCTTGCCAACTGTTGAGTAAGAAATCGGCAAGCTCGTCGGGGTCGAAATCCCCTTTGAGGCTGCCTTCGGTGCGCGCGGCGGTTAAGCAGTCGGCGATGGCGGCCACGCTGGCTTGCCATTTGCGCGCCAGTTTTTTCTCGAAGGCGGCACATAAGTCACCCATTTCTTGGCTCATGTTACCCATGAGGCAGCCGCCGGTGTAATCGGCTTCTTCCATTTTGGTCTGCACCGATTGGAAGAATCGCTGCAGTCGTTCCAGGGGGGGGTACTGATCGTCGCCCAGGTAAGTGTTGAGTTGTTCGCGCGATTGGGCGGCGTAGTGATCGATCATTTGCAGGCCGAAATCCTGCTTGCTCTTGAAAAAGTGGTAGAAGGAGCCCTTGGGGACGCCGACGGCATCGAGGACCTCCTGGATGCCGGTGTTGTTGAACCCCTTGCAGGTCATGATTTCAAGACCTTTTTCGAGCAGTTGATTTTTAGTATCTCTTTTCATCTAAACCGACCGGTCTACAAAATTCGCGCTTCCTGATTATATCTGAGCTGTGCCCAAAAGCTGAAGCTTTTGCATCGTTAAATCGGTAAAGTTGTGCAATGACGTAGGTTAGCTCTTGGATTTGTCGCCGTGTTGGTGGGCTTGTTCCTCGACCGAGAGGAAAAACTCATACCAACTTTGGGGTGCATAAGTCAGCCGCACCCCAAATCCGGTGTACTCGACACTGCGCAAGGGCGGTGGGACCCACTTGGTCCAAACCACGACGGCTTGCATGTGGATTTTGCCAATCTCGGGGACTTCAATTTCAACCTGAAGGGCTTGACCGACTTTCTCAAGGCGGTTCGACATAATGAACAGCCCCATCGCGCCGACATCGCGCGAAAAGGCATGGCGGGGTTTGGTACGTTGGCCGGGCAAGCTGTAGTACATGGAGAGGCGGCGGCGGTAGCGCGGTAAGCCGCGTCGCTTGCCGCCACAGTTTTCCGGTTCCTTCTCGGGCACGGGTTGAATGACGTCTTCCAGTGCCGGGATGAGCTGGTTTTGCAAGAGCTCAATGTACTTGTCGAGCACCAGCTCAAGGCGTGCGTGTTTCTCGAGCTTGGTGCCTAAGGTGCTCTCGACTAAAGACTTCTTCAAAGCGCGGCCTTTGCCGAGCATGTCCGATGAAGAGGTCTTAAGATCTTCCAGCGCTTTTTTAAGCTGCGGTGTTTTGGTAAGCATGAAAGCCTCAGTGCGGAACGGGAAAGAGGGGTATTGCTAAAATTATCGGTAAAAGGCGTAGGAAATTCATCGAAAGGGTCGTAAAAAAGTGACAATCTTCACGGTTTTTTTTGCAGAACGGTCAAAACAAAGAACTAAAGCGGGTTCACGTTTTTAGTTTTGAAACCGTTGAAAGCACACCAAAAATGCGTTCGGACCGTCGCCGCGGCAAGTGTCCGGGTCGTCCGAGCACTTGATTCTTCTAGGGTTGTGGTTCGTTTTCGCGGTAAATGGCCACCAGTGGCTTTTCACCGGCGCGGTAATAACCGCGGTACATGCCCGCCGTGTTAAACGAAAAGGCGGCCTCGCCTTGGCGGTCCAATACAATCACGCCGCCGCTGCCGCCCATCTCGGTTAACTTGGTTTGGATGACCGCATCGGCCGCCTGTTGCAGGCTGTCACCGCGATAACCGATGCGCGCGGCGATATCGGCGGCCACATGGGCGCGAATGAAGTATTCGCCCTGACCCGTTGCCGAAACGCCACAGGTTTGGTTGTCGGCGTAGGTACCGGCGCCGATGATCGGCGAGTCGCCGATGCGGCCGAACTTTTTATTGGTGATGCCGCCGGTCGAGGTGCCTGCACACAAATTGCCTTTGCGGTCGAGTGCGACCACCCCCACGGTGCCAAACTTTTTGGGTTTGACGGAGGTTGCGGCCGGTGCTTCCTTGGCTCGTGCTTTCTGCCATTCGCGCACGCGGCGTTCTGTTCGGAACCATTGCGGGTCGACCGTCTCAAGCCCGACCGAGGCGGCAAACGCTTCAGCACCGCTGCCGGAAAGGAAAACGTGGGGTGAGTGGTCTAACACGGCGCGCGCCAGCAGAATCGGGTTTTTGACGGTGGCGACGCCGGCGACGCAGCCGGCCTGCAAATCGTGGCCGGTCATAATCGAGGCGTCCAGTGAAAAGGTGCCTTGGTGGGTGAGTACGCTGCCTTTGCCGGCGTTGTACAGCGGCGAATCTTCCATCAACACAATGACGGCGGCCACCACCTCGACCGAGTCCTTACCCTCTTGCAAGAGGCGCATGCCGTGTTCAAGTGCTTGCTGTAGGCTGTCGCGATAGGCCTTTTCGCCGGCTTCGGTCATGTTTTCTTTGAGGATGGTGCCTGCGCCACCGTGGATGACCAGCGCGAGCGGTGGGTCGGCCGCCATAGCAAACATCGAAAACCAGAGCAGACAGCCGATCAGCGGCCGTAACCATGTCGCGCACGGCGACGAGAACCGTTGGAAACCAAGGCGGTTGCGCATAATACACCTAGTGAGATTTGATGGACCGGCCCGGCCGGTCAAGGACGAAGGCTTTGCCAGCGAAACGCAGGGGCCGCGATGGGCCGGGGACGGCCGCATAGGGCGGCGGAAACCCGCGAGGTGACGTCGTTCCGTTGGTTTTACGGCACTTTAGCACGGAGCCGGGGGTGCCTCAAAGGCTTCCGTGGGCCGGACGCCGTTCGCGCCCGTCGCGTTTTTGCCGACGCACGCCTCTTATGTCGATGCCGTCGCTCTGCTAAGATGAGCTCTTTCAGAAATCGCGCATCCGAGTTTGGCGACCTGATTCGCCCTAAAACCCGAAAATCGCGATAGATGTGAATGATTTTTGCCAAAAGTACGGCGCGAAGCAGTTTGGGTAAAAGGTGGCCGCCTAGGAGCCTCTTTTTGACTGGCTTTGGTCGTTGGGCTGCTTGGCTGAAATCCCTGCTAAATGTCGCGCTTTTCAGGTTTTAACGCATTTAATACATTGAGGTTCAATCATGGAATTGGTTCTGATGCTGCTCATCGGCTTGGCCGCCGGCTTTGCGGCCGGCAAGGTGATGAAAGGCGGCTTAAATATGTTCGGAAACTTGATTGTCGGTGTCGTCGGCGCCTATGTCGGTGGTTACGCCTTTCGCATGATTGGGCTGCACGTGAGTGGCGGCCTGATCGGCCAGTTGATTACGGCCTTTGTCGGCGCCGTGATTTTGCTGGCCTTGGTCGGCCTCATGAAAAAATAACATGGGCTGATGGGGTCGCCGCACCGTCGCGGTTTGGCGCGGCAAGCGCCCAGCTCTGCTTCGGGCATTGTCGGCGCCCGCCCTTTGGCGCTAACATACCTCTAACCCGGATTGCTTCACAAAACGTCGGCGTGGGTCGGCTCGGTCGCTTCGCGCCTCGGCGGCGCACGGTTCGGGCGTGCCTGTTGGTCGTCGTGGCCTTTTGCGGCGCGCGCGTTGTGCCGATGCGCCCCGGTACCGCCGTTCCTTCATTAACCGTTTAGCGTTACACCTTTTCGAGTGCATCATGTCGATCTATCCGCCCACGGAACCGCAGCGTTCATCCCATGACATTCCTTTTTGGAACACCATCCTTCACTATCTGGGGATCGACATCCGTGCGGGCGAAGGTTGGATCGCCACCTTAATCCTTACCTATTCCGGTTTGCTGTTCGCCTGCTTTTACACCGGTAAGGTTGTGCGCCAGTCCACCTTTGTCGACACCATGGGTGCCGTGCAACTGCCGCTTGCGTACTTTTCCGTCGCGCTGATTTCCTATCCGATTCTGCGCGTGTACGGCCGCTTCGTTGACCGTTTTCCACGCCGCCATCTCTCGGCCGGCAGCAATCTGTTTCTCGCCGGCGGTTCGTTGCTGTTTTGGTGGTGGTTCCGCCATACCACCGAATGGGTTTCCTTCGCCTTTTACCTTTGGGTCGGCATTGCTTTCGGCATTGCCGTCAGCCAGTTTTGGTCGTTTGCCAACCATATTTTCGATCCGCAGCGTGCCAAGCGTTTGTTTGCCTTAATCGCCGCCGGCGGTGCCTTGGGCGGCATGGTCGGCAGCCAATTGGCGCGCGCGATTGCGCTCGTCAGCGAAACGCGCCACGTTTTGCTTGTCTGTGCCGCGATGCTCGTCGCGCTCGCCTTTTTGATTTACGCCATTGATCGCCAAGGCGGCCGCCGCGAGAAAACCACTTTGCCGCCGAAACCCTCCAAAGGCGATCAGGCGCGTGGCGGCATGACCCTCATTTTTTCCGATAAATACCTCAAACTGGTGGCCACCACCACCTTCCTTTCGCTGTTGTTGGCCCAGTTTGTCGATCTCCAGTTCAATTGGGTCGTGGAAAACGCCACCAGCGACCTCAGCGAACGCACCTCGATGTTCGGCAATCTTTTCTCGCTTATCAGCGTCTCGGCCTTTGTCTTTCAAATCTTCCTCACCACCCGCATCCACCGCAATTTGGGCGTGGGTTTTGGCATGCGCGTGTTGCCCTTCACCATTTTCGCGGGCACCGTGCTCGTCTTGCTCAGTGCCGGCATGTTGCCCGAGGTGTTGCTGGCCACCGTTTTTTGCCTGAAGGTGGGCGAGGGCGGGTTTCGCCATTCGATTGAGCAGGTCACGCGCGAGTTGCTGTTCCTGCCGGTGCGACCCGAAATCCGCAGCAAAGCCAAAGCTTACATCGACGTGTTTGTCACGCGTTTCGGTCGCGGTGCGGCGGCCTTGGTGCTGCTTTCGGTAAGTTTCCAGTGGGTTGACCCGCTGCAGGTCGGTTGGATCACGCTGGCGCTGGCACTGGTGTGGTTGACGGTCACGCTGTTCACCCACAAGCACTACATCAACAGTTACCGCGACTCCTTGCAAACCGCCGCCCTGAGCGAACCGATCCACTTTAACGTCAACGATATGGCCTCTCTGGAGCTGTTGTTTCAGGGTTTGGGCAGCAGCGATCCCAAACGCGTCCTCAACAGCATGGATCTGCTGGAAAACAACGAAAAAAGCCACTTAATCCCGGCCTTGCTGTTGCACCACGACAGCCCTCAGGTGCGCATGCGCGTTTTGGCCGTGTTGGCCGCCACCCAACGCGACGAGGCTTTGCCTTTAATTCGCCGGGCCCTCAGTGACGCCGATCCCGAAGTGCGCGCCACGGTGGTGCGTACCTTGTCGAGCATGCAAGGTGAAAACGCCTGCGAGCTAATGCACCCGCACATCACCAATCCCGATTTTCGCGTGCGTGCCGCCGCCATTGCCTGTTTGGCCTGTTACGGCGACGACGCCATGGTCAAAGAAGCGGGCAAGAGCTTGGTGGAAATGAGCCGCGACGCCGACGCCCAAGTCCGGGCCGAGGCCGCCAAATCGCTGTGCGAAATTCCCGATCCCCACTTCCAAATGCAACTGGTTCAGTTTCTCTACGACAAAGATCAAAGCGTGGTGCGCCAAGCGATTCGCGCCGTCAAGGAACGCGCCGAAAGCGGTGAGCCCAACCCCATGTACGTGCCCACGCTTATCTCGCTCATGCGAGAACGGCGCCTTAAACATGCCTGTCGTCAGGCGCTCGTCGCCTCTGGTGAGGCCGTTATTCCGGCGTTGGTTCACTTTATGAACGATACCGACGAGCACGTTTGGGTGCGTCGCGCCATTCCCAAAACCATCGCCCAAGTGGGTGGCCTTGCTTCCGCAACGGCCCTGATCGAGAACTTGACCACCCGCGATTCCTTCCTGCGCCACAAGGTCATCGAAGCGCTGGGCACCCTTTGCGGCAAAAAGGTCAATATGAGCTTTGCCGCGCGCAAGATTCGCCAGGCGATTTATGGTGAAGCCGCCCGCTACATGCGTCGTCTCACCGATCTGCAGGCCTTGGATTTTGAGCGGTTCGGTCGCTTGGAAGGTCCGCTGGTTAAATGGAACTATCGCGGTGAACGCGTGCCGACTCTGTTGCACCAACTGCTGGCCGAGCGTTTGGTGTCCCAGTTATCCAACCTCTTGGGGTTGATTAGTTTACTTTATCCTAAGCAGGATTTGCGCGCCGCCGAACGCAACCTGGTCAGCGTCAAACCCAAGCGCCGCAGCAACGCCGTCGAGTATCTGGACAGCGCCATAAGCGGCGACATTCACCGCCATATGATGGCCGTCATCGGCGATACGCGTTTGAGCGATAAACTCAAAGTCGGCGCCAAATTGTTTCAAATCGAATTAGAACCCGTGGCCGCCACCTTAACGCGTCTGATTTTGGAGCACCACCCCGGTGATCCCCAGCAGAATGCGATTGCGGCCGCGGCGGTGTATCGCGTTTATGCCGAGCAGCTCGATCATTTGTACCCGCTTATCGAACGCATGAGTCGCGAAGCCACCAACGACTTTGTTCTTGAAACCGCCGCATGGGTGTGGCAACAAATACGCGCCGGCCGCAAATCGCCGACACCTTAACGCTTCCTGGGAGCCGCTGCTATGACCGATATGGCCCAAATCGAAAAGATCTTGTTCCTGCGCGAGGTCAACCTGTTTCGTTACTGCACCGCCGGTGAAGTGTTGGGCATCTCCAATCTCGCCGACGAAACCCATTTCGAGGCCGGTAAAACCATTTACACGCCTGGCGATGCCGCCGAGTACTTGTTTTGCGTGGTTTCCGGGGAAGTGGTACTCGAGGACAAGGGCGTGTCGCGCACCTTGGGCACCCACGACGCCTTTGGTCACGAAGACATTCTCAGCGGGCGGCTGCGCAGTTGCACCGCGCGTGTTACCCGTGACTTGCATCTAATCATCGTTGATGCAGAAGATTTTTTTGACCTGATGGCCAATAACATCGATATTGTCAAAGCGCTTTTTCGGCAGATGTTATCCGAACAAAAGGGCTAAATCCGCATTTTCTGGATGCCTAAGCCTAAAAATGGTTGACCGGCTTCGCCATCCTTGCGTTAATTTTTTGTGAGTTCGTCTGTTGCAGGGTCCGGTTTGCGACCGAGACCCAACTTTGACCCGTCGTAGTGCCGCCGCATCCTGTCGCTTACCCGCGATACGCGTTGCCTTTGCGTTGGGTCTGTTGTTTGCGCCAGGCCATGCCGTGTTGATCGGGACGGGGCGGTCGCCTCTTGATGAAGGACCGCTGTTCGCTGCGCCATTCGCGCCAAATTAGGTTTCCGATCCATTTTTTCGATAGGAACAGTAGCTAACTAAAGCAATCCGCGCGCCGGAGGTGCGTCACTTTGAAAAGAAGTTTTACCCTTGTGTTGTTGGTCGCGTCGTTCGTGTTGGGCGTTCACGCGGCCGTTGATGTTGTTACGCCGAATCCCGGTCAACGCATTGTTGCGATTGGGGACATTCACGGCGATTACGAGGCTTTGGTCTCCATTCTCAAAAAAGTTGACTTAATCGACGAAAATCTTGCCTGGCAAGGTGGCGACACTATCATGGTGCAGACCGGTGATTACACCGATCGCGGCTACGAAGTTCGCCAGGTGTTTGATCTGCTGATGCAGCTCGAACAGCAGGCACCCGCCCAGGGCGGTCAAGTGCATGTGCTGATCGGCAACCACGAAGCGATGAACCTTTCCCTGTTCTTGCGCGATGCCGCGCCGGAAAGTTATGCCGCTTTTGCCGGCGACAATGCAGAGAAGTTACGCAAAAAAGCCTACCAGAGTTTCGTAAAACTTCGGCGCAAGTCAGATGTTTTAATGGGCTTGCAAGCACCGCACTTCTCGAAAGCCTTTCGCGAAGAATGGTACAGTCGGCGCCCGCCCGGCTACCTGGAATACATCGACGCCATCGGGCCTGAGGGCCGTTACGGCCAATGGTTGCGCGGCAAGAATGCTGTCCTGCGTGTGGGTCATACCTTGTTCATGCACGCGGGTTTGGATCCTGCTCGCTACGGTTCCGATTGGTCCGAAGCCGCTATCAACCAACGGTTGCGCCATGATATTGCGGCTTTCGACCGCTATCGCGCCGCCATGATTGAGGCCGGCAGTATTACCCGCTACGACGATTTGGGCGAAATGCTCGGTGCCGCCAAGCGTCATTTAGAGAACCCCAAACGCGATGTACGTGGCAATCGCATGAAACTCTCCGCCGATGATCGTGCCTACAACGAGCTGCTGCTTGAGTTTGTGAACTTTCAGGCCGAAATGATTCAGCTCGACAGCAAAGACGCCTTGTGGTTCCGCGGTTTTGCCGATTGGGACGAAACCGCCGACCGCGAAAAAGTTGAAACACTGCTCAAGCGTGAAGATGTCAGCCATTTCGTCGTCGGCCACACGCCGCAAGGTTCGGGCATTGCCATGCGTTTCGGGGGTCGCATCTTTTTGGTCGATACCGGCATGTTGCACCGAGTTTACGGTGGCACGCCGGCCGCGCTGGAAATTCGTGACAACACGTTTCAGGCCTTGTATTTGGATCGCAGCCAAATCCTGTTGAGCGACGCCACATCGGCCAACGAGCCGCCGGTTCTCGGCGAGGGGCCGGTTGCTTCGATTGTGCCGCCGGTGCCGGCCATATGGACCGGCCTTGCCGCCGAACCCGATCAAGCCGCCGTGGCCGCGTTAACGCCCGATCACCAACGCACCTACATTAACCGCGATGGTCAGCCACAACCGTTTCGTGGCGATAACCAAGTCCTGCAGTTGTTGCGCGAGGCCGAGGTCGGTACCTTCAAAGAGCTCGGCAGCGGTAAAACGCTGCCGCGTCGTGCCGAAATGACCCACGCCGACGCCGCGTTCCGTGCCATCTTCCGCACCGTCGATCACGGTGGTGACTTCAAACGTGGCGCCGGCAGCCGCGTCAACGATTATTTTGGGTACGAGGTTGCCGCTTATCACTTGAGCCGTTTGCTCGGCTTGTATCGCGTCCCGCCCGTCGTATTGCGCGATTACGGCGGTACACGCGGCTCGTTTCAGCTTTGGATTGAGAACAGCATGACGGAAACCAACCGCGTCGAACAGGGCGTTGCCATTCCCGATTCCAAGCGTTTCTTCCGCCAGGACCAAACCATGCGGGTCTTTGACGCGCTTATTCAAAATCTCGACCGCAATCAGGGCAACATCCTTTTCGACCACAAATGGAACCTGTGGTACATCGACCACACGCGTGCCTTTGATCGCAATCCGCTGTTGCGTGACGCCAAGCTTATCGAAGCCTGCGATCGCGCCTTGTTCCAGCAGCTCAAAACCCTTAGCGACGAACAAATAAGTGCCGTGCTGACACCTTTTTTGCGCAAGGCCGAAGTGCGCAGCTTACTCAAGCGCCGCAAAAAGCTGGTACGGCACTTGGAGAAACTGATCGCTGAACGCGGTGAAGCCGCTGTTCTTTTTGATCTAACCTGGGTCGACTAGCGGCCACGCGGCCGCGCCGACGCTAACGCAATCACCACCTGTGTCTGGGTTGGCGTCGGGGCTTGGACTCTGACGATATCGATGTTAATTTATGAAGGAACGAAGTTTTGTTCCGTGAACTTCTCTATTTTTATGCGGCTTCAGCGGGCATTTTGCACTCTGGACGGAAATTGAATTCGTCGGGTGAATTGTCACGAAACGCTAAAGAACTGGCGAGAAAGAGCTTGAAAAAAATATGGGGTCGGCCTTATGGTGGTGCGTTATCCGGGTTATGCCGGAAGGCACTTTTATCGATAAATTCTTTAGACCCCTTTAAAGTTATTCGAGGGTTACTCGACCACCACCTGAAAAGTGCGGTTCCCGTGGATCATTTCGGACCAACATCTGGAGCGATGCAGCTAGGGCACAGGGCCAAGGCGCCCGCGTCTCTGCTGTTGCGGTGTGGATGACGGCACCATTGGCCCACTGGTCAACCGACCTACTTTTCCGGTTCAAGCGACGCGTGCACGCCGTTTCGGCGTTCCTTGCGGACGTGCCGGATGACGCGCGCGTGCCTGTTTCCGTTCGAGATTTTTGATCGTGGGGACCCGATGTCTGTTCTCTTCACACAGACGATGCGTGCCATGCGCGCCGATCATCCAAAGTACTTAATTACAGGCAAACTTTTGATTTTGTTGGTGATGGCGGTTTGGGGTTATTGGTTTTTTGCATCGTCCATGGTTTTATACGAAACGTCCGCCGAATGTCGGCTTGAATTGCGGCCCGCGCCCATGCGCGTCGAATCTGAACTGAGCGGTACCGTCGTGCGCCACAACCTCGAGTTGGGCCGCCACGTCCAGCGCGGCGAGGTGTTGTTGGTGCTGGATGGTCGCCGGTTACAGCTTCAGCGTCAAACCGTCGCCGCCGAAGCACAACTGCTGGAAACCAACGTCGTTGCCAATCGGCGCCGCCTCGATGCGCTTGCCGAGGCCCTGGTCCACTTGCGCCGCGTTGCCCGTTTGAAACGCGTCGAAAACGAAGCTCAGGTGCGCGGCGTTGAAAGTACCTCGCGCCAAGCACAACGCGAGCAGCAAGCCGGGCAGCGCCTCGCCGCCGCCGGTTTGTTGGCCGATATCGACGCCGCTCGGCTCGCTGGCGAAGAACAGCGCTCGCGCGCACTGCTGGAAGCCGAACAGGTGCGTTTGGAACGCGAGGGCGTCGATCAAAACCAAGCCGAAGCGCGTTTGCAGGCCGAGGTGCTTGAATTGGAAGCCGAGGTCGCCGCTTTCGAAGCGCAAATCCAAGTGCTGCAGCGGCGGTTGGCCGAGTACGACTTCCGCTTGGCGCGATTGCAATTAACCGCGCCCAGTGACGGTGTCTTGGCCGCCGTCGGTCAGTTCCCGGTTGGTGCCTTCCTCGATGAGGGCGAAACCATTGCCACACTTTTACCGCGTGGCCAATTAACCGCAACCGCTGAGTTCGAGCCGCGTCAGGCTTTGGGCCGGATCGGCGTCGGTCAATCGGCACGCATCAAATTGGACGGCTTTCCCTGGACTCAATTTGGTTACCTGCCCGCCCGCGTCACCGCCATTGCCGGCGAGGTGCGCGAAGCGCGCGTCCACGTGGAAATGGCGCTGGAAGACGCCGCCTCCTACGGCGCACCGCTGCAACACGGGCAACCCGGCCTCGTCGAAATTGAGGTGGAACGCATTTCGCCCGCGCAGTTGTTGTGGCGTATGTTGGGGAAAGTCGCCTTGGGTGAACAGAAAAAGCCGGCAGGGGAGCGTCGTTAATGGTCGTTCCCAACAATCGAACCTGGCTTATCCCCGAATTCATTCAGAACTCGGCCATGGACAGTGGCCCCATCGCGCTTAAGGCGCTCTGTGCCGGCTTGAAGATTGACGTCGGTTTGGGCCGTTTGCGCCGCTTGAGTCAAACCGAGGTCGACGGCACCGACCTCGAAGATTTGAGTCGTTTGGCCGCGCGTTACGGTGTTGTCTTGCAACAGGAATACCTGCCGCTCGACTTTCTGTTCCTCGATCCCGGCGATACCGGGCCCATGATTCTCAAAGCGCGGAGCGGCGGCGAAACCAATCACTTTTGTGTGTACTGGAGCGCCATGGGGTCGCGCCTACAAGTCATGGACACCATTCGCGGGCGTTTCTGGCCGGATCGCGATACTTTCCGCGAAAATCTACGCGAAGAAGAGCGTTTAATCGAAGCGGAGGCCTGGCGGACTTGGGCCGGCGACGTTGACTTTCTAATGGCCCTGGAGCGCTGTCAGGAAAGCTTGGGTGTGCCGCAATTGGTGCGCGAAAAGCTGCGGCAGCGTGTGCTCGGTGAGCCCGATTGGTTTTATCTGGCGACCCTGGAAGCCGTCACCCGTTTGGTTTTATCCTTTTGCGAATGTGGCGCCTTGCGGCGCGGCGAAGCCGCCGCCCAGGCTTTGGTGCGGCTGTTCCAAACCTGCCTCGATCAACGTGACCAAGCCTTGCAGTTGGTGCCGCGTCGTTTTTGGAGCGTGGTTGCCGCCCCTGCCGATGCGCAGGGTCGCGCGCGTTTGCGACAACGCGGTATTTTGGTGTTGCGCCTGATTGACGTGCAAGCCGTTGCCGAGGCCGGCGTCGCCGATGACGCCAAACCCAAGCAACCCATGCCCGCACCCTTTCGCTATTTGCTTCAGTTAATGCTCGCCGACGGTTGGTTCCTGCCAATCCTGTACTTGCTCTCCCTAGCCGTCATGGCCGTCGGCACCATCGTCGAAGCACTGCTGTTTCGCGGCTTGCTCGACATGGGATTACACCTCACGCCAGGGCAGCGGTTTCTCGGTATCTCGATGGTGCTCGTGTTTCTTATCGCGCAGCTCGTGCTGCAATTTTTGGTGACCCAAGTACGCCTGCGTATCGGCGGCAAAATTGAGAGTCGGCTGCGCATGGCTTTTTTGGCCAAATTACCGCGTTTAGGCCGCAACTACTTGAGCACGCTTTCCTTGGGCGACATTTCCGAGCGCTGTCACAGCGTCACCGATATTCGCCAGATTTCGTCTGTGCTCAGCCGCATCATCAACAACGGCTTCGGCTTGCTCTTAACCACCGCCGGTTTAATTTGGCTCGATCCAGATGTGGCTGTTCCCGCGATTGTCGGGACCTTGCTGTTTCTGGCGCTACCGCCACTGCTGGCGCCCTATCTGTCCGTGCCGGACATGCGTAATCGTACCCATGGCGGTAGCTTAACCACCTACTATCTGGATGCGTTGCAGGGTTTGATCGCCTGTCGCAGCCTCGGCGCCGAAGGCGCTGTTTCGCGTGAACACGACCGCTTGCTCGGCGAGTGGACGCGTTCCGGACGTGCATTGCAGTGGCGATCCGTGTGGTTCGAAGGACTGACCACCTTCGCCGGCTACGCCCTCGCCGCCGCTTTGGTTTTTCTCCATGTCCAAAAGGACAGCCAAGCCGGCTCCGTGTTGTTGTTCGCTTATTGGGCGCTGCGCGTGCCCGTTGTCGGTGAAACCTTGATCGGCGGCATTCGCGGTTATCCCGGTATCCGCAACCGGACCTTGCGTTTGATGGACGCCATTTTCGCCGCCGAGGAGAACTTGGTCGAACCTACCGAGGCGACCCGTGAACCTGGCGCCGATGACCGCGATGAACCCGGCATTGCCGTTAGTTTCCACGGCGTCTCCGTTAAAGCCAGCGGTCAAACCATTCTCAAAGATGTTTACGTCAACCTCAATCGTGGCGAACACGTCGCCCTGGTCGGCCCTTCCGGTGCGGGAAAATCAACCCTTGCCGGCTTGCTTTTGGGTACCGTGCAACCGCATCAGGGGCGCGTGCTCGTCGAGGGCAAACACCTCGACAGTGAACAACTGGAAATGCTGCGCCAAACCACCGCTTGGGTTAGCCCCGAGGTTCATTTGTGGAACCGCACCTTGCTGGAAAACCTGCAGTACGGCAGCGACGAATCGGTGCGCCTCTCGTTGGCTGAAGTGTTTGAAAAATCAATGCTTTACGATGTCTTAGAAGGCTTGCCGCAAGGTTTGCAAACCGTTTTGGGCGAAGAGGGCACCTTCATTTCGGGCGGCGAAGGCGCGCGCGTGCGCCTGGGTCGCGGCATGATGCGGCCCCTGGCCCGGTTGGTCATTTTGGACGAACCCTTTCGCGGTCTCGACCGCCACTCGCGGCGTCGTCTGCTGCGCGCCGTGCGCCAGTGGTGGCCGCGTGCCACCCTGCTGTTCATTACCCATGACGTGCGCGAGGCGATGTCGTTTAACCGTGTGTTGGTCATGCGTGACGGCGCCTTGGCCGAGGACGGCAAACCCCGCGATTTACTGCAAAACCCCGATAGCCATCTCAGCCAGTTAATTCAGGCCGAGGAATGGCTCGACCGCGAGATCTGGCACGCCAAGGCTTGGCGTCGTGAGTACCTGGAGAAGGGCACTCTTTTGGATCCGGCCGCTGCGCCGGCGCGAGGTGGCCGATGAACGTCACCCTTGCCATTAACAACTATCGTGAATGGACCTGGCCGCTGGAAAAACTCGGCGACTGCATGGAGATGATGGCGCGTGAGTCCGGTCTTGCCCCCAAGTTGGTGCAGGCCCCGCACATGCCGCTCAGCGTCGTTGAGGCCGGTCGCGAGAGCCGCGACCGTTGGGTCGAAGGTGCTGCGCGTTGGCTCCGCGTTGAAACCGAAGCCGTCTCCGTCACCTTTCACCATTTGCACGCCTTTTTGCGCAACGGCGGTCCGGCCATTATTGAGCTGGAAATCAAAGGCGGCATTCGCTACTTGGCCGTCGCGGCCGGCAATGGTCGTAACGTGTCGGTCTTGGGTCCCAACGCCCAAGTTTTGCGTTTCCCAATCCAGCGCATGGTGGCCTGGCTGCAGGATTTACACGGTGCCTCCACGGCTGAGTTCGGCGACGATTTGTTTGAAGTCGTCGGCATTCACGCCGCCAAACGCGACCAGGCTCGTGCTCGGCTCGCCCGTGTCGGCATGGCCCATCAAAGCTTGCCGCGTGCCTGGATGCTGCGTTTACCCGCCCACGCCCCCTTGTGGAAACATTTGCGCCACGCGCGTTTGTGGCACCACGCCGGTGCCTTGCTTTTGTTCTACACCATTGCCCACTTACTGTTCGTTGGTTCCTGGTGGGTGCTTATCCAGGCCGTGCTCAACGGCCGCCTTGACTCCGGCACCGTGTTGGCTTGGGTCTTTATGCTGTTTTCGATTATTCCTTTCACCATGCTCGCCGGTTGGGCCCAGGGCATGGTTTCGCTCGGTTTAGGCGGCGTGTTTAAGGAGCGCTTGCTGCGGGGCATCCAGCGCTTGGAGCCCGAAGAAATTCGCGGTCGCGGCTGGGGGCAGTTGCTGGGTTTGGTCTTGGAATCGCGTACGTTCGAGTCCCTGTCCTTGAATGCCGGTTTCGCCGCCTTGTTTTCGCTGGTCGAATTGGGGATTGCGCTGTTCCTTCTCTTCCGTGCCGATGCTTGGTGGCTTGGCTGGCTGCTGGTTTTGTGGTTAATCCCAATTAGTTTCTTCTTTGCCAACTTCGCCAATCGCTGGCAGCGCTGGACTGATATGCGCCTGCAAATGACCAACGACTTGGTGGAATCCATCAACGGTCACCCGACGCGATTGGCCCAGGAGAGCCGGCGTCACTGGCATGTCGACGAGGATTGGTCGCTGTCACGGTACTTCCAGCTTTCGCTCAACATGGAGCTGCACGGCTACTTGCTGATGAACTTCAGCTCGCGTGGCTGGTTGGTATTGGGTGTTTTGGGATTAGCGCCGCTGTACGCCTGGTATGCGCCCACCGCTGAAGCCGTTGTCTTTAGTTTGGGCGGCATCATGCTGGCTTTTCGTGCCTTGTTCAAACAACGCAACGGTTTCCTTAGTTTGGTCAGCGCGCTAAACGCCTGGCAAAATACTCTGCCCTTGGTGCGTGCCGCCGGTCGCACGCCGGTCGTGTCTCATCCCTCGCGCGACCTGTCCCCGCTGGATTTAAATGACAGTATCCGCAGCCGTTCCGTCTTGCTGGAGGCTCACGATGTCGTGTTCCGTTACTCGCGCACCGGTCAAACCATGCTGCGCATCCCTCATTTCCGCATTCACGAAGGGGATCGGGTGCTCATCGAGGGTCCC
Source organism: Holophagae bacterium (assembly GCA_030429565.1). Taxonomy (GTDB): domain Bacteria; phylum Acidobacteriota; class Holophagae; order Acanthopleuribacterales; family Acanthopleuribacteraceae; genus Acanthopleuribacter. The sequence goes on along the minus strand of JAUIFE010000018.1, from coordinate 107,410 downwards.
TCGGGCAGCGGCAAAAGTACCTTCGCTGCGTTGATGATGGGTTTGCGTTTCCCCGAATCGGGTTTATTGCTGATCCATGGCTTGGACTATCACACGCTCGGTGATTTGGGTTGGCGGGCGAGGGTGGCGGGTGCACCGCAGTACCATGTCAACCACCTCTTCAGCGGCTCGCTGGCCTACAACCTACTGATGGGTCGCCAGTGGCCGCCATTGGCCGAGGACCTAGCCGAAGCTGAAGAAATCTGCGAGGAACTGGGCCTGCGCCCGCTGCTGAGCCGCATGCCGGCGGGATTAATGCAGCTCGTCGGTGGCAACGGCGGTTGGCGCTTGTCGCACGGCGAGGCCAGCCGTGTGTTTATCGCCCGCGCGCTGCTCCAAAATGCCGAGGTCTTGATTTTGGACGAAAGCTTCGCCGCACTCGATCCCGAAACCCTATCGCAAGCCATGAGTTGCGTCTTCCGCCGCGCGCGCACTCTTATCGTCATCGCCCATCCCTAAGCAAAAAAGCGCCGCTAAGTGCGGCGCTTTTTCAAAGCCTAGCGCTGTCAAAGCCTGTGAGGTTGGTGGGGTAACCGTTCGGGAAAAGCCTTGTGCGATTCCCCGTGAACCTTGCGACCTGGGCAACCAAAACAGCCCCGCGGGCGGTGGGGCGGGCGGCGGCACGCCGACGGGGTTGTGAAACGCGCGCAAGCCCGCAAGCCGTTGACACCGTTGCTGTTGTTGCCTATGCTCGCCTTTTCTAATCTTTTCACGCACGGGTTTTAGTTTCCCATCGTGGAACATCCCTCTCAAAACACAGAATCATACAAATGGAGGACGTATGTCCCCGGTTAAGTTGTTTCAGTTTTTAGGTGGTCACGGCGTATCGAGCTACAGTCCCTTTTGCCTCAAGTTGGAGACTTTTTTCCTGATGGCGGGGGTGCCTTATGAAATCGAGTACACCTTCGACGTGAAGAAATCTCCTACGCGGAAGTTCCCTTACATTCTTCACGATGAAAGGTTTATCAGCGATTCAGGTTTTATTATTGATTACATCAAGATGGCTTTCGGCGTGGATCCTGATCACTTTTTAAACACGAGGGAGTGCGCTGAGGCACTGGCATGGTCTCGGTTGATGGAAGAACATGCTTACTGGGTGTTGCTGTATTCACGGTGGCTTGATCACCGCAATGATGCCGCCATCAGGGAAGTCTACTTCCGAGATTTTCCCCGCATTGTGAAAAGCCCTCTTTTGTTTGGCCTGCGTCGGCGAATTCGCCGCGATTTGTATGGGCAGGGCCTCGGGCGTCACAGCGAAGCTGAGTTATATGATTTGGGATGTCGTGATTTAAGTGCTTTGTCGAGCTTTCTTGGCAACGCGCCGTACTTTTTCGGGGACCAAGCTTCCAGCTTAGATGCGGTTGCGTACGCCTTCCTTGCCAATCTACGCTACGTACCCTTTGCATCGCCGTTAAGGGACCATGTACACAAGCTAGAGAACTTAGTCGCCTATTGCGACCGCATGCAAGATCGTTTCTACCCCCAAGCCGGCTAGGCGGACGGTCAACGCAGGCGGGGATTGACCAAGCCGGCCAAGTCCCCAAGCCAGGACACCAGCCCCCAAGTCAGGACACCCACTTTTCTCGGCCCAGTCAGCAAGCCCCTCCTCCTCAAGCCAACGCAGGCGGGAGCCCCCAAGCCAGGACACCCACTTTTCTCGGCCCAGTCAGCAAGCCCCTCCTCAAGCCAGGACACCCACTTTTCCTCCTCAAGCCAGAGCCCCAAGCCAGGACACCCACTTAATTTGCTTCTAAGGAGCCCCAAGCCAGGACACCCACTTTTCTCGGCCAGCCCCAAGCCAGGACACCCACTTTTCTCGGCCCAGTCAGCAAGCCCCTCCTCCTCAAGCCAGGACACCCACTTTTCCTCCTCAAGCCAGGACACCCACTTTTCTCGGCCAAGTCAGGCAAGCCCCTAAAGCCAGGACACCCACTTTTCTCGGCCAGGTCAGTACCCACACAAGCCAGCCTCCAAGCCAGCCACAAGCCAAGACACCCACTTCTTGATGGGGCCCTAGCTAAAGGTCGGCTTGGCAAGGCTCAGAATATCGACTCTTTGAAATTGCTACGTAAGCAAGCAGAACACCCAGGTTGTGAGATTAATGGATCAATCGCGGCGCTGGATCGGCTTGGACTCTTTGATGAGTCGCTGAAATTCAAATTTTTTTGTAAAAGTTTAAGGGTGATGACAAGGGCTGTCGCGACGGGGCATTAAGTTGCCAGGTGTCCTCATGTGAAAAATTTGGAGGTCAACCTATGACACGCCCCCGTTCTCTGATTATCGATGAACAGCGCGAAGGTTTTTACCATTGTGTTTCGCGTTGTGTACGCCGTGCTTTTCTGCATGGTGTGGATTCACATACTGGAAATAATTACGACTATCGCAAAGATTGGCTGCATCAACGCCTTAAGTTTTTAGCGGGGATCTTTTGGGTCGATGTCGGTGGATATGCAGTGATGGACAATCACGTGCACGTCCTTCTCAGAAATCGGCCCGATTTATCCCAGGCAGCCTCAGCAAGGGCTGTCGCTCGCCGGTGGCTCCTGCTTTATCCCAAACGTCGCGATGCCAAGGGGCTACCGCTCGAACCTTCCGAGAAGGAAATCAGGCAACTGACCGATGATAGCGAGCGCATCACTGAATTACGTCAGCGCCTAGCGTCTATTTCCTGGTTTATGAAGTGTTTAAAGGAGTACATTGCGCGAAAAGCAAACAAAGAGGATGGTTGTACAGGGCGATTTTGGGAGGCGCGTTTCAAGTGTACAGCGCTGTTGGATGAAGCCGCTGTCTTGGCCTGTTTGGTTTATGTTGATCTAAATCCGATTCGAGCAAACCTTGCCGAGACCCCTGAGACCAGTTACTTTACCTCGGCCGAAGAACGCATTCGGGAACAGGTTAAGTGCCATAGTAATGACTGGACCTGTGCAGGAATAAAGGGCGAGAAACGAAGTGTTCATGGTCATCAAAAAGATTCGGTGAATTGGCTTTGTCCGTTGCGCGATCAGGGGAATCGACGTGGCTTTCTCTCTATTGACTTATCAAACTACCTCGAGATTTTGGATTGGACAGGACGGCAGCTTGTTGCGGATAAGCCTGGTGTCATCCCAGAGCATCTTCCGCCAATTTTGACGCGGCTGTCGATAAATCCCAGGCATTGGCTCGATAGCGCCTGTCGCTTTGGGAAACTATTTTCGGTTGTTGCAGGAACCGAAACTCACATGAAAGAAGCAGCGGCAAGAATGGGCCAAAAATGGGTTCGTGGTGTTCGTTCCGGGAAAACATCGTTCCTCGAATAGTCGATCTTAGCTGCCGAATAGCTTCTTGCCATGGGAAAAAGAGAATCAGCCGACGTCTAGAAGGCTGACGGAATTGCTGTGTTTGGATTTTGGTTTTTCCCAAATGATGGGAATGTTGTGGAAGAAGGTTTTCCTCTTAGAGATTGGTATGAATCCCATGCGCAGCATTATTTTTATGAAGTAGTGAATGTTCCGACTTAATACCCTGCGAATAAGGGGAGGTTTTGGCTTGGGCACTGGCCTTATATATTTACCGACAGGCTTAGTGCCGGGAGAGTCAAAAGAGGGTGTCTTAGCTTGCTTCAGGCTCGCTTGTGAGCTGTCCTGGCTTGAGCTGGTGGACCTTTAGCCAAAACCCCTGGCTTGAGTAGGCGCGTGCTTAGAAGCAAATTAAGTGGGTGTCCTGGCTTCTGCTGACTTCTGACCTGGCCGAGAAAAGTGGGTGTCCTGGCTTGCACTGGCTTAGCCAAAACCCCTGGCTTGAGTAGGCGCGTGCTTAGAAGCAAATTAAGTGGGTGTCCTGGCTTCTGCTGCTGGCTTGCACTGCTTCTGCTGACTTCTGACCTGGCCGAGAAAAGTGGGTGTCCTGGCTTGCAGGTGTCCTGGCTTGCATGCTCTGGCTTGCGCTGCGGCTTGAAAAAGTGGGTGTCCTGGCTTGCAAAAAAAGCCGTTCGGGTGATGGGTCCCGAACGGCGTGCCGAAGTGGCCCCTAGTTGGGCCGAGGGTTGGTGAAGGGCTAGCCCAGTTGGCGGGCGAGGCGGCGGAACTGCTTGCGGAGGAAGGGGTGGGTGCCAGGAAGTTGGCGGGCGAGTTGTTCCAGCTTGGGCTGCATCTCTGTGAATATTTCCGGGCGCGCTAAGCGGCGGCGCTGTTGGTTGAAGGTGTGGACCAGGTCGCCTAAGGCAGTGTGGCGCGAACCCTCGCGTTGGTCTTTTTTGTAGGGGTTGCCGCGCGCCGCGATAGCGGCTTGCCAATCGACGCGCATGCGCTCCAGCATCAGGTCTTGGGCGCGGTTGACGGCGGCTTGGGTGGCGTGGCCGCGACGGCGACTCTTGGCCAGCTCGACCATGTACAGCAACAGGTCACGGCGCTGCAAATCGGTCGCGCTTTCCGGTACGGCGTACTGCAAGACCTCTTGCGCCTGGCGCCCGTTGCGCAACTCAATGGGAACCGCGACGCTGCCGCCGATTAAGTCCAAGGGTGCCAAGTCGTGCTGTTCAAAATGGATGCGGGTCTCACCACCGGCACGCAAGCGGCCGACCCGCTCGCGGCGGCCGTCGATGACGGCTTCGATACCGTTGCTGTCGCGGTTGCCGACGTTGCGAACCGGGATCGACAGACGTACGTAGCCGCGCAAGTCGTTGCGGTCGTCGATGCGGATCTCACCCAACTGGATCGGGAACTCGATGCGGTGTTCGAATTGGCGGCGAACGGTGCCCAGGTCGAGGGTGAAGGCGGCAAGGGTGCGCGAGGGGACGTTGTCGCGGATGATGCCGCGACGCAAGACAACGCGGGTCGTTGAACGGGCGTCTAAACGCACGGGTTGCTTGATGCTGCGCGCCATGGCGTCACCGTAGAAGTCCAAGCCGAAGCGGCCGCCGCGACCACCGTAGTTGATTAACTCGGCTTCCAGCTCGAAGCTTTCACCTGGCGCCAAAACGCCGTCGTCGTTGCCGTCGCGGACGGTTAAGTGGCCGATTTCGGGCTTGGGGTTGCGGTACCATTGGTCGAAGCTGTCATCGTATCGGCGGCGGAAGGCCTGATTGTACTGGCGACGGAAACCTTCTTCAGCAGCGGCCAAGAAGGATTGGCGGCTGGTTTCGAAGTAACCGCGCTGGTAATGGTAATCGGCGAACATGGCGCCGGTGTGATCCCAACCGGCATACCAGCCGTCGCGGTAAGCGCGTTTGTCACGACCGAAGGCGTCGTTGTAGTCGGGGCCGAAATGCAGCATAAACTCGTTCTTGAAGGCGGTTCTGGCGGAACGGGGTAACTGTTGCCAAATCTGGCGACCGCGACGGCTGTCACACCAGAATGCAAAACCCTGTTGTGGTTTGGGCGCACGTGGTTTGGGTAAACGGCGGTAGTGATTGACGCCGGCCCAGTCGGCGGGCGAGCCAGGAGCCCAGCCGTTGAGGTAACGGTGGTTGGTATTGACGGGGTTGTGGTCGCGATAGTTTTTGATGAAACGCGGCAGCGTTGGCGGTTCATCGAACTCGACGACACGGCTGTAATCGGGCAGCGGCGGGTGGGGAACCAAGGGGTTGCGCAACGGGGTGCGGTTCAAGTTGAGGAACTGATCGCGCACGGCCTGCTCGGCGTCGTTCAAGGCGGCGGCCTGGGCGTCTTCGCGGCCCATGGCGCGGCCCTCGCGCTGCGCGTTGTGGTTGGCGTCGCCGTCGAAACGGCCCTCGCGGTAATCGTGTTGGAACAAACGTTCGTGGTTGCGTTCAACGCGTTTGTAAGCGCGGAACCAACCGAGCCGGTACGAGGCGCGATAGGCGTCGCGTTCGGCCAAGCGACGGGCGGCCCAGTGGGCTTCGCGGCGCGCTTCGCTTTCCCAACTGTCGGGCACACGGCGCGGGTGATCAGGGCGGCGGTTGCCGTGGTTGTCGCGGGTGTATCGGGTACCGCGCGTGTCGCGTTTGTTGTTGCTGTTCCGCGAAGCAGCGCGTTCCGGTTCGGCGGGCTGGGTGCGCGGCAAGTAATCGTCGGGCATGTCCTCGGGTTCGGGGGCCCGGGTTGTTTGGTGACGAGCCGCCTTCTGGGGTGGCGCCAGGGTCATTTTCTTGCGTTGAACCGTGTCGGTTTCACCGGCGGCGACCAGGCCGAACGCGGTCCACAAGATCAGGGGTAAGAACAAACGAAATCGCATAAGCCACCTCTCCGAAGCTGGGATGAATCTGCCGGTTTGCGGTTGAGCAAGGGCCGTGCCGGTTCGGTTGTTGTTGGCTAAAAGCTTTGCGATACGGGGCTTAAGCTAAAAAGTGGGCGGTGGTGAGTCAAGATTCCATCTGTCCCAAAAAGTGGTCAGTCACCCAGAGGTGACAGCGCCGGCGACAGCTTAGATTTCGCCGCGTTCCCAGCTTTCGGTGTACTTGTCGCGAATGGCGAGGAACTGTGGCAAGTGGTCCTCGAGAATACCGACCAAGTGGGGGTCGAAATGGCGACCGCGCTCCTCGCGGAAGTAGGCCATGACCTTGTCGATGGGCCAGGCGTCTTTGTAAACGCGACAGACGCTAAGCGCGTCAAAGACGTCGGCGACGGCGGTGATGCGTCCGAAAATGTGGATTTCGCGTTCCTTGAGGCCGAGCGGATAACCGTCACCGTCCCAGCGCTCGTGATGTTGGCCGGCAACAATGGCGGCGGCTTTCATGAGGGGTCGTTGCGAGTGGCGCAGCATGTCGCTGCCCAAACCGGCGTGGGTTTTCATAATTTCCCATTCTTCGCGGGTCAGTTTGCCGGGTTTGTTGAGGATATCGTCGGGGATACCGAGTTTGCCAACGTCGTGCATCGGTGAGGCGAGCCGCAGCGATTCGGCCTCAAGATCGGTGAGCCCGTAGAGTTTGGCCATGAGTTCGGAGTAAAGCGCGACGCGGCGCACGTGGTTACCGGTTTCGCGTGAACGGGCCTCGGCGATTTCGCCAAGGGTATAAATGACTTCGCTTTGGGTGTCCTCGATTTCGGTTTGAAGCATGATGTTGTCGTGGGCGACGGCGACATTGGTGAAAAAGAGGTTTACCAGGTTGCGATCCCATTCATTGAGGTCTTCCCAGCCGTTGACGTAAATGAGGTAATCGCCGGCGGCTTGGGTTTGACCGGGCAGGTAACTGACGTAATGACTGCCTTGAAGGATGTTGCGTTGTTCGGTCAGCGCTTGGGCGAGCAAGACGGCGACGGAGTCGGGTACGGTGTCTTTGACAAGGCGGTCGATCATGACTTCGTAATCGCCGGTCGCGGCGACAATGCGCAGTTCGCCGGCTTCGTGAGTGGCGGTAAAACCTTGGCAGAACAGGGCGTTTTTATCCATGCTCAGCAAGCTGGTGAGCTGTTCGAGCACACCGCGCGTGAAATTGTTGAGCGATTGCAGCTTGAAAATTGAAGGCGAGGCGTCAATCACGCGGCGCAGGCCGCGTTTATTGTGTTCGATGATCATAATGTCGCGGTAGGAACGCAGTGAGGTGACGACGGTCGTGAACAGTTTGGTGGCGGTCAGCTCGGTTTTGGCTTTGTAGTCGTTGATGTCGTACTCAAGGATGACGCGATCCTCGGGCGCTTGGCCGGGCTGGCCGGTGCGCAAGACGATGCGCACGAAATGGTTGTCCATTTCATTGCGAATGTACTCGGCCAACTGCAGACCGGCATCGTCGCTTTCCATGACCACATCGAGCAGAATCAGGGCGATATCGGTTTCGCGCGCTAATATGCTCTTCGCTTCAGCAGCCGAATAGGCGTCGATAAAACACAGCTTACGACCGGCGAAGGCGAAATCGGTGAGCACCATTTTGGTAACTGAATGGACTTCTTCCTCATCGTCGACGATCAGCACACGCCAGGGATCGCGATGGGGCGCAACGACATCGACCTCTTCCTCGTCCGCAAAAAGCAGTTCGTCGTCATCGTCAAAAAGGTTGGGTTCGACCATGAGGACCTCCGGGTTGCGGTGAAAAGGGGAGTCGCAAGGTAAATCGGGTGAAGGCGCCTGTCGCGCTTTCGCATTGAATCGTGCCGCCAAGGGTTTGAGTGACAATATTATAAACGATATGCAGGCCTAAACCAGAGCCGCCTTCGCCTCTTTTGGTGGTGAAAAAAGGATCAAAGATCTTTTTGAGGTTTTTTTCGGGAATCCCGGAGCCGTTATCCTCAAAAATCAGCACCACGCCGTTGCCTTCGCCACGGATCTCGATGGTGATTTTGCCGTTTTGCCCGTCGGCAAAGGCGTGCAGCGCGGCATTCATGGTGAGGTTGCTGATGATTTGGCCAAAAGCCCCGGGAAAACTGTCGAGGCAAAGCTCTTCGTCGCAGTTGACGGCTACTGCGATCGGTTTTTTCTTGAGATGCGGGCGCAGGCTGAGCAGGACCTCGTCCAGATACTCTTTAATGCGGAAGTTGCGACGTTTTTCGCTGGATTGATCGACGGCGACCTGTTTAAAGCTGTGAATGAGTTCCGAGGCGCGGTTGAGGTTGGTCAGGATCATGTGGGTCGCTTCTTGCGCGGTTTTGAGGAACTGCTGCAGGTCGGACTTCTTCATGGTTTTTTCTTGGTAAAGCTGAATCAAGTTGCCGGTTTTTTGCTGGAGATGCGAGGTGGCGGTGACGCCGATGCCGACCGGTGTGTTGATTTCGTGGGCGATGCCGGCGACGAGCCCGCCCAAGGCGGCCATTTTCTCGCCGGCCACCAAATGTTCCTGTGCCTCGCGTAAGTGGCCGAGGGCGTCTTCGAGGGCGCTGTTCTTTTGCTGAATCTCGTGGGTGCGTGCCTCAATGCGCGATTCCAGGTCTTCGTTAAGCGCGCGCAATTGGCTTTCGGCGGTTTCGCGTTGGTGGACTTCGACTTCGAGCCGCTGAATGGTGGCGGTGGTTTGACGGCCCAGTTCCCACTTTTTGGTAAGCGAGAGGGCGAGTTGTTGGATGCTGACCATGTCGAAGGGTTTGCGCACGAACTGAAGCTTGTCGCTGGCGCCGATTTGGTCGAGCATTTCGCTCCAGGAATAATCGGAGTGGGCCGAGCAAATGACGATTTCGGTTTCGGGTCGGCGCCGCCAAATTTCAGCGGCGGCTTGGATGCCGTCGATGCCGGGCGGCATGCGTACATCCATGAAGACCAGGCTGTAGGGGTCGCCTTCGGCGGCGGCGCGGTCGACCATCTCAATGGCTTCACGGCCTTGAAAGGCGTCGTCGAGGCGGTAGTCGCCGCCGGTACGCGGGGCGGGTCCCATGGCCTCGGCACCAAAAAGTTCCATTTCAACATCGCGCAGTTTATCGACGGAGCCGCCGACCAAGACTTTGCGAAAATCCGCGTGAATACTTTCGTTATCGTCGACGATGAGGATGCGGTTCATAAGCGGCCTCCGTAGTCTGGCACAATGGGAACGGTGCGGCCGGCCCACAAACGCGACGGCAGCGAACGAGAACGGAAAGAATGGGGAAAAATAACAGGAATCGGGTGAACTTATCCGCATTGTACCCGAGCTGGGCGCTGCACACCGAAAAAGCGCGGGTTTTGGGGTGGATTTTGTGCTTGATCCGTCGCGGCAGGCGGCGCATGCGGGCAACCCTTAAAAAGGAGCCATAAAATCCCAGTTTGGTAGAGCAGGTAGCCGGCCCTTCCCGGCAACATTTTTCTTCCCAAAAGCGGCGCGCCTGAAGCGTTCGATCTTTGCGGTGATGGGCGGCGAACCATGGCGACGGCAAGGGTCCGGCAAAAGGGCGGTACACCTGATTTAAACCCGAGCGTGAAATATAAGGCGTTTTAATCGAGGTGCCTGAGTGTTATGTGGGGCGCTTGTTGGGTGCGGGCGGTTTCCAGGTCCTTATTGCGGCCACCGTGTCGCTATATTTTTACTTGATTTCCCCAAGTGGGAACGCTATGATCACGCTTCGCGGCCGCATGTGGCCGGCCCGAGGAAGCCGTGCTTCCGACAGTACCACCGCACTTTTTGGTGCGATTTTGAAGGACACCACCGTGGCTAAAGCTAAAAAAGGTAACCGCATTAACATTTTGGTTGAATGCACGGAAGCGCGCAAAGAAGGCAAGCCGCCCTCGCGTTATTCCACCTCGAAGAGCCGTCGCAACACGCCTAGCCGGTTGGAAATTAAAAAGTACAATCCTTTCTTGAAACGGCACACCGTTCACAAGGAAGTTCGCTAAGCGCAGCGTTTGCTTCAACCATCGACGATTCGCCGTTTGGCAGTCGCGCAAAAAAGGATGCACCGGCATCCTTTTTTTGTGTCCAAAAATAAGCATGGCTCGGCAAAAGACGCGCTTCAGCCGGATGCTGTTTCGGAATTCGGGGGATGGTTCGGCCAAAGACCCCTTCAGCCGAACCACCGGCTGATTTAGAATTCGGGCATGGTCAACAGTGCTTTGAGATATTGACCGTAGCTGTTCTTGGCCATCAAGGCGGCGCGTTGTTCGAGGTGTTCGGCGCTAATCCAGCCCTTGTGGTAGGCGATTTCCTCGAGACAGGCCACTTTCAAGCCTTGGCGTTCCTCAATCGTTTGAATGAAGGTGGAGGCGTGTGCCAGCGATTCGAAGGTGCCGGTATCGAGCCAGGCCAAGCCGCGACCCAGCTTTTGAACTTTTAACTTGCCCTGCGTCAGGTAGGTTTGGTTGACGTCGGTAATTTCCAGTTCGCCGCGTGGCGAGGGTTTGAGGTTGCGCGCGATGTCGACGACGCTGTTGTCGTAGAAATACAAACCGGGCACGGCAAAGGGTGATTCCGGGTGCGTGGGTTTTTCAACAATTTTGGTGGCGACACCGTCGTCGTCAAAGGAAACCACACCGTAGCGTTCGGGGTCGGCAACCCAGTAGGCAAAGATGGTGGCGCCGGCATCTTGAGCCGAGGCGGCCGCCAAGTCCTTGGTGAAGTCGTGACCGTAAAAAATGTTGTCGCCCAGGATCAGGCAAACGCTGTCGTCACCGATAAAGTCGGCGCCGATGGTAAAGGCTTGAGCGAGACCCTTGGGTTCGGGTTGCACGGCGTAGGTGAAGTTGACGCCGAACTGGGAGCCGTCGCCCAACAAGCGCTCGAAACTCGCGTTGTCTTCGGGGGTGGTGATAATCAGAATGTCGCGGATGTCGGCCAACATCAGGACGGAAACCGGATAATAAATCATCGGTTTGTTGTAGATGGGCATCAGTTGTTTCGAGATCCCCATGGTGATGGGATATAGCCGCGTTCCCGAACCACCGGCCAGAACAATACCTTTCATTGTGCGCTCCTCTTTGTGCCCCAAAACCGATGCCGGGCGACGTGCGTCGCGCGCCGTGCAGGTGGGGTCGGCTGGATATGGGATTCGGCGTCATCATACCGCCCGCCCCTGGTTGAGGGCTACCGTTTGTTTGGGAATTGACGTGCGCTTGATGCTTTGGTTGGGGGAAGGGTCGCCTTCGGCGGCTGCGGCGCGTTCCTTTTTGCAGTACAATAACGAAAACCTCTCACGCGACATTCACAGGCCGATACCTTCGCCTGTCGGACGGACTCTGCCGGCAAGGTTCGAAGTGTTTGCCCTCGGTGTCGATGGTGTTAGCGGGGTTGATATTGTTTTCAAACCATCCGTATCGGGCACACAGCCGGGACGCGTGGGGTCGTGGTTGCGATTCTGACAGCGACAAGGTTTGTTTGATGTGTGCCGACGCCGGCATGGGACCCTGACCGATCTGGATGACCCGACCCGGATTCCCAACGCGGCCCGTTACCCCGTCGTCGCCCTTACGGCACGGCCGAAAAAGGGTGCATCGGAAACCGTGGCGCCGAGCTTCCCAAACACGAAACTTCCGCGCTCCCAAGCGTGCGCGCTCGAATGATCCTGGAGGATTGAATGAGGTATTGCCGGTTGAGCTTATGCTTGTTGGCGCTTGCGCTGGCGCCGTTACAGGCGACCACCGTGGCGGCCCTGAATGTTGCCGATCTTTCGCAAACGGCCACCCACATTTTTGAAGGACGCTGCCTGAAAATTGAGACTTTGACGATCAAGGACAGCAGCGGCAAGGTGGACCTTCCCGCCGTTCAGTACACCTTTGAAGTGCTCGACTCGCTGAAAGGCGACCAAGCCCAAACCTTTGTTTTTCAGCAACTCGGCAATGCCGTTAACGGTCGCCATTTTCCCATTAACGCCGACAAAATCGGCATCCCCAAATACAACCAAGGCGAAACCTATTTGATTTTTCTCGGCGGGCAAGGCAAAAGCGGTTTGCGTTTGCCGGTTGGTTTGGCGCAAGGCTTTTTCCACATTCGTGAACAGCAGGCTTTTAACGGCTTTTCCAACGCCCACATCTTTGCGGAGATGGACCAGTCGCAAAAACAAGGGGCGCATGCCGCCTTAATTCAAGCGGCCTTGGCGACGCCTTTGCCGAGCAGCGGCAAACAGGCGGTCGGTGTGGGTATCGATGCACTTAAAGCGATGGTGCGTGATTTGGTGGACGGCACCTTTGTTGCCAAAGCACGCATGGGGGGTGCACGATGAAGATGTCTTTTCGTTTAACGCTTTTGCTGTTAACAAGCACGGCCGCGCTTTTTGCCGGCGGCCCGGTGGAGTATCTGGCCGACGGGCGTGGGTTCACCCAAGATACCTCAAAGCCATTTGTCTACCACGTGGAAACGGGTGCTTTGACGGCGGTGATTGACGGCGAAACGGCCAACAGTTACGTCAACGAAACCTTTGAAATTTGGAACGCTGTGCCAGGCAGCGCCTTGACGATTCAAGCCGGTGACCGCAGTGCGGAAGACATTAGCACGCTCGACCAGCTCAACAACAATATCACCGCCGCCCGGAACACGATCGTCTTTGACGAAGACGGCTCGTTGTTCCAAGAGTTTGGCGCGGACAGTTTTGTCCTGGCGTTTACCTCCCACCTGACACCTCGCTCTGAGAACCTCAACACGGGCTACGTGATTTTTGGTGGACCCGCGATGAGCAGTTTTACGACCCAGGCGGTCAAGCGCATTATGGTTCACGAGTTCGGTCACTTGCTGGGATTGGGTCATTCCATCGTGAATGGTGACTTGGATTCCACCGGGCTCCAGTACGAATCTTTCGGGCGCCCGCCTGTCAATACGGTCGAGATCATGTATTGGTCGGTGACCAACGGTAGTGCGACGGCGAACCGCATCGACTTGACCCGCGACGACCTGTCGGCGTACCTGGCGCTTTACGGCAGTCATCCGCAGGGTGCCGACGGTATGTCGGCTATCTCGGGCCGTTTGGTGATGTCGGACGGTGGGTCGCCCGCCGACGGCGTTAACGTGGTGGCGCGTGATCGCTCCGGTGGCCGGGATACGGTTTTTGCCAACGCGGTTTCGCGTATTTCGACACCCGGAACCGGCACCTATGACATCACCTTGTTGCCGCCCGGCAACTACAGTGTCGAGGTCGGCGATTTGTCGGAGCGCAACGAAGGGGCGTACAGCGCGCCGATTCGCTCGAATTTCAACCGTCAAGGCAACCGCGTGATTGGTCCGTTCCCCGGACCCAAAGAGTTCTACAACGGTGCGGCGGAGAGTAGTGATCCCGCTGTCGACGATCCAACCGCGATGGAAACGGTGGCAACCAGTGCCAACACCACCTCCGGCGGCATCGACATTCACTTTAACAGCGATGGTGCCACGAGCCGTCGCGGCACGGGTTTAGCGCACATCAATACGATTGCCGAGGTGCGCAACAGCGCCGACGGCAGTGAACAGACGTGGCTGGGGATTGTCAACACGCGCGGTTTGGACGCGGCGCTCGATATTTACGGTTTCAATGACAGTGGTGAGGTGGTGGCGCGCGCCGCGTCACCCGGCATGATCGCGGGCCACGGCAAAGTCTGGGTCAGTAGTGCCGATCTATTCGGTGCGGCGGCGTCCGAGGTGACTTGGATCCAAATCGGGAGTACCTTGCCGATGATTGCCTACGCCGAAATCCAAAACGCTACCGTGCGGTCCGCTTATTTGGGTGCGGAACGCAGCAACAGTCGGACCTTTATGCCGCACATCGCGGTCGATACGGCCGGTTTTGAAACGGTGCTGTCGTCGGTGAACACAGGCGAGACGGGCACCAGCGCGTCAATCACGCGACAACCAACGGGCGACAGTGCCGGTGTGGATGCGTTGGGGCTGGCGTATGGTCGCGAATCACGCATCATTCAAGATTACTTCCCGGCGTTGGGTACGGATCAAATATGGGCGGAAATTAACGCAGACCAAGCCAATGTGGCCGCGATGGAGTACTTCACGCGGCTGCCGAACCGCAGCCAGTTCGCGTCGCTTGGGCTGAACAACCAAAGCGGCAACCGGTTGCAATTCCTGCACGTGGCCACGGATACGGGCCAGTTCTGGACCGGTATGGTGTACATCAACGTGGGGACAGGGGCCGCGACGGTTACCGAAACCTACTACGATGCCGCCGGCACGGTCATTAGCAGCAACCCACAGCCGCCATTGGCGGCGGGTGGCAAGGTGACTTTGTTGTTTGATGCCAACAATCAGGTCCGGGTGCCTGCCGGAACGTCCTGGGTGGAAGTGAGCGCCGATCAACCCTTGATTGGCTACGAATTGTTCGGGACGCCGGTGACCTCGGCCAACGATACGTTCACGGGGTTGCAGGGTAACTATGGTGGCGGTCAGGTGTTGGTGTATCCGCATTTCCAAATGCAGGGGACGACCTTCACCGCGATTGTCGCCACCAACTTGGGCGACGAGAATGCTTCGATCGTGTTCGAAGCCATGGGTGCCGACGGTACGGTGTTACAACGCAGTGCTCCGGTTAGCGTGAACGCCAAATCCAAATACACGGCCGTGCTCGACGGTCTGTTCCCGAACGCCCAAACGCTGGCACAGGGGGCGTGGATTCGCGGTGTCGCCGATGGCTCTACGTGGGCCGGTTTCACCCTGTGGGGCGACCATTTGGTGCCGGAACGCAACTACCTTTCGGGGATAACGGCCCAGAGCAGTGCCGGGTCGTCCGGCAATCTCATTACCGAAACCAGCGAAGTCCACAATACGTTTGAGACGGCGCAAGTATTGCGCAAAAGCGGCGATACATGGAACCTCAACTTGGTCGGCAACATCGACGAAGCGGGAACCTCGCCGGTGACGGTGTTTAGTAACCTCTTCGTGGTCGACGACGATTTCGAAGACATCTACACCTTCACGTTGGATCAGCCGACGGCGCTCGTGATTGGCATTGCGCCCAACTCTGCCACCGTCGATTTGGATTTGGTCGTCACCGACGGCCCTTATGTGTCCTACAACTACTACGATGTGACTGGAAACAACTCTTACGCCAACAGTATGTTCAGTGCCACCTCGACCGGCGATGAAAACATCGCGCGGGTGTTCCCGGCCGGAACCTACTACATTTTGGTGAGTTACTTCGATGGTTCCGGTACGCCGCCCACCGATTATGGTTTGGTGGTGACCGAAACGCCGTTGGTCTTTGAAACCTTCGATGACGGTGCGATCCCGGCCGGTTGGTCGACCCTGCAATTCGTCAATGATGCCGATGGTTCGTCGCGTTGGGGCGGCTCCACCGACAACACGGTTTCCTTGTACGGCAACAGTTTGGCCAATAACGCACTCGACAGCGCGGCGATTGAGCAAACCGGGATTGTCACGCCGTCCTTTAACGTGCCGACGACCGGCGTGACCCTTGTTGGTTTCGACTTTGCGTTTGGCGCGCAAAACACCAATACGCCGCAGGCCTCGGTCGGTTTTGGTACGGTAACCAACGGCCAGTTTACCCAGGTCGATGAGGGTTATGGCGTTCGTACCAGCACGCTACCTGGGCCTTTCCGCGGCGGTACACTGAATAAGTCGGCTTGGTTCTCATACACCGACGCCAAAAGTGGCGCCCGTAGCGGATTGAGTCTCACGGCGGGTTTGCAAGATGCCTCCCTGGCGGTGTTCACCCAGCTCACCAACACCATCTTGTTCTTGGACAACGTGCGGGTGTTTAACATCCAAACCACCTTGGGTAAAAATGCCCGCAAAACGGACGGCTTCGTGCCGGCGCGCGCCCAGCCAAAGTTTGGCAAGACGGTCATGCGAGCCTTGGACGCCGAGAAACCGCAACCCTAAACCCTAAAGCGGTGTCGGCGCTGTTGCCGGCACCGCGTTAACCTTTCAACCAAACCCGGCCCTGGGGTCGGGTTTACAACACAGCGACGGTTGAGGCTATATGGCGAAATCGGGATGGTACCTCGAGAAAAAAGGCAAGTTCTACGGGCCGTTCTCGCGCGCCAAGATCCAGCAGTATTTCGAAGCCGGAAAAATTAATGCGGAGACGCGGGTCGCGGCGCAAGCCGACGGTAGCGACGCGAAACCCTTTGCCGCGATCGATTTTGACGCGGATACGGTCGCCGCGCCGGCGCCTGCCAAAACGCCCGCGGCCAAGCCGGCTAAAGCGGCGCCGTCACCGAGCAAGCCCGGCAAGTCGGCCAAAGCCGCCAAACCGAGTGGACCCTTGCCGACCCATTTCTTCCTTGAAGAAGCGGATCGCGGTCAGGGGCCTTTTGATTTAGAACAGCTCGGTGTTTTGTTTAAAACCGGCAAAGTGCAAGGCGAGGTGCCGGTGGTCTACGCGGCCGAGGGACGCCGCGCTCAAAACGTCGAGACCTTGCTCACGCTGTTTCGCAAAACCCAGCCGGCACCCAAATCTGATCAGGTTTTTTTGTTACAGGGCTCGGAACGGATCGGCCCCTTTCGCACAGAGCAAGTGCGCGCCATGCAGGAGCGCGGTGAGATTCACGCGCAAACACTGATTGATGTGGCCGCCAAGCAGGTGGTGGTGATGACCGCCTACCAGTGGGTTGAGTGCGTCGAAGAGGCGGCGGAAGCTGAGCGCCAACCGGCGCCGAAAGCGTCGGAGAAGGCGACCAAAACCAAGAAACCGCCGCCCAAAGTGCGTGGTCGCGAGCCACGCGGCGTGGCCGATTTACCGGTGCACAAGCCCGCCAAGAGCCGCGTCTTTTCGATGCTGGCCGTGTTTGTGTTCGCCGGCTTGGCGGTGGTGGGGGTTTATTTCGGCTATCGCGCCGCCCAGCGCAATAGGTCCCCGAAACCGATTCCCGAGGAACCCAAAAGTTTGCGCGAGTTGATGCGCGTGCGCGAGTTACCCAACTTCAATGCCCTGGTTTTGCCGATCGTACGCGATGCGCTGAACATTCCCTTAAAACGCGTCAAGGGCCGCCATTTGCCGGAGGTGCCGCTGCTCGAAAAAGCCGACAAGCTTGCGTTTCCGTCCTATATGGAAGACAGGGTGCAACGCGAGACGCGCTACCGCATCGACGGCCCCTATGACGTGATCTATCTCAGTAATCGCTCCGGTTTTGTCGTGGGGGCGGCCATTGAAGGACCGAACTTTCACGCCTATTTCGAGAGCCAGTTTAACGTGAGCGCCTTGGCGCCTGAAGCGATACGTTTGGAAGGGCCGGGTCGCATTATTTGGCGCGCGCAAGCCGGTGGTGCCGTGGTGATTGAAGTGCACTGGACCAAGGCCGAGCAAGGCTTTCGAATGGCGTTTATTCTTGTTAAGAATGCGACCGGCCTTTAAGGTCAGGCAACCCAAACGGCGTGCAGCCGCAGGAGCGATAGGCGATACCTTTGGGCAATCCGTCGTCGGCGCAGGGCATTTTACTTTCCCAAAAACCTTCTGAAGGCGAAAGCGCGGTCTCTTCTCCAAGCTTGCTAAGCGTGGGCCGACGCGTGTCGACCCACGGCGATGCTATTTGTTGACGCACCGGTGCGGTGGTTAGTTAGACGGGTGTGCCTCGAATTGTTTGGCGTCGTCACCGATGACGTACCACGAGGGTTTCTCGGCCACGAATTCGTGGAATTGGTTTTTAAGGCCGCACTCGGTGTCGAGTGTGTTGGCGGCAATAACAACGTTTTCCTCTTCGGCGAGGATTTCGCCCAGCGAAGTGCCGCAAGTCTTGCAAAAGCAACGATTAAACTTATACGGGGCTTCCGGTTTGTATTGGGTGATGTTGTCTTTTCCCTGCACCCATGTCAGGTCCTCTTGTTTGACGAACATGATTGCACTTGCGCCCACTTTACGGCAGCGTGTGCAGTGACAGGTTCCCATCATCGACGGTTGTGCGGCTAAGGTGAATTGGACGACGCCACAACAGCAACTTCCTTTAATCATAAAAATGAACCTCCTCGGTTGTGTGGGGGCTAAAGTAACACGATTCAATGGTTCCGGTTGTTAAAAAGTTGTAACGGTTGTTTTGTGGGTGTTTCGGGTTGGCCGGCCTTCTTTAAACAGGTAATCCGCGCTCACTGGGGTTTTACCGCGCGCACCATTTCTTTTTTACCGGGAGGCCCCGGCAGGCGTGGGCCCAGTTCGAAACCGGCCGCGCGTAAGTTGCGTTTGAAGGCGCCTTGTGCACAGTAAGTCACCAGTATGCCGCCCGGTCGCAGGGCTGCGGCACATTTTTCTAAGTTGGCCTGCGCCCAAATGTCGGCTTGTTTGCTGGGGGCGAAGGCGTCGTAATAGACAATGTCGAAGGGCGCGTCAGGGACCTTCCATTCCTCCAGGCGCTGGTTCAACTTGGTGAAGGTGAAGCCGGTTGTCAGTGCTTGCGGCGATTGCCATGGGCTTGCGTGGATGGTGCGAAATAAGGCGCGTTCGGCGGCGTTGCAGGCGAGCAGGTCGCAGTAATTGAGCTGGTCGATGAACGCGGTCGGAATCGGGTATGGCTCCAGGCTGACCATGTCGACGGCGCAGTCGGGCTGTTGCTGTTGGGCACGCGCGGTTAACAACACGTTGAGCCCGGTGCCCAGGCCTACTTCCAACACGCGCTGGGTCGTTTGCGGCGGCAAGCGGGCCAAACCTTGGTCAATGTACACAAACTGCGATTCCTGCAACGCGCCGTGGTGCGAGTGGTAACTCTCGTCCAGGGTCGCGTGGTACAAGCTGTGCGAGCCGTCGCCGGTCGCCATGAGTTGAATCTCGGGTTCGGTCATTTCGGCAACCTCGGTTTAAGCGTAGGAATGTTGGATCAGTTGTTGTTCGTATTCGCGCAGTTCGTCCCAGCTCGGTCGATAAAAGTAAATACCCTGTTCCGGTTCGCTCATGCCGCGCACGAACAAATAAAAGAAACCGCCAAAGACCCGCTCGTAATGCTCGCGTTTGGTGATGCCGAGCCAGCGGCGCATGGCCATCAGGTAAATGCGGATCTGCATGGCATAGTTTTGCCAGACGTGTTCGTTGAGCGCGGCGCGGTCATAGCGCAGCAGGGTATCGCTTTTCCAATCGGCGAAGTAGTAGCGGCCCTCGTGGCGCATGACCAAATCAATCGAACCGTTGAGCATGACGCGGTAGCCGTCGCTGGGTTTGATTGGGAAGTAGAAATCCACTTCGTGCAGGCGATCCTCGGGCGGAAAATCGATGACGCGTGTGTCGGCGCCCAAGTCTTGGGTCAGCGTTTGGTAGATCAGCAGTGCCGCCGCCGCTTCGTGTTCGATTAGGTCATAGCGGCGCAGGTATTGGGTCAAGGTCTGGCGGACCGCTTCGTGCTCGCGCCAAACCTCGAACGCGGGTGCCTCGGCGTAGGCTTGCTGGAGCGGATCCATGTCTTCCAGAATTTCGTGGAGGCAGTTGCCGGTCTGTTTGCCCTTGGGCAGGCCGCCGCCTTCAATGGCGACATCGCTTTCGCTGTCTTCGTCGTCGCGCAGCAGTTTACTGAGTTGATCGCTGACCAATCCCGACAGCGGGGTGTTTTTGTGGTGCGCCAACTTGGTATAGCTGGTTAGCCGCAAGCGGTTGTGTTCGGCCAAAACGCGTGCGTAATCGGGCGTTTGGGCGGCGATATCGGGTGGGGTCGCGTCGGCATGAGCGTCGCCGTGCGGTGCGGTCGTCGGTGCCGTGTAAAAGCGGGTGACGAAGTCGAGGTAGGTGTGCGGGCCATGTTCCATCAGGTCGGTTAAGGCGGGCGCCAGGATTTGGTATTCGGCTTTATCGTTATCGCGCCAATAGGGCAGGAACATCTTGCTTTTGGCGCGGGTTAAGGCCACGTAATACAGGCGTTCCGCTTCCTCGCGCAGTTCCTTACCGTGTTCGGCGGCGTGGCTTTTATTGAGGTCGAGTACGCGGCCGCGTTCGGCATCGTGGAAGGCGTGGACCTCTTCGGGGCGCGGCGCCGAGAAGCCCGCGAATAAAAACACCACCTCGAATTCCAACCCTTTGCTGCTGTGGATGGTCATGATTTGGACCGCTTCTTTTTCCGTCTCCAGCCGCAGCAAATCGTCGTCGGCGCTTTCTTTCTTGTCGATCAGCCGCCCCAACCGCGAGATCAGTTGTTGCAGGTCCAGCGCGGCGCCGTCACGGGTCAACAGATCGGCGAGGTGTTCGTAGTTGGTGACGGCGCGTTCGTTGTCGTCCTCTTGTAGCAGGCGTTCGAGGATGCCGGTTGTTTGGAACAGGTCTTGGAACAGGCGGCGGTAGTCGCGGTCAAGGTAGATCTGTTTGCGCCATTCGGTCAGTTGCACGTGCACGCCGTCGGGGACGTCGGGTGCTTCGCTGAGGGCGGCCGGTGCGATTTGGTAAAAGTCGCTGAGCAGCGCTTTTTTGACCGCGCTTTCGTCGTCGGGGTGTTCCACCGCCGCCAGCATTTCGAAGAAATGGCGCGCTTCACGGGTTTGGAACAAGCCGCCTTGCTTGTAAAAGGCGAAGGGAATGCCATAGTCGGCCAAGACGTCACCGATGTGTTCACCCTCGCGACGGGTGCGCGTCAAAATGGCCAGGTCGCGTGCCTTGAGGTCGGCTTCGGTTGTCAACAGCGCTCGGATTTCGGCGGCGATCCAGTGCGCGAAACCCTGCTTGAGTTCGTAGCTACTCAACTTCTGATCGTCGCCTTCGGGATCGCGTTGCAGGTGCAGGCAGCGCACGGCCGGCCCTTGACCGAGTTGGACGACGCGGTCGGGGCGGCCGCAGGCAACGGGCCGGTCATACTGAATAGCGCCTGCAAACAAAGACTCGTGGGTGAAGATGTGATTGACCGCGCTGATGATATCGGCCGTTGAGCGGTAGTTGTGGGCGAGCGAGGCCAAGCCACCGCCACGGCTTTGAATCGTGTTGCGCGCGTCGATGTAGGTGTTGATATCGGCGCCGCGAAAGCGGTAGATGGCTTGTTTGGGGTCGCCGATCAAAAACAAGCGATGGTCGCGGCTGTCGAGGAACAGCCGTGAGAACAGGGTCCATTGGCGTTCGTCGGTGTCCTGAAATTCGTCGATGATGGCGACACGGTACTTTTTACGCAGTGCCTCGATCAGTGGGCCGCCCTCGGCGGGTTCGGCGCCAATGCGTTCAGCGACAAACCCAATCATGTCGTCAAAATCGAACCAGCCGCGTTGCTGCTTTTCGTCCTGAATGGCGGCGCGCAAGTCGGGCAGCATCAAGCGCAGCAGTTGCACCTTGACCGCGCAGAAGTAGGGAAGAAGGGCTTGGCCGTAGTGTTGAAGTTCTTGCCAGGCGCGAGATAAGCCGCTGCTGTCGTTGATTTTGCCGGCCTTGGCTTTGTTGAAGGTCCAAGTTGTGGCGTCGAACAGGCTGTCCAAACTGGATTTGAGTTTTTTATTGGCTTCGCGCATTTCGTGGAGGTCGTGCAGCACTTGCCACAAGGGGCGGTTTTCGTCTTGAACGAGCGCGTTCAGATCGTTCAGGTAGCTGTCGAACTTTTTGCGGAAATTTGCGCGCAGGTTGATCTCGTCGAGCTGGGCCAAGGCTGCTTGCGGGTCGACGTAACGGCGGAACTGTTGCCAGGCCTGTTCGGCACCGTTCAGGTCCGGCAACAAAAGCCCGTCTTTGTGCACCAAGGATTTCAGGGTTTGCAGCAAGCCGCCGCCGAACCCTTGATCTTCCAAGGCTTTGGGGTTGTCTTTGAGATAGGCGGTAAACAGGCCGCGATAGCTACAGCGGTCGGTGAGCACATAGGTTTTGAGGAATTTCGGGAAAACCAGGTCGAACACCCTTGCTTGCGGTTGCTGCTCCATGCGGAACAAGCGCCGGTTCTCGAAGGCAAATTCGCGCAGAACGCTGTTGCAGAAACCGTGGATGGTGTAAATCGAGGCGTTTTCGAATTCAAACAAGGCGTCGCGCAGACGTTGGCGATTATGGGCCGTGAGCACCCAGCTATGGTCAGGATCGACGTCGGTGCCTGCGCCGTCGGGCATGTTAATCATTTCGATGAGTTTGGCGCGAATGCGGCTCTTGAGTTCGTTGGTCGCTTTTTCGGTGAAGGTTACCAACAGCAGCTCGCCCAACTTGAGGCCACGAAAAATCAGGTCCAGCACCAGGTTCTCGATGGTGTAGGTTTTACCGGTACCGGCGGACGCTTCTATTAAATGATCACGCAGGGTGAGCGTGTCGCCGAGGATCGCCGGCTTGGCCACGCGGGTCGTCATGATTCGTCCTCCCCGGCGCCAAAACCTTCAACACCCAGCTTTTCGAACAGCAGGCCAAAGCGCCGCGTTACCAGGTGTTCGATGTCGTGGGCGGCGGGAAAATCCTGCCAGTCTTTGAGTGGACCGTATTGGCAGGCCACGATTTCATTTTCCTGGGTGCGGATTTGGTCGATACGATCGCGGAACCGTTCGGCGGCGTTGGGTTGATGCCACTCTTTTTTCATTTTGAGGATCAGGTCGCCCGGTGCAAGGTAGTGATGATGCGGTTGTAACATGTCGCGCAGCAGGGTTTTCAAATAGGACAAGGCCTGCTCTTTTTCCAGGTTAAAGGCCACCGGCGCCACGGTTTTGCGTTGTGTGGTGATCATGACGCCTTGGGTGTGTGCGTGTTTGCCGGCGGCGCTGAGAGCGAGCGCGTCGACCCAACTCTTGAACAGGTGTTTGCCCATGTCGTTGATGGCTGTTTTGGCGAGCGATTGGTTGAAGTAAACGCTGCTGGGCGTGCCGTCGCTGTTGAAGACGTACTGCGTTTGGCCGTGGATTTCCACCTGGCGTGGGCGGCCGTCGATCATGAGTTCCAAGCGAATCGGTTCGCAGCGGTAGCTTTCGGCGATGTGTTCCTGCTTGCCGCCAAAGCCAAAACGGGCGGCGGCACCACTCAGCTCCTGCTGCGCCAATTGGCCGAACCACGACTGCAGGGTGAACTGCAATTGTTCACGGGTGAGTTGGTGTAATGGGCCGCCTGGCACCTCGCCGAGCAATTCGTGTTTGCGCAAACCCTGGTCGAGGCTGTTCTCAAAAACGGGTGGTTTCCCGAAGTCACCGACATGTGCTTGCAAGACTTCGCCTAAAACGCGGTTGAGGATTTGGTAGCGGGTCAGGGCGGCCAGGGTGAAGGGTTCGTGCAGTTTGGCAAAGGCGTCCTCTTCCTGGTCACGCAGGCCGAGGGTGCGTTTGGCGTTGGCTTGCAGCGGTGATTCCAGGAACTTTTGAATCTCACTCAGGCTGACGATGAGCGTGTCGTTTTCGTCCGCGCTCGGCGTGGCGAGCGCGATGGCCGGCAGTGAATTCAGGGCCGCTTCACCGCGTGTCGTACGGCGGAAATTGTCGCGTGCCCGCGCCAGCCGCAAGGCAAAGGGATCGTGGTTGTTGTTGGGCGCGGGGTCGTCGTACTGGAAGCGGTAAAATGACGAGTAGCTTTTTAGCGGATGTACCTGAACCTGAAAATCGGCTTGGTAACGTTGCGCTTGGTAGAGCATTTCGGCCAGCACCGAGGCCGGGTTGCGCGGATCGTCGGTTTGTTCGTCGCGGTCGACGTAACTCAACACCAGCCGCTCGCGTACCGATACCACCGTTTCCAGAAACATGTAGCGGTCGCGCTCTTGTTCGGAGACGTCGCCGATCTCGCGTTCGCGGAACTCGGGTTGATTGCCGAGCGCGTCTTTGCTCAGGCGTGCCCAACGCAGGTCGAGCGTGTCTTTGCGCTTGGGGGCGGGGAAGGCGCCCTCATTGAGGCCCATCACGTAAATCAGCTTAAAGGGAATCGGTCGCATCGGCATAAAGGAACTGACGGTGACGCCGTCGGCGAGGTACTGGTTGTAAAACGGCCGTAGACGGTCGAGTTCCTGGACCATAAAAGCCTTGGCGATGGCGAAGGGCAAATGCGGGCGATCTTCTTCGGTTTGATTGGTATGGAGTGCGGCGATATCGAGGAACTGGTCGGTAATCGCCAAAATGCGTTCGAAATCGCGTTCCTCGCCCGCTGTCGGCGCCAGGTAGGTGGCGATAAGACCGCGCAGGTATCGGCCCCAATATTCCGCCGGCCATTCTTCTTCTTCAATGTCGCCGGTATCGCTAAACAGCGATTGCGTAATGGTAAAAAAGCGGCCGGCATCGTCGCTTTCGGTTTCGCCGAGGTTGTAAACGGCGTAGGCGTCGCCTTGCTGTTGGAACACTTTTTCGCCACCGCCGTGGAAGTAAGGGCCGAGCAGCAGGCGCTTAAAACCTTGGTCCCAGTTGAAGCGGTCGCCGCTGAGGTAGCTGACGCCCTTTTGGTTTTGGTGGCGGCGATCGCGGCCGTAGTAAATGTTGAGGTGGTCGGCGAAATGGATCCAGCGATGGGTGTCGGCTTCGGGGAAACGGGCCTGAAAGTTAGGGTGCTGATAGAGGCGAAACAGGAGATCGCGTTCGAATTGACTGCTGGGCAGGTCGAGTAACAGACGAACGGCGTCGATGAGGCGGGCCGCTTTGCCGCTAACGCCGTCGACCAAGTTAAAGGGAATGTGGTGAATGCGCTGAAAGGCGTTTTCGATTTCGGCTTGGTAAAGCTGCATGTCGGTAACCAATACGGCCACGTCTTTGAGGTCGAGGTCGGGTTGGCGGCAGAGGCTGGACCATAGGTGACTGGCGACGGTTTCAGCTTCGCGGCGCGGGCCGGCGCAGGCCAAAACCTGCAGGCTGTCGTCGCCGGCGCCGGCGGGGGCGACGGCGGGCGGGGCGAGTCGTTGCAAAATGTCGTACTGAATGCGGCCGAGCAGGGTGGTGCGGTCCGGTTCCTGGAAGTGCTCGTGAAAGTCCCAATCGCCGAGATCGTTGATCAAGCGAAAATACTCGCGGCCAGGTTTGCCCCAGGTTTGCAACAAAGGGTTTTCCGGTAGAGGGTCGCCGATTTCGCCGCGCGCCCAATCGAGCGGGGCGATGGGTGGCAGTCCGGTTAAGCGACGGCTTTCGTGCAAGGTCGGCACATCTTCCCAAAACTCGCGACAGGGGTTGAGCACGTATAGCGAGATGTCGCCGTGTTGGGCCAGGGCTTTGAGCGCCAGTTGGTGGAAGCGCGAAATGTAGGAAATACCGAAGATGTGGAGCGGGGCAAAGCTGGGCGTCTCAAGGGGCGGCAACGGCAATTGGGTGAGGCTGGTCAGCGGTACCTCGCGGCTTTGGTTGAGCAGGTGGAGGTGGCCGTCGGCGCCGAAGATCTCGAGCCACAGCACCTTTTGCCAGCGTTCGACGGGGTGGGCGGGGCCGCAGTAGAGGCCGTCTTGCCGCCACAGCGACAGCATTTGCCGCCGCGCGAAGGCATACTCGCGGAAGAGCTGCACCAGGCGTTGTGCCAACTGGAACAAACGCTGGTGGGGATCGCCGTCGCCGGCGAGATAGGCGCGCACGTGCTCGAAGTCGGCGTGTTGCTCGGCGAGGTGCATACTGAGGCGTTCCATGACTAGCGCCTGTAGCGCCCAGTCGGAAATCAGTTCGACGGTATCGCCGGCGAGGATGTCGGCCAGTAAGGGATCGAGTCGTTGGAAGTCGAGGTTGATCGCAATGCCCTGGTGTTCGGCGAGATGAAGGTTGAGCCACTGCTGCAGGTTGCGGTTGGGAATGACAATCGTTTGCGGTGTAAAAGGATCACTGCGTTGGGTGGCCGCCGCGAGCGGCGCGATCAAATGTTCCAGATGGTTGGCGTAGTGAAGATGGATCATGCAGCATACCTGGCGACACGGAATGGAGCCGCCGGCGAAAAGTGGGTCGCGACGCGATGCTCGAGCGTTATGCCGGTTACTTTAGCACAAACCGCAAGGGTGGGCGTTGCCTGGAACTGACTGTCAAACCGTGTTAAGCTGCGATTCTTGGGGCCCTTGCTCACCATCGCTGTTGCGCCGCCTGGCTTGCGTTTTTTCAACGTCGATCCCCGCGGCGATTTGCTTGATCACCCGCCGACGCGCTTCCTCCCCGGTGCCGTGGTGTGGGGTCGGCGTCCTCGAAGCCTTCGCAACGGGGAAACGGTCCGTGGGCCCGACCGTGGGTACCCTGAATTCGCCGGTTTTGTCTCGGCCGGCATGGATTTTGTACCCTTCCGCTATGCCTAACGGTCCTTTTTTGCATCACTAAATCTCGCGTTGTTCGCGTTCGCTTGAGGTACCATGACCTTTAAGACGATTCCTGAATCAATGTCGGCCGAGGAACTGCTCAACCAAGAGGGTTGGTTCCTGATGGTTGACGTCTTCCGTGTGCTCGATCCCGACGATACCGGTAAATACAAGTTAGCGTTCAAACAAATCAAACGCCTGATCAGCAAGGGTCACGATCCCTTCGAGATTATGGGGCGCCGTAAACTCGGCGGCCGCGTTTTGTTGTTGATGGAAAAATTTGCGCCCTGGTATTGCAACAATCCTATGTTTAAGCTGACCAAACTCGACGAAGAAATGCCTTTTAACGACTTTATGGTGTTGGAAGGCGAGCACTTTTTCCGCTTATCAGAAGTGTGTAACGCCTATGCCGACTTTCTGCCCTATAGCTATGCCATCCTCAAACGCGATGCCGATCGTCGCGAGCATGCCCTGGAAGAAATCGGTGTTTGCAAGTTCGATACAACCTACATTGTACAAATGCCCCGTTTTCGCGACTGGCTTTCCGGCGAATTTCACCTTTAGCAGGTGTAACTCTGGTTTGTGAGCGCCGCCCGTCGCTGGGTTGCGGTGTGTCGTGGTGCCGATTTGGCCGCGCGTGCCGCTGATCAGGGGTGGCCGATGCGTTGGTGCGTCGGCGGCTAAGGAGACAGCATGCGCAGTGAATCTTCAACCCGCGAAGCCCAGACCCCGCCCGCCCGCGGGCGATCACCCTGGGTGCGGCGTTTTCTATTGGCGACGGCGGTTGCCGTAACCTTGGTCGTGGCCGCCGGATTGGTGGTCGTGGTCATGATACGCGGCAGTTTGCCCGCGCTCGAAGGCAGCCGGAAACTGGACGGTCTTGAACACAACGTCACGATTCGCCGCGATGCTTTAGGCGTACCGACCATTGAAGGTGAAAGCCGGCGTGATGTGTTATTTGCCCTGGGGTTTTTGCACGGCCAGGAACGGTTTTTTCAAATGGACCTGCTGCGTCGCAGTTCCGAGGGCGCACTTAGCAATTTGTTTGGCGCAGCCGCCCTTGATCGTGATCGCGACGCCCGTCGTCACCGGTTTTTGGCCACCGCGCAACGCGCCGTCGCCGACTTGCCGGCCGAGCAGCGCGCCCTGCTGGATGTCTACACCATGGGTGTCAATCGCGGCTTGGAAACGCTGGACCAGGTGCCGTTCGAATACCTGCTGTTGCGCACGGAGCCGGAGCCCTGGCGCGTTGAAGACGCGGTGTTGGTGCTGGCGGCGATGTACATGCAGCTCCAAAGTGACTACGATCGCCACGAAACCCACCGCGCCGTGATGAACCAACACCTGCCCGCCGACATGGCCGCCTTTTTGACTCAGTGGGGTTCCCGTTGGGACGCCCCCAATGTGGGCGAAGCTTATCAGCCCTTGGCGCCGCCTGCGCCGGAGGTGTTTAACCTGCGTCGACAAGCGAGTTTACCGGCACCGGCGGCACCCGCCGACACCGAGAAAGCATCGATGATTGGGAGCAACAACTGGGCTGTCGGCGGCGCCTTAACCGAACACGGCCACGCCTTGGTTGCCGACGACATGCACCTCGGCATCGGCGTGCCCAACACCTGGTACCGCGCAGATTTGATTTTTCCCGACGAATCGGCACCGGCCGGGCGGCGTCGTGTCACCGGCGTGACTTTGCCGGGCGCCTTGGCCGTTATCGCCGGTAGCAATGGCCAGGTAGCCTGGGGTTTCACCAACAGTTACGGCGATTGGACCGACATGGTGGTCGTCGAACCCGTGCCCGGCCGCGAGGGTTTCTACCAAACGCCGGCGGGTCCCAAGCAATACGAGGAAATGGTTGAAACGATTGCCGTCAAGGGCGGTGAACCAGTCGCGTTCCGTTTTCAAACCACGATTTGGGGACCCCTTGTCGGTCACGATCACCAGGATCGTCCGCTGGCTTTGCGCTGGGTGGCCCATGAAGCGCATGCGTTTAATCTGAATCTACTCGACATGATGAAGGTCGCCAACGTCGACGACGCCTTAGCGGTCGCCCAGACCTGTGGAATTCCCGCCCAAAATTTCGTCGCTGGTGACGCCCAAGGGGCCGTTGGTTGGACGATTATGGGAATCATTCCTCGCAAAAAAGGCGACGTCGGCCAAGTGCCGCAATCCTGGGCCGACGGCCGCAATGGTTGGGATGGTTGGCTCACCCCCGCCGAGTACCCCGTGATTACGCGTCCCGACCACCATCGCATTTGGACCGCCAATGCGCGCGTGCTCGACCTGGAACAGCAACAAAAGGTCCTCGGTAACGGCGCCTACGCGCTGGGTGCTCGCGCCAAACAAATTCGCGATCGCCTGTTTGAAAAAGAGCAGTTTGACGAGGCCGCCCTGTTTGCGATCCAGCGCGACCACGAGGCGCGTTACCTCACTGAATGGCGCGAAATGTTGCTGCGTCACCTGGACGAAGACGCCGCCGCCAAAGGTTTGCAGCGCGGGAAATTTCGCGAGCTGGTGCTCAATTGGAGCGGCCACGCCGAACCCGATGACGCCGGTTACTACTTGGTTCGCGCTTACCGCGTTGCCGTGATCGACCACCTGTTGGCCTTTTTGGTGCAGCGCTGCCGCGAGGTCGATCCCAATTTTCGTTCCTGGTACATCAACCAGCGCGACGGGGTTGCCTGGACCTTGTTGGAGCAGGAGCCCTTCCATCTTTTACCGCCGGAATACGATTCCTGGCGCGCCTACAGTCTGGCCCGCATCGATGGGCTGATTGAAAAGCTGACGGCCGACGGCGATACCCTTGCCGCACACACCTGGGGCCGTCACAATCAAGCCCATTTTCGCCATACCTTTAGCTACATCATACCGGCGCTGTCCGATTGGCTGGACATGCCGTTGATGCCGTTGCAGGGCGACGCCCACATGCCGATGGTTCAGCGCGAATCGCACGGCGCCTCGCAGCGCATGGTGGTGGCACCCGGTTTGGAAGAACAGGGCATCATGCAGATGCCTTGTGGTCAAAGTGGACACCCGTGGTCGCCGTTCTATCGGGCGGGCCACCGCGAGTGGGCGGAAGGCGAAGTGACCCCGTTTTTGCCAGGAAAGACGCTGTACCAGTTGACGCTGATGCCGCGCTAAAGGGGTTGCGAAAATACACGAGTGTTTGAAAACCGGGTGAGCGTCGTGAGCGATTGCCTCCGCTTGCTCGGTTTTTGGTGCACAAAACCGCCAAAATCGCCTGCTCATGCCCAAAAGGGCTTGGGGTCTGGTCCGAGCCTTGTGTTAAAATAGCGGCCGTATGTACCTCGGGAAGCCTTGACTCACTTCAGTTTTTGCTGTGCTGTTCTCGAATCCATCCCAGGGTGACGGACGTCTATGACTTACTACCGCATGCGCGATATCGCCACACCACCTTTTGCTTATGTCCTCAACAAGGAAGAGGTCATTCGCACGTGCTCCGCCTGCAAAATGCCGTTTCAGGATTTGGAGCAGGAGCTTAAGGTCGAAATCTGCACCACTGAATCGATTTCGTGGGACGAACGCATTCTCGGTAAGCCGATGATGGCCGACCACTGGTTGATTGGCGATGAGTCTTTCAACAAGGCGATGGATGAGATTGCCCCGGACCAGTTTGTGGTCACGCCGATTGCGGTGGTTTCTTGGTTGACGCGGACGCCGCTGTCGATGATGACCGATCCCGGCAGCCTGCTTAAAGAGCGTCGGCATCCCAGCCCGCCGCGTTATTACTACTTCAAACCGCGCCATCAAATTAGCCTTGATAACAAGCTGTTGAAAACCTTCCCGCCCATTCAGTGTGCTGAATGTCGGCGCGAGATTCCCGAGATTCCCTTTGATTTTCAGCCGATCCCCGACCCCGAGGAAACCCGCTTCAAAGTAGCGGGCTTGCGCGACCTTTACCTCGAAGGGTTTGATTATCTGTTCCACGAAAACATAGTCGAAGCAGTTGAGCGGGTGTTCCCCGAAATGATGTTGGAACGTTTGGTTTCCGAGCCGTTACCGATCTAATTCGGCCGTGTCGGCCGGTAGGCCGGTACCTACCCACCTCGTCTCACGCGCTAAAGTGGGCGCATGTCACGCATCTTTCGCTTGTTCCAATTCTGTTTGCCGCAATACCGGCGCATGGAAGCTTGTTTTGGCGGTATTGCGCGTTGGTGGTTGCCGAAACAGCCGACGCTGCAGTCGGTTGTGGTGCCGACGACGCGGTTGACGGCGCCGTTGACCTTGGTTCACCTCAGCGATCTGCATTGTGCGAGCTGGACCCGTGCCGATTACATTGAGGCGACCGTTGCCGCCGCGTTGGCGCTTGAGCCCGATTTGATCTTGTGGACCGGCGATTTCTTTCACAGCGACCCGCGTCACATGGCGCGCATTATGCCGCTTTTCGCGCCGTTACACCGAGCGGCTCCGACCTTCGCGGTGCTCGGCAATCACGATTTCGACGCCGACCTGAGCGACGCGTTGCCCTTGTTAGAAGCAAGCGGCATGGTGTTCCTGCGCCAGGACTACCGCGTGCTGTCTTTTGCCGGCGGTAACCTTTTGCTGGGCGGGATTGACGATTACCAAATTCAAGCTTGCGACATGCCGACCGCGTATTTTGAACAACCTCGTGAGATGTTCCGTTTGTTGTTGTCCCATCAACCCGATTACTTGTTCCGATTGGCGCCCGACAGTGTCGATCTAATGTTGTCTGGTCATTTGCACGGTGGCCAAATCGTGTTTCCCGTCGTGGGGCCGCTCTACTTGCCGTCGCCGCGCGGCCGTACTTTTCTGGGGGAGCCAATCACCGAACGCGAGGGTAACCGCGTTCACACCAATTTGGGTTTGGGTTATACGCTGATGCCGGTCCGCCTTAATTGTCCGCCGACGATGAGTGTGGTGCGTTTGGCGCCGGTGCCGGCAGAAAGGCGGTGACGTTGGATAACGTTTTTGAAACGAGTTTTTTTGGTTTGTTTGGGGGCGCTTGGCCGGCGGGAAGCGGCTGTTTGCCGGCCGTTCGGTATAGCGCCTGGCGTTGCGACCATTGATCAAGCTGTTTTGCGCCAGTTTGTTGGCCAAAATCAGCGGCCCTATTCACGCCTTTTCGATGGTAGAGTTATACCTAAAAAGCGCGATACCAGGCAGCGATTTTGCCGAAGTCTAAAGGCTGCAGCAGCTTGTATTAGTGCGCCACCCGCCGTGCGGTGTGGCTCCGCTTCTTTCAAATTGTTGTGCTCCAGACCGTTAACTAAAATCATCCACACTTATGGCGCTTTTTGGGTTAGAACTGATCTACCGCGCCGCCTTTGCTGAAATTGGTTTGGTCGTCGTTGTTTTGGCGGCCGACTGTTGTGATTCGCTTTGTAGCCAGGCCGGCGTTTTTGCGAACTTCGCGTGAGGTTGGCTAGCGCCTGTGTCACTCTGGTTCGTGTTTTGAAAACCAAATGCTGTGTCGCCGTCGTTGCGGGTTGTGCCGTCTCGCGGTGATTGTTGAGGACTGTGCTTTTGTTTGACGCTACCGTTTCGCCCCGTTATTTCCGAACCGCATTTTTTGCGTTCTGTTTATTGCTGATTCAGGCTTTTGAGGTACTCGCCATGGCTCCATCACCGGCGGCCAACGCCGCGCCCGATTTCCACACGCGTTTTTTTAACGATACTCCGGTACAAGCGGGTACGCCCGACCTAAAACAGATTCTCGGCTTTGATTTTGGCGAACGCATGACCATGAGCCATGAGGTTGTCACCTATGCGCGTGCGCTGGCGGCGGCCTCGCCGCGCGTTCATCTCGAAATTCAGGGGGCCAGTCGGCAACAGCGCCCCATGGGTTTGTTGTTTATTTCCAGCGAACAAAATATTCAGCGTTTACAGGCTTTGCAAGGGCTTTACCAGGAATGGGCCGACCCGCGCCGCACCGATAGCGCGCGCCGCGACGCGCTCGCCGCCGAATTGCCCGCCCAGGTTTGGTTTTTTGAGTCGGTCCACGGCGATGAACCTTCGGGGACCGATGCCGGTTTGTTTACCGCTTGGCTGCTGGCCGCCGGTAAAGGCGCCGCCGTCGACACCGTCTTAAACAACACCTTGGTTGTGATTGAGTTGATGCAAAACCCCGACGGACGCGATCGGTTTATTCAATTCTCGCGCGACACGCGGCCGCACGAAGGCGACGAAGATTCACAGGGGGCGCACAAACTGGAGCGCTGGCCGAGCGGTCGCCTCAATCACTACTTATTCGACCTCAACCGCGATTGGTTCCCGCAGACCCAGATTGAAACGCGCCTTAAGGTCGACGCCTATTTGAAGTGGTACCCGCACATCACCATCGACCGTCACGAAATGGGCGGCGAGAGTTCGTTTTTTGCGGCGTTTCCCAGTCCGCCGGTTAACCCGCTGCTGTCCACGGAAATGGTCGAAGCCTACCGCACCCTGGGTAAGGTGATCGGCAAGGTGTTTGACGATAAAGCGTGGGACTACTTTCAGGGTGAAATTTTCGACAGCTTTTATCCCGGCTACGGCGAGACTTGGCCGAGCCTGCACGGCTCGGTTGGGGTTCTGTTTGAGCAAGGCACGACCACGGGCTTGCGTTACCGCCGTCGTGACGGGGTGTTGGTGACTTACGCCGACGCGGTCGCCCACCAAGCAACGGCGGGCCTGGCGGTGATGGGTTATGCCGCACAAAACCGCGAGGCGGTCTTGCGCTTTTTCTTGGAGCGCCGCCAAGGTGCGATTGATTTTCGTGACGACAGCGAAGTACGGCGCGTGTTCTTGCTGCCTGGCAGCGATCCGACCCGGCTGGCCGCCCTGGGTGAACTTTTGCAACGGCAGGGGATTGAGGTTCAGCAGTTGACCGAAGCGGTGCGTAACGCCGTGGTCAAGGAACGCAGCAAGGGCCCCAACCGCAAGCAGGATCTGCCGGTCGGCAGTTTGTTGGTCGACTTTGCCCAGCCCGCCGGTATTTTGGCGCGTACGCTGCTTATCGATCACTTGGACTTGGACCCCGTCTTTTTGGAACAACAGCGCCTGCGTTACGCCCATGAACGCAAGGGTGCGCAAATTTACGATATTACCGCCTGGTCGTTACCGTTTGTCTTCGGGGTCGAGGCGCGCTACGCCTTGGGGGGTTGGAAAGGTGCCGCGCAGCCACCGCGCCAACCGCAAGCCGCCGCGGTTCAAGCAGCCAAGTTGGCATACCTGGTGCCGCGCAATTTCGTTACGCCCGCGCTCTCCAGTGCGTTGCTCAAAGCCGGCGTGGTCGTGCGTGTGACCGGTAAAGCCATTCGCCACCAGGGTGCTTTGTACGGGGCTGGGTCGCTGATTGTCAAAGTCGCCGATAACGAGGATGTCGCCGATTATCAAAACATTCTTTACCGCGAAGCATCGGCACGCGGTGTGACGCCGGTGCCGATTGCCGGTTCCTGGTTCGAAGAGGGACCGGGTTTGGGTTCGCGTTTGGTGAAACGCATGAAGTTGCCGCGCGTGGCCCTGTTGTGGGATGCGCCGGCCGGCCAGTTGTCGGCCGGTTGGTTGCGCCACTACTTTGAGGCGCGCTTGGGTGTGAATCCAACTTTGCTGCGGGCCGAACAGCTAGGTCGCATTGAACTCGACCGTTACGATGTTGTGTTGATGCCGGCTGCGAGTGACGGTGCCTGGCGGAAAAGCCTGGGGGCCGACGGGGTTGATGCCTTGAAGACATGGGTGCGTCACGGCGGCGTCTTGGTGGCGACCGGTGAGGCGGTTGAGTTTCTGGCGAACAGCAAGGTCGGCTTGCTCAGTTCGGTGCGCGAATGGCGCGACGGCCAAATTGAGCAGGACGATGTGAAACCCTTTCCGAAGGTGGTCGAGGATGATCCCGAGGATATGGTGCTGCCGCGTCGCGAAAAACCGCAGCCGGTTTACGGCGCCTTGCTGCAGGTGGCCTTTGACACCGAGCACTGGTTGGCCTTTGGCTTGCCCGCCGAGCAGGCGGTGTTGACGGAATCCAACCTGATCATGCGGCCGTTGCGTTTGGATCAAGGTCGCAATGTCGGCCGTTACGCGGGCCGTGAGCGCCTGGTGGTCAGTGGGTATGTACCCGAGGCGACCGGCCTGCAATTGGCCCACAAACCCTACGCCATGACCGAAAAGCAGGGGCGCGGCGTGGTGGTGGCGCTGTGCGAGGACCCCTATTACCGCGGCTTTACCCTGAGTACCGCGCAACTACTATATAACGCCGCATTTTTGGGGCCCGTGCTGGGGCGCTGAGCGGTCGGGTAGCAGGTGGGCGCGGTGTCGTTGGGGCCGCCTCACCGACACCCGCCTCACGAGAAATTTACAGCGGGGTTTTTCCTGAAACCCATTTTGTGTATACTTAAACGGTTTTGGTTGCGGTTCCCCTCCAACGCCGGGAAACCGCAAGCCAATATCAAAAATGTGGAATTGGAGCTTTCGTTTTTCACGAAAACCGTGTATTTTGTTGTGCTTTGGTTCCCGTCCGCGCGAGGGTGGCGGAATTGGTAGACGCACCAGATTTAGGTTCTGGCGGGCTTGCTCGTGAGGGTTCGAGTCCCTCCTCTCGCATTTTATCTTTACTCATCTGTAAAGCATATTTGATCGCGCGTTGACTTCTTCACCGGCAATCGGCAACGGATCGGCCACGATAAACGCGCCCGACATGGTTTCGGCCATCGAAAAACAACACTGACCATTGAGGACATTTTCATGCAAGTCACGATCACGGAAAAAAGCCCTGTAATGAAAACAGCGGACGTAACCCTGCCCTGGGATCAGGTGGCGGCGCATTTTACGAGCGCGCTGAACGACGTCAAAAAGTTTGCGAACATCCCAGGTTTCCGCAAAGGCAAAGCACCGACGCTGGTATTGATCAAGCGTTATCGTGGTGAAATGCTTTCGGCAATGGTGCAGAAGGTGATTCCGGCCACGATTGAACAAGCGGCCCAAGACCAGGGTGTCAAGTTTGTCGGTCAGCCGCATTTGATCGACGCCGACTTCAAACACAAAGAGTCGTTCACCTATAGCGTTGGTTTGGAAGTGATGCCCATCGTCGAAGTCAAAGACGGATGGCAGGGGATCGAAGCCGAAAGCCTCAACATTAAAGTCGAAGACAAAGAAGTCCAAGACGTGCTCGACGAGATGATCAAAAACGGCACCAAGCAGGAAGAAGTGACCGACCGTGGCGCGGAAGACGGCGACGAAGTAACCGTTTCTCTGACTGCGATGGACGCTGAATCCAATGAAGTGGTGACCGATCTCGAGAAATACGTGATTTACCTGGGTAAAGAACACACGCACGCGTTTTTGGCGGACATGGTGAAAGGCCAAAAAGCCGGCGACACCATCGAAGAAGAATACGAAGCCGCCGAAGACGAAGTCTTCAAAGAGTGGATCGGCAAAAAAGTGAAGCTGATCGTGGACATTGCCGCGGTAACGCGCCAACTGGCACCCGAGCTCAATGACGAATTCGCAACCGAACGCGGCGCAGAGAACTTGGAAGGGTTGCGCGCGCAATTGCGTGACAATTTGATTAAAGAGCGCGAAGGCTACGAGAAGAACCGTCTCGAGGGCACCGTGATCGGCAAAGTTTTGGAAGACTACGAATTCGAAGTACCGCCGGCCGCCGTCATGCAGGAAGCGGAAATGATGGTGCGTCAAGAAGTAATGCCCTACATGCAGTACCTCAAGGACTCACCGCACGCCGAGCAAATGATTCGCGGTATGATGCAACGCTACATGCCGGGCGCCACGCAGAAGGTTCGCATGAACGCGTTCCTGGACGCGTTGGTGAAAAAGACCGGCATTGAAGCGTCGGAAGAAGACGTGAACCAAGAGCTGCAAGAGTACTTGGAAGAGACCGGCGACGAGCGCACGCTTGAAGAAATTCGCGAAGAGTTCAAGCAAAACAACGTGCTCGATACCATCCCCGAAATAATTTGTCGTCGTAAGGCGTTGGAGTCTGTGGTGGAAGCCGCTAAGATTACCAAAGTCGACGAATTGACCAAGCCCGAGCCCGAAGAACACGAACACGTGCACGGTCCTGATTGCAACCACGATCATGACCACGACCACGGCCATGTACACGGTCCCGATTGCAACCACGATCACGACCACGCCGCCGCGGCCGAAGGCTCTGACGCTTAATATTCAAGACGTTCGTCGGGTGGGCGCTGTTGTCCACCCGCCGCCCAACACCTCACACCAGGGAGACCGTTCATGGCATTAGTTCCAATTGTTGTTGAGCAAACCAGTCGTGGTGAGCGCAGTTATGACATCTATTCACGCCTCCTGAAAGACGGCATCATTTTCATCGGAGAACAAGTTTCCGATCATTTGGCCAATCTTGTTGTTTCCCAGCTCTTGTTCCTGGAAGCTGAAGATCCAGAGCGCGATACGTCTATTTACATCAACTCGCCCGGTGGCAGCATCACTGCCGGCATGGCCATCTACGACACCATGCAGCTCGTGCGCCAAGACGTTTCCACCATCTGCCTCGGCCAAGCGGCCAGCATGGGCGCCTTCCTCCTTTCCGGCGGTGCCAAAGGCAAACGTTACATCTTGCCCAATGCCCGCGTTCTGATCCACCAGCCGCTCGGCGGCGCCCAGGGTCAGGCCAGCGATATCGAAATCCAAGCTAAAGAAATCCTGCGCATGAAGGAATCCTTGAACAAAATGTTGGCCGAAAACACCGGTCAGACACTCAAGAAGATCCAGAAAGATTCCGACCGTGATTTCATCATGGGCGCGCAGGAAGCCGTCGAGTACGGTATTGTTGACGAAATCATTTCCAAGCGAGACTTAAAGTCTTAGGGCCAAGGTTTCGATAAAACCGGTACCAGATAACGAGGCGATCCCTCGCCGTAAAACGCTAACCAGCACAACATGGGGTGTGAAAGTTTATGCCAGCATCGAGAGATTTAAAGTGTTCTTTCTGTAACAA
This sequence comes from Holophagae bacterium, assembly GCA_030429565.1. Classification (GTDB taxonomy): domain Bacteria; phylum Acidobacteriota; class Holophagae; order Acanthopleuribacterales; family Acanthopleuribacteraceae; genus Acanthopleuribacter. Next base: position 70,179 of record JAUIFE010000018.1, on the reverse strand, counting down.
AAGCCAGCGCGAGGTCAAAAAACTCATTGCAGGCCCGGATGTCTACATCTGTGACGAATGTGTCGCTGTCTGTTACGACATTGCTCAGGAAGATCAGATCTATGAAGCTCCGCGCCAGCCGCAACTTTACACCCCTGCCGAGCTGAAGAATTTCCTCGACGATTACGTCCTGGGTCAAGACCAAGCCAAACGCAAGTTGGCGGTGTCGGTGTACCTGCACTACAAGCGCATTGCCGCGCCCAAGTCCAAGAAGGACGACGTCGAACTGGAAAAAAGCAACATTTTGATGATCGGTAACACCGGCACGGGTAAAACCTTGTTGGCGCGCACTTTGGCGCGTATTCTCGAGGTTCCTTTTGCTATTGTCGACGCAACCACTTTGACCGAAGCCGGTTATGTTGGTGAAGATGTAGAAAACATCTTGTTGCGCCTGTTGCAAGCCGCCGACTACGACATTGAAAAAGCCCAACGTGGCATTATTTACATCGATGAAATCGACAAAATTTCCCGCAAAAGCGAAAACCCCAGCATCACCCGCGACGTGAGTGGTGAAGGGGTTCAGCAAGCGCTGTTGAAAATCCTGGAAGGCACCGTGGCCAATGTGCCGCCCCAAGGCGGACGCAAACACCCACATCAAGAGTTCTACCAGTTGGATACCGGCAACATTCTGTTTGTCGCCGGCGGCGCTTTTGTCGGACTCGACAAAATCATTGAAAAACGCCTGGGCAAAAGCACGCTTGGCTTTAACGCCAAGCAAGTGGTTAAAACCTGGGACGAGCAGAGCGTTCTGGCGCAAGTAGAACCGGAAGATTTGATCAAGTTCGGCCTGATTCCCGAATTTGTGGGTCGGATCCCGGTAATTGCCCAGCTCGATCCGCTCGTTGAAGAAGACTTAGCGCGCATTTTGACCGAACCCAAAAACGCCCTGATCAAACAGTACGTGAAAATGTTTGAGATGGAAGGCGTCGAACTCAAGTTCAACAAAGACGCCATTGCGCTGATCGCACGACAGGCGATTGAGCGTAAGTTGGGTGCGCGCGGTTTGCGCTTGATTATGGAAGACTTGATGCTGGATTACTTGTTTGAGTTGCCCAGCATGACGTCGACCAAAGAGCTGACCGTGACGGCCGAAATGATTCGCAGTAAAAAGCTGAAATTCTCGATCATCGAGGATATCGCCGGTTAGTCGGCGGCCGAAAAAAAGCAAAAAAAGCGTCGAGGCGGGTGACCGCCTCGTTGTTGCGTTTAGGCCGGTGTGACCGTTGGCAAACCTTGGTTTTTCGTGAACCAGGGCGGGCCAAATGCGCCTTGCAGGTTGGTCGGTTTTCCTGTAAGCTAGCTGTTAAATTCACCCTTTGTCAAAAATTTATCATTGTTTGCTGCTCAAGGCATTTGAGGAACGATGCAAGTACGTTCTGCTGTTTTCGTGACATCAGCGGCTGATTCCAGCGGCTTTGTAAAACGCCCGATACCCCACTTCGTGTTCGCGGGTCGATCCAACGTGGGCAAATCGAGCTTGCTCAACAGTCTGCTCAACCGGAAGAAACTCGCGAAAACATCGCAAACCCCAGGGAAAACACGGCTTGTTAACTACTTTCTCATCAATGATCAGTTTTTCTTCGTGGATATTCCCGGCTACGGCTATGCGAAAGTCAGCAAACAGGAACAAGAAAAGTGGGGCAAGCTGATTGACAGCTACCTCTCCGACACTCCTTTCATTGGCGTGATTTTCCTTTTGTTGGATATTCGCCACGATCCTTCCGCGGACGATCGACAGATGATCGAATGGCTGCGGGCCTCTGGTTTTCCTTTCCGGATTATCCTGACAAAGGCAGATAAGCTTTCTCGTAACAAGGCGTTGCAGCAACAGCGCGCGATTGCCAAGCAAGTCGGCATGGCGGTGTCCGACCTGATTGTGACCAGCTCCCAAACAGGGAGCGGTATGCGAGACATCTGGGCCTTTCTCAACCAGGCTTTTGAAGATACCAAAAGCCGGATTAACCAGCAAAAGGATGCATCATGAATATTTCCGATCTCAAAGAAATGAGCATTGAGCAACTGGTTGGTCAAGCGAAAAAGCTGAAGCTCCAGGGCATCGCCGGCCTGCGTAAGCAAGAGCTTATTTTTAAGTTGTTGCAGGCCCAAACCGAGAAAAGCGGCTTGATGTTCAGTGAAGGGGTGCTCGAGATTTTGCCGGAAGGTTACGGCTTCTTGCGTGCTCCCGATTACAATTACCTGCCGGGTCCCGACGACGTCTATGTGTCGCCGTCGCAAATTCGCAAGTTTAACTTGCAGACCGGCGACACCGTCAGTGGTCAAATACGTTCGCCCAAAGAAGGCGAGAAGTTTTTTGCATTGCTTAAAATTGAGGCGATTAACTTCGACATTCCCGAAAAGACCCACGAAAAAATTCTGTTCGACAACTTGGTACCGCTGTATCCCGACAAACGGATTACGCTGGAAATGGAACCGGATAATCTGTCCGGTCGCGTGATGGATTTAATGACCCCGCTCGGCAAAGGCCAGCGCGGTTTGATTGTCGCGCCGCCGCGTACCGGTAAAACGATGTTGCTACAAAGCATTGCCAATTCCATCACGCGCAACCACCCCGAGGTTTACCTGATCGTCTTGCTGATTGACGAACGCCCCGAAGAAGTGACCGACATGGAGCGTGGTGTTGACGGCGAGGTGATTAGCTCGACCTTTGACGAGCCGGCCAATCGCCACGTGCAAGTGGCCGAGATGGTCATCGAAAAGGCCAAGCGTTTGGTGGAATACAAAAAAGACGTCGTTATTTTGCTCGACTCGATCACCCGTTTGGCGCGCGCCTACAACACGATCGTACCGCCGAGTGGCAAGGTTCTCAGTGGGGGTGTCGACTCCAACGCTTTGCAACGGCCCAAACGTTTCTTTGGTGCCGCGCGCAATATCGAAGGTGGCGGCAGTTTAACCATTATCGCCACCGCCCTGGTTGAAACCGGCAGCCGCATGGACGACGTCATCTTTGAAGAATTCAAAGGGACCGGCAACATGGAGGTCATTCTCGACCGCAAGTTGTCCGACCGCCGCGTGTTTCCCGCCATCGATATCTCGCGTTCCGGCACGCGTAAAGAAGAACTGCTGCTTTCCAAGCTGGAGCTCAATCGCCTGTGGGTGTTGCGCAAGGTGCTCAACCCGTTGTCGGCGACGGAAGCGATGGAACTTCTGTGCGAGCGTTTGGCGCGTACCAAATCGAACTCGGCCTTTTTGGAAAACCTCGCCAAAGGCGGGTAAACCGAGACACGTCATTAAATACGGGCCGTCCTCAGGGACGGCCTTTTTTGATGGGCGTGGCGCTCTTGTCCTGTGCGTTTACGCTGGACTTCAGGTTGGGTGTACTTGTGCGCGGAAAAGCGCGCACGGATTAAAAACCGATGTTTTTCAGGTTGCTGGGAGGCGCGCCCAGGTAGAAGCTCATGCGATCCTTGCGGCGATATTGATCGGCTTCGCCGTCGAGCACACTAATGGTTTGTTGGTGCAATTGTTTGGTTTGCTCGCGCGTGTTGGCAATGCAGGTGATGCCGAGTTTGCCGAATTGACTGAGCGAGCCGATCATGTGAAAGGCGACGCCGTCTTGTTCGACGGTGTGGTAGTGCAAATCGTGGTAGACGGCGACGTCGATCAAGTCCTCGGGGCCCATGCCGATGTATTGCGGATCGAGCAGGTTGTCGGTGGCGAGGTAGTACTTCTCTTGGCCTGAATTGGACACGTAAATACCTTTTTCCTCGTTGTAGTCGCCTTCGATGAGGAACTTCATCATGAGGAACGGGTGGGTGGTACCGCCACGACGTAGATTAATCTCAATGGCATAGCGCTCAAAGCCGGTGGCGGTGGGAACGACGATAAAGTCGACGGCAAAGCGGCCGATCACGCCTTTGGTGCTGAGCACATCGGCGACCTTGCGGCCGTCCTCTTGTAAGACTTTGCGGTAATCGCGACGGGCTGGGAACCAGCAGCCCATAAAAACTTGGCCGTTGGGGCCGCCCATGATTTGGTCGTGGGTGGAAATGACCTGGGGCTCGCCGATGGCATTGACGCGGGCCTGCACGGAGGGTGAGTCTTTGTTTTCGCCTTCGATAAAGGTTTCGACGATGCCGTGTAACTTGCGGAACTGTTGTTCGAAACGTGGCCAGGTCTCGTCGTTGGACTCGAAACGGAGGTTGTGGAGCTGTTGGGCGATGTGTTGGCGACGTTCATCTTGGCCGGCGGTGCGGAACTGCTTGATGCCGTCGAAGTAAAACATGGCGTTGCCTTTGCCGGAAAACCCTTCGTTGAGTTTGACGACGGCGCGACGGATGTCGGGGTTGACCTGCCATAAATCGTCGAGCGCATTGACGATATCGTGCTGGTCGCGCAGATCTTCGTGGCCGTAGGGAATAGGGATGCCGGCGGCTTTGAGGATACGGCGACACCCGGTTTTAGAACCGTGATAGTGCAGCGCGGGATCGGTACCGTAAACGGGGATGCCAAGGCGAACGGAGAGGGTGCGTTCGAGCGGGGTGGTGTTAAAAACCACCATGTGGGCGCGGTCGCGGTCGCCGATATATTTGCGCATGCGGTCGATCAGCCAGGGACTTTCGAGTATTTTTTGCGTGAGCGGCTTGGGGCTGGTGTCGCCGCAGTCGAGCATAATCAGGCGGCGCATCGCATGGCCGAAGGGGACGCCGGTCAGGAAGTTGAGGTAGTACTGGGTAATCAGCGGATGGATGCGCGACGAAGACACAAAGACAATGCGGGTCCGCGGCCTTTTGAGCAGCATCAACATGCAGAGCAAACGCTCCTCATAGAACATGTGGCCCTCGACCTTGGAGAGCTCGGATTGGTCGAGCGAAAGGGAAGGGATGACGACGGTCGTGTGCGGTACCCGGCGATCATTGGCTAAACGCGTGTAAATGTTGGGGAGTTTGGCTTTAAGGCGATTAAAGGCGGAAATTTCCCCGTCGGAACCCGGGCATGGAAAATCCCTATCAAAGGTCGTGTCAACCATGCGCTACTCCTGATTGTCTAAGGCTAATTCATATCGTTAAATATAAAACACTTAGCAATTCCAAAACAACAGCAAGCTGGGAAAACACGTTTTTGCAGGGCCAATCCGACGTTGTCGGCACCTTTGCGTTGCCGGGTAGCGGTGCGTCTAAGCCTGCAGACGTGTGGCCATACCCCATAAAATGACCGAGGCGGTCAGCAAGCCGCAGAAGGCGGCAATCATGCATAGACGGCCGAGTAAACCGTGGCGGCGGCGCATGGCTTCGAATTCGGGGGGGACAGATTCGGCATCGAGGGTGGCGCGGAAGAGGTGGGCCAAGCGGCGCGCCCAAGCGCCGGTGACCAGCATGAGCGCGATAAAGGTCTCGTGAATGTAAAGTGTGTAGAGGTAGAAGTCGCTCCAGCTAGTGCGGTCCTCGCGGCCAAGGAACACGACCTTGGCGAGGTAAGAAACCACAAAAAACAGGATGAGGTTAATCGCGGTCGTCATCAGTGATTTGTGGCGGGCGTACTGTTGGGTGCGGGCGGCGCCAATGCCGCGCAGGGCGAAGATGACCGCGATCCAGGTCAAGCCATAGGCATACAACCAAAAAATGAGACTAGCCATGCAGTGTGCAAACTCCGAGAAGAGATCCAGTGTCAAGCGAAGGGCCGTGGCGAAAGCGCTTGCCTACCGACCCGGACAAAGGGTCGACAAGTTCTGTGCAAACATAGCACTGAACGGTGGGAAAACGAAGCAAGGCTTGGCGCTCAGGGGGAAAAGCCGTGTTTTTTGTGGCGGGTACCTCGAACGCGCGCGCGACTCCCGTCGCCGACTCCGAGAAAAACAACCCTAGCGCCTGTGGTTTGACCTGTGCGGGCCGGATGGGGGCCGGCTCGGGGGGTGGGAAATGGTGCGGCGTTTGGGTTGCCGGCAAGTCTAGGCGGGAATGGGTTTTTCCAAGACCACGTAGACGTTGTATTCCTCGACCTCGTATTCGAGCAAGCAACGGGTGGCGCTTGCCGCCATCACGGATGCCGGGTCCTCGACCACATGGGGTAGCCCGATCAGCATGTCGAGTTTTTCCGGCGCCAACAGGGTTTGAATGTGGCCGGCGGCGGTGTTACATACCTCGCGGTTGAAATCGGCGAAAAGGCCCGGTGTTAAGGCGGCGCCGCCGGAGGCTGCATCGAAAAAGTCGGCGACCTGCGCGTTGGCCAAAACCAAGGTGAACCGAAAATCGAGCGGCGCGGGCATGTCGATATAAGCGGCGGTAATGTTGTCGATCTCGCCGAGGTATTGCTCACAGACGCGGTAGCTGAAAACCTGCGCAAACGCCAATCCTTCGAAGGAGTCGGATAAGGCCTTTTGCAAGGCGAGATGGGTCTTCTCTTGGTGAATCGTCATGGCTCAATCCTCGAAAACACGGGTTTCTTTAACGGCTTTGTTGAGGGTTGCCGGGGAGATCGGCTTGCTCACCACGAAGTTGGCACCGTATTTCATAAAGGCTTCGCGGTTGTCTTTGTTGGCGGCGCTGGAAATGATAATGATGGGAATGGTGTTGAATTTCGGCGAGGCCTTGAGACGGCGAATGAACTGGTAGCCGTCCATGATCGGCATATTCATGTCGGTCACAATCAAGTCGAAACCATGCAGCTTCAAAGCTTCGAGCGCTTCGCCGCCGTGTTTGGCTTCGGTAAATTCAGCACCGGCACAACCCACAATTTCCAAATACTGGCGAATAATCATTCGGGCAGCCAGCGAATCGTCAACAATGAGAATGCGTTTGGTCATTGGGACGGCTCCTCATGGTCAAATTTGGAGATAACGGTTTGGTATTCTTCGTGGATAGCCAGGAGCAGTTCCGGTAACACCTGCATTTCCCACGTGCGGTCTCGGGTGACGTATTCGTCAATCATAGGATCGGTTTCGTAGTGCATGTTATCCAATTGGGTGCCAAACCCGGCCATCATGGCGAACATATCGCCGAGATGCACCGCCAGCGCGGTCTTGCGATGGGCCGCGGGTGCGCTGCCGGGATGGTGGTGGTAGGCGACGGCTTGCACGAGTGTGTCGGGCAGGTGCCACTCAAGGGCGATTTCGGCGCTGACGGCGGCGTGATCAATCCCAAACATCGATTGTTCAAAACGCAGGAAGTGGGTGATTTGTTCCGGCGGTGGGGGCTCGGTAACCTGTTCGCTTAGGAATTCGGAAAAAACCAATTTGCCGACGTCGTGGAAGAGGGCGGCGGTGTAGGCCTGTTGCGGTTTGGCGGACGGGATCAGGCGCGTGGCGACAAGGCGGGCGCCGATGGCACTGTAGAGGCTGTGTTTGTAAAGGTCGTCGGGGGAGGAGGCATAACCGGTTAAAGCCTTGTTGTAGGTACCGCGCACGCTGAGCTGCAAAGCGAGGTCCAAGACGGCGCGTGCGCCCAACAAGGTAACGGCGTGTTGGACCGAGGCAATCGAGCGTTTTAAACCGAAAACGGGGGCGTTCACCGTGGTTAAACAGCGCGCCGCTAAGCTGACGTCGGTTTCAATAAGCGGTACCAAATCGCCGGTTTGGTAGTCGTCGTTGCCGAGCAGCTCGATCAGTTTCAGGGTGGTCGTCGAGATGGGCGGCAGCCGGTGCAGGCGACTGCGCGCCAATTTGGCAAAGTCGGTCATAATTCCCACCGCCCTTTTCCTGGAGATTGTAGGTACATGCGACCCGTGTCGACTTCCACCCAGACGGTGCGCGAGAAGTTGCCGCCGACATCCTCGGCAATGGCGGCCAAACGTTGTTTCCACAGCTCCTTGCGGCACGAGAGGATGTTGCGTTTGCCGATGTCGAAGGTGCTGTGGGGATCCATCACCGAGGCGCCGCCCGCCAGTTTGAAGACCAGCTCGCGTGGGTTTTTGAGACCGAGCCGTTGGAAGTGCTCCAATAGGGCGGGGATGCCGGTATCGGCGAAATATCCCGGGGTCAGGTCGGCTTTTTCAGGGTTGGTGCGGGAGTTGGGGAGTACGATGTGGGCCATGCCGACGGCGCGCAGGCGCGGCGCGACCGCGATGATGCCGATACAGGAGCCCAACGCCATGGTTTTGATGACGTCACCGGGCGTTTTCGACGCGTGAATGCCGCCTAAGCCCACCATATGCGTTTTCGACATGCCTTGCACTCCAAACAGCGACGTGAACCCTGTACATTGGGAGCCGGGTCGATGCGGCTGGAGCCGGTACGCGACAGCATGCTGTTTCGCGTGGGGATTCGCCCGGTGGGTTATTGAACTTTTTGGGTATGCTCAAGTTTAACCGATCAACGGGTTTGACCCAACGGGAAATCGGGGTGATCAACAAATTGGTGGCGGGTTTTGGCGTTTTCCGATCAAAAGGGCCACTTCGAAAGCGCGGCGGCACAGGCGGCAAAGGCTTCCGGCGGTGCCTGCTTGAAGGTTAACTCTTCACCACTGCGCGGATGTTTGAAGCGCAACATCGCCGCGTGCAGCATGGGGTGGTCCGGCATGGCTTCGAATTCTTTGGCCAGGTTGCGGTGGCGGTTGCGGCCGTAAAGCGCATCGCCGACGACCGGGTGGCCGATATGCGCCAAATGGACGCGTACCTGGTGGGTGCGGCCGGTGAGGATATGGACGTTGATTTTGGATGCTTCAGTCCAGCGTTCCACCAATTTGTAACGTGACAGCGCGTGGCGGCCGCCTTCGGCCTGGGCCGTCATCATGTAACGCAGGCGCGGGTGGCGACCGATATGGGTCTCAATGTCGCCGCGCTCCGGGTCGGGACTACCCCACACCAGTGTTTGGTATAGCTTGGTGACGGTGTGGGCCTGCCATTGCTCCTGCAAGTTCTTGTGGGAAAAGTCGTTTTTGGCGACCAAAATCAAACCGGTTGTGCCCTTGTCCAAACGGTGCACAATGCCGGGGCGCAGCTCACCACCGCGCGTCGCCAACTGCTCAAAGTGGTAGGCCAAGGCGTTAACCAGCGTGCCCGAGTAAATGCCCGCGCCAGGGTGGACGACCATCCCTGCCGGTTTGTTAATCAACACCAAGTCGTCGTCTTCGAAGATGATCTCGAGCGGTATATTTTCGGCGCGCACGCTGTCGACCGGCGCCTCGTCCGGCACGGTCAGCGCCAGCGATTCGCCGCCTTGCAGCAGAAATGAGCCCTTGCGCGCGCTGCCGTTGACGAGTACGGCGCCTTCTTTGCACCAACCTTTTATTTTGGTGCGGCTGACCTCTTCGAGGAGTTCGGCCAAATAGGCGTCGAGCCGTTCGGCATGATCGAGTTCGGGAACCTGGAAAACTTCTTCGCTAGTCACGATGGTGTGTCCTTTAATTTCATATACTGCCGGGCTAAATATACAACAGCGGCGGCCATCCCGCACAGCGCGATCAACTGCGAGGTGCTGATCAGCCCGTTAAACCACACGCCGCGCACCCCGTCGCCGCGGTAAATCTCGATGAGAGCTCGAGTCAAACCGTAGAGAAACACGAAGGTTGCGACAATTTGGCCGTCAAAACGCCGGCGCCGCAGGAGCCACATTAATATCCCGAACAACACGACGCCGTTCACCAAGCTGACGAGTTGAATGGGGAAGAGGCCGACCAAGGCCGGGGCCGCGCATTGGGGGTGCTCGGGAAAATGTAAGGCGAACGGGCCGTCGTAGTGGACGCCGTAACAACAACCGGCCGCCAAGCACGCAATCCGGCCCAACCCGATACCCAGTGCCAAATGCGGCGCCATTAAATCAAAGGTTTTGAGCATCGGCATCTTGTTACGGTGCAAGAACCAAATTACACCTACGGCGCCGCCTAACTGACCGCCGTAAATCACACCCGCCGAACGGATGGTTGTCAATAGTTCGGCTGGGTTGGCCACGAAGCGGTCCAGCTCCACGATAATCAGCAGTGCTTTGGCGCCGATTAAACCAAACAACAAACCCGATACCGCCGCGTCCGTCAGCTTCTCGGGATCCAAATCCATGCGGGCGCCTTCACGGCGCAACAGCGCGGTGCTGATGATAAATGCACCAACCAGCACGACCCCATAGCTGGGAACGTCAAAACCAAAAATCGTGAATAAAATAGGATGCACGGCAAAACCTCGTGGGGTTCCCTTTTGCGGCCGATTCGCGGTCGCTGCTAGGGGGATGGTGTCGGAGTCGTCCGCAACAACGCGACCCACATCCCTAAACCGCCAACCACTAGAAATAGGTCGGCGAGATTAATTGTTAGTGCGCCTGGTAGAAAAGCTAAATAAAGCCAGTCTGTTACGTATGGGTGTTGCAGCCGCTCCAGCGTGTTGCCAAGGGCCCCGCACAGCATGCAGGCGAACGCGGTATGACGTGCTAATTCGTGACGGGGTGTGCGCCACGCGCACAGCGCCAGCACAAAGGTCGCGAGCAGGCCTAACCACAGCGCCGCCCGGTTGCCCGGTTCGAGGTCCATCAGCCACAGGCCGTAATGGCGTACATAAAAAACACCGAGCACGTCGCGAATCATCCATTGGGCCCCGCCAAATAATTGCGAAGCCCAATGTTTGCTGAGAAAATCGAGCGCTACGCCTAGCGGAATGCAGCCGTAAATGACGTAAAGCATGGTGGATGCTTTACGTGTCGGCTGCCCCGTCGCGGGCGTTGGTTTAGTCGCCAATTTCCTCTAAGTGTTTCTGTAAATCGGTTTCGATGGTTTTGAATTCTTCTTCATCGACTTCGATGTAGGCGTCCTCATCGTCCTGGCGCATGACAAAGAAAATGCTTTCGTCTTCATCGTAAAATGCGCTGAACTCTTCGTCCGTCATGGTGTCCATTCTCTCGAAATCTTCGTAGAGCGCCATCACGGCATATTTATGACCAGCCGACTCAAAAGTGCTGATGACCACGAATTCTTCAGTTTCACCGTCTTCGGTTTCCATTTCGACCACTAAGAATTCTTCTTCTTCGTTTTCCACTTCTGGGTTTTTTGCATCTTCGGTCATGGTGGACGTCCTTTTCGTCGCCTTGGCGACTGTGTTGCTCCACGGCGGCGTACTGACCCGCACGTGATATCGCCTGGAAGCATAGCCTAAGGGGCCGGTGTTAAACAAGCGCTAACGCGCGGCATCCGTCGAAAGGTCCCGGATTTAACAAGTAAGTGTTTGCTGCGGCTTGGGTTGTGCGGTCGTGAAAGGCGTGTTAACGCACGTGAAACGACCCTTTTTTGTCGGCGCCGACGAGCTTGGTGCCCCATCCACTTCGCTTGGTGATTGCTGCAACTTGGGTTACATTCGTCGGGTCTTGCTGCATCAACTCCTTGGAAATGAGCTTTTTATGAATCGACGACTGCACCGAATTCTGGGCTTGGCGCTGACCTTGCCGTTTTTTGCCTGGTGTCTAACCGGCATCTTTTTTCATCTAAAGCCCGGCTATCGCGATGCCTACGCCATGCCGCGTCTCAAAACCTACCCACTGGCACAGCCGCCGGCCGCCGCCTTCGACCCGGCCTGGCATAAGGTCCAATGGTTGCGCACCTGTCTCGGCGTGCACCTGTTGGTTGAGATTGACGGTGAAACCCGTCACCTCAACGGTGAGACCGGGGCGGTTTGGGTCGCCGACGCCGAGCAAGTGCGCGCCCTGGTTGCCGATGCGGTGGCCGGTGATCCACTTTACGGTGAGATTATCGCTGTCGATCAAGATCGTGTTCAAACCGCAACCGGCCGCGAGATTCGCCTTAATTGGGAACGGTTATCGCTGTCTCAAAAAGGGCGTGATACGCGGTTTATTAATTTAATGTACGAGATTCATTATTTGCGTTGGACCGGCGTGAGGTCGCTGGATCGTGTCTTGGCGCCCTCCGGCCTGGTGCTGGTGTTGGTATTGCTCGTCAGTGGCTTGCGTTTGTTTTGGTTGGGTCGGCGTCGTGCTTAAACAAGCACTCCAGTGTCGCGCTTAAACAAGCACTCCAGTGTCGCGCTTAAACGAGCGCTCCAGTGTCGCGCTTAAACGAGCGCTCCAGTGTCGCGCTTAAACGAGCGCTCCAGTGTCGCGCTTAAACAAGCACTCCAGTGTCGCGCTTAAACGAGCGCTCCAGTGTCGCGCTTAAACGAGCGCTCCAGTGTCGCGCTTAAACGAGCGCTCCAGTGTCGCGGATAAACGCTCCAGGAGCAAAAACCCGCGTCGCCACAGGGCGCGCGGGTTTTGTGACCTTTTCGCGAGGGCCGAGTTAGGTTGGGTCGGCCTCATCGGGGCCGGGCTCGGCGGGTTTGCCGTCATCGCTGTCCGTCGGCGTTTCGTCCGGCGTTGTTTCGTCGAAGCCTTCGCTGTTGCGGGCGCACCAGGCGTGTAAAACGCCGTTGATGAAGGTCGGGCTTTTGTCGGTGCCGAACATTTTGGCAAGTGTGACCGCTTCATCGATGACGACTTTCCAGGGAACTTCGATGTCCCTGGCGAGTAACTCAAAGAGCGCCAGTTCGAGGATAATGCGGTCCAAGGTGGCAATGCGGTCCAAGGTCCAGTTTTTCAGGTAACCGCCGATTTCAAGATCGAGTTCGGTTCGTTGATTCAGCACACCGCGCGCCAGTTGCGAGCTGAATTCGCGCGTCGTCTGGTCGGCCTCGATGTTGCGCCAGAAGTGGTGCAGGATGTGGTCAAGTGGGTCGCCACTGAATTCGTATTGGTAAATCATCTGAACGGCGAATTGGCGGCCGCGGCTTCGGCTAGACATGGAGACCTCGTCATCTATGGCCCGGTTTGAGTCCGTAAACCGCCAACGGCGGCGCGGATTGGGCGAAACATCGCGCCGGCCGGCGCGTGCGACGAACAGTCTAGCCGCGCGGCCCGCAATAGGCAAGCTAAAGCCCGACGCATTTCCCCGCGTCGCTGTGCCGGTTAGTTGCCGTCCTGACGATTCCGGTTGAATTCGCTGACGCGTTTTTTGAGTGCGGCGAACGGTAGCAAACGCGTGCCAGGCCGCAGGTTTTGCTTGAGGAGACGCGGTGTTTGCCATACCGGCTTCCCCAGGACGCGCATGCCGCTGAGCAACATGGGGGCGCCGCCGACAAACAGCGAACATTGCCAGAGGCCGCTGCCGATAAGGGTGCCGTTGGCTTGTGCTTCGGGCAGGACGGGGAGTGGAAAGCTGTTGGTGAAGCTGAATAAGAGTTTGTCCGTGCCCGCTACGCGCGGGTGGTGTGAGTGGCAGGCCAAGGTGCGTTGTATTAATTGTTGGGGTGACTCGTTGATGTCCAGCAGGCGCATGCTCTTCTTAAATTTGGTTGCGTAGGTTGGCGAGCCGGTTTGCGCTGTCGGCACTTTGCCCGCGCCAATTGCTGTGATGACTTGGTTTACCGCCGCCGGCAGAATGCCGAGGAAACGCGCATAGTGCTCGTCGTAGCTGCCGCCGGGGATGGGGCTTAAACCCTGTTGGTGGTAGAGGGCGCCGCCGTCGAGCTCGTCTTCCAAGCGGTGGATGCTCAGGCCAAATCCCGGCGCTTGACTGTCGACCACGGCAAAGATCGGGTCGGCGCCGCGCAGGAGCGGCAGTCGCGACGGGTGGATGTTGACGCCGCCGTGCGGGAAGAGGTTTAGCGTTGCGCGTGAAATTAGGTGGGGCCAGCCGAAAACCAGTAACAGGTCGGCGCGGCAATGGCGGATAAAAGCGTGAATATCGCCTTGATCCAGGCGGCGCGCGACGCGAATGGGGATGTTGTTGCGTTTGCAGACTTTGCCAACATCCCAGCCGGCCAAGTCATAGCGCCAAAAAGGAAAACCCTGGCATTGATATCGGTACACGTCTTTAAACGGCGAGATAACCGCCGGTACCTCACAGCCCGCCCGTAACAGCGCGGTGACGACACCGCCCGCGAGGCGTTCTCCTGTGGCACACAATATTTTCATGGTTCCTGTCTCACCGATTGATGGGGCTGCACCGAAAGAGGCGGCGGCCCGGCCGGGGCGGGTGTATTGTCCGTACGCCGCGAAAAACGCGGGTCGTCGTTTGCGATCGACCCGCGCGTGCTAACTTACAACAAGTTACTGGCGGCTTCGGCCAGCGGCGAGCGCTCGCCACGCGTTAAGGTCACGTGCCCGTAGAGTGGGTTATTGCGGAAGCGGTTAACCAGGTAGCTGAGGCCGTTGGTGGACGCATCCAAGAACGGGTGGTCGATTTGGTTGGGGTCACCGGTGAGAACAATTTTGGTGCCGTGACCGGCGCGCGTGATGATCGACTTGATCTCGTGCGGCGTCAGGTTTTGCGCTTCGTCGACCAGCATGTACTGGTTGGGAATGCTGCGGCCGCGCATGTAGGTCAGTGGTTCGACCACCATCCAGCCCTTGTCGATGAAGTACTCATAGGTGACTTGGCCCTTGCCGAAATCCTCGGAATTACAGTGCAGGATGTATTCGAGGTTGTCGAAGATCGGCTGCATCCAGGGGCGAATCTTTTCGTCGATGTCGCCAGGGAGATAGCCGAGATCGCGGCCCATCGGGTGGATCGGACGCGAGACCATTAAGCGGTGGAACTTGTTTTCGTCGACGACGATTTGTAGGCCGGCGGCCAAGGCAATCAGGGTTTTACCCGTGCCGGCTTTACCCACCAAGCTGACCAGTTGAATGCGCTGGTCCAGCAACAACTCAATCGCCAAACGCTGCTCGATATTGAGGGGTTTGACGCCCCACACATCGCGTTCCGGCGGCAGTGCCGCCATGCGTCCGGTTTGTGGATCGATGCGGGCCGCCAAGGTGTTGTCACCATGGTCCGGGCAGCTCAGGATGAAAAACTGGTTCAGCGAAGCGTCTTCGGGTTTCTCAACCGAGCCGCCTTCGCTCAGCGCCGCCCAGGTTTGCGCGTCGACTTCGAGTTCTTCGCTGCCGGTGTAGAGCTCGTTGAGCTCGACTTTATCGTTGGAGTAATCCTCGGCCGGGACGCGCAGTGCATCGGCTTTGATGCGCAGGTTGACATCCTTGGTGACCAAGATGCAGCTACTGTCCGGGTTGTTCTGCATGTGGTGAACCGCGACCCCGAGAATCCAGTTGTCGTTGCTCATCGAGGAGTTCTTGGTGTTGGCGCGCAGGCTGATATCGGCAGAAACCAGGGCCGCGCGCAACGTGCCGCCTTCGTCGAGCGGAACGCCGTCACTGAGACGGCCCTTGCTGCGTTCTTTGTCGAGGAAACGCGAGATCATGCGGGCGTTGCGACCGACTTCGGATTGGTCGCGTTTAAATTTGTCGATTTCTTCGATCACGACCAGCGGGATCAGGATCTCATTGTCCTTAAACTTGTAGATGGCCATTGGGTCGTGGATGAGTACGGTTGTATCAAGTACAAATGTCTTCATAAGTTGGGGTGTTCCTTAAGCTAACCTGTTGTCGATGTTCCGGTTGGCGGGTTGTGTCAGCAGGTGATGGAGCGCATGTCGGCTGATTCGGCCATGCAGGCGCCGTGCGTCGACGCCGTCATTCGTCGTCCCGCTCGTGTGACCCGTGGATGTGAGTTCGTGTGTTTCGTCTTTGATCATCCAAACCAACATGCACGATGTTTGCGATCAGCGACCCGCAAGCCGAGACCGCGTCATCGTTGTTCCCACTGCGTTTGCACCGGCCAAAACGAAGGCGCCCTAGTAGCGGTGGCTCGTTTTGGTGCGTCGCCTCTGGAATCGGCGACGCGGACAGGTATCAGGGGTTAGGCTTGTTCTGAAATGTGACCGTGACAACAACAGATAGCTTGTGGTGGCCGGGGTCTGAAACGGGTTTTCAGTACAGAGACCCATTCACAGTCACATGCGCCTTTGGTGACGTACTTTCGTTTGGCCATGCGGCGCTTGGTTCAGGTGGAGCCTTGCCGACTATACCATGAGCCCTGGTTCCGCCTAAACAAAAACCTAAGTGGTGTGAATTGCCTTGGTTTTGTTGTTTAAATACCTGTAGTTATTGGGTTTGTGTGGATGGTGGCGTGCCTGTCGGATACACTGAGGATTATTGCAGGCCCTTTCAGCTCAAAGGTTTAGCCAAAACCATCGCGACGGCTTTTGCCTTTCCGGTACATGTCGGCTGTAGCGGCGGGCGTTTTCTTTAGAACTGCTGGGCCAATCTCCTGGGTTGGACGCAAGCGCCTCGCGCGCGTTCTTTTGAGCTGTACCCCGCGTTCGTGATACGAGCGTTTGGGTTACAATGCGGCAGGCGGCTGTGGCTGTCATTTCTGTTTGGGTCGGGCCCATGTCGTCGCTTGCACTTTATATTCACGTCCCTTTTTGCGGCCAGCGCTGTGCTTATTGCCATTTCGATATTAAAGTCCTGCACCCGCGTTCCGATCCCGCCGCCTTCGAACTGCGCTACCTCGACGCGCTGCAGCAGGAGCTCAACCATTATGCCGGCGAATATGGCGGCCGTTCCCTTTCGTCGGTTTTCCTCGGCGGTGGCACGCCCAGTCGTTTGCCGCTCGCCGCACTCACGCGACTCACTGCTGCCGTTCGCGCTGCTTTTGCCGTTGATCCCGACTGCGAGTGGTCGATGGAGGTTAATCCCGAGGATGCTCATCCCACCTATTTAAATGGTTTGGCTGAGCTCGGTTTTACACGTCTTTCGTTTGGGGTGCAGACTTTTGACGACCGTGCCCTTGCCGTTTTGAAACGGCCTCACGACGGGGCCGGCGCCCAGGCCGTCCTGGCCCACTGCGCCAGACTTGGCTTGCCCCATGGGTTTTCCTTGGATTTGATGTTGGGGTTGCCCTATCAAACCGAGGCGACCCTCGCACGCGACCTAGACGTCATTGCCGCGCTACAGCCTCCCCATGTTTCGGTTTACATGCTTGAAACCGATCTGCCCACCAGCCTCGACAAAACCGGCCGAGGTTTGCCCATGCCCGATGAAGATGATCAGGCCGAGTGGTACGAGCGTGTGGTGGCGCGCCTGGCGGCGCTTGGTTTAGCGCATTACGAGATCAGTAACTTTGCGCGTCCGGGTTTTGCCTGTCGCCACAATTTAACCTATTGGCAACGCGGTGATTATCTCGGGCTTGGGCCGGCCGCCCACGGTTTTGTCGGCGCCTGTGCCTGGGCCAACCACGAACGACTCAACGATTGGCAAGCAGCGGTTGCCCGTCAGGGTCACGGTCGTGCTTCTGAGGAGCGCTGGAGCGCGGCGCGTTGTCACAACGAGGTGCTGCTGCAAGGCATGCGTCTGTTGCGCGGTATCGACCCCGAGCACCTGAGTGTCGCGCAACGTACCGCGCTAAAAGTGCATCAAGCCGCCGACCTGTTGCAGTATCGCGATAAGCGATTGGCGCTCACGGTAAAAGGATGCCTGTTGGCCAATGAAGTATTTACCAGTCTGTTGGATTCATAATGACCTAACCCATGAAACATGGGTTGTTAAATATTAAGAAATGTATGGCAATGAGAGCGCGTTTGTTTGAAAGAGATGCGACTCGCTATGGCTGTTTTTTTAGGGCGTGAATAAAGTAGCGGGCGACAAAAGATGCCGCCCGCCGAGGTGTGAAGGAACTTGCCCATATGGCCCGTCGGCTAGACGATGGATTGGGTTTACCTGCGTAACCAGCATCGTCGCCAAGGGTGCTGTGGTTTGGCGTTTTTCCATGGGTTGACGGTGTGGTGCGACGCGCGCTTCTTCTGGATCCTCAATGTCCGGCAGGATGAACTTGTCCGAACCTCAAACTTCGTGTGATTCGAGGTGGAAGCGCTTGTCGCTCAACACTTTCTTGATCAAAGGTTCATCCAGCAAGGGGCGGTAACGCGGCGCCAAGTATGGGTGGCAATTGACCCGCAAGGTTACGGAAAGCTTCGCGATGCCCGAGTTATACAGCAACTCAAATGCCTGTCACACCTTGTCGAAGGTTTCTTTGCCGCCTTTGGTCGGCGGCTGAATGTCGTGAATCGGACGCGGACAGTCTTAGGTGATCTGGTAATTCCAAAGCTTGTGGTCCGCGAATTCTTTGATTATTTCCGCGTTGGGCAACGACCTGTGGGTCGTGATGCTGCTCGTAAATATTTTCTTGTCCGGCGCGTTGTTGTACGCCGTTTTTAAGACGCGGGCGACCAGGTCCGGCGCTAACAAGGGTTCCCCGCCGAAGAAACCCAGCGAAAAGCGTTTGGCCGTTTTTGCCATACGCGCCACGCAGGCGTCTGTTGCGTTCGCCACCTCCGGCGTCATCTTCCCCTTTACCCGTTTTCCCAGTAACAACAAGGCTCCTTTAAAGATATGCTTTGCAATACTCCAATCCCAGCCAATAACGCTGTATCCACACGAAACAGCATGTACCGCCACCCCTTGGAAAGAAGAAAAATAAATAAAACCAAACCGATGATTGCATATATTTTTCGCACAACTGTCAGGCTGGTTTTTGCCGCCTTGGAGCCATAGTGCTGCGTTAAATCGTTTAAAAACCAATCGCCGTTGTTTTCACGCTTGGGCCGTGCCGTGTAGACCATCGAAATCAGCGTAACCGTCAGGAAGATACGCGCCGTGTCCAGGTTGGTGGCGTACACCAAACCCGCCGTGATGTGGCCGTCGTCACCAGTTGTGCCGCGATGCCTGCCGCGCTGATCATGACGCGTTTGTAGGGCTGCAACACCCAGACGCCGTGGTTGAAAAGCGTTTGTTTTGCCGCGATGTGACGTCGTCTGTTTGGCGTCTAAATTAAGGTTTTTCATGGGGTTAAAGTTTCGCATTGTACCAAAATGACACCGGTTGGACGATGAATTTACACAGAATTTAATCAAACATTCACGTTTGGTGCTAGAATGGCTTTCCTACGGGTTTCTTAGGTGTAACCCGTGTTTGACTTTTCATTGGGGAGGTAAAAGCGTTCTTATGCGTAATATTGTTTTAAAGAACCAAGAAGTGCCTTCTCGCGCTTCTACACCTTGGCAAGAGGACTTGGCTGTCGAATTGAGCTCTACCCGCTCGGCCGACTCCGTGAACCCTTCACCCAAACAACCGATGACGACCCTGCGCCGTCCCAGCACGACCCAGGATTTGATTTTTATCTAAAAGCCGGTTGTTGATCCAAGTACCCCGCATATCACCCCGAACCCGTTGGCGGTTGGCGCCCCAACTTTGATGCGCCGTTATGACCCGCCGCGGGTTCGATCAATTGACCACGAACGCGTCTCGGGGCGCGATCATGGGTGATCTGATGTGGCCTGCAGGCGACCGCATTTCGGGCGTTGTGCGGGCCGACCGGTGGTGGGTCGTGGCTTTCTTTACTCGGCGGATGCGCTTTGTGAGGCTGCTTGGCGGGCTAAAATCAGCTTGGACTTGCGTTTGGCGGTGTTGTCGAATGGGTGCGAGGTGTCCGTGTAGAAACGGCGAATTTTCTTCACATAGTTCACCGTTTCTTTGTAGGGCGGGATGCCCTTGTGGCGGTCCACCGCATTTTCGCCCGCGTTGTAGGCGGCCAAAACGAGATCGACCTCGCCTTCAAAATAACTGAGTAAATAACGCAAATAGCTTATGCCGCCGCGTACATTTTGGCGCGGGTCCCACGCGTTGCGGACGCCGAAACGTTCGGCGGTGGCGGGCATGAGCTGCATGAGGCCCATGGCGCCCTTGTTGCTGCGAGCACGGGCGTTGTTGGCCGACTCAATCATAATCACGGCTTTGACTAAGTCGGGGTCGACGCTCATTGAGCGGGCAATGGGGGTTACCAAGCCGTGAATTTGGGCTTCTGTTAGACTCTGACCCTTGCCGTTGCGGGCGCGTTGCGCCATGCGTGCGGCTTCACGGCGCTGGACGTGTTTTGGGGTGAAGGTGTCGACCAGCTTAAATTTCTTCTTAATTTTGGTGCCGTCTTCAAGCGGTTTGTCGGTGATCACCAGCTTGCCGGTTTTGTTGCGATAAGCGTACAGTTTTTGCGCCATGACGGGTTGAGAAGCGAAAAACCACCCGCACGTTGCCATTAAGAAAACGCATGTCCATTTCATCTTGAGGGCCCCCACCAGCCAAGGATATTTAACGCATCGGCAAGGATGCCGAAAGCTCAAGCGCGCCTCAAGCCGCGCCCTTAGCGAACCCTCATTATACACGAAGGGCGGCACGACCCAAGCGGTGGGCGCGGAAGGGAGCGATCGTGTGCCGGTGCCGGGGTGCGGATGAGCGCGGGTGGTGTTGTATAAGTATCTTTACTTTGAGAGGGATATGTTGCGGTGCTGTCGGCGTGTCAACGGCGCCGGCGGGCCCCGAATGTGCGCTTGCGCATGTTGCCGGCGGCACAGATAACCTGTGCCGCACCGCTTGTTTGTCCTTAGTGTTGGTCGCGCAGTAGGCTCAGACCTTTTTCCAGTGCTTCGCCCAGTTTTTCCGCGTCGCGGCCGCCGGCCATCGCCATATCTGGTTTGCCGCCGCCTTTGCCGCCGACGACCGCCGCCATTTCACGGACCAAATTGCCGGCGTGGATATCGGCGCGGTTGGTTTTGACCAAGAGTTGGACCTTGCCGTCGCTTTCGGCGCCCAGCAAAACGACGCCGTCTTTAATCTGTTTGAGCAGTTCGTCGGAGAGCTGGCGTAACTGGCCGCCCGCTACCTCGCTGACCTGCTTCAGCATGACTTTAAAAGAGCCGACGTCCTCGACCCGTTCGGCGGCGCTGCCGCCTTTGGCCAGCTTCATTTTAAGTTCTTCGACCTTTTGCTGAAGGGCGCGTTTTTCTTCCTGTTGTTTTTCAAGGTCGGCGAGGAAGCTGTCGCGTTTGAGGTAGAAGCGATCGGCGGCTTCGCGCAACAGGTCCTCGGATTCGCGGAAGCGCGCCACTGCTCGTGGGCCGGTGAGGGCGATCAAGCGGCGCACGCCGGCGGCCAAGCCGCGCTCACTGACAATCTTAAAGGTTCCGATTTCGCCGGTGGCGCCCACGTGGGTACCGCCGCAGAATTCTTTGGAATAGGCGCCGACGCTGACAACGCGAACCGTATCGCCGTATTTGTCGCCAAAAAAGGCGATGGCGCCGCTGTTGCGCGCATCGTCTTGGCCCATGACGGTGGTATCGACGGTTTCGTTGTTGAGGATTTCGCGGTTGACGAGGTCTTCAACCGCTTGGATTTCCTCGAGCGTCATCGGCGCAAAGTGATTGAAATCGAAACGCAGTTTGTCGGGATCGACCAAGCTACCGGCCTGACGGACATGCAAACCGAGCACGTCGCGCAGTGCTTGGTGGAGCAAGTGCGTGGCGGTGTGGTTTTTCATGGTGTCGCGACGGAGCAGGCGATCAACGCGGGCTTGGACTTGGTCGCCGACCTTCAGGGTGCCGGTGCTGACGTGACCGTGGTGGAGTACCAAATCAAGGGCTTTGGTGGTTTCAGCAACCTCAAATACCGCGTCACCGACCGTCAGGGTGCCTTTGTCGCCGACCTGACCGCCGGATTCGGCGTAAAAGGGTGTGCGGTCGAGCACGACGATGCCCTGGTCGCCTTCGTTTAGGGTTGTCTGATCGGCGTCGGCAACGAGCAGGATTTTAACCGTGCCGCTGTTTTCAAGGCCTTGGTAGCATGTCATTTCCGTGGTAAAGCCGGCTTGTTCCAATGCGGTCGGTACCTTTTTCGCGGCTTCGGGTTTGCCGCTACCGCTGTTGGCGGTGTCCTCTGGTTTGGCGTTTTCGGGGTCCAGCTTGATGCCTGCCTCACGGGCGACGTCGGCCATCAAGTCGAGTGGGAAGCCAAAGGTTTCATAGATGTACCAGGCGACTTCGCCAGGGAAATCGTCGCGTTTTTCCGTGACAAACCGGGCCAGGTACTTTTCGAGGATTGGCAGGCCGTTGCGAATCGTGCGCTCGAACTGTTTCTCTTCAATTTCGGTGAGCAGGCGAATGTTGGCTTCCTCGGCTTTGAGTTCTGGGAACATTTCGCCCATTTTGGCGACGACGAGCGAGGTCAGGCGGAACAGGAAGGGGCCTTCCTGACCGATGTGGCGGCCGAACACCATGGCGCGGCGCATGATACGGCGCAGCACGTAACCGCGTTTTTCATTGGATGGGCGCACGCCGTCGGCGAGCAGGAAGCTCATGGCGCGCAAGTGGTCGGCAATGACGCGCAAGGCGGCGTCGCTCTGATCGTTGCCGCCCAGGGTTACGCCCAGTTCGGCGGCGGCGGGGCGCATGATGTCCTGCAATAAGTCGGTTTGGTAATTGCTGGTGGCGTCTTGCATGACGCTGGCAATGCGTTCCAGACCCATGCCGGTGTCGACACTGGGTTTGGGCAGGGGCGTCATTTTGCCGGTTTCGTCGCGGTCGTACTGCATGAAAACCAGGTTCCAGATTTCGACAATTTTGTCGGACCCGCTTTCAATCGCCTCGTATGGATCGGCCGGACCGGCGACGCGATCGCCGTAATCGTAAAAGATTTCGGAGCAAGGCCCGCAGGGGCCGGTATCGCCCATTGACCAGAAGTTGTCGGCTTCGTCGAAGCGGAAGATGCGTGCTTCGGGGACGCCGATCATGTCGCGCCAGAGGGCGAAGGCTTCGTCGTCTTCGCGGAAGACGGTCACGTAAAGGCGGTCGGTGGGGATACCGAGGTCCTTCGTCAGGAAGTCCCAGGCGTAGCGAATGGCGCCTTCTTTAAAGTAGTCGCCAAAGGAAAAGTTCCCCAACATTTCGAAGAACGTATGGTGACGGGCGGTGTAGCCGACGTTGTCGAGGTCGTTGTGTTTGCCGCCGGCGCGCACGCACTTTTGCGAGCTGCAGGCGGTGGTGTAACCGCGATCTTCCAAGCCGAGGAACGCATCTTTGAACTGGTTCATGCCGGCATTGGCGAAAAGCAGGGTGGGGTCGTCGGCGGGAATCAAAGACGACGATGCCACACGCTGGTGACCGTTCTTTTCAAAGAATGATAAAAATCGTTCGCGAATCTCGGCTGAATTCATGGTTAGTGCCTCCGTGACATCTTCCCGAACCTGGGCAGGGCGGGTCATAAAAACCGCCATCATATCACAACCGCGCGCACGCGCGCGGCAGCAAAAAAGCGCTGGTCAGTGCAGCGGATCCGCCCCTTTTCTGCATGGTGGACGGGGTGATTGGCGCGGCTGGTGCGCTCGCGGGTGCAGCCGTATTTTGCAGCGATCGCATTTTCTCGCCACCGCTTGAATGTGTTAAGGTGGTGATATCTCCCAGCCCCTGTTTACCGCCGTTTTTTGTCGCCTTTGGGACGGGTACGCATACGGTATGCGACGCCTCGGCGGGTTTGTCGGAGGACACCATGAGCGAACTGTATGTCGGGATCATGTCGGGCACCTCGTTGGACGGATTGGACTTGGCGTTGGTGCGCATTGACGCGCCGTTTCAAATGACCTTGGAGGCCTTTGAGAGTGTGCCCTTTGCGGTCGAAGAACGCGCGGAGTATTTAGAAGTCATTCAAAGCAGTTTTTGGGAGCCGGCCAAGATTCTGGCGATCAACCACGTGCTTGGCGAGAAAATTGCCCTGGCGGTCGAGGACTTTTTGCGCGCGCAACGAACGGCACCCCAGCGCGTGACCGCCATCGGTCTGCACGGCATTACTTTTTGGCATTGCCCCGAGGGTTTTGAGGTGCAGGGCGGCGTGGGACGCGGCACATTACAGCTCGGTGATCCCTTTACGGTCGCGGCTCAAACGGGGATTCGCGTGGCCTTTGACTTCCGCCAAACCGACATTGCCTTGGGTGGTCAAGGCGCCCCTTTGGTGCCCTTTCTCGACGAGAAGTTGTTTGGGTTAACGGACCGCGGCCGCATTTTGCTTAACTTGGGCGGCATTGCCAACCTCACCTTTTTACCGCGCGACGCCGGCGAAGTAATTGCCTTCGACACCGGGCCGGCCAATATGATCATCGACTACCTCATGCGCGAGCATCCGACGGTGCCGCAAGCCTACGACCCCCAAGGCGCCTTTGCCGCCAAGGGACAGGTGATCGGCCCACTGCTGTCGTCCTGTTTGGCGCACCCCTTCTTCAGCACCGCGCCGCCTAAATCGACCGGGCGCGAGGATTTTGGACCGACCTTTTGCCGCCGATTCCTGCGCAGTAAGGATGCGGCCTGTTATGAGGACCTGATCGCGACGGCGACGATGTTGACGGCGACGAGTGTGGCCGACGCCATTCGCGGGTATGCCCATCAAGGCCGGACGTACAGTGATTTCCACGAATTGATCGTATCCGGCGGCGGCGCCCACAATCAGACGTTGTTGGGCTGGATGCAGGAGCAGTTGCCGGAATTGAAGCTCATGCGTAGCGACGAATTAGGTGTGGATTGCGACGCGAAAGAAGCGATGCTCATGGCCGGGCTGGCTTGGGCGCTGGTGCATAAACAGCCTGGCAATTTCCCGTCGGTGACGGGTGCTTCGCGGCGGGCGGTGCTTGGTGCGATGACGCCTTAGCGATGATCACAGGCACTAAGCGTGCTTGAACAGGGTTGTGTTATCCTGCTTCTGTTCTCTGTGTTGGCGAGTGTTCGTGTGTCTGAGTTTTTTTAGTGGCGAGGTTTTTTTGCGGTGAAGCGCCATTCTCCGGCGCGTCGCTACCTGCCGTCTCCGACGAGGTGATGCGATGGATACCCAATCTTATGTTGAAAATTTACGTGAGGCGGCTGTGGCCTACACCGCCGTTTTGGCGGATCATCCCGTGTTTCAGTCGCTGCGTGGACCTTGTCTGCGTGTGCTCGGTATTTCGGCCGAGGCCTGTTTGGCTCAATCGCCTGAAAACCCCCTCTACGCTGCCGAAGATGCCGCCGACGTTGTCGCTGTTCTGCAAGCGGCCAAGGCCGACGGTTTGCCGTACCACGTGGTTTATCGGGTGCGGACCTGTCAACACGAACAGCGTTGGTTGGCCGATACCGGTTGTTTCGGCACGGATGCCGACGGTGCCGTTGTCATGACCGGCTGTTTGCGCGACGTCACCCGCGCCGCGCAACTGGAACAAGCGAGCCTTGCCCAACGCGAGGTGTTTGAGCTCATGACCAACGGCGTTTCGCTCGAACAGTTGTTGCACAAGTTGGTGGTCAGTGCCGAAGCCATTATTCCCGGCATGCGCTGCTCGGTTTTGTTGGTCGATTCAAAAACCAATACACTGCGCCACGGCATGGTGGTTTCGCTGCCCGATTGGTATCGCGACGCCGTCGACGGATTGCCGATTGGCGAAAACGTGGGCTCTTGCGGGGCCGCCGCCCACGCTGGGGAACGCGTGATTGTCGCCGATCTGCTCACGCATCCCAACTGGCGACCCTTCCGACAGGTTGTCGATAAATTGGGGCTGCGGGCCTGCTGGTCGGAGCCGATCAAATCCGGCGGCGTTGTGCTCGGTACCTTTGCCATGTATTACCCCGACCCGGTGGAACCCTCGCCGGGTGAATTGGCGCTTATTAAATCCTATGCGCATGTGGTCGGCATCGCTTTAACGCACCAAGAAAACATGCTGGAATACGAACGAACGCGCCGCGATTTGGACGCCAAAATTGAGCATCAAACCAAGGAATTACGACTGGCGCGCAAAGATGTGATTGAGGCGGCACATTTGGCGGGCATGGCCGAAATCGCGACCAGCATGCTGCACAACGTCGGCAACATCCTCAATAGCTTTCGCGTTGCCTCGCACGCGGTACAGGACATTCTCGCGGCCTCGGCGCTGGGTCATCTCGAACATGTGTTGGCGCGTTTAAATGAAGGCGCCAGGGTGCCGGGAGCGGATTGCGAGCAGCGGTATCTCAATTATCTCAATGGTTTGAAAACCACGTTTAAGCAGGAGCACCAAGAACTTTTGCGCGAAACGGGGCGCATGTTTGATTGTGGTGAACGGATTTTGGAGATTGTGCAAGCGCAACAGCAGTATTCGCAGGTTGGCAAACGGCGCGAGTTTCTGCACCTCGGTCCGATGGTCGAAGATGCGCTGAACTTTTTAATGACCGGTGCCGACGAAGGTGAGTTTGTCGTAACCAAGGCCTTGGCGACGGTGGCGCCGGTTCACACTGAGAAAATCAAACTCATCAACACCTTGAACTGGTTGCTGGCGCATTGCCGCACAGCGCTGCTGTATGCGACCCGGCCGGATAAACGGCTGCACGTGGCCTTGCACGGCATCGATGACGAAACCATTGAGTTAGTGATTGGCCACAACGGTCAAGCCGTCGAGGCAGCGGTGGTTCGCCGCCTGTTGGCGATGAGCGGTGGTTTCGACGGTGAGCCGCACGACCTGGCCTTACACATGGCTGCCAATTACATGCAGCAAATGGAAGGGACCATCGAGGTGCGCGACAATCAAGACGATGACGGTATTGCCTTCGTGTTGCGTTTCCCGGTTAGGGTGTGAATGGCGATGCCTGATCCAAGGTGGCACAGATTTCATTGACCACCCGGTACAGCTCGCGTTTGATTTCGTGTTCCCAAAAGCGCAATACACGCCACTGGTCCGCTTGCAAAACGGTGGTCACTTCGGCGTCGCGCTGGATGTTTTTGAGAATTTTGGCCTGCCAAAAGTCGTAATTGGTTTTGGGCATATTTTTGCAGGCCGGGCAGCCGTGCCAAAAGCAGCCGTCGACAAATACGACCAATCGCTGCTTGGTGAACACCAGGTCGGGTTTGCCGAACAGTTTGAGGTTGAGGCGGTAGCGTCGACCCGCGTGCCACAGCGCTTGCCGTAGCAGGACCTCGGGTTGGGTGTTCTTGTTTTTGACGCGTTTCATGCAGCGACGTCGCTGCTTTTGCGAAAGGTTGTCCATGGCCGAGTCCCGGCGAAAAAAAGCGCTCACAAGGAGCGCCTTTCCGAAGTGAAACGGCTGATTAACCGAGCATGCTGCGCAGCATCCAGGCCGTTTTTTCATGGAGCTGCAAACGCTGGGTGATCAGGTCGGCGGAAGCTTCGTCGTTGGCTGCTTCCGCCAAGGGGAACACCTCGCGAGCAGTGCGAATTAAGGTTTCGTGACCTTCCAGCAGCGAGGCGATCATGGCCTCGGCGGCGGGGACGGCGTCCGCCTCTTTGACGGAACTCAGTTTAGAGAACTGGTGGTAAGACCCGGGCGCGAACACGCCCAGGGCGCGAATGCGTTCGGCAATTTCGTCGACGGCGGTGGCCATTTCCAGGTAGTGCTGCTCGAACATGGTGTGCAGTGTGTTGAACATGGGGCCGGTGACGTTCCAGTGGAAGTTATGGGTTTTCAGATACAAGGTGTAGGTGTCGGCCAACAGGCGACTCAGGCCTTCGGCGATCTTTTCACGCTGTCCTTTTTCTATGCCGATATGTAATTCCATCAAATGGCTCCTTTGTGTCGTTCGTGAGAGCGGTTAACCAAAACCGCGAGGTTAGCAATCGATGCGAATCCAAAAGCCAATTCGGTGCGAAGGGTGGAAACGCGCTTGGCTGGGTTCCACCTGACAGCGAATGGCGGCGACTCGTTGCGAAGTGATTGGGAAAAAAGTAAAACGAATTTACAGACTTCTTCACCATAACCCTATTGGCCGTGGTCCACAAACTGTCCAGGGGTGGCTTGTGTCAGTCTTTTAAGTTTTTTTTATGAGAAGTTTGGGGTTTGTCAGTGAGGCGTTAGTTGTCCTGACACTCTTTCAGTAAGGGTTCGTCATTGCTGCGCACAAAACCGAAGGAAGCGGCGCGTCGGACGTACTCACAGGCGGCCCCGCGCTTGCCTTGGGCCGCCAAGATGCGCGCGTGGTCCAGCAAATCACCTGGGTTGTGGCGCTGTTCCAGTAGATGGTTTGAGCTTTCTTCCGCGAGTCCGTACAGTCCGTGTTGGTTGAATCGGTCGCGCCAGGTGATGATGCTCTGAACATCCTCATCGGCGCGGGTCGGGTTGCCAAATAGGGCACTTAGTTCTTTTAGGAAAAGGCGACCGGCGGCGGGGTGAGCGGCCAGACGCACCATCAGGTTTTGGGCGCTGGTAAGGTCGTCGACGAAATAGACTGAGGCCCACAGACGATAAAAGTCATAGCCTTCGGTGGGCCGGTGGTCTAAGCCAATTTGGTCGGCAATAAACGCGGGCAGTGCTTCCCAGGCTTCCGGTCGGTGGGTCAAACCATTGTCGATGACTTGGCGGTTGGCCACGTCGAAATGTTGCCAGACCAAGTGATCCTGATGAATCGTGAACAGCCACAGTTCGTCGACCGCCAACTCGCTCGCCGCCTTGAGTTTGCTCGCCAAGGTGAGCGGTGCCGTCACGGAAAGGCCGGTACCGACCAAATGACGCCGCAGGCGGTGTAAATCGACGATGCGGCGCGGCTCTTGGAGTCGGTCGCGCGTGGCGAGCAAGGTGGCGATGCCTTCGAAGGCGTCGCTGTCGGAAGCCGCAATGGTTGGCGGCCAAACCAAAATGGTGGCGGTGGACGGTTCCGGCGCCACCGGTTGGTTGCTCCACAGCGGCAAACAACCCAGCCACACCAGGCATAGGAAACGGCTAACGCAGGTCATCTTTATTACTCGCAACAAAAACAAAATCACCCCACTGGTCACAAACAATATCATGCGGTTGATGGTCGTCGAACTGAATGAGGCTTCGGTAGCTGAGCTGACGACTGTAGATGCTGATCATGCCCAGGGTTTTCCGTTCGGGTAACGCCAACCAGAATTGGTTGTGCATGGGCACCGCCGTCATGGCGGCGGGAACGCCGCTGAGCGGGAGTTGGTCTTCCAGACGCAGCGCTTCGCCGTCGAGGCCGATCAGGTGAATCACACTGGTGTCGGCGGCGGTGTCCACGGTGGCCACCGCGTGGCCGCCGTCGCGGGTCGGCAGTAACCGGCCCTGGCGAATGGTATCGGTTTTGATGTCCTGGTGACGC
The DNA here is from genome assembly GCA_030429565.1 of Holophagae bacterium. Lineage (GTDB taxonomy): Bacteria > Acidobacteriota > Holophagae > Acanthopleuribacterales > Acanthopleuribacteraceae > Acanthopleuribacter. The sequence continues at coordinate 41,459 of JAUIFE010000018.1, read as the reverse complement.
CCTTGATCCAGCAATACCCATTCTAAGTTCTGATTGACGGCGCGGTCGAGTCGGAAGCGGACTAACTCGTCGCTGGGTTTGCGTAATAGCAAGAGATCATTTTGGTTATCGTCGAAAAATAACGCCGAGACGCGGGTTGCGACATCCCGTTCAGCCGGGACGTCAATAAAGCGCAACAGGTTGAGGACATCGCCTTCACGGCGGTAAACCAAGGCGCCGAGTGCGGTACCGTTGCGGCGCACGCGGCCCTGCACGCCGAGGAACAGGGTGGCGCCGCTCGTGTCCCAGGCCGAACTGTGACCCGCGCTCACGCCTTCGGGGAATTCCGTGACAAGCACGGGTTCCAAATCACTCAGGCGGACCAGCATCATTTGCGGGCGTTTGCCTGGGTCGGGGCGTTGTTCGAAAACCAAGGCGAATTGTTCATCGGGCGTGAGTGACAGCCGCGACGGTCGGAAGCCACGATGATTGGCCGGGTGATTGACGAGATTGCGGCTGCGCTGTAAACGCAGGTTGCGGCCGTCAAAGCGGTATTCGGAAAGCAGACCGCGTTCGACATCGGTCAACAACAGGCCCGCGTTTTTGTTGACGTAGGCCATGCCGGTGATCGGGTGATTCGCGGCTATTTCGCTGCGCAAGGCCAGACCCATCGGGGTGTGGGCGAACACCAGAATCGAGGGGCGCCCCGCGACATGGGTTGGCGTCGGCATCGGCGGGATCATGCTATCGGCGCTTTGGGTCAGGGCCGGTTGTTTCGGTGCTTGGGCGGACCAGGCACTGCAAAGCCGGCTAATGGTGTCGCGCAGTGTATCGCTGCGTTGGAAGGCGGTGGCGGGCAATTGATCGCGGTTACCCTCCAGCCACAAACCGTTTTCGCGCCAGTCCAACTTAAGTGAATTGGCCTCCTGACGCTGTTGCAGCATGGCTAAGCGCTGCTGCCGCCGCGTCAAACCGACTTGGCGTTCGTTGCTGGTCAGGCGAATCAGGAATTGATTCTGCTCCAGGCGCATTTCGTAACGGCCGAAGCCTTGCAGCAGTGCTTCGTTATAGCCGTATGGGGTAAATTGGTCGCGTCGCAAGTACCAGGCGGATTGGGCACCGAAACCGGCGGCAAGGAAACCCTCGAGCCGGCCCTTGGGCAGCAGCATATAAGTGCGGCTGTTGAGCGCCAGCCACAGCCAATCGTCCTTGGTCATACTCAAAAAGCCGCGTTCGTTGTGGGCGTAAACCCAGCCGGCCTGCGCCAAGCGCGTGCTAAAACGGGTTGGCGCCTCACGAAATCCGATCCCGCAAAACTGGAGTTGTTCTTGGTTGTTACGGGCGATGACGAATTCACTCAATCGGTTTTGGTCGGATTCCAAGAATACTTGGCCGCCTGGCAAGCTGCTGAGCACCAGTGCCTGGTCGCGCATCGCGGGCGGCGCCTTTTCCAGGTTTAAATACAAGCAGGTGTCGGCTTGATCGCGCAGGTAATTGGCGGCAATGGCCGACATCGACACATCTTGTTCCTCGTACGTCGTGCGGAATATCCACACGCCGAGGAAGACCCCTAACAACATGACGTACAGCCAGTAGTTGTGCTCGCGGCGCGGTCGGACCGAGCTTTGTTCGAGTTTGTAACCCTGTGCTTGTTTGCTGATCGCCAAGCGGTCGCGCAGTTCGTCGAGTTGGTCGTATTTGTCGCCGTAAAAGGCTTCGTCTTTGCGCAAGCGGTAGTAGTGATTGCCCAAATCCTGCAGGCGTTTGTTGCCGTCGACGCTTAGCTGCAACTCTTCTTGTTCCACCTTGCGAATGCTTCGATCCAGCTTTTCCAAGCGACGTTCGAGTGGATCAATTTCTGCGTGCAGATGTTCGAGTTTGGTGTTTTTCTCGTTCTCTAACTTGGCGATGTCACTGCTGAGCCTGCCGGCCTGCGCTTCCAACTCGGCCAATTGTTCGTCGTTAATGCGTTTTCCTTCGGCCTGTTGGTCGGTAATGAAGCGGATCTTAATTTTGAGTTCGTCGACATCGTGGCGCAACGGCGCTTGTTTCTTTTTGTAGGCGCCTTCGATTTTGGCAATTTTGTTAATCAGTTCGGTGTAATCAATATGATGGCGGTCGCGTTCTTCTTTCATAACGCGGTAGCGGTCGCCCAACTGACGTACCAGCAGTTCCATACCGGCAAATTCGCGCGGCATATCTTGGAATCCTTCGGGTAAGTCGCCGCTCATAAACATCGTCAAACCGATGTCTTGCAACAAATCATCGCGTTGTACCAGCAAACGCTTCTTTTCATAAAATAAATCAGGCACAAAGGCTCCGTATTTTCCAGGATCTGAGCCGGGCGTTGTCAAGCGGGAGTGAGCCTATTTTAACAAAAGGGGCGGGGGACGGGAAAAACAAAGCGAGCCGGTTGTGGCTCGCTTTGTCGTTTCTTTTCAGGGTGTGACGGCGTGGGCCGTTACTTGGGTTCGGGATAGATCTGTTGCCACCATTCGGGTTGGTCTTTCAGGTCTTTGTCGAACCAAGCGAGGATGGTGTTCCACCACAGCATGCGGTTTTCCCAACCGAGGATATGGTGGCCTTCGCCGGCAAACTCAATCAGTTCCACCGGTTTATCTTGAATTTTCAAAGCCGTGTACATCACGTGCGATTGTGACGGCGGCACGTTGATGTCTCGGTCGCCGTGCAGCAGCAACAGCGGTGTATTAACCTTGTCGGCCGCATAAACCGGACTTTGTTCGGTGTAGAGTTCCGGGTTGTTCCACGGGAAGGAACCACGCCCGGCGACGCCGTTGTAGAGGTAACCCCACCAGCCGAAACCCCAGTATTCGGTGAGGTTACTAATGCCCGCGTGGGCGATGGCGGTGCGGAACATGTCGGTGCGTGTGGTTAAGTACATCGTCATGAAGCCGCCGTAGGAGGCGCCCATGATGCCGACGCGCTCGCGGTCGACGAAGTCGTGGGCGTCGAGGAAGGCTTTACTACAGGCGATAATGTCGTCGGCCGTTTGCAAACCCCAGGCGTTGAGGTGGCGCGCCGAGAAGGCTTGGCCGTAGCCGACCGTGCCCGAAGGTTGCAGCACGTAAACCACGTAACCTTGTGCGGCGTAGTGGTTTTTGGGGTAACGGCCGCCGAGACCGCGCGTTACCGGAACCACACCACCATAGTAGTAAACGATCAGTGGGTATTTTTTGCCGGCTTCGAAGTTGTTGGGCAGGTAGATGCGACCGTCGATTTCTGTGCCGTCCTCGGTTTTGAAGTCCCAGTCGCGCACTTCGCCAAATTGCACGTCGTCGTAGCGATCGCCTGCCGGATCCCAGTATTCCGCCGGTTTACGGCCGTCGAGACCGCCGACAAATACTTTGGCTTGGGTTTGGACGGCGGATGAAGTCCATACCAAAACGGGTTTGCTTTGGTCGCTCATCGCAATGTTGCCGGTGACATCGCCCATGTTGTCGAGTTTTTTGATTGCGTTGCCGGCATCCATTTGGAACAGCTCAATGCGGTCGCCTTCGTACGCACTAAAGACGACGCGCCCGTTGCGATTCACAACCACGTCGTTTACCGCCGGGTCAAAATCTTTGGTCAGGGCCTGCACCTGCTTGTCGGCGGGGTTCATCAGGAAAAGCTGATTGTCGTAATCGTTGGCGGCAGTTTGACCTTCGGCGATGTTGCGGCCGATCGCGTCAAAGGTGTTGGGGCCTGCTTTAATCAGAACCTTGTCGCCGCGAAACCAGGCGCCGTTCAGGGAACGTTGTTCGGTCAGCACCTCGCTTTGGCCATTGTTGCCGTCGAGCAGGGTAAGCGTGATCGAAAAGTGTGGTGGCGCCGCGTGATCGGGTGTGGTGGTGGTGTAGAGAATGCGACCCTTGGCGTCGACATCAGCCAAGTCCGCCGATGTCGCCGCATCGGTAATCGGTGTTAACCAACCGGAAGCGGGATCGCACCACAGCAATTGGTTGATGTTGCGGAAATAGCTCCAACGGTCGTTGAGGCCTTGGTAAAGCTTGGCGTTGTCGCCGCGTTTGCCTTGTTTGATGCCCACCTGCAGCAGCAGGCGGTCGCCGACCCAACGGATGGCGCTGACGTTTTCCGCGTTTTCCAACACCACATGGCGACGGCCGCTTTCGACTTCTTCATGGATTAGTTGGTTGTCCATGGTGTAGGCGATGTGTTTGGCGTCGCTTTTCCAGGCGAGGTTGCCAGGTTGCGCATTTTCCCAGGCGCGCTTGACCATGCCCGAGCCGAGGCTGCGGATTTCCGTCACGCGTTGCCAGTCTTTTTCGTCGCGCGCACGCGCCCTCTGTGAAATGACGATGTAGCGGCCGTCCGGTGAGAGGTCGAGTCCTTCGACGCCATTGGCACCGTACAGCAATTCACCATTCAGACGGTGTTTGGCTTGCGTATGAGCACGCAGGCCGGCGACATGCGTGCCTTCCAGTTTTAGTTCGGCGAGGGTGGCCGCTTTGTCGCCCGCTTGCAACAGCAACAAGGCTTGGTAACTTTGGTTGATCAGTTGCAAACTGGCGCTGTGGTTGGGCGCGCCGGCGAGCGCGATCTTGTTGCGGCCGAGACGTAGTTGCGCGGAACCGTCCCACTGAAACGCGAGCGAAGCCTTGGTGAAACGGGAGGGGTCGAGGTTCACCGCGACCAACACGGCTTGGCCGGCGTCGGCGCTCACCGAAGTGACGGCTTTCTCTTGCCAGCTCAGTTTTTTGCCCGCGATGGTGGCCTGGTCGCCGCCGCGTACCCATCCGTTGCTGATCGTTTGGAACAGGTTGTCGGTAAGCCAATCGGCTTGTTTTTGATTGTGGATGACATCGTCGAAGGGTCCCAAAACCAGAACCTTATCAACGGAAATTGCGGGCGTTTCGGTGTCGCTGTCTTGTGCGAACAGCGTCAGCGCCGGCAGCCAAACGAGCCAAGCTAAAGCCAAAATACGCAGCATCGCTGCTTGCCGGCGGGGGGACGCGGCCATCATAGAAGCCTCCTGAAAGTTCCGCGCAAGCGAAAACAGCAACCGAACCGGGCCGTACGCGGACTCATAACATTGCGAAATAAAGCGGGGTGGGAAAAGGCGCTATTGCCAAAGGCTCTATTCTAACCCAAGGCGACGGCAAGCGGCTGATTTCGCGCCGGCCTCTTCCTCCGTTTTTTTAGCCACAAGGCAGGTCTTTCGCCCCGACCCGTCCTTGGATGAAAAAAACGCCGCGTTCCCGAAGGAAAACGCGGCGTCTGACGGCATCTCAATTAAGATGCTTTGTTTTTGCCGGCCGGCAGCGTTTCATCCAGCCATTGGAAGAAGACGCGGTGCCAGAGAATGCCGTTTTGCGGTTTCAAAACCCAATGGCCTTCGTCCGGGAAATACAGGAACCGCGCTTTCAGGCCGCGCATCTTGGCTGCTTGGAAAGCCTGCAAACCTTCGGTCAAAGGCACGCGGTAATCCTTTTGGCCGTGAATCACCAACAGCGGCGTTTCCCAATTTTGCACGTAGTTGCTGGGGCTGTTTTCCGCGTACTGTTTCTTCTGCGCTTCGCTTTCCCAGTAGGGACCGCCCAGGTCGCGGTTGGGGAAAAACAGTTCTTCCGTCGCGCCGTACCAACCTTCCAGATTAAACAAGCCGCAGTGCGAGATCATGGATTGGAAGCGTTTGTTTTCGCCGCTGTTCATGCCCATCAAACGGAACACGCTGTAACCGCCGAAGGAGGCACCGATGGCGCCGACGCGCTCGCGGTCGATGTAGTCCATGGCCAGCATGGCGTCTGTGGCTGAGAGAATGTCGCGCATCGGCTGACCGCCGTAGTCGCCCTTAATGCTGTCGTTCCACTCGCGACCGAATCCTGGCAAACCGCGACGGTTGACGCCAACCACCACGTAACCCTGGGCCGCCATCAGGTGGAAATTCCAGCGGTAGCTGAAGAACTGTGACACCATCGCTTGCGGACCACCTTGGCAATAAACCAGCAGCGGGTACTTTTTGTTGGGATCGAAGTTGGGCGGTTTGATGACCCAGTTGTGGATTTTCTTGCCGTCGGTGGCGTCAACCCACAGCGTTTCCACGGTGGGTAGGTTCAGGTCGGCGTAGAATTCGCCGTTAATGTCGGTCATCGTCTGCAGGCTGCCGTCGGCGTTGACTTTCACCAACTCATACGGGCGCTCGTGGGTCGACTTCTTGGCCAGGATGACGTCGCCGTGAACCGTGAACCCGGTCAGGTTGTGGCGGCCTTCGGTGATTTGTGTAATCTCCGCTTTGTGCGTGTCACCGCTTTTGGTGATCGCCATGCGGTACAACTGGTAAGTGCCCTCGGTGGGCGCGTTGAAGATGATGGTGCTGTCGTTCTGCCACGCGAAGTGGTCGATGGTTTGGTCCAAGCCCACGGTCAACTCTTCCATTTTGCGCGTGGCGCGGTCGTAGAGCATCAGGCGGTTGCGGTCGGATTCATAACCTGGCGTCTCCATGGAGAGCCATGCTAAATACTTGCCGTTGGGCGAGTAATGCGGTTGCAGGTCGTAGCCGCCCATGCCTTTGGTCAGCAGTTCGGCTTTGCTGCTGTCGCGGTTGAGCAGGTAAATGCCGGTGTCGGTGCTGCCCGCCGGGCGGTCGGGTTCAAGTGCGGCGTAGGCGAACTCGCGGCCGTCGGGTGAGATGGTGAAGTCGCCGCGATCACCGAAGGGTTTGGTCGGCGTATCTTGCGTCAACCCTTTCATCAGGTCGCGCGGGTTGGCGCCACTGATGTCGGCCAGGTGCAGGTGGGCATAGGTTCCTTCGAACCAGCTGTCCCAATGGCGCAACTTGAGGTCGTCGTAGAGACGGGCTTCGGAGTTGGGCAGGTCTTCGAACAGGTTGGTGACGGGTTTGCCCAAGCTGACTTCTTCGCTGTAAAGCATGTGTTTCTCGCCTGGCAGCAGGTGCACATTCGCCAAACCGTTTTTGCTGTTGCTGATGCGTTCCGCTTCGCCGCCGTCGAGGGCGATGCGGTACAACTGGAACTTGGCTTCGTCTTCGCGGTTCGACAAGAAGTAAAGGTGTTTGCTGTCGGCGGAGAAAATCGGGTTAATGTCGGCCGCTTGGTGACTGGTCAAGCGTCGCGATTGACCAGAAGCCAGGTCGAGCAGATAGAGGTCGTCGTTTTTGGTTTCTTTTTTCCATTGGTAGGTGGCCACGCCGTAGACGGCCAATTGGCCGTCGGGGGAAATGGTGACCTCGCCTAAACGTTTGAGTTGCCACAGCTTTTCCGGGGTCATTGTCTGGCCCGCGTTGAGCGACGTTACCAGGAACAACGCCGCCGTGAAGGTCACCGCAAGCGCGATGCGAACAGAACGAAATCGTTGGAACATGAATGCCTCGTCAAGTTAAGTTGATGCGCGGCACGTGGTCGCCCCCATTGAATAAAAAAGACCTGGTGTCGGGGCGAACAGCTTGAGCAGTGGGGCGGCGGCCGAGATCCGACCTCGCTTTTTGCGGCGAGGGAGGGTGAGACTTGGTGAGTATAGGTGAGACAATCGTTGCTCGAAATATGGCCGACGGCCCGGTGCGCTTTTATGCGCGTGCCGCTGACCCGGATTTCTCACCACACTGTGCCAACGGGGTCGCACCTGTTGGACCCAGCCTGGTGAGAATTCCGGGACCACAATTGTTGGTCAATTGCTGGGCCTATTCTAACGGACTTTACGGTGGCCCGCCGCGATAATTCAGCGCGGTTCGTGCGATTGGCGGTCGTGCCTAGGCCGCCGCCGCCAAACTTTTAATGCGTTCGACCATGGCGTAGAAACCGTTGCGGCGGTTCACGCTGATGTGGGAGCCCAGTTCCAATTGTTCAAACACGCCGTTGATATCGGTGGCCAGCACCTCTTGCGGTGTTTTGTGGGAGTACACCACCAGCAAAACCGCGATCAATCCCTTGACGATGTGCGCATCGCTGTCGGCTTTCAAAAGCACGCGCTGTGGCGGGCCGTCCTCGATTTCCGCCGTCATCCACACTTGACTAATGCAGCCGTTTACCTTGGTCGTGTCGTTTTTGTCGGTTTCCGGAAAGTCCGGCAACTTGCGGCCCAAATCAATGAGGTAGCGGTAGCGCTCTTCCCAATCGTCGAACAACTCGAAGTTTTCCAGCAACTCTTCCGTGGTCAATTCACCCAAGGCCATGCTCGTTCCCTCGCTTTTTGGTTTGGCTTTGTGCGCCCGTGTCGGTGCGGGTCGCGCGTGGGCATTGTACCTTAGGAAAGGGCGACCTTGTACGCGGAAAGGCGATCTGCCTGGCGGCCCTTGGTGGCCGATTGCGCTCGACGGAAGGTGCCGTTACTTCGAAAGCGCGGGGCGGGGGCGGCTCTTTTTGGGGGGCGCTTGTGCCTGGCACGGGCTCCGCTAAACCTGGACGGGAAGGGCGTCCTTGCATGGCCACCCCTTTATAGGGCGACCGCCCCTTCTTCCGAGGCGGACCTGGTAAACGATGGGGACGGCCGCCCGGCCGCCTTTCCTACGCAGGCTCGCCTGGGACGAAATTTGGCCCAAGCGCCTTCACAAAAGTGAGAGCGGACCTTCCTGCGCTCTCGAAGTGACGGCTTCTTCCGTCGGGCGCAACCGGTAACCAAGGGCAACAGCGCCAATCGCCCATCCGCCAAGGGGGTGGCGGCCGGGTCGCCCTGCTCCGCCCAATTAAAACGGAGCCGACCCGTGCCGCCACTGCGATCCCGTTAACGGGGTTACTTGGTGGCCTCTCTAACCGCTGGGTAGATGAAGAAAAGCGAATTGGCGAGGTGGAAGGCGATGTCCAAGGCAATCAGTGCGGCTTGGCCGTTGCCGGGGAACCAATTGAGCGGCTTTGCCATCTCGGGCACGCTGTAGATGACCGCGTGCTCGAACCACATGATGGTGTCGGCGATGTCATAGCCGGACTCGGCCTTTGGGATCTTGAATGCAAAGGACGTGATCACCATGAGGTTGAAAATCGACGCGTAGGTGGTTGCCCATAGGGGCTGAATCTTGCTGTAGGCAAGGCCGCCTGGCTGCCCGATAAACACCGGTTCCACCACGGAGTGAAACAGGCTCCAGCCCCAAATGGCGTAATCCAATGGGAACGGTGTGCGGTCCGCCGTGTAGGTGGGAAAGGTCATGCCGACGATGGCCAAATCAAGCACGCCTTTGACGGTTTGCACTTGTTTCATATAGGGTATCGAGAACGGCGCGACGCCTTGCGTACTTTCCATCGTATCCAAAAGGGTATCGAGGCTGCCGTAGAATAAGCAGCCGAAAATGCAACCGCACGCCAAGCCGACGTAGATGTCCTTTTCATGTTGGCGCCATGTTTGTTCCGACATATCGCGCGGGATGCCGCCTTCTTTGAAGAAAACACTCCCGGCAAGACCGAGTGACCTCATGGTTAAGGTCATCGGTAACGCGAGCAGGAGGCTGGTGAAACCCAAAATAGTCAGGGGTTGATCGTTGCCGACGATCAAGGTCCAGAGCTGGTTGAGGCCGGGAATGTTGATGGGTTTGGTCATGAGGTCCAAGACCCCGTCGATGAGTTGGGGGATGAGCTGGATTATGTCCGTCATCAGGAGCCGGCTCGCTTCGAGGGCGAGGTCGGCAAAGGTTCGGAAGAGGTCCAGCAAGGTGACCTGACAGGTTTGTAAAAATTGTTGGGGCGTGTTGGTTTTGGTTCGAAAAGCTAGCAACACCGCCGCGAACTCGGTTTTGATCGTATCCGCCACCTCATCACCGATTTGATTCACGAACTTTTTCAGAAATTCGCTGATGGTGGCGCCAAGCGATGCGAATGCCTTTTCTAGGTCGGCATTGTGGGCCATGAAATCGGTTGCGGTTGTGTCTATTTGTGAATGTTGGTAGGCCTTTCGCAAGTCTTTGTGAAATTGTTCGGGCGCCAGTGCGAGGTTGGGTCGGCTTTTGCCGCTCTGTTGGTATTTGAAGAGCAGGCGGTCCAGTTGGCGCAGCTCGGCTTGGGTGGACGGGATGCCGATTTGATCGTTGAGGTAATCGCTTTGGTTGGTGATATTGTTGCCGCCTTCTCCCAAAGCGTCGCGCGGGTTTTTATAGTCCTGGGTCACATCTTCAAAGCTGTAGCCGCCCACGGCTTCCTCGGCTTGATTGATGGTGGTGTCGATGGTTTCTTGGGCGGCGTTGACGTATTGATCGACCTTGTCGACCCAGGCTTGTTGATGCAGGACGAAGTGATTTTTGCCCTTGTTGAGGTTGTTGATCATGGCGTGTTCTAAGTTCTCGCGGCAGATGAGAATGTCCTTCCAGTTCAAAACCCAAGAAAGCCACTGCAAAACGGCCTGCATGCTTTTGGCGACGATTTTGAAAAAGGCGTGAAGCACCTGTAACCCGATTTCGATGGTGTTCACCGCAAACTCGTAAATCTTTTTCGCGGTGCGGATGATGACCTTGAAGGCTTTGCCCAAACCTTTTTGGGTGGCGTCGGCCAGGGGTTGCCAATGATAGGTATGCGCCTTATCGGTTCCTTTGACGACGTCTTGGACGAAGGCTGGAAAACCCGCATAAGCTGCTTCCGCCTGGGCGTGTTCGCCCGCTGGAATGTCCGCCAAATAGGTTTCTATCTGTTGTTGATAGGCGCGTTGCGCTTCTTGCCAGTGGGTATGGTCGGTGTCGGGGTCATAGACAATGCCTTGCTCAGGACCGGCTAATTCACCGCCGCCGACGACAAACATGCCGGCGACATAACGATTTTCATCGACCAGGTAAGCCTGATCAATGATGGGTGCGCTTGGGTCATTGCTGCACAAACAATTGTCGGTACTGTCGTCGGCAAAAGCGCAGTAATCCATGGTCAGCGTGGGTTTGTAGTCGGCTGTTTCGAGAATGTCCTGCTTGAGGCGGCTGCGTCGCTTGATTTCCCGCTGCTTTGCTTCGCGCCGGCGCGCACGTTCGGCAATGGATCGTACCGGTTTGGTTTTTTGACGGGTCTGCAGGGCCGGCGTGGCCGGCGAACCCATGCCGCCGCCGACGCAGTTGCCAATCATGGCGACGATTTGGTCGGTGTCGTTTTGGTAGTCGGCTTCAAAAACCGCTTCGCCGCGATAATCGACGGCCGCCGAAACATCGCCGGCCTGCTGTTGGCGCAACACATCGACGTTGCTTTGGTTGGGAAAAAAGGCGATTTCCGCGCTGGGCAACATAAAATCCGACCAAAAAAACATGGCGGGACAGTACAAACTTTCAGCGCGAATCTTGAACTTAAACTTGCCGTCAATGCCGGTTGTGAAGGCGACGCGTTCGCCGGTACCCAGCAACACGCGGCCACCCTCGGTTTCGAACAAAGCCGAGTACACCTCAACCGGCTCGCCCATGTTTTTCATCGTAACGACCGTGTTTTTTGGCAGTGCTTGGTCGTCTTGAACACTGGCCGTCACCGTGTAAAACGAATTATCAACAGCCACCGGGCGCATGTCACCGGTGACGGGGTCGCGTTCGTATTCGTCCGCCATGAGCGCCGCATCAAAGTAGAAATTTTTGTCGTACTGTTGCATTTGCACCATGTTGATGACATCGAGATCGAGACAGTAGGTCATGGTGTTGGCGGTGAAATTACTGACGTAGGTGCCGCTGTCTAAGGTGGTTTTTTGGATAATGCCGGTATCGAGATTGACCGATATGAGCGCATAATTCGCTGCTTGATAGGTTAAGTGTCCATTGACGATGGCCGGCCGGCTCCGGAAATCGTAAAAAGAATGGTCGTCATCGGGATAAATTGCGGTGCGGTCCATTAGGTAGGTGTCGCCCACTGTGAAGGTTCGACCGGTAAAGGGTTTCTCGGTGGTGCCGGTCGTCAGGCCTGTTTCCGCCGAGAGTCCCATCACCTCGCCGTCATCGGTCATAATATAAATGGCGCCTAATCCATTGGTGGTTGGTGCGAAGTTAAAACCCACATCGTAACATCTTCCCGCGTAATTCTCGGTAGCCCAGTTTACGGCACCTGTTTCTCGGTCGATCGCCACCAAGGCGCGTTCGTCGTTCCAATAATAGATATTCCTGAAATCGCAAGTGATGTAATCGGAACGGAGGTGGATGTTATAGGTGACGGTCCATTTTTCAGTCAGGGTTATGCCGGCCATTTGATAAGCAACCAACTCAGTGTGGTGCTTGCTTCCTTCCGTATACATGGCGGCAAAAACAACATCGTTATAGACAATGGGTTTGACGATGCGTTTGATGTCGTTGTCTAGGCCGGGACATGGGGTTGTTTTTTGTTCACCGGAAAAGACATTGTAGGTGACCCAGTTTTTGTCATATCTCAAGAAGGTGATAACACCTTTGTGGCAAATTGCTTCACTATACTTAATGGTGCCGTCGGTTAACGACTTATTCCAATCGATAAAGGTGCCGAGGTTGATATCGTAAACGGAGTAGTATTGGTTATCGATGGGGAAACAGATGAGCCCCATTGCTTCATCGACGAAGGGGGCGCGGTAACCGTCATCGCCGGGATGACTGACGTGACCACTGTCTTTGTCCTCAATGACCTCGCCGGTTTTAATATCGAGAATCACCAATTTTTGATTGACGTCGATGTCGGTCGAATGGTGTGAAATTGCGGCAATAGTCCCGCCGCATTGAACCCAGTTTGTGTATTCGTAATAAGCCTCGAGATAGACATTTTGCGGCCAGAGGGTGTCCATCCCCGAAAACGCATAGGGGATATTGGTTGCCGACCAGGGCGTGCCAATCTCAATGTCGGCAACGGTAAACCGCACATCTCCCGCCGCATTTGGTTCCTCTCGGAAATAGGCGCCGAAACTAATCGAACTATCGGATGATGGTGCCTCACGCACCGCACAGGCGCCATTTTCAATCACAAAATAGGCGTTGGGCGTTCCCACAATGATGAGATCATTGACCGCGCCGTCGGCCTTTATGTGGCTTGCGCCCGCATAGTGGGTTGCCTCGCTGTCCTTGTACCAGTATTCAAACACGCCTGCATCATTGCGTCTCAAATAAAAACCGCTTGGTAGGTGCAGCCCTTCCCTTTCATTGGAGGACTCGGTGGACATGGGATAGGCTTCGATCGCAAGTTTAAAGGAAATCTGTAAGCCTTGTCGCCAATCCGGCGTAATCTGCAAGGTGGCCCAGGTGTCGAAGGGGCCGGATGTTGTATTGGTAAAGAGGAGCTCGCTGCTGTTTTGGTTGGTCACCGTGTCGACAGCAGGGGCGCCTGTGCCCACTTTCCAAGGCCTGGGTAAGGGGGTGTCGGCCAAAGGTGAAAAGGGAAACGAAGCAACGCGATTGGTTTGCAAAGGCACCCCTTGAATTGGGGTTCCTTCAAGACTAAAACCGTATTCCGCGTCAATGACCAACTGCAGGGCCGAGGTGTTGTCATATGCCACATCGTTTCGGTAATAGGCTGAGCGCAGCGAGACACTGTTCGTTGTTGACCAGGTCAACTCTAAGACGCCTTGGTATTGGGTCATCAGGGTTAGGTTGGTGACTTCCTCAAAAAGGCGACGCGCTCCCTTGGGAACCGTAGTACTGTTGACAACCAAATCGCTATCTGTCGCATTGGTAATATGAACCGAAAAACTCATTGCTATGACTCCTCTTGTTGGCTACTGCTTTCCCGAGGTCCAGGTGATCGCGCCGCCTTGGCGCATGGGGGCCTGTCAACCGAACCGGGCATTGGTTTGTGCCTTGGCGAACGAGGCCGGTCTCGGCGTACCTCAAATGGCTGGACCCATCAGGACGTTTAGGTTCGGACCGAAATCTGAACTGAGCGATTCTTGGCGGCGAAATCGCACAACTATTGACGTTTCCAGCGTCAAGCGTTGGGCTGCAACGTCTCGCAAAAATGCTCTGCCTACTTGCAAGTACGCTTGCGCTTTTTCCAAAACGTTTCGTTCCAACATCTTGAGCGATTTCATCCACCCGAATCGTTCAGTTCAGGCTAAAGTGTGCGATTCGGGGGGATGCCTTCCTGCAAGTTTTGACGCAGGAACGGTCAAGGGTTGGTGCGAAATGAGCTGGGCAAAGCCGCCGGGGACGCGCATGACGCTTGCTGGTACGTACGTCGTGCATTTTTACGATTCGTTGCCCCCCATCGATTGAGGGTAGGCTCTGCCCAGAATCGCGCACTTTTAGGTCGGCGTGGGATCAATCCAGAACGAAGTTACTGCTGCTGCTATTGTCTGGGTGTGGGCGTATGCGGGTTGGCTAAAAGCACAAACGACCCTAAAACATCTACCGCAAGCCAGGGACTCAAACGGTGATGAACCGCGTTGCTGTACGGAGGCGTTGTGTTTTGTCCTGGCTTCAACCAGAAACGCGTGGCGCCCACACAAGTAAATTTTTGATTAGAGGATATCAACTGTTCAGGAGCGCTGCATGCTTGGCGCCGAACAGACCATACCGCAAACACGAAAGGTGTTTTGGGAAATAGATAAGGCGATAAGGGGTATGGATAACCTATCACATCTGTGCCGGATTTTCGCCCATCTTTGTTCGCCGCTTTGGCGTTGAGGGCGTGGCGGTGGTGGTTTAACGCGCTGGATTACCGCGGTTTGGTCGGCGTTGGCCGACATTGCTCAATTTAGGTTTTAAGCTGCTGCTAGGGCCGGCGAGGTTTGTTGGCAAAGGGCGGTGAATTGGGCGGTCTTGATCGTTTTTGTGGTTAATGTATTTGAATTTAGTGTTTTAGGTTGTCTGCTTGCAGGGGGGCTGAACGAAATTACAAAAAAACGACCCGGCTTGAATCTATTTGCTGTGGCGTCGCATTCAGTCATGGTGAGTAGGGAATGTTGCCATACCGTTTTCAGGGGCCCATGAATGACGGCGGCGAATTCAGCCTCGTATTTCCATAACCAAGGACGCTCCATGATCATTTTTTCATTTTGGCAAAGTCTTGTTCTGGTTTTTTTAGGGTCGCCTGTCTGGGGTGGCCGACCGGTTGATCCCGGCGCCCTTTCTTTCGCCCCTAAGGCGGTTGTTAGCGAAACGGGCGAGCAGGTAACGCTTGATGCGGGCCGATTGATTTTACCTGAGAGCCGTAAGCGACCCGCCGGCCGCCGGATTTCCATACCTTTTTACCGAATGCGTGCGATCACCGCCGATCCCGGCCCACCGATCTTCATGCTTGCCGGCGGACCGGGCTCCTCCGGTATTCGGCAGTTCGCCGAAGAAGAAACCTTTGCGATGATTCAGTTCTTTCGCGAGCTGGGTGACGTGGTGGTCTTCGACCAGCGCGGAACCGGCGCCGCGGAACCAAACCTTCGCTGTCCCAAAGGCGAGTGGGGGATTCCGCTGAGTCAACCCGCCGACGAAGCGGCTTTGACCGGTCTTTTTCAATCGATTGGGCATGGTTGCCGCCGCCACTGGGAAAGCCAAGGTGTCGATCTGTCGTCGTACAACACCGATGAAAATGCCGCTGACGTCAATGCGCTACGCGAGGCGCTGGGCTACGAGCAAATGATTCTGGTGGGCGGCAGTTATGGTTCCCATTTAGGACTCCACCTGCTGCGCAAGCACCCGGCGGTTGTGGCCCGTGCTCTTTTCTACGGGGTTGAAGGCCCCGACCACACCTATGATCATCCAGAACAGGCCCTTGCCACCTATCAACGAATTGCGGCCCATATTGAGCAACAACAGGTCTACCGGGATCGTCTTCCCGAGGGCGGTTTGCTCGCGGCTTATGCGGCCACGCTGCAGCGGGTAAAAGACCAGCCGGTCCAAACGACGATCGTCCACAAGCAACAGTCCTACGAGGTGTGGATCACGCCGGAGCTAATTCAAGCGGCTGGAACCCGTGGCGCGGCCTCGCGCGGTCGTCCCAATCGTTGGCCTGAAACGATTCTCGCCATGTACGAAGGCGATTACACAGCGGCGGCCTACGGGGCGCTCAGTCTTCAGCGGATGGGCAGCCCCAACGCCATGAAATACGCCATGGATTTAGCTTCGGGAATCAGCGCTGCCCGACGACAAGCGCTTGCCGAGGCGCCGGCCCGGCACCTGCTCCCCAGCCTAAACATGGCTTACCGTGGGATGAACTCGGTGTGGGGGATTCGCGATCTCGGCGATTCTTTTCGGAGCGCGGTCGAAAGCGAGGTGCCGGTTTTATTGGTTCACGGGACATGGGACACCAGCACACCCATTGAAAACGCCCGTGAGGTCGTCGCGACCCTGAAGAATGGGCACTTAATCGAAGTGGTTCACGGCAATCACGGTGCGCTTTACAACCTGTTTGCAAGCTGGGAACCGACCAAAAAAACGCTAGCCAGGTTTCTGCGCGGGCAAGCAGTGACCTTGCCAGGGCGCGTGGTTTTGACGCCGCCGATGCTCGATGTCCCGGCCGGCAAACCCGCCAAGGCGCAGGTCATGCTTTGGGAGGCCTGCCGCGCCGGGCGTGTGGCCGCCGTTGCCGAGGCGATCAAGTTAGGGGCCGACGTAAACGCGCTCGATACCCGGCGCAGTCGTACGGGCCGACGGCCGCTCAACTGGGCGGCTTGGCACAATCATCCCGAGGTCATCCAGCTCCTGCTACAACAGGGGGCCGACATTAATCAGACCAATCGCTCCGGCTTCACGCCGCTGCACCATGCGGTGGAAAACAATGCTCGTGATGCGGCGGACTACCTGTTGAAATCGGGTGCTGACAGCACCATTGCCAATCAAAAAGGTGTGTTGCCACGGCAAACAGCGCTGCAAAAGGATCACAAGGAAATGTTGCGCCTGATCGATGAATGCGCGGCGGTCGCGGAATGAGCTTGTGTCGGCATGGATTGAGACGGCAAGCGTCGTCTCTGGCGTCAATGGCGCGACATTTTTGGATGAGGGATGTCGGTTAATGACTTGAACCGGTTGTGACTGGGATCAGACGAACCTGCGCAACAAAACATTGATAGGGTAGCAGTGAGGAGTGTTTAGATATGGAACAGACCTATTTGGTGATGGTTGGCATCGTGTGTCTAACCGTCCTATTGCTGGCGGTCTTGGTCGTTTTGGGTTGGTTGAAAAAGGAACAGCAACGCACGATTCAAAAAATGATCGATCAAAACAAACTCGACCAAGAGGATTTGGTTCGGTTGATCTCAAGCCAACCCCAGCACATTCGTGATTTACGCCGTGGCCTGTTGCTGCTCGTGTTGGGCCTTTCTTTAGGAGGGGTCATGTCCTTAATGGGTGGTGTGGGTTGGATGTTGGCGGTGATTCCGATTGCCGTCGGGTTGGTTTATTTGCTGTTGTGGTTTTTAAATGCGCCCAAAAAGTGACATCGGGCAACTGCTGCAGCGGATTGTGGTTAATGACGATCAAGAGGCCTTTCGGCAACTTGTATCGCACCATCAATCGCCGGTGCGGCAGTTCCTGCGCCGGCTAGCCGGCCCCGACCACGGCAGAGCCGACGACTTGGCTCAAGAAACTTTCCTCAAGGCTTACCGTTACCTGCACAGCTATCGGGGCGAAGGACGGTTCCTCAGTTGGTTGCTGAAAATCGCCTACCAGGAATTCGTGAAGGACCTGCGCCGTCACAAGCTGGATTTGGCATCGACGCCGGCGGAACTGATTCCCGATCAGGTGCGGCCGCACGGTACCTTGGAATCCCGGATGACCGTCAACCAAATGTTGAAGGACTTGGGGGCGGAGGAACGTGCCGCGGTGGTGTTGCACTATCAGGAAGGGCTTACGCATGCTGAAATCGCTGATACGATGGCGATACCCTTGGGGACGGTTAAAACCCATCTCCGCCGTGGTGTCGCCAAATTACGCGGGCAACACGGGGCTGGAGCAGGAGGAGGAAGCCATGATGGACCATGAGCAGCCGCAAGAGGAATGGTTGCGACAACTGCTGGAAGAAGAGGCGTTACCCGATGAAGGCTTCACCGAGGCGGTTATGGGCCGGGTCGACCACTGGGTCAAGCTACGGCGTTTTCTGCTTGGGTTGACCTGGCTGACGGCGGCAATTGTGCCATTGCTTACCGCCCAATTCCTCGGTGAGCTCGTCGTTTCAAATGACGGCAACCCATCACAGCTTGCGGTTTACCTATTGTTCCTCTTATTGAGTTCGGGTGTCTGTGGTGGCTTCTGGATCGAGGTGGAAGGTGGTTTGTCACTCGAGCGGGGTGACGGTTCTTAAGCGAAAAGGCGCGCTAAGTGTGGGTCGGGACTTGGGCTTTAGCATAAAAAAAGCGGGCCTCTGAGGCCCGCTTTTTCGCTTAGCTGGTTGGTTGGGTTATTCGGGGTTGCTGCGTTTGACGGCTTCGTTTTTGCGAACAACACGCGTGCGGTTTTTGGCCTGACCGTTTTCGTCGACAACCAAACTCTGGGCGTCCGTGGGCAGGATTTGCAGGGATTTCAGGAACTCAATGATTTCCGCTTGCTGCTGTTGCGGCAGGGCGAAGTATTGGTCCCGTGAGGCGCGCGCGTCGCCACCGTGGAAGTGGATGGCTTCCGTCATCGTGGTCAAGTCGCCGCGGTGGCCGAAGGGAGCGGTTGAACCGACGTCCCACAGCTTGCGGGTCAGGAACAATTCGGTGGGCACGCCGGCTTGGACCACTTGCTCGTTGCAGAAGTGGTTGTAGTCGTCGTCGCACAGATTGTGGCGCTTGAGGTCGGTGAAAGCGCGCACTTTGATTTTGCCGTCCTGTGCTTTGGCTGGACGAGGGCCTTGGCCGTAGGTCGTCATGTCGAAGGTGAACAGGGCGGTGGTTTCGTCAGGGGTCAGATTGCCGTCCGGATTGTAAGGGTTGGGCTCCGAGAAATTGGGATTGTTCAGGGTTAAGCTGGAAACGTGGCAGCTCTCGCAGCCGATGTCGGCGAACAGACGCTCGCCGCGGATCACGGCGCGGGCGACGACGGGATCGTTGGGGATCACTTGGCCGGGGGTGCCGAGGGCGGCTTGCCAAACCGAAATAGCAGTGATGTCACCGACAGTCAATTCGTCTTCGTAGCCGTCTTGGTCGAAATCTTTGGAGCCGGTGCGCGCCATGCCGAAGCGTTCTGTCGACTGCATGCCGTGGTGGTGGTTCATGGCGTTGTTGCTGAACTCGCGCAAGGAAATGACCACGCCTTTCTGGTGGAAGGGTTTAATGATCAGGTCGGCGTCGACGCCGTCCACTTGGCTGGTGTCCAGGCTACCGTCGGCGGCAGCGGTGATGGCGCCGAAATTAACGCCTTTGGTGTCGAGCGACAAGGTGACCGAAGTACCGCTGTCGGCAGCTTGGGCCAAAGCTTGGTCGCGGACGGCGTGGAGGTCGACCGTCATTTCGCGGGCGAGCATTTCGATCAGGCCGGCACCGTGCATGCCCAAGGTGTTGCGGTCATTGGAAAATTGAGCGTCGACGGAATCCTGGACAGGGTCGGCAGCTTGGGCGAGTACGAAAACGTTGGCAACGATGTCGCCCGCGGCACCCGGGACGGGGTCGTTGTGGCAGCCCGCACACGAGTTGGACTCGGGTGCCGAAGTGCGGATAAACGCGGGCGCACTGCCCGGTTCGCGCGCGGCGCCGGTTCCTGTGGTGCCGGGTCGGCCTTGGCCGTCGTACGTGTTGAACTTGGCTGAAAACAGTTTTTCACCGTGGTCGAAAACCTGCCAAAAATCAAGTTCGCCTGTTTCTATTTTCTCTTGTTCCATGTGTTGGCGGATAATAGGACCATCGCCAATCTGCGCCATACCCAAGCCGGTCATTAATAGAGCACCAACTGCCGAGCACCGCAGCGCGGCACCAATAAACGGCATTTTCATTCCGAACCTCCATCGTCCTTTCAGGTCAAGTTAGTGAGTGAGCAGCGCAAATTGCGCAACCGGGACGGTGGCGAAGAGGTGACGTGTGCAAGCAGAGAGCATCTAATGCTGTCGGTAGGCACCAAATCGGACGTGTGGGTTTGGCATCGTGCCGCTCATTCAACGTGCGTGCGAGTAAGCCCAGCAATTCCATGAATGTAGCTTCTGTGAGGGGAATCCTATTACTTATCGATTCGAGGGAGCCTAACCTTAACCTAACTTTTTAAGTTCTTCAATCGGTTAAGGTCGAATAGGCGTCTTTTTCTACTTTGGTTGTGGTTATCTTGTGGTCATGAGGTGGGATAACTGCTGGTTTTTCAAGGGGCGCCTTTCGCTTGCCCGCTGCTGGTTTGGGCACAAAAAAAGCGGCGCCGACCGCCGGGGTCGCACGCCGCTTTGCAGTGTGTTGGTTCCGGTTAGTCGAGGCTTTCGGTTAATTCTTGAATGATGGCGACGCCGGAGCTGGCGCCGATCCGACTCGCGCCGGCTTCGATCATGGCCTGCATCACCTGCAGGTTGCGAATACCGCCCGAGGCTTTGACGCCGATGTCGGGGCCGACGGTTTGGCGCATGAGCGCTACATCTTCTGTTGAGGCGCCGGCGGTGCCGAACCCTGTTGATGTTTTGACAAAGTGCGCGCCCGCGTCGACGCTGCACTGACAGGCCGCTGCTTTTTCCTCGTCGCTGAGGTAACAATTTTCAATGATGACTTTGACCAGTTTGTCGTCCGCCGCACGTACGACCTCGTTAATGTCGATTTGAACCGCGCGCCAGTCGCCGGCTTTGGCCCAACCGAGGTTGATGACCATGTCGATTTCGTCGGCACCGTGTTCCACCGCCCATGCGGTTTCTTGCGCTTTATTGCGTGGGCTGGTTGCGCCAAAGGGGAAACCAACCACGGTGCACAGGGCCACCGCTTCGTTTTCGAGTAAGGAGCGGCTCAACGGCACGTAGGCTGGGTTGACGCACACGGAAAAGAAACCGTAACGAATCGCATCCTCACACAGGCTGCGGATTTCGTTCGGCGTCGCCGTGGGTTTGAGTAATGTGTGATCGATGTACTTTGCATAGGCCGCAACGGTTTTCGGCAACATCTGTGCTCCTCATTTCCCGATCATTCGGGTTCATCCTGACGTCGGTCGAAACGCGGGTCACGGCGATGGCTGTTGCGGGCTTACCGGGTAAGTGACCGCCGTCACCGTGACGTTTCGAACTTTTTTCTAAAGGGTGTTTGACGGCGCTGCGCGGTGCCACGCTTCGGGTTATGAGGACCTTGTCGACGCGGCGTCGGCGCGACCCCATCTCGCCCCTAAGGCAAACACCGCTATTCTAGCGATCATGCCCCGGCCGGTCACTTTTTTCTGGGTTTCCTCAATCGAGCTGTGAGCCTGCTCGCATTGCAGCGGTTCGCAATGGCCGTTGCTTTCGCATTTCTTCAGTGGTACAACTGGGACCTCGTCCGCCAGGGCGCTGTTACCTAAACTGAGCGATTCGGGTGGATGAAATCGCCTAAAATGTTGGAGCGAAACGTGTTGGAAAAACGCAGGCGTACTGGTAAGTATGGCGAGCATTTTTACGAGACGTTGCAGCCCATCGGTTGTGCGATTTCGCCGTCAAGAATCGCTCAGTTTAGGTGTTATTGTCTTGTACCGAAAGCGGGAGGAACCTGTGAAAATCGTGAGTTTTAACGTCAACGGGATTCGTGCTCGGGCCCACCAGCTCGAAGCGCTCGCCGCGCAAGCGCCCGATGTGGTCGGTTTCCAGGAAACCAAAGTGGTCGATGCCGAGTTCCCCGAACAGAGCCTCGTCGATTTGGGTTACCAGGTTGCCTGGTTCGGTCAAAAAGGGCATTACGGCGTCGCACTGATGAGCCGCACCGCGCCGCTGCGGGTTGAAAAAGGCTTTCCCGGTGACGATGCCAAGGCGCAAAAACGTATGATCATCGCCGATTACGCATTGGCCGACGGCCGTACCCTCAAGGTGCTCAATGGTTACTTCCCACAGGGAGAAAGCCGCGAACATCCCGAAAAATACCCCAACAAAGCCAAGTTCTACGCCGACTTGACCAACTACCTGCACGAGCATTGCGATCCACAACAGCCGCTTTTGGTTATCGGCGATATGAACATTGCGCCCGGTGACAACGATATTGGGATTGGCGCCGACAACGCCAAGCGCTGGTTGCGCACCGGCAAATGCAGCTTCCTGCCCGAAGAACGCGAGTGGTTGGCGACCTTGCAGGCTTGGGGCTTAACCGACACCTATCGTCGTCTTTACGCCGATGTCGATGACCGCTTTAGTTGGTTCGATTACCGCAGCAAGGGTTTCGATCGCGAGCCCCGTCGCGGGTTACGCATTGACCTTATTTTGGCGACCGCACCCATGATGGCCGTGCTCAAAGACGCCGGCATTGACTACGAATTACGCGGCATGACCAAGCCATCGGATCACTGCCCGGTTTGGGCCGAGTTCGATCTTGACCTGGCCGACGCCTAAGCCGCTCACGGATTTGCCTTATGATGCTTGAAATTATTACCGCCGAATTTCGGCTCGAGGGGTGCTATTCCCTCAAAGACAAACGCAAACGGCTTTCGGGCCTGCGTCATCGCTTTGGTAAAGCGACCAACATTGCCGTGTGTGAAAGCGGTTTTCACGACGTTCACGATCAATCTGAATGGACTTTTGTGGTGGTTGGCTCCTCGCAAGACATCGTCGACAAAACCTATGCCGTCATTGAAGACCGCTTGGAAAACGGCGTCGACGCCATGCTGGTCGGCATAGAGCGTGAAGCTCTCTAGCGGCCTTTCAACCAGTTCGCGCGGGCGCTGGTAAAATTGCCAATCGCTGTGTAACTTCTACAATTCGTCCGCCGCTGCCGGCCGCCTAAATCCTGGCTTAACGGCCGCCGTCGAGCGTGTGTTCTTGTTTTAAGGTGTTGTTATTGCTTGGCTTGTGGGCGTTTGTGGCCTGCCGGTCGACGGTGGTGCCTCGGTCGGCATTGGCCTTGCTCTTACATCCTTCCGTCAATCTATCAATGACTTGAAGGATGTTCCATGTTCCAAGATTTTGTTTCGATTCTCGTGAAGAAGTTTACCGGTTGGTGGGAAGGCGGCATTGAAATGATGCCGAACCTGATGGTGGCCTTGGCGGTGACCGCCTTGTTTT
The DNA here is from genome assembly GCA_030429565.1 of Holophagae bacterium. Taxonomy (GTDB): domain Bacteria; phylum Acidobacteriota; class Holophagae; order Acanthopleuribacterales; family Acanthopleuribacteraceae; genus Acanthopleuribacter. Next base: position 18,570 of record JAUIFE010000018.1, on the reverse strand, counting down.
ATTTGCTCGCCAAAATCACCCAGCGCTTTGTTACCAAAACCCTGGCCGGTGTCGTAACCAATCACACCGTCCTCAATTTAGCCGGCAGTATCACCATGCTGGTCATCCTCAGTGTTGGCTTATTTACAGCTCTGGGCGTGATGGGGCTGCAAAAGGCGGTGACCTCACTGTTGGCTGGTGCCGGCCTGATCGGTTTGGCGCTGGGTTTTGCCTTTCAAGATTTGGCCTCGAACTTGATTGCCGGTGTTTACATGGGTTTACGGCGGCCGTTCCGCCAAGGTGATTTGATTAAAACCAACGGGGTCATGGGGACCGTAATCGGCCTCAACCTACGCAACACGGTGATCAAAGACTTTAATGGTCGCACCTGCCTCTTGCCCAACAACAAGGTCTTCCAGGAGTTGCTGATTAATTACGATTTTAACGGCAAGCGCCGCATCGATATCCCGGTCGGGGTCGCCTACGACAGCGATCTGGCCGAAGCGCGGACCGTGGTCAAGGAAGCACTCAACAAGCTGGAGTGGGTTGTTGATAAAGAGGAAACCGATGTGGCGATTTTGCAGTTTGGTGGGAGTTCCATCGACATGGAGGCGCGTTATTGGATTTCTTATCCCAGTGAAATCACTTACCCCGAAGCCTTATCGCAGGGGATTATGGCGATTCACCGTGCCTTCCAAGAGCACGATATCGAGATCCCTTTCCCGATACGAACTCTGGCCTTTGCGCCGCAATCACCGGCCTTGCCGATTGAGACCGCCAACGTCACCGATATCTCGACGGGTCGCCGGCATCAGGCTTCGGCACGCTAAAACCTAAGCCGAGCGATTCTTGGCGGCAAAACCGCATAACCTGGTGGGCTGTAATATCATGTTAAAACGCCCGGCTTACCCCCGTGTAAGCCTGTATCTCTTGCTAAACGTTTCACTATATATATTGAACGATATCTTTTAGCCTAATAGATTAGTTTAGGTGAAGACACGATAAGCGTGGGTGGTTTTTCAAAGCCATCCACGCTTATTTTTGTTTGGATGCTCCATTCCGGGTCTTAGGCTGAAATGAGCTTCGCGTGTTGTGCTTTTAAGGTTTGAAAGAACTACCTCGGCTTTTGTAGAAATTACCAGATGAGCCGTATTCTGTTCGATGAGAGGTATTGCTTGATGCATTGTAAGGTATTGGGGTTACGTGGTTTATGTGTTTTTTTTGAGTTTTGGCATTGGTGTTGCAATACTAAGGGGCAGCGACACGATAAGGAGTGATTAAATGAAATTGATGAAATCTATTGTACTGATCGTTTTAATGTCTGGCTTCCTGTTTAGTTGTGTTCAAGAGAAAGAAGGCACTTTCGAGAAAGCCGGCAAGAAGGTTGATCAAAAAGTCGAGAAAGTCAAGGATACAGCCAAGGAGCTGAAAGAGGAAGTCGAAGACGAGATCGATGATCACACTAAAGACGGCAACGGCTAATAATGAAGACCTTTGGTCGCAATGGTTCGACGCTATGAGATGCAGCTAATGCCTCCTGAATAATTAAAGATTCTGTTGTCAAGTAAATGACGAACAGCACCGCGTCGGCAGCCATGTGACACTAAGCACCTTGCCAAGTTGGTATTTGATGTTTAGCGAATTCGCAATGAAATGCGTGGCTTTTCACGTATTTCTACCTTCACCAAACGGTTGAAAAACCAAAATTTTACATAAAGGATGGATCTATGACCACACAAACTGCATTAAAAGAGACCTCTAACGTTAGCAACTTTTCACAGAAAAATACCACGCTCTCGCCTGCGGATGAACTTGAAAACATTCGCGAGGATATGAAGAGCTTACGCGAAGATTTGGCCTCGCTGACCTCGGTTATGACCCAGCTCAGCACCCGCGAAATGAACCGCGTCGCCGGCAACGTCGCCGACGCCGGCAAAGAATTGTTGGACAACACTGCCGAAGCCGGTCGCAAAACGATCGACCGCGCCGAAAGCGCCGTTAAAGAACGGCCGCTTGTTTATGTCGGCAGCGCCTTCGGGCTTGGCCTTCTGGCCGCTGCGTTGTTGAAGCGTCGTTAAGGCGCCGTCAATAAATCAGATTGGGGCGGTCGCTTGCGGCCGCCTCATCGATTCGCTTCGGCGCATCTGTACCCTTATTCCCCTTTAAGGAATCCCTCATGAAAAACTGGCTGCTAAAACTCATCGTTTCTTTTCTGATTTTGATCATATCCGCATTTTTTTTGTTGGTGGGTTTTGGGTTTGCTTTGTTTGCGCTCTACCAGTGGGGATTGGTGCAGATTGGAGTCGTACCGACCGCCTTGATATTGGCGGTACTTTGCCTGGGTTTACCCCTATCTTTTTTAGCGGTGTTGGGTCTGCGTTACCTCGCGCCGGCCGACGCCGCTGAAAAAGATACCGAGCCTCTGCTCAATAATGCGGGTCGTCCCAATTGGCAAGCGCTCATTCAGCAGCGGCCGCTTGAGGCCGTTTTGCTGGCGCTGGGCTTGGGCTGGTTTTTTGATTCATTACCGGCCGCGCTGCAATCGGAACTCAAACAACAATTCAGCGACTTCAGCCAACATTTCGAAGAATAACGCGTCTGTTCGCCTCCCGGCGTCCTGTCTCAAACAGGTACATCGCCACGGTCGAGGCTGTTTTCTGCGGCGCACTTCGGAAGCAACCTGTAAGGAGATATCATGGAATTTGCATCATTTGGTACTTTATTCGGTTTGGTTATTTTCATTCTGGATATCATCGCCCTTTTCCGCATTCTTGCCTCGCCGGCGAGTATGCTCTACAAAATCGGTTGGTCATTGACGATTCTGTTTCTACCGCTGATCGGCTTGATTTTGTACGCGATTTTTGGCGGGGTTTCCGCCACCCATGCGCGCGTCTGACCTTTGACACAACGCGCGGCGGTCGCGGGTAAAACCCGGTCTCTATCTATCGATACCGCAATGCGTCGACACGATATGACGCAATGAATACTTCATTAAAAGAGGGTTTGCTTTTTTGACAAACCATAGGATTGAAGGCTGCTATCAAAGGTCCCTTCAGCCGTTGGCAGGTATGGCGCAAAGGCGCGATGCCTGCCCTTTTTTGTTGGGGCGCTAGCGCTTTAGCCAGGCGCGGCAGTAGGGCCGTGGATCTTCCAGGCTGCCGTTCCACCAATTACTTGCGTCGTCAAGTTTGCGAACCTGGAGGTATAGCAAATGCTCACTGGCATCGGTGACGGCGGTCAGGCCCAGGCGGGCGCCGCCTGGCAGACTGGTACCCGCCGCAGCCAGTTGGTCCTTGCGCAATCCGCCAATCATCAAAACGCGCTGTTTTTCTTTGGATACAAGGTACAAGGTATAGCCGGTTTGGGGCGCGAGGTAGGTTTTCACGACTTCGCCGGCGAAAGGTGCGCTGACAACAGCGCCGGCCGGCAACCTTAGGGTCACCCGTTGATAGTTGTCGATTTCGGCTTGCGTTAACCGCGCCTCAAGGTCGGGAACCTCTATGTTTAACAGAGGGCCGCCGCCAATGGTGCCGGCTTCCGGCTGGTCGGTTTGTTCGGAACCCGCGTCGGTATCGCTTAGGTCCGCTTCAGGTGAAAAACCCGCCTCATCGGCCGCTTGCTGATCGCTGCTCGGGTTGGTCTCGATCGAGGTCGTCGCAGCAGGTGGTTCCGATGTCGCCGGTTCTGGTTCGGCGTTGGCTAACGCGTCGGTGTTTGGTTCGGCGTTGGTCGGCGTGGGTACGGGAGCCGGCTCGGGTAGGGGATCCGGCTCGGAATCGCTGTTGTTCGACGTCGTAACATTTGGCTGCGTGTTGCTTTCGTCGCCCGGGAACTGGGTTAATTCGACCGGCTCAGGTGATTGCGGCTGCGCGTCTGTCATGGGTTGCGGATTGCTCGTCGCGGTGCCGCTTGGCACGGCATCAGGTGTCGGCGGTGTGAACGTAACCCGTGGCGCGGTGCCGGTGAGTGGTTCGAGCGGCCGGCTTTGGATCAGCAGGGCGGCATAAATGAGGAAGGACAGAAACAGGCCGATCATAAGCCAGGCCTTTACCAGTCGCATCATGTGATCCATGGTGGGCTCCTTTGGGTGAGGGGGGGGGGGCGGGTTTACTGCGCGCGGAAACGGCCGCGCTCTTCGAGTGCCGACCAAACCTTTTTTATCACGTCGGCGCCGGCCTGGGTCAAAGTACTTGCCACGCGTTCGCGCACGCTTTTGGCCACGTCGTAACGGACCAAAAAGATATCGGCTTCGGCGCGGCGTTCAACCAAGTAGTCGTCGCTGGTGACAAGGCGGTCGATCAGTTTTTGATCGAGGGCGCGCGTGCCGTACCAGGTTTCGCCGGTGGCGACTTGGTCGAGGGCGACGTCGGGGCGGTGTTGATGGATGAAGTCTTTAAACAAAAGGTGGGTATCTTCCAGTTCGCTTTGGAATTTCTCGCGACCCTTTTCGGTGATCTCGCCCAGCGGCGAAAGAGTGCGTTTGAACTCGCCGGCGGTGAGTTCCAGGTAGTCGACATCGTATTTTTCCATCAGGCGGTGGAAGTTGGGAAACATGGCGATGACGCCGATGGAACCGAGGATGGCGAAGGGCGCGGCGAGAATGCGGTCGGCGACACAGGCCATCATGTACCCGCCACTGGCGGCGACACGGTCAATACACACGGTGAGCGGGATTTTTTTGTCGCCCAGGCGCGCCAATTGGGCGGCGGCAAGGCCGTATTGGTGAACCATCCCACCCGAAGACTCGAGGCGGACGACCACTTCGTCTTTGCCGGGGTCGGCGAAGCCGAGTACGGCGGTGATCTGTTCGCGTAACTCAGTGACCTGGGTGGCGGCGATATCGCCGTCAAAGTCGAGCACAAAAATGCGTTTTTCGGACGGCTGTGCGTTTTTGCGTTCTTTTTTCTGTTTCTTGTCGTGCTCTTTGGCGGCTTTACGGTCAAGCACGGCATAGCGGACGCCGTCGACGAGGTTGTCGAGGTGGATGCCGAGGTCAAGCACACTAATGGTGCCGATCTCGCCGTCGTTTTGGCGGCGGAACATAGCGGCGATGAGCAGGATCAGGGCGCCGACAGCGAGGGTCACGATGCCGGTTTTGGTGAGAAAGGCGGCGATTTCCAGTACGAATTGCATAAAACCTCAAATGTCGGGTCTCGCCAGGCCTAGGTCCTGTGAAAAGAATCCCGCCCCTCACTCTAGCAGTAGGTTGGGCGCCGTCGTCAATCAATTTTAGCCTGGATGCGGGGTGCCGTGCGGTGATGGCGGCCGCATGACGGGGTCTTAAACTAAGCGTCTTAATAACAGTGTTTTTCGAAACTGAAAGGCAATCCGGCATCGAAATGCCTGCTAGGTTTTGTTCCGGGATCAGGTTAGAATGGTGAGGCTGCATAACCTGAAAAACGCGATAAGTGTGGATGATTTTGTCCAAAATCACCGGCAAGGATCGTGCTTATCAGGTCAAAGCATTGATGGACGCTGAAAGCCGGCAAGGTGTTTTTAGCGCGTTTTGACCGTGCCTCTTTCGGCCGACCTTGCAGATCCTCGCACATGCGCTTGCGCTGTTCGGCGCGCCCAAGCCGCGCCGCTCCTGCGTATCGATTCAACCTCGTGCTCCAGCACGCGGTTCACCGCGCGACGACCCAATAGGAACAGTTGTTTGGAGGTCATGATGAGTGCTCACGAAACCTTGGACCGCGTGCCGGCACACCTACGCCGCTATGTTGTTCACCAGGATTACGATGCTTACGACACCGTAGACCAAGCGGTGTGGCGGTTCATTTTGCTGCAAACGTATAACCAGCTCAAGGACACGGCCCATCCTATATATGTGGATGGCTTGCAGCAGACCGGGATTTCAATTGACCGTATTCCCCGGATTGAGGAAATGGACACCTGTTTGTCGCGTTTTGGCTGGGGCGCCGTCTGTGTTGACGGCTTTATTCCACCGCGCGCCTTTCAAGAATTTCAAGCGTTGGGGATTTTGACGATTGCGACCGATATTCGCACGGCCGACCACTTGGCATACACGCCCGCGCCCGACATCATCCACGAATCGGCCGGTCACGCCCCGATTATTCCCGATCCAGATTACAATCGCTTCCTGCGTCGCTTCGGCGAAGTGGGCAAATTGGCATTTTCCTCCAACGAGGACCTTGATGTTTACAACGCCATTCGCCATTTGTCGGTGGTGAAAGAAGATATCGCCAGCACGGCGGAGCAGATTTACGAAGCCGAGACCGGTTTGGAAAAGGCGATTGCCGCCGTCAGCTTTAGCTCGGAAGCAAGCTTGCTGTCGCGTTTGCACTGGTGGACGGTGGAATACGGCTTGATTGGCAAACCCGAGGACTACAAAATTTACGGCGCCGGTATTCTGAGCTCGGTCGGTGAAAGTTACTTCCTGCACCTGCCTGAAGTCAAAAAGATTCCGCTGACGGCGGGCTGTATCGATGTGAACTACGACATCACCAAGCAACAGCCGCAACTCTTTGTGGTGGAGACGTTTGAGCAACTCAATAGTATTTTGGACGAGGTCTGCGAGAAGTTTGCCTTTAAAACCGGCGGTCGTCGGGCGCTCAGCGTCATGCAACGCAGCGGCGAGGTGGGCACGGTTCATTTGAATTCCGGCTTGCAGATTACGGGAACCCTGAGCAACATTATCGGCGACAAAAATGCCGATTACCTGCAATTCAGCGGGCCCTGTGCTTTGGCCTGCCACGGCCGGCAATTGGAAGGTCACGGCAAGGCACACCACGCCGAGGGTTATGGCTCACCGCTGGGGGTCCTGGAGGACGGCGAAGCTTTGGCCCGCAAAAGCGCCGCTGATCTCAGCCGTTACGGCTTTAAAGAGACGGGGGTTCGCGGTGCGTTGCGTTTTAAGTCCGGCGTGATTGTTGAAGGCGTGCTGGAAAAGACGACCTGTAACGAAGAAGGCTTGCTGATGCTGCTCACGTTCAGCCAGTGCCGTGTGACCTTAGGTGAGCATTTACTGTTCGACCCAAGCTGGGGTGTTTACGACATGGCGGTGGGTGACCAAGTGGTGTCGGCTTTTGCGGGCGCCGCCGACGATTGTTACTGGCCGGAAACCGAATACAGTCAAAAACGCGTGCCACATCTGAAGCAGTACAGTGATGCGGATGCGCGCCTACTGCAGCTTTACGAGGATTACCACCGCATTAAAAAGGGTGAGGTGGGCGAGCTGTCGGCCGGGTTCCGCCGCATTGAAGGTGCCATTAGCGAAAACTACCCCGATCATTGGCTGTTGCCGTGGTACATGCTGGAAACCTTGGTTGCCCAGGACCGAGGCGTGTCGCTTGCCTTGCGTTTACGCAACTTTATGAAGCAGATCGAAAGCCGCCGCTTCCGCGAGGTGCCGGTGTCGATGGGCTTGAAATTTCTCGGCTTATCCTGAGTTTTTCAGCAGGTGCGGCTGGTGGCTTGGATTGCAAACGCGACCTTCGGTGACGACTTCTCTTGAAAAAGCGCCGAGGCCGTGGTTACACTCCATGCCATACCCTTCCAGTCGCATCCGTGCCTTCGCGGTGCGCCCATGAACGGTTCCGATTCGCAGAGGAGAGACACCATGAAAAAAGTACTCGTTTTAGCCGCTCTTTTTTGTTTTGCCGGCTGGGGTTTTGGTTGCGACAAAACCAAAGCCGCCACCGCCAAAGTCCAAGGCGAAAAGCCCGCGGTAACTGCTTCCGCCACGGCCAATGCCGCCAAAGCCGAAAGCCCGGTTGCCGGCACCGTTGTTAAAGGCCACTGTGCGCCCAAAACCGCCAAAGCAAGCTGCTGCAGCAAGAACGCTGTGACCACCGCGAAAGCCGACCAAGCGCCCGCTGCACCAAAAGCGGCCAAGGCAGTTAAAGCTGCCAAGCAAGGTGATATTTAAGCAAATCACCACGGATCGTTTTTGACAAAAAGGAACGGATGATCCGTTCCTTGAGCTCCATTCATAAAGAAAGGAACGGATGATCCGTTCCTTTTTTCATTTGCGGCCCCACGCTTAGCGATTTGTGAAAGTGAAGATCATTTCCTGCAAACGGTTTAGCTGCTTTTTCGACAAGTTGGCGTCGGCTTCAACGCTTTGGCATTTAAGCGCCATTTGTTGGGTGATTAGCGAAGACAAAATGATTACCGGCAAGCCGGGGTAGCGTTTCTTGAGATTACGGCAGAGGGTCAGGCCGTCCATTTGTGGCATTTCGATATCGGTGATCACCAGATCGACGACGTCTGTGAAATCACCGCCGTCGGCACACGCTCGGTTGACGGATTCCTCGAGGCCGCGAAATAGAAGCAAGCCGTTTTCAAAGACGTGTAAATTGCGAAAGTTCCAGTGGTGAAGGGTGTTAATGAGGCCGGCGCGAAAAAGGCCGGAATCTTCGGCGATGAAGAGCTTGGGACCTTTGGCTTGACTGGAGGCGGCGTGGACGGCGGGCCCGGCCGGTACTCTTGGTTGTGGCGCGGTTGGGAGCGGGGCTGCCTGCGCCGGTTGGCGCCACATGGCGGTCGCGGCCAGCGCCTCGGGCGCGACTGATGCCGAGGTGGCCGGCGGGGCCATGTTCTCTTCGGGGATCGCGGCCTCTATCGCCAAATTGGGCAAGGCGTGAACATCTTCCAAAATAGATTCGAAATCGAGAATGGCGATCTCGCGGTTGTCAAGGATGATCATACCGGTGATGCGTGGATTGTGGATTTGTAGCGCGGCCGAGGTCGGCTGGAAATCACTCCAATTGATGCGGTGAATTTTGTTGACGCCGTCGACGAGGTAGCCACTAAGGCTTCCATTGAAGTCAGTGAGGATGATGATTCGCGGGGCGTCGTTTTCCTTGACCTCGCGGTGTAAGTGCAGGTTGAGATCGAGAATAGGGATGTGGCGGCCAAGGTGGTACAACGAGCCGAGCAGCGCGGGGATTTGATCCGGTAGAGCCGTGATTTTTTCGATTTCGAAGCGCACCAACTGCTTTACCTTGGCGACATTGATGCCAAAGCTTTGGTCGCCCAAATAAAATTCGAGGTATTCGACCTCGTTGGTGCCGACTTCTAACAGGATTTCATGCAAGGTAGAGCCTCCAGCCGGATCGGGTGGGCCGCGACGTATGACGGGGTCATGCGTGTCGGTGTGGAACATGTTGAGGGAATGCCCTCATTATAGTCTGAAACGGCGGTGAAGCGAATCAGATGACGGTATCGACGGGGGGTCCTGCCGAAATAAACAGCATGTCATGGTTGTTTCCAGGTCAAGGCTACGGATGCGGATCATGAAAAATCGTGGCGTGGCGACGGTCTTGCCGCCGCCTTGTTAGACGGCGACACTTGAGGTCCCTACAGTTGCGGACGTCGGTGCACGGCCAGGGGATAGGGTCGTCAAAAGGCAGGCGCCCGTCGCGCCAAATGCGGCTGTCGATTTGACCAGAAAAGCGTTAAACTAACTAAAACAAATCAGAACCACCTTTGCGGCAGGTACACCCGGCCGGAGTCATGCCGGGGCAGGGAGTGACGATGGATGAAATAAAAGTAGACGTGGCGATCATCGGTGCGGGCACGGCGGGTTTGAGCGCCTACCGCAATGCAAAAAAGAACAGTGAACGCGTCGTCCTGATTGAGGGCGGCCCATACGGCACCACCTGTGCACGGGTTGGGTGCATGCCGAGCAAGCTTTTAATCGCCGCTGCCGAAGCGGTTCATCAGATCCAGCGTGCGCCCGCATTTGGTATTCATATCAACGGCGATGTGCGGGTTGACGGGCGCGAAGTGATGGCGCGCGTTAAGCGCGAGCGAGACCGTTTCGTGGGGTTCGTCGTTGATTCGGTTGAGAACTTGCCGGAAGAAGATCGGCTGCGCGGTTATGCGCGTTTTATTGACAACCATCGTCTGCAGGTTGACGGGAAGGTGGTTCATGCTGACGCCATCGTGATTGCCACGGGCAGCTCACCGGCGGTGCCTGGCATGTTCCGCGATTTGGGTGACCGCTTGTTGGTCAATGACGATATTTTTGAATGGCACGATTTACCCGGGTCCGTCGCGGTGTTTGGACCGGGCGTGATCGGTTTGGAGCTGGGTCAAGCTTTGCATCGACTCGGTGTCGATGTGCGGCTTTTTGGCCGTGGCGGCAACGTCGGCCCGTTGACTGATCCGGCTGTTTTAGAAAAGTGTGGCACCACCTTGGCGGAAGAATTTTACTTGGACGCCGATGCCGTTATTGGTGCTCTTTCGCGCGAGGAAGACCGCGTGGTGATTACCTACAAACATCGCGACGGCGGCCAGCGCACCGAATCCTTTGATTTTGTGATTGCCGCCACCGGGCGTACGCCCAATGTGCGCAACCTGGGTTTGGAGAATACGGATCTGCCACTCGATGATCGCGGTGTGCCGGTTCACGATCCCTTCACGTTGCAAATCGGGGAAAGCCACGTCTTCATGGCGGGCGACGCCGCCAACAACCGACCCTTACTGCATGAAGCGGCCGATGAAGGCCGGATCGCCGGCGACAATGCGGGCCGTTTTCCCGACATTCGCGCGGGTTTGCGACGTAGTGCCTTGGGCATTGTTTTTTGCGATCCCCAAATCGCCATGGTTGGCTGTGCCTATAGCAAACTCAGTGAGGGCTGTTTCGCGGTCGGCGAAGTTTCCTTTGATGATCAGGGCCGCAGCCGGGTTATGTTGCGCAATCGCGGGTTGTTACGCGTCTATGGGGAACACGGAACCGGCCTGTTTAAGGGCGCCGAAATGTTTGGGCCGGCGGCTGAGCACATCGGCCACTTGTTAGCCTGGGCGCACCAGCGCAAAATGACCGTGGCCGAAATGTTGGAAATGCCCTTTTATCACCCCGTTATCGAAGAAGGTGTACGCACCGCGTTGCGCGACCTCAACAGCAAATTGCACTTGGGACCGCGTCCGGTTCCCGGTTGCCTCGATTGTGGGCCGGGCGCTTAAAGCCGCTGTTCGTCGGTTGGCGGAACATAAGCCGACCGGCGCGGCCACCAGCAGACGACGTGTCGGCGGTAGTGGTCGTAAGCCGGCCCAAAAGTGGCGCGCAAATCCTCTTCTTCCATGGGGCGCATGACGACGTGCCACAGGCACGCACCGACCAACACATAGGCGAGTATGCTTGAGGAACCGAGAAACAGGCCCAGTACCAGCGCCAAACCCAAGCCGCCGATCGCCATTGGGTTGCGCACGTAGGCAAAGGGCCCGCGACAAACCAAGTGGTTCGGCCCTTCCAGCGGTAAGGGCGTGCCCTCGCCGTGGCGTACCATCACCATCATGGAACCGAGATTGAGCGCGGCGGCAAGCAACGCGAGCAGGATACAGAGCCAGGTCGGCCATGGTGTGAATCGTGCGATGCCGACGCTGCGCTCAAACTGCCATACGGCGGCGGGGACGGCGCCGAGAAAGATCACCCAAAAGACAAAACCTTGGGCGAGCGCGCGCCAAAAATGTGGCGCGCTCGCTTTGGCGCGGGCGAAGACGGGCCTTTGGTAGCCGTAAGCACCCCAAAAAGAAAAAAGCACCGCCAGGGTCATGAGCACGACGCTGAACCAAGCGCGGCCGGTCGTGAGTGACCACCACCAAGGTAGCGCGGCGGCATAAGCAACCGCGCCGCAGGTGGCCCACATCAGCGGCACGCCGGCCGGGTGTTTGCGGAAGGCGGCCATGGCCGCGCCCAGGCTGAGCAGTGTGATCAGTAATTCGCCTGGCAGCAGCGACCACAGCGCGGCGGACGGACCGGGAAAAAACCAGTCGCGTGCCGGCGCATGCCGCCAAAGCAGCAGCCACCACAACGGCACGGCGATGCCTTGCAGCAGAAAGAACTGGGCGATAGTGCGTTGAATCAGGGTCACAGCGGCCTCGCTGGTACAGCGGTTATTCGGCGTTGGTTTCCAGGTACATGGCCACAATTTCCGCATCGAGAACTTGGTCGAGCGTCATGATTTTGAAATCGTGCGGACCGGACACCGAGAGCCACCAGGCTTTAAGGTCGTCTGGAATAGCGGGGTACTCAATCAGCCAGTGATCGGTCTCGCCGTCGACTCTGTGGCCGTAGCGCTCGCACCAAACGTAAACTGCTTGCCAAGGAAGCAGGACCACCTCGGGTTCGTCACCCTCGCGGAAGTCGTCGCGAATTTCGTGTTTCACCAAGATGACGTAATCCACTTCTGGTAGCGCTACTGGACCCGCATCCCCCCAAATCACCGCCGAGCAAACCTGTTCCTCAAACCAAATGAAATTGAACTTGGGGACGTAGGCTTCGCCTTCCAGTGAATGCTCGTAACGCTCACGATCAACGTTCCAGCGCCACCACTTTTTGATCGTCGCGGCAGCGGTGCAGGGGAACGGGTGTTCGGGGTGTTGTTGGCAGATGGCTTCGACAGCGAAAGCGTTGCTGTGGCTCCAACTTTGGAGAAAACCTTCGCGAGAGAACAACCCTTCGCCCATACCGTCGCTTTGAGGATCGACCACGTGTAATTCGAAGTGGTCGATAAAGGCTTGTAGCTCGTCGGCCGCTTCGAGGGCAAAGACATGGGGCCGAAACAAATGGATGCTGAATACGATCGGAATTAAGATGTAACCCGCTTCTTCAAGCGGTTCGTCCTTGTCCCGTTCGGGTAAGCTCTCGTCGAATTCAAAATAAAAGTAAATCCCGGAATCGACGTTTTGATAATGGGCGTGGTTGTCCTCGAGCAGGTAGTTTTTGCGATCCTGGAAATAGGCGACAAACTCGGTGTAGTCGGGATGCTCGACCTGCTCCCGCTGGGTGAAAAATAATTCATAACTCATCGCATGACCTTTGGAGATAGGGGTAAAGCGCGCGCTTGGGCGCCGCAGCGGCGTCATCGTTATGGCAAAAACCTAGGGTTCCGGCCGGCAAAAGGTTCGCCCCGAAAAGGTGCTCTTTTGGTTGGAAGGCAAACGCCGCTTCCTACCTTATCGTGTCTTTGCGACAATTATTGACGGTAAAATCGGCATCCATGCCGTCGGCTGCTTTTTAGAGGCGGGTGTCCGCGTGGTCGTCGACGGGTGAAAGGCCGCCGTTGGGTTCGGCCTGGCTCAGTGACCCGGCACCTGATTGCGCCCTCGAAACCATGCCTGGCGGATGTAACGCCGGTTCGCGGTTGCGAATCAGGGATATGGCTATCTCGAAATGTCTGGACGCTGACTTGAGCCGTGGTTCGATCTCATGTAAGCGGGCAAGGTGTTCTCGTTTCCCGTGCGCCCCAAAAAATTGCAGGATGTATTTCTCCTGGCCTTTATCGGCGCGGGAGAGGTAGTTGAGGAAAAATTCGAACACCCGTTCATCGTTGCGGCGTTCCAGGGCCTGCAACAGGACATTGGCTGGAAGCTCCTCGTGCTCCAACAACGCGATGAGGTGGGGCACTGACGGGCGGTCGTCACTTGCGCGCAGTTCCTCTAGCAGTTTCCCGAGTGCTTCGCGGCGTGTGTTGGACGGGGGCGCCGCGAGGACTGTCGCCAAATCGTGGTGGGGCTGGAAACCCGCTGGGTCGAGGTACGGCCGGGCAAAGTTGCGCACCATTGCGAAACTGTGAAATAGCAGAACCAAGCGTTCCGTCGGGGACAGTGGTAAGCCGGTCGCACAATGCAACAGCAAACCGCGCAAGCCGCTGTGTTGATCGGGGTGGCGGTTGAGGTAGGCGGCAACTTTGTCGGACCCAATGTAAACCATGGCCATTTGGACCATCACGACCTGGGTTTCGAGGTGGGTGACGATGTTGTCCTTGGGCAGGAGGTCGGCGAAATCAAATGAATCTGCGTAGAGTTTTTCGGCCAAGGGTGTTAATGCTTCACGGTGTTGGGCCATTAATGCTTTTAATTTTTCCGGTTGCTTGGGAAAGCCTTGGCTACTGACGGACCAACTGAAGGTGAAGATGTTGTCCGGTCTGGCTTGACTCGCGTAGTTCCGACAATATCTCGGTGAAAATATCAACCACCGCCGGCCGAGATCTGGAGGCGGTGGGCCGGCGTCGTGGTTGGGTTTGAGGGCAAACAACAACTGCGAGACATAGCCGTCAATCGCCTCGGCGCTAGGCTGAACGGTGAGGACCCAGCGCTTCGTTACCGCAAGTACGGCGTCGCCGTTGGCATCCGCTGGAAGGTCTGCGCGGGCAAAGTGTTCAAGCATTACCGGCGCTGAGGCCAAAAACAGCCGGTTTACCAGGGTCGTCAAAATCAAAAAGCCCGCCCAACCGAGGAAAAGCACCATGTGGCCGGGTAAGCCGTTGATTCTTGTTTCAAGCGGCATGGTGAACATGATGACCCCACATATCGCATAGACGAGGAGAACCAAGCCGTTGTAAAGCTTCATCATGGTGAAGACTCCTTGGGACTTTGGGCCGGTATTTGTGCCGGTACGGGTGTTTCGCTAAGCGTGTCGGCGTAATGGTTCGGTGACGCTGCATCAGGTGCTTCGTGATGGGTTGAGCTGGGGCTGAGCCGCCCGTCTGGGTTACTCATGCTTATCCTGCCGGCTTCGTGATTTTGAACCAGGCTCAAGCTGCCTGCTTCCGCCGTGCGGGGGTAGTTTATCCGAAGTTGCTCGTAAAGGGTGGCCATTTGCTTTTGCAACGGGGGCGGCACGGCGCAGGTAGGGGAGTGCCCGCGCATCACCGTGCTGCGCCACATACTCAAGCGCGACTTTTTGTTCGGCGGTTGCGCCTTGCGCTAAAAGATCGCAAAAGAAAAACAAGACGCGTTCATCGTCGCGACGTTGCCTCGAGCTTAATATGTCACTGCGCATGTAACGATGATGGAAGTGGGCGATGAGGTGCGGGATCGCCAAGGCATCATCCTCGCGTTGTAAATATTTTAAATGTGAGCCCAGGGCGTGCTTATCGGTGAAATGGTAGTCCAGCAAGAGGTGCCGTCGTGCCGGGTCAACACGCAGGGCCGCCGTGGCGGCGTTGCGAACGGTTTGGTTACCGCGATGAAACAACATCGTTACTTCAGCCCTGCTTCATGATTGGCCGCCGGTAAGAAGGCGTGCCAAATACCGAATGTCGTCATGGGTTTGGTGGGGGCGGAGTTGGAAATCCATCATGGTTTTTCCGTGATGCGGACTGGTTTTCAACAAAGCCAGGCCGTCAAAGCCGTCTTGGCGGAACAATACGAAGGTTCGGCGGTGATTCTTCGCGGCTGGATCGGTCGGTTTTTCTTCTGGGTAAAGGGCCGACAGTGCTTTGGTTAAACGCCGTGATTGGGAAAATCCGAACGGAGAGATGCGGTGAATTTTGACCCATCGAAACAAAAAAGACAAGTTGCGATCCCCACGGCCGGGAAAGGGTGGTCGGGAATACTAAAAAGAAGCACTATGCCGATGGTGAGATCGACTGGGTTTAGTGACATTCCTTTATCAGGGCTTTGAACAGACATTCTTTCATCTCGTTGTCGGCTTGCTACGGACGGCCATGTTGATCAAGGGGAACATGGCGGGGTTTCGGGTTTCGATAGCGTTGTGTTGGGGCTCGCTTTGCTGAGCCGCCCCTCGGTTGTCGCCATGGTCGCCGAACTGAGGGCGCCTGGGTTTTCCGATTGCGGGAAGCGGTGCTTGATTTTGCTCATGGCTTGATCGAGGTCGTTTTTGGATGTGCCGGCGCGTTGCCTGGCGCGATGGAGCACTTCCAAATCATCACGGTTCCCATGTTCGGCCACGTAGCCTGCCGCGATCCGCACTTCCTTGGGTTCGCCTTGAACCAACAACATGCGAAATAAACCCAAAACGCGCGGATCGCGACTGTCGACCAACTTGGCCAAAATCTCGCGTCGCAAAAAAGGTAAATGGACACAGGCGATAAGGTGCGGGATGGCGAGCGGGTCGTTCTCCAAGGGGAATCGATGGAGCCATCGTGTGGCGGCGTGGGCGTTCCCAAAAGCGCCGCCCCAGACAAGATGAATGGCGTCGGGCCGGCGGGAACAGTGGTCGATTAAAAGTTGGCCGACCAATTTGTCGGTCGAAGTCGCCATGGCGCGGTAATCGTCGGTCGATGGGGTTGGGTTGAGTAATAGGTTGGCGACCAATTGGTTAGGTTGGTTGAATCGATCGCGGTGTTGGGCGATAAAGTCGGCGAGTTTCGGGTTCTTGGGGAAATCGCGATAAAGTTGCAGGAGCGCAGTCTGAACCGACGTATGGATGATTTTGGGGTGGGCTTGCGCAAGGGTTTGGTCCCAATCGAGGGTTGCCAAGGTCGCCAGTGTTTGTTCGAAACGCGCCGGCGCGGCCGTAATCAGTTCCTCCAAGTGTTTCAGCAGCTTACCTTTCGTGGGTAACGTCTCGGTGACGGCAAAACCGTGCTCGCTAAGTTCCCAGTTGTCGGGTATGGTTTGGAGGGCTTGCAACAGTTTTAGGTTGGCGGCAGCTTGGGTTTGGTCGAGGCGATCCCGCTGGGTTGAGTTTTGATGGTCGGGCCCTTCCGCTAAATGGATCTCAAAACGTATCGCCGGCACCAAGAGAATGGTGACACCATTCTCTTGCGTGGTCGTTTTGACAATCAAGGTGACAAACAGTTCGTGACCCTGAACGGGTGCCATGGGCCATGAGCCGGCTGTTTCAGTAGGGCCGAGTTTTTTATCGAGGCAGCGGGTGGCATCCTTTAAGTGGAGAACCTTAAAAAAAGTGTTGCAAATCCAAAAACCGGTAAGACAAACGAAGGTAACGAATAGTCCCCATTGGCCTGCCAATAGGAGTGAAACAGTGGGTATTAAAAGAAGAGCGGCCCAATAATGCCGATCTATTTTTTGAGAAGACACGTCGGTACTCATGGATGTTCCTCTGGATCTATATTTTGCTCGATATACGACTTAATCGGTGATGTAAAACTCATCGCCGTTTTGGCGGCACCATCATGAACTTTTACTGTGGTGCACAAGGGGGAGATTTGTCTGGCTGGTGGTTTTATGATGGTTTCCATCCATTCTCTTCAAACCGGTACCAAATGGTGTTAGGTCGCCTTGGGCGGTGTCGCCGGTGAAACGCTGCCGAGGTCGCTGCTTGCCTGGCTCAATTGTCCGGCGGTTGTGTGTGGATCGGCGACGCTGAGCATGCCTTGGTTTTCGGCTTGCGGAAAACGCGCCTTAATTTTTTGGACGGCCTGTTCGAGGTCGGTTTTGTTGCTCAGGCCGGCATGCTCAAGGGCGCGGTGCAGGTCGACGAGATGGTTGCGATCGCCGTGATTGCCGACATACCGCGAAGCCTGGCGAATTTCGGCGGGCGAACCCTGGCGCAGGAGGTCGAGAAATAATCCCAGCACGCGCGGATCGCTGCTTTGGGCCAGCTCGGTCAGGATGAGTTTACGCATGTACGGCTGATGGACGCAGGCGATGAGGTGCGGGATAGCGAGCGGGTCCTGCGCCAGGAGGAATTCTGCGAGCGCCTGCTTGACGGCCTGGTCGTTCCCGACACAGCCACCCAAGATGAGGTGGGTTTCATGGTGCCGGCGCTGGTAATAGCGGGTCCTGTACTCTTTGATCAGTGGGTCTTCGGAAAGGATCATGAGGCGTTGTTGGGGGGCGGTCAGTCTGTGGTCGAGCAGGATCGCGATCAGAAGCTGGTTGGTCTCGTCCAAGATGGGTGGTGGTGCGACGGGTTCGTCATAGCGCCGGATCGCGCTCACAGGACGATGTACCTTGGGTTGGTGTTGCAGGCATGCCTCGTAAAACTGCGTCAGTTCCTCGGCACCGCCGTGACGCCAAATATAGGGGATTAATAAACGACGTACCTCGGGGTTTTGCGCAAGGCGGTCAGGGCTTTTCACCATGTGGCGCCAATCGAACTCAATCAATCGCCTCAAATCCTTGGCTAACTCTCGTGGAACCGTCGCAAACATTTGGTGCAGCACATCATCTGTTTGGCCAACGAGAGGCAACTCATATATGAATACCAATCCTTGCGCCGAGGTATTCCAGTTTAAGAAGGTTGGATCATCGCTGCGCAGAATCTCAAGGTGATCGCCGAGTTTCTCGAACGGCAATTGGCCTACTGAGGAATGGATGACGCAGTTACCGGTGAGGGCACCTTCGGCCGATCTGTGTTGTGGTGCTTGGGTGTAGGTCATCGGCAGAATTTCAAAGTGCAGGGTATCGATCTTATCGCGATCTTTTAGGCAAGGACGGTCTACCGGCAGGGACAGAACCAGCTTCAGTCCCAGAATGGGACGCAGAACCCATTTATTGTTAAGCGGTTGCTGTTTGAGTATTTCAGAAATACGGTAGTCCACCCAGCCTCCAGACCTAGTTGACGGATAAAACTGTCTGAGGGCAAATAGCGCCAGTCCCATCAGACCGGCCAAAATCCAAAGGATGGTGTTGCTTTCAAATCGCATCGCGAAAAAACTCAGGCCCAATGTAAGGCAGAACAAGTTGTTTTTAAGAGCTTTAAGCGATTTTCGGTCGAGTTGGGATAACAAAAGAAACCTCATCGATTAGGGCGGGGGTGCTGTGGGGATCAATCGTTGTAAAACCTGAGTGGCGCGCTAAGACTTAAAAAGATCTTTCTTGCGTCTAAACATAACGAATTATCGAATGTCCCCAATATGACATGAGTCTCTTCAGTTCCTGCAGTAAAATCACACAGCTGAAGCAAGT
>JAUIFE010000049.1 GCA_030429565.1 Holophagae bacterium | reverse complement strand
AGAAAACACGTCAATATAACTCTCAAAGAGTGTCGTTTTGACTCGCCTAAGCTGTGTGATTTTACTGCAGGAACTGAAGAGACTCATGTCATATTGGGGACATTCGATAATTCGTTATGTTTAGACGTAAGAAAGGTCTTTTTAAGTCTTAGCGCGCCACTCAGGTTCAAACTTATAAGCCTTTCTCACCTAAACCGAGCTATTCTTCTCGGCTAAGTTGCACAATATCTTGGGCTGCAAGGTCTCGTAAAAAAGCTCGCCCTCCTTACCCAGTTAGCCCTCGGTTTTTCCAAAGCGTTTGGCACCAAAATCTTGCGTGATTTCATCCACACAAATCAACCCATTTAGGTCTGAACACAGGCACGCGTGTCGCGGCTGTTACTGAATTTGGGTACATCCTGCTCTGACAGTTGTCCGTTTACCACGTAGGTTTTCTCAGTGTACGACCGTGTTTGGTTGAAGCTGGAACCCTCATCGTTCCCATTGGTAGCCACTCACAGGCGGGAGCTCACGAACAGCTCTCAATGCCGGCGTGAGCTTACCCCATCCGCGAATCCTCGTTAACACGGGCCGGCACGTTCAACACGACCCGCAAACCCGGCGCCGCCGCCTCAAAGTCCATGTGACCACCGTGACCCTTCACAATCGTGCTGCACAGATACAAACCCAGGCCCAAACCCGTTTCCGGCTGGTCGGAACGCTTGAACGCCTGCACCCGGCGCACCGCCGCCACATCGACCGCCTCGCCGTAATCGCGAATGGTGATGCGCACGCGACCGGCTTCGTTGACCGACGCGGCCACGTCGACCCGCGTTTTGGCGTGGACGCGCGCATTGTCGAGCAGGTTCATCACCACTTGGCCCATCATCGCCGCGTCCCAATAAACTTCTTGGTCGGGCACGGCTTCAACCGCGACCTGCCATTCGTTGTCCAAGCGGCGCGCGCCGTCGACGTTTTCCTGTAACCACGGCGCCAACGCAAAGGCGGTTGGCTTCGGGCGCAAACGCAGGTGCTCAAAACGCGCGGTCTGCAACAAGTTCTCCACCATGAACTGCATCTTAATGCTCTCACGCAGCACAAATTGGTGGTAGGTCTGTACCCGCGCCGGGAACTGATCGCGTTTATTTGCCAACAGCTCGGCGAACTGCCGAATCACCGCCAGCGGCGTGCGCAACTCGTGGCTGGTCGCCGCCAATAACTGCTGCTGGAAGCGGTGAATCTTGTCGTACTGATCCACCAACAAATAGATCACCAACAAAATCACTTCCACAAACAGAAAGATAAACAAATGAATGTTGCGCGCGGCCTGGAGTTGTTCGTCGGCGGGCAAGGTGCGCGGCTTCAAAGTCAGCCACAAGTTTTCGTATCGCGCCCAATAGGCGTCGGCTTCGAGGGCGAGGTCCAAATTCAGCGCGCGCAAGGCACGGTTAATTTGCCCAATCTCGGTAACCGCGTAGCGATCAAATACTTCGCGCCCTTCATGGCGAAAAAACACGTAAAACTGATCACCGTCGGCGGAACCGTCCAGCGCACAATAACGGCGCTGTAAGGCATAGACCTCGTGCCAGGAGCGTGGCAGCCGATCCAACAACAGGGTTAAGAAGCGGCGCGGTAAGCGGTCCGCCACGGCCAGCCGGGTGCCGACCTGATGCAAGCGAACCACATCGGCCTCACTCAGACGCGGCACCCCGGCGCGCAGAATCTCGACAAAACCGGCGTAACAATGCGGCAAACCCGAAGGGTACAACGCCTCGGACCACAGCAGCCGATGCAGGTCGTCCGGCACAGGGCTGGACTCGGCGCGTTCAGCCCCCAAGCGGGTTTCAAAGGCCTGAAGTGTTAAAAAATCAGGTGTGCCGAGCAGCGGCTCGTTGGGCCGCTCGCGCGTCAACACGGGCTCGCGCCCGGCGCGATCCGTTACAAAACGGCGCCACAACACTTCGGTCAATAAGTTTTGCCATTCCTGCTGAAAAGCGGCACGCAAACGCGCGTCCTTGGTCAAACTCTGGTGCTGATGGCGCCAACTCTGCACCACAAAAAACGGACAGACCAGCATCAACAAGGCGATCAAACCACGCCCAAGTCGGAAGGTGTAGCGCTTGGATAAAGACACAGCGGGTCGCGGTTATCCCGCGCATCCGCCCACGCAAGGTGGGGGTCGCGCGGGAAGCCCTTTACTCGGCAGGCTTATCGGCGGGTTTAGCAGCCTCATCGGCGGCTTTTTTCTGCCGAATCTTCTCTAAGGCCTCTTTTTCCTGGCGCTTAAAGTACTCGGCTTCTTTGTCATAGCCCTGATTTTTCAAATCGTCGCTAACCATGGCGCACTCCTCGGATTGATGCTGCCTATTGTAGCCGAAAACGGTGCGGGCGGTCCTGGCAAAGCGTGGCGTGGCGAGGCTGTTACAAAAAGTTACAGGGCGATCGCTTGACGAATAGGTTGTCGGGAACTAAATTAACCGAACGTTTTAAACAACCGTTTAAAACAACGGTTTAATCCGATCATTCCTTTTTGGAGGGCCCGTGAACCCACCCAAGGACACCCGTAACAGCGCCGAAACACGCGCCAACCTGCTCCGCCAGGCGCGTTTGGTTTTTTCCGAACACGGCTTCGCAGGTGCACGCGTCGACGATATCGCCAAACGCGCCGGCGTTAACAAGGCCCTAATCAACTACCACTTTGGCAGCAAGGCCCGTCTCTTTCGCGCCATTCTCGACGACTTCTCCGAGAAAGTGGTCGAGCGCATCAGCGCAGCCATCAACCGCAAAGACCCACCCGATCTACAGCTACGCCAGTTCATTCGCGCCATGGCCGGCCTCATCGGCGAATACCCGCAACTGCCCAAGCTATTGTTGATCGACGGTCGCAAAGCCTTTATTGAAGAAATCAAACCCCCCGCCCACGCACTCATGGTCCTGATGGAAGTCAACCGCATTTTGACGGAAGGCCGCCAACAAGGCCTGTTTAAGCCAGTGTTCGCCGGCTGGGCGTACATGCACATCATGTCCAGCTTTGCCTTTTTCCAACTGACCTTGCCGAAGCGCGAACAACACCTCAACAGCGCGCCGCCGCCTGGATTAAGCATCCCCGACGACAGTCTGGATTTCGAAAAGTTCGCCGTTTTTGTGGAGGACCAAGTCCTCAGCGGCTTTGCCTTACCTAAGGGAGACCAACCATCATGACCAAGACCTTATTGCTGCGCGCGGGGCTGCTGTTCGCGATTGGCGCAGCCCCATCCCTCGCGGCGTCGTTACGCCTGGCGATTAGCAGCGACGGTGCCGGCGCGTCGGCGCTGGCGACCGAAACGACGCGCAACCTGATGGAACGCGGCCTGACCAAGGACACCGACGCGGCTTTTACGGTCGTCGCCCAAAGCCAGATCCAACCGAACGCGACCGCCGTCGCCGCGGCCATGCAGGCCGCCATGCAAGACCCGCAAATCGATGCCGTCATCGCCTTGGGTCCGCACCACGCCATGTGGGCTCGCGATCGCGCCAATCCGTTAACGAAACCGGTTTTTGTCGCACTGGACGGCGATGCCGCGCTCATTCAAGTGACCTACAACAACCTGGGCCGCTCCGGCAAAGCCAATTTGGCCACAGCCTTGGGCGCCGCGCGCACGGCGCGCGATTTGGCGCTGTTCGGTCAAATGGTCGGCTTCCGCCAAGCACAAATCTTAGTTTCACAAGACTTACTTGATGCCGATGTGGGCTTGGCGCAACGCATCCAGGCGCTGGGCGCCGCCATGCAACGCGATTTGCAGGTGGTTGGCGTCGACGGCACGACCGCACCGAGCCTCGCGCCAAACATTAAAGCCGTTTACAGCGCCCTGTTGCCGAATTTGGACACGGCCGCGCGCCGCTCATTGCACCGCGCCTTACAAGCACAGGGCTTTGCCGTCTTCTCCGGGTACGGCACCGATGACGTCGGTCACGGCGCCTGGGCGGCCGCGTTGGTGGCGCCCCAAGCCAGATTGGTCAATCGGCTGGTCGACCATTTGGAAGATTGGCGTAACGGCAGTGCGCCCGAGGACCTGCCCGCTTATGTACCCGCCAGGGAACAGCCTGCCATCAGTGGCAGCGCGGCCGCAAGTTTGGGTTTGCAGCGCGATGCGCGTTGGTTCCTAAGCGCCGATGTCAGCGACGCCGATGCGCTCGAAAACGGCCAACCGCTGGGCTTCGCCCAAGCACTGGAGCTGGGTTTGTCGGGCAACTACGAGATTGCGGTCGCCGACGAACAAAAACAACAGGCGGCGGCGGGTCGACGCATCGGGCTGAGCGGCCTGTTGCCCCAAATTCAAGCCGACGCCAATTGGCAGCAGAACGATACCGCCAACGCCCAGGTGGCGGCGGGTTTCCAAGCCGAAGAACAAACCAACCTGCAAATTCAGGCGCGCCAAGTTTTGTTCGACGCGAACACCTTCAACCAAAAACGCAGCGCCGATTTGGAGGCCAAACTCAGCCAGGCACGCTATGACGGCGTGGTGCGCGACACGATCAACCAACTCGCGAGTGCCTATTTAAATGTGCTGTCGCAAAAAGCGCTGCACGAAATCAACATCGAGAACCTGAAACTGACGCGCTCCAACTTACAAACGGCGCGCTCGCGCTTGAGCTTGGGGGCGGGCGGTCGCGAGGAAGTCTACCGCTGGGAAACCCAAGAAGCCCAAAACATTAGTGCGGTTTACGATTCCCAAGCGAGTTTTCAAGCGGCGCGTTGGGAACTGACGCGATTGCTGGGCAAGGACAAGGAAACCTGGTACGTCGCCGAAAAGAACCCACTCCAAGACGGTCTGTTCTATCAGGAAGAATGGACGGGATTGTTAGCGCGGGAAATCACCCCCGCCCTGCGCGCTCGCCTGGCTCAGGTCGCCACAACCAACTCACCGGACTTGGCCCAACAACAATTGCAGCAAGACCTTGCCAAAACCAACTACCAGGCTTCGCTGCAGTCGCTGTTCCTGCCGTCCCTGTCGGTCACGGCTACATATCAGGACGTGCTCGATCAACAATTCGCGAGCGACGGCGGCCTGTTTCCCAACCAAACGGAAGGCGCATGGAGTCTTTCGGTCGGCGCCAGTTACCCGATCTTTAACGGTGGGCGACGTTTCCACCAGGTCGCTCAGAACCGCGCCCGTGTGCGCGAACAAGACCTACAGGCGGCGGCCCGCACCGACCTCGTCGTCAACACGGCTTACAACGCGCTGGAACAGGCACGCGCCGACTGGCTACAAATCGCCCCGGCGGAACGAGCGGCGGAACGGGCGGCGGCAACGTTGCAGATTGTGCGCAGTAAATACGAACAGGGAACAGCCTCGTTGCTGGACCTTCTGGAAGCGCAGGAACAAGCGCTGGCGGGTCGCCGCCAATCAGCCTTGGCCCACTACGCCTATTTGGGCGCTGTTTTTCAACTTCAACGCGCGCTGAACGATTTCCCGTTCCTCAAGGACGCGCAAGCAGGCCGCCAATGGGTGGCGCAGTTGGCACATGAGCCGGAACAAACGGGTCCGGTCAATCAATTCGAAGGAGCACAACCATGAGCGGCAACACCTCAAAATTACAAACGAAATGGGCGGTGATCCCACCGATTGTTTTGGGTTTGGCCCTGCTGCTGTGGCTGGCGGGCGGCAAAAAAACCCCGGAAAAAGAAGTCAACCGTGAAAATGCTCAGGCGGTGCGATTCTTAACGGTTGAACAACAGACCTTTACGCCACAGGTGTCGGGATTCGGCACGGTCGCACCGGACAAGTCGTGGCAGGCCTTAGCGGAGGTCGGCGGCCGTTTGTTGTACCTCAACCCAGACGTGAAAGTGGGCGCACTTCTGCCGGCGGGCACGCTGATGTTCCGCATTGATCCGGGCGAATACGAAATCGCTTTAACGCGCAACCAAGCACAATTGGACGCGGTCACGGCGAGCTTGCAACAGCTCGAGCTGGAAGCGCAAAACCTGCGCGCCAACCTCAAACTGGAACAGAAGAGCCTGGCGTTACAAGAACGCAACTTCCGCCGTAATTTGGCGCTGGCCGGTGAGGGTTCCATCTCGGAAACGCTGATGGACCAAGCGGAAAGCGAGTTGGTGCGCGGGCGCATTTCGGTACAAAACCTGGAAAATCAGTTAAGCACCATCCCGGCGCAGCAACGCCAGTTGGAAGCCCAAAGCACACAGTACGAAGCGCAAGTTGCCGATAGCCGACGTCGCTTGGCCCAGACGGAAATCCGCATGCCGTTCGACGGCCGCATCAACGAGAAACGCGTCGAGGAAGGCCAGGCGGTCTTTGCGGGGAACGTGATGGCGGAGGTCAGCAACCTGGCGGCGGCGGAAATCAAAACCGGCCTGGTTATGGAAAAGTTACATGGGCTCATGCCGCGCGACGGCGGCGCCCGCGCCCGTGACTTCACACCATCACCGGACATCTTCGCCCAGTTGGGATTAAGTGCCGAGGTCGCGCTGACCGGCCGCGTGCAAGCGGTCTGGCCGGCAACCTTCAGCCGCATCGACGCTTCGCTGGATCCAGAAACGCGACTGGTCGGTGTCATTGTGACCGTCAAAGAACCCTACCGCGACGCCGAGCCCGGCGTACGCCCTCCGCTGGTAAAGGGTATGTTGTGCCGCGTGACGCTGAAAGGCCCGCGCCGCCAGGGCATCTTGGTGCCCGAAAGCGCCCTGCACGGCGACCGCGTTTATTTGGTGGACGGCGACAACCGCTTGCGCACCGTCGCGGTTCAGCGCGGCGCCACCCAGGGCGGTTTTACCGAAATCACTCAGGGCCTGAGCGCCGGAGATCGCCTGGTGCTCACCGACTTGGAAGTGCCGGCGGAAGGTTTACTGCTGGAACCGCACGTCGATGAGGACAGCCAAAAGCGTCTGCTCGCTTACGCCGCCGGCGGTGAGGTGGCGCCATGATTAACTTCTTCACCAAACACCCAACCGCCGCCAACCTGATGATGGTGATGTTCCTGATCATGGGTTTGGTGGCCATTCCCACGCTGCAGCGGGAAACCTTCCCCAACTTCGTGGTGCCTTTGGTTAACATCAGCATCGCCTACCCGGGCGCCACGGCGGGCGAGGTCGAAGAAGCGGTCATTCAGCGCGTTGAAGACGCCGTCGACGGCGTCGCCTACGTCAAAGAAGTCACCGGTAAAGCCCAAGAAGGCGTGGGCGTGATTACGGTCGAAGCCGAGGAAGACGCCGATTTCCAAGCCTTTCTGGGCGAGGTCAAAACCCAAATTGAGGCGATCAACGACTTCCCCGATTTGGTCGAAGAACCGATCATCGAAACCTCGGGCGACAAGCAACAGGTAATCTCGATTGCGGTCACGGCTGATTTGAGCGAAACCGAACTGAAAGCCTACAGTGAATCACTCAAGGATCGCCTACAGCAACTGCCCGACATTTCGCTGGTTTCGATCAGCGGCTTTTCGGACCACCAACTGCGCATTGAGGTCCCGACGGCACGCCTGCAGGCTTTGGGGTTGAGCCCGAGTCAACTGGCCGACCGCATTGCGGGCCAAAGTATTGACATGGCAACCGGTACCCTGGAAACCGATGAGCGCAACCTGGTCGTGCGTTTGTTGGAAGAACGACGTCGACCGTCTGAGTTGCGCGACCTGGTCATCGCCGGTAACCGCGAAGGCGCCGAGGTGCGTCTGGGCGATATCGCCACCATCACCGACCGTTTCGATTTGGATGAAGCCAAGGTTTTGTTCAACGACCGCCGCGCGGCGATGATCACCATTCAAAAAACAACCAACCAAGACGCCTTAACCATCTACGACCGCGTCACCGAATTCGTCGCTCAGGAACAGACGCAAGCGCCACACGGCGTAACGCTCACGCTGACACGCGACCTGACCTCGATTTCACGCGACCGCCTGCAAATGTTGCTCAAAAACGCCTGGCAAGGTTTGCTGCTGGTTTTCTTTACGCTGTGGCTGTTCTTCGATCGGCGCCTCAGCTTTTGGGTGACCATGGGTTTGCCGGTCTCGTTTCTGGGTGCATTCTTCATCCTGCCGCTGATCGGCATGACCATCAACATGATCACCATGGTTGGCCTGCTGCTGGCCTTGGGATTGCTCATGGACGACGCCATCGTCATCGCGGAAAACGTGGCAACCCACCTGCGCAAGGGTGAGAACCCGGTTGAATCGGTGATTAACGGCGTGTCCGAGGTCAAAGCCGGCGTGATTTCCTCGTTCATCACCACGGTGGCGGTGTTCGGCCCGATCACCATGCTCTCCGGTAACTTGGGCAAGGTGCTGCGCGTGATGCCGATTGTCTTGATCGTGGTCATTTTCGTGAGTTTGATCGAAGCCTTCTTCATTCTGCCCAACCACTTGGCGCATACCATGAGTGCACCGGGTGCGCTTGAGATTCCACCCTGGCGCGCGCGTTTCAATGCGGGTTTCGAGCGTCTGCGTGAAGCGGTTGTCGGCCGCACGGTCGACCTGGCGATTCGCTACCGCTACCTGACCTTGGGTTCGGTGGTTGCGGTGTTCCTGATCTCGTTGGCGATGTTCGCCGGTGGCGTGCTCAAGTTCCAAGCCTTCCCCAGCATCGACGGCGAAGTGTTGGAAGCCCGCGTGTTGCTGCCCCAGGGCACGCCGTTACAGCAAACGGAAGCGGTCGTCACCCAACTGGTGGACGCGATTAAAGCCATCAACGAAGAGGACAAAAAACGGCAACCTGGCGGCGCCGATTTGGTGCGCAATATTAATGTACAGTACAACCAAAACGCGGATGCCGGCGTGGGCGGGACCCACGTCGCCACGGTCAGCCTCGACTTACTCGAAGCCGAAACACGGGTGGGTACGCTGGCCGCACTCAAGGATCGTTGGCGTGAACGTACCGGTGAGGTCGCCGATGTGTTGCAAATCAACTTCACAGAACCGAACCTGGGCCCGGCCGGCAACCCGATCGAGCTGCGCATCAGCGGCCCCGACTTGGACCGCATGAAAGCGGCGGCGCACGACATTAAAACCTACCTCGACGGTTTTGTCGGTGTCGCCGACTTAAAAGACGACCTCAAGCCTGGCAAACCCGAACTGCAGATTCGCCTGCGCGAAGGCACATACGGCTTGGGCATCAGCGCGGCGGCGATTGCCGAACAGTTGCGCACCGCTTACTTCGGCCGCACGGCGCGCGAGATTCAGGTCAACAACGAAACCTACGAAATCGACGTGCGTCTCGACCACAACGACCGCAACAGCATCGAGGACTTGGAATCCTTTTACGTGAGCCTGCCCAATGGTCGCCAAACGCAACTGGCCGCCATCGCCGATATTCAATCTCACGGTCGCGGTTACGGCCGCATCAACCGCGTCGACGGCCGCCGCGGCGTCACGATTACCGGTGATGTCGACACCGACAAAGCCAATGTGGCCGAGTTGATGGGCACGTTGAAACGCGAGTTCCTCCCCCAATTCAGCGAACAATACCCGGACCTGAGTTTAACCATCAAAGGTGAATCGGAAGAATCCGGCGACACCGGCGCCTCGCTAATGCGCGGCATGGTACTCGGCCTGACGGCGGTATTCATTTTGTTGAGTTTCCAATTCGAGAGCTACACCGAACCGCTGATCGTCATGAGCGCGGTCCCCCTCAGTTTGATCGGTGCCATTTGGGGCCACTTGTTGATGGGGTACCCGTTCACCATGCCCAGTGCGTTGGGGTTTGTGTCGCTGATGGGGGTCGTCGTCAACGATTCAATTCTACTGGTGACCTTCATTAAAAACCGCCGCGCCGAAGGCGAAAGCCTAATCGATGCAGCGCGCGGTGCAAGTCGTGATCGTTTTCGCGCGGTCCTGTTAACCTCGCTGACGACGGTGGCGGGATTGCTGCCACTGTTGTTGGAGACCAGCCTCCAGGCGCAAATTATGATTCCGTTGGCGATTAGCTTGATCTTCGGCATGAGCGCGGCCACGGTGCTGGTGTTGGTGGTTGTGCCAACCCTGTTCACGATCTTCTACCGCGACCAACCGCAAACCACGCCGGAACCCGAGGCGGAAGCACTCGTGCCGGCCCACTAAACCCACGCACAAACCAACCACGAGGCGGCCCACGGCCGCCTTTTTTCGTTTGTGCCGGCACCAAGGTTCAGTTCCGAAAACGGCCGGCTTTCAGCAGCGCACGGGTTATAGTGCGTCATGTCGTTCGGGCTCAACGACCAAGGCTAAACCCGTCGCCGACTTATGTCGCGCCGGGTTAGGAGTGCCCATGTTACATCCCGATACCTGCCGCCGCGCTCGCCTCGCCCGCGACGCGCGTTTCGACGGCAAGTTCTTCATCGCGGTAACCAGTACCGGCATTTACTGCCGGCCGATTTGCCCGGTCACCAGTCCCAAGGAAAGCAACGTCCGTTATTTCGCCACGGCGGTAGCAGCCGCCGGCGCGGGTTTTCGTCCCTGCCTGCGATGTCGCCCGGACAGTGCGCCCCATTCACCGGCATGGAACGGCGTCGACACCACGTTAAAACGCGCCCTCGACCTCATCGACAGCGGTTGGCTTCAGGACCACAACCTGCCGGCGCTGGCGGCGCGACTCGGTGTCGGTGACCGCTACCTGCGCCGCCTATTCCAAACCCACATCGGCCTGTCCCCCAAAGCTTACGCACTTTACCAACAATGCTTGTTCGCCAAACAACTGCTGCACCAAACGCGCCTGCCGATCCACCGCATTGCCGTTGCGGCCGGCTTCAACAGCGTGCGCCGCTTTAACGACTGTTTCCAACAGCAGTTACAACTGACCCCGACCCAAGTGCGCAAACAACCTGGCGGCGACGAGCAAGTGTTGACCCTCACCCAACACTATCGCCCACCCTACCTGTGGCCGCAGGTGCAGCGTTTCCTGGCGGCGCGATGCATTGACGGCCTCGATTGGTGTGACGAACACAGCTACGGCCGCACCTTCCACGGTAAACACGGACGCGGTTGGTTCACAGCCAAACACGAGGCCGCCAAAAATCGCTTCCACATTCGCATCGCGCTGAGCGATCTCCAGGACTTGCGACCGGTCCTCGGCCAAATCAGGCGCTTACTCGATTTAGATGTCGATGTAGCGGCGGTCGACGCGGTGCTGCGCGGCTGCCTGCCGGACAAGCTCGCACCGCAACCCGGTTTACGCCTGCCAGGACTGTGGTCCATGTATGAAGCCGGCGTGCGGGCCGTCCTGGGCCAACAGGTGTCAGTGGTCGCCGCCAAAAAGATGCTGGCCGCCGTCATCCACGAACGCGGTGACGGCGACGGCGACCATCGCTTCTTCCCCACCCCGGCGGCCCTGGCGGCCTCCGACCTGGCCTTTCTCAAGATGCCGGCGGCCCGCCGCACAACGTTGCGAACCCTGGCCCAACACTATGTCAACCATCCCGATCCGGACGAACCGCAAGCCTGGCTCGCGCTCAAAGGTATTGGGCCCTGGACGGTTAACTACGCGCGACTGCGTGGCTTGTCCGATCCCGACGTCTTTATGGGCGGCGATTTAGGCGTCAAAAAAGTGTTGGCCGAACATGCACCGGACCTCGACGCCGCCCAAGCGGCACCCTGGCGCAGTTACCTGACCCTGCACCTTTGGAGTTTGTACTGATGTTTGTTCAATACCTCGCCACACCACTGGGCACGCTGACGCTTCGCGCCGACGACCTCGGCCTCACCGCGGTTTCCTTTCAGCCGGAAAGCGACACGGCGGCACATCCTAACGCCGTCACCAGCCAGGCCGCCGCCGAATTGACCGCCTACTTCGCCGGGTGCGCCACCGAGTTTTCGGTACCGCTCCATCCCCAAGGCACGGAATTTCAGCGCAACGTCTGGCACCAATTAAGCCTGATCCCATTCGGGGAAACACGCGCCTACGGCGATATCGCCCATGCGCTGGCGAATCCCAAGGCGGTACGTGCCGTCGGTGCGGCCAACGGCCGTAACCCGATTGCGATCATCGTGCCCTGTCACCGCGTCATCGGCGGGAACGGCACCTTGACGGGTTACGCGGGCGGTCTCGAACGCAAGGCCTGGCTACTCAACCACGAGGGCATCACTTTTAAAACCAATGACGGCCGCCGCGCCGGCGCCAATCCGCAATTGCCGCTATTCGACTAACCCGCCACCCTTTCGATGTTGGCACACAGGTGTTCCCGCCGCGCGCGGGCCGGCGCAGCCACGCCCGCTCAAAACGCCCATCCATCGCCCATCCCACCACCGAAACACTGATATTACTGAGGTTACCTATGAATCAACGTCTCTCGTTCAATGCTATGCACCAACAAACCAAACCACTGCTTCTTGCCAATCCCTGGGATCAACTCTCGGCGCGAATCTTCGAACAGGCCGGCTTCCAGGCACTCGGCACCACCAGTCGCGGCATCGCCAACGCGCACGGCCGTCACGACGGCGAACGCCTGCGCTTCACGGAACTAATCGCCGCCGTGAAACCCATCATCACGGCGGTCACAATTCCTGTCAGCATCGATTTGGAAAGCGGGTACGGGACGACCCCCGGCGAAATTGCCGACAACGTTTTAGCCATGGCGGACCTTGGTGCGCAAGGCGTCAATTTGGAAGACTCAACCAAGCCGGGTCCCGGCTTGCGCCCGATCGCCGAACAACAAGCTTTGCTGGAGCACATCAAAAACGCGTTGGTCGGCGCCGGCCACACGACCTTCTTTGTCAACGCCCGCATTGACACTTATTTACAACTTCCCGAACCGCAAGCCCCTACCCTGGCCCGCGTCCAGGCCTTCGACCTAGCCGGTGCCGACGGTGTCTTCGTGCCCGGTCTGCGCGACCACGGCGCCATTCGCGAGCTGGTCGCCGCCACTGACAAACCCCTCAACCTGATGTCGTTACCGGACCTCACCGACCTGGACACCATGGCGGCGCTGGGCGTGCGGCGCTTCAGTTTTGGCAACGCCTTCGCCGACGCCGTGCTGAGCTTTATGCAGCAAAAAGCCGACGCATTACAGCAGGCCCGAAGCACGGCCGAATTGTACCAACAGGCGGCGCCGGATCTTTCTTTCGCCACCTAAGCCGCGGCGAGGTGCGGGCGTACCGGCCGGTCGCCCGACACCACGCCCTTCCCCGCCAGACCGATGAACGGCTGCGCCGGTTTCGCTTCACCACCGACAGGGACTCGCACCAGAAGACGTTTCGCGCTAGAGTAGGGCCGTTCTACCCAACCAAAAACAGCGAGGAGTTTGGCACATGTCCCAACCAATGAATCATCAATGGCGTCTCAAAAACCGGCCGGTCGGTATGATCGACGAAACGGACTTTACCTGGCATCAAGAAGCGGTGCGCAGCCCCGAAAACGGCGAAATTTTGATCCGCTCCGTTTACCTTTCGCTCGATCCCACCAACCGCATTTGGATTACCGACATGCCCCAGTACATGGAACCGGTCCAAGTCGGCGACGTGATGCGCGGCATGGCCATCGGCGTGGTCGAAGCCTCCGAAAACGAGAACTACGCGGCCGGTGACATTGTGTCCGGCATGTGGGGCTGGCAGGAATACGCCACCGTGAACGGCAATCAAGTCACCAAGATTCCAAGCGGTTTGCCGGTTCCACTCGACGCTTGGATTAGTGTGCTCGGCGCCACCGGTATGACCGCCTATTTCGGCTTGCTCGATATCGGCCAACCCAAGGAAGGCGAAACCGTCATCGTTTCAGCGGCGGCGGGCGCGGTCGGTTCCATCGTCGGCCAAATCGCCAAGCTAAAAGGCTGTCGCGCGGTCGGCCTGGCCGGCAGCGAGGAAAAATGTAACTGGTTAACCGATGATCTCGGTTTCGACGCCGCCGTCAATTACAAAACCGACGATCTCCACGGCGCCATCAAAGCGGCTTGCCCCAACGGCATCGACATTAACTTTGAGAACGTCGGCGGCAAAATCCTCGATACCATTCTGACCCAAATCAACATGCGCGCCCGCATTGTTTTGTGCGGCTTGATCGCCAATTACAACAGTGATGAACCCGTTCCCGGCCCCTACCACTTCGCCCAACTGCTCATGCAGCGCGCGCGCTTGGAAGGCTTTATCATCCTCGATTACATCCCTCAATTCCCCAAAGCGATTGCCGAAATGGCAACCTGGCTGGCCGAAGGCAAAATCAAATACCGCGTCGACAAGGTCCAGGGTTTGAAGGAAGCACCCACCGCCGTCAACTACCTATTCACCGGTCGCAACATCGGTAAATTGGTGGTGCAAGTGTCTGATTTGCCAAGTTAGTCTTTTTTTGGCTTTTTTCTGCTAAGCCAAACTCCTCCAAACAAAGCATTTGACAAAACTCACACATTTGTCAAACAGAGTGGCGACGCGTCCCGTTCCGTTCACTGTTAGATTATGATTGCCCGCAACGGGATCCATCGCCGCTTCGGCGTCGTCGGCCCGAGCTGAGGCCCCGTCCTCAGATTACGGGCCGCGTTCGCCCCAACGCGGCGATCCAAAGAACACCATCACCGAGGTCATCATGTTACGTACCTGTCTCATTGCTCTTTGCTGCTTCCTGCCCCTGATTGCGGGCCCTAAAATGACGTTTGAAAAAATGGAACACGATTTTGGCACCATTGATAAAGGTGAAAAGATCACGCACAAGTTCAGCTTCACCAACAGCGGTGACGAAGTGCTGGAAATCTCCGATGTCAAAGCATCGTGCGGCTGCACCACGGCCAAACCCGAAAAAGCCTCTTATCAGCCAGGCGAAAGTGGCGTCATTCCCGTTACTTTTAACTCTTCGCGTTTCAGCGGCAACATCACCAAAACCGTGACCGTCACCACCAACAGCACAGAAGAGCCCAAACAAGTCCTGCGCATTAAGGGCATGATCGCCACCGAAATGGACATCAGCCCCAACTATGTTTCCTTCCCCGAAGTATCACGCAACGACGACGTAGTTACCCGCGAAGTACGCATTTCCACGCGCCAGTTGGAGAAACTGGAAATCTCTGAAGTGACCGCCAGTGAAGACTTCGTGAAATTGGAACCGGTCCGCGTCAGCGACAAAGAGTGGAAAATCGTCGTATCCATTAAAGGCAACGACATCCCCGCCGACCGTCAGTCAGCCCAGGCCCAAATCTCTTTTAAAACCAACGGCACCAAAATCACCGAAGGTTTTGCCCGCGTTCACGCTCGCGTCGCGCAGCCGGTTCAAGCTACGCCGCGTTCCGTGTTTTTCTTTAACTCCAAAAAAGGTGAGGCCCGCGAAACCACGATCACGCTCAAGCCCAATGACAGCAAAGAGTTTAAAGTACTGAAAAGCTCTTCCGATGTCGCATTTGTCAGCACCGAAGTTCAAGACGACATCGACGGCGTGAAAAAACTCAAAGTCCGTTTGACCGAAGAAGCCAAAGAAGGCAAGTTCAACGGCGTGATTAAACTGGAAACCGACATCGCCGGCATGCCCGAACTGATCATCCCCATTCGCGGCAGCGTCAACTAAAACACCCTCCTCAAGGGTGATCGAAAAGGACGGCCGCGGCCGTCCTTTTCTGTTTCGAGCACAAAAACACGAGCGGTCGCGAAGATCGCCGCCAAAAGACGGCTGCTCGGGTTAAAGTAAAACGATCCTTTTTCATGGAGCAACAGGTGAAGATTCTGATTGTCGAAGACGAACCCGGTCTACAACTGGGTTTGAGTGATCTGTTTGAAGATGCCGGTTACCAAACCAAGATTTGCGAGCGCGGCAAACAAGTACTCAGCCAAATCACGACCTTTCAGCCGCGCCTGGTCATTCTCGACCTCGGTCTGCCCGACATGGACGGCACGCGCGTGCTCAGCCAAATTCAGAACGAACACAAGCAACTGCCGGTGATGATCCTCAGCGCCCGCGCCAACGATGCCGATATCGTGCTGGGATTTAAGCTGGGCGCCTACGACTACGTCACCAAACCCTTCTCACCGACGGTGCTGCTGGCGCGAACCGAAGCCCTGTTGCAACGGGCGGCGCCGGAACCGACCGAAGAATGCGCCACCCGTCTGGAAATCCAGCACCTGCGCGTTGATTTCGAACGCTACGAAGCCTTTCACGACCAGGCGCCGTTACACCTAACCACGCGCGAATTTGAACTGCTCAAAATGTTGCTACAACACCAAGGCCGCCCGGTCCACCGCAACGATATTTTAGACGAGGTCTGGGGTTTGGATTCCGAGGCCGGACCACGCACGGTCGACACCCACATTGCCCAGTTACGCAAAAAAATCGAAACCAACCCGGATCGCCCCACCATCATCCTCAGCCAACGCGGTATTGGTTACAAACTAGCGCAATAGCATTCGCGCGAGGTCTTCGATGCTCCCATCTCTTCGTCTTTTCCCCGGTCTGCTGCTGGTTTTTTCACTGGCGGGTCCTTTAATGGGGCAAGAACCCGGCAAGCGCTATCAACCCAATCTCGAGTTGGAACAATGGATTTATCGCGCCGAGGTATTCGGCCAAAAACAAACCGCGTTGGCGGCCCTGCGCAGCCTGCTCAGCGAAGGCGACCTGCCGCGCCGCGAGATCATCCGCGCCATCGGCATCGTTAATGCCGGTCACGATTTGGACAATGATCGCGGCTTGGCCGCGGCACGCGCCGAAACCCTGCTGCGACAAACCGCCGGCACCGCCGCCTTCCGCGACCGCCACTTTGCGCTTATCAACGGACGTTGGCGCTTACTCGGCGATTGGGTCGGCCCCTATTTGATTGTCGCTATTGAACCCGAAGAGCTGATCGTTGAACATGCCGGTGGCTACGAACGGCGTTTCAACCTGACCTTGACCCAAAGGCTCGACGACAACCGCCGCAACCGCTATATCGCGCTCGACGGCGCCGGCCTCGGCGATGTGTTGGCGTTTATTTGTGATCGCGAACGACTCAATTCCTACATTCCTTCCGACATCAACACCCGCATTAGCGGCGTTTACGTGATTTCCGATTGGTGGACCCTGTTGGATCAAATCGCCGCCAATCACAACATCCAATGGACGCGCCACCTGGATAATTTAGTCTTTCAAACCAAAAACAAAACCCAAGAACCGGCCCAACCGCTCATTGGCATTTACGGCAAAAACAAAAACCTGGGTGCGCTGTTTCAAACCATTGCCGAGAATTTCGGTATGGAATTGGTTTTGGACGAGGAATTTGCCGACGTGGAAGTCGATATTCACAACGAGGAGCAACCCTGGAACGAGGTACTCGATTGTCTGGCCCTAATGAACGGGTTCCAGTGGGTGCTAACCGAAAATCGCGGCCACCGCCGCTTGGTCATCCAAAAGGAACGCTAGCGGTAACGCGGGTGTTGTCTGCGCACGGGCGCCGGCGAACGTCACGCCGGCCCCATTACACGCGGAACCCGCCCACCAACGCGCTCAAGGTTCCTTCGATTTCAACCAGGCCGTCGGCATCTTGATTCAGCCGGTCCACCGCCTCGTTCAAGGTTCTGCCTACTTGCAACACGCGCTCCATTTCGCCGCGAATGGTTTCGGAAATATCGCAGGCCTGCTGCACGTCCTCGTTGGTTTGCAGGACGTCACTGTTCACACGCGCCGTGTGGCCGGCGATATCACGCGTCACATTTTGTTGTTGCTCCACCGCCGTCGCCGTTTCAATGATCATTTCCTTAATGGTGCGAATCGCTTTTTCGTTTTCCCCGATGCGACGCGTCACCTGAGCGGCATTTTTCTGCACTGACTCAATGCGTTCGCGAATGTTGTCAACCGCCGAAGAGGCTTGGTTCGCGAGGTCTTTCACTTCACCGGCCACCACCGAAAAACCCCGGCCGGCGTCGCCGGCACGCGAAGCTTCGATGGTGGCGTTAAGCGCCAACAGGCGCGTCTGTTCGGCGATTTTTTCTATAAAGTCAACCACTTGCCCAATGTCACCCGCCGCCTTATTGAGCATCTCAGCAGCGCTTTGAATTTCGGAGAACTTGATCGCCGCCTGCTCGGTTTGGCCCTGCGATTCGGTCATGGTTTTGGCGATGACCTTCATACTGGTCGCCAGCTCTTCGGTGGCGCCGGCAATCGAGTTCATGCTGTTGGAGGACTGGGCCGAGCGTTGCCCGGCTTGGCGCATCCCGCCCAAAAGCTGCTCGCACGAGGCGGTCGTATTGGCGGCAACCTCATCCAAGTCGGCCGAAAATTCCTGCATCGTACGACAACGGTCATTCACCGATCCAGCCGAACGTTGCAGTTGCTGCGCTTGGTCGATTACCCGCGCAACAATCGCCGCAATCGAAGAGATAAATGCGTTAAACAAACCGGCCAAATCGGCCACTTCATCGCGGCCGTGAACGGCCAATCGTTGCGTTAAATCACCCTGGCCGCTGTTAATGTCGGCCAGGGCGTCATTGACCTGGTTGATGGGTTTGATCATCGAGTTGGCGAACAACAACGCCAACACCATGGCACCAATCAGAACCAGCACGCCCCAAAAAAAGATACTAAGCGCCAAGCTGCCAGAGGCCGCCAGAGCCTCGCTTTTCTCGATTTCGGCCACCAACACCCAGTCCAAACCCTCGATATCGAGCTGCGCAAAGGCGGCCAACACATCGCGGCCAAGGTAGTTGTGGTTCTCCTGTGTGCCCTGTTCTTTTTTGAAGGCGGTCTTCACAAATTCGTCCACCAGCGGCAACGCCAAAATGGTGGTGCCCAAACGGGTGATGTTATCGGCAAATTCTTGCGCCAGGCCGGCACGCACCACCCCTGTGGCGAATTCCTGCGGCTGCTCCAGGAAGGAGCGCGACAAACTGCGCAATTTACGGTCTCGACCCACCAGGAAGGTTTCACCGGTTTGGCCCAACCCGTTTTCACGCCACTTCTGCTCGCCGGTCATGATGCGGTTAATTTCATCGACCGGCATTTGAAAAATCAACACGCCTTCCAGACGGTTTCCGTCAAAAATCGGCGCGCCGATAAACGAAGCAGGCGCCCCGTAGGAAGGTGTATAAAAGTCGAAATCAACCAAGGTCGAGGCATCCGGCGCCGTTGCCTTGCGCACCTTTCGGAATACGTCACCAAAATTGGTTTGCGCATAGGGCCCGGTCAACAAGCTCGTGGTGTAATCCACCTCTTTAAACACGGAGTAAATGATCTCACCGGAATCGGGGTCAATGAGAAAGATATCGTAGTAGCCAAAGTGATTGAGATAGTTGCGAAATACGCCGTGGTATTTGCCGTGGCTGCGATTGTAAGCATGATCGCCGGGCGCCGCGTCGAGCGAATCCTTGGCTCCAGTTTCGGCCGGGTTGGCGGAAATATATTGGTGCTGCAGGTACAACCCTGCCGGCGACTCGGGCAGGTAGGCGGCCACGTCACGATGGTCAACCTGATTGTCATCAAGCCGGCGTATGAATTCGCGTTGGTAGTAGCTTGTTAACCCGCTGCGATAACGGCTCAAGGCCGCTTCGCTCAAATCGGCTTCCGTCTTCAGCGCCGCATAATCCCGTTTGAAATCCTTCATCGCCGCAACGACCACCGGATCCATGGCGAAGGTTTCGACTTGATCGCGAATCAACCCAAAATAAAACTCAATGTGATTTTTGCGTGTATCGCGCACCGCACTCAAACGATCGTAGGCCATGTCGGTCAGCACTTGGTTGGTTTTCAGGTACACCACGCTGGAAACCACCAGCAAGGACACCAACACAATCGCACTGGCCCCGTAAAACAATTTGCCACGCAGGCTTGTCAAACGCATGAAATGTTCTCCACCCTCGCCGGGGTACACCTACCACGTTTTACTAATCATGCCGAAAACACGACGATCGGCAATGTCAATCCCGTCGAGGTCCGTGTCGCAGTAGGCAACCTTCGCCTCCCAGCTTCCAAAAGCGCGCGCCAAATAGACCAGCCAATCCTGGTATTCGCCGCCACCGTCAAACTGATAATCGCCAAAGTGAGCGCCGACCGACCAGGACTCGGCAAAGCTATGGTCGAGATTCAGCTCAATGTAACCGTTGTCGTTTTCGAGGTCGCGCGAATACTTAACCCCAACCATTTTGTAACCGAGCGCAAGATAGACTTCACCGTACTCAAGAGCGCTACCGCCTTCGTAGAAGTAGTAGATGTACCCCAGGTTGTAGGAGAAGCCCGATTCAAGCTCTTTGGTAAAACCAAGCCAACCGTCGAATTCCACGTCGGTCCCGTCGCCAAAGTCCACGTTGGAGGCCCAGCTACCTAAGTAAAAGCCACTTTCGTGCGTCCAATCGACGCCGAGTTGCAGGGCGGGATCTTCGTTGGTTTGGGAAAAACCGCGCCAAACGTAATCGGAGGTAAGCGCCGCGTTGAAACTGATTTGGGCCCAAGCCCAAGGACAAAGGAGAAAGCACAAGGATAAACACTTCACGGTGACGTACCTCGAAAATTTCATAAACGGAAACACAAGGCATATCGTCCAACTTTATCGACATCTTAAATTATCAAGGTACCAACTAAAACCACGAACGGAACCGGTTTTGTCATAAACCCCCAAACACAAAAACCGCCCACACGTCGCGCTGAAGAGTGGGCGGCCCTGGGTTGGAACTTATATGTGGGCGGCTTAGCGCTGGAAAACACCGTATTCGGCCCATCGCGGCCGTGCCAAATACACCTGGCTCATGGCGCGATTGGCCACTGGTGCGGTTTCTGGTTGTGTCCCCTGATGCATGGCCCGCGCGTAGGCTGTTAAACGCGCAATCCGTTCTTCCACCATCGGATGCGTGTCCAGCCAAGAACTTCGCCGGCGCCGCTGGTACGGAAACAGCAAGCGTAACCAGAAGGGACGCGCGTCCTGTGCCAACAGGCGCAAGGCCTCGGCCAAGGCAAGCGGATCACCGCTCAAGCGCGCCGCACCCAAGTCGGCGTCGAACTCGCGCGTGCGCGACAGTGCCGAAACTAAGACGTCACCCAACATGGGGATCAGTACCAGGGCGGCAATCAGCGGCAGCGGCACCACCATATCGGCGAACAACCACAGCGGCAGCGACAAAACGAAAAGGAACTGACCGAAGCCGGCGGTGACGGCGGTTAACCGGTTGAGGACGAGGGCGGTGGCCATGGTTTCGGTATCGCGATGCGCGATATGGCTGATTTCATGGGCAATCACCGCACGCAGCCGGCGGCGGTCCAGGCTGCGCAAAAGCCCCTCGGTAACGGCCAGCGCGAATTCGGGATCGCGGCCGGCGGCAAAGGCGTTGCGTTCGGGCCGCGGGATTAAAAAAAGGTGCGGGACCCGCGCCAGGCCGGCTTTGGCGGCCAGCTCGCGGACCGTCGCAAACAGGACCGGCGCCTGATCGGGTGTAAGCGGCAGAGCGCCGGCGGCTCTCATGGTGACGGCCAAAGGCACCCGCGGCGCAAAAAAAAGCGTGACCAAAGCGAGCAGCGAGGTGAGCACGACGCCGAAGGCACCGGCCAAAAACCAAGCAACGGCGGTCAATAACAGAAATAAGGAAGCGAGTAGGGCGAGGGTCGTCCAAAAGTGACGGTGATGATCGCGAGAAAAGGTGGCCATAAAAACCTCCGTGGCAAAACAGCCAACACTCCTTCTGTACGGCATTAGATTATTTTAGTTCACTTCTATCAAGTTTTTTTCTTGCCAAACTATCAAATATTTACATTTGCCTCGTCAACCCGCGCCAGGCCACCCCGCCCACCGCCGTTTGCTCACCCCCCACCTCGACGGTTTTCTTAGGTTGCCAAGCCGCCCACTTGGTGCAAGAATCGTCGGGGGTTGCGCTCGCCCGCAACCGCCCGCTGTTTCCAAACATTACCTCGGGTTTTGGCCGCCCGCGCGAGGGACCTGGAGACACGATCGACGGCCCTGCCGTTTCGTGACCTCGACGCACCCAGGCGCCACCACCCGAGCCGCTGCACGATTGCACCGTTCCCCCGTGACTGGGACCAACACAGGCCGAAGGCAATAGGTGGGTTAACCGTTTTATGTGGATGACGTTTCAACCGGATTTTTTTTTAACCCAGCGCATCCCGCCGTCTCCCTCCCTTGCTCTCGGCATTGCCGTGACCGCCGTGTCCGCCGCCGATAATCCGCCGCTGCACGCCTTGTCGGCCCCATCACCCCGTGTGCGCCGCGCCGCCTCGCGCTTCCCACTTGGCCCTGCGCCAAAGATCGTTTTACGGAGAAACCCATGCCTCTGAGACACCACAGTTTGCGTCAATTGGAACAAAAAGAAGATTTCATTGATCGCCACATCGGCCCGGATCAACAGGAAATCGACGCCATGTTGCAACAACTCAACATGTCCTCGCTCGATGAACTCATCGAAAAAGCCGTTCCCCAAAAGATTCTTGCCAAGCAACCGCTTAATTTCGAGCGCTGCAAAAACGAATCGGACGCACTGGCCCGCCTTAAAGAAATTGCGACCCAAAATGTGGTCGCCAAGAGCTACATCGGGATGGGTTACACCGGCTGCATTACACCCCCCGTCATTCAGCGTAATATTCTCGAAAACCCTTCTTGGTACACCGCTTACACGCCTTACCAAGCGGAAATCTCACAGGGTCGCCTTGAGGGTCTGATCAACTACCAAACGATGATCACCGACCTAACCGGCATGGAAATCGCCAACGCCAGCTTGCTGGACGAAGGCACCGCCGCCGCCGAAGCCATGGCCATGACTTTTAACCTGCTGCGCAAAAAGCTCAAAGACCGCACGACCTTCTGGGTCATGGACGACGTCCACCCGCAAACTCTCGAAGTCCTGCAAACCCGTGCCGAACCCATCGGCGTCACCATTGAAACCGGTAGCTTGGCCGACTTTAACCCCGACGGTCCCTACTTCGGCGTCCTGCTGCAGTATCCCGGCTCCACCGGCCAGATCTACGAACTCGAAGAAACCATTCAAAAAGCGCAAGCCGCCAAAATGCTGGTGACCGTTGCCGCCGACTTGCTTGGTTTGTGCTTGCTCAAGCCGCCGGGTGAAATGAACGCCGACATCGTCGTCGGCAGTGCCCAACGCTTCGGCGTGCCCATGGGTTTCGGCGGACCGCACGCCGCCTATTTCGCCACGCGCGAACAGTACAAGCGTTCGATGCCAGGCCGCATTGTCAGTGTTTCCAAGGACAGCGCGGGCAAGCCCGCCTATCGCCTGGCACTGCAAACCCGCGAGCAACACATTCGCCGTGAAAAGGCGACCAGCAACATCTGCACCTCGCAGGTACTTTTGGCCGTCATCGCCGGCATGTACGCCGTTTACCACGGCCCGCTCCAGTTGCGCCGCATCGCCCTGCGCGTTCACCGCTTTAGCGCCATTTTGGCCAAAGGTTTGAAACAGCTCGGTTTCGAGAACACCAACTGCGCCTTCTTCGACACCTTGCGCTTCCGAGTCGCCGCCGACGTACGCGACCAAGTTAAAGCACGCGCGCTCGCGCACCAGACAAACTTCCGTTACTTCGACGACGGTTTCTCGATCACCCTCGACGAAACCACCCGCCGTGAGGACCTGCTCGAGTTGTTCGAAATCATCAGCGGCAACCAACACGTCGATCTCAACATCGACGAGCTCTTTGACGGCTTGCAGGATCAGTTCCCCGAAACGCTGGTGCGCGCGTCTCAGTATCTCCAGCACCCAGTCTTCAACACGCACCACTCGGAAACCGAAATGCTGCGCTACATCCACGCCCTCGCGGCGAAAGATTTGTCGCTGACCCATTCGATGATTCCGCTGGGTTCCTGCACCATGAAGCTCAACGCCACGGCTGAAATGATTCCGATCACTTGGCCGGAGCTGGCCAACATGCACCCCTTCGCACCGGCCGATCAAGCCCAGGGTTACGCAACCTTGATTCGCGAGCTCGAGGAAATGCTGGCGGAAATCACCGGCCTGCCCGGCGTTTCATTGCAGCCGAACGCCGGCTCACAAGGTGAGTACGCCGGTCTGCTGACCATTCGCCGCTTCCACCAAAGCAACGGCCAAGGTCACCGCAACATCTGCATCATCCCCAGCTCGGCCCACGGCACCAACCCCGCCAGCGCCGTCATGGCGGGCATGAAAGTCATCGTGGTTGGCTGCGACGACAAGGGCAACATCGATATTGCCGACTTGGCCGCCAAAGCGGAAAAACACCGCGACGACTTGGCCGCGCTGATGATCACCTACCCCTCAACCCACGGCGTGTTCGAGGAAGGCATCACCGAGATTTGTGCGATTATCCACGACAACGGCGGTCAGGTGTACATGGACGGCGCCAACATGAACGCGCTTGTCGGCTTGGCCCGACCCATCGACTTCGGCGCCGACGTTTTGCACCTCAACCTGCACAAAACGTTCTGCATCCCGCACGGCGGCGGCGGCCCGGGCGTCGGCCCAATCGCAGCGGCCGCACACCTCAAGCCGTTTTTGCCAGGTCACCAGTTGCGCCATGACGCCTTCCCTGACACCAATACCGGCGCCGTTTCGGCCGCTCCTTGGGGCAGCGCCGGCATTTTGCCAATCTCCTGGGCCTACATCGCCATGATGGGTCGCGGTGGTTTGCGGCGCGCGACCCAAGTCGCCATTCTCAACGCCAACTACATCGCCAAAACGCTCGAGGAACACTTCCCGATTCTCTATCGCGGTCTCAACGACCTCATTGCTCACGAGTGCATCATCGATGTTCGTCCCTTTAAGACCTCGACCGGCATTGATGTGGAAGACATCGCTAAACGTCTGATGGACTACGGCTTCCACGCACCTACCATGTCGTGGCCGGTAGCCGGCACGCTGATGATTGAGCCGACTGAAAGTGAGTCGAAAGCCGAAATCGACCGCTTCTGCGCCGCCATGATTCAGATTCGCCGTGAAATCGAAGCGATTGAAAGCGGCGCGTTGCAAACGGCCGACAGCCCGCTCAAACACGCACCGCACACCAGTGACGCCTTGGTCACCGCCGAGTGGGAACGCGCCTACAGCCGCCAAGAAGCCGTCTTCCCGTTGCCCTACGTCGCCGCCGCCAAGTTCTGGCCGTCGGTTGGTCGCATCGACAACGCCTTCGGTGACAAAAACCTGATGTGTTCCTGTATCCCCGTCGAGGAATACGCGTAACCAGGGTCGATCCGGCGTCACGCCGGCCGACGAACAATCTCAAACCAAAGGGCGGTGCAACACACCGCCCTTTTTACCTTCTACCGCAGCCCATGGGTGACGGTAGGGTTTGCCCTAGGAGCACCATGACGGCGTCCTCACCCACCGCGCGCGACCTTTTTTTCGCCGGCGTCAAAGCCACCTTACCGCTCCAAATCGGGGTGCTGCCGTTTGCCCTAATTACAGGCACAGCATTGGCCACGGCCGACATGCCGACCTGGCTGGCGCACGCCTTTTCCCTGGTCGTTTTTGCCGGTGCAGCACAATTAGCGATGGTTGAGCTGATCAACCAAAAAGCCGCCGGCGGCATTATTATCCTGACCGCCCTCTTGATCAACCTGCGTTTTATTATGTACAGCGCCGCCATCGCGCCTTACCTGCGTTACACGCCCACGCGCATCCGCGCTTGGGTTGCCTACTTGCTAACCGACCAGGCCTACGCGCTCTCGATTGTGCATTACGACCAAACTCCGCCCAACCCGCGCCAACACTGGTTCTATTTTGGTTCAGCGCTCACGCTGTGGACGTGCTGGCAAATCGGCACCTCGATCGGCATTTACCTGGGCGCCGCGCTGCCAGACAGTTGGTCATTGGATTTCGCGATCCCGCTCACCTTCTTGGGTTTGGTTTTCCCCTTAATTCGCAACCGGCCGGGCTGGCTGGCGGGCGCCGTCGCCGGCGTCGGTGCCGTGCTCGGTCACGGTTTGCCTTACAATCTCGGCTTCCTCGGCGCCGTGCTGCTCGGCGC
This sequence comes from Holophagae bacterium, assembly GCA_030429565.1. Taxonomy (GTDB): domain Bacteria; phylum Acidobacteriota; class Holophagae; order Acanthopleuribacterales; family Acanthopleuribacteraceae; genus Acanthopleuribacter. The sequence goes on along the minus strand of JAUIFE010000049.1, from coordinate 4,301 downwards.
CGTCGCCGCCGTCGCCGTCGAGGGTCGCGGCGATCAAAGCGAGGTGCCCAAGCATGACCGCTAACCACATTTTCTGGATCATGATGGGCGTCGGCGTCGGCACCTTCCTAATGCGCGCCTCTTTTTTAACCTTTTTCACCAAATTCACGATGCCGCCCCTGTTGGAACGTTTGATGGCTTATTTACCGGTCGCTATTCTAAGCGCGCTGATAATTCCAGCCTTCGTTATTCGCAACGGCAGCGCCCACGTTGGTCTGGATAACTACCGCCTGCCGGCCGGGTTAGTGGCCGTTGCTGTCGCCGCCAAAACCAAAAAGGTATTGCCAACACTGATCTTTGGGCTGGCCTGCCTGTGGTCATTACAGGCGTGGGCGCCGTTTGGATAAAAACCGATAGGCCGACAAAACCCGTGAGAATCCAACAAAGAATGCGTTAGCTCCAACACCCGACGAAGCGGGGTCCGGCGAAAATTCACACAAAAGTGCCGCCCATGCCGGATCCTTTCCGCTTTAAAAGGCAACGCACCTTCGTGAAAACGACGGCGCATCAGGTTTGACAAAACTCAAACCCAAAAGTAAGTTAACAAAAAAGCTTTGAACTAGGATTTTCATATGCCCGCGCCAATCAAACTCAGCGAGAATTTCTCGCTGCGGGAATTATTATGGAGCGATACCGCCGCACGTGACCCCGAGCTGTTACAAGAGCAGCTTAACCCGCCCGAGGAAGTGGTCACACGCCTCGCTTATTTGACCCAAAAAGTATTGCAACCCTTGCGCGATGAAATCGGTTGGCCGATTCGGGTCAATTCCGGCTATCGCTGCAAAACACTCAATGAGCGCGTTAAAGGCAGTGCCACCAGCCAACACCTGCTGGGCGAAGCGGCCGACCTCAGCATTGCCAACGGCCCGGGTTTTACCAGCAGCGCGGATACCGTGGAAGTGCGCACACTGTGCCGCATGCTCTACCGTCAACGCAGCGGCCGGCCGTTTCCCAAAAACGCCTCAGCCAATTTTTATTTGTTCGTTTTGTTGGCGTTGGATCCGGCTGAGTGGGACATCGACCAAGTCATTCACGAATTTGGCGCGGGCTGGGGCCGGCCGGCCTGGATTCACGTAGCCGCCTCGACGCGCCAGGACAAACGCCGCATCACCGTGGTCGGTCGCTTCACCGAGCGTCAATATCAGCACTACGACCGCATTGAAGAAGCCGTGCACACCTACCAGGGGGACGACGATGAGCGGGTTTAAGTTACCTGGCCTGCCCGATGTCGGCGCAATCCTCAAGGAAGCGGGCGGCATTCTCAACCAATTTATTACCGACGACGGCGAACGCGCCGAAGCCAAAGCCAAACTGTTGGCCCTGGAGAACCAGCTCACCTCCGACATCATGGCTTACGAAACCGAACTCATTAAGGCGCAACGCGACATCATCACCGCCGAGGCCACCTCGCAAAGTTGGTTAACGCGTAACTGGCGCCCGATTCTCATGATGGCGATTACTTTTATTTTGGTTCATAAATATATTCTTTATCCCTATTTAACCATGCTGTTCGGCGTCGAAGCAGTGCCCGAGTTGGTGCTCAGCCCCGAACTGTTTAATTTACTGACCATCGGTGTCGGCGGTTATGTCGTCGGTCGGTCGGGTGAAAAAATAGCCCAAACGATTCGCACAACCCAGGCGCAGAATACCGAAACCGTCAGTGAAGGAAGGGACGACCGCCGCGATCTGCGCACACGCGGGCGCCAGATCAAAAAACTCACCAGAATTGCCAAAAAACACGGCTGGACCGAAGAAGAACTGGACCGCCGCCTGGAACAACTGCTGGGTTAACCATCGCCAAAACAGCACAACCGCGTTGGATGATCTTTTTCGCCGACGTTTTACGCGTTACCGGTGAGGTTTCCTCTATCCCATCGCCCCGATTGGGGGCAGATACCGCTGTATGGCAACGCTGAATCGTGTGACGGGTTTCGCTTTTGCCACCTTCCTCTGCAAAGCGGTTGGGATCCATCCATTTATCTTAAGTAGGCAACATGATTCAAAAAATTCTGGTCTGCGTGTTAAGCGCCTTGACCGTGGTCGCCGTCTGCGCCGGAACCGGCAGCGAACCGAGCAAGTTACATCCGCCCACCCTGAAAAAAATCCCCACCAAAATGACCATCCACGACCACACCCGTGTTGACGATTATTACTGGCTCAAACAGCGCGAAAACCCCGAGGTCGTGGATTACCTCAACCGTGAAAACAGCTACACCGACCGCCAGATGGCCCATACTGAAAAGCTGCAGAACCGCCTGTTCGATGAGATGAAAGGGCGCATGAAACAAGACGACAGCTCGGTGCCCGCCCTTTATCACGGCTATTACTACTACAGCCGTAAAGAAGAAGGCAAACAGTACGACATTCATTGCCGTCGCAAAGGCAGCATGGACGCACCCGAGGAAATCATCCTCGACGTCAACCAGCTCGGCCAAAACCACAAATTCGTGGCGGTCCGCGGCCTGAGCCTGAGCCCCGACAACAACTTGTTGGCCTACGGCATCGACACACGCGGGCGTCGTCTTTATCAAATCCGCATCAAAAACCTAACGACCGGCGAACACTTGCCCGACATCATCGAGGCGGGCGCGGCCAACATGACCTGGGCAGCCGACAACAAAACACTGTTCTACACCAAAAGTGAGCCGGGCACCCTGCGCCGCTATCAGGTTCGCCGCTACGAATTGGACGGTGGCAAAGACAGCCTGATCTTTGAAGAAAAGGACGACACCTTTAGCGTCCGCGTCGGCAAAACCGCTTCGCAAAAGTACATCAAACTAGATTCGCGGCAAACCGTGGCGACGGAAGTGCGCCTGATCCCCGCCGACAAGCCGCAAGCCGAAGCACGCGTGTTCTGTCAACGCACGCGCGGCCACGAATACAAGGTCGACCATTTGGGTGACCGCTTCTTTATTTTGACCAACCGCAACGCTTTGAATTTCAAAGTGATGACGACCAAAGAAGGCGCCTGGCAAACGTCAGCCTGGCAAGAACTGGTCGCCACCCGCAAAGACGTTTTGCTGACTGGCTTCACCTTGTTTCACGACGCCTTGGTGCTGAGCGAAATCGACAACGGCATTCGCGGCTTAACCTTGGTCGACCACCAAAACGGCAAACGCCACAGCGTGCAGTTTGACGAAGCCGTTTACAGCCTGTCGGTCGATAGCAGCGCCGCTAACGACGATCCCAACAGCAAAAGCGTGCGCGTTAACTACCGTTCGTTTGTAACGCCGTCGCAGATTTGGGACGTCCATCTGAAAAGTGCAAAACGCACGCTGCGCAAACAAGACGAAGTCGTCGGCGGATTCGATGCCGGCCATTACGTGTCTGAACGCTTGGTCGTCACCGCCCGTGACGGTGCGGAAGTGCCCATTTCAATTGTTTACCCCAAGGGCTACAAGCAGGCTGCACGCAAGCCGCTGTTGCTTTACGCCTACGGGTCATACGGCTACCCGGCACGCATCAGCTTCTCCTCGGAACGGCTGAGTCTGCTGGAACGCGGTTTCGCCTACGCCGTCGCGCATATTCGCGGCGGTCAGGACAAAGGCCGCGCCTGGTATGAAGACGGCAAAATGATGCACAAGAAAAACACCTTCACCGACTTCATTGATTGTGGCAAGTACTTGATCGAGAACGGTTATGCCGACAGTGACAAGATCTTTGCCCAGGGCGGCAGCGCGGGCGGCCTGCTGATGGGCGCCGTCCTCAACATGGAACCGACATTGTTTACCGGCGTGCATGCGGCGGTGCCGTTCGTCGACGTGGTCACGACCATGTTGGATACGAGCATTCCTCTGACAACGGGTGAATACGACGAGTGGGGCAACCCCAATAAAAAAGCCGAGTACGATTACATCCTTTCTTACTCGCCCTACGACAACGTGAAACGCGAGGCCTACACCAATGTGTTGGTCACGACCGGTTTCCACGATTCGCAAGTGCAGTATTGGGAGCCGGCCAAATGGGTCGCCAAGCTGCGCGATTACAAAAAAGACGACAACCTGTTGTTGTTTAAAACCAACATGGACGCCGGCCACAGCGGTTCGTCGGGCCGATTTGATCGCCTACACGAGACGGCCTTACAATGGGCCTTTTTCCTGGACCTGGCCGGCATCCACGAATAAGGCCGAGCGGGATCCCGGCTCAGCGCGCGGGGATCCCGGCAGGACATTTGGCAACGACCCGGCACGCCCCAAAGCGGGCGTGCCCACCACCATACGAACCACCCACGGCCGGCTCAGAAGACCGACACATGACAGCGA
>JAUIFE010000048.1 GCA_030429565.1 Holophagae bacterium | reverse complement strand
TGACGCGGGTGTTAAAAAGGCCAGTTTCGGCGTTGTAGTGGTAATAGGTTTCGTCATCGTAATCGTACGTCGTCACGCCACCCATCGGCGAGGTGATCCTATCGAGCTCTGCGCGCCAACTACCTGCCTGCGAACCATAGTCGTAAGCAGTGACTTCACCCTCGGCATTGGTGTACGCCGTGAGGCAGTTTCGTTCTTCAGGATCATCCGGCGTACCGCCACAGCGGGAGACCTGATAGGTCAGGACACGGTTCTCAACATTGATGGTCGCCAATCTTCCATTGGACATCGACGCGATCACTTCAGTGGTCGTTTCGGGATGGGGCCGATGGGTTAACCGAACCGCACTCGGTTCGTAGCTGATCGTGATGTCAGTGTTGGGCGACATGGGATGCCAGATCCGGGTCGTGGCGTAGGTGCCAACAACATGGTCGACCTTTTCCACCTTGAAGAGCTTGCCGTCGTTATCTTGAACGTACCAGACAGGGTCACCCTCGGTTTGGCCTGGCTCTACCCATGCGCGCCAGAAGTCCTTCGACATAAACGGCCGGACCAAGTCGCCACTAATCGGCGATTCGAAACGGTAATCATGGGTTGGGTTCCCCGCCGGATCGAATCCGCTCCCATCGGTCGAAAGGTACATGCGCTGGACGGGGTAGCCGGAAAGTTCAAAGACCATGACCGGTCCTTCAACTTTGAGCACACCCCAGTTCAGGGACCAGCCAACCCCGACCCAGGAATCGGCTTGGCGCACGCGAAGTTCATCAGCCCGAGGGATGTAGACTTTGCCGTTGAAATCACGATTGACTTCGAGATTTACGCCATAACTACCCGGAAGGAACAAGTCCTGGGCTTGGATAAGTAACGCGCCGCTGTAGAGATCGACGCTGGCGTTAGGTGAGGTTCCGTCGAATGCGTGTTCTAAATCGAATTCAGGACGGTCAAGCGACGTCTCAATATCACCTGGCGCCTTTTGTAAGCTGGGTTCGAAACGCGAGATCGCACTCGCAGGGCTTGGCTCAAAGTTGCTGGAAACTTCCTTCTTGGAAGCATAGGTTGGGGAAATGGCGGCCAGTAATAAGGCCAGATAAATCCATAAGCGCATGGTCTTACTCCTGTTCTGAAAACGATACGGTGTTGTTTGAAAGAGCGGTCACAATCATTAGCAGCGCGCGGTCGCGGCTTGCCGGCCAGGCGATGTGGGTGTCGCGCGCGTCCGCCTTTTTGTCGGGGAGCAACATCACCACCAGCGAGGCGCCTGGCTGGTCTACCAGCGTCGCACGCCAACCGGCCAGGTCTTGGACCGCGTCGAGAAACGCCAATGCCTGCGTATCATTGCGTGGTGTTTGAAGCGCCAGACCGCCTGGGTAGTCGGCGAGGTCGAGCGCGAAGGACCCTTGTTCCGGCTGCAAGGTCAGCGCATTGGACTTTTTAGCTGCCGGCATTGGGGAACGCCCGATGAGCAAGCGCAACGCGTTGAGGTCGGACCAATTGGGGGCGCCGCCGCTGCAATCGAGATCGGTGAGTTGGTGGTAGTCGGCTTCACTTAGGCCCGCAAGGCCGCACCCGCGTTGGTCGGTCGAGATGCAGCGCAACAATACGGCGAGGTCGTCGAAGTCAATATCTTCGTCGTTACCGCCGGGAAGGTAGCGGGTCAGGTTGCCTTTTTGGCGTACGCCCTCGTGGGTCAGCATGACCGGTTGATGTGCGGTCAAGCTAAACGACATCAACGCAGCCCGGTGGTTAAGCACCATGGTGCCATGGAGCGGATCCATTCCGGCGGGTTTGACGGTAATGCGACCTTCGGAAGAACTGCAGGAGGCCTGGGTGCGGCCTGCCGCGCGGAAGCGCATTTCGAACAGCACTTGAGGTTCTGGCGACGGCCGTAGATGACTTTGGAAATCGGCAAGAACCATCATTGCGCGCCACTTGCCCAACTCGTTTTCAATAAGATCATCTTGATACTCACCGTTGGGGTTACTGGGCAGGAAGGCCACGTATTCGTTTGAAAGGTTGCTGTCCGGCCGTAATGGCTCCGCGCTATCAACGAAGATCCAGTGGGCGGGATAGGCGACCTCCACTTGCGCGGCGGAAATCGGTTCTTCATTGCCCGCGACAACGACTTGAATCCAAAAGTCACCATTCGCGGCCAACTCGTGGACTCGAATTTCGTTCGCCACAGCATCGTGGCCGGGTAAACCTGGTTTCGGCCGAAGGTAAAGGTCGGCTGCCGCTGCATGAAACGCGGCCAGCATTAATAAAACAAGCATCAAAGGTTTCACCGAACACCTCCATTGGTGCGAATCTGGTTGAGCAGTTGGCTGATCGTTGGTCGTTGCTTTCCGCGTTTGGCGGCGCAGGCCGGTGTTTCGCCGGTCAGATTGCCGATGCTTACATCCAGGTTCGGATGACTCACGGCAAGATCGGCCAACTGATCACACACACCGTCGCCCAATGGGTTTTGGGTCAAGTCCAGAAAGATCAGGTTGGGCATGGCGGAAACGCTGGGGATCAAGGAACAGCGGTTATTGACCAAGTCCATGTAGCGCAAATCGGGCAGGTGCAAACCTTCGGGAGCCTCTGCAAGATCCCAATCCGAAAGGCCCAACCACCACAGCCGGCTCAGATCGAGGCCATTCAAGCTGACGCTGGGTGTGCCATTCAAAGCAAGGACACGCAAGGCGGCTGGCAACTGCGGCAAACTGCTCAGTTCCGTGTGATCGAGTAGCGCGGCAACGAGCGTGGAAGGCAAGCCGTTCAGGTTCACCAACGGATTGCGGGACAGATTTAGAATGCGCAGTCCTTCCGGCAGGCCGCCAACTTCAAGGATTTGGTTGCCATAGAGGTTCAACTCGGCCAGCGTCGGCGGCAATGTTCCGATATCTGAAACTTGGTGGTTGGTGACCACGATGCGCGCCAAATGAGGGAAGGCTTCCAACCCAGCCAGACTCACCACCCTATCGGCGGTCTCGGGATCTGCCGGGAACTCTACCGCGGTCACGTGCTCGATCTCATCCAAGGACAACTCGTCGTCGCAGTCCTGGTCATACAAAGAAACCAAGTGAGCCTTCAGAACTGGATCCGGGATTGAAAGAACATCACTGGAAGCGGCTGTCGCTTCAGTGAAGTGGATGAACTTTAAGGAGCCCACCGTGGGGAATTTGGCCACGGTTTCGAATGTACGGCCGTCGAATACCTGGTATTCGCCGTCGCCATATCGACCAAAGTCAATCCCAACATAGATCCGCTCGCCATTCGGCGTAAAGTGGACCGAACTCGGCGACAAATCGAGTGTGTGCTTTTTGATGGTGGACCACTCGCCACCGGGACTGTCGGCGCCATAAAGGTACACCTCACGCGGGCTACTGACCCCTAAAAGAAGGCGGTCACCTGCCGGGTTCACCTTAAATAAGGTTACCCTTGACGGAACACTGAGCTCTTGGCGAATTTGCTCGGTGGCAACATCGATGACACTGACACGTCGGTCGTTTGCGTGCAGCACCAGCAACGTTTGACCGTCCAGCGTCATTTCAATCTGAGAAGGCCGATAGCTGAACGGAATCGTGCTGACGACCGAGGCACTGCCAATGTCGACAACACTCAGCGAGTTGCTTGAGTAGTTCAGCACATAGGCAAAATCATCGTTGGTCGCTAAATCGACCGGTGCGGTACCAACAGGAATGTGCCTCACCAAGTTCTGACTCGCCACATCAATTAGGCTGACGGTGTTCGAATAGTTGTTGGGCACCAACACAAAATGTTCATTGGGTGTAACAAACATACCCCTTGGTGACCGACCAACACTGATGTCGCGAAGCTTTTGACCGGTAAAGCGATCAAAGAAGCTCACACGAGCCAGATCGAACCCAACTAACAGGTTGCCGTCAGCCGTTTTATGGATCACGGAATGTGATCCGGTCAATGGCACCTCGGAAACCTGACAAAGCGCGTCCGCTTCGACTGACCAAAATCGCTTGTTTGAATCAACAAAGACCATGGTCTGTTCACTGTGATCAATGGCGGCGCCATTCAACTGGTAAGGGTATTCGTACCGCTTTACCTGACTGAACTTTTTCGTCGGCAAGGCCAACACTTGGTTTTCTTCATCCCGGCTGGTGGACATGGTGGTCACCAGAAGGTGTTGCCCATCGGGACTGAGTGCCATATCGGTGGTCCGCTTATCGATGGGAAACCGAAGCACTTCACTGGTTTTGTGCCGGTCAAGCCCAAATACGGCATCCTGAAAACGCACATAAACCATGTTGTCGGCGGGATTGAAAAGGGCCTGTTGAAAGAGCGTCCGGCTTGCGTTTCCACTCACCATTTCGTTTTCGACAACGACCCAGCGCGTTTCATCCGGGGAAACCGAAAGCTGCAGCCCCAAATACCCAAAGGAGTCGCCAAGGAAGACCATCATTTGGTTTCCGGGGAGCCACATGAGATCTTCGATAAAGGCAGTCCCCTGGTATGGGCGCCGCAGTACCTCATCCGTTTCGGTATCAATGAACTCAATTAATCCGACCTTTCGGGTCGGGTAAAGGTCGAAGGTAGCAACTGCCAACCAACGGCCATCCGGCGATAAGGACAACGCCCCCGGATTCTTGCGAACAGGAATCTCCGCGACCATTGATTGGGTGGCCAGATCGATTTTGACGACGCTGGCACCAGGCGACGTGAGTGAGCCAAAAGCGCTGACGTACATGAAACGCCCGTCTTGGCTGAAAACCCAGTCGCGGCTTGTGGCCGGCAAGGTGACCCGGCCAGTGATGCTGAAATCGCCAAGGTTGATGAAGTGGAGGTTCGAATAATTCCGAATCATTAATGTTGAATGGTCAGGACTCATGATTAACTCGCCTGGCTGCGACATGCGCGGCAGCTCAACAAACTGCCACCGGCTTTCTGCCAGGTAGTAGATGAACAAATGAGAGGGTTTCCCCCATGGCGCCTCGGTCAACGCATAAACCGCTGATCCATCTGGATGAAACAGCACGTCCATGCCGGCACCAGTCATCGTAAAACGCCGCTGGATGCCCAGAGTTTCCCGGTTCAAGAGGAGGAACTGATGGTTGTCCTCCGTGACGACCGCGACGAACTCACCATCTGGCGAAACGTCGACAGCGTAAGGTCGAACCGAATTGCGATCATTGGTTTGTCTAACCAGTAACGGCTCAAGTGCTAATGATTCTGGATAGCTATGAATGGTGGTGGGGCTTTGTCCGCCAACAATCACCTGATAGTTTGGATCTTGTGCAGACAAAGGGGCCTGAGCAAAAAGCCCGGCCCAGAAAGCGAAGCCGGCTATTAAACCAGCCCGCACGAGGGCATAACGATGTTCGAGGTCGAAATCGTAAATCATAAAAGCTCCTAAATGGGCTAGTTTTTTTGATTATTCACAAAGGAAATATTCGCCTAAAAGACATCAAAAAAACGGATAGGTTTATTGATCGCTCTCTTAAGCAATAAAGCTCTGACTGTCAATAGTTGACGACAGAGAACTAGGTGCGAGGACTTCCAGCAACCTGGATTCAACTCAAGCTATAAAGCCTGTTTCAAAGGACTTGAAGGACAGGACAAGGACGAGGACAGAAAAACTGTAAAAAAGGTTACGAAAACCATGGAGAGTTCGTCCGATTATTTACCATACTAGCAAACAGTGACACCTTTACACTGACTCAAGGCATCAACAAAGACTCACTTCTTAAAGCGCAAAATCAACACAAAACCGTTATAAAATTTTTGCTTTTTTTCGCCACAGGAGGCATCTCGAAAAAGCTCTTTTATAACGAACCTTCGCTCACGACGACAACCACAGCCGCGATGTTGTCTTCGCCGCCTGCTTCATCAGCCAGCCTCACCAACATGTCGGCCTTCCACTCAGCGCTCTTGTTTCGATCAATCAAGACAGCCTTGATCGTATCAAGGGCTAGCATGGTGTAAAGGCCGTCAGTGCAAAGCAAAATCACATCGCCTGGCTCCAAATCCAAACAGCCAACAGTGGGCTCGTGGCTTTCACGGCCGCCCAGGCGCCGCGTGAGGACGTTTCGGCAAGGATGATCCTCGTACTCTCGAAGTCGAATGGCGCCGCTTTGCAAAAGCACCATTGCCTCGGTGTCATCTGTAGTGAGGCAGGGTAAAAGACTGCCTCGCAGATGGTAAATTCTCGAATCCCCGAGGTTGCCATACACAAGCCGCCTTCCATCCAAGAGGGCTAAGGACAAGGTCGTGCCCATTTGGCGAATGGCTTTTGACCGCTCGATAACCTTGGTTAGATCGAGATGCGCGAGGGAGAAGGCTTTCTTCAGAACCATCTCCGCTTCCGGGCGACCTTCCTCTGGGGCAGGCCCCCACAACGGATTCCAGCGCCACTCTCCCTCGCATCGTCCCAGTCTTAAGGTGTCGCCCGCGCGCTGAACCGCGAGGTAGCTTGCCAGCGCACCTTCTTGGAGACCACCAAGGCCGTCCGCGACCATAAAAAACGGCGGCGATTGGTTGCAATGAAAATCGTCTTCGTTCTGTAGACGCACCTGCCCACGCGCGGTGCAACCAAAGGCCACCACTTCCAGGGTACTTCGCAAGGAGTGTGATCGATTTCTCGACCAGGGCCACGAAAAACTTGGCCAATCCATGTTCATGCTCACTTTCAGCCGGCATTGATGCCCGGCAAAATCGATAAAAAAACCGCGCCCGGCAGGATCGCCGGATTCACACAGCGCTCAAAAGCAACCCCTGTTAGCTTCTGAACTACCAAGCCGGGCACGGCAGAGGAGATTACAATCGGAAAGTTTGGCCACGTTTAGATAAAAGGCAGCCGGCAGGACAACCGCCCTAGAAAACCAGGGCAGATTTCTGAATCGTTCTCATGGCTTAAAGCTCGTTCAAAAAAGTCGCGACTGCTCCGTTTCCCCTTCGTGAGCAATGGGCTTTGGTGTACCAGAAGCACACCGCGGGCTCGAGAACATGGAGCGGACTTCGGACGCGACAAGAACTCTCAAATTTACGACACAGCTTTGGCCCGACAAGCCGGATCGGAGCACCGCCGGCTTTGTTCGGAACCAGATAGATTGTTAAGGACCGGATGATGAGATTTAGGTCTTTAGAAGCAACCGAGCCCCCGGTTGCCAACACAAAAGGAGCAGCATTCCCAGCTCTCGCATACCAGGGCAAAACCCTTCATTTATGATCTTTGCTTGAAGGACTTTGCTCTGACAGGGTGGGTGTGCCTTCTGTCCATAATTTTTTGAGCCATCGGCGAAAAACAGGCATATCCACCAGGTAACGCTTTAGCTCAGGATGTTTATAAACACCCATCACCTGACGAGAATCTTTGAGTAACTGACATTGGTGTCTGAGCTGATGAGCGCTAAAGGGCGTCAGGCGATAGACCTCGGACAATAAAAATGTTCCAACCTGATTCAGAACCGTTTCGCTATCCCAAGAGGGGTCCACTGCTTGGTATTTCGGCATCAGCTTGGCACGGTAGAATGGCGCAAAGACGACCATTCTCAGAATCCAGCTCTGCCACAACTTCCGGGCACCCATCACCAGGTACGCATCCTTTCCAGCCTTTTCCAGTTCATGGCAAGCGCGAACCACATCAGCCGACCGAATCGGTAAAATCTTAATCGCGTCTCTAAGCGGGACCATGCCCACCTGCTTTAGCAGCGTCTCAACCGACCAGTCAGCCTGCACCTCTATCCTGATTCGTTCGTCCCGATCAAATACATGTGTCAATGTGAGATCCTTCTAAAAAGAGGTCGCAGCATCATGAGCCCCACAGTTTACTCGCGCTCATCCATGTCCATTGGACCGAGGCAAAAGAGGGTCATAACAAGGACGGCTGCGACCAAAACCACGAATTAGCCTTGGAAGCAACTTCGTGTGGACGTGCGTCAAAATGTCTTCTGTTTGCGAATGGGTTAATGGCTTCGACGACAAAGAGGAAAACTTCGTCAGAGCCGTTTAGAAAACGGATTCAAAATGGAGGTGGTTACAACCAAGGACTGGATTCATGGGCACACCAACGAGCAATGGCATCCCCAAGGTTTCGGTTTGAGGAGGGGTCCAGACGGACCTGTAGCGTTCAATTTTTAGGGCCAAGCCAGAGCTCTGCGATCCATTTGGAAAAAATAGGCATGTCGACCAAGTAAGTGCCCCTGGGTTCAAAACGGAAAACGCCCATCACATTACGCGAATCGGAACAGCGCTTTGCTTGATAGCGAATTTGGTCAGGTGTGAAAAACAGATAGCGACAAACATCAGTAAGGCGGTAGATGCCATCCATTTGCAGCATCTGATTGGCATCTAAATCAGGCGAATCTAGTTTTCTAACTTGGATCACTTCCTTGGAGCGGCTCATGACTCACAACCTTGCCTAACACAGACAACCAAAACCGCCGTGTCCTCGATAGGCCCCTTGGCATGCACTGCTCCAATAAGGGCCTCGGCCAACTCTCCGGCACTTTGCTCTTGTCGCGTCATGATGTTGTGGATGTCTTGATACGTTAAAGCACCGATCCCTTTGGTGCAAAGTAACAGCCGATCACCTGCAACGAGATCTTTACTGACCAAAAAAGGAAATCTACCAACCCCTGTTTTTTCAAGATAATCAATGTGGGATTGAGCATCACCGATCATCGCAGTTGATGATCCAACATGGACTCGCTGCAAATCATAGTCACGACAAAGATAGATTCTGTTCGATCCCGTATGGGAAGCATAAAGTGTATTTCCGACGATAAATGCGGTAGTCAAAGCAGCCGAAATATCGCTCCAGTCCTTATGTTTATTCTTGAACTTAAGGAGGTATTCATGAGTCAGGTTCCGCGCATGGTTTAAAAGGATTTCAGGAGCATTAACATTCACATTTTCAGGTGGAGCACCCCAGCTCAACGGCCATCGCCACTGCTGGTCGTCGGACCAAGCATCCTCAAGACATTTTTGCATGAAGCGAGTAGCAAGCGCGGCGGCCAGTTCACCATGATCTCCCTGGCCTTCTCCATCTGCCAACATGAAAAACGGCGGCACTTGGCTTAAAAACGGAACATCACTTGAATTCTTCTTTTTTAGTGCCGTACAAAGTGATGAAGCTGTCTGAATTGTTAAATTAACGAAACGAGAAGTTTTTTTCTTCGGTAGTAATAACTGAAACATCGAATGCCTCCTTCTCAGGATTTCACCTGAGGGGTTTAAATAAATAGATTTTATGTATCACGTATCAAGATATATCGAATAGCTATCCCCAACCTGGGGACAAGTTGTAACTCGAAACAAATGGTGTTTCAAGTGAAAAAACAACTTTTTTAGATAGTAGGTTAAATTAAAGAACTTCGCAGGTTTGGAATATCATTTGGCGGCTTTTCGAAGCTTTATGTATTTAACCGAAGCTGGTCGAGTCTGGTTGCTCAGCTGGAAAAATCCGCAAACTTGGCTTGAGATTCTGTAGCTCACTTGGCTTTTCGGTACTCCTGAGGGAGAGCAAGGGCGGTTGGCTCGACGCTCGACTTCCAATCTCACTCAACGCTTGTTTTTCAGCTTCCATGGGCTTATGCCCCGGAAATTGGCGAATTGTGGACGATTTTTGCTGATGAAAATTCACCTACCCCAGCCCTAGCAAACAGCTTCCACCTCAACGAAGCTGTCTGCAAAAACTAATGAATCAGCTTCCGAGACTGGGCGAATCGTTTTCCACAGGGTCCATGAGAACGGAGCGGTAACCGCACAAGCTTTATGATTACAGGAGCTTCCAAGCCCTGTATTGAATATTCCATCCTGCAACTTGTAAGCTATAGGTGTCGTGATCTTCTTGATTCGCGTAACGAGCACCTTCTACGTAAACACTGAATGAGTTATTCGGTACTAAATCGAGGCGCATCAAAAGCTGGAGAGAGCGAGATCTGGTTGACGGCGTAAGAATGCCGAATTAGACTATTTTCGGAAATTTGAGTGTTTTCAATTCACATAGTTAAGGAACGGTTGCACTCCGAGCCGCGAAGTTCCGAGAGGGTACGGCGAATTCTCTAGTGACCTACTGGTCGCGCGCCGAATCGGAACCTTCATTCCTTGATCAATTAATTTGGAGGACAAAATGCCGGAAGGGTCTGAGGCTAAAACAGAAGGGGTCGCACCAGAGAATCAAAAGGGAGGCAACGACCGCAATTTGCTCTACTTAATTCCCCATGTGGCTTACTCCACGGGAAGCATTATTGAGCACTGGGCGCTTGATCCACGGATCTCGGAGGAAGACAAAAAAGGCTTGAGGCGCAGAAGGGTCGTCCAGTCGTTTTTGGCTCGGTTCATGAAAAGTAGAACAGAGAGTGCGCTGAAAAACCTTCCTCCAGGTGACAGTCAAGCGAAGGGGCTAGAAAAGGCAATGGAGCCTGTTGCTACTTTGGAATACGGAGGGAAGAAAAACGGCATGAAATTGTATCTGGGTGCTCAGTATTCATTCTTTGCCGCGCTTTATCTTGGGGAGGAGCCAGCTACCCCGGTGGAAGACCTGCTTGACCTAATCTCAAAAAATAAGGGAACCGTTACTTTATTTAATCAGGCCCTTCTTGACCAACATTTACAAGGCACAAGCAATGAATGCCAGGTTGATGAGGAGCAGCCCCAGGTAACCACGCAAGCGTCCATGGCGTGTCATTCGCAGAACCAGAAGGAAGCAGATTCTCTGGGAAGCCATACATCGCGCGACGAGCATGGGACAGACAACCACTCAAGTGCTTCTCAAGGTGGTAGCCCAACGAAGCGCAATCGAAGAATGGCCGGCTGGCTTTCGTGGATGCCCCGCCCTAATCGAGTGCCAACCTCCTCTATCGTACAGGTTTCTATTGTGTTAGGGATTTGTATTGGCGTCCTTGGCGGAAGTTTCTATTTAAATTTACGTCCGAAAGCAAAAACTTTAACCGAAATGCATAATGAGGAAGGCCCTGCATCACTCAAGCCTTATGCTGATCTGTCCAAAAAAGTGGAAACGAAAACAGAGTTGTACGGCAGGTTGCTAGCATTAGCGAATGACCCTAAGGTAGAAATGTCTGAGATCGAACAGCATGCCAGCGCCTTGCTTGAAGACAAGAATCCGGGTTGGGTTGCCAAGGGGCAACATGCACTAGGCTTGGCGAGTTTTCAGCGCGGGGATTTAGACAGTGCGCTTTCTTTTTATCTCGGCGCAGAAGCCAACCTTCTTGGGCTAGCTCACCTGCGAATGGATCTTAGAGCTGTTTATCTTGAAATTGCCTGCTGTCAGTATTACCTAAACGATGCCGGGTCCATGCATGACTATATAAAGAAAGGCGAGTTGGTTGTTTCTGATTATTTCAGAGGAAAAATCCAGCACTTATATTCTAAATACTGGCTGCTTGAAGGAGATTTAAGCAAGGCAATTGAGTATGGCGAGGACTCAATTCGGCTCGCATTGATCGAAAAAAATAAGTATCATTTAGCGATCTTTAATGCCCATCAATCTATGTTGCTTACGGCGGCGGGGCAGATTGAAAACAGTTTTCGGTGTTTGAAGGTTTCTCAAGGGTTGTCAAAGACGCTTGGAGATGTACTGCTGGATGAATACATTCAGAGTTATGATGTTCTCTGGGCAGAACGCATGGAGTTGCCTGTGTCAGGAATTAATTTTACAGAAGTAGAAAATGGTTTTGAAGCAACTAAAAACTACATAGCCTCTGAGTTAGAACTTGCTCTGAAGGTTTATGAGCCCGCAAGGAGGGAGTGAAGTGAAAATAGATTTCAGCGTTTCAAACGCTTTGACGAGAACATACCTGAGCCAGCAGAATCAAGCAGCCGTTGAAAAAACACACGATAGGGATTCAAGCAACTCATCGGATGAAGTTACTATTTCGGAAGAGGCTTATTCTAGATTAAGCGAGCAGCCGGTTTCTACATCCAATGAAATAACTCCGCACGACCCTCTTCCGGGCGACCCTGATAAGCCAGGCTCGTCTGGTGGAAATCCATAGGTTCCATTTTATGAAGGTGGAAAATGGATTCAATGCCACCAAAAGCTTTATCAGTTCTGATCTAGAGCTTGCCCGAAAAGTGCACCGACCCACAAAGAGGGGACTAAGTGAAAATTGACGCAAGCGTATTTAATACACTACAGAGAGCATACCAGGCCCAGCTAAGCCTCGATGTCGCTGCGAGAACAAATTCAAATACTTTCAGTGCTTTAACTGAAACTGATGAGGTGATCTTTTCGCCCGAGGGGTATTCCAAATCACTGGAGCCTTTGGTTACTCCTGGAATTAGTGTTCAGTCGGACAACTCCCCGCATGATCCTCTCCCAGACGCCCCTGATAAACTTGGCTCTTCCGGGGGCAACCCTTAGGTGGGTGTCTAATCGCGGCTGAACCGCTTTCGATAAGCAGCCTCTTGTCAGAAAAGAGGTTCGCCCATGGCATATCGTCGCGCATTTGGTTCAGGGGTCTGATAAAACGATACCGGGGTTTGAAGGTCAAATTCATCGAATAATCAAGTGAGCAGAAAAGCCAGAGTTCCCTTCCTGGCCTAATGCAAAATTCAAATCGATTCCAAAAAACAGTGATCACTATTTAGCATGCCGTAATAAGCGCGGGATTCCTGATTCTTCGCCACTTACACCGAGGATCTCTCTGTATCTCGTTGCCGACGATAACAGCCGACACCCGCTTGTACAGCGAGGAAGGTCCCATAATCGATATGATTAAGACCGGCAGCTTTGGCTGACTCGAACTGATCATTCGGAACCCAGAACAATTGGTAACCCAAATCGTCGAAAAACTCATGTGCCGGAAAGTTGGACACCTGATCACGGTCAGGGTTCACGAAAAGAAAGGTTGCCGGCTGTTTGTAGCCAAACTGCAGAAGCTTCCCGTTTTGCGAAATGCGGTAAGCGAAAGGTTCGAGATCGAGATTGTCGCGCACCCTGCAAGTCGGCAATAGAAAGTTGGAGCCGTGCCAGAAGTCTTGGCGAACGGAAGCAATCGACCGGAGAATGGGCTCCAGCAACTCGGTAGGCGATAACCACCTGTAGCCCAGTTCAATGAGAAGGTGATCGGGTTGTGGGCTTTTGGCAAACGCGGCTTGTGTCGAACTCAAAAAGTTTGGGGTAACGGTTGCGAGTGCGGTTCCTGTGAGGGTTTTGGCGAAGGTGCGTCGATCCATAATTTACCACCGATGTTTTTGTTCAGCATTATCGCTAGTTTGGTTTTATCGGGCAATCTCGAATTGCCACAGCGAGCACCGCAAGGGATCATCTGGTGACCACGAACACACTCTCCTCGTATCCCATTGTGCAACAGGCGGATACGGGAAGCACCATTGTTTCATATCACCACGCATTTGCTCAAGTAACGCTTAAGTGAAGGTGTCAACTCGTTCTCACCACTCACCCATTTAGGTAAAGGAAGAAATTATCGGGAAACGTTATCCTGAATCGGGTCCTTCTGAGGCGGCGTCCGAAGCAGCAACTCAAGTGACTCAGTGTCACGAACCACAGCATGAAGAACTCCGGCGAGCGCAAGGTCGGAAAGGTCTCGGATCGAACACGTAAAATGACCCACCACCGCATGGGCGTAAGACAGTTTGAGGTCCAGCAGAACTAGCCGATCCTCAACTTCAAAAAGCGCCTGTTCGACTCTTTCGACCCGTTCGGAAATCGAAAAATATTGGTCGGTCAACAAGCGCGCGATCTTCCGAAGATCAAAACCCAGGTCAACATGCTTGCCGGGCATAACCCGACGAAACCAGCTGTCCACCGAACTCAACTGTTCTTTGAGTGGGTTCGGGTCAACTCGCGAGACGCACCCATCCTGCAGCGCCCTGTGTTTGAAACGAAAGTCTCGAAGGCTATCCATTAGGTGGTCGAGGATTTGCGATAAGGTGAAAGTCTCTGCAGGTGTTATCTCAGAAAAGTCACGAATGTCTAACAGGTGCTTCGGTGCAAATTCAGAAAGATCGATCATGACCACCGCCAAAAAAATCTGCAAGATTGACCTGGACTGGCCAGCCGAATCAGGCTTCGCGCAGGTCAATCTACCACACTCCGACAGAAACCAACTCTGAGAAGCCGCCGACAGGTTAACTGCAACGGCTTCACTATTTGATACATGATCGATATTCACCCCTGTCATCGGGTCCACTTACAACCACCCGCCCTCCGGGCCTGGGGTGAGGCGGAATCACAAAGGCGAGCGTCGACCTTCCATTGAAAGGATTGACCAAAACCGCGCTACCTCCCTAGTGAGCCACGAAGTCAAATTCGGCTTTTACAATTTGCAGCCGCGCGCCGCCACTGAGATCGATTCACACGCTTGAATTGCGGCAATGGGCCTCGAGAAGAACAAGTCGCCGTCGATGGATCCCTTTTCGATTGCCATTGGCTCAAAATTGGTTCCCTTTTCGGAGAGCGTTTCCTAACCACCGCTGTTCCTCCCACTTTTTGGCCTTGTAGACATTGGTGACCGCCGTCTTCAGGTTGCCGTAAACCAGAAGCGAGAACACCCCGCTAAGGCGCATACCGCTAAACCAAGGCAGCCCCGAAGCTGACCTAGGCAACACCCAATACATGGATTTGATTGCGGAAGTAAGCGAGGAAGAATCCGCCACCTGGCAGACGAAGCTACACGGAATCCTGCACGGGAACACCTTCTCGGCCGAAGCCTTCGCGCGCTTGGCTCAGCGCCTACTTCGCGAATCAGGTTTTATCCAACTCAACGTCGACGGCCGGGCCGAGGACGGAAGCATCGAAGGCAATGGCACGTTGCGCTTGAATCCCTTGGTCAGCGCCAAAGTCTTCTTCCAGGTCAAGCACACGCTTGAGCCTGTAACAAAGTCGCAAGTCCGCGATTTTCGCGGTGCGATGCTCGGGCGCGGCAACCACGGCCTAATCATCACAACCGGCAGCTTCACCACAAGTGCCATCGAGGCAGCGATCCGCGACGGCGTTCCGTTGATTGATCTCGTCGACGGAGAGCAGCTCGCTGAGCGCCTCAAGGAACTGAAATTGGGTGTCAAATCAGAAATGGTCGAACTGGTAACCGTCAACGATGACTGGTTTCAAAAACTTTAGGCGAAACTGATTCCTTTTTAACCAGCAATTGCTTCAGGAGAATTTTGGGATAAAACATCCAGGCGCTGACTTTGGTACATCAACCACTGTCGGCGCCTTCGGGGTATCTGGTCGCAGGAAGCTGCAAGCGCACAAGAGCCTATCTTCAAAAGTCATTACTAGAAGCAGAAGCAATTAAGTTAGCTCTAGTCTTTGTTCAATGCTCTGGAGAACACTGGTGTGCTCTGACAGAAATTGATTCCAGAGGAGTTCTAACCGTGCACTGGAAGGTTCATTCTTTCGGGCTTCCAAGCACATCTCCTGCGAAAGTTTTGATATCTGACGAGCACCTATAGTGGCGGCAGCGCCCTTAATGGAATGGGCTGCGTCATAAATTTGGTCGGGATCATTCTGGGCAATTGCGATTTCCAACTCTTCTACTTGGTCGGGGATTGAGTCTTGATAGATCTTGATAAGCATTTCCAGGAGCTCGCGATCCCCATCTATGTTCTCGAGGGCCAGATCGAAATCGATAATCATCGCCGAATCTGCTTTTTCTTCTGGTTCGCCCCCCTCGGATTGATGCCCAGTTTTGGATGATCCCATGGGCGTGCGAGTTGAACCGCCTGATGAAAGGTGGCCTTCAACGCTCTTAAGCCAAATTGCGAGTTTTTCCTTCAACAATTCATGGCGAATCGGCTTGGAAAGGTAGTCGTTCATGCCGGCCTGAAGGCAAAGCGCTTGCTCACCTACCATGGCGTTGGCCGTCACGGCGATAATCGGGACTGACTTTGCGGCAGCTCCGGCAGTCCCTTTCCGAATTTCGGTAGCCGCATCATACCCATTCATTACCGGCATATTGCAGTCCATCATGATGAGGACCACTTTCGGATCATTCCGAAGCCGGGTAAGGGCTTCTTGTCCATTGACAGCGACTTGTGACGGCAAACCCAAAGCTTTCAGGAGCCCCGAGAGCACTTCACGATTAATTTGGTTATCATCGACGACAAGGATTGTTTCTCCTTCACACAGGCCGAACTTTTCCCCAAACCCAAAACCATCCTCCTCGTTGATACCGGAATAAGCCAAAGATGGCGCTTTGCCGTTGACCTGAAGGCTATGGGTGATTTCCATCGGAGTGATGGGTTTGGCCATCCTCCGTACCCTTTCCCACCAGGGTTCTTCATAAAGAGGCTTGTTGGATACAGCCAAGAATACCTGGGATGTGGGAACGAGGTGATCCTGAAAAATATGGTAGAGCAACCGAGATTCGGTAAGATCAGGAAGGGAATGGTCAATGATCGCGTGAGAATAAATAGGGCTGGTTGCGAGTCGTAAATGAGCAAGTGCTTCCGCTGCCGTACCAAAAGTATCGACCTGACTGCCGTGTTTTTCTAGGAGGCGCCGAGTGGCCTTGCTGCTAGAGGCGTTCCAATCAACGACCAAAACGTAGCGGCCCTTTAGATCGAGTTTCACAGGATTCTCGGGTACGATATGTGAGGGTTTCAGAGAGAGGACAAAGGTGAAGGTTGTCCCATGGCCTTTTTCACTTTCGACTCGGATTTGGCCGCCCATCTTCTCGATAAGTTTACGGCTAATGGACAATCCCAGCCCTGTCCCGCCAAATTCTCGTGTGGTTCCTCGCTCTTCTTGATTGAACTCTGCAAAAACCTCGTCAATTCTGTCCGGCGCAATTCCAATTCCGGTATCACTCACCGAACATTCCAGCAAAATTTCGCCATGCCCACTGAATTGAGTCTTGGCTTTCAGAATGATTTCCCCCTGATGGGTGAACTTCACCGCGTTCCCGATCAAATTGGTCAAAACCTGTTTCAGACGATGCGGGTCGCCAATGACTTGCGGAAAATTGATATCGGCGATATCGAGGACGAATTCTAGATCTTTTTCTTGTGCTGGTATCGCCATCGATAAACCAAATTCACTCAATAGGGCTGTCAGGTTGAAGGTGACTTCATCGACAACCAGCTTGCCCGCTTCGATTTTGGAGAGGTCCAGCACTTCGTTGATGAGCATCATCAAGGTGTGGGCGCTGTTTTCAGCCATTCGCAGGTAACGCTCTTGATCGGAGGATAAAGGCCCTCCTTTCACCAATCGCAACATCCCGAGGATCCCATTCAATGGTGTACGGATCTCATGGCTGACGTTGGCAACAAAAGCACTCTTGGCCTGGCTCGCATGTACAGCTTTTTTGCGCTCCTGCTCAAGTTCTTTCGTACGGTGCTCGACTTCCACCTCTAGGTTTTGGTTAAGCACCTTCATGCGGTCTTCAGTTCGTTGCTGCTCGGTGACATCCCTCAGAATCGCAGCCACGCCGATGGTTTCGCCACGCGAGTTGACTGGTGAAAGGGTCACGGAAAGATCGATTTTGGCACCACTTCCCAACACCACGCCCATTCGAGGCCATGAAATATTCTCCCCGGTAACAACCCTTCGGATGGCGGTTTCATCAAACTGTGCCCTGTGTATTGGTGTAACAATGTCCCACACGTTTTTGCCCTTGGCGGCCTGTTTGGAGAGCTCGAAGAGCTCTGCTGATGACTGGTTCCAGGAAGAAATTCGTCCATGGGTATTAGTCATAATTATCGCATCGGAGGAACTGTTAACCAGCGCTTCAAATGTTTCGCGCGTTTGGCTGAGCTGCAGGGTGTTGCGGTAGTTGCTGTTTAATAAAAAGATAATCACCATTGCCGCACCAAGAATACTCATGAGCGCAATCATTGACCCACGCTGCCGGTGAAGAATGGTCTCTGAAATACGGTGTTCGGAAATGGCGATTACCAAGCTCAATTGCCGACCTTCCTCCAAAGTGGAAAGGGGAATATCTTTCGATGCCAGGTAGAACGGCTCTCTTTCCTGGCTGCTTATCGCCTTTTTGAATACTATGGGGCTCTCTAGGTCTATTCCAGGGTACTCATCACTAAATTGATAGGAAGCGCCCTGTTCTGCTGCGAACCTGCGTTTCGGATTGGGGTGGTAAATGAACTGGCCGGCTTCCGATACCACGTATAAATCATAAGTGGCAGGTACTTGGTCGCGGAGGAGCTGCAGCATGGGGCGGGCATCAAAATTGAGCACGAGCATGCCAAAATCGTCCCCCACTTGATCAGTGATTTTGGAGCACACCCGGTAGGTCGGCCAAGCCGGAAACTCAATTTTCCCGTGCTCGCGGTTTAGCGTGATGTTGGATAGGTAAATATCACCAGCGTAAAGGCTTAGGACTTCTTGAAAATACGGTTCTGCGGCTTTTTGTTGAAGATGTTTCTCTGAAACTACGCGGGTCGTTCCTTTTCGGTGATCGACCCGCACAATTTCGCGGCCTTCATCGGCAACGCCGATATAGCGGGCCTGCGCAAGAACCTTATTTGTTTCCAAGAATGCCTGAAATATCGTGGTAAGCCTTTCTTTCCATTGGTGTAACTTGGTCTCGTCATAGGGGTCGACGCCGCCGTTTTGTGTGGATCTCACGATCCCTTGAATCGGCGGGGTACGTAGCAGGAAGCGCAGGTCTTCGCTTGCTCTGTTTAGGTTTCGCTCCAGGGTGTCATGACTTTCCTTTAAAAGCTGATCCATCTGCTGCTTGGTTTCTTCATGAACCTGACGCTGCGCTTGCCGGTTCGTGTAATACACAACGCTCAAAGTGACAGCGACAAATACCGTGATCAGGATGATGTTTTTATGCTGCAAAATGGTCTCCTAGCCTTCGAGCTGAGGACGGAATTAATCAGGGTCTGCCTGATACGAAGCGCTACAGTACATGTTTCGGCCGCTCCGCTTGGCCTTACATAGTTGCACTTTGGCAAGTTGAAGCAGATCATCCGCATCGTTTTCAGCGTTCACCGGTCCAGCAACAATTCCGACACTCACCGGTAACGAACCCCGAACGCTTTCTTCCGTCACGTCTTCCGTCTGCTCTTGAAGGTCCTGAATAAGGTTGGCCGCAACCTTCTCGGCCCCGCTTAAATTTGTATCCGGCAGCAGGCATACAAATTTGTCAGTGGCGTACCTGGCCACGAAATCCCAGGGTCGACGGAGTACAGATTTAATAGATCGAGCCGCTTCATGAAGCCATTTTTCGCCCGCAACTTGCCCGTATCGATAGGTGTAAGCTTTCAGGTAATCGCTGCGTACAAGGAGCAATGCTAAGGGTGTTGAGGTCCTTTTGGCATGCCGAACATACCGAGGAAGCTGTTGGTCGAAATACCGTCGTGCATAAACTCCCGTCCCAGCATCTAAAAAATCTAGCTGCCGTAGGGTATCTGCCTGACTTTTTAGAGTAAACTGGGCTTTTACGCGGAGGAGTAATGTTTGGGCATGTACTGGCTTGGATATGAAATCATTCGCGCCTACATTCCAACACTCTATCTCCAGTTCCGGTTCTGTCCTTGCAGTCACGAAAACGACCGGTATGGTATTCCATCTCGAGTCCTTTTTGAGTCGCAGGCAGGTTTCCAGACCGTCCATTTCCGGCATATGGGCATCCATGAGGATGAGATCGGTCGATTCGTGTTCACAATGCCGGAGCGCTTCAGCGCCGCTAGATACCGCCGTAACCAGATAATGTTTTCCAAGTATGATTTCCAGTTGACGCCGAATGATCACTTGGTCATCGACGATCAAGATCCGGGCGGCGCGAAGTTCCGGCATGGGTACGACACGACCAGAAAAGGGGCTCATTAATGCCTCGTTCTCGAAGAGGTAGGGAACACAATGAGAACACTTTTCGGCTCAAAGAACACGCATATTGAATTTTTTTTAACAAGCTCGTAACTCAGACCGCTAGCGTCTCAACACAACTAAGCGATAATTCTCAAGGAAAGTCGTTTTCGCACAGAGCGACAAGACTACCCTCCCTTCTCTCTGCGTTCAAAACCGTTAATTCCCACAACCTTCTTTAATTTCCCACGACCAAAAAAAATACAATCGCTTTACTTTCAAACTAGGAACACAACACATTCTGGTGAACGAGGTAACAGCATCGAGACTATAGACAGCCAGGATCAAAATGCGTTTTCGGCTGATGGCAATACCCCGCTTTTGTAGACATCTAGGAGGCGTGTCTTTTTTCGAATTCGATCGGACTAATGTAGTCGAGAAAACTGTGTCTTCGAACCGGGTTGTAGAACATCTCAATGTAGCTGAAGAGATCCTGCCGTGCCTCTGTCAGCGACACATACCTCCTGTTGCGAATGTGTTCCCGCTTTAACGAGCTGAAAAACGATTCCTTGACTGCATTGTCCCAACAGTTGCCCCGCCCGCTCATGCTTGGCTTAGCCCCGTGATCGGCCAAGAAAATGCCCCAGTCGTAACTCCCATACTGAGAGCCCTGATCGGAGTGAACTACCAAGCCTGGTTCGGGTTTGCGCCGCGAAATCGCTTGCTGGAGCGAATCTAGAACCAGATCCGTGGTCATCCGCTGAGAAACGGCCCATCCCACGATTTTTCTGGAATACAGGTCCATGACCGCTGCGAGATACAACCATCCTCCAACAGCCCGCAAATATGTAATATCGGTTACCCACACCCGATTGGGCACTTGTACTGTAAACTCGCGGGCTACCAGAATTGGCGCGGCTTCGGCGGGTTGGCTTGTCCTGTACCGTTGCTTTTTGTAACCCCGAATGGCGACTAATCCATGCTCTCGCATCAAACGGGCGACACGCTTTCGGCCACAACAAATCCCAATTGCGCGAAGATCTCGGTGTATCCGAGGGCTGCCGTAAATCCCGTTGGTTGCGTGATAACTACGCTCGATCTCCTTGAAAATGCGCCGATCTTCCAGGGCTCTTGCCGATTCCGGCGCCTTGAGCCACGCGTAATATCCACTTCGATGAACACCCAAAACGCGACACATGGACGTTACACGAAACTCACGGCGGTGGGCTTTGATGAACGCATACTTCACCCGGACTCTTTGGCGAAGTACGCGGCGGCCTTTTTTAGGATGTCACGCTCTTCGGTTACCCGTTTAAGTTCAGCTTTATGCCTGGCTATTTCGCGATCGGGGTCCTTGTTTTCCGCCTTGCTCAGGGGCTTTCGTCCTTTGGCGTATTTGGCCTTCCATCCGTAAAGCGTCTTAGGAGAAATCCCCAAACGTTGAGCCACTTCTGCGACAGAATATCCGCGTTCGACCACCTGGTGAACTGCGTCCTTCTGAAAGTCTTCACTAAATCGACTTCTGCGTGCTGCCATGTATCCCTCCACTGATCTCCGAATTTTACCTCCTTCTCCTGTCTATTAAAGCGGGTCACGGCCACTATTGAATTCTCCCCATTTTGGTGCCATCATCGCAGTTTGTGGCACCCTTTCCGCTCTTATTATCGGTCAATGGTTCACATCGTATCGAGAAAGGAAAGCTCGCGAGTACACTGCGAAAGTCGATCTTTTTTGTAAACCTGTCTATGAGTTCATTACCATGGAGCTGGTCGCAATTGGACACATTCACGCAAAGTCGCGGGAAAAAGCGATGCCGCCTTACCCTGAAGTTTATCAAAAGTGGTCCGAGCAAAGGGAGGCTGTGTTTGCACGAGCAAAGGCCATTCCTGACAAGGCTTTAGGTGATAAAATCGCAGAATTTGAGTTCCGCCGAATAAAGGCAATGAACAGGGTTGAGCGGCATAAAAGAACCAGGGTCGACGATAAGGGGCAAACTATTCCGACTGAGGAAAACAGGGATCTTGTCTTTGATTTTTGGAATGAATCAAAGGAACTTGCCGATCAAATCTTACGTGAGACGTATCAGTATGTCGCCAAATGATCCGGCTTTTACAAAAAGGCACCGATTTCAGCCATAATTCGCCACGGTCTTCTCCTGACTATTCCTTGCTGAAGGCAGTCGACCACCATGAGCTTTCCCAGGGCTTGCTCTCCCAAAAACAAGAAAATAAGTAATCATCATGCTCGCCTTAAACTTGCTGGATCACTTCCATTTCGCTTTGCCGCCACAAGGGCCAAATTCCCGATTACGGGCACCTTCGACGCCTGCAATTCGGGAGCGGAAGAACAAGCCTGATTCAAAACCTCACACTCGCCAGAACCAGCCTGAAGCTGCTTTATTCTTCTCCTTCCACTCGACCTCACCCGTAGAACGTGGCCGTCACCCAGCAGAAGTCTGGTCATCAGAGCATTCAAGAAAATCATTGACATCTCACTCTTTAGCCTATGCAATAAGTTAACGCCCCGTAGCCACAAGTCGTCGGCCTGAGCGCCCTAGCGCTTAAGCTTCCAAGGCAAATCCCCGATGAAAGATCATTTGACACTGCTCGTTTAATATTGGAGGGTATATTGTCATACCTCTACTGCATAGAACACGGCCAGGAAAAACGCTCACAAATCGAAAAAATTAACTGGAAGCATTACCCTGGAGAATATGCAAAAATCGCAGAGGGATTATTGACGGCTTCATACAGGTGCGACGAATGCAATAAAATACTAAATAACGAAACTGAAGCAATGTTAATCTGTTATTACCAAGATGGCTACTCAGACTCATTAGAACATAAATATTTCAACAAGTCTGATGTTGTTTTTCTACCAGAAAACCGCGCTGAAGATCAGGCAAGCATTACACCACCCATGATCGAAAAAGATAACCACAGCTTCACTCTCCAAATTCAAGAAAATACTCTACACAAAAACCCTCGCCTTTTGTCCTTTTCGGTTTCGTTAGCATCTAATGTCTCAGGACACAAGCACACGGCACTTTCTGACAGAAGATTTTTTATAATAGATCATAGCGACATGCTTTTCTTGAAGGACTATTTTGAAAATCACCGGCTCTTCAACCTCAAGTCACACAGCGACAAAGATAATAAAGTTCTAGAAATTGGCTCTAGCATCTGGGACCATCTTTTTTTTTCACACCAAGATACAGCAGAGATATGGAGGACAATCCGTGAAAACTTACAAAAACTAAAAGTGGAAATAATTCCTGAAAGCGCGCGTGGGCATGCTTATCCTTGGGAACTTATGGTACCAAATGGACAGCCTCCATTAGCATTATTCTGCAATAGTTTCACCAGAAAACCTAAAGATATAGCCCCCCAAAAGAAGGCCATAACTAATCTTGACTCTTTGAGAGTTCTTTTAGTTACTTGTCGGCAATCAGCAAGGGACATCCCCGAAGATGCCATCATCACTATGTTAACCGCCATGCTCAACAAACTCAAAGGAAAAGTTGACATTCAGTTTGAACACATAAAGTCAGCTACATATAAAAACATTGAACATCATCTTCTAGAGGCGCTAAAAAACGGCAATCCATTTCATATAGTTCACTTTGATGGACACGGCCTTTATCAGACAAAAGAAAAACGTGGATATATCATCTTCGAGGACGAACACAGCTATGATTCTTTCGACCTTGTTGACGGTGACAGGTTCGGCAAAATCCTAGAGGAAGCTGGCGTTTCCTACTTAGTTCTAAACGCTTGTGAATCCGCACAAACGACAACACCTGAACTTTTATCGCCTTTAACAACCCCTAGCCCTGTTTGGCCAATGACTCAAGAAAAAGGTTTTCCCTTTCATGTTTCAGTTATGAAGTATGGTGTTGCAGGGGTCGTCGCAATGAGATACAAAGTATCTTTGACAATGGCCCAATGTTTCTACTGCGGATTCTATTCATCTCTTCAAAAGGGGGACGATTTTATAAAAGCCGCTACATTCGGTCGAAAAGCTCTCGCCACCACAGCTGAAGATTTGAATTCCGCCGGTAGAAATTTGCATGACTGGTCTATCCCTGTAGTTTATGAAGCAAGATACAACGACTAAAAAGGAGATAACATGGAAAATATTGAATCCAAAATAAACAACCTAAAGGAGAGGGCTGCAGTCCTTGTATTCAAGGATGTTATGAGCACTCTGTTCGCTAATGAATTGGCCGGAAAGGAACCTAAGGATATACTTCCAGTTGAAAACCAAGACTTTCGCGCACAACTTAAAACCCTAGAGGAACCTACCTGTTCAACCAAAGTCAGTCGGAAAAGTACAGAAGCAGGCTTGGCAAGAGAAGGCTTATTTCTCCTTGCAAGAAACAGCAATTATATACCCATAATAGAGGACGCCATAAACCCTGACAATGCCAATGCAGGCAACAAACAGTACGATACGTTAATCACAGGGGGATTAATAGTTGCTGCCACATTCTTGCTTAGCTTCGATATTGAGATTGAAAAAAAACCCGGAGAAAGTGTTTACTGGAGAATAAAAAAAAAGCCTTCTTCAGACACCATTACAGGAAAATTGATTAACCACTTATTAAGTCTCACACAACCTGAATAAAAGCCACTTTTTTTCAGCTTATCTTCACAGATTTCTGATTGATCCATCCACCAAGTTTTACCTTAGCAATACGAGGCTTTACGTCCGTTCCATGAAAGGAGCCCATTTATTCTGAGACTATTGCGGGCCGAACATCGCCAATTTCAGAGGCAGGGGTCCGAAAAAGGGCTTGTAACGACAGGTTCCTTTGCCCCCGATTACCAGGAGAGATTCGACCACCAGCCTTGTTGGGCCGTCTGTGTTGAACTAGCTCAGATGGGGAATGGGAACATTGATCTCTTCTATTTCAGCCATGACCAAGATGCCTTTCGGCAGCTTAGTCCAATCATGAACTGCCAAGTAAAGAGGCGCCCCTTATGGCCGGGGATCAACTTGATGACCCCCGTTCACGCGGTGCGCTTTCACCCCTTACTCCAAACCCATATGGCCGCCGGTCCGAGCGCTGTTGTAGAACCTGACTCCATAAGGATATGTAAAAAGGACAAAACCACCCGCCCTTCTCCATAGATCCAACGTACATACCGGATCATCCTTAAAATAAACCGGTTGCCAACCATATTACTCTCTAGCCGGGACTAGCACGGATTGAGCCAGCCTGAATCTCTCTCGATTTTACAACCTCCGGTATTGAGTCAGAGGTTTCATTTAGTTCAGACTGGACAGGCATATGGGACATGACTCTTAGCTCCACGCTCATTAAAAAAGACTATTCAAAACAAACACTTAGGCGAATGTCGGAAAATTTTAAAAACGAACCTGCCCTAAAAAAATTTTCGAACCCACACACCGGAATACCGGAGATGGCTTCGGGCCGATTCCGACGTCGCCAGTTTTATCTGCGAACAGGCTATTTCGCGAGTTCGAAGTGGAAAAAATCGCTGCATTTTGAAAAACGTAGCTTCGTGAAGCGAAAGGGCAGTTGGTTTTCCAATTGCCCTTTTCTCATTTAGAGACTCAACAACTGCAAACCCTTTAATTAAAGCCCTTTAGAGGGACCGCACTTTCGTCGAAAATTTTATCCGCCAGTCTTGACCATGAACCACAAGCGCCATGCCTGCGGGAAAATTGGGAGCCGCGCGCGGGGTTTTCTCGCTTTTTCTCGGTTTTATCTACAGAAAGCCAAAAACGGGTTACAAGCCAAGCTCCTAGTTTTTCTGATGTTACTCGGTGGTTCGAACAAGCAATTTGAAAAGTATCACACTTTTTGACTGCTCTCATCGGAATTTGAAATCAGCTCGTAACCCATTTTCTTTTGTTCTGTCGGAAAACAAATCCGCACCACTACAAACCCATATTTATCAGGCCTTTGGCTGAAGCCTCAATCGGGACTCCTGGCTTTTTTGAGATTTCGTCGGCTCGCTTTTCCTTATGAAGGCACCCCCTTTTGGCCGATTGGCTGCTGGCTTTTGGTTTTCTTTGTCGAGCCAGGCCACAAGTTTCGGCGTACAAAAGTACAAAAATCCAGACGCACCTTCTCTTGGCTTGGTCTTCAGGAGGCCGAGCGATTTCCACTTGCTGAGGTACCCCTGGACCGTTCCAATCTTGACAGTTTGATCGAGGACCTTAATACGACTAAATACTTCTCGCGAGGTCAATCCTTCACCATTGGAGCCCGTGAATTCTCTGGCGATCCTCACAGGCAAAGAGGCAGCCAGCATCGCAAGCTGGTGCTTTTGTTGTTGTTCTTTGTGTGGAATATTAGATTTTTCTTCTTTAATTATTTTCAGCTTTTCATCTTTGGCGACCAAATTTTGATTTTCGCCCTCTTCAACATTAGACTGCCCTAAACCATTTAAGGCATCTTGATTTAACTGAGGCCGCGAACCTTTCTCTGAATCAAGTGATTGATCTTCAATTCTCAAGCAGTCAGAAAGGCCTTGAAGATGCTGAATCTTTCGTACCAGAAACTCTCTTTTCTTCTCGATTATTTCGAGCGCATCCGATGCCCTGCTTATCTCGGTATATAAAGATTCCAATGAAATAGACACTAATTCCTCCGGTTTGCTTTCGTGAATATAATTTCAACAAGTCAAATAACAGCGGGATTTGTTTTCGTTGACGGTCAACAAATCACATTCAATAGGCACTACTGTCGCCGATCATTGTAACAACTCAAGACAACACCAACTCCGTTAATAGCTCGAAACAAACAGCATACAAACATCTTACAATACAAACAAAGCATTGGGCCTTGGCTCTGAAGTTCCCGGTTCACTACTTAACATGCCATCGCTCGCATTGGCGGGCTTTTTCAAAATCTTTAGATCGATCACAAAATCCGGGGCCAAGAAACATGACACATATTCTCAAGCGAATATTTTTCAATCATCGAAAGTTTCGTTTTTCAACCAGCCCGTAAAATACTCATTCTGATGGATTTACAAATTTCCTGACATGCTTTTTGGCTCAAATGAATTACTTATAAGTAGAACCTGCGGTTGAAAAGACCGCGAACAATAAGGAGCTAGTCCATGTCTGTCCCACATCCAAAAGAAATGTCACCCGCGCAAATCCGCCAGGAAATCGTTCGCATTTTGATTCGAGGGCATTTTCGCTACTTGCTCAAGAAAAAAGGGGTTAATTCTTGAGTTTCGGTAAAAGCACTGGCTACGGTTTACAAACGGAGTTATACCTGTCCTCGCAACGTAAACCTTGCAACAGGAGTCATTTATGAACCAAGACGCTGCTACCTTTCTTGATAAGTTGAAGCATATGGATGGAACCGAACTCAAGGTTACCTACATGAAAGTCTTTGACGAACGCCCCCATTCACATCGTCGCGAGTGGATGCGCAATCGAATTGCTTGGGGCTATCAAGCCAAGCTTGAAAACGGCATGTCCCAAAAATTCATCGACCACGGCCTCATGAACGCGGACCTTTCCGAACTACGTGTGGCTGCCCCTAAGGAACCCATCCGCACCCGGAGAACCGAACCGGAAACACCTTCTCCAGTTTTGGCGAAACGCGATCCGAGAATCCCACCTCCCGGTACGGTTCTTGAGAGGAATTTTAAGGGCCAACACATTGCCGTGAAGATTTTAGAGCACGGTTTTGAATGGAACGGGCATGTCTTTCCTAGCTTCAGCGCCGCTGTGAAGACGGCCACGGGGAAAAGTTATTCGCCATTTTCTTTCTTTAAACTCGGGTCTAAACCGAAGGCTGGGGCCTGAGAACACACGCCAATCATGTGATTTTTTATGATGAATCAATCAGCTTGCTCTCCCCGGTATTTCGCCTCTATCCTTGGCGACTTACCGGGGAGACCTTACACTTTTTAGGAGCGCAATTTTGCGAGTCAAAACCACTTCCCCCAAAACCAATACGAATTCCGAGCCAATTCGTGTGGCGATTTATACCCGGAAGTCGACCTCCCATGGCCTGGACCAAGAGGACAACTCACTCGATTTCCAGCGCGAAGCCTGCAGCCATTTCATTGAAGCTAAACGGGCTCAAGGCTGGCGTGTCGTCTCAAAGCGCTATGACGACGGCGGCTTTACCGGTGCGAATACTGACCGCCCTGCCTTGCAGGAACTGCTCAGGGATGCCAAAGCCGGAGAGTTCGAAGCAATCATCGTCTACAAAGTCGACCGGATCAGCCGGAGCGTTCGCGACCTTGTGCTGTTGGTTGAAGAGTTTCAGGAACTAGGCATCGGCTTCGCCAGTGTCTCACAGAACTTCGACACCACGACCTCAATGGGAAGGTTGATCCTGAACATCCTCGGATCATTTGGCCAATTTGAACGCGAAACGATTGCGGAGCGGATCCGTGACAAGATCGGCGCGGCCCGACGGAAAGGCAAATACGTGGGCGGCAAGCCAATACTTGGCTACGACATCGACAGAGAAAAAAAGCGGCTTGTTGTAAACCGCGAAGAAGCTGAAATTGTCCGATCCATCTTCAAAGCCTACGTTGAGCAACGCTCCGTGCAACCGCTTTTGGTCGATCTCAACGACCGCGGCATTCGGACAAAGAAATCAACTACGCGAGCTGGAAAAGTCATCGGCGGCAAGCAAATCAACCGACAATACCTCACAAACCTGCTCAAAAACCGGCACTACCTCGGCAAAGTCCTATTCAAGGACGAATTGTTTGAAGGCGAACACGAGGGCATTGTGGACCCCGAGCTTTTTGAACAGGCCCAAGCCATTCTTGAGGAGAACAAGCACAAGGACCGTGCAAACCTTGGCCGGGAGCAGTCGCTCGTCCGGCGAGATGTGCTGCTGAGAGGGCTGCTTTACTGCGAACATTCCGCCGCTTTGATGCACCCGACCTACACCGTCAAAAACGGGAAGAAGTACTTTTTCTATCTCTGTAGCGAACACATGAAATATGGAAAGTGCGCGTGCGAAAGGAAGCGAATTTCCGCGCGCCGGATTGAGCGGGAGGTCATCGAGGAAATTCGCGAAACGGCCATGGACGAGCCCCTGGTCCGCGAGTTGACCAAAACCGCCAAGGCGGAATTCATCCGGTTGAAGGCCGATCTCGAACTCAAAGACGTGGCACTAAGATCACAACGAAAGCGCCTACTCGACAAGCTGAACTATCACCGCCGAAAAGGAAACGATCCCGACAAAGTGACCCAGCTTGAGGCGGAATTAGCCGGTACCGACCAGGAGCTTGTCACGGTGACCGAAGAACTTGAAAAGTTGGAGCCCACCTTCTCTGTCACAGAATTTCGGGCAGCCCTGCGGCTTTTTGAACCGATCTGGGACGCCCTACCCTTCGAAGATCGATTTCGTTTGTTAGAACTTCTGATCGAGCGGGTTGAGTACGACGGGAACGAAGGAAAGTACGGCTCCTATAGCATTTTCTTCCGTTCAAACGGGATCAAGTCACTTAGCCAGATGTCCGGAGAGGTCCAACTTGCCAGCTAAACGAATCGCACTGAAAAAGAAACGGGTTGGCTCCCGTCACATACAACCCGAACTGGAGCTTTGGGAGCTTGAACAAAAAATCGGCCCCGGACGGGTCCCGCGCGTCAGTAAGCTGATAAAGTGCGCGGTTCTGATCGACCACAAAATTCGAACAGGTGAGTTTGCGAACCAGGCCGAGGTCGCGAAGAAATATCGGTTGACCACAATGAGCGTTTCACGGCTTTTGCAGCTATTGCAACTTGCCCCGGATATCGCCGAGGAAGTCATGTTTCTGCCATTGGTGAAAAAAGGATCAGATCCAATCAAAGCGAGACTGCTGAGGCCCATTCATCAGGAGTGGTCCTGGGAAAAGCAACGGCGGATGTGGGATGAACTCAAGCGAGCCAAGGGCCTATGAACCTTACGTGGGACAGGCAAATGCCTGCCGGCTTACGTTTTCAAGCTCAGGACCAGAGGCAATCACGTGGATTTTTACAAAAAACGGGCCGATTTTCTGATCGATCACGAAATTTCGCTCGCAAAGGCGCGCCACCAAACAGTCGCTCGCAGTTATCCTGTAAAAATTCAGTAAAGGCAGACATGGAAATCTTTTCAAACCTTTCCATTCAAACAGGATACGACGTTTGCTATAATTCGCTCATTGATTGATCGCATTGATCATTTCGTAACCTTTGTCACGCCATATCTGCATATCAATCTATAAGGATGGCTGTTTTGCATTCTTCACACACGCTATTTTCAAGGAACAAGGTTTTTCTCTCTGATCTCCCTTACTCTTACCAGCATCTAGTTAGGACCGCTTATTCTTTCCTTCCGTACGGCCAAATTCACCACCTAGCCCTGCGTGAGGGGGACCTGATTCTGCATCACCCGCTTGAGTTAATGCGGGAATACAAAAATACCCGGCAGGCTGGCCCCCAGGCACCGCCGCCCTTGACGCCCCAATCTGAAATTGGTGGGTTATGGCGCAAATTCTTTTGTGAAGTCGCGGAATACCGGTCGGGTCATGTTTGCAATCTCAAGTTTCGGGCTGGAGATCCCGTTTCCTATCAAA
>JAUIFE010000068.1 GCA_030429565.1 Holophagae bacterium | reverse complement strand
CGCGTCACCGATTCGGTTCCCGCGTCACCGATTCGGTTCCCGCGTCACCGATTCGGTTCCCGCGTCACCGATTCGGTTCCCGCGTCACCGATTCGGTTCCCGCGTCACCGATTCGGTTCCCGCGTCAAGGTGCCGTCATCGCCGGTCCGACATCTTCTGGTCGCGGGCGCGGCGGGTGCCATAAGCAGGTGCAAACACGTTTGTTTTGATGCGGTTGGCCGACGCGATTGGACCAGCGGCGGCTTTGGTGGCTTGGCTCACGAAAATATTGGTTTTGAGTCAGGGAGTCGTCCGGTTGACGGTTTTGGTCGTGTATTCAAATGCACGGGACGAGGTCAGGTCGTCTCGAAATGAACCGAAAGCCATCGTTTTGTTTTTGGTTGTTGATGTCTGAGCCGGCGAATGGCCGAGGCTGAGGCGCCTACAGCCAGGTTCCCAAAGTGCTTGCAATCGACCACGCGCCCCCCCAGGAGGTTTGTCCATGCAACATTGTTCCGCCCTTCAACCTTTCTTAACCGCTGTGGCCCAAACCTTTCAGGTTGAGGCGCCCGTTTTTGACGAAAGCGGTTTCGCTTCCTTGTTTCTCGACGACCAGGTGTGTGTGCATTTCCAGGTTCGCGACCAAACACGCGAGCTAACGCTGTTCGTGCTGCTGGGTGAAGTGCCCACTGCCTTTCAGAGCGAAATACTGCATTACGCGTTATGCGCCAATCTCAAACAAACGGCCACGCGCGGCGCCGTTCTGGCATTGGAAGCCGACAGCACCACGATGGTTTTGCATCAGATGCTCCCCATCGACCGATTATCGGTCGACACCTTGTCCGAACAGTTGCACGCCATGCAGCGCGTCAGTCAAACGTGGCACCGGATTCTGGCCGGCGACCCTGTCGACACCGCTTCTTTGCCCGCGTCGGTTTCCCCCTACCAGGTGGCCCTTCCGCTGCACGGTGATCTCTATTGCCCCATGCTTTTGGCCTAAACCACAGCCCGCGACACCGTTGCGCCAACGATCGCACTAAATAGGAGTTGTTGCTTATGAACGATGTTTTAACGATCCAATCCCTTTTCGCCGGCTGTGAAACGCCCTATGGGACGACGCCGATTACCTTCGACCAACGCGGCGCCGCTCAGTTGAAGTTTAATGATCAATTAACGCTGAACCTGCAAATCCACCGGCCCACGCGCCAACTCATCTTATACATGCTGCTCGGTCCTTTACCCGAGATCAAACGCCGCGAAGTGCTGATCTACGCCATGAGCGCCAATCTCACCCAATACGCGGCGGACGGCATTTTTGTGGCGCTGGAACCGAATAGTCAAATCCTCGTCCTGAAACAATTAATGCGCTTGGAAGACCTCGCCACCTTGGCGCTGCGTGCCTCATTGGCGACCCTCAAAGATCGCGCAGAAACCTGGCGGACGAAGCTTCAGGTGTTGGTGTGCCCGCCGGATGCCCTTGACGCTGCGCCCCAGGCTGCGGCAGCTATGGCCGGCGAATGCCCACCGTCACCGGCATGTTTTGCCTGAGGTTTTGACCCGAGCGGCGCGATGACGCGTGCTGCTTTTGGTCGAACTTGTGGCCTACAACGACCTGTAACTCATGCGCGCGGCACCCAACCCGAGCGCGTGGCCCCGCTTGTCTTTTTTCAAGCGTCTTCGCCAATGGTTTTTGGTCAAGTAACGCCGCGCTTGTCTGTTCAAGTGCTTCTAATCGAATAACTTCTGGTGCATCGTCCCGCGCCGGCTAATCAAGACCCATCGCCTGCAGGCGGGTGGGGAAAGGAACCAAAATGTCTGGAATTTCTCCTACAAAAATGCTCAATTACGCTGGTCGCATTGGTGACCGACGCGCCAAGGTCGGTGGCATGTGTAGCAAAACCTTGGTGGCGACAACCCACAACAATGCGGCAAAGAACACAGCGGCCTTAAACAAGGTGCGACAGACCCTGGCCGGCCGTTACACACCGGCGGTTGCCGACCGCGCCTTGGCCCAGACCTTTGAGATGCCCAACGCCAATCGCCAAGCCGTAACAGCCCACGTTCACACCAACGGCATCACTGGTTTCGAAATTGAAACCGCCTTCCACGAAGCGAACGGCATTCGCAGCGAACGCCTCTACGACGACCAAACCCCGCCCCAGGACAAAGGCCGCATCCTCGCGCAGATCGAACTTGAATCGTTCACCTGGCCGAAAGGCATTTCCGCCCGCCAAAAAGAGCAGGTTCTAGAAAAAGCCGCGCACGTTTTGGGTGAGGTTGCCGCGCTGGACGTCGAAGTGGCATCCGACCTGACCGCCGCGGTGGTGTCGCGTTTTGCCGAAGTCGCGGCCTCGTTTAAGTCCAATCAAAATACCCGGATGGTCCAGGCGATGGCCCAGTTTGACACGCGGCTGGTGCAAGCCATTGATCGCAGTCAAGCCGATGCCGCACGCGGTTTCAAAAATACCAGTTCCAATATTAAAGAAGCGTTGCGACCCACGCTGCAGCGCGGTCAAAGCGACTTTGCGCAAAATGAACGGACCACCCGCCTCACCATGGTGCAAACCTTCGTCAACCGCATGGGCAATACCAACGTGCCGGTCACCCTGGCCGGCCAACCGCAAAACATTTCGTTGCGCGATGCCTTTGCTGAAAACCCGAACACATGGAAGGATCTCAGCCACGCCGATCGGGCGTCCGTGGTTCGCGCCCTGATGGACCTGCATGCCGAAAGCCACGGTTATGATGCCGTCCAGGTACGCCTCAATACCAACGGCGAAACCAATGCAGCGTTTCCGCTGGGATTTGACAACGAGCGCAGCACCACCTTTCCCCTTGATCCAAATGGCTTTGAGTTGGAACTGACGCCGCAACTGTTTGAAAGCGACGCACCCAAACACTTGCTCAAGGTGCTTGCCCACGAAATGACCCACCTCTACCAATACACCTTGATGGATAAAAGCAACAGCCACACGCGCCAGGTGCCCAACGAAGTCATTTCGCGATTGACCTTCGACTATACCTTCCGAACGATTGAAGATTACGCGCCCCAAGTTCAGAGTTTTGCCGACAATGCCAATCGGTATGTTCGCGATTATATGGAGCGTGGTGCGGTTGAAAGCGAATGGGCGCTGGAGCAATTAATGGGTAATCCGCAGCCTGCCGTGGCCACCTTGGTGAACCAAACCGCAGATATCCAGAACGGTGAAGCGGGTCGCACGCGTACCGCCTTTTGGGCGGCGGCCCGCGACGAACACCTGACCTTGGCCGACAATGCCCAAACGACGCAGGAAGAAGCCAAACACCTGACTATGGCGATTGGATTGGCGCTGGATCTGGGTGAACAGAGTGGGAATCTCACTCAGGCCGAGCAGTTCTTGAACCGGATCGATTTCACGGGTATGGCCGATGCCGACACGGTCAAATACAGTGGGGACATCATCAAGAATCTCAACGCCATGGCGAATCGGGTGCGCGTGACCGCCAATGAACGTCAGTTAGTGGCCAGGCACTTGACCCGTTTTCAGGGGATTAAAACGACGGCGGAACAGACCGGGTAGCACTTGCTTTGGTGTGGGCGGAAGGCGGGCACTGACGGTGACTGTCAAGGTAGTTGTCACCGCTTTTTGCAGAGAACAGTTCTACGACGGCCGTGACGAGCAAACGAACATAAAGCGGGCGCTCCAGCCTAGTTTTGGGACCCACCCCTAGAACCCCAGAGGACAACTTGCCACCACAGCTTCGCTGCGCCGGCAAGCTGCCCATGGTGCGCCAGGGGTCAACCCTAAAACCATGCTCGTTCGTCCGTTTATCCTTCTTTTGCTCTTCGCTAGGGCTACACCACGTCTCTTCTTTTTTCTTGTTGCCTTGGCGCGGATTTTTTGGCGGTTCAGGATCACTGTTTTCTTCATCGACCAATCACGTGTCGCCCCTGTAAACCTCTCTGGAAATTCAGCTTTGGCTCGCTTCGCCACTCGATCCCTGTTTTCCAGGATCTCCCGATCTCGGCCTTCATGCCGTTGAGCCGGTGTCACGAATTTAATCCCCGAGTGTAAATGCTCGTGGTTATACCAATCCACAAAATCAGCCACCCATTTTCTCGCCGCTTTAAGGTTCTGAAACGGGCCTCGTGGGTACGTTGGTCGGTACTTTAACGTCCGGAAAAGTGCCTCAGAAAAAGCATTGTCGTTGCTAACCGAGGGACGACTAAACGAGGGGACGATGCCTAGACGCTGTAGCGTTACCAGCATTGTGGCGCCCTTCATCGGCGATCCATTATCCGAATGTAAAACCAGTGGTTTCTCGGCAACTTGCTCGCGGGCTCCGAACGGGGACACGCACCGAACGGGGACACGCACCGATTGTGAACCGGAACGCACCGAACGGAGACACGCACCGATTGTGAACCGGGCACCGAACGGGGACACGCACCGAACGGGGACACGCACCGATTGTGAACCGGAACGCACGGAACGGGGACACGCACCGATTGTGAACCGGGCACCGAACGGGGACACACACCGATTGTGGTGGGCCTGTGACAAACGCGCCGTTCGGCAAACAAGGTCAGGTTCCGATAGGGTTTGGCACGGC
>JAUIFE010000017.1 GCA_030429565.1 Holophagae bacterium | reverse complement strand
AACGTGGCGAACGCTCCGAGCGCAGCTATCGTGGCGACCGTTCTGAACGTGGCGAACGCTCCGAGCGCAGCTATCGTGGCGACCGTTCTGAACGTGGCGAACGCTCCGAGCGCAGCTATCGTGGCGAACGCTCCGAGCGCAGCTATCGTGGCGAACGTTCTGAACGTGGCGAACGCTCCGAGCGCAGCTATCGTGGCGACCGTTCTGAACGCGGCGACCGCTCCGAGCGCAGCTATCGTGGCGACCGTTCTGAACGCGGCGACCGCTCCGAACGCGGTGACCGTCGCGACCGTTCCGACCGTCGCGAATACGGAGCACGCGAAGGCCGCTCAGAACGACGTGACCACAGCAACCGCGATGATAGACGCAAACCTAGCAGCGCCAAAGGCTCACGCGGCGAATCACGCAGCACCGGTAAACCCGGCGAAAGCGGCGAGTCGCAAACCAAAGCGCACTACAAACCCTACAGCAAAGAGCGCGGTGGGTTCGGTGGACGCGGCGGCGCAGGCGGCGGCAAAGGAAAAGGCGGCAAAGGCGGCAAGGGCGGCGGCTTCAAATCAGGCGGCTTTAAGGGCGGCAAAGGCGGCGGTGGCGGCTTCAAGGGCGGACGCGGCTCGGGCAAAACCCCACGCGGACGCGGCTAAGTCAGCCAATTAAAGTAAAAAAAAGAACCTAGGGAGGGTGCCGCCTTGGCGACCACCAAAGTCATTGCCATCGACGGCCCAAGCGGGGTCGGCAAAAGCACCGTGGCCAAAGCCTTGGCCAAACGACTGAATTGGACCTACCTCGATACAGGCGCCACCTACCGCGCGGTAACGCTGGCATGGCTGGAAGCGGGCCGTGAAACCAGCCTACCGACGCAGGGTGCATGGCTTCGCCAATTGGCGGTTGATTTCCAGGCAGGCGACATTCTCCTACAAGGTCGCGTGGTTAACGATGCGATTCGCAGCGCGGAGGTCACCGCCAACGCCAGTTTCATCAGCGCTCAAGCAGCGGTCCGCACCTTTCTGACCGACCTGCAGCGGCGCATCGCCGGCGAACGGCCGTGCGTCCTCGACGGTCGTGACATCGGCACGGTGGTATTCCCCAAGGCGTTCCTCAAGGTGTTTCTCACCGCCGATGACGCGGTGAGGGCCGAGCGACGCTGGCGCCAGGTAGGCGCGGAGCAAGCGGACGAGAGTTTGGACGAAATTCTAAAAGCGCTCAAAGAGCGCGACCGCAAGGACAGCACACGAGAACTGGCCCCCCTCAAACCGGCGGAGGATGCCTGGCGCCTGGCAACGGATAACCTTAGCCAGGCAGAAGTCATCGACGCCATCGAAACAGAAGCCCGACGGCGCCTTAGCGACGAAGCATGATTTTCGCTTTGGCCGAACGAATACGCGGCTGGCTGATGCCGGCGCCGTTTTGGCCAACATCGCCCTGGCGGCGCGGCGAATACCTGGCGCGACGTTGGTATCATCGGCGCGGCTACCATTTACTGGCTCGCAACTGGCGCCACGACCACGGCGAGATCGACTTAATCATGGCTAATGCCCGGGAAGTGGTCTTCATCGAGGTCAAAGCACGTGCGGGAGACCAAGAACCGAGCATGGCGTTGGCCTTGTCACCACGCCAAAGCCGGCGACTGACACACTTGGCCCGACGCTATTTGCAGCAATGGCCGAGCGAACCGGTGCCATGGCGCTTTGATTTAGTGCTGGTCTGGCTGCGGCGCAAGGGGAAACACCGCATCATTCAGGCCCCAATGCTGCCACGCCGGCGAGGATAAAAACCAAACCCGCGCCACAGCGCGGCAAAACACACAAGTAACGGCATTAAAGACCCTAGCAGCAATGCGATTTGGCGCCGGCCACAGCGCGGCATTCACCATGACACCAACAAACCGCCGGAATTTGTTCAAATTCCCACACCAATCTAGCCGAAGCCCGCTAACCGCCTTACTTTCAGGCGCCAAGCCCCGGCATGACTTTGGGATGATTTGTGCCCACACATGTGGTTTAATGAACGGACCCCTCAGCGCAGCGTTTTCATTGTCACAACCGGCCTTGGCGGAAGGTCAACGCCGCATGAGGCGCCGTCAGGCCACGGCGATACGCCGTTGGACAAAGTTGTTCGGCGTCCGTCCCAACCGTCCTCCCACCCTAGCGATGGAACACCCAAGCCTATGAGTCAAACATCTACGATCGGTCGATACCAAGTCGTTCATTTACTGGGCGAAGGGGCCATGGGCAATGTCTTTAAGGCACAAGATCCGGCAATTAAACGCACGGTAGCGATCAAAACGATCAAACTCGACGCAACCCGCAACGAGAAGGACGCCCACGAGTTTCTGCAGCGCTTTCGCTTGGAAGCGCAGATCAGCGGCACCTTGCACCACCCGAACATCGTCAGCATCTTTGATGTCGGCGAGGAAAACGGCACGCCCTACATTGCAATGGAATACGTCGAAGGGCAAACACTGAGCGCCCTGATCTATCAGGACCCACGCCCGAGTTTCCCGGATTTGGTGCAAATATTATTTCAAATCGCACAGGCCCTCGATTTCGCACATGGAAAAGGCATCGTTCACCGCGATTTAAAGCCGTCCAACATCATGGTGCAGGACGACGGCACGGCCAAGATTATGGATTTCGGTATTGCCAAACATGCCGACTCACACCTCACTCAAACCGGTGTCTTCTTGGGAACGCCTAGCTATAGCAGCCCTGAACAGGTACGCGAGGGTCAGGTCGACCATCGCAGCGATAACTTTTCTTTTGCCATTCTGACCCACGAAGCACTTACCGGCTACTTACCCTTTCCCGGCAAGTCGATTTCCGGCATCCTCTACAAAATTGCCAACGAAGAGCCCACGATGGCAAACAACATTCACCTGTTGCCCATTGACGGCGGGCTGTTCCGCCGCTTATTCCAAAAGGCACTGGCCAAGGATCCCGACCAACGCTACCAGACTTCCACCGAGTTCATTAAGGACCTGGTCGGGGCACT
This sequence comes from Holophagae bacterium, assembly GCA_030429565.1. Classification (GTDB taxonomy): domain Bacteria; phylum Acidobacteriota; class Holophagae; order Acanthopleuribacterales; family Acanthopleuribacteraceae; genus Acanthopleuribacter. The sequence goes on along the minus strand of JAUIFE010000017.1, from coordinate 180,014 downwards.
GCGCCTTGCCAAACAGGACCAGGAGCGGGTAAACGCCTTTTCGCAACTGAGCGGTCCGGCATATTCACCGACCTTTAGCATGCAAAAAAACCTGCAGCGCTCGGAATTCGAGATGGCACAAGGCACCGAAATTCTGGAAAAAACCGTCAAAATCAACCAGAAACAAGGCCGAAAAAGGGCCCCGGTCGGGGGCGCCCATCAGGCCGATAGCGGCGCACCACCGAATCGCGGCACCTTAATGACCCTCTTCCTTATTTTGGTTCTGGTGGTGCTGGGTGGCGCGGCCTGGAAAAACGGGCTGTTTGATATCTTGATGAACGAAGTGCCTCAACTCGATTCAGTCAAAGACATCACCAAAGGCAAAGGCGAAACCACACCGCCGGAAAAGGACCCAACCATACCGCCCGAGACACCGGCCGTGGTGGACATCAATTTGTTGCTCAAAACCGAGCCGGCGGGGGCAGCAGCCAAACTCGACGGTGTCGCCATTGGCACGACACCGCTGTCGTTCCAAATCAAAGCCAATGCGGGTACGGTCAAAACGCTGGCGGTTGAACTGGCCGGCTACGAGCCAATGCTCCAACAACTGACCATGAGCAAAGAGATGGCGTCGGAATTAGTACTCACCCTAAAAGCGCGTCGTTTCACCCATGCCATCGTAACCCAACCGGAAGGGGCCGAAGTCGTCATCGACGGCCAAGTCATCGGCAAGACCCCCCTGGATCACAGCTTTGAACAGGGTCGCCGCTACCGCGTGCGCTTCCGATCACCGGGTTACTACGACCGAAGCTTCCGCTATACAGAGGGCGAAAGCGAGGCGTCGCTGTTAGATTACAACCTCAAGAAACGCCCACCGCCGGGAACGGTAAAAGTGAAGACCCTGATGGAGGATTTGGTTCTGAGCAGCGGCGACGACCAAGCCAAAGGCACGCGCATTAGCCTAGCGGAAGGAAAACACCGCGTGACACTGCGTTCTGAGCGTTATTTTTATCAACAAACCCTGGACGTGACGGTGGTTGCCGGCCAAACGGCTGAATTGGAAACCCCGATCCTCATCACGATCCCAAAAATCGACTTTATCGGCGACTATGTCAAGGTCAAAATCGACGGCAATTTTGTCAAAACCAAAGGCAAAGTGGACACCACGCCGCTGGTAAACTTAAAGATAGCGGCGGGAACCCATCAGTTTGATTTTATAGATCGAAATGATAAGATAGTCGCCCAAAAAACAATCGAGGTAAACCGCAGTGAAGCGATTACCGTGGCAGCCGATCAATAGGACGCACGTTATGCGGACATTAAGATGGATGTGTTTATTTCTGATGGCCTGTAGTTACGGCCTCGCCCAAAACAACGACCAAGCAGAGCGTTTGCTGGAAAATGCCGTGACGTTTCTGAACGCGGGCAAATACAAAGAAGCGTTGGCCGATCTCGAGACGATCATTAACAGTTACGCCGATACGCCGACGGCACCGCGCGCATTGCTACAAATGGGCACCTACCACCTCGAGGTGGAACAGGACCACGACAAAGCCTTGAGCTATTTTTCGCAAATTCAAAGTCGCTACGCGAGCAGTGAAGAGGCGCCGGCGGCGTTCTTCTACAAAGCGCAAATTGTCGAGGATCGCGGTCAAACCCGCGCGCAATTAGAAGAGGCGGTGGCGGATCTGATTCGCATGAGCAACCTTTACCCCGACAACGCCTGGCAACGCGAAGCCAACTTCTTGTTCGGCAAACTCAATTTGCGTCTCAACGATTACGACATGGCGCTTAGTTATTTTCAACGCCTCGAATTCTTCTTCAGCGGCTCCAAACGCGTGCCGGCAGCCTTGTTGCTCAGCGCCGAAGCGGCCTTTAAACGCGGTAATCCCGACCAAGCGCAATTGATCTTGGCGCGCCTGCAACGCAGCTTTCCCAACAGTGAACAAGCCGAAAAAGCGGGTCGCTTGCTGCGTTGCCTGAGTCGCTTTACCTCGAGCGCTTACCCGGCACTGCAATTGGATACTTCATTTTTCGGGGCAACGCCGAAACAGTTTGCCGGCCCGGTGGCGGTGCTGGTCGACGACACCAACCTGGTCGGGGTGGTCGACAACAAGGGCGGCCGGTTTGGCAGCCTGGAGCCTGGCGCTCAGGTCCCGAACGGCACCAACAGCCGTGATTTGCGCGGTTTTACCCGCGATCGCAACGGCCGCATGGTGCTGGTTTACAAGGACCGCATCGACCCACGGGACGAAAAGCTAAGCTTCGGTACCCTCAACAACAACGGCGATACACTCAAAGACATTCGCGCGGCCGGCATCGACACCTTTGGTCGCTTGTTCGTGGTTGACGACGATGTGCGCGACCTCTGGGCCTTTTCGCGCGAAGGTCAGCACCTCAAAAGCTTCGGCCTCAATCGTCCCAAGCTGGTACGTTGCTACCAAAACGAAATTTGGGTCCTCAACAACGACGGCGACAGCTTCACCGCCTTCAACGCCGACATGGCGCGAATGCCGCTGAGAGGATTTAGCAACCTAAGCGATATCAAAGACTTTGACTTTGACAGCTTCGGTCACTTGTACGTGCTCAGCAGCCGAGGCGCAGTGCTTTCTATTTGGCGCCGCGACGGCACCGCGCTGTATTCGGTCAACCTTAAAGACGGCACCTTCCCGCTCAAACAAGCCGAATCGGTGAGCGTCGATTTATCCGGCGCGGTTTATCTAGCGGATCGCCGCGGCGGCGCTGTCTATCGTTTTCAATAAGCCCGTGTTCAGACTTTGGGAGCTACCACCATGCCACTGATGTTATTGTGTTTTTGTTTGCTATTCCAAGATGAAATCACCTCCGAAGCACTGGACACCAACACGCGCGGCGACCGCTTCCAACAAGCGGTGAAGGTTTACAACTCGGTCCAACGCGACCAGTCGCGGCGTCTTTTTGAAACGCTGGTGGCGGAGCTGGAAGACAAACAGGACCGCAGCGAAGATGAACAACTGATTTTGGTGGAGAGCCTTAAATTTTTGGGGGTGCTGAGTTATCCAGACGGGACCCGCGCTTATTTCGAGCGCCTGATTCGTTTCGAACCCACCTACGAGGCCAGCCCCAACGACCTACCGCCCAAAATTGTGGCGGAATTCGACCGACTCAAAAAGAGCTTGGTGGCGACCTTAACCGTGAAGGTCACCGACAGCACCGACTTTTCCGCCTTAGCCGACGTGACCTTAACAGTCGACGGTCGCGAAGTGGGCACCTTCTCCGGCGAAGGCACCTTCGACGTTTTGTCAGGAACACGCCTGATCGCCCTGCGCAAAGCCAATTACACCGAGTATCAAGAAACACGCGACATCGATCCCGGCGAGCAAACCAGCCTGGAGGCGACGCTGGCGCGCACCAAAGCGCGCCTGGTATTTACCACAGTGCCGACGGAAGTTAACATTTTCGTCAACGATCAACCGGCCGGCAAAACCGACCAACCGCTGCGCTTCGATTACCGCAACGCCATTCGCTCGTTGGGCTTGAGCGAAGATCAGGCGGCCTCGACTTCTATCGACAACATGGAACCTGGCACCTATACCTTGCGCTTCGAGAAACCCTGCTTTAAAACCGCCGTTTTCACCATGCCTATTGAAGAGCTCAAAGAGATTTTGGTGAAGCCGATTCGCCTGGAACCCAGCGAAGCCCTGCTTTCGGTCAGCACGCCCAAGGAAGCGACCGGAATTGTTTTTCTGGACCAAACCCGCATTGGCATTTTGCCGATTGAACAGCATGCGGTCTGCCCGGGCGAGTACACCTTGCGGGTCAAGTTCAGCGACGGCGAGTTCGTCAAACGGATTCGCATTGAAGACGGCGCCCACGCGCAATTGACGGCGGAGCCGCTGCCATCCATCGCCTGGTTCGGCTTGCAATCACGTGAAGAAGGCGATCCGCCCGAGGATCCCAGTAAACTGATGAACGGCCTAAGTGCCTGGAATGTGATTTCGGTTGATCCGCACAACACCAACAAGGTACCGGTCAACCCGTTTGCGATTCTGTTCGGTGAGCGCACGATGAGCGAGATGGATCGCGCCTCGCTGACGCGTCATTTACGCATGGATCTTTACGTGGCGGCGCGGGTCGTGCGCAAAAAAGTCGTGATCCGCCATTTGGAAGTGGCCTTTTGGACGCCGCTCAGCGATCAAATCCAGGTGGTTTCTTTTGATTTCCGAGCCTTTGACCGGTTCCGCGAAATGCTCAATCAAATGGATCGACTTCCCGAATTGGTTCGGCCGTGGCTGGGCTTACAAGTCGGCCGGCGCGAGGGTCTGCCAGGCTGTGAAGTCTTGGCTGTCAACCCGCAAAGTCCGTTTCACAACAGCATTAGCGCCGGTCAGGTTATTGAAAAACTGAACGGCGTGCCGCTGCGCCGTCCAGACGAGTTGGCAACGGCGGCCAAACGCGCGTTGGTCCGCGTGCATGTCGGCGACCGTATGGTCGAAGGCGCGCCGGTAACGACGCTGGCCGAGGTCGCTTTTGACCCGGTAAACGCCTGTCCCCAAGCTTCGTTGGCAATGTTCGAGAAGCTCGCCAAGTACAATCCCGACCCGCTGGTTCGCCTTTCCGCGCGTTTCAACCAAGCGCGGTTCCAGTTCTTTTTGGGTGACTACAAGGAAGCGTTCGATATATTCTCCACGATGACGCTGGATTTCCCCTACGGTATCAATCAGGGAACCCTTTATTACTACCAAGGTCTTTGTTTCCAAAAGTTGAAGCTCCCGACGGAAGCCGTCGCGGCCTTCAATCAGGTGCTCAACTACCCCCATGCAACCTTATTCCACGCCGACGGTCCCAAGGCCGCCTTTTGGGCCGAGACCGAGCTAAAGAACCCTAATTTCTAGCAACTTGCACGGATCGAGGCGCATCGATTGATGTGTTTTTGTGCGTGGGCGCCGTGGCGCGCCCCGAGTCAACGAGTCGGCATGGTTTGGGTCGTTCGCGTGGGAATCGGATCCCCAGAAGGAGTTCAACCATGCAGTCCATCCCCAACCGGCCCGCGGCCCAATCGGCGTACCGCGCCCTTTTCATTCTGACCGCCTTGCCGGTGCTCGTGTTGGTTTTGACGGCCAATGCGCTTGCGGAAAACCTGACCATTGATCGTATCTACAGCGATCCCTCACTCAATGGGCCCAACTTGCGCAAGCCCACTTTTGCCCCAGACGGCAGCCGCATCACCTTTCTCAAGGAAAAAGAAAGCGATTTCACCGTGCTCGACCTGTGGTCGCTCGATTTGGCGACCGGCAAAATCGGCATGTTTGTCGATTCACAGAAAATCAGCGGCGGCACCGAGAACCTGTCCGACGAAGAGAAAGCGCGACGCGAACGCATGCGCCTGTTTCAGTCGGGTATTGTCGATTACAGTTGGTCGGAAGATGCCAAGCTTCTGTTGTTCCCACTGGGCGGCGACCTTTACGTCTACGAAATCGCCACTGGCAAAACCCAACAACTGACGAAAACCGATGCTTTTGAAACGGACGCACGCTTTTCACCGAAGGGTCGTTATGTTTCGTTTATTCGCAAGCAAAACCTCTACGTCATCGATATTAAGACGCGCGAAGAAACGGCGATTACCAGCGAAGGCAAAGGCACCATCAAGTTCGGTATGGCCGAATTCGTCGCGCAAGAAGAGATGGGCCGTTACACCGGCTACTGGTGGGCACCGGACGACAGTGCGCTGGCCTTTGCCCGCGTCGATGAAAGCCCGGTTAATGTTTCGCAACGCAGCGAAATCTACGCCGATCAGTTTAAAGTGATCGACCAACGTTACCCCTACACCGGAACACCGAACGCGCGCGTTGATCTGTACGTCCGCGACGTGGCGGGCGGCACAGCGCGCAAAATTGATTTAGGCGAGGACAGCGATGTCTACCTGGCGCGCGTCAACTGGATGACGGACAGCCAGAAACTCTTGGTTCAACGTCAATCGCGCGACCAGCGCACACTCGATTTACTGGTCGCAGAACGCGCTACCGGCGTCAGCAAGGTGTTGGTCCAAGAAACAAGCAAACACTGGATCAACCTGCACGATGAAATTTACTTTTTCAAAAACAAACCTTGGTTCATCTGGGCTTCCGAACGCGATGGTTTCCAACACCTGTACCTCTACCACATCAACGGCGAGTTGGTCGCGCAATTGACCAGCGGCGAATGGATGGTCAACCACTTGCTAAGCGTGAACGAAGCGGCGGGACACATTTACTTCGAGGGGAACCGCGAAACACCGCTGGAACGCCACGCTTACCGCCTTAAAATCAGCCCCACCGGCAAGCCGACCAAAACGCAAAAGATCACCACAGCCGAAGGGTTCCACAACGTCACGGTCAGCGGCAACGGCACCTATTTCATCGACAGCTTCTCCAGCCCGACACAACCAGTGGAAGTCAAGGTTTACCGCACCAAAGATTTGAAGGAAGTTGCGGTATTGCAGGCCAACCCGCTCGATGAAAATCACCCATACCATCCGTATTGGGCAGACCACAGCCAACCCGAGTTCGGCAAACTCAAAGCAGAGGACGGTCAAGATCTGTACTACAGCTTGCACAAGCCGGTACCCTTTGATCCCGCCAAAAAGTATCCGGTTCTGGTGGACTGTTATGGTGGCCCGGGCGCACAGAAGGTTACCAAAGCGTGGGGCTCACGTTACTACCTGTGGTTGCAGTACATGGCCCAACGCGGTTACGTGGTGTTCACACTCGACAACCGCGGCTCCACCAATCGCGGCACGGCGTTCGAGTTCCCGATCCACCGTCGCTTAGGTGACGTCGAGGTCCGTGACCAACAGGTCGGCGTCGCATTCCTGCGGTCGCTTCCCTACGTTAACGGCGACAAGATCGGCATCTTCGGCTGGAGTTACGGCGGCTATATGACACTGATGACGATGATGCGCGCACCCGACGATTTTGCCGCCGGGGTTTCGGTCGCACCGGTTACCGATTGGGGTCTGTACGACACCCACTACACCGAACGCTATTTAGACCATCCCCAGGACAATGGCGAGGGTTATACGCAGAGCAATGTGTTTGCACACATCGACGGCCTGCGCGGCCCGCTGTTCATTATTCACGGCATGGCCGACGACAACGTCTTGTTCACCAACGCGACCAAGCTCTACAAGGAGCTTCAGGATCGCGATATTGCGTTCGACATGATGAATTACCCTGGCAAAAAGCACCGTATCTGGGGCATTCAAACACGCAAACACCTGTTCAAAGCCACGACGGCATTCTTCGACAAACACTTGAAGTAAATGCAGGTGAAAACCAAAACAGAAAACCGCATCCATTGAGGTGCGGTTTTTTTTTGGGGAAATAGCAGCCTCGCAGCGAAATCACGCGGAGGCAAACCAAAGATCACCACAAAGCGGAAATAAAAACGCACTTTATTTTTTAATCTTTGCCGGACCAGGGTCGATATATATAGATAACTTTCAACAAAAACAAACCCCGCCTCCCATTGACTTGATCGCCACGGCGACCGGCCTAATCGGCAATAGACCGACTCAATGTTTGGGATTTACGCAATGGGATCGGCCAGGGCCGCTAAGGAACCCTGTAAGCCGGAGTACGACACACTCGCTTGATTTAATCGGTTTCATTTATTTCCCCAGGCCGTTTTGGCCGCGCAGCCACCCTTCCCATACAAGACCCCATACCCAAGCCGCCAACTCAGAACGATTCGCCATCGTTTGCCGCAGCCACCGAACGGCCGTCCCCACCCAAGTCAATCATGTCGATGGGGCCGGAGAATGGTGCGTGCACGATGGCCGGGCCGGGGCATTTGCTAATGCAGGCTTGTCCCCTGACCCATTGCAGCGACGAACCCTCCCATCAACCGTTTCGTCGCCCACAAAGAAGGAGGCATCGTCATGCGCGAGAATTTCAGCCTACTCGTGTTGGTGTTCGCCATGCTGATGGCCGGCGCGAGCCAGGCGGAAGACGCCACGCTCGACAACGACTTACTCGATTACTCATTGGAAGATCTTTTAAATTTAAACGTGACAGTGGCATCGAATATCGTCACGGAACGCGACAAACAACCCGTCTCGATTTCGACGATTACCCGCAACCAAATCCGCATTAGCGGCGCCCGCACAGTCATCTAAGTCCTCAACACCTACGTGCCCGGCTTTTTCCACGTTGAGGATCAGGACGACAATATTGTCGGCTTTCGCGGCATTGCCTCCGACAACAACTCGAAGGTCATGTTCCTCCTCAACGGGCACGTGCTCAACACCGAATGGTTTTGGGGCCCGCCCGACAGCATGCTCAACACGATATCCCTGGATTATATCGACCACATTGATGTTATTCGTGGACCCGGTTCGGTCACCTTGGGTCAAGGCGCCTTGCTGGGTGTGATCAACATCGTCACCGCCAACAACCACGCCGATGAAAACATTTTGACGGGCGGCGTGGGAAAAGACGGTTATTACAGTGCGGCGGTCGAACGCGGCGTCAAAAACGACACGTTTTCGTTTTACATGCACTACGGTGTGTCGGCCTACGACGGTCAAACGATTCGCCCCGAAGGCAATGCAACCCGCGATTGGGAAGGGGTCGAAGGCACCAAAATCTTTGACGCGGGCAACCGCTTGCGCCGCGCCGACAACAGCATGGGCCTCGCGACTCTGAAATACGGCAATTGGAACCTCAACCTGCTGCGCTCGGATTTAAAACGCGACATTTACAACTTCCGCCGCGACCGCAGCCAGTACCAACAAATTTTGACCTCGGCCAACCTCAGTTACAACTATCCCATTAACGACAGGCACGCAATTAAAACCAAAATTGGTTATGAACAGGATGACTACATCCTGCACTCAAACCTGGGTTTCACCATGGGCGGCACCCGCGAAAACCGCAAGGCAATCACGGTGATTTACACCGGCAAGTTCGACAAATGGCGTTTTGCGGCGGGAGCCGAGTACAAAGAATTCCTGATGGGTCGCCGTAATCGCGACAACAACAATTTCATTGTCAACCGGGCCGACAACGCGTTGCTCAACCAGCCCAACGTCAACAACGAGTGGGTTTTCGCAAAGGACATCGATGTCAAAAGCTTCTTCGGTGAGGCGTTTTACGAAATGAACGAGCGGATTAACCTGTTTGTAGCCTTCCGCAATGACCAACACCCTTTCTGGGGCAGCAACCTCACGCCACGCTTCGGCGGCCTCTATTTCCCCAATGAGCGCTGGCGCTTCCGACTGGCCTACCAAACCGGATTTCGCGGCGCGCCAGGTGTCCACTACGCCGGCGGCTTCGAGGGCGACGGCCTGCTGCGCGAGGACAACTTCGCCTTGGTTAATAGTGCGACGCTGGGTAATCAACCTGACTTGGTGGCCGTTGAACCGGAAGAAATCGAAAGCATCGAATTCGAAACCGGTTTCCGACCCCGTGAAAACCTGAGTTTCAACGCGGTGCTGTTTCAGAACAAAACGGAAAACGTGATCGGCTTCGGCGCCTTTGGCTCCTGGATCTTCACCCCGGTACCCGACAACATTGGGACCGATACCAAAGGTGACTGGGACGGTTACTGGTACTTCCAAAACACGCCGGGTTCGTTCACGGCGCAGGGGCTTGAACTGGAAGGTCGTTACCAAGGAGAACACATCGAAGTGGGCGGCTCGTATGCCATGGTTTCGCTGAGCGATGCCGACGACGAAGCCTACGGCAGCCTTTACCTGCCCAGCCGCGAAGTGGGCGACCACTTCAAAGCCTACCCCGAAAACATTGTGCGCGCCCACCTGCTGCTGTTCCCTAAAGCCCGCATTAACGGCGCACTCAATTTGCTAAACATCAGTGATTGGTACACGGACGGCCCCAAAGGCGGCGGCTTTACGCAAATCAACGGCAGCATGTCGTTTTCCATCAACAAAGCATTCTCCGCGACGCTTTCGGTCTACAACCTGACCGATGAAACGCAACTGTATCCGTTCACGGAAGGGCCTGCCGACAGCGCGACCGACCAATCGGCGGGGGCGCCGGCCCTGGAGAACCGCACTTATTGGTTGAAAATGCGTTACGCTTTTTAGACCAAAACACCGAGCAGTGCGCCCAAACCCGCCAATCAGCGTGGTTTGGGCCTTTTTTCGTCGGGGAGCAGATCGGATGCGAAAGGCCCGAAGCAGGGTTCTCCTCGGCCGCACGGAGTGCTACAATGACGCCACCTTCGATCAATCATCATCTATACCCCAAACCCCCCAACCGGCCGCCTAAATGCCGGAAGGTTTGGCATTTCCGTCGCCACGTGTCCCCTGACAATTCAGGGAAAACAACCGAGCGGAAAGGTGATCGGGAAGCAGTCGTTTATGAACGAATCACTGAGCCAAAAATTTGTGCCCTGGATGTTGACCTTGTACTTGGGATTGGCGCCGATCTATTGGCTGCCTTACGTTCCCTTGCGCTTGTTTTTCGTTGTCAAATTGGCGCTCGTCGGCCTATCGGTTCTTTTTGTGTTCATGCAAAGCCTGGTCGTTCGCCGCAACATCCTCTTCCCAAAAGGCTTGGCCGGCCCTTTGGGTTGGATGCTTTTGGTGGTCACGGCTGCGCCGGGCTTTTTCCAAGGTGACCTGGGCTCGGGCGTCACCCGTCTCTACGACACCGTGCTCATCTTCGTGTTCACTTGGACCTTTTACAACCTCACCCACAGCGGCACCAATGTGTTGACCATTTTTTGGCGGGCCACCCTGATGATTGGTTTCTTTGCCTGCCTGACCCTGGTCCATGCCCTACTCGGGTTTCCCAGTTGGCGCGCGCCCTACCCCAGCTTGGTGCCGTTGACGATTTCGCGCGTCGGCTTTCACAATTTGAGTTCGGGTTGGTCCAACGGCATTGTGTTGTTTCTGCCCGCGGCACTGGCCATGATTTACGCCTATTCTGTAACCAAACGCTTTAAACCGCGCGTGGCGATGGCGCTCGGCGCCGGTGTGTTCATCGTTTATTTCGGCAGTATGTTTGTGGTCAGCGGCCGTACCGGCCTGCTGGCGGCGGCGGTCGTCGCCCTGTTTGTCTCCTTCCAAATTGTGAACCGCTGGCTGGGTGTCGCCATTTCAGCGGTGACGGCTTTTGTAGGCGTCCGTTATTGGGAAACCTACTTCGACCACTTGCGTTTTAACCGCTTGCGTTCCACCGAGATCGACGATATTTCGCGTTTCTCCTCGGGTCGTATCGACGGCTACTTGGAAGGATTAAGCTTGATTTGGGAGCGACCCTTCACCGGCCATGGCTTTGGCGTCCTCGACATGCGCGAATACGGCGCGGTCGCCCGCGACATTCACAATCTCTGGCTAAAAATGGCCGGCGACGCGGGGATTTTATTCGCCTTGACCTTCACCGGCATTCTCATTGCCTGTTATCGTCGCATGCGACGCATCTATCAACTGACGCCGAACCCGCAACACCATCGCTTTTACACCACCTTCGCGTTAATTTTTCCGTGTGGTCTCATTGTTTCCAGCCTATCACCCTACGGCGTGTTCGGCAGTTTCCAAAACAACGCGGTTTTCTGGGCCGCCATGGGCTATATTTTGGCCAAAGCCGACATGAAAGAAGCCGCGTGTCCAACCAACACGCACCATCCAGACACGGCCGCAACGGTCGAAGCCGATCCAGATCCAGAACCTGCGCCGCTGCCGCTACCCGCGCAGGTGATCGCGAGGAGCACACCATGACCCAAGGTGAAAACGCGGGCGCCCAACGTCCACTGCGCTTGGCCATCCTGCAACGGGTGTGTACGCCCTATCGGCGCGATTTAATGCTGAAAATGGCGGCGCACGAGCAGTTTCAGGTGCGGGTATTTGTCGGCGATGATTTACCGCGCAGTAAAGTGCGCAACGCCAAGGATTTTAAGGACCTCGATGTCGTCCACCACAAAGCGTGGTTTATGCCGTTCAAGCGTTCCTACCTCGTTTACCACCACGGCTTGCTGCGTTCCCTGCGCGCCTACCAGCCTGATGTCATTTTATGTGAAGGAGAAAGCCACGTGCTCGGCTATCTCAAGGCATTGCTATACCGCGCTCTCGGGCGCAAGGTCGGCTTGATTTACTGGACCCAGGGCGGCGTGCCGGGCGCCCATCGCAATCCGGGCAAACTGCGCCGTTTGTGGATTACCAACATGCAGCGTCGCTTTGATCGCATGGTCGTTTATTCGAGTTTTGGCAAAAGTTTTTCGGAAAAACACGGCATCAACGGCGACAAAATCACCGTGGCCGTGAACGTCGGCGACACTGAGCGCTTCGCCGCGCGTGCCGATCAACTAAGCCCCGATAAATCAGCGGCACGTCAACGAATCAAGCTGCCCAACCGCTTTACGGTGTTATACGTGGGCCAGCTCGACCCTGATAAAAAGCCCGATCTGTTGTTGGAAGTCGCCGCCCGACCCGAAATGAGCGATGTCAATTTCGTATTCGCCGGCGACGGCCAAATGCTGGCGGGCCTGCGCACCCGAGCAGGCGACCTGCCCAATGTGTTTTTACCAGGCCGGATCAATGACGGCCTCGACGACTACTATCGCGCGGCCAACGTGTTAGCCGCACCTGGGCAGGCCGGGATTGTTTTTTCCGAGGCCATGGCCTTCGGGCTGCCTTTGTTGGTCGGCCAATCCGACGGCACCGAATTCGACCTCGTCGAACAGGACGCCAGCGGCAAACGAATCACACCCATCACAGCCGACGCCTTTGGCGAGGTCCTCGCCGACTTGGCCGCCAATCCGGAAAAGGCCGCTCAATGGGGCCAACGCGGCAGCGATATGATTCGCGGTAAATTCTCGCAATTAAGCATGGCCGCCACCATCGTCGCGGCCGTTCGCGCCGTCGCCCAATCGGTTCAACCGCAAGGCCGTGTGCCGGCCACGCTCAGCGACCAAGCCCACGAATCCTAGTCCCAGACAGGGTGTATCCCGCCACGAGAAGGAACCCGCTATGAAGGTACTCATCGATGCTTCCCAGGTCGCCGGCGGCGGCGCGGTCCAAGTGGCGCTGGCCATGATGACCCAGGCGGCGGCCGACACGGATCACGAGTGGCATGTGGCCGTCTCCGGCGAGCTCAGCGATCAGGTTGATGCGGCCTTCGACCACAAACTGGCCGGCCTCACCCGACTCCCCAAACGCCGCAACGGCTATGAACGGCTAACCTTCCCACGCCGCTTTATGCCGCCGCTGGAGCGCCGCATCGCACCCGACGCGGTTTACACCTTGTTCGGTCCCCCCTACTGGCAAGCCAAAGCCGTCCACCTGGTCGGCTTTGCCTTGGGTCGCATGATTTACCCGGAACTGGATCAGGCCGACAGTCACCAAAATACGGCTTGGTGGCGTCTGCAAGCCCGCGCGCTCATCGACCGCTTCCGGCGCCGCCAGTTCCACCGTCCCGATTATTTGGTGGTTGAATCGACGACGGTTCGTGATCGGCTCAGCCGACATTTCGGCATTGATCCGGCCCGAATTTTTGTGGTGGCAAACTCGTTCAGCCCGGTTTTTGCGGAAACCTTGGCACACATCGACAGCAAACCCCCCAGCGACCGCTTTCGCATTGCGGTACCCTGCTCGTTTTATCCCCACAAAAACCTGGGCTTGATCCCACCAACAGCCGCGCTTATGGCCCAAACCCTCTCGCGCCCGTTTGAATTTTGTTTCACCGTACCAACAGTCCATCCTGGCTGGCAAGCGCTTCAAAGACAAGGCGTTGAGCTTGGCGTGAGTGAGCATTTGGCAACGCGCGGCACCCTCAAACACGGTGACATCGCCCGCCTCTACCGCGAATCACACGCCGTCTTCCTGCCGACGCTTGTCGAGTGTTCGACCGCCGTTTATCCCGAGAGCTTTTGTGCCGGCGTACCGCTGGTCACCTCTGATCTGGATTTCGCGCGCGAGCTCTGCGGCCCGGCCGCTCGTTACGTGGATCCTCGTTCACCCGCGGCGGCGGCCGAGGCGTTAAGTGCCTTACTCACCGATGAAGCGGCGGCACAAGCACAAGTCACCCGTGCCACCTCATTCTTAAAGGAACATTACCCCAGTCCCGAACAAAAATGGCGCACGCAGATTGAAACGATTTACCGCGCGTGTCACCGCCGCAACAGTGATCGCCCTATCACCGGCAGTCGACCCGCCCCCGCAAAGAGGAACCCGTGAACCGTTGGCAACGCATTCGTTATATCGCTCAAACGCTGCCCCAAGTCGGCTTGGGCAACGCCGCTTTTGTCGCTTGGTACCGCACCTCGTTAAAGCTCGGCTTCCGCAAGTTCCTTTTCCCCAGTGGCAAACCCTGGGCCGACTTGCTTTTCGAGGACACCGCCGCCCCAGTCGTAGCCTGTCCCGATTACTGGTGGCGACCCTTAATTGAAGAGGTTGGCGGTTTACACCGCGGCCTGATCCGGTACTTTGCGTTTCACAGCCAGCGCGTTGGCTCGCCGCCGGACTGGTTTCTCAACCCGTTTAACCAAAAATCGGTTGGCAAACCCCACTTGCACTGGACCGGCCTCAAGGATTTTGATGCCGGGTTGGGCGATATTAAAATTGTCTGGGAAGCATCGCGTTTCCGCTGGGCGCCCTTGCTGGCACGCGCCTATCGCATGACCGGCGAACACCAACACCTGGAGTTGCTCAACGCGTGGGTGGCCGACTGGACCGAGAAAAACCCGACCAATCGCGGTCCCAATTGGAAATGCGGCCAAGAATCGGGTTTGCGCCTCTTGCACATCATGCTCAGCGCCCACATCCTCGGCAACCTTCACCAACCCAACGAATCTTTGATGCGATTTGCCTTCGACCACTGCGCTCGCATTGAGCGCAACATTCGCTATGCTGTCGCCCAGGACAACAACCACGGTACCAGCGAGGCAGCCGCACTGATGCTGGGCGGCTTGTGGCTAAGCCGCTATGCGTCCACGGAAGAACGCCAATGGGCCGGCGATACATGGTCCGACATCGGCCGCAAACGGTTGGAGGAACGCGTTCACTATTTGATTGAAGACGACGGCGGTTTTTCCCAATTTTCGGTCACCTATCACCGCCTGATGCAGGACACCATCAGTCTGGCGGAATGGATGCGCGGCGCTTTGGCGGCCGAACCCTTTAGTGATGGGTTTTACGCCAAGATGCGCGCTGCCGTCGATTGGCTTTACCAAGTCACCGATACGGTTGACGGCGACGCGCCCAACCTCGGCTGGAACGACGGCTCCTACGAGTTCATCCTCAGTGCACAGGGCTACCGCGACTTTCGACCAAGCGTTCAACTGGGCGCGGCCCTCTTCCACAAGAAACGCTACTACGACGATCCGCACCTCGACGAACCCTTATTTTGGTACAACCTGATCCCGGCCCCCACGGCGGAACCCATCAAGGGCGAACGCTTTGAACCCTTACCTTTGGCCCCGCCGGCACGATCAAGTGCGCGTTTTGCCCAAAGCGGCTATGTCCTTCTGCGCGGGCCGGAGAGCTGGGCGCTCTTACGCACCCCAACCAGCAAATTTCGCCCACCCCACGCCGATGCACTTCACCTGGATTTGTGGCGAAACGGACAAAATATCCTGCGGGATTCGGGCTCCTATAGCTACAACGGCGATCCTAAAATTTTTGCCCACTTAACCGGCACCGAAGGTCATAACACGGTGGTCTTCGACCAACGCGACCAAATGCCACGCTTGAGCCGCTTTATGTTCGGCCCCTGGCTGGAGGTTCACGAAACCCAACCCCTCACGGATCACAACGACACGCGTCCGCAATGGTCCGGTTGGTATCGCGACCTGTGGGGCTGTGTCCACAAACGCAGCGTGACCAGCGACGCCGACGGCTGGATCATTCGCGACCAAGTCTCGGGCTTTCGCCACGAGGCATGCTTGCGTTGGCGACTGCTACCGGAAGTTTGGCAGTTACGCGAAAATCATGTGGCGCATCCAGACGCCACCATTCAGGTCACGATTGAGGGCGGCGCGCAAGCGGACTACAGCCTGGAGGAAGGTTGGGAGTCTCGCTATTATTGGCAGGTCGGCAAGCTCCCTGTTTTTTGTGTTCGGGTCCAGCAACCGTCGACCTTCGTCACAAAAATTGTGTTCAAAAAGGACGACGCCGGGACTGTGGTATAAATGCGGCTTGAACCTTTGAACGCCGGGCATTGCGGAGAATCCGCCGGCCCCGCTCGGCCGTCCCCCGCCAAAATAAAATGTAACGCTTGTTAAGGAGACCCCATTCTATGGCAAACGCAACGGCCTTCCGTTTAAAGTACTTTTCAGGACACATGGCCATTTCCATCTCCGCGCTCACCATTCTGATGATCCTCATCCTGACCCAATGGTACCCACGTTACTTATTTTGGACCGAAGGTGCCTATTTTGCACTTGCCACCCTCATTGGCGTCGACATTGTCTTGGGCCCGGCGCTCACCTTGGTTGTCGCGAAGGAATCCAAGCCCAAACGCGAACTCCTCATGGATCTCAGCCTGATTGCAGCCTTTCAAATCGCAGCCTTTGGTTACGGCAGTTATGTACTTTTTGCCGAACGCCCCATCGTGCTTCCCGTGGCGGGACGTTTCGAAGCCAGAACCATGACTTTTCTGGAAACCAAAGGACTGACCATGCAACGGTTCGCCGATTTCCCCGGCGAAACCCCTTACTATGCCGCCCTTCGCAAACCTGAAACGAATGAGGAACGCGGCCAATTCATGACCAACGTGATGTCTGGCGACGAAATTGGCACCACCGAGCTGTACGTTCCCTTCGAAGACAACTTCCAAATCGCTCTGGGCAAGGATGCACTTGACTTGGAGGAAGTTTGGAAAATCTATCCAGGTACCAAGGCGCCCATTGAAGCCTTTATCGCCAAACACCCGCAACAAACACTTCACTTCTTTGGGCACAAGGGCCAAATGAAAAACGGCGTGGTCGCGTTCGACGCACAGGCCCAATACGTGGGTTTTGTCTATTTGGACGTCGCCCCAGCGCAGGGTTATCTCCAATCCAACCCCGCAACGAACCCGGCTCAGGCAAACCCAGGCGCGCCGCCGACACTAACAACCGAGCCACCGGCGACCGACGCGACGAACAGCGATCAGTAACCGCCGCCGCTAGACGCCTGGCGCCAAAATATTCCATTCGGCAAGAATGTGTTTGGTAAAGACTTCCACATCGCGAGTGGGGAAGTCTTCCCACTTCTTGCGAATCGCCAAGATAATAAACTCGGTCGGTAAATCAAAACCGTTGAGACGGTAAATCACGTGTTCGCGCCAGTTACGGCCTTCTTGTTCAAAGCCGGCAAAGAGTTGTTCCGTGTGCTCATCCAACAAACCCATGCCGTCTTGAATTAGGGCAATCACCATCAGGCGGAATTGGGTGTCGAGACGGTTGTCGTCTTTTTTGGTCAAACATGACTCCTTGGCGTCGGCGCAGTTCAGGCGAACGGCAACCCGATCAAAATGCCGGCCGGAGGATTCTCGTAACCGGTAAGCGGTGTGCGACCGCGCTCCATATATACAGGAAACAGGCCGCAAGTGCAAAAAAGCCGCCGCGCCGGTTCGCCAGGATTCGCTTGACAGTGCATTTTGACGGTGCGCATACTTACGCGTCATCACGAGGGGAAGACGGTGCAAATCCGTCGCGGTTCCCGCCACTGTAAGCGTTTTACCGGTTTCGACAGCCGTTTCATCATTCATAGACGCAAGCCAGAGCACCTCCTTAATTTGCCTGTTCGGGATAAACAGGACAAATTTGATTGCGCCGATTATCGGCTTCAGCCAACCGCGTCGTATTTGAGGAAGGACCGTGAAATTCGGTCACTGCCCCGCAACTGTGTCGTCGCCGCAACCAGGCGACGGAGTCAGGAACTCAAAGCGACCCGGCACCCAGAGAATCTTTCGAGGGAGAAGATTGATGGTTTTACACAAAGATTGGAAACGCTTTGCGCTGGCCGGCGTTTTCGCGGGCATGGGATTCTTGCAGGCACAAGACATGCCGACCGTCAAAGAAGAATTGATCATTAAAGGCAGCAAAGCCGACATCCGTGTCGAAGAAACCACGACCCACACGGTCGTTGTCACGCGCGAAGAAATTGAAGCGCATCACTGGCGCTCGCTCGGCGACGTGCTCGCCAATTTACCAGGTGTCAGCTTGGTCGCCAACGGCGGCGACGGAAAATTGACCACCGTTTTTTTGCGTGGCGCTAAGTCCGAAAACGCATTGGTTCTGCTCGACGGCATTAAACTCAACGACCCCACCAACGTCGGCAAAGGTTTTGACTTCGGCAACCTGTCCACCAGCGGCATTGAACGCATTGAGCTCATCCTGGGCCCGCAATCCACGCTGTACGGCACCGACGCATCCGCCGGCATCATTAACATTGTGTCCAGCGATGGTCAGGGCACCCCGGTCACCGACATTCAAGCCGAATTTTCCAACGAAGACACGGCACGCGCCATGCTCAGCCACCGCGACCAAGTCGGTCCCGTCAATTACGCGGTGTCAGCCGGTTACTACGATTCCGACTCCATCAGCGCACGCGCCGATGCGCTTGAGTCCGGTTTAGAACCCGAAACCGACCGCTACCAAAACCTGCAAATTACCGGCAAACTGGGCGTCGCAATCAACGAAAAACTCGATCTCGACGTTCACCTTGCGAGCAGCAATAACAAAAACGATATCGACACCTTTGACGGCGACGACGTTAACTACCGCAGTCAATACAAGCAGAACAGCATCGGCGCGGTATTGAGCGGCCAATGGTTTAGCGAAGCCGTCACCCAATCGCTGCACCTCGGTCATTCGACCCTTGATCGCGAAGCCGAGGACGAAGTCGATGTTCGGCATCCGGACGACTCAAGTTTCGCCACCTACGACGGTAGCAATACCATGCTTGAGTTCCGCAATCGCTGGGTTATCAGCGAACAAGTTCACGTCATTCTCGGCCTTAGCCACGAGCGCGAGCAGGCGGAAAGCGAATCCACTTTCGTGAGCGCCTGGGGCACGTCCGTCAATACCTTCGACGAAGAAACCGATACCAGCAGTGCTTTTGCACAGGTTAATCTCAGCATGGAGCAGGGATTTTACGGCAACCTCAGTGCCCGCCACGATGATCACTCACTGTTTGGCGGCGAATCCACCTGGGATCTCGGTCTCGGCTACCTGTTCCCCAGTCAAACCCGCTTGCGTGCCGCCATTGGCACCGGCTTCAAAGCCCCCAGCATCTATCAACTTTATGCGCCCGGCTTCGGCAACGCCCAACTGCAAGCCGAAACCAGCGAGGCTTTGGAAATCGGTATCCAACAAGCGCTGTTGGACGAACGCCTGCAATTGGGTCTGTCTTATTACCAATACGATTTCGAGAACATGGTCGAATTCGTGTTCGACTCAGACACCTTCGAAAGTTCCTACCAGAACTTGAGCCAAGCCGAGTCCGACGGCTTTGAATTCTGGGCCGACTACAAAGACAAGCGCTTGAACCTTCACGCCTCCTACGAAAAACTCGACGCTGAAGATACCTCGGCGCCAACCGCCGTGCCCTTGATTCGTCGCCATGATGACAAGGCGACCCTGCGCTTCGCCTACCGTTTCGACGGTCCCTGGCAAATCAGCAGTGACATCCTGCGCTACGGTGATTCACTCGACCGTGATTTCAGTGTGGGCGACGTCACCCTCGACGCCTATACCCTTGTCAACCTAGCGGTTAGCTACGAGCTGCAAGAAACCTGGCAGTTCACCTTACGTGCCACCAACCTCTTCGACGAGGAATACACGCAGGTGCTCAACTACGGTGTCAACGGACGCCGTGTCTTCGCCGCGATTCGCGCCCGCTTCTAAGCCAACATTAACCCAACGTAAAAAAGCAGCGTCTTTGGGCGCTGCTTTTTTTATGGAAAAAAGGCATTCATCGGCTAGGTTTTGTCAAACGGTCGAACATAGTCAGACACCGCTAAAAAGCCGCGCCCTCTTCTGCTCCATCCAAACTGAACCCTTGTTCACCAAAGTTTTAAGCCAGGCCTGTTGCTTTTAGCCTCCGCGACCAAGGCTTGCTTCCGACCCAATCCGTCGTCTACCAGACGCTATTAAGTTAAATTTCAGTAAGAATCAAGCGCGCCACCTCACTTTTTGTTTACTGAAGCAACTTTCGAGACCTAGAATGATTTTTGGGTTCCCCCACCCGCTAGTAAGCTTCCCCAAGGAAAAAATCATGTCTCACGAAAATCATTTGAGCCCGTTGGCCCCGCCCGACCTGCTCGGCGATCCCCACGCCGTCTGTTCGGAAGCGCGCGCCTTTTATTGGGACTCCCCCTGGCGTTTCCTCGCTCACGCCGCCGTTGTGCTGCTGTGGCTGCAACTCGTCATCCTCGGTTTCACACCGCTACCCGCTGTCCTTTCGGTCATTGGTCTGCTTTTTGCGCTGTTAAGCCGCAGACCCGCCGTCACCATCACCTGCGACCACCTAGTGATTCGCCCGTTATTTGGCGACGCCTGTGCTTTTCCCTGGCACACTGTCCAAAACCTGGCCTCGGTCAACAACCATTCGCTCTCTATCCAAGATCAGGACGGCCAATACAAGGACCTCTCCTTACTCCTGATGAAAAAATCCAGCCGTGAACAACTGCTGAGCGACGCGGAAGTTCAGTTTCGCAAAGCGCGCCGACAAGCGGCTTAATTTTGAGATTGATCGGTGTCAGGTTGCATGCCTACTGCAGATTCCAAAAGATAGTACTTTTCGAAAGGAAACGGCCATGTCCATAGGTGATCGCTCGCCACACCACCGTGGCGAGCGAGAAAAGACCGGAGGGCGGTGTGAAGCGATTGCTGGAACACCGCCCAGTCGAGCCTCACAGACTTGCTCTGGAAAGAGACAACGACCCGGTCGGCAACTCGCTTTAGGGCGAGCGCCCAATACCCCGGCTCTAAATAGAATTGGACAACACACGAGCCGAAGGCGCTTCGGTTTAAGGCAAACCAAGCTGCCGCAAAATCAGTAAACGGACAGTTGCAGGCGTCAGAAACCTCGAGAATCCACGCGTGATCACCCAAATCCAATTGGACAGTGGCCCACCCATGCTCGAGGTCGGTCAGCTTAAGGGAAAACAACGACTCTGACATCCTGAAAACTCCTAGAGAAAAGCCCGGCCGGCGGCCGGGCTTTTCTTTATTGAATGACAACCACTTCGCCACGACCACGACCAAAGGTTTCAGGCGAATACATCTCCTCCGCCTTGGGCGGTGGGGCGATGAACTCACCCGGCGTGGTGGCACGCGCAATGTAGCTGAACTCGTGAACGCCGCCGTAAACCAAGGTGGAAAAGGCTTCGACACGGTCATCGCGCAAGTTTTGATGCTCAAACCAAGGTCGGTACCACCAGGACCAAGGACGCGTAGCACCACGGTTGGGGTTGTCGACGGGCTCAGTGCCGGCTAAGGCGGGATTCACCGCCTCCAAACCGGCCGGCAGCGGATCAACCAAAGCAACGTGATAACGCCGCGCAGGCGCCACCATTTGCAGCGTGACACGCACTTTGGCACCACGACGAATCTGCCAAGATCCATCGTCGTTGTGTTTCACATCTTCAGGGTCGTCAACGCCCTCGTAGCTGCGTTTGACATAGAAGCCGCGATCCACCGCCTCGGGTTTGAGGTCCTTGGGTGCATAACGCAAACCCAGACGGTAGTACAACCGACCCGCGCCTTCCTTCTGCAGAATCAGATTGCCTTGATCCCCACCGGCGGCCAGATCGATCATGGAAATGTCAATTTGACCGCGATCCGTGGTGCGCCCTTGGTAACGGTGTTCACCGTAGTAGGTTTGATTAAGCCACACGCGCGCCACCATATCCGGGGTCGTTTTCTCGTATGTCTCGAAATACCGCTTGAGCGCAAACAAGACAAACAGGTTTTCCTGAGTATTGCTCCAGCGCCCCTTGGTGCGGTGGGCGTTTAAGCCGGCTACCAACTTCGTAATCAGCGGATGATCGGGTTTAACGGCAATCAGACTTTCGAGAATGACGGCATCGGTACGACGCGAACTGTGCAAGATAAGGTACCCACGCTGTTCATCGTAGCGGTCGGTAAAAGAAGCCGTCGCGGCGCTTTGTTCGGCACGGTTATCAAAGTGACGGAGCAGAATTGAGGCCGTCGATGACGTTGGCGGCACCAGTGGTAGCAACCAACCCAAAGCTTCGAGCGGCGCATCTTCCAATGCCATCGTCTCAAACAAGGACACCGCTTCTTTTTCGACGCTTTCACCCATTAGGCCACGTACATAAAGCGCGTAGGCACGCAGCGTGAACACCATGCGCGGTGAGTAGTCCTTTTCCAACCACTTATCGCGCTGGATTTTGTTGAGGTAACGCTTCACGCGATTTATCGTATTTTGGGAGACATCGTAATCGGCGCGCAAAGCGCGGGCAAAGGCGTGGGCGACGTGAATCGTTACATAAGGATAGGATTCTTCGCCGCGACGCCAAAAACCAAAGCCGCCGTCATTGTTCTGCAAGCCACGCAAGTGTTTCAGGTCTTCCTTGATGCGTTTGACCACGCCGGCTTCGTCGATGTCGCCACCAAAAGCGGCGATCATGTCTTTGGAACCGAGTAACGACATCACGCGCGAAGCGCGTTGCTCGGCGCATTCGTAAGGATACTCGTTGAGGTAAAGCACGGCGTCTTCAAGCATGTGTAGCGCGGTTGAGGTGGTTGACACCTGCACGCCGCCAAACTCGCGAAAAGCGTTTTTGGGCAAGTGGATCGCCTGACCCAAATTGACTTCGCCGTCGATTTCACCATAAACCGCAAAGGCCTCGCTGGTCGCCGGCGTCCAGACCGGCACGGTCACGCGGGCGGCGTCGGTCAAATCACCGGACTGCACGGCCACCCGGAACCAAGCCTCGCCAGGCTGTTGGGTTCGGGCGGGTAAGCGCACCTCGACGCGGTTCTGCGCGGGCACCGTAAAACGGCGACCGGCGCCCGCCGTCAGCAAAGCGTTTTGCGCCTCGACGGCCAAGTTCACATCCATGGCTTGATCGGTTTGGTTTTGCAACACAATCGGCAGCTCAAAACGATCACCATAGTTGAGGAAACGCGGCGCGGAGGGCCGAATCATCAGGGGTAAACGCGCGGTGGCAGTCGCTTCACCGGCGCCAAAACGCCGATCCCCATCGACACACACCGCCATAATCCGATAGCGGGTTAAGTTGTCGGGCAGTTTGTAACGAACGTCGGTGGTACCGTCGATACCGGTTTTCTGTTCGGCAAAAAAGGCCGCGAGTGGATTGAAGTTGGTACGCACAGCAATCGGTTTCGGAGCAGACCCGCTATCATCATCAGAAACGCGAGCTTCCTTCCTCAGGTCCATGAACATTTCCGGCTCAGCCGCCCTGGCGGCCATCGGTGCCATGGCGGCGATATGCTGTGCGGAGTCGCCAAGGGCCCCCGAAATCTCAGGTTCGACCATGTCCTCGGCGTCTTGCAAGATCACCCAGGCGCGGTTATGGGAGCCCGCCATAAAATCAGCGACCTCGGGATAAAAAGAATCGATGGGATTGCCCAACTGGTAACCGCTTAAACTGAGCACCGCTTCGTCCACTACAAAAACAGCGACCTCGGCGCCCGCAACCGGTTTTCCGTCGGGGTCACGCACCAAAACCGAAACCGAGGTTTCCTCGCCAGGATTCAAATCGGTTTTGGCGGGCGTCGGCGTCACCAAGAGTTCACGCGTGAGCGGCGGCACTTTGAGGTTTAGCTGACCGGTGGCGTAGGCTGGACGCGGCAGCAGTTTGGGATTGGGTAATCCAGAAGCATCAATGCGCGCAGCTTTACCTACCAAATCAACGCGAACAAAAGCGTTGGGTACCATTGCTTCGGTGATCGGAACTTCAAGTGTAAGTGACGCGTCTTTGAGGGTAAAGCGACGGTTCTCCATCAGGCCGAGGGCATGGACGGTCATGGTCGCTTCGGCCGGATGAAACGGCGCCTGCACTAAAATTTTGGCGGTATCGCCGACCTGGTATTCCTGTTTGTCGGGAATCAGGGTCACGTTTTCCTGATCCACGGTATCCACCGGCTGGGCCTGACCACCGGAGACCCAACGCGTCATGGTCGTGCGGTTGATGTGTCCGTTATCGTCCTGCACGCGTGCAGTGATGCGATAAGTGCCACCTTCTTTGGTGGCAAAGGTGAAGGCGATCGGCGCGGTTTGGCTTTTGAGCACAAAACTCTGTGGGTCGACTTCGACTTCCTCCCAACGAGCCTGGCGCCGTTGCCATTCCAACCTAACGACCTCAACGCGAACATCGCGGTCAGACAACACCTTGCCGGCCACATCGGCCACAATCACTTCAACGCCAAAAGGCGTCCCCTTATCAACGAAGTAACGATTCGTGCGCAGGCCGACATAGGCTTCGGCAGCGTGGCGCAGGAATTGGCCCGAGGCCGACCAACGCTGGGCGTTCACATCGGCAACGGTGGCGCTGAGCTCAACCGTGGCGGGCAATTCGTTCTCGGCCTCGTCGAGTTTGATGCTCAAATCGTGGAATCCCATTGCATCGGTTTTAGAACTGAAGTTAAAACGCGCGCTACCGTGGCTGCCGTGATGGAAACTGCGCCACCAGGGAATCCAAGCGCCAAAGGTGAATTGCGACCAATTCGGCGGGGTGAAAACCGTTTCATTCACAGTCGCAGCCCAGTTAATGTCGGCACCGGGCAACCCGCCGCCGGCGTAATAAGCCGCTTCCGCACGCGCCGCGACGGTTTCGCCGGCATAAACCAAGCCGTCGGGAACGGTCACCGAAACCTTAAACTCGGGTCGACGAAACTCTTGTACCTGAAAGCCATGGTTATAGACCATGGTATGGCCAAACACAGGTTTATTTTTGCCGAGGCTATCGGGTTTCAGCGCCAAGCTGACCACCGTGTGGCCTAAATTTAGCCCTTCAGGCAAGGTAAACTGGTGATCGAATCCACCATTTTCATTGAGGACTAACGCACCTTTTTGTAACTCGTTCCCGCGCGCATCACGTAACTGATAAGTGACGCGACGGCCGGCGGCGGGCCTGGTCAAGCGGCGTTGGCTCAAAAAGCGCAACCAGCCTTTGAGGTGAACGGTTTCGCCAGGTTTGTACATGCCCCGATCATCGAAGACGTGCCATAACACGCGGTCACGCGGTTCATTGTCCGCCCAGCGGCCCGCATAATAGCCGGAATCAGCCGTTAACAGCGCGGTATCCCCCTCATAGCTGACCAGTAACGGCCCCGTCTCGTTCATCTGCTCACGGGAATCGACGAGGAAGGCGCCGTCCTCGTCGCTGATGCCGACTAACTCAGGATCAGATCCTTTTACCAACGAGAACACGTCGGCATCTTTAATCGGCGTACCGTCCTTAAGTTGATTGACCCACAGGATACTTTCAGCCGGCGTCGTCAGAACGTCAAAACCAATTTGCGTCACTTGAACCCAGCTCACCATGGGTCCAAATGGGAAAAATCGGTTGTTTTTGCCATTGCCAATCATGTCCCCCGGCTCAACCCGCAAGATGAGATGACCGTGGCGCTCGCCGTTTAAGTATTGGATGAGGTCGAGGTTGGTGACGAGTTGTTCGTTGGCCGCCTGGTTAAGCCGAATGGTGGTATCCAGTACTTTCCGGCCGGGCAAAGCCACGTCCTTGTCGTAGATGCGACCGCGGGCGTTCATTTGTTGAAAGGCGAACCAATCTTTGCGCGGATCGACTCGATAGACTTCCAGATTAAAAGTGCGGTAGTTGGTGGTCACCACCTGAATGGTCGGATCAGCATAGGGATCGGGAATGTGAATTGGGCGAGCGCTCCAAGCAAAAGATGTATGACGGTCACCGCCGGTAAAGGTCAAGGTAATCGGCTTGCGCAACGTTTGCCCAAACACATCGCTTATCGCCGTTTTGAGGGTAACCGTGTATTTTGTGCGCGGCATAAATACACCGTCGAAAATCATGTTGGTGCGATCGGCATACACCTCGAGTTTTTCAGGTTTGGGTGAAATATCGTACCAGTCGTCGGCGAGTGCGTTGCTAACCAAATTGTTGTTAAAGGTGGCGCGGAAGTTCTGATGCGGCTGCAAAACCCCGTTTTTTTCGGTGGTGTAGCGCATTAGTTGGAGTTCGCCATAAGTTCTGAAGTTATAGGTATTTTGATCTTCACCTAAGCGTGGACCTTCGGCGCTGGGCACGCCCGGCCCAACCTGGACCGATACCTGGGCGGCGTTAGGCAACAAATCGCGCGGCCGGAAAACAACGGTGCGATCTTGGCCATGACGCGCCACAAAGGACTTGACGGCGGGATCCACGGACCAGGTCGCCTCGGGTGCGAGCACCAGGGGGTAACGGATCCCTTTGACCTCCAGGTGAATCACCTGCATGACCGCCTCGGCGGCAATCGTTTGGTTGAAAGCGACGGCCATGAGCGGATTAAGCGCTTGCCCGCCGCTGTTGGCGGGATAAAAAGCGAGCGGCTTGGCGGTTGGCGTTGAAAAGTTAAATTCGAGCGCTTTACCCAAGGCACGACCGGCGGCGTCGGCGGTTTCCGGTGCGGCGGAAACGGAATAGAGGGTCGCTCCCGGCAGCGCATCCTGGTTTTGAAACACCAGCGTTTTGGGCGAAACCCAACGCCAGGAACCCGGCACTTCGGGCGTCAGCGATACCGGGACACCCGCCGCTTGGCGTTCGTCAATTGCACCCAAGGGCACCATCGGGTTGGAAAAAGTGATGGTGACTTTCGGCGCGGTTTTCACCTCGCCCTCCGGCGCGTAAAAAACAACCTCCGGCGCGGTGTCGCTCGCGGTCGGTGGCGGCGCATCGATCTCGCCAAAGGCGGCCGGAACCGTTTTACCGGGGCGCGGGGCCGGCAAACTTTCGGCGGGCCGATGGAAGGTTTCGGTGGGCGGCGCGGCCGTCGGCGGGAGCAGGTTTAAGAGCGCCTGGGTTTCTTCCGAGGATAAATTAGCCGCGCTCGCACTGGGCACGCTTGGTGTATCGCCTTCAACTTGAGGTTGACCGTCAGATAGTTCAATGTGAATCACGGGTTGACTCGCTCCTTGTGGGCGCCAAAACGACTCACTCGCCAACAGGGAAAGCGCGCCGATACATAGCACGAGCCACAGACGGTGAGAACGCCGGGAACCAAGTTGTCGCTTCATAAATTGCTCCTTGCCATTCTCCTAAATCATTCGCGTTTAGGACAATGTTTATCTCATAAATCAAAGCGGGAGGACGGGCGGGACCATTTAGGTCGGCCGCGGCAGGTCGATGTCCAAAATGTGAATGCGGAAGAGCTGTAGAGAAACCATCGCATGTTTCTGGGTCACTCCGTCAACCAGAGATTTCGCGAAAGATAGGGCGCAACCGCCAAACAACCCAATAACCGTCATCATATCAGCCATTTCCAACCTGCCAACAAAACCTATCCCTTCGGACTTTGCCCAAACGGAAGCGGGAGACAGGCCAAACCCGCGATAGTTTCAAAGAAAAATGTGACACCCGGCGAGGGAAGCCATGTTTTCCGGGATAAAGCCCACCCGACCTCGGCCAAACAGGTCGCCCGACATGGTGAAAGGCGGAAGCGAAGCAAGGCCGTCGCAGCCACCTGTCAGGAAGGCAACGCGCCGACAATCAGCGCGACGCCGATGGCCGCCGCGATTCTTTCTGATCACTCGACTTTGGTGGTTTTGATCGGCGGGCTACAATGGAGTCACACAACACAGCCGGATTCTCGCAACGCGGTCGCGGCACAGTGACTGCGTTGCAAACACCTCGCCAACGTACGGCGATGATATCCGCCACAAGGAGATTCCATGTCCGAGATGCAGTATCGAAAGTTGGGCGCAAGCGGCTTATTTGTCAGCGCCCTGTCCTTTGGTTCCTGGGTCACTTTTAAAAACCAAGTCGACGACAACTTGGGCGAACGCTTGATGAAACAAGCCTATGACGCCGGCATTAACTTCTTCGACAACGCCGAGGTTTACGCAGCCGGCGATTCAGAACGCATTATGGGTCGCATCATTAAAAAGCTAGGTTGGTCACGCGACAGCTACTGCGTTTCCAGTAAGGTGTTTTGGGGCGGCGAATTGCCCACCCAACGCGGCCTCAGCCGCAAGCACGTGTTCGACGCCTGCCATGCCGCCATGCAACGCCTGCAAGTTGACTATCTCGATCTTTATTTCTGCCATCGCCCCGACATTCACACACCAATGGAGGAGACCGTTCGCGCCATGAGTGACTTGGTCCAACAAGGCAAGGTCATGTATTGGGGCACTTCCGAGTGGCGTGCCGATCAAATCGCGACCGCCCACGCCGTCGCCCGTCAGTACAACTTGATTCCCCCCCTGGTGGAGCAACCGCAATACAACATGCTGGAACGCGACAAGGTCGAGGGAGATTACGCGCTGCTCTACGACCAGTACGGTTTGGGCACCACCATTTGGTCGCCGTTGGCCTCGGGCATCCTCACCGGAAAATACAACGACGGCATTCCGGCAGGCAGCCGCATGAGTTTGGCCAACTTCCAATGGTTGGCCGACCGCTTGGAAACGGACGAGGGCCGCGCCAAACTGGCCAAGGCCCGAGAATTGACCGCACTGGCCGAAAAGTTAGGCACCAGCTTGACCAAATTGGCCTTGGCCTGGTGTCTCAAAAATCCCAATGTCAGCACGGTGATTTTGGGTGCCTCAAAGGAAAGCCAACTTAGCGAAAACCTGGCCGCCTTGGATACGGTCGCGCTGCTCGACGACGGCGTCATGGCTGAGATTGAAACGATTCTCGCCAACAAACCTGCGGCGCCCGGCGATTTCCGTTAAAGCCTAAACCCAGGGTGCCGGCGCAACCGGCACCCTCTTTTGCAGCTTAGGCTTCGCTACGGGCCACGCCGTCAGACGTATCTTCGCTGACGTAGTCCAACAGGTCTTCACTTTCGTACGACGATAAGTCCTCGCGTTCTTCCAGCGGAATTTCCGAGGGATTGTGACCACCGTCCATGCTCGCATCGAAGTTGAGATCGCCCAGCGAGTACAAATTCTTTTCGTGGGGCATCGGCGTCACCATGCTCTCCAAGTAGACGTTGCTGCTGTAAAAGTTGAAGTTGCTGGCGGCCGAGGTGTAAATACAAGCGTAATCGCGAATCTGTTCGGCAAACGCACTGAGCTGACCGCCAGTTTTAAACAACCGACCCCAGTACTTGTTAAACGTATTGGAAATTTTACGGCGCAATTGACGCGATTCGTCGAGCAACTTGGAAAGCTCGCGATTGTGACTTTCGATTTGGCGATTCAGGGTTTCAATTTCAGCGTCAATTTTTTCCAGGTGCCCTATTTCCAATTCGTCGCTTTCGCTGTCCTTAAATTGGTGTAAATCGACAACCTGACTGCGCCGCCAGTTCAATTCCATGACAAGCTGCTTGCGACGTGTCTCGTTTTTGAGGAGCGACTTGAGAAATTCACGCGCCTGCTCCTCGGCCCGAATTTGGAATTCCAGCTCAGGCACGATAATACAGGTTCGCCAGTGGGTGCTGTGCTTGCTTTTGAGGATGTCACCGTAAATGTGATCGCCAACGTACAACACTTGGTCGCCTTTAACGCGCAATTTCTCTTCAAGGAAATCCAGATTCCCACCGGAGAAAAACAAAGCGTCATTTTCTTCAATAATTTTCAGCGGCTGACCTTCGCGGAAGAAGGTCGGTTTACGTGCAGCGCAGCCGACAATTTCGAAGCAATTGCGCCAGTTGCGGAAGAAGGGCGCGGCATTACGAAACAGATAGGTCAACACGAAATCGGTATATTCGGGTTCTGAGTTGGTTACCACAAACAGACGTTTTCCGGCGCCGCTCAACTTGTGGAGCGACGGAATTAAGATGGGATCGCTTTTAATATAGAGATCGGGATTGGCCATGATCTCTTTTTTGAGCGAGCCGTCACTGTGACAGGTATCGATGGCGTTACGGATGTCCTTATAGAGCGAACGATAGTCCTCGCGATCTTCGTTACGCTGAATATAGAACTCGATCATGGCGGCGAAAAGGTAGGTTTCCAACAACTCGAACAAGGTATCGACGGAGCGATAACGTCCTGATTGAAAATCGATACGGGTGGCGTTGTAAGTGCGAGCACGGCTATCGGAATCCAAACGTTTGAGACCGTGATAAGCCAGACTTACGTATTTAAATTTGTCCATTTTCAGGACGTTGCCGAGCTGGGTGTCAATCACCAACCCGCGAATCGCAAAACCCTCTTGGTAGGGAATTTGTGCGATTTCTTCAGGATAACCGTTGCGTTCAATCAAAATTTTAAGCGCCAAGCGCAGCGTCAACAAATCAAGGGCTTCCTGCTTGTATTCAGCCAAGGTGTAATCCATGTCGAAGCCGATCGCTTTAATGCGACTCATCTTGATGGTGCGGTTGGTAAAGATCCGGTTTTCGAGATAGAGCTGCTTATCATCGGCGTCTCGATGTTTCTCGAAACGGGCGTTGAGCAGGCTTTTCAGTCGTGCATCGATATTTTTTTTCCCCAAGTGGTGCTCCTTATAAAACCCGTCGCGGGTGTTCTCGAGCAACGGTCACGTCATTCAACCAAAACCGCGGGTGCGCGACCGTGCGAAACTAATACTGTGGCGCTCTGTCCGGCAAAGCGCCGCGCTTTTAAAGACTAAAACGAGCAAAACCGACCAAGTCGGCGCTATGTAAAAAAACGATTACGGCCCGAGACGCGTCAAGGTGTGGCGAAAGTACAAGCGGGCATGGTAGGGGACAATCACCCGACGCGGTCGTGGTAGAAGCTTAACGGTACGACACGAAGGCGACAATCCGTGCCAGTAGGAAATGGGAATCGGATAAGTTTTTGCGGCCTCCTTGGTTGTGTTTGATCTATCGGTCAAAAAAGGGCGGGCCTTAACCATGCCCATGATGAAGTGCGGTCGGAAGGCTGGCTGCAGTCATGATTCATGGGGCGACAAGCGATCCATTTAAAATAAGTTACGGCAAGCAACGAAACAAGGACTTCACACAATCAACATCATAACAGCCAATGAACAACCAAAATTTCATGAAAAACTATCGCGCCGGCTACAACAACCCTTCAAGAAATTCGCTCTTAAAAGGGGCCCGTGGTCATTCGGCGTGTTTGTTGGCCGGCCAGGGCCGTTTTTTCGTGAGAAAATAGGCCCTCTCCAATCTCCCTCCCGCCGATTCGCAAAAAGCGCCGCGTCAAGTGGTTAGCTACACCGCCGGTGAAAACGAATCGCCGCGGGTTCGCGTATGAATTCAAGACCCCCCTGCATCCGGCAGTCTCACCGGTGGATGACCTCCCCTCGGAAACCGCATTCGCCCGTATCCCTACCACCCCTCTTGAGGAGATCTTTTTTGATCAATGAAACGCGCACCCAAGTCGCCGCCAAACCCCGGCGTACCTTACTGGCAACCAAGGGGTTGGTGAAATCGTTCGGCAGTTTCAAAGTCCTGCACGGGGTCGACCTCAGTGTCCGCGAGGGACAGGTTTACGGGTTCCTGGGCCGCAACGGCGCCGGCAAGACCACCACCATTCAAATTCTTATGGGTATTCAGCGTCCAGACCGCGGCGCACTCGCCTATTTTGGTGAGCAACGCCAAGCGCCGCGTGTGGCCGACAAGCAGTTGATTGGGTATGTTTCGCAGGAACAGTTTTTTTACCCTTGGATGAGTTGCCGGAACCTCGGCCTATTCGTGAGTCGCTTTTACCCCAACTGGGACATGCCATATTTTGCCCGTCTACTCGATACCTTTTCCCTCCCTTCGAAACGCAAGGTGGTCAACCTATCCCAGGGCATGCGCGTCAAATTGGCACTGGCCTTAGCCTTAGCCCACCGACCCAAAATTTTGATCCTTGACGAACCCACCGCCGGGCTGGATCCCGCCGCCCGTCGTGAATTTCTCGACATCGTCAACGACCAAGCTGAACGCGATCACCGCACGACCCTTTTTTCATCGCACATCGTCGAGGAGGTCGAACGGATTGCCGATCGGGTCGGCATTTTGCGAGAGGGCGTCCTTTGTTTTCAAGGCTCACCGGACCAACTGGCGGCGGAGGTGCGCCAAATCGTACTCCAAGAGCCCTTGCGCCCGGATGCAACACTGCGCCTCAAAAAGTTGCGAAGTGAGGCGGGTCATGCAGGCTTTCGCGTGTTGCATGAAAATCCGCGCAACGGTTCGCTGGTCATGCGCGCCAAACCCGATTTATGGCAACGCTGGCTCGCCGGCCGCCATGAAACCCAAGTAAAACTCAGCTTGGAAGACATCTTTCTGGCGCTCACCGTTGATCGGGGTTTGCGTTTATGATCGGTCTCGCCCAAAAAGAGTTACGCCACCATGCGCTGGCCCTGCCCGCCGTGGCGAGCGGCGTGACCGCACTGGCCCTGTTGTTTTTTTACCTGACCTATGAGGCCGCCAATCGCGGCAACTTTTGGGATCGTTATCCCTACTTTTTTCTGATGGGTTGCCTGATCGCCACCCCCTACCTATGCCATCGCTTTGTCAGCATTGAGTATGCCGCAAAAACGCAGATGTTCCTCCATTCACTGCCGTTGCGACCCATTGATATCTTCCTCACCAAGTGGAGCATGAGCCTGCTTGCGCTGGTTCTCTGTTTCCTGCCCTCCTTCTTACTATTTGCCGTTGGGGTCACTTGGTTCGACCGCTTAGACTTTTCCTGGCGGCAGCTACTGTTTGTGGGCGGCCGCTGCGGCGTCTTTTTATCGGCCTTTCACGCACTCAACTTTGCCTTTGCCTTTTTGGGCCGCTATCGGTTGCCCGCTTATGTGTTCACGACCTTGGCGCTCATTCTCATCAGTAGCCACCTCGACCTGGATCACCAGCAAGACGGACCACTCTCACTGCTTTTTCACCCGCGTTTTGCCTTTGACTTCCAAAACTTTCCCTGGCCGGAAGCACGCATGACCTTGGTGATCGCTCTGGTGTTCAACCTGATCTCCCTCGCCATGGCCCTCACCCGCGAAGGTTCGATTGCCGGCATGGTCGCGGTGAAAATGACCCACCGTGAGAAGATCTTCTTTACCGCGATTTTCTTCTCAACCGTGCTATCCATGACCTTATTCGAAGAGAAACGCACGCGCCCGCCTTACGAGATCGAAGACGCCGTCGTGCGCGAAAGCGCGGGTATTTCCATTCACATCGGCAAAACGCACTCGGTGCAAGATGCCGACCTCGAACAACTTGCCGAATGGGTTCATGGCGAGGTCCGTGCCTTGAAAGAGTACCTCGGGCTAGCATTTGTCCCCCACATCAACCTAACCATTCGCCAAGACCTGGACATCGGGAAATTTGAGAAAGCCTATCTGGTTGGCAATGAAGGCCTATTGATAAAACTCGCTTACAAGCCGGAAACCTGGCGGCCGGAGCTGTTTTTACAGTGGTTGGTCCCCGAAATTCTTGAGGATTATTCCAATTACCGCGTTTACCTGGAGCCTAGTTTTTGGGTGGTTGACGGCTTCACCCTTTGGTGGGTTGAACAACGGCTCGAGGGCGAATGGGCCCCGCTTTTCGCCAACCGCGCCGCCTATGCGGTGAATCTGGGCGTCACCCAGGCCGATGTCGACGGTTGGATTCAGTTCCGCGAACGAATGGGCGTCGACCTCGCCCGCGCCGTGGCTTACGAAGGCATTCAAGCTTTGATTCAACGCACTTCGATCACCCAAGCTGAAGATTTGTTTCGCCAACGACTCGGTCTTTATCCCGAGCGCGACGTGCGTGCCTTTATTCGCGACAAACGTTTCCCTTTCGCCACCGTGTTCCAAGACAAAACCGGTATCGATTATGCGAGCTTCCGCACCTTGTGGTTCCAACGACTGAACCAAACCCATCAAGACCGCCTGGCAACTCTCGCCGCGTTGCCACGCTTAGATGCTGAATTGGAAGTGGTTGAAATTTCGAAAACCACCCGTCGTTTGCGCTTGGCACTGAAGCAACCCAGCAGCTTAGACGGCCGCTTACGTTTTTACTATTTGCAACTACCACAATACGAATGGCTGATTGACCCCAATGAACGCAAGATCCTCGAAGTTCCGGCCGGCCGCGCCACCGACGGCGTTGATGTCGGCGGCACCATCCCGCGCCACACCCGTTTTGCCTGGACCGCCGCCTATTACAGCGAAGCGTTGCAATGCGACCTGCTGAGTGGCTGGCGCCGGTTGGAGATTCCTTAATGACTGCCGTTTTTCGCAAAGAAATCAGCGACTTAACCCCGTTCTTATTGCTCGTCCAGCTCGTCTACGGCACCGAGGTCTTCTTCGACCTGCTCACCGACTATCCCGATCAATCACCACTGCTCAATCACTTCTCCTTTATTCAAAACGGAAACTGGTTCACCAACTGCCTCGCCGCTTTTTTCCTGAGTTTCGCCTTGGCCGGTGGATTATTCGTACGCGAGATCGACCAACGCACGATTCATTTCCTGGAAGGCTTGCCCACAAATCGTCACCGTATCTTTTGGAGTAAGGTCGCCGCCGCCTTTTGTGTTCTTTTTTCCGGCCCACTTCTGGAAGCCGCTCACAGCGTTTGGCAGCAGTACTTCGCGCGCACCACCATCGATCCCGGCTATCACTGGAACTTGGTTTTGACCGGCCTGTTCCTGCAGGCCTGTCTGCTATTCGTCTTCCTCTCAACCGGCCTACTTTTTTCCTTCTTAAGACGGCTTGGCTGGGCTTTGGCCGCGCTCTTGTTTGCCGCTTATGCCTTGGCACTACGTACCTTACCGGCGGTAGTCGTGCTCAATCCTTGCCTGATTACCGAACCCCTCCTCGAAGGCCATACCTGGCCGATTCCATGGCGTATGCTGCAGGTTCAATTGCCTTTGGCGCTGGCCGCGTTGCTGGCCTCATGGTGGCTGTTCCTCGGCAAAGGCATGGCCCTCGCCGTTTGGCTGGATAAGGTTCGCCGCACCACCCTTGGCCGCGTCACGCTCGGCTGCACCGGACTCGCCACCATCCTCGCTTGGTTTGTGATTTTGGTGATGTTGATCGCCGGTCGCGGCGACCGCGGGGTCAGTGACGGTGACGCCCTGTTCGTCGGCTGGGAAGAAGCCGATTACGCCACCGAACGCTATACCTTCAAGGTCCCATCGAATTTGCTGGAGGCGGCGCGACCCGGTTTAAAGCAAGCCGACACCATCCACGATCAAGTCACGACCTTCCTCGATGCGCCTATCGGCGACCCCATCGCCGTCAACGCCATGCAACCCGCCGGGCGCCATGTTGCCGGTCTGGCTTTTTGGCAATCGATTCGTCTGGGCAGTGGTACCTTGATTTCACCCGAGCAATTGGTCGCCACACTAGGTCATGAGACCGTTCACGTCTATGCCGACCGACTCAGCAACGGCACGCTCAACGCGCAACACCAAACCACGCGTTTTTTCAATGAAGGCCTGGCCGAATACGTCGAGCAACGCTTCTTCCGTGACCCCGCCTACCAGGACGTCGCCCATTATGAACGGGTGGTTGCAGCCTTCGATCTGTTCCACCGCTTTGAATTCACCACGATTATGAACAACACCGCCCTAACCGCTGAATACGATCCCTACCTGGTTTATCCCGTCGGCATGACCTTCGTGCAGCAAGTGATAGCGCGCCATGGTGACGAAACAGCCCACAACATTCTGGTACGCTTAGGTCGCGAGGATCGACCCCGTGACATGGCGGGCATGGTGTTGTGGCGCGATGCGTTTCAAGGCGCGGGCCTCAACTTCGATAGCGAGGTCAACGCCTATTACGAGTACGTGCAAACTCTACGCAGCAAGCACCAAGCCTTCGTGGAAGGCCTGCCGCGTCTGTACGGCTCCGTCGAGCGCGAGGAGGGTTTGCTTTGGATTCGCGTCGACAGTGATAAACCCCATGATTACAGCGTCATTGTACGAGCGCGCCAATCGGCGGACGCCGATCAGGAGTTATACCAATACCCCAGAGCGGACGCCGACGGGCGCTTTCCACTGCTTGCGCGCGACTTCCCCAACCTCGAGCTACAGGTCGGGCTCCAAATTGGCGAAGAAACCTTCGCCATTTGGGAAAAGTGGGTACAAATCCAAATCGGACGCTAACGCGACGCGGTTCGGATGAAAACGGTGTCTGATTTTCGCGGGGTATTGCAGTCGCCGGACGTGTTGATGTAAAGCAAATCGAGGACGTCGACACGGCCGTTTCCACTGGGATCGCCGCTAAGATCGGAACCCCATTGTGAGGCGGCGAGGTGCAAATCGGCGCTGGTGTTGCAACCGTCACCGTTGCGGTCCCGCCAGGGGGTGGGTGCCACCAAAAGGAATGCCTCGGCGTTGAGCGTGCCCATATTGGTGGTGGTGACGCCGATGGTCAAGGTGCCGGCACCGGCTTGGTTGTCCATCATGTCGAAGGGATTGGTGTCAGTTGCAACGGTTTGCCCGTTGTACTGCCAGGTCAGGCCACTCACATCGGCACTGCAAGGAATGGCGGCCGTGAAACGCGGCGGCAGTACACCAGCCGCGAGCCAAAGCGGGGAAATCGACAAGGGATCGGCGGTTCCAACAATAACAGTCGCCGAACCGGACACGCCGCCGGCACCACGAGAATCGCTGACCGAAGTCAACGTATAGGTGGTCGTTTGGCTTGGGTTGACGGTACGGGCATGCGGCGTCGCATTAATGTTCTGCTCGGAAGCACCGTCGCTCCAAACCAAAGACCAGGGACCGACCCCTTCGAGGTCGACGGTCAACAAGGCGCTTTCGGCGGCACAAATGGTGGTGTCACCCGACAAAACTGCGCCTGGCGCGCTCTCTCCGGTATCAATCAGGACGATGGAACTGTAGGGTGCCAACTGCAGTGATCCGGTTACCGGCTCACCTTGCAAGTTACGGTAAATGACCCCTTCCAAATCGACGCTTTCAGCTTGATTGCCACCGTTGACAAATAAAGTACCCAGCGGCTCGTCGCCTGGAGACAAGTTGAAATCATTGGTGATGGAGTTGCTGTCAAAACCGGTTTGGTTGCGCCAATCTTGGAAGGTACGCGTGGCAAACTCACCCAGAATATGACGGTCATTGTAAGGGTTGAAAAAGGCATTGCGGTCACTGGCGAGCACGCGACTGAAGGAATCGGTAGAAATGGTACGAGCACGCTCATTTTGACCGTAAAAAATGTTGTCGACGACCTGGGTTAACTGCGTCGGCCCGTGCTCCAAATACAACTGCCCGCGTTCCATGGTGCCGGTGTTGTTGTTGAACAAGGTGTTGTTGGAAACGGAACCGGATGAGTTCTGGAACAACACACCGTCAATAGTCGAACCGGCAACAGTGTTGCCGTCGACCAAAACATTACGCGAGAAGAAGTCAATGTAGAGGCCAATGCCGAATGGTGGGTCGAAAAAAGCGCGACAACCGTCAGTATTACCCAAGGTATCCAGAATGACGTTGTTACGAATTTCCAAGTCGGCAACGGGTGACGATTGGATAGGCGACTGACCAAAGGTCCGTACGGCGCCACAATCGCCCTTGGAGTAACAGGTTTCGAGGAAGAGATTTTCACGAATGATGTTCTCGCGGCCGAAGATGTCGATACCGCAGTAGCCGGTGCGTTCAATACGGTTGTGTTCAAAGGTGTTACCGAAAGCGGTAAATGTCGGATTATCCAATTTAATACGAACACCATCGCCAAACTCGGTACAAAATCCCTGGCTCCCAGTCAGACCGCAACCCATACCCGAAGCGCCCAAGTTGTCGATAAGCGCAATATCGGAAACATGGTTACCGCGAAAAAGAGAATCGCGCGAATAGAGGTTAATGCCCATGTGGTTGATGCGGGTGATGGTGTTGTTTTCGACGGTCAGATTGGTGCCGCCGCGCCAACCCGAGTTGCCACCCAAGTTCCAAGCCCACACGGCCAAGTTGAGACCGATACCGTCACAATCGCTGACGGTGTTGTTGCGCAGGATCAGGCCCTGCGGTTCCTGGGTCTCGGAGTTTGTCGGGGTGGTGATGCCGTGCTCAAAGGAACGCGTCACATGCAGGTTGTCGACGGTAACGTAACTCAAGGAGCCGCGCAGGTGATCACCCAGAACAACCAGACCCCAATCAATCGAGCCGCCTTGGCTCTCCATGACCGCCGAACCTTCAATCCCTTGCGGGCTGCCGCCGGCGCTGTAGAGGTACACGCGGTTGGCCGACGCATCGTAATACCACTCGCCTTCGCTGTCGAGGGTCGCCAAGTGGTTACTCAACCAATAGCCCCAATCTTGACAGCCTTGGTAACAGTCGGTAGCCGTGCCGAGTTGCAA
This sequence comes from Holophagae bacterium, assembly GCA_030429565.1. GTDB lineage: Bacteria > Acidobacteriota > Holophagae > Acanthopleuribacterales > Acanthopleuribacteraceae > Acanthopleuribacter. The sequence goes on along the minus strand of JAUIFE010000017.1, from coordinate 141,761 downwards.
GGTGGTGCCGGAATGTCCTACCACCTCACGGTTGGTAATCGACCACCGAATGGCTTTAATGTGCGCAATAGCGCCGGTCCAATTGACGTTGGTCGGTAATTGGTTGTCCGTGATTTGTGTGCCGGAAGGCGCTTGATCGACAGTGCTGAAACCACCATCGCCGGCGTCACGGTTGGGCCAACGGCCAAAGGGTAAACGCGCATCGCCTTCAAATAGTTGGTTCAAGCCATTGGGAAACAAGCCACTGTTGCCGCCGCTGTTGAGATCGGCGACGTAGATATTGCCACTGAAGACAGACCAGCCACTCACGGGAAAAGCCCCGGACAAGAGGGGTTGATCAGCGCAACCCGTGTCGGGATAACTGCCGATGGTAATCGGGTTCCCGGAAGCACCGGAATCCGTTAACACCAACGCGGGTCCGCGAAAAGTATCGCCGCAACGGAACAAGACGCGGTCGCCAGGCGCTAAGCTAAGCTGGTTGACTCGCGTAATGGAGGCGAAGGGCGTTTGATCACTGGTGCCGTTGTTGTTGTCATTGCCGGCAGAACTGGAAACGTAATAGGTAGCGGCGGAAACAAAGCCGCTGAACAAAGCAAAAATCGCCAATACAAGGAGTCGGCGGCCAAGCGCCAAAAAGCGGCGGGAACCCGACATGGTCATGCTTCAACCTCCAAGGTTGCAAAACGATCGGCACAGTAGATAGGGCCTATCTTAGAAGCCGCCCGCAACAGGCGCACGGCCGAGGTTACAGAATGTAAGTCAAAACACAGTCAGACACACCATCCCGTCGCGTTCCGCAAGTAGCGCCGCAAAAGGTGGCGGGCACCATGCCAAAACCACGGAAGCGGGGTCCGAAAGGGCGTCGCGTTAGTTGCGCAAACTGATGGCGGCTTTTTCGTAGTAGGTGTCCAGCTCGGGGTGCGTTTTGCGGTCAACATCGCGCCACATTTGGAAGGCTTTTTTACGTTGACCCAATTCAAAATAGGCACGACCCAAGTAGACGGCCGCCGGCGTGGTGAGCTTCTCGCGATTGCCAAGACCATCGACGATGGTTTGGAACTGATCGAAGATATCTTTACGCAGGCCATTCTCGGTTTTGAGGTGTTCGCCGTACTCAAAGTGGAACATGGCGAAAACCTCGGCATAACGGAAGGTATCCGCATCATTACGCGCTAACTTGCGCAATGACTTGCCTGCCGAATCAAAATCTTTGGCTTGAATGTCTTTTTCAACCTGTTCGAACTTGCGTTTGCCGTTGGCGGTTTTTTCTGCAGGAACAGTGACCAATTCAGTTAAGGGCGGCAAGGTGGACAGCGCCACTTCCACACAAGGAAGATTGACGGCGTTGTTCTGCGGGTTGAATTCAATGAAGGCGCCCTGCTTGTCAAGGTTACCCCAAATGATCGAGGCAATTTGACGGCAGTCCGAGGAATCCAGTTGGTTATGGCTAATGTCGAGATCCCGCAACTTGGCACCGGCCATATCGGGAATACTGGTCAATTGATTATGAGATAAAACAAGCACTTCCAGACCCTTGGGCAATGGAGGAATGGTTTCGAGGTCTTCGTAAGCAACGGTCAATTGAACCAAATTGGGAAAATTTTCGATGCCGGTCAAATCGCGAATGTTGCCGCGTGTGTAATTGGAACCCGGCGTATCAATGCGGGTCACGCGAGCCGCTTCTTTGGTGCTGAGGAAGCCGTCTTCGTCAGCATCGAATTCACGCACCAGGAAGGCACGAAATTCGGCATCGGGAATGCGGAAGTCATCCGTGGGTTTCTGCGGTTCGTCGGCCGCCGTCGTCGGTGTCGTTTTGGTATTGCGCACCGGACGCTGACGCGGCTTCGGCGGCTTGGGTTTATCGACGTCGTTATTGGACGACTGGGCGGGTGGCTGCTTGGGTTCGACCACGGGCGTGGAAGCCACCGTTTCAGCCGGTTCGGGATCGGGCAACGGCGGTGTGTCTTCAACCGCGGTGTCTTCTGCTACGTCGCTCGTATCTTCAGCAGGCTCCGAATCGTTTTGGGCGGTCAAGGTTTCGTCCCCGGGTTCGGGAAGTGTTCCGAGCGTTTCCTCGGGTAGCGGATCCGGGTCTTGTTCGGAGATGACCGGGTCGGTAACCGGCTCGGGATCAAGGTTCGGTTTGGGTGGATCGTTTTGTGTCACCTGAACCGGTGCAGGCGTCGGTTGCGGATCGTCACCACCGGTAAAAAAGAGGCCGCCCAAGATGGCAGCGACCAACACGGCGGCCACGGCCGCAACAATGGCAATGGGGAATGGTTTTTTCTCCGCCTTGGGTGGTGCCGGCGGTGCCGCAGGTTTTTTCCACGCGGCAATTTCAGCACGCAGCGGGGAAACATCCTCGCCCAACAGGTGGAGCTGATCCAGCGCTGCTTCACCAGCGGCGATGTCTTTGTTTTGCCGGGCGGCGGCCCACGCTTGTTGCGCCTGCCGGACTTGGCCGTCCAGTTCACCGCCACCGGCGCCACGACGGGCCATATTCAGGCGGCGCACTTCTTCGCTAATGTTCTCGCCCAGGTCGCCCAACCCTTTCAGGGTGTTCTCGGCGGCTTTGAAATCGCCGCGCGCGACTTCTTCAACGAACAGAGCGCGCAAGATATCAGCCTGCGATTCGCGGGCTTTACTTTCCTCGGCAATAATACGGTTTAGGTCTTCTAAGGCTTTGCGTTCATCGTCGGCCGGCGCTTGAAGCTGTTGCAGTGCTTGCAATTCGGCTGCAGCCTGATCACAGTTGCGATTGGCAACGGCATCTTTAAAGCGATCGCGATGCTGCGCAATGGCCTGTTCCCGCTGGGCGGCGTCACGTGCCAACTGCGCTTCTAAATCGGTAATACGACGCTGATCGGCGTCATCATTGGCCTCGAGTTCACTAAGTCCGGCGTAGGCGGTCTGAGCAGCGCTGAGATCACGTGCCGCTATGGCGGCTTCAAATGCCTGGCGGAAAGGCGCCACCTTCGCTTCGTGTGCCCTGAGCTCTTCGAGCACGCCCGTTTCTTTTTTGATCGTGACGCTCAATTCTTTGAGGCGTTCAATGCAGTCTTCAGCTTTTTCAAGCTCCATACTTCCGACATGATCGCGAAACGCCTTGCGGAAGTCTTCAACCTGCTGTTGCCGTGCTGCTTCGCGTTTGGAGTCGATCACCGACGCCAATTTGGCCAGCTCTTTTTCTTCCTCGTGGACTTCCTGTTCCTCGCGGCGCAACCCTTCAACAGCAGCCTGAGCCGCGTCCAAATCTTCGGTCTGAATCGCTTTTTCAAGCTGTTCACGAAACTCTTTGACAGCCTTTTCGCGTTCAGGGCTCATTTTGGCGGAAACCACGGTCGAAGACAGGTCGACATCCTTGAGAACGTCTTCCAGGTCATCGGCAAATTGAACGGCACTTTGGTAACGACGATCCGGGTGCTTAAACAGAACCTTCTCGAAAATGGCGCGGAAACGGCTGTCGTTCACCCCTAATGAGGGCGGCAAGCTCTGAATATCGGGCGGACAATTAAGAATTTTGTAGAGGATGCTGTCAAGGGACGTGCCGGGAAAGGGACTCTCGCCGGTCAACAGCGTGTGGGCCAAAACACCCAAGGAAAAAATATCGCTGCGTGCATCCAATGCCTGGTTGCGGATCTGTTCCGGGCTTGCGTACTTGGGCGTGCCTAGAAACTCGCCAGGCTGGCCACCGTGCGTGTCGGCCAGCTTCGCGATCCCAAAGTCGAGGATGCGCACCGAAAGGTCGCGATCCAACATGATGTTTTGGGGCTTGATGTCGCTGTGAACGATTTGACGCTCATGGGCGACATTCAATGCGTGGCAAATTTGCGAAATGATATTGGCACAGGCGGCGTAAGTGAGTGGGTCGTCGCCTTCCAAACGGTCCGCAAGTACTTGTCCGTCAATGAATTCCATAACGACGAACGGTGACCCACTGTCTTCGCCAATGTCGTGAATGGTCACGATGTTGGGATGGTGCAGACTGCCCGCGATACGGGCTTCACGGAAAAAGTTTTCTTTGTACGTCTCGCGATCTTCGTCTTTTTCAATACCCTTGAAACTAACGCGTTTGATCGCCACGGTACGCTGGATGACGGGATCGAAGGCACGGAAAACCATACCCATGGCGCCTTCGCCCTGGATCCCCTCGATGATGTATCTACCGATCTTTTGTTGCTTCATAGTCGGTCACGTCGCTGCCAGGCAGTCCTGTAAGTTAATTTGGCTATCCGGGGAAACTTTCGTCACGCAATTTCGAACGACACCATTCGAATCTTCGCATTTTACCACCCCAGACCCGAAACTTGAATAATGAACGAGGATTCGGCCGGATGGTTGCATTGATTTAGACTACCTATTTCAAAGCAAGGCATGCTTTCGAGACAAGCCTAACCTTTGTTTTTTTCGGTAGCAGACGTCTTTGCGACGCTTTTCGCCGGCCCTTGGACTCCGTTTAGGACTGGTTTTCCAGGTGTTGTTTTAACAGTTTGTTTAATAAGGCCGGATTTCCCTGGCCCTTTGTCGCCTTCATCGCTTGGCCTACGAAGAAACCAAACACTTTTGTTTTTCCGTTGCGGTATTCGTTGACGGGATCGGGATTGCTTTCAATGATCTGTTTGACAATCGCCTCTAAGGCACTCGTGTCGGTAATTTGCTTGAGACCTTTACGCTCTACGATCAATTCGGGATCATCGCCCGTCTGAAACATGTCGGCAAACACTTCCTTGGCGATTTTACCCGAAATCACGTCGGTCGCGATCAACTGAATCAATCCGGCAAGGTGTCGCGGCTGGATCGGACAGGCGGCAAGGCCGCCCTCAACCTGTTTCAGGTCACGCAAGAGCTCGGCTAAAATCCAGTTTGCGGCCGTCTTTGGCTCCTGACAACCGGCGACCACTTCTTCGTAATAAGCCGACAGCTCTTTGTCGACGGTCAATCGCGCCGCGTCTTCACGACTCAACTGGAAGGTATCGATGAAGCGCTCGTATTTTTGGCGCGGCAGCTCGGGCATGGTCGCGGCCGCCGCTTCCACTTGCGCACGCGTCACTTCAATCGGCAATAAATCGGGGTCGGGAAAATAGCGATAGTCGTGGCTGTCTTCCTTGGTGCGCATCACCCGCGTCGTCTGGGTGTCGACATCCCACAACAAGGTGCACTGGGCAACGGCTTCGCCCTGGGAACACAGGGTCACCTGACGGTCAATTTCATGCTGGATGGCGCGACGGACGTTATTAAAGGAGTTGAGGTTTTTGAGTTCGGTACGGGTCCCTAACTTTTCTTGGCCCACCGGTCGCACGGACACGTTGGCGTCACAACGCAAACTGCCCTCTTCCATGTTGCCGTCGCAAATGCCGAGGTACTGCAAAATCGCTTTGAGTTCCGTCAGGTAGGCGTAGGCTTCTTCCGGCGAATGCAGATCGGGCTCCGTTACAATCTCGAGCAACGGGATACCACCGCGATTTAAGTTGACGTAACTTTTTTTACTAGATTGAGGATGCCCTTCGTGGCTGGACTGGCCGGCGTCTTCTTCCAAATGAGCGCGGTTAATGCGAATGGTTTTGGTATCACCACTCTGGGTCTCGATCAAAATGCGACCCGGCCCGACAATAGGCTGCTCGTATTGGGAAATCTGGTAACCCTTGGGTAAGTCAGGATAAAAGTAATTTTTCCGCGCAAAAACCGATTGCCCGACGGGATCGTTGTGAACCGCCAGAGCAAGTTTAATCGCGCATTCAATAGCCTGGCGATTTAGCACGGGCAAGGCGCCCGGCATGCCCAAACAAACGGGGCAGGTCTGGTCGTTGGCGCGCGCGCCAAAGGTGGTGGAACAACCACAAAACAATTTGGACTGCGTTGTGAGCTGAGCGTGAACTTCTAAGCCGATCACCGGCTCATAGCCGTGAAGGATCAAAGCTGCCTCCTGTGGGACGAGGAACATTCGGCAAATCCAAAAGGGTGAACGCGTTGGGGGAGAACCCGTCACCGATTCGCCGACCTCTGGGGAAACCAAAGGCATCGAGTTCGGCAAACACTAGCACTAATTGAAATGACTGACCAGAGCCAATGGCCGCTTTTGCACAAAGCACATCAAAGCGAAGGACGGCTTGCGAACGAACGCGGCCGCCCAAGCCGTTAGTTAGCGATGCGCACAAACTCTTTGTAATTCTTGTAGTTGCTGCTGGGATCGTCCGGCGCGAGGCGCACATCAAAGGCGTCGAGCTTGGCACTTGCTTCGGGAATGGCTTCCTTGAATTGCAGCTTTTTGGTGCCGTAATTGGCGAGGCCGGCGACATCTAGCTCCATGCGTTTCTCCCAGAAAACCTTCGTTTCTTCATCGTAGGCCTTGGCATCCACGGTTAATTCTTGCAAGGTGGTGTCGCCACTCAAGTTTTGAACGCCAACTTCAAACGTCACCACATCGTCGGAACCCACACTGAAGTCCAGCTCCAGCTTGTATTGCGCGCGCGCCATGCGAATATTGTCCTCTTTACTGGGAACGTGGCAGGCGGCGAAAAGCAAACAAGCAGCAAGGGAACATAGGATACGAAAGGAGATTTTAGTCATGGTGCGTCCTCTTCTTCAGGTTTTTGGTGATCCATCATCTTCGCACCGCGTTTGCGTTTGCGTTGGATGTACCATTTGGATATTCCAGAATGTTCTAATCCATATACCACTTGGTAAAGGCCTTGGTAAAGGCTGGGATCGTTAATCATGAGCGAAGCACTGCCTTCACCTTGATCGATTTTTTCCAAAATGGAGGCCAAGTGGAAGGTGGCTTTTTCAATGTTGGCGGCAACACGCTCGCCGTATTCTTCGTCTTCGGTCAAGCGATAAAGCAAGCCGCGACTTTCGCTTACCCGGGTGACATAACCGCTGAGATTATCCAGCAAGGCGGTACTTTTCGCTTTAAAGGCGTCACGGTATTCAGCGTCTTCCATGAGCGCCGGAATTAACCCGTCACCCTTCTCAAATTTTTCGATGAGCGCGTTCATACCGCCGGCGATTTGGTTGAATTCGGTACGGAAGCGGGCGGCAAATTCCGGATCCGTCAGCAGCAGCGAGATCAAACCTTCGCGGTTCTCCAATTGACCGACCGCTTTGTCGAGGCGCTGGATCAAATCGGCGGCAAACTGTTCATCACCAACCATGCGCTGAATCAAACCTTGTTTGCTGTTGAGTTGCGTCAGGAATTGTTTGAGGTCTTTGGTAATTTGCGACACATCGGTTACAAAATCGGTCCCTTGCTCTAGCAAACGTTCCACGTCCAGGCCTTTATCGGACGTTTGAATTTGGCCGTCGACTTCCAGCATTTCAGCCGTGTAGTCATCAGTGAGCAGGAGGATGTACTTGTCGCCCAACACACCAATGGATTTAATGTCGGCCACGGTCGAGGTGCGAATATGGTCGCGCGCCGAGCGGTGCACGGCGATATCGACGTTAATGGGAACCTTACCGTCGGGGCGTTCCTGAACGTCGAGGGTAATTTTGGTTACACGCCCGATAGGAACCCCGTTGAAATGAACCGGACTATCAACCGCTAAACCGTTAACCTTGCTGAACTGGATTCGGTATGCCAGCGTTTCTTGGAAGTTGCCCACATAATAAAGGGCTGTTCCCAGGATGAGCACCGAGAGGGTGAACATCAAACCTACGCGCACTTCGCGATTCATGTGTTATCTCCTTCCAGGTAGGCACGCAACGTTGGGTGCTCGGCCTGCGCGGCTTGCGCCAAAGTCCCGGTAAACGCGAGTTCACCGCGGTCGAGGAAACAGAGCCGGTCGGCGACATGGCGCGTGGTGGACATGTCGTGGGTGACGACGACCGAAGTAATCGCCAGTTCTTTTTGCAATTTGCGGATCAAGCGGTTGATGGCACGTGTGGTCAGGGGATCCAAACCCGTGGTGGGTTCATCGTACAACACGATTTCCGGTTTATTGATGATGGCGCGCGCCAAAGCGACGCGTTTCATCATGCCGCCGGATAAATCCGAGGGATAGAGGTGCTCAATTTTTTCGAGCTCGACCATGGACAAACTCTCGCGCACCAAAGGCAGAATCTCGCGCGGGGTCATCTTTTGGTGCTCGATCAGCGGATAGGCCAGGTTTTGGAACACGTTCATCGAGTCAAACAAAGCGCCGCCCTGAAACAGGTAACTGACGCGCTTGCGAATGGGGTAGTACTCGTCTTCTTTGAGGTGGGTGATGTCGCGACCTTCAAAAGAGATCCGGCCACCGCCGGCACAAAACAAACCAATCATTAATTTGAGCGTGACCGATTTCCCCGAACCGGAACCGCCGAGAATCACGAGATTTTCGCCTTTGCGAACCTCGAGATTCATGTTTTTGAGCACCTGCTTGTCGCCAAAACTCTTGCTGACGTTCTCGAAGTGATAGTAGATGTGCGAATCGGCGTCGGGCGCCGTGGTTGCAGCCATTAGCGCGTCCTTAACCGGCGAGAATGTGGAAAATTTTGGTGAGGAAGAAATCACTGATGAGCACCAAGATGGAAGCACTCACCACGGTATCGGTGGTCGCGTGGCCGACGCCGTCCGCACCGCCCTCGACCCGCATCCCGTTGTTACACGCAATAATGCCGATGAAGTAACCGAAGAAAAAGGTTTTGCTGAGACCGGCGGCAACGTCTTCCACATCCAGGGCATTGATACATCGGGCCAAATAAAAGTAACCGCTGATGTTGAGTTCGGTGGCCGACAGCAACAACCCACCCAACACCCCCAAGGCAGAGGCAATAATGGTCAGAATCGGCAAACACACGATACAGGCCACCACACGCGGAACCACGAGTTTGTAAATGGGGCTGGTCGCCATGGCACGCATGGCGTCGAGCTGCTGGGTGATCTTCATGGAACCCAACTCGGCGGTTATCCCGGCCCCGACGCGACCACCAACCAGTAACGCGGTCAAAACCGGCCCCAATTCACGCACAATGCTGAGCGAAACGAGGTCACCGATGAAAAGCTCGGCGCCGAAACTGGAAAGGGCGAAAGAGGCTTGCAAGGCCAACACCATACCGGTGAACAGGATGGTGATATTGGTGATACTCAGCGATTTGACGCCGAGATTGTAAAACTGGACGACCCAAGCTTTGAGCTCGGGTTTGCGAGCCAGCAGAAAGTAAAGGGTTTCGCCGGAAAGGATTAGAAGCTGACCGATAACTTCAAAAATGCGTGTCATAAAGAAAACCAAACGATTGAAGGGTGACGCGTTGAGACCTGTTTGAATCCTGCACAGTATAACCAATCAACCAAGCGGCTCAAGCGAAATCCTTGTGGAAGCACTTGGTGCCGCCAGGCAACCGCGTGCGACGCGTCCTTTGATACCGGTGGGGCGAACAAGGCGAAAACCATTTCCACCGGTAAAACCTAAACGAAGCGAATTTCGGCGGCGAAATCGCTCGATCTGTTGGACTGCAGCACCTCGTAAAAATGTCGGCCGTGCCCGGAGCCCCCGCTTGCCTCAACACGTTGCACGTTTTCAAGCGCGCAAACCGCTCGACCCAGACAACAAACAACCTCACCGAAAAAAATGTTCATTTTTCTGTTTGTTTTTCAAAAAAAGTTCTAGGGTGGGAGCAAGCTCCTCTTCCGCAATCTTTCGCACGCACACCACAACCGTGAAAACCGCCGGCGTCAGACAATCACGGCCTGATTCCACAAAGCCAAAGGACACGTTTTGGACGAATTCGACCAGCCCTGGAAAGAAATAAGCGACCGCTATTTCCCGCAAATGCTTCAGTTTTACCACCCTAAGGCCTACGCGGCGATCGATTGGCGCCGGCCCTGGACGGCTCTGGATAAGGAACTGCCCAAAACCGTCCCCGAAGCCTTAAGCGGCGACCGGTGTGCCGATAAGTTGTTTCGCGTGCAGTTTAAGTCAGGAAAAGACCGCCTCGTTTTTATTCATGTCGAATTTCAAAATCAGCGCATCCCTAATTTGCCGCAGCGCATGTACACCTATTACTACCGAATTTTAGACCGCTACCAAAACGACGTACTGAGTATGGCGATATTGGGTGATCGGCACGCAAACTACCGGCCGAATTGCTACGAACGCTCGCTGCTGGATTTGGACTTGTCGTTTCGGTACCCAGTCATTAAATTGTTGGATTACCTGCCGAGGCTTGACGATCTATTGGCGGATGACAATCCGTTTGCCATTGTGACCGCCGCCCATTTAATCGCCCAACAAACCCAGCGCCGGCCCGTGAACCGCCTACAACAGAAACTGCGCATCACCAAATGCCTTTATGACAAAGACTACAACAAGGACGATATCATCGCCCTTTTTCGTTTCATTGACTGGGTCCTCAAGTTGCCAACCGACCTTGTCGACCTTTTTCAAGAAGATTTAGCCGTCTTCGAAGGAGAACGCAACATGCCATACATCACCAGCATTGAAGAGCTTGGTTTCCGACGTGGGCAGCTCTTGGGACACGAGGAAGGTCGTGAGGAAGGTCGTGAGGAAGGTCGTGAGGAAGGTCGCAAAGAAGGCAGCCGCGAGACCGAAGCCAAAAACCGCACCACTCTTGCCCACACTCTTTTGCTGCTGTTGCAACAGCGTTTTGGGGCTCTCCCTGAGGAAGTCACGTTAAAAATCGATCACGCTAACTTCGCCACCTTGTGTTTTTGGATGAGCCGAACCAGCGTAGCCACCACGCTTAGCGACGTTTTCGAAGAGGTCTAAAAAACCGCTGTGTCATCGACACTCAACCGAAAACGGGGCCAGGAGCGCGACGAACTTCAACATTTAGCTGAATCAGAGCCAACGCCCATGATCTCAGGTCCACACAAGCGAACCCGTGCCATGTAGCCTCGACGCCGGTTCAAAGAGCCATGCCACATAAACCGTCTTCGCAGGTGCAACGGGGTTCCAATCTCTTTGTGACAAACCCTACCGCAAGGACGATATCCTCGCCCTTTTTCGTTTTATTGGCTGGGTCCCCAAGTAACCAAACGACCTTGTCGCCTTTTTCCGAAAAGTTTGATCCGTCTTGGCAGGAGAACGCACCATGCCGTACATCACCAGTATTGAAGCGCTTGGTTTCAGACGTGGGCAGGCCTTGGGACACGAGGAAGGTCGTGAGGAAGGTCGTGAGGAAGGTCGCAAAGAAGGCAGCCGCGAGACCGAAGCCAAAAACCGCGCCACTCTTGCCCACACTCTTTTGCTGCTGTTGCAACAGCGTTTTGGGACTCTTTCTGAGGAAGTCACGTTGACAATCGATCACGCCGACATCGCCACCCTGTGTTCCTGGATGAGCCGAACCAGCGTAGCCACAACCCTTAGCGATGTGTTTATGGAGAACTAAAAACCCGACCTCGATCACGTTTTTGCCAGAACGCCGGCCCGGAGAACACGCGTGCTGCCAAACCGCGCGTCAGGCTCACTCTTGAACCAAAATCAAGGCGCCGGCCGCTACGGCGGTTCGCAAATCTTCTCGAATCCACCAACGCAAGTGATCAGACGGCAACGTATGATTGATCCCAATGCCCTGGGCGCGATTGCGGCCGTCCTGCTTAGCCAACCGCAGCGCTTGCTCCGTCAGGGTGATCATTTCATGCCAGCCCAACAACTCCTCACCGGCCGTCACCGGGTAATAGCTGTAGCCAATCGAACAGGTACAACCCTCACCGTCCTCGGTAAACGGATGCTCGCGTACCATTTTCAGAACGCGATCGGCTAGCCCGGCCAGCAAACCACGATGCAAGTCCTTGAAAAAAATAAAAAAAGAGTCGTTTTGCCAGCGCACCAACACATCGCTTGAACGCACGGTTTGCTGGAGAAAGGTGGCAAAGTGTTTGAGCACTTCGTCACCCTTATCGCGGCCGTGAAGCTGGTTAAAGCGGCAAAAATGATCAATATCAACCAACATGAAACCAAACTGATACAGCGAATCACCATCTTTATCGACAAACACCTGGCGCTGTAGCTTCTGCTCCTCAAGCGGCATCAATTCGTCAAAAAAGCGGCGATTGTGAAGCTTGGTCAACGGATCCAAAAGCGCCAACTGTTGCAGTTCCTGATTCTTGGCGGCCACTTCGCGCGTTCGCTGCGCCACAATTTCGGCCAAAAGCTTGCTGCGATTCTGAACACGCACCATGCGGCCGTGATGAATGAGGCCAACCAACACCAGCACCGTTAACACCAACACCAGCTTGAACCAAAGCGTTTGGTAAAAAAAAGGCGCAACGCTAAATTCGAACACCAACGAATCCGACCAGGCCGATTCAGCCTTGCGACATTGCACTTCGAATCGAAAACGCCCCGAACCAACCCCGTTAAACACGGCGCGTGTGTCGGTGGTTTCCGGCGACCAAGTATCATCCAAACCAACCAAGCGGTAGCGATAGCGCACCAGTTGTTCGTCGCGAAAGGAAACGCCGATGTACTGAAAACGCAAGTGGTGTTGACCAGGCGCCAGGTTGAACGGTGCCGTCGCCGATCGCCATTCGCCATCGCCAAAATAGGCCGCCTCCTCCAAATGAAGCCGTGCCGGCACCGTTTGCCGCGTCGCCGCGCCAGGCGTATACCGCGTCAATCCCAACCCCGAGCCAAACCACAAATGACCGGAGCGATCTTCCAAAACAGCACTCACGGCCATTTCGTTGTCGGCCAGACCATCAGCAGTCGTAAAGTTGCGCCAATCAGAACCTTGCTTGCGATCAATACCGCGATTGTGACCAAACCACACGGTGTCCTCGCCGGCATAGACAAACCAAACATAGGGGTCGGTAAGGCCTTGACGACGATCGAAACCGGAAAACGCGTCACCGTCGTGATAAAAGGCGCCCTGACCATTGGTACCCAACCACATTCCGCCACGCCCATCGTGACTCAGAGACCATAGCGCGGTGGTAAAAGGCGCAGCATGGTTCTCAAGATGATCGGCGCGCACATCGTAAATAAACAACCCACGATCACGCGTCGCAATCCACAAGCGATCTTGGGCGTCACTTTCAATGTCCATGACAAGCATTCGCTCTAAGGAAGGGAAACGTGTCCATGGTGTAACGCGACCGTCTTGATAACGTCCCAGCCCTTCGCCACCCAACCAAATACGGCCTTGGTCGTCGCGATGCACGGCCCGCACCAACTGCAAGTGCTCGCTGAGATCGTGATGGGTAACCTGGTCGCGATCAAGTGCATAGGCGGCAAGGTAGCCCCGTGTCCCCAGCAACATGGTCTGCTCGTCTGCTTGGCCGATACTGTAAACAGCGGTGTCTTTTAGTCGCGCCGTCGCCAGAGGCTGTTTGATGTCGTCCGCATCAATGGTCGCGACACCGTTGCGCGTGCCGATCCAAATCACACCGTCGCTCGTCTCGTACAAAGCACGAACGAAACTGTCAGGCAAACCATGTTCGCGGCGGTACACCAAAAAAGGTCCCGGCGACAGCTTGTTGAGCCCATAGTCGGTGCCAATCCACAGGTTGCCTTCGCGATCCGGGCATAACGCATAAACCACATCGTGAGACAAGCCGTTGCCACGCGAGATCCATTGTCCGGGTCGGCGTTGGTCTAAATCGCTCCGGTCGAGACGAAACAAACCGCGACCCAGTGTCGAAAACCACAAGGTACCGTCGGTGCCAACGGCGGCATCGGTCACAGCCACATCGGCGGGAAGCAGGCGCGTCAACCGTTGTTCGGCCACACCGTGCCGGTACAGGACCAACCCATGATCGCCGCCAATGTAATAAGCATCAGAAGAAACGGGATCGGCAAGTACAGCCCGTACATTTCCCACCTCGCCCAAATCTACGGAGAACGGCGTACCGGCACCGTTAGCGCCGTCGATAAAAAGCGCACCGCCGGGCGTAGCGACCATGATGCGGTCATCACTCAATGAAAAGAGGGCGGTGACGTGAGGTTCGGGTAGGAGCGCGGCATCGTCAAACACCAGGGTTTCGTTCCCGTAGACCATGGCCAAACCTTGGCGCCCGCCAACCCACACCCGACCCGAAGCCTGAACCAACAGCGCGTTTACAACGCCTTGCCCCAGCACCGGTTGTCCCTCGAATCGCGTAAAACGGGTCCCGTCAAAAGAGACGACCCCGCCGCCGGCACTACCAAACCAGAGTCGACCCTGATCGTCCTCGGCAATGGCGGTAATATGATTGCGCACAAGACCGTCCGTTTGATTAAACACGCGCCAAGTCTTGCCGTTAAACCGCGCCAACCCACTTAGCGTGCCAACCCAAAGGTAGCCGGCGCGATCCTGGTGAATACAGTACACCTGACTTTGAGGCAAACCTTCGTTTGTTCCGTAGTGAGAAACATTCAAACGCTGCGCCGGCAGAGAACCAACAGCAAACCAAGTGACGAGTAGCCCCAGCAACAGAGGATTTTTCCTTCTGTAAAACCAGGATTCCTTCCGTATGACGGCCATGTCACCATCCTTGTCCCGCAACCACCGACCCACGGGGACGGCACAAACCACACCCCTTCACATCGGCACTTAGCATTGCTTTCGGTTGATGCCGCGGGATCGTCAACCTTTTTTCGGGGCATTGCCCCGCACGCACGGACCACGTCCAATCCGCGTTCACCCATTTAGGTCACGCAGACAAGAGCACCTTCACACATGGTCTTTAGTTGATCGGGGGTGGTGGAGAATACGGCAAACGGGGTGCCGGCCGCCGCCCAAAGGACTTCGTACTGGAACAGATCTTCATCGACAAAAGCCTTGAGCTTGCGGGCATGACCAACCGGCGGGATCCCACCGATGGCGTAACCCGTCACCTGTCGCGTGAACTCGGCGTCGGCTTTGCGAATCGGTTCACCAATCAGGCGACCCAGGCGTTTTTCATGAACGCGATTGGTGCCGCTGACGGCGACAAAATAACCTTCGCCGCTTTGTTTCCCCTGAAAAACGAGGGATTTGACAATCTGGGCGACCTCACAACCGATGCTTTCAGCCGCCTCAACGGCCGTTCGGGTGCTGCCGGGCAATTCGCGCACCTGACACGACATACCCAGGTCTTGCAGGGCTGATTGAACTTTTACTGCAGAAGCTTGCATAAAGCCATCCTCAAATAACCGACGTGACGCACCGCGCACCGCCGTGAAATGCAACAGCAGGAAGAATCAACGTCATCTTATCGCATTCAGATCACCGCGACAGTAAACACACTTCGTACAACGCTTCGGCCAAGGCAACCCATGAGCCCGTGTGGACGCTCTCCCGGTTTCGCGATATATTGGGCGAACCAAACCCCATGGCGGCTTTGCCGCTGTGGTTCACTTTTCGGAGGTGGTCGTTGGAAGCAACACTCCGCGAAAATATTTCGCAAATGATTAGCAGTGAACCCGTCTTTTTGTTCATGAAAGGCAATCCTACCTTTCCCCAATGCGGTTTTTCAAACCAAGTTACCCAAATTTTAAAAGCTTACGACATTCCTTTTGGCCATTGTAACGTGCTCGAAGATATGGATGTTCGCCAAGGCATTAAAGAGTTTTCCGATTGGCCGACCATTCCCCAGCTCTATATTAAGGGTGAATTCATCGGCGGTTGCGACATTGTCCGCGAAGCCTGGGAATCCGGCGAACTGACCGAATGGTTGCAAGGCGCGTTCCCCGACAAAACCATCAAAGCCCCTAAACCACCCGCCCGCCCAAAAAACATTACGCCGGCCGAAGCCCAGGGACTGATGGGCAAAGCCGACTACCGCTTCTTGGACGTGCGCACCCACGAAGAGCGCGACCTAGCTAAAGTCGACGGCTTCGACTTACTAGATCAACAGTTGGCCCAAGAGATCCTCAACAACTGGGACAAAGAAACGCCCATGGTGTTTATGTGCCACTTCGGCGGTCGCTCCGCCCAGGCCTGCGAGTATTTCGCAAACCAAGGCTTTCAGCAGGTTTTGAACGTGGAAGGCGGTATCGACGCCTGGTCCCAGACCGTCGACAGCAACGTCCCACGCTACTAAACGGAGCGTAACAACCGCACCAATCGGTTGAAAGTCAAAAAGCTCGACCCCGGCAATGCTGAAGGTCGGGCTTTTTTTACGGCCAACCACCCAGCAGCCAGCCACCCCAAAATTTGTGCATGATCTCTCGCAGATCCGGCCGACCTCAGGTTCCAGCCAAAACCTATCGTTAACGGGGCCTTGACGCGAGCCCCAAAGGCCACCCATTTTTTTTCAAAGCGGAAATTTAAGAATTCGCCCCATCCGGTACGATAGGTAACTATACGGAACACAACACAAGGAAGCGCCCCTTCATCCTCATCTTTATTGATCCGTGGTGATTTGGATCATCATTTTTCCATGCAATTAGGCAACAAAACCACCACGTATTTCGTTCACTAGCTGTACATCAACGCGAACGATGCATGCACCATCCCACGGACCCAACGAAGGTAGCATTCCCAGACACACATAGCGCACGGTGACGCTGTTGGGCATTGGTACACCCATCGTAAAACGGCACACACCAAGGTCTCTTTTCCTTTTCAACCTCAGATCAAAGCGCCTCGCCGTCAGACCGATTTACCACCGGCATGACTTGTTGCGCCAAAAAAACCCAACCTTGCGTGGCGATTCGGGCGCCCCGCCAGGTTCTTGTCTGTGCTCGTTTTGCTCTAGCGGGAGTTTCCACATGTCATTCCATTTCATTAGTATGTTTCTTTTGGTATTTTGCTTAGAAAGTGGCATCGAACCCAGCGATACAGATCATTATCCTAGGCAATCCTCTGACGACTTGGAAGAATCAGACATCACCTCTCCCGACACCTTCTATGAGCAGTTTGAAAACGACCCCCAGTTTATTTCCTGGGCCTATTATTTATGGCGCGAAGCAGGGCGCGGTACCCGACAAACCGAACTAAGCGCCTGGATTGGCTGGGAAAACGAACACTTCTTTTTCCATCGCTGGCCGCACAGCCACAAGGCTCGCCAAGAAAGTTGGCAAGGTCAAATTCCCCACCATGTGTGGGCCAACATTCACACACATCCCAACGACACGATCCCTCGTCCTAGCGGTAGCAACGGAACCGGCATCGGCGGCGATGTGGCATTTGCCGACACGACCGGCCTGATTGTCTATACCGTCCATCGCGACGGCATTTTCCGCTACCACCCCAAAACCCGAGAGGTCACCCAGGTATGGAACGGCCCCAACGGCACGTGCAAGGCTTGGTGGCAGCTAGCTGAGGAACGATTGGTTCGTCATTACGCGACCAGTGCACCCGACTACACCAAGCAGTACCAGGAAATGCAGCAAATCGGCCGGCGTTGGAAAAAACTGAGCGAGCTGCGCCGGAAAATACGCAGCCGAAAACCCGACAAAACCTGGACCCGCAAAGAAAAACAGCAGGAATTAAAGACCGTTCGCCAGGAAATCCTGCGCATCCGTTCTAAGTATTTGACGGTCATCATGGGCATCGATCTCGACCGCCGCTTAACAATGGCCCTTGCCGACAGTTTGGGCGAAGCGATTGCAACGGAAAAACCACTGCTCATTGGCGAGAGTCACCTTGCACTCCAACAATGAACGCATCACCAGAATTAGCCGTGCCCGCCTCGGTTCACGACAAAAGGAAAACGCTTTTTAGGTGGAACCAGATCCTTTGTGGCAAAATGAGCGCACCCTGTTTCCAGACGGGAAAACAGCGTCAAGGTCGCCATGAAACAATCCCATTTGACTTTCGATAAGGTGGAAGGCTGCGGCAACGATTTTGTCCTGCTTTACCAAAAACCAACAGCAGCCGAGTTGCCCCGCCTGTGTGATCGTCACCACGGTGTCGGCGCCGACGGCGTACTCGTCTGGTACGGCCGCCACCGAGACGGTGTCCGTCTCGATCACTACGACCCTGACGGCGGGCAGACTTTCTGCCTGAACGGCATTCGCGCCGGTTTAAGCCTAGCCGTCAAACAGGGACTTTGCCCACCGAACGGTTGGGTTTACAACGAAGGCCGACGCTTGGCTTACCGCTTTGATCAGGTCATGTACGTTCAATTGCCGCCAGTCCCCATCAAGGCGTGCCGCTGGAAGGATGAGGGCGAAGGCTACGACGGTTTTTTTGTCGAGGTCGGCAATCCGCAGTTCGTCCTAATCGACAACCTCGATCTTCCCCGCTTTCGCGATCTCGCACCACGCATGCGTGCGCCTTCAGCGCATTTCCCCGAGGGCGCCAACATCAACCTATTGCGCCCTAGCGACGCCGCGGATGTCAACACCTGGCACATCTACACCTTCGAGCGCGGTGTCGAAAACTTCACCCTCGCCTGTGGCTCCGGTATGTACGCAGCCGCCCTGGTCGTCATGACACGTTTTCATTGCTCGAACGTGCGTTTCATCCCAGAGGGACACGGCCATGTTAGGGTAGAACAAGGAACGGACGGCATTTGGCTGACCGGAGACACCCAACACGTGTTCCGCGGAGAGTGGTTATGTGGCTGATGCTTTTGTGTTTACTGGCGCAAACGCCCGAATTAAACGTGGGCGATGAAATCGACGGCACCAACGCCCAGGCGTACTTGCCGGGCGGCGAAAAGCTTGAGCTCGTTAATGTCCGCCTGCGCGGCATCAACGCCGGCAGCTTTGAGATCCAAACCAAAAAAGGGCACCAAATCCTGGGCATGGCCTCCATCTTGCGCATCAAAAAACTCGAGGAACAAGGTCGTTTCGAGGTGTGGCTGGATAACGGCGAGATTCTCCGTGGCAAAATTAAAAACATCGTTTTCGAATGCGAGAAAACCATTGGCGGCAACGAAGCAACCTACGTAATGCTTTACCACTTGGACCGCATCCATTTCATTTCAAGTAGCCCGCTGCGCCACTGTCTCGCCGGTCATTATGAAAAGAACACACCTTACCCTTTTTGCCCCATGTGCGGCGCCGAGCTCCAACTCGGCGGCTTTGATGAAGAGGAACCGGAACGCGGCGCCAACCCACAATGGCACCGCTGGCGCCTCGACCCGCGCAACCCAACCTCGGGCCCCATTGGCGGCGGGCGTAACTAATTTCTCATGCTGGAGCCGGTCTCTTGATCAAACTCGCCATCTCCCCTTGCCCCAATGACACTTTTGCGTTCTACGGCCTATTGCACGGTAAAACGTCATTCACGGAAGCCATTGATGTTCGGTACGCCGACATCGAAGAGCTGAACCGCTTGTGCCTCGCCGACGAAACCGATTTCTGCAAAATCAGCTTCGGTTTGTTTCCACACATTCACCAGCGCTACCGATTGCTGGAAGCGGGTTCAGCCCTGGGATTCGGCTGCGGCCCGTTAGTTGTGGCTCGCAACCCTAAGGGAGACCTCGCCGGTGCACGCATCGCCGTTCCCGGCAGCCATACAACCGCCAAGCTGCTGCTCGATCTCTACACCCAACGCGACTACACCCCCGTCGAGATGGTGTTTGACCGCATCATGCCCGCCTGCGAGAAAGGCGAAATCGATGCCGGCCTCATCATTCACGAATCGCGTTTTACCTTCCAGGACCATGGCCTCTGCCGCATCGTTGATTTGGGTGAATGGTGGGAGAAGCTCAGCGGGCACCCGATTCCCCTCGGCGGCATTGTGGCTCATCAGCGCGTCGATGAAGCAACCCGCGCCGCCTTCGACACCGCCTTACGCGAGAGCATCGACTATGCCTGGCGCAACCAAACAGAAGTGGTGCCCTTCATGCGCGCGCACGCCCAAGAAATGGAACGGGCGGTGATGGAGCAACACGTCGCGCTTTACGTCAACGAATATACCCGTGCTTTGGGCGAAAACGGACGCGATGCCGTCGCCAACTTGGTCAAGCGCGCCCGAGAGCTGGATCCAAACAGCTTTTAGAAACCCGTCGAACAACCGGCGCCGCCCGCCTCTTGCCAAAGCCGCCGGATCGTTTTAAGTTAGGGAATACTTTTTCCAAGATGATGACGCAGACGCGGTGACATCGGTCGAGAACCCGACCTCCGGCGTCTTTAACGATTGGAGAGGCTTTGGCAATGACGGCAACTCAAGACATGCAGCTCTATTTTTCGGGCAAAGTGTTGTACGGCGACGATTTTAACCACGAACAGATCGAAGGCTGGTACCGCGACGAGTCGGAAGGTTACGCCAACATCGTTAAAACACGCGACCAACCTTACCGTTACGTCTATCACCGTCTCAACCAACAAACTGCATTTCGCTTCCTCCCCGAAGGCCGCCAGTTCGCGCGCGCCATGGGCCTGGGCAGCGCATTCGGCCATGAGTTCGAACCCTTGAATCGCCGAATTACCAATCTCACAATTGTCGACCCTTCCGACCAATTCGTCGCCACCGAAGTGGTCGGTATTCCGGCGCGCTACATCAAGCCCAACGTGAGCGGTCGCTTGCCCTTTGACGACAACCACTTCGATTTGCTGACCTGCTTCGGCGTACTGCATCACATTCCCAACGTGTCATTCGTCATTAAAGAGCTGTGCCGGGTGCTCGAGCCAGGCGGCTACGCGCTGATTCGCGAACCCATCGTCTCTATGGGCGACTGGCGCCGACCGCGCAGCGGCCTCACCAAACGTGAGCGCGGCATTCCACTACATTTGTTCCAAAGCATGATCGACGAAGCCGGTTTCACGGTCGTACGTCGTCAGGTTGTCGGTTTCGCACCCTTGCGCGTGTTGTGGAAAAAAAGCGGTGGTGATCTGTTTAACAACAGCCTGGGCACAAGCCTCGACCTCCTGATGAGCGGCCTGTTCCGCTGGAACCTCAGCTACCATGCCGAAGGGTTATTCGCCAAGTTCCGCCCAACCGCCGCCGCCTACGTGCTCACCAAAAAATAATCGGGTTGCGCCCCAGTTGGAACCCGAAGGCCGCGCTATAATGCGGGCGGAGGTCAGGAGCCCATGCAACCCTTTCGCATTATTGATCTGTTTTGCGGCGCCGGCGGTCTCACGCTGGGCTTTCACATGAACGAGCTGGCAGGCACTTTTGAAAGCGTGCTGGCAATTGACAACGATGCCGCCTCGATCAACACCTACAACAAACGTTTCGGCGCCCACGGCTTGTGTACGGATATTGAATTATGGCTCCAACAAAACCAGGTCCCGCGTGCCGACTTGGTTGTCGGTGGCCCCCCCTGCCAAGGCTTCAGTTTGCTCAACAAAAAACGCAAACACGACAAACGCCGCGCTTTATGGGAACCCTACATGGACATCGTCGAACAGTCCGGCGCCAAGATGTTCGTGATGGAAAACGTACCCGATTTGCTTAAAAGCACCGAATTTGAAGATATCGCCGAACGTGCGGAACGCCTGGGCTTCACACTTAAGGCCGCCAAACTTAACGCCGCCGACTACGGCACACCACAGGTTCGCCGCCGCGCCATTGTCATCGCCTACAAACACAATTTGGTTGACGCCATCGCCCTGCCCGAAAAAACCCATCAAAAACCGGCTCCTGATATGGACTTGCCACCCTGGCGTGTGGTGGAAGAGGCGATCGGCGATTTGTCCGAACCCCAGGGTACCGCCATTCGCGATTGCCCACCGCCCTACAACCTCCATTTCAGACGGAATCCCACCGAGCTCAGCAAAACACGTTACCGCTTGATTCCCGAAGGCGGCAACCGCTTTGACCTGCAACGCCAAGCTCCCCAGCTCACACCGCAATGCTGGCTCAACAAACCCAGCGGCGGTACGGATTTGTTCGGGCGCTTGTGGCGCAACCGACCTTCGGTCACGATTCGCACCGAATTCTTTAAGCCGGAAAAGGGCCGCTACCTACACCCAACCCAAGACCGACCGATCACCCACCGCGAAGCCGCCCGCCTCATGGGGTTTCCCGACGACTTTGGTTTTGTCGGTAGCAAAACCGAAATCGCCCGCCAAATCGGCAACGCGGTCCCGCCACCTCTGGCCTACGCCATCGCCAAAGTGGTGAGTGCCGCCCTTAAAAGAACACCTCTCCTGGTTTGACTTTTAGAACAGCGATTTTTCCAAATAGGCGACACGCTCGGCGACCGACCGCCAAAAATCACCCAAGGCGGTGAGGTTTTGGCGAAACTTTTGCGCCCACTGTGGCGCCGGGATATTGCGCCCGCTGTTTTGCTCTTTGACCGCCGTCAGCGTTTGCTTAAACATCTGCCACTGCCCGTGAAAGAAGTACTCAAGGCCGGGATGCTGCTGGTGCAACGCCTGAAAGCGTTGGTTATGGCGATCAATTTGCGGTAGTTTGCGCTGAACGGCGGCGGCATCCTTGGCCGACGTTACCCGGCGCAAGCGTTTTTCTAAATCACGCTGCAAATGAAGGAAGGCCCGTGCCTCCTTGGCCAAGGCCGTTAGCTGGGTTTTCAAACCATTAAGGTGCTGATTAAGTTGCGATTCGGCAGGCGCAACCACCGGCGCACGCGCGCATTCAGCTACCAAAGGCGCCACATCAACCGGAGCATGCAACCAACGCGCGGCGAGTTCACGCACGGACACGGCCGGAAAGTGGGGAATCGCGGCCCCCGCCCCCGAAGCGTTGTACAGGCATAAATCGGGGAAGGTCTCGCGCAAGCGCGGCACCACGTCGTCGTACCAATAGAGGGTCAGTACAAAATGATCGAGGCTGGTAACGTTGCCGCCAAAGTAGCCAGGCACGGGACGCAAGCGTTTCGGCGTATATCGAAAGCTGCGATTCACTTCAGGACCCGCATAAATCTCGCTACCACGTAAAGCTAAGTCCTGCCCCATCAACACAATGGGACGACAGCCACAAATCGCGGCCATGTGAAAAGCGGTTGCTGAAACCGAACCACTGGTCGCGGCAATTTGTTTGCGTAGTTGCGGCCAACGCTGATTCAGCCAACAAGTTACGGGATTGAAGCGGCTCTGAAACACGAAGGTCTCGCCGTGAGGCACTTGGAAAAAGTCGCGTTGTGCTTGGTCCGCCAACAAGAAAGTCGTTGTCTTTAGGTTTTCCGCGTAACGCACCAAATGAACGAAGTCCTGCGCTTCAACATGCACCAAAAAATCCGGGCTCACACCGTAACGCGCCAACAGGGGCACGGTTCGCGCAATCGCAAATAAAACAACGCGATCACGATACGGCAGCATCTCAACCAAGTTGCGTTCGAGCGAGGGCCCGGCCGACAGGATCAGCGCCGGCTTGTGGTGCAACACACCCGCCAACCGTTCGACACCCGGTAAACTTGTACTCTCCGGCAAGGAGCGCAGCGTGGAAGCCCACAAGCCCGGCACGGCCTCGCGATCCAAACCGCTTTCATGGCGCCGCAACTCATGGGCGCGATTGTAGGCGCCGGCAAAGTCTTGAAACGCAGCAGGGTAAAGCTGCTGATGATAGGGCGACACGAACACGGCCGCCTGAATCTCAGCCTTGAGGTAACGCGTCAGTACCTTGGCAAAACGGTCGGCCGAAAGAAAGACTTGGGCATTGCGGGTCGGCAACAGTTTGGCCAAATCCACCTGCGCCATGGCTTCGTAAAAAGCGGCGCGATCCGGTTCGAAAATCAGCACCGCGCCGGCGGCGGCGGGTTGATCGGCAGCTAAAAAGTGGCCCAATCCAAATCCGAAATGCAAATGCAAGGCGCTGGGTCCATGTTGCAACAACTGCCGTGCCTCGGCGATAGGCTGATCAGCATGGTGTAACTGCCGACCGTCGGCCTGCAAGGTCAGTCCGCCGTCGGCGCAGGTCACAGCCTGCCACCGATTCTCCGTCGGTAACCCATCCAAAGCCGCGGCCAGCTCGGGATCGTAGTCGGCGAGGAATCGTCGATTTTTTTCGTAAACGGCCTCGCTCATGCCGGCATTTACCTCAATTCGTTCGCGTCGTTACTTCAATCAGTGGTGTTTCAGTCGAGGCCACCCACGGCACGGCCGTGTGGCCTTGCCACGGCCGAAACGCAATCAAGGCCGTAACCTCGCAGCATGGAACAGGATGGATCGCTTAGCAAAGGGCGGTTTGGTCCCGAGCATAGATTTTCACCGGAAACCTGTCAAGCCACCGCCGGGACCCCCCGACGCTTAAACCGGCTCGAGGCCGGCACCCTCTGGAGCCGCCTGCTGCAAACGTGACCACAGATCGGAGCCAAAACGTGGGTCAACCAAGCCACAAAAAGCCTCGAAATGCGGCTGCGTGTCGAAGAAGCCTTTACCTTGAGCAAAACAATCCTTGGCCGGATACAATCGCCCCCCCCAGGCAGCTACCATGGCGGCCATGGTTCGATACAGACGCACGGTATCCGCGCCAAAGTTCGGCAAATCCAAAGCGAGCGTGACGCCCGCCATCGGAAAGGAAAGCAGCCCCGGTGCAGGTCGCCCACCGAAGACCTTAAGCGTCACCAAACGCGGCATGTGCCCCTTTTGACGGGCCTGCAGCACCAGCGCCGCCAGCGCCGGCGCATTTTCAGGCGGCACAACACATTGAAACTGGACAAAAACCTGATCGTCGCGATACAAGCGGCGCATGTCCAACCAACTTTCAAGCGGAAACAGGAACTCGGAAAAATGGCGCCGACGTCGGCGGTCCAACCACCAACGCCAACGATAAAGACGGTTCAACAGCCGCGTGCCGCGATCAGAAGCCCATAACTTCGGCACGGGAAACCCGGCGAGAAGATGACCGCGCGAAGGCGACCACGTTAATCGATTAGGTTGGCTACAGAAGTCTGCTCGCATGACCAAACCGCGACCAAAATCACGAGCGGATGCGCTACCGTCCAGCCAAGCCACACGAAAGGCGCCATGATCACCCGCGCACAGACGACGCAATAAATCGTCAAAAGTGGCCACCGTTTGAACGTCGCAAACGAGCCGGTCACTGACCAAAGGGATTGTGGCTAACTCGACCCAGAGTATTAGCCCGGTTAAACCCAAGCCGCCAATGGTCGCGCGAAACAACTCGGGATGAACCGCCGGCGAACACGCAACCACGCCGCCATCGCTACGCCACAAGCCTAAACGGCGCACATGGCAACCGAAAGAACCGGCGTCAGGGTGATTTTTTCCGTGGATATCGTTGGCCACGGCGCCGCCCAAGCTCACCCAACTGGTGCCTGGCAGCACGGGCGGCAGGCGACCGGCGGGCACGGTCACCTCAAGTAATTCGGCGAGCGACAAGCCGGCCTCGGCCCGCACCACGCCGGTTTCACGATCAAATTGAAGCACACGCTTCATGCGCTCGGTTTGCCACAAGCGGCCACGACTGTTCAGGGCAACATCGCCGTAGGAACGCCCTAGACCCCGCGCTAACACGGTCGCCTCGGTCGGCAAACATTGCGCAAACGGTTCCCCGGCGACCAAAGACCCCGCCTCTTGGGTCACACTTGGGCAACCACTCCACCCCTGCATTGTTTGCACCTGCCAACGCGTCATGTCCGATCTCCAAAAACTAGCGCGCCCACCACCAGCAACAGCCGATCAATATTAATAGACCGTAACTGAGCCGATCCCGCAAAGCAAACTGGACAGGATCGTTTACGATGTGGCCGGCCTCGGCCAATCGCCACAAACGCAGCAACCAAAAAGTGAGTAAACCCAAAACCGGCACCAATGCCCATGGCCGTGCGTACATAGCGGCGGCTTTGGCGGAAGGCAGATAAGTGCCCAAAATCACCAGGGCAAACAAGCCGGCGAGCCGACCGCCACGGCGTAAAAGAGGTTGGTGAGGTAAACGATAAGGCCGACCCGGCTCGCGGTCGCAACCCAACACACTTAGTGCGGAAAGAGCGGCCACCCGCTTAAGCAACGCCAAACTAAGAAAAAAACCAAAGGAAAAGGCAAGCAACCAAGGCGATACGGGAACGGCGACGGCGAGGGCCCCCACCCATAAACGAACCTCAAACAAAAGAACCAGTACTGCGACATCAACGAGGAAAAGGTGCTTTAGACGCCAACTATAGAGAAGTGAAACACTTAAATAAAGCGCCAAGACGGCGACCACCGGTATCGGCAGTTGCCAAACACAAAAGCCGAGCAGGATCACCAAGCTCAACCCAATCAAGGCCGACCCAAACAAGGACAAAGGATCAGCCATCATCGGTCGCCGGGTTTTCAGAGGATGACGGTGATCATCCTCGCGATCCCACCAATCATTGGCAAGGTAACCCAGAGACGCGACACAGCACATGGCGACCATTGCCCGAACAACGGCCCACACTAATGCCGGTTCATCGGCGCGCTGGGCAGCGACAAGCGGCAAGGCGACTAAGCCATTTTTAGCCCAATAATGGGGGCGCAAAACGGCAAACACGGCCGACAGCCGAGCGACAAAGGATGGTGTTGGATGGGAAGGGCGAGACGACATACAGCAACGACCCGTCATACCGACACCCAACGGGCGGCGGTCACAGAAATAAACACCCAAAGAGAAACAGGAGAACCGTAACGCCATCCGTACCGCAGGCAAGGGCATGGAAGCAAGAAAAGAATGGCACGAAGCGAAGAAAACCGGCCGAGGTAAGGCACCAAAAGTAAGTGCTGAAAGCAGGCGAAGTGCGCGAGGCGGGCAGGCAGAAAAAGCCACTTAACCAAAAGCGAACAAGATACTTGCATACCTGTAATCGAGTTATAAAATTATGTATTTTGCTTGACAATCGTATGAAATCAACTATGGTAAAGCCAATATTCACCTAATTGTTACATTTCCCGGCACCGCAGATAGGTGCGGGAAGCGTAACGACATCTCGGACGGATATTCCGGCACTGAATATGTTTGGTTAAAGCTCTATTTTTCTAGGAACTTCAATCATTCACACAGCAAAACGCGGCACAACCCCCAGGTTATGTGGTTGGAGGGGCGCGTGGCGCAGCCGGTGGATCTCAGCTTCTGTACGTGATTTTTCGATTGCGTTGGGAATCGCTCCCAGCTCGGCGAAAGACAACGTGGATGATGAGCGTTTTGCCCGTTCTCTAGGAGAAACGGGACCCTGCTGTTTTGTGCAGCATAAACTGCGCAAATCATTGGATCAGGTAAGGATTTCACACAAGCCCGGCCTCTGGCACAAAATGAAGAGCTCCTTAATACAGGCGGTTTTGTGCCAATCGGTGTCGTCCTCAATGCACGAGGTTCGTCACCGGCGGCGCTCACAAGGCGACCAGGCCGCGGCTCGGTGTTCAGGGCGAGTTCCCATTCATCGATGATGGATAGCCCGATAAGCAAAGAACTAAAGGAGACATAAATGCGACTGCCAAGTTTAAAGCTTGCTGCCGTTGTGTTTTTACTTGCAACACCGTACCTTCTGGCACAAAACGTGACCGTTTCCGGTCAGGTTGAGGACGCCAAGGAAGGTGGCGGCCTACCCGGGGCAACGATTGCCGCGATTGGCACCACCATCAGTACGGTCTCTGGTGAAGGCGGTAAATTCACACTCACCGTACCCAAAGTAGAAGAGGTTACAATTCGCGTAACCTTTGTGGGATATAAGACTTTCGAACAAAAAATCAGCGGCGGCGCCACCAACCTCGTCGTCAAAATGGAAGCGGACCCGCTCAACCTATCCGAAGAAATGGTTGTTACCGGCTTCTCAACTTCGGTAAAACGGGCCAACTTGGCCAACTCGGTTTCCACCATTTCGCAGGATCAAATTGCCCGCGTTCCCGTGCAAACGGTCGACGGCGCGCTCAGCGGTAAGTTTACCGGCGTCACCGTGCGCGAAAACTCCGGTGCACCGGGCGGTGGTATTTCGGTCAAACTGCGCGGCGTATCCACCATCAACGGCGCCAGCCAACCGCTGTACGTCATTGACGGCGTGATCGTCAGTAACACGGAAATCCAGTCCGGCAGTAACTTCGTTTCCGAAGCGGCCGCCGCCGGTTCCAGCACCCCCCAGGACAACCCGACCAACCGCATCGCCGACCTGAACCCGGACGACATCGAGTCGATCGAGATTCTGAAGGGACCGAGTGCCGCCGCCATTTACGGCTCGAAGGCTTCCAACGGCGTTGTGATCATCACGACCAAACGCGGCCAAGCCGGCGAAACCCGCTACAACCTGAACGTAAAGTTCGGTCGTCGCGAAATTGCCAACAAGTTGGGCCAACGAATTTTCACCCGCGAAACGGCTTATGAAATGGGCCAAGCACAAGGTGAATTTTTCGATTCCGTCGCCAACGCCGACGGCAGCTACAACCTGATCGACTACGAAGAAGAAATGTACGGTAATGTCGGCGCCATCCAGGAGTACAACTTCAGTGCTTCCGGTGGCTCCGATAACACCCAGTTCTACATTTCTGGTTTGTCTTTGGACGACGAAGGCATCATCGAACGCACCGGTTACCGCAAAAGCGGGTTCCGTGTGAACTTGGATCACCGCTTTTCGCCGGCGGTTCGGGTCAGCGCCAACGTGAATTTCGTGAAGTCGATTTCAGATCGTGGTTTGACCAACAACGAAAACCGCGGTGGTGTCACCTTTGGTGTCGCCTTGACCTCTACGCCGAACTTCGTGGACTTGCGTCCCGATGCCAACGGCCTCTATCCGCGCAACCCGTTCGCCGCCTCCAACCCCTTGGAAACGCGCGACAAAATGACCAACCGCGAAACCGTTCAACGGACGATTGGTTCGTTTAAGTTGGACTGGGAACTCTTGTCCACCGCGACCCAAACGCTGGACTTTAACATCACCGCGGGCTACGACTTCTTCTCGCAGGAGAACAATATCTTGTTCCCCGCCGATTTGCAGTTTGAAGAAGACAAAAGCAACGGCCTGCCAGGTTCCACCGTTGAAGGTACGACCGATTCGGACAACACCAACCTCTACTTCAACTTGACCCACAGCTTCATTTCGTCCAGCGGCACTTCGTTCAAAACCGCCGCGGGGATTCAGTTTGAAGAACAAGACGCTAACCGCCGTTATGTTGTCGGTGAAGGTCTGTTCCTGGGCCAAACCAACATCGACACGGCCGCCAACATTAGCTTTGTCGAGCAGGAACGCACGCTGCAACGCGACCGCGGTTTCTTCCTCCAAGAGGAGATCACGCTCGGCGACGCCATCTATGTTGTAGCCGGTGTTCGTGGTGACTCGTCCAGTAACAACGGCGACGACGGCAAGTTCTACATCTTCCCGAAAGCCGCGACCTCGATTCGTCTGTCTGAGTACGACTTCTGGTCAGGCTTGAAAGACACCTTTAACGAATTCAAGGTCCGCCTCGCTTGGGGCCGTACCGGTAACCTGCCCCGTCCCGGCGTGAAATTCTCTTCGTTCGCCACCTCGAACATTGAATCCAACGGTGGATTGTTGGTTGGTACCACACGCGGTAACGCCAACATCGAACCCGAAACCTCAACTGAGTTGGAAATCGGTATCGACGGTTCGATTCTCAACAACTTGGCGACCTTCGAGTTGACCTATTTCAACCAAGACATCGACGATCTGATCATGCTGCGTGAGTTGGAACCCTCAACCGGTTTCCAAGAGGAAGCAATCAACGGCGGTGCCATGGAAACCGACGGTTGGGAATTCGGCATCGCCCTGAACCCCATTCGTCGCGAAAACCTCGAGTGGACGGCTCGTTTCAACTACTACAAAACAGAATCCATCATCACCCGTCTGGACGTACCCGCGTTCACCGTTGACGGCGGTGGTTTTGCCCCGGTTTTGGGTGAATTCTTCATCGAAGAAGGCGCTTCTGCGACGCAGATTAAAGGTGTTGAAAACGGCGCCTTCATCACGCTCGGCGATGAAACGCCCGACTTCCAACTCTCATGGGACAACTACATTCGCTGGAACGCATGGTCCTTGAACTGGTTGCTCGACTGGAAACAGGGCGGCGACGTCATCAACCTGACCTTCTTGCTGTCTGATTTGTCCCGCACCACGTTCGACCTCGATACACCTGAGGGTGAAGCGCGCCGTGCCGCCTTCACTCAAACGACAAGCCAGTTGATTGAAGACGGCGGCTACTTGAAGCTGCGCGAAATGCGCTTGCAATGGGAAATGCCTTCAGCACGGGTGCGTGATACCTTCCACGGTCGCATCTCACACCTGCGCTTCTCGCTGACCGGCCGTAACCTGTGGGTCGACACTGACTACTCAAGTTACGATCCCGAGGTCAGCAACTTCGGTACGCGTTCGATCGGTACCATCGAAGTTACGCCTTACCCATCTTCAAAAGCCTACTACTTCAGCATTTCAGCCGGTATGTAACCGAGGAGGACACAGTGGAAAAAGTATTCCAGTCTGAAACACCGTCACTGCGATGGTCGTTGGGACGGGTCGTGCTGTGCCTGTTCGCAGCCCTACTCCTGATTAGCTGCGGCGATCAGGATTTTGCCGATCCAAACAACCCCAGTATCGAAGGCGACGCGGCCAGCGTCCAAGCACTGGTCACCGGGATGGAAGCCGGGATTCGTGCCGAATTCGATATCTACTTACAATGTATTTCCATCTTTTCACGCGAGGCCTACTACCTCGAAACCGCCGACCCCCGCTACACCCAAGAGTTGTTGCGTGGGCCGATTGATGACGGCGGCTTTTTGGTCACCCGTCCTTGGCGGGAACGCTATCGCGTGATTCGCAACGGCAACGTTTTGTTGGGCAAGCTGCCGAGCTTCAGTCTCAGCGCCGCTGATCAATCAGCGGTCCAAGGCTGGGTCAACACCGTCATGGCGTTGCAGTACCTGCAAAACATCACCTACACCGACAGCAACGGCGTCATTCTCGACGTTGCCGGCGATACGCCGGGCCCGGTTGTAAGTCGTGAACAAGGTTTGGATTTCGTTTCCAACTTGTTGGACCAGGGTTTCGGCCAGCTCCAAGCGGGCGGCGCCACCTTCCCTTTCCGTCTCACCAGCGGCTTTGCCGAGTTTGACAATCCCGCCGGTTTCGCACAGGTGAACCGTGGCTTGAAAGCTCGTGTTGAAGCCTATCGCGGTAACTGGCAAGGGGTGCTCGACGCACTCGGCACCAGCTTCATCAACCTGCAGGGCCCCATGAGCTCCGGCATTTACTATGCCTACTCACAAGCCCCCGGCGACCTGCTCAACCCAATTTTTGAGAACCAAAATGCGGGTACCATCCGTTGGCTGGCGCACCCCAGCATTGAAGCGGATGCCGAAGCAGGCGACCAGCGCTTCGAAAGCAAAGTATTCAAACGCGCAAACGTCATCTCTTTGGACGGCTTGTCCAGCGATTTGGGGATCACCATCGCCGCCAGCAACGTGGCGCCGTTCCCCATCATTCGCAACGAAGAGTTGGTTCTGCTGCGTGCTGAAGCCAACATCAACCTCGGCAACCTCGACAGCGCCCAAAGCGACATCAATTCGCTGCGTTCCGGTTATGGCTTAGGTGAGGTCACCCTGACCAGTGCCAACGCCATCGACCAGTTGCTGCACGAGCGCCGTTACAGCTTGTACTGTGAAGGCCACCGTTGGATTGACCTGCGTCGCTATAACCGCCTCGGCACCTTGCCGTTGGATCGCAGCGGTGACACGGTGATTCCAGCCATGCCAATCCCTTCTTCAGAAACGACTCAATAAACGAAGCCATCGTTTAACAACGACCCCGGTCCTTGTGACCGGGGTTTTTTTTGCCCACAGGGAAGGCGGCACAGCCACAGGCTCGCCTAAAAACCCGGCCCTAGGATTTCGCAAAACCGCCCATGATGAGCAGCCCAGGTGCAAACCCACCTCACCCCCTAAACCACTTCTACCCAACAACTTAAGAAGAAAACCCGGGCGCAACCCAAACGATCAGGGAAAATGCCCGGTCAAACGCCGCTAGACCCCAAACCAAAATCATCCACACGAAACGCGCTTTTTAGGTATGATGCGACAACTTTGAGGTGTGTGCGGTTTGCCACCGCGCCGACCCCAACGCGCCCGGCTCCGGCCGAATCGCGCGACGGCCGATCCGCACCCCGCCGGCGCCCCCCTCGCCGAACCCACACCTCGCAGGTGAGCCAGGAACGCTTGCGACCACCGGCTTCACCCAATCTTCCCCAATCCCTCCAGCTCAGGTGGCATAACATGATTGTCTTAAAATTCGGCGGCTCCTCGCTGGGCACGCCTGAACGCGTCCTCGCCGCACTCGATATCGTGGCCAAGGCCCGCACCAAGGAAAATGCACGTGCGGTGGTCTGCTCTGCTTTTGGCGGCGCAACCGATCAACTGCTTGAAACGGCAGCCCTTGCCGCAACCGGCAACCCCGCTTACCGCGACGGTCTACAGGCTTTTATCGTTCGACATCGCGAGGCGGTAACCGCCCTTTTCCCCGAAAACCGACGCAGCGAACACGACCAAACTATTACCACGATCACGGCGGATCTGATCAACGTCCTCAGCGGCGTGGCGCTGATTCGCGAACTCAGTCCACGCACCCAGGACTTCATCGTCAGCTTCGGCGAACGTTTGTCCTGTTACTTGGTGGCGGCCGGCTTGCGCGAACGCGGCATCCCCGCCGACTTTTGCGATGCGCGCCGCTTGGTGCGCACGGACGACGGGTTCGGCAGTGCCAAGGTTGATTTCGACATTACCAACCAACAAATTCGCGCGCACTTTGCGAGCCACGAAGCGCTGCAAATCGTCACCGGTTTTGTCGGCTCGACAGAAAACGAGGAAACCACCACGCTCGGTCGCGGCGGTTCCGACTATACCGTTTCGATTTTCGGTGCTGCGCTCGGTGCAAGCGAAATCCAAATTTGGACCGATGTCGACGGCGTCCTCACCGCCGATCCGCGCAAGGTGCCCCGCGCCTTCACCGTCGACCAGCTCACCTATGAAGAAGCGATGGAATTGGCTCACTTCGGCGCCAAGGTCATTTACCCACCCACCATGGCGCCCGCCATGCGCGAGCAAATTCCGTTGCGTATTAAAAACACCTTCCGTCCCGAAGTTGACGGCACGCTGGTCGGCCGCAACCGTGAAGCCCACACGTATTATGCCAGCGGCATTTCATCGATTGACGAGGTAACCCTGCTACAACTGAGCGGGGCGGGCATGATTGCGGCGGCAGGTATTGCCGGCCGTTTGTTCGCGGCGTTAGCGGCCGCCAAAATCAATGTCATCCTCATTTCGCAAGGCTCCTCCGAACACTCGATTTGTGTGGCCGTCGCACCCAAAGATGCCGTTTTGGCGGAACGCACGGTCAACGAAGCCTTTACCCTGGAAATCAACCGCAAGCAGGTTGAACCGGTCCAAGTGGAAGCCCGCAAAAGCGTTATTGCGCTGGTCGGCGAACAAATGCGCCTGGTTCCCGGCATTGCGGCACGAATCTTCCAAACTCTTGCCAACGCGAAAGTTAACGTCGTCGCCATCGCCCAAGGCTCCTCGGAACGCAATGTCTCATTTGTGGTCGACGCCGGAGTCTTACCGCGTGCGTTGCGCGCGCTACACGACGGCTTCTTTTTCCCACAAGAACGCCACGTGCACCTGTTCTTGCTGGGTCACGGTTTGGTGGGCCGCGCCCTCGCCGACCAACTTCAAGCACGCGCCCGCAAAAACGGCTCGAACACCTTCATTAAAGTTACCGGCATGGCCAATAGCCGTGTCATGACCTTCGATGAACAGGGCTTTGATCTCGCCGCGCTTGACGAAGCACTCGCGAGCGCCGAAACCCGCTCCGATTTAGAAGCCTTTTTGCAAGCCGCAATCGCCATGCCGGTACCGCACAAAATTTTGGTCGACAATACCGCCGGCGAAGCCGCAACCGAGCTTTATCACCGTGCCCTCGATGCCGGCATTTCCGTGGTCACCCCCAACAAAAAAGCCAACACGCGTGATTTGGCCTTTTACGACACGCTCCACGAAAAAGCGCGTCGTAACCACACCGGCTTCTTTTACGAAACCAACGTTGGCGCCGGCTTACCCGTCATTGCGCCGCTGCAGGACCTGCTACAGGCCGGTGACCAGGTTAACCGTATCGTCGGCATGATGTCGGGCACCCTCAGCTACTTGTTCCACACCTTTGACGGGGCAACGCCTTTTAGCCAATTGGTTTCCGACGCCAAAGAGGCGGGCTACACTGAACCGGACCCACGTGAAGACCTCAATGGTATGGATGTCGCGCGTAAGTTGGTCATTTTGGCACGCGAAGCGGGCTATCGCTTGGAGCTGGACGACGTTGACGTCGAGAACCTGATTCCGGCCGAATTGGGACCGATTCAGGACGTCGGCGACTTCATGACGGCACTGCCCGACTTTGACAAAAGATGGCGTCAACGCCTAGACGATGCGCGCGTTGAAGGTAAAGTCCTGCGCTACATCGCGAGTTACAGCGACGGAAAGGCGCGGGTAGCCTTGGAAGCGGTCGGCCCAGACCATCCGTTTTACGCCACCTCTGGAAGCGACAACATGTTCTGCTTCTATACCGACTTCTACCCCAACACACCGCTGACGATTCGCGGCCCTGGCGCGGGCGCCACGGTTACCGCGGCGGGCGTGCTGGGCGATATTCTTAAAGCGGCACGCGGCAACTAACGAGACCCAAAACCAAAAAGCAAAGCCGGACGATCCCGCTTGGGAAACGTCCGGCTTTTTTACGGTGAATCCCGGCGGTTAGGCCAGCGTCGCCACCATGACGGCTTTAATCGTGTGCATCCGGTTTTCAGCCTGGTCGAACACCCGTGAGGCCGGGCCGCTGAACACCGCGTCACTCACCTCACAAATTTCGGGGAATTGACGGGCCAGCTCCGTTTCCTGGTTGTGGAACGCGGGCAGACAGTGCAGGAAAATGGCTTCGTCGTTACCCGTCGCATCCATCATGGCCTGGTTAACCTGGAAATCCTTGAGCTTGGCAATACGGGCCGGAATTTGATCTTCCTCGCCCATCGAGGCCCATACGTCGGTGTAAATTACATCGCAACCGGCCACGCCTTCAGCGACTTGGTCGGTGAACGTCAGCGTCGCTTTGGAATCGGCGGCAAAGCCACGCGCCATTTCCTGAATGGCGGGCTCGGGATACAAATCAGTGGGCGCCACAATCCGGAAATCGAGACCCATTTTGGCGGCACCAATCATTAAGGAGTTGGCCATGTTGTTGCGACCGTCACCGACGTAAGCAAACTTAATCCCTTTGAGACGGCCAAAGGTTTCCTTAACCGTCATGAAATCAGCGAGGATTTGGGTCGGATGGTACTTGTCGGTTAAACCATTCCAAACGGGCACGCCGGCGTGCGCCGCCAAGCCTTCAACGCTTTCGTGTTTAAAACCCCGGAACTGAATACCGTCAAACATGCGGCCCAACACGGCGGCGGTATCGGCAATACTTTCTTTTTTGCCGATTTGAATATCGTTTTTGCCGAGATACTCGGGAAACGCACCCTCATCGTTACAGGCAACCACAAAAGCGCAGCGCGTCCGCGTCGAGGGTTTTTCAAAAATCAAAGCAATGTTTTTATTCTTCAAGCTCTTGGGATAAACGCCGGCGCGTTTAAGACGTTTCAAATCAATGGCAAAATCAATCAAATAATCGATTTCTTTGGGACTGTAGTCGGCCAGCGTGAGCAGATGACGGCCTTTGAGGTTGAATGCCATGCGTACCTTCCTCGCACGAAAAATGAACCCCGGCGACGGGATCAAGCCGACGCGACGGGGTGGCAACGTTTGCCCTGGCGAGCGGCCGAACGCGGTGCCAAACACCAGCGCCAACGCCGTCGAATCACACGTGGGTCGCCGCTCAGTCCAAACCCGCGAGGCGGTGTCGGTGGCGACGGTTCCGGTTTGACTCAACCCAAAACCTACGTTGAATGCGATGAAGCCTATCACATCGTCTCTGGCGGCGAAAGCCTTGCGGCCAACCGAAAATCCTAACTTAAAGACTCAGCTTTTTGCGTCATTAACCGATAAGCCATGGCAGACGTTCCCTGCAGCCGGGGATCTGGCCAGGGCGACGCAACCGAGGGTTCACCCATGCGGCCCCAATCGCACGTCCAGAAGCGCGCGACCGGGACGACAATGGGTCGGCAACCAGGAGGCCCTCATGCTTTCCGCCTTGTTTGGCAGTAAAATCGAGAAGGAATTCAAACAGCTTCTCAAAGACGCGCCCGAACTGGAAATCCGCTACGCGGGTGAAGAGGAATACGCGGTTTCGCGTCTGCGCAAAGTCTTTCGTGACTCGCTTGTGATCACCGGCTTTAAAGGGAACCTTCGCAAAAAAGAGCTGGAAATTCGCATTATCAGCACCATGACCTCGTTTCAAACCGAGGTCATCCGCACCGGGGTCGACAACAGCGGCAGCCCCATTTTCTACGTCAAAATTCCAGCCAAACTCAACATGGCGGGCAACGCGGCGCGCAAACGTTTTGTAATCCATCCGCAGGGCAAGGTCAAAATTCTGTTGAGCACCAATCGCGGCCAAAAAAGTGTCGAACTCAAGATCTACGACATCGGTGAAGGCGGCATTTCTATCATCAACGACAGTAAAATCGGCTTTAAGGCGGGCACCAAACTTTATCAGACCATGGTCACCATTGGCTCGATGAGCGACCAACTGGTGGACCTGCTGGTCGCCAACGTAAAAACCCGCGAAATTGGCGGCGAAACCCAACAATTGCTCATTTGTACCTACAAAAAAACGCCGCGAGCGTTACGCGAAATGCTGACGGTCGCCCAAGGCCTGGCGCCCAAACCCAAACCTAGCAAGTAACTCGCGGCCCAAAACAACGCGCTACATCGCCGTAACTTCTGCCAAAACGCGTCCCGTGCACACCGTTGGTCCATTGAGACCCCAATCGGGCGCGCCTTCACGGCGCCGGCTTGCATCGGCCCGGCCGTTTCGCTTCCAATTTTTAGTCAACGCTTTTATCGCGTTTCACAGCTTGCTGTTACAACGAATCGTAGAGCACCATGGCCAAACCTTTTAGGTAAAAACCCTCGGGAAAATCGAGCAGCCACGGATGATCTTGGCCCGCATGGAGCAGCGAAACGACCCGACCGCATTTGCCGGCGTCCCGCAAGCCCAAGAACACGCTTTGCTGGAAATCTTTTTCCGAAATCAAACCGGTACAACTGAAAGTGAGTAACAACCCGCCTTCCTTCACATGCCCGGCGGCATCGCGATTCAGCCGTCGGTAACCCTTGAGCGCGCGATCCACATTGTTGCGCTGTTTGGACATGGACGGCGGATCGCAAATGACCATATCGTAGCCGGCCTCGCGATAAAAGGCGCTGCTGCGGTCGGCTAAGGCGGCAAAGATGTCGGCCTTATGGGTTTTGAGTTTGTCCTCGGCCAGCCCGTTAAGAGCGACGTGCTCACGAACCTGGCGCAACGCCTCGGCGGAAGCATCGACAGCGGTAACGGTCGCCGCGCCACCCTTGAGTGCATTGAGACTGAAACCGCCGGTGTAACTGAATAAATCGAGGACGGAACGGTCGCGGGCATGAGTCTGACACCAGCGGCGCTGTGGCGCTTGGTCGAGATAAAAACCGGTTTTATGGATGTGGTCGGGTTGAAGTCGGAAGCGTACACCGCCCTCTTGGAAGGTGAAATCGCTATTGGCCGGCGCCTCGCCGACAAACCCGACACGGGTTTGCAGGCCTTCTTGCTCACGCGCATGGGTATCGCTTTTTTCGTAGATCAAATGGCAACCCGACACCTCGCGTAGCCACGCAAACAAGTCATCACGCAAGTTCTCAAAACCACTGGCGGCAATTTGCACCACCAGCAAAGAATCATAAACATCGACGGACAAACCGGGAAAACCGTCGTTTTCGCCGTGAATCCAACGGAAAGCATTGCTGTCCGGCGCCAAAAACGACTGACGTAATTGCCAGGCCCGGGTCAGCCGCCGACGCCACAGGTCGGCGTCAGGCGCCGCCTCGTCAAAGGAAATCATGCGCAAGGCGATGTTGTTATGCGGATGGTAAAAAGCCCAACCGAGGGCTTCGCCTTCGGGACCACGCACCTGCACCAAGGTGCCCGGCGTGGCGGCGGGTCGCGCCGTCAATCCTTTGGAGAAAACCCAAGGGTGGCGGTAACGCTTCAAAATATTGGCTTTTTTAGCTTTGAGAACAATTTGGGGCGCGTTTTGCATGATCACTCGCTTCGAAGCGGTTTTGGCCGTGGCCGGTCAGGGTTGCACAATAGCACCCTGGTTCAGTTTTGCGGCAAATTTTCCACGGATCACCTGCACCGTGGCAATCCGTTTGAGACAGCTCGGGCAGCACAACTCATCGTGAAGGGCGGGTGGCGGTTGCACCAAAAATACGCCTGACTCATCAACCAAAATACGTTCAAAAAACATTTTCACCAAACGGCCTTTGCCACCTTTACTGTAGCGCGCTAGCAAAAGACCACACTGACAGTAAACCTCAATCGATCTGCGTTTAACCACGAGTCATCCTTCCGACAGGGTGTTCACGCCCAACCTTAACGCGAACGGCGATCATCGCGCCACTTGTCGGGATGCCCCCAATTCAAATCCTGCAGGTTGCGGCGGTGGTCAAAGCGCAAAGGGTGAAACAAAAAAGGATGATTCAGGGTTTCTTGCATGAGTTCATAACGCTTGAGGTCAATGGCCATATAGTCTTCACGGGATTGGCCAGACAGGCGTTTATTCTTCACCAAACCTAGAAATGACAACGCGTTAGCACGATACAACTGGTAGGCGCGGTTCAGCAAAGCGGCCCGCATTTGATGCTCGGGCGTTTCGGCCTTGGCCACAACGCCGGCCATCAGCTTGTCACAATACTGAATGTCGGCATGGGTCAAGGGTGTCATGTAATCGGTGTACTGAAAATAAAGATAGGTATCGCCTTGATGGAACCAGGCAAGGTCTGGCACGCGTTCGTACCAGTAGCGCTCCCAAAAGGCGAAATAAGCGGCCAAATCATCGGCGGCCTTGGCGCCAACGGCGTGGTGGTACCAATCGCGCAGCACGGCATCGACGTCGAGATAGGGATTCCACAGTAGCTTGGTTACCAAATAGGGTTTGGGCCCTTCACCGAAGTTGGGGTAAATCTCCAGATAGAAGTGTGCGACGTCCTCATCAGCGGCGGTGCGAAACAGATCGGCCAGTTGATGAAAAAGAGGTCGCGGCAAGAGGTACGGCGTGCCGTAAATGTAGTCGTACCAACCGACTTGTACGCCGAGATCGCGAAATCCGCGATGGCGTTTTAAATCGACTTCGCGGTATTGACCGCGCAGCCAGCGCAACCGCTCGTAAGTTAAAAAGGGAATCACGCGTGGATGCAGTTCAGGGTTCTGCTGTGGTGGGTCATGCACATTGGCATAGGCAATGAGTCCGAACCAGGTATCGGGATGGGTCACCAACACTTCCTCGACAACCTGATTAACCCAGGGGTAATAGAGTTCGCTGGTATGCAACAGCCCAATTGAGTTGGCTTCCTCGTAGAAGGGCGCACAGTGTTCACAAAGACACCAGCGAATCGTGTCGTTGACAGCGAGAGAAACCGTTTTTTTGTCGGGCCGGCAGTCCAAATAAAGGCGAATGTTGTTGACCACTTCTTCCAGCAAACCCTCGGCGTGCAAGCAGGGCTGCCAAACGTAAATACTGTTGTCGGCGGGCACCATCCGTTTCCCGTTAACCTCGGGGAAAAAGTTGTGGCGATGATTGTATTGCTCCGGCGGCAACCAAAGATTTAGCGCATGATGGCGGTCGACAAAATCGAAGGTCCGATTAAAGTAACCCCACTGATTCCAACCGGGTCCTAGAAGACCAGACAACTTGCGATGACGAAAAGCGGGTCGCTCAACGCGGTTCTTCCGAGGAATCGCCCGATCGGCGAACAGAGGCCGCGACCATCCGGCCTCACCGGGAAACAACCAACGACGATTGAGAAAACGTTCCTGAAAGTCGTTAAGGGCAAATTGCATGCCCTCAGCATTGCGTGCGCCAATTACCAAAAGATTGGACTGAAAAAAACGATAAACAAAACCTTCCTGCAGGTCTTTGACCTCACGCTCTTTGAACAAGATGTCGAGGTCCTTCCCAAAGGCAAAAACAATGCGCGGCGGCGCATCGCGGCGATGTTTTACCGCGTTCCAACGAAGCATCTTCTGAAGGCGTGGCGGTTTGCCCTGCGCATCAGGCTGCAGCGTTTGCGTCAATTGACGCACGCGCCAGCCGGCAGCGGTATTGGCATTGGTCGTTAAAACCAATTGCGCATGCCAAGCGCCGTCGCGAATTAACACGAACCCGTCGCTCGCGCTCAAATTCAGGCACAAACCCAACCATATGCCGATGAGGCCGACGCAGCGGCAGCGCTCAATCAAAAGGAGACGTCTCGGTTAGATTGCGATCAGCACTCGGTTGAAGCGCACTCAGGTCACCCACGGGCCTGGCCGGTCCGCGATTCTCAGCGCCATCGGGCACAACGGTGGATGGCTCTTCAGGACGGGCGGGCTCCACCGCTTCAACCGCGTCGGGCGCCAATTCTTCTTGTTTCCGAGTGGCAAATCGACGGATGTAGACATCGTTTTTGAGTGTTTCCCATTCTGTACGGTAGTTTTCTGGAACATGCCCATCGTAAACCGAACCAAGGAAATACAGTGAGGCGACGGCATGGAAGTTGGCGTCTTTGCCAATGGTGCGTAAAGCAGATGCTTTTTGGTGAAAACGCGTGTACTGGTCTTCGGTAAAAGCGGGGTCTTGCAAACGCTCCTCCAGTAGCTCCAGCACAAACAAATTATTAAGCGCCTTAAGACCAAAGGGTTGCATACCCAAATAGCGCAAAAGCCGAGCCCGTATTTCAGGAATTTGCGTCGCGAGCTCTTCGACCGGCGGCATCTCGGTAAAGATGGCCTGGACGGCGGCATTGGCTTCGTAAAAAGGCTCGCGGTAAAAGAAACCATAAGCGCGAGCACGTTGGGCTTTGTGGGTCTGCAAATCGTTTTGAAAGTAATGGGGCAGCCAAGCCGCCGGCACCAGCAGACCAAAGGCTAACAGTGGCAAACCCATCACAAGTCCGGGTCGCGAAACCTTATAAACTGAGTCATCGCGGTGGATGTACTTCAAACCATAGAACAGAACCACCAAGGCAAAGCAACGCATGGCCGGGGTTTGCAGCGGGAAGGCGACAAAGGCCGCCGCCAGGAAGACAAGCGTCACCGACAACATGACCGCCGCCAACAACTTGCGCTCTTCATCGCTTTCATTGAGACCGGTCGCCTGTTCCCACACCACATAGCCAATGAAACACAGCAAGGCCAACAAGGCCAAGGGGCCCATTTCAACCAGCAACTCTAAATACTCGTTGTGAAAATGGCGCATGTTGCGGGTAATGATGAGGTAGCGCGGTTCGACGGGATCGATGATTTCCTGCGGCGCCCCCAGACCATTGCCAAAAAGCGGCGCCTGCTGCACGTAATCCCAACCAATCGACACCAAGTTAAAACGGTTGCGGTCCTCAAGGCCGTATTTCTTAAGCCGGTCCAAGCCGGACCCAAGCGGGAGGAACAGCAGCAAGACCACAAAAGCGGCGGCAATAGCGGGCATGAGGTACTTGCGGCGGCGACTGCGCTGCATGTAATGCCAGGTCAAGATCAATAGCAAAACGAGGTGGCCGATCAAGAAACCCATGACACCGGCGCGCGACCAGGTTTGCGTAAAGGTGAAAAAGAAAAAGGCAAAAGCCATGATGTAACACACCAGCAAGAGGACTTGGCGCGCGGCGCGGTCGGCATTCTGCCGGAGCTTCTTGCGTTCGCGCCAAAACGACCCGACGGTAATT
This sequence comes from Holophagae bacterium, assembly GCA_030429565.1. Classification (GTDB taxonomy): domain Bacteria; phylum Acidobacteriota; class Holophagae; order Acanthopleuribacterales; family Acanthopleuribacteraceae; genus Acanthopleuribacter. The sequence goes on along the minus strand of JAUIFE010000017.1, from coordinate 100,211 downwards.
AAAATTTTGTAGTAGGACATCAAGACCAGCCCCACCGCCAATAGGGCAAAGTGGTTGCGATTAACCAAACCACCATAAGTCCCTTGATACCAAGAGAACGGCGGCAGTTCAGCGCTAACTGGATTTTCGACACCGACGGCGAGCGCACAGACCAACAACCCCACCCCGTAAAAGCAGCGAAAGAAGATGATACCGCGCGGTCGAGGCACAACCAGCAGCAGAAACACCAAAAACAAGTCGAGACACCAGCCGGCGGCCTCAAGTAGATGAAGCTGGGGGATGACGGCAATGCTGGTACTGGTCTGGATTTCGGGGTAAAGCGCTTGCGCGGCGGTCTGCATCGAGACTTTGGCGGGAGCGAGCCAGGTCGCCACCGACGCCCCAAGCGGCACCAACTGAAACAAGGCGAGACCAAAGGCCGCGTAACAAATGGGGAGAAAAAGTCGTGGATATTGCAACTGCCGCCGCAAGTGAATGGCCAAGCCGGCGGCGACGGCGATGACCGTGCCGTGAACCAGTTGATCAAGGTACGAATTGCCGCCAAATCTCAAAAAGAGATAAACGATATCACCAAACAACAACGCCCAGATCAAATCGACCTTGGCGCGATAGGTCTGTTCACCTTTTTTTCCCATGTCAGAAAATCCAATCGGAATCGGTTCAAGCCCGAGCCGCTTTAGGGTGGAATTGAGTTTTAAGAAGAAGTGACTGCATTCTAACCTGAATCCAGCCTTGATTTCGCGGGCTTTTTTTCCGGACCGCTCCGATTTCACCCAAGACAACGTCCCCTCAAGCCATCGGCACTTACCCGAAGGCAGACGCAAGAAACCATGCGTTCACAGATCGGAAACGCGGAACATGCTATGGTGTAAGTTCTGTTCGGCCGCCGTTGGATTGTCGAAAGTTTATTGTGCGGAAATACTTATGAAACATCTTTATATTGGCGCGGCATGTTGTCTTGCCACGGCCGCGATGCTCGCAGCGGCAGCGGCACCGACTCAATGGACACCACTGGCATTTATCGCCCTGCTCCCACTGATCAGCCGCGACCGGGATCGCGCCCGCACACGGTTTTTGTTTGGCTGGGCGAGCGGCTTTTTAACCCAATGTTTTTCGTACTACTGGATTTTCTATACGATTCGCGACTTCCAGGGAGCGCCACCGTGGCTTGCCGCATTGGGTGCGTTTGCCTTTCTTGCCTACCAAGGCCTCGATCTGGCGCTTTGGCTGTGTTTTTATCCGGCGGCGGCACGACGCCTCTCCAAACCGGATCAGCCACACAGCCGTGCCCTGGCCGAGGCTGTTTGTGCAGCGGTCGGTCTCTTTGCACTGCAGCGCTGGTTATTTCCGGCGATTTTCCCCTGGCATTACGGCAACCTACTCAACGGCGCACCGCTATTGATGAAAGCCGGCGCCCTTTGGGGCGTGCATGGCCTGAGTTTCTGGTTGGTGTTCCTTCAGGTATGGCTCTGGAAGCTGCCCCTGAGAGGTGCCGGCCGACACGCCGCCTGGGCAACACTCGGACTCGCGGCGGTCGTCCTCGGCGCAGGAATCCTGTGCCACCGCACCCCGCAAACCGATGTTTGGCGCGTCGGCGTGGTTCAGCCCAACATGATTCCCTGGGCCAAACGAGGCCGTATCCCGGTCGAAGACCGCGTGCGCGCCCATCTGGAACCCACCCTTTCATTTAAGGAACGCGGCGTCGATTTGGTGGTCTGGCCCGAAACCGCCATGTCCTTTGTGATGACCCGCAGCGACCATTACCAGCGTCAACTCCGTTATTTGGCCAAGGAACTGAACGCCCCCATCGTCACGGGAACCCTTGGCTTTGAAGAGCCGCGCCGGTTTTTCAACGAAATCTGGATGATTACGCCGGACGACCAGCCGGCGCAGGTCTATCGCAAACAAAAGTTGGTGTTGTTCAGTGAACGCCTACCTTGGATCCTTTCCTGGATCAAACGTTTTGATTCAGCGTTGGGCGGATTCACCGCCGGCACCGGAACACCGGTTTTTGAATGGCGCGAGCGTCGCTTCATCCCAATGGTCTGTTTCGAGGCGTTGCTCAGCGACTATGTCCGTCGCTACGAGGGTCACGCCATCCTGAACCTCACCAATGACGCTTGGTTCGGTGAAACCAAGGCCAGCGCGCTGCATTTGATGATGATCCAGGCACGAACCACGGAACGCGGTATCCCCCTAATTCGCGCCACCAACTCGGGCATTAGCTGTTGGATCAACAGCGATGGGACCGTCCATCAACCATCACCGCTTTACACCGCCCAGGCCGATATTTACGAGGTCCCGATACCGCGCACACCAAGCGCCAACCTCCTCTGGCTAGGCGACTTACTCATCGCAGCTACCTGTTTAACCGCATGTCTTTGGCTGCGGTTTGGCGCAAACAAGACGGCAGGGGTCCCGGCGCAAATCACAAAGGGTCCAGCATGACCAAGGGCTCACCGCCACGGCCCGAAAACAGCGGATTGTCGGGCGTCCTTTCCAACCGGCAAACGCTTGTGGTACATTGAATGCCTGGTAACGATTCTTTTTATCAAGGTTCGCTCTTGATTCGATTTGCTTTTCTCCACAATGAATGATTTCGAAACCACGCATGAGGAGTTTCTCAGAACACGCTTTTGAGAAAAGTTTGGTTCGCATCATTCCTTAAACGAAACCGTTTGACGCCGTCCGATCGGCATCGGCGCGACTGCTTGCGAGAAGAGCCTGGATATCCTTGTGTCCGAAGGACACCCAACGCGAAAACGTTTCAGCGATACTTGCTGCCGGATTTATGGGGAATTGCTTGCGACGATTCCAGTAGTACCTGTCTGAAACGAGGATCCTTACTCGAGGTGAATGTTCATGGATAAAGAATTGAAGGTAAAGATTCTGGATTTGATGATCGAAGCGCGCTGCATGGAAGAGCGCATGGTCAAAATGTCCAAATCGACCGATGGCTTTTTCTGGTTAGGGGGAGTGGGCGAAGAGGCCTTTAACGTTCCGCTGGGGTTGTTGGCTAAAAAAGGCCACGGTCTCGACTATGATTATTTTCATTTTCACTACCGCAACGGCGCGACGATGATTGCCCTGGGCATGGATCCCGCCGATGAGCTGCGCCAGATGCACAACCGCATTACCGACCCGTTTTCGGGCGGTCGCAACTTCTGTAACCACTACGTTCGCAAAGACTGGAACGTGGTGCCGGTAACCTCAACCATTCAAACCCAATGCTCGGTCGCACCGGGCACGGCACGCGCGCAAAAGCGCCACGGCGGCGACGGCATCACCATCGTCACCTTTGGCGACGCGGGCACGGCCGAAGGCGACTTCCATGTCGGCCTGAATTGGTCGACCTTGCCCAAATGGGAACTGCCACTGTTGTGGATTTGCACCAACAACGCCTACGGTATTTCAACGCCGTACAACGAAGTCCACGGCCAGGAACACATTGCCAACATCGCCGCGGGCTATGGTATCCCAACCAAGGTCATCAACGGCAACGACGTGGAAGAGTCCTACAACGCGCTCAAAGAAGCGATGGACTATTGCCGCACCGAACGCAAACCCTACTACCTGGAAGCCATGGTGTCGCGTCTGCACGGTCACTCATCCAGCTCGGGCGCCAACCGCGTGCCGGACGGCTCAGAAGCCGACCCGCTGCACCTGTGGATCGACCGCCTGGTCAAAGAAGGTGTGATTGACGGTGACTACTTCGAGAAGAAGTACACCGAGCATACGGAACACATGAAGGACAAGCTGGCCGAGGTGCGCAAAGAACCTGCACCAACCGCGGCCGACGTGTTCAAGCACATTTACGCTGAAGCTTAGGGGGAAGGGAATCTTATGGCTACTATGGCACAAGCTGTTCGTATGGCACTCCACTACGGAGAAACCCATCTAGGAGTCACCGATGTCTTCGGCGAGGATGTCGGCCCACCTCTGGGCGGGGTTTTTACCGCCACGCAAGGCTTAAAAACGGCGTGGAACTCACCACTCGACGAACGCGGCATTATCGGCACCGCCATTGGTCTGGCCCTTGCCGGCCAACGACCTGTCGCCGAAATCCAGTTCGGCGATTACATTTTCAACACCATTGATTTGCTTAAACTCGCGGGCAACACCTGTTGGTCCAGCATGGGTCAGTACAACCTGCCCATGGTCGTCACCACCATCGTCGGCGCCGGTATCCACGGCTCGATTTACCACTCGCACAGTTTCGAATCGATGGCGGCTCACATTCCCGGCTGGAAAATTGTGTTGCCCAGTCGCCCCATCGACGCCTATGGGCTGATGATCTCGGCGCTTAAGGACAATAACCCCACCCTGTACATGTACCCCAAAGCGCTGATTCGCGTGAAGGGTAAGGATCTGATTCCGGGTGAGCCGGCCGACGAACGCGAGCTGAAGAAAATGATCGATGCCCCACCAGGACCAACCCTGTACGACATCATCGACGTCCGTTCACGCTGGGAGCCGCGCTGGCCGGAAGGGCTCACCGATTACCAGGTGCCGATCGGCAAAGCACGCATCCACCGCGAAGGTGCCGATATCAGCGTCATCACTTACGCACGCCACGTCTTCATGGCGGAAAAAGCGGCCGAAATTCTCAAAGCAGAAAACGGCATCGATGTGGAAATCATCGATTTACGCACGCTTTATCCGTGGGACCGCGAAACGGTGTTCAACTCGGTTCGCAAAACCGGACGCTGCTTGGTGCTCAACGAGGACACGCCGGTGTGTAACTTCGGCGAACACATCTTCCGCACCATTGTCGACGAATGCTTCTACGAATTAACCGCCAAGCCACGTGTGCTTGCCGGTGCCGACGTTCCGGGCGTGGGCCTGCACCCGGCTTACGAAGAAGCGTCGATTCCCCAAGTCAACGACATTGTTCGCGAGTTGCGTGGGATTTGCGGCGAAGCGCCCTAACAAGATACACGCCTAAAGAAAGCCGACCGCCTTGGTGGTCGGCTTTTTTATTGCCTGATGGAAAAATTATCCGGTCCGGGCGTCGCGGTGAAATTGTGTAAGACGCAGCCAAAGGCTTGCAGTACAAGCAGTTCAAGGTCTATACTTTGGGCTGGAAAGATCGGTGGTTACAGACCAACACGCGCTTTTTTTGGTCACGGACCACCAACCGTCACGACCGAAAGCAAACGCTGGTGTGTGGCCGACATGCAACCAAAACGCCCTCATGCTGCTTAAGTTAGACATCAGCACGAATGGAACACCGGTTTGCACAACACTGTTCTCAGCCGTCAACCGAGCCAAACAAATCGAAACCTGTCGCGCGCAGCGAACCATCGAAGTATGAGGGGAGGCACCAGTGAAGTGCCCATTTTGCGGAAACCTTGGCGATAAAGTCGTTGATTCGCGAGAAAGCAAAGACGGCGAGCTCATCCGCCGCCGCCGCGAGTGCATGGAATGTCGCCGCCGCTTTACAAGTTACGAACGCATCGAAGAAATTCAGTTCATGGTCGTCAAAAAAGGCGGACGTCGCGAGTTGTTTGACCGCAGCAAATTGCTGAACGGCATCACTGCGTCCTGCCAGAAGCGGCCGGTAAGCATGGCCGCCTGCCAAGGCATTGTCAACGACGTGTTGTCGATCTTGTATCAAAAACCAGATCGCGAAATCAGCACCACCGAAGTCGGCGAAATCGTCATGGATCGCCTCAAAGCACTCGACCAAGTTTCTTACGTGCGATTTGCCTCAGTCTACCGCGAGTTCCAGGACGTTTCGGAATTCGTCGGCGAGGTCAAACCGCTGATGACCGAAGACGGCAAAAAGAAAAAATAACCGCCTAAGCCAAGATACGGGCCACGGCGGCAGGCAGATCGGCAACGATCCAATCGGCGCGGCCGTCACCATCACCCGCCACTTTTATGGTGGTCACTGCTCGCGCACGACCGGCGGCGATGTCGCTGTCACTATCGCCGACGAGGAACGAAGCAGCCCAGTCAACCGGCTGATCACGGTTGGCTTGGTCCAGCAAACCGGGATCCGGCTTGCGGCAGCCACAGCCCTCGTGGCGATCGTGGGGACAGACGTAAATGTCGTCGAGGCGCACCCCGACAGGCGCTAACAGACTGTTGAGGTAAAGATGGACATCGTCCACCGCCGCACGCGTCATGCGCCCAACGGCAATCCCACGCTGGTTGGTCACCACGGCGAGGCGATACCCGGCGGCTTGCAAAGCGCGCAAGGCCTCGGGCACCCCGGCAAGGAGAACCATTTCTTCGCGGCAAGTTACGTAATCATCGATAATACGCCGATTGATGACGCCGTCGCGGTCGAGAAAAACGGTCGCCCGTGGCGCGGACGTGCTCATTCGTCGGCCTTCTCACCCGCCGGCAACACCACAAAATTGTTGCTCTCACGGTTTTTCTTTGGCCGATCTACTAACGTCTCGATGAGCTGAACATTTTGCAGCGGAATCATTATCGAGGAGACATCGGCAAAACGCTTTTTGGTGTTTTCCAAATGAGGATTTAACACCAAACCCTCTTCGTAATCGAGCTGCATGTCTTTGATTGATACGAAATAAGGATGACTCAAATCCAGAGATTCAGCCACCAATTGGTACTCTTCCTCACGCAGACGAAAATGGACTTTATACAAGCGAACCTCCAGCTCAAACGCAGCGTTGGGTTTCCCTTCGGCCCAGGCGACATCCCACCTGCAACCGGCGGCGAACCACCACGCCGTCCGCTGACATTCTAGCGCAGCCCCGGCCAGAATCCAGCTCGACCTGGGCCTGAACGCCTTTTTTCAGGTCGGCAACGCCAGCACCTACTTGCGACAAAGGCCTCACGATTTTTTTCCCTAGCAGCGACGGGTGAAGCGAGGGAGTCGGGTTAGAATGAACGCCTTAACGCCGGCGCCGCCACAAAGCGGTACGCCCGACTTTCTTTTCCCGGAGCCTCATGCATGAGCCAAACTTCATCCGCCACCGATATGCTGGCCCTTATCCAAAACCGCCGCAGCTTGCCGACGCCGTGCATGAAAAGCGATGCCCTGGACGAAGCTGCGATCCACCAAATTCTCGAAGCGGCCAATTGGGCACCAAGCCATCGCCACACGGAACCCTGGCGGTTCCGGCTCTACCAATCTCAAGCCGCGCGGGAAGCGCTCGGGCGCGACCTTGCCGAGATTTACAAAGCGGCGGCGGGCGATGCCTTTTTTGAGGCCAAATACGAAAAAACCCGCACGCGCGCCGCCAAGGTACCACTGGTCGCCGCCGTGATTTGCCAACCGGGCGAAAAAGCCGCCCTGCCGCTTTACGAAGAGATTTTGGCGGTCGGCTGCGCGGTTCAGAACATGCATCTCGCCGCCCACGCACTGGGAATCGGCATGATTTGGTCGACGCCGGGTTACTACAATCACGCGGAACTGCGCCGTCTAATGAACATGGCAAGCGGCGACCACTTCATGGGTTTTCTGTATTTCGGCTACCCCGCCCAAGCGTTCCCGACCTCGAAACGCCGACCCATCGCGGATAAAGTCACCTGGCTGTAACCGAATAGTGACGATTTCAGCACGCGACACCGCCACCGCCTCTCACTGAACCACCTTCGCGGCGAGCCGCCGCCATCTCGATACGCAAGGAGTCCTTCATGGAATTGTCTCTGCCCGCCGACCTCGCCGCCTGGCACAACGACCTGTCGCGCCTCCTCCAACTTGCCGCCGACGCCGGCCGCGCCATTCTCAGTTTCTATGGTCAAGATTACCAACTAGATTACAAAAGCGACGATTCACCGGTTACCTCGGCCGATAAGGCGGCCCACCAGGTCATTGTCGCCGGCTTGCGGGCCTTGGACGACGAAGTGTTGATTGTGTCGGAAGAGGGCGCCATTCCCGATTTCGCGACGCGCCGCAAACACCGCCGCTTGTGGCTGGTGGACCCCCTCGACGGCACCAAGGAGTTCATCAACCAAAGTGGTGAATTTACCGTCAATATCGCGTTAATTGACGGTAACGCCCCATTGCTCTCGGTGGTGACCGTCCCCCTCACCCGTACCACTTATTTTGCGGTGCGCGGCGGCGGCGCCTACCGCCTCGACCCCGGCGAAAGCACGCCACGACGTCTACAAGCACCGCCACTACGAGAAAATCAACGGTTGCGCTTCACGGTCAGCCGTTCCCATCCCGACGCAACCCTCAGTGCCTTTCTGGCCCAGATTCCCAACGCCGAACAAATCCAAGCGGGCAGCACCCTTAAATTTTGTCGCCTGGCCGAGGGGAGTGCCGAAGTCTACCCGCGTTTTCACGCCCTCGCCGAATGGGATGTGGCCGCCGCCCACTTGGTGGCCGAAGAAAGCGGGGTCACCATTACCAATTGGCAAAGCGAACCGCTGCAGTACAACAGCCCGAATCTCAAACTGGACGGCGGCTTTTTAGCGTCAACCGACACAAACCTTCATCAGTGGTTGTGTGAGCGACATCAAAGCACGCCATAAGCAGGTGGGCAAACACCGAAAAACCGGTCTGCGAATTTATCTTTTCCCAAAAGGGAACCGATGGTCTCTATGTCCTTGCGGTAAACCGTCGGGTAAGGCATACTGGATTTTCAACCCTGGTCAACTCACCATCCATCGCTAGACCCCCCTGGTTTTAAAGCACAACGCAGGGAAATCGCATTGCGACGGCCGCCGTTAGGCGCAGCCGTTGACGCATTGGTGTCTACAAACTTCGTCGGGACCGCGCCTCCGGGAAACGCTCCGGACATGAGGTTCCCACCGCGAAACGCAGCGACACACCGGACATACCGTGACCGGCGTGACGACTTCGCGGCAGAAAACCCGCCAACCTTAAGAAAGGCATCCGAATGGTGACATTCCCCGACCCCGATCTTCAAGTCTTCGAAAACTTGCCTTTTAAGGTCGTGGTGATTGATCGTGATTTCCGCATTGTTTACGCCAACCAAGCCGCCGAGCTGTTGGTGGGACGACCCTGTCACGAGGCGCTGTGGGCCGAGGAAAGTGTTTGTAGCGACTGTCGGGTAAAAGAGCTGTTTGCTAAGGCGACGCCGTTTAAAAAGGCCGGCCAGGGCCATTTTCGCGGCCGCCAAGCGTTTATGACCTGCGAATATCGCCTGCTGCACAACCATGCCGTCTGTTTTCTGGACGACAAAACGCAAATGGTCGCAGCGCTAAAGACAGCCAAGGAGCAAAGCCAAAAGTTCCTGAGCGAAATGCAGGCCAGCGAAGAGAAGTACAAAGCACAGCACCGCATGTTGCGCCACAAACTCAGTACAGCGGAGCGTCGCCTGCAAAATTTCCCGATGATCATGGACGGTGTCAGCGCGGGCGTGATTATGATCGACAAAAACCACAACATCCTCGATTGCAACACGCGAACCGATAACTTGGTGGCCAACTTTTGGGAAGAAGAGCCTGAGAAACAGCGCAAAACCTGTTACGAGCTGCTGTTCCATCGCGAGAAAGCGTGTAACGACTGCCCAATTAGTAGCAAGGGGTTGGTCCAAAACAAACTGACGCAAAAAATAGCGGGCGACAAGGCGTCGGGATACGTCATGGAGGAGTTTTCCCAGGTTGGCGACGATTTCGTCCTTTCGCTCAACAACTCGAGCCGCATGATTGAGCTGGCCATGGAGATCCGCAGCCATCTCAGCGAGCTGGAGGAAATTAATCGGATTCTGAACTCGATTGTGCGTCGCGGCGTGAACCTGCAGAACAGCGAGAGTGTCGACATTGTGTTTGAGCAGGTGTTGGAAGAGCTCAACCACACGCTGTTCCCGGGTGATCGGGTACCGATGGCGTTGATTACCAAACAAACGCCGTCGCGCAACGTGGAACAAGCGGCCTTCTTTAACATGCCGGGCGAGGAACGCAAGCGGTTCCTGCGCGTTTTTAACGATTGTTCGACACTGGAACTGGAAGAACAAGGCTGGAGCCTGTTCCCGCTGGCAGGCGGGATCACGAGCGGCACAGGTTTTTTGGTCATCCGCGACGTGCCCGCGCTGGAAGAAAAGCGCATGAGCATCCTCAAAATTTTCCTGAACATGGTTGGCTCACGCGTCGACAACCTCAAACTGGTCGCCAATTTGGAACGGCAAGCCCACATTGACGGCCTAACCGGCACCTATAACCGCGCCTACTTCGAGAAACGGCTGGACGAGGAACGGGAAAAGGCGGAAAAGGTGGGCTTGAGCTTCAGTATCATCGTGATTGATATTAACGGCCTGAAACGCATCAACGACGGTTTCGGCCACCAAGCAGGTGACGCACTCATCGTCGCATGCGGTAATTTGCTAAAAACCACGATTCGCGAAAGCGACATTCTTTCGCGTTTTGGCGGGGATGAATACGTTATTTTGATGCCGTCCACCTCCAAAGAGGGGGTTTCCGCGCTGGAGTCACGCATTAATGCGGTCCAGCAGGAGGCCGAATATTGTTTTTCGGACGACAATGGGGATACAATATCCCAACCCTTGCATATGAGTGTTGGTGCCGCTTCTTCAGAAGAAACCGGCATTGATAAAGTTTTCAATTTGGCTGACGAAAGAATGTATGAAGCCAAAGACCGGTATTACCAGACTCATGATCGGTACCGCTGATCGAGGTCACCCCGTTTAAATCTTGGAAATCGAATAGAAGAACCTATGACAAACGACCAAACCGATCCTAAAAAACCCAATGCCCAGGCCGGTGATACTTCGCCCGAGTTAATCGAACCGCACCTGAAAAACATTGTCACGACCGTGAAAAACCTGACGGAGGGCAAGTACCATCAGGAGGTTGAGGTAGATGTCGATGCGACCGGGTTGATCGGCGAGTTAGCCTACTACATCAACACCACCATGAAGAACCTGCGCAAGCTCGACAAGAACCTGGGTGAAAACGTCGAGGACACACCCCGAGCGATGTCCGAGGTTAAAGCGGTTATCGACCACACCGAAAAGGCAACAATCCTGGTGCTCGACAAAACCGACGAAATTCTTGCCAACATTCACAAGAACCGCGACCTCTACCGCGAGTTAGCGGCTGCCGAGGGCGAAAACCGCAAAGCCTCACTCGACAAACTGGAATCCAACTCATCCGAACTGGAACGTTCGGCTTACGACATCATCAATGCCATGGAGTTCCAGGACGTCACCCAGCAGAAAATCATGAGCATTATGTCGTGTTTGGAAGGGATTGAAGAACGCCTGATCGATCTGCTCATCATTTTCAAAATCAAAGAAAGCCGCGAGAACAAGCAAGAAAACGTGGAAATGCTTAAGAACCTCCACGACGAGGAAATCGAAGCCTCCAACAAACAAGGCTTGGTCGATCAACTCCTGGCTGAATTCGGCATCTAATCGCCCTCTTTTAAAGCCGAGCGGTTCTCCCGCCGCCCTCAAGGCTGAAACGCCGCCAAAGGCCGCAAAGGGTCACTCATGCAGGGTTGGTACCTTGTCACCACCAAACTCAAAAGTGAACTCCGTGTGAAACGCAATTTAGAGCATACGCACGCGATCACCTGCTTCTTCCCGACCTATCCGGCCAGGAAAGCCGGTTCTCCGGTTGGCATGCCGTTATTCGCGCGGTATGTCTTTGTTAATTGCGATATGGAAAACAGCAAGCACAAGGTTCAATTCAGCCCTGGTGTTTCACGAATCGTCACCTTTGGCGACCAGTTCGTACCGATCGCCGACGATGTGATTCGCTGCCTCAAGGCACGCTGTGACGACCATGATGTTTTAATCGAAACACCGCAACCTGATCCCGGCGAACGGGTGCGGGTCACGCGCGGTGTGTTCGAGGGCTGTGAAGGAATAATCCGCGAAAAACGCGGCACCCGCCGCATCCAACTCCTGTTGGAATTGGCCTACGGCAGGTTAATCACCATAGAAGTGGATCCCGGCGATTTGGAAGCGAGCGTCAAAGCCTGAAACCCACCTCAGCGGCTTTCCTCGTACTTGAAATCGGCGAAAGAGACGCGGAACAACCACGAGTACAGCAAAGGTACAACCCCTAAGGTCAACAAGGTCGCGAACAGCAGGCCGAAAATGATGGTTACAGCCATCGGCGCAAACATCGGCCCGCCGCCGTACCAAAGGGGCAGCAAACCGGCCAAGGTGGTGACGGTGGTCAACAAAATGGGCCGCAATCGCCGCTGAGCCGATTCAATCACGGCCCGGTTCTGTTCGTGGCCGTTCTCCTCAACTTCAATGCGAATGCGGTCGAGCAGCACGATGGCATTGTTGATGACGATGCCAGACAGCGAAATAATGCCTAGAAACGGCATAAAGCCAAGCGAATCGCCCGTCAATAGCAAGCCGGCGGCAACCCCGATAATCCCGAGAGGCAAGGTCATCATGATGATCGCGGGTTTGCGCAGTGAGTTAAATTGGCCGACCAATAACAGCAAAATGAGCATACCGGCAATGGGTAACTGCACCATGATCGATTGATTCGATTCACCCGAGGTTTCGTATTCGCCACCCAATTCCCAGCGGTAGCCGGGCGGCCAGGTGCGACTTTGTTCGGTGAGCCAGGGTATGAGCACCGACTCCACATCACTTGGCGTGACGCTCGTATCGAGCTTGCTGGAGACGGTAATGGTACGCAAGCGATTGTAACGACGAATATTGGGCGCTTCCCAGACCACTTTTATGTCGGCAATTTGGCGCAACGGCACGGTGTCGCCGCTGGCCTGCGAATAAACGGCCAGTTGTTCTAATTTGGTCAGGTCTTGACGGTCGGCGGCGCTGGAGCGCAATACGATGGGGATGGTTTTGTCGTCTTCGCGAAACTGGGTGGTTTCAAGGCCGCTAAACAAGGTTTGGAGCGAGACGGCGATATCCTGATTGGTTAAGCCGGCACGGCGCGCACGCGCCTGGTTGACAACCACCACCAATTTTTTGGTCAGCAAACCCCAGTTATCATCGATGTTGAAGGTCCCCGGCAGCTCGCGTAATTTGTTTTTGACCTGATCGACCAAGGCGTAGAGCTGACCATTATCTCGGCCGGAGAGACGCACCTCGATCGGGTTTTCGATAATCGGACCCTTGGGCAAAGCGCGACCGTCCACTTTGGCGTCGGGGAAGTTTTCGCGCATATAGGCTGAAATACGTTGGGCCAGCTCGGGAATGGCGCGGTAATCATCGACGTTGAGCAGCAGAAATCCATAGTTCGGCGAGGGCGGTTGTGGTGCATAGGACAGGATGAAACGCGGCGCCCCCTCCCCGACGTAGGACGACCAATTGGTGACGCCCGACTTTCCGTCTTCGGCGCGTAAATCGGTCCCAATCCAGCGGTCTAATTGGCGCATGACGGCGCTGGTCTCCTCAATTGCGGTTCCGGTCGAAAGCTCCACCTCGACGGTCATCATCGGCTGGTCGGAAGCAGGGAAAAAGCTAACGGGAATCAAACCAAACCCGAATAAGGCCAGCGCGAAAGCGCCGACGATTAAGGCCGCGCTTAGCAAACGGAAACGCAGACCGAACAGCAACATTTTGCGGTAGAAACGATAAAAGTTGGTGTTGTAGGCTTCATCGCCTTGGCTGGGCGGCACTTTGAGAAAATAAACGCAGAATAAGGGAATCATGGTGAGCGCCAGCGCCCAGGAACACAGCAGCGAGATGGTCACCACTTTAAACAGACTGGCGGTGTATTCGCCGGTGGCGGACTTGGCCAAAAAAATCGGTAGGAACGCGGCCGAGGTCGTCAAGGACGAGGTCAACAAGGGCACCATGAGCTCTTGGGCCGAAGCGGCCGCGGCGTCGATCGGTTTTTGACCCTCACCAATGCTGACCATTATCGATTCAGCCATGACAATGGCGTTATCCACAAGCAAACCCAGCGAAATAATTAGGGCGGCCAATGAGATTTGATCGAGCCCGATGTGGAAAAATTGCATCACCAAAAAGGTCGCCAAAATGGTAGCGGGTATTAAAGTCGCCACGACCACACCGGTGCGCGGGCCGAGGAACAAAATCATCGAAATCATGACGACCAAAATCGACTGCATCAGGTTACCGCTGAAATTGCTAACCACTTGCTGAACCGATTCGGGCTCAAATGCCACGATGTCAAACTCAATCCCGATGGGATAAAGGGTTTTGAGCCGGTCAATTTCGGCGGTAACTTCTTCACCTAAATTGATAATGTTGCCGCCTTCGCGCATAGAAATGGCCATGGCCAAACAAGGCGTCCCCGAGCTGTATGCTTGGTGGTCAGGCGGATCAATGTAATCGCGCCGGACCTCCAAAAGGTCTTTGAGGTAGAGGGTCTCGGAGCGGCCCGGCAGGCTAATGATGGTTTTTTCGATATCGTCAATCGTTTCGTAGTTACCCGTCGGCTCTAGGTACAGGCGTTCGTTTCCAATGCGAATCGCGCCGCCGGAAATGAGGATATTTTGCGAGGCCAAAATGTTTTGGACCTGCACCGGTGACAGCCCCAGCTCGGCCAAACGCGAGTTATTGAACTCGAGAAAAACGCGCTCGGCTTGGTCACCGTATATCTCGACCTTGGCGATGTTGTGTTTTAGCAGAAACTCGTCGCGCACGGCATCGGCAACTTCTTTGAGCTCGGCATAGGAGAAACCATCGCCGGTGATGGTCACGATGCTGCCGAAAACATCACCGAACTCGTCATTCACAAAAGGGCCGACTGAACCGACCGGCATGCGACGTTGTTCACGCTCGACTTTGCGGCGCAGGGAATCCCAGATCGGCCGCATGTCCTTGTAGCTCTCTTTAATGTTGACGTAAATGATGGACACACCGGTTTTTGATTCGCTCACCACCGAATCGAGCTCGGGCATTTCCTGAATCGCCTTCTCAAGCGGATCGGTCACCAACTTTTCAACACGCTCAGGGCTGGCACCCGGGAAGAAAGTCTGAATAAGGGCGGTGCGCACAATAAAGCCGGGATCCTGGGAACGTGGCATTTGGTTATAGGCCTGGTAGCCACTTATCAGAATCAGCGTGATAAAGGTAAGCGTTACACGGTTTTTTTCAATCGCGAGGCGGGTGATGTTCACTTATTCCCCCTCGCCGGTGGGAATTCGCACTTCCATGCCTTCCTTAAGGAAACGCATGCCGGCGGTAATCAGCATTTCGCCCTCGCTGAGACCGGAAACAATTTCCAGACCGTCCTCGGTGAGATCGCCGGTTTGGACAACGCGCCGTTCAACGACGGCAAGCTCGGCGCCGGTGGGCTTGGCGACGTATACGAAACGATCATTTTGATCCTCAACCACGGCAATCGGTTTCACCAAAAGGCGCGCCTGATTTTTTTCGTCGCCCAGAACCATGGTCACATCGGCGGCCATGCCTGGCCGTATATTCTCATCGTTGCCGCGCAGGCGCAGGACAACGGGATACGTGGTTGCCAACTGGGTGGTAGCAACCCCGACCTCGGTGACCACGGCGGCCAATTCTTTGCCAAGCGCATCGAAATGAACCTTGGCCTCATCACCGACGGCAACAAAGGTAATCAATTGCTCCGGCACCGCAAAGGTGACTTCGGGGTGGGTACCCGCGTTGAGCACGGCAATGGGGGTACCGGCGCCGACGTTTTCATTTTCTTCGGCCATAAGCTGTGCAATGGATCCAGAGATTGGCGCGAATAGCGTGGTGTAGGTCAATTGCAATCGTGCCAACTCCAAACGCTTGCGAATGGAATCAACTTGGGCGTCGGCTGATTCGCGCTGAGTGCGGGCGGCATCGAGCTCCGTCACCGAAATATTGTTGTTTTCGTAGAGGCCGCGCACGCGCTCGTAATTGGCGCGCGCATTGCGTGCTTGGGCAATCGCTTGGGTTAAACCGGCTTCAGCTTCTTGCACTTGGAGTTCGTAATCCTTGGGATCAAGCCTGGCGATGACATCGCCTTTTTTGACGCGATCCCCCAGGTTCACCTGCACAGCCTCCAAGGTTCCGGGGATTCGGAAACTCAACTTTGACTCAACCCCGGCACGTGCGGTCCCGGAAAAGGTCCGCACACGCTTGCCGCCGGTCATGGTCACCTTGTCGACACGAACCGGTCGCACCACCTTGGCCGCTTCGGTTGGCTTCTCGCCACCACACGAGCTCATCAACAAGGCGGCCAAAACGGCCACCGCACCTAAAACGCGCTTTCTCATCGCGTGCCTCCATCGGAAGATCAGGACGGTGTGCGAGCCTGGCGCCACCGCCGCCGTCGAGCCGCCCGTGCGACCCGCCGTCATTATTTCGGGTTTTGGTAGTACTGCGCCAAACGCTTGAAAAAGGCCTCGCGTTCTTGCGCATCGATAAAGAAGTCAAAATTGGCGGACGCTCGTTGGAAGGAAAACAGCTCAATGAGGAAGTCGTAAACCGCATTGGCCGCGGCTTGCTCAGCCACCAAGGCCGCGTTCTGAGCATCGAGCACATCAATGGCCGAGGCCAGACCCTTGCGATAAGCGTCGTCAACCAGAGCCATGTTCTGACGGGCGGCGTCGGCCGAGACCCGACTTAAATCGATGGCGGCCGATGCGGCACCAACATTGCGCAAAGAGGCGCGAATCGCCAGTTCAATTTGTTGCGCAGCCGCCGCACGCGTCAGGGTTAACTGTTTTTCTTCCAAAGTGCTTTGTTTGAGACTGGCCGCGCGGGCACCACCTTGAAACAAGGGTAACGAAAGGTTCAAGGCCACCGACCAGCCGTCGTCGGGTACCGCCGGCAAAGCCAATCCTGGAATGGCAAGCGGTTCGCCTTCCTCGCGATCAAAGACATAGCTGTACCGGCCCTGTAAGGCAGCGGTCGGCCGATAGAAAGCCCGTTTATCAGCCAAAACCCGGCGTTTGCGCGCTTGGACCAAGGCGTCGAGACGCTTTAACTCGGGCGCCTGCTCCAACCCAACCATCACCATAAACGCGCGAAACTTTTCAAAAACAAAGGCGTTGGCAACGTATGGTTGCAAACGACCTTGGCCGGTCATCAGGGACTCGCCCGAGAGATCGGGCTCAATCGCCACCAACAGCTCTTCTTGATTGGCTTCGTTAATCACTTGGTTCAGCGCATACAAGGCAGCTTTCGCTTGGTTCTGAGCGCGGATCGCGCGCGATTTATCGCCGGCCACCTGACTCTCCCAGCGAAACACCTCCGACGGGTTACCGATGCCAATCCGCCGCCGCGATTGAGCCGTCTCTAAATGGGAAATGCTCTGGGCCACATTGTCTTTTTCAATGCGATACAAAGTGCGCGCCTTGAGGTAATTCAAAAAACGTTCGGCGGCCTCGCGGGCCAGATCCAACTTCAGCGTCTCCAACTCGTAGCGCTGGGCTTCTAATACATAAGCCTGGGCTTGAACGGCGGCGTTGACTTCATCGCTGTACAGCAATTGTTCCAACACAATACGTCCGGTGGTGCTGCGCTCCGGTTGGGACCCAAAACTCGCGGCGGCGGTGTCCTCATCCACTTGGGTTTGGGTCACCTCACTGCTAATCTGTGGCCGACGCTGGGCACGTAGGCCGTCATAAAAGGCCTCGGCGGCGCCCAACTCAGCGACCCGCGCCTGGATCTCAAGATTGCGCGCCACCGCGCGCAGAACCACATCCCGCAGGGAGAGCTTCCGCTCCGTGGCGGCGGGCTCCTCGTTAATCAGCTCGGCGGTATTTTGCAATTCCCAGTTGGGATACCAACCCACCGCTCGCGCGGTTTCCATGTTGAGCTTGAGCTTGTCGCCTTCCTCAACCAATACGGGAAAGGTACCAGGATCCTCGCCACTCATCGCTCGCTGGATGTTGAGCGCCATGCGGCGGTAAAAACGCAGAAAGTCGGCGCCGCCGGCGGTGCCGGCCATCGCACCGATCAACACTTCTTCTTCACCAAAAAGCGAAAAAGAAGGAATGCGGCGCTGTTTCAAACCATCGAACAACTTCTTCTTTTCCTCAGGGCTAAAGCGAAACAGCGGGGTGATGTAAGCGAACTCGGCATCAGGCGGCAATTGGGCCAACACGGCCTCGCTATCAGTCTGAGCCCCAACGATCACCACCTCCATGCCGTGGGCGCCAAAACTAGAAGTCACGTACTCCAGCAGGCCGGGAACAACCTGAGGGAACAAAAGGTCGGCGACAAAGTGCAATTTCTTGACCGGCAACAGCCGGCGAATTGACACGGCATCCTGCTCCAAACCCGAGGAGGTGATCAAGTAATTGAGGTTACGTACGCCACTGGCGCCGTTTTGGGAGGGAATCCCCGGTAGGCGTTGGTCAATGACCCAAGGCGCAAATACGGGTTTGTCATAAGGCCCGCTGTGACAGGCATGAAAGCTGGCCAACACGCCTAAACAAACCACCACGTCAACGTCGTCATCGCGCACGAGCGCATCGAACTGTTCACGTATTTGGGTGACCGACCAGTCCCCGGAGCGACGCTTCGCTTCGGGAAACGAAACATCGTAGTCGCGGCCCAAAAGTTGATGGGTCTCTTGCTCCAGGAGCGGTAAAAAGGTTTGTTCGACCTGCGCTGAATCGCCGTCAACAATCACCCCAATCCGAAGCTGGGGCTTTTGGGCGTAGGCGCCGAGACCCCAAGCGAGCCAAATCCAAAGACACAGGAGACCTCTTTTTCCCAGCACACGATTCATAAATCCATCCCTCGACGCAGCTTCACGCCACAACCTGCCGCGGCCTCGCCTATCTCACGCGACACTGTCATCGGTGATCACCGGCATTCCGGAAAAATGCCACGACGGTGACGAATGCAGTGAACCCCGATCAATAATCAGACCCAGAAAACAGGTTGGCAGCGAATGCCCTCAGTCTAGAGTGAGATACAAGCATTTGCAACCAAACCCACGCCGGCCAAAGTTTGGTAAAGCCGGGCATTCGAACGAAAGAGTAGCGGAAAACAGAACTTCATTCTACGACCTTCGGCATCACCCCGAATCTCAAGCGCCGCCGCCCCAAAAACGCGGCTCGGTAACAGCACGATCGAGACCCAAAACACGACCGGCCAATGACCCATTCCGAAAGCTGAGCCAGGTCCATGACGCAGGGACAGAACCAAGGGGGTAAGCGCTCAGTCCTTGAAAAGTCGGCCGATGTAGGTTTCAACCGGGTCGGTGTGATCGACCAGTAATGAAACACTCTCACGGGCGTGGGTTTCCAAAATGCAGCGGTAGCCGGCCCAGAGTTCGGCAACCACTTCAGGTGGGGCACAGCTTTCGATGGCAATAATGCGTTTTTCCAAGGTCACAAGCGCCCGTTCTGTTTTCATGGTGAGTCGGTCAAGGCGCCACTCGGCACGGCCGCGAAAGACGAGAACACCCAGCGCACAACCCAAAAGCAATCCGACCGACCCGGTCACCACGGCAGAAACCGCGAGGCCGGCGCCATAACCCAACCCGGCGAAAATACCAAAAACGCCGCCGACGACCCCGGCGAGAACGGAAGACCCACTGGCGGAAGACCATTCGGCAATTTTGCGAACGCCCGCCGGTTTAACATGAGCCAGGGCGTCAATTTTCTTATTAAGTACTTCTAAACACTCTAAGGTAGCAGGACCTTCCTCATCTTCGAGCACCGGATCGGCAACGACGGCGACCTCAGGCACTTAACGCACCCGAACCAGGCGCGAGGCAAAGGCAATTTCAATTTTGGCTTGGGCGACCACCTGTTGGATAAGCCGTTCTTTGGTGCGTTTAAAGGCGATGGTGCGATGGAGGTGAAACAGCCAAAAAACGGCCGCCACCAAAACGTAACCGGAAACGGCGTAAAAGAAGGCGAGAAAGGTGCGTTGGGTCAGGGCGTCGATGTAGCCGAGATAGAGGACGTAGAGGGAGGAAGCAGACAAAAGAACGGCAAAGGCCAGTTGAAGGTAGAGATCGAGCCAACCCAACCAACGGCTGCGTTTTTGCAGCATGGCGACCTTTTGCTCAAGCATGAGCAGTTGTTTTTCAATGCGCGCTTGGGCCTCTGAGTCGAGCGGTTGATCGGCGCCGCGTTGGCAGGGATTTGGGGAAAGGGGTTCGTCCCAACAGGTCATTTGGCGGCTCCTTGTGGTGGGGTCGGTGCGGTGTATGTTGTGTATTTCCTGGCAAGTTAGTGAGTGCTAGAGAAAAAAGCAAGAAAACGGGTATTTTTTTTGGAAAAAGAAAAAGGGACGCCGAGACGTCCCTTTTTCCCATATAAGGTTGGCTGGGCTTAGCGGGTCAGGTTGACCGGACCGTTTTCGCTGAGCCAGATGTTGTCTTCGATGCGAATGCCACCGTAGGGGATCAAGGCATCAATGAGCTGCCAGTTGAGGTTTTTGCCAAGAGCGCTGTTGCGTTCCGGGTCGAGCAGAACCGGGATGAAGTAGAGGCCGGGTTCAATGGTGAACACCATACCCGTCTGCATTTCGCGGTTGAGACGCAAGAAGCGATGTTCCTCAGGCGGTGGTGCCAAGGCCCCGTGATCGTCCTTGAAGAAGCCACCGACATCGTGAACCTGAAGGCCGATCAGGTGACCGATGCCGTGGGGGAAAAACAACTTGCTCACCCGTTGATTTTCGGCGAGTTCGTCGCGATTGCCGGAAACCAATTCGTGGGAGATCAAGAGATCGAGAATCCCGTCATGAGCGGCTTCGTGCAGTTGACGGTAGGGCATGCCCACCTCAACCATATCAGCCAGTTTCAGCTCGAGAGCATCAACACCTTGCAGCAGACCGGCGAACACTTCGTGACCGCCCTCGCGCATGTAGGTGCGGGTAATATCGGAACAGTAGCGATTGCTGACGCAGCCGGCGTCGATCAGGAGCACGCGGCTCTGATCGCCTTTGGCGCGTTGCTTGTATTGGTAGTGCAAAATGGCGGCATGTTCATCGAGACCAATGATATTGGTATAAGGCGAATCGGTTTCGAGCATTTGATTGGTACTCAGAAACGCTTGGTGGATGTCCCATTCGCTGCCGAAATTGAGGAAAGCCTGCTTGGCGGCCTCGTGGCCGGCGACAGCCATACGATTGGCTTCACGCAGTTCTTCAACCTCGTATTCGGTTTTCATGCCGCGATAATAATCGAGGTAATTAAGCACGTTGCGTTCGTTGTGAAGGTAAGCGGGTAACCCCATATCGGCGGCAAAGCCGGTGTTCTCACCTAAAAACACGATGCGACGCGTGGCGGGCAGGTGATCCATAACCTGCTCCGGTTTTTCGAGGCGGATAATGTCGAACTGATCGGCCCACCATGCTTCCTGAGCGACCGTTTGGTCGTACCAGAAATCAGGGGGTACCACTTGGAAGTAGGTCGGCTTCTTGCCAGGCTGAAACAACAGCATTTGGTCGGGCCGATTGACCGGAACCCAGTGGTTGAAATGACCGAAAGCTTCGAAATAAATGTGGCGATCATCGCCGAAGTAGACGCCCTCCGAACCTGAATGAATCAGGACGGCGTCCATCGGCTGCGCTTCACGCGACAGGGTCGCCAGCGCCTTTTCGTAGATCTGCGAGATTTGACGGACGTGGTCCGCAAAACGACGCGCTTTTTCCATGGTGTCCTCCCCGGAATCGTATTGTCGTTGATGGCAAAAGCGATTCGGGGCGCCTAACCTTTACTCCTTCTCCCCCGAGAGATTAAGGGGCGCCAACGTCTTTGACCGCTTTGAATGTCAGGTCCTCATTCTCCACCATGGATTTGCAAAAAACAAGGAAATCCTGGTAGGCCTCGGGCATGACAAACTGGGATGGGACATGGTATTCGCGCGTGACCTTAAGCTCCTGATCGGAGACCACGCTCACGGTTAATTGATAGCGTCCAAAGTCCGTTTTTTGATCCAAATTTACAGGATCAACCTGCCAACGCATGCCTTCCGGTAAATGCAGCGTTTCCTCGGCTACATTGTAATGAGGCTGCGCAATCAGAATCGGCGTTTTGCGCACCGGCAGTGAGCCGTAACGGGATAAAAGGGGTGCTTTCGGCAACAGAAACTCAAGGTTAAAACCGTTCTCAGTAGGCTTCCCAAGGGAGTCGTGTTTGAAAACATAGGTGATTTCAAACTCGCCCGGCGGCAGATCTTCGGTTTCACTGGTTTCACTAACGACGGCACCGGGATAGTTTTGGTTAATACCGGCTTCGACACGTTGCATGATTTCGGGGCGATTCAATTGCTTCCAGTTTTCGCTCAGACGCGCGGCGGTTTGACCAAAAAAGTGCTCCGACCCGTCCGCTTCAGCACGACCGTCGGCGCTAAAGCGAAAGGAATAACTGGAAACAACGCGATCCAGCCGGTCTTCAAACTGGGGAATGTCGATCCAAAGCCTGTCGCCGCCGTCGAGAACAATCCCGGTTGAGCCACGAAACGGAAAAGGCACATACCCAAACGGCAAACCTGATTGGTTGGCGTCCAACCACAGGTCCCCGTCGGTAAAGGGCAAACGCAGCAAGGCATAAGACAAGCTGGGCAGTGGGGTGTCAAAGGTGTAATGGCGAATGCGTTCAGGACGCGTCAACACCATTTCATAAGGAATACCAAGGGCACGGTACACGGCGGCAACCAACATGGTCGCGTTACCGGCACGGCTCTCCCAGGTAAGGTTGACATCTTGATAAAAAGGTCCGTCCTGCTCGATCCGCTCGGTAATATCGCGATACACGCGTTCGGCCAACTTACGGGGCGGTAATTTGAGCTGGCGCCAGGCCTCAATCTGCGGCTGTAGACGATTAACCACGCCTAAACGCTGACGGGTCGCATGGGTATAAAAATCGCGAATCTCTTCCCAATCCGTATTGAAGAAAAAGGAGGCGACCGGCTGTGAGTAATTGGCAGGCGGCATCGAGGGTTCCACGGTCAAGGGCGGCATATCCTCGGTCAGCCAGCGCACGTATTTGAGACCGTTCTTCTCTTCGATGGTCGGCTGCCCGCCAGGCATGTTACGGCTTAAAAGTTCGGGTTCAGGCTGCAGGTCGGCGGGGTAAATCAACACCAATTCACTGTGGTGATAAATGCGATCAACACCCTGAAAAATAAAGGTCATAAAGCTATCAAGTCCATTGCCGTCGTAGTAGGCGGGCGGCAAATACTCGATATGCTCCTCGTCAATGAAATCACCGACGCTGACACCACTCAAACTGATCGTCGACTTGTGTTCGAAACTCTCAGGGTACATCACGGCGCCGTCTTGCTTGATGGTCCGCAGCTCCAAAATTTCGATATCTTCACCTGGCAAACGGATTTCACTTTCACTGTCGACGCCGTCTTTGGTCAAAACCCGCGTCACCAGGTGGGTGTAACGCATTTGCGATCCATCAGGGAACAGCCGCACCATTAGTTGATCAAGCAGCAATTCGGAGTTGGCGCCTTCTGAAATAGGTTTGTTTTTGGCATCGGCAATAATTTGCGCGCTGTCGACGCGATAGGCTTCGAAGGCGGTTCGGCCTTCAAGGTGACTGAGACGCTGACGGAAAGCGGAATTGGCGGGTTCGATCCGCAGGTAATCGCGCAAAAGCTGCTCGGCTTCGTCAAATTTGCCCTGGTACCCGCTGAGGTTGACCAAGTCGAGAATGGCTTCCTCATGGGTGGGATCGACCACCAAGGTTTTCTCTAACCAGGCGCGCTGTTGCTCAATTTTGCCGAGCTTGGCGTAACCCTGTGAAACGGCGTAAGGGTAATAGGCGCGATCATCAAAGATGTGACCACGACTTTCCAAGTCCTTAATCGCCAGTTCGTATTCTTCATTCATTTCGTGGAGCTGAGCCAAGAAACCTTCCCAAGGCAACAGCTCGGCAAGATTACCCAGAATCTCTTTGGTCCGCCCCAAGTCACCATCGCGACGGGACTCCTTCAACAAAGCTTGCTGGGCGAAACGATGGTTGGGACCCAAGTTCTCAAGCACCGACAGCGCGTACTGACGCACGTCGAGCAACTTTTCGTTGTTGCTAATCACCAACAGCGCCTCAACCGCTTCACAAAACTCTGGGTTACTTTGAACGACGCGGTTGAGGAGTGCCAAAGCGTCTTTCGTTTGGTTGTGACGATTGAGCAGCAACGCCAGGGAGTACATCGCCTGCTGGTTGTAATCCGGCGTTTGGAGGAAGCCGGCCAGAATTTGGTAGGCGCGTGACACTTGATCGTTGGGCGGCAGAAACTTGACCGAACCTAAATAGACCTCGCTGAGCAAAGTGCCGACCAACAAAGAAGCAGGGGCGCTTTCGTGAACTTCTTCCAAAAGCGCCAAAGCGGTGGCATCGTCTTTATCGAGAATGGCCAAAAAGGCGCGCTGAAACTTGGCAAACTCGCTCTGATCCTTGGCAATAGCGGCGGCGAGACCAACTTGAACATCGGCGGCCTTGGCGCTTTTGCCGGAAAGCGAAAACGCGGGGTTGCCAGGCGCCGGAAAGGACACGGCCTGATCGGCGGTAACCTGAACGGAGAACTGACCGTTATTGCCGCGGGTTTGTGTGGTTTTCACCATCACTTCGTGTTGGCCGGCGGGAAGCGTCAAGCGCAAGTAGCGAATATTGGGACCGTATTCTTCGAGCATGTTGTAGCGGCCGACTAAATCACCGTTCAGGTACAGGGCCACGTTGTGATAGGAAAAGAGGCGCAGGGTGACGGGTTGTTTGGCGGGGTTCTCAAAGCGGCTAAAGGCAAACAGAACACCGGCACCCGTGGCGTGTCGCGGGGGCAAAACAACACCGGTTCGCGAATGGTAATTCAGGTCCTCATTGTGCCAGTAATCGGCCTTCTCAGCGGGCCAGGTCTTGTCAAAGGCCGGGATCGGATAGTTGCCAAACTTTTCGGAGACCTTCCAATCGGCGATAAAAGCAGCACGGCGGGCAATTTCGCCAAAAGCCGGCTCTTCCTTTTCGTTACGGGAAGCGAAACGCGCCATATTGGCGTAACGCACTTTGAGTTCAGGATTGGTCGGTTCCGCCGCGGCGATAATCGCAGCCACATCGTTGCCCCAGTTGGGCAGACACTCGCGGTACTGACTCATCCACTTGAGAACCCACTCGGCGGCGGGCGAAGTGGGATCCTCGCGCAAAATGGTCAGGGCGGCACGGTTGAGTGCTTCGGTAGGGCCCTGACCGGAAAAGGTAAGGAACCAGCCGATGGCGGCTTGGTGATCGTCGGGGGTCCGCCCTTCGGCGAACAAGGCCCGTGCGGCCTCTTGATCGTTATCGTGGGCTAACTTGCGCCAGGCCGCGTCTAAATCGGCCGCCGTCGCCGGCAAAGTCATCGCCAGGAACAGGGCGGGCCATGTCATAAAGGTCCATTTTTGAAAAAGCATGGTGTCCCCTCCTTACTCGGAAACGAGTTGGATCGCTTGATCCAAAATGCGGTCGTGTTGCTGCATGAGCTCGCGCAAGGCGGCGTAGTTGTCGGGCGACACGCGGTGGTTTTTGAACTTCACTTGGTAATTAACCCGCAAACCGGCGTCCGCATCGCGATCAAACAAAATGCTTACGGAAAAATCGTCGTTTTCAACGTCCAGCGACTCTGGCAAGGCGCCAAAGTTGTACCCTTTCGGCGCATTGAGTTTGAGCATCACCTTGCGCGTCTTAGCGACGCCGAATTCAAGCGGGAACTTGCGTTTGGTGTTGGCGGCATAACGTTGCACCAAGCGCTGGTTGAGAATTTCCAACGGTAATTTAAAGCCACCCGCTTGAGGCGCCATCAACCGTTCGGTTTCGCCTTTAAAATGAAGGGTGATGGGATCGTTGAGGCGCGTCCCTTCTCGGTCGGCTTGCAGCACTTCCAGGCCGGGCATCATACCCGACAATATCGTCTGGAGATTTTGCCCAAGCTTGGTATCAATGCTCAGATACTGACGCACATCCGGCGTAACCGAACCGCGATAACGCAAACTGCCCTCGACCTTGGCTTTGCCTTCCGGCGTCACATCCAACACCAAATCGTATTCGGTCAAGGTGTCGTCCTGGCGCGGAATGGTCGTCAACCGACCGTTTCCTTGTTTGTCAACGATCAGGGCCAATCCGCCTTGATCCATTTCAGGCAATTCGTAAATACCCGAGAACTCAGCCGTGCCGTCCAAGAAAAGGTTGAACTCGGGCACGTAGGCGATGGCGTGGTTGAAGTAAGACAGCATGGCGGGGTTGGGATGAATGTCACCCTTGTCGCTGGTTCGGCAAATCACGATTTGCGCATCGACACCGGCCTCAAGCATCATCGCCACCATCAGGCTGGCCTTGTCTTTACAGTCACCAAACTGGCGGCTGCACACCTGATTTACTTGGTAGGGTTTGTAGCCGTGAATCCCGAACTCGAGGGCCACGTAACGCGTGTGGGTAACCACGTACTCGTGAATGGTCTTCACTTTTTCCAAATTAGAAGTTTTGTCTTTGACCAGCTCGGCCACGATCTGTTTGGTTTCCGAGTCAAGCTCAAGCTGATTGCGAATCAGATCGGCATACCATTTGGCCATGGCGTCCCAATCATCGAAGGTAGAAATGCCGACATAGGGCACAAAAGCTTGCAGACCCGGCATACGCGATTCAGTTTCAAAGGGCGAAATTTGATCCAAAACCCAGCGGTAAACACGGTTCTCACCGTCTTCGCTTTCGGTATACTCTGGATTCATCTTTTCAACATGGGTGTAAATGCGGCGATCTTTGGGCATGATCAGCGTGTAGCCGATGCGTTTGGTGGGGTAGCTGTTGGCGAAGAGGTGGAGGTCACCAAAGTAATCGCCAAAGATGTTGGTATTGTTAATGTCGTCAATGCGGTACTCAAGCCGCACCCGATCCCCCACTTGCAAAGAGGGAAAACGCACCTGGTAGGCAACCATGTCATAGTACATGCGGTATTCGGGATCACTGATACGACTGCGACCGGTGGTGGTGACCAGAATGGTCTGATCCCCGCGATAAACTTCGGCTTTGATCAGCTCGGCGCGTTCGCGCAGGGGCGAATAACTAAATGAATGACCCGGTAAAGATTGCGCGCCTTGCTCGGTGAGCACTTCCCATTCCATTTGACGATAGAGCGAAGACTGACCGTTGGGCGCAACTTTGACGACCTTATTGTCGAGGTTCATGACGACGTCGGTTACTTCGTTAACGGGAACGTCGGGCGCCTCTTCATAGCGATACGGCTTGTAGAAAACCTGGCGCTCGGCCTGGCTAAGACGAATCAGATTCTCAAGAGCGGGGTTTTGCGGTCGCAGCGCCAGGGCGCGCTCCAAATAGGGCAGGGCGTCGTCTTCGCCGGCCCGCAAACGCGCTTCCCCCATGCCTTGCAACAAATCGGGGTTGTTGGGCATACCGCGCAACAGCCGCTCGAGTAATTGAGCCGCTTCATCGTGGCGACGGTTCCCACTGAGGAACTCAGCATAAGTCAAAGCGGCGGAAACCGAATAAGGCGAATCGCGCAAAATGTCGCGATACAACGCTTCCAAACCCTCGAGATCGCCACGTGACTTGTAAGCCTGAATTTTGCGATTGGCAAACTTGCGGCTGCCGAACCGGAGATCAAGCACGCGATCGATCCACTGCTCGGCCTCATTGACGAAAAACATAGCGGTGTAGAGATCGGCCAAATCCATCATCAACCAGGGCACGTCGGGGTACTGTTTGTTAAGCGTCAAGGTTCGGTTAAGCGCGACGCCGTCCAAACCCAATGCCGAAAGTGCATTGTTGTCGAGGACAGCGGCGGGCCAGTAATCGGGCAACGCGGTCAGGGCGCGTTTCGAATATTGGCGCGCTTCCCAAAAACGATCCTGACTCAGGGCAATTTGTCCCATTTGGGTCAAAGTCCAAGCTTTGGCCATCGGCGTGCGGGCGTCGTACGGCGCGCTGTCGAGATGAGTCAAGAACTTGGCAAGATAAGCCCAGCGGTCGTTGGGATCATCGGTGACCGACAACAATTTCTCCGTCAAAATCCGGGTGGGGTTTTCTTGGAAGGCGTTGGCAAATAGTTCGACCAAAAGCCCGTGTTCGGGGTGACGCGGCTGCTCTTTAATCAGCAGCAAACCAGCCAAGGCATAATCCGACTTGGCTTTGGCGGCGGCAACCAGGCTTACCTCTTGGATTTTGGATTGTTTGATCTTGCGTTTCGGCACCTTGTGATCGGCCCGCGCTTCAACCTTGAGCGGGTTGCCGTCGCTGTCGCACAAGCGCGCGAAAAAACCGAGGTTGGGTTCTTCGGAAGCGGACGCCAAAAATAAGCTCAAGCGATGCCAACCCTTTTTGAGTTGAAGGGTGACAACGGCTTGGTCGGGCGAAGCGTTGCCGTTTTCAAATTCGGAATGAAAAACTTCGGTGCGATTGACCCAAGCACGCAGGGTTTTGTCCCAACCTAAGCCAAGGCGGTAATCACCTTTCTTGGGGGCGTAGAACCAAGTGGTGGCCAACATGCCGGCAAGTTGGTTGGGGTAAATGGCTTGATTGGCACTGAAGTAGCCGTAATGGCCCAAGCCTTCGGACCAATAGTCATCCTCACCCCAGGCGCGCGCCTTCTGCCAAGAGATGTCGCGAACCAAACCCTTCGTTTCCTTGGCGCCAACCAAAGCGGGCAGATCGATTTCATTTTGGGGCGACAAGGGCCCCAGCAGTTGCCATTCGGGCACGTAACCCAGTGACTTAATCAAGGCGGCGACTTTGTCGCCCTGGCGCGTTTGACGGTATTGCTGGGTTAGAAAATAAGCCAGCTCCCCTTTGAGTTCTTCGTGCTGCGCCGATGCAAAAATCCGCTCAAGCATTTGGTTGAGATCTTGTTGACGGCCGGTTTCATGACCGAGAAAATAAATCTCCTCAGCCAGTAACAACTTATCGACAGGATCCATGGCATCCAACTCGGCGTCGAGCCGTTGCCCCAAAAGCTTGAGCTGATCATCGGCGAAGTTGCCCGCGCCGACCGACGCCGGCAACCAACAAACCAACAGCAAAATGAAGAACAGGCGCTGCAGATGTCGGCTTTGGGTGGGTGAAAAAAGGGAAGATGTCATAAACAATTCGCCTCCGAAAGGGGTCGTGGGAAAATCCCGTGGGTTGGGATCAGCAAATTTTAGGCCTAATGGCACGCTGTAAAGGATCCGTCGCATGCACAGCGCCTTCCTTGGTTAAAACGAAAACAAAGGGTCTTTTGCTTCCAAAGAATGTACGTCATTCTGACATGGTGAAGTTTTGGACGACGTGGTCGCGGGGTCGATCGGCGTGGCTAAGCGCGCCATATCGGCCGCACAGGGCAAAATCGATAGGCCGGCGCGGTTAAGTTGCGGCAAGAGCTCGCGCACAACGGCCAAGGGCAGACGGTGGTACTGAGCCTGCAAGGAACGCCAACAGGCGACGAGCGCAGCGTGGTCACCGCCGGCGGTGGCGAATTGCTGCTGTAAAAGTGCGCCTTGCGCGTCGTCGTCGGGCAGAAGCGAACATGGTTTAAACGATTTGCGATGCAATGGGGTGTTGCCGTGCGCACTGACGGCGTCGCGATGCTTCTTGGTGGCGTATCCTTTGTGAACCTCAAAAGCATAGGCTGGATAAGCTGCGGCGTGGCGTTTCATGACGGCATCACGCAAAACCTTGGCGACAATCCCGCCCGCGGCGACGGCGCTCGCGCGCGAATCCCCTTTCACCAGGGTTTTGGCCCAGGGCAAAGTCGGCGGCTTTTGATTGCCGTCGATGATCAGTGGGACTGTTGCATCGAAGGCGGGCGCGACACACTCAAAACCGTGCAAGGTGGCGCGCAAAATGTTGAGGTAATCGATAAGAATGTTGCCGACAAAGGCCGTGCGCACGCGATCCGCATGTTCGAGAATCAATGGAAAGAGCAGGTCGCGTTTTTTTTCATCGAGCGTCTTAGAATCGGCCAACAAAGGAAACCAGGGCTGCTCGGCAATCACAGACGGTCGCCAGGTAACAGCCGCGACGACAACCGGGCCGGCCAAACAACCACGACCCGCTTCATCAATACCGGTCATGGCGGCGCCATGAAATTCTTCGCGATCAAATTGAAAGTGGGTGATTTGAAACTCCAATCAACGGCGGTGGCACCAAAAAAAGCGAGGCGCCGCGCCAAAAAAAACCAACCGGCACGGGACGGCTCGAAAAAAAAACCGGGCAGGTTTAGAGCGAGCGTCGGCAGCATTGCGGCGGTACAGTGCTGTTATTCTCGAAGCAAAACCGCGCCGAAACAAGCCCCCAGTGGGCCTTAACCCAAAGTTTTCTGTGTCCCTTGAAAAAAAACACGTGGCCAACAACTCGCGCAGGGCGCGTTGCGCCTGGGACAAACGCGTATTCTCGCCGCAAGAAAAAATCGGCCAAAAGAGCCACATCCTTGAGTTCAACCCGTTCATTGTTATAATATGCAGTCCTGGCGTCTGGCACAGGACGTCCTCTCTAGCATGGGCCTATAGCTCAGTTGGTTAGAGCACCCGGCTCATAACCGGGTCGTCCCAGGTTCGAGTCCTGGTGGGCCCACTCATGTTAGGTAGGAGAGTCGATTGCTATTGAGATTTGGCACGAACCATTGCTCCCCCTTATCGAAAAAGAAAAGAATCTTTCGACGAGCCGAAGGTGTTCAGTCCGCGGACTGGAAACACCTTTTTTTTATGCCGATCCATGTAGATGAACCAATTAGCGGAGGAAGTTTTGAGAGCAGCATTAAACGCGCTTAGGGATTATCAAGATGTGTTGGTGAGAATCGCCGAACTCGACCGTTTGCTGTCGTTTATTCCCGATGAAATCGTGCAAATGGAAACGGACTGGAAAAACATCCAGGCCCGTGCCGAAGAGCTGAAAGCCCGGCAAGAGAAGCGCGAAAAAGAGATTCGAGAAAGCGAAATCAAGCTGGCGGAACTCAAAGATAAAGAGACCAAATTTGACGGCGACCTGCAAGAAGTCACCAACAACAAAGAGTACCACGCCGTTTTAAAAGAAATTGACACCGCCAAGAAGAACATCAGCGTGATCGAAGAAGACATCGCCGCCGCCCGCGCCGAGATTCAAGAGATTGAAACCGGCTTGGTGGAGTGCACCGAACAAGAGGGTGAAGCCAAGTCCAAGTACGAAGCGGCGATGGAACAACACAAGGCGACCATGAGCGAAAACGCTCAGGAAAAAAGCGAGAAGGAAATCATCCGTGAAAAACTCGCCGAAACCGTGCCACCCGACCTGCGTCGCAAGTTCGACCGTATTGCCGCGCGTCGCAACGGTGTAGGCTTGGCACTTTGTGTTTCCGCCGTTTGCCAATCCTGTCACGTGCGGGTTCGTCAAAATATCGTCGACCGTCTGCGCCGCTACGACCGCATTATCACCTGCGAATCTTGCAAGCGCATCTTGTTCTTCGCCGACACAGAGTAACCCCCACCATGAATGCCGATTTAGCCATGCAGCAAGATCTGGACGCGCTCAATCAAGAGATTGATAAAGCGTTGGATGCCGCCCTGCGCAACCGCTCGGGTTTGCGGTTGGTTGCCGTCAGCAAACGGCAGCCACTAGCAGTCGTTCACCAGGCCTACAAGTTGGGCATCCGCGATTTTGGCGAAAGTCAAATCCAAGAAGGGGTGCCCAAGGTCAAGGCCAGCCCGGACGACATCACCTGGCACTTTATCGGCCACCTGCAAAAAAACAAGGTTCGCAAAGCCGTTCTTCATTTCCACTACCTGCACAGCATCGATAGCTTGAGTTTGCTTAACCGGGTAGACGCCATAGCCACCGAAGAACGGGTTTGCCCCAAGGTGTTTCTCCAAGTCAACTACGCACTTGACTCGGACAAGTACGGCCTCCACCCCGAGGCCGTCGAAACCGTTCTGGAAGCCGCGCTGAATCTAAACCACGTCGCCTGCATCGGTCTCATGGGCATCCCCCCGGCCGGCGCCGACGTCGAAAAAATCAGCGCTTACTTCCAGGGCATGGTCGCGCTCCGCGATCAACTCAAAACCCGTTTCCCCGATTGGCCAGGCAAGTTGAGCCTGGGCATGTCGGGCGACTTTTCTCTGGCCATTCAAGCGGGCAGCCATTTTATTCGCGTCGGTAGCAGAATATTTGGAGAAAGAAGTTAGATGCTTGAATTAAAGAACTTTATCGGCCACATGGTCGTCGCCACGCTAACTGGTTATAGCTGGCTGATGATGATTTACCTGGTTTCCACCTGGTTTGTGCAAAACCGCTATGCCGGCTGGTTTGTGTTTATGCACCGCTTGGTCGACCCGCCGCTTTCCTGGCTCCGCCGTGTCACGAACAACCGCCTGACGATCGGCATGCTCGACCTAACCCCACTGATCCTGTTTTTTGCGATCCAACTGCTGATCGGCGGCGTTTCCGGTATTTTTTTCCGCTAAGTCGGTTGTCCGCCTAGACTTGGCCCCACGACCAGGCCCGTGCTACAATCGGGGCTCCCTTCGCCATATCAGGACACCACCCACCACCGCCAACCCACGGGTTTGTTGTCGGATTTTTGCGAGGTTTTTCCGCCCAATCATCTCATAACGCACAAGTCCTTGTCCCATCGTACCGAAAAGCCCTGTGCGCGTGGTGTTCGCCCCGTCCTCCGGATGCAACCCCGATACGCGACATCCAATCGGTTCCCACGAAAGAGTGAGCCGACTTGATCCATCAGAAAACGGCCGTTCCGTTCGGAAATTGCACAAGTTGGGGAGGTATAACGTGATCACACCCCTGGAGATCCAGAACCACGAATTCACCTCGCGTTTACGGGGCTTTAACCCGGAAGAAGTGAAACATTTTTTGTATGCCGTGGCCGAAGAGTTCGAAAAACTCATTGAACAAAACCACAAAATGGCTCAGGAGCTGGCCGTTTCGCGCGAACGCATCAAAGACATGGAATCGCGAGAAAAAGTCCTCAAGGACACGCTGGTTTCGGCCCAGCAGATCAAAGCCGACATCCAAGAAAACGCGGTCAAAGAAGGCGAGCTGATTGTCAAAGAAGCCCAGCTCCGAGCCGACGCCCTGCGCGAGCGGGCCCGCGACGATGTGCGTACCATTCAGGGGCACCTGGCCGATCTGCGCCGTACCCGCAATGATTTACTGGCCGAAGCAGAAATGATGGTGAGTCGTTTCACCCATTTCGTTGAAGCCGAACGCGATTTAGCGAATGAAGCCGACGAGTTGCAAAAGCTGTCGTTCATGCCCAGCAACAATCGCGAAGAAGAAGAGAAAAACGAAGACGACGACCGTCGCTTGGTTCAACTTGAACAGAAAGCGGGCGGAACACGAAAAATGAAAGGAACCGGAACATGACCTCCACCACCTGTTACGTCGGCATCGGCGAGCTCGTCAGTGGCCGCGGCCGCACCGGCTCGGTCAACGCCGATTCAGTACACAGCATCCCCAACGCCGCCATTTTGGTACGCGGCGATCGCATAGAACACGTCGGCAGCGAAGCCGCCGTCCGCCCCCAGTGTCCCGCCGACACGGTATTTGTCGACATGCAAGGCAAAACCGCCGTCCCGGGTTTTGTCGACCCCCACACCCACTTGGTCTGGGGCGGCGACCGTTCCGCTGAATTCAACCGACGCCTGCACGGGGCGACTTACGTCGACATCGCCGCCGCCGGTGGGGGGATAAAATCCACGGTTGCGGCCACGCGCGATGCAAGCCAAGAGCAAATGGCCGCCAAGGCACGCAAAACCCTGGACACCATGTTGTTGCACGGCATCACCACCATTGAAGCGAAAAGTGGTTACGGCCTCAACCGCGAAGCCGAAATCAAGCAGTTAAACGTCATGGATCAACTCAGTGCCGAGCATCCCGTTGAGATGATCCAAACCTTTATGGGCGCGCATGAAATTCCGCCGGAATACGCGGGTCGCGCCGAAGCCTATGTCGACATGCTCAATCAGGAGCTGTTGCCGGAAGTCAAACAACGCGGCACGGTCAGTTACGTGGATATTTTCTGTGAAAAAAATGTGTTCGAGCTGGATCTTTCACGCAAACACCTGCAAGCCGCTTTGGATTTGGGTTTTAAAATCCGCCTGCACGCCGATGAATTATTCCCGCTAGGCGGCGCCGGCTTGGCTGCCGAACTGGGCGCGATTTCAGCCGATCACTTGGTCCACGCCACGCGCGAGCACATGCAGGCGATGGCAAAAAGCGGCACGATTGCCACGCTTTTGCCCGGCACCAGTTTCTTCCTTCGTGCCGCGTATGCCGATGCCGCCGCCTTCCAAGAAGCGGGCTGCACCATCGCATTGAGTACCGATTACAACCCGGGCAGTTCCCACACCATCTCGCAAGCAGTCATGATGGCGTTGGGCTGCATGAAAATGGGCATGACCTTTGAACAGGCTTTTCTCGCCGTTACCCTCAATGCCGCTGCCGCGATTGAAAAAGCGGACCAGCTCGGCAGCCTGGAAGCAGGTAAGCAAGCCGACATCCTCTTCCTCGACGCCCCTTCAGCCATGTATCTGGTTTACTATTGGGGCGTGAATCACGTTAGCGACGTTGTCAAAGCCGGTCGCCGCGTCGTGCAAGAGCGTCGCCGCGTCGCCGACTAGGGGCAACGTTGGACACGCACAAAGGTATCTCCGGTGGCAACCCAATACGCCTGTAAAAGCTGTAGCGCCGCATTGTTTGCGGACCAAATTGATCGAGATCGCCGCATCGCCCATTGCGCGGCATGCGGCGCCGTGTTTTTGATTCATCCTGAGGCCGGTCACGCCGGCCCACCACCCGCCAACATCGATATTCATCTGCATCCCGACCACCTCCAGGTGGTGCGGCGCTGGTACCAACCGCGCATGTGGCTGTTCTTGATGATGGCGGTATCCTGGTTCAGCATTGTGGCCGGTTTTCAGTTGATGGCCTTCGAAGGCGGACCTGCTTGGACGGCGGTGATGATCCTCAATGTCGCCTTTGGCGTCGTGCTCTTGTACGGCGCCATCGCCGGCCTAATCAACCGCACCAAAATCACCGTTGGTAACGGCCGCTTAGCCAAACATCATTTCCCATTGCCTTGGCGGGGTCGCCTCAACCTAGCCACCGACCAAATCGACCAGTTTTACTGCACGGAAGGAACCGAATTTCAGCGAGGCCGTTCACGCCCGGTTTACCAGCTCAATGTGTTTCTCAACAACGGCAGCCGCTACCCCATTCTGCGCCGTGTCGACAGCCTGGAAACCATCCTTTTTCTGGAAACCCAAATTGAGCAATTTTTAGAAATTGAGGATCGACCGGTCGACGGCGAAACCTTCCGTAAATTTCAACGCCAGGCCGCCCTAAGCGCTCGCTAAGGTCACGCCTGCCGGCAAGCAGGGTCAGCGTCAAAAAAGCAACCGCGATTGGGTTACAATCAGATCTAAAAAAGGGCGATACCTACCGGCAATTTTGGCCAAGACTCGGGTCGGCAACAGCTTGAAAAAATACGCCAGGCGCCCAGCGGGCGCGCATTTGTTTTTCTCAAACTGTTTCGTTCCAGCCTTCCGACCAAAATCAGCAACACTTATCGCGCTTTTTAGGTCAAAGCATTCCGCTGTCGCAAAGTTTTGTAGCCGGCGCGTCAACCGGCTGCGCCTTCGTGCGGCAACGGGCTTGGCAAGGCGTCGCACCGCACTCGGGTGCTGCTGCGACAAGGCCCCCGCAAAAAACAAAACATATTAATTCCAGACTTTTAAATCACCGCCCCAGCCCTTGTTCTTCCGAATGGAGCCGCCGCCTCGTCCAACAGACCACTCCCCACTTGGGTCAATTTCAGGTCTCGCGAATTTTTCCTGAGGAAGCGCTTTCCAAATTGACCGCGTCTGCCGATGAAAAGGACCGTAGGATCTCCCCACTGCCCATCGACCCGAATCCGCTCGGGACCACTGCAACAGCCGCCTGTCAGGCTATGGAAACCCCATGACCGCCAATCACAGCGACAGTTTATTTCACTTATTTAAAGCGTGCTATGACGCCGCGAGCCAGTACCCGGGTGACAGCCCGGTGGTGGCGCGCCACTGTCGCTTGCTGTTGGAGGCCGTCGATTATTGGCTGCGCCGCGACGGTAGCCTCACGATTACCATCAGCACCGCCAAGGTGACACTCAACCAAAAGCGCGAGATTACGCCCAAACAAAAAAACCACCCGATCCTGTGGTTTGTGGCGCTGTGTAAGACACGGCTCATTTTCGAAATGCTTTTTTTGCGCGGCCTAACCATTGAAGAGCTCGGTAATTTGATTCAACTGCTACAGCGCGAAACCTATGTATTTGTAGGCCAAACCAGCGCCCCCAACCTGCTGGCCGAACGCGGCGTCCTCCATATTCAACTGAATCCGCCTTCGGTTGAAGACAGTTTCACGCGGCAGGTCCCCTTCAGCATGGGGAATCAGTACTACGCGGAACAAGACAACGAGACCGACTTCCACTTACCCGAACAAAAACTGAGCCCGGCCCAGCAGGCCGGTCGAGCAGAACACCTCTTCATCTCTCAGGACGACTACGAAACACTGAATGCAACAATGACCCTACTGATCACACAAGGCCACATGACTCGGGTCGCCGACGCGCTGACCTTAATGCGCAATGATCTGCGCTCCTTGGACCGTGAGGACCGCGAACTGGCCTTTTCCAGCTACCAAGTGGTGGTCAAGATTCTGGTAGCCTCCGGCCAAACAAAGGCCTTATACCGCGTTGTGAAAGCCATGCCTTTCGACCTGCGAATTTGCCAAGAATACGACCTTTACCGCCTTCATTTAGATACTTTTACCTGCATCCTCAACCATTTCGCGACCGCTGAAAAGTACCGTCCGTTTCTGTATGGGCTAACCGTGTTGGCCGAACAGAGTTTGCGCCATCGCGATCCATTCAAGTCGCTTTTAGAAAACTACTTAAAGAGTTTTTTGACACCGACATTGCTGGAATCGATGGTTAAAAAAGCGGAAACCGACGCCGATTTGCGCGGCCGCATGCATATTCTGTTTCACGAGCACGCCTTGGGCATCTTTAATACCTTGCTCGGGGTACTGTTTGACACCAAGGAACGGCGTCTGCGCAAGGTCATCCTCGAAACACTGCACAGCATGGGTGATGTCATCTACCCCGACGTGCTCAACGAACTCGACCAAGCGCTACAAGAAAATAAGCCTTGGTACGTGAAACGCAACTTACTGTTACTGCTCTCCCCCCGCCCACCAGTCACCTTGGTACCCAAATTGATTTGGCTGGACCAACACGAAACCAGCAAACGCGTGCTGTCTCTGGTGCAAAAATGTATCTTTCGCATCGAGGACCGCCAAGCCTTCGAACTGGGTTATGAGCTGCTCCAGCGCCACCAAAACCACGAAGGTACCCTGCTTGAACTGCTGCGATTTGTGGGAGAAGGGGGCCTTGCTGAATATGCGCCGCCACTCATCGACATTGCCGAAGGTCATCGCCTCGCAAGCGTGCGTCTGGCCGCGATTTCGATGCTCGGCAAAATTGACAGCCCCGTCTCACTTGAGTACTTGAAATCGATTATCAGCAAAACCAGCTTCTTCAAAAAACGCTCCTCAAGCAAACGGCGCGTGGCGGCGATTCACGCCCTTTCGGCGACGCCGCAACATCTGACCTTCCTCGCCAAGTTTATTCAAGACAAAGACGAAAAAGTACGCACGGCTTGTCGCCAAGTCCTCGCGGCGGAAGAATAGCTCGGGGTCAATTGACAAGAAGCCACGACTCGCCTAACCTCGCGGCATGTTGAACGACGAGGAGGCGGCAATGACGTCGGGTTCGTGGAATGAATCGGTTTGGCAAATGGTGGCACGCATTCCCCACGGTCGGGTCGCCTCTTATGGGCAAATCGCCCACATGTTGGGTGCACCGCGCAAAGCACGGCACGTGGGTTACGCGTTGGCGGCTGCGCCCGAGGGCCGCGACATTCCCTGGCAACGAGTCATCAATGGACGCGGCATGATTTCCTTTCCCAGCGACAGTCACCAACACCGCCTTCAAAAAGCCATGTTGCTGGAAGAAGGCCTACAATTCGACGCCAAGGGCCGCATTGATTTTCGCTTATTCGGTTGGCAGCCTTGATCCGCCCACCCTTTTTGCGCGACGGCCAATAAAAAACCCCGCCAGGCCATGCGGCCGAGCGGGGTTGGTTTCATTAACGGGCGATTCAAATCTTAAGGCTGGGCGCCCCAGTTGAAGTGGATGATATCCAGAACGCGCATGAAGCCGTCCTGATCGACATCAAAGTTAAGGTTTCCTTGCGACCACTCTTCGCAGAGCAAATACAGATCGTCCAAGTCGTTGTTGCCGTCGCCGTCGGGATCCAACGAAATATCGTTGACCAAAACCGTTACTTGGTCGGATGCTTCGTTGGCACCGCCGTCAGTGACGGTTAATTGATAGGCGGTGGTGGCTTGCGGCGCCGGATCCAAAGCCAAGGTTGCGTTGGCGCCAATCACGGCGGCATCCCCAACAACGGTCCAGCTATAGCTGTATTCAGGCGCGCCACAAATGACGTCGCTGCCCAAAACCAAAACCTCCAAACCTTGGGAAAGACTAGGCGCGGTGATGAGCGCTTCGAAGGTGCTAAACAAACGCGCACCGGCACTGGTGACTTGGTTGCAAGGACCGATCACATCGCAAGTGTAAACACCGGCGTCGCCGGCGCCCACGGTGGCAATGTTAAGGGTGGCATTGGTGGCGCCGGGTACGATATCGCCGTCCAAACGCCATTGGTAAGTGATCGGGCCGTCGCCGGCGGCGGTGACCGTAAAGGTCGCCGATTCACCGGGACAGGCTTCCACATCGCCACTGGCAGTGGTGATCGACACATCACCTGAGATGACAACAGTAGCGGCATTACTGGTCACTTGGCCGCAGCTATCGGTCAGGCGGCAGGCATAGTCGGCGGCGTCGCCGGCACTCAGGTTGCTCAGCGTCAGAGTCGCCGCAGTTTCACCGTCCATGGGGTTGTTGTCCTTTAACCACTGATAGCTCAAGGTACTTTCAGTGCTGCCGGCGACCGTTAAGGTCGCGGTGGCACCAAGACAAAAGCCACCTGTCACCGACGGTTGGGTGGTGACCGCGGGGCCGACGGCAACGTTTAAGGTAGCACCTGCCGAAGTAATCGTGCCGCAATCACTGGTAATGCGACAGGCGTAGGTGCCCTCGTCGCCTTGGGCCGTCGTGTTGATGGTATACGAGGTCGCGGTGGCGCCGCCGATCGGACTGCCGTTCAAAAGCCACTGATAAGAAATCGCACCATCTCCGGAAGCATCGACGGTAAAAGTAGCGGCATTGCCTTCACAGACGTCGGCATTGGCCGGCTGCTGGTTGAGCGTCACGCCGGGCTGAATGGTTAAGAGCGCGGGGTTTGAGTTGACCGAACCACAATCCGAGGAGATGCGGCAGCGGTAAGAACCGGCACTCGCGGCAGTGACATTGTTCAACGTCAAGGTCGCGCTGGTGGCACCAGGGATGTCAACGGTGTCTTTTTGCCACTGATAATTCAAGGTGCCGCCGGTATTGGAGGCGGCGGTGAATTGAACGGTGTCGCCGGTGCAGATGTTGGTCTGGTCGGTTGGTTGGGTTGAAACCGTGGGCGGACCGGTAACCACAATCGAGGCCTGGGCTTCGGTCACATCGAAGGGTGTAATCTCACTTTCCCCAGCAACCTGGTACCCGTTACCGCCGGGTGTCTCGGCATCGGTGGTACCGCTGATACTCAAGGAAAAGGCATTGGGGTTAGCAGTGATCGGCAACTCAAGCACCGCCAACAGTACTTCTTCATTCTGAGTGGTGGTGAACAGCGTATCGAACCCAATCCAGACGATGCGACGCCCGCCGGGCGGATTGGAAATACTGTTGGCAACCTCGGGCGGAATGGAGGCACCGGAATAGGTAACAAAGTCAATCAACGGCCCCTGGCCTTCGGTTGCCGGATTAACGGTGTCAACACCGGAACAATCAGGCGAACTGGGCGAATCGCTCGGGTTACTTAGGTCGGTAGGCGGATTGGTTATCCCGGTAAGGGTCGGATTGCTGGTTGACTGGCGAAAGTTGGTCACCCAATAGTTACCGCTACTGCGGCCAACTAATTCGTCTGCGTTGCCGCCCATTTTCACGGTCATAGAAATGAGCCTAATGGGCGTGCCGCCAACGGGATCGACCATGCTTACAGGTATTTGTACACAGCGCTGGTTGGTAATTTCGGAAACGCAAAATTGAAAATCACCGCGCATGATCAAGCGGATCTGCGCCGAGGCGGGCATCGCCAATGTCGCGAACAGGAGGCACACGAGATAAATCCGAGAACCTCTGAGCAAATGCCGAACGATATCCTTCATAGCACCTATTCCTTTTTTGAAAGTTGGGTTTCGTGACGCTGCTGCCTTTATCGCGGCAACAGGTAAAGTCGGGGTGGAGCTTGGTTAGATCAAGCATGCAGGTTTTCAGAACGGAATGATGTGACGGAAGTGACGACCGGCGAAGTCGCGCCGATATCGACGTGATAGCTTGCCGCGCAATCCACTGAAGAACTTCACAACAAAGGCTTTAGGTCGTCAACCAAGTGCGTTCGCACCCGTTTATCAAAATTTTCCAGTTTGACGAGGCCCCGCCGGAAAGGAGCGCGGCACGCGTCATCGGCACGCCACCGGCAGGCCGGGGTTGGCGGTTGAAAGGGCGCTCGCGAGGCAACCGAAAGATAACCGTTATGACACAGCAACGGCCATTTACCGCGCGGCACAAGGCATGGCGGCGCCAGGACGACGCGGCACGGTGGTTTCGCGAAACAGCCAAGAACATCTGTCGAATAATGCTTGTGCTCTATTGACCCACATCCGCGCGTTTGGATCAATGGCAAAGTCTCGCCGTTAATTGACAGGCGGCTTTTAGGGCGCCTGAACGGCCACCGCGCGCGCGCTAAAAGGCACGGATAAATAGCGTGCGAGGGTCCTCATTTCGCTCAAACATAAATTCAGGTTTTCGGCATTGAGCGGCCGCCGCCCCCAATCGCGTTTCATGCGGGCCAGGAGCGCCAGCGTTTCAGCATGGGGCTCGGCCTCGATATCGGGAATTTTGACGCGAAAATCAAGCAGCGCCTCAAAGCCGGCGTCTTGGGCCGAGCCGAGAATTTCAACGGCGGCAAGGGGTTTGGCAACGCGCGCCTCATCCTTATCATAAACATTCAACCATGGTAAATACAGCCGCTTACGAAAGGCTTCACCGTTATCGTCTTCACTTTTTTTCCAGGGCTGATGCTCGATTTTAGTGCCGTCACGGAATACCAGGGTGACCGATTTTAAGCGAATCGTGCGCGAAGCTTTGAAGCTAACGGCAAACACATACATGTGGCGAGGTTTCACCTCGAAGCGAATCGTCTCAAAGCGCCAGTGCTCACCGTCTTTAATTTCCGGCGGCAATACCGGGTACTGCCCGAAAAACAACGAGTCAACCACATCCAACACTGATTCGGATTCGGAAAAACGCGGAATGGAGAAGGCCGTTTCACCCTGTACCGCCTCTTTCAGCTTGGCAAGGGCCGGCAGCAAGGCGGCGACATCGCCGTTGCGCTCACCCGCATTGAACCGCAAAACAGCAGTTTCAAGGCCACGCAGGACCCGATTAAAGTCGGCCTCGGTTTCCGGTAGGGCCCGATAGGCAGCGGGACTTTCCGCCGCGGGGCCGCCGTCGCCGGCCATTGCCGGCAGTAGCATGAGACCCAGTAACCACCAACCCTGCCGGCTCATTTAACCAACCTTGTGGTATTGCGCGTTAAGTTGGGCGTTCTGCCGCATTAAGGCGCGTTTTTGATCATCGGCCGTGATCGGTAAATTCCGGAGGCGTTGGCGATTAATCGCCACTTGCTTTTTGATCATGGTTTTGAGTAGGTCCATCACCATGGTCGCCAACTGGTCACCCTCTAACTTTTCATAGGCGCCGATCACGTTGATCTCACGCAAAAAGCCGCGGCAGGATTCGGGGACCACTTCTAATTGGCGCTCAAAGTCCAAGCCACGATCTTCATTTAGAAATTCCAAAACCCAGGTGCGGTCGTGAAACAAGGTCGCCAAAACCTGTGGCAAAATGCCCCGTGTTTCGCTGTCGAGTTGAGCGGTGTAGTCCTCGTGATTCATGACCTGATACAAAAACTGTTTCTCTGTTTCGTTAAACCCGGTCGCGGGTGGTGGTGGCGCGGGTCGTGACGGCTCGGGTGCGGGTGACCGCGGTGCCGCATCGTAATCGGGTTCGAAATCATCAAAAATGGGTTCAAAGCCATCGTCGCCAAATTCGTCAATCGGATGAAATTCTTCGTGGAAATAAGGATCGTCGCCACCGGCACTTGAAGGCGAGGGTGGTACGGCGCGATCACCACGCCCAGAGCCTTGACGCGGCGAGCTTTGAGCTACCGCCGGCGCAGGCGCGGGCTTCGGTGCGGGCTTCGGGGCGGGTTTCGGCGGCGCCTTAATAACGTGGGCCAGGACGCTTTTGCGGATCTTAAGTGCTTCAGACAACTTGCCCATATAACTTTCGCGCACGATTTCGTCTTTGATCAGGGCAACAGTCCCGCCCAATTCACGGGCCACTTGAGACTGGGCGTGCGGGTCGTCGCTTAAATCGCGGTCACCACCTAAAAAGTGCAGCAGGTATTGGAAGAAGTCGTCAGCTTGGTCCAAACGGCGGCGGTAAGCCTCAAGACCGTCGCGTTGTATGAAATCATCGGGATCGAGATTGTCGGGCAAAGTAACGACACCAATATCGGCGTCCTCTTTGAGGAAAACCTCAATCGAAGCGCGGGCGGCTTTAAATCCGGCTTTATCGCTATCGAAATTTAGCAGAATACGCTTGGCATATCGTTTTAAAAGTTTGGCCTGTTGCGGGGTAAAGGCGGTCCCCAAGCAGGCAATCACGGCACCGATGCCGGCTTGGTAGACCTGAATCACGTCCATGTACCCTTCGCAGACGACCACGGTCGCCTCGCGCTTGAGGTAGGGTTTGGCAAAGTCCAAGTTGTAGAGATGGCGACCCTTGGTATATAGCGGTGTTTCCGGACTATTGATGTACTTGGGCCCGTCGCCTTCGATCAAGCGCCCGCCAAAAGCAATCACATTTCCATAGGCGTCGCTAATGGGGAACATCACCCGATCGCGAAACAAGTCATAGGGTTTGCCGCTACGGCCGTCTTTAAACAATCCCGACTGGCGCAAGAGTTTCTCGTCAAAACGGCCGTGCATATGGTTGAGCAGGCCGTCCCAAGCGTTGGCGGCGTAGCCCAGCTTAAACAAGCGAATGGTGTTGTCGCTAATGCCGCGATCTTTGAGGTAAGCCAACGCCGGTTTGTTTTGCAGTAACAACCGGTGAAAGTATTCCTTCGCAGCCATGTTGATGGTCCGCAGTGCTTCAATGACGTCGCGACCCGGCCCGCGCGCGCCGCGTTTGGGCAACTCAATGCCGGCGATATCGGCCAAGAACTCGAGGGCATCTGGGAACGCCATGTTCTCGATTTCCATGACGAACTTGATCATGTCGCCGCCGCGCCCACAACCGAAACAATGGAAATAACCCTTTTGGTCGTCGACGTAACAGCTCGGCGTTTTCTCGCCGTGAATCGGACAACAGCACGCGAGGCGATTACCGCGTCGTTCAAGCTTGACGTAACGCCCCACGACCGTTGATATGGCCAATGCTTCTTTGACCAAGGTAACGCCGTCAGCCATCTCCCCTCCAGTTCGTCATCCACACTAAGAACTCGTGTATTCCCAAACGCCCAAGGTTACGAGCGGCCCACGCCGGTCAATCGAAAAACCGGCTCAGGCGGCCT
Organism: Holophagae bacterium; assembly: GCA_030429565.1. GTDB lineage: Bacteria > Acidobacteriota > Holophagae > Acanthopleuribacterales > Acanthopleuribacteraceae > Acanthopleuribacter. Next base: position 56,619 of record JAUIFE010000017.1, on the reverse strand, counting down.
AAAAGGCGGCCGACCGCTTCCATCTTCACAAATCCGGGCGGCAAAGCCAAGCCCGAGCCTTTAGTTGGGACCAACCAAAAAGGCATGCCAGGTTTTGACTTTTTTGCCTTCAAGCGTCGGCGGCGAAAACTTGTAGCGATAAGCGGCGCGAATGACGGCTTGAGCAAGGGGCCCTTCGACCACCTGATCCCGGTCGATAAAGGCCTTTTCAACGGCACCGGTATCACTAATGAGCGCCCGCACCAAAATCGGCGACTGACGACGCGGAAACTTGACGTCCTCGGGAAGCGGTTCGCGGAACAACAGTTGCAAACCACCGGTATTTTCAGAAAAAGGTACCAACTTGCCGGTATAAACCGCCATTTGCCCCTTCGCTTTCTCCAGACGTTCGGCGATCTGGTCGCGCTCCTTGCGTAGGCCGGCCATATCTTGGTTGGCGGTTTCAAGGCGGCTCTTGAGTTGGCTGTTTTCGGCAATAATTTGACGGCCCGCTTGGGATTCTTCTTTGAGCAGAGCTTGAGCTTCTTTCAAATCCCGCTGCGCTTCGGCACGTTCGGAACGAGCCTGCTCTTGAGCTTTTTCCAAATTGGCAATGTTGGCGGCATATTGGCGGGTCAGGTCATCCCGTTCACCTTGCCACGCCTTTTGCTGAGCGCTGAATTCTCGCTTCACTTCGTCTAACTGAGTCTGCAGGGTTTCGCGTTCGCCGGTTAGGCCGGCGACTTTGCTTTGCGCCTGTTTTAATTTTTTTTGTAGGTCGTCGCGTGTTTTTTTGACCTCGGCCAGAGCCTTCTCCCGTTGGCGCAAATCCTCAAGGCGACTTTTGCTGTCGGCATTGAGGTTTTTGGTGAGCGCTTCCATCTCGGAGAGCTTCTGCTGGGCACCATTAAGTTGTTCGGTCAAAGCACTGACCTGTTTTTCGGCCTGCTCCAAGGACTGATTGGACATCGTCAAGCTGTCGCGGGTATCGGCCCCAAGCCGCTCACTGTCAACCAGTAGCGCTTGAAGGCGGGCGTTCTCGCGGAAGAGATAAAAAGCCCCGGCGCCGGCGGCCAAAAAGAGCAGCGTCACCAAAATCAGGGGCAAGCGGCTGGGCGCGGGCCGGGCGGTGTCGCCTTCGTCCACCGGTTCAGGCGCCTCGGCTTTGGTGCGGTGAATCGGCGTATCGGTTTTCAGTTCGATTTCGTCGAAATCAAACGATTGAGATTCCTTGGAAGATTCGCTCATTTGAAGGTAATTACCCCATTGTCCAGGAAGTTCTTAAAAATCTTGAGGCATAGAGACTCTTCGAACGGGGAAATCTTAATGATTGATTTGACGTCCCAAGCCCCGTTGATCCGCGACACGATAAACCCGGCTTCCGGACTCAAATCTAACCGCGTAATCGCACCGACGTCCATCGCCAAAACCGGCACGGCGTCGGGGTTGATCACCTGCTTAGCGGTCGTCTCATAGCGTTTGTCTTGAATGAGGCCGCGCAGCTTTTGCACGCGGCTGTTGTTGGGCGCCACTGTCAGTAATTTTTGCAAAACCCGCTCGGCCTCTTCCAAACGGCCTTCATCCAAAAAGCCCTCAACCTGGGCAATGAGATCTTTGACCGGATCGTGGTTTGAGGTCGACGGTGGTTGGATCATCAAGTGGCGGTGGCTCCCGACCTCAATCATGCCGGCTTCGTGTAAGTCGAGTAAAAGCCGTGACACCTCAAAACGCGTCGATTTAAACAGACGCGTGATGTCTTCGACATTGCGCGCACCATTAACCAATGACAACAAGCGCGCATAACGCGAGTCGAGCGGCAGGTGGGGGATAATTTTTTCAACGTTGGGCCGCAAAATCGTCGCGGCTTCTGGAATAACGTCTTTAACGCGATCCCATTCGTCTTCACGCCGCGCCCCTTCTAATACGATGTGGGTCACATCGAGACTGAGTTGGGGTATTTCGCGATCCGGCAAAGAGCCGTCAAAAAACTCGAACTTGCCTTCTTTCCAAAGGAACAAGTCGTAAATAATCTCTTCGGAGATGGTCGTCAGCAGCTCGTGCAGTTCTTCTTTAGTGATAATGTTCTGCTGAACCAGAATTTTACCCAGCAAAACGTGGTCGCGCTTTTGTCGCTCAAGTGCCTCGGATAGTTGCTGTTCTGTTATTTGGTTGCTCACGAGTAAAAACTGGCCGATCAGCTCACGCGGATCGCTTGATGAAGCGGAATTAATCATTCCGTCCCCAAAAAACACGTCCTTTTTGAGACCGTCGGGGCCGTCAACATGCAGGGTGCCGGTTTTGCGACCGCTGTGCAGCCACTGAAACACTTCGGCGAGGGACATCGTCGAAATATTGCCGGTTAAACTCATAAAGGGTCCTTTTCAACCAAGGTTGGCAAACGGAACTTGAAGGGAGCCCGAAGCGACTCCCTTCAAGCATGCCGTAAAACGGCTTAGGAATCCAGCATATGTGGATAGGGGTGCTGATGCGGCGGCACAAAGTTTTCCTTAATGCTGCGTGCACTGGTCCATTTCAGTAAGTTCAAGCGACTACCTGCTTTATCGTTGGTGCCGGAGGCGCGACCACCACCGAACGGCTGCTGGCCAACGACGGCACCAGTCGGTTTATCGTTGATGTAGAAGTTGCCCGCGGCGTGTTTCAAGCGGTCGGCCATCTTCACCAGATCACCGCGATCCCGGCCGAAGATAGCACCGGTCAGCGCGTAAGGCGACGTGCTGTCACACAACTCTAAGGTTTCGTCCAATTTTGCCGGATCGTAAGGGTAAACGGTCAAGATTGGGCCAAAGATTTCTTCGCACATGCTCTTGTAGTGCGGGTTGGTGGTCTCGATCACAGTTGGCTGAACAAAGAAACCGGTCGAACCATCGGTATCACCGCCAAACGCGATCTCGGCGTCGGCCGCTTCGCGCGCATGGGCAATGTAAGCGGAACACTTGTCGAACGAACGCTGATCGATCACCGCACCCATGAAGTTACTGAAGTCGGAGACGTCGCCCATGGTGAGTTCGGCCATCATGGCGCCAACCCGTTTTTTGACCTCAGGCCAAATCGTGCTGGGCACGTAGGCTCGGGAAGCAGCCGAACATTTTTGACCACTAAACTCAAAAGCACCGCGCACCATGGCAACCGCCAAGGCCTGTACGTCAGAGCTCTCGTGAGCGAAGATGAAATCTTTACCACCGGTTTCACCCACCAAACGCGGATAGGAACGGTAGTTCTCGATGTTGTCACCGATTGATTTCCAGAGGTATTGGAAGGTTTTGGTGCTGCCGGTAAAGTGGACGCCGGCCAGATCGCGGTGGTTCAGGGCGGCCGCACCGATTTCCTGAGGCGGGCCGGGAATGAAGTTGATGACGCCGTCGGGCAAACCGGCCTCGTGCCAGAGCTTCATGATGTGGTAGCCACTGTAAACGGCTGTGTCGGAAGGTTTCCAGAGCACAACGTTACCCATCATCGCGGGGGAGGCGCACAGATTGGCGGCAATCGCGGTGAAGTTAAACGGGGTAATGGCAAAAATGAAGCCTTCGAGCGCGCGGTGTTCGGAACGGTTCCAGGTCGGCGCAGGCGAGTACAAAGGCTGGTCCTGGTAGATTTCGGTCATGTAAGCGGTGTTGAAACGCAAGAAGTCAATCAACTCACAAGCCGAATCAATTTCCGCCTGAAAGCAGGTTTTGCCCTGACTCATCATGGTGGCGGCGTTAAGCACTTGGCGATAAGGGCCCGCCAACAATTCGGCCGCTTTCAAAAAGACACCGGCACGTTCCTGCCACGGCATTTCCGACCAGGTTTTCCAAGCTTCGGCCGCGGCTTCAATCGCTTGCGCAACATGGCTCGCATCGGCTTGGTGGTAACGCGCCACAACTTTTTTGTGGTTGTGGGGCATCACACAATCGGCAAGATTTCCAGTTTTCACTTCGCGCCCACCGATGATCAGAGGGATCTCGATGGTTTCCGCGGTCATTTTTTCCAAAGTGGCTTTTAATTCAGCCCGCTCGGCACTGCCAGGTGCATAGTTCAGAATGGTCTCGTTTTGGGGCGTGGGGACCTTATAAAAAGCATTGGACATCTTCGGTTCTCCTTCCTTTTCACTTGTTTGAAATCTTGCCTTCGCACTTGCGGGCAGGCTCACACAGCGTGGCCCGCCGCAACATTCAGACCGGATCGCGGCCCATGGAGGTAAAGCAAAGGGAAACGGCGCCCGGTAGGCATACCGATACCCGGCGACAGACGACGGAGCAGCGCCGTTTGCGATTCGTTATCAGGTCGTCAATCCCATCGATCAAAGAAATTACAGCTTGAAAAAAAGAAATATGGCCGAATTTTTCGGGGCATTTTCCCCGCGTGAAACACACTGCCATCACAAAGCTCATTAGTGGATTGGACCTGATGTCGCCGATCACGGCGGCGGGCGTCCCATGCGGAGCGATCACCGGCGCGATGGATTGTCGGCTTGAGTTCGTCCCGACCCCTTCGTGCAGGCGCCGTGGTTACAAACTCCTGACATGTTACAGGATTCAGCATGCTTTTCCTACCCTTGCAGGCCACGCCGCATGCATTGTCGGCCGCACACGGGCTTGGCCTGATCCCGCCAAAGGGCCGGATGGGAAAACCAGGCGGTCACAGGGCGACAAAAGCCCGTCCAGCTTGGGCCTTGTAAACCGCGACAACCTAACCGCCAAAACCACTGAAAGAACGCTATTTAGCCCCCACAAAGCCACAAAGTAACGGCGTCAATGCGCCGCCGGCCGCTTTGATTGCGCGTTAAAAAAGGTGGATTTGCGCGTCTTTCTGGATACGCGCGTTCCCATGACGCGCCATTAGCGGTAGAATGTGCCTTCGCGCCGGCACCGCCCACTCTGGCACATCAACTGCTTGCGTTTTGCAAACACCGGGCACGGTCGCCCTTGCGCACCGATTGCCCCCGGTCCGCGACCATGCCAACCACGGTTTCGGCATACCACCAAGAGGCCTCTCCCCCATGAATGACACCATCCCTACGCCGGCCGGCGATGTCGCCGCCACCGACTCCGACCAAGTGTTGTCAAAAAACCTGACAACCCTGCAGAAAAACGGCAAAACCTACCACATCCTGGGCACCGCGCACATTTCGCAGTCCAGTGTCGACGATGTGAAAAAGGTTGTGGCGGCGCTCAAGCCGGACACCGTTTGCGTCGAATTGTGCGAAACCCGCTACCGAGCACTCACCGATGAATCGCAGTGGGAAAAACTCAACATCGGCCAGGTCATTCGCGACGGCAAGGCCCTCTTTTTGTTGGCCAGCCTGGCCTTTTCCTCGTTCCAACGCCGCATGGGCGATCAGGTCGGCGTCAAACCCGGCTCCGAACTTTTGGAAGGCATTAAACAAGCCGAGGAACACGGCGCCGAATTGGTGCTGGCCGACCGCGACATTCAAATTACCCTCAAACGCACCTGGGCCAATTTGGGCTTTTGGAAAAAAATGAAACTGCTGGGCCTTTTGTTGGAAAGCATGCTCGGCGATGAAACGATTACCGACGACGACCTGGAACGGCTCAAAGAAAAAGACCAACTAACCGACGCCATGGAAGCTTTCGCTCGCGAAATGCCAGAGGTCAAAGAACCGCTCATCGACGAACGCGACCGTTTTTTGATGTCCAAGATCGAAGAAGCCCCCGGGCAAACGATCGTGGCCGTCGTGGGTGCCGGCCACGTCAACGGCATGACCAAATGGCTCGGCAAAGAGGTCGACCGCCAAAGCATTAGCAAAATTCCGCCGCCGGCCAAATGGCTCAAAGTGGCGCAATGGGTTATCCCAATGCTGGTAATTATGCTGTTCGGTTACGGCATTGCCAACAATCAAGGCCGTGATTGGGCCGACATGCTCTACGCTTGGATTTTGCCAAACTCGGTCATGTGCGCTCTGTTCACCCTGCTGGCGGGCGCCCGCCCACTCAGCATCCTTAGCGCCTTTTTAGCCGCCCCAATCACCTCGCTCAATCCTTCGTTGGCCGCGGGCATGGTGGTCGGCTTGGTCGAGGCCTGGCAACGCAAACCCACCGTCAAGGACTGTGAGCAAATCCCGGACGACATCCGCAGTTTTTCCGGCTTTTTCCGCAACCAATTTACCCGCTGCCTGATTGTGTTTACCATGGCCAACTTCGGCTCGATGATCGGGACCTGGGTTGGCTTGAGTTGGATGTTCGCGCTTGTCGGCGGCGCGTCGACGTAACCGTTTGGCGCATTGTGCAAGGGTCTTATTCGGCATGTTCAGCCACCATTGCTTGGGCTGCAACGGCCGGGAAGCATGCGTGAGAAACACTGTCGGGAACCGAACCCTGTGACAGTCGCGCAAAACCCCGAATGTCGCACGATTGCATTCACCCGGATCGCCCACATTAGGTAAGATCAGGGCGAACCCGCGCGCCGGCCTTCGCCGGAGAGGCACACCGGCGCACACACAAGTCGGCGGGAAGAAGGAGAACAGCGTGAAAAAACTGTGGATGGCCTCGGATCATGCAGGCTTTGAAATGAAAGCCGTGCTCAAAACCCACTTGCAGGAGCTCGGCCACGAAGTAGTCGATCTGGGTCCGGACAGCGATGCATCAGTCGATTATCCAGATTTTGCCAAACGCCTGGGCTGCGCCGTCGCCGATGCCGACGACGGGCTGGGTATTCTGCTTTGCGGCACCGGCATTGGTGTCTCGATTGCCGCCAACAAAATAAAAGGTGTTCGCGCCGCATTGTGCCGCACCGAATACGATGCGCAAATGGCACGAAACCACAACAACGCCAACGTGATTTGCCTCGCAGCACGCGGCGTCCAGGAAGACGTCCTTAAGCGCGTCATCGCCAAGTTTCTTAGTGCTGAATTCGAAGGCGGCCGTCACCAACGCCGCGTCGACAAAATCAGCGCCCTCGAGTGATGCGAACCCGGCCTCAGCGGCCGGGTTTTTCTTTGGGCGGTAAACCCCGTCGACAAGGTCGAAAGGCGCCGCGCCCAAGCGTCGGCGACGGCGCCGCACACCGCAACGGCACGAACCAACAAAAGTTGACAGGGCTCATCTTCGTCAACCCTAGATAACCGATACTATCCAGATAGTGCGCCCTTTATGACGTCAATCCGGCGTCGCTTTACGTTTTTTTCATGGCGCTTCCGCCATTTTCGAACTAACAATAGAAGTAACGCTTCCTTGTTAACCCGGATTGTTGCCGAGTTTTACCCCTTAACTCATCGGCCGTGCCGCCTTTTTCCGATTGTTCGCACGCGGAAATCACTTACTCGAGGCCGCCATGTTTGTTTTTCCTTCCGCCGAAACCGCTACCAGCCTCAAATCACCGCCGTGGTTGTCCCTCGCTTGGCTAATCGTGACCGGCGTGGTGTTTCTGACCATCGGCTTGCCCGAGAGTTTTCGCTATCAAGAGACGCGCACCGAGACCGTTCACCAACTCGAAAAAGCACTCGAGGCCCAGCTCAAGGCCGGCGACCTAAAACAAGGCATCTACTTCCAAGCCGTGCAACGGCCCGCCGTGATCGAGGAGCCCAGCCTCCATCAGGTGTTTAACGCCCAGGTAAAAGCCGCCTATTCCAATGTCAAAATCCTGCGTTCGCCACTGCTCGACAAAGCCGAGGGCCCACCCAACAAGCGCCTGTTTTTGCTGGTCCAACCCCATCATTTTTTGGTGATGATGCTCGGCTTCTGTCTGCTTATCCCAACCGGCTTTTTGTTCGAACACCTGTTCGACAGCCTGTGGATCGCCACGTGTTTTTTAGTGAACGGCGCCACCTTGCTGGTCTTGGACCGAGTTTACGATGCGAGCTGGGTACCCAGCCCTCTGTTTGCGTGGTTCTGGCTCACCCTGCTCATCATGCTGGTCCCCTGCATTCTCAAACCGCGCTGCAACGTCACCCTGACCCTGCGGTTATGGCTTGGAAGTACCCGCGATTTTGAAATGAAATTCCCCGTTTGGTTTTTCCCGATCACCTTCATCGTCACCAGTGCGCTCGTCACCTGGTATTTATCCGATTTTGACATGACCCAGACGCCACAAGCCCTGCCACTGATCACCGCACAGGCACTGCTCAATGCGCTGGTTTTTATGCGCATTCCCACCCGTGAACATCTCGAAAACAGCCAGCCGGAGGTCTTCAGCAACCGACAGATTGCCCAAGCGGAAAGCCTTTTCGAGGAGCAGAAAAGTGTCGAAGCCCTGGCCGTCCTGCGCGGGCTGCTTCAAGAGGACATCGGGAACGACCAGTTCATGCGCGTCGCCCACCTCGCCTTCCGTCACGACGACCATGAGTTGTCCAGCCTGGCTTATCAAGCCGTGCTTCGCAGCAACCTGCGCAACAACAAACACCACGAGAACGTGCAACTCATCCTCGAAATGCTGGAACGCAACCTGCGTGTTCCCGGCGGCATCATTGAACGGGCACTGGAAACGGCCTACACCATGGGTGGACAACATGTCGTGGTGAAAATCCTGCCCCACTTGCACAACCACCCCGACATTGAACCTGAAACCGTCCATCAACACTACAGCCGCCATATCGACGCCCTGTTGCGCCAAAACGCACCCGATCGCAACTATCTGCACGAATTACAGCGTTTCACCGAATACACATTTCCCAACGACCCGCTTTCGATGCGCATCAGTCAGTTTCTCCATGCTACCGCCCCGAGCATCGATCCCCCTTCGACCACAACCCCGCAATACCAAATCGGCAAGTTTATCGAAGTAGAAATCATTCGTGTCAAGGGCAACGACATCACCGTCGAATTGGCCGGCGGAAAACAGCAACGACTGCCCTGGACCGCCATTCTCGCCCTGTACGGCTGTCACGTACTCGGCGGCGCACGGGGTTTCCGCGGCTACATCATGACACGCAATCGCAACAAAATTTTCTGCTGTTGTTTCAATTCCTCCTCGCTGTCCAAATACGAAGGCGAGAGCGGCGTATTTGAAAATGTGTGGAAGGACATTCTCAACGAAGCACCGGAGGACCTACCACGCGTGGCCCTCAGCGATTTCGATAACCATCTGGACGAGAAAGGCCTGGAAGAAAAGGTCCAGGCGTTCCTTAACCAAGTTCCAGTCTGAGCAACGTGCCGCCTGAACCGCAAAAACCCGCATTTTCACCGCCTCATCACAACCCGACGGTGATCTCTTGCGGCAGGGCCGGGCGACGATGCTATGATTAGCGTCTCGGCCGCCTCACGGTGGTCGCGCAAACACCGGCGTTTCACCGCGTCTTTGCGACGCCGTCCACCTTGTCCATTTTTTTTGCAAGGCCTGACGACACGCCGCCTTCTCGATAAGCACACCACGTTCACGACGTGTCATCGCTCTACCTATGCCCCGGGTGACCTATGCCGCCGACCAACTCCCCGACAACCTTTCGCCGCCGCGTGGAAGCCCTGCTCAAGTATGCGCTGATCTTACTGGTGTTGGTCCACCTCGCCGGTTTGGCGCTCTACTTTTTTAGAGGGTACCAAGACGTTTACCGCCGCCGCCAAATCCCCGGCAAACACCGCAGCTATACCGTCCCCGCCGGCCAAAGTTTGACCCGGCTGCTTCAGGATCTCCATGCCAGACAGCTTTCGCCGCCGCCGCTTTACGTTCGCATTGCCCTCTGGCGGCACGACCCCGACATCATGATCAAACGCGGCGCCTACTCGTTGCCGGAACAAGCCTCGACTTGGGAAATCATTCAGTTGCTCGGCAGCGGTCGTGTCGATATGCGCAAACTCACCATTCCCGAAGGGCTCGACCTGTGGGAGACCGCCAAGGTCCTGGGCCGCTCGAGCTGGGGCGACGAACAAACCTTTCTTCAACTCCTGCTTGACCCCGCCCCGATCCGCACCATTGACGCCCAAGCCGCCAACCTGGAAGGCTACCTGTTCCCGGAGACCTACTTCTTCACCGAAGATGCCACGCCAAAAGAAATCGTCCACACCATGATCGATCATTTCCTCGAAGAAACAGCGCGCTTGCGCGCCCAACGCGAAGCGGCCGGTTACAGCGTGCGCGAATGGGTAACGATGGCCAGTCTGATCGAAAAAGAAACCGCCGTCCCCGAGGAACGCGCACGCATCGCCGGCGTTTTTGTCAATCGCACCAAACGCGGCATGCTGCTACAGTGCGACCCCACCATTATTTACAGCCTCAAGCTAGCCGGAACCTATCGCGGCAAGATTTACAAAAGCGACATTCGCCACAACCACCCTTATAACACATACGTTTACAAGGGCTTACCGCCAGGGCCCATTGCCAACCCGGGTCGTGCCAGCCTGGCTGCCACGGTCCTGCCGGAAAATCACAAGTATTTATATTTTGTCGCCAAACCCGACGGCACTCACTTTTTCAGCCGTAACTTGCGCGAGCACAACCGCGCCGTCGCCCGCTTCCGTTAAGCCGAGCACCCGTCGTCTTCCCCGACAAACACACCCAACTGAAATTCGCTGCCGTGTTTTTCCGCCAGGTAAGCCCAAAACTGTTCCATCTCGGCCGCCGTGTCGGGCGCGTAACGAAAGTGGATCCAACCTTTCTTTCCATCGGCGACCGTAATTTGACACAAACCTTCAAGCGTCGGTAACAAAATCGTCAGGTGATTGAGTAAGCCGCGACTGACCGTCGCAGGGCGTGTTTGTTCGTCTACCATGGTGATCCTTTAGCCGTCGGCACCGGCGCAAGGCGGTGCCTCAAATTCTATCGGCAACCATAAACGATCCGGTCGGCCGCGTCGAACGAGAAATGGTCCCCACCACGGCGACAATTTGGCTCGCAGGTTAAAACCACTTTAAAACCGCGCCCCGCAACTCACAAGGGGCAGACCCCGGTGTGCTCCGCAAGCGCAGGACACAAGCCCTTTTTTACCAGTAACAAAAATCAAACTTTCGCCTAACCTTATTCTGGCCTTCTTCTGACCCATCGATCACTAAAGGTTGACTGCCGACTCACATGGCTGCGGTTAAATCCGGTCCGGTTGGTTTTCATTGCACTGCCTGATTAGGGAGAACACGACCGACACAAACACGGCCAAGCCTGGAGCAACCGTTTACCGCCGCTCACACACCATCGCGGCGCCATGACGAACTCGAGAAGAGGCTTGTAGCCATGCGAATCATTGTTTGTGCGGTCTTTAGAGAAGGGTATGCGTCACCCCATCACGACGCCGGCTGGTGCAACCAAAAAGTCACAACAACTCAGGCACCCACCGTGACCTGAGTCTTCATTAACACCGACGTGCAGCCGCACAAGGCCGGCTGTATGGATTTAATTGACCTGATACAAAGGAGATGGCGTTTTGTTCCAAAAATTGTTGAAATCCAAACTCGTTCGCTGGGCTACCGCATTCGGTATGGCGGGTTCTATGTTTATCGGTAACCCCGTTACCGCCGCTGACGAAGTCAGCCCCTTGTTGCCTTTGTCTTCATTCGTCGCGGTTAGCTCGCGCAAGCCGATCCCCGAAGTAACCAAAGAGCTCGTAGAGAAATATGCCAAAGGCCAGTTGCGTGAAGGGACTCAATTCCCACTTGCCAACACCATGAGCGACACCGTTCGCACGATTGGTTTCCGTACCAGCGTTGTCGCCAAATGGCTCGACCCTCTGACCGAAGATGAAGGCCCCAACGCACCGCGTTTCGGCTCAAACTGCGACTTCACCGCTTATTTGGGTGAAGGCTGGAACAACGACTGGGCCGGTGGCGCCGTCGGTTCCTCACCCTACACCGCGGGTTCCAGCCGTGAAGGCTGGGTTTGGGTCAACCACGAGTACATTTCCAACGCCTACCCCACCCCCAACAGCGCACCTCAAGGTCAGGCCATGACACTGACCCGTTGGATGTCCAACAAAGGCATCCTTAACAACGACATCAGCGCCGATACCTGGGAACAAGCAGACGTCGATGCCTACGTCGTTTGGAACAAAAAACAGTTGGGCGGCTCTTGGTTCCGCGTCGTACAGAACCCGCTCTCCCTCGAGTGGCAAATCGACCGTCAAGCCGACAACAAGCGCTACGATTCCACCTCCGACACGCTGCTGCGCGTCACCGGTTTTAACCTCGCCAACCCTGCCAACGACGACGCGGGCACCGAACTGCCCACCGGCGTTGTTTCCGGTATTGCCGGCGATTGCTCCGGCGGCTTGAGCCCCTGGGGTACCATCGTAACTGCCGAAGAAAACGTTCAAGACTACTACGGCGACCTGGAAACCGCATGGTCCAGCAGTAACCGCTTCAAATTGGGCGAAGGTTGCGATCCTGGTTCCACAATCACGCTCAACGCCGAACCGACCAACACCGATTTCACTGTGTTCGGCCGTATCAGCGACCCCAACCAACGTCACGACCGCGACAACTACGGTTTCTTAGCAGAAATGGATCCCGGTCAAGAACCGAGCAAATACTACAACTCATCCGCCGCCGGCGGTGACGGTCTTGGCCACCGCAAAATCGGCGCCATGGGCCGTGTTCGTTGGGAAAACTGCACCTTCGCCGTCAACAGCGATTGGAAACTGATCCCCAACAAACCCGTTGTTATCTACGGTGCCAACGACCGTCGCGGCGGCCGCATCTACAAATTCGTCAGCGCCGGCAACTACACGCCCGGTATGAACCGCGCCCAAGTGCGCGCTCTGCTCGACAGCGGTGATCTCTATGTCGCCCACTTCGCCGGCCTCGACATCACCACCGGTATCACCCTGTACGATTCAGCCAACCCCGACAGCGGCGGCGTTACGCCGACGGTGGCCGCACCGGGTGAAGGTCGCTGGATCCGCATGAACCTCAACAACAACGAAGACATCGCCCCCAACGCCGCCGCCCTCGGTCAACCCGAAAAAACCGTCGGCCAAGCCTTGGCTGATGTCGAGTGGAACAGCATTGGCGGCTACCCCGACCAAAACACCGTGTTAGCCACCTTGTTCACCGCCGCCAACAAATTGGGCATCGCCGAACTCAACCGTCCCGAAGATGTTGAGTACAACCCCAACGATCCCAGCGGCACGCCTCGTGTCTACGTCGCTTTTACCAACCACACCCGTCCTTCCGCCAACAACCAAGACGGCGTTTTGGACGAAAACACGCCTAGTCGTGGTGAACGTGACGGCGCAATCTTCAGCATCCAAGAAGTCGACGCTTACGATCCCTCCGCTTCCAAAACCTTCATTTACTTCGAAGTTTGGAACGGTTGGACGCCTTCTCCCGAAGAATCCGCTGAATTCGCCGCCGGTGACCCCGACAACATCGCCATCGCTCGCGACGGTGAAGTTTTCTTCGGCACCGACGGCAACCCCGGCAGCACCGGTTTAACCCGCGCTGACGCCATCTACTACCTGGACCTCGACCCGACTCACCAAGAGGGTCAACCCGGCATCGTCAATCCCTCTTATGGTAAAGCGTTCCGCATCATCGCCTCGCCCGGCGACTCCGAAGCGACCGGACCTTGGTTCACGCCAGACCAAAAAACGATGTTCTTTAACGTCCAACACCCTGGTGGCAACTTTGTCAGCGCGCCCAGTACTTGGCCGCAAGACCGCGTCAAAACCCCAATTGTCATTCAACGTCCTTCACCTGCGTTGAAAGACAACAACTAAGGATTGGGGCACGCCAATCGTGCCTTACCCCACCAACGCGCGGCGCGTTTCCGCCGCCGCGCACCAACAACCTGGCGCGAGCCCAAGGCCGCGCCGGGTTTTGCTGTGTTCGCCCCCACCTCGGCACACGGCCGAAAGCGGCCTAAACCAAGCCGAGGTTTTGTGAAGTAGGAGTCCCACCGTGAACGTTTTTATGCTGCTTATCTCGTTGTTAATCGGGTTGGCTTATGCAGGCGACGGCCTAGATCGCCGCGCCCGTCTCTCCGAACCCACCGAAACCACGCCCGCCACTGCCGAATCCGGCAACTTTGATCCGCTCGCCCACGCCATTGCCACCTTCGGCGACCTGAACAATTACGAGGCGACCGTGCCGCCACAGTGCTACACCAAAACGGCAGGCACCGCCAATCCTTGCTACACCTGCCACACCGGCTATCGTGCCCCCAACGAGATGTCCGACTGGGAACTTCAAGAAGAATACGCTTTCAGCGATTTCGCCATGACCAACCGCTGGTACAACCTGTTTAAAGATCGCGGCAACTTCCTCGCCAACACCAGCGACGCCGAGATCCTCGCTTATGTGCGCCAGGACAACTACACGCCGCTGGTCCAAGCGCTAAAAAATCACGACGACTACGAAGGGTACAAACCCGATCTCGATTTGGCACGTGGCTTTGATGGGGACGGTTTCGCCAAAGACGGCAGCCGCTGGCGCGCCCTGCGCTACAAACCCTTCCTCGGTACCTTCTGGCCGACCAACGGCTCCACCGACGATGTGTTCATCCGCTTGCCCGCCAAGTTCCACAGCAAAGACGGCCGCATCTCACGCGCCGTCGCCAAAGCCAATTTCGCCGTCCTTGAAGCCGTCATCGCCGCCGGCCCCAAAGCCGGCCGCACCGATCAGTTTCGCTTCACCGTTGAACCCATCGACGAAACAGCCGTTGGCGTCGACCTTAACCGCAATGGCCGGCTTGACAAACAAATCACCGAAATCGTCGGTTTCCCACAAACCTATTTGGGCGACGCAAGCGACGAAAAAACAAGGCGTTATGTTTACCCAAAGCAGGTCGAGTTCCTACACAGCGTTCGTTATTTGGACCCCGACCAACCCGGCATGATTGCCACCCGCATGAAGGAGCTGCGCTACTCCCGCAAGGTGCGATACCTCGACTCCTGGGCTCTGAGTCGCGCCTATGAAAGCGAGTACAACGAAAAAGAAGAAGGCAAGTTACCCCAATTTTACGGCAGCCCGATGGTTGGCATTAGCAATGATTTCGGCTGGATGCTGCAGGGCTTCATTGAAGACGCTCAAGGCCGCTTGCGTCTACAAACCCAGGAAGAGCACCAATTCTGCATGGGTTGCCACAGTGCCGTCGGCGTGACCGTCGACCAAACCTTCACCCTCGCCCGCAAGGCGCCTGGCAAAGCCGGTTGGCGTTATCAGAACCCAGTCGGCATGCCCGATGTACCGCAACAAGGTAACCCCACCCCCGAAATCGCCCTGTACTTCGAACGGGTCGGCGGTGGCGACGAGTTTCGCGCCAACCGCGAAGTGTCGGCGCGTTTCTTTGATGAGGGCCGGCCACGCCAAGCGGAAATCGCACGGGCGGCGCCCGGCGGCGACAAGGACATCACCTGGCTGATCGCCCCTTCGCGAGAACGCGCGCTTAACCTCAACCGCGCCTATCGTGAAATCGTCAAAGAACAATCCTTTCATCAAGGCCGCGACGCCTTGCTCGGCCCCATCGACAACGTTCACAGGCGCATTGAAAACGGTGATACCGATTTGAACCGCACCGGTAAAGTTTTTAAGGACGGCATGTTGTGGCTCGATTGGTCGCAAGCGACGCAGTCGCCAACCACCAAACCGATCCCCGCCCATTAATCTGAGGTGGGGCGATCAGGCCACACCGGCCTGTGATCGCCCCACCTTTTTAAGCGATTTCACGCAGCAAGCCGCCTTCGACTTTGAGCGCAGCCCCATTCGTCGCACCCGCCTGTTCGCCGGCGACAAAAGCCACCATCGCGGCCACTTCGGCCGGGTCAATCAGGCGCTGAATCAGGCTTGAGTTGCGGTTTTCCGCGATGAAGCGCCGCTGCGCCGCTTCGTCAAGCGGCCCGCCGCCGTTCATATCGCGTATAAAGGTCGCCACCCCTTCGGTCAGGGTGGGTCCCGGCAAGACCGTGTTAACCGTGACGCTTGTGCCTTTGGTAAGCTCGGCCATCCCGCGGGCAATGGCGAGTTGGGCCGATTTGGTCATACCGTAGTGCACCATCTCGGCGGGAATTGCTAAACCCGACTCACTTGAAATAAAGATGATGCGGCCACGGTTGCGCTCGAGCATACGCGGCAAGTACCAACGACTGAGTCGCACCCCGCTCATCACATTGACCTCAAACAAACGCAACCAATCGGTATCATCAATCGCTTCAAAAGGTTTGGCTTCGTAAATGCCGAGGTTGTTGATCAACACATCGACGTCGGGAAAGGCCTCAACCGCCGCTTGCGCGCCGGCGGAGGTACCCAAGTCGGCAACCAATGAGACAAGATCGGCGTCGCTGACCGCCGCACGAATACGCGTGTGCGCCGCTTCGACCCGATCACGGCTACGTCCAGAAACAATCACCCGTGCGCCCTCGGCCGCGAGGGCCTGCGCAATCGCCTCACCAATGCCGCCGCTGCTTGCCGTCACCAACGCTGTCTTGCCTTTTAAACCTAAGTCCATCAAAAGACCTCCTGTTTTTGTTGAAGCGAGTATGACGCCGGCAACCCGCAATGATAAGCTGCAATGGCGAAACACATTGTTTCCCAAAAGAAACAATCAAACGGGAGGTTGTCGTGGATTTACTGGAACCCATGGTTATTTTTGCCAAAGTCGCAGAAAAAGGCGCCATGACCGCCGCCGCCGACGCTTTGGGTGTTTCGAAATCGTTGGTCAGTAAAAAAATCAATTACCTCGAGGCGCAACTTCAGACCAGACTATTGGTGCGCACCACTCGTGCGCTGCAATTAACCGAAGAAGGGACGCGGTTCCTCGAACACTGCCGCCGCCTGACCGAAGTGGCCGAGCAAGCCAAAGAAAGCGTGGCCGAACAGCAGGGTCAGGTAACCGGTTTACTGCGCATCAGTGCACCTGTTACCTTCGGCCAAGTGCACATGCAATCGTTGGTGCGCGCTTTTTGCCGCCAATTCCCGGATGTGCAGATCGAGCTCTACCTGGAGAACCAAAAGATTAATTTAGTCGCAAAAAATATCGACATCGTCGTACGCATTTCGCACGACCTCCCGCCCGACCACATCGCGTTACCCTTAACCACCATGCGCGAAATCATTGTAACCACGCCGGACTATGTGGCGCGCCACGGTGTGCCCCAAACGCCGGCGGAACTCAGCCAACACCACTGTCTGATCTATCTCAATCCGAAACCGTTAACCTGCTGGTGGTTTCAAAAAGACGGTGCCGTCAGCGAAGTAAAAGTGCGTGGTTGCTTCGCCACCAATTATCACAGCACGCTGCTGCAGGCCCTGTTCGACGGCGGCGGCATCGCCCGTTTGCCCTCCTACGCGGTTGAAACCCACTTGGCGGCGGGACGGTTGGTTCCGCTGTTAACCGATTACCAGATGCCGACCTTCCCTGTCGTTTTGCTGTATGCGCCGGGAACCGTGGTGCCCGCACGCATCCGTCGCTTCGCCCGTTTTGCACAAGGCTGGTTCAAAAGGCAACCAAACGCGCACTGTTAAACACCGAAGCAGGCCGTACTCCTTGCGGAAGTACGGCCCAAAATGAATCAATCCACTATTTAGCGACAGAATTGACGGCAAGCGTCGTATTCGTTGTCGCAGTATTCTTCACACTCCTGTTCATCGCAACGACCATCGACATCGCAATCCCAGTAGCAGCTCAAACTACAATTCGAATATTCAGAGCCACAGTTGTTACAGGCCGGCGTACCGGTTCGCAACCAAATTTCGAGGTTGTCACGCCAGTTGCTCAGGCGACCGTCAAGCGCGCGGTAATTGGAAGAACAAGGATCGCCATTTTCGCTCGTGGGCGAACAATAACCGTAAAGTTGACCAACAACGCGACCGCTGCTGTTGAGTACCGGCGCACCACTGCTGCCACCTTCGGCCGACCCTACCTGGTTAAAACTGTAGATGTAACGGCTGCGCGGGCGAGCCGAGCAATGCGAACCACCCGTGGTGGAAACCGTGCGCGAATAGGCTTGCGGCGCGCCACGCGGGTGCGAAATGCGGTGCAAGGTGACGCCGCTGCCAATGTTACCCGTGCTGACACCCAGGTAGCGGCTACCGGCCGGCGGCGTTTGATTGCACAGCAACAAGCTGTAATCTTCGCTGGAATCGGCGGTTAACAGGGTTGCGCCAATGGTACGCGCCGCCTGTGAGCGACTAAAGCAGGGATCACCGCAATCGTCGGTGGCGTATTGCCAAAAGAAAGCGATACTTTCAGCCGCGGCACGGTTGTTAATGCAGTGTTGCGCGGTTAAAAAATAGGGCCGACCGGCACCACCACCGCTGCCGTTAATCAAACCGCCGCTGCAGGTGTAAGCGCGCCCGTTGTTAACGTAAGCAATCAAGGCAATCGCATTACGCGCGGCACTGACCGCGCTGGGATTGTGGCAGGCGGCGCTTTCGATACAATCGACGTTCTGACTGCAAAATTCGCGTTTGGCGTTCTCGTCCAAACCACCGGGGACCACGAATTCCGGCTTCAGCCAAACCACATCGGCCAACTTAAAGCGCAGCTTGCCGTCAAAACCATAAGGCGCGCGCACCTGAATGGTCACGGTTTCGCCACTGAGCGGTGCCGACCACAGGTTGCCGTTGCGGTTCGGCCCTTGACCGCGATAGGGTCCGTCGACTTCGCCGCGATCATTGTAAAAAAAGAGCTCGGCTCCGGCAGGTAACTGCAAGTACGCCAAATGCAAACGCACGGCACCGGCACCGGCGGATGTCACCGCCAATTCCCACACAACCGCACCGTCGGTGGCGGTTAAATCGCCGCCGGCCAAGTCAGCATCGCCGCGTTTGGCCAAAGCCCCCATGTTGCTTAGG
Organism: Holophagae bacterium; assembly: GCA_030429565.1. Taxonomy (GTDB): domain Bacteria; phylum Acidobacteriota; class Holophagae; order Acanthopleuribacterales; family Acanthopleuribacteraceae; genus Acanthopleuribacter. The sequence continues at coordinate 37,972 of JAUIFE010000017.1, read as the reverse complement.
TCAAAAGGATGACCAAAAGGTAGGGAGACACCAACAACGTCACTTTGGGCATTGCTGCCGCAAGATTGGCAGTCCTCCTCATTCATGCGTTCAAAATCAGCAGCGCCGGGATCAACAGCCACGTGATAGGAACCACGCTTGCGCTGGGAACTACCAACAAGCAAGGTGTATGACGCGTCTTGTTCAGCGAGAAAAGCTTGGTAGTCAAATTTGCCTGGCACCTGATAAGCGTCGGTTTCAAACGCCGGCGCGGGCGCTTGTTTGCCGGCAACGGCAGCACCGGCAACCAGGGTCAAGACACACAGAAACCAAAAGATACGGGTCGATCGAGACATAAAAACTCCTGTTTGGTTTTCATTGCCGCCGCAACAGGCCATAAAAGCCGCGTGGAAGCGCCTGGCATTGAGCGAGGCCGACCCTGAACGAAGGGAGACCCCAGGCCCGACGGCAAAAACAAAACGACGGCGATCAATATTTGAAGATTTCACTAAAAGCAACAGGACTAGAGAATACAAAGCACACGCCGCTCATGAAAATAGAGCACTCCCTGAATAAATAACGCGTCGTGTTAATTCAGATTATCAAAATCCCTGATCGTCTAATATGAGTTTTTTATAAAGACATCGGCCACCAAACAAACAACCTTTCGACGCCAAAGACACGACTTTATCCCGACAAGTTATCCTTTATCGTATATAGCTACGCCTAAACACCGATACTTTCGAGTCTACAGGACAAAAAAAACAAGAATACCCATCTGTAAACATTCAACAAAACCAATCAATCATCTAAAACTTTGCTAACAGTTAGAAATCTTGACTAATCTCTCTAACAACCAAAGGTTGATCACTGTAACTAGGTCATTACCAAAAGTCACACTTCTTTCAAAATCACGACCGAAAAAACAGCCATCCCAGCAAAACACGAAAAAGCGCGCCCCAAACAAAGACCACTTGTCGCCGTAACACGCAGCCCCTTATTCATAACCGAGGATGGTTTCATGATATTGACTTTGCTCCTGTGCGCGGCGCTCGTCGACCCCGCACCCAACTTATTCGATGCTGCCAAACAAGGTCACATCGCTTCATTTCAAAAGCTCACCGCATCCCAGTTGAATCAACCCCATCCATCCGGCGATACCTTGCTATCGGCCGCCGCCCGTTACGACCAACACCATCTCATCAAAACCCTCATAGACGGCGGCGCCGACCACAGCGTCGTCGACAAAAACGGCAACAGCCCCTTGCACCATGCTGCGCACCACGGCAACACCATCTCAGCCCAGATCCTGCTCGCCGCCGGCGCCAATCCCAACGCACGCAACGACCTCGAGCGAACACCGCTCATCAGCGCGGCCCATCAAGGCCAAGTCCCGATGGCGCGCCTGCTACTCGATCATGGCGCCGACTTGGAAACCTTTGACCTGTTCCTAGAAACACCCTTTTTAGCCGCAGCAAAGCGCGGCCACACCCACATGATGCGGTTCCTTCTAGCACGGGGCGCTGACAGCCAGGTAACCGACAGCTTCAACGCCGGTGTATTGGATTACGCCCATCTGCTGCGCCAGGCTGATGTGCCGGTGATGCTGGCCGAGTTTAAACGAGTTCGCTTGGCGAACCCGGTCGAACCCAGCGCGACCTACCACACGCCGGATTTGTTCCAAACCATCATCGACGAAAACACCAAAGCACTGCGCGCCTCGCCCAATGCCCGCGAACAACTCAACCAACCCGTGCCAGGCTGGGGTTACCCACTGGCCTTTGCCTTCGAGCAAGGCACCCCGGCCATGATTGATCTGCTGATCGAATTAGGTGCCGATTGGCGTTTAGCCTCCGAAAACCCTGGCGATTTATGGATTAACAGCGTTCGTGATCAAAATTGGAACATGATGCGCCTACTTTTGAAACAAGGTGCCGATCCCAACCACATCAGCGCCGCCGGCAATACCGCCTTACGCGTTGCCATCCGCGCCGGCGACCCAACACTTATCGACTGGCTGCTGGAAAACGGCGCCACCTCGTGCGGCCGCACCAAAACCGGCAAGGCAATTCACATCAAAAACGGCTCCTCCCTGAAAGCCATGCGCAAGGCCGCCGACAAAGCGGTAATAACGCCGATTCACGCAAGTGAACGCTGTGAACCGCTGGGTGGTCTTTACACGGTGGGCTGTCGCGATATCACGCCGCCGCGCTTCACCACCAAGGTACCACCTGAATTTCCGAGTTTGGCAAGCGGGCAAGGCATTACCGCCGCCGTCGTGGTTTCGGCCATTCTGCATCGTAACGGCGACATCACCGACATCACACCGCTCGGCACCGGCAACGATTGGGCCTACGGCTTCGAAATAGAAGCGGCCAAAGCCCTGCGCCAGTGGCGTTTTGAGCCGGCAACCCACCAAGGCAAAGCCATCGACGTCCGCATGACCCTAAAAATCGACTTCGCCTTGCAAAGGAACCAAGTGCGCAAAAAAGGCCAAACCCACCGCGTCACCTCGATCACCGACCTCAGCGTAGCCCGACGCAGCTACCTGCGCTCGTTATTCAACAAACGCCGCGCCGCTCAGGCCAAAACTGAAGGCTAGGTGATACCCCACGGAAAACGGCCGAGCGCACAAGCACTCGGCCGTTTCTTTGCCGGAAAAATAAGAACAGCGCAACCCTTTTACAGGATTCGTCCGCTGCGACGACAACAATCAGGGGGGCGCCTGACCAACATGCCGAAGCCGGAAATGCGAGTAAACCGAGAAAAAGATTGCGCCGTTGGGGGAGAACACAAGGGAAGCCCAGACTCACGGCGCGATATTCCGCGAGCCGGGGGGGGCGGGCTTCCGATGGGGATCGCACGAGAAACGAAGGTCCACCTTTTCAACCCATGGGTTTAGAAGGTGAAGGTACCACCTACTTGGATTTGACGCGGATCGCCGGCGGCGTTGGCTTCGCCAAAGTTCGCCGACTGCATGTTGTTGAAGTAGCTGGTGTAGTTTTCCCAATCAAACACGTTGAAAGCATCGACATAGGCATTGAAGCCAAATTGACGCAGGTTAAAACGTTTCGACAAACGCAGATTGAGCACCTTGGTATCGTCGCGGCGGCCCGAGTTGCGGCCGGCGCCCTCGGGGTAGTCGTTGTCGACAAAACCGTCACCGTTGACATCGGTCCCAACGATCACATCGTAAGGTGTGCCGGTCGCGAAGGTACCCCAACCGCTAACTTGCATGTTCCACGGCAGGTCGAAGCCCACGTTCACCGAAAGGCGATGACGCTCATCGGTAACGGCCGGTGCGCGACGCAACATATCGGGCGAGGTGTAACGCCAGTAACCATAGTAAAGTGAGTCCGTTTCGTTATCAGCCCAACCCAAAGTGTAGGACAATTGACCGAACCAACCGTTTTTGTAGGGACGATCAACGAACAGGTAGAAAGCGTCGAACCAGGAGTTACCTTCGTCGGTCCAAACGTTGATCTTGCCGTAACCAGGGACTTGGCCATTGGCATTGGCATCGTAAACAGCGGTTTCATTTGAGCCGCGCACACCGACGTAACTCACACTAACCGTGGCGTCTTTGACTTTTTGGCGATAACCCAAGCTGAACTGCACCGTTTTGGGCGGCTTAAGGTTGTCGGGAATCAAAAAGACCTCGGGCGGATCGGTTTCACCCTGCGAGACCAAGTCCAACAAGTTGGCACGATCAAAGTAACGGTCATCCCACTGCAGTGAGTTACCTTCACCGTTTTCACTGAAGTTGATGTTGTAGATTTGGTAGGTGTAACGCAGCGCTTCATCGGAAGCGACGTTCCAGATGGTGCGGTCGTAGAAGATACCAACACCGCCCGTCAAGAAACGCGTCCCGTCACCAGAGATATCGTAGGAGAAACCAATGCGCGGTTGATAAGCATCGGTAAAGGGCTTGCGGTTGCTGCCGTCGGAGAAGTAGCGATCGTCGAAGTAAGCCGACAGTTCGTTACGCACGTTATCGGGCGTGACGAAATCGCTGTTCAACATATCGGTTTCGTAATCCCAGCGGAAGCCAAGGTTAACGGTTAACTTGCTGTTCACGGTCCAGTCGTCTTGCACGAAGAAACCGTATTGGGTGTTGTACTTGGAGATGCCCGGCTCACCCACACCGACCGAAGCGCGGAAAGGCACGGTCGCGTCGTCGGTGAGGAAATCAAACTGGGGATTAAAGAAAATTTGTTGCTCAGCTTGGTAACGCAAGCGCTGCATACCGATACCACCTTTAATAAAGTGGTTACCGATACCAATGCTGACATCGTAGTTCAAGGAGTAACGTTCTTGCGCCCAGTCCTGTGGCGCGTGTGAAAAGGGGCCGGTGTGAATCGAAGGATAACGGAAACCGGGGCCGTTATCGGCCAGCGTGCTGGTCGCCCAACCGTAGTCCTGCGAGTTGAAACGCACTTCGTGCAACATGGTGCCGGCCACCAATTGGTATTTGGCACTGATGTTGGTCACATCGTTGGTGAAGTCGAGTCCGCGGTCCTGAGTGTAGGGCTGTGAGAACCACAACCAGTAGGCGGTGTTGGATTCATCGCGATCATCAATCGACACGTCGAGGAAATGCTCCGGCGCCGGTTTGTAGGTTAACCGGAAGAAACCCAACTTTGATTTTTGCGGCGTGGCAAAGTTACCGCCCAAATCTGCGAAGGAACCGGTCGGCGCCGAGACATAAAACTCGTCGACTTGGGTATCTTCAAAGGCAAGGAAGTAATGCAGCTTGTCTTTAACAATCGGGCCACCGACGGAAAAACCGAGCTGGTTGCGTTCGTACTCGGGCTTCTCATTGGCAAAAGCGTTGCGAGAGTTCAAACCTTTGTCGCGGTAAGTGAAGAAAATTTCACCACCGAGGTCATTGGTGCCGGACTTGGTCGCCGCGGTCACCACGCCGCCGCTGGCTTTGGCAAATTCCGCCTTGTAAAGCTGGGTGACGACGCGATACTCGCGAATCGCACTCAGGGGAAAGGCATTCGATGATGAAATGAACTGGCCGACCATGCCGCCGTCGACGATTTCGTTTTTGCGGTCGCTACCGTCCACATAGAAACCCAAGCTGGAAGCGGTCGAAGCGCCGGTCGTCAAACCAGAACCAGAAGCGCCACCGGCAGCAGGCTTTGTGCCTGGGGCCAAGGTTGCCACTTCCAAAAAGTTACGACCGTTAAGCGGCAACTTTTCCATTTGTTCATTGCGAATAGGAATAGAGAGGTCGGACTTGGTGAGATCGTTGGCGTCGATCTCGGCCACAACCGTGACTTCTTCCGACAGACTGCCCTGCCGAGCGGTAAAGGTGACCGCAGCTTTTTGGCCGATAAACACCTTAGCCAGTTTGACTTGCGGTTCGAACCCCTCGTGCTCGAAACGCACTTCATACACGCCGGGCGGTACCGAATAAATATAGTAACTGCCGTCTTTCTGCGTATTGGTGGGCCATTCCATGCCGGTCTCGGTGTTTCGGGCGAGCACCGGCGCATCGGCAAGTGGATTGCCGTCGGTCGTGAAGACCTTACCTTGAATAGTAGCGTTGCTTTGGGCGAAGGCCGATAGGCCGCAACCCAACCAACACAACAAGAAGAGGACAGAGCAAAAGCGCAACCGAGCCGCGGGCCCCTGCTGCAAACGCGTGTGGACCGAGCCCAACCGCGAAACCGCCGATCGGCGATGGGTCAAAGCATGTTTTCTCAACACTGGAAAACCTCCGTGTGGGGGATACGTTGCGGGACCTCTGCAGCACCGGAGAAGGTGCCTAAACTTGATCCGAAATCATCCAAGAACAAAAACACACACCAACGAATCGTTTGAGTCCGTCGCCAAGGCGCGGAACTCGCCGAGCCGAAGCCCGGTTCCTTGTGCCGTGTGAGATTTGATACCGGGAGGAAGCGACCAGATCAGTTGGATCGATACACCGGTAGGTTGGTCGGAAGAATCACAACCGGTCGCAGCAGCGAAAAAGGGCGGGAGAACCGCGAAAAATCGCAACGTCTGCGCAAGCGCGAAACAGACCGAGGAAACGAACAAATGAGACCCAAAGCGATGGGCACGCGGGGCGCAGCAGAACGGCAGACAAACCGGCGTGACAAATGATCGTCTCCCACAAACACCGATAGAGTGAAAAATTGAGAGATCACGTCCAATTGGGGGAATTATGGTGACTCATAATTAGTTTGTCAAGTGAGCAAACAAAGAATCACCAAAAAAACCGTGAGACACGACGACAAGGGGGCCGACACAAAGCCGGCGCCGGCACGGCGTGACCACGGGTAGAGCAAAAATAATTCTACCGACTTCGTCGATTTTCACAACCGTCTATTTTTCCGCGTCGAGACAGCGCCGGCATACCGGCACCGCCTCAACGCCTGATAAATAACAATTCAGATACAATGACGCGGCGAAAATCCCAAACGGTTGCCGCTAGAATAACGGGCTTTAAGCGCAAAAAGATGTGATCTGGATTTTCTTTTAAAGCGCCGGACCATCGAGTGTAGGTTAGATCACGACGCCCAAAAAAAGCATCGCGGCGCTATTGACAAGGCCCGAGTGAGAAACTAGGTTAGGGTGTACTTTTTAAGTACAGTGAATTTACAAATAAACACCCGCTTTGCCCACGTCGTCCTGCCGCCACCCTGTCCTTTGCGGACCCGCCACTGCCTCTCGGCGACGTCCCACTGTCCTTTGCACGCGCGGGCAACGCGCTGGTTCCCCGTTCTTCGTCGTCGTTTCCAAACGCCGACCGAGCGCGTCGCGGTGTGTTTCACAGCTTCCAATTCGACCGCGCCCCCGTGGCGCACGCTTTTATTGAGGAGAGCTTATGTATCGTTTTCGCAGCACCTTGCTGTTGATCCTTTGTGTGCTCACACAGATGGCTCAACCCCTAACCGCCGCCGATCCCCCCAATCGCCGCATTGTCGGTTACTTCGCCGAATGGCGCAACGGATCCAACGGGTTGCCGACCTACATGGTCAGCGATATCCCCTGGCAACACATCACCCATATCAATTACGCCTTCGCGCAAGTCAATGAAACCACCAATCGCATTGATTTCATCGACCGTGCCGCCGCCGTCGAAACCGTCTTCCCCGGCAACGACAACAACCTGCCCTACGCCGGGCACTTCAACCAGCTCACCACCTATAAAAAACAATATCCCCACGTAAAGACCCTGATCGCCGTCGGCGGCTGGGCCGCGTCGCGCGGGTTTTACACCATGTGTGAGACCGCCGCCGGTCGCGAAGCCTTTGCCGCCAGCTCAATTCAATTTCTGCGCGACTATGGCTTTGACGGCCTCGACATCGACTACGAGTACCCCACTTCGACCGCGCAAGCGGGCAATCCCAACGACAGTGATGTCGCCGAACCCCGGCGCGGGCGCCTTTACAGCGACTACCTCGAATTGGTCAAACTGCTGCGTGAACGCCTTGATCAAGCCGGCCGCGAAGACGGTCGCAGCTACTTGCTGACCATGGCCGCCCCGGCTTCTTCGTGGATTCTGGGTGGCATGATGATGGGCGAATACGCCGAATACATGGATTTCGTCAACATGATGACCTACGACTTCCACGGCGCCTGGAACGGTTTTGTCGGCCATAACTCGGCACTGTATCCCGATGATCGCGATCCCGAAACACGACCCTTGGGCGTGCCGGTCCTCAACGTCGACTGGGCGTATCGTTATTTCCGCGGCATCATCCCACCCGCCAAAATCACCATGGGTGTGCCGTACTATTCACGCGGCTGGCGTAACGTCAACAAAGGAAGCTTGCCAGGCGGCTTATACGGCAGCGCCGCAACCAGCAACGGTGGCGCCGTCGGGATTGACAACATTTGGCACGACAAAGACGACAACGGTGTGGAAATCCCCGCCGGAGCCAATCCACTGTGGCACTTGATGAACCTCGCCGAAAACCGCGAAAACCTGAGTTACGCCGACGACTGGGGTTTCGATCCCGAATTGGGCGGCGCCTACCAACGCTTTTTCGACGACGTCACCAAAGTGCCTTACTTGTGGAACGAAAATAAACGCGTGTTCCTGAGCATGGAAGATGAAGAATCCATGCGTCACCGCATCGACTACGTGGTCGAAAAAGGGCTCGGCGGCATTATGATGTGGGAATTTGCGGGCGACTACGAACGCAAAGCCAACGGCGAGTACGGCATGGGTACCACGCTAACCACCTTGGCCGCCAACATGTTGCGCGGTGTTCCACCCGCCGACCCACGCATGAGCACCTTCCCCCTGCCCGCCGAAACCGCCGATTACGAAATCACCTTTGGCGGCAACTACGACCACCCCAACTACACCTTCGCCCTGACCCTCACCAACCACAGCAGTGAAACCATCGCAGGTGGCTGGAAGTTGGCGTTTAGCTTACCCAAAACCACCACGCTGACCTCGGTGTGGGGCGCGACCTTTACCCGCGTCGGCGAACACGACGATTTCGAACGCTACGAAGTCACCGGTTCCGGCTGGCAAAACATTGAACCAGGCGCCTCGATTACCTTGCAAGGCATGATGAAACTGACGTTCTCCGGTGGGCCACGCTTATTCGTGCTGAACGGGAAAGCGTCGAGCTATGAAGTCGAACCCGGCAACCGCGCACCAACCGCCGATGCCGGCGCCGACGCCACCTACCGCGTGCCCGCCGAGGTGCGTTTGGACGGCAGCGCCTCAAGCGATCCCGAAGGCGAAGTCCTACGCTACCAATGGCGTCAGGTGAGCGGCCCGACGGTCGCCTTGCAAAATGCCGATCAAACGGTGGCGAGCTTCAGCGCCCCGCTGGTCACCGAAGAAACGCGCTTAGCATTCGAGCTGACGGTGGAAGACAGCGAACACAGCGTCAGCGATCAGGTCACCATCACCTTGTTGCCGGCGGTCGCCAACCGCGCGCCCAACGCCGATGCAGGCCCAGACCAAACCAACACCGCCCCCGCGCAAATCACGCTGGACGGCAGCCGCAGCAGCGATCCCGACGGCGACCGTTTGCAGTTCAGTTGGGAACAAACCGAGGGCCCAAGAGTCAACTTGGAAAACGCGGACATGGCGATGGCGCAATTTAGCGTCGGCGACCTGGACGAAGCGCAAACCTACGTATTCAGCTTAAACGTTTCCGACGGTGAGCTGAACGACAGCGACACCGTGGTGATCGTACTCGACCCTCGTGGTCGCAACCGCGCACCCGAAGCGCGCGCGACCGGGCCGGCCGAGGTTAATGCCGGTGATCGCGTGCGTTTCGACGCGGGTGATTCCAGCGACCCCGACGGGGACCCGCTGTTCTTCAGTTGGGAGGTGCCCGCCGACATCGACGTACCCGTTACCGACGAAGCAGTGTTGGCCTTCAGTGCACCCGACGTCAGCGCCGATAAGACCTTCACCTTAAGGGTGACGGTCAGCGACGGCGACTTGGAGGACAGCGTCGCCTTGACGCTGGTTGTGCGCGCCGACGATAGCTGCCCGGACGACTATGATCCTGCCGATTATCCGGCCTGGGACGCGGGTACGATTTACCAAAACGGCGACATGGTCGCTTACAACAACAAGGTTTACCGCGCCAAATGGTGGACCCAAGGTGATCAGCCAGGCGGTAGCGACGTGTGGGAAAGCATGTCCAACTCAGCCGGCTGGAACGCCCAGAAAGCCTACAACGGCGGCGATGAAGTCGACCACAACGGCCGTCGCTATCGCGCCAAGTGGTGGACCCGCGGCGAAGAACCCGGCAGGGCTTCGGTCTGGACCGACATCGGCCCAGCAGGCGGTTGCTAAAACCCAATCCTCGATTTAAAGGAAAAGGCACGCCACCTCGGCGTGCCTTTTTTACCGTTGTACAGAAATACCAACTCTGGGAAACCATTTTGCACGATTGCGGTAGGCTTTGGTTTCAAAGGGGTCCACCCTGGTATACATGACCTCGTTTCCGCGTTTGACCAACCAGTAGGTCACTTCACCCGGAAGCGACGCCAGCGCACGAGCCTCATCACCGATCTTCTGGACATAAAGTTGTTTCTTCGACAGGAAAAACAGATGATTATCTACCATCGCCGGCATCTCTTCGCTAAACCCAGCGGCAACCATGGTTAAACCTTCCGCATCCAGGCTAAAAGCTTCAAAATGAAAATCGTGGCGGGATAGATCGAGATACTGCACACAAACGCCGGAACCATCTCCGGCAAAAGCGACATCGAGAACGCGGCGGTTTTTTAGAGGCACCGTGCGACTCGTACCATTAAGCAGATCAACAACTTTGAGTGTTTTAGTCGGGCGATGGGTTACCGCCGCCAAGGCCTGTGTCGGACTAAAGGCGACCTCGGAATGTTTCGGCGAAAAACGAAAAACAACATTGCCTTCCCGATCATGAACCTGGTTTCCAATGATGAAATAAGCACCATCTCGAAACGCCTGAAAATCAGATTTGGCACGAATCGAACCGGGACGAATGGTGCCGTGGTCAAAAAGGTCCGGGCCAGGCTCACGCTGATCGGCTTTAAACAAGTGGGTCAGGCTACCATTCCATTCAACGCGATAGACACCCGTCTCATTGTAGAGAAAAAAGTGCTCCCCATAGGTGGCGCCACCGCTGAAGTTCAAAATCTTTGCTCCCCAAGCCGAACCGGCAAGGTAGTTATCCAAAACGGTCTCATGAATCTCCTTTTTCTCTAAATCGAGCAAAAAAAGCCGATTTAAGCCTACCGCCATCACAAATCGTGAACCGGGCACCCAAACCGCGATGTCGGCTCCTTTGCCAAGGATGGTTTTGGTGCTGACATTACGCTCAAAACGCTCGTGCCTCAACAGCGGCAAACGCCGTTTTTCGGCCACACGCGTTGTGGCAAGATAGGCCTCGTGTGCAGCAGCATAATGGCTGCGCCGGCTGAGTTTGTCATTTCCGGCGTGCGGAAAAGGAACCACCAAAGTACCGTCCGCTTTCAAGATAAACAAGGTGCGGGCACCTCGGTTGAATAGTTTATGACGACCAAAAAACAACTGGTCGCCGGTTTCAGGGTGAACGATGGGGTTTTCAAAATCACTAAAGTAGGAGTAATCCGGCAAGCCCTGAACTTGGTTGGCTTGCCAAGAGACGAGCCCCTCGCGGCCGACAACCCGCCACATTTCACGTTCCATGTATACGAGCCCATTGTCGGGATGGAAAACTTTCTCGGGTTTTTCAAAGAGATGAATTTCCATGTTGTCCGGCAGCGCCGGCTGGGCTGCAAGCATGCTCAAACTAAAAAACAAAGACAGCATTACCAGGTATTTATAACTAAAAGAAGACACACACACTTCCTTAAAAAAAACTTGGGTTACCAGCGGCTTTCTCCTTGTCCACCGTCTCATTTTTGGACACGAAACTTTAATAATCTCTGTAACCACTTGGCACCTTTGCCGGAGCACCGTCCGATTGCCACCCACCGGACGGGGACATCGTGGGGGCCCCCATCTTCGATTCCTCGTAGCGCTTAAGACCTTCAAGGTCGGCTGTCGGCGCAGTGGTGTGGATGATTTCATTACCGACCTTCAGGGTCCAAGCCTGGAGATTGCTCTCAAAGGGGCCCCACTGTCGCGGCGTACCACCAACCGGTAACACCATAAACTTGCGGCCTTTCTGGTAATAAACCGTATCGCCGTAAATCGCTGGATCGCCACCGGAAACCACATCCGATGCAACCTTGGTTAAGGTCGTGCCGTCGACGCGAAATACGTCAAAGTCAATCGGTGCCTGCGGGTATTTCGAATGATACTGAACAGTGACAAACCGGCCGTCCTCACCCACGGCCAGGCTTTTAACGCGGCGTTTGTCCAATGTCACATTCGCAACCGTCCCCTTTTCGAGATGAGTGAGTCGCAGTTGTTTGAGTTTGCGGTGGCTTACCGCCATAAGCGGCTTGGTGGCGCAAAAAGCAACCTGTGATTGCTTGTTGTTAATCAAATGAACCCGGTCGCCACGCCAATTGAAAACCTGGTTACCAATGAGGAAATACGCCCCATCGTACAAGGCTTGGAAGTTGGTGCCGGTGTGAATTTTGCCAGGATGGGTTTTGGTTTTTTGAAACACTTCGTGGGCGGCGGCACCACGTGTCGGCGTAAACAACTTGGTGAGGAAGCCGTCCCATTCGACGCGATGGACACCAGACTCGTGGTAAAGGAACAAGTGTTCATCTTTGCGATGACCACCGGAAACATTGAAATGCCCCAATTGGCCGAGCTGTTCAACGCGCAAAGAGGGCGTATTTCGCTCATGAATCTCCAGGTTGGCCGGATCGAGCACGCAAATGCGCCTAACCCCAACATACAAAAGCTTTTGGGTACCGGGAATCCAAGCGAGATTGCGATGGTACACATCAAAAATCTTTTTGGGGGAGCGTTGCTTGGGGGCTTTTCCATCACGAACGATCGTGCATTTAAGTTCTTCGGGTTTGATGACCTCGGCCATCGCCGCCCGTTGTGCGGCGGCCATTTCTTCGTTGTCACTTAGCGGAAAATCCTCCTCGTAGGGAAAGGGCATCCACAAACGACCGTCGCTTTTCAGAATGAAGAGCGTCCAGAAACCGCGATTCAACCACTGGTGGCGACCTAAAAAAGCGGTGTCACCGGTTTCGGGATTCACGAACATCCGGCTGTAAGCCCGGAAAAAAGAGTACACAGGCGCATCAGTGCGTTCGGCGGTCAAAATAGTTGTCCTTTCGTCATTCTTGACAACGCTCAAAACCTCCTGCTCCAAACGCTGCACAAAGGAGTCCGGATGGTCTAAACGGCGATACTTTTCCTGGAAAAAAATCTCGACAGGTTCGCCACTCAAGCAGGCTGGACCCAAAAGGAACCAGACCGAGACCCAGATCCATGCCATGGTTTGTTTTAGCATCATTACGCCTCACAAAAATTCGCGTTGGCCGCACAAGTTATTTGGGCGGCCAATCACGCGGTTGGGGCGCCACCACAAAACAACGGCATAAAGAACACGCCCCTGCATGGTTAAAACTTCACCGTCGGTACCGGTACGTGCACCGGGTTCGGAATGTAGTGATAGGAACTGTGATGCTTGGCGTCGCCCCAATCGACGGGACCGCGGGTCGAATAGATCAGTTCATCGCCCACGCGGACCGACCATTCTGAAATCTTTCGCTCGAATGTAGCGAAAGCCTGGGCCGGTTGTTCACCACGCTGCACATAAAGCGTTTCATCGCTAACGTAGAACAACGCATCCTGGTAAAGCGCTGGAATGTTACGACTTTTTCCGGAGGCAACCAAAACCAGCGTGTCACCTCGACGACGAAACACATCAAAAGTCGGCGGCTCAGTACCGGCGTGTTTTTGGTAAAGCACGGCGACCGAAGTCCCGTCAGCGCCGATCAAAAGTTTGGCGGCGGCCATGTCTTTGGTTGTTGCGGTGAGTGTTTGACCACTTTCAACATCCACCAAACGCAATTCCTTTAAGCTTTTGTGAGTGGCGGCATAGAGAGGACGCCCCTCACAATAAGTAATCGCCGTTTTTTCAGGGTTAAACACATGCAGCACCTTGCCCTCCCGATCATAGATCTGGCGTCCGATGCGAAACTGGTCTCCGTCGCCAAAGACCTCAAAGGCCACTTTCGATAAACTTTTACCCAAGGTAACCAAGTTGCGATTGAACAGATCTTTTTCGGCCGGGCCCTTGCGCGCCTCAAAAAGCTTAACAATTGACCCATCCCACTCAATGCGATGGACACCGGAACGGTGATAAATGTAGGCATGTCTACCGTAACGCGTCCCGCCGGCCACGTTGAGATAGGGATCACTGTTAAAAGGATTCACCACGTATTCTTTGGCATTGATCTCTCGAATGTTGCCGGCTTCGGTGTCCAAAAGATACAGGTACTTAAAACTGTACATCAGGAAGTTTCGGGTTCCGGGAATCCACACCAGGCCACGAAACGGCCCCGAAAAAAGAGATCCAGGATTAAATTTCTTTTTCGTCTTTTTTTCCCGAATCAATGGAAAGCGATAGGCTGTCGGTCGCGTTACGCGCCGGCTGTAGTCGCCGACCGCCGCAAAATACTTACTCGACTCTTTCAGCTTGCCAAGCTTGCGGTGCGGAAAAGGAATCGTGATTTGACCGTCTTTGCTAATCAAAAACAAAGTCCAATGCCCTTCATTCAAGAACTGATGCTTGGCAATCACGGCCGTTTCCCCCGTTTCGGGGTTCATTACCGCGTGATCGAGATCCTTAAAGAAGGAAAAATCCGGCAAACCTTCAACCTTGAGACAATCGCGCGTGGTTACCCCATCACCGGCCGCCACCTGAACGATTTCCTGGTCGAGATATTTAAACGGGTTATCGGGGTGAAATACTTTCTCCACGCGCTCGTGGAGAATTACTTCGACACCGGCCGGAATACTGGCTCCGCCGGCCAAAACTGAGCCTGTCAAAAAAGCAAAAAAACAAAATAAAAACAAAACATTTGGCTTGGTAAACAAAAGAAAACCTCATTCAAAGAACCACAGGCCACAACCGGCAACTCTCCCGTAAACCCTTAAGACACAAAAAATACGTCTTAGCCAGTCATAGGAAAGCGGTAGTCTTTTTCCGCAGGATAGGGACCGGCAACCCGCCGATCATTTTTCATATGAATGACACGCCGTTTAAGGCGCGGCCCGAAAAAATCACGCCGCCTCACCGAGACAAGCACACGGGCTCCACAAATAAAAGACGCGCAAGACCGCGCCAAAAACGTCAGACTTTATATCACAAACAATTCGGCTTCACAAAAAGTTCGCCGCCCCGCTTTTTCAAAGCAGAGCAGTGCTACACAATACCCAACTCGAAATTCAACACCAAGGCGGCCGCGCCCAACAGCACAATGTCGGCGCCCAATTCAGAGATTTTGATTTCAATTTGATTGATAAGGGCGGGATAGGAGCGCCGAAAAACTTCCTGACGAATCGGTTCCAACAAGGCGTCACCAAAACGCGCCATACTGCCCGCAATGTAAATGTGGCGAATGTTCATGGCGCCGACGATATGCGCCATCGCACCACCTAGGAAACGACCGGAACGCTCAATCACCGGCTGCACGGTAAAGTCACGGTCCAAGTGGGCTTGCAAAATGGCGTTGGAGGTCAGCGTTTCGCCGTCACGCACCATTTGGTGCAGCCGCGAGCTGGGATTGGAGGCGGCAATTTGCGACATTTGCTCGGCCAGCGCGCGGGTAGACGCCATCGTCTCCAAACACCCGTTGTGACCACAGGTGCAGAGCTTGCCGTTGGGATCGACCACCACGTGGCCGATTTCACCGGCCGAAAAGCCGTCACCAAAAAAGATTTCTCCGCCAAAGATGATACCGGCACCAATGCCGCGACCGACCTTAACCAGAATCAAATTCTGGATGCCGTCTTTGTTGGAGGAGAAAAGGAACTGAGCCAAGGCCGCCAGTTGCGCGTCGTTGGCCAAATAAACCGGCAGCGAAAACCGTTCTTGAAGCAAATCGCGCAACGGTAATTCGGTCCAATTGAGGTTGATTGCGCTTTTCACTACACCCTGGTAGGGCTCAACCACACCGGGCGTCCCAATACCAATCCCCAACAACGGCTGTGTTGCCCGTTCTTGAAGCTGTTCAATCAGGGCGATCACCTGTTCGACGGCAGCCGGTCCGCGCCGCCCGCCCAAGGAGATCTTGACGCGTTCTAGTACTTCACCGCGCAGGTTCATTAAACTGCCGCGAAACATGTCGCTGGCCAAATCCAAGGTGATCAGTTGGCGCGCGTCTTTATTGAAACTGAGCAGCGTCGGCGGCTTGCCGACACTTTTTTTGGCGAGGCCGACCTCGGAAACCATATCCTCTTCCAACAGGGCACTAACCACGTTGGAAATGGAGGCACGGGTGAGCTTGGTCAATCGCGCCAAATCAGCCCGACTGATCGGATCGCGCTCGTAGATCATCTTCAAAATAAAGCGCTTATTGTGCTCTTTAGTTTGTTCGCGCGTGGCCTTCTGGGATGCAGAGATAACTTTATTCACGTAATATCCGGCTGGTGCTCCGTTGAAATTAACCCACCTCATCTTAGCGGGCCGATGGGGGTGAATCAATCAAAAGGTGGCGGCGCAAGGCGTTTCGTTAACTAACGATGCTTTTTTCACGCCAGGCCAGGTCGGGCTTGGCAGATTCCTACGAGTATGTTAGTTAATTAAAAAAACAAATTCAAAGGTGGCCCCCATGCGTCTCCTTCCCTCCGCCCTTTTCGTCCTGATCGTTCCTTTTGTCCTCAGCCTAAACGCGGCCGATACAAAACCCGATTTGTCCTGGCGCATTACGGCGGGCCCCACCGCCGACCGGCCGACAAGCCGCGCCACCCTGACCTGGCTGTCCTTTGCCAATTTCGACCTCACCCAACCCGAATGGCGTTTGTTCTTTAACTTACCCCTCGCCATTGAGCCCCTCGCCCCCGGCACCGGCTTAGCCGTGCGCCACGTCAACGGCGATCTGTGGGAGATCGCCCCCCTGCCAGGCTTTAAACCAACCGACACCTTTGTCCTCGACTTAGAGTTCGAGGCCGCTGCGCTTAATGCCTCCATCGGCCCGGCCGGCCCCTTCTGGCGCGCCAACCCCACCGCCGATGTCAAAGTCTTGCGCATCAAACACCTCACCCCACCCGCCGCCCTGATGACACGTGGCCCGCAGGACAAAATGCCCGTCGCCGACGCCAAGGATCGTTACCACCGCAACCTCAAGAGCCACAACGGCGCCGCCCCCGACGTACGCGGTATTTTGCCAACGCCGCGCAAACAGGTGTGGGGTCAAGGCCAACGCATTCTGACCGCCAACCCGCGTATTGTCTACGACCCCGCTTTTGCCAATGAAGCCCGCTACCTGCGCGACTTCCTCGGCCGCCATTTCCAGTGGCAAGCCGTATTAGTTCCGGCGAAACACAACGCTCAAGCCGATATCCTTTTGCAGCAACAGGTCAATCAGCAAGGCGATGCACTCAGCCGCGCTGAAGGCTATCAGCTCAGCATTCGCCCGAACCGACCGATTGAATTGTCGGCCGAACAACCGGCCGGTGCGTTTTATGCGGTGCAAAGTCTGCTTGCCTTAATTCAACCGGCGCCATGGCGCGAAAAACCCAAATCGCTGACGTTTGACAGCGTCGCCATTACCGACGCGCCGCGTTTCGCCTATCGCGGGTTCCACTTGGACGTGGCACGCCATTTCCACGACGCCGAAACCGTGCGCCGCACACTCGACCTCATGGCGCTTTACAAACTCAACCGTTTCCACTTCCACCTAACCGACGATGAAGGCTGGCGTTTGGCGATAAAAAACTATCCCGAACTGACCCAATACGGCGCCACACGCGGTACCGGCGCCGACGATTTGGTGCCCAGTTTCGGAAGCGGCGCCGAAAGCGATCACCAGGGTTCGGGCGCCTACGACCGCGCAACCTTTGTGGGCCTGTTGCGCTACGCCGCCGAACGACACATTGAGGTCATTCCCGAAATTGATTTACCGGGACACGCGCGCGCCGCCATTCAGGCCATCGACAAACGACGCCAAAAGGGGGGCGACCGCACCCTCAAAGGATTTGAGCAGGTAACCAACTTGCGCGATGCCGAGGATCAATCGCAATACAAATCGGTTCAAGGCTGGAAGGACAACGTGATTTGCGTTTGCCGGCCCGATGCCTACCGCTTCATTGAACAGGTCATCGGAGACTTGGCAACCATGTACCAGGAGGCGGGTCTGACCTTAAAGGCGGTCCACGCGGGCGGCGACGAGGTGCCGAAAGGGGCTTGGCTCGATTCACCGGCCTGCAAAAAGTTCATGGCCGAAAAAGGCTTTACCGAAGGCAAACACCTGTTTGCCTACTTCTTCGAAGAGCTACATCACGCACTGGCCAAACGCAAGATTGTGCTGGCCGGCTGGGAGGAAATCGCGTTGTTGGAGGACCACGGCGCCGACGATCCTCACCGCATCTTTAATGAAAAGCTCAAACAACCGCCGGCACGCACCTACGTGTGGAACGATATTCCGGGATTTGGTCGCGAAGCCTTGGCCTATCAACTGGCCAATAACGGCTTTGAAGTGGTGCTGTCGTCGGCGGCACATATGTACTTCGACCTGGCCTATGAAAAGGATTACCAAGAGCCGGGTTATTATTGGGCCGGCTACATCGATACGTTTAAGGTCTTTCGTTTCTCGCCCTATAACGTTTACGCAGGCGGCGCCTTTGACCGCATGGGCCGCCCAATTAATCCCGACAGCTACCGCAACCATGAGCGGTTAAGCGCCGCCGGGCGCAAGCGCATCATCGGAATCCAAGGTCAACTTTGGACCGAAACCGTTACCACGCGCGAGCGACTCGAGTACATGTTGCTGCCCAAACTGTTCGGCTTAGCCGAGCGGGCTTGGACGGCGCAGCCCAAGTGGGAAACAGCGGCGACGTCACCGCAACGCGAAGCAGCCCTAACGCGAGATTGGTTTCAATTCGCCCACCGTGTCGGCAAAGTGGAACTGCCCAAACTGGACGTCTACAACGGCGGCTACGCCTATCGCTTGCCGCCGCCAGGTGCACGCGTGGACGGTGACCGCATTTATGCCAATAGCCCGTTCCCCGGCTTAACCATTCGCTATACCACCGACGGCAGCGAGCCGACACGCCAATCAGCGCTGTACGAAACGCCGATTACGGCGGCAAAAACGGTGAAACTGGCCGTGTTCGACAGCCGTGGCCGTGCGAGCCGCGTGACCGAAATTGTCACGGGCACGGATTCACAGGATCAAAAAGGACGACCGGCGCCGTAAACAAGAACCAAGCACAACGGGCTCGCCCCTGGCGGCCGAGCCCGTTGCTAATTTCGTTATTGATAGTTAATCAGCGCTTCGATTTGCGTGTTGCCTAAGCGGTCACGACCCTTGAGGAAACCCAACTCAATCACAAAACCAAAACCGGCAACCACCCCGCCGATTTTGGCGATCAGTTTGCCGGCCGCTTCAGCAGTGCCGCCGGTCGCCAAGAGGTCGTCAATGATAACCACGCGTTGGTTTTCAACCACGGCGTCGACGTGAATCTCCAAGGTATCGCTGCCGTATTCCAAATCGTACGTCAATGAATGGGTGCTGTAAGGCAATTTGCCAGGCTTGCGTACCGGCGCAAAACCGCAACCTAATTGGCGCGCAACACCCGGCCCAAAAAGGAAACCGCGCGATTCAATACCAACAATTAAATCAATGTTTTTGTCTTTGAACGGGGCCGC
The DNA here is from genome assembly GCA_030429565.1 of Holophagae bacterium. Taxonomy (GTDB): domain Bacteria; phylum Acidobacteriota; class Holophagae; order Acanthopleuribacterales; family Acanthopleuribacteraceae; genus Acanthopleuribacter. Next base: position 18,746 of record JAUIFE010000017.1, on the reverse strand, counting down.
CATGTCTTGAATCACGGCATCCAATGCGGCGGCATTGGCGAGCAGCGGCGTAATGTCTTTGAAGATAATACCAGGCTTGGGAAAGTCGGGAATATCGCGAATCAGGGACTGATAATCCATGGTCGAAATCCTTTGTTTAAATGAGATAGAGGCACAGGAAACAGGCGGCGACATCACCCAAACAAGCGGGCCGGCCTTTCCGGCGCATTTTGCGAAGAAGAACCCCATTTTAACGCAACCCTCGGCTGCCGCACACGCTTCGTCGCACCATCAACGCGCTTTTGTACAAGGCCCCGGGTGAACTCGGCCTGCAAGCGCTCATGTCCTACCTTCAAAGTTGGAAAATGCAGGCACGGCGAGAAACACGCGTTTTCTTGGCAGATTATTTGGTGATTTGGCGGCTGGTGCCGATAAGAGATGAACCTGTGAGAAATGGACGGCGTTTATTTTAGGGGGAGGATCACGTTGACACCGGCCCGTTTGCTTGTCTTGATGATTGCCGGTTGGCTCACCTGCTGCACGCAACAGCCGGAGACTCCGGCCGCGAAAACCCAATCCAACCAAGCCGAGGACGGGGACGGGCCGGCGCGTGTGTGCATGGCCTTCGAGGAGTATCAGCTCGGCGACAAGGGTTTCAACGACATGCAGTACACCGCCATGGCCAAAGCCCAGGTGGAAGAAGGCTTTCGTTTGGAGCTATTTACACCCAACGAAACAACCCCCAGCGAACGCGTCATCGAGAAATGCATCGCCAACGGCTGTAAGATCATTCTGGCAACCGAAGGGTACTTGGTCAAAAACACGGTCGAACGCCTTGCCGCCGCCCATCCGGACCGGCGCTTTATATTAATGGACGAAAAAGTCGTCGACGGTTTACCCAACCTTACCTCACGTTTCTTTTTAACGGCCGAAGCAGCCTACCTTGCCGGCATCATTGCCGCCGATCTCTCACAAAGCGGCGTCCTCGGGGTGGTGGGCGGCAAACAGGAAAACACGGTACTCGATTTTGTCGTCGGCTTTGAGCAAGGCGCGCGCGCCACCCGACCAGATATTGTGATTGAGAAGCGCTGGATTAATCTTGCCGATCCCGAGACGGTACCCTGGTTTAATCCCGTCACGGCGGCCCACCTAACTGAAGAATTGGTGGGTGAAGCCAAGGCCGACATCGTGTTCGCGGTTGCCGGCGGTTCCAATCTGGGCGTCTTTAATAAATGTAAAGAGCTTAATGTCAAAGCCATCGGCTGCGATTCCGATCAAGATCACCTGGCCAAAGGCACCATTCTCACCAGTGTGGTCAAAAAGCTAGATGTGGTGCTGGAGAACACCGTCAAAGATTGTGTCAAAGGCGTGTTTCAGCCAGGTGCCGTCGGTGCCGGTCTTGCCGCCAACGGCGTCAGCCTGACGCCGATGCGTTACACCCGCGACCAAATCCCCGCCGCCACCATGGCCAAGGTCGACGCCGCCAAAGCCGCAATTATCGCCGGCGAGATCCAGGTCACTTCGGCTTGGTACAACGCTGTCACCAACGGCAACTAAGCCGATGAAGTTGGTGCAGCGGCGGACGATTTCCGCCAAGATGAACATGGTCGTCATTGGCTGTTTGGTGACCTTTATGCTGGTACCCGGCTTTTTTTTAATCGAGTTGATGGTCAAACACTTGCGCCGTGAACGAAACCAACAAAACCGCTACCTGTGCGAACTGGCCGCCGACATTTATGCCGCACCGCTTGCGGAAAGTGATTACGCCACTGTACTGGCATTAACCCTTGGCTTTCTCGAAAGCCACAACCTCGAGAAAATCAGTGTTTTTAACGAAAAAGGTGTCAACTTAATTCCCGCTAAAGGCGGGTACAGTCAAACGCCGCCCTTCGCTCAGGAATACCGCAGCACCATTTTCATCAAAGCCGGCAACCAAAGTGCGGGTATTCCCATCGGCGAAGTGGTCATGACCTTCGACATCAGCGACCTCAACGGCGAGATCCGCCGGGTGCGGGTGTTTTTGTTTTCCTTATTCACGCTGACCATTGCCATGACCAGCTTGTTGGTCGTTTTGCTGTTGCGGCGTTTAATCAAATTCCCCATTGATGCGCTCAGTGATTCGGTCGCCGAGGTCAAACAAGGCAACCTTGACAGCCGTGCTCGTGTTTATGCCGACGATGAACTGGGCACCCTTGCACGCCATTTCAACGACATGAAGGTTCACCTAAAAACGGTCAGTGAACAACTTACCTCGGCCAAACAAAGCGCGGAAAAAGCCAACCAAACCAAGTCGGAATTTCTCGCCAACATGAGCCACGAAATCCGCACGCCGATGAACGCCATCATCGGCTTCTCCGGCCTGGCGCTACGAGAAGATTTGTCACCGAAACTGTTTGATTATGTCTCCAAAATCGAACTGGCCGCCAAAAACCTGCTGGGGATCATCAACGATATCTTGGACTTCTCGAAAATCGAAGCGGGCAAGATGGAACTGGAACAGGTCGCATTTAACCTGGAAAACGTCTTCCAAAACTTGGCTAACGTGATTTCCTTCCGCGCGGAAGAGAAAGGCTTGGAAATTCATTTCGATATCGATCTCGACGTACCGGTGCAACTATGCGGCGACCCGCTGCGTCTCGGCCAAGTATTGCTCAACCTCACCGGTAACGCGGTCAAGTTCACCGAACAGGGGATGGTAACCGTGCGTGCCCGGCGTGATCAGGCCCCTGCCGGCGATGATCGCATTTGGGTCCATTTCTCGGTTGAAGATACCGGCATCGGCATGACACCGATGCAGATCGACAAGCTCTTCCGCTCCTTTTCCCAGGCCGACAGCTCGATCACCCGCAAATACGGCGGCACCGGCCTGGGTTTGACCATTTCCAAATACTTGGTGGAACTCATGGACGGCAAGATTGAGGTCGACTCCAAACCCGACAAGGGCAGTACCTTTGCCTTCCGCTGCGCCTTCACCGCCGCCGCCGAAACAGTTCCGCGTCGCTTCAACGGACCGGCTTACTTAGCCGGTGCCCGCGTTTTGGTCTGTGAGGACAACCCGGCCGTCCTCACAACCGTGGTGGCCTTACTCAAACACTTTGGTTTGGTGCCGGCCGCCGCCGATTCGCCGGAATCGCTCCGCAAAGTACTGCACCGCAAACAACCGGCACGCTTCGAACTTTTGTTATTTAATCGCACCCTGGGCGACCGCGACGGCCTCGATGTGTTGCGCTGCGTGCGCACCCACCCGGCCTTAGCCCAAGCCGGCTTGGTCATGATGGTCCCCAACCTCTACAGTGATGAGGAACGCGCACGGGCTGTTGCCATGGGGGCCGCGCTGTTTTTAGTCAAACCCATCACACCTTCCTCCCTCTTCGACAGCGTGATGGCCGCGCTGGGTCGCAACCAAGCCAAAGACGTTTTTCCGCTCAATCGCGCCTTGGCAAAACGGCCCCATCGCTCGCTCAAAGGTTTGCGCGTGCTGGTCGTGGAAGACAATGAAATCAACCGTCAAGTCGTCGGCGAACTGTTAAACGGCGAAGGGGTCCAGGTGACCATGGCCGCCAACGGCCACGAGGCGGTTGAGCGTGTCAAAAGCGAAGCGCCCGGCACCTGGCACGCGGTTCTGATGGATTTACAGATGCCGGTGATGGACGGCCACAATGCAGCCCAAGCCATTCGCGCCTGGGAAGGCGAGGTCGGCCACGGTCGCCCACGTCTGCCGATCATCGCCCTCACCGCCCACGCCATGGACGGCGAAAGCGAGAAATGTTTCGCCTCCGGCATGGACGACTTTGTCAGTAAACCCATTGAACCTACTATTTTGTACGAAACCCTGGCCGGTTGGATCGGCGAAGGCGGCCGCCGCACGGCCTATGCCGACGCGTTGCCGGGAAACGACACCGACGTGGGGACACTTAACGCCGCCATGGGCATCCACCGCATGGGCAACAACCGCGAACTCTATCTACGCGTCCTTGCTTCCTTCCGCGATGACAATCACGATGCCATGCAACGCATTGAGAACGCGCTGGAAGACGGCGATTATGATGCGGCCCGCGCCGTCATCCACAACATCAAAGGGGTGGGGGGTAACCTAGGCGCGGACCGGCTGTACCGCATTATTTTACCGCTTGAGAAATGCCTTAAACAGAAACCGCCGGGTGACATCACCGCGTTAATTGGCGCCTTTCGCGAAGAACTCGCCGCGGTTTTTGGCGACATCGAACGGCTGACCGCCGAAGACAGGGTCTAGCCCAAAGCCTATCGCCGCAAGCACCCATGACAACAAGGGGTGTCACCAGAAATGGCGACATCAACTTTGGCACGCGAATTGTCACAAAACACTGTAGCGACGCGGCCGGCCAGGTTTCCCTTGCATTCAAGTTCCGCTGCGTCGCCTCACATCATTCATTTGAGGTACGACGTTGATTCGCACTATTTTTTTTACAGCCCTCTTTTGCTTCTCTAACGCGCTCGCTCAAAATCCGCCTAAATGGGATGGCTTCATTGGCTTGGGTAACAGCACGTTCCCCGCATCTAATTTAAATGCAGAACTGGACGACTTTCGTTTTGAGCTCCATATCAATTACAACCTGAACCCCAACGCACTGGTGATGTTCGGGGTTCACGGCGGCCCCAAGGCTCATTTGGAACGGGGTGGTTTCAGAAACACCCATCGTTGGATCTCGTGGAACAGCGCCTACCTGGGTTACGGCCGCCAATGGTTCAACCAGCGATTGCGGGTCAGCGGTGCCTTGACCTTCGACAAAATCAAAACCCATTACACGCGATGGCATTACCCCGAACTAGAGGTCATTGACCAGGAAGGCAAGGGCTTAGGGACCATGGTCAACCTCAACCTGCGCCTATATCGGCGCTTGGCCCTGTTCGCGGGCTACACCCGTCACCTGGACCAACTCGATTTCACCAACATCGCGGGTCTGACGGATGCCGGCAAACCCACCGCCCAGCCTAAAATGTGGTACCTCGGTGTCGGCTTGCGTTTGTAAACCCCGCGGCGCCGCCACAAGCGCACAAAAAAAGCGGGTTTTCCCAACCCATGAGGGAAAACCCGCAAAGTCGAGAACCCTCGGCCGCCAGGCGTTAACCCGGAAGCCTTAGGAGCGATGCAAGGGTATTGGCTTAGCGCATCGCCTCAAGGCGATGACGTTCAAACTTGGGGTCGGCGACCAGTTTCCCAAAAGACGTTTCGACCCAAGCTCCCAGCCAAGCTTCAAATTGGGTGCGGCCACGGTCGCCGAAATGCTCGAAGGCATTCAGTGTTATTTCTTCGAGCAGTTCGGTGCGATTGAACCCATGCCCGATCATCATGGCGGCATGATCGTCTTCACCGCAAAAGGCGGCGACCTTTTCGCGCAAGGCCGGTTCCCATGGGGACAAGGCGGCGCGAAAAACGTGAAAGTCCTGAGCAGCGACAGCTTGGGTCAACCGGTCAAGCGAGGCGGTTTCATCATCGGCCGCTCGGACCATCTCGGCTTCAGGTGTCTTGCCGTAGCGATGTTCGCCCCCGAGTTTGGCTTTGTAGGCTTTAACCTTGAGCATCAGTTTACGGATACAGCGCAAGTAAGCGCTGTGCATGTCGACGTGACGATCACCGGTAAACAAGGTGTCGTTGGGCAAACGCAAAGAGGTTTTTACGTGAAAACCAGGGTGCTTGGGATATGCGTGAATGTCGACATGGAGATCGGCAACGGGAAAATCGGCAATGAGATCCTGTAACTTGCCGGCTTCCGCTTCAAGGCGCAAACGATTGCGCGCGCCAAGTTCGTAATTCTGGGTTCGGAACACAACGTTAACAGTGGTGGGTGTGTGGTTCATGGTTTCCCCTTTCTCGGTCGGACGGATCGGCCGTTTGGTGTGGCTGGGGCGGGTGGCCCGATGTCATTGGCTCACCCACTCAGAGTGCATAGGCCGTGCCGGCGGCCCAAAGCGGTCACCAGGAACCAAAAACTCAAGAAACATGTAACTTACACAAACCCCGTCGTTGCCTCACAGGACAAAGGCGGGCTTTTCGCTAGGGGAATTTCCGCACCCAGCGCGATATTGCGCAGCTCCTGCCGGCAAGCGATCCGGGAAAAATGCGGGTAACAGACGATGACGGAGGATGACCGAACTTCATTGCAGGGTTAGGCCGCCCTTTTAAACAACGGCGTGATCCCTGAGAGGCGCGATAAGCGCGAGGGGGCTTGAACAAAGCGGACCGGGCCCGCACTAAAATCACCGTAAATTAACGCGCTTCTTAGGTCATAAGTTTTGAACCTTTTCCAGTAAGTCTCCCGGTTTGTCGACGACCTCGAACAAACCGCCATTGTCGCGATACAGAAATCCCTCTTGCTTAAGCGATTGAAAGAAGGAAAACAGACTGTCGTAAAAACCGTCGGTGTTGACGAACCAAATCGGTTTGTTGTGGTAGCCCAATTGGCGCAAGGTGATGACTTCCAATACTTCGTCAAGCGTACCCATGCCGCCGGCGAGTGTGATGAAGGCGTCGGAACGTTGAATCATTTCAGTTTTGCGGTCGGCCATGCCGGTGGAAATGATCAATTCGTCGGCACCCTCGAAGGCCACTTCACGCGTGCGCAGGCGTTCGGGAATCACGCCGATCAGATAACCGCCGCGGTCTTTGACTTGGTCGGCGACGCGACCCATCAAACCAACGCGGCCGCCGCCCCACATCAGCCGCGCACCACCGTCGATGATCAGGTCACCGGTTTCCGTAGCTGCTTGAAAATACTTGGCATCCAGATTATTACTAGAACCGCAAAAGACACATAGGGTTTTTGTCATGACCGGCCTCCGCCTCATCGCGACGTCGGGTCGACAACCAGCGTCACGCACGAATCGCATTCAAAATTCCGTTTTAAGATCCGCGTCTGATTCAAGCAAAAAGGCGGGCACCGAGCAAGCCCGACATCGGCTCCATGCACCACTCCTGCGCCGAACACCGCACCCACACCACATTTTCGCAGCGAGAAGTTAATGCAGCACGCCAAAATGACGACATGTCTTTAAGGACCTGAGGCAATGAGATTTTGGCTGTGCCGGCACCACGCGAGATGTTTGGGCCGCACCTGTTGCCGCGTTTTATGAATTTGACGACGCCGCGCACCCACGACGCGGCCGAACCAAGGGGAGTCTCGCGTGCTCTGGCGGTCGCTTTCCAAAAAAACCATGCTGTTGCTGCTACTGCTGATCGCGTTCCCCTTTATCGAGCTCGCGATTTCGCGCCGCCATGCACCCAACCTGGCGGCGGACGCGGATAAAGTCATGCAGAAACGCCAACAGTGGAACGACTTATTGGCACGCATCGACGGTGGCGCCACCGCCATGACCTATCACTACGATTTGGCCCTCACCAAACGCGACACCGCCGCCGTCGCGGAAGCACAGCGCCACTTCAGCGATATCGAAACCGCTTTGATCGAACTAATCCAAATCGCGCCCTCCACCGAGCTACGCAACTTGCGCAACGCCCTCCAGCAATACGACGACATCAACCGCGAGATGGTCCTGCGTTTAGCCGAAATGGACAACTACGACGTCGTCCCCAAAACCCTGGAACAGGAAACGGCCCAAGCGCGCCTTCGTCTCGTGCGCGACCGCCGCGCTTGGCGCGAGGCCTACCACCAATTTCATCTAGCCCAGCGGCATGCTTTCCTCGAGGAGTTCAGTCATTGGGCGCGACACGCCGGCCGGCTCGAAAGCGGGGCCACCACCCTTTGGTTCCGCAGTTTGGTGCTGTTGTCGTTGCTGACCACCGTCGCTTTTGTCGTACTCCAGTTTCGCCGTGAAAAACTGGTGGTCGCCAACCAAGAACTCGAGGCCAGCCTCGCCAACAACCACAAAACCCTGGTGGAGACCAACCGTCGCCTGGAAAGTGAAATCGAAGAGCGCAACCTGGCAGAATGGGAAGTGCGCAAACGCCTCCACATGGAAGAAACGCTGGGCAAGGCTTCCGGCATGTTAACCCTGCCCCATGCACCGCGTTTCGACAGTTTCCTCGAACTACTGGCTGAAGTTATGAGCGTGGACCATGCCTTTATTGCGCTTTTCAAAAAACAAAAACTCGAAATCGCCACCACCTTCCAATGGCACGCGCCCGAAAAAGACGGCAGCAACGCGGTCAAAGCCTTTCACGGTTTGGAACTCATTCATTTTCCGTGGTGGTACGAACGCGTGCGCGCCAACGAACCCCTTGCCGCCGAATCGCCCAGAGATCTACCGGAAAGCGCCGAACCCGAACGCAAGTTTTTTGAAGACATTGGGTTCCAAGCGTTTTTGTTTTTGCCGGTACGTACGGTTGACGATGAAACCATTGGTTTTATCGGCTTTTTTGATTGTGAAAAAGAGCAACGCTGGCCGTCGGCAGGCATCCGTATGCTGTTTTTTGTATCTGAACTGCTCGCCAATTATTTTGCGCGCCAGAAGGCCGAGGACCAGCTACGTCACGATGCCTTTTACGACCGTCTCACCGATTTGCCCAACCGCATTTTGTTTAAAAACCGGCTCGAGCACGCCATTCAGAAGTGCAAGCGCTACCACGAATACAACTTTGCCGCCCTGTTTCTCGACCTCGACCGCTTTAAGGCCGTCAACGACACCATGGGCCATTTGGTCGGCGACCAACTGTTGATCGAGGTCTCCGACCGCCTCAACGAAACGGTCCGGCCGGGCGACACCGTGGCCCGCCTTAGTGGTGACGAGTTCTCTGTTTTGCTGGAAAACATTATGGAGATCGAGGAAGTGATCCGCGTCGTCCAACGCATTGAAATCTCCCTGAAAAACCCGTTTCATCTCAAAGGAAAAGAAATCCATATTTCGGCCAGTATCGGCATAACCCAAGGCAATTTGGGTTACAAGAGCGCTGAGGCCGTCATTCGCGACGCCGACATCGCCATGTACCGTGCCAAAACCTTGGGCAAGGCAAGATACGCCGTGTTTGACAAAGAAATGCACGAGAAAGCCGTCTCGGCCATGGACATTGAGAGCAGCTTGCGCACGGCGATTGATCGCGAGGAGTTTGAACTTTACTACCAGCCGATTCTGTCTTCCCAAAGTGACAAGGTCATTGGCGCGGAGGCCCTGATTCGCTGGCGCAAGGCCGACGGCACCATGATTTCCCCAGGCGAGTTTATCCCCATCGCCGAAGAAACCGGACTGATCCTGCCTATTGGTGAATGGGCGCTGCGGACAGCCTGTCGCCAAGCCGTGCTGTGGCGCGAGATGGGATTGCCCGACCTAACCGTGGCGGTCAACATTTCGGCGCGGCAACTGCAACGTCAAGATCTCGCCCATGTGGCGCAATCACTGCTGGAGGAAGCCGGACTCGATGCCAAGTTTTTGAAAATAGAACTTACCGAAAGTGCCGTCATGGCCGATGTGGACCATGCGATTGCCATTTTCAAAGACCTTGAGCGCATGAACATCAAAATCTCGGTCGACGATTTCGGCACCGGTTATTCCTCGCTCGCTTACCTCAAACGCTTTCCGATCCACACACTCAAAATCGACCGTTCGTTTATTAACGGCATTCTTGAAAACGACGATGATCGCGCCATTATCTCTTCGATCATCGCCATGGCCCACAGCCTCAACCTGCGCTTGGTCGCAGAAGGCGTCGAAACCGAAGCGCAGTACGAGCTGCTGCGCACCTTAGGCTGCGACGAAATTCAGGGTTATTACTGTAGCCCACCGGTACCTGCCGCTAAATTTGTTGCATACGTTCGCAAAAACCACGAGCACCATACCGATGTCGAGGCGCCGAGCTGAAACGACGCCACATCGAACCGTCAGGGGGTTCCCAGGCATCATGAGATCAGAGGAATTGCCGGAAGGCTTGCGCGCCATTCTCGCCCAGGCAGGCGATGCGCCGCGTATTTCAACCATGCTCCAGTGCACCAAAATGTTCGGCGATTTTAGTACCGAAGATCTGTTACTGGTCGCCGACCAAGCCCAAGTGGTGGTGGCCGAGGTGGGTTTGTTCCTGATGCAGGAGGGCGAAACCACACCGCGCTTGTTCTTGCTGGTCGAGGGCCGGCTCGACATTCTCAAAAAAGGCGACGGCGGGCTTCAGCGCATCACCTCGATTGAGCCAGGCAACGCCGTTGGAGAAATGGCCTTATTGGACGGCAAGCCCATTTCTGCTTCGATTCAGGTGGTTGATCGCGCCACGCTGATTTTGTTCTCCGAGGACAACCTCAACTCCCTGGCCGAACGCGTGCCCACGGTTTACATTGCCATCCTCAAAAAAATCGCCCGCCAAACCAGTCATCGCCTGCGTATGACCACCAACCTACTCAACAAACATCTGCAACAAACGGCGGATTTAACTGAAGCCTTTCAGCACGCCATGGCGGGCGGAAAACCCCAAGATAAAGAGGACCTACTGGCCAGTATGAGCCATGAACTGCGCACGCCGCTCAACGCCATTTTGGGTTACACCGAACTGGTAGAAGAAGAAATTCTCGAAAGCAAAACGGTCGAGAATATCGGCGATTTGAAACGCATTCAGGTCGCCGGTCGCCACATGCTCAACCTGATCAACAACATCCTCGACTTTTCAAAAATGGAAGCCCACCGCATGGACCTGCACCTCGAGTCGATTTCGGTTCCGACCCTGCTCGAAGAAATCACGGGAATGGTCAAACCGCTGGCACTGGTCAATGCCAACCAAGTCAAACTGATCTGCCCGGAAAACCTCGACAATATCGAAGCCGACACGATGAAGGTTCGCCAATCGCTGATCAACCTGATGAGCAATGCGTGCAAGTTCACGCACCACGGCGAAGTCGTGTTGTCGGTGAGCGTCGTTGAAAGCGAAGGCAAGGATTATGTGTTGTTTGCCGTGTCCGATAACGGCATCGGCATGAGCAGCGAGGAAGTGGCGCAACTGTTCCGCGAGTACAGCCAGGTTGGCGCGGGCGGCGGCAAAGGCGGCACCGGATTGGGCCTGTACTTAAGCCGCAAGTTTTGCCGCATGATGGGTGGTGATATCGAAGTCGTCAGCGAAAAAGGCGTCGGAACCACCTTCACCATCCGGCTACCGCGTCACCCCAAGGACGAAGACACCGAGGCTTAGGATTCGGCGGCGGCCTGCACCAGTTGCGCACGCCGTTGCGCGGCAAACCAAGCAGCCCAAGACGCGGGCGCATCGTGCAGCCAATGCATCGGCTCGCGTTTGGTGGGATGCTCGAGGCCCAGTTGGTAACAGTGCAACGCCAAGTTCTGACCGTCAAAGGGACGCGTGGCCCGATAGCGCAAATCACCCAGCAACGGATAACCGCGACTGGCAAATTGGACGCGAATTTGGTGGGGCCGCCCCGTTTCCAAACTAACGGCGACCAGCGTCGTGCCGTCCTGAACCGCAACGCTGCGCCAGCGCAGGGCCGCGTACTTGGCTTTGGGATTTTTTTGGGCAACCACCGACACCACTCGTCCCGATTTAACCAGGTAGTCCTCCCAGCGACCTTCACCGTGAAGCTCGCCTTCGACCAACGCCCAGTAACGCTTGTGGGGGGTACGCGCCTGAAACTGACGCGTCAAACGGGCGGCGGCCTTCGACGTACGCGCCAACACCATCAAACCGGAAGCGGGCCGATCGAGGCGATGAACCAAACCCAAATAAACCTGGCCGGGTTTTTTGTAGGTCTTTTTGACCCACTGCTTACTCAGTGTTAAGAGGTCCAAATCGCCGGTTTCGTCGGCTTGAGAAAGCAAACCCGCCGGCTTGTGGAGCACCAATAAGTGATTGTCGTGGAAGACCACCTCGAGATCCGATAAAGGATGCAAACCAAACTCCTCACCGCCGGTCGAGCCGCATGCGGGCGCGCTTATTCTAGCTCGAAATAGGGTGCCCCGCCGCCGCCGGCACGGTAAAAAAGACACCGCCAGAGCAAATCGGGCCGACAACCAAGCAACCACCGAGAATTCCCGCAAGCGAAAGCACCCGCTAACCTGTTTATTACCAACAAATGCGCACCCACCCTTGATGTATTTGCCGGTAAAAGACGATAGATTCAGCATGACCCTTATTCCATAACAACGCGTTTCACGGGCGACCCATCGGCGCGACGCACCGGCACGGTTTGCGCGACCGCTTGCCGACCTTTTGCCTGTGGTGTTCAAACGCCGGCACGGGTGATTAAAAATGCCTCAAACAAGGGAATGGCGATGACAACCGGTCAAAAGCAAAACAACAGCAATCGTGATAGCGACACCATCGATCGGCGGACCGCCATTAAGGCAACGCTCACCACGGCGGCGGCGGCAGGCGCGAGTTTCCAACCGCGCGTGCTCGGCTTTGTTGAGCCGCGCAAAAATTTATCGGGCGAAGGGAACGGCATTTTTTCGTTTACCCCGACGCGTGTAACTGAATGTAGCGGCATCCAAATTTCGGGGCGCGGCTTTGGCCTCGAAGCCCAGAATATGTTGGTGTTCACCAGCCAAGGTATGCTGCACAACAGCGTGGTCTTCGCCGACGATCAGCGCGTGCTAACCCGCGTCGACCTCGGACGCGAGGAACTCTCCGCCACCCTCCATTTACAAGTGGGCGTGGGCGCTTACGCGACCCCCTTAACGCTGACCGGTCCCCTGCAACCGCACGGTCGCTACTGGGCTTGGCGCAGCAATGGGACCGGCGCCTACAGCGCGGCCCGTGCCGTCACCTATGTCACGCGCCCCAATTTACCGGCGGGCGCGTTGGTTTATCGCGGCCACGCCGTCGCCAACAGCGTGCGCCTCGACCTGACCTTGCCACTCAACGACGACTGCTGCCCGCAGCTACCGCAAGGCACTTTCACCCAGTTCTTTTTCCAAGCGCGCAACCCCGCTGATCAAAGCGGTATTGCTTGCAGCGGCGCCTTCTTTTTCGAGGAAGCCGTCGATGCGTTGCATCTCGCCGAAGCAGTGGTCAGCGTCTTGCGCGCCACACTCCGTTCGATGCTCAATCGCGACGCCGTCATTAGCATCCAACAAAACAACGGACCCGACGATGTCACCGTGGTCGTCAGCAGTGTCGACGGTGTCGTCCTCGCCGCCGGCGACCTGTCGCTGCGCCTCAACACCCTGGATAACCCTGAACCCTGTGGGTCGATTGAGCAAGATTCCGTGCCAGGTGATTCCTTTGGTTCGTTCTCGGTGCAAGGCGCCGCACTCAAGGGCAGCGTTTCGGTCGACGGCTGCAGCGTGCCGTCGCAGCAATGTCCGTCCATTCCTGTTGATTTCCCCGATTTCCTATTTAACTGACGACCGCTTGGGTCGCTATTCCATCAAAAGGTAAAACCCCTATGAGCAAAGGTTCTGATCGCGACAACCATAAACCAAGTTTCAGTGCCATGGACCGGCGCAGCGCCATCAAAACTTCTTTGGCCGGCGCAGCCGCCGCCGGTGCGGCATTCCAGCCCAAGGTTTTGGGATTTGTGCAGCCACGTAAAAACCTTTCCGGCGACGGGACCGGGATCTTCGCAGTCACGCCTAGCAGCGGAACTTTGTGCAGCGGCGTGCAAATTCGCGGCCGTGGCTTCGGCCTCGATCCCGCCAACATCCATTGCACTTCCTACCCCGGCGACCTCCACTTCCAAACCGCGACCTGCGACGACCAGCGCATCCTCACCCAAATTCGTTTTGGGCATACCCAAACCAACAACGCCCTCAATGTCAGCCTGGGTCAAGGAGCCTATGCCACGCCGTCCGAATTTCCCACCAACCTCACACCCTACGGCCGCTTCTGGGCTTGGCGCAGCAACAATAGCGCGCGTTATCTCGCCGCCGCACCCTTTGTTTTCCAACCTTCCAACACGCTTGAGCCCGGCGAATTACGCGTCCACGGTGCCGACTTTACCAACGGTGCCTTAAGCCTTTATCTCACCTTGCCGTTTAATGACGACTGCTGTCGCCACTGCCCCGCCGGCACCTTTATCGGTTGGTCCTTTTATGTGTCCGATACCGACCGCACCAACCAACTCGCGGCCCAAGGTCAGTTTTTTGTCGAGGTCGAGGTTAACGGCACCGAACTGCTCAACGCGCTTGGTGCTGTAGTTGTTTCCACCGTGCGCTCGATGACCGGCGTGGCGCTAACCCGTTCCGTCACCGAGACCAGCGAAACCACCGCGCGCCTCACCCTCTCTCGGCCAGGCTTTAACTACAGCCTCGGCTCACTCGGCGTGCGCATCAACCACTTTGGCCGAACCATGGATTGCGGCCCCATTGACTCGCAATCTTTTGACACTCAATCCATTGCCTCACTGGGTGCCGCACCACCCTCATCCAGCATCAACGCTTGCGATTCCGCTTCGATTGCGCCCTGTGACAGTCAAAGTATCGACATGGATTTTCCCGACTTTTTGTTCCAATAAAAGGGTCCGGCGCCGGCCCTGCTCCCGTTTCTCATTCGATCAATGACTCGATGGAGACCGCCCCCGTGGCCAAAAAAAGAACCGCCCCAAAAACGCGTGATGCGAAGCACGCCAACCCAACACCCACCACTGATCTCGCCGGCCCTGCTTGGCTTTGGCCACTCGTCGCCGCGCTCGTCGCATTTTTGGTTTATTGGCCGGCGCTTTCGCTGGGTTTTGTGTACGACGACGCCTTTCGCATTGAGAGCTTGGCCCATCTCAGCCAATCACCGGAGCGCGCCTTACTGCGACCACGCGGCCTCACCTACGCCGTTCACTTGTTCGACTATGCACTGTGGGGCGAACGTGCCTTTGGTTTTCATCTCACCAATTTACTGTTACACGCCGCCGTCGTCGTTGCTGTTTACGCGCTCGTCCGACGCCTGCCACAGTCACGCCGCGTCGCTTTGATCGGCGCACTCCTGTTTGCCGTCCATCCCGTTCACGTCGAAGCCGTCGTCAGTTTCGTCAACCGCAAAGACATGTTGGCCATGCTCGCCCTCGCCCTATGCTGCATGTGTTTGCAGCAAACCACTTGGTCACAGCGCAACCGCTACGGCGGCGCCGCTTTGTGTTTTGCTCTCGCTCTGGCCGCCAAGGAAGTGGCCGTCATTGGGGCCGTCCCTTTTTTAGCCTGGTACCTTTGGCGCCACGGCCACAAGCCGTTTCACACCCTCCCACGCCGCTCGCCCTGGTTCGCCACCGCCCTCATCGGCGCGAGTGCCGGCCTGACCCTGCTCGCCGCCGGCGTCTACGGCATCCTCGCCGGTGACAGTATTCGCGCTTTGTTCGGTGGCGAGTTGAACCATTATGGCGCCGTCATCGGACAAGTGTTCGCCAACGTGACCGGCCAAGCACGACTGCTCCTCATGCCCACCGCGTTGTCGGCCGAGTATCCGCTGGTGCCCGCACGGAACCTCGGCGCCGTCATCATCGGTGCCCTGCTTTTGCTTGCCGGCTTCTGGTTCATCCTGACCGGAAAAACCACGGGCCCACACCGATTGGCGGTGGCATGGTTCCTCTTTACCTGGCTACCCACGGCTAATTTCATCCCACTTTCACCGTTTTTTTTGGCCGACCGCTATCTCTATGTGCCCTCGCTCGCCTTTTGTTTCGGGATCGCCTGGGGGCTGGAACAAACGCTTGCCCGTTCCCGCCATCGCCGAGGCGTCATGGTTGCCATCGCCTTGGGTCTGGTTGGGTTCGGCGCTTATTTGAGCCGGCAACGCCTGGCCGACTGGGGCAGTGAACAGCAATTGTGGCAGGCTTCACTCAAGGATGTCGGCTCCACCTATCGCGCCCACGTCATGCTCGGCAGCCTGGCCATGCACGATAACCAAAGTCGCCTTGCCGAGGAACATTTCCGCCAAGCCCTGCAAATGCGGCCCGAGGTCTACGAAACCCAGCTACGACTGATGCTGGTTTACGCCAAAAATGATCGCTTCCAACAAGCCAACCCACTCGCCCAAAGTGTGTTGGCGCACGTACCGCAACAACCGGAAGCGCTGCGCGTCGTCGCCATGTGCGCCTTGCTCGAACAACGCTGGTCTGATGCGGTTGAGCCCTTCCGCATGTTGTTCGGCTTGGAACCAAATCGTGCCGACGTCGCCAATAACTTGGCGTGGTTGCTCTCGGCCGCGCCGCAACAAGCAATTCACCGCTACCCGGAAGCCGTCCGTTACGCCGAAAAAGCAGTCGCCCTGAGCGGCGGCAACCAGCCGTCCTACCGGTACACGCTGGCGGTAGCCCTCAGTCGCAGTGATCGCCTTGAGGAGGCAAAGCAACAACTTCAGGCCGCCAAGGCGCTGGCTGAACAGGCCGGCAACCAACGCCTGCTTCAGGAAATCCAACGTCTACTTAACCAAATCAACCCATAATCAATCTGGCAGCATTGCACATGTTAGCCACAATTCCCGTCACTAACCGTCACTTTGCGAATTTCGTCAAATCGCCCACCCAACTCGCGGCGCAATTGCTTGCGCAACTCAGCACATTTCCAACGGCGTTTCTCGGCCGCCGTGCATGGGCTCAGGCTCGGTACTTTGGTGGGTCGGCCGGTGTCGTCGACGGCAACCATGGTGAAAAAGCAACTATTGGCGTGCCGTTTGGTGCGTTTGGCGATGTTTTCGGTAATTACCTTAATACCCACCTCCATCGAAGAGCGGCCGACGTAATTGACCGACGCCAAAAAGGTCACCAACTCGCCCACGTGGATCGCTTCTTTAAACAAAACTTGGTCCACCGAAAGCGTGACCACATAGGTGCCGGCGAAACGGCTCCCACAGGCATAAGCCACCTGATCCAAAAGCTTTAAAATCGCGCCACCGTGAACATTCCCGGAAAAGTTGGCCATATCCGGCGTCATCAAAACCGTCATCGTCAGTTGGTGTTCCATCTCTTGTGTCTGCATCGCGCCCCCCGGCAAATCTGTTCTAACGATGATAACACCGGCACCGCCGCCGAGCTTCCAAGGGATTAAATCCCAGGACCACACGCCCAGACTAAGATTAATCACTGCCGGCCGTTCGCCGGCGCGATTGACAAACTCACGAATACCGCGAATCGTGTGGGGATCACGAAGGGTATCGCTACGCATTGCCATGATCGTCGCCTCTGGAGCCCCCCCGATAACGATCACTCGCTGAACGACCGTTGCCCACCGCTATCGAGGCACAATGGGTACCGTGCCCGTCAGGATCACCACTCGCTATCGCCGGCCCGCCGCTAAGGGCGGCATCAATTTCATGCTGTTCATAATCATGATCGTTATCACGTGTTTGGATTACATGGGCATGAGTCAACAGTTCAAGACGGGTATCCCCGTTTCCATCTCGGAAATCGTGGTGTCGCCAATCAAGGCCTGTATCAACCATGCCAAACACAGCCCCGCGTCCTGACAACCCATGCGTGAGCGCCGCTGTCTGGAGACCTGTCACCAACACCTTCAGCAGTCCGTGTTCTTGGTGTCGATGACTTTGCATTCCGACGAGGGCATGATTACGGAACAATTTTAGTCGATCTGGAAAAACGAAAACCTATCGACCTATTGAAGGGTCGAGAGGCATCTGATTTGCACAACTGGTTAGTACAGCACCCCGAAGTTAGAATTGTTACCCGAGATCGGTCTCAAGCCTATAAGCATGGTTCTAATACTGGTTCACCGAATGCGATTCAAGTTGTTGACCGATGGCATCTTCGAAAAAATATTTCGGAATTAGTAGATAAGGTCGTTTGCCGAATGGGCAAAAAGATTACACAAGCTTGGTCAGATCTTTGCGCAATAGAAAACTTACCGTCCGAATACTTCGAGGACGGAGAATCACAGAATGAGGCTACCGGAAATCGAGAGAAGAGGAGCCCTGGTAAGCGAGAGATTAATGCGCAAGAATGGTACACGAAAGTATAGAAATTTAAGAAGCATGGCTACGGAATTCGAGCTATAAGCCGGGAGCTAAAAACTTCTCGAAAAACCATTAGTAAATATTTTTTGATGACGTCACCTCCACAAAGAGTTGCTCCAGTCCAACAACGAAGTAAGTGTTCTGAATACGACGACTATCTGAAAAAACTCTGGGAAGGCGGCTGCCACAATGCGGCTGAACTCTACCGACGCCTTTTACCGCTAGGATTCAAAGGGTGTGCAACTACCGTTCGCAAATACGTGGAGCCATGGCAAGAATCATTGAACAATCCTAAAATCAAATACTTACATTTAAGGAGATGGGGTAATTTTCAGCAACCGAGCCTCAGAAGGCTAGCTATCTGGTTATCAAGTCCGGTGAAAACAGTGTCACGCCAGGACCAACGAAAACTTGACCAGTTGAAGATCACGCTGCCAGATTTGGGAGAGGTAGTAAGAAAAGTCTCCCAGCTTGTTTTAATCATAAAAAATCGTCGGGGTGATTTTATTGATTATTGGCTCGATCAGGCAGGAATCAGCAGTGTTTCGGCTCTCAAAGATTTCGCTAGACGCCTAAGGGAAGATAAAGACTCTATCAAAAATGGGGTAGAACTAGAATGGAGTAATGGCCAAACTGAAGGTCAGGTCAATCGCCTCAAAAAAATCAAACGAGATATGTATGGTCGTGGTTGCTTTGACCTCTTACGGATTAGAGTTCTTTCAGGAAACTAAAATCAAGATAACCGGTCAACAGTAGTCATTCTTTACCCGGTGCCGCTGCTGATTTTCACCTTTCATTTTGGGGCTTTCACCAAATATGCGGAAGACCCCGAAAAAGGACCCACCTTGATAACCGAAAAGGGACCCACCGTATTTGTAGGTACACGGATTCCTTGTCCACTCTCCTCTGAGTCGAGTGAAACGATGTGAGACCGTTTTTACCTGACTTCAGCCCG
>JAUIFE010000003.1 GCA_030429565.1 Holophagae bacterium | reverse complement strand
GCACACAAAGAACCGCATAAAGGTCTCCCAAAAGGTAACGTACATTTTACAAAAACAAAGAAGATGTGTCAGCCGAGACGGCTTGAGATAAAGAACGGACGACAAATAAAAAAGGCCGGAACAGATATAAGAGGCATCAGAGATGCTCGCCGACCAAAAAGCAACTTCTATGGTAACGGCATTTTCGCTCAAAGCAAAAACAATTATCGAAATTCCCATAACAAGCGAAGTGGCAACTGCTACGTTACCGCGCAAGCTGCATCAAACAAGGAAAAACCGCAAAATGCAATGGGTGGCGTCGGTGCGGCTCACGAACAACCAAGCGATAGTGCGCCCATCGGGTGCCGCAGCACGCACCACATAAGCTTATCAAATCCAAATATTTACCCCCTCGTAAACTCAAGCGAACGCACGCACCAAGATGAGGAAGGCCGTCCTGGGGGTTTTGAGTAAAGCCCTGGGGTGCATTTCGTGGTTGAAGGAAGAAGGGAGATGACGGCAGTCGCGTGTCAAAAAGTTGAACCACAAAACACACGAAAAGAGACAAGGCTACAAACAAGACGTTTTACCTGTTACGGGTCGATCTTTCGTGAATTGAAGGCGATTGGGCCGCAACACGAGACTTAGGTGAGCACCCACCTCCAGGCAACGGGACTCATGCTCGGACTCGCGGCAGACTTTGGTGATAACCCGAAAGTCTGGGTGGTGACACGGGTGCTATGGCGGGTGGAGAAGACAAGCGCCAGGAGAAGTTACGGCACTTGTTTATTCGTGTTTTTCTTCGTAAAAAAAGAACCAAACCGGTGGCAACCAGAAAAGAGCCGCCGATATAACCGAATCGAAAAGGTTTAGCGGCAACACTGGTAGTGCACCAAACCAACCTTTACCGCCCCCCCCGTCTTCTGCCGGCGCCCCCGCTTAATCTTTCCCAAATCCCAGCGTGGGTTCGCCTTTTCCGCCGGGCAAACCCAAAAAAAGGGTTCGTGTTTTCGGCACGAACCCTTTCATTTCGGTTGAGAGAGACTGTTCGCGTGGATGCGGTTCAAGAGGAGGCCCCCAAACCAACCCAGCGGAATAAACCGGCCGGCAAAAACCGCTTGGTCTCAGCCTGCGTCGACACGCGCTGGACAGCGACACCCAATTCGGCGGCATCGGCGGTACGCCGTCCTAAGGCAACAGCCAAAGCATTGGCGATGACGGTGGCGAGCGGTCCATTCACGGCACGCAACAACTGGCGGCTGTTTAACCCACGCTCGGCGGCGAGCTGAGCGAGGTCGGCGGCGGGCAGAGCGCGTAACCGCTGCGCGGGTGTGACAAGAGGCTGCTCGAACAAGCAACGCATCTGCCGGAACAAAGGCTTGCGATGCAACCGTTCACGATCGAACGGCAAAACACCGGCGATTAATTCGTACAGAACCAAACCCAAAGTGTAGACGTCGCTACGAGCGTCAATCGGACCGTCTTGATAACCGGCCTGCTCGGGGCTCATGTGGGACAAGGTCCCGACGACCGCGCCGGCCTGGGTTAAAGCTCGGCCTTCGGCTTCGCTGTCAAGCTTGGCAACACCAAAGTCGATCACTTTAACCCGAGGACCCAAACGTTGGTTGGTTACCAAAATGTTCTCAGGCTTAAGGTCACGGTGAACAATGCCGTGCCGGTGCGCGTGGGCGGCGGCTTCACAGACTTGGTGAAACAACCGCAAGCGATCGTTAAGACCGAGTTGATGGACCCGCGCGTATTCGAGCAACGGCAAACCATCGATGAATTCCATCACCAAGTAAGGCCGCCATTCGGCATCGTAACCGACTTCAACGAAGGTGGCGATGTGAGGGTGATTCAAGCGCGCCAAAACGCCGGCTTCCTGCTGAAAGCGCTGAAACATCAATTCGTTAGGCGCCATACCCCGCATCTGCTTAACCGCGTAAAAGACGGTCTCGTCCTCGCGATGAGCCGCTTTGTAAACCAAGCCCATACCACCCTGGCCGACTTTTTCGAGCAGGCGATACGGGCCGATGAAACCCAAGGCATCGTTCACGGGAATCGACCGAGGCCGATCTTTATTTTCGTGATGTGCTGCTCGCATAGTCATGACCCAATCTCCACATTAGGAAAGGACATCATTGGAGAAAGAGACAAGGCGGTTACCTCAAAGTCGCCGGCTAAATCGCTCAATAAGTCTTTCGACCGCACACAACAATTAGTCAACGATTTTTCAGCAAAAGCACATATCTTTCTCGCCTTCAATCCGTTAAAAAAACCCTATTTATTCAAAAATTTTACGACTGAACAACCAGAGTTGCCCTGCCCCTCTTAGATCAAGGACCGTGCCAAGCTTTACCCCTTGTCCGCCGGCCGGCGGCGACGACCACCGAGAACACCACACACAAACCAAATAACCAGAACAACTTAAATAAACTAAACACCTCAATTCGACGACTCTATTTAAGATCCTGGGGGGCGCCTTCAAAGCAACAGCTAAAAACAGATAAACACCTATAAATAAAAGCTTAATCAAGACAAACCCAAAACCCCCACGCGTCCATCTAGACCCAAGTAAATCAACCAAGGATAACCACCTAACGCACACGCATCAGAACGAACCCATTCGGGAAGCAGCAATAACCTAGAAATTTTTCTATCGAACCCCCGGATTTTATAGACCCTCTAGTCATCCTTCATTTTGGTAGGACCGACACAATCCGGCAGCGCGCGGGCAAGCGGAAAAACTTGTCCCTCGTTGCCTTGCGACCGATAGATAACGCAAGTGGTTAAACCGACGGGTTGCCACAACCGAGGATATTTCATGACTCTTTCCGCGCTTCAGCGTCAATTTGATTGCTTGGTCGTCGGCGTCTCGGCCGGCGGCATGGACGCGCTGGCCGCCATCTTGCCCCATTGGCATGCGGACTTTCCAATACCGGTGATTGTCGTACAACACGTCGGCGCTGACAGCGGACGCCTCATTTACCCACTACTGCAAAAAAAAACGGCGCTGCGCATCAAAGAAGCCGAAGAGAAGGAACGCATGCAAGCGGGTTTTATTTACTTAGCCCCGGCGGGCTACCACCTGTTGGTTGAAGCCGACCACAGCTTTAGCCTTACGGTGGACGCCAAGGTCAATTACGCAAGACCCTCGATTGACGTCCTTTTCGAATCAGCCGCCGAGGTGTTCGGCAGCCGGCTGATCGGCGTCATTCTCACGGGTGCCAACCATGACGGTAGTGAAGGACTGCGCCAAATCGCCGATTTAGGAGGGTTCACCGTCGTTCAATGCCCAACGACCGCCGAAGTCACCCAAATGCCGTTGGCCGCCTTGAATTGCACACGGGTCGATCAGATCGTGGCTCTGGAGAAGCTGGGTCTTTTTCTCGATCATCTTGCACGGGGTGCCGGCCGGTATCCCGCCTAGGTGCCCATTTTCGACTTAACTTTAAAGGGCACCAGTACTTGGAAAGCGGCGCCACACCCTTTACCGGCGCTGGCAACACTCAGCGAGCCGCCCATTTCGGTCATGGAATTGGCAGCGACATGCAGGCCGATCCCGCTACCGTTGGCTTTGGTGGTAAAGCCGTAATGGAATATTTTGTCGAGATGTTCGGGCTCGATACCGGTACCGTTATCGGCAACGGTAATGCGCAACATGGCCTCATCGGCACGGTCAACGGTAATTTGAATCACTTTCTTTTCGTCGCCGAGATCGGTGTGCAGCAAAGACTCACGCGCATTGAGAATCAGATTGGTCAGCACGTGTAGAATTTTAATTTTGACGCATTCAATGGGTTGCTCGCACTCGTAGGTCTCGACAATCGACACACCGTCGTCGGCTTCAATGCCGGCGCCGGACTTAAGCATCATGGCGTCCTGAACCACGTCTTTAATGTGGACGCGCTCGATGTGGTAATCCAACGAGGCGTACTTGCGTTGGGCGACCACCCCTTTAGACAGCTCATCGATACGGTTACTAATGGAGCGAACCTCGCTGGAAAAGCGCTGAAACTCGTCGGTGCGAATTTCTTCCAAACGGCGGTAGTACTGCATAAGTTGGGGGCCTTTAGGCTGCTGCTCCAGGGGTTCGGCAAAGGTTTCCAAAAGTTGGTTGGCTTTTTTGAGACCGCCCAAACGCGAATTTTTCACCATTTCGTCGAGGACACCCACGGCCGTCGTCAGGTTATTGAGCATGTTGCCGATATTGTGCAGCACACCGGTCGCCATTTCAGCCATGCCCGCCTTGTGGGCCGCATCAATCAGTTGCCGCTGAGTACGACTCAATTCTTCGTTGGTTTGCTGCAATTCGACATTTTTTCGTTCCAGGTCGACGCGTTTTTGTTCCAACTCTTTGAGCAGCTCGACCTTTTCCATGGCATTGGTAATGGACTGAGCCATCAGCTTTTGCGAGAAACTACCCTTGACCAGGTAATCCTGAGCACCGCGTTTCATGGCTTCAACAGCGGTCATTTCATCACCTTGACTGGTGAGAATCACCACGGCAATAAACCCCAACCCCAAGTCTTCGCGCAAACTCTGCAAAAACTCTAAACCATTAATATCGGGCAAGTTGTAGTCGACTAAAACGCAATCAACGCCGCCCTCACGGCACAGCGCAAGGGCTTTTTCACCGGTTTCGGTTTCGCTAATACAACAATCACCAAAATGCTTTTGCAGCAACCGGCTATAAACTTTCCGACTAACCCGATTGCCGTCGACCACCAGCAGCGAAAGACTGCGCGGCTGAAAGGCGGGCTCGGCGGTCCCCTCGGCGGCAACCGCTTTTTGGCCGGTGACGGCGTTCATATAAACGAGGTTTTGGTCTAAAAGTGCCATGCGTTTCAGGTTCCCATCAGAACAGTGCTACCAGCGCGCCGCATTGTCAAACGGGTCAGACGCGGCATTCCCGATTGGGACTCAAGCTAACTCTGCGAGCCACGAAGCGGTTTCTCTGAGAAAAGTTTGGTAGATCTGTTAATCAATTCGGCAAAATAGGCCGAACCCTCAAGTATCTTTTCATGTTGACACAAGGATCGTGAAAACTAAAGCGCTTATCCCGCTTCGGTGTGTTGGGCAACATCGGGAACGACACCGTGATGCGCAACACCTCTGCCGCCGGCGGCAACGAAGAACGCCATTTAGTAAACGACAACGCGACTTACCTAATTGATCCGATCCTGCCGAGAATTAGGGCCGAGTTTTAGAGAATAAGCAGTAAGCCCGCCCCAAAAAAAGAGGGCTGGATACTCTATCCAGCCCAATATGAGGAGAAAATATGCTTCTGAGACCGTAAGAGCCTCGTTTTCGTTCAGTTTCTATTACGGCCATTTGTCGTCATTTGTTCAGTTTTTTATCATCATTTCTAGTAAAAACTCGTAACACCAATCAATAAAACGACATAACACGACCGTCTTTTCGGTATCCCCCGACCAAAACTTCCGCCGCCACACCGACCAGCCACCAGCCCCAACAAGCGGCGAAGCACTCGCCCCTACCGGTCGGCTCGGTATAGAATGCCCTTATCGGCCTCTCATCACGCACCGCTGCCGACCGGCGGCGGCACGGATCAGCGACAGGGATCCCGCGCACAACGCACCAGTATCAGCGTGGCGGGCCGACAGCAACCCCAAAGGAATTGGTACGACTTATGACACACGACGTAGTTTCCCTTGCAGTGGACATGATTAATACGGAATCGATTTCCGGCAACGAAGCGCCCATGGCCCATTTTCTGCGCGATTACCTAGAACCGCGCGGCTGGCAGGTCAGCTTCCACGAAGCCGCCCCGGGTCGCCCGAACGTCCTGGCGCGCCGTGGCGACACCCCGCCCCGCCTCGTTTTTAACAGTCACATCGATACCGTCCCGCCATTTTTCCCCGCGAGTATTCAAGACGGGACACTCTACGGGCGCGGCGCTTGCGACACCAAAAGTTTGATCGCCGCGCAATTACTGGCAGCCCAAGCCCTGGTTGACGCGGGCCGCGACGATATCGCCTTGCTCTACGTGGTGGGCGAGGAAGTCGATCACATCGGCATGATTGAAGCCAACAAACTGGGCCTTAATCCCGAATTTTTGATTGTCGGCGAACCGACTGAATCCAAACTGGTCACACGCCAAAAAGGGATTCTCAAGCTGAACTTGACCTGCGAAGGAAAAGCGGCCCACTCCGGCTATCCTCACACCGGCCGCTCGGCCTTAGAGCCCATGTTGGATCTGCTGGAGCAAATTCGCAAACACGAATGGCCGGCGGAAACCAAACTCGGCGAAACCACGGTCAATATCGGCGTCCTCAAAAGCGGCAAGGCGGCCAACATCGTCCCCGACCACGCTTATGCCGAGGTTCTGTTTCGCGTGGTGACCGACCAAGCCGAGATTTTGGCCGAGGTTGAGCGCATGACCCCGCCCGAGGTGACGGTCAAAGTCGTGGCCGCCAATAACCCGGTCGAGCTCAACACGGTCGAAGGGTATCCGACCACGGTTGTGTCCTTTAACACCGATATTCCGTACTTCACATTTGACGGAAAAGCCTTTTTATGGGGCGCCGGTTCGATCACCGACGCCCATACCGCCGGCGAAAAAATTGAAGTGGCCGACTTGATTGCGGCCGTTGATATTTACCGCACCTTGGCGGAAAGCCTGCTCGATTAAGCAGACTTGGTCCCCGTGCCGTCGTCTTTGATCGCACGGGGATATTTGTCTCAAAGCCAGGGTTTTTGCCGTGCGCCGCCTTGACGAAAAAAACACAGAATGAGCCCGGTCTGGTATGATTGGGGACACCGTGCAACCCGCAAACAATTGAGGCCCATTCGCCGCCACCGTTGGTCCGACACCCCGTGTCGTTTCGATGCGGTCGGCGCTGTTTGGGTCGTGTGCCCAGCGATTATGGGCCGCATCCCGCCCTCCTCAAATACTTAGGATCAACCGTAGGTTGGTCGTTAGATGAAGTAAGCACCCAATCGACCAACCGCAACCGGTTAACCGCAACAATTATGCGTTCCCGGCAATCGACGCCGGCAAGCGCTTCACCGCCACAGGAGGGATGCGATGACGACCTGGTTGGACAAGAAAGCCGACACTCAGATAGCGGCCCAGCTAAACCTCAAATTCGCCTTGCGCGAAACCTTTACCCCTCATTTCGTCACCATCTCCCGCGAATACGGTTGCGACGGCCGCGCGTTGGCGGCGGGTCTGACGGCGCGCCTCAACCAACGCCAGGAAGAAATGCCGTGGCACACCATCGACCGAGCCACCTTGCTGCAAAACGCCAACCCCAAACAACTGAACGCGGAGCACTTAGCCCTTTTAGAGGAATACGGACACTCGGAATTCCAAGGCTACCTGCAGGAAGCCTTATTCGGCCAACCGAGCCAACTCCAAACCATTCAAAACCTGGCCAATATGATTCGCGTCGCGGCCCGTCGCGGCCACGTGATTTTACTGGGCGCGGGCGCCTCGGTTTTGACGCAGGATTACGACCACGCGGTCCACATTCGCCTGTATGCAAACCAAGCTTGGCGCGCCACCAATCACGGCCGGCGTGCGGGCCTGAACCCCGAAGAAAGCATCGACGCGATTCGTGAAAACGACGCGCATCGCTACCAGTACTTAAAAACCTATCTTTCCGAAGACATTGCCAATCCTTACCTGTACGACATCATGATCGACAACGCCAAAGTCGACACCAGCACGGCCGTCGATTTGTGTTTCCGTCTGATCTGCGAAAAACTTAAAACCCGCAGACAGCCGCGCTAGCTCACGGCGACTGCGCACGGTCGGTCCCAGCCGGCCTGCTCAGGGCGAAACGGCCGGCGCCGACCCAGGTACTCCCCCGCCATGCGCACTTTGGTAACCCTGACAAAATCGTTTGCATGCCTCAACCCATGGCGCGGTCCGGCCCTGTCACCGCGCCACCGTTGCTGTGCCTGGGTGTTACTTTGGGGTTACCTGCTGACAACCCCGCTGCCGGCGGCCAAGGAACCGAATCTCGCCTTTCAAAGATTGGGCATGGACGACGGCTTGGCTCAATTCACGGTCAACGCGGTCCAGCAGGACCAAACGGGATTCATGTGGTTCGGCACGCAAGACGGTTTAAGCCGTTTTGACGGCTACCAGTTCACCACCTACCGCGCCGAACGCAGCTCCCAGCACAGCCTCTCCGACAACTACATCTGGTGTTTTGCGCTCAGTCCCGATGGCAGTTTGTGGGTTGGGACGGGTAACGGCTTTAACCGCTACCTCGCCGAGCGCGATCAGTTTGAGCCGTTCACTTACGATCCCAAACGCAAGGATTGGGTTAAACCCGGCTTGATTCGTGCGCTGGCGACGGACGGCGACGCCGGTCTATGGGTCTCAATCGACGGGGGTGGGGTTTCCTATTTCGACCGAGCCAAACGACAGTTTCGCCATTACGACGACGCTTTCGGCTTACCCGACGCCACCGTCTTGTCCTTCGCGCGCGACCGCAAGAACCGGCTGTGGCTGGGCACCGAGGGCGGCCGGCTGGCCTATTACGATGCCGACGGCGATCACTTTATTTGTTACCAGACCGGCAGTGCCGATTACCCGCAGTACTTGGTGCAGCACGACATTCTCGACATCTTCGAGCAGCAAGGCTTTTTGTGGCTGGCGACCGACGGCGGCGGCTTGGTCCGCTTCGATCCGGCCACCAGCACGACGCAAACCATTCGCCAAGATCCGACCGGTGGCGGCCTGCCGTCGGATCGCCTGCACGGCATTCGTTCCGACGATTGGGACGTCTTGTGGATCGGCACCTATGGCGGCGGTCTGTGCCGTTACGATTTAGCAACCCGTCGCTTTAAGACGTTCCAGCACCAACCGGCCGACGCCTTTAGCTTGAGCCACAACGACATCGAAACCCTGTACCGCGACCGCCAAGGCTTGCTGTGGATCGGCACTTATGGCAACGGCGTTAACCGGTTCGACCCGGCCGACGAACGTTTCAAAATTTACCACGAATCACGCGCCAACCTCGCCGGCCTCAATTCAGCGGAAGCGCGCGCCATTAGCGAGGACCGCCACGGCAACTTGTGGATCGGCACCCGCAAAGGGCTGAACATGATTCGCGCCGAAGATGACAGCGTGCAGCAGTTTGAGGGCGATCCCAATCGCGACGACCTGTTTCACGACCTGCGCATTGATACCATTCTCGCCGACGGTGATGTTATTTGGATCGGCACCGACGGAGCGGGCTTGCACCGCTTCGAACCGGCGAACGGCCAAATCACCCAATACCAGCACGACCCTTACAACCCGCGCAGTATCACCAACAATCAACTGCGCTCACTCGCCAAAACACCGGACGGGAAACTGTGGGTGGGCACCTTCGCCCACGGCCTCAATTTGTTTGATCCCGCAACCGGTCATTTCGAACGCTTTCGCTATCAAGCCGACCAGGAAGGCGGTATTTCCGACGACCGCATTCACCCAATACTACTGGAAGACGACGGCACTTTGTGGGTCGGCACCCGCAACGGCCTCAACCGTCGCCTGACCGGCGCGGAGCGTTTCCAAACCTACTACGCTCAAAACGGGGTCGACGACAGCATCAGCCACAACCGCATCACCAGTTTCTACCGCGATCGCGAAGGCGTGATGTGGATCGGCACCCAAGGCGGCGGCTTCAACGAAGTCATCACGGAAACCCCCGACAACCTCCGTTTTCGCGGTTATACGACCAAAGACGGCCTCGCCGCTGATGCCGTCGGCGGCATTTTGCAGGACCGCCAAGGCCGGTTTTGGATCAGTACTACGCGCAGTATCTCTTGCTTCGATCCCGTTAATAAACGTTTCCAAAACTACGACCGCAAAGACGGCACCCTCAGCACCGGTTACTTCATCAACAGCTACTTGGCTGACCGCGACGGCTTGTTTTACTTTGGCGGCATCGACGGCATCACGGTGTTTAACCCCGATGACTTCGTGCCGGCGGGACGGTCCTTGCAAACCACCATCACCGACTTTTTCCTGGCCAACCAACCGGTGGCGTTGCGGTTTGCGTGGTCGGATTCCCCACTGCGCAAACCAATTTACCTGACCGATTCACTGACGCTCAACCACCAATTGAGCGTTTTTTCTTTTCGTTTCTCCAGCCTAAGCTACGCCGACCCCGGCGCCCAAGTCTATCGTTACAAAATGGAAGGGCTCGACGAGAGCTGGATTGAAACCACCGCCACCAATCGCTACGCCAACTACAACCGCATCCCCCACGGTCGCTACATCTTTCACGTCCAATCCGGCTCGCGTGACGGTAGTTGGGACGAACAGGGCGCTTCTTTGGCGGTGCACGTGCTGCCGCCGCCGTGGCGTTCTTGGTGGGCGATGAGCCTTTACTTTGCCACCTTGCTAACCATGGTCGGGGCCTTTTTGCACCTGCAGAACAGCAAACTCAAGCGGGAGCGGGAAATCGCGCTGCGCGAACGCGAAGTGGCCCACCAGTTGCGCCAAGTAGGCAAACTCAAAGATGAATTTCTCGCCAACACCAGCCATGAGTTGCGCACGCCGCTCAACGGTATTATCGGTATCGCCGAATCGTTGATCGACGGCGTCTCAGGCGATCTCAACCGCGATGCTGAGAACAACTTGCAAATGATCGTGCAAAGCGGCCGACGCTTGGCCAACCTGGTCAACGACATTCTTGATTTTTCGCAGATTCGCAACGCCTCACTCGAACTAAAACAGCGCCCGCTCGACCTGTTCCGCCAACTGCAAAGCGTGCTGTCGCTATCCAAACCGCTTATTGGCGGCAAACCCATCGTGCTCAAAAACTTGGTTAGCCCAGGCGCCTTTACGGTGCTCGCCGATTATGACCGCCTGCAGCAAATCCTACACAACTTGATCGGCAATGCGGTGAAGTTCACCGAAAGCGGCTCGATTCGCACCCAAGCCCGTCGCGAGGACGACGCGATTGTGATCAGCGTGATCGATACCGGCATTGGCATCGACCCAGCCGATCACCAGCGCATCTTCGAGTCCTTTGAGCAGGCCGACGGCTCGGCCTCCCGCCATTACAGCGGCACCGGTCTGGGTTTGGCGGTGACCCGTCAGCTCATCGAGTTACACGGCGGCCGCATTTGGATTGAGTCGGAGCCAGGGCGTGGCGCCAAGTTCCACTTCACTCTGCCCGCCACCGAAAATACCGCCGTCGACATCGACGAACTCGCCCTGTACCGGCCGATTCAGGAAGATACCGTGAGCGCCCATCCCAGCGATGAACCCTCAGCCGACAGCGCAACGGTTGAACCCACCACCACGGGCAAGCGCTTCCACATCCTCGTCGTCGACGATGAACCCGTAAACCGTCAAGTACTTACCAATCACCTGGCTTTCTCCAATTACGAGATCACCCAAGCCGACAGCGGTGAAGAAGCACTCGAGCACATCAGTAGCGACACCCACTTCGACCTCATCCTACTCGATGTGATGATGCCGCAAATGAACGGTTACGAAGTTTGCCGCAAGCTGCGCGAATTCTATTCGGTCCAGGACTTGCCCGTGCTTTTGTTAACCGCCAAAAACCGTATCGACGATTTGGTAGAAGGGTTTTCCGTCGGCGCCAACGATTACATCACCAAACCCATCAGCAAAGCAGAATTGATCAGCCGGGTCGAGACCCAACTCAAAATGCTCGACATCCACCGTAACTTGGAGCAAAAGGTCCAAGACCGCACTCAGGAGCTGGAAAAGGCCAACCAAAAACTGACCGAGCGCAACGACGAGCTCAACCAGAAAAACCGCGAGCTGGAGACGCTGGACCAAATCGTCAACGCCATCAACCGCGAGATCGTGCTCGACTCTTTGCTGGAAGCCATTCTGGAGAAAGGTTTTATTTTTTTCCCGCAGGCAGAAAAAGGGGCCTTGTTAATGCGACGCAGCAGCGACGACAACTTCTACGTAGCGCGCACCTATGGTTACGAAGTCGACGATGTCGGCAATTTGGAGTTCAACGAAAAGCAGGTATGGCAGCGCTACACCAGCGGGGAACAAAAAGAAGAGGGCGTGTGGTTGTTGCGCGATGCGCCGCAATTGCCAGGTGGCGAGAACATGGAGCACTTGCCCAACCCGCGCTGTATGTTGTCGATGTCGCTCAATGGCGAACACCGACTCGAAGGTTTTTTAATTCTCGACAACTTCACCGACGGCGACGCCTTCGACCAAATTACGGATCTCGGCAAACTCAAACGGTTCCGCGAGCACGCCACCTCGGCGGTCAACAAGGCGCGTTACGTGGCCGACCTGGAAGAAACGACACGCCAGTTGGTGGACACGCGCCGCGATCTGGTGGACGCCGCGCACAAAGCGGGTATGGCCGAAATTGCCGTCGGCGTGCTGCACAACATCGGCAACACACTCAACAGTGTGACCACCTCGGCCTCCCTCCTGCAAGACTATTTGCGCGAACCCAAACCCATGAAAACGCTCAAACGCTTGTCCACCTTGATGGAATCTCACCGTCACGACTTAATCGATTTTCTTCTGGAAGCCAAAAAAGCCGATGTGGTACCGCCGTTGATCATTGAAGCCACCAAACACATGACCAACTTGCTCAATCAAATTTCCAACGAGGCCTTGGCCGTGCGCGGCGGTGTCGAACGGATCACCGAGTTTGTTCGCGCTCACAACGAATACACGCAGGTCAGCTTCAATGAGGCGTTCTCGGTGAACGCGTTGGTCGAGGAAGTCGTCAATTTGCAACGCGGCCTTCTCGATAACCGCCAGGTTGTTTTGCGGCTTGAACTGGGCAACTTGCCCCACATTGTCGGGCGCCGTCAAATGCTGTCTCAGGTGCTCACCCACCTGCTTTTTAATGCCTTAGACGCGGTACGTACCCATCAAGAAGGCGCCGACATTATTGTGCGAACATCGCTTGAACCATCCTGGCTTCGCGTCGAAATTCAAGACAACGGTATCGGCATCGAAAAAGAAGCACTGGTTCATATTTTTTCACACGGCTTTACCACCAAAAAAAGCGGGCAAGGCTACGGCCTGCACTTCTGCGCCAACGCGGTAAACTCCATGGGCGGCAAGATTTGGGCGGAAAGCGACGGCAAAAACCAAGGCTCCTGCTTTTCTTTATGCTTGCCGCTCAAACCGGACGAACAGCCGAGGGTTGCCGATGAAGAAGCCGCGCCGCAAGCGGCGGGGCCTTGAGCGGGACGCTAAAAACGCGACTGAAAGTAGTCGCGCATTTCTTGGACAACCGCCAAGTAGCTGCGATAACGATGGTTGGAAATGGATCCGTCGGATACGGCAGCGCGTACCGCGCAACCAGGCTCGGCATTGTGTAGACAGGTGGAAAAACGGCAGTCTTTTTGCGCTTGCGCAATTTCACGGTAGCCAAAACGCACTTGGTCCGGCTCAACGGGCGGCGGCGCGAAATCGCGCAGCCCTGGTGAATCGGCGAGCCAAGCCTGACCATGCTCCATCGGAACCAACGCCGAAAAGGTAGTGGTGTGTTTCCCTGTCCCTTTACGGGCGTCAACTTCCCCCGTCGCCAGGTTGGCTTGCGGCGCTAATTGATTGATTAACGAGGACTTACCAACACCGGAGGCACCGGTAAACAAACTGATGCCGTCGGCCGTCATGGCCTTAAGGGTATCGAGGCCGATCGCACTTTTGACCGAGGTTTTAAGCATGGGGTAATCGAGTGATCGGTAGATATCAATAAAGTTATCTTCACCATGATTGGGATCAAGATCGACCTTATTCAACAAAATGCTACAGGGAATGTCGGCCAGCTCGCAGGTCAACAGATAACGGTCAATGAAACCCCAGTCAACGCCCGGCTTCACACAGGCACTCACTACCAAAATGCGGTCGAGGTTGGCCGCCATCACGCGTTCTTTGCGTTTATCGACTAAGGCCCGTTTGAGGCGGTTGCGGCGATAGTCAATCGCGACAATGTAACCGTCGACGCCGCGTTGGCGTTTGGCCAACAATTCAAGATCGACTTGGTCGCCGACCACCGGCAAACGGTATTCGGGTTCCGCTTTGCGCTTAAACGACCCTTTGGGACTGCATAAAAAGACCTCGTCGCCGGCTTTGATCTCATAAAAACGGTTGTGTGTTTTGATGACCAGACCCTTCATGCACCCTCGCCAAACTGCTGTATCACGAACCCCTCCCTGAATTGCGTGTTCGCCAGGCCGGTGACCACCGGGTCGTTAAGACGCCGACGCACCAGACGCTGCCGAAATATGCGGTGTTCACGGGGTTTATAACACAACTTGGCCGTCCAGGGGAGCAGCCGCGACGTTCGGACCGAAAAGGGGATCACAAGGCACCGGTGAATTCCGTCGAAAGCAACGAAGTGGTGTTATTGCAGAAGGCTAACCTCGGCAAAATATTTGGCAACGCACGCCGCCTGAGTGCTAGAATACCGGAGGTCTTCCACATGCGACACGAACCATGCAACAAGGATCGGACGGTCCGATGACGTTTTGCTTCGATGACAAATTATTTCAGCGTGGGCAAACCTGGCAAGAGTGCTTGGCCGCTTGGCAAACCCATCGCTTGACCTTTCTTGACAAAATTGCCAATGCTCCCGCGCTTCCCAAAACATCCCAGCAATTGGCCGCCTTACCGGAAGCGACACGGTTCGTCGTGTATTACAGCAACTACAAGCTGGATACTTGGCTCAGCCTGCCGATGATCGGTAAGACGCTGTTCGCCAGTCCACGACTAGACGTGCGTTACCACTGTGCCGAATATTTTTTTCCCACACTTGGGCAAGCGCTCGGCCGCAAAACGCCGCTGCTGCTGGTCCTTGATAATCAGGGTCGGATTGTCGACCAGTGGGGACCCAGACCTGCTTCGGTAACCAAGGCGCTTGAACAAATGCAGAATCGCGCCGCTTACGACCGGGACCGCTGGCTGGCGCACCTCGATCCCACCCGCTTCGCGGGCTTATTGGACGAGGAGCTTTGCCAGTTCTTTGAGGAAAGCGCACAGCCTGACACGCCCGTATAAACGCCGTCCATGCCCTCCCTCACACACGAATGACCGGCTTTGGGTTAGAATAGACGCGGCGCCGCGTAGCTGCCGCCTGTTGCCTCGCAAGCGGTCGCTCCAACACAGGGCCCTGCGACCGCATCACGCGCCATCCGCCACCGCGAGATCCAACCGCCAAGGAGTTCGCCCATGGTTCGCCGTCCCATCTTTTTTATTTCGATCCTAACGCTCGCCTTTTTTGCAACGCTCCACGGTGGCGACAACACTTTTATTCTGCTCACCGGAAAAAGCCACACAACCGCCGGAGCAATTGGTTTTGAAAGCAACATGATCGCGTTTCGCGACAGCGAGGGCACCGCGCGCATGATCAGCAAAGGGCTGGTCGACTGGCCGCGTACCGTGCAGAAATCGCCGGAACTCTTTAAACAGGTTTATCCCGGTCGGCCTCTGCCTGAGCTGCCCAAAACCAGGTCACCCTATAGCAATGCCAAAAAACCCAAAAAGCAGATTCGCATTGACAACAAATCACTGCGCACGCTGAAACCCGGCCAGGGCATCGCCAATAAATGGGAAGGCGACATTCCCGAGACCAGCAAGGTCGAAAATAAAGAAAAAGAAAAAGGCCTAGTGCAGACCCTGCTTGACACCTTAACCGGGGCATCGTCCAACCAAGACACACCCGAAACCAAAAAGACCAAAAGAGGTCGGGTCGACATTAGCACCATTTCCCGCGGCGAAAAGGTCGAGATCAAACGCCACATTAAACCCGGTCAGGTCGTCTTGTTCGATTTTTATGCCGACTGGTGCGGACCCTGTCGCAAAATCACCCCTGAACTGGAAGGGCTGGCCCGCAAGTATCCCGGCCAGGTGGTGCTCAAAAAGATCGACATCAAAAATTGGAACTCGGCCGTGGCGCAGCAGTACGGCATTCGTTCAATTCCGCACGTGGTGCTCTACGACCAACGCGGCAAGAAACGGGTCGACGGCAACGCCTTGCAGGCGATTCGCGAAGCCGATCAAATCGCTCGCAAAAACGGCTGGTAAAAAAAGTAAAATAAAAGTGTAAGATCCCCAACAAAATCAGACTCGCGCACACTCGACGATTCGTCCCACTTTTTTCGCATCGCCAAACGCATTTTCGCACGGAGATTCTATGCAGCAACCGGCGCGGCAACGCCTTATCCAGCATCTGATTTTCGCCTTTTTCCTGGCCCCCCTAGGCTGGGCTCAGGAGCAAGCGCTGCAGGTGGTCATCACCGAGCCACCACCGGCGCCTGATTTTATTTTGGTTTCTCAAGGTGAAACGCGAAAACTCGTGGCGACTTCCGAACCGACCGTGTCACACCCACTCGATTATCGTTGGGAAGTAACCGCCGAAATCAACCCAGCGCTGATCTTGGCAACGGCGGAAGGACCGGTTTACGACCTCAGTTTCCCCTTGACGGGCAAATTCATCGTGCGCTGTTTTTTGCACGATCCACGTACCGGCTTGAATGCGCCGGAACCGGCCGAACGGCGCTTCGAGGTGCGTGAGCGCGGCAACATTAATACACAAATAGTGGCTCCAGTGGAGGAAGTGCTCCAAGTGAGCGTGGGCTCGGTGGTGCCTTTTGGCGCAACATCCGAACCGCCCGATCCCGCCACCCTTTTTCACTGGGAATTGCGCGAGGAACGGGCCGAACCCCGCCCCATTCGTTTCGAAGGCGCACAAATCGAGATCCCGTTCGACAAGCCGGGCAGGTTTGTATTGACCTGCCAAGCCGAAGACACCGCCGGCAACCGCGACCCCATTCCCGCCATGCGTTTTATCGAGGTGGTCGAAGAATCGCTGCGCATCGTGTCGCCGGACGCGCCGCCCGACACCCGCGAAATTGTGACCGCGCTTAATGAAACGGTTACGTTTAAAAGTGAAAGCTCGGGCAACGTAGACCGCGTCGTTTCTATCGCTTGGTTGTTAAAACCGGGCGACACCGTGCTGTGCCGCGATACGGATAGCTGCACGGTCACCTTCACGGAGCGGGGACGCTTCACCGTGAATGTGGTGGGTTTGGACGCCGACAATAAACCCGTGGTCGGCGATTTTATGCGGGTAAATGTGGCGCCACAACTCGATTTCCACATCGTCTCCCCCACCAATCGCGGCGAATACCCGGTGGGCACGCCGATTGCCCTGGAGGCCACCCTCAGTGGCGAATTAGCCGAAGACCCCAACACCACCGTCAACTGGGTGGGACCCAACATCCGTCTGACAGGGCTCAAACCCGACCCGGTCACCATCAACAAGCCGGGCCACTACCAGGTACGCGTGTTTGCCATAAACAAGGAAAAGAATTACGTTGACGAGCAGCAAGTCTCGTTTAAGGTGTACGACGGCAACGCCACCCCCGGCTTTACCATCATTCGGCCACGAACCGATGTTCGGATGCCACCGGGACGCGATGTATTTTTCGACGCGTCGTTTCGCAATGTGCCCAAGGAATTACAAAACCCCGGCTGGCAAATCGTCAAACTTGAAGACGAAAGTGTGTTGATCGAATCGACCCAAATAGCGTTGGGCAAGGTGACTTTTGAAGAGGCCGGTATTTACCAGGCACGCCTGTACTATCGCAACGAAACCACCGCGGAGAACCTGTTGATGGATCAGCGTTTGATCACGGTCGGCAACGAAACCGACTTTGGCGACAACACGCAAATCGACAAACCGGCCGACGTTCAGCCTGGCCGCTACGACAGCTTGATCCTCGATAAAGATCAATACTTCCGTTACCAATTGGAAACGAGCGGTTTAACCATCGGCTTGGACATTGACCTCGACGGTCCGGCCCAAATGGTAATTGTGCGCGAACCCAATGAAGTCTTGATGGAACGCGATATCAGCGGCAGTCGCAACCTGCAGTTTCCCAATCTTCCCGCCGGTAATTACATTGTCGGTTTGCGGCCCAAGGCAAGCGACGGCAGCGGCAAAAATTTGAGTTTCGGCTTTGCCATCGAAGTCCTAAACCCCGGCCTTTATTTTGCCGAGGTTACCGAGGACGAAGAATTCTCCACTGAAATCGGTGTCATAAATACGAGCAATGAAGAAGCCAATATGACGATTATCGCCTACGACGGCAGTGGCAACACGCTCGAAAAGGTAGAGCGAACCTTGGCAGGCAATGGCATTTACCGCGACCAAGTGGTCGCCCTTTTCCCCGACGTCATCAACGACCTCGCCTGGATTCGCGTCGACAGCACCGCCGAGGTTGTCGGTTATTCAATGTCGTGTAACCAGAGCGAAACCGAAGCCTATGCGGTTAACGCGGCCAAAAAATTGGCGCAACAATTGTTTGTGCCCCATATCGCCCAAAGCACGCAAACCTGGTTTACACGCGCGGCCGTCGTCAACGGGCTCACCGAAGAGGCCGACGCCTTAATGACCGCCGGCAGCTACAGCGGACCACTCACCAACACCGCCAGTTTCTCCAAGGATAAATTCGATTTCCTGACCCGTTTTGAGGGCGCCATTCCCGAGGGCGCAACCTGGGCGACCTTTAGTGATCAGAACCAACAAGCCAACCTCATCGGCGTTGAAGTCTTCGGTCGCGTCGACGGCTTCCAACACAGCGCCGCCCTCAGCTTAGAGGGCAGTCGGGCCGACAATCTCAACTTTGTAGCTGAGTCGAACAGCTTGTATTTCGCCCACATCGCCCGCGACGTCGGCCAGTTCTGGACCGGCATTACCCTGGTGAATGTGGCCAACGCGCCGCAAAACGCGGTGCTCCGAGCCTATGGACCGGGCGGCGCCCTGGTCGGTGAAAGAACCATGTCCTTCAGCGCCAACGAAAAAAAGGTGGCCCTCGCCGATCGGTTCCTCGAAGGGGTCGGCTCACCCGCCAATGTCGATTGGTTCGAAATTGTGGCCGACGCCGATATTCTCGGCTACGAATTATTCGGCACCTGGGACAACAAACGCATGGCTGGATTGGAAGCAATCGCCGCAACCAGCCAAGCGCTGTGCTTCCCCATGATCGACCAAACCGGCGCCTCGTATCACGGGTTTGCCGTCGTTAATGTGGCCGACGCCCAATGCGAACTTCGTTTCGACCTTTATGCCCAGGACGGCCGTTTGATCAGTCAAACCGAACCCGTTCTTTTGGCGGCGAAGGAGAAACGCATTTATTTACTAACGCAGTTATTTGAGAATATTCCCCTGGAGGCGGCCTGGGTCAAAGCCAACGCCGACCAGGAGCTCGTCGGCTTTCAGTTGCTCATCAGCAAAGACGGCGAAATGATGACCGGCGTAATCGCCCAGTAGGCGCGAATTAGCAACGGACTCCCCGCGCCAATTGCAAGCGAACTCGGTTACAATAGCCTCGTCTGCTCCGACCCTCACCGACTCTGGAACCTAGGACCGTCACCGCGCGCCGCACGGTCCCTGCCGAGGAGGCCGCTTGGCCAGTTTCGTCCACGATTTGGGGATTGTTTTAGGTGTCGCCACCGGCACTAGTATTCTGTGTCGAAAAATTAACCAGCCCAGCATTCTCGGCTTCTTGGCCGCCGGCCTGATTGTGGGGCCCTACATTCCCATTCCCCTCTTTGCCGATAGCAACCGCGTCCACGCCCTGTCTGAGTTCGGCGTCGTTTTGGTTATGTTCTACATCGGCCTGGAATTTCAACTCGCCAAACTTTTCAAGATCTTACCGGTGGCCGGTTTTGCCGCATTAATTGAAATCGGCAGCATGTTGTTTTTGGGGTTTTCGCTTGGTCTCGCGCTTGGCTGGACCCATGTGGAGGCCATGTTTCTCGGCGCCTGTATCTGTATTTCATCGACCATGTTGGTCAGTAAAATTTTCGAAGACACGCCCGTGGCCAAGGAAGTGCGAACCTTTGTATTGGGCATTTTGGTGCTTCAAGACGTGGCCGCCATCGCCCTTGTGGCCGCCATGAGCGCGGTCGCCGAAAGCGGTTCGGTTTCACTCGGAAGCCTGGCCCTGACCCTTGGTAAATTACTGCTAACCCTTGCTTTGATGGTGGCGATCGGCCTGATGGTGGTTCCCCGTTTGGTACGTCACGTGATGGCCTATAAAAACGATGAAGTGCTCATTGTGACCGCTGTCGGCATCTGTTTCAGTTTCTCCTTACTCGCCGAACACCTCGGCTACTCAGTCGCCCTCGGCGCCTTTGTCGCCGGCTTGTTGGTTTCCGAATCCGGCCACGGCCACGATGTGGTGCACCCCATCCAACCGGTCAAAGACATCTTCGCCGCCATCTTTTTCGTTTCGATCGGTATGACCGTCGACCCACGTCTGGCACTCGAAAATAGCGCCTCGGCCCTGCTGGTGTTTGCCGGCGTCATTAGTTTTCAGTTGCTGAGTATCGCCATCGCCGGTGTGTTGTCCGGGAACGGCCTCAAAAAATCGCTTACCGCCGGCTTGAGCCTGGGTCAAGTCGGTGAATTTGGGTTTATTATTGCCGCCATCGGCATCGGTGCCGGCGTAGTGCGGCCCGGCCTGCAACCCATTATGGTTACCGTCGCCGTGTTAACCGCCTTCACCACACCACTTTTCGTCAAATTGGCGCCTCGCATTACCGCGTTTGTCGACCACAACCTGCCCGATCGTTTGAAAAACACGATTGTCGTTTACGAAGGTTGGTTGTCTGGATTGCAACGCGGTGGCGGCAACCGTCAATCGCCGCGCCGCCGGGCGGTGCGGGCCATTGTGCTCGACGCTGCCGGCTGGGTCTTGCTGACCGGCATTGTCATGTTCACCTTCACGCCAATGACCGACTATGTCGCCGACTTTTTGGGGTTGAACCCGGCCCAGGCCAAAATCACCATCTTGGTCGTTTATTTTGTGATCTCAATTCCCCTGCTGCTCGGGATTATTCGCAATACCCACAAGCTCGTTGAGAGCCTATTACAGGGCATTGCCGAGCGGCGTGCGCGCGGCAATACACCGTTAACACCCATCGCCGCGGCGCTGCTGCGCGCCTCGATTCGCGTGTTGGTCACCATGGGGGTCGGCATTCCGGGCGCCGCCATCCTGTGGCCGCTAGTGGGTTCACTCGCGTCCTTGGCCGTCCTAACCGCCGGCATCACCCTCATGCTCGGGTTTCTGTGGCGCTCGGCCGGTCGTTTCGACGCCGAAATTCGCTCGGAAGCCGAGCGGCTGATTGCCTTCCTCAACCGGCAGCGCACCGACGGCGTTGAAGAAACCACGCCGCCGGCCTTTTTCCCTGATTTGGATCGCATGGACGGCATCTTCATCATGGAGGGATTACCCGTCGTTGGGAAAACGTTGTCGGAACTCAACTTGCGCGCACGTTCCGGCGCCTTGGTGGTTGCCATTCACCGCGAGGGCACCGATGTCGTGCTCCCCACCGGCTCCGAAATCATCCACGCCGAAGATCTCTTGTTCGTCACCGGCACCGAGGAAGCGGTGGAAAAAGCACGCCGACTCGTAACCGCGCCGGCCGAGTCAGCAGCCACGCTGACCACCGCCCTAACCGAAGCGTCGACGCAACCTATCGCCTAGATCGGCTTATTTCAACCGCACCACCGCACGTTCTTTCATGAGCACCTTGTTGGTTTTTATGTCCGTCACCGTTGCAATCAACCAACGGTCTTCGTTGATGCCAAAGGCGATCTCCAGGCGCGCTTTGCGGTCGCTCGGCTGATGCGGCGGATCGAGCCGGCCCAGCGTTGGGTCTTGCTCGTTGAGCGGAATGACCAATCGGCCACCCGGTTCCCGGTCGTCACCGGCCTTGTGTAACTTACCCTGCGCGTCCCAAACAAACTCGTCGACCTCCTGACGGTGGCGGCCCAGTTCGCAGATCACCAAACGGAACAGATCTTCCGGTTCACCCCCCGCGCAGGTCGGCACAAAAAACTGTTTGCTGAAGTCTTTGGGCGTCGGGAAATGCGTCCCCGCCGGCACAATCGTTTGGTAATCCTTCTTTTTGGCGGCGGCATCAAAGATTTGAATGGCGTAATCGTGGGTAATGAAATCGGAAGTGCGCCGGCCGCCGTCGGCAAAAACACTGGCGCCATAAGCGACGGCAAAAAACGGCTGCCAGGCACGCACGCGGTCGCGACCAAAGTGCTGCTCCACCACCGAATAGACCTGCGGCAACAAGGTCGACCCGCCGACCATCAGCACTTCACCAATGTCTTTACTGGTGATACCGTGTCGACTCGCCTGACGCTCGATGGTGCGGATCGCGTCTTTAAGTGAGCGATAGAGACCTTTTTCGTCCAGGAGATCAATCAAATCGGTGCGACTGACCTCGACGGGATCGCGACGCGGGCCGCCTTGCATTTGTAAAATGGCGTCGAGCGAACGCAGCCGCTCGGGTGGTTCCAATGAAAAAAAGGTTTCCTCCTCAAAAAAGAGGCGTTCTTTAACCCGACAGGCCTCGGCGAGCATGGCGTTGTACCACCACTGCGCCACCATTTCGTTAATGCCTTGTAGGTGATAGCCTTTTTCAGCGGCAAACTTTTCGAACAGCCAGGCATCGACGTGGTTGCCGCCGAGTACCAGACCTTCCTTGGCCAATACTTCACAGGCGCCAATCTTTTCGCTTTTACTTTTAGTCATGCGAATCAGTGCCAAATCCAGCGTGCCGGCCCCAAAATCAATCACCAACACGGGCCGGTCGTCGCGAATCGACAGGCCGTAACCCAGCGCCGCCGCCACCGGTTCATCGACAAAACCCACTTTGCGGACGCCGATTTCGCGGGCAATTTCCTTGAGTACGGCGCGGTAGGGCTCGAAGCTGTCGACCGGCGTGCCAAAAACCAAGCGGCGCGGCCATTTACCGTCTTTGTTTTTAATAAATTGCATCAACTCAAACAGAAAGGTGGTCGCCACCACGCGCGCGCCGACGGTTTTGGTTTTAACCCGACCCAAGGTGCGGTAACTATCGCGCATAAGGGCGGTTTTAAAGGAACGCACAAATTGGGCGCTCGAGGCCTGTTTGTTTTGCTCCAGCGCAGCACGACCGATCAAGCCTTGATAAGGGGTCGGCAACCAGCGCCGCATCCAGCGATATTGGTAGAGACGGCGCCCCCAGAAGTCACGCTCATTGAGGTAGGTCGCCGAAGGAATCGAATAGCGCACCTCGAGATCTCGCCCTTCTTCGGCTTCGCGGGCGATATCGGGAAAATGGCCCATGCGCGGTTCGTTGTTTTGGTCGTCCCAACGCGCAACGGCGGTATTGCTGGTTCCCAAATCAATAGCCCAACTAGTCATACAGGCTCACTCCTCACTGTGTTGATGTTTCGATCCAATAGTTTAAATATTCTTGGTGGGGCCCCATATGCGACACCCTTTCCATGCTACGGGATTTAGGGCGAAAAAGGCAGTCGCCTGCGGCCAAAAAAATTGCGGCGGCGCGCACCCCAGCACGGAAAACCCGCCACATCCTTAACGCGCAAGCACGTCACAAAGCCGTTAGCAAAGCCAAAGAGAACTGTGTCGGCGCGATAAAGCCAAACAATAACCCTAAATGTGGCTAACACAAAAAAAACACGCTGAAAAATCCCAACCCAGGCTAGATCTCATGTCGCCGGCTCACACCCGCGCCACTGCCCCAGGACACAATAAACCGCTTAAAACAAACTTTTACACAAGGCTGTCACCCCGAACCCTCCCCGAACCTCACATACCAAACCATCGCCCAGATTCACTTCAGACCGTAATGATCACGCCCCACGTCTTCACCCTTTCCCACTTCGAAGCACAAAATCGCCAACCCGCGCCTATAAACCATTTGAACCAAACGCTTACACAAGACTGTCACCATGAATGCTGTTGCCAAACCATCGCCCAGATTCACTTCAGACCGTAATGATCACGCCCCACGTCTTCACCCTTTCCCACTTCGAAGCACAAAATCGCCAACCCGCGCCTATAAACCATTTGAACCAAACGCTTACACAAGACTGTCACCATGAATGTTCAAGACTGTCACCATGAATGCTGTTGATTTGGCTCAGCCGTAAACTAGCTCTGGCAACCCCGACCGACACGGTTTAAGGCTAGGTGGCGAGATCACCTTTTTCGCAGCCGGCGTGCAGGTGGCAGTGAAAGGCGTCCAGGTAACAATCAAGCGCGTAGTCGAGCCAGAAACGCGAACCGTAGGGTGTATCCTCGGCGCTGAGGTAACCCATGTGACCCCCGACCGCCTCGCGGTGTAAAAAGACTGCATCGGAGAGGGCCGCCTCTTCGTAATCGATCCACCGCACGATCGGGTCGTCGACGGACGACAGCAACACGGTCGGCGTCTGGATGGCGGCCAAATGGGGTTTGGTGGAGCAGGAATGGTAGTAATGCTCGCGGTCGCGAAAACCGCCGGCCGGCGCGGTGTAGAGGTTATCGAAATCGTGCAAGGTGGTCCAAGGCGGAATGCGGTAGGGTTCGGATTCCAAACCGGCGGCTTGGCGTTGCATCACGGCGCGACGCAAACGCAGCACAAAACGCACGTCGTAAAGCCGGTTGAAGCCGGACTTAATCGCAATTGCAGCCGGTTCGAGCTGGATCGGCGCATTGACGGCAACGGCGGCATCGGGCAAAGTCTCGCCGCGTTGGCCGGCCAGTAATAACAACAAGGCGTTGCCAGACAGGGAAAAACCAACAGCCAAGTGGCGCGCCTCAGGGAAACGCGCGCGACCGTGCCGAATGACGGCGGCAATGTCCTCGCCGCGCCCCGAATGGTAGGGCTCACGCGCCAAGCCCTCGCCTTCGCCACAACCGCGATGGTTGGCGGCAAAAACGTGAAAACCACGGCGTTC
This sequence comes from Holophagae bacterium, assembly GCA_030429565.1. Classification (GTDB taxonomy): domain Bacteria; phylum Acidobacteriota; class Holophagae; order Acanthopleuribacterales; family Acanthopleuribacteraceae; genus Acanthopleuribacter. The sequence goes on along the minus strand of JAUIFE010000003.1, from coordinate 604,352 downwards.
GGCGACGCGGGCGGTACGACCCATGTAGTCGGCGGCGGCACTGCCACCCAAGCCGTGGAACAGGTAAACCACGGTCGCTTGGTGGCCTTCCCAATAGCGGGTCACCAAGCGGTCGCCACCGTTTAGATCAATGGTTTCAGTGGTAAAAGGCGACAGCGGACCGGCTTTGGCGAGCAGATGAGCGAGGATGGTTTGACGATGCCCGCCGCGCGCCCACCATGGCGGTCGTAAGGGTTTGGGTCGACGCAAATCCAAAAATGCGCGCAGGGAGTGGGGTGGTTCTAAATCAGCCAACCAAAGCCTCGATGGCGCGCGCCAAATTAGCACGCGCTTGTTGCTCCCATGCCGCGTGCAGATGGGGCGTGTGGTAAATGGTGGATCGCCCGAGGAAACCGCGCAAAATCTCGGCCCGTTTGCGGCGATAAATGAAACCTGGCACGCGACGATACTCGGCGCGAATCGCCTGTTCGAAGCGGTCGTAAACGGCGGCCGGTTGCCCCAAAATGCCCAAGTCCAAATCCACCAACAACTGTTCGTCACCGGCCTGAGGTTCGGCCTGATGCTCGGTGGCCAGAATGAGTTGGACAACCCGTTCGGCAAAATCAGGTGACGCGCCGTCGGCGCTGAGATCGCGTTGCGCCCAAGCGGCGCTGTCTTTTTCATTGGCCGCGTGACCAATGCGATAAACGGCGTCGTGATACCACAGCGCAACGGCAATCGCATCCCAATGAACGGCAGCATCGCCGTCACGCATCAAAAAAACGGCGTCGAGTTCACCCAGGCAAGCGTGAACATGGTCGAGGTTGTGGTAAGCGCGATGGGATTCACCATAGGCCGCCCGTAAGGCCACCAGACGGGCCGTGCCGTCGACGCCGCAAACGCGCCGCCACAGTTGCGGAAAGTCTAAAAAGGTTGCGGTCACGATCACCACCTCTGGATATCCTGGTTTCACCGGAGGCCGATCAGACACCGAGGAACAACCACGTGCCCCATTGGCCGGTGCATCGGTAAGCGTTCGGGCGAGCTTAGCATACTCTGGCACACGCGTGCGCGGGCCGTCGAATCACAAGGACGCGTTTGAGAATCGGCCTCAGACCGAAACGAAGCGACGCTTGGCGGCGAAATCGTCCAACTATTGACGTTTCCTGCGTCAAGCGTTGGGTAGCAACATTTGGTAAAAATGCTCGACGAACTTACCCGTACGCGCCGAACGCGACCCCGGTGTGTTTTTCCAAATCGTTTCGCAGCAAGGCTTGACGCGTCTTTGGTCAAGAAAAGGCGCGATTTTATCCACCCGAATCACTTAGTTTAGGTCAGACACCAGGTGCCCCTACAACGCAAGGGCTGACGGCGGACAGGTACCTAGAACGAGGTCAAGATAAGCGAAACAAATAGCTTGCCTTTACTTGACAAGACCTCGCAGGGCAGTCAAGACTATGCCTGTTAAGAACAGCCCCTTTCAGCCGGACCTTAAACCCAAAACCAAAGTAGCGCGAAAACGCGCGATGCTTGTAGCCGGCCCTGTGGTCTGCAACGTCCTCTTACCCGATATCGCTCAGTTCAGATCTTAAAATGATCCGTGTACCCCAAAGCGGTGCACGGTCGCGGTTCGCATTTTTCAAACCATTTCGCGCCAGATCTATAGTCAAACCGCCTCGCGTCTCTTTGGCTCAATGTGCCCTCTACAAATCCTCGTCAGTCACGCTGACACAGCTTGGATCCGTAGTGAAGGACCAACCGCCGGAAAAAAGCACGTCGGTTGACCCTTCCCAACGAGCGTTCGCGCCTGTACGGCGAATTATCGTGAATCTATCGTTTTTCCTTCTCTGTTTTACCGAACTACCTTATTTAGTGTTTATTAGGAGAACAACGTGCAATTACAACGGCAACCCGTTCCGACATGGGTGATGCTGTGTCTGGCCATATCTTTGGGCTGGACATGCTCGCTATATGCGCAAACCGATATGTCTCTTCACACTCAGATTCGTCCAATTTATCAACACTCCCCACAAACCAACCTGGGCGTACTCCAGATTCGAATCGAGAATGATATTTTCGCCAACGCTTCAGCCGAAGCGCCCTTTTACCTGCGTTTGGCGCTGAGTCACTCGATCCAATGGGCCGATTCACTAACCCACAGCGACGGCAACAACCCGGACGGCACCCCGATTTACCTGCCGCTCACGCTGATGAGCCATGACGGCACCGCCATGTTAACAGCCGCGCCTAACGCGGTGGCATTGGTCCGTCACAAACAAGGCGAAGGCGAACTGTGGTTGCGCATTAGCCAAGCCAGTTCGCATTGGGTGCGCATTGGTGAAAACACGGAGCCACCCAGCAGCCAACACCCAGTTCAAATTACCCTGGGTCAGGGTGCACCGGTCACCCGTTCGTTTCTGCAAGAACGTTTCGGGCGCGGTGCCGCCACCTTGCCTTTTCCAACGATCGACCCGGCCTCAGCCGCCACCACCGCTGCGCGATCCTTGTTCCTCAACGCTTCCCTTAGCGCCTCATCGCTTTACAACGGCCTCATGTTTGAAGACAACAACGTGATCGTCATGCCTACTTTGTACGATGCCACAACCGAAGGCGTGATGAACGCGGGTCGCGCCCAAGATATCGAGCTCGGCAAGGTCGTTTTCACTGAGTTTTCGCCGGCAGGCAGCATTCTTGCCCGTCAGAGTCTGAACTTCCAGGGCTGCGACATCTCAAGCAACCTCGCCGGAAACCCCTCTATCAACCTTTGTGACGACATCCAAGCCGAAAATCGCTTTCTCATGCTGCAACGCGATTTCGAGGTCGCCTTTTCCTGCCCACAACCGGGGATCCTTAAGGGCACACGGGTGGCGGTCGACCTGCGCAACAATCCCGACCTGTTCATTCCAGTTCTCGTGGACGACAACGGCGCGCCGCACCTTATTGAAGCCGGCGCCGGCCTGCCCGTTGGTGCGGTTTGGTGCCATGCCGACAGTTTCACCGGACCGACAGCCTTTTCCGAAGCTTACGCCTACGCCCAAGATCTGCAAGAGGTGAAGGGCCGCTTGGTCGCCAAACGTGCTTATGTTCAGTACACCGGCGACGGCGACTTGTCGGAAACCACGCAAAACTTTGTCGTGCGCCCCTGGACCGATCATTACCAGTCGGCCCGTTGGCATCTCGACCTCACGGTCGCTGCGGTGGGTCCCGCCACGCCGCCACAGTTGCACCCCGAATTCCCCAACGCCAATCAAGCGGCCACGCCGTCGGAACAGCCGACGACCGAAAACCTGGCCGTCATCAGTGAGGCCTGGGTGGCCTCGACCTGCGAACAGGTGCCGTTTAACGATCCGGTTCTGGCCGATCACTTGCTCTCCCGGTACGACACCAACCAAAACCAGCAGTTGGATCGGATCGAAGCATTGGCCGTGACCGTCATTGATCTGAGTGATCCCAACCTTACGGATTTGCGCGGCATTGAACGTTTGCGAAACCTGCAGGTACTGGATTTGAGGGGTCAAATCAACGTGGTCCGTTCGTTGGTTTTCATCCCCAACCCAGTTGAGATCGACCTGCGCAACAACCAAATCACGGACATTCGCGAATTGGCGTATTTGGACCAAGGCTTCGGCGCCGGCGAAAACGATGTCTTACTGCTTGCCGGCAACCAAATCCCCGACACGGAAACCCAATGTGACGTGGTCCGGGAATTGCGCCGCCGTTTCAGGGCCGGCCGCTTGGATCTGGGACAGCAACGCAACCCGGTGTTTTTCGAAAACGCGACGACCTGGCCGGAGACGACCGTACTCGACTTGGTGGACACCCTCAACCAAAACGGGCCGGCCCTGTACGAGTTGGTCTGCCCTGATGAAACCCGCGCGGAGGTTCAATAATGAAAACCAAAATCATTCTTTTCTTGTGCGCCTGTTGGTCGGCGGCAGGGTTCCTTGCCGCTTCCGAGGTGGCCGCGACCTCCAGAGGCGTGGAAATTAACAGCAACAGCGAGCTTCTCGGTCCCATGAGAATCAAAATCACTGAGGACGCATTTCCCGACGCCTCGCCGACCAATCCGGTTTACCTGGAAGTCCATTTAGAGAACGGGCTCGCCTTGCGTGAAACCTTGGTCGACCCACGAGCATCGGCTCAAGGTCCGTCACCGATTTACCTGCCGATCGGCCACTACAACCTGTTAGTACAAGCCGGCGCCGCTCCTGACACCCTGTCGATTGTGCGCTGGATCGCGGGCGAACCCAGTTACTGGTTAAAGATCCAACGCAGCAGCCGTACTTGGTTAACGGACAAGGGGCAAACCCAAGCGCCCGACGACTCAAATCGCATTGAGTTGGTCCTGTCATCCTCGGCGCGCCGGTATTGGCTCGATTATGGTGAAGCCTTCAGCCTCGGCCGTGCCAATTTGCCATACGCCACGCGTGACTTAAGCGAACTTTCCGCCGAAGACGTAACCCGATCGGTATCGGTCAACTTTTGCGCCGATATCCGTTCAGCGGTTTACATCAATCGCGGCACCCCTACCAATAACGTTCCCCTGGTCGCCGGCCTCCGCGCGGTGCGCTTAGCCGAAAACGCCCTCACCGTCGAACACTATCGCGACATTCCCGCAGGCGAGAATTATCCGTTTACCTTCCAACTCCCCGAATGGGAGTGGCCGGACGATCCACGCCCCTTTCTCTTGGTAGGTCGTACCTATTACGCATTCTGCCAAAGCTTCTACTCTATGCCCCAACCAATACCATCTTGCGCCCTGAGTGAAACCGGGCTTACCGACGTCACCATTGAAGCCCGTGGTTTTCGATGGGAATGTTGGTTGGGCGTCGGTCCTTATTATGGTTCACGCTTCCAATTCCGCTGGCCCAACAACCAGGCGCCTGTCGGCTTCCGTGTTCAGACCGACAAAGGTGGCGGGTTTATCGATGCCGAAAGCATCTCGGGTTTACCCAACACGGTACTTCTCGAACCAGAGTCATTCGAAACCACCGCCGCTGTAAGCCCGCCCTACGCCTACCTGAGCGATATCATTGAAATCAGCGGTGAACCTTTGGCGACGGCGGCCGAGATCGTTTTCCGACCCGAGGACCCCAATGGGCATTACGACGAATTGACGCTTTCTGCGACCATGCGCGCGGCCATGAACCGGGCGGTAACGACAGACGACCTAAATATGGTGATGACGTCGCGCATCGCCTCTAAGCGTCCACCCGAGGATTATGACCCGGCATTTTCCGGGCCGGAACAACATATTGGATGCCCAACCTTCTATCGCGTGCTGACCGATTACGTGCGTTTCGGCTATATCACCGACGACTGCCCCAATCCTTAAAAAAACCCATCCCCAGCGCACCGACGCGCACAACCAAAAAGCCCACTCACCCGAGTGGGCTTTTTTGGTTTGGGGCGTGTGCAAGATGAAGGCGTCAAAACCGCGCCGTCTCTTCGACCCATAAGTTGCCCCGGCACCCTTTTTCCATTTTCCGTGAACCCATCCTGAAAAACAGTTTTTGCCCTGGTAGATCCTTATTCTTTGACATTGCCAAGAAAAAGGCCGAAGGCCGGCAACCATACAGGATGGCTCGTTATGACCCGAAAAATTCTCTTAGCTTCGTCGAGCCCAGACGAGGTCGGCAGCCACGTCAAGGTTGACCAACTGATTCGCGAGATCGAGGCCACCTTGCGTTCCTCAAAGTTCCGTGATCATTTCGATATCACCCTACGACCAGCAGCAACCTATGCATGTTTACGCGATGTTTTCCTCGACTACGAGGAGGAGTGCATCATTTTCCAGTTCTTTGGTCACGGCTCAAAAGAAAATAACAGCCTCGTATTTCAAACGGCGGCCAACCAGCACCAATTCATGTCGGCCGAAGCGTTAATCGATTTCTGTCGCCTTAATCAAAGCCAAATTCAATGCTTAATTCTGACCAGTTGCGATTCATGGGCTATGGCTCCAGCACTAGCACAACACATCAGATACGTAATCACCATGGATGGGTTGGTAAGCCAGAGGTCGGCAATCGCCTTTAGCGAAGGGTTCTACGCGGCGGTAACACGCAATAAATCGATCGCGGCCGCCTTTGAGTTCGGTGTCAACACGATCCAAGCACTCGGGTTACCCGGCCATAAAATACCGCGCATTACAGTGAACCCAGCTTTGGCCGAACACAGACCGGCGACATTGGCCAAACACTATCAGCCAGTTCAAGACCAAGTAGAGGGGCTTAACTTCGATACCGCACGGGCTCTTCTCAGTCAAGCAGGAGCCAATGAAGGACCGCGAGAACAACTACTGCGTGCCATCGCCTTGCTCGGTAACCAGGATCCACGGTTTTTCAGCGATCGCCAAATCGCAGCGCTGGAACGGTTATTAATCAGCAGCTACCAAAATACGGAGACCCAACGCAGTGCCGCCGTGCTGTTACTCGCCTTACAACAGTCTTTTTACGGCGCAAACGGTATTCAAGCCACCCGTATACCAAGTTCTCAAGAACTGCTACGAACAGCCAAAAACGAAGCCCTTCCATTCCTGTTCGATCAAGCGCTGCAGCGAATGACGTCCACCAGCCGCCTTGTGAATCATCTACTCCAATAAAGTAAAAGGACATTCCCATGGACACATTGAAAAAGCTAGACTCAAATCTATTTCAGCACTTAAAAAACATCACCAAAGCACAGGGTCCTACTAAGCTAACCAAGGAACTTTATGAAACGCTTAGAAAAGCAGCTTGGCTTGCCGATAAAACTCGAATCATTTGCGAAGTTAACTTCACTCAATGGCGCCTGGTAACCTATCACCACAACACGCCTTTTGCTTACATCATTGAAAGATCAGATGAAAATATCACAATTTACAGAGTCACAAAGACCGGATATAGCGACAGCTTATGGGATTATCCTGTTTTTCCTCTATCATTCAACTTCCTGCCAATCGATTTAAATTTTCAGAATCATGGTCAATATTTCATCAACGGTTGGCCTAGAAAGAAACTCAACAATGGCACATCAAAGAAACGCTGGGATTTCTTTTTTAGACCCCAAGAAGGCTACCTCACCGAGCCACACGAACAATACAAAGCTAAAGTTAAAATCGAAAGCGACCACATTCAAAGACGCCAAGATTTAATAAAATCTATTTTAGGCTTTAGCGGTCTTTCATTGATCCTTTCCCTTTTCTATATTCTCGGACCCGACACAGGCATTCTTTTCAAAATCCTGTCACTTCTTTGCAGTCTTGTGTCTCCCATCCCCTATCTTCTTCTCTTTTCCTTTATATTTCTCAAACCCATCACAGATGCCTCCACAGAAAGGCAAAAAAACGATACTGACACCCTTTTTGTTCTTTTTACAATCATCCTAGTACTGGGCGTTAGTTTCGGCTTCATGCTACTTGCAACCCACTTCAAAATCCATCAAAGCACCGCCATATCCAACCTAGTAACTATTCCTGCCGTAGCCTTTTTCACTTCTCTCATAGCTTTCAAAAACAACTCAAACCTTAAAAAGAAACAAGAAATCATCAAAACCATTGATACCGAAATAGAGTATCTAACGTCACAACTTCCAAAGGTCTCGATAACGCCTGAGGAGCTGCTTGAACAGACGTCAAGACGAATTCAAGAATCAGAACAACCGGCATTAGATACACTTAATATCAACCCCAAAAACCTTTTGGCCTTACCACCAAAGCAGAACCGGCTTACCTCCCAATCATTCAGCATCATCGATTGGGGCGGCATTCAAACTCTAAACCGAATTAATGAAAGCCTTATCCCCACGAGCTTCTTTGCCCAAATCAACCACCAAGACGAGAACCGACGCCTGCATGCAATTAATTACATTCAACTTTTATTTGTCACAAAGAACCAAGTCATTTCATACAGCTACTTCTACAACACCATCACTGATTCAATCGCAAGTATCAACACAAACGAATATTACTTTTCCAACATCGTCAGTGTCTCGTCGAAGATCAATGAATGGCACGACGAATCAAAGCCAAACACGCTGATGCAGAAGTTGACTTTCCGCCTTTCTGTCGAAAATGGCGACGCCGTAGAGGTTTCACTTCTCGAAAACAAAGAGCCGCCTCAAACCTACGGTTCACAACCTTCGGAAAATCAACCCTTGGCAGGTTCCCAACCGAGTCTGACACCCGCGATCTTGGAAGGTGTGACCAACGCCGAAATGGCAATTCGGTTTATTCGCCGTCAGCTCAAAGAGCTCAAGCGCAAGGAGCCGGCGCTTTTGGCAGCGCCGGCGGGATTTTAGTCACGCGTAATGCGGTGCGGTCCCCAACCCAAAACCAGCTCGGACACGTCGATGCCGGCGTTTTCCAAGATGGTGTAGGCGTCGTAAACAAACGGCGTTTCACCGAAGTTGGCCGAGTTGGCCGGCACCGCGCCTTGCGGGTTGCCGTACAGCATCGGGTGAATCGGTGTGAACATGTCGTCGAGCACCATGGTGTTGACCAACTCGCCGCCGACAATCGAGTAGATGATCGGCCGGTCACCACGGTAATCGCAGGCAAAACCGTAGAAGTCGTTGTTGGTGTCGTAAACCTGTTGGGCGACCAAGTTGCGCCACACGCCCGCCGCCGAGTTGAGCGACATGCTTGGCGGGGTGTCGGTGTAGTCCGGCGACACACAACAGTAATCGTTGATTTTGCCGTACTCGGCCACAAAACCCTGGCCGAGGTTACCCAGTTGCGGAATCTCGCGATGCGCTTCCCAGTAGCGGAACTCGCCGATCATGCCCTGGTTGGCGCGAATCGCTTCCTTGTGATCGACGCTGTAGCTAATCGTGAGTTTGTCGGGCGACACGTAGATACCGGCGCCGGTGGTGCCGTCCTGCTGCATGAAGACCCGTTCGTGGCTGAGCGGTTGTTCTCTGCCGGCGTAACGATGCTCGGCGCCCCAGCCGGTGCCCATGAATTCTGCACCGGCGTAAAAGCCTTCGGTGAACAACACGTAGTGACCCGGATGGCGGAAGTTGCGCCAACCCAACGCGGTGTCGCCGCCGTTGATTTCCAATTGCGCACCCGCGCCAACCGCCTCGCCCCAGGCCATGATGTAGACATCGCCGGTTACTTGGCTCATGGTCACGGGCGGCATAATTTCCCATTCCAAGTTGGCGTTACCGACGAAGGCGTAAACAACCGGATTCAAGCCGCTGTAATCAACCGCCATGGCGTAGACATCGGCCTCAGACGGTGTAATCACGGTTGAATCGCGGAAGTGGCCGACCTCGGCGCCGTTGTAACGCAAGCTGCCACTGCTGACCCAAGCCACGCTTTGATCGTTTTCGCCGGCGGCGCTGTCGAGCGGCGCCTGTTGGGTGGCAACGGCCACGCCGTAGTTGCCGGGCTCGGTCAGGCGCGTACCTTCGAAGTAGTACCAGCCGGAGCCAGGGGTGACCGGCACCGCCGAACGCACACCGCGTGGCGTGGCATCGTTGAACTGAACTTGGTGTTGGCCCGCATCCAAACTGACACTGGGGTAACGGTCAACATTGCTCATCAACACCAAACCCCGGTTGGGATAGAAATCGGCGTCGCGTGGATTCGTGCCGGCGTCGTGTTCCTGAAGGTTAGTGAAGGTATCGTTGTCGGGATCCCCGCCGGCGTCGTTGACGAGCGGGTTGAGCGCATAGGTCACTTCGAAGCCGTCACGCATGCCGTCGCTGTCGCTGTCGGCAGCCAAGGGGTTGGTGCCGTGGGTGTTCACTTCGGCACCGTCGCGCAGACCGTCATCATCGCTGTCGGCGTCGTGGGGATCGGTGCCGTGGGTTTCCAGCTCGGCCACGTCGGCCAAGCCGTCTTCATCGGAGTCGCGCACATCGGCGGGGGCCAAAACAAAAACCTCCAGGCTCGCGCTTTGAGAGCGCCCAAATCGGTCGGTAACGGTGGCTGTAACGGTGTGTTGGCCGACACCGCTTGCGGTAAACACAAAAGCCCCACCGGTCGCGGTTAAGCCGCCGGTTTCGCTCCAACTCAGGGACGCGGTCAGATCGTTGTTCTCCCAATCGGCGGCGGTCGCCGACAGTGCAACCGTCTCGCCTTCGGCAACGGACAAGGTGCTGTCGGCCAAGGTGATGGTGGGCCGTGGGTTGGTGCGGTTCCAACCGAGGTACATGTCGTCGGGATCGTCGATGACGTTGCCGCCAATCCACAGGTCGGTCATGATTTGCGCGATATCGTATTCAAACGGCAGCAAGGCCGTGTCGTTGCCGGGATTGATCGTTTGCTGCACACCGCTGGTCAGCGCTTGGCCGTAAACGAAGATGTACAGCGGATCGGTGACGTCGCTCAGTTCCCAGCGACCGTAATGCACGCCCGGGCCACCCGGCGTTTCGGCCATGATTAAGTGGACGATGGGATGCGTGCCGCGATAGTCGACACACAAGCCGTAAGTGTCGCGTTCGCCGGAGAAAAAGCTGATGAACTCGTTGTTGTAGGTGATACCGCCCAAGGCAAGAATGCCGATCGATTGGGTGTCGGCACCGGCGTTGCCGGTGGTCGGCGTGGCTGAAGTCGACACGCCGAAGCCAAGGTTGGCGGCGCCGAGCGCAGTGGAGCCTTCGTAGTAGTAAATGCCGGAGCCAGGTTCGATAGAAATATCGGAACGGACCGCGCTCACCGCACCTTGGGTAAAGGTCACGCCCAAGCGATCCTGGGTCAAGACCACGCCGGGTGCGGCGTCGTTGGGGTTCAAACGCGTGACGGTGACGGCTCCCGGGAACGAGGTGGCGCTGTTGGGGTTGGTGCCGGCTTGGAACTCTTCCAAGTTGGTGTAGGTATCGTTGTCCAAATCGCCGGCGCCGTCGTCGACGGTGGGATCGAGAGAATAAGTGACCTCATAACCGTCGGGCATGGTGTCGCTGTCGGTGTCTTGACTGAGCGGGTTGGTGTTGTAGGTGTTCACTTCGTCGCCGTCGTTCAAGCCGTCGTCGTCACTGTCGGGGTCGTTGGGATCGGTACCCAGATCGCGTTCCTCGCCGTCGCCCAACCCATCGCCGTCGCTGTCAATCAGGTTGGGATCAACGACGGTGAAGGTCACGGTGGCGGTGGCGGCGGCGCTTTCGCTGTCGACAACACGTGCTGTAATCACATGCTCGCCTAAGGTATTGGCGGTGAAGGAGAAGGTCGCGCCGGTGCCGGTGTTGGCCGAGGCGCTGTCACTCCAGGTGATGGCGGCGGTCAGATCGCCGTCCTCAAAATCGATGGCGGTCGCTTCAGCGGTTAAGGTGGTACCGACGTCGACATTGCCGCCACTGCTGCTGATGGAAACAACGGGGATGCGGTTGGCATTGGGATCGGGATCTTGCCAGCCAACCACCAAATCGTCGGGATTGCTCACACCATACGCGGTAATCGCGGCCAATGGATCGTAGTGAAACGGCCGACCGACTGTGTCGTTACCAGGGTTAATCGTTTGCTGAACGCCGTCGGTTAAGGGGTTGCCGTAAACGAGTATGTACAGCGGATCGGTGACCTGGCTAAGCGTTTGGTGGCCGACGACGGTGCCGGCGCCTTCCAAGCTATCGCTGACAATGACGTACACGGTGGGGTTGGCGTCGCGATAATCAACGACGAGGCCGTAATACTCCTGAACACCGGAGAAAAACGAAACGAAGCCGCCTTCGTACGAAATGCCGCCAAGCGAATGCACGCCGACGCTTTGGTTGTCGGACCCGCCAAAGGCATCGAGCGGCGTGGCGGTGGTGGCGACGCCAAAGCCGAAGTCGCCGGGATCAACCAAGCGACGACCTTCGTAGTAATACATGCCGGCACGAGGAAAAACCGAGAGGTTGGAACGCACGCCGCGCTGGCCAAAATCGGTGAAGGTCACACCGAGACGATCTTGACTCAGCACCACACTCGGGTGGCGATCCTGTTCGTTGAGCAGGGTTAAGCCCGGCGCGCCGGGATAACTGGCGTCGTCGTTGGGGTTGGTGCCTTCTTGGTATTCCTGCAAATTGGTGAAGGTATCGTTGTCGGGATCCAAGCCGGCGTCGTCGTTGAGCGGATCCAAGGAGAAACTGACTTCCCAACCGTCGGGCATACCGTCCTGGTCGGTGTCGGCGGAAAGCGGGTTGGTTGCCAGCGCGAGCACTTCCTCGCCATCGGTTAATCCGTCGTCATCGCTGTCGGGATCGTTGGGATCGGTGTTGTTGGCGGCCTCCAGTGCATCGTTCAGGCCGTCGTTGTCGGAATCGACGGTGGTCGGATCAAGCACGGTCACGGTGATGCTGTCCTGTGCACTACCACCATTGTTGTCGGTCACAGACGCGGTGATGACGTGGGCACCAATGGCGCTGGGCGTAAAAGTAAACACGGCGCCGGTACCGGTGTCGGGGCCGTTGTCGTCAGACCACTGCACGACGCCGGCAAGATCGCCGTCCTCGGCGTCTTGGGCGACGGCGTTAAGCGTGACGGGATTGCCTTGCACCACGTCCAAGTCGCTTTCATTGATGGCCACGGTGGGTGGCGTGTTCTCGCCGACCACGATGATGTCGAGGCTCGCGGTGGCGCTTTCACCGCCACTGTCGGTGATGCTCAAGGCAATGCTATGGGTACCGATTTCGGTCAGAGTTGTCGTCCAAGAGGCCCCGGTAAAGCTTTGGTTTTCAAGCGGATCGTGCCACTCAATCTGGGCGCTAATGTCGCCGTCTTCGCGATCCTCGGCACTGGCCTGCAGGGTGATCTGAGAACCGGTAATCAGGGTCGTGCTTTCGCTGAGCAAGGTCAAACGCGGCTTGCGGTTGCGACCGGGATCGGGGTCCTGCCAAGCGAGAATCAACTCGTCAACGCCGTCAACGCCCGCCGCCGTAAGGATTGCAGCGGCATCGTAAACAAAGGGCGCGTTTTCCGTGTCGTTGCCGGGATTAATCGTTTGTTGAATCCCTTCGGTTAAGGCGTTGCCGTAGACCAAGATGTAAATGGGATCGGAGGTGCCGTACATTTCCTGTTGGGCAATGACCTGACCCGGCTCGCCGTTGCTGGGCGCGGCAATCATATAGACGATGGGATGGGTGTTGCGGTAGTCAACGGCCAAGCCGTAGGTGTCCGGTGCGGCAGAGAAAAACGACTTAAACTCGCCGTCGTAAGCCAGGCCGCCGAGTAGGTTGATGCCCAGGCTGGTGGTGGTGGCGCCGCCGTAATTGTCCAGTGGCGCATCGGCGGTGGCAACACCAAACCCGTAGTTCCCGGTTTCGATGGCGCGTGTGCCTTCGTAGTAGAAAAAGCCGCTGCCCGATTCAATCGACTTATCGGAACGAACGCCGCGATGACCACTGCCGGTGTAGATCACGCCCAGGTAATCGGTGGTCAGGTTAACGGTGCTGTCCTTGTCGTTGGGGTTGAGGAAGGTCAAGGTGTTGCCCGGTTCGTCGGGGCGCAAGTTCCAACCTTCAACCAGCTCAATCACGCCGTCGATGCCGGCTTCAGCCAAAACGGTGCGCGGGTCGTAGGTAAAGGGTTCGACAACCGTGTCGTTGCCAGGATTGATTGCCTGCTGGAAGCTGTCGCCGACCGGCTCCCCGTAGACCATGATGTACACGGGATCGGTCACCTGATCCATGGTGACGGAGCCGATGTAAACACCGGCGCCGCCGACGACTGATGAAACAATCACGTGCACGATGGGATTGGCTCCGCGATAATCGACGGCCAATCCGTAATGGGTTTGTTCACCACCGAAGAAGTGGGTGAAACCGCCGTTGTAGGCGATGCCGCCCATGGCACTGACACCGACAGACTGGTTGTCGTAGCCGGCCCATTGGTCGAGCGCGGCGCCGGCGGCGGCGACCCCAAACCCAAAGTTACCCGTTCCGTTTAAGCGGCGCCCTTCGTAATAAAAGAAGCCGGAACCGGGCGCGACGGCCACATCGGAACGAACGGCGTGGTGGCCGCCGGTTGTAAAACGCGCCTGAAGTTTGTCGCTGGCCAGAATAACTGACTCGTGGCGATCATTGGGGTTGAGTAAGGTGATGTCGGTGGCGCCCGGGTAACTGCGGGCCGAACGCGGGTTGGTGCCGGCCTGGTATTCTTCAAGGTTGGTGAAACCGTCGCCGTCGAGATCACCGGCGCCGTCGTCAAGGTTGGGATCCAAACCCCACATTACTTCAAAACCGTCGGGCATGGTGTCGTTGTCACTGTCCTGACTGAGCGGGTTGGTTAAGGTGGTGTGGACTTCTTGGCCGTCGCTCAAACCGTCGTCGTCGCTGTCGGGATCGTTGACATCGGTGCCGGCGGCGTATTCGTCACCGTCAGTGAGCCCGTCACCGTCGCTGTCGCCCAGGCCGTCGATAACGGTCACTTGGCGCGTCAGTGAGCCAGTCGCGCCCTCGCTGTCGGTGATGGAAACGGTAATGGTGTGGATGCCGGCGGCGGCGGTGGTATAGCTAAAGGTGCCACCGACGGCGGTGGCGGCATCGTGACTGCTCTGCCAGCTCAAAGCCGCCGTCAGGTCGCCGTCCTCGGCATCAAAAGCGGTCGCCGTAGCAGTTAAGGTCTCGCCCAGCAACAGCACGGTCGGGACCTGGGTCACGCGCACGGTCGGGCGGCGGTTGACGTCGGGATCAGGCAGGTTCCAGCCCAAGACGAGATCGTCGGCACCGTCAACACCATGATCTTGCAAGACTTGGACGGGGTTGTAATGGAAGGGTTCGACGCTGGTATCGTTGCCAGGGTTCAGCCATAGTTGGGCGCCGCTGTCGAACACGGGTTGTCCGTAAAGAAAAATAAACAGCGGTTCGGCAATGTCACTCATTTCGAGCTCATGAACCAAGTCCGGCCCATCACCACGATCGAAAATGACGTACAAGTGCGGGTGCGCGTTGCGATAGTCGACGGCCAACCCGTAATACTCGGGCTGAGCCGAGAAAAAGGCGACAAAGTCACCGGCATAGGAAATGCCGCCGAGCAGGTTGACACCGACACTGCTGGTATCGACACCGGCAAAGCGATCCAAGGCCGACGTGGCGGTGGCGACGCCGTAACCAAAATTGCCGACCACGGTGCGACGCTGCACTTCGTAGTAGAAAAAGCCGTCGCCGGGACCGATGCTGGTGGTCGAACGGACACCGCGATGGTCGGCGTCGGTAAAGGTAACGGCGAGGCGTTCGTCGTCAAGCACGACCGACTCGTGGCGATCCTGATTGTTGAGCACGGTAATGCCGGTCGCGCCCGGATAACTGTTGGGCGAACGGGGATCGGTACCGGCCTCGTATTCCTGGAAGTTGGTAAATGAATCGTTGTCGGGGTCGGCGTCGGCGTCGGCGACAATCACCTGTAAACCGTGGCTGACTTCGTAAGCGTCGGGCATGCCGTCACCGTCACTGTCACTGCTGAGCGGGTTCGAACCATGGGTGTTCACTTCGGCACCGTCGGTCAAACCGTCATCATCACTGTCGGGATCGTTGATGTCGGTGCCGGCAATCAATTCTTGGGCGTCGGTCAGGCCGTCGTTATCGCTATCGGTATTGTCGTTATCGATGACGCGAATTTCCAGCACATCACTGTCGAAAAGGCCGTGATCGTCGACAACGCGTACCAGCACAGAATGCACGCCCACCACGGTCGGCGTCCAGTTGAAGGTAGCGCCAAAGGTTTCGGCCGATTCAGCTTCATCAAGCCAATGAATCGCGGCGGTCAAATCGCCTTGTTCGGGATCGCCGGCGCTCGCGGTCAAGGCCTGACTCTGTCCGACAACCACGACTTGAGGCGCGGCGTCAACCGTCAGCAAAGGGCGTTGGTTGCCCTCGGGGTCGGGCACGTTCCAGCCGAGGTTGATTTGATCAGCACCGTCAACATCGGCCTGGGCCAAAACGGTGATGGGATCGTAGTGAAAGGGGTCGGCTAAAAGGTTGTTGCCGGGGTTAATGGTTTGTTGGACGCCGCTGGTGGCGGGTTCACCGTAAACCAAGATGAACAAGGGCTCGGTGACCTCGGTCATGAGGATATCGGCGATCACCTCGCCGCGTGCGTTGTTGTCTCCGGCAATAATCACGTAGACGTGCGGGTTGGTGCCACGATAGTCGACGGCAATCCCGAGCGTGGCCGAATCGGACGAGAAGAAACGCACAAAATCGTCGTTGTAGGAAATGCCGCCGAGCAGGTTGACACCAATCGACTGGGCGTTGGCACCACCGTAGGAGTCCAGCGCAGCGGCGGCGGAAGCAACACCAAAACCGAAGTTGCCGGCGTCGACTTCGCGGCGACCTTCGAAATAGTAAAAACCCGAGCCAGGCTCAATGCTTTTGTCGGATCGCACCGCACGGTGACCGCCCTGGCTGAAAATGGCGCCGAGGCGGTTGTCGCTGAGCGTAATCGATGCGTGTTTGTCGGTTTCGCTGAGGAAGGTGAGGAATTCAACGCCGGGGAAGGAATAGGGATCGCTGGGATCCGTGCCTTCCTCAAACTCGGTCAGGTTGGAAAAACCGTCATTGTCCAAGTCTTGGTCACGGTCGTCGACGAGCGCGTTGAGGCCGAATTGAATCTCGTATCCGTCAGGCATGGTGTCGGCATCGGTGTCCGCCGCCAGCGGATTGGTGCCGTGAATATCGACCTCGGCCCCGTCGAGCAAGGTATCGTCGTCGCTGTCGGGATCGTTGGGATCGGTGCCCAACTCTTCCTCGCGGCGGTTGGTGAGACCGTCCTCGTCAGGATCCAAATCACCGGGATCAACCACGACAAAGGTCCGCTCGGCGCTGTCGGCGGCGCCTTCGCTGTCGGTCACATTCGCCCCAACGGTGAATTCACCGGCGGCGGCAGGCGTCAAACTAAAAGAGGCACCGGTTTGGGTCTCGGCCCCACCGGTCCAGCTCCAGGTGACCTGGGCACTAATATCACCGTCCTCGCGGTCATCAGCAACAGCGGTAAAGGTGACGCTATCGCCCAGTAACACCTGCATGCCGTCTTCCCCGTCGAGGGTTAAATCGGGTCGCTGGTTGGCGTTGGGATCCGGTGGGTTCCAGGTGGACCGCAAATCAATAACACCGTCAACGTCGGCGTCGCTGAGAATGGTCGCAACATCGTAGTGCATCGGCGCCGTTTGCAAATCGTTGCCCGGGTTAATCGCTTGCTGGAAACCGCTGCCGACCGGGTTCCCATAGACCAAAATAAACAATTCTTCGGTGACGGCGTCGAGCGTGTGCGTGTAGATCAGCGCGCCCGGTCCGGTTTCCGTTTCACCGACAATCACGTAAATGATCGGGTTGTCGCCGCGATAATCGACGGCCAAGCCGTAGTATTCGGGTTCACCTTGGAAAAAGTGGACGAACTCACCGTTAAATGAAACACCGCCAAGCGCGTTGACACCCAAGGAAGTGGTGTCGGCACCGCCGAAATTGTCGAGCGGCGTGGTGGCGGTGGCGACGCCAAAACCGTAGTTGCCGCGCTCTACCAACCGGCGTCCCTCGTAGTAGTAAAAACCGGAGCCAGGCGCAATCGAACGGTCACTGCGGACCCCAAAGTGGGCGGCCCCACTCATTTGGGCTTGGAGTAAGTCCTCGCTGAGCGTGATCGTTTCGTGTTTATCGGTTGGCGATAAAAAGGTCAGAAACTCGCCGGGCTCGGGCAAACCAAGGCGGATCTCAACCGTTTGTGTGTCTTCAAAGACGCCGACATCGCCGAGTTCAATTCGAGCGGTGACGGTAAAAGAGCCCGACTGTTGGGCCCAAAATTGGAAACGCGCCCCCTTGCCGACGCTTTCGCTTGCATTGGTCGACCAAGCCAGATCAGCACTGAGGTCGTTGCCGAGATCATCGACGGCTTTTGCCTGGAACACCAACAAATCGTCAACGACCGCCCGAGTTGGCGAACGAAAAATGGCAACGTCGACACGGCTCGCTTGGGCGGAGACCTCTAGCGTGATCGATTCGCGTGTGGTGGCACCGGCGCTGTCGCGAACCTCGGCAAACACCAACAGGCGACCCACGCGTGGCGGGCGATACTGCAGCTCGGGTCCGCGACCCAACTCGAAATGGTCTTCATCGTGCCAAACCACAGCATCGCTGAGATCACCGTCTTCGGCGTCGGTAGCAGTCGCAAAAAGTGTGACCGGTTCTTCCAGGGTCAGTGCGGTGGTGGTGGTTTCCAAAAGCAAAGCGGGCGGCGTGTTGTCGGGCGCCACCACTTCGATAGTATGTTCTAGAGTGGTTTCCAAACCATCGCGATCGGTAACCGCGGCAACAACATCGTATTGGCCAGGCTGAGCCGCGCTAAACGTAAAGCGTGCGCCCGCGCCGCGTTGCGAACCGCTGCGCCAGCTCACATCTTCCGACAAATTGCCGTCTTCTAAATCCTGTGCCTCAACGCGAAACACAGCGGCACCCCCGGCCACCACCGTCGCCGGACGCGCCAACCAGCGCAAGCTGGGCGCGGTATTGGCGGGGACAACACGAACAGGATGGGACAAGGCGGTGCGCGCGCCCTCGGCGTCGGTCACCGACACCTCGAGGGTAAAGCGGCCGACCGCGCTCGGCGTCCAGCCGAACGAGGCACCGCGATCACGGGAACCCGCAATTTGCCAGGACACCGATCCGGCGAGATCCCCGTCCTCGGCATCCTCCGCCTCGGCACGGAAGACCAGCGTTTGCCCGAGCACACCTTCAATCGGCGCTTCGGTCAAACGCAGGGTTGGTGGTTGGTTGGCCGAGATCACGGTCACCGAATGACGGGTGCTTGCCTGGGCACCCCCACTGTCGCGCACCAGCGCTTCGACGCTATAGGTGCCGGCTTGATCCAAGCGAGTTTCGATCAGTTCGCCGCGCTGGGCAAAACCGGTTTCGAGAATGCGCCATTGCACTTGGCCGGACAAGTCACCGTCCTCGGCATCCTCCGCGCGAGCGCGCAAAATAAAACGGGCGCCGGCTTCCACTTGGTCGGGGGCGGCGGTAATGGTGAGCGTCGGCGCTTGGTTTGCAGGCGGCGCGGCACTTGGCCAACCATAACGCAGACCGGCAGTCTGGTGCCCGGCGGCTTGCAAAAGGGCGGCCGGTTTTAAAACAGATGCGGCCTCAGACAAACCGCTAAAAGAGAATTCTTGGCTGTAGGTTAAGGCACCGCCATTGCCAAAAGCTGAAAGGTACCAACGACTATGGCCCTGGCTGGGAGCCGCACGCACCAAAAGCGTCGCAGCGCCGTCGCGATACCCAAAGACGTACAAGGCCGGTCGGGATCCACGCAAATCAACCGCCAATCCCATCACACCGGGTCCGGCATCACAGGAAGCAATCAAGCGGCCGTCGAGCCAAATGGTGCCGTTAGCCAAAATACCTAAGCCGAGCTGGTCACGGCCAGGCACCCGTCCGAGCAAATCCGTCGCCCCAACCAATCCCACACCCAAGGAGGACTGCGCCTCAAGGTTGCGCCATTCGATGAAGTAAAAGCCGTCGTCGGCTTGCATGGGCGTGGTCACGCGTACCGCGGCAAAGCCGGCGGCGGGGTAACCAACAGCCGAGCCGTCGGCACGCAGAGCAAGGTCGCCCTGCTGATCGTGAGGATCAAACTGTGCGAAAAGCGCAAGTGAACCGAAGGCAATAATCGTCAAAAAGAAACGGCGCCAAAAGGCGGTTGGGGTGGTCTGCGGATAACCCATCGAACGCTCCAGCGTGGAGGCCGACCCGTCATGCGGGTGGTTTGGGTTGTGCGAATGCGTCGGACGGCGGCGTGCCGAAATCTGTCGTGCGCGGGTCACCCGAAGGTATCGCGCAATTGTTCCCTTGTCGGCGGCTTAATCCAAAACGCATCAATGCGGTTAATGCGAGCAGTTGGGTCGGTGTTTGGTGCAACGAGGTGCGCGAAGCGGGACGAAACAGCCGGAGGTAGAGCAGGCCGTTTCGTGAATCCATCAAACATGGGCAAGCGGGAGATCCGTCGACAGGCAGGTCGAACGGAACCCTCAAAATTAAAAAAAGTCCTCGCGGATATCGCAGAATCGCAGCTTTTCAAGCAAGGCCCCAAAACCATGAATCCTGTCTTACGGGATCGGTTGCCGCCAAGCAATGGGCTATGAGGGTAGATCGTGTAGAACACGGATCAAATCAGGCGAAACCGGCGAACCCAATCAAGAGAAGACGCCAAAAAATTGTGCAGTGAATCGGTTTGTCATGATTTGCCGCCGGCATCCCCTCGGTGTGAGCGCGGGCATGAAAGCGAACCAAAAGTTTTCCAAACTGGAACACCCACTAAAATTCAAGGTGTCATCGTGAAAGACCGTTTTCCATGAAAGACGTCGCCTAGCGTAGCCGAGTGATTCGGAGCAATCACCTTATCGAAAAATTGCGACTGGACGATTACCGCCAACCACAGAATTTCAAGAAGCCGATTTTTTGCTCGACTGCGACGTCAGCGGAAAACAGCGTGGCTCTATCCGTAAAACGTCAGTTAGTTTTTCCGAACTAGTTTCCCTATTGTACGCCGATGCACTGGGTGGGCAAGCCTTTTTTCCAGGATGGGACGAAGCGTCACAACCGAAAAGTGACCAATTTTACGCGAGACAAACGAAACAATAGACTTATTCGAGACACCCAAGGCGATAAAAAAACGACTTTTTGTGATCCAGACACTTGATCTTTACGTCTCCATAGAGGCTATATCTCGTATTTCTATATATTTCCCCGATTCTAAAAAAAACGCACCGGTTTAATAATTTTTTTTCAACTTCCCGCCACCACAACTCGTCCTACCTTTGTTTCGCGATTCTTCGTCCATGGAGGCACTTTAATGATGCATTCGTCTCAAGCACCTATTTCCTTAATTCAAGGTGATTTACTCGACCAAAGCGTCGATGCCATTGTTTCTCCGTTCCAACGCCACTGGTTACCCGGCGGGCGCGTCTGTTCCAGCCAACTTTCCGACACCATTCGTCAATGGGCGGGCGAGGATCCATACAAAGAACGCGACAGCCTAGGACCCTTCCAAGCCGGTGACGCCGTCGTCACCCGCGCCGGTCGCCTACCACACCGCGCCATTATCCACTGCGCCGCCGACAGCCGCTTTCGTCGCGCCGACCGTGATTCCTTGAACCGCTGCCTGCGCAACGCGCTGAACGTCGCAGGTCGCAAAGGATACACCTCGATTGCCTTACCAATGATGCGAACGGCGGGATTAAACGAAGAATATCTTATGGATTCACTGCGCGAGAGCTGCAGCCAATCGGGATATAACGGACGCATCGTGGTGGTTATGGAGCGTAACGTTTAAATAAAAAACCGCCAAAATGCGGCTAGCGGCAATTTTACGCCACAGTCACACCACCTCATTTTTTCGCCACACTGGGATCATGTCATATATATAAAGGGTGACGGTTTCCCCGCCACCCGTTCGTGTTTTTATCTGCTCGGGTTATCAACAAACCCAGCCACACAGGTTCGATTTTCCCGCCTATTTCGCGGCGCGAATTGGTTATCGTCCCTCCCAAGCCGCCAAGGTTACTGCGTTCGTCCACTACCTGCCCAATTAACTGAACCATGGGCGAATTCGCGCTGCGCGACGCACGCAATACTGTTTTGTTTTGGCGTCCGGCAGCAAGAGCAACCCGGGCTTCGCGCGTTTATCCCTATACAAGGAAGAAGGCCTATAAACCACGCCGACTGGGACGGACAATGGCGCCCAATCGAAAGGGGCGAGGTAAAACAGCGGGCTTTTTGGCGGTGCCAAAGCATTCGGGAACAACAGCCGGGGGTTTTCGCTTGGCGCAGCTCTCACTAAAATCCTCGCGAAAATGCACTTGTTTCCCGAATGGCTTAAAGTTTGCAAAACATTTGTTTTACGAATCAAACAAAATCGTCCCGGTGTCCGTACAACCGAAACATTTCGTGGATCCGCCAGAACCTTACCACCAAGGAGACCTGCCCGCTATGAAACCGGACCTCAACCAAGAAACAGCGCAAACCGCCCTGATCACGGAATGGCTCAACCGCGTCGCGCGCGGTGAACGCGACGAATTGGCCACCATGGCACCGGAAGTTCTCCACGGCTTGCTAACCGTGGCGCGCAGTCTCAGCCGACGGCACCCAGGTGCCGCGATGGAAACACGGGTTTTGGTCAATGAATTTTTTCTGCGTTTCCTCAAGGGTCAAGGTTACAGTTTCGAGAACCGCCAACGCTTTTTTGCCTTTGCCGCCCAGGTCATGCGCCACACCATTCTCGACGAGTTACGCAAGCGCCCCCAAGCACCGGTGACCATCGAAGGCCTGCAGATCGAAGTCGCCAACCCATTCCCCGAACACAACTTACTTGAAATCAACGATGCCTTGGCCAAGTTGGAATCGGTCGACCGCGAGAAATATGAAATCGCTTGTTGCCGCATGTTCCTCGGTCTCAAAAATGAAGAGATCGCGGAACATTTGAGCCTCTCGATCCGTTCCGTCGAGCGCAAATGGCGCGCCGCCAAGTTGTGGCTCATCTCACTGCTGTATGCCGAGCGCGCCACGGCGGTGGGGGCGATGTGAAGCCGGATGATCAAAAAGCCCTGGACGCGCTGTTCGAAGCAGCCGGCGAGGGTGCCGATCTGGATTGCGACCAAGTCGCCGCGATGTTGGGCATCCCGGCCAGAGATCGTGCGGCTTGGCAAGCTTTGGTTTTGGCGCCGCCATCACTTGCATTGGTCGAAAAAGTGCAGTGGCGGGAGCGCACCCCGACCGTCGCCGGTTATCGCATTCACCATAAATTGGGTTCAGGTGGTTTGGCCGATGTCTACCTCGCCGAAGACGAGGGTCCGGTAAAACGACCGGTGGCCCTAAAAATCCCCCGTTTTTCATCGCCGACCGCGCGCGCCGATTTTGAGCGCGAACGCCAAATCACGGCATCGCTCAACCACGAAGGGATTTGCCATTACTACGCGACCGGACAGACACAAGACGACCGCCCCTATGTCGCCATGGAATTCGTAGAAGGTCTGCCGATTGACGAATTTGTACAAGTTTACTGCGACCGCAAAGCCATGCTGGCTTTGTTTATGCGCGTGCTTGAGGCGGTGGCCTTTGCCCACGGCAAAGGGGTGGTTCACTGCGACCTCAAACCCAACAACCTGTTGGTTAAAACCGAAGCGGCCAACGCGGTGAAGGTCATCGATTTCGGTCTTGGCAAATTCCTGCGCGGCCGCCAGGTGGATCAAATCTTATTCGGAACCCAAGGCTATACCGCGCCCGAGGTCTTGGCCGGCGAGGTCACTGTCGATGTACGCCGCGACATTTATGCTCTGGGCAAGGTCTTACAGCGATTGGTCGCAGTCTGCCAAGAATCCAAGCAAGAACGGGGCAATCGCCTCTATCGCCAAAGGCGCCGACGTGGTTTGGCGGCGGTCATTGCTCAGGCGACCCAAACCGACCCTAGCGAACGGTATCCCACGGTCGAACACTTCCGCCGCGATGTCGCAGCACTCACCGCGGACCGCTTGCCGAGCAGTGATCGCGAGTCTTATCCAAAACGCATCTTCTACAGTGCGCTGCGCCAAAAGACACGCAGTTCGCTGCTGTTAACAGCGCTGCTTTTTGCGGTGGTCATCGGGGTCTACGGAGAACTCGCCCAGCGCCGTTATACCAGAGACTTAGCCCGCGAACGCGACCTGGCCCTGGCGGCCGAGCAACAAGCACGCGCTCACCAAGCCTTTTTGGTTTCCCTGTTTACGGAAAAACGCGATAACCGCCCGGTTGGCAATCTCGCCGTCGCCGAATTTGTCAGCAACGCCCACCATCTGCTCAGCGACAAGAACCTCTCGGCTACGAGCCAACACGATCTCCTCGCAACGCTGGTGAAAATCAACATCGCCGTCGGCAATTACAGCTCGGCCATCGAAGCAGCGGAAGCCATTTTGGCGACCAAGGACGACTGGTCAGCCCACGTCGCCCGTGTTGAGGCACTTTTTCGCACGGGTCGCTTGGCCGAGGCCGACAGCGCGCTCAAAAAAGGCCTGCCCAATGCACGCGAGGCGGCCACGCGGGAGCAGCGTGATCAAATGCGCTATTGGCGCGCCTTGTTGTCCTCAACCCAAAACAGTTTCGAAGATGCCATCAAGGTCTTGAACGACTTGGAAAGCCCCACTATTGGCTCGCTGGAACCGCGTTTACACTTGGCTTGGCTCTATATTCGCACCAATCGCGGTAACGAGGCCTTCGCCATTCTCAGCCAAATCGCGCAGGTCGCCAAGGAAGCAGGCCGATCCGACATCTTGCAGGTTTGCCACGCGCACTTAAGTGACCACTACCATAGTTACGGTTGTACCGATGCCGCGCTGAGCCACATCGACGACGCGATTGCCTTGCAGCACCAAGCCTTTGACGGGCCCCATTACACCGAAATCTTGCTTCTGTTGGGACGCGCCACCATTCTCACGGAGGCGCGTCGCTTTGACGAGGCTGCGGCCCTAATGGCACGCATTGATCATCGTTCCGCGCAGTTGCCAAGCAATCCCGAACTCGACTACTACCGCAACGCCATTTGGTTTTACTTGGCCTTTGATCGCGGCGATTACAGCCAGGCAACAGCCCGCGTGGAAGCTTTGCAACCACAAAAACGAGGCTGGAGTAAGTACCAGAACGCGCTTTACCACATGGCCCAGGCCTGCCTTGCGGTAACACGGGGTGAAACGGCAACGATTGCGGCCGACGACTACGCAGACCACGTGGAGGCCCTGGGCGGTTGGCAAGCATGGCACGACAGCCGACACCACCTCCCTCTCCTCTTGGTTTTATATGCCCAAGAACAACGGCACGATGATTTTGACAAGCTCGACCAATTCATGGCCGGTCAACTTGCAGGCACTTACGAGAGCAACGCCTACCTAGCGCGTTACCAACTGCGTCGCGCCGAGGCCCTGCGTATTCTCGACCGCCCTCACCAAGCGCTTCACGCCGAAAACCACGCCGCCGGACTGCTAGATGACAACGCTTTGTCATCCATGCGCCTGTTCGCCGCCAAGGCACCCACGCAAGAACGATGCGCCAAAAACTGCCGATTAAACGGCTTTTAGCCTCCTGAAAGCAACCGACCACAAACTGAAACAAAAATGAAACCCCTCATTCCAAATGACTTAGATCAAAAACAGGCACGCAACCCGACAGCCCAGCCAAGTAAAACCCAAAAGAGGATGAAACTTCGCTTAGTTAGCTAAAACCTGGCCCCGGCCCGGTTGACCCGCCGCCGACCCCGTCCCAAAATCGTGAGCAACCGATCTCAAGCTTGCGAATTTTTTTGGTACGGGAGAAAGCCATGTCCCCCTCTAACTTTCATGACTCCTGGTTGCGGTCCTTGCTCAAAACGCTTTCCTGGCGCCTTTCCGCCACGGCCACCACGGTCGTGCTGGTTTACTGGATCACCGGTGAAATGAGTTTGGCCTTCGCCGCCGGTTCCCTCGAATTGTTTCTTAAAATGGTACTTTACCTGGGCCACGAGCGACTTTGGGACCGGCTCTCTTTCGGCCGTGTCAGCCGCAAGCCGGCGGTTTTGTGGTTTACCGGCCTCTCCGGCGCGGGCAAGTCAACGCTGGCCAAAGCGGTCGAGGCGGCGCTGGAAAAGGAAAACACGTCCGTCGCCTGGCTTGACGGCGACGTCACGCGCAAGTTTTTACCGAGCACCGGATTTAGCCGCGAAGCGCGCGACCAAAACGTCCTCAAGGCGGGTTTCATCGCACGCATGCTGGAAAAACACGGTGTCACCGTGGTCGCTTCTTATATTTCGCCGTACCGCGCCACACGCGATCAAGTTCGCGCCATGTGCGCCAACTTTATCGAAATCCATGTCGCCACACCGCTCGAAGTCTGCGAACAACGCGACGTCAAAGGCCTGTACGCACGCGCTCGCGCCGGCGAGATCAAACAATTTACCGGGATCGACGATCCCTACGAGGCACCGCACATGGCTGAAATTGTCATCGACACAGCCAGCGAAGACCTCAACACGGCGGTCGCCCGCATCCTGGCCTATCTGCGCAAGCCACCCAAAGCGCCACTGCTCTCCGCAAACCCGGTTAAAACCACGGCGGCCGCGCTCCTTGCCGGCACCGCACCCAACACCAACGAGGAGTAGACCCGTGAACCCCGTTTCCCTGTTACCCGAGACACCGACTCGCCCCCTTGCCAAAACACCGGTCGCCAACTTGACCCACCTCGCCCAACTGGAGGCGGAAAGTATTCACATCTTCCGCGAAGTGGCCGCCGCGTTCCGCAACCCGGTGATGCTCTATTCCGTTGGGAAAGATTCGTCGGTGATGTTGCGTTTGGCCCAAAAAGCCTTTCACCCCGGCCCGCTTCCGTTTCCGTTGCTGCACGTCGACACCTCTTACAAATACGCCGAAATGTACGCCTTTCGCGATGCGTTGGCCAAAGAGCTGGGCTTTGAGTTAGTGGTTCATCGCAATGAAAAAGCGATCGACGAACGCACCAATCCCTATGACTTCGGCACCGGCGCCTGTTGCGGCGCCCTCAAAACACAGGCCTTACTCGACGGTTTACGTGAAGGCGATTTCGACGCAGCCTTCGGCGGCGCCCGCCGCGATGAGGAAAAATCACGCGCCAAGGAACGCATCTTCAGCTTCAGAGACCGCCATGGCCGCTGGGACCCCAAAAACCAAAGACCCGAGCTGTGGCGCCTGTACAACACACGCGTTAAAAGCGGCGAAACGATTCGCGTGTTTCCCCTCTCCAACTGGACCGAACTGGATATCTGGCACTACATCTACACCGAAAACATCCCCATTGTGCCGATGTACTTCGCCCGCGAGCGTGAAGTGGTCCGCGCCGGGAAACACCTGATCCCCGTCGAGAACTTCCCCTTCGTCGACCGCATTCGCGGCGAGCGCCAAACGCTGAAGTGTCGCTTCCGCAGCCTGGGCTGCTCACCTTGCACCGGCGTGATTGCCTCCGATGCCGACACCGTTCCCAAAATCATTGCCGAGATGCTTTCGGTGCGCACCTCGGAACGCGCGGGTCGCGTCATCGATCACGACGGCGAAGCCTCCATGGAAGACAAAAAACGCGAGGGCTACTTCTAAACCGCATGGCGCCGATTACCCGCCGGCGCCATGGCGGCCCCCCATAAAGGATTGGATTATGACGACAGCGACGACCCCATCAGCCATGACGACGTTTCTGGCTCAAGAAGCCGAGAAGGAACTGGTTCGCATTAGCACGGCGGGCAGTGTCGACGACGGGAAGTCGACGCTGATCGGCCGGCTGCTGCACGATACAGCCAACATTCACGAGGACACCTGGGAACAGGTCACCCGCGATAGCGCGACCCATCGCGGCGGCGACCAAATCGACCTGGCGCTGCTGACCGACGGGCTAAAATCGGAACGCGAGCAAGGCATCACCATCGACGTGGCTTATCGCTATTTCGCCACCGCGCGCCGCAAATTCATTCTGGCAGACACGCCGGGTCACGAACAATACACGCGGAATATGGCGACCGGCGCGTCCACGGCCAACATCGCGGTAGTGCTCGTCGACGCCCGCAAAGGGCTGCGACCGCAATCGAAACGCCACGCCTTCATCGCCGCGCTCCTGGGCATTCCCCACATGATCGTCGCGGTTAACAAAATGGACTTGGTCGATTGGGACCAGGACGTTTTCGACAATATCTGCCGCGAGTTCGCCGATTACGCGGCGCGCCTCGCCGTCAAAGACTTGCGCTTTATTCCCATTAGCGCCTTGCTGGGTGACAACGTCGTTCAGGAAAGCAGCCATACACCGTGGTACCAGGGCGAAACCCTGTTGCACATGTTGGAGCACCTGTACGTGGCCGGCGACCGCAACTTGGTCGACCTGCGCTTTCCGGTTCAATACGTGATTCGGCCGAACCAGGACTTTCGCGGCTATGCAGGGCCGGTCTTGTCGGGCATTGTCCGCCCTGGCAGCGAGGTTCGCGTACTGCCCTCCAACCAAATCGCTTACGTAGAGAAAATCCATAGCTTCGACGGCGAACTCGACCAGGCCTTTCCACCAATGTCGGTCACCCTCACCCTCGACCGCGACATCGACGTTGGTCGCGGCGATGTCATTGTCCACCCCCATAACCTGCCGCAACAGAACGACCAGTTCGAAGCGATGTGCGTCTGGATGGACGAAATGCCGCTTGATTTAGAAACGCGCTACCTGCTCAAACACAATTGCAGCGACGGCGCGGTCATGATCTCTCAATTGCGCTACCGCCTGAATGTTGAAACCCTGCAACGCGAAAAATCGGATCATTTGGCCGTTAATGAAATCGGTCGGCTGGTGTTCCAAAGCAGCGCCCCCCTGTCTTTCGACAGCTACCAAAAAAACCGCGAAACCGGCCACTTCGTCCTAATCCACCCGATGACCCATCGCACGGTGGCGGCAGGCATGATTATCGACCGCGAGCCCGCGCGCAACCTGCCCGCGACCATGCCGGTCACGCGGGCCGCCGAACCCCGCGCGGGCGTGCGCGGTAAAGGCGTCAGCGCCGCGGAGAAGCGGCAGCGCGCGGGCACAGCCCCGGTCACGCTCTGGTTAACAGGCTTGGTCGGCAGTGGCAAGCAGCCGGTTGCCGACGCGCTCGAACGCGCACTGTTCGACGCGGGCCGGTGGGTCACGGTGCTCGACGGCAAAACGCTGCGTCGCGGCCTAAGTCGCGAACTGGGGTTCACCACCGCCGGGGTTGCCGAAAACTTACGCCGTGCCGCCGAAACCGCCCGCCTGTTTAACGATAACGGCATGTCGGTGATCGCGTCCTTCGTATCCCCGCTGCAGCAATTACGCGAGCAGGTCAAACAAATCGTGGGACCGGATCGCTTTATTGAAGTCCATGTGGACGCCTCCCTGGCCGGCTGCGAGGCACGAGACCAGGAACGGCTCTATGAGAGTGCACGACGCGGCTGGGTCAAAAACCTGGCGGGCGTCGACCAGGTTTACGAACCACCAACCACGCCGGCGGTTCACCTGGACATGGACCAAATGGCTGTCGGCGCAGCGGTAGCCAAGGTGCTGCGCTACCTGACCGATTTCGACAAAAGCACGCCCAACCCCTAAATACAAATACCCATCACCCTATTCACCAAGGCCTCGCTTCCCACGGAATCGGGGCTCTTTTTTTGGTGTCCGGCCCCAGGCCAAATCAGTCTGCTTGGCGGGCCCATCGAAGCTGATGGGCCAACACGCCAAATGATGTAGGATCAAGGGTTCACACCTCGTTACCCAAAACCTCTCAACGCATCACCCGAACCGCACGGGTTGGGTTAGAAACGCTGGGCCCCGGTTGACCGCAGCCACAGATTGTCGGCAAAGATTTGGCTTTCACCGTAAATGTGGCCAAAGAAACCGGCGCCGTAACCAGGCACCTCACCGACGGTCGAGGTCAGCGTGAGTAACCAGTGGTCGGGTTCGCGTTCCACTTGTGGCCAGGCCTTAGCGCGCACGGTTAAACCCTTGTCGACCTGAGTCAATTCAATTTTGAGGTGGTACCAAATGTTGGGTTTCCACTGAAAAGCGGCCTCGCTACCGGGTGCGTCGCCGCCACGCCCATAACTGAGGCGCAGAAAGCGACCATTTTCCATCAAGGTCAACATAAACCCGCGATAATAAAGACCCATTTCGGGTTGATGTCGGCCTCGAGAGGCAGCGCGCAACAAACCGCTGACTTGGGCGGAAGGCGCGGTAAAACCGTGAAACAAGGCCCAAACGTCACGATCTGTGTCGGTGCGGGCGGCCAGCATGCGTTCGCCTTCAAAGTGTTCCACGACCATGCCGCGACGTGCCGACCAGTGGCGCGGCGGGGGACCGGGTGGCGCATCGTCGAGCGCCAACAAAATGGGCTGATCGCTGCTGCGAATCAAATCCGTTTCGGAACGAAGTCCTTGCCAGGTGGCGCTTAGAGTTCCCGACCAGACATTCTGCAAAGGCAACTGCAACCGCCCATGCACGTCAACCGAACCGTCCAAGCCGGTGAGTGACCACCGCGGTTGAACCTCGCGCACAATGCGGCCAAGGGCGTCGTAGGCAAAGGCATGGACTTGCCGACCACTTTGAGCGCTGAAATGAGCGGGACGAATCTGCAAACCAACCGGCTCGCCCAAAGCAGTCGGCGCAATGGCGCTAATGGGTTGATAGCGACTGGGTCGCACCTCGCGTGGGCTATCGGACAACCCCAGCGCGACTAGGGCGCTGTCGGTTTGGACAAACAAACGCCCATAGGCGGCGATAAGCCGCGGTGGCGTCAAGGCGGCATCGAAAGGTATGCCGATGTGAACGGGACTCCCCAACCGATCCGAATCGCGGGGCAACCGTGTCAAACCGGTCGTCGAAGCGGTAACCAGCGCATCGGGTAACAGAAGCACGGCCGGTTTATTGCCGTTGCGGAGCTGATCGCGCCACTGAATGCGACCGCTTAGCCGCTCAAGCGCTTCCAAGGCACCGTCGTGTTGGCGCAGTACAAGCAACCCGGTATCGGCGGTCCAAGCGACCTGGCGCTCGCGATAATCACGGGTCCACAAAAGTGCGTCATCGAGAGCCGGACGACTCGCGGCGACGCGTTTCAAATCAATACAGCGCAACCAACTGCCGCCGTCTTTGGCACTCAGCACAAAAAGCTGGTGCTGCAATACCAACAGCCGCTCAACAGCAAGCCCTTGATCCAAACCGGCACCTGCTAGCACCAAGCCGGTTTGCGGCTGCAGAAAGCGCAGGCCGTCGGCAAAGCCACCGGCGATGAGCACCGGCGTTTCGGGAAAAGGCGCCACCACCAGGGGCACAGGCCCGACACGATCCTGAGCGACAGCCCGCATTACCCAGCGCAGATCACCGAGGTTTTTGTCGATCGCGGCCACCAGCCGTTCCGAATCGGGCTGGTCCGCGGCGGTTAGGGAAAAGGTCACCATCAGCAGACCCTCATGTAGCAACCAGCTCGGTTGCCGAGCGCCATACCCGGCGGGAAATCCGAATTGCTCACCCAAGTGGCGCGACCAAATCAAGGTCCCATCGGGACCGAGGCATAAAACCTGGCGACCGGCGCTAAACACGAACAGGTTGCCGGTTTCCAAATCGACCAGCGGCGACAGCGGCGGCGCGGTTAATCGGGCGGCGGGATTGAAGCCGCCGCCAAACCGATAACGCCACAAGATGCGGCCGTCAAAAGGATCAAGCGCAGTCACGCTCTCGCCGTCACCGTCGCGGCCGTGGGCCAATACCTTGCCGCCGAACACCACGGGTGCCGCCGCCGAACCCCTTGGGAGTCGCCACAGCACACCGGGTTCACCAGCGCTTAAGGGAACCGTCGGCGCGGAAAAGGCGCCTTCCGGGCCACCCGGTCCCGGCCAATCATTGCCGGCGGGCAAAACCCAGAGCGGCATCAACCACAACATCAACATCACGGCGCCATGCGTTCTTTTCATGCGACGCATCTCCCTTGTTTTCTGCTTTTCGGTTTCGCTAACGGTTATGCGATTCATCACACCAGAATCAGGCCGGTTTGACAAGCACGGCCGACACGCGCGCGGCTTTTCTTTGGCGTTGTGCGCAGCGGCACACAGACGGCACGCTTTCCGGTTGGCGCCCTGGCTAAATTCCTTGTTAAGATGAAATCACAAACCCACACGGAGCAGCCTTTTATGACGCAACTTGACGATTGGTCATTCCCTGAAAAAAAATCGGGCGGCGATCACTCGTCGCTTTTGGTTTATGCCACCCCGGCCTACCAATACTTCGCCAAGGGTTTGGCCGAGTTTGACGGCTACAAGAAGGGCGGCATGGAACGGGTGGTTTTCCCCGACGGCGAGACCTACCTACGCTTAACCGAACCGGTTCGCGACCGCGACGTGGTCGTCATCGGCGGCACCATCGACAGCGCGCAAACGATGGAGCTTTTTGATTTAGCCTGTGGTTTGGTCAACCACGGCGCCAACCACTTGACCATTATCGTGCCCTTCTTCGGGTACAGCACCATGGAACGCCAAGCCAAGCCAGGCGAGGTAGTTACCGCAAAGAACCGCGCCATTTTGCTGTCGTCTATTCCGCGCGCCCGCGTCTGCAACGAAATCGTCATGATCGATTTACACACCGCCGGCATTCCACACTACTTCGAAAACCACATCCGCCCTTACCACTTGGTGAATTTCCGTTTGATGGCGCGCATTATTCGCGAGCTGGACGATCAAGACCGTTTAATTCTGGCCGGCACCGATGCAGGTCGCGCCAAGTGGATCGAATTCCTCGCCAACCAACTAAACATGCCGGCGGCCTTCGTCTACAAACGCCGCTTGAGCGGCACGCAGACCGAAATTCGCGGAATTAACGCCGACGTGGCCGGCAAACACGTGGTTATTTACGACGACATGATACGCACCGGCGGCTCTCTCATCAAAGCCGGCATGGCTTATCGCGACGCCGGTACCGCCAAAATTACCGCCATCACCACCCACGGTGTATTCCCGGGCGAGAGCTACCAAAAAGTGCGTGACTCGGGTTTGTTCCAGGAACTCATTGTGACCGACACCCATCCGCGCATCCACCACATTCAAAGTCAGGAAAAAGATAACTTTTTGGCGGTACGCTCGGTGATTCCCGAGGTGGCGGCCTTCCTGATGGACCGCGACAGTTGGGGCAACGAAATCGACCTGGATCTTTAGCCGGCCCTAGCAACCACGCCGCGAGCGGGTCGCGAAAGCCATGAGGGAGTTGACAAGACCGCGCGTAAATGTTTTTGATGAACACATCTTCTCAGTGCTTCAATTTTTACAACCCTGCGCTTGCCACGTCACCCGAATGCGGCGGCAACGGGGGTTGATTTTAAAGGCGGCTAAAATGCTTCGCATCTGTTTCGCGGCAGCTCGGGCCTGCGCCCTGCTCGTCGTTCTGTTCCCTCTCGTCGCGGCCGATTCTCAAACGCCGGCCCAACCGCAAAAACCCACGCGCCCGTGCGACATGCCGGAAGGCGCCCAATTCGATTTTTGGGTCGGTGATTGGGAGCTGAGCTGGAAGGACCCCAAAGGAAACACGCAAACCGGCTCCAATAAAATCGTCAAAGTCCTCAGCGACTGTATCGTGCAGGAAAACTTCAAAGGGCCGGGCTTAGACGGCCGCAGTTGGTCGGTTTACGATCCCAAAACCAAAAAGTGGCGCCAAACCTGGGTCGACAGCAACGGTTCGTACCTGGAATTCACGGGTGCTTATGCCGACGGCAAAATGGAACTGCGCATGCCGCCGACAAAAGGGCCCAAGGGCAAAGAAGTCATTCGTCGCATGGTTTTCCGCGATATCAAAAAGGACAGCTTGACCTGGGAATGGCAATCCTCGCAAGACGGCGGCCAAACCTGGAAGGACCTGTGGGTCATTCAATACAAGCGAAAGGCCTGATTTTGACGGCCAAACAGCATCGCGAAACGCCGCCCACCGAGGCGGCGTTTTCGTTTATGCTCCTCATTTTATAGGCACTTGTACACGGCTATTGAAAATCGTGCGACGGCTCGCCAGAATGGAGTGAAGGGCAATCAAGCCTAGAACCCCGCAACGGGCGATGGTTCGTTTCGGAAAACGACCGGAACCGGTGACGGTCCCATGCAAACGACCGAGGCCCGTCAGAAGGGCGACGCCGATCAGGAGGCAAACCATGTCGATCGATGGAGAACAGGATTTAATTAAACTCAAAGTCATTGGCCGCATTGTCGGCGAAACCCTAAAAACTATGTTGCAGTCGGTTAAGCCGGGCATGACCACGGCGGAACTCGACGCCATCGGTCGGCGCTTGCTGGAACAAGCGGGCGCGCGTTCGGCGCCTGAATCCAGTTACAATTTTCCCGGTGCCACCTGCATCAGCATCAACCACCACATGGCGCACGGTATCCCATCAGCAGATGTCGTGATTCGCGCGGGCGATTTGATCAATATTGACGTGTCGGCGGAAAAAGACGGTTATTACGCCGACACCGGCGCCTCGATGGCGGTGCCGCCGGTGAATCCCCTGTTCACCAAACTGTGCACAAGCACCCGCCGCGCTCTCAAAAGCGGTATGCGCGCGGCCCGTGCCGGTCGGCCGCTCAATCACATCGGCCGGGCGGTGAGTCGCGAAGCGGCCAAAGCGGGTTTCGACGTGGTGCGCAATTTGGGCAGTCACGGCGTAGGACGTTCACTCCACGAGGAACCCAAGTTCATTCCCAGCTACTTCGATCCCAAGGACCAACGGCGCCTGCACGAAGGCATGGTGATCACCATTGAACCCTTCTTGACCACCGGCCCACCCATGGCATTCCAGGAAAAAGACGGCTGGACGCTGTCGACGCTGCAGGGCTGTTACGCGGCCCAGTTCGAACACACCATCGTCATCACCAAAAACGATCCCATTGTGGTCACCCAAGTTTAAGCGGCCGGCTTTTTTAAATATGTTAAGCTGCTCCCACTTTAATACCTAAACTGAGCGATTCGGGTGGCTGAAATCGCGCAATTTCTGACGCGGGACGCGTCAAGAGTTGGTGCGAAACGTTTTGGAAAAACGCACCCGGGCCGTGATCGGCGCGTACCGGCAAGCGCGGCGAGCATTCCCACAAGATATTGCAACCCAACAGGTTTGCGATCTCGCCGCCAAGAACCGCTCCGTTTAGGAAACATCACAAAGATCCACCAGGTTGGCGTCGCCGCTTGAAACGCGCGCCCGGCCGCGGATCGAAGCGACGGCGGTCTAGCTGCGATGACTGCCGCGCGGAGGTCGACCCATGCGTTTTTCACCCGTCACCCATGCCGCCCTGTTCCTGGTCTTGTTTACCCTTGCCTGCGGGCCCACCCCCTCGACCCAAGAAACCCCGCCCGCTGCTAATGAAAAGCAAACCGCCGCCCCTGCACATACCCTAAAAATCGGCATGCGTTTTCCGCCCGATATCCTCAACCCGTATATCAGCACGAATGAGAACGGCAATATCATTAACCAACTGCTGTTCCCATCCCTGTTCCACGAGTTACCCACGTTAAAAGACAGTGTGCCGCGATTAGACCCCTATTTGGTCGTCAGCCACCGCCGGCTGGAGACGCCCGCCAACACCCATGAACTCAAACTCAAAAGCGGCTTAACCTGGAGCGACGGCACACCCTTGACCGCCGAGGACGTCGCCTACACGCTCGATATTCAGCAGCGCGACGATTTGCCTTGGTTTGGCTTCACGCAAAAAAATTTGGTCGCGAGCTACCAGGTCATCGACGAAACCACCATCGCGATTACCTTTTCCAATAACTCGCTTTACAACTTGGTCATTCTCAACGAAGGCCTTATTGTCCCCAAACACCATTTCAGCAAAGTTCCCGTTTCGGAATGGGCCAAACACGACTGGCAGCAAGATCAAGTCGTATACGGACCCTACCGCGTTGCCGAACTCAGCGACGAACGCATGACCTTGACCGCGCGAGATCCGGCCACGCCGATCCAAGAGGTTTCAGCCGTGTTCATCCGCAACCGTGAAACACTGTTCACCCTGGTAAAAAGTGGCGATCTCGACTATGCCTGGAACCTGCCTCAGGAACGCTTGACCGACATCGCCCAAGAACTTCAACCCTTGTTTTACCGCGACCTTTTTGTGTCGTGGCTCGCCTGGAATCCCCTGCACCCCAGTGCGTACGCCCAAAACACGCCACAAACTCGGGAAGATCTGCGCCAACTCAAGAAAAACAATCCCCACCCCGTTTTGGCCGACGCCCGCGTCCGCCGCGCGCTGACCCTGGTTCTCGACCGCGCCAACTACCTCAGCCGAATCTGGCACAATCATGCCGACCTGCCGGCCAGTCCCTGGCGCGCCGGCCTTGGCTATCTCGATCACTTGAGCCCTCCGGACGACAGCGTCAACCTAGAACAAGCCGCCGAACTCCTTACTGCCGCCGGCTGGCGCAAGGTCGATGATCGCTGGCAAAAAGGCGATCAGCCGTTGCACTTTTCACTGTTGTGTTACCAAGGCAGCGACCTTCGCAACAATTATCTCCAGTTGATCCAGGCCGATTTGCAGCGCTTCGGCGCGACCGTTAAACTCGATGTTGTCGAAGTAAGCCAATACGTTAAACAAGCGCAAACGCGCGCTTACGACGGCGTCTTTTTCACCGTTCGCCTCAGTTCACGACCCATCTTCGCATCGCTGTTCCATGGTGACGCCGCGCTCGGCGGCGATAACTGGACCGCCACCACCGAACTCGACGCCCAGATCGAACAACTCAAGGTCGTCGCTGACGCCGATGAACTCAAAACGCTGTTGGTTGATCTTGAAAACGCCTACCGTGAACTCATGCCTGTCACCATTTTGTACAACGGTCGCAGGCTGGCCGCGTTACGGCCCGGTCTCGACATCGAAGCCCACCCATCCCATTTAAGCCCGCTTTATCGGCTTGAGACCTGGCGTGTCACGAGCCCGACAGCCGCACCGTGAAACGTCGTTTACCCCCATGGCGGCCGATGTTCTTTTTCTTCGGCCGCGTTTTGCTCCTGTTTTGGATGGTTGCCAACCTTGCCTTTGTCTGTTTGCACGTGGCCGGCAATAACCCTGTCGACCTTTACCTCGATGCCCGCCTCACCCCCGAGCAACGCGAACGAATCAAGGCATACTACGGCTACGACCAATCTGCCGCCGTGCGCTATCAGCGTTTTATGGGAACCCTCGTGCGCGGCGAATTGGGCTATTCCTTCACCCGCAAGAAGGCCGTCGCCGACGTCTTACCCAAACCCATGCTGCGCTCGCTTGCGCTTGGTGTCTGTGCCTGCGCCGGCGCCGTTTTCATCGCCTGCCTGCTCCTGTGGACCCGCCAACCCCGCGCCGGCGCCCCGCGTTGGCTGCAACGGTTGGGCTACGCGCTCCACCAAATCCTCCTGGTCACGCCCTCTTTTTTGATCGCTGTGTTATTGCTGCAATGGGTCGCCGTACGGTGGCGCTGGTTCCCGCTTTACGGCAGCGCCGGCGCCGGCGGCGTGGTCTCACCCAGCCATTTGGTGTTACCGAGCCTGGCGGTTGCCCTGCCGTTCTCGGCTTATTTGGTCACCTACCTTCAGGAACACCTCGCCAACCACTACCAACAGTCCTGGTATCTCAGCGCACGCGGGCGCGGCATTTCAGAAGCCCGTTTGTTTTGGAACCATCAGTTGCGAATGGCCGTGCCGCTGTTGCTTCAAATCATCGGACTCTACCTGCCGGCCCTGTGCAGCGGTGTCCTTATTGTTGAGAACATTTTCGGCTGGTCCGGCATGGGACTCATTATGATCGACGCCGTTACCGGTCGCGATTACCCGCTGCTGGTCGGTGCCGCCTTGTGGTCCGCTTGGTTAACCACGCTCGGCTATCAATTCGCCGACAGTCAACGGCGCCGTCTGGTGTACACGGGCGTGACCGCGTGAAGGCCCGGACGATTTGGGCGGCGGCCCCCTGCCTGTGGCTTGGCTTGGCGGCGACCGCATACGGTTACCCCCTGCTCGGCGTTGCGGCGACGGCTTTAGCCCTTTGGTTGGGATGGCGCGAACCGAACGGCACCAGACGCAGCCAGGTAATCTTGGTTTTTCTGCTTGGTCTGGCTTGTTTCCCGAGCCTGTTTACCCCGCACTCACCTCAAGCGGCCGCCTTGGCCGGCACAACCTCCTGGCTGGGCACCGACACCATCGGCCGTGACTATTGGGCCAGACTCCTGCACGGTTACCGATTATCCAGTGCCATTGCCTTTGCGGCCGCCCTGTTGGCCACGGTCAACGGTTTGGTGGTGGCGGTTTTACTTGTTTTCACGCCGTCGCCGATTACGCGGCTAACGCGGTTCCTGGTGCAGTTGTTTCTGAGCATGCCGATTCTGCTGCTGCTCCTGCCGGCGGTGGTTTACTTACCGAGCGGCGGGCAATCGTTGATTTTGGTGTTGGGCTGCCTGCTTTGGCCTGAAACGGCGCGACTCGCGGAACAAAAAATGGAAGCCCTCGCAGCCGCACCATTCGTCACCGCGGCACGCATGCGCGGCGACGGCCCCTGGGCCCTGTTTACCGCGGAACTCTGGCCGCATTTACAGAAACTATTGGTGACCTGCTTGCTCCTCAATGGGCTCAACGCGGTTTTGCTCGAATCGATTCTCAGTTTTTTGGGTTTGGGGCTGCCGTTGGGCACACCGAGCCTGGGCGGATTACTGGAAGAGGCCGCCCGTAAAATGGCGCGTTACCCGGCCTTGTTAGCCATCACCGTCGGCCTGCTGCTATTGGAATTGGTCGTCTTCCGCAATTTGAGCAAACAGGCGATGGCAACAGCACAGGACCACGGCACGCGGTTGAGCGAATGATGAAGATCGCGCGGTTGCCGACAGAAACAGTAGCAATAGACGTCGAGAGTGGTACAAAAAACCTAACTCGGCCATTGTGACCCCACTGTAATTAGGGATAAAATAGCACTGGTTTTTTTGATTTTCTCGACTTGAAGAAAAGAGCGTCGCTGAAATATCACCGTTACCACGAAAACCCAACAAACCGCAAAAATCAACCCAACCCCCAAAAACCCTCCCCCTCTTGTGCTTGAAGCACTTACCTATAGGGTTTTGACTTCCTTTCGCTAGAAAACACACTAATCTGAATGATGGCGACACACCACGTAAAGTTGCCATGATAACTTCAAAGAATGCGTCTTTAGGCGGCGTCCGAGCACACGCTAATCCCGTCAATCGATGTTTTTTCGAAAAAAACAAAATCTGTGACTTTTTGCTTTCCCCTGCCGGCCATCATGTCATAGGTTTTAGTGGTCAGCCCCGGCACTTCCCAGTCGGTTCCTTAGGTACATTGACCCATCTATTCATTTGTTCTCAAGTTTCGCCCTCTTGCTTCCACCCCCTCTGAGACCCAAACGCGGAGGCATGCCCTACACGTTTATGGTTCGATTTTTCCTGCCACGGAAGCCCTTCATATGATTTTAATTGCCGAAAGCAATCCCGAATATCGCCAACACGTTGCCGACTTGGTTCACACCGCCTTGCAAGACGAAGTTCACGCGGTTGAAAACGCGCGCAAGATGATTGATTCTCTGAAAGAAAACCAATACGACTTGTTATTGCTGAACGCCGATTTGCCCGATTATCGCGGATCCAATTTGGTTAAAAAGCTGCGTGAAAAGTATTCAATTCTGCGCTTGCCGATTATCGCCATGCTGCGCGTTGACTCCGGTATTGACCACCACCAAGCCGTCTTAAATGCATTGCATTCCGGTGCCAACGACTGCCTGTTCCTGCCGCTTGACGACGAAATGGCCTTGGCCCGCATTCAGAACCTGGTTCACATGCGCCAGGAATTTACCCTTTTGGCCCAGCGCCACCGCCTTGAGGATTCGTTCGACAACTCGCTCGACATCACCGATCCCGATTTCGTTCACTCTTTTTCCGGACTCTCCCATGCCGATGCGCCGATTCCCTGTGACCTTCCCGTCCAAACCATGATCGGCCCAACCGCTTATCAGACGCGCACCAAGTGGATTAACAACGGTCAATTGTTGGTAGTCGCTTACGACAACCTGCCCAGTGTCAGTTCCTGTTCCCTAAAAATCGAGTTTGACGACGCCGAAATCGAGCTGGAGGTGCGCGAGGCCCACCGCGAAGAAGTCGAGAACGAAGAAGGCGTTTACAAAATCAACTATCGCGTGATCGATGCACCGCCGCTCTACGACGCCATGCTGCGCGATTTCCGCCGCATCCTCAAAAACAAGGGACGCGAAGGCTTGAGTGCTTTCCTGATGAGCAAATCCAACTTGGCCGCCCAACCGGATGAAGCGGGCATGACCTTGCACTTCGGCTCCAACAACGTCACGGCCAACCTCATCGCCGGCGCGCGCTACCAATTCGAAAGGCGGCTGGGTGAAGGGGCCTTCGCATCCGTGTACTTGGTCAAAGATCACGCACTGAAACGATCCATTGCCATGAAGGTCCTCAACCAGCGCATGACCCGCACTAAAGAAGCACGGGTCAATTTCCTTTACGAGGCGCAAACAGCGGCCCAGTTTCACCACCCCAATATCGCTTTTGTGTACGAAGTCGGCGAAATTCGCGACAGCCAGTACCAACGCCATCTGGACTTTCCCGGCGACATTTTGGACAAACATCCCGAGCGCATCATTTACCTGACCATGCAGTACATCAAGGGCACCACGCTCACCGACTGGATGAAAAAGACTGAAAATCGCGATGAAGAATTCTCTTTACCCGTACTGATCGATATCGCAAAAGCCATGGCTTTCGCCCACGAAAAGGGCGTCATCCACCGCGACATTAAACCCGACAACATCATGATCACCCCCGAGGGCCAGGTCATCGTCACCGATTTTGGGATTGCCAACCGCATCGAAGCCCCCAAGGAGAGCGGTGGCAAAAATGTCATCACGTGCACACCGCGTTACGCCTCGCCGGAGCAGTTGTTTGGCGAAGACATGGACGGCCGCAGCGACATGTACTCGTTCGGCACCGTCGCCTACGAACTCATCACCGGGCAAACGCCTTTCCCCGGCCGCACGATTGAAGAGGTGATCGCCGCCAAATACCGGCGTACCTATCCGCCGATGGACGGCTTGCGCAACGATATCAGCAAAGAGCTGGTGGCAATCATTGATCGTTGCCTGGAATTTGAAGTGGGCAAACGTTTCAGCAACGCCGCCGATCTACTGGCCGAACTCTTAAAAGTGCAGGGCGCCAATCAAGACAACGGCAACTCGCTGGAAAGCACCTTAACCGACCTCATCGACCAAGCCATCTTGGTGTCCGACGGAAAACAGGCGGGCATTATCCTGGCCCGTTTGGTCGCCTTCCTCAACACCCACAAAACCAAAGACGATGTTTCGCACATCAACGAAATCAAAACCAAGCTATCGGAACCGTCGTTGCTTCAGGTTCTCATCGAAAAGAATCTGACCAACCACAACCAACAAATGCTCTACGAGTTTTTTATTGAGTTGCAATCGACCCGCGCCGTTTTGGAAATTCTCAACCTCTTCCAAAAAGAACGCGAAACCTGGAAGAAGTCGGTGCTTGCCGAACTGGCCGTGGTCAGCGCGGGCCGCGACCTTGAGCCGCTGGCCGTTTTCGGTCTCGAATTAACCGACCGCGATGCGCCGATTCTGCTGCGCGCCTTTGCGGAGGTCGCCTCACAAACCAAGGAACAGGTCTTTTTGGTATGGGCCAATCACCGTGGTTTGGACACCCAACGCCAGTTGCTCAAAGTCATTCGCACCATTAGCCGACCGCGCGAGGAAATCGACAAAATCCTCGAGTACTTCGTTTATCGCGAGGGAACCGCACACATGCGCGTGCGCCAGGAAGCCATGGACCTCATGGCCGAAATCGGACACCCCGGTCTTTAAATCGGCACCGTTGGCGTTGTCTTGTGCCAGCCGGGCGAACTTTGCTTGACAAGCATCGCCCGGCTACCTATCATTCATCCCCTTATACCTAGCGCTAGGCGACCCATACCGCCGCCCGTTCTAACGTCTATGCTCTATTACAGCGCTATGCGCGGTCGTCCGCGCGCCGAACGCACGAAAAAAACCGTCACCGCGGCTGCTACCGACTATATCCGTCGGTCAACCAGAATCGCGATGCGCGGGTTTGAAGGTCGAGGTCTGGATTGAATACACCCGAACTCAAGGGACAAACCCTTAGTGACGAACCGCAACAACACGAGCACATTCAGTGTGACATTCAAATCGATGTGGCGCCCAGCCACCAAGTAACCATCACCACCCATCTCGAATGCGAAAGCCACGAGCGGGAAATCCACGCGGCGCAATTGTTGTTAACACGCACCAGCCGCGATATCGTCATCGACGTGATAGAACAGTACCCGCTCTTCCCAATTGCTGACTACAACCCTAATGAGATCAGCGGCGAACACACCATCACCGGCGACCGCTTCGCCCTCGAAGACGACGATCACAGTTACTTTGTGATTGTCGCCGGTCACCTCAACGGCGACGAACCCAACGCCTTTGTGTTCCACCGCCGCTTGGAACTCGGCTGACAAAAAAACCCACGCTTCGGCTGCCGAAACGTGGGTTTTTCTTTTTCAGCCAACGCGCACGTTAGGATGCACTCGCCAGAGCACCGGTTGCAACCAAGCGTGCTTTGATCAAAAGTAGGTCGCGAACTAGGTAGGTGTGAGCCAAGTCGCGGTTAGAAAATTCGCGTGCGCTTTCCGTTTCATCAAACACCATTAACCACAGGCGACCATCATCCAGCCGTAACGGCATGGCAAAATCGGCGCCAACGCCGGCCACGGGGTTGGCGATCAAGCCGTCGCCCTCCAATGCCTGCATTAGGGTTTCGTCCATTTCCAACGGGCGATAATCGTCCGGCCAATCCTCAGAATTCACCACATTTTTGCCGCGCTCCCAACCGGCGACGATTTCACCACTACCGGTATCGCAAACAAACACGCGATCAATTTTGAGCTGACGGGTCAAATGGACGGCGCCCAACTCGGCAAACATTTCTAAGTCGGCATCGTGATCCAACAAACAAGCCAAAAGACGGGTGCGCACACTTTCCAGTTCGGTAGCGATAAAATCGTCGACCACACTTTGGATCTTGGCGTGAAAGTCGGTGGTCATGCTTTGCACTAACATTTTGGGGCTCCTTTTTCATGCTCACAATTGGGTTCGCCCCTGTCGATGCAAGGGCGACGAACGAGAATTAAATCAACAACAAAACGCCTTGAGCACTAAGTGAGATCCGAATCGGCACGGGACACAAATGTCCCGGCCCCTTGGCAGACATCCCTTTGGCGACCCTAGCCACAACGACGCGCGCTGTCACCGCCGGCGAGCCAAGCTATGGATTTGCAATTTAGGTTCCAACAAACCCAACTCAGGTCAGCGCCCACACCAAACCATAAAGACAGACAAACACAAACCCGACTTTTCGACTGACCGTGCCGGATTGCAGCGCCAGCAGTGTAAACGCGGTCATGGTGCCGGCCAACATCCAGTAGGGCCGCGCGGCAACATCCCAAGGACCCACCACCGTCCCTGTCGGGATTGGCACCAGCAAGGCCGAGACACCAATCACCAGCGGAATACTGACCAAGC
Organism: Holophagae bacterium; assembly: GCA_030429565.1. GTDB lineage: Bacteria > Acidobacteriota > Holophagae > Acanthopleuribacterales > Acanthopleuribacteraceae > Acanthopleuribacter. The sequence goes on along the minus strand of JAUIFE010000003.1, from coordinate 561,369 downwards.
AATCGCCGACCAAACCGGTTAAGCCGAGACTACCCTGCTTGCGGGTTAAACGCAGTAACAGAAAACTTTCCGGCAACACGGTCAGCAACCCGAGCAACATACCAAGCGAGGCCCCTGGCACCAAAGTCCCCATCTTCTCCATGCCGGCGGCAACGGCGTCGACGGAAAACGAGATTAACAGCGCACATCCCAACAAAGCCGTCAGCAAAAGCAAGCCCAGCGAAGCCGGCAGCCGTTTGGCACGCGACGGCTTGCCCCGGCGCAACAACAGCAACCCTTGGTAAACGGCATAACAGCCGGCCAAGCCGGCAGCGTCCCAACGCGAAACCAGCCCGTCACGACCGAACCAAAACAAAAGCGCCGCCCCCACCCACAGGAACACCAGGGCAAGCATGAAATCACGCCGTGCGGCGACGGCTTTTTTGCTTTTGCCCTTCGCGACACTAACGGTGATCGGGCCCGCCAGCAGAATAATCGTGCCCGTCACCAGGGTGGTGTTGGCAATGTTGTTGCCAATATTTAGGTGGATCACCAAATCGCCCGAAAGACGGCTCTGCCCAAAAATGCCCAGCATAAGGTTGGGGAATCCGGTACACAGCGGGGTAAACAAAGTACCCAAGTGAACCACGCCGAATTGGTGGTCTTCTAACTTGGCGAGCACAAACACCACCAGTTCGGAAGCAACCAAAAGCACGGCAACGCCCACCAAAAGCAGGACGTAGTAAGGATGCGCGGTTAAATGAAAGCGGCCGTCAAACCAATCAAAAGGAGACACAGCGCTCACCTCAAACGGAAAACAACACGGCCAAAAGCAGGGACACACGGGCGGCCATAAAAAAAGGCCGAACATGTCGGCCTTAGATCTTCGTTTAAAGCGTCAAAACGCTTAACTACTTTTTTTCAGCTCGGTAAGAACCTGCTTGGCACAGGCTTTCAGGGTTTCGTAGACGCCGATCCCTTTGGGAGCGATAGCTTCGAAAACCGGCTCGCCTTTAAGGCGCAGCTCCTGGGTTAACTCTTCAGCAGATAAGGCCGTTGGCAGGTCACGCTTGTTGAGCTGCAGGACGTATGGAATGGTCGACAAATCAAAACCCTGTTCTTTAAGGTTTTTGTCGAGGTTGTCAATCGACTCGAGGTTGGCGTCGAGACGGGCTTCCTGTGAGTCAGCGACAAAAATGACGCCGTCAACGCCTTTGAGAATCAACTTCCGGCTGGCGTTGTAAAAGACCTGACCAGGGACGGTGTAAAGGTGAAAACGAACCTTAAGCGAACGAATCGTGCCGAGATCCAGCGGCAGGAAATCGAAGAAAAGCGTCCGATCAGTTTCGGTCGCCAACGAGATCATTTTGCCTTTGTTGCGAGGATCTGTTTTTTCGTAAATAAACTGGAGGTTGGTGGTTTTCCCACACAGACCAGGACCGTAATAAACGATCTTGCAGTTTACTTCTCGAGCAGCGTAGTTGATGAAAGCCATATTCGAGCACCTGTCCGTACTGAAAGTAGATTTGTTGACTTAGCCAAAGAGATTGTCGATGTCGTCGTCGGTAATTTCAGCAAAGGCGGCTTCAAGCCCACTGGACGATTCTCGTTGCGCTTTTTCCATGATGGTTTCAAAGACCGCAGCCAATTCCACCGATGCTTTTTTCACGCGCAGTCGAACCAGACCCAGGGATGAGCGGTGGTCGAAAATGATCACCAAAATGACGCGGTTGGCCACAATCGAGATGTGCACGTTGTCGCGTTCGCCCTCGTGGAACAAAATCGAGAATTCTTTTTCGCCGATTAACTTAGCCAGTCCATCTGTCGCGGCCACGTTACCCGCGGTCAAAGACGCAAGTGAGGTCGGATCGATATCGCCAATCTCACCGGCCGCCGCAATTTGCTGGCCGTTTTTGTCGACGACGAAAACTATTTTGGATCGTGCATCGATGTGTAACTGGTTGATAACTTTCTGAACTTGCTGCAGTTCTTCGTCATAAAGGATTAAATCCATCGGGTGGAGTTCCTCTCGCAAAAATGTAGGGCAAAGGGGCATGGGTCAACCCATGCGGACGCTCAAGTGCTTGACTAGCAAGACGGAGCCCATCAACGAGTATAGGCCATCATGCTTAAATATCTAAGCATATTTTGACAATTCACGGCCTGGCGGCAGTTTCCTGTCAGTGCCTAAGACTCACCGAATGGGGCGATCACCAATGTACCAACTGAACCCATTTATTTCAAATCCAAATATGGGAAAAAGTTACCGACGGTATCTTTTCCTACGTTCTCCCCGCTCACCCACCACCGCCTCCCCATTCCGTGCCTTTCTCATCCCAGTCGTCCCCAAATTAGGTAAGATGGTCCATCTTGAGTGAAGAGGCACGTCTTTCCATGATTGAATCATCGCAACATTCCTTGGTCGTCATCGGCATCGCCGGCGGCAGCGGCTCCGGTAAAAGCACCTTCGCCGATTTGGTCCGCGCCGGCCTCGACGACGCCGACCTGGCCATTATCCGCCACGACGCTTACTATCGCCCCCTCGACCACCTGACCCTCGACGAACGCAAAAAAATCAACTTCGATCACCCCGCCAGCTTGGACACCGAACGCATGATCGAAGACATCAAACGCCTGCGCAACGGCGAAACCGTGGCCGTCCCCCAATACGACTTCAGTTTGTACACCCGCAAATCGAAGGTCACCGAGCTGGCCCCGCCCAGCGTGCTTATCGTCGAAGGGATTCTGATTTTTTCAGAACCCAAACTTCGCGATCAGTTTGATATGAAAGTCTTTATCGATACCGACGACGACGACCGCCTCATTCGCCGCCTCAACCGCGACATCGGCGAACGCAGCCGCACCCTGACCGAAGTCCTCAGCCAGTATCAGGACACAGTCAAGCCGATGCACTTGGAATTCGTCGAGCCCTCGAAGCGCTGGGCCGACATCATCATTCCCCACGGCGGCAAGAACAAGGTCGGTCTCGACTTACTTTCGCGAAAACTGCACATGCTGCTCAAACGCGAGTACCCCGAACAGCTCCACACCTAAACCGGTGCGTCTAATAACCCTTGTACTCGCCCCATCGCGAACTGTACGTGTTACGCGGCTTTGAGTGCGTCGAAACCACCAGCGTCCCCAGCAACCCAATCAAGGCAACGATCATGCCGTAGAACCCATAGCGGCGACCGGCATATGCCAGGGGTGTGCCTTTTTTGAGGACCTTGAGGTTTTCGACAAACAACACTTCGCAGGCACCGTTGCCGGTGTCGTCACGGGTCAAGCTACTGGCGCGCACCGACCCCGGCATGTTGACGGGATAATAATCCACCAACATACCTTCAACCACAACCTGGTCGCCGATGCGAATATCGGCGATTTGCTCGCGAATGGCGTCGCTGTTGGTGATGAGGTGGTTGTTGGACAAAGCACTGCCGTCAAATAGAAAACCCACATCGGTGCTCGCGTAACAGGTCCAAGCGCCCGACCAAAATTCGGTTACCTGGTAGGAACCGGTACGAATGTTGTTGCCGTAGACCACGCAGATGTCCTTGGTGTCGACCGAGGAACTGTCGTGGTAGATGTCGGCAAAACCCGTAATGTTGTTGTGCGTAACCACCAGACCCTGCAAACGATACGTCGCTTGCGGGGTGACGTGGTAACTGTTGCCGGCGTAGTTCAGCAAAAATGGCGCGGCGTCGGTAGGGTTTTGAATCGGATCAACCAGCAAAGCTTGGTCGATTTTGCCCGGCGCAGGAAAACGTCCGCGCAAGAAGGTGCCCAAGGTAAAGACAACACCACAAACAATGAACAACACCAAAAAGACGACCCGCACGGTGGTAAAAACCGGCTTTTCACTCATAGATCACGCTCCCACTAAACAGCAACATAGTCATTCGCGGAGCCGCCCTCGCACGAAAACAAACACCCGAATTCAGCACATTCGATCATATCCCCGACACCGTCGAAACCACGCGGCCTCGCTACCATCATGGTGCCGATAAGGGAGCCTGCGCAAGTCGGAGACAAAAAGGGCCCCGGATTCTTTTTTATTTTACGGGCGGCACACGGGGATCCCGACGCGTCGGTGCCGTGACAACCCCCTAATTCGTCGCGTGTTGCTTGGCCCTCTATCGGAAAAAAGACGCGACGCCTCCGGTTCACTTCACTTAAAGCGCGCGCTTGGCGAACCAACGCGCCGCACGCTTCGCCCCGTGCGAGGTCATCGGGCACTGATCCGAACGCGCGAACGCGGCCCAATCGCGCCAAAGTAAGTCGTCACAACCGGCGTCATAAAATGCCTCGACCAAGGCATCGGCCAACGCCGTCAGGGCCGTTTGCGTCGGTGTCGGGTCTTGGCCGGCGGTCCGGCAGAGCAAGCGTACTAACAGGTCGGCAGCCGCGCAGGCGTCAGCATCAGGCTGGGCCGGCACGGGTAAATCCCGCAACATGTCACAGGTAAAATTCACGCCGCCGTTGTAACTGCTACCGCGATAGCGCTCGCACACATAGCGGCCGACGCGGCGGCTGTTGAGCAACAACGCCCAGAACCCCAGGGTTGCCGGCGACTCGGCAAACAGCAACAGTGTGGATTTGGCCGGCAATAAGCGCCCCTGAAAGTCAACCGCCGCATCCAACAAGGTAAGACCTTTAATGATCAATTTGGGCGCGATGGCGCGCGCCACGTATCGCCGCGGTAGCTGGGCCTCAAACGCGGCGCGGTCTACCACCGGATACTGATACTTGTGTTTGAGGTAGGTACACTTGCGTTGCCCCCAACGGTGGTGAAACTTGGCCAGGGTGCCCGTGTTGACCAGACGCAACACCGCCGCCGACCCGACATCGGCGGGATCGCCTTCACGCAAAAGTGGTTGCAGCGCATAGGCATCGGCGGTGGTACAAGCGTTCTCAATGCGCACCCACTCCCCTAACCGATGTGGCAAGCGATTGTGCGCTTGAATCACGGCCAAATCCGGGCTAAACAGGTAATCGAGACGAAAGGGCTCCTGCAGACTTGTTTTGTGAATACGCGTGCGCGGCTGAATGCGATTCTGACACCATGCGGCAACCTCAAGCGTGTCGCAGGCAACGCCGCCAAAACCGACAAACACGGCGTCAATCTTGGCATCGCGAAACAGTTTGCGACCGGCTTCGCACAAAAATGCGAGGCGCGGGAAAGCAAAGGCGCGCAAGGCGGTACCAAAGGGTTTGGCCAGCCATTTATCGGGGGTGAGATAAGTCAACACGCCCTGTTGCTGCAGCAAGCGAAAGCCGATCTCAAAAAAAGCGATGTAGAGGTCCCAATTGCCCCGTGTCAGCGTCATGTTTTGCGTGAGCCGGCGACGTAAACCGTGTCCACCCTGCTGCACCATGCGCTCCGAATCCACATAGGGCGGATTGCCGACGACAATATCGAACCCGGCTTCTCCCGGCCACTCGGGTTCAGGATCGCCGGCGTCGGCGCGGTAAAAACGTGGTTCAAGCGCATCGCCACAGCGTATTTGGCGACGAACCACGACGGCCGTCTCCGCGAGATCAGCCCCCGTCAGCCAAGCGATCAACAGCAAACGCAGACGACAGGTCACCACGGCGGCGGGCTGTACGTCGAGCCCGTACAAACAGGCGATAGCGGCCTGAACCTCCTCGACCGACAGCGACGCAACGACCTCGGAGCGGCACCGTCGCAGCCAAGCGAGTAACATGCCGACCAAAAAGGCACCACCACCGACGGCCGGATCGCAAATCCGCAAGGCGCGCGCGTTGTAGGGCCGAGGCGGCCTTGGTGGATCGGGTTGCGGTTCGGCGCAGGCACGAAAAAATGACGGTCGATCGGGGTTCGTTATCGCGGGCGCGGCGCCGGACGCGGCAAAGTCTCGCATTGCGCGCTCACACAAACCGTCGACCACGGCGGCGGCGGTGAAAAAAGCGCCGTCATCGCGACGTTTCCCTTCAGCCATGCCCTGTTCGAGGAAATCGGCCAAAGGCGCGCTGAGCGCGGCGGCCTGAACAACCGTGTCAACACCAAGCGAAGCCGAATCGGCGGCGTCGATTTGCTGCAAGCGTCGGTATAAATCAGCGCAATCCAACGCAAGCCAGCGGTCGAGATCTTGCCAACAAACCGACCAGGTCGAGGCCGGAAGCCAACCTGGCGGTTCATCCTCACCGAGGCGCTGCAACCACCGGTGCCAGGCCGACAGCCAAGGCCAAGCCGGCAGCGGGTTAGCCGGTGGCTGGTGTGGAAAAAGCAAGGGCGCCAAAACATCCGGCCAAGGTCGGGTCGCCGTCACATCAAAAAGGTTCCCTGGCACCGAGGCCAAGCCGTCCGCGCTCGCGCCGTCAGACGCTTGGTCGCGCAACCACCAACACAGGAAAAGGTACCAACGCCGCCGCAAGCAGGCGGCAAAAGCGGCGCCGGCGGGCGGTTCTGCTTCGCGAAGGCCGTCAAAAACCGCCGCAACAGGCGATCTGCGTTTTTTGGGCGACAACGATCAGCCAACCCATTTGTTGAGCAACACAAAACCCAACCAGGCGGCCAGCATGGTGCCCAGGGTGTTCACGCCCCACTGTAAAAGCGCGTCGCCAAAGCGGTCCTGCAGGAACAACTGCAGCGTTTCGACGGCAAAGGTGCTGAAGGTTGTCAAGGCACCGAGAAAGCCGGTCTGCAAGCAGAGACGCAAATGAGGATCAAGCGCTCGCGTTTGCAGCCAGGCGAAAAGTGCCCCCGCAATAAAACAACCGAGAAGGTTGGCCGCCAGCGTGCCCAACACCAGACGCGAACCTAGCGGATTCAGCGCCGCCGCCAAACCGAAGCGGGCAAGGGCGCCGAAAGCGCCGCCAACTGCTACCGCGAACCAAATCATCCCGCCCCCTCGCCGGCTAGACCATGTTCTTCCATTCAAACAGAAGGTCCATCGCTTTGCGCGGCGTCAGATCGTCAATATCCAACGTCCGCAGTGCGTCCAGCACCGGCGATGGTTCCGGTCCAAACAAACTGAGTTGCATGGTTTCAGCCACGGGTTCCGCACTTTTGGATGGTGTTTTGGCGGCTGCCAAACGCGGTTTTCCGGTGGTGTCCAGTTCGTTTTTCTCAAGATTGGTCAAAATCTCACGACTGCGACGCACGACTTCGCCGGGTAGCCCGGCCAGTTGCGCAACGTGGATCCCGTAACTCTGATCAGCGGCACCGCGCTCAATCCGACGCAAAAAGACAATCTTGTTCTTCCACTCTTTGACGGTAATGTGGAGGTTGGTGACCCCTTCGCACATACGCTCGAGATCGGTCATCTCGTGGTAGTGGGTGGCGAAAAGGGTTTTGGCGCCGATATGGTTGTGGTCGTGCAGGTATTCGGCAACGGACCAAGCAATCGACAGGCCGTCAAAGGTGGACGTCCCGCGACCGATTTCATCCATGATGATCAAACTGCGTGGACCGGCATGGTTAAGGATGTTGGCGGTTTCGGTCATTTCCACCATGAAGGTCGATTGCCCGCGAGCCAGGTGATCGCTGGCACCGACGCGCGTAAAGATGCGGTCGACGACACCAATATCCGCTTTGCTTGCGGGCACATAGCTCCCCATTTGCGCCATCAAGGTAATCAGCGCGACTTGACGCAGGTAGGTACTTTTACCACCCATGTTGGGGCCGGTGATAATGAGAACCCGATCGTCGCGATTGTTGAGGAAGGTATCGTTGGCAATAAAAGGTTCGGTCGACAAGGACTCGACAACAGGGTGGCGGCCGTCGATGATTTCAATTTCATCACTGTCGGAAATGTTAGGACGGCAGTAGTTGCGCTGGACGGCCAGCTCGGCCAAAGCCGCATGCAAATCAACTTGAGCGACGGTGCGTGACCAGGTGCGCAAGTGCTGAATGCGCGCTTGGCAATGCCCGAGCAGCTCGGTGTAAAGACGCGCCTCGATGGCGAGAATTTTCTCTTCGGCGCCGAGAATCTTGCTCTCGTATTCCTTGAGTTCGCCGGTGATGTAACGCTCGGAATTAACCAGTGTCTGCTTGCGGATGTAGTGTTCGGGAACTTTGGCCGTGTGGACCTTGCCCACCTCGATGTAATAGCCAAACACCTTGTTGTATTGAACTTTCAGCTTGGGAATACCGGTCGCTTCGCGTTCACGCGCCTCAATTTTAGCGAGAATCGCGCGCGAATCGCGACGCAGGGTGCGCAACTCGTCCAGCTCTTCATCGACCCCGTCGGCCATGTAACCACCGTCGCGCATGTGACTGGGCGGCTCGGCCTTCAGTGACTTGAGAATGTGTTCGTGCATCGACCACAGTTCGCTAAACAGCGCATCTTCCAGACCGTATCGGTCTGGAACCACCTCGTCGAGTTGGGCGACAATATCGGGGATTTTGCCCAAAGCCTCGGCAATGCCGAGCAGGTCGCGCGGGCTAATGTTGCCCATGGCCAAACGACTGACCTGACGGTCGAGGTCGGGCACGCCGCCCAGTACGGCACGCAACTCGGTACGCGGAATGGTACCGGTCACAAACGAGGTGACGTAGGTTTGGCGAGCAATGATTTCAGCGACGTCGGTCAAAGGCTGCAAAATCCACTCTTTGAGCAGACGCGAACCCATCAGAGTGCGACACATATCGATTTGGCCCAACAAACTTTCGGAGCGGTTGCCGTCGAAGATGGAGCGCGTCAGCTCCAAGTTGCGTTGGGTGGTGCCGTCTAACACCATATAAGCGCTTTGATTGAGCACTTTGAGGCTCTGCAGGTGCGAGGCTTTGCTTTTTTGGGTTTGGTAGATGTAACTGAGCGCGGCGCCGGCGGTGCGCATGGCCAAATCGAGCGCTTCGAGACCGTAACCGTCCAGCGTGAGCGTTTCGAAGTGATCGAGCAGTTGTTGGCGCGCGTAATCCTTACCGAAATACCAGTCGTCGATGGGGGTGATGCAGCGCTCTTTGAGGTAACCGGGATCAATGCGCGAAAGGTCGTCGTTTTCGCGCACCAGAATTTCGGCCGGATCCTTGGCGGTCAGCAAATCCATTAACTGCAGAAAGGCCTGATCGCCGTCGAGCTGGGCGACTTCGAATCGACCGGTAGAAAACTCCATAAAGGCGACCCCGAGGCGGTCACCGTCATCCAAAACAGCGGCAAGATACTGAAACTCTTTGCCTTCCATACAGTTTTCGTCAAGCACCGTGCCAGGCGTCACCACCCGTGTCACTTCGCGCTGGACAATTCCTTTGGCGTCCTTGGGGTCGGAGACCTGATCACAAACGGCAACGCGTTGGCCGAGTTTGATCAGCTTGGCAATGTAGTTTTCGGCGGCGTGATGCGGCACGCCGCACATGGGCGCTTCGGCAGCGGTGCCGCGACCGCGTTTGGTAAGGGTGATGCCCAACAATTCGGCTGCTTTGATCGCATCATCGAACATCATTTCGTAGAAATCGCCCATGCGGAAAAAAAGGATCTCGCGCGGGTATTCTTTTTTGATGGCGTGGTATTGAGCCATCATCGGCGTCACTTTGGCGCCGTCTTTCTTTTTGGCGCCGCGTTTCTTGCCGGCGCCTGCATCGCTACTCATGGAAGTTTGCCCCTTCGGTTGTACGCTTTGGCGTGGGCGCTTGGTTGGCGGCGACGGGCTTGGGATAAAGCTTGAGGAAGACGACCATCAGACTGCTGCAGGAAATACCGCAGAGGTCGGCGATAAAATCGGCGGCGGAGGCACCGCGATAACTCAAAAAGCTTTGGATCACTTCAATCAATAAGCCGTAGCACAGCCAAATCAGCCAATTCAAAGCGTGTATTTTAAAAGAAAAGCGGGTCACGCGTGGGAAAAAATCGTAATTGAGGCTGAGGTGACCCAAAAGGAAAAGTACGAAAAATGCGCCAAAATGGAGCACTTTGTCCTGGTGCGAGAAAGAAAAGCCGACGGCGTTACTGGTAAAAGCCTGGTAACTGATGAAGTCGAGCAATAGCAGCAAAACAATGCTGGCCATCCAGCGATAGGGAAATACGAAGCCGACCACGCGTGCAGCGGCCGCTCTCAAAAGTTGCAAGGTTTGGCTCCTGGGGAAGAACCGGCATATGCCGAAGGATTGCGTTTCAAAACCATCGTGAAACGCCAAAATCGAAATGAAGGCCGACCGGCCCGCGCCGCTATTTTAGCGCCGATCGGCCGCGACGGCTGTGTTAATTTAGGTGGTGAAAAACCCAAAAGCGATTGTTAAGATAGGGCACTTTTGACCAGCGACGGGTTTTGCGGGCGCCAACTTCCTCGCAAACCCCCATGCTGAAAGGTGCAATGAAGGAGACATCCATGGCCAGTTTGAATAAAGTCACGCTCATCGGTAATTTGGGCAAAGATCCCGAGGTCCGTTACACCAAATCACAGACCCCGTTCGCCCGTTTTTCCCTGGCCACGACTGAAGAGTACAAAGATCAATCAGGTGAACGCCAGAAGAAAACGATGTGGCACAACATCGTCGTCTGGGGCAAGCAAGCTGAAATCGCCGGTCGTTATTTGCACAAAGGCAAACAGATTTACCTCGAAGGACGCATTGAGTACCGCGAGTACGACGACCAAAACGGTCAGCGTCGCAACATCACCGACATTCGCTGTGACCGTTTTGTCATGCTCGGTCGCGCCGGCGACGGCCCCGGTCCCCGTGAGGGCGGCTTCGGCGGCGGTGGCGGTGGCGGCTTCGGCGGCGGCGGTGGTGGCGGCGGCTACGACGGCGGCGGCGGTGGCGGCGATGCGCGCCCAATGTCCTTCGGCGGCAACGACGGTGGCGGTCAAGGCGGCGGTCCCAAACCAATGACGTTTGGCGGCAACAGCGGCGGCGGCGGCGGCGGCGGCGGCGGCGACTACGACATGCCCAACAGCGACTTTAGCGACGACGACATCCCGTTCTAAGCGACGCAACAGCCATCCCTGAAAAGCAGAAAGCCACCCAAACACGGGTGGCTTTTTGTTTGTGAACTGTAAAGAATGTGCGAAATAAGAAGGCGGAGCTAACGAGCCTGCGCGGCACGACGTGCCTCGTTACGCTTCAGATTGGTGTTCAAGGTGTGGAGCTCCGTTTGAAGATCGTGACATACGTGTTCGACCTGATGTTCGATGTCGACAATTTCTTTGTTAATTGATTCACACTGACGAATAGATTGCTCCATCAGCACGATGTCACTCTCAATATCTTTTAGACGCATCCAATTCCTCCTTGGTTCAAGTTGAATGCTCTTCAAAATTTTATACGTCGGGTCTCCAGGGCTACAAGAAACACAACAGTGAAATTCTTCGTCCATTCGCCGGATCAACTCAAGAAGGTTTTTTGTTTTTTTTCCAGAAAACGCCTTTTTTTCATGACACCCCAAAAGAAAACTACTTTAAAAATTATGCTTACGCCAAAGTATCGATTACGTCATCAACTGTAAAAGAGACCCGTCACATCGTCTTTTCACAAGCAAAAATTCGTAAAAAAAGCGAATCGCCCCCGCCAAACCGGCCTAGGACGCAAAGAAACCGGCTTCCGCCGCCGTCGCTTTGTAAGCAGCCGTCACCTGAATTTCGTGCCAAAACCCACGCCACTGATTGAGGTCACGCGGTCGCCCCGCGGCGTCCATCAGCGCCGCCGTCTCCCGTTCGAACCAGCGCTGATCCGCCGGCGCCATCAACAACGCCGCCAATTGCCGGGCCTTATCGCTCAAAGCAAGGCGATCCCTTTGCCCTGGCAGCATCAGGCGTACACGCTTTAGCATTTCTACATGGTGACGCATGGTGGTTGGATAATCGGCGGCGACGCCTGGTTCACGACGATCGATTTGGTGCTCCGGCAGGCAGAAAAACACCCCACCGGTGGTACGCTGGATGCTGTTCTCAAACAGGTCCCAAATACGCGAGTCGCCGGTAATGCTTCCCTGATGGTCGTACGATCCATATAAATGAACGGAACAGAACGGGGTTTGGTCGAGATTGCCCATTTGGTGGATGAGGTCGTGCGTGACCGCGTTAATTTGCCCGAATGAAAAGGCGTTGCGCAAGCGCGTGGTCAGGCGACCCGCGACGCACTCGAACACGGCGTGCTCGGCCTCACCCAAACTCAGGACGGCCCCCCATTGGGCGGTACCATGATCGTGAATGGCGCTCATATCGCCCGGCACCCAGGACATCACCATAATTTCGTAGAAACCGCCGTCGTAGACCAAGCGACGCCCGTAACCATCACTTAGATCATGGCCGAAATCGGCCCAGGGTAAGACGTCTTGCACGCCGATTTGCGCTTCTTCTAAACAGTTTTTAGCGATCTCAGGTGAAAGACGGGTTTGGTGCTCAATTAGGCGAATTAACCGTTGAAAAGATTTGGGTAAGCCATCGCGCACAGCGACGGTCGATGGTGTTTCTAGCAGCATAGGTCCCCCCAGTGACCCCAAACCCAAACGGTTCAACCCGCGCTCACGGCCCGAACATCGCTCATCCGCAACAAGGGGATTCACTCACCCTGCTGGGAACCAACTGCAACGGACATCCCCATGCCCGCCGGCATCGCGAACCCACGAATCCGAACGACAAGCGCACGGCATCCCATTTGGTTTGAAGTCGAAGCAAACCAACCCGATGGACGCGTTTGGTCATAAAACACGGGTGGTTTTCCCTTGAAGAGAGCGGTTCGGGAGGGTCACATCGCACCCTATGTTGAGGCAATAAAAAATGAAAGCACCGATGTCCGAGCAAAGGAAATCGTGCATTTTAGCGGCTTATTGCAACGCAACAGATCGTGCGAGGACGCTACCAAGAACAGCTCACTCTAGGTTAAAGCGTTCTTCGTCTTAGCTGACAAATCTGAGGCCATCCTGCCCACTCTAACCAACCTTGTCAATACCGCAGATTTAAAATTCTTCGTAAACAAAGGAAAAACCGCTTAAACCGATCCCCTTCCCGTTTCCGTGGCTTCTAGCAACAACTGCATAATCACCACGTCTTGCCAAACACCACCGGCGAAACCCACTTGTTTTTGCGTGCCGACGATCTCGTAACCTAACTTTTGGTTGTAATCAATGCTCGCCTGATTCGAGGCGAAAATCTTGGCCACCATGTGGTGATAGCCGAGTTGCCGGCAACGTGCAATCAAGGCCTTTTTAAGCATGGTGCCGTATCCTTTGCGCAAATAGGCCCGATCCACATATACGGCGGTTTCGCAAGTGAAGCGGTAACCAAAGCGCTCACTGTAGCGTTTGATCACGCCCCAACCCAGTGGCCGGCCTTGGTGTTCCAAAATCAAAATGGTTTCGCGTTCGTTGAAACCATTGATTTGGGCGAGGATGTCGGCCTCAGTTTTTTCAACGGTATCCATTGTGGATCCGCCGTTACGAATCGATTGGTTGTAAATGGCCGCAATCACGGCGGCGTCGTCACGGGTGCAGTCACGTAAAATCGCGTCCTCATGGGCGGTGACGCAACAAGGCTCCATTAAGGTCATGGGTCGGTACTCCTCGGCGAAAGGATAATTTGCCGTTCAACCACAGATAACTCACCCCACTGGAAAAACTCCGTGGTTGTAGGTAAGTTGCATTATCTGCAAAAGTATCGGGATTCAAAAGCAAAATATCCGCCTTGGCGCCAACCCGGATACGACCGCGATCCACCAAGCCGATAAAATCGGCCGGCATCGACGTCGCCTTGCGTACAGCAGCGCCGTAAGTCAGCATAGCGCCGTCGAAAACGTAACGCTTGAGAAAGCGGCTAAAAGCCCCGTAAGTGCGCGGATGCGGCTCGCCGATTTGACGAGGTGCGTTCACCGGATAACTCCACGAATCGGAACACACCATCGCATCCGGCCACAGCATGGCGGCATCCATATCGGCTTCGTCGATGCAGTGGTAAACCATCCACAATTCGGGGTTGGCGGCGACCAAATCGCAAGCGGCATCGGCCGCGCTCACGCCGCGCTCGGCTGCAATTTGGGCGACGCTTTTACCGGCGGTGTTGGGCAACTCCTCTGAAATGATCACCATGTTCTCGAAATCCGTTTGGCGTTCGAGGACGTGGTGACGGCAGCGCTCGCGCCATGTCGGCTCCGCCAACTTGGCCGGCACCACCTCAATGCCGTCGGCCAACAGTTCCTTCGGTAAAAAGGCGCGCATTTTGGTCGAAACCGCCGTGTAGGGGTAAACATCCACCGCCACTTTGAGGTTGTGTTCGGCGCGAACCCGTTCAATCGTAGCCAGGATCGTCGGAATCTTACCCCAATTGGGACGGTCGGCCGCTTTGAGGTGGCTAACCAAAACCGGAATCTGCGCCGCCCGACCAATCTCCAGCGCTTCGTCAACAGCTTGGGTGACCTGATCGCGTTCGTCGCGAATATGGCTGGCATAAAAGCCGCCGTGTCGGCGCGCCACACGCGCCAGCGCAATCAATTCCTCGATTTCAGCGAAACAACCAGGGGGGTAAATCAACCCACTCGATAAACCAAAGGCACCGTCGGTCATGGCTTGAGCCAATTGCGTTTCCATTGCCATGTGTTGAGTCGGTGTCACCTCTTCCCAGTTGGACAATGCACCGCCGCGCAAAGTGCTGTGTCCCACCAAACTGGCGACATTGAGCGGCAGACCCCGGCTTTCAATTAAAGCAAAGTAATCCGCCAGTGAACGCCAGGAAAAGGGGAAACCAATTTTCGCCGACAGGCGCTTCATCGTCGCCTCAAGGTGCGGTCCAATCGGACCTGGCGAGGTGCCGCAATTTCCGAATAGTTCGGTGGTCACGCCCTGGTACAGTTTGTGATCGCCGGCTTGATCAAAGAAGTAACCCAATCCGGTTGAGGCGTGCACATCGATAAAACCCGGGCTAAGCAACAGGCCGCGACCGTCAATCGTCTCACGCGCGGCGCCCGCACCCGGCGCCTCGCCGACATGGGCAATGCGGTCGCCCGAGATGCCGACGGCGACCATGGCGGGATCACCACCGTTACCATCGTAAACCTCGGCGCCGGTGATCAAATAATCAAGCATGATCCATCCTTACCGATTCACGCAACACCCGGTAGGTCTGCAGGGTATCCTCGCACAGGGTCACTGGTTTTTCGGGCAACGCGATGGTGCCCTGCACCATTCGCAGCGGTTGTGTGGTGATATCGCGCGGAAAATAGCGCGAGGCCGGGCTGAGATCGTGGGCGGCGGCGGCGGGGAAACGCGCCGCAACACGCAGGTTGTGTGCGCGACCGACGCCGGTTTCGAACATGCCGCCAACCCAGGCCGGTAAACCCACATCGCGACAAAACTCGCCCATCTCAATCACAGAAAGCAAACCGCCGACTTTGCCCGGCTTGATGTTCACTTCGTCCAAGGCGCCAAGTTGGTGGGCGAGGCGCAGGTCGGCAGGCGAGTTAATACTTTCGTCGAGACAGAGGTGCAAGTCAGGTGCTGCTTGCTTGAGACGCACGCAAAGATCGAGTCGATCAGGGGCGAAGGGCTGCTCAACCATCACCGGGGCCAATTCGGTCAACCGAGCCAGCCAGGGAATACCGCTTTCATCGAATGAACCATTGCCGTCAAAACCCAGACGCGCCCGTGGAAAGGCCCGCCGCACGGCCGCCAACCGCTCGAAGCCGACACTTGGCGAAATTTTGAGTTTAATGCGACGGTAACCTTCCGTCATCGCTGCGCCCACTTTTTCCAACATCGCGCTTTCGCTTTCAAAAATCCCCAGTGATATACCGACCGGGACGCGTTGGGTTACAGCGGCGGGCCACAGATCGAGCGGATCGGCCAAACCCTTGCGGCGTTGGTAATCGTGAACCGCATCGAGCAGGGCCGCCTTGGTGAAATGCCAACCGCGAATATGGTTGAGCGCTTGAATCAGGCCGCCGTAGCTGGTGGCCGAAGCAAAGATCGGCTGCAGGAACTTGCGCACCAAGGTCACCGCACCGTCCAGGTACTCGTGCGAAAAATAAGGATCAGGGCGGCAGCCGCTTTCGCCAATCCCCCACACACCATCGCTGTCTTCAACGCGCAAGTACAATCCTTGCCGTGACTTGCGGTATCCCAGCGCCGAGCGAAACGATTCGTGTTGCGGCAGGTCGACCACCCACCATTCAAGCGAACTAAAACGAAGCGGGCGCCGTGCGCATTCCGCCAATATTTCCTTCAAAGGATTCCCCCTCGATGTGGCGAACCCTCAATATTGCGGCTCGCACTAACCAAAGCGACGTTTGCAAACAAAGGCCGTAAGTGCCGTCTTTCTGTCGCCGCATTGGCTACCACCGACACCGGCAAAAAATCTACGTCGAATGCCGCCATTGTAACCCAACGCAAAGAAAACCCAACCAGATCAGAACCAACAAAGCGCGAGAAACACAAAGAATCAAAAAATTCATTTTTCTTAGACAACCTCAAAAAAACCGCATGCTAAGATGTCTGAACTTTTTCCCGAAAATTAACGCTACATACGGAGGCTCACGATGGTTGTTACCCGTGAGGTCGTATCTTTTTCAGAAACCCTACCACCCCATGCGGATCGCCGTGGTGAGGTTTTGGCCGGCTTTCAACGCCCCGCTAAAACACTGTCACCCAAGTATTTTTACGATGAGCGCGGCTCTCAATTGTTTGAAGCCATTACCCGCACTCAAGCCTATTACCCAACTCGCACCGAATGCGCCATCTTGCGCCACCATGGCGACGCCATGGCCGAAGCCGTCGGACGAGAAAGCGTCTTAATCGAATTGGGCAGCGGTAACAGCGAAAAAATCCGCTTGCTCCTTGAAGCGCTGCGCCCGCATCTCTATATGCCGATAGACATCTCGCGCGACTTTTTACGGGCGTCGGCTGAAAGTTTGGCGGCGGCTTATCCCTGGCTCGAGGTACACGGTGTCTGTCTCGATTTCACCCAGCCGTTCGAACTGCCTTTGCCACTCACCGACCGCCGCCGTTTCGCTTTTTATCCCGGCTCCTCAATTGGCAACTTTGCCCCACCCCAGGCTCAGCGGCTACTCGCCAATGTGCGCACCGTTGTCGGTGACGACGGCGGCTTGTTGATTGGCGTCGATTTGCAAAAAGACGAAGCCGTGCTCAACGCCGCCTATAACGATCCCGAGGGTTGGACGGCCGCTTTTAACCGCAACGCCCTCGCCCATTTAAATCAGCTCTTCGACAGCAACTTTGATCTCAATCTCTTCGAACACGTCGCCTTTTACAACGCGGCGGCGGGTCGTATCGAGATGCACTTGGAAGCCCGCTGCCGCCATCAGGTTCACCTCGCCGGCGAGACCATTCACTTCGAAAAGGGTGAACGCATTCACACCGAAAATTCCTACAAGTACACGCAGGCCGGTTTTGCCGCGCTGGCTGAGGCGGCCGGCTTCCACATCGCCGAACGCTGGCTGGACAAGCGACACTATTTCGCCGTGTTCCTATTGCGCTAACGGAGGCCGACCTTGAAAAGCAACATTCTCCTTGTCGGCGCTTCGGCCCGCGAAGAACGCGAAATCCACGCCGCCGGTATCGCGCAACACTTTGACGTGTGTTTTCATCATCGTGACGCGACCTTCTACGAACAGCGTTTCTATCAGGACGACGCCGCCGCAAACGCCTTCGATATTAACGCCGATGTGGCCTTGGTCCTGGAAGAACTGCGCCGCAACCCGCCGGACGGCGTGATATCGGCCTTGGATCATCCCGGCTCGGCCTTGGCTGCCGTGTATGCTCGTGAATTGGGGCTACCGGGGCCCAATCCGGAAGAAGTCATTCGCGTGCAAAACAAATTCGAAGCACGTTTGCACCAGCAGCGCCTCATCCCCGAGGCCGTTCCCGATTTCGCATTGGTCCGCGCCGCCGACGCCGGTCGCGGTCGCCCACCCTTGCCCTACCCCTTCTTCATCAAACCGGTCAAAGGCCGCTTCTCAGCCTTTGCGCGCCGCATCGACAACCAACAGGATTGGCATTCCCTGAGCCAGAGTGTGTGCGTGCCGCCGGCGGGTTTTCGTCGCGGCTACGATGCATTAGCCGCGCGCTGTGGCCCCCTTCAAGGTGGCGCCGATGACTTAATCGCCGAATCGCTGCTTCGTGGTGAGCAAGTCACCCTTGACGGTTACGTCCAAAATGGCGAAGTGGTCGTGCTCGGCATCGTCGATTCCATCATGTATCCCGGGACCATCAGTTTTGCCCGTTTCCAGTATCCCAGCCGCCTCCCAGCCGCGATTCAGGAACGCATGGCCGATTGCACGCGGCGTTACATCGGTTCTCTTGATCTGGACAACGCCATGTTTAACATCGAATTCTTTTATGACGCTGAGCAGGACCGCATCGCCGTCATCGAACTCAATCCACGGCCGGCTTCCGGTTTTGCCGATCTTTACGAAAAGGTCGACGGGGTCAACCTGTTTACGCTCGCGATGCGCATTGCCACCGGTCAGCCTGCCGCCGCGCCCTATCGTGCAGGCCGCTTCACCCACGCCGCCGCTTTTATAGGCCGCGTCTTTCGCGATTACTTCGTGCGCGCCGTGCCAGGGCCTGCTGAATGTGCGGCGGTCACACAACGATTTCCCGAAGCCCGCTTGGAAATTTGCGCCAAACCTGGCCGCTATCTCAGTGACAAAATGCAGGACTGCGCCAGTTTTCGCTATGCCTTGGTCCACCTCGGCGGCGACAGTGAACGCGATCTCATCGCCAAACACGAAACCGTCCAAGCGATGTTGCCCTTCGATTTTGTCGACAAGGAAGCGCTGTGATCGATTTCGCCACCCTTGCCGCCGAATACCGACAGGTGCGCGCTCGCACCGAAAAGCTATGTGCGCCGCTCGAAGCCGAAGACTACAGCCTCCAGGTCGCCCCGTTCGTCAGCCCACCCAAATGGCATTTGGCCCACGTCACTTGGTTCTTCGAACGGTTTTTGCTGCAGCCTTTCCTGCCGGACTACCAAGTTTTCGACAGCGCCTTCGATCACCTGTTTAACTCCTACTATTTGCAAATCGGTAAACCCTTCCCGCGCGCCCATCGCGGGTGGTTGTCGCGGCCGGCAGTGGCGCGCATCCAAGATTACCGCGCCGCCGTTGATGCCGCCATGACGCGTCTACTGAACAACCCACCGCGCGACGCCGGCCCAACGATAGGGTTTCGCGTTGAACTGGGGCTCCACCACGAACAGCAACATCAAGAACTCCTGCTGATGGATTTGAAATACAGCTTCGCGCAAAACCCAATCGATCCGATTTACCAGCCGATCGCAACCACGCCAACCGGCACAGCCAAAGCCATGCAGCTCGTCTCATTTGAAGGCGGCCTGTGTGAAGTGGGCCATCCCGGTACGGCCTTTTGTTTTGACAACGAAACCCCGCGTCACCGCGTCTTCTTGAAGCCCTATCGCCTGGCAGATCGCCTGGTCAATCACGGTGATTTCCAAAACTTTATTGATGACGGCGGCTATCACAACAGTGCCTTTTGGCTCAGTGACGGCTGGAGTTGGCTGCAAGCAACCCAGCGCCGCCGACCGGAATACTACCGCGACGAGGGCGAATTCACCCTGCACGGCCTGCTAAGACGCGACCCGGCCGCGCCCATCGCCCACCTAACTTATTACGAAGCGGATGCTTACGCGCGCTGGGCGGAAAAACGTCTGCCAACCGAATTCGAATGGGAACACGCGGCGGCACAACAGGCCGACCAAGCTCAGGACGGCCCGTTTCAGCTACACCCCGGTCCACCGGCGCCACACACCGCACCACTGGCACAAATGCACGGCGTTCTCTGGCAATGGACGGCCTCGCCTTACCTTGCCTACCCCGGCTACACGCCGTTCGCCGGCGCCGTCGGCGAGTACAACGGCAAATTCATGTGTAACCAAATGGTGTTGCGCGGTGGCTGCTGCATTACCCCACCCGGCCACCTGCGCCACACTTATCGAAACTTCTTTTATCCAGACCAAAGTTGGGCCTTTTGCGGGCTCAGACTGGCCGAAGACGGCTAAAGCTGAAACAGGGCTGTTCGCAAACCGGCGTCTTTACGCAACCCAAGAATGCAACGCATTTTTTCACCTACCCCCGAAAAGAGCCACAATCGCAAAAAGCCGGTAGTTTTATCGCCGAGTATAAATTCAGACCTGTATACTAGTGCCAACCCCTCAAATTTACGAATACATCGAAGCTTCCGAAGCGAGGTCTTGCTATGCCCTTGCCCGAAAGCATAAAGGAGAACCCATGCGGTGGTGGTTGGTCGTTTTGTGTTTGCTGGTTGGTTCGCACCTGTTTGCGGGGGATAACGGGTTTCCATTTCCGCCGCCGGAGAATCCGCTCGATCAGGTTGAATACAACAAAAAAGTCTACAAGTACCTGAAACGATTTAAATACCGCAATGCGCCCGGCTGGGTCCACGACACCCACTGGCGCTTGACCGGGAAACTCTCGGGCACGGTTACGGTCGACGCCGACGGCAACATCACCAATGCCTCAAAAACCAAACAATACGGGGTGCATATTCCCTGCCGCATTTATTACTCACCGGAAGTCGACGCCTGGATGAAGGCCGGTTATCCCGACGACGCCATCCCCGACGGCGCGGTTATTATTAAAGAAGGAACGGGTTGGGGTGATGCCATTGAAGCAGTGGCAGCCACGGTTCCCGCCGCCGACCGCAAAGGCACCAAAGTGGTGGAATCCGTCATTAAAGAGGAACTCCCGGTCAAGGCCTGGGTCGTCATGGTGCGCCACAGCGCCTCGTCCTTCGACGGTTGGTATTGGTTTGATTTCAGCAATGCCGATACCTTTGAGGAAGCGACCTTACCCTACGGTGAGCGCTCGGCGGTAAGTCCCAACCGCACCGGCATGCCGGCTGAACCAGATCATAACTGGTTCGTGAAAAACCCCGGCGACACGCCCAGTTATTTCACCGGCAACACCAGCGGCGAGATCGTGTACCCCTCGTATCAATATGGTTACTACTGTATTAACTGCCACGCCTCGGCGATTAACAACAGCACCTTTTCTTATTTAGGAAACGTCGACGGTCCCGGCGAAACCTTTCCGGCACTGCTGACCTTCGAAACGGACCAAGCAACACCGGGCTTGCGCACCAAGGAGAAGACACCGCATAAAGGGGACGAAGAAACAACCGCCACGAGCGGGCAAGACCATTTGGACAATCCCTACACGCCGCCTTTAACGGAACCCAACCAATTATTTCTGGATACCTTCACGCGCTTTGCGCCCTGGGAAACCGTGTCGTGGCGCGAGGTGTGGGAGCAGCGCTTCCCCGCTAAAACTTACGACCACGCGCCGGCCGCGCAAAAAGCCGACCAACTTTACGTGACCGCCGATCAATGTCAGGGCTGCCACGACGCCAGTATCCTGAACTCCAAAACGCCCAACATGGTGCTACCGGACGGACACGTGGATATCAACCTCTCGCCCTTTGGTGAGTGGCAAGCATCCATGATGGGGCTGGCAGGCCGCGATCCCATATTCTTTGCCCAACTGGAAAGCGAGCAAACCTATTTCCCTCAAAAAGCCGACGATATCGCCAATACCTGTTTGCGTTGTCATGGCGGCATGGGCCAACGCCAATTTCACATTGACCGCAAAGCGGCCGGCAAAAAAGAGGCTTTTTTCACCCGTGCGATGGTCGCAGCCTGGCCAGGCAGCAGCAACTCGGCGGAAGCCGTCCGCTACGGCGCTTTAGCACGCGACGGTATCTCCTGCGCGCTCTGCCACCACATCACCGAGGAAGGCTTGGGTGAGCCGAGCACCTTCACCGGTAATTTTAACTCCGGCCCACCCGACGAACTGTACGGACCCTTCGACAACGTCATTCCCAAGCCAATGGAAAACGCATTGGGCATCACCCCCAAACACGGTGACTACTTCACCGATTCCAAGCTGTGCGGTTCGTGTCACGCCATTGTATTGCCGATTTTGGACACCGCCGGCAAAAAAGTCGGCGAAGGATTCGAACAAACGACCTACTTAGAGTGGCTTAACAGTGATTTTGCGCCCAAGAAATACGGCAAGAAGAGCAGCGCAGGTCAGTCCTGTCAGGACTGTCACATGCCCAATTCGTACCATCTCAGCGACGGGACCGAGCAAACACTGGATTTCCGCATCGCCAACATTGAGGCATCAACCGTCGGCGGTTTGTTCCCGCACATGGAACGCGCGCTCCCCAACGAAGACCTCACCCTCAAAAACCGGCCTGGTTTTGCGCGGCACATGCTCGCCGGCATCAATCTGTTTGGTTTGGAAATGTTCCGACAATTTCCGCTTATTCTCGGTGTCATGCAAAGCGATTACATGGTCGGCACTCAGCAATCGCTGGTTACCGCGCAGCAGAGCGGCTTGCGTTTGGCCCGCCGTGAGACGGCCGACTTAGCGGTGAGCAACCTCTCGTTAAAAAACAATCAACTCAATGCCACGGTAACGGTGACCAATAAAGCGGGCCACTTCATGCCTTCGGGCGTTGGCTTCCGGCGCGCCTTCCTTCGCTTCGAAGTGCTCGACGGCGGCGGACACCCGTTGTGGGTGTCGGGCGCGGTCAACGGCGTCGGGGTGTTGGTCGACGATCAAGGGCGACCGTTGCCGACGGAATTCTTCCTGCCTGACCCGCGCTTGGGCATGGATTACCAACCGGCTTACGAAGAGATTAATTTCCCCTATCAGGTGCAAATCTACCAAGAGCTGGCCAAGAACACAGCGGGTGAGTTCACCACCAGCTTCCTGCAAATCTACGAACACGTGAAAGACAATCGCCTGCGCCCCAAGGGCTGGAGTCCGAAAGGCCCGTACGCGGAAGAAACGCGTCCGCACGGCGCGGCTGCTAAAGATCCGTTCTACACCAACCCCAAAAAGACAGGTCGCGACCAGATCGTTTATAAAATTGATTTAGACGACGAGGCGCGCGCGGCGGCGGCGCAAGTCCGCGTTTCGCTGTACTATCAAGCAATTCCACCCTTTTACTTAATGCAACGCTTCCAAGCCGCGAACCCAGACAATCCCTACGGCGATGCCAAACGGCTGTTTTTCCTGGCCAGTTACCTCAACACCAACCACGGTGATGCACCGCTCGAAGATTGGTCGCTGCAAATTACCAGTCGGCGCGCAACAATCCCTAATCGTTAGGGTCGCTATAGCGCAACCTCACCACGCGAGGTTGCGCTTGGTTCGCGTTTAATAATCACCGCGACGCAAGTGATGGAGCCCGCGCCGAAGAAGAAACACCACCGCGGCGATTTCCAAAACAGCCAAGCCAAGGGCGTAGGGCACCATTTTGACGCCTTGCACGTCCGGCCAAAAGATCATGCTCAACAGCTCGTTAACCACCCGACTTTCGTAGCTCAAGCGCAACAAAACGTGGATGAAGGTCACAAACAAACCGCTCGCCATGAGCAGAAACCCGCCGGTTGAGACAATCATTTTGAGCGGGTTATCGACGCCGGGATCAATGAACAACATGCCCAAACCAAGACCCAGGCCAATCATGAACAGGGTGTCCCAAAAGACGCCGGCCCCCAAGTAAAACAGTTCAAAACCATTGAGATCCATCAACACGCCGGACAACAGGTTAAGCAGCAATGAGAAAATGAGCGACGGCACACCAAACACCAAAAATTTGCCGCGCACGTATCGACCCCAGCCGTCGGGGGCGGTTTTCATCAACCAAATGGCCTGGCCGTCATTACTAAACGACGTAAACACAAAACGACTGACCAGGGACAGGGAAATGAACGCGATAAAGCCGGAGTTACCCAACGCCAACTCGAAGAGCGAGCCACCAAAGGGGTCCTTGGGTAACTTCGTTACGGAGAACAAATACAAACCCAGCAGCGACAGCAACACAAACACCTGCGACCACTGCGACGGATCGCGCAGGAACAGCAGGATTTCGCGGGCCTCCTGAGCCCAGGCGGGCCGCATCAGAGCGCGGCTGAGAAACGAATCGCCGGCGGTGGTCATTTGAATATCGCCCTCGCCACTCAGCGATTGCAAAGCACGGTCCCAAGACCGGCGGTAAAGGCGATTGGCAATAGCGAGGAACACGCCAAATACCGCGCCGAACAAGCCGCCCAGGTAGGCGGCATAGGTGGCGGCCGTGGGCCAGTCGCGTGCACTTAGCGCCGCCAAAAGGTTCGCCGCCCAAATCGCCGGGTTCCACTGGTAACTTTCCAGGTTAACGATGTCACTGTAGCCGCGAAAACGTTCAAGACCGCCAGGTCCGATAAACTGCTCGGGTTCAAGATAACGAAAAAGGAAAATGACCGCCGCCACCAACACAATCGTCAACACCAAAAACACCTGATGTACCCGCTTGGCGGGAAAGATCTTGACCAGCAACATGCACAAAATACTGGAAAACAAAGAGGGAAACGCAGCGAGCAGCGCCAACACGGCAATGCCGATGGGTGGCGACCACGGCGGCGCGGATCCCAAATCCATGTAAAACCAAATGAAAGGTCCGCCAAACAGGAGTAGCATCCAGTTCGACTGCATGTAGACCTGACTGAAGCGGTGCAAAACCCAGCTCTGGAAATTTACGGGTAAGCCGAACTGGAACTCTAAATCGCGGCTCATGTAGAAATGGGCAATGGCGTTGGTGAGGCTGGACATCAGACCGACGCCCAGCGAAATGAACAACAGAATTTGCAACAACCGCGAGGCCAAGAGCAGGCCGTAAATCGGCTGCTTGAAGATAAAGGCCAGCAACATGTAGCACAGGTGTAAGTAACCCCAATAAAAGAAGGCCCCAAAACAACCCAGCCCGAGAAAAACCAAAGGCCGCGCCTTGAGATTGATCATTAACCGGTTTTTGACTTGGACCGAAGCGAGCCGACTGAGGAGAAAGTAATCGCGTATCACCGGGGTATCGCCTCCAGCATGTCCTCATTGTGTTGGTCCTTGGTCAAGGCCATGAACACGGCTTCCAAATCGCCGTCGTTGGCTTCGATGCGCGCGGTTAGATTGGGTATCGATTCGTCGGCGACCAATTTCCCTTTGTGAATAATGCCGACTTGGTCACAAAGCTGAGCTGCAACCTCGAGGGTGTGGGTCGACATGAAAACACTTTTCCCGCTACGCGCAAAATCGACGATCAGTTGTTTGACCTGCTTGGCCGCGCGTGGATCTAAACCAACCATCGGTTCGTCGACAATCAACAAATCGGGTTCGTGTAGCAAGGCGGTCGCCAACACCAACTTTTGGCGCATCCCATGGGAATAACGCTCAATTAGCTGGTTCCCAAATTCACCGAGCTGGAACTGCTCCAAAAGCTGTTGCCCACGACGGCGCACCACATCGGCGGGCAAACGTCGCAAACTCCCAAGAAACCGAAGCAGCTCATTGGCCGTTAACTTCCCATAAAGGAACGGGCGGTCCGGGACATACCCCATGCGGTTGAGAATTTGGTTGCGGTGATCGCGATAGCGCTTGCCGAAGATGCGCAGTTCACCGCGATCCTGCTCCAAAATCCCGGTAATCATGCGAATGGTGGTGGTTTTGCCGGCACCATTGGGCCCGAGAAAACCAAACACACTGCCCTCGGGCACATACAGGCTTAAACCGTTCACGGCAACAAAGTTCTGGTAGGATTTAACAACCCCGTCTAATTTGATCATGGTTCCCTCATCCATTAATGCCTCGATCAGACGGCGACCGGAAAGCCCGCCGAAACCCGAAACCCGAAACCCCAAGGTTTTTTGCGTGAATGGCCCATTTTAGCGCAATTTTTCTACGGCTCGCACCGATCCGTCACGCCGTGAGCCCACCCACATCCCTACCCCCCAGGAAAACGCCACATGCCTCGTCTTTCTTTTCTCGTTTTCATCCCGCCGCGCTTTGGCGATCTGACGTTTCCCCGATCATTTAAGCCGATTTTTTTTGCATCGGTGCTCTGTTTGCTCGTCGTTACCGGCTGCCGCCGGAAAGAACCGGAGGTCGTACCGCCGCCGGCCAAAGTCGAAATCCCAACCATGGATCCTGATCTGGTTGAAGCAATCGCGGCGGTTGAAGCGAGCCATCTCTTATTCCGTCTCGGCAGCGAAGCCATGGCCGAGGGTGACACCGATCAAGCACGACTCTTTTTCGATCGCGCCCTATGGGAACTTCTCGAGTGTCAACCGGACCACGAAGAAGCGCGCGAACTGCTTTTTATCGAAAGCGGCGTCTTGGTTGACGCCGTCGCCGAAGCCGAACTGTCGGGCACCGAAACCGGCACCGCGGCCGGTGCCCCCAGCCAATCAGCGCTCAACGACCTGCTCGACGACGCCCTGCTCGAATTTGAACTAAGTGAAATCGAGGAGAGCACCCCACCCCCGACCAACTCGGTGGATTACGACATGCCCATTGTCAGTAACCGCATCGTCGAAAGTTTTATTCAGGTTTTTTCCACCGATAAGGCCCATATCATCGGCGCCGCCCTTGAGCGATCAACCGGCTACTTACCGATGATGCGTCGGATCTTCAAAGAAGAAGGCGTGCCTCTCGATTTGTGTTACCTGCCGCTCATCGAATCGGCCTACAAAAACCAAGCGCGTTCACGGGCCGCCGCGGTCGGTTTATGGCAGTTCATCGCGAGCACCGGACGCATCTACAACTTGCGTATTAACTGGTGGTTGGACGAGCGTATGGAGCCGGAAGCGGCGACCCGATCAGCCGCCCGGATGTTGCGCGAACTCTACGGCGAATTTGACGATTGGTACCTGGCCCTGTGTGCCTACAACGCGGGCCCCGGCCGGGTGCGCCGCGCCATTCGTCGCGGCGGCACCCGTGATTTTTGGCAACTGGCGCGCCGCCGCCTTTTGCCTCGTGAAACCATTGGCTATGTACCGGCCTTTATTGCAGGCGTAACCATCGCCAAGAACCCGGAAAAATACGGCTACGCGGGCATTGATTACCAAGCACCGCGCGATTTGACCGCCATCACCGTTGACGAAGGTTTTGAACTCAAGGTGCTGGCGGAACACCTGGATTTGGACCCGAAAACCCTGATCGCCGACAACCAGCACATGGTGCGCGGGGTCACCCCCGACGGCACCGCGTCGCGCCTCTATGTGCCGACCGCAATGCGAGAAACCGCGACAGCAATGATTAAAACATTGCCTGAGGCCGAGCGCATGTCTTGGCGGCGTTATGTGCTCAAACGCGGCGATACACTCGGCAAGCTGGCACAGCAGTTCGGCACTAGTGTCAAAGCGCTACAAACGCTCAACAACATTAACAACCCCAGAGCGTTGCGCGTCGGCCAAACTTTAATGATCCCCAAGGGCGGTCGCGGTGTTTACCCGTTACTTAAACGCAACGGTGGGACGGTCGACCGTTTGCCGCAGCAAACCCTGACTTATGAAGTCAAAAAGGGCGACACGCTTTATCTCATTTCGAAACGGTTTCAAACCACGATTCCATCGCTTACCGAACAGAACAAGATCGAGGATCCACTGAACCTAACGCCCGGCATTTCCCTTAAAATTCAGCAGGGCGACCGCTGGGAGCGGCGCCGGCGGGGTTCGAATCGATCACGGGGTTACACCAGTTACCGCATCAAACGCGGCGATACTTTGTCAAAAATTGCCGCCCGTTTTGGCATGAGCTGGAAACGTTTAGCCGCCTACAACGGCCTCAGCCAAAGAAGCGTGTTACGGGTCGGACGCCGTCTGCGAATCCCCAGCAAAAACCAGAATCGAGGTAATGCCGGCAGTGCCGCCGCCAATAACAAAGGCAAGGTCATTACCTACCGCATTCGCAAAGGCGATACCCTTTCCCACATCGCCAAACGCTACAAAGTCAGCGTGAACCAGCTTAAGAAGTGGAACCAACTAGGCGCGGGTCATCACATCCGGGCCGGCCAAACACTGCGCATTTACCTTTGAGGCGGCAGCATTGGTTTGAAAAACCACCAACAATGGTGATAATCCACACGAAAAAAGGGCGCCCTCGCGAGAAGGCGCCCTTGTTTTTTGCCAGGTAAAAACCCGCTTACGGGGTCGGCGTGGTGTAGGTTACCGCCAGGTTATACGAAGCGGCTGTGTAACCGCGAACCATGACGTATGCCTGAGTCACACCGGCCGGCACGTTGTCCGTACAGGTTTCGTTGGAACCATTGCGGTATGGGCGACAGTCATAGCTGCTGGTCGTCGGTGCGGAACCAAAACGAACGTACAGATCGGCATCACCGGAGTCACCGTTGGCCGGCGTAATAACGGCGCGGAACTCAGTACCGGGAACAACCGTGAAGGGACCAAAGTTGTCGTTGGCCGAACGCGCAACGGAGTCGGTGAAGTTTTCGGTACGGGTCTCTTGACCACCACCCGTGTCGCCGCCGCTGCTGTAGGTCACACGCAGATCATAGGTTGCCGCAGAATAACCGCGCACCATGACATAGGCTTGCGTCACACCGGCTGGGACCGTGTTGGTGCAGGTTTCAGCAGAACCGTTGCGATACGGGCGACAGTCATAACTGCTGGTCGTTGGCGGTGCACCGAAACGAACGTAAAGGTCGGCATCGCCTGAACCACTAATTTCCGCTTCGAAGGTCGTGCCGGCTGCCACCGCGAAGGGGCCGTACTGGATTTGCTGGCCGCGCGATACGGAGTCGGAGAAGTTTTCAGTGGTAGGACCGCCGTCGCCGCCGTCAGTGCCGTCGCCGCCGTCGCCGCCGTCGGTACCATCACCGCCGTCACCGCCGTCACCGCCATCACCGCCGTCGCCACCGCCGGACAGATCGCCTTTGGCCAACTCGCCCATGTAGGAGGCGGCCATTTTGGCGAATTTGTAGGCGTGCGCGGAACTGTTGCTCAGATTGGCGTAGGTATCGCGACTGGTGTGGATGTTGCGGTTGTACTCGGACATGCGCGATTCAAACGGCATGGACGCGGGGAAACCCTGGTTGGTCCAGCTCGCGTGGTCGGAGCAGGCATAACCGCAGCGATCCGTAGTCCAAGGAACACCGACGTAGGTGTCGATCAAGTTTTGGATGAAGCTGTTTTGCGCCGAGTTGGTGTAGTCGGTCATCAGGACAATGTCGCTGGAAGAACCTTTATAGGCCGTCATGTCTAACTGCATGACACCGACCACGTTCACACCTTGGCTTTTGTATTGGCTTGCAATCGCACCGGAACCGCGCAAACCGACTTCTTCCGCCGCATAAGCCATAAACTTAACTGTACGACGGGGTTTGTAGTTGTTGTTCATGGCGGTGCGAATGACTTCAGTGAAGGTGGCAACACCGGAGGCATCGTCATCGGCGCCTGGCGCCTGACCGGAAGCGCCGCCATTGATGGAATCAGCGTGACCACCAATAACAACCACTTCGTTGGGGAGATCGGAACCTTGAATCGTCAAAACCAAACTGGGTTGCGCCCAACTGTGGCTGAAGTATTCAACGGTGACATCGCCGCGGCCATTGGCGTAGCTTTCCCACAAACCTTTCAGCCAAGCCATGGCCTGAACACTGGTTTGGGTGGTGTAGTAACGGGTGTAATAGCTTGAAAACTGAAGAATTACATCTTCGATGTTTTGCTCATCAAGACCGCTCAACAGCGCCTGAACGGTAGGGCCGTTATCGATGGTGTAGTCAACAAATTTGTTGGACACAGCTTTTTGGCGCAGTTCAGGTTTCAAGGTTTTCATCGCTTCATCACGGGAAGCGTGAATGATGTAACCACCACAGCGATGATGCTCGTGGTGAATGTTTTGGCTGAGTTCGAGCAATGCGCTCGTGGGCACTTCGGCCAGGAAATGGCCCTGTTCGCCAACTTGAGTCATGGCTTTTTTGGCGTTCCAGCCGGTTTTACGCAGTGTGTGAACCAAGGTCGGGACTTTTTCGGCATCAAAGGTAATCCATACGGATTCCTTGGCCTCCAACTCGGGGTCTCCGGCAATGACCAGGGACGATAGGCACATCAAGGCCATCGCCAAAATTTGAATACACTTTCTCACAGTGTTCTCTCCTCTGAATTTGCTTCAATCAACAAGCCTGGAAGCTATTGTTTATGAATGGAAACCAGCAACCCTGTGGACGGAGAGATTGATGCCACGAGACTTCGTCGGGCAAAAAAAATGGAAAAAAACTCCGAAGCAAGGGCCATTCGACATAAGTCATAGTAGGACAAAGGGCTTGTGACAAAACACACACTAGCACAAAAGAAAAGCCTTTGAAAACGTTTTGTAAAGGATCTTTACATTAATCACAAGACGACGAATTTCAGCTTGCTTCTCGAACACCACACCAAACGTTTAATAAAAATAGATCCAGACACTTACACAACAAAACAAGATCTTGTCGACGACTGAAATTTTGTAAAACCCAGGAAAATCTCCCAAAACCAGCCGATCAACCCCCTTCCTGCAACCCAACCGCGACAACGACCCGTGTTAAGAAAAGATGAGCGCGCCCTCCCCCCCACGACTTTGGGGTTGCTTCCTGAACGAATACTCGCTATGGTGAATTTGAAAATGGGTTATCTTTTTAGACTGTCTGGTTGAAGACGGTAGCTCTTGGACGGCACCACCTACACCTCTCGGTGAGTCGCCTCCCGCCCTTATGATGTTTCCCCGCAAGAGGTCTAATCAACATGGTTCTAGGTGTCCTTCTATCGGTTTGCCTTCATTATCTTCCGCCTGTTTCCGCCGGCATGCAGGGCTGGTCGCCCGTTGCCGTCGATCAGCTCGAAGGAAGCCGCTTGGTCTGTCAGGAATCGCAACTGTCCCTCGATGCGCCCGGGCCCGAATGGCAATGGTTGCGTGCGCAACATGCGCAACGAACCCACTTTGTTGCGGTCGAACCCGGCGGGGCTAAGTTTTATGTTTCGCTGAACAAATCAGATACACCACCGGAAACGTCGGAAGCACTCACCCAATGGTTTCTCAAGCACCTCGCCTCTTTAAAAACAAAAAACGCGAAATGGCGCTCACTCACCTATCAGCCCATTAACAACTTTCAGACGGCCGCCTTTCGCATTACGATTGACGAGCACGCCGCAAATGGGGACCACCACATCTTGCACGTGGTGTTAAAGACCGGCAAACAGGGCTTCCTCGCCTTTAACCGGCTACCGCCCGGCCAATCGCCGCAACCCTTTGATAACTTTGTGGCCTCTTACCGGCATGTCGCACCGCCACCCGAGTTGACCGCAACCTCTTTGGTTTGGTCTCTGCTGACCATGCTTAACTTCATCATTGTGGCGGGCAGTGCCGGTGTCGGTAAAAGCATCAACTCTTTCACAGGAAAACCCATGGTCAACGGCGCCAAAATTGGTGCGGTCCTGGTGATCCTCCTCCTCGCCGGTCAGGTGCCCCAGCTTTGGGATTGGATTGGTTTCCGCATGGCGCCGGAACAGGGGCAACGCCTCAGTAGCATCATGGCATCCGGCTTATTACCACTTTCCTTCGCGATGTTTCTGTCGCGCCGTTTCGCCGAACAAAAACGCAATTTTTACCGCCGCTTCTAACCGGGAATCTCAAACCCTTCGGTCTGATAACGCTTCAACTTGCGGTATAAAGTCGCGGTCCCAATGCCCAAGCAGCGCGCGGTTTTCGCCTGATTGCCGTCTTTCCCGGCGAGCGTCGCCAAAATCATCTCGCGTTCCATTTCCGCGAGTGTCTGAGTACCCGCCGCAAGCAAGGGACGACCAATGTCCTCGCGCACTTCAACCGGTAGATCGGCCGGTGTCACGCGCGCCGCCGGCGCCAACACAACCACATGCTCAACCGCATTCTGTAGCTCGCGTACATTTCCGTCCCATGGGTAACGCTGTAGACAATCAGCCGCCTCCGGTGTGAATCCAGAGAGATCGGTCCGACCCATTCGCGCAGAAATGGCCGCTAAAAAGTGCCGTGCCAAGGGCAAAATATCGGCGCGTCGATCTCGCAAAGGGGGAATGTGAATTTCGATCACCTTTAGCCGGTAAAACAAATCCTGGCGGAAGCGTCCCTCGCGGACTTCGGCCCGCAAATCGCGATTGGTCGCGGCCACCAAACGAACATCAATCGCACGATCATGGTTCTCGCCAACCCGGCGCACCGTGCGCTCCTGCAACACGCGCAGGAGTTTGACTTGCATGCTTAAGGGTAGCTCGCCTATTTCATCCAAAAACAGGGTACCGCCGGCGGCAGCTTCAAACAAACCGGCCCGATCCTGGGTCGCACCGGTAAAAGAACCGCGTTTGTGACCAAACAATTCACTTTCCAACAAGCTTTCGCTGACCGCCCCACAGTTCACCGCAAGAAAAGGTCGCCGCAGCCGGGCCGACTCCTCATGGATCAGTTTGGCAATGCGCTCTTTACCCACGCCGCTTTCGCCCGTAATCAAAGCCACCGAGTCGACTTTGGCGACGCGTTTGGCCAAATCGAGGCAGCGCAGCATGACCGGGTCACGCGCCACAATATCGGCGGGCACGACCCCTTGCGGTTCGGGCACCCTGGCGCGAATTTGGCGTTCCAATTCTTTAAGCTGTTCCGCGGCCGTATGTAGCGCGTGATCGAGGCATGGTGATTGGTAAAAAGACTGGAGGTCGGCCGCCTCGTCCCCCCATTCGTCGGCGTATTTAGCAACGATGTAGCAAACCGCGTCACCTTGTCCGCAACACTTGGTTTCCTTCGCCAGCACCGGACGATCTTGAACGAAACTCATGTACCCTGAAGCAAAACCGGTCAAAGCCCAACACACCGGAGCATCGGCTGCGCCAAGATGGAGCAGGTGTTGTTCGGCTTCGTAAGACTGGCGCCAAACGGCCCAAGCAAGGTGCGCCTCGTGGCGACCGTCCTGATCTTCCGGAACTTCAATATGAACATGGCCTTGGAGTTGGTGCAGACGGCCACCGGCACGGCGCCAGTCGGCTTCGCTGTCCCAGGGAAAATCATCCTTCATGTTCTGCGCGGTCACCCAACCGTGGTAATAACCCATGCGTGTCAATAACCCACGCGCAACGTGATTCCCGAACATGTTCACCAGCTCTTTGCGCAAAATACCGAGCGCCTGAGGATCGAAAATGAGCACACGGCGCCCGTTAAAGGCAACCAGACTTTCATCAAAACTCAACAGCTCGTTTAGGTCCAAATCGGAAAACTTCACCTGTGCCTCCAGGTCGCAAAAGGGCGGCAAACACTAAATCATTTTGATTGACCCACCCTATCAAAGTGATTGCCCTGCGGCAACCTTGTTTCGCCCGGCACCTGGCCGCAAACCGCACAAACCTCTTTCTTTCAGGCACATACTTTGAGCACAAAGCATCGGCACGGCTTTTGATTTAGGTCCTCCCTGTCAAGTGAAGATTCAGATCCAATGGAGGACCACCATGAGCGTAGATTTAAAAGCAAAAATTGAAGACCTGAACCAACTGATCCTGGAAGGCAAAGCCCTCGAAGGATTTGAGAAGTACTATGCCGAGAACATTGAAATGAGCGAAAACGACGATGCTCCCTTTGTCGGCAAAGAGCTTAACCGCCAACGGGAGGAAGACTTTTTTAACAGCATCACCGAATTTCGCGGAGCGGCGGTCAAAGAGGTCACCGTCGGCGACAATGTGACGATGGTGTTATGGCATTTTGATTACACCCACAAGGATTGGGGCGTTAAAACTTACGATCAAGTTGCCATCCAGTGGTGGGAGAACGGATTGATCGTCAAAGAACGTTTTATTTACAAGCCCTAGTAAATAAGGAGCCCTATCGTCGGCCTCGGCCGGCGGCAGGGCAAAGGTAAAACGACGTGACCACGCTCACTTGTTGTGTCGCCAGGAGTCGCGCCCATGCAGGGGCACCTTTTCTTACCCGATCACCGCCAAGAAGAGGTCCGTCGGGAATGAGACACGCGTCTTTTCCTGGGGGAACAGTCCGAGTGAATCAATATTGGTTGTTTCCCCACCGATTTCACGCACCAAAAACCTGTTCCAACGCCTGCGCATGAAGCGCTTGCTTGAACCACTGATCCAACTGACGACTGTTACCCGCATCTACTTTTTCGATCACCCAACCCGGCAAAGCCCCATACTTTTCACGCAAAAGATGAAGCAACCAATCTGATTGACCTTCTGCGCGGCCTTCTTCTTTAGCGACCCTTTCAAAACTGGTGATGTAGGTCACAGCTTCCTCCCCCTGACTTTCTTTCAATGCCTTATGGAATTGTGGTTCCAATTCAGGCGGTAAGTCAATCACCCGATCAATAAATCTTATAATTCCATAAAAGCGCTTAAGATCGCACTTCTTCCCCAGTAACACTTTGGCAACAGCCAACTTCTCTTCAAAGCGCTGTTCCTGGCGGTTTCGCGTCATTTTCGCGGCCAGATGGGCCAGAATAATTAAACCAAAAGCGTTGTCATGTGCCTCTAATTGCTCACGGGCCGCCAACAAGTCCATGAGCTTAAACATGCGGAAGCGGAAACACAACGTGCACCCCCAACATTCCGTTTCATAGCGGTCCGGTCGCCAATCTGGATTGGTATCGCCTAAAATGGCAAGGCTCACGACCGGTACCCGGTGCTTGTTATAGATACGGTAATTGTAGATGTACATTCGTTCCGGCAAATCATGATCAACTTCGTTTTGAAACTCAATGTGAACAAACACAATTAAAGGATCGCCCGCAAGCGTCGTTACTTGGAACAACTTATCGGCACGTCGATCACCCACAACGTCTTCGCTTTCCTCCTTCGGCAAGTCTTTGTCCAAGGACATCGCCGGTTTACGCCAGTCAATATCCAAGTAGGCGTCGGGCAGAAAAAACGCGACCAACTCAGGAAAGAAGTCCTCAGCCACCTGTTTCCAAGGATTGTCAAACTCCGCCACAGTGCCCCCTTCTTTGGACCGGTAAAACCATGATTCTCCGTCCCTTCAACAACCACCTCGCGGCATGCAAAGCAGTCTGTTTCCTGATAAGCTAGGCGCTTCGAGAGGACACCCCTTATGCTTTTAATTCACACATCTGATTGGCACCTCGGCCACCATCTACACGGCCTGACCCGCGATCACGAACACCGCTGCTTCCTCAACTGGCTCCTCAACACGCTGGAGGATCGGCGCGCAGACGCCCTGCTGGTCAGCGGCGATATTTTTGATTCAGCGAATCCATCAGCGGCAGCACAATCGCTTTATTACGAGTTCCTTGCTGAATCGCGTCGACGTTTACCCAATCTCGATTTGGTCATCGTCGCCGGCAATCACGATTCAGCGTCGCGTCTTGACGCCCCTAAGCCACTGCTCAAAGCCTTTAACATCCATGTCATCGGCAACCTCAGCCGAACCAACAGCGGCAACCTCAACATAAACGATCTATTAGTCCCCTTAACCAACCGAAACCGCGAAACAGCCGCCTGGTGTGCGGCCGTCCCCTTCCTTCGTCCCGCCGACTTACCCCGCGCCGGCCGTGGCGACGACTGGCTCGTCCAAGGAATCCGCGAAGTGTATCGCGAGGTTTTCCTCGCATTAGCCGCCCGCCGTGAACCGGGCCAGGCGCTCGTTGCGACCGGTCACGCCTACCTCACCGGCACCCAACTCAGTGAACTCTCCGAACGCAAAATTCAAATCGGCAACCAGCAGGCGATTCCTGTCGACGTGTTCCCTGAAACGGCCGCCTACACCGCGCTCGGCCATTTACACCGCGCGCAACGCGTTGGTCGTCGCGACAATGTACGCTATTCCGGCTCGCCGCTGCCACTCTCCCTCGACGAAGCCGACTATCTACACCAAGTCGTGGCGGTCTCGCTGAACGGCGACCAACCTGCCGCCATTGAATCTGTGCCAGTCCCGCGGACAGTCGATATCATCCGCATCCCCAAGGGCAAACAGGCCCAGCCGCTCGAGGAATTACTGCCGCAGCTCGACGCATTACCGGATCGTAAACCCGACCGTGCCAGCACTTTGGAAGACCCCTATTTGGAAATTACCGTTCTCCTCGAACGCCCACAGCCTGGGTTACGCAAATTGCTGGAAGAACGGCTGGTGGATAAGGCGGTTCGCCTGCTTAAAATCAAAACCCAGTACCCCAAAAGTAAAGAAGCGCTGGCCGACACGCTGCCGCAAAAATCACTGGCACAACTTCAACCCGACGAAGTATTTACACGCTGTTTCCAAAGTCGGTTTGAAGGCGACCCCTCGGCCGCCATGATGGCCGCCTTTAATGAGTTATGGGACCAGGCGGGGATCACACCATGAAAATTCTCGCCATTCGCGGCAACAACCTAACCAGTATCGCAGGCGAATTTTCCATTGAGCTGGATCAAGCCCCGCTCAATCAAAGCGGTTTGTTTGCGATTACCGGTCCAACCGGCGCGGGCAAAAGCACCCTGCTCGACGCCCTCTGCGTCAGCCTCTACAACAAGATTCCCCGTTTGGAGAACGTCGGTTCACCCATCCAGATCGGCAATGATGAGAAAAACGCGCTCGCGCACAACGATACGCGTAATTTGTTGCGACGCGGCGCGGCCTCGGGTTATGCCGAGACTCTATTTCGCGGCATTGACGGCAAGATGTACCTTGCCCGCTGGGAAGTGGAACGCGTCTCTCGTGGCAAAAACAAGGGGGCGCTAAAGCCGAATGAAACCAGCTTGCGCGATGTCGCAAGCGACCGCCTCCTTGGCCGCACCAAAAACGAGGTGCTGCAGGGCGTCGTCGAAAAAATCGGTCTGACCTTCGATCAATTTCGTCGCTCCGTCCTTTTGGCACAGGGTGATTTCGCCGCCTTCCTCAAAGCCGGAACCAAGGATCGCGGTGACCTGCTGGAACGCATGACCGGCACCGAGATCTATTCAAAAATCGGGACCCTCGCGTTCGAACGCGCCAAACAAGAAGAGACGGTACAAAAACAGCTTGAGGCACAGCTTGGCGAAAACAGCATCCTAAGCGACGAGGCCCGCCGGCAACAAAGTGACCGGCTCACCGAACTCGGCGAACAACGCAC
This sequence comes from Holophagae bacterium, assembly GCA_030429565.1. GTDB lineage: Bacteria > Acidobacteriota > Holophagae > Acanthopleuribacterales > Acanthopleuribacteraceae > Acanthopleuribacter. Next base: position 524,569 of record JAUIFE010000003.1, on the reverse strand, counting down.
CAAAATGCGCGAACGCCACGACCTAGCCCGGCAACAACACGATTGGTTGGTCCAACAGGGTCGCCTGCTGACTCAGGTTACCGAGGCCGAGGCGCAACATCAACAAACACAATTTGCGCTTGCCGAGTTCGCCGAAACCCAACTCCTGCTCCAGCAGATCAAACGCTGCGAGCCATTACGACCCGTGCAACAAGAAGCACAAAGACTCGAAACCGACCGCCAATCTCTTGATCAACGCCGTCTCGCCGTCGCCAACGAAGAAGCCGCACTCAAAGAAACCATTCAGTCACAGCGGCAACAGCTTGAAAAATTGCAAAAAGAACATCAAGCACAGCGTGATCTCGAAAAAGAGATGCGACCCCGGCTTGAAGAAGCCCGGCGCTGCGATCAAACCGTGCTTCAACAACAGCAAACCTTAGAGCAAGCCACACAAAACCACCAAACCCTTCAAACCAAAGCCGCGGAAATGGAACAGCTTTGGTCTGAACAAGCGCGACAACAACAGAATCATCAAGAGCAGATACAAGCGCATCGCGACTGGCTGGACACCCATCGCCACTCACAAGCAATGTGTGACCAATGGCTTACATGGCGAGAAGATTTAGAGAGATTGGTCGCCAAACAACAACAACAGGTAACCTTGCGTCAATCGCTCGACCAGCAACGCAACACTTGCGAACAGCACAACGAGCAGGTCAGGGCTGCCGAGCACACACGCAATCAAGCCCAGATCTACCTGCAACAATGCCTCGACCATGATGCCCAACTCAATGCCGGCCTGGATGCCGATGCACTCCAGTCCCTACAACAAAACCGGGAACAAGCGGGACTCGTCAGCGTTTGGCTAAGAGAAACGACGGCCGTTTTAGAGAGGCGGCGGCAAAGTGAACGCCGTCTGAACGAGAAAGATGAGAAGTACCAATCCCTGGTTACAGCGGGCACCAAAGCGGCATCGGATGAAAAAGCCGCAAGTGAGGCGTTAATCCGCCGGCGAGAACGCCGCGACGAAGCACAAAGCACACTGGCGCGCCTGACCCTCGCACTTTCGACCAATCTCAGTGAACTGCGCGGCCAATTGGTTCCCGGCCGGCCTTGTCCTCTTTGCGGGGCCGAGGCCCACCCTTACCGAGAACACGCCCCCGCCAATAATATGATTACCGACCAAAAAGAACGTGTTGCCGAACTCGAAGCGCAATACGACCAAGCGGTAGGGCAACAGAGAGCCGCAAATGAGCGCTTGAACAACCTGCGCGATCAAACCAAGGATGTCTTGCGAGAACGCAAGGAACTGACCAAGGATCGTGATCTTGACCTCACGAAACTTGAGGCGTTGTGGGCCAACAAACCTGCCGGTTTAGCACCGGTAATCAACACTGACGATTCCGAGTCTCTCGCCGAATTTCTGCGCGAACAGGAGTCCCTCTGGACCAAACGCGCTGACAATCTCAAACAAAAGATCGCTGAAAACCTGGCGCAGCAACGCCTCGTCGCACAGAGCCGGCAACAGTTGGAACAGGCCCAGGCCGATTTTCAAAAGCACGATCAAATCCATCGCGAGCGCCAAGAAAACCGTCGGCAACTGGAACAACAACGAAGCCAAGACGAACAATCCCTTGCCACCCTTTTTCAGCAGATCGAGGAAGGCCGGCAGCGCCTTACCGGCATTTTGCACTGGTGCGATGGTTGGTCCGACCTGCTGCAAGAGGATCCACCGGCACTACTTGAACGCTGTGAACAGCACGTCGAGGCCTGGCGTCATCACGAAAATCAGATCAAGGCCTTAACCAAAACAGGTGAGGCGCTTGAGCAACAGCATCGCCAATTAACACAAGACTTAGCCGTCGCCCGTGAACGCCTCGGTGCCGCCCAAAGCCAATGCGCAGAGTTAGCGACAGCATTGGCGACGACGCAGGCGACACGCGCCAAAATGCTTGACGGTGAACCGGTTGACCAGGTGGCCTCTCGACTGGAATCGGCGCTTCAAACAAGTGAATCGGCCGCCCAGAACGCGCAGGCAAAGCTATCCCAAAGCGAACGGGACCACGCATCTTTATTCCAAAAAGCGGCTTCGCTGCAAGAGCAACTGGACCACAATCAGTCGCAGCAACAAAAGAATCAGCAGCTTTGGCGGAAAGCCTTGGCCGAATTGGGTCTTGAAGCCACTGAGGCCGGAGCCTTGCTCGCCCACGATCTCGAATGGCGCCAAACGCAGACCGAGAAAAACGACACGCTCGAGCAGCAAAACCGCCAAGGCGAGGCCCTTGTCAAAGCACGCCGAGACGCGCTCAACCTTCACCAACAACACCAGCCCACCACCGACGAGGCGGCGCAAAACCTTGAGGCCTTGACCGCACAGCTCGAACACCTCGGCGCCGAGCAGCGCGCACTTGAAGTGGAATTCTATGCCGTCAAAAGCCGCCTCGATCAAGATATGGAGACGCAAGCGAAACGACAGGGTTTCGTCGAACAAATCAACAAACAAACACGCGTCGTCGAATTGTGGCAGGACATACGGAGCTTGATCGGCAGCAAGGATGGCAACCGTTTTCGCCAATATGCGCAAAGCCTCACCTTAGACAGCCTTTTAGGATACGCCAATGTTCACCTAGACGATTTGGCGCGTCGTTACCGCCTGGCCCGGGTCCCAAATGTCGAAACCCTCGAACTGCAAATTATCGATCGCGACATGGCCGACGAAGTGCGTTCCGTGAACAGCCTTTCCGGCGGCGAAACCTTCCTGGTCAGCTTGGGCTTGGCGCTCGGTCTGGCCTCAATGTCGGCCGAACGAAGTTTGGTCGAAAGTTTATTTATCGACGAAGGTTTTGGCGCGCTCGACCCGGAAAGTCTCGACCTTGCCCTCAGCGCCTTGGACAGCTTGCAAGCCATGGGCCGCCAAGTCGGGGTAATTTCACACATCCCCACCCTGATTGAACGAATCGGCACCCGCGTTTGCGTCGTACCTTGCGGCGGCGGTCGCAGCCAGGTTCGGGTCGAAGATGCTTTTGGCAATGCTTAGCACCAGAGGTGCGCCGGAAACCGACGCACGCTCGAATCTCAGGCGCTAGCGAGGCGCCAACAAAAATTGCAGGGGTCGAAACAAACGCTCGGCCCAAGCAGCCTCATTGTGGCCGGCGCCAACCGCCAGGTAATAGGCGACCTCGTCACCGTCGCTAAAGCCGTGATTCAAAAGGGCCTGATGCATTTGAGCAGCCGAGTCGCCGGCCGACTCCAGGCTGCCGCCGTCCACATAATACCGTGCCGCCGGTAATGGCCCGGACCAGCCGGCAACTTCACCAATCAGCACCTGTTCATCCCACCAAAAACTGCTTGATAGGCATGCCGCACCGCCAAAAGCATCGGCACGGTACCAAGCGCCGTGAAAGCTAATCAAACCGCCCAACGAGGACCCCATCAGGAAGCGCTGATCGGCGCGATTCAACGTGCGCAGGGCGCCTTCAATATAAGGGCGTACCTCGCTTTCGATGAAATCCAAATACAATTCGCCGTCACCGCCGCCGTAATCCGGGTCGGCCGTCGGTGTGTATTCCCGCAAACGGGCGCCACCGGCGTTGTCGATACCAACATAGATCGCCTCGCGGATACGACCCTGCACGACCAACTGGTCACTGGTTTCATCCAACCGCCACTCCCGGCCGCCAAAAGCGGTGGCCGCCTCAAACAGGTTCTGGCCGTCATGACAGTAAACCACCGGGTAGTGCTTGGCCGGATTTTCGTCGTAACTGGGTGGCAAGTAGACGCGCAGGGCGCGGCTGTTCCCTAAGATCGTCGAGGGAAAGGAGGGCACGACAACCAACCGCCCCTGACGGGCGTGAAAAAATGGGTAAACATCGACGACATCGTTACCATGGGCAACACGATAATTGGCGCCGACCGACCACACCTGATCGTTTATCAGAGGTTTAAATTCAAAACCGCCCCAAGATGACGGTGTGGTCAACACCCAAACATTGCCGGTCCGCCATTCAGCGGTAATGCCTTGTTGCCAGTTAAGGCCGGGCGCCTGCCCACGAACGCTAATTCCATTCCCCCAACCCGTATCGTAATGAACCCGAATCTCCGCTGCATCTAGCGACAGCGTGGAAGCAAAAACAAAACTGAACAACCAAAAACGCAATTTGTGAAACAACATAGCCTTCCTCGTATAGAACAAGAGCAGGTTCCGGAAACAGCACTGCCGGCCGAAAAAACAAACAAAAACAATCAATGAAGTAGATTTTGTCAGCTTCCCACGCTTTTCCGGCGCCGGCAAGCCTCTATTTCCGTGGCCGGGATGTTTTTCCCGACACCAGCTAACCTTAAAAACCCGAGATAAAAACAAACATCTTCGCGAATATCCTCAACCATGACTCAAGAAAAACCCGGTCCACCGCGTGATTAAAGTCACAACCGAGCATCTTTTGCATGTAGAATGACGACAAGGAGGCGTCAACACGGCAAACAAAAGCCGACCAACATACCGCCCTAGAGGGAAATTCAACCTTCCTCAAAAAATCACTAACCCTCGGTCACCGGCTAGGTCTCAATTGATTGGCCGCCAACGACCCAACACCTCGTCTTTGGGCATCTCCGGAACAGCACCACATCTATCAGCTATAGTCCTCCGGTTAAATAATTTACCCTCAGTAGGTAATCACCCATTCGCACGAGTTATCACTATCTTCATACTCAGAGCAAAACGAAATTTTCATAATTTTTCGGAGCGGATCTCGTAATTTTTTAACAAGATACGCGTTTTTACTCGTCAAAATCCACCGTCTAAATTCGCATTGCGTATTAGATTGACGGCTGGTACCATGAGCCGACTTCGAAAAAAACGGCCCTCGACCGTATATTCGAGCAAAGGAAAAACCATGAAATCCATTTTAATTTTCAGCAGCCTGTTCGCTCTAGGCTCCTCGGTGATCGGTTTCACCGCTTTGTCCGTCTACCTCGAAGATCAACAAGAAATTGTCCAGGAAGCCTCCCTTCTTCACCGCGGACCCTCCCCCGAGCAACTGGACAACTGTATCCTTCAACTCAACGAAGAACTCACCCGATGCAGCAAGCAAGCAGGTCACTTCGTCGGCGATAACTGCACCGACGACGCACTGAACAACTGGGCGGCTTGTACTCGGCCCTAGCCCCGGCATCGCACCGCGTTTGGGTCGCGGTCCTTAGGTACCGACGCTTATCCTCGAAGTGAGTCGGGTCACGCTGCTTTTGTGCAGAAACTGGGAAAATATTATTTCACCATTATTTCCCCAGTTTCCGTCGTTTAGCGACGGCAAGGAGCGCGAACGATGAGAACTCTGACCCAACTCGCTTGGTTAATCCTCTTCAGCTTAGCCGCCTGGCTTCACGGCGGCCAAGTCCTCTACGTGGCAACCGGCGGCGATGACAACAACGGCGATGGCAGCGAAGGCAACCCGTTCGCCACCATTACGGGCGCGCTGGATCAAGCGCAAGACGGCGCACTCATCCTAGTGGCACCAGGCACCTACGAAGGGCGTATTCGCCTGCGCGGTGTCTTTACCAGTGCACCCGTCACGGTGCGCTCACAAGTCCCCTATGCCGCCTTGCTACGCCACAGCGAAACCGTCATCACCTGCTATACAGGCGTCGGTATTAAAGTCGAAGGTTTTGACATCGCCCACAGCGGACCGAGCGCATCCCCGCTCGTCATTCAAGTCCAAGACCTCCGTGGCCAAGCACCGGGTGACGCGGACGCGACGCGCGACATCACCTTTGAGAACAATATTATTCACGACAGCTACAACAACGATTTGTTTAAGCTCAACAACGGCGCACGCGATATCACCATTCGCGGCAATCTTTTTTACAACCAAGCGGGTAGCGATGAACATATCGATGTCAACGGCGTCGAAAACATCGTGATCGAAGACAATATTTTCTTCAACCACTACGAGGCGAGCGGCCGTATTAACGGCAACGATACCTCGGCCTACGTCGTCATCAAAAATTCCGGCGAGCTGACGGTTAACCGCAACTTCACGGTACGCCGCAATATCTTTCTCAACTGGCAAGGCAGCACCGGCAGTCCTTTTCTTTTGTTCGGCGAAGACGGCAAACCGTTTTTTGAGGCCGAAGACGCCTTGGTCGAAAACAATCTCTTCCTCGGCAACGCCGCCAACGTAATGCGTGCCGCGTTCGGAATCAAAGGCTGCCGCAACATTCTTTTTCGCAATAACACCATTCACGGTGACTTGCCCTCCTTGGCATACGCCATGCGTTTAAACCGCGAAGGCGACAATCCAGCCATTGAAAACGTCAATTTCTACAACAACATCTGGTCCGATCCCACCGGGACCATGGGTTCAAGCGGCAGTGATGCCAATGATTTTTCCGATACCTTGGCCGCCGACGTGGCCTCGTTTGAACTCAACAATAACCTGTACTGGAATGGTGCGAGCGATGCACCCGAAACCGCCGACGAAGTCAATCCCTCTGACGACAGTGCCGCCGTGTTTGCCGACCCTGTGCTGCCTGACCTCAATAACTTGGTGTTGCCCGATTGGCAGGCCCAATCGCGCACTTTCATCAGCGGTAACACGGACATCCGCGCCGAATTCCTGCGCTTGGTCAACGATTACGGGGTCCTAGGTACCCAAAGCGGCGCGATCGACAACGCCAATCCACAAGTCGCAGCTAGCGAAGACATCTTAGGCCAAACCCGCGGCAACAGCCCGGATCTCGGCGCGATCGAACAATCACCTTGTACCTTGGTTGGCGACCTCAACAACGACGATCTGGTCAACCTTACCGATGTTCGCCTGCTAGCGGCGGCTTGGCGCACCGACCAATACGATTTCAACAGCGACGCCCTGGTCAACGTGCTTGATTTTGTCCTGCAATCCAACGGCCCAAGCGACTGTGGCGGCGGTGTCAACTAAAACGGCGCCTCATCGCACAGTGACGGCGGGCGGCAAGCACGAGAACCCGCCGTCGCCCTGCTACACCAATTCCAGCTCACACCAATAGGCGGCGTGATCCGACAAACGTTTCCAGGGCTCGCCCTTAAGAACGCGAGCCCCCACAGCCTTAAATCCGCGAAAATAAACGCGGTCGAGTTTTAGCATCGGCATCCACGAGGGAAAGGTGCGCGCGTGTTTGTCGTGCAAATCAAAATGGGCTTCCTGAAGCGTCAACTCGCTCAGCATACGCTCCGAAATACGCTCGCGCCAATCGTTAAAATCGCCGGCAATAATCAACGGCTCTTGATCCGGCACAACGGCACGGATGCGCTCGGTTAGGTATCCTACCTGAAGCCGCCTGCCACGCTCGAGTAAATCGAGATGCAAGCAAATCACGTGGAGCGGCACCTGATACCGCGGCACGTCCAACACAGCATGCAACAAGCCGCGATTTTCCAACGGATTGGTCGATACATCAATGTTGTCCCAACTGGTAATCGGGTACTTACTCAAAATGGCGTTACCGTGGTGGCCGGCGTCGTAAACAGCATTTTTCCCGTAGGCGTAATGGTGCCAAACCGAATCAGCGAGGTATTCGAACTGAGGCGCATCGGGCCAGTTGGGAATACGCTGACTGTGCCGCTGATGATCACCCAGGACTTCTTGCAAAAAAACCACATCGGCATGCACCTGTTTCACGGCTTCGCGAATACGGTCCAAAACATAGGCGCGGTTATAGCTGCTAAATCCCTTGTGGATGTTGTACGAAAGAATTTTAAGGGTATGAGGCTGTGTCATGAACTTCCCATCAGGTCCGAGACGGTTCCATGGAAAAACCATGCGGAAAAAGTCGGAGCACCCGCAACTTGGACCGCCACCACAACATGCAGCCAACCCATTCATCGGGGTGAATCGAAAACAGGCCAACCGACAACCCGATCAAACCGGACCCACCTCTTTTTTAACACAGCACCAAGCGCTTGCCACCCCGACAATCAAAAATCGAGGGATTTTCCGTGTGCAAATCTAAAAAAGGCGACTGTCAGCGCCAAAAGCCACAAAAAGAGCCAACCCCGCTACATTATTAAATAACCGCAAAAGATTGCGGCGGTGGCGAGAATCGGCCGTAAAAAAGAAAAAGCCGCGATTAACGCGGCATTTGAAGAGTGGGCGATAACGGACTTGAACCGCTGACATCTTGCTTGTAAGGCAAGCGCTCTACCAACTGAGCTAATCGCCCGAATTTGAACCGAACAAAAAAACCGGCACAAAATGAATAAAGCCGCTAAATCGCGGCTTATCATATAAAAAAGATGAATGGCGGGAGCGACGGGACTTGAACCCGCGACCTCCGGCGTGACAGGCCGGCATTGTAACCAACTCAACTACGCCCCCGCTTTAATTCGGGTAATCTTTGTGTTCATCTCTTCGTGAAAAGAGATTGGTCCGGCGTTGACTTATAAAAGCAACGCGGGAAAATGGCGGGAGCGACGGGACTTGAACCCGCGACCTCCGGCGTGACAGGCCGGCATTGTAACCAACTCAACTACGCCCCCGCTTGGGGATGGTGGGCGATAACGGACTTGAACCGCTGACATCTTGCTTGTAAGGCAAGCGCTCTACCAACTGAGCTAATCGCCCGACCCAACGAGGCATGATTATTGTCTTTTGCCCCCCAAACTGTCAAGGGATTTTTCCGTTTTTTTTATGATCCGCTAACAAAAACTCCAAATAGCTCAAAACAAACACTTTACAAACAGTTCACCAAACCCAATCGGGGCCGTCGACTCCCACATTTACATTTCCAACGCGGCCCAAGCCTCATCAAGGTACTCTCCCACATCCTGACCACCCCATCCCCCTCCAGACACCATTTGAGCCGACAGCGCCGCCTGGAGTGCGCCATGCGCCTCATTTAATTGCGGGTAACGGCCGCCGACTCGCGCGCCAATTTGCTCGGCAAGCTGAAACAACACACCGATATTCTGACGAAAGCGCTCAATGAAGCGGTCCGTGTCCAGCGGTTCTTTAAGGCCCTCATTCATCGTCCGCATCAGGGACACCTTTTCGTGGTCCAAAAAGGCAATCGGGGTTGGTGCCGTTTCCACAGCATGCCAGGCGCGAAAGAAAGCCTGCATGGCGTGATTAAGGTCGCCCGCCCGTTGGAAATCATCGCGAATGCGCTGATAGGTACGTAGGTCGCACAACCGGTTTTGAATGAAGATGAAGGCCAATAAACTCCAATAAACGGCGTAATCCCAGGCAATTTTGGCGGACATCACATGGGCGTTGCCGAACAGTGGATATTGATCTTGATAGACCACGAGCGTGTTCTTAAAGAAGCTCTGGTACATCTGCTCGTAGATGGGCGCCAAGGCGGCAATCGGTTTGCCGCGCAAATCGCGTTCGATCAAATCGGTGATAAAGGTGTTGCTAACGGCAATAAAATCGCTTCCCGGCGAATAAAAGGGATCGAGAAACACACCGGCCTCACCCGACAAAGCCCACCGGTCGGCGCTAAAAACCTGTTTGGCGCCGTGCGAGAAGTTCTTGAGAACCAAAAAGTCCTGCAGCTTGTCGCGATGGGCGGCAACTTCGGCACCACATTGGGGCTCGTGTTGTTGCAGCCAGGCCAAGGCACGCTCAAAGGTATTGAAGGTATCCAACCGATGACAACGTGGATCGGCGACAATTCCAAAGCTGGTCGACCCAGACGCCAAGGGAATCACCCACACCCAATAACCTTCGCCCATCAAATGATTGGTACTCAACCAACGGCGCGCCTCAGCGCCCTCACCTTCCGGCCGGCGACGGCACCATTGATCGATTTTGGTTTGCGTTTGCAGCCGAAACCAAACCGCGTTGATTTTGTGCGGCACCGCTTCGACGAGGGCGAGCTTGCGTTTGAGGACCGCCGCACGGCCACTGCAATCGACCACCCAGCGCGCGTTTAGCTCGTGCGACACACCGCCTCGTTTGTAGGAGACCACGTGCGACGCCCCGTCTGAGCCGAGGGTCAAACCACTTACTTTGGCTTCGTCAATAAACCGCACACCAACCTCAGCCCCACAGGCTTCGGCTAAATGGTTTTCCAATCGACCGCGATCTAACTGATAACTGGGCGTCGGAAAAAATCGCGTCGCGCCCACCTCAAAGGCATCGTCCAACGATTCTCGCGCGGAGGCCCCAAAGAAGAACCGCAAGCCGAATTTGGGCAGGTGATCGCGTTTGATGTGCTCGGCCAGCCCCAGGACTTCGGCAAAATAAAAACCGCCCAATTCAACCGACGATTCGCCAACCTTCCAAGCCGCTTCCGGGACAGGGTGCTTGCGGCGCTCAAGCAGGGTTATGCGGGTGTCCGGCCGACGCAAACGCAGTTGACGGGCCAGGGTTAAACCGGCCAACCCGCCCCCTAAAATAACAACATCTTCGCGGTCTTCTGATTCCACCATACTCTATCTACTCCTTAGGTTCGACGGGGTGCCGTTCAGTGTCGCACGAAGCGCGCGCACGACCCAAGCACGTCGCTCGAGTTTCCACCCGCTAAAGTATGAACTGAAACCGGCAAAATCAAAGAAGGGCTCAAGTTCACTCAAGCAAAGATTGTCGCCTCGGTTATAATGGCGAGAATTCAAAAACAAAAAAAATCTGCCAACCGCTGCCGCCTTCGGTTACGCGGTTATTCGAGTTGGAGAGTTTATGCCCCATCGCGACACAGCCCTCTATCAGAATATTTTGTTGCGCTCGCGGTCGGCCACATTCCAGGCGGACGACACGCAAACGCTAGGTGAATTGGTAAACCTAGAGCACCAGCTCAATAACAAAGTTACCGCCCGCGGCATTGCGAACGATATATTGAGAACACTCCAGCGACACCCCCACTTTAAACACGTGGCCCGTGTCTGTATCGCCACATTGGTCGATCACAGCAATCAACTGCGCGTCCTGGACTCGGCGATGGACGATGACAGCGATAACAAAATGGTACCGGGCTATACCTGCTTTGTCGACGCGAGCGGCTCACTGTTCCAATTAGCCGACGGGCAGATGCGCATTTTGCGCGAAGTTTCGCTGGTCATCAATGCCTTTGCCAAGCAAAACAAGCCCCTGCAGCGCTCGATTCGCTACATCGATGAAATGGGTTTCAAGAGTGGGATTTGCCTGCCGTTGGTCCACTTAGGAGAATTACGCGGTTATCTGTTCCTCAATGCGCGCGAACCCTTGTATTTTCACCTGGCACGCCCCCAAGACTTTTTGCTTTATTCAATGTTGGTGCAATTGGGACAACGCGTGTTGCACATGCTCTGCCCGTTCGAGCCGACCTCACTCCCGCCGGCACTTGAATCAATGGCGCGCTGGACCGGCGAAGCCTTTGAAGCTCAATCGTTTAACGACCACCTCGCGCTGCTGCTAAAAAAACGTCACAATTGTGACAGGTCGGTCATGGTTCACGCCGACACCGAACTACCGCCGTTTTTGTACTCGCCCAGCCTGATCGCCCTCAACCTGCTGGACCTCCTCGAAGCACAACACGTGCTTCAAAATGACGATCCGCTGCAGGTCCACGTCTACCTCGAAGAGGGAGAAGCCGCATTCGAAGTGCCTGTCGGCTGGTCCCATCTTGGAACCAACCTCTTCGACCAAAATGTGTATTACGAACTTGGCCGCCGCATCACGTCACTGGGCTGGAAAATGGACCTCGACGGCAGACGCACGCTACTTTTGTGCAACTACGACCCGTGCTACGCCGAAAACCCAGACATTCTATACAGCGTCTAAGCCGGCGGCACCACGACAGCCGCCGTCTTTGACGTAAAATCCGCATGTCGGTCATCGGCCGCCAACATGAAAACGCAAGACTGGATTGCGGGCGCCGAAACCCTGGCTTTTTGACGGCAACGCGCTCTTTTCTCCGGCGGATCTTTCTGCTAGTTTGAGCCCACACCGCCCTAACCAAACCCTACCCGCGCCAAGCCTGAGCACGGGTTTAACTAAGGTACAGCCATGGTCCATGTTGTTTTTGTTGCGCCCTACTTTCTCCGTGCCACCTTGCAATTTATCGCCGGCGCCGCCACCCTTCCCAATGTTCGCCTCACCTTGGTCACCCAAGATCGTCTCGCCAATGTGCCACCGAGCATTCGCCCCAATCTCTTCCGCTTTCATCGCGTCGAAAACGCACTGGATGCAAGCCAGTTGCTCGTCGCACTCGAAGAATTGCGTCACAAAGTCGGCCCAATTGACCGCCTGATCGGCACCCTTGAAGAACTTCAAGAAACACTCGCCGACGTTCGCCGCCAACTGGGTATTCCCGGCATGACGCCGGAAACCGCGCGTCGGTTTCGGCAAAAATCGCTGATGAAAGAAATCTTACGCGGACATGGCATTCCTTGTGCCAAACACTGCTTGGCTGTAGATCGCCGCCAACTCGACGCCTTCGTCGACAAGGTCGGTTATCCCCTCGTCGCCAAACCACCCGCCGGCGCGGGCAGTCGTGCCACCTACCAAATCAATCAAGCCGGCGATTTGGAGGACTTGCTCAGCCGCAACCATTTGTCGGAAAAATCACCGATCCTCTTCGAAGAATTCATCATGGGTAGTGAATTTACCTTTGAATCGGCTTGGATCCACGGACAAATGAAATGGCACTCCATCACGCGTTATTACCCAAGCCCACTGGAAGTGCTCAACAACGCCTGGATCCAATGGTGCATCTTGTTGCCCCGGGAAATCGACCATCCATATTTTGACGATATCCGTCAAATTGCCGCGCAAGCCAATCAATGCCTGGGCATCGAAAACGGGATCACCCACTTAGAATGGTTCCGCCGCAGTGACGGCTCCATCGCGGTCAGTGAGGTAGCCGCGCGACCACCAGGCGGCCAGCTCACCAGCATTACCGGTTTCGCGCATGACTTTAACATCCATCGCGAATGGGCACGCTCGGTGGTCTACAACCAATTCGAAGCTCCCAAACGCTGCTACGCGGCAGGCGCCGCCTTCTTGCGCGGGCAAGGCCGCGGCCGAGTGGCAGCCGTCAACGGCATCAAAAAGATCCAAGAAGAACTGGGTTCAATGATTGTCGAAATGAAGCTACCGGAAATTGGACGCCCCCACAACGAAACCTATGAAGGCGACGGCTACATCTTGGTGCGGCACCCGATCACGGCAGCGGTGGAAAAAGCATTGTCACGCATTATCTCTACCGTTCGTGTCGTTCTCGAGTAAACCTGTCAAACAAAACTACTTAGATCGACACAGAGAGCGAGGGCGCTTATCGCGCCTTCGCTGCAACGCGGAAATTTACGTCTCAGCGCGTTATGAATGTGGTACATTTTTTGACAATTGAGATGAACCGTTTTGCCTTCTTTCATTAAGCTTCAGGCTTGCGACACAACCCCTCCGCGTCGTTGAAACATCCCGTGCACAACCACCTTCGCGATGGTGTTCACGCCAATACGCGGCAAGGCCTGGCTTCCAAAGGCAATTCCGGTTGGGATCCATGCGTTTTGCGTCGATCCCGAATTGTGCTCCAGGAGAATTGCCGCATGCTGATCTCAGGTCCTCAAATCCCCGTCGCCCCCATCTGCCGCGAAGCGCGCACTGTCGGCGACCTGCTAACGGTTCGCGCCGGCCACAGCCCCACCCATCCCGCCTTATTTTTTAAGAAAACGCCGGCAACCTCAAAATGGGAACAACTCACCTGGGCCGATTTTGACTACAAAGCCCGCCAAGTTGCCCACGGCCTGCTTGAAGCCGGTCTTAAGCCGGGCGATACGGTCGCCATCATTGGGCCAACCCTGCCGGCTTGGTGCATCTACGACATGGGCGCTTTGCTAGCGGGCATGGTCACGGTCGGGGTCTACCCCAAGCAGTCACCTGAACAAATGCACTATCTGCTAGAGCACAGCGACGCCAAAATTGTGTTTGTCGACGGCGCAACCGAGCTGACGACCCTCTTTGAAGCCGCCGCCGATTTGCCCCAACTCAAAGGCATCGTGCCTTGGAATGAAATGAGTTTCCGCGCCAACCGCGAACGCGATCCACGCCTGCTATCACCGACCCGCTTCAGCGACGCCGTCCTACAACCCGACCAAATCGACCAAATCCAGCGCGACATCGACCCCGACAGCACCGCCATGCTGGTCTACACATCCGGTACAACCGGCCCACCCAAAGGGGCGATGATCAGTCACGCCAACATTTTAGCCATGATGCCGGCCATCGACGACGTATTGACCTTTTACGAAAACGATCTCTATCTCAGCTTCCTTCCGATGGCCCACGTCACCGAGCGGGTTCTTTCTTTTTACCACCGCATCAACACCGGCGTCGCGGCCGCTTATGCCACCAGTATCGGCAATGTTTTAAGCGAGTTGCAAGAAGTACGCCCGACCATCTTCGGGTCGGTTCCGCGCATTTTTGAGAAGGCCTACAACAAAGTCATCGACCAAGTCGGCCAAAAACCGGCGCCGCTGCAGTCGGTTTTCAAGTGGGCGCGCGGCTTCGCCGACGACCGGCTCAAGGTCAAATTACGTGGCGGCATGCCTGGCTTCTGGCAAGACCTCGGCTACGGCATGGCTGAAACGCTGCTTTTTCGCAAAATTCAGGCGGCCTTTGGCGGCAAGGTTCGCTTAATGCTGACAGGCGCGGCACCGATCGCCCCCGAAATCCTGCATTTCTTCTGGAGCGTCGGGTTACCGATTTACGAAGCCTACGGCATGACCGAGGCAACCGTGTTAACCCACATTAATCCAGCAGGTCGCCCCAAACTAGGCACCGTCGGTCTACCCGTCAGTTCCCTAGAGCAAAAGATTGCTGACGATGGCGAAATCCTGCTTAAGGGCAATACCGTTTTCAAGGGTTACTACAAAAATGAGGATGCCACCCAAGGCACCATCATCAATGGTTGGCTGCACACCGGCGACATCGGCGTTATTGATAAAGCCGGCTATCTGCGCATTACCGACCGCAAAAAACACATTATTATTACCGCCGGCGGTAAAAACGTCGCACCCGCCAACATTGAACGAGCCGTCAAAAACCAAAGCCCGTTGATCAGCCACGTCCACGCCCACGGCGATCGACGTCCCTACATCTCGGCCTTAATTGCGCCCAGCCCCATCGAAACCCTCGAATGGGGAAGCAAAAACGGTGTCATCGCCAAAGCGCTCGCCAAGCAACTCAGCAGCGAACTCATGGCCAATCCCCAGGCGCGCAGTGCCGAACTGGAAGCAGCCATGCAACAGGTGGTCGATCAAGCGGCTTTCCGCCAATTGTTTCTCGAACCGGTGCGACGCGGCAATCAACATCTCGCGAAGGTCGAACGGGTCCGCCGCTACACCGTACTCGGACGTGACTTCAGCCTCGAACACGGCGAACTCACGCCCACCATGAAACTCAAACGCAAAACGGTTGAAGAGCACCACCAGGCCTTAATCGAACAAATTTACACCGATCCCGCCGCCGGGATCGACGTCGAACACTAAGCACGACTCATTGCGGCCGGCTCGACGTCGCAGAACGCGCCAACAAATCCAAAGCCATCGCCGCCGCCCCCAGTTTCCCCGAAGCGGGACCCTGAGCGGCGGCTCGTATCGGCGGTACTTGATCCGTGCCGAAAGCATAGCGGGCAATGCCGGCGGCTTGCTCGTAATAAAGCGCTTGCTCACTCAAGCCACCACCCAACACAAACATCTCCGGATCGTACAACGCGATCAAACCGGCGACAAAACGAGCGTAAAGGTCAAGGGTTTCGGCGATCACCCGCGCGGCGATCGGGTCGGTTGCATAACGTGCAAATACCGCGCGCGTGCCATCCGACAAAGACGCGCCGCCGGCCTCGCGATAACGAGCATAAACCGCGGTACCGCTCAGGTAAGCTTCGGCACAACCGCGATTCCCACACAAACACGGACGTCCGGCGTGATGTAACACCGTGTGGCCAGGTTCCGGCGCGAGCCCCCGAGCACCAACCAGCATGTGACCGCCGGCAAGAACGCCGGCACCCAGCCCGGTACCCATTATCAAACCAACCACATGGGTCAAACCCCGCGCCACACCGAAACGAACCTCGCTGCGCACCAAGCAGTTGGCGTCGTTGTCAAAAGTTACCGGAAGCGGAAAAAGGGCGCGCACATCGGCACCAAAAGGTGTGCCGTTGATTTGCGGAGAATTGGGGGCGTTGCGCAACAAACCGGTCGACGGATCTAAACTACCGGGAATCGAGCAACCAATCGCGGCCGGTCGATGCTGCGCGCTTAATGTTGCAACCATTGCCTGCATCGCCGCCAACAACGCCGACCGTTGCGGCGGGGTGGCTTGGCGTACCGTCGCGACGAGGCGTCCGTCGGCGTCCACTAAACCCGCCTCAATTTTCGTACCGCCGATATCAAAGCCAATTACATGGGTCATGCACCCCGCCTTGCCGATGCACCTCGCTTAAGGCTCAGTCGGCCCATTCAAGCGCCAGTCGTATTCCATATAATAGACACGCTGCGGCTCAAAACGTTGATCTTCGGGCAAGTACTTCTGAATAAACGCGACCACATCGTCCTGCTTGCCCCAGTCCTTGCGGTACCACTCAAAAATTTTGGAGAGATGCCACTCTTTGCGTTGAGCGTCAAAGCGGTTCTTGGTTTCGTTCAATAAAAACCGACGTGTCGCTTCTTCCATCAGCTTTTCGACATTTTCGGCGGTAAACACGCGGGCATCCAAGCGCGGACAGGAGGCCGACGCGCAATTGATCGTAAAGTGAATGCGGGGATCGATCGGACGCAACCAATCACCTTCGATACCATTCAGCGAAGTTTTGCGACCCGCGATGCGCCAATCCTTCCGCGTAAAAAAGCCAAACAACGGGTGAATCTTGCGCACACCGGCGACCGGCCACGCATTGTTCACACCAACCAGGGTGTAAACGTTGTAGGTGTTGGTAAGAAGCGCCAACTTGGCGTTGCGGTCGATCATGGTGTCGGGATCAAATTCCGCCATAAAGGTCACGAACTGGTTGAGTTTATCCTGCAGGTCGGACCGTTTTTTAAGGGTGGCATAGTCGACATTGCCATCCTCAAGCACAATGGCGTCATAAACTTCTTGCACGCCTTGGTAGAGTTCGTTGATTCGTTGATCAACCTCCTCGACCGCCTTCAGGGGCCCTACACAAAAAAGGAGCAAAACAAGGTAACGCATGGATCCTCCATCGGCCGTATCGTCGCGATTACTTGCGTCGCATTGTACGCATGTTTGGAACAACAGGGGCAAGGCAAAGTTCATTCCAACAAGGTGGACGGAGGGTGAGCCACGGGCGGATTGAGCAAACAAGAAGTCGAGACAAAAGCCCGAGAACAACACCGCCCGCCAAAACACTAATTATCTTTCACGACAATATTCACATCAAAAAACACACACCTTACCCGATGCGCGAATAAAAAGAAGTGACTTTTTATCAGTGTTTTTTCTCAACACTTCTTGAAAATTCAATTATAAAATCCATATAACACCCGTCACAACAGTGACGCCACCACGCGCATCCACCCAAGAGAAACAACCACATTTTTCCGAGCACCTTACACACCATCACCAGATCGACACTCCTGCAAAAACGCACGAACCCATCTTTCGCGAATAATAACTCTAGAAAAGATTGACGCGGTAAAATAATACCAAAAGTAACCGGTTCAAAGTCATGAACTTTAATGATTTTCGATTGTGATCATCTCTCACTTCAACTAAGATTAGCCATTATGCAAAGACCCACAGGCCGCCCCATGAAATACAGTAACCTTATTGAACAGCTCAACGAAGACGAGATCTACACGCCTGCGACCATCGCCGACTTCGCCGAGCACATTGGCTTTATCGACACCAGCGATCCCGAACGGCGTCGGCTCGAGCGCCAGCGCGTGCGCATCGCCATGGGACGGTTCTCAAACAACCACCGTTTCCCAGACGAAGGCGACGGCTTTGTCACCTTGCGTGGCCAACCACCGATTCCAGGTTGGTTTGGTTGGCGATGGAAAGCCGCCATTCACGATTAAAGGCGACGGTTAGGACGGTTCACGCCGTTCCGGCGGCAGCGGTAAATCGAGAAAGGGTTCGCTGATCTCGCAAAACGCGTCGATCCACTCGGCTTTCCCGCCCTTCTGAAAGAAGCGGATCACAAAAGGGATGTAGTTAACTGCCAAACGTTTACGCGCCGACCCGTCTTCGATTTGCCATAAGTCCAAGCCATTGGTTTTAATTTCGCCGCCGCGAATTTTTTGCCGCTGGTGTTCTACCAATAAAAAGCTACATATTTGGCACTGACGATGCACCAGCCCCGTTTCCGGGTCCTCTTGTTCGCGGCCGATATGGGCCAATAAGGCCTGGGCCGCCTCAATCAATCGGTTGACCAGTTCGCGTTCCTGCGCCTCCGTCAACAACATCCGTTCATCCTTTACCTTTGGTTGTGTGGCTTGATTGTAACGCGACCCTCGCCAAACGCGCAGATTTACGGCTAATTTTTCAGGAAAGACCTTCCCTGCCCGCCCGTCTTGTGTTAATCGTTGGCAAACGGTTAATTACGCGCTCTACCATTTCGAGGCCTCATGCCCCTTCCGATTGATTTCACGCAACTTCTCATCGCATCGCTGATACTCAGCTTGTGCCTGATCCTGCTGCGGTTCATCGGCAAAGCCTTGCTGCGTTTTGTTAAAGTCTGGCTGATCACCTTTGCGGTCATGTTCGTTGCCGCCGTCGGCTGGTATTTCTACCACGGGCACACGCCGATTTAAGTTGGCCCCCGACGCCTAGGAGCCCTGATGTCACTTGAAAATCCCGTTGCCGGCGGCAAGATCTGTATTGTCGAGGACGATCCCGAACTGGCCGAATTTATGGTTCGCCGCCTCCAAACAGCGGGGTACGTTGTCCACCATGAAAGCAACGGCGTTTTGGCCGTAAGCCTCATCCTGCGCGAACAACCGGACGGCGTCATCCTCGACCTCATGCTGCCTGGTATCGACGGCATCGAAGTACTCAAACAGATTCGGCCACGATATTCCGGCCCCGTCTTGATGCTCACCGCCAAAGGCGAAGACCAAAGCCACATCCAAGGCCTGGAGGCAGGCGCCGACGACTACGTCGCCAAACCGATCCATCCCCGCGTATTACTGGCTCGCCTGCAAGCCCTGTTACGGCGCTTTATCAAAAGCGGCGGCCCCTCCGACCAACAAATCACCTTTGGCGCGCTGACCATCGACGCCGGGCGTCGCGAAGTTCACTGGGCACAAGCACCGATAGAGTTAACCAGCGCTGAATTCGATTTATTTTGGTTTCTGTGTAACCGACCCGGTCAAGTCCTGGATCGCGAAACCATTTATCGAGAACTCTACCAAACCCAATACGATGGCTACGACCGTGCCGTGGATGTCTACATCTCTCGTATTCGCCAAAAACTGCAAAAAGCGACGGGCGAGCATGACGAAACGATCGCGCTCAAAACGGTGCGCGGAAAAGGGTACTTATTGGCGGTGAAGGATCAGCCATGAGCGCTCTGTTCCGTCGTATTTATTCCGCGATTGCATTGATTCTGATTGCCATCGCCGTGTGTTTCGCCCTTTTAATCCGTTATGAGGTCGGCAAAAACGTCCGCAAACGCACCGAAGCACTGGTACTCCCCTTGGTCGACCAAGCACGCCGCACCCTCAATGAAATGGGACCCGACCCGGTTGATCGTTGGTTGGCGGTGGAAGAGCTCGGCATTCCCGGTCAGTTCCCAACCCAGCTCACCCTACGCGCCGAGCTAAAACTCAGTAACGCGGAAGCGGAACGCCTCGACGGCGGCAATCTACTCGCGCGCCAACGCGACGATGAACAATGGATTTATGCGTCCCTGAACGAAGAAGAAGTGCTGGTAATTGGCCCCATGATCCACGCCGAACCGCCGCGACCACCGGCACTGCTCCCCATCCCGCCACCACTCACTTTAGTCTTAGTACTTGGCATTATGGGCGTTGCCATTTTTTTCATTATCCGCCCCTTGGAAAAACGCATTCATCGCTTGGCACGCAGCGCGGAACGTTTCGGCGAAGGCTCTTGGGCGACCCGCGCCGAGGAAAGCCATCAAGACGCCTTGGGCGAATTGGCCAAAACCTTTAACCAAATGGCACATCGCATTGAAACCCTGATCGTGGGCCAAAAGAATTTACTCAGCGCGGTTTCCCATGAACTGCGCACCCCCATGTCGCGTTTGTTGTTTGCTGTTGACGAGGGTTTGGCCGCCGCCGAAGCGACCCACAAAGACAAAATGCTCGAGCGCATTGAAAGCAATCTCGGCGAAATGAACGACCTCATTGACGAACTACTGACCTGGAGTAAGTTGGAACACGAGGATTTAGACGGCGACCGACAACGCATCCATTGCGGCCGGCTATTATCTGACATGGCCCAAATGGTCAGCGAATTACGGCCGGAAATCAGCGTCCATCGCGATGACGGCGAATTAGAGATCCTGGCCGCACCAAAGTACCTCAAGC
Source organism: Holophagae bacterium (assembly GCA_030429565.1). Taxonomy (GTDB): domain Bacteria; phylum Acidobacteriota; class Holophagae; order Acanthopleuribacterales; family Acanthopleuribacteraceae; genus Acanthopleuribacter. The sequence goes on along the minus strand of JAUIFE010000003.1, from coordinate 504,126 downwards.
GCGCCCTTTCAAACCTGGTTACCAACGCGGTGCGCCACACCCAAAGCCAAATTTGGCTGAGCTGCTACGAAGCCGACGCCCACTGGCACCTGGCGGTAGAAGACGATGGCCCGGGCATTCCCGTTGCCGACCGAGAACGAGTTTTTGAGCCCTTCGCCCGACGCGACAGCAGTCGCAACAGCGCCCTGGGCGGAACCGGTCTTGGCCTCAGCATCGTGCGCCGCATTATGATTCGACACCACGGCATGGTGTTGCTGGAGAGCAGCCCCCACGGTGGCGCACGTTTCGTTTTAGTGTTCCCGAAAAGCCTCGCTTAAGCTTCCAACAACGCCAGCATCGTCTCACGGTCCAAACTTTCAAACAATTGATCGGCGTCGCGCCACAAACCCTCTGCCACCAACTTCTTAGAGGCTTGAAGCTTCAGAATCCGCTCTTCAATCGTCCCCTCGGAAATCAGCTTATAGCTGATCACCTTTTTGGTTTGGCCAATACGATAGGCACGATCCGTCGCCTGCGCCTCCACCATCGGGTTCCACCATGGATCCAGGTGGTAAACATAAGAAGCCCGCGTCAAGGTTAAACCCGTACCGCCCGCCTTGAGACTTATCAGAAACACCGGTGCTTCGCCGTTTTGAAAACGAGCCACCAGTGCATCGCGATCACGGGTGGCGCCGTCCAGGTACAGGTAAGGGATGTCGCGTTCTTCCAACTCGTAGCGCAACAGTTTCAGCAACGAGGTGAACTGACTAAACACCAATGCGCTGTGACCACCGGCGGTGACTTCCGCCAGACTATCCAACAAAAAGTCAAATTTACACGAGGGCGTCGACAAATATTGATCGTCAACCAAACCCGGGTGACAACAAATTTGACGCAACCGCAACAAACGACTTAACAACGACACGGCATTGATGCCTTGATTGGCCAGTTCTTTTTTCGATTTCACCAGAACATCGCCGTAAAGCGCGGCCTGGGCCTTGCTGAGCGGCAAGCGCACGGTAATTTCCTGCTTTTCCGGCAAGTCTTTCTCGACTTCACTTTTGAGGCGGCGCATCAAAAAGGGCGCGACCTTAGTTTTTAAAGCATTAAAGGCGGCCGTTCCCGGCATACTGATCGCTTTAATATCCTCTTCTTCACCCAAATACCCCGGTGCCAGGAACTGAAAAATCGACCAGAGTTCGGTTAAGCGGTTTTCCACCGGCGTGCCGGTCAAGGCCACGCGGTGATCGGTCCACAACTCAAAAACAGCCGTCGAAGTCTGTGCTTTGGCGTTTTTAATGGCTTGCGCCTCATCAAGAACGACGACCTGAAAATGAACGTCGTAAAAAAGATCGAGGTCACGCAAAACCAAACCATAAGACGTAATAACGAGATCTTGCCCGTTGAGAACGTCGGCGGTCCGTATGCGTTTCGGACCATGATGAACGGTGACTTGACGATGGGGCGTGAATTTGGCGGCTTCGGCGGCCCAGTTGCCCAACAGGGTGGTGGGCGCCACAACCAACTGCGGCCGACCGGGTTCGCGAATTGAATCGAGATAAGCCAGGGTTTGCACCGTTTTGCCCAAACCCATGTCGTCGGCCAGCAGTGAAGGCTCGGCGGCGGCGTGATTGGCCAACAGCCAACGCACCCCGTCCACTTGGTAATGGCGTAAACGCGTCAACCAATCATCGGCGAGCGCAACAGCATCACTTGGCGCCGGATCGGTAACAACTCGCCCCGCTTTGGTGGCAAGGATACGCGCCAATAAATCTTTACGACGCGCGGGCTCCTCGTGTAACGCTTTGACACCATTGAGGATTTCCTCATGCTCGAGAATGACATCAACATCCACATTCAAGCGCTGCCCACTGTTGAGTCGCACAAAGCGCCCATCGACCAAACCTGCCAATAAGGCGTCGTGACCAAATAATTCACCACCGATGCGGTATTGCGGTGCCAGCGAACCCCGACTCCATTCAACCGTCATCGCCATCGGCTTAACGCCAAACCATTCACCGGCGTTTTTGTTCTGAACCTGCAGTCCGCTGGGTGGATCAAAGCCCTCGAGAAAGTCACCGGCCATTTGCTCACGAACGCGGAAAGCCGCACCTTGCCAGGGTGCTTGAACCCGCTGAAAGGTCCGTGTCATCGTTTGCATTTGCGCCTTGTTAAGCTGAAGCAGAACAGGCGCTCGGCCGTCGTTTAGAATTTGGCGCGGTTGCTCCAGGTCACCAAGCGCGAGAAAGCGGCCGTCGACCCAGACACCGGCCTGACCTTGCAAATCGCGCTGATGGACAGAAAAATCAAGACCGACGCCGTCGACATCGGTGATCAAACGCGGTTTGGGCGAATGCCAAGAGATGCCGTGCTTCTGGCGCACCAAGGGGGCCAAGGTGTCGCAATTGAGCGGTAAAGAACCGGCCTCCCCTTCAAGGAAAACCTGAAGATCAGCAAGGGCTTGGCGATAATAAGTAATTGTATTTTCAACAATAATAAAACCCGGCCGCCCAGGCAAACAGACGGCATCTTTGCCAAAAGGTTCCGCCAACCGCCACAACACTTCTTCTCCGCTCAGTTTGACCGACAGTTCCGGGGCATCCTCGGCCTGAACCCAAGCATAGGGTTTTTCAGCACGCGGTGGATACAACCCGCATTGACCGAGCGTGGTTAACAACGAAGCCGCATCAATACGGCGCACGGCAACCCCGTTTTCGCGCTCCTCACCCAAATCTTCCAACGCCTCAACAGCCCGCCGTGACAATCCCAATACGCCGCCTTCGCGCTTCATAAAGTGTAGCGGACCCTGAACCAAGCTATTGCGCGAAAGGACGCGCACACCAAAAGAGAGCCCGTCTGCGTCGGCCTGCATTTCCAAACGGTATCCAACCCGCGGCAATGCGGCGGCAACTTCGCTTTTTTTCTTATAAACAGGTTTAAAACCAAGATGATGCAAGGCTAGCACGGCCGTATGCAAGCACCAGGATCCCTTGCCATGGTTGCGGCACTCAAGCGCCAACCGCGAACCGCGCCGGGTAATGCGGGCAAAAGCGGGCGTTTCCGTGCTGGGCGGCGCCGGCTTCACCACGCCTTCCACCCGGCCGCGAGCATCGTACTTAAAAGCGCTCACTGCTTGGATATCAATCGCATTTTCAGCCGCTTGCACTAATGCTTCGCCGGCCCAGCCCTTCAATTCGTCTGAGGTAAAAATTTTTTGATCGCCGCCGCCCATGGAAACTCCTGTCTTGCGAACACGCAAGGATTTGCGAGCGGTAATTAAACCACAGCACAAGCCAACTTGCGCGTCCGGTTTCCAGCTCAGAGCCGGTTCAAAAATAACATCTTGGCACGATCGCGGTTAAGGTCAAACGCGCTCACAGACAGGTGATCCACTTCCATTCTCAAACTGTTGGCTAGCGGCATCCCCAACACGCGCACCACCATCATCCGAATCACACCCGAATGGGTAAATACAACGCGATCCCGGTCGTCATCAGTCATCCAACGGTCGATAACCGCATTGACCCGCCGCGAAAAGGTCAACAACGATTCACCACCCGGCGCAGCGAAGCCGGTCTTGTCCCGCGCCCATTCGTCCAAGGCGGCCCGATCAATGTCACGCCACGGACGACCTTCCCATTCGCCAAAAGACAGCTCTTTGAGATCGTTCTCAAAGGTCGGCGTCGCGGTCGCGCTCGCTTCAAGCCATGCTTCAGCCACCAGCCGACAACGCTGCAACGGGCTCGACACGGTGAGCACTTGTCCCGGATCGGGCAACAGTCGCGCGCTCTGCGCCAGTTGCGGCCGCCATCCTGGCTCACAAGCTAAATCCAGTTGGCCGTAGCAAATTTCACGGTGGGATTCAACTTGCGGGTGACGGACTAAATAAAGCCTCATGAGGCCTCCTTGTAAGATCAGTTGGTAGATCTACCGCGTGGCCGCGATGAACACCTAGCCGTTGAGGCGCGAAGACCGCGTGATAGGGACAGGGTTTAGTGCATTGCCAACCGGAAATAAGCCACAAAGGTCAGGTACACGGTAACTTCCGTTAGTTGCTGAACTGTACCGAGACAATCCCCGGTGTAACCGCCCAACCGTCGCTGAAACAGACGTGCCAGATAGAGCGTCATGAGGGCGGCCGCGCCAACAGCAATCAGCGCGGGAATCCAATGGAGCGCCAAAACCGGCAGCGCAAAAAAACCGGCCAAAAGCAAACCTGGCAGGGTCAGTTGGGTAGCCAGGGGCTTTACCTTAGACGTCAAATCTTCGCGCGCGTAGGTGCCGGCAAAGATGATTAACACGGGAAAAACGCGACTGAGCACGTGCCCGGTCACCAATACCGTGACCACCCAAGTCCAGGGCAGACCGCTAAGTGCAAAAAACTTAATCGCCAAAACCAAAGCCAAACCAACCGCACCGTAGGTGCCGAGCCGCGAGTCTTTCATGATCGATAAGACCTGTTGGCGGTTCCAGCCACCGCCAAAACCGTCACAGACATCGGCTAAACCGTCTTCGTGAAAAGCGCCGGTTAACAAAACGGTACCCGCCATCGAAAGCAACAAGGCGAGCACATCGCCCAAGGGAACCCGCGCCACCCAAAACACCAAGGCGGCAAAACCACCGACCAACCAGCCGACGACGGGAAACCAGGCCGACGATTGGTTGAGTTTCTCAGGCGAGTAACGTACCCAAGACGGAACCGGAATACGGGTAAAGAACATGACGGCGTTTAAAGCGGCATGGACCCAATCGGGAACACCGTCGGATGGGGTGGGTGACTCAGGATTCAAGCGCTTGACTCACACCGGCGTCGGTAAATGACGCCATTTCGCGAAAGAAAGCGGCGGCGGCGCGAACAAGCGGCAACGCCATCGCTGCACCAGTGCCTTCTCCCAAACGCATCCCTAAGGAAAGCAGCGGCTTGGCTTGAAGATAGTCGAGCATGGCACGGTGGCCGCGCTCCTGCGAGCAGTGGGCGAAAATGCAGTAATTCAGCACGCCGGCATCGATTTTAGCCGCCACTAAAACGGCAGCGGTCGCAATGAAACCATCGACCAAAATCAAACCGCGCCCGGCCGCGGCCGCAAGGACACCGCCGACAATCATGGTTAACTCAAAACCACCGTATTGACGCAACACCTCGAGCGGATCCTCCAAGTCACCACAACGCGCGGCCGCCTCGCGTAAAACGGCGGTTTTGCGGGCCAAACCCTCGTCATCAAGGCCGGTCCCACGTCCAACGCAAACTTCGAGATCGAGACCGGTCAATAGGTGCATGAGCATCGCGGCCGAAGAACTGTTACCAATGCCCATTTCGCCGAATCCAAAGGTATTCACCCCACGCGCCAGGTGTTCCTCAACCAAACGACGACCGTCGGCCAAAGCCTGCTCGCACTGCTCACCGGTCATGGCGGCCGTTTCCAGGAAATCAGCGGTCCCTGGCGCAACCGGCCGCCGCACCAAATCGGGATGTTCCGGCAGCGGCGCGGCCACGCCGGCGTCAATCACTTGCAGGGCAAACTGATGGAGGCGCGCAAAAACATTGATCGCAGCACCACCGGCCAAAAAGTTGGCCACCATTTGCGCGGTCACTTCACTGGGATAGGGGCTAACGCCACGGCGGGCGATACCGTGATCGGCGGCAAAAACCAGCCACGTGGGATCTTGAATCGAGGGGGTCGTCACCGCTTGGGCCATGGCGATTTGGAGCGCCAATTCTTCGAGGCGCCCGAGCGCGCCGATGGGTTTCGTTTTTTGATCAATCATGGCCTGTAGCGATTGCTTGAGCTCGTAGGCCGGGCTGGGTATTGGGGCAAACAAAAATAACTCCCACGAGGAAATATCGTAAAAAGATGCGACCTCATTGTACGTGGCCAAGGGTCACCTGCAAACCCATTTAAGCCTAGGTTGATGCAACCGGCAACCCACCGCTTGGGCGACGTTTATGCTTAAATGGAAGCAACATCCCACACTCTCAGGAGTTGACGCCACTTTGCAAAAAACGTTTCTAAAAAGCTTGTTTTATTTAACTTTCCTCTATGGATCGACGGCAACGGCGGGCCAACCCAACGTAGTTTTAATTTCAGTCGATACCCTGCGTGCCGATCACTTGTCTGCCTACGGGTACGCACGGCAAACCTCGCCACGGATCGATGCTTTGCTGGCCCAAGGTCGCCGCTTCGACCAAGCCTATACGGTGGAACCGCTCACAGCACCCGCTTGTACCAGCATGCTAACAGGACGTTATCCCCATGACCATGGCGCGGTGCGCAACGGGGTGCCCATGTTCCCGAATATGATTTCCTTGCCCAAGCTATTGGCCTTAAAGAATTACCAAACAGCCGCGTTCATCAGTAATTGGACCCTAAAAACAGACTTGGTCGGCTTAGCGGAACACTTCGCCCATTACGGCGAAGTCTTCACCCGCAAGCGTTGGTTTGGGCTTTTGCTGGACGAAGCAACCGGCGAAGACATCACGCAACAGAGCCTCGCCTGGGTCAATCGCCAAAACGACCCCTTTTTTGTGTGGGTCCATTACAGCGAACCCCACGCCCCCTACCGATACCGCGCCGATCACGCGGCCGCGTTAGGTTTGCCGCCACGTGAATCAGCCCGGCGCGTCGACCGTTATGACAGCGAAATCGCATTTTGCGATACGCAAATCGGCCACTTTTTGGATGGCTTGTGGAAGGTTTCTCCACCGGAAGAGACCCTGGTCATCTTTGTGGCCGACCACGGCGAGTGCTTGGGTGAAAACCAATACTGGGGCCACGGTCGCCACCTATACCAAGGCAACCTGCGCATTCCTATGGCGTTTATTTGGCCGGGACAAATCCCGACCGGTACCGAAAGCGCACCGGCCTCGCTGCTGGATCTGCCACGAACCGTTCTCGGTTTGTTACGTCTGCCACAGCCGGAAACGCTGGCGGGCCTGGATTGGAGCACCGTTTGGCGCGGGGATCGGCAAGCCGACAGCGGGCGCACCTTGTTCTTCCAAGCCCACAAAGGGGCGGTCCAATCGCAGAAAGCGGTCGAGCGCGGCCGACGACGTGGATTGCTGGAGGTCGGCATGCTGTGCCAGGGTCGCAAAGAAAGCTGGCGCGTGCGCCAAAAGAAACAAAGGTTGTACGACCTCAACAAGGATCCGGGCGAAACCAACAACCTCGCCCCGGCAAACAGCACCTTGTCTGAAACACTGCGGACCTGGGCACTGACGGTGGAAGCCGGTCTCAATCAAGCCGCCACCCTCGACGAAGGTTTCTCAGAACAAGACGCCGAGATGATGCGGTCATTGGGGTATATTGATTGAAACCCCCGCGGAGAAGGCGCGTTAACCGCCTGTCGGCGGGTGTGGTTGCGATTCAAAAAGAAGCGTAACAATGACGACATCTTGCGCATTGAGAGAGAGATAAGCGCCTAAAAGGGACGCTAGTGCTTCATTCGCCAAAGACTTGCAGTCTTGACATCGAAAAATTTCAGGAAATATAATCGCCACTGTGCAAAATGGCACAAGGATTTTCTTATGACTGATGCCATCATGGTGATCACAACTGTCGGATCAGAGCAACAAGCGATTACCATCGCTGAAGAACTCGTTCAATTAGAGCTCGTTGCCTGTGTTAACATTCTTCCGACCATGCGCTCTATCTACCGTTTCAAGGGCAAGGTTTTCGACGACGAAGAAAACATGCTGATTCTCAAAACCACGCGAGACTTGTTTAATGAGGTCTCCTCCGTGATTGCCCAACTGCACACCTACGAAGTGCCCGAAATCGTCGCTTTTTCCGTCGAGCACTGCCAAGAGAACTTCATCGACTGGATCCGCCAAAACGTCCGTAGCCAAAAATAAACCGTTGTTTCAGTAACCCCAATCGCGGTGCCCTGTCTCACGGTTATTTCGTTCTCCCCCTCGGCTAATTCATGTTACCCTTGCGCTTCTGTGAGCGCGGTCGGTGCGCTCGGGATCCCCGCCTTGGCTAAGACTTTGGTTTTGTCCCCAAGATCAAAGAGGACTTTCTTCTATGAACGGCCCCACCATCCTTACCCTGCTGCGTATCGCTTTCATTCCATTCATCTTAATATTTAGCGGGCTGGGCAACCCATGGAGTACCTGGGTTTCGTTGGGCATCTTTTTAACCGCGTCGTTAACAGATTGGCTCGACGGCTATTTGGCCCGTCGCAACAACCAGGTCACCATGCTCGGCAAGTTACTCGACCCCTTGGCCGACAAGCTCCTGGTCCTCACCGCCCTGCTGGTTTTACTTGAAGGTCGCTACGTCCCTGCTTGGCTGGTCATTTTTATGATTGGTCGAGAAATGGCCATTACCGGCTTACGCGCCTTTTTGGCGGCCGAACGCATTGTGTTGGCCGCTGGACAACTGGGCAAAGTCAAAATGGTTTTTCAGGTCATTGCCCTTTCGTTTCTGTTTTTAAGTGATGTCCATCCCTGGTTCCATCTCATTGGTTTATATACCGCATACATTGCTTTGTTTTTCTCCATGCTTTCCGCGTTTCGCTACGTCGCTGATTTTTGGCAATTACTCGGCGAAAAAATCATGGCCGAACAGAATCAAAAAGGGGCAAACAATGACCAAGACAACCAATAAACCCCACCGTCCCCACTACATGCGCAATTTCTTCTTTACCGGCTTACTGTTTTTGTTTCCAATCGGGGTTACCTACTGGGTCCTGAGTTTGCTCATTAGCAAAACCCAAAGCTACGCTCGTCCAATTGTCATCAGCATTTTCAGCCAATTCTCCAGCGTTGAAGTCCCCAAACTTGTCGTCACCCTCATTTCTCTGATTTTGGTACTGTTGTTCGTCATTTTGGTCGGTTGGCTCACCAGCTTTTACCTTGGCAAAAAGGTGCTCGATCTCATTGATCGCCTGATGTTACGGCTGCCGGTGGTGCGCAGTGTTTACGGCGGCACCAAACAAATCATCGAAGCGCTCTCATTTCAACGCACCTCGGGCTCGTTCAAAAAAGTCGTCATGCTCCAGTACCCGAAAGAAGGTGTCTGGGCGATTGGTTTCATCACCAACGAGAACTTAGAAGGCGCCGTGAACTTGTTTAACAAACCCATGGTCAGCGTCTTCATGCCCAGTACCCCAAACCCTACGACCGGCTTTTTGCTTTACTACGATCCACGCCATTTGTGGGTACTCGATTTAAGCGTGGAAGACGCGGTAAAACTCATCGTCAGCGCCGGCTTAGTCGTTCCTAACGGCATCAAACGCCGCCCCTACCAAATCAGCGAAGAGTTAAAAAACGCCTATCCGCAGCTCTTTGAGGAAATCCCGTCACGACTCCCTCACGAACCCACCCAGCAGCCTTGGAAAACCGCTCCTGTTGCGCCCTCCGATAACGGCGACGCTCCCACCGCCGCGGACGTTTAAAGGTAAACCTTGTCCTCTGCACCGACCCAAGCCCAACCGCGCAAGCAGTCGTTCAAAGCCGGCAAACTACTCCAATTCGTCGTCGTTGTACTTTGCCTTGCTTATGTCGTCCGCAACATCTACGCGCTTGGCCCCGCGAAGGTGTGGGAAACGGCACGCTCCGTCGATAGCGGCTGGCTCGCCCTTTCATTTGCACCACTACTGGCGCGTTTCTTCGTTTGGGCGGTCAAATGGCGCGCCATGCTTCAGCGCGAGATGCCGGTTTCATTACGCGAAATCGGCATGCTGGTGCTGGTCAACAACTTTCTCAACCTCGTGACACCTTCCGCCAAGCTCGCCGGCGGTTTCTTCCGAGGTTTATATCTAGCCAAAACATGCGGCTGGACCATGCGACGCGCCTATGGCTGGACCTTAGCCGACCAAATCTCCATGACGCTTGGCAATCTCTTTTTGTTTTCCATGCTTGCCCTATGGACCGGCATCTTCCTCGAAACGGCGCTTCTCAACGGCGCGCTTCCCTACCTTGGCGTCATTGGCATCATCCTCCTAACCGGACTGTTCTTCGGGCGCGCCGGCCTGTGGCGCAAAATAAGTAACGAAGCCTTTCAGAAAAAGATCGACCGCTGGGTGCCGAACCGCTTCCTCCTTGACGACCAAGGCGAACGCCGACTCTGGTTGGCGCCCCTACTGCGACCCACGCTGTGCTCCGGCAATGCACGTCAGTGGCTCAGCGTCGAGTTGTGTTTATCCGCATGCTCGTTCGCAATGCTGTGCCTTGCCAATGCTTTGGTCCTGAAATCACTGGGCATCGACAGCAGCATCGCCCTCATCGCAGTCATTCTTATGCTCGCCTATTTCGCGGGTACGTTGCTCGGCGTCATGGGCGGTATCGGCGTCACCGAAGTATTCCTGATGACACTTTACCCCTTTGCCGGCATCGAACCGGCAGCAGCCGCCGCCGGTGCCTTATTGCACCGCGCCTCATTTTACGCGGTTACCCTGTCTCTCGGCGGCGCCGCCACCTGGCACCAAGGCAAACGCCTTAAAGCCGCATTGAATGCCGCTAAAACAGGCCAAATGCCATCCTAACCGCGCTCAACGAGCTGAAATACCACCCCACGCGGCCAAAACAGACAGAATTCGCCGTGAACGACGAAGGTGTTCAATCAATGGGCCTGTCCTCCGCCGTTCCCAACCGCGACAAAGCTCAACCGCCAAGGATCGTGCCCTGAAGGACAGCGACATCGCAGTGTCCCGTTATCACCTCGTTTCCACGCCGGGAAAGCGTAATAGGCCCTATTTGCTTCTCCAGCCAAACCGAGCCCTTTTAAAGCACAAAGAACCCCAAAATAAAAAACGGCCGCTACCTTCAAAAGATAGCGGCCGCGTATCTGGGTGAAAATGAGGCGGGTTATTCGCCTTCGGAACCGCGACCATCGAACGCGGTCGCAAGCGGCACCATGCGGTCACCGACTAAGATGTCTTTGACGCTTTCAACAATCCGAATTACGGAACTGTTGGGACCCGTCTTAAGCACAACCCCGTAGCCCAAGTAAATTTGCGGCAGAATGATGCCTTGCTTGGGTTGGTTGGCCGGGTTTTCACGGTACACAATGAACAAGTCGCTGGGCGCCACGTTTTGCTGGACACCAAGGTTGACGCTAACAAGGTTGTCGGAGGCAACCGCTTCATAATTATCTTCAGTGAAAAGAATCGAACCGTAACCGTCGGTTTTGAAGCCCTGATAGCGGTCGATAACCGGCAATTCGGTTAAAAGCGGGATAGGCTCTTCTTCGTAAGGCACTAAGAAGTCACCCGCCTTGCCCTCACTGCAGCCTTCCATCACCATGGCGGTGGCAGAGGTATCTTGCACGGCGAGGATTTTCACCTTACCCACCTGGTCGACGGAGTAACCCAAGAACTGGCGTTTTTGGTCGGGGTCGGGATTGTAAATGGGGCGAATCACACGGCGCAGGCTGTAGACCTGGCCGGATTGAACACCGAAATCTTTCCCTTTGTTTAAGTAAACAATGTCGCTGTGAGCATAAAAGCGCGCCGTACGGTTTTCACCACCCATAATTTTGAAATCAAAAGGCAGCTTTTCTTTGCGCGACTTGGTTTCGTAAAGGTATGTGGAGCATTCCATGTCGGAACGCGAGCCGGCGGGCAGAATGACAAACTCGGAACTGCTGTCCAAGAAACTGGTTTCTTCGGTACGCTCGGCAACTGTATCGCCGTCGGCACCGTCGCCATCGCCTTCGCCAAATTCTTCCATTTCGGCAAACTCGCCGGAGCTGCCGTCACCGGCATCGGTCGTCTGCTGGATGGATTCGTCGGTAACCACCACACCGATGTCCAGAAAGACTGGATCACCGGGATAAATCAGATCGGGATCTTTGATGTAAGTGTTCGCCTGGTAAAGTTGCGGCCACAGCAGAGGATCGTTGAGATAACGACCCGCCAAGTCCCACAAGGTGTCGCCCTTTTCAATGATGTGGTACTTGCTCCCGTCGGGGATGGTTCTCGGGTAGTCGTAGGGGGACCAGTGGTCTTCGACCTGGACTTGAGCCATCAACCCGAACGAGCCCAGAATCATAAATGAACAAATCAAGCGCTGTGTAAACCCCGTGATCATCCGAAGCTCCTTGAAGAATGAAACAAAACGAAAACGTATGCCCCAAGCATAGAATTGGGCGCTAGGCAGTGTCAAGTTATTGAGAGTGAATGCCTAACGTTCGAATTTGAATTGGGCGGAAGACCCTCTACGCACCCTCTTATCGGTAGCTTTTAACAAAACAATATAGTGTGGCGATGAGAAATCTCACAGGGTCACGCATAAAACCGCTAGATGGACGTATTTGTGACAAAAAGTCAACTTAAGAGGGGTTGCGGTGGTCAAAGCGGAGCGCGCCGCGCTCCGCCGTTTCCAACTTAACCCAATACCAACTTGGCGATGGTGTTAAGCTGCATGAAGGACGTCCCCTCGTAAATCTTGCCAATTTTGGCGTCGCGGTAGAATTTCTCGGCCGGATACTCTTTGGAGTAACCGTAACCGCCGAACAATTCCAGACTGCGCGAGGCGATCATTTCAGCAACCTCGGAGGACTTCAGCTTGGCAATGGCCGCTTCACGGATAAAGGGCTTGCCCATATCTTTCAGACGAGCCGCGTTGTAAACCAACAAACGAGCTGCTTCCAGTTCCATTTCCATGCGCGCAATTTCGTGTTGAACGGCCTGGAACGAACTGATCGACTTGCCGAACTGTACGCGCTCCTTGGCGTAAGCAACCGCTGCATCCAATGCACCGCGACCCAAACCAATCATTTGTGCGCCGATGCCGATACGGCCTTCGTTGAGGGTTTCGATGGCAACCTTGTAGCCTTTACCGACCTCACCCAACACATTGTCGCGCGGGACCTTCATGTCCTCGAAGCTCAGTTCCATGGTGGACGAAGCGCGAATCCCCAGCTTGCTTTCTTTTTTGCCGCGACGGAACCCTTCGAAGGTGTCTTCCACGACAAAGGCGGTGATTCCGCGATAACCTTGACTGGGATCAACATTGGCGAAAACGATAAAAATGCTCGCCTCAAGTCCGTTGGTAATCCACAGCTTGCTGCCGTTGATAACGAAGTGATCACCTTCGTCACGCGCGGTCGTTTTCAGCGCGAACGCATCGGAGCCGGAAGCAGGTTCCGACAAACAGTAGGCACCGAGGCGTTGGGTCGCCAGTTGTGGGAAATATTTCGCTTTCAGTGCAGCGCTGCCCCAATTCCCAACAGCATTGTTTACCAGAGTGTTGTGTACATCAACCAACACGCCGCAGCTAGGGTCGACACGCGACAACGCTTCGATAACCAAAATAGCGTTAAAAAAGCCCGATTCCAGCCCTTCGTATTCTTCGGGAATTTCGATGGCCATGTAGTCATTGGCAAAAAACTCTTTGATGAAATCGGGATCCATCGATTCCTTTTCGTCCATTTCGTGGACTTTGGGCTGGATTCTCTCTTGCGCGAATTCGTAAACGGAATCGTAGAGCAATTGTTCTTCTTCACTCAATACCGTCAAAGCTTGCACACTCATAGATCTTCCTTTTACTCAGATTGGGGCCGGCAAAGCCCTCTTTTGCGGCGGCGTCCGTTGGGCCGTCAACGCCGCACAGTTTCTTCCGGCCGGGGCGGGGACCGCCGGCACGCCGGAACGCAGTCGTCAGCAGGCCGCAAATAAGTTCGGCCCGTCAGAGGAGACGCGCTTTCATCGCGCGGCTCGGCCTGCCGGCGCAATGATCTCACGGCGAACCACCCGGCGCCTGGGCCGGTATTCGGCGTGAACTTGATGCAGGTCAACGATTGGTTATTCTATCAGATCCGGAGGCGAGAAACCGCTGACGTGTATGGGAAGTCGTAAATCGGAACGCGAACGGCCGCAAAAACCCCACTCAAGCACCAGTGTCCGCTTCGGAGGGGGGCGTTTCGACGTATTTCAGATCGGGAAAGCCGCGCCATACCCGGTGAACCAAGTGGAGCTGAACCACAATCACCAGACAGGAAACCCAAACGGCCGCCCCAAACATCGCCGCCGTCACCAAACCCAAGGGCCCCCACAACAAACCAGCTTCGGCCAGGACACCAACCAGCTTAAAACCGTCGTCGCTAACCAACAATCGCGCCGGCTGGGTCGCATCTAGCCAGGGCACCAATCGCGTCGCCACCAGACTCACCAGCTCGAAAAAGTCACCGCTGAAGGACATCAACGGCACCCAGGTCAGTACCATCGCCGGCCCGAACAGCACAACACGTCGCCGCTGCACGGCAATCACCAACAACACAAGCCCTGGCAAACTCAGTAGGTAAGGCGCCAAATCGACCCAAGCGTAAACCCAGTCATTGGGCGTGGTAAAGCCGGTTAGTTGACCGGCGTAGTCGCTGTCGGCCACCACAAACGGAAAAACTTCAGCCAGAAGAGTGCCGCCGTATTGGGGTTTCAGCGCCAGTTCACTGACGGTCCCACCACCCGACAAACAGGCGGCGACGTGGAGGAGTTCATGAACGGGCGTGTAGACGTGCCAAAAGACCACCAACGACACCATCATTCCGATGAGCGCGCTGTTCCCACCGCGCAGTAAAAGCTGCTCAAAACCATTCATAGTCAGGCGAAAAGCCGGTTTAAGCGCCAAAAACGGAAGCGCATAGTAGATCAGCGGCATGGGCGTCCATCCTCATCTCGGTTACGCCGGCACGTTACCACATTCCCTCTGCCGGCGCGCACTTTTCCACGTGAACGCCCCACCAACCACAACATGGACCTGCGTTATAATCAGCGCCGAAAACCACATCGAAGGAGCCGAAATGGCTTGGATCAAAGTCCTCGACGAACAGAACGCACCACCGGCGGTGGCCGCCGTTTATGAACAGTGGCGCGAGGCGAATGCATCAGCACAGGTACCGGATCACCTCAAACACCACAGCCTTTCGACGGAGACCCTCGCCGCATTTGCCCAACTTGACCAAGTGCTTAGCCGGCAAGCGGGCCCCTTGCGACCCTACCAAAGCGCCATGATCGCAACCTATGTATCGCGAATTAATCATTGCCGCTGCGGCACGGCCTATCACAGCGAAAAGCTGCGCGCGATGGAAAAAGGCGGCGTGGCCGAGTGGATCCTCAACAAGCAACTTCATTACCTGGGCGCACGCGACCGGGCCATGCTTCTGTACGCCCACAAACTGACCACCGATGCGGCGGCGATCACGACTGCCGATCTCGAAGCCCTGCGCGCGGTTGCGCTGGACGACGCCGCCATTCTGGCCTTGTGCCAACAGGTCGCCTACACCAATTTGACCAACCGCATGCTACTTGGCCTCGGTGCGCCGCCGGAGTAAGCACCTGGAAAATATTTTTTTTGTGATCCGATTCGCGACCGCCGCGCGCGTTGCTTAGTGAGACCTTGGTGAGTCTCCGAGTGACGCGGGCGCTATCCATCGCACTCGCCCGTTCGGAGCACCGACACATGTCGGATAACCATTTTGGGGGAGACTTCTCCCCCATTTTTTTTGGGACCGCATTGGTAGCAAGAACGGTAGTTTTTTACAGTGGCGATTGGCCGGCCATATCGGCGTTGAAATCTGGTGTGTTTTTGCGCAGCTCACCCTCGGCAATGGCCGCCGCCGAGCGCGGTTCCTCGTGATGGGTACAAAGCCCGTTGAGGATGATATCCAAGGTCGGTTTGGCCATGTCGACCAAACTGTAGTCGCGTGTCCGCAAAACCCAGTTGGTGGCCATCTCGTCGACCGCGCCAAACAAAATTTTGGCGGTGATCCATGGGTTGACCTCGGCACGAATTTGGCCTTGTTCTTGAGCATCGCGAATAATGCGTTCGACGATGTTGAAGTACTGACGAAGCTTGGACTGCGAAAACCGCTTCATGTGATGAACGTTGTGGCGCAACTCGATCTGGAAAATGCAGGCCAGGTCTTCGTCGGCACCTAAGTTGTGAAGGTGCAGTTCGACGATGCGTTTGAGTTTTTCGATCGGATCCGCGACTTCTTCGATCACACTTAAGCCTTCACTGATAAAACGATCCATTATTTCGTCGAAAATGCCGACCAGCAAATCATCTTTATTCTGAAAGTAAAGGTAAAGCGTACCGTCGGCAACCTTGGCCGCCTTGGCAATCTGTGAAACGGTGGTGCCGTGATAGCCGTTGCGCGCCATGACGCGAATCGCCGCTTCATGGATGCGCTGTTTTTTCTCGATTTTCTTGATCTCTCGGATCGATCCGGCTTTTGAAACCATGTTTGAAATCCTTGGATACTCGAACCACACCGTGCTTGCCCGCAAACGCAAAAGTTTTCGCCAAGAATTTCGGCGGCTAAGTGACGAACAATCGGCTAGTTGGCATGTCTGAGCGAAACTTGCAAAGGGACAGGCGGGCGGGCGCCGATAAAAGAAACGCCGCCGTGCGTGCGCCTCAATCCTAGACGGCAACGCGTCGAGACGGTCGTTTCACCCCGAACCGAACCAGCCGAAACCAAGCCAAACTTCGAGCCGAAACCATCGTCCAATACGCCGTCCATCCCTCTGACGATCTGTTTATTTTTGCCTAAATGCGCGGAAAGAGTGAACAGAAAATTGAATAAATGGTCAGAAAAGTGCAAAAATGCAGCACCTGACGCGTCGCGGCAGAAAAACCCCTAACCGGCTTTTTACAGCGGTTATTTTTTTGTTAAATGCAAGCAAGTCGCTCGGAACAGTGCCTTTACACAAGGGCAACAAAACCAGCCCGATCCCTGTCAACCGCCGACAAACATTCCGTGTAAACCGTTTCTTTTTAAAGCATTTAGTGCGACATCAAAAAAAGCGGCGGCCCGAAAAGCCGCGCGGCACAAAGAGCTGAATAGCGGTTCATTTGTTTTCTTGACAAGATGCGGAAAGATCGGCATATTTGATTTAAAATGAATGAGTATTCATCTACCGGAGGTATCTTGTGAAGGACATTCAAAAGGTCGCCGTTCTTGGTGCCGGCGTGATGGGCGCTACGATTGCCGCCCACCTCGTTAACGCCGGTCTCGACGTCGCGCTGCTCGATCTAAAAATCGACGCGGGCGGGAAGCCGGTGAACCTGGCCGACAAGGCCGTCGCCACCATGAAGAAGGCCAAACCTTCTCCCATTTTTACCCGTTCTTGGCTTGCCAAAATTAAAACCGGCAACTTTGACGAGCATCTGCACCTCTTGAAAGACGTCGATTGGGTCATCGAAGTCGTTAAAGAGGACCTCAAAATTAAGCACAAGCTCTTTGAAAGCATTGTGCCGCACCTCAGCGATACCTGCTTACTGACGTCCAATACTTCGGGCATTCCGATTCAGCATCTTTCCGAAGCCCTGCCCGAAAAACTCCAGCCGCGTTTCTTCGGCACCCACTTCTTTAACCCGCCGCGTTACATGAAACTGCTGGAAGTCATTCCCGGTCCTAAAACCGACGCCGATACGCTCAAGGCCTTTGCCGAATTCGGCGAAACCACCCTCGGTAAGGGTGTTGTTTTTGCAAAAGACTGTCCCAATTTCATCGCCAACCGCATTGGCGTAATGGCGATGATGGCGGTCATTCACACCATGATTGACGATAAGTACGGCATTGAAGAAGTCGACAAAATCATGGGCCCGCTGACCGGTCGCCCCAAATCAGCAGTGTTCCGTACCGCCGACCTGGTCGGCCTTGATACCTTCGTTCACGTCTCAGAAAACCTGTACGATGCGGCACCCAACGACGAAAAACGCGATCTGTTCAAAATCCCCGACTTCGTCAAGAAAATGGTCGAAAAAGGCTTACTGGGTAACAAATCCGGCAGCGGTTTCTACAAAAAAACCAAAGGGGCCGACGGCAAAAAAGCCATTTTGACGTTTGACATCGACACCTTGGAATACCGCGAAAAGGCCAAAGTCAAGCTGCCCAGCATCGAGATGTTTAAAAACATCGAAGATGTGCGCGAGCGCCTGAAAAAGGTTTCTTTCAGCGACGACCGCGTCGGCAAGTTCGTTTGGAAAACCCTGTCTGAAGTTTTGGTTTACTCGGTCAACCGCCTCGGCGAAGTCGCCGACGACATCGTCAACGTTGATCGCGCCATGCGCTGGGGTTTTAACTGGGAACTGGGTCCCTTTGAGACCTGGGACGCACTCGGCGTAGAAAACGTGGTCAAAAAGCTCCAAGCCGAAGGGCGCGACGTGCCCGCGATGGTTTTGAAAATGTTGGACAAAGGCCAAAAGGCCTTCTACGACCACAGCCAACCGGAAGACAAGTTCTACAACGGCAGCGAGATGGCGCCGGTACCGGCACGCCCCAACGTGCTGACCCTCAGCGACTACAAACGCGACAAAAGCAAAATTGTCAAAACCTCGCCAGGTGCCAGCTTGATCGACTTGGGCGACGGCGTACTCGGCTTGGAGTTCCACTCCAAAATGAACGCCATCGGCGGCGACACCATCGGCATGACGGCGCAAGCGGTCAAAATGGCCGAAGAAGAGAACTGGCAAGGTCTGGTGGTCGGCAACCAAGGTGGTAACTTCTCCGCCGGTGCCAACCTGATGCTGCTGTTGATGGAAGCGCAAGAAGGCAACTTCGAGGACATCGATCTGATGATTCGCGGTTTCCAGCGCGCCACGACCAGCTTGCGTTACTGCAAAAAGCCGGTGGTCTGCGCGCCTTACGGCCTGACACTGGGCGGTGGCTGTGAATTCAGTATCCACGGCGACGCCATTCAAGCCTCAGCCGAGACCTACATGGGTCTGGTTGAAGTGGGTGTCGGCTTGATTCCAGCCGGCGGCGGTACCAAAGAAATGTTTATGCGCCACGTCTACCCGGCCCACAAGCGCGGTGAAAAAGACTTGCTGCCCTACTTGCAGAAAGTGTTTGAAGCAATCGGCATGGCCAAAGTCGCCACCTCGGCGGAAGAAGCGCGCGAAATCGGTTTCTTAAAAGACACCGACGGCGTCACGCTCAACGGCGACGCGCTGATCACGGCCGCCAAAAAACGCGTACTCGGTCTGGCGGCCGGCGGCTACACCCCACCCGAAGTGCCCACCGACATTCCGGTATTGGGCGAACCCGGTTACGCGGCCCTGAAATTGGCGCTGTACATGATGGAAGAGGGCGGTTACATCACCGGCCACGACAAAACCATCGCGCTGCACCTGGGCAAAATCCTGACCGGCGGCAATCTGACGCCCGGCCAAACCATGACGGAACAAGACATGTTGGACCTGGAACGCGAAGCCTTCTTGCGCCTGTGCGGCGAACGCAAATCGCTGGAGCGTATCCACCACATGCTGACCAAAAACAAACCGTTGCGTAACTAATCAAGGGGAGGAACCACACAATGGGTAACGTATATGTTGTTTCCACGGTAAGAACACCCGTGGGTAAAGCCAAAAAAGGTGCTTTTGTGAACGTCCGCCCCGACGATCTGGCGGCAACGGCAATGCAAGAAGCACTCAAACGGGTCGAGGGTTTCGACCCGGCCGAACTTGAAGACATCATCATGGGTTGTGCCATGCCGGAAGGCGAACAGGGCATGAACGTCGGCCGCATCGCGCAAATGCGTGCGGGCATTCCAGACTCGGTACCGGCCCTGACCATCAACCGCTTTTGCGCGTCCGGTCTGCAGGCGATCGCCTTTGGCGCCGACCGCATCAAAAACGGCGACGCCGACGCAATCCTGGCGGGCGGCCTTGAAACCATGAGCATGATTCCCATGGGCGGGAACAAAATCGCGCCCAACCCTTACTTGGTCGACAACCGTCCCGAAACCTACATCAACATGGGCTTGACGGCCGAAAAAGTCGCCGACAAGTACAACATTTCCCGCGAAGACCAAGACATCTTCGCTCTGGAAAGCAACAATCGCGCGCTCAAAGCCATTAAAGAAGGCCGTTTTGAAGAGGAAATCGTCCCCGTCCAGGTGACGACCCACGTCAAAAACGGTCGCAAAGTCGACAGCAAAACCATCACGGTGAGCGTCGACGAAGGGCCGCGTGCTTCCGACCTCGCCGGCTTGGCCAAATTGCGACCGGCCTTCCGCGAAGGTGGTTCCGTAACCGCCGGTAACAGCTCGCAAATGTCCGACGGCGCAGCCGCCACGGTTTTGATGAGCGAGAAAAAAGTCGAAGAGCTGGGCGTCAAACCCCTGGCGCGTTTTGTCGATTTCGCCACGGCCGGGTGTTCCCCGGAAATCATGGGTATCGGACCCGCTTTGGCCATCCCCAAACTGCTCAAGAAAGCTAACTTGCAGTTGGAGGACATCGGCCTCATCGAATTAAACGAAGCGTTTGCCGCCCAATCGCTGATGGTCATCCGCGACCTGGGCCTCAACCCGGACATCGTTAACGTAAACGGTGGTGCCATTGCCTTGGGCCACCCACTAGGTTGCACCGGCGCCAAATTGACCGCAACACTGGTTTACGAAATGAAACGCCGCAACGTCAAGTACGGCATCGTAAGCATGTGCGTGGGGGGCGGCATGGGTGCCGCTGGTCTATTTGAGCTGGTTTCTTAAGGAGTTACAGGACTATGACAGTAGCAGAGCAGAAAAAGAAAAAATTGGTTGTCGGCGGTAGCTTCTTGACTGAAGCCCACGACTTGGCGCACGTGTTCACCCCGGAAGATTTCACCGAGGACGATCACGATCTCGCTTCCACCGTCGAAGACTTCGTTGACGGTGAAATTGTTCCCAAAATCAAGAAGCTGGAAGAAGGCCGCAACGAAGACATGGTTGAGGTGCTCAAAAAAGCCGGCGAGTTGGGTTTCCTTTCAGCCGAAGTCCCCGAAAACTACGGCGGCATGGACCTGGCCAAAACGACCTCGACCTTGGTTGGCGAAAAGCTGATCAAACACGCCGGTTTCATGGTCAGCCTCGGCGCCCACACCGGTATCGGCACCATGCCGATCACCTACTTCGGCAACAAAGAGCAACGCGAAAAATACCTGCCGCGTTTGGCGACCGGTGAAATTTTGGCCGCCTACGCCCTGACCGAAACCAGTTCCGGTTCCGACGCCATGAACGCGCGCACCAAGGCCGTGCTGACCGAAGACGGCAAACACTACGTGCTCAACGGCAACAAAATGTGGATCACCAACGCCGGTTTCGCCGACATTTTCGTGGTCTTCGCCAAAATCGACGGCAAAGAATTCTCCGCCTTCATCGTGGAGCGTAGCTTCCCCGGTGTTAGCGTCGCCGCCGAAGAAAAGAAAATGGGTATCAAGGCTTCTTCAACCCGGATGCTCAATCTCGACGACGTAAAAGTCCCCGTTGAAAACCTGTTGGGCAAACCCGGTGACGGCGCCAAAATCGCCTTCAACATTCTCAACATTGGTCGCTTCAAATTGGGCGGCGCTGCTGTCGGCGGCTGTAAACAAGCCCTGGAATTCTCCGCCAAGTACGCGGTTGATCGCCAAGCCTTTGGCAAGTCCATCACCGAGTTCGGCGTCATCAAACACAAACTCGGCGAGATGGCGATCCGCACCTTCGCAACTGAGTCAATGGTTTACCGCACCGCCGGTTTGATCCACGAAGCCTTGGAAGACATCGACTTCATGGAAGAAGGCGCCGCTGAAAAAATTCTCAACGGCATCCGCGAGTACGCCATCGAATGCGCGATCGCCAAAGTGGCCGGCACCGAAGCCCTCGATTACAGCGCCGACGAAGCCGTGCAAATCCACGGTGGTTACGGCTACAGCGCCGAGTACGACGTTGAACGCCTCTACCGCGACAGCCGCATCAACCGCATTTTCGAAGGCACCAACGAAATTAACCGCCTCTTGACCGTCGACATGATGATCAAAAAAGCCATGAAGGGTCAGTTACCGCTGATGGAAAAAGTTCAGGCTTTGATGGGCGAATTGATGGGTATGCCGTCGTTTGACTTCGACCAAGACATGAGCCTGTTGGCCGAAGAAAAGAAAATCGTCGAAAACGCCAAAAAGATCTGCATGTTCATTGCCGGCGCCGGCTTCCAAAAGTTCATGCAGAAAATTGAACATGAGCAGGAATTGTTGGCCATGGCCGCCGACCTGTTCATCGAAGCCTACGTCATGGAATCAACCCTGTTGCGCACGCTGAAAAAAGCCGAGAAAGACGGCGAAGAAGCAGCCGACATGATGATCAAAATGACGCGCGCCTTCATCCACGACGCCATCGAACGCGTTGCGCCGATCGCCAAAACGGCGTTGGCCGCCATTGAAGAAGGCGACACCTTGATGACCATGAACGCCGCCCTGCGCCGCTTGCTCAAGCACCCGGCCGTCAACACGGTTGCCATCCGTCGCGAAGTAGCTGCCCTCGTTATCGAAAAAGGCGGCTATCCCGTTTAAGCCCCTTATCGCAAACCTTTAAAAAAGCCGGTGGCGCCTTTGCGTCGCCGGTTTTTTTTATGCCCGGCACGATCCTCATCATCAACCCGCCCCAGCCGACGTATAATACCGAAGAGCTTCATTCTCCACCAAAGAGGATCTTTCCATGAAATGTTTGCTGATGTTTCTGGCCCTGACAGGCACAGCCCTGTTCGCGGGCGACCCACCCACCAAGTTCAATTTACTGCTGAAGGCCCAGGCCTTTGCCAAAGCCATCGAAACCCATATCCAATCAGGTGACGGCGTTTTGTTGGACTTGCGCACCCCTGACGAATATGAAGAAGGCTACATTTCCGGCGCCGAAAACGTCAATTTCTATGACGAAACCTTCAAAGACCAATTGAAGGCCATGCCGCGCGATAAAACGTACTTGATTTATTGCCGTTCCGGCGGCCGCAGCGGTCGTACCGCCAAGCTGATGGCGGAACTGGGCTTCAAACGTGTTTACGATTTGAAAGGCGGCATGAACGCCTGGAAAGCCGCCAAACAGGCGGTCGCCCAATAAAACGGCGCGGAAGCGGGGCCAAGCCCTGACGCCGGTGTCCCGCCCGTGCCCTTAAACTTCCATAACCTCGGCGACCGGCGCCTGGGCCGAGACGCGGTAGGCGCAGTGACGGCCGTCTTCCTGCAGCCATTGGGTGCGCTGCACCGTCCCACCCAGCACATCGCGGAAAATTTCCAATTCCGAACGGCAAAAGCCCTGGCAATGCGTGGCCGCCGCACAAATCGGGCAGTGATGTTCCACCAAAAGCCAACTGCCGTCGCCTTCGTCGATGACTTCCGCCATATAACCCTCGCGACTGCGAATATCGGCCAATGCTTGCAGGCGTGTTTCCAAGGTATCAAACGGCGCCGTCGCCGCGCGATAGGCCTGTTCCATTTCGTCTTGGCGCGATTGAATCAGGCGATCCAGCCCCGCTTTTCCAAATAACTTCTCAACTTGGCGCACCAACGACAGGGTGAGCTCGGCATGGCGATCCGGGAACCGCTGGTGTCCTGCCTCGGTCAGTTTCCAAAAGAGCTTGGGACGTCCCACCTGCTCCGCTTTCTCAAAGGTACTCACCAATCCTTCCGCCGCAAGTTTTTTAAGATGTTGACGCGCACCCATCGAGGTCATCGACAGCGGTTCAGCCAACATGGCGGCGGTCGCCGGACCTTCGGTTTTGAGTTGAAATAAAAGCCGTTCGGCGGAATTTCCCGTTTTCAAACCACGCTCCTTATTTAATGATGTCGGTTGCGGCCGCGAGCCGCTAAAGCAGCGATACGCCGCAAAACGCATCGCCGCCGATAACGAGGCTGCAGAGCCGTCTTTGATTACCGCACGAACGCCTTAAACACCGGCGGCCGGAACGACATCGGAGGCGCGCAAGCGCGCGGCCACCCGGCCCATGCCTGGCAAAAAGCTGATGCTTGCAGCCATCACCAACGCGCCGAGCCAAATCGCAAAGGTGGTGTCGATCAGAGAAACGATACTGCCAAACAGCGCCACCACAATGTTGGTAATGCAGAAGACGGTGGTTTGCAAACCCATCACGCGACCCTCACCCAAGCGGCCAAAGTTCTCGGAGAGGTAGGTCGGCACCAAACCGTTGCCCATCGCAATGGTGGCCCCGATCAGCGCGAAGACGGCATAAAGCGCCAGCGGACCGGAAAGCGGTTGCACAAAGAACAGGAACGCCAACAAGGCACTTGAGGCCAGCATCATCTTGGTTTGACCATAACGGGCCGCCAGCAGCGAGGTCCCGAAGGTGCTCATGAGGATCATGGCACTGGTCACAACCACGCCGCCCCAACCGATCGCCAGGCTATCGGCTTTCATCTTGTCGACCATCCAAACCGGATAGAACTCGTAAAACATGTTGAGGCCGACGGCATAGGCAAAGTAGTACCAAAAAATCGGGTGGATATCGCTATTTTTCAGCAAACCCAACGAGTTCTGCTCACGCATCTGCCTGGCCAAAACCCGCAGGGTTGCAGCAAACCCCTGCGCTTCTTTATCTTCACTTGCCGCCACAGGCTCAATGGCCAAAGCAGTCACCGCGATGCCGACCAGGGTGGTGACGGCACCCGCTAAGAAGGCCGCTTCTTCACCGTAGGCAGCCAGGTAGCCGCCCGCCAGAGGACCCACCAACCATCCTGCGTATACGGTGGCGTAAACTAAGGAGATCGCTTTCGTTCGATCAATGTGCGGGTGCAGTTCCAAAGCAAGCGCACGGGCAATTGAGATGTTCCCTTCAAACACACCGGTCACCAAACGCGCCGTCAAAAAGAGCAGATACGATTCCCAATAGACCGCCGCAGCGGTAGCCAGATAACTGAGCACCGTACCAAATAAAGTTATTAATAACACAGGCTTCCGGCCATATCGATCAGACAAAGCACCGATAAACATGCCGCCGATGAGCAAACCCAGTGGGTAAATCCCGAGCGCAACCCCCAACAACAATTTGGGTGGTAAACCCATGAAATGGGTCAACTGGTTGGGCTGCGCCTCCAAAAAGTAGGGGGCGAGAATGGGGTAAGGTAAGGCGATCCCAGCGGTTCCGAGCAGGGTAATCAACATTACGGTAAACAAAACAAAGTAGGCACGACCTTGCGTCATGGGTCACCTCGCAATAAGTAAACATTTCAGTTTACATATTGCTGTTCGCAAACGGATTTGTAAAGCATTTTGTTTATTTATTTGCATCAGCACCACGCTAATGCGCTTAAGCCGGGCGTTTCCGGCTCTTCCACCCTACCCCAAAGCGGACCGATCCACCATTAAAACGGATCGGCCCAGGCTGCTAAAGTGCCGCCTTGCGGTCGAGATACTGGGTAAAGGCTTCCAAAGCAAAGGCGAAATTGACATTGTTTGGCGTTTGGTGAAAGTCGCTAAAAGCGCGCAAGGTCCGCGTACGCAACGCCTCATCACCGATGTCGGTGAGACCTTTTTCCAATTCATAGCGGGCCTGGCCACGTTCCTCGCAAAAATTGTGGAACAGGTGGCGAAACTCAGACTTGTGATCCCGCGCAAAATTCGGCCACTGTTCCTTTTCGATTCCCGCCGTTCGCCAAGTATTGAACTTGCCGCTGATGTAACCCAAAGACTTGGTGCCAACGTGTTCAAACACCTGGTGAGTGTCTTTTAACTTGGCGCCAAAACTCACTTTGGCGTTGCCGACCGGGCCGGTTGGAATGCCGACATCGGGCGTGTTGCCACCGAACGTATCAATCTTGGTCAGCCGCGCATACAGCAACACCAGCTCTTTCTTTTTAACACCGTCTTGCTCCCGCGCCACTTCCTGAAAGCGGAATTGCAAATTGGCGGCCGTACTGAGCGAAAAGTTCCAGTCACTGAGGCTCATTTCAGAGAAACCCAAGGCCGGTTTGTCAAAATCGAACTGGAGCTTGGAGGGCGCCGCCTTTTTTATGGCCGACAGAACCGCGCGGTAATCCATACCCGCCTGTACTTTAATATTGAGGTCTAAACGATTGGTCGGCGTGTCCGGCGTGTCCTGGCTGACGATCTGAGTCGTGGTCACGCCGACAGAAACCTCGCCACTCGCGCCGATTTTGGGCAATCCGACCACACCACCGAGGTCCGCGATTTTGACGGTGAAGGTGCCGGCCAAGCTATTGATGGACAAGTTCTTTTCTTCTTTAGCCGTCAACTGTTTGCGCGCTTGTTTCAAGTCGAGAACCATACCGGGATCGGCAAAGCCGGCCTCAATTTCACGCAACTGCTCGTGAAAAAACGGGTCGACCACCTCGGCGCGATCACCTTCGGCAAAGGCGGTTTGGTAAACGCGGTTCAAGGCGGCAAAAGTTACGGTAAACGCTTTCTCCATTTCAACGCGACCATTGGCACCGCGCGCTTTCTCCATAGAATGCTTAACCGAGCGCATACCCTTTTTGTGGGGCCCGCCCAGGTCGTACTTGTTGACGAGATCGGTGTAACTCTGGCGCTCAAGCGCAAGGGCACCCAAGGCATACTGAACTTGGTCGCGCAACGCGGTCAATTGCCGCCGCGTTTCAGGTTGCATGGGTTGGGTTTCCCGCAACTGTTGTGCCTCTTGAAGCAACCCGTCCAAGGCCGCTTTACCTGCTTTGCCGGCAAGAAGGTTGCCCTTGAGATTCACCGAAAAGTACTTACTTTTTTGCTGATCGATCCGACCCGGATCGTTTTTAAGGGCGGTCAGCAACGTTTTGCGACTCGCAATGTCGAGACGGGTGTGGGTACCGGTTAAGGTGAGACCCAAACCCACCGGCAACACATTGACGTTGGCACCCGCCGCCAGGGAAACGTTTTTGTTGGTAAAGGAACCAGGCACCGGCTTGCCGAGCGGCTGGGTCACCAGGCGATCGCCTTTACCTAGCACGCCTTGGCGAATCAGGCGCTGCTGTAAGGGGGACAGCAAACGCACATTGCGTGCCACCAAACCTTCGTAGCGACGCACTTGGCGACCACCCGACAGGTTCGCAACGCTTTGGCCGAGATGCTTGGGACTCGCCGCCAGCAAAGAAACCAACAAATCATCGGCATGGTAGCTCACAAAATCTTCAAGGCTGTTAAAGATTTTGCCGCCGGCCATCTGGGCGGCACCGTCGGTTTGAACCGTGGCAATTTTGTCATTGCCGAGTTTGAGGCCCAGCGATACTTTCCCCGCTTTCCCTTCCCAAATTTGCGCGGTATCGGTGGTGGACACCGAAAGCTCAAGCGTTACACCCAACTTGGCGCTCGCCACTTCGACCCCAAACAACGCGGCCCCCACCCCGAGGCCGATTTCAGCGCTAAACGTCTTGCCGGCTCCAGACTTGCGAAAAGCGGCCAGTTGTTCGGTCAGTTGGCGTTTGAAATCATCGGCAACCGCCTGATACAAGCCGCGTTTGACATAGACGCGTACATCGGCCAGCGAATCGCGTTCGGCGCCGCTGAGTACGGATTCCAGATCACCCAGATAAGCATGCAAGCGCTCGAGATCCGCCGAGGCTCCGGTCATGGTTGCGGTTGCTTTACGGAAATTGGCCAAAGCCGCTTGCTGCTGTTCGATTTTTGGTGTGAGTTCCTGCCGGCAATGGGTCAAGGCATCGTGCAACGTCCTGAATTGCTGCTCGATAGGCGCCAAGAATCGCTGTTGTTGCGCACGCGTCTGGCGAATGTATCCCATCTGAAAGCGAATCGGCGCCTGATTCGCAGCATTGCGCTGCAACACATCTTGTTTTTTCTCAATGGCTCGCGTCAAGACAGGCCGTTGGAGATCTTCTAAATCAGTCTCTGCCAAGGCCTGTTGCAATGTCTGAATTTCGGCGCGAATACTTGCAGCCTGGTCAATCAATGGATGTAAAGATTCGGCACAATGGCGCTCCGCGCCGGCCAGCTCTTGCAATTTCGCCTCAAAGGGCGCCGCCAAATCACGTTGTGCCGCGCACGCCTGTTGCTGCTCCTCAATCGTGTGGTGCATCTTGTCTATGGACCGAGAGACCAAGCTCATTGCGCCTTGAATACTCTGACGCGGATCGCTTAAATCCACCGCGTGTCCCAACAAAGCGTCGGCATGAAACTGCAGACTATCGAGCGACCTGTCGCCCAAATCGCCGACCCGCTGCGCGGCGGCTTTGAATTGCGCAATTTGGGTTTCATCCAAAGGTTGATTGGTTTTTAAATGTTGTTGCAACAACGGCGTTTTCAGTAACGCCAGCATGGCTTTGTTACCAAAGCGGACCTGAATTTGACTGAGCAAGCCATTGGGAACCACTCCAGAAAATTTTAACTTTTGGGTTTCGGCACCGCGTTGCAGCTTGGTGGCTGACAATACCGTGGTGCGATTGGAGACAACGCCGTGGGAACGACGGGGCGTGGCAAAGGTCCCGTAGGATTGAGGCAAAACATTGAGACGCGAAGGCGACGGCGCATAGGCGCGAGAATTGGACGACAAACTTGGAAAAGACATAATTCCTCCTCTATGACTTAAAAAAAGCGAGATCCGTTCCGGTAAGCGGCGGCGCGCCTCGAATCCAAGTAATCACCTCAAAAGAAGCAACTTACTTATTCGACCCCAGATCTCTCGATGGTGTTCATGTGGCAACAGTCCACGGACGTGTCGCCAAACCGCCCCTGCAGCCACACCGCATCAACGGCAGGCTAAATGGGGATAAAATTCGACAGGCCCCGAACGGATTAGCATGAATGCAAAAACGACGGTGGTGCGTGTCGGTCGGGCGCTTTTCGTGGTGAGAAACCAGCGATTCAGCAGGCCCGTGATGTGTAGGACTGTATCGGACCCCGATGCGGGATTAAGAGAACAGCTACCCAAGGATCAAAAGTAGCAACGATTCCCCATCAAGGCCTAGACACAAAAGTTCAAGAGCCGACGCAAAATAACGCGTAACCATGCTCGTTTTGAACCTAGGTAAATAGATACCACAACAAAAAACCACTTAACAACATTTTTTCTTACACAAACACCGCGTCGGTCGGCCAATCAGAGAGGGAAACCAACGCGACTCGGCTGAAAATAGCGCCAAATAGAACAACTAAGCAGCTCAATTAAAAAGCCTTAATCGAAACCACCCAAAACCCGTTGTCCAAATCCATGCGATTGCCAAAAAATAAAGCCTGCGGTCCGCTTACAAACCGGCAAGGCGCAATCGGGACGCGCTTAAAAAAACGTCTGCCACCAGGTTAAAAGCCGGTAAACCATGAAGGCAACCAAAGCCAGGACACCCACGACCAGGCCCAAATAAAACACACCCACACCCAATAGACCGAGCCCGTAGAACAAGACCCGCAGCCGTAACCACAGACCGCGAGGATGCCACCAGGTAATCCCCGACAAACGTTCCAAGGCCCGGCGTTCCTTGTGTAACTTGCGAATTTGCTCTGGTTTAACGACGGCACGGATTTCCTTCACCCAGGTCGCCATTAAAGGAAAAATGCGGCGGGAGAGGTTCTTTTGCAACAGTGGCCATGCTTCGGCGACCTCGTCGGCTTGGAACTCAGCGGCACGGATCTCTTTTAAATGCTCGCGCCGTCGCTGCCGTTCGCGATTGAACTCGGCCTGAACCGCTTCAGTCAGCGAGGGCGTGGGTTCTTCCTGCTTCATCGGTCGGCTCCCGGTTTCATCATTTTGTGGAAGCGTTGTTTGAGGTCGTCGTGCAACTCCTGCAGCGCGCGCACTTCGTCGATCACCTCATCGCTCATGCGGCGACGTGCGCGCATCGCCTGTTTGAGTTTGGTTTCAAGGACCTGCAACTCTCGCGAGAGCGCTGATGATTGCTGTTCCGTTTCGCGCAAATGATCCTGCGCTTCATCCAACATTTCATCCATATCTTTTTTGACGCGGGTTAGCCGCGTTAAGCCTTGTTTGAGCCGCGACAATTCGTCGGCGGTGCGCCAGGCCTCTTCCATCACCGCTTGGCTTTCCCGCGTGAGCAAGTCAAACAAACCCTGTACTTGGGCACTCACGGCCTGGCCCAAACGACGGCCCTCTTCTTCAAAGGTGCGCTCGGCCCCGGCCAAGCGGCGGCTCATCGCCTGATGGAGCTCGGTGCGCCGGGCCTGTTCACCCAAATCCGCCAACCACGCCTCGCTCTCGACATGACGCGTGATGGTTAGGTTGCTGTTCAGCCAGGCCAAGCGCGTGTTGAGCGGCACAAACGCCGCTTCGTCCAACACTTGCAAGCGAAGGCGTTCTGGATGAAACGGGTCGGCTTCGAACAAGTAAAGCGGTCGGTTGGGCAACACCGTTTTGGGCCCATCTTCGCGAAACCAGCGCGAAACCATATGCCGGAAAAACGCGGCGTTGTTCTGCGCTTGCCATTGGTGCAAGGGTGGGAATATAGCGCGCCCACGCGGCACAAACACGGCGCACTCGGGCGTGGTCTCGCCGTAATAGCGCGCCCAGTAAGGATCCAGCCAAAAGGTACAGAGGCCGGCCTCCTCATGCAAAACACGGTACAACACCTCATCCTCAAGCACCATTTGATCGCCAGGTACCAACAGATAATGAAACCCGCCCGGCTCGAATTCATCGGCAAAGAAACCGTAACGCAGCGGGCCGTGATGGAGCAGGTTCCCTGGCAAACCACGCAGGATGTCCGCCAACAACGGCAACCGCGCGCGGTCAAAGCGCCACAACCACGGCTGCGGTGCCTCCGCGCGATCCAAAAACGCCAAGCGGTACTCCAGCTCAGCGATGCGTTCCCGCAAACTGCGGCGTTCGAAACTCTGATCGCCGCTGTCGGGCATATCCCGCAAAAACAGCCGGCGGCCACGCTCGGGCGCTTGTTCTTGTAGCAGTTGTTGTAAATCGGCGAGCGCTTGCGGGCTGTTACTCAAAGAAACTTGCTGAAAACGCATCGCGCGATTCGATTGCGTGGGTTCAAGCTGCTCAAAACCCGTAAAATCCAGATCGGACAACGGCCAAAACCGCCACGGATCTTGCGCCGAGGGGTCGTCCGGTCCGTCGAAGGCGGCAAAAAGACCGCGTTCACGCAAGTCACGCTGGAACCCAAACCAAGCCGGCTTCCGACCGCAGAGGAACACCAATTGCTGCATTACCGCCGTCTCAATAAAGCGGCGCCGGCGACTGCAAAAGAGCTGCAATCCAGCGAGGGAAAACCCCTGTAAAATGCGGCAGTCGGCCAAACGCTCGGAAGCGGCCAACGCCTGAAACAGGGACCGTCGCCGCGTATCGTCGAGCACGTGAAAAAACGTGATTCGGCCATGGTCACCGTCGACACCAGCCACGCGCACGGCGGTGGCATGGTCGCGAAGCAAGGCGGCAATCTCGCCCAAGCGCGCGCGATCGGCAGCAGCGCTTATGACCAAGAAGTGGTTGGTTTCGCCCGTTCCCAAAGGCTGATCACCCGACAGGTGCTCTAACAATAAGGCCGTCGCCGGCGCCAAAGGCAACGCGCCTTCGGGCTGGGTGACCTGCGTCAAAACGCGGCCGAGTTGATCGGCACAAGTCGCCGCGGCGGCTTCGTAGTCCGGCGTCACCGGTAACAATAATTTGAGCTGGAGACCAAAAGCCGACGGTACCACTTCGAGCCACGGCGTTTCGCGACAGGTCTCCTCACCGGCCAACCACGCCAAACGGTCCAAACATGCCGCAACCTCGTCTTCTGGAAGCTGCCAAAATACCTTCTGTTTCACGCCGCCAAACCTCCTTGCCACCACGCCAGCCACTGCTGAATTAAGCGGGCGGCGACGTTACGGCAGTCACCATCGCGATCCCCGTCAATCACGACCCGATCGCCGTTGAGACGCTGAAGGATCCAATCGCCGTCGGTCTGTTCGGGCGCCCAGCAGATACAAGCGCGCGCCATGGGGACAGCCATGCCGACAGCGAGCACGCCGTGCCAATAGGCCTCGCGCGCCTGTTCCCGCGCGGGCAAAAAAAGCACGCGTTGACTGCGATCGCGGGGTTGCGTGCCTCCCTTTTCGACCTCCCAAAAACGGCGCCAAGCACGGCCGCCGCGCGGCCCCTCACTCGCCGCCGATTCCGCATGGATCGATTCGACAGGGCCGCCAAACCGGCAATCGAAAAGGAAGGCGGGCCAGCCCAAACGGCGCAGGAAGAGGTCGCGAAAAGCAGGCCATGGCAAGGTGCGACTCTCGCCGAGATCCAAGTCATGCAATTCGCTGCGATGATCGATGAGACCGGTTTCGTGATCAAAAAAACCGAACTTCATGGCAGTCGCCAAACGATGATCGGAAAGTGCCTGAAAGGCAAAGCGCATGACCGCTTCCAACCAGCAGACTTTGAGGAAAGCGGCCTGCTCGGCAACAAAGGAGGCCGTCGGCAACAGGGCAATGATGCGGGTATGCTGCCGGAGATCGCGTTTCGGCGTGCGCTGATAAGCGAGGTAACCACTATTCATAAGTCGGTCGGCCGCCACCATGCGATGCTGCATGAACTCACTGAACAACACATTGCCGACATCCTCCAAACGGCGCGTTAGGTGTATGCCGGCGTAACCTTCCTCGGCGCGATCACGCACGCGCCGTTGGGCACGACGCTGATCAGCCTTGTTGTTTAAGCGCAACGGCGGCGGATCGGGCAAGGCTGTTACCAAATCACGCAAGAGACGCAAGCCCAAGGGATCCAGACGACCGCCCACGACCGCGACGGTTTCGCGGGGACGGTCTTCGGTCGACAACAACCACAGTGTTTCTTCTAACCAAAAGCGCGCCTCGCTTCCGGTGACCAACTGAACGACCGCCGCGTTGACAGCGGTCCGGTACGATTCGAGATCGGCGTCGTTCGACATTACCGCAAGCGCGTCGTCACAGGCCAAGTAGACTGCGCCGA
Source organism: Holophagae bacterium (assembly GCA_030429565.1). Lineage (GTDB taxonomy): Bacteria > Acidobacteriota > Holophagae > Acanthopleuribacterales > Acanthopleuribacteraceae > Acanthopleuribacter. The sequence goes on along the minus strand of JAUIFE010000003.1, from coordinate 471,557 downwards.
CCTGCTGCTGGGCGCGACACCACAGCGGTGCCGCCAATCGGTTCATGACCAAAGTCGGTTGCCGCGCGGCGGGCAAAAGGCCACGCGCCGCCTGATGTTCCTCGGCCACCGCGTCCACCGCGTTTGCGCCTAGATCGGGCCGTGCGACGCGATCCAATGCCGCAAACACGGCCGTCCAAGGCGCGGTCAAACGACTCATCTGAGCTGGAAAAAATAAAGCGCTCGTCAGCGCCAAAGCTTCCGGCGGCATGATCCCCAAATGGCGACCATGCCACTGCCCGAGCAGAGCTTGGGCAAGCCGCAATAACTCGGGTCGCGGCCCCTCTTGTGCAGCCAAACGGTCCCACCAAGCCGCCACGGCTGCGTGACTTAGGTAGTGAAAGGCGGGCGCGCGACTCATGGCACCTGCGCCAAACGGGTTAACTTGAAGGCCAGTTCTTCATCTTGTTCGTCCAAAAAGAAACGACCCAACAGTTGCAGCTCGGGTCCGCCTAATTCAAGACCGGCCTCACGTGGCTCGCCGTCGCGCACCGCGCGATAGAGCCGATAAATCACCATCACATGCACCAGTTTGATGACACGCCGGTTCGACATTTGTGAAAGCTCGTACTGACGCACCAGGTGAATCATTTGCGCTAATTTTCGTTGTAACGGGTGATCGCCGAGAGGCACCAACTTGCCGGCCCGGGTTTGCTCGGCAAGCACAGCGCGCATCTGGGCCAGGCCGCCGAGCAGGTCGGGCCCCTCGCCCGGCATGACATGGCGACCGTAAGTTTCGCGCCAACCCTTGTCGAGCAACGCCGCCAATCGTTCCGGCCGCGCCGCCGTATTGCCGATATGGCAACGCAAGGTGAAGCGATCGAACACGGCGCGCAATTCGCTGCCGGCGGGAATTTGGTTGGTTGCCGCCAACAAAGCTTCCAAGCGCACCGGTACCCGCATACCGCGATCATGGAACATACGTTCGTTGAGGAATGCCAAAATCGAGTTGAGGATGGCGCTGGAACCGTTGAAGACTTCATCTAAGTAAACCACGCGCGCCTGTTGCATCATACCGCTGTCCAGACGCGCCAAATCGCCTTGCATGGCGCGCGGGATGTCGTAGAACCCGAACAATTCGCCCGGTTCGGTAAACGGCGTTAACAGGTATTCGAAGTAATCGGGATGATCGGCGCGGCTGTCGTCGCCAATTAAGCCCATCAGCCCGCAAACCGCGCGAATTAAACGGGACTTGCCCGTTCCCGGCGGACCAATCAAAAGTAAGGGCTCACCGGAAGCCAGCGCCAAAACCAGCGCTTCCACGGCTTCATCGGCGAACGCAAAACGGTCGCGCAGGTGTTGTTCAATACGCGCCAATTGGCTCAGCGGCTGTTCGGCGGCACGGCGCAAGCCGGTCATCATTTGAGGGTCAAACATGGGGATCGGCTCCTAATTCGGATAAAGTGGCGGCGGCGGTAACAGCCACCGAAAGCGGCGTCAGCAGCGACAACCAGGCGGTCGGCACCGCCTCAGACCATTGCGGTCCGGCCAGATGCAGAAAATCGTCGCCGGCACGCGTCGCAAGGCGACGACCACGGGCCGAGGTTGACGGAGGGCGACCGCGACGGCCACGCCAACGGCGTGCAAAAAAACGACGCAATCCAGATAACCGACGGCGACGCGGCGGTTCGGGCCCCAGCGCCCACCACTGGGCGGTGGGTAAATCGCGCAGCAACCCGGCCAACAACCCGTCGCGCTTAAGTTCGGTTTGGAAATGAAGCAGGGCGTGACACAACAGCCATTGATCCCAAAAGCCGGCCCAATCCGGCTGAAGAATTTCGCGCCGCGCCAAATCAGCAAGGGCAATGCTGCGCCGCCATTCGCGGCTGGGAAAGAAGCGCGGCCGCTGAAGGCTACCCAGATAAAAAAGCACCCAAAACGTGTTGGGATGAAAATGAGGAAAGGGCGTAGCGTCGGCATCGAACAGATAACGCTGACACAGCCAGCGGTTCAGGTCATCGGCCAAGCCGAGCTGAAAATGAGGCTCGAGCCAGGCCAAATGACCCGCGTAGGCCCAAATCGCGTCGGGAAGACTCAGTTCAGGGTGGCGACACAAACCGCGTTCAAGTTGCTGTTGATGAAAACGCAGCCAAGGCTTGAGCGATGTCTTGCCGGCCACAGCGCGTTTGATCAAGCGTCGTCCACGAACCTGGCGCCAAGTACCGATGCGCTTCAGTGGCCCTTTGAAGGTAGCCGCCCCCAAACGATGGGCCGGCCCAACCGGTAGATCCTCGCTAAAAAGTGTCGCCACCGAAGCATCACTCACGCGGTTGAGTACGTCAAAAACCCAGCGTCTTCCCTCCTGCCGCAAACGCCGCGACAGGGCACCCAGCCGACTTGCTTCAAAGACCAGGGCGGGTTTGTGTTCGAGCTGAGAAGAAGTGGGGGGTTGGGTCAACGCAACCGCCTTCGCGAGAATCACCGCGCATCGCGGCCAACAGGGTTAGATGCGTGCATGTTAGCACCGAATCAGACGCAGGGGCGCGACCGTTGTCATGAAAGCCGCACGGAGGCGGTGGCAAAAATCCGCGCGTTCACGCGAAAGGCCGTGGAGAAATTCATTCGCCCGCTGCTAACACAGGCTCAACCATCGCCTGTTCAACAACTTACGGATTTTCTTGAGATTTTCTTAAAAAAAATTTAAACCATCCATGGGACCGTGCGTTACAGCTTCCAGACAAGGCAAGAGCTTACGGAGGGTACGCCATGAAAAAAGGTTTAACGGTATTGATGGTTTTGATGATGACCGCAAGCGCCATCGCGGGCGATGCGCGTTTTTTTAACTTCGAATTGGTTGCACAAATGGAATCGGAAAAACCGACCACCATCAAAATCAACATCCCAGTCAAAGCGGTCAGCGCCTTTGACCAACAAATTGATCGCTTCCTGCTGGAAACCAACGCCACCGCAGAATTCAACACCTTCACCGAGGTTTGGCGGGAAATCAAGAACATCGGCCCTCATGATTATGTAGAAGTCAACCACGGCGACGACACCGTGTTTGTGTCCACCACCGAAACCGACGTCATCGTCGATATCACCAGCCGTGAAGAAGGCAAAATCAAAATCACCATCCCCATGGATTTAGTTGATTACGTAGCCCAGATTCGCAACCACGATGACTTCATGGAAGTTGTCAACAATATGGAAGGCCGCGTTCTGTTGCGCATTGAGGGTGATCGCGTCAACGGCAAGCTCAGCATCCAATAACCGAGGGATTCCACCCAGACAAGGTGATTCGGCGGCAGATTGAAGCCCGGCAGCGGGCACGCACGCGCCGCCAAGCATCACCCAGTTTAGGTCTTAGGTCGCAAAGGGTCTTATCGCTATAGAAAAGCCAAACACACTCGCAAGGGTGTCACCTATTTTAAAAGCATCAAAGCGGAACCTCAGGTTCCGCTTTTTTGCGTTCAGAACAAAAGCCGAGAAAAACCAAACTTCTCCAACGCTCTTCTATTGCCACGCAAGGATTCATCAAAATAGCAGAAGTTTCTACCCACAAAAGCCCGAGAACTCCCCAACAAACCGCTCAAAAATAGGCACGTCAGCCAGAGAGCTAACCTCGCTCTGCAAATTTTCTCAAACCCAACATCTTCCCCCAAAAAGGCCAAGTACCCGCCAACGCCCTGGTACGCAAGCCTTCTCAAATACGGCGCAATCCAACTGTCTTTCTCAATTTGAAAAAATAAAGCCCGCCCGCCGTTTTTAGGAATGTTTGGCATACCTGATGCAATATGTGTTTTCCGTCCTGAAAAAACAAAACACCTTGCCCCAGGAGGACGCCATGAACACCAATACAGCATTCACAGCTTTTTTTCGCTTCTTTTTCCTGGCCTGTTTGACCTTTTCTTTGACAACTTTTGCCGGTAATTTTGCCGATTACCCTGAACTGAACCAAACCTTGGAAGATGACGGCTTGGTCATGACCAACTTTACCGGCTGCCAAAACGACGGCTACATTCTCGCCAAAGATGACGTGGATCCCGTCTATTACATCATCCCACCCCAAGGTGAACACCACGCTTACACCGTCACTCTCGACATGGAACGCCGTAGCTTCACCACCGATTGCGTTTTGATCATTGCCCAAGTCTATGATGACGGAGAAGGCAACTTAACCATTAAAGAAATCACCATCAAACGCATTAACGGCGTCAACAAAAAATAGCACCAAAGTGACCTTCATCCATAGACACACATAACACTACATTCGCAACACCTGTACTCACTGGAGGACGTCATGAATACCATTAAAAAATTCGCCGCCTTGGCCGCCTTCGCTTTACTCGCACTCCCCACTTTTGCCGCCAACGATCTCGAGTACTACCCCGAGCTGCGCAACCTGCTGAACAACGACGCACTCGTCATGAACAACTACTGGACCTGCCTTGACGCCGGCCACCAGTTAACCGACACCGACGTCGACCCGATCTACTACTTGATCCCTCAACAAGGGCCGCACAAAGCCTTCACCGTTACCATCACCATGCACAAAGACAACCGCCGCCAAGCCGATGAAACCGTCATCATCACCGTCGACATCTACGACGACGGCGCCGGGAACCGCACGGTGCAGGAGCTCAACATTAAAAAACTGATGGAATGACACCAAGGAGGCCGCGCATTCGATTCCAAAATAGCCACAAAAAAACCCAGGCTCGTGCCACACGACCTGGGTTTTTTTACGTCCGACGCCGCGTGCGTCGAAATCATTCGAATTGCTTGCGAAACGCCTGAAAAGCCGCTTTGAGTTCGTCCAACTCCTCACGCAGGGACAACACCTCTTCTTCTAAAGCGCTCACCTGATCCTGGAGACCCGAATCAACCGGCGGCGCGGGCGCGGGCGCGACGGCAGGCGCGGTCGGCGTCGGTGCATAGGCAAAAGCGGGTGTTTCTTCAACCGCGGGTTCGCCGGACAGCAAATGGGCATAACGCGGTTCCTTGCGGCCGGGTAACACGGGCAGTTGGGTCACCAACGCGCCGAGCTCGCGTGTCGCAAGACTGTCGAGCGTAACGGCGACCTCGTCTAAGTTGTCGAAGGGATACAAACGCCCTGTCCGGCCACGCAACTCACCAACGGTTTGCGGACCGCGCAACAACAATACCGTCAAAATCGCAATTTCCTGAACCGACAGCATCAAACGTTTGCCGACATTGTGCTCGTATTTGGGCACCCGACTGTCAACAGCATTCACTTCGAAGGCCAACTGGTTGTTTTGCAAACCGCTGATAGCCTTGAGCACAGCCCCGTCGCCGTATTGCACCACGGGTTCGCGATTCGACTTCTGGTTGCAGGCATTGACCAACGCATTAAGGGTCAACGGGTAATAGTCCGGCGTCGCCATTTCTTTTTCGATCAAAGCGCCGAGGACACGAACTTCTTCGGCTGTTAACACCATCTCATCCATAAATCCTCCATGTCGGCGGAACATCGGGGGCGACGGGTCCGCGCGACGACAGTTACGGCGGAAAACGAGCCTCCGGCGCAAATCCCAAACGCAAACCAGCGGGGAGGTCGTTAGGTACACGAATTTTCACGATCATAGACCAAACCGTCCCAGAACCGCTCGGAAAAATCCAACTGAGACGACTTCCTGTCGGCCGGATCACCTGAGCAACCCTTGAAAGCCCCTTCACGGCGACAATCTTTATCGCCATCCGCGCCCGCTTCGGGTATAAATGAAGCTTGAACCATTTTTTTCAAGCCAGTTCCAAACGGGAAACGCGATCCCGTCACCAATTCTGCAGCCGTCCGTTGATCGGTCCGCACACGCCGGCGCCACCGTTCTCATTCAGCGAAACACGGCTTTGGCCCCGATGGTTACAGCTTTCGCGTCAAGGAACCCGAACCCTATGAAGCTCGAACTCCGCGATTCCAATGCGTTTACCGACACCGCGCAGCTCGCCGCTTTTTTGCAGGCCGCCCCATGCCATTTCGCCTGGGGGCGAACTTACCCGCAACCGCACCTGCCGGATGAACTCAAACCACGCTTCATCGTGCTCGGCCCCAACCAAAAAAACGGCTACCAACATCTGCCACGCGGCAGCGACCTAGGTTTGATTGCCGGCTTCTGCCGCACCGCGCTGGGCACGGAAGCCGGTCTCGATTCGTCGAAGAGCGGCGCGCCAGGCACGCGCGAACCCCATCTTCTGCAATTACTCGCCATTTTTTCGGACGCCTTCGGTCAGGACGTCTGCTTCGAAACCGTCGCCGGCGAATTACTGTGCCATACCTGTTCCCTATTTAACGCGGTAAGCGCCGTCGTCCTAACGCGCAACGAGGACGGCAGCGGCTTGCGTTTTGCCGCCAGCTTCACTGAAGATCCAACCTTGTCCCGGCAAATGAGTCGGCTCGAAATTCCGGCCGGCGTCGGCCTCACCGACTGGGTCATCACCCACAAAAAGACCCTGCTCTGCCACGATTTAACCCAAGAGCCCCGTTACCGGCCGGGCGTCGACAAGGAGTTGGCGTTCGAGATTCGCGCCATGATTGCCACCCCGATTTTGGGAGGTGACCAAGTGCTGGGTGTGTTGCAGTTGGTCAGCAACCGCACGCACTGTTTTGAAGAAGCGCAAATCCCGGTCGTGGAAATGGTGGCGGCGATTTTATCGGTGTTTTTGGCACGCGCCGCGCTGGACTCGCGTCGCCGCGACATGGAGCGCATGACCGGCACAGCCGAGGTCGCCAACTCCGTGTTGCACAATATCGGCAACATCCTCAACTCGTTAATGGTTTCCTGTTCGTTGGTGGAATCGCGCCTGCGCCACTCAAAAATCCCGCGCTTGCTGCAAGCCCACGAGGTGCTCGAACAGAACCTCGCCGACCTCGCCGCTTTTTTCACCAGTGATCCCAAGGGCGAGCTGTTGCCCCAATTCTTATTGAAGGTGGGCGCGCAACTGGACAAAGACCACCAGCTCTTGAGCACGGAGATTCGCAAGATCAGTGAAAAAACCCACCTGATGCGCGATATTATTGAAACCCAACAAACCATTTCGAAAATCGGCGGCTCCGAAATTCAGGCCGTGGTACAGGTCATCGAAGAAGCAATCAGCTTGCAAAGCAACTTCTTAGACCGCCATAAAACACTGATTCAACGTGATTTTCGTACCGACAAACCGGTCCGCGCCTCTAAAGCCAAGCTCATTCACATCCTCGTCAACCTGATTAAAAACGCGACCGAGGCCATGAAAGAGCTGGACCCGGAAAAACGCCGGCTGACGATTGTGCTGGAGGAAAACGACGAAGGTCAAGTACTGGTAAAAGTCTGCGACAACGGCGTCGGCATTCGCCCGAACGATCTCGAAAAAATGTTTACCCATGGCTTCACCACCAAGGAAAACGGGCATGGTTTCGGCCTCCATTTCTGCGCGAGTGCCATGGAGGAGATGCGCGGCAGCATTTCGGTCCACAGCGACGGCCCCGACCTGGGCACCACCTTCACCTTGGTTTTCCCACCGGTTCCGAAACGCGTTTGAACCGAATTGCCGGCGAGAGCCCTTGCAAAAATCCACCTGAACCGCTGAAATGGAGCTTAATAACCACCTTCTTTGCCGATACGCCGGCGTGTAACGGCTCGAACCGTTCGGCAGCTTCAACCACAGGAGAAAAAAATGCTGTACCAAACATGGCTCACGTTTTCACGGCGGCGGCACGCGGTAAGCGCGGTTTTGTTGGTTCTGTTACTCGCTTCATGTGCGCATGATGCCAAACGGACACCAACAGCAGATCCACGTCCGACGACGCCGGTTGAAGCCACAACCGAGCCCAAGCCCGATCCCAAGCCGGTCGAAACCCCTGAGCCCAAACCCGATCCCAAGCCGGTCGAAACCCCTGAGCCCAAGCCCGATCCCAGGCCGGTCGAAACCCCCGAGCCCAAACCCGATCCCAAGCCGGTCGAAACCCCTGAGCCCAAACCCGATCCCAAGCCGGTCGAAACCCCTGAGCCCAAGCCCGATCCCAAGCCGGTCGAAACCCCCGAGCCCAAGCCCGATCCCAAGCCGGTCGAAACCCCTGAGCCCAAGCCCGATCCCAAGCCGGTCGAAACCCCCGAGCCCAAAACCGACCCCAAGCCGGTCGAAACCCCCGAGCCCAAAACCGACCCCAAGCCGGTTGAAAAACCCAAGCCCGATCCAAAACCCGTTGTGAAGCCCGACCCCAAGCCGGTTGAAAAACCCAAACCCAAGGTTGTACCCGATCCAAAACCGGTGGTTAAAGCCGAGCCCAAACCCAGCCCAGGTGCCGTCGTGCGCGGCGAAGTGGTTTTTACCGGACGCTCGCGCAGAAAGCTCGACACGGCCGAGGAAGCCGTCGGCATTGTCATCTACGATCACGAAAGCACCATTCCCAGCGAAACCGTCCAGGGCGATTACAGCATTGTCACCAAAGACAAAACCTTCAACCCGGTGCTATTGCTGGTGCCACGCGGTGCCACGGTGCAATTCCCCAACATGGACCCCATCATTCACAACGTGTTCAGTGTGTCCAAGGGCAACAAGTTCGACGCCGGCCGCTACAGCAAAGCCGAAGGTGCCCGCTATACCTTCATGAACGAAGGCTTGGTCCGTGTTTATTGCAACGTCCACCACAGTATGAACGCCATGATTTACGTGGCTGCCAATCCCCATTTCACCTACGCCGACGAGGACGGGAATTTCGAACTCAAAGGCTTGTCCGACGGCACCTACACACTGGCCGCGATTCACAAGCTTTCCGGCCTTACCAAAACCGAATTGGTGGTACGCGACGGCCGCGCCGAGCCGGTCACCCTTGAACTTAAAGTGCGCAGTTTGCGCTTAAAACCGCACCTCAACAAGGAAGGGAAGCCTTACGAAAAACGTAAAGGCGAGCGTTATTGAGACATTTGCAAGCGCTTGGGTTAGGATATACCCGCTCCATGAATATTGATTCCCGCTATTGGTTTTGAGGCGTTCCATGCACTTATCTTTTAACCAGAAGGTTCTTCTCGCTATATTATCGGTCACCTTCCTGCTCACTTCGACCATGTTGTTCTTTCTCAATCAGCGAACCAGTTCGATTGCGCAGGCGGAAATTCGTGACCGCCTGCAGTTGACCCATGCCATTTACACCAATTACCAGGAACGCATTGCCGACCGACTCAAAGCGGTGAACACCTACGTCTCGGGGAACGCCTCATTTCAGGCGTACATGATCGAGGCGATTGAAAGCAACGACCCCAAGTCGGCGGCCGACCAATTCAGCGAAATTCAACGCTTCTCCGGGGCCGAGTTTATGCTGGTCCTTGACGAGAGCGGTCAAACCGTGGTCGACACCACCGAACAAATCGCAACCAACGCCGCCGGCGCCCTCACCGCGCTGGTCGATCAATTAATCCAACGCGCCGAGAACGGCGAAGAACCCGTCGTCATCGATCACTTGCACTCGAGTGGTAAATTGTTCGACGTCGTCTTGTCCCCCTTGAGCACGCCCGACGGCTTTTTGGCCGGGTTTGTGGTGGTCGGCTACCAAATCACCGACGCCACCGCCGCTCAAATCGGCGGCATCGCCAGTTGCAACGTGGTCTTCCTGGCGCAGCGCCAAACCGGCGAATTACAACTGGCCGCCCAACACTTCAACCAGGAAGGTGTTTCGGTCGGCGAAATGCGCAACACGCTGGAATCCTTAGCAGAACCCAGTAACAATCAGTCTTTTGAAATTCGCATTAACGACATTTCCTTTAGCGCCTCCGCCGAGGACCTGATTTCCGCCTCCGGCAAACAAATCGGCCGCCTGATCATCCTCAAATCACTGGCCAACGAGATGGCCCCCTTTCGCTCCATTCTTATCGGGATGCTGGTAATTGCGGGCATCACGCTGCTGCTGATCGTGCCGATTAGTCTGATGGTGGCACGCGGCGTCACCCGCCCCGTCAGCCAATTGGTCGAGCACATTGAAAACGTTCGCCAAGGCGATTACGACGACGCCGCCATTCTCGTCAGTAGCGGCGATGAGATCGGCATCATGGCTGAAGCCTTTCGCGAACTGGTGCGCGAACTGCGCGAACAACAAGAATTAATTCAGTTTCTGGAACGCGCCGCGCAGGAAAGCGCCGGCAGCGGCACGCTGATGGATTCGATGCTGGAAACCCAGAACCCCGAGCCGACCGCGATGCTGCGCACGGGCGAGTTGCCGACGCAAACCAACATCACGCCGTCTTTTGTTCAAGAAGCGGTGCGCCGCAGCATGGAATCGGGCCGCAGCCTGCCAGGCGGCTTCGAACTCAGCCGTCGCTATGAAATTATTTCCGAACTCGGTCGCGGCGGCATGGGCATTGTTTACAAGGTAAGAGACCGCACCCTCGACGAGGTCGTCGCGGTCAAAATGTTGCTCGTCGACCGCGAATCGGATCGTCAGATGATGATCAAGGAAACCAAACTGGCACGCCTCGTTACCCACCGCCACGTGGTTCGCATTTACGATTTAGGCGATATCGAAGGCGTGCAGTTCATCAGCATGGAATTTGTCACCGGCGAAACCCTCAAAGCGCTGCTTAAGAAAGTGCGGCCCTTGCCGCTGCGCATCGGCATTCGCATTTTGGCGCAAGTCTGCGAAGGCCTGCGCGCCGCCCACGAGGAGGGCGTCGTTCACGGCGATATCAAACCGGAAAACATCATGCTCAACACGGCGCGAGGCGTCGCCAAGGTAATGGATTTTGGCGTATCGCGGATTGCCAAGGGAGACACCGACAACCGCGTGTCCGGCACGCCTACCTACATGTCGCCGGAACAATTTAACGGAGACATGACGCCGCTGTCCGATATTTATTCACTGGGTGTGGTCGCCTTTGAAATGTTTGCCGGTAAACGCCCCTTTAAAGCGCGCTCCATGATCGAATTACTCAACATGCACCTCAACGAGCCGCCGCCTTCGCCCCGGGCGCTAAACCCGAAAATTCCCGTTGAATTGGAAGCCATTATCCGCAAGGCGCTGAGCAAAGACCCGGCGAAACGCTATCAAGACCTTGGTGAAATGCGGAAAGCACTCAAAAACGTACCAACCGTCTAAGCGCGTTTTTTTGGGATGGGCCAAACTTTTTTTGGCCGTCCCGCGACTTTACCAACATACCCCAGGATTGACCCGCTTCGGGTAGGCGTGTAACAGCCATAGGTTACCGTTTTAACGTCAAGGCTTTAGGTCACAAATCGAAAAAACCGTTGTCACCAGCCCATCCCATTTTTTATGATGGTAGGTCCAACAATCGCAAACACAACCCCGGTCTCACTACCCGCCCATCCCCTCGCCACTTTTGAAACGCATCGCGTCACTTATTTCCCGACGCCGCAACTTTTACCCCAAACGCGTTTTCATTGCCAGTGAACCAATTGATCCGCTTTTGACGCGTTAATGAAACAAACAGGGACCCTAGCCATCCGTCTTCCACCCTAACCCGTGAGCCAATCATCTGCGAGGGCGATTCATGGAACACTTTCATAAACTGGACGGGAGTTGTAACTGCGGCAACATTCGCTACCGCTACTATTCACCGGTAGCGCACGCACAGTTAGTGCCGCGCGCCTGTCGTTGCCGCGCCTGTACCAAACACGGCGGTCGTTATGTTTCCCACCGTGAAGGTATTTTGGTAGCCGAGGTTTACGACGAGGAACTGATTCGATTGGTGCAGTTTTGCAACAGTGAATCCGATTTTTACCTCTGCTACGCCTGTCATATTGCACCCTTTGTCTTGTGCCGCAGCGTGGCCGATCCCTGCGCCGTCGTCAACGCCAATACCTTAGACGACTTTAACCCGAGCGAGAGCCAAACCTTTTTTAACGATTACAGCAGTGAGGTCCCGCAACGCCGCAATGCACGCCGTGCGGTCGAATGGATTAACAACGTCACCCTGTGTTCTCCCAGTGTGCATGAAACCACCGAGGAACCCTGGGCCCTCACCCACGTGTGAGCCGAGGCACGGCAATCGGCCCCGCTTCGATGACCCGCGCTTCCAGCGCCTCCCGCTCGGTCACCTCGGCGCGCAACGCCGCGTATTCAGGCGATAAGTAAAAGGACAACAGCGCCGGCACACGCTGCAAGGCGTCGGCAAAAGCCGCCGATTCGACTTCGCCCAAATGCTGCAGGCCTTGTAACCCGTCGTCCTCAAGGCGCCGAAACGTTTCTCGCAGATTCGAATGCACCAAAAAGACGCCGCGCAGCGCGGCCAACGGATCATCACACAACAAAAGACCCACCCGATCGGCGGTTAGTTGCAACACGCGTTGGGTGGTCACCAGCGTTTCGTTTTCCATACTGAGGTTGCCACTCAAATTACTCGGTTCACGGCGACTCATATCCTGCCATTTACTGACGGCGGTTTCGGCAATCCCCAGCGCATCCAATACTTTACCCAAGGCACCTGCTTGGGCACCGCTCACCGCTTTGGCAAAGCCACTCAGCAGCGAAACCCCTTTTAACAGCGGTACCACCGACAACAGAATATCGAGCCCGCCGCGCCCTTTGTCCCAAGCCCCGGCCCACACATCAGCCGGGCGAAAGCGCCCGTGTCTGAATCGGATGTGCGCCATTTCAGCGGCAATCACAAAGCGCAGCTCGGCCGGCGATAAATAATAATCGCCGTTGCGATCCAGATGATCGCCACCCAACAATAAAAAGGGCGGCGAACCTTCAAAACCCCGCGCACCAATCGATTTATCGCCACGCGACACATAGACTTCAACACCGCCCATGCCCAGCACCAAGGCCGCGTCCCGCACCGCCTGCCGCAACTCGGGGAAACGTTCTTGGTTGAGACGCTCGCAGAAGTTGCGCAAGGCGCCCCGATCCGGCGTTTCGGCCTTGGCCAAGGCCTGCTGGACTTTAGCAAGGACCCCGCCCTGACGAACCAATGGATGTTGTAACTGCTGCTGACATTGGGGTTCCGTCAACGGCAAAAAGGTAACCACCGCTTCAGCCGCCGCCGTATCGCGATGCAGGTTGCCGCACCGCAACAGCTTCAGCAAACGCTCGAAGCGATGATCCGTTGCCGGATCGGCGGCCTTCATCGCCAAGTACATTTCGTGCAATGGGTCGAGGGCGACCAGTTGATCCAAACAGTGGCGCCAGGGTTCCGTTTGCGGTGTTTCAAGGGATAGCAACAATTCGTACAACCGCAGATGGAAGGATCGCCCCACCGGTGCGCCGTCAAAGGCACTGACCTCGGCCGCCTGATTCATCGGCAAGGCGGCCAAGCGAGCCTCAAGCAATGTTTTGGCCTCGTCGGCGGCATCGGCGCGTTTCAAATGCGCGGCCAGAGCTAAGTCAAGCGCAGCCAAACGAAAAGGCTCCTTGGTCGCCTTAACCGCTTGCTCGTGCAAGGCGCGGTGAAACGAGAGGCTCCATTCAGCCGTAACAGCGGGACTCTCCAACATGTGCTCCAGCAAGGTTAACTGCTGTTCGAGATCCGGTGACCAACGGGCGAGATCGGCCGCGAGCGCCGTGCCGCACGGCTGCTGTTGCGCGAGTAACTGTAACCAATGATCGCGTACCGTCACATCGCCCGCATCCGCTTCGGCCGACCAAGCCAAGAAACCCGCCAAGGGATCGCCCAAACGAGCCGCCTGTTGTAAAAAGGACAGTGCCGCCGCCCGTTTGCTTTTGCCGCCGTGGCTTTGATTCAACAGGGCCAAGCTGCGGTAAACCTCCGGCCGCCCTAACAGGGTCATGTCGCTGAGTTCGCGGAAGAGGCCGGCATTGGCGAGGGTGCTTTGGAAACGTTTTCCACCCAGTAACAAACGCGCATAGGGCCGGGTCGCTTCACAGCTCAAGCTAAGCGCCGCCGAATCTTTATGACGCATATCGCCGGTCTCGCTCAGGGCAACCAAACCAAGACGATGATCGGTCACAAAGAAAAAATAGGGTGCCTGACATTTGCCCAAAATGGGTGACGTTAAGGTGATTTTGGTACCCGTTTCCAACCAGACCAACAGGGTTTCATTCGGCGCCAGGGTCGCACGCAACCAGGAATCGGCAACCGCACTAATCGAACCCAGGTAGCGGTTGGGTGTTTTAGCGGGGGCTGCTGTGCCGGATCGCGTGCCCAAGTTAAAGCGCGCCAGCATCAATTGCACGCGAGCACTACGACCGGTCGGAATGGATAAGCGCACCTTCTGCCAAACAAAAACATCGCCGATCATTTTCTTTTCGAGTTTGATTTCGCGTTTGTTTAGGGCGAAGTGGCTGCCGCCCCCGCGTGCCTGAGTCGCTACCAGATACAGGCCTTTGGTGGTTAGCACCAGCACCGGATCACCTTTGCCCATCGCCTCCACGCTGCCTTTAAGCGTTTGGCTCTCAAGCACCACGCCTAACCCCGCCGCCGCTATCCAATCGCGATCCGCCTGTTTCATGTTGCCGACTCCTCGAGAAAGTTCCCCCATCTTCGCACACATTCGGACGGGTGCCGAAAGCGGCGCGGGTGTGCGGCGAAAAGGGTCAGGACCCAAGCAACCAACGTTCTTCCAGGGAGCGAATTCGTTTCAAGATATCCTTGGCATCAAAGGGTTTAAGGATAATCATATCGACACCGAAGCGCGACGCTTCTAAAAGTTCCTCGCGATTGCGATTGCCGGTAAGCACCACGGTAAAACGCGGTTTAACGCGTGCCTGAACCGCCGCTTCCAGCACCTGCGCCCCGTCCATCACCGGCATCTTTAAATCGATAATGAGCAGGTCAAAACGGTGTTGCGACATGCGGCCGACAGCCTGTTCCGATTTATTTTCGCGCGCCACTTTGTAGCCTTTGGTTTCGAGAATACGCGCCACCAAATCGGTGATGTAATGCGAGTCATCCACCACCAGGATGCTCTTTATCAAACGCACGCGCAGCTTATCATTGACCGGCATCTGGAGCGCGTTGCGCGCCGCTTGCGAAACCGCCATGTTCGGGTGTTTGGTGAACTGTTCAATTTTGGCGCGCATCGCCGGCAGCCCCAATTTGCCCGCCACTTGAATCGCCAGAATCTCCATTTTGTGGGCGTCCGTATGGTGATCGAGAAAATCACGCAACTCAATCACCAACGGCAAAATCAATGCTTGGTTTTCCAAGAGCATTTCTGACTGGAAGGTCTGCTCAAGTTCTCGCAAAGCCTGAACTTTCTCGAATTGGGCGTCTTTCTGAAAGCGTTCGACGATCTCGCCAAAGCGCTGCTTTTGCGCCGCTTTCTTGCGCATGTCTTCCAGACGAATATTGATGCGAGTGACCAAACGCCGCAATTGTTCCGGTTCTTCCTTGCCGCGTTTATCTTTCAGTTGGTAAAGCGCCTGCTGAAAAATGGCTGACCATTCGGGTTCCCCGTGCGTTTCCCAGCTCACCGAATCGAGGAGTTTTAAGGTGCGTTTGCGTACCGTGTCGTCCTCGTGATTAATTGCCTTCTCCCAGTAGTTTTGCTGGGCCAACAGAGCCTTCATTCGGTCTTCGTCGTCTTTGACCACCTCATCCAGCAAATCGGCAAAACCAGCGTGCATTTCGGGAAAATAGCGCTTGGGATAATCCAATAACGCATTAAAAATCATAGCATTGCGGTGTGTTTCACCACCGGCAAGAAACAGCGTACGCATGGCTTGCAAGCGCACCTTGGCTTTGTTGGGCGGCATCATAAATCGCTGTACCGCCAAACCGGTTTCATCGCGATCAAACCCTTCTAACGCCGCGAGAATGACCAAAATAAAACTCACCGAATGGTCGAGTTGCAACAAATCCAGCAGATCGCTGAGGCAATCGTCTAACTGATTCTCGGCGATCGTTTTCACCACGTCGGCACGCACCGCCACCGACTCGTGTTCCAACAACGGACGCAACACCGACTGCGGATTTTTGCTTTTGGCAACCACCGCCAGAGCCGTTTGGCGCACCCCGCTGTCGGCGGCGTTGCCCGCCATTTGCGCCACCGACTCAGGTACCGTTTCCAACTCAAAATGCAGCAACGCTTCCAGAACTTTGCGTGCCTGGGCCGGATCGCCCTGCAGGTATTGCAGCAGCCGTTCCTTGGCGCTGGGGCTCTCCAAACCCGCCAAAGCTGAAAAAATGAGCGTTTCCCGTTCCGGCAAAGCCGCCGGCATCATCTCTTCCAAAACCGCCACGAAGGAATCTGACTCTTTTTGCTGGTTGATGTGCGACATGGCCAACACAATTTCGTGCAGACGATCAACGGTGTGATCGATGCGGTTTTTCACCGCTTGGCGCAGACGATCACGATTGACTTTGGTTAGAACCTGGCCCTCGGCAACGAGCTCGAGCAACCCACTTTTCGCCTGGTCGTAAAGCGAACCCGCCCGAAACCCAAAGGCAAGGAGGATGTACCCGACCACCGTTTCAAAGCGATTGGCGCGCAGTTCCTCGCGCAAATCGTTGCGGTCCTCATCGGTCCAGCCGGTTTGAACCTTGCTCTCGACTTCTTTGAGTAGGTTAAGCGCGTCGAAGCTCTCCAGGCTTTCCTGAAAAAACGTCAGCGCCAAAAATTGATCAGCGCGCAAGCGATCGTCGGTGAGACGCTGAAACAGTTTGGATAACGGCTCAAAGGAACTCTGGTTCCCCAGCTTGAGCAATACGCGCACCGCCTCACGCGAAATGATTTCCTCATCGTGGACCACCATCGTGTTGAGGAACGGCGCGTAATCGGGATGCGGCTGTTTAATCATCATGTCGGCCGCTTGTTTAATGCGCTTGGGGTTGCGCACGTGTTTCTGGAACTCGCGCATGTAGTTGTATTCGCGAAAACGCGCCTTTAACTTGCCCATCGAACGTTGCCACTGCATGCGACAATCAGGCGGTAAACCCTGTTCAATTTCTTCCAAGGCATCAATCGCTTTGGGTAATTCGAGGTTGGCAAAGTGCAGAATGTGGTTTTTGAAATAAAGCGGGTTCTTTTCCTTGCGAATGATCTCGATTAAATGATCGAGCAAATCCTCGCCACCATCTTCAATCATGAGCTGGTAAATCGTGTCACGCAGCTTGGCGTCCACCTCGAAGAGCGACCCCATTAAATCGGGAACAGCGGAATCGCGAAAACGCGCCAGCCCCTCGCGTACAATGGCGCGGACATCATCCAAACGCGCTTCGCGGTTGGCTTTAATAATGTGTTCCATGAACTCGCCAGGGGTCATGAGCAATCCTCGAAAACATCGCTGAACGCCCAGGTCGGGGAAACGGAAAGACGGCACAGTGGGTCGTTCACCGCACAGTTTGCCGAAAAGTAAGACGTTGAAACGCCGGAGGAGCGAAGGGGTTCAGAGTACCTAAATCAACGGCATTTCGGCAAAATAAGTTGAATAAAACGGCGAAGTGGCGGGCGCCGCGACGCCCGCCCTGTTCATGAGGACTTACCGACCACCAAAAAAGACGTCAAACTTGAAAATTCATGTCTTTTTCGTGATTTCCGCAAAAAAAGGCGCATTGGCTTGGTGCGGATGCTTGACACCACACCGCGAGCCGCGATGAAATAGGGCCATTCCATCACTGCATGTGCCGACCGCCGGTGCTTTTATTCTTTAGGTTAACCTCAGTAAACCAAGGCTTTCCTTTGCTTTCACGGCAGGGTGACAGCTTCGGTTTAACCCATTCAACCGCATCGCCGGCAACCCAACTCCCCGCGCCGACGTACATTCTTCAGGTCTCGCGCTAATTTTCAACAGGCGTCCACGTTGGGGCGCGCTTTCTGGTTCAGCGACCGCCTTTGGCGCGGTTTCACCCTTGAAAACAAGGTCTCATGGACGCGCGTCATTCGCGCAAGTGTTTTGTTTCCGATTGGATCGTTCATTGACGCATCACTTAGAACACTGATTTGCCCTTCTGGAGAAGAACGATGTTTGCCGAAAAAAAACTGGCTATTCTAATCACCCGCGTGTGCCTGGCGAGTTTGCTTTGTTTGCCCTTGCTTGCCCAAAAAACCACACAAGACTGGCCCGCCTTCCGGGGTCCCACGCTCAACGGCCAAAGCCCCGTCAGCGGCGTGTTACAGGGGAAACAACACCTTTCCCTCAATAAAGACTGGACCCTTGCGCTCGGCAGTGGTTATTCGGGTGTCGTCGTTGCCGACGGCGTCGCCGTCACCATGCACAGCGATGAGAAAAACAATCTCATTGCCGCCTTTAAAGCCGAAGACGGAACCAAACTCTGGGAACAGCGGACCGGCGACCTGTACAAAGGTCACGACGGTTCTCACGACGGCCCGATTGCCACGCCGCTCATTCACGACGGTCGCGTCTTTACGCTCGACACATCTGGAATCCTGTATGCCTTTGACCTCAAGTCAGGCAAAGAATTGTGGACCAAAAATTTCGCCGAAGAATACGAAGCGCAAAAACCCTACTATGGCTTTGGCGCCTCGCCGATCATCATTGACGGCGTGCTCGTCTCCCTGATTGGCGGTGAAAACCAAGCTATCGGCGGCTTTGACCCCAAAAGTGGGGAATCGCTGTGGAAGGTCGGCACCGACCAAGTGAATTTCCAAGGCCTCATGCCATGGAAGTGGTTTGATCAAAACATCCTGCTCGCCGCCGGCCAAACCAAACTGTTCGGTATCAACACCAAAAAAGGCGAACTGCTGTGGGAACTAGGCCACGAAGGTCAAGGCGGCCGCGGCGCCACCAGTTTGGTCCCCGTCCCCGCCGGCCCCAACCACCTGTTCCTTGCCAACCACGACCAGCATTCGATTATGGTTGAAATCGGTCGCGACAACACCGGTAAAGCCGTTCTCAACAAAGTCTGGCAGGAACGTTCGATTCGCAACAGTTACAACGTGCCCGTTTATTACCAGGGTCGGCTCTACGCTTACAGCAGCCGCTTTTTAACCTGTGTCAACGCCGCCGACGGCAAAATGGTGTGGCGCTCACGGCCCCCCGGCGACGGCTTCTTGATTTTGGTGGACGGTCACTTAGTGATTGCAGCCAAGGACGGCACCGTCAACATCATCACCGCCCATGACAAAGGCTACGAAGAAAAAGCCGCCGTTAAAATCACCGATTCCTTGAACTGGAGCCACCCCGCTTTCGCCGATAACAGCATATTCGTGCGCTCGCTCGACGGCTTAACCCGCGTGACCATCAGCGATGCGCCCACCGTTGCCGCCGATGGCGGGCACCAAGCCCCCAAAGGCTCCGACTTCGCGACCTTTTTGGCCAAGGTCAAAGCGGCCAAGAAACCCGCCAAGCAGCAAAAGCTGGTCGACGCCTTCATGGCCGGCACCCAACAAACGCCGATCTGGGAAGACGGCGGTTGGGTGCATTTTGTTTATCAAGGCGACCACAAAGACGTCGCAATCGGCGGCGATTTGTTTGGCGCACGGCAAGAACAAGGCATGCACCGCTTAGCAGAGACCAACCTCTTTTATTACTCGGCGCAACTGGATCCCGATGCGATGGTCGCCTATCTGTTCATCCTCGATTACAAGGACATGATCGCCGATCCCAAAAATCCCAATAAAACCGAAACCACCATGCTCGGCAAAGACATGGAAATGAGTTTTGGTCCCGATTCGCAGCCCATGAGCTGGGTCGCCGGTCCCAAATGGGCGCCGCCCGCCTTCGTCGGCAAAAACGGCGACAAAAAAGGTGCGCTCGCGGAACACAGCTTCGAGTCCAAAACGCTTTCGGGCAAGGTCGTCGTGCAGGTCTACACCCCGCACGGTTACAGCGATAGCGAAACGTACCCGCTGGCCGTTGTCCACGGTGGTAAGGCGGCGCTGGAACGCGGCGACTGGCAAAAAAGCCTCAACACCTTAATCGGTGACAAAGTCGCCCCGACCGTTGTCGCCTTCGTCACCGAGGCACCGCGCGCCCAGGCCTACCCAACCATGGTCACCGACGAGCTGCTGCCGTTGCTCACCGAGAAGTACCGCATTTCGGAAAAACCCGAGCAACGCGCCAACATCGGCTTCGGCGTGACCGGCGCCACCGCCATGATGGTCACCATCAACAACCCCGACAAATTCGCCAAATACGGCACCCACTCAGCCATGATCCTCGACTACATCTTCCCGATGGTCAAAGAACCCTTGGAAAAGTTGACCGAGGAACAAAAAGCCTCGTTTCAGGCCTACATGGACTGGGGTCGTTACGAGTTCCGCAACCCCCAAGAAGCCTGGGACTTAAAAGTCTACAACCAGCGTTTCACCAAAATGCTCGACCAACAAGGCCTGACCACCAATGCCGAGGAGTTTCCCGAGGGCACTGATTGGACCAGTTGGCGTCACCGCACCGAAAAAATGTTGCACAACCTGTTCCCGCTGCAGGGTTCTCAGATGTAAGGCAACGACCTTTGCGGTCAAACCTCAAATGGGTTTAAAAAGTAGCGGCCGGATCAGGTGATCCGGCCTTTTCTCGTGTTAGGAGCCTGCAAGCATGACCGCGACAGCCCGCGCCCGACCCGCTGAAATTTTTGCCATGAACGAGGAAGGTTTGCTCACGCGGCGCGAATTGATGCCCAAGGTACTTTTGGTTTTTCCGCTCGATGCGGAAACGGAAGCTTTTTGGCAGCTTCTCCCCGATGCACTGCGCCGTGAGATTCACGACGTCGCGCGTGCGGACGGGCCGAAATGCCAATTCACATGGTGGTATCGCGACCCGAACGAACAACAACACGAAGCGGCCGTGTGTGACTGGGTAAAGGCCAGGATCGCCGCGGGCAACCCACCGCGATCCTGACCTCGGTTTATTAGCGTCGGGCCTGCATTTTGCCGGCGCGGTTAATCGCCCAAACGGCGCGGTTACCGGCGTAAACCACCAACGCGCCGTCGTTTTCTAAAACGGCCCGATCGGCACCGCTGCCATGGGTTTTGCTCGACCACAGTGCCGGCCCGGCACTTGAATAAAGCACCAGGTTGCCGTCACCTTGTAGCGTGAAGCGTTCGCCGCCCTGGTTGCCGCTTTTGGTCGACCACAATGCCTGCCGCGTCGCGCGGTCCCGCAACACCAGGTTGCCGTCGCTTTGCAGGGTGATTCGGTAAGCACCGTTCGACGAAACCAGGAAATCATTGATCCTCAGCGTATCACCGCCGGCCATGACATGCGCCGGCGCGGTGCCGTCATCGGGGATCTCGTCGGCGCCGGTGTCATCGGCATCGTCTTCGCCGGCAAACCACACCGGCGTGTTACCGGCATAAATCGCTAGGGAACCGTCGTTGCCGAGCACCACGCGATCCGCGCCCATGCCGTGGGTGCCACTCGACCACAACGGCGCACCTTGGCTGTCACGCATGACCAGGTTACCGTCGCTTTGCAAGCTCAACCGCACCCCGTCGCGACCGCCGGTTTTGGTCGACCACAACGCTTGTCGCGTCGCCTCGTCACGCAGAACCAGGTTGCCGTCGCCTTGGAAATTGAGTCGGTAGGCGCCGTTTTGCGAGGCCAGATGAGCGTCGATGGTTAAGGTATCACCGATCACGAGCCCATTGGGCACATCCGAGTCGTCATTACCCGAACCGTTATCGTCGTCGCTCTGTCCGTCATCGTCGCTTTCGCCTGGGTTGCTCGTCCAAATAGCGCTGTTCCCGGCGAAAATCACCAGTAAACCGTCGTTGGTGAGCAGCACAAGATCGGCGCTTTGACCATGGGTGCCACTCGACCACAACGGCGCCCCTTGATTGTCACGTAACACCAGGTTGCCGTCGCTTTGGAAGCTCATGCGATCACCGCCGCGACCACCGGTTTTGGTCGACCACAACGCTTGCCGCGTCGCTTCATCGCGCAACACCACATTGCCGTCACCTTGGAAATTAAGCCGGAAGGCGCCGTTCTCCGACAGGAGGAAATCACCACGATTTAAGCTTGCGTCGATGACGAGACGGTTCTGCAAAGGTGTATCGCCTGAGTCATCGCCTCCGTCGTTGCCTGAGTCATCGCCTGAGTCATCGCCTCCGTCGTTGCCTGAGTCATCGCCGGAGTCGTTGCCTGAGTCGTTGCCTGAGTCGTTGTCTGAGTTGTCATCAGGCACATCCGCACCGTTCGCCGACCACACCGCGCGATTAGCAGCATAAATCACAAAGGAACCGTCACTGTTGAGCACCGCACGGTCGGCGCCTGAACCATTCGTGCCACTCGCCCAAAGGGCCGCGCCCGAACCCGCGTAAAGCACCAGGTTGCCGTCGCTTTGCAAAACCAGCCGGGCGGCATCTTGGCCGTGCGTTCCAGACGACCACAGCGCTTGCGATGTGGCAACCTCACGTAATACGAGGTTGCCGTCACCTTGAAAATTCAATCGGTAGGCGCCGTTGCTCGAGCGCAGGAAATCCCCCGGCGTTAAGCGATCACCTCGGCGCAAGCTGTTGTTCACCGTGGCTGGATCGCCGCCATCGCCGCCGTCACCGCCGTCACCGCCGCTGTCGACTTGGGCCGTCCACCAGCGTTCATTGACGCCGTCACCCCGAGCCTGACCCGGTTGCTGATCACCGCTGAAGAAGTACAGCGGCCGACCGTTAAAAGCGGCTTGGCGCGTACCGTCGTTGCGTCGAATCGTCGCCAAACCGGCCACGCCGGAGGCACCCAAATCCTCGACCAACAGCGGTGGCCACGCCTCGGCACAAGCGTTTTCACAACGGCTACCCGAGCCGCCCAAATCATCGTCAAACACGTACAAAGTAAAACCCGCTTGCGCCGAACCGGCGCCGCCAACCAGCACACCGGCGGCCAAAGCGACCTCATCCACCTGACGCGGGTTGTCGGGGCCGTCATCAATCCCATTCACAGATAAAGCGCCCAGAAAAGCCACTAAGTCATTGATTTCACCGGCATTTAACTCTAGCGGGCGAATATCGCTGTCGCGACCGGCCGCGTTTGGCGCGCCATCGTTGTAAGCCAACACCACGTCGCGCAAACTTGCCATGCTGCCGTCGTGCATGTACGGCGCCGTCTGGCCCAATTCGCGCAACGTCGGCACTTTAAACAAGCCACTGTCGCGTTCTCGACCCGTGGTGTCGGCGCGGCCGATATCACCGCTCGCCGTCAGCCCGTTGTTACGAAAACTTTCGTCGCTAAACAACGGCCCGGCATGGCAACCACTGCAGCGCGCCTTGCCTTCGAACAGCACCAAACCACGCTGTTCAGCGGCACTAAGCGCCTCGCGCTCGCCTGCTTGATAGTCGTCAACGCGGGTCCGTTCCGAAAACTGCAACGCTTGAAAACTCGCCAGTGCAATCGGCAGGTTGGTTGCATTCGGCGCTTCACCAAAGACCTGTTGGAAACGTGCCGCGTAACCGCCCTCGGCGCTCAGCCGTTGAACCGCCGTGCTGATCGGCAGGTTCATTTCATGGGGCGCAGCAATCGGCACCAGCGCTTGCGTGTCAAGGGAGTCGGCGTTGCCACTCCACCCCTGGAAACTGGAAAATAGGCGGTTCAACAAGGTCGGCGTGTTGCGCGTGCCCGCATCCGTCGGCTCGTTGCCCGCCGCAATCGCCAGGCCGTCAGTGAACGCCAGCGACGGATCGTGGCACGTGGCACAGGACGTCGTGCGATTGCGCGAAAGGATCACATCCTCAAACAAGTCCGCCCCCAAAGCCGCCGCTTCAGGGCTGAAACGCGCCACATCGGTGGCCTGCTGCAGGGCCGGCAGTAAATGTTCCGGCACCTCGTCCACCAGCGCTTGGCTCGGTGCGCGGTGGTTGGCCGCGTTGGCGTAATAAGCGATTTCGTAAGGCTGCCGGGCCACGTTGGAAACTTTCACTTCATCCAACAACATCAGGGCGGTCGCATTCTCCGGGCCAATGCGCACCGCACCTGCCGTGGCGACGGCACCTAAAGCAGAAACCGCGCGCGACGCCACATTAACGCCGTCGACATACAAACGCATGTCGTTTTGATCGCCGTCAAAGGTCAAGGCAACGTGGCGCCATGTATTGGTCGGTACATTGACGCCGTTTAAGACGCGACGGTTGCCCGCCTCATCCGTCACCGCCGCCGTTAACCGCGTGCCGTTGGTCAGGTAAATCTCGATGCCGCCCTGCAAATGGAACAAGCGCACCGTGCCGCTCGCACGGCGTAGATTCAGCCAGAAGTCCACCGAAAAGGTTTGGCGCAGACTGTCCCAACCACGACTGCGCGCCACATCTAAATAGTCGCCGTTATCAAAGTAAATCGCCTGACCGTAACGGCCCACCAGTTCATCGCGGCCGTTGTATTCAATTGGAAAACGGGCACCAACCAAGGTCGCATTGTTGAAGTTGCCCGAGGTATCGTTGGAACGCGTGACCTGAAAATTGCCCGCGCGATTGAGCTGTTCGTTCATGCCCAGGTAAAGCACGAAGTTGCCGTCCAAATAGTCGTCAAAACCAATTTCGGCATAGTTGCGCGAGTTGGAACCAAAAATGGGATAACTGGGCCCGCGCACGCTGTAGGGCAAGGCCAAATCGGCCTGATCCTTGTACGGCGTCCACATCGTCGTAAACGCTCCTGGCGACGACAGGAACAAACGCGTGTCGGCATGGCGGTTGGGGTTAATCGGGCCGTCGATATGACGCACCGTCCAGCCCGTCCAACGGCCAACCACACTGGTACCGGTCCGGCGTGCGCTGACACCGTCACGCGAGGCTTGGTAAAACAACTCGGTCCCGTCGTGGCTAATCCAAGGATAAGCGCCTTTGATCAGCTCGCGCGCTTGATAATCAACGCCGGTCGCGTCGCGAATGGGATTTTCCGCAATCGGGAAGCGCACGTGAAAGGGAATGCCGTCAACAAGCGTGTCGCGGTCGTTGAAGTACATGGCGGCGAGGGAAAAAGGCCCGCGCCAATTATCCGTGGCCCCCGGCGTCGGGTTCCAACCGTAAACGAGGTTGTCGATGCGGCCGTTGTTGTCGGGGTGGCCTTGGCCGATGATCAAACGTCCGTCCAAGGTCACCGTCGGTTCGATACAGCGAAAATCTTCGCCGTTCTGCAGGCGCAACTTTTGGAACGGGCTGGTGAACTCGGCGCGCACCACCTGCGCATCACGCGTCCGCGCATTTTCGACAATAAAGGTGGCGCGGCGAATGCCCATTTGGTCGTTGTCGTTGTTGCGCAGGGAGGTGTGGTAAACCAAAGCCTTATAAGTATCGAAGGTACCGTTGCGATTAAAGGTACCGTCCGCGTTGGAGGGATAGGGGTTTTGACTGTCAACCGCCGGGTCGGGCACCAGCGCAATCCAGTTGTGTTGCATGTCCGGCGCATCGGTTTTCAATTCCAAAGCCAGCGTTCTGCCGAAGGCGCCTTGCCGAAAACTCACTGTGCCGTCGTCATTGCGCACAATCCGTTCGGGCCGAAACGCGGCCGCAAACCAACCGGCCGTGCGCGTCACCACGAACAGGCGACCGTCCCAGGTTTCGGCGTGACCGTTGCCGCTAAAACCGGTGTCGTTGAGCGCGGGAAAAGCGCGCGGCCGGCCGTCGTTTAAAGCATAAGCGGCGGCATTTGGTGTGCTAAAGGGTTTGTCATTGTTAACGGGCAAGGTTCCGATATCGGGAATCGTTTCCGACGCATACATCCATCCATAAAAAAGCGTCGTTATTAAAAACAAACTAATCCGCATCTCATACTCCTATGAAATTGAATCGATTGATTGAGTGAGAACGGTTCGCGGCGACGCGCACACCCGACCGCCATTTGACGGTAACAGGCCTCCATTGCACGCAATAGCCTGGTAGAGCTGGGGAGCCGTTCACTCATGAAGTTTTGTCTAAGGTGATTTCAAAATTTAAACCACGGGTTGTGACCGAAACGAAGCCATTCTGGGTGGCGCCCTCGTACAATCTTTTGAGCGACAAGATGCCGTGAAAATCCGCACCGTACTTTATCCTGAACTAAGCGATTCTCGGCGGCGAAATCGCACAATCTGTTGGGCTGCAACATCTCGTAAAAATGCTCGCCGTACTTGCCAGTACGCGCCGTGCGCGGCCCCGGTCCGCTTTTTCCAACATGTTTCGCTCAGCTCAGGTTTATAAGTACGTATTTGTTTTCCCAACACATTTCACGCCAAGGTCTTGAACGATTGAATCCACCCATATTGTGTCATTTAGGTTTAATTGTTTTTTTCATTAATGCAACGTGTACATGTGCCGACATCACGATTGCCTGTTAAGAACGCGAACAATTATGATAAATCTGCCAAAACGTTACACAGTAAACACAAACAGAGGCACCAAAAAAGGTGCTAATCATTAATTAAAAAACTCATTTCCGTGTTTGTCCCGTGGAAACACCGTTGCGATCCTCATGGGGCGGCACGTCCCTTAATCCACCGCTCATATACCACGGACCGCGTGTTTCCCCCACTTGTACCCTTTTATGCGAATTTAAAAAGTGACACTTCGCATTTTTTACAACAACCAAAACTGAAACTTTCAACCGCCACAGTGCAAATCACGCACCCAATCACTCACACACGCATCACCGTGGTCACGGACAGGTGCACAGTTTGATCCTTAAAAAGGGCCTTCAGGCATCAGCCTGTCAGCCTAGGTCTTCACGTAAAATACAGATTGCAAAGGTGTTGAGATTGCAGTTGAGATAACGAATCTGAAAAATTTGGTGTTCACCGATGGGATCTTTGGTGCTCGTGAAAACCAGACCACCGAAGGCCTGCGTTTGCCAGGTCACGATTTCGTTGTCTCGAATGCGCTGCTGGATACGCTTCTACCCAACAGATTGTGCGATTTCGCCGCCAAGAAGCGCTTCGGTTAGGTGTAATGCGCCTTAAGCGACGTCGCGGAGGAACTTCACTTTTGCCAAAAGTTCGATCAGATCTGAGCAAGGTCACACCGAAAACCCGCAAAAAAGACGCGATTCTCACGGTTCCCTCAACAACCTATGACCCCGGTCGTGCAACCTACCCATAACGAACCCATGTTTTCCTGGTTTACGCCGGCGCGCGGCGGACGCAGCGCAAGTGCATGTCCTCAAACGCCGCGCTTAGCCGATGGCGATTAACGCCCGCCGATCATGGGAACCGTACCGATCCACCTGTTGCTCACCAAAGGCCGATTGATTGTGGTGTTCGCCACCTCACTGCGTTTCAACGCGTTTTTTCCGGTTTTCGGCCACCTCAACCCGTCCTTGTCGACTACACAAACACGGATAAAGAGGTTACCAACATGCAAGGTTACAACGAACACTTTCTCGACAACATCGCGATTCCCCTGCCCTCATTTTCACCGGAACTTGACATTGAAATCCTAAAAAACGATCCCGATTTACGCGACACCTATATTGCCGATTACATTCACTATTCGGTTGTGATGAACCAGCACGAAAACAAGCGTTCACTGGCGTTTGCCGCCCTTAACATCAACCAAAACTTCTTCAAGCGCACACGCCGCACCAACCGTTGGAAAATCGACCAACGCATTGGCAACGACCACCAACTCGACAACGACTACTATCGCAGTAATCCTTGGGATCGCGGCCACATGGCCATGCGCAATAATACCGCTCACGGCACCACCATCCAGGAAGCGCAACGCGCCTCCGATGAAACCTTCTATTACACCAACAGTGCCCTACAACACGCCAACCTCAACCAAGACGAATGGTTGGCGCTGGAACAATGGATCGGCGACCTCAACCTCGATGCCGACGGCAAAATCACCGTTTTTTCCGGCCCCTTTTACGGCGATAACGACCGCACCATCCGACCCAGTGGGCGTCGTACCGCCCTCATTCCCGCCGGCTTTTGGAAGGTAATCTGTTTCGTCAACAAGGACACCAGCCAATTGGAAGTGCGCGCTTTTGTGATCTACCAAGACGAACAGGCCTTGCGCGATAAAAGAGGCCGCACGCGCTACAACAACCAAACCTATCAGGTCACCACCACTGAAGTCGAAACCCTAACCGGCCTGCGCTTCATCGACGCCCTCTATGAAGCCAACCCACTTTATTTCGCCCAGCCCGACGACGAAATCGCCGATGGCGGCAACATCGATACCACCCCTGAAACCAACGAGGTCTCCGGCAGCGACGAAATCATCAACCAAGGCGACCGTCGCCAAACCGTCAAGGACGACATCGTCGATGTGTTCATTGCCATGGCGATGGTCAATCCCAAGGGCGTCGACGCCGGCAACGAATGGATCGGGTTACTGAACATGGGCGGTGAGGCCGTCGACCTGAGCGGCTGGACCCTCAGCGACAATTCCAAAAAAGTGCTACCGCTCAACAACGTGGTTCCCGCCCATGCGCGCATCATCCAGCCTGGCGAAGCGCGCGTGATTCACCCCATCGATCCACTGAAACTGTCGAATAAAAAGGACCTGATTGTGTTGCGCGATGCCGACAATGCCCGCATTGACCGCGTCGATTACCTGCCGCATATGGTCGAACCCGGTAAACCCGTCTTGTTCTTAACCCCACGCGACACACTCGATTAACCGACCTCAGTCCGACGCGACCATCGCCTCCAGTTCCGACCAGCGCTCATACATGGTTTCCACCTTCTTTTGCTGGACCGCCGTTTTCTCGTAAAGCTCGGCCAGCAAAGCGCTGTTGGCGGCGTTGGCCGGGTCGGCCATTTCCGCTTGGAGTTCTTCCAACAACGCCTCTTCCTCAAGAATTCGTTCTTCCATGCCGTCGTACTCGCGCTGATCCTTGTAGCTGAGTTTCTTGCGTTTCGTCGGCGTAGCCGGTTCCGGCGCCGCTTTGCTCGGCGCCGTTTCTTTTTTCGTTTTTTCGGTAACGCCAAACTGTTGGCCCAGCTCGCGTTCCCACTGCTCGTAGTCGCCGTAACGCGCCCAATCACCCCCACCCTTCAGGCCGATGTAC
The DNA here is from genome assembly GCA_030429565.1 of Holophagae bacterium. Classification (GTDB taxonomy): domain Bacteria; phylum Acidobacteriota; class Holophagae; order Acanthopleuribacterales; family Acanthopleuribacteraceae; genus Acanthopleuribacter. The sequence continues at coordinate 442,798 of JAUIFE010000003.1, read as the reverse complement.
TGGTCACACACACGCGACAACAGGTAGCGGTCATGGCTGACCAGCACCACCGCGCCCGGAAACGCCGCCAGTGCACTTTCCAACTCTTCCAAAGCCGGAATGTCCAGGTCGTTGGTCGGTTCGTCTAACAGCAACACATCCGCTTTGATCAGCATCAACCGCGACAACAACAAACGCGCCTGCTCACCGCCCGACAATAATCGAACCGGCGTCTCCAACTGTTCACTTTTGAAACGAAACCGTCGAGCCCAGGTCACCACGTGAATCGAACGGTCGCCGAACATCACCGAATCGCCCGTCGGCGAGATGGCGTCTTTGAGCGATTCCTCGGGGTTCAGGCGCTCGCGGTTCTGATCGAAGTAGGCCACTTCCAACTGGGCCGCGTGTCTAACCGAGCCCAGGTGCGGCGCAATTTCGGCCAAAAACATTTTCAAAATCGAGGTCTTCCCCGTCCCGTTACCACCCAACAAACCCAAGCGAGCCCCTGGCGACAGCACCCAGTCGAATTTATCTAAAATAACTTTGTCACCCCGCTTTAGAACAACCTCTTTGCTTTCGATTAACTTCTTGGTTTTGCGGTCGGAAGCCGAGAAATCCATTTGCACTTTGTCGGAAAAACGCCCGCGTGCGCGCACCTCGCGAAAGGTTTCCATCAGCTCGTAAGCCTGATCGACGCGGTACTTAGCTTTGGTCGTACGCGCTTTCGGCTGGCGACTCAGCCATTCCGTTTCGCGGCGCAGCTTGTTGCCCAGCGATTCTTCCAACTTGGTTCGCGCCTCGATGACGCGTTCCTTTTCTTCAAGGAAATCGCGGTAGCCGCCTTCGTGGCTGAGCACACCGTCTTCATAAATCGGCGAAATTTCGGCCACCCGTTTCACCGTGCGCTCCAAAAAGAAACGGTCGTGACTGATCAAGACCCAGGTGAAATCGGCGTTGCGCAAGAACCCTTCAAGCCAGAGGATGCCTTCAATATCGAGGTGGTTGGTCGGTTCGTCCAGCAGCAAGACTTGTGGGTCGGCCACGCGCGCCGCCGCAATCGCCAGCCGTTTCTTCCAGCCGCCGGACAGCGTGCGCACCTTCACATCAAAATTCTCGAACTCGGCCATACTCAGTTGGATCTGAGCCGCGACCATCGCCTCGTTCTCGTCGAGCCCGGCTTCTTTGCCGGCACCGGCAGCCACATCGAGAACGCTTGCGTCCTCGGGAAACGAGGAGACCTGATCAATTTTGGCGAAGCGCAAGTGGCGCCGAAACACGACTTCGCCATCGTCGGGTGTGTCCTGACCGGCGAGAATTTTGAGTAAGGTGGATTTGCCCACCCCGTTGGGCCCAATTAAGCCCAGCCGATCACCCTCGTGTACGTTCAAACTCAAATTGTCGAACAGGGTCTCGACCCCAAACGATTTACTCAACCCGCGACAACTGATCAGCACCGACATCCTGACTCCCTTCCCACATGTTCGCGGCCATTCCGTGGCCGTTCCGCGCACCAGTGTACATCATGGAAGGGTGATGACGCCCCCTCCCTTTTTCGCTTTGGCCCACCTCGAAAGCACAGGCGCGTTCATTGGTTCGTGTGTTTCGCGACCCACGTCCGCGCTGTTTGAGAGTGCCGACCCTGTCCTGGCCCCAATCGCAGCCACACCCACCTCGGACTCATTGGCATGCCGTAGCTTGATTTTATCGGCCTAGCTTGGTTGCGCGTTGTCCTCCGGTTAATTTGCGCGTGGGGCCTTGCGCTTTAACCATAAACAAAGCGATTCTTGAAGGACGGCCGGATTCTGAGAGGTTTGGGGTTAAGGTGAATCGACCGCTGCCGGCATGTGGTAGATTGGGGGATGTGATGCAGGGATCTTTTTCTGGAGTTCGGACTCTTGGCTAGTTGCAGCATGCGCTCGTTTCACGACACCATCGAAGAACACGGCTTGACGCTTGATCGCCGTCCCCTCGAAATCCTGCAGGTGAATGTGGGTAAGTTGTGTAATCAGGCCTGTCACCATTGCCACGTCGAGGCCGGTCCCAAACGCACCGAGATCATGACGCTCGCCACGATGGAACGTTTGTTGGTATTACTCGAAGAGACACCGAGCATTCATACCGTCGACATCACCGGCGGCGCACCGGAGCTCAATCCTCACTTTCGCACCTTCGTGACCCGCATTCGCGCGCTCGGCCGCAAGGTCATGGATCGCTGCAACTTAACCGTTTTATTTGAGCCAGGCCGGGAAGGGACCGCCCAATTTCTAGCCGACAACCAGGTCCAAGTTGTCGCCTCGTTGCCTTGTTATTCCAAAAAAAATGTCGAGAACCAGCGCGGTCGCGGCGTATTTGACAAAAGCATCCTCGGCCTGCAAAAGCTCAATGCCTTGGGCTACGGCCGCGCGGACACCGGCCTCGAATTGTCGCTGGTCTACAATCCGCTGGGTGCGTTCCTCCCGCCGCCGCAAACAAAGCTCGAACAGGATTATCGGCGTGAATTAAAAACCCTGTTCGACATCGATTTCAACCACCTTTACACCATCACCAACATGCCGATCAAACGATTTGGCGACTTTTTGAAGCGCAACAACCAGTGGGACGAGTACATGACGTTGTTGGTCAACAACTTCAATCCCGCCGCCGTTGACGGCGTCATGTGCCGCAACCTGATTTCGATAGGCTGGGACGGCGCCATTTACGATTGTGATTTCAACCAGATGCTTGAGATACCGGCCTCCTTTAAGGCCGCCACCATTTTCGACATCCCCGCCCTTAAATCACTGACCCAACAGCCGATTGCGCTTGCGGATCATTGTTACGGCTGCACCGCCGGCGCGGGCAGCTCCTGCGGCGGCGCCCTGGTCTAACAGGAAAGGTGAGCGACCTTGCCACTCTTGGCCACCGAGTCCCGCCAAGGAAAGACAAAAAGACGTCGACCAAAAATTTGTCCCTGTCCCTGACCGCGCCGATGGAAATGGGGGCCGGCATACCGCCGATCACAACATCGCGGGCGGCGTTCCGATCGGAGACGGATCAATCGACGCGCCACTTCTTCCGAGGCGAGCGCGGCCACCAACCGCAAAGAAAAGCAAGGTCGCCCTTCCAATCCCAGGTAGGCGAAGCGGAAACCGCACACAAGCGATACCAACCAAATAGGGCGCGGCAGCTTCGACGCTTTCGAAGCGACGGCTTCTTCCGCCGGGCGCACAATAACCAAAAAGGGCCGCCCCCAAAATCGCCCTTCCTCCAAAAAAAAAAGCCGCTTCCACGGCCATTGCCAAACCGTGGAAGCGGAAAATTCCCGTTGGAGAGGTGGGAGTAGGATGGAGAAACAAGAGAGGAGAGAGTCTAGGGTTAATTTGGTTATTTTGGTAAATTCACAACTGTTTAACGCGGGTGATAGCTGAAGTTGAGGAGGTCCGCGTGAGCGTTTTGGTAAATCAGGGAAGGCCGGTTTTAGAGTTTGACCACACCCGTCGCGAGCGAGAATTGCCAGGCGGCGAGGTAGGCCGATTGACGTTCACTCTCTTTCAGGGGTTTGCCCCATGCTGATAAGAACCAATCATATACAGCTAGAGGTGAGTTAAACTTGGGCAACAGAGCCTTGCGGGCCCACATGAAAGAAGCGAACTTGCGAACGGTTTTATCAGAATCCATTATGGTGCCTCCTTGGGGTACGCCATTCATGGGAAAATCATTGCTTTTAAGGCCCGGCCGTTCCGACGAGCTGTGAACTCGTTTCGTACCTGTAATAACGTTTGGCCACGAAAAAAGGTCTACAAAAAGTGCGCGTTTTACAAAAACGTTACATTTTTATTCTTGACGTTATCTTACAGATTTGTTTCCAAGTGGTTTTACACTGGGTTAGCACCCTCGCCGGTTGCTTGGCCGGCAACGATTTTGCTTCTCTACCCTTTTGTCCTCCTTGCACTAAAGACTTGGTTCACCCACGTTTCATCCCGCCACCGTTTTGAGCTTTGTAAAGGTTCGATGAGTGCGTGTTGGTGAGCGACGCGTCGCCCTTATTGGGTTCACGACACCTTCCATTTATCTTTTCGTTGGGTTGCCTTGCGCTTTGTGCCCCTGTCTCGATCTCGTCCTTGGCGCGCTTAACCCATGTAAACCAAGGAGTTTTTTATGTTGTTCCGTCTTTGGACCTGCCTGCCGGCACTCAGTCTTTTCGTTCTTCTTGCTGCTGATGATCCGCTTTTTATCCCACACATCCCCAAACCTGACAGCGCCTTTGCCGGTGAGCTTTTGCTGGAGAACCGCTTTAACGAAACCAGTTCGGCAACGCTCGTTTATTACGATGCCGACGGCAACCGCCTCGACGAGCGCAACTACCGGCTCGCGCCTGGCGAGTTGCTGGTGCGCAACAGCGCCGACTTTCACGAACAGGGCGAAACCGCCTATGTCACGGTAACCACCGAAAACCCGCTTGAGGTCGGTATCACTTACAGCAACGCCGGCCAACCAACGGCCTTTGCCTACCAACCGGCGCTTGCCAGGCCCGCCCGCATTTGGCGGTTTACCCAAGCCGATTGGGGTCAATTATTTGACGGCTTGGTGTTTGTGAATCCCGAATGCGGCGGCATTCAGTTGATGGTGACCCAAACCAACCGCGACGGATCGCCGTTAACGAGCGAACCGTTGCTGATCGAAGAAACGGAATCCAAAAAACTCGTCCTGCAGTTATCGAGCTACCTAAGTAACTTGCCAGGAACCGTGATCACCATCGAAAGCAGCGATTTGCTCTATGCCGTTGGCTTGCGCGGTGACCTAGCCGGCGGGACGCGGTTCCTCAGTACCGGCCATCCGCGCGTACGCGACGAGTGGGCCCAAGACCGCGCCGAACTGCAGAAGAACCGTGCCCGCTGGCTGGCAAGCGGCATCACCGATTCCTACACCTACGTGGTCGACGCCGCCTGTTTGTGCAGCGAAGCCGGGTTGTTGCCGGCACGGGTGGCGGTTCGTTACGGCCAAATTGTCAGCGCCGTACATCCCGACACCAACGAAGCCCTCCATCCCAGTGTCTACAGCCGTTTACCCACGGTAAACGATCTCTTTGATCGCGCCGCGACGGCCTTGGTCGGCACTTACACGGATATTCTGATTGAGTACGACCCAACCTTGGGTTACCCAACCCTGCTCGGTTTGAATCCCAAACGTTGTGTGATTGACGACGAAACCAACTTTACGATTCAATCCTTGGAAGGCCTTCGCTAACGGCGACTGAATGCGGGATACCTTGGTGTCCCGCCACTGCTCTCGCCGCCAGGCCGGTCGTTTTTTTCGACACTCGGTTAGAAAAAGTCAACACCGACCGTCTGCTAGGCGAACCCGCACCCCGAGGAGCTATCACATTGGCCACCTTGTTTTTGCTGCTGCTCTTACAACCCCAAAAAACCGACGCACCATTGGTGTGGCGCCCCGATGAGACGGCGTTCGAAGCGTGGCTGATTCCCATCAGTGTCGCCGACAATCGCGATTTCTTTTTATTGGACGCACCGGACCGCAGCGGTTCACCACGGATCGGCAGCTTTTGGTCGCCGACACGGCACCAGTTCATGATTAACGGTGGTTACTTTGAGGCGGATTATTCGCCGAGCGGTTATTGCCGCATCGACGGCAAAGTGATTAAAGCCGGCGTTAATCGCAAACTCTCGGGTTTCATCGCGCTCAACCGACACGGCACGCTTTCACTGCACACACGCCTCCCCGACGCGCAAACCTACCCCTCGGTCCTACAGAGCGGACCGCACGTCATTGATCCCGGCGGCACCATCGGCATCCGCCGCGCCAAGGGCCGACACGCGGCGCGCACGCTGGTCGGCCGCAAACACAACGGCGACATGTTTGTTTTGGTAACGAGCCCGATTGACTTGTACGATCTCGCCCATTTAGTCAAAAACCACATGCCCGACGTCGAGCGTTTGCTCAACCTAGACGGCGGCCCTTCGACCGCGTTGCGATGTGGTGAAGTCGCCATCGATAACCTGACGCCGGTGCGCAATTACTTGGGCAAAAAGCGACGCTAACCCCGCCCGGGGAAACCCGCCCCCCAAACAAAAGAAAGGGAATGGTGGCAAGCTTCGGCGCCGGCCCCGCCGCAACGGGCGCGGTGCGCCTTGCGGCCCAGCTCGCACAAGCCGTTATTTTAGAGCCGCTTTCCAACATCTTCTTGACAGCGGGGCAGGCACAGCTTTTAATTGCTAGCAATTATTGAGACTGCTTCTCAATTCACATTTAGCCATTAGGAGCCCGTCATGTCCCGATTGTTCCTCCTCTGTCTCCTCGTTCTCACCCCGCTACTTGCCGCCGAACCCGCCGCCCTCGCCCCCAAAGAACGCGATCGCCAGGCCATCCTCGCCATGGCGGGTACCTACGTGGTTGATTTCCATTTCGAGGAAACCGTCGGCTTCCCGATTGGCTACGACCTCAAACCCGCCTACGACAGCGGCGCCCTCGAAATCGTGCTCGTTTTAGAAGAAAGCGCGGACAAAATTGTGCTCCAGCACGTGTTGCAAACCGACCACGGCATCGTGAAACACTGGCGCCAAGATTGGCTTTACGAAAACCGCGAACTTCTGGAATACCAGGGTCGCGATACCTGGGCCAAACGCACCCTGCCCGAAACCGCCGTACGCGGTACTTGGACCCAGCGGGTGTTTCAGGTAGACGACAGTCCACGTTACGAAGGATTTGGCAAGTGGCTGCATATCGGCGATTTGTCGCAGTGGGAATCGGAACCCACCAACCGCCCTTTGCCGCGCCGCGAGTACACCAAACGCTCGGATTACGACATCATGGTGGCACGCAACCGCCAGACTTTGACACAAACCGGCTGGGTCCACGAACAAGACAACTACAAGCTGAAGCTGGGTGAAAGCACCGAGGAAAACCAAGTCATCGCGCGCGAACTCGGCCTCAATAGCTACGAACGAACCTTGCCCACCCGCTGTGCCGAGGCCACCGCATGGTGGGAAGAGCACAAAACGTACTGGGCCGACGTACGCGCGGTTTGGGCCGAGGTCTACCAAAAACACGACCACCTGACTTTTGCCAAGCAAATCGACGACAAAGCCCTGTATCGCCACCTGTTTAAGTTAGATCGCGAACTGGCCGGCAAACGCGGCTATCGTTCAGCCGAAACACGCAAACAAGTGCGCGCACTGATCGATCAGTTCCTCAACCCACCCGCCGAAGAAACCACGGCATCGTACTAGGAGCCTAGCATGAGAACCTTATCCCGCTGGGCCTTGAGCCTGTGCCTCCCCTTCGGTCTGTGGGCCGCCGAACCGCCCGCCCCCGAAGAAGAAAGCCCGACCTTACTGGAACAAATGACGGTGGTGGCTGAACGAACGCCGACCGCGCTGGCCGAAACAGCGGGCAGCGTAAGCGTGATCGACCAACGCCAAATCGAACGCGAAGTCATGGTCGACAGCAGTGACTTAGTGCGATACGAACCAGGCGTGACGGTTGCTCTCGACCCAGAACGCCTCGGCCTCAACGGCTTCCGCATTCGCGGTGTGGGTGCCAACCGCGTCCATACGCAAATCGACGGCGTGCGCACAGCCGAATCCTTTGCCTTCGGCCCGCTGGCGATTCACCAGTACCAAATTGACGTCGACTTCCTGCAATCAGCCGAGGTCGTCAAAAGTGCAAGCTCCTCATTGTACGGCAGCGACGCACTGGGCGGCGTGGTTGCGCTGCAGACGATTGGTCCCGACGACTTGCTGGGCGCAAGCCAAAACCACGGGGGCCGCCTCAAAACCGGTTACGATTCCACCACGGCGGGCCGCAGTTTAAGCGCGGCAACGGCCTGGCGCCAAGGGCGATGGTCTCTGATGGCGGCGGCCACCCTGCGCGACCAGGAAGCACGTGACAACCAAGGCACGATCGACAGCCGCGACGGCACGCGCACTTTGCCCAACGACAGCGACGGTAAAACACGACAATTGCTGCTCAAGAGTGTGTTCCAAGCCAATGACAGCGCTCGTTGGGAATGGGCGGCCGAGATTTACAACAGCGATACCGACACGCGCGTTTACAGCAGCGAAGGCGTATCCGAACAGTTCGGCGCCTTGGTCACCATCAGCGACTTTGAAGCACAAGACGAACAGCAACGCCTGCGTTTAAGCATGAACCACCAACGCGAGTGTGACGCCCTGCTCGCCGACACGTTTCAGGCGCGGCTGTACCTAACCCAGGACGAAACAACGCAAGACACGGTGGAAACCCGCAACACGCGACGCGGCCCGATGGCGACCAACATCCGCCGCAACGGCAGTTTCGATATGGAACAAAGGGGTTACGGGTTCGACCTAATGTTCACCAAAAGTCACGCGGGCGATTGGACCTACGGTATCACCGCCAACCAAACCCGCTTTGAACAGGTCCGCGACCGCACCGAGTTCGACCTGGACAGCGGCAACCCCGACGCCTACCAAGGCACGCTGGTGTTCCCCAGCCGCTATTTCCCGATCAGCGATGTGCGGGAACTGGGCGCCTACGTGCAGTGGCACGGCCGTTTCTGGTCGGAGCGTTTGGCACTGACGCCGGGATTGCGTTACGACCACTACCGCATTGACCCCAAACAAGACGATGCGGTTTATCTGGCGGGCACGGGCAACAGCAGCACCCCGCAAACACTTGACGACGGTGCCCTAACGCCCAAACTGGGCGTCACGCTTGATATCAATAGCTGGTTGAGCGCCAACGCGCTCTACGCGGAAGGTTTTCGCGCACCACCCCACTCGTCGGTGAACTCGGGGTTCACCAACCTGGCGGGTGGCTATCAAACCCTGCCCAACGCCGACCTCGACGCCGAAAGCAGCCGCAATCTCGAACTCGGGCTGCGCGCCCTGTGGCACAACTTTTCCGCCCGCCTCACGCGTTTCGAAAATCGCTATGACGATTTCATTCAAGACACGGCCTTCGTCGGCTTTAGCCAGACAGGCATTATGTTGTTCCAACCACAAAATCTCGATAACGTCGCCATCGAAGGTTGGGAAGCGGCACTGGATACCCGCATTGGTTCAGCCTGGCGTTTGCGCGCGGCCTACACGGATCTCGACAGCGAGGACCGCGCTACCGGCGCACCGCTGGCGAGTATTGATCCCAGCCAAGCGGTACTGGGTGTGAATTACCGCGCCGCCGCCCACGGCATTCAAGCCGGCCTGAGCTTGACCCACACAGCCGAGAAAAGCGGCTTGGTCGCCAATGACGGCAACCCCAATCCCTTCATTCCCGAAGCGGTCACCACCGTCGACGCCACCTTCGCTTGGTCGTTCCAAAGCGGCTGGCGCCTCAACCTAGGCCTGTTCAACATCGGCGACGAACACTACTGGCAATGGCAAGTGGTGCGCGGGCGCAACGCCGACGACGCCACCCTAGATCGCTTCAGCGAACCGGGTCGCAACACACGGGTACAACTCCACTACCGCTGGTAAGTTCACCTAAAAAAAAACGGCAAGCAGGAATAGCAATCCTTGCTTGCCGTTTTTTGTGTCTGTCGCGCTTAACCCAACTGGAAAATGCGCATAAAGGTTAAAACGTGAGGAATGCTGCTCACGCGCAGACCGCCGCTCATAAACGCCGTCTGCGGATTTGAGCGACCCGCCTCAATGTCGAGGAACAGCGTGGCGCCGGTATCGACGACACAATCAGGTGCACCGCTCAAACCGCTATCGCTGGAAACCTCACCGTCGACAACCCGCACGGTGAAAGCACCACCGCCGTCCCCTTCTATATTAAAGTGGAACACCAGGTCTTCGCCTGACCACAGCTCGCGCGAGAAACGTTCCGGCAAACGCGCGAACAGGCCGGCAATCGAGCGCGTCTCGGCCGCCTCCCGCTCGCGTTCAACCGGCTTCGTAGCTTTGGCTGGGTCCGCCTTTTTGGTGCCGAGGTCTTTCGGCGCTGCTTTGGCCGCACCATTGCCGTTACCACCGCGATAAACTGAGCCGTATTGGGTGTCGTCCAGCAACATTTTGGCAATAATCTCACGCATGATGGCCGAGGTCCCGCCCGCAATGGTGCCGACCCGCGTATCGCGGTAGGCGCGCGCAATCGGATACTCTTCCATGTAACCGTAACCGCCGTGGCACTGCAAACAACGGTCGATAATGTCGTTGCAGAGTTCGGCCGCCTTGAGCTTCACCATCGAACACTCCAGCACCGGCACCTCGCCTTGCTCGTAAAGCCAAGCGGTGTGGTACACCAGTTGCCGCGCCGCCGCCAGCTCTGTCGCCATATCGGCGATTTCGTGGCGAATCGTCTGGAAGCGCGCCACCGGCCGACCAAAAGCCTGGCGTTCGCGAATGTACTTGTTGGTGAATTCCAGGCAGTAATCAGCGGCGCCGATGGCACTAATCGCGCCGACCAACCGCTCGAGTTGGAAGCTTTCCATCAGGTAATAGAAACCGTGATTCTCCTGGCCAATGCAGTTGCTCACGGGCACGCGCACGCCGTCAAATGACATTTCGGCGGTATCCGAACAGTGCCAGCCGATTTTGTCGAGCTTGCGCGCTTTAAAACCCGGCCGCGTGGTTTCCACCACGATGAGGCTAATGCCGGCGGCGCCCTCCTCACCGGTGCGACAGGCGACGACGACAAAATCGGCATAGTAACCATTGGTAATAAACATCTTGGCGCCGTCAATAACGTACTCGTCGCCCTCGCGGCGGGCACGCGTGCGTACGTTGGCCACATCCGAGCCCGCGTCGGGCTCCGAAATTGCCAACGCGCCAATGGCACGGCCCTCAATCGACGGTGCCAGAAAACGGGCCTTCAAATCGGGACTACCGACCTTGGCCAAGTGTGCCGTCGCCATCCATTGCTGCACGGAAACGGAGGCGGTAAAGCCGCCCATATTGCCACGGGCCAGTTCTTCCAAGAAGACAACCGCGAAGAAAAAATCGGCCTCGGAACCGCCGTAATCCTCGCTGTGATTAATGCCCAAATAACCCAATTCGCCCATGCGTTGCCAGATCTCACGCGGGATCATGTGGTGGCGCTCCCAAAGATCGGCGTTGGGCGCCACTTCCTCCGTGACAAACTTGCGGACGCCCTCGCGGAAGACCTCGTGCTCCACGGTAAAATACGGCGATTTCATGCTTATGCTCCTTCCCTAGTCATCGCGCCGGCGCGGTGGCCGGCGCGGATCAGCCGGTCTCGTCTACACGAAGGTTTCACCGGCGGCGGCCATATCGCGCAACTTTTGCGGCACGCTGAAACGCACGCCCCAACGCGCAGCCAAGGCGTCGGCGCGCGCGACGAATGCAGCCAAGCCGTAATCATTAATGTACTGCAGCGTTCCACCCTTGAACGGGGCAAAACCCCAACCGAAAATGCTGCCGATATTGGCGTCGGCGACACTCGTCAAGACACCTTCCTCAACGCAGCGCACCGTTTCAATCGCCTGAATGAACATCAAACGTTCCTGCATTTCGGCTTGACTCATTTGCTCATCGGCAAGCGGAAAGAACTCACCCAAACGCGGCCACAGGTGTTTCTTGCCCGAGTCAGGATACTCGTAGAAGCCGGCACGCCCTTTTTTCCCGGGCCGCTCCAGCTCGGTCACCATCTTCATTACAACGGGATCACCGGGATGCGCCACATAAGGTTTGCCTTCCGCTTCAAAGTCGCGCCGCGTTTGGTCGAGGATGCGGTGAATCAGGGTCAGACTCACTTCGTCGACCAGCGCCAAGGGCCCGACCGGCATGCCCGCTTCGAGCCCGGCGTGTTCAATCGCGCGCGGGTGTTGGCCTTCTTGAATCAGCGCCATCCCCTCTTGCACGTAAGTCGAAAACACGCGCGAGGTATAGAAACCGCGACTGTCGTTAACCACAATCGGCGTTTTCTTGATTTGCTGAACGAAATCAAAAGCGCGCGCCAAGGTTTTCGGTGAAGTGCGTTTGCCAACGATGATCTCCACCAACGGCATCTTGTCGACCGGCGAGAAGAAGTGCAGCCCAATAAAGTTCTCGGGTCGCTGCGAGGCTTCGGCCAAACCGGAAATCGGCAAAGTCGAGGTGTTGGACGCAAACACGGCGTCGGCTTCGAGACGCGCCTCAGCCTCGGCCGTCACCTTCGCTTTGAGGTCGCGATCCTCAAACACCGCTTCGATCACCAAATCGCAGCCCTGCAGATCGGCGGCGTGGTCGGTGGTGAGAATACGATCCAAGGTGCGATCGTGCTTTTCCTGATCCATCCGGCCGCGATCCAGGCGTTTCTTTAACAGCTTACGGCTGTAGTCTTTACCCTTCTCAGCCGCGCTCTTGGCCACGTCTTTCAGCACCACGTCGATCCCGGAAAGCGCCGCCACATAGGCGATGCCCGCGCCCATCATGCCCGCGCCGAGGATGCCCACTTTTTGCACCAAACGACGCTCGAAATCGGCCGGCCGACAGGCGCCTTTGTTGATGCTGTTGAGCTGGAACCAGAACGCGCCGATCATATTGGCCGCCGTTTGACTACAGGCCAGCTCGGCAAAGTAACGCGACTCAATGCGGCTCGCCGTATCGAAATCGACCCAGCTACCTTCGTAAACGCAGGCCAAAATATTTTTAATCGCCGGGTAGTTGCCACGCGTTTTTTCGTGCATCATCGACGGCGCAATCGCCCACATTTGTGCGTTGTCGGGCCGTTTGCTGTCGCCGCCCGGCCAACGAAAACCCTTTTTATCCCAGGGCTTCATCACCCGCTTGTTTTCGGCGATAAAGGTACGCGCCAAACCGTCGAACTGTTCCGGCGTTTCGGCAATCGCATCGATGAAACCGGCCTTAAGCGCGGCGTCCAACTTGAGGTCTTTCCCTTCAATCAAATGCGGCAAAGCGGCCTGAATGCCAAGCATGCGCGGCAAACGCTGCGTGCCACCGCCGCCTGGCAACAAACCCAATTTCGCCTCGGGAAACCCGAACTTGGCTTTGGGATTGCGCAACGCGACGCGGTAATGACAGGCCAAGGCCAACTCTAAACCGCCGCCCAACGCCGAGCCGTTTAGCGCCGCAACCACCGGTTTTCCCAGCTTCTCCAATCGGCGCGACAGACCTTTAAAGGTTTCGGCCAGTTCCATAATCGCCGCCGCGTTGCGATTGGCGAACAGGAAGTCCAGGTCGGCACCGGTTACCCAATCTTTTTTACCCGAGGCCAAAATGACCCCGCTCAGCTCTTTCTCTTCTTCCAGGTCGCCCACTATTTTGGTGAAGGGCGCCAACAAATCCGGGCCCAACACATTGGCGCCGCGATCCACCAGGTCTAAGGTGATCGTGACCACACCGCTTTCATCTTTTTCGTATCGAATCGACATATTTCCCCCATGCTCCTCGAGCATTGCAGCTTGCGGATGCGCCGGCGTCGGCGCCGCGATTAATTCAAGCGCTCAATCACCGTGGCCACGCCCATACCGGCACCGACACACAGCGTCGCCAGACCCAGGCTTTGGTCACGGCGTTCCAATTCGTCGAGCACCGTACCCAGAATCATGGCGCCGGTAGCGCCCAGTGGGTGGCCCAGCGCAATCGCGCCGCCGTTGACATTCACCTTGTCGATGTCGATGGCAAGGTCGTCGACCGCTTTGAGCACAACCGCCGCAAAGGCTTCGTTTATTTCCCACAGGTCGATATCACCGGCGCTCACGCCGGCCTTAGCCAGTGCTTTACGCGAAGCCGGCGCCGGGCCGGTCAACATAATCGTAGGCTCCGTCGCCACCGAACCAATGCCGCGAATGCGGGCACGCGGTTTCAAACCGAGCTGTTCGCCAATGTGGTGGTTGCCAATCAAAACCAAGGCGGCACCGTCGACAATGCCGGACGAGTTGCCGGCGTGATGGACGTGATTAATCGTTTCCACCTGTGGGTACTTGCGTTGCGCCTGCACGTCGAAACCCATTTCACCCGGCATCGCAAACGAGGGTTTGAGGCCGGCGATTTTTTCCGGCGTGGTGCCGGGCCGAATCGTTTCATCGCGGTCGAGGATCGTCAAACCGTTGACATCCACGACCGGCACCAGGCTTTTATCAAAATGGCCTGCCTGTTGCGCCGCCGCCGCTTTTTGGTGGGAGGATGCAGCAAAGGCATCGAGTCGCGCACGGTCGTAGCCTTCTAATGTGGCAATCAAATCGGCGGAAACGCCTTGCGGAATGAAGGCCGTGGCCGCGTTAATCAGCGGATCGAGAAACCAAGCGCCGCCGTCGGAGGACATTTTAATGCGCGACATCGATTCGACCCCGCCGGCAATCACCAAATCCTCGATCCCGGAAGCGACCTTGGCGGCGGCCAGGTTAATCGCCTCCAAGCCAGAGGCACAAAAACGGTTTAAGGTCTGTCCTGGCACCGAGTCGCCCCAACCGGCGTACAGCGAGGCAATGCGGGCAATATTGCCGCCTTGTTCGCCGACCGGTGTGACACAACCGAGCACCACGTCTTCGACGGCGGCCGGATCGAGCGACTGCCGTTCGCGCAGGGCATGAAATAAGGGCACCAACAGGTCGATGGGTTTGACTTCGTGCAATGAGCCGTCCGGTTTACCTTTACCGCGCGGCGTACGCACGGCGTCGTACACAAAAGCATCGTACATGAGAAAAACTCCCTTTCGCGCCGAACCCTGTTCGTTGCGCGGTGTGAGGCGACACAAAACGTCAGGACCCCAAGAACCCTCACCCGGCAAAACCACGAATCAAAGCGGCCACGAGAACATGAAATGATGTCTTGGTTATAGAATGCTGTTCGAAGTGGGTCAAGGGATTCCCCGAGCGCAGGGGGAATTTGGCACAAACCACAGCAAAGAAAAACCGGAACCGATGCGGCGCCAGTGAGCAACCAACCGGCGCGAAGCGGCACCAGTCGACCATTTGTGACGCGAGCGGCGCCTAAAGCACTTGAGTCGCGATGAGCGAACGGTTAGGCTAGGCGTTACAAAAGCCAACAGCAACGAACGCAATGGGTCGCCGGCCGGCGAAGGGTACCAAAATCAAGCTGTTGCATGGGCCGCAAAAAGGAGCCGCGCTTGAGTGACAACGAGAAACAACGAGGGACGGCCCTGCGGCGTCAGGAAATTTTAGCAGCGGCGCGCAAGTTGTTCAGCCGCCAGGGCTACGAAAAAACCACCATGCAGCAAGTCGTTAAAGAAGCCGGCACCAGCATTGGCAACTGCTACTTTTATTTCAGCAACAAGGGCAGCTTGCTGCAGGCCTTGGTGGAAGACATTACCTTGGAAATTAAGGACGAGGCCGAAGCCGCCGTTGCCACCTTGCCGGAAGACGCCGTCACCCGTCTAACCATTTCGGTTTACATCCTCATCTCAAAGATCTTAGAGAACTCCGAAATCTCGCGCATCATTTTGCTCGGTTTGGCGCAACCGGCCCTGCGCGAATCGACTTTTAATTACTACACCGCCGCGCTAAAACGCTTTCTCGAAGAACACCCCAACCTACTCAGTGACCGCCACGGCTTGGAAAGCATCGACACCGAGCTCATGATTGAAACCTGGATGGGCGGTTGCGCAGCGGCGCTGGAAGCGGCGGTCACCGGTGAAGTCCAACGCGACGCCCACCAAATCTGCCGCTTTCTGATTGCATGGAACCTGCGTGCGGCGGGCGTCACCGACCACGAAATCAGTATCGGCCTGGCCGAACTCGAGAAGTTCACAAGCCGCAAAAAAAGGTAACACAAGCCCCGCCTGACGCCGAAAAAACGAAAGTAACCAAACAACATTAAGCGTAAATAGACAGCTATTCAAAATGGATCGATTAAAAGACGCTGTGATCAACATAAGTTAACCACAGCGCCAAGCGATAGGCACGGACCAAGCTCGTCAGAGCCGGTGGTGATGACTGTCCTACAAGCCCGCGACAGAACAAGCCTCAGACAAACGCGAGACTTATCAGCCACTTTGGCTAGGACTCAAACAATAAACGCTCGCAATAGTGCCCCCGACCCAGTTGGGAAGGAGACGCATGTGCCGAATTCTTTTACTGAGTCTTTGGCCATAACCGACGTCACCTTTCGCACCTTGGAGTTACATACACTCTTGAACAATGCACACGCATTCTTCATAAGCGTCAAGCCACTCAGGTGTGCCACGTCTGGCGCGCTGATCAGCATACTCATGACAACTAATCTGGACGGAGGCAGGCGTTTCACGATCAGACAAAGCGGCCAGCGCGGCAGCGGAAGCAGACAAAATCAACGCAACAGCAATAATTTTCTTAACCATTATTTTTCTCCTAGCTTTAGATATTTCATTCAACGAACACAAAAAACGATACACACAATCCAAGCGAAAACAAAGGCAATTCTGAAAGAACAAAAACCAAAAAGCAAATCCCGATCCCTACAAAACTAAAAACACCAATTGTTTACCAGATAACCGGAATTATAAGCCACCCATCAACACGAAACTCTTCAAAAACAAGAAAATTCAAATCTCATCAAAATCAAAGATTCTCTTGAATGAGACAATCATATACAGGAGCTACCCCTTTCTCGGTGTCCCCTCGAGATGGATAAAGCTTGGAGAACCAACCTCGCCACACGCCAAGATTTGGTGGCAGGGGTGTCCAGCAGCCAACACTAAGCCACCACCGCCAAACCGTTGCCCGCCTAATCGTTGAAATTCATCTCAACTTAACCGCTCAGACCATCGCATTTTGGGAAAACTGTCATCAAATAAAATGGTGCAACCGTCTTGGGCGCCTAAATCACTAAAAAAGCGACGGCGACCAACCCAGAATGCGCTCAAAAAAACAGGTACAAATTGAGCGGCCGAACACTGTTGGTCTTAAAGGAAAGCCATCCGCTCATGATTAATTATCCTCGGCTTTTTGGCCAACCCTAAAATAGGCTCGATTGACCTTTACGAACCGCTTTCCCCAAGATACTTTGCTAAAGGCGACAAAGGGTACTTTTACGAGCTCGATTTTAATGAACACCTATTTAATGAACACCTATTGCATCACGACTCGGATCAAATTGGGCTGTTGCGCCCCTTCGGCAATCGGGGCGCAGGATCTTTTTCTTTGCCAAGCGGGGTTAACGCCTAAACGGAGCGGTTCGAGTGGATGAATTCGCCAAATTTTGACGCAGGACGCATCACATTTAGTGCGAAACGTTTTGAAAAAAGCGGATCGGGTCGCGCACCGGCAAACACGGCGAGCATTTTCACGAGATGTTGCAGCCCAACAGATCGCGCAATTTCGCCGCCAAGAAACACTTGGTTTAGGTAAGGACCTCGATGGTTTTGTTTCGGTCGAAGCCCCCCTTTTCTTTTCGCTACGACAAGACGGGCACACCCATCCCAAAGATCAGAAAGCCATTTGATGTCGACTGGCTTCCAACCGGCAAGAGCTGGATTGCCAGAACGGGAAAGGGCTATCTAAAAATCGCCAAAGAACGGAAGAGCAGGCAACCGACTCTGCTCAAACATGACCACAACGGTGATCCACCCCAAGCCGCCGCCCAAATTTGACCACAACGGTGATCCACCCCAAGCCGCCGCCCAAATTTGACTTTCTTACATTTATTTTAGGTACAATGAAGGAGTTCTCTGGATCCAAGACGCGGTGGAGTCCTCTGTGACGCAACAATCCCTTCCATCCACGGCCACGCTGATGAATCGGCCGGTGCTTGTGCTGACGGTGGAAAGTGGGCCCGACTACGGTAAGTCGACCCGCTTCGACCAACCGCGCATCACGCTCGGTCGCGCCGCACACAATGATTTCACCATTCGCGATCTCTACGTCTCCGGCAACCACGGCGTGTTTCTGCGCAGTGAAGACGGCTTTTGGTTTAAGGACCTCAACAGCAGTCACGGCACCTTGGTCGATACCGGCGGGCACCAAGCGCAACTGCACCGCGACGGTAAAAAACTGTCGTTGCTGCTCAGCGACAGCGGCACGATTCGGCTCGGCGCCAGCTCGATCCATTTCGAAGTTCAGCGCGTGTTTCACAGTGAACAAGAAGCGGGCGCCAGCGGGTTCACCCTGACCCAAGCCTCGGCCGACCAATTCATGGCGTCGGCCAAGCCGCGCGAAGCGCTTTCGCAAGAGTTCAGCGCCAAGGACGGGCGTCTCAAGATCCTCTTCAACCTGGCCAATCGCCTCAACGGCCTCAGCCACCTCGACAAAATTCTCGAATTGGTCTGCGAAGCCGCCTTTAAATCCTTTGCTGAAGCCAACTTGTTTTCGATTAGTCTGCGCCACGAACAGCGCGGTCTGCAACCAATCCTCGTGCGTACGCGCGACCTCGATCCCAGCAGCCGCCGTGAAGTAAAAATGAGCCGCAGCATGCTGGAACGCGTCGTGCAAACCGGCGAAACAGTGCTGTTTTTCCGAGGCGAAGAAGGCATGGGCGAAGACGAACTCTCCGAGTCCATCGTTCAAGCCGATATTTCGTCCTGCATGTGCGCGCCGCTAATCGGTCAGAGCGATATGCTCGGCGTCATAATGCTCGACACGCGCCAAAGTAACTCGCGCTTTAACCGCAACGATTTAAACCTTTTGTGCATTCTCGCCAGCAACGTTGCCTTTGCCATCGAACGCGCCAAACTGACCGAGGACATCTACCGCATGTTCGAAGGGTTTGTCGAAGCTTCGGTGTTTGCCATCGAAGCGCGCGACCCAGTCACGGCCGGGCACTCCGAACGCGTCGCCAAGTACAGCCTCGCTTTGGCCGAAGCGGTCGACCAAATTCGCACCGGACCCTATGCCAAGCTGCGCTTTACATCCGGTGAACTTACCGAACTGCGTTATGCCGCGCTGCTGCACGATTTCGGTAAAGTCGGCGTGCGCGAAGGCGTGCTCAGCAAAAGTGAACGCCTCGTCGAAGATCACATGGCACTGGTGGCACAACGCTTCGACTACATTCGCAGTATTTACCGACAAAACTTGCTCGAAGACCTCGTGCGCGACTCACTGGCCCAATCAATGCCGCCCGATCCCGAGATCTACACCCAAATCGACATGCGTGTGCGCGCTTTTACCAAACAACTCGAAACCGATTTGGCCTTCCTGCGCGAAATCAGCGGCAAGTGGAAACTCACACTTGAGGACATGGCGACGGTGCGCCGCATCGGCGGGCAACGCATCGCCCTCGCCAACGGTAAAACCATGGATTTCCTCACGGCCGAGGAAGTCGACCACCTAACCACACCCAACGGCACGCTCACCGCCCGTGAATGGGAAGACATGCGTTCGCACGTCTCACGCAGCGAGGAAATTCTCCTGCGCATCCCCTGGAACTGTGACTTGCGCAAAGTACCTGAAATCGCGGGCGCCCACCACGAAAAACTCGACGGCAGCGGCTACCCGCGCGGGCTCGAATCGGACGAAATCCCGGTACGCGTGCGTATCCTGACAATTGCCGATATTTTCGACGCGGCCACCGCCTGGGACCGCCCCTATTGCGACCCGCTCGCGATTGAGGACACGACCCGCCTGCTGCTGGCGCAAGCGGATCGCGGCGAACTGGACAGGGAC
Organism: Holophagae bacterium; assembly: GCA_030429565.1. Lineage (GTDB taxonomy): Bacteria > Acidobacteriota > Holophagae > Acanthopleuribacterales > Acanthopleuribacteraceae > Acanthopleuribacter. Next base: position 423,342 of record JAUIFE010000003.1, on the reverse strand, counting down.
TTGGTCGAAATTTTTAAAACAGCGGCAATCCCGCGCCTGGAACACCTGATCCCACGTGGCTAGACGTTATTCATCGCGGTAACCGAGATCGATGCGCGCCCGTGAAATGCCGTCCGCGTCGAGTAGCTCGACCGCCAAGTAGGTATCGAGCCCCAGCAGGGCGTCGTCGAGTGTCACGCGAAAGGGCACGGCCAATGCCCGTTTGGCGGCGGTCGTCCGGCGACAATAAACCCAGCGCGCGTCACGGCGCGCACGTGCGGCCGCTTCACTTTCGCCCAACCACAGGGTGACCGGATCGGCGCGGTCGGGGGCGCGCAGGCGACCGTCTTCCAGCAGCCATTCAGCCGTCGGCTCAGCGAGGGTTAACACGATGTGGTCCTCGCCGGCCACCCAGCGGGTGATGCTTGCCGCCATGGGCCCGGCCACCACCTGCAGGTCACAATCGGCATCGGCGGCCAAGGCGGGTGTGACCACGAGAGGGGGTGCACCTGGCGCAACCCAGGTCTCGCTTAAAACCGCGCCTTGCGGGAGCCGAATCGTCCAACGCGTTGTTCCACCATCGAACCAATCGCCTTCGAAACGCAAACCCAAACGCCCCAAATCGGCCTCAACCTCTTGGACTGCCACCGCAGCAACCTCGCCGACCAATTGCGGTCCGACCGCCCCCGCGGCCGGTGTCAAAAAGGCGGCGCGTGTGTCTCCGGAAAGGGTTACCCTTTGACTTTGACCGAACTGAATCCCATCGGCGGATTCAGCCAGGGCGACGTCACCGGTGCTTGCATCAAACAGCGTCCAACCGAACAACGCATCGTGCGCTTCGGGAACCGGCGCCAGGTCGACCACCAACCGCGTGGAGACGGCCGCATCCGCGTCACCGGCATCATGAGCCCGGCAAGGCGCGGGCAAATTGGCGCGTGACGCGGCGTAAAGCGGTTGAAGGAATGCACGCGCCTGGGCAACCGCGCCACCCAACTGAAAATAAACCGGCTGCGAGGGTGATGGGCCAAAGGTATTGGTTTCATCACGCAACCATTGGTCACTGCTCTGATTGATGCGCAACCAAATCGCATCTTCGCCGGCTTGATAACGCACTATTTGCAGTGCATCAGCGGCGGCGTTCATCACGGGCGTATCCGCCGCGTCGCGCGGCGTCCACAAGGGCAGTAAGACCGGCATGTTTCCCTCGCCGGCGGCGACACGCGTATGGGCCAAGCTGGTTCCCGCCGGTAACTGAAGCCGTAAATAGAGTGGCGCCTGCCCACTCGCCCCGGCGAAAAGGTTACTTTGCACGGCCACGCTCAGCGCGGTCAGCGGCCGTCGCCCTTGGTCACAGTCCCACTTGGGAACCGCACCCCAAACAACCAGATCGGCGGCAGGCGCTTCCACGGCACGGGCGACGGGATGGTCGACCGCAAACAACACGGCCAAGGGTTCGCCCAATTGAATATCGGCTACCTCAGCGGCACTTTCCACACCTCGAGTGGTGGCGTCAAACCACTGCACGTCGGCATTGAGCAATGACAGTTCCGGCGGCGCAGGCGCGGCCACCAACGAACTCGTCGATAGATCCAATTTCAAATCGAGCGCCACGGCCCGACCTTTTTGCTGCGGCCAATGTCGCGTGTCGACGCCGGCGGCCGCGGCGGCAATATCTTGGTGGCTGCGACCGACAGCCAGAATAACGGCCAAATCGGGCGTCGGCGCGCTGAAACCAGAAGGCGTCGTCAGCCAGGTCGATGTCGCTTGTCGGATCGCCAACCAAAGCTGGGGTTCACCAGCACGCCAGCGTACGACCTCGATCGCATCGGGCGCCAGATTAAGCGAACCTTCAAAATCGCCGCTGCGCACCAGGTTAACCGGCACCTCAATCGGTGCGTCACCACGCAACGGATCAACCAAACTTTCACGTAAGCGGGCACCGTGATCAAAGGCGACCCGCAAATAAATCGGCGCGTCGGGTGCGGCTCCGGCAAAATCATCACCGGTCAGCCGTAGCTGAACCAAACCCGCGCGTTCGCAACGACCGTTAACGGCCACATCCAAAACACTGGTATCAATGTCGGCGCCAAACACGGCGGTCACCCACGCCAACCCAAACGCAAAACCAAAAACCCATCGATCCACAAACACACCTCCAGCGGCCTGTACGAAGCAAAACCTCATAAACCTAAAAAGTAAGGTCTTTTATTACTCAGATAAGGAAACAGGACAAAGCCGGGCAAAATCGCATCAAACGGGCAAGCGACCAATCCGGCAACATCGAAACAGAACAGGACGGGTATCACTCAGAGAAGCAAACCCCGAGCCAAACACGGCGATTGAGCCAGGGTGTAACTGAGCGAGTTACAGGGTGTAACTCAATGAGTGACACTTCCGCCGGCAAGCACCCAATCGAAAAACCGCGGCCGAAATGAAGGTCGATTGCCCAAGCAGCCTGCGGCACAATGCGCAAACGCAAGCGAAAAACGCACCTTTTGCCGCCACCAAGTCGTCTTTTTTACCTGGCATATTACCTGCATACTCACTTCGTGACGGGACGCCACGCGATCAGCGTTTCATAGATCGCCCATTTTTAATCGATGTTTTGTTCATCATCGTCTCCCATTGCTTTTCCACCACAAGACCATTCTCCTATTTTCGGAAAAGCCGACACATCGGCAAGGACCGCGTTCCCGCGTTGGTTCTTGCGCCAGGGCTTCGGCCCGCAACGGGCAAGGATCAGGTTCGACACGTCTCCCGCGTCGATTCTCCAACCTGGTTCTCGCCTTTTTGGCTTCCCATTCCCAATCGAGGCTCTTCTATGTGGCACGAACCCCGTTCTTGTTTGTTTTCGACCTTTTTGGCTCAGAACCCCGAGCAGTTGGGGCGGCATTTGGCTCAACCACGCCCGCACATCCCGCTACGCGACCTCTTCCTCCACTACCACGACATGCTGCCGGACAGCGACTTGGTTTATCCGGTCCACTTCTTACCGCCCTGGGAAGCATCAACGCGCCGGCAAGGACCCACCTCGTTTTTCGTGCTGCTAATGCAACACGTCACCCACTTCCGTGACAGTGAACGCGACCCTTCGCAGAATTTTCATGAATTCGTCGCCAACTTCAACGGCGCCTGGTATGTACGCCACTGGTTCGCCCAATTAGCGAGCGTGCGTTACGACATTCTCATGCAAAACAACGCGGTCACTCTCGCAGCCTGGGACCTCGCCGTTAAACCGGTCTTCGCTGCTTGGCGCCAAGTCAAACATCAACTGCACTGCCGCCGCGAAACGATCATGGAACACCTGGACACGGCAGCCGAACGCCTGGCCCGTTTTCCCCACACGCCACCTGGCTACCGCACCTATTGGCGCCAGGTTACGATCCAAAGCTTTCCCTACGCGGCCTTGCACCTCAATCTGGCGGCACCGCACCTCAGCGAGACCCAAGTCGCGCAGCTCGCCCACTGGCTGAATCGGCAACCGCAGGCGACAGCCCGCGGCAGCGCGGTCCCCTTCCCACGCGGTGACGATCAGCTTCTGGATTGGCAGATCACGGCTTGGGATCGCGGCAACGCCACTATCACCCTCAGCAAGGTCGGTCAGGACCACTACGACGATCTGGAAATGGGGCTGTCTTAAAGCGGGTCGCGCACCAAGCGGAACCCGACCGTGCGCAGGCGAACCCGACGCGTGCGTTGCGCCCGCGTGCCCGACGATATTTCTTCGGCACTGTTATCAAAAGAACCACCGCGAATGACCCGTGCGCCTTCGCCGGCAACCATGGGGTCGACGCGTTTGTCAGCTTGATAAGGCTGGAAAATGTCGAGGCACCATTCGGCAACATTCCCGTACATATCGTAGAAACCCCAGGGGTTTGGCGCATAAGTACCAACGGGTGTGGTTTCCTTAAGATCGGCTTCTTTGATGTTGGCGCTCGCCAGGGTGACACCGCCGTCCAGGTAAATTTCGCTATCGGTGCCGGCCCGACACACAAATTCCCACTCTGCTTCGGTGGGCAGGCGGTAAACGTAGCCCTCTTCTTTTTGGTTGAGGGTGTCCAAGAAGCTGAGCACTTCCTCGTAACTGAGGTTTTCTACCGGACGCTGATCACCGACGAACCGAACATTGGCCGATCGGCCCATCACCTTGCGGTACTGCGCCTGGGTAATTTCATAGGCACTCATCATAAACGGTTTACTGAGTGTCACGGTATGTTTGGCGGCCTGACGCGGGTCGCGCTCACTGCCCATGCGGAAAGTGCCGCCCTCAACCCGCAGGAACACCATGCCGTAGGGGTTAATGTAAATGCGGTTGATTTTTTGCTGGTAAACCTGAATCTCAAGCGGCGAATAAACGTCGGTTTCGGCAAGTTCGTCAAGCAGACGCTGCGCTTCTTCGCGCCGGTGTTTGGCGACGGCGTATTTGAGATTATCGTGAATGGTTTCAACGCGCTCGCTGTATTCCTTACGAGCGGTTTCCACGGCGCCGGACCAGGCGTCAATGACCACTTTATCGTTGGGCCAGCCGGCACTGTAATCGTCGAGCAATTTTTTAAGCAAGCGGTAGTCGCCGCGTTTTTGGGCGTCGGAGAAGGTCACCTGCAAGGTCAGCTTACGGGCCAAGTCCTCGTTGGACTTCTTTTTGGAGGCATCCAAATCACGCAGGGCGTCGAGCAACACAAAATGAGTGGTGGTATCGGCGCCAAGGGTTTTAAGTTTAAGCGCGGCGATTTCGGCCTGAACCAAGTTGCCTTGATCGATGTGGGTCAAAAAGTTCTTTTGAAAGAGGTTTTGCTGTTGTTCGAGCTCGGCGGCGGGATCGGTGTCGGCCACAGCCGCGTCGACCGGTTCGGGTTCTTGGCGACGCGGTTCGGGCTGAGCCGGTTCCTCTTGGAGAACTTGGACCGGCGGCGATGTTTCGGGCTCGGGCTTGGCATTGTCGCTCATCAGCAAGACCAAAATCGTCACCAACAGCAGCAGCACACTGCCACCGGCTGCAAGCCGACGCCAGTTTTTGAGCAACCAACCCGGCTCGTCGTAGTAGGGGTTGAGGTAAATGGTTTTGGTGACGGTAGAGTGACTGCCGTCGCCGTATTCCACGGTCTGCGGCGGCGTACGCCGACCTTGCGAAGGCTCGCTGGGCAGGTAGCCGCTTAGTGGACCTTCCGCCATCGGCAAAGTTTTGAGGCCGTGCCCGAAACCCCGCACCAGTTCGGCCACAAAGGACTCAGCGGAAGAAAAACGTTCCTCGGGCTTTTTGGCAAGCATTTTGTCGAAGGCGGCTTGCATGACGTCCGGCTCGGTATCGCGGGTGAGACGCGGAATGAGCAGATCGGGCTGGCTGTGAACCAAGTGATACAAAATCGAGTTCAAGGTGTCGCCGGGGAACGGGCGTTTCCCAAACAGCAATTGGTAGGCGATGATGCCAAATGAAAAGAGATCCGACGCAGCCGAGACACTGGTACCGGTGATTTGTTCGGGGCTGGCGTAACTGGGCGTGCCTAAAAAGACGCCGGTGGTGGTGATATTGGAATCTTTGAGGCGTGCCAAACCGAAATCCACAATTTTGGCTTCGTACTGATCAGTCACCAAAATATTGGCGGGCTTAATATCGCGGTGAATCACGCCTTGACTGTGGGCGTGATCGAGACCGGCGGCGATTTGCTCGAGCAGAAAGAGACGCGAACGCAACGGTATTTTGGGGACAACAGGGAAAAGCGCCTCAAGTGGACGACCCGGGATGTATTCCATCACCAGAAAAGGGTCGCTGTTGTGGGTCCCAAAATCGTAGATGCCAACGATGTTGGGGTGGTTCAAACGACTGTTAACCTGAGATTCAACATCAAAACGCTGGCGGAAGTTGTTGGGATCCTGCGAGTACTTGGTCAGCCGCGTGTTGATGGTCTTGATGGCAACATCACGGCGCAGGTGCGGATCGAAGCCGAGCAACACGGCGCCCATGCTACCCTGGCCGATAAAGTCGCGGACGAGATAACGACCGATAAATTCCTGGGTTTTGGCGGAATCGGAGATCACCGGGTGCTTGTCAGTTGTAGATGAGTTCGTGTGTTGTTTCGACATCAAAAGCCTAGCCGATCGCAGCGGGACCCAATTTTGCCGGCATTATATCAAGCCGTCCCGAAGCATTAGCAACAGATTGTATGGAAAGAGAACAAGCGCGAATTGGATCACGAAAAATGCCATTAATCGAAAAACCATTCCCGCGGAGAAACTAAGCCAGCCACATGTAACTCACCAAACCCCGCGTAACCCAAAAAGACGCAGGCTTTAGTTTAAACCACAATGGCGCAGAAAGCCCTCATAAGACGGAACAATTAAACCCTAGAAACGCGATAACTCGCGGTGGTTTTGGCTAAACCTCTGCGCTGCAAGGGTCGGCAGCAAGGCGAATGACACCCGACGGACACACTCTCACCCCAAACAAACCCTTTCAGACCAGATTTTTAGCCAAAACCACTCACGCTCATCAACACTCTTCGGTTAAATAGAAAGCCGTTCTCAACACCCGAGCACCCGTTTCATGCGTCGCCGTCCTGGTTACAGACCGCCCTTTCGTCGGCAGGCCGAACCAGAATCTTTGCCACCAAAACACAAGCCCACGGGTCGACAACAAGCCTCCCCCAAGGGTTAACCGTAATCCATGCACCAGCCTATCAAGCCGGCGAGCGGTTGACTAGCCTGTAATCACACCGAGAACGCGCCTGTTCGGTCAAAACCGAAACGAGGCGATTTTTGGCGACACAACCTGGCAATCTGTTGGACGGAAAGGGACCGTAAAAAACGGGCCCTTTGTTTCTCACAGGCCCACGCTCTACTCAACACATTTCACGCCAACATCTTGCGCCATTGCCTAGCCGCGAGTCGCCCACTTTGGGTACAACCGAGGTCACGTTTGGTGGTCACTTTCGTCCCCTACCAAGTATCGCCCGGTTCGGGTTTAACCGGTAAAGATCGATGCGTCGCACTGGTTTTAGCCAAAACCACGTGCGCTTAACACACGGCCCCGGTTGAACACGGGCGGTGCGTCGTCTTGCCTAGCAATGCGACGCACAACGGCCTACGTGGTTTCGTCGTCCTGAGTTTCATCATCAACCGCTTCGGCACGTTTGTTGTTCTTAATAATTTCCAGATCAACAACAGGTTTCGGCGAAACGCGGTTGCCACGCGCGGCAAAACCTTTAATGCTCATCGTCGACAAATCAATCACTTCTTCAGTCACTCGAGCACGCGCTTTGAGCGGGAAAAAGACTTTGAAGGTCGGCGCCGGATCGGGCTGGAAGAGCAAAATTTTGACGGATTCTTCCGGCAAATATGCGTACTCTTTTTCCATAATGAACTTTTCAACTTTAAAGCGCTTCATATAAGCAATGCCCGAAGTTTGCTCGCGGTAAACGCAGTTGAAGGTCACATCTTGATCGACTTTGTCGACGTACAGAATCTTCTCTTTAATGTAGAGCTTTTCGGCGACGGGAATGACTTTGAAGTACTTGTCGGTCACCACCAAAATCTTGTGGAACTGCGAGCAGGCAACATAGTTTTTGGTTTTGATTTCGGTACCAAGGTAGCCGGTTTTGCGGTCGTAGCCCAGCTTGAGATCCTGGATGGCCACCTCGGTGCGGTCAACCGTTTCCAATTCGGTGATCTTGGTACGGCGCGGGTAATCCTTGCCAAACTTTTTCTTCAGGGCGGTGATGTAATTAATCGTGGTCGTGACCATATCGGCCAACAAGGCGTTCACTTCATCGATACGTGCGAGGATGGCCTCGATCTCTTTGCGGCTTTTGTTGATATCAAAACGCGAGATCCGTTTAATGCGGATTTGCAGCAAACGCTCGACATCTTCATCGACAATCGCCCGAATTAACTGATCTTCGAAGGGCACGAAGCCGTCGTAAACGGCCTGAATGACCTTCTCGTAGGTGGTCTGCTCTTCAATGTTCTTGTAAATGCGATTTTCAATGAAGATCTGTTCCAGAGTCTTGAAATGGAGATTGTCACGCAGTTTGCCACGTTCAATTTCCAGCTCGAGACGCAAATCATCTAACAACTTATCAGTATTGTACTTAAGCACTTCATTCACGGTCAGGACATGCGGTTTGTTGTCCTCGTGAATCAAAACCATCTGTACCGAGTGGCTAATTTCGCAATCGGTGAAGGCGTACAGCGCTTCCAAAACTTGGTCGGCATACACACCACGCGGCAAACTCAGCTCAATTTCCACGTTTTCGGCGGTGTAATCCTGAATGGCGCTAACCTTGATACGGCCTTTTTTGATGGCGTTTTCAATTGAATTAATCAGTTTTTCGGTGTTGGTGCCGTAGGGAATCTCGCGGATGACCAGGTGTTTCTCGTCGCGTGCTTCGATGTGGGCACGCACCTTAACCTTGCCGTTGCCTTGATCGTAATCGCGCGCGTCAATGGTACCGCCGGTGGGAAAGTCGGGAATCAGCCGAAACGGCTGATCGCGCAGGTACTTAACTTGAGCGTCAAGAACCTCATTGAAGTTGTGCGGCAGAATCGAGGTCGACATACCAACAGCAATGCCTTCCGCACCTTGCAGCAGCAACACGGGAATTTTGGCGGGCAGGGTAACCGGCTCTTGGTTACGGCCGTCGTAGGACGGTTCGTAATCGGTAATTTCGCGATTAAACAACACCTCTTTGGCAAGCGGGGTCAAACGACATTCGATATAACGCGCGGCAGAAGCGGAATCACCGGTGTAAATGTTGCCGAAGTTCCCCTGTTTATCGATAAAAAACTCTTTGTTGGCCAGGACGACCAGCGCGGCAAAAATCGAGGCATCGCCGTGTGGGTGGTACTGCATCGAGCGACCGACGACGTTGGCAACCTTGTTGAACTTGCCGTCTTCAACCTCGGACATGGTGTGCAAAATACGGCGCTGGACCGGCTTGAAGCCGTCGTTAATGTGGGGAATCGCCCGTTCTTTGATGACGTAGCTGGCGTATTCCAAGAAGTTGACGTCTATGAGTTCGCGAAGTTGATCCGCCATGATTCATCCTTATGCACTGTCACTGTGCGGGCCCGGCCCGCTGAATTCAGCCGCCCAAAAAGAGGGCGAACGTTGGCGCGCGGCACGCGCCTAAACCAATTTCTCCATAATGTAACTCTTGCGTTCAGGGGTGTTGCTCCCCATATAAAAGCGCAGGATGTTTTTGATTTCACTGGCGCGATCGACACTCACCGAGACAATCCGCATTTCGTCGCCGATAAACTGACCAAATTCCTTGGGCGAGATTTCGCCCAAACCTTTAAAGCGGGTCAGCTCGGGATCTTTGAGTTTCTTAAGGGCGGCGTCACGCTCTTTGTCGGTATAGCAATAGTGGGTGTGCTTTTTGTTGCGCACGCGGTACAGCGGTGTTTCTAAAACGTAGAGATGCCCGCGCAACACCAATTCCTCGAAATAATGCAGGAAAAAGGTGATCAACAAATTGCGAATGTGGAGGCCGTCGACGTCGGCGTCGGTGGCAAGAATCACCCGGTTGTAACGCAGGTTATCCACGGTCTCTTCGATATCTAAAGCCTTCATGATGTTGTACAGTTCGGCATTTTTGTACAGCGAGTCTTTTTTGAGACCGAATACGTTGAGCGGCTTACCGCGCAAGGCAAATAAGGCTTGCAACTCGGCGTTGCGGCAACTGACCATACTACCCAAGGCCGACTGACCCTCGGTCAGGAAGATCATGCTTTCGCTGCCGCGGCCGCTTTTGTCGCCGTGGTGGTACTTGCAATCGCGTAAGCCGGGAATTTTAATGGCGACCTTGCGCGCCTTGTCACGCGCTTCTTTTTTGACGGCGTGCAGTTCCTTGCGGATCTTTTCGTTAAAGGTCACTTTCTCGATGATTTTCTTGGCCAGTTCCTCGTTTTTGTGGAGGACGTCGACGATCGCCGTCTTGACGGTATTGATGATCGGCTGGCGCACATCGGTGTTGCCCAATTTATTTTTGGTTTGCGACTCAAACACGGGTTCCTTGACCTTGACAGCAACGCAACCGGCAATACCGTCGCGGACGTCTTGCCCTTGAAAACTTTTTTTCGAGTACTCGTTCACGGCTTTAAGGATGCCTTCCCGAAAGGCGGAAAGGTGGGTGCCGCCGTCGTTGGTGTACTGTCCGTTAACGAAGCTGTAGTGGTTTTCGCCGTAGTTGTTGGTATGGGTAATGGCGAACTCAATTGATTTGTCGCGGTAGTAAATGGGCTCGTACAGCGTGTCTTCACCGACCTCGGCCACCAACAAGTCCTTGAGGCCACGTCGCGAGAAAAAGGTTTCGCCGTTGAGTTTGAGCGTCAGCCCCTTGTTGAGAAAGCTGTAATACTGCACGCGTTTACGCAGGTATTCCTCGCGAATGCGCACGGTATCGGGAAATATTTCGGTATCGGCTTGAAAGCGAACCAGGGTGCCGTTGGGATCGTCGCTGGTACCGTCCTGCTCGCTTTCCAGTTTGCCTTTGAGGAAGTGAGCTTCTTTAAAGGCGCCGTCACGGGTAGAACGCACGGTGAAGGATTGCGACAGGGCGTTAACCGCCTTGGTACCGACCCCGTTCAAACCAACCGAAAACTGGAAAACCTCATCGTTGTATTTAGCGCCGGTATTGATACGCGACACACAATCAACCACTTTCCCCAGCGGGATACCGCGTCCAAAATCGCGAATTTGGACCTCACCGGTCTCATTCGTCTCAATTTCGATACGCTGGCCGTGGCCCATGATGAATTCGTCGATGGCGTTGTCGACGACTTCTTTGATGAGGACGTAAACGCCGTCTTCGGGATGGCTGCCGTCGCCGAGGCGGCCGATATACATACCGGGACGCAGGCGAATGTGCTCTAAGGAGCTTAAGCTTTTAATCTTACTTTCGTCGTAAATCGGTTCAGAAGAGGCCATGAAAACAGGTTCACCTTAGTTGACAAAATCCACGCGGCGCCGCAGGGGCTTGCGATGGCGCGCGGGGCGACATCGTCACTTCGCGGGTACACACCCGATAGGGCTGTTTTGAAACGGAACAACCTTATCCCAACCGATGACCCAGGGTCAAGGACGCCGCTTGCGGAGAAGGGGCTCGGTATTTGTCGGAAGGGAAAGCGGACAAGCACTTTAACCCCATAAAAAAAAATTGCCGCCGAAGCGGCGGCGGCGTGCGCTGTCTTGGTTCGTGCGAGCACGCACCTAGGCACGGGCACACGCGCGGACGTGCGCTCGGCAACGGTCGTCACCAAGCGCGCATCCTAGCGTAACTAGTTTAGTTCCACGGATAAGCGCATTCAGCCGTCTTCGCCTTTTCCTGGCCGGGCGCGTGCAGCATGACTTTGATTTTGTCCGGTTTACCGTCGGTTAGGGTCACCACTGCTTTGGCTTTGTAATTGTGCTGATGGCCGGCTTCCCAGATCAGCACCTCGTTTTTGCCTTCTTTTTTTGCGTCATAGATTTTCTTTTCCGCTTCGTTTTTAAAGAATGAGCCAGGCATGTCGAGGTTTTTCCCAATGCGCAGGGATACTTTAATGACGGGCTGGTAGACGCCGTTTTTGTAGCCTTTTTTCAGCATGTAGGTCGCGATTTCCATAATGCGACCGCGCTCTAAATCTTGGGCGTCGATTTTACACAGGTCAATGCGGTTGGGTGTTTCTTTGGCGAACACCATGCCGGTAAATAACAGGCCGAGTAAACCTAAACGGAACATATGCTTCATCATTTCACCTTTTTTATCGGGAAGGCGGCTTCCCGTTAATAACGTTAGTTCTCAAGCAAAACTGATACCCTTTTGTCCCGGGTAACTGCACGACTAACCTTTAGCACGATTGAGCGATTCGCTTTACCTTAACGCGGAATGCGTGATTTTTCTCGTAAATTCGGTTTGAGGATTAGAAGCGATAGGTAAAGCCGGTGGTGGCCGACCAATCGGGGGCGGAATCGGAAATGCCGCGCGTGTAGGCCAGGTCGCACTGGAAGTGATCGCTGATCGCATAGGTCAAGCCGATGTCGGCGCTGTTACGCGGACGGCCCTCGGCTGAGGCGGGCACCTCGCCAAACGCTTCGGCAAAGAAGCCCACCCGCTCGGTGAGACCAAATCCGAAAACGAGACTGTAGATGCCGACGGTTTCCAAATCGCCGCCTTGATCTTGGGTTGCGATGCCGGCGTTGGCGCCCAAGCTAAGGGTTTCAGTTAAAGCAGTGCCAAAGGCCAGTTTGGCACTGGGCTCCCATTCATCGGAAACCAGTTCATCGTCGCCAAGCATGGTGTTGCTGTCAAACATGAGGGCCCATTGCGTGTCGCCGTCGTTGTGAAAGCGCCATTTAAAACCCACGTGAGCGTCGCCGGAACCGCTTTCACCGTCACCGTAGGGCGGGTCGATGTCAATGTAACCGTCGTAACTCAAGCGCAACTCGAAATCGTCAAGCAATCCAATGCGCAACAAAGCGGTGGGTACTTGGTCGATGGCGACATCGCCGCCGATCAGGTCGAACTCGGTGCGTTGGTATCCCATTTCGAGCTGATAATAACCGGTCCCAACGGTGTTGGGTGCATCGGTTTGATCGGGACGATCACTGCTAAAGGCAGGGGCGGCACCCGTGGCGGGTGCTTGAAATGCAATCAGACATAGCATCAACAAATTCATAAAATCCTCGTTACGATTCGTAGTGGCGCGGGCCGCGAAAGCGTGTCAACCCGCGCGTCGTTGCCGCCGCCCGGCGCCGTTGAAACCGACACAGGGCATAGGCAAGATTCAGCGCGCCGTGCCGCAAAAAGACGCGGCACAGCAACGTCGCCCATAAAAGCGCAAATCAGCTAAAAACGGGCCGGCGCGGCGGCGCCGAATCCCCAAAGCGTGACGCCTAGCGCCTTTTCGACAATTTAAAGCACTATTTTCAAAACGCTTACGTTGTTTTCGGTGACCGTTTTTAAAGCCGGTGACGGTGCGCTTTTCAGCCTGTGGCGGCGTCATCCCGACAAAGGGTGAAAATGTCGTCAAAGCCAACAAGCCCGACAATTCATTTTCATGGTAAACTTTCGCGAACCCCCAAAATCCACAATCACCTGCTCACCTTGGACCCGCCGTTCTCGGCAACCAATCGACTCGGCCGTGGCAAAAACCCGCGTCATCAGCTCGGTTCCTCGGCGCGCTTGCGCCCTGAGCCGGTTGTGTCGTCACCCGCCATGGTGTCGAGTTCCTCGCGAGGAGCCCCCCATGACCCGACCCTGCCTTCCTCAAGATGCAAGTAACCCACGCCGGCGCCGAGCCGAAATTCAGGCTGCTCACACGCTTTACCAGTACGAATACGACACCTTGCCGCCGGTGCCGATGACCAAAAAGATGCCGGAAAAAGAGGCGTTTTCCTTTCGTTTCCAACTGGGGTTTCTCGAAATCGGCAAAAACCTCTTAATTAATCACTTACGGGTCATCCGCCAATACTTTGACGAAGGGGTGCTCAACCTTGACCTGTTGTCGTTGCCGGTCGTCCTGCAGAAAACGCTCAACGAAAGCGGCGCCATGCTGCAACGCACGATCATTGCCGATTTGGTCGGCCGCAAACCGATCCGCGCCGACAGCTTGAAGGACTTTGCCGACCTCTACAAAAAGTTGCCCAAACCGGACATGTTGCCTGATTGGCAGAGCGACGATTTTTTTGCCTACCAGCGCTTGGCGGGCTACAACCCCAATATCATCCAAGGAATTAGCAAGGTGCCTGATCGATTCCCGGTTGACGACGCCATGTTCCAAGCAATCACCGGCAGCGGAAAAACGCTGCAGGAAGCGGGCGCCGAAGGCCGGCTTTACCTGTGCGATTACGCGATTCTGGACGGCATCGATCTGGGCACCGCCTCTGGACTGCAAAAATACCTCACGGCGCCGCTGGCTTTGTTTTACCGTGCCGACACGGCCCCCGGGCAGTGCCCGTTAATGCCGGTAGCGATTCAACTGGGCCAAACGCCGGATGCCGAGAAAAACCCGATCTTCACACCCAAGGACGGCATGAAATGGCAGCTCGCCAAACTGTACGTGAGCAGCGCGGACGGCAACCACCACGAAACCATCGCTCACTTCGCCGACTGCCACATGACGGTGGAGCCGATGGTGATCGCCAGCCACCGCACCTTGAGCTGTGACCACCCGATCCTGGTTTTGCTCAAACCCCATTTCCGCTTTAACATTGCAATTAATGAACATGCGCGTGGCGACTTAATTGTCAAAGACGGCGTGGTCGATACCTTGTTGGGCGGGACCTTGCAGGGTTCTTTTGAACTGATGCGGCGTTCCTATCAGGATTGGCGACTGGTCGACCAAATCCCCGAGCGGCGTTTTACGGCGCGCCATATGGCCGACCGCGAGCTGTTACCCGATTACCCGTTCCGCGACGACACAACCGCCTTGTGGCAAGCGATCCACGGCTTTGTCGGCGACTATATCGACCTTTACTACAGGTCCGACGCCGACGTTCTCGCCGACAGCGAATTGCGCGCCTGGGCGCTGGAAATGTCGGCGCAGGACGGCGCCCGAGTCAAAGGCTTACCGGTCGACGACGACGGCTTTATCACCAACCGCGACGACCTAAAACTGATCCTGACCCACATCATTTACATCGCGGGGCCGCAGCACAGCTCGGTAAACTACGCCCAGTTCCCCTACATGAGCTACCCGCCCTACTGCCCACTGGCGCTGTACGGTCCGCCGCCGACCGCCGCTTCAAGCGAAGACGAAGCGTCGTTTTTGGCACGCATGCCGCCAATCACCATCGCGCTGTACCAGAACGAATTCACCTACTTGCTGAGCTCGCGTTACTACGACCGCCTCGGCCACTACCCCGATGACGACTTTGTCGACGAACGGGTCGACCCTTTGCTCAAGGCCTTCCAAGCCAAATTGGCTGAGATCGAAGGACAAATCGATCACGCCAACGACACGCATCGCTTCCGACCGTACGAATTGCAACTGCCGTCACGCGTCACGAACAGCATCAGTATCTAAGCAAAGCGAAGAACACCCGGGTCACACCGTGCAGGCGTGCCCCAAAAACAAAAGGATCCCGGCGACAGCGTCGCGAGGATCCTTTGTGTGTTCAAATGGGGTTGTTTAGCTTTCGCGACCCAGGTAAGTGTTGGTGGAAGGGTCGACCTTTACCGTGCTGCCTTCTTTGATAAAAGTGGGCACCTGCAGCTCTACCCCGTTTTCGAGCACGCCGCGTGACATAACCTTCCCGGAAGCGGTGTCGCCTTTGGCGCCTTGCTCGACGGAAGTGATCGTGATCAAGACCGACTTGGGCAAGTCGATGCTGATAATTTCGCCGTTGTATTGCAACAGGTCCAATTCGAAGCCGTCGGTCATCCAAGGCAAACTGTCGCCAAAACGCTCCTTGGGAACATTGTGCTGTTCGTAGGTCTCGCGATCCATAAATACGAGATCATCGCCTTCCTCGTAAAGGAACTGCACCTCTAACTTGTTCAAGTCGGGTTCTTCAAACATGTCGCCCGATTTAAAAGACTTCTGTAACACCTGGTTGGTGACCAAGTTACGGGCTTTGACTTTGACCAGGGTGGCGGCACCGCGCGCACTGGGATTATGAACGGTGTGTTCCATAATCTGCCACGGGGCGCCTTCATGCTCGAAACGCAAACCTTTTTTAAAGTCGTTGGTAGAAATCAAAAAACACCTCACGGGTTGGGCTCGCGGCCCGGATTGTTATTTGCCGGCCGCGGCGGCTTTGTCGCCGGACGCCGTAACCAGAACCGCCTTTTTAATGTAGGAGAGTTCGGGGAATTTTTCGCGCAGGTACGTATTGCCTTGTTTCTGCAGCAACATTTGGTTGGGGCCGGAACCCATCGGTGCACCTTCGCCATAACCACCATAAAGCTTGCTGACAACGGTCATGCCGTCACCGACGATTTTGCCAAAAGGCGCGAAACCCATGCCGTCGAGATAACTGTTGTCAGCGGTGTTAATGAAAAGCTGGGTGGTGCGGGTGTTGCGACCGCGATTGGCAAAGGTCAACATACCGGGTTGGTTGCTCTGCGTGACGGGATCGTCGCGCATGCCGGCGACGAACCACATTTCGTTGACCTTGGGATCGCCATGGAAGCCAAACTGAACCATAAAACCTTCGATGACGCGGTAAAAAGCAACATCCGTAAAATAGCCGATTTTCACTAAGTTATAAAAACGGTCGGCCCCCAGGGGCGCCCAAGCACGGGTGATATCGACCTCGAAGTTGCCCGCGGTGGTTTCAAAGCGGACACGAAAGGTTTCCGGCGCTTGAGCGACGGCTTTGGCGGGCGACAGGGCCGCCAAAGCATCGGCGCTTTCGGCGGGCGCTTTGTCATCGGCGGCGCTGAGCGTAGGCGCAACAGCCAAAAGGCCCAGGAATAAAACGGCCGAAACCAAACGCAGGCCGACCCGAGTCGTGGTGTGGGGTAAATGCAACATAAAATGCCTCCAAAAAAGCTCGATGTACCGGAGATCGCACGCGGCGGCGCGTGAGTTTGGCGTCGTGCGGGCAAAACAGGTTGACATTAATGCAAAACGCCAAGGCCCGCAACCATCTCGCGCACCCAAACGCCGAAAACAGCGCGCATCGGTCCGGTTGATTGCATTCAACGAGGAATGGCGACGGAAGGTTCTCAGCGAAACGGAGCGATTCGGGTGGGTACCATGGTTCGAAAAGTTGCTGTGCAACCCGTTAAAAAGGACACCGGCACCGCGCCCGTCGTGTCCTGCCATAAAGGACGGGCATCTTTACGAGATGTTGCAGCGCAACAGACCGTTCGTCTACGCCGCCAAGCCTTACCTCGTGTGAGTCTCAGGCAAAGATGCCCGCAAATCGACGACGTATGGCGATTATCCGGCAAATCCTCGGGATTCGCCACAGACGTCCGGTGGTCGATTCAGGTAGAATGCAAAGTATACCCACGACACCTTTTCCTTCACGCTTGTGCCCGCTTGCGCCGGCTGGTGGTGAAAGGTCGCTCCCGAGCGCCGGCGCCGCGCGCGCCTCGGCCTCATCCTCGAACTCAATCGGGTAACCGCTGACGGCGACTGCGCCGGCGGTTACCGGGAAAGCTGCATGGTATCTCGGCACATCGTAAACAAAACAGCCCTCGTGGTGCTGTGGACGCTTTTGGCCACGGCGTTGTTCGCCCAGGACAATGCGGCGGCGGGTCGCCGTTTCGATATCACGCGCATCCAGCACGAAATGGGTTTGTCGCACTCCACGATTTACACGATTCGCCAGGGGCCTATGGGTTTTTTGTGGTTCGGGACCCAAAACGGCCTCAACCGCTACGACGGACACCAAACGCTGGTCTACCAGCACTCACCGGAAAATCCCAATAGCTTGCGCACCAACAGTGTGTCCAGCATGGAATTCGACAGCCACGGCATCCTCTGGGTCGGCACCTGGGGCGGCGGGCTCAACCGCTTCGACCCGCGTCAGGAGACCTTCGAACACTTCGTGCACCATGCCGACGATCCGCACAGCCTTAGCAGCGATTTGGTGCAAACGGTTTTTCGCGACAGCCGTGACCGCATTTGGGTGGGCACCAACAAAGGCGGCCTCAACCGCTTTCATCCCGAAAGCGGCCGCTTCACCCGATACTTGCACGACCCCGCCAGACCACGCTCGCTGAGCCACAACCGCGTGTGGAGTATTGCCGAAGATCAAAACGGCCGTATTTGGGTGGCGACGACGGCGGGCCTCAACCGCCTCGACGAGGACGACG
Organism: Holophagae bacterium; assembly: GCA_030429565.1. Taxonomy (GTDB): domain Bacteria; phylum Acidobacteriota; class Holophagae; order Acanthopleuribacterales; family Acanthopleuribacteraceae; genus Acanthopleuribacter. The sequence goes on along the minus strand of JAUIFE010000003.1, from coordinate 405,616 downwards.
GCTTTACCCGCTTTTTTCACGACCCAAAGGATCCAACCACCATTCGCGACAACAAAGTGCGCCAATTGCTCAGCGACAGCGACGGCTTGATGTGGCTCGGTACCGAGGTCGGCCTCGATTTGTTTGACCCCGAAAACGGCCGCACCATTCCCTATTTGCCCGCAAGCACGGCCGATCCGGCCGCCCTGCACCCGCTGCAACGCGAGGTGATTACCTGCATCTACGAGGATTTTCAGCGGCAAATTTGGGTCGGAACCATTATGCACGGCTTGTTTCGCTACCATCCGGCGCGCAGCGGCAAAGCAGCCTATTTCGAACAATTTGCGCACAGCCCGTTTGATCTCAAAAGCCTCAGTCAAAACGATATCCGCGCCATTCTCAACGACGCGTCCGGCGTTTATTGGGTGGGCACGCGCACGGGTGGGCTCAATAAATTGCGACCGACCAAGTTCAGCCACCACCGCATTGCCGGTTACGCGCCGACCGACCTCGTCCACAACCGCGTCAACGCCCTCACGGTCGACGCAAAGAACCAAGTCTGGATTGGCAGTGTCGGTGGATTGATTAAATGGGATTTCGACGAGGGCCGCCACCAGTTTTACCGCCACCGCCCCGACGATCCCACCAGTTTGTGTGACGACCGCATTTACACGCTAACGCCGGACCACCGCGGTTTCATTTGGATCGGGACCTTTGAACGCGGCATTTCGGTGTTGAACCCGGACAGCGGCAAGATGGTGTTGCAACTGGGGCGCGACCGCTTGCCGGCCGGAACGGTGCGCGCCATCCTCGAGGATCGCCAAAAAATAATCTGGATCGCATCGTCGGGCGGGTTGGTGCGTTACCTGCCCAAAACCGATAAACTCAAGTACTTTCCACCACAGGACAAACGACCCGACGCCTTGGGCGGCACCGGCTGCAACGACATCGTCGAAGACGAGGACGGCCAACTGTGGATCAGCACGGTCGGCGGCGGTCTCAACCGGCTTAATCCCTACACGCAGCGTTTTACCCACTTTCGCCACAGCGACGCGCGACCGGAAAGCATTAGCCAAGACTTTGTGCGGCCGCTGTTTATCGATTCGCAGCAACGACTGTGGGTCGGAACGTACGGCGGCGGCCTCAACCGGCTCGACAATCTCGACAGCGATCCCAGCCAAGCGGTATTTACCAAGTACCGCACGCGCGACGGCTTACCCAATGACAACATCTACGCCATTATTGAGGAAGATCATTATATTTGGCTGAGCACGGAACAGTCGGTCACGCGCCTAGACCCCCGCACGGGTGCGGTGCGCAATTACGACCGATACGACGGCTTGCTCGATTCGGGTTTCACCGCGCAAACCGCCGCCCGCGACAGTTTCGGGCGCGTCTTTTTCGGCGGCAACAACGGCTTTAACGCCTTTTTATCGGCACAAGTCGTCGACAACCCCAATCGACCCAGCCTGGTCATCACCGATTTCCGCGTATTCAACGAAAGTATGCCGTTACCACAGCCCATTCACATCACCGAAGCGATCACCATTCAGCACGACGATTCGGTGATTAGTTTCCGCTTCGCCGCGCTCGATTTCAACGCGCCCGAAAAAAACCGCTACGCCTACAAACTCGAGGGTTTTGACCGCGACTGGGTCGAAGTGTCGAACCAGCTCGAGGCCACCTACACCAACCTCGATCCCGGCGCCTACCGCTTCATGGTGCGGGGTGCCAACAACGACGGCGTGTGGAATGAGGCAGGCACGGGTTTGGCGCTCACCGTGATTCCGCCACCTTGGGCAAAATGGTGGGCTTACTGCATTTACTTGGCGATTTTGGTTTCGGTGGTCTGGGCCTACCAACGCCACCAAAACCGCAAACTGGCCCTGGAACGCATGGTTGTCGAAAGCTTGCAACGCCATGATCGCCTTAAAGACGAATTTTTGGCCAACACCTCGCACGAGTTGCGCACGCCGCTAAACGGCATCATCGGCATTGTCGAATCGCTGATCGCCGGGGCGGGCGGCGATTTAACCGCCACCACGCGCAAGAACTTGGAAATGGTCTCCGCCAGCGGGCGGCGCTTGGCCAACCTGGTCAACGACATCCTCGACTTCTCCAAACTGCGTTCGAGCGAGCTGCCGCTCAGCTTGCAGCCGGTCGATTTAAGCGGCTGCGTCGAAGTGGTTTTAGGCGTGACCAAAAGCCTGGTCGGCACCAAAGACCTACAGCTCATTAACGCCGTGCCTCCCGACTTGCCCGCGGTCCACGGCGACGAAAACCGCATCCTACAAATTCTCTATAACCTGGTCGGTAACGCCGTCAAATTCACCGACCAGGGCTTCGTCCGTGTCAGCGCGCACCGAGAGGACGACCGACTTGTCATCGACGTGGCCGACAGCGGTATCGGTATCGCGCCGGAACAGCAGGAACGAATTTTCGAATCTTTTTCGCAAGCCGACGGGTCCATTTCACGCGAATACGGCGGCACCGGCCTAGGCCTCACCATTGCCACCAGCTTAATCAAACTCCATAAAGGCCGTCTCACCCTCGTCTCCGAGCCAGGAAACGGCGCCACCTTCACCTTCACCTTGCCGATTAGCGAAACACCATTGCACCGGGAAAAGCGTTCGCGCGTGCTGGGCGACGAGTGGTCGGGCGCCCTCGCCGACCGCCCCCATTTGGCCAAATTGTTTGAACCACCAGTCAATCCCAGCGACGGTCAGGGTTATCACCTGCTGCTGGTCGACGACGATCCGATCAACCTGCAGGTTTTGGTCAACCACCTTTCGCTACAGCATTACCAAATTCACTTGGCCCGCAACGGCGAGGAGGCGATGGCCTGCTTCGAGCAAGGCCGCCACGTCGACTTGGTGTTGCTGGACGTGATGATGCCGAAAATGTCGGGCTACGAGGTGTGTCGCCGCCTGCGCAAGAAGTTTGACGCCAACCAACTGCCAATCATTCTGCTGACCGCCAAAAACCAGATTCCCGACCTCATGAGCGGTTTCGCCGCCGGCGCCAGCGACTACCTCTATAAACCAGTCACAGGCGAGGAATTGCTGGCGAGGATTCGCGTTCACCTGGAACTGCTCGGCAAAACCCGGGCATTGCAGGCGACCAACCTCGATTTGGAACGCAAGGTGCAACAACGGACCGCCGACCTTAGCAACAAGCACCAGGAACTCAAAATCCTCGAACAAATCGTGCGCGAAATTAACCGTGAAGTCTCGCTCAAGGCCCTGTTGGCGACCCTGCTCGACAAAGCCATGCTCCTTTTGCCCAATGCCCAGTGTGGCGCCTTTTTCCTCGGAGAATACGATGAGGGCAAGCAGAAAAAAGTGTTTTCAATGGTCGCCGACGTGGGCTACGTCATTCCGCTGCGACGCACGCAACTCGAAGAGGATCAGCTTCGGCACGAATTCACCGAACAAACCAAAGAGGTGTTGCTGGGCGTGTACAAAATCGAACCGCGAGCCGAACGCAATGACCCGGCCTCGCGCATGGTGATGGATGTGCGCATTCAGGATGTGGTCGAAGGCTTCCTCATGCTGGAGAACATTGAAACCAGCGACGCCTTTGACCACAAGGATTACCTCAAGTTGCACCACCTGCGCGAGCACGCCATTTCCGCCGTGACCAAGGCCCGTTTCCTGGAAGAGCTGCAACACAAAAACCAGCAAATTCTCGACGCTCAGGAACGCTTGCTTGAGGCGGCACACGGCGCGGGGATGGCCGAAATCGCCTCAAACCTGCTGCACAACGTGGGCAATGCCATGGCCAGCGTCAAAACGTCGGTCGAAGTGATGAGCACCTTGGTCGGCAAGAACCAGGCACTTAACTTTTACCGGCGCATGGTTAACCTATTGCGCGAACAAGAACAACAAGGCACGCTCGTCGCCTTCTTTGAGTCCGAACGGGCAACCATGGTCTCGCAAGCTTGGGACCGCATCGAAGAGACCTGGCAAAAACAGGCGCATCATATGGAAGATGAAATGGCGCGCCTCAAACGCAACCTCGCCAGCATCGACAACATTGTTGAATCGCAACGCCGCTACGCCGACCAGAGCGAAGAGGCGCAAATGCTCGACCTCAACGCCGTGGTTGAAAACGTTTTACAGTTTCAGAAGCGCAACCTCGATGCCGCCGAATTCAACGTGGTTCGCGATTTGGCAACCCTCCCCAAAATTCCCTTACAAAAAGGCAAACTCGCCAAGGTTTTGGTGCACCTCATCGACAACGCGGTCGAAGCGGCCGTCGCACAAGCCGAAGATCGTATCCTCATCCTGCGCACCCGAGTGATGGACGACCAAACCGTGCGCTTAGAGGTGATCGACAAAGGCACCGGTATTCCCAAGGAACTGGTCGCCCGCATCTTTACCCAGGGCTTCAGCACCAAAACCGGAAACTCCGGGTACGGCCTCCATTACTGCGCGACGGCCATTCAAGAAATGAACGGTCACATCGAGGTCCAAAGCGACGGCTCAGGGAAAGGCGCGCGCTTCATCGTGGACTTTCCCCCGGCGGCTTGATCGAAAATTTACCGGCATGGCGTAAGAAAAGGCGTACGACCCAGACTAGCACCTGAAGGACGACACCTAGCGGCGATAAAACGCCGGTCTCGGCGCCAGGGCCCCTAGCCCGCGCCTGTCGGTACCAACATCTTGGACGATTGCATCCACCCCGCTCACACACTTTAGGTATAATGCAATTTTTCACGAACAACCTTTGAATGAAGTGGGAACGATTGGAAAAGACGGAAATTTACGCAGACAACCAACCGGACAACCGGCAAGAAACAGCGCAACCCGAACAAGAGCAAGCGCCGGCACAACGGGTCCAGCGACGCAAGATTCCGGTATCTCCCCAAAAGAGTGTGCCACGCGAAGTGGTGGAAATCCTGCTATTTGCATTGTGCGTCCTGTTGTTTTTCAAGAGTTTTGTCTGGCAAAATTTCCAAATCCCCACGCCTTCCATGGAAAACTCGCTGCTCATCGGCGACCACCTGACCGCCAACACCTTTCTGTTTAAGAACGCGGGTCCCATCGAGCGCAGCCTCTTGCCTTACCGCGATATTCGTCGTGGCGACGTGGTGGTGTTCAAGTGGCCCGGCGATCCCCGTCAAGACTACATCAAACGTTGTATCGGGCTTCCTGGCGACAGGTTTGAAGTGAAGTCCGACCGCGTGTATATCGACGGATTCTATTTGGACGAAAAGTATACCTTCTTCAAAGAACGACAAAACATGGGCCCCGACCGCGACCCTTCCATCGGCTACCGCCCCAAGGGTTATTTCGAGCTCAAACCCGGTTATGGCAACGGCAAGCACTACGACCCACACGAAACCTCGTACAGCCTGGTGGAAATGAAAAACGCCACCCTCAATATTCTCGAACGCTATCGGCCGCTCGATCCCGAAACCCACCAGCGCTTGGTGAACCGCCTTAAGGACGCGCCCGTCGACGTGATTCCCGAGGGCTTTTACGCCATGATGGGTGACAATCGCAACCGCAGTTATGACTCGCGTGAATGGGGTTTGGTTCCGATTGAGCTGATCCAGGGGCGTGGCTATTTCGTTTGGTGGAGTTACGGGGAAGATGAGAACAGTCACACCAAAGAAGGCATGGATTTAATTCTCAGCTACGTGCGCGTGTTCTGGGAAGGCCACAAACGCACCCGCTGGGACGAGAGTTTCCGACACATTAAGTAAGCCTGACCCGGGCAACGTGTCTGTCGCTCAGTGCCTTGCTGCGAGCCACAGCCTTTCTTCGCCCACCATTCTTCCCGGAAAATCATGCTCTTAAGTTATTGAAAAGAAACCATCTAAAAAACGTAAAAATAAATTAAAAAAAATTCACGAAAATACGCTTGTTTTTGCGGTTTAGAAAGTGACCGACATGGAACGTGGTAGGGCACGGCGCTTTGTGTGTCGACCGCGGACCCGCTGAGCTTAATGCCTCGGCTTCCTCCCCGCTTGCTCTCGCTCGCAAATCCCACCATCACCTTTCGTTTTTCCGCTTTCGAACGGCACAGACGACTCCGTGCCGCCGTGGCGGAACGACGACCTTTGGCTGGGGTGCGCGGGCCGGCAGCCGTGCGTCTGCACCGCCAACCATATCGGGCTTTCTTCACCGTGGTTTACGGCCTGAACCACGGCTCCCCGCTATCGCGTGACGCATCTTGGCCGATGCGCCGCGCTCTTGCCGTCAAGAATCGTCCTGCAGTCGTCCGCACCGACCAACCCTGCGTTGGTCCGAACGGGCCGAGGAATTCCGCTCGATTTTGGCGTGCCCGAGAACGTTTTGCATATGATTCGGCCCGAGGCCACCCATCCAGTCTGGTTGGCACCTCGGGCACGAACTCATCCGCTCAAGCCGACATCAGGTCGGCCTGGCCGCGCTATGCCTCAAACGAAGCGACGCGCTCCCGCTTAACGTAATCGGGTTCAACATGAGCAAGGATTCATGATGAATGCCGTATTTTCTCGTTTATCGTTTGTGATTCTCGTCCTGTTGCTCGCGATGCCGCTGGGTGCGGTACCGCCTAATGCAAGTAATCCCCAAACGGCGCCCGTACCCATCGTCGATTTTGAAGGCGACGCCCAAACCACCGTGGTTTGGTTAAACGTTCAGCGCTTCAACCCAGAAACCCAACAATTCGAGTTGTATACCTTCCCTCTCAATGCTGAGGACTTCAACTTCAAAACGCCTCAAGAAATCGTGTTGTGGAATCACTACCGTCACCAACGCTGGGATGCCGCCGCCTTGGCGACACTGGTTAATCGACCCCAAGTGTCACCACTCCACGGCGATTTCCGCATGATGGTTGAAGATCCAGAGCCGGGTAATCCCGGCAGCGATCCCCAAGGCGGTGGCGGTGATCCGAATCCAAATGCGGCCAACCCACAAAGCCAAGAACCCCCTCAAGGCGAGCCTGTTACGGGCGAGCCTGGCGAGAACGACCCACTCGATCCCTAACGACGTTTGGCAACGCCACGCCGTGGTAACGACACGACGTGGCGCGCACAAACCATTCACCAAACCCACTCCGGGTTAAATCGGCGAACCCGCAAGGGTTCGCCTTTTTTTCGCAAAAACAATCACATTGTCACGGTTACGGCGCTTGCGCCTCCTCTTCGGTTTCTTTCACCGTCTGATCACGCAAACGCCGGTAAGTTTCACTGAGGTCGTCGCGCCCCAAGTGGCGGTAACCCGCCGCCAAATACCCCAATATCTCAGCACGCCGATAGAACCCGTTGGGCAGGTGGGAAAGAGCCGGTTCCAGCACCGCGCAGGCTTCGTCATACCGTTGCAAACCAAACAGGGCCGTACCTTTCTCCACATCAAGCTGGGCCAGAAACGAGGGCGTCACCTTGGGTAACTTCTTGGCTTGAAGGTTCACCCTGTCCATCATGCCGAGAGCGGTTTCAAATTCACCGAGACGGTTGTGTGCAAAGGCACGGGTCGTTTGAACGACCAACAGCGCCCGAGCCTGGTCGCCAGGCAAACTGCGACGAATCGCCAGCGCCTCATCCAAGTGAGCCAGCGCCGCCTTGGCTTTGCCCTCACGGATCAAATAATGGCCCAAATTATTGAGCGCAATCGCGCCACTCACGCTTTGGATGTCGCGGTTTTTACGGTAGGTGGCCACCAAGTTGCGGTAGCGTTTAACGGTGGCTTGGAGGCTCACAGGGGCTTCGGCTTGAATCAAAAATTCCCTGATCCGATTTTGATCGCCCACCGCCTCGGGCGCTTCTTTTTCCAAAAAGGCCAGCGCTTCGCGGGCAATCTTGATCGCCTCATCAGTCTCCCCGGCCAAATCCAGTGCGCGTGCCAAATCATATTTGACCCGTGCCGTTTTGCTGTTTTTGGGCGTCACGCGCTCGCGTACCGCCAGGGCTTCGCGGCCGACCTCCACCGCCTCTTGAGGATGATTGGTGCGAATCAAAACATTGGTCAGGTGGTGCAGCGCCGTCGCTACGTACATTTCGCTGCTGTTGAGTTGTCGATAACAACGCAAGCCCTCGCGAACGGCTTCAATGCCGACCTGGTCTTCACCTAACTCGGATTTGGCAGCGCCGTACTTAAGCAGGGAAAAACACAAAATTCGGTCCTTGTCGTCACTGCCTTCGTACTGCAAAACGGCTTTATGCGCCAAGCCGGCGGCGCGGTCAAAGTTCTTGCGCGCCAACTCAACCGACGCCAAACTGGCGTACATCTCCAACAATCGGCGATCATCGGCGACCATTGTCCCTTCCGCCAAGTCAACCGCGCGGGTCAGCCACTCGAAGGCGGCTTCGAGATTTTGCCGCTCCTCCTCGGTTTTGCCCAGGTACATCATCGCTTCTGCATAAAACGCACTGCGCTTGCCCTTGGTTTTGGCGGCGGCATCGGCCATCTTACCGAACTCGCGACGCGCATCGGCGAAGTAACCGTTGGTAAAAAAGGAGATGCCAAGAGTGCGGCGCAACTCGAAATCGGTTTCAGGGTCGAGATTCCCGGCACGATCCAGCTCCTCGGCGCTGGATCGCAGCACCTCGAGCAACAAAACGTCGGGCCCGCTTTTGGCGGGATGCACCGAGGTCAAGAAGCCGTCAAAAAAGTTTTTGACCTGCTCTTCGCGGTTTTTGGCAACAGCGGTGCCCCACCAACCGTGGGTAATTGACACCAGCAAAAGAACATTTAAGGCATAGGTCATTAGTCGGAAAGGGTTGCGATGCCACATTTTTTTGATTTTTAACCACCAGGGATAAGGTTTCGCGGTTTCCAGCAACTGATGCTGCTCGAAGCGTTGTAACTCGTCATAAAACACGACCACGTTGGCGAGTCGACGCTCGGGATCGGGTTCCGTGGCACGCGCCAGCAAAGCATCCAACTCGGGTCGCAACAAACGCGCTAAGGCCTTGCGTGACAAACCTAAACCGGCGGCAACCGGATCGCTTTCAGCGGTTAACACGGCCTGGCCGGCGGGCACGATCGGCTGCTTTAACCACTGCTGCAACGCTTCCAGCGAGGGGAACGGGTAGGTCGTCGGCGCACAGGGTCGGTCCGGTGCAAGGCCGGTCAGCAATTCGTAAAGCATGGCGCCTAGGCTGTACACATCGTTGCGAACATCGGCGGGGCTGTTGGGCTGCGACTGCTCCGGCGCCATATAAGCCACTGAACCACGGGGTTGCTGGAAACCCAATTCAAGGTGGGTCATGCCTTCATGATCGGCGAGGGCACGAGCGATGCCGAAATCAATGACTTTGACCTGAGGCCGACCGGCGCCGTTTTCGCTCTCAACCACCAAGACATTGGCGGGCTTTAAATCGCCGTGGATCAAGCCGCGACCGTGGCAATACAGCAGCACCTCACAAATCTGACTGATTAAGGCAAGTCGGCCACGTAACGAGACGCGCTTTTCGCGGCAATAAGTGTTAATCGGCAAACCCTCGACGTGCTCCATCACCAAATAGGGTTGGCCGTTTTCAACACCCACCTCAAACACCGGGGGAATGCCGCCGTGTTTAAGTTGGGCCAGGGTCGCCGTTTCCCGCTCCAAATGGCGCAGGGCGTCCTCACCCTGTGCCCCGGCTCGTAATAACTTAATCGCCACGGTACGCGTCAAGGGGGCGTCCTGGGCCGCTTTATAAACGATGCCCATACCACCCGTGCCGAGCCGATCGAGAATGCGGTAGGGGCCAATGCTTTCCGGTTGTTTGAGTTCCTGCAACTTGTACAGCAGGTGGTCGACAAACCGTTGACTGGGATCGGCGCGTTGGCGATAGCGCTGATCGAAATACAAAACGGCGTCCGTGTGACAACCGATCATGCGCAGCAGCCGCGCCGCACGTTGGGGATGACGGTGACCGAGCTCGTCGAGAAAAACGCGCTGCTCTTGCGGCGACATCTCCAGGAGAAGATTAAACTGTTGTTGAAGTTCTTGGATACCTTGCATGCGTCTCTCGCTGATGGTTGGTAGCCACGGGCGACAACCCGGGACAGCAATGTGGCCGCGCCAAAGCGACCGCAAAGGCTTTCATAAGCGGCGCCGACAGGGACGGCCGCGACTGAGAAGTGGAAGACAAAGAATAGCGGGTTGGCGGCACCCATGAAAAGAAGGTCGGGGTGCCGGGAAGAGAAACGAATGGGGCTCCGGCATTGCCTGCGGCGATAAGGGCGAGGGCCGGAGCAGGAGACGGCGGAACGGCCGCCGCGCGATGCAAGGTACAAGGTCGGTCCAGAAAGTGAAAGAGCACCTATAAAGAACGAAACACGGCGGATATTTTGGCCAAGATTGCGGACGGCAGCAGCTTGTCAAAAAGTACCGCACCCTTTGCGGGTGCACCTGGACATTCACAAAGCTGCTTCGCACCATACCTTTGCCCAAAATCTCCTACACTTATCGCGCTTCTTGCCGACGGCAGAAACACTGACGAAACAACCGCGCCCCCGCCCGCCAACACGGGACGAAAAGGTTTGCGTGCTGTTTCACGGTACCATGGCAAACCGAATCGAGGCGCCATCGCTTCTTCTAATTCGAGCGCTTCGCGGTGGCCCCCACGCGGTCATGTGGTGCGCGGTGACAAACACCCGAAACGGACGCATTAGGTTGCAACCCACCATGGCATCGGCAATAACAAGCCGCCAGGTTGGATAGGACCTCATTCTTAATGCGGAAAAGGGTTCTTAAATCTATCATCTCGTTGTGTTTTTTTTATTTTTATTTAAATAACATTTTTTAAAACATGACGATAGTGTCGCCGGCATCGCCGTCACCGGCCATACCAACGACAATACCAAAGACCGCAAACCACACATATAAAACCCGCACAGGAACCTCGGTGGCGAGCCCAAAACCAGACCTTGTGCGACACTTCGAAAAAAACACAAAGCACTACAAAAAAGCCACTTATTCTATCCTCGCAACCGCGCCCTAAGCACCATCAACACACCCAGGCGGCGACGCCTTGGCTGCGGCGACGGGTGCGCCGGCCGAAGCGCACGGTGATCGTCCTGCGACGGCAGATCGTCTTTTTCAATTAAATACCATTACTTGTGATAGATTAGGCGCATCTGGAAAACGAATCACTATTGATTTCTTTTGGCTTATCGCTCTTTTTGATCAAATTCCTTCGCGAGCCCGTCCTCGCGTATTTCCCGTTATTGAGGAGGTTTCTGAATGACCGAGCAAGATTCATCGACCGAACAGCCGGTCGGCCAAGCGGCATGGCTGGATTTAACCGTCGACGACGCTGTTTCCGTGCGCGATTTTTACGCGAGCGTGGTCGGCTTTGAAACATCAACCGTCGACATGGGCGACTGGCAAGACTTTTGTCTGCATCCGCCCAACGACGACACTCCGGTAGCCGGTGTTTGCCACAAACGCGGCGGCAACAAGGACCAGCCAGGCGGCTGGATGCCTTACTTCACCGTCGCCGATCTAAAGGCCTCGCTGGCCGAAGTCACCGCACGTGGCGGCCGCCAAGTGACCACCGTGCGCAACGCGGGCAACGACCAGTTTTGTGTGATTGCCGATCCCAGCGGCGCCATGTGCGCGCTTTACCAAAAGGGCTAAAACAAGCGCTCCCAACGAAAAAAGGCGAACCCACACCAATGGGTTCGCCTTTTTTATAGTAAAGAGAAAGGTTGGTTTAGCGCAGCAGCGGCAACACGAGGCCGGCCAATTCTTGGGCATCGTCCACATTGCCTTCCAGCAAGTTAGCCATGTGGTACAGCAGCTTAATTTGATCGGCAATGCTTTCGTTTTCCAAACGGGTCGAAAGCGCTTTAACAAAACGGTGCTCGGGGTTCAGTTCCAAATCACGCTTCAACGGCATGGCGGGCATACCCGGCATACCGGCGCTGCCGAACATCATCTTGCGCACATTGTGCGACATGCCGCCCGCTTCGTTGTAGAAACGACACGGTGAATCGGAAAGCGCTTTCGAGAAACGAACCTTGGTCACTTTTTCGCTCAGCACTTCGGCAACTTTGTCTTTCAGTTGCGTCAGTTCTTCGGAAACCTCGGGCTCTTCGATTTCTTTTTTCAATTCTTCGGGCAGTTCGAGGTCGCCGCTTTCGACGTTAATGAATTTCATTTCCTCGAAAGGCTCCATGCCGTTCAGAATCAGATCGTCCATCGGCTCGGTCACCAACAAAACTTCGATTTCGTTGCGCACGAAGAATTCCAGGTGAGGGCTGCGACGCAGTTGGTCGATGCTTTCACCAACCGCGTAATAGATGGCTTTTTGATCCTGGGTTTTGTTTTCGGCATAACGCTTCAGGGTAACGGACGGGCTCTCGACCTGCTTGGTTGAGTAGAAGCGCAGCAACGGCAATAACTTCTCGCGCAGGCTGTACTCGCCGTGGATGCCTTCTTTAATGTAGCGACCGAACTGTTGCCAAAATTCGAGGTACTTCTCTTCATCGGTCTCGGCCATTTTCTTGAGGCCGTCGATGAACTTTTTGGTCAGAACCTTGTTGATTTTGGTGATAACGCGGTCGTTTTGAATCGACTCACGGCTGACGTTCAGCGGCAGATCTTCTGATTCGACAACGCCCTTCAGGAAGCGCATGAACTTCGGCACCAATTCTTTGCAGTCATCTTGAATGAACACGCGTTTGACGTACAACTTGAGACCGTGCTCAAGATCTTGGCCGTAGTACTCGTGAGGGGCGGTTTTAGGCACGTACAAAACGGACGTGAATTGAACCGGTGCGTCGGCGGCAAAGTGTTCCCAATGCAGCGGTTCGTCCCAAGCGTTGCCGACTTGCTTGTAAAACTCTTTGTAGTCTTCATCTTTGATGTCGGACTTGTTGCGGCGCCACAGCGCTTCGGGAGTGTTGACGCGCTCTTCTTCCATAACAACCGGGAACGGCAGGAAGTTGGAGTACTGCTTGATCAGATTCTCAATGCGATGCTTCTCGACGAACTCGCCCTCGTCTTCTTTAAGATGCAAGGTGATTGAGGTACCGCGCTTGCGGCGCTCGCTTTCGCCCAGAGCGTAGGTGCCCAACCCATCGGATTCCCAACGCACGGCGGGGGCGTCGGCGTCCATCGATTTCGTTTCGATGGTAACTTTATCGGCAACCATGAATACGGAGTAGAAACCAACCCCGAACTGGCCGATGAGCTCGGGGTTTTTGGCTTTTTCTTGGTTTTCTTTGAGTTCGTTAATGAACTTCTTGGTGCCGGAGTGGGCGATGGTGCCGATTTGGCTGATAAGCTGAGCCTCGGTCATGCCGATCCCGGTGTCTTCAACCGTCAGCAATTTGTTGTCTTTATCGAGCGTAACCTTAACTTCCAGAGGCTGATCTTTGTCGTAGAGGTTGTCGTTGGTCAGGGCTTCGAACTGGACCTTGCTCAAGGCGTCGGATGCGTTAGAGAGCAGCTCCCGCAGGAAAATCTCCTTGTGGGAGTAAAGGGTATGCACAATGAGGTGCAAAAGTTCTTTGATCTCGGTCTTAAACTCGTGGGTGTTGGCCGATTCAGTGGTGCTCACGGCGTCCTCCTGGTTCTAAATCCAAACCGCGGCTGCGCCGCGGCCCTTGTAAAAAAAGTCAAACGGATTCTAACACCGAAAGGCAAATCTGTTAAGCCCGTGCCTCAAAAAATTTGCACATCGAGCGCTCAACTTTATCTGAGTCGTGGTTTTGCAGAACTTTCGAGCGTTGTCGGCGCACCATCTTTCGACAACCAGGACCGCCGGCCCCAGCCTCATCGCCGTCTTACACTAAATACCAATCTAGGTAACATACGTCTCATTTTAAAATGTTACAAAATACTCATTCTTGACTTTCAATCTCGTTTTTGCTATTTTTAAATACATGTTTAATAGATCACACTATCAAATCAAAAACTTTTCGCAGCCTATGTGCCCTTTCCCCGGCTGCCACCCATTCCGTTCATGCCCGAGCCGACCGGCGCATGGAACTCAGAGCCCCACTTCCAGAGCACGTTAGCGGTGGGAAATTTTGGCCATAGACGCGGCGTAGAAGCACTAGAGCGCCGCCGCCAGGTATGTCACGTCTTTTTAGGACCTGTACCGGCCCACTCTCTCGGCCAACGCGACCGCTAACAATCGCACTTTTCCGATACAAACCACCTTCGACCTTATTCATTCATTTCGGTTTCAAACGACACGCGGTGCCCGGCCCATAGGGCCGCCGATGCCGTCGCACGCGACACACTCACGTTGCCGTGTCGCTTGAAAACGACTCGTTTTCCAAGGAGGTACCTTTTGATGAATCACCAACGGCTGACTTTTACACGTAACCTACTCAAAGATTTGGCTGTTTTGCAGCGAATGTTTGACGACCAATCCTTTGAACGCAATCAGGTTCATATCGGCGCCGAACAGGAAGTCACCCTGACCGACGCCGACTACCAGGCCGCACCAATTGCGCGCCAAGTCTTATCAGAGCTGGACGACCCAAGGTTCGTCCACGAATACGGCTTGTTTGACCTCGAATACAATGCACCACCGCAAGTCTTTAAAGATGGATGCCTCGACCGCATGCAACAAGACCTAAAGTCGGCCCTATTGCGCCTCGATCAAGCAGTTGCCCCCCGCGACGCCCAGGTGGTGTTGACCGGCATTTTGCCGACACTGCATAAACGGGATTTGCACTACGGCAACATGACCCCACTACCCCGCTACCGAGAGATTGATCGCAACTTGCGCGAACTGCGCGGTGACCGCGATTTTCAAGTGAGTCTGTGCGGCGAAGACGAGCTAAACATCCGCCACGGCTGCTCGCTGCTTGAAGCAGCCACGACCAGCTTCCAGATTCACTACCAAATCGATCCCGGCGATTTTGCCGACCAATACAACTGGGCGCAGTTAATTGCCGGTCCGCTGTTAGCGGTTAGCACCAATAGCCCGCTGTTATTTGGCGCACGACTGTGGCGTGAAACCCGTATCGGCTTGTTCCGTTGGTCAATCGACACCCGACAGAACGTCGGTCCGTTGCGCGAACGCATGGCACGCGTCAAATTTGGTCAGGATTGGGCGAGCGACTCGCCACTCGACCTGTTTTGGGACGACTTAGCAGCCCACCGTTTTATCGCAACCGAAATGGAAGAGGACCAACCCGACACCATCGACGGCGCGCCCGCGCTGCGCGCCTTCCAACTGTTTAACGGGACCGTGTACCGCTGGAATCGCGTGTGTTACGGCGTCACCGCCGGCAAACCACACCTGCGCATCGAGAACCGCATGCTCTCGGCGGGACCGACCCTGCTGGACCAAATGGCCAATGCGTGTTTTTGGTGGGGTCTGATGGCGGCGCTTGACGAGGACGGCCGTAACCTGCCCGTCAAAATCGATTTCGACGATGTTCGGGCCAATTTCTTCACGGCCGCCAAAATGGGCATCGACGCCCAATTGAAGTGGCACGACGGCCGCACCTACCCGGCACGAACGCTGGTTTTACGCGAACTGCTACCGCTGGCCCGCCGCGGCCTCCGTCGCTTCGGCATCCATCCAAGCGAAAGCGATCCCTACCTTGCCGTCCTGCAACACCGCTGTGAAACGCGTCAAACAGGCGCAGCCTGGCTGCGACGCGGGTTTAGCAATTTGCTTGAGAAAAACACCCCGGTGGAAGCGCTACACAACCTCACCGCCGCCATGGCGCAGCGTCGCCAAAGCGGCGATCCAGTCTGCGAATGGTCCGACGTGGGCACGTCGCCGTTAATTCAAGTCAGCCTGCCGCAGAAAACGGTCGACCAAGTCATGGAAACGAATCTCATCACCCTCGACGAAAGCGACCTCGCCGACTTGGCCTATCACCTGCGCCGCCGCCGGGATTTGCATTTTATTCCGGTAGAAACCAGTGACTGCCGCTTGATTGGGCTGATCGACTGCGAGGCGCTGCCGCCACAGAATCAACTCACGGATGCGTTCCCCGAGGGGGCCACCATCGCGCAACTCATGGACAGCGATCCCCCCCACGTTTACCCGCATACCCGCCTGAGCGAAGCGCTCATCAAAATGGCCGGTGCCCAATTACGGGCTTTGCCGGTGGTCAACGAAGGCAAACTGGTCGGCCTGTTCAGCATCGACTGCTTTCCCCAAATTGTCGAACCCGAGCTCTTCATTTTGGCGGAAAAAGTGCGCTTAACCCTGGAAATCCCGGAACGCGCGCCGCTGTATGCCGAGCCGCAACCCAAACCACACCCACTGCCGGTACCGGCGGCAACCCTTCTCCCCATACCACCACGCCACGCGGTGGTGGTGTAACCCAAACCCTCAGCGCGTAAGGACGAAGCGGGTGGCGCACATGCGGAAACCCGCGCCGACACAACGAATAGGAGGACATCATTGCATCATTTAACATCTGATTTTCATGGACTTAGTCATCCCGGCCGGCAAAAAAGTCAAAACGAGGATCACTTTTTTATTTCCTCAATCAACCGCTCCATGCTGATTGAACAAAGCAGTTTACCCATCGAAGATTGGTCGACCCGACAGGGCACGCAAAGCGGCAAACTGCTGATGGTTGCCGACGGCGTCGGCGGTCACCCCGACGGTCACCTCGCCGGCGGGCTGGCCGTTTATACTGCGGCCCGTCAACTGTTGGAAGCAGTCGATTTACCCGGCTACCCCGAGGACCAAACAGGTCCCTCGCGGCAAATGCTGCGAGACGTCCTCCAAAACGTGGAAGCCCAGCTTCAGTTCCATCAAGGCGAGCCACACATGGCCACAACGCTGACGCTGGCGCTAATCACCTGGCCGCGTTTAACGGTGGTCCACGTCGGCGATTCACGTTGTTACGTCAAACGCGACAAAGAATTAATTCAGCTAACCACCGATCACACCATCGCCCGTCAGTTGGTTGAAGAGGGCGTCATACCGCCGGATCAGCTTGAGCATTCACGCTGGCGCCATGTGCTTTGGAACGCGCTCGGCGGCGATAGCCAAGGTGTCACGCCCCAAGCGTGCCGCTTTGACCTACAGGCAGGCGACCAAGTGCTCCTGTGCACCAACGGTTTGTACGAGCAACTCGATCAGGCCGAGATTGCGGGCATCTTGGGCGCCGCCGATACCTGTGAAACGGCATGTGCCGCACTCATTAACCAAGCCGTCGCCGCCGGTGGAACCGACGACATAACCGCCGTGGTCGGCCGTTTCGCCCACGTCGAACAAGACCAAAACGAAAGGCCGCCGGTTCACCAAGAAACACGCGAACTCGTACCGGCTTAAACGCCATCATCAAGGGTGGCGAGGTTCGTCCTCGTCGCCCGATTCATCGCCATGGGTCAGCAAATCGTAGAGCCAGGCCTGCGCAAACTGCCACTTGCGGTTAACATGCGCCACCGAACACTCGAGTGTTTTGGCCACCTCGTCGATGGTCAGGCCGACAAAGTGACGCAGGTAAACAACTTGGTAAAGCTGTTCGTCCTCGTCACGGATCTTTTCCAGCGCTTGTGTAATTAACAGCGCCTCTTCAATAGTGTTCTTTTCGGAAACTTCCTGCTCACCCAAAGGCTCAAGCACCAAATCTTTGCCGCCGTGTTTCTTCAGCCCTCTGGTGCGAATCTCTTCCTGCAAAAAGCGGCGGCAAGCCAGAGCCACTAAATTGACGAAGTGGGTTCGACTTAACAGTTGCAACTTTTCGCGAACCGGAATCAGCTTCGCAATTGATTCGCTCACCAGTTCGGTGGTTTGAAAGCGACTGTGCGGATAGCGGGAACGATGGTTGTGGGCGGCGCGTTTCAGATCCTTGTAGACCAAATCCACGGCCTGATCGAACGCGAGTTCATCGCTGTCTTTAATCCATTTCTGAAAGAGTTCGGTCAGATCACCGGGGCTTTGGGGCATACCGAGGTCCGTTCACGTGGCGTTACTTTTTAGGAAGATGCAGACCAAAATCATAACCGAAAGTGCCCGGTCAGGCGAATTCAATCCCCAACCAGGTGGAGAAACGCACAAATACCTCACCAAAAAACGCGGGCCGGGACAGATCGCCGGCGATCAAAAGGGCTCGTTCACAGGAACGAGCCCTTTTTCGGTGACTTAGCTAACACCGTCAAAAAAATCGACTTCGCCGGTTTCTAACGAATATTCGGCACCGACAACCATCAGGCCCTCGGTGGCAATCAACTTTTCGAGCTCGGCCGATCCGTGGCGCAGATGGTCGGCCGACATGCGCACGTTGGCCCGAACCGCCTCGTGATTGAGACGGGCCGGATCCTTGGCGACCTCGGTTGCCATCAGGGTTTCAACAGCCGGCCGCACGCGATCGACAATCGACAACAGGTTGCGCGATTGGTTGGCGTTGGGTTGCTGCAGTTCACGAATCGTGGCCCCAATTGCGCCACAACGGGTGTGGCCCAACACAACGACCAAACGAGTGCCAAAACTCAGCGCGGCAAATTCAACACTGCCGACCTGCGACGGCGCCACCACGTTACCGGCAACCCGAATCACGAAGAGATCACCCAAACCTTGGTCGAAAACAAGCTCGACGGGAACCCGCGAATCGGAGCAGCCCAAGATCACGGCAAAGGGTGCCTGGCCGGCGGCGTGCTCGCTGATTCGGGTTTGTGATGCCATCGTCTCCAAACTGCGCACACCTGAAACAAAGCGTTGGTTCCCTTCTTTCAAGCGCGCCAGCGCCTCAGAAGCTGAAATCATGTATCCTCCATTCCTATCCGATTAGGGCACGACTTCGACCCAGTCACCATGGACCGAGGCGTTGATGGTGGCTTCATACATCGCTTCGACCGTCACAGCCGGCAAGTAAAAACGCCCCAGGTAAGCAGCCGTCATGAGAACCGAAAATTCTTTTGTCTCACCAGGCTTTAGGTTGAAGTAAGTGTTCACGCGATCATCGCGAACATCCCGATAAGTGTAACCAGATTCTTTGTTTCCTTTCAGCGAAGCCGCCGGATCACGGTTAATTTCCCACCCGCTGGGGAACACGGTCGTCAGCGCCATGTGACGGTAAATCGGCTCGCCTTTATCGGGGTGCGTCACTTTCACCTTTGCAAAGAAAGTAGCGCCCTGTTCGAGTCGCGCGACATTTACCGGATTGCCATCGTAGTCCTCGTAACGCACAGTCATGGACAAGCGCGACTGCGAATCCACTTCACTGCCCGCGAGCGGCCGGCCGCGCAAGATGGTTGTCACCCACAAGGGGGTTTCCATTGGATTGTTAAAGCGAATGCGGCCGTCGCCCGCTTGATCGGGATTAAACAGGTGTTGGTAAATGGGTTTATCCAAGGTTAAGTCCTGGGTTTGCTCGGCACCCAAACCCAAGGCAAAACGCAAACCCAAGCCGCTTTCTGCAAAACGGGACATGGCCATTAACGCGAAAGCCGTGGTTTGCGTGCTGAACCACCTGGGTTCGTTCAAACGCGTCGACAGGTCCTTGATCTCGTCCACGAGCTGCGCGCGTTGGCCCATCTGCAAGCGGGCGTCAACCACCAATGCTTTATCGCGGGTTAGTGAACCCAAGGTGATATCGGTATTGCGGTATTCGCGGTAGGCAACGTTTTGCACGCTGAGCAGCACGTCGGCGCCCTCCGGCCGACCGGCACGGTAATAGGCCGCCGCCAGCAAGTGGCGGGCGACGTCTTGGTTAGGCCGCTGCTCACGGAAGCGGTTCATCGCTCCCAGGGCGGGCGCATCGGCCAGCGCCAATGTATACAGACGGTAGGCTTGATCGAGCGCTTCCGCCGACGCCTTCGGTCGCCAGGCATTGGCCAGCTTGGTTTGGTGGGTGCGCCATTTGCCGAGCATGTCCTCAGGCACCGCGTAACCCAAACGCTTGGCTTCTAACAAGAAGTGACCAACGTAGCTGGTCGACCAATCGTGGATTTGGTTCACGCCGGGCCAGTAGGCAAACCCGCCACCCATGTGTTGGTAACGGGCCAGGCGCGCGATGCCGGCCGCGATGTTTTGGTCAATTTCCTCGGCCCGTTCTTTGTCCAACTTGAGCAACTTGCTCAGGTACAACTGCGGGAACGCGGCCGAGGTCGTTTGCTCAACACAGCCGTGTGGGTAACGCACCAAGTAATCCAAGCGGCGACCCAAGTTCAAGGACGGTACGCTGGAGACCTCGACCACCCCTTGGTTGGAACCTCGCATGCCAACCGCGTCAAAGTCATAAGTCAAGGCCCCGCCCGCTTCAACCACGGCTTGGTGGGTTTTGACGATTTCGGGGTTGGGATTGCGCACGATCACCGTCACCTCGGCGCTTGCTCGATGTTGTCCGGAAAGCGCCTCGGCCTTGAGGGTAATCTCACCAACCTGGTTGCCGACGGTGGCGAACAGCGGCAGCGTTTGATCACCAGGCTGCGTAAACGTCAGCGTTTGCGCCGCCGTTTCTTCAAGCTGGGCGTCGCCTTCGATTTGGTAGTTAACCGTCACCTCACGCACATCGTCTTCCATGGCAAAAACGGTTAACGGCAAGGCAAAGCGTTCACCGGGCCCGAGCACGCGCGGCGCGGAGGCCAACAGCATCAGCGGTTTGCGCACCGGCGTGGTCTTTTCAGCCGAGCCGTAAGCGCGGCCACGACCGGCGACCACCATGGTGCGCACCGAACCGACGTAATTGGGCAGCCGCAAGCGGTGGGTTTGTTTTTGGCCGTCCGCAACCTGAAAGGGGCCCAAAGCAAACACCACCGGCTTAAAGCGATTCTGTTTGGGCGGTTTATCGGCATCGGCACCAGCACCGCCGCCGACCGCCAGGATTTGCGTCAGCGGCACCCCCGTCGCCCCCAAGACTGAACGGAACTGGTCGTAAGTTTTGACCAGCAAGGCTTGGCGCGCGTAAAAACTCGACCAGGGGTCGGGGGTCTTAAAGCGTGTCAAATCAAGCAGACCTTCGTCGACCATAGCCAGCGTATAGGTCATGGCACGTCCGTGTTGCTCAGCGACTTCAATCACGACCTCTTGTTCGGGCTCCAGCACGTCGGGCATGGTGATTTGCGGCTTAAGACGGGTGGTGGGGTCTTCGACCATAATCGGAATCACACCGTACATGCGCATCGGTCGATCATTGCTTTGCGCGGCGCGCGGTTGAACCAAGGTGACGTGGGCGTAGACGTTGGGTGCCATTGCCGCCGTCGCCTTAAAGCGGTGCGTCATGGTTCCGGCCTCACCGGTCAACCACGTCGCATCCACCACCTTTTCGCCGGATTCCAACGACACCAAAATGCGGCTATTCTGCGCGCTCGGGATCGACAAAACAATGTCGTCACCAACCCGGTAGGCGTCCTTGTCGGCTTGGAACGTCAGCCGTGCAGCGTCGCTCGAACCTTCTTGCTGCCGACGACCGGCCCAGCCAGGCCAATCGATGTAAATGAGACGGCCGGAACGGTGCCCGTCGGGATCGGTCACGCGAATCAGGTAACGCCCCCATTCCGGGTACTTGACGTTCATGGTCCAGGTCCCTTTGCCGTCGACGGTATTAATGTTGCCGCTCGCCAGAGGTGTGACCAAACGATCCGCTTGATACGAGGTCAGGCGCTGTGATTCCTGATCCCACCACCATCGCCAAGACACTTTAAACAGTTCGACCTTCACATTTTTACGCGAGACGGGTTTGCCTTCGTAATCCAAGGTCACAATGCTGATCTCGTGGTCGGTGTCGGTTAACAGCATATTGCGACTGGCGTCGCCCTTCGGCGGTTTAATGCCCGCGTAATGGCGGTAGGCGTGAACCGGCGCCGAAAATGAATCGATGCTAAACGCACCACTTGGCTCAAACACACGCGTCGTGAAATCGGCGCGCAGCATGCCGGGCGGGCGGAACTTGTCGTTTAAACGAATCGCCACAACAGCTTTGCCGTCGGCGTCTAGTTGCGTTTTTGCCAGCGAGCGTTCCTCGCCTCGAAAGCGGCGGCTGGGATCGTCGAAGGAAAAGCCACCGTAAGTGTCGAAACGCGTCGGCACGGTCACCAGCTTCACGCGCACATCGGCTTTGAGCTCCTTGGCCACCGCGCCATGCAACCAATGGGATTGCAAGGCGGCTTGCGCTTTTTGTCCGATGAGCAACTGCTCACGGTCCAAATCAAAGCGAATTTTGAGGCGGTTGGGCATGATGGTTTCCACGCGCAGCGGCTTGCGAAACACTGCACCGCCAACCTCAATCTGGGCCGTCCACACACCGGTCTGCGCCTTCTCTTCGGTTTCCAAGGTAAACCCATAAAAACCGTCGAGACCTTCGCGCAAGACACGTTGGCTGACCTGACGGTTGCGCGGATCAAAGAACTTGACCACCACCGGGTGATCCTTGGGCAACGTCTGCTCAGTGTCCTGCAATACAAAGGTCAAATGGATGGGATCGCCAGGCCGCCAAACACCGCGCTCACCGTAGATGAATCCACGCAAGCCCTTCTCGGCGCGCACGCCGCCCACATCGAAACGACTCATCGACAGCGCATAGCCGTCGTTGAGGTTGAGATAACCGCGCTGGACGCCCTGCTTGGCGATCACCAAAAAGGGCTTTTCCAAATTAGTCAGTTGGGCGCGCCCGTCGGCGTCGGTTTTGGCCGAAGCCAGCGCTTCGTGCTGGTAGTCGTAAACCGATAAAGCCACATTCGCCAAAGGTTTGGCCGTGTTAAGGTCGGTCACGTAAACCTGTAAATCGTCATTGGGTTGGCGTTTCACCATCAAGCCAAGGTTGGACGCCAAAAAGTTTCGGCGCACCAATCGATCACCGGTGTAATAACTGCGTTTGCACGGGTTATCACGGTCGCGGTAGTTGTAATTGCTGTAGTCCTGGTAGTAGTTCCAGTAGCTGTCGTCCTCTTCCGGCGCCAGTGCGGCAATGGCCGGCTGTTCGTCGTCGGCAGCTTCGCTTTCGGGGCAGGTATAGAGACTGTAACTGCGCCGGAAACCCAAGGTGATTTGATAAAGTGCACCGGGCTCCATTTTCACCAGTTCGGTTAAATCCAAGCCGTGACGGTTCCAGGTCTTGAGGTTGATCGCTTCATTACCCGTCAAATCAATTTTCTGGCGCAACACCTCTTTGCCGACGCGATAAATCTCGCGTAACTGGTTGAGCTGGTTAACCTGCAGGAACTGCGGCACATTTTTTTCATTAATGCGCACCACACGCACATCGACCGCTTTCAGGTTGACGGCTTCAAAGGGGAAAATCGGCGCCGCCTCGCTGGGCACAATCACGCCGCTGTCGGCAAAACGCAACGCCGGTTTCGGCTCGTCAAAGGCCACCTTGTGACGGCTGCTTGCGGGCAAGGCACCGCCGGCACGGCTGCGTATGCCGGCCTCGACCAACACCGTCATGCTGCCGGTAAAACCCCCGCGCGGCATCGCCAGAATTTGGTTCTCACGAATGTCTAAGTCGAAGTTGACACCCTCGGCATGGACCATCCCAGTCAGATCCTGGGCCGCGTCGAGCGGATCGGAGAAGGTCAACAACACATGGGTCTGCGGATCGGTTTGCGCGGTCGCCGTCAACAGCGAGAAGACATCGGCACTCGGAACCGTAAAGATTTTTTCGCCCCGCAGCGGAACCGCCATAAAGGATGCGTCCCAAACGACTTTCAAGCTGCCCTGTTTCTTCTTCCGTTCGATGTTTTCGACCGTAAAGCGGTGCAAACGTCCATCGGGCGAATGGCTCCAGGTCAACGGCAAGGTACTTTGATCGTGGTAAACCGTGACAATTTTTTCAATGCCGGCCGCTTCTTCAAAGTCGGCGGCATGCAGCGTGCCGTCCAGCGTGAGCCAACGCCCCGCCCCATCACCCCGAGAAACCATGGCGCCCAGTTCCAAATCAATGCCCCGCGGTCGCGTTTTGAATTGCAAGGCGGTCTGACCGGTGCCGGCATCTGCTTTGGCCAAATCAATGGTGACCAAGTACTCCGTGGCCGC
Source organism: Holophagae bacterium (assembly GCA_030429565.1). Classification (GTDB taxonomy): domain Bacteria; phylum Acidobacteriota; class Holophagae; order Acanthopleuribacterales; family Acanthopleuribacteraceae; genus Acanthopleuribacter. The sequence goes on along the minus strand of JAUIFE010000003.1, from coordinate 381,807 downwards.
CGCCAACAACTGATTCGGTTCAAACACAAGCGTGCGGCGATCTTCCCAACTGACTTTGCCGGCCACCGCCGGCGACAGCGTCACCACGCCGGCCTCGAGCGTCCGACCGACTTTATCGGTCGCTACTTTTTCTTCGATAAACTGGAACCGCAGTGGTTCCTTGCGCGCAACCTCTCTCTCTGGGTAGGCCGCGAGAATTTGTCGCGGTTGGATCACATCGTGGGCATCACTGCTTGAGGGCGTCCCCGTTCGACCGCAGGCCGTTATAAGGCATAAAACACACATCATCACGGGCGCCATATCGCGCAAGACCGTTAATTTAGGCATCATGATTCTCCAAATTCTACCGCCAACCATCAGGTTGGCGGGTTCGGGGTGGGCAACTCGGCAGGTGCGGATCGCAGCGATTTCTGAAGCAAATCGGCGAAAAGAAACCGCCACACAAGGGTTGGTGACCGAAACAGGGCCGGCGGTCACACAAAAAACGGCAAACCTTGTGGTTTACCAACTGGAAAGGCGGAACCTGTTCATTGAAACAGAGTTCAACCAAGAAAACGACGCTTGACTTCACAGATTAGAAATCGCGTGGTTTTCGCCGCACCGACCGTTGAACCGAAACGAGCATGACGCGGCACGTTTGCCGAACCCAGGACGACAACGGCGATCAACCGAAGCACTCGTTTACGGTTAAAAACACATTCCATTAAGTGGAGAGAATGAATGCTGACTATTATGAAGGAAACCAACCCTCAGGCAAAGGTTTCCCGACACCACCGCCTAAAATTGACGGCACAAGTCGCGCGACCACAGCGTTTGCGCCGGAACCGCGTGACGCACAGCTTGAGTTCAGGACAGCGAGAAATCTTACGTAGGATTGTCACCGGACGCTCAGCGCAGTAGCGTAACCGTATCGCCCACGCGAATGGTGCCCGATCCAACCGGTGCTAGGTTCAAGCCGAAGGCCACCCCACCCGGTACTTTACGATGGATTGCCAAGGTCGCCAGCGGCTGTTGGCGCGGGTGCTTTTCACCGCTTTCTGGATCGATGGTTGTAAACACACAGCGGCGACAGACTTTGACCGCGCGGAACACCATGCTACCGATTTGCAGTTCGCGCCAATCGTCCTCGGCAAAGGCCGCCGCCCCCGAAAACACGACGTTGGGCCGAAACCGCAACATGGGAAAATCTTCGCCCGCCCAGGAGTTGACCTGCGCCAAGGACGCCGTGTTGCACAGCAAAACCGGCATGCCGTCGGCAAAGGAGACCTCGTCGTTTTCAAAGCCGGCATCGTGGGCCATCGTCCGCCGGGCGGCGTTGTCCATGGCAACCAACCGGCAAGGCACACCGAGAAAAGCCGACAGCCAGGCGTCTACTTTCTCATCGACCAAGGCCGCATCGACACGGTCTTTCCAAATGGTCACCGGCACGCGCGCTTGACCCGTGGCCGCCGGCACCACCAAATCACGTTGCCCCGGTGCCGACAGATGCAGACACCCGTCGACGAGACGCGTTTGAACCAGGACTAATCGCGGGTGTTTGCGCGCGGTGATGAAGCCACCGTCGCCGTCGATAAGCATCCAACGCCGGTCGTAACGTGGCCCACGTGGCTCGATCGCCATCTCATCCGAGGTAAAACCACCCGCCGATTTCACCGGAAATGTCCACAACGCTTCGACCTGCATACGGCCTCCTTTTAAGTGAGCAATCTCGCGGCATTGTAACCGAGATTGCCGGATCCGGTATCACCCGACGGCCGAGAAATTGCCAACACACGCGCAAAAGGCGCACCCAAAAGCGGGCTTTTCTTTTAACATAAATGGAAAAACCCGCCGCCACGCCTTGGCTCGCGCGGCCAACCCATCGCTTAACCCAAAGGAAACCCGCTCGTGAACGATTTCGAACGATTGATGCGGCAGTGGAAAAACCAAGCCCGCACTTGGCTACAATCCCAGTTCCGGAACAGTGAGAAACACGGGCGACCCAATATTCGCATGTGCCCTAATTGCGGCAAATTCGTCGGGGTCAACGACGCCTCATGTGGCTATTGCGAAACCGCCTTCGACAAGCCGGCGCCTGAACGACGCGAGGATGTGTCCGAAAGCAACGACGAAAACGGTTCCGTTGTCATGATCTTTGGCCTGTGTGCCTTGTTCTACATTTTGACCGTGCTCATTTCTTCGCGCATTTCCGGTAACTTCACCATGAATACCTGGTGGTCTCCGGGCGGCGAGGGGCTCGCTTTCATGGGCGCCAATGCCGCCGACGCCACCTTTGGCCGCAAAGAATACTGGCGCCTACTGACCTACATGTTCCTGCACGGCGACGTGCTTCACATCGTCATGAACATGATGGCTTTGGCCCAACTGGGCCCGTTGTCGCAACACAATTTTCAAGTACGCCGTTTCTGGCTGATCGCAATTATCACCGGCACCGGCGGCGGTTTTCTCAGTGCCGGCACCAGTTTGGTCACCGGCGGGTACAGCCTTTCTATCGGTTTCAGCGGCGCTTTGTTTGGTTTGATCGGTGCCAATTGGGTCTTTTTCAAACGCCACGGTTACCGCGTGGAAGCCGATCGATTCAAAAAGTTTATGATTTGGGGCAACGTTATTTGTATCGGCCTCACTGTCTTCAATCTCTTGAACATCGACAATGCCGCCCACATTGGCGGCATGATCGCCGGCATTTTGGTCGGCGCGGTGTTCACGGCGCCGGTGCAACCGGCCTCGGCCCGCTGGGTCGAACGCGCGGTCCTTGGGATATTGGTCGCCTTCATCCTCTACGGTTTTTTCCAAGTCGGTCTGGACTACTACGCCGTTTGGCGCTAAGGTCGACAGCCCGATCAGATCAAACCGATCTGAGCCGGACATGGGGGAGGCGACCGGGATGGATCACGAACGACAGCAGTTTTTAAAAACACTAAAACTCGGCAAGGACACGGCCGCCGACGACAACAGCCTCGACATTGTGCCGCGCGCCCTAGCCCGCCGGCGCCACGGCACCGACCTGCCCTTCCACGGATACGACTTGTGGAACGGCTACGAGGTGAGTTTTCTCGATAGCGACGGAAAGCCGCAAGTCTACCACCTGCAGTTGGTCTACGACGCCCACAGCGACGGCATTGTTGAGTCCAAAAGCCTCAAGCTCTTTTTTAATAGTTACAACAACCGCGCGTTCCCCAGTCGCGCCGCCTTTGCCGAAGAAGTCGGCGCCCATTTGCGCAACGCACTTGCGTGTCCGGTTGCGTTGACCTTCTTCGAACGCAACCAACGCCCACCCCAACGCGACTTGACAGGCCTACTGTTGGACGACTTGGCGTTGACACAACGCGCCGGCGGCTACGACCCCGACTTGCTTCAAACCGTACAGGCCGACGGTGCCTTTAGCCTGCACACCCACCTCCTGCGCAGCCATTGCCCGGTCACCAACCAACCCGACTGGGGCGCGGTCCAAATCAGCGGCCGCGGTGCGCGCCACCCCGAACCGCAAAGCTTGCTCAACTACATCGTCGCCATGCGCAGCCATCAAGACTTCCACGAAGCCTGCTGCGAAACCCTGTTTATGGACCTGTGGCACCTGCTCAATCCAGACGAATTAAACGTCTCTTGCCACTACACGCGACGCGGCGGTTGGGACATTAACCCGATCCGTTCCAGCCGACCGACCGACACGCGCGAACGCGGTTTGGTATGGCGCCAGTAACGCGAGGTGAGCTTTCTGCAAAGACCCGGCCTTTATCTTGACAAGATTTTCGATCTACGCTAGCCTTGCGCTCTGTGCCTTTTATTCAGATGCAGCGTTTGCTTGCAGCGGCACAGCGACCCTGAAACGCCGACGCTTTTTTCGCGCGCGTTTCAAGACCGGATCCCGGCCGGCCCGCGCCGCCCAACAAGAAAAGCCATAAAAGAGACGATTCACCCATGTTCGAAAATTTATCCGACAAACTCCAACGTGCTTTTAAAAATATCACCGGCAAAGGCAAAATCAGCGAAGAGAACATTCAGGAAGCCCTGAAAGAGATTCGCGTTGCCTTACTCGAAGCGGACGTCAACTTTAAAGTTGTTAAGAAGTTCGTGAACGAAGTGAAAGCCGAAGCGCTCGGTCAAGAAGTGGTCGAAGGATTGAATCCCGGCCAACAGTTGGTAAAGGTCGTCCACGAGAAGCTCATTGAGATCTTGGGTGGTCGCTCACCGGAAATTAAGTTTAAAGGCAAGCCGCCCTACGTCATTATGATGGTCGGCCTGCAGGGTTCGGGTAAAACGACCAGCAGTGGTAAGTTGTCGCGGTTGCTGGCGGAAGAGAATTTCAATCCGTACCTGGTGCCTTGTGACGTTTACCGTCCCGCTGCAAAAGAGCAGTTGATTACCGTCGGTGGCCAAGTCGACATCCCCGTTTTTGACTCTCGCGAAATTGAAAAACCCATGGAGATTGTGCGTCGCGCCATGAAAGAAGCGCGCAACCTCGGCCGCGATGTGGTGATTGTGGATACCGCCGGCCGCCTGCACATCGACCTGGAACTGATGGACGAGCTGAAAGAGCTCAAAACTTACTTGGAACCGGACGAGATCCTGTTCGTCGCCGACGCCATGACCGGTCAAGATGCGGTCACCTCGGCCAAAGCCTTCCACGACGCCCTCGACATCAGCGGCGTCATCCTCACCAAAATGGACGGCGACGCGCGCGGCGGTGCCGCGCTCTCCATCAAAAAAGTGACCGAACGCCCCTTGAAGTTCATCGGTACCGGCGAGAAATTGGACGCCTTCGAGCGCTTCCACCCCGACCGCATGGCTTCGCGTATTTTGGGCATGGGCGACGTCCTGAGCTTGATTGAACAGGTTCAGAAAAAAGTCGACCAAGACGAAGCACAACGCTTACAAGAGAAGATGCTGAAAAACCAGTTCACCCTGGACGACTTCAGCAAAAGCCTCAACCAAATCTCCAAAATGGGTGATTTGGGCAGCTTGATGGGCCTGATTCCGGGCATGGGCAAGATGAAACAACAAATCGACGCCCAAGCCGAGTCGAAACAGATGCGGAAAATGCAGGCCATCATCAGCTCGATGACCATGGCTGAACGCAACAACCACGCGATTCTTAACCAGAGCCGCAAGTCGCGTATCGCCAAAGGTTCCGGTACCTCGGTTAACGAAATCAACACCATGCTCAACCAGTTCATGCAAATGCGCAAGATGATGAGCATGATGAGTAAACCCGGCAAACTCGGCAAACTGACGCAAATGTTCAGCCGCGCCGGTTTCGGCGATTTCGCCCGTTCCGTCATCCCCGGCATGGCCGGCGGCGGTATCCCCGCGGACATCGACGAGGAAAAACTCAAACAGATTATTGAGGAACACGACGGCAAAGTGCCGGTCGAAGTCCTCAAACAACTTGGCATCAAGCCGGTAGCACCCGGTAGCGGTTCCGCGCGCAGCGTTTCCCGCCCCAAACGCGACCGCAAAAAAGAAAAAGCCAAACGCAAGCGTGGCCGCAAGCGTTAATCAACACTTACGACACCCGTTCATCAAACCAGCAGCAGTCCTACCCTCACGTTTGACTGCGACCGACCAAACACTTTAAAGCAAGCACTGCTTGCACACATCACAGGAGCACATTTTCATGTTAGCGATTCGTCTCAAGCGTATGGGCAACAAGCACCGCCCTTTTTACCGTATTGTTGTTTCCGAAAACGACAAGCGTCCCCGCGCTCGCGCCGTTGAAGAGCTGGGTTACTACCACCCGGTTGCCCCCGGCAAACCCGTTCAAATCGACACCGAACGCGCCCAGTACTGGATTTCCAAAGGCGCGCGTCCTTCGGATACCGTCGCCGGCATTTTGCGCAAACAAGGCGTAAAAGCTTAATAGCTTACGTTCCGCGCCGTCGGTTTAACCAGCGGCGCGGCGAAACGGTTCGACAGCACCCCGGTGTCTGGTTCGGGCCGTCTCCGACAACGATTTTTTCGTTTTCAGACCTGTTAAAGCGGCCCTTGGTCGCTTTCCTTTTTTTAGGTTCAATTTATTTCACCTAAACTGAGCTATCCGGTTGAACAAAGCCGCGTAAAATGTTGATGCGAAACATGTTGGTAAAAGCGCAGACGTACTTTCAAGTATGGCGAGCCTTTTTCCGAGAGGTTGCCGCCCAACCGTTTTAGCGACTTCGCCGCCAAGCATTGCTTAGATTAGGTCTCAGGAGTCACTATGGAAACTTGGGTTGAAGCATACCTCCGTCAGATCACCACGCAGCCGGACCAAGTCGCGGTCAAACGCAGCGAAGGTGCCCGCACCGTCGTGCTATCGGTTACCTTAGCCGAGGAAGATCGCGGCCTATTTGCCGGGCGCAACAACCGCCTGCTCCGAGCGTTGAACCATGCCGCCGGCTTTGCCGGGGTCCAGTCACGCACGCGCTACGTTGTGGCCCTTGCGGATTAATCCCCAAGCCCTAGGACTCTTTTCAGATTAAAATAGCCAGGTACCGCCCGCCTGTTTGGTGGTCGCCCGTGCGTCGGTCACGGTGATTTCGGTCGCCTGCCGATCAGCCCAGGGTGCGCCTTCCGGCGGCAGCCTGGCTATTTCATTTTTCGCCCGCCCGGTTTGGCGCGGCACAAGGTAGGTTGGCGTGGAGTTTCAAGGCACAACATTCGTGTGCATCGGCAAGATCCTCAAGCCGCAAGGTATTCGCGGTGAGTTTATTGTGTACCTCGAGTCGGATTTCCCCGACTGGCTGCAAAAGCGCAAGCACATCCACGCCTGGTACGGCGACACCATGGCGCGCTGGGCCGTTAAAAAAGCCCGCTTTCAAGGCCAAAAGCTCGTTTTTCACGTCGACGCCTTGCCGGATCGCAACGCCGTCGAAGCCGCCCGCGATACCAAGCTTTACGTGACCGAAGAAGAAGCGCGCACCGCCAACCAGGACCCCGACTTCTTCTTTAACAACGACCTGATCGGGCTGACCGTCGTCGACGACAAGGACGACACCGCCTACGGTGAGGTTGTCGATATTATTGAAATGCCAGGCCAAAACTTGATCGAAGTGGTTGACGCCAAACAGCGCAAGTTCCTAATTCCTTTTGCCGCCGCGCTCGTTCCGGCCATTGATATTGAAGCCCGCCACATGCGCGTCACCCTGCCGCAGGGTTTGTTGCCCGATGAGGACGACACCGACGCAACCCCTGAACCCAAATCCTAAACACGCCGACGAGACCACCATGCGCATCGACTGCCTTTCCATTTTCCCGCAAATCATTGCCGACGCCCTGGCCCACAGCATTCCCGGTCGCGCCCAGGCCGGCGATCAGTTGAGCTTGCACCACCACGACCTACGAGACTGGGCCACCGACAAACACCACAAGGTCGACGACATCCCCTACGGCGGCGGCGTCGGCATGGTGTTTAAACCCGAACCCGCCGTAGCCGCCATTCGCGCCGTCAAGGCCATGGGTGAAGGCGCCCGCTGCCTGGTCATTCACCCCTCGCCCGCCGCGCCACCGCTCACCCAGGCCGTGGTCAACGAGCTGGCCGATTACGAACAGTTGATTTTTGTCGCCTCGCGCTACGAGGGCTTGGACCAACGCGTCATCGATCACCACGTCGACCGTGAGTACAGCATCGGCGATTTCGTGATTTCCGGTGGCGAACTGGCCTGTGCCGTCATCATCGACGCCGTCGCTCGCCAAATCCCCGGCGTGGTCGGCAAAAAGGAAAGCGTGGAACAGGACAGCTACTACGACGGCCTACTCGACTACCCGCACTACACGCGCCCGGCCGTGTTTGAAGCGCACGAGGTCCCGGCCGAGCTACTGAACGGCCACCACGAACACATCCGCATTTGGCGAAAACAACAAGCACTGGCGCGCACCCTGCAATTGCGTCCCGACCTCCTGGAACGGGCCGAGCTCGACAAAGAAGCACGCAAGATGCTCAAGAAAATGGGTTACACCCCGGAGGCGCCGCGATGACCTTGCAACCGGGCCGCATTCACCTGGCGCTGCGACACGACAATGTACTCGGCCGCCGTGGCGAAACAATTCATTCCAGCGTGACCCAAACCGATTTACACGATTTCTGTCGCCTAACCCTGACCTACGGACTCGGCGGTTTTCACGCCGTCACCGCCATGGACGCCCAGCATCGGCTCTGCAATGAAATCCTCGATTTCTGGCGCGAAGGTTTTGGCAAAAGCTACAATCCCGATCGCGTCGCCGCCCTGCAATCGCTGCACATTCACCACAGCTTTGACGAACTGATCGAGGCGCTCACGGAACGTGACGGCGAAGCGCCGCTGCTGATTGGCACCAGCGCGAAGCCGTGCGACAAGACCCTTGATTTCGGCGATCTTTTGCCTATAATGGGAAGTTCTGGTCGCTCGGCCGTTGTCCAGTTCGGTACGAGTTGGGGGTTGAGCGAACAGCAGTTGCACCGATGTGATCGGATTCTTCCGCCCATCTACGGTTACGATGGTTACAATCACCTCTCGGTAAGATGTGCCGCAGCGATTATTGTCGACCGCCTGTTTACGCATGGCACATCAGAATCTAGGAGATAGCGCCATGAAAGTGATCGAATCACTTGAGAAGAAATTAATTGAAGGTAAAGAGCGCCCCGACATGCGTCCCGGCGACACCGTCAAAGTTCACTTGAAAATTATCGAAGGTAACAAAGAGCGGATCCAGATTTTCCAAGGTATCGTTTTGGGTATCAGCCGCAAGTTAAACCGCACCACTTTCCGTGTTCGTAAAGTGTCTACCGGCGGTTACGGTGTAGAGCGTATTTTGCCCCTCTACTCCCCTTCCATCGACAAAATCGAAGTGATCCGTCGCGGTCGCGTTCGTCGCGCGAAACTTTACTACATGCGCGAAAAAATTGGTAAAGCTGCGCGTATCAAAGAAAAGCGTAACTTTAACAAGTAAACCACTCCAAAGGCTTTGCACCCGCAAAGCCTTTTTTTATGCCCCTCACCCCACGGAGAACGCCGCCACGCCATGATTGCCCCTGCAGCCCGCCGCACTGTTTTGCCGCCCGGTTCCCTTTGGCCCCGCCTGCTGCCCTGGCTCGCGCTCCTGCTCTTCGGTCTGTCGCTCCACGCCGCCGACCGCATCGTCCTGCGCCAACCCACCAGCCGCAGCGTGTTGGACAACCCGCAGGCCTTCGAACTCGACGTACTAGGCGACAGTCAACCGCGCCGTGTCGAATTGCGCCTCAACGGCGCCCTCGTGCGCGCCCGCCGCAAGCCGCCCTTCCATTTCAGCCTGAACTGGCAGCCCGAGTTCACCAATACGGTGACCATCACGGCAACTTTTCCAGACGGCACTGTCGAAAAAATCGAACGGACCTTTGAGCCGCCACGTGTCGACGTAACCACCGAGGTCAAGGCCTTCGAACTCTGGCCCTTCCTCAGCCAACCCTTGGGCGACCAACAACCAACCGTGACCTACGCCGGCAAACGCTACCAGCCGCAAAAGGTGCAAGCGGCGGAAAAAACCCCGCTCGACTTGGTGATCGTGCTCGATATTAGCGGCTCTATGCGCGACCTCCTGCCCGCCGTGGCCGGCCCATTAAAAACGCTGATTCAACGACAACAAGCCAAGGGCCATCCCGTGCGTTTGATTGCGTTTGACAGCCAACCGCGCCTGCTCAACTTAGATGAGGTGCTCGCCTTATCGTCACTGGATGTGTTGTATCGCGGCCAGGCCAAATCGGTGGTTTACGACAGTTTGGCGACGGCGAGCGGTTTGTTCTCAGGCAGTACGCGCCGCACCATTCTGCTCATTTCCGACGCCATCGACGACGGCAGCCGCCACAATCACAACAGCGCCGCCACCTTCATGCACAGTGCAGGCAGCAACCTGGTTTGGTTTAATGCGACCGGACGAATATTGGGTAAAATGAGCCGACTCACTCGCCAAAGCGGCGGGTTTGAAATCAATTTAAGTGACAACCCCTGGCAGGTCCTACAACAACGGATTGAACAACAAATACATCTTATTGTTCCCGAAGTGAGCTTTCCCCTGACACTTAACGGCTTGGACGGCCGCGTTTGGTATCCGCGTCGCCGCGAACCTTAACCAGCCCCGCCCAAGCGATCTTTATTACAGTCCGCCCCTACCACGGACGTTTATTTGACGGAGGATTCGATTTATGGGTAAACGTTGGTCCTGCAAAAGCACCGCAGAAAACCTTTTGGCTCAAGCCAAAACCAAAGTCGCCGCACTTGGTGAACGGGGCATTCAACCCCACCTCGCCGTTGTGCTTGTCGGTGAAGACCCCGCCAGTAAAGTCTATGTCAGCAACAAAATTCGCACCTGCGAAAGCCTCGGCATTAAGTCGACCTTCCACAAATTGGAAGCCGACACCGATACCGACGCGCTGCTGGCCGTCGTCGACGAGCTCAACCGTGACACCAAGGTTCACGGTATTTTGGTGCAGTTACCGCTGCCCAAACAAATCGACGAAAGCCGCATTATTGCCGCCATTGAGCCCGACAAAGACGTCGACGGCTTCCATCCCGTTAACGTGGGTCGGTTGTCGCTCGGCGAACCCGGTCTGTTTCCCTGTACCCCCATGGGCGTCATCGCCCTACTGCGCCAGAGCGGACACAGTCTAAGTGGCAAACACGCCGTGGTCGTCGGTCGCTCCAACATTGTCGGCAAACCCATGGCACAGCTATTGCTCAAAGAGAACTGCACGGTCAGCATCATCCACAGCCGTACGCAAAACCCCGCCGAATTGTGCCGCCAAGCCGATATCGTCGTGGCCGCCGTCGGCCGACCCGGTTTGGTCGACGCGGATTGGATCAAACCCGGTGCGCTCGTCGTCGATGTCGGCATCAACGAAATCACCGACCGCGCGCAAGCAGAGAATCTAATCCCCGCCGACAGCAAAAAAATGAAGGCTTTTAACGAAAAGGGCCGTGTCCTTTACGGCGACGTCCACTACTTCTCTTGTTTGGATAAAGCCGAGCTGGTGACACCGGTGCCCGGCGGCATCGGCCGCTTGACCATCGCCCACTTGATGGTGAATTGCGTCGCCGCCGCCGAGCTGCAACAGTAACGCCCCGTTTCCCGAGGAGGAACCCGTGAAAAAAATCGATCATATCGGCATTGCCGTGCCCGAGCTGGACAGCGCAGTGCAGCAATACCGCGACCTCGGTTTTCATTTCGACCACATTGAAGAGGTCCCTGAGCAAAAGGTGCGCACCGCCTTTTTCGAAGTGGGCGACGCTCATGTGGAGTTATTGGAGGCGACCGACGAAAGCTCGGCCATCGCCAAATTCCTCGGTAAACGCGGCCCCGGCATTCACCACATGTGCATTGAGGTCGACGACATTGAGGCCGCCCTTGCCGATTACAAGGCCAAGGGCGTGCGCCTCGTCAACGAGACGCCCGTCATCGGCGCCGGTGGTCACCGCGTTGCCTTCGTCCATCCCAAAGCCACCCAGGGCGTTTTGCTCGAACTTTTGGAGCGAAAAGCCGACTAAGCCTGGCTTTTTTGCCCAAAACAGTGGGACACCGAGGGCAAATGTGCCAGAATGGTGCGTTTCCCAGGGACCTTGCCCTGGTGTCCGTCGTCGCGCGGCGACGGCGCGGTCGCTGAACCCAACCGCAAGTGTCATATTCCTTTAATGAGGCCGATTTTCTATGTTCCCAATCGATGCGCTTCGGCAACCTTCCAAAACCCAGACCCAACTTGCTCGGGTCGCGGTCCTCGCGCTGCTCCTGGTCGGTTTGACCGGCTGCCACAAATACTTCGATGTCGAAAACGAAACCGTCCCCGGCAACACGCTGATGTTGGAGTTTTCCACCCAAATCAAATACGTCATGACGCTTAAGGTCAACGGTAAAGAGATTCCGGTGAAGTACAGCGGTAACAACCGTGTGCTCGTCATCGACGGTCTGCCGGAAGGCACGCACAACTTCAACATTCACAGTATTTCCTATGTCTTTGGCCCCGAGTTTGACAACTTCAAAATCACCAAGGATCGCGGTGCTTATTTCTTCGTGCAGGCCCGCAAATACCGCTCCGGTCTGCCCAAAAACCGCTCTCAGGTTTCCATTCGCGCTTATCGCCGCAGCCTCCGACAGCAGGGTATCGACCCCGAGGCGCCCACCGAAGGCGCCATCGTCGCCCGCTTCCAATAAACGCGATCGACACGCAAAAAAGCCTCGGTTAAACCGAGGCTTTTTTATTTTGGGCACCAGGACCATTTGGCGCGGTCGGTGTCAAAGTGCCAATCGTTTCCGGATGAGGGCCACCGTTTTGGCCAGCACCACATCCTCTTCCGTTTCGATTAACGGTGTTTCAATCGCGATGTCGGGCACCACGCCACGAATCGTCGCATCGCCACTGGGCCGCACGATATGCGCTTTCGGGTAACCGACCGTCATGCCCGTGTTGGGCAAGGTGAAGTGCTCCATGGCACCGTAACTCGAAGCCAAATCACGCGTCTCCTCGCCCACAATCGTACCAAACCCGTAATCCTGCACCATCGCCGCCACAAACACCGCATTGGAATAGGAATGGCGGTTGATCAGCACGTATACCGGCTGCGTGAAGCGCTTGCCCGCGCGCGGCTTGGCGGCCTCAATGGGGAAAGCAAAGATATCGCCCGGCTTGCGTTCAGCGTAAGCGCGTGCGTAGCGAGCCGACACCGATCCCGGTTGGTCGGGCACCACCCGTTTGGCATTGGACGCCGTCGTCAAGTCGCTGACCTTGACATCAAAGCGCGACGCAAAGCGAAACGGCTTATCGGCAAACCAGGCCAACATGTGATCGCTAAAACTGTTGTCACCGCCGGGATTGTCGCGAAGGTCAATGATCAGCGCAGCCACCGTTGGATTGGTTAGCTCGGTAAAAGCTTGATCGATAAAGGCATGAAACGGCGCCCAATCCCACAGGTTGTCGCCGTCGATATTGTAAAAGGGCCCCGGTCGTAAGTAGCCAACTTGGTCGCCGATGACGCGGAAGGAACGCCCCCCGTCCAAGGCCAGGCCACCCGTGCGTTGCTGTTGTTGGGCGCGCAAAAAAGCGCGATCCCGCGCGGGCACCACCAGCGTTTTTGTCGTTTTGGCAGCATCCACCACCGTCACCTTAAACTGTTCGACCTCGCCCAATTCAAGCCACATCAGGAATGGGAACTTGAACTCAAAGAACCCGTGCAGCATTGTCTCCGTGTCCGCCGATTCATAAGCCGCTAACCGCCGCGACCATTCCTTCATCGGTACGTCATTTATCGCGACCAACCGGTCGCCTGCTTGAATGCCCGCAAGACCGCTGTCGTTGGCAGTAATGAAAAAAGCGCTGTCTTTCACCTTCACATCGAAGGGAAACACCGCACCGCCACCCTCAAGCATCGCCATAAAGGCGTCGCTCGGCAGATCGATTCTGGCATGGGCGATTTTGCCCAAGGCCACAAAACGCTGAAAAAAGATTCGCGCTTCCACTGCCGACATCGGCTTAGCCAACCGCGCGCGCCGTGCCGCAAATTCGCGGTCCATCTCAGCTTTATCCATATTGGCGTACAGGTTGACATGAGCCGCTTGCAAGCTCTGGTACAAATAATCCAAATCGGCTTGAAGCGCGTTACTTGGAATCAGGGACTCGCCGGCGACGAGGCCGTAACCGGGAACCTGGCTAAAAAACAATAAACATAACAGGGTGACACGCATCGAGAACTCCTTCGTCATAAGGTTTCGACACCTAATATCGGCTGGGGATGCGTTAAAGTCATGATGGAAACCTCCTTTTTCGATGACGACGAGGTGATCTTTGAACGCGGACAACCAAATTATTCCTATCGGCGCCTGGAAACTGGACCCGACCACGGGTCGTTTACTCAAGGGTGAAACCCTGGTCGAGCTGGAACCCAAAACCGCCGAGCTCCTTCTTCTGCTCGCCAACCATCGCGGCCAGGTCGTTAGCCGCGAGGACATCCTCGACCACGTTTGGCCCGATACCAGCGTCAGCCTCGGGGCACTCGCCCGCTGTATTTCGAAACTGCGCAAAGCACTCGGCGACGACGCCCAAGCGCCGCGCTTCATTGAAACCCTACCCAAACGCGGCTACCGTCTGATTGATGTGCCGCCACCCACACCGCCGGCAGTGGAACCCGCAGCAGCCGCGCCCAAAGTTGAAGAAACACAGACTCATCCCGCCACGCCCAGCCAGAGCCGGCCGGCGCAAGAACCAGCAACCCGAACGAGCAAGAAACACTTGCTAACGGCCACGGCCGTCGTCGTGGGGCTGCTGATCGCCGCCGCCATTGGCTGGTGGCGACAACCGGCGACATCCGCGCCAGTAGACCCGTCACTCCAACGCGCCGAAGACTTTTACTACCAATACACGCGCGGCGACAACGAATCGGCCATGACCCTTTACCAACGCATCATTGCCGAAAACCCCGACTCCGCACCAGCCACGCTTGGCCTCGCCAACACCCTGGTGCAAACCGTGCTGCGCTGGCCGGAAACCTTGGGTGCACCGCCCGCCGGGGAGCCCAACCTCGCCAACGCCCTTGCCGAGCAACGCGTCGACACACCCCAAGCCCAATTAATGCTGCAACGCGCCGAAGCGCTTGCCCAACGCGCCGTCCGCCTTGACGCCGACAACCCCAAAACCCACCGCACGCTCGGTTTGGTGCAGGCCACCCTGCGCCGTTTCGACGACGCCCACCAATCCTACCAACGCGCCCTTGCGCTCGACCCCGCCGCGTGGGGTACCTTAATCAACCAAAGCGACCTGTACAGCATCCAAAACCAACCGGAACAAGCACTGGCCGCGCTCGAACAGGCATACGCCGCCATGACCGAAAATTACGACCGCGAGCCGGTCCACATCCGACCCTGGTACCCCGAAATCGGCCGCCTCATCGGCAACAAACACGCCGCCGCCGGCCGCTTGGAAGACGCCGAGATCTGGTACCGCCGCGTGTTGGAGCATTCGCCCTACCACGTCTCCACCACCATCGCTTTGGCCAAACTGCTGCATGCCGCCGGCGATCGCCAAAAAGCCGCCGAGCTGTGCCGCAACCTCACCACCCGCGTCGGCCCTTTAGCCGAATGTACAGCCCTTACTGTGCCATGAGCAGAAAGCCGAGCATCCAACCTAAACTGAGCGATTCGGGTGGATGAAATCGCTCTAATTTTGACGTTTCCTGCGTCAAGGTTTGACGCGGGAAACGTCAAGCGTTGATGCGAAACGTGTTGGGAAAAGCGGAGGCATACTGGCAAGTACGGTGAGCATTTTCAAGAGATGTTGCAGTTCAACGGTTGTCCGTTTTTGCCGCTAAGAATCGCTTCGTTTAGGTTTAATCCCTCGAGATTCCAATCTCGTCCCAATCAAATTAATGATGTCCCCATGCACTTTAGGCTGGTGTAGAATCGGTTGATTCACAGCCTTTTGATACGACAAGGGAGCAAACGCGTGGCTTCGAACTCCGCGACACATCCGCCAATAAAAGAACATTACGTCGACGGTCGGCCCAGTGGCTTTGAAGCGGTGGACGAACGGGCCGAGCTCGATGACGACAGCAGCTACGATCCCGAGATGATTCGGGTCGAGAACAAGATTTATTCGCTGGGCCAAGTGCTCGAATGGATAGAAAGCAAAGATCTCGACCTCGCACCCGACTTTCAACGCCGCCGTGTTTGGGATATGCGGCAAAAGAACTTGCTGATCGAATCACTGCTTCTGCGCATCCCTCTGCCCTCGTTTTATTTCTTTGGCGATACTGAGGGAAAATTACACGTGATGGATGGCTTTCAGCGCCTTTCGAGTATTTACCAGTTTGTCAAAGGCTCGAACGACACGACCTTTGGCGAACCCTTTCGGCTTGCCGGCAACCACCTGCATTACCTGGTGCGTCTCGACGGCCAGGGCTATGAAGATCTGGCTCAAAAATGGCGACGCCGCATCCATCAAACGCAACTTATTGTGAACCAAATCGATCCGCTAACACCGGAACACATCAAAACCGAGATTTTCTCGCGTATTAACACGCTCGGCACGGCACTCAACCCGCAAGAACTTCGCCACGGACTCAGCCAAAAACGCTCTCGTCTCTTTCTCAAAAAACTAACCGAAATGCCGGCATTTTTCGGTGCAACCGGCAACTTCAACACCTCGCGTTTGGCCGACCTGGAACTGGCGCTGCGCTTCTGCTGTTTTAAGACGATTGACTGGGAGCAAGCGGATTTGGGCGCCAATTTGGACGAAATCCTCAATGCTTTTACGGTCCAACTCGATGATCCGTCGATCATCAGCGACGACCAGCTCAACGCCTTGGCCGCCGCGTTTCAAACGGCAATGGTCAATGCAGCCGCCCTCTTCGGTGACCAAGCCTTCCGCAAACGACCCGGCGAAACCGCCACCAAACACCCGCTCAACAAACCGCTGTTCGACTGCGTGGCGGTGATTTTGTCCGAATTTGATACGGCCGAGCTGTCGGCGCATGGCCAGGCGATTATCGATCGGCTCAGCCAGGAGACCGCACCGGAAGCGACCTTCGAACAACTGATCACCCAAGAAACGCAAACCAAAGAACGCATTCAAGCTCGGTTCGCCGCGTGCCGGCGGTTTTTTGCCGAGGCGATGGCACCATGATTAAAACCATTCGCATCGAAAACTTCAAAAGTATTCGCAAGCAGCAGTTTTCAGTTCGGCCCTTGACGGTGTTGTCAGGGACCAATAGCGCGGGCAAAAGTTCCTTCCTGCAATCGCTAATGATGCTGAACTACCTCGAGAAAAGCCGCCAAGATTTTCTGCCGCTCTCGCAACTTGAAGGCCTGAACCTGGGCCAATGTCAGGACGCCTTGTGCGCAAAAGCACCAACCAGCGACATTCGGTTTGGCATCGATAGTGATCAACACCAGCACCGCTGGGTATTCGATGCAGCGGTGCCGGAGGATCCCTTTTTGCGGGTCACGCACAAGCCGGCGGCGGCCGATATCGCCGGCTTGTTTGGCGATTTCTTTTTCCTCGATTCCGAACGACTCGGCCCCCGCGCATCTTACGCCATTGAATCAAAACCGGTTGAACATCTGGGAATCGGCACCAAAGGCGAATATGCCGCCTATCTGCTGGCCATAAACGAACGTAAAATCCTGCGCGAGAACCTATGCCATCCGGAAGCACTGCGCCGCCGCGAGAACCGGTGGCTCAAACACCAGGTGGAGCGCTGGATGGGTGAGTTCGTGCCGAAGATTGAGTTTAAGAGCGATATTATTCCCGGAACGGGTCGCGTGCGCCTGAGCCTCAAGCACTCCGGTATCGATTCGGAATGGCTGCAACCCACCAATGCGGGTTTCGGCATTTGCTACACCCTCCCGATCGTGGTCGCCGGTTTGCTAACAGAACCCGGCACGATTTTGATCGTGCAAAACCCCGAGGCGCACCTGCACCCGGCGGCCCAAAGTCGCATGGGTTTCTTTTTGTCGCACGTGGCGGCGGCCGGCGCGCAGGTCTTCGTGGAAACCCACAGCGATCATCTGCTCAACGGCATTCGCTTATCGGTGGCGGGCGAAGGTTCACCGATTAAAGCTGATCAGATCATTTTCCATTTTCTGACGATGACCGACTTGGAAACGCAGGCGACGACGATTGAAATCAATCAAAAAGGCGAGTTAAGTCACTGGCCCGATGGCTTTTTCGATCAAACCGAAAAAGATTTGAACCACCTGTTTCGGACACAAATTCATGGACTTGGCTAGGGTTGTCCTCGATGAGGCGGCGCTGCTCGACGGGCGGCACGAGCTGCCGGTACAAAACTTGGCCGCGTTCCTGCAAAACCTCGACGCGGTGTTGGCAGGCAACACGCCGTTGATTTACGCATCGGCGGTTTTCTCGATGAAAACCCAAGGCGATGTACCCTTGTTGCAACAACTTTACCCGTCGCCAGAGCACAGCTCGCAACAACGCGACGCTTACCGCCGCTTGTTGATCCTGCTCAGCAAAGGGCGCAGCTTTGAGAATGAGGCGGCGCCGTTACAGGTCGAGCCGGAGGCCACGCCCTACCAAAGCCACGGTTTGGCGCACGTGTTCCATGAAAATCTGGCCGAACGTTTTTTGGTGATCGCGGCCATGATGACCCCGGAACGTGCGGGCGCGTTAGGCGTCAGCGACGGCACGACAACCTGCCCCGTTTTTTTTATTCACAGCCGTGGGGATTATTTGGCATTCTTGCGCACCCTGCCGCTGCAACAAGCCATGCCCGCCGACGCTTTTTGGCCGGCCTGTCGCCTGTTGTTTCCCAATCTCATCATTCACGAGCGCGCCGTCCGCCAAGCAAAAAGCTTAAGCCAATCGTTTCGTCACAGTTTGGCAGACCTCATCGAACACCTTGGCGCAATCAATGACTGGTTCGCAGCATGTCACCGCGCGGGTAAAGGTGATCGCGAAACGATCATCGACCTTTTTTTCCAGAAAACCAAGGTGACGATTAGCCCGGAAAACCCCAACACCCACAAGAACAAAAAGGCAATGAAGGAACGGACGGTCGACCTCGCCGGACGTGACGTTTTGTGTGAGTGGCACTCGAAAATTCAGCCCCATACAGACCGCATCTATTTCAGTATCCCACAAGGTGAGGACGGTAAAATCGTGGTGGGTTCGATTTGCGATCACTTACCGACTTGAACCAGAACTGAGCGATTTCATCCACCCAAATCGCTCAGTCCAGGTTGAAGCAGGTGCTCGTGCGTTTTTGCCAAAAGACCCCCCTACATGACCTGGAACATCGGAGGCACAGTATGGATCGAATGGCCGAACTCAATGTTTGGATTCACCGATTCCACCAGCAATACGACGAGGGCGATTTCAATTATTTCGGGCTGGGTTTTGACGAGGAAGACGGGTTTGGTGATTTCGAGTATGAGTTTGTGGGCCCGGCGCGCATTATCGGGAAAAACAGGTCGCACACCGCCGACCTAAGCTGTCTCAATGTCCGCAGTCAAAGGCACCCGATAACCTACGGTTTCAACATCAACCTGGGCGAACCACTGCCGCTGCTTGTGTCTTCCAACCTGGAAATGGCTTTTTGTTACGCGGGTTCGTTTACCATTGTTGAGCCGACCTCGGCGCCGACAGAGGACTACACCCATTTTCCCTTTTACAATGACACGACGCTCGCCGTTGTCAGCAAAAAAGGCACCGACGAGTTCTCCGGTTACTTTTACAGCGATCAACCGGATTGGGATCTGACCTTGCAGACTTTTTACCTTGATTCCGGCCCACATAAATCCTTTCGTATAAAAGCCTTGCTACACCACTAAAACCCAAAAATCCTAAAGAAAAGGCCCCGTCGCAGCGGGGCCTTTTCTTTGGATTCACCTCGTTGCGAACTTAGACGTCCAGTTGGTCGCGCATGGCGTAAACCGCGTTGAGCGAGGCGGCGCCCAGCTTGCGGCTGCGTTCCGGCGACCAGCCTTCCAGCTCGTTGGGGCTGTCGACGGTGTCTTTGAACGGCATTTCCAAGGTCATCGACAAACAGCCGAAGGTTTCGGCGACGTAGTCGGTCGCTTTGGCGAGGTTAGCGCTGTTGGGCGCGTCGCGATCGTAGCCGTGTTCCATTTGGAAATCCGGGCTGGCTTCCATCAACGCTTTTTCGAAGTTTTTCTGCCGGGTTTCGCGCGCGTCGCTCCAGGAAGCCGTGCCCTCGGCCCCGGCGATAAAGTTGTACGGCAGTGCTTCGTCGCCGTGGACATCGAAGAAAAAGTCGACGCCGGTTTCCTGCATTTTCTGCCGCACCAAATATACCTCGGGACTGCGGTCCATGCTGGGTTCCAACCACTCGCGGTTGAGGTTGGCGCCGGCGGCGTTAGTGCGCAGGTGTCCGCGACGACTGCCGTCGGGGTTCATATTGGGCACGACGTAAAACACGGCGCGTTTCAGGAGCTCGCGGCTGACGGGATCGTCTTCGTCGAGCAAGCGGTCGAGAAACCCTTCCATCCACCACTCGGCCATGGTTTCGCCGGGGTGTTGGCGCGCGATGAACCAAAAGGCGCGTTTGCCGTCGCGCGGTTCGCCGATGCGCAACAGGTCGAGATCTTGGCCGTCAAGGGTTTGCCCCAAGCAAGTTAAATCAACCTGGGGCGAAGCCAGGGCGTCGCTGATTAAATCGTAGTGGCGTTCCACGGTGTAGGGGGCGAAGTAGGCGAAGTAAACGCAGTTCGCCAGCGGCCGGTGCCGCATCACCAACTGTTCACCGTCAAATTCGGTGTCGATGCGGAACCAATTCTCGCGATCATAGGAAGCCACGGCACGATAATTCTCAAAACCGTCGGTGTAGGCGGCCTGACCGGCGTTGACGATTTTGAGCACGCAATCGCGGTCCATCGCACCGGTTAAGCGGAAATAAAACCACTGCATAAACGCGGATTCGTTGTCGCGACGAATCTCCAAGCGAATGTCGGCCGGATCCTCGACCGCCAGGCAGTGAATGTTGCCGCCGTCAAAATTGCTGTTAATGTACATCCGTTACCTTCCTTTCTTAATACGGGCACTGTGTATTGTACTCGAACAAGGGCCGTGTCCTGGTTTGCATTTACCCCTGGACACGGCCGGAGAATTAGTGCGGCGTTTCCTGTTTCAACAAGCGTCGTTCCTCGCGTAGGCTGAAACAAACGGGCACAACCAACACGGTGACAACGGCAATCAGCATGCCGCCGAACGTTGGGATCGCCATCGGTTTCATGATGTCAGCGCCGCGCCCGGTTGAGGTCAACACGGGAATTAGCGCGATGATGGTGGTGGCGGTGGTCATCAACGCGGGCCGAATGCGCCGCGTCGCCGCCGCGATGACGGTCTCGCGGAGTTCGGCTTTGGTGGTCGGCACGCGCTCCTTGAAGGCCTGCACTAGGTAAGTCGACATCAGAACACCGTCGTCGGAAGCAATGCCAAACAAAGCCAAAAACCCAACCCACACGGCGACACTCATGTTCATCGGACCCATGGCGGCCATCTCGCGCAGGTTAACACCGAACAAGTTGAGGTTAAAGAACCACGGCTGACCGTAAAGCCAAATCAGAATAAAGCCGCCGGCACAGGCCACGGCAATCGCCGAAAAAATCAGAGAACTGATGAACAACGAGCGGAAGTTCAGGTACAAAAGCAGGAAAATCAAAACCAAGGCCAAGGGTAAAACCAGCATGAGGCGCGCACTGGCTCGTTGCTGGTTTTGGTAGTTGCCGGCGAATTCCATTTTCACGCCGGCGGGCACCACCAATCGCTCGGCGGCCTTTTCCGCTTCCAAGAAGGCCTTCACCTTTTCAACCACATCGACCTCAGCGTATCCTGGCAGCTTGTCGAAAATGACATAACTGACCAGGAAGGTATCCTCGCTTTTTATGACCTGCGGCCCACTTTGATACTCGAGGTCGGACAGTTGCGAAAGCGGAATTTGCGCGCCGCCCGGCGTCGGCACCAACACGCGTTCCAGCTTTTCGAGCGTGTCACGCAGTTCGCGCGGGTAACGCACCCGCACCGGATAACGCTCGCGGCCTTCGACAGTGGTGGTGATTTGCCGACCGCCGATGGCGAGCTCGATCACCTGCTGCACTTCCTCGAGGCGTACGCCGTAACGCGCCATGGCGCGGCGATCCAGGTGAAACTCCAGGTAGGGTTTGCCGATAATGCGGTCGGCAATCACCGTGCTGGGTTCCACACCTTCGACTTGGGGCAGTAGCCGTTCCAGGGCCAGACCAAAAGCTTCGATCGTGGCCAGGTCGGGACCTTTGACCTTAATGCCCATGGGTGCGCGCATGCCGCTTTGCAGCATCACCAATCGCGCGGCAATTGGTTGCAGTTTCGGCGCCGAGGTGGCGCCCGGCACGCGACCGAAGCGCACGATTTCGTGCCAAATATCGTCGGCGCTGTGAATGCCGGACCACGCCTTGCGGCCAGGATTGAGGTCGGGATCAAGCGCGGGCCGCCACAGGCGAAACGGCATGCCGTCGGGGTCGGCGATTAACCGCCCGTTCTCGTCGCGACGATAACGACCTTGAACGGTGTAGGGCGCGCCGTCGGCGGCGGGTAAGGCTTCACCGGCCTGGTCGCGGAACAGGTCGGTTTCGCCGGCGTCGAAGGCGAAGGTCAAGCGGTGCCCGTCGCGATCCGTCAGGAACTCGGGATGGTAGTTGATCACGGTTTCAATCATGGAGATCGGGGCCGGATCAAGCGGTGTCTCAGCCCGACCCAACTTGCCGACGGCGCCGGCGACCTCGGGAATCATGCCGAAGGCAAGATTCTGCTTTTGCAGTTGGTCGCGCGCCTCGCCAATCGAGGCGTGGACCGAGGTGGTCGGCATGAAAAGGAAGGAACCCTCGTCCAACGGCGGCATGAACTCCTTACCCAAGCCGGGAAAAACCCTGGCCAAGGCGCGCACCGGATCGGCGTGGCGCACGGCGGCGGGCAAGGGTTTGACCAAGCCGTCGACGCCAATCCAAATAGTGAAACCCCACAAGGTCAACAGTGCGGGCAAGATCAGGAATGCGATTTGGTAACGCAACACCAGCCGTAACAGGTGCGGATAAAGGTGCTGAAAGCCGAGAAACAGCCCCAAGATGCCACCAATCAAACCCAATACAAACAGGTAGTTGAGCACAATGCCGGCAGCGGGCCCTAGCGGCAACCACTCGCTGTTGAGCAAGGCCGTCACGGCCAGGACCGCAATAATGTTAACGGCGAGGCTCGCCCAGTGACGTTGACCGATCGGCAGCAACGGCGCGGCACGGCTGATGACAAGCATGGCCAGAACGACGGCGGCCAACAGCCATTCGCCACCAACAGTAGCGACCACGGCAAACAAGGCGGGCAACACCAACTTAAGACCGTTCAGCCACCGTCCACCGCGCTCGCGCGAGAAAAAGATGCGCGCCAAAGTGGGAATCAACATCAGCGACACCAAAATCGAGGCCAGCAAGGCAAAGGTTTTGGTAAACGCCAAGGGCCGAAACAACTTACCTTCGGCGGCTTCCATGGTGAAGATCGGCAGAAAGCTGATGACGGTGGTGGCGACGGCGGTCATCACGGCACCACCGACTTCAATAGTGGCGGCATACACGGCGTCGACGACGCTTTGGTCCGGCTTGTTGCGCAGCCGTTCGATGATGTTCTCGACCATGACGATGCCCATATCCACCATGGTACCGATGGCGATGGCGATGCCCGACAAGGCGACGATGTTGGCGTCGACACCGAAAACCTTCATGGCGATGAAGGTCAACAACACGGCGATGGGCAACAAGCAGGAAACCAATACGGAACTGCGCAAGTTGAGCAACATGACCAGAATGACGATGACCGTGATCAAAATCTCGTGGGATAGGGCGGTTTTGAGCGTGCCCAAGGTCTCTTCGATCAGTTCTGCCCTGTCGTAAAAGGGCACGATCGTCACTTGGCTGACGGTTCCGTCGGCGAGTGTTTTGCGCGGCAAACCGGGCGCGAGCTGGTTGATTTGTTTTTTGACGTTTTCGATGACCTTCATCGGATTTTCGCCGTAACGCACCACGACCACGCCACCGACGGCCTCGGCGCCGCCCTTATCGAGCACGCCGCGCCGCTGGGCCGGGCCCATGGCGACATGGGCCACGTCTTTGACGTAAATCGGCACGTTGTCGTTGGTTTTGACAACCGCATAAGCCAAGTCATCGAGCGTTTTGACGAAACCCAAGCCACGAATGAAGTACTCGACTTGGTTGATTTCGAGGTTGCGCGCACCCACGTCTTGGTTCGACATACGCACAGCTTGGAAAACCTCGTTCAGCGAGACGTTGTGGTAACGCATCTTGGCGGGATCAACGTCGATTTGGTACTCGCGCACGTAACCGCCGACCGAAGCGACTTCGCTTACGCCCTCGGCGGCCGACAACCCGTAACGCACGTACCAATCCTGGATGCTGCGCAACTCGTGTAAGTCCCAGCCTCCGGCCGGGTTCCCTTGCGGGTCGCGCCCTTCCAACGTATACCAAAAGATTTGCCCAAGCGCGGTCGCATCCGGGCCCAAGCTGGGCTGCACGTCGGGCGGCAAGGTACCGGCGGGCAAGCTGTTCAGCTTTTCGAGAATGCGTGAACGCGACCAGTAAAAGTCGATGTCGTCCTCGAAAATGACGTAAATGCTTGAGAAACCAAAGTAAGCGTAACTGCGCACGCTTTTGACGCCTGGCAAACCCAACAGCGCGGAAGTGAGTGGATAGGTGATTTGGTCTTCCATGTCCTGCGGCGAGCGACCCGGCCAGCGCGTGAACACAATTTGCTGGTTCTCGCCGATATCGGGAATGGCGTCGACAGGCACGGGATTTCGCGGCAAATCGCCGAGCTTCCAGTCGAACGGCGCCACCAAAATGCCGGCGGTTGCGGCGACGAAAAACACCAACAACACCACCAACTGGTTGTGCAAACAGAACCAAATCAGTTTTTCAAACAGGCTTTTTGGTTCGGGCTTAGTGTGCATGCCCACTTCCTCCAGGACCACCGCTGTGCGCGCCATCCAACGCTTCTTGCTCGGAACCACAACCGAACATCATGGCACCGTAGTAGGGGTTGGCGGTGCCTTGTTTGGCCTGCAACCAGTCGGCACCGCGGTTGTCGAAGGCCATCGGACAGTGGTAGCGGTAGATACTGAGTTGGTCGCTGTAACCAAACTGCTTGGCAACCTGGTACACGGCCTCGCTGAGCGGTTCGAAACGCGTGCGCAAGACGTTGATATCCTCGGCGCCGCTCAGGCCGTCAACGGCTTTAACCAAACCCAGTTTCGACCAGGTCAGGCTGGAACGGGCGTCCAACTTGCCGGCGGGCAAAGCACCAACCGCTTGTTTCAATTCGGTAACGGCCTTTTGCGCGGCGGCAAAATCGTCTTGGCTCAACGCGGTTTGCAAGCTGAAATAGCTTTGATAGGCAGGTGTTAAAGCGGCGACAAACGCGGCGGGCGCGGCACTTTTGGCGACAGGCTTGCTTTTTTTGGCAAGTGCGGGATTGGCGGAAGCGTACATCATGCTGGACTTGGCGCGAATTTGCAGCTCGCTGTCGATCTTAAAGGCGCCGTTCACGACCACCTGCTCGCCTTCCTGCAAACCTTCCAGCACCACATAATGTTCCGGCGTTTGCGGCCCCAGCACAATTTCACGACCGCTGTAACGTCCTGGCTTTTCTGGATCTGCGATGTAGACGACGGCACGTTTGCCGGTGATCAGGGGAGCCGAACGGGGAATCACCAGGGGCACTTCAGCTTTGCTACCACGCGCCAAACCAAGCCGTTCAACGGGTACCAAATCCATACCGCACACGTCGCAGGCGCCAGGCTCGTCTTTGACCACCTCGGGGTGCATGGGGCAAATCATTTTACCGTGCAGGTGCTCGTCCATGGTTTGGCCCGACTCGTCAACCTTGGCGTAGGCTTTGGCCGACACAAACATATCGGGTTTCAAACGGCGATCTTCGTTGGCGACGTCGAGGCGAACTTTGACGGTGCGCGTGCGCGGATCAAGCACAGGATCGATAAACACGATGCGCCCGTGGAAGGTCTCGCCAGGAAAGGCTTCGACGGTGAAATCGACGGCCTGGCCGTAACGCAGCCACGCCAATTCCGATTCGTAAGCCTCCAACACAATCCACACGCGCGACAAATCGGCGACGGTGTAAATCGGCGAACCCGTTTGCACGTAAGCGCCTTCGTTCAAATGGCGTTTCAGCACAATGCCGGACATGGGCGCTTCAATCGTCAACTTGTCGCTGGTGTTGTCGCGGGCCTCAATCGCCTGAATTTGGTGATCGGCCAAACCGAGCAGCGCCAGCTTTTTACGCGCGGCTTTCAAACGCCGTTCGCCGGCCGCTTTGAGTGATGTGGGCCCGTGATCCACCGAACGTTTGGCTTGACGCAACTCCTGTTGCGCGGTCACCAGCTCGGGGCTGTAGAGCTCAACCATGTGATCGCCCTGACGCACTTCAATGCCGGTGAAATCAACGAACAAACGGTCGATGCGGCCGGAAACCCAAGCAGTAATGTCGCTGACCCGTTTTTCGTCGAGCGCGACCTTGCCGACCATCGGTATTTCCATGGCAATCGAGCGTCGTTCCACGGCGGTGGTGGCGACCTCGGCCAATTTGACGGCTTCGGGCGCCATGGTCAGCGTCCAAGGTCCGTCGCCGTCTTGTTCGGCAGGGATTAAGTCCATGTTACAGATCGGGCACAGCCCGGGTGCTTCGAGCCGCACACTGGGGTGCATGGAGCACGTCCAAATTTGTTTTTCGTCTGATTCGGCGCCGGCCGACGGGGTTTCCGCCGCAGGGGTATCGGGCGACTCGCAAGCAACCAAAGCGGCGGCTAATGCCAACAAAACCAAGCGAAACCAGAACATAAGCGGTGTTTTTAAAGGGAAAAAGGTCATCATCTTACTCCTTGGCCGTCATCGCGGCGGTGTTATCGCCGAGAATGAATTCAATGTCGGCCAGTGCTACGTAACGCAGTTGTTCGGCTTCGTGGAAGGCCAGCAAAAACTCGAGCAGGTCGCGTTCGGCTTGAACCAGGTCGAGGTAACTGCCGGCACCGGTTTGAAAATCGCTGGTAATGACTTCCAAACTCTCCCGTGCTTTGGGCACCAAGCGTTCGCCAAACAAGGCCATCTTGCGGGCGGCGTCGCGGTGACGAAACAAAGCGCGCTGCAGCTCGGCTTCGCGGCGCGAGACAACGTCGACCTGTTGTCGTTCAATCGCTTCAACCTGGTGACGGGCACGGGCGACGGCGGCACGGTTCTTTTTGCCCCAAACCGGCAGGTTGACACCCACTGACAGCATCACCGGATCAACGCCGCTGCCGTGCACATTGGGCATCACGGCCTCACCGGTGTTAATCCAGTCGAGGCCGACGTTAAAGTCGGGCAAACGCTGCTTATCGGCCAACGCCAAACGCTCGCGCCCGGCCTGTTGCATGGCTGCCAAAGCGTGCAGTTCGGGGTTGTGCGTTTGAATCAAACGACGGCTGTCGCTTGGCGCCAAGTCGGCGGGCAAATCGCCGGCCGGCAAGGCTTGCGGCAGCGCAAAGGCACCGTCGACAGGGCGCCCTAGCAGGGTGTTCAGCGTGGCGCGCACGGGTTGGGCGGCGTCTTGCTGTTGCTGCAGCCGATCACTGAGCTTTTCAATTTCCACCTGAATGCGGATCAGGTCGTTGTAGTGAGCGGCGCTGGTTTCGTAGCGGTCGGTGACCACGCGCTCCAGCTCCTGCAGCAAGGCGAGGTGCTCGGCGGTAATGGCAATGCCGCGACCCAGGTAATAAAACTCGGCGTAGGCCTGTTTGAAGCGGCGTTCCAGCTCGCGTGCAACCTGCTCGCGTTGCGCGGCAAGGGCGTCGGCATCGGCAGACGCGGCGGCGGCGGCGAGGGTCCGTTTCCCAGGCCACGGCAAACCTTGGCGCACACCGACACGCTGTTTCTGCGGACCGACCCGCGTTTGAACTTCCTCGACAAAGAACCCAACCGAAAGTTTCGGATCGGGCAAAGCGCGCGCCGTCGGAACAGCGGCCAGCGCGGCGAGACGGCGCTGTTCGGCGGCCAAGTAGGCCGGATGGTTGGCGCGGATTTCGGCAAAGTAGGCCGTTAAATCCGCCGGCGGTGCGTCGTCGGCAACCCAAACGGGCGCCAACAAACACCAAAAGAAAGCAATCATGATCCACTCCTCAAGCAACGCAATCAGCGTTTGCTCGCGATGACGGCGGCCCAATCAAGGGAGATCGAACCGAAGGTCAAGGGCTTGGGAACCGCGCAAGGGGTCGAAATAAATCGAGCCGGCGCAAGGCGGTTCACGAATGAGGGCGGCCGGAGCCGCAAACAGCGTCGTCGTCCATGAAAAACACGGACCGGCCGACGCGGCGTGGTATCAAATCAGAAAGCGTTGCAATAAGGTGAGTTGGGGTGGCGGTGTCGGTCGTACGACGGGACCGGCGCGTTCATGCCCGCGCACGGTCGCCGCATCACGCGGCAACAACAACGCTTGAAACGCGTCAAAATCAGGGGCCGCAATGAAAGGCGCTTCCAAATCGCCGGCGATGGTTACCGAGGCAATCGCTGTCCGCGAGCTACCATGGTCTTGGCAACCACAAGGCGGCGCCACGGTAATTTTGTGGGTCGCGGTTTGGGGACGCGCGACCTGCGCGATTTCGTCGCTGCTACAGCAACCGTGGGCGGGTGGCGCCGCTTCTACTTCGCCGTGACACGCGGCCTCGGCAGCGGGTGATTGGGTAAAGGGCAGCGGCATGTGGCAACAGCACCACATCGAAAGCCAGAATTGTACGGCGAGTAAGCCGACCGCTGCAAATTTCACTGCCACCACTCCTAAAAATGCGCTCCCCTAACTTTGCGGGGCGTCACCGTCTTCTGTCAACGGTTTTGTCGCAGGGAACTTTACGGTCGAACTTCACCAAAGGTTGCTTGTTTCTGCTTTAATGCCCATACACCGCAACAACGCCCGCTGCATGGATATTTGGACAACAGCGCGCGATTCATCGCATCCAAAACCAAGGGTGAGCTTTGGTAAAAAGTGGAGGCAAGGCCATGGATTCGTTTCCCTACAACACCCATCGTCTCAAAGACAGCGTTCAGGAACTGGTGCGAAGGGCGATCAAAGCGATCCGAAAAAAACGCTTTCGCTTCGAAGCGGAAACCAAAATCAACCCGGCCAAAGCCTTTGACTTGCTAACGGACGCCGATCTCCTCGCCCAGGCGATCATTGCCGACGGATTGCGCAAAAGATTCCCGAACGCGGGCCTGGTCGGCGAGGAGAATCTGCGTTTCCCGTCAAAAAACGGTGTTACGTTCACCATTGACCCGCTCGACGGCACCAAAGCCTTCGTTCGCCAAGAATCCGGCAGTGTCTCGGTCATGATCGGAATTTTATACGAAGGACGTGTCGTTTCAGCCTTCATCGGTGATGTTTGGACTCAGGAGATCTTCTATTTCCGTCCAAACTCGCTCAAAACCCATCGCCTCATCGATTTCGATTATCCGGTTCGCCTGCAGCCATACAACCCCGATGAACAACACAAGCGGTCGTCGATTTTGTTCCGCGAAGACCCTTACCTCATCCCGGATTTTAACTTTGCGACCCTGCGCGAAAAGTTCACCAAGTACTTTATCGAAGCGGGCAGTATCGGCATCACCTTCACCAAGTTGTTAAAAGGCGAAGCGCACGCGCTATTCCTCCACATGACCCACTACACACCCTGGGACGCGGTGCCGGTCATCGGCCTAGCCCAACAGCTAGGTTACCAATTTTTTGCCTTGAAAGCGGGACGCTTCCAACCCTATCAATTTGAATTTCGCCTCGAAGAGTACTCAATCGACGAACGTTTCTTGGTATGTCACCCCGCTTTGGTTGACCGCCTAACCTAACCTGAACCAAAAGATTCTCAGCGGGTTAAGGCGATACCGGCCCGCCCCATCTACAATAAAGGCCGCCCGAAGGCGGCCTTTGGTTTGGTTGCGCTGGAGGCTGAGGATGCTAGAAGATTATCGGCATCGGCTTCGCCGTATAGCTATGTTCGATTGTGTCGAATTGGAACTGGTAACCCTGTAGCTTGGCGTTTTGTTCACTGAAGACAATGATAAACGCGGGCTCCGACCAGTCGGAAATCGCCAAATCTTGCAGCAGCCGATCACGGCCGATGACAAAGGCACCCTTACCGGCAATGCGCGTCACCAGCAAGTTAATGCGTTCGCCGGCTTCGTTGTAGAGCACGCAGGTCACTTCTTTGTCTTGGTCTTCCAAGTTGACGATGTGCAACTGGCTCTCGAAACGGTCATCCCAACGCAGATCAGCCGCGCTCAAAGCCCAACCGCTGTCGCTATTGGCGGGCGACGATTCGAACCCCAACACAGCGGGCCTGCCGACCGAACCAATCGCCGTCGCGTCCGATTCTGACGAAACGTAAACCGGATGGTCGGCGGCAAAGGTCATGTAGGTGCCAAGCGGGTTGGTCGAAGGATTGTAGGTGGTGAGCAAGTGATTGGCCACCTCGGTGTGAACCGCGCCATAAGCGGGCACCACCAGCGAACGCGACACCAACAACGTCCCGTTGGGACGGCGCGCGCTAAAGTGAACCAAGGTTTCGAACGGATGCGGGTTGGCCACATAAACCAACTTACCCAGGGTATGGAAGGTGCCGTGCAAAGCAGCGTTGCGATGACCCTGGGCCAGAAGGCCACGTGCAATGATGTCCTCGCGGTGATCCAGGCGGTGATCCCACAGCAACAACGGGACATTGCTCGACCAGGTCAGGCTCAGCTCGGCGGCGTCAGCGGTGTCGGCAGGCACCCAATCAAGCGGACGCCACAGCGCGGTGGCACCGTGCGCCAAATCCAACTGCTTAACGGCCAACAATGTTTGTGTTGCGTCGCGTACTTCAACGGTGAGTTGCGCGTCGCCGCTGCTGATGTGTGACGGATTAACCGCCACCCAAAGGGCCGTCTCAGTGCGCGCTTGGCCCAGCTTCAACTGCGCCATACCCGAGGTTTGACCGGCAACCAACGCGTCCATGGCGGACGCGCGGCCGTTGCCACGCGTCTCGACACGGACGCGGCAATCCTGGGACGCGATAACACTGTAACGCGCCGCTTGGGCGCGAATGGCCGGCGCAAACACGTCGTCGAGTTGGAACACATGGGCGCGGTTGTAAGCGATGGTGGTCGCATAACCGCGCGCGATTTCCACACCGGCGGCATCGTAAGCGAGCACCCCAAAACCGATTTCTTCGGTGCCGGCACGCCCGCTGACAACCACGGTATCAACGGCTTCACCCAGACCTTCTGTCGCCGGGAAACTAAACTCAGGGAAGTCGTTGCCGACGGTGGCCAGATCCTCAGCACTCACGGTGATACGGCCCATCAGGTCGTAACGCGGTCGCGCTGCATCGGTCAGCGGCACAATCGAAATCAAGGTATTGGGTCGGAAGGCGGCGGCGGGAAACACGATTTGATTTTCGTGATAAGTGCCCAGCAAACGACCCGGTTGGCCTGGATAATCCAGGTAAAACTGGTAACCGCGCATGACCGCATCGCCGGCCACACCGCCACGCCAGGTGATTTGCATGGCGTCCTGCGACAACCGGAAGATCCTCAAATCTTGCACCGGCACATTGGCGCCGCCGCCGTCACAATCCAACCGGCTGCCGTCGCGATTGGGTTCAACCAAAACCGGATCGAGTTTTTTACCGTTAACGGAACCGAAAGCGGTCAAGGCCACACCTGGCAAACCCATGCCTTTAAGTTCGGCCACGGCAGCGCAGTTTTCAGCGCCAAACGCGTTGCCCTGCAAGTGGACGGCGGCGAGGCGGTCGCTGTTGAAACTGGGGATGGCGGTTAATTGGTTGTTGCTTGCATTGAAATAAATCAACGAGGGCAATTCCAAAAGAGAAGGCAAGCTGCGCAGTTGGTTGTGCGACACATCGACAATCTCGGTGATGCGGCCGTTAATTGCCGGCAGTTCGGTTAATTGGTTGTGCGACAGATCCAACTTAAACAAGTAGGGCTGCAACAACAACGGCAAGGAGGTTAAGGCGTTGCCACCCAAATCGATTTCCAGAAGGCGTTCCCCGGAAAAGGTCGGCATCGAACTGATCTGGTTATCACGGGCGGTCAGGAAACTCAGTTGTTCCGGCATGGTCGGCAAAACGGTCAACAGATTGTTGTCGACACGCAAGCTGATTAGCGCTTCGGGCAAGGCCGGCAGCGCGGTTAACAAGTTCCCTTGCGCGGACAGTTCCTCCAATTGAGGCGGCAGCTCGGGCAAGTCGCGCAAGCGGTTATTGTCGAGGTTCAGGCTGACCAGGCGCGTGGGCAAACCGTCGATACGCACCAAACGCGGGTTATTCGCCAAATTCAAATCAAAAATGCGCGCCTGCGTTAAACCGGACGCATGGGTGATCGGCAGACCGCCGATATAAACCATCGCGTAGTTGCCGGTGAAGGTGGGCAAGTTGCGCAGGGATAAGTTGAGCAACACGGTTTCGAACGAAACCCGCTCGGGAAACGAACCGAGAAACGTCAAAGGCATGTTGAACAGGCCCAAATCGTCGAGCGTGGCGGGCAGCGCTTCCAGGCGTTCCAGCGGCAGATGCGACAAGCCGACGTAACGCATTTCGTCACGTGGCAAGGGCGGCAATTCGCGAATGCGCAGGTTCTCGAGGGAAAGGACGTTAAGCGTCGCGGGCAGCGCGGGCAAAACCTCAACCGGCATGTTCTCCAATTGCAGCGTGGTCAGCGAAGCCGGCAAAGCGGGCAAGCTGGTCACCCGTGCGCCGGAAAGCACCAAAGTTTGCAAGTGTTGGAAGCCGCTGTAATCGGGTACGTTCACAGCGCGGTTGTAGTTGAGTTGCAGCGTGCGCACGCCACGAAAATGCTCTAAACCGGTGTAGTCTTTAATGTTGCGCGACGGTACGCGCAGGTAACCCTGGAAGGTGTCGAGCTCCTGAGTCACCAATCGGTTATCGCCGTTGACGTCAAAAGTGCCACCCAGCCAAGCGCGCAAGGCCGCATCGGGCACGTTTACTTCCTGCGCCGGGTGAATCGTCAGGTCCAGCGGCGTCGATTGTTGCTCGCCGGCACGCAACACTATTTGGTAGTTGCCCGGCGCCACCTCGGGCACGGGCCAGTTCACCAAGCCGCCGCTGCGGGTCAGGTTTTGGGCGGTTTCGGCCACAACCGCCCCGTTCTGCAACAGCACCAGCTCGGTGGCGCCATCGGGATCGGTGAAGTTGCGCCAAACCAAAGGATACTGCTCACCCAAACGCACGGTTTCACCGGCCAAGTCACTCAGCAACGCCAAACCGCCTTCGGCGTTAAGCGCCTTACCGGCGTCGAGACGGCGGCTGCTACCGACCAAACCGACCAAACCTTGCACTTCGTCGCCGCTTGCGATCAGGTGCATTTTCAGGGCGGCCGGACTCAGGTCGGGGTTATCGGCCAACAACAACGCCGCTACACCGGCCACAAAAGGCGCCGCCATCGAAGTGCCGCTCAGTGGTTGGTAAGCGTGGCGGTAATCGGCGGCGGGATCAACGGCCGCGGTGGGTGAATAAACCACCAAGTTGTCCACT
The DNA here is from genome assembly GCA_030429565.1 of Holophagae bacterium. GTDB lineage: Bacteria > Acidobacteriota > Holophagae > Acanthopleuribacterales > Acanthopleuribacteraceae > Acanthopleuribacter. Next base: position 348,748 of record JAUIFE010000003.1, on the reverse strand, counting down.
TCAATGCCAAAACTTGTGTTGTCACCGGCGGCGGGTTCGTATTTGAAACGCATCTCCATGCGGCGTTCGCTTCGGCTCAAAAACACGGGGAACTGGAAATTGTAGTAGGCGCGTTCGTGATACGGCACAGCGCCGGCATCATAGCGAATCACCGGTTGCCAAGCTTGATCTTGCCCTTGGCGCATTTCCCAAATAAAGCTGCCACCGGCGCCAAAATCACCCATCACACTCATGTGAATCAGCAGGTTCTCAGCCACCAAGTCGGCATCACCGGGTTCGGGCAAGGTGACGGTTGGCAGGGACAGGATCGCCGCTTGACTGCCGGAGGCACGCAAAGCGTGGTTCCCAGTCGGGCCGTGACCGTCGTCGGCCACCTGCCACACGCCGTCGCCGGCGCCAAAGTCGGCGGGTAATTCACCCGGCGCAACGGTTTCGAAGTCCTCGGCCATCACCACGCGTACCGGCGGAAAAGTGCTGTAAATGGTCGAGCCGGGTGCGGCCAGATGCACGTTGTTGCGGCCAAAGTTACTGTAGCTCGCGAGGGCGTCGGCGCCGTCGGTGGCGGCCACGGTAATCGTGTTTTCCATTTGGTAGGCGGCGGGATATGCGTCGAGGAATTGAATGCCGTTGCCGATATGTTGGCTTTCATTGCCGGCGGCAATGGCAATCAACACGCCGGCCTCGCCGGCATCGAGCAATGCCTGTTCTAGAACTTCACTGGGCGAATTACCGCCCCAACTGGCGTTAATAATATCGGCACCGTTGGCAACGGCGTAATGGACACCTTTGGCGAGGTGGTAATCAGTGGTGTAACCGGTATCGGAAAACACCTTAACCGCCATGATCGACACGTTCTGGTTCACACCGCGACCACCGAGCCCGTTGCCGGCGGCGGCGCCAATAATGCCGGCGACATGGGTCCCGTGGCCGGTTTCATCGTCGGGATTGGCGTCTTCACTGGTGTAGTCGGCGGCAAAATCGTAGCCGTGCACGTCGTCAACCCAGCCGTTGCCATCGTCGTCGAGCCCGTTGTCGGCAATTTCACCGGCGTTCACCCACAGATTGGCTTGCAGATCGGGGTGTTCTAAATCAACACCCGAATCCACAACGGCAACAACCACCTCGTGGCTGCCAACCGTTGTTTGCCAAGCGCGTTCGATGTCGATATCGGCACCGGCTTGCGGGGGCGGACCGTCGAATTCCACCGAGGTCAGGTTGTTTTTGAGGCCGTACTGGCGCGGATACAGTGGATCAGACGACGTTTGGTATAAGTGGTACGTGTTGGCTTTGACCAAGGTCACCGCGCCGGCGGTTTTGGCGGCGAGCACCTGTTTGGCGGCACTGATGTCGCGGCTGGGACCGGGTTCGACCAGCGCGACGATGCGGCCGCCGCGGTCGGTAAATTGGTCGCGCACGACAGCGCCGGCTTCCGTTAGCGCTTTGGCGGCGTCGGCGCGTTGTTTGGCGCGTGTGCCCGGTTCAATCACCATAATCCAGCGGTGTTCCTCGGGCAGGGTCGCCTGGGTCGCGGTTTGCCGGCCGGCAAGCAGGTCTTGCACGGTCGTGGTGCGGCGTTTTGGCGCCGAGGGTTGCGCGCTTAGCGTCCCGGCGGCCTGGGTATCGAAAGGGCGATAAAGGGAAGGTGGTTGGTTGGTGTCCTGGGGTGACGCAGCAAGAGCGTGATGGGTCATGGAAGCAAACCAAAAACACAGGACTTGCATGGAAACGAGAAGATAGCAGGATATTCGCTTCATAAATAAAGAACCTCAATGGCGTGAAGTGCGAGAAATGCTTATTGCCCGGAGGCGCACGTGGCGGCAAGACAACGGTGCCCGACGGCGCGACACAGGGTCTCGTCGCCAAGGCCGAGGCATGTTTGGCCGGAAGCAGACAACCGCCGCCTTGCCACAACGCAAACCCGAGTCGCGATGCTCGATGGGTGTCGCTCTATGCGACGATGAACCAAATGTGGAAAAACCCACGCATGGCCACCGTCACCGGCGTGAATACGACACACCACCGAGCGAGAACTCGGGGGTTGCCGGCAAGGGGAACAAGTTCTGTGCCGCCTCTCGGGAAATAAAAAAGTTAGCGGGTTGGCGACCGCGATTTTTTATCGAGTCAACAGTATCGTCAAGCCGCTTCGGCGTCGAAAACCCAAGCCGGCCTAAGGGCGAGCCCAATGCTGGATGCAGGCCCAAAAGCCGCCGTCGCGGCAAATTAAAAAAGTTGGCGCCGCCAAAAACTCAACAGGCCGCGGTCGGCGACAAAGCAGAAGAAACACAACAAGCTGTCACCTTTAGATGCGGCTAGAATCCGTCACTCTGACCTGTGACAAAGGTCAAACTGATGCCGATTTCCGTTTCATCGGCGGCGCTATATCGGCTCACCGTCGATACAACGCTGACAGCGCAGTTCGCGCCCCAACATGGCGCGCCGACCCGCTTCCTCTTCGACCCAAGGCCGCTGTTCCATCGGCGGGCGGTGACGGACGTGGCGCCCGTGACCACAACTCAGCTCAGCAACCCAGTGCCCTTCTTCATCGCGGTGAAACCCCATAATCGCTCGCTGCACGGCGCGCCCTCCCCGACCGAAATGAATCAGGGCATTCTAAGCGAAGCGATGCGAATCAGCGGAAAAAAAACAGCGTAGCCGGCGAAGATTTTGCTTGCATGGTGACGATCGAGAATATAAATAATGATTACGTTACTGGTTACGTAATCATCTACACAAGGAGCCTGTGATGGATCTTATCCGTGATTTAGGGCACCTCGCCCTGGGGTCCCGCATTAAACGTCTCGCCGCCAAACTCATGGCCGACGGCACCGCTATTTATCAAGACGTGCACGTCAATTTCCAGCCCAAATGGTTTCCCACCTTTTATTACCTAGCCCATCACGGATCCGCGCCCGTGACCCAAATTGCCAACCACCTCGGCGTTTCCCATCCCATGGTCAACAAGGTCGCCGGCGAACTCAGCCAACAAGGTTTGGTGGTTTCCAAGAAGGACGACAACGACAAGCGCCGACGCGTACTGGCGCTTAGCGATCACGGTCAAAAGTTGGTCACCACCATTCAACCGATCTGGCAGGATATCGAAGCCGCCATCAGTGAATTGGTCGCCGAGGCCGAGGTCAACTGGATTCAGGTGCTTGAACAAACCGAAGCGGCCTTGGATCAAAAGAGTTTCCACCAGCGCTTTCGCGATATCCATAAGAAACGCCGCAGTCAGGCGATTGAGATCATTCCCTACGATCCAGCCTACCGAGACATGTTTTACGAAATTAACGCCGAATGGGTCGAAGCCTATTTCGAAATGGAAGACGAGGACCGCAAGGTGTTGCAGAACCCGGAAACGGAAATTATCGCTCGAGGCGGTCAAATTTGGTTTGCACGCCATCGCGAAAGCGGCGAAATCCTGGGCACGGTCGCCCTGCACCGCAACGATCACGGCGACTATGAAATGATCAAAATGGGCGTGCGCCCGGCCGCCCGTGGTTTCAGTATTGGCGAAAAGTTGGGGCGCGCCCTGGTTGAGGAAGCGCGCCGTCGCCAACTCGACACGCTTTACCTGGAAACCAATTGCAAACTAACGGCGGCGGTGAACCTTTACCGCAAGCTCGGCTTTCAAACGGTCCCCCTGGATCCCGATACCCATTTCGCACGCTGTAACTTGCGCATGGCCATGGCTTTGGCTTAGCCGAGCTGGGCCAAAACCTCGTCCAACGCGGTCAATGCCAAGTCGGCGTCGTCGCGGCTGAACACCAGCGGGGGTTTGATTTTCAACACGTTGTAAAGCGGGCCGTCAACGCTGAGCAACACGCCGCGTTGTTTCATGGCTTCGACGATGTCGCTCGCTTCGCGGTCGGCCGGGGTCAAAGTGGTGCGGTCGCGCACCAGTTCCACGCCGAGGAACAAACCCAAGCCACGCACGTCGCCAATGAGCGCGTGCCGTTGCTGCAAGGCCGACAAACCCTGCTTGAGATAATCGCCCACTTGCAGCGCATGCTGCTGCAGGTGTTCCTGCTCAATCACGTCGAGCACGGCCGCACCGACGGCACAGCTCACGGGATTGCCGCCGAAGGTGTTGAAGTACTCCATGCCGTTGTGAAATGCGGCGGCGATGGCGGGCGTGGTGATGACGGCCGCCATCGGGAACCCGTTACCGATGGGTTTGCCCAAGGTGACGATATCCGGCACCACGCCTTGGGTTTGGAAACCCCACATAGCGTTGCCGACTCGGCCGAACCCGACCTGGACTTCGTCGGCAATACAAACGCCGCCGGCGGCGCGTACCCAACGATAGAGCTCGGTCAAGTAGCCGTCGGGCAGCACGATTTGGCCGCCACAACCCAACAGCGATTCGGCGATTACGGCCGCCGGCCCTTGCGACATCTGCGCCAGCAACGGCTGCACGGCGGCGGCGTATCGCGCCCCCAAATCAGCCTCGCCGCGTTTGTAGGGACCGCGATACACGTCGGGCATCGGCAATTTAAACGTGGAAGCCGGCGCGTCAAAACCACCGCGTCCTTCGTATTTGTAGGGACTGATTTCAATGAGCGCTTGGGTGTGCCCGTGGTAGGCGGCGTCGAGGCAGAGGATGTCGCGTCGGCCGGTGGCGGTCCGCGCCAAGCGCAAGGCTAAATCGTTGGCTTCCGAGCCGGTACAGGTGAAAAAACACACGGAAAGATCACCCGGCATGGTGGCGGTCAAGCGCTCGGCATAGGTCAGAATGTTTTCGTGCAGGTAACGGGTGTTGGTGTTGAGCAACGCCAATTGTTTTTGCGCGGCAGCAACCACATGGGGGTGACAGTGACCAACGTGGCACACATTGTTGACCATGTCGAGGTAGGCACGGCCGTCGGCATCGAAGAGGTAACAACCTTCACCGCGCACGATGTGCAACGGCTCGCGGTAGCTCAGGCTGAAATTGGGCGCCAACACCTGCCCGCGCTTGCGTTGCAGCGCTTGGCGATCGGCACGACCCCCTCCACCAAGTGTGGGCAGCCGCAAAATCACGTTGGGATCGGGCACCAAGCTCAGCCACAGACGGCGCTCGTGGTAACGGGCAATACCGGGGTAATCGCCAACCCAACCGAACAAGTCGACCATCATTTGGAAATGGAGGTGCGGCGGCCAGGAACCGTTTTCGTGAATGTCGCCCAGCACCGCCAAGGCGGCGCCCGCCGCAATGCTTTCGCCAACGCGGCGTTCGGTTAAGCAGCCGCGACCCAGATGGCCGTAAAGCGTGTAAAAAGAATCGCCGGTGTCGGTTTCGTGGCGCAGAATCAGCGTCGGCCCGTAATCGCCGGCGGCGTTGTTGTCGGCCACGGCGTGAACCACACCGGCCAAAGGTGCATAGACCGTGGTACCCGCCGCCGCGTACAGATCAATGCCGAGGTGAACCGAACGTCGCTCACAGTCGGCCAAGTCATAACCCGGATCGCAGTAGAGATCGCGATCCTCGTTGTAACGACCCAAGCCAACGGCGACGTCGGCGGCGGTCAATTTTTCGAAAAGAAAGGCGGTAAAGGATTCGGTCGAAGCGCGTTGCGCGGCGGTGCCGTAATCGGCGCCGCCGCGCGTCAGGTCGAAGGTGACGGTACCGCGCGCCAACAGGGCCGCATCGAGCACGGACGCAACCTGGCTTTGTCGCTGCAGGAAGGCCGTCACCCGCGTGGCCAAAGGGCTGGGATCCAGACCGCAGGCGGCGCGAAACACACAGGTCGCAAAACCCGAATGAACGTCGGCGAGTTTTGCAAGCGCGGCGCGAATCGGCTGCGCATGCACGCCCAAATAGGCATTATCGGGGTCGGCCTGCATGGCACGCGCGGCATGGCACAAGCTGGTCGCCATGCGCAGTTGGATCAAGTCGAACACCAGCGACAGTTCCAATTCGGTGAGCGGGTAAACGCCGTGATAGCCGGCGACAATCCGCGCGGCGCTGTGCAAGGGTTGCGCTTCACCCAGTACGGCATAAGTACACACAATCGCGAGTTCATTGATGGTGTGGGAAAAAATCGCGTCACCGAAATCGATTAAACCGCTAATACGGCCACCATCGACCAAAATGTTGTAGTCGTTACCGTCATTGTGAATCACAGCACGACGCAACGCGGGCAGATGCGGGCGTACCTGCTGCTCATACCGCTCGAGCACGGCGGTAACTAAGCCGCGCTCCGAGGCTTCCAGGCCGTCGCATAAATCGCGGCAAACGGTGGCGCCGTTGGCAAGATCCCACGCGTCGTCACGCACCATATGCGGGTGGCGAAAACCTTCTGTGGCGCGGTTCAAACGCCCGAAGAAACGTCCCAGATCGCCCAAAACATCACGCGGCAGTTGCTTACATTCAGCCAAAACCTGTCCTGGCACATAGGACACGCAACGCATGAGATAAGTGGCACCGGCTTCGTCGACCACGGGAACCACGGTGCGCCCCTCGTCATCGCCATACAGGCGCGGCAAAACCATGTCGGGCAAGCAACGCGCTAAATACTGCAAGAGGTCGCTTTGAAAAATCAATGCATCGGCGTTCTGCGTGCGGTTGGCAATTTTAAGCACGTAGGTCGCGTCGGCGCAGGTCAGTTTGAAGTTTTGATCGGCATAGCTGTCGAGGGCTTCAGCCCGACCGGTCAAACCGAAATGATCGGCGGCGAAACGTTCGGCGTCGGCAAGGGTAAAAGGCGGCGTGGTGGCTGACATAAGTGGTTCTTCCCGCAAAAGATAGTTCGGCGCAGTGTAGCATGAGCACGCCTCGGCGGCACGCAAATCGCAAGCTCGGGTAAGCCGATCCTCGACGCGGCTTACCCGAGACGCAGCGCAAGCACCCGTCGGCCCAACCTGACCCGCGTGCGGGTGCGCCTTGCCATCCATTCGCGCCATACACCTGAGCCGAAACCGCTTGGTCCGAAGCGTTTGATGGACAAGTTACACCGCCTCGTGTGCCAAACCATTTCAGGTCAGATCTTTGGCCAACATCATTCACATACGACACCCTGTTTTGGTTTAAAATGAAGGTGACTCAAAAACCAGACAACCTATCACCCACCAATAGCTGCACGCAGCTTGTTCCATTTGACCTCTTTGTCCTTCCTCGCCGGCTTCGGTGGGTGTTTGGCATCTGTGTAACGGGTCTGATGAGAATGCGCTTTTGGAGGTTTTTTGCCATGACGTATCGGCTTCGTTCCCTTACTGCTCTGCTTCTGCTCTGCTTTTGCTTTCACGAAAATCTCTTGGCGCAACAAAGTGATCGCTACCAGCTCGGTCTCAGCTTGGGTTTGCGTTGGGAAGACAAACAGGATTTCAACTTTAACAGCGGCGATCAGTCTTATTTGCTGTCGCGGTTGCGCCTCAACGGACGGTTCAACTTTTCGGCGAGTAGCCACGTCTTCGTCGAACTTCAAGACGCACGCATTTATGAAGAAGATCGCAACGGCATCCCACCAGTCAACGAAGACGCGGTACCGAACATCTTTGCCGACCAACTAGACATTCACCAAGCCTATGTGGTGTTCAAAACGGGCCAAGGAAAGGTCAAAATCGGTCGCCAGAAATTCAACCTCGCCGACAAACGCATGGTCGCCTCGTTGGAGTGGGTCAACACGGCCCGTGTTTGGGACGCGGTCCGCTACACTTACGGTGGCAAAGACGAACGTCAGTTTGATGTGTGGGCGTCGAAACCGGTGACGGTAAATCCCAATGATCCCAACGATTGGGAAAATACCGGTAATCGTTATTTTGACAGTGCCTTTTACGGAATGATGTTCAGCGATCCGCTGGCCATTGAAGACGGCCGCTATGAAATCTTTTTTTTGCATCGCGCCAACGATGAGTTCAACGATGCCGTATCCAACTTGGGCGGTCGCCTCGTCAAGAAATTCAACAAACTGTCCATCGACGCCCAAGGTCACCTCCAGTTCGGCGAATGGAATGACGGTGACCACCAAGCGTCGGCCTACGCCGTGCTGGCGCAGTACCAAACCGAAGTGCCCTTCTTCAAAACCATCGCCTTTGGGTACCTGAGCGCTTCCGGCGATGACAATGCTTTTGACGAGGACCACCAAACCTTCGACAACTTCTATCCACTCAACCACGCCTATTACGGGTTTATCGATTTCTTCGGCTGGCAGAACATGACCAACCTCGAGTTAATTTTTAGTGGTCAAGCCTTCCCCGGCGCCAAGTGGCGCGTGGCGCTGCACCGCTTTGAAATCAATGAAGCACGCGGCGATTTTTGGTACAACGCAGGCCTGGGCCGCCTGTATTTCCCAGATTCAGAACTGGGCCAAGATCACGCCGGTGACGAAATCGACCTCACCTTGACCTTCCCGCTCCTCGACAAAAAAATCCAGATGCTGCTGGGTTACAGCCTCTTCCAAGTGGGCGACTACGTGGAAGCACGCGGACGCGACCAGGATGCCTCGTTCTGGTACGCCCAAGCGACCTACAAATGGTCGATGAAACGGTAGTGACGTGATCCGCGATCCGCCGCCGCGCGGATCGCGCTTCTCATTGACCGCTTTTTTTGAGCTGCACGCCGTATTGCTTCATTTGCCGGTCAAAGCTTTGAAGGTCGGTTTGGTCAACGTGGTGCATGACCTTGCCGTCGCGAATGCGCAACACCGCCACTTTTGGAATCACAAAGTGCATTTTATCCTTTTCAGGTTCAAAGGCTTCGGCTTTGGCACGCACCCGTAATTCATAAAAAAACACCACATAATCGCCACTTTCCATTTTGCGGCGCACAATCGTATGCTGGCGGTCGGCGTAGGGCAAACGCGCTTCATAGTGTTTGAGGATTAAATCGGTGCCGCGCAACCACACACCGGTGTAGGGATCCTCATAAAGCGAGTCTTCACTGTAAAAGGTTTTCATTTTGGCAATATCGCCACGTGTGAAAGCGGCCATGTACTTTTCGGCAACTTCCGGCGCAGGCGCAGGCGCCGGTGCGGGTTTGGGTGCCGGAACGGTTGGGTGCTGGGCGTAGGGCCGCCACAACGAAAGTAAAAGCATTGTCAGAACGCTCATAAGGACCTCCAACCTGGGTCATCCGTGATCACGCGAGAATCGGCGGGTCACCAGACGTTTTACCGGCGTTGCCACCGGTCACCGCCAAAACAGGCGGGCACCCTACATCGAGCAATGATCATTCCATGGTAACGCCATGCTGTAAAGGATTAGCAACCCCCAAGTAAACAGCAACAACTATGCGACCTGGCTCACACGGGATCGTCGCATGCGACCGGCGGCGAAAAGGCCAGGGTTACCTCGGTGCCACGATCCGGCGCGGCACTGATGTCGAAGTGCCAACCGTGGCGCGAGCAAAAGTCATGGACAATCGAAAGACCCAAACCAAAGCCGTCCCCCAAATCGCCGCGTACATGGCGTTCCTTGATCAGCGTTAATTGATGGCGGCTAATGCCGACACCGCTGTCGCGCACCACGACACGCCCCGCCGCCACACGCACCACGACCTCGCCTTCATCGGTGTACTGGTAGGCGTTGCGCAAAATGTTACCGACGGCAATCGCCACCACCACCTCGGGCGCAGCCACGCGAAAACGATCGACTATTTCAATGCGAGTACTCACCGGCTTTTCTTCAATGAGGTAACGGTTGTCCGCCACCAGGTTTTCAACGACGACGTCAATCTGCGCCTCGCCCTTGGGCTGCGCCTGACTGCCCTCGCGACCCAAAAACAAAAACGTCTCAATAATGTTTTCCATATCGCGCACCGCTCGTTGAATGCGCCGCAACGGCGCCGCCGGCGATTGGTCCGCCGCGATTTGTTTTTGCATGAGTTCCGCCGCGCCGCGCACCACCGTCACCGGCGTGCGCAATTCATGGCCGGCATCGCGCGTGAAACGCTGCTCACGCGCAATAAATTGATGAATGCGCGTCATTGACTGCTCCAGTGCGCGTGCCAAATCGCCCACTTCATCGGGGTAATAACGCCCCGCAATGTTCAACGGCAAAGTGTCCGGCTCGGCATGCGCAACTTGCTCGGCCAATTGGGTCAACGGCGCAATCAAACGCCTTGCGATCAGGAACCCAAACCACAGGGTTAAGGCGGTCACCATGACGAGCGCATAAAGCAACACATTCACCAGCGCGCTGTTCTCGAGCGGCTCAACCCCGCGATCATTGTGAAACATAAAGAGGACAGTTTGCCGGTCGATGGGGACAACCAACAGGTGGTAATCCTGCTGGAATTCGTATAGACCCGGCTCACGCATTTCAGCCCAACGCTGAAAGGCCGCCGGCCAATCGGCAAAGGGTGCAGCCGCGCCGCGATCCACCACAAAGCCATGCAACAAATGCTGTTGTGGCGGCGCGACGGTCGGATCCTCGCTCAAGCGCGCCAAATAAGCCTCGCTTTCCAAGCGCAAGACATTCTCGACAACGCGGTCTTCCATACGGTGTAGATAACCGTAAAGAATCCCGCCATAGGTCAAACCCATCAGCAGACCGGCAATGCCGAAAGAAACAAAGATACGGAAGCGTAAACTGTAGCGAATGTTCGATTGCAACCCGTCGCGATCAGCGCGGTCAGTCATGGGCCGGGCTCCCCTCCGATTCACCGGCGAGAATGCGAAACCCGACACCGCGAATCGTTTGAATCATACTGTAGTCAAAAGGTTTATCGACCGTTTGTCGCAATTGGTAAATGTGTGAGCGCAACACATCGGAGCCAGGCGGCTGATCGTCCCATAGGTAGTTGGTTAAATCTTCGCGGGTTACCACGTTGGGGGTCTGCTCCATAAGGTAACGCAAAATGCGAATACACACCTTGTTCAGTTCAAGCACGCGACCCGCGCGCCGCACCTCAAAGGTGCCCTTGTTGAGGGTGAGATCGCCGACGCGAAGTTCGCGACCGTCGCGCCGCGAACGCCGCAGAATTAAGGCTTTAAGCCGTGCCACCAGTTCAGCCATGGCAAAGGGTTTAACCAAATAATCGTCCGTGCCGGCGTCGAAACCAACCAATTTGTCGTCGAGCGTGTCGCGCGCGGTCAGCATCAATATCGGCGTCGCGAAACCCTGATCGCGCAAACGGCGACACAGGGTTAACCCGTCCATACCCGGCAACATCAAATCGAGTACCAGCGCATCGAAGCTTTGCGTCAATGCGAGGTGCATACCGCTGATACCGTCGAGCGCATTGTCAACGACGAACCCTTCGACACTTAGATATTCGTTGATATTGGCGGCTATATCGCTGTTGTCTTCGATTACCAGAACACGCATGCCGACGCCTCTCCCCTTTTCCCGATCGATTCGTTCACCCAACGACAAAGCGATTCACGCCACAACACCGCGCCGTGAATCGCTTTGGTTAGTTTACGCCGACGGTCGCCCGCGACCGCCGGTTTTCTAAAATTTCCAGGTCATGCCAAAGGTCGGCAGGATCGGCAGCCAATCATCCTTTTCCTCAGCCACGGCGGCGAAGTTGCCGTCGCCCAGGTCGCGCATGACCCAGTCCGAATAACCGCGCGTGTTTTTGCGGTTGTAGAGGTTGTTAATATCCAAAAACAGCTCGAACGCACGCTTCTGACCGATCTGAACGCGGCGGTTGATGCGCAAATCCATGCGGTGGTAAGCCGGCAAAGTTTCGCTAAAAATATCGCCGGCCACCAATTCGGGCGCACCCTCTTCATCAAAACCAATACCGATCGGCGTCGTGCGCCAGCCAGTGTGGTAAATCCAGGCAACGTTGAAGTTCCACTTAGGGCCGGGTCGCCAGTTGAGATTGGCGTTCAACGTGTGCTCCTGATCGAACTGCCGCGCGACCTTGGTGCCTTGATAATCGTCCTGAGCCTGCGACCAAGCGTAGTTCAGGAACCAGCTCACTTTGCCGCCCAAATTTTGCTTTAACACCAGCTCGACACCGCGGACCTCACCGGTATCGACGTCAAGCGCGATGCGGTCGGCACTGGGTCCGGCATACTGCACCATCGAACGCGTTAAGTTGTCATAGCGTGTACGCAAATCACTGAGATCTTTCAAGTAACCTTCAAGACGAAAATCCAAACCGTTGCTGAAACGGTGATCAAACCCCACCAGCCAGTGCACTGCTTTTTCCGGCTTTTGGAAGGCGGTTTCCCCGTCGGCAATCTGCAATTCGTGGGCACGTTCGGCTTGGTAGTAACTCCCGTAGGCAAAACGCCATGAGGTGCGTTCGTTTTGTTCAAAAAACAAGCTAAAACGCGGGCTGACTTGACTGTCGTCGAGCAGCGTTTGACGGTCGTAACGCACACCGGTTTCGGTGTAGAGACGTTCGTTTAAGCGCAAGCGATAAGCCAACCATGCCGAGGTTTCTTCACCGGTCGGGTCCAATTTAGTTTCAATGCGCTGGAACTGATCACCGCCACCAACCGGATTGCGGTTGAAGGTCGCGCCCAAGTAATCATACTCGGCGTCGACATCGCGGAATTCCCAGCCAAACGTCAACAGGTGGTTGTCGGCCAAACTGAATTGCCAATCCTGTTTGACACCCCACCAGCTCAAACTGCGATTGTCCTTGAGGTCGTACTGTTCCAGGCCGCCAAAACTGTCGGCAACCCGATCTTGGCTTTGATCGCCCCAAAATAACAGCGATTCTGAAGACAACCGATCATTCCAGGCCGACGACACCTTGCTCCACAGGTAGAGATCGTCGTAATCCGCGACAGCGCTTTCCGAGTCCCCCTCAACCCCCTCTTTTTCTACAAACTTGTCGTTGGCCAGCAAGTAGTTAAACGACCACGAATGGCGCTCGCCCAAGACGTGGGTCACCCGCCCGAAGGAGTCGTAATAGGTGATGTCATTTTCTTCACCTTCGTCGGAATCATCGGTAAAACTGAGCAAGATGTCCAAGTAACCGCGTCGTGCCGAAACAAACCAGCTACCAAGGCCGTCGTTAAACGTGCCTTCACTGCGCAGCGCGACGTTGCCGAAACTCACCGTTACCTCGGTTTTGCGTTCCTTGGGCAGCAGTGGATCCATCACCAAGACACCGCTGCGGGCGTTGCCGTATTTGGCCGAATGACCGCCGCTGGTCAGGGTCAATCCCCCCAACGCCTCGGGGTCGATAAAACTGAAAACGCCGGTGTAATCCTTGAGGTGAAAGGGGTTATAAAGTTCCATATCATCGAAGGTGACCTTGACCTCGCGGTACTCGCCACCACGCAGGTTAAAGCTCGACGAAAAGTCGGTGCTGCTGGTGCCTGGCAAGGTTGCCAGCGCGCGGTAGACGTCGTCGCCGAAATGCGGCGTGTTCCGAATCGTTTCACGATCTAAATAGTTGCCGCCTTGCACCGCCTGACTCATCAGCGAGAACGTCGACGGCGCCATCACCACATCTTCCAAGGCAATCGCTTTTGGCGACAGCACGAATTCCCGTTCGAGCACCGCGCCGCCGACCAGGGTCAGCGTGCTTTCCGCGACCGCGAAACCAGGCGCGGCTAAGATGACTTGATACTCGCCGGCGGGGAGGTTTGCCAACGAAAAGGCGCCGTCAACCGTCAACGACTTCTCAAAAAATTTGTTTTTCAGGGTTAAGCTGACCTGCACCAGCTCACGACCGTTACCGTCGGCTACCGTGCCCGTCAAAGTGGCCATGGGCGGCGCCGCTTGAACGGTTGAGCCGAACACGCCGGCATAGATAAAAGCTGCAAACCACAGCCATGTGTTTTTCCTTCCGATCCGATTCATCATGAGATACACCTCTTCTATCCTAGACGCAGCACGGCCGAGACGATGTGCATTTAAAACACAGCGCCGATACACGAACCAACTGCAAAGCCTTGTTTGGGGGAACGCGCCAAGCAAAAAACCGGAAAACCGATAGCGGGCACACACAGATAAGGAACTAAGGCGCGTTGAAAATAGGCGATTGAGCCGTTCCCAAGCACCACACCACGAATTGTGTCAAAGCGCCGCCAAAAATCGCGTAACTTAGGTTTTGACCACGCCGCAACAGGTCACATAGGACAGCCAAACGGAGTGGTCCACCAGTTAGTGTGGTAGAGGCATTGTAAACATTTCTTTTAAAGAGAACTTTTCAAAATTAATGAGGCTTGACCAGGCTGATTGCTCGGCTAACCAAGCAGGACACCTACCCAATGGAAACCGCTTTAGCCGCCCCTGCATCGACAGTTTTGTCCGACGCACCCTTCAGATCAGCCACAGTATTTCCCAAAAAGCCACAAAAGATCAAGATTCATCCTCAATACGTATCAGCCTCAATAAACCCCTACCTCCCTTTTTTCGCCGAGAGATTCTCGTCTCATCAAGACCGTTCGTTTTACCTGGCACGAGGTTATCAACCGAGCCGTGAAGCCAATGTCGACAAACCGTGAAATCGGCGTGAAATCAGCACGGTTTCGGGTCAAAGCACTTCTTTTTTGGTTTTGAGTAGGGTTTCAACCTGGCGGCGACTTTTGGCCAAGTCGTCCCAATAAACGTGGTCACCGCGACCAAAATCCTCGACCAACGCGGCTTCCGCCTGAGCCAAGTAACGACGGGCACCGTCTGCATCACCTTCGTCGGCCGCCACCACCGCCGCCAAACCGAGCGCGGGAGCAAGCCGAAACACGGGCACCGGTTTCAACTGTTGAATAATTTCAAGGCTTTGCGCGACAAAGGGTTTGGCCTCCTTGTAGAAACCAAGTTCCGCCAGACGTATGCCGCGGTAGTACAACCATTCGGCGAGCAAAGGCGTGCCGTCCCCCCAATTTTCGTAAGCATCGGCTATCACCTCCGGGATCAGCGCCATCGCCTCTTCCTTTTTGCCGTTGGCCATCATCATCGAGATCAGGTTCATGCGCAGTGCCGCCTGATGGAGTTCGGAAACCCCCTCCGCCACCCGCGTTTCGCGTACCTCGCGCCAGACACGTTCGGCCGTAACCGTATCGCCCTGCTCGCAATACATGAGCGCGTAGTAATAAAGCGGGTGGGCGTACTTGGTCGAGACACGCCCGTATTTCTTCTCGCGAAAGGCAAGATCGGCGCGATAGAGCTCGGCCGCGCGGTCCCACTGGCCGGAGCGGCGCAGGCACAATGCCCGACCCGCGACCAAACGCGACAACGCATTGGTGTAACCACCGCGTTTGGCAAGGACCATCGCCTCAACCTTGCCATAAGCCGCTTCCGCTTCCTCGTAGCGCCGCGTATCTTTGTAAATCACCGCCATCGCACTCCATTGCGCATATTGAATGTTGTATTCATCGGGAAATTCACGCTCGACACGTTTGAGCAAGGCTTCCTGGCTGCGAATCGCTTCCTTATGGCGCCCTATCTCCGCCAAAAACATGTGGTACCGCCGCTGCGAGCGCACCAAAACTTTGGGATCGGTATCGGCGTTTTGCTTCATCAGCTCAATCGCTTCATTCATCAAAGCCACTGCCTCGTGCAAATAGCCGTCCTCGTGTAGCCGTCGCGCCACGAAGGCCGTCGCACTGATCGTTCGCGGGTGGTTGCGACCCAAGGCGCGCCGGCGAATATCCAGCACGCGTCGCCCGGTTGATACCGATTCGCGCAGGTTGCCGTGACGGTAGTGGTTCACCGCCATGCTGTAGAGGTAGGTCGCAAACAACGGGTGTTGGTCACCCAACAAGCGGCCCGCCTTTTCTACGCCGTCGTGAAGCAAGGCCTCGCTCGTTTCAATTTGGCCCAACGAGCGCAGCGACAGCGACAGGTTGTATTGGGCCATCAGGGTATGCGGATGGGAAACGCCGGAACTATCCGAGAACATGGCGAGCGCACGCCGGAAGGCCTTTTCGGCGCCCTCATGATTGCCGAGATCGCGAAATAAGATGCCCTGTTTGTTGATGCACATGGCGTATTCAGGATGATTAGGGTCGCCAAATGCTTCGAAGATCGCCATCGCTTGTGCGAACATTTGCTCTGATTCTTCGTTGCGGTCCAAGCGGAACAAATTGTAGGCACGACTTTGCAACAATTGGGCGTAACGCAGGTGGTTTTTATCGTAAAGGGTCACCAAGATGTCGGCCGCCTCCGCAAAAACGTCTTCACCCTTTTGATATTCGCCAATGTTGCCGTAAACATTGGCCAAGGCGATCAAACTATCGGCGGTTTCGGAATGTAAACGGCCGTGACGGTTTTGTTTGGCTTCGACAACTTGGCGGTAGTATTCGAGGCTGCGGTCGTAGAAACCCCACATTTCGTAGAGGCGCGCTTGCGCAAACTTGAGATCGATGGTTTCACTTTCGCTGAGGTCCGTGCGTGCCCAAACTTGATCAAAAGCAGCGGCGGCGGCCACAAATTGGCCGGTCTCAACAAAGGAATCACCGCGCAGTTTGAGTAGCATCGAGGGTAACGGCAGGCCTTTTTGCCGATACCAACGTTCGGCCAAATCCAACTCGCGCATGGCTTCGGAGTAAACGCCTGCTTTGATCAGCGCAGAGATAAGACTGCGCCGAAGTTGGGTTTGGCGGGTGATATCGCTTTGATCCAAAGCCAATGCTTGTTCGAATAGGGTGGCCGCATTGCGATATTCACCCAACGAGTGGTACACGCGACCCATGGTTTGCAACAGGGCGGTTTTCACGGCCGGTTCTTCGTCGAGATCGGTTTCGATTTGGGCCATGCCGCCTTCAAGCAGTTCGATCGCTCGCAAATCCTTACCTTTGGTTACATTGGGGTCGACACGTTCGAACAAGCCAACCATAAACTCAGTGACGGCCTCGGCACGGCGCTGATCTTGGTGCGCGCTGTCGCGTTCGGCCTTAACCCGCTGGTTCTGGTAGCGCGCGTAAGTAAGGAACCCGATGAAACCCAAGATGAGCATCGTCGCCGTCAGCGTCGGCCAAGGATGCCGGCGCACAAATTTTTTGAAGCGGTACAGGCCCGAAGCCGGCCGCGCCTGAATCGGCATGCCTCTGCGAAAGGCACGCACATCGGCCACCATCGCCTCCACCGACACGTAACGCCGCTGTGGATCGCGCTCCAGCGCTTTGAGAATGATGGTGTCGAGGTCGCCGCGCAACTGGGCCGCAAAGGGACCGCGACGCTGTTCCTTTTCACCGCGCGCCTCGCTCGGTTTGACAATCGGCTGACTGTTGACAATCCGAATGACCTCGGAGATGCAGAGCCCGTCGAGTGAATAGGCGCGGCACCCGGTAACCATTTCGTAGAGAATGAGGCCGAGACTGTAAACATCGGAGGCTGCCGACAAGCGCAACCCGTTGATTTGTTCCGGCGAGGCGTATTGCGGGGTCATGATGCGTTCGTTGACCTGAGTCAGACCCGTTTGTTCGCCGGTACCGGGGTCCAAGGTGGCCGCGATCCCGAAATCCAGGAGCACCGGCTGCCCGTCATCGCGCACCAAAATGTTGGACGGCTTGAGATCGCGGTGAATGATCATTTGATGATGGGCGTGGCTGAGCGCATCACCCAAACGCGTAAAAATGGCGAGCCGCGCACTCAGATCGGGTTTGGCCCAGCTCAGGTAATTGTCGAGCGCAGTCCCTTTGACATACTCCATCGCCATCCACGGCTGGCCCTGAGCGTGAATACCGGCGTCGTACAGGCGCGCAATACCGGGATGCTGGAGCTCCGCAAGGAAGCGACATTCTTGGCGAAACAAGTCGTTGCGCTTGGGCGTCCACACGCCGAGCACCTTGAGCGCGACTTGCAGTTGCAGGTCGTCACTGCGTTCGGCCAGGTAAACCGCCGCCATGCCACCCTCGCCAATCAGCCGCAAAATGCGATAGGGGCCGCACAGATCGCCGGTTTGCATCAAGTTCGAGGAATGCAAGGCCGGATATGAGTCCAAATCACTAAAAGATACGCTTATGGTTTCACTGACCAGCGCGTTGCCCGGCACCGGCGCCGCCTGTGCGTCCGGCTCGTCGGGCCTTGCGAGGTCGCGCAGCAAAGCCGCATATTCCTCGGGGTATTTTTCCTTGAGCCGCTCAAGCGCGCGCCGGGATAAGATTTCGTGATTTGCCATTGCCAAGAACCTGGATTCCATCAAAACCGTTTAAAAACATGGGTCTTTGTTTGTAAGCCCGATGATCCACACCACCGGATGCAACCTTTTTCATTTAGATTGATCGGCAATTATCTCACGTTCCCCAAATAATACGTTGTTCAAGGGCACGTCCCGCACAATAAATCGTCTTTGATTGCGAATCGTTCTCAACCCCTAAAACAAAAAAACGGCACTTTGTCGTGGGAACAAGCGTCCGAAACCCCAAACACGGGAACCAATCCCAAAGCTTGACCCCATAAGCCGGCGGTCGCCGCGCTGCCGGCACACGCTGAAACGCCCCAATCTACTTGCTTTTCGACCCTAAATCAACCATCTTGGAGATAGCGCTTCTATTGAGGTGACCTTTGAATTTAAAGCCGAAAAATCGACCGCAACACATGATCGACCGCCTGGTCGGGCACTACTTGCAGCCTTTTTTTAACAGCTTGTCGCAATTGGCGGTGCTGACCCGGCTTTCGGTTAGCCTCGGCTGTTTGGGCAGCGCGCTGTATTTGTTGTTCGCGTTTGAAGGGGTTGAGGAGCTGGTCGCCGGCCGCCGCATCCCACTGGCCCTCACCTACGCCCTGTTACCCCTCTTCGCCGGGCTGGCCGTTGCCTTTTTGTGTACCTTCGCGCATGCGCTCATGAAACGCGGTTTAGAAATGATGGAAGCCGACCTAACCCGCGCGGGCACGTCGCTGGCAACGGCCGTCGTCAATATCGGTCGCTGCGAACGCGTACCGCCGGCCCAAGAGGTTCCCCCACGCAAACGCATCGGCCATCGCTTCTTCGCCGCGATTCCGCTGCGCCAAGTCAAACCGCTGTTTCGCGGACCCGGTTTCTACCAGCTCACCATTATTTGTTGCATCCTGCTGTTTTTGTTTCCTTTCTACCGAGGACGCGGCTCGGAGTCGATCCAAACGCCGACCATGCAAACCGCCACCTTCCAGCCGCCGCGCCACGACCAAGTGGTGGTTTACATGACGCTGCACGAAGACACGTGGCAAGTGCAATACCCCGACGGCGTCAACAAACGGGTTGAAGCCGCCGACTGGCAGCACGAAATCCAATGCTGGGAAGAAAGCGGTTTTACGTCGGTGCTGCTGATCGCCGACGCACGCATCGCCTACCGCCAGGTAGCGCAACTGCTGGAACCGTTAAAGCAATCGAGCATCCGCCGCGTGTTTTTCGGCGAACAAGTGCTGCTCCCGATTTAGTGCAGCATCGCCGACGGCTTGTTGGGCCTACATAAAGTCCAGGAAGGGATCCCAAAGGTCCATTTTTGTGTTGTTTTGGATCGTATCGAATAACTCAGGAAAGTCGGCTACTTCAAAAGATGAACCCTGCGCCGCCAAAACCTCATTGAGAATTTCAGCAACATCCGTTTTGGTAGCGACTGCATGCAACAAATTCCGATTCAAATAAGCGACGACCTCCTTGCAGTATTCACCATAACGCGTGACAAAGTCACTTTTGGATTTAAACGGGGATTGATTGTCGCTGAGACCAAGGTCCTGAACAAACTGTTGCGTTTTCCTGAAATAGTTTTTGACTTTTATTTCGAACGCTTCCGCATCGCTGCTCCGTTCGGTGACCAATTGTCGGTAGTACCCAATTTTAGCCTGAATGGCTTGGTTTAATGATGTCTCTATCGCAGTTCGAACAATCTCACTGTTCTGATTGAGCCCTTGCCGCTTGCGCAACAAATGAGTCAAAGCAAGCGACAGTTTGGGTACATCACTCAGGAAACTAGACTCCGTCATGGAGGATTGCCACATCACCACGGGAATACCATATCGCGCTTCAATTTTATGGCTTAGAAACTTCGTTTGATCATCCGTCAAATAGTCCCGATCAAGTACCAATACTGACTTTTCCCAAAGGTTCTTTTCATTTTTAATCGATTCAAATATCTGTTTATATACTTTCAAATTTTTGAGAATGGTATCAATCCCGTCATAGGACCAAAACATAAACTTCTTTCGCAGGTTGAAGCGAATCCCTTTCGCAAGCGCTTGCAAAAAGTAGGCATCGGATTCCCCTTCCACCAAAAATAACTGATCCGATTCAAGTGCGGTGATGAGCTCCAGCGCAGATTCACTTCCCAAGCTTTTCAGAATAGGTTCTTTACCTGAGGGCTGAAGACCGCGTTTAACACCGCGCGGCGTGTGTTGAAGGAGGTTTCTGTACTCCCCTTCCACGGCACCATCTAAATGAAACACAAATTCGGGATTGGCAGCTCGAATCAGACTTTCATTGTGAGTGGTAAGAAAAATTTGTAGATGCTGCCCTGAGTCCGCGCGTGCACCCTGGTTAAACTCCAGTAAGGTTCGATACAACCGATCTTGAATACGGCGATGAAGGTGCGAATCAGGTTCGTCGAGCAGGACCAAATTAAGATCTGATCGGGTTTCGATAATTGACAACAAAAGTTCGATAATTTGAAGAGTACCGCTACCGACTAGAGATAAGTCCTGCGGTGATGAACCATTACCAAAATCAATCAACACTTTACAAATCATATCCTCGGTAATTCGACCTCTTAAACCAAACTGAATGGGTTCCACACCGTCCGATAAGATACCGGCCAGCTTTATTTTAAGTTCTTCAAATCGGTCTAGGTCTAGGCTGAGCTGATGAAGGCGATTTCGCATCACTTGTGCAGCAAGCCGTTCGATCACCTGATTTTTTATTTTTGGACGGGTACAAAATTCTTCTACTTGAAGAATTCCCGCCACCGGCGAGCTAAACACAGCCTGGACAGGTTCCGGGAAAGCCCGAAAAAACGCATTAAAGTGATCAAACACCATAAGTTTACAATCGATTTCATAAGTATTACGGCGACCGCCAGAGATAGTGAACGGAATTTCAAGAGAGGATTGGCCCGGTTCCTCAAGTGTCGCCGTGAGCATTAATTTTTCTTTCGCGTCACCCTTGTAAAAAATATCTTCAAAGGAAGGACTACGAACCGAGCGCAGCTCTTGGTAACTTAGATAATAATGCTGACTGTTACCTAAGCGAAAATCGCCGCGCCTTGTTTTTGATTTTCTCTCGTTTCGTTGCGCTTTCATCAATAATTTCATAAAGCATTCATGCCATAACGCTAACGCTTCCAACAATGTGGTCTTGCCTGCATTGTTGACGCCGGTAAGCACATTCATCTCGGGGTTGAAATAAAGCGTTACATCCTGGAAGCATTTAAAGTTTCTGATATGAAATTTGGAAATATACACGGTCAACCTCCGAAGATTGTTTCGATCTTCGCAGAAACGCTGTCTTTCTACAAGCAGGGAGCGTTTGTTACCGAGAGAGAGCCGAACGCCGTTGTTCAAATCGCTAAAGTTAACCAAATCAGTGAGAAATGCAACTCCGTTAACAAGCCACTATCCTAACCGGCCAGATATTCTAGAACGAACCTTCACGACCCCTTGTTTACAAATCTCTTCCAAATCAAAGAAGGGCTTTATGGCGAAGCGAAGGCGGCGAGAATCCGCCGCCTTGGTTTCTGGTTAGGGGTTATCGACGCAGGAGGTTAGGTTGAGGAGGTCGAGGATGGTGATCACGCGGCCACCCCAGTTTTCGACCAAATCCCAGTACGTCGCTTCGCTGTAGCACAGGTTGTTGCTGACTTCGACCGTGTACGGCCCAAACGCCAGTGTGGGTTCGCTGTCCTCGGCCAGTTGGAAGCTGACGAAGGTGACCTGCGACGTGCCTTCGTTTTGCAACGCGCGACCCTGCAAGCGCACCAACACGCCGGTCGCGTCGATGGGACTGATCGGATTGACGTGGGTGACGCGGTAGCTGCCCGGCTGGTTGTTGACAAGAGCGTCGCCCCAACGTTCAGTTAACGTACCTTCGCGTGCCGGTTGCTCCGTGAAATCGATGACGGTCGGATCGTAGGTCAGCTCGAATGTGTAGCCGTACGTGTCACCTTGCGGCAGCGACGTCAAGCTAAGTGGGATTTCGAAGCGGGTGCCAGGATCGATTTGGATCACTTCATCACCCATGCCGAGCGCGATGTCGAAGGTTGACGGCGTGCTGCGTGTGCCGGCGACGCCACCACCACAGTAGGCGTTGAGTAAACCGACGCCGCGCCTGAGGATGTTGACGGCGTCGATGGTGGCGATTTCGCCGTTGCAGTTGGTGTCTGCCACACAGATGGGAATCGGATCGTAGGGCGTCGGAATGCCGGTCATGTAACGCAGCACCTGCAAAGCGTCAAACGCTTCCTTGGCGTTGCCGTCGCCGTCGACGTCACCAATCGCGGCGAAACAACCGGCGGTCACGCAAAAGCGCCCGTCCGCGAGCACCGCGTGCGGCGTGCCGTTGTTGAATTGGAAGAACCCTTCAACCAAATCCAAGTCCGTACAGGTACCAATGACGGCGAAATCGTCGATGGCAAATTCGAGGTTAATCAGGATTTTTTCACCGGTGCCAATCAAACTGAGTTGCTGGGCGTTGGTGGCGACCAAGTTGACCCGACCCGTGGTTGAAGCGGTATCGTCGATGATTTCCCAACCATCGATCAAGCTGTCGGTGGTGCTGAAACCTTGGTAGGTCAGCAGACCGGCGTCGTATTGAACGCGTGCTTGGAATGAGGTGATGTTGTACACGGCTTCGATGCCTTCCACCCAAATCGGGATGGTGACAACACCGCCGGCCGGGCCGCCGTGGTCTTCGTTGATCCACACGTCGAGCGCGGCGCCGTAACGGGTACAGTTATCGAAGCTGTCGTCGTCAACGGCCACCTTGTTCTCGTGATTCAGTGTCAAGGTGAAGGCCACGCTTTGACCCAAGAAGAAACGCGTGTCGAATTTGAGGAAGTATCGACCGCCACCCAAGTCGTTGGCTTCGCTGGGCGCGATGGGATCGAGGCCGTTTTCGCTGATTTGGAAGCTCGCCGCGCTCAGCCCGGTTAAGCCGTTGCCGTCGGCGGTGGCGCGCACGGTTAAGCCGATAGTAGGACATTCGGCCACGGTCACGTCTTCAATTTCCACACCCAACTGCAAGCTGTAGTAACGGGCCAAGACGTTGAGGCCGGTGTAGCTTTCGTAGGCATGCACGCCCAAGTAGTAGCTGCCTGCTTGCGGTGTCCGCACGCGAATGGTTTCGTCGTTGCCGAAAGTCGCCAAACGCTGATCGAAGGTGGTTAAGCCGGCGGGTTCGCCGAATTTGAGGTACAGATCGGCGTCGCCGCTGCCGCCCCAAATGCGCGTTTCTAACCAATCTTGACCCTCGGGCACATCAATGCGGAAACAGCGGAAGCTGCGGCGCAAGCCGGACACATCGGGCACGATCACGTTGTTGGCCAAGTCCACGCAGTTGGTGTTGCGGCAATTGCTGTAACGCGAGCTAGTGAAGGCCGACGAACCCAGCGACGACACCGAGACGGAAAGCTGGTGCGTGCCGCCGTCGACGACATCGGTGGTGTGGGTCAGGATGTATTGACCTGGCAAATCTCCGGCGCGGAAGTCGAACGACCGCGCCACGCCGTCCTCGCTGAGGCGGAACGCCGAGGCCGGCAACGCATAGGCCGGTTGGCCGTCGCGACGCACGGTCACAATCGTGGTGATTTCGGGGCAAGCATCGGTGAAGATGCCGTCAATCGTGGCGGTTAACACCGAATTGGCGTAAGCCGCGCGCAAGTTGGTTTCCAGGTACTCGTCGAAGCCGTGCACCCCAATCCACCAAGTACCGCCGCGCGGGTAATCGACGGGCACGGTTTCATCGTTGCCGGCCACGTCGGGTCGGTAATCGTAGTCGGTTAAACTGGGCGGTGCACCGTATTTGACATAAAGGTCGGCATCGCCGTCACCGAGAAAGCTGTCGACGGTCAAGATGCGTTGCCCTGGCGGCACGTGGATAAAGAAGCAGCGCCAACTATTGGGGAACCCACTCAAGTGACTGACAACCTGCTCGTTCTCAAGTTCGGTGCAAACTTCAGTTTCGCAGGTAGTGAAGTTGGCCACGGCGTGGATGGTTTCGGGCTCAGCATCGTTCAGGCTGACGGTTAAATCCAGCACGTGCTGCATGCCGTCCGGCGTGACCGCCTCAAACTCGAGCCAGTACTCGCCCTGACGCGGGCCGTTGATGAGGGTGAAGGCCACCTCGCGGCCGTCTTCACTCAAGCTAAATTGCTGCTGGGTCAGACAACACAAGCCGACACCGTCGCGTTCAACCCGTAATTTGACGCGCATGGTTGGGCAAGTTACCAACTGCACACCAAACACGGTGACACTGCTGGGTCCCGGTGGCGCGGGTTCAACCACGGTCACACTGACCTGGGCATCATCATCCTCGGCGGCGTTGCCGTTGTCGGGCGTGGAATCGCTGTCGGGTTCGTCGACGGCAATCACTTCGGCGCGGTTGGTCCAGGTACCCAAGGTTACGGCCCGCGTGATGATCTCAAGCGTCATGGTATCGCCGGCGGGCACCGCACCAATGTCCCATTCACCGCTGCCGGCCTGGTAACGGCCTTCGCCTTGATGGGATACGTACAACAAACCGCTGGGCAGAAGATCGCGCACGACGACGTTGCCGGCATCGTCGCTACCTTCGTTGTTCAGTTGCAAGGTAAAGGTCACCAGTTGATCGATGGTGACGGTGCTTGCCGAGGCGAACTTGTTGAGATTGAGATCGACGGTATCCAGTGACAATTGTGCGTAATCGTCTTCACGTGGATTGAGGTTGGCGGGCACGGAATCGACGTCAACTTCGTTGGCAGTCACAACTTCGGCACGCATCAATTTCGAGCCCTGGCCTTTCTCGAAGGTCAGCACCAAGTCGCGTGTTTCACCGGCGGGCACGTCACCGACACGCCACAGCCGGCTGCTGTTTTCGTAATCGCCGTTGCCGACAATCGCGAAGAAAGTCAGACCGCTGTCGGGATACAGTCGGACTTGAACACCGGAAGCATCAAACGCGCCTTCGTTGGTCAGGCTCAGCGTAAAGTTGGCGCGGTCGGGATTTTGCGGATCGGGATCAACCACACTCATACTCAGGTTAAGGTCGATACAACCGCGTCGCGGCCAACCGAGGTCAAGCAACATGCTGTTGGCCAAACCGAGCTGGTGTTTGACACCGCGATAGTAGGGCAACATCAACTGACGTGGTGTGATGTCGGGATGCAGGCTGACCACGGTGCGATCGGTCAGTACGGGATCACTGGCGAACAACCGCAGTAAACCGTCGTTGTTGACGGCATTTCCCAGGTCGGCGGCGGCGTCGGTCGCCAGCATGCCGGTCCAGAAGAGGTCGTCGACATCGCGCGCCGAATCGTAGCGCTGGTTGTCGCTCATGTCGGACCAATCCAAAGTGGTGCTGCCATCGCGCAGGAAGGTCATAAAAATGTCGTCGGTATCTTGCAGGCGTTCACCTTGGGCGTTGCTGCCAGGATTGAGGTCAACCGCCGTGCTGAGCCCCAAACCGCGAATCAGCTCGCGCAGGACGATGGTCACAAAGTCGACATCGCCGCCGGCTTGGCCGTCGAGGCCGTAGTAGTAACGCGCGCCGGCCAGGCAAGGTGAAGGATCAACCACTTCGCCGTCACCGCCGTCACCGCCGTCACCGCCGTCCGTGCCGGTGCCACCATCGGAACCCGTGCCGCCGTCGGAACCCGTGCTACCGGTGCCACCGTCGCCACCGTCGCCACCATCTGATCCGTCGCTGCCGGTGCCACACTCAGGTGACCAACGCCCTTCGCAGATTTGGCGGTCGACGGTGGTGTTTTGCGTCGGCGAGGTCACATTGGCCGCACCGCCAAAGTCGAATTCGACGTGGCTCAAGGCATGGAAGTTACATTCCGCCGTCACTTGGAAGCTGTAGCGGTTACCGCTGATGGACAGCAATTTGACGCGGAAACCCATGCTCGGCACCATGGCCGAATCACCGGCGCCAACCAAGGTCACGGTGCGCGTCGTACGCGCCGCTTTGAGGGTGACGTCGACGGATAAACCGCCGCCGGTGACGTCGATCTCAAAGAAATCGCGCATCCAGGTGCGGTCTTCGCCTAAGCCGGTAGCGGCGCCTTCGTACTTCACGCGCCGGCCACGGTTTTCCACCACGTAATTCATTTGGCTGTCGCTGCAGCTTTCTTCTTGGAAGGCGGCGGTAAAGGCGGCGTCCGGTAGATTGTTAAACACCATTGAAACGTCGTATAAATCGGGGTTTTGCTCAATGCCGGTCAAGGCGTCGGCCAACGGCGACGGATACCAGGTGTTGGCAAGTGGCGCATTGGGGAAGTCTTTGGCCCAGTGCAACACCCGTGTCACGGCCAAACGCGCCTCATCCTGATCACAGGTCAAGTCTGAGTAACGCGTCACCAGCCGCACCGGTACGGGGCTCTGGTAGTACTGGCAGAACAGGGCGGCGGCATGTTCGAAGGCAATGCGGCGCTGTTCACCTAAGGTTGTGCCGTTATTACCGCCAACCGGATCGGTGGCGGTTTCGTCGTTAAAGCCGTAACCGGCCGGATCTTCAACCGCCATATCGAAACGCAGACAATCGCTGCAGCCCACCGGCCCACTGCCGATCGAAATGCGCAGGAAGGCGTAATCATCTTCCTCGGGATCCAGGTTCCCCGGCACGGAATCGGGGTCGTCGATATTGCTGCGTGCCAAATCGGCGGTGACTTGGCCGGTGCCTACCGAAGTCGGCACCACAATCAGGGTCAAACTCGTACTCGCACCGGCGGCCAAACGCTGCAAGGACCACAGTCCGGTATCAGGATCATAAGCCGACGGCGCGCTGCCGTATTCAAGGAAGGCGGGCAACAGGATTTGCACGGCGAGGTTGCCGGCCTCGCGCGGCCCGTCGTTGCGCAAACCAATCACCAACTCGATCTCGTCGGCCGTGGTTGGGTTAATCGTGGGACTGGCCAAGGTGACCGACACATCGGCTTGCTGCAAGCCACCGGCATTCACGGTTGCCGAGGACCAGTCATCCTCACTTTCAACACTGTTGTCAGGCGCGGAATCGGGATCGCCGGCGTCGCTAGCGGTGACTTCAGCCACATTGGTGACGGCCTGATCGCTGTCGAGCCGGGTCACCAGGGTTAATTCTTCGATAGCACCCGAATTCATGGTGCCGATTTCCCACACGCCGGAACCGGCATCGTAACTCAGCGACGAAGCGGAAATCAGCGTCAGGCCGGCGGGAAGCTGATCGCGCACGGTCACACCTTGGGCGGTATCGGGCCCGTCGTTGACAACAGTCACGCTGTAAGTCAGGTTGTCGCCGACGGCGGCGCTGACGCGGTCGACGGATTTGGTCAATGACAGGTCGGCGATGCGTGCGGCGGAAACATTAACTTGAACCCGCGCGGCGTCGTCTTCGCTGAAGTCGCCGTTGCCGGGCGTGGAGTCGGGATCGGTATTGGCGGCGGCGGCCACTTCGGCACTAAAGGTAATGGCGCCGGTTTGCGCGGCGTTAAAGGTCAACACCATGGCTTTACTTTCATCCACGGCCAGGGCGCCCACATCCCAAACACCGGTCTGATTGTCGTAACTACCGTCGCCGGCGGCCGACACGAATTGCGCCACCGACGGCCGCACCACGGCAACCCGTTGCTCGGACGAGGCGTCGGGTCCGTTGTTGCGCACGGTTATGGTGACGGCGAAGTTTTCGCCAAAACCAGGGGCGCTGTTGTCCACGGCCATGCTCAGGTTCAGATCGGAGAACACATCAGGCGAGCCGGAGCAGGTCCACCCCAAATCACTCAACAAACTAAAGGCCAATCCTGGCTGGTGGTTGGGGCCGGTATAGTAAGGCTCCATCAGTTCATCGGGCGCCAAACGCGTGCTCCAGTGACTAACCGACGAGCCCTGTTGGTAGGGGTTGGGCGCGAACATTTCCACTTCGCCGTTGCCGGTGCGGCCACTGGTCAAGAAACCGGAATCATTTTTGACGGTGGGTCCGTTGAAGACCAGGTTGTTGGTGTTCACCGCCGAAGCACCGCGTTGGCCGTCACTCATTTGCGGCCAGGTCAAGCCACTGCTGTTGTCCTGCAGGTAACTCATGTAGATATCGTCGCGGCCGTAGAAACGCTGGCCATTGGCATTAACCAAGGTCAGAAAACCCAAGCCGTGACCCAACTCGTGCAGCAGCACGGACACGAAATCCATGTTGCTGCCGGCGTTGCCGTCCAAACCGTAGTACCAGTTGGTGTTGGCCAAACAGCCGTTGTTGTTGTCGATGGCGGCGTTAAAGGTGGCGGTCACCTCGGCTTGGGCGCCGTTTAAATCGCTGCCGGCCAAGCGGTTGGCCAAGGCGACCGGGTACCAGGTGTTGTCGCGCGGCGCGCCAAGGAAATCGCGGCTAACCGATTTGGGACCGGCCGAACCAAGAATCGCGCTGCTCGACGAGCAGGTTAAGTTGTCGAAGCGGGCTTCGATGACGAGGTCGACGGTGCTGTTGAGGCCGGCGGCCCAAATATCGGCGGCCCGCTGGAAGGCAATCAAACGCTGCGCACCAAGCGTGGTGCCGCTGTTGCCGCCGACGGGGGAAACCGGCGTGCCGTCGTTAAAACCTTCGCCGGGACCGTCGCCGTTGAGGATCACAATTTGCGGCGTGCGTCCGTTACAGGACGAGGTCACCGTCGCCGAACTCCAATCGTCCTCACTGGGGTTGTTGTTATCGAACCCCGAATCGGGATCGGGAACGGAGGCGCTGATGATTTCGGCGGTGACCGATTTGGGCGCAATGCCGACGGCGGTATACGCAAAGGTGGCGGTCGCCTGCTCGCCTTGAATCAGCGCGGCCACATCCCAAAACCCGGTGGCGGCGTCAAAAGAACCGTCGCCGCTAAACGAAATGTAGGGCAAATCGCCGGGCGCGATAATGCGCACGCGGATGTCGCGCGCCGGGTCGCCGGCTTCGTGATCGAGGTCCAACACCAAACTGATCTGTTGCCCGTCACTGGTCGAAACCGAGGTTTCGCGATAAGCCAGCGCCAAATCGGCGTTGCCAAACACGGCATTCACGATGTCGTCTTCGTTGGAGTTGCCGTTGGCCGGTGTTGAATCGGGATCATAGGCGGAACTGGCGCTGACTTCGGCGCTAAACGAAGGGCTGTCATTTTGCGAACTCACGCGGCGCGCACTGACACTTATTTGTGTCGATTCACCGGAGAACAGTTGGTTGACGGTCCAGCTTTGCGCACCAACCAGGTCAAACGCCAGGAATTCATAGACGACGGCCACATCGAGGGCGGTGTCGGGTCCGTCGTTTTTCAGGGTCAGGTCGATGTTCACCAGGTCGCCGACAACCGGACTTTCATCGTCAATCACGGCGCTGAGGCTGAGATCGGCAATCGGCGTTTCAATGGTAACCGAATCCATATCGTCTTCTTCGAGCACCTGGTTGTTGGGCGTCGAGTCGGGGTCCAGTTCGTTTTGGGTAATCACTTCGGCGGTGTTGGTCACGCGTTCGAAGGTGGTTTTGCGTGCCTGCAGTTGCAGCGTGGCGCTACCACCGGAGTGCAACCAGTCGATGCGCCACACGCCGCTTTCCGGTTCGTAGGACGCGGCGGAAACGTGGGTCACGTATTCCAATCCTGGCGGCAACAAGTCAACGGCGGCAACGTTGGAAGCGTCGCTGGGACCGTCGTTGTTGACCTGCACCAGGAAGGTCACAATCTCGCCAGGGCTCGCCTGCAACTTGTCGGCGGTTTTGATCAAGCTCAAGTCGGCGGCAGGCGTGCGCACGGTGACTTGGTCCTGATCGTCCTCAGCCTCGTTTTGGTTGTTGGGTGTCGAGTCGGGATCGGGCCGGTGCGTGCTAAGCACTTCGATCACCTGGGTCACGGCACTGGTGCTTTCGAGTCGCAGCACCAGATTCAGCAAACGAAACTCGCCGGCGGGAATAGTTTCCAGGCTCCAGATGCCGGTACCGGGATCGAAGTCACCGGTACCGAAGTGGGTCACATAACTCATGCCGCTCGGCGATTGGTTGAACAGGCGATCAACCACTTGGGTATTGACGGCGTCGTTGGGGCCGGCGTTATCGATGCGTAATTGGAACACGACGTCCTCACCGACGGCGGGCGCATCGTTATCGGCGCTAATCATCACGCTTAAGTCGTTGGTTCCCAAAATTTGCGCCTGCACCACGACCGATGCGATGTCGTCTTCCTCAACAACGCCGTTATTGGGTGTGCTGTCGGGATCAAAAAAGGCGGAGGCGGTCACCTCGGCGGTGTTGGTGTAGGTGCCGGCCAGGGGAATTTGCGCGTAGAGATCGAGATTGGCGCGGCTTTCACTGAAAATGGTGCCGGCCGACCACTCACCGGTGCTCGGGTTGTAATCGCCGTCGCCTTCGTGGGACACATAGGTCACGCCGGCGGGTAACTGATCGCGCACGGTCACGCCAAAGGTGGCGTCGGGACCGCCGTTAAACACGGTGAGCTGGAACTTAAAGGTCTCCCCTTCAACCGGCGTGGCGTTGTCGACCAATTTGCGCAGGCTGAGATCGGCAACCGCGCCCGGTCCGCCACCGCTGGGCACGCACAAACGACCGTCGGTGGTCACCGGAATCGGCGTCTCGTTGTTAAACACAAAACGCTGGATCACCAGTTCCGTGCAGGCGCCGCCCCCGACCGCATCCGACACATCGAAGATCATGCCAAGCAACACATCGTCGCGCGAGGTGTCCATCACGAACTCGCGCGTACTGGCGGCATTGAAGCGCAGTTGGCCGTCGCTGGGTTCGTTGTCAAACACCAAATCCCATTCGGAAACCACGGTGCCCTCGATGATCAGCCCTTGGTAATCGAGAAAAGCGGGGTCGTATTGCAGGTCCAACTCGAAGGAATTGACCTCGTAGGCGCGATCAATCGCCTGCACGCGCACCGGCACAATCACTTGCGTACCCGGCAGCACCAAATCGTCGCGACTCATCCATATGTTGGCGGCCCCGCCCTGTGGCGTGCAGTTATTGAAAACGCCAATGCCTGCGGCGCTATCGCTGTCGATGGTGACCGTCACCGATGGGAAGTGGTCGCCCGCATCGAGGCCGGTCGTCGTGTAACCGAGCTCGTAAACCCCGCCGCCGCGTTCGTTAAAGGTGCTTGGGGCAAAGAAGGCACCGCCGTCTTCGCTGAGTTGAAAATGGTTGGCGGTCAAACCGCCGATGGTGCCCTGATTGTTGGCAACCGCCACTTCCACCAAGATGTCGGGACAGCCGGCGCTGGAGACGCGCGTGACCTCGGCGC
This sequence comes from Holophagae bacterium, assembly GCA_030429565.1. Taxonomy (GTDB): domain Bacteria; phylum Acidobacteriota; class Holophagae; order Acanthopleuribacterales; family Acanthopleuribacteraceae; genus Acanthopleuribacter. The sequence goes on along the minus strand of JAUIFE010000003.1, from coordinate 317,570 downwards.
GCAGGCCCGTGCTGTTGAAAGTGGCAAAGATGTTGGCGTTAAAGTAGTCGAGGTTGCCGAACACGCCAAAATACCAATCGCCGGAATCGGGCGAACTGAGGCTGACGCGTTCCTCGTTCCCGTCGAGAGCGGGCCGCTCGTTGAAGGAATCGAGCGTCGGCAGGTCAAGTGAGCGTACGTAAAGGTCGGCATCGCCGCCACCGCCAAAGGTTTCAATTTGCAAGCTCGCTTGGTTGGCGGGCACGGGTAAGCGGAACAAACGCCACTGCTCGCGGTCGCCGGCGATGTTGGTGATCAGTTGTCCGTTTTGCAAAACCTGCACGGCGGTAAAGGTGCGTTGTAGCATGTCGTCTTCGCCGGTCACGCCGTTGCCCGGCGTCGAATCAGGATCGAGGCGCGAGGAAAACACGACCTCGGCTTGAAAGGGCGCGTAACCACTGACGTCGGCACGCAGATTGAGGGTAAGCGTCGTGTTCGCGCCGTTACTCAGCGACAAGGTCCATAAGCCGGAAACCACGTTGTACACGCCGGTCCCCGCAGAAGAGGTCACCACGCTGTAGCTTTCCGGCACATCTACTTGCACTTGTAGATTGTCGAGCGCGCCCGGTCCGCCGTTGCGCACGGTCAGCACCACCGTCGTGGTTTGGCCCACATCAAACCGCGCCGGTTCCGTGGTGAGCTCCAACGAGACGTCAGCCTCAAGCGGCGGTTCCCAGCCCATGTCGTACAACATGTATAGCGCCAAACCAGGATTGTGATTCGGCCCTTGGTAATTGGGCTCCAGCAGGTCGGCCGGATTGATGCGGTCGCTGAGGTGGACAACCGACTCATTTTCAACGACCTGCGCCGGCGCGTACATTTCGGGCCGATTGGCACCGTCGACACCGCCGGTATAAGCAGCGGCGGCGGCAACGGTCAGCGGACCATTCCATACCAAACCGCCGTCGTTGCTCATGGATACAAGCCTTTGCGCGCTGGTCAATTGTGGCCAAGCTGCGTTTTGCGTGGCGTCAAACAGGAAGGTGTTAAAGATGTCACGTGCCCCGAAATAAAGGGCGCCGGTCGTGTAATCGGCGAAGGTGTGAATGCCCAAACCATGGGCAATTTCGTGCAGGGCGACGGTCACCATGTCGATGTCGCCGCCACCGTTGCGGTCATACCCCAAATACCATTGCGCCCCACCCAAACAGCCGGCCGAGCCGTCGAGGTTGAGGTTAAACCGCAAAACAATGTCGCCGCTTGAGTCGGGAAAGGTATCGGACCCATTCAGCGCGTTGGCCAGGGCCTCGGGGTACCACACACCGGAACGCGTGATCGCCTGAATCGGGTGCGGTGACGCCAAAGTTGCATCGCCCGAATCGCAGGGCAGATTCCCGTCAAAGGAAACCTCGATGGTAAACGGATACTGGCTGTCGATCAGGTCGCCCCAAATGTCGGCGGCGTATTGCACGGCATTAAGCCGTTGTTGCCCAAGGGTGGCGCCATCGTTGCCGCCAACCGGCGTCGCCGGCGTCGCATCGCTAAAACCAAAACCCTGTGGATCGGTGGAAACTACTTGAAAATCAGCGGCCCACAGCGGTACCGGCCCCAAGATCAATAGGAAACACAAAAAAAGCGTTCGAAAAGATACCGTGTCAAAAAACCGTGGCATAAGGGGGCCGTCCATGTTCAGGGTACGACGCGCCGTTTGGGCACACGGCGTCAGGGCGGCGTTTCGCCATCGTCAACGGCAACCCCCTCGCGCGTATCCATCCGGCCGGTCGTTCAAATTTCCAGCATGCTCTTTTTTTCGGAATCCCGATTGATTAGCTAAAGCTTTTGAGGAGGAAGAAGATGGTTTGAAGCGCGCTCAACCCATGCAAGCTCCATGATGAGAATGGGATATGGCGAAAAATGAAGATCACGGGAGCTCCGTGGCGTGGTGTCTGTCCAATACAAAAAAACCGGTGGAGAAAGGGCGTTGGGCGCTGAAACCCTTGGTTGCCGGCTTCCGCCCGACGGAAGAAGCCGTTGCTTCGAAAGCGCGGGGGCGGTGGTTCTTTTTTTGTGGCGGCGGCGCTTGGGCTGGGGTTCGTCTTTGCCCTGGCTGGGTAGGAAGGGCGACCTCGCTTTCACACCCTTGCCGGCCACGTCCGCCTCGGAAGAAGAGGCGCGCGGGGTCTTTCCTGTTCCACCTGGCTAGAGTGCGCGTTGTTGGGTTTGGCGACGACACCGCAATAGCAACGTAAATTTATCCTTGTCGCAACGGCCTCAGGAATAGAACATTTTGGTTTACTGTGCCATTTATTATTTGTCAGGTTGTTACCTGAAATGAGCAATAAATCGTGCCGGTTTTGGTTAAACAAAACGCCACGCACGCAAAAACGTGACACGAGTCACATCAACACAGTCCATTTGACTCATAAAATACGGTTTTACGGCTTTTTATTAAAAGGGAAATCAAACCAAAATATCTGTTCACACTTGACATATTTTTTTTATTTTCCCTTAAAAAACCACGACGTGATTTTGGCGAATCCAAATAGTTAAACTACGCAATTTATTAGATTACCATGTGATAAAAACCACTAGGAAAGGGGTGCGTCATAAGTACACCTATACCCTTCTCAGTGCACTTCGCACTAATTCTTTGCGTGGTGACTTTGGTTTGACTCGCATAAAACAAAATCACAACCCAATAAAAAAAGGAGTTTTTCACAATGAAAAATGCAATTGTATTGGTATTAGTTTTATTGCTTAGCGGCGGTTTACTCTTTGCAGGGGCGTCAACCCGTTCAGACGATACCGGCACCTCGTATGTTCTTTTTGACGAAATGATGGCTAACTGTCCAAAAGAGGATGGTCTGCCAGGATTCCAGACGATCTGTACTCTTTCCCTGTTCTCCAACTGCGATTGGAACAAAAAGTGTCGATAAGAAGATAAACATCTAATCAGAAGGAGGGGTCACCCTCCTTCTTTTCGAGGAGAACCATGAGGCTCACCCTAATCACATTGATAATACTAATCTCGGGCTGCAGCAGCCAAGACACCATAAGAAACACTACTTATTCTATTAACTTCCCACTAAACGAACAAAAAACAACGAGTCTACTTGTCGACAAACCGAAGACAATATCGCCTTCACACCCAAGCGGGCTTGACGAATTAAAACAATTGGACCAAGTTTTAGAGGTAAAAGATATCCTGAGGCTAACGACGCCTGATTCTCATTTATTTTCTAGAATATCTCAACTAGAAGCCTTTGATAATTCATATGTCATTCTAGATAGAGCCTTAAATCTCGTAATGGAATTCGATAAGAATGGGGTCTTTATGGCGCCCGTCGGGCGAACGGGACAAGGCCCCGGCGAATACCAAGCTCCATTTGTGATAAAGAAATGTTTCGGTGAAAAGCTAGGCATTCTCGACACCACATCGGGTAAAGTCCTCCTGTACAACGAGAAGCGAGAGTTTGAACAGGAGATTTATTTAGCCGCCCCGCCTCACCAGATCTATCCCGACGCTAATTTCATTTGGAAACAAAAAAATACATTTGTGGCCCCATACATCACACAAAACTTCGAAGCAACGAGAATTGTAAATTTCAACCCTGTCACCATGACACCATCTTGGGGATTCGGAAAAAGACTAGATTACACGAGAAGGAAAGGCGCTTCTGGATGGGAGTACTCTTGCTTCGAACAGTTCAACGAACATTATTGGATCGCAAGCCCTTACAGTAACAAAGTAGAAATATATTCCAACCAGGGATTTTTAAGTTCAAGCTTCGATTTGCCCATAAAAGAACCTTTAAAAGAATCTGACTTCGACGAAATCACAAGACACACTAAAAAGCGGAACAGCGAATTATTCACCAAAGAGCGACCTTTAAAATTCGTCGGCACCAAAGACCTTGTTTTTATATTCACAGGCTACCGCTATATATTAACTGATCAAAACGGAAAAACACTCAACGCAAACCTGAAGCCCGCCAAGATCAGACCACTTCTTTCTTCGAAAGGCAACGAAGTCTACTCTGAAATACTCCCACTGGAAAACAAAGATTCATTCAATGCCCACGACTATGAGATCCTTAAGCAAAAAGGATATCTAGCCACAATCGAAGATGACAACCCATACCTAAGGATAAGTGTGGTGAAGCCATGACAAGATGCTTTCAACTCATGTTCCTCATCACACTTTTGCTCGGCTGTAACGCGACACAACCAGATGAGCATCCCAAGATCGACATATCTGAAGCATATAATCTTCACGCATGGAGCGGAGAAGACGATCTACACCCAACAACCCCATGGCTGATTCTTTTTTATTCACCCGAAATATCATGCACAACCTGCAAAGCAAAAGCATTAAATCAATTAGTAAAATTCTCTCAAGAAAACAAAGACCTCGACTACCTATTTGTAACAACTGAACAAGATGACTACAATCTCAGGCAAGTCAAACGAATTGGTAAAGTGGACTTTCCCATCCTCATCGAACCTTACCAGGGCTTTCTTGGGCTGGCGCCCACGATCGGGCTATTCTTCATAGACAACAACTCTGGAAGAATCATTTCGAAACACTATCCAACGCCCGACAACAAGTCCAGTCCTGATGCGTTTTATTTAAGTATTAATAAGGCCACGGAATGACGAAAGGCACGTGGTACTGCCGGCAACCTAACCAAAAAGGGCCGCCGTAACGGCGACCCTGCTTTTATCGTTTTTCAGTACCGTACCCCGCGACGACACGCGATGCCTACGGATAGGTCCGCAGGCGCGGTGGGATCAGGTTTTTGGTTAACCGCCAGGCAGCGGAGAAACGCTTCCCGAACCAGTTAACGATGTCTTCCACAATTGTGACCGTGGCGGGCAGGAACAAGGTGGTTAGCACGGTCGAAACGATCAAGCCGCCCATCAGCACGTAAGCCATTGAGTAGTAATAAACGCCGGCCAGTGCGGGCTTTTCGATTGCGATCGGGACCAGTGACATCAGGGTCGTCATGGCCGTCATCAGGATCGGGCGCAAGCGCTCACGACCACCGCGAATCATCGCTTTCTCGCGCGGGTAACCTTCGCGCCGGTATTTGTTGATGTGTTCGATCATGACGATACCGTTGTTAACGACGACCCCCAACAACAGCAAGGTCCCCACCAGCGCGGGTTGGTCAAAATCGGTATCGAAGAGGAACAGGGCCCACAAAGCGCCGGCCAGGGCGAACGGCAAAGCCACGGTCAGCGAAATCGCCTGGCTGAACGATTCGAAAAGCGCCGCCATGACCCCAAAAATCAGGAACAAGGCCAACACCAGGTTCACAGCCATCTCCGATTGGGTTTCCCGTTCCTGGCGACGGAACGACTGAAAATCCCAACGGTACCCGTAGGGCAAATCCATTTGCTCAAACTCGGCACGAATCGCCTTGCGGTAATCCTCTTTTTTGCCCTCGCTGTATTTGGCGCCGACCCAAATGCCGGTGATCTTGTTGTTGCGGTGAATGCGGTCCGGCCCCTTTTTCACCGTGAATTCGGCGAAACTTTCCAAAGGCACGGACGCCGCGCCTTCGCGCTGGACAGGCAGAGCTTTGAGCCGATCCATCGAGTCAAACTCCTGCTCTTCCAGCACCAATCGCATTTCAACTTCGCCGTCCGGGCCTTTGAAACGCGGTAAACGGCGACCGCGAAAGGTCAGCTCCACGGTTTCGGCGGGCCGCGACAAATCAACACCGTAAGCACGCGCGCGTTCGCGGTCGATCTGCGTGTGCAACTCCAGGTTACCGCCCTCGGCGGTGCTGTACACATCCTGGAGGCCGGGCATGGTTTCGAGAATTTTTTGCGCTTCAGTGGCAATTTCGGCCAGCTTTTCGCTATCCGGGCCCTGCAGCTCGAAGGCGACCCGTTTACCGCGGTTGCGCTCCCAGAACGGTGCACTGTCTTGGACTTCAATTTTGACACCGGCAACCTCTGGCAACAGCGCGGGCAATTCGCGGCGAACCTTGGCCATGTGCTCTTCGTGGGTGAAATCCTCTTTCATGTACAGGCGCGTCAAACACCAGTTTTCGCTGTACCAGCTATAAATGGATTTGACCTCAAATTGGTCCTTGTACTTGGCCAGCTCACTTTCCACGCCGACAATGACCTCTTTTTTGCGCTGCAGCGACAAACTCTCGCTGAACCGGTAACGCATGCCGACAAACATCTCGGATTTATTCGGTTGCAGGTTCATCTCGACGTTATCGTAAGGGTAATAGGCGGTGCCGATAACGGCCAACCCCAAGACGGGAATCACCCACCGGTAACGCAGCGACAAGGCCAACAGTTTGGTGTACCAACGTTCCAAGAAGGCCATGATCATGCCGGGCGGCCGAACTTCGGTTTTGGCTTTGAGTAACTTGGCGGTGGCCAACGGGATCAGGGTTTGACTGATGAACAACGAGGCCAACAGCGTGAACGACACGGTGAAGGCCAGCTCGCGCAGGATGGTGTTCATTTCCGAAGCTTCGGAGAAAATCAACGGCAGAAACACAATCACCGAGGTTAAGGTTGCGGCCATGACGGCGACAGACACCTCGCGCGCGCCCAGCAAGGCCGAAACGCGGCTGTTGTAGCCCTTGCGCTGGTAACGGTCGATGTTCTCCATAATGACAACGGCGTTGTCAACGAGCATGCCGATACCGACGATTAAACCGAGCAGCGAAATGGTGTTGAGCGATTTGCCTTGCGCCCAAATGATGAAACAGGCAACGATCAGGGAAAACGGAATACACAACACACCGACCAGCGTGGTGCCAATACGGCGCAGGAACAGGAACAACACCAGACTGGCCAAAATGGCGCCGACCAAACCGGTATTCTGCAGCTCATCGAGCGTGCGCATGATCTCGCGACCCTGGTCTTCCCAGACCAAGAAGTTAATGCCGTCCAATTCGGCGTCGCTACCCATCCCGGCAACGCGCTCGCGAATGGCATCGCACACGGCGACGGTATTGGCCGAGGACTCCTTGGTAATGCTCAACCCGATGGCAAATTCACCGTCAAGCAGACGACCGTATTCGAGCGGCGGCTCTTTGTAGGTGACCGAGGCAACATCGCGAATGCGCAGGTTGGTGCCGGCCAAAGGCAGGTTGCGAATTTGGTCGACGCTCACAAACGAACCCTGCGTGCGCAAGGTGTAACGCGAGCCTTCCTTGCGCAACACACCGATGGATTTGTCGAGGTTGTTGCGGTTGAGCGTATCGAGCACAATGCGGGCATCGAGGCGGTGCGCCTTAAGCGCATTGAGTTTGAGGTTAATTTTGACTTCGCGTGGGTTGACGCCGTCGAGTAACACGGAGGCGACGCCGGGGATGCGTTCCAGCGGGCGAATGATTTTGCGTTCCAACAGTTCGTAATCGGAACTGAGGTCACGGCCGGACGAGAGCCGCGCCTCCATAATGGTTTCGCCGGTTTCGCGTGGGTTCCAGCTCGGTGAGATGCGAATGCGCTCGACATCCTCGGGCAAGTCGCTGCGAATGCGGTCGACGCGTTCCAACACTTCGGTGCGGACGCGATCCATGTCGGTGTCGTAATCGAGGTTGATGCTGACGCGCCCGCCGTTACCGTCACTCATCGACCACATGTGCTTCACACCGCTAATCGAACTAATTGCCTCCTCAACGGGACGCACAATCAAGCGTTCGACAGCCGCCGGTGAGGCGTTGGGGTAGTCGACAATCACGAACACTTGTTTGGCTTCCATCTCGGGCATAAACGCCAACGGCAGGCGATTCACGGCGATCAAACCAATGACGCAAATCGAAATCAGCAACACCGAGGCGGTGACGGGGCGACGGATCGAGAGTTCAGGTAAGGTCATGCCGGCTCCTCTGAAACCAGCGCCTGTTGGTGTTCGGCTGCCTCAAGGGCGGCCGCTTGGGCGACGTCGGCTTCGATCTCAGCTTCTTCTTCATAGGTCCGCACCCGCGAGGGCACAATCATGTACGCGGCGGGAATCACAACCAGGGTTAACAAGGTCGACACGGTTAAGCCACCGGTCACCACCACGGCCAGCGGTTGGCGTAGCTCGGCCCCCTCACCAAAACCAATCGCCATCGGCAGCAAACCGAGCACGGTGGTCAGGGTGGTCATCATAATCGGACGCAGGCGAATCTTGCCGGCGCGCACGACGGCTTCGAGTTTGTCGAGCCCTTCGCGGCGGCCGCGGTTAATCGCATCAACCAACACAATTGCGTTGTTGACCACAACGCCCACCAGAAAGATGGCGCCGAGGAAGGCGATGATGCTAATTGACAACCCGCTCCACTCCAAGCTCAGCAACACGCCGGTAAAGGCCAGCGGAATGGTGAACAAAATCAGGAACGGGTGAATCAAACTTTCAAAGGTCGCGGCCATCACCAGGTACACCAGGAAAACGGCCAAGCCGATGGCGAAAAACAAGCTGGCGAACGAGGCTTCCATTTCCTTGTTCTGCCCGCTCAATTGGGGCGCTTCAATGCCCGCCGGTGGTGGGAATGCGTCGATTTCAGCCTGAATATCGGCGGTCACCGCGCTCAAGCTGCGCCCTTTGACGGCGGCACTCATTATGGCGACCCGGCTTTGTTGGATGCGGTGAATTTCGGACGGCCCGCGCGCGGGTTCGATTTTGGCGACGGCTTTCAGGGTCACCGGCAGGTCGTTGCTCATGCCGACAACGATGTTTTGAATGTCGGTAATGCTGTCACGGTCAATTTCGCGGTTACGCAAGCGGATGTCGATTTGACGATCACCGTCTTGGAAGCGCGACACCACCGTGCCGTTAATGCGGTCGTGCAAGGTGGTGGATACGGTCTGAACATCCAAGCCAAGGCGCGCCATTTGGTCGCGGTCAAACACGACGGTCAGCTCGGGATTACCCGCTTCCAGCGAGGAACGCAGATCCACCAAGCCGTCGATTTTTTCCAGACGTTGGCGCAATTGACCGGTGTAATTGCGCAGCAAATTGAGGTCTTCACTAAAGAAGTACACCTCAACCGGCGTTTTCAGGCTGAAAAACGACGGCCGCCCCAGCTTGGTTTCCAAATTGGGCATGGCGTGGAACTGCTCGCGCAACGCTTGCGAGACACGTTGTTCCAAGGCGTCGTCGCCGCGGTTTTTCATGACCAGGTTCAATTGACCGAGGTTCTCGTCTTTGGTTTTAAGCGAAAGGCCGCCGGACACACCGCGACTGCCCACCATTGAGTAAATCACGGCCGGCTCTTCACGCTGCTGTGCGATGGCTTCCATGGCCAGCATCATATCGTTGGTTGCGTCAAGCGAGGTGCCCTCAGGCATGGTGACCTCGAAGAAGAACTCGCCTTCGGTAAGCTCGGGAATCAACTCGCGCGGAATGCGCGACCAAAGGCTGAGACTGGCGACAAACACGGCCACCGCCGCCGCCATGGTCAGCCAGCGCAAACGCAGTGCGCCCCGCAACATGCCTTCGTAAAGGCTCGAGAAAAACCCGAGGCTTTCCGATTCGTCACGGACGGTGCGCGAGGCGGCAATTCTTCCACCACCCAAGGACGCCAACATCGGAATCAACGACATCGACACCAGCAGCGAAGCGATCAAACTGTAGGTCACCGTCAGTGATTGATCGCGAAACAACTGACCGGCAATGCCTTCAACGAAAATGATCGGCACAAACACGGCAATGGTGGTCAGGACGGAGGCGATGACGGCGCCGCCCACTTCGGTGGTGCCCTCAATGGCGGCTTGTGCACGCGACAACCCCAACTCGCGTTGGCGGTGAATCGCTTCCAATACAACGATTGAGGCGTCGACTAACATGCCGATCCCCAGCGTTAAACCGCCCAGCGACATAATGTTCAGCGACACATCGGTTTGGTACATCAACAGGAAAGAAACCATCACCGACAACGGAATCGAAGTGGCAATAATCAGCGTGGCGCGGAAATCGCGCAAGAACAGCAGCAGGATGACAATCGCCAACAGGCCACCCATCAGCAAGGCGTCGCGTACTTCGTTAATCGATTGTTTGATAAAACGCGATTGGTCGAACAGCGGGGTGAGGCTCATGCCGCTCGGCAACTCGCGCGGCAGCCACTCAAAGGCTTCCTTGACGGCGTCGGCCACCAAAACGGTGTTGGCGTCGCCTTCTTTGAAAATCTCGATGGTCACGCATTCCTGACCGTTGACGCGCGATATCTCCTCGCGGTCCTTAGCACCCCAAACCACCTGCGCCACATCACCCAACTTGACCGGCGGTCGGCCCGGCGGCGTGATCGTCAGCTCGGCGATTTCACGCACGTCCTGGTACTCGTTGAGCGTGCGTACCATGTACTGGCTCTCGCGACTTTTCAACGAGCCGCCCGGCCGATTGATGTTGGACGCCGACAGCACACGCCCGATTTGTTCCGGCGTGATGTTCATCGCCGCCAAGCGGCCCTGATTCAGGTTGACGTGGATTTCGTCTTCTTCACCGCCCTTAATTTGGGCCGACGCCACGCCGGGTATTTTTTCCAGTTCTTCTTTAATCTTCTTCTCGGCGACGTAGCGCATCAACCGCAGGTCTTTCGAGCCAACCAAGGCGACCTTGAGAATCGGGTCGAGCGCCGGATCATAACGCAGCACAATCGGTTTTTCGGTATCGTCCGGCAAGATGAGGCGGTCCAACTTCTCGCGAATGTCCATCGCGATGCTGTCCATATCGGTGCCCCAGGCAAACTGCAAGGTCACCTCGGACACACCGGCTCGAGACACGGAGTGCACGTCTTCCAAACCTTTAAGAACGCCGATCGCTTCTTCAACCGGTTCGGTCACCAGGTTCTCCACCTCACCCGGCGCCGCGTTGGGAAAATCGGTTTGCACCGTAAACGAGGGGTGACTGATGTCGGGCAGAAGGTTGATCGCCAAACGCGAAAGGCCCACCAAACCAAAGGCGACAAAAGCCGCCATGACCACCACAACGGTGACCCGACGGGAGACAGATAGTGTTACCAGGCCGCGGATCAAAGTGAGGCCCCCGTAAAGCCGCTTTGGCTTTTATCGGCGAGCGCTTTTTCTTCAGCGCCCGGACCTTCTTTCACCAGGACCGCCATGCCGTCGCGCAGGTTGCGCTGACCTTTCACCACAATGCGTGTGTCGGCGTCAATCCCTTCGAGGATCTCGGTTTTGCCACTTTCAACAAAACCCACGCTCACCACGCGGCGTTCGGCTTTGCCGTCGTTAACCGTGTAGACCACCGTTTCACCCTGTTCCTCAAAAACGGCCACACTGGGAACCAGCAATGCGTTCTCACGTAGCTCGGTGACGACCCGCGCTTCCACAAAATCGCCGGGACGCAAGTCGAGCGGACCCGAGGTCACGCGCGCGGTAATCTTAACGGTGCCTGTTGTTTGATCGACCATCGGGCTGACCAAATGCGTGACGGCTTGAAGTTGGGCGTTGTCGGCGTCGCGTTTGAGCCAAATCTTTTGACCGGCGGCAACGCGGCCGAGGCGGTTGGCCGGCACCCACACGCGCACCAGCATGGGGTCGACGTCCATGATTTGGAACAGGGGCACGCCGGCGGTCACGTTGGCGCCCAGGTCAACCAAACGGCGCATGATACGCCCGCTGAACGGGGCGCGTACGCGCGTGTAGGAAAGCGTGAGTTTGGCCGCATCGACATTGGCTTCGGCGGTTTCAATCTGGTTCTGAACGGCTTCAAACTCTTGCGGCGAGAGAATGCCCGCCTTTTGCATTTTTTCACGACGCTTAAATTCGGTTTGCAGGTGGGCCAGGTTCAGTTCGGCCTGCTTGAGCGCCATTTGCTGGTCTTGATCGTCAATGGTTAGCAGCAGTTGGCCTTCTTCAACCACATCGCCTTCTTCGGTATGCAGTTCGCGCACCGCGCCGGTGGTACGCGACAAAATCTCGGCGTTAAACTCGGGTTGAATGGTGGTCGTGGTCGTGTAAATCGACTGCGCGTCGCCGACGGTGACAGCCGTGACGGCGACCGGCGTCGGTTTCGCTTCCTGTTTTTTACCCGCGCCGGCCCCATTGGCGGCTTGCGCCGGAGCTTCTTGGGTGCAGGCGATCGAAGTCGCCAGCATCAGCAAGGCCGTGAGGCCGGTCAAAACGATGGGCGACGCGAACACGCGCGCGGTCGCCGGAGAAAACGAGGAACGGTTTGTCATGAGAACCCTCAATGTCACAGATATGGCTCGGCGTGGGAAAAATGGTCCACAAGCAGCTCATCGGGTGCGGAAACGGGCAACCAAAGCAGGGCCGTCAAAAAAGAGGAAGGCACGCACGTGAAAAGGCCGATCAAAAAAACGTCACAGGTGTTGGCAGAACGATCAACTTTGTCTTAGGTCAATGGGACGCTTGGGCTCGCCGACAATGGGGAGTGACGCTGTCACGCCGAAAGGGGTGGTGGTCAATCGCCGGAGACGCCACACATGTTCCCGTACGCCCGAAGGCGAGAGGCCACGATGTGGGGCGGGGTGTCCGTTTGAGATATACGCAAAAATGGGCAGGGTGTTTGGAATTAGCCCAAAAAAAATGAAAAATCAGACGTTTTCAACTAAACCCGGTCGCCGTCATCTTCGTACGGCCCCTAACGAGGTGCTTAGCCGCGACTGCCCAACGACTGCAATGCCGCCGCAAAATCGGCCCGGGCCGATTGCACCGCCAGGTGACGGCCATGGCGCACCATTACGCGCCCCGCGCCGATCACCGTTTGAATGAAGGTCACATCGCCGGCGTAAATCAGGGTGGCGAGCATCCGGTCGGCACCACACACCTGCAGCAAAGGGTGCGTCGGGTCGAGCACCACCACGTCCAGTGGTTGTCCCACGGCAACATAGGCCTCGGCCGGCGCAAAACCCATCGCGGCCCGACCGCCGTGAAACGCCGCGTCCAACATTTCCACGCCACCGTCGGCGCCGATGGTCGGGCACATGAGGTTACGGCGGCGCAACTGCAGGCGCCGGCCGTAATCAAGCCAACGCAATTCCTCAAGCGGCGACAACCCCACATGGCTGTCGGTGCCAATCGACCAGGTGCCGCCGGCGGCGTGATAGGCGTCAATAGGAAAGAAACCGTCGCCCAAATTGCCTTCGGTCGACGGACAAATCACCGCATTCACGCCCGCCGCAATCATGCCGCGCCACTCGGCTTCGGTGACATGGGTGGCGTGAACCAGGTGGTAGCGGGCATCCAATGCGACGTTTTCCAGCAGCCAAGCGACCGGCCGTGCGCCCCAAGCCGCTTGGCAAGCTTCGACCTCACCGGTTTGTTCGGCGATGTGAATGTGGCGCGGTCCTGGCAAGGTGTCGTCACCAAACAAGGCGGCAATATCGTCGCGACCGGCCGCCCGCAACGAGTGAATCCCCATGCCGACGGTGACGCGCGCGTGATCGGCGGCCGCCGTGTGAATGGCCGTCAGCAGATCGCGATAAGCTTCGGTTGTCGGTGATAAAAACCGCCGTTGGCGCGGGCCGGCGGGTTGATCGAAACCACCCAGTCGGTAAAACATCGGCACCAAGGTGAGGTGAATGCCGGCACGGTCGGCCGCTTCCATCAAGCAGCGCGACAACAGCGCCGGGTCGCGGTAAGGCCGGCCGTCGCGGTCGTGGTGCAAGTAGTGGAATTCCGCCACGGCCGTATAACCGTGGCGCATCATCTCGCAGTAAAGCATGGTGGCAATCGCGGTCAGTTGCTCGGGCGCCACCCGCAAGGCCAAATCGTACATGGCCGTGCGCCACGACCAAAAATCATCGTCCGGACGCGTCGCATACTCGGCCAAACCGGCCATGGCATATTGAAAGGCATGAGAATGGGCGTTCTGAAAGCCGGGCAAGGCGATGCCCGCCACCGCTTCGGTTTCGGTGACCTGATCGGCCGGTGGCGCTTGGTTGCTGATCGCTTGCACCACACCGGTCGCGTCCACGGTGACATAAGCCGGCGCGACCCATTCTTGTTTCTTCACCAATAAGCGATCAAAAGCAAAACATTTCATGGGTTTTCCTTACGGCGTTCTTCGTTGTCAATGCGCAGACCGGCAACCACGTCGCCCGCGTAAATGCGAAAGCGCTTGAGCCGTTCCAAGTGACTTTCGCCAATCATACCGATATCGATTTCATGGTCCAAGACCAGCAACCCGCGCAAGCGACCACGCACTTCCAAAACCAACGCCACCATGCATGTTGCCCGCGGTAAATCAGTATCGATTAAATCGGGGCAGCGCACCAAAAAGACGCCTTCGGAAAGTTGTTCGGTGCCCTCGGCATACTGCGACATAATTTCTTCAAAGGTAAACTCAAGACGCTTAAAACGGAAATCGCCGTAACCGGTGTGAGCGACAATTTTGAAACGCCGATCCTTGGGGCCGCGCACCAGCAGGCCGCCGCGCGTCAAGTCGGGAATCAGATCGATCATCCGCGTTAGGGCGAATTCGGCGGCATCGGCACGCTGGTGATTGAGGGCTCGTAAAATATCGCAAACCGCTTTGAGTTCTTCGGTTCTATCAGCCAGCCGGCGACTTTGGTTGGCCAAGAGCAAGGTCAATTCGTCGCGCCGTTGCCGCAATTTACCGGTCAAAAACCAAGCCGTGAGCCAGGTCAGCGCCACCGCCGCCCACACGATCAAAAGTATGCCCGGCCAAGCCGGTTGGACCGACTGCGCCTGGGCCAAACCCCATAACGGCAGGCCCGGCGACAACCACCAGGCACCTTCGCCTACACCAACTCCAAACCATGCTCCTTGGCCGAGAAGCATCGCGCTCCCTCCCTCATATGGGCCTCGCTTAATCCGGCCCGTTCACAGCAAAACTCGTTAATCCATACCGTTGGCCGGGCTTATCGCGCACCAAACGGCCGCGTCTAAGAGCGGACCCACGCCAAATAAGTGCTCGGCAACGACGCCGAGATAGGGTGATGTGCGGCCATTATCCTCGGAAATGGGGCGGAAAGGAAGCCCAAAACAGCGGCCGGGGCGCGATCATTGAGCGCCGGCCGCCGGCCGCATCCAGGCACACCGACCCATGTGGACATCCAACACTTAAGTATTCTGATTAGTAGGCGATAGACACGAATAGGCATTTGCAGCCCGAAACCACGCTAAAGACACCAACGCGGTCATATAAGCGTTGCGTCCGTCACCGTTTCGTCGCACCGATTCTGAGGTATGATGGAGCCCTGTTTTCGACTCAGGCAAACCAACACAGGAAGGGCAACTTGAACCCTTATGACATTGCACCAATTCTGAAACGCATTATGAGTGTAGCCTCGCGAGCGTCGGACATTATTTTCAGTCCCGGTTCGCCACCCAAGGTCATGGTAGACGGTACCCTCACCGAGGTACCGCTTAAGGATCTGCGCCCACTCAGCCCTTACCAAACCGAAATGCTCGTGTTGGACTTGCTCAAAGACAAACCCCAAGCCATGGAGACCTTTTTGCGGACCGGTTCGGTCGACGTCTCCTACACCTTGGAAAAAACGGGCCGTTTCCGCACCAACTGTTTCCGGCAACGCAACAGTTTGGTCATCGTCATGCGCGTCATCCCCACACTGATCCCCAGTTTCGAGTCGCTGTCACTGCCGCAATCGTTGCTCGGCGCGCTCGATCTCAAAAACGGTATCGTCTTGTTAACCGGCCCCACCGGCAGCGGTAAAAGTTCGACGATGGCCGCCCTGATCAACCTGATGGCGCAAAAGTACGCGTACCACATCATTACCATCGAAGACCCAATCGAATTTTTGTATCCCAAGACCAAAAGCATGATCCACCAACGCGAGATCGGCCAAGACACCGATACGTTCGCCGCCGCCCTGCGCGCCGGCCTGCGCCAAGCGCCCCAGGTCATCATGGTCGGCGAGATGCGCGACATCGAAAGCATTGAAATTGCGCTGGAGGCCGCCGAAACCGGTCACTTAATTATGTCGACACTGCACACCATCGACGCCGCCAAAACCATCGAACGCATCATCGGTGTGTTCCCGAAGGATCAGGAACAGGTCATCCGCAGCCGTTTCGCGCAAACCTTCCGCTACATCATTTCGCAACGCCTGATGCCCAAACCCGGTGGTAAAGGGCGGGTCGCGGCCGTCGAAGTGCTCAAATCCAACGACCGCACACGCACCTACATCCTTAAAGGCGCCCAGGCCGCGGGCAGTTTGGAAGACGCCATGGTCGACGGCGCCCACGAGGGCATGCAAACCTTCGATATGGACTTGCTGAGCAAAGTCTCCAAACGCATTATCGATAAAAACACGGCGATGCGTTACGCCTCCAACCCCAACAACCTCGGCCTCAAGTTGGGCATTCTGAAAACGGAAGTCGCCGCCGAGGATTCCACCGACGATTCCATGACCATTGATGAAATGCCGGCGCTCGGCCTCGACATGGGCCCCTAAGCCGAGACGCGTGAGGAAAACATGAACAAAGCTTGTGAACGCTGCGGTCGCATTATCGTTGTACCGGACATCCCACTGCCCCAGGATTACACCCAAAAGTGTCCGGCTTGCGGCTTTGATAACCCAATCACGGACGATTACTCACCGTCGGCCGCAAAACCGGCGCCCAATTACAGCCAGGGTGGCATGTCGCAACACTTCGACAATGCCATCGACAACATTTTCGCCGGCGGCGGCACGGCACCGCAAGCGGCGCCCGTCCCCAAGCAGGCGCCTCGGCCCGCACAAGCACCGCGACCGGCCGCACCGCCCACCGCCCAACAGCGCCCTGCACCGCCCAAAGCGGCCCCGCAACAGTCGCGCCCGGCCGGCAACTTGCCGCCCCAAATCGTCGATTCGCTGCGGCGCGATTTTTTAACCGAGCTAGAGCGCTGCAAAGCCGATCTGCGCACCGAAATGGAAGGCCGCCTGCGCATGCTGGAAGACCGCCTCAAGAGCCAAGCACCGGTGATGAATGCGCCGGTCGCGGGCGACGGACCGAAGGTCAAAGCACTCGCCTTCCAGGCCCAAGTCCACGAACGCTTACTCGAAAACCAAGTACTGGTCGCCACGCAAAACGCCACGGTCATTAAAAACTGCGAGGCCACCCTCCAGCGCCGCGGCTTTACCCTCAACCCGGTCACATCGCTCGAAGCGACGCTGGAACAAATCAGTAAAAAACCCTACCACGTCATCATCGTCGACCAGCGCATGCTTAAGTACGCGTCGGACAGCCAAGCCTTGCTGGGCCGCATCAAACAAATTTCGCTGCCGATTCGCCGTTGCCAAACCATCGCCATGATCACGCCCGGCATCACCACGGCGGAAAGCCAAGTATTTTACCAATGGGGCATTGATATCAACATCCACACCAAGGATTTAGAGCGACTGGACCAAATCCTCGTCGACATCCTTGAACTCAAAGAAGTGATTCTCAACGAGTACATCGCCGACATGTACGCCTACACTTAGGCACAAACTCCCCGTCACCACGCGATAAGGCTGGGTTTTTGCGTTACACCGCGCGCTTCAATAAAAAAAGGCGCCGATCGATGACCGGCGCCCCATTGCATCACGTTCTGGTTGATGGTGTTTAGAAGAAGAATCCTTCGTTTATGCGTCCCTGCGCATGGGAAACTTTTAGGTTGATGTTGGGGTGAACTTGGCGGAAATCGCGAATCACCCGTGAACACGAGCGACAGGGCGCGCGTGGTGTGAACAGTTCCAGATTGCCTTTGACCTTCGGGTTACGCCGAATTTGGCGGTGGATGTAGTCCAGAATTTTGATTTCGGTATCCTGACTACGATCCCAGCCGTCAACGCGCGCTTTAAAGAACCGCTCGCGTTGGAAACTAACCTCGCCGTTAACGCCAAAATCCTTGGCACCACTGACGGCGACCCGTTCGCGAACCGGACCGCCTTTAACGCGGAAGCGAGCCACGGCAATGTTTTTGCCGTCAGCCGCACGCAACCCGGATTTCACGTATTGGTTCTGGATTTGGCGGGCGCGTTCGGCAATACACAGGTTGTGAACCAACACCGCTTCAACCGGCGCGCCGGCCGTTTTAGCATCGCGGCGACTGACAAAGTAGGTGTGGGCGTCGGCTACTTCGAAGTTGTAGACCAGGAACGCACCTTCTTGGATCAACACGGCTTTCACTGCCACCTTGCGACCCTCAAAACCCACTAACAGGTCTCCTGGTTTCAGCGCCGAAGCCTCCAGCCAACCTTCACCTTGAACGTAAAACGGGTGTTCGGTGGTGGTTTCGATGATTTGGTCTTCCAGCGCCACCCGCACCAAACGCGACACTTGGTTGCGGAACAATTGGGTGACGCGATTGAGTTCGGTTCGCCCGGTTTCCTCATTCCAAGACCAGACCAAATCGCCTTCGGCCACCTCGCTGATCGGCTTGCGACCTTCTTCGACAACCACTTCCGTATTTTCGGTGAAACACTGGGCCACCTTGGTCAAGGCACGCGGTGCGGCGCGCAAAGATTGAGCCGACTTCGAAATGGACGAACGAAAGAAACGGAACGCATGGCGACCGGCGCGCAGCAAGGGCGAGAAAAGTTTGCCAACGGTGCCAAAAGCAAGACCACCCAAGCCACCGGCGATGAAACCACCGGCCAGAGTACTTAAAAGCTGACCACCTCGGTAACCGTTGATCACGCCCATGGTGAAGGCCTCAATGCCGCCAAACAAGGTGCCAAAGGCGGCCATCGCCAAAATGTTGCCGGAAGCAAACACCGGGAAACCCACGGCACCGGAAACAGCGCCAATCAAAAACCCGGCCAACAGACCTTTCCAGGTTTTGCCGGAACTCCAATCCCATTCGACCGGGTTGTAATTACCGCCATTGACGGCAACGCCGCCAAAGTAGGCACCAATCAGGCCGCCCAGAAGAATGAAAAACAGCAAGGTCGCCAAACGCCCGTCGGGATCAATCGCACTGGTGGGATTGCCGTTGGTGAAGGTGTAGGGCGAGAGGAACTGACCTTCGGGATCGGGGCTTAGAAAAGACGCGGTTAATGGATCGTAGTAACGCGCGCCGAAGTCGTACAACTGCGCGGTCGCCAGGTACTCTTTACCGCCGAATTTGGGGCGGTAATCATCGACACCAGAACGCTCAACCGGCATCCCATACGGGGTGTAATGGGTGGTGGCGGTCACTTGACCGTTGCCGTCGGTGACCAGGCTGGTACTAAAAACTTGGTTGCTGTGGAAGTACCGCACGGTCCCGGCCACAGGAATCCCGGGACCGTTGACGCCGGCAACCACGGCGGCCGACAAGGTTGGGTTAAGCACGGTCAAGCCCAGGAACAACAAACCGGCACCGAAGCAACGGCGCAGGGTATGACGGCGCAAGAAGTCGGTGGCAAGCGGCGCCTCGCGCCATTGACGGGGCAGCCAAGGCGCCATGCGGCGGCGCAACCGACCCAAACCGGAGCGACGCCGGGCGGCCTGCAAACCCAAGCCGGCAAAAACCGCGAACCACGAGACCGATAGCATGACTAACAGCGCGGGCAAAAACCAAGGCGAATCGGCAGCTTCGGTTAACAACGTTTCCCCGCAAAGCAGACCCCAAGCAACCAATCCGGCGCCGGAGCTGCGATTGAACATGCTGATTTGGTTCACCTTAGCAGCGGATCGGCCTTGACCGGCACGGGTAACGGCCAACTCGGGTTTGGAAGGACCGGCAATGTTCAGGGTGTACTGATAGGCGCCGGCGGCGGTGTGCACGACCTCAAAACCTTCGGCGAGGTAAAGCGTGGTTTCGCCGTTTTCGGTCCACTTCGACAGCAATTGCCCGGCCACGTCATAGGTCGCCCGCATAATGTCCTGGCGACTGCCGTTCCTTTGCCGACGATGCTGAATCGCGCGAATCATGCCGTCGGCACTCCAGCGATAAAAGAAACTACTGCCGTCGCGCAGTTCGGTTCTGGTGCGTTGACCGCGACTGTCATAAGAAAACTGCTGACCACTGCTCGCGGAAATGACCTGGTTGGCGGCCGCAAGGTCATAGGTAAATGACGTATCGTTGCGCGACAACAGGTTGCCGTTGCCGTCATAACTGTAGTCAATCGTCCCGTATACCCCGACGGCTTTGGTAAGGCGCAAGGTATTGTCGTAATGGAAACTTTGGTTGGTATTCGGTTTGGTGTTCTCGCGAATGGCGGTGATCAGGTTGGCGTTGTTCCACTCATAATGGGTGTCAAGCAGTGCCGTGGACCCGCGTTTCAAGGAGCGCGAAAGCACGCGACCGTTGCGGTCAAAGGTGTGGTTGGTCACCAGACCATTGCCGTGGGTCACGCGGCCGGGTAAACCGAGACCGTTGTAGTTGTCGTAGGCCAACACAGATTTGAAACTGTTGCGGCCAACTTCTTTGAGGGACACACCGCTAAGGTGGCCTTGCCCGTTGTAACCATGCTGCACGACACTGCCGTCGGGATGGGTCACCTGCTGCAAGCGGCCGCGAGGATCGTAAGACCGCCGTGTGGTCCAGGTTTTAGCGGCGGCAGCGCTAGCAAAGGGTGCAAAACCCACGGAAACCGAGGTGTGGGTCGGGTTACCGTTGTTGTCATAGGCGGTTGTCCAAACTGCTTGATCGCCGTCGCGGGTGACCTTGGTCAATTGACCACGCCCGTTTTGAACCGCCGTATCGTCGTATTGAAGGCTGTATGTCACATTGTGATCTATGTTTTGGGCGTCCATGTGATCTTCGCTGACAACCCGATCCAAGGCGTCGTATTGAAAACGAATCGCACCGCCGCCCTGACGCGTCTGTGTCAAACGCCCTTGCACATCATAAGAAAGCGTTTTGGCGCCGACGCCGTCTTCCTCAATCCGCGTTTGTAAGCCACGCGAGTTGTAGGTATACCGACTGGAACCGCCGCCCGTCTGTTCCACCAGACGATCCATGGCGTCATAACGCAGGTTGGACATGGTGCCGTCGGGTGAACGTTTGCGCACCTCGCGACCGAGCACATCGAACCAGGTGTTAATAATCGACGACGTGTTTCTGCCGACCTGACCCGGCTCGTAGCTGCGTGTCGCCTGGTACTCGCCGGCTAAGTCATAACCATAACTAAACGAAGCCCATGCGCCGTTGGGTTCATCAATGTGACTGATCAATCCGCGATCGCCGTAACGAATGACGCTGTAATCCGCCCCCTCGTCTTCAAAAAAGGTCGGGGTTTTGCCGACGAGACGACCGGCGCCATCGTATTTAAACAGGTTGATGCGTGTTTTTTGGGCGTTGGGGCCCTTGGCTTCTTGGCGAATTTCGCGCATCAAACCGTCGTAGTACACCCGCTCCCAAGTCCAAGTGTTGGTGTCCGCACCGTCCCAGGATTCGCGATAACGCGTTTCCACATAAAAACCTTTTTGGGCATCGAAGGCATAACGCAAGCTTTTGATTTGCGTTTCGACACCTTGCTGGTTGGGCGCAAAAAAGGCCACCGGCCGACCGAAGGCATCGTAGGCTATTCGCGTTTGGTTGCCATTGGCATCGGTCACGCGTTCCGTTTCGCCCCAACGTGCGGCGAAGGTGGTGGTTTGCGTCAGGCCCGCCACCGGGTATCGGGTGGTCACGGGGTAGGTGTGGAAGGTCGGGTCGTAACTGACCGTTGTTGTGTTCCCCAGCGCATTGGTGTGCGCGGTTTGGTTGCCGAAGCGGTCATAGGCAAAGGTTTCTTCGGCCCAGCTTTTGGTTTCATCGAGATAGGTTTCAATCTTGGTGCGGTTACCCCGTTGATCGTAGGTAAAACGGCTCAGGGCAAGGTCGCCGGCGCCCATTTGGGTAAAGTCGACCTGTCCCACCGCCGGCAGCGAGGTGCGCGCCATGGTTTTGGCGGCGGTTTGGAAACCGAGCATCCAATCGTCCGCGTCATTGGTGTACTGGTTCACCGTGACGCGATCATCATCCGTACGGTTGGGATCCCCTTTGCGCCAAACGGTTTCGAGATTGCCGTAAGCGTCGTAGCTCAATAGGGTTTCGTGGGTGAACGCTTTGTTGGAACCATAGTGCCGTCCAACCACGACCTTGGTGTTGTGAACCTCCCATACCCAAGCATTGGCGGTATTCACCGCCGCAACGGTGTAGTCGGTTTCTTCGGTGACCGCCCATTGATATTGCGTGTATTCCCTTGCAAGCGTGCCGACGCGTGGGAATTCCTGATGATAATCGCGTACTTTGTTGAGCTTGGACGTTTCATTGTAGTGACCCACATGACCAAACCCGGCGAAACCCAAAAACGGGTGCATCATGCCGAAGGAATAGTTCAGCGAGAAGGTCATTTCCGTGCCAAGCCCCGGCTTTAAACTGTATTCGTGCACGACAACCGTTGATCGCGGTGCGGGAACTAAGTCGCCAAAGGCTTCGGCGCCGCCGTAATTTGCCTTACTCAAAGGTTCGTAACGAATGCTGACACCGCCGCCAAAGGGTTCCTTCACCTCGTAAATGGCTTCCGTCACAGCCGCGCCCTGCGATTCGATTATTCGCAAGGTGTCGCGATCATCATCCCGCAACAACTGATCGACGCGACCGTCTTGGTTGAGGTCGACAAGGAAACTCAGGCTTGTGTTGATGCCGTCGTCGGCGAACAACGCCGGGCTGCTGTCAAAGTTGGGGATGCCGTTGCGGTTGTAAAAAACCCAGGTCTTTTTAGCCGAATGATCGCGCCAGAAAATATCGATGGCTTTGTCGTTGTTGGCGTCGCCAAACCACAGCCGATCTTCGCTGGGATCCACATCATTGCCGAGCCGCGTCAGTTCGGTTTCCACAAAGGTTTTACCCGTTGAAAGCAGTCCCTTCAACGGTTGACCACTGCCGGCCGATCCAAAAACGACATCGGCCAAACCATCGCCGTTGATATCGGTAATCCACCGTTGTCCGTCAAAGGTGTAGCGGTCAAAAAAGGGATTTTCGGGTGTGCCGGCGGGATGCGCATCATACCATTTTTCCTTGGCCGCAAAACGATCACCCAAATTGCGCATCACGTAAATGTCGCCGTCGTCGGGGTTAAGCAGATCGCCGTCATCCACCAAAATCAAATCGGGCAAGGTGTCGCCGTTAATATCGGCAAGCCATTGGTAACTCGCATCAAATTTGATCACGATATTGTGGCTGCCGAAACGAACCGCACTGCCGGCAAAACGGGTCCCATCGCCATATTGTACGTAGTAGGTACTGCGATCAGAGGCCATAAACGCATAATCCACCTTACCGTCGCCGTTCATGTCGGTCACCCATTCGGCGGCCACGGTGTATTCGCGCAAATTGCGGTCGCGTTGACCCAATAACACAACCTGATCGCGGCCCTGATCATCCCGGGAAACCATCGCCAACCGACCCAGGTCGTCGAGATCGTTGGTCGTGTATTTAAAAACAAAATCCAAACGGCCGTCATCGTTCATGTCAACCGTCCAAACAGAACCGGAACGGAGAAAACGAAAATCGAGGTTGCGGATCACCGATTGTTTCAATTGGCGCGCGCCGTTTTCGGCCGCGACGTTTTCCAACAACCGCACCTCGGCGCGGTAGGTGCGTCCTGGCAAATTCACAACATAAACGATGTCGGTCCAGCCGTCCAAATTCCAGTCCACAAAACGGGCCGTTTGATTCAGATGATTCGTCGCGGCAAGGCCCTGCACCGGCAAATCGCGCCCGCGCCAGGCATGTTTACCCGGCGTTTGCCAAGAGAACTCGGTTGGCTCAAAACAGGTCCAGGTCTGAGTGCCGCTTTGAAAACCACAGCGTTCCACTGATTGCACCAAGGCACGACCGCTGCCGCTGCTGGTTGCATAAGTCAATTGATAACGGCTAATCGGCACCGCATCAAAGTAGGTTGTTACCGTCGTCAATTGATGCGCGACGTTAAGCGCTTCACCGGCGATGTAACGGGTCGGTGTCACGTCGCTTTGGTAAAGGAAACGCACACTGCGATTGGGCTGCACATCGGTACCGTTACCCGTGTAATCAATGCGCGAAATTAGCAAGTAACCGGGTGTGTCGGCAAGGTAACGGTAGCGAATCGTATTTTGGTTAATATCCTGGTTTAGGTTGAGCCCCCAGGCCCGAATGCGGCCGTCACTATAGGTCGCCGCCGCGTTATGGGAACGCCCAAATTCCATGGCGGCACCACTTTTGAGATGGGCTTCAAACCAAACGCCGGGATCGTCCATGTCGCCGTGACCGATGATCCGCGTCCAAGTTTCTCGTTCGGTGCGGTACACCGTGCCGTCGCGACCGTAAGCGGCATTCATGGCTGCCTGGGTCGTCAAGCGGTTGCCGTTTTTATCCGCAACCGCCACCAAGCGCTGACCCTGTAAGCTGAGCCGGTCTTTGTCGTTGCGATCAAAACGCACCGGCTGGTAACGGCCGTCAATGCGTTTGATTTGGCCCACGCGGGTAATCGCGGTGAGACCGGTCAGGTTCCAGCCAACCCCCAAAATCCCCTCGCCTGCTTGACTGTGATACTGCAATGCGAGATTGGGTTCAACACCATTGATGCCAGGCGGAACGTCAATCGGAATGGAATAAACGGCGCCGCCGTTGGCGTCGACCGTAAAAGCGCCTTCGATACCGCCCGCTTCGGCGGCCGATACTGTTGATCGGAACAGACCTAACAGCAACAGGCAAATCATGGAGATGTGTCTTTTCATATACGTGCCTCTGAAAAAATAAAGGATTCGCGGCAACCGCAGAGAGTTGCACCGACAGCGCAGCTCACTAAGAGCAGCTAGATCAGCGCTGTCTCCCCCTACCGTCGCGAGGCACCAGTTTTGTTCGAAAAAAAATTAAAAAAAGAAAACCAAGACGACAAATCACGCCGTTTAGGGAAAAACCGCCGCCAAACAGAGCGCGTGCAACCTTTACCAAATCACGCGGTTTGTCGAGATACACCTATTAATGGCTCTGAGTGATGTTTCACAGTTTTTGAAAATTCCCCATTGCGAGAAATACATTCCGTTATCATGAAAATCGCCCGGCTCTTTTGACCTGAATTGAGCGATTCGGGTGGATGGAATCGCGCAAAATGTTGGTGCGAAACGTGTTGGAAAAAGCACAGTCGTACTGGTAGGTACGGCGAGCATTTTTACGAGACGTTGGAGCCCAACAGGTTGTGCGATTTCGCCGCCAAGAATCGCTCAATTCAGGTTTTGAGGGCCTTCGGTTCTTAATCTATAAATGTGCGATCTGGGTGGATGACAACGCCCGAGATGCCGGAGAGAACGGTATACCGGCGCCGCGTTCGGACTCTGTTTGAGATTACCGGTTTGGCCCGAATCCTGATCGCAACACAAGCCGGACTCTGCGCGCCAACAAATCGGTCGCCAACAGCCCACCCCTGGGAACCCTACCAAACCGGTTTTCCCCCACCGGCGCTTGTCACCGACGAAACCTTCTGATCATCCGCCATGCTGCCGAAAGAGCAGGTAGGGGTATTCAGAAGGTCGAACCGTAACTTTTTGTGGTGGTTTGAGCCCCGTTTTAATCCTGAATACTTTGGAGGAACATTTCGTGTCGGCTCAGCTCGAAAAAGAGCGCCAGGCGTTTCAGCTTTTAATGGACGCACTCGCGGTTGACCCCGGCGAACGCAACGCCTGGCTACAAAACGCTTGTGGTGACGATCCTGAATTGATGCGGCTTGTTTCAGAACGTTTGGCCATTGAAGAAGAGTTGGATTTCTCCCTCCTTCTCGGCGACTGTCCACCCGAACGATTGGGTTGTTACCGCATCAAAGGCATCTTGGGCGAAGGCGGCATGGGCATCATCTATGACGCTGTGCGTGAGGACGAAACGCAATTGCCGGTTGCGATTAAGCTAGTGCAACACCATCTGGTCGACAGCGATGCCACGCGGCGATTTGTCTTGGAACGCCGTATTTTGGGCCGTTTGAAACACCCTTACATTGGCCAAATTTACGATTCGAACCTGACCCAGTCCGGTCAACCTTACTTTGTTATGGAGCGCATTTACGGCCAACCCCTCGATGAGTTCTGCCGCGATCCCCACTTAACCCTGGAACAACGGATCGACCTTTTTCTTAAAATCTGCGACGCTGTCGCCTTTGCCCACCAAAAACTCGTCATCCACCGCGATCTCAAGCCGGCCAACATCCTCGTCGACGAACGCGGCGATCCCAAGTTACTCGATTTCGGCATCGCCAGTTTAATCGATCCTGAAACCGGCCGGCAAAAAACCGCAACCCACGTGGAAGCCAATCGGTTATCCCTGTTTTATGCCGCACCCGAGCAACTCAACGGAGAATCCTTATCCACCGCATGTGATATCTACGCGCTTGGCATTATTTTTTGCCAAATGCTGACCGGTAGTCGGCCGTTCAGCGCCTATGAACACACCCTCGTCCTCCTGCTGGAGCGCATGCGCAATGAGCCCCCCCCCAATGTCAGTACGCTGTTGCGGGGCCGGTACCAGGAAACCTTAGCGGCGCGTCATCCAAAAGGTCTCCCGCCTTCGGCCGTCAAAAAGGTGCGCGGCGATCTCGACGCAATTGTCGCCACATGCCTCGCCTACCAACCGGAGGCGCGTTATGCGGGTGTGGCCGCTCTCGCAAGCGATCTGATTCGCTTTAAGCACCATCGCCCGATCACCGCCCGGCCCACCTCAACCCTGTATCGACTGCGCTGTTTCGCGCAACGCAACGCCAAATCCTTGGTCGCGGCGGCTGTCATGACCCTCATGTCGCTTTTTTTCGTCATCACCCTATGGCAACAATGGCAACACATTCTGTTGGAACGAGAAATGAACGCCCAGACCGCCTTGTTCCTGCAGGAAGTTTTCCAACAGGCCGATGTCTTGGGCGACCAAGCCCACCAACTCACCATCGAACAAGCCCTGGAAAACGCCACCGCTTCGCTTGAGCACCGCTATCGGGAACAACCCTTGCAACGCGCCAGATTAAGCGCGGTACTTGGTTCGATGCAACGCAACATGGGTCGCTTAACACTCAGCCAACGCCTTCTCGAGGACACGCACAAAACCTACCTCGCCGAATACGGAGAAGACCATTTAGACACCGTCCAAATTGGTTCATTACTCGGTTTGGTGTATCTGGATCTCGGCCGCATTCAAGCGGCAAAACCGCTGCTGGACCGTGGCGAATCTTTTTTAAAAACCAGACCGCGCGGTTCAAACCCGGTCATGCTTATGGAAGCCGTCCTCAATCGCAGTGAATGGGATATCCAGCAACTGGCGTTCGCGGACGGGCAGTCACGGCTCGATCAAGTGGCGGCGATGCCCCAGTTGGCAACAGCACCACTGGGGATTCGCACCCAGTATCACAATCTGCGCGCCAAACTGGCCTATGAACGCGACGATCTCGCCGCCGCCGAGCAGGAGTTTCGCAATCTGGAAAACCTTTTCACCGAAAGGCTCGGCCCGGACCACTTGCGCACCTTGCAAGTCAAGGCCCACCTGGCTTCGGTTTATTCCAAATTAGGAAAAACGGCCCAGGCCTTAAGCGAGCTGGAACACGCCCTGCAGGTCGTTCATGCGAAGCTGGGCGACAACCACCCCATCGCCGTCACCCTGTTGGTTAACCAGGGCAACGTCGCCTATAAATCCGGCCGGCGCGAGTTGAGTCGGCGTTCTTTTGAAAAAGCCCTGGCCGTTCGCAGCCAAGTGCTCGGCCGCGATCATCCCGATACCACCACGGTCAAAAACAACTTATCGGTGGTGTTGACGAGCTTGGGTGAATTTGAAGAAGCGTACCAACTCGCTCAAGAAGTGCTGGCCGATTGGCGCCGTCATAAAGGTCCCGACCATTTTGATACCTTGGTGGCGATGCGGAACCTCGTCAACCAGGAAAACCAGTTTGGCCGTTTTCGCGACGGCCAGGTGTTGGCGGAACAAGCCCTGGCCAAAGGCGAAAGCCGGCTTGAAGAAAACCCTTTGCACGCGGCTCGCGGCGCCTTTTGTCTGGCGCGCAGCCTTGCCGGCCAAGGCCTTCGCAAGCAGGCCGAAACCACCTTCGATTTGGCCGCCAACTACTACCAACAAGCGCCCCAAGGCGCCGCCAAAATCGTCTTGCCGCTGCTGGAAAAAGCCTGGCTACAGGCCCGCAACGGCGACTTTGCCGCCGCCGCCAAAGGCGCCCAACGCATCCGCGACATCGCACGCCCCAACCAAGTATTGGCACACCACGAAGCCGACGCGATTGACGCATGGTCGGCGTTGATTCGTGGGGAATGGGACGAAGCCGCCTGCCTGCTGAACATTGACCAGGTTCAAGAGGAGGTGGCGGCGCCCGCCTTCCGCAACCTGGAAATAGAAGAGGTGGTGGTGCGGACCCTGTGGTTTGGCGGTTATCACCAACAGGCCGAGGATCGCCTGGTGGCGCTGGTGTCCCGCGTCGAACAACATCACGGCCGCCAATCCCCCACCTGGGTCAACCTCATCGCGCTAGGCCGCCTGTTTGGGCTTGATCGAGCACCCTTTGATCGCCACGGGCAGGCTGAGGCGCGTATGGCACTGTCACACATGCACATGTCGACCAACCATCCCATCGCCCTGCGCTTGCAACTCGCTGAACACCGCGAGGCGACCCGCTTATCCGCCGTCCTGCAACCGACCCTCAATCGCAACCCCGCTCTGGCGACCGAGTGGCGACACCGTCGCCACTCGGTCGCCAGAAGGTAAAACCAGCCACCAAGTAAACCTATCCGGAAATAAAAAATAGCGGCTAGACGTTTCTTCTCTCTACCCGCCCTAGCCTTGATTTTAGGGAGTTTCCAAAAGTATGCCACCCATCCACGCCGCCTGCCGCATTGACGACGTCACCTGTTTAATCAATTACTGGCGTCACAACAACGACACCGGTCTGCACCACATCTGGCAAGAAGTCGCCACCGACCTCAAACGGATTTCGATTAAGGTCTGGTTCGATTTTTTGGGCCCGGCCGCCGCCAATGCCACTTGGTCGGCCACCGATCTTCTCCACGAAACCTTTCCCAAACTGCTCGAGTACCCCATCGCCCGCGATTTCGAAAACCGCGCTCAATTTTACGCCTTGGTCAAATCCTTGATGATCTACATCCTCATGAATTATCGCCGCAGGAAAAACCGCGCAGCACAGTATCGCCGCGGCAACGTCACCAACCTGAACGACCTATTAACGCAAAACCCACTCGACGTCACCACCCTTGCCACCCTGGAACAAGGACTGCAACGGCTCCGGCAAATCGCACCTCGCCAAGCACGAATAGTTGAAATGCGTTTCTATCAGGATCAAAGTTTCCAAGCGATACAAGACAGATTGAAGTTGGCGCGCACCACGGTTTACACCGATCTCAAGGCCGCACTGCTGTTTCTGCGCCATCACCTCGACCAATAAGATCACTCAGGCGCACCCACAAACGAACATTTTTGCCGCAAGGTGATCAACCTTAACTGAGCAATTCTTGGCGGCCAAATCACACAACCTTTTGGGCTGCAACCTTTCATAAAAGTGCTTGCCGTACCAGCGGTACGCGTCGTGCGCGACCGAGGTGTGTTTTCCCAACAGGTTTCGCACCAACGCTTGACGTATCCTGCCTCAAACCTTGCGCAATTTCATCCCCCCCTCGCACACATAGGCTCAAGCGCAACATCCGCATGTCAAACCCTCAACCCAAGGAACCTCTGGTCACGCGACAGGGCTTGTACGCAATTAGTCCATCGGCGCCATGATCATGTCAAACCCAACCTGGGCAAGACAAAGCAATGCCACAAGCAAAAGAAGCTGAACCGAAATGAGTTGTGTCGCAAAGACGGGCAGTCCCAACATGAGAAAAGCGGAACCGACACGGAACAAAATTCGCCACCGACGGCTGCGTTCGGCACTCTTGCGCAAAGTAACCAACTCAACCAACGCGGTCGCGAATAAAGTCACCGCGAGAGCACCGCAAATAAGCCAACGATAGGTTTCCTTGCCGGGCACCCACAAGTCCCAGTAAGCGACCTTCTGCAGCGCCACACCAACCACAATCATGCCGCCGTGGAGCGGTAAGTGGCCGTAGAGCCACCCGGCATAGGCAAAAGCCTGTGGTTTGAGACGACTTTCCGCGATGCTGTCGAAATAAATCCACCACAGCGCACAGGTCATAATGAGTGCAAGACTCGCGTGCGCAAAGGCTTCGCGCGTGGGTTCGGCATCCGCCAAGACGGTCAGCACTTTAACAAAGGACTCACCCAAGACGATAATGGTCATCAAACCAAATCGCTCTGAAAGATGCTCAAAGTTCATAGGGAAACGTTTTTCTAAACTTCGCGCGTGACGACTCAAACGCGCAGCCGCCACCAGCGCAATGCCGCCGGCACAGGCCAGGTAGGCCCAAGGCGCAGACAACACCAATGAAACCAACCAGAGAACGGTGGCAAACAGCCAAATCAACATCCAGTATTTGGACAAGACGCGCGCTTCGCTTTGGTGGAAGGCACCGCGCAAAAACAGGAGGAAAAGGCAGCATTGGGCTGCTGCAAAGGCACAGGCAAACGGCTTGATGTCACCGCGAAGCGCGGGCTGGACCGTCACCGCCATGGCGCCGACGGCAAACATTTGACAGTAAACGACGGATCGATGCAAAAAGTCATCGACGTCAAAGCGATTGACGAAATGAGTGAACCCGGTCCACACAATCCACAGTGGCGTAAAAAGGGCCACAAATCCCAGCATCCCGATCAAGGTTAAGCGACCGCTGAGCGCGTTGCCCAACTGGATAAAAGAAGCAACAAAGATCAGATCGTAAAACAATTCAAGCCAACCAACACGGCGACCGAGCTCGCTATGAGCGGTGTAAAGTTCGGGCGGATGAAACCAACGACTGCGCACGGGTTTACCTCGGCTGGATCAAACAAATGAAAGCACGCACGCAATCTGAAGCCGGGATGACCCGAGCATCAAAAGGCAGCGCGTGACGCGCTAAGTATGCCGTTATTTTGTAGGCGATGCCGAACCATTTCAACCAGAGCCAGGGTCAACCCACCCCAACCCAAGATCAACAGGAGCCGCATTGGGGCCGATAAGCTTGATAGAGCGGCATTTTTCGGGTAACCCTATGCGGGAAAACAACTTTTTTGCCTCGCAGCAAAACCAAGAAACCCAATCACAGCAAGGCCTCAACTAACCGACTCAACTCTAAGAACAAAAAACTTGTAGATTTCTTTAGTCAGCGACTATAAGATTTGTTTAGTCAAAACTAAGGAGGACTCATGCGGTTCGACCAATTTACCATCAAGGCTCAGGAGGCGATTCAGGCTGCCGCCGGTCTCGCCGTCGACGGGCAACACCCCGAAATCACCCTCGAACATCTCAGCGCCGCGCTTTTGGCCCAAAATGATTCGATTGTTATCCCCTTACTGCAAAAAATCGGTCTGCCGATTCCTCAGCTTCAGGCCGAGATTCAGCAACAGCTCGATCGCGGCGTCACCGTTTCCGGCGCCAACCACAACCCGCGCCTATCCGGATCGCTGAGTCGCCTGCTGTCCGCCGCCCAAAAAACGGCCGAACAAATGAAGGACAGCTACACATCGACCGAACACCTTTTTATTGAAATTTTGCGCGAAAAACACAACATCTTGGCACGGCGCCTCGACGAACGCGGCGTTCGCGAAGAATCGGTCCTCCTCGCCCTGCGCGAATTGCGCGGCGAATCGACAGTCACCGACCAAAACCCCGAAGCCAAGTATCAAGTGCTGGAAAAGTACACGATTGACCTGACCCACCGCGCACGGACCAACAAACTCGACCCGATCATCGGCCGCGAGGACGAAATTCGCCGCGTCATCCAAGTGCTTTCGCGCAAAACCAAAAACAACCCGGTCCTGATTGGCGAGCCAGGCGTCGGTAAAACCGCGATCGCCGAAGGATTGGCGATGCGGATTGTCAGCGGCGACGTGCCCGAAGGCCTGAAGCAAAAACGCGTGCTCACCCTGGATCTGGCCTCGATGATCGCCGGCGCCAAGTTTCGCGGCGAATTTGAAGACCGCTTGAAAGCGCTGCTGAAAGAAGTGACGGCGGCGATGGGCGAAATCATCCTGTTCATCGACGAGCTGCATACGATTGTGGGCGCGGGCGCGGCCGAAGGCGCCATGGACGCCTCCAACATGCTAAAGCCGGCCTTGGCCCGCGGCGAGCTGCACTGCATCGGCGCAACGACCCTCAGCGAATACAAGAAGTACATCGAGAAGGACAGCGCCCTCGAACGACGTTTCCAACCGGTGCAGGTCGCCGAACCCGACGAAAGCTCGGCGTTGGCCATTTTGCGCGGCCTGCGTGAACGCTACGAGGTCTACCACGGCATCACCATCCGCGACTCCGCTCTGGTTGCGGCCGTCCACCTCTCGCAACGCTACATTTCCGACCGTTTCCTGCCCGACAAAGCCATCGACTTGGTCGACGAAGCGGCCTCGACGATTCGCACCCAAATCGATTCGATGCCGCTGGAGATCGATCAAGACATGCGCAAGTTGCGCCAACTGGAAATCGAACGCGAAGCGCTCAAGATGGAAGACACGCCCAACAACCGCGAACGGTTGAACGACGTCAAACGCGAGATCGCCAACCTGGAAGAATCACTCAACTCGATGAAACAGCGCTGGCAAAACGAGAAAAACCAAATCCAAGAGCTGCGTTCGCTCAAAGAGAAAGTGGAACAACTCAAACACGCGGCCAATGACGCGGAACGATCCGGCGACTACAACACGGCCGCCGAAATTCGCTACGGGCAACTCATCCAAACCGAAAAGCAGGTCGACGAGGTCGAAGAACGCCTCAAGAGCCTGCAAGGTGAAGGCAGTATGTTGCGCGAGGAAGTCACCGAAAACGACATCGCACGCGTGGTTGCCAACTGGACCAACATTCCGATTTCCAAGATGCTTGAATCGGAAAAAGAGAAGTTGCTCCACCTGGAGGACCGCCTGCACGAACGCGTGATCGGTCAGCACCGCGCGGTATCGGCCATCGCCGACGCCATCCGGCGCGCACGCGGCGGCTTGCAAGATCCCGACCGGCCACTGGGTAGCTTCCTGTTCCTCGGCCCCACCGGTGTCGGTAAAACCGAGCTGGCGCGCACGCTCAGCGACTTGCTGTTCGACAGTGAGAAGAAACTGATCCGCATCGATATGTCCGAGTACATGGAAAAACACTCGGTCTCGCGGCTGATCGGCTCGCCGCCTGGCTACATCGGCCACGAAGAAGGCGGCCAGTTAACCGAAAAGGTCCGGCGCTCACCCTATGCGGTCATCTTGTTTGACGAAATCGAAAAAGCCCACCCCGAGGTGTTTAACGCCTTCTTGCAAATCCTCGACGACGGCCGTTTAACCGACGGCAAAGGCCGCACCGTCAACTTCCGCAACACGGTCATCATCATGACCAGCAACATCGCTTCCGACATCGCGGCGCGACCCGACATGGACGCCAAGGAAAAAGAAGTCAAACTATTGGCGGCCATGCGCGACCATTTCCGCCCCGAATTCATCAACCGCATCGACGAAATCATTCCCTTCGAAACCCTGTCGGCGGCCATGCTGCGCGACATCGTACGCATCCAACTGGCGCGTCTGGAGCACCGCCTTGCCGAGCAGCAACTCAAACTGGAACTCAGCGATGAAGCGCTCGACCTCATCGCCGAAGTCGGCTACGACCCGGCCTACGGCGCGCGGCCGGTGAAGCGGGCGATTCAACAACTGGTGCTCAACCCCCTGGCCAAAGAAATCCTGCAAGGCCGCTTCACCCGCGGCCAAACGATTCGCGTCACACGCGACCAGGAGGACGGCCTGCATTTCGACAGTTAATCCACGGCGGTTCGGTCCCTCCCGGGCCGAACCTCACGCACTCGGTGTCGAATGGGCGGCGGGCGCTTGACGCCAGAGGTGCTCAACCTCGCGCGGTGAACGCACGCAAACATCGGCCAAGGCACGATGCGGATAGGCGGCGTCGGGATCGACGTAAACGGTTAAAACCCCGGCGGCACGACCGGCCTGTAGGTCAAAAATCGCGTCGCCGATCATCACGGCTTGATCGGGCGTATGCGACCAAGCACCGAGTAAGTGATGAATCCCCTCTGGACTGGGTTTGGGCCGGCGATCTTCACGACCGAGAATCCAGTCGTCGTCAAAAAAGGGTTTGAGGCCGCATACCTCAAGCGTGCGCAGCGCGTTGCGGCGCGTGTTGCGGGTGAGAATACCAAGGCGACAAC
The DNA here is from genome assembly GCA_030429565.1 of Holophagae bacterium. GTDB lineage: Bacteria > Acidobacteriota > Holophagae > Acanthopleuribacterales > Acanthopleuribacteraceae > Acanthopleuribacter. Next base: position 283,472 of record JAUIFE010000003.1, on the reverse strand, counting down.
CGGCGGCTTGTAATCGTGTCAAAAAATCGAAGCTGCCTGGCGCCGCCTCGGCGCGACCGGCCAGATCGTACTCGATGTCGGCGAGGTGTTTTTCAATCGGCGCCGCCTCTTCGGGCGCCATTTTTTGCAGTGATTCCAGGATGGGTTTATCGGTCGGTAAACCCAGCGCGCGTTTAATTGCTGTAAAATCATGAACCGCATGGGTCAAGGTGCCGTCCATATCAAAGACCCAAGCCTTGCGGTTTGTCCAAACCATGGAAGCCTCCCTGCAATTAATCGGAACCGCGACTTCAGCCGAAACGCGGTTGTGACAAGATCCCAATGATACTACGGTGATGCACGCCCCGGGCGCGCGCACCCAAAAGGTCTGCCGACTTTGATTCAAGTGCTCATCAACGATACCGTCAAACACTATTTCCTGAAACTGGCGCCGCCCCAACGCAAACGCCTGCGCGCCAAATTTGAGTATTTGGAAAACGGCCTGTGGGATTCCGGCCTGAAGGTCAAAAAGTTAAAGGGCACCTCGTCCAAGACGGTGCTGGAAGGGCGCTTGGACAAAGGCAACCGCATCATTTTCACGCTCGGCCGCGAGCAACGCGATGAAAGCGACATCCTGCTGGTTTACGTCTGGAGCGTGGTCGTCCACGACGATATCGATAAAAAAGCGCGGGTCGTCGCCCCCGACGATGTGCCCTTCTTGCAATTCAACCGCTACCAAGAGGAGCTGTTCGAAGAGGTCGTTTTCGACGATTTGGACGACGCTTATTTCACCCAGGAATCGATTGCGGAACCGGTCGCCGAGGACGCCGCCGGCCAACGCTGGCACCCCTTGGGCGAACCGGAATGGCAGCGCTTAGCCAAGTACAGCAACGAGGATTTCGAACTGTTCCTCCAACTCACACCGGATCAGTCCGACATTTTACGCACCGCGCCACCGCTGTTGGTTTCGGGCACGGCCGGCAGCGGCAAAACCACGCTGGCGGTTTACTACCTCTTCAAAGCCGTCATGCGCCATCAAAGGAAACTGTTCGTTACTTACAACGGCTACCTGTGCGACTACTCGCGTCGGCTCTACCACAGCCTGCTCAGTCAACGCGAAGACGCCGCCGAGTGGCACGCACCGCGTTTCGTGACCTTCAAAGATTTGTGCTTGGAAATCGCCGCGCACGGCAGCGTCCGGTTTCCGCGCGACAAGGAAATGGGCTTTCGCCGCTTTCTACGCCACTTCCCGCAATGCCCCCACGCGGGCAAATTCGACGCCACCCTGGTCTGGGAAGAGATTCGCGCCATCATTAAAGGCGCACTGCCGCAAACCAACCTCAAATTGCTCCACAACGCCCATCACCGGCTTCAACAAGGCAGCTTGAGCCAAGCCGACAGCCACCAACTCAAACTCGAGTTCCACAACTTCGCCCGCCTCGAAAGCGCCAAGCCGATTGAAAAAGCGGTGCACAAGCAGTTCAAACAAAGCCTGAGCGAATTCGCCGCCGCGCTGGAACACCACGGCCGCGAGCACCCGGATCGCGTGCGTCAGGTGCTGCACACCTGCTTGCAGTTCTTCCAAAAAGAGCCCGCTCAGGCACGGCGTCGCTACTTGACGCCGTTTGAATACGAGTCAATCGGCCGTAAGAAAGCGCCGAGTTTCCCCTTTGATCGCGCCAAAATTTACGCCATGTTCGACTGGTACCAAAACCTGTTGGACCGCGAAGGTTACTGGGATGAGTTGGATTTGGCACGCGAGGTCGCCGCCTTACTCAACGAACGCGAGCTGGAAGAATACCGTTTCGACTTTGTCATCGGCGATGAAATTCAGGATCTGACCGACATTCAACACGAACTGCTGTTTTCGTGGGTACGCAATCCCTACAACCAATTCCTGTGCGGCGACACCAAACAGATCATTAACCCCAGCGGATTTCGTTGGGAGGAACTGCGACGGCACTTCTTCGATCGCGACCTCAAGGTTCCCGACGCGCGTTTCCTTTCACTCAACTTCCGCAGCTCCGGCGCCATTGTTGAAATTGCCAACACCTTGCTGCAACTGAAACAAAAAATCCTCGGCGTGCGCAAAGACGAATCGGCCGAAGATTGGAAATTCAAAGGACGACCGACACTGCTGGTGCGCGGGCTCAGCCATGAGCGATTGTTGCAAAGTGTGACGGCGACCGGTGCCAATCGCACCATTTTGGTGCGAAACCAGGCTGAAAAAGAAAAACTGCAAAAGAAACTCGATACCGAGCTGGTGTTTACCATTAACGAAGCCAAAGGCCTGGAATTCGACACCGTATTGCTGTGGTGTTTCGCCACCGACACCTACGCTCGCGATTTGTGGGCGTCGCTGTTAACCAGTACCCCCGAAGAACTACCGGAAGCGCGCATCCGCCACGATATCAACTTGTTATATGTCGGTATCACCCGTGCCCGACGCAACTTGTTGATTTATGACGGCGCCGAAGGTTCGGTGATTTGGGACGACCCGTTGTTTGCGCGTAAGTTGGTCGCCACCGAAGACGCCGACTTTGTCGATTCCATTTGGAACGTGGCGACGACGCCGGAGGCCTGGCGCGACCAGGGCCGTTATTTCATGGAACGCGGCCACTACCGGGCGGCACGCGAGTGTTTCAAAAACGCCGACGACCACCAGGGCCTCATGACCGCAGCCGCACTGCACCACCAGGAAGAACAGGAGTGGGCGGCGGCGGCGGCGGCATTTGCCGAGGTCGGCCGTGTGCAGGAAGCAGCCGAGAATTACGAGCGCGCGGGCGATGCCGGAGCCGCGTTGCCGTTTTATGCCGAACTGGGTGACGAAGGCGGCGTCAAACGCTGTCAGGTAGCCGTTGCGCTGGAAAACAACCAGTACCACCATGCCGCCGTCCTGCTGCTGGAACTCGACCAAACCGAAGAAGCGGCGGCGCTGTATGTGCGCGCCCGCGCTTTTGTCGAAGCGGCGGAACTCTATCGCGACCGCCTGACACAACCCGGCCAAGCGGCCGTTTACTTTGAAAAGGCGGGTCGGTTTGAGGATGCGGCGGCGATGTTCGAGCGGGCCGGCAACCTCGCTTCAGCGGCGCAAAGTTATTACAAGGCGGAACGCTATCCGCAAGCGGAACGCATGTTCCTGGCGTTGGGCGACACCAAAGGCCTCATCCGCGTTTACCAGCGAACCGGACAAATCAACCCCCTGCTTGACATTTACGCCCGTAAAAATGATTTCAAAGCCGCCTATCAGGCCACCAAATCTCTGGACGAGGCGCAGCGCGTGCGCTTGGGTCGCGCCGCCCTCCACCAAGAACGCGCCTTTGCCGCCGCCATTCTGCTCGACGAAACCGATGCCCACGCGGATGCCGGCGAAGCCTTTCTGGCCCTAGGCGTGGGCGACGAGGCAAGCGAACACTTCATGCAAGCCAATCGCTACGAGCGCGCGGTTGCGGCGCAAATGACGTTCGACATCGGCCTTGCGCTGGCAACCTGTTCCAAACTGGACGACGACAGCTTGCGCCAATTCGACATCAAAAAGATGACAGCCCAGTTGTACCAGGAGGATCCGGGCGCCTTGACGACACAGGCGGATACCTGGCTACAAGGCGGGCGCTACGTGCCGGCCCTGCTCGCCTACGAAACCCTTGGCAACCAACGCCGTCTGGGCATCATCCACGCCAAAAACCAACGCTGGGACAACATGCGCACCGCTTGGCTGCAATTGGGCTTACTCGAACTCAACAACACCTATCTCGACGCCGTTCACCACGACCAAGAAGCCATTTTCTTCCGTTTCCTCATCCTCGATTACTCGTTCTCCTACCACTGTAACCAAGTCTTGGATTTCAAACTCGACCGCAAAATTCTAGGCTCCTTCCTCGACCCGCTCGACGATTGGCTCAATCGCACCGGTGACCCGCGCCTGCGGCGCTTGTGGCGCGACATCCTGCTCAACCATGGTCACGATCTCGAGTTTTGGCCCGATTTGCTGCGCCACATGCTGATTTTGGGTGAAGGTGACGATGCCGCGGCGTATCTGCAGGCCTTGGTCGAGCAACACCCAAAACGCAGAAACGAATTCCGCGACCGCCTGCAAGCCATCAAGCGCCGCATGCAAAACACGCAAGCCGACGAGCCCCTTCTCGCGGGCTGGGAAAAGCTGATCAGTCTTATCGAGGAACCCTAACGCGACGGTGAGCCGGCCGTGTCACTCGCCGCGCGGAAGGCCGCCGACAAGCGCGCGTAGAAACGCCGTTGCGCGACCGGGGCGTCGTTGCCAAGCTCGTGAAAAAGAACGCCTTGCGGGTGGACGTAAACCACCTTCAGCGGCTGGTTCACCCGATACATGCGCAAAGGTGCGTCCTGAGGATAACGCCGCAAATGCCGCTCATCAATCCCATAAGCTTCCTGAAACGCCTTCAGTGTTGCGGCGGGCGTCTGCTCTGGAACGAACAACAGCAAACGAAAACCCGGCGCGCCGAGCAGACCAGCCCACTGTTCGGCTTCGAAAAGGTAACCAGGGCAATCGTGCGCCGGGTCCACAAAAACGCACAGGCTCAGAAGGGCGCCGTCCTGATCCAGTCCATAGGGCGTCACCACCGCCCGCTCGAAGACCGTTTGATCGACCCCGAACGTCCCATCGGGCTTGGTGACAAAGGGTCGAACCACATCGGGATAAGCAACGCGGTAATTGCGCCAACCGTAAACCGTCCCGGCGGCAAGCACGATCGCGATAATGAAGGTTCGGTGGATCATGGCGCCAAACCCAAAGAAAAGACATGCAACAGATGCCGTTCTTCGACATCCAGACGATCGCTTCCCTGCGTCGACCAAGCAAAAAAACGAGCGCCGACGGCCCCAATCAACTCACCGGGCAAACGATAGTTGGCCACCACGCGGCGCCGATCGCGCAGATCGTAAACGTCGAGACAATGTGACCACGGTTTGTGTAAGCGCCAACAAACCAGGAGGTAATGACCGTTTACTACGGCTAATTTGGAAAGCTGGGTAAAGGATTGATAATGCGCCATCACCTTCTTTTTGTTCACCCACTCGTGCTCCGGTAAACGGCGGGCCGGCGGCGCGCGATAAAAGCGCGGTGCGGCAAGCGTCCACACCTGCGACGAGGCCGCGCCAGGTTTGGCGACACGTACCTCGCGATAGCCGCCGCTGCTCATGTAGAGAGTGCGATTCGCATCAACAGTAACGCTAAAAGCAACACCGGCCGGCACTCGATCCTCGGCAAGTTTCTCGGGTTCGAGAAACCAACTTTCAATCAGATTCCCCTCGCGATCCACCACCAACATGTTGTGTTGTTCTGGACCCAGCCGCGCCACTTGGTTGCCGCCAAATACGTACAACATCCATTCACGTTGCGCGTCCCAGGCAATCACCCCGGCATTGGGTAAAAACCGGAACAATTGCTGCTGAAAAGTTCCCGAAAAATCAAAGCGATCCGTTTGACCATATTGCGAGACGACCAGCAACGATTGTGAGTGCGGAAAAGTCACAAAAGATCGGGGTTTGGTGAATTCACCAGGTCCGCCGTTCATCGGGTTGACCCGAGACAAAATCACCCGACCTTTGGGATCCAAACGGAACAAGTTTTCACCGAGAAAATCGGTTAACCAAACACAACCGGCATCGTCGACATGAAATTGGGGATTGGCCGTGGAAGCCACATTGAGTACCACCGGTTCACCGGCAAAAACACGCAGAGGTTCAACAAAGAACATTGATAAACAAAACAAAACCAAGACAATACCTCCTCAACGACCAAGAACGAAGCGACCAATTAAGTCGCAACGCCCTTGTGTTTTTCGGTTTAGGTCGGTTTAGAAGGGGTTGTGCCAACAACGCATTAAGACACAGCGACAACCCATATCGAGGTTCCCGCCGCAATCAACTTGACCCTCCGGCCCATACATAAGCGCGCAGGGCCAAGAGCCGTAAACCTCACACTCAAGCCCGGCAAAGGTCGGCGCCGTGAGTGCACCGGCAAAAAGCAACAAAGAAAACACATAGGCCGTCCACATCTTTTTCAATGGAAACTCCTTTTCACAAAATCACTAAAGAACATCACAATAAGGCCATGCCAATTTATAACGACACGAACAAAGGTGTAAACATGTAATTTCTATATATTCTAGAACTTCAGTTTTTTCGTGAAATTCACTAAACCAAAATCAGACAAATAAAAACCCACACCTTCACACCACGCGCTTTTGCGCTGATCACCTGCGCGACCCCACGGCGGCGCCCACTTTTGATCAACCTTTTTCCCAGGGCGAAACCAGCAGGCGCAGTCGCTCGGCATGTGTTAAGATGCCGGGTATTCTGCCCTTCCTTCTTGAATTAAAACGTTTTATCCATAGCCCGAACGAGCGCGGGCTCGGTGTGTTTTAGGCTTGAAAGCACCCGCGACGGTACAACCTTCAAACCACCACCGTTAACGATTTGTCGCCTAACCCCACCGCCACCGCTGCCGACCCTTCTCTCCCAACTACCGCGACTTGGGTCGCCAGGCGCCGCGCTCAAAAGAGAAAGGAGCACCTCTCATGAACACAGAAAAATCTCTGGCGCGCAAAGCCCGATGCCTGCTGCGTCACGTGCTGCTGTGCATCGGGATGACGGCTTTGTTCACGCCCGGCGTGCTGTGGGCCCAAGCCCAGGCCGGCGCCACGCTTAAAGGCCGCGTTTTCGACAGCAGTACCAAAAAGCCCGTCACCAGCGCCTCAGTCCTGGTTCTGAGCAACCAAAAAATGGTCGTGACGGATCGTGAGGGCCGCTTCAGCCTCCGCCTCAAAGAGGGATCTTTCCAAATCCAAATCTCGCACCCCGAGTTTGAGACCACCTACCTCAGCGTCGACATGAAAAGTGGCGAGATCACCGAACTCGAAGTGCCCATGATCGAAGCACTGGCCAGCTTTGGCGAAGAACTGGTCGTCCTGGGTTCACGCGCGGCCCGGACCGCGCTGGAAACGCCGGTGCCGGTCGATGTCATGCACAGCGACGACCTCAAGGCTACCGGCATGGTGGAAACCAGTCGCATGTTGCAATTCTTAGCCCCCTCGTTCAACTTTTCCAGCTCGACGATTAGTGACGGTACCGACATTGTGCGTCCCTCGACCCTGCGCGGTCTCGGTCCCGACCAAACGCTGGTCCTGGTCAACGGCAAACGTCGCCACAGCAGCGCGTTGGTCCACGTCAACGGTTCGGTTGGCCGCGGCACGGCCGGTGTCGACCTCAACGCCATTCCCGGCTCGGCCATTGAACGCATTGAGATTTTGCGTGACGGCGCCGCCGCCCAATACGGCTCGGACGCCATTGCCGGGGTCATCAACTTGATCCTCAAAGACGATGTCGGCACCAGCATCGACCTCAACGCCGGTCAAACCTACGAAGCAGACGGCGAAACGCTGACCGGTAGCCTCAATCACGGTTGGAAAATCGGCGATCGCGGCTACGTCAACTTGACCGGCGAATTTCGCGATCGCGGCGCCACCAACCGCGCCGGCCTCGACCCACGGCAACAATACCCCAGCCTACCCGACGGTTCGCCGGACCCGCGCGAAGCATCCTTTGATCGCCTCAACCATCGCTACGGCGACGCCGATTCCGAAAACCTCGGTCTGTTCCTCAACGCCTCCTTCCCCATCGGCGTCGACAGTGAAATTTACCTGTTCGGCGGCGTGACCCAGCGCGAAGGCGAGTCCGGCGGTTTTTATCGTCGCGCCCTCGACAACCGCAACGTTCCCGAAATTCACCCCGACGGTTTCCTGCCACTGATCAACACCACCGTCGACGACCAGTCCCTTTCAATTGGGTACAAAACCTTCATCAGTAACTGGGTTCTCGATGTCAGTGCCACCACCGGCGGCAATCGCTTCGAGTTCGACATCACCAATTCCGTCAACGTCTCGCTCGGTAGCGCCAGCCCGACGGAGGCCTTCGCCGGTAGCCTGGAGTTTAACCAAACGGCACTCGGCCTGGACCTGTTCGGCACCATGGATGTCGGTCGCCCCCTCAACCTTGCCTTCGGCCTGGAATGGCGCCAGGACAACTATCAAATCGGCGCCGGCGAAACCGCCTCCTGGGTTGACGGCGGCGTCCCCAACCAATCGGGCGGTCGCGCGGCACCCGGCATTCAGGTTTTCCCCGGTTTTCGTCCCGCCAACGAGGTTGATGAGGATCGCGACAACATCGCGGTCTACGGCGAACTGGAATCCAACCTGAGCGAAGCCTTGCTGGTTTCACTGGCCGGCCGTTTTGAAGATTACAGCGACTTTGGCAACAACTTCAGCGGCAAGCTGGCCTTCCGCTACAGCGCCGCCAAAAACCTCGCCTTCCGCCTCTCGGCCGGCACCGGTTTCCGCGCGCCCTCGCTACACCAATCGTTTTTCAACAACACCTCGACCCAATTCGTTTTGGATCAGGTCAGTGGTGAGCTGGTCCCCTTTGAAGTGGGCACCTTCCGCAACAGTGACCCGGTCACACAGGCCTTCGGCATCCCCGAACTGGAAGAGGAAACCTCGGTCAACCTCAGCGCCGGTTTCACCTGGAAACCGCGCAATAACCTGTCGATTACCGCCGATATCTACCAAATCGATATCGACGACCGCATCGTTATTTCGGGTCAGTTCCAAGCCTCGGCCGACCCGCAACTCGCGGCCATTCTCGACCCCTTCGGCGTCAGCGCGGCCCAGTTCTTTACCAACGCTGTCGATACCGAAACCGAAGGCGGCGACCTCGTCATTTCCTACGGGTTCGGCGTCGGCGAAGAAGCACGCCTGCGTTTGACGGCGGCGGCCAACTGGAACGACACCCAAGTCGTCGGCCAAGTACGCACCCCGGAACAACTGCGCGATTTCGGTTCGGTACTGTTTGACCGCATTGAACGCGAACGCATCGAGACGGCCCAGCCGCGCAGTCAGATCAGTTTGACGGCGGCCTACGAGCTGCGCCGCTGCGCGATCACCCTGCGCGCCAACCGTTTCGGCAGTGTCAAAACGGTGGAATCGGCGAGTGATCCGTCGACCGATCAAGTCTTCGCGGCCAAAACCTTGGTAGACCTGGACTTCAACTACCGCTTTAGCGACAGCCTATCCTGGTCGCTGGGCGCCAATAACCTGTTCGACGTGTTTCCCGACGAAAACAATGCCGCGATCTCGTTTAACGGCATCTTTGTGTACCCGCGCCGCACCGCCCCCTTTGGCTTCAACGGCGGTTCCTACTACACGCGCTTGAGTTTTGTGTTCTAGCCGAAACCGGCAACGCAAGATCAAACAACCAAAACGGGGTGTGGCTCAGGCCCACCCCGTTTTTTTTGGGTTGTCGGCGCTAGCGACGCGAGACCCAGGGATTATCACGCACGTAAAAACGCCAGGGCAAATCGACGCTTTTACTGATACCGATGCGCGTGGTAACCACCACTTCATCGTCTGGGTAATCGGGACCCGCACTGATAAACACCAACCTGCCGGTGAGGTCGCAACCATCGTGGCCGCGGTCGATCCCCAAAGCCCGACACAACTTGGCCGGACCATTGGTCCATTGCTTGCGCGCGATTTTGGGTCCGCGCAAACGCTGCATTTCGGCTTCCCCTTCGAGCGGTTCCAGACCGCGAATCAGGACCGCGCAGCCAATTCCTTCCGCTTCGGTCACCACATTCAGGCAAAAATGCATGCCGTAAATGAAATAAACGTAAAGGTAGCCGGGCTGACCAAACATAACCGCGTTGCGCGCGCTACGTCCGCTGTAACTGTGGGCGGCAAGATCGCCGTCCTGATGATAGGCCTCGGTTTCAACGATGCGGCCGGCCAACCGCACACCGTCGGGCCGTTGGTGAACCAACACACAGCCCAGCAACGCACGCGCCACGCAAAGGGTGTCGCGCGCGTACCAGGCCCGTGGTAACGGCGTCACGACTCGGCGCTTTGGATGGCGGACACGGCGCCGACCAGCAAGATATCTTCCATTTTGCAGCCGCGCGAAAGGTCGTTAACCGGCGTGTTTAAACCCTGCAGCAAAGGTCCCAACGCGGTGGCGCCGGCCAGCCGTTCAGTCAGCTTATAGGCGATATTGCCGGCATGTAAATTGGGAAAAATCAACACATTGGCCTGACCGCCCACGGCCGAATCGGGCGCCTTGCGCGCCGCAATCTCGGGCACCAACGCGGCGTCGACCTGTAACTCTCCGTCAATCGCCAGCTCGGGTTCACGCTCACGCACGATGGCGAGGGCGTCGCGAATCACGTCAATCGATTCGTGCCGGGCGCTGCCGTAGGTGGAAAACGACAACATCGCCACACGAGGTTCGGTACCGTTGAGCTGACGCCAGCTCTGCGCCGAGGCCATGGCAATTTCGGCCAGTTGCTCGCGATCGGGAAAGGGAATCACACCGCAGTCGGCATAAAGCAAGGCACGGTCCCCTGGCGGCATGATCATGTAAAAGAAACTGGACACCGTTTTACGGCGCGGCCCAATGCACTGAATTGCGGCACGCACGGTATCAGCGGTCGTGCGCACCGCCCCGCCGACAAAGGTATCGGCCACACCGGCCCGCACCATCAACGCCGCCTTGAACAGCGGATCGGCCGCCAATACTTCCGCTTGCTCGCGCGTGAGCCCTTTTTTCTTGCGCAGTTCCATCAGCTCCGGCACATAACGGTCGGCATCGTGATCGGCCGGAAACACCTCAAGCGCCACCCCGGCAACGCCTAATGCGCGCGCTTGTTCCGCGACGACGTCGGCCGCACCCAGCAGTACCGGTCGCGCCATGCCGGTACGCACCATTTCGGCGGCGGCGGCAATCACACGCGGATCTTCGCCCTCTGGTAAAACAATGCGTTTGTGAAACTTGGCCGCACGCGCCAATAAATCCTGTTTAATCGACACCGATTTCCCCCTCGTTGTAGCTCACCGCACCGCGACAAAAAACGCGCGTTACGGTCACTGGCTCAAATGTGTCTCGGCAAGCTTCCATTATCGACGAAAGGGCGCGCGCTGGGTAGTCCAACAGCGCAAAAGCAGGGCGCGGGAAAAATCGAGCCGCCGCGCACGGGCGCGCCGGCTCGACATCAGCTAAGGGTTAGGCGTCTTCGCGCAGCATACCCGCAATTTTAAACGCCATTTCCAGGCTTTGCGCCGCGTTTAAGCGCGGATCACAAGCCGTTTCATAGGCGTTGGCCAAGTGTTCTTCCTTGAGGTCTTCCGCGCCGCCGAGGCATTCGGTGACATTGTCGCCGGTCAACTCAAAGTGAACGCCGCCGGGAATCGTCCCCTCGGCGCGGTGGATATTAAAGAACAGCGTCAGTTCTTGCAGGATGTCGGAGAAACGGCGCGTTTTGTGGCCGGTGTCGGCGTTGAAGGTGTTGCCGTGCATCGGATCGGTGGTCCACACCACCTGGCGATCGTTCTCTTTCACCTTGCGAATCAGAGCGGGCAACATCGCTTCAATTTTGGCGGCGCCAAAACGCGTGATGAGCACCAAACGGCCGGCCTCATTGTTGGGATTGAGGGCGTCGATCAGCTTGAGCAATTCGTCGGGGCTGCAACTCGGGCCGACTTTGATACCAATCGGATTATTGATGCCGCGGAAATACTCAATATGCGCACCGTCGAGTTGACGGGTTCGATCACCAATCCAAACCATGTGCGCGCCGACGTTGTACCAATCCTGGGTCAGAGAATCACAGCGCGTCAGAGCCGACTCGTAACCCAGCAACAAGCCCTCGTGTGACGTGTAAAGGTCGACTTGGTTCAATTGCGGAAAACGACGCGAATCGATACCGCAGGCTTCGATAAACTTGAGCGTGCGGTGGATTTCGGTCGCCAACTCCTCGTAATCACGGCCCAAGGGACTGTTCTTGACGAATTGCAGGTTCCAAGCGTTAACCATGTTGAGGTCGGCGTAACCACCGTGGGTAAAGGCGCGCAACAGGTTAAGCGTCGATGCCGATTGGTGGTAGGCCCGCAGCATGCGGCCGGGGTCCGGGACGCGTGCGTCGAAATCGGCTTCCACCGAGTTCACCGAATCGCCCTTATAGGACGCCATTTCCACACCATTCACCATTTCATTGGATTTGGAACGCGGTTTGGCGTATTGGCCGGCAATGCGACCAACCTTAACAACAGGTTTCAGCGAGCCGTAGGTTAAAACGACCGCCATTTGCAAAATAATGCGCAGCTTTTCACGAATGATCTTGGCGTGGTTTTGTGAAAACTGCTCGGCGCAGTCTCCACCCTGGAGCAGGAACGCTTTGCCCGCCGCCACATCGGCCAGTTTCTTTTTGAGTTTGCGGCACTCACCCGCAAAAACCAGCGGAGGTTGCTGGCGCAATTCAGCCAGGACCTGTTCAACCTGCGCGGGATCAGGATACGCCGGTTGCTGGGCCGCGGGAAAATCTCGCCAAGAATCCAAGTGCCATTGGTTCGTCATCGATCACCTTCTTGATGCTTTGATCGACCGCGATGGTTCCCCAAAAGACCACCCCGACCATCCAGGATACATCCGCCCGCCGCATCTTCGCCTCGGCGAAACTTCCCCTAGTTTCACCGCTCACCGAAACCGGACCGACCCGGCCAAAGCCAAAACGAAAAGGCGGTGAATCGCGAGCGCGTGCGTACGGCCTAAATTGAGGCGCCATTATAGAGAAAAACGGCGCCGGTGTCATGGGGACATTCTTTGTTTCACAGGGTTTTCACCAAAGCGCGAATAGGCCAGGGCGGACTTGACAAACGCCCTCACAAAACAAAAAAAGGGATTAACAGCCAAACGCCGAATATCGCCATCGTAAACAACACAAACCCTTAGGAAAGTAGGAAAACCCGACGATTCCCTTAATTTCACAAATTCCCAAAAGGCGAACAGGCGGACAACCCGCCGCCAAGTCGACCAGAACCGCAACGACCGCACCGGCAACGATGACCGTCAACCTTTTGTTCGCCAGGGATTTGCCAAGCCGGGGCGGGAAAATCAACACCGCCGCCACTGGCGGTTTAAAGGCTTGACTCTCTCGCAAAAGACTGGCAAATTGATGGGTTATGAGCGTCAACTCAAATACTGATCGGGGGGCGGCCACGTCGGATAGCGTGTGAAAAGCGCAGTTTGCCGTCGGTTCATCGTTTATCTTTTCAGCACCACAGGTTAGGATTAGGTCTCGGTTCAATCGACTTGTGCGACGGCACCACCGAGCGACGGCTTAGGGTGCAGCGGTTGAACCAGAGGTGACACGATCACCGCTCGCGGTGTCGACGACGGCTCCGCCGAGAAGACGTACCGGTTGCCTCCGTTTTTTTTGCGCCACAATGCGAGACATCTTCATAGCTAAGGTTCCTCATGGTTCAATTCAATACCAAAGACAATGAGATTCTGGTCAAGATCGTTTTTTACGGGCCCGGCCTTTCGGGGAAAACCACCAACCTCCAGAAATTGCACGAGATGATGTCGCCCAACCAGCGCACCGATCTCTTCAGTGTCAACACCATGGAGGATCGCACCCTTTTCTTCGACCTGCTTCCGATGGACCTCGGTTACGTCTACGGCAACTCGATTAAGCTCCAGATTTACACCGTGCCCGGTCAAGTTCACTATGACTCAACTCGCCGCATTGTTTTGAGCGGCGCCGACGGCGTGGTGTTCATTGCCGATTCCGACCCGGCCAAGATCCAGGAGAACGTCCAGAGTATCAACAACCTGCATCACAACTTGCAGGCGAACCGCCTCAATATCAAAGAAGTCCCGCTCGTTTTACAGTACAACAAACGCGATTTACCCAGCGCCATGCCGGTTGACGCACTCAACCAAAAACTCAACTTCCGCAACGTCCCCTATTTTGAAGGCGTTGCCGTCGACGGCATCGGTGTGCTCGAAACCTTCTCCGAAACGGTCAAACAAACCGTCCGCTACATCTTCGAGAAGTACCAGCTTTCCAAGGGCATCAAAAACATTGACTCGGTCATTGAAAAGCTCGAGACCTCCTTGCTCGCCAACGCCAAACAGGTCGTTGGTGTCAAAAAAGAGCCCGAGGCCATCCCCGACGTCGATAACAGCACCGGCACCGAACGCAGCGGCCGCACCGTGCTCAAGTACACCCACAACATCGACCAAGACGACGAGGAAGGCAAAGAACAGCTCCTCAAAAAAGCGCTCACCTCCAACATGGACACGGCGCGGCTATACGGCGACCTCAAGAAAAGCAAAGACCTGCTCGCCAAGAAAAATGAAGAACTCAACACGCTTTACAAAAAATTGGAAAAGTCCAACGCCGACAACCTCAAGATTCGTCGTTTCCTCGAGAGCCTGGTCAATTTCGCCGGCGAGGCCATTGTCACCTTTAACGAGCTGTGGCTGATCCAGAACTGGAACCAAGCCGCCGAGGAACTGTTCGGATACCCCCGCGAAGCGGTGCTGAATCAGAACATCAACATCCTCTTCCCCGACGAATCAATGGCCGACCTCAACCGCGTTTTGACCTTCGTGGTCAGCGGCAAAGTTGTGCGTGGTTTTGAAACCAAACTCAAAACCGAAAAGGGCGAGGTCATCCCGGTCAACATCACCTTCTCGCCCATCAAAAACCAGAACAACACCATCGTCGCCTTTACCGCCATCGTCCGCGACCTTTCGTTCATGACCAAAATGAACGCCATGCTTTACGCTTTGCAGCGTTACGAGCCCACCGCCAATCTGTTGCCGGACCTGCTCAAACAAGCCAAAAACGAGGTCACCCTACCCGAGTCGACCAACGTTTTATTCGACCAGTTGCAAATGTTGAGTGCAGCCCCAACCAACACCACCGAACCCAGCAACATCAATCACCTGATTGAGTCGGTTCGCGATCTGTTACAGGCCCGTATGGAACAGCGCCGCGTCACTTGGATGGCCCAGCTCTTCCCCAACATGCCGCAACTGCTACTCGACCGCCAGCAAATCATGCAAGCCCTGTTGAACTTGCTCCTGAACGCGATTGATTCGCTGGATGAGCAACCCAACGGCAAACTCACCGTCGGTTCCCACTTCGCCAACGGCGAGATTTTGGTGCAAATCATCGATAACGGCAGCGGTATGGCACCGGAAGAGCTGGATCGCATCCTCGATCCCGCCTTCGACGATCGCAAGTCGATCCCCGGCATTCGCCTCAACGCGACCAAGGACATTCTGCGTGTCAACGGCGCCACCATGCGCATCGACTCCGCCCCCGGCAAAGGCACCAAAGCCACCCTCCGCTTCAAAACCAGTTGAGGAAGGGCGTCCTCGCCCTCACCCTCGGCTCCAGGGATGCCCCGACGGAAGAAGCCGTCGCTCCGAAAGCGCGGGAGGAAAGCGGCCCCTTTTGGTGGGTGCCGCTTGGGCCACATGCCGCCTGCGCCATACCTGGTTAGAAAGGGCGGCCGCGCGACAACACCCTCATCGCAGCCACTACCGCCTCGGAAGAATTGGCGCGCAGCTCGTTTGGTCTGCTGACCAGCTTCCGCCCGCGATGTTGCGCTAAACTGAGCGCCCGGCCGCAGCCTGTTTCCCGGCTGTCGTCCGCGGGGACAAGACCGTCAATCGCCCACTGCATAGGCTCATAATACAGAGGTTGTAACCTTTTTGATTCATATGCAAAAGAAGGGTAACGTCACTTATATAGCTATGCTTTGATACAACGCTTGTAACCCCAGTTCGCCGCTGCGTTACTGAAACAAAAGAATTAAACCTGATCCTCGCGTGCCGTTTTTCAATTAAGTGTCACACATCACTAGACCCACAAAAGTACAACGGTAGCAACGGAAACACACCCAAAACACCGAACCCGCCCCCACCAAACCAACCTTGAACAAACCTACATCGCGGGCGTTAACGGGGCTGGGAGACAAAGACACTGCGCGCCAATTCTTCCGAGGCGGGAGCCGCAAAATAGGGCGCCAACGCCGGGACGCCCTTCCTAACCCGGCAGGGCGCAGACGAAATGGGGCCCAAGCGCCCCCACCCAAAAGGGCCGCCTTCCTCCTGCGCTTTCGAAGCGGCGGCTTCTTCCGTCGGGCGGACGCCTGCAACCAAGAGCCGCCAGGCCAATCGCCCTTCCTCAAAGAAGGAGCCCCGCCACAACGCGACACAAAGAATGGACAAATAGAATGGGATCCCGCGCGCCCATTTCTCAAAGCGATCCTCCCAAAAAAGGGGAGAAATGCGAGTTCGCCCTTCCCAAAAATGGTATTACAATCTAAACTTAATTGAAACAGAGTTTTAAGCGCGCCCTTATCTCTACATATAGTATCTCCAAAAAAAGAGACCACCATATCTAGAGAGCACGCTTAAAACTGAGCTCATGCACGGACTGAAAATTTGCCTTGTGGCGACCTTTCTTCGGCATTGAGTTCGGCCCAGGGGGTGGCGATTGCGAAAAATTCTGGTGGCTGACTCCGCCAACATCACTCACTTCATGGTCGAGCGCATTCTCGGTAAAGAGGGTTTCACCGTTTATTACGTGAAGCACGCTCGCGATGTAAGTGCCCAAATTAATCAAATCATGCCCGACATCCTCATTCTGGAACCCGAGATCTCCGGAGGTAAAGGCCGCAAAATTTGCGAATACCTGGCGCGACGTCCGGAGACCAACCATATTCCGATCATCCTGGCAACCCGGGTTACCGACACCGCGAAATACAACATGGATAAGTGGCCGGGCGTGCAAGCCATTCTGCGCAAGCCCTTTAAAACCGATTTGGTTTTGGCCACCGTCGCCGAACTTCATTTGGCCGACACTGCCGATTTTGAAAATCTGGAGCGTCGCTCCGACGTCGGTTAACCCCAATGACACGAATAACTGCAAAGCCGCACTAGTGCGGCTTTCTTTTTTTTCAGACCCGTGAACACCCCACGCCGTTCACACCACCGCTTCAATAACCCTGTCAAGAACCGGCCAGGCTCAGGTAAGATGGGCCGACCAACCCCGAGGGAGTTCGCATGACGCAACAACTCGAAGACGTACTCGCGGCCCGCATTCGCATCCGCCCCTTCATTCACCAAACGCCTATTTTTCAGTCACAAACGCTGAACCGCAAACTCGGTTGTGACGTTTATTTTAAAGCGGAGAACCTGCAAAAAACCGGGTCATTTAAAGCACGTGGCGTCAGCCACTTTCTCGCCATGCTGCCAGAACTCCCCGCCGAAATAGCCACTTACAGTTCCGGCAACCACGGTCAGGCCGTTGCTTGGGCCGCCGCCTCACGCGGATGTGCCGCCACCGTTTTCATGCCCGAAGACGCCGTCCTCGCCAAAGTCGACGCCGTCAAACACTACGGCGGCCAAGTCCGTTTCGCCGGCTTGACCACCCAGGATCGTTTTGAAGCCTGCCGCGACTACGCCGCCGCGAGTGGTGCAACCATGATTCCTTCTTACGACCACGATGCGATTATCGCAGGCCAAGGCACCGTGGTCCTCGAAGTGCTTGAGGAAATCCCGCAATTCGACGCCTTACTGGTGCCGACCGGCGGCGGCGGTTTGCTCGGCGGCAACTCGCTTGCCCTGAAATCGCTGCGACCCCACTGTGCGGTTTACGCTTGTGAACCCGCGCTTGCCGACGATGCGCGACGCAGCCTCGAGTCCGGCACCTTGACCAGCGTCGCCTTTGCCGACACCATCGCCGACGGCACACGCGCCTTGTGTTTGGGCGATCGCAATTGGGCGCTGATCAAACAATTTGTCAATGCCGGCCTGATCGCCGATGAAGACGCCATCATGGCCGCCCTCAAAGACTTGGCCGTCTATCTCAAACTGATCGTCGAACCCTCCGGCGCCCTGGGCTTGGCGTGCCTCGCCGCCAATCGCGAACGTTTTGCCGGGCAACGCGTTGTCGTCATTTTGTCCGGTGGCAATGTTAACTTGGCGACCTACAGCAAATTTACGGCAGGTGAGCATGCAGGATCAGCTTGATCAACTCAACCCCCAACAACGCGCCGCCGTCGAGGCGACCGAAGGCCCCGTCTTGGTTGTCGCCGGCGCGGGCTCTGGAAAAACCAAGGTCATCACTACCCGTATTATGTACCTGATCCACAAAGGGATCAGCCCGTACCAAATCCTGGCCATGACCTTTACCAACAAGGCCGCCCAGGAAATGCGCGAGCGCATCGAACGCGCCGTCGGCAAGGACGCCCGCGACCTGACCATCACCACCTTCCACTCTTTTTGCGCCATGTTCTTGCGTCGCGAAATTAACTACCTCGACCGCGACTCGAACTTCGTCATCTACGACACCAGTGACCAAACCTCTTGTTTGAAGCGTGTGATTCGCAACATGGACCTGGAAGAGAAAAACTATCCGGCGCAACGGCTCCGCAGCCGCATCAGTTACCTCAAAAACGCGGGCGATTTGGGCGGCGAGCTCAACAACCCGGTCGAACAGCAGATCTACAAGAATTACCAAGACGAACTGCTGGCTCAGAACGCGCTGGATTTTGACGACTTACTTCACTTAACCTGTCAAATCCTGGAACGCTGGAGCGAGGTCCAACAGCGCTACCGTCACCGTTTTGAATACATCATGGTCGACGAATATCAAGACACCAACCAAATTCAATCGAAGCTGATCAACCTCTTGCTCAACGAGCAGCACAACCTCTGTGTCGTCGGCGATGAAGATCAGAGCATTTACGGCTGGCGCGGCGCCGACATTACCAACATCCTCCATTTCGACACCTTCTACCGCGGCACCCAGGTCTTCAAACTGGAGCAAAACTACCGCAGTACCCAGTCCATCCTCGATTACGCCAACGCTGTCATCAACCTCAACAAGCTGCGCAAACCCAAGAAACTATGGACCGAAAGCGGCGAGGGTTTACCCATCATTATTAATGATGAGTACACCGCCACCAACGAAGCCGAAACCATCATCCAGCAAATTCGCTCGCTGAACCGCAACGACAAGTTACCGTTCAACCACTTTGCCATTTTGTTCCGCTCCAACGCGCTCTCGCGCTTGCTGGAAGAAACCGCGCGCCGCTACCGTGTGCCCTACCAGCTCATCGGTGGGCTCAAGTTCTACGACCGCAAGGAAATTAAAGACCTGCTTTCCTACATGCGCATTGTGGTAAACCCACGCGACTGGACCAGTTTTGTTCGCGCGCTGGGCGTGCCTTCGCGCGGCATCGGCGCCAAAAGCCAAGACAAGCTGTACGTCTATTTTGAAGAAGGCTCCAACATTCCCGATTTAATGGACCGGGCTATTAAAGACAAAGCACTGAGCGGCAAAGGCTTTAAAGGCTTGCAAGTCTTTAACGAGCTTTACCGCGACATGGTCACATGGTCTCAAAACGAAACACCCAGCAACTGGCTCAAGAAACTCGTTGATCGCCTGGAATACAAGGAGTACTTGGAAAAACTCGATACCACCACCGTCGACAGTCGCCTCGACAACTTACAAGAACTGATGGCGAGCATGGTGGAGCAAGAGGCCAAAGGCGTTGAAACCCTGTCGCAATTCATGGACTTCAGTGCCTTGGTTTCCGATCAAGACGACCTCAACCCCGACGAACCGCGCGTCAACATGATGACCGTTCACGCCGCCAAAGGCTTGGAATTCGACACCGTATTCGTTATGGGTTTGGAAGACGGCGTTTTTCCCAACCAGCGCGCGCTCGACGACAACCCCAACTCGATTGAAGAAGAACGGCGTTTGTTTTACGTGGCCGTCACACGGGCCAAACAGCGTTTATTCCTCAGTTATGCGCGCAGTCGCCAGACCTTCGGCAAAATCGTGCGCAACCACAAATCACGCTTCCTGTTGCCGCCCAAGGTCAGCGCCGAGGTGCCGGCCGCCGCCGTCAAATCGACCGGCCCGTCACCCTGGGGCGACAAGCAGACGCAACAGCAGCGCCTCACCGCACAAATGGAGCGGCTTGGTATCGATACCGGCAAAATCAAACGCAGCCTCGCCGGCGGCGACGAAAGTGGGCCGAGCCTGGAACCGGGAGACCGTGTCGAACACGCTTCTTTTGGGCAAGGCACCGTGTCCGTCGTGATGGGCCAGGGCGCACAACGCAAGGTTAGCGTCCATTTTCCCGGTAAAGGCATTCGCACCTTGCTCGTGGCGAAAGCGGGTTTAAAGAAGATTTAATGTAAAAATTCAAGTTGGGCGAACCCCACGCGGGAAGCCGTGCATTAAAACCTGAAACCACAGGGAAAAAGAAACCACACCACCTCGGGAGAATTCGTCCTTCTCAAAAAAATTCGCACACCTACCTAAATCCCCACCGACGATTCACAACGCGCTTCGTCGGCGAACCTAAAATCATCTCTTTCAACTACTTAATCCTGGCGAAAAGCACTTGCGACAGGCACCATCGGTTGCAAGGCGTAGACGACCGCGGGCCTTTCAGACCGCCTGCTAATTTGCAACTTGGCCTGGTTTGGATTATATTGATGGACCGAAGGTCCTAATTTTAGGAAAGGGTGATCGTCCTTACAGGAGCAACCATGTTTAAGTGGTTTTCCCTAATACTGCTGAGCGGCGTTACGTGTTTCGCCACCAATAACCTAACGGGATTGGTGCAGTCGGAAGACGGTCGACCCATCAGCGGCGCGAAAATCATCGTGCTCCACGAGATGGCCCAAGTGTTGATTCAACGAGGGGTAAGTGACCGCAACGGTCAATACGCCTTCAAACTGGAACCTGGCAACTACAACCTCTTGGTCCTCAAAAAAGGCTACGTCCCGGTGCGCACCAAAACCTTGCTGCGCAACCACAAAGAAAACGTCACCCTGCGCCACGAGATGTCCCTCAACCTCGACCTCTCGCAAACCTCGGCCCCGGGCGAACGCTACAAACGTTTGATCCGCCGCGCCAATCGCGCCCCTTACCGCGACCTTCAACACGAGACCCTGGCCCCCGTGAACCTCGACGATCTCGGTGACGACAGCCTCACCGCCCAGGTTCAGACCGGTTCCCGTCAGGGCGTAAACGGCGATCACCAACAGCGTTCGTCGGTGACGTTGCGAACCCAACTTTCCGACAAAATTTCCGTGAACTCCAGCCTGAGCGATGAACGCCGCGCTGAGAGTCGCAACCACACACAAGCCATTCGTGCCGGCCTCAGCTTTCTCCACGAGTCGCTGGCATTGGGATTTGAAGCACAAACCATCCGCAACCAAAACGCGGTCGCTCAGGACCGCGGTGAACAAGTTAAACTCAACGGTTCATTCGGCGAGGCCGTGGTTTTCCAAACCAACCTCGCCCTCACCGATACAAGGGCCGCGGCGGATCGACACCAAGAGTTCGATGCCACCCAACGCGTGAGCTACCGCCTCAACCAGCAGCCCTTGACCCACCAGGTTCGCTTCCGTGAATGGCAGCGCAACCAAACCCGCCTCGCCCGACAAAGCAGCATGGCCACCACATGGAAAACGCGTGAGACCGCTGTTTTGGGACTTGCCGGAGAATTCGATCATCTCCAGGTCGAAGACGCAGAACATTCCTCGGCAAAACTGTGGCTGACAGGCAATCGTAAGGTTCCGAACCTCCCCCTGGCTATCGACGCCCAACTGGGTTACCACCACGAAGAAGCGTGGTCATCCTGGGTCCACCGCTACCAGGTTCAAGCTGAAGGGAGTTTCTTTACCATGCGCGCCTCCTTCTTGGACGATCAGACCGCCCAAGCGCCGGCGTCCTACGATATTTTTGGCCCTTACCTGGAAAACCCCGCTCACCACTTTGTGAACACCGGGTTTTACCGACAACATGACCGCACCGTGACGTTCCAAGCCGAAACGACGCACGGTAACTGGAGAAGCCAACTAACTTGGTCGCAGCAAAGAGGTTCTGCCGACCGAGTTTCTCGATCCCCTAGCCTGTTTAGAGATCAGGCGGACTTCACTGTTCGCAACCTTGATTACACCCTGGTATCGCAGCGCTTTGGTTCCAAAGTCAGCTTGCGCTACAGCCAAAATCACAGCGCCGAAACGGCTTTTGACATGACTGAACTCAGCGTGGCCCAAGAGCTTTCGCCGTTTAGCGATCGAGACCTTAACGTTCACATCGAAATACAAGCGAGCAACCACCCCCACCTTCCGGCTTGGTGGTTGCTCGAAACATTGCCATGGCAGTCCGATCAACCCGGGCCATGGCTTGAGGGCCAGGTCCGCCTGCAGTTTTAGGCACCCCGCCCGCCCAACCAATAACCAACACGCGGAAAAGCACAACCTGGTCTCCCCATGTTGTGCTTTTCTTTGTTTGGGCACTCGCCCCCGTCATTTTGAGGCTTCAGCGGTTAAGCGAGTGTGGCACGCACCAAACGTTCTTGCGGTTCACACGCTGAATATTTCTTTTTCTCCGGGTCAAAACCAATCCGCGACAGCGACGCGCCGGCATCGTGGGTGTAGTAAAGCCAACCCGCTTCGCGGTGAAGCCCGTCTAACAACACGCGTTTCTCGTCAATCAAACGCTCGGGGAAACGGTCGTAACCCATAGTAATCGGCAAGTGCACCCAGGGCCGACCCGGAATCAAGTCGGCACCAAACACCAACCGTTGTGCCTCGCCCCAACGCAAATCGGCCAACAACATTCCAGGCGTGTGGCCTTCGCTTTCATAGAACTGGACCGACAAATCATCGAAGCGCAGGACGTCATCCGCCTTTATCTTGTGCAGGCGCCCGCTATCGGTGAGCAGGCCCGGCAACTCGGGAATAAACGAAGCACGGTCACGCGGATGCGGGTCACAAGCCCGCGCCCAGGCACCTTCGCCGACGTAAAACTGGGCATTGGAAAACAGGAGTTGTGGGCTTTGACCCTCTTCCCAAGCCGACAACAACCCACCGGCGTGATCAAAATGCAGGTGGGAAACCACCACGGCGGTGATATCACCGTGGTCCAAACCCAACGCGGCCAGTGATTCGAGCAACACGTGATGCGATTCTTGAACGCCGAAGCGATCCTTAAACTTCGGTGCCATGTAGGCTCCGATCCCCGTCTCAAACAAAATTTTATGGTTGCCGGTTTCCACCAAAAGCGCGCGGCACGCCAAATCAATGCGGTTTTGATCGTCGGTTTCCACCCAACGCGACCACAAGGCTTTCGGCGCGTTACCAAACATGGCACCCCCATCGAGCTTCTGACAATTCCCCATGACCGTACTGAATTTCACGCCGTCCTCCCCTACCGCATTTTTCCCTCTGCCGGCCTTGGCCGGCCTCCGGTTGGCCCTCATCATACGCCAAATTCCGCACAAAAAAAATGGTGGGCGGCCCTTGGGACCCCCACCACTTTGGTGATTTTTCGCGATGCGATTGCGTTAGAGAATGTACTTCTTCATGTCGCTGGTCGAGAGGTTACCGTAGTGCTTTTGCACATATTCCAGGTCGACCTCAACCGTTTGGCCAGGCATTTCGGAGGCGTCAAAGAAAAGCTCTTCGAGTACCTTCTCCATGACCGCATGAAGACGGCGTGCCCCAATGTTTTCCTGGGTTTCGTTGGCGGCGAACGCCAAACGTGAAATTTCGCGGTTGGCTTCCTCGGTAAAGGTAAGCGTCACCTGCTCAGTTTCCATTAACGCCTTGTTCTGTTTAATCAGCGAGTTCTTAGGCTCGACCAAAATCCGGAAAAAATCGTCTTCGGTCAGAGAATCTAAGGTCACTTGAATCGGCAAACGACCCTGAAGTTCCGGCAACAGATCGGAGACTTTGGCGACATGGAACGCACCTGCCGCGATGAACAAGATGTGGTCGGTTTTAACCATGCCGTACTTGGTATTGACCGTGCAACCTTCAATGATTGGCAACAAATCGCGCTGCACGCCCTGGCGGCTGACATCGGGGCCGCCACCCTGACGACCGCCGGCGGCGATTTTGTCAATCTCATCGAGGAACACAATGCCCGAATTCTCGACCCGCTCCAAGGCAACCTTGGTTACCGAATCCATATCGATCATCTTCTGTTCTTCTTCTTGCTGCACGCGCTGGATCGCTTCCTTGATGGGAAACTCTTTTTCTTTGGTTTTGCCACCGCCGAGAATGTTGGGCAGCATGTCTTTGAAATTGAACCCAATTTCCTCACTACCGGAACCGTTGAACATGGTGATGAACGGCGACTGGCTGTCACTGACTTCCAGCTTGACCTTTTCCTCGTCCAGCTCGCCGGCAATCAACTTCTCACGCAGGTTATTGCGGTGCGTCTCGTGGCGCGCGAGGATGCGATCGCGATCCTCATCGCTCAGGTTGGACGCGGGTCGCAACGGCGGGTGGTACAGATCTAAAATACGGTTGAGGGCACGTTCTTTGGCGTTTTCCCGAACCAAGGTCGCCTGTTCTTCTTTAACCATATTGATGGCGATCTCGACCAGGTCGCGAATCATCGATTCTACATCGCGACCGACATAACCGACTTCGGTAAACTTGCTCGCTTCCACTTTCACGAACGGTGAATGGGCCAATTTGGCCAAGCGTCGCGCGATTTCGGTTTTACCGACACCGGTGGAACCAATCATAAGAATGTTCTTGGGGAGAATTTCGTCAACCAGCTCCGCTGGGACCTGCTGACGGCGACGCCGGTTTCGCAGGGCAATGGCACAGGCGCGTTTGGCTTTTTCTTGACCGATGATGTAACGATCCAGTTCGGCGACGATTTCGCGTGGGGTTAGGTTGGGTAAAGCACGGGTTAAGTCAAAAATTTCTTGTTCCATTAGCCAATTGCCTCCACCGTGATTTCCTGGTTGGTATAGATACAGATGTCGCCGGCAACCCGCATCGCTTCAACGGCCAGGTCCTTCGCGTTGAGTTCGGTATGGCGCGCCAGCGCTTTAGCGGCCGCGTAGGCATAAGAACCGCCGGAGCCAATGGCGACGATCCCTTCGTCGGGTTCAATCAGGTCACCGTTCCCACTCACCACAAACAGGTGGTCGGCATCGGCCACGATGAGCATGGCTTCCAAATTTCGCAATACCTTATCGGAACGCCAATCCTTGGAAAGCTCGACGACGGCGCGCATCAGTTGGCCTTTGTAGGCCTCAAGTTTCGCTTCGAAGCGCGAGAAAAGAGTGAACGCGTCCGCGGCGGAGCCGGCAAATCCTGCCAAAATAGAGTCATCGTAGAGTCGGCGTACTTTTTTTGCGCTGTGCTTCATGACGACGTGACCCAAGGTCACTTGACCGTCGCCCGCAATCGCGACCTGGCCGTTTTTGCGAACGGCGATAATGGTCGTCGCTTTAATGGTTTCCATGGTACCTCACTTTGTCCCGGCCGTACCTGGCCGAGCCGTTGAACTCAATGCCGGGCTTGTGCGAACCCAACATTTTCAATAAATCAACACCGGCGCCCGGTTTTCGTCGCTTCTACCCTAACGCGTTTTAGCAGCGAAACAAGCGAAAATTGAACGGCGCATTGGGCTCGCTCGCGCCGACGACGCGCCCCGAAAAACGGCGCCTAAAAAGTGCAGGCGCGATCCGTCTCGATCGGGGCCGTGTTCGGTAAAAAAAACAGCGTCCGCCCTGTCCGGGCGACCCTGTCCGGGCGACCCTGTCCGGGCGACCCTGTCCGGGCGACCCTGTCCGGGCGACCCTATCCGGGCGACCCTGTCCGGGCGACCCGGCTACTATAGCATGGCCCTTGAGGGTTAAACGCCGCCGGACCTAACCCATCAATGACAGAATGTGATGCACGACCGCTTTGACGTGGGTCGGGGCATTGCGCAACGTGGCGGGCGTGAACCAATTCAGCGGTGAACCCTCACGGAAGGTGGGCGCCGACTTGGCTTGACCCACATAAACGTACTCGACAATATCGGTATTCTGATCGATGGCGGTGACTTGCAGATGGATCGGCGGAAAAAACTTGACGCTCTGTTCATCCAAGACCGTCGGCATCGACGTCGCGTGGCCCAGGAAGTCAAAGTCCAGACGGGTCACCCGGGTGACCAAGGTGCGCAGCGTTTCAAGCGGGGTCTCAACGTCATTGAGCCCCGCGCTCAAAGCCACGTACTTCGAGGCAAACGGACCCTGCTCGCTCCGGCACAATAAAACGCGCCGACGATCAGGGTCCAGGAGATAGATACTTACCCGATGTAGTCGCTTCTTCGGCAATTCACACCTGTCCGGGCGAGGCGTTCCAACCCAGTTCGTTTAACAAGCCAAGCACTTCTTCTACGGCACCCGCCAAAGGTACCGTGCGACGCTCTCCTGTCTTGCGAACCTTGACCTCAATATTACCCTGCTTTAAGGATCTTGAGCCTACTTTTACCTGAATCGGCAAGCCGATTAGGTCGGCGTCTTTAAACTTTGGACCGGGTCGCAACGGCGTGTCGTCAATTAAGACTTCCGCACCGGCCGACCGCAATCCTTTAAAGATCGCCTCACATGCTTCGTTTACCTCATCGTCCTTTACATCGAGATTCAAAAGGGCGACATGGAACGGCGCAATCTGAACAGGCCAAATAATCCCGTCTTTGTCGTGATTTTGTTCAATGGCGGCCGCCATCGTGCGCGTAACGCCGATGCCGTAGCAACCCATGACCATGACCTGTTCCTTGCCCTCGGCATCGAGGTAGGTCGCGTTCATCGACTGGGAATACTTGGTTCCCAACTTAAACACCTGGCCCACTTCAATGCCGCGGAATGATTCGTATGCCCCCTCGTTGCAACGAGGGCAAGCGTCTCCGGCACGCGCCGAACGCAATGTCATCACTTCGGTAGCTTTGATATCGCGCGCGGGGATCACACCGGTCAGGTGGTAGTCCGCTTTATTGCCGGCGGTTACCACCGTCTCACGCCCCATAACTTCCTCATCGACGAAAAGCGGAACATCTTCAGGCCAATTGATCGGTCCCATGAATCCGGGACACAATCCGTGTTTTTCAAAGGTCGCCGCATCGGTCACCAAATCCATTTCGGCAACATCCAAACGCCCACGCAGCACCGCTTCGTTCAACTCGCGATGGCCCATCAACGAGGCGCCGACGATTTGATCTCCGGCACGGAATACCAGCGTTTTGACACATTGGTCCGGGGTCGTTTCCAAGAAGGCGGCCACATCTTCGATGGTTCTCTTGGCCGGCGTGTGCACTTCTTGCGGGGCCGTCGCATCGGCGCTCGGCGCAGCGGCAGCGCTGACGGAGGCCAGTTCGGCACGCTCCACATTGGCGGCGTAATCGCAGTTGTTACAACTTAAAATCTCGTCTTCGCCGGAACCTGCCAACACGTGAAATTCGTGGGTAAAGCTACCGCCAATGGCGCCCGAGTCGGCCTCAACCGGACGGAAGGTCAAACCGCAACGGGTGAAAATCCGTTTGTACGCTTCGTACATCGACCAATACGAGGCGTTACAGGTTTCCTCATCGACGTCGAAACTGTAGGCGTCCTTCATCAAGAATTCGCGGCCCCGCATTAAGCCAAAACGGGGGCGAATCTCATCGCGAAACTTATTTTGAATTTGGTACAGGTTCACCGGTAAGTCTTTGTAGGAGCGAATTTCGCGACGCGCGATATCGGTGATCACTTCCTCGTGGGTCGGTCCAAGACAGTAGCCATTCTCTTTGCGATCCTTAAACCGCAGTAATTCTTTGCCATAGGCTTGCCAACGACCACTCTCGGTCCACAGCTCGGCCGGCTGCACCATGGGCATCGACAATTCCTGGCATTCCGCGCGGTCGAGTTCCTCGCGAATGATGGCTTCAATTTTGCGAACCGAACGCAATGCCAGCGGCATTAACGTGTAAATACCTGAAGCGAGCTGTTTAATCATGCAGGTACGCATCATGAGAACGTGCGACACAACGACTGCTTCTTTGGGTGTTTCTTTAAGGGTATTGATCAAAAACCGTGAGCGG
Organism: Holophagae bacterium; assembly: GCA_030429565.1. Lineage (GTDB taxonomy): Bacteria > Acidobacteriota > Holophagae > Acanthopleuribacterales > Acanthopleuribacteraceae > Acanthopleuribacter. The sequence goes on along the minus strand of JAUIFE010000003.1, from coordinate 255,706 downwards.
CGCATAAAAAGTGTGACTCCTGAAGGGGGTAAAACAAGCAATCCCTTGGACTTATAGGACCCGGAATTTTAACATATCGCGTGATCGGGTGAACAGCTTACTTTAGCATCATGCCCCACCCCGCCTCTCGCGCCGGGCCGATCGCGAAGGCGGCCGATCACGCCGCTCATCGTCACTACAACAAGCTAACAATCCCATTAATTCCAGCATTTTAATCTAAAGACCCCACCGGATGGGCGCCAACCCCCGCACAACCCGCAACGCGGCGCGACGACGACACCCTAGCGCCGCGCCCGACCCGCTGGAAGCCGCACCACCAAGCAAATCAACGTCCACACGACGTGTGACTTAGGCCGGCCACCGCCCAGGCACCACGCCGCCAAAGGGTGACCCGGCTCACAGTTGCCAAAATAGGGTGACCCGTGCCACCGACGCCCACCTGCCTCGCCGCGATTATTTGGACCACAGCGACAGTTCACGACGCCACCATCACCTCCCGCGGATAACCCTCAACCACCCTCGTGCACCACCCACCGTCGCGGCGAACCCATCTATTTCCAATAAATCCCTCCCCTATTTTTTTGCCCGGCCAGAATCAAGAATCCTACGGGATTTCCGATAAGCGAACCAAGGCTGAGCTTTTCCACCTCCTAACCGGCGTTTTATCGCTTGCAACATACCCTCACCAGGCGAAAAGGGGTTCCATTCCATGACATCTTTAGTTGATTTCTCGCGCATCAAAGAAACCTCGGACGGCGACGTCGAGTTCGAACAAGAACTCATCGGCATGTACCTGGAAGATGCAGAAGGCCACGTGGCCGACATCATGCGCAATTCCGGCAGCGGCGACTTGGCCGCGGTGAAATCAACCGCTCACACCCTCAAGGGGGCCAGCGCCAATATCGGTGCCGTCGGTATGCAGGAAGCCGCTTTGGCCGTTGAAAAAGCCGCCAACGCCGGCGACCATGCGTTGCTGCAAGATCAGGTCGTGCAAATCCAGCAGGTTTTTACCTCCACCAACGAAGAGTTTAACGACTACCTCAAAACCCTGTAGCCGCCCCTCGCCCGTCCCTCCCCTCACCGAGGGTCGCCCAAAGTCGGCTTGAATGAGAATGACCACGCGTGTAAACCGCGCAAACTCATCGACTTTGTAAATTTATCTTCGCCCCGCGCTTTTTCACCAAAAACTAAAGGAAACGCTCGTTTTTCCGATTGGACTCCTATAGCCACAGGAGAACCGCCATGCCTACGGTTGTCATCGTCGATGATTCCAAACTGGCCGCCGTTGTCGTCAAACGCATTCTCGAACCCTACCAAATCGAAGTGGTGCATGCCGACTCAGCCGCCGCGCTGTTGGGTTTAAAAGGCAAACGGCCCATCACCAGTGATGTCAAACCCAACGCCATTCTGCTTGACATCGTCATGCCGGAGATGGACGGCATGGATGTCCTGCGTCGCCTCAAGGCCCGCCCCGATCTGGCCAAAATACCTGTGATCATGTTGACCTCGGCCGCTTCTGAGCAGAACGTGCTGGCCGCCCTAGATCTCGGTGCGGTGGGTTTTATCGCCAAACCGATTGAGGCCGACAAATTAAAAACGGAATTGGCGCGCGTTACCAAGAGCACCAGCAACGAGGCCCTTGCCCAGAGTTTGCGCGACTTTCTCGACCCCGGCCGCCGTGCCGAGGAATCGCGCGATGAACTGAAATTCGGCCATGCCGATTTGAACTACCTCTACGAAATCCTCGACGGTGACCAGGAGCTCCTCAAGGAAATGGTCGGTGTCTTTTTGGAAAGCTGTATGCCGCAAATCGGCGACCTCAGTAAAGCGGTCACCGACGGCAATGCCGACCACATCCGCCGCGCCGCCCATACTTTTAAAGGTTCGGTTGGCAATTTCGGCGCACCGCTGGTCCACGACCTGGCCTTTGAGATGGAACGCATGGGTCGCGACAGCGACATGGCCGACGTCAAAGCCAAGCTCGACCAACTCGTGCCCATGGTAGAGAACTTACACGAAGACTTGGAACGCTGGCTGGAAACCCACTAAGCCTAGGCCAAAACCGACCGGCCAACCCACCACAACCAGGCGCTTCTCAATGCGCGCCGGCCGGCGCTTGCGCGCAGAAAAGCGCGGGTTTACGCGGGTTTCGGGTTACAATGCCGGCGGCAACGACCACACGGGACCGTGCCGCCTCGACCGGCGTGCACGCCGCTATCCGTTATTTCCAAGGAATCGCACTATGGATGTTTATTTCGTTCTCCGGTTCGTCCACATTATTAGCGCCATGGTTTTTTTCGGCCTGCCCTTCACCTTTGGCCGCTGGTACCGCGCCACCCTGGTCGGTGACGACCGCCGCGTTATGCTGGAAAGCCTGCACAAAATGAAAACCTTTTTAATGGTTCACATGAACGCCACCGGTTTGCTCGCCTTATTGACCGGGATTGCCCTTGCCTCACAAGCCGGCCTGTGGACCACGCCCGGCCAGCGTTGGGTTCACGCCGCGCCCCTGCTGATGGTCGCATCGTTGGCCAACATCAACGTGTTTTTGATGAAACCAATGATCGGTTTGATCAAAAGCCTCGACGCCGGCGCCGACTCACAAGCCGCCGAAACCGCCTTGCGCAAGCGCATCGCCGCCTTTTCCGGCATCCAACACACGCTGGTCACTCTGCTGACCGCGCTGATGATCTTCAAACCCTTTTAATCGCGCTGCACACGCCGTTCACCTCCGGGAGGAAACTATGTTTACCGGGATCGTCGAAGAGATGGGACATTTGGCCCACAAAGGTCAGGGACCGAGCGGCCTGACAATGACCTTCAACGGCCGCGTGGTGCTCGAGGGCACCGCCATCGGTGACAGCATCGCGGTCAACGGCGTGTGTTTAACCGTCACCCAGTTTGACCACCGCCAATTCACCGTCGGCGTGGCGCCCGAAACGCTGAGCCGCACCAACCTCGGTGACCTGGCCTTGGGCGATGCGGTCAATTTAGAACGCGCGGTGACGCCGACCACCCGCCTGGGCGGTCACTACGTGCAGGGCCACGTCGACGGACGCGGCATCTTGCGTGAGCGCAAAGGCAACCGCGAGGCGCTATGGCTCACCATTAAAGCAGAACCCGCCATCATGCGTTATGTGGTCACCAAGGGCTTCATCAGCTTGGACGGCACCAGCCTCACCGTCGTTGATGTTTGGCCGGATCGGTTTAACGTCATGTTGGTGCCGCACACCCAGGACCACATCGTCCTGCCGCGGCGCAAGCTCGGCGACGCGATCAATATCGAAGTGGATATTCTCGGCAAGTACGTCGAGAAACTGATCGCCCCCATCGTTCAGGACCGCCAGGCGGATCGCGCGGGTCTTTCCATGGAAAAGCTCAAAGAAAATGGTTTTTTATAAGCCTGCGCACCAACCGTGCCACAGCGCGGCATACGGCCACCCAGGGTTCAAAAAACCGTTTCCCAGACCATAAACCTATTGAACCGATACTATTAGTCGCAAAACAAGCGGCCAAGCATCGTGCGATCGCTGTCCACCGTCCGCACGCGTCAGCGACGCGTGAGCCGTACTTGAAGCAGATAAACAGCCGACTTTTCGACCTCAACCGCACAAATAGCACACCGCAAAAGCAACACAAAACTATTGTTTTCAAATATTTAAATCACAAACCCAAACAACCCAAACAGCTTCGCCCCGCACCCTTTGCTTTGCCCGCCACCGACGCGTTTTGTCCGGGTAATATGAGGGATAATTTGCTAGTATGGAGCCGCGCGGCATTTCCGGGCCGATTTTATGTCGCGCCCGCATGGTTTCGTCGCGTGTGCCGCCGTGGTCGCGGTTCACCTCGCCAAGCGACTCACGCCCGCGCCAACCTTAGTTAGCCAGGTCGATTTCACGTTGGATCTACGCCTTTTTCATTCGCCGCATTGCTTGCCACGCCGCTTTTTACCTTCGAATTTGTTATTCGGCGTCCTCGCGCAACGCTTTACCTACCGGCCCCCGCGTTTTTCTCGGGCCGACCGGCGACCTACCTTTCTCGAAACTTGGATCGGCCGTCGCCGCGACCGGCGACCTGTCCGCCTGAAGACGCGCCCGGCCCGTCCTTTCGTCCCGAACCCTTAACGCAGCGGGCGAAACGCGTCATTCGAATGCACTGGAGATTAGCATGCCTTTAGCCACCATTGAAGCAGCCCTTGAAGACATCAAGGCAGGCAAATTTGTGATCGTCGTCGATGATGAAGATCGTGAGAATGAAGGTGATTTAACCATGGCCGGCGCCATGGTCACGCCCGAAGCCGTTAACTTCATGACCATCCACGGTCGCGGTTTAATTTGCGCCCCACTGGAAGAAAGTTACTTCGAGCGCCTGCAGATTCCCTTAATGGTGAATCCGCGCGCCAACACCTCCAAATTCGGCACCAATTTTGGTTTGTCCGTCGGCGCCGCCACCGGCGTCACCACCGGTATTTCGGCCCATGATCGCGCCCGCACCATTCGCATTTTGGCCGATCCCGACAGCAAACCCGGCGACATCACCATGCCCGGCCACATCTTCCCACTGCGCGCCCGGCCTAACGGCGTTTTAGCACGGCGCGGCCACACGGAAGCCGCCATCGACCTGGCCCGTTTGGCCGGTTTGCCGGCGGTCGGCGTCATTTGCGAGGTGTTAAACCCCGACGGCAGCATGGCCCGTTTGCCCGAACTCAAAAAAATGGCCGCCGAACACGATCTTAAAATCATTTCCATTGAAGACCTGACCGCATACCGCCGTCAGCGCGAGGACATTGTGTCGCGCATTGAGGTGGCCACCATTCCCATGCAGCAAGGCACCTTCCAAGCCTTTGCCTACAAAGACCACGACAACCTGGAACACCTCGCTTTGTGTTTCGGCGAACGGGCCGAGGAAAACGTCATGGTGCGCTTGCATTCATCTTGCCTGACCGGCGATGTCTTCCACTCGCGACGCTGCGATTGTGGGCCCCAGTTGGAAAAGGCGTTGGAACGCATTGTCGAGGAAGGTTGCGGCATTGTCCTGTACCTTGCGCAAGAAGGGCGCGGCATTGGTCTCGCCAACAAAATCAAAGCCTACGCGCTGCAAGAGCGCGGCATGGATACCGTCGAAGCCAACCTGCACTTGGGTTTTCCCGAGGACATGCGCAGCTACGACGTCGGCGCGGCGATCCTGCGCGACCTGGGCATTAAAAGCGTGCGTTTGTTGACCAACAACCCCAAGAAAATGGCGGAATTGGAAGCTTGCGGAATCGGCGTGACCGAACGCGTTCCGCATGTCATCAAACCCAATAAAGAAAACGATAGCTATCTTAAAACCAAAGCTGAAAAGCTCGGTCACCTGCTTTCACCCGCACGCGACTGGCAATAAGCAGACCCGAGGCAAACGCGACCCTCGCCTCGAGTTCGGCCGACATACGGAAGGAGAATACAATGGGCAAGATCATGCAAGGACACTTGGTGGGCACCGGCCTCAAAATCGCCGTGGTCAGCACGCGTTGGAATGATTTCATGGGTTCCAAACTCACGGCGGGTGCCGAGGATGCACTGGTTCGCCACGGGGTGGATCGCAAGGACGTTCACCACGTCGTGGTGCCAGGCTGCTTTGAAATTCCGCTCGTCGCCAAACGTTTGGCCGAAAGCGGCAAATACGACGCCGTCGTCTGTCTGGGCGTTCTCATTCGCGGCGCCACCATTCACTTCGACCTCATCGCCGCCGAAGCCGCCAAAGGTCTGATTACCGCCTCGCTTTCATCCGGCGTGCCCGTCACCTTCGGCATCATCACGACCGAAAACATCGAGCAAGCGATTGAACGCAGCGGCTGTAAAGCCGGCAACAAAGGCGCAGAAGCCGCCGTGGCCGCCGTCGAAATGGCCAACTTGCTTAAAGAACTGCCATGAAACAGCGCGTCACCAAGCGCCGCCTGCTCTTGGTACGCCACGGCGAGGCGGTTGGCAATCAGCACGGTTTGTTTTTGGGCCGGCGCGACGATGCACTGACCGAACGCGGCCGCGCCCAAGCCACCGCACTCGCCGCCAGACTTAACGACGAACCCATTGCAGCGGTGTTCACCAGCCCGCTGCAACGCGCCGCCGACACCGCCCGCATCGTGTTCGGCGACGCCCTTTTGCAGGAAGACGCGCGTTTAATGGAGCAAGATTACGGTTCGTGGGACGGGCTTTCCATGGCAGCCATCCAAACCAAATACGCCGAGGATTACCAACGCTGGCAGACCGGCGACCCGACCATCGCCCCCAGCGGCGGGGAAACCTTGATCGAACTGGCGACACGCACCCGCGCCTTTTTTGAAACGCAGATCAAAGGCTATGATCAGGGCGAAACCCTGGCTTTGGTTGGTCACGCCGGCTCTTTTCAAACGCTGCTGTGCGTTTTATTGGGCACCCCGTTGCGCAATCTATGGCCTTACCGCTTCCAAAACGCCACCCTTTCCGAGGTGGTTTTTGTCGATGACTTCCCCGTGTTAACCCTCTTTAACGCGCATTAGCGCCGGCGCCATGTCGCGCGCCTCCGTCTTCGGAAACCTATAGTCTTGAAGACAGGACGGTTGTCACGGAAATATGATAAGATAACCGCTATATTCCAACTTAAGTCGCTTAGATTTAGTCTGGTAGCCCTAGCAATCTAATGAGACGCCACCCACACAGTGCCTGCTAACGCAAAACATCGACACCTTTTCGGCTCTTTAGCCGACTTTTTTCGTCACAAAAGCCTCTCATAAACCATCGAGCAACCTGATCGCGCGTTTTTGCACGCCCCCTCCATCCCGCCAAGCCCGTTTTGAAAGGAGCGCCTCCGTTGGACTGCAAGAAGTGTAAAAGTGCTGAAATCCGCCCGAGTCAACGCAACATCGCCGAGCGCGCTTTGGGCTATATCGTCCCAGTGCGACCCTACCGTTGCGAGGAATGCGATTTACGCCAATGGGGCGTAATGCGGCCCATCTTGGAACGACCACGTTTGATTGCTTGGTGTCTGCTTTCGCTGACGATCGCCCTGTTTGTGCTCAACGCCGTCTTGGTGATTCCCGTTGAGCCGCAACCCGATCCCACCGTGACCGAAACGAATCGAACCGAGGGTACGCCGTCGTCAACGACAACCACCGGTGATCAAACAGGCGCGGACGCGACTGCAAACACGGCAACGGCGGAGGATCCGGCCACCGAAACAACGGCCAATACAACGCCTGACAATCCCGCCGGCCAACCAGACGCCGCGCCAACGCCGACCGAACCCGCCAACAAAGCAAGCGCAACCGAGCAAGCCCAAACAAAACCCAAGCAGACAACGGAGACCCAAAACCGCGGCGGCGAGACAACTTCCGACAACACAACCACAACGGCTGCTACAACCGAACCGGAGACGGCAGCCAACCCAGACGAAACAGCCGCCAAACAAACCAAAGACGAGGTCAGTGATTTTGTGCGCCGACGTCAAGCCCAGAACCTCGCCAAACAACAAGGGGTTACCCCGCCCAAAGACGCCCGGCCCAAAGACGCGACACCGGCAAAAACCCAAAAAGCCACGCCGCGCCCAACCAGCCCGGCAAAAGCCAAAACCGTATCGCCCGCCAAGAAGCCGACCCCGTCCGGCACCGCCTCAACCGTTAAATTTTCGCACCACCTCAACGGCGATATCTTGACCATCGACGTCGTCAGCGCGGGTCTCATGAGCGAGGCCAAGATTAAAGATTTTTTGCTCGATCAGAAAAAGCTGATTATCGATTTCCCCGGCAAATTTAGCTTGGTTCCCGAAACCATGACCATCCAACACCGTGATATTCGCCAGGTGCGCACCGGAATTCACCGCGATTACATGCGTTTGGTTTTGGACCTAACCGATCGCAAAAACCCGCAACCGGAAATCACCCTAACCCAAGCCGGCGCCACGATTCGGATCGGTCAATAAAAAGGGCCGCGCGAACGCGACCCCGTTGTTAGATCCTAGCCGAAATCAACACCGTTGCGGCGGTGTTCGTCGGGGTCGTAGTACCAACGATCGTGATCGGCGTCCCATTCGTCCCAGGTCGGAATTTTTTCCAGGGCGGGCAGCATTGCTTCCGGCACAATGCCGGGCACCAGAAATGCCTTCTGGCGCCGCATGGGATAGGGGTTGCGCAATTCAAAACCGAGCACGCCGAGAATGCCGCGCGCCACGTACCAAGTCGCTCTGGGATTCCAGCCGCCGGCAATTTTAATCACCACGCCGAGACCGTTGGGATAATCGGGATGGTTGATGGCCAGACCGAGCAGGCCGTCGGCCCCTTCCTTGGCGATGACTTTACCGCCACAGGATTTCATGACCGTCGTATCGAGGCGGTTAAAGCCGCCGACCAAGTCGGGGTGTTTGACCATCGCCGGCCAAATCCAATCCGTATCGCGTTCACGCGCCAGCGCCGCATAACAGCGCGCCAACTCGTTGACCGTCATCGACACCGTCGGTAGGCCGTCGCCGTCACGCGCCACCCGCAGGGGTTGCCAATCTTCGCCCAGGTACTTTTTCATCAGTTCGCGATAGGCGGCAAACACCTTGTGCGACGGCAAAGTGTAACCGGCCCGGTTCCAACCTTTGAGACGGCACCCCTTGAGGATCGCGGCATGGTGACCGGAACTGTTGTTAAACCAGCGGCGCGGGCGGCGAACCTGGCGACCAAACTGAACCAACGGCACGTCGAGCGGGGTTTGCATCAGGCCCCACTCCCCTTCCGAGAGCAGTGATTGCGAAACCGCGATGTGTTCGGCCGAGCCATTGTGGCTGGCGACACTGACCGCTTTCTGACGCCAGTCGGTCGTTTCCGCCAGCTCCTCAGCGAAGAGTTTAATGTAAAAGGGTTTCATCATGCTGCGGCCGTAGCACAGCACATTCCCGCCAAATGAGTGAACCGGCTGATCGCCGTGAAACCAGGCAATCGCACCGTGAATCGTGTTTTCACTGACGCCGTGACGCCGATAATCGACCAACGGCTGCCATTCCACATCGCGGCCACTGGGAATGCCCGCCTCTTTTTCGCCCAACGGACTGCGCGGGTAAGCGTCTTCTACTTTGAAATCAACCGACATCGCCTAATCCTCCTCACCCATTCCGGGCCCAATTGGAAGGCCGCTGTCAAACTCGACCCGCGCTTCCAAGGACGGCGCCAACACGTTGCGGTCACCGCGATATTGTTCGGGACTCTCTTCGTCGAACTCCAGGTCCTGAGCCGCCGTTGCCGCGCGCTGCAAGCCAATTACGGCCGAACCCGTTCCGTAGACCGCTTCATAGCCGTAAATCTTGCCTTTATATAAGTTGTGCGCCCCCATCACCGCCGACAACCACCAAAACGACTTGAGGTTGACCACCTTGTGAACACGCGCTTCAGCGTGGATTTGACGCGAAAGTTGCGCCACATCTTCCAAGCGACCCGCCTCCAGGAATTCGAGAATTTTTTGGTTCCATTCCTGGTCTTTTAGCGAGTGGATACAGTCGTCCTTGGGGTCAATCCAAGTTTGATGCAGGCGGTTGGACAAGGTGCCGACCACCACGGCCACCGCCTTTTTGCCACTTTCGCGCAGGGCGTCAACCGCGGCCTTTCCGAGCACCACCGTTTCAGCGCGGTCGGCGTAGACGTTGCTGGAACAAATGACCGCCGGCAAGAAGTTGTCGGGGTTGGCCAGCTTAAGGCAAACGACCGAGCCGGTATCAATGGGAAACCCCTTGTAGGAAACCGTGCGCGTCGCCAGACCGCGGGCGTGACAGGCATCGTTAAAAGCATGAGCGAAGTCACTGTCGATACGAAACTTGTAGGGAATCGAACCCAGGTCGTGGAACAACTCGTCGACGTGGGTCCAGGTCGGTTCGGGGTCGGCCTGAATTTGGTGGCCGATCACACTCGGCCACATGGTGCTGTACATCAAGATGAGATCGGCGCCGCTTTGACGAATGTCTTCACGTACCTGATCAAAGGCGCGCCGCAAACGCGACCAGCCTTCGTTCTGGTCCGAGGCTAATAACGGATGGGGTAGTCCTGGCAGCAAGTAGCCGCCGACGATGGGATGGTCACTCACGCCGCACCTCCTGCACGATAATGGGGCCATTCGACAATCGCGTTACCGGTGCCGATGACCGTGCCGTAGCCATGCACCTCGGCCGGATAATTGGGGAAATCGAGGGCCGACAGCATCCAGGTCAGCGCACCGCTATCGGTTTCGGCAATCGCCTGTTCGGTGAAATCGGGAATCAATTCGACCAACTCGCGGCTGCGCCCTTCGCGCATCAATTCAATGACTTTCATATCCCATAAGTACTGGCCGTGGTGGTAAATGTGTTCGCGGCTCATGTCCTCGGGCACATCGGCTTCACTGGTGAAGTGACGGTGCGACAATGAGTTACTGGCCAACAACACAACCCGCTTGCCCGAGGCCTCAATCGCGGCACGCGTGGCGCGCCCCAGTTTCAACATATTGCCCTGCATGACGTCGGCGCTGAAATATTGCGTGGCGCGATGCGAGGAAATCGAGACAATCGGTTTGTCCCATTCGGGTCGCGTCAGGTGGCACGAAACAATGGTGCCGTAATCGACGCGAAAATCGGGGTTGCGCATCATTTTGGTGACCATGCCCGCCTCGCGGGCGTGCTGCTCAAGCGTTTCAGCCAAAGCCACATCGACCTTGAGGTCGTAATGGTAACGAAACAGGTTGGGGAAAATGGGATCAACCGACAGCGATTGAAACGAGGGCACGCCCAAAAAGTGGGTGCCGACATAGGTTTGCCAATGTGGCGAAAAAATCACCAAACTATCGTAATCAATTTCAGCCAAGCTGCGACGCAAGCGTTCGTAACCCCAACGCAGGGTTTCCCAACCACACTCGGCGCGCGGCTCGTTTTGTGGTGGATTTTCGGCGTAAACCAAATGGGGCGGATGTGGGGCCAGCACACCGGCGACAATCGTACCCTTTGCCATGAGGGACACTCCTTCCCGGAAAAATCGAAGCAGCGACGTGCGTCGCCGCCAAGCTTGGTGTTTGTGCTTGCCGCCGCAACCCATGCGCCCACGAGGGAAAACAGCCGCCTCGAAAAAGGGGCGGCGGGGTCCGACGACGTCTCCTTTGGGAGAATCAGTGGTCGGAACGGCGACAAGGCTGGGCGGTCAATGCAAACCACCAACGATTAACAGGTTATGTTCAAGCTCAGTCCCGTTTTTAACACCTTTCCCGGCAAATACAAACTGGAAAAATGGCAAGCACACGGGGCTGAATGGAAGCCAAAGGGCTTAATCCTTGTAAACCGAGCACATTAAGCGCCACAGCCACAAAACACACAATAAAAATAGGCCCCAGACTGATATCTCAGAACAATCGAATACTTTTTAAGGCTTTTCCAAAATATCCATACAGCATCCTTGCGACAGCGGGTTCCAGATTTCGACGTTACGAGAACAGGCGCCGTTAATCGCGGGCGCGTTCCTCACCACGACACCACGCATTAGGGCAAACCAAAAAGGTCGGGACGAAGCCGACCGAACAGGCCGCACGGCCAAATTCGTTTTTCCAGCGCTCGCTAGAAAACCATGGGTGTTTGCTTTCCAGCACGCCCGCAACCAAGCTTTAGGCGCTTGAAAATAAACGAAAACCCGCCAAAATAAAGCCGAAAAAATCACTCAAGCACAAGTACCGGCCTCGCCTGCAATTAAGTTCAACCCATCAACGAACTGTGACATCTATCACTGTTCGACACCCTAAAAAATCCTTATCCTAGGTTCTTATCATTAGAATTTCCGAGACATAGACCACTTATTACTGCACTCCGTATTCACTTCGGAAACTATAAATTCGCAGACTCCCTTCTTCTTAAGTTGGTCCCAAACACGCTCTGACCCCGCCATGGCTCACGACCCTCGTTTATCCGGCTTTACCGGTTGGCGACGTCGTTGGCGGGTTGGCCGGAGACGTGATCTCTTCTTCAAGGTCTGGCCAACATGATTTCTCATTCCCATAAAAGTGGCGCGATGGCTCTTTCCAAGTTTTTTCGCCACGACCGCAAGTTCTACCAACACGCCGTTCCCGACGTGCACCCGCTCTTCAGTTACGACTCGGTCCGAACCGAGGCCGTTCAATCCTGGCGCGCCGACATGCGCCACCAGCAAGGGTTGTCGGTACCACCGCCACCCGTCATGCTCGAGGCCGAGTTCGAAGCCGGCGGCATTGCCAAACAGCGCGTGCTGGAGAAACAGCGGCTCGAATTGGTGTTGTGCGAAAACCCCGGCTACATGCTGCACTACGCCCAACGGCTCGACGACCAGCTCGGCATCAACCACGGCATCCTCAAAGATTACGCCGTCAGCCGCCACAGCCACCATTTCCTCAACTGCATCATCGTTTCCGCCGACTTTTACTACACTTGGGTCGGCCGCAACCCCAACCAATGGTTCCACGGCTCGCAAGAATGGTGGCAACTACAGGAAATGATCCGCGCCTTTAACCTGGAAGTGCCGCGCGAACACCTCAACCCGATTCCGCGAACCGGCCTTTTGTGCGGCGAATCCTTTTGGGAAGCCGTCGCCAACCTTCACAACGGCCGCGTTTTTTACCCAATCGATCAGCTCAATAAAGAAGGCAGCGGCGCAGGTGCCGCATCCTCGGGCGGCGACAGCGCATCAGGCGCCGGCGGCGGTGGTCATCAGCACAACCTCGGCTCCTACCTTGACGGCCCTAGCAGCGCCGCAACCAAAGCACCCGCCCCACTGAGCGCCACCCAAATCGCCACCTTCAAAAAAGCCGCCAAAGCAGGCGTGCCTTTTGTTGAGGTCTGCAGTTGACAAGCGTTTCGCCGCAAGCCGAAGCCATCTTGGCGCACCTGAACGCGTTAACCCAACGCTTGGGCGACCACCAAATCTTATATGCACTGGTCGACGGCGCCCACGAACCCTTCATCCACCGTCGCATCTTGCTTTCGGGCGGCACCTACCGCTGCCTTTACCGCGGCAACCTGTCCAGCTCACACCAAGAGATGGCGCCTTACCTGGTGCTTTTGGATGCCGCGCGAACCACCAGCCAATGGATCCTTGAGGAAGGCGTGCCCAACCACTGGGTTTCCTTTTTCGCATCAACCCACGACATCGATTTCCTGCAAAACCATTTCAGGAAGTTCCTAACCGTGCAGCGCGAGGACGGGCGCAAGTTGTACTTTCGTTTCTACGACCCGCGCGTGATCCCGCTTTTCGCCGGCACCGACATTTGGGACCAAGTCTGCCAACCCGGCATCACCTTCCTCAGCGCCGACCCAGCCGCCCAACCGCAAGCACCGCACCCCATCGGCTAATCGCCCCACGAATAAGGCCCTCACCCATGCTGACCCTAAAAAACGAGCACATTCATTATTTAGAGACCATCGCCAGAGAAGACTTCTTCAAACGTGTCCGCACGCAACTCCAAGCGGTGGATGCCCGCGCGGCCGCGACACCCAACGCCGAGCTGAACCTGTTTATCGAACGTCAGTACCAAGCGGGCAAACAACGCGGCTTCACCACCGAGAAACAGTGTTTCACCTGGATCCTCATCACTTGGCTATACGGCGAAACCCTGGCCGACAACAATCGCTATATCGCAACCCTATTGGAAAACCCGCTGGCGGATGCAAACGCCAAAGCGGAAGCCTTATGGCGCTGGCATATCCAGCAAGACTTATTAAAAAAAGAAGAACAGAACTAACGGGAGGTGCCTCATGGGTTCATTTGGCAGAGGCAAAAAAAACGACAATCCGGCCGGCGGGTTCTCCGATAAAGACGTCGGCCAAACCTGCGTCGGCTGCGGCGAGGGGGAACAGCTTTCCGACATGGATCTCGACGGCGTCATCATGGGCCAAAAAGACGGCAACTGTGTGCCGATCACCAAAAAGGACGAACCGCTGACCCGTGCCGCCGTCAAACAAGCCAAACAGCAAGCCTTTACCTCAAACAGCGGCTGCTGCAAAGCCAAACACCCCCCGGACGGCGTCGCCGACAAAACCATCGTGTACGTCAACGGCATTCGCACCAAACAGGGCGGCCACTGCCAAACGCTGCAGGACGTGGCCGACACCACCTGCGCCAAGGTGATCGGCGTATACAACGCCACCCGCAACACCATCGCCGATTTGTGGCAAGCCAAGGGCGACAAGGGTTGGATCAAAAAACACGCCGCCGACGCCGAAAAAGACGAACCCGACGATGAACCGCGCATCAGCCCCAAGGGCCGCAACCCGGCCGTCGACACCTTACGCGACATGATCTACGCCGAAGCCAGTAGCGGCGAGGACATGGAGATCTTCGCCCATAGCCAAGGCGGCGCCATCACCAGCGTAGCCCTGTACGAAGCGGAAAAACAACTGGCCGGTGTCGGCATGGAGGAGAACCTCAGCAACGTCACCGTCACCAGCATGGGTTCGGCCGCCCAGCAATGGCCCGACGGCCCCAGCTACACCCATTTAATCCACGCCAAGGACCTGACCCCGGTGCGACTCGGTTTACGCAAAGATCCCAAACGCGACGCCGCCAAAGCGGGCAAAGACGCCAAAGTCATCCGATTCGTCGGTGAACCCAGTGACGCGTCCTTCAAAGTCATGGAGCCGGGCGGCAAAACCGGCGGTACCGCTTTCACCAAGTACCACGATGTCGACGAGACCTACCTCAAAGCCCAAAGCCAATTCAGCAACGGCTGCCGCGGCAAATCCTAAGCACAAGGAACAACCATGACCAAACTGAACCCACAAGCCCTTGAGGCCGCATCCGAACTGGTCGCCTACGTCGGCGACGCCGTGCTGGGTATGAATCTGGAACTCGACCAAAACCACCAGTACAAAAACAACGTGCTCGCGCTGCGTTTCAACCCGGAAACCAACCGCCTAGAGGCGAGCCACTACATCGCCGCCGCCGGCTTATCGGACGACCCACCGGAACTCAAACGCCGCTTCAGAATGGTCGACACCGCGTTGCAAGACCCGCGCATCGGCGGCATGTACGAAATGGGTGGCGGCAAGGTCCACCTGATCGAGGAACAACGCGAGTTCGTCTACACCAAAGAATTCGACCCGCTGGCGCTCAGCAAAGTCGCGTTCCGCAAACAGTTCGTTTATTACTTGGAAGTGGCCCAAGCCTGGAGCGAAAGCTGGTACCTCCAAGTCGCCCGCATCACCCACGGCAAACGCGAAGCGCCCACCTCGCCGGTCACCCTAAAAAACCCCTGAGTTGTTTCCCAAGGGAACAACCACATCTAAAAAAGAAGCTTCGGCCGGGACCCTTCGCCCAAGGCGAAATCACTCAGTTTAGGTATAAACGAACGCGTACCCAAGGCAACGGCCCGGCACGCCCCAAAGCGGGCGTGCACACCGCCATGCCGGGCCCACCCCTTAACTAAATGTGAGCCAACGGCGAACCACCTACAGCCGCCCCAAAGGGGCGACACACCGCGTTTCTGGTGATTGGGTCTGGTTCCCTGTGAATGCTCATAACCGTATTTTTTGCAGAAAGTTGGGTATTGTAAAACTCGCCGAGGTGCCGCGATTTTGCGGACGGTTTCTGCCGGTATAGACTGCATCTGTCGGCGGGATGTCGGCAGAGAAAAGCGCGGTTCTCCTTCTCACTCACCCTTTAGAAGGAGAACCTCATGGCAGAGAAAAAACGATTTAATAAAACCCTGCTCTCGAGCCTGATCAAAGAGCAACAAAAGGTCACCGTCAGTGACAGCGAAGTAGCTGGCCTCAAGTTTACCGTGGGCAGCAAACGTTCCACCTTCCACTTCGAGAAACGTATTTCCGGGAAAAAAGGGTCGCCCATTACCATCAATTTGGGCGCGTTTCCGGCTATCTCCATCGAGGAAGCTCGACAAGAAGCACGGCGACTGGCCAACCTGTGCGAGAAAGGTCGTGATCCGAGGAAGGAAAAACAAGTCTGCCAAACAGAAAATTTTCCAGATCAGGTCTTACTGAAAGACGCGGTCGCTAAGTTTTTTGAGGTCAAGGGCAAGCTCAGTCCTCGTACTCTTCAAAAATACCAGTTCGAAGTGACCCACCATTTCCCCAAAAAATGGCACTCGCAGTGCCTCACCACGATCACACCGGAAATACTGGTGCAGCAGTTCCACGAAGTGAGGAAAACCTCACGTGAACGCTGTTTTGAGTTCCTGAAAGTCTTTAACAACACCTGGAGCACCTGCGAGCCTTTGTTCCTGAACTCAAAAAATCAACGTATCCTCAAAGAAAACCCCATTCCCTTGGCGCGGCAGATGATCCAGCACATCAAACGGGATCAGCCCCAACGACTGATTATTCCGGCGACGGCATTGGGAAAATTCGTGGTGCTGGTCGAGCAGTGGAGCCGCAACGAGCTTCCTGACCACGATTCGGGATTGTTCCAGCAACGGTTTTGCCATATCGTGCTGCTCTGTCTGTTTACCGGAATGCGCGGCATTGAGGCCAAAAACCTGCGCTGGGAGTATATCGACCTTAACCAGAACCTGATCACCTTGCCCGGACGAGTGGAATCCACCGCAGGCAGCTTCCACGGCACCAAGAATAAACGCGAGCACCTGATTCCGCTTTCTACCTATGCGGCGGAGTTAATCCAACAACTGCATCATGATCGCCAAAGCATTAGCCCGTTTGTGTTTCCGGCGTTGTCGTCACCGCACAAACCCTTTTGCCATCACGGCACCGTGCCCATGGAATTGAGCCAATTGACGGGCATCCACTTTAGCCTGCATGCCTGTCGGCGCACCTTTGCGTCCATTGCCGATGAAGTGGGCTTGGATTTCCTCAAGGTGAAACGATCGCTCAACCACAGCTTTGAGGGCGGCGTTACGGGTGGCTACATCAACCCCAGTTTTAACCCCGCCAAACGCCGGGAGTACTTCCAAATGGTCTGCGACTACATTGTGCGCTGCAAAGCTGAGTTCTTGGGGCACAAACGCCGCGAAGAACAAGGCTTCAGCAAAAGAGCTGCCCTGCTCAAGGTGCAGCGGTATGCGCTGGAGTTGGGATTGAGTGCTGAGGATGTGAGGAAGTTGTTTCAGGAGAGTAGTTTAGAATCTGTAGCCTGAGAAACACAAGAAGCATCATGTATTCATTTTTGTAAGAATTACGGTTTCTTGATTTTTTTTGGACCAATCTGCTTTTGAAATACGCAAAAAATACAGAAGGCCTTTTCTGGCAATAAGTGTTTTGTAAAATATTTCACTCCGACTAGATTTTATCAAAAAAGCACCTTTCTAGAGCGTATACTTGAGAGAGTGAGTGAAATTGCTGCGGCCAGCGTTTTTCTTGAAAGAGGTGGACCTTTGAAGTTTTATATAATCCTTGCTGTTATGCCTTTCTGTGCCAGTATTTTTAGCTCTGACTTCGAGACTAATGCAGAAGTTTTGACTTCTGCAATTGAATCGGGAGATCTCAAAGCCGAGTGGATTTTGCAGAGAGCACAAAAGCAGGAGGGACAAGGACCATCTCTGGATATGGAAGGTAACTACGAAGTAATTTTAGATTTTGGCGTCCCTTGGTGCAACGGCGAGAATTATTGCTGGTATGAACGAGAGTATATAGATAATATTGATGATAGCAGGGGGAAACATCTCGGGATAGATATAAAGCTTGCTAAAGATGGTTCAAACTTTTGCAGGGATGAAGGATCAAGCTTAACACACGGGATATATGTTTACCCTGCATTTTCTGGAAGAGCTTGGTCCTTTGGGGCAGGATCGCTTGATGATGACTCTAATCCATTGTGCGGCACTGGTAGTTGTAGTACTGGCATGAGGTCATGGGGAGATGGAATAATAATCGAACACAATTTGGATGAACTAATTGGGACCAATGTTGGTTCTGCCGGGCGTTTTTATACCATATACATGCATTTGACAAAGGCAAGTGTATTTAATGGGCAAGAGGTTTCAGAAAATACATTACTCGGGCAGGTGTATAACTTAGATAATAAATGCGTTCGCGATCTGGACCATCTCCATTTTTCTGTTCGCTTTCCTGATCCGCTAAATTCAAAATGCGGAGGTGGCAGACCAAGCCTGATTTACTCGAACGAAAACACCTGTGGAAAATGCTTCAATCCTAATATACTTTTTCCTGGTCTTCAGAAACCAAAGTTCAGAGATACATTTTATGGACAATGGTGGTACAAGGCACTGTTTGGAACAAAAAATAAGTCGGGCTTGGTAACAGATGGAGTTATCCAAGGATACAGTGATGGTCGTTTTGGGGCTCGTGATCCAGCTACTAGGGCAGAAGTTCTCAAAATTGCTATGGGAGCTAAAGGGATCCAAGCGCCAGAAAACCCACCCAGGCCAGATGGGTTTTATTCTGATGTAGAGGAATCGCACTGGATTTACTCCCGCTTGGTGTTGGCTTGGAACAACGGCTGGGTTGAACATGAAGCAAACTTTCGTCCAGATGTTGAAATGAAAAGATGGGAAGCTGCAAAGCTCATGGTTGACCTTGAAGAGATTGATTCTACTGCATACGACTTTAGCGAAGCTCTCGCTTCACCTTTTAACGATGTGGATGAAAGTAGTCCATGGTTTGAGTATGTTTATATATCCAAATCCATTGGTGCATTCAAGGGAGATCAGGCTAACAACTTCAATCCCGAGAGTTCTATTAACCGTGCAGAGATTTCAACTGTTCTCTGGAGAGTGTTTCGATGAGCATTAATAATTCTTTTACAAACAAATTCGCATCTCATAGAATGAACGCATGTTTTTTTCCACTTATGTCGATTCGAAACTGCGCCTTCCTTATTGCAAATCTATTCATCTCAATTCTTTGTAGTCCTTTGCTTTATGCGCAAGAAAATAGGCCGCCGATATATCACAGTGGCGAAATATCACACCAAAACGCCCATGCTGGTAATCCGGTTACTTTTTCCACTACCTGGAGCGATCCCGATGATGATTTTATTGTCGATGTAACACTTCGGTACAGGAATGTAAACTACGATCACTGGACAGAGGTAGTTCTAGATTGGGTTCCTGGGTATACTCCCGAGCGATTTGAAAAAATGTTTGTAGTCGATGTCTTCGAAGGAGAATATATACTTCAGTTCCGAGCTAGTGATGCAACCGAAGAAGAAGGACCAAGAATTCACACCACAGACTGGCAAGACGCCGGGACATTTTATACAAAGAATTATCTTAAAGACATGATAGGCAACGAGTATTTACAAACTCCTGAACCTTCACGTTACACAATACGCCCAACTCTAAACATCACAGCAAGTTCGCAAGAGATCTTCGAAGGCGAAACAGTTATGTTAACTGCCGAAGCGGAAACTGATCCGCAGGGAGAGCCGTTCTTTTTCTGGAATGCTTCAATTGGTCACCTTCATAACTGGCCGTATTCACCAGATTTTCAAACAATATTTTTTACTGCCCCCTTTCTTCCCGGCGAAGATCGGATCATCAACGTAGATGGAACGGTTGGTGACAACCTTGGATATGTTGGATCAGACAGGATCGAAATACTTGTAAAGGAATCTGGAAATACAGACGCAGATGATCCCGCTCCTGTTATCAGTATTTCAACTCCAGAACTAGTAAAAGTTCCAAACCCTTTTCAAATTCAATTGGAAATACAAGATTTTGATAAAAACGGGAATGATTCAACTGATTCACTTGTTACGGATATTTATTACCGTGTCTTTGAAGAAGAGTACAAACCCCTTCGCATCGGATTGCAAGGAAAACACGATCAGATCCAAGCGAGTTTTCCTTATCCGTATTCGATTCCCCACATAATCAAGGTCGTTGCCTCTGATGGAAATTCTCAAACCGTAGTTTATAGTAATCCAATTACTGTTGAAGATTCCTACAAAATAAAGGGATGGCTCTTAACACCTGACAGACAGCCCATCCCAAGTGTGTATGTTACAGCGACAAGCCAAGACGGCGAAACGGCAACTGATCAAACGGAAAACAATGGTTTTTTTGAGTTTGATCTTGAAGAAGGGTCTTATACCATCACTCCTGCCAGTCCTGAATACCAATTCTTACCTGCATCTATGACGGTCAAGTCTGCAACAATGTTTACTGGTTTCGAATTCCGGTTTACTGGATTTAATGACACAACGGGGCCTGTTGTTTCGCGAATTGACATCAAACCCGGTAATGATTCAAATATCATCCATCCCTTTAGCAACGGCAAAACCAAAGTGGCAATTCTCTCCAGCGCAGATTTCAACGCACCTGAAGATGTTGATGCCTCAACTCTGACCTTTGGCCGTACCGGTGACGAAGAATCACTCCACATCCGTGGTAATGGCCGCCCGAACTGTCGCAGTGAAGACGTAAACGATGATGGACTTCTCGATCTCGTCTGCCACTTCCACACGAGAGTAGCAAACTTTGGACAAGGCGATACCGAAGGCATTCTGCGCGGAAAAACTCATGATGACATCGACTTTGAAGGGCGTGATCACATCACCTACCCCTGCTTCAATTTTGATGTTTTCGCCACACGCATTGCCACTTGGCCGCTGGTCAACAACATTCTGGGGGTTACCTCCGTCATGACCTGCTATGACGACGACGAGACGGCGGCGAAACAAGTCCCAAGCGAATAAGCCGCTCTCCCAACTGACTCGGCACACACAGCTTCGTCAGTACCTCATCCGCGCCCGCGTCTTTAAGTTCCTGCAAAACCTTTCCATGCCCTGCCGTGATCACCACAATTGGCACACGCGGCAGGGTATTTTTGCGTTCAAAGGCCCGAACCCTTCTGATCAACTCCAAGCCCGTCATTTCCGGCATCTCGTGATCCGTCACGAGCAGATCAAATCGTGCCGCCTCAAACGCGGCAAACGCCTCCGTGCCATGTGCTGTTCTGACACAGGTAAACCCCAAGGCCTCTAAGCTCGCGCCGTACAGATCACGCAATATTGGGTGATCCTCGGCCAGCAACGCCCGTGGTTTCTTTGGTGAGTTCATAAAAAAGAAAGAAAAAGTTCAGTTGTGATATTATTCGTTATCACCAATAAACACAAGTCGTTTTCGTGAATACAAAGTATCACATTTTGAGGCAGGTCTAAAGCGGTGATCACACAAAAATATCGGCCATGTGATGTACGGCGTTGGCGTGGAGTTGTGACCGAATGTCGTAATAATTGAGAATCTGGGTACTTTTCTGTCCGGTCGTGTTCATGATCGACTTGTCATCGATTCCGGCATCACGCGCCAAACACACGAACGTCGCACGGAAACTATGGGGCATAAGGGGTATGCCATTGAGGTACGTTTTGGACACTTTTTTGACGATCAAAAGAACGGCGTTGGTGGACAAGGGTTTTTCTAAGACCTTGGTGCGATTGTTTTTGAGCGGTGTAAACAGGTAGTCACTTGTTTTCCCATGCAGTGACACGAATTCGTCAAGCCGGTTCCTGAACTTGGGAAACAGTGGAAGGTACTTCCAGCGGTTCCCTTTTTGGCGCACTTGGAAGTGTGGAATCGGGTGCTCATGAATCTGTGACCACTTGAGGTTCACCAGTTCATGACGGCGCAGGGCGAAATGGAACAGGGTGCTGATGATCAGGTAGTTGCGGAAATGGGCTTTGCTCTTGATACGATCCACGCTCATTTCGGCGATCAAGCTGGTGATCTGGTCTTTGCTGAGTGTGGGCGTGTTGCTGTATTCCTTGGCCGGATACACGGGAAGTTTGCGCGCGGGATTGAAGTCGATCTCTTGGACTTCCAAAAGGTAATCGAAGAATTTCACCAAGGTGAACCGTTTGCGATTGAGGGTGGTGCCGTTGGTCAGGTGCAAGGAATGGGCATCGTATTTGGCGAAGGATTCCACGAAGCGTGAACAGTCGGCAATCAGAGCAGCACGGTTACGCCGAGTAAGGGCACGGGTGCCACGGTGGTGCAGGTTCAGGAACTCAAGAAACTGCCGGAGATCAGCACGATAGGCACGTTTGGTGCGTTCTGATTTGTGCAGGTGGAGGAATTGCGCACACAGCACGGAAAGTGGTTCGCCTTGGAGCATATGACGGAGCTTCTGCCAGCAGCGAGAAAGGGGGCGAAGGAATGCCGAAGGTCTGTTGTGATAACGAATAATATCGCCAATTAAATGCGCAAGTGATTGTCGTAGATCAGCTTAACGGGAAATGCACATTAGATCAAAGTCAAAGAATCTTCTTTGCTGTTTCCTTCCCGTGAAGGATGAGACCATGCCCGCCACAGGCCGCCCGATGAAGTACGAGCACATCTTGCAGCAGCTCTCCGAAGACGAAATCTACACGCCCGCCATGATCGCCATGTTTGCGCTGGAACATGAACTCGTTGAACCGAAAGACACCACAGAAGCAAAGCTCATCTACCAGCGCATCAGGATTGCCATGGGCAGGTTCTCCAATAACCACCAATTCCCAGACGAAGGCGATGGGTTTGTGACCCTTAAAGGCCAGCCTCCCGTCCCGGGCTGGTTTGGCTGGCGGTGGATCGCGGCCGTGCATGAGGTGAAGGGGGTACTGTTGTGATCGGATTGAATTCCTTCAAGGTCGGTTATCTTCTTTTAGTTCTCTGAGGGAACGAATTTACATATGTGAGTAGCCGTTAGTAATTACAGCCGATAAAAATCCTGTATTAGAACGTTGGAATTTGAGAAAATGGCAGCAGCATGAATATTGGAGTTATCGCATGTCTGTTCAGGATAAAAAATATCTAACACTGCAATTTCAAAACCTGCTTTACACCAAAAGCGGGACAGAGTTTCAAAGCTTCTTTGAAGCTGTTATGGAGAAACGATATCCTGATTTTGAAAAAGTTCGTCCATATGGCCCGTTAGGCGATGGTGGGAATGATGGTTTTTTTCAAAAATCAGGTGTATTCTATCAAGTATATTCTCCACTTAAGCCACGTGAAAAAGAAGCTGAAGCAGCAGAGAAGTTGAAAGGTGATTTCGAAAAGCTCGTCAAAAACTGGAGTCCATTATACAACATAAGGGAATATATATTCGTCTTCAATGATAAATTCAACGGGGTATCAAAACCGCTGTATGATGCAATGGGAAAATTAAGACAGAATAACCCTGGTGTTCGTTTTGAGCTTTTTCTTAGTTCTGATCTACAGAAGGTGTTTTTTGAATTAACAGAAAAAGATAAATCGCTCCTAGGTTTTGATCTGGTAAAAGTCACATCTGAAAAGTTGCTGGACTATTGCATGGAGAGAACGAGAAGCGCTATTAGAACGGGAGTAGTTCAACATGCGCGCCAAATCATGAATCTATGTAGATCCTCTGTAGAATTACAAAAAAATGTTCAAAACACTCCTGTCTTTGGGCTTCTTGAATATCATTTTTTTGTAATGAACGAGCAAGCGCAATCTGCAAAAGAAGCTCTTGATTCACTGTTGGTACGATTTCCAGATAATAAAGATGTGGGATTTGAGTATGCAGAATTTTTAAGAAAAACCGGTCAGATAAACAAGGCCAAGAAGATCGCATTAAAACACATTGAAACTGAGAGAGATCAAAATGGCTATAGAGAAAGTCGGTATATGATTTTGAAATATGCATATGATTCTGAATCTTTTGATCCGGCAACCATTAATGAGGATGATTTTTTACAGGACGAAGCCGAACAAGCTCTTTTGTTTAAACTGTACGGGATTCTCTTTGCGAACGCAGGTGAATTTGTTCGCGCAAAAAGCTTGATTGAGAAAGGGATCTACATTGCAAAAGATGACATAGACTATTACTTGACCAAGTTGGAAATCTTAGAGAGAGAATTTCAAGCAACAAGAAGTCATGAGATTCTAGAGGATATTCAGAAGACAATAAACAAGACTGAGGAAAAGTTTGAAATCTATGGAGTAATACGACCTCGTTTTACCGCTTATCTTGAAAGCATGAAACTTCTTGTAGCCTCACTGAATGGTACAGGATGGCAGGAAAATGCCTTGGATAGCATTCTTGAAAAATCCTCCAAGTGTATTTTTGATTCATTTATTGACTCTATTTTACATAGATCGATAGCCTTGACAGGTGTGAGTGAGTCGCAGATATACCAAATCTTATCTATAATAAAAGACTCTCCTCTTCAGCCAAGCTCTGAATTATCTACTATGCTTCTGTTATTTGCTCTTGAAGCTGGTACACCTTATGAAAGCGTAAAATTGCACTTAATAGATAAAGAACAAAAAGATATCCTGGAAATTAAAAATTATATTGATAACCACAAGGCCAAAGAACTATCTGAGTTCTTCTTGCATTCACCTCAAATTCTGTATTATATAGCACGCTGTCTGTCTGACGACAAGGGCTTCTCTCTGGAACTGATTGACGGAATGAACATATCGAGGAAGCTCGATAAACTTCGTGCAAAATTAACCATATTTATTCTTCATCACCATATAGAAGATGCGATTGGCGTAATAAACGAGCTGGTTACAGAAGGTTTATTAGAGTCACTTCCCGTTCAAGAGCTCTATTCTCTTGAATTCTTTTTGGCAGGCCAAAAACGTTGGAATGTTGAAATTCAAGTGTTGCTGGCCATTCTGCTAAAGGTTTCAGATAAGCTTGAGATGTTCGAAACACATATTCGCCTTTTTGAAATTGCTCTTCAGACCAAGAACCATAAATCTATAATTGAACATGGTCTTAAGGCTAGAGAGCTAAACAAAGACCTTCAAAAGCTGAGCAAAGAAAATTCCAGAAACCTTTTTCAAAATATCCTCTTAGCCTGTCGAAGTAGACTTCATGTCGATAGAAAAGCTTTACCCCTCGCATTAAAATTACTGAATGAACCAGACAAACCAATAGATGATTTCAATTTACATATCTTGCAAGCGGAAATTTACTTACGAGACAAAAGAGCTCAAGAAGCTCTCGAATCAGTAATTGAGGGGGTTAAAAAGAAAAAAATCTTAAGCCAAAATGATTACAACTCTCTGTTCTGGATTTATGTCATGCAAATCGCAGAGGAAGTTGATTTGTCAAGAAATTCTTTGTCTTCTGTCGGGATCAATTGTTTTGTTCTCTTTGAGGAAAGTGAGGATTGGTATTTTTTCGGGGAAGATTGCGAGCTTGACTCAATAAAGATCGCACCTGTACATGAGCTCTATAGTGTATCTATAGGAAAGAAGCCTGGAGATAAAGTGATTCTCAGGGATGAGTACTCATATTCAAATACAGAAAAGACCGTGAGTAAGATTTATGGATATCCAGAATATTTACTGCATAGAATAACAGATAGCACACACAAGCTAATGAGTTCTGGTGTTGGAGGTCGAATTATTCAATCTCGGATTTCAGAAGATGGGACACCTGACATTTCGCTCCTCTTAAAATACCTAGAAGATGTTGAAAAGGCTAATGAACGAGTGATGGATGTGTATTGCAAGAACCCTATGCCGTTAGCAGTCTTGGCAGCTAACCAAGGCGATACACTAAGGGCGATAGAGCTGATTAACAAGCATCCTAAAGCATTTATTCATTGTAATTCTGAGGAAATTGAACCTGCTTCTAAACATGTTGCCAATGCAAGATCTGTTATCAAAAGAGGGAGACCATTTATAATTGATGGAATCGCCGCTTTCATGCTCACCCAAGCTCATCTTCTGCCTAAAATTCAAAAGTTATTACCTGAGATGAGAATTCCTCAGTCGGTTCTAGATTTTTTAATGAGTGTTTCAAAAGATTTCCTGACCACCTCTAGTAAGCAGGCTCGGCTTGATTATCATCAAGGACAGATTAGAATTAAGGAGATTACTGAAGATACGTTCGAAAGTGAACGGAATCTTTTCCGGGAGACCATTTTAGCTCTGGAGTGTAATTCATCTAATATATTGCATGTATCTGACAAGTTAAAAGCAGAATTCTTAATGGTTGAAAGGATTCCTTCGGAACTTTGTGATCCCCATATTTTATCAAAAGATCGACAATACAGCCTCTTAACTGACGACTTTCTTCTTGGGCGAATGTATGAAGAATCTATGGAATACCAGGCGCCTAATAGGTTTTCATCCTTAGCACTTGTCAAAGCCCTTTACGAGACAAACCGTTTAACATTTGAGGAGTATTTACAATATTTTGAGATTCTCGCTGATTATAAATACCGAGTTTTGAGTGTTACAATAAATGATATATCTCACGCTGTTTTCGGAGAAGGAATCATCAAGAGATTTTCACCTATCAATATATCTAGAACCCGGTTAGATTTAATTCTGAGCGCCAACTATGGTGTTAGCCACGATATCGCTCTCGGTTTTCTTTCCAATCTAGCTTACTCTTTCATTGATGATGAATCCGTTCCATTAGAACAAGCAAAAGATATCCTCTCTCAACTAGTTCAATCTTGTAATATGCTGCTTTCTGATTTGGGATTTTCTCGATTGTTGATTTACATTTGTCAAGAAAAGTTCAAAGAATCAAAATCCGACTTGGTCTACACAAGGCGAAGCCAATTATCCAAAAGAAAGCTTGAATTTTTCATCTTGCTCCTGAAAAATATCGACATTCCATTTATCAAATAGAGCGAGAGTTACTTGGTGCTCTGTATTTACTAACGAAGTTACATAGACATTATTTTTCTGACTTCGGTCAGTGTGCGCCGCCACATTGAACACCCCACCTCATCATCCTCGTTTACCCCAGTCTTCGAGCGACTTGAACTCGGTTCGAGCGAGTGTTTTTGACGGTGCAGGGACGAAACCAATTTTTTGAGGGGCAAGAACGGTTTACGCAGCTCTACAGAGAGCTTGCGGTCTTTGAGAGAAAAGTTCGAGCCGATTTTATTTAGGACGATGCGTTTTTCTTCTGCGCTGCTGTTGCGGTAACTTTTGGCCACATCACGAGCGAAGCAAAACAGTTCCTTTATTTGAGAAAAGTTCGAGCTTCGATCCTTTCCCAGTTTCTCGGCGGTGGCTTCGAGTTTGGTTTTTTGCGTGATGAGTTCGTTGCGCATGGTGGTGTAGGTGGCATCGTCAATGACCTGGGCAATGAGCTTGGTATTCAGGGTGCGCATTTGAGCCGTGATGGTATTCAATTTATCCGTGAGTACCTTTTTCTTTATGCTGGTCTGCTGGCGCTCAGATTTTGGGGTTTTTAAGAGTTCATCCAGTGCCCATTCCACAAAGGCAGGACTGACTTGCAGGGAAAGCAGCATCTCTTCTATTTGGGTATCGAGCTGTTCTTTGCGGATGTAACGCTGGACACAGGGCACAGTGGGATGCTTTTTGGTGCAGCGGAGGTAATGGTAGGTACGCACTTGGCCGGTTTTGGTATTGGTTTTTGTTTTGGGAGGTTCTGCGGTGATGGAGTACCCACATTCACCACAAACCAGCATTCCGGCAAAGGGAGTGGGAACATATTTTTGCGCTCGTGGTTTCCCCTTGTTGACCAAAATAAGTTGTGCCCGGTCGTATTGCTCCAACGTAATCATGGGTTTGTGTTTCCCCTGCCAGAGTTGGCCGTTATACAAAAACATTCCGGCGTAAAAGGGGTTGGTAAAAATTTTATAGAGGGTTGTGCGTGCCAAGGGTTTGTTCCATGGCGTGATAAACTTCCACTCCGTATTGGCCTTGCGTTGGATCTGGGGTACCGAAAGCTGTCCATCAAGCAGCAGCATCCACATGTCTTTGAGAAGAGAAAACCGCTCAGGATCGGGATAAATGGTGCGTTGTCCTTTGAGTTCATTACCACTGTTTTGGTAGCCCAGTGGCGCTTGTCCCGGTCGCCAGCCAGATTTAACCTTGGAAAGGAGGCCACGTTTCACATTCCGGGAAAGCTCAATGCTGTATTGAGTGGCAGCACCAAACTCTACCCCCATCAGAATTTGATTCTCCCCCTCACGAAACTTGGTCGTCCCCCGGTAACCTAGACACCTAGGAGGGTTGGATTTGCTCGAATTCATCAGGGCTTAAATAGCCGAGATGACTGTGCAATCGTTTTGGATTGTAGAACATCTCGATATAGTCGAACATCTCTCGCCGTGCAGCGTCAAGAGATGGGTAAATTCGACCTTGGACACATTCGCCTTTCAAGGACCGAAAAAATGCCTCTTGGGCAGCATTATCATGGCAATTACCACGTCGACTCATGCTTGCCTTGATCTTGTTAACTTTCAAGTATTCAAGCCAATCGTAACTTCCGTATTGGCTTCCTTGGTCGGTATGTATGATCAAGCCTGGTTTTGGCTTTCGGCTTTTCACGGCCATGTCCAGTGCCTGTAAAACAAGGTTGGTCGTCATCCGCTTTTCTATTGCCCAGCCTACGATCTTGCGTGAGTGTAGGTCCATTACGACGGCGAGGTAGAGCCAACCACTAATCCACCGGATATAAGTGATGTCACTCGACCAAACGAGATCAGGGCTTTCCACCCAAAAGTCTTGCTTAACCAAGTTAGGCGCAGTTTGGGCTGGCCGGCCGCCAGGAAAACGCTTCTTTCGACGGTTTTGTTTTGCAGAAAGGCCCTGGTCTCTCATAAGGCGTTCTACGCGCTTACGTCCAATTCTGATCCCTTGATTGCGCAACGACCGATGAACTCGTGGGCTTCCGTAGGTCCCATTACTTTCCTCAAACGTCTCCCTGATGACCTTGCCGAGCGCCAAATCTTCCTTGGCTCGATTGGACATCGGCTGCTTCAACCAGGCGTAAAATCCACTACGATGAACTTCAAGTACCCGACACATTGAGATTACGCGGAATTCGTCCCGATGTTCTTTGATAAAGGCGTACTTCACTGGGACTGGCTTGCGAAGAACGCGGCGGCCTTTTTTAGGATGTCACGCTCTTCTGTAACCCGTTTGAGTTCAGCTTTGAGTCGTGCAACCTCTTGACTTGTATGGGTTTCTGTTTCTATTTTTGGGTTTTTGAACTCTGGACCAAACAGTTTTACCCATCGGTAGAGATTATTCTTGCCAATACCTAAACGCTGCGCAACATCGGGGATTGAATATCCACGTTCCACGATCTGGCGAACGGCATCTCTTTTAAACGAATCGGTAAAGGATTGGGGGCTTTTGCGTTTCATTTGCTACTCCATTTGATTCAGGGATTTTACCTCCTTTCATGTCCAATGTAACGGGGGATGACCAAAATTAACGCGTTACTCCAAAGAGGGAACCATCATTCAGCGGGAGTCCCTTGAGAGATTTAATGCCGATGAGGGACTGGGAATACCGATTGGTATCATTAACGACCAACTTGTCTTTTACAAAGAAAGCGACACTTTTCAGCTCACTTTTTGTGACATTTAATCGTTGGACTCCGGTGTTCCTATTCCACTCATTCCGGCAGCCGGCCGGCCGCGGCGCTTGCGACAGGTTTGCGGTCTGGCCGGCAATCGAGCACGGCAGCGCGACCATCCGCTATGCCCGACGTTCTCACAAGCCGTTCGGCTACGCGCCGGAAAACGCTGCGACGAACGTTTGTGAGAACGTCGGGCGGGAGTCACGAGCAGATGAAATTGGGGAATCGTGCCGGATCTTATCCGGCAGCCGGCCGGCCGCGGCGCTTGCGACAGGTTTGCGGCCGGCCGGCAATTGAGCACTTCATCGCGACAGCCCCAAAAAGGGAAAGCCGGCGCAAAACGGGGGGACGTTTTACGCCGGCTTGGAGTCACGAGCAGATGAAATTGGGGAATCATGCCGGAATCCTCCGGCAGCCGGCCGGCCGCGGCGCTTGCGACAGGTTTGCGGCCGGCCATCAATCGAGCACTTCTTAGTGCGACGCCGCCAAGGCGGCTTCTTCGGTGTAGCCGCTGAAGTCGACGTCGTCGTAACCGATCACGGTACTTAAGATGCGAGCAGCTACCAAATAGGGGTCGCAGTTGGCACCGGGACGGCGGTCTTCGAAGTAACCGCAGCCGTTGGTGGCGACCTGTAACGGCACGCGAATCGAGGCGCCGCGGTCGCTCTTGCCGGAGCGGAATTCGCTAATGCTGCAGGTTTCGTGTAAACCGGTCAAACGACGCTCGAGGCCGTGACCGTAAACCGCAATGTGGTCGCTGTGTTTTTTGCTCATGCGCGTAATCGCATCCTGGATGGCGTCGATGCCGCCCGCCGCACGCATGTCTTTGGTCGAGAAGTTGGTATGGCAACCGGCACCGTTCCAGTCGCCTGCGACCGGTTTCACATCAAAACTCGGTTGGTAACCGAAATCTTCGCCAATGCGGTACAACAACCAGCGCGCGAACCACAAGTGGTCGGACATGTTCAACAAACCGGCGTCTTCACCGGCGATGCCGCGATAACCAATTTGGAATTCCCACTGGGCGGGCATCACCTCGGCGTTAATGCCGTAGATGGCGATGCCGGCGTCGATGCAGGCTTTGGTGTGCGCTTCGACCAGGTTACGGCCGGCAACGGCTTCGGGACCGACGCCGCAGTAGTAAGGGCCCTGGGGACCGGGGAAACCGACACTGGGCCAACCCAGCGGACGCGTGTCTTTAAATAAGGTGTATTCCTGCTCGAAGCCAACCCAAGCTTCTTTTTCGATACCGCCGTTGTCCAGCACCTTGCGCAGCGATGCGCGTGAGTTACTTTCGTGAGGGGTGCCGTCGTCGTTTAAGACTTCGCACATGACCAAGTAGTTGCCTTCGCCGCGCAGGGGATCTTTGACGAAGTTAACCGGCTTGAGGAACAGATCGGAATTGGACCCATCGGATTGGGCGGTGGAGGAGCCGTCGAAGCTCCATTCGGGGAAGTGATCAATGGTTACGGCCGAGGTGGTGGGCAAGGATAGGACCTTGGCTTTGGAACGCAGGCCGCGCGTAGGTTTAGCACCATCAAGCCAGATATATTCTGCAAGTTTTAATTCGGTCATGAGATTTTCTCCTCACATCGGTGTCAATCTTTTAAGCGGTGGGGGAAAGTGAGTTAACACGGACAGGCGGTGACCCCGACCCGACCCGGATCGCCGACAAGGCACCCATTCCAACCGCAATTTGCTGTTTGTCCTCGGGCCGTGAAACGAAAAACAAAAGAAGCGAGGACCGCCGTGGACTGGTTGAAAGGGGCACCGCACGAAAGGCATTTCGCCGGCGCATCGGCAACTCAGTGCCGCCACCCCCTATAAGGCAAATGTCCTGCCAACCTGAAAGACAACGCGCATTTCACACACAACCAACAAAAAACCAACACTTTACAAGACACGCACAAAACCAAACGAAGGCCTACCGCAAAAATGACCGAACGCGGGCCTACAAAAATGTAGTTGCCGAGCGCGAAACCGCACGCTGACAGGCACAGCGCGACGCTTGACTCATTGCGGCAAAAGTCAACCCTGGCGCAGCCACTGTGTCCTCGTTTCCCCAGCCCGATATTAATTTATTTATTTCAAATAGCTTACGGCTCAAACCAACGATAACCCGTGCGAATCCTACTTATTTGTAGGACCAAAGCAGCCTTCCTACATTTCCGTAGGAAATCACCTGTTTTATTCTGAAAATCGGTAATAAATGAGAATATTCAATCTAACTTCATTACTTCAAGAGGCTTGCATTAAACAACACTAAATCACCTAGACGCCCGCATACTCCTTAAACATCTCGAAAAATTAAACTTACTTCAACCTAGCCACTTCCCAGCGCCGGCTTGCGCGGCTCCGTTACACGGTGCTTCATGCATGAAACACCCGTTTCAGGACACAAAAACGCCCGCCACACACTAGCCAAGTTGCGGCAAGCATGCGACGAGCGTCGCTTTGATCGGGGATCCTGAGGCGAACCGACTTAGTTGTCGGCGGCGCCTTCGTTGATCCAGGTCATGATGGTGTTCATCTCATCTTGCGGTAAGGTACCGCGACCCTGCGGCATTTGGCTGCCGGTGTATTGGCTGCTGTCGGTTTGCAACTTCAACCACAGGTAGCTGTCGTTGGGCGAGCCAGGAGTGATCAGGATGCGACCACTGTCGGCGGTTTGGTTGACGATGTTGCCGAAGGCCGCGCCGGCGGCAAGACTCAGGCCGCCGCGCGATTGTGAGGTGTGGCAAGAAGCACAACGACGGCTAAACAGCGGTTGCACGTCATTGGCAAAACTTACGGTGGAACCCGTGCCGCCGTCGCCGCCGTCACCACCGTCACCGCCATCGCCACCGTCGGGATTGGGCACACTGCTAATCGCCGTCGCATTGGCCATCGAAGGTTCCAGGGAACTATTAAAGATGAACACAACGCCGAGGATCGGCTGATCGGATTCGGCGACCATGTAGAATTCACCCTCAACCCCGCTGGGGAAGATGTTTTGCGTCAAGTCGGTGAACGGCGCACCGGCGGGAATCACATAACGGGCGTCGGCCACACGCAGGCCGTCTTTGTAAGCGTAAAGCGTTACGTTGGCATCGGTCGCGGAGGGGTTGACCAATACCGGGGCGGCGAAACCGCTGGTGGGCGGCGTGAACAGGTAGCTGAACAACAGAATCGAGGCGGCGTCGGAGGCGGGTACCACGTTGGCCTGAGACGGCGAGCTACCGGACGGGCTTTCGGTCCCGTTAATGACAACGGCACCGGCGAGGTTTGAAGCGCTGCTGGTCACGCGCACGGTGAATCCCGGCGGACCGGAAAGACTGGGAAACAGTGAGCCGGCTTCTTCAACCAACTGACCGAAGGCGGCGATTTCACGGGTGGCCGTGGCTTGGTCGCCGGTGGGACGCGTGGCGGTCAGTGTCACGGTGGCGGCACTGTCGTTGAGGTTATTGATGGTGATGGAAGAGCCAAATGAGCTGGTGTTACTCACCCAGGGAATCACCATGTCGGATTGGGCCATGGCCGAACCGATAAAGGCACAGATAACTAAAAGCGAACAGAGAAGGTTCCTTTTCATTTTCACAAACAACTCCCTAAAACCAATTATTGTGACGGGCGCCCTCACGGGCGGGTCGCACGCAAACGCAGAACATGCCGGCCAACGACGGCGATGCCGACCCGAGGCAAACCCCAAATTCAAGTAGAACAACGCCGAAAGGGCGTCAGCAGTGGGTGTTTCTAGATAAACAATGTCCAACCGTGGATATTCCCGTACCAGTGAACCGTCGTGCGATCCACCAACGCGGCGGTACGCGGACGGTGACCCATTCACGGGACAGCCGGCCATAAAACCGAAACAGTCAGAAAACGTCGGCCGCGGATTTGTCAAAAACAAAAACGACCGTGGGAAGAAAGGACAATGCCGCTATTCTATGTTGGAAACGGCGGCATCGCGAATTCCCCTTACGCCGGCCCTCATTTTTGCTTGATTTTGTGACAAATCTTCGGCAAAGGTGGTGAAACGGCGAAAGTTTCAGACAATCGAGGTAATCGACATGAGCCGATCACAACCCGAACCAGCGTCCCAGACACCGACTCGCGGTAACCGCGCCAACGTCGATCTGATCGCGGCGTTTTTGCGATACATGCAATTGGAACGCCACGCATCCCCTAACACGTTGACTGCGTACCGAAATGACTTAGAAGGATTGCTGGAGTATGTCGATTTGCGACTTTCATCACAGGATTGGGGCGCGCTCACGTTATCGGATCTCACCGGTTTTGTCCGGCGACTCAAAGGACTCAAAGCGACCTCGACAGCCCGCAAGGTCAGCACAATCAGACGGTTTTACAAGTATCTCGATCGCGAAGGCCTGCTTGAACAGAACCCGGCCGGCTATCTCGAGATCCCGAGGAAGGAAAAGAAGCTACCAACCTTCTTGACCATCGACGACGCACTTCGGTTGGTGACGGACGTCACAAATCAAAACGATTACCTGCCGTGCCGCGATGCCATGCTGCTGCGCTGGTTTTACAGCACCGGCATGCGCGTCGGTGAGGTCGAACGGCTGACAATCGCCGATTTGGATTTCGACCAACAGTTGGTGGTGGTTGAGGGCAAAGGCAACAAACAACGCATGATCCCCTTCGGCGAAAATTGCGTCGCGCCGCTGCAACATTACTTGGCTGTGCGCGCCGCATTTTTGGAAGAAAAAGGTCACCAAACGACCGCACTATTTCTCAACACCCGCGCCAACCGCCTGGGTTCAAGGGGCATGCGCACGATTGTGGCCGAAGCCGTGGCGGCCGTCGGCATTCACTACCCGGTGAGCCCGCACACCTTGCGGCACACCTTCGCCACGCATTTGTTGGAGTCGGGCGCGGATATTCGCGCCATCCAGGAACTGTTGGGCCATGCGACCTTGTCGACGACACAAAAATACACCCACCTCGACGCCGATTACTTGATGAAGGTTTACGACCGTTGTCACCCACGCGCCTGATTCGAAACCTAGTCGCAGCGCGCGCCATCGTCTATACTGAGAGGCAATTAAATCAGGAGTCCCATGTATGAATCTCAGCCGTTTTCAACACATTAAGGCGATCATTTCCGACGTCGACGGCATCCTCACCGACGGCTCGATTGTGGTCACCGAACAGGGTGAATCCAAAACATTCAGTGTCCGCGACGGGCTCGGCATCGCCCTGTGGCGCAAAGCCGGCTTCAAGTTTGCCCTCCTGTCTGGACGCCTGTCCCCACCGGTGGTCAAACGCGCGGAAGAATTGGGCTTGGAAGCAGTTAAAACCGGCCGGCTCGACAAAGAAACGGCGTTCAACGAAATACTGGCCGAACTGGACCTGCGCGCCGAGGAAGTCGCATACATTGGTGACGACCTGCCCGACTTGGCACCGATCCAACTGGCGGCCTTGGGTTTTTGCCCCAAAGACGGTGCTGTGGAAGTCCAGGAAGCGGCCGATTACATCGTGCCGGTTGACGGCGGTCGCGGCGTGGTACGGCACGTGGCGGAGATGCTGCTCAAGGACAAGGGGCTGTGGCCCGCCATCGTCAAACACCACTGCGCCAAAGCGATGCAGTAAGCCAAAAGGAGGCGTTGTGGTCAATAAGATTGCCATTATCTTCGCGATGTTTGTGCTGTTCGCGCTTTTTTACTATACCGGCACCCAACAAGTCGACATTATCCTGTTTCCCATGACACCACGCCAAGAGCTGCCACTGTGGTTGGCCATGCTCATCTTTTTTATTTACGGCGTCGTCGCAGCCGGTGTGCTGGCGGGCGTCGACCTCAGCCGTACGAAGGGCAAAATGCGCAAACTCAAAAAAGAAAAGGCCGTGTTGGAAAAAGAAGTGGCCTCACTGCGTGACCTGATGGTCACGGAACCGGAACAATAATGGAATATTTTTGGATTGGACTACCGGGTGCCCTACTCGCACTCTACTCCTTTTATCTGTGGTTGGACCACGAGGAAGCCACGGCGTCGCGCACCTATTTGCTGGCGCGCGCGCTCAATACCCTTGTCGAAGGACGCGAACAAGAAGCGACCGAAGCGCTGCGTTTGCTCTACCAGGAATCCGATCAGGACGCGGGCGTCGGCTTGGTGCTGGGTTCGCTGTTCCGCCGACGCGGTAAATTAAAAATGGCGACACAAACCCACAAGGGCTTGGTCCTTCGCGAAGACCTCGACGACGACATGCGCGGCCTAATCCACACCGAACTGGCCGCCGATTACCTGGCGAGCGGCATGTTGGAACGGGCGCAAAAGGCTCTGGAAACAGCGGTTGAGGTGGCGGGCGCAAGTGAAACCGCCGTTTTTTACGGGCGCCGCATCTACATGAAGCTGGGCGAATGGGAAAGTGCCTACAAGCTGATCCAAGCGCACGGCAAAAAAGAAGGCCGCAACGTCAAGCCGGACCTGGCCATGCTGCGCAATTTACAAGGCGAGCACGATTTTGAGGTGGCGCTGTACGAGCCCGCCGCCGCCGCCTTCAAAAAGGCACTCAGCTTGGACGCCGGCTGCCTGCCCGCCATCATTAACAGTTCGCGCTGCATGCGCTATACCGACAAAAGTGCGAAAGCGCTGACCTTCTTGCAGAAACACGAGGCCGCCTTTGAAGGCCACGAATGGCAGTACCAAAAAGAACTGATGAAAATCGCCATGCGCTTGGAAAACCACGACATTTTTGTGCTGCCGGCAATGGCGCGCATCGAAGCTGAGCCCGACGATTGGCGCACGCGTTCAGTGCTGGGCTCGTTTCTGATGGAAATCGGCGATTTCGACGCCGCCTATGTGCAGTTGCGCGCCGCGCTTGAAACCGCACCCGAAACGCTGTTGCTGCACCAAAAGATGTGGCAGCTCATGTGGCGCCAGGGCGAGAACCCCGAACTATTTCACCAATATCAGCAACTGGTTCGCGACCAAATCCATTTCGGCGCCACTTACGAGTGTGGGCGTTGCCGCCATCGCGACACGCGCCTGCACCACCAGTGCCCGAGCTGCTATGAAATGAACAGCTACCACGAGCGCCGGTTATAGCGGAGTCAATTCGTATCCGCTTCGAAAATATAGACTAAGACAAAAAAAGCGAGACCCTTTCGCTTTCGCCCCTCAACGGTTGATAACTTGACTTTGAGGCCGAGAACGCGATAGGGTTAGACACGCCTTCCGTACGCATTAACGCTCGTCATCCGACGACAGGGAGCCCCCAGCGACTCCCGGAGGAACAGTGTACCTGTCACCAAATTCTGCATGTGTCGGGGTCGACAGACCGACCATCGGCGGGAGCCCACGAGCCGTCCCGTTGACGGCGCACGCAGCAAAGCACGGACGAGGCGGCCGCCCACTTTTTCGGCGGCGGCATATTTTTTACCCAACCAGGCGCGTCAGCTTTCTTATAAGATTAGTTAGCATAAGTTTCTCACGCCTCACTATTCATCGTTTGATTACGCTACCGACGAAACCATCAGCGTTTCAGTTGCCGGCCGGCGCGCGCACCCTTAGCCGGGAAAGCCAAACGCGCTGTTCGGATCGTTGTGGAGGAATACCATGATTGCACCGTCAATCCTGCGGTCACGCAAAAATTCTATGTTTGGCAAAGGCCTGTTCTGGCTTTTCGCCGGCGTCTTAGGTTGTCTCACCCTGAGTGCGGCACCCATCACCTGGACCGGCAACGGCGACGGCACCAACTTCAGCGACCCCAACAACTGGTCGCCGACCCAGGTGCCGGGCGTTAACGACCAAGCGCTGGTGACCAACGACGCTCCGACGACCATCGTGATCGACGGTACCTTCACGATTCAAGATTTCCAAGTCGGTTTGACCTCGGGTCTCAACAACCAGAACTTGAGTTTCACCACCGGCTCCGTGCTCACGGTGACGACTGGATCGAGTTTGGTCGACCAAACCGGCGGCTTGGCGTTTGACGGCAACGGGCGACTCGACATCAACGCCGGCGCCATCGTCAACGTCAACGGCACCATGCAGTGGGGCAACGGCGTGGTCAGCGGACCGGGCACGTTAAACCTGGGTCCGGGCATGAGCTCCGCCATCGGCGGCCCCTTTCAATGGGCGGTAGATCAAACCCAAGTAGTGCTGCAAAGCAACCTCGACGCCCAACTGGGCATGACCCTCGAGCTGAACAACGGGGCCGGTTGGACCATCAACGGCGGCGTCGAGATGGCGCTTGCCGCCACCTCGAATATTTTCGTTTCGGTCGGCGGACCGAGCACCTTTACCAACAACGGCGTTCTTTACATTGGGCAAGCCATTCCGGGTCGCGCAGCACCCATTAGTCCGCGCACCAAAATGCCGCCGACCCTGGTTCGCGTGCAAGCCACGTTCAACAACCTGGGCACCGTTTCGATTGGCAACGCCTTTGAATTGGCGCTGGAGGCCGGCGGTGCTCACAACGGCACCTACACCACGCTCGGTATTGACGACACGGTTACCTTCGCGGGCGGCATTCACAACTTCGGCAACGTGATCACCGGTCGGACACGGATTACCGGCGGCGAAATAGCCCTGAGCCAAGCAATCGCCTTTCAGTCGGACACCGTTTCGCTGGAAGCCGGTCAAATCACCGGCAACGGCAACGCCATCTCGGTGGAAACGATTTTTAACTGGCTGGGCGGCCTGATCGATAACGCCGTCATTTCGTCGGAATCAACCGGTTCGGTAACCTTCACCGGCGCCGGCACCAAAACCCTGCGCGGATCGACGCTGAACCTCAACAGCGCCTCAACCGCTTCGATTACCGGCCCGGGTGCGATTCAAGTGGACAATTCCACCATCAACTGCAGCACCACCTTTAACATTGCCAGCGACGGTTTGATTCAGCAAATCGGCACGTCGTCCTTCCAAAACTTTGCGGATGTTCAAAAAACCCAAGGCGGCGATTTTGGCTTCGACCTGCCCTTCGTGGATCGCGACGGCAGCTTGGGGATTTCCAGCTCGGCCGCCAAACTGGTGTTTAGCCAGGGCGGCAGTTTGGCCTCGACCTTAACGTCCAACAGCACAGCGGCCGTTGAATTTGCCGGTGCCAACCAGTTCGCGTTTAACGGTGCCACCTTGGTGGGCACCGGTGATCTGATCATCGACGGCAACGTCACCTTTAACACCGACCCACACGACTTTGCCGGCAACGTGCAGTTTATCGGCGGTAACATTACCGGCGACGCCTCCTTTTCGCTGGGTGGCCCGGCCGCCTGGAGTGGCGGTTCGGTGACCGGCCCCTTCACCTTGGAATGCGGCGCAGGCTGCAACCTTGAGGTCCAGTCGGCCGACCCCAAGGAACTCAACAACGGCGCCATTCTTTCCAACAACGGCGGCACGATCACCATCTTTGAAGACGCCATTTTCGGGGTGGAAGAAGCATCGCAAATCAACCACACGGCGGGCACCTTCCAAATGTACGCCGGCGCACGCCTGCAGGCCGATGCGGGTCGTCCCAACGGCGTCGGTTCCCTGAACCTGATTGCCCCGGCCACCATTCTCAACAGCCCGCTGAACCCACAACCGGCCGGAACCGTCACCGAAGTGGTCTGTGACATGCAGGTCGACGGCGCGTTTAACCTGGATTTCGGCGATTTCCGCTGGGTCGGCGGCGGGACCTTCGCCGCTTCCGGCAACTTGGACACTGATACCAACCTACTGCTAACCGGCGCAGACAAATTGTTTAGCGGCGCGGTCATGACCGGTCCCGGCAGCACCGAATTGCTCGGCGGCATCGTCAGCGCCGCTGGCGACGGCTGGAGTTTCGGCGCGACCGCCCCCTTTATTCTCAACGGCGGCGTCATCACCGGACCCGGTCAAGTGATCATGGGCGGTGAGTTCACCTGGCTCGCCGGCGGTTTTGACGGCCTCAGCGCCATGCCCAGCCCGGCCATCAACATCAGCGGTCCCAATTCGACGATTCAAGGGCCCGCCGGCAAAACCATCGATAACGGTTTCACCGTTTCCATCCTCAGCGCCATCGACTTCAGCGGCGGTTCGATTGCCATGACCGGCGCCTCGGAAATCAATGTCGGCGACAGCGCCGCCTTGAACATTACCGGCACACCGGCGATCACGGCACCAGCCGGCTTACCGCAGCTTTTGCTGGGTAGCGGTTCAACCACCACTGTTAACGCGGGCGGCACCTTCTTTTGCGAGGCGTCTACCGCCGTTGACGGCGCACTCAACATTACCGGCGGTATTTTCTCGCAACGCGCCGCCATTGCGGCAACGACCGCGATCAACATCAGCGCCGGCGGTGGTTTCGAGGCCACCCAGGGAACGGCCACCTTCACCGGTGGTTTGACCGGCGCCGGCAACTTACTGGTCAACGGTGCCAACGCCGCGATCCAAACCGTCGCCCCCACCCTGACCGGCACAGTCCAAGTGGGCGCCGGCGGCAGCCTGGCCGTCGACATCCCCAGTAACTTTGCCCAGTTCCAACTGGACACGGGTTCGTTCCAGCCGAACAACGCCGTCACCATCAGCAACAACTTCAACTGGCTCAACGGCACCATTCAAGGCCCGGGCCCGCTCAACCTGAGCGGTACGGCCAACTTCAACGTGCTGGGGGCCACAACCCACACGCTGTCCCAGACACCATTAAACGTCGCAACCGGCACCTCCTTCAACGCCGGTGTCGGAGCCATCATCGTCGTCGGAGAGGGATCCGTAATTACGGTCGACGCCGGCGGCCAGATGAACCTGGCCGAATGTCAGATCCAGGTGGGCACCGGTGCGGCACCTTCGCTGGCGGTAGCGGGCCTGATCAACAAAACCGGCGCCAACTCGGCCCAAATCAGCGTCCCCACAACGCTCAGCGGCACCATGGTGGCCGCCGCCGACCGCATTTTATTTAACAACGCCTTCACCGCCACCGCCACCGCCGCCATCGATCTCCAAAGCGGCACGCTCACGGTCACCCAACCGTTTACCTTGCCGACCGGCGCCACGTTACAAGGGCCGGGCGTGTTCCAGGGCGCCTTGACCAACAACGGTACCGTCACCGTCGGTGCCGGTACACCGGCAGAACAGCTCAACGTGACCGGCGATTACAGCCAAGGCGCAGGCGGCGTGTTAAACCTCAACATCCAAGACAACGGCGGCACACCCGGGGTTGACGTGCTGAGCACTGCCGGTACCGGTAGCTTTGGCGGCACCGTGGCGGTTAACTTTGTCGGTGGTTTTGAACCGCCGCCAGGCATCGATCTGC
This sequence comes from Holophagae bacterium, assembly GCA_030429565.1. Classification (GTDB taxonomy): domain Bacteria; phylum Acidobacteriota; class Holophagae; order Acanthopleuribacterales; family Acanthopleuribacteraceae; genus Acanthopleuribacter. The sequence goes on along the minus strand of JAUIFE010000003.1, from coordinate 215,274 downwards.
CGTTTGTTTCCTTTGCCACACGCGGCACCGGCGACTTTGCTACCACCTCGGTTACCAGCCCTGGCGGCTCGCAGCTCGACGTCACCTACAATGCCACGACAGCCTTCTTTGCCAACGGCGGGCCGCCCACGGCGACCTGGGTCGGTGGCGGCAGCACCAACAGTTGGCACGATCCCACCAACTGGAACCCAACCGCGCCCGGCCCCAACACCGCCGCCCAAATTTCGGGCACGGTCATTGTTGAAATCAACCAACCCGCTTTTGCCGACAGCTTGGTGATCGGTGGCGGCGGCACGCCGACCCTGGTGATCAACGGCCAAGTGCTCGAAGTCTTTACGCTCGACGTCCAGGCCGGCGGTGAATTGCAGCTCATCGACGGGTTTGTCACAGAACCCACTGTGACGCCACCGCCACCGGCCAAGGCGAAACGGGGTATTCCGCTGATTAACACCGGTACCATTGAGGCCTACGGCAACAGTGCGATATCCCTACTGATGGAATCCTCGGGGGTTGTCAACGTCATTGGCAACACCAACATTTCGCCCAACAATACCAACTTGTCTTTCGACGTGCCCTTCACCAATACCGGCACGGTTTCACTGAACAGCGTTACCAATACCGACGTCGGCCTGACCCTCGCCTTCGGCGCCCAACTGGCCAACACCGGCGTTCTGCAAGTAGCCGCCGGTCAAGGCGGCGGACGCTCGCTCAATATGGCTTTGGTTAACAACGGCACCTTTGAAGTCGCCACCAATACTTTTGTAACGGGTGGCGGCGGCGGCGCGGCCAAACGCGGCTTGATCGACATCGTCATCAACAACAACACGATGACGCTGATCAACGACGCGGTTTTGACGCTGGGCAACGGCGATCTGCGCAACAACGTTTCCGGCACCATCACCGCCCTGGGCTCTTTTAACTTCCTGGCACCGGTGGAAGGTTTTACCAACGAAGGAACCATCGCCATTGCCGGCAACCAGTTGGGCACCGTCACCATTGGCGGCAACTTCACCAACAGCGGCACCCTCCAGTACCAGTTGGACGGCAACACGCCCACTGCGAGTGACAGCTTAAGCATCAGTGGTTCCGCCACCTTAGGTGGTACCCTAACCACCACGCTGAACAACATTCAAGACGGCAACACCTTTAACCTGCTGAGTTTCAGCGCGCTCGTCGGCGACTTTAGCGTCGTCGACATCACGCCGCCCGCCGGGTTAGAACTGACGGTCACACCGGGTACGACCGATTACCAAGTCACCTTCGGCACCGAGCCACCGATTACCGATCCGCAAGTCTACGTAAACGACCCCGGCATTCCCGGCATCGTCTCCTTTGACGCCGCCACCGGCGTCGTGAACACAACGATCCCCTCGAATTTCGCCTCAAGCGATCTGGCCACCACCACCGACGGCACAACCTTAATTGTGGTCTCACCCAACGAAGGGGTTATCAACTTTTACGATACCGAAAGCAACCAGTCGACCGGCATTGTGACCGACTTTCCGTCCGCCTTTGCGGTGGCAGTCAGCCCTGACAACAGCGAAGCCTGGTTCCTGCTCGGCTCACAGTTGGGTGCTGAAAAGCGCGCCATCAGCGAGATCGGCATTGTCGATCTGAGCAGCCGCGCCACGCGTCAGATCGGTACCCCCAGCATTACCAGCGCCAACGCCATCGCGTTTAACCCAATCATTCGCGAAGCCTATACCGTCGACGGCGCGGGTCGCGTCTGCGTGATTGACGCCGTCACCGGTGCCGAACTGCGCACAGCCCAATTCGATGCCAACTTCACCGGCGCCATTGCCGGCCCCGCCGGTCAGTATCTCTACACCTTCGACACCAGTTCCGGGTCACTGACCCGCATCGATCTCAACGATATGAGCCTGACCAGCACCAACATCGGTGGCAACCCCATCAACGGCACGCTCTACAACAACCGTATTTACGTGGCCAACCAAACGGGCAGTATTTTTGTGTACGACCTGTCCACAGCCAATCTTGATTCCCTGGCCATCCCCGGCGCGAGCAACATCCGCGATGTAGAAATTTTCGAAGGCGGCGACATTGGTTTTGCCATCGATCAAAGTGGCGCGGTTTTTGACTTCAATGCCTCGTCGCTTTCGCTTGGCGGCAACAACGGCACCGGCACCATTGTCAACCCGCTTGGCGCGGTCGACAACGAAGTGCGTCCGCTCGGTACAGCATCGATTGCTCTCGCCGGGAACACCGCCAGCGTCGGCGAGGGTGACGGCGCCGTAATCCTCAACGTCGCCCGTAACGGCGTTGACTGGGGCTCGATTAACGTGAGTTTCGCCACCGCCTCCGGCACAGCCGTCGCCGGTCAAGATTTCGCCGTGGTGAGCCGCACCCTGAGTTTCGCCAACGGCGACGAAACCATCGCGGTCACGGTTCAAATCACAGACGACACCGAGGTGGAAGCCACCGAAACCTTTACCGCAACCATCACGGGCGCGACCAACAACGGTATCATCACGCTGGGCAGCACCACGGTGTCGATTGTGGATAACGACAATGCGGTGAGCGGCGACGTGGTGCAACTGACCTCGGCCGCTTACAACACCAATGAAGGCGAACCCAATGTCGTCGTCGCCGTCATTCGCGGTCAATCCGAACTGACCAGCACCACCAGCGCATCCGTCAACGTGGTAACCCGTGACGGCAGCGCCGTTGCCGGCCTCGACTTCACCGGTATCAACCAAACCGTGACCTTTGCGCCCGGTGAGGTTGGCCCCATCGAGTTGCGTATCCCCATCATCAACGACAGCGCCATCGAAGAAATCGAACAGTTCACGGTCGCGCTACAGAACCCCGTCAACGCCCAGCTCGGCAACGTCGCAAGTGCGATTGTGCTCATCGGCGACAACGATTTCCAAACCGTCGCCTGGACCGCCGGCGCGCAAACCGTGGTGGAAGGACGCAACACGAGCGTCACCGTTGAAGCCACGCTCGGCAACCCCAACCCCGGCCTACTCAGCGTGCCTTTCAGCATTGGTGGTACCGCCACCGCCGGCAGCGACCACAGCCTCACGCAAACCAGTTTGGTTTTCCCCTCGGGCGCAACCCGCGCTTCACTTACCTTCCAATTGTTCAACGACACCTTGGTCGAGGGAACCGAAACCATTCGCCTGCAGTTCCAACCGACCACGGTTGTGCCAACCCTACCCTCGACCCACTTAATCACCATCCTCGACGATGACGAGGGCGGTGACGGCGGCGATGGGGGCGACGGTGGCGACGGTAACACCGCGCCCAATACCACCATTCTTAGCCCGGCCAACGACGCCGAGTTCGTGGTGGGCCAGAACGTCCAATTCGATGCAAGCGGCACGGATCCCGAAGGCTCCTCGCTTAGCTTCTCCTGGGAGATTTGTGCATCCAACGGCGATTGCCGCACCTTGCGTGGTGCCACCATCAGCGCCGCCTTCCAGACGCCGGGCATTTACCTCGCATCCTGTGTCGCCATCGACAGCGAAGGCAACCGTGACCCATCCCCGGCCCGTGTCCGAATCCGCGTTCGCGAAGCGCTGCCGCCGGAAATTGAGATCACCCAACCCAGCGCCGATCTACTCAACCTCTCGACCGGCGAATCCATCAACTTCATTGCCACAACCAGCAACGAAAACGCGTCCGTCCGTTGGTACTTCATCAACGATCCCGGCGAGGATATCGGACAAGGGCGCGAACTCACTTACACCTTCCGACTCCAAGGGCGTTTCACCCTTGTGGCCGAGGCCACCGCGCCCAATGGGTTAACCGCCAACGATTACGTCAACGTCCTCGTCTCGCCGGAAAACCTGCGCCCGGTTCAATTGTCGATCACCCGACCCGACCCTGTTTCTTCCGTTTCCGTCGGCGAAGTCGTTAACTTCGAGGCTCAGGTCAGCAACCCGGACAACCGCAAAAAAGAAATTGAATTTTATTGGGACTTTGGCAACGGCATCCAACTTGAAGGCATCGCCGTCACCAACACCTTCACCGAACCGGGTCGCTACCGCGTCACCGTGGTCGGCACCGACCCCGCCACCGACCTCAAATTGCAAGACAGCGCCGTTCTTTACGTATTCGGCAACATGCCGCCTGAAATCGACATCAACTTGCCGACCGATGTTCAAATCGAACCTTTCGGTTCCGCCAAGCGCGCCCCAGAAGCCGGCGTGGTTTACTTGCAGGCGCGGGTCCGCAACGCACGCGGGTTCCGTCTGAAAGATCTCGACTTCTTTTGGGATTTCGGCGATGGCCGCACCAGCAACCAAGAAACACCCGGCCGCATCACCTACAGCACCGAAGGCGTGTACACCGTGTCCCTTTACGCCCGAACCCGCAACGGCTTGATCAGTGAAACGGTCACGCGAACGATCACGGTCCGCGAGGTAGACGAAAACACCTTCGAACCCAACGAAACCTTCGACCAAGCCAAACCGGTTCCTCCTGGCAACTACGACCGCCAAACCTTGCCCGAACCTGGATCCACCGATGTCTACCGCATTAACGTGGAACGCGACGGGCAACGCATCATCGTGAAAATCAACATCGACGGCACCGTGCGCGCCGAGCTCTATGACGGTCTGCGCAACCTGCTCAACAGCCGCATCATCGACACCCAGGGCTCGATTCAGCTCAACGGGCTCAGCGCCGGCGATTACTTCCTGCGCATTAGCCAACTCAGTGGCAAAAACAAGCGCATGCTGAGCTACGGTTTCTCGGTCAGCGTGCTAAACCCCGGCCTGTATCTGGCCGACATTCAATCCAACGAAACCTTTGGCACCGAAATCGGCATTGTGAACACCACCAACAGCTCCATTAGTGTTGAGGCCATTGCCTACGACGCCGAAGGCAACATTCTGGAGCGCGCACCTTTTACGCTCGAGGGCAACGCCCGCAGCCACCAGGAAGTTGGCGAGATGTTTGACGGCGAACAACGCGACATCGCCTGGGTCCAAGTCGACGCCACCGGCGACATCGCCGGCTACGCCCGCACCTGCGCCCGTGACGGCAAAGAAGAGTACATGGTCAGTGCCGGCACCAAACTGAGCAACGAGCTGTTTGTGCCCCACATCGCCGAGAAGGTCGATCAGTGGTTCACCCGCGCCTCGGTCGTCAACGCCACCGACAGTACCACCAGCGCCGTCATCGTCACCCAGTCGGTCGAAGAAGGCGCCAACGCCGAGTTGACCTTGCAAGGCAAGTTCACCCAAGACCAATTCAACTTTGTCGATCGCTTCGGCGGCGCACTGCCGGTTGATCGGATTTGGGCCAAAATGAACGAAAGCGGCGCCAACAATTACTTGGTTGGCAGCGAAGTCTTCGGCACCGTTGACGGCAGCCGTGTCTCCGCCGGTCTGGAACTGGTAGATACCGGCGAAGACAACCCCAACTTCACTTTTGTACCCAATACTCTGTACTTCACCCACATTGCCCGCGATGTGCAACAGTTCTGGACCGGGATCGCCCTGGTCAACATCGGCGATACCGAGCAGGGTGTCGTTATCGACGCTTACGGCCCGGCCGGCAACCTAGTCGGCCAGATCAGTCGCCGTTTGGCGCCGAACGAGAAATTGGTCGACCTCGCCACCAGCCTGTTGCAGACGGTCGGTTCACCGGCCGACATTGATTGGTTGCAAGTCACCGCCGACGCCGACATTGTCGGTTTCGAATTGTTCGGAACCCATAACCAGAAGCAAATGGCCGGCTTGGAAGCGACCACCGGCGTCAAACCCAACATTTGTTATCCCTTCTACGACAGCACCGGCAGCAGCTTCCAAGGGGTGTCGGTGGTGAACGTCAACGATCAGCCGGTCACGGTCACCTTCACCTTGTACAACAACCAAGGGATGGCGATCCAAACGGCCACCCGCCAGTTGGCGGCGCGTCAAAAGTTGGTGGAAACATTGGCCGAACTGATGCCCGCCTCGGAACGCAATGACCGCGAGCTGCCAGGCTGGCTGGAAGCCACCGCGGGCGCCCCACTTGCCGGGTTCCAACTGATCATCGGCAAAGACGGCGAACAGATGTCGGCCTTAAAAGCCCAGTAAACACGGGGCGGTCGAACCGATTGACGGTCCCGACCGCCTTGCTTTTCTGTGATCCAACCCGCTTATTTAAGATTATTTACTGCATCTTGACAGATGCTTCAGTATGATGAAAATGTCCCGTAATTTTTGGTTTCCCCCTAAACCCTTTTGCTGTGAAGCCGAAAGGTGAGATAGGGTCTTTTTGTCAGCACCGCCCTCAATTGCGCGGTCTCTACGATTTCTAAGGAGTTGATCCATGGCTAGATTGCTCACACCGATGTTGTTTTTGCTGTTTGCGTGTTACAGCGTGGCACAAGTCAGCCAATTTGCTCCCCAAATCCGTCAGGACGCCGAATCATGGATCGGCTTCGCCAACCCCGGCAAGACGGAGTTGAGCGTAACCATTACTGGTTACAACGATTTGGGTGAGGAAGTCGGCAGCGAAGTCGTCGCGTTGAAAAAATTCGCGCGCTACGAAGCATCGCCAAAAACGTTATTCGGTGAGGACGTGGCCTGGGCCAAAATCGACACATCGATCGCCCTGCCCGCCTACGTGCGCTACGTACAGAACAATGGCAAAATTAGTATGGTGGAAATGAGCCACCTCAGCGGCGACGACCTATACGTGGCCCAGGTTTCCAGCTCCCCTGAGAATTGCGGCCAGGAAGTAGCGCTGGTTAATACCACCGACGCCGCGGGTCAGGTTCTTTCGCAGCCGATTTGGCAGCGCGCCCGTTGTGACCGCGAGCCCAAGCTTCGCGATGAGCCGATTGTGGTAAACGGCATCAGCAAACCTTACGAGAGCACCGTTTACAATTACCTCGACCAAGAAAAAGAAAACACCCAGTTTTTCTGGGACGTCTTGCGCACCACCAACGACGATATGAAAATCGCGGGTGTGCAACACATCGGCGTGTGCGACGAAACTGGCGGCCATTTCGCCTCAATGACATTGCCGCGCACCACCAACCGCTCCATGATGTTCCCAAACATCGGCGCAGGCGGCACCGAGACCTGGACCAAAATTGTCCTGGCCAACACGTTTGACCGCGACCTCAAAGTGCGCATTCGCGCCCTGTACGACCCGTTCATCTATCCTTACTTTGAGGCGACCCAAACCGAGTACATTTTTGAATTCGCCCCTTTCGAGAAACGCGAGTTCATGCTCAACCGTCCCAACGCCTTGGGCGAGTTGACCTCCAACGCCACCTGGTACGAGGTCACTCCCTTTGAGGGCGGTTTGATTGGTTACCTGTTAACCGGCAGCGACAGTGGTCAACTGGCCGCCACCGACGCCAACGATGTGCCGTCTTCCATTCAGGTTATGCCGTTCACCCCGACCAGCGACACCATGACCACCGAAATCAGCGTGGTAAACGTCAAAAACGTTCATGCGGAAGGTTACCTGATCGGCTTTAACGATGAAGGTCGCATGGTTGCTCGCAACTACAACATGCACATCTTGCCCAACGAAAGCGTGACCTTCACGCTGGAAGAAGTCTTCGGTGAAAAAGCTAAAGAAGTGACTTGGTCGCGTTTCGCCGCCCACAACGGCGACATCACCGCCTACGCCTTGGTCAGAAAACGCGACGGCAGCGACTTCGCGCTGATGCACGCCACCAGCGTCGGTGACCAAAACGGCGAGATCTTCTTCGCCGACTTCGAGCACTTCTCCATCGACGAAATGAACCTGCAAGGCTGGACCCCTTACTCTTTCGGCGATCTGAGCTTGGGTCACCCAATGCAGCTCGGTTACCGCGTGCCTTCTCCCGGCAGACCCATCTCCGCGCAGTTGCTTAACCGGCTCGACGACAACTTCGCCTCAGCCTTTATGGGTTGGCATGTTTGGGTTACCAGCCGTCGTTCCAGTGAATTCTTCACGGAAACGGTCGTGCCGGCCAAAACCGGTGTCTTTTATGTTGGATACGAACCGTCTTACGCTTCATTTGATCAGGACCAGTTCCAATTCTCGCCGGATCGCGAAGCCCTTTTGTCACCGTTTTTCGAAGTCCCTAACTACGGTCAATGGTACTTCCAATTCGACATGCGTTTCATCAACCCGCAGTGGGCTACCGACAAAAGCCGCTACGGCATCGTCTGGCGCGAGGAAGGTTCCGACCAGTGGACCTGGATCGGTGCCACCGGGGAGTTAATGCTTAACCCCACCGCCTTTATCGCCGACTGCTGGCTTGATATCGTTTACCGATACGCCGAAGGCGTTATGACTGATTGGATCCCCTTCGGCGCCAAGATTCCGGTTACCAACAACGGCAAACGCATTCAGGTCGGGATCTTCTACCTGCAAGACAACGACGGCGAGGAGCGCTTCGGCGGCCCACTCATCTTCGTTGACAACATCCAGCTCACCGCAACGCCACGTTCGTTTGTGGCGCACTACGGCGTTCATAGCGAAGGCACCTTCCAATACGCGCCGCCTGCTGAAGAAACCGACAAAGAAGAAACCAAAGAGTAACAAGCACGCCAGTGCACACAAAAAGGCCGGGCCGTTTAAAGCCCGGCCTTTTTTATTGAAAAAAACCGGCCCCATCCCCGCAATTTATCGCCTGACCAGGTAGCTCGCCTAACGCGGCGTTATCTTACAGGAGATAAAACACCATGATCCGGTTTCTACTCAGCGGCCTCGCTTTTTTATTTTTATGCCACAGCGTTATCTGGGCCACCCAAGCGACGGCCGTCCGACCGGGCGAGGAGCCTTCGATTCACGTGACGCAGGATCGTTCGTGTTTTGCCAAGCATGGTTTCGTATTGTAGCTAGGAGATCCCTTAAGAGGAAAGGCGCCGGGCTTGGTTTCCCTTGATCGCCACTTGCGCCCGACAGAAGAAGCCGTTGCTTCGAAAGCGCGGGACGTGAGCGGCTCAATTTAGTGGGTGCCGCTTGGGCCACCTCGTCGCCCAGATGCACCTGGGTAGGAAGGGCGACCAGGCATGTTCGCCCACTTCATCGGCTACCGCCTCGGAAGAAGTGGCGCGCGGGTTTTTACCTTTTTTTCCATGTTTGATTGCGCGATGATGCCGTTTGGTTGGGCGAAGCCGGCCCCAACTAATCCACCCGCCCAAAAAACCTGAGCTGAGCGATTTCGCCGCCAAGCATCGCTCAATTCAGGTTAGAGATTATGTTGATGTTCGATTTTCAGTTCTGGATCATCAGGATCGAAAACCAGACACTGTTCACCACCTGAGTTAGTCCCAACAATGATAAATCTCGATTTCGTCAATTTGTCACTTGTGATAGTGCCATAGGTTGACTTAAAAGAGGGCTTTCCAGGCAGCCGCACCCCATCTTCATCGTAGAAATGATTCAGCTGCAATGAGACAACACCATAAAAACTCAAATGAGTCGACACCTTATAACGCATGCCACCGATCTGTTCGTTGGTCGCAAAAACCGGCGAGTAAGGATCTTGATATATCGTTTGTGATATCTTCCCGCTTTCCGTTAGAAAACGAGATACCCTACCGAGTCCTGGCTCAATTAAGTAATGCTTATCATCAAATCCAATAAGATATTGCTCTTTATCTTTGCTTGCGGGGAAAAGTCCCATAGTTTGAATATTTTGATTTTTGAAATCAACCAAAGCATATGCTCTTTCATCAGATTGCGTGGTAAATGATGCAATACCGAGTCCAGCGCCATAGGTGTTGACAACAATCATACCTGCTGCCTTTAACGCTTGGTAGCCTTCCCAGCGGTTGATAAAGCTGGTATGGACCAGTGTTCCATCAAAGCGAAACTCAGCATATTTACCACTCGTATTATCGACAACAAAAAAAGAGTCTTCAGCGGGGATAATAGTCGAAAAGATAGAAAGATTTAATCGTTCATCGTGAACTTCCAGACAGGTAGCTTTTTCATAGTCGTAGATTAACAAGAAACTCTTCGGCCTTCTGGATCGTGGAAACATCCAAGCAAACGTTTTATTGCCCATCGAAGCTGAAGAAACTACGTCTTGAAATGAGACTTCGTCAAGCGAGACACTTTCAATGTGTTGATTCTCACCGAGAAGCAACATTAATCCCAAAAAAAACCACATCTTAAACTCCAATAGTACGTTTTACACCCAAACAACAAAACATTGAACACCAAAAACAATGAGGATTTAGACGCAAAAAGCGTTGCATGGATTACGAATTGTATCTTAAACGATAGCCGCACTCAATTCAATGAGTGCGGCTATGGATCATTACACTTAATACCTTAGCATTTACTCGAGCGAGCAATCCTCAATCATTAGCTGCTTAGCAAGCAGAGCCGCTTGACCCCATTCGCGAGCCTCTTGAGCATCGAGGAGCCATTCGTGGAGATCGCAACAATCATATGCCGCAAAACTTACACTAGAGAAAGAAACAACCAAAAACGCCACAAGAAAAAGTTTTTTCATCAAAATCAACCTTTAAACAGTTTAAGACTGAGTGACAACCAAGAGACTTTTTGACGTTTAGCAAGCTAGCATCCCCCTCCTAGTACGCCACTCAGCCAAATTCTTTGACTAGAACAATAGGCTAACCCTTAGATCAAGACATTTTCTTCTTAGGGGCATCCATAGTCTGCCATAACCTTGTACAGAGCAGCAGCGGCACCGTACCGGCCCTCTCTAGCGGCTTCACGAGCGGCCCTTTCAGCAGTATCACACCAGCCGGCAAATACAGAAGAAGCAGCTGCAGCGAACATTACAAATGTCAAAATTTTCTTCATCGAAGCTTTCATTATAACTTCCTTTTCATTTTGTGGATTTGGAAGGCCAGATCTCTTGATCGGGGTCCAATAGAAACATATGAAGCAACATTCCTAGAGAATGTCCTTCGTACAAAATGAACTGATCACTGCATTTCATCAATGGGGTTGATGAAGTCTTTGGTGCAGCCACCAGCTCCTTACTTAAGAAAGCGCATTTCCCGCAGAAATGCGGCGACTGTTTTTTTTCAAAAAATACAGAGACCTCTGAAAACTCACCAAAACCCAAATAAAAAAGAGAACCACCCTACCCATTTCATTGGAGACCGCACGACGAGACAGAGGAGCTCACCGTGAATGGTCGCCCATTGGCGATCCAAAACATTGGGAAAGAGAAGAAGCCCCCCCAAAAAAGAAACCGGGGGGCAGGAAAACCACCGCGAGACACTCAGAAAATGCCTGGGTGACAATGCAAGCCAACCCAGTACAACAACGCGCCATCACGCTTGGTAAAAAAAGCTAAGTACCCGCGCGCCACTTCTTCCGAGGCGGTGGTGGCAAACAGGGGGTGTGAAAGCCAGGTCGCCCTTCCTACCCAGGCTCGCCTGGGCGGGGATGGGCCCAAGCGCCTTCATTCAATGGGGCCGCTTTCGTCCCGCGCTTTCGAAGCGACGGCTTCTTCCGTCGGGCGCACGCCTGCCGCAAAGGGCCGTCGGGCGTGCCGCCTTTCCTCATCCTTGATCCACCCCGTGTTTGGCTTTAACCGCTTCGACCTCGAGGTTGACCGCTTCCCAGGCTTCGTATTCCTGCTGTAATTCGGCTTCAAGCGCCCGTTTTTCGGCGTCCTTTTCGCGTACCTCGGCTGGGTCGGCTTTAACGAAGTAGTTGGGGTCGGAGAACAGATCTTTAACCGCATCCAACTTCTCTTCCAGGCCGGCGATTTTTTGCTCGAGTTCCTGGGACTTTTTAATCAGCGGCTTGGCTTCAGCGTTATACGCCTTGCGGTCGACCTGACTGTCACCACCTTTGCGATCATTTTTCTTTTGCTTCTTCTCCGCTTGGCGGTTCTTTTGTTCCGCACGCAAGTCGACCTGATAGGTCAGGTAATCCGAACCGACCTTATCAAGGAACTCGCTGTAGGAGCCGTCGAAAATGTCGACACCTTCGGGCCGGATCTCGAGAATTTTGGTGGCCAGCTTGTCGACCACGTAACGGTTGTGGCTCACCAGCAATACCGTGCCCTCGAATTCGCGAACGGCATCGACCAACGCCTCAATCGCTTCCATATCCAAGTGGTTGGTGGGTTCGTCAAGGACCAGCACATTGCCTTTTAACAGGATCAGTTTGGCAATCACCAAACGGGCGGCTTCACCACCCGACAAGGCCGTCGTTTGTTTGTGGACATCGTCACCGGAAAACAACATCTGTCCCAGAATGCCGCGAATGGCGCCGATCGGTTCGGCCGGGGCAAAACTGTAAAGCCATTCGTACAACGACGTTTTCTTTTCCAACGCCTCACTGTGATCCTGCGAAAAATATTGCGGATAGGTCTCGTGGCCCCAGACCGCTTCCCCACCGCTCGCTTCCAGCTCACCCATCAGGATCTTGAGCAGGGTCGATTTACCCACACCGTTCGGCCCCAAAATGGCGACCTTGTCGTTGCGGTAAATTTCAAAATTAAGATTGTTGAGAACCTGCTTGTCACCAAAGGACTTACATAGGTCGGTCACCTCAATTACCCTTTTACCGGAGGGTCGAATCGGGGTGAACTTAATGGCCGGCGCGATCCGTGACGAGTAACGCGGCGCTTCGATATCTTTTTCCATGCGTTCAATTTGTTTGGCTTTACTGGATGCCTGACGCGCCTTTGATGCTTTGGCTTTGAAACGCGTTACAAATTGGTTCAGCTCATCGATGCGTTTTTCGCGTTTCTCGGTTTCAATCGCGCGCATCTCTTCGTCGAGCGCTTTTTGATCCAAAAACTCGTCGTAGTTGCCGGTATACAATTTGGCAGTGCTGTAATCCACGTCGATCACATGGGTGCAGACCGCATTCAAAAATTCACGGTCGTGCGAGATCACAACAACCACGGCACGGCTGGAGACCAGGTAGTTCTCAAGCCAGCGAATCGAGTAGATGTCCAAGTGGTTGGTCGGTTCGTCAAGCAGCAAGGCGTCCGGTTCACCGAACAAACACTGGGCCAACAACACCCGTAACTTATAACCACCGGAAAGCACGCTCATGGGCTGCATGTGTTTTTCATTGGGAATCCCCAAGCCTTCGAGCATTTCGCCGATGCGCGCTTCAGCCGCATAACCGTCGTGGTCGGCGATGATCTCTTCCAACTCGGCGAACCGGTTGGGATCGGCGTCGGGATCGTCGTAGAGGCGTTCTTTTTCGTCAAAGGCGTCGGCCAGCGCTTTTTTGCCCTGCATGACGACGTTCATGATGGGAACCTCTTCGAAAGCAAAGTGGTCCTGATTCAAGGTGCCCAATTTCAAACGGGACGGTGTCGCGATTTCGCCGCCGTCGGCCGTCTCTTCGCCGGTAATCAGGCGCAACATGGTCGACTTACCGGCGCCGTTGGCACCGACGATGCCGTAACGCTTGCCGGGATCCAGACGCAGGTTAACCGCTTCAAAGAGCACGCGCGTCCCGTAGCGTTTTTCGACATTAATCAGGTTAATCATGACAGACCTCTTGAGAAAAATGGGCGCCGTTTTCGACCGGCCGATTGCACCAGGCCTTGCAGCCTGAGAAAAAAACACACCGTCACCGGCGGGCGCGGCACGGGGCCGAAAAAGGCGAGCGACACACAGGTGCCGTGGCGAAACGCGCCCGCGCGGGCCCAGGGCGGAACCCGCAACAAAGGCCCTATGTTAACAAAGCCAGGGCCGCATTGCTTGCGGGAATTGGGTCGGCGTGGTGAAAAAGGGCCGCCGTCAGCGGCCTAAGACGCGACCAGGGGATTGTGCACGGCCGCCGGTTCCCACTCGCACTTCCCCTGCCGCTCAGGTAGAATGCAGTGTTTTAGGGCGTTCGCGCGCACCGCCGACGGCCCGGTGGCAATGCACAGCGACGCCTCAAACAAGGTTCAGATGCCGGGCCCAATCCGAACCTTTTTGCCAACACCCGGCCGCGTTTCACACGCCCGCCCGTCGGCCCCAATGTTTTTTCACGAGGTATCTCATGTCCGAAGCCGGCAATCTTTCGCCCGAAATCCAACAGGAAATCGTGCGTCGCCGCACGTTCGCCATCATCTCTCACCCTGACGCCGGTAAAACCACGCTCACCGAGAAATTACTGCTTTACGGGGGCGCCATTCAACGCGCCGGTATGGTCACCCAAAAGGCCAACCGCCACCAAACCGTTTCCGACTGGATGGAAATGGAGCAACGGCGCGGCATCTCGATCAGCTCCACCGCCCTGCAGTTCGATTACAACGACGTTTGTTACAACCTGCTCGATACCCCGGGTCACCAAGACTTTTCGGAAGATACCTACCGCACCCTGCTCGCCGTCGACAGCGCGATAATGTTGCTGGACGCCGCCAAAGGGGTCGAGCCGCAGACGGTGAAGCTGTTTAAAGTCTGTCGCGAACGCGGCATTCCCATTTTCACCATTATTAATAAGATGGACCGCCCCTCGCTCAACCCCTTCGAACTGCTCGAAGAAGTTGAAAAAGTGCTCGGTATTCTCGCCATCCCGATGACTTGGCCTATCGGGGAGCCGGGCGATTTCAAAGGCGTTTTCGAACGCTCAACGCGTCAGGTGCACCTTTACGAACGCACCAGTGGCGGCCAGTGGAAAGCACCCGTCGCGACCTCTGGTTTGGATGATCCGGCCATGGTCGACATGATCAGCCAACGTGACCGCACCCTGCTCGACGAAGAACTGGAAATGGTCGACGAACTGATTCACCCGTTCGAAACAGACCTCTTTTTGGAAGGTGAGATGACACCGGTCTTTTTCGCCTGTGCCATCAACAACTTCGGCCTGGATAACTTCCTCGACCGCTTCACCGAACTCGCCCCACACCCCGCCGACCTGCGCACCGTCGACGGCGAGAAACCGGCCGCCTCCGACGAGTTCTCCGGCTTCGTTTATAAGATCCAGGCGAACATGAACAAAGCGCACCGCGACCGTGTCGCCTTTATGCGCGTCGCTACCGGCAAGTTCGAAAAGAACATGAGCGTGAAACACCTGCGCTCCGGCAAAAAAGTCAAACTCAGTTTTCCCTATCGTTTGTTTGGCCAAAAACGCGAAATCATCGAAGAGGCTTATCCCGGCGACATCGTCGGCTTGGTCAACCCCGGCTTGTTCCGTGCCGGTGACTTGCTCGCCGTTGGCAAGGACTTCCAAATTCCGTCGTTCCCGCGGTTCCCACCCGAAATCTTTTGCCGTATCCGCCTGCGCGATATGACCCACAACAAATCGTTCCGCAAAGGTTTGGACCAGCTCGGCGAAGAAGGCGTTGTTCAGGTATTTTACGACCCCCGCTCGCACTCGCGCATGCCGGTCATCGCCGCCGTTGGTGAACTCCAGTTGGAAGTTTTCAAGGAACGCATGTTGGAAGAATACCGCTGCGAGGTCACCTTTGATCGCCTCGATTATTCGGCCTCACGTTGGATCAAAGGCGAAGTCGAAGACGAGGGTGGCTACACCTTTACCTTGCTTTACGACGAAGCAGAACGCCCGGTCGCGCTGTTCCGCAATGAGTGGCACATGAACCAGGTCGTCGGCAACCACGAGGACTTGGAATTCTTGCCGCATCCCCCGGATTTCGTATAGAGCCGTCGCCGGCACGGCCCGTCCTTACCATGCCGGCCGGCGGCATTCCCAATTCGCCACATCCGCATCTCAAAGGATCGCATTATGATATGTTCCCCGATTAAATGTGGCCCGCGCCACCGTACCCTTTGCCTCCTGCTGCTTTTCACTTTCCCCGCCTTAACCGCCGTGGTTTCCCCGCTTCAAGCCGCCGACGTAACCAAACAGAAAGTCGTGGTTTTGGGTTTTGACGGTGCCGACGACAAGCTTGTGCGCCAACTGATGGAACAAGGCGAATTGCCCAACCTTCAGAAACTCAAGGACATGGGTGGTTACACCGGTCTTATGCCGACCAACCCGCCGCAAACACCCGTTTCCTGGTCAACCTTCGCCACCGGCCTCAATCCCGGCCGTACCGGTATTTTCGATTTCCTGCGCCGCCAAGACGGCACCTACATTCCCGACTTCGCATTGCGCGGTGAAACGCGCCGCCAGGTTTTGTTCGGTGAAAATAACCGCTTCATTTTACCCGCCATCACCGAAGCCGTTGTGTTCATGCTGATTTTTGTGTTGCTCACGATCGCCACACGCCAACCCGTATTACGCCGCCTCATCATTGCCACGGCCGTTTCTTTTCCGGCCGCCGGCGCCGCCTTTGTGGTCGCCTCCCAATGGCTGCCCAACGAGATCCCCGCCGTCGTCACCGTGCGCAAAGGCAAACCGATTTGGAAAATGCTTGAGGAACAGGGCAAAACCGCCAAGATTATTCGTTTGCCGGTCACCTTTCCGGCCGAGCCACTCAACGGCGAAATGATTGCGGGCCTGGCTGTTCCCGATATTCGCGGCACCATCGGCCGCCCCACCATCTTCACCAACGACCCCGGCTTCGATCCCGGTGAAAACCAGTTCTCCGTGCTCGTCAACCGCTTCGAGCCGGGCATGGGCCCGTTTGAAACAGAGATCATGGGGCCGCCGAATAAGTTGTTTTACGACGCCGAGGCCGCCCAAGCGGCGCAGCGCAAAGGACAGAACTACCCGCATCCCAAGGATTTCGCACTGCCGATCAAACTCGCCATCGAAGGCGAACAGGTCGTCATTCAGCTCGCCGAGCAAACCCTGAAACTCGGCGCCAAACAATGGTCCGACACCGTTGTCTTCACCTTCTCCGTCAATCCGCTGATTTCGCTCAAGGGTTTCGGTCGATTCTACCTGGACACACTCGCAGGCGACCGCTTCAAGCTGTACCTGACCGCCGTCAACCTCCACCCCGAATCGCCGCTGCCACTCAGCTACCCGGCCGATTTTTCCGCCAAACTGTGGCAGGAAGAGCCGTTTAAAACCCAGGGCTGGGCATTGGACACGTGGTCGATTGGCGGCGACTTGATGGACGAGGACCATTTCATGGAAGACGTCAACCTGACCGTGACGCGTTTCGAAACCATGATGGAACAGTTCCTCGACCAAAACGACCGCGACCTGTTCGTGCAAGTGTTTAGCTTCACCGACCGCGTCGCCCACATCTTGTGGCGCTACTGGGACGAAGGCCACCCGCTTTACGATCCCGCGCTGGGTCCCAAGTACCAGGAAGTCATGCGCGAGACCTACCGCCGCATGGACCGTATCGTCGGCAAAGCGATGGCCAAAATCGATTTCGAAACCACCGCATTGATCGTCTGTTCCGATCACGGCTTCGCCTCGTTCCGCTACCAGTTCCACTTCAACACTTGGCTGTACGAAAACGGTTATTTGAAGCTGAAGGAAAACGTGCTCGGCACCACCATGAAACTGGACGACCTGATTAACGCCAAAACGCCGTTTAACTACGTCGATTGGGAACAAACCAAAGCCTACGCGTTGGGTTTGGGCATGATCTTCGTGAACTTGGAAGGCCGCGAGCCGGAAGGTTCGGTCACCCAGGCTGAATACGACGCCTTGTGTGCCGAGTTGGTCGAAAAGCTGGAAAGCTACGTCGACCCCGAAACCGGCATGAAACCCGTGCGCAAGGTGTTCCTGCGCGACGAAATGTACAAGGGTTACAACCCGGGCGAAACACCCGACTTACGCGTCGCCACCGCGCCGGACTGGCGCGTGTCGTGGGATACGACGCTGGGCGGCTTACCCAACAAAATCACCGACATCAATCCCAAAAATTGGTCGGGTGACCATTGCTCACTGGCGCCGGAAGACGTCAAAGGCATCTTCTTCAGTTCCCTGGCCTTCGAGAACCAGGAACCCAGCATGGCCGACATGTGCCCGTCGTTGCTCGATCTGCTCGACCTCAAAACCGAGGTCGACATGGACGGCGCAACCGTCTACTAGACCTATCCAAACCAACATGGCGAATGCCGTAAGGCCCGCCCGTCAAACCGCCGCAATCCAAGGATTCGCGGCGGTTTTTTGTCGTTGAAACCCAAGAAAGGACCAAAGTCCCTGAATCAGGGCGCCATCACCGCGGCCTGTCTGTTGGCGAAAAGCGTTAGGTTTCGCTCGCTTCAGCGCTGGGCTCGGGCTCGCGCCGTTCGACACGGTAGACGCCGATGGCGATGCGGCCGTACTTTTTGACCTTTTCCAGCACCAGCCCGGCCGGCGGTTCGGGAAAGTCGGCTTTTTCCTGTTCGGCCAGGTAGTAGGAACCGGTTTGGATCCAGTCCGCTTCGCTGATGTAACGCAGCATCTTGGGGTGAAATTTGGCAGTATTTTGGAAGGGCGGATCGCCGTAAATCAGCCAAACACCTTGCTCGCAGCCGCGACGCACAAACCGGAACGCGTCGGCACGCGAGGTTTTGATCGCGGCGTCGAGGGCGTCGGCTTCGCGCTGCAGATTCTCGACGACGGCTTCCTGCAGATCGTTGGCGTAAACGGGTTTAAAACCCATGCTGAAGGCTTCGAAGGCCATGGCGCCGGAACCCGAGCAAAGATCGATAAAACCGTGGCTATCGCGGTAATCGGCGATCATCGAACACACGGCTTCGCGCACGCGCGCCAGCGTCGGCCGCATCTCGGGTTCATCGTAAAAGTGGAGGAAACGTCCTCCCAGGGTGCCGCGATGCAAGCGGATACGCGAGCGGGGCCCTTTTTTGCGGCTCATGGCCACCTCCTTCTCAACCTTCGTTAAAACGCGAAAAACCCGCGACGCATCGGGGTAGACCTGATGATCGCGGGGTTTTCGGGAATCTGCAACAGGGATTACTTCTGGTAACCAGCCCGTTTCAAAAATTGTTTGGCCAGCTCGGCCTCTTGGGTACCGGGATGTTTCTCGATCAGCTCTTGCAACTGCAGAATCGCCTTGGAGTGCGAATTGCGGTAGTAGTAGCACTGACCCAGGTAGTACATCGCCTGGCGAACGTAGCCGCCAGACCCGTATTGGTTGATGACTTTGTCAAAAGCACCAATGGCCTCAACCCACTGCTTCTTGTCGAAGTAGGCACGACCCAAGTAGTACTGGGCCGACTCGGCAAAAGGTGAAGCGCTGAACTGCTGGGTAATTTCCTGGAAGGCGTCAATGGCGACGTCAAACTTGCCGCGATCGAGGTCGAGACGCGCTTGATTGAAGATGGCCTCGAGATCTTGGCCAGGCACCACTTCAGCGGTCGTCCCATTGGGATCGGCGGTTCCCTCCGGCATGGTGCCGTCGGGGGTGGTTCCACCATTGGCGACGGGCCCACCGGCAACAACGTCGGTCGACGCGCGCCGTATTTGTGTCAGCTTGTATTCGAGATCGTTGATGCGCGCTTCGTAAGTCGACATCGCATCTTTCACGGAGAAAAGCTGATCCTGGACTTCGGCCTGAGAACTGCGGTCGGATACCTGCTTGCGCAGCTCTTCGAGCAATTGATTGAGTTCTTCCTGCGACTTGGACTGGTTGCGTTCAAGCGCATAAACCTGCTCGCGAAGATCAGCGATGTCACGCTGAATTTTGAGCCGCTCTTCTTCGCCGCCACAAGCGACAAACAACACCGCGGCCACGGAAAGCAGAAGGATTCGTTTTAACAAGGGAGCGACCTCCGACAGAAAAAAAGACGGACGCGAGATCCGTCTTTTTTAAAATTTAACCGGCTTGCACGGACACGTCGTAGAAGACGCGGCCGATGATTAGCGACTTACGGAAAGTTGGAAATGAGCGCGGCGGTTTTTGGCCCAAGAGTCCTCATTGGAACCGGGAACCAAGGGGCGCATTTCACCATAGCTGATGGTGTTCAAACGGCCGTCTTCGATGCCCAAAGACTCGAGATAATCGCGAACCCGTGCGGCACGACGCTCGCCCAAGCCCATGTTGTAGTCTTCGGTGCCGCGTTCGTCGCAGTGACCTTCGATCAACACTTTAACGGTGGGATTGGCCTTAAGCACTTCGGCGTAACGCGCCAGCGCTTCCCGCGCGTCGGGGCGCAGATCAAACTTGTCGAAATCAAAAGTAATGTCGGCCAAATTCAAGGTGTTGGGATCGATTTGGTTGATGACTTCGGGTTCTTCCGTCACATCGACGTCGGGCTTTGGCTGCTCAACCACGGGCTGGGCGGTTTCTTCCACCTGTTTGGGGGCCTCGGTCGGAACCGGAATGTCATCCGTTTTTTTCGAACAAGCAAGCATGGATACCAAGAAAATTACTATTAGAGAAATGGATAGGTTACGGTTCATTGAGTTTACTCCCTCCCGGCATTTGCACTCTTATCTGTGACACATCACGCATCGCCACTCTGAAAAGTATCGGTAAAAGCCTAGAAGGAAAACCTAGGCACGTCAACAGTTTTTCATAGGAAGAGCGGGCCCCGACGGCGTGGTGCCAACCCATTGCAGGAAGGCGTGTTGAACAGCGTCCGACGGGATCCGGTCACACCGCCGCATGTTGGCGCGGCGGCGATACGGACGGATGAGACACCCTAAACTAGCATCGTTATTCGCCGGCCACCCAGACCGGAGAGCGATTATTTCCTTGATTGGTGATCTGGCGCAGGTTCATGCCGTTCAGATTCACCATGTAGATCTGCCACGAGCCGGTGCGATTGGAGGTAAACGCCAATTGCTCGCCGTCGGGCGACCACGAAGGATCTTCGTTGCTGCCCTGCTTGCTGGTGACACGGTAGTTGTTGCCGCTTTTGAGATCCATAATGAAAATATCGAAGTCATTTTCAAAACGCGACACATACGCGATGTAATCGTGGACGGGGTTCCACGCGGCGCTGTCGTTGTAAGGGTTCTCACGCGTCAAGCGCATGTTGTTCAACCCGTCGGCGTCCATGCGGTAAACCTGCGGGGTGCCGGTGCGGTCTGAGGTGTAAAGGATGGCGTGGCCGCCTGGCGACCAAGCGGGGTTGGTATCGACGGCGGGGTGACGGGTCAAACGGAAGGCGTCGTTGCCGTTGATATCCATCACGTAAATATCGACGTTGCCCTCATTGGCCATGGAAAACAAAATGCGTTTGCCGTCGGGCGAAATAGCAGGGGCACTGGCGCGCAGACCGGCTTGGTCAAGCAAGGGCTTGGGACGACTCAGCAGCGTGGGCTTAAAAGCAATGCCGTAGGAAGCGTCGATGGTGCCGGCTTTGCTGAAACGGCTGTAGGCCAACAAGGTTTCGCCGTCTTTGCGAATGGCCGAAGGCGCAAAGGAAATGCCGCGTTTGGTTAAAGGCAAAGCATTGTGGCCGTCGTAGTCCATGATGTACAGCTCTTTGAGGATGCTTTGGTCGGCGCCGCGTTGCCCTTCGTAGGCGTAAATCAAACGCGAGGTGGCAAAACGGCGACCCTTGAGCAGGTACAGAATTTCATCGGCGATTTTGTGGGCCATTTTACGGGCCAGACGCGGCTTCGAGCGATAGGCCTTGGCCAGGACCTGGCCCTGGGAAGCGATTTCGAATAAACGCACTTCCACGCGCATTTCTTCGCCTTCACCCCGCTTGATGGAGCCAACCACCAAGAACTGCGCTTCAACGCTGGTCCACTGATCGAAATCGATGGGGCCGCTGTGGGGATTAGCCATCAGCGCAATGCGTTCGGGGCTGAGTAATCGGAACACCCCGGAATTGACGATATCGCGGCGCAACACCTCGACAAGCGTCTTAGCGGCTTCTTGGTAGCCAGGCCCGTCTTCCTGCACGGGAAAATCGGGAATCGCCATGTTTTCGGTTTTCACCGGCTCACCGGTCAACCGCAAAACCACTTCGCGATCTTGAGCAAAACTCGTGGTACACATCATCACACTTAGTAGAACAAGCCACCAACTTCTCATTTTCTGCTCCTCGTTTGCGCTGGATCTAGGCTAAGGCGGCGCGATCGCCGCGGGTCCATCGGAACCCAAAGGGCTGATTTGACATCAACAGAGGCTCAACCCTGCCCCGTACTTACTGGTTGGTGTAATCAAAATCGATATTGATAATCAGGCGATCCCCCTGAAAACCCTGTGGTAAGGGCGGTAAATCACTCACGCGCTGCACCGCGCGTTTGGAGCGGCTATCCAAGAAGGAACGACCGGAAGACTTTACCACCTCGATCTCGGAAATACCGCCGTCTTTTTGAATGAAGAAACGGACCCGTGTGACGCCGGCCACAACGGAACCGCGCGACCAACCGCGCGAGACTTGGGTGTAAACGTTGCGGTAGTATGCCTGCCACTCCATGTCGCTGCTATCGACTTCCTCGCTGTTGCCCACTTCGAAGGAAAGACCGCTTTTGTCCTCACCGCCGAAACCGCCGCGCGCCTCGGGTGCCTTCTCCTGGGGTGGATCGGGCTCAGGCGTGGGCTTGGCGGTGGTTTTGTTACGCGACTTATCGGGTTGGTTGGTGCTTGCCGTTTTTGGCGGCGGTTTCTTTTGGTTCTTTTTCTTGCGATTTAAGCCGACATCGGTGGGTTTGGCCGCCGCTTTCTTCTTGGGGGTCGGCTTCTTCTTAGGCGGGGTTTTCTGCTTGGGCTTGGGTTTATTCGCGGTGCGCGTCTTACCCGCCACGGGCGCCTTACTTTTTTTACCAGCGGCGGGCTGCGGTTTACCAACCAACTTAACACTCATGGCGGGACGCGGCTTAAAGCGCTCGGCCTGCGCCCGGCTCGCCCACCACAACCCGCCAAAGGCGAGCACATGCAAAACGATGGACGCAATTACGGCGGTGCGCAATCCGTATTGGCTGTGGTCTTTTTGGTAATAAGCGGCAACTTGGCTCGGCTCTTGACGCATCTACTTCCCCGCCGCTTCAATCGGCTCGGTAATCAAACTCACTTGATCGACACCCGACTCGCGCAATTTCGACATCAGTTCGACAACCTTGCCGTAAGGCAGTGTTTTGTCACCTTCGATGTAAACCGTTTTACTTTTGGAGGCGGCCACGGCGGCTTTCACCTTCTCGACAATCACTTCTGGATGCAGACGGTCGTCGTTGAGGTAGGTTTTGCCGTCGGCACGAATGCTGAGGATGAGGTTGTTTTCGTTGACCTCGAGCTCGAGGTTGCCCTGCGGCAAATCGACCTCGACCCCGGTGTGTAACAAGGGTGCGGAAATCATAAAAATGATCAGCAAAACCAACATGACGTCGACCAGCGGCGTGACGTTGATTTCGCTCATCGATTGTTTGGGGCCGCCGCCCGCGGAAAAAGCCATGGCGCGCCTCCCCTAGGTAAAGTTCTTTTCGACGATACCGACGAACTCAAGACAGAAATCTTCCATCTCGGCCGACATCCCTTGAACCTTGTTGATGTAGTAGTTGTAGGCCATAACGGCGGGGATGGCGGCAAACAAACCAACGGCGGTGGCAATCAGGGCTTCGGCGATGCCAGGTGCCACAACGGCCAACGAGGCCGATTTCTGTTCACCAATGTCGGCGAAAGCTTCGATAATGCCCCACACGGTCCCCAACAGCCCGACAAAGGGCGCCACGGCGGCAATGGTTGCCAAGTGATTGAGGTTTTTCTCCAACTTGGAGAGCTCAACGAAACTGGCGCGCTGCAACACGCGGTTAATCGACTCCAAGCTGCGTACACGCGGCTGCTCGCCTTTTTCGTGGGCGGGCTGGTGTTTTAACTGGAACTGTAACTCGCTGAAGCCGGCCAAAAAGAGCCCAACCTGAGGCGAAAAATCAAACTTTTTGCAAGCGGTTTTGACCTCGGAGAAACGCGAGGAACCGCGAAACAAACTGAGGAACCCGTCGGTGTCGTTGCGCGTCTTGCGGAACAGTGCTTGTTTTTGGACGATGAGCACCCAACAGGAAATGGAAAAAAAGATGAGCATTAACAAAACCAGCTTGGCAACCAGGCTGGCCTCGAGTAATAAGTCAAAATAGTTCATCAAACCTCCGGCAGGTCGATCGCCTCACCGTTGAATTTCTTACGCAAAGATGACTCGATCAAGGGCGGTACCAAGGAGGTGATATTGCCGCCCAAGCGGGCCACTTCTTTAACCATGCGGCTGCTGAGATACGAATAATCGGTTTTCGGCATCAAGAAAACCGTTTCGATATCGGGGGCCAATTGGCGGTTCATATGCGCCATTTGCAGCTCGTATTCAAAATCAGAAACCGCGCGCAAACCGCGTACCAACACCTTGGCATCTTGGCTTTGCGCAAAATCCACCAACAACCCTTCGAAACTGGCGATGGTGACGCGATCGGAAGGAATGCAGGCGCGCAGAAGTGCCAGCCGTTCCTCAATCGTAAAAAGCGGATTCTTTTTGGCGGAATTCATCAAAACAGCCACCATCACGCGATCAAACATCTTAAGCGCGCGATTAATGATGTCGAGGTGGCCGTTGGTCATGGGATCAAAAGATCCGGGAAATATCGCAAGCGCCATGGTTTTCCTCACTGGGTTGAACTTGGGCCGCCACCGCATTGCGGCATCGCGGAAACAAAGGCTGCGGTCGCGGTTCTTGGAAAGCGAAAAAACCTTTGCAGCGACCAAACGGCCGCGTTCTCGGCGAGGCGCGAAACGCCATGGGGGTATGCTGCGGTGAGCAAGCACCGCATGTTAACACATGCTGTTTGCCTGCGTCGGCGCGAACGCGTTTTTCCGAGCCGCGGCGTAGGAAAAGCGGGTTAACCGGCGTGGGAACCAATCAGTTGGCGGGCGTGATCCAGCAAACTCGAGGAAGAGCTGTCGCCGCCCAAAAGACGTGCCAACTCGGCAATGCGTTGCTCGTGATCACAAACCACCAACGACGAAAAGGTGCGGCCGTCGCGCACGCTTTTCTCCAGTTTAATTTGCTGGTCGGCAAAACGCGCCACCTGCGCAAAGTGCGTGACACACATCACCTGGTGATCGCGGCCCAACGACGCCAATTTCTCACCCACGGCGTGTACGGTTTCACCACCCAAGCCGGCGTCAATTTCATCGAACACCAACAGCACGGCTTGTTTGCGCTGGAAACTGTGAATTAAGGCCAACATCACGCGTGACAACTCACCACCCGAGGCCACTTTCGAAAGCGCCTTGGCCGGCTCGCCGGGGTTGGCCGAAAACAGGAAGCGAAAACGCAAGGCGGCAAAGCTCAGCTCGCGGTCTTGGCTAAGCGCCTCAGGCCACGCGTCCCACTGGTGGTCGACCACAAAACCGGCGCCTTTGAGGTGCAGGTCATGGAGTTCGCTTTCGATGGTCGCGGAAAAAGTTTTGGCGGCGGCGAGGCGTTTTTGTTCCACGGCTGTACGTTGTTTTTGCAGGACACCGTATTCTTTTTCCAAATCGCGCCAACGTCCGTCTAAACCGGCGGTATCGGCTTCAAGCGCGACCGCGCTTTCCTCGAGACGCGCCAACTCGTCGAGCACCTCTTGCACGTTGAGGCCGTATTTAAAAAACAAGCGGTTAAGGTCGTTTTCGCGTTGCTCCAAATCGGCGAGCGAGTCGTCCGGCATCCAATCGCCCATGGTATCACCGTGCAGATCTTGCAAAGTGAAGGACAAGGATTCAACCTGCTCCAGGTAGGGTTCTAAAACGGGATCGAATTCGATCAGTTGTTCCAACAGCTTCTTGCTTTTGCGCAAGCCAGGCACCAAGTCACGGCCGAGGAGCTCGTGTAAATCGTGACGATTGGCGCGAATCGCTTCGGTATTGCGTGCTTGGCGCAGGCGGAAGTCGAGGTCAAAATCCTCTTCGTTGGGATTCACATCTTTGATTTCTTTAATCTGTTGGCGAATGAAATCCAGCTCGCGGCGGCGCTGCGCCTCCCCGTCGCGCAGTTCCCAGTAATGTTGCCAGTTTTTGCGGAAGGCGCTAAAGGCGCGCTCAAAATCGCGGGCCAGGTCGGTCATGCCGGTTTGCGCGTCGAAAATGGTGAGGTGGGTGCGTTCCTTCATCAGGCGCTGTTGACCGTGTTGGCCGTGGATCTCAAAGGCCAAGGCACTGTAGCGCTGTAAAACGGCGTTGGGCACGGCACTGCCGTTCACAAAAGAACGCGACTTGCCTTCTTTGGTCACCTCGCGCCGCAAGAACAATTGCTCGCCGTCGAGCAGGTCGAAGGCCTCGTCCGTCACGGGTGCGTCAATTTCAAATTCGGCTTCGACGATCGCTTTGGCGTTGCCGGTCCGCACCAAGTCGGCGGAAGCGCGACCGCCGCCCAACAAGAGCAAGGCATCGATGATGACGGATTTACCGGCACCGGATTCGCCGGTCAAACAAATGAAACCATCGCCAACGTCAAGTTCGGCTTGGTCGATGACCGCTAAGTTTTCGATTTTCAAGTAACGCAGCATGAGGCACCTCGGGGCGCGCGGGTTTTGCGGGACGCGGTTTTGGTCACGCCCACCAAAAACCGAGTATTCTAGCACGGGCGAAGCGGCTGGGTCGCCGGCGCCGAGCGATCATCGCAACGGAAACAAGCGGCATCATTAATAATGCAGCACTTGCACCCGGGCCCCGCCATTCAGCACTCAGGTTCGGTTAGCGCCGCTGGCAATTCGGGCAAAAGTGGGTGCCGCGTTGACCCACAACGGTGCGTTGCACGGCCGTACCGCAGACTTTACACGGCAGATTGGTGCGCCCGTAGACCATGAAATGTTGCTGGCTCTCGCCTTTGTTGCCGTCGGGTTTGCGGTACCAGCTTATGCTGGCGCCTTCGTGGGCGATCCCCGCCTCTAACACACGGCGAATCTCAGCACCCAGCGCACATGCCTGCTTGCGACTG
Source organism: Holophagae bacterium (assembly GCA_030429565.1). Classification (GTDB taxonomy): domain Bacteria; phylum Acidobacteriota; class Holophagae; order Acanthopleuribacterales; family Acanthopleuribacteraceae; genus Acanthopleuribacter. The sequence goes on along the minus strand of JAUIFE010000003.1, from coordinate 188,689 downwards.
AGCCGATCCACCGGCGTCAGCGGGTGAATCTTGGCGCGCAACAGGGATTCATCTGCGTATATGTTGCCAATCCCGGCGATTTTGGCCTGATCCAACAAAAAAGTCTTAACGGCGCGCGTGCTGCCCTGCAGGATGTCGGCAAAATCAGCGTCGCTGAGCGTCAAGGGTTCCGGCCCCAACTTGGCTTCCAAGAAGTCGAGTGAGTGGCGCAACAAAACGCGGCCGAACTTGCGCGAATCGGAAAAAGCCATGTGCGCGTTCTGATCAAGCGCGAGGCTAAAATGGACCCAACGATCATCACCCTCGGCGCGATCGCTTAAATACAAGCGGCCAGTCATGCGTAGGTGAATCACCAGGAACACGCCTTCCAAATCAACGCAAATGTATTTGCCGCGCCGGAATATGGCGCTAATACGACGCCCCTTGAGGGTTGCAGTCAATTCAACCAGGGAGACGTCGTCGAGCACTTTCGGCCAATCGGTCCAAGCACCGACCACGGTGCGGCCAATCAGGTCGGGGCGCAAGCCGCGCACCACGGTTTCTACTTCAGGTAATTCAGGCAAAATAGCTCCTTGGCCGGTCGATGGAATTAGGGGGCGGCATACACCATTTGGCCCGCGACAAAATTGTAGTCGACACCGTCCGGCATGCGGCTGATTAATTGCGGCAAGCCCCAAGAATCATTCCCTTTAGCCCGATAAACCACGAAGTGTGCGTCCTGGCCGGCGGTTAGGCGCAGCCGCTGAGCGGGCAAATCAAAAAGCGCGGGCGTGTGATCGAACAGCGCGCCCAGTAAGGCTTCATCGCCGGCACCGAGTTCGCGCAATACCGCCAGCTCAGCCGAGAGGTCGCCGGAAAAGGCGAACAAATGACCGCCGCCGGAACCCAAGGCAATCGGCTGACCGCTGCCCAAGTGGTGTTTAATCCATGACAGAACTTGCGGGCGACGCTCGCGCCAGATCTCGCAACGCGGGCCGATGCGACGGCGCACTTCGCCGACGCGACCCTGCACGCGACGCACCATGTCGTCCTCGTACAAACCGAGGCGGCCCAGTCGGGGCAGGGTTTCCTGCAAACCCTCGGCACAATAACGACGGTCATTGAGCGCCGCCAAGGGTAACCACAGGCGCTCACGCAACAACGATAGATCGGTGTTGTTCAGATGATCGGGCATGCCTTCAAAAAAGTCGAACGGCAGTGACAGCGCCTGCTGGATGGCGGGCGCACGTGCATCCTGCCACCACACACCGACCTTGCGACCCTGCTTTTGGAAAAAGGTAATCAGGGCGCGGGTGCGGGCCAAATCGGCGCTCCAGGGTACGTCACCTTTCCCTTCGGGACGGCGCCACCAAAGCGTGATCGGGCCGTCGGCAGGCAGGCGCTTGGCCAAGGATTCAAAAGACTCGCCCGCTTGCAGCACGACACCGAAACCGGCGCCACCGCCGTCGGGCAAATCCAGGTAGCCACCCTGCGCTTGTACTTGAACATCCTGCCAAGACGACACCAACAGGGAACGCGGGTAAATGGGATCGCGCAAGGCACCGACCCCGAGAGCGGTGAGGTACCTGGCCATGGTGCGTTGAACGGTGCGGTCCTCGTCGTCGTCACCGCCCAAGCCGCGTTCCTGCAGCAAACAGTAGCCGTCAACAAAATGCGGCACGATTAAGGCGCCGGAAACTTCCACAATCGGTTTCGCGGCAAGCGTGATCGGTTTATCGGCGGCGATTTCAATTTTGCCGCGCCGATTGAGCACCAGGAATAAGGGCCCGGTAAAGCTTTGGCCGTCGGAGGCCAAAACCGTCGTGTCGCGAAAGTAATAGCCAGGCTCAGTAAGCGCATCGGCTGCAGCCGTGGTTTGACACAGCGTCAAACAGAGCAACGTAAATATCAAAAAGGTCTCCCCCGCGCGGCAAACGCGCCGATCAAAGTCACGGGCATGGTAGCAAATGCCGGGCCGGCGGTGTCGTTAACGTACGACTTGGTCTTTGCCGCGCGCTTTACCTTCGAACAGGCGGTCGTCGGCGTGTTTGAGCAAGGTTTCGGCATTTTCAAAATTGGTGCCGACAAGCGTCGCAATCCCAGCAGTGGCAGTCACTTTAAACGCCTCAAGGGGCGTGGCAAATTCCATACGGCGCACCACTTCGAGTAATTTGTCGGCAATCACAGCCGCGCGATCACCGTCGGTGTTCCTGAACAAAGCAACGAACTCTTCGCCGCCGAACCGCGCAAAAATGTCTTCCTCGCGCAGAACCTCGCCAATCTCACGTGCCAGTGATTTAAGCACTAAGTCACCGGTAAGGTGTCCGTAGGTATCGTTGAGACGCTTGAAATCATCCAAATCAAAAAAGACAACGGACATGGGTTTTTCGTAACGCTGATGGTGGGCAAACTCTTTTTTGAGGTAATCGAGGAAAAAACGTTTGTTGTAGGCATTGGTCAAAGGATCGCGGGTCGCCTTATTGTAGAGCTCCTGCTGCAGGTCAAAGTCGAGGTCGTCCTTGAGCGAAAAACGCAGGATGACGTTGCCCATGCAGATGCGATCGCCGTCGCGCAAGGTCAGCGAATCGATTTTTTTGCCGTTAACCAAGGTCCCGTTAGTGCTCTCCAAGTCGGTGAGAACCACAACGCCTTTGGCGTCGATGTCGAAGCGCACGTGCTCGCGCGAAATATTTTCACAATTAAAGTAGATGTCGCAACGACGGGTACGTCCGGCCACCATGGCGTGGTTGCGGTCGAGCCGCACAACGCGTCCCACCGAGTCACCGGCAAGCACGACAATGTAGGGCATGATCCGCGCATCGGGGTTGATGGTCTGCAGATCGAGCGTATCAACGCTTTCTTCGCTGTCTTTAATAATGGTTTTATCGCGACTACTCATGCTTCAGGACCACCTCGGCGCCACAAACAAATTCCCGGCTGGCGGGGCCGCCCGCCGTCCTGTACAGGAACGGGTGCGACAAAGTCATTCGCTGCACGGTACCCGTGGTGAATCGCAATCCCCCGTGTCATGGCGAGAACCAGGTACAGCACGCCCCGGCCTTACCCGAGACGTTCGGTTTACCACGCCGTCACTAGGGCACCCGTGCATCATAGTGCCGGATCCCGCCACGCCGACTTATAAACCGTGAACTTTCCCCGATATTGTACCTGAACTCACCGCCGAGAGCGGTGTTCCATGTGAACTTTTCAGCAAGAGACCGGTAAATGTGCCGGCAACGAACCTGCTAAAGAAAAGAATACCCGGACATGGGCGAGCGCCATGCGCTCCTTGCAGGAAACCCAACAAGCCCGGATAATGAACGAGAACCGGCGCGCCAAAGACACCACAGCGCCACAAGGAACACAGCACCCATGGCCAAAGCCGCATACTACTATCAGCACGCGGGCCCGTTAAACCGCGAACTCAAACAAAGCCTCGACGGCCCCACCCTCAAAGCACTGCACCACAAACAGCCGTGGCGCCACTTTGCGGTGGTATTGCGCCAATGCGCGCTGCTGATCGGTATGCCCTTCCTCATTTTTCACTTCCAAAACCAACCGTTGATTTGGGTACCGGCCGCCGTCATCCAAGGTTTTACGGTGTTTTCGTTTTCGGTGCTCCTCCACGAAGCGGTCCACAAGTGCATCTTTAACCGCGACCAACACAACCTCACTCGTTGGTTGGGCCTGTTCTACGGCAGCGTCTCGGGCTTGGCCGCCTCACAATTTACACGCTGGCACATGGACCATCACTTTCAATTGGGCGACGGCGATGCCGACCCCAAGCGCGCCCACCTCTCGCCCAAAAGAAACGCACGCCGGCTGAAGCTCTTGTACTTCACGCCGGCGCTATACCCGATCTATTTCCGTGCCGCATTCAAAGCGCAGCAAGACTATGAGCCCGAACTGCGCGCCCGTATCAAAAAAGAACGCTTGGCGGCCATCGGTGGACATTTAGCAGTACTGATTGGCTACGGCCTACTGTCCCCTGGCTTTTTGCTGAAAGCGGGCATCATCCCATTGTTTTTTGTATTCCCGGTTGCTTTTGCCATCAATCGACTCGGCCAACACTATGTCATTGATCCAGACGATGTCGCTCATTGGAGCACACGCATGCAGCCCAATGCCTTGTGGAACACGGTGTTTTTATGGTCGAGCTTTCACTTGGAGCACCATTACTTCCCGGCCGTGCCCTTCTACAACCTCACCGCACTTAACCGCGCACTGCAACCCTTCTACGCGCGCCGAGGCATTCCCAGCTACACCTATCGCGCGCTGCTCAAACTGTGGTTTTTAGATAACCACCTGCCCCACAGTGCGCCACGCCCAACCCAGGCGGAAACAGCGCCGGCGGGACAGCGCGTCGCAGATTAAACCGTCAAACCCACACCCCAAACAAAAAAAACGCACTCTTGAGAAGTGCGTTTTTTTTATGTTCGGGTCAAAAAAAAGCGGTCGATTAAGCGACCGGCTTGACGGTAATCTTGAACTCAGCAGTCACTTCGGAGTGCAAACGAACCGTAGCGGCATACTCACCCAATTCTTTAATGATGGGCAGTTCGATGGCGCGACGCTCAACTTCAAAGCCTTCGTCGAGCAACATACGGGCAACTTCGTGAACGGTTACAGAACCGAACAATGAACCGTTGTCGCCGGCGCGTTTTTCAACTTCCAGGTGAACTTCTTCCAAACGCGCTTTTGCTTCTTCAGCAACGGCTTTGGTTTCGAGCAAACGCTTCTGGTAGTTGCGCTTTTCAATCTCGAGCTGACGCTTGTTGCCTTCGGTTACCAGAACGGCAAGCTTCTGAGGCAGCAAATAGTTGCGAGCGTAGCCGGCGGCTACTTTGACCACGTCTCCGCGATTACCTAACTTGACCACGGCTTCTTTAAGTAGTACTTGCATTGTGAGTGAATCCTCCAACAAAAATCGCGGCGGGCACGAAATTAGGACATTAACAGGGTTTCATGAAGGGGTCAATCCTTTTTTAACAAGGACCCCAAGGCATGCAACACCGGACCCAAGCTCGGCCCACTGAATTCGATTTACTTCTTGAACGGCGTCAGCAGATCGCCGATTTTGTTTTTCTGGAACTGAGGCAGCGCAAAGGCGGCGCGGTGGGTGTCGGCATTGTAGTAAGTAAATGCCAAACCAGAGGCTTCAACGCGTGCCGGGTCGAAATCCCCCATGGGACACAAACCCTTAGTCGCCATCACAAACGACCAAAAACCACCGGGGTAACACAGGTTGGCATAGTTATACATGTACAACTGACCAAACGACTTGGACAGGTTTTGCAGAATCAATCGCTGGGCGTCGGCCTCGTAAAACGGCGTTTCACCTTGAGCGACAACAAGGCCGTCGTCATTGAGCACACGATTGACATTGTTGTAGAACGCCTCGCCGAACAACGGCGTGGCCGGCCCGATGGGATCGGTACTGTCCACCAGAATCACGTCGAAGCGCTCCTGCGTTTCAGCCATGTATTTGACGCCGTCTTCAATACGGAGCTCAAGACGCGGATCGTCGAAACTGCAAGAGGTTTGTTTGAAATGCTCGCGGCAAACCTCAACCACTTCGCCGTCGATCTCAACCATCACGACACGTTCTACACCTTTGTGGCGCAGGACTTCGCGTGCGGTGCCGCCGTCGCCGCCACCGATCACCAACACGTTTTTGGGGTTCGGGTGAACAAACATCGGCACGTGAGCGATCATATCGTGGTACACGAACTCATCGCGCTCGGAGCACATCACCAAGCCGTCGAGAAACAGCACCTTACCGTGACCGGCGGTTTCCACCAGGCTCAATTTTTGAAATTTGGTTTCGGATACGTGAATGGTTTCCAAAACGCGATAGCGCTGGCCGGCAAAATCACCGATCAGCTCTTCGACCCACAGGTCTAAATCACTGGGAGAGGAAGTATTGACATCCATTTTTTTCCTACCTTCTGAAATCACCGCCGTTGCGGTGGTTAAGCTGTACCGCCGCGTACCGGTCGACCGGTCACGCCGCCAGGTTTAAACCTTGCGATAGTTGGCGAACAAAACGTCGAAACCGCAAAAACGCTGCTGACTGTCGGCGCGCGCGGTGTAACCCATCGGGGCATGAATCCCTGAGGCATTTTTGTCAAAGTAAACAGCCGTGAAAATGCGCGGCCGAAAAATGGCCAACACCTTGGCCAACACGGCGTCCAGTTCGCCTTCGGCAAACTCGCGGTTGGTTTCAAAGCTAGCATAGGAGCATTCCGATTGCGGGGTAATGTGAAAGGTGTAGTACTCGCGGCCCTTGATACCGTTGAGCGAGTAACCCATGGGATCAAAGATGAAATCGTTAATGGCGAAGTCGTCAAAAACGCGGTCCACACCGGTTGCCGCGTACAGGGCGGGCTTACCGATTTGCGGCTGCATAAAGGGTGCGGCCGCCTCGCGATCAATTTCGTGCATCAGCACTTCAAGCGTCATGTCGTTGGGTTGCGGGTTGCAATCGGGGCCGTAATGGAAAACGGCAACGTAGTGATCGTTTTCCTTGCCGAAGATGGTGGTGTTGCCCGGCACGAAGCGACGCAGGCGACGGGCGTCTTCTTCGTAGTCGCTGTGCTGATCTTCGGGCGACAATTCGTTTTTGCGTTCGTACATCAAAAACAAAATATCGTCACTGCTAAAGGTCCGCAGCATTTCTTCTACGGCCGCCACCAAGGAAGTGGTGCCGCAGGTAATCATGACCACACGGTGTTCGAAAACAAACAAACTCGACTCTGAAAGCAGGTACGCATCACAAAGCTCATTCGAAACCGTCGAAAGAACCGTGGCGCGTGCGAGCGAAACAACGTGATGCCAATCGATATCGGGGTGTCGTCGCAGTGCCGTCGTATCGGGTTTCAACAAGATTTCGATTTTTTTCTCCGAGCCCTCAAAAAACAAGTTTGTACCTCCCTACGGCACCAACGTTCGGCGCCTTTTCCCACCTGTGGCTTTTCACCATCACCACCGCGACCGCCACTGCTCTCACAGGGTCCGCGGTGAAAAACGGCCGGGTCGTGATATATCTTTTTGCGCTAAACCTTGCATATAGACCTAAGAAACGCGATAAATCGCCAAGATGCTCGCCCAACGCCCGGGCTGCAACAGCCGGAAAAATGCTCATTGCATCCCACCGGGACGCCACCGCTTTTCCATGCCGTTTCACTCCAGATCTTTAGCCAAAACCACTCTCTTTTATCGCTTTTCTTAGATCAAAGCAAAGAGCTAATTATAGGGCGCGCGTTTAAAAGATCAATCGCAAGATTGCATCAACCGCGCGCACGCACCCGCTATCAGCACTCAATCTTGCTCACTCATGGGAATTTCGATAAAGAAAACCGTGCCGACATTCACTTCCGATTCCACCCAAATCCGGCCGCGATGCAGCAACACCAAGTTTTGGATAATACTCATCCCTAACCCGGTCGAGGCCTCGCCGTCGGTCCCCTCACGGCCGGCCCGGGTGAATTTATCGAACAAATGCGGCAAAAAGTCTTTGGGAATACCAATACCGGTATCGCGAATGGCGAGGCGCGCGCGGTCATGCTCAAACAACACACTGACATCAATGCGCCCCCCCTCGTTGGTAAACTTAATGGCGTTGGAAAGCAAGTTTTCGCATATCTGGCGAAAGCGCTCGCGGTTGAGCGGCAGCAAGTGGTCGCGTTCTGGCAAATGCAGGACCAGCCTTAATCCTTTGCGCGTGGCTTTATCGCGAAAATCATCGACATTTTCACGAACCAGCGCGCCAAACGGCGCATCGTCCAAAGGCAGGACAAAATCCTCGCCCTCGAGTTTAGCCACCTCGAGCAGGTCGTTAATCAGCGTATTCATGTTGCTGCAGCTTTTTTTAATTTTCTCCAAAATGTGGACGCCGTCATGGCCCAACACGCTGTCAAACTCTTCGATCAGAATTTCGCTGTAACCCAAGGCGGTGTTCACGGGCGTGCGCAGATCATGAGCGACAATACCGAGAATTTCATCCTTGGCACGATTGAGCTTGCGCAGGTGCTCTTTGCGCAAATGCAACTCTTCTTTTTGGGCGTTAATTTGCGCCAACGCATTGTGCAGTTTGCGCTGGTTAGAATCGTTCATGCGCGTCATTTTGGCGGTAGAGCGCAACAGCTTGCGATAACTCTCCAACAGTATTTCAAACTCGTGACGGTTCTCGTCGGCGAAGGCGCCCACCTTCAAAAACTCGGCCGACCTTTCGATAATTTCATACTCATTGCGAAACAGGTCGTGATCTTGCTTGGTCGGTCGATCATTCATGGGCGCCTCTCAAAAAACCAATTGGGCGGGATCGCCCAAGGAGGTTTTGAACTGCACCCATTTTTCACGATACAGACGCGCTAAATGAAGGTCGGTCGGCGGGGTTTCCCCGTGGTGAACCAAAGCGCCCGGCTGCACACCAACCCAAGCATTGCGGCCGGACTTTTTGGCGATATACAAAGCCTGATCCGCCATTTCGATAATTTGCGACCAACCAAAATAACCGGGGAACGGCGGATAAAAGGGGAAGCCGGCAAAACCAATACTGCAGGAACAGCGCAAAATGCGGCCCTCACCAATCGTGAACTCGTGGTTATCAACTTGGGAGCGCAGCCGTTCGGCGAGTTTGGCCGGATAGGTATCGTCGGAATCGCGACAGACCACCAAAAACTCTTCGCCGCCCCAGCGCACCAAGGTATCGGACTTGCGACAAGCGGCACTCACCAATTTGGAAAACTGAACCAGTACCAGGTCGCCGACGGGATGGCCGTAGGTATCGTTAACCTGTTTGAAGTGATCGATATCGATCATGAGAAACAGTAAATTATGGTCACCGGCCTCGCTATCATGACTGAGCACCGATTTCACCTCGCTGTCGATGAAATCGAGGAGAAAGCGGCGATTGCGCACACCGGTCAAAGCGTCGGTAAAGCTAGCATCTTCCAAACGCGCCTTGGCCTGCAGTAAATCGTTGCGCGCCCGCACCAGCTTGCGTTGAGCACCGTCGCCCACGGCGGTGAGTTTAATCGTGTTTTTGAGCAACTTGGCGTAATGGCGTGTCAGGATCAGGTATTCGCGGTGGAGATCGTCAAACTGTTCGGGCGGTTTCTCGCAAATAACTTCGGCAAGGCGCAGAATTTCCAGCTCGGGTTGGAACACGCTTTCAGAGGGCTTCATGGTCCAAACCTCCCAGGAGCGAAGGCGGTCGCGGCGGTTGCCGACGATTCGCGACGGATTGACAAGACACCTTCATGGCAATTTTCCTCAACGACCCCGCGCAACGGGGCCCGGCGACCGACGCCGCGGCCGCCCTCCTTGGCACGACGGGTTAGTCGAAGGGAATCAGTTTGAACTCAAGGCTCAAGTCGTCGGCAAAATCCTCACCGCTTTCCTTGATGTCCTCATCGTCTTTTTGGTAATGCCAATGCACGCACACCTTGCCATTCACGGAGCTGTATGCCTCGAAAATGTCAAAAATGTCAAGCAAACACTTGGATGAACTCGAATTAAAGTAGGAGAGCTTGAAATGCGCTTCAATCGGCCCCTGGGTACGTTCGATGTACTGATTGAGACACTCGAATACGGTACCGTAAAAATCGAGCGCGTTCTCGGGATAAGATTCGCCTTCCAAGCGGAAGTTCCCACTTTCGGGATCGAATGCGACTTCGGGCGTATCGACCGAACGTGCAAGAGTGAGCTTCTGCAAATCTATCCTCCTTTAGCAATGGTAGCGGTGAGGTTGAACAAATGATATTGATCGTTAAAAGGTTGGATATCGAAATCAAGTTGGGTGTCGGGCCGTTTGGCGATTTCGATCAGCCCCAAACCGGCGCCTTTTTGCGTGCGGTTCTCACCGGTTTTTCGCATGCTGAGGTAAAGCTTGCGCAGGTCTTCTTTCCCGAGGTTGTGAATCTCATCCAACTTGCGACGCAAAACGGGAACCGCCTCGCCCAGTAAGGGATTACAGGATTTTAAGACAAAGTGCCCGGGTTGCTCACGCAGAATAATCAGGCCGACGCCGATATCATTGCCGTCCAAATCGACAACTTCTCGTTCAGCGGAATGGTAGAGGATATTGTGCGCCATCTCCACAAAAATAGCGAAGATGGTTTTGATTCGCGGGTTGCCGTAAAGCATGCTCTTTAGGAACGCCCCCATGTCAACCAAGGTGTCTTGCGGGACCGGCCCCTTGTAGAACATGATAATTTTTTCGTCTTCAAGGCTTTTGTAGATCTCCGAGCTATCAATCCACTGCATAACCAGCCCCCGTTGCCGATCTCGGCGAGACCCGCCCACCGCGAAGCGGACGTCGCGGGCCGCGCGGGCAACCCCCTGCGAGCCGAAACCCAGCGAAAAATTGATCAGGAAACGTCATAGTTCACATGGTCCTCTTCGTGGTTTTGAGACGAAACACGTTGCAATGAGCGAGCAACCACGAACCACCGCAAACCCGCCCGGGCCGTTTGTGAGGCCCGTGGATGACGCGCAGGCGAAAAGTCGCGACGCCGCGAACCCGTTTCGGCAAAAGTGCGACCGGGGGTGTTGTCAACGACAGCGCCACCGCGATTGTCGGCCAAAATTCTGCTAAAACCGGAATGCCACCATCATACCAAAATCCAAGAACCAATACGACCCACTGAAAAAACACCATTAATCTCGCACACAAGGCAAACAAGCGGCGCTGTCAAAGGGGGCGTGGCTGTGGCCGACCCCAACCGGAACGGCAAAAATTAGGCGCCGTGCCGTTTTTTAGGTAGAATGGAGGGTTTGTTTCACCAAAGCCAAAAAAAACAATAGTATGGCGGCCACGCGCTGTTCAGTATAAGAAACGTATTTTGTTGCACCCGACAGGCGCGCAACCGGCACCGCAACCCGCCGCCCCACAAAAACCCTAAACATCTATGAAACAACACCTTACCAAGCCAAAAACCGCCAACACATTGCCGTTCTCAAACGCCTCCGACCGACCCGGCGAGGCCCACTAAACGATTTCCTATATCGTTATAATTCGCACTCGCTATAATAGACAGGATCGTGTTTCGCACCCGGCAGTACAACTGGCTCAAACCGCTAAACTGCATGATTTCTGTGCAGTTGCGCACCATGTCGACCGCCCGATGCGTTCCGTGTCTCGCTCGTGGTTGACCGCGAGCTTTTCGGATCCCCCGGCGTTGTTCATCGTCACTCGGCGCTCCGAGTACGACTCTCGCGCTTGCGCGCGGCATCGCCCTGGTTCCCACCTAGACTGAGCGATTCGGGAGAATGACATCTCGCAAAAAGTTGGCGCAAAACCTGTTCGTAAAAGCACACCGGGGCCGCGCGCGACGCGTGCCGGCAAGTACGGCGGGCATGTTTACGAAATGTTGCAGCCCAACAGCTTTGTGCGATCTCGCCGCCTAAAATTGCTTCGTCTCGGTCCTCTTCGGGCTTATCACGCCCGAGACGGTGAGCGCACCGCAGCCGGCGCACACGGCTTCCGCCGTCGACCGTTCTCCACCAAGGGTTCGGCATTGCGCGCGGTCGATTTCGCATACCAAGGTAATGTCATTCCATGTTGGAAAACCGAGTTAACGCCCTCGCTGAGTTCTTAAAAGTCGTCCCCGAATCACTCAAGATCCACGGCCACCAATTTACCGGCAATTTCAAAGTCGAAGACCGCGAGGAAGTCATCATCGCCAAGATCCGCAACAAAAGCGGACAGCCCTTGGATGTGCGTTTCGACTTCGACCCGAAAGTCTACAACATCACCGGCGCCTATTGCTCCTGCGACTACGCCCGACGCGGTTCGGTTTGCGAGCACATTTGCGGCTTGGCCGAACATTTGGTCAACGCGCAAATCCTGCCCGGCACCCAGCAAAACACGCTGGACTTCCTCGACAAACACCTCAATCAGCCGGCCTTTCACAATGCCCAATTTCGCTTGTCGGTGGAACTCGAGGACAAAGACACGGTTCTAGAACCCGTTGTCAAAATTCACAAATACATTCGCGACAGTACCTTCGGCAGCGGACGCCGGCTAACCGCCAACGACAGCTACAAGTTTACCCAGGGCGACCCGTCCGACCAAAACCTGCTTAACTTCATCAAGACTTTTCGCCAGGTTTTTTTCTACTCCAATTACGAACCCCAGCAGCGCTACAACTGGGGTTTTTGGTTGTCGCTGCTCAATCACCCACGCGTTTACGTGGAAGAACAGCACCTCACCGTACGCACCGCGACGGTTGAGCTGGAGCTGCAATCCGCCGACGAACGCTACAGCTTGCTGGTCACCCCCGACGGCGAGGAACGACCCAACTTGCGTTACTTCGAGGTCGACGGCGGTCTCCTGGGCATCGACCGCGAGCGCGGCGAGCTGCTGGTCAGCCAAGTCGACCATATGCGTCGCGCCATTCTGCTGGAAGTTCACCAATTCCAGCCGGTCATGACCCGTCAAGAACTGCTGGACAATGTCGGTCGACTGGAACAACTGCAAAGTTTCTTCGACATTAAACTGCCCGCAGATTTGGCCGGCATCATTCAAAAAGAACCGCCGTTCTTGACGCTGCTGCTCGATCTGCAAATGGGCAAAGGTTTCAGCCTTAGCCCACACACGCGTTACCCCAGCGCCACATCTCGGATTCTGCCAGGCGCTCCGGGTCAGTATGTCTCGACCGGCAAAGGGATTGTGATTGAACGCGATCTCGAAGCCGAACAGGAACTGCTGCGCAACTTCCTCGACCACTTCCCTTATGAGGAACGGCCGGATCGCAACGGCGAAATCATCATCCACGATCTGGACCGCGCGCTGGCCTTAATGGATTGGCTCAAAGAACACGAGGAATGGCACGTCGAATGGGCACGCACCGAACCCAAAATCCACCAAATCACCCAAGTTAACGGTTTGCGCGTACAAGTCGATTCCAAGGCTTGGCTGAAAATCCACCTAATGGCTGACGAGAAAACCTTTTCGATTCAACACTTTCCCGAAGACGATCAGCACTTGGCCGGCACCCAATACGTGGCGGTTGGCGAAGGTGAATGGATTCAAATCGACCAACAACTGCGCCAACAACTCAACCAGCTCAAAATGGCGGTCCACCAGGAAGATCAGTCAATGCGCCTGAAGAAGGCGGCGCTGGCGGTCTTGGCCGAGATGGAGACCCTGGTCTGGGAAGGCGATCCCAAATGGCTGGAACGCATTGACGACTGGCGCGGCAAAAAAGACGAAACCTACATTCCCAACAAAGACCTCAATGCCGACCTGCGCAAATACCAGTTGGAAGGTTACCGCTGGTTGCGCCGCATGTCCGAACTGGGTGTCGGCGCCTGCCTGGCCGACGACATGGGCCTGGGTAAGACGGTGCAGGCGTTGGCCGTGCTGCTCGACCGTTCCAAAGCAGGACCGACCTTGGTGGTCGCGCCCGCCAGCGTGGGCTTTAACTGGAAAGAAGAAGTAGGCCGCTTTACCACCAAACTCAAACCGATTGTTTATGCCGACGGCCGCCGCAACAAAAGCCTGGCCCGACTCAAGGGCGGCGACATCTTGATCATCAGCTACGCGCTGGTGCTCAAGGACATCGAAAAACTCAAGCAGGTCCAGTGGGGCACCCTAATCCTGGACGAGGCGCAATTTATCAAAAACGCCTTATCGCAAACGGCGATTGCCGTTTCACAGCTCAACCGTGACTGGACGCTCGCTTTAACCGGGACACCGCTCGAGAACCACCTCGGCGAGCTGTGGAGTATTTTCCGCATGCTCAACCCCGAGTTGCTGGGCACCTGGGAATCCTTTCGCAAAAATTACGTGGTGCCGATTGAAAAGGCGCGCGATCCCAACAAACTCGAGAACCTACGTCGCTTGATTCGGCCGTTTATCCTGCGCCGCACCAAAAACAACGTGCTCGAAGACCTGCCGGAACGTTCCGATATCGTCCTGAAGGTGGAATTGGGCGACGCGCAACGCGCCAAATACGAATCCGAACGCAACCGCATCCTCAGTCAATTGGACGAGGTCGACGAGAAAATCCGCTTCAAATTGCTGGCGGCGATCACGCGCTTGCGCCAAATGGCCTGTCACCCCGGCCTGTGCGAGGAGCGCTACAAGGGCGAATCAGCCAAGCTTAGTATCTTCTCGGAATTGGTTGAGGAACTGGTCAGCGAGAATCACCGCGTGTTGGTGTTCAGCCAGTTCACCTCGTTTTTGAGTTTGATCTCACGCGAGTTGAACCGCATTCACATTCCCCACGTCATGATGACCGGCGAAACACCGGTGAAACACCGTCAGGCGATCATAAAACGGTTCCAAGAAGGCGAAGTCCCCATTTTCCTGGTGTCCTTGCGCGCGGGCGGCACGGGTCTCAACTTAACCCACGCCAACTACGTGATCCATATGGATCCCTGGTGGAACCCGGCGGTCGAGGAACAAGCCACCGACCGTGCCCACCGCATCGGCCAAACGCAAGCGGTCACAGTTTACCGACTGGTGGCCACCAACACCATTGAGGAAGCGATTCTCAACATCCACACGCGTAAGCGCGACTTGGTGCAAAGCCTGCTGGAAGGCCAAGAAAGTGTCGGCAAACTGAGCATTCAGGATTTGGTGTCGCTGATCAAGGGCGCAGAGGTGGAAGAAGAAGACCAACCGGCGCCGACCAAGAAACGCAAAAACAAAAAAACCGGGACGAATTAATCAGTCCCGGTGAAAGATGACCAAAACAAGAGATGGTGGGTTTTGGTCATTCAGTTGTGCCTCACGCCACGCTCCTGCATGGGTGATTACTTCTAATCTGGTGTTTTTTTTCGCGCCTCGCAAATAGCCCATCGACAAAATCTTACAATTACCTAACTTTTACCCTAAAAACCAGCCCGGATGTGACCGGGCTCAAGCCATTGCCCGCCGTTCGGTTCAACCGAGTAGAGCGTCAAACCCGGTATTGCCCGCGCCGAGGCTGCCGCCGCGATTGTAGGTGCCGTTGGCGACGCTTTGGGATGGGTTGTTTTGGGTTTCCGTCGCTTCGGTGCCGCCGCCGTCATCTTCCCCGTCTTCGCCGACAAAGTCGTTAATCTTCTCTTTAATAGCTTTGTAAGTATCGACTGAGATTTCGGCAAGACCGCCCAGTTGCTTTTCAGCTTGGCGGAAGCCCTCGTCAATGTAACTGCCGAAACGCTCGGCATAGGCGGCGCGGTCTTCGCTGCCGTTGTAAAAGGAAAAGGCAAACGAGAAAATGCGTTCGGAGGTTTCCTCCACACTGAAGTAGGTGTCCAACAGCTCTTGCGCTTTTTTCTGGACGTCGTCGGGAACGCCGCCTTCCACGCCGAAGGCCTTGCGCAAATCGTCGAGCGAGGCATTCTCGCCGGCTTGGGCCACGCCGTTCAAGCCGTTTTGGCGACCCAAGGCGCCGTCAATCAGCGACAACAAGGGCTGCATTTTTTCCGACATTTCGCCGAGCAATTCACTGGCGCGGTCGGACAAGCCGACACCGGTGCCGGGCGATAAATCAACGGTGTCACGCAGTGATTGGTCGAGGGCGTCCTTGGCCTCGCGAATCAGTTGACTGCCGTTGGTTTTGCCGGCGGCGTCGGCGCCGCTTTGGTTTTTGGGGGTACTCAATAAGGTGCGCGTGTCTTTGTCGACGCGCTTCAAAATGCTTACAGCTTTGCCGGCCGTTAAATCCATCCGTCTCCCTCCCTGGTTCGGTGATGGTCGTGGTTTGCACCCGCGCGCGCGTCGTGTCGGCGCGCAGTTCCACTAGTAAGCTTGTCGGCGCGTGTGCAGCCGAGCTTAAACGCGCCTTATGCATAAAACAGGGCACAAATCACAGGTAGGGCCCTACTCAGAACAAGCCCCCTCAAACGACAGGTGTTAGCCGACGAAAGGACAACCGGAAGACCGCTTGCACCCACTGATTTTGTTCAACCTAGACGTCGCGCAAATCATGGTAAGCTGGCGCCGACTTAAACCTAAGCTAAGCGATTCCTGGCGGGCAAATCGCACGATCTGTTGGGTGACAACATCTGAAAAAAGCGCGCTGTACTTGGCGGCACCTGCTGATCGCGCCCCCGACGCATATCTCCAACATGTTTCACGAAAACACTTTACGCAATTCAACCCACCCGAATCGCCCAGTTTAGGTTAAACAACCTGGAGGACGTTTCCATGAAAATGATCCACACCATGCTTCGAGTTAAAGACATGGACGCATCGATTGCCTTTTACACCGACGTTTTGGGCATGAAACTGCACAGTCGCAATGACTATCCGGAAGGTAAATTCACCTTGGCCTTCGTCGGCTACGGCGCCGAAGCAGACGATGGTTCGATTGAGCTGACCTATAACTGGGGCCGCGATCAGTACGAAATGGGCGACGCCTTCGGCCACGTGGCCTTGGCCGTCACCGATATTTACGCCACCTGCGACGCGATCAAAAACAAAGGCGGCGAGGTCGTGCGCGAAGCCGGCCCCATGAAACACGGCACCACCGTGATCGCCTTCGTCAAGGACCCCAACGGCTACATGATCGAACTGATCCAGCGCTAACCCGTCGCGTTTAAAACGGGTCGGTCGCAGTGCCGTAACCACGCCATGCAAGGAACCGAACCGCTTCCAGGAGCGGATCGGCCTGCAGGCTTGAAGAGATCACCGCCGCCTGGGGGTGCGACCACGGCACGGCGACGGCCAAGTCATGCGGCAACATCAGCCCGCTGGGAGCCACACCGACCGGTGATTGGCATGCCACGGTCACAGGATCGGCAAGGTCCCCCGTTACGACCCCTGCGCTATCGCCGAAGGGCCTTAGCCTCATCGCTGGACCCTGCCGGTTTCAGGAGACACTGCGATTTTTCGCGCGCACCCCGGGAAACCGAGACCCCCTCGACCAACCAAAGTACCGGCTGGTGAAGACACAGTACATGGTCGAATAGCCGGCCGGCCACCCTCGGTTTTAATGCCTTCGCCGTACGCGCCACAACCGAAAGAACGGTCGAACCACAACCCAGAGACATGGCGACACGCCGGCAACGGTAGCCCGGCAAGGATCCGGCCCAACCTCAACGCGTCGCACATCTCCAGTAATACATGCCGGTTAGCCCTGCACGAAAGCCAACACTTTTTCGACGTGGCCTTTAACGCGCACATTGCGCCATTCTTGGATCAGGTTCCAGTCACCGTCCATTACGAAGGTACTGCGTTGAATACCGATCACCTTCTTGCCGTACATGTTCTTTTCTTTAATGACGTCAAACGCCTTACACAGGGTTTCGTCCGCGTCTGAAATCAAGTCGAAGGGCAGTTCCTGCTTGGTAATGAAGTTGTCGTGCGACTTCACTGAATCGCGCGAGACGCCCAAAATGACCGCACCCGCCGCCTTAAAGGCATCGATGTTGTCGCGGAATGTCTGTGCTTCCGTGGTGCAACCCGGTGTGTTGTCCTTGGGATAGAAGTAAAGCACCACTTTTTTACCGGCGAAATCCTTCGATGAAATGGTTTTCCCGCCGTTGCCCGGCAGTTCAAAATGAGGTGCTTCCGATCCGACTGCTACCATGAATGACCCTCCTCTGATCAATGTAATGCGATTTGCGCCCGTGACTGCGTATCGCGGCGACCGGACTTCGTGTGTAAGCCTAAACCAATCACGCGGTGAAACGCCAAAAAAGTCGGTTGGCGCGAAAGGCATGGTGATTCAACCCGCCTTGTAGCGCTAAGCCATTTAAGATCAAGCTTTAGATGGAAGACCTAAACTCACCTCGGGCTGAGCGCACGGCAAGGTCGCCTTGGTTGTCCTGGCTCAAGCCGTCCCAGCCCAAGTCGGCGACGCTTTAGTCGCGCGCCGCCAGCCCACCGACCCGACGCAATAAAAAGGGCAAGAAAAGCAGGTCGCCGATAAAAGCCGTGACCATGCCGACCCCCATCAGCACGCCAAACTGACGGGTCGGCGCAAAGTCGGACAACAGTAACACCGAAAAACCACAGGTAAGCACAAGCGTGGTGAGCGACACGGCGGCACCGTCACGTGCGACGGTTTGCCGCCAGCGCGCCACAAAATCGCGTTCTTCGCGATGAAGATGGGTGTGCAGCAGGTGGACGGTGTCGTCGACGGCAATGCCGAAAATAATCGAAAACACCATCACGGTGGAAATACTCATGGGAATGCCGAGCAAGACCATGGCAACCACGGCGCAACCCAAGGGGAACAAGTTAGGCAGTACCAGCGCCGCCAAGGGCACACGCAACCGGAAGATTCCGATCAGAATCACCAAAACGGCGGCAACGGTAAGCGCCATGCTGGTGTGAAGCGACGAAAGCAAATAGGCCTGAACTTCCATAATGCGGTCGAGCGGCCCGGTCAGCACGTAGGTTTCGCCCCAGCCGCCCTCGGTCGCGGCGGCGGCGATCGCCTCACTCAAGGCCAAATAAGCGGGACGGTCGAGGGAGTCGACCAGGATTTGGATGCGGTACCAGCCGCCGTGGCGCCACACGCTGCCAAGCGTGACGGCCTGGTCCTCAACAGCGGCGGCAACGTCAAGCGCCTCCTCGACCGGCAAGGCGTCCAGCGCGATCCCTTCCTGCGCCAGCGGAACCTGAATGAACTGCTGCAAACTAAACAGATGGCGCACGCCGTCAAGCGCCAACAGGCGGGTTTCGAGGGCGGCCGCACGGGTTAAATCAGCCACCGTTTGCGCTTCGTAGCCAGGCGCCATCGGTACCAGTAACTCGAGATGGCTGCCGCCGGTGACCCGTTCTTGCAGAAAGGCGGTTTGTACGCGAATCGGGTGATTGTCATCGAAATAATTGAGGCCGTTCGATTCAGTCGGGAGGCGAAACACCCAAAACAAGCCCAAAGCCAGGATCAATGCGGGCGCCGCCAGGAGCCACGGTTGCTTCAACCAGGCACGGTAGAGCGGTTGATCGGCAAACGCCAACCACCATGCGCCGGGCGAACGTCGCGGTGCCAAGCCAATTAACTGGGAAAGACCGTAGTGGGTGGCATGAACCCAAAAAAACACGAGCCAGATGCCCAGCGCCATGTACTTACCCATGGCGACAATCGGCAGCACTTGCGACGTCGTTAGCGAGGCAAAACCCAGCGAGGTGGTGAGCGTTACCAGCAGGTTGGGACGAATTTTGTGGCGCAACCCTTGGTAGAGATCGCCATGGGCGGCAATCGCGATCAAATTGTGAACTTGCATGGCCAAGGCCAACACAAACACCAGCGCGGGAATAAGTGTGGTCACCAGGTTCATGCTTTCGCCGAGCAGGGCCATGATACCGGTAGTCCAAGCCAGCGCCGACCCAATCGAAAGGCCGGTCACCGCCAGCACCTTGAGATCGCGGAACATGACGCCGAGCAACAACAGCGCCATGGCGATGAGAATGGGAAAAAAGCGGAACTTTACCTCAAGCGCGCCTTGGTTAAGGTAGTAATTGACGACCGGTTCGCCCGCCAAAATGGTTTCAAAGCGCGGGTCGGCGCCCATGTCCTGCAACCGTTGCTGGAGATCGGCGACCACGCGATCCTGGGGCACAGCCGGGTCGAGTACGGCCAGCGCGGTCGCTAAACGCCGCTCTGGCTGCCAAAACGGAAACGGCAGCGGCGTCCCGGCACCGGCCAAGCCCTCGCCTGCCAAGGCGGCCACATCAGCTTGCGTAATTAACCGGGCGACGCCGGCGACGTCGCGTAGGGGTTGCAGCAACGTCTCAGTTTCGGTGAGCGCCACATCTTGATTGAACTGCAAACAGACGACGGCGGTATCGGTCGCACCGAAATGTTCCGTGAACAATTGGTGGCGTTGTTCACCGTCGCGGTGCAGGACGGCAAACCGGTCGAGGCGATTGTCAAAGGGCAGATGGGCCCCGTACCACGCTAGCACGAGCGTGCTCACCAGTTGCAGCAGCAACACCACAAACGCACGTTGGTTCAAAGGGTTGGAAACAGAAACCACAAAATACCTCGCCGATCCATGTCGTAAACGCGACCTTTAGCGGATGCTAACACAGGCGGCGAGACACTGCCCGGGCGACCGCGTTAGGCGACCTCGACCCGGTTGCGACCCAATTTCTTGGCGCGGTACAGCGCTTGGTCGGCCAGCGAGAAGTAGTAGGCAATGTTTTGGTCTTTGGCGTCCAGCAACACCACACCGATGCTGCAGGTCACATTAAAGAGGCGGTCGTCGTCGGTACGAAACGATTCCTCTTGAATGCGCACACGTAGGCGTTCGGCGAAAATACAGCCGCCCTCCAACGAGGTTTCGGGTAAGGCGACACAGAGTTCTTCGCCGCCGTAGCGACCGGCGAAATCGGTGGTGCGCATTTGTTTTTCAATGAGGAAGCCGGTGCGCTCCAGCACGCGATCACCGCTACTGTGGCCGAAACTGTCGTTGACGTCCTTGAAATGGTCGAGATCGAGCAACAACAGCGTGGTCGGCCGGTTGTAACGACGGCTGCGAATCATTTCCTCTTCAAACCGCTCCATGAAGTAACGCCGATTGTAGAGCCCGGTCAGCGAGTCAATGCGCGCCAGCCGCTCCAAATCATGCATCATCTTCTTGATGCCGGTAATGTCGCGCTGAATAAAGATAAAGCCCTCGAAGTTCCCAACCGCGTCGGTGACCGAGTTGAGATCCAAAAAGGCGTCGTAGAGTTCGCCGTTTTTGCGCTGCATGGTCACATCGCCTTGCCAGGAGCCGGTTTCGCGCGCAATCGCTTTCATCGTGCCCAAATCGACCGGCGAGTGATCGAACCGGAAAAATTCGTTGGCGGGCGTGTCAAAAACTTCGTCGGCTTCAAAGCCGGACAACCGCGAAAAGGCCGGGTTCACGTAGTAAACCGTTTCGTTTTTGTCGGTAATCAATACCGATTCGCCGGTGGCTTCAATCGAGCGATAAATACTGCGCAAGGTCCGTTCGTTTTCGCTGAGAATGCGTTCGGTTTCCTTGTGATAGGCAATCTCCTTGCGCAACTTGGCTTCCACTTGGGAAACGCGCTGCTCCTGCCAGCGAATCTTGAGCAGGTTACGGCTGAAGGCCAGCATGCCAACCATTTTGTTGCGAACCAAACCGGGCAACGGTACGGTAATTTCCACGCCAAGTGGCAAAGTCGGATCGGTGGCCAGCAGGGTTTGGTTCACCACCAATAGCGGTGGCACCGGTGCTGGATGTTCTGCCAATTGGGAGACCCAGGTCTCGTCGAGACCGGTTTGGGTGAGATCGATCAGACGCACAACGTTCAGTGAGCCGCTCCAATCCATTTCGAAAAATTGGGCCCGATCAAAAGTGAAAACCAATTCGGCGTTGAGATCGTGCAACATCTCGCGCCAAAAATCGATACGCGATTCATTGGAACAGTACAGTGAGATGGTCAGTTTTAATTCCATGTGGCCCCGCCGCGGCAACGCCGGAACACCCCTGAGCCTGCACTGAGGCTTCGATTGAAAGAGAAATAGATGACGTGGCTGAAGGGTCGACCCGGGTGCGTGCATTCAGAGTAAGGTATTGACGCAATTGAGATTAAAGCCCGTTTCGCTCACCAAGATCACGCACATTCACCCGAACCCAACACGGCGTAAAAGCTCGGGCGCTACCACAATTCGCGGACAAAGCGTGTTTTCGTCGGGTCGCGATAAATCTTGGTGTAACCGCTGGGTTATCTCCATCATAGCAGCGCGCAGGAAAGTTCGCCCATGGAATTGCGAACATTTACGAGGCCCATCGCGACCCTCACTTTTTACGCGCTGCGCCCGAGTCCCGCAAGTGTCTGGTTTCATTTTGAGCAACATCTCAAATCAGCCGCGCGCTATTTAGAACATCGCCACCAACAACGGCCATATTTTGTTCGGTTTCCGCCGCCGGCTCGGGTAGAATGCGCCCATGAGTGGAAACAGTTTTGGCCAACAATTTCGCATTACGACAGCCGGCGAAAGCCACGGCAAGGCCAACGTGGTTATCATCGACGGTTGTCCCCCGGGCATCCCGCTAAGTGAGGCCGATCTTCAGCCCGACCTCGACCGACGCCGACCCGGACAATCCAAAGTCACAACCCAACGTCGTGAACCCGATACCGCCGTCATTTTGTCGGGCGTTTTCGAAGGCAAAACCACGGGCACCGCCCTCGCCATCATGATCGAAAACGCCGACCAGCGCTCGCGCGATTACGGCAACATCAAGGATCAGTACCGACCTGGACACGCCGATTACACCTACGACGCCAAGTACGGGTTCCGCGATTATCGTGGCGGCGGTCGTTCTTCAGCACGGGAAACCGTGGCCCGCGTCGCCGCCGGCGCCGTCGCCCGCAAATTTCTCGCCCAATACGGCATTGAGGTCGTCGGTTACGTCCGCCAAATCGGCGATTTAGTCGCCGACATCGCCGACCCGCTCGCCGTCACGCTCGCACAAGTCGAAGCCAACATTGTGCGTTGCCCAGACGCCGCCTGTGCCGACGCCATGGTCGACCTCATCGACCGCGTGCGCAAGGATCAGGACTCCATCGGCGGCGTCGCCGAAATCGTAGCCAAAAACGTACCGCCAGGTTTGGGTGAACCCGTTTTTGGCAAGCTCAAAGCCGACTTGGCCCACGGCATCATGTCGATTCCGGCCGTCACCGCCTTCGAATACGGCGCCGGTTTTGACGTGGCCACCGCCAAAGGTTCCGAAAACAACGACCGCTTTCAAAAACAGGACGACCGCGTCGTCACCGACGGCAACCGTCACGGCGGCATGTTGGGCGGCATTTCATCCGGCATGCCGATCCTGCTGCGCGCGGCGGTTAAACCGACCAGTTCGTTGTCCAAACCCCAGGCCAGTATCAACCGCTACGGCGAGGCCGTCGAAGTCTCGACCCGCGGCCGCCACGATCCCTGTCTGCTGCCGCGTTTTGTTCCCATCGGCGAAGCCATGGTCCTGCTCACCCTGGCCGATCACCTCTTGCGTTGGCGCGGACAGTGCCCGGAGCAATTCGCCCAACTCAAAGGCTAAGCCAACGGCTACGGCGGTGCGATGCGCCGCCGTCAGCCCAAGCGCCGCGTGCGACCTGGCAACAACAAACTGCTAACACGTTCAGGATCAACCACTTGGCTGTGCGTGAACGTCTGTAATTCACCCGCCACCGCCGCCATCACCGGCTCACCATTTTTAAAGGCAATTTGGTTGTTTGGATGACGCTCAACTGCGTCACCTGGCAACAAAATACCGCACAGGTTGAGCGGATCGCAGGCATTGACCACCACCAGTTCGTCGTCCGGCTCCCGTCGTCGCACCGCGCGCAGCCCGCCCAGGGCTTCCGGTAAGGCAAAATGTTCCCCGCTGCAACCCGTTACGAAATGGCCGCCACGCAACTCGCCAACCGCTTCCATGCGCCGATACACGCTTAGCAGCTCGCGCCATTTGGGCGCAAATTTCTCGCGTTCAAGCAATTTGCGAAACACAACGCCATAACGTCGTAGCAAGGTACGCGCCTGGTATTCCAACACTTCTTCGCGTTCCTCAAACGAACCTGCATCACCCACCGGCGCCGCCAGTAACGACCAACGGCCGGCAAATTGGATGCCCTGCGACCCACCGCCACGACCGCGCCGCGCGCCAAAACGACGCCGGTACCCGGGATTCCCAGTCGTGGTCAGGCTCGGCTTATCCTTGGCCGGTGTCAACAGCGTGCGCAACCCGGCGAAACTGTCGGCGCTAACCAAACCCAGGGCGACCAGCTCACCCAAACCCATTTCGACTTGGGTCGCCAACAGGCCGGCCTGTTTCACCAAATCGGCGAAGAAAACCGCGCCGGCCTGCTGCAATACCTCGTACACAGCCTGCGCGTAACCGGATAGGTTGAGATCTTGCTCGGGCGGCGCCCGCCAAATGTCCTCGTTGCCACGATAGAAAAAACACATGGGTGTGGTCCGCAAGGGACCCGAACGAAACGGCTTATCCGACTGCGTGCGCGGTCCTTTCAAGCGCCCCCAACTCACCTTGCCTCCCAGGCAAAGCTGATCGAGCCACGAAGGCAAATAGGTCACGGCTCGTCCGCGCAACAAACTTTGTTCCCAAACACAGGCCGCTGCTTCGAAACCTTCCAGTTGCAACAATACGTCTTCCAAACCCTCGAGATCGCGCACGCGGTGTTCGCGCGTCAAGTGTTGCCAATCGAACAGGAAACGCATGAAGTCGGCCACGCCAACCGGCTGTATTTCGGCGCGTAACCGTTGCAAAGTACGCTGATGGATGCGCGCCAAAAGGCGCCGGTTACACCACTGTCCGCCCTCGAGACGCGGGTCGAAGGCACCCCGCAAAACCATGCCCTCGCCTTCCAATGCGATTAAAGTCGCTTCCAAAGCGTCGCCATCGAACGGCAACACTTGCTGCAGCGACGCCAGGGTTACCGGGCCACACAACTCGAGTCGGCCGCGCAACAAATCGAGGCGGGCCGCCTGTTCGTCCCAGTGCTGATCCAAACCGACCGGTACCCTTAACGGCGGCAGCCAGGTCGCCGTCGGGAACAGCGCACGCCACAACGACAAACGTTCAACCGCACTCCAAATCACGCGCGCTGTACCGGCACAGACGACGGAGAAGCGGGTACAACGCCCAGCCGCCGCGAGCTCGGCCAGCATCGTCTGCCAACGGCCGGCGTCCTCTTGCGCACGCACCTCGTTTTCATCGAGGCAACCCAGCATCACCAACGCTTCGTGCATTTCGTCGGTTGATTCGGGCCGCGGCCACGTCTGCTCACAAACAGCATCCACCGCCGCCACGTCCATGAACCCGGCGGGCACTATTTGGGTGAGGTCCAAACCTCGGCGCATCTGCACCGCTTGCGTGCGTCGCTCTTCCAAAGGCGCGTCGTCGAGAAAAGCATAGGGCTTGGCGTTCAAGACCTCATGCGCCATCGGTGACGGCTCGGGCACATCGACCGCGTAGGTTTTGACCGTGCCGTTTTTGAGTCGTAACAACAGCGCTTCCAAACCGTGGACGTCCATAACTTCAAACAAACAATCCTCAATCGTTTGCTTGACCAGCGGATGGTCGGGCACCTCACGGTCACCGGCAATGTTCTCCAAACAGGCCAACTGGTCGGGAAACACAATCGCCACCAGATCCTCGGCCTCCATACGCTGCAACTGCGCCGGCACGCGTTTACCGCCGCGCATGCGCAACATCGCCAGCGAACGCGTCGCGTTCCAGCGCCAGCGGGTTTGGAACATCGGCGCATCCAACAAAGCCTGAACCAACACGGTTCGCGCGCTTTTTGGGTTGAGGTAATCGAACACGGTTTCCAACGGGAAAGCGTGTTTGGGACCCAACGACAACACAATCGCATCTTCCGTCGCCGCCGCCTGCAGCTCGAAGTTAAAACTGCGGCAGAATCGTTTGCGCAACGCCAAACCCCAAGCACGATTGAGGCGCGACCCAAAGGGCGCGTGGATCACCAACTGCATGCCCCCCGACGCGTCGAAAAAACGTTCGATGACCAAATGTTCCTGCGACGGCATCACACCCAAGGCTTTGTAAGTCGCCGCCAAATAGGCGTACAACTGGTCGACAGCGGGCTTCGGCAAGTCGAGCGGTGCCAGCCAGGTTCCAAACTGGGTGGGTTCGTCCAAATAGGCCTGAGCCGTTTGCCGCAAGCGTGCCACGGCCGCCGAAAACTCAATCCCGCGACTGGGCGCCTCACCAAACCAAAATGGAATCGAAGGCGGCGCTCCCTGCGCGTCTTCCACGTAAACTTTGCCAATATCGATCTTGCGAATGCGCCACGCGTTGTTGCCTAACTGGAACACGTCACCTGGCATGCTCTCAACGGCAAAATCTTCGTTAATCGTGCCGATAAAAGTGTTACCTGGCTCCAACAGGACTTGGTAATCGGCCAAATCGGGGATCGCACCACCCGAGGTGATCGCGGCGAGACGCGCGCCTTTACGGGCGCGCAGCTTGCCGTTCACCCGGTCGAAAAAGACGTGTGCACCGCGTCGACCGCGTTTGGTCGTAATGCCGTCCGCCAGCATTTCCAACACCTTGTCGAAGTCGACCCGCGCCAAGTCACGGTACGGATGGGCGCGCCGCACCAACGCAAACAATTCGTCCCAATCCCATTCGTTGTCGGCACAGGCCGCCACGATTTGCTGCGCCAACACGTCGAGCGGGTGACGCGGCATAATTAATTTGTCCAACTCGCCGCGCCGGACCGCTTCCAATAACGCCACCGACTCCACCAACTCGTCGCGACTGAGCGGGAACAAACGACCCTTGGGCACACCGCCCAAATGGTGACCCGAACGGCCGATCCGCTGCAAAAAGGCCGAAATCGTGCGCGGCGTTCCCAACTGGCACACCAAATCAACAAAACCGATGTCAATGCCCAATTCTAGCGAGGCCGTCGCCACCAATGCTTTGAGCGAACCGTCTTTGAGCCGGCTTTCAGCCAACAACCGCTTTTCGGCCGCCATGCTGCCATGATGCGCCGCCACCGCCTCACCACCGAGCAGGTTCTTGAGATTGAAGGTGACCCGCTCCGCCAAACGCCGGGTATTAACGAAAATCAAGGTGGTGCGGTGATCGCCGACCAGTTCCGCCAATTGCCGGTAAATTTCCATCCAAACTTCGGCCGCCGCCACAGCTTCGAGCGGCGAATCCGGCAAACACAAGGCCACATCCAACCGGCGCAGGTGGCCTTCGTCAATAATGCAGCACGTGCGGTCGCCGCCAACGAGGAACCGCGCCACTTCCGCCATGGGGTTTTGCGTCGCCGACAAACCAATGCGCTGTAACGGCCGCCCGCACAGGTGTTCCAAACGCTCCATGCTCAAGGCCAAGTGACTGCCGCGTCGGTTGTCGGCCAACGCATGGATTTCGTCGAGAATCAGTGTGTCGGCCGTGTGCAACATATTGCGGCCCGACTTCGACGTCAGCAATAGGTACAGCGACTCCGGCGTCGTCACCAAAATGTGCGGCGGTTTGCGTACCATTAAACGCCGTTCCCGCGCCGACGTATCGCCCGTGCGCACCGCCTTGGTCAGCGCTTCAACCTCGAGGCCTTGCGCACGCGCCGCCGCAAGCACACCTTCCAGCGGTTCGGTGAGGTTGCGGTGGATGTCGTTGCTCAAAGCGCGCAGCGGCGACACGTACACCACCCGGGTTTCGTCCTCTAAGCGACCCGCAACGCGGTCTTGCACTAAGCGATCAATGACCGCCAAAAAAGCCGCCAGCGTTTTACCTGAACCCGTCGGCGCCGCCATCAACACATTGCGACCCGCGCTGATTTCCGGCCAGCCGCGCTGCTGAACCGTCGTCGCCTGGTCAAAACGGGCACGAAACCAGTCGCGTACGGCCGGATGGAAAGCGGCTACAGCATCACCCATCGCGGCCGTCTCAAGCACCGGTCAAAGGCGCGACCAAATCAACCACCTCACGGCGGCTCAACTTGTCACGCCCCTCGCGCAACGCCGCCAAAGTGGCTTTGGCGAGAACCAGCGGAATACGTGAGAAAGCCAGCGCCGGTCCCTCATGAAGCGCGGCAAGGTAGCGATCAGCCAAGGCTAAATTGGTGTCGGCAAAAGCGAACATGCGCGGCCAATCCCAGCCGCGCGGGAAAAAGTTGACCCCTCGCAACGCGTCTTCGCCCCGGTTGCGCAGGATGTTGACCGCCTGCAGGCCGCGCCCGTAACCCACCGCAAAATGGCGATTGGTTTGAGTCCCGTCGTGCCAGGCCCACAAGTCGGATAACAACAAGCCCACCGCACCCGCCACATTATAAGTGTAGCGATTGAGGTCGGCCTCGCTTTGAATGCGCCAATCCGATTCAGCCCAATAAGCCATGCGTCCCGCCATGTTCGACGTCGCATCCCACACACGCGGCGCAATGCTTTCCGGCGCCAGCAACAGCCATTCGCCCAAGCGTTGACTAACCTCCGGCAATACCTTTTCATAGCCACGCAACGCTTCGTTGAAATGGGCCGGGTCGGCACTGTCCGTGGCACTTTGCACCGCGAAGCCAATCGCGCGCAGCAGCGCCGTTTTCTGGTCGCGCGCCAACTGCTCGTGATCTTCGATCTCATCAATGGCGCGCATGCACAAATAAGCGGATGCGACCGCTTTCTGGAGGTCGCCGGGCAACAGAGAAATCGGGATAAAAAAGGTACGACTCGTCGCTTCCAGGACGGCCAAGGCTTCGTTCAGGGTACACATAGGGTTCACACTCGAATCGGTCGTTTGACGGTTGCCGCCCATCATAGCATTTTCACCGTGCGCCGCCTCGCCTCGATGCGTCGTCGCCAGGGGTCGCGTGCCGCGCGCGGTAGGGTTCCCGCCGCCGAACTGCGAAAAAGCCGGTTTTTGGGTTCGGCAAACAACGCAGGCCGAGTCGCCACCACCTCAAAACAGCGAATCGCGTCGCATCGCGAAAGTTCAGGCCGCTTGGTCCATCAGTTCCCTACTTTGATATTGATTGATGGATGGTGAATGCGATGATCCGCCCCCTCCTACGCCTGCTTTTGTTCCTAACCGCCAAACCCTTGCGCCGCGCCGCCGTATTTCTCAGTTACGGCGCCGGCGTGCTGATCTCGGCCCTGCCCGTGTTTTATGCGCAAGCCGGCGGACTTGGTCACCTGCCGTGGTGGCCCACCTTCCTGCCAGGCGACTTGGCTTCCTTGACCTGGTTGCTACTCGTTTGTGGCTTCTTGGGCATCGCTCTTGAGGTTCGCGAGCAACAGCGTTTGCGCCAGGAGAATCAGCGCCTGCGCGGCCTACTTGAGGCCGATGCTCGCCGCGTTCAAGCCGACCTCGCCGAATCGGCACAAGTGATCGACCGCGAGCGACGTCGCCGCCGTTTTGCCGGTCGCTTCCTGCGCTTCCACGGCCGCCGTCTGTTGCAACAGCTTGTGAAAGGCGAAGCGCTGTGCGGTTTTCGTCGGGTAACCCTGCTGGTTCCGCTCTTGGGTGAAGACGGAAAACCCCACGCCTTTCAAGCGCTGTACAGCGAAAGCAACAACCCTTTGTACAGCCGTCAACGCATCGACCGCAATCGGGATTTACCGAAACGCCTGCTGCTCACCGCTTGGCAGCATGGCTGGATTTGGGACGACGACTTACCGCCGAGTGAGACACCGGCCTACCGCGAAACACTGCGCGCGCGTTACGGCTTTGGGCCCGCGAGCGGCCGCGACCACATGCAGCCGCGTTTGTACGCCTGCCTGCGTATTCACAATCCGCTAAGCACCCGTTGCGTAGCCCTGCTGGTTTTGGAAAGCACAGACCCCGCCAAGCGCAGCCAGACACACTTACGGCGCCTGCTCCAACAAACCGCCCGACACATCGCTTGGTTGCCCGCGCTCTGGCTCGAGGAACACCATCCCGCGCCGAATTGAGCAAACCCGATCAATCCGGGTCGGACAAAAAAACGCCTCGCGTCGCAGCACGACCGAGGCGTTTTTTGGTGGAGCCGGGAATAGCGTTTATTCGTGTTCGGCCAAGTAGCGTTCTGTTTCAATCGCCGCCATGCAGCCGGTACCGGCCGCGGTCACCGCTTGACGGTAAACCGCGTCTTGCAGGTCACCGCAAGCAAAAACGCCGGGAACAGCGGTAGCGGTGGAGTCGGGTTTGGTAATGACATAGCCGACATTGTCCATGTCCAACTGACCTTCGAACAACTCGCTGTTGGGTTTGTGACCAATTGCGACAAACAAACCTTCAATCGGCATTTCGCGCGTTTCGCCATTTTGCGTGTCGCGCAGAACCAAACCTTGGATGCCCGTTTCCGTCGTGCCATTGATGTCGGCTACTTCAGCATTCCAAATGAAATCGATCTTGGGGTTATCCAGAGCCCGCTGTTGCATTACTTTGGAAGCACGCAACTCGCCGCGACGGTGAATGACCGTCACTTTTTTGGCGAATTTGGTAAGGAAGGTGGCTTCTTCCATAGCGGTATCGCCGCCGCCGACCACGGCCACCTCTTTGTCTCTGAAGAAAAAGCCGTCGCAGGTGGCGCAAGCGGACACGCCGCGTCCCATCAACACTTTTTCGTTCTCCAGGCCCAACAGTTTGGCGGTGGCGCCGGTCGCCAAGATCAGGGCATCGCAGGTGTATTCATCGTCGCCAACCCAGATGCGGTGGGGGGGTTCAACACCCAACGCCACTTTGTCGACAAATTCCATCTCACATTGCGCACCAAAACGGGTCGCTTGCTTGCGAAACAATTCCATCATCTCGGGGCCCATCACGCCGTCGGGAAAACCAGGATAGTTCTCAACATCGGTGGTAATCGTGAGCTGGCCACCTGGCTGCAAACCTTCGAATACCAACGGTTCTAAGTCGGCACGTGCCGCATAAAGCGCGGCTGTTAAACCGGCGGGGCCGGATCCAATGATGATTACTTTGCGATGCGTCGTCATGACCATCTCCTTCGTGTTCGGTGTCGCTGCGCCGACTTGCCGCGAAGCCGTGCGCATGGTGTAAGGGGCCTATTATGACGAAAAGGTGGGGCGATTACCAGCGGCGACACGTGCCGCCGAGGCCGTCACCGACCAATGCCGGCTTAGCCCCAAAAAACCAAACAGTTGGTCCACACCGCCGTCAAAAAGCAACGGAACCGGCGGTGCTTGCGCCTGTAGTGGACAAACCGGCCAATTCACCGACACCACCCGTCCTCAACCGCCAACCACGCGCCGGTCGCGCCCCTCAAGGCACCACATGAGGCAAACACACCATCCACCTTTGGATTAAGGAAGGCATCGGGCCGAGCACGAAAAAGTCGCGCTAAAATGAGGGAGCGACAGCCGGTCGGACGTATAGCAATGGGGCGCGTCACCCGACCACCAGCGCAAGGCTTACCGAAGAGCCGTTGCGAACGCGCCGTCATCAAAGGGGGGACCTATGAGAACAACAGCCGTACGATGCTGCGTTGTTTTGGCAGCCATCGGCTTTTTGGTAGCGTGCAATCAAAAGAAAACCGGAGCCGATTTATTTGAAAATTCACCCGTCAGGTTGGTGATTACCGCCGACGTCCAACGCGGTATTGAACCACTATACGTCGAGTTTTCAGGTTATTTAGAAACCACGGAAACCACGGTATCCGAAGAAATCACCGACGTTATTTGGATCATTGACGGGCCCGGTTCGTACCACAAAGAAATTGCCCAAGAAAGTTACAATTACCAAGACGAGTCAGCCAACGACAACGCCTTTTTCCACTTTAATTACGACTTCCTGCGCCACGGCAACTACCGCGTCAAAGCCGTGGTTAACAAGGGCAAGTACAGATCACATCCCGTACGAATTCACGTAGAGGAAAACCGCAATAACCGCTAGCCGGAATGGCAGGCGCGCGCCGAGGTAACCCGCTTGCGCCAAGCATCGACCCTCGCCAAACGAGGCCGCCGTCGTTGTCGCGACGAACGGCGGTCCGCCCGGCACCAAAACGGGCGCGCGCCGTCGCTGACGAAACGCACCCGCCGGCCGCAGCGCGACGAACCGGCCCTGCGCCCAGGGCCTAACGCTCCCAGGGTTTTAGCAACGTCACACCCGTCATTTTTAGCGCCTATTTTTTGCATCCCGTGATTGGTTCCGGCCGAGGGCCTATGCTATGCTGTGGCAATCATTGTCAACAGGTCCATCGAGGAGCGTTTCTGAATGGTATTCTTGAACTACTCGACCATGCAAATGGTTGCCAAAATCGTATTTTACGGCCCAGGCCTTTGCGGTAAAACGACGAACCTAAAAGAGATTTACAAGAAGACGTCTCCCAAATCGCGCGGCGAAATGGTCAGCCTTGAGACAGAAACGGACCGGACCCTCTTCTTTGACTTGTTGCCCATGGACGTCGGTGTCGTTGGCGGTTTCAAAACCAAATTTCAGCTTTATACCGTGCCTGGCCAGGTTTTTTATAACTCCACCCGGAAGTTGGTGTTGCGCGGCGTCGACGGCATTGTGTTCGTCGCCGATTCGCAGAAGCCCATGTTCGACGCCAACGTCGACAGCTTCGAGAACTTGCAGGAAAACTTGGCCGAGATGGGCCTGGATCTCGACGACATTCCCTTGGTTTACCAGTTCAACAAACGCGATCTGCCCAACATTTCTTCGGTCGACGAATTAAACGAGTCGCTGAACCCCTTGGGTCGCCCTTACGTTCAAGCCGCCGCTTTGCAGGGCGTCGGCGTTTTTGAAACCCTTAAAGAGGTTTCCAAACAAACCCTGCTCAAATTACGCGACAAGGCCACCGGCCAAGAGCCCGCCAAAACGGAGAAACCCAAACTCCAAGTACGCGGCCCCAAACAAGCCGAGGAAATGCCCAAGAACGTTTCGTTTGATACCTACCCCGGTACCCCCAACGAAGAAGTACAACCCACGTCGGTGCCGGCACCGACCCCCGACGCCCAACCCGAGATGGGTGAAAGCCTGCCCGATGTTAGTTTGCACGGCGCCGAGGTGTTGAGCCCCGATCAGGAAGGTCGTCTCAATCGGAACGTGCGCGAGAACACACTGGATAGTTTCGACCTCGACTTCCCCGAGGACGACAGCCTCGCCGACGAGTCGCTCGACCTTGAAGAATTTAACGATATCGACATCGATGACGCCTCGCTCAGTGGCAGCGAAGCGCTGCTGGAAACCACCGGTCCCTTGGAAATGGCCGGCGACAGCCAAGACGCCGCCGACCCCTTGGCCGGCGAGGTCGGCAACGATCTGTCCGACAGCGATTTCGCCGAACTCGACAATGTCGCAGCCGAAGCTGAAGCCGCCGTTGCCGCCAAACACGCCGGCAACGACGTCATCGAAACGGACAACTACGAAGATCAGTCGATCGAATTCGAGGACGATTTGGGCGGCGAGGACGATTTGGAAGACATTCGTCGCGAGCTGACGCCCAGCGAAGATCCCGACCTGATCCCCCCCGAAGACGACGCCGAACTAACCTTTGACGAATCGGTTTTCGAGGATCGCGCTCAAGCCGGCGAAGAGAAACCGCTTGAAATGGCCGTCAATTTGGAGCCCCCCTCTTTTGCCGACGTCCACCCCGATTTGACCGACGACGAGCCTGCCCCCTTGGTGCACAACGAGCTCGACAGCTTCGCCGACCATGAGTACAGCAGCGAAGCCTCCTTCTCTATTGAAGAGAACCCCGTCAACCCCTCGCCTGCCGATACCATTCAACTCGACGCCGACGCCGATCCCGAACAGTTCAGCCCCGACACCATGGGCGAGCTCAACGATCCCGGCGCCACGATTGAAGTCGGCCGCTACGAACAGAGCGAACCGGCGCCCCTTGCCGCCGACCGCGAAAATGAGAACGGCGCCATGATCGTCGAAGACACCCCGGCTGTCGCCGAAGAGGTTGTGTTCGATGAAACCCCGGTTTCAAGCGAAGAAGCGGATCGCGCCGCCGACACCCTCGAAGAAGCGCCACCGTTGGAAAGTGAACCAGCCGCCGCGGTTGAAGAACCGGCCGTCGCCGACGCCGCTGTCGCCGCAGATGAACCGGCCGAGCCGGTAGCCGAGGAAACACCAGAAACCGCACCGGAACCCGGAGCCGAGGCCCAACCGGAATCGGAGCCCGAAGCGACGCCGTCCACGCCGGAACCCGCTACCGA
The DNA here is from genome assembly GCA_030429565.1 of Holophagae bacterium. Classification (GTDB taxonomy): domain Bacteria; phylum Acidobacteriota; class Holophagae; order Acanthopleuribacterales; family Acanthopleuribacteraceae; genus Acanthopleuribacter. Next base: position 155,159 of record JAUIFE010000003.1, on the reverse strand, counting down.
ACAAGACGATGCCACCAAAACCAAAGCCAGAAAGAAAAGCAAGAGTACCGGTCTCGACGACCTCGACGTACTCACCGCCAACATTCGCACCAAAGGCAAAAGCAAACGCAAGTCGGTAGACAACTTGCTGGGCGATTTGGGTGGCGGGCTCGGCGAAGTCAAGAAAAAAGCCAAGCTGGAGAAGGTCAAGGTAGAAGTCCCCGACGATTTCGCCAAAGCACAGCTCAACTGCGTTTTCCTCGATGAGGACGAAAACGTGATCCACACTGAGTTGCTTAAAGTCACGGCGCAAGAACTGTCACCTGGCAACTTCCAGGTTCGCCTGACCCTCGACATTAAAACCAAATAGTTCGCTCGGCGCCTGACAAACGGTTGGCATCATTCTCGCTCCCAATACCGATACCGCTTGGTGCGACGCTCCCCGTCCTGTCGCGCTAAACCCCTATGATATAGGAATTAAGGGAAAGGAGCCGGCCATGTTGCTCTTCCGTTTTTGTCTTTTGGCCTGTGTTTTTTTGTTCACTTGTTCGGTCAGTTTGGCCCAAGTCACACCACAAAAACTCGCTTGTTTAACCCAAGCTCTCGCCGATTTAAATCGTTTTGAAACCCATTTCAAACAAGAAACCTACAGTGACTTTTTCGACCCGACCCTCGCCATGGGCCTGCTCAAGGTTGCCCGCCCCGGTAAAATGCGCATGGATTACCTGGAAGGCGAACGCAAAAGCATGATTTGGGACGGGGAAACCTGTTACGAACGCGACGACATGGCCGACACCGCCACGCGCACCCCGCAAGAGGAAATCAAAGATCAACCGCTGGTGCGTTTGCTGCTTTACGGCGAATCGCTAACCACCCACTTCCAAGTCCGCAACGGCAAGAGCCTTGAAGCGAAAAGCTACCAATTGATTCCGCGCGGCGGCGGCGAGTACATTATCTATATAGAGCTCGACCAACAGTGCCGGCCGATGTTCCTGGACATACAGTTCGAGGACGGTGAAGGTACGCGCTTTTGGTTCAAAGACATCACCAAAAAAGACGGCTTCCCCGACGATACCTTTGTGATTCCCAAGTAAACGCTGGAAGTGAGGCGTTTACCCGCAACCTGTCTCAGCTCGAACCCCGGAAGCAAGGGCGTTTCGGTAAGTTCCACGCCGGCACAAGCCACCGACCCAACCGAACCGCGCCGGCGTAAGCGAATCCAAGCGCTGTATTTTAAACACGTTCGGCAAAACAGCTAAAAAGCAAACGCGGAGCTAATGACCAACTCACAGACCACAGCATAAAACTAACAAATTTATCGCCAGATATTTAAAAGACAAAAACAGCACATCAAGACCACCGCCTCGGCCCATTTCATCCGCGTCACCACGCCCCCATGCCGAATAGTTAGCCCGCCTTACACCATGTGTGCTAATATGCCAGCGTCCGCAAAGAAGTGGTAACAAACCAGGTTGGTGCGATAACTTGAACGGGTCTAAAATTGCTGAATTGGTTGCTCCGGAGATGGAAGGGCTTGATCGTGAGATGGCCCGCATTTTGGGATCCAACCATCCATTCCTCACTGAATTGAACCAGCGGATCATGGCCGCCCCCGGCAAACGGCTGCGTCCGAAATTATTGGTTTTATGCTGTAAAATGTTGAATTACGCCGGGAACGATGGGCCGTTGTTCGGTGCGATTTTTGAACTCATCCACACCGCGACCTTAATTCACGACGACATCATCGACGAAGCGCAAACCCGTCGTGGCCGCAACACGCTCAACAACCTTTTGGACAACACCATTACCGTGTTGTACGGCGATTTGTTGTACACCAAAGCCCATTCGACCGCCATTGAGACCGGCCGCTTGGATGTGCTGCACACCATCACATGGGTTTCCGAGCGCATGATTGAAGGCGAACTGCTGCAGTATAAGATCAATTTCGACAGCGGCATTACCGAAGAAACCTACTTCGATATCCTGACACGCAAGACGGCTTATTTGTTTGCCGGCACCACCAAGGCCGCCGGTTTGGTCGCCGAGCGCACGGAAGAAGAAATCGATCAACTGTTCGAATACGGCTTCAACTTGGGCATTTCCTTCCAGCTCATCGACGACTACCTCGATTACATGGGCGATGAAGACGTCTTGGGTAAACCCGTCTTGCAGGACTTGCGCGAAGGCAAGGTCACCTTGCCACTGATCCGCCTGTTGGCCGAAGACGACGGCACTTGGCGTGATCAGATCCACGCTTTGTGGGAAAGCCAAGCGGACACGCTGCCGCCAGGATTGCTGGAGGCATTGCAAAACGGCGTTCACTTGAAACAGACCTGGGAGCTGGCGCGCGAGTACGCGGAGAAAGCGGTGGCCGCGCTCCAGGGTTTCGAACGCAACGAAATTTGGCATATTTTGACCACCATGCCGCTGCAACTACTGCAACGCCACAAATAACCCGTTGCTGGATTCGCTTTCACCGTGAACATGCTTAACGACTGCAAGGCCGCCTGCCGCCAAGCCGCACGCCAACCGTTGCGTACCATGGCCGTCAGTGAAGACGCCTTCTTAGCGCGTGCTTTGACAACCTTACAAACCGCGCCGACGGCGGTTTTGCTCGATTCCGCCGGGCCGTTACATGCCCGCAGCCGTTACAGCTACATAAGCGGCAATGTCGGCGCCGTGTTTTTGCAATTCGCCGACGGCTTTCGCCTGTACCGCGGTGACGGATCAGCACCGGAAACCATCGCCAACGAAACCTTCGCCGCGTGGCTGCAGGACTTTCACGAGGCCGGCGATTGGGGCCGCGCCGCTTTGCTACCCTTGCTGACCTACGAAGCCTTTAATCCCTATATAGCGCCGCCGTTGCCGCATCCGATTTGGCATCAGGCCCAGGCCGTATGGCTTCTTTGCGATCACCTGCAGTGTTATGACCGCGAAACCGGAACCCTGCATTACGGCCCGCTTCACGCACCCGCGCCTTTTGCCATTGAAGCCGAGTACACCGCCTTCCACGGTCGCCCCCTGACGCGCGGTTGGCGCGAATCGGAACAGCGTTACGGCGAGAAAATCGGGCAAATCCAGGGTCACATTACCGACGGCAACTTTTACCAGGCCAACCTGTCTCAGCGCTTTTGCTGCACCACCGATCAGGATCCGATCGCCACCTACCGCCTGCTGCGTCGCCGCAACCCCAGCCCGTTCATGGGCGTGTTCCGTTTTTTCGATCACTGGGTGCTGTCCGGGTCGCCCGAACGCTTGGTCGACAAACGCGACCGCTTCATTAGTGCGCGTCCGATTGCCGGCACCCAACCGCGCTTCGTCAACGACCCCGCCGCCGACCATCGCTCCGTTCAACACCTGCACACCTGCGCCAAGGAACAAGCCGAACACCTGATGCTGGTCGACCTCATTCGCAATGATTTGGGTCGCGTCGCGCGCGCCGGCTCCGTTGCAGTACGCGAGTTCGCCGTTATCGAAACCTACTCACACGTCCACCATTTGGTCTCGCAGGTCGAGGCCGAGTTGGATTCGGACCAGACCGTTTGGACGCTCATTGAATCGCTGTTTCCGGGCGGTACCATCACCGGCGCCCCCAAAATTTCCTGCATGCGCATCCTTGCCACACTGGAACAGGAACGGCGCGGTCCCTATACCGGCGCCATCGGGTACATCGGTAGCGACGGCAATCTCGACCTCAACATCTTAATTCGAACCATCTTGCAGGTGGGTCAGGCAATTTGTTTCCATGCGGGCGGTGGCATTGTCGCCGATTCGCAGCAGAGTGCCGAGTATTTGGAGACGCGCCACAAAGCAGCCGCCCTCATGGAAGCACTTAACATCCAGGTTTAACGCGCCACGCCGCCAACTTGCGTTATGATGGGCGCGATTTGGACGAATCCCCTGCTCTTTGTTTTCGGCCACCCCGATGACCCGAAAAGCGTAATTTACGCGAATAATTTGGGCCAAAGACCTGGCCTCAAACAACTTGGGGGAAACAGGCGAACACCCGTCGGGCCCAACCCCAGAAGCAGCGCCGAGGTTCGCGTTGTGCAGGTGTAAGAGCGCGCCTCTTGGGTTCGTCCCGGTCATTGCTTCTCGCCCGCGCCGCATTTTGGCGTCATGGGCAACCGCGAATAACGATTCATACGACTTACGATGGAGGCATTTATGTCACGATCAGCCCTTATCTGCATGCTGGGCTTGGTTTTCGCTTTTTCCGCCGCACCGCTGCAAGCGGGTGGTCTTACCTTTGGCGTCCTGGGCGGTATGTACTCGCCCAACAAAGGGCTCGACGACAATGACAACGGCTTGGCCTTTGGCGGGAACATTCAATTTAAGTTCACCGCGATTGCGGTTAAATTGGAAGGCCTCATCATCGACAGCTCCGGTCGCTACAACGATATCCTGGGCGAAGACCGCTTTGGCGGCATCGACATCGACGTCGACAACATCATCTCCGCCGATTTGATGTTTTACCCGCTCGCCACCACCTTCTTTTTGCAGGTCGGTATCAACCGCACCAACATGGACAAGGACAATATCGACCTGGAGATTGTCGACAACGAGACCGGCCTGGAGGTCGGTGCCGGAGCCATGTTCTTCGATAAACTCAGCCTGCAAGGCAAAATCATCTATACCCCCGACGCCTTGGAATCAAGCGCGGTTGATACGATCGACAACCTCGACGACACCGACTTGATGTCCTTCCTGGTAACCGTCGGTTGGCATTTTTAACACCCAAACCATGCGCGTCGGCCGGTTAATGCCGATGATGTCCGCGGAGAAGCAGGTGCGTTCCTTTTGGAGCCGCCTGCTTTTTTTGTGCGAGTGAGTGTACCCAGCCGTCGGCCGGTTCCCGATGCGCGCGCCCATTTTTTTCAGCCTCAGGGGAGCGCCACTTGCGGCCTTTCCGGGCCACCCTTTCCGGGCCACCCTTTCCGGGCCACCCTTTCCGGGCCACCCTTTCCGGGCCACCCTTTCCGGGCCACCCTTTCCGGGCCATTCGATTAGGGCGCGAACGGCGCGTTTTCGTCGCTGCTTTGGTCGCGCAGGAAAGCGCGTGTGCGTTTCACCGCGCCTTCGTGTTTGGTCAAAAACTCACTCGCTTTGGCCGACATCACACGCAGTCGATCCGGGTCACGCATTAAGCCGCCCAAGACCGCCGCCACCTCTTCAGCCCGCTCGATGACCGCAATCGCTCCGGCGGCACGCGCCTCTTCCACCTCGCGTCGAAAATTATCCGTGGACGGTCCCATCAGCGCCGGCGTACCGGCCTGCAGTGACTCGAGAAAGTTTTGGCCGCCACGCCGGTTGAAGCTACCACCGATTAAACTCAGCGAGGCGTCCGCATAACAAGCCGCCAGCTCACCAAATGTATTGAGGATCAGCACACGGCTTTTTAGATCGGCATCAACCAAATCGCTGCGACGAACCGCCGCCTCGCCCGCCAGCGCCGCCTCGTGCTCAGCCAAATCGTCCAAATGACGTGGTGCCCACAACAATCGCGCTTCTGGAAAAGCCGCCAACAACGCCCGCGCTTGTGGTGCCAACATCGGCACCTCATCCGTACTGATCGACGCGAAAACAAATAGCGGCCCCACACCCTGTAACCAGCGACGGAAAACCCCTTGCTCCGGCAAGACGCCCGGCTTGAGGTCGAACTTCATGTTGCCCGTGACCACAATGCGGTCAGGCGCCACCCCGAATGCCGAAAACCGTTCTACATCGAGATTGCCGCGGGCCGCTACCGCGTCTAATTGAGCAAACACATAACGCAGCAAAGGATTGCCCCGGTAACGCATGGTTTTAGGACCGAGCCGACCGTTGACAATCATAAGGCGGGCACCCGCCTGTTTGGTCGAGAGGAACAGGTTTGGCCACACCTCGGTTTCAACCAGAACCAAATCCGGTCGCCGGTAACCACCCATCAAACGCCGGTAACACCAGGCCAGATCCCAAGGCAGATAACACAACTGTTTCGGTATCAAATGGTTGGCAAAGTAATCGAAACCGGCACGCGTCGTCGCCGTCACCAAACAGCGTTCGCGCGCCGTCGCCGGCAAATCCTTGAGCAAGGCCACCACCAGCTTGGCTTCACCCAGGCTGACCGCGTGTAACCACAACGCCGGTTGGAAACCCAGCGGCGCCGGCAACAAGCGCGCGCGCAGCCATGCCGCCGTATCCGGCCGCAACCGGCGCAAGAAGGGCAAAACCGGCACCGTCAGCGCGAACACCAAGCCGACCAACGTTTGGTAAACCAGCCACCACAGGTAATAAGCGACCCCGCGCGATGCGGACGCTTGTTTCTTGCTCAATCACTCACTCCCAAAACCGACCGAGCCACAACGGGCCGGCGCGTTGCAAAGAAGGTACGTTAGCAGATCCCCGTTTTGAGAGAAACAAAAAGGCGACAAGCCTGTGTTTACGGCGTTTTGGTCCGGGACAAAGGGATGATACCGCTCCGCCCCGCGGATCGCAGCCAATCGTCTCCCGCGCCGCACAACGCCGTCGCTCGCGGTTGCCGCTAAGCCGGCGATAGGCATAAAGAAAAGCGTCGCCATAATTCCCCCCAAAGCCTCATCCTAAACTCATCTAGCGACTTAGCCGCTTTGCCCACCCCCCTCGCCACACCTGCCACGCGGCACCACGCCGACCCCGTCGCCGCCACGCTTTGGCCCGGCCGTGTCCCCGCACCACCCCTTGCCGCTCACCGTTTGCGCGCCACCGGCCTGGCCGACGTGAGTCTCTTGACGGCGGCGTCGCCAAAACTGTATGCTGGCACAGACAAAAAAATCAAAAGGTGATGGCAGCCATGAGTAAAGATCTCAGCACCATAGAGGCCCCCATCATCGAGCTTAAAACTAAGCTCGAGGGACTGAAAGCGCAACCGCCTTCGTCCAAAAGGGACCGCGAAATTGAAAAACAAAGCCAGAAACTGGCAAAACTGCAAAAAGACATCTACAAAAATTTAACCGAATGGCAAATCTGCCAAGTCGCCCGCCACCCCAAACGGCCTTACACGCGCGACTACATTCAATATCTTTGCCCCGACTTTGAAGAACTCCACGGTGACCGTCGCTTTGCCGACGATGCCGCCATCATGGGCGGGTTCGGCACCTTTAACGGCGAAGTCGTGTGTTTGATCGGTCACCAAAAAGGCCGCGACATCAAACAGAAACTGCACCGCAACTTCGGCATGCCGCGTCCCGAGGGTTACCGCAAAGCGCTGCGCCTCATGAAACTCGCCGAAAAATTCAACCGCCCCGTCGTTTGCTTCATTGACACCCCGGGCGCCTATCCCGGCATCGACGCCGAGGAACGCGGTCAGGCTGAGGCCATCGCCTTGAACCTCAAAGAGATGGCCGTTTTGCGCGTGCCAATTTTGGTTTACGTGATCGGTGAAGGCGGCTCCGGCGGCGCGCTCGCCATCGGTGTCGGCGACCATATCAGCCTCTTACAAAACTCGATTTATTCCGTGATTTCACCCGAAGGTTGCGCTTCCATCTTATGGAAAGACGCCGAACAGGCGCCAAAAGCAGCCGAGGCGCTTAATTTGACCGCCGAAAAACTCAAGAAACTCGACCTCATCGACAGCATTTGCGAGGAACCCTTGGGTGGCGCCCACGCCGACCCACCCCTCATGATGCGTCACCTCGCCGAGCACCTGCAAAGCCAACTCGACGACCTTCGCAAGCGGGATATTGATCAACTGCTCGATCAGCGTTACCGCAAATTCAGAAACATGGGCAAATATGCACAGGTTGGTTGAGGATGGTAAAGGAATGGCAGCTCCTGGAGCCAGACCCAGACCAAATCAACGAACTCACCGAATGCCACCAAATTGATCCACTGCTTGCAAAATGCCTGATCAACCGCAAGATCCTCGATCATTCGACGATTGAGGATTTTCTGGAGCCGTGCAGCTACCAACCGCCCGATCCCTTTTTGGTACCGGACATGGCCATCGCCGTGCAGCGCATCGAGCAGGCCTTGGCAGGCGGTGAACGCATTTGCATTTACGGCGACTACGATGCCGACGGTGTCACCGCCATCGCCATCCTCACCCAAGCGCTCGAGGAGTTGGGCGGCGACGTGTTTTACTACATTCCCGACCGCTTCTTCGAAGGCGTCGGGTTGCAGTGCGAACGCATGCGTTTGTTGGCCGAGGAAGACAAGGTCAGTTTAATCATTACCGTGGATACCGGCGCTCGTGCCTTCGCGGAACTCGAGTACGCGCGCACGTTGGCGCTCGACGTGATCATCACCGATCACCACACGCCCGACACCGAACGCCCGCCCGCCTTGGCCGTCCTCAATCCCAAGGAACGCGGCTCCTGTTACCCCTTTAAGGAACTATCCGGCGCCGGTGTTGCCTTCAAACTGGTGCAAGCGCTACAAACGCGTTATCCCAACCGCGTCGACTTGGCCAGGTACGTTACCATCGCCGCCATTGGCACCATTGCCGACATGGTCCCTTTGCGTGAAGAGAACCGCTGGATTGTCGCCAGTGGCTTGCGCGAAATCCACCGCGACGATCACGGCCCGATCCGCTGCCTCCTGCGCAAGCTCGGTGTGCGCGGCATGCCCAACGCGCTCGACATCAGCTTTAAGGTCGCGCCACGCATCAACGCGCCGGGACGCCTCGGTGATCCCGACACCTCGATTGCGTTTTTCCGCGCGGAAAACCCCAAAGAAGCGCACCGCATTGTGGAAATCATGGACGGCATGAACACCGTCCGTCAGATGTTGGAACGCGAGCTGGAACAGAAAATTAATTGCCAGTTGCGCCACATGTACCGCAACAAAATCCCGTCGTTTATCGTCGTCGCCGGTCGCCACTGGCATCGCGGCATTCTCGGCATCATGGCCTGTAAAATCCTGCGCCGTTACGGCCGCCCGACCTGCGTGCTTTCCTTCGACGATCACGAGGCCCACGGCTCCATTCGCAGTATTCCCGGGCTCAACATCCTCGAACCCCTCGACCGCATTGCTTCGCTACTCAATACCTATGGCGGTCACCCCGAAGCGGCCGGCGTTTCGTTACCCGTTACCAACATCCCTCAATTCCGCCAACGCATGAATGAAATCATCGACAGCCGCGACAACCCCTGTAAATTGATCTTTTTTGTCGACGCCGTCGTTGATTGGCAAGACTTAGATCGCAAACTGTTTTCCACCATCTCCAAAATGGAACCCTTCGGTATTGGCAACCAAATGCCCGCCTTCATGACCGCCGGTCTCATTTTGGAATCCGAACCCGTGCGCAAGGGCCCCTGGTTTCACTTCGAAGCCAGCGACGGTCACGTCGCAAGAAAGTGCACCTTCTACCATCCCAACGACCTTAATTTCGAATTCGAGCGCTTCGATTCGGTCGATTTGGTGTATTCTTTGACGCCTTTCCGCGATGATTATCAGGTTCAAATCATCGAAATGCGCCCATCGGAAAACTAACCAGGCAAGTCTGGCGCGCTTGATCCGTTTTTGCAGCAGGAACCCGTTTCATGATCAAAAAGTGGCTCAGTCGGGGACTGATTCTCTCCATGATTGTCATCTGTGGTTATTTCGTCTATCTCTCGACGAAAACCGAGACAGTCCCGATCGAAAAAACCGACCCGCGCAAGGCCGGCCTTCCCCAAGGCTTGCGCGGCCGCGACGTGCGCCATGCCGCCTACGATGCCGAAGGTAATCTGATTCAGTCCGGCACCTCCTCGCAGGTGACCCTCATTGGGGAAGACCAACTGGAACTAGAGGGCGGCCTGGAACTACAAGCCAATGAAAACGGCCGTCGCTACCGCATTAAAGCCGATCGCTACCGCAATAACGAAGCCGGCTTACAGGTCCTGGAAGCCGCCGAAAACAAGCTGGTCGTGATAGAAGAAACCGATGGCTTTCGCTTGGAAACACCGGGTCCCGTAACCGCCTTAAAGGACGGCACCTATGTCAGTGAAGCCGAAGTCACGTTCTTCATGGGCGAATCGCAAGGCCGCTGCCGCGGGCTGCGTTACAAACCCTACGCATCGGTCGAATTGCAGGACGAGGTTGTTTTCAATGTGAGCCGCGACAGCAAAGGCAAGGTCACCATTAACGCCGATCAAATGACCATCGACCAAAGCAAGGCACGCGGGATCATCCGCAACGGCGCGGTTGACTGCGTCGATAGCGCCGACAACCTCGCCAAACTGCGCGCCGAAACCATTGAATTCAGCTTCCGCTCACAAAAAAACCGCGACATTATTATGGAGCAAGCCACCGTCATCGGCGAGCCCGGCCGTTTCACCTGGAACAAAGGCGAACTCCAATCGCCACGTCTCGCCATTCGCTTCGACGACCAAGGCCGGCTGTTGCGCGATATTCGCACCGGCGCCCAAGCCAAGCTTTCGATGGTTGCCGAGGACGGGTACACGCTCAGCGCCGACACCGGCGCTCTGACACTGACCTTGATCGGTTCACTCCCGTTGCTCCTGAAAAGCAACAATCCCCTGACGCTGAACGCCGACAACGGCGGGCCCGCCAAACTCCACCTCGTTGGCGAAAAAGGCCTCGAGACCCAATTCGAGAACGGCCGCGCCCTGAACACGTTCATCGCCGGCAACCCTTCCTTTAAATACGGCGGCCAAGTGGGCAACGCCGGCGAGCTGCGCATTTCGCACCGCGAACGCAATGTCATTTTCAGCTCAGGCAGTGAACTCATCGACAACGACGAAGACGTGCGCATTTACGGCGATCGCATCTTGCTTACCAACTGGGACGGCGAAGAACGCGAAATTTTCGCCTTCCGTTTCGTCACCATTACCTACCGCATGAGCGAACCGGTACCGACGCGCTGCTGGGGCGACCAACTCGAATTAAAACTGCCGAGCCACACCTTCAAAATCACCGGCGCCCCCGCCAAGCTGCAACACGAACAGCACACGATTAAGGCACCCGAGATCAACCTGCGCAAAATTGACGAAGACGTGTACGAGCTCGAAACCGATGACCGCGTCAGCCTAAACCTTCAAACCGAGGACGGCGTATTCTTACTCGACGCCAAAACCATGAAACTCTCGCAAGCCGCCGGCGTATTGGTCTTCCAAAATGTGGCCGAAGCCGTTTGGCCGGGACGCGGCAAACTGAGCTGCGATTTATTGGAAGTGACCGTGGTCGAGGAGCGCAAACAACAGGTGGTGGATCAGCTCACCGCCACGGGCGACGTGGTGTTTCAAGGCGGCGTGAGCAGCAAGGACGGAACGAGCGAACCGGTTAGTGGTCAGGCGCAAATCATGCACTACCAACGGGCCGAACAGACGCTTCAATTCCTTGGTAACAATAGAGATGTTGTTTTCAATCACCCCTCGGGTGAATTCGTAGGACCGGAATTGACCTACAACTTAAAGGATGGTACCATGCGATCCGGTCCGGGCACCACGCGCATAAACTCAAACATCGTCGAAAATTCGCAAAGATAAATAAATCGCGCTCAATGGCGCGCGTGCAACTCTGGGAAGGCTGAATGACCGGATCTGTATTAGAAGCCAATGCGTTAGCAAAATCATATAAAGGCCGCGAAGTTGTTAAGAAAGTGGACTTAAAAGTCCAATCCGGCGAAGTGGTCGGCCTGCTTGGCCCCAACGGGGCGGGTAAAACCACCACCTTTTACATGATCGTCGGCCTGATCAAACCCGACAGCGGCCGCATTCTGCTCAACGGCAACGACTTAACCGACAAGCCGATGTACCAGCGCGCCCGCGAGGGTGTTTCCTACTTGCCGCAAGAAGCGAGTATTTTCCGGCGCATGACCGTGGAAGAGAACCTACTGGCCACCTTGGAGCTGCTTGATCTGACCTCGTCGGAACGAGTCGACCGCATGGAACAGTTGTTGTTGGATTTTAACGTGGAGCACATAAGACGCAGTGTCGGCTACACCTTAAGTGGTGGTGAGCGGCGCCGCGTCGAGATTGCGCGCGCCCTGACCAACAACCCCTCCTTTATCCTGCTCGACGAGCCGTTCGCAGGGATTGACCCCAAAGTAGTCGGGGATATACAATTGATCATTGAAAAGCTGAGAGCCAGAAACATCGGTGTTCTGATAACCGACCACAGCGCGCGCGAGACCCTAAAGATCACCCAACGCGTCTATGTTTTAAGCGAAGGTGTCATATTGAAGGAGGGCTCCCCGGAAGAGTTAGCTCAGGACGAGCAGGTACGGAAAACCTATCTAGGTGATGGATTCACGCTTGATTAATTATCGGGAGCGACAATGGCACTCGAACAACGTTTATCGTTAAAACTTTCGCAAAAACTGGTCATGACGCAAAGCTTGCAGCAGGCAATCAAACTGCTGCAGATGTCGCGTCTCGAGTTAACCGACACCATTCAAAATGAGTTGTTGGAAAACCCCGTTTTGGAAGACCAGCGCGATTACGGCGAAGAAGAACACGCCGCCAACGAACGCGAGGGAAGCGACGCCGCCGATACGGGCATGGACAACCATATCGACAACATCGATATGGACCAATATTTTCAGGAATACCTCACCGATCACCAGCCCAAGAACCGCGACCGCGAGTTCCGCGACCCCAGCGATTACCCCTCGTTTGAGAACATGGTTTCCTCACGCGAAACCTTGCAAGAACACCTGGAACACCAGCTCGGCTTATTGCCCCTCAACGAGCGCGGTTTTGAGATCGGCATTGAGATTATCGGCAACATCAACGACGCCGGCCGTTTGGTGGCGGAATTGGAAGAAATTGCCGAAGCCGGCGAGTGGCGCCTGGAAGAGGTAAACCAAGTCTGGCAAGCCATTCGCGAGTTCGATCCCATCGGCGTCGGCGCGCGCAACTTGCGCGAGTGTTTGGAAATCCAGTTGGCCTACTCCGAGTGGAGCGGCACCGAACTGGAATCCCTGTTGCTGGATCACTTCGATCTGATCTACAAACAAAAATACAAAGAGATCATGCAGATCTATAACATCGACAAGGACACCCTGAAAGAGTACTTGGAGGCCATTAAAGAGTTCGACCCCGAACCCGGCCGCGCCTTTGCGCCGCTACCGCCCCAGTATATTCAGCCCGATGTTTACATTGTTAAAGTTGACGACGAGTACGTCATTCAGCTCAACGACGAGGGCACGCCGCGCCTGCGCGTTTCCGCCAGTTACCCCAAAATCCTCGAGCAAGCCAAGGGCAACGACAAGGAAGCTTCCGACTACATCAAAGACAAGTTCAAGTCGGCCATGTGGTTGATTCGCAGCTTGGATCAGCGCAACCGCACCATCTACAAGGTGGCCGAATCGCTGGTCCGCCACCAGCGCGATTTCTTCGACAAAGGCGTCGAACACATGAAACCGCTGGTTTTGCGCGAAGTCGCCGATGATATTGGTATGCACGAGTCGACAGTCTCGCGCGTCGTCAACAACAAATACGTCCACACCCCGCGCGGTGTCTACGAGCTCAAGTATTTCTTCCGTTCCGGCCTGGCCTCGGCCCACGGAGACGATGTTTCTTCGCTCGCGGTTAAAGAAAAAATCCGCAAGTTGTGCAGCGAGGAATCTCCCGCCAAACCTTACAGTGACGCCACCATCGTGAAGATCCTCACTCGCGAGGGCATTCAAATTGCGCGGCGCACTGTTGCCAAGTACCGTGAAGAGTTGGGGATCCCCTCCTCTTCCAAACGCAGAAAGAAGATCTAAACCAATAGGAGGCGCTATGAGAATAGATTTCACAGGACGCGGAGTCGATATCACTGATCGCATTCGGACCTTTACCAAAGGGAAACTCGAGCGGTTGGCCAAACATCTCGATGACATCCATGATGTAACCGTAGTCCTATCTGTGGAAAAGTATCGGCAAAAAGCCGAGGTCAAGTTTTTATCGAAGAAACGTGCCTTCCACTGTGCCGAGGAGACCAGTGACATGTTCGGTTCCATCGACCGCGCTGTCGAGAAACTGGAAACCCAGGTCAAAAAGTTCAAAGAGAAAAAAACCACGCTCAAGCGCAACACCACGGAATCGATTCGCCACCATGTGATCAGCCACCCACCGACCCCCGCCGAAACACCCGGCGACGGCGAACTCGAAATTATCCGCACCGACAACTCCGTGGTAAAACCCATGAGCCTCGACGAAGCCGTCGACGAACTCACCAAACTCGACCAAGAGTTCATCATCTTCCGCAACCATGAAACCGACCGCGTCAACGTCGTCTACCGACGTAAGGACGGCAACATCGGCTACATCGAGCCGGACGCCTAACCGCCCGGACGCGCCGTGTCTGAAGAAGCGCAAACGCCCGACCCCTACCTGCAATTGCTGGCGCAATCGATTGTCGAACGCGGCTCTCGCTGTCGCCAATCGATTACCGTTAAGGAATTGCTGGAAGCGGAGGACCATCTCGATTTGGTCCTGGTCGGCAATCAGGGTGACCTCAACCGCGAGATCCGTTCACCGGTGATTCAGCGGGTGGGATTGGCATTGTGTGGGTACTGTCAGGATTTGGAACCCCACAGCCTGTTCCTTTTGGGGCGCGCTGAAAATGCGTACCTTCACGATCACGGTGGTGACATGGAGGCGTCGCGGTTAAACGCCGTCTGGGAACGCCAACCAGGCGCGTTGTTGGTCAGCTATGGCCAGGAACTGCACCCCTCCTTGGTCACCTGTTGTGCGCAAGCCGGCATTCCCGTGCTGGCCTCACAACTCAACGACATCGACATCATCGTACGCCTAGGCCGCATTTTGGTTGAGAACCTTGCACCTTGCCTGAGTATTCACGGCAATCTTCTCGTTATCAACGGCTTAGGCGTTCTGATTTTGGGCAAAAGCGGCATTGGCAAAAGCGACGACTCGCTCGATCTCATCAAGCACGGCCACCAACTGGTTGCCGACGATATCGTGCTGGTTTCACGTACACCGGAAGGCAGCCTGATCGGCCGCGCCGACGAACTCATTCAAGACCACATGGAGATTCGCGGCCTCGGCATCGTCAACATCAAGGAAATTTACGGCATCTCAAGTGTCTTGGACCAACACCCGATCGAGCTGGTCCTTTATTTGGAGCCCTGGCAGGCCGATCAAAGTTACCATTGTTTTCCCGAGCTCGAGCAGATCCCCATCCTCAATATTCACCGTCCGCTGCTCCGTTTGGCCGTTGCACCCGGCCGTAGCTTGGAAAATTTAATTGAAATCGCGGTAAAGCATTACCTTTTGAGCCTCAAGGGGTACAATACCGAAAAAGTTCTCGCCGACCGCCTTGCGCTCCGGCGCTTGCGCGACGAGGCCGCCGGACGCAGCGATTAACGCGCGACCGATGATGGAACCCTCCTGATCGCCGCAATCCAGCAGCACGTTTTGCGACAGGCGTCACCACGCCGGACGCCCCACCGCTTTTTCTGTGCCGCCTTCACCACCCTTCACCCAGACGGTTGTTTCGCCGCCGTGTCGGTGAGGTGAAAACCGCCGCGACCCTCCGCGATTGATGGATTCTTCCCGCACGCCGAAGCCGGCCCCACCGGCTCGCCCTTCTCGCTCCTACCTTCTTGCGACCTTACCCTGTGACAGCGCGCCGACCGCGCTTGGTCCCCCCGATGACGGACCCCGCACGGCGCCATCTTCCATGCAAAGCGGTACCGGAATGAAAGCCACCACCAAAAACACACTCACGGGCACCGAACTTGGACGTTTCAAAGTCGAAGAGCTGCTGGGCAAAGGCGGCATGGGTGAAGTCTATCGCGGCAGCGACCAATTGCTGGGCCGCTCCGTCGCGCTAAAGGTCATGGGCCGACAGCAGCGCATGAGCCCTTTGACCAAAACCCGTTTCTTCCGCGAAGCCCAAATCCTGTCGCGTCTCTCGCACCCCAACATCTGCGCCATCTACGACATTATTGAACGCGACGATTACGACCTGTTGGTGCTTGAATTTATCGAGGGTCAAACCCTGCGTGAGGCTTTGCGCGAAGGCGACGATCCCACCGATCCACTCGCCATTGCCGAAACACTGGCCACCGTCTTGGCCGTCGCCCACAAGGCCCACATTGTCCACCGCGACCTCAAACCCGATAACGTGATGCTACTGCCCAATGGCGACGTCAAAGTTCTCGACTTCGGTTTGGCGCGACCCGTCGGCCCCGCTGCCGCCACATGGCAAGCACTCGATGAGGCCCAGGCCGCCACAGCACGCGAATACCCGCACGCTGTGGCGCACGAAAGCATCGGTGATGACAGCGAAGCCACCGGCAGTGCCTCACACGAGGAGAACCTGCGCAGCGACCGCACCACCCACGGCACCGTCGTCGGCACGCCCCGTTATATGAGTCCCGAGCAGGCCCGTGGCGAGGAAGCCACCGCCGCCAGTGATATGTACGCGTTCGGCATCTTGCTCCAAGAAATGCTGACCGGCCAACCCGCCTACAAAAAGAACCTGCCCTACCATGCCTTACTCATGAAAGTCGGCAAAGGTGAACGCCGTCCCATCGACCCGGGTAAGACGCCACTCGACCCCGATCTCATCGCCCTGATCAACGCACTCACCCGATTGGAGCCCGCTGACCGTATTGACGCCACCCAAGCCTGTCGCCGTTTGGCCGACTTGCGCGAGAAACCCAAACGTCGCCGCAGCGGTCGTCGCCGCATTGTCGCCGGCGTCGCCTTGGTCACCCTGCTCGCCGTCACCATTGTCACCACCTTGCGCCTCAACCGACCCGTCCCCCTGATGACCGGTAACGAAACGCTGTCGGCCGCCTTGCTCCCGCTCGTCAACCAAACCGAAGAAAAAGGATCGGAATGGATTGAGCGCGGCCTCGGCCACTTGCTGCAAGAACAGCTCGACACCGTCCCGCGCCTGCACCTGTTATCAGCCGACACCGTCACGCGTGCCCTCGCCGACAAACCATACCGCCAAGAGCTCCAGCAAGCGCAAGTGACGCGACTCTCACACTTGCTCGGCGCCGACCTGTTGATTCAAGCCTTTATCAGCAAAGACCCGATCACACGTCAGTACCGTTTGATTTACCACCTTTACCGCAACGACAAACACGTGCAAGGTCGCGATATTTTGGCGCAATCGCTGCCGCAGGCCGTGCGTGCCATGACCGAACAAGTCCACAACCGTTTCCATCCCGAACGCGAAATGGCGCCCAACCACGGTGAAGTTTTTTCCGAAGACCCCTACGCGCTGATGATTTGGTCGATGGGCTTCCACCAACTGCAAGCGGGTGACCCCGCCTCCGCACGCCATTACTTCGAAATTTGCGTCGAACGCGATCCCGACTTCCTCAAGGCCGTGTACTCGCTAGCCGCCGCCCACGCCGAGCTCGGCAACTACGAGGAGATGCGCAAACTGTGCCACGACATCCTCGAACGCGGCGACATCGACCCCGACCTCACCCTCAAGGCCAACGTTTACACCTTACTGGGAGACCTCGCCAAACACGACGGCAACTGGGATAAAACCCATTACTACTACCAACTTGCCAAAGACTTGTACCAAAAAAACGACCATCCCGACGGCTTCGCCAACGCGCTTAATCGGCTCGGCATTATTTACTTAGCCAAAGGCGATCTAAAACAAGCCGAAAGCTTTTTGATGCAGGCGCTGGCCATTTTCCGCGAGCAAAACAACCGCGTCGATGCCGCCCAAATCATCCAAAACTTGGGCTTGGTCGCGAGCGCACGCGAAGACGCGACCCAGGCGCGTAAATACTACGAGGAAGCACTCGCGCTGGCAATTGAGATGCAAGATCGTCAAATGGAAGCCGCCAATTACAACAACCTCGCCGGCATTGTGCTCGACGAGGGCAACTTCGACCAAGCCGAGCATTTGTACCAGCAGGCCTTGGCCATTTACGAAGAAGTCGGTCACCTACAACACGCCGCCTACCTGCTTTACAACCTCGCCCGCAATGCCGAGAACCGCAACCTACTCGACCGCGCCGAGCACCTCAACATGCAGGCCCTCGACAAACACCAAAAACTGCAGGAACCCTTTTTGCGCGCACACATTCACCAGCTCACCGGCGTGATTGCACTTAAACGCGACCAGCTCGACACGGCTGAAGACGAGTTCACCCAGGCGTTAAAAATCTTCAAAGAAATTGAAAATGCACGCGGCATTCGCACCAGTCGATTGTTGCTCGCCGAGCTGCTGATTGGCCGCGACCAAAGCGACCGCGCCGCCGAGTTAATTGACCAATGCGCCGAAATCGATCCCGACCTTAACCGTCTCAAGTTCCTGCGCGCCTTGCTGCGTTTCAAACGCGGCGAGCATCGGGCCGCCTATGACGACTTAGAGGCGCTGCACCAAAGTCATCCCGAGGTATTCGCCCTCGAGGAGTCCTACCTCATCGACTGGATGCGCCGCTACCTCGACGGCCAAACTCAGGAACCGCTGCCGATGCGCGCGCGCCTGTTGCAATGGTTGCCCAATGTCGACCCGGCCGTGAATCCCAACTAAACCCTGACCCACCAAGGAGCAAGCTCTATGTCCCAAGACCATTTGATTGACGGCCCCGACGACGCCGCGCTGCGTTTATTGCTGGCCCATGGTGCCGGCGCACCCATGGATTCCGATTTCATGAACGCCATTGCGCAGGGCGTGGCGAGCTTCGGTATTCAGGTCATCCGGTTTGAGTTTCCCTACATGCAACGCCGCCGCACCGAAGGCGTGCAAGCACCACCCAACAAGGAAGGCATCCTGCTCGACGCCTGGCGTGAGGTCATCAAAAAATACCGCAAGCAGGGCCCGTTCGCCATCGGCGGCAAATCCTTGGGCGGCCGTATGGCCAGCCTGATTGCGGACGAAGTCAAACCACAAACTTTGGTTTGCCTCGGCTACCCATTCCACCCGCCGGGAAAACCGGAAAAGCTGCGCACCGCCCACCTCGACAAACTAAAAACGCCGACGCTGATCGTCCAAGGCACCCGCGACACCCTCGGCAACCAAGAAGAAGTGGCCGACTACCAACTCTCAAAAGCGATCGAAATCACCTGGCTAGAAGACGGCGATCACTCCTTCAAACCCCGCAAGAAATCCGGCTTCACCGAAGAGGGCCACTGGCAAATCGCCGCCACCGTCGTCGCCGGCCGTCTGCTGCGCGGGTTAAAAGGCAAAAAATAATCATGGCAACGCACGCGCTAACTTCGGTGCCATCGTTTAAAAAGAACCCACCCGCTGCCGCCGAAGCAGACAACGGGTGGATTCAGCCTATTACTGGAACGCCACGCGGCGCTGTGGCGGCCCTTGGGGAACGGAGAGTCGGATTGGCGGGGTCGCACTCGCCCGAGGATTCGCACACAACAGATCGCGTATCGATCTGAGGTACGTTTCTTCCATTTGCTCATTCCAAACCCAATCTTTCATGATCAGTTTGGTGTTGTGGGGTTGATAGCTCTTGCCAAAGTAAAGTGGCCCGCTACTGAAGTCGTGGAACATCACCTTCTCACGATCCGGCTGTTTGGCCTCCGGCATTTCCGTAACAATGCCCAACTGCAACAAATCCTTACGCAAACTACTACCGATATTGTGCTTGTGATCCAGGCACTTTGTTGTTTGCGCACTGTAATCGGTAACCCGGCTGCAGTAATAGGTCAGGTTTTGCGACATATGTTGGCGCAAGAAGAAACAGGTTAAGGTGCGTTTCAGTTGATCGCAATACCCGTCTTGTAAAGGCCGGAGTTGCGGCAGATTTGGACGAAACCGCTCGGGATGCTCAACCGTGAACCTTTTGATCATGCTCACCAGGTTCTCACCCATGCGCGCGCCTCGCGCCACCTCACCGGTGCTGTCCGAATCCTGAGCCAGGGCAACCTCAACCACCAAGGAATAAACCCAGGTGTCATTGAGATAACTGGAGCTTTTTTGGTCGATTTCCTCCTTAAAAACCTCAATGATTTCTCTGAGTAAACTGAGTAAGGCGAGCGCATCTGTCGAGGAAGTGTCACTCGGTGGTCGCCAATAGGAAAGTTTTTCGCCAATCCAAGCCTTAACCTTGGTGTTCAAACGCCCGTTGAGATGGCCCGTAGCTTCGCCAAAGGCGTTGTTAATGAAGTTAACAAAACCTTCGGCACCCCACTGAGCCGCCGCGCCTAGCTCGTCATCACCGTCGGGATTGTGGTTTCCTTTAAAAAAGCCGCTCTGCGGTCCTTTCCCGAAACCAATCGTCACCGCTTCATCGGTTCGCCCCGCCGCGCCATGCGCCTGCACTTTCTGTAGCTGCTCGGCGGTGAGCGACGCCGTCGGCCCTTCCTCCGTCCAGTTGGCACCCGACACATCAAACCAAAAAGAGGCGTAAGTATTGAGGAGCTGCGCGAGCGGCGTGATCACAAACGCGGGCAACAAGCTACGCGCCAGACCAAGAGGAATGGCACGCATCATCGCCAAGTTTTGGCTAATCTCGTTGCAGTTGCGGCGCCAGATATCGGTGCTGTCGCGATCGGCTTGCCGCACCGCTTCCGTCATCTGCCCAACCAACACCGAGGCATCGGCCAGAAAATTCATCGAAGGCGAAAACATATTGGCCGTCAGTGCATCGCGCAGTTCCGTTTGAATGTGGCTGTAACTGGATGGGCCGTGTAGCACGTCCCAGGGCATCATCAGCCGTTTAATGATCATTGGAAAGTCTGGGTTTTGGTGGGTGTATTCCCGCACCGCTTCGGTATTGATGCCATGGTGGCTCACAAGCTGTTTGGCCATGTCCCGACGTTTCTTGCGATCAGGTGAAAGCAGAATCCAGTTAGCCTCCCGCTCAAGGTTGTGGCAAAAAATGCGGCGCAACCGTTTGCCCCAGCGATGGTGATCGCCGTTAATCGCATTCCAATCATTGCCTTCCAGCCAGGTTGCAGCCGTTGGATTGAATTTGCGGACAGTGGTAATAAACAAGTTAACTTCGTCTGAAATAGTCACAATCCCTCCATGAATCCGAGCCGCCGGCCTGATTCATTGACGGGTGCTTGCGAGCCAGGTTGGCGGTCGGGTCTCTGTTCCAAAAAGAACGAGGCTGCGAAACGCCGGCGGCACCAGCCAAACCCTATCGAACTGTTCAAAAAGGTCGTCAGGTAGGCGAGATCAGATCAAAAAATGATGGCGTCTCAAACCATGAAGCCACACCCAAGCAAGCGCCGCCCACCAAACCGCCAGGCCGACGGCGTCAACACACGAACAACGACCCAAAGGGCCGGTCCTGGCGCGCCGACGTTATCGCAACCGATGCAACCATTCATGATTCAGAACTGCTTCCTCACGTAAGAGCAAGCCAAATGCCATGCCAAACCAAGCCCTAGTGCTGCCCACAAGATGTTTTATCTAAGATACTTCCAAAAACGAAAAACCAACACCCCACGCAAACTTCAACTTTTTCCCGAAGCAATCGTCACTGCCAGAGTTGCACCTGTATCAGCCACAGTGACGGTGGTCGTTGGGTCAACAACCAAACAACCGCCATAAAACGAAGCCAAGGTTGGACGCCGGCGTTTACACCAGGCACCGGGGTGTCCACGCGGCAGCGATAAACACCGACCGGGGTCACAACCAGCATCTTGCCCTCAACAACCGCCTACCGAAATCGAAAAAAGTGTGTGTCCTGGCTTTTCTATCGCACGGTAGCCGCGCCCGGCGTGCCCATCTGAACAAACCAGGGCTATGGCGTTTGCCCGCGAGAGATGGCTCTCTTTTTGGTCGGGTGGGTCGCCAACCAGCGCGACATCTTTGTAGTTATGGGGTGGGGTCCCGTTGGTCTGGCTTGCTGTATGAAACAGTGATCAGAAGGGGTTGTTTGTGGTTTGTTGCTTTTTTCGAGTCAAGGTGAATGGATTTGTTTGATGGTTATGTACACATAAAAAATAGCACTTTAGCGAACGAAATCGTCTTCCTATTTTTTATATTTTGAATAAAAACCATCGAGAAGCAATCATTTTTCTATGACTTCTACAACTCCGACTGATACTTGGCTTACTTTTCAATGAAAAGCTTTTGAATTTACCTATATTTTAATATTGACATCTCTGTAAATCTTTCGCTATCGTCCGAGAGTCGACAGTGAGGTGGTTTTTTCGCTTTTAGGTCGCGAGAAATAAGGCTACCTAGCATAGCCGGGTCTGATAAAGGCATGTTGCTCCATGTGTTTAATTGATCGCCTGGCTCTTTTTTCGTTCTTCTCAGAGTCCTTATAAAGACCCTGTTTAGGGTTATTAAAATCATGAACATTAAGTTCACCCGGAGAAAAACAATGAAAATTGCATTGGTGTTATTTTTGTTATCTGCTATGAATCCGGTCTTTAGTGCTCCAGATTGCGAATATATCTGTTTAGCTGGTTTAAAACCTGACTGGAAATGGTGTGATTATCCTCGAGACCTTGGTCATATCATCGAATGCGAACTGACCTCCGATCCTGCATGGGCGGGTAACTGGAACTGCAACCGCTCAAATAACTGCGAATAGGTTTTGACTTGGTAGCCGGGGGGTGTTCCCCGGTTCCCTATCTTGGAGGGGAGAATGAGATTATTGTTATGCGCCTTGGTTGTGATGGTTCTCGGATGTTCCTACCAGCCACCTCAGCAAGTTCTTGAAAAAACAAATGTAAAAGTCGATGATTTTTATGGCTGCTTTGAGGTAGTGAAGGTAGTTTCCTTAGGAAAATCTTCTCAGCAGTACCTGTCTAAGGTCGATAAAGTAATACCTGGACCGGCCCTTGAAGGGTTTTTCATCGGCGATTTTTCTCAAAGCCAGGTCATTCGTGTAGATGGAGAAGGCAACCTTCAGCACGTTTATGTTGTTAAGGGGGAAGGGCCGGGAGAGTTACAAAATGTCCTCGACCTACGGTTCGAAAATGGTGTTTTAACAATCTTTGGTTTATACAAGGCTGTGATGTTTACGCCTGAGGGTGATTTGGTTTTTGAGCGAACCTTCTCGGGTGGTGACGACCTGGTAGCTTTGTGTCACGGTACTTCTTGCGGAGATTCATACTTCGTCAAGAAGTCAGAGGGGAAAGTATTTGTTATAAATAACGACACCACTGTTAGAGAAGTCATTCATTTTAATGATGATCGCCTTGATTATGTTAATTTTCGACCAAGTAATCCAATAAGCTGTTACCGGAATTCTGTTTTTATCGCTGACAACTTTGATCTCAAGCTTTATGAGTATGGCTCCGAAAACAGAATACATGAATTTTCTTACAGTGACATGAACTTCTCTGGTTTAACACGTAATGATCCTGACCCTGCATCTAAAATGAAAATCATTTCCAAAAAGCTTGAGAAAGTTAACCGCTGGGAGGTTGTTCTCGGGCTTAAATCCTCCCTTTTTCTAGTGCGAATGAATTTCGCAAGTCGTGAGTCTTTCCCTGTGTTTTATTATCCGGAAAAAAACAAGATGATAGAGTTTGGCCCTATTAACTTCATACGGACGCTTGCCGAGGATGCCCGGCCATTTTCTATCCAGGGCATTGTCGGAAGCCAAGGTGATTCAATCATCGGTATCCAGTGGGATGAAGCAAGCTTAGAATACATGAAGACGAGGATTGATGGAATTTCGGATCCATCCGACCCCCACTTAATCTTTTTTCGTTTACGTACTGATTAAAAAAATGAAGAGGGAGAAAGTTAGCAGGTATACGTTCTCTTGTCTAATTATGAACGATAATTAGAATTTCATAAAATCCAGGAAAATGCCAGGACACGCACTTTTTTCGCAGGCTCTCCAACCGCCCCGGTGTTGACCGTCAAGAAATGCCAGGACACGCACTTCCTTCGTCGAGCGGGGGAAAGCCAAAAGACGCAAGTCGCTAATCGGAAAAAGTGCGTGTCCTGGCTTTGCTACGATTCGTTAATCGGAAAAAGTGCGTGTCCTGGCTTTGGGAAAATAGAAAGATAATCGTTTAACGTGGGAGTAGGACCGATTGGTTAGTAAACAAAAGAGCGAGGGAAAAGCCAGGACACCCACCTCTTTCGTCGAGCGGAGGGAGCCTGGACACGAACTTCAAGGATCGCCAAAAAGTGCGTGTCCTGGCTTGAGTGGTAGCCACTGGCCGCCAAAAAGTGCGTGTCCTGGTTTGGGTGAGCACTGGCTGAGAAGGATGGGGGGGCAGATCACCGGGAAAAGCCAGGACACCCACCTCTTTCGTCGAGCGGAGGGAGCCTGGACACGAACTTCAAGGATCGCCAAAAAGTGCGTGTCCTGGCTTGAGTGGTAGCCACTGGCCGCCAAAAAGTGCGTGTCCTGGTTTGGGTGAGCACTGGCTGAGAAGGATGGGGGGGCAGATCACCAACGCTCAACGGCGCGTTGAAACTTCGGAGATGCCGCCCTCTTCGTCTACTCGAAAAAACGCCAAAGCTTTAAACTCTTGGCGGATATCAGCAAGGCAGAACAGGCTTGTTGAACCACCGCTTAAGTGAGGTATGGTGCGCTGGTAACGGAAGTGCATATGTCCGCAGAGTACCAATTTGGGTTTCAGGAGGTCTACCAGGATCCTGGCCGGCTCATTACCGATACTACTAATATCAATGGCCCGCCTTCTTCCTTGAAACATTGCTTTGTCTTCAGGGTGGATGATATTTTTGGGCCAATCGTGAAGCAAAAGTATGTCTACAGGCTCTGCTTCCAATAGCTGCAAAACTTCATTTTCGGTAAACCCAATATAGGCCTTATTAGATGTGCTACTCATACGTTCAAGTGGTGCCCGATGGCTCGTATAAATGTCTTCTACATAAATACCACTTAAGCCGGCAATCTTTTGGCCTTTGATTTTTTTTACCGCTGCACGACCGAAGTAGTGACAATTGTCAATCAGTTCGCCACCAGAAGGCATGGTATCTAAGTATCCATAGGGTTCGTGATTTCCTCCGATGAAATAGGTGGGTTGGAGAAACTGACGATAACCCGAAACATAGTCTTTAAAATCGCCCAATGTCCGATATTTAGCCGGTGCTGCCATGGTGGCAAGGTCCTGCTCATGCCGATGGGCCTCAAAGTCGCCAACCTGCAAGACAAAGGCAAGTGTGTTACCTGTTGCCTTGCACCAGCCTGCGAGCAGATCGTTCATACGATTCATACAGCCATGAACATCTCCTACCGCAGCAAAAAAGTAGGGTTCCATTTTTCATTCCTTGGATGGCTTCCCTGCTATCTACTGAAACGGGTTGGCCAGACTCATGTGATTCAGCCCTTTTTCTTCTCCCGGGCTAAATCGCTCTAATCAATAGCGTAAAAGAGAATGCTAGGCACCTCTTTCGTCGAATTCCCAGTTCAGGGAATGCCAGGACAGATACTTCGCTGATCGCCACAAAGTGCGTATGCCGGCTTTGGTGTTGCTTTGGGCACACGTTCTTGGCTTCCCGTTCCTGTCTTCGGCTGACCAGCACGCCACTCTACACCAGGAAAAAGCGCAAAGCCGACAGAATCCCAGCAGTGACAAAGATCACAAAAGCCACCCCCGAAAATACCGGAACACGCAGTGACCAGAAATGCCAGGACACACCGCTTTCTTCGAATTCACAACACAGGGAATGCCAGAACACGAACTTCGCTGATCGCCAAAAAGTGCGTGTTCTGGCTTTGGTGTCGGTGGGCTGATCGCCAAAAGTGATGTCCTGGCTTGGGGGAAAACCAGGGGAGCAGCAAAAGCCAGGACACCCGCTTCTTTTGCAAGCAAAACATGCCATAACCCCCTCTTCCGCTGATCGGCAAAAAGGAAGTATGTTCGCTTTGGTTTATCACCTGAACTAAGCGATGCTTGGCGGCGAAATCGCACAACCTGTTGGGCGCTACAACGTCTCGTAAGAATGCTCGCCGTACTTGCCTGTACGCGTCGTGCGCGACCCCGGTCCGCTTTTTCCAACACGTTTCGCACCAACGCTTGACGTTTCCTGCGTCAAACCTTGACACAGGAAACGTCAATACTTGCACGATTCCATCCACCCGAATCGCTCAGTTCAGGCAGTGTGTTGTAGGCCTGATTGCAAGAGAGATGTTTCGAATTGTCAATTTTTCTGCGCCCTGCCTCTTCCGGCCTGGCCGGCCGTTGCGGCATTGGTGTTTATCGAAGGGCATTTTTCCTTCCCAAAAACCTTCTGTGTTGCGAAAGGCTTTTGGGAAGGAAAAATGCCGGCAGGGCGCGTTCACTTGATCGAGGCTGAGGTTTAGGCTGCACTCCTCATTTGGGGCAAGGTTTGTCCCTCAAAGCGATAGGGCTCACCCGATTTCAACATGCTGCGCATCATCACAATCATCCTCCGCATGATCGCCCCCAAGGCCTGGTTCGGCGCTTTTCCATTTCCGATTAACCGCTCGTAGGTTTGTTTGAAGACCGAATTCTTTGCTCTCATGGCTGTCAAACTTGCCACATATCAAAATTGCGTTAGCTGAGAACAAACCGACCAAGTATTAACGGTTATCTTAATCATTCTTTTTTAACGAGACGGTGGCGACGGCTCCTTTGCCTTCGCCTTCGCTTTCTAAGGTTAGGTTGCCGCCCATCTGGCGGATGAAGTTGGCGCAGTGGTGCAAGTCAAAACCCGTGCGCCCTTCCTTGGTTGTGTAACCCGCTTGGAATAACTTTTCCCGTGCTTCCGCCGTCAGGGAAAGCCAGGACACTCACTTCGCTGGTCGCCAAAAAGTGCGTGTCCTGGCTTTCTGGCTTGGGTGGTTTACTGTGCCATCGAGACGATTTCGAACATGCCTTCCTCGGTGTCGAACGCCAATTGTTTTCCTTCGACACGCGCCAGAATTACGCGATTGTCGGCTACCACGTGGAGCTTTCCATCTTGTAGCTTGTAATGTTTTCGCCGCCTACCTGTGCCGGGTTCATCCGCTTCGGAAACATGAAACCAGATGGCGGTTGCATCGGCAAAAGTAGCTCTCAATTGGGTTCGGTACGGATGTCTTCGGTACAGACGATCCGTTTTTTTACGCATCAATGGGTCACGCGTTGGGAGGAGCTGCTGCTGAAGTTTGAATGATGCGTCGTACACCTCAAGCGCTGCGGTATCGTTGTTCAGGAAGTAATAGTTATCCTGGTTTTGGTAAACTGCGACATGAAAGCCATCACTTTGGCGATACCCATAAAGCTCTTGATAGGTATTTTTCCCTAAGTCTAAAATCCCCAAACTATAAGTTCTTGACTTGTTCGCAAAACGGCAAAAGAACACACCTGGATGAATCTGCTGAGTTGCAATTAGCAGTAGATCCATTGGCCATCCCGCAACGGAATCAAGAGCAACCGACTGGGAAAACTTAAATTCGCGTGATACCACGAAACCTTTTTTGTGATTTATGACCATGAAACCGTCGCCATAACTCAAGACATTGCGTGAACCGAAAATTTTCAGACGAGGGTCATCAACCTCTGTTACCACCTGTTTTTCAATATCGACAAGACAAAACTTGGTTTTCATTTGAGAAAAGTTCAATACACCAACTGTTTTTTGATTTTGAACCGCGCCATGCAAGCCTTGCACAAAGTAATCTTGAATTTCATACTGACTCACATTTAAATCGGAAAACAGCACAATCAATAAAACAAACTGTAGTGTCATATACAATCCTCTTCCGCATTTTTCTTATTCCATAACCAAGCCCCCATTCAGGGGCTTGGCCATCAACAAAAAGCTCAGAGATCCTGAAGCTCACATTCTGCCCAGTCTTGCATAATATATATCCAGGTTTCTTCATCACAGTTTTCTGCCGACGGCGAACAATCATACATTTCTTCCAAAACATCGAGACAATCGGGAGCGGAGCCTCCAAGTACCGAAATCGTCATCGCTGAAAACAAAGTCAAAAGAATCAAATATTTTCTCATAAGGGAACACCCTTTTCACGGCATGGAACGAAACTGCTATACCAACAGTCGCTCCGATTTGCCACGTCTTAGGACGCCTCATACGAGGCTGGCACAATCACATCATAGGGAAGCGTTCTTTGTCTAGGGTTGTGACGCACATACGGCTGCAATCAGTTTAAATCTTTTTCCTTTTGCTTCATTTACTTAAGAATCGTATAAAGTGCACCACTTCCGTAACTAACCAAAATAGCTTAAGTTGCGAACAGATCTGTTGAATATCATTGATTGCCCTATTCATTCTTTGTTTAACGAGACGGTGGCGACGGCGCCTTTGCCTTCGCCTTCGCTTTCTAAGGTTAGGTTGCCGCCCATCTGGCGGATGAAGTTGGCGCAGTGGTGCAAGTCAAAACCCGTGCGCCCTTCCTTGGTTGTGTAACCCGCTTGGAATAACTTTTCCCGTGCTTCCGCCGTGAAACCCTCGCCCGAGTCGCTGATTTTGACGCCGATTTCCGTTTCGTTTTGGAACGTCTCAACGCGTAACTTGCGGCGCGTCGGCGGGACCGAGGCCATGGCGTCAATGGCGTTCTGGAACAGCGCCGTCAGGACGTGCAGGATTTTCCATTTTTCTAAGGACGCCGCCGGCAACGGGTTCAGGCGCCGCGTCAGTGTGATGTTGTGGCGCAGCAATTCGGCTGATTCAATGACAAGGATTTGTTCAACCACCGCGGTTAGGTCGATTTCCTCGCGCAAGCTTTCGTTTTGCACCAAGGCTTCCTGGCTGGCGACGATGTCGCGCAACACACGCACCAACTCGTCCAACCTGGCCAAATGGTCCAACGATTGGTCGCGCTCCTTGTGGAACAGCGACTCCAGCTTTTCGTAGTAACTCATCAACATGCGGCGCCGCGTGATTTGGTCCTCGGGCAACGGCGTCTCACCTTCTTCGGCCAAGACTTCGGCCAAGACGTGGTTGGCTTTGGTGAGGCCGGCCAGCTTGGATTCGGTCACGGTTTGTTTGATCAGGGTCGTTGAGATCACCACCGAATTCAGCGTGTTCCCCACATTGTGCAAGACACTGACGGCCATGTCGGCCATGCCCGCCAAACGTGCGCTTTCGGTGATTTCGGCCTGGGCCTTGCGCAGTGCCTCGGTGCGCGCCGCCACCAACCGTTCCAAGGCTTCAGTGCGGCGGATCCACCAACGATTGGCCAACCGTTGCCCGAACCACAATGCCACAAACAAGAAGGTGACCAGCGCCAGCCGGAAACCGGTCATCTGCCAGAGGCGCGGCTTAATGGAAAACGCGAGCACGGTTGGTTCACTGATGCGGCCGCGATGGTTGCGCGCACGCAAATGGAACCGGTAACGGCCTGGCGGCATGTTGGTGTAGTCGCGCGTCGGCGTCTGCGACCAGCGCAGCCAATCGCGGTCGTAACCCTCCAAGTAATACTGGTATTCCATGAGCTCTGGATAGGCCAGGTAGTTTTGGGTGAAGTTGAAGCGAAAGCCGTTTTGCGAGGCACCAAAACTGTGCGCGGGCGGCAGACGATCCAAACTGGGCGTCAACATGACGCGATCATCGCGCGGATCGCGAATGGCGGTCACAAAAGCGCGAAACGGCGGCTCGTGATCAGCGGTGCTCAAGCCGGCGGCGTAGGAGGTCAGTTGGTCGTTGTCGATGAAAAACACGGAACCGTCGGCCAAGGGCATCAACGCGGTCAAACGCTGATCGGCCACGAGCGAAACGGCGTTAATGGGCGTATCGTCGGCGCGCTCGGCGGCACTCAAGAAGCCAACTTGGTGCAGTGGCCCAGCATCCTGGCTACTTTGCCTTTTGGTTTGCAACCACAGGTTGCCGGCGCGGTCCTCAGCTAAGTGCAGCACGACCGGCAGCGGTTGCGGCAAACGTTGGTTCAACGAAACATCGGGTTCAAACACGGAGCCGGCATCGCGGCGCCGGTAAACGCCGGCTTGGGTGGCAACCAAAACCTTGCCGTCGATGACGAAGGGCCGGTTGCCGAGGTCGGTGGGCAAACCATTGCGCTGGTCGAAAGCCTCAACCACGGCGGGTCCGCGCAAATCAGCGCGCAAGGTAATGCGCCACATGCCTTGCCCAGTGTAGCTGAGCCAGTAATTGCCGTCGCTGTCGGTGACGATGTACTCGACGCTGTGCTCAAAACCCTCGAGTTTGTGCAGGTAACGCCATGTGTCGCCGTCGCGTTGCATGATGTGCAAACCGTTGCGGG
The DNA here is from genome assembly GCA_030429565.1 of Holophagae bacterium. Lineage (GTDB taxonomy): Bacteria > Acidobacteriota > Holophagae > Acanthopleuribacterales > Acanthopleuribacteraceae > Acanthopleuribacter. The sequence continues at coordinate 125,188 of JAUIFE010000003.1, read as the reverse complement.
CACCGAGCAACATGACATCGTCGCGGCCGACAACGGGCTCAATGGCAAAAATCGGCGCGTCGGTTTGGAACAAGTCCTCGGAACGGTCGGCAACAATGCGGCGCACATGCGACTTGCCGCCAACCAGCAAGCTGTCGCGGTCGTGGGCAATGCACCAAGCCGAATCGGGGTAATCGGTGACGGCGCGAAACGGTGCCAAGGCATTGGCCTCGGGCCGCCAATCGCGATAATAAACACCGCGAAAGGTAGCCACGTAAAGCCGGTCGCGGTGCAAGGTCACCACCTGCGGCGAAGACTGGTAACCGTGATCGGGCGGAAAAAAACGCGGCGGCTCGTTGAGACCGACCATGCTGATGCCGTTGTTGCCGGTCACCCACAGGTGCTGAAAGGGATCGAGATGTAAATCAAACACGCTGTTGTCGACCAAGCCGGCGTCTTTGTTGAGATGCAGCAACAGGTTCATGTCGCGATCCACCAAGATGAGGCCGTTCAATAAGGTGGCGATTGCCAGCCGATCCTCATCGACAAAAAGCGCGCGGTAAGCTTGGTTCTCTTTGAGGAAATCGTTGACGGGTCCCGCCAGCGCTTGCACTTGCTTGGCGGGATCGGGATGATCCGGCCGGTACAAAAAACAGCCGTGGGTCAAAGTCACGGCCAACAAGGCGTCGCCAAACGGCAGCAAACCGTGCAGGCGTTTGTCGGCAAAAAAGTCGCCGGACGGAACGGGTTGGAGCCCATCGCCGACCAAACAGGCCAAGCCGGCGTTAAAGCGCCGCACGTAAAGGCGCCCGCCGACTTGGAAGGAGGTATGGAACTGGTGGCTGTCGTGAACCACTTTAAAAACATCGAGTTTGGGATGGTAGATGAGGATTTTACCGGCGGTAATAAAAACGATGCGGCCCTCATGGTAGTAAATATCCCAAACCTGGCGCAGTTGTCGTTCGGATTCGGGCAATTTGGGCAGCAATGATTGCACCTCAATACGCGCGCCCTGATCGGGTCGAAAAAACCCAAAATCACCCTCGGCGCCGAAGTAAACGGTGCCGTCGGGGGCGGTCATGAGCGAGCGCAAAATGGAGCCGTTGGGCATGCGGTGCAAATGCCAGGTCACGCCGTCATAAACCAACAACCCATCGCTGTTGGCGAAATAGAGCCAGCCAGGCGGCCCGGTGGTCACGCTCCAATTCTGGCCGTGGGCGCCGGTTGTTTGGCTGGAGAAATTGCGAATCAGCGGCAGGCCGGGCGGATTGGGCGCGGCCCACAGCGGCAGCAGGCCGATCAACAGCGACAGGCACCACCAAAATGTTGCATTTCGTAAAAGAATAGCCAAGAGAGACACAGCCTGTTGCCGAAATCAAAGCGCGAGCGAGGGTGCGGACCGGCGACAAAACGCTTACGGATAAGCCAAACCCACTACCTTACAAAATCGCCCAATTCGGGTCGAAGCTTTATGATTTATCGTGTTCTTCTTCGAAATGAACGTGAACCACTTTCTGACGCACGGTCGTTTTGGGAACGGAACGCGGCTGGCCGAGAACCACAATCATGAAACCAATCAGCGGCGTAAATAAAAACGACAAGAAGAAGAAACCCCAAAAGCCAATTTGAGTACGCGAGCCGAGCATGCCGACAATCACACACAAAATGGTATAGGCCAGGTAGTAATACATCGTTACCTCCGGGGGTTACTGACTGTTTAAGATGACCGGGAGACTTTTCTCGTCGGTGCCAATCACGATGATTTTGGCGTTGGGCGAGGTGGCCAACGCCTGGGTTACCTCGAGACCCCGCCATTGCAGGATATTAATGCCCGAAATTTGTTCGAAGGCGCGAATGCCGGCGGCTTCAATTTGGCGACGTTCCAGTTCTTTGCGTTCCCGTTGCAGGATGAACTCGTGGGCCAAGGCATTTTGTTCCTTGGTCAACTTCTCCTGAATGGAGTGCTGGATGTCGTCGGGCAAGGTGAGTTTGGTGATAAGGACGTCGTCAACTTCTACATAACGGTTGCCGAGCTCTTGGCGCAAACGGGCCATGATGCTTTGCAAAAGGCCATTCTCGTCGCTGGAATAAATTTCCTCGGCTTCAAAATCACCGAGCACTTGGCGAATGGCGGAAATCAGTTCAGGGTGCAGCACCTTCGTTTTATAGTCGGGTCCCACTTTTTGGTGCAGCAGCGGCAGACGGTCGGGAATGGGATGAAAACGCGCCGAAATGGAGACATCAATGACCATACCGCTGCGGTTGATCATGGTGACGGTGTCTTTGATTTCCTGCAGGCGGGTGTCGTAAATGTACATTTTGTCCCAGGGCGGGATGATGTTAATGCCCTCATTGTAGGTGCGGGTAAGCTGGGTGCCGCCCAGGAAACGCCGCCACAAGACGCCGCGCTGTCCGGGATAAACTTGGATAAAAATATTGGGCGCGAAATAGGCAATCAAGAAAGCCAGGATCAGGGAGATAATGATAATCCGCTGGCGATTGAGGGTCCAAAAATGGAGGACCTTTCGATTGAGCTTCTCGCGGAAAGTGGACGACATGGTGCGAACCTCATGGGATCAAGCCAGGCATGGTAATCGCGCTGCACCGGAACCGGCCGAGGCGAAGGCGCCGAAGGCGGTCGCGACAAAAAAACGGAAACCTCGTTGTCGAGCCCAACCCGATAGGTGGGCGCCCAAGGCGGCGGCGCGACAAGCTGATAGCGGTAGCCAAGAAGCGGAACCGTGGCGGGTTCCTCCGTTCAATCGACGCGTGATTGTTATAACACCGGAAATTTGCCTGAGGCGCGGACAACCGGGTTTAAGGAGAACGCGGTGGCGCCATTAAAGCACAACTCGCAGCGAATGTGTGTGATTCGGGTGGATCCAATCACACAATCGGTCGGGGTCAAACGCGCAGGTCAAAGGCGGGTGGGGGGTCGTAAGCCGGTCGGCGGCTTTATCCAGGACCTTACGGCTCAAGCGTTCTCGAGAGCGTTTTAAGGGCTTGGGGCACGGGCAGCGGTAAGCAGGTCCGCTGTGCGCCAGGGGTTTAGGGCCGATAGCGCGGGTGCGCGCCCAAGCGGCGGACGGGCGCCCCTGAAAAGACCTCGCCGATCCCCAGCGGCTCAGGTATTATGATGGGTTTGCCAACATAAGTAATTCGTTTGAGATAGCGCAATTTTCGGGGGGAACAATGGCCACCTTTACATCCAAGGTAAGCCCTAGCTCGGCTTCATTCCAAGAAAACAAAGCGTTTATGGAAGCCAAGATTCAAAAACTCAATGACGACTTGGCGCTGATTAAGCAGGGCGGCGGCAGCAAAGCGTTGGATTTACACAAGCAACGCGGCAAAATGACGGCGCGTGAGCGCATCGACTACGTGCTCGATCCGGGTAGTCCGTTTCTTGAACTTTCGGCGCTGGCCGGCTGGGAACTGTACGATTTCAACCACCCCGCCGGTGCAATTGTGACCGGCATTGGTCGCATCGCCGGACGCGAAACGATCATCGTCGCCAACGATGCGACGGTCAAAGGCGGGACGTACCTGCCAATCACTTGTAAAAAACACCTGCGCGCGCAGAAGATCGCCGAAGAAAACAATTTGCCCTGTCTGTATTTGGTGGACAGCGGCGGGGCCTTTTTGCCCAAGCAGGACGAGGTCTTTCCCGACCGCGAACATTTCGGCCGCATCTTCTTTAACCAGGCGCGCATGTCGGCCAAAGGCATTCCGCAGGTCGCAGCCGTTATGGGTTCCTGCACGGCGGGCGGCGCCTACGTGCCGGCGATGTCCGATGAAACGGTGATCGTCAAAGGCACGGGCACGATTTTCCTGGCGGGTCCACCGCTGGTCAAAGCGGCCACGGGTGAGGTGGTGACGGCGGAAGATTTGGGCGGCGCTGATGTGCACACGCGCGAATCGGGCGTGGCCGACCATTTCGCGGCGGACGACCGCGAGGCACTGGACATCGTGCGCGACATTTTTGCGCACCTCAACCTGCCCACCAAACAAACACCGGTTCAAAAAGCCGTGGTCGAGCCGATTTACGACCGCGAAGAGATTTTGGGCGTGATGCCCAGCGATTCGCGCGTGCCGTTCGACGTCCGCGAAATTATCGTGCGTTTGGTGGACGGTTCCGAGTTCCACGAGTTCAAGTCCCTGTACGGCAACACGGTGGTGACCTGTTTCGCGCATATTTGGGGCATGCCGGTGGGCATTATCGCCAACAACGGCGTGCTGTTCAGCGAGTCGGCGCTGAAAGCGACGCACTTTATTGAACTGTGCAACGAACGCAAGATTCCCCTGCTGTTCCTGCAAAACATCACCGGTTTTATGGTGGGCCGCAAGTACGAAGCGGGCGGCATCGCCAAAGACGGCGCCAAAATGGTACACGCGGTTTCCAACGCTCAGGTGCCCAAGTTCACGGTCATTATCGGCGCGTCTAACGGCGCGGGTAACTATGGCATGTGCGGGCGCGCTTACGACCCGCGTTTCTTGTGGATGTGGCCCAACGCCACCATTTCGGTGATGGGCGGCGAGCAGGCGGCCAACGTGTTGTGCCAGGTAAAAATGGACCAATTACAGCGCAAAAACGAAAGCATGGACGAACAACAACAGACCGACTTCAAGCAGCCGATTCTGGACAAGTACGCCAAAGAGAGCAGCGCATGGTACTCGTCGGCGCGCCTTTGGGACGACGGCGTGATCGACCCACGCCACACACGCGAAGTGCTCGGATTAGCACTGAGTGCGGCGTACAACCAGCCGATCCCCGAGCCCAAGTACGGCATTTTCCGCATGTAACGCGGTCGACCCACAAAGGAGCACAGCATGAAAAAGATTTTGATTGCCAACCGCGGCGAAATCGCCGTGCGCATCATCAAAACCTGTCGCGAGATGGGCATTGCCACCGTGGCCGTCGCTTCCGAGGCCGACCTGCACGCCAAACACGCGCGCCTCGCCGACGAGGTGATTGCGATTGGGCCGGCACCGGCGGTGGACAGCTACCTGCGCGGTGAGGTTTTGATTGAGGCGGCCAAAAACAGCGGCGCCGACGCGATTCACCCCGGCTTTGGGTTTCTCTCGGAAAACGCCGGATTCGCGGCGGCGGTGCGCGCAGCCGGTTTGATTTTTATCGGACCGCAAGCGGACGTCATTCAACTGATGGGTTCCAAACAGGAATCCAAACGCGTCATGAAAAAAGCCGGTGTGCCGGTGGTTCCCGGCTACAACGGCGACAACCAAGAGCCGGCCCATTTGGCGCAGCAGGCCGGCGACATCGGTTTCCCGCTGCTGATTAAAGCCTCGGCGGGCGGCGGCGGAAAAGGCATGCGCGTGGTTAACGCGGCGACCGAGTTCGACGACGCCCTGGCGGCGGCCAAACGCGAGGCCAAAGCGGCCTTTGGCGACGACACGGTGCTGTTGGAAAAGTACCTGACGCGGCCACGTCACATAGAATTCCAGGTCTTCGGCGACGATCATGGTCAATTGGTCCACCTGTTCGAACGCGAGTGTTCGATTCAGCGCCGCCACCAGAAAATCGTTGAAGAAACACCGTCAACCGCCATGGGCGAGGCACTGCGCCAACGCATGGCCGAAGCGGCGCTGACGGCGGCACGCGCGGTGAATTACACCAACGCGGGCACGGTTGAGTTCATGCTCGACGAAGACGAATCGTTCTACTTCCTCGAAATGAACACGCGCCTACAGGTCGAACACCCGGTGACCGAGTGTTTGACCGGCCAAGACTTGGTGCGTTGGCAAATCGAAGTGGCGCGCGGCGGCAAACTACCGCTAACCCAAGACCAACTAACCGCCCGCGGGCACGCGGTGGAAGTGCGCATCTACGCCGAGGATCCCAACGCCGATTTCCTGCCGCAAACCGGCACGATTGTGAACTACGCGGAACCGGTCGGTCTCAATGTGCGCGTCGACAGCGGCGTTGAAACAGGCGATGCAATTAGCATCTACTACGACCCGATGATCGCCAAACTGATCGCCTGGGGCGCGGATCGCGATATCGCTTGCGACAAACTGGTTAACGCGCTGGCAGAGTTCTGCATTCAAGGCGTGCACACCAACGTGGCGTTCCTGCGCAAAATCTTGCAAGAAGAAGCGTTCCGACGCGGCGACACAACCACGGCCTATTTAAAGCAGTACGCGCCCGACCTTACCGTCGACGCGGCGGTGACGGACATGGCCTTGGCACTAACAGGCGTGGCGGCGGCGGAAACGCCGACGAACACGGGTGACGGCAACGCGTTCCAAGAACCCTGGCAATCGCTTTCTGGATGGAGGGCCGACCAATGAGACAACAATTCAAATGGAACGGCAAACGTTTTCAAGTCGATTTAACCCAGCGCAAGCCGCTGCAAGGTGTCATCACTGAAGACGAAACCACGCGCCCCTTCGATTTGGGTGCTTTAAAAGAGGGCGCGGGTCGCGTAGCGGTCAACGGCCGCAACGTGCCTTACTTCGTCAAAGCCGTGGCCGGCGGTGTCTGGGTTACCTTAGACGGCGAAACCTTTTATTTCGAGAAAACCAAAGGCGGCGCCGGTGCCGACGACCAACACGACGGCTTCGCCGCACCCATGCCTGGCAAAGTGTTGCAAGTGGCTGTCGCGCAAGGCGATCAAGTCAGCGCCGGTCAAGTGCTGATGGTGATGGAAGCCATGAAAATGGAACACCGCATCGAAGCGCCCAGCGCCGGCACCGTCACCAAAATCCACTTCGTGGCAGGTGACCTGGTCGATCACGGCGCCCACCTGCTCGACTTTGAAGCCGAAGCCTAATTCAGCAACAAATCGCGATCATCAACGGAGCGGTTCCCAACGGGAACGGCTCCGTTTTTGGTTGGACGCCCGGTTCTCGTTTGGCGGCAATAAACCTTTGCGGCCAAACACACGTTCCCAGCAAGACAGCGACCAGGCACGCCGACCCAAACTGAAAAAAAGGGCGCCGCGGCCTAGACACTTCAGTTAAGACGACTTTTTGTCGATAAGTTCTCAGAATAATGACAAAATGGCCGTCCACGCCGTACCGATGCGGCAAAGATTTGGGCGGTCGCGACCGGCCTCACCCAAATGAACCCATGGTTACCAGCCGCAATCGCAAGGTTGCATGGAGTTTGCTTCCGACCTACCGAGGGCCCATAATTGTTGAAAGATCCGACGGCGACACACCTCCCCTTCGCTTGTCATTTCCCTTCCAGCCCTTATTACAACTTTTTTTCACAATGGTTCTGCAACGCCTTTTGCTGTGTTGCAACGTTGATTCAGCCGAATTGGAGATGGTGCATGAGCAAGACGGGGTTACGACACGTTGACGGGACGTTTTTCAACCTGCGCGGCCTGCGAATGGTGCTGCTAGGGCTCGCGGCAATCGGCGCGAGTTCTCTATTTGCCGCCGAACAGCAGGCGGTGGATCCTTCGGGTTTCATATACGCCGAGGTCACCGTAATTAGCGGCGGCAGTTACCGCGGTCTAATGCGTTGGGGTCGCGAAGAAGCTTTTTGGGGCGATCACTTTAACTCAAAGAAACTACAACTACCTTTTATCAAACATCTGCCGCAAAACCTGGCCGAGGTTAAAAACGACAGCCGCAAACGGCGCGCCTCACTGAGGCGTGGCTTTGCCTGTCGCTTCGGCGATATAGAACAGATTATCGTCAACGGCAACGAAGACGCCATCGTCCACATGAAGTCGGGCAGCATGTTCCAGGTCAGTGGTTACGCCAACGACGTCGGCAAGAAGCTACTGATTTGGGACGAGGATCGCGGCAAAACCGAATTGAAATGGACCGACATCGCAAAAATTGAGTTCATCCCCAGCGAAACGGCGCAACAAACGCCGATCAAACGTTTGTACGGTGTGGTCAGCACCGATCAGGGCGATTTGGAAGGCTATATTCAGTGGGATCTAGAAGAATGTCTGCACAGCGACGAACTCAACGGCAAGGTCGGCGAGTCTGAGCTGGATCTTAAAATGGGTTTGGTGCAAAGCATTGAGCGCAAAGATCCCGGCGTGATCATCACGCAAAAAGACGGCAAAAGCTACGAGATGTACGGCACCAACGACGTCAACCACGAGAATCGCGGCATTATGGTGGAAAACGCCGCTTTCGGCCGCGTCAAAATCGGCTGGTCACGCTTTCGCAAGGTGACCTTCCAAGACGTTACCCACACCGGGCCCAGTTTCGACGCCTTCGAACACCAAGCCAAACTACGCGGCACGGTGACGCTCGCCGACGGCAACGCCCACCAGGGCGACATCGTGTTTAACATGGACCAAAACGAACAGTGGGCGTTCCTCAACGCCGGCATGAAAGACATGCACTACACGATTCCCCTCGGCCTCGTCGTTAGCCTCGAGCCCAAAACCGGCGTAGGTTGTTTGGTGGTTCTGCGGGATGGGACGCGCCTCAACTTCACCGAAGGCAGCGACATCGATGATCGCAACCTCGGCATTCTGGTTTTTGCAGCCGATAAAGATCAGCCCGATTACTTGGCCTGGCGCGACGTACGACGCCTGGAGTTCGCCAAGTAACAGCGGTTTAACGAAACAAAAAAAGGTGTTCGCTTTTGAGAGCGAACACCTTTTTTGTTTTTGGCGCGGCTTGTCAACGCTCTTCACGGGCCGTTGTTGTACGGGTATCGGCGGGAACCGTGATGTCTCTTGATCCCCGCCTTCTTTTTAGATGCCTGCTACCAAATCCAGAACATCGACAAAACCGTTGAGGCAGCCGCTGGTCAGGGTTTGGTTCCAATAGGGCACCAGCGTTGCCGCCGGATAAGGGCAGGCTTCGGTGAAACGGTAAATCGCACCGCCGTTGCGGATGTAAACATCGCCGTCGATGTCTTCACCAAAGGTCGCGGTGCCGGACAGTTGGGGCAGCGGACCGCCGTCATTGAGCCGGCGCGTCTGCCACTGCTCGCCCACCGGACGGGCCGCCCACAGGTTGCCGCTGCAGTAATCGGCATAAAGGTACCAGCCGACCAACGACAAGGCGGTGCGGCCACGGTACATGTAACCACCGGTAACCGAAGCACAGCCGCCGCCGTTGCTGGTGTGGGTATAGTCGATGATCGGCAAGGTGATTGACGGATCGTCACAAGGCGGCGTATCCATGGGGCAGGATTGGTCGTTTTCGAAACAGGCAAAACCTTCCATGCGATCCCAGCCGTAGTTTTCGCCGCCGGCACTATTGGCCGGCTGCCAACTGATTTCCTCGCGCGCGTTCTGACCAACATCACCGATAAACATGTCACCGGTTTCACGATCGAAGCTGAAACGCCAGGGGTTACGCAAGCCGGTCGCCCAAATTTCGGGATGGTAATCTTGGTTGCCGACGAAGGGGTTGTCGGCGGGAATGCCGTAGTAAGGCGGCGTGTCGACGTTTTGATCGACATCGAGGCGCAACATCTTGCCCAACAGTTCGTCGGGTTTCTGGGCACGGCAGGTTGGGTCACCGCCGGAACCTCCATCACCCATACCGATGTATAGGTAACCGTCCGGTCCAAATTTAATCTGGCCGCCATTGTGGTTGGTGAACGGCTGGGGAATGGTCATTAGGGTCACACCACTTGACGGGTCGGCGCGGTTGGGATCGGCTGCATCGACCGAATAACGTGCAATCACAGTCGCATCTGAGCTATCGGTATAGTTGACGTAGAAAAACCCATTTTCGGCATAGTCGGGGTGAAAGGCCAGACCGAGTAGGCCCTGCTCACCACCGAAGGTGTTGACGGTTCCAGACAAATCGAGGAACGGTTCGGCCAGGAGGCCGCCGTCCAAATAGACACGGACGGTTCCGGTTTGTCTGGTGAAAAACAAACGCGTATCGCCGGCATGGCTGATATCAACGACGGTGTTGATGTCCGCAATCGGCACCAACTGCACGTTCTCAAATTGGGCAAAAGCGTTTTGGGCGAAACCGGCCAAGAACAAAGCGGTCGCCGCCGCATAAAACGAAACAGAACGAGATCGCGAGGGCGTCGCACATCGGGCGTCGCCGCGAGGGAACAGAAAAGCCATCACATCCTCCGCGAGGTTGGGTTTTAAAACATGTCTCCGATTCTAAAAAGAAGCGCCGCCGTCCGGCGTGAGCCTTTTTACCAAACAGCGGATCGCCGTCACAAAGACGGCTCAGCGCAGCAACGAAAGCAGCGCACCCACGTCGCAGTGTTGGGTTAAATGATCGGCCAGTAAGTCGTATTGGGTCTGGCGGAACATAAAACCCGAGAGTTGGTTGGCCACGGTGCAGTCCGGCTTGAACCGCCGCAACACGGCCTGCAGGAAACCCGGTTCATCGAACAAGCCGTGTAGGTAGGTGCCCCACAGGCGGCCGTCCTCCAGCACGGCACCGTCGCCGTGTTCCGCGTCACCGTGACGTAAGCTCAAAAAAGCATCGCAGCCGGCGTCGCGGGCGCTGCGACCCATGTGAATTTCGTAACCGCGCACCACTGCCCCACTGGCGCGATGCACGCCTTCACTCAGCGAGAGGTGTTTGTCGCGCGCCAGCACGGTGTCGACCGGTAACAAACCAAGCCCCTGCGAGCGGCCAGGCGCACCTTCGACGCCGTGGGGATCGTCAATCGAGCGGCCCATCATTTGGTAACCGCCGCAGATGCCGCCGAGCTGACCACCGGCTGCCACGTAGGCCTGAATGCGGGCGGCCCAACCGGTGCGCTGTAACCAATCCAAATCAAAACGCACATTCTTGCTGCCTGGCAGCATCACCAAATCGTAGTCTTCGAGCGCACGCGGATTGGCGAGGTAACGCAGGTCGACCGAATCTTCCCGCGCCGGTGCCGCAAAATCAGTGAAGTTGGCGATGTGTGGCAGGCGTACCACCGCAATGCGGACTTTGTCCGATGCCAACGGTTGTTTGGGGCCGCGTCGTTTGGGGGCGGGCAAACCGTCCTCGTCCTCGATTTCGAAATGATAGTACCAGGGCACCAAGCCAAACACCGGCACGCCAAGCCGACCACGCAAATAGGTCATGCCGTCTTCGAACAGCGCCGCATCGCCGCGAAAACGGTTGATGATAAAGCCGGCGACGCGCTCGCGATCCTTGGCGGGCAGGACTTCCAAGGTGCCGACCATTTGTGCAAAGACACCGCCGCGATCAATGTCGGCGACAATCACAACCGGCGCATCACAGGCATGAGCCATGTCGAAATTCACGAAGTCGTTGCGGCGCAGGTTGACCTCGGCGCAGGAGCCCGCCCCTTCAATCACCACCGATTGGTAGCAGCGCCGCAAACGCTCGAGCGCGGCCAAAGCCTCGGCACGATAAGACGAAGTATCGGTAAAGTAGTTTCGCGCCTCTTGGTTACCAACCGCGCGCCCATGCAACACCACCTGCGCGCCGGTATCGGTATTGGGCTTAAGCAGGATCGGGTTCATGTCGGGATGGGGCACGGCGCAGGCCGCTTCGGCTTGAACCAATTGCGCACGGCCGATTTCCAAACCATCGGGTGTCACGCCGGCGTTATTCGACATGTTTTGCGCTTTAAACGGCGCAGGGGCTAGGCCGTGGCGGTGTAGCAACCGACAAATGCCGGTGGCAATCACGCTTTTGCCAACGTCGGAAGCGGTGCCGAGCACGGCTAAAGCCGGGGCGGGATTCATAGGGTCCTCCAGATGAGAACGCACCGCGCACGTGCCGGCGGGTGACGGGTGTATCGGGCTAAACTCCTGGAACAGTGTAACCTGAGTCCGTCACCATGGCCAAGGTCGGCATGGGTAAAATTGGCCCGCCAACCGTTTCTAATCCTGTACCGAAGGCCTAGACCACGCCGGGATCGTGTATAGTTAGATCTAATTTGAGCGATTCTCGGCGGCATCATCATACAAGCTGTCGGCCTGCAACCTGTCGTGAAAATGCTCGCGTACCCTTTTGGTAGGCCTGCACTTTTCCCAACACATGCCGCGCCAACATCTTGCGCGATTGGAACCTCCCGAATTGCCCGCTTTAGGTTAAAAGATATTTCGATGCGCCTTGCCGCCATTCCTTCATGGGTTTGCCTCTCTTGACGTGGAACGCCGTTTACGGCGTCGTTATTTACTACCCGCACTTACAGCCTTCGCGCTGTTGGATTCCCCAGGAGACAACGAATGTCCAAGCTTTTCACCCTCTTTTTAGGTTGCTTGATGCTGCCGTGCCTGTTGGCCGGCGACGCCCCGTTTAGTCAGGAAGCACACCAACACGCCGCCAAACTGCGAGAACTCGGTCTCAAAGACAAGGTCGGCTACGAGCTCGTTAAATCACTTACGGTTGAGGTCGGCCCGCGCATGGCCGGTTCCGAGGGCGACAAACGCGCCGTCGTTTGGGCCGAGCGCAAATTGCGCGAACTGGGTTTCGACCACGTTGCGCTTGAGCCGGTCGAGGTCACCCACTGGGTGCGCGGCCCGGAACATGCCTGGATCACCGCGCCATATCCGCAAGTGCTGCACATTACCGCGCTCGGGCATTCGGTCGGCACCGAAGCCGGCGGCCTGGAAGCGGACGTGCTGATGGTGCCCGATCTGGAAACCTTAAAGAAACAAAAACCCGCCGATGTGCAGGGTAAAATCGTATTCATCAATCACCGCACCGAAAAAGCCATCGACGGCAGTGGTTACGGCAAAACCGTGCCAGGCCGTGCCAACGGCGCCGTCCAGGCCGCCAAACTGGGCGCTGTGGGTTTGGTGATTCGTTCGGTCGGCACCGACAGCCATCGCTTCGCCCACACCGGCGTTATGCAATACCAAGACGACATTAAACGCATTCCCGCCGGCGCGATTTCCAATCCCGACGCCGACATGGTGCAAGCCCAAATTGAAAGCGGCAAAACCGTGCGTCTTAAAATGAAGCTCGACTGTCAATTAATCGGCAAAACGATGTCGGCCAACGTGATTGGCGAAATCAAAGGTCGCGAACTACCCGACGAAGTGGTCGTGATCGGCGGTCACCTGGATTCGTGGGATTTGGGAACCGGCGCGCTTGACGACGGTGCGGGTGTCGGCATTACCATGGCCGCCGCCAAACTCATCGCCGACAGCGGTAAACGCCCCAAACGGACGATTCGCGTGGTGCTATTCGCCAACGAGGAAAGCGGTTTGGAAGGCTCGCGCCAATACGTGATCGACCACCAAAACGATTTGGAGAAAATCATCATCGGTGCTGAATCCGATTTCGGTGCGGGTAAAATTTGGCGCTTCGACACCCGCATCGACGAATCCTTCCTGCCCGTTGCCGACGCCATCGCCAAAGCGTTGGCGCCACTGGGCATCAAACGCGGCGGCAATGAAGCCTACGGCGGGCCCGACATGATCCCGTTTCGAATGTCCGGTGTCCCGGTTGTAAGCCTGTTGCAAGACGGCACCGATTATTTTGACTTCCACCACACCGCGGACGATACCTTTGACAAGATCGACCCCAAAGCCATGAGCCAAAACGTGGCCGCGTATGCGGTCTTTGCGTATTTGGCGGCGGAGTCACCCGCCGGATTCGGCCGCTTAGAAGTAAGCGCCGGCTCGCATTAAGCCAAGCGGTGGATCGCCGCGGCGATCCACCTTCTCGACAGCCTTCACCCCCTCCAGTTTCCCCGAACCGAGCCCAACCCCAACGAGGTGCTTCATGACCGAAATCCCCAGCATCGGCATTCTGTTGTTTGAAGATGTCGAACTTCTCGATTTTGCCGGTCCGTTCGAAGTTTTTTCCGTCGCCCACCGGCTCGACCCACACGCCGTCGCCGCACCCTTTACCATGGCCGACCGCGCCCCGGTGCGCACCTTTAACGGCATGATCGTGCACCCCGATTTCCTGTGTGATGAAGCGCCCGCCCCCGAAATATTGCTGGTTCCCGGTGGACGCGGCGTTTACCGCGAGCTGGAGAACCCATCGTTTCTTGACTTCATTCGCTCGCGCGGCGACAGCGCCGACCATGTCATGAGCGTGTGCAACGGCGCCCTGTTTTTGGCCAAAACCAAACTCGCTGAAAACGCACGGCTAACCACGCACCACACCGATTTCGACGCGTTGCGCGCCATTGCCGGCGGCAACACCGTCGTCGAAGACGCACGCGTCACCGACAACGGCAAAATCATCACCGCCGCCGGTGTGTCGGCCGGCATCGACATGTCGCTGTATTTCCTGCAAAACAAACTGGGTTCTGCTTTTGCCGTGTCGGTCGCGCGTTATTTGGAATACGCCTGGAAACCCCACGGCCTGGCCGGCTAGCCGCCACACCATGCGACCCGATTTCAGCGCCGTCGCCGAGTTGGTCACCCGCGCGACCGGCCATCCTTTTGCGTCACCACGGGTGCGCAGTGTCGGCGGCGGGTGCATTAACCGCGCTTACCGTCTCAGCAGCGGTGACGACAGCGTTTTCGTGAAAGTCAACGATCCGCAATACGCCGACCTGTTCACAGCCGAAGCCGCCGGCTTGGCCGCCATCGCCGCCACTGACACCATCACCGTACCGACGCCCATCGGCCACGGCGTCGACGACGCGCACGCTTTTCTGATTTTGCCGTGGCTCGAGTTACAGGGTCACGGCCCGGCCGAGCGACTGGGCGCCGCCTTGGCCGCCTTGCACAACGTCCCGGTCGGCGACAGCTTCGGCTGGACACGCGACAACTACATCGGCACCACGCCACAAGCCAACCCTGCATGCGACGACTGGCTGACCTTCTTCCGCGAGCAACGTTTGGACCCCTTGTTCACCGCCTTGCGCGATCAAGGCGTCGTCTTTGCCGCCCAAGCCGAGCTCTACGCCAAGCTGCCGGTGCTGCTGGGCGATCACCAGCCACAACCATCCTTGGTCCACGGCGACCTGTGGCAAGGCAACGCGGCATTTCAGAGCGACGGCACACCGGTCATTTTCGACGTAGCCGTCTACCACGGCGACGCCGAAGTCGATTTGGCGATGAGCGAGTTGTTTGGCAATTTCGGGCCGGCCTTTTTCGACGGCTACCAGCGCGTGCGCCCGATCTCGGCCGACTACCCACGCCGCCGCCCGCTCTACAACCTGTACCACCTGCTCAACCACGCGCTGTTATTCGGCGGCAGTTACGTCAGCCAGGTCAAAGCCCGAATACAAAGGTTGTGAACCCGAGCGCCCCTTTAAAAACCAATGATTGAGCAAACGAACAACCGTCGAAACCGCGGTGCACAGGTACCAATGGATTCACCAAAAGTGCAAGTGTTCCTTCGAAAATAACTCACACAAAACTAATCAAAGATAATCAACCAACATCATTAAGTAACAACACCATACCGGCGTTTACAGAAAAATCATCATTTTTAGCTGTGTGAAAATTTACAAAAAGTGCATGCTGATCTTCAGTCAATATTCTGTAAGAAACCTTCGTACACCATCATTTCTGTCTCGATCTCGCGAAGCCGGCTGCACCACCGCCACAGGCAAAAAAACACAAGCCTATATTTCTAATACACTTAAAACAAAGCCCCTTTCCAACTCTGCCTTGCACGAACCCCAAACAAAGCCTCCGATTGAATAGAAAACCTCGTCTTCAAAATAATTCTTGAAATCAAAAGACACACCATAAATAATACCACCTACCACATAATCACTAGAGCCGCCATTTTTTCGCGGTTAATTATCTATTGGATTACCGATGAACACCATCCATGATCTTATGGCCGCGCTTGGCGAAACGCTGATCAACACCCAAACCCGTTTGAACCGGGAATGGCTCGAAGAACAGGCCGACTATTTGCTCGCTCTCGAGAACAGCCCCCGTCACCCGCTAACGCAACCGGCGCTTGAACCGCAACTGCCACAATTTCAAAGCATGACCGTGTCGGTGGCGCTGGAAACCAGCGTGCGGCGCGAACAGGAAACAGCCGTCGACCTGGTTTTGTTGGGTCAACCGGTTAGCCGATTTTATGAGCGGCGTTTTGCCCAGACGCAAAGCACGCGAACCCAATTTAGCCTCGAACTGCGTGCCGACCGGCACCTCTCTGATCCCTAGACCCTATTTACCGCGAAAGGAGCACCCATGGCGACAGACAACCGACCCCCAAAAATAGAGACGCCTCAAATTCCCGACCCGGATCGCCTCACCTCGCAGCTATACAGCCTGCCCGAAATTGTCGGCCGCCTGGGTTTAAGTATCGCCAACGCCCAAAAGGCGCTCGACCTCAACTACGTCGAGAACCTGGGCCGTATCATTGAAATGGTCGAACAAATCATCAAACCGGCGATGTTGGCTGATGAAAAAAATGAAGGCGTCGCCACCATGGCGGGCATTATCAGCGCGCTGGCGCCCAGCCGCTATCAATTCACCGAAACCACCATCGATTTTAGCGCGGATCTGGCCGAGTCTTTTGACGCCGCCGTCTCGGGTTCCCTGGGTGCCGGGTTTGGCGCCGTTAACGTGAGTGCCTCGCTTTCGGCCGCCTTTGGTTATGATTACCGCGCCGCCGCGCGCATCACCTCGGTCCTGCAAGCCTATCCAACCGACAAAGCCATTATGGACAAGTTGCTGGCGCGCGCCAAAGAGATCCGCGGGGACAAACTCAGTCTGCCACCCAAGAAGATCTATGACGCGCGCGTGCTTGAACTGAATGAGGAAATTGCGCGCAAAATTACCGGCCTCGAAACCGCGACCCAACCTGCGCAAGCACCGGCCGAACGCGCGAAAAAACTGGCCCAAGAAGCGCAAACGGCGGCCGTGGCCGTCAGCAAGGCGACAACGGACCAAGCAGCCGTCACCCGCCTGCGCGAGGCGGCCGATATATTAAGGGCGGCAGGTTCGGCGCTCATCGAAGCCGCGAACAAGACCCTAGACGACACCTTCGCCGGCGAGGCTCAGGCGCTGGCGCAAAAAGCACAAGCGGCCATTAACACCGCTTATGAGGCCAAAACCCAAAAGGCCGCCGGGGAGGCTGCCCTGGCACTAAAAGAGGGTGAAGGCGGCGCTGATAAAATCATCGCCTTGGCCGAGAAAATCTACTTAACACCGCCCAACATCGTCACCAGACCGGCCAACCGCGCCTTGGTTCTGGCCGAACGCGCCGCTATGGAAGCCGACGCGGTGGCGGGCAATGTTGATGCGGAAAAAGGCGCGCAAGCTGTTCTTGCCGCGACCTTGCTCAGCGCGGCCATCCACGCGGCCGACCAGGCCGCCAAAAGAACGGTTGATTCGGATTTGATCAAAGAATCGGAGACCTACCAAACTGACGCCAATGCGCTGATCCAAGCGGCATGCGCGGCAACCGACGCGAATGGCACCGATACGGCAGCCACGAATCTTAAAAGGCAAAAAGGTGGCGCCTTGTGGTACGCCGCTTTTGCGAGCAAACTCATCGACCAAAAAGCCGACCGGGTCACAAATTATGTCAAAAACGCTGTCACCCTCGCGGAGGAAGCGGCGGCTAAAGCAACGGAAGTAAAAGCATTATCCGGAACAGATGCCGAGGATAAAGCCAAAAATTTGCTTAGCGAAACCATTAAACTCTTGCCTAATGCCGTACTCTCGACACTGAACGCTGCCTGTAACACCTTCGATGAAACCAAGCTCAAAGGAATCATAACTCTAGCAGACAGCGTCGCCACCCTGATTACAGAAACAAAAACACTAGTGGAAGATACGGGGTCAACGCTTGCTAAGCTTAAAACTGGAGCCGGTAAAATCAAGACCAAAACAGACGCCATTATCAAAGGGGCGAGTGAATTACAACCCAGCGAAACCTAGTACCTCATTCTCGGGGAGCGTCAGCTTGAATGACGCTCCGACGAACGTCTCGTCGCTTTGCCCCTGATTTTCAGACACTTGATAGAACCTTGGAGAATTCATGAGCCGTGAAGATAAGTTATGGGAAGAGTTCATAGATGAATACGATGGAAATCAACGGCCAAGTGGCGATAAGTTAGACAAACTCATTGCAATACTTTCAGAACTTAAAGCAGTACAAGAGGACCAGCCGACGCTGGGTATTGATGCCTTTTTTGATCAAGTCAGCTCAGGCCTCGTCGAAGCCCAAGAAAACCTCGACCGAAAAACTCGTCTTTATAACAACAATCCTGACACGGTACTTAAGAGCATGTTCCACATTCCGAAGGTCAATGCTGAATTCAAGTTCGAAACCTCGGCTATGACCAGCAAGGGGTTCAACATCATTGTGGCCGGCGCCAAGGAAAAGGAAAACCGCAGTGAGTGGCACAAAATAAACTTTGACATTGTGTCTGCACCCGCGCCACCTGAAGTATTACGAAACCCAAACATTCTCTTCTCAACCAATGAACTAATCAACCTCCCCAGGCCCTTTAATCAACTGATAGACTTTTTTCTCACAATAAACTCCTTCCAAGTCGATTTCATCGATGACACTCGAGAACGCGCTGACATAGAAGCAGAAATCAAAAGCGACACTAACGATTCATTTGACAAAAAAGCTAGGACAGCAGCCTTAGAAATTTTCAAAAAAACATCCATTCTAAAACTCAACAATTTAAAAATATTATCTACCATCATTACCACGGAGAATAACCAACAGAAACTCTGGGTCTATTGGTTCGACCCAGACGCTAAAATTTTTACTAATACACAGTTTACTGAAGGTATCACACCCGTTCCAAACGCACTCAGACCACTGTTCGAGCTCATCCTCTATCGTTGGATAAATCGGACCGAGGAAGACGGGAACTAAAGTGCCAGGCACTGAGGATTCTCAATCACCGGACCCCCAGGTTGAAGAAGCCATATGGGCAACCATTCTGGCCGCCTTGGAAGAAGACCTGATCATGCGTGTAAAGGCAATCAATCGAGGACCAGAAACCATCCGACACGGCCTGCCTTTCATTGGTCGCGTTCACGGCAAGCATCTTTTTTTGTATGACTTTAGCCAAAGAAAATGGGTAGTCTGGAGGTTTAAACGAGAGCGCCGTTATTCTTTTGTACGTGTTAGTTTTGACCTTTCGCCCCGGCCCCCTGGCAAAACGCCGCCTACCTCATCCAAACGCTCTGCGGACCGCAAACCGAACCTGTTTTATATTCCACCTGATTTTGTACAACCATCCAACCATGCCGACATCCTGCAGCTTGGCCTCACTAAAAATCTGTCCCTTCTCCTCAAAGTCAACGGGAATAACATCCAATATTTAACCGACAATCTAAACCGACCGCTTCCACCTGACGACCCGAATCAAAGCGCCGGCGATATTTTAAATCCAAGTAATCTACCTGACCTCATCGAGATGTTGGTGCGTTGGAACGCGCCGCCCAGTGGAAAGCCACATTCTATTACCTTAGCTGAGCCATTTTTAAGTCTGCTCAACGATGGGCTGACCGCCTTTGAGAACATCCAACAGAGACTCAGAGATCCGTTACCCGAAAAAGGGCGCCACACCACAGAATTACACGGCCTGAACCAGCATTTGGTTGCGATCGCACCTTCGTTGGGTGCAGGCTTTCAACTCGAGCGATATTATTTCCGGATGCTTAGCTACGTCGATGCCGTCGGTGAAGTTGGCGATGGCAAGGACGACTATTTTCTAGATGTCCAGGCCGAAAGAGTGTCCGAAAATACTTTGGTCTTGGACTTTCATCCCTGGGATTTCCTCGGTGCGGGCAAGGTACGCCTGGAACCGGGCCAAGCCGCGGTACTTCAAAGGACCTTCAGGAGGGAGTTTCGTCGTTACTACGCAGATGTTTCTCCGCAAGATCTGCGGTCCTTTATGGAGCAAGCAAACCAAGCCGGAACCATTTACTTGTTATCGACCAAAAATCGATTCATGGGGAGAAACCCCAGGCCGGCACGACGCGAAAATAACCCCTTGCCCAGCACAATCTACGGCTGGCTCTTTATTCGCGGAACCTATCAAACAAAGCCGGCTTGGCTGTTGGTCTATGGCAAATTTAGACTCGAGCGCGACCAAGGTGTTGTGCGCTTGAAAAAAGCGCCCCAAGCCACTGCGCCGATTCAGTTTACAGCCGCGCATTTCCAGCACGCCGGAACACCAACCAAAACCAACAGAGTTGTTTACAGAAAATTCCACAAGTTCACGCGCGGGCTTTTATTTATTTTATGGAAATGGCAACAGGGTTTTGAAGAGCCG
Source organism: Holophagae bacterium (assembly GCA_030429565.1). GTDB lineage: Bacteria > Acidobacteriota > Holophagae > Acanthopleuribacterales > Acanthopleuribacteraceae > Acanthopleuribacter. Next base: position 105,144 of record JAUIFE010000003.1, on the reverse strand, counting down.
ACCTAATTGGCACAGCCGCACCGCGGCGATACGTGCGATACCTTCAGCCAGACCGGTGTCATAGCAGCGGGCGCACCGACAGTGTTAAGATGGCTGAGTTATTTCAGAACCACAACTCATACCTGCGCCGTCAAACCGTCCCAGCGATTTCCGTGCGTCCCCAGCGCGCCTTGGGTCGGACTGTGTCGGCTGCCTTCTTGTTTTCGGGAATAAGTTTCCCGCTCACGTGTTTTTTTCATTGAACCTTTTGCTGCTTTACCAGGAGAACCCCCACATGAAAAAAGTCAACGTCATGCCGCTGGCCGACCTAGCCGATCGCCGTCCCACCCATGCGCTCGTCGCCGGTGTCGACCTGGTGCTGGTCCGTTTTGACGATCAACTTTCCGTCCTTTACGGACGTTGTTTGCATCGCGGCGCCTTGCTGGCCGACGGCTACGTTCAAGGCGACAACCTAATGTGCGGCCTGCACCATTGGGATTACCGCATGGATACCGGCGTCAGCGAATACAACAACCACGAAGTGCTCAACAAGTTTTCCCACTGGATAAAGGATGACGCGGTTTGGGTCGATGAAGACGAAATCCGCGCCTGGGCGCAAAAACACCCGCAGCCCTACCAACGCGACAGTTACCAAGGCAACTACCAGGACCACCACGGCGCGCCCGAGGAACCCCACGTCGGCCTGATCCGCGAGTTGGCCGAAAATGGGCTAAAGAAATACGGCCACCACGGGCCGGCTTCAGCGATGGGTGTCGACCGCCGTGAACTGCCGACCTGGGACGATTTACAAGTATTGACGGCGCAGTTGCACCGCATGCCGTTGCTCGATGACGACGCGGTCGCCACCGATGTGGTGATCGGCCCGCGCGCTAAAAAACCGCTGCACCTCAAAATCCCGATTTTTGTGTCCGACATGAGTTTCGGCGCCTTGTCCGAGGAAGCCAAAGTGGCGCTGGCACGCGGCGCCGAGTTAAGCGGCACCGGTATTTGCTCCGGTGAAGGCGGCATGTTGCCCGACGAACAAGCCGAAAATACGCGTTACTTTTACGAACTGGCGTCGGCCCGATTCGGTTTCGCCTGGGACCTGCTCGAAAAAGTGCAGGCCTTCCATTTCAAGGGCGGGCAAGGCGCCAAAACCGGCACCGGCGGGCATTTGCCGGGAGAAAAAGTTAAGGGAAAAATCGCCCAGGTGCGTGGGTTACAGGAAGGCCAAGCAGCCATTTCACCGGCGCGTTTCCCCGAATGGACCGAACTCTCACAAATCCGCGACTTCGCCAATGAGGTCAAAGAACGCACCGGCGGCATTCCCATCGGCTACAAACTCTCGGCACAGCACGTGGAACGCGATATCGAAGCGGCACTGTCGGTGGGCGTCGACTACGTCATTCTCGACGGACGCGGCGGCGGCACGGGCGCGGCACCGCTGATCTTCCGCGACCACATTTCGGTGCCGACCCTGCCGGCGCTGGCACGGGCGCGGCGCTTCCTCGACAGCGCGGGCCACGGTGACATCACGCTGATTGTGACCGGCGGGTTGCGCACACCGGCGGACTTCGTCAAAGCGCTGGCCTTGGGCGCCGACGGCATCGCGGTTTCCAACGCGGCGCTGCAAGCAATCGGCTGTTTGGGCATGCGCGCCTGCCACACCAACAACTGCCCGGTCGGTATCGCCACGCAAAAAGAACACCTGCGCAAACGCCTGGAAATCGCGATTGCGGCCAAACGGCTGGCGCGTTATTTCGACGCGTCGGTCGAACTGATGAAAGTGCTGGCGCGCGCCTGTGGCCACACCCACCTCAACCAATTCAACGCACGCGACTTAACCACCTGGAAACGTGACGTGGCTTATCTGACCGGCGTTGCCTACGGCGGCGTGACCCCGCTCTAACCCCCATTTAAAAAAGAGGATGCCCCCATGTCTGAGATCCCGACAGCAAGCGAACTCATTTGGTTTAAAGTGCTTGACCTCAATGAACTGCCGGAGGGCCGTGTCAAAACGGTGACGGCGGGTCACAAATCGCTGGCGATGACCCATTACCAAGGCAAATACACGGCTTTAGAAAACCGCTGTCCGCACCAAGGCGGCCCGCTCGGCGAAGGCTCGATTGAAGGTGGCTGGCTGCGCTGCCCCTGGCACGGCTGGGACTACTGCCCCACGACCGGCAAACCGCCCGGCGGTTACGACGACGGCGTTGCCGTGTTTGCAACCGAGACGCGCGACGACGGCGTTTACGTGGGCCTCGACCCAGAACCGCCGCGTACACGCACGGTTTCCGACGTAATGGTGGAAACCATGGTCAATTGGGGCGTGCGCCACGTGTTCGGTATGGTCGGGCACTCGAATCTAGGGTTTGCCGACGCCATGCGCGAAGCCGAAGAAGCCGGCAAGTTGACCTTCATCGGCATTCGCCACGAGGGCGCGGCGGCTTTCGCGGCCTCGGCCTACGCCAAGCTGACAGGGAAACCGGCGGCCTGTTTTGCGATTGCCGGCCCGGGCGCCACCAACCTGCTGACGGGTTTGTGGGACGCCAAGGTCGACCGCGCGCCGGTCTTGGCCTTAACGGGTCAGGTCGACACGCAGGTGCTGGGTCCGGGCGCCTTCCAGGAAGTCGATTTGTCGACAGCATTTCGCGGCGTGGCGGCTTGGTCGCAAACGGTGTTGCACAGCTCGAAGTTCGCCGAACTGATGAACCTGGCCCTCAAAAACGCGATTCTCAAACGCGACGTGGCCCACTTGATTCTGCCCAACGAGGTACAGGAGTTACCGGCGGGCGAACGTCAAGCATCCGGTCCGGCGGGCCGTATGACCGAGCTGCAAATCACGCCGCCGGCCGACGCGCTGCAAACGGCGGTCGACACCTTGCAAACCGCCAAACGACCGGTAATTATTGTCGGCCACGGCGCGCGGTTCCACATGGATGCGGTCACGCGTTTGGCCGAAAAACTCAATGCGCCGGTGGTGACAACCTTTAAAGCCAAAGGCCAAATCGCCGACGACCACCCGCTCGGCTGCGGCGTCTTGGGCCGTTCGGGCACGCCGGTCGCCAGTTGGTTTATGAACGAGTGCGACCTGCTGCTGGTGTTCGGTGCCTCGTTTTCGAATCACACCGGCATCACGCCCAAGAAACCGATCATTCAGGTGGATTACGACGCGATGGCACTGGGCAAGTTCCACAAGGTTGACGTGCCGGTCTGGGGCGAGATCAGCGTGGTGGCGCAACATTTGATTGAAAAGGTCGACGGCAGCCAAGCAGTGGATCAACGCCGGGAAGTCAAACAACGCTGGAGCATTTGGCGCGAAGAGAAACGGCGCCGCTTGGCCGATGATCGCGGCAACGGCGTCAACTCGGCGGCGGTGTTCGCGGCGATGAGCAAAATGGTGCCGGACGACGCGGTGATCGCAGTCGATGTCGGCAACAACACTTATTCGTTTGGCCGTTATTTCGAGTGCAAAAAGCAGTCGGTACTGATGTCGGGTTACCTGGGTTCGATTGGCTTTGGCTACCCGGCGGCGATTGGCGCTTACTGCGCGGCGCCGGACCGCAAAACGATTTGCGTCAGCGGCGACGGCGGTTTCGGTCAGTACATGGCGGAAATCCTGACGGCGGTTAAGTACAACATGGACATCACGCACGTGTTGTTGAACAACAACGAGCTGGGCAAAATCTCCAAGGAACAACGCGCCGACGATTTGGACGTGTGGCAAACCTCGCTGGTGAATCCCAACTTCGCCAGGTACGCCGAGAACTGCGGTGCCTTGGGCATTCAGGTGACGCACCCGGACCAACTGGAAGGCGCACTCAAACGCGCACTGGACCACAGCGGCCCGGCTCTGGTGGAAGTGCTGACCGACGCCCATTTGATCTAAGCCGGCCGGCCCAAATAAGCAACGCCCGCGCACCCAAGCTGTCGCGGGCTTTTTCGTTGGGTTGCGTTAAGGTTGGTAGCGAATGCTGTTGAGGTCAAAACCACATAAGTGATAGGTCATACCGCCGACGGGACCGCCTTTAATCGGCTCGAAGCCACGGCCGATTTGCACATACAAAAAACCATCCGCTTCAATTTTGACTTGGGCCTGGAAACCTAGCGAACAGGGCTGTTTCTCGTTTTCGAAAGCACCGATCCGGCCGGCGTTAACGGTAAAGGTCTCAGTTTGCGCCGGCCGCAAGAAAGTTTTAATTTGCAGCACCTTGAGCCACTGGCCATGAGCATTCGCACGCAGCGCACGAACGTTTCCCGACCACTGGAGTTCGCCCTTATCGGAAAACGTGAATCGCAGCGCGGCGGTCGCAAAAGTCGGTTGGTTAATCCAAACGGGGCGACACAAATCCGCAAAAGCCTTACGCACCGTTTGCCCACGTTCATCATTGGGTAGCTTGGCGACAATCGTCTGAATTTCGCGAAACAGCGCACGTTGCTCGCCAGGGTTGTCGGTTTGCTCAAGCCACTGCCGAAATAATTCAAACACGGTTTCAATTTGTTCGACAGGCACCGAACCCACGGTTGTGCTGTGGTCTAAAAGTCGGGTGCATGCGGTCGTCAGGTGATCGCGCGCTTTTTGGGCGCGCACTTTGCTAAACGCGGTCAACGCAATACGCCGAATATCCTGCTGGCGCGAGGCCAAGAGGGTCGCCAAGGTCTCAGCCGTATCGTCGTTGAGCGTCTGCCACTCTTTGGTACCGTTAAGTGCAACCGCAATACCAATCCAAGCGCGATAGGAATCTTGGTTTGCCACGAGGAAGGCGGCCATTTGTTCAAATTTCGGATTGCGCGCCAAGCCCGCCCGCGCCTGATAGCGCTGTTCTCGTTCGTCACTCAGCAAATCCTGAAGCAATTCATCTGTTTCATCGGTAATCGCCGGGCCGGCCATGTCTTGAACCTGTTGCTGTAAACCCTCAATGGTTTTCACGCCGGCATCAATCGATTTGGTTTTCCCGGCAACGGGATCGCTTCCCGAGCCGGCACCGCCACGCGCCGCTTTTAAACCCTGCTTAATGCGATCCAACGAACGTTGTTGGTCGGCGTTGAGATTGAAGTTTTCACGGCGCGCCAAAAAGCTTTGGATTTTGGCGATTTCGTCAATGGCGGCGGCGGTGGCGGCGTCTTGCGATGACAAGCCGCGCGACAAATCCATAATGGCTTCCAGCACGAAAAAGATCCAATCGACTTCGTTGTGGTCGGCGCCACGTTGGGCGGACGCCTGATCTTGGAACAGGGCCATTTGGCCCAGGGCGCGAATGGCGGTAGCGCGTGCTTCCGGGTAGGAACTTTTTTTGGCCAGCGGCAACCATTCATCGACGCGGTCATAGCCGATGTGAGCGATGGCGTCGTGGTTTTCGGACAACATAGCCAAGCGAATCGCAAACAGACGAATGTCTTCCTTGTTTTGTTCGGAAACCTCACCCGTTTCACCGGCGCGGGCGGCGGCGATCAGATCCAACAAGGCGATTTGGATCGAAGCCTTTTTTTCGGCGTCGGCGATCGCCATTTTATCGACCCCCTCGCGCATGAGCTGGACGAAGGCAGTCGTTTGCTTTTCAGTGGTGGTGCGAAGGTCGAGCTGCTCTTTGAGCAGGTTAATGACCTGAAGGTCCCTTTTTAATTCCTCTTGGTTGCGGGCAAAGGCGGCCTGGGCACTTTGTATGCGGATCTGCTGGACGCTAATCACCAACGTCATAATAGTGGATACGATGGAAAGCAGCGTCAGCAACCATTGAAACGACGTTTTGGGTTCCGGCGGCGCCTCGGGTTCCGGCGGCGCCTCGGGTTCAGCAGCCGAAGGTGGGTTCGGTGATGCTTCAGGCGGTGGTTTCACGTCTGACATGGACGGCTCCTTTGACGCCACACGGACCGACCGGCGGACCGCCGCAAAGAAAACGAAAAGCGGTTGCGCGCAGGAAAAGATACCGATACGGCGAAAATCGAACAAGGAGGGGTATGCCTTCATCATAAGAGCCCACGGCCATAGGGGCAAGGCCTACAACTATTTGACCAGGACCAACAGAGGCAAAGCCGTTGCCATTCAACCCCGCAAGCCGGAAGCACCGCCACACCACGCCCCAGACCGCCGTCAAAAACACGGCGTGAATAACTTTTTTGCAACCCGGCCCGAAGCAGCGGCACTAACCCTTTCGAAGACCGACAGCCAAAGGCCCGGTCGCCGTGCGCGAAGTCGTGTAGAAAAGCGGGCACAACAAGCAACCTCGAGCGCAAGGCCGACGTAAATCATCAGACGAAGCGAGTTTCAGCCCTATGAACCATTTCGATGCAGCCACAAAACCCGACACCTTTCCCTCTTACACAACCTTTACGCAAGCATCGTGTTTTTTCATATAGCTATAGGATGGCGCCGCGAGGTTATCCACGCTACATTAGCGGAACACCCTGTTGTTGGGTCACAGTACGGTAGCTTAACCCCATTCATATTAATGCAATAGAACTCCAAAGCGTTGCGCTGGTTACTCCAGACACGCCACAGCAATCACGGTTCCACCTTTAATGGCGGCAGCTTAGGCTCTTTCTATTTTCCTTTAGATCATCTTTTTCAAAGAACTACCCTTTCTTTCATCAGGGTTGTTGTTACTGAGGTTAATCCAAAGATAGCGCTCTTTTCACGCAGATACGCGTGGTTTTGAGCGTAACAGTCGTGGTGCGTCTGTACCTGGCTGCCACCACGGTTTTAACCCAACTGCAACCATCTCTCTCGGAGGTTTTCCATGGCTCAACCCAACCAACGCCGTCAGTTTCTCAAATTTGTCGGTGCCGCCGCTGCCGCCGCTCCTGTCGCCGCACTGGCCGGTGACCGCATCATCGTGCCGAACACACCGCAAACCCGCGACCGTTCCTCGGCCCACAAATACAAACTCTACGCCGGCTTTCTGCTGCTCGACGAACAACACGAGTTGCCGGACTTCGTGCAACCAGGCGCTTTGGAGCAAACACTCGGCTGCGGCCTCGGCGCACCGGAATCGCGCAAGGCGTCAACCTACACCGAAAGCTACGACGCACCCGAGGCGATGGCCGCCGACCTCACCTTCCGCATGTATGGTTTTAACCAACTGCCCAAGGGTGTACGCGTCGGCGCCTGTTCGCTACGGCGCCACCACAGCGGTCGCATTCTGCACGCCAACATCGCTTACGAACACTACGACGCCGAAGTCGGCGACTGGGTGACCTCGATCGGCGTGTTCGCGCAAACCTCGTACGCGCGTCCCTACCCATTGCGCTCCGCCGACGCGGTTGAGCCAGGCGGTCCATCCGTGCATTTGGAGAAAACCCAGGACCTGCCGCGAGCCGGGGTGCACGTGATCAATCCCTACGGCGACAGCTTCCACTTCATCGAAGACGACGTGCTCTACCACATCGACCTGCAAATTAGCGACGTTCTGCCCCGGCCCGAGCAACTGATGGCTCACCTGACCGCGTTTTAAGCAAGCCACATCTGGAGGAATTTATGGCCTACGTTTATGTTTACGCCCCATTCTCGGGAACCATCTGGGGTAAATCGACTTACTGCAACGGTAGTGCGCACACGGTGGTGCGCAATTTGGAAGGCGGTTCGCCGATGGACATCGGCAACGTCAGTGAAAACACCTCGATCCGCTTTATGGCCAGCAGTTTGGTAAAAAGCATTCGCACGCGCCGGGCACCGGTCTGCGCCACCCAAACCGGCGATTGGAACCAAGGCGTGATCGTCGACATGTTCGCGCAATACAACCAGCAGTGCTACATCGGCAGCGTCGCCTACGGCCACGTCAAGAACTGGGTCGCCAACGGCAATCACAACACCCGGACATTGACGCTGGGCAAGCTACCCGCCGACTGTAACTGCGGCTGCTCGGACGGCATTCACGTTCATACCCAAGCCAAACACGGCACGATCACGGGCTTGGCCCAATGCGCGGGGAGCCGCGTTTATTCTGGCTCGACCTGGATCTATCGCTACCAATGGAATTCCGGCTGGTGCTAAGGCACCGGTGTTAACAGCCACCCGGGATGCGAAGGTGTTCCGGGTGTTTCGGCCATTTTTTCACCATGCGCGGGCCGACAAGCGGTTTTTTCAACCAGACTTGAGTGATTAAAATTATCCTCCAGCGCACTTTTTACCTGTTTTCATATACACATAGGATAGCCGGCAGACGGTCGACCACGTTAGATTGAGATAACTTCACCATGCGCGCGGCACACCACCATGATGACGCGCGGTTTATCTTATGACGTTTCTCAACCAGCACCACAGCGACGCATGCACACCTCGCAGCTACGCTTCAACGTGTTTCTATACAGAACGTTAACCCATTTCATCGCGTTTCGCCCCGCCGTCTCATCGCAGCCGCAACCGCCCTTTCCAACGACAGCCGCCACACGGCAATGGTCGCATCATCGCCATGGTGACCGCGGTGTCGTCAACTGTTGCGGCAGAGCAGCGGCAATGGGCAACGCTTTATCGGGCCCGTCAAACCAACTCGGTCACTTGCAGCGGTCGGCATTTCGAAACAGACGCCGGCTTGGACCTTGTTGTGTCCAACGCGCCCTTCGGAGGTACCACCATGTCTGAACCCAACAATCGCCGTCACTTCCTCAAATGGATGGGCGCGGCGGCGGCGGCGGCGCCGGTCGTCGCTCTCGCCGGCGAAGGTGCGGTCCGCGACCGCATCATCACGACCAGCACACCGCTGGAACGCGATCCTGGTTACGAACTCTACGCCGGTTTTGTCCTGCTCAAAAACGAACAGGACATGCCCGACTTCGTACAGCCGGCAGCCTTGGAACAATCGCTGGGCTGCGGTCTCGGCCACACCGGCGCGCGCAAGGCGCAAACGCAAACGGAAAGCTTCGACTCGCCCGAGGAACTGGCCGCCAACCTCACCTTTAAACTTTACGGCATCAATGATTTGCCTGAAGGGGTGCGCGTCGGCGCCTGTTCGCTGCGGCGCCACAACAGCGGGCGCATTATGCACGCCAACATTGCCTATCAGTATTGGGAAGCAGAACTGGGCGACTGGGCGACGTTGATTTCGGTGTTCGCACAAACCAGTTACAGCCGTCCCTATCCGCTGCATGCGGAAACACCACTTGAGCCGGACGGTCCGGCGGTGGCGCTGCGCAAGACCGACCGGCTGCCACGTCCGGGGGTCTTGGTCCACAACGGCTTCGGCGAGAGTTACCACTGGATTGAAGACGACGTGCTTTACAGCCTCGATTGTCAACACAGCGATTTGGTGCCGGACACGCGCCAATTAGTGCAGCACCTCATCAGTTACTAGCCCATATCTCAGGAGGATTTCATGGCTACGGTTTACGTTTACTCTCCCTTCTCCGGCACGATCTGGGGCAAAGACCAATACTGCAACGGCGATCCGCACGTGGTGGTGTGGAACCTGGGCGGCGGGTTACCCATCGACATCGGCAACGTATCGGAAGGAACCATTATTCGCTTTGCGGCCAGCTCGCAGGTGAAAAGCATTCGCACCAAACGGGCACCGGTCTGTCGCTCACAAACGGGCGATTGGAACCAAGGCGTGGTGGTCGAGATGTTCGCCCAATACAACGCGCAGTGTTACATCGGCACGGTCTCCTACGGGCACGTGCGCAACTGGGTTTCAGACGGCGTCTACAACACGCGCAACAAGATGTTGGGTGTGTTGCCTCACGACTGTAACTGCGGCTGCTCCGACGGCATACACATTCACATGCAGTGCGGCGGCGGCACGCGCACGGGTCTCAACCAATGCGCGGGCAAATACGTCAGTGGGGGATCAACCTGGATCTACAAGTGGAGCTACTACGGCTGGTGCTAGAAGCCCTGGACCGGCCAAACGGCGACGCGGTGTTTTGAAACCGCGCCGCCGTTTTTTTATTGCAGTTGGACCGGGAGTGCACCGGCGGCCGGCACCAGTTGGTCGGCGTTGGTGACGCGAATGAAGAAGTCGAGATGCAACAGGTTCGGGTTCAAGCCGTCCCCGCTGATTTCAACCACCCAGCGATCATCGACGAGTTTACTGACGGCGGCCAATCGCGCCGAGCCTTGCGGGGTGCGCGCGGACAAGCCCAGGTATTGGCCGAGATCGACGTCGGTGGTCACTTCAGCGACCAAGCGGCTGCCGATGAAACGAACGTTACTGAAGGCGTCGCCGGCCAGATTGAGGGCGGGCGGCAACACCGGTTGTAAGTAGTGCGCTTGACCGTCAAGCTCAGGGAAGCGTGCGACCAAGCGACAGTTATCACCGCGACTGTCGGCCAGGAGGATCGCTGCTTGATTGGTTAAGCCGTTGGTCAAGGTACCGGCAAATCGGTAAGTGCGGTCGGCGTGAATCGCAATGCGACCGGCACCGCCGGCGCCGTTTTCGTCACGGCCGCCGCCAACGTCGATCAGACCCGCGCCGGACAGGTCGGCGGTTTGCAACCAAACCGAACCACCAGACGCATAACCAAGGCCGCGCGCCACGATTTGGCCGTCGAGGATGATTTCGGGTGCGATTAACAAGACAGCCCCGCCACCCTGTTTGCCGCCACCCGGTGTGGTCGGTTGCAACAAGGAACCGTAGACGGTACCGCCGTTTTCGCCGGAGCCGCTGACAGCGTGGGCGGGGTTAAAGCGATCACCGCGTTGCTGCCAACCGCGACCGTCGAGGTCAACCGTCGAGCTGCGATCAATTTCAATGCGCTCGGCGGCGGCAATCACCAAGACGCCGGCGCTGCCGTCGGCGAGGGTTGGATGGGTCAGGCGGCTGCCATTGCGCAGCTCAATCGATTGCGCAATCAAGCTACCGTTGAGCTCCAGCGTGGCGCCGTCCAGAACCAAGTGGTTCCCGGTTTGGTAAACCTCGCGTTGAACGGTATCGCCACGGATGATTTCGGTATCGTCAACGGGACCAAGCGGCAGCGCGGCCGGCGTCTCATCCGTAGGCTGCGGCGTTGCCGCAAACGGCGGCGTAGCCACAACCGTCGGCGCTTTTTGTTTGGCCCAAGCGGCACCGGCGGGGTTCTGTAGCAGCCAGTTGACTTGGTCGGTGGCAAGACGCGTTGCCCACAAACCAACCTGGTCGAAGGCGGCGGCAATGGTGCTGGTTTGGCCGATACGACCGCCGAAGATGACGGGGCCTTGGGCCAAGGTGTGTTCTGCCGCCAGGCTGAGCTGACCGGCGCGATGGCCGTCAACATACAACACCACATCTTGGCCAGGTTCGCCACTCAGCACCAGGTGGTACCAGCGATCCATTTCGAGACTTTGCCGGGTATCGGTGATCTGCTCGGTACCGGCACCAAGTACCAGTTGGTTGTCGGCGTTAAGCACAAGCGTCAGGTTGCCGCCGGCGGCGGTCAAAACCCGTCGTGCGCCCTGGTTCGCGCCGGCTTGCGGCTGGAACCAGGTACTTAACGCAAAGGCACCGGTGAGATCGATGGTTTTGTCAGCGGTGATAACGGCACCCAGGTCGCTTTCGTTCACGACGATGCCGGCGCCCACCACACCTTGACTCGCAGGCACCCCCGAGGCCAACGCCAGGTGGCGCGAGCCGCGACGGTCGTAGGCCAGGTTCACCGGGTTGGTTTCGGCGAGCCAGGCCAGGTTGGAGGCAATGCCGTGCCGTTCTTGGCCCGACGTGTCGGTGACCGTGCCGTCGGCGCCGTCATCCAAACGCCAGTGCAGGACCAAATCGTCAGCGGTCAGGTTGGTGACGGCGGGATGTTGGTCGACGGTTTGCAAGGTGTCGCGGTAGTCCAAGGAGGCGGCTTGATCGTCGAAGGCCCCGCGCCAAACCTGTAAGTTCCACAGGTCGCCGCTGTAGTAATACGACGAATCAATACTGACGCGGAACTGGTTGAGCGAGGTCGCATCTTCCATCACCGCGGCCCCGAAATTGGCGGTTTTTTCCTCAATTAACACGCCGTCGACATAAAGCCGGAGGCGTTGATTGGCGAAGTCGGCGACACCGACGTAACGGTGCCAGCGACCGTCATCCAGTCTCGGTGCCGAACTGATCGAGTAGGTGCCGCGCGTGCTGCCCGCGCGGGCCCGGAAGTAAGGGGCACCGGTGTAGATGTCCATGTACACCACGTCTTGATTGTTCGAACTCAAGATGTGGAACATATGCTGCCAGCCGTTGCGCGCTGAATCCATGCGGAACCAGGCGGCAACGGTGACCGCTTCGGCACCGACCAAGCCGGGTTGACTGGTATCGCTGAAATTGGCGATGCCGCCACGTTGGGGGAAACGCGCAATGTTTTGGCTAAGGCCGTCGTACTCGAAGTCGTACCACGAGGACGGATCGGCCGGTTGACTCTGCACCTGGGTATCGGCGGCGGTCCAGCCTTGCAGCGATGTACCGGCGCTTTCGTTGCCATAGCGATCAACGGTGGTAATGCGCACGGCATGCGCTGAATCCGGTGTTAAACCGTCCCAAAGGTGGGTTGTTATTGGCGCAGCCACAAAAATCCCGCTTGCCGCACCGTCGCGGTAGACGCGGTAACCGCTGATTTCCGCGAGACCGGCGGCCGGCGCTTGCCAGTCGAAGCGCAGCGAATTCATCAGGGCGGTGACACGCGGTGAACTGATTTCGGCGGTGTTAACAGCGACCTCGAACAGGTCACCGAAGCGTTCATCGTCGCCTTGTTGCTGCAGTCGCGTGATGAAGGACGGATCAAGCACTTGATCCCACAACACCAAGTCATCCAAGGCACCGTTCAAACCGCCGGCATGACGGCTGTGGTGACCCAGACGCCAGGGTTGCGCCGTGATCGTCGGGGCTTGCGCCAGGCGTGCCACCGGACGACCGTCGAGGAACAGGCGTGTGCCTTGACTGCTGTCGGCGGTAACGGCGAAGTGATGCCACACACCCGGGCTAAGGGCGGCCCCGGCACTTTGGCTCAGCGTCGGTCCAACTTTCAGCCAAGGCCGTGCGTCCAAATCGATACCGATCTCAAGCCCTTGATCGGCGTCGGATTGCGCGAGCAATACGCCGTCTTGGCCCAACGCCGGCAAGCGATACCACCAACTAAGACTGAAACCGTTGTCGGTGCTGCCGGCCGGCACGGTGAAGGCCACGCGGCTCTCGCCGTTAAAGACAGCGGCCTGACCGAACTTGCCGGTGTCCAGCGCCAGGTTTTCCGACACAGCCGCTTGTCCACTAATCGCATCGAGAAGGGTGGTGAACAAACCATTGCCCGGCCATGAAGCGGTGGTAGCGGATCCGTGCAGACCGGAACCGGAGCGGTCCCAAACCGTATTGCCGTCAGCTTGGTCGTAAATGCTGCGCAGCAAAAGGCTGTCGCGCGGAACAAGCGCCGAGCCGGCTGTGGTTTGAAGCGCATCGCGGATGGGGTTGGCGTAGTCAAAGGCCACGTCGTCGGCGTCCCAAGCGGCCCGCCACAACTGCACGTCGGCCAACTCGCCCTTAAACATGGCCGAGGTAGTCTTGCCATGGCCGCCGAGGGTCATCGTGCTCACATTGTCGGTGGTGATGGGCCCCGGCGTATTGACGGCCGTACCGCCGTTTCGTTCAAATTCACCATCCAAATAGATGTTGACCTGGTTCTGAATAAAATCGATCACGACAACAACGCGGTGCAAGGCACCGTCATTAATGTACGTTGAAGAGTAACTCGTTTTGGCACCAAAGCCGCGAACCGGTTGAACGGCCACCGCAATACGTCCACTCGAAAAGAAGACACGCAACGGTGCGACATTCACATCGGGATTACCCAGGTAGAAGAGGTCTCCCGAGGTGACTTCTTTGGGCGCGCGAACCCAGGCGCTAAAGGTCAAAACCGTGCTGTCCTTGACGAGTCCGCCCGGCGGTGTCATGCGCACGACGGCGTCATTGTCGGGGAAGGTCAGCGTGTTTAGGACCGAACCTACGCTCTCAAAGGGCAAGTACAACCGCGGCGCGGGTCCGGTCTCGCTTGCAGGCTGTCCGGCATGGGAGAAACCAAGCCAGGTGACCGGCCGACTCAATTCGCCGGCGCGGGTTTCGGCTTGAACCGTAACGCTCAAATCGCGACCCGACCCAACGCCGGTAAAGCGATGCGACAGTGCCTCGGCACCGAGTCGTGCCGGTTCGCCGCCGGCTAAGGAAACCAGCCAAGCTGCGACCGGTGGTGCATGGGGGTCGGCTTGCCAGAAGACGTCGACCGTCTCGCCGTCGACCACACCCCGCACCTCACGCACCGCATCAAGCGGTTTGGCGAAGGCGAAGGTATCGAGCGTTTGCCCGCCAAGCTGGGCCAGGGCTGAGCTTTGCGGTTGGGTACTCCACATCACCCATTCGTCAACAGCACCCACCAAGGCATCGTTGCCGGCGGCACTGCCCGCCAGCGTCCAGGCACCGTCGGGTTGGGTCGCATCGGTTAACGCGGCGGACGCCACCACGGCGCCGTCAAGCAGCAATTGGTGCGTGTCCCCGTTTTGGCGCAAGGTTGTCACTTGATACCAGCGCCCGCTTTGCAGCGCGCTGTCGGCGGTGAGCACGGCGCCGTCACGGGTTTGCCAGACCAGGCGGTCTTGCGTATCAATCGTCAGCGAAGCGGCACCCAGTTGGTACACGGTCATCGCGCGACCAAGCGCCGAGGGTAACTGGTCGAGGCGGATCAAAATCGAACTCGCGAACGAGGGTCCCGACCAAACCGGCGTGGCCCACGGCAGCGTTTCTTGGTTGCCGTCAAACACCAGCGCCGAGCCGAAATCACCATGGCTCTCAACCCGTTGCGGGCCGGCAGCGCCTGGCAAGGAACCGATACGGTCGGCGACGGCGAACAAGTTCAGCGTTTCGTTGACGACGGTGTTGCCGGCCGGAATCGCGTGACTTTGGTTGCGTGACAGGTCGACGAGGCGATCACTTTCGCGGCCGTCCATCGGCCACGCCCCCACCAAATGGTAATCCGGATTAAGGGTGAACCCGTGTTGGGCGGCACGACGACTGTCGGTCGCGCTGCCGGGATACTGCCAATCGCGGACGGCATCGTCCGGCGACCATGCCGTACGCCATACCTGCGCATCGCGCATGGCGCCGGGCAAGTAGTACTGATTGTTGGCGCGACGACCCAGGGTCACGCCGCTGTAACGCACGTCGGCGCTGTTGCCGGTGCCGCTTAAGGTTCGCGACTGCACCTGCACGCCGTCGAGATAGAGGTTCATGACATTGCCGGCGAAATCGACAGTGGCCACGGCCCGGTGCCAACGGCCGGCGGTCAGACCGGCCCAACTCAAGGAGTAGTTTGAGCCTTGGCCACGGTAGGCCGTGAAGTACAAACGGTTACTGCTGGTATAGAGTTCGACCGTGCGGTAATAACCCTCACCAGGGGTCAAGGCGATCAAGGTTTTCGATGACGAGGTGCTATCGAGTCGGAACCAGGTCGCCAAGGTCAGCCCGGCGCTGTCGCGACCAAGATCGCGGATCGGCGTGACCACAGCACCGGAGTTGCTGCCACTGAACGAAACGGCCGTTTGCGTGGCATTGTCGCGGTCAAATGACCACCAGGCATCGGGCGCTTCGATTTGCGCCACACCGGCGTCCGACAGCGTCGTGGCCGAGGTTTCGTAGGCGGTGGACAGGTTGCCGGAAGCATCGCGCGTGGCCAGGCGAACTTGGTAGGCGGTATCGGGTGTTAACCCGGTGAATTGGTGGCTGGTGACATCAGCGGCCAAAGACAGCGCCGCTTGCACACCAACCAGTTCCAGTTCGTAACCGGCAAGGTCACCGGCGCTATCGTCGACAGCCGGCCAGGTCAGCGACAAGCTGTCGGTCGTCGGCGTGATCGCTACTGACAGCGGTGGCGGTGGCGGCGTGGTGTCACGTACGGTGAGGTTCAGCGTGGTTGAACCGCGCTGTTCGCTAAGGTCATAAGCCTCAATCGTCAGCGTCACGGTTTGATCGCCCACGGTAGTCGGCAAACGCCAAACTTGCTCGTCAACGGCGTTGGTGTTTTTGTCGGCCACATTAACGGTGCGGGTCTCATCACCGTACTGATAAACCACCCGCGCTAAACCGTAGTTATCGGTGACGCTCACACGGGTCGTCACATCAACATCACTGTCGAAGCTCGTGTTTTCGGCGGGGCTCTCAACCGTCACCACCGGCAGCTCGCTGTCGACCGGCCAAACCGCCAAGGCGCGCTGTTCGCGGCGCGTGTTGCCAATGCTGTCGCTGATCTCAATCGCAACCGAATAGTCGGTCGCGACGGTCACGTTGGGCGCGGTCCAATTAAAGGTCCAGGGACCTTGACCGGAACCGTTTTGCGTTTGCCCGTCAAAGGTCACGCTGACGGCGGCGATACCACTCAGGTCGGAGGCGGCCAGATCCATTTGGAACGGGCTGCCGGCGACGGCGGCGTTGGCCAGCGGCAAGCTGAAACTAACGGCATCGATAACCGGTGCATCGGTTTCGTAGTTGTCGGTTACCTGAGCGTCGAGTTCGGCAGCGTCGGCCGCGACCAAACGCGCCCAACCGGTGTAAACGCGATCAATCGGCGCTCTGCCGCGATAGGCCCAGCCCGCGCTCGGGGCCGGTACTACCGGCCGATCCAAGGTCAGGCTGTCTTTGGTGTGCGCCACAATGCGGTACACCTCGTTGGTTTGCTGGTCGACAATTTCCATGCCTTCCAAACCGGGTCGCCAGTTCGCACCCGACTGCACCAACACACGGGCATCGGCCGGCGTTTCGGTGAGCGTGTGGCTGCCAACGGCGGCCAAAGGTGTGGCCAGCACACTTTTGGTTCCCAAATCGCGGTTGATCAGGTAAAGCGCACCGTCAGCCGCGTTGCGTTGCCGCAGGTAAACGGTACCGGCGCCTGCTTGCTCATACGCGTCCGAGAAATTCTCGCGGACGGTACTGCGCGCGGTCGGCAGGTTCACCAATTGGTTATCGTCGTAATAAAGTGCAATCCGACCGGCTGAACCGTGGTTGGACCCATCGAGAAGGCCGGCGGAATCAACGGTGATCGTGCCCGCACCGGCGATGGTCGCGGTGTTCAGCCAAATCGAACCACCCACGTAACCACTGGCATTGAGTGCCCCGTCGAGTTGAATGCTTTGCGCAAAGATTTTGATGATGCCGCCACCGCCGTAGGTGCCTGGCAGTTGCGGTTCAAATGGCGAACCGTAGGTGTACGCGCCACTACTCACAAGGCCGCCATGGGAACGGGCCATGAGGCCACTGATGTAACTTTCGTAACCTTTCCCTGCGACGTTCACCGCCGCATCGGCGGCAACCGATAGAGCGTTCACTTGTAAATGCAGCCCTTCCAGGTCGTAGCTGAACTTGCGTTGACTGGCAGGAAGCAACGCTGTGTGGGTCAAGGTCGCACCACTGCCGAGGGTGAGTTGCTCCAGCGCAAGCGCGCCGTTAACGACCAGCGTCGCGTCGCTGACGTTGATCGAGCGCAGGTTGGTTGTTTCATCAATGCGCAGTCCCAAGGCGCCCTGGTCCAGGGTCAGGGTGTCGGTCGGCAGGGTCAAGCGACGGCACCACAGATCACCGCTGTCGCGGTTTTCCAGGGCGGGCTTGAATTGACCGTGGATGACGAGGTGGTCCGGCGTCCACAAGCGGCCACCCTTATCGACCTGAACCGCGTCCAGATGCAACTGGGCGGTGATCACGGTGCCGGCACTCAAAGCGGGCAACGGTTGATCGACGGTGATCGAGGTTGCGGTATTGTCGGTAATCACAAAGGTTTGCGGATTGCCGTCTTCATCAATGACCAGGGTCGCGCCAGCCAAACCGTTGGCAAAAACGGCATTGGGGTCAACCAACTGATTGCCGTCGACCACAACCTGATCACTCAGGGTCACACGGCCTAAGCCTGGCAACGGCGTGGCGCCGGCGTAATGGAGCCGGTCGTTGCCAACCACCGTCAGTTCACCATAAGCCTGAGCGTCAGCTTTGGTGAAAACGGTGCCGGCACCGGTTTGCTGGGAAATATTGTAGGCATTGGGCAACACACTGCCACGCGCACTCAAGACGCCTTGCCAAGCGTTGTTGTCGCGGTAATAAACCGCAACGCGGCCACCGGCGCCGGCACCGCTGGATAACATCGCCGGTGCGTCGGCGTGGATCCGACCCTGGCCGGCCAGTTGGTCGACGTCCAACCACAGCGTCCCGCCGGCATCGCTCCCACTCGATAAAGCCTTGGCACCGGGCCACAGCGTACCATCGATGACGGCGCGATCTGCGTTTACCCGCAAGCGGTGCAGGCCGGGTACGGGATACCAGGGTCGACGGAAATCGCCATAAATCAGATCGGCAACGGGATAAGTCGGCAAACCACCAGCGATGATCTGCTCCGCATCGTAAACCGATTTGGAACCCCAGCGGAAGGTAGCACCCTCAAAAGGCAAACCTTGCACGACGGCGTCGGGACCGACCGTCAAGGTGCCGGAAACCGTCACATAGGCCGCTTGCAACAATGCTGTCCCTGTCAGCGTGATGTCGCCGGCGCTCAGCGTCGGCGTTTCGCTTGAGTTCAGCGGTATCGTTAAGGAACCGCCGTCAAGGTCAAGCGTGCCGATTTGGTTGCTGTCGCCAACCAGGCGCAGCGACGCACCATTGCGCAAGGTAACCCGGTCATAAGACACGGCTTGCTGGATTTCCATGGTGAAGCCGTCGAGTTGCAAGTGACCGTCGGCGACTTGCGGCGGTTCGACAAAGTTTTGTTCGCCGTCGCGGAAGACGTGACCGGCGGCGTAGCTGTTGTCGGTGATGATTTTGAGCTCGGCGGGCGCGAGTTGGCAGCCGGAACACAGATCAAGGTTGGCCAAACGAACCACGGGTTCTAAGCGATCACCGGCACTCAGTGCGGGCAAGGTGCCTGCGAGATGCAGCGCGGTGCCGCCTTCGCCGGCTTCGATTTTGCCAATGCGGAACAGGGTCGTGGTGTCGTCGTTAAAGGCGACATGGTAACCGCGATACCAATCGCTTAGCTCAAGACCTGGCAGCCACAAACGCGTGGTGCCGTTTTCTTGCGAGGTGTAGAAGTTGGCGTCGAGCGTAACCGGTGCAAAGGTCGGCAGCACGGTCACGCGTTCGCCGGCTTGGCCGAACTCGCCGTTGTCGATGACCAAAGTGCCAAATTCAGCGGCGCGCTCCTTGCTGAAGTAGGTGCCGGAACTGAAGGTACAACGGGTATCGGTCGTGATTTGCGCTTGCGAGATATCGTCGTAAACCATTGCTATACGGCCACCGCCGCCACTGTTTCCGTCCCGACCGGCATTGAAGTGGACGGCGCCGGTAACCGTGCCCACCTCCAACCAAATCGAACCGGCTGCTTCTTTAGAGGAGACGTCAAAGGTCCCACCGTTAAGCACGGGCGTCTGCAAGAAAATGCGCCCACCCGCTGAGGAAACACCGGCCCCAGGTAAATCCGGCTCAAACAAACTACCGTAGGTATTCGGGTCGGAACTGCGGTGTGTCCCACCATGATTGGTGTACCCCAAATCGCCGGGGCTCCATTGCCCATAACCGCTGTCGGCAAAACGGCTTTGTGCATCCATGGTGACTTCACCAACGGTTAGATGAATGCCGGGTCGGTAAAAATGGCTTTCACCCCTAACGACGTTGGGCGAATGTTTGACGGCACTGTTCACCATGGTTAAACGCGTCAGGGTGATTGGTTTATCCAGCCACAACTCACTGTTTTCCAAAGTAATTGACTTGCCGTCAAACGAAGGCTGATCCAGGGTCAAACGCAATTTGCGATCGCGCAAGGTCCAGTCGTCGGGTAAACCCTTAAGGTCGCGCACCCACAGCGAGGCCAACTGGTCGCTTTCGTCGAGCACCAACTCGCCCAGCTCCATGTCACCTGCGAAATGCAATTGCGCACCATGACGCAGGGTCAAACGATCGAGTTTGACGACGAAATTCAGTTCGGTTCCCAACGGCAAGGTGTCGGGTAGGGTGCCGGAAGCAGGCGCCGCCAACAACAAACGCCCCCCGTCGTTATCGCGAACTTGCGTTTCGTAGTCCGTACCGTTGACGGAGAAACGCACCCACAAGCCGGCAAGACCCGGCATCACGTCGGTCCACGCCGGATCGTGGACCACCAATGGGTCGGGGTCCTGATCACTGGAGGTAATCGTTAAGGTCGCGGGTCCGGTGAGACCGGTCAAACGGGTTTGCAACTGCAACGACTCTTCGGAACTGAGGTGATCTGGATTTTGCGAAACAAACAGCTCGCCATATTGCTGGTTGGCACCTTTGACGAACAAGGTTCCGCCCGCAAGCAAACCACTGGTTTGGGTGGGGTGCATAACCACATCGTAACGAGCCAGGAATGACGCATCGCCGCTGTGGTAAATGGCGACACGGCCACCGGTTACGCCACTGTTGATGCGGCCGCTGCCAAGGAATTGATCGGCCTCAAGCCAAATCGAACCGGCAGCAGTTTGACTGTTTGAAGTTTCCAGGCGCGTGGTTTCGAGGCGACCGGCCAAATCAAGGGTGGCACAGCGCAAACGCATGGCACCGCCACCGCGTGGGACGCGATAGGTCGGCTGCATAAAGGAACCGCGCACGGGCCGATCGAAAGAAGTCCTGAAGCTATCGGAAATGCGCTCGAAGCCGGCATGGGCGGGTCGGTTTGGCGCAACATTGCGGCCACCGCCGTTGTCGCCGCCAACCACGATGGCCGAGGTGGCATCGACGGTTAGCGTGCCGCTCACATCAGCGTTAATACGCGCCGGATCCAGCGTGTCGGTGTGGGGTCGCGCGGTCCACAAGGCATTGTTGGTCAAGGTCACGGTTTCGGCGACCAAACCAAAATCCGGGCCGTCGACACCAGAGAAAAGCGTCGCGGCGTCGACGTTGACGACCTGCGCACGCAAGCCGGCGTTGTATGTCAACGAGGCGCCGTTGCGCAAGGTCACCCGAGTTACGTCGAGTGGGAAGTGGACCACCAACTGGAAGTTGTCGAGCTCGTAGATTTGCGTGCCGTCGTCAACGGTCAACTCGCCGGCGCCGTCGGCGAAGGTGCGGGTCCCGTTGCCACCCTCGCGCTCAATCGGTGCGTTGATCGCGCCGCCGTCAAGAACCGGATCGCGCGAGACGCGAATGATGTCACTGGTGTAAACGGTGGCGCCGCCGCGTGAAACGATTTCGTCGAAACGGTGGAAGGCGGTCAGCGAAACACCGGCGCTCAAACCGGCAATCTCGCCGGCCAAGGTCAGCGCCGTCGGCGTTTGCGCCACAATCGCTTGCGGTTCCTGACCTTCCAGTTGCACATACATGCCGACATATTCGCCATCAGCCGGGAAGTCGCCAACCACGGAAGTCGTGGTTGTCCCCTCACCCGCTGTTCGCGTTCCGAACACGGGCAAAACGGTGTGGTCGAGCGGCGCCTGGCGGCCGCCGTTGTCAACAATCAAGCGGCCGTCGACGTCGGCGGCGGTTTTAATAAAGATCGTGCCCGCACCGGAAATACGGTTGTCTTCACCGTAGCCGGGATGGCCGTACGTCGTCATCAAGCCGTCGAAGCCGTCGAGGTCGTCGACAACCAAGGCCAAACGGCCACCGCTGCCATAGCCACTGGAAAGGCCGATAACGCCCCCGTCGGCACGCAGCGGACCGGACCCCTGCAGGACGCGACCTTCGAGCAAAGCACCGCCGGCGACTTCGCCGTTGGCCAAGGTCACCGCGCCGTTGAGGGTCAAGCTGTCAAAAGTGAGATGCAGCATGCCGCCGTCACCGCCGGCAAAGCCGGCCGGCCGGTACAGCGAACCACTGGTTTTTGGATCTCGCGGTTGGTCGGTCGAGGGCCGTAAACCACCGTGGCGTCCGTAGAGCGGATTCGCAAAGCCTTTATTGGCAGCCACGGTAATCTCACCGTCGACAGTGATGGTCGTTGCCGTCACAGCCACGTTCGGTGCCGGGTGGACGTTGAGCGAGCGCAAGATGCCGCCCTCGGCAACGGTCAGGTTTTCGGACGTTAACGAACCGTTAAGCGAGACGGTCCGATTGGCGGCAACCGTCAGTTGATCCATACGGAAATCGCCGTCGAGTTGAACCTGGGTCCCGCTCAAAGGCACACCGCTGAGATCAAGCGTCTGGCCGGCGGTGGTCGCCAGCGTCCCCTTCTCAAGCAGCAACGGCATGTCCCAATCAGTGCCGCTCACGCCCAGACGCCCATCGTCCAAAACCTCAACCAGGTCAAACGGATAACCGACATGAACCACATCACCGTTTTGGAAAACGGGGAAGGCTTGGTCGGGCTCGGATACCAACTCATTGCCGACCGCGCGGTCGATGCGCACGCGGTTTTCCGGCTCACCTTCACGCCAAACATACAGACCTTTAAACAGGTCGTAACCAAAAGAGGTGGCGGTGATCAGCTTGTCGCGATATCCGTCCGGCCCTTGCTGGGTCGGCAAGAAGGTCAGGTCTTCACCCACCACGCCGCGCAACATCGGCAACGGCGTGACGGCGTGGTGTAACCCGCGTGCACGGCCTTGTACGCGCAGGACATCACGCGTTCCGTCGGCATAGGCGCTATCGGGGATTTTGAGGAACAGGGTGCCGTGGCCGGCGTAGCCGCGTCCGTCAGCGCGCAAACGCAGGTTTTCGCCGTGGCCGTAAATGGCGATACGACCACCTGCGGTATTGCGGTGGGCCGGGGCATCGTAATCCACGTATCCGTTGGCACGTACTTCGCCATAACCCTCCAGTTGGTCACTGTTCAGCCAAATGCTGCCGCCGGCACCAAAGAGGTTTCCGGTATAAAAGCCGTCGGCGGAGATCACACCCGACACGGTTAAGCGCGCGGCATCCACAAACAGCGCGCCACCGCCGGAATTGGCGGCAACGGTCATCGGCTCGACGACCGATCCGAAGGCTTGGGCGGCGTCCGTTTCGCCAACGGTCAAACCGCCGTGGTTTGGCGTGTGGTTGCCGCCCACGTACAGGGCAGCCTGGGGGAAACCCTTGGCATCGGCAGAAATACGCGTGCCGACATCAACCACCATCGCCCCACTCACGGTCAGCGCGGTAACGGCGGCGTCACCCAGCAAGGTATCCGAAGAACGGGAAAGTTGTACTTTGGCGCCGTTGACCATAATCAGGTTGGTCAGGTTGTGGCGACCGTCGATGACATGCACACCGCCCACCAAAATCAGGCTGCGGTTGTCGTAGATGGTGCTGTAGCGACTGATGGCCAGCGGGTTGTTTTCATCGTAGATCTCGCCGTCAATGTGTTGCAGGGTCACGGTTTGAACGCTGCGATTGAAACCCATGTCGTCCACTTCCCAGCGCACGGCGAGCTGCGTGCGCGGCGTGGTCGCCGATGGCAGTTGGTAGCGGTAGGCAAGGGTTTGGGTCTCGCCCACCAGGGTCGTTTCGTAGACGAGCACGTCGTCGATGTACAGCCAGGCGCGTTGCAAACCATCGGGGTCGGCCGCTTCGGCGCGTAAATCAAGCACCAGGGGTTGGTTCAAATTCAACGGCATCGGCTGGCCGTCAAAATGGCTGGTGGAAACCAGCGACGGCGTACCGGTAAAGGTCCGGTCGATAACGTCGATTGGCACCGCCAAACGCGCTTGGTTGCCGCGCAGATCACGGGCCAGCACGTCGATTTCGATGCGGCCCGAGGCGGTGACCGGCGGGACGCGCACATCGTACTCATGCACGGTGCCGTTAAACGCGCCATAGCCGGCAATCAGATCGGCACCCTGGTATTCAACCGCCACGTCGTGCGCATCTTTGGCCACATCAACCACCAAACGGAATACGGCGCCCTCTTCCAGGTTGGGCACGTCTTGGGGTGAAAGCAAACTAATCGTCGGTGGCGTGATGTCGTCGGCGACGTTGAGATCGCCCTGCCACGTGGTCGTTTGACCGAAATGATCGGTCACGGTCACGGACATCGGGTACACACCATAGGTAATGTCGTCAGGAACCGGCAACGAGATCCAACTACCGGACGAAAGCCCGCTAACCGTTTTGGTAACCTGTAATTCAGGAAACGCGTTAACGACAACGTCAAGCGACGCCAGGCGACGATCATCGCTGATTTGATAGTTCAAACCGGGTCGCAAAAGCGGATCCCATACCTCGGCAAGGGTCACGGTTAAGCTGGGCGGCTGGTCATCTTGTAGGGTCAGATCGCCTAATTCCAAACTGCCTTGATCAAGGGTAAAAGCTTGCTTCACAAAACCCAAATGGCTTTGCGACTCACCGTCAATGGTGAAATCACCATAGGAGACTTCGGTTAAGGTGAAGCGGCCGTCGGCGCCGGTTTGGCCCTCGGCATACACACTGCCACGACGACCGACCACCTTGACGGGGGCGGCGGCAACCGGCGCGCCGTCGCGATCCAACAACCGGCCGGCAACTTGGCCGACGGGTTCGAGCTGGACCTGTAAGGTCACGGTTTGGCCGGGTTGCATGCCGCTGTATTCGGCAAAACCGGCACGCGCACCTACTTTTTGACGCGCAACCAAACGCAACGGATTCACCGGCACGCGTTCGAAGGCAAAACGTCCCTCGCTGTCGACATCCATCACCTGTTGGAAAACCTCGGGAAGGTCGTCGTGATACAGCGACACGGTCACATCGGTGGCCGGCTTGACGCCGTCGCTGTCGGTGACGGTGCCAACCAAAGCGCCGGTCGGTGCGACCTCGATGTCTTGGTTGTAAACAGTCGACCCCGCTTGGGTCACGTGCGGCGTATCGACATAACCAACACCCTGACTTTCATTGACATGCAGGACGCCGCTTTGGCCGAGGCGATACGGCCACATGCGATAAGTACCGTCTAATTCCGTCACGGTCGGTTGGTTGCCTTGCCACACGCGCACGCCGGCAAGGGGTTCGCCGTCGGCGTCGCGCACTTGGCCCTGTACCGCCGCACTGGCAAAAATGTTCGGTTTAACTTTGACCACCAATGGATCGCCGCTGGGAATGGTGACTTCTTGGAACGCGCCGTAGACACCGTTGCGCGCCCACAGCCGCACGACACCGGGCGCCAAGCCGTGGAAGTAGGCGTGGCGATGTTCGTCGGTCTGAATGACCGCCCCTTGTTCGAGCCAGGCGTCCATGCCGGTCGGGGTCGCGTTGTTGACCAGATCGACATCCAGCGTGACGCCGGGCGGATCGATGAAACATTCGTAGGTGCGGAAGTTTTTGGTGCCCGCCGTGTTTGCAACAACCAGTTTCAGCAAGTTGCGGCCCCGCACGGCCCGGTGCGGGAACGAATCGAAACGCAAAACAACGGCGCCGTCGTCGTAGACCAAGGCCGATTGAACCGAGATATCGTTCAACCAAACCTGGGTTTTGCTAGGGTCAAAGGCGGAATCCGCTTCGTCTTCATTAATCGGAATCCGCACCACACCGGGCATGGTGTTGATCTGGATGCCGTCGGGGAAATCGGGCAGTTCCGGCGGCATCAGGTCAAGCATGATGTCGCCCAGATCGGTGTCGGCGGTGAACGGCCCAACTTCGATGTTGCGGGAACTGGAACGCGCGGAAACGTACAAGGTCATGGGTTCGCCAACCGGTACGCGGTTGACGGCAAAGGAACCGTCGATATTGACGGTTCGACCGCGTGAACGGCCACGATAAACCAAGCCGGCGCTACCGGTGATCACGTCTTCGCTTTGAACCACAAGTCGGCCGCGCACTTCGACCGTCTCCGGTCCGGTAAAGGCGACGTTGTTGTCGCCGGGCGCCAGGTTGACCACTTGTTCAAAGGTGAACCAACCCCGCAAACAGCTTACTTTGACGAGCACCTGATCACGACCGATATCATTGAGGCGGAAGGCGCCGCTTTGATCGAGTTGACCACTGGCAAGCGGCCCACCGTCAATCGCGTGGATGCTGACAAAACCGGGATACAACGGCACGTTGTTGCCGTCGACGACGACCCCGTTGAGCGAACGGGTCGGCATCAATTCGTAGTCGGCGTCGTCGCGGTCGCCGGTGACGGTTATTTCGGAGGTCAGCGTATGCTCGCGCAATTCGTCTTGAATGAGGATGCGGTAAGTGCCGGGATAAACGTGTTCGAGGAAATAGAACCCGTCGGCAAACGACACGTTGTGATGGGTGCGCGCCCAGTTGCCACCACCCTGGTTCATCCACAATTCGACGAGTGCGTTTTCGATGCCTTCCAGCCGACCCGGTGCCAACACGCGCCCGCGCACTTCGTAGCTGGGTTGGAACACTAAATCAATCACACCACTGTCGCCGTCGCCGGCCAGCGTGATTTCAGGTTCGTCCTCGGCCCAGGTGCGCCGCTCCACGTCGTAGGAACGCAGGCGGTAGGTACCGATCGGCAGTTGGCTCTGGAACCAAGAACCATCGGCAAAAAGACTGAGGTCGTGCACCGCACCGGTTTCTTGGTGCGTCAGTTGCACGGTACCAAAGGCCAACGGGGTGCCGTCGGAAAGCGCGACATCACCGCTCAGGGTACCGACCCCTTGCAATTCCAGAAGTAGGTTTTGGTGCGGTACCGGCAGATCGTCGCCGTCGTATTCGGTGACGATGCCCAGGCTCGCGGTTCGTGGCGAAAAAGGATCTTTGGCAAAAATGGTGGCCACCCCGGTACTGACCGGATCGAGGGTGAAGTATCCGGCGGCATCAGCTTGGCCGATGATTTTCTGCGGTTCCTTGGTCCAAACCTTGGCATAGGGCACCGGTGCCCCGCCGGGAAAAACAACCTGACCCGAGGCGCTGGTCATGCGCCGCATCACCAGGGTCACTTCTTGGTGCTCAAGGTGTTCACGCACTTCAAAACGCGCCGTTTCGGACTCCAGATTGCGATTGGATACGGCGTTAATGATCATCGGCGTGTTCAGCGGCACGCGGTCCCAGTAAAAGAAACCGGCGGCATCGGTATCGGTTTTGCGCCAAACTTCGCTTTCGACGCGTTTGTCGAGGAAACGGACGGTGACGGGAAAACCGATCGGCACGCCGAACTCGTCGACGACCTGACCGGAAACCGTACCCACGCCAGGGAACTGGACCTCGAAGCTGACTTCGGCGGGGTCCTGAGGACTGATGGAAAATGGGGTAAACAAGGACATGGCATAACGTTGCTCGCGGCCGGTAATCACGTAGTAGCCGCTATCCAGGTTGCGCAACTTGACCACACCGTTTTCGTCGGTGAAGCCAGTGGTGCCGTTGAAGTAGGCGCCCCCAGCGATGCGAATCGTGATTTGGGTAAACGCGGCCGGCAGTCCGTCCGCTTGCAGCACGGTCAGTTCCAAGTCATGGGTGGGGCGGAACTGGATGTCAACGGTGGCGGTTTGACCGGCCTCAACCAAACTGACGCGGCCGGTGCCCTCGCCGGCGCCCACTTGGGCGTGGGCGTAGATCACGTATTTGCCGAGCGGTAAATTGCGGATATCGATATGACCAAATTCATCGGTGCCGGTGGCGAACCTCACCTTGCGGCCGGAGAATTCGCCGTTGTCGTCCAAAATGGTCAAACGCGTATTGCCCAGCGGTTCGCCTTCCCACTGCAGGATCCCGTCAATGTGACCCACCGGATCAACTTGCAAACGCACAATCGGATCGGGGTTGTAGGGCGTCGGCTGCACCTCAAGCGTGCCACTCAGGGAGGTGTCCGGGTCGCGACCGGTCAGCGTGTATTGGCGCATCGGCAAGGCGTCGAACAGGAAGGCACCCGGTTGGGCGGCGTCCTCGGCAGCGGTCACCCGTTGCTGTAGCAAGGCATTGTTGTGACGCAGTTGGATTTCACCTTCGGGAATGACGTCGCCAAGGTTGTCGTAAAACACACCGGAAATCGAAGCCGGCGTTTCCAGACGCAGGTAAATCTCCAATTGACGACCGTCACGGGGTAAGGCAACCGACTTGAGCGCGGTCAAACCGTTGCCGTGGATGGCTTTGAGCGTGATATCGCCGGCGGGCAGGTTTTCAAACAGCAATGCTTGTTGGGTCGGCAATACCTGTTGTGATAACACAATCGGTTCGATACGGGTTTCACCGAACTCGTCGACCGCCGTCGGCTCTTGGTACAGCACATCGGAATAAGAAACGGTGACGTTGCCGGTTTCAACCAACGCGCCGTAACTGTCGACGACGCGCACCAGCACCGAATTGCGCCCGCTGAGGATCATGTCGTGGCGGAACCGCATTTCGCGGTCTAGGTAGACCTTTTCAGCGGCCCAGTCGGTCGACTCAGGATGGTAAACCACCATATCGACGAATTGTTTGGTTTCAGTGGTAACCAAGGTATCAAACCAATACCAACCCTCGGGATTGGTGCGTGTGGTTGCCTGCAAGCCACCAACACGCGCGGTGACCAAGGTTCCTTCGGCGGCCGGGCTAACGCCGTCGGAGGCAAAAATGCGGCCGTAGAGGTTGGTCGGTTCGTTTTGCGAAGAATAAGCTAAAACCACGGTCGGCACTTCATCGTCCGGACCCAGCACGGTCGGCGTGTATTTAAAGTGGTTGGTTTCGCCGAGCAAGGGATGTTGGCCGTAAATGGTTGTTTCACGAATGTTAATCGGGTCAAAAAAGGCATAACCGTCGGTATCGGTCAGCACCGAATACAAACGACCTTGCACCACCATGCCCATGGTTTCCTTGTTGTTGGACGGCAGAAAACCCTCAACGTTTACGCGACCGATCACCGGCGCACCTTCGCCGTCGACCAAGCGCACGCGCACCTTCGACTGCGGCTCTTCCTGAACCACCACGTTCTCGTAGCCGGCAATCCCCACCGTCACCTCGGTTTCCGCCAGCTTGGGGAAACGGTAGCCGGTAAACAGGTTGGCACCGGTTTGCAGGCCCAAGTGTGGGTCCCAATACTGCCCGGGAAACTTACTGGTATCAAACAAAGACCCGGAGAATTTACCCTCGTGGTCGGTGTAGGCAAACGGACGCCCCCGTTTGAGGCCGTCGTCGGGCGGGTTGTAAATCGGTGCAAAGGGGATTGGATTGCCGGCGACATCCAGGTAGGAACCGGACACCCGTGGATCCCTTAGCGCAATAATCAAGACATCTTCGACCACAAGGCGATCACTGGAAATGCTGATCGTGGCCTTGCCGCGCAATCGCTCGGCCCGGGGAATCCAAACACCGTTGCGGTCGTATTCAGATTGAACGGCCGAAACCGTCATCAACTCGGTCATCGGGTAAACCGAAACAGTGAGTTCAAAGCGGCCGTCGGGACCACTGACCGTTCCCGCGCCGGCGGAAACCGGAATCCCCTCCAGCGGAAACCCCTGATAATCAACGACCTGACCACGAATCACACCCCCTAACGTCGGCGTGGGTTCTACCAGACGCAGGTCCTGAACGAATTCCTGGTTGCCACCCACGGTAATGTTCATAGACCTGAAATTGCGCTCGCCCAACACCCACAATTTGCCAACACCGGCCGGCACATCGTCTAAGAAGTAAACACCGTTTTCATCCGTTCGTGTCATGGCATTGTAAAGCAGCTCACCGGGGCTGTCGGGATAGGGTCGCCAGCTTAGCGGCGTCGTGCCGGTGGCCCACCAACCCACCACCGCATTGGCCAACGGCAAGTCTTCGCCGTCAACCACTTGGGTGATGCGCCCGGTAATATCGGCGCTCACGGTACCAAAGGTCAAATCCACCCGCAGCGGACTTTCCTCACGGGTAAGAAACACGCTGCGGTAAGCCAGCCGGCCGTCACGGGCGCGTGTTTTCAAAAGCACGCGGCCCACTTCCAAACCGTCAATCCGGTACATGCCGTTTTCATCGGTCGGCACCAATTGCGGCGTAACGCGCGGAAAATCACGGCCAGGGTCCTCATTAACCGCATACACCTGCGTATCGGTAATCGGTGTGCCGTCATCCGCCGTGACCTGCCCGTAAATTGAACCCAAGTTGAGGAACGAGAATTCGGCCACCACTTCTTGACCGGGCGCCTGCGGAATAAATTTGCGTCTTTCGTAGCGACCATCGGCAAGTTGCACCACCACATGGAACTCGCTTTTCGCCTTGAGGTAACCGACGAAACGTTCGTACAAATCGCGGTCGAAGGTAAAAGGATTGTCCTCCGCCGCGGGAATGGGAATCCCCTCGGACCGAACCGGCACGAAATCAAAGGAATAATTGCCGTCGGCGTCGGGATTCACTTTGTCCATCAACACATAACGCGGTGGGTGGCCGTCGGAACTGGTTGGCAGCAGCAAGAGGTTAACCGTCGCGTCTTGAATATTGGAACCGGCACGGTCGACGACGCGGCCGCGCACACTGACGCCCCGGAAAAAGGCGTCGCCTTGGAAAGTGCCCTCGACGAGCGCCAAGTTGCTGCCGTCCTCGGCCGTAAGGTCACGCCAGGTATAGCGGTTGGTGCGATAAGGCCCCAGTGGCAGGGCCGCCTTAACAATCAGGAAACGGCGGTCGTTTTGAACTTGGCCCGTGACGGCGGGTCGACCGTTGATGCTCAGATGCGCACTAAAGTCACTTATCGCACTAAGGCTCAAGGGTTTGTTGAACATAAACGCAACTTGACGACCGTGAGAGTCAACACCGAGATGGTCAACCGGCGAAAGATGTTTGACCCCGACGATCCCGAACGGCGTCCAGGGAACGCGCTCACCGGGGACCTCACGCAGTGCACCCGCTTCCTCGATATCCCAGCGCAAGCTTTCGGGTTGAAGCACCAACAGCGGATCGACAGCCGGCGTCCAGGTGCCGCTGTCGAAGTACACCAAGTCATCGGTACCATTGCGGTTAAACACGGCTTGGCAGCGCAGATCTGAACCAGCGACGCCGCTTGGGGTAATCGTGATCGAGCCGGTCACGCCGCCCAACCATGCTAAGTAACGACCGTCACCCAGGTCAAACCAGGCACTCAATGGCAGCGCCACCGCGCCGTCAGTCGCAACAACACGCCCGGTGAGATCCTGCGCTTGCAGCACCGCGCTTGGTGCGCCTTCGACCAGAACCAAAGCCAAACCCTCGCAGTCGCGATTCTCCCGGCCCATCCACTCGAGCAAGTCCCGACCGGAGCGGCCGGCGGCCAAATTGCGCAAAAAGGGTTCAAAGGCCGCGTCAAGATCGGGTTCGCTGAGGCGCTCGGCCTCGCGGCGGAAGCGATCGATCGCGGGCACACCGCCCATCGCACCAATCACCGTGCGCATCAAACTTATATGGGCTTGCTCTGAATTGGCGCCCAAGCCGATCGATGTCCCGGCAAACGCCAACTCCTGGTTGAACGCTTTGGCCACACTGCCGGAAAGCGGCAACAAGTGACCTGGTAACTCTTCCTCAACCATGTGCGACAAATCGAACAGTTTTTTGGCAAAACGGACTAACGGCGTCCTCAAGTCGGCTTCGAAATGGTTGTTAAATTCAGTTGGGAAAGAAAGCACGGTCGAGGCCAGCCGCTCCCCGGTCGGCGCAATGCCTACCGAAAGTTGCAACGAACTGGAGATGCCCTCTTCGACGCGGTAATAGGAGGCGACCACTTGGCCGGTCGCGTCGGCCCGCATCCCCCAGGTCAACGCCGCTTCCCCACCTGGCGGTATGTCACCCGCCGATTGGGTGGGATTGGTGCCCGCCAACATCGTCACGCCCACCAAACGGTAGGGATCCATGGCGATGTGGAAATCCGTCAACGCAATCGCGCCGACATTTTTGATGTGCATGGTCAGGTCGTAGGGTTCGCCCTTGGCAATGACTTCCGGGTGCTCAAAGGTAACTGTGTATTCGGGGTTGCGCACATACACGCGCCCGCGTGCCTGCGATGTCACAGCAAAACGCGTATCGGGACCGGCGGTGGCGGTACCGGTGATATCAAAAGTCACGTCGTGAATGCCGGGCACGTTGCCACGCACGTAATATTCGGCTGTAGCCTCTTGGTTGGGTTCGATGGTGTCGCGATCATCCCAGGTACCGCTCTGGCCATCCTCACCCACATAAATCATGCCGCGTTCCAAACCGCCGTTTTCGGGATCAATCAAACTCAGCGGGTGACCGTATTTGGTCGGGTGCGGAAATTGAATTTTGGCTTTGAGGTTTTCAACACTTACATCAACCCCGTCCGGCGCCGCGTTCATGGTGACGACGGCAATGCGAAACATACTTTTTAGGTGATGAATTTTGCCGGGAATCACCACCAAACTGAGGACCTTCGCGGGATCGGCGGCAATGGTATTGGAGGATTCTTCACCAACAAAACTTAATTTGGGATTACCCGGCGGGTCAGGCCAAAGCGTTAAAATCTTGGCCGGCAAAAAGGGGTCTGGAATCACCTTTGGCGATCGCCATGTGTCCGACTCATTGACGGGTAACAGCACCGGCACGCGGATCGGGACCTCGGTCGCACCCACGACCAGCGACAGGTTGAATTTAACCGCGCGGTAATCGTCTTTGTTAAACACAAAACCCAGCTCTTCCAATTCGTCGCGGCTGAGTTCTTCAACCGTGGCGCGCGAAACCAATAACTCGGAAACGGCGTCGATGGTAACGACATCGGGTTGACCTTCCGCCACCAGCTCATCGCCGTCCAGCAATGCCAGATTCGTCAACTGCCAGGAGCCTTCCTCGCTGATTTGATCGCGATGAATCATGATGCGGCCGAGGTTATATGCCTGGGACAGCTTCGTCTGGTCGCCACTGGGCGACACCAACGTTCCTTCGATGCGCATGTTGTCGCTCACTTCGCCATCGTAGGAATACTCAAAAAAGACCGACGCTTCAGGGTTTTCCATGAGTAACACTTGCCGCTCCGGCCCAATTTGGAAGCCTAACGGCTCCATACGGAAAACCGCCTTGAGATTGCCAGAGACGGTATCCGAGCCGTTTTGGAAGGCGAAAGCCGGCAGACAGATCAGAGCGAACGCAAGAAAACGCATCATGGAGAACCTCAAAAAATACAACAAAGCGTCGTGAGCAATGGGCTGAAACCCTGTGGTGTTTGTGGGCAAGCGCAGTAAAAGTGAAGCGCACCCTAAAGTACGCGGGCGAATGGCGGCAAAAAATCACAAGTAAGCGAAATGAGTTCGATGGGTCGACAGCAAAAGGCGACGGCTGTTCTGACCGGTTAAATGTAAAAGTCGCGGTGAGTCATAAAAGAACCAGGCAAAGGACATGGGACCACTCCAAGATGACAACGATCGGCGGTGAACACGACGGCCGGGCGATGCGCACGCAAAGGCACACGCCCTGCGAAGGTAGGTCAAAAAACGATAAGTGGTGAGTTGATGGTGCCGGCCCTTTGGTCACAGGAAACCGAAACAGCCGTAAAGAACGAAAAAATTAGAGCCGGCTTAAAAAAGTTCAGCCGAACATATAAAAAAATCGACACGGGTTTTCGCAACGAAAGACACCGGTCGAAACAAAACGCTTCTATTTTAAACGATTGACCCCCAAGAGGAAAGGCTTAGAACACTCTGTAATTTTCTCGTTAAAAAGATTTTCAAAAAACATCGCGGCTTATAACACCAAGCCCCCGTCAATAAAGGATTCATGAAACAGAGCCTCTACGGAGAGGGCTCATTTTAAAAAACCGAAGGGGGTAACGACGCGGCCAAAACAGCGCCGTTCCCCCATTTCGGCCTTAAGGTTCAACAATCGGCAGCATACCTTCAGCGGGTAACAGCACCTCAGGGTTGGTTACCTCAAAGAAGAAGTTGAGTACGGCCGGGAGTCGGCCCTCGCGCGGTCCGCTCAGCTCAACCATCCAACGATCCGCACCCATTTGCTGCACGGCCTGAAGGTGAACAACACCTTGCGGCGTCTGTGCCGGGAGACCCAGATAACGATTGAGATCAACGTCTGTTTTGACCTCGAGATGCAAGCGGCGGCCCAGCCAACGCGCCTCACCCAAATGATCGCGGGTCAAGCTCAGCGCAGGCGGCAACGCCGGCCGCAGGGTTCGCCTTGAATTGATTTTGGGAAGCCGAGCAACCAAGCGACATTCGCGACCACGACTGTCGGCTAAGAGAATCGCAGCTTGATCGCGGAGGCCGTTGGTGAGCGTACCGCCAAAACGGAAGATGCGGTCGGCGTGGACGGCGATGCGACCGGCACCACCCCGACCGACCTCATCAAGACCACCCGAAACGTCAATGAGACCGTGCCCCGAAAGATCGGCTGTTTGCAGCCAGACCGAGCCGCCGGCAGAATAACCAATCCCGCGTGCGAGGATTTGACCGTCAAGCACGATTTCCGGCGCAATCAGCAACACGGCGCCACCGCCCTGTTTACCGCCGCCTGGCAAGGTTGGTTGCAGCAGCGAGCCATAAGCGGTCCCTCCGTTTTCACCGGTGCCGGGCACGGCATGTGCCGGGTTGAAGCCGTCGCCGCTTTGCCGCCAACCACGACCATCCAAGTCGATTAGCGATTCGCGGTCAATTTCGATCCGCTCAGCGGCGGCAACCACCAATACGCCAGGATTTCCGTCTGCCAAGCTGGGATGGGTCAAACGACTGCCGTTGCGCAACTCAATCGAACGCGCAATCAAACTACCGTTGACTTCCAGGGTGGCCCCATCCAAAACCAGGTGATTGCCGGTTTGATATACCTCGCGGCTGTAGGTTTCCCCCTGCAGGGTTTCAACCTCGGCCGAAGTTTCGCGCACAAGCGCCGATGCAGCGGCAGCCGAAGGCGACGCTTCGGTCACCGGGGTCGCGGTGGCCGTCGCCGTCGAGTGCTTGGCCCAGGTGGCACCGGCCGGGTTCTGACGCAACCAGTTAACCTGGTCGGTGGTCAGACGTTCCGTCCACAGCCCAACCTGATCCAACTCGGCAACCAGGGTTTGAATTGGCCCGGGACGGCCACCCAAAACCAAATCACCTTGGTCCAAGCCGGCGTCGGCCGTTAAGGGGACGCGTGCGACGCGGTGACCGTCCAGGTATAAGTCACAATCCAGACCTGGTTCACCGCTGATCACCAAGTGGTACCAACGGTCCATGACCAGCGTGTTCCGGGTGTCGGCCGCTTGCGCATTGCCGGCGCCAAGAACCAAGCGATGATCGCCGTCGAGGGTCACGGTCAACTTGCCACCCGCCGCCGAAAGAATACGCCGCAGATCCTGGTTTTGGCCCGCTTTGGGTTTGAACCACAAACTCATGGTAAAGGGCCCGGTTAGGTCGCCGGTTTGGGTGGCCGGCATCGCCGCCCCGATCCCGTCTTCGCTAACGGCCAGACCCAGCCCGATGACGCCGGGATCAACCGGTTTCCCGGAACCAAACGTCAGCGGACGCAAACCATGGTGGTCATTAGCCAATAGAACCGGGTTCATTTCATTAACCCAGGTCAGGTTGGTAGCGACGCCGTGTCGTTCCTGACCCGATGTATCGGTCACGGTACCGTCGGCACCGTCGTCCAGACGCCAATGCAACACGAGGTCATCTTGCGTCAGGTGGGTCACAGCCGGGTGTTGGTCAACCGTTTTCAGGGTATTAAGATAATCAAGCGCGGCAGTCTGATCGTCGAACGCGCCACGCCAAAGCTGCAGGTTCCACAGGTCACCGTCGTAGTAATACGACGAATCGGCACTGACACGGAACTGGTTGATCGAGGTCGTGTCCTCCATCGAGGTTGCGCCGAAAGTGGCCGAGCTTTCCTTGAGCAACACGCCGTCCAGGTAGACCTTCAAGCGTTGGTTGGCGAAATCGGCAACACCGACATATCGGTGCCACTTGCCGTCGTTAATATCAGTTGAGGTGCCGGCCGAGTAGGTGGAACGCGTGGTACCGGCGCGAGCGCGGAAGTAGGGTCGATTGGTGGATAGGTCAAAGAGCACAAGGTCCTGATTGTTCGAACCAAGCACGTGGAACAGGCTCTGAGTCCCGGACCGCGTGGCACTGGTTCGAATCCAAGCCGCGACGGTCACCGCCTCGGCGCCAATCAGACCAGGTTGGGCGGTATCGCCGAAGGACGCCAAGCTACCGCGTTGCGGGAAGCGTGCGATCGTTTGGCTTGGATTATCCAACTCAAAATCGTACCAGGAAGCCGGATCATTGGGCTGTTGCTGCACTTGCGTGTCGGCACTGGTCCAGGCCTGCAAAGCCACGCCGGCACTTTCATTGCCATGGCGATCAACCGTGGTAATGCGCACCGCATGGCGCGTATCAGGGGCCAAACCGTCCCAAAGGTGGGTGGTTTGCGGCGCGGCCACAAATACGCCGGTCGCTTCGCCGTCGCGATACACGCGGTAACCACTGATTTCCGCAAGGCTGACGCCGGGAACCTGCCAATCAAAGCGCAGCGAACTCGCCGTGGCGCTCACCCGTGGTGCGCTGATCTCCGCCGTGTTGACGGCAATCTCAAACAGGTCGCCGAACGGTTCATCAGCACCTTGTTGCGAAAGGCGTTGAATCAAGGAAGGCGCGAGCACCTGATCCCACATAACGAGGTCATCGAGCGCGCCGTACAAGCCACCCGAGCGGCGGCTGTAATGGCCCAAACGCCAGGATTCCGCCGTAAGGATCGGCGCCTGTGGCAGACGTGCCACCGGCCGACCGTCGAGGAACAAGCGCGTGCCTTGCGTGCTGTCGGCGGTTAGCGTAAAGTGATGCCAGACACCAGGCGTCAAGGCAACACCGGCCGACTGCTTCAGCGCCGGTCCAATTTTCAGCCAAGGCCGGGCCGCGAGATCGAGACCGATTTCGAGACCCTGGTCAGCATCCGACTGCGCCAGAATGGCGCCGTCCTGACCCACTTCCGGCAAGCGGTACCACCAGCTCATGCTGAAACCGTTGTCGGTACCTCCGGCCGGCACCGTGAAGCTCAGGCGACCGTCACCGTTGAAGTGGGCCGCTTGGCCGTATTTGCCGGTATCCAATCTAACCTTCTCGGAAACCGTGTTTTGCCCGCTCGCCAGATCGCGAATGGTGCTTGAAGGACCACCGCCCGGCCACACGGCGGCGTTTGCCGTACCGTGCAAACCCGAACCAGAGCGGTCCCATACCGTATCGCCGGAGCTTTGGTCGAAAATGCTGCGCAGCAGCAGGTCGCTGCCTGCGGCAAGCGCGGACCCGGCGGCAGTAAGATGACCCTCGCGCATTGGGTTGGCAAAGTCGTAGGTTACATCGTCGGCATCCCAAGCGGCTCGCCACAACTGGACGTCGGCCAACTCGCCTTGGAACATTCTCGACGTCGTCGTACCGTGACCGCCCAGGGTGAGGGTCGTCATGACGTCGTCCCCGAACGGTGCCGGCGAAGAAGCAGCCGTTCCCAAAACCTTTTCGAATTGGCCATCCAGATAGAAGCTGATCTGGTTCTGCGCAAAATCAACCACAACCACGATACGGTGGAATGCCCCGTCGTTAATAAATTGACTGGAATAACGGGTAAGGGTGCTTTGATTAACCGCCAACCTGGTCGCAATGTTGACACGGCCGCTGGAAAGGTAAATC
Source organism: Holophagae bacterium (assembly GCA_030429565.1). Lineage (GTDB taxonomy): Bacteria > Acidobacteriota > Holophagae > Acanthopleuribacterales > Acanthopleuribacteraceae > Acanthopleuribacter. The sequence continues at coordinate 67,862 of JAUIFE010000003.1, read as the reverse complement.
CGCAGCGGCTCAAACCGGCTTGCGGGGTTGCCCAAGTAGAACAGGTCACCGCTCGTCACACCTTTAGGCATGCGGACCCAAGCGCTCATCGTCAACGCGTCGGCGCCGCTGATCAAGCCGCTAGGCGGCGTTATCCGCACCACCGCGTCATTGTCGGGGAAGGTCATGCTTTTCAGAAGCACACCCTCCTGCTCAAAAGGCAGATAAACCATTGGCGCGGGGCCGGGTAATGCGGCCGTCTGATCGGTCAAAGTGGCACCGAGCCAGGTGCGTGGTTGACTCAACTCGCCGGCGCGCGTTTCGGCCTGCACCCTGATGCTGAAGTCGCGACCCAGCCCGACACCGGTAAAGCGATGGCTCACGGCGTCGGCGCCGAGGCGTACCGGTTCGCCGTCATCGAGCGCGACCAACCAAGCAGCAATCGGGGGCGCATCAGCAGCGGCTTCCCAGAAAAGTTCGACCTGGTCACCGTCGACCACGCCACGCACCTCACCAACCATCGCCAACGACTTGCCAAAGGCAAGGCTATCCAACGCATTAGCGGACAGTTGTGCCAAACTTGCGCTTTGCGGCTGAGTGGACCACAGCATCCATTCATCAACCGCACCCACAAAGGCGTCGTTACCGGCGGCACTGCCTGCCAACGACCAAGCACCGTCAGGTTGCGTCGCATCAGTGAGTGGCGCACTCGCCACCACTGCGCCGTCGCGCAACAGTTGGTGCGTGGTTTCATTTTGCCTGAGTGTCGTCACCTGATACCAGCGACCACTTGCCAACGCATTGTCGTCGGTTAACACCGCACCATCGCGCGTCTGCCACACCAAACGGTCGCTGCTATCGATGGTTAAGGCGGCATTGCCCAGGCGGTAGATTGTCATCGAACGGCCCAGCGCGGACGGCAACTGGTCCAAACGAATCAATATCGAACTCGCAAACGACGTACCAGACCACACCGGCGTCGACCACGGCTGTTCGGCTTGGGTACCGTCAAACACCAGGGCCCTGCCAAAATCGCCATGGGGCTCGACGCGTTGCGGCCCGGCGGCGCCTGGCAATAAACCGATGCGGTCGGCCACGGCAAACAGGTTTTCGCTTTGATCGACCGAGCTCGTTCCAGTCGGCACCGCATGGCTCTGGTTACCCGACAGATCAACCACGCGATCTGTCTCGCGACCGTCCAGCGGCCACGCCGCCACCAAGTGGTAGTCGGGGTTGAGCGTAAAACCGTGGGCGGCGGCACGGCGGCTGTCGCCGGCACTGCCTGGATAACGCCAGTCACGCGCGGCATCGGCTTCAGACCAAGGCGCACGCCAGATTTGTGCGTCGCGCAAGGCGCCGCGTAAGTAGTATTGATTGGCGCCACGACGACCCAGGGTCACACTTTCGGCAGCAATGTCGCTGGTGTTGCCGCTGCCATACAGTGTTCGCGACTTGACCAGTTGGCCGTCCAAGTAAAGGTTCATGGTGTTGGCCGCGAAATCAAGGCTGCCCGCCACCCGATACCAACGATCTGCGACGAGGCCGCTGAAAGACAGTGAGTAACTGGATCCCGAACCACGCCAGCCGACGAAGTAAAGCGTGCTGCTGCTCGTGTACAACTCGGCGGTTCGATAGGAACCCTCACTGGGTTTCACGGCGATCAAAGATTGGCCACCGGTCGTGCTCTCGAGACGGAACCAGGTCACCAACGTCAGCGCGGCCGCATCCCGACTCAGATCCCGACCTAAGGTCACATCGGCACCGGAGGCACTACCACTAAAGGACAGCGCCTTTTGGGAGCCCAGGTCGCGATCAAATGACCACCAGGCATCGGGCGTTTCGATCTGAGAAACACCGGACGCCGAAAGCGTGTTGGCCGAAACCAGGTAAGCCTCGGACAGATTGCCGGATTGGTCACGCGAAGAAAGTCGAATGTCGTAAGCGGTGTCGGGGGTGAGACCGGTGAATTGGTAACTGGTGACATCGGCACTCAATGTCACGGCCGGGGCTACATCCACCAACTCAAGCTCGTAGCCGGCAAGGTCGCCGTCGGTATCAACCACGGCGGGCCAGGTCAGCGCGAGTGTGTCGTTGCCAGGCGTGACTGCTGCCGACGACGGTGTCGGCGGCGGCGTCGTGTCACGCACAGTTAAGGTCAGGGTGGTTTGACCGCGCTGTTCGCTGGTATCGTAAGCCTCAACCGTCAGAACAAGGCTTTCATCACCGACGGTGATCGGCAAACGCCATACCTGCTCGTCAACCGTGCCCGCGGCTTTATCGGCGACGGTCACCGTGCGCGTTTCGTCACCAAACTGGTAAACCAAACGCGATAAGCCGTAGTTGTCCGTGACGGACACACGGGTCGTGACATCGATATCGCTGTCGAAGGCGGTGTTGTCGGCGGGTGATTCAACCGTCACGACAGGCACCTCGCTGTCGACCGGCCAAACAGCCACGGTGCGTTGCACACGGCGGATGTTGCCAATGGTGTCGCGAACCTCAATCGCGACCGCATAATCGGTCGCGCTCACGACATTGGGCGCGGTCCAGGTGAAGGACCAGGGCCCCTGACCCGACCCGTTTTGCGTTTGGCCGTCAAAGGTCACGCTCACGGCGGCAATACCGCTCGCGTCGGAAGCGGTCAAATCCAGTTGGAAGGACTGACCGGCCAGGGCCGCGTCCGCCAATGGCAAGGTGAAGGTCACCGCGTCAATCGTCGGTGGTTCGGTTTCGTAATTGTCCACCAATTCGGCATCGAGCTCGGCCGGTTCGGCCGCTTCAAAGGTTGCCCAGCCTTGGTAGATGCGGTTGATCGGCGCACGACCGCGATAGGCCCACCCGGCCGTCGGCGCGGGTTGTACCGGCCGATCCAGGGTCAAACGGTTGTTGGTATGGGCCACGATGCGGTAGGTTGCGTTGGTCTGCAGGTCAACAATCTCCATGCCCTCCAAACCTGGCAACCACGCCACGCCGGATTGAACCAGTACCCGAGGATCGCTCGGCGTTTCGGTCAAGGTATGGCTACCGACGGCCGCCAACGGCGTCGCGTGGGTCGGTCGGTCGCCCAAGTCTTGGTTCATCAGGTACAAGGCCCCGTCGGTTTCGCCGCGTTTGCGCAGGTACACCGTGCCGGCCCCGATTTGCGGAATGCTGTCTGAGTAATGGGTGAAGAAATGGCTGCGCGCCGACGGCAACTGTGTCAGTTGGTTATCGTCGTAATAAAGCGCGACCCGGCCGGCTGAACCACCTTGCGTGGTCGTGGTTGCCGAATCAACCGAAATCACACCGGACCCACGAACCAGGCCGGTATTCAGCCAAATCGAACCACCAACCAAACCACGGGCGGTCAAGGAACCGTCGATTTGCATGGTTTCAGCGTCGATTTTAATGAGACCGCCACCGCCATAGGTGCCGGCCATTTGCGGTTCGAAGGGTGAACCGTAAGTTTTGGAGACAGACGCGACAAGGCCGCCGTGAGAACGATTGGCGATGCCGCTGATGTCGGACGGGTAACCTTTGCCGTCGGCATTAATGGCTGCATCGGCAGCTACTTGCAAGGTGGCAACTTGCAGTTGAATCCCCTCTACGGCGTAATCGAACTTACGCTTCGCCGGCAGCACCAACGGCGTATGCGTTAGCGTCGCACCACGCCCCAAGATAAGCTGATCCAAACTCAAGCGGCCATTGAGCGTCAGCGTCGCATCGCTCACTTGAACCATGCGCAAGTTGGTGGTTTCGTCAATGCGCAGACCCAAAGCACCGTTATTCAGAACCAAGTCTTCCGACGACAAAGTCAAACGGCGACACCACAGATCACTGCCGTCGTCCAGCTCGGTCGCGGGTTGCAACGAGCCGTGCAACACCAAGTGATCGGGCGTCCACAAGCGCGCACCACCGCTGAGGTAAAGCGCGTCCAGGTGCAGTTGGGCACTGATCAGCGTGCCGGCGGCAAGCGCGGGCAGCGGTTGATCAACCGTAATCGTCGTCGCCGTATTAGCGGTAATCACAAAGGTTTGAGGTGTGCCGTCTTCGTCGACGACCAGGGTTAAACCGGCCAAGCCGTTGGCGAATACCGCGTCGGGGTCTTCCAACTGGTTGCCGTTAACCACGGCTTGGGCACCCAAACGGTAACGACCCAAACCGGACAAAGGCGTGGAACCAGCATAGTTATGACGACCATTACCAACCACGGTCAGCACGCCGTGCGCTTGTGCGACAGCCTTGGTAAAGACCGTGCCGGCGCCGGTTTGATCGTCGATCTTGTCACCCGTCGGCGCCACCGAACCCCGTGCGCTGATCGTGCCTTGCCAGGCACTATTCTCACGGTAGTAAACCGCCACACGACCGCCACCGCCAATGAGGTCCGAACTGCTTGCCATCGGCACCGCGTCGGCATGCACATGACCCGAACCGCGCAGTTCGTCAACTTCAAGCCACAAGGTGCCACCCGCTTTACGCAGCGTCGCGGAAAGGTCACCCGGCCGCATCAGACCATCAATCACCGCGACATCGGCTTTGACACGTAAGCGCGGTAAATCGGCAATGGCATACCACGGTCGCCGAAAGTCACCGTAAACCATCGGATCACCGAGATATTTAGGCAAACCACCGACAATCACATCTTCGGCATCGTTTATTAAATGGCCGCCCCAACGGAAGCTGTCACCGGCAAACGGCCGACCTTGCAACAACGCGTCGGCACCCAGCGTCAGCGCGCCCGCCACCTCAATCGAAGCAGCCTCCAAAACGGCCGTACCCGTCAGATCCGCCTGATCCAACACCAGCGTCGGCGTGTCGGACGTGTTCTCCGTCACCAGCAAGCTGCCGCCGTCCAATTCGAGATGACCAATGCGATTCACGGCGCCGGTGAGTTTGAGCGCGGCCCCGTTACGCAAGGTTACCCGCTGGTAATCAACGGCTTGTTGAATTTCCATAGTAAACCCATCGAGCTGCAACCAGCCGTCGACGATGTTTGGTGGTTCCACAAAGTTCTGCTCACCGTCGCGGAACACATGGCCGGCGGCGTAACTGTTGTCGGTGATAACGGGCAAGGTGTCAGGTTCAAGACGACACCCACTGCAAAGTTCCAACGTGCTCAAACGCACCACCGGCGCCAAACGATCACCGGCGGCCAGCGTCGGCGCCGTCCCGGCGAGGAACACGGCGGTGCCGCCCTCGCCCGGCTCAATCGCCCGAATCGGCCACAAGGTCTCGGTGTTCTCGTTCAAGGCAAGCTGATAACCACGATACCAATCGGCCAGGGTCACTCCTGGCAACCACAACCGTGTCTGGCCGTTCACCTGCGACAACGCGAAGTTGGCGTCAAGTGTGATCGGGTCGAAGCTCGGTAAAACCGTTACCCGCTCCCCTTCGACACCCAACCCACCGTTGTCGATGACCAAGGTGCCGTAATCTTCGGCTCGGTTTTTGTGGAAATAAGTGCCTGAGCTGTTGGCGGCACGGGTATCTGTCGTGATTTGCGCTTGAGAAATGTCGTCGTACACCACCGCAATCCGGCCGCCGCCATGATTGGGGGTATACCCCTCAATTTGGCCGGCGTTCAGGTGAACCGTCCCCGTCGCACTGCCCAGCTCAAGCCAAATCGAGCCGGCTGCGCTGCGCGAAGTCACGTCAAAGTGACCACCGTTCAGTTGATCGGTTCGAAGGAAGATACGACCTCCCGAGTAGGAAACACCTGCACCTGGCAGCACGGGTTCGAACAGTGAACCGTAAGCGCCGAGTGTCGACGTGGTGTGGTTCCCGCCGTGGTTGCGGTAGCCGCCCTCGGCCGGTTCCCACTGACCCCACCCCGTGCCGGCAAAGCGGCTCTGGGCGTCCATCGTCACCTCACTTGCGGAGAGGTGAATGCCGGCGCGGTAGAAGTAATCTTCGGCATAACGGAGGTTGGGCGAATGTTTGACCGCGCTGTTAACCAACGTCAGACGCTGCAGTGTGATCGGTTTGTCCAGCCACAATTCACTGTTTTCGAGGGTGATGGATCGGTTGTCAAAGCTGGGTTCGTCCAACGTCAAACGCAATTTTCGGTCGCGCAAGGTCCAATCATCCGGTAAACCCTTAAGATCGCGCGCCCACAACGAGGCCAATTGCGTGCCGTCTTCGATCACCAAATCGCCCAGTTCCACATCGCCCGCAAAGTGCAGTTGCGCGCCGTGACTCAGGGTCAAACGATCGAGTTTCAACACGAAATGCAGCTCGGTGCCCTGCGGCACCGTCGCCGGCAGTGAACCGACCGCCGGCGGCTCAAGCAACAAACGCCCAGCGGTGTTGTCGCGCACTTGGGTTTCGTAGTCGGTGCCGGCCACGTTAAAACGCAGCCACAGGCCGGCGAGGCCCGGCACCACATCACTCCAAGCCGGATCATCGATGACCAGCGGATCGGGATCCTGGTCGCCGCCTGAAACGGTTAAGACCGACGGACCCGCGATGCCGGTTAAACGGTAGCGGCGCTGCAATTCCTCGGCGTCGTAACCGCCGTCGGGGTTTTGCGAGACAACCAGCTCGCCATAGGTTTGATCGGGGCCCTTGAGATACAAGGTCCCGGCGCCCAACACCCTGGCAATCGGGGTCGGCTGCGTCACGATTTGGTAACGGGTCAAAAAGTCGGTGTCGCCGCTGTGGTAAATGGCGATACGGCCGGCGGTTTCACCGGTGTCGATGCGACCCTGGCCGAGGTACTGATTGGCTTCCAACCAAATCGAGCCACCACCCGTCTGTTGATCACCGCTATAGGTGCGCGGCACTGACAGCGTGCCGGCGAGATCGAGTGTGCCGCAGCGGAGGCGCAGCGCGCCGCCACCCCGTTCGACACGGTGGGTGGGCCGCATGAAGGATCCCCGCACCGGCGTGTCAGTTTCGCGGCCTCTCGTATCGCTACCGTAAATAAAAGCACTGTGCTCGTGGAAGTAGGGGTAGTCGTAGGGATCGCCGCCGTTGTCACCACCGACGACAATCGACGACGTGGCGTCAACCGTCAAGGTACCGGCGATATCGGCATTAACTCGGCTAGGCGGCAATGTCTCGCTGTGTGCCCGTGCCGTCCACAGCGCGCCGTTGCTTAAAGTGACGTTTTCGGCAATCAGCCCAAAATCGGCACCGTCGACACCGGAGTACAACGTGGCCCCATCCAGTTCAACAGTCTGCGCCTGGATATCGGCGTTGTAGGTCAAGGAGGCGCCGTTGCGCAAGCTAATGCGTTCCACATTCAACGGGAACTGCACGACCAGTTGGAAGTTGTCGAGTTCGTAGACCTGGGTGCCGTCATCCACGGTTAACTCACCGGAACCGTCGGCAAAGGTGCGTGTCCCGCCGGCGCCGTCGCGCTCAATCGGTGCATCGATGGCGCCGCCGTCAAGCACGGGGTCGCGCTGAACTTTGATCGTGTCGGTGGTGAAGACCGTTGCCCCACCACGCGCGACGATTTCATCAAAGCGGTGGAAGGCCGTCACGCTTTGCCCCGCGCTTAAGCCGGGAATCGCGTCGGCGAGGGTCAGGCTGGTCGCCGTTTGTGCCACAATCTTTTGCGGTGTTTGGCCTTCTAACTGCAGGTACATACCGACGAAATCCGCGTAGTCGGGGAATTCGCCCACCATCGTCGTTTCGGTCGTGCCCGCACCCGTGGTGCGGGTACCGAACACCGGTAACACGGTGCTATTGGGCGGCGCTTGGCGACCGCCGTTGTCGACAATCAAACGGCCGTCTGTATCGACGGCGGTTTTGATGAAGATCGTGCCTGCACCGGAGATATCGCGGTCGAGCCCGCCCTCAGGATAACCGTAAGCCGACAGACGACCGCTAAAGCCGTCGAGGTCGTCGACATGCAGTGCCAAACGACCGCCGCTGCTGTAACCGGTTTGGATCGTGAAATTAGCACCGTCGGCCATCACCGCACCTGCACCCGTCATCACGCCACCCTCAAACAAGGCACCGCCGGCGGCGCCGTCGTCGCTCAGGGTAACCGCGCCGTTTAGGGTTAAATTGTCGAAGGTCAGGTGCAACATGCCACCGTCGCCGCCGGCAAAAGCGGTGGGTCGCACCAGCGAACCCGACGTTTTCCCATCACCAGCCACATCTTGGTAGGCAAGGATGCCGCCGTGACGGGCAAACAAGGGATTGCTGAGACCTTTATTCGGCAAAGCACGTAGGTCGCCGTCGATGGTCAGGGTGCCGGCGTGAATTGCCATGTTGGGCGCTTCGTTCACGTTTAGCGTTTGCACCACCGCACCTTCGGGCACGGTCAGTTCCGCGGCCGTCAAAGAGCCGTTGAGAAACAAGGTCGTGCCGGCGTTAAGTGCCCATTGCCCCACCTGGAAAGCACCGTCAAGCTGGGGTCGCGTGCCGCTCAAACGCGCCGCGTTGAGTTGGACAAGCGTGCCCTCGCCGCTCACCAAAGCACCGTCGTCCAACCGTACCGGCAGATCAAAGATTTCGTCATACACGCCGAGACGACCGTCGTCGACAACTTCGACCAAGTCGAAAGGGAACCCAATGCGCACCACATCGCCGTCTTGGAAAACCGGGAAGGCTTGATCCGGTTCGGAAACGATTTCATTGCCGGCAACGCGATCAATGCGAGCCGCGTTTTGTGGTTCGCCGTCGCGCCACACATAAAAGCCGCGGAAAAGGTCAAAACCGAGCGGGTCAGACGTGATTAATTTGTCGCGGTAACCGTCGGGACCCTGTTGGGTCGGCACGAAGGTGATGTCTTGACCGACCACCGCCCGCAAGGACGGCAGCGGCGTCACCCCGTGGTAACGACCTTCCGCGCGACCTTGCACCCGCAAGATATCGCGCGTGCCGTCGGCAAAATTCGTGTCGGGAATACGCAAGTACAAGGTGCCGTGACCGGCGGAACCGCCCCCGGCCGCTGCCAAATTCAGGTTCTCACCATGGCCGTAAATCGCGACACGGCCACCGCCGGCTTTGGAGGCCGACACACTGCTGCCAGGCAGAAAGCCGTTGGCGCGGACCTGGCCGTAACCTTGTAACTGCTCACTCACCAGCCATACGCTGCCGCCCGCGCCGTAGGTCGACGACCCGTAAGAGGTGCCGTCCGCCGAAATCGCGCCCGACACAATCAGTCGCGCCGCCTGCAGGTACAGAGCCCCACCACCGCGTTTGGCCGCCACGGTCGCCGGTTCCACCGCCGAACCGAAGGCTTGGAAAGGATCCGTTTCGCCGAGTATCAAACCCCCGTGGTTGGTCGCCGCATGGCCACCCACATAAAGTGTATGCTCGGGAAAACCGCTGCGGTCAGCGGAGAATTGGGCGCCACCGTCGACAATCAACACACCGTCTACGGTCAGGTGGGTCACCGCCGCGTCACCCAACAAGGAGCCGGAAGAAGGTGTCTGTTGCACAACGGCGCCGTTAACCATGATTAAGTTCGCCAGGCGATGCGTCCCATCAATTTGGTGGACCCCGCCCACCAACACATAACTGCGATCCTCAAAACCGGCCGCGTAACGACCGATGGTAAGCGGGTTACTTTCGTCAAAGACTTCACCCTCGAAGTTTTGCAGGGCGATGGTTTGATCCGCGCTGTTAAAGCCCAAGTCTTCGACTTCCCACCGCAAGCTAAGCTGCGTGCGTGCCGCCGTCGCCGGTGGCAGTTGATATTGGTAGGAAACTTCTTGTTCCGTGCCGGTTAAGGTCTGTTCGTAAACCAGTTCCCCATCGATGTGCAAGCGCGCACGCTGCAAGCCGTCAGGGTCGCTAAAGCGTGCGCCGACATGTAAAACCAGCGGCACATCTAGGTTCAACGGCATCGGTTGGCTGTCGAAATGGCTGGTGAACACAAGCTCAGGCGCGCCGCTGAAGGTGCGGTCAATCACATCGACCGGCAAGCCGAGACGGCCTTCGTTGCCCTTGCGATCGTAGGCCAGGACATCCAATTCAATGCGGCCGGAAGTGGTCACCGGCGGCACGCGCACGTCGTAAGTGCGCGTGTTAAAGCCCGCACGGTAAGTCTGGGCAATCACGTCGACGCCTTGGTACTGGACTTTCAGAGAATGCACGTCGGACGTCACCTGAACCACCAACCGGAAGAGACTGCCCTCCTCCAATTGCAATACATCCTGGGGTTCAACCAAACTGATCGTCGGCGGCACAATATCATCGGCGACGTTGAGATCGCCCTGCCAAACCGTTTCTTGGCCAAAATGATCGGTTAAGGTCGCCGTCATCGGGTAAACCCCGTAGGCGATGTCGGCAGGCACCGGCATGGCCAGGGTCCCAGTAGAATTTGACTGAAGCTCTTGGGTCACCGCCAATTCGGGATAGGCGTCAACTACGACCTGAATCGCTTGCAAACGCCGATCATCGCTCACCTGGTAGCGCAACACGGGCCGCAACACGGGATCCCAAACCGTCGGCAAGGTCACCGTTAATTCGGGCGCAAGGTCGTCTTGTAAGGTCAGGTCTCCTAAATCCAGGCTGCTCTGGTTGAGGGTGAATGGCCGGCTTACGTATCCCAAATGAGCCTGCGACTCCGCGTCCAAAATCAGCTCGCCGTAAGAAACCTCGTTGAGTTGGAAACGACCGTCGGCCCCGGTTTCGCCGGTGGCAAAAACACGACTGGGGGAGCCCACCACGTTCAACGGTGCGCCGGCAACAGGATTACCATCGCGATCCAACAGGCGGCCGACCAATTGGCCGACCGGTTCGAGTTGCACATCGAGCGTTACCGTTTGACCGGGCTGCATGCCCGTGTATTCGGCAAAACCGGCGCGTGGCGCGTTTTTCTGGCGCGCTACCAAATTGAGCGGGTTAACCGGCACACGCGGGAAGCTGAAGCGACCCTCGCCGTCGACGTCAACGACCTGTTCGAACACCTCGGGCAGGTCTTCGTGGAACAGGGTAACCGTCACATCGGTCACCGGCGTCGCACCGTCCAACACCTGACCCACCAAACTACCAGTCGGTGCAATCTCAATGTTTTGACCGTAAAGGGTTGCGCCAACCGTCGTCAGCGCAGGCGCATCGACAAAACCAACACCCAGCACATCATTGACATGCAGAATGCTACGTTGACTGAGGCGATACGGCCACAAGCGGTAAAAACCCCCGCTGTCGGTGAGGGTGGGCTGATTGTTGTGCCACACCTGGACACCGGCGACGGGGCGTCCGTCGCGGTCGCGGACCAAGCCCTCAACCGCACCTACGTTCATCAGCGGCACCGCCACCTTGGCTACCAAGGCATTGGCATCACTGAGCCTTGCCGTGACAAAGGCGCCGTAATCGCCTGCACCCGCCCAAACGCGCACCTCACCCGGCGCCAACCCATAGAAGTAGGCACCGCCGTTTTCATTGCTTTGCGTCCGTAAACCGTTTTCCAACCACACGTCGGTGCCCGCCGACGGCTGGACACCCGGTCCGCTAACCGCTACATCTAAAACCGTGCCCGGTGGATCGATGAAACACTCGTACTTTCGATAAGCCTTGGCACCGGAAGTGTTATACACACCAACCGTCAGCAGGTTGCGACCACGCACCGCGCCAACCGGAATCGTCACAAAACGCACCACCACGGCGTCGTCGTCCATCACCAGCATGTTTCTGATCGGGGTGTTGTTTAAGGCCACGAAGGTTTTGGTCGGATCAAACGCCGAACCCTCTTCGTTTTCGGTAATCGGAATGCGCACCACGCCCGGCATGCTGGTCACATGCAAACCTTCCGGTAAATCGGGCAGTTCCGGCGGCATCACATCCAGCAGAATCTCACCCAAATCGGTATCGCCGCTGAACGGGCCAACCTCAAACGTGCGCGTCCCACCACTGGCGCTCGCAAACAGCGACATGGTTTGACCCACCGGCACGCGATCAATTTCAAAATAGCCATCGGCTTGGACGCGACCACCTCGCGATTTACCGCGATACACCAATCCGACGGTGCCGCCGAGGGGCTGGTCACTTTGAACAATCAAACGACCGCTAACACGCGCTGTTTCTGGACCGGTAAAGGCCACCTGGTTGTCGCCTGGCACCAAGTTCACACTTTGCTCAAAGGTAAACCAGCCACTCAGGCAACTTGCTTTAAGAACCACCTGATCGCGCGGTAACTCGCTCAAACGGAAAATACCGTTTGCGGTGAGATTAGCCGAATCCAACAAGGTCCCTTCCATGGAAAAGGCCATCACGGTGCCGGGGTAAAGCGGCAGGTTGGCCGCATCGGTAATTGTCCCCGACAAGGAACGCGTCGGCGCCAGTTCGAAATCGGCGTCGTCGCGATCACCCAGCACGGTCATCTCCGTCGTCAGCGTGTTTTCACGCAAGGTATCTTGAATCAGGACGCGGTAGGTGCCGGGATACACGTGTTCGAGGAAGTAGAATCCGTCGGCAAAGGAGACGCTGTGATGGGTGCGCGCCCAGTTGACGCCGCCCAGGTGAATCCACAATTCGACCAAGGCGTCTTCAATGCCTTCAATGCGCCCCGGAGCCAATACGCGTCCGCGAACTTCGTAACTGGGTTGAAAAACCAAATCCTGTACGGCGCTGTCACCCTCGTTGGCAAGGGTAATTTCGGGTTCTTGGTCGGCCCAGGTCCGTCGTTCCACATCGTAGGCCCGCATAGTATACGTGCCCAACGGCATTTGCGTTTGAAACCAGGAGCCGTCGACAAACGCGCTGAAGTCGTGCACCGCGCCGGTTTCACGGTGGGTTAATTGCACCGTGCCAAAGTCCAACGGGGTCCCGTCGGAAAGCGTCAGGTTGCCGCTCATGCTGCCCACGCCCTGCAATTCCAAGCGTAAACCGGTGTGGGGGATCGGCAGGCTTTCGCCGTCGTATTCGGTGTGAACCGCCAAACTCGCAGTGCGTGGCGAGAACGGGTCTTTGGCAAAAATCGCCGTCGTGCCGGTGCTAACCGGTTCAATCACGAATTGGCCGTTGGCATCGGCTTGACCGATAATTTCAAGCGGCTCCTTAACCCAAACCTGGGCGTAAGGGACCGGCATGCCGTCGGCAAACACCACTTGCCCCGACGCGCTGGTCATGCGCCGCATCACCAAATTCACCACCACGTGTTCGCGGTGTTCCGTCACCACAAATTGCGCGGTTTCCGATTCCATATTGCGGTTCGACACCGCGTTAATGATTTGCGGTGTGTTCAACGGCACGCGATCCCAGTAAAAGGAACTACTACCATCCGTGTCGGTTCGGTTCCACACCTCGCGCTCAATGCGTTTGTCTAGAAAACGCACGTTGACCGGATAATCCAGCGGCACGCCAAATTCGTCGACCACCTGACCGGACACAATCCCAAAGCCAGGGAACTGCGCTTGAAATTGAACGGTTTCGGGATCCTCGGGACTAATGGAAAAGGCGGTGAAAAGCGCCGAATAAAAGCGCTCATCTAAACCGTCAATGATGTAGGCGCCGGCCTCTAAGTTGCGCAACAGCACGAAACCGTTTTCGTCGGTATACCCTTCGGCACCGCGAAACCAATCGGCACCGGCTCTTTTCACGGAAATACGCGTAAACGCCGAAGGCGTGCCGTCGGCATTTAAAACCGTCAACGCGAGGTTGTGAACCGGGCGGAACTGAACTTCAACCGTCGCGGTTTCGCCGGCTTCGCTAATGCGCACGCTGCCGAGGCCCTCGCCCGGCCCGTCTTTTGCCGAAACGCGAATAACGTAGTTGTCCAACGGCAAGTTGCGCACATCGATGCGGCCGAACTCGTCCGTGCTCGTGACAAAACGCAATTTCCGCCCAACCCACTCGCCAGACCCGTCCATCACCGTCAGGCGCGTATTGCCGAGTGGTTCCCCATCGTACTGTAAAATGCCGTCGATATGGCCGACCGGATCGATCTGCAAACGCACGATTGGATCGGGATTGTAGGGGGTTGGCTGGACTTCCAGAGTCCCACTTAACGCCGTATCTGGATCACGACCGACTAAGCTGTATTTGCGCATAGGTAGCGCATCAAAGATAAAGGAGCCCGGTTCGGACGTGTCCTCGCCCGCGCTCACGCGCTGATGCAACAGCGCGCGGCCGCGTCGCAACTGAATTTCACCGTCGGCGACGACTTCACCAAAGTTGTCGTAGAACACCCCGGAAATTGACGCCGGCGTTTCCAAACGCAGGTAGATTTCCAAGCGCCGCCCGTCACGCGGCAAGGTCACCGACTTTAGCGCCGTCAGGCCATTGCCATAACGCGCTTCAAGCGTGACTTCGCCGGCGGGCAGGTTCTCAAACACCACCTCTTGTTGGCTCGGCAACACCTGTTGGGTCAGCACTACAGGATCAATGCGGGTTTCACCAAATTCATCAACCGCTTGCGGTTCCTGATAAAACGCGTCGAAGTACGAAACGCTCACGGCACCGGTTTCGACCAAGTTGCCGTCGCTATCAACCAAACGGACCAGCACTGAATTGCGACCGGTTAAGGTCGTATCGTGACGGAAGCGCATCTCGCGATCCATGGAAATCTTATCCAGGGTCCAAGTGGTCGATCCTGGATCGTAAATGATCAGATCGACCATTTGTTTTTCTTCGCTGCTGACCAAGGTATCAAACCAGTACCAACCTTCGGCATTGGTTCGGGTCACCGCCTTGATGCCGTTCACCCGTGCCGTGACCAAGGTGCCTTCCGCCGCCGGACTGACGCCGTCGGCAGCCGTGACGCGGCCGTAGAGATTGGTCGGTTCGTTTTGAGATGAATAAGACAGCACCACCGTCGGCACTTCGTCATCGGGCCCCAGGCTTTCGGGCGTGAACCTGTAGATATTGGTATCGCCCAGCAAGGGGTGCTCGCCCCAAATCTCCGTCTCGCGGATGTTGATCGGATCAAAGAAAGCATAACCGTCAACATCACTCGACTTTTGGTACAGCAACCCTTCGGTAATCATACCCATCGATTCTTCATGGCTCGAGGGCAGGTAACCTCGCACAAAAATGCGCCCAATCACCGGCGCCCCTTCCCCATCGACCAAGCGCACCCGCACCTTCGACTGCGGTTCTTCTTGAATGACGAGATTTTGATAGCCCTCAATGCCCACCGTTACCTTCGTCTCCGCCAATTTGGGAAAACGGTAACCGGTGAAATAGTTTGTTCCCGTTTGCAAACCCTGCTCGGGGTCCCAATAACTCAACGGGAAATCACTGGTGTCAAATAAAGAGCCGGTAAACCTACCGAGATGGTCGGTATGGGCAAAAATCAGCGGCTTGAGTCCGTCATTCGGTGGGTTATAGACCGGCGCAAAGGGAATTGGGTTCCCGGCCGCGTCCATGTAGGTGCCCGACACACGCGGGTCGGCCAACGCCACAATCACAACATCTTCGGCCACCGGCCGATCCAGTGAAATCGGTACCGACGCCTGACCCCGCAGGCGCTGACTTTCATCGATCAAGTTACCGTTGCGGTCAAGTAACGGCTGGATCGCGGTAACCTGAGTCCCGCTGCTCTGGCTCGGATACAGCGTTTTTCTGAGTTCGAAACGACCGTCGGCACCGCTCATGACGGTGTTTGAGCCTTCCTTAACCCTCATCCCTTCCAGTGGAAACCCTTGAATATCAACAACCTGGCCGCGAATAATCCCCTCTTGGGGCGGCGTTCTTTCCGTGATTAAAATGTCCTGGGTAAACAACTCGTTGCCCATGATTGTCAGGTTCAGTTCCTGATAGAAGTCCGGGCCGAGCACCCACAGTTGACCGACCCCGGCCGGGATGTCATCCAGGTGGTAAACACCATTCGCATCGGTACGCCCTATTTCGTTGTAGGCAAAGGTGATGAGCGCATCGGGATGGGGCCGCCAGCGCAGCGGCTGCGTGCCAACCCCCCACCAGCCAACGTAGGCGTCCGCAACCGGCACCGCTTCGCCGTCCTGCATCGCCGTGACCCGACCGGTCATGTCGGCCGTGATGGTCCCGAAGGTAATGTCCACGCGCATCGGGCTTTCGTCGCGCGACAGATTGACACTGCGATAGCCCAGGTGGCCGTTGCGAGCGCGTGTTTTCAACAAAACACGACCCACCTCAAGGCCTTCAATGCGATACATACCGTTTTCATCCGTCGGCACCAATTTGGGATAGGTACGCGGGAATTGCCGACCAGGATCTTCATTGATGGCAATCACCTGCGTATCGGTAATCGGCGTGCCGTCACTGTCGACCACTTGCCCGTAAATCGTGCCCAAATTGAGGAAGGAGAATTCCGCCACAACTTCTTGTCCCGGCGCCTGCGGGTGAAATTCCCGCCGTTCATAGCGGCCGTCGGCAAGCTGCACCACCACGCGGAATGTCGTACCGGCCCTCAAAAACTTCTGCAGACGTCGGTACAACTCCCGATCAAAGGTAAACGGGTTTTCGGTGTCGGTGGGAACCGGAATGCCCCCGGTTCGAATGGGAACGAAGTCAAAGTGGTAGTTGCCTTCGACATCCGGCTGTACTTTATCCATCACAATGTAACCAAGTTGGTCGGGATCGGCCCCGGTCGCCGCCATCTCCAGGTAGACCGTTGCGTTTTGAACGTTTGAGCCGGCACGATCAACCACGCGACCGCTCACTTTGACCCCGGAGAAAAAACCATTCCCCTCAAAATCACCTTCAGCCGCCGCCAGGTAAGTCCCGTCTTTGGCCGTCACATCCAGCCAGCGGTAGTGATTGGTGCGGTAAGGGCCCAAGGGCACCGCTGTTTTGACAATTAAAAAGCGACCGTCGTTTTGAACCTGACCGGTCTGAACCGGTCGACCGTTTACTTCGAGGTGTTTGCCAAAATCTTCCAGTGTTTTTAAGTCGAGCGGTTTGTTGAACATAAAGGCCAAATGGCGGCCCTGAACGTCGGCACTATCGTGTTCAAACGGGGAAAGATGTTTGACGCCGACGACACCGAACGCCGTCAACGGCAACAGTTGACCCGCGACATCACGCAGGCCACCTTGTTCCTCGATCTGTAAACGCTCGCTTTCGGGCTGGAACACCAGCTTCACATCGCCTTCGGGTGTCCAAGCCTCGCTGTCATAATAGGTTAAGCCACTTGAACCGTCGCGGTTAAACACCAACTGACACCGTAGCACTGAACCGGCAACACCCGTCGGTTGCAGCGTCACCGATCCGGTTACGCCACCAAGGTAGGCCAACCGGCGGCCGCCACCCAAATCGAACCAATCACTGAACGGCAAATCGACGCGACCGTCGCTGTTCGCCACTTGGCCCGCGAGATTGCTCGCTTGCCAGGCTGCACCCTCGGCACCTTCTACCAACACCCATGCCAATCCTGCGCTGTCGCGGCTCTCTTGTGCCAGCCACTCTAGCAAATCTTGCCCGGAACGACCCGCCGCCAATTGCCGCAAAAAGGGTTCAAACGCCGTTACCAGATCCGGTTCGTTCAGCCGATCCGCTTCTCGCCGCAAGCGATCAATCGCGGCGACCCCGTCCATTGCACCGAACACGCTGTGTAATAAACTCAAATGGGCCTGTTCCGACGACGCCCCCAGGCTGCGCGACACCGCGGCAAAAGCCAAACTCTGGTTGAATGCCTTGGCAACGCCGCCGGTGACCGGCAACAGGTGGCCCGGCACTTCTTCCTCAACCATGTGCGACAGATCAAACAGCTTTTTGGCGAGGCGCGCCGTGGGTTGCGCCAATTCCGCCGCGAATTGTTGGCGGAACGCCATTGGAAACGAAAGGACCTTGGAGCTCAAACGTTCGCCTGTCGGGGCAATACCCACCGAAAGCTGGAGCGCACTGGAAACGCCTTCCTCGACACGGTAATAGGTCGCCACCACTTCCCCAGTAGCAATCGCCCGTAACCGCCAGGTTAGCGCCGCTTCACCGCCGACCGGAATGTCACCTGCCGATTGCGTTGGGTTGGTGCCACTTTCCATCGTGACCCCCACCAAACGGAAGGGGTCGATCTCTATGTCAAAATCGTTCAGCGGAATCGACCCGATGTTGTTGATGTGCATGGTCAGGTCATAGGTTTCACCGGCCGCAATCACTTCCGGGTGTTCAAAAGTCACCGTGTATTCGGGGCTGCGGACGTAGACGCGTGCGCGTGCTTGCGAGCGCACTTCAAAATGGTTGTCGGGCCCGGCTGCCGCACTACCACGAATGTCAAAGGTCACGTCGTGAATCCCTGGCACATTGCCGCGCAGATAGTACGCGGCGCTCGCCTCTTGGCTTGGTTCAATCGCGTCGCGGTCATCCCAGGTGCCGGCTTCGCCGTCCGGACCCACGTAGATCATGCCCCGCTCTAACCCGCCGTTTTCTTCATCGATCAAACTGAGTGGGTGTCCGTATTTGGTCGGCGCCGGGAAAGCAATTTTGGCTGTGAGGTTTTCGACGCTGACAGCAACCCCTTCAGGTGCCGCGTTCATCGTCACCACCGCCACCCGGAACATGCTTTTCAAGTGGTGAATTTTGCCGGGGATGACCACCAAACTTAGCACCGGCGGTGATGTTTCAATCACAGCCCGCGTCTCGCGCTCTTCGTGAAAGAAAAGGTCGGGCATGCCGGGTGGATCCGGCCAAACCACGCGAATGTCCACCGGCGTGAAGGGATCATTAATCGCAATCGGCGCTACAAATTGTTCAGACCGTTTCGCCGGCACCAACACCGGCACCGTTACCGGCACCTCAGTCGCCCCCATCACCAACGACAGGTTAAATTTAACCGCGCGGTAGTCGTCCTTGTTGAACACAAAACCCAGTTCTTCCAGTTCGTCACGACTCAGTTCTTCAACCGTCGCGCGCGAGACCAGTAACTCGGAAACAGCGTCGAGCGTCACCACTTGCGGTTCACTTTCCGCGATCAGGGCATCGCCGTCAAGCAACTGTAAATTGGTGATTTGCCACGACCCCTCCTCATCAATTTGATCGCGGTGAATTTCGATGCGGCCTAGGTTAAACGGCTGCGACATCGGGGTAAGGTCGCCACTGGGCGAAGCCAACAGGTAATCGAGGCGCAGGTTCTCGGTAGTTTCTCCGTCAAAAAAATATTCGAAAAAAACCGACGCTTCCGGGTTTTCCATGAGCAACACTTGCCGTTCCGGCGTGATGCGAAACCCCTGCTGCTTCATAAGAAACAACCCTTCAAGCGGAGATTGGGCCGCAAAATCCGTCGCCTCCTGAAAGGCAAAAACAGGCATGCTCAACAGAAGTAAGGCAATAAAACGCATCATGGTATACCTCGAAAGCGCACAGCGACGCATAACCGACACTAGGTCGGGACGCACTAGGGCAGCAGCAGTTAACCCCCGCACCGTGCGACAACGAGTCCATGATGGGCACGCTGACACCATGCAGACGTCAACCGGTAAATAACGAAAAGTGGTGGATTTAGAGGGTGATAGATAATGCAGCAGGCCGCTTGGCCAAACCTGCCGACAGAGGAATCAACAAGAAACGGGTTTCGGAAATCAAATAGGACACAACAAAACTCCAGGACAGCGGACGATTCATTCACAAAGGTTTTGACAACCCACACCTTGCACGGAGCAGGGCCGTAAGAACCATCGCGCAAAAAGCGCGGATAAGCGGTGAATGAATTTCGTCACGAGGATCAATGAGGGTTGATCGAGACAAGGAAAGAAGAACGAAAACATCAGAACCGGTCTTTAATGAATTCGACCGAATGTCAAAAAATAATTAAAAAAAAGTAAATCGCAACTATATTGCGTCACAGGCCATGCGGCCAGGTTCATTCTAAACAATAAAAGCAGCTAAAAAAAGCCCTTTTAGCTCAAGACTCTTCGTTAACGCAAAGACTTACCTGAGCAATAACCCGCACCGATCGTCACTTTTCACAGGATAACAGCAGCGGTTTCATCACACTCCCCGCACCCGCCGGCGACCGCAAACCCAGGCCCCCCGCAAACCGCCACGCGTTTACCAGGTAGGACCAGCAGCCTTCACCGTTCACCCACCAATACGCAACCCGCTCAACCGCCGATGTGGTACATTTCCACCTTTTCATCACTACCCCGTTCCACTTGGCCGCGCAGCTCCGAATAACGATCATTCCGAGCACGCCAAGCCCCGCCGATCACCGCCGCCAAAGCATCTGCGTCGGCGCCGTCGCGCACCAGTCGTCTCAGGTCATAACCGCGCGCGGCAAATAAACAGTGGTAAACCATGCCTTGCGCCGATAAACGCGCCCGGCTACAGGCCCCACAGAACGGCTTTGTCACCGATGCAATGATGCCGAACTCGCCCTGACCGTCGTCGAACGCATAACGACGCGCCACTTCACCGTGATACCGCGCCGGCAGCGCGTGGAACGGCGCCACCGCCCCGATCTGGGCCGCAATTTCGGCCGCGCCAAAAACACGATCACGGCGCCAGGCATTCAGATTGCCGACATCCATGAATTCGATGAACCGCGCTGTTACGCCGCGTTCCCGGAAATAGCCGGCGATCGCGGCACACTCTTCGTGATTAACGCCCTGTTGTACCACCGTATTGGTTTTGACCGGCAACCCGGCCGCAAGCGCCGCATCGATACCTTGCAGCACCGTTGCAACCGGCGTTTTGGTATCAGCCAAACGCGCAAACACCTCGGGTTTCAGGCTGTCAATACTAACTGTCACCCGACTCAAACCTGCTTGCACCAAGGGTTTGGCATACTCGCGCAAACGCGAGCCGTTGCTGGTGAGTGCGATCTCTTCGATCCCTGGCAGCGCGCGCAACATGCCAATTAATTGCGGTAAATCGCGCCGCAGTAGCGGTTCCCCGCCGGTGATCCGCAACTTCGTCACGCCCAGTCCGGCGAAAGCGCGCGCGATGGTGGTGATCTCCTCAAACGTCAACAATTGAGATTTGGGCAGAAAGCGGTACGTCTGATCGGCCGGCATACAGTAGCCACAACGAAAATTGCAGCGATCCGTGACTGAAATGCGCAGATCACGCAAAGCGCGATCCCGTTGATCCAACACCAAAGCTCCCTCCCAACCGGCCAACCCCCTGCCGCACCAGCGTCCAAAACATGCCGGTCACCGGGGTTGGAGGCTCATTGTAACCGAATTCCCGTTTTTTACGACAGCGACAGCGCACCCGGTTCGGCGACCTCGCCTTCGTCACCGTGATCGGACACCGCCGCCACGCTGTCACCACAGCCGAAATAGGTTAGCAACGCCAATGCCGCACCCACTAGCTTGGTCGGCACCTGCTCGGCAAGCACCGCATCGTAGCGCTCGTGAACCGCCGCAACCGCACGCGCCGCACGAATCATTTGGGCGCCGGCCGGCCCGGCCCCATCGTGCAGCGGGCACCCTTCCTTGAGATCGAGCAACCACAACGAACGGTCGGCCGCTTTGGGCGCCGACATGTCGACCACCAAGAAGTCACCACAAAAAGCTTTTTGATTGCAGCGGAATACCCAAAAGTTGGGCTTGTGAACGACCAGCTCTCGCGCAAAAAAATACTCGTCGCTTTTAAACGCAAACAAGCTGTACAGGTAGCGGATTTGGTGCCGGGTTTTGCCAGGTTCCGCTTGGAACCATTGCCGTAATCCGTCTTCCTGCTGCACCATGCTCGCGTGCAACAACAGCACCACCGGTGCGCGTTTCACTTTTCTTCGACCCACTTTGGCTTTGGTCAACGCGGTTTACGTCCCACAACAAAGAATACGGCCACAACTGCTCCAGCCAATCACCGTCCGCTTATTGTAGCCAAAAACGCAACCGCCTTAGCCACTTTCACCCGTTACGCCCGGCTTACAAAGCGATGTGGCTGTTGTCGCAGAAAGGTTCTTTTTGGGTCGCCTTACAGGTACAAAAACGCAGCTTTTTGTCGGACTTGGCCGTGTAGGGCAGCGGTTCAATGCCCGTTCCCGCATGGGCACCGTCGCAAAAAGGTTGGTTTTGGCTGCGGCCGCAACGGCACCACCAATAGGTCTCGCCGGCTTCTACGGCGACAAAAATAGGGTCGGTTTTCGAAATCAAGGGTTTTTCAGCCATCGTTATCCTACCGTTTATGCTGATAACGCGCCGCTTGCCGACACTTTATCGCGAAAAATTTTGTGTCCGAGCCATGAACCATCACCGCACCGCGCCACGGACCAAGGGCCCTAGGCACGGCACATGCGCTGGCGATCATGAACTTGTGGAAAGCAATGCTTAATTATACCTAAAGTGGCCGCTTCGGGTGGCTGCAATAGGAAAAGAGGTTGGGGCAACAGCCATCGGGAAAGTACGAGCTAATTGGGCACAGCCGCTGTTTTTGGTTGGGTTACCGCCCGGGCAATGGTGGGTTGCCGCCGCCAAGATTGGTTCAGAGTGGTTTTTCAGGCACGGGGCGCGTTAAACCTCATGGGCGAACGGTGTCCAGTGCAACCGTTGTTATTTCACGCGCGCTCATATCCACCAAAAGGCAAGGCAAGCCGCCCGCCACCACGTATTCCAACACCTGGCGCCGCACGGCGGCGTTGTTTATCGAGCCCGCGCTGTCTTTGCGTTTCACTTCCACCACATAGTCGCGGCCGTCGCGGCTGACCAGTAAATCCGGCGTAATCGTAAAGGTACGCGGCCGCCCGTCAATACACAGTTGGTAAACCAGCCGGGGTGACTCGTCCACAATCTCGAACCCTTCTTTTTTGAGGTATTTCAACGCCGCGTATTCCGCCCGTAAGCCACGCCGCCGCAACCACCAACCCAACCAACGGCGGTACCAACGCTGCAAGGACAACGTCAGCGCCGCCACCATCACAACCAGCGCCGCCAACACCAGGACCACGCCCGCCGGCTCCTGCCACAACCGTTGGAAAAAGGGCGAAATCGCCGGCCCAACATCCTGGATCGCTGCTAAACGCAAATTTCCCACTCCCCTACTTCAACTTTTTTAGGCCTACGACCGAAAAGATGGATAACCATACCTTATTAGGCACGTGAGTGAGCGCGGATTCGACAACGGCAGCCCCAACCACAGCGGTATCTGCGCGGTAAACACCGGCCCCATGCGGGTTTACCGGTGAGCCACTGGATCGGCGCGGCGGTGACGCGCGATTCTGCCAGGGAGTAACTTTTGACCGCTGTTTTTCTCGAAGAATTGTTGCGGCACAGCCACGCCGGCTATCTTTTGGTCGATAAACACGGCATCGTGCGTTTCATTAATGACCGCTGTCGCGACGTGTTGTCTTTGACCGACTCCCACCTTTTCGGCGGCTCGCTTGAACAACTGCTCCCGCAATGGACCGGCACCCCGCTGGCCCAAGCACTAGCGGCCACCCTAAGCCAACGCGAGCAATTTACTTTTCGCGGCCCGCAACTGCTCAGCGGCTACACTGAGGAACGCGACGACATCGGCGGCCACATCGGCTTTCACGTCAAAATCGGCCCCTTCGCCTACGAAGACACCTTGATGGCCCTGATCCAAATCTTCCCCAGCGACGGCTTTAGTGATGTCGTCGATTTCGTCAACAAGTTACCCGTCCCCGTGATGACCATTGACCAGAGCCAAATCAACTTTGCCAACCCTGCCGCCGCCGCCCTACTCGGCTACGACCGACGCGGCGCACTTTATCATAAGTGGCTGGCCGACCTCACCGCCAATCCCGACACCATCGACCACTGGCTCGGCCTCGTTGTCGAGCACGGCCAAACCGTGTACCAAAAAACCAACTTAATTAAGAAGAACGGCGAGGAAATGCCGGTCGCCTTTTACCTCAGTCCCTTAGAAGGTCCCAACGGTCGCCGCCTCGTCTTCATCCCCCAACAGCTCGAGGTACCCCAAGTCACGTCGCCGCGCGCCCCCCAAAAAACGCCCGGCATTCCCTTTGAGGACAACGCCGGCGCCATGTGGGTCTGCGACCGCTGGCTCAACTTTGTCGCCGTCAACCGCCGCTTCTGCGATTTGCTCGGCTACCAAAGTGAAGAACTGCTCGGCTGCGGCCTGGCCGATCTGCTGCGCCCCGACCAAAAACGGTTTTTACTCGACGCCGTCAACGAGAGCAGTAGCCGCCGCTGCTTTCATCTTGAACTGGCCCTGCTCACCGCCGCCAAAACGACGCGCCAATGCATGCTGCAAATTACCGTGGAACGCGACAACCAAGGCGCCGTGCGTCAAGCCTTCGGCCTCGCCTTCGACATCACCAGCCTCATCCAAATGGAATCACAGAGCTATCTTGCCTCAGTCGTGTTTGATTCGACGGGTGAAGCGATTGTCGTCATCAACCGCCACAACACCATTCAGGCCGTCAACCCCGCCTTCTGCGCCATGACCGGCTACGAGGACGATACCGTCCTTGATTGGGCCCCCGAACAAATCATCGCCCCCCACCAACGCCACGCCTTCAGCGACAAAATCCTGCCGCATCTCGGCGCCGCCGGTAAGTGGGAGGGCGAGCTGTGGTTTCAGCGTAAAAACGGGGACACTTTTCCCGGCTGGTGCTCCATCACCGCGACCGAGAATCGCAGTCAAGCCTCGCAATTCCGCTACGTCATGGTCTACGCCGACATCACCAAACGCAACGAGTCCGAAGCCGTCATCCGCCGCCAAGCCAACTTCGATCCGCTCACCGAATTGCCCAATCGCATTTTGTTTATGGACCGCTTGGGCCAAGCCCTTGAACTGGCCAAACGTATGAAAACCAAGGCCGCCCTGCTCTTCATCGATCTCGACCGTTTCAAATTGGTCAATGACAGTCTTGGCCACAGCGTCGGCGATATCCTCTTGCAGGAAGCCGCCGTCCGCTTGCGCGCCTGTGCGCGCAGTTCCGACACCGTCGCCCGACTCGGCGGAGACGAGTTCACCATCATCCTGCCCAATCTCAAGGAAAACCACCACGCCGAGCTCGTCGCCCGCAAAGTCTTGAGCGAGCTCAGCCATCCTTTTGAAATTGAAGGCCACCAGCTCTACATCTCCGGCAGTATCGGCATTACCCTGTTTCCCGACGACGGCGAGTCCATTCGCGACCTGCTCAAACAGGCCGACACCGCCATGTACGGGGCCAAAGAAGCCGGCCGCAACGCCTTCCGCTTTTTCACCCCGGCCATGAACCTCGCCGCCCAGGACCGCTTGCGCTTGGAGGGCGAACTGCGCCGCTCCATGGACCTCGGCGAGCTCGTCCTCTATTTTCAACCCATTTTGCGAACCGAAGACCGTCAAATTGTCGGGTGTGAAGCCCTGCTGCGCTGGTGCCATCCAACCCGCAACATCGTGCCCCCCGGCCAATTCATTTCCCTTGCCGAGGAAACCGGTCTCATTGTGCCGATGGGTGAGTGGGTTCTGCGCCAGAGTTGCTACCAAGCGCGGCGCTGGCTGGACGCCGGCCACGACATTCACGTCAGCGTCAACATCTCCACCCGTCAATTCCGCGAGCGCGACTTTCGTCAAGTCGTGGAAGCCGTCTTGCTCGAATCCGGTCTGCCGCCTGAGAACTTGGTTTTGGAAATCACCGAAAGCCTCGTCCTTGAGGAAACCGAGCAACTCATGGACGACCTGAAACAACTCACCCAACGCGGCCTGCGCTTTTCCGTCGACGATTTTGGCACCGGCTATTCATCCCTCAGTTATTTACGCCGCTTCCCCGCCAAAATCCTCAAAATCGAACGCTCCTTTCTAAAGGAAGTCGTTAATCGCGGCGACGATGCCGCCCTCGTCGAAGCCATGGTTTCGCTCGCCCACAAACTCAACATGAGCGTCGTCGCCGAAGGCGTCGAAACCAAGGAACAGTGGCAATTTCTGCAAAACTGTCGCTGCGATTTCATGCAAGGCTTTTACTTTTCACGACCCGTGCCCGTAGCCGATCTCGACAAAATCCTGGCCGCTGTGAAACAGGGTAAATCGCTCTCACAGCCGTGAGTCAAACCCTGCCACCCTTCTTCCCGCGCTACCTTCACCCCGTCGCGCACAATTATGACGAGAAATGCGCGTTTCCCCTCGGGGAATCGGATATGATGGAAGTTAAAACCTAAACTGAGCGATTCTTGGCGGCGTACTCGCGTTTCCTGTTGGGCTGCAACATGCCGTGAAAATCCTCGCCGTGTTTTACAAGGACGCCTGTGCTTTTTCCAACACATCTCGCGCACCGGCATTCACCCGATGCGCATACTTTCGGTTAAAAGTGCGATTCCTAGGACTGATTTTTGCCAAAGATCTGGAGTGGAACGGTTTGAACAAACAGCAGCAACGCAACGCCGCCTGCGCCTCCTCCCCCAACCTGTTGCAAACCAGAACCTTGCCCAAAAGCAGCCCGCCTTTTTCCGCGATTCCGTGGAAGTCTCACCGCAACCCGGTGGCACAACACCTTCGACCCATTAGAAGCGAACGATAAGGGAGTTTTCGTGCGGCTGAACTCACGTTGGTGGTGGTTGACGAGCACCTTTGTGCTGGGCCTGTATTGCCAAGCAAACATCCCGCTCACCCACCTTCCGCTGAACAGTTTCATCGGCAATGATTCCCCCGACAGCCAGACCACCTTTATTCCCAAAGTGCAACAAACCAAACCGGCACGGGAAGCCGACCAGTGTTTGATTCGCGCCATCATGGAAGAAGACCAAGAGCTGATTGATCGCTGCATTGAACGCGAAGCCGATATCAATTTTCGCGGTAAGGGTGGCTGGACGCCGCTCATGGTTGCCGCCACCCGCGGCAACGTCGCCATCCTCGAACACCTGCTCGGCTTGGGCGCCAATATTGAGGACGTCAGCGATGAAGGATGGAGCTCACTTATGTTGGCCGTTTACCAGGGCCACCACCAGGCTTGTGTCTTTTTACTTGGCCAAGGCGCCGATATCAGCCGCGCCGCTTACGTTAAAAGTGACTTTGTGATTGGCAAACGCACCGGTAACGGCATCGACTTTCTCGAGCGTTTAATTGAAGAGTACCGCGACCTAGACGACGGCGCCCGCTACAAAAACTTTTTTCACCTCAATACCTTAATGATCGCCGTCCTACGTCGCCAACGGGCCGTGCTCGACCTGCTCATGGCGCACGACGCCGCGATCGACAGCCGCAACGCCGGCGGCATCTCACCGCTGTTCTGGGCCGTCGTCAACGGCGATCGCCAAATGGTGGCGCAGTTGTTAGATTACCGTGCCGACGTCAACCTCCGTTCGCCACTCGGCAAAACACCGCTAATGTTCGCCGCCGGCTTCGGCTTTGACGATATTTGCCTGCAGCTCATCAACGCCGGCGCCAACCCCAACCTCATCGACGACACCGGCAATTCCAGCCTGACCTATGCCGTGCGCCTCGGACGCAAAAAATGCATTTCGCTTCTTTTGCAGCAACCCAACCTTAAGCTCGACCCCAAGCCCACCCAAGACCACACCGCCCTTTTGATGGCCGTGCAAATCGGCGACCTCGATTTGGTCCGTCTGTTTTTGCGGCAAGGGGCCAGTGTCGACCACCCCAACCGACGCGGTGAAACCGCCCTTTGGACCGCCGCCAAATACGGCCACCTGGAAGTGCTCAACCTCTTGCTGCGCCAAAAACCCAATCTGGCCGCCGTCGACACCCCCACCGGCAACTCGGCGCTGCATCTCGCCGTCCGCGAAGGCCACGAAAACATTGTCAAACGCCTCATCCAAGCCGACGCCCCCCTGCACTTGCGCAACCGCAAGGGCCAAACCGTGCTCGACCTGGCCCGTGCCTCCGGCCAAACCAACCTGGTCAAACTCCTACTCAAATCGGAAACCAACTAAATCCGCGCGTTGCTGTTTGCTTCCCGACTCGGTACTCAAAAGTCGGCCACCCATTTTCCCCAGCCAAACAAAGCGCGCACTGGTTGACGCCCCCAAACGATGCGTGTCCCGGTTTGGCTTCGACGCCCCCAAACGATGCGTGCCCCGGTTTGCTACTTTAAATCTAAGTGCTCGTTTCCGTTGGGGTAAACCGGTAAGTAAGGTACTGGTGTAAAACGAGCTAGAAGTCGCACCGCTACAACATGAGTGCTCGCCGAGCATTTTTGCGCTTCGTTACAAGCAGGCAGTCGCCCAATGCCGCAGCCAAGGATTGTGCATTTTAGGATTAAACCTAAAGTGTGCGATTCGGTTGGATGCAATCGCACAAGATGTTGGAGCAAAATGGGTTGGAAAACACACCGGGGCCGCATTCAGCTCGTACTTGGAAAGTACGACGCACATTTTTACGACACGTTGCAGCCCAACAGATTATGTGAGTGCGCCGCCAAGAATCGCCCAGTTTAGGTTAATGTCAGCAACAAAGACTAATCACTAAGCCAAGAGTGGCCGATAAAATTTCACATCTGACATTTTTTCTAAAACACTTTTACTTGCGCAAAAGCCGGCTGACTCGTTGACACTTGGTACCCCTCCATCTCGATTTTTCGAGCTGAGGTCGCATGTCTCGGAAAGATAGCTTTGTACCGCAAGCCTTACTTTCTGGCGGTGTATACGATGAATCGCTTTTGTTACTTCTTTATCTGTCTTTCCTTTTTGCCCTACCTCGCGCAAGACGTGCCCACATTGGCACTTGACCCTCTTCCAGATTTTACCCGCGATGCTCAAGTCACCCTCTCTGGGTCTGTGACACCGGTCGATACATCACTCAGCGTCAACGGCCAACCGATCACCCTCAACGCGGCAGGTCACTTTTCGCTGCCTTTACCCCTGGATGACGGCGCCAATGCGTTTTTGCTACGCGCCCAACATCCACAACACGACTTGTTGCAGCGCAACCTCATTGTGACGCAGGATACGCAGCCACCACGCTTGACCTTCACGCAACCGATCAACAACAGCGCCGTCAACCAAGCGAATCTGGTCGTGGTCGGCACCGCCGCAGACGACCACGACCCAGTCCTTGAACTGAAACGTGCAGGCAACATTATTCCCCTGCGTAACGGTGTCTTTCGCGACCAATCAGTCAGTCTTGAACCCGGCCAAAACCAGCTCCACTACACCGTCTCTGATCGCGCCGGAAACACGCTTGAACAAACGCTTGTCCTTGCATTTAACGATATCCCACCAACCCCCGTGATTACAGCCCCCGGTTTTGCCGCTGCCGGATCCGACATTCAGATTTCGGTGGCTTTTCCCACACCAAGCGACATTATCGCCGTCCAAATCAAGCTCGGCGAACGTGTGCTTTACAATGCAGATCATGGCGAAACCTTTCAATCGACTCAGCGCTTGGGTGCTTCCGAAGCATCCCATTTATTGTGGGTCCAAACTGAGGATCGCTACGGCAATCGTTCCGACACCGAACACGTGATAACCACCGCCTTCCCCACCTATGCCTACGGCACCGTCGTCAATCAAGCCGACAGTTTACCGCTTGCCGGAATCCACTTGCGCGCAGCCTCACCCTTTGAACAGCGCGACCTCAACACGGATGCTGACGGCAATTTCCAATTCACCATTCACGGCGCTCCCGTCACCCTCACGGTCATCGATTCCGAATATGTCACATTGCAACGCCGGATCACCGCAACCCAATCGTCTGGTTATCGCTTAGCCGATCTCCGCCTGACGCCACGTGGCCCCCCACAATCGCAGGCCGTCCCATTTCTCAACGAACAGCTCGAATTGGGTTTTAGTGGTTTCAGCGGTTCACCGCAAGTAACCCCCCTGGATAGCCAAGCGTTACCCCATCAACTGCCACGAGGTTGGGTGCCCCTGACCGCATTCGAGGTAGCCGGCCTGACCGGAACGGGTCGTATTCAAGCCAATTTCCGTGCACTGCCTTACCGCCCACCCAACGACGCATCACTTTACTTGTGCCAGGCACAGTCCGATTCGTGGCGTTTGCTTCAGGTCGGAACCATCGCGGGCAATTGGATCATGGAGGGGGCCACACCCGGCGCCTACGTGCTGGCCGCACCGGAGCCAGGTTTGCCCGTGCCGGCAGTTGGCGACCACTTGGTGCGAACTCAAGAACAATACCTGGTGCTCGCCGAGTTGGAAACACTGACCATCTCGCCCGAAACCTTGTCCCTGATCAAAACGCCGCGCACCCAAGTTCGGCTGCAGGCCCAAACCACCGCCCCCTCAGGCGGCTGGGCCCGAGTTCTGGTGCGCGAAAAACACCAATTACGCAACGGTTCCGTGGAACTTCCTGAATTCGTATTGGATGTGCAACTCTTTCGCAATCCATTCAGGGTCAATGAACCCGTCATTGGAACCATCCCGGTTCACATGCGCCAAACGATCGACCGCACGCTTACATTACGCGCCGAAATGCTGCTTTCCGGTCGCCCCAGCCCGCCCCCCTTCGGCTACTACCAATTTGCCCAGACCCACCGACTTGACGCCTTAAGTTTGGAAATCGGAAACCTCAATCCCAGCCCCCCGGTACAATTCACCCGCGACGACCCAACCGATCTACCATTGGTACGGGGTTCTGAACGACTAACCGCCTTTCAACTAAGGATCGGCGGCCAGACTTCCGTTACCCCGAGCCTCAGCTTTCAGCATCCATCCCGTCTGGCAATGTTCCTGTTGCGCCGCATCGATCAGGGACGCTGGGCTTTCGTGGATACGCTTGCCTTTGACGGAACCGGGTGGCACACGCAGCCAGGTAGCTCGGCCTTGGCAATCGACGGTTGGTACGCCCTCGTCGCCTTGGATTTCCCGGTTGCGACCGTAGCAGGTCGTGTCTTGAACAACGCCCAACCGCAGCCCGGCGCGGTCCTACAAACCGCTTCCCACCCTTGGCCGGCCCTCACCGACAAGGCCGGCCTGTTCACCTTGCCCCTGCCACAATCTGATCAAGCACAAACACTGACGGCCTCCAACGCCTTTGGAAACTTGACAGCGGTCGCGACCCTCAACTCGGTCGAAGCAAGCGGGTATCAAGACCTCACCTTGAACCTAGTGCCCGCGGAGTTACGTTTGGTCAGCCGGCTTCCCACCGCCGGCCAGTTCGCCGTGCCCGTCTGGCAAATCGTCGACCTTTTCTTCAGTGAGGGTCTTGAGTGGGACAAATCACGCTTAGCCGAGCAACTAACCCTAGCCGGCCCGGACGGCGCCGTGCCCATAAATCTGATTTATCGTGCGACAGACGGCGCCGTCCGCCTGAAGGCTGAAACCGGTCTAGATCCGGGGACGACCTATACGGTCACCGCCGCCGCCGGCATTAAAGCCGTTTCCGGCGCGGTAACAACCGAAACCTACCAATTTTCCTTCACGACCCACCAAACAAACCAAGAAACACCTTTGGCAATGAACCGGTGTTATTTATCCGCGGACGAGCAGGACCGCCTATTCCTCAACATCCCCGACGGCGTCTGTCCGCCACGCTCAAACTTAATCGTCCTCAATTTAGACAATGCGAGTTCGTTCAGCGAACAATTGCCAGGCGGCGCCGTGCAGCGCGCACTGGACGGCACCCTCGGTGATCGTTTTCGTATCGAAATCACCTCGCCTAAAGGCAATTATGGCCAAATCTTGCTCGATAGTGTCCGTCGCGGCGCTAATCGTTTCGTACTCGGCGCCCTGCCGATGCGGATCGAAATCGACGCTGCGACCGTGTTAGAAATCGACCAAATCCGAACCGGCATCGGCCGCGAACTCATTATTCAACCGGTCACCGAAAGTGAGGTGACCACCCTGCGCGGCGAATTACCCGAAGTCCTGCGCAACAACTTCCCACTTCTGGGCGGGATTTCACTGCGCACCGCCGACGACCGGCCCATGCCCCAATTTACGGGATCCTTGCGTTTTGACACCACCACCGTCCAACCGCAACTCGAAGCCTCACCCGACGGCATGATTGGTTTGATGCAATATGTGCAGGGTGTGATCGCGCCCGCCGACCCACGCCAACCAAACGAGCTGAGCAGCCACACGGTTGTCCGCTTGGCCGATGCAAAGGCCGTCCCAAGCGACATTGGCGCGGCCAAAAGCAGTTTGTCCAGTGAATTGCTGTTTCGATTTGAATCAACCGATACCCGCTATGGCACGTACGTCTTTGAGCTGCATCAGGCCAATACCTATCGGGTTCGGGTCGAAACCGCGCGGGAAAACCCGATCCCCGCCGCCGGTCTCGACCTATTGTCAGATGACCAACTTTTTTGGGCCGACGCCAACTCACGCCAACATTTGGGTTTTCTCAATCTAGGCGGCAAAACCTACCGCCACATCAAATCGGCGCCTGTTTTTCACGTTCGCAAAGCTGCTTTCCAATCGATCTTTAACTTCATCGGTCTCACCGATCAATACGGCTTCCTTGATGTCGTCACCCCCACCGATAGTGGTCGGCCACAGCCGTATGCCTCCGATCCTTTGAGCCACGCGATCGGCCCGGCATCCTCCTTTGGCGACTGGATACAAATTTTCGGCTATCAGCTCATATCATCCATGGCCCGCCTTAACTGGCCGGATGAAAATAGCGATGAGTCCAATGCCCTGGAAAAGGTGAGCACGACTTACGAAGTTGTCGACATCACCCGCCAAGAAGAAAACGAAGAGATCGAGGTTAATACCGAGGAAACCCAACGCCTCGAAAAACTCGGCCGATTCCACTTAGCCCCGGACCGAGCGCTGCGCGTCATTCTGCGCACCCGAAACACGCCTTTCCTGAACGCCCAATTCGGCGGCGATTTCCTCGACGAGGTTTCGGTAAGTCCGGAAGCAACCGGCCTCACCGTCACTTACATTTACCGCAACTTTCCCGACGACCGCGCTTTTGTCGATCTCTACCACGCCTATGCGCTCACCCTCAACGCACGACAATCGCGCGAACGCAGGATTTGGCTCATCAGCGAGGGTAACGCACCCAGTGACAACCCCAATGCCGAACCAACCGTTGCCGGCTCTTTACCCGCCGACGGCGATACCGATATCGGCGTCGACGAGAGTTTCCAAATTGCGTTTAGTGAACCGGTCAAAGGGGTCGACAGCGACACCGTGACCTTACAAGACAGCGACGGCGCGCGGATGACCCTCGTATTCGAAAACGCGGCCGGTGATTTGGTTGCCCCGGATACCTATGTTTCCGATCTTTTCATTCGTCCCGAAGTCGGGCTCAAACTCGACAAACAATACCAATTAAAGGTCACCGCTCTGACCGATCACAGCCAAAACCCCTTGACCATGCGGCGACAGGACGGTTCCCAGGACGCAACCTATACCGTCAATTTTCGCACCCAACCCATTGCCCCCCAACGCGTCGCCTTTCCCGATGCCGAATCACGTGCTTTTGTCGGCTACCGTAACTTGCTCATCCAAGCCCGCAAGCGCGCCAGAGCAGGGTCAAGTGCCGAAGGATTTACCATTGAGGTCTTCGAACCCGGCGATGCCGGCAAACCGGTTCATATTATTTCACGCCATGAGGTTCGCGCACCCAACGCCATGTTCCCCAAACTCGCCTTTATTCCCGGGCCCGCATTGCGCACCAGTGCCGGCAACGAGCTCGAAGTCATCGAGGGCGTGGGCCAAAAACCCGTTTCGGCCCTGCCCGTCGATTCGATCATTGCCCTCTTGTATCTCGATTCCGCGACAACCAGCAACCGACTCATCCTGCTGCAATACACCGGCAACGATTTTCAACTACGCGGCAGACATTCGTTAATATCGCCTGGTTTGGTTTCCGCCATGATCGCTCAGGGCCCCTTTCTCATCTTCGGCCACTCCGATTTCAACAATGAGGGCAACCCCGTCGGCCAAATTGAGATACGCGACATGCGCCTCTTTTTTAAAGAGTTAGATGCGTTAAGACAAAATTACACGCGTACCACTTCTTCCCGGCAAGACCTACAACACATCCAAGCCTATGCACGCATGGGAATCGCCGCCCGCTTTATCTACCCACGTGGTGTTTACAGTTTGGCGCCCTTGCTGCACGTCGCTGAAGACGGACTGACCATGGCCTTCAGCGCCGCCGCCGACCACTATCCAGGCATTGGCAAGGTGGAACCGGGCCGCGACCAATTTGTCGCGCCCATCGATCGTTGGTACGACCCCCGTTTGTTGATCCGCACGCTTTACCCTCCCGAGGAAGGCATGCGTCAACCCGACGATGCACCCAGCCGTTTTGGCGGTTTCACCCAACGCACCGCCGTGCTCGAGCAAGTCGGCGTGCGCGACCGCGAACAACACAAAAATCTCGATATCGCTTTGTTCAGCGAAAATGTAACTGGTACCACCGCCGGTCGCCTCCACCTTTACGAGATTCCCACCGATAACGAGTCAAAAAACACCGCCGACCCTCATTTACCGCGTGCCACTTTGGTTTTCCCCTGCCAAACCGCCAATCTCGCCACCGATTCAGCCCGTGGCTGGATTGCCGTTGCCCTACGCGGTAACCTCGCCGGACCCGGTGCGCACTCGTTGGTCCTTATCGATGTGCGCACACTGTATGCCGCCCTGCAGGACAACGAGGAACACCGCATCATTGTCGATGAGCAGTCACCTTTTATTAATGCCGTCTTTGGCGCCGACTTTGGCGCCGCCGCCGCACGTTCGCTGTTCTTCCACGAGGGCTTTCTTTATTGGACCAACGCCAACAGCGAACTTTACCGACAACCCGTTTCACCCGCCCGCCGCCGTGAGATGGGTTGGCTCAGCTACGATATGTCGGCCTGGCAGCGTGATCCCAACTCGGGAAAAGCACCCGATAATCCATGGCTACGCCAAACCACCGTCGTCCTTCGCGCCCGTGATTTGGATTTTTACGACGAAACAACCTTGCTCCGCCGCTTCACCACCGAGGTCGGCACCTTTCAAGTGCAACTCTTCCAAGGCGAAACCCTTGAGTTTCGCTTTCGTTGCTTGGGTCCCGCTTGGCAAAAAACGTTCTTAGCTAAAGCCGGCGCTCGCGATCGCATGGTCAGTGTCAACACCCGTGAGCTCAGCCTCTGGCTGGCCAACCACCAAAGTGACCTGCGTCTGGCCGGTGTTTTACCCTTCGAAGTCGACATCACCGTTCGCTACCAAGGGCGCGAACGCCTCGCCAAAACCTTTCCTTTTGTCGTCGATTACCAGACCCCGCCCACCAACGATCCTTATCGTTACCTCGCCAACCTTGATTTACTGGCGCGCACCCCCGAGCTGTTTACCGTTGATGATTTCGTGAGCGGCAAAGAACCACGCCTTCACAGCGCCACCATGCACGCCTATCGTCAGGACTATGCCATGAGTGCCGGCACCTTCGGCGTTGGCATGCGCGATAGCGGGGCCGTGCATTTCGGTCTGGCCACCTGGTTCCAGCCGAGCCAATTGATCGAGCGCTACAGCGCCGACGCCGAACTCAAGGCCCACCCACGTCTCATCGTCGGGCAGCCGGGTTTATGGTACGAAGAAGCCGAACTGGAGCCAGGCGACGACCCCGTTCGCTTTCGCCATGACCCGCTCAGCAAACTGAATCGCGATCAAGGCAACTGGCATTTAACCCATCGCGAAACCATGGCCTCCAAATGGAACAGCCGCTTGCCGCTGCCTTTTTTTAAAACCCTCTTCGCCGGCCTGAACCAA
The DNA here is from genome assembly GCA_030429565.1 of Holophagae bacterium. GTDB lineage: Bacteria > Acidobacteriota > Holophagae > Acanthopleuribacterales > Acanthopleuribacteraceae > Acanthopleuribacter. The sequence goes on along the minus strand of JAUIFE010000003.1, from coordinate 32,553 downwards.
ACCAACGCGGCTACCAACGACGATTTACTCATCCATGAACGGGATCGCCTGGTTTACCCGCTCATGCGTTACCAGGCCAATCCAAACATTCCCGGCGCTTTGTACGGTCGCGTTCTGGAACGCCTGCGCGAAGATTTACCTTGGAAAAACCGCCTTTCCCGCCACGATGAAGACAACCAACCCGGTGTCGATTTGCCTGCCCGCCTCGTCGAGCAACCCGCCGATAGCAACGGCACACGTTTGGTAGAACGCAACTACCGCGCAGGCATTGCCGGGCCCGCCGTACGCGAAGTCTACCGCAACGGTTTCCAGGTCACGTACCGTCACGACAGCGATGGTTACCTCATTGAAGTAGACTCCGGTTCCCGAAGCGCCAATGGTCGCATCACCCACTACACCTGGGAACCACTGGGCATTTATGCCGGTGACCTGCCGCTCAAACGCTTAAAGGCCGTCGAACGCGAAACCGACAGTGGCCGGTTCCCCATCGCTGTTTACACCTATCCCAATGAAAACGCCCTTTCTGTCGACGGTATGGTCACACCTTACTGTACCCAATCCCTGACATGGACATACGAGGCCGGTGAAACCACCTCCGCCACCCTCAGCCCTTGTGATTCGAAAAGCCCGGAATGGGTCGTTTCATTCGATACTACCCACCAACGCCGCCTCAGTAAATCCTGGCGCCAAGGTGCCTACTCGGGAAATCTTACCTGGCAGCAAGTGTTCATGCGCAATGGCAGCGACGGTTGGTTCTTGCACCGCGACTCATTTGGCGACATGTGGCGCGAATACGATGAATTTGGCCGGCTCACCGAATGGCGCCAAAACGGCTTTACCCAGAAGTGGACATGGCAGGATCAAGAACATTTTAGGGACTGGCCGCAATCTTGGACTTTTGAACCGGCTGAAGGCAAACAAGTTGAGGTTGAATATTCACTGGTCTCAGACAACAAAGGACGCCGACAGTTCATCACCCGCGACAAAACCTTCAAAACACAACAGACACAAAAGTATTCAATCAGCGGCATTGAAATCGGCGGCGTCGATGTCACCGGTTTGCCCTTCGGCCCCGATCGTTCGGTTGACTACTATCCTTTGGGCGGCCGCATCAAAGCCTACAATGCCGTCGACCGAGAAGTCGCCGTCAAACCCGGCGGTCCAACCCTCAGCACGCAAAAATTCAATCGTTTCGGCGAGGTCGTCGGCCAAAAACACCTCGATGTCATCACGTCCATCACCTATGACGATCTTGGCCGCATCACCCAAGAGGTCAAACAGAGCGCCAAAGCCCATCGCGTCCAGACCTTTAGCTACCGCTACGAAGGCGGCCTGCTCGTTACTACCATCCGCGATAGCGCCGCCAAAAACCTCACCGAAATTCGCTCCGACCAGCGCGGATTGGTGCGCTCGAAACGCGTCACCGGGGGGCAAAAGCCGGTTTTTCACGATTTCGAATACGACGATCTCGGCCGGCAAACCCGCGCATCGGACCGGACCAATCCCGAATACCAAGTCACCACTGCTTATTTTGACCACACCGACATCCCCCTAACACTCACCACCCCCGCCGGCACCCTGACCTACGACGTCAAAAAAACGAATTTCGGCATTGTCATTGAAGGCGCCACCCAAACCCCCGTTAAAGGCGTCCCGCAATCCTACAAACTGTTTGTTGACGCCGCCGGCCGCACCTTGCGCAGCGAAGTACCAACCTTTGGCGAAGTCGAGATTAAGGAAGACATTTTCGGTAATCCCCACCAGCTTAGCGGCGGCGCAAGCAGTCCGTTTAAAAATAAAATCCTGCGTACCTGGCGGTATGCCACGAAAGAGGTCACGGTCGAAGACCCGCTCGCCAATTCGAAAACCATCATCGCGGCCGAAGGCGACAGTTGGCTCGATACCACCATAACCCAGTCCGTCAAACCCCTCGCGCCGCCAAGCCCCGGCCCGGTCAGTACCAAAACCGCCGGCTCCGCCAAACGCGCGACCCTTGACCAAACCATGGTTTTCAAACGTTCGGTCACCGTCGACAATTTTGCCCTGTTGCATTCATCAACCAACCTAACCGATAAAATTACCCGCCGCCAAACGCGTGACGGCCTTGGCATTCAAACTCTTTCCCAGTTCGGGAACCTCACAACCCAGGTCAAAAGCACCGATGATTTTGGTTGGCCGATCCAATGGACCATGCCCGATAAGGCCGTCCTCAGCGTGCAACGCAACGATCAAAACCAAACGACATCGGCAGATTTCGCAGGCTTAACCCAAGGCTTTGAATATGACGAGCGCGGTCGGCTCGTCAACAAAACCGATTCACGTGGCCTGGAACATGTCGTCACCTATCAAGGTGCAAGCGAGGTTGTTGATACCGTCACCAGTCCCCAAAACAAAATCGGCGAAGGCGCCTTGCAAGAGGCGCTTAAGCCCGACCAAGGCATCAGTAGCAGCCAACAAACCCTGCGCACACCTTTGGGCGATCAAAAAACCGTCGCCCACAATCTGGAAACCCTTAACACGACCACCGTCAGCCGTGGCCCCCATCAGCTCACGATTGCGTTTGAAGATCGCACCGAACGCCTAAAACAGATCACCGGTTTCCTTGGTGACACCGCCTCCGTGACCTGGGCCGAGGACGGACGCTCTTGCATCATCACGCACCCCGACGATAAAACGCGCATTCGTTTGTCCTTCGACGCCTACGGCGACTACGAAGCCATGGAAGTAGGCGATAAAGACGGCAACTTCCAGCTCCTCAAGCTCATCCACCGCGACGCTGAGCGCCGTCCCACCTCCGTTTGGACCCCCTCCGGCGAAACAACTTATACCTACGACGGCCTGAAACCCGTCGCCAAAATGGATAGTAGCGGGCTTGGCATCATCTACGCCGACCATGACGGTGCCAATCGTCCCCAAACCCAAACCATCTACAACAACGGGAATCTGCGTTTTACCAACAACATTACCTACCATCAAAACGGTGCGCCCCAATGCCTAACCATGACCCCCGAAGACGGCGCCGCCACCCATTATCGTTTCAACGAACATGGCGACCTCACCAGCGTCATGCGACCCGGCCAAGAAGCGACCGAGGTTTCTTTTAACGCCTGGGGCATGCCCGCGTCCCTCGTCTATTCGGACGGCAATCAGTCCTTTGATCTCTTCAGAAATGGCGACCAAAATACCCTCCATTTCCCCAATCAAGTGAGCCTGACCATCAATGCCCGTGGTCGGGTTGACACCTTGCGGACGCCGGGCCTTGCCCTCAAGCAGTTTGATTATGATGCCCACAACCGCCTCGTCGCCATCCACGAAGGCGGGTACACCAACCAAATCATCGAATGGGTAAACGAACGTGTCGGCAACGTTGCCACACAACCGCCGCCCACATTAGACGGCCTTCAAATGCCGCCGGAGCAATACCAATTCAGCTATGACGCGCTTGGCCGCCCTCGTTCACTAGAACGCACGCTTGGCTCTGGCGGATCCGGCGACGGCGGTGACGGCGGTGATGGGGGCGACGGCGCCGGCGCCGGCAAAACCGACCCCTTCACCGGCAAACGGAACGCCGCGCTTGAATCCTTCGTCTACGACACCGCCAACAACCGACCGGATCGCCCGCTTTCTTACACCGATGCCAACGGCGTGACCCAAACCTTCACCTACGACCTTAATCGCCTCAAAAGTATTCAACTCAGTAGCGGCGGCCCCAACTTTACCTACACCTACGACGCCAACGGCAACCTGGCCCAACTGAACGTCCAAACGCTTCGCGTGAACTACGCCGATTGGCAGGCTGGGTTGCCGGGTCAAATCACCTGGGGCGACAACACCCAATTCACGGTCACACGCGATGCCGCCGGTCGCTTCACCGGCGTCGAAGGTGACAACGTCGACTTGCGCTTGGCACTCACTTACCGCGCTGCCGGCACTGTTGACAACTGCGCCGGCAGCGTCGTTCCCGCCGCCCTGCTTGATTCCATTTTACGCGGCGGTCCCGAATTCAGTGAAACACTGACGCCCCAATACACCGGTAGCCGGCTGGTCGGCGTCAGCGTCGAACGCCGGCTCGGACCGGAAGCCAATCACCCGCCGCCACCACCGGCACAAGGTGAGGATCCGCCGCCACCGCCGCCCTACCGCACGCTTAACTTCAGCGAAACCTACCAACACGATAACCAACAATTACTCACTGCGGTGAGCTTAATCCTCCAGGACCAAACCCGCCAGGACGGGCTACCGGGCGACTTTCTCCTGCGCCATCGCATCGGCATCACCGCCGAGGGGCCGCGTGTCAGTGAAGTCAACGACTATCCCGCCCAGGAAACCGAACCGGGCGCCGGTAGCGCCGCCACACCTCGCGGCCCACCCAACAACCAAACCCTGCGTTACGAAAGCACCAACGGCAACTTAGCCCGAATCAACGCCGACGCCGGTGATCGCCGCCGCCGTTACGGCTGGGACGGATTGCGTCGCTTACGCGCCATGGACATCGACGGCCATCCCTACGTTTACGACTACGACAGCCACGGCCGCCGCATCAGTGCCACCACCCAAAACAACCCGCTGCCTCTGGCTTTTTCATACCTCGGCTCAAAACTCATTGCAATCGGCTTAAAAGGCGCCGCCGGCCAGATTGAGTGGACCCATGCCATTGGTCACGGCCCACTCGGCCCAACCATCTTGGTCGATTTGCGTAACCCCGCCAACAGCAGCTACATCTTCACCGACCACCTCGGCACGCCGTTCGCTTATCGCAACGCCACCACCGGCGCCGTCACCTACACCCCTTACAGCCCATACGGTGAACCCTGGTGGGGGTCCTTTGATGTCCAGGCCCTCGCCGGTACCACCAAAGCACCGACCATGGCCATGCAAGCCGATTTCAACCGACCCACCTTCAGCCTGTTCGAGCAGCCCTTCCTGGGCTTAAACGGCCACATGCGCGACGCGGACACCGGCCACATTTACATGCATCACCGTTACTACGATCCGGCACTAGGCCAGTTCCTCAACCCCGATTTCCGGGCCCCCGACATCTACGATCCGAGCACCTTTACCGAACCCTACGCCTACGCCGCCGGCAACCCCTTGATGTTCATGGACCCCGACGGCCTGTCCAGCCGGAGTTTCCTCAAGGAGGTATTCCGCGGACCCCTCCAGAACACCGGCTTGGCCTACGGCTATGTCACCAAAACAGGCAAAGGCTTGTGGGACCTTTCCGTGCTTTACGCCAAATGGGACATAGCCACCAGGCGCATCCAAGATAATGAGGCGCGTTTGTTTTGGGGCCTGGACCCCATTGAGGGCATAGAAAACGACATAGCTTTCGTAAAAGCTGTCGAGCAAGGCCTATACGAACTCTTCTTCATAAAAGGCTTCTTCCACGAGATGGGCCGAGAAGCCAACCGCAGCTTCTTTGAAACAGAACGCCTGATCAACGAAGGCGATTACTTCGGCGCCGGCGTGGCCTCCGTCGAATTCATCGACACAGCCACCATGGCCCTCTCTTTGGCCAAATCAGGCGTAACTGCTTCCCGCCTTGCGATCACAAACTCAGCCGACAACCTTGCGAGCGCCGCAGGTAAAGCCGGAAAAAATGTCGACCCTGTAGACAATGCCATCGCACAACTCCTAGATACGGAGAAACCCAAACAAAAATTCACAGCAGATTCAAATGTATTCGCCGACAGACCTCTTGGACAAAACACAAGGGCCTTGTATGATGATATTTTAGATGATGACGCGTTCAGGATTTTTGTAGACGAGGCCGTCAAGTCCGAAGTTCTTGGTCCACGCGATACTTTTGGTACACAAACCATTCGATTTAATAAACCGAAGGATTTAGTTGTTACTGATTTCAGCACAGAAGCAGTGAAAACTGCAGACAACCTTGGTCCGAAACTCTTGAGTTCGGGATTGGGCGAGAAAGATTTCACAATAATTTACTCGGCCCTTCGAAACAATACACCGCTTGTCACAAGCAATCCCAGCATGCCAATGCAAATCTTCAACAAACTCCCATTTAGAAACTTATTTAAGGATGTTCACATACTAATACCTCAAACCTCAATCACAAGTCCTAAATTGGCCCGCAAGATAGCTGAAGCGCAAAAACAAGGCATGAAAGTCAGTTTATTTCAAGATCTAAACGATTTCAAAAAAATACTAAACACTCCTTAAGGATTCCAAATGAGCAATATTCTCGTAAATGACATCGAGTGCCCATGGTGCCACAAAACAGTCATAAACAAACTGTTTTTCAACTGGGGTGCAATGGATTTAGTATACTACTTAAACGATCGAGTAAAGTGGTATGCCAGACCAGACAAAACCTTAATACCTTCTTATACCTATTACAAAGGTGGAATTTTAAATCTTGGAAACCCTTCTTTCGATAAACTAATTGCATTTGATATATTAGACTATACACCTGGCAACCAATCTCCTTGCCCTAATTGCGACAAAAGAATCGGGGCAATAGGCGCAGTAATCAAAAACAACCAGATCACAGACACCATAATTATGAATACAGAAATAATCTGGGATCTGTTCAAAGAGAATCATTGTGACTGCACAACACTCCGAATCACAGAGGAAGGCTATATACCTTATTACATGCCTGATTACTCCAAAATACCAGACAAACAGGAGCCTTTTGCGAAACCCATGATTTTAGAAGACTCATAACAGTTCCATAGTATAAAAACAAACAGATATACTCACTTCTTTTGGTAGCTATAAAAGATGGAGTCGGCTTGCCTCGTCGCCATCCACCAAGGATGTTATACCGGTCAAACCATCCAATGGTTAAACGAACGTCTCGACAACGTTGCCACCCAACCGCCGCCCACTTTAGACGGCCTTCAAATGCCGCCCGAGCAATACCAATTCAGCTATGACGCGCTCGGCCGCCCGCGTTCATTGGAACGCAAACTTGGCGCCGGCAAAAACGACCCCTTCACCGGGAAACGGTCCGCTGCGCTTGAATCCTTTGTCTACGACACCGCCAACAACCGACCGGATCGCCCGCATTCTCACACCGATGCCAACGGTGTGACCCAAACCTTCACCTACGACCTTAATCGCCTCAAAAGTATTCAACTCAGTGGCGGCGGCCCCAATTTTACCTACACCTACGACGCCGACGGCAACCTGGCCCAACTGAACGTCCAAACGCTTCGCGTGAACTACGCCGGTTGGCAAGCCGGCTTGCCAGGTCAAATCATCTGGGGCGACAACACCCAATTCACGGTCACACGCGATGCCGCCGGTCGCTTCACCGGCGTCGAAGGTGCCAACGTCGACTTGCGCTTGGCACTCACTTACCGCGCTGCCGGCACCGTTGACAACTGCGCCGGCAGCGTCCTACCCGCCGCCCTGCTTGATTCCGTTTTGCGCGGCGGTCCCGAATTCAGTGAAACACTGACACCCCAATACACCGGTAGCCGGCTGGTCGGCGTCAGCGTCGAACGCCGGCTCGGACCGGAAGCCAATCACCCGGCACCGCCGCCGGCACAAGGTGAGGATCCACCGCCACCGCCGCCCTACCGCACGCTTAATTTCAGCGAAACCTACCAACACGACAACCAACAATTGCTCACCGCACTCAGCCTGATCCTCCACGACCAAACCCGCCAGGACGGACTACCGGGCGACTTTCTCCTGCGCCATCGCATCGGCATCACCGCCGAGGGCCCGCGTATCAGCGAAATCAACGACTATCCCGCCCAAGAAACCGAACCGGGTGCCGGTAGCGCCGCCACACCTCGCGGCCCACCCAACAACCAAACCCTGCGTTACGAAAGCACCAACGGCAACTTAGCCCGAATCAACGCCGACGCCGGTGATCGCCGCCGCCGTTACGGCTGGGACGGATTGCGCCGCTTACGCGCCATGGACATCGACGGCCATCCCTACGTTTACGACTACGACAGCCACGGCCGCCGCATCAGCAAATGTCGACCCTGTAGACAATGCCATCGCACAACTCCTAGATACGGAGAAACCCAAACAAAAATTCACAGCAGATTCAAATGTATTCGCCGACAGACCTCTTGGACAAGACACAAGGGCCTTGTATGATGAAATTTTAGATGATGACGCGTTCAGAATTTTTGTAGATGAGGCCGTCAAGTCCGAACTTATTGGTGTACTCGATCTTCACGGTACCCAGGCCGCCCGATTGAACAAGCCTAAGGATTTAGTTGTTACTGACTTCAACACAGAAGCAGTGAAATCCGTAGACAACCTTCATTCGCAAATCTTGAGTTCGGGATTTGGTGAGAAAGATTTCACAATAATCTACTCGGCTCTTCGAAACAATACACCGCTTGTCACAAGCAATCCCAGCATGCCAATGCAAATCTTCAACAAACTCCCACTCAGAAACTTATTCAAAAATGTTCACATACTAATACCTCAAACTTCAATCACAAGCCCTAAATTAACCCACAAAATTTCTCTAGCGCAAAATCAAGGCATGAAAGTCATGCATATTTCAAGATCTAAACGATTTCAAAAAAATACTAGATACTCCTTAAGGATTTCAAATACACAGCGCTCTTGCAATCGACATCAAATGCCTTTGGTGTAATAAAAAAATAATAAACAGAATAATTTTCCTCTGGGGCGCTCAGCATTCAGTTTACCGTTTAAATGATCGAATAAAATGGTATACCAGACCAGACAAAACCATAATACCACCTAACACCTACTACAAAGGTGGAATTTTAAATCTTGGGGACCATTATCTCGACAAAATAATTGTATTTGATATATTAGATTATGCACCGGGTAATCAATCGCCTTGCCCTAATTGCGACAAAAGAATTGGAGCGATAGGCGCAATAATCATAAACAATCAAATAACAGATACAATAATCATGAATACAGAAATAATCTGGGATTTGCTCAAAGAGAATTACAGGGACTGCACGACACTCCGAATCACAAAGGGAGGTTTCGTTCCCTATTACATGCCTGAAAGTTTCAAGACGCCAGATAAACAAGAGCCTTTAGCAAGACCCATGATTCTAGAGGACAAGTGACAAACCAGGAGAATACAGACAAACCGGGATATTCATTTCTTTTGATAGCTATTAAAGATAGAGTTGGCTTGGCTCGTCGCCATCCACCAAGGCTGTAATACCGGCCAAACCATCAAATGGTAAAACAAACGTCGACAACGTTGCCCCACAACCACCGCCCACATTAGACGGCCTTCAAATGCCGCCCGAGCATTACCAATTCAGCTATGACGCGCTTGGCCGCCTTAGTTCATTGGAACGTAAACTTGGCGCCGGAGTAACCGACCGGATCGCCCGCTTTCTTACACCGATGCCAACGGTGTGACCCAAACCTTCACCTACGAATTTTTTTCGCGAAACAACGTGGCTTTCATCGGGCGACCGCTGTCTGAGTGGACACCCTGGGGCGACATCGATCCTGACACATAGGGTCTTTGGCGGCCGCGGCCGACCCCTGTCCCGGTCCGGCCAAGTCGGCAGGGTTCGCCTGATACGCTGGACTAACCAAAAAAACCGGTAAAGGCACGGTCGTGCTTTTACCGGTTCTCGCAAGGTGTTGATTGAGCTAGTTAAAGAAATCGACGACTTTTTGGAAAACCGATTTCTCTTCCTGAGACGATTCCTCATTAAGCGCAGCCAGCTCTTTGAATAACTCGCGTTCTTTTTTGCTGAGGCGGGTCGGCGTTTGCACCACCACTTCGACGTGTAAGTCACCGAAGCGATGGGGTCGGCCGACAATCGCGAAGCCGGCGCCGGCAATGCGGAAACGTTTGCCGGACTGCGTGCCCTCAGGAATCTTCAGCATCTCTTCGCCCTTGAGCGTGGGAATCGGGATCTCGGCACCTAAAGCCGCTTGACTGAAGCTAATCGGCACCGAGGCGAACAAATCGTCGCCCTTGCGGTGAAAATACTCGTGCTCTTCCACTTTCAGGTGCAAGTACAGGTCGCCTGGAGGGCCGCCGTGCTGGCCAGGCTCGCCTTTGCCCGATACACGTAGCTGCATGCCGGTGTCGACGCCGGCTTGGATGTGCACCTTCATTTCCGTTTCTTTTTCAACGGTACCTTTGCCGTAACAGGTGCGACAACGATCACTGGGTTCAATCATTTGGCCCGCCCCACGACAGGTGGGACAGGTGCGACTGATGGCAAAAAAGCCACTCTGTACCTGAACTTGGCCATGGCCACCGCAGGTGCCGCAGGTCTTGCGGTTGGCACCCGAACGGAGACCGGAACCAGTACAGGTTTCACAATTTTCGTTTTTGCGGATGGCGACGGTTTTGTCGGAACCTTCAAAGGCTTCCATAAAAGTAAGCTCGAGCACTTGCTCCAAACTGCGCCCTTGACGGGCACGCGTGCGCGAGCGCGAACTGCCACCACGGCCAAAGCCAAAAAAGTCGCCCAAGATATCTTCAAACCCGGCAAAGGAATCGGCGTTGAAGCCACCGAAACCGCCGTTACCGCGCAAGCCGGCATGACCGTATTGATCGTAGATCTGCCGTTTCTCTTTGTCCGAAAGGATTTGGTAAGCCTCGGCGGCAGCCTTGAACTTGTCTTCCGCTTCCTTGTCATCCGGATTTTTGTCGGGATGGTACTTGAGCGCCAGTTTGCGGTAGGCTTTTTTGATTTCCTGATCCGTCGCGTTTCGCTCAACACCCAGGGTTTGGTAATAGTCTTGTTCAGCCATAAGCTACGTTTTCCTCGTTTGTGGTTGGTTTCCCCAACACGGCGTCGTCGGTCAAAACAAAGGGTAAAAGCGCCGTAATCTCACCCTTAACGGAACCCCGCAATCGGGTACCGGGACCCATGCTAAAAGATCCCTTCCCGGTTCGGGAAGTAAAAAATCGTGCTGCCGGGGCGGCAAACACGATTTTTGAAGAATACGAAGGTTGGAAAATGCGGTTCAAACGGAGAGAAATTTTATTCTCCCTTTTTCAAACCGCCGAACATGATCGCCTCGGAAAGCACCTTGGACACGCGGTTAATGCCTTCCAAACACTGGTCGATTTGACCGGCTTCTTCGCTTTTCACAGCTTTGCGCGCATCGCCGATCTGTTCTTGGATTTTTTCTTTTTCCGTGTCGCTCAGGAAGTGGCCGTATTCTTTGAACGTTTTGTCGAGCGTGCCCAGCATGCTCTCCAACTTGTTCATCTTGCGGATGGTTTCCTTGCGTGCGGCGTCCTTGTTGCGGTTGTCTTCCGCACGTTGAATGATGTCGTCAATTTCACCGGCCGACAAACCACTGGACGGTGAAATGTTGATCGACTGTTCCTTTTTGGTTTGCAAATCGGTGGCGGCGACCTTGACGATACCGTTGGTATCGATCTCGAAGGTCACTTCAATTTGCGGTACGCCGCGTGGCGCAGGCGGAATGTCGACCAATTCGAACTTGGCCAGCGAACGGTTGTTGGACGAGATATCGCTTTCACCCTGAAGCACGTGAATACTAACCGTGGTCTGGTTTTCGGTAACGGTGGTAAAAATCTGACTGTAAGAGGTGGGGATATTGGCGTTTTTCTCGATCATTCGATAAACCAACCCACCCTGGGTTTCAATGCCCAAGCTGAGCGGCGTAACGTCGAGCAGCACAATGTCTTTGACTTCGCCCTTGAGGATTGATCCCTGCAGCGCCGCACCCAAACCAACAACTTCATCGGGGTTGAGGTCGGTGTTGGGCTCCTGACCGAAAATGTCCTTAACCATGTCGTGGAACATCGGGGTACGCGATTGACCACCGACCAGCAAAACACGACCGACATCCTTGGGCGTCACGCCGGCGGCTTGAATCGCCTCCAGACAAGGGGCGCGGGTGCGCTCGACCAAATCCCGAATAAGATCGTTGAACACCGAACGCTCAAGTTTGAGGTTCAAGTGCTTGGCGCCGGTGGCGTCGGAGGAAATAAACGGTAGCGAAATATCGGCCGCTTCAACTGCCGACAGCTCGCATTTGGCTTTTTCCGCCGCTTCCTTCAAGCGCTGCAATGCCATTTTGTCAAAACGAAGGTTGATACCGGTTTCGTCCTGAAAGCACTCAATCATCCAGTTAATGATGGCGTTGTCAAAGTCTTCGCCGCCCAAGAAGGAGTCACCGGCAGTGGACTGAACCTCGAAGACGCCGTCCTGCACCTCGAGAATGCTGACGTCGAAGGTACCGCCGCCGATATCGTAAACCGCGATGCGACCGTTGTAGCCGGCCTCGAGGCCGTAGGCCAAGGCGGCGGCGGTCGGCTCGTTAATGATGCGTTTGACTTCCAATCCGGCAATGGTGCCGGCGTCTTTCGTCGCTTGGCGCTGGGCGTCGTCGAAATAAGCGGGCACGGTAATCACCGCTTCCGTCACTTCCTCGCCCAAAAACTCCTCAGCCGACTCCTTGAGCTCGCGCAGGATGATGCCGGAAATCTCCTGTGGCGAATAGGTCTCATCGTGGGATTTGACCCAGGCATCGGAGTTGGAGGCCTGCACCACTTCGTAAGCCAAGTGCTCACGCACCGTTTCCAGGGCCTGGCTGTTAAACTTCTGCCCAATCAGACGTTTGACCGCATAGATCGTGTTCTTGGGGTTGGTTACCGCTTGACGTTTGGCAATATGCCCGATCAAACGTTCCCCTGAATCGGTAAACGCCACCACGGAAGGCGTGGTGCGACTCCCTTCCTTGTTGGGAATTACCTTGGGTGTTCCCGCTTCCGAAAATGCCACACAACAGTTGGTGGTACCGAGGTCGATCCCAATTGTCTTTCCCATGAACACTCTCCGTAATCGTCAGGCTGAATGGATAAACTTAAACCAAATCCGACCGGCAAATTAGGCGGATTCCGCGGAACCCTCATCGGCCGCCGCTTCCTCGGTGGGCGCTTCTAACGGTGCGGCCGACACTTTAACCTTCGCGGCACGCAAAAGCTGCCCTTGATAGCGGTACCCTTTTTGAAACACTTCGATGACCACATTCTCCGGATGCTCCTCCGAAGGTTCGTAGGCGAAGGCCTCGTGCAAATACGGATCGAAGGGTCGGTGCAACGCGCCGACTTCTTCCACGCCTTGCTGGCTCAACGTGTCCTGGAGCTGCTTGCGAATCATCAGGACGCCGACCACAAAGGGGTCCTTCTCGTCGCTCACGCTGGTCGTGGCGCGCTCGAAGTTGTCGTTCACATCAAGCAGGTCCATTAAAATGTTGCGGTTAGCACGTTTGACCGCGTCCGCTTTTTCCCGTTCGCTGCGCTTGCGGAAATTTTCCAAGTCGGCACGAGCTCGCAGGAATTTGTTTTGAAAATCTTTGACCTGGGCTTCTAACGCGGCCACCTTGTCCTCTTCCGACGGCGCGGCTTCTTCCGGCGTAACCACTTCGATGCCGGTCACTTCCTCAACCTCGGCGACCGCCTCGGTTTCAGGGGCGCTCGTCGCGTCGTTTTTCAGTTCTACATCCTGATTTTCTTTAACTTCCTGTCCATCGTTCATGAAAAACTCCTCGTATTCAACCAGCCGTCAATCATATCACAATTCGCCCTTCCAAACAGCAACCGCCTGGAAGTCAAGCTCTTTGTGCCACACGATCGTTGGCCAAAGACAAAATCTGTAGCGTCCGCCGGTAGGCCAGCCGTTTTGGGCCCAGCACACCAACCCCGCCCATCCAATCTTGTTGATTGCGGAAACGTGCCAAAACCAAAGTCAAGGCCTCCATGGCCGGTGTCGCCATCTCTTTACCGATGCACACCGTCAACCACGGCCCTTCCGCTGCAAAAGTTCGTCGGATCACGCTTTTAATTTCGCGCTGATCTTCCAGTAAGGCAATCACATTGCGCAGCAGCGCCGCGTCGCGAAATTCCGGCATCGCCAGCAGCGCCGAGTAGCCGCGAATCCGCAACGTCCCCATGCGGCTCAGTTGGCCGCTAAGCTGATTCGCCACCGCCGCCACCTTGTCGGTCAGCAAATCGTAGCGACCGGTACCGTCCAGCGCGGCCGTTTCCATACGTCGCTTGATTTCGCTAACGCTGGTCCGTCGGAAACGGCTATTGATGTAATTGGCAATTTTTTCTGCTAAATGCGGCGTTAATTCGTGACCGGGAATGTCGAGAAACGCGTGTTGCGTGTAGCCGCCTTCGGCCACCATCAGGACCAGCACGCGGTGGTTGTCAATGCGTTGAAAGTGAACATGGTCCCAACGCAGACCCGACTGACGAAAAGGAATCGAAAAAGCCAGTGACCCGGTTTTGTCCTGAATGTATTCGGCAACCGCTTCCAAATAATCGGGCCCTAGCGGTTTTTGCGCCAACAAGCTGTCTAATTCTACGCGTTCGTGATCGTCAAGCGGCTCTTCTAACAGGGAGAGGTCGTCGACATAAGCGCGATAGCCTTGATCCGTCGGCAAGCGACCGGCGCTGGCGTGCGGCTGGTGTAAATAACCGTGGTTTTCTAAACGAACCATAATATTGCGAATCGTCGCCGGTGAGACGGACAGCGTTTTGGTGTTGCATATGGAGGTTGAACCGACCGGTTCACAGGTCAAATAGTGCAGTTTTACTACCTGACTCAACACCTTGCGTGCGCGATCGTTAATCGTCATGCTTTGTGTCACCCATCAAAGGTCAAAGTATCGGGAGGGACCGGAAAACCTGGCCAGGCCAAAGCCGGAGCGATGCGGACGGCCGCATCTCACCACATGAATGAGCCGGCATGGCATCATGAGGCGAGCGAAGAACACAAACGTGTCGGGCGCGTTGCCCGCGTCAAACGCGTCGCTGTGCGCACCAAACCCGCACAAACAGCGGGTCACCGAACATTATCGGAAGCCACTCGCTTTTTGTCAATTGCCGGCAAAGCGCCAACGCGACCGCCGCACCGGCCAAGACCGTTCACGCCGCTTTTCCAAACAGCCGTCCCCACATCTGTCCTGGTCCGTGGTTTCAGGCCGCCGTCACCGCCGCCGTCGCGATCCGTTCTTCCCCGGCCATGACACCCAGATTCGAAAAACTCCGCCACGTTGCGCGCGCTTTAGGTACAATTTGAGCCGTTTCGCGCCGACCCCGGCCCACTCATCGCCATTTTTGGGAAACCGCTTCATGCCCCACGCCCACGATTCCATCGACCTCAACGGCCAAAAAGTCCTCATTGTTCGTTTATCCGCGCTCGGCGACGTCATCCGCACCATGCCCAGCGTTTTGGCGTTGATGCAACGCTTTCCTAAAGCCGATTTTTCCTGGCTGGTTGAAGACGGTTCCGCCGGTTTCCTTAAGGCCGTCAAGGGACCCAAGTTACTGCAAATCGAACGCAAAGCGCTGCGCAGCGGCAGTCTGCCAGGACGCCTCGCCGCCTGGCGTAAAGTCAAACAGCGCATTGCCGCCGAAGACTTCGATATCTCCATCGATTTTCACGGCGTCGCCAAAAGCGGCCTGCTGCCCCTGCTCGCCGGCATCCCACGCCGCGTCGGCTACGAGCGCGGTGGCAGCAAAGAGGGCGCACGCTGGCTCATCAACGAACGACACGTGCTGACCGACCCACACATCTCGCGTTACGACCGAAATTTAGCCTTAGCCCGCCGGTTTGACCCGGCCTTGCAGCCCTGTCGGCCACAGATCCAACTCGACAGCGCCGGCCAAGCCAAGGTCGAAGCCGCCATGCCCGAACCGGCCCTACTTTTATTTCCCGGGACCTCCGACCACGGCCGCAACAAACGCTGGCCGGCCAAATACTGGGCCTGGCTTTACCAAAACCTGCGCACCCGTTTCCAACGGCCGGTTCGTTTTGTGTTCGGTCCCGCCGACGGCCTTTATCGTGACCAGCTCACCGAACTTCTGCACGAGGCGCCCGAGGAGCTACCACCCTTAAACTTGGTCGAATTAGGTGCCGCCTTGCAGCGTGCCTACTTACTGGTCTCCTGCGATACCGGCCCAATGCACCTTGCTTCGGTGCTCGGCGTGCCGATTGTCGCGCTAATGGGTCCCTCTGACCCGGTTCTCAACCAACCCCTCCCAGGACATCGCCGCATGCTGTTACCGCAAACACCGTGCGCCCCCTGTCGCAACCGCAAATGCTCGGTTTTGATTTGCCAAGACTTGATGACCCCACAGGCCGCCCTGGCCCAGGTCACCGACCTTGCCAATGAACTGGAGACCGCCTCGTGACACCGATCCCCATGACAATCGCGGTGCGCGCCGCCAACTGGATCGAAAATAAATCGAAGCCTGTCTCCTACTTGCCGGCCCACTGGATGCAGCGAGACACCGACCCAATCGATGCGCGTTCTCGTAAAACGACCGTGCGTGTCCCCGCCGGGACGCCGGCCACATCGGCGCCGGCCGCCTACGTTCCCCCGATTCGGTGCCTTTCCTCGATTAGACTTGGGACGGCTGAATTGGTGCCTGTCCCCGACTTGGCGGCAGAATCGGGGCCTGTCTCCGATTTGGTGCATGTCCCCGACTTGCCCGACTTGGCGGCTAAATCCGGCGAGACACCGACCCAATCGATGGGTGTCCTCGTAAAATTGCTCGTAAAATTGCCGTGCGTGTCCCCAATTTGGTGCGTGTCCCCGATTGGGCTGATTAGACTTGGGGCCGCTAAATTGGTGCCTGTCCCCGACTTTCCCGACGGGATTGACTTAGACTTGACAATGCCACAGGCCGGACCGGCCCGAATTACTAAAAAGGAGGCCGCTTCGTGACATCGACCTATCGCAAAATTGCCGTGCGTGTCCCCAATTGGATCGGCGACGTCATTATGGCGCTGCCCGCGCTCGAACAATTGCGCGCCGCCTATCCCGACGCTGAAATCTGCGCGGTGGCCCGACCCTGGGTGAAAGACCTCCTGGCGTGGCGCAACGACCTCATCGACCGTTGCATCGATTTCGACGACAAAGGTACCCATCGCGGTTTAACGGGACTGTGGCGTTTTGGCCGCGCTCTCGCAGCCGAACGCTTCGATTTAGGGGTCGTGCTTACCAAACACTTTAAAGGCGCTTTTGTCTTTACCGTAGCGCGCATCCCACGGCGCATTGGTTTCGCCACTCCGGAAACACGCTACTTCCTCCACCATGCTTTACCGCGCAAGAAGTTGCCAAAAAGCGGGCGCCACCAGTCCTGTGATTACACCGACATGCTGGCAACGACGGGTCTCACGCAGGCAGCGACCACAACCATGGCACCACGCCTTCACCGCGACGAAGCCCGTTTGAAGGAAGCCGAAACGGCGTTTCTCGTGGACCTACCCAAACCCTGGTTAATGGTCCACGCAGGCGCCGCTTTCGGCACGGCCAAACGCTGGGGTGTCGAAGGCTATCGCGACGTTTGCCTTGATTTCATCAAACGCAGCGGTGGTTCGGTGGTGTTGCTGGGCGTCAAAGCCGAAGCCGAAGTCAACGACAACATCGCGACCGCACTCGACCCGGCCCACCACCGCAATCTGTGCGGTGCCACCAGCTTGTCGCAATCGCTAGCCCTCATCGCCGCCGCCGACCGTTTTCTCAGCAACGACTCGGGCTTGATGCACGCGGCGGCAGCGTTTGCCGTACCCCAAGTAGCGATATTCGGGCCCACCGATATCGAAGCGACCTTCCCCTTCAGCGACAAAGCGCGCACGGTCTACCACAAGGTCGATTGCAGCCCCTGCTTCCAACGCCATTGCCCCATCGGCCACGACTGCATGAAGGCGGTGTCGTCACAAGCGGTGGGCAAGGCCCTGGCGGGTTTGGACGAAGTCTGATTCAGTCGCCCCGTCAAACCTGGCAACACTAACGCCAAGCGCCTCGCGACACCGATGTTAGCCCGCTCACATTTCCCCGAACCACCGGCGCGGTGCGCGTGCACGGGCGTGCTTTTGCGTTAGAATAACTCGGTCGCCGTCGGTTACCCGCCGGCGGCGTATACCCAAACAGCGCGATAAGTGGTTTTAACTAAAGATTTGGCGCCATGTGGTTGGTAAAAGGCGAAGCCGAGCCGCACAGGGCACGTATCCGTGACATCGCCACACGCCGTTGCAACCCAAAGATTTAGTCAAAATCGCCACGGGTTATCGCACATTTAAAGGTTCGCTCCCGTTTTTCTTGCGCCGCGCCGCCCGTGGTACCATATTGCCTGAACCGCCTTTTGTATTTAATGTTTTAGACCTAGCCCCGACTCAGGGTTCGGCCACATGACAAGGATGTTTTCGTGTTGACATTCGCCCTTCTTCTGGTGGGACTCAGTATCACCACCCCCGAACCTCAGGCCGGCGGCGCATCGATTGTCATGGGCTTTCAGCGCACTGAATTTGCGGTGCGCTCTAACAGCCAAGCCCTTAACTTCCCCAAATACAGTAACAACGGCTACCGTCAATCCGTAGAACCACGGCCCGGCGGCTTTGGCGTTCATGTCGAAACGCGCAATGCGGCCATGGCGTCGCGCTTGCGCGGGCGCAAGGTCAAACAGTTGCCGGCCGATTTGGCGCCGTTGGCGGCGGTCATCAACCAACACAGCGACGCCTATTTGGCCGACCAGATCACCCACCTCTTTGCCTGGCTGCAGCGCGAGATCGAATTGGAAACCGAATACATCGAAGATCAAAGCACGGCCAAAATCATGCGCACCCGCCAAGCCAACTGCGTCGGTTTGAGCAACCTCGCCATCCAGGTTCTGGCCGCCATGGACGTCAAGGCCCGCTATGTAACCGGCATTGCTTTCCAGCGCCAAGACCGCGCCAAGTTACTCCTGGAGGGCAGCGTATTGCACCGCTGGATTGAAATCCATTACGACGATGTCGGCTGGGTCTTCGCCGACCCATCGGGCAAGGTGAATTTTGTCGAAGCAACCTACATGCTGATGGGCATCGACACCTTACACCCGCTGGAAACCACCAAGCAACTCGCCGTCGGCAGTCACGTTGAGTTGCTCAAATTGGAGAACGGACTGCGCACCATTGGTCGCTTGCCAGGCTTCGATCCGCGCCTGCGCGTGCGCCCGAATCGGCTCTATGCTCGCCCTTAAGCACTGCTCAAAAAACCATGGCGGCCCTTGCCCAAATAGGTTAGGCTAGCGCTACCATCAACTTCAAAATCAATTCTTTATCACCCCGCCAAAGGCCCGCGGGAACCGATACTTTGGAGAAGCGATCATGCATATCAACGACCTGCTTAAAATTGCTACGGAACGCAAGGCGTCCGATTTACACCTCAAGGTCGGCAGTTACCCCATTATTCGCATTGACGGCGGTTTGGCCGCGATTGAGTCGGTCAACCGACTGATGGCCGAGGACACGGTCTCGATGGCTTTCTCCATTCTCAACGGGCGTCAAAAGCACAAGTTCAAAGAGAATCACGAAATTGACGTGGCCTATTCGGTTCCAGGTTTGGGCCGCTTCCGCTGCAACGTGTTCCAGCAGCGCGGCACCGTCGGCATGGTGCTGCGGGTCATTCCGGTGCGGATCATGACCATTCGCGAGTTGATGTTGCCGACCACGATTGAAGACATCTGTAACGAACAACGCGGCATGATTCTGTGTACGGGAACCACTGGTTCCGGTAAGTCAACGACGCTGGCGGGCATGATCGACTACATCAACGCGCGCCGTACCGAACACATTATTACGATCGAAGACCCGATCGAATTCCTTCACCGTGACAAAAAATCCATTGTGAACCAGCGCGAAATCGGCGTCGA
Source organism: Holophagae bacterium (assembly GCA_030429565.1). Lineage (GTDB taxonomy): Bacteria > Acidobacteriota > Holophagae > Acanthopleuribacterales > Acanthopleuribacteraceae > Acanthopleuribacter. The sequence goes on along the minus strand of JAUIFE010000003.1, from coordinate 12,908 downwards.
CACAAACTCCTTCTCCAATGCCTTGCGCGGCGCCCTGCGGCAGGATCCCGACGTTATTCTGGTGGGTGAGATGCGCGACTACGAAACCATCGAAACCGCCATCCACGCTTCGGAAACCGGTCACTTGCTGCTCTCCACCCTGCACACCTTGGACGCGACCGAGACGGTTAACCGCATTATTTCGGTTTTCCCGCCACACCAGCAAAAACAAATTCGCTTGCAGTTGTCCGGCGTTTTGAAGGCCATTATTTCCATGCGTTTGGTTCCCCGCAAAGACAACAAAGGCCGGGTTCCGGCCGCTGAAATTATGATCGCCACGCCTTACATCAAGACGTGTATCGAAGAAAAAGAAAAAACCAAACAGATCCACGACGCAATTGCCGCCGGTGTTTCTCAGTACGGCATGCAGACCTTTGACCAATCGCTGTACTACTTGTGGAAATCCGGTCTCATCACCTACGACGAAGCGCTGAAACGCTGTACCAACCCCGACGAGTTCAAACTCAAAGTCCAAGGGATTCAGAGCACCAGCGATATCGCGCGCGACAACATGGAAAGTTCAATTGCGGCCACACCCGGCATGAGTGTCAGCGGTGCGGGCGGCGCCAACACGCTCGACAGCGCCGAGTTCACCAACGACCTCGGCGGCGGCGGTGGCGGCGACGACAACCTGTTCGATTTCAGCAGCGAACTCGATTAAACCCTCGGATGACGGCGGCCAACCCTGGTCGCCGTCCAACGAAAACTCGGTTAGTCGTCCCAATCGTCGGTAATCAGTTTCTTTGGGGGCGGCACTTCGTTTTCCAAAGCGCGCACATTAAGCCCCGGCAATTCGCGGCGCAAGGCCGCATCGTCTAATTTGGCCAGGGTGAGCAACGCTTCGTAGGGATCGCCGTCAATCCCAAAATACTTGGCAAAGGCCGGTTCGGTTTTCACGCCCTGCGCCTTTAAGGTGCGAATCGCACGTCGCGCTTGGTAACCGCCCAACCGCAACAAGCGTTCTTCCATTTCCATATGGCGAAAACCGGCTTGGTGGCGCACGGGAATTTGCTGCGCAAAAAACTCGACCAACATGCCTTGACAGCGCAAGGAAGCAAACATGGTCGGCAGGGCGCCGTCGAGTTGTGCCTCGCAGTGAAAGTCCTGGTGATGATGGTAGAGCTCGTTGAGTTTCTGCTCAAAGGCCAATAGATTTTGGGCTTCACAGAGGATATCCAAATCGGAATCGTCAACTTCAAGATCAAGCGGATAGGAACCGGCCAGCATCGGCGCGTATGCCTTGAGCTGAAAAAAAACGTCGAGCTCGCGCAGAACCTGATAGGCCCGACGTTGTTGATCGTGACCACTCATGAGATAGGTGATGTCGTGCCAGTTACGCGCCATGGAAATGTCTCTCCTGGATAATCTTAGCCCATCACAGCACAGCCAGACACAAGCCGTGGCTGAGCCCGCTCACAGGTCGGCGATTCATTCGGCCACACAAATCCGACCGCGCCCGGCGTCTTTGGCCTGGTAGAGTTGTTCATCGGCGCGTTTGGTTAATTGCGCCAAGGTTTCGTTAGGTCGCAGCGACGCAAACCCGCCGCTCAAGCTCAAATTGAACTTGAGCTCTTTGTAAACATAGGGTTTCTCGGCGACGGCCGCACAAATTTTCCGCGCGATCTCACGCCCTTGCACCGGTGTCAGCCCAAAAAAGACCAGACAAAATTCGTCGCCGCCCAGCCGGTACAAGGCCTGCTTGTGACCCACACAGTGGTTGCTCAAATGGGTAAAATTCACAAGCACATCGTCACCGGCTTGGTGACCGTAGCTGTCATTGATGTTTTTGAAATGGTCGAGGTCGATGTAACACAGCGATAGCGGTTTCTGTTCGCGCTGAGCCTGAGCAACCAGCTCCGGCACGTTGCGCTCGAAGGCGCGTCGGTTGAACGAGCCGGTCAGGGTATCGGTTAACGATTCTTCGGTACGTGTCACCACCTCTTGCTCTAGGGCGGCAATGCGTTGCTGGTAAGCGGTCATCATTTCCGAAACATGCCCCATTTCGTTTTGGAACTGCTCGGTTGCTGCTTTCATTTGGGTACCGCGGTCAATGAGGTCCTGCGAGAGGTTTTGCAGCACCACCAGTTCTTGGGCGGCGCGAATTTGCTCAATCGCCGTCCCCAGGGCGTCCGAGTACTGATGGGATTGGGTATCGGCTTTTTGCAAATGCACCAACGCCTGCTCAAGGACGGCGCCGACTTTGCTAGGCAAATCGCCGACTGGCACATCGGCGGCCGGCATGCCTGCGCGAAGAATGAACGCATCGCGCGCCTTGATCAGTGCTTTTAATTTGAGCCGCACCAAATGCGGGCCCTTGGCAACATCAACCCGCTGCACCAACTTTTCCAGCGTTTCAATGTGATGCTGTACCTTTTCATCGTCGGCCTGTAACACCTCGATAAAAAGACGGACCAGATCCCGTGGGGATAGTTCTTGTACATCCGTCACAGCCACCTCGCTTGGAGAAAACCGTCTGTCTCACGATAGGGATGTGGCTATTTTACTCGAATCAGGGGCAGCCTCAATCAAAAACCGGCGCCGGCGCCAAGTAGTCGGTGAAGTCGCGCGACCCGTTGGGTAGGTGAACCGCCCATACAAAAAAGGATTCGGTCGAACCGGCGCACCAATGAACCTGACCCGCCTGAGCATCCCACTGCAAGGCAATGGCGGCAAGGCCGAACCCACGCGCGGTGGCTTCTTCAAGCCCACGCTGCATGGCGTCGTGTAGACCCAGGCCGTCATCGCAACGGGTTGCAAGCTGAACCGCAAACCCTTGACTGACAATTTGTTCACCATAGCCGGTACAGCTTACCGCAGTGGTTTGGCTACAGAAGTTACCGGCCGGTGTCGGTGTATCGCCAACGCGACCCACCGTTTCGTTACCAACACCACCGGTACTGGTCAGGGCCGCCAAGGCGCCTGGCGCAGCAAAGCTGACACAGCCGATCGTCCCTTTTCCGTCGGCTTGTGGCGCGCCGGACTTCGATGCCTGCCGCAAGGCCAGCCAGCGATCAAAGCGGTGCGGCACTACCAATGACTCGCGCTGAAGCCCCAGCCGCCACGCCAAAGATTCTGCACCGCCACCGTCCAACACAGAAAACCGTTCCTGTTGCAGGTACGCCGCCAAGAAAGAGGGGTGCCGGATATCGCGTACGTTGATCACCGCTGAAAACTTGCGCCGCGTGCTCTCCATCAAGGCCGCACTCACACGAACCTGGCCATCAGCCTGCAAGGCGGCACCATAACCGGCGTTAAAACAGGGTTCGTTCTCCAGCAACATCGCCGCTTGCAGTGCGCGCTGTTCCGCCGCCGAATACGCAGCCGCCCGCGGCGCACAGGTTTCCGCGGGCGAAGTCCGCGGTCCAGGTCCAGCCAAACCCGTCAGCACACGCGCCAACGCGGCCGCCGCCGTACCACAATCACCATCTTTGGGATCCTCCGGCCCGGCCCCGCCATGCACCATGGTTACTTGGTCCAGACCCACGGTCGTTTCGACCGCAACCGATCCACTTGCAAAAAAAGAAACCATGGTGAACTCCCGCGATATGAAATTATTTTTTCACTTTATAGCACATGTGCATAATTCTTTTCACTCTTTTCAGCAAGGGCCGGCCCGTTTCACACAATGCCGCCCGTTCTATTTTCCAACCCTTGACGGCCGAATTTCCAGCGCAACGTCTTCCTTTCTGGCGTCGTTCAGGCGAAGATCCTAGGATATTCTTTGAACATGCAATCACCCCGCCCTTCGTGAAGAGGAGTCTCCAATGATGTACCCAGCCGACCCGACTGTGACTGATGACGACGATCGCGCCCCGCGCCGGATCCATCCCCTTGTCGTGGCCGTGCTTTTGCTGTGGCTTGCGCCGTACGTCGCGGCTGATGAACCGCGCTTGGTCGAAGAAGTCGGCCGTCGCGAGTTTCGCATTTTCAGTGACGGCTTACCTTTAACCGAAGGCGGCAACATCAACCAAATGCGCCTCAACGAACGCCTCGAACGACTTGATTACACGCGCGTCAAAAACAAACCGACACAGCCAGGTACCTACTTTTGGGGAACGCAAACCTTTTGGATTTTCCAACGGGAACACATTCATCGTGGGCGGCCGATAAAAGCGCGCTTGTTTGGCCTGAAACTAAGCAACAACGTTATCACCGGTGCGGTTGACGGTGGTGAAAAAGAAATCGCCGTCGACAAACGCGACCGACTTTGGCTCGAGCCCGAACTTTTGGCTGAATCGCTCGACGGTGATCGCGCCAAACGCATTCCCTTTGCCCTGGCCGACATGCCCGAACAGGTGTGGCGCCCGCTGCTCGCGGCCGAAGACGCGCGTTTCTTTGACCACCACGGCATCGACGCCCGCGCGCTCGGTCGCTCACTGTGGGCCAATATCAAAGCGGGCAAGGTGGTTCAGGGCGGCAGCACGATTACCCAACAGCTCATCAAAAACCGTGACCTGACCCCCAAGAAAACCCTGGGTCGCAAGGCTTCCGAGGCGGTGCGCGCGCTCAAGCTTGAAGCGCAGTACAGCAAAGAGGAAATTCTCGAGGCCTACATAAATTTCGTATACCTGGGACACATCGACGGCTTGGCGATTTATGGATACGCCACCGCCGCCGACGCCTTCTTCGGCAAAGATCTGAAAAACCTCAACCTAGCTGAATGTGCCACGCTTGCCGCTATGGTTCAAGGTCCCAATCGGCTGGCCCCACACCGTCACCCCAACCGCGTCAAAAAACGCCGCGATTGGGTACTCGACCGCATGCTCGAACTCAAATGGGCCGATGCCGCCGCCGTGGCGCGCGCCAAGCAGCAGCCGGTCGCCACCAAACTGCGCGAGCGGCCACCGATTGGCATGAGTCGCTTTCTTGGTTGGGTCGGGGAAATCCTCGGTGACCAACACAAAAAACGCAGCAAACGCCAACGCGGTTTTGTGGTTTACACCAGTCTTGATCCACTCTTGCAAGAAGCAGCCGAACACGCTGTCGCGCGCCACACCCGCAAGGGCCTGGACACCGCGTTAGTCGCGCTCGACGCTGAAACCGGCGGGGTTTTGGCCTATGTCGGTGCCGATCCCAACAATCGCAGCGACGACTTTGACCGCGCGCGGCTCGGCAGCCGCCAGCCAGGATCAACACTGAAACCGTTCATTTTGTTAGAGGCCTTTAGTCGTGGGTTCGGCGACGACGCCGTCACCCCCGCCTCGCGGATTGCCGACGAAGCGTTGGCCATCGATATCGACGGCAAGCCCTGGAAACCACTGAACAACGACCGCCGCTTTCACGGCACGGTGTCGGTCCGCCAAGCGCTACGCCAATCCTACAACGTGCCCTTCGTGCGCCTCGGTCGCGCGGTCGGCTACGACCGCGTCGCCGACCGCTTTGAAGATGCCGGTTTCAAAGTGCCACGCCCCATTCCGCCGTCGTTTTTACTGGGTTCAATTGAGACCTCGCCGCTTTCGCTCGCCGAAGCCTATACCGTTTTTGCCAACGGCGGCGTACGCCTCGAAGCCAAACCGATCTGGCAAACCGAAAAACCCAACGGCGGCCGCCTCAAGCGTTATCGCCGCGAAACCGATCGCGTCGCCAATCAGGCCGGCGCCTACCTGGTCCGCGAACTGCTCGCCGACGTCGTCGCCAACGGCACCGGCAAGGGCGGTCGCCTCAAAGGCATCCACGCTTATGGCAAAACCGGCACCTCGTCCAACCAACGCGATGCCTGGTTTGCCGGATTCGCCGGCAGCGTGGTGTGCGTCGTCTGGGTCGGCAATCGCGAGGGCGGCAACATCGCTGTCAGCGGCGGCAACCAAGCTGCCAAACTGTGGCGCGCCTTTATGCAAGAAGCAGCGCCGGCGCGCCCGCCCAAAGACGTCAAAAAACCCATGAACGTGGTTCAAGCTTGGATTGATCCCAAAACCGGCCACAGCGTCAAAAAAGGCAAACGCGGCGCCTATGAGGAACACTTCCGTCGCGGCACCGTTCCCAACCGCAAACGTTGGTGGCGCGTCAATAAACCAACCGATGTCATTTATTAAACCCAAATCGCTCCGTTCGGGTTAAGGCGAACCGCCCCGCACAACGCGGGGCGGTCAACGCAAAAACTAGTAACGCGCACCGGCGGTTTGCGCCGGCAAAGCGGCACGAATACGCGCTTCTTCCGCATCGGTGAACCGCACCTGCAAGGCGCCCAGGTTTTCAGCCAATCGCGTGATCTTGCGTGTGCCGGGGATGGTCACCAAACGATCATTTTGGCTGTGAACCCAGGCCAGGGCGACCTGCGCCGGTGTCACCTGTTTGTCAGCCGCAAGTTCCGCCAACAAAGCAACGAACTGTTGGTTGGCAACCATTGCCTCGTCTTGAAAACGCGGGTTGTTGCGGCGCCAATCGTCGTCACTCAAGCTGTCACGATCCGTGATTTTACCGGTCAAGAAACCGCGTCCCAGCGGGCTATAAGCCACAAAGGTAATGCCCAACTCGGCACAAACCTCAAATAACGCTGCTTCCGGCTCACGCGACCATAGCGAATACTCGGTCTGCAAAGCCGAAATCGGATGCACCGCGTGGGCCCGTCGCAAATCGTCAACACTGACTTCAGACAAACCCAAGTAACGCACCTTGCCCGCCGCAACCAGTTCCTTCATGGCGCCAACCGTCTCCTCAATCGGCACTTGTGGATCCTTGCGGTGCATGTAGTACAGGTCAATGGTGTCGCGACCGAGCCGACGCAAACTGGCATCGCAGGCGCTGTGTACGTATTCCGGACGACCATTGAAGCCACGCCACGAACGGTCGGCACTGCGCTCAATCCCAAACTTGGTGGCCAACACCAACTCTTGCCAACGACCGGCAAAGGCCCGTCCCAACAATTCTTCATTGGTGTGCGGTCCGTAAATGTCGGCGGTGTCGAAGAAGTTCACACCCATTTCCAGTGCCGCATGCAAGGTGCGCACGTTTTCGGCGTCGTCGCTGGGTCCGTAAAATTCGGACATACCCATGCAACCTAAACCCATGGCGGTGAGCTTGAGATCGCTGTGACCGAGGCTGATGGTCGGCTCGACCAAAACCGGCGTCTCTGTTTTCTGTGTCATGGTTTCCTCCTCGCGGCATGTTTGTGGGCCGCGAGGAGGATCATACCCAGTCCGACAAAGGTGTATAAGGCAGCGTTTATCCTGGTATAAATTCTACCTGGCTATTAACATGGCCTTGCGCGATCCTGACCTCGGGCGTTTTGGAAGCGCCGCCGCGTCAACCCGCGTCGAGGAGGCCTGTTTTGGTTTTGAGTGAAGCTCGCTGTCGTGAAATCGCCGATTTTTTGCGCGCCCGCCGCAACCGGCTTCAACCCGAGGATGTCAACCTACCACGGGGCAAGCGCCGCCGTACACCCGGTCTCAAACGCGAGGAAGTCGCGATGCTTGCCGGCGTGAGCACCGAATGGTACACCCATTTGGAACAAGCGCGCGCCGTGCGCGCTTCGGCCGAAACCTTAAACGCGATCGGCCGTGCCCTCCACTTGGAAAACGGTGAATTGGCGCACCTGCTGGCGCTCGGCGGCTACCAAAGCTTCGACGCCCACCTCAATCTCCTGCCCTCGCTCAGCCCACAACTACAGCGCTTACTCAACGCCTTCCCCTACCCTGCTTGGATCTACGGCGCTCGTCGCGACATCCTCGGCTGGAACCGCGCCGCCATGCTGGTCCAAGGTGACCTCAGCCAAGCGCGCGGCTACGAACGCAACGCCCTTTACCGACTCTACATGCCTACCGATTACCGCAATCGTTTGGTCGATTGGGAACGCCACGCCAAAGGGTTTGTCGGCGTCTTGCGGCTCAGCTATTCCGACCTACTCGACGACCCCTGGACCGCCGATTTAATTCAATTCCTCGTCGAAAACAGCCCCGAGTTCGCGCGCTGGTGGACCGCACACCACATTCAGCCCTATCAAGACGGCGAAAAAGAGTACGACCACCCCAAACTCGGCCGACTCGCCTTCGAATACACCGTTATGGAATTACACGACGCCAAGTTCAGCCACTGTAACGTGGCCATGTTCGTCCCAAAGCCGGACACCGATACCGCGGCCAAACTGGCGCAGGCGATGACGGACAACCGTTTCTTTGCTTAGGTGACCGGAGCCAACAACTGATGCGGCAAGGCGTTGAGCTGGTTGAGGAAAACCTCAGGTTTGTCGCACGCGCGCGCCACAATCAGCCCACCCTGAATGACCACCAATGTGTGTTCAGCGCGCGTTTGAGCCGTGGTTTCATTAAACCCGCCGCGTACCAGCAAGGCGGCAATCTCGCTTTGTAATAGCGCCAAACCGGTTTTGAGTTGGTCACCCACCACTGCTTTAGCGGACCCCATCGAAAAAACGTCGACCAAACAGGACAACTGACCATTGTTGTAAAAGGCGGCAAGGTTGACACACAACTCTTTGACCAACCAATCAACCGCAACCGGTTTGCGCAACGGCGCCAACACCTGCTCGGCCATCTGGGTCAGGGTGTAGTCCAACACCGCTTGCGCCATGTCCTGCTTGCCCTTGGGAAAATGATGGTAAAGGCTGGCTTTAACCAAACCCGTCGCCTGCGATAAACGCGACAGCGTGGCGCCGTCGTAGCCCCAGATACGGAACTCGCGGGCAAGAATGCGCAGCACTTCTTCTTTAGGCATCACAGCCGGCGGCATAAGGACCCTCCCTGGCGGAACCGGCTTCGAAACCGGTTCGTGCCGGGTTCATTATACCCATCGTTCACAAAAAAGACCAAACAAGTGCGCCGGAACGACAATCCGAGTGACAACCCGACCAATCATCCAGCAAGAATATCTACAATTAACTATTTTATTTAAAATGGAATACAAACAAACCATGTCATTTCCAGACCTCAACACTTGAACCCAACCGAACAATCGGTATAATACACAACATCGCATCGGCCACCATGGCCGCCGCGACCATCCCCCACCCTGGAGACACCGCTATGAAACTCTACGACCTCGAACTTTCCGGTAACTGCTACAAAATTCGTTTGTTCCTCAACCTCATCCAACAGCCGGTAGAATTGGTTCAGGTTAATGTCTTAAAAGGTGAACAAAAGACGCCCGAGTTCACCGCGATTAACCCGCGCGCCCAAATCCCCGCCCTGCAAGACGGCGACTTCGGCCTCGGCGACAGCCACGCCATTTTGGTCTACCTCGCCGAAAAATTCGCTCGCGACGACTGGTATCCAACAGAACCTGAAACCCGCGCCCGTATTCAATTCTGGCTCTCGATTTCAGCAAACGAAATGGCGCGCGGCCTCGCCGACGCCCGCCTCGTCAAACTGTTCGGCGCCGGCCTTGACTACGAACGCGCCACCCAAACCGCCGCGACCTCACTCACCCTACTGGAACACCATCTCCAAAACCACAACTGGCTCGTCGGTGACGGCCCCACCATCGCCGATCTCGCCGTCTTCCCCTACGTCGCCCTCGCCGGCGACGCCCACATCGATCTCAACCCCTACCCCGCCGTACGCGCTTGGATCACCCGCATCTACGACCTGCCCAACTTCCTCAGCATGCCTGGCCAGATCGCTGCCGAACAAACGGTCTAATACTTTTTCAACCGCTGCCCCCACCCAACCAACCCGGTCCGCGTCCCCGGCGGGCCGGGTTCACCCCGCCACCCACGTCAAAGTCAGGAGGTCGTTTTGCCAGAATTAGACATCAACCGTTTCCACCCCGGCGAACAAGCCGTTCAAGCACGCCTGGGCGTGGTTGAGAAAATGGCCAAAATCGGGCGCCGCGTCATTCGTGACTTCATGCCCGACCAACACCGCGAATTCTTCGAAAACCAAACATTGATGTACGTCGGCACCATCGACGCCGACGGTGGGCCACGGGCCGGACTCCTGCACGGGCAAGCCGGCTTCATACAAAGCCCCGATCCCCAAACGCTCACCCTAACCCTCGCAGACCAAGCCCTTGACCACCACCCCCTGGGGGAAACCTTGCAGCAAGGCGCCAAAATCGGCTTGTTGGGCCTGGAATACCACAGCCGACGCCGCAATCGCGTTAACGGCACCATCACTCAACGCGACAACAACAACCGCCTTCATTTCCACGTCGACCAAAGTTTCGGTAACTGCCCCAAATACATCCAAACCCGGTTGTGGGAAGCCGCACCCAACCCGCCTGCGCCCCATGCCGAGCCCCCACAAAAGAGCTTGAGCGAAGCCATGCAAACCATGCTGCATCAAGCCGATACCTTCTTTATCGCAACCGCCTTTCACGGCGAAGACGGCGCCTCTTCAGCCGCCCGGGGTGCCGATCCCGCCGCCACCGGGGCCGATATTTCCCATCGCGGCGGACCGCCGGGATTCGTCCAGGTTCTCGACACGTCACGTTTTGTGTTCCCCGATTACAGTGGCAACTTCTTTTTCAACACACTCGGCAATCTGCTGCGCGATGCTCGCTGCAGCACCCTGTTCATCGATTTCGAACAGGGCCACACGCTCGAACTCATCGGCCGCGGCCGCATCCTCTGGGACCAAAGCGAGGTCCCCTTCAGCGCCGGCGCCGAACGCATGCTCATGTTCGAATTGGACGAAGCGCGTTTGCTGCGCCACGCCCTCCCCTTTCGTTTTACCTTCACCGGTTACTCACCGCACCTGCCGTAAAACCGAAACCGGCTTAGGAGGTGATCATGCGGCGGATGATTGTGATAATGCGCAGCATTTGGAAACCGCTTGAGCCCTGTCGCTTTAAGGGGCAAAGCTTACCCCAAACAAAGGCTGCAGCCTAAACCTCAGCCTCGATCAGGTGAACGCGCGCTATCAGCATTTTTCCTTCCCAAAAGCCTTTCGCAATACAGAAGGTTTTTGGGAAGGAAAAATGCCCTTCGACAAACCGGATGCAACAACGGCCGGTCAGGCCGAAAGAGGCAGGGAGAAACAAACTAAAAACACAGGTTCGGAACAAAGCGATTTCGCCGCCGAGAATCGCTCAGTTCAGATAAAACAGCGCGCCGGCCTACTTCACCAAATCGGGCGAAGCGCCGTACTTAGCCGCCTCGGCCCGCGATGCAAACGGCGGTGCCGCCGGATCGTATTCTTTTTTAGGCGCGTAGTCCTTGATCGCCACCGTGCCACCGGAAACGTTGCGCCCCAAAATGCGGTTCACCGCATTTGCCCAGGTTTTTTCCACCTTGACCTTGCTTGCATCAACCGTTTTCACCTCACCCAAGGAAAGCGCGATCCCCGGCGGCAGACTGACATTGTCGTCGGCCTCGTCCACGGCGGGCACATCCTCGATATCGTCGACACCCAAGGGCTGCTTGCGCCCGCCGGCACTAACGATCATGGCAACCGCGTCGCTGTCACTTTCACCGTGCAACAAACCATTACCGATAAAATTGTTATTGTTGACGGTAAGGCCGGGCATCTGGGTATTGAGGGCGAGGATCGCACCGCCGAAGTTGGCGTAAAACAGACTGTTGGTAATGTGAATTTCGCCGGCCGCGTCCTTGGGTCCAATCTCCAGCGCACAGGGACTGCCGGTGTTGGGATCGGGGTTATAGGCCCAATTCAGCAAAAACGAGCAGCGATCAACTTCAATGGTTTTAGGTTTGTTGCGAAAACGGGCGGAGTCCAACTTCAGCGGAATCACACAGTTCAAAAAAATCGAGTTGTAAAAACGAATCGTCGCCTGCGGCGTTGCGGCGCGGATCAGCGTTTCCATGACGCGATGGGGCGCATTCAGAAACACGTTATTGCGAAATTCAAGCCGGTCCGTCTCTAAATAATTGAATTTGATAAAGACATGCGTGCTCGAGGTACCCTTTAACAAGCTGTTGGTTTTGGCGTCATAGCGATTCGAAGCGGTGACGTCCCACACCAAACCGTCCACCACCAAGGCTTTGAGTTTGGTGTTGCGCGCAAACTGCCACAAGGGCGCGCTACGGTCGGCAATGGTCGTGATCACCGTCGGTGTGCCGAAGGGATCGCGTTTTTCGAAGGCGTTATCAAAACCGCCGACCAGCGTCAGTGAGCCGGCCGGATTGTTATAGGCGGGCAAAGCATAGGCGCCCGAGCCCAGATCACCATCCTGATCGCCGGCCGCCAACTTAATAACGACCTCGTTTTCACCGCCGTTAAGGTCACCTTCAGCTTTGGCAAAGGCTTTGGTTAAGTTTTTGACCCACTTGGCGCCGGCCGCCTCGGCAGCCGCCTTGCCGGCCTCTTTCTCGCCACCGACATAGTAGGTTTTGGCGGCCTGCAGCGGCAGCGCGAGCAAACAAAGAGAAACAAACCAGACCGTGCAATGCATGTGATCCTCCCCATTGGATGCCTCGTGCAGGCGACAAAAAGCAACGAACCAAGGCCGCACGTCGACAACCGCGCCGGCACACGAGGCGCAAAACCGTGTAGTGTTGTAAAAGGAATGTGCCGCTATTGTACCCAAAAGCGCGTCGATCCCCAAAAACTTCGCGTTCATTTGAGCCGGCCGGCCCCCAAACCCGGAAAACTGCGCCCCATCGTGCGGGCCGCACAAACCCTGGAAATCACCATGATTTTGTTGCTGTGTGTGCTTGCCGCAATCATCATCCCCATCGGGCTGTACCTGCTATGGCGCAGCCAAGGCGGTTGATGCAGCGTAAAGCGGCCGTCTCTTTTGTCATTTGCTATTGTTCAAATTACTTTTCACGTTACTATCCAAACTTCTTCTTTTTAAATATTTACAAAAACCCAACCCAACCGAATTGTTTTACCTAGGCGGCGCGATAAGACGAAAAAAAGAAGGTCAGAAATAAAGTAAGTGGTTCCTTTTGGTCAGGTTATAATCGCTTTACCACAAACGTATAACACACCCATTGGGTGACCAAAAAAAACCAC
>JAUIFE010000016.1 GCA_030429565.1 Holophagae bacterium | reverse complement strand
AGTGGTTTTTTTTGGTCACCCAATGGGTGTGTTATACGTTTGTGGTAAAGCGATTATAACCTGACCAAAAGGAACCACTTACTTTATTTCTGACCTTCTTTTTTTCGTCTTATCGCGCCGCCTAGGTGGAAGAATGCGGCTTTAGAAGTACCTACGCTTGTCTTTCCTGCTAATGAATTTTCTTCAAATATTTACGTTGAAGAAGTTATCATTAGAAAGATCATGCAGTGTTTGAGGGATAAAATAAACATTCGGGCAGTGGAAAGAGTTTTGAAAATGGCGAAGTTTTGCTCTTCAACTGAAGATGATGTAACACCATCCCTGGTGATTTATATTGATGGAGTTAACCAGAATTCATCAGTTAATTGGGAAGAAGTTCTCTCTAAGTTCATTGTATACCTAAAAAGCTTAAGAGGTGTTCTTGTTTTTTCTTCTAGAGAAGGGTTATATGATAATTGTTTGACTCCATCTACTAAGGAGAAATTCCAAGTATTACGCATTGGAGAATTTGAGATTGAGGATGTGAAGAGAATATTAGCTTTACCTCTTAATGAATTTAGAAAAATAAATCCAGAAGTACTTTCTGCTTTACGAAATCCACGCCTTTTGAGTGTGGCACTGAAGGGATTGTCTTCATGTGATCAAGGTAAGATAAATTTCCGTTACTGGAAGGAACTAAGTGTTCCCCGATTATTGTATGAGCACTCTGTCCATAATTTTTCTGTTTCCTATGGCGCTTCTTCTAAGCGAGTGCTTTTTTCGCGGTTAATACAGAGTGCCGAGCTGGTAAAGTTTAAGATCTATAAAGATTTAAAAAGCGAGACAGGGTTTTTTCATGATGCGGGTTGCGGGATTCGTGTTGAGCTTGAAGAAGAGGTGGTCTGGGCGTCAGAAGGTTTATTTTATGAAATCAATGATGGTGACTTTGATAATGTATCTATTTCGGAAAAGGGGTTGTGGTTTTCATTAGGCGTTAGTTACGTATACACGTTAAGGCGACTACGTGGTGTCGATTCAGTCGGTTCAAAGGTTTCCGAAATATTCGATCCTATATTAGCTTTCGATAGGACCGGTGATATCTTATTTAATTCAATAGTCTATGCGGCGGTTTCTGGTGGAAATGATGAAGAAATTCTTAAATGGTTAATTTTCAAGTTGTTTTTTGTGCAGAATCTCCCTGAAGTTAATCTTACTCCTCTTGGTGCTTGTTTTAAAAAATATCCGAGTGTTGCTGTTGGGGTTCTTTCGCTTTTTTGTCGATATAATGGCTTTGTTGAGAATGAAAGGCGTATTATAGATTCTATATGCGGTATTCGTGATCATGTCATGGTGTCGGCAGAGCTTACTGGATTTTTATGTTCTATGTTGAGAGCTTTTAACCTGAAATCAACTCTTGTAACAAGTGGGCGAATTAAAGATAAGAGAGAAGTCGATAGATGGTGTGCACATGTTGTCAATGCGTTTAATGAAATGTCCGAAGATGAACGATATATTGTCAAGAAAGAGTTTTATGAAGAGGAGGATATTAATATTACGCGTGCATTGAATTTAAGTGTTGACCTTATTTCAGGCATTCCTTTGGCTAATTTCACATCTTCGATTGTTTGGTCCTATATAGCTGAAAGTTTCGATCCGGGAAGATTTATTAAAAATCGACTAGATAATTTAGTAATGTTAAATCAGGTGGACTGGCATGATACACGGAAGGCGCTTCGTAAAGAGGTAAATAGGCTAATTCCCCACTTCAAAACATCACACCTGATTCGCGGGTTAAGGTTTGTTTTAGAAGGTACTGGTTGTTCAGAGGATTATATTTTTTCCAGAAATTCTCTCGGTGAAGGTCAAAGCCCTGGCGTACTGAACAAAGACGGGGTTAAGAAGAGATATGATGTGCCAATGGCCCTAGATCCAGGCTTTAGAAACAACGAGATTGAACATCCTGAATATTTAAAATTTTTAAAACTTGATGAAAAACAAAAACGGTCTCGAGTTTTCCATGCTTACGATGGTGAAAAATTCTTTGCTTTTCTTGCACGATTCTATCCAGCTTGCGCTAGGCAGTTCCTAAAGTCTTACTTTTCTTTTGCTTCTTTATCTGTTGAAGAAAGAGATTCGTGGGAGTTGAGGAGAATGATACCATTTTCCTCATGTTTGCCTCTTACAGATGTGGAATATATACTAGGTGCACTCTATGATGTGTTTTCTGGTTCATCGAAACGTGATATTTTATTTGATATAGATGAATTATTTGCCCTGGCCTTTCCGCATCTAAATAACGACCAACAACTTATTTGGTTAGAAAAGATTGGTGGGGAATGTTTGTTTCCCGAAAAACTTTTAAAATACATCAAGTATCCTTTGTCTGAGGGCTTTTGGCGATCTTTTGAGGGGAAATCAAGTTTACAAGGTGATCGGGATTCTATTTTTGTTTACTTGGCCTCAGAGTGTGAATCTGAGTTTCCTCATTTTTTTCGAGAACTTGTAGCTGCTGGAATGATTAGTTCAGACCAAAATATTCAAGACTCATGTATTCGATTCGCCGCTCTTCGTAAAGATAATATGTTGCTTAATATCTTTGTTTGTAATCTTCAAGTTTTGCTAGAATCTGCTTCAAATGAGAACAGTTTTCGAAACCAGTATATACAATGGGCGGCTTTAGCTGCGGGTGAAAAACATATTTTAGATATGAAAACTGTATTTTCCCTAATGACCTTTCACCTTTACGACGATTTTTGTGATGTTTTCAGTGAGGATGGGATTGTTGAAGTTTTTGAAAACTTCAAAGGCTGTCTTGCATTTTTTATGAACGAAAGCTATGAAGAGTCCTCTCTTGTTAAGAAAATTTTGGGTGTTGATGGATTCAATTTTGCCCTAGCGCGATTTTCCGCTCTCTATAAAGTGGAAAAGAAAATATTTCCAAAGTTATATTCTGGATATCCGTTTGGTGTTTCAGTGTCTGTTTTAAACTCTTTTTCTGGACGCATGATTTCTGCTTTCCAAAATTTAGATGAAGAATATCTTTACGATGTAGCTTGTGAAATAACAAGAATGAGTTTGGCTGGGTTTGATACTCCTCGAGATCTTTGTGTGAAGTTGGCTAGGGTAATTGAGAACCCTAAAGTTAGAGTTGATCTGTTGCGTATATCACGCATTACCCCATTAGGTAAAAATCCTTTTAATGTGGAATATGTAATAAAACCTACAGGCGTTAATAGTCTTGTTAGTTGTTTGTGGTGTGTGCCTTCTAATGAAGGTATTCAGGCCTTTCGCTATGAGGTTTTTGAGAAAAACCTTTCCGATTGGGGGATATTTCAGCATGTGTTCTCTGCTTTAGACAATGGCCGCGAGGACGAGCTGAAAATCGTGGCGTACAGTCTGATAGAGACAAAGATACCTTCTCTCATATGCAAGGCGTTAGCGATTTGTGGGTATATGGTTGAGGGAGAGTGGGTTGATAATATTTTTGCACGGCTAGCCCCTTTGAAAGGTATTATTGAGCAGAAATATGAAATTTATTTTGATATGTATCTCAAAAATAAATGGGCTCGGTATTGGTTCAATAAATTAGGTGCCGCAGATGATAAATACGACTATTGGCGATATGTCGCTCTGTTTTTACTTGTAGTTGATCACCGTTATTTTCTTTGGAACAGGCATGTTGATCTTAGTTCTCTTTCTATGAAATTTAAATGTACCCTCGATGATCAGCTAATGAGAATCCTTAAAGATATAAAAAAAACAAGACAAGGTTTGTTTTTAGGCTGCAAGCCTCCGGGAGATAGGTTTTTTATTTTAGTCGATTATTAGCAATGGAGATTGATATTTTTCTGTTGGCAGATACAGGATCCTTCCTTGTCAAAGCATAGACACGGAATCGAGACTTTGTTCCTCTAAACTAATCGGACATTCAGCAGATTCCCTCGTGCCCGTCGCTACTGTCGTTGCAGGCGAAACCCACCTTTTTTCAACAACCTTTTGCCGAGGATCGGCTTTTCGAAAGGGCGCGTGAATAAGCAGGCTCGGCTCCATCCATCTTTGAAAGACCCGCTTCTTTATTGTTACAGCACCGGTAGAAACGCAAAAGAAGTGCCTGTCACGGCATTTCCGCGACAGGCACGTGGTGATCTCGATCTTTTTTATTTTTGGCTGTCTAGTTGTTTGAGGATGTTGGCGACACGGTCGTTGGGTGCCAGCGCTTGGGCCTTTTGGTAGTTTTTGCGGGCGTTGCCTTTGTCGCCGAGCTGGAGCAGCGCTTCGCCCAGGCTGTCGTAGGGGTTGGCGGACTCGGGGTGTTCTTGGATATTCAACTGGAACACGGGTAATGCTTTTTCTGCGCCGTGTTTGTTCCAGGTTTCATAGCCCAACCGGTTGAGCATATCCTCGGTCGTTTGTTGGCCCTGATCGGCTTTTTTAAACGTGGTGTAGGCGGCCAGCGCGGCGGGCCAGTCGTTTTTGGCAATGGCCTCGGCCATGGTGTCGCCCAGCGAAAGCAACGGCATGAGCTTTCCGCCGCTGACGATGTTGGCGATTCGCGACGACACATCGCGCGGGTTGCGGAAGCGCGTGCCACCGTTCGTCATGAAGATGACCGAAATGGTGTCTGTTCCCTTTTTCGGCATGAAATGGCGAACATCGCAACGGCCGCCGCCACCGTGCCCTACCGAAACAAAATTCGGGCGGTCCGCGCGTTCAAAGCCGCCGGCAAAGCGACAAACCGTGCCGTCATTGAGTTTGATCGGTTGCCACATGTCGGTCAGGGTTTTCTGCGAGACGAACTCACCCGCCAGCAATCGCGAGAACCAGTTAGCCAAGTCGAGGGCGTTGCTGTTGAGGCCGGTGGCGGTGATCATGTAATGCGGTTGATCGAGGTTGGCGAGGCGTTCCAACCCGTTTTGACCTGCTTGGTAGGTGGTGGCGCGGTTAGGGATCACCGCCGCGATATCGCCGTAACGCGTATTGGCCAGTTCGGCTTTCTCGAAAAATGCGGTGAGGCCCGCCGCGTAATCTTGGCCGGTGAGCTTTTCAATGATCATTTTCAAAAGCAGGTAATTGGTTTGGTTGTACTTGACTTGGCTTTGGGTCTCAAACTCGAACGGCTCCGCGCGGACGCGGTCGAGGGCGGCCGCGGCGGTTTTGGGCATGGGGTTCTCGAAGTCTCGGTAGTATTCGGGCAGGCCGGACACGTGGTTCAAGACTTGGCGAACGCTGACAGATCGCCAGGATTCAGGCAGCCCGTCGAGATATTGTGACAGGGGCGCATCCCATGACAACTTCCCTGCATCGACCAACTGCCCCAACTGTTGATGGGTAAATAGCTTGGAAATGGAGAAGATTTGAAACACGGTTTCCGGGCCGGCCGGCACCGCGAATTCTTGCACGGCGAACCCGGTTGCGCCGGTATAAACCAGCTTGCCATTTATTAGAACCGCCACCGTTTGGCCAACGGTTCCGTAATCTTCCTGATTCCTTTTTAAGAGTGTTTGGATTTCCTGCTGGGTTTTGGCGGGTAACGATTGCTCGGTGGCCTGGAGACCGAAGCCGGCAAGAAGTAGTGGGCAAAGGTAAATGAAGCGAATCACGTCTAAATCCTTTCGAGGGGTTGAGAGTAAGCAGCGGTTGACGGTGCATGCCCGGTCACGTGGGCGCAAAGGGCATGCGAAAAAGGCAAATCCATGGCGGACAGTGGACAATCGGCGGCGCGGACGGTCGGCATTGTCGAAAGGGAACCGGGTTACGGGGAAATGGGGGATTCACCCGACTTTAGGCATGGCGACCGTCGTAGATGTTATCCGAATTACCCAGGTCAGTGTTGTTCAGCGTGGTCGGCGGCGTTGTCTGGGCCTTTGCGCAAACGATGCTAGGCGCTGCAATTGCCTTTCTGGTGGGCTGGGCCGTCTGCTGAACATGCTCGTCGTTACACGTTGTTCATGTTTACAGTGAGCCCTTCCAAACAGGAGCCGGTCAAAACCATAATTCTCTTTGCCGGGTTTCACCGTGTCGTTGTGAGACTGGCGCATGGGGCGGCCGCAGGCTGACCGAATCACCTGCCGCGGAAATGCGTTCGATTTGGCCGGTGACCATATCAATCTGCAACTGCTCTCGATTGAAAAAGGGTAGCGCTTGGGATGCCCCTGACCCTATTGGAGCCAGGGGCGTTTTTGTTTGGGTTGCTCGCTTTAGGCGACTTCGGCCGCGTGGTGGCGGGTTTTGAATTGGTGGGCGACCAAGTCGGCGTAAACCGGGTTGTCGGCCATGAGTTCGTCGTGGGTGCCGGTACCGACGATACGACCTTTGTCAAAGACGACGATTTGATCGGCGTCGCGCACGGTGGTCAAGCGGTGGGCGACGACGACGGTCGTGCGTGATTTCATGAGTTTGGCGAGGGCGGCTTGGACAGCGTACTCGGTTTGGGTGTCCAGGTGTGAGGTTGCTTCGTCGAGCATTAACAGCGGTGCGTCCCGCAAAATGGCGCGAGCGATGGCCAAACGCTGGCGCTGACCGCCGGAGACACCGCCGCCGTGTTCACCAATGGGCGTATCCAATCCCTGTGGCATCTTGGCGACGACTTCGTCCATTTGGGCCGCTTTGAGCGCGGCAAAGATGGCGTCGTCGCTGATTGGATTGTCGCTACCGAAAACGAGGTTGTCGCGCACACTGCCGTTGATCATGGGTGCATCCTGGGCAACGTAAGCGGTTTGCCCGCGCCAGGCTTGCAACTGCAGGTCGGAAAGGTTCTGTTGTTCGGTGCCGATGCGGCCGGCTTGGTTTTCGTAGAATCCGAGCAACAAGGACAATAAGGTGGTTTTGCCAGAGCCACTGGTTCCCACCAGCGCGGTTACTTGTTTGGGGGGAATGGTAAGGTTGATGTCTTGGAGAACCTTAACGGGCTCCTGATCGTCACCTTCTGGGCGGGCGTAGGCAAAGTCGAGGTCCTCGAGTTGGATGGCCTTGCCTTGCAGTTCGACCTGGTCGGTCCCGTCGCGGCGTTCCTCTTGTTCGCCCATCAAGGCGACAATATTTTTCGAAGAACCAATCGCGGATTGGATTTCACTGAAAAAGACGCTGAACTGGGTGATGGGGATGGCGACGTGGAACAAGTACAAAATGAAGGCAATCAAGGTGCCCATTTCCAAGGTGCCGGCGCTGACACGGGCGCCGCCGTAGCCGAGAATGACGACCAAGGCACCCATGATCGACATACTGACGAGCGGTGATAAGACGGCTTGGACGGCGTTTTCGCGGATGCCCAAGCGCCGCAAGCTCTCAACGGATTCGGCGCCCCGATCGCTGACCAAATCTTCGGCGTTGTAGGCCTTAACCAGACGGATTTCGCGAAAAATGTTGGTGAGGTTGCCGCTAAAGACGGCGGTTTCATTTTGAACCTGTTCCGTGATTTTTTGGATCTTCATGGTGACGGGGCCAATGATGACGGCGGCCAAAACCACCCCGCCGAACAACACGAGGGTCATGCGCCAATCCAGCATCCATAAAATACCGATGGCGCCGAGGACGGTCAAAATGCCGACACACAAGGAAACCAAATGAAAGGTGGCGATTTCGTGAAGGGTGCGGGTGTCGTTGACGACGCGGCTGGCGAGCGCACCGGATTGTTGATGGTCGTAAAAACCAACGGGCAGGTTGACCAAACGACCGATGAGACTGTGGCGCAGGTTGGCGACAATGCCGTGTCCGGAAATACCGAGGAGCAAAAAGCCGAAGGCACCGGCGAGTGCCTCGAACGTCATGGCGCCGAGCAGCAGGGCAATCGTCATGGCGGGCCAAACACCGCTACCCATTTGATCGACAAAATCGCGGGTCAACAAAGGGACGGAGAGCGCGATGCCGGCTTCGGCGACCATGAGCAAGCCGCCGATGATGAGCAGCTTGGGTTTGGCCATATTGGATTTAATTAACTGAATAAGCGGGGAAAGGGTGTCCACGAATCCTCCTCGGGGGGACGTTGGCTTGAGACTATAAGCACTTTTGACGAATGAGTCAACGTTGTATGGCCTTTTGGGTCAATGGTGTCTGCGCAATGGTATTCAGCGGCGCGGGGGTTATTGGAATGACCGGTTGGTCAAGAAGTCGACGCGTCTAAGCCAACGATGATGATGTTTTGAAAAACCGATGAGAAGACGTTCGTTTTGGCAGAGATTCGGGTGTTTTTCGGCCTAGCCGGCGCTGCAGATGGCACGCGATAGCTCTGTTCGAAACACGGTATCGGATGGGCCTTGTCGGCCAACGATTCCGTTCCGACCCGGCCAGGCGGGAACCAACCACCGTAACGCGCCGCCGCATGGGACGGCCGCGTACGGTGGCTTGGTGGTTAATCCTCACGCGGGTTTTGACGCACGATTAACGGTGCTTGCCAGTCGGCTTCGGCCGCGCGACCCGAGTATTGACAGGCTTCGGAAGCGTCGCCGAAATCGGCGAGGTTGGGGTTGAGCGAACCTTGTAGCCGCATCTCGGCGCTGCGTATGGCGTTTTTGAACTTGGTGTAGCGGCCGGTTTCTCGCAACCACTCGAACTGACGGTGCGCGTTAAACACCAGCACGGGCAGGCTGAATCGGCGCGCCCAGCGCGAGGCACAGGGCGCCATGCCCAACACGAAGAAGGCGGAGCCGCCGAAACTGAAGCTAAAGCGCGGGTCGGTTGGTTCGTCGGAGACGGAGGGATCCCAAGCGCAGGTGTCGCGGTCGTGCAGGTCCTGTAAGCGCTCCCAAACCCAAGTTTCGAATTGCTGCTCGTCGCGGGGGTGGGGCCCCTGGAAGGCGGCAATGTAGGTGCTCATTTTCCAATCGTGTCGTGCCTGTTCCTGAAGAAACACGGTCAAGTCGCGAGCGAGATTGTTGACCGGCTGGTCAGAATCGATTGACCGATACCAGCCGAACCGGTAGCTGTTGCTGTTGACGGCCGATTTGGCACCCATACACGAATATTCCGGTGCCAAAATCATTTCCCGAAACTGGTGATGGACCAAACGCAGCAACAGGTCTTGCGGTTTTAGGTCGTCGGCGGAACGCACCAAGTGTTTGCCGTTCCAGTGATGGTAGCAGTCGCTTGGGGTTGCGGTGGGCGTGAAAACGGTGGTCATGGTTGGTTCCTTAGACAAGCGCCGGTGCGGCACGCTTTAGGTGGTGGAGGATGGGGTCGAGATCGCGGACGACGGCCTCCAACACGGCGTTTTCAATGACAAGGGGCGGTAAGAATTTGAGGACTTCGTCGTGGGGTCCGGCGGTTTCAATCACATAGCCGCGCTCGAACAACGCGGCGGCGGCTTGTCCGGCGTGGGCTGCTTCTTTAAAGCGCAGGCCGAGAATTAACCCTTTGCCGCGCACATCGTGCAGAAGGTCGGGGTGGGTGTCCACGAGGCCTTGTAACGCGGTTCTCAGGGTTTCGCTTTTGGCTTGCACCGCACGGCTGAAATGGTCGTCGGCCCAGTAGGTTTCGAGCGCGGCGGCGGCGGTCACAAATGCCCAGTTATTGCCGCGAAAGGTGCCATTGTGTTCGCCTGGGCGCCATATGTCGTGTTGGGGTTGGATTAACAGGAGGGCCATGGGTAAGCCGAAGCCGCTGATGGACTTGGAGAGCATGATCATGTCGGGTTGAATGCCGGCTGATTCGAAACTAAAAAAGGAACCGGTGCGGCCACAGCCAACCTGAATATCATCGATCAGTAAAAGGATATCATGCTGACGACAAAGGGCTTGTAGTTGTTGTAGCCAGGCCTCGGAAGCGACATTGACACCGCCCTCGGCTTGGATGGTTTCAATAATGACGGCGGCGGGTAGGCTGACACCGCTGCTCGGATCGGCCAACAGGGAAGCCAAATAGGCCAAGCCGTCGAAGGGACCGTGGTTTTCGAAGGGCAAACGCAGCACGTGGTCGAGGGGGACACCGGCACCGTTGCGTTTCTCGCTGTTGCCGGTCAAGGCCAAGGAACCGAGGGTCATGCCGTGGAAAGCGTTGGTGAAGGCGACGACCGTTTGGCGACCGGTTACTTTACGCGCCAGTTTAAGGGCGGCTTCAACAGCGTTGGTGCCGGTGGGTCCGGTGAATTGAACCTTATAGTCCATGCCGCGTGGGTGAAGAATGCGGTCGCGGAAGGTGCGCAGGAAATGGGCTTTGGCGGCGGTGCCCATGTCGAGGGCGTGGCCGATCCCGTCCTGGTTCAAGTAATCGATGAGGTGTTGTTTAAGGGTAGGGTTGTTGTGGCCGTAGTTGAGGGCGCCGGCACCGGCGAAGAAGTCCTGAAAAACGCGGCCCTCGTGGTTCCACAAGCGGTGGTCGCGTGCTTGGGTAAAGAGGGTAGGAAAGGAACGAATATAGCCGCGAACGACTGATTCCATTTGCTCGAAAATTTCCATGAGAGGTCTCCTAGATTAAAAACAGGCGGCGGGTGTGGCCGGTGTCAGGTGGTCAGTGGACAGATCTGAAACGAGCGGGTCTTGTTGTAGCAGTTGGTTGAGGTGTTGGAGTGCTCCGGGAACCTGGGGGCGTGGCAGGTAGAAGGTGAGTGATTCGCGTTGGGCGAAGGCATGGCGAACGTCGAAACCCGCGGCGCCCAACTGGCGGTTGACGGCCCAAAAGGGTTGCAACTGTTCCCCAATGTTCTCGCCGACGACGGCGACCAGGCCCAGCGCCAGTTCGGTTTCCACAGGGAACTGCTGACTTAATTCGCGGGCGAAGGCGTGTTCGTCGCTGAGGTTCTGGGTATTGAGGAACAGGTGGCAGCGGCCGTTGTTGAGCGTGGTGTGGAGCATGGGCAGGCGTTCCAGCTCCCGCTTCAGGGTTTGGTTGGTCATGACCAAGGGGTCCTTGGTGAGGTGCAGGACCGGCAGATGTTGGGTGATGCCGGCAAAACGCCGCCCGTCAATGTCGCCGGCGACGAGAGTGCCCGGTTCGCTGCCAAAGGTGCTGCGCACCCATAACCGCACGTCCTTTTCGATCGCGAGTTGAACCGAGGCGGGGTGCAGAACTTGCGCGCCCATTTTGGCAAGGGCCAGCATTTCGCCGGCACCAAGCGATTGCAGGCGGCGTGCGTCGTTGATTAGACGGGGATCGACTTGGTAAACGCCGTCCACATCGGTACAGATCTCGCAACTTTCAGCGCCTAAAGCGGCGGCCATGGCGACGGCGGCGGTATCGGAGCCACCGCGACCGAGCGTGGTCAGTTCGCCATCGGGGGTGCGGCCTTGGAAGCCGGCGACGATGACGATGCGACCGTGGTCGAGCGCTTCGAGGACACGGAACGGGCGCATCTCGACAATGCGCGCGTTGGTGTGGTTGGTGCAAGTGATGTAGCCGGCCTGGGGCCCGCTGAGCGCGACGGCGTCGTGACCAAGTTGCTGCAGCGCCATGGCCACGAGTGCGCTGGAGATCTGTTCACCACCGGCCATCAGCAGATCGAGCTCGCGGGGCGCGGGGTTCTCGCACAGATCGCGCGACCGCGAAACCAATTCGTCGGTCGTTTTTCCGGTGGCGGAAACGATGCAGACGACGTGGCGACCGGCTTGCGCGGTGGCGGCGATGCGGGCGGCTACCTTGCGGATCTTGTCGGGGGTGGCCAGGGAAGAGCCGCCGTATTTTTGAACGACGATGTTCATGGGAAACTCCAAAAAAAGGATGACGGGCCGCGCGCTCAAACGAAGGCGCGGCCAAACCTAGAGGTATTCGAGTAAGGTTGCGACCAAGCCGGTCAGTTGGGGTTGTTCCAAAACGGAAGCGTGGTTGCCTTGCACATCGACGGTCTGCTGCGCGGCACAGAGCGTGGACCAGGCGTAATCCGGGTAGGGTTCCAGTTCCGGCGGCCGTTCGGCGGCACGCAGCAACAGCAGCGGCGCGTCGACGGGGCGTGGTTGGTGGGCAACCAGTGCGCGATCATGGGCGAGCGTGACCCGCACCAAGCCGGCCAACAGCTCGGGATCGTTAAAACCCTCGGGCAGAATGCCGTGCTGTTGGGCCTGCTCGAAAACGCGTTGCCAATTGAGCGGGCTTGTCACCGTTAAACCCAGGTCGCCAAACATCTTGACGAGTTGGGCGCTTTCGTCGGCGGCCAGTTCGTCGGCCAAACCGGGATCCATCACGGTCAGGTTACCGGCGTCGATGAGCACGAGTTTGGCGATGTGGCGGCCGCGTTCGCGCAGGACGGCGGCACATTCGACGGCGACGATGCCACCCAAGGACCAACCGCCCAGGTAGAGGTCACCCTGGGGTTGGGCTTGTTGGACGGCGTCGGCATAGTAAGCGGCCATAGCGGGAATCGCGTCGTGGGCGGGTTCGTCGCCGTCCAAGCCACGGGCGCGCAAGCCGGTGAGTCCCAGTTTGCCGCGCAAGGCGGAAGCCAGGCTCGTGTAACTCATGACATCGCCACCACCGGGGTGAACCATGAAAAGGGTGGCTTTGTCGGGTTCGCTGTTGAGCGGTACCAGTGCCGGATGATCGACAGCGCGTGCGGCGGTTTGGCCGGTGCGACCGCGAATTAGCGCGGCCAATTGGTGCAAATCGGGGGCGCTGTAGAGGTCGCGGATCGTGAGGTTCATACCGGTCAAGCGCTCGATGTCCTTGAGCAGGCGAATCGCCAGCAAGGAGTTGAGCCCCAATTCAAACAGGTTCTGGGCGGCGTCGAAATTCTCGAGGTGCAACGTGGCCCCGACGCTTTGGGCGAGGTTGACCAGGAGTGGATCGTCGCTAGCGGCATTGAGACGGCCCCAGCTTTGCGCTGGGTTGGCGCCCGCCGGCGTCGGCGTCGGCGTTTGACCCAGGCGTTGCAGCCAAGCCGTATCGGTTTGGGCGCGGTGCATGGTGGGCGATACTTTGCCGCGACCGTGGCGGTTAATCATTTGTTGGGTGACGGGTTTAAGGACCGGATGTGGGCTGATTTCGAGGAAGTGACAATCGGCCTCTTCCAACAGGCGGTCCATGGCTTTGTCGAAGGCGACCGGTTGCAGCACGTTTTCGGCCCAGTAGTTGGGGTCGGCCAGTTGTTCGGCGGTGACCCAATCGGCGCGACTGGTGGACATCATGGCGGCCGTCAGCGGTTGCGCCCTCAAGGGTTGAGGCCGGTGCAGCATGGCGTCGGCGACGCCTTCCATCAGTGGCGAGTGGGAGGCGATGCGCACGTTGAGGTATTGGTTAAAGACCTCGTTTTCGTCCAACTGTCGTTTGAGCGCGGCGAGGTCACGTTCGTGGCCGGCAAGCACGGTGCTCTCAGAACTGTTGTGGGCGGCGATCCAGATGCGATCGGCATGGGGCTGAATCAGCAGGCGCGCGACGGCGGCGGAACAGGCAACGAGCAACATGGCGCCGCCGCGGTCTTGTTCCTCGTCCATGGCGCGACCGCGATGGTAGGTCAAATCGAGGACTTGATTGCGGTTTAAGGCGCCGCAGGCGTAAGCGGCGGGTAATTCGCCCATGCTGTGACCGAGCACGACCTCAGGGCGGTGACCTTGATGGCGCAACAGGTCGGTTAAGGCTAGTTGCACGGCAACGACGCCCAAATGGGTCCACAGCGGTTGGTCGAGTTGGCTTTCGGTTTCGTCGGCGAACAAGGCGTCGATGAGGTCGAGGCCGAACCGGTCGCGAACAAAGGCGGCGCTGTCCTCAATCGATTGACGGAAGACGGTTTCCTCCTGGAAGAGGAAACGGCCCATGGCGGCGTATTGGGTGCCGCCGCCGGCGTACAGCCACACTTGACGACGGACGGGTTCGCCGAAGTCGAATGTTTTGGGTTGGCCGGCGGGCAAGGGCCAGCAGCGGGTGGCGGCGAAGGGATAGGTCGGCGCATGGCAGCGAAGACGAGGTTGGTTGGCGAAGAAGGTGGACCAGTCACAGTCGGCACCGGCGGCAATTTGCCGGGCGGCGACGCGGAGCAACAGGCGGTCCGGCGCGGCGGTGTCCAGAGCGTCGACGGCGGTGATGTGCGTCTCCGACGGTGTCCAAACAAGGGCCTCGTTTTCGGCCTGGAGTGTCCCGCCGAGACGGGCAACCAAGGCGTTGCCGACCGATTCGTCGAAACCGATCAAACGGCAGACGGGCGGCGTCAAAGACCAGGCCTGTAATTGCGCGAGACAGGCGGCAAGCACGCGTGGTCCGGTGGCTGGAAAGGCCCCTGAATCGCTGAAAATGCGGGCAAATGCGGCAAAACGCGGATCCTGCAGCACAATGTCGTTGGGGATGGTGAGCGGGGTGTCGGCGGTCAGTTGCCAGGCATCGGCAGCATGGCCTAAATGCGTCGCATCAACCGAGTCGCCGGCATCCGGGCCGGCTGTCTTCAAGGCCGCCAACAGGTCGTCGCGGCTGTCGACGACAACGCACCAGCGCACGGGATAGGTATCGCGGCCGGCGGCCAGCGTTTGCGCCAAGGTTGCCAAGTCCGGTTTTTGAGCGCTGTCGCTCAGCCAGTCGGCGACACGACGGCGGTACCGGATTAAGCCGTCCTGATCCTTAGCGCTGAGGACGATGAGCTGTGGTGTGGCGGCGCGTGTGGTGGGTTCAACCAGGGCCGGCGCCTGGCCGACGACCAAGTGGACGTTGGTGCCGCTGATGCCAAATGAGCTAACCCCGGCCAAGGGCTCAGCTTTGGCGGCCGGCCACGCTCGGTGTTCGGTGTTGACGTACAGCGCCGATTCTTCGTAGTTCAGCATGGGGTTAGGGGCTTCGAAGTGGAGCGAGGGGAACAGTCGGCCGCGCTGCACGCTGCCTACGGCTTTGACCAAGCCGGCAACGCCGGCGGCGTAATCGAGGTGACCGAGATTGGTTTTGACGGAACCCAAGGCACAGATATCACGTGCATCGGTGCGGCGGGCAAAGGCGCGCGTCAGGGCCTGAAATTCGACGGGATCACCGAGTTGGGTGCCGGTCCCGTGGGCTTCCAGGTAGCCGAGTTGGCTCGGTTCAATCGCCGCATCGCGCCACGCGGCGAGCAGCACCTCTTCTTGGGCAGCGACGGACGGTGCCGAGAGCCCGTTAGAGCGACCGCCGTCCTGGTTGGCGGCCATGCCGCGAATGACGGCGTGGATCGGGTCCTTGTCGGCGAGGGCGCGCGACAGCGGCTTGAGTAGCAAGACGGCGGCGCCTTCGCCGGAACCGGTCCCAGCGGCGGCGGCGTCAAAGGCACGCGTTTTGCCCTCGAGCGACATCACGCCCAGGTTTTCGCCTTCTTCGGCGCGTTCACCGAACCCGATTTGCAGGTTGAAGCCACCGGCCAAAACCGTGTCGACGCTGCCGTCGCGCAACATGCGGCAGGCTTCGTAGACGGCGGTCAACGACGAGGAACAGGCGGTGTCGACCATGGTCGCGGGTCCGCGCAGGTCGAGCAGGTAGGCGATGCGACCGGCGAGCGCGGAAATGGTGGTTCCGGTGAGGGTGACGGGTGAGAGTTCGTCGAAGAGGGTGCTGTACATGGGATTGTCGGGCGCACTCATGACCACGCCGGTCCGGCTGCCGGCAAAGGCTTTGAGCCCGTAACCGGCGTCTTCGACGGCGGCGGCGGCCAGTTCCAGCGCGAAGCGGTGGTTGGGCTCCATGTGGACGGCCTCGGCGCGCGACAAACCGAAGAAGGCGTGATCGAAGGTGTCGATTCGTCGCAAGTGGCCGTTGATTTGATAGGGCTGGTGCGGTTGGGAACTGTAGTGTAAGCGGTCGTGTTCGATGGGACGCACGCTGTCGCGCGCGGCGGCCAAATTATCCAAAAACTGTTGGATATCGTCGGCCTCGGGGAAGCGACCGGCCATGCCGATGATGGCGATGGGTTCATTGGGGGCCAGGGTACGGGCGGCTTGGGGCGCGGGCTCGGCGGCGGTTCCGGTTTGGCCGCGCAGCAAGCGCGCTTGACCTTCGATGGTGTTGGTTTCGAACAAGTCGACGACGGAGATGCGGCGTGCAAATGTTGCCTCGATGTGGTGCTGGAGGGCGAGGATTTTGAGGCTGTCGCCACCCAACTCGAAGAATTTTGCGGCGACATCCAAGCCGGCGGCGATGGTTGCCAGGTCGGCATCCGTGTCGGTTGTGCCGAGGACCTCGGCCCAAATCAGGGCGAGCCGGTTTTCGGTCTCGTCGCCGGCACGGCGGGTGTCGGCGCGGCGACCGGATGCGGGCGCGGGCACCTCGAGCCGGCGCCGATCGATTTTGCCACCGGCGGTGCGCGGCAGGGCGTCGCGAACAAGCCATTGTCTGGGCACCATGTAGTCGGGGAGGCGGGCCTTCAGGCGCGCGGTGAGGTCGGCGAGTTCGCAGGTGATGGCGCCGACGAAGGCGACAAGGCGCAGCTCCCGTCCCTGGCCGACAGCCAAGACGGCGGCTTCGCCGACTTCGGCGTCGCCGAGCAGGGCGGCTTCGATTTCGCCGAGTTCAACGCGGTAGCCGCGAATTTTGACTTGATGGTCGGCGCGGCCCGCCAGCACCAACTGACCCTCGGCGTCCCACTTGGCCAAATCACCGGTGCGGTACAGGCGTGCCCCTGCCTTTTCGGCAAAGGGATGCGGCACAAAACGTTCGGCGGTGCGGGTCGGGTCAGCCACATAGCCGGCGGCCAAGCAGGCGCCGCCCAGGTAGAGTTCGCCCAAGACGCCGGGCGCGACGGGTCGCAGCCAAGGATCGAGCACCCAGGTTTCACTGCCCGCAATCGGTCGCCCGATCGGCAGACCGCCTTCGCGTTGCTCGGTTTGATCGGCGTTGAACAGCGTGCAGGTGATGGTTGATTCGGTCAGGCCGTAGGCGTTGTGGAGCGGAACGGCCGGCGCCCATTGGCGCCAGCGCAATGCTTCGCCGGCCGGCGCCATATCGCTGCCGACGACCATGAGGCGCAGGGCGGCGGGAGGGCGGTGGTTGCTGTTGGCGGCCCAACGCAGCCACTCCGTCCAAAACGAGGAGGGCAAGTTCAGCACGGACACGGCCTGGCGCGTCAGGTAATCGTGGAAACCGGCGAGGCCGTCGACGGCGGGCAGTTCCAGGGGGCAAACCGCCGCGCCTACCAGCCAGGTCGGGAATACTTCTTCGGCCAGTACGTCGAAGTTCATTGCCGCGAATTGGAGCACGCGGTCGCCGGCGTGCAAGTTGAAGTGCTCGGCCATGGCGTGCGCGTGGGCGTTCAGTGCCCGGAATGGAACGCTTACGGCTTTGGGTTGGCCGGTTGAGCCGGAGGTGAACAGAATGTAGGCAATTGCCTCAGGATCGGTCGGCCGGTTAGGTGCCGTCAAAACGGGGTCGATGGGCTCGATTTGGTTTAGGTTGAGGTTGGCCACATCGTGGGTTAGGAGGCTGTCTAAATCAGTTTGGTCGCTTTGGATGACGACCTTCACCCGACCTTGTTGCAGCATTTGACAGCGGCGGGCGCTCGGTAATTCGGGGTTTAGCGGCAGGTAGGCCGCCCCCAAACGCCAACAGGCGAGCAGGGCGCTAAAGAAACGGCGTTCGCGCGGCAAGTGCAAGGCGACGACGTCACCGCGTGCGACGCCGAGCTGTTGTAAACGCGCGGCGGTTTGGTCAACCTCGCGGTAAAGGTCGGCGAACAAAACACGTGTTTCACCGTAGATCAACGCGGTTTGTTCGGGGTGAGCGAGGGCGACGGCACGCAAGGCTTCGGGTAAACAGCGTTCGGCCGTTGCCGGTCGCGGCAAACGCGGTCCCCGTGCTTGGGTGAGGGCGGCGTCTGTTTCGATTTGTCCGGCCAAGGCGGCCATCGGTCGGTCGGGATGGGCCAGGACGGCGGTGACCAAATCGCGGTACTCGGCGGCCAAGCGCGCCACGGTGTGCGCTTCAAACAGGTCGCGATTGTATTCGAGCGAGGCGATGAGACCGCCGTCATGGTCGGCGAGCTGAAGCGTCAGGTCGAATTTGGCCACGTCGAGGGCCACGTCCAACGGCGCTAACTGCAAACGATCATCGGTGTCGGTGACGGCCGCCGGCGCGTTGTCTTCGTTTTCTTCGGCGAGGTAACTGAACATGACTTGGAACAGCGGGCTGTGGCTCATGTCACGCGGGACGGCCAGGGCGTCGACAATGCGTTCAAAGGGTGTTTCGGCATGGGCGAAGGCACGCAGGCTGGTGTCGCGCACTGTGGCCAAAAATTCCCGGAACGAACGGGTTTCGTCGACCTGGCTGCGCAGCACGAGTGTGTTGATAAAGGGGCCGATCAGCGCTTGGCCGGCGGGATGTTCGCGGCCGGCGATGGGCGTCCCGACACAAATATCGCGGCGGCGGGCGTTGCGCGCCATTTGCAGTTGGAACAGCGCCAAACCCACCATAAACAGCGTGGCGCGTTCCTGCCGGGCCAAATCGGCCATGCCGTCGCGTTGTTCGGGTGAAAGCTGGAAACTCAGGTCGCGGCCGCGGAAGCGCTGCAGTGCGGGACGTGGTTTATCCCATGGCAACGGCAGCAGCCCGGGGGCGTCGGCAAGCTGTGCACGCCAGAAATCGAGCTGTTTGGTGAGTGCGCCGGTTTGGGCCCAAGCCTGCTGTTGCAGGGCGAGGTCGGCGAACTGGAGCGGCAGCGTTTCAAGTTGCGGCGTTTCTCCAGCGGCGGCGCGGCCGTAGGCGTCGAACAAACCGCCCAACAACAGGTTACTCGACCAGCCGTCAAAAATGATGTGGTGAAAGTTCATTAGCAACAGGTGGCTGTGATCGGAATCGCGCACCAAGCCGGCGCGCCAAGCGGGTTCGGCGGTGAGATCGAAACCGCGTGCGGCGTAATCGGCGCTTAACGAGGCGGCGTCGCGATCGGCGGGTTTCTCATCGACGGTCAGCGTGAAAGGGTGCGGCGGCAGTACTTCTTGGTACGGTCGACCCTGCTCGCGGCCGAAACGGGTGCGCAGCAGTTCCTGTTGTGCGATGAGCACGGTGAAGGCGGTTTCGAGCGCGGCGACATCGAGCGGGCCGTGCAGGCGCAGTGCGTAGGGAATGTTGTAGGCGGCGGTGCCGGGTTCGATTTGTTCGAGGAACCAAAGGCGTTCCTGGGTGAAGGACAGCGGCAGGCGACCGTGCGCGGGTCGTGGCGGAACGGGCACGGCGGCGGGCCCGCCCCCTTGGTTTTCTTGTTGCAGGAGAGCCGCCAATTGGCGAATGGTGGGTTGTTCGAATAGCGTGCGCAAGCTCAGTTCGCGCTGGAACCGGCTGCGCACGGCGCCAAGCACGCGCATGGCCAACAGCGAGTGGCCGCCGAGATCGAAGAAATTATCGTCAATCGAAATGGCGGGGTTATCCAAAAGCTGCGACCAGCAATCGGCAAGCGCACGTTCGATCGCGTTGCGCGGCGCGACGACGGTGCGTTTGACGGCGACTTCGGGTTCGGGCAAGGCGTGGCGATTGAGTTTGCCGTTGGGTAAACGGGGGAATTGCGTAAGGACGGTCAGGTAGCTGGGCACCATGTAGGCGGGCAACCGGTCGCGCAGTTCGGCACGCAGCGCGTCCCTATCGAGATCGCGACCGCACACATAGGCGGCCAAGCGGGCTGAAGCGCCGTCCCCGTGGACGACGACAACGGCTTCGGCGACCTCGTTCCTGGCCAGTAAAACCGATTCGATTTCACCCAACTCGATGCGGTACCCGCGAATTTTGACCTGGTGATCGGCGCGGCCGACAAAAACGAGGTTGCCGTCCTCGCGACGGTAGGCCAAGTCGCCGGAGCGGTACAAACGGGCGCCGGCTTCGTCGGCGTAGGGATCGGGTATAAAACTGGCGGCAGTCCGGGCCGACTGGCCATGGTAGCCACGGCCCACGCCGATGCCGCCGATGAATAGTTCGCCGACTGCGCCGATGGGCACGGGTTGGAGGCTGTCGGGGGCGAGCAAATAGGCGCGCATGTTGTTGATCGGAAAACCGATGGGGGTTTCCTGGTCGGCGTCCAAGTTTTGGTCGAGTACGGCCAGCAGCACGTCGTCGGAGCATTCGGCCGGCCCGTAGGCGTTGAGTAAGGGAATCTTTTGGAAGCGTTTGAACCAAAGCGCAACAGCCTCGGTGGGGAGCGCTTCACCGGTGGGAATCATCCAACGCAGGACGCCGTTGTCGAGGCCGTCTGCTAAGCGAACGTCTTCCTCGATCTCGCGCAACATGGCGGTGATCATGGAGGGCACGAGTTGGAGCAGGTGGACGGGGTAGCGGCCGAGGTGGTTGAGCAGAGCGCGTGGATCGCGCACGATGTCGCTGGGTACGATGCGGGTGGTGCCGCCGACGAGCAGGGCGGTCCAAAACTGCCAAATGGAGATGTCGAAGCTGGGGGCGGCGGTTTGGGCCAGACTCTCGCCGGCGCACAGGCCGAGCTGCGCGATCATGGCGAATTTGTGGTTAACGACGCCGCGCTGCTCGAGCAAAACGCCTTTGGGCCGGCCGGTCGAGCCGGATGTGAACAAAATGTAGGCGAGTTGGCGGTCGTGGACGGGACGTTGCGGGTTGTGGTCGGGTAAGTCGGTGTCGGCGAGGATTTCCTCCAGCACCCAGGACGGTGTTTCCGCCGGCACTTGCGACCGGCTCGCGGCGTCGGTGAGTACCCATTCGGCACCAACGGCGGTGCACATGTGACGCAGGCGTTCGGCGGGTAGGGCTGGGTCGAGCGGTACATAGACCGCACCGGCTTTGGCGATGCCGATCAGCGCGGCAAGATAGGCCGGTGAACGTCGGGCACACAGGGGAATCGGCTGTTCGCAGCGCACGCCCGCTGCAATCAAGCGGTGGGCGATGCGGTTGGCGGTGGTGTTGAGGTCGCGATACGACCAGGTTTCGTCGGCCATGGCGACGGCAACGGCATCGCCGTTGCGCAAGACTTGTTGCTCAAAGGCTTGGTGCAGGGACTGAACTGTCGGCGGCGCGCTCGCGGTCTTGTTCCAGCGTTTCACTTGCAGTTGGGTTTCTTCAGCGGGTAATAGCGTGAGCTCGGCGAGGGCGGCGTCGGGGTTGGCGGCCATTTGCGCCACGGTGTGTTGGAACACGGCCAAGAAACGCGCCATGGTGCTTTCTTTAAACAGGGAAGCGCTGTATTCGAGCGTGCCGACCACGGTTTCGCCGGTGTCGAACAGATCGAGGCTGACTTCGACTTGAACGTCCTTGATTGCAAAACCGCGGTGATAGGCCAAACTGTCGCCAATTCGGAATTCGGCGTCGAGGGTCGGTGTGTTTTGCAGACCGAACATGGCTTGATACAGCGGGTTACTGTCGAGGTCGCGTTCGGGTGCCAGCACTTCGACCAATTGATCGAAGGGAATATCGGCGTGGCTCTGCGCGGCAACGACGGTGTCGCGGACCTGGCGCAGCAAGTCACGTACGCGCGTATCGGCGCGGCCGGCGACGTTGAGGACCAGTGTGTTAATAAAGACGCCGAGCATGTCGGCGCTATCGCGGTGGTCGCGACCGGCGGCGGCGGTGCCGATAAAGTGACGGGTCTGGCCGGTGAAAAGGCGCAACACGAGGTGGTAGGCACAGAGCAGCGCGGTAAACGACGTCACGCCCTCGGCACGGGCCAGGCGGCGCAATGCGTTGCTCACGTCTGGTTCGAGGCGGACGGGTAAGGCGCCGCCGCGATGGGCCATGCCGGGCCGACGCGGGAAATCGCTGGGCATGTCGAGTTTGGGCGGATCGGCCAACTGTTTTTGCCAGTATTCGGTTTGGCGGGCCAACACGGCGTCGCCGATGTGGCTGCGTTGCCAGGCCGCGTAATCGGCGTATTGCAGCGTGGGCGCCGGTCGCGGTGTGGCATCGGCGTACAGGGACGCCAGTTCGCGCTGCATGAGGCCGATCGACCAGCCGTCGGAAACGACGTGGTGCATCTTGACGGCAAACACATGGTAATCGACACCGAGCCGGAAGATGCGGGCACTGCAGAGGGGACCGACGGCGAGATCGATGGCGCGGTTGAGCCATTCGGCGAGTTGGGTTTCCAGGGCGGCTTGGGCGGCGATGCCGTCGCGGTCACTGAGATCGATAAAGGGTACGGTGACCAGCCCGGCCGGGTCGATGACTTGCATGGGTTCGCCGTTGTGGGCGACCAGACGGGTGCGCAAGATTTCGTGGCGATGGACCAGGCGCTCAAAGGCTTGTGCCAGCCGCGTTGCGTCCAAACGACCTTCTAAATTGAGCAGCAACGGCATCATCAGCGCGCTGTCCTCGGGATCGAATTGCTGCAGGAACCACATGCGGCGCTGCGCGAAACTGGCGGGAATCGGTGCGGTGCGGTCCACGGCGGTGACGGCGCCGGCCGCCGTTTGCGGCTTGCTTGCGGTTTCGCTTTGCAGGCGCCAGAGTTCAGCCAACTGGGCGACGCTGGGATTGGCGAAGAAATCGGCGAGGGATAGGCTGAGATCGAGCTGTTGTTGCAAACGGCTCAGCAGTTGGGTGACCAACAAGCTGTGGCCGCCCATGGCGAAAAAGTCGTCGTCCATGCCGACTTGGTCGCGTTGCAGCGTGGCGGCGAAAATCGGTGCCAATTGTGCTTCGCGCGGGTTGGCGGGTTGGCTGCGACCCTGAACCGCGTTGTTCTGGTCGGGCAGCGGCAAGGCGGCGTAATCGATTTTCCCGTTGGGTGTTTTGGGGATCTCGCGAACCGTGGCGATCACGCTCGGCACGGCGTGAGCCGGCAATTGGCCGCGCAGTGTTTCGCGGGCGGCGGCACTGTCGAACGCGACTTCGTCTTCCACGATGACGTGGGCGACCAGCGCGGGGCCGGTGGCGGTGGTGGCGACGTGGGCGACGGCGGCGCTGACGCCCGCCAGTTCGTGCAAATGGGCTTCGATTTCGCCGAGCTCCAAGCGAAAGCCGCGC
This sequence comes from Holophagae bacterium, assembly GCA_030429565.1. GTDB lineage: Bacteria > Acidobacteriota > Holophagae > Acanthopleuribacterales > Acanthopleuribacteraceae > Acanthopleuribacter. The sequence goes on along the minus strand of JAUIFE010000016.1, from coordinate 169,620 downwards.
AGTTTCACCTGGTGATCGGCGCGACCAACGAACAGCAGCCGGCCGGCGACATCGCGACGTACCAAGTCGCCGGTGCGGTAAAGGCGACCAGGACCAAAGGGATTGACGATGAATTTTTCAGCCGTGAGCCGGGGCATGTTGCGGTAACCGCGACCAACGGCCGGGCCGGCGACGAACAGTTCGCCGATGACCCCACGCGGCACGGGTTGAAAATGTTGGTCGAGAATGTAGACCTGGGTGTTGTGGATAGGCTCGCCAATGGGTGGGTTGGGTTCGCTGCCGTCGCAAACGACGGCGGTGGCACAAACGGTGGTTTCCGAGGGCCCGTAGGCGTTGAAGAAACGGCGGCCGGTCGACCAGGCGGCGACAATTTCGCGCGGGCAACGTTCGCCGGCCGATACCAAAACCCGGAACTCGGGTAAGGCGCCGGGTTGGAGACCGGTTAACACCGAAGGCGGCAGGGTGGCGATGGTAATGCGCTGTGTGCGCAGGGTGTCCAAGAGCACATCGCCCGTGAGCAGTGCGTCCTGATCGGGCAACACCAGGGTGGCGCCGGTGAACAGGGCCATGGCCGTTTCCCAAACCGAGGCATCGAAACTGGTCGACGCGAACTGCAGCACGCGGTCTCCCGGGCCGACGTCGAACAGTTTTTGTTGGGCGGTGACCAGGTTGGCGAGGCCGTGGTGGTGCAACATCACACTTTTGGGGCGGCCGGTGGTGCCCGAGGTGCAAATTAAATAGGCCAGTTCGTCGCCGGTCAAGGGCGCGGCGGGTGGGTTGCCGGCAGGGCTTGCGGTCATGGCGCGACGCGCATCGTTTAACGACAAAACCGGCTGCGCGGCGGCGGCGTCGATTAAGCCGTCCTCGGTGAGCAACAAGCCGGCTTCGGCGCTATCGAGAATGGCGCGTTTGCGCGCGGCCGGATAGAGGGGGTCGATGCAAACGAAGGCGGCGCCGATGCGGTAACAGGCCAGCATCGCGACCCAAATGAAGGGGGTTCGCGGCAGGCAGATCGCCAGCACTTTTTCCGGGCCGAGGCCGTGCGCTTGGAGCGACCACGCCAGCCGCCGTGCTTGTTCGTCTAATTCGGCGTACGTCAGGTTTTGGGTGCCCTGGGTTAGGGCGACGGCATTGGGCCGGCGTTGTACCAGTTCGGCAAAACGTTGCGTCACCAGTGTTTCTTCGGTCACGGCGGCGCGCTCGTCGTCGGCGCGATTCGGTGATTCGCTGAACAGCGCCAATCGCGCAATCGGTGTGGCGGGTCGGCTGACGGCGTTTTCGAGCAGGCGGGTGAAATGCGCCAACCAGGTGTGCATGGTTGTAGCGTGGAACAGATCGGCCGCGTATTGAAACACGACGGTCATTTGCGCACCGATCTCCTCGACTTCGAGGGTGAGGTCGAATTTGGCGACTTCGCTTTGTTGATCGAAGGCGGCGACCTGTAAGCCGTTGTGGTTGGGGTCGTCGGTCGCTGCTTGGCTGGGGGCGGCTTCGGCGTGGTGCGAGAAACACACTTGAAACAAGGGGGGATGGTTGTGATCGCGGTGCGGCAGGACGCGGCGCACAACCTGCTCGAAGGGAACCTCGGCGTGGGCGAAGGCCCGTTGTACCCAATCGCGCGTTTCGGCCAGGTAATCGGCGAAGGATTGGTCGGCGGCAAGGCGCGCGCGTAGGGCCAGGCTGTTGAGGAACAGGCCGGGCATGTCGCGAACTTCAGCCTTGTGGCGACCGGATATGACCGTGCCCACGTTGAAATCGGTGCTGCCGGTCAGGCGGTACAAAAAAGCCTGAAACGCGGCAAGGCACAGGGTGAACACCGTTGTTTTGTGCTGGGCGGCGAGCGCGCGTAAGGCGGCGGCGAGCGCGGGCGTTAACTGGACGGCGGTGTGGGCGCCTTGACCGCTGGGTTGTTTGGGACGCGGGTAGTCTAGCGGCAACGCCAACAGCGGCAGGCCGTCGCGCAGGGCTTGGTCCCACCAACGCAGTTGTTCGGCCATGGCGGCGTCATCCAACAGTTCCCGTTGCCACACGCAGTAATCGGCGTAGTGCAAGGTGGGTGCGGCGGCGGGCGTGCCCGGTTGGAAATAGGCCGTCATCAGTTCGGACCACAGGTGGTCCAACGATTGACCGTCCAATAGAATGTGATGCACACACATTTGGAAAACGTGGTGGTCGGTGCCGGCGCGGTAGAGGCGGAAGCGAACGGGGGGCGCGGTGTCCAAGGCGAAGGCCTCGGTAGCGCCGGCGTGAACGGCTTCACGCAGCGCTTGGTCGCGTTTCGCGGCCGTGATCGCGCTCAGATCGACCGTGATCAGGTGACCGGGCTGCGCGGCGACGATGGTTTGCCGTGGTTTGCCGTCCTGTTCGGTGAACAGGGTGCGCAACAAGTCGTAGCGCGCGATTAACCCGTCCACGGCCGCGGCTAACCGCTCCGTATCCAGCGTGCCCCGCAGCTCAATCGCGAGCGGCATGTTGTAGGTGCCCGCCTCGGGGTTCATGCGGCTGACGAACCACAGGCGTTCTTGCGCGAAGGAGAGCGGGGTCGGTTGAGCAGGGTCACGCGCGAGGACCGGCAAAAGGGCGAGAGGGTCCATGTTCTTGTCGCGCAGCATTTTGGCCAGCAACACCCGTTTCTCGGGCGATAGGGTTCGGTAACGATCGATTAGTTGCTTCATGGGGGTCCTCTTAAGTGTCGGTGCTTAAAGCCAAGGCTTCGTTGTCGCTCATGCCGTCGAGCATGTCGAACAGGTCGTTCAGCGTTTCTTGGTTGTCGCTTGCGTTTTGCCATGTGTGGTCGAGGTGCTCGGCCAGTTCGGCCAAGTCGCCGCAGGTGAAGAACAAGCGCGTGGTCAGCTCGACCTGACAGCGTTCGCGCAACAGGCCGTTCACGCGAATGACGAGCAGTGAGTTACCGCCCAGTTCGAAGAAGTTGGCGTGACGGCTGATCTGTTCTAAACCCAGCACGTCACACCAAATGGCGGCCAGTGTTTGCTCGGCTTTACCCTGAGGTGGTGCGTCGCCGGTGGCCGCACCCTGAAGGTCCACGGCGGGTAAGGCGCCGCGGTCGATTTTGCCGCTGCTGTTGAGCGGGAACTGTTTCAACAGGCAAAAGGCGTTGGGCACCATGTAGTGCGGCAGGTGGCCGGCCAAATCGGCGCGCAGCTCGGCTTGGTCGGCGTCGGTTAAGGTTGCCGACTGGACATAAGCGACGAGGTTGGGGTTGTGGGTGCCTTGAACCACCACCACGGCGTCGTCGACGGCATGATGACCGCGTAGGACGGCGGCGATTTCGTTGAGTTCAACGCGGAAGCCCCGAATCTTGACCTGATGGTCGGCGCGGCCGACGAAAACCAGGTTGCCGTCTTCCAAGTACCGCGCGCGATCACCGGTGCGGTACAAACGCGCGCCCGGCGTTTGGCTAAAGGGGTGCGGGACGAAGGCGGCGGCGGTTAAACCGGGACGGCCGCGATAGCCCAGCGCGAGGGCACGGCCGCCGATGTAAATTTCGCCCGGTACGCCGACGGGGACCGGCTCCAAATGCGCGTCCAACAGGTAAATTTCGGTGTTGGCCATGGGTTTGCCAATCGGCAACTCGGCGAGGTCGCGGTCCGGGCGGGCGTGGTAGTAGGTGGAGGCGATGGTGGTTTCACTGGGCCCATAAGCCTGTAACCAGCGCACCTGTTCGGCGCCTGGCAGTCGTTGCCACGCGGCCAGGGCTTCCGGCGGCACCTTTTCCCCGCCCACGATCATCAGCCGCAGGCTTGTGGGGACGCCGCGTTTGGTGCTGCTCAAGTGGTTGACCCAGTCGTACCAAAAAGCGGTTGGTAAATCGAGCACGGTCAGTTGGTGTTCGGCGATAAAGGCGTCGAGTTGGTTAAACGACTGCAACAGGGCCTCGTTGCGGAACACGACGCGGGCACCGAGGCACAGCGGCGGCAACAGTTCTTCCAGCGAAACATCGAAGCTGATCGACGCGAAGTGCAACACGCGGTCGTCGGCGTTTAAGGCGAAGATGGTGGGGACATCGGCGCAGAAGTTGTCGAGTGCGCGGTGTGGGACGGCGACGCCTTTGGGGCGACCGGTGCTGCCCGAGGTGAAAATCAACATGGCGGGATGGGCGCTGTCGAAGCCGGCATCCAGGTTGTCGGCTGGGTGGGACGCGCTTTGGGTTTCCCAGTCGGCGCAGGTAAGGCGCACAACCTGGTCGCCGGCATAGGCGGTGTCTTGCGCCGTGTCGGTGAGGAGCAGGCCGATTCCGGCGTCGGCGACCATAAAGGCCAAGCGGTCGTGGGGGAAGCCGGCGTCGAGCGGGACCATCAGGGCGCCTAGTTTAAACAGGGCCAGGACGGCGACAGCGTAGTTTTTGCCACGCGGTAGGTTGAGACCGACCGGGGTGCCGGCCTGCACACCCTGTGCTTGCAGCAGCCGGGCAAGGCGGTTGGCCGCTTGGTTTAACGCGGCGTAAGTGACGCTGTCGGCGCCGTCGACCAAGGCGATGCGTTGCGGCTGTTCGGCGACGCGTTGTTCAATGACGCGGTGCAAGGGCGGTGCAAGCGTCGTTTGGGTTTGGTTCCAATCGCGCAGCATGCGCTGCCGGGTGCTGTCCGATAACATTGGCAGGTAAACGATGGGTGTTTTCGGCTGGTCGAGGGCGCTGTCCAACAACTGCAGCCACCAGTCGGCGAGGTGGGCGATGGTGGTTTCCGCGAAGAGGTCCGTGTTGTACTCGAAATGGCCGAGGATTTGGTCGCCCGCGTCGTAGAGGTCCAAGCAAAGATCGACCTGGGCGATTTTGAAATCGTAGGGTTGTGGGACGGGAACCAGGCCGTTCCAAGCGCTCGCGCCCGGTTCATCCAACGTGTTCTGTAAATTGAACATGACTTGGTAGATCGGGTGGTGGGCCAGATCGCGGGCGGGCGCGAGCTCGTCGACCAGTTGGTCGAAGGGCAAGTGGGCGTGGTCGAGGGCCGCCAGGAAATCGCGGCGGTTGGCGGCGACCAAATCGCTGAAATGGGTGTCGGCCGCAACCCGTGCGCGCAGGACCAGGGTGTTGACGAAAAAGCCGATCATGGCTTCGGTTTCTTGTTGGTCGCGCCCGGCGATGGGGGTGCCGACACAGAAGTCGCCCTGGCCGGCGTAGCGGGCCATTAAGGCTTCAAACACGCTGAGCAAGGTGATGAACAGGGTGGCGCCGTGCTCGCGGGCAAAGCGGCGCACGCGGGCGGTGCGCGCGGGGTCGAGCGTGAGCGCGAAGTGGGCGCCGGCACTGGTCTGAACCTCGGGGCGCGGGAAGTCGGTCGGCAGGCGTAACAGCTTGGGTTCACCGAGGTAATGCTTTTGGAACGCCAGGCTTTCGGCAAGCCCGTCGCCGGCGAGGTGCTGCGCCTGCCAGGCCGCGAAATCGGTAAAATGCAGCGGTAACGGCGCCCAGTCCGGCGTTTGTTGCAGTTGCAGTGCGTTGTAGGCTTGGCACCATTCGCGCAACAAAATGCCGGTCGACCAACCGTCGCTGACAATGTGATGCACGGTCAGGACCGCGACCCATTCGCGTTCGTCCACACGCACAATTTCCAATCGCAGCAAAGGCGCTTGGCTGAGGTCAAACGGCGCCAAAATTGCCGCTTCAATTTGCGCTTGCAGCCTGGTTTCCCGTTCGCCGCGGGGCACCTGGCGCAGGTCGCCGTGGGTGGTTGGGACCTGGACCTGTTCGAGCAGGGAGACGCGCGGCTCACCGTTTTCGGCGCTGAACCCACTGCGCAGCGCGTGGTGGCGTGCGACGACGCGGCCCAGTGCTTGTTGCAGCAGGTCGGCATCCAGGTCGCCGCGCCAGCGATGTACCAACGGCATATTGTAGGCCGGGTTGCCAGGCGCGAAGTGATCGAGGAACCAAAGGCGTTTCTGGCTAAGGGAGGTGGGCAGGTCGCGGGTGCGATCGAGTGCGACGATCGGTGCCCGTTTGCGGCGGCGCGAGTCGGCGATGGTTTGGGCCAGCTCCCACAGGTTGTTGGTTTGGAACACCGCGCTAATCGGCAGGTCGACGTCGAGGTGTTTGCGAAGACGACCCAGCAGTTGGGTGGCTTTGAGGGAATGGCCGCCGGCGTCAAAGAAGTTGGCGTTGAGGGTTAGCTCGGAGCGTTCCAACACAGCGGCTGCTTGGCCGAGCACGATTTCCTCGATGGGATTTTGCGGCGTGCGGGCCACGCCGGTGCCGCTGGTGTCGGGCAACGGGAGTTGGGCGACGTCGACTTTACCGCTGCGGTTGAGTGGGAACGCTTTGAGGAACAGGAAGTGGCCTGGCACCATGTACTTGGGCAAGCGTGCTTCGAGGAACTGTTTAAGGGTGAAGGCCAAGTCGCGGTCGTCGGCGTCGCACAACACGTAGGCGACCAAGTTTTGATCGACGACGCGAATCAGGCTGTCGTTGACGGCCGGGTGGTTGTCGAGCACGGCGCGGACCGCGTCCAGTTCGACCCGGAACCCGCGAATTTTGACCTGGTGATCGTTGCGGCCGAGGAATACAGCTTCGCCGCGTGCGTTCCAACGCGCCATGTCGCCGGTTCGGAACATGCGGGTACCGGGTCGTGCCGCGAACGGATCGTCGAAGAAACGTTCGCTGGTGCGTTCGGGTTGATCCAAATAACCACGCGCCAAACCGTCACCGGCCAGCCACAACTCACCGATTTCGCCAGGTGCGACGGGTTGGCGACGGGCGTCGAGCAGGTACATGTTGAAGTGACCCATTGCGCGGCCGATGGGGACGACCGTGTCGCCGGACGTTTCGTCAAAACGCTGGAGCGTGGCGCCGACGGCGGTTTCGGTGAGACCGTAGGCGTTGAAGTAGCTGCGCCCCGTTTGCCAGCGACGGGCCAGGTCGGCCGAGCAGGATTCGCCGGCGGAAACCATGTGGCGCAAGGCGGGTAAGTCGTCGCTTGGTGTTACCGCCGCCACGCTGGGGGGTAACACCATGTCGGTGACCTGCCAAACCTGCAACTGTTCGTGCAGTGGCGGGCCGCTGAGGATCATCTCGGCGTCGGGGGTGACGAGAGCGCCGCCGTTGAGCAGTGACAAGCAGAGTTCCCAGACGCAGGCGTCAAAGGTGAAGTTGGCGAACTGGAGCACGCGCGTCTGTTGGTCCAAGAGGAAGGCGTGCTGTTGGTTTTGCGCCAAAATTACGCCGCCGCGATGGGGGCAACAAACACCTTTGGGTTCGCCGGTCGAACCACTGGTGAAAATGAGGTAGGCCAAATCAGTGCTTTGAGCGCCGGCGCTTGGTGTTTGATCGGACGCGTCGGCGACGGCTCGTTGGAGTGCGTCGAAAGTGGGCCAATTCCAGACGGTGCACTGGTCATCGCCGGGATGGGCGACATCGGTCAGGATCAGCGACACGCCGACCTGATCCAACAGAGTGCGGCGACGCTCGGCGCTGTCGGCGGGGTTGAGTGACGTCCAAAAGCCGCCGGCTTTCCACACGGCGAGCGCGGCGACGACACGCGTGAAACCCCGTTCCATCATGAGCGCGACCGGCGTTTCGCGCGTGACACCTTGTTCGCGCAGGCGGTTGGCGAGGCGATTGCTGAGTTGGTCCAGTTCCCGATAGCTCAGGCGACCGTCTCGGCCGAGCAGCGCGTCGGCGTCGGGGAAACGTGCGGCAATATCGGCGAAGCGGCCGTGCATGGTGGCGGTAGCTTCAACGGCGGGGTCACGGTCGGCGTGCCAATCGGTTTTGAGTTGGGCGGCGGTGACGGGGTCGAGTAACGAAAGGTCGCGCAAGGGGGTCTCGGCGCCGTTGTCGGCGGTAAAGGTCGCGAGCAGGCGGCGCAATTGGCGTTCGAGTAGGTTGACCGCGCCGTCGTCGTAGAGCCTGCCGTCGTAAATCAAACGGATGCGTGTTTGTTTGCCGGGTCCGGCGACCAGGGAAAGCGGGTAACCGACGCGTTCGATAACCTCAACGGTATCGATCCGCGGCGTGTCGGCGTCAGGCGCGGTGGTCGCGTCGTTGCCGCCCGGGAAATTTTCGAAGACCTGTAAGCTGTTGAACATGGCTTCCGCGCCGCTGATGCCGGCGGCGGCACGGGCGTCGGCGAGCGGCGTGTCCTCATAGGCGCGCATGTGTCGCTGCTCTTCTTGGAGGCGGTTCAAGAATGCGGCGACGGTTTGGTCGGGTTGGCAATCGACCACGACCGGCAGGGTATTGATGAACAAGCCGATCATCTTTTCGATGGACGGAATTTCGGGGATGCGGCCCGAGGCGGTGGTGCCGAAAACAACGCGGTCGAGGTTGGCATGGCGCGCTAGCAGGAGCGCCCAAATTCCTTGGAACACGGTGTTTTGTGTGATGCGACGGCTTTTGGCCCAGTGTTCCAATTTGGACGATTCGCTTGGATCGAGGCTAAACACGTGTTCGCGGTGCTGTTGCGGTCCGCTCAGCGGATGTTTGCCGAAAGGCAGCGGCGGCGCGCCGGGGGCATCGGCCAAATAACTTTTCCAGAAGGCTTGCGCCTCGGCGGGGTTGCGCGACTTGTGCCACTGAATGTAGTTGCGGTAGGGCGGCCGTGCGGGCAGTTGGTCGACAGCCGTCCCGCCGGCGAGTTGGACAACCTCGTCCAATAACAGGGACACACTCCAGCCGTCGAGCAGTAGGTGGTGGTGCGACCAGATGAGGTCCCACTGTTGGGGGCCGAGCTGGATGAGGGTGAGTTTCATGAGTGGCGCTTGGGTTAATACAAAGCCAAGGCGCCGTTCGGAAGCCAGCAGCTCGCGGGTGTCCTGTGCCTGTTGCTCGGGCGATTTGCCGCGCCAATCGAGCGTTTCCCAGGGCAAACTCAGTTGGCGATGGACCACCTGCATCGGTTGTTTGAGGCCTTCCCAAACGAAGCCGGTCCGCAAAATCGGGTGGCGGTCCAGCACCGTTTGCCAGGCCTGCTGCAAGGCTGCAATCGACCAGCCGCCGCGCAGGCGAAAGTGGAACTGCTCCACGTACAAACCCTCGCCGGGTGCGTGGATCGATTCAAACAGGAGCCCTTGTTGCAGGGGGGAAAGTGGGTAGATGTCTGCGATGTTTTTGCGATTAAAGCCGGTCACGTCGGGGCTCCTTATTGTTCCAGCGCGTCAAAAAGCGCGCCCAATTCGTTTTGGTCCATCTCGGCGAGGGGGAAGTCGGTCGGCGAGAACGTCGGTTGTGCGTCGGCGTCGGCGGTGGCGACGGCCGTGTCAATCAAATCGCGCAGGTGGTCGGCGAGCCGGTTGATGCTTGCGGCCTGCCAGCGCGCTTGGCTGTACATCAGGCTGATTTGCAGGCAGCCGTCGGCAATTGAAGCGGCGATGTCGATGGCGTAACCACGCGGGTCGTGCTGGTGATGCACGGGTCCGGGATCGTCACCGACGAGGTTCAGCAAGGCCTGTTCACCGCCGAGCCCCTTGCTGAAATCGCCGAGGAAGTTAAAGCTGACCTGCGCGGCTTGGGTGAGGCACGGGTTGGGGTCTTGGTGCGCGCGCAAGTAACGCAGCAGGCCGTGGTCGAGGCCTGCACGCGGCAAGCCGCGCAGGTGTTCCTTGGCGTTGATTAAGGCTTCGCCGACGGTGGCGCCGGCGGAAGCGCGCAGCGGCACCATGGCGGTAAACCAGCCGACCGTGCGCGACAGATCTTGATCGGGGAAGAGGTCTTCGCGGCCGTGGATCTCGATGTCGAGGGCCGGGCAGCCACCTTGCCATTGGGCCAATGCTTGAACAGCCAATGCGGCCAGGGATTCGTGGATTTTGGTGCCGAAGTTTTGCGCGACCTGATCGCGTAACCGGGTGGTTTGGTCGCGTTCGAACTGCAAATCGATCGTCGCCAAGTCGGCTTCGCAATCGGCGGCGTCGGGATGGTCCGCTTGCAGCGGCGTCACGCCGGCCAGGTAGTCACGCCAGAAGGCGGCCTGATCACCGACCTCGTGCCCGGCGGCAAGCTGGTGGAGCTGCTGCGACCAACGGGCGTAGCTGTCGGTTTTGGCGGGCAGGCGGGGTTCGTCGCCGGCACGGTAGGCGTGATAACAGGTTTCCAGATCGCGCAACAGAATGCCCCAACTGACCGCGTCGATGGCCAGGTGATGCACCGCGAGCAGCAGTCGTTGTCCCTCGGGAGCGTGCCACAGGACCGCGCGGGCGATGGGACCGTTGCCCAGGTTGAGGCTGGTTTGGGCGGCGGCAAAGGCCGCGGTTGGTGCGTCGTCACGGCTTTGACTCAGCGGGAAATCGGCACCGGGCGCGGCGTATTGTGCTTGCCAACCCTGCGCCGTTTCCGTGAAGCGCAGGCGCAAGCCGTCGTGGTGGACCGCCACCCGTTGCAGGGCTTTGGCCAGAAGGTCGGCATCCAGCGCGGCGGCGGGCTGGAGCACCAGCGCTTGGTTCCATTGGTTGCGGTGTTGCAACGGCTTCTCCAGGAACCAGCGTTGGATCGGCGTCAAGGCGACGGCCCCGCTTAAGGGTTCGTTAGCGGTGGCGACGTCACCACCGCGCGCGGCGGCAACCGGCGCCAGTTCACCCACGGTTTGGTAGGAGAACATGTCTTTACCGGTCAGCTTAATACCGGCCTGACGGGCGCGGGCAATGACCTGAATCGAGAGAATCGAGTCGCCGCCGAGTTCGAAGAAGTTATCGTTGCGACCGACGTGGTTGACTTGCAAAACCTCGGCCCAAATGGCGGCCAGCTCGGCTTCGAGTCCCTGGCGTGGGGCGGCGTCGCTGTCGGCGGTCGCGGCCTGGTCATCATCTCCTGGTCGCGGCAGCGCGCCGGTGTCGAGCTTGCCGTGGGCGGTGAGTGGGAAGCTGTCGAGCACGAAGAACCGCGCCGGGATCATGTAATCGGAAAGACGCGTGGCCAGGAACGCGCGCAGTTCGGCGCCTTCGAGGGGTTCGCCCGCCGCGACGGTACAGTAGGCGATCAGGCGTTTGTTGCCCTGATCGTCGCCATGCACACGCACGTGGGCGCCGCTCACGGCGGGGTGTTCTTGCAGTTGGTGTTCGATTTCGCCCAGTTCGATGCGGAACCCGCGAATTTTAACCTGGTGATCGCAGCGTCCCGCGAAGTCGAGGCTCCCGTCCGGCAGAGTCCGCGCCAAGTCGCCGGTGCGGTACAGGCGTGCACCCGGTTGGCGACTAAAGGGATGCGGCACGAAACGGGCGGCGGTGAGGTCGCCGCGATTGAGGTAACCGCGTGCCAAACCGGCACCGGCGATGTAGAGTTCGCCGACGACGCCGATTGGGGCTGGGTTCAGGTGCGGGTCAAGCACGTAGTGCTGCAAGTGCGGCAGCGCCTGGCCGATGGGGCTGCGGTTGCCGACGGCGGCATCGGCGGCGGTGATGCGCCGCACCGTCACGTGCACGCAGGTTTCGGTAATGCCGTACATGTTGATCAGGGCCGGTCCCTGGGTCGCAACGCCGTCACCGCGCCGTTCGATCCAATCGCGCAGGCCGGCGGGATCCAGCGCTTCACCGCCGAAAACGACATTTTGCAGCGCCAGCGGCAGGTTGCGCCCGTCGCGGGCGGCGAGGCGGGCGTCGGCTTGGATGAGCTGCGCAAAGGCTGACGGCGTTTGGCTGAGGACGGTGACGCCCTCGTCGGCCAGTAGGTGCAACATCGCTTCGGGGTTGCGCGACGTTTCGTAACCAACCATGCGGCACAAGCCTCCGTAGAGCAAGGCACCCCACAGTTCCCAAACGGAAAAATCGAAGGCGTAGGAGTGGAACAGGGTCCACACCTGATCGGCGTCAAAGCGAAAGTGCTCGCTGCTCGCATCAAAGAGCGCCACCACGTTTTCGTGTTTGAGCAGGGCGCCCTTGGGGGTGCCGGTTGAACCGGAGGTATAGATGATGTAGGCCAGGTCGTCGGGTTGCGCGACCGGATCGGGGTTGGTGTCGCGCGTTTCGCCGGCCAAGTCTTCCAGGTAAATCGCCGTGGTGGCGGGTTGGTCGCCAAAAGGCAAGGCCGTGGTGCGGTTGGTCAGCAGGAAGGTGAGCCCTGCGTCGGCGGCGATGAAATCGGCGCGTGCCGCCGGGTAAGCGGGATCGATCGGCACGTAACCGGCGCCGGCTTTGAGGATCGCCACGATGGCGACGGCCAGATCAACGCCGCGTTCGAGGCACAAACCGACATGATCGTTGGGGGCGACACCCAGGTCGCGCAGCACGTGGGCGATGCGGTTGGCGCGTGCGTTGAGCTCGGTGTAGGTGAGCGCGGTTTGATCGTCGCGAACCGCGATGCGGTCGGCGTGGGCGGCGGCGGCTTGTTCAAAGCGATCGACTAAGGTGTGTTTGACGATGAACGGCTGGGCCTGACCCGGCCAGGTTTCCGTCAACAGGCGTTGTTCTGCTTCACCCAACAGCGGCAGCGCGCTGAGTTGGTGGTACGGGCTCTCGCACACGGCCGCGATTAAGGTTTTGAAGTGACCGACCAGGCGTTCGATGGTTTCCTTGGTGAACAGATCGCTGTTGTATTCAAAGGTTGCCGGAATGCCGGTTTCGATGTCGGCCATGGCCAAGGTCAAGTCGTACTTGGCGGTGGGATTGGCCACGTCGAAGCCGCTCATCGTCAGGTCGGGCAACGCCAGGTCGGCGCCCGGCGTGTTTTGCAGCACGAACACGGCTTGGAAGACGGGTGTCGTGCTCTGATCGCGCGGGACCTCGAGCAGGTCGACCAAACGTTCGAAGGGGATATCGCCGTGGGCGAAAGCGTCGAGAGTTACGCCGCGCACCTGATCCAGGTAATCGGCAAACATCAGGTTTCCGTTGGGGCGGCTGTGCAGGATGAGATTGTTCAGGAACATGCCGAGCAGGGTTTCCAACTCGCTGCGATGGCGACCGTGGACGGGGGTGCCGACGGTGATGTCGGCCTGGCCGGTGTAACGGAACAACAGCGTTTTGAACAATGTCAGCAGGGTCATGAACAAGCTGGTGCCGTGACGCAAACTGAGTTGTTGGAGTTTGTCGCGCAGGGTTTGATCGAGCTCGAAATCGACGGCGGCGCCGTTGTAAGTTTTGACAGCGGGTCGCGCGAAATCGGTGGGCAAGGCCAGGTGCGGTGTCGCGTCGGCCAGGTGATTGCGCCAGTAGTTTGCTTGCCGGGTTTCTTCGCCCGCTTCCAAACAGCGCACCATCCAGGCGGCGTAATCGGCGTATTGGATGGTTAAGTCAGGCAAGGCGGCGGGGCGTTGTTCCAAGGCGGCGCGGTACAACTCGGTCCATTCACCGATGAACAGGCCGGTTGACCAACCGTCACTGCAAATGTGGTGGAAGTTGACCCACAACAAGTGGTCGTCGTCGGCCAATTGGAACAACTCGGCGCGGAACGGGGCTTGCTCGGCCAAATCGAAGGGGCGCGCGTTGGCGGCGGTGATCCGCGCACGGGCGGCTTCTTCGCGCGCGATCAGGTCGGCACCCGACACGCGCGTCAACGGCAGGTTCAGAGTTTCCTGTTTCAGGATGACTTGGAAGGGTTCGCCTTCGAGGGTAACGATGCGCGTGCGCAGGATTTCGTGACGATCGACAATCTGTTGCAGGGCGTTGGCGAGCGCGTCGCGGTCGAGGCGGCCGTGCAGGCGGAACACGAGTGGAATATGGTAGGCGCTGCTGTTTTCTTCGTATTGGGTAAGGAACCACAGGCGTTTTTGCGGGAACGAAAGGGGCGCCGGTCCATGATCATCGCGCCGCGTTAGCGGCGGCGGCGGGGCGCCCTTGGTTTGCGCAAGCTTGGTCGCCAAAGCAGCAATCGTCGGCGCGGCAAAAAACTCGCGCAGCGATAGGGCGTGGCCGAAGACTTCGCGGATACGGCTTACCAAACGCGTGGCCGACAAGGAGTGGCCGCCCAATTCGAAGAAGTCTTGGTGGATGCCGACGGCGCTCGTGCCGAGTACAGCGCACCACATGTTGTGAAGAACTTCTTCGTTCGGGTTCCGCGGTGCTTGGGTGACGGTGATGGTATCCGCCTGGGGTTTGGGTAAGGCGGCTAGGTCTAGTTTGCCGTTGGGGGTACGCGGGAAACGCTCGAGGAACAAGAACTGTGACGGGATCATAAACGCGGGCAGGTAATCGCTCAGAAAGCTGCGCAGCGTTTGGGCGTCGGGCTGTTCGCCAGGGCAGATCAAGTAGGCGGTTAACCGGCGGTCGTCGCCGTGGGGCAGGGCGACAGTGACGGCGCCGGAAACGGCCGGGTGACGGTCGAGGGCCAGATCGATTTCGTTGAGTTCGACGCGGAAGCCGCGAATTTTGACCTGGTGATCGATGCGGCCGAGGTACTCAATCGTGCCGTCGGGCAGAAAACGACCGAGGTCGCCGCTTTTGTAAAGGCGTTCGCCCGGGTTAAACGGGCTGGGCACCAGCCGTTCGAGGTTGAGGTCGGCGCGGTTCAGGTAACCCAGGGTCAAGCCGTCACCGCCGAGATAGAGTTCACCGGGTGCGCCGACAGGAGTCGGTTGCAGGAACTTGTCGAGAATGAACACGTCGGTGTTGGTCATGGGTGTGCCAATGTGCAGTTCCCCTTCGGGTTGGAGGGTGCCGGCGGTGGCACAAACGGTGAGTTCGGTGGGGCCGTAGGCGTTGATGAAGCGGCGCGTGGCGCCCCAGCGGGCGACGAGATGCTGGGGACAGGCTTCGCCGGCGCTGACCAGCACGGCCAAGTCGGGGAAACGTTGTTGCTCGGGGAGGGTCGCCAGGACCGAGGGCGGCAGGGTCACAACGCTAATGCGTTGCTCGCGGAGGAAGTCGGCCAAGGCGTCGCCGGCAAGGATCTCGTCGCCGCTAGGGAGCACGAGGGTCGCGCCGGCGCAGAGGGTGACGAAAAGTTCCGACACGGACGCGTCGAAACTGAACGAGGAAAATTGCGCGACACGTGATTTCGAGGTTACCGAGAACAGCTCGATTTGGCTCAATGCCAGGTTCAGCAGACCGCCGTGTTTGGCGCGTACCCCTTTGGGTTGGCCGGTCGAGCCCGAGGTAAAGATGATGTAGGCCGGTGCGGTGGCGTTCAGGGCCGGTTTCACCGCCGGGGTGACGGCTTCGGCACGCAGCAAATCGCGCATGCATAGCGTGGGCACGGACCCGTCGAAGGGCAAGTGCCACAGGTCGGCGTTGGTGAGCAGCAGCGCGAGGTTGCCGGCGCCAACCATGTACTCAATACGGCGCACTGGGTAGGTTGGATCGATGGGCACGTAAACGGCGCCCAGCTTGAGCACGGCCAGCACGGCGGCGACCATGTCGACCGAGCGGTGGACGCAAATGCCGACCGCATCTTCGGCTTTGATGCCGCGTGCGGCAAGCTGATCGGCCAAGTGCTCGGCCCGTTGGTCGAGTTCGGCATAGGTGACGTCTTCTCCGGCTGTTGCCACGGCGACGGCTCCCGGTTGTTGTGCCACCACCGCGGCGAAGCGCTCGCAGACGCTGACCTCGTTCCAGCGGACCCGGGGCCCGCGACTAAATTGTTCGAGAATGCGGTAGCGTTCGTCGCGTCCGAGCAACTCGCAGTAGGCGACGGGTCCCTCTGGATGGGCCACGACCGCCTCGAGCACGGTACGGTAATAGGCGCCGATTTCGTTGATGCGGTTTTGGTCGATGACGGCGGGATCGTATTCCAGGTTGATCATGATCTCGCGGTTTTTGTCGTAGGGATGGAAGGTCGCGGTCAGCGTGAAATTGGAACGTTCGAAGCCGGTACCGCTCATCAGCGACACGTGTTTGTACTGTTCGATGGTGTCGTAGGCGTGGAAGTTAATGTAGTTGAAAGCGGTTTCGAACAACTCACCCATGTTGAGATCGCGCATGACGGCGGGCAGTGGGTAACGGCGATGGGGTAAGGCTTCGTTTTCGCGGGCGTAGGTGGCGCGAATCAAGTCCAACCAAGACCCGCCCCCAATCGATTGACGGAAGGGAATGGTGTTGAGGAACAAGCCGAGGCTGGTGTCGGCGTCGCCGGATTCGGGGCGACCGTTGGCAATCAGTCCGGTTAACACATCGTCGTGACCGGAGCAGAGGTGCAACACGCGTAAGTGAGCGGCCAGCAAGACGGCTTTGATCGAGGTACCGGCCTGGTCGGCGACGCGGAACAGCGCGCGCGTGGTCGGCTCCTCGATTTTGATGAACAGGCGGCAATCGCTTTCCGGGGCGCTGGGTAACGTTTTTTCCGGTAAACGCGGGATGCGCAGGACCTGGGCGTCGGCGAGACGTTCCGTCCAGAAGCGACGGCTTTCGGGGTTGGCGAGCGCGGCGCGTTCGAGTGCGATGAACTCGCGGAAGCCGTGGTTGGGGTCGTCGTTGCGGCTCGGCGTTTCGCCGTCGATGAGCGCTTCGTAGAGACCCATCCACTCGCTGATCAGCGAGGAAAGCGACCAACCGTCGATGATGGCGTGGCTAATGCTAATCGAGAGTTGGAAGCGGTCTTCGGCACGGCGATGAATAAAGACGCGAAACAGCGGTGCTTCGTGCCAGGCGAAGGGGTTGTCGTGTTCGGTTTCCACAAAGCGTTCGATCTCGCGTTCCTGGCTTTCCTCGCTCTGGTCGCGCAGGTCGATGAAGTGGACCGGGACGGTGACCTCGTCGGAAACCAACTGCAACGCTTCGGTGTAGTGGTTGAGGTCGAAGAACACGCGCAGCGCCGGGTGACGCGCGCTCAATACGGCAAAGGTCTCCTGCAGCAGTTCGGGCAGGAACGGTGCCTTGACTTGATAGCTGATCACGTCGTGGTAGGCGCCGACCTGTTCGCCCAATTCGGCGTGGTAGATCATGCCCTCTTGTAGGCGACTAAGTGGATAGGCGGCGGTGACGGAAGGGGGTAGGTGGCGGCGATCCTCTTCGCTGATCAGGTCAAACGGACCGGTGGCCTGGTGGGTGATTTCGCCGCGCGTTAGTTGGGGTGCCAGTTCAGCGATGGTCAGGTTCTCGAAGATATCCTGAATCTCGGCGTGAACGCCGACTTTCTGCAAGCGGCTCAAGACCTGAATCGCACGCAGCGAATCGCCGCCCAGTTGGAAGAAGTTGTCGTGAATGCCGATCGGGCTGTGGTCCAGTACGACTTCCCAGATGTCCGCGAGCAGTTGTTCTGTCTCGTCGCGCGGCGCCTGGTAACGGGCCTCGGGCGCAGCTTGCGCCTTGGGATCGGGCAGGCCGGCGACATCGATTTTGCCGTTGGCGGTGGCGGGGAATTGCGCCAGCGCGATGAGGTAGGTGGGTGCCATGTAGGCGGGCAAACGTTCAGCGAGTTCTTGGCGGACGCGTTGCTCGTCCACGCCGGCCGGATCGGCGACTTCGAGGTAGGCGGCCAAGGCGACAACCCGTTCGCCTTCCCGTTGCGGTACGACGAGGGCGCGTTTGACGCCGTCGACCTGGCAAAGCACCTGTTCGATTTCGCCCGGCTCGATGCGATAGCCGCGCAATTTGATTTGGTTGTCCAGGCGACCGAGGAACGCGAGCGTGCCGTCCTCGCGCCACATCACGCGGTCACCGGAAAGATACAGGGTTTCGCGACGAGGCGTGCCGGCGACTGTCGGTAGGTCGCGCGTGACAAAACGGGATTGGGTCAGCTCGGCGCGGTTCAGGTAACCGTCGGCCAAACCGTCACCGGCGATGGCGAGTTGACCGGGCACACCGCGTGGCGCGAGGCGACCGGCGCCGTCGAGGACATAAACGCGGGTGTGGGCGATGGGCCGGCCGATTGGGATCGAAGTCCGGTCGTCGGCTTGGTCGCGCGCAATCACGTGACAGCAGGTGAAGGTCGTGCTTTCGGTGGGGCCGTAACCGTTGATCAAGGTCAATTCGGGCAATAGCTCTTGGGCACGGCGCACGTGGTAAACGGACAGTGCTTCGCCGCCGACCAGGCAGAAACGAACACTGGCCAAGGCTTGCGCTTGGTCGTCGATCAGTGTGTTAAACAACGTGGCGGTTAGCCACAGCGTGTCGACGCGGCCCGCCGCGATGGTCGCCGCCAAGACCTCGGTGGTGGGGACCTTTGCATCGAGCAGCACACAGGTCCCGCCGCGCAGCAACGGGCCCCAAATCTCGAAGGTCGCCGCGTCGAAGGTAATCGGTGCGGCTTGGAGCACGCGCGCACGGCTCAGGTCGACGGCGGGAATGCCGACGGCCAAACGGGTGATGCCCCGATGGGGAATGACCGTGGCCTTGGGCAGGCCGGTTGAGCCGGAGGTGTACATCAGGTACGCGGGTGAGGCGGCTTGGCTTGCGGCGTGGTCGTCGCTGTCGTCGAGCATGGCGACGGCGTCTTCCATGACGTCGGTCAGGAACAGGTTGGCGAAGTCACCCACGTCGAACATGTACTGCGACTGAGTGATCAGCGCCGTGGGTTCGGTTTCGGCGAGGATGTGGTTTAAGCGGGCGGCCGGGTATTGTGGGTCGAGTGGGACGTAGGCGGCACCGCATTTGAGCACGGCCAGCATGGCGGCCACGACGGCGGGCTCGCGGTCGTGTAAAAGGGCAACGCGGTCACCGGGCGCGACGGCGTAGGTGTCGCGCAGAAAACGAGCGATGCGGTTGGCGCGTCGGTTGAGGTCCGCGTAAGTGAGCTGTTCCGTGCCTTGTTGGATGGCAACCGCGTCCGGTTGTTGGGCGGCGAGGGCGGCGAAGGTTTCGTGGACCGTCGCGGCGGTTCGGGCCGGCTCAGGACCCTGCGCCCAGGTTTCGGTAAGCAGCGTCAGGCTTTGCGGCGACCAGATTTGAAGGTCGTCACCGCTGCGTCCGGCGTCGGCGCTCAACTGATCGAGGATCAGGGCCAACCCGGCGGCGGTTTCCGCGATAAAGGCGGCGCTAAAAACGGCGGCATCGTAGTGGAGCGTCAGTTTGGCGGCGGGTGCCGAAGCGGTAATGTGGAGCTGAAGCGGCAGGTGGTTGTCGCCACGGTGCAAGGCGTGGCTGGTCAGCGCTACCTGGGTGAATGAATCCTGGTTGGGGAACTGCTGTTTGAGCCAAAGTGCGACGGGGAAGGCGCTGAACCCAAAGGCTTTTGCCATGTTTTCGCGGTTCTGGCGCAGATCGTTGCGCAGGCTGTCACTGGTTGCCGTCAACGCCAAGAACACGTTGCCCTCGGGCGCGTTGCCCGGTTGGTCGCCGGCGGGTATTTGAATTAAAGGTTGGCTGCCCATGCCGCAACGGTGTAGCCATTGGCCGAGCGCGGTGGCCACGACCACCATCACGCCGATCGGTTTCCCGCCAACCAGGTTGCTGACGGCCGCGGCCGTGCTCGACTGGAGATCAACCGCGACGCAACGACGGCCGCTTTGGCCCGCGTCCGCCGAGCACCACAAACTGTTATCGGGATCGACGGTTTCCAGGTGGTAGGCCCAAAACTTGGCGTGTTCGGCCATGTGGGCCGAGGTCAGTAACATCTGTTCGCGATTCATGCTGTCTCCTAGAGTCCTTATTGCGGCAGAGCTTGCGCTGACCGGTGCGGCAACCGGCGCAAGAGAGGTGGTGCGCAATTTTTGTGGAACTAATTTACAAATAACGGTTTAGGGGTTCGGTAAGCGGCGACCCCGGTATCGCGAGTCGCCGCTGGGCCGGCTTGCTAGCGGTTGGCTGGGAAGATCATTTCTTTTTGCTGAAACAGGCGTTCACAGGACAGGTCGCGTTGGCGGCAAAGCTCGATGAGTTTGTTGCTTTCCACGATTTGCGGCGACTGATCGGTGTAGGCCAGACCCATGATGTGGGAGTACCAAGGTTCCATGCCCATGGCGTAGATGTAGACGTTGCGTGCGCCCAGTTTTTCGAGTAGGTCCATGCCGAGCGCACTGTCGGAACCGTTGAGGCGACGGACCTGGTCGCGTTGGCGGTCAATGGGTTCGGTGAGCAACGGCCCGTAGAGCCAAGAGAGCGGCCCGCCCTCGCATTCCATGCCGAGGAAAACCGTATCGATCGGTCCGAGCCAATCGCGCAGGTGTTGGTACAGGCGCGGTTCGATGTTGCGTGAGTCGGCGGCACACAGGAAGCGACGCCCTTCCAACTCAATGAAATGCGCCATTTTTGAGCGAATATCCAGGTCGGCGTGTTCGCCGAAAAACGGCAGGCCGATGATGCGCCCGCCCGTGAATTCGATGCTGTCCAGCTCGTCCAACTCAATCACGCGTGCGCCGCCGTTTCGACCGTCGAAGCCGGTGTGTTTGAGGGCCAGTCGCAGCGAGGGGTCGGCCATGTTGCCGGCGTTGCGGGGCACGACGATCGCGCCGGTGCGGTGGCGTAACGGTAACAGCGATTCGTACAGCACGTGGTCGTGGTGGGCGTGGGTCAAGACGATGTAGTCGATGTGTTCGGGCAGGTCGTCAAAGGTGTAACGCGGCATGTCGGTGGGGTAGCGGTAACTCAGAGCCGCATCGGTGAGGATGCTGACGTGACGGGTTTCAAACAGCACGCAGGCGTGGCCGAAGTAACGCACGCGCACGCCGTCATCCGTCATCTTGGACGGGGTGGGCGGGGCCTCGTCGGTGAACAGGTTGTCGAAGTCGGCGCGACGCTCAGGCGGCACGCGCAATTGGTCGGCAACGGCGTTTACGTCGCCCGCCTGGAGGCGCATGCGGAACAGATGGTCGATGGCTTCGTGGGCGAAGGGCACCTGGAGGTGGAGACTTTGGCCGTCCTCGATCCAGGGCGTGCTTAAAACCAGCGGGCGTTCGTCTTGTTCAACCAAGCTCAAGGCGATCGTTTGGCGTTCCGGCTGGTAGTAGCGGCTTTGGTAAAGCAGCGGTTCGATGAAACGCGCCGAGGGTTGGTGGTTGAGGTCGTAAACCAGTTCCACGTAACCGCGTAGCGCGTCCGGCACCTTGGCGTACAGCGGTTCCAGGCTGCCGCCGCGCGCTTCGTCCCGCAGCAGTTTGTTGAGCTGTTTCACACCTTCTGCGAATTCGATCATGTGTGCTTGTTCGCCGGCCGTGCGCTGTAGGAGATCGCGCACGGCGTCGACCTTTTGGCCCTGCAAATTGATGAAAGGCCCGCCGATCATGGCCGGGTTCTTGAGCGTGGCCGCATGTACCATGGGCGCGGCGGTGTAGGAGCGCATCAACTTGAGGTGGTGGTTGGCGATATTCATGGCGGCGGTGGCCGGCGCGATCAGGGCGGGCCAGGCATACCATTGGTTAAATAAGGGTTCCAGTTTGACGTTGGGTTTTAAGTAGCGAGGTGCCATGGAAAGAAGCTCCTAAAAATCGAAGTCGAAGGCATCGGGATCGGTGGTCTTTTCGGCGGCCTGTTCGGCGAGGGGTAACATGGCCAAGGTTTGGGTGGGGTCGGCGCACACGGCACGTAGCAACTGTTCCAAGTCGGCCGCCGCTTGGGCGATGAGCTCGCTGCTGAACAGGTCGGTGCTGTAGGTGATCAGGCAGTACAGGCCCTCGGGCAGTTCGGTGAACAGGAACCAGAGGTCGTGTTGGGCGTAGCGAATGGGACTGTCGAAGGTCTCGAAGTGCAGGCTGGGGTGTTCGAACAGGGATGTTTCGTTCATGTTCTGCAGGGTTAAGCCGACGCTCACCGGTGACCGTGCGCTGTAGCCGGCTTGTTGCAAGTCGCGATTGATCCATTCGATCGGGTAAAGCTGGTGTTCGAAGGCCTTCATCGTGTTGTGGTGGACGGCGTTGAGGAAGTCCGCAAACGGGATTTCCCCGCGCGGTTGGCTGCGAAGCGGCAACAGGTTGAGTAACAGACCGACGAGGCCGGCGCTGTCTGGGTGCAGGCGGCCGGTGGTCGGCGTGCCCAGCACCAGGTCTTCGCGGCCGGTCCAGCGATACAAGTACGCGGCCAGTGCGGCCTGCAGCAGCGTGAACAGTGAGGTCCCGGCCGTGCGTGCGGTATGCCGGAGTTCGGCGAGTCGTTCGGCCGGAAAGGTGAACGCTTCGGCGGCACCGGCGTACTGATGGGTCGCGCGACGCTGTGTGGTCAATTGCAGCGGTTCGGGCGCGTCCGCCATGGCTTCGCGCCAAAAGGCGGCACCGGTGGCGGGGCTGCTCAGACGCTGGTTCAACCAAGCGGCGTAATCGAGGAAGGTCGGTCCTTGGCGCGGCGTCGGGTTGTCGCCGTTGACGGCGGCGTCATAGAGGTGTTGCCAATCGGCGAACAACACACCGAACGAGGCGCCGTCGGTGATTAAGTGGTGCATGGCCAACACCAACACGCCGCGCTGCTCGGCCAATTGAAGCCAGGCGAACTGGAACAGCGGCCCGTTTTGCAGATCGAAGACATGGTCGCTCAGTTTATCGATGTGGTGTTGGGCGGCTTGCTCGGGATCCGCTTGCGCGCGGCAATCGTAAACCGCCAAGGTCACCTCGGTGTCGGTCAAACGCATTACCGGCCGATCCTCGTGTAAATCGAAAGTCAGGCGCAAGCCGTCGTGACGGGCCGCCAGGTTTTTGAGCGAGGTTTCTAGATGGTTGCGGTCGATGGGCCCGCTAATCGCCAGGGCGGAAACCAGGTTGTAGGCGCGCGAGGCGTCGGCATGGCGGGAACTGGTCCAAAGCGCTTGCTGGGAAGGCGTCATCGGGTGCAGGCCGGCCGGGTCGACCGGCTCGATCGGACCGAGCGGGGTCGTGTAAGGTTCGAGGGCGGCGGCGGTTTCGGCTAGGGTCGTTGCGCTGAAGAAAGCCTGCAGGGAAAGCGTGAGGCCGTGATTTTTGCGCAATAGCGCAATCGCGCGGGTCGCTTTGAGCGAGTGGCCGCCCAACGCGAAGAAATTATCGCCGGCTTGGATGTCCGCCGCTTCGAGCCCAAGCACGGCGGCCCAACATGCGGCCACGGCGCGCCGACGCGGGTTGTCGTTGGTGGCAACAGCGGTTTCTGTGTTGGTTTTTTGCGGGCGTGGCAGCGCTTTAACGTCGATTTTACCGTTGGGCGTCAGCGGCAAACGCGCCAGAATGAACCACGCGCCGGGCACCATATAGGCGGGTAACTGGTCGGCCAGACGCCGGCGCAGGTCCGTTTCGTCGAGGGCTTGTTCGGCACTTTCGGGTTGTAGGTAGGCGGCCAGAGTCGGCTGATCCTCGCTATCCTTGACCACCCGTACAATCGTCCGACCGACGCCGGGCTCCTGTAGCAGGCGCGATTCAATTTCGCCCAACTCGATGCGGAACCCGCGTAGCTTGACCTGGTGATCGCGACGCCCGAGGAAGGTCAGCTCGCCGTTTTCTTCCAAGCGCACCAAATCACCGGTGCGGTAAAGGCGTGCGCCGGCGACGGTGGGATGCGGCACAAAACGTTCGGCGGTGAGGTCGGGACGACCGAGGTAGCCGGCGGCCAATTGATCGCCACCCAGATAAAGTTCGCCGACAACGCCGATGGGGACGGCTGCCAGGGCCGGGTCGAGTACGAAGGCGTCGGTTTTCGCGAGCGGGCGGCCGATGCGAACGGGCGAATCGTCATCGGGCACAAGCGCGGCGGTAGAATAGGTGGTGTCTTCACTCGGTCCGTAGAGGTTGTAAACCTGGCGGGCGGCGGTTTGTCGGTAAGCGCGGCGCACCAGCGCCCGTTCCAGCGGTTCGCCGGCCAAGTTAATTAAGTCGACCGACGCCGGCACCGCATCCAGTTGCAACAATTCGTTGAGTGCCGACGGCACCGTATTGACCGCGGTGACGTCTTGGGCGTAGTCGCAGTCGACCAGGCTCAGCGCGTTGTCGACAAGTACGACGGTGGTGCCGCTGCTAAGCGGGACGAACAGTTCCCATACCGAGAGGTCGAAACACACCGAGGTCGCGGCCAGGGTGCGCGCTAATTGAGCGCGGGTCCAGGTCGCCTGCGACCAGGCGACCATGTGTTGGGCGGCGCGATGGCGAATGGCGACCCCTTTGGGTAACCCGGTGGAACCGCTGGTGTAAATCAGGTGCGACAGGGCGTCGTCTGCTAATACGACCGGCGCGGGCGCGCTCCGGGTGCTGCGCTGGTTGGGGTCAATCAAGGTCAAATCGGTGCCGGCGGGCAGCGGGAAATGATCACTGATGACCGTGCTTAAGCGGGCGTCGGCGACAATGAACGCCAGACGGGCGCTGGGGTAGGCCGGATCCAGCGGTACATAGGCGGCACCGGTTTTGAGCACGGCCAACAGGCTGACGACCAGGGAACGGGTGCGCGGCAAACAGACACCGATGCGGCGACCCGGCGCCGCACCATGCTCCTGCAGGACGGCGGCCAAACGGTTGGCCTCGCGCTCCAGTTCGGCGTAGGTGAAGCGCCCATCCTTGGCCACAAGCGCAATACTGTCAGGCATTTGCCGGGATAGTTGTTCGAAAGCGCGGTGCAATCCGACTGGCTTGGGATCGGGTTGCCGCAAACCACGTAGGTGGCGGTCGATCAGCGCGGCTTCGTCGGCGGGCAACAGCTTAACGCGGGCCAACGTCAGCGTGGGATCGGCGAGAAACTGTTCGAGCACGAAGACCAGGCGATCGATCAAACGCGTCACCGTGGTGGGTTTGAACAAGGCGGTGGCGTATTCAAAAGCGAGCTCGCAGCCGTCCACGGCGGTGGTGGCAAACAGGGTCAAGTCGTACTTGCTGGTTGTTCCTGGCAGCGGTGCCGCTTCCAGTTCCAAATCGCCCAGTTGCAGCGCCTCGGCGTCGCCGTTCTGCATGGCGATCATGACGTCGAACAGCGGCGAGCGACTGACATCGCGTTGGTCGACCAATTGCACGACTTCCTCGAACGGTGTTTCTCCGTGGGCAAAGGCGTTGAGGAGCGTTTTTCGGGTGGTGGCGACCCATTCGGCGAAGCTAGGATCACCTTTGATGGTGAAGCGCGGCGCGATCGTGTTGGCGAAAAAGCCGATCATCGTTTCGGTTTCCGGTTGACGGCGGTTGGCGACCGGGGTGCCGATTACCAGGTCGGTCTGGTTGGTGAGGCGGGCCAAGGTCGCGGTAAAAGCGGCGGTCAGCACCATAAAGGGAGTGGCGTTGTTCTGCCGCGACCATTCTTGTACCTGTTGAAACAGCGCGGGGTCGAGGGACCGGCTGATCATGGCGCCGGCGTGGTCCTGCTTGGCGGGGCGAGGGAAATCGAGGGGGAGGTTGAGCACGGGCGGATCAGCCAGGTGTTCACGCCACCAATTCAAATGGCGAACGGCGCTTTCGTCGGCCAGGAAACGCCGTTGCCAGGCCGCGTAATCCGCGTATTGCAGCGGCAGCGGCGTCGTCTGTCTTTGTGTTTGGTAGGCTTCGGCAAGGTCGCGTAGCAGCACGTTCATCGACCAACCATCGGCGATGATGTGGTGGATGATCAGCACCAGTAAATGTTCTTGTTCGGTGATTTGGAACAGAGCGACGCGGAACAAGGGCGCGGTGGCCAAATCGAAGGGTTGGTTGTTTTGGGCGGCGGCCAGCGCGCGCGCTTGACGGCGTGCCGCGCTCGGTTCCAAATCGGTCAACCGTTCGAAGTACCAGGGCACCACCGACGCTTCGCTGACCGACAAGATTGGCGTGCCGTCCTGATCGAACATGCAGGTGCGCAGGACTTCGTGTTTGTCGACCAAATGGCGCAACGCCGTTTGCAAGCGGTCGCGGTCGAGGCTGCCGCGAACGGTTGCACATAGATCGATGTGGTAGGTGTTACCAGGTCCTTCCATTTGCTCGATGAACCACAGGCGCGATTGGGTGACGGACAGCGGACGCGGCTTGCCGGCGGGCAACGCGGTCAACGGTGGCAGGGTCGCGCGCTCCAAACGCGCGAGGTGCGCGGCGAGCTCGGCGATGGTCGGATACTCAAAAAGGGCGCGCACCGGCAAGTGCATGTCGAGGGTATCGCCAATGCGGCCGACGACCTGGCCGGCCAACAATGAATGCCCACCCAGGGCGAAAAAGTTCTGCTGAGGGCCGATGTGTTCCAACTTAAGCACGTTACACCAAATGCCGGTTAGCAAACGCTGCGTGGTGTCGTCCGCACATGCTGCGCCAACCGCTGCCTGACCGCTGTAGTCAAAGGCCGGCAAACGGCGTTTGTCGATTTTGCCGTTGGCCGTTAGGGGGAAGCTTTCGCAAACTTGGAAGCGGGCCGGAATCATGTACTCGGGTAGTTGTGTGGCAAGGCGCCGGCGCAGCGCTTGTTCCTCGTGGGTGTCGGCAAGTCTGCGCCCGCATAACCAGGCGACCAGCGTGCGTTCGCCGCCAGGCGTGGTGTCGATTGCCACCAAGGCTTGGTCGATTTCGGGCTGTTGTTGCAGGACCTGCACGATTTCGCCCAATTCGATTCGGAAGCCGCGTAGTTTGACCTGTTGATCGAGGCGGTCGAGGAATAGGAAGGTCCCGTCCTGCCGGCGGATGACGCGGTCGCCGGTGAAGTAAAACCGCTCCGGGGTGTTTCCCGGCAAAGGGCGGAATTTTTCCACGGTCAGTTGGGGGCGTCGATGGTAACCGAGTGCCAAGCCGTAACCGCCGGTAACCAATTCGCCCGGCAGACCGTCGGGCACCGGTAGATCGGCGCTGTCGACCACGGCGACGGCGGTGCCGCCGATGGGCACCCCGATGGGAACGGAGCCGGCGTCGGCGGGGAAATCGCGTGGGATGGCGTAGACGGTGGTGAAGGTGGTGTTTTCGGTGGGACCGTAACCGTTGTAGAGCTGGATGGCGGGCAGGTGTGCGTAGGTTTTACAGACGTGGGCCACGCTAAGGGCTTCGCCACCCACCAGCAGGTGTTCCAAGCCGGCGAGGGCCTGGACGTTTTCGTCGACGATGGTGTTGAACAAACCCGCCGTCAACCACATGATGTCGACCTGGTAACCGTCGATGAAGGCGGCGAGCGCGGCGGCGTGGACGACGGGTTGCTCGGGGACGGCGACGGTGGCGCCGTTGAGCAGAGCGGCCCAGATTTCGAAGGTGGCGGCGTCAAAGGCGGTATTGGCGGCTTGGCCGATGGTTTGACCAGGTGCCGCCACGAGGAAGCCGTTGTTGCGCGCCAATCGCATCACCGCTTGGTGGGGCACGAGCACGCCTTTCGGCTGACCGGTAGAACCGGAGGTGTACATGATATAGGCGGTGGTTTGACCGTGGTTGACGACGGCGGGAACGGGCGTTTCATTGGCGAGATCCAAGGTTTCCCAAGTCAAAACGGGACGCGGGCGCCAGGTTTCGGCCGTGGCGGCCGGCGCCAGGATCAAGCTGACGTCTGCATCTTCGGCCATCCAGTTGAGGCGTTGTTGCGGGTGGGCCGGGTCGAGCGGCACATAGGCGGCGCCCAGGTGTAACACGGCCAAAAACGCGACGAGGGTGTCGCCGTCGCCGGTGGTGACAATGCCGACGTGATCGCCGCGGCTTACCTGATGTCGCGCGAGTGCAGCGGCCAAACGCGCCGTACTGTCGGCCAGCGCGCGGTAACTGAGGGTGCCGTCCGGCAAAAGCCGAGAGGGTCGGGCGCGCAAGGCGACGGCCTGCGGGTACAAACGCGTGTTTTCAGCGAAGGCCGCCACCAGATCGGCGACGACGGGCGGCCGTCCCGCTTGCAGGCGTTGCTCATGGATTTGGCGCCGCACGGGTGGGATCAGGGTCAACTTGGATAGGGGTTGTTCGGGTTGCTTGATCATTTGCAACAACACCGCAACCAGGGCCTGTCCCATGGCTTTGACCTGTTCGCCGTCGAGTCGGTTCGGATCGTGATGGAATTGGAACGACAATTGGTCGTGAAGCACAGCCGTGAGCGTGAGCAACATCTCGTTTTTGGTGTAGGCGACGTGGTCGGAAAAGGCCAGGTCACGCGGGTGGCCGCTCCCACCGGTTGCGCGACCGAAGTTTTGGAAAGAAACGATCGCGTCGAACATGGGTTCGCCCGTCGGGAGGCCGGCCCACTCGCCGATTTGGATTAAATCGTGGTGTTCCAGGTCGCTGGTTTCGCGTTGCTGTTCTTGCAAAACGTCGAGAAGGTCGGTCACGGTTCTGAGCCCGTCGAAGTCGACCAGACGCGGCAAGGTATTGGTGAACATACCGGTTAGGCGGGCGGCATCGCCCAGGCCGGTGGGACGACCGGCGACAACCGTGCCGAAACAAACCTGTTGGCTGCCGGCAAGGCGGTGTAAAACCAGCGACCAGGCCGCGTTTAAGAACAGCGCGGGCGTGACACGCAAGCCGCGCGCGACGGCGACGAGTTGTTCGGTTGCGGCGGTGGGGATCGCAAAGGCGTGGGTTTGGCTGTCCGTGCCGTCGGTGCCGCCGTTTTTGAGCGGCAGCGGGAACGGTGTTTTCCCGGACCAAGCGCGGAACAGGTTTTGCCAAAAGGCGCCGTCGCGGGGGCGTTGTTTGAGCCAAGCCGCGTATTTGGCCAAACGTGGTGCCGGCTGCAGGCGGTCACCGTCGTAGCAGCGCCACATTTCCGCCATGATCAGCCCGGTACTCCAGCCATCGAGGATCACGTGGTGGACGGTCCACAACAGGCGATGGTGGTCGGGCGCATAACGGACCAGGGTCCAGCGCGTCGGCGGCCGGTGATTGAGGTTGAAGCCGCGTTCGCGATCGGCCTGGCGCAGCGCTTCGAACGCGGCCGGGTCGGGGTCGCGGTCCGACCAATCGAGCACGGTGAAGTCGACCGGCACCTGTTTGAGCACAATTTGCATTGGCGATTTGGTGCGTTTCCAGGCGAACAGGGTGCGCAGCGCTTCATGCGCGTCGCTGACGGCTTGCCAGGCGGCTTCCAAGCGGGCCGGGTCGAGCGCACCGTCAATGCGGAAATCGAGCTGCTCCAGGTACATGGCACCTTGGTTGAGCGACATCGCCAGCATGCCGCGCTGCATGGGGAACAGCGTCAGCAGGGCCGATATATTTTCTTTGCGGGTCAGTGGTGAAACCTGTGTCATGGGGAACCTCAGCCGATTTCGTTAAGTTCGAGGAGTAAGTCGTCCAGATCGCCGTCTTCAAAGGCCTCGTCCAGCGCGATGGTGGCGCTGTCGCCCGCGGCCACAAGCCGCGCCAGCGTTTCCAGTTGTGCGACCATGGTGTCAAGTAAGCGCTGCATGGCGGCCGGTGCCAGGCGCCCGGCGTGGTATTGCAGGCGCAACACGAGCTGGTGGTCGAGGGTGAGCGCGATCACATCCAGTTCGTAGTGACGCGTCGTCGCGGCCGCCATATTGTGCTGCACCGCTTCGCCGGCGAATTGGAACAGGTCGGTGCCGGCCGGTTCGCTGCTAAAGGAACCGAGGTTGTTGAATGAAATTTGCGGGCGCGGTTGGGCGATTAAACGCCGCCCGCGTTCACTGCCGGGATCGAGGTACCGCAGCAGGCAGTGGGCGAAGCCGTGGTTGGGCAACGCCTCGTGGCGCAGGGCCACACGCCGGCAGACGGCTAAGAGATCGTTGCTCGCGCCGATGTCGCAGACGAACGGATACAGGCTGGTGAACCAACCGACGGTGCGGCTCAAATCGATGCTTGACGTGCCCGTCTCGCGGCCATGACCTTCTTGTTCCACGTAAACCGTGGTTTGGCCGGTCCAGTCTCGCAGGGCGATTCCCAAGGCCGCGATCAGGGCATGGTCCAAGCTAATCGTGTGCTGGTCTACCAACTGGCGGGCGAGAATCTCGGTGATTTCGGCGCTCAGCCGGTGTTCGACCTCGGTTTGACCGGCTTCCACGTTGGCGACCTCGGGATGGTCGACCGGCAGAAGCGGCAGGCGGTCCACGTCGGTATCGAGCCAGTAATCGGCCTGGGCGGCGGTTTCCGGTAGCTTGGCCCAGGTTTGCAGCGTTTCCGACCAAAATCGGAAGTTACTGGTGCGTGCAGGCAAGTGCGGTTGCTCGCCGCGACGGCGTGTTTGGTAGGCGGTCGTCAAATCTTCAGTGATGATGCGCCAGGAGACCCCGTCCACAATCAGGTGGTGCGCCACCAACAACAGGCGTTGTTCGCCGTTGCCGCGCGACCACAGCTCGCCGCGAAATAGGGGGCCCTTGCACAGGTCCAGCGAACTTTGGGCGGCGGCAAACAACGGCGCCAGGGTGTCTGTACCCCAGTCGTCGCAAGTTCGTTCGCTGACCAGGTCGGTCGCGACGACCTCGCAAGGTGCCACAAGACGGCCCTCCCTTCGGTCCGGGAACACGAGGCGCAACGCGTCGTGGTGGGTGATCAGATCGTGGAGCGCCGCGGCGAGAGTTGCGCCACAGAGCCGCTCACCCGGTGCCAGGAACACGCTTTGGTTCCAGTGGTGCGGCGCGTGGTCGATCCGTTGGAAGAAGTCGATTTGGATCGGCGTCAGCGCGACGCTACCGGTGAGCGGTTCGCTGTTGCGGCCCGGCACACTGTGGGTGGTACCGCGCTGGGTGAGTGCGACTTGGGCGCGCACGGTTTGATGGTTAAAGATGTCGCGTACACTAAGGTGGAAGCCGGCGGCACGGGCGCGTGCCACCAGTTGGATCGACATAATCGAGTCGCCGCCCAGGTCGAAAAAGTTGGCATTTGGTTGAATCTCGTCGACTTCCAACACGGACGACCAAACCTCGGCCAAGCGCCGTTCTTCAGCCGTCACCGTACTCGCATCCTGTGTTTGGGGTTCACGGGGGATTGTCAACGACGCCCGGTCGATTTTGCCGTTGGCGGTTTTGGGCAAAACCTCGAGCAGGGCAAGGTGGTGGGGCAGCATAAAACGTGGCAGGTGCGCACCCAGATAATCGCGCAGGTCTTGTGCGTCCAAAGACGGATCGTTGCATTCGGCCCAGGCCGCCAGTTGTTTGCTTTTGCCTGATTGGTGGACCGCGACAACGGCCGCGGGCACGGCCGGGTGGCGCAGCAGCGCCTGTTCGATTTCGCCCAACTCAATGCGGTAGCCGCGAATTTTAAATTGGTTATCGGCGCGGCCGGCAAATAGCAAACAGCCGTCGGCGGCGAGGCGGACCAGGTCGCCGCTGCGGTACATTCGTACCCCAGGCTGCGCGCTCCATGGATCGGGAATAAAGGCTTCGGCCGTTTGTTGCGGTCGCTTCAGGTAACCGAGCGCTACGCCCGCGCCGCCGATATACAGTTCGCCAATCATGCCGAGCGCCACCGGCTGCAAATGGGGGTCTAGCACATGCAGGGTTACGTGCGCCAAACCCGTGCCGATCGGTAGCCCCTGATTGAGGTCGCGCCCCTGATCGCGGAAGACGGTTGCGGTAATCGCGGTTTCCGTGGGGCCGTAGCCGTTGTGCCATTCACAGTTTTCGGTACCTGGCAAGCCACGCCACCGACTCAGCGCGCCCGCGCCCACCTGTTCGCCGCCGACCACCATCGACCGCAGACTCGAGGGCGGCTCCGCCGAGGTTTGCTGTAGGTGCTCGACCCAATTCTGCCAGAACTGGGTTGGCAGGTTCAGGTGGGTGATCGCCTGGTGGTGTAACATTTCGTTGAAGACCGCAAAGTCTTCGCGGCATTCGCGCTCACAAAAGACACTGACCGCGCCTGCACACCAGGTGGGAAACAGTTCTTCCAACGAGATGTCAAAACCTAAGGCACAGAACTGCAGCACGCGGTCGCCGCTGCGCAAGTTCAGCATGGATCCACTCGCCGCCAAGTGGCCGGCAAAGGCGCGTTGCGGGACCAGCACGCCTTTGGGTTTGCCGGTTGTTCCCGAGGTGAAAATAATGTACGCGGGTTGATCGGCCGGCAGGGTCGCCGGTGTTTGTTTCAGCAGGGCCGGCGCTTCGGGGAGTGGCGTCGGCGCGGTTTCCGTGACGATCACGATGGGGAGATCGCCGGCGAACGGGCGCAGGTCTTCGCCCGCAACCGCGACGATTTGCACGTCGTCGTGGTCGGCGAGCATGGCGCGCAGGCGGTCGGCCGGGTAACTCGGATCGAGCGGCATCAGCGTGCGCCCACTTAACACGGCCGCCCAATAGGCGATCACCGTGGCCGGACGGTTGCCGGTGGGGACCGCCAGCGCTTGTTGCGGCCCCAGTTTTTCGATGAGCGCTTGGGTTGCTTGCCAAAGTTGACCGAACTGAAAGTGTTCGCCGCCGTAGTAAAGCGCGGGTTGTGACCAGTGATCGACAATGGCCCGCTGCAAGGCTTGGCGGACTTGCGGTACCGGCTTGTCGGCGCTAATCGGCGCGCTGTTAATCAGAGCACCAACCGCGTTCGGATCGCACAATGGCGCTCGTAGCGGGTTGTGATTCGTCGTGGTACACATGGCTGTCAACAGGTGTTGCCAGGCCTGGCTCATGTGTTCCATCGTCGCGGCCGTGAACAGGTCGGTCGCGTACTCCAGCGAGGCCCACAGTTGGCTGCCGTCATCGTAGAGGTCGAGGCTGACGTCCACCTGGGAACTCGCTTGGGCGTAGGACTGGACCCGCACGCGCAAGTCACCAAAGTAATAGGTTTCGTTGTCGGCGGGATTGTTCTGCAAGTTGAACATGGCTTGGTAAACGGGGTGACGGCTTGTTTCGCGGGGAATCGCCAGGTCTTCGACGATGCGGTCGAAGGGATAGGCTTCGTGCAGGAACGCTGTCAGCAGCGTTTCGTGGACGGCGTGAATCAAGCTGGACCAGTCGGGGTGACCGGCAACGGCGGCGCGGACCAGCAGCGTGTTGGCGAAGGGGCCGACCATGGTTTCGCAGGCTTCGAGGGTGCGGCCGGCGCTGGGCATGCCCAAACAGAAGCTGTTTTGGCGGGCGTAGCGCGCGAGCAGGACTTGCCAGGCCGCCAAAAGCACCGTGGCAAGGGTGACGCCTTCGCGTTGGGCTAACGCCGCCAAGTCGTGGCGCAGCTTTTCCGGCACGATGAACTGATGGTGACCACCCTGTTGTGAAAGCACATGGGGGCGGGTGAAATCGGTTGGAAGTTCGAGGGCCGGGACATCGGCCAAGGTCTCGCGCCAGAAGGCGGCGTGTTCGGCGGCGGCCGCGCCGGTTAATTGGTCGCGCTGCCACGCGGCGACATCGGCAAATTGGCGCGGCGGCGCGAGTGGCTGGTTGGGAGCAACCGTTTGGCCTTGACGCAGGGCGTCGTACAAAACATGTAGCTCTTGTAACAACAGACCAATTGACCAGCCGTCACCGGCCACGTGGTGGATCACCAACAGCATCATGTGGGCGCTGGGTGTGGCCTGAATCAAATAGGCGCGCAGCGGTAAATCGCAGGTGAGATCGTAGGGTTGTTCCACCAGCCGTGCTGTAAACGCACGCCAGGCCTCGTCTTCTTCGGGATCCCCGCTTTGTTGGATGAACGACCAGGTAAGCGGGGTCGCGGTCTGAACCACCGGCTCGGGTTTACCGTCGCGATCCTCGATCACCGTGCGCAGTATGTCGTGACGCTGAACCAACGCGTTCAGCGCTTTGTCGAGCGCATCGGCGTTCAGTTCTCCGAACAACCACTGCGCGTAACCCATGTTGAGGGCGGCCGAATCAGGATCGAAACGGTTCATGAACCACAGCCGTTCCTGGGTAAAGGAAAGCTTGATCGGCGAGGCAGGGTCGCGTTCGGGCAAGTCACCGGACGCGCAGGACTGGAGTTGGGTGAGCAAACGCGCCAGCGCCCGTGGGTTGGGCTGAGCGTAGAGCTGTTTCATCGAGAGCTCGCGCCCAAAGCGGCGACGGACGCGTGCCGCTAACTGGATCGCGCTAATCGAATGGCCGCCCAGCTCAAAGAAGTTGTCCAAGGCGCCAACGCGTTCGCGCTGCAAAAGCGCGGCAAACAGGTCGCACAGTTGGCTTTCGATGGGTCCTTCCGGGGCGATCCAGGGCTGGTCCGGCTCCGTTTCAACCGGTGCGGCGTCGGTCGCAGTCGCCACGAGGTCGTTATCCGCGCCGACCGCCCTCGCTAAAGCGGTGGCCCGTGCTTGGGCACAGTCGTTCAAAAGCCG
Organism: Holophagae bacterium; assembly: GCA_030429565.1. Taxonomy (GTDB): domain Bacteria; phylum Acidobacteriota; class Holophagae; order Acanthopleuribacterales; family Acanthopleuribacteraceae; genus Acanthopleuribacter. Next base: position 135,882 of record JAUIFE010000016.1, on the reverse strand, counting down.
CCGGATGCTTTCGGCAAAGGCGGACGCGTCGGTTTCGTGAACAGCAGCCGCGTCGTAGTCGAGCACCAGGCTGAGCCCGCGTTCGTCGCGCACAAAGTTCACCATTAAGGCGAAGTGGGTTTGGCCGAAACCACGGCCGTCTTGCCACAGGTCGCGCGTGTCGGCGTCGTCCGCGTGCATGTTGTGGAAGTGGACAAAGTTAAAGGCGGTTTCGAACAAACGCGTGTGACCCACATCCAACTGGATTTGCGGCAGCGGGTAACGGCGGTGTTCCTGTAGGTTGCGCTCCAATTGGAACAGGTTGTCTAGCAGTTGGGACCAGGTCGTGCTGACGGGATTGGGTCGCAACGGAATCATGTTCAGGAACAAACCCAGTCCGTTGTCGTCGTCGTTGTCGGGGCGTCCGTTAACCGCGAAGCCGAAGGTGATGTCGGTTTGGCCGCACCACTCGGCCAGCGCGGCACTGTAGCCGGCCAACAGCGTTGTTTTCAAAGGGACCTGAGCCTCGGCGGCGGTGTGCTGCAGGGCCGCGAGCAGGTCGGCGTCGAAGCGGCGTTGGAGCACGGCGGGTTGTTTGTGGTGTTGTTCGGCCGGGCGTGGCAGACGGTCGGGCCAGGTGAAGTGGAAATGGTGTAAGTGATTTTTCCAGAATGCTTTAGTTGCCTGATTCGCCAGTGCTTGTTGTTCCAAAGCAATAAAGTCGCGGAAATGATCGGCCGCAATCGCCGCTTCCGCTACCGCGCCGGCTTGCAGGCCTTGGCGGTAACAGGTCGCCCATTCGTGCCACAGGGTGCCGACACTCCAGCCGTCGAGAATGCTGTGGTGGAACAAGAGGCTAATGCGGAAATGCTCGTTGTCGAGGTGGTGGACGGTGACGCGCAACAAAGGTGCTTGGTCGAATGGCAACGCGGCCTGCGCCTGCGACCTTTGCCAGCGCTCAAAGCTTTGGTTTTGTGTGGCTTCGTCCTGGCCACGCAGGTCGATGTACTGCGTTTTGGGCCTGATTTGCCGGTGGACGCGTTGGAAGGGCGCATCGCCGTCGCCCAGTTGGAAATCGGTGCGCAACACCGCGTGGCGGGCGTGGAGCCGCTGCCAGCTCTGTTCGAATACGGCGGCCTGGTAGGGCAGCGCGACACGGTAGCTGATGAGGTCCAGGTAATGGTCGTCGCCGTCCCCGAAACCCGCGTGGAAAACCATACCCGCTTGGAGCCGGCTCAGCGGATAGGCGTCGGTTAAGTCGTCGCGCTCGGTAGCCAATGCGTCCCGCTGTGCTGTGTCCAACAGCGCAAAGGGGGTGCGTTTTACCTGGGGGCCGGCGCTGTGCGGCTGTTTTTTGGTCAGCAAGGTCGCCAAACGGCGCACCGTGGCATGGCTGAACAGATCTTGAACTGCCAAGCTGTAGCCCTGCTTTTTCAGTTGGGCCAAAACTTGGATGGCGCGAATCGAGTCGCCGCCGATCGCGAAGAAGTTGTCGTCGATGTTAAGGGTCGTCGCATTGGCTTCGCCCAAGCCAAGCACCCGGCACCAGGCGGCCGCGATTAACTGTTCTTGCGCGCTTTGCGCCCTGTTTTGGGGCGTGCCGGCGTGGTTTGGTTGGTCGAAGCCGGGTAAGGCGCGCAGGTCGACTTTGCCGCTGCTGTTGCGCGGCAGTTCGTCGAGAACCATCCAACGGGTTGGTACCATGTAGTCCGGTAACCGCGCGGCCAAGGTTTCGCGTACCTGGGTTTCACTGGTTCCCGCTTGCAGGGCGACGTAGGCCGCCAGTTGTTTGTCACTTGCGTTTTCGCCAATCACCCGCACCGCCGATTGGCGCACGCCCGCGATCTCATTTAAATGAACCGTGATTTCGCCCAGTTCGATGCGGAACCCGCGCACCTTGACCTGGTCGTCGCCACGACCGAAGAACCACAGCGTTTGGTGTGCGTCCCACATGACACGGTCACCGCTGCGGTAAAGGCGTTCGCCGTTGGACCAAGGTGTGGTGATGAATTTGGCGTCGGTTAGCTTTTGGTTGCCGTGGTAACCGCGCGCCAGGCCGGGGCCGGCAATCAAAAGTTCGCCGGGGGCGAACGGCGGCAGCAAGCGGTCCGCCGCGTCGACCACGTGGCAAGCGGTTTGGCCGATGGGTGAGCCGATTGGTAGGGCGCGCGTTACGTCCGGCCACGGCGTCGGGATGCGGTAAACAGCCGTGAAGGTGGTTGCTTCGGTTGGGCCGTAGCCGTTGTAGAGTTGGGTGTCGGGCAAGTGTTGCTGGGCGCGAATCACGTGGGTTGGCGACAATGCCTCACCGCCCACCAACAAATGGCGCATGGGTCGCAGGGCCTGCACATCTTCATCGACCACGGCGTTAAACAACGCGGCCGTCAGGAAAGTCGTGTTGACGCCGTAGGCCGCCATGGTTTCGCCGATTAAGTGAACTTGCGGCATGGCGTGCGGGTACAGGACGCAGGTCCCGCCGTTGAGGAGCGCACCCCAAATGTCAAAAGTCGAGGCGTCAAACGTCAGCGGCGCCAACAGCAAGGTCACGGTATCGCGAGAGTAGGGCACAAAGTCGGCGTGGCGTACCAGGCGCACCACCCCGGCGTGGGTGTTGACCACGCCTTTGGGTTTGCCGGTCGAACCGGAGGTATACAGCAAATAAATGGGATCGTCGCCCCGACCCGCAATCACCGGATTGGGGAGATTGCCCGCCGGCGTGGCGCGGTGGTCCGGTTGTTCCAGCAGGGGAATCGATTGCGCCAAGGCCTCCAGGCGCGGCACTTGATCACCATCGGCGATGATCAGGCTGAAATCGGCCTCGCCCAATAATTGGACCAAACGCGTGTCGGGGTAGTCCGGCGAAAGCGGCGCATAGGCGGCGCCGCTTTTGAGAATGCCAAAAATAGAAATCAATGTGTCAATGCTGGTGCGAGCCGGCAGGCACACCCAATCACCACGGCCGATGCCGTGCCGGCTGCGCAGCATTTGCGCGAAACGGTTGGCGTATTGGTTCAGTTCCGCATAAGTCAGGGTTTCGTTTTCGCAACGCAAGGCAACCTGGTCGGGCGTCTCGGCAACGCGCGCCTCAAACTCGGCGATGGCCGTGGGAAAGGAGGCGGCCGGCGTCAGCGTCGTCGGGTCGGCCGTCGTTTGCCAGGTGAAGCTTGTGTGGGCGCGGTTCAAGTCGCCGCACTGGGCCAAAACCAAGTCCAAGTTGGCGGCGACGGCGGCCACGAAATCGGCCGAGAATACGGCGGGATCGTAGTGCCACTGGACTTCGGTGACGGCCTGGCAAGCATTGAAAACCGCCACCAAGGGGAAACGTTGGATTAAGGCGTCGTGGGCGGCCGGGTCGTGGACACCCTGAGCGAAAAGCGCCAGGTTGGCGCTGATTTCCGGCTGGGTCGACGTGACGGCCGTTGCTGCCGCCATCACTTGTTGGCCTTGTGACAGCATTTGTTTGGTTTGGTTTAACAGATCGCGAACCGTGCCGCTGTCGCCGATATCCAACGACCAGGGCCGGGGTAAGGGACCACTGGCGACGCCGGGAGCCCAGGTACAGACGCGGGTTTGGGCGGTGAATACGCTTTGGTTGAGGCTCACCGCCGCCAACATCAAGGTATAAGTGCGCAGCGGGTGACCGGTGCCGAGCGTGGCAAGGCAGGCCGCGGCCGCATCGGACACGGGCTGGTCGTGGCGGCAAGGGCCCGTTGCTTCGAGGTGAAAGGGACGCGACGGGTCTTTAAGGGCGACGGCCGCCGCGGCGAGCTCGAGCTGTTGTTGCAGGGTTGGGTTGGCTGCAGTCATGAAAGGTTCTCCTCGAAGTTACCAGGCAAGATCGGCGAAAGGATCAACGACGGCGGGTTCGTCCGCGTTCGGGCGGAGATCGGCGACGGTTGGGTTTTGTTGCTGTTGAGCGGCCAGACACCAGGCTTCGGCCAGGGTAAGAAGTTGCTCGTAGAAGGCACTGATTTGGTCGGCGCTGAAGCTGTCGGCGTTGTACAGGAAATGCAGGTCAAGGTGGTCGCGGCCCGACGGCATGGCCAGCAAAAGCAAGTCGTATTGGGCGTGGCGGATGGGGATATCACGCGGCTGCATCCTGACCGCGCCGTCCTGGGCGGCGGCCTCGTCGGCGTGGTTCTGCCAGGCCACCGCTGCTTCAATCATCGCCGGCGCCGCACGGTTCGGATCGCGGTTCAGTTCGCGGAAAACCTTTTCCAACGGGTAACACTGGTGCTGATCGGCGGCCAACATGCTGTCGCGGATTTCGGCCAGCAAGTTCGCCAAGGTCGTTTCGCCGCTGAAACGTGTACGCACCGCACTCATTTGCACGAAGAAACCGACGATTTGCTCCAGGGCCGGGCTCAAGCGGCCCGCGAGCGGGGTGCCGACGGTTAAGTCGTGGCGGCCGTTTGCTTGGTAGCAAGCCAAGTGGAACAACGCCCAGACCGTGTGGAACAGGGTGACCTTGTGATCTTGGGCCAAGGCGTTAAGCCGCGTCAAAAGCCCCGCCGGCAGGCGCCGAATCAGCGTGGCGGCGCCAAAGGTTTTCCCTGCCGTGTTGGTCTGCGCGCGGGCCAGACCCAAACGCGTGTCGCAGTCCGCGAGTTGGGTTAACCAGTATTGGCGTGAGGCTGTTAAGGTGTCGCCTTGCAGTTGCTCCTGCAACCAAACCGCATAGTCGCGGTAGCGAACTTGGGGCGGCGGTGCAAGCGGCCGGCCGTTGAGCGCGTCGCGCAGGTCGCGTTGAATGAGGTTGATTGACCAGCCGTCGACAATCAAGTGATGGAAATTGGTGACCAACAAGGCGCGCGTGTCGCTCAGGTGGTAGTAGGTGAAGCGGAACAGGGGACCCTGTTCCAAATCAAACAACCGGGCTGCGTCGGTAACCGCGTCGTCGCTCGCGGCGTTGTCGGGATCGGCAGCCGTCCGAACGTCTTTGACGCTGAGGGTAACCGGCATGTGCTTCATCACGATTTGGGTTAGGTCTTCGGCAAGCACAAACCGCGTGCGCAGGCTCTCGTGCCTTGCCACCAAGGCTGTTAAGGCCGCTTCGACCTGGTCCGGTGCCGCGTTGAGTTCGTAGGCAAACGGTAGGTGGTAGGCACGGGCGTTGTCCTCGACCTGCGAGGTCGTCCACATAATCTGTTGACCGGGTGTGACCGCGAAGCGATCCGCCACTTCCCGGCGGCTGATCGGCGCGAGCCGAGGCGCGGTCGTCGGTAGGGTGGCGAGCCGTTCGGCTTGGGTTGCGATGGTTGTGGCTTCAAACAGGTCACGCACGTCGAAGCGTACCGCAAACCGTTCTCGAATGCGGCTTGCCAACCGGGCCGCGCGCAAACTTTGACCGCCGAGCACGAAGAAATCGTCGTCGACGCCGATGTTTTCCACGCCTGGCAACAATTCCCGCCACAGCTCGTACAGACCTTGCTCCCATGAGTTGCGCGGGGCAAGCACCTGACGGCCCGTGGCGGTTGCTTGGGGTTCCGGCAAGGCGCCGCGATCGATTTTCCCGTTTTGGGTGAGTGGGAATGGGTCGACCGCCACCCAGTAGGCCGGCCACATGGCCGGGTGTAGTTTGTCTTGCAGCAGTCGCCGCAGCCGGTTTTCGTCTACGTCCTCGCGGCTCGGTCGGTAGTAGGCGACCAGATCCGCCTCGCTGCCTTCCACCACACGCGTGACCACCAGCGCTTCTTCGACTTCCGGTAAACGCAGCAGCGCTGTTTGAATTTCGCCAAGCTCCATTCGGAACCCGCGCACCTTGACCTGATGATCGCGACGGCCGAGGTACAGGAAGGTACCGTCGGCCAAACGCAAGGCCAAGTCACCACTGCGGTAGCGACGTTCGCCGTTGCTTCCGTCTGGATCGGGAACGAAACTGGTCGCCGTCAGGCGCGGCCGTTTCAGGTAACCCTTGGAGACACAAGCACCGCCGATGACCAGTTCACCCACGGCGCCGTCAGGCAGCGGTCGCATGTGTTCGTCGCAAACCTGCATGTCGATGTCGGCGAAAACAGGTCCGAGAATACTGCCCGCCGGGGCTTGCCAGGTCGCCGTGATTTCCATCGCGTCGACAATGCAAACCGCTTCGGTGGGACCGTACACGTTGTAAAAAGCCGGATTACTTCCCTTGCGGCGTGCGCGCCAAGCCGCAATCCAATGACAATCCAAGGCCTCGCCGCCGATGAAAACCCGCTCCAGGTGTGGCACACGCGTCGCATCGTCCACCGCGAAGCTGTCGAGCAACTGGCGCAGCGCCGAGGGGGTTTGACACAAATGGGTGACCTGTTCGCGTTCCAACAGATCCCGCAAGGCTTCGGGATTGCGGCTGGTCCAGAAGGGAACCAACACCAAGCGGGCACCGTGCGCCAGCGGACCCCAGAGTTCGAGGACGGTGAAATCAAAGGCGATGCTGTGGAACAGGGTCCAGATTTTGTCGGCGCTGTAATCCAGGTGACAGGTCACGTCGAACAGACGGTTTGCGTTGCGGTGGCGAACCATGATCGCCTTGGGCGTGCCGGTGGTGCCAGAGGTGTAAATCAAGTACATGACCGCGTTGGGGTCGATGGTGCGCTCGGGCCGGGTGTCTGGGTAAGTGCTCAGGTCCAGGTTGTCGACGTTGACCGCGTCGGCGTGATGGGCGCGCTCTTCCGTTTCGGAATCGACCAGAATCATGCGGCTGTCGGCGTCGGCGGCGATCAGGGCGACGCGCTCGGCATTGCCGCGTTCGTCGACGGCAACGTAGGCCGCGCCGGTTTTGAGGGTGGCGAGCAGCGAAACCACCATGTTGGCGCGCCGCGTCTGTTGCACGGCGATGCGGTCGCCTGGCTGAACCCCACGTGCAATCAGCCAATGCGCCATGCGGTTAGCGGCGCGGTCCAGTTCACCGTAAGTCAGATCGCGTTCGGCGCGCAGCGCGAGTCGGCCCGGATTGGCTGCCGCCTGACGTTCAAACCGTTGGTGCAAGGGGGTTGGGTCTAAGGCGGGGAGCGGCGGCGCCGGTGGCTGCTCGGCCACCAACAAGGTCGGGGCGTTCAGCGGTTGTTGCGGGTCGCGTAACCAAGCCGTCAACAAGTGCCCTACGTTGTCGAGGAAGGTGCGCGCGGTGCTGACGGCAATGCGATCGGCTCGGCATTCGAGGTGCAGGTCGAGGTGGGTGTCATAGGCCAAGGCTTCCAGGGTGAGACCGGCTTTGGCGTGACCGAGGGCCACCTGCCGCGTTTGCCAGGTCACCCCACCCGCCTGGTAGGGTGTCATGGCCGAGGCATAGGTGAACAGCGTTTCGAAGAACGGATTGCCACGGTCGGCACCGCCCGGGGCCAAGGCGTCGAGCACCTGTTCGAACGGCAGACTTTGGTGGGCGACGGCGCCGCTTATTTCCTGCTGAACGCGGGCGACCAGTTCGGTGAACGGCGCGGCATGGTCGATGTTTAGCGGGATGGCGGCCAAGTTCGTGAAGAAACCAAAGGTTTGCAGGTCGCGTTCGTCATTGCGGTTGGCGAGCGCGGTGCCCACACAGAATTCACGGGCGCGGTGGTAACGGGCCAAGGCCGCCGCGAATGCACTGAAAATCAAGATGAACTGGGTGGTGCCCAGCTCATCGCGGCGACGGTTGAGCAGGTCGAGCACCGGTTGCGCCAAACGCAAATGCAGGCTTTCGCTTGCGGTCGGGGTCTCGCCGGCACGATCGTGATCGCAGAACAGACCCAGGGCCGGCGGAATCGGCGTCAGGCGCGAGCGCCAGTAAGCCAGGTCGTCCGCCCAAGGTGCCGGCGTTTGTTCGCGCAACGCTGCCGCGTGGTTCAAGAAACTCGGTGCCGGGTGCCGGTCGTCCGCTTGGCGGTTGTCGGCATACGCTGCTTGGAGTTGTTCCACCAACAAACCACAGGACCAGCCGTCGGCCAGCACGTGATGCATGAGGATAACGAACAGGTGGTGATGTTCATCGATGCGGATTAACTGGAGGCGTACCGGCTGTGGGTCCAATGCCGACAGGGGTTCGCGAACGAAGTGATCCGCCATCGTTTGGGCTAGGGCGACACTGTCGGCCTGGTCCCGTTGCCATGCGGGTGCGGGTGCGTCTTGGTGGATGAGGATGGTTTCACCGTCGCGGACCAAACGGGCGGCCAAGCCGGCGTGACGACGACGGACGCTGAGGAAGGCTTGCTGCAGCGCTTGAACATCGAGTGGGCCGCGCAGTTCCAAAATCAAGGGCAGGTTGTAAACACAACCGACACCGTTGATGTCTTCGAACAGCACCAACTGGCGTTGGTTGGCCGTCGCCGGTGCTTGGACGGGGTTTTGGGCGGGTCCTGTGGCCAGGCCGCTGTCGGCCTTTGTCGACGTTGCCGCGCCAATGACGGCGGCGATGCGCGCCACCGTGCGTTCGTTGAAGATGTCGCTAATGCTGATCGCGGTGCGGCCTCGTTCCTTGAGGCGGAAGGCCAGTTGGGTGGCGTTCAGTGAGTGGCCGCCTAGGCTGAAGAAGTCGTCGTCTAATCCAACTTCCGATACGCCCAAACAGGCTTCGAATTGTTGCGCCACCAAACGCTCTACGGCCGTGACCGGTGCGCGCCGATTGGCATTGCGCGGACGGTCGCTCGCGCTCGGTGCCGGCAGCGTTTGCCGGTTAATTTTGCCGCTGGGGGTCAGTGGGAAACGTTCGAGCAACACCAGTGCCGTGGGCACCATGTATTCGGGCAGCTCGCGGCGCAGTTCCGCCAAAACCGTCGCTCGGTCGTCGACCTTGCCCGTCACGTAGGCGGTCAGTTGTTGGTTGGGGGATTCGCCCTGTAGCATGACAACCGCTTCGCTGACACCCGCGCGGCGTTTGAGGGCAACCTCTATTTCGCCCAACTCAATGCGGTAACCACGGTACTTGACTTGGTGGTCGATGCGGCCGAGGAACCACACCACGCCGTCTTCATCCCACATTGCCAAATCGCCCGTCCGGTACAGGCGTGCGCCTTGGCCGTTGTAGGGATCGGGCACAAATCGTTCGGCGGTTTGGTCCGGTTTGTTGCGGTAACCGCGCGCGAGAACCGCGCCGCCCAGGTACAACTCGCCAGGCACGCCTGGTTGGACCGGCTGCAAATGTTCGTCGAGGATCAAGGCCGTGGCCCCGTCGATGGGGCGACCGATCGGTGGTAACGCGGGCCACGAACAGGCTTTGGCGTCCAGTTTGTGCGCGATAACCACGTGGCTTTCAGTGGGGCCGTAGTGATTGCTGAGCCGCGCATCCGGTAACAATTGGAACAATTTGCGCAAGCTATCCGTCGCCTTTAACGCTTCTCCGGCGGTAATCCACTGGCGTACATGTCGCGGCGGCCGGTGTTCGTCGACAAAAATCGTCGCCAACTGTTGCAGCGCCACAAAGGGCATGTACAGGCGTTCAATCCGCGCTTGCTCAATCAGCGTCGCCAGGGCTTGCAAGTCGCGACGGGTTTCCTCGGCGATGAGGACCAGGCTTCCGCCCGTAGCCAGCGTGGTGAAGATTTCCTGGAAATGGACGTCGAAGTTCAGCGAGGTGAATTGCAAGGTGCGCAACGGCAGCGCCAAATCTGCATCCGCCAGGTGCCACCCTTGCAGGTTGACCAAAGGACCGCGATGCATCAGCACCCCTTTGGGTTTGCCGGTTGATCCCGAGGTGTACAGCAAGTAACCGGGTAATGTCGGGTCCTGTGGGACCTTGGGACGATCGGCGGGGAAGTGGGGTTGTAGCAGTTGGTCGGCGGCGATGGTGCGGGTCGCCCAGCCGCGATTGAGGGCGGCGGTGTCGCTGACGAGCAGGGCGGCTGATGCGTCGGCGGCCATCGTCTCCAGTCGTTCCGTTGGGTAACCGGGATCGAGCGGTAAATAACCACAGCCGGCTTTGAGCACCGCGATCAGGGTTTCGATTTGCAGGATACCGCGCTGGAGATGGACGGCCACCAGGTCGCCAGGCTGGACGCCCAGTGCCAACAGGTGGTGGGCGATGCGGTTGCTGTTCGCTTCCAATTCAGCGTAGCTGCGTTGTTGCGTGCCGAACACCAGCGCATTGCGGTCCGGGTCGGCCTCGGCCTGTGCCGAAATCGCGGCGGTTGGATCCGCGCCGGAGCGGTTGGCGGCGGCGTTGGGATTGACGGCGGCGATGCGTGCCCGTGTTTGGACCGGGTCTAAGTGCTGTGCTTGCAGGGCCGTTTCGTTGGGCGCCGCCAAGAGATGGGTCAAAACCCGCGCACAGGTGTCGGCCCAGCGTTCAGCCGTCCGCGCTTCCAGTCGACTCGGATCGTAGTTGAGATCAAGCGCCAAAACCTCGTTTTCAGTTTCCAGGTTGAACTGGGCGAGAAGCGCGAAGTTGGTTTCGTCAAAGAAACCGTGTTCTTGCAGTTTGAGCTGTTCGCCCCCGCCGGTTAACACATGGAAGTGGGTGTAATTAAAGGCGATCTCAAACAGGGGGCCGCCGTTGTCCTGGTGCATTGAGGCCAGTGGGTAGCGGCGATAGGGCAACATTTCACCTTCGCGACGACGGATCTGCTCCGCCAGTTCGCGCCAACCCTGGGTGGCGACGGTGATTTTCATCGGGACGGTGTTGAGAAACACACCCAACACCTTGTCGCCGTCTTCACCGGCACAGCGGCCGTTGGTGACCATCCCGGTCAACAGCGTTTGTTGACCTGTTCCGATCCGTACCGCGACGGCGTGGACCGCCAGTAGCAAGTGTTTGACGGTCATGCCCCAGGCGGCCGCTAATTGCTTTAACTGTTGCACTTGGTCGCGGCCGAAGCGGCGTTTGGCCAATTGGTTGGCCGGCGTGACGGACGCGTGGCCCCGTTGTGGGAAACTGAAACGCGGCGCGTCGGCGGTGGCGGCTTGCCAAAAGGCCCGTGCCTCCGGGTCGGTCACCATGCGGTGTTCCGCCGCGACGTACGCGCTGAAACGCGTGGCCCATGTGCGTTGCGGTAACACGGCCCCACGCAGCCGTTGGTTGATGTCGGCTAACAGTTCGTTCACCAAGCTGTACACGCTCCAGCCGTCAAGCACGGCATGGTGCTCGGTGACCGTCATATGAATCAGATCGTCGCGCAGACGGTGCAGCACGAAACGAATCAGCGGCGCTCGCTCGAACACAAATTTTTCGTGTTTCTCGGTCTCCAGGAAGGCCGCGATCTTGACGTTTTGCGTCGCTTCGTCAAGGTGTTGCCAATCGACAAAGGTGAAGGGGACAGGAACCTCGCGATGCACCAACTGCAAGGGTTGCGAGTAATCACCGAGGTTGAAGCTGCTGCGCAGCACCGCATGATTTTGTAGCAAGCGTTCCACCGCCAAGTGCCAAAGATGCGGGTTACACGGGCCTTGTAAGCGGTAAGTCGTGTAATTGTGGTAAAGGTTCGAGGTGGGGAAACGCGTGCTGTGGTACAGCATGCCCGCTTGTAATGCGGCCAAGGGGTAAGCGTCTTCGACGTCGGCCGGTAGGCGTTCCCGGTCTGCCGGCGCCAGTAACGCGAACGCTTGTGGCACCGCCAATAGGTCGTCGTTTTCGGCGGCGACATCTGCCGTCTCAGCCGTGTTCGCCGTTTCGGCGTCGACACGTGCGGCCAGTTCGGCCAAGCTCGGCTGCTGGAAAAGTACGCCTAACTTTAGGTTTAAGTCTTGCTTGCGGGCTTGGGCAATCACCTGCAACGCCATGATGGAATCGCCGCCGCTTTCGAAGAAGCCCGCGTCACGCGAGACCTGTTTAACGCCGAGTACCGCGCACCACACGTCCGCCAAACGGCGTTCCGTTTCCGTTTGAGGCGGGTTGGCGACAGCCGTTTCCTGGGTTGGGTGTTCCGTCGGCAGTTTGGCGACATCGATTTTGCCGTTGGCATTGAGCGGGAAATGGTCCAGCACAAAACACTGCGCCGGGACCATGTAGTCGGGCAGGAATGCGGCGGCGCTTGCCAAGATCTCGTTGGGTTCCGTTTGGGTTTGACCGGGTTGCAGGGTGACGTAAGCTAGGAGCCGTGTGTGCCCGCTGCTTTGTTTGGCGGCGATTACGCGTTTTTCACGCACCGCCGCGTGGCGCGCCAAGGCGACTTCGATTTCGCCCAACTCGATGCGAAACCCGCGAATTTTCACTTGGTTGTCGGCGCGACCCACGTAGTGCCACTCGCCGTTGGGGAGCAAACGCGCCAAGTCGCCGGTCCGGTACAGGCGGGAGACGCCGTCGATGGGTTGTTCCAGAAACCGTTCGGCCGTTAGCTCGGGCCGGTTTAAATAACCCGCCGCCAAACCGGCACCGGCTACGTGAATTTCACCGACCGTACCCACGGGCACATCGCGTTGCGCCGCGTCCAGTAACAGCATGCCCAAATCGGGAATGGGCTCGCCGATGGGGCTGATGCCAGGCTGCGTCATATCAGCCTGGGTGATGACGCGATAGGTCACATGTACCGTGGTTTCGGTAATGCCGTACATATTTATAATGTAGGGCTGGGCTTCGCCGCGATGGTCCGACCACGCTTTAAGGGTCGTTGGGTCGAGGGCTTCGCCACCGAAAATCAGGTAACGCAGTTTGCCGTTGGGTTCCTCCATTTGCATTTCGGCGGCGGCCAGATTCGTGAAGGCCGACGGGGTTTGGTTAAGTACCGTCACCCCTTCGCGGCTGAGCAATTGCGCGAATGCTTCCGGGTTCCGGCTGGTCAGGTAATCGACAATCACCAGTCGGCCGCCGTACAGCAAGGGGCCGTAGAGTTCCCACACCGAGAAATCAAATGCGTAGCTGTGGAACAGGGTCCACACATCGTGGTGATTAAACTGGAACCAAGGCTCGGTAGCGCGCATCAAGCGAGTCAGGTTGCGGTGGCGTACCTGTACGCCTTTGGGTTGGCCGGTCGAACCCGAGGTGAAAATGAGGTAAGCGATATCGTCCGGCGTGTTGCGGTTCGCCGGCGCCTCGGTTGGGTACCGGTTTTCCTCGAAATCGTCCAAATCGAACAAGGTGACGGCGTCATCGATCATCGGCTGGTTGTTGCCGCGTGTGAGTAACAGGCGTACGCCCGTATCCTTGACAATGAATTGAAGCCGTTCCAGCGGCGATTTGGGATCGAGCGGGACGTAGGCTGCACCGGCTTTGAGAATCGCCAAGGTTGCAATGACCTGGTCGAAGCCGCGCTCAAAACACAAGGCGAGCCGCTCGCCGCGTTGGACTCCCGCCTCGATCAGTGCGTGCGCCAGGCGATTGGCCTGTGCCTCAACCGTGCGGTAATCTCGATGTTGATCTTGGAAAGTCAGCGCCGTAGCCGTACCGTGCTCGCGGGCCACATCGCTAAACCACTGGTGAATGCACCGCGGCTCTTCGAAGGCAACCGGCGCGGGCAGGGGCCGCAGGCGCGCGGCACAATGGCGGAGCTTGTGGTTGGCGGCGCCGCTGACGGCGTCGAGCAGCATGCCATACGTTTGGGCCATTGCTTCGCCCTCGGCCTGGCTGTACCAGCGCAGTGAAACGTCGATTTTGATTTTCAGCGCATCGTCCAAATCGCCGACCAGGACCAACGGGAAGTGGGTCGGTTCATAGGCATGGACCGCCGCGACCCGTGGGAACTTGTTGCACGGGTTGCCGTAGTTGCGCACAATCACCGCCGATTGGATCCCGGCCAAATCTTGATCCCGTGCCATGCCACCGTGGGCAAGCATGTTTTGTTGTTGATCGTGCAGGTCGCGCACGAGCTGGTCGCGTTCCCGTTCACCATCGCAGCGTACCGTCATCGGCAGCGAGTGGATCATCAAATCAACCGCTGCTTGTCCGCCGATTTGACCGGCGGCGCGGCCCGCTTGGGTGGCGGCAAAACTTACGTATTCTTGATGCCCGCTGCGGTGCAGGAACAACGCCCATGCCGCTTGAATCAATGCGTTGACCGTGACACCTTGCGCACGGGCGGCGCCTTTTAACCGGGCGAAAAGGTGTTTGTCGCCGGCAATCGGGATCGACACCACCGTTCCAATCGCAACCTTAGGGTTCTCGCTGGGTTCCATTGGCAGCGTGGTGGCAACGGTTGCAAGCGGTGGCACGTAGGCCGGCGCCGCGTCCGACACGGTCGAAACGGCGCCTTGTTCAGGTGTGGATGCGTCGTTGTTGTTACCCGCCAACAATGCGAACAGTTCCGTTAAGAGTTGGTTGAGGCTGACGCCGTCCAGCAGACCGTGGAAAAACGTGATGGCAAGTAGGGACGTTCCATCGGCGCGGCGCGCCAGGTGCCAGCGGACCAGTGGCCCCCGGGCGAGGTCGAAGGGTTGGCGGTTTTGTTGCAGCATGTGGTTGATATGTTGGGCCACAGGCAGGGATGCGCCCCAATCGTCGACGTCCAAAGTGGCCGGCAAGGCCGGGTGAATCACTTGAAGCGGTTCGTCGACCTGTTGCCAGGCAAAAGTTGAACGCAAGTTGGCGTGGCGGTTGACCAGCGTTTGCAACGCCGCGCGCAGTGCACCGGGGTCAACCGCGCCCCGTAGCTGGTAAACCTGGCGGTTGAAGTAGGCCAAGCTGTCCGGGAATCGGATCGGGTGTAACACAAAACCCCGTTGCCGCGCGTGCAGGCGGCGTGCGTCGCGGACACAGGCATGGTCCGGGTCGGCCTCTTCCAACCAACCCAAACTCTTGAGTTCCGCCGCCAGTTGCGCGCGTGTCGCCGCGTCGAGCGGTTCGATGGGCGCCGGTGCGGGGGTGGCGGGGATCGCCGCCATGGGGACCATGGCTGCCGCCATGTGGTGCAGCTCTGGACGTAGGGCGGCGCCGGCGTAATCGAGATGCATGCCCGCATCGGCCAATCGACTGATCAAACGCATCAGCGTCATTGAGTGACCGCCCGCGCGGAAGAAGTGGTGGTTGCGACCGGGTCGGTCGCCCAGCAGTTCTTCCCACAGTTGCCCGACCAGCAGCTCCCGCTCGCCTTGCAGCGGTGCCAAGACTTGGGTTTCCGTTACCTTTACTTGGGGTAAACGCTTGCGATCTAACTTGCCGTTGGTGTTGGTGGGAAAGTGGCTGAGTTGGACCAGCGTGTCGGGAATCATGTAGGCGGGCAGGCGATCCCGTAAGAAGACCTGGAGGTCCGCTTCCCGTAAGGTCGTTTCCGCGACGTAGAAGCCGACCAAGCGGTTGAGACCTTGATGGGGCTGAACCACCACGGCTGCTTGACCAACCGCCTCATGCTGAAGCAGTTGCTGTTCGATATCGCCTAGCTCGATGCGGTAGCCGCGTACCTTGACCTGGAAATCGCGGCGGTGCAGAAAGGTCATGTTGCCGTCGGCGTCGAGGCTGACGATATCGCCGGTGCGGTACATGCGACCGCCGTCGAACGGGTTGGGCACAAATCGTTCGGCGCTTTGAGCGGGATCGGCCAGGTAACCCACCGCCAAACCCGCGCCGCCCAGGTACAGTTCGCCGTTTGCGCCGGGCGCGACCGGTTCGAGGTCGGCGTCCAATACATAGGTGTGCGTGTGTGACCATGCTTTGCCGATGGGGACGCGGTTGTATTCGTGGTCCGCCTCGATGCGATAACAAGTCGCCCAAATGGCACATTCAGTTGGGCCGTATCCGTTCAGAACCTTGGTGTATGGCTGGGCGCGGGCGATCTGGAGCGTGTGCTGGGCGGACAGCGCTTCGCCGCCGATGATGATTTGCTGTAACGGCGCGAACAGATCGGGTCGTTCGTCGACGAGTGCGTTGAACATGACTGGGGTAAAAAATGCATGGGTCACATCGTGACGACGAATCACCGCGGCCACGGCGGCGGCCGATAGATCCTCTTTATTGAGTCGGACCAAGCAACCGCCACCCAGTAACACCGCCCACTGCTCCCAAATCGAAACGTCGAACATCAGCGAGGCGGTTTGTAAGTGGTTCGCTGCACATAAGCGCGGTTCATCCTGGTCGTGGAACAGGCGCAACACCGCGCGGTGGGGGACAATCACCCCTTTGGGTGTCCCGGTTGATCCAGAGGTGAATAACACGTAAGCCGCGTCGCTTGCTTGCCGTACCGGTGTTTCATGTGGGTTGTGATCCGGCATGGTTGTAATTAATGCGCTGTCGTCCATCGCGATGAGTTGCCGATCCAGTTCCGGGCGCGCGGTGGCGCGGTTGCCCAGTGTCAGACGCAAGCCGGTCTGGTCCGCAATGTCGCGCAAACGCGCGGGCGGTTGCGCGGGATCGAGGGGCACAAATACGCCGCCGGCCTTGAGGATCGCGACCGCTGCGATGATCGGGGCCGCCGAGTCATCGACCCAAAAACCGATGCGTTCACCGGCTATGACACCGTACGCTTGGTGCAGGTAGTGCGCCCAGCGGTTGGCACGTTGGTTAAAAACCTCGTGGCTCAAGTGCTCATCGCCCGCAATGAGCGCGGGTTGCTTGGCGAACGCCGGCATCCGTTTTTCGTAGGCGCGATGTAACAACGTCTCAAAGTGATCGATCGATTCGGGAGCGGACAATGAAATCGGGGTGTTCATGAAAACCTCGGTAGCGGGGGACGTGCCGAATTATTCGTATTGCAGGGCTTCAATGGGGTCTAGGGCGGCGGCCTTCATGGCGGGTAAAATTCCGAACACGATGCCGGTTCCCACCGAAAAACCAAACGCGAGTACCGCCGCCCACGGTGGGGTGTAGGCCGATGCCAACTGCGGGATCGCGCCTGCCACCGCCTGGCTCACGCCCATGCCGATCAACAGGCCCAGCGCGCCGGCCACAAAACTGATCAGCACGGCTTCGGTTAGGAATTGCAGCAGGATGTGGTTGCGTTTCGCGCCCAGGGCTTTGCGCACGCCGATCTCGCGGGTTCGTTCCGTCACCGACACCAGCATGATGTTCATAATCCCGATTCCGCCGACCAGTAGCGAAATGGCGACCACGCCGCCGATGACCAAGGTGATGCCGTTCATCAACTCACCAAAGGTCGCCGTTATTTCTTCTTGGGTTTCGATGCGGAAATCGTCCGGTTCGCCCTCTTTGAGGCCGTGGTTGCGGCGTAACAGGTTCGCGATTTGTTGTTTCATCGGCGTTAGCGCCAGATTGTCGGTAATGCTGATCTGCACCGAAATGTCCGGTGCGCCCATCTCGTTTTGGAGGATCGTGGCCTTGGGGTAGGGGATAATCACGTAGTCGTCCATCGAGAAACCAAAGCTTTCGCCTTTTTTCTCTAGGACGCCGACGATCTTGAACCACTCGCCCGCAATCTGGAAGTGCGTGCCCAGTGGATCGGCCGGTAAGTTAAGCTTTTCCGCCAACTTAACGCCGATCACCGCCACGTTGTTGCGCGTCTTTAAATCCTGCGGTACCAAGAAACGGCCGCCATCGACCTGGGTCGCGTTGACCTCTAGATAGGCTGGTGTCGTGCCGCGCACAAAGGTCGAGTGGGTGCGGCCGCGGTAGCGTGTTTCCTGCACGCTCTCCAACGTCGGCGTGATTGCTTCGACACCGGCGATTTGCGCGCGCAGGTCGGCCACGTCGTCTTGGGATAACTTGGCGCGCAACCCTTTGAGCTCATCCATCGGCGGTGTGTAGGCTGAGACCGTCAAACTGTTTGAGCCCAAACCTTGGAACTGGCGTTCGATTGCCAGGCGGAAGCCTTGGATCAGGGAGACCACCGTCACCACCGACGCGACGCCGATGATGATGCCCAGTGCGGTCAGGAAGGCGCGGAACAGGTTGGCGCGAATGGCCATCGCCGCCGATCGGCAGCTTTCGCCCAAGACGAAGATTGCCTTTACCTTCATGCCGGCACCTCCGTTACTTGACGCGCCGGGTTTCGGGTGTCCGATACCACTTGGCCGTCCCCAATGCGGATCACGCGGCGGGTGCGCTCCGCGATTTCTGGTTCGTGGGTGACCAGAATCAGCGTATTGCCCGCTTCGTGCAGTTCATCGAACAGCGCCATGATTTCCTCGGTGGTTTTGCTGTCCAGGTTACCCGTGGGTTCGTCGGCGAGGATCAGGGTTGGTTCCGTCACCAGCGCGCGCGCAATGGCCACCCTTTGCCGTTGACCGCCCGATAGTTGGTTGGGCAGGTGGTCGATGCGTTCACCCAGGCCCACCCGTGTCAGGGCCAGGCGCGCGCGGCGTTCCCGTTCACCGTAGGGCACGCCCGCGTAGATCAATGGCAGCATCACGTTGTCCAATGCCGTTGTCCGTGCCAATAAGTGGAAGTTTTGGAACACAAACCCGATTTCTCGGTTGCGGATCTCGGCCAGTTGGTCCTCGCTTAAGTGCTCCACCGCGCGATCGCGCAGGCGGTAGACACCTGAGCTCGGCGGGCACAAGCAGCCCAAAATGTTCATAAGGGTCGATTTCCCCGAACCCGATGAACCGATGATCGCGATGAACTCGCCTTGCGCAATCGATAAATCGAGTCCGCGCAGGGCATGGACCACGTTGTCGCCCATGCGATAGGTTTTGGTGATTTGTTCCAGGTGAATCATGGTTTTCCCTTTGCCAGTCTGGCTAGCGCGCGGGCTGAGCGACGATCGCGTCGCCGACGGACAGGTTCTGCAACGTGCGGTATGGCCCGGCAACCAATGAAGCGGTTTCCTCCAGGCCGGCCACGACTTCTTGGTAGCGGTCGTTGGCCGCGCCCAGCGTGACGAAGGTTTTGTGGGCTTTGCCCTCGACCAGCAAAAAGACAAAGGGTTTCTCGTGTTGGTCGTGACGCTCGAAGCGCACGCTTTCAATCGGGACCAGCAGCGTTTCCGCGCTTTGGTGGGTAATTATTTCGGCGCGACAGGAAATACCGGGCCGCAAGGTGGCCGTGGTCCCACTGTTCAGCGCAACCAGCACTTTAAAACCACGTGCCTGGCGGTCTTGCGGTTTTTCGGCCGCCACCGCAATCGACTGGACCTGTCCTTCAACCGGCGTATCTTCGGCGGTAACCGGAAAAATACGCACCCTTTGGCCCAAGGCCACTTCGGCGATGCCCGCCTCTTCGACCAGGACCTCGGCCACCAACTGATCCGTGTCGGCCAACTTCATGAGTGTGGAACCTGCCAACGACTCCGAACCGGCCAAGGCGACCTCACCCGGTTTCACATCGACCTTAACCACACGACCGCTGATCGGCGCGTGAATGCGCGTCCGTGCCAGGTTTTCGCCGATTTTGCGCAAGGTGGCTTGGGTTTGGATCACCCGTTCACGGGCTTCCGCCACGTCCACCTCGGCCAACACAAACGCCTGCTGGGCTTCTTCCAATTCTTCTTGGTTGATGAGGCCTTTTTCGAACAACGCTGTTTGGCGCGCTAGCTTAGCCTTTAAAAAACGTTTTTGGTGTTCGGTGCGGGTCACTGCCAGCTTGGCAAGACGTTCGTCGGCGGCCCGTTCTTCTTGTTCGGCCTTCATTTGGGCGTCGTCCAGCAGCAACACCAGCGCGCCTTCGCGAACCAACGCCCCGTCGGTAACAGCCACCGACTTCACCGTGCCCGAAATTTCGGGGCGTAACGAGACCACTTGGGCCGGGCGGATGGTACCCGCGGCCGAAACGACGGATGCCATCGAGCGCCGTTGGGGTTGAATTACTTGAACCTGAGTATGGCTGTCGCCGGTGCCGCTTGTGATGAGTGGGATGCCGACGGCGATAGTTAAAATCAGGCTCCAAGCAAGCAGATGTTTCATGAGATCCTCAAACAGTTGGTGATAGAAGGAGGGCGTGGCCGCACGGCGTTTTGAATGCGGCGGTATGAAATAAGTGGTTGATTATCAATAGGTTAATCGGTGGGTTCGCTAAAGGACGGCGACCAACCCTACCCACGCGCTGTAGACCAAAATCAGTGGCCCTGTGATGCGTATGCCGGCGGCGGTGATGGGTTTTTCGAGCAACGCCGCCGTGCCGGCGCAGATCAGGGCGAGGCTCAGCAGGGAAAAGAGTTTGAGTGAGCTGAGTAACCCGAACCAATCGTGGTCGGTCGGCAGGTTTAGCCAGGCGGCGGGATTAAGGACGTCGAGGGCTTCCGGTGCGATTTGGCCGTTGGCGGCCATGAAAAAAACGGTTGCCATGCTCAGGTAAACGACCAGTGACGGCAGCGACAGCCACGCCAGTACCCCCAGCCAGACGCTGTAAGCCGTGTGGGTTTCGTTGCGGAGGCGGGCCCACAAGCTTAGGTAGGCCGCACCAAACACCAGGGTACCCAGTGACCAGGCGATTTCGCCGCCCGCGAAGAGGGCGCACATCAGTTTGGCGTTGAAGTAGGTGTCGATGAATTCGCGTTCGTCGGCCGACATCGATTCGGTTGGAATCAGACCTCCGTGGTCGCGGTACCAATTGAAATCAAGAAATTGGAAATAACCGATCCAAAAGCCGGCGATCACAAGCATGTGAACCACAAGGGGAAACCAAAGAGCCGGTCGTTGTTGGATGTCGCGCGCGACCGTGCCGGGTTCGGCAAGCAGGCGCACCAAGCGCGAGAAGGGGTTGAGTGCCATATGGAATTTGTCCCAGAGTCGAACGCGATACCGCACGGGGCGACCACCCGAGTGGGCTCGGGCCGGCTGATGGGGGGCGGATATCACGCGGCGCTGAGGCGGGCCAAGGGCTGCCCGCCGGGTTGTAGGGCGTGTGTCGCAATCGTCCTGTCGCACCATCCGGGCGCACCTCGGGCCGGACCGACCGCACTGCCTGGACCTTGGGTGTGCCCATCAGACTATGACGGGATCTCGGTTCACGCGCGGTGGCTATTCGGCATCGGTGGCTCTGGACGATGAGCGGGCGGGATCGCGCACCTCGTAAGGTGGGAACTTCAGCATGCGGCAACCGAGGCTTCGATGACCACACACCTTGTGCTTTGGATTGGCGTGCTTGCGCTTTGCCGCATTTCGGGGAATGACCCAACCAGCCGGGGCTTGGCCGTCGGGTCGTCGGCGCCCCGCGCGGTTGCGGGAGCGTCCATGGGCGCGGCGCGATCGACCCATCGGGAAAACGGTTCCCTATGGGTTGTAATCGCAAACGATTTTGTTTTTTTGGGGGGGTCGTTGGGTTTGGTGCTTAGACCAATACCCACTTTTCCTTGATGTAATCGAGGCATTCTTGTTTGTTGCCTTCAACGCCTTGGTTTTCCCAACCCTCTGGAATGGCTTTGGCTTTTGGCCAGATCGAGTATTCACCAAGTTGATTTTTTACGACGACCAATTCGCCGTCTTGCCAGTCTTGAAATTCGTTTTCCATGAGAACCTCCTCGGAGTTCGTTCGCAAGCTAGGTAGTTACTTTTAGGCCTCATCCTCTATCGGAGGAATCACGCGCGTGCGGAGGCCGATCAAACAGCCGGGTATCTCACTTTTTCTTCGGTGAGGAAAAAGGACGAGGACCCTCTCGAAAGTGATGATTTGGGTAGACCATTACGTCGGAACCGTTAAGGACGTTTGCCAGAAGGTGTTTTCCAGAACATCAAGCGGGACGGAAGCGCCCACCAGGTTGATCGAGATGAATAAAAATGAAAGAAATAGCTGAGGTGAAAATTTTTCCTGGCTGATAGAGCGAAGGAAATTAGTTGGGATGATACATTTCCCAAAAGGTTTTTTTGTAGAAAAAGCCGTTAATTTGTACCGCTGCGAAGGTGCGAAAGACCTGCGTTGACGATGTTGACGCGTATCTTAGCGATTTCATGGAAAGGGTTCAAGCACAAAAAGACCGCAAATAAAACCGAGGCATCCTACGTATGTTTTGGATTTTTATAGGAATACAGTTGAACATGTATGAGTTGCAGGAAATAACCTAATTAAATTACGAATTGCTTCGGGGCGATATGCGCCATTTATGAGACCCGTAGTGACGACGTCGTTACAGCCCGATAGTTCGCTTGGTGTAAGTAAATATGACCAAACAGCTAGGGTTTGAGTTCAGCCGGAAAGGTAAAGGGTGCCCTGGGTTATCTTTTTGTATTAGCCTGTGGCGCAGCTATTTTCGGGCTTGTGATGCCTTGTCTAGCTCTTCCGATTTGTTGTATTTCCGCATCCGCGTTCGCGAGACGTCGCCTTTGCCTGGGTCGCGAAGATGAGGAAGGTGTGGCGACGATCGCTTCTGCCCAGACAAAGATTATGTTGAATTATGTGCATAAATGAACTTGGGTGCGACGACCCAAAAAATAGGTGACCTGTGTTCCCGAAAACCGACTTTTAAGGGGGGAAATATGAAGACATGCGCTTTAATGTCGAGCCAAAAATCGCCGTAACTTTGACAAATCGCACGTCGGGCCTGTGCTTGAACGACACCGATTGGGTACGCTGAGCGGAGGGGGGTGCCGTCGCCGGCGGTGCCGGCTGACCGTGGGTCGTGCGCCAAAAGGAGGCGGGAGTGGCGATAAAGGTTATGAGGTCAAGATGTCTATCTCACCAGACCCTAAGCCTTTTGTCAAACATAAGTGTCTCAATTTGTTGAGGGTGTGTTCAGAAAGATTCGGATCCTCCGTTCTTGGTCGGGCTGCACCTTTTAGTGAAGCGTGCTGAGCCCGATCATTCCGCCGTGAACGGGTTGGTGGGCTGTCCCGAGATTGTAGGACGCCCGCTCTGACCGGGTGCCTCAGGAGGGGCCGTTATTTCACGTCAATTTGAAGCTGACAAAGAAGCGCGTAAACAAGTGAGTCTAGTTTTAAAAGGGGAGATAAATGGAATCAGCGAGAAAAATCGATTCGGCCCGTTTTGGATCGAATAGGAGCGTTAAGCAACGCGGTTTTTCGGTTGTGAATTATTCGTATAAACCAAAAGGGCGTTATACCCACGGCTTTTTTGGGAAGCTGGAATTTGTGCGCCCTGTTGTGGGCGGTGGGAGGTATGGTCAATGTTCTACACCAAGGCAGGTTTTGGACCCTGGTTATGTGCTTTTTGGTTTAGTTTTTTTGCGGCGTCGTGGTTTTCTGGCGACAACGAGGCGGATCAAGAAAAAGCAACGCGAGTAGAGAATTAAGGAAATTCTTATAAATCACTCATGTGTCAAATTAACGAAGGCTATTTTTTTGATTGTCTTATTTGGTGACTTTTCTTTGGTTGTAGCGATATGTTCTAAGTTGTTTGAATTTAGGTTTTGGTTTTGTTTAAATCCTTTTCTCGGCAACATTCTCCGTGTTTGGCCCTGACACCATGGACCACGCATTCAATTGTTGGGTGTCCTGGCCTTCCTGGTGTCCTGGCTGTCTAAGTTCGGCTCTGAGACATCGGACCCGGCGTTTATTGGTGGGTGTCCTGGCTTTTAGACATCGGACCCGGCGTTTAATTGGTGGGTGTCCTGGCTTTTCATGGTGCTCCGGCGTTCAATTGGGTGGGTGTCCTGGCTTTTCAGCAATACCCTTGCCTTTATTTGAACGGATTTTGGGGAGAAAAAGTGCTGTGGTGGTTGAACAGCCTCGGCGAATTATCAAACTGCCTGTTTTTCTTTAGAGAAGCCTCTTGAGATCTTTTTCATGAGACAGGATAGATGCGACTTGAGGACGTATTTGTGACTTGAATCGCTTGGGGCATCAAAAAATCAACTGTGGTGCGCTGCGTGGCCGGACAAACGCCTCCTGTAGTGGAGATAAAAAGCTTAGCTTTGAACATTTTTTCTGTTTAAAGTCGTTTTTTTGAGAAATAGAAACTCAACTTCACTGTTCAAACGCAGAATCACTCAACTCACGTGGTCATCAAAGGGTGTTCTTGGGGTCCTTTCGAATTTTTTTTTCTTAATTTTGTCCTAGGTATTTTGACCAAATATAGCACACAGCTATTCCGGCTGCTGCATTTAGAAAAAACGCAAACAAGGCGTTAAAGAGGAAAATTCGGATTTTATAGTTGTTGTTTATTTTGATTTTCTTTAAGTGTTTTTCATCTCCATTTGTGATGTTGAATGGGGAAAAAGATCCATACTCATCTATGGAGAAATATGTTTTGTTTGCTAGGAAATTGCTGATGGTGGAGGATAGCTTTGAAAGCATTATGGAACCAAATAAGATTTGTGTGGCCATTGCGATTTCTCGAGTTGTTGCGGTTTCGTTCATGTTGGTGAAAAATAGATTGATAGAAAATAACAAAAATAATACAGCCGTTGTGTGTGTTGAGTGGTGAACTATTCTCGCGATATTCTTCTTGTGATCCTTCATTTTGAGGAACCATTGAACTGGAAGAAAAGGGTTGTCCAAGCAAACGTTCCATTTTTCGACTACGTCAAGTAGTTCGTCAGCAAGCCTGTGTGAAATGAAATTGACCCGAGCAATGCATAACCCGAAACGTGATTCAAATGACTCATCATTGTTATCGTCCGAGATCATTAGCTGGAATACTTCCTTTGGGTTAGGGCTAAGAGAGAGACGGACAGTTAGTGTATGCCTTTGTGGGACTTTGAAATCATTTAAAGTGACTAAAAAATCCCAATGTATTATAATTTCTTTAGTCTGGTCCTGTATTTTAAAATTGTAACTTTGGAATTCAAGCCATGAACCGAACTCAAGAAAGTTGCTCTTTCCTAGCTTTAAAGTACAGTTTGAAATACTTGCTTCGATATTATGCAGTTTGAGTTTGTCTACAACTTGATCATTGAGTTCGATTAAGTCTTTAAGTTCAATGGTGACAGGGCGATTAAGTATTTTCAGTTTTGAATCTGGTTTGCCGGAAAAAAGATAAAAAAGCGATTTGAAAGATTCCCTTGTTGTCATTATTTTTTCTATGCTTTCAGGTAACTGTGTGTTCTTTTGTGGATTACTTTCTGACATATATTCTCCTGTGAATAACCGTGCCGGTGCTAGTTCTGTCCCTCGGTTGTTTGGGCAAGCTATTTAGATGGCTTTGCCATTTATTGCGTAAAAAGACGATGGGGTGGCTCGATTAAAAATGAAAAACTTCAAGCTATACATGAAATCCGGGGCATGTGCCGATCGCATGGATGCCAGGAGTCAAAGACAGGACACGCACGGCCTGGGTGGCAACAGGGCTGTCATAGCGGTTGGCGGAGTTAAAGCCAGGACACGCACTCCGTAAGGACAAAGCCAGGACACCCATGATTTGTCAGGCGAAAGCTACGACCAGGAGGAGGGCACTTGGTGTTTCGGCCTTTATGATGTGCCGGCTAGTGCCGGGGCCAATTGAGGCGGGTATAACGGCCCAAAAGTGAGTGTCCTGGCGTGGTGCTCTGGCTGTCTATGTTCGGCTCTGAGACATCGGACCCGGCGTTTAATTGGTGGGTGTCCTGGCTTTTCTGACGGCCAAAAAGTGAATGTCCCGGCGTGGTGCTCTTAAATGCGAAAGGTTTTTGGGAAGGTTAAATGCTGATGAGGCGGCCGTATGCGCATCGCCAAGCGGCACTTGAATTCGGTTTGCCGGCCCTGCTCTGGAACTGCTGTTTGGCGGCCTTTGCGAATGTGGCCTTCGCGGATGCTGGAATGCATGTCTTTTGTTTCGCGTCTTTGGATCGGCCTTATAAAGCGAAGCGCGCTTGAAAAACCGGCGTCGCGTCGCCTTTGTAAAGTTCGTAGGCTAAATAGCCGTCTTTGAACTCAAAAACCCATAGGTTCTTGTCTGTCCCATCCACCAATTTGCGAGTGTATTCGTCAACCACAAAGGCCTGTCTGGTTGCGAGTCCCGCTTCTTGCGTGTCTCCGCCGTAATCCGTGACCTTGTCCAGCCGGCCATCGGGCTTGCGGTGCTCGTGTTTTAGACGAAGACCGGTTGGGGGGCGGGTCAGGATCCACGTATGCGAACGATCAATGCCAATCGCAAAGGCGATTTCCATGCGTTCGGGTGAACACGCCTGGGCTTTGATCTCAAGCGACCCCGCTAACTTGTGTGAGCTCGTGTTATGGGTGATTTCGCCCGCGTAGGTCTGGCTACAAAGGGCCTGCAGGGCGCGCCGGAAATCTTCCTGTGTTTTGGCGTTGCTCGCCGCTAAATTAATGGTAAACAAGAACATGCATAGAACACGAACAATCTTGGAGCCCTTGCTTGTTTGTTTTATTGAGGCTCATGCTATCACAGTTCACAGTGAGATATCGGAGCAGGTTTTCGGCTTCCTTTTGCCGATGATCTTGAGGAGATGGTGGCGGCGGCGGTCGGTACACAACCGCTTTCTTGGCGCCAATCCGGGGTGTTAACCGACGCTTCGGCAGGCGCATGGTCTGGCCAAACTACCAATAACGGGGGGCGAAGGTGCGTGTCCCCGAAATTTTCCCGCAATTTTGCGTCGCTACCCGGCGTGGCTTTATTTTTGATTCTCAATTCGAAGTCGGCCATTAGGGTAATCCCACAACAACTTTTTGCCCGCGTAGCTGGCCAACACCAAATGGTTCTTTTCGAGCAGGGTACCGTTTTGGTGAATGTGTAGCACTTTGAATTTGGCTTCCTTTTGTTGGTACCCGTTTGAGTCGAAAAAGTCGGCGAGTTCGAGTTGGAGCAGATCGCCGTTCCAATGGACACGGAAAAGCGTGCGATACCACAAGTCCCTTTGTCGGGCTTCGCTGTAACGTCGAGAAACCGGTGCGTGCGCCGGCCGCAGGCTTTTCCAGTCGCCGGCGGCCGTGATGCGCTCAATCTGGCCGGTGACCATGTCGACCTGCAACTGTTCACGGTTGAAAAAAGGTACGCGCAGGGGCTCCGACTCAGGGACGCTCTCGACCGACTGGATACCGGTCAATGTTCGGTTTTTAGGATCAAACAGGCCGGTATAACTGATTTCGCGCTGCTCGGCATCGGTCCAATGGCAGATAAAGGTGCCGTCACCAACAACGAAGGCGTCTGTGAAAATGATCGGATCGGCCCAGGCTGCAAGGTGACCTACCGTGATCTGCTTCATGGTTGTCCCTTGTTTGTCGACCAAGAAAATGGCCGGGGCTTGTTTGAATTTTTGCGCGAAAACAATGAAGTGGCCGTCAAACGTGGCGATGGTGCCGATATGCATCGGTGGGTTCGTCTTTTTTAATACAATCCCGCGATCCGTTTTGAAGTCGTACAGAAAAAAGGAGGTTTTGCCTGGCTGCTGATCAATGAAGTTGAGGAGTACTTTTTCGTCTAATCCGGCTGCGCTGTAAATCCGCAAGGGCGTACCCAGCCGGCTGAGTGGGATTGTCGGTGTGGGTTCGGTGTCTAACAGCAGTAAAAAAAGGCAAAGCAACATTATTTTTCCTTGCGATGATCCCCACGAATGGGCGCGACATGCTTTCTAGAGGGATGAGATTCAACTGTGTCGGTGGCGGCGGAAAAAGGAACCTTAAGTTAGAAGAAATGATGCGGATAAAGCTTTTGGTTCGAGAAGTAGGCGGTTTACGGAATTTAGACTGATACCTGGTGTAGCAACAGCCTCTTTAGATGCAACCTGGGTTTTGTCGTCTGGAATTGCGGTATCGAACGGCTTTGCTCCCAGATTTTGTGTCAAATGGAGCCACAAATGTCGTTTATTTCTTACGGTAAGCGGCACTATTGGGAAATGTGCGAGGCGCAGGTGTCAATGCCGGCGGCCCACCCTGGTGAAAGCCACTCCAGTGGGGATGCATATGTTTGCCACATCGCGTGAAAGATGGTCGTGCCCTCGCCAACAAGGAGCATGCCGATGAAAGAAGAACAAGCAAGAAGAAGAACGGCTTTTGTCAACATTGAAAAGCTCCAGAGCTTTCGTTTTAGGTCTACAGGTGAGGCAGTCAACATAACGTATCCCTTTGCTTTTTGCAATCGGTATGAAACCCACCGTTAACCCTTTATCGTAGACATTTATTATTTGGGACTACACTGGATCAAAATCATGCCGCACGCGGTTTTTAAGACAACCGCGTTTTTTCAAAAACCGGTTCAGGTAACCATCTTGTGTGATGGCATGAACTTAAACGCTATGCTATAGGCGTCAAAAGCGCGATAAGTTGCAACAATTTTGGCCAAAGTTTGAGTCTGAAACGCATAATGAAACAACCGCATGCCGTCTCTAGGGCCTGTTACCGGTATTTCTCTTAGTATTTCGCGTCGCATCTTGGAGTAAATCAACCACACTTATCGCGCGTCTTTGGAGTAGATCTGTCAATTATGAATCTTAGCTGCGCTTTAGCGAACGCCCTAGAGACAACGTTCCATGTACTCATCCATGACCCAATCAAAGGCACAGGTGCCCCAGATGGCATCATCACAAGCCGCTTCCAGCAGTTCGTTGCACGACATACGGCAAGGGCTTGCGTTTAAGGTTGCTGCAGAAATTAAGACAAGAAAGATTGCGAAAGTTACGAATTTTCTTTTCATAAATATCTCCGAAAATAGATGCTTTTTATGTTTGTCGATGGGTTCTTGTTGTTTTCGCGTATGATTAAGCGTATTTGACCTTATACCTAAATCGAATCGATCTAGCTGTGGCTTTGAGCAATCGGGTGAGATGTAGAGATGTGTGGAAAAGCACGATGCCTTTTTTGAGCGTGGCTTGCTTTTCTTTGCTCATCTCGATTCACGGTCTTGCAGAGAAGCATGCGCTGGAGTGATACCTGTTAGGTCTTTTGTTATGGGAAAATACTCTTAGGGTTGTTATTGATGTTGGAAAGGATGTGTAGCCATTGGTTGTAGGGAGATCGATTTTAAAGGTTCGGTTTGTATTGGGTTATTTTAAAACAACGCCGTCTTTGGGGTAAAGCCAAGCAAGTTCTCTGTCTCCCTTTTTGCCAAAGATGAGCTCATTGCTCTTGGTAAAAACACCATCACGGAAGATCAGAATATGTTTTTCTGGTTTTTCTAATTCATCGCCGGCTGCATCATAAAGTTGGTTACACTCGAACTGAAGATCGTTGCCGACGCGATGATATCCGAAGATTTGGTAGTAGTAAGACGTGGCTACTTTATTTGGCGGTAGGGCATAGGGCCCCTTAAACTTTACGGGGACTTTTCCTGGAAAAATCTCTGTTTCTTTGGTCACGATACGTTGCTTAATACTGC
Source organism: Holophagae bacterium (assembly GCA_030429565.1). GTDB lineage: Bacteria > Acidobacteriota > Holophagae > Acanthopleuribacterales > Acanthopleuribacteraceae > Acanthopleuribacter. The sequence goes on along the minus strand of JAUIFE010000016.1, from coordinate 107,057 downwards.
CGGTTACCTTGTTAATGATTAAGCACCCGTCCCCGTGAGGAATAATAACCCATTGCCTTTCTTCAGTTTGGGTGAGGTGCATGATTTCGGTTAATTGGCTTGTTGCCGGGTTATACCGTCCTGCGATGAGGGTGTTTTTTCGTGCAGTGTCCGTAAAATTGAAAAAAAGATGTTGATCGTCATCGCTGAACACTTGGGTTAACTTGAAACCCGGTTGCCAGAAGTCCAAATTTCTCAGCCGTAAGGTTTGCAGTAGTTCTCCAGACGGGGTGATGATGTAGAGCGTTGGTGAGGCCGTATTGTTTAGATTGGCAACGAGGAAATTTTCGCCCAAAACGGTGACCTGTGCTCGAAAGGCCCGGATTATATTGCGGTCGAGTTTGAATCCCGTTTTTTTATCAAGATCATATAAGAGAAGGCCCATATTTCCGGGGTTTCTACCGTAATAGTTGAGAAGGACCTTGTCGCCGAGCCTGTTGTAGGACAGAATTCTAACAATATCCACATCTTCAATTTCAAAATGTTCAACTTCTTCAACTTCTTCAAAAACAATGAATAAGGTAAAAATAGCGAACCACAAAGTCATCTTAAACCTGCCAAAAAACGAGTTGATGTGATTGAAAGTCGCGCTGGTTTTATCTCTGGATGCGCCAGGGATAAACCGGGCCCTACCGGAAGGATGCTTGTCTACGAATTTTAGTTCCGACATGTTAAGCGGGAATGATGATTTTTTAGTCTCAAAAAAAAACAAAAAAAGCACGAACACCTAGCTCGATGAGAGCAGGAGATAAACATGGTGGATCGATATGACAAGGCAAAAAGAACAGGTATGAATGTTTCATATAGATTAGGTGGGAAAACGGGATGTGTCAAGTTATTCTGTCTATGAAAATAAGTAGGTGTTTCGGTTTTTCTTGGGAAACAAAGAGAAGACCGGAGACGCGATTACCGGAGCCGGCGTATCCGAAACATCAGCCTCACAACAACACTGTTAATGGCCGAGTGGAAGATGTGCTTTCTCTATGGCCGGCAAGAGATGAACGTACTTTTTAGAAGAATAGCTTACGGATGACCCACGTAGGCCGTACCATGGCGAACGGCCTAGGGGCAGGCGAAGGGAGCCAGCGTTTGGAGAATGGTGACCATGCCGTCGATGGTGTAGTTTTGGCTGTCGCTGAAGCGGATGCCGACCAGGCCGGTTGGCGCGATGACGACCATGTTGCCGCCGTAGCCGCTCATGTAGGGGACCTGCACGGTGCAGCCGTCGCCGGCGACAGGGAACGACCAGAAACCGTGGCGGTAGAGTTCCGGCAAACCGTTGATGGTGCCGCCGGTGGGGTGCCCTGGCTCGCTGTCGCGGAATAAGGCCTGAGTCAGGATGTCGGGATGCAACAGTTGCTCCTCACCCAGTTTCCCGCCGCCGTGTAAAAAGGCGCCGAGTTTGGCGAGGTCGTCAACGGTGGGATACAAGCCCACGCCCAAATATGGGCTGCCCTGGCTGCCGTCGCTTTCGACGGTGCGCATCATGGGCGCGTGAACGACGCCGATGCGGCGCAACACGCGTTCGAGCACGTGGCTGTGGTAATCGCCGCCGGCGATGCCTTGCGCCTCGGCCCAGCGCTTTAAGGCGGCCGACAAAACGAAGGTATGGGTGGTGTTGTAACGCACCACCTCACCCGGGCCCCATGGGTAATTGCCGTAAGCCCAACACACGCTTAACTTGCCGGTTTCGCTGAGCTGGTTGCCCCATTCCGACATGCGCGCTTTGTTTTCGTCGGCAAAGGTGTCGTGGGTGTTGCGGTTGGGGCTAATGTCACCGATGCCGGTGCGCATGTCGGCGCAGTCGCCGAAGGTCACCTGATCCCACCCGTCGTGTCCGGCGGTGACGGTCAACCAATCGACGACCTTTTCGTCCATCACGGCGGGACCAAATTCCTCGGCCAACACCATTAAACTCAAACCGGCACCAATCGATTTGGTGACGGAAAAAGCACCGGCGCGCAAGTACTCGGGGAAGGGAAAAGGCCCGAGCCGTGTCTCGGGAACATCCTGGTAAATAACGCCGTCTTTGACGATGGCGCTGTAGGTGATTTGGTTGGCGGGTAAACCGGCGTTAAACACGCGGCGCGCGTCGGCGTCGACACCCAGCTCGGCAAGGGGGCGGATCGGCAATCGGCCGGCACGCTCGTTGTCAAATAATTGGCGCTCGTTGGTGAAGGAAGACGCAGCGGCGGGTGCGTATTGCATGGGGAGTTGCGCCCAGGCGTCGAAGATGTCCCAAGCAGCGCTTTCCTGCATGATTTGCAAGCGTAACTGCGAAACGCCGGCATCGTCGTAGACGAAGGTGGCGACGCCGTTGTGGGCGGCGTTGTCGTACTGGTCGGCCAGCACGAACGGGAAGGCGGCGCGCGAACGACCGCCGTCGCTCGCTTCTGACCAGACGCGGCCAGGGGAGCAAATGATCGTCCAAAAGCTGCGGTTGGAGGGTTTGACGATGTTGCGCTCGACGGGCACCAAGAAGCCGTCTTGCGTAAAGAAATTGAGCGAAAAGCCGGGAAAGGTGTTTTGTGCTTGGTTGCCGGCGTTGTTGCGCGTCATCGGTGCAGCGGCGACACTGAGCCGGCCGGCCAGATCGTGGAGGGCGGGCTGTTCCTCACCGACGGGCAGAAAGAAGCCGTTGTGGATCATGTTGGTGGGGGAAAAACCGTTGGCCAGTTGGTCGGCGGTGATTTTGTCGCGGGTGGCACCCGGCGGGGTCGTATCCGGCGCAGAAACGCGTGGTGGTGGCGTGATCGGGCCGCCGTCGTCGCCGCCGCCACCGCAGCCTAAGAATAAGAGTGCCGCGAAAAGCAAAAGTCCCTGCTTCATACTATCCCCCAAAAGGTGCCTTATATAGTTGTTGTTTTATCCTTGCACGTTGTCTTTACCTAGAGAAGTGTTTTTCTGTTGACGGTGTTGGTTTTGGTTAGCCGATTACGGATGGGTCACGGTTGACGGCGGTGCAGATGCGGTCAAGCGTTCGGTCGAGGATGGATTGCGCGCCGGCGCGATCGAAGCAACGCGGATCGAAATGCAGCACAAGTTCAACGCGGCGTCGGCTGGGATGGACGGCGACGAGCAGGTTGAGCGGCAGGTGGAAGCGGTCGTGTTGTTTGATGCGCAGGAGTTGAAAGTTGCCGTTGTGGTCGGCATCGGCATCGGGCTGCGCGCGGTTGTGGTGGAAATGGACGAAGTTCAAGGAGGCAAAACTGCGCTCCTCGGCGAAAAGGTCGGCGACGGGAAATGCGCTGTAGGGTTCAACATCGATCAGGCGTTGGTTGACGGGTTGCCACAGAGCCGAGGCCGGATGGTCGGTGTCATCGGTTAAATCGTGACAGTAGGGCACCAAGTTCCAGAACAAGCCGAAACTTTCAAGCGGATGACTCAGACGCGGTGAACGGCCGTTGGCGACGAGGGCGACACAGACGCGCGGTTGACCGGCGAGGTGGGCAATCTCTTGCAGCCAGGCGCTGAGGTAGGCGGCGCGCAGGCTGACAGCTTGTTCCTGGGCGGCGGTGGCGACGGCGTCAACGACGTGCTCGGGTACCAAACAGCTCAGCCATGGCGCTTGCTCGTCGGTGGGCGCCCGGGTTGGGGTGGGGCATGGCAGTGGTGGGAAATCACGGGTGTGGCGCAGCCAAAAGTCACGGGCGGCGGCGTCGTCGACGTGTTGGCGTTCGAGCGCGATGAACTCCTTATAACTGGGATCAATGACGGCGTTGGGCAAGGTCTCGCCGCCTTTAACACGGTGGTAGAGGCGGACTAAATCGTTGAGAAACTGAACGTTACCCCAGCCGTCTTCAAGCGCGTGAGGTTTGGCGGTGAAGAAGGTCCAAACATCGCCGCCGTGGTGCCACAGGGCGAAACGGGTCATGGCGGCACGCGGGTCGGCGACGTCAAACGGGCGGCGGCGGTCGTCGTGCAGAAAGGCGTCGATCCACGCCTGTTGGGCGTTTTCGTCGAGATGGGCAATCGACTGGATGGGGAGATGGACGTTGGTGGGGCGGTGAACCCACTGGATGCCGGCGGCGAGGTCAAAATGGCTGCGCAGGGTGGGGTGGCGGGTGGTCAAGTGGGTCAAGACGGCGGCGAGCGCGGTGGGCTGGAAGTCGGGATCGGCAAAGGTGAAACACTGCTGGGTGTGGTAACGGCCCCAGCCGTCCTGGTTGAGGTAATGCTGCAACATGCGGCGCTGCATGGCCGAAAGCGGGTAGGCGTCGACGGCGTCGCGACTGTAACGTTGGTAGACGGCGGCGGGCAAAGCGACGGTGGTGGTATCGACGGCGAGGCGCGGTTGGTTGGGCTTGGCGGACTGGGTCTGATCGGCAAGGAAGACGGCGAGCCCGGCAATGCTGGGGTGTTGGAAGACGTCGCGCACGTCGAAAAGCAGGCCGTCCTGCTCGGCGGCGAAGCAAAGCTGCACGGCGCGTAACGAGTCGCCGCCCAAGGCGAAAAAGTTATCGTCGACGCCGAAGTCGTCGGCACTTAAGAAACGAGCGAATAATTCGAACAAACGTTGTTCCAGTGGGTTGCGTGGTGCGGTGCGGAGCCCGCCCGCTGCTTGCGTTTGGTCGAGCAGGCGCAGCAAGGCGGTGGTGTCGCGTTTGCCGTTAACGGTGACGGGCAGTTTCTCAACGGCGAGGAAATGGGCCGGCACCATGTAATCGGGCAAAAAGGCTTGCATGCGGTGGCGTAGTTCCGCATTTGACGGCAGGTTACCGTCAGCAACGAGCGCGGCGCAGAGTTGGGCGCCGTTGTCGGCGTCGCGGCGCACGAAAACGGCGGCTTGGTTGATGGCGGCGAGCGCGCAGAGTTGGTTTTCAATTTCACCGAGCTCAATGCGAAAGCCGCGAATTTTGACCTGACGATCGGCACGGCCACAATAAACGAGGCGACCGGTGCGATCAAGCCTGGCCAAATCGCCACTGCGGTACATACGGGTGCCGGGGGTGGCGGCGAAGGGATCGGGCACAAATCGTTCAGCGGTCAGGCCGCCTCGGCGCCAATAGCCGTGGGCGACGCCGGCGCCGGAAAAGTACAGTTCGCCGACGGCACCGGGCGCGACGGGTCGGCCGTGTTCGTCCAGTAGGCGCCAGGCCATGTCGTCCATGGTCACGCCAATCGGGGCGGCTTCGAGGTCGCCGTGTTCGGCACGAATCGGTTGGACGGTGAGGTGGACGGTGGTTTCGGTGATGCCGTACATGTTAATGAGTTGGGGTTGGTGCTCACCGTACTTGGCGAACCAAGGCGCCAGTCGGCTGCAGGTCAAAGCTTCGCCGCCGAAAATGACGGTTTTCAAAGGCAGTGAATCGGGCAGGCGGCGGTCAGCTTCGATGAGGCTGTAAAAAGCGGACGGGGTTTGGTTGAGCACGGTCACCTGTTGGTGGGCGAGGAGGCGGCGGAAAGCGATGGGTGAGCGGCTGACGGCGTAAGGCACAATGACACAGGTGGCGCCGGTGAGCAGCGGGGCCCACATTTCCCAGACGGAAAAGTCGAAGGAGAAGGCGTGGAACAGGGTCCAAACGTCGTGGTGATCGAAACCCAAGCCGGGGTTGAGCGCGTGCATTAGACGGCTCACGTTGGCGTGGCAGACCTGAACGCCTTTGGGTCGGCCGGTGGTGCCGGAGGTATAAATTAAGTAGGCGGGCTGTTGTGGGTCAACGGTGACCACGTGGCCGGGTGCATGGGCGTCGGGTTGGTGGCGGTCTAACAACAGGCAGCGGTCGGCCTCGCGTGGGCAGCGATCGCGTAGGTCGGCGCTGGTGACAACAAGGGCGACGGCGGCGTCATCGATGACGTAGGCCAGGCGCTCGGCCGGGGTGTGGGCGGCGAGTGGCACGTAAACGGCCCCGCACATGAGCACGGCCAAAATGGCGCGAACGTAACGATCATCGCGCGGCAGCAACAAGGCGACGCGGTCACCGGGTCGAACACCACGCGCTTGCAACAAGCCGGCGAGTTGGGTGGCGTCGCGTTCCAAGTCGCGGTAGGTGCGGTGGTAGGCTAGGTCGTCGTCGTCAAAACAACGCAGGGCGACAGCGTCGGCACGGCGCGCGGCGACAGCGGCGAACTGAGCGTGCAAGGACGGGCCGGGCGCGTGGCAAGCGGGTTCTCGGTTGGTGGGGGCTTCGCCGTAAACCCATTGAGAAAGAGCGGCTTCGGGTTGATTGACGGCTTGCGCGGCGAGCTGTTGGAACAGCGTTAACCAGCGTATGGCTTCGGGTTCACTGTAAAGGTCGCGGTCAAAAACAAGGTCGCCGTAGAGGCCGTCACCGCTGTCGTAGAGATGCAACGAGATGTCGAATAAGGCGACGGCGTCCCCTTGGTTGACGATACCGTCGATGGGTGCGTCGGGCGCGGCAGCCGGATTGAGGACCAGGTTGATTTGAAAAAACGGGGAACGGCGTGGGTCGCGCGCCGGGCGCAATTCCTGAATCAAATGGACAAAAGGCACGCGTTGATGCGCCATGGCGGCGTTGACGTCGCGGTGCGTTTGCTGCAACAGCGCTTGAAAGGTGGGTTGGGCACCGACATCGCCGCGCAACACCAGTAAGTTGGCGAAAAAGCCAATCATGGCTTGGCTTTCGGGCAGGTCGCGATTGGCGACGGTGGTGCCGAACACGACTTCGCGTGTGCCGCTGAAATGGGCCAGCAGCAACTGCCAAAGTGCGGCGACACCGACGTAGAGGGTGGTGTGATGCTGCTGACAAAGCGCCCGCAGGCCGTTGGCGACGGGATTGGGCCACTGGAAGCGCAGCCGGGTGCCGGCATGGTTGCGGCGACTTGGGCGGATGCGATCACTGGGCAACTCGGTGGCATGGCGATCGCGCAGTTGCTCGGCCCAAAAGGCGACGGCCTTGCGACCTTCCGCGCCGGCAAGCCATTGTTGTTCCCAGAGGGCGAGGTCACCGAATTGCAACGGCAAGGGTTGCCAGGCCGGGGCGTGGCCGAGGCGACGTGCGGCAAGGGCTTCAGCGAGTTCGGTGCGCAGGATGCGGGCCGACCAACCATCGGCGATAAGGTGGTGCAGCACCAAAAAAATCTCGGTGGTGCCGGCGTCGCTGAAACGCACGGCCCAGCGCCACAAGGGCGCGATTGCCGGCGAGAACGGCAGCGCCTGTGCTTGTTGCCAACGCTGTGCGACGGCCTGTTCGTCGCCGTGCCAGTGCTCGGGTTGGGTGTCGACTTGCGTGGCGGGTACGATCTCGATGCGCGGTACGGCGGCTGTTTCGACAACGGCACAACGCAGCGTTTCGTGGCGGGCGACGAGGTCGGCCATGGCGCGTGTCAGCAGGTTGAGGTCGGCACTTTCGGCGAGGGTCCAGCGTAGCGGGATGTGAAACAAGCGGCTGGTACCGGCGTCACGACACTGAAACCAAACACCTTGCTGGGCCGCACTGAGCGGCACGGGGCTACCTGGCGGTCGCGCGCTCGGGCGTTCGCTTGCGACCGGGGTTTGTTTCTTTTTGGCGCGCAAGGCGGCGAGGAGTTTCTGTTTTTTGTCCGACAACGGCGCGTCAGGGGTCTGGCTCATAGGGTTTCCTTCACAGATCAGTTAAGCAAATTCGGCGAGGTGTTCAAGGAAACTGTCGACGCGGTCCTCGGGCACTTCGGCGACCAGCGCTTCGAGATCGTCCTCGCTGCAGGTCAAGGCGCGCGCCTGCAACACGGCGAAGACAAAGGCTTCCAGTTGCGGCGCTTCGAACAAGCCGCGGATGCTGAGTTCGATGCCCCATTGTTGTTGGAGCAAAGTGACGACGCGTACGGCGGGCAGGGAACTGCCGCCGAGCTCGAAGAAATTATCGTCGAGGCCCAGTTCGGCAATGCCGAGGACTTGGCGCCACACATCGGCAACGGCGACGGCGGTCGGTCCACTCGGCGGGCGCGTCGGGCCGGCGGCTTGCTCGCGTTCGGGAATCTGCGCGGTCAAAACCTGGCGGTCGATTTTACCGGTGGTGGTTTGCGGCAATGCGTCGAGGCGCACGAGCACGGTGGGCACCATGTATCGCGGCAGCCGGCGGTTGAGCGCGGTGCGCACGCGTTGCGGCGTTTGCGCGCTGGGCGCGGCGTAGAATGCGACGAGGCGGGTGTGGCCCTCGGTTTGGTGAACCAGCACGGCGCTTTGGCCCACGCCGGGCACGGCTTGTAAAACCTGCTCGACTTCGCTGGGTTCGACGCGAACGCCGGCGATTTTGACTTGCTGATCAACGCGGCCCAGGAACACGAGTTGACCATCGTGAAGGCGGCGCGCGCGGTCGCCGCTGCGGTAGAAACGGCGGCCCTGGTTTTCGGTCACGAAGGCCTGCTCGGTGAGATCGGGCCGACGATGGTAGCCGAGCGCCAAACCGGCACCGCCGATGTAAAGCTCGCCGGGGGTGCCGCTGGGCACGGGCCGGCCGGCGGCGTCACGCACGTGGCATTCAACGCCGGCGATGGCCTGGCCGATAGGTACGATGTTTGGTACGGGTTGGCTGGGATCGTCGCGCCAAGCGGTGGCGATGACCGTGGCTTCGGTGGGGCCGTAGGTGTTGAACAGGGTCACCCGACCTTCACTTTTGGTGCGCCAATGGGTCAAGGCGGCGGTGGTACAGGCCTCGCCGCCGATGATCACGGCGCGCAGCGCGGCGGGTAGGGTGCCTGGCGTGCGGCTCCAGTCGGCCCAGTAAGCGGTGGGCAGGTTGACCACGCTCAGTCGTTGCTGCTGAATGCGTTGCTCGAAGCTGCGCGGCGTCAGATCAAAGGATTGCGGGAAAGGACACAGGCAGGCGCCGGCGACCAAGGTAGCAAAAATCTCTTCAACGGAGATATCGAAGCTAATCGAGCTGAATTGGCTGACGCGGTCGTGGGCTTGCAACTCGTACAGCGCGACGGCGGCCATGTTGTGGTTGACGAGCGCGCGGTGCGGCACGAGCACGCCTTTGGGACGGCCGCTGGAGCCGGAGGTATACATCATGTAAGCGACGTCTTCGGCGCGGCTGCCGCGCGCGAGCGGCGTAGTGGGGGCCTGTTCGGCCTCGTTCCGCAGCGTGGCGAGGGTGACGAGCTTGGTGTCGTTTTCCTCAAGGCCGGTGCTCTCCTGGCCGAAAACGTCGTCGACGACGACCAAGACGGGAGCGGCGTCATCGATCAGCCAGGCGCGGCGCTCGCTCGGCATCAGCGGATCGAGCGGCAGGTAAAAGGCGTCGGTCTTTAGGACGGCCAAGGCGGCGACGACAAAGTCAATGCCACGTGGCAAACACAAAGCGACGGCCCGTCCTGGCTGTGCGCCATGGCGGCGCAAGACCTGCGCCCATTGGTTGACGCGACGGTCGAGCGCGGCATAGTCGAGCTGGGTGAGGCCGTCGTCGAGCGCGGGTCGCGTGGCATGAGCGGCGGCGGCGGCTTCAAACCAATCGGGCCAGGTTGCGTAGGCGGGGACCGGTGCGGGCGCGTTCAAATTATGGGCGGCGTCGGGTTCTTCCAAACGGAGTTCATCGAGCGCGGTGGTTGGCGCGGCGGCGATGTGGCGCAGTAAAACAGCATAGTGTTGCAGCAAACGTTCGACGGTGGCGCGCTCAAACAAATCGCGGTTGTACTCCATGCTGCCATTGAGGCCGGTTTCGCTTTCAAAAAGCGCAAAGGTCAAATCAAACTTGGCGGAAGTCGTTGAGAAATGCCAGGTTGAGACGTCGAGATCGGCGAGGCCGTGGCCTTGCGCGACGCCTTGTTGCACGTTGAACATAACCTGAAACCACAGTGCATGGCTGAGGTGGCGTTCGGGTTGCAGTTCGTCGGCGAGTTGCTCGAACGGCAAGTCCTGGTGGGTGTAGGCGGCAAGACACATGGCCTTGACTTGGGCCAACAGGGTTAAAAAATCGGGGTTGCCGGCGAGGTCGGCGCGAAGCACCAGGGTGTTGACAAAAAAGCCGATGAGGCCTTCGAGTTCGCGGCGGGTGCGGTTGGCAATGGGTGAACCGACGGCAATGTCCTGCCGGCCGGAATAGCGGCTCAACAAAATGTAAAAGGCGCTGAGCAGCGTCATGAACAGGCTGACACCTTGGTCGCGGCTCAATGCTTGCAACGCGGTGAGGGTTTCGGCTTCAAGTTCGAAATAGGCGGTCTCACCGTTGTGGGTCTGGACCGGGGGACGCGGAAAATCGGTGGGCAGTTCCAGCGGTTGCAGGTCGCGCAACTGTTCGCCCCAAAAGGCGAGGTGGCGCTGGACGGCGCGGTCGTCCATTTTTTCGCGTTGCCAAAGCGCGAAGTCGGCGTATTGCAGCGGCAAGGGCGCCAGTGGCGAGGGTAAACCGCGATCAAAGGCCTCGTAAAGCTGGGTGAACTCGTTGACGAGCACCCCCAGCGACCAGCCGTCGGAAACAATGTGGTGCATGACGACAAGCAGCACGAAATCGCGGTCGCCCAGTTGGGCCAAGGCGACGCGAAACAATGCGTCCTGTTCCAGATTAAAGGGTTGTTTTGCTTGGGTTTGAAGCCAGGCATAGGCGTCGGCTTCGCGCGTGTCGGGATCATGGCCGCGCAGGTCGCGGCGGCGCAAGTCGAGCGGCTGCCTGGCGTGGATGATTTGTACAGGGCCGGTTTCGCCTTCGCTGAAGTTAGTCCGCAAGCTCTCGTGGCGTTCGATGACGGCTTCGACGGCGGCGAACAGGGCGCCGAGATTGAGGTCGCCGCGAATGCGTAAACCGGCAGGGATGTTGTACGTCGGTCCTGGCTCTTCGAGCTGTTCCAAAAACCACAAGCGTTGTTGCGCAAAGGAAAGCGGCACTTGGGCGGGTCGGCTGCGGCGCCGGCGCAGGGTGGCATGTTCGTCTTCTTCAAGCGGTTGCAGGCGTTGCACGGCTGCGGCGACGGTGGGTGCTGCAAACAGATCGCGCAACTCAAGCCGCGCTCGCATGCGTTCGGCGATAAGGGAAACGGCTTGGGTCGCCAGCAGGGAATGACCGCCGATGTGGAAAAAGGGATCGTCGACGCCGACGCGCGGCAAGCCGAGCAGCGCCGCCCAGATATCGCACATTTGTTGTTCCTGCTCGGTGGTCGGGGGGCGGTAACGCCGCGTGGCGATGTGGGTTTGGTCCGGGGCGGGCAACTGTTTGCGGTCGAGCTTGCCGCTCGCGGTCATGGGCAACTGCTCGCGAATGACGAACTGGGTCGGGATCATGTGGCGCGGGAGGCGTTCGGCCAAGAAGGTTTGCACGGCGGCGGCGTCAAGGTGATTGGGATTGCCGCGCAGCCAGGCGATCAGTTGGGGATTGTCGCTGCCGCCAAACAGGGCGACGGCGGCGGCCAGGACGCCCGGTGCTCGGGTTAAGACGGCCTCAATTTCGCCGAGTTCAATGCGAAAGCCGCGAATTTTAACCTGATGATCGAGGCGACCGAGGAAGGCGATGGACCCGTCACTGAGCAAGCGGGCGCGGTCACCGGTGCGGTAGAGGCGCGCGCCGGCACGGCCGGAAAAGGGGTCGGGCACAAAACGGGCGGCGGTTAACGCGGGTCGGCCGGCGTAACCGCGCGCCAAACCGACACCGCCGATAAGCAGCTCGCCGGCGACGCCGCGTGGGGTGGGTCGGCCCAGCTCGTCGACAATATACAGTTCGATGTTGCTGATCGGCCGGCCAATGGGTACGAGACCTTCGCGGCGCGGCTGGGCGCAGTCGTGAAAGGACACGTCGACGGCGGCTTCGGTTGGTCCGTAAAGGTTGATTAGGTCGGCGGCGAGGCGTTGGCGACAGCGCTGGCGCAGCGGTTCGTCGAGCGCTTCGCCGCTGGCGAACAGGCGGCGCAACGAGGCGCATTCGGTGACGGTCTCGCATTCGAGGAAGCCGCGCAGCATAAAGGGGACGAAATGCAGGGTGGTGACCTGGGCGCGTTGAATCAGCGCACACAGGCGTTGGTTATCGCGGTGGTCGCCCGGTTCGGCCACGACCAGGCGGGCGCCGACACTTAACGACCAAATTAGCTCCCAGACGGAAACATCGAAACTAAAGGGCGTTTTTTGTAGTACGACGTCGTCGTTTTGGAGTGGATACGCGGCTTGCATCCAGGCGATGCGATTGTGGATGGCGCGGTGCGAAACAACGACCCCTTTGGGGCGGCCGGTGGAACCCGAGGTGAAAATTATGTAGGCGGCTTGGTCGCCGTCAAGCGCCGGCGCGTCGAAGGCGGCGGCGACGGCCGGCTTGGTGTCGAGCAGGCGGTTGGGGCGGTCGGCCGGCAGTCGCGCGGCGAAGGCGCTGTGGGTTAGGATCAGTGCCGGCTGGGCCTGGTCGATCATGTCGGCGAGGCGCGGCGTGGGTAATTCGGGATCGAGCGGCAGGTAGGCGGCGCCGGCGCGCAGTACGGCGTGAACGGCGATGAGCAGATCGGGACAGCGCTCAAGGCAAATGCCGACGACGCTTTCGCAGCCGATGCCGCGCTGATGGAGTTCGGCGGCAAGGCTGTCGACAGCGGCGTCAAAAGCGCGGAAGCTCAGCGTTTCCTGCTTGAAAACAAGCGCGACGGCGTCGGGCGTGCGTTGCGCTTGCGCCTTGACTTGGGCGGGCAGCCAGGTGGTACCGAAATCGCGTTGGGTCTGGTTCCAGCGGCGGACCAAGTCGGCGGCGACGGTGTCGGCCATAAGTGGCGCCGTGCGCAGTTTTTGCGTGGGTTGCTGTAACAAGGCGGCGAGTAGGTAGCGGTACTGTTCGCCGAAGGCGGCGATGGTCTGTTGTTCAAAAGCGGCGGCGGGCACCTCAATGGTGCACCACTGGCCGTCTTCGGCCTGTTTGATCGAGAAAAGGAGGTCGAATTTGGCGGTGACGGTCGGTCGGTAATGCGGCGTTTTGGTGAGGTCGCTGAAGGCGAAGTCACCGGCGGTTTCCAACTCGAGGTTAAACATCGTTTGGAACAGGGGCGCGTTGCCGTGTTGGCGTTCGGGCGCGGTCAGGTGCACGATTTTATCGAAGGGGACGCCGCCAAATTCCTGAGCCTGCAGGATATGGTCGCGAAGTTCGTTTAAGAAATCGGCAAAGGACTGCTGCCAATCGAGGCGGCTGCGCAAGGCGAGGGTGTTGATGAACAGGCCGATCAAGGGTTCCCAGACGGCAAGCCGGCGGTTGGCGACGGGTGTGCCGACGACGAGATCGGTCTGGCCACAGGTGCGCGCCAGCAGGAGCTTGAAGGTGGCGAGTAGCACGGTGAACGGGGTGTGGCCGGCGTTGCGGCAGAACTGCTGCAACTGTTGCCAGGGTGCGTCGTCGATGGCGAAACGGTGCACCAATGCTTCGCGACCACCGTGGACGGGGCGCGGGCGGTCAAAGGGCAAATCGAGTTGCGGCGGCAGGTCGCGCAGGGTTTTGCGCCAAAACTGCAAGGCGCGCTTGTGCGCGGCGCTTTCCAGTTGTTGCTGCTGCCACTGAGCGTAATCGGCGTATTGCAGTTGCAGCGGTGCCAAGGGTGCTTGGCCGCGTGCGCGGGCGGCGTTGTAACAGGCGGCCAGTTCGCGGAAAAGCAGCACCAAGGCGGCGCCGTCGGCGATGATGTGATGCGCGGTTAAGGCGAGCACCTGATCGTCCTCGCTCAAACGCCACAGGCCGATACGCCAGGGCGGTGCCGCCGCCAGGTCAAAGGGTTGGTGCATGTCGTGGGACAGCGCTTGGTTGAGCCGCGTCTCGCGTTCGGCCGGCGCCGTCGCGCGCAAGTCGTGGACGGCGAGTTGGGTTTGACCGGCGGGCTCAATCGTTTGGTAGGGGCGACCCTTGCGGCGTTCGAAGCGCGTGCGCAGGTTTTCGTGGCGCTGCACGACGGCGTCGAGCGCGTGTTGCAGGTTGGCGATGTCGAGGCGGCCACGCAGGCGCCAAGCTAAAGGGATATGGTAGGTTGGCGACGGCCCGTCCAACTGTTCCAAAAACCACAAACGCTGCTGCGCCGAAGCGGCGATGAGCGGGCGGGAACGATCGGCGGCTTGTGGGGCGGCCTCGTCGGCGGCGGTTTCGGCTTGCTGTTCGAGCAAGGCGATTAACGCGGGTTTTTGGGCGACGACCTGGTCGCGCAAAGCGGGTGTCAAGGCTCCTGGCGGCGCCGAGAACTTGAGCTTGCCGTCCTCGGTCCACAACTTAACACCGGCACGGCGCAATATCGTGAGCAGTTGGGTCAAGTCACTCATAGTTCCCCCATTTCCAAGTCCTCGCCCGCGTCGGACGCGTCGGGCCGGCTGTCCAGCAACCACACTTGGTTGTCGATGAGCTCGGCCATGGTGTGTAGCCGGGCATTGTTGAATATTTGGCGCATGCTGAGTCCAACCCCGAAAAACGCATCGATTTGTGCGGTCAAACGGGCGACCGTCAGCGAGTGACCGCCGAGGCGGAAGAAGTCGTCGTCGCGGCCGACCGGCTCGTGCCCGAGCAATGTTTGCCAGAGTTCGGCCAGCGCCTGCTCGGTCGCGCCATGGGGCGCAAGGAATTCGGCGTGGGCGGCGCGCGTCGGCGCGGGCAATGCGCCGCGGTCGATTTTGCCGTTGCGCGTCAGCGGCAACTGGTCCAGCACCATGATGTGGCGCGGCACCATGTGTTGTGGCAACTGCTTGGCCAAACCGGCACCCAAGGTTTCGGCTTGGCCGGTGCCGGTCACGTAGGCGACCAGCTCACGGTGACCGTTGTTGCCGTCGGCCAAGATGGCAACGGCCTGTTGCACGTTGGGTTGGGCGCGCAGGGCGTGTTCGATTTCGCCGAGTTCGATGCGCAAACCGTTCCACTTGACCTGGTGATCGCGGCGGCCGAGGTACACCAACACGCCGTCCTCGCGGCGTTTGACGATGTCGCCGGTACGGTAAAGGCGCGCGCCCGCGACCGCGCTGTAGGGATCGGGGACAAAACGTGCGGCGGTCAGTTCGGGCCGGCCCAAATAACCAATGCCCAGCGCGGCGCCGCCGATATAGAGTTCACCCGGCACGCCGACGGGTACGGGGTAACCCCAGTCGTCTAGCACGAGCAGGCTGACGTTGGCGATGGCGCGGCCAATCGGCAGGGGATCTTCGGCGTCGCTGCAGGTAGCGTCCCAACAACTGACATCAATGGCGGCTTCGGTTGGACCGTAGAGGTTGTACAGGCCGGTGTGCAACCGTTCGCGACACAGGTGCACGGTGGCGGCGGTCAAGGCTTCGCCGCTGGCAATGATACGGCGCAGGCTGTGGCACGCGGCGGCGGCCGGTGTCTCGAGGAAGGCGTGTAACATGGGCGGCACAAAGTGCACGGTGGTGACCTGATGCTGTTGGATTAATCCGATCAGTTGTCCGTTGTCGCGTTGGCTGTGGGGTGGCGCAATCACAACGCGGGCGCCGTTCATGAGCGGCCACAACCATTCCCAAATCGAGACATCGAAGCTGTAGGGCGTTTTGTGGAGGACGGTTTCGTCGGCGCCGAGCTGGAACTGGGCCTGCATCCAGGCAATGCGGTTGTGCAGCGCGCCGCGCGGCACGCTAACGGCCTTGGGGCGACCGGTCGAGCCGGAAGTGAACAGGAGGTACGCGGCGCTCGCGGGACTGACGGCGGCGGTTGGCGGCGTGGTTGGTGCTGAGTGCCAAGCCGGCGTGTCGGCGTCGAGGGCGTAGGCCGGCGGTGCACCGGTGGGCAGGTTCGCCAGACGGGCGTTTTCGGTTAACAGCAAGGCCGCGCCACTGTCGGCCAGCATGTCGCTCAGGCGTTGCGGCGGCAGTTCGGGGTCGAGTGCCAGCCAAGGACGCCCGGCCAGCAGGGTGGCCAATTGGGCGACGACGGTGGCGACGTTGCGCGTGCACAACAGGGCAATCGGCCCGGCGTCGGCACCGGTTTCGGCCTTGAGGAAATGGGCCAATTGGGCGGCCCGGGCCGACAGGGTGGCGTAGTCGAGCGTTGTTGGCCCGTCGACCAAAGCCGCTGCCCGCGGCCTGGCCTCGGCGGCGGCGATGACGGCGGCCGCGACATCCTGGGTCGGCCAAGTTTGCAACTGCGGCCGCGCCCAGGCCGCCAAGCGCTGCTGCTCGGGTATGGTTGTCATCGACAGTTGGTACGCGGGTCGGCGCGGTTGGCGCAGGGCGGAAGTGACGAGTTCGCAAAAATGGTCGGCGAGGCGGCCGATGCTTGGTGCGGCAAAGAGGTCGCGGTTGTAGATAAAGGTCAGGCCGGCGCCGTCGTCGTCGCGGTTTATGTGCAGTTGCAGGTCGAACTGCGCAAACGGCAGGGGCAGAACCTCCAGTCGGCTGGTGAGGCCGGCGGGCGTTGCGGCGGCGCGGTTGCGATTGAACACAAACATGGCCTGCACCAAAGGTGCGTGACTCAGGTTTCGCGGCGGGTTGCGGGCCGCGACCATCTGATCGAATGGCAACGCTTGGTGGGCGAATGCGGCGAGGGCTTGGTCGCGTACCTGTGCCAGCAAGTCTTGGAAGGGCCGGTTTTGATCGATGTCGGCGCGGATCGGCAGGGTGTTGACGAAACAGCCGACAGCCTGCTCGGCGGCGGCACTGTTGCGATTGGCGACGGGCGTGGCGGTGACGATGTCGCGACGGCGACTGTAGCGCGCCAGCACCAGTTGGTAACAGGTCAACAGCGCCATGAAGAGGGTGGCGCCGTTGGCGACGGCCAAGCGTTCGAGGCCGGCGAGGGTTTCGCGGCTCAGGCGCGCCTGCACCCAAGCGCCGTCGCGACCGAGCTCGGCCGGGCGCGGGAAATCGGTCGGCAGTTCAAGCAGCGGCGGCAGGTCGGCCAGGGTGTCGCGCCACCAGGCGGTTTCGGCGGCGGTATCATAGGTCGCTTCGACAAAATCACCGGCTTGCGGCGTGGCGGCGGCAAGTGCGGGCATCGTTTCGTCGTCGCCCCGATAAGCGCGCCACAGGTCGCGGTGAAGCACCTTCAGCGACCAACCATCGGCGATCATGTGGTGCAAAACCAGCAGCAGGGCATGGCGTTGCGGCGTCACCTGGAACAAACAGACGCGCCACAGTGGCCCGTTTTTGAGGTCGAAAGGGACGACGGCGCGGGCGCGGGCCTGATCGACCAACGCCTGGTCACGCGTGTGCTCGGCCAAAGCGCTTAGGTCGACCAGGTCCCACGGGACGGATGCCCGCGGGTGGATTTTTTGGTAACCCCGACCCTCCGTTTCAGCGAAGGTCGTGCGCAGCGATTCGTGTTGTTGAACCAGCATTGCCAAGGCGGCACGGAGGCGTTCGTGGTTGAGGTCGCCGTCGATGTGCAGCAAACGCGCGATGTGGTAAGCCGGGCCGCCGATTTCCAGGCGCTCCAGCAGCCACAAGCGGCGTTGGCCGGTGCTCATCAGCAATTCCCGGCCGGCCGCGTGAGGCTGTGGCACGGGGACCGGGTGGTTGTCGCGGTTGCCGCGACCGGCCTGACACTGGGCTTCGAGCCAACGACTGAGCGCGGCGCCGTCGGGGTTGGCGAACAGCGTTTCCAACGGTAGGTTCAAGCCGAACCGTTCCTGAACGCGGGCGGCCAACTGCAAACCCGAAAGGGAATCGCCGCCGGCGACGAAGAAATGTTCATTGCCGCTGAGCGTTTCATCGGCGAGCAGATCCCGCCAACACTGTGCCAGCCAAGCGCTAATTTGAGCGCGGTCGATCACCGCTTTCTCGGCGACATTAAGCGCTGCTGCTTTGGGAAACTTGGCCGCCAGTTTGGCCGCCAGCTTTTCAATCGTCAGGGTTTCGAACAGCAGGTGCACCGGCATGTCGATGTCGTGTTCCAGTTTGAGGCGGTAAACGAAACGGGTTGCTTTTAACGAGTTGCCGCCGAGTCGGAAAAAGTCCTCGTTGACGCCAAGTGACTCGCGTTTGAGGACGTCGCGCCACAGCCGCAACAGGGCTTGTTCCAACGGGTTTTTGGGTTGGGCCGTGACGGCCGCCACCGGTTGGTGGTCGGGCAGGGGCAGCGCTTTGCGGTCGACCTTGAGATTGGGTGTCAACGGCATGGCGTCTAAAGCGACGAACTGCGCGGGCACCATGTAATCGGGCAAATGTTCGCCGACCCATTGGCGCAGCTCGGCGTCGGCAATGGCGCGTTCCGCACAATACCAAGCTACCAATCGCGCGTCGGCCTCGTCGTTGCCGGCGCCGACGACGCCGCAAACGGCTTCGCGGAGTGACGCGTGCGCCGACAGCCGTGATTCAATTTCGCCCAGTTCGATGCGGAAGCCGCGCACCTTGACTTGGAAATCGGCGCGCCCGTGGAAGATTAGGCCGTGGTTTCGTTCCAGACTGACCAAATCGCCGGTGCGGTACAAGCGTTGTCCGGGTTCCTCGCTAAAGGGATCGGGCACAAAACGCGACGCGGTTTCGATGGGCTTGCCGGCGTAACCACGCGCCAAGCTGACGCCGCCGATGTAGAGTTCACCAATCGCGCCGTTGGGAATCGGGTTCATGGCGCTGTCGAGGATCATCAAACGCAGGTTTGGAAACGGCAGACCGATCGGCATGGGGAAGCGACCGGAGCTCGGTGTTGCCGAAACCCAGACGGTGGCTTCGGTTGGGCCGTATAGATTGTGCACTTGCTTGGTTTTGGCTGTCAGTAATTGGCCGAGTGGTTCGTTGAGCGCTTCGCCGCCGACCAAGGCCGTCACCTGGGCGATGTCTTCGTCACCGAGGCTGTCCATCAACAGGCGCCAATGGGCGGGTGTCGCTTGAATGGTGTTCACGCCTGCTTGGCGAATCCACCTGATTTGCTCGGCGCCGTCGAAAATGTCTTGGCGGTCGGCGATCACGACGCTACCGCCGGCGGAAAGCGTGACAAGAAGGTCAAGCACGGCAATATCGAAGGAGATCGAAGTCACGGCGAGCAGGCAAGTTTCGGCGTTTATGCCGCAATCGCGCCTGGCGCCAAACATGAAATTGGTGAGGCCGTCGTGCTGGACGGCCACACCCTTGGGCCGGCCGGTGGAACCCGAGGTGTAAATGGTGTACGCCAATTGGCGCCGATCGATTGCGACATCGCGCGGTGTGGCTGTTTGGCCCATGAGGCGCGCGGTGTCGAGCTTGACGATATGGCCCGGCAAGTCTTTGCCCAGAGCGGTGTCGGTTAAGGCCCATTTTGGCTTTGCGTCTTCAATCACGTAGTTGATGCGCTGTTTTGGGTAAAAGGGATCGAGCGGAATGTATTGGCCGCCGGCTTTGAGCACGGCCAGCATGGCGATGACCATGGCGGGGCCGCGTTCCATGTAAATCGCGACCGGGTCTTCGCTGCCGATACCTTGTTCGTGGAGATGGGCGCACAGGTTGTCGACCGGCTCTTGCAATTGGGCGTACGTGAGCGTGCCGACCGCGCTGATCAGGGCGGGTTTGTCGCTGTCCGGGCCTTTGCAGCGACCGAGAATGGTGTCGTGAATGAAGCAGAAGGGATAGGCGATCTGATCACCGGGAAACACCGCCATCGCGCGTTCTTCGTCCGGGCTGAGGAACTGCACGCGGGCTAAGCGGCGTTCGGGATGGGCGACGACATCGCGCAACAAGGCACCCAAGTGCTGAATCACGCGGTCGATGGAGTCCGGTGTGAAAATGTCGGTGTTGTATTCGAGTTCGCCCCACATGCCGTCTTCAATTTCCGTAAGCGTCAGCGACAGGTCGAGTTTAGAGGCGGTGTTGCCGCGCCAAAAGGGTTCGACGCTGAGGTCGGGCAAGACGACGTCGCTTTTGGGGGCGTTCTGCAAAACCAGCATCATTTGGAACAGCGGCGCGTGGGCCATGGTGCGCGGTGGGCGCAACTCTTCGAGCAGATACTCGAACGGCACGGCTTGGTGTTCATAGGCTTCGAGGGTGACGCGTTTCACTTCGTTCAAAAGTTGCGAGAAACGCATGTTGGGTGAAACCTGGGTGCGCATGACCAGCGTGTTGGCGAACAGGCCCATCAAACCCTCGTAAGCGCGTTCGCGGCGACCGGCAATCGGCGTGCCGATGAGGATGTCTTCATTATTGGAGTACCGGAACAACAGCGCTTTGAAGGCGGCCAGCAGCGTCATAAACAAAGTGGTGTCGTGGCGACGGCTGAGCTGTTTGAGCGCATCGACGAGGTCTTGCGGCCATTGGAAGGGGGCGACCTGGCCGCGATA
Source organism: Holophagae bacterium (assembly GCA_030429565.1). GTDB lineage: Bacteria > Acidobacteriota > Holophagae > Acanthopleuribacterales > Acanthopleuribacteraceae > Acanthopleuribacter. Next base: position 86,960 of record JAUIFE010000016.1, on the reverse strand, counting down.
ACTCTGGCGCGGGGGGCGTTCCTTGTCGGTGGCGACCTTGAGGTACGCCGGCGCGCCGGCCAACTGCTTTAGCCAATAGTCGAGATGCGGTTTCAGCCCGGCGACGGCGTGCTCGCGTTGATGGAGGGCGTAATCGGCATACTGCAGCGGTAGCGGTGCCGGTTGCCAGGGTTCGCCGCTGACCGCCGCCGTGTAGGCCGCCACGAATTCGCCGACAAACACGCCCGACGACCAGCCGTCGGTAATCAAGTGGTGCAGACTGACCAGCACCAGGTGTTCCTCGTCGGCACAGCGCACCACGCTGACGCGCAACAAGGGCGCTAGGGCCAGGTCAAATGGGCGCTGGGCTTCGGCTTGGGCCAAGCGGTGGCGTTCCGCTTCGCGTTCCGCTTCGGCCAGGTGGCGGATGTCGGTCAGCGGGATTTCGAGACGAACCGCCGCCTGCACCACCTGTTGCGGTTCGCCTTCCACGTGGGGAAAGGCGGTGCGCAGCGGTTCGTGGCGGTCGACCAACGCTTGGAAGGCCGCACGCAGGGCGTCGAGCCGCAGGTGACCGCGCAACAGCCAAGCCATGGGAATGTTGCCGGCGGCGGCTTTGCCTTCCAGGTGTTCCATTAACCACATTGTTTGCTGGGCAAATGACAAGGGGAACTGGGTGCGACCCGCTTCACGCGCCGGGTGTAAGGCTTGGGGCGCGGCCGGCTGGGTTTTCTCCAGCCGTTTCATCAGCAGTGCCCGTTTCTCGGGGCTCAGCGCGGCCAGGCGTGCTTGTAGCTCGGCGTTCATCGCGTGCTCCTTTCGGGACGGGGTCGGCGCACCACTTGGCGCCGTTGCCGTTTGGCGGCTTCGCGTTGGCGTTGGGCGCGTTCGGCGTTGAGGCCGCGCGCCGGTTCAGCGCCGGAACTGTCGCTGAGGAAGGCCGCCAAACTGTGAATCGTGGTGTAGCGGAACAGGTCCAATAGGGAAATGTTTTTGGGGAACTGTTTGCGGATGGCGGCGTGGACGCGTGCCAACAACAGCGAATGCCCGCCGATATCGAAGAAATTGTTGTGGCTGCCCACCTGTTCGAGCCCCAAGACGTCCTGCCAAATGACGGCCAGTTTCTTTTCAGCGTCGGTGGCGGGCGCGACGAATCGCTGGACAGGTGCGGCGACTTGGCTGGGTTCGGGTAAGGCGTTGCGGTTGAGTTTGCCGTTGGGCGTGAGCGGCATGCGTTCCAGCGTGATGAATTGGCTCGGCACCATGTATTCGGGCAGGGTGGCGCCGACGTAGGTTTTGAGCGCGTCACCGGCGGGGGCGGCGCCGTCGGGCACCAGGTAGGCGACCAGACGCGGGACCTGGTCGCTGCCGATGTGCACCACCACGGCCGCTTGCTGGACGGCCGGGTGCTCGCCGAGGCGCGCTTCGATTTCGCCGAGCTCAATGCGGAAGCCGCGAATTTTGACTTGGAAATCGCAGCGGCCGAGGAAGGTGAAGTTGCTCTGGGCGTCGCGTTTGGCGAGGTCGCCGGTGTGGTACATGCGCGCGCCGGGTACCTTGCTAAACGGGTTGGGGCGGAACCGTTCGGCGGTCATGGCGGCGCGGCCGTGATAACCGCGCGCCAGGCCGTCGCCGGCAATGTAGAGCTCGCCTGGCACGCCGACCGGCACCAATCGATCGTTGCGGTCGAGCAGGATCATTTGCGTGTTGGCAATCGGTTGCCCCAACGAAACCGTGTTGTGCTGTTCCTCCTTGACGGCGTGCACCGACGACCAAATTGTGGTTTCCGTCGGGCCGTAGAGGTTGATTACCTGTAAGCCGGCGGCCTGCATTTGGTTGGCGAGGGCGGCGGGCAAGGCTTCGCCCCCGCACAGTGCTTTGAGACCGGGCAAACGCCGTTCGCCCAGGCCTTCCAGTAACAAACGCCAGCCGGACGGCGTCGCTTGCATGCAGGTGACGCGGTGTTTCTGGATGAGCTGCACCAAACGCGCGCCGTCGAGCACGTCTTGTTTGTCGGCGATCACCACCGAGGCACCCAGGGACAGCGGTACAAACAGTTCCAGGGCGGCGATGTCGAAGCTAATCGAAGTCACCGCCAACAAGGTGTCGTCGGCGTCGAGCGGCAGGCATTGTTGCATGGCGTGAATGAAGTTGCTCAGTGCTTGGTGGGGGATCTGCACGCCCTTGGGTTTGCCGGTCGAGCCGGAGGTGTAAATGGTGTAGGCCAATTGCTGATCGTGACCGACCACGGCCGGGCAGGGCGGCGCCTCGGGCAAAGCCGCGTCCACCAGCAAGGTCGCCAAGCCGGCGGGCAACGCGTCGTGCAGGCTGAGCTGGGTGACGACCAGCGCCGGCTGGGCGTCTTCCAAGACGTACTGAATGCGTTGCTGCGGGTAAAAGGGATCGATGGGAATGTAACTCGCGCCCGCTTTGTGGATTGCCAACAGCGCGGTCGGTAAATCGTGGCCGCGTTCCAAATAAACGGCGACCTTGCTCTCCAAGCCGACGCCGCGCGCGCGCAGCACGGCCGCCAGTTGTTCGGCGCGTTGGTCGAGCGCGGCGTAACTCAGGGTTTCACCGCCGCAGGTCAACGCGGCGCGTTCGCCGGCGACGGCGGCCTGCGCCTCAAAGCGGCGATGGGCCCAGGCGTCACCGGCGTAGGCGCTGTAAGTGACCGCGTCGTGATCCAACAAGGCGTCGCGTTCGGCGTCGATCAGCAAATCGTACGCGCCGACGGCTTGGCTTGGGGCGGCCACAATCGCTTCCAACAGCGTGGTGAAGTGCTGCAGGAACCGTTCGATGGTTTCGCCGCGCCACAGATCGGTGCTGTACTCCAGGCTGCCACGCAAACCGTCGCTGGTTTCCGACATCGACAGGGTCATGTCGAACTTGGAAACCTTGTGTTCGCGTTTGGGCATCGACAAGGTCAAACCTGGCAAGTCCTGGCTCTCGTCGGGTGCGTTTTGCAGGATGAACATCACCTGAAACAAGGGTGTGTGCGCGGTGCTACGCGCCGGCTGCAGCAGGTCGACGAGTTGTTCGAAGGGCACATCCTGATGGTCGTGGGCGGCCAGCACGTGGTGGCGTACTTGCGCCAGCAGCTCGGTAAACGGCTGGGCGTCGCTGAAGGCGGTGCGCAAAACCAAGGTGTTGACGAACAGGCCGATTAGGTCCTCGACCTCGCGGCGCGTGCGGTTGGCAATCGGCGAACCCACGGCAATGTCGTTGCTGCGCGCGTAACGGCCCAACAAAAGCTGAAACGCGGTTAACAAGGTGGTGAACAGGGTCGTGTTTTCGGCGCGGCTCAATTGGGCGAGGCGGTGGCTCAGGTCTTTGGAAAGAATCAGTGGTTTGACACTGCCGCGATAGGTCATCAGTTTGGGGCGGGCAAAATCGGTCGGCAGTTCCAAGAGCGTCGGCAGCCCGGCCAGGTTGTTTTTCCAGAAGTTGAGCTGACGGTCCAAGGTCGCGCCTTGCAAGGTGTTGCGTTGCCAGGCGGCAAAGTCGGCGTATTGGATCGGCAATGGCTTGAGCGGCGCGCGGCGACCCTGGGCGAAGGCTTGGTACAGCGTCACGAAATCGCGCATCAACACGCCCAAACTCCAGCCGTCGGAGACGATGTGGTGCATGGTCAGCAGAATGACGTGCGAGGCGGGCGATAAACGCAGGATTTGCGCGCGCAGCAACGGATCGGCGCCCAAATCAAACGGGCGCGCCGCTTCTTCAGCCGCCAGCGTTTCAACCCGCTTTTTCACCAGCGCCGGGGCCACGTCGGTTAGGTCGACGTGGCGAATGTCGGTTTTGGCCGGGCCGATGCGCTGCACCGGTACGCCGTCGCGTTCGGTGAACAAGGTGCGCAGGCTCTCGTGGTGTTCGACCAGGGTGGCGATGGCCCGTTCGAACAGGTCGGTTTGAAAGTGCCCGTCCAGTTGGAAGGCCAAGGGAATGTGATAGGCCTCGCCCGCGCCTTCCAGTTGTTGCAGGAACCACAAGCGTTGCTGGGCAAAGGAGAGCGGGAAATCCTGGTCGCGATCCTCGGCGTAGGGGATGCCGGTCGGCGTGGCCGCCTTTTGTTCCAGTCCGAGTTTCTGCAACAGCAGGGCGCGTTTCTCCGGTGAAAGTCCGGCAATGCGTTGATGAATATCGCTCATAACGGGTGGTTCTCCTTGGCTCAGTTGGCGTCGTCGTCGGCGAGCATCGCGGCCAGGGCCGCTTCGTCGAGACCTTCTAATTCGGCGAGGACCGCTTCCAGTTGGTCGCTGTTGGTTTGCTCGGCGGTGCGTTGCAAGATGACCATCGCTTGGCCGGCGATGGTGGGCGTGTTGAACAATTCGTGCAGGGGGATTTCTACTTGGAACTGGTCGCGAATGCGCGAAATGAGCTGGGTCGCCAGCAGCGAGTGCCCGCCGAGGTCGGCGAAGTGGTCGTGAATGCCGATCTGCTCGAAGCCGAGCAGTTCTTGCCAAATCTCGGCCAGCCCGCCTTCGATGGCGTCGCGCGGCGCTTCGTAATCGGTGGCCAGCGTGGGGCGTGCGTGGCCTTTGACGGCTTTGTCCTTTTTGGCAACCTTTTGGGTGACCGCCTCTTGCAGGATCCAATCGCGAATGCGGCTGTCGAGATCGGCGGTGGAAACAACCAATCGCGGCGGCGTGTCGGTTTGCAGCACGCGGTCGAGTGCGGCCATGCCCTGTTCGGCGTCGATGGCCGGCTTATCACCGCGCGGGCCTTCCGTTTGCCAAGCATCCCAGTCGATGCTCAGCCAGGTCGTCGCTGCGTCGTCGCGATTCTGGGCGAACACATCCATAAACATGTTGCCCGCCGCATAACCCAGGTACCCCAAGCCGCCGAGAATGGTTGAAATCGACGACATCAACAGACAGAAACGCGGTTGGTGTTTGCTGACCAAGTCGGCGATGACGTGCAGGCCGGCGACCTTGGCTTGGAAGTGGGCGTCACAGCTTGCCGGCGTGGTGTCGGCAATGAGGGTGAAGGCTTGCGGCCCCAGCAGACCCGCGCCGTGGATGATGCCGTCGAGGCGGCCGAAGTGCGCGACGGCTTGATCGCAGGCCGCCGCCATTTGCGCGGCATCGGCGACGTCGGCGCTGAGTACGAGCAGCTTGCCGCCGTCGTTTTCAATCGCTTGCAACGCCAAAATGCGTTTTTTCAGGTGCGGTTCAACCGCATCGTCGGCCAAGGTGGCGGGCCACAGCGCCTTGGCCGGCAGGGGGGTGCGACCGAGCAAGACCAAGTTGGCGGCGCGCGTTTTAGCGAGGTGGGCCGCCATCACCAGACCGATACCGCCCAAACCACCGGTAATCAAATAAGTGCCGCCCTGCTCCAGCAAGTTGGCTGCGGAAGCCTCGGGGCAAGTGGTCGGCGTGAAGGCCTGCACCCAGCGCACAGTTTTGCGGTAGGCAACACAGGGCAGGCGTTTCTCGGCGGTTTGCTCGCGGATGATCGAAGCGGCCAGATCGGCCGGTGTTTCGCCGGGGTCGAGGTCGATCGCGGTCACGCTGATGTTGCTGTGTTCCTGGGATATGACGCGGGCGGCGGCGCGCAACGGCGCTTTATCGGTGGCGGCGGTTTCGTCGCCAAGCACGTTATGCATCCGATCGGCCGCAACGGCCAATCGCACGACACCTGGCAGCGCCTGTTGCGTCAGCGCTTGGACCAACACAACCAAGCTGTAAAGGCCGATCTGGTTAGCGCCGGCAAAGTCGGCGGCGTTGCCGAAGCTCCAGCCGTGAACCACCTGGTCGGGCAACTGCTTGGTTTCGGCTAGGTGATTGATGAGTCTTGAGAAATCCTCTTTGGAGCCTGGTTTTACGGTGTATTTGTTAAGGTCTTCTTGGAAGCTTTCGCCCGCATGTACCAGAACCACCTTCTGTTGTTCGGCTTGCAGTTGTTGCACCAACTCCTGCTCCAACGCATCGCCTTGGGTGAACAACAACCAGGTCGCCGTTTTGGTCAGCGGCGCGCGTTGGCGGCGGCGGCGGTCGTGGCGTTGCCACGTGGCCTGGTAGAACCAGTCATCGAGCGGGAGCAAACCGTCGCGTAACACACGGCGGCCGGGTTCGGCGGCGGCCTGCGGCGGTTTGGCGTCGATCCAGTAACTTTGGCGGTCGAAGGCGTAGGTCGGCAGGTGCAGACGCCGGCGCGGCGAGCGATGCAGAGCCTGCCAATCGACGGTCACGCCGTGGGCCCACAGGTTGCCGAGCGCGGTCAGCAAGAAATGCTGGTCGTCGACGTCCTGTTTCGGTTTGCGACAGCTCGCCATGGTGACGGTGGCGCGGCCGAGCGTGCGTTTGGCCAAGGTGCCCAGCACTTGGCCCGGGCCGATTTCCAAGTAACAGTGGTCGCCCATCTCGGCCAGCGTGCGCATGCCGGCGGCGAACCGCACCGTGCCACGCAGGTGATCGACCCAATATTGCGGGTCGGTGGCTTGTTCGTCACTCAGTACCTCGCCGCTCACATTACTGACGACCGTGTGTTGCGGTGGATTGAGGGTGACCTTGGCGACGGCGGCGTGGAAATCGGCGAGGATCGGTGCCATCATCGGTGAGTGGAACGCGTGCGACGTGTGCAGCGTTTGTGCGGCGTGGCCGGCGGCTTTGAGGTCGGCTTCAAGCTGTTCAATGGCGGTGAAATCACCGGAGACGACGCACAGTTTTGGGGCGTTTTCGGCGGCAATCGCACAGCCGTCGTTGAGCATCGGCGCCAACTCGGCCGCGTCGAGCGAAACCGCGACCATGCGGCCGGCGGGCAGGCTTTGCATGAGGCGCGCGCGTTCGGCGACCAGCGCGAGGGCGTCGGCCAGGCTGAACACACCGGCCAAACAGGCCGCCACGTATTCGCCAATGCTGTGGCCGATCATGGCTTTGGCTTCAATGCCCCAGGCGGCCCACTGTTTGGCCAGCGCATAGGAAACGCAGAACAGTGCCGGCTGGGTATAGGCTGTTTGGTTGATGAGCTCGGCGTCGTCGCCACGGCGCGCATCGGGGTAAAGCACGTGCCGGATGTCTTTTTCGAGGTGGTCGGCCAGCAGCGCGGCACAGGCGTCCAGTTCGGTGCGGAACACGTCGCCGTGTGCGTAGAGCCCGGCCGTCATGTGCGCGTATTGCGCGCCCTGACCGGGGAACAGGAAAACGACCTCGCCGCTGTGAGCGCCGGCGTCAACGGCGGCCGGTTGTTGCAGGCGTTCGGCGGCGGCTGCACCGTTGTCGGCGACGACAAAACGGCGCAGGTCAAAGGCGGTGCGGCCTTCCTGCAGGGTCCAGGCGACGTCGGCCGAAACCGCGTCGGGATGGGCTTGGAGCCAGTCGGCTAGGCGCGTGCCGCCCGCCGCCAACGCCGTTTCGGTTTTGGCTGAAAGCGGGAACAGTTGCGGGCCCGCCTCGTCCGTGCTCGCCGGCAGACTGGGCGCTTGCTCCAACACCAAGTGGGCGTTGGTGCCGCCGATGCCGAAGCTGCTCACGCCCGCGCGACGCGGGTGCAGCGCTTCGGGCCAGGCGCGGTTCTCGGTGTTGACGAAAAACGGGCTGTCGGCGAAGTTGATTTGCGGGTTGTTTTGATTGAAATGCAGGGTGGGCGGGATTTGGTTGTTTTGAACCGCCAGGGTTGCTTTGATCAGGCCGGTGACACCGGCGGCGTTGTCGAGGTGGCCGATGTTGGTTTTCACCGAACCCAGCGCACAGTAACCCTTGCCGTCGCTGCTGAGGCGGAACGCTTCGGTGAGCGCTTCCACTTCGATGGGGTCGCCGAGTTGGGTGCCGGTGCCGTGTGCTTCCACGTACCCGATGCTGTCGGCGTCGACACCGGCATAGGCGTGCGCTTCGGCAATGACTTCGCTTTGGCCGGCGACGCTGGGCGCGGTGTAGCCGATTTTGGCGGCGCCGTCGTTGTTAATCGCCGAACCTTTAATGACCGCGTAAATTGCGTCGCCGTCGTTGATCGCGTCTTCCAGGCGTTTGAGTACGACCATGCCCATGCCGGTCCCGAAAATGGTGCCTTTGGCGTCGGCGTCAAAAGCGCGACAGCGGCCGTCGGGTGAGGCGATGCCGCCTTCTTCAAACCAATAACCGGACTTCTCGGGAATGCGCAGTTTGGCGCCGCCCGACAGCACCATGTCGGCTTCGTAATTGAGCAGCGATTTACACGCCATGTGGGTTGCGACCAGCGTCGTCGAGCAGGCGGTGTCGACATTAATACTGGGCCCGGTCAGGTTGAGTTTGTAGGAGATCAAGGTGGCCGCGTAACCCTTGTCGTTGGCGATCATGGTGCGGTGACCGCCCATCGGCACCATGATGTCGGGGCGTTGCAGCAGGTTCTCCAAGAAGTAATGGGGCAGGCCGACGCTGGCGAAAACGCCGATACGGCCTTGGTAGCGTTCCGGGTCATAAGCCGCGTCTTGCAGCGCTTGGTAGGCGGTTTCCAGCAACAGGCGTTGTTGCGGATCGGTGATTTCGGCCTCGCGCGGGTTAAAGCCGAAAAAGGCGGCGTCGAATTGGTCGATGTTCTCAAGGCAGCCGCCGGCTTTGACGTATTGCGGGTTGGCCACCAACTGTGGGTCGAACCCCAGCGCCAACAGTTCTTCGTCGGTAAAGAAAGTGGTGCCTTCGACACCGTCAACCAGGTTGCGCCAAAAGGCGCGCACATCAGCGCTGCCGGGGAAGCGACCGGCCATGCCGACAATGGCGATACCGGGGATTTCTTCGTGTTCCAATTCGTGATTCATAATCTATTCCTCCACAAGGATGCGATCGTTCCCCGGAAACTCCTGGGTTTGCATGGTTTTAGAATTAATTTGACAGTCATCTTCGTTTTCGAGTTGGTCGAGTAAGGCGGCCAAGGCGGTTTCGTCGCCGGTACTTAATTGGGTGAGCAGCCACGCCGACAGCGCGGCCACGGTTGGGTGTTCCGTTAAGTCGGCAAGGGTGACGGGCTGCGCGAAATGGGCGGCAAGCGTTTCGGTCAGTGCGCGCGCCGCATCGGGGCAGCCGCCCAATTCCCAAAAATCGTCGTGCAAACCCACCGGCTCGACGGCCAAGGCCTCTTGCCACAGCGCGACCACATCCTGTTCCATGGTTGTGGCGGGGGCGACGTAGTCGGTCGCGAGCGGCGGTGGTTCGGCTGTTTCGGGCAGGCTGTCTACGAACACCAGGTGGTTGAGTTTGGCCGCCACCGGCAGGGCCGCGTTGACGGCGTTTTTGACCTGGGCCGGGTCGATGTCGGGTGCGGCACCGATCACGTAGGCCGCCAATTGGGCCGGTTCCGTCTCAAAAAGCTGCAAATGGACCGCTTCGGCGCGGCAGCGTTGTTTGAGGTCGTCGGCCAGCAGGGTGCGGTCGAGGTGGGTGTCGCGCAGGGTCAGGCTGTCGGCGCCGGCTTGGGCCGTCACCGCCAGACCCAGGTCGAGCGGGTGCTGCGCCAAAGGCTTGTGCGGGTCGGCCGCGATCTGGGTCAGCAGGGTTTCGATCTCACCCCACCAGCGCGTGATCGTGGCCGCTTGCCACAGGTCGGTGCGGTATTCCAGCGAGACCTGAACGCGGTCGGCGTGTTCGCTGACGGACAGGGTCAGGTCGAAACGCGCACTGTGGCGTGGAACCTCGAGGGGTTCGAGACTGAGGTTGGGCAGCGCTAAGTGACCGTCGGGTGTGTTTTGCAGCACGAACATCACTTGGAACAGCGGCGTGGTGTCGAGCCGGCGTTGCGGCTGCAGTACCTCAACCAATTGCTCGAAAGGCACATCTTGATGGGCAAAAGCCGTCAGCGTCGTGTTTTTGATCTCGCCCAGCCAGTCCGTAAAAGACTGATTGGGCGAGACTTGGCTGCGGATGACGAGTGTGTTGACGAAGAGCCCAATCATGTTTTCCAGCTCGGCGCGGTTGCGGCCCGCACTCGGGGTGCCGACCAGCAGGTCGCGGCAGCCGCTGCGCCGGTTCAGCCACCACTTGAAGCCGGCCAGCAGCGTCATGTACAGGGTGGCCTCGTGGCGGCGCGCCAGCGCTTCCAGGTCGGCGACGAGTTGGTTGGGTAAGCTGAAGCGCAACAGGGCGCCGTTTTCGCCGGCGACGGTCGGTCGGCGAAAGTCGGCCGGCAGCCGCAGCGGTTCAGGCGCGTCTGCCAATTGGCGGCGCCAGTAGTCGCGTTGTTGGGCGAGTTCGGCCGCGCCGGCCGGGCTGCGTTGCCAATAGGCGAAATCGCTGTAGTGCAGGGACAACGGCGGCGGCGGGGCCTTGCCGGCAAGGTGACGCCGGTAGTTTTCGCCCAGTTCGCGAATCAGCAGGCTGCTCGACCAGCCGTCGCAGGCAATGTGGTGCAGGGTGACGACCAGCACGTGTTCGTCCTCGGCCTTGCGCAGCAACAAGCAGCGCATGGGCTGGTCGTGGGCCAGGTCGAATGGGGCGCCGGCAGCCTGCTCGATGCGTTGGCGGCAGCGGGTTTCCCGTTGCTCGTCGTGGCGCAAATCTTCGAACGACAACTGCAGCGGGCCTGGTTCGTCGACGATTTGCACGGTCGCCTGTTCATCGCCGTGATAACGCGTGCGCAGGATCGGGTGGCGATGCTGTAACTGCTCCAGCGCGGCGCTGAGTGCGGCGCGGTCGAGCGGGCCGCGCAACAGCAGTGCCGCCGGAATGTTGTAGGCGCTGCTGTCGGGGGCGCAGGCCTGCAGGAACCACAGCCGTTGTTGGGCAAAGGAAAGCGGCGTGATCGCGCCGGCCGGTGCCGCTGTGATCGGCGCGCTCGGCGCTTGAGTGCTGTGTTGCAGGTCCGCGATCAGCGCGGCCAAGCGGGCCACGGTCGGTGCCTCAAACATGTGGCGCACCGACAGGCTCACCTTAAAAAGGTCGCGCGCTTGGGCGATGACACGCGTCGCCAGCAAGGAATGGCCGCCGCAATCGAAGAAGTTGCGATGGATGTGACCGTCGAATTGCGGCAACAATTCGTGCCAAATGCGACACAGCGCACTTTCGGCGGCGTTGCGCGCCGGTTCGATGTCGCCGCTTGCGGCGCTGGGTGCGGGCAAGGCGCGCCGGTCGCATTTACCGTTGACGGTCAGTGGCAGTTGCGGCAACGCCACGAAATGGGTCGGCACCATGTAGTGTGGCAGGTGCGCTTCGAGGTGGCGGCGCAGGTCGCTTTCGGACGCGTCGTCGGCCACGATCCAGGCGGTGAGTTGATCGCCTGAATCGTGGCGGTAAAGATCGACGACGGCGGCGTGGACGCGGGCGTGCTGTTGCAGCACTTGTTCGATTTCGCCCAGCTCAATGCGATAACCGCGCAATTTGATTTGGTGATCGCGGCGGGCGATAAAAACCAGGTTGCCGTCGGGGCGACGCAAAGCCATGTCGCCGGTCCGATAAAGCCTGGTTCCCGGCGGGCCGAAGGGATTGGGCACAAACGCCGCCGCCGTTAAATCGCCGCGGCCGAGGTAACCGCGCGCCAAACAGACGCCGGCCAGGTAAAGCTCGCCGCTGCGACCGGCGACCACTGCTTGCATCTGGTCGTCGAGCACGTACGCGGCGGTGGCGTCGATGCAGCGGCCGATCGGGATCGGGGTTTCGTCGCAATCGGCCGCAACCGGGTGCGCGCACACGGCGATGCTGGTTTCGGTTGGGCCGTAGCTCTGTTCCAGGCGGGCGTGCGGCAGTGCGGCGTAGAAACGCTGCTGCATGGCAGGCGTCACCGCTTCGCCACCCGCGATCACCAGGCGCAGGCTAGCCAATCCGGGGCGGGTCTCTTGCAGGAAGGCCTGCAACATGGACGGCACGAAGTGCATGTGGGTCACGCGGTGGCGTTGGATTGTCTCGGCCAGAACGGCCGGATCGCGGTGGCCGTCGTGGGGTGCCAGTGCCAGCGTGGCACCGTGACATAGCGGCCAAAACAGTTCCCACAAAGAGACGTCAAAACACAGTGGTGTTTTTTGCAATACGACGGCGTCGGGCGTTAAACGATAGTGCTGTTGCATCCAAAAGATGCGGTTGGCCAAACCCTCGCAGGGAATGCCGACCAATTTGGGCGCGCCGGTACTGCCCGAGGTGGCGATGGCATAAGCCAGATTTTGGCCATGGTTTTTTGGTTTGATCGCCATGGGTTCGGCCGCGGCGATCAGGGTTTCGATATCGGCGAGCGGGGTTTTCATAGCGCCACAGCGATCGCGGGTTTTGGCATCGGTCAGGCACAATGTCAGCCGGACTTGGGCGGCGACGGCCGCCAGGCGTTGCGGCGGCTGATCCGGGTCGAGCGGCACAAAGGCGGCGCCGCATTGGTGCACGGCCAGCACCGCGATTACCATCGCCGGCGCGCGTTCGCAGCACAGCGCGACCAGGTCCTCGCTGCCGACACCAAAGCGGCCGCGCAGGGCACCGGCGAGGCGGGCGGCTGCTTCGGCGAGTTGCGCGTAACTGTAGGATCGATCGCCCCACAGCAGCGCGGGATGGTCGGGTCGTGCCTTTGCCTGGACGGTGAAGGCGGCGAACAGGTCGTGGTTTTGGTCGCTTTCGGGCGCTGCCGGCGGCTGCGCTTCGCTTGGCTGCAAACAGCGCAGGGCGGTCAGCGCGTTATTCGCCGCTTGAGGCAAGATCGCGAGCAGGTCGTGCAGGCGCCCGCCCAGCCACGCCACATCATCGCCGTGGTAGCGCGCGGTGTCGTAGGCTAGGCTCAGGTGCCAGCCTTCGGCCGCCGGTTGAACCGTTAACTGCAAACCAAAAGGCTGGGGGAAACCCCGTTCGGCGACTACGTTGACCCGCGTTTGCGGCGAGGACAGGTGCGGCGCCGGCTGGTAGCGAAACAGCGCATCCATGGCGACCGGTTCGCTGAGCTGAAAACTCGCGGCGGCTTGAATCGCCTGGTTCAGTGTGCTGCGTGCCTGCGCCGCCAGGTCGGGCCAGGTTTGGGTTGGCGAGATGTCCAGATCCACCGGCAGCAGTTGCTCCAAGGGGCCGAGCGCATCGCGCAGGTCGTCGAAGCGGCGGCCGTCAAAGGCGTAATACAGACGTTGCCGCTGCGCGCCACCGTGACGCCACAGCAGCAGCGCCCAGGCGGCGAACAAATAATGGACCGCTTCGGTTTCAGGCAAGGTGCTCGGCCAACAGCCGGCAACGCATTCGGCCGGCGTAAAACCCTGCTTTTTCCCGCTTATCGCGCGCCGCCACGGTGTGGTTAAAGGGGTCACCGGTGCTTGCGCCATGCGGCGTTGGTAACTGTGACCGGCCGCGTTTTCCGGGGCGTTTAATTGTTCCGCCAACCAGTCGGCCAGGTCCACGTACTGCAGTGGTTCCTGATCGGGCAAGCAGTCGTCGAGGTGGTCGCGCAGGTAGGCGGCGATGTTGGTGACAGTGGCACCGTCGGCGACGAGCATGGGCAAACGCAGCAACAGCACCAGGTCGCCCTGGTCGAGGGTCAGCAGGTGGAAAGCAACCGCGTGTTCGTCTTGGGCGCACCAGGCGGCGAAACGTTCGGGCAAAGCACTTGGGTCGCAGTTGCTCTGTGGCACGGGCAGCGCGTCGGGGGCCGGGTCGATGACCTGCAGCGGCAGTGCCATGCCTGGCACCTTTTCGAAACGGGTGCGCAGGATTTCGTGTTCGGCGACCAGATCGTGCAGTGCGTCGCTAAGTGCCGCCGCCGTGCAGGCGCCGTCGAACCGCAAGGCGGCGTGCAGCAGGCGACAGGCGTCGTGGCCGCCGCCGGCGAGGGCGCGATCCCGTTGGCGTGGGGACAGTTCGTATCCTTGGATTTGATCGGTATGCATGGTTTATCGGGTTTCCTGATCGAGTTGGTCGGCGCGCACGGCTTCGGCCATGCCGACGACAATTTTGCGGGCGCCTTGGAACGGGTTGCGGCCGTGGGCGCAGCGCATGTTATCGAGGACGAGCACGTCGCCTGGCTGCCACGTGAAGGCGCGCGTGTGCTCGGCCAAGGTGGCGCGAATCGCCGCCAAGGTTTCGGGTTCTATCTCGCCGCCGTCGCCGTAAAACACGTTGCGCGGCAACTGCCACGGCGTCATTTCGGCCAAGAGGTCGCGCTGCACCTGCTCCGGCAGCGCCGAGACGTGGAACAAATGGGCTTGGTTGAACCACAGCCAATCGCCGCCGTGGGGGTGGCGCTGTACCGCGTCGCAGATTTGGCGGGTTTGCAGGCGGTGCTCATCCTGCCAGGTGAAGTCGATGCCGTTGTCGTTGCACCAGGTCGCCACCGCCTCGCGATGGTCGCTTTGGAATGCTTCCTGCCACGACACGGCCAGCTCACTGAAATTGCGCACGTACATCAACTTGCGTTGGGTGAAGCGTTCGCGGACGGCGGGGTCGAGCGCCTGGTAAACGGCACGCATATCGGCGATGGGTGTTTCGCCGCCGACCTCGGCCGCCTGGACACAATGGAAAAAGACTTTCATCGGCCAGCGGTTGGTGTAGGCGTTTTCACCGTGGAGCGGAATCATTTGGTCGGCGGGGTAGTCGGTCGAGGTGTAGATGCGGCCGTGCAGGCGGCTGCGCGGTGTCGAGCCGAAGGCGTAATCGGCGGGGCCGGACGGGCACCAGCGTTGCACCAGCTCTTCCAAATCGGCCTCGCCGGCGACATTGAAACCGCGCAGCAACAAGGCGCCGTGGGCCTGCAGTTTCGTTTGCAGCGCGTCGCGTTGGGCGGCGACCCAGGCGTTGAGGTCGAAGGGCAGGTGGTTGGGCGTCAGCACCAAACCCGGCCCGCCGTTGGGGAACAGGTTTTGTTCGGTCACCAATTGATCGCCGCTGATTTGAACACCCCGGCGGCGTCCGCGCAGGGCCGGGCCGGCTTCACCACGCGCCGGCCGTCGACCGCGCAAACCGCGCAAACTTGCGGCCGCGCGGTCGGCTGATGGGGCTTGGGCGGCGTCACGGCGTTGTTGCAGTTTTTGGGTCAACTCGGCCACGGTTTGGCTGTCATCGGCGACGGCGTGGGCGACCAGTTCGGCGATTTCCGTCAGCCAAGTTGTGATCGTCGCGGGTGCGAACCAGGCACGGCGATAAACCAGGCTCAGTTCCAGCTTGTCGTCCTCAACGGCGGCGTGCAGCGCCAGCGGGAAACGCGCGTGGACGGTGTCGACTTCACGCGGCTGGGCTGTCAGGCCTGGCAAATCGAGCTGCGTCAGTTGTTGGTGGTGCATGTTGAACTGGACTTGGGTCAGCGGATTGCGCCCGCTGTCGCGCGGGTGGCCGGATAGCTCGACCAACATGTCAAACGGCAGGTTTTGGTTCTGCGCTGCCAGGAAGCCGTCGCGTTCGGCACGGGCCAGGTCGGCGAAGGTTTGGGTCGGCGTCAGCGGCGTGCGCAACACCATTTGGTCGACAAAAAAGCCGATTACGTCTTCAAAAGCGCCATGGGTTCGGCCCGCATCGGGTGATCCCACCGCGAAATCCAACACGCCGCAATGGTGCGCCAACCATACGCGGAACACGCCGAGTAACGCCGCGAACGGGGTCACTTGGCGGCGGCGACAGAAATCGTGCAGCGCATGCGTGCTTGCCGGCGCCAGGCGGTGGCGGTCGGCGGCACCCGTGCTGTCACCGGTGTCGACGGTTGCGAAATCGGCGGTTAAGGGCAGTTGAATCGGTAAACCGGTTAAGTGTTTTTGCCAGAATTGGCGGCGTTGGGTTAGCTCGGCCCCACGCAGGATGGATTGTTGCCAGACGGCAAAGTCGGCGTAGTGCCAGGTGTTTTCCGGCAAAGGTGGCGCGCCCGCCCGTTGGTTGCGGTAGGCGGCGGCAAAGTCGCGCGCCAAAATGCCGACCGACCAACCGTCGAACACAATGTGGTGACAGGTCAAGACGAGTAGGTGCGATGTGGCGTTGCGGCGCAGCAGGCGGGCGCGCAGCAAGGGCGCACGGCGCAAGTCAAAGGTATGGTTCTTTTCAGCCTGGAGCGCGTCCGTGACGGCGGCGTCGTCGGCGATGTCGCTGGTAACAAGTGTGAGTTGCAGTTCGGGTTCGATGACCTGGCGACCTTGGCCGCCGTGGCTGTCGAACCAGGTGCGCAAAACCTCGTGGCGTTGCACGACTTGGTTCAGGGCCGCTTCGATGTCACGCGGGTCAAGTGGGCCGCTGAGTTCGAGCGCCAAACAGATGTTGTAGGCGGCTTGCGCACCTTGGAGTTGGTCCAAGAACCACAGCCGCTGTTGGCCAAAGGACAGCGGCAGCGGTTGGCCGCGGTCAACCTGGTGCGGCGCCGGCAGGCTGTTTTCGTTTTGGCCGTCGAGCAGCGCCGCCAACAAACGCGGTGTCGGTCGCTCGAACAGGTCGCGCACATTGACGGTGCGGCCGGATTCACCGCGCAGACGCGCGATCAGACGTGCCGCGAGCAGGGAATGGCCGCCCAGTTCGAAGAAGTCGTCGCCAGGTGCGACGTGCGGCACTTCGAGCAAGGTTTGGAACAGCGCACACAGGCGTGTTTCCCATTCACCTTGCGGTGTGTCGCCGGTTTCGCCGAGGCTGGTGAGATCGGGTAAGGCGCGGCGGTCGAGTTTGCCGCTACGGGTCATGGGTAGGGTTTCGAGCACAGCGATCTGGCTGGGGATCATGTAGTCCGGCAGACGTTCGGCCAGGAAGGCGCGAAGTACGCTCGGGTCCAGGACGACTTTGGCGTTGGTGGGCTGCACAAAGGCGTGTAATTGGTTGGCGCGGCCCTGGCGGCGAACCACCACGGCGGCGGCCGCGACCTCGTTGTGACGGCCGAGCGCGTGTTCGATTTCACCGGGTTCGATGCGATAGCCGCGAATTTTGACCTGACGGTCGACGCGTTCCAAGAAGTGCAGCAGCCCGTTGCGGTCACGCACGACGCGGTCGCCGCTGTGGTAGCGGCGCGAACCGGGCGCGGCCGGATCGGCGACAAAACGCGTGGCGGTTTGCGCGGCGTCGTTCCAGTAGCCGAGGCCGACGGCGGCCCCGGCGATGATCAATTCACCGGGCACTTCGGCAGGCAGCGGTCGGCCTTGGTGATCACAGACGTGGCAGGCCACGCCGGCGACGGCACGGCCGATGGCGGGCACGGCCGGCCATTGGTGTGGGTCGCCGTGTAAGTCCAAGGCGGTGACGACGTGCGTTTCACTGGGGCCGTAGTGGTTGCTGAGTTGCACGTTGGGCAAGTGTTCGGCGAGGGCGCGGCGCACTTTTTCCGGCAAATGCAGCGCCTCGCCGGCGGTGATGATGTGGTGCAGGTGCGGCAAGCTGCGGCCGCTTTCGGCCAGCGCCGCGCACAAGTGGTGGAAGGCCACGACCGGCAGGAAACAACGTTGCACGGCCGCGCGTGCCAGCAGGTCAATCAACGCGTGGCTGTCGGTGCGTGTGGCTTCATCAACCACCACCAAGCAGCCGCCGGCGGCCCAAGTCACGAACATTTCCTGGAAGGAGACATCGAAATTAAGCGCGGCGAAGAAGGTGGTGGTGGCCGCGTTGCCGTCTTGGGCCATGTGCCAGGCGATGAGGTTGTTAAGCGCGCCGTGGCTCATCAGCACGCCTTTGGGGCGGCCGGTTGAGCCGGAGGTGTAAATCAGATAAGCGGCATCGTCGGCGGTCGGTGCCACGGCGCTGTGGTGCTGGGCCGGGACGGTGGGTGTTTGGTCGAGCAGCAGTTGGTGCGGGTGAAGATTGCCGGTTGTCGCAATCACGGCCGTTTCGGTTAGCAGTGCCAAGGGTTGTGCTTGCGCGATCAGTTCGCTGCGTCGCTGCGCCGGTTGGCTGATATCGAGCGGCACGTAGGCGGCGCCGCTTTTGAGCACGGCCAAAACCGCGACGGCCATGTGCGGGCCGCGTTGCAGTGCCACGGCAATGCGTTGACCGGGGCCGGCGCCGCGTTCAAGCAACACCTGCGCCCAACGTTCGGCGCGCTCATGAAGCGTTTGGTAACTGAGCCGGGTGTCGCCGGCCGTCAGGGCGGTGTTTTCGGGTTGCAAGGTCAATTGGCGTTCGAACCAGCGTTGGACCGGTTGGAAGGGGGACGCCGGCGTCGCCGTTTGCACAATGTCGCTGGGATCAAACCAAATCACCTCGGCCAGGTCCTGAACCGTCGCCAAGGCGGTCGCAATGCGCTTGAACCGTTGCGCCGCCAATTCGATTTGGTCGTCGCTAAAACAGTCGCGGCGGTAGCTGAACTGAACCTGCAGGACCTCGTCCGGTTGCACGATCAGGGTCAGTGGGTAGTGGGTGCGATCGACGTTGGTGACGGCCTCGAAGCGCAGGCCGTTGGGCAGTTGTGTGGCTTGACCGGGGTAGTTTTCGAAGACGAGCAGGCTGTCGAACAGCGCTTCATCGCCGGCGAGTTCGCTTTGTTGTTGGATACTGCTCAAGGCAAGGTGTTCGAAGCGACGGTCGGCGACGCTGAGCTGCTGGATTTGTTGCAGCCAGGCCTGGACCGTGCCTGTTTCAGCCAGGTTTAAGCGCAACGGCAGGCTGTTGATGAACAAACCGAGCATGTCGGTGACGCCGTCGACCTCGGTTGGGCGGCCGGCGACGGTGGCGCCGAACACCACGTCGGTGCGGTCGCAGGTGCGCCCCAGCAACAGTGCCCAAGCGGCTTGGCACAGGGTATTGAGGGTAACACCGGCGGCGCGTGCGGCACTTTGGAGGCGGCGCGTCGCGGCGGCATCGAATGAAACCAGTTGTTCGCCGTAACCGGTACGCGGCGCGATGCCGCGTCGGCGTGGTAAGGCGCTTGCTTCGGTGAAGCCGGCGAGGCGCTCGCGCCAGTAGGCGCCGGCGGCGCCGAGATCCTGCTTCAGGCGCCAAGCAATGTAGTTGCGGTAGGGTTTAATCGGCGTGGGTTGCGGGTGTTGTTTTTGGGTGTAGGCCGCGTAAAAACGCAGCACTTCATCGATTAGCAACGCCGAACACCAGCCGTCCATCAGCACGTGGTGGCGGGTCCAAACCAGCGTGTGTTCCGTCGCGCTGTGCTGGAACAAGGCCAACCGCATCAAGGGGGCATCGCGCCACACGAAACCCTGATCGCGATCTTGGCGCAGGTAACTGTCGACGGCGGCACCGGCGGCGTCGCTGTCGAGGGCGCGCAAATCGGCGCGGTGCAGCGGACAACGTGCCTCGCGGTAGACCACTTGCAACGCGGGCCCGTCTTCGGGTTGAACAAAGCCGGTGCGCAGGATGTCGTGGCGCTGCACCGCTGTTTGCCAGGCTTGTTCAAAGGCGTTTTCGTCAAAGGGGCCGATAAGTTTGCAACGGAACTGGTTGAGGTAGGCCTCGTTGTCGCCGTCGCTGACGGCATGGAACAACAATCCGGCCTGCATCGGCGTGGCCGGATAGAGGTCGACCACGCGCCGCCACAAAGGAGCCGGCAGCAGTTGGTCGAGGGCCGTTTGGTTCATGTCGACCAAAGGGAAATCACAGTTGTGGCGCGCACCCACATCGGCATCGGCTGTTTGTTCGATGAGCGTGTTCAGCGCGGCGAGGACGTCGTCGGCCAGCGCGTTTAACGCCGGTTGGTCGTACTGGCGGCGGTCCGCGCTGAAGTTGAGGTTGAGTCTGCCGTCCGCGATGTCGGCCACCACATTGAGCTGGTGCTGACGTGGGTTGGCGGGATCTTGGTGCAAGCCGTCGTAATCGGCGACGACTTCGGCAAGCTCGCCGTGGTCCGCGCCGGCATCAACCTGACCGAGGTAATTAAAGCTGATGCAAGGATTTGGCCCGGATAAACGCGCGTCGCCGGCCAGGTGTTTGAGCACGCCGAAGGTGGCGGCCGCCGGCAAGCAGCGCAGTTGTTGTTTGACCTGTTGCAGGCGGGCGAGCGGTGTCTCGGCCTTCCTGGCGAAGGCGACCGGATAACGTGCGGTAAACCAGCCGACGCAATCGCTGAGGTCGATGTCGTGACCCCAATCCTCGCGACCGTGGCCTTCCATGTCGAGGTACACCTGGTCGTCTGGCAAACGCTCGGCCAGCGCCGTCAGCAGCGCACTGATCAGTTGGTCTTGCACGTCGGTATTCAGGGCGGCGCCGCATTTGTGCAATAACCGGTGCGTGGTTGGGCCGTCGAGCCGGCGCGTCACTTCATGGCTGTCGCCGTGGCGGCTGTCGGCCGGTGCGTTGGGCAGTGACGGCATCGTGGTCGGGCAATGCACGGCCCAGCGTTGGGCGACCTCGGCTGCCGCCGGCGTGGCGGTCCAGAATCGCGCCGCCGCCACCCACGGTGCGGTCGGTGCGGGCGTAGGCGTCGGTAAGGGTAAATGGGGTTGGCTCAGCACCTGAAGCAGGTCGTCGAGCAAAATGCGCCATGACACGCCGTCAACCAGCAAGTGGTGGAATACGATCAGGAGGTGGTCGTCGTGGTTGTCGCGACGGCGTGCCAGCCGCCAGGTTGGGCCGTTGGCCAGGTCGAGGCTCGCTTGGACCTGGGCGTCCCAGGCCGTCAGGTTGTGGGTGCCGTCGGCTTGGATGATCGGCGCAACCGCTTCGGCCGCCGTCACCAGGCGGGCTTGGCCGCCGTTGAAGCGCAGGCGCAAGCCTTCGTGGCGTGCCGCCCAATGGTGCATGACGCGTTCTAGATCGGCATCGGCGACGGGTCGGCGCAGACGAAGCAACAAGGCTTGGTTGTGGTGGTTGGCGTTGGGCCGTTCGGTTGCGAAGAAGGCGCGCTGGATCGGCGTCAGTTCCGGGGCGAGCGGCGCCGGTGCCGGGCTTTTGACAGCGGCGGTTTTGGCGACAGCGGCCAAGCCGGCAATGGTCGGGTGGGCGAACAGGTCGCGTGGTTTGAAAATAAGGCCGGCCGCGCGTGCTTTGGCGGTCACCTGGAGGTTGAGAATCGAGTCGCCGCCCAGTTCAAAGAAGTTGGCGTCGATGTCGACGGCATCGCGACGGAACAGGGCGCACCAAATGTCGTGTAGCACGGTTTCGGCCGGAGTACGCGGCGCGTTGACCTGTTGGGCTTGGGCTTGGTCGGCGCGGGGATCGGGCAATTGGTTGCGGTCGACCTTGCCGTTGAGGTTCAGCGGTAGGGCCGCGCAGGCGACCAGATCGGCGGGCACCAGGTAATCCGGTAACTGGTTTTGCATGCGTTGTTGCAGTGCAGCGGCATCGGCGTCGGCCTGGCTCGGTACCCAATAGGCGGCCAGCCGGTTGCCGTGATCGTCGCGCCAAACCTTAACGGCGGCGTCGCCGACTTCGTCTTGCGCGCGCAGCCAAGCCGCCAATTCGCCCGGTTCAACGCGGTACCCGCGAATTTTGACCTGGTCGTCGACGCGACCGAGGAAGACGAGCGCACCGTCGGCGCGGCGCACGACGCGGTCACCGCTGCGGTACAGCCGTGCGCCGGCGGCGAAGGGATGGGCCACAAAAACGGCTTCGGTTTGGGATGGGTTGCGCCAATAGCCGTCGGCCAGACAACGGCCGCCCAGGTACAATTCGCCGGCCACGCCGACCGGTAGCGGTCGTTGTGCGCGGTCGAGTACCCAGGCCTCACAGCCCGCCATCGGCAGGCCGACGGGAATGCGTGGTTCGTCGTGGCTGTGCGTCTCGACGCGATGGGTCAAGACGCCAACGGTCGCTTCACTGGGTCCGTAGTGATTGACGATCTGCAGTTCGGGCGCCAAGGCGCGTACTTTTTCGATTAGCGGCGCGGTCAGCGCCTCGCCACCGAAAACCAAGGTATGGCGCGGCAGCAGGCGGTGCGGCTGCTCGACGGTCAGCAGTGCTTCCAAGTGCGAAGGCACAATTTTGAGCACGTCGGTGGGTTGATCGGCCAAACGCGACGCGAACAGATGGGCGTCAAAGGCGGCGGCGACCGGCAGCAGGCGCAAGACACGACCCGTGCAAAGCGCGCCGTACAGCGCGGTATGGCCCAGGTCGGCGGCGACGGTGGCGGCGGTGGTCAGCTCGGCCTCGGCGGGCAAAGCCAAGCGTTCGACAACGGCACAGGCATAGTTGGCAATGGCGCCGTGGCTGACGGCGACGCCTTTGGGTTTACCGGTCGAACCCGAGGTGTAAATGATGTAGGCCAGGTCCGTCGGGCTGACGGCGGTGGCTTCGAAAGTCACTTCCTGCACGTCGTCGGCGAGGTTGTCAAAGGCCACCCACGGCAGGTTTGCCGGCATCCAGTCGGGATGCGCGCCGCTGCCAATCACCAAGGTTGGACTGGCGTCGGCTAGCATGAGCGTGCAACGGGCGGCGGGTAAACGCGGGTCGAGCGGCACCACCACGGCGCCGCAGGCGAGCACGGCCAACAGGTTGACAACCATGTCGGTGGTGCGGTCCTGGTATAGGCCGACGCGGTCACCGGCGGTTACGCCGTCGCGGCGCAATTGGGCGGCGCGCTGCCGGACAGCTTGTGCCAAGACCCCGTAGGTCAGGGTTTGGTGCGTGTCGACCAAGGCGAGCTGATCGGGATGTTTGGCGGCGTGGGCGGCGAACAGGGCGTTCACCGTGGTTGCCGTTGCCGGCTCGGCGCCGCGACTCCAACGCTGCATTTGGGTCCATTCGGCGTCGTCGAGTAAGGTCACCGCGCCGACCGGCATGCGTGGATTGGCAACCAAACGCCGGCACAGGGTTTGGAACGACGCGAGGTACTGATGAATAGCGTCGGCGTCAAAACGCGCGCCTTGGTAGTAGGCTTCAATTTTGAGCTGGGCGCCGGGTTCGAACATCAGGCTCAGCGGCAAGTTGTTGTGACCCAAATGGGTTTCTTCCAGTTGCAGGCCGAGCGCATCGCCCAGGCGGGCCGTTTCATCGCCGGCGGGTAGGTTCTTAAACGACACAATACTTTCGAACAGCGCTTGTTCGGCGGGCCGCTCACACCATTGCATAATGGCGCTCAAGCGCGTGTGGACCATGGTATCGAGGGTCAGGTTTTGGTTTTGCACGGCCACCAACCAGTCACGTACACTGAGCTCGTCGCGGATGCGCAGGCGCAGCGGCACGGTGTTAATGAAAACACCGAGAATGTGGTCAATGTCGTCGATGGGCAGGTTGCGGCCGGCGTGGGTGACGCCGAAAACGACGTCGTCGCGGTCGTTGCGACGGGCCAAGGTCAGCGCCCACGCTGCTTGAACCAAGGTGTTTAAGGTGATTTTGGCGGCGGCGGCAAAAGCCTTGAGGCGGTCACTGGTCATTTGATCAAGCGCCACCCGCACCACGTTTTCCGCCGGGACGTTTTGCGCTTTCCCTGGCAACAAGGGCGCGACGTCGTAATCGGCCAATTGCGCCTGCCAAAACTGCTGTTCATTTGCTTTGCTTTGCATTGCTAACCACTGTAAGTAAGCTGAATAACCGGCGGCCTTTGGCAGCACCGGCGGCTGTCCTTGTCGGATTGCCTCGTAGCACGCCAACAGCTCTTGCAACAACTGTGGCAAGCTCCAGCCGTCCAGAATCAGGTGGTGGTGGCTCCAGACCAAACGGCTGTGCGCGGCGCCGAGTCGGAAGGCGCTCAGGCGCCACAGCGGCGCACTGCGGAAGTCAAAACCGCGCTGAATGTCGGCGGCACAGTAGGCGGCAACGGCGGCCTGTTGCTGAGGTGCGGGTTGGTCGCGCCAATCGTGGCTCTGGAACGGCGACGGCGCCTTGGCGAACAGCACTTGGTGCGGTGTTTCCAGCCCGTCCCATACAAAGCCGGTCCGTAAAATGGCGTGGCGTTGCACCAACAGATCGCAGGCGCGCGCCATCGCGTCGGCGTCCACATCGATCTGCACATCCAAACAGACTTGGTTGAAATAGGGACGGGCGCTTTCGTCCAGCAAGCTGTCGAGCAACATGCCGTGTTGGATTGGTGCGACCGGGTAGCAATCAACGACCTCAGCCTCGGCGTGCAGGGCGGCGAGGCGGTCGGCCGGCAGCGTCGCCAGGCTGAAGGGGGCCGGGCCCGCCGGCGCCGGCGCGGTGGTTTCGCTTTGGGCGACCAGCGTTTGGGCCAACAGCGCCGGGGTCGGGTTCTGGAACAGTTGGCGCGGCGAAAGCGCCAAACCCTGGCGACGGGCGGCGGCGGTCATTTGCAGCGCTTTGATGGAATCGCCGCCGGCGGCGTAGAAGTCACTGTGACGGTTTAAGTCGTTGTTCTGCAGGATGTCGCGCCATAAACCAAGCAACTGTTGTTCGCATTCGCGGCTCGGCGTGTCAATTTCGGCCGCCAGTTCGGCGATGTTGGGATGGGCGAATACCTGGCGCGGGGTCGTCTTGAGGCCGTGGCGGCGCAGCGCTGCAATCGCCTGTAGTACCACAATCGAATCGGCACCGGCTTGGTAAAGATTGCCGTCAACGGCCAGGTGCGGGTGTTTGAGCAGGTCGCGCCACACCTCGGCGAGGATGCTTTCGACAGCGTCGCGCGGTTCGGTAACTTTTTCGGCTTGGCCGCTTTGCTCGGGCGCAGGTAGGGCGCGCACGTCGAGTTTGCCGTTAACGGTCAGCGGCAGTTGGTCCAGCACGACGTAGGCGGCCGGGATCATGTAGGCCGGTAGATCCTGCGCCAGGTGTTTTTCGACCAGGGCGGCGGCCTGATTGGGTGGCACCGTGCCGACCAGGTAAGCGATTAAGCGCGCACTGTGCCCGTCGCGTTCCGCAATCACCACGGCGTCACTGACGCCGTCCAGTGTTTTGATACGCGCTGCGATTTCGGCCGGCTCGACGCGGAAACCGCGAATTTTGACCTGCTGGTCGAGACGGCCGAGGAACTGAATGCCGCCGTCCGGCAGTAGCACGCCGCGATCACCGCTGTGGTATTGGCGGTCGCCGGTGCCGAACGGGTTGGGTCGGAAGCGCTCGGCGGTGAGGCGCGGATTGTTGTGGTAGCCGTTGGCCAAGCCGTGGCCGGCTATGACGATTTCGCCGGGTAAGCCGGGCGCCTGCGGCAGGCCTGCGCCGTCGACAATGCGCACCTGACTGTTGGCAAGCGCGTCCCCTAGAATCGGTGCGCGGCGGCCGTCTAATTCGGCGGTCAAGACGCCGACGGTGGTTTCGGTGGGCCCGTAGTGGTTGAGTACACGCAGGGCGGGTTGCAAGGTGAGCACCTGTTGCACCAAGGCTTGGTCACAGGCCTCGCCGCCGAGGATCAGCGTTTTGCGGGGCAAGATCCGTTGCGGTTGGTCGACGGCCAATAAGCCGCGCAGGTGTGACGGGGTAATTTTGAGGTGGTCGACGGGTGAGGCGACCAGGCCGGCGGCGAGTGCGTCGCCGTCGAAACTGTGGGCGTGCGGGAACAGGCGCAGGCAGCGGCCGTGGGCGAGGGCGACCATGGTCGCGGTGTAACCCAGGTCGGCGGCAACCGTCGCCAGTGCCGCCAATGATTCGCCCGGTTGGCTCGCCAGGCAGTTTTGCAAGGCGTCGACATAACTCAGCAGGGCGTGGTGGCTGACGGCGACGCCTTTGGGGCGACCACTGGTGCCCGAGGTGTAAATCACATAGGCGGGTTGTCGGGCCGGAACACTGATTGGATCGAGGACGGCGGCGGCGTTTGGTTCGGTCACGTCGCGGTAGGCACAGGTTTCGGGCATGGTGAACGGCGCCGGCCCCGAACCCAGCAACAGCGTTGCGTCGCTGTCTTCCAAAATGAAGCGCAGGCGTTGTTCGGGATAGGCCACATCAAGCGGCACGAAGGTCGCACCGGCTTTGAGCACGGCCAACATGGCGATGACCCAACGCGGTTCGCGTTCCAGCAGCAGGGCCACGTGGCGGCCCCGTTGCACGCCGGCGGCGATGAGTCTGGCCGCCAGCAGATCGGCGGCATGGTCAAGTTCGCCGTAGGTGAGTGTCTGAGTGGAGTAAACCAGCGCGGGTTGCGCGGCGTGGGCCTTTGCTATTTTTTTGAAGCGCGTGGCAAAGTCCTCGTCGGGCTGGGGCGCAAGCGCGGTTGACGGTTGCAGGGCGGCGCGTTCGGCGTCGCTGAGCAGGCTGAGCGTGGCAAGTTTTTCGTCGGCGTGGTTGCACAGTTGCTGCACGGTGATTTTCAACCGTTCGAGCAGTTGACGGGCCAGGTCGTGGTCGACGAAACGCAGGTCGTAGGCCAAACCCAGGCGCAGTTCGGTGTCGGGCACAGCCACCAGGGTTAGTGGGTAGTGGTTGCGGCCGTGCGTGATGAGCGCGCCCTCTTCGTGGCCCAGGCAGGCGTAATGGGGATCGATGCGCAGCCGGCTGTTGGCGCGCAGTTCTTCATCGACGGGGTAATTCTCGAACACGACCAAGGTATCGAACAGCGCGTTGCGTTGCGCACCGGCGAGATCGCTCCAACGCTGGATATCGACCAGCGGCGTGTCGCTGTAGTGTTGCAAAGTGTGCTGCTGTTCTTGCAGTTCGCGTAACCAATTTAGAACCTTGTTATGGCGGTTTAACTGCGCACGGCTAGGCAGCGTGTTAATAAACATGCCGACCATTTCGTCGCTGCCGGCCAGTTCCGGCGGGCGACCGGCGACGGTGGTGCCGTAAACGACGTCGTCGCAACCGTTGTAACGGGCCAGTAACAGCGCCCAAGCGCCGCTGATCAGGGTCGCGGTCGTCACGCCGTGACGGCGACACCACTGCTCGATGCGTGCCGAATCGGTGCGTCCGAGCGCCTCAAGCCGTTCGCGGTAGGGCGGTGTTTTTTCGTGATAGGGCCGTGCTTCACCGGCGATACCAAACGAGGTCGGCGCGCGAAAACCCTTTAATTGTTCTCGCCAGAAACGTTCTTTTTCCAAAGGGTTACGGTCTTTCAGCCAGGCGATGTAGGCCTCAAACGGCTTGGGCGCGGGCAGGTGGGCTGGTGTGCTGTCGGCCTGTAACTGCTGCAACACTTCGCCCAGCACAATCGCCATACTCCAGCCGTCGAGGATTAGGTGGTGGCTGCTGAGAATGAACCAATAGGCATCGTCGCGGCGTTGGATGAGGTGCAGGCGCAGCAACGGCGGTTGGTTGAGGTTAAAACCTTGGTTGCGATCCGCTTCGAGGTATGGCGCCAGCGCGTCTTGTTGCTGGGCCGGGTTGCGATCACGCCAGTCGTGGGTCGTTAACGGCAGGTCGACGGTTTTGGCGGCGATTTGCAGGGGTTGGCGCACCTGTTGCCAGAAAAAAGCCGAGCGCAGGATGGGGTGGCGCGCCAAGCAGGTGCGCCAGGCTTCGGCAAAACGCGTCGCATCCAGCTCGCCCTGAATCGCAAAACAGTGTTGGGCATGGTAGGGGCTGTCTTCGCCCGCTTCGACGGCGTGGAACAGCAAACCGGTTTGCAACGGCGACAAATTATAGATCGAATCAATGTTGTTTTTCGAAAGCGTGGTAGTCGTCATCGTGTTCACCCTAAAAAAGTTAGCAGGCGGTCCAAGTCGTCTTGAGCCAGGTCCGCGTTGGGGAAATCGGAAGGGGTTAGTAGGGGTGCGTCGCCCGCGAGGCAATGCGTGATCAGGCCGCTCAGGCTGCGCTGCAAACCGTCGCCGAGGGCGTTGATCGTGTTTTCCGCAAAACGTTCGCGGCTGTAATCCAACGTCACCGTCAACCGGCCCTGTTGGATGTGGGCCGTGATTTCCAGTTCCAGCGTGCGCGCATTGTCGGCGTGGATGTCGCCGAGCAGCAGGTTCTCGACCGGTTGGAGCGGCAAGTCCGCGCCGCCCGCGCCGTCCAGTTGCCCCAAATAATTGAAGCCGATACGTGGCGTTGGCAGAGCCGCCATGGCGCGGCGCACGGCTGGATCCGGGTGCAGCGTGCGCAGCAGGCCGAAGCCGACACCGCCGTTGGGCACCGCTTGTAGCCGTTGTTTGGTTTGTTTGAGCAGTTGGTCGAAGTCGTCGCTGTTGGGTAACCACAGCGGGTAGGTGGCCGTGAACCAACCGACCGTGCGCGCCACATCGGTGTCGCCGTCGCGGCCGTGGTGTTCCACTTCGAGCAAGGCACCGTCGGCCTTGCTCCAGCGGGCCAGTGCTTGGGTCAGCGCTGCCAACAGCAGTATTTGCAGCGTGATCCCCTTGGCTTGTGGAATCTCGTGCAGGAGCTGGTGGGTTGTGTCGCGGTCGAAGCCGACCTGAACCAAGGCCAGATCGGCGTGGCGATTGCTGCCTTTGGGTGTGTCGATTGGTAACGTCGGCGCGGCGCTCAGCGCGTTTTGCCAATAAGTACAGGTGTCGCGCAGGGCCGGCATGCGCACCGCCGCGTGCTGTTGTTGCGCCCAGCTTTGGAAAGCCGTGCTTTTGGGCGGCAAAGCGGGTGTTTGTCCGGCGGCGAGGGCGGCGTACACCGTGGCGAAGTCCTCGAGCAGGATGCGCCAAGACACGCCGTCGACAATTAAGTGGTGGCAGACCCAAAGCAGCAGGCTGGGTGCTTGACCGCAATCGAGCAGGAACACGCGCCAGGCCGGGCCTTGTTCCAAGTCGAGCGTGTTTTGTAACGCGGCGCAGTGGGTGGCGATGCGCTGCCGGCGTTCGGCTTCGTCGTATTCGTGTAGGTCGCCGAGCGACATGGTTTCCAGCAGGTTGCCCGTTTCCTGTTCGGGTAGCCATTGCACCACCGCGCCCAAGGCGTCGTGGCTAAAACGTGCCCGTAATTGGTCGTGGTGTGCCGCCAAATGGGCCAGCGTGGTGCGGACCTGTTGCGGGTCGAGCGGCGTGCGTTGTTCGAACAGCAACGCTTGGTTGAAGTGGTGTGCTTGCGCGAAGTTCTGTTGGAAAAACCAAATTTGGATGGGTGTTAAGGCGACCGCGCCGTGGACCGGTTTTTGGACTTGCGCCGTAGGGGCGGCGGTGGTGGTGGTTACGACCTGGGCCAGTTCGGCAATGGTTTGGTGTTCGAAGATTTGTTTGGCGGTAACGGTTAAGCCGGCGTGGCGCGCCTTGGCGACCACTTGCAGGCTGAGGATGGAATCGCCGCCACAGGCGAAGAAGTTATCGTCGACGCCGATCTCTTTGTGCGGCAGCAGCTCGCGCCACACGGCCAGCAGCGTTGCGGCCGGACCGCCGACGTTGTGGTCGGTGTCACGTGCGCTTTGGTTCGCTGTCGGTGCGGCGATGTCACTTTGCGCCAAGCGCAAGCGGTCGATCTTGCCGTTGGCCGTCAGCGGCATGCCCTCGCGGTGCTGCCACAGTGCCGGCACCATGTAGTCCGGTAGCCGTGCCGCCAGGTAGGCGCGCAGCGTGTCGCTGTCGGCCGTGCCCGTGTAGTGGCAAACCAAGTAACGGTGTGACGCGTCGCCGCGCGCTTGCACCACGGCCACATGGACGGCGTCGTGGGCGGTCAGGTGCGCTTCGATTTCGGCGGTTTCAATGCGGAACCCGCGAATTTTGACCTGATGATCGCGACGGCCGACCAATTCAATCGTGCCGTCGTGGTGGCGGCGCGCCAGGTCGCCGGTGCGGTAGAGACGCGCGCCGGGTTGGGTGGGGAAGGGGTGCGGCACAAAGGCGTCGGCGGTTTTGGCGGGCAAGCCGTGATAGCCGCGTGCAATGCCGGGTCCGCCGATGCACAGCTCGCCAACCACGCCTGGCGCGCTCAAGTGGCCGAAACGATTCAGGACCCAGGTCTCGACACCGGCAAAGGCCTGGCCAATGGCCAACACGCCGCCATTGCCGGCCGCGCTTTCGTCGCCGGCCGGCCCGTCATTGCCGGCCGGTCCACGTGGCGCTTGGTACCAGGTGGAATCAATGCTCGCTTCGGTTAATCCGTAACTGTTGATCAGACGTGTGCTCTCGCTGCAGACCGCTTCCAGGGCGACTTGGTCGCGGGTGTACCACAGGTCGGAACCGGTAACGATCATCGTCATGAAATCGAGGCGGCGCTTGCTGTCGTGGAGCCACTGCACCAGGTGGCGCAAGACGGCGGGCACGAATTCGGCGTGGCTCACCTGTTCGCGTTCCATCAGGGCAAACAAACCTGGCGGGTCGAGCAGGGTATCGGCCGGGCAAATCACCAAACGTGCGCCGCTACACAGCGCTCGCATCAGGTCGCCGCCCCACACGTCGAACGAAAAGGCCGCCATTTGCAAGTGGGTTTGGTGCGGTTGCAGGTCGTAGGCCTCCAACCAGGCCGCCGCCGTGCTTGCCAACGCCGCATGGGTGTTGACCACCGCCTTGGGCGCGCCGGTTGTGCCGGAGGTGAACACGGCGTAGGCTGCCTGGTCGGGCTCGACCTGCAGGGTCGGGTTGTCGTCGGGAAGATGAGCCAAGTGGTCGGCGAGCGCGTCGAGGTTGTCTTTGGCGCCGCTGTACCAGTCGGCCCGGTTGTCGGTGGCCGCGTTGGTGATCAGCCGTTTGATGTCGCCGTGGGCGACCATGCTCGCCAACCGGCCACTGGGTAAACGCGGGTCGAGCGGTACATAAACCAGGCCCGCCTTGAGACAGGCCAGCACGGCGATAACCGTGCCGGCACCGCGTGGCAGGCAAATACCTATTTGGCTTTCGGGTGGCAGACCCAAGCCGCGTAAGTGGTGGGCCAGTTGGTTGGCGGCCCGGTTGAGCGCGTCGTAGCTGAGGCGTTCGTCGCCGTCGACCACGGCGAGGTTGTCACCGGCGTGTTGGGCCCAGGCCTCGAAACGGCGGTGGATCGGGAACTGCAACGCTTCGACCGGTAACGGTGGTGCCGCGCTTTGGACGCGCAGTTGGGCAACAGTCGCCGCCGGCAGCAGGCATAGCGCCGATAAACGCCGTTGCGGTTGGCGGCACACCATCAGCAACACCTGCTCCAGGCTGTCGCGCAGACGTTCCATCGTCGCGCGGTCAAACAGGTCGGTGCGGTATTCCAGGTCGCCGACCAGACCTTCTTCAGACTGGCGCAGTGACAGGGTTAGATCAAACTCCGAACGGGTTCCCGGCTGTTCAATCAGTGTGCTCGTCAAGCCGTCCAGGTGCAACGGCGGGAGCGGCGCATTGTTGAGGATGAACATCACCTGGAACAAGGGCGCGTGGGCCAGGCTGCGCTGCGGTTGAAGCAAATCCACCACGCGTTCAAACGGCAGGTCGGCGTGGTTAAACGCCGCCAGGCTGTTGTTTTTCACCTGGGCCAGTAAATCGGCGAAGGACGCCTGGTGGTCGATGTGGTTGCGCAACACCAAAGTGTTGAGGAACAACCCGACCACCTGTTCCAGGTCACCGTGATCGCGGCCCGCGACCGGCGTCCCGACAGCGATGTCGTTGCTGCCGGACCAGTCGGCCAACAACAACTTGAAGCCGGCCAACAATACCATAAACGGTGTGACGCCTTGTTGTTGCGCCAAGCTGTCGACCTGATTGGCCACGGCTGGTGCAAAGTGGATTGGCAACAAAGCGCCGCAATAATCCTGTTGGCGCGGTCGAGGACGGTCGGTTGGCAATTCCAGTAACGGTGGTAGGTCGGCCAGGGTTTGGCGCCAGAAATCGGCCGATACCTGGTTTTGGTCGCGATGCTGTTGTTGGTGGTAGGCAAAATCGCGGTACTGCAATCCCTTTGCCGGTGCCGGCAGCGTCTGGCCGGCGCGGGCGGCGTTGTAGCCGGCGGTGAGATCGCCCAGCAAAACGCCCATCGACCAACCATCGGCAATCAAATGGTGCAGTGTTAGCGCTAGGACGTGGTGTTGCGGTGCCAGGTGGAACAACGTCCAGCGCACCAACGGGCCTTGCTTCAATACAAACGGTGTTTGGCTTTCCGTTACGAGGCGTCGTGCCAGTTCACGGTTGCGGGTTTCCTCATTGTCGGTTTGAAGATCGACATAGCGCAATGTTGTCGCCTGACCGCTGCCGATGAGCGCCTGGTCGTTTTGTTCAAGCACATAACTCGTCAGCATCGGGTGGCGCCGATTGAGCGCGTCGACGGCGTCGCTAAGCGCCTGCTGGTCGAGGTCGCCGTGTAGGTGCAGCGCCAGCGGCATGTTGTGGGTCGCGCTCGGGCCGTCGAATTGCTCGAGGAACCACAGCCGTTGCTGCTGGGACGTCAGCGCCACGGCGGCGTCGTCGGGGGCCGGTGTTATCCGTGCCGTTGTGTGACCTTGCCGGCTTTCGGCGACCCGCGCCAAATCGGCGAGGATTGGGTATTCAAACAGTTGCGGCAGGTCCAGCGTGATGCCGAACCGTTCGCGCAGACGGGTGCGCACTTGGCCGGCCAGCAACGAGTGCCCGCCGAGCTCGAAGAAATGGCTGTCGGCACCGATTTCGACGCCTGGTAACAGTTCGCGCCAAATTTCGGCGATTTGTTGTTCGCTTTGTTTTTGTAGGGGCCGCAACGGCTTGTGGTTGGGTTGCGGCAAGGCTTGTTGGTCGAGCTTGCCGTTGGCCGTTACCGGAAACGACGCCAAAACCGTCAGGCTCTGCGGCAGGTGGGTTGCGGGTAGGCGTTCGGCCAGTTGGCGGCGCAGCAGGTCCCTGTCCAAGTCGGTACCGGTGACGTAGCCGTCGAGGCGATTATCGCGGAACACGACCGCCGCCTGGCTAACGTTGCTGCAGGCATGCAGCGCTTGTTCGATCTCGCCTAACTCGATGCGCAGGCCGCGCCACTTGATTTGGCGGTCGATGCGCCCCAAGAAACGCAGGGTGCCGTCGCTGTTGCGGCACACGCGGTCGCCGCTGCGGTAAAGGCGCGCGCCCGGTGTCGTCGGGTTGGGATCGGGCACGAACATTGTCGCGCTGAGGCGGGCGTCACCGGCGTAACCGCGCGCCAGGGTTGGGCCGCCGATCACCAATTCGCCTTCGACGCCGGCGGGTTGCTCGCGGCCATGGTCATCGACGACGCGCAGCGTGCAGCCTGGCAATGCATGACCCAGGTTTACCGGTTGGCCGGCTTGCAGCAGGCCCGCACATACCGTGATCGTGGTTTCACTCGGTCCGTAAGCGTTGTGGATGGTTCGGTTACCCGCCCAACGCGCCAAGCCGGCCGGCGGACAGACTTCGCCGCCCAGGATCAGGTGACGCAGGTCGGGCAGTGGGTGTTCGGGCCAGTGGGCCAGCGCCGAGGGGGGTAATTGCACGTGGCTGATGCGTTCGCGCGCCAGCAAGGCAACCGTACCTTCACCGTCGCGCAGGCAGTTGTGGGGTGCGAGCACCAGGCAGGCGCCGTTGCCCAGCGCCAAGGCGATGTCGGCCATGGCCACGTCGAAATGCAGGCCGACCAATTGCAGCAGGCGGTCGCCGGCGCCGATTTGGTATCGGCGGCTGAGGTCGTCGCAGACGTGGCGGTAGCCGCCGTAGGTGACGCAAACCGGTTTGGGGGCGCCGCTACTGCCGGATGTATGCACGAGGTAGGCGGCGTTGTCGGCGTGGACCGGCGTTGGTTCGACGGGGTGTGCCGGCGCCGCGTTGCAGGCCTCGACCCACGAATCGAGGGCGCGTTCGCCGTCCGTTTCCGTGTCGCCCAGGCACAGGGAAATGGCACATCGCTGTAGCATGGCGTTGCGGCGGCCGGCGGGTTGATCGGCATCGATGACGACCGCAACCGCGCCGCAATGCCACACCGCCAGCAAGGCGGCGATGCGGTTGATGCTGGGCGCGGCCACCAAGGCGACCTGTTTTTCGGGACCGATTCCGCGTTTACGCAAGTCGGCCGCCAAACGCTGGACCTGCCGGTAAAGCGTGGCGTAATCAAGGGTTTGTTTCCCGTCGCACAAGGCGGCGGCCTGGGGCGAGGCGGCGGCGACATCGGCCAGGCGCCGGCTCAACCAACGCGGGTCACCAGGTGCGAGCGGCGCCGACTGGGGTTTTACGGCGTCGACGGCGACCGTTCCAGTTTCAACTAAAGCACGCAGGTCGTCGGTCAGCGCCTTTAATAGGTTGTCAACTTGCTGCTCGTCGAAATGGCGCAGTTGAAAGTCACAGGCCAATTCATAGTGTTCGCCAAGGTCGACCGCGTTGAAAATGATAGGGAAGGCGCTTGTGGTGATTTTGCTTGGGACCAAGGTGAGCGTCAGGTCTGTGACGGCGGGCAGGGCCGGTGCCTTTTCGTAGTTAAACAAAGCGGCCGGTGCCGGGGTGGCGCCCTGCTCGCGGCTGAGTTGGGCGAACCAGTCGGCGAAGGGCACGTCGGCATTTTCGAAGGCGTCGAGGACCTGGCGTCGCATGGCGTCTAAGTGCTGGGCGAAGCTGTCGCCGCCTGGCTGGGCCAACAGCGGCAAAAGATGGGTACAGTAGCCAACCACGCCTTGGTCTTCAACGCGGCTGCGTCCCGTGCTCGGCGTGGCGATGATCCAATCGCGGTTTTCGGCGTGCTGTTGCAAACGCCGACACCAGGCCGTCAGCAGCAACATAAACGGCGTGACCCCATGCGCGGCGGCTGTCTTTTTAACCGCCGCGGCGGGGATTCGCAGTGCGTGGCGTGCGCCGGCGCGGGCATGACCGGCGCTTGCGCGCGCGGGGAAGGGGTTTCCAAACTGCCGGCCGCGAAAACGCGCGAGCCAATAGGTTGTCTGGTGACCGTAGTCGTCATTGCTGTGCCGCTCTAAGTATTCGGCAAAACTCGGCGCCGTTTCGGTGGTGCCGCGACCCGCGTAGCTTTGCCACAGGTCGCGTAACACCAAACCCGCCGACCAACCGTCGGCGACCACGTGGTGCAGGCGCAAATGCAGGTGGAAGCGTTGCGGTGCCGTTTGGAACAACCGGGCGCGGCACGGCGCGTGTTGCTGCAGATCAAAGCTCTCGTTGGCGGCTTCCGTTAAACCCGTACGTAGGGCTGCGGCTGGATGGGTGTGCCCGCGCAAATCGATATGCTGGAGTTGGTCCAGCGCCGCGTCGTGCCATTGCTGTTCGCCGTCGTTGCGCAGCCGTAAGGCTGGGTGGCGCCGTTGGATTGCCAGGTAAGCTTCGGCCAAGCGGGTTATGTCCAGCACGCCGTTTAATTCGAGATCGGCCGTCAAATGGTAGGCACTGTCGGCGCCGGTATCGCGCGCCCGCGCCAACATCATTTGCTGTTGGGCCGTCGATAATGGGAAGCGATCTTGGCCGGCACCGGCTTCGGTCTCGCCCAGGAAACCGCCACCGCGCAGTTCGTTGACCGCCGTTTTAATCGCGGTTTTGACCGCCGCGATATCGGCATCGCCGTGGGCCGTCGAGAAGAAGCAGGTGCGTCCTTCCCAGATGTACACGCCTTGGTGGACCAGGTGGTAAAAGAAGAGGTCGAGGTTTTGTTGGAAATTGAAACGGAACAGTGAGGCGAAATGGTCGATGCGGATCGGCACCGCTTGCGCTTGGAACCAGGCGTTGAGTTCGTCGGCGAAGGCGGTGGTGCGCGCGTTGAGTTCCTGTTGCAGGCTTGGGCCGCATGCGGCAATGTGGCTTAACACCGCATGGGCCGCCGCCATCGTCAGCGGGTGTTTGCAGAAGGTGCCCGCGAAGAAGGTGGTTTCAGCCGTCGGATAGCTGTCATCGCCGAACGACCAGGCGCCGCCGTCGAGGGCGTCCATGAACCTGGCGGTGCCCGCGACCACGCCGATCGGCATGCCGCCGCCAACCACCTTACCGTAGGTACACAAGTCGGCACGGACGTCGAACCAAGCCTGGGCGCCGCCTGGCGCGCTGCGAAAGCCGGTAATCATTTCATCAAATATGAGCGCGCAGCCGGCCGCGTGCGTCAGTTCGCGCAGCCGTTGCAAAAAGGCGCGTGGCTGTAGGCCGGGGTTGCGGCTTTGTACCGGTTCCACCAGCACTGCCGCCAGGTGGTGGCCGTGTTCTTCCACGTAGCGCAGGGCGCTGTCCTCGCCGTAGTGCAAGACCACCATGTCGGCGACCGCGCTGTCGGGGATGCCTGCAATCGCCGCGTAGGTGTTGCCGTTTTCGTCGGCCGAACCCAGGGTTGCGTCACCGTGGCCGTGGTAGGCACCCGCGAACATGGCAATTTTGCGGCGACCGGTGGTGGCGCGCGCCAAGCGACAGGCCGTCATGACGGCTTCCGTTCCCGAGTTAAGGAAGGCGGCGCGATCGGCGCCGGTCAATTGGCAAATTAACGCCGCCGTGTCGCCTGCCAGCGCCGATTGGGGGCCGATTTGCATGCCCTTGGCCAAGGTCTCCTGCAGCGCTTCATTGACGATCGTCGGCTGGTGGCCGAGCAAATAAGTGCCGAACCCCATGGTGATATCGATGTAGCGGTTGCCGTCAAGATCCCAAAAATAGGCACCCTCCGAGCGTTCTGCCACAATGGGGTACAACATTTCCTTGGTTGAGAAACGGAAACCGGCCGAAGCGCGGTTGTCGGTCAGGTGTTGGCGGCTTTTGCCTGCATAGGATTTCGAGGCCTGGGTGCGCGCCGTGTAGGCCGCCGTTAATGCGTCCAGGTGGGCCTGCTGCCGTGGCGATAATTGGGCCGAGACCAGGTTCAAGCCGCCCCAGGGCAAGGTGGTTTTGGCGCGCGGGGCGGTTTGGGCCGCCGTTGCTTCCGCCGCGCGCGGCAGGGCTGAGGGGGGTGCGATTTTGCGTTGTTCGAGCACCGCCAACTGGCGTTGCATGATGTCCAGTTGTTGCTGGAACAGGGCGGCCACCACGTCGTCGTCGCCTGTGCCTGTCGGCGACGATTCGGGACCGGTCTGGCGCCGTAACGGTGTGTGCGCGGCAATATGGGCCGCCAACAGGCGCGGGCTTTGTAAGTCTTCAAAAAATTGGCGTAACTGCAGTTGTACGCCAAAACGCCGCTCCAGTTTTTGGGCCGCGTCGGCCAGGGCCACCGAGTCACTGCCCAGTTCCAGCAATGACGCATCGGCGTTAATGCTCGCCTTGGGCACCATTAAGACGTCGGCCAGCAGCGTGATGATTTCGTCTTGGACTTGGTCGCTGTCTATTGTGGCGGCGGGGGCCGGCGGTTCGATTGACGCCGTGGTCGCCGGGCCGGCAGCGCTGCCGATTAGCGGATAGTGATCGTGTTGGAACGGGTAGTGCGGTGCTTTGACCGGTGCGGATTGATGGGCCGCGTCGAACTGGTGCCAAGCCACCTTGCCGCCCGCTTCATACCACTGCGCCAGTGAGGTCAGGTGCGGGCGTAACGCCGAGGCCGGCCGGCCGTCACTTTTTTGTTTTTGGCCCGCCAACCACAGCAGGGTCGGGTCACTGAGGTTTTGGCGGGCCGGGCCGGTCAGCACCGAACAGGCGCCCACTTCCAGGAAACTGTTGATGCCCAGCTCGGCCGCTTGCTGCAGCGAAGCCGCGAATTGCACCGGTTGGCGAATGTGATCGACCCAGTAGCCGGCGTTGCTCATCGCGCCGTCGTCCAAGCGGCCGCTCACATTGGCGATGATCGGTAGCCGCGCCGGTTTGATCTCGGCGGCGGCAACGATGTCGGCAAATGCGGCTGCCGCCGCGTCCATGTGGCGGGCGTGGAATGCGTAATCGACCGGCAGCAATTTGCCACCGATGCCACGTTGCTTGAGTTGGCTGATTAGGTTTTCGATGTGTTCGCGGCCGCCGGCGACCACCGTTTGTTTGGGGCTGTTCATCGCGGCGATATCGAGGGGTAAGTTGGATGCTTCCAGCAGCGCGCGCGTTTGCTTTTCATCGCGGTGAATCGCCGCCATCGCGCCGCCGGTCGCCGTTGCCATCACCCGACCGCGTGCCGCCACCAGTTTAAGCGCCGTCTCTAGCGTGAAAATGCCCGCCAAGCAGGCCGCCACGTATTCGCCGACGCTGTGGCCGAAGACCAGCTCGGGTTTCAAACCCCAGTGTTGCCAAAGTTGGGCACTTGCGTAGGCGACACTAAAAATCGCCGGTTGCGCGTATTGCGTTTGCGTTAGGCGGTGCCCGTCGTTGAGGATGTCGCGTAAAGGGATATCGCATTCGTCGGCCAGTACCTCGGCGCATTCGTCGAGCGCCGCGCGGAAGACCGGTTCGGCCACATCCAAGGCCGCGCCCATGCCCGCGTATTGCGTGCCCTGGCCGCCGATCATCATTGCCAGGCGACGCGGCGGCGCTGATTGTTGGGGTTGAGAACCATTTATAATGTAACGATCCAGTTGTGTGCGCAGTTCAGTATCGTCCGTGCCGACCAAGGCCAGTCGGGTAGGGTAGTGGTCGCGGCGGTGGCGCACACCGACGGCTAAGGTCGACGGGGCCTCGTGATCGCGATAGGCGCGGGCCAAGTCTTTGAGCGCCGCTTGATTGTGCGCCGAAAGGGTTAACAGGGTCACCGCCGCTTTTGCCGGCGTCGCCTGGATTTGGGTCGGTGGCGCCCCTAGCACCACATGTGCGTTGCTGCCGCCGATCCCGAAACTGCTGACACCGGCATAGGCCGGTCGGTTGCGCTGTGGCCACGGGCGACTTTCGGTGTTGACCGTCAGCGGCAGTTTGTCCCAGTTGATGTGCTGGTTGGGTTTCTCGAAGTGTAGGTGGGCCGGCAAACGGCCGTGGTGCAGGGCCAGTGCCGTACGCAATACGCCCGCAATGCCCGCCGCCGCTTCCAAGTGGCCGATCATCGTTTTGGCCGAACCAATCGCGATCGGGTTAACCGCACCGAAGAGTTTGCCCAGCACGTTCACTTCAATTGGGTCACCCAACTGCGTGCCGGTCCCGTGCGCTTCCAAGTAATCGATGTCGTCGGCGCTGAGGCCCGCGTCGGCCAGCGCTCGTTGAATGACCCGCGCTTGGGCCGGGCCGGTTGGGACGGTTAAACCGCTGCTGGCACCGTCGTGGTTGGTAGCGCTGCCGTGAATAACCGCCAGAATTGCGTCGCCGTCCGCCTGCGCATCGTCGAGGGTTTTCAGCACCAACGCCGCGCAGCCTTCGCCGCGCACGTAACCGTCCGCCGCTGCTGCAAAAGTATGACAGGCCCCGCTGGGCGAGAGCACGCCCGCCGCCGCCAGCGTTTGGCTGGAAGCCGTGGCTAGAATTAAGTTGATGCCGGCCGCAATCGCCGTTCGGCACTCGCCACGGCGCAGGCTTTGGCAGGCAAGGTGGATGGCTACCAACGACGAAGAGCAGGCCGTGTCGACCACCAGGCTGGGTCCGGTCACGCCCAAGCCGTGAGACAGCCGGCCCGCGTTAATGCTGAGTGCCGCGCCCGTTCCCGTGTACGCGTTCACCGCCTCGCGATCTTGATGGGCGCCGACCCGCAAGGCGTGGTCCAAGCTACTGGTGCCCACGAACACGCCCGTCTCGGTGCCGGCCAGACGCGCGCGCGCGATACCGGCGTCTTCCAAGGCGTGATGGGCCACTTCTAAAAGCAAGCGCTGGTGGGGATCCATCAGCGCCGCTTCGCGCGCCGGGATATTGAAAAAGTCACCGTCGAAACCTTCGACGTCGTCGAGCAAAGCCGCATGCATGCCGGCCAGGATCGGATCGTCGCGATGGGCGCGAAAACGCGGGTGGTCACACAGTCGTGAAACCGCCGAAATCCCTGCTTGTTGTTGCTGGTGGAAGCTCGCCAGGTCGTTGACCCCGCCGGGGAAACGGCAGGCGCCGCCGACGATGGCCAGGGCCGCTTGACCGCGTTGGGCCAAATCCTGGTTGGCGCGTTTCAGGCGTTGTATTTCGCGAATGGCTTCCTGCAGGAGTTTGCGTCGATCCGTCGCTTTCGTCATACGCGCCCGCCTTGGCTGCCCGCCAGCTCTTGCGCCAGCATGTCGGCCAATTGGTCTTCGTCGAGGTCGTCCAAATCCGCTTCGGCCGCAGCGGTGGTGATGCCACACGACGTCGTCACAAAAGTGACCAGCGCCGCAATTGTCGGATAATCGAAGACCAGTGTTGCCGGCAGCTCCAAGTGGAATTCGTCTTCGAGGCGACCCTTAAATTCCAGGGCCCCTATCGAATCCAGACCCAATTCGAATAACTTTTGTTCGCCTTGCAGCGCGTCGGCATTGGCCAAACCCAAGGTGGCGGCCAAGAGGCTGCGCACCTGGCGATCGATGTCGGCAGCCTGGCGAGGCGCTGCCGGGGCCGACGCGGTTTGCGCTGGTGGTTGTTGGGGCTGTTGCCAGGAGAATACCGGTTGCCACGCGCCTTCCAGGAAGCGTTGACGGGCGCGATAACGCTGCACTTTACCGCTCGAGGTTTTGGGGATCTTGTTGGGACGCAACAGGTAAATCGTTGCCGGCTGGACACCGTGGTCGCGCATGACCTTGTCGCGAATGGCGGCCAGGACCGCGTCGGCCTGGCTGTCATCGAACTGGCGTGGCGTGATTTCCTGGAGAATCACCAAACTTTCGCTGTTTTCGTCAGGCACGCTGAACGCCGCGCCACAGCTTGGTCGCAGGCCGCGCGCTGCTCGTTCGACCGTGTGTTCGATGTCGCTTGGGTACAGGTTGCGCCCATTAAAAATCAACAGGTCCTTGAGGCGACCCGTCACAAATAAGGCGCCGGCATGAACGAAACCTAAATCGCCGCTGCGTAAATACGGCCCTTCGCCCGCCGCCGTATAGGCCGCGAAGTCGCGTTGGTTGCGTTCCGGCCGGTTGCGGTAACCCGCTGTTACCCCACTGCCCTGAATCCAAATCTCGCCGACCGCGCCGTCGCCGCGCGTTTGCAAGCTTTCCGGGTCAACAATCAGCACGCGCTGGTCATCGTTGAGGCGACCCGACGCCGCCAAATCGAGGCGATCCGCATCGTCGTTCGGTGCCATCGTTTGGTTGGCCGCCAGTGCCTTGGCCGAGACCGAATGAACCAAGGCGCGATCGTCGACGTCCACGCCGCAAACGTAAAGCGTCGCTTCAGCCAAGCCGTAACAGGGCTTGAGCACTCCTGGTCGTAAACCGCAGGGGTTAAATCGTTTGGCGAACCGACTTAAGGTTGCAGCCCGCACCGGTTCGGCGCCGTTAAAGGCCACTTCCCAGGTTGACAGGTCCAAGCCCGCCAACTGTTCCTCGCTTATTTTGTGCGTGCATAGGTCGTAGGCAAAATTGGGCCCGCCGCTGATCGTTCCGCCGAAGTCGCTGATCGATTGCAGCCAGCGCGCCGGGTTTTTGATGAACGAAGCCGGTGACATGAGCAATGCCTGGCAACCAACCATCGCCGGCCCAAGCATACACCCGATTAAACCCATGTCGTGGAACAACGGCAGCCAGCTAACCATACGGCTTTCACCGTGGAACCCGAAATCGCGACCAAAAGTGGCAATGTTGGCCAGGAGGTTGGCGTGGGTGACCTGAACGCCTTTGGGCGAGCCGGTCGAGCCGGAGGTGTACTGTAAAAAGGCCAGGTCGTCACCGGCAATCGTCGGCGCCGTCCAGGCCGAGGCCGCGTTTTCGTCAAGGCTGTCGACCGCAAGCGCGCGTACCGCCGCGAAGCTTGGCTTGCGCTGCATGGCCGCTTCAATCGAAGGCAACAACTTGGTGCTGCTCAACAGCCCGTCGACACCGGCATCGACCGCGATATCTTCCAAGCGCTGCCAATGGGCTGGATTGGGGGCCGGGGGATAGGCCGGCACCGGTACCACGCCCGCGTACAGGCAACCGAAAAACGCGCTGACAAAATCGGTGGGGCGGTCGAACAACAGCAGGGCCCGTGCCTTGATACCCGCTTGCTGGACCCCGGCGGCTATGGCACGGCTCTTCTGATCCAGCGTGGCAAAACTCATTTGGGTGATCGACCCGGATCGTTCGTTGAGAAAATGGAAGGCGGTTTGGCTTGCCTGAGAATCAGCCAAATCGCGCAGTCGGGTGACCAGGTTCGTGGCCGAACCAAAAAAATAATTCGTCATGATGCACCTTTCTTAGCCTCGCCCCATTGATGGGCCGAGGAAGCCGTTGCAGGCGCGGTCGGTCGGCTTTCACAGCCTGGCTCGACCCCTTGAGGGCGCCGCAATCGGGATGTCCGTTTGTTCGGTGATGGAAACGCGGGTTAGACAGACGCCATGGCGACCAAAACGCGGCGATCACCGCTAAAACTTTGGCGCCCATGGGCATATAGCATGTTGTCCAGCAACAACAGATCACCGTTTTGCCAAGGAAAGGCGTCGGCGACCTGCGCATATACCGCGCGGATGTGGTTGAGGTGGTCCTCATTCAGCGGGGACCCGTCGGCGTGGATCACATTGCGGGGCAAGTTCTCTTCCCCTGCAATCGACAGTAAAAGTTCACGGAGTTGCGGCGCCAAGGCCGAGACATGGAATAGGTGGGCTTGGTTAAACCACACCCGGTCACCGGTCACGGGATGGTCGGCACTGACCTGGCAGCGCTGGCGTGTGCGCAAACCACTTTCCGTCCATTCCCAGGTGATGCCCTTGGCGCGACAGTAACCCTCGACGACTTGCTTGTCTTCGGTGGCAAAGACCTGTTGCCAGGGCACATCGAGCCCGTCGTCATAATTGCGCACGTAGACCAAGCCTTTGCGCTCAAAGGTTTCGCGAACCTCGGCGTCCAGTTCACGGTACACGCGGCGGCTATCCGCCAGCGGGGTCGCGCCGCCGCTCGTCGCCGCCGTTTCGCAAAAAAACCAAATCAAGTCCGGCCAATGCGTGGTGTAGGCCTGTTCGTTATGGAGTGGGATCGCCTGGTGCGCCGGATATTCGGTGGAGGTGTAAATACCTTGTTTGAGCTCGCTACGCGGGGTTGAGCCGTAATCGTAATCGAGCAGCGGCACGTCAAAAGCACGCAAACAGCGTTGGAAATCGGCCGCGTCGCTCAGACCGAAATCACGCAAAAGGAAGGCGCCGTCATGGCGGATGCGTGTTTTGAGAAAAGAGACAAGGTCGGGGGATATTTGTGAGGGGTCGTTTGTTTTTTTGGGAGTGATGAGATTTACGTTGTAAAACTTGTCGAGACGGCAGGAAGAATCTGGCACGGTAGCCTGAGATAGACCGTGAAGCTGCATAGGAAGGACCTCAGAATATGAGATAACTCGAATAAATCAAACGCAATTAATAAAATGATGAGGAACGAGGGACCCGAGATGCGAAAACAGGACCCTTAAGGTAACCGGATAGACGAAATAAAAAATGAGTTTACGCGGCTTTTTGAAAATTGGTGAAGGCTATGGTTTCCTCTTGGGGCAAACCCTACCACCAAATCTCGGCACGTCTCAACCAAAAAATGAAGCACATCAGACGATTCATTAGGTAAAGATGCTGAAAAAATGTCGTTTCAGGATGCCGTGTGCTAGGTCACCTTTACATAAAGTTTAAGTAGCCGTCTTTTAGAACTTGCTTTTTATCAACAAGTTGAGAAATATTTTTTTTAAAGTGTAAGACCTATGTAAGAATGTTTGTCTTTGCGATCTATTCGACCTGGCATGGGCGCATTACCTCTGTGAGTTTTCTTTTGTTTTCAAGGTGCTTGTTAATTCCTGCTTCCTGTGGTTAGTTATGAGTTGACGAAGTAGCTTTGAAAGAATCGGTTTGTGAAAATTTCGTATTGATCCAATTTCCCCGTTTATGGGTTAGTTCAGTTTTATCAAGTTCAAGATGTTGTCCGGGACCGGCGTGGTTTTTGTGCGTCTGGGGCCGGCCTTTCGAATTATTTCTGCATGGCTGATCCCAAATGGAGCGTTTCGGGTGGATCAATTCGCGCGAATGTTGACGCAGGACGCGTCAAGTGTTGGTGCGAAACCTGTGGGAAAACGGAGGGTCTTGCCAAGTACGGCGAACATTTTTACGAGATGTTGCAGCCAACCGATGATTCGATTTCACCGCCAAGAATCGCTCAATTT
This sequence comes from Holophagae bacterium, assembly GCA_030429565.1. Classification (GTDB taxonomy): domain Bacteria; phylum Acidobacteriota; class Holophagae; order Acanthopleuribacterales; family Acanthopleuribacteraceae; genus Acanthopleuribacter. Next base: position 43,564 of record JAUIFE010000016.1, on the reverse strand, counting down.
AGGTTGAAGCCCAACCGGTGCCGTGGGTGTCGGTTTACCACCTGCTTTAAGTGAGTTGTTATGCCGTTGCTTGCCGTTTTGTTCCGAAGATCGCGTCTTTTGTTATGCGCGGCTCTGGCCGCCAATGTTTTCAGCGCCGCCGTTGGGGTTGTGTTGGTGGCCCTGATCAACGAGGCCGTCGCTGCCCCCGATTTGACGTTTCGCGGTGGGTGGCGCCTGTTCGCGCTGCTGGTGCTGGTTTTGTTTATCTCCGGCGTTTGGTCACAGAACCTGTTGAACCGACTCGGTGCCCACATCGTGCGCGAGCTGCGTTGCATGATGGTGCGGCGTGTGTTGGCGACACCTTTGGCCACCGTCGAGGCGCTCGGCAGCCATCGCATTTACACCTTATTAACCAACGATATCGGCAACCTCTCGTGGGCTTTCGGGATGGTGCCCGTGATTGCCATGAATGCCATGATTGCCTTATTGGGTTTTGCCTATTTGGGTTGGTTGTCACCGCTGTTTTTGCTGATGTCGGCGGGTTTACTGGTGTTGGGTATTGGCGGTACGCAGTTGTTGCTCAAACGCATGCGCGGTTTGTTCGAGGAGAACCGGCGCCGATACGACCGCCTATTTCGTCACTTTGGCTCGGTGGTTTACGGCGGTAAAGAATTGCGTCTCAACCATCCCCGCGTCGCTCATTTTTACAACCATCAGTTCCAAACCACCGTGGATCGGTTATTTGAGACCGGCATTAAATCCGACCTTTTCGGCATTGTGTCCAACAACTGGAATAACTTGATTCTGTTTGTTGTGCTGGCCGCCGTGTTGTTTGTGGCGCCGATGGTTGAGGGTGCCGGCCGCGAAGTGGTGATTGGCTACGTTTTGACCTTAATTTACCTGCGCGGGCCGATCAGTTCCTTGGTGGGTGCCATGCCGGCGTTGTCGCGGGGTCGTGTGGCGCTGAAGCAGTTCGACGATCTTGAGTTACCGCCGTTAAGCGAAGCGGCCGAGGCACCGCTCGCACCGGCCGCCAACTGGCAAACATTGCGCTTGCAAGGGTTGCGTTTTCGTTATCCCAACCAAGAGGACGACTACAGTTTTGCCGTGGGTCCGATTGATTTAACCCTGCGTCGCGGTGAGATCGTGTTTATTGTGGGTGGCAACGGCAGTGGTAAGTCAACCTTCGCCAAGTTGGTGACCGGCTTGTATCCCGCCGCCGCCGGCACCATTCAACTCGACGAGACCCTTATCGACGGCGAAAACCTAAATTGGTACCGCAACCACTTCAGTGCCGTTTTTTCGGATTACCACCTGTTTGATCAGTTGCTCGACGATGCGGGTGTACCGGCCGAGGATGCCCGCGTGCGCCGCTACTTGGAAAAGCTGTGTTTGGAACACAAGGTGACGACCAGCGAAGGCCAACTATCGCGCACCGATTTGTCGGCAGGCCAACGCAAACGTTTGGCCTACATCCACACCTTGTTGGAGGACCGGTCGCTGATCCTGTTCGATGAGTGGGCCGCTGACCAGGATCCCGTCTTCCGCGAGTTGTTTTACTGCGAGCTACTGCCACAGTTGCGCGCGGCGGGCAAAACGCTGCTGGTTATTTCCCACGACGATCGTTACTTCGGCACCGCCGACCGCGTGTTCAAGTTTGAAAATGGGGTGCCACACCAACTGGACGTCGGCCCGGAGAAGGCTGTCGGCGCGGGACACTAATCCAGCCGGTGATGAGAAGGTCTCGGTAAAGCGGCCCGGTGCCGCACGCGACGGCTCACGCTCGCTTGCGGCGAAACGCGGGTGAACATCGCGTGCCGTGTTTCGAACAGGCCGCCAGCAAAGCGTGAACTCAGGACAGTGTAGAACCGACGCCGCTGATCCCAAGTGAGCATTAAAAACCAGGCCGGCCGCGATTTGACTAAAGTGTTGATCTGGAGCGGGTTGGGCTGTGTGAACGGTTGGCGCGGACGGGGCGCTTGGTTTAGTTCAGCGAAAAGCGGGCTTGAAAGACCGGCGTTGCATCACCTTTATAAAGCTCGTAGGCCAAATAGCCGTCCTTGAATTCGAAAACCCAGATGTTTTTATCTGTGCCGTCCACCAACGCACGCGTTTCATCATCTACCACAAAAGCTTGCCTCGTTGCTTTGCCAGGTGCTTGCGTGTCGCCGCCGTAGTTCGTGATCTTATCTAATTGACCATTGGGTTTGCGGTGCTCGTGTTTCAGGCGCAGGCCTGTTTGGGTGCGGGTGAGGATCCAAGTTCGCGAGCGATCGCTGCCAATCGCAAAGGAAACCTCAACTCGGTCGGTTGAACATGCCTTGGTCTTAATCTCAAGGTCTCCCGTTAGTTGGTGGGTGGTTTTGTTGGTGGCGATTTCGCCTTGAAATGACCGACCGCAGAGCGCTTGCAAGGCGCGCCAGAATTCATTCTGAGGATTGGCATCGTTGGCGGACAAAGGAATTGTGAACAAGAGTAGGCATAACATGCGACCCATCATCGACCTCTCGAAACGGCGTTTTATGGAGGCCGATGCTAACACAATTTGCTGAGCAAGGCAGGACACCTGGCAAATGTTGTCATCCAAAGGCCGGCTTGCTACAGGCTGATGCGGTTATCGCGGACCGCGCCGGCAGCGGCCACCATACGCGGACAAATGCGCCGCATTGATTGGCAAGCCGCTTGGCCAAATCGGTGCGTCACCGGGTTGGATTCGCGCGTCGATAACCTTGGCTTATGGAACCATAAATACATGGAATTAGCAGTGTTTTGATCAAAATGAGATAACTCTTTCAGCGCAGGGGCGCCGGCTGATCAAGGGTCAGTCACGGCCATCCCAATACCCAACCAAGCGAGGACCCATGCTGAACCAACTTCTAAAAATCATCACAATCTTCACCTTAACTTTAGTCACCATCGTATCTGCACAGGAGCAAGCTATGAACACCCAAAAAGCGAGTTATATCGAAATGCATGCCGCCACCGGTCAAACCGAAAAATTTGCCGCCTTTCTCACCGATGCCGCCCCCTTGGTCAAACAAACCGAACCTGGCACCAAACTCTGGTTCGCCTTGCAAGCACCCGCAAACAAGCTGGCCATTTTTGATATTTTTGTCGACGAACAAGCGCGCAACGCCCACTTTGCCGGCGCCGTTGCCGCTGCCTTAAATAAAGAAGCGAACCGCTTGGTTGCCGGTGGTTGGGACAAAGGCGTGGTCGCCAATATTCGAAATTCCTCGGTGTTGTCGGCCAAAAACCCGGTTGATCTTCACAGCGCCACCACGGCCACCTATATCAAACTCAAAGCGGCCCCTGGTCAAAGCGAAAACCTGGCCGCGTTGCTGTCGGCGGCGGGTGCCATTGTGGCTGAGACCGAACCAGACACCTTGTTTTGGGTCGCGCTGCAAATCGACGAACAGCATTTTGCCATTTTCGACATTTTCGCCGCCGAAGCGGGCAGGGAAGCGCATTTTGCCGGCAAAGTCGCCGGATTACTCAACCAAAAAGCCGCGCTCCTGGTCGAAGGCGGTTGGGAACAAGGCGTGGTCGCCAACGTCGACAACTTCGACATCCTCGCCATCAACTAACACAATCAAAACGTTTTAAAGAAAAAGCCCGCCTTAAAACGGTGGGCTTTTTGCGTTCTGGTTAATTTTGTAAGGCGCGCACCAGGGCCTGTATTTCCGGTCGATCGGGCTGCTTGCGGAAACGCAATGCCACCAGTTCGCGGCTGACGTGCGGCTCGGTGAGTGGTCGGGCGGTGATGCCCGTGACGGAAGTCGGCACACAGCTATCAGGCAGAATGGCGACGCCAACGCCCTCGGCCGCCAGCAGCAACAACCAATTTTCCCGATTGCTGCGGTACGATGCGTAAATCTCGATGCCGGATTCCTTACATAGGGCGAGCAACTCTTCGCGCATCTCGCAGTTTGGCCGATCCAGGTAGGTCTCTTTCGCCATCTCTTTTAAAGGTACCGCGTCCATGGCTTCGAAACGATGCCCTTTGGCAAAAACAACCTGGTATTGCTCGTGCAGCAATGACACTGCCCGGTAGATCTCCGACGAAAAGGCATGATTGGGCGCGATCACCACATCCAGCAAACCCTCGCGCAGCGCTTCCAACGCGGCATCGCTGCGCCGGTAAATGAGTTCAATTTCAATGTTGGGGTTTTCCGTTTGGAAGTGGGCAATGCGGCGGGCCAAAACGTGACCGCCCACCGTCTCGAACAGACCGATTCGAATGGGAATGCGGTCGAGGCGAACATGGCGTACCGCGTCGCCGAGTGTCGCGGCGGCCTCGTCGTGAATACGCTGCAGCCGTGGCCGCACCAGTTCGCCTAGCGGCGTGAGGGCACAGCCCGCACGATCGCGTAGGAATACCGGACCGCCCAGTTCGTCCTCCAGTTTTTTGATTGCCGCCGTCAATGCCGGTTGCGAGACATGGGCGGCATGGGCCGCTTGGGTGAAGTTGCGATGTTCGCAAACCGCGAGAAAATATTTAACTTGGTGCATTTCCATGGTGGGTATCCGTGCTTGGGAAAGCATTATTGATTTTTATTCGTAGGCGGGCCGACGACCCGTTGCCTTGCCGCCCAAAAGGGTAGCGCGCTTTTTTGCCAAATTATCGCTGTCTTAGGCGACCATGGTACAAGAGCTCGAAAGCCATTGATACAGCTTAATTCGGCGGCCAGGTGGTTGGGCCGTAAGGCCGTGACAAAGATTTAAGGTGTTCTTCCGCGGAAAAGTGAAGCGGATAAATAGAAACCCGTTTTACCCAGCTTCTTGCGAATCCCGGCCGGGGAGAACCCGTTCCGTCCAATCAACTGCTTGAAATGGGGGCGCGCTTTGGGCGTCCTTGCGCGCGCATACATGAACTTCTGAATCAGTGAACCAACCGCGAAGGGTTGCACGCAAACGGTGGCTGCGCCGCCAAATCCAAAACATGTTTCCCGGCATTGCCGGCAGGCGTCCTCTCAAAAAGGCGGCCCCCGCTTGAAAAAAGCGGGGACCGCCGACGTGTTCCGATTAAACCGATGAGGTATCGTCCGGTTTTTTGCCGGCGCCGTCGTCGCCCGGCTTTTGAGCGGGATGCCGGGTTTTCTTGAGACGTTCCCTTTTCTCTTCGAACGACTCGCCGGCTTTGCCCCATGTGGCACCTTTACCAGGTCGTTGTGGATAGGTTTTCTCCAAACCTGCCACCCCTTCTTCCGGGGTTCGAGTTTTGTGGAAACCTTCCTCTGCCACTTCCGGGTTTCGAATAGCGACCTTCATTTTTGCCGGATCGATGCGTCGCTCTTGTAAGAACGCGCCCCAGCGCGCTTTCGCATCGGCAACCAGATCTTCCTCCGATTGATTGAGGTTCATGCCCTTAAATGGGTTTGGATAGACATCCACTTTTTCCTGGAGTTCGCCGTCTTTGGGTACCACCACGAATTCCATCTCTTTGACTTGGTTGTTGAAATGGGACCGCGGCACCACCATCTCATCGGGACTGAAATGACCGACCGCGAGGTAATCCGCATTAACCAGCATGTGCAGCAACTTTTGATCTCCGCTGCGCCAGAGGTTGACCGGATCTAAGGTGAACGAAACCATTGGGCTGCCACCGGAATCCGTCGTGTGTCCTTCGACCTGGCTTTTTAAATGGGCCGCGCGGTCTTTTAGCGGCTTTTGGCCCAGTTCGTCGGCCTTCGGAGAGCGGCCCGTTTGCATTCGTTCCTTCGATTGTAGTTCACCCTCCAGCGGTCTTTCCGGATGGCCGAAGAGGCGAAAGCCGGTTTCTGTACCAGAGTCACCGCTGCCCCAGCTCGTCGTACTGTCGACACTGTCCCGGTGTGGTTTTGGCGCATCGGCTTTAAGCGACGTCCTTTTTTCTTCCAGGGTGCCGGCGCCGGGCGCGCCTTTCTCTTTGCTTTTAACGACGGCGGTGGCTTTTTTGTCGCCTTCTTTGACCACACCTAGCGGTGTGCCTGATTTTCCACCGACATTTTTGCGGTCGGGTGGCCCACCGTTTCCGGGAACACGCCCGGCTTTTTCTAATCCTGACATATCAGGTGCTCCTCTTTATATGATTTGTGTGTGTTATGCGAAGGAACGCAGGCCGAGGATACTCACTTGGTTGCCGTCTTTTGGCCGTTGGCTTGCCGCGGTTTTTTCTTGTGATGTACCTGCCGAAACGCTGCGAAGTTCCGTGATTTTGGGTGCCCAGGTTCGCGCTAATTCGGCAAAACCACCCAGCAAGTTTTTAAAACCTTGCGCGTCCAAATGGCGTGCCGAACGGGATAAACCCAATACCAGGTCACCGGTTTCTTCCGAAAAAGAAAAAGCGGCGCCGTCCAGGGGCCCACGTGGCAGCGAGAGGGCCAGTAACTTCCGATAAAAACGCGGCGTGTCCGAGGCCTCAAGTTTGCCGAGAGGTGCCGCCAAATGCACACTAAATTGCCCGGGTGGTACCGAGAGAACGATAGATTGGCCGCTGCTTTCGAAAGAGCAATAGCCTTCAGGATCCAAGAAAAAATCAAAGCCGATGTCATGCCCTAGCTGTTGCAACCAGCCGCGCACCAAATCGATCGCCGTCATCATGGTTTTTACTCCTAATTTGACATTAATTGGTTGAGGCCTAGCGTAAGTGAATGGGGGTGATGGAATCGTCCAAGCTTATGGTTCAAAATATGTTGGGGGTAATCTGAGGATGCTTTCCGGCGCTGCTGAAGATTTTTTCAGCGGGTTACACCACCAGGAGAGGAGGGTGTCAAGAATGCTGTTTTGGTACGAACAGTGATCTTGAACCAACCAGCTACGTCAGCCATGTGCGGCGGGCCTTTGGCGGTTCCCGATGGCCTGAGCACCACTCATCCAATGCTCATAAAGGCCATGGGTGAACATCGACCGCACCGTCGCATACATGAAACCAAGTCGAGATGCATCACAGGTTTGCTTGTTGTAGGTTGAAAAGGAATGGTCCCTTGTACTCATCAACACGTAACAAAAGACGCGTCTGTCTGATTTTTTTTTGTAATTTGTCGGTACAGACAAGGCGCGAAACCAGAGGGCGGTTTTTTGTGCGGACCTAAAACAGGTGGTAACGGTCGTACGGGTGTATTCCGGCTGAAAGGGTTTTTTCAACGAACCTAGCAGCTCGGCCAAAGAGTGTCTCTTTTTCTCAAATGCTTTAACAAAGACCGCGATTCAATGGGAACAGGTGCGGCTATACCAAACAGGCAAGGTATCGACACGTTTCAATTTATGGCGACGTCGGACCTGGAGGTTTGCCTTTCGGTATGAACCGTCATCTGGTTTCAACGTGATTGGGCCTTTTCAATCGATGATGCGGTCAGCCTGCATATTCGCGCATTGGATTGGGCGGAATACGCCGAAAGTATGTGTTTCTAAGCGTTTGGTTTTTCACCGAAGCAGCGTGCCCTACTTGTTGGTATGACGCGCTTTTAAATGTTTTTGTGGCGCATAGGGTGCGATTTCATCCACCCAAACCGCATGATCTTGATCTGAATTTCGGGCTCATTGCCGGCCGGCATGGCAAAGACCTAATTGAGACACGAGTGTCTTTAGTTTTTGGGTCTCGTCATTATTGAGATTTCAAAGGCGACATTTGTTCGCCGTCTTCACGAATGACCCGTTGGAAGCCGGCCAAGGGCCAATCCGCTCTCGCTGCCAACCAACCTGGTAATGCCTTGGCATGGCGTTGTTCCGGCGCCGTTTTTTGGCAAAGGCTTGGGTGGCGTGGTAGCCGGGTAACGCTAAAAAAACGGGGCTTGACGCTTGCACGCCAAACCCCGCTGGTTTTTCTAGCGACGACGGGCTGTCGTCACTTTCATTTTCTTGAAGGAACCGCCTTCAATGCCGTAGGCCCACAGGTTGGCGTTTTGCGGTGAGCTCAGCGTCAGGCGCGTGCCGTCCAATTGCGGGAAACCCAGGCGCAGTAAATCCGCGCTGCGGAGCATCAAGGGTTCGCCTGCTTTGAGTTCAAACACCTTCTCCACCGTGCGGCCGAAGAAGTCTTGCATGCGTAACACGACTTCGCTGTCGACGGTGCTGTCCGGCGCAGCGATGACCAAACGCGTGTTGCGCAGCATCGAAAAGCCGTCGTAGGTCAAGTTCGGGCTGAGGTCGAGGCCGTCGACGGCCGGGATGCGGACCTGGTCAGCGCCCTCACCGAGGCTCAATGCCGTGTTGACATGGTTGTGAAAGTTACTGATTTGCAAATGGTACGCGCCGGCGAACGGGACCATTTCGGACAAAGTCATGGTGGTCATGCCCGGGACAAGGTCTTGCTCGTGCGTCCAGACGGCGCCGTTTTCCAAGGAAATCGCACGCAATCCCAGCGCCACTTGGGTGTATTTGCGGTTCAGCAAGGTTAAGGTGGTGCCGCCTTTGTGTTTGTGGGCCGGGACGGCGTAGAAACGACGGTTGTCCCAACCGAAATGATCGGCGGCACCGTCGGTCCAACTCTGGCCGTCACGCAAACTTGCGTGGAGCTTGTAACCTTCGTTGCTGACCAAACGCAGGGAAATGGGACCCGCGCCGCTGTAGTCGGGGAACAAATCACCCAAAGATGCCGTGGTGGGAAGACCCTCAACCAGCTCAACGCCGGCTTCGGCCTGTTTTCCGCTTCCGTCCCACAGCGTGACCAGCACGGTTGAGGTCCGGGCCGGAATGCCGGCTGGGAATAAGGTGTTAACCTCGAGCACCGCATCCGCGTTATAGGGGAGATTCAGCAAAGAACGCCCCTGGCTGAGTTGTTTGCGATCCTGGCCTGCCAGGTCGCTTTTGTTTGGTGAAAAACCGTTGTTGAACTTCATGGCGACGGCGTCACTATCGCTCAACAAACGCAAGCGGTAGTCGCGCATTTCCGTGAACAGCACGGCCGGCAACAGGGGTTTGACGGCGCCGGCAGACAGACGAACCGAACGGCGTTGTTCGCGGCCCTCGCCGTCGGTAGCAACCAGGATCGCCTCGGTTGGCGCCTCGCCGTGGTTGGTCAGGGTCAGCATCCCGAACCGATCCGCTTCGCCGATCGAGGCAGGCAGTTCTTGCACGACGCCGCGTTGGAAATAAGCCGGGCTTTCGTAGGTCATGCGGTCGCCGTTGGGATCGGTGGCCCGCACGCGCAAGCTGAGGGTTTGGCCCAAGGCAGGGGTTGGTGCTGTGAAGGTGAAGACGCCTGGCTGATCGCCGTGCGGGCTCACGGCCAACGGGCTCCACGTTTCGCCGTCGATGGGGCGAACCGCCGCTTCAACGGTAATCGGACGCGGGTCGAAGCCGGTCGGCGGGGTATCGGTCTGGCCCTTTTCGTAGTTGTATGCGGCCACGCGGTCGTAGAAATACAAGGTGGCTTGATTGCCGTTCCAGGTCAGGTTCTCCAGCACGGGCGCGGGCAGCAGCGACGGTCCGTTTTCATCGATTTGGGTCTCCAAGGTGACCCTCAGATCTTTACCATTGGCATAGGTGTAGGGCCGACCGGTCACGGTGATGCGGTACGCGCCGGGGTCGGCATTGGTGAGTCGGTAGAACTCATCACTGGTGCCCAACAAGACGCCGTCCTTCTCGTACGCGAAATGGTGAGTGATCCGCGCGGAATTGCCGGCCGGTGTCTGAATGGTGCCGGTTTTTTGGCGTCCGGCAAAAAGGTAGTCCAAACCCTGTTCGGTCAGGAACATCCCCCAGGTTGGGAACAATGCCGGTCCATTGAGGCGGTAATGGTCAGGGAGCTCAATATCGGTTGGGATGGTGGCGTAACCTTCGGTAAACCGCACCTTTACCAGGCGTCGATCTTGGTTCACGGTAAAGTACGGTGTTTCGTGATCGGTGTCCTGCGTCGGGAGTGAGGCGATACCGGCATAAACCTGGTACGTCAGGTGGGTGACGGGTTCGGGCCGGGTTTGTGGCAGCAGGGTTTGGTCGGGCCCTGGAAGGAAAAGGCTAACGGTTTGGCTTCCCTGAGATTGGTTTGGGTTAAAGTTGAAATCTTGGTCTATGGAAACGTGGTAGATGCCATGCGCTTGTTGCCAGTCGCCTTGACTGCTCATGACCGTTAAGATGAGGTGATTGCGGTTGAAAAGCTCTTCGCTGTTGGCCATGTCGACGTCCAGCTCCAGCTTCGCCATTTGGCGTAAATCATAAACCGGCATGGTCCCGTCGCTGCAGCCCGCCGCGGTGGTGGGTAAAACAACGATTCGGTTACCGCCGAGATCGACCAATTCATGCAGGATTAAGTCATGGTTCACCGGCCACTCAGAGAACAACATTTCATAGTCATCCCAGGGAGCCCATACCTCACCCATGGCGTCGACCTCACCAGGAATGTACCTGGCGTAAATGGAAGAAATGCGATTGCTCATGTCAACCTTGATGGGTTTGCCTTCGAAATCGATGATTGTCTGCTCAAAGGGAATGCGACACTGGTTGGCGTTGAGTTGGAAAGTGGTGTCTTGCTCAATTAAGCCCTTAAAGTTTTGGAATAACGTTTTTTGTTGGTTGTTTTCGTCATAACCCCAGCCGGAAACCAGCAAATCCCAATAGCCAGGTTCAATGCGGTAGGTACGCCCGGCCACAAGCTGATCTGCCTCAATGCTGATACCGGCTTCGTTGACGAGGCCGTAACGCGAGACATTGACCCAGGATTGCGCCGGCGTGACTGAAAAGGTCAGGAACTTGGCGGCGGTAAGCGGTAACTGCTGGACTTGGTCGCCGATGTGGACGGTGAGGCGGCGTTCGTCGAACCAGGCATGGTCGGGAACGTACGGCCAGACCGCGTTGTCGACGCCAAGCGTGACCGTAAACGTGGCTTGCTCGCCCGCTGCCACTTGTTGTTCGGCTGGGCTGATCGTGATTGCCACGCCGTCAGCTTCGGGGAGAGACGGGATCGCGATGGTCACGGGCTGGTCGCCGCGGTTGGTAAAGGTCAAGGTGCGCTCTTGGCTGATGGTATCGGCGGCGTGATCGACACGGCCGAAGTTGATCAGGCCGGTATTGGCCGTAACCCTGGTTTGCAAACTTTTTTCAATATTCAGGATGCCGCTGCCTTGTTGATAGAAACGCTGCCCGTCTATGGGATCAGCGCCGGCTTGAAGCAGGGTTTTAACGGCGGCAGGGTCCAGGTCAGGATTGGCTTGGCGCAGCAGGGCGGCGGCACCGGCAACGGCCGGGGTGGCCATGGAGGTCCCGCTCTCGAAGAGATAGCCACCACCGGGGATGGTTGATTCAATGTCGCCGAGGGCGCTGATGTCGGGTTTGGGGACGTCAGGCTCGGCGGGGCCATAGGAGCTGTACCAAGTGATTGCGCCGGCGGCATCGACGGCGGCGACCGTGATCGCGTCGCGGGCTGCGCCGGGACTTCCGACGGACCAGGTCATGGGACCGTTGTTGCCGGCGGCAACCACGACCACCGAACCGGCGGCAACGGCTTGATCGACCGCGCGCGAGGCCGGGTCGTCCGCATCGCCGGCGCCGCCCAAGCTGATGTTAATGACGTCGGCACCGTCATTGGTGGTGGGGTCGGCATCTGGATCGACAGCAGCTTCAAGGCCGGCGATGAGTTCGGCGTCCGTACCGAACCCATATTCGTCTAAAACGCGGTAAGCCAATAGTTTGGCCTTGGGAGCGATGCCCTTCATCGTGCCGTCGGCGGCGGCGATCCCGGCGACATGGGTGCCGTGGTAGTTCTCATCCATGGGATCGTTGTCGTCATCGATGAAATCGTACCCACCGATGACTTTGTACTCGGGTCCGAAACCGCCACCCAGGTCGGGGTGGGTGTAGTCTATGCCGGTATCCAGAATGGCGATGACTTGACCTTCACCATCAAAGGCGTGTGCGACGGCTTTGGCCTTGGTTTGTGCAGCCTCGCGTTTTTCAAGCGGCGCGACTTGTAAGCGCCGGTTGGGATAAACGCCCACGACGTCGCCGTGTTCGGCCCAACGTTCCGCGTCGGTTTGGGAACCTTTCAGAACTACGCCGTGAATGAGCGTCTCAAAAGCATGTGATGGCCGGACTTTGCTCGTTGCGCTCGTGCGCTTGCCGGCAGAGGGTAAACCCGCATTGGCGAGGAAGCCGTCACGTATTGCTTGCAAGCTTTGTTTATGGGTGGCAAGGCTCTCCGTTTTTTTCGATTGGGTCTGCTTGCCGAGTTTGGCGGCCAGCGGTTCACCTTTCAAGATAACAATCCATGAATCCGTTTCTGTCGGGGTTTTTTTCGCTTGAACGAACGGAGGATTGGCGTCTGAAAAGCTGGGGGGCGCGTAGGGATGGGGCAGTTGTCCGGCGAAAAGGGCGCCGGCGCCCAGACCGACCAATAGGGCGGTATGCTTAAACTTTTTGAGTAAATGCTTCTGAAGCAGCGTTGCTATAGAATCAATACGGTACATGGAAACTCCTGGGTTATTTGCATTTCTAGACTATGAATGCAATCAAACGGGCGTGGATGTAGAAAGATCGCCCGACCAGGAAAGTGGCACGGCTACCCCAAGGCAAAGTGGATGCCGGCTTGTTACTCAGGCGAAAAAATCCGCTCTGTCCCAAGGTTTGCGCGAGATGGTGAAAAAACGATTGGCTCAAAATTTGACGAGGTTTCCCCAATGAAAAAGGCTTTTGTCTTTGCACGGTATGACAGTGCTCTTATTGAGAGACAGCTCAGGCCGACACCACGGGCTGCCGTTTTCTTACCTCGAAGAACACCAACGAGCTGTCTGAAACGGCCCCGGGTTTCAGGGGGGATCTTTGACGAAAACGGCCGGCGCGTGAATGATGCGGACTGGTGATGCGGCGTCCGTCGGCGCTTGTTTTTTTTAAACGGCTTTGCTAGTCTGGGCCTAAGTTTCATAAACCTAGAACTTACCCCGATTTTTGGTCTTCCTGTCGCTTCTTGGCCGATGTTGTGAGGTGTGGCTGTTGCATCAACGCCTTTTAACCATTTGTATCCCGACCTACAACCGCGTCGATTTGCTTTGCGACACCATCCAGTTCTTTTTTGACCAAATTAGCGCGGCCGGCTTGGGTGAGACCGTCGCCATTTCGGTGACCGACAACGCCTCCACCGATGAAACCCCGCAACGCATTGCGGCCATGCAACCCAAGGCGCCGTGCCCGTTGCTTTATCACCGCAACGAAACCAATCTTGGCTTTGACCGCAACGTGGTCCAGGCACTGCGTGGTGCTGATACGCCGTGGGTGTGGACCTGCGGTGATTACAACCGACTGTTTCCCGACGCCATTCGTCAGGTATGCGCGGTGCTGGCTGAAACCGACCCGACTGACTATGCTTGGGTGGCGCCGCGCGGCATTGAGTACCATCAACCAGACCGCTTCGGCAATCACGAGGTGTCGGTGTATACCATTTTCCCCAATCGACCGGGGACCTTTGATGTGCCAGGTACAGATATCCTTTCGGTTCGGATCAATATGCGCGGGATGAATGACTCCATTTTCAACCGTGAAAAGCTTTGGCACGTTTTGGACCATCATCCCGAACAAGTTGAGGCCGGTGTCGGTCTGCTTTACATGCACGCTTGGCTGCAGGGTTTGGTGGCGCTCCACTTTCCCGACAACCGTTGCCGTGTCATTAACCGCAACATCATTTTGATGGTAAAAGTGGATCGTGGCTACAACCCGGTTGAGCAGTTTTTCGACCTGTCCTACCTGGGCAACATGGTGTTTTATCGGCGTTTACAGCATTTGGCGACGCGTCATGGTTTTAACGATGCGGCGCGACTGCTGGCGCAAATTAGCGACAACGGTTTTCTTGGTTTTTTGTGGGTTTTGATTGGCAATAAAATGGTGGGTAAGTTCCGTTGCCAAAGGCCTTTTGGTTTTTTGTGGCGGATGGCGCGCAGCTTTTCCCTCAAACGATTTGTTACCATCGCTTCGGTTTTCCTGCTGTGCCTTTTGCTGCCTCGGCGGGCACTTGATATCTTGCTTAAGCTTTATTTTGACCTGACGCGGGGAGCCGGCGGCCGGCGTGAACTCGCCGCCAAAATCAACGCGTTCCACCAGAAAAGTCCTAATTTTCAAACACTCAAATATTCGGCCAAAAGTTGGATGGGGCGACGCCTTGTGCGTGAGCGCATCTGACGACACGTAACGAGGAACCTTTTTATGATTTATGCGCTACTGCTTCAATCCGTTGTTTCGCTGGTGGTGTTGGTGCTGGCCTTTTACATGTATATGGCCGTGCGACGCGAACAGTTACAGGGCGCCGAGCACCTGCAAGCGCTTGAAAAAGAACGTATTTTAAGCGAGGACCTGTTGCGCTGGCAGCAAGCGCGTTTGCAGGGTTTTGATCTCGCGGCGACGTTGAAACGGCTGGGCGTGACCAAACTCAGCATTTACGGCGCCGACGCGGTGGGGCGTTTACTGGTCAAGGAACTTCGCGGCCAAATCGACCTGGCTTACCTGATCGACCGCAACCCCAACTTACAGGAACGGGAAATGGCGGGTCTGTTGGTGATGGGCATGTACCCGCGCGACGATTACGGCGACGGGATTGTCGTTGCCATCATGAACGACGGTGACAAAGTCATGAAACGCCGCTTAGAGGATTTGGGTTTGAACGCCAAAGTGTTTTGTATGCGCGATTTAATTGACGCCGCATTAACCGAATAAGGTTCGTCGTTAAGCGAAGAAACGACCCAAGCTCGCCGCCACGAGGTCGAAGTGGCGTTGATCGAGGCCGGGGTAGACGCCGAGCCAAAGCGCGTTGTTCATGACCCGGTCGGTTTGGGTCAGCGTGGTGGCGATGCGGTAGCGATAAGCGCCGCGGGTGAAATAGGGTTGGCGGGTTAGGTTGCCCGCAAATACCAGCCGGGTGGCGATGCCGTCGCCTTCCAAATGTTCGATGACGGCGTTGCGTGTGAAACCGGCATCGGCGCGTACCGCAAGCGGAAATCCAAACCAGGCCGGTTCGCTGCCAGGTGTCGCTTGTGGTAAGTCAAAGTGGGCCGACCAAGGTTCGAAGAGGGCGTGCATGGCTTGGAAGTTTTGCTTCCGCTTCTCAATGAACGACGGCAACTTGTCCAATTGCGCCAACCCCAGCGCCACGTTGAGATCGGTGTTTTTAAGGTTGTAACCCAGTTCGGCGTAGATGTATTTGTGATCATAACTTGCGGGCAAATCGCCCAGTTGCCAGCCGAAGCGTTTGCCACAGGTGTTGTCTTTGCCGGTGGGGCAGTAACAATCGCGGCCCCAATCGCGCAGGGCACGCACGACTTTGGCCAAAGTCGCGTCTTGGGTGAGCACCACGCCGCCTTCGCCCATGGTGATGTGGTGCGCGGGATAAAAACTGACCGTGGCCAGATCGCCGAACGTGCCGGTGAAGCGGTCGTGGTAACGGGACCCAAGCGCGTCGCAGTTGTCTTCAATTAACCAAAGCTTGTGTTGATCGCAAAAAGCACGCACGGCTTTGAGATCAAACGGGTTGCCCAGAGTATGGGCCAAAAACACGGCTTTGGTACGCGGCGAGTGGGCCGCTTCTAGTTGGCTCGGGTCGATATTGTGCGTGGCAGGCAAGACGTCGCAAAAAACGGGCACACAGCCGGCCTGCAAGATGGGGTTGACGGTGGTTGGGAAACCGGCGGCGACGGTGATGACTTCGTCTCCTGGCTGTAGCCGGCGTTCGCCCAGCGCGTGCGAGGTGAGTGCGGTGAGTGCCAGTAAATTGGCCGAGGAACCCGAATTGACGGTTAAGCAGTGCCTGATCCCCAGAAAATCAGCGAGCCCCTTCTCAAACCGTCGCGTGACTTTTCCTTCGGTCCACCAACCGTCAAGGACGGCGCCGACACCCGATTGCAGCTCTTTCTCATCAAAAACTTTACCGGAAACGGGCACGCGTTTGACGGGACCGTCTTGGCCAAATCTGGCCTGATGGTATTGGGCGACAAGCGCCATAATTTGCTTGCGGATTTGTTCTGGGTTCTCCAAGTGGGTGTTACCTCGTCAAGAAGCGGATGGGTTGCGGTTGAGTTCGGCTTCGAAAGCGTCGATATCCCTGTCGCAGCGGACACGCACGGTCAGGTTGTGTGGGTTGCGGTACCAATTGGCGGTGTGGTGCACGGCGGCTTGCAGGTTCCAAGTGGGGTGCCACGCCAACAGCCGTGTCGCTTTTTGACTGTCCAGTTGCAGGACTTGCGCTTCTTTGCCTTGGCCTTGTTGTTGGCCGATCACCGCAAACGAACCCGACCCCCATTGCACCAACCACTGATCGACCAAGGTTTGCACCGACACGCAGCTTTCCGGTGCCGGTCCGAAGTTCCAGGCGTCGGCGGCGTGGGTGTCGCCGTTCACGAGGCGTGAACCGAGCAGTAGGTAACCGTAGAGCGGATCCAAACAATGTTGCCAAGGCCGAATGTGGCTCGGGTTGCGCAGGCCGATGGGTTTTTGGTTTTGCAGGGCACGCACCATGTCGGGCACCAAACGGTAGGCCGAAAAGTCGCCGCCGCCGATGACGTTGCCCGCGCGTGCTTCGGCGATGAGCAGCGGTGTGGTGCGCTGGGTTGCTAAGTCGCGGTAACTGGCGGTGATGAGTGCGGCACAGGCTTTACCGGCTGAATAGGGATCGGTGCCGCCAAGTGCGTCGTCTTCGGCAAATGCATGGCTGTGACCCTGGTTGCGGTAACACTTATCGGTCGTCACCACGACGACGGCTTTTACAGCGGGGTGGCGCTGGGCTGCTTCGAGGAGGTTGAGTGTGCCGGTGACGTTGGTCGAGAAGGTTTGGAAGGGTTGCTGGTAGCCGGTTTGGACAAGGGACTGAGCGGCTAAGTGAAAGATCAGCTCGGGCTCAAAACGCTGGACGGCGCATTGGAGGGCGGCGAAATCGGCGACGTCGTCAAAAGCCTCGGCGTTGAAACAGGGGCCGAGCCCGCGATAGACCGCGTCATTGGGGTGGCCTTGATTCGAGAAGCCGAAAACCTGCGCACCCAGTCGCTGCAGCCAGAGGGAAAGCCAAGCGCCTTTGAAGCCGGTATGACCGGTGACCAACACAGGTCGTCCACGCAAGTTTTGCAGTTGTTTCATGGCTGTGCCTCGACGTGATCGATGATGGTTTTGGGAAACAAGGTGCGCGCTGTGGCAGCCAAACCTTTTTCGAGCGAGGTTTGGGCGCGCCAGCCCAGGAGGGCTTCCGTTTCGGCGGCGTCGGCAACCAAGAAGGGGAGGCTGTCGGGACGGTCCGGCCGCGCGCCAAATACGGCGTCGCCGGGCGTGGTGAACAAGGCTTTGGCGGTCGCCACCAGTTCGCGCACCGAAGTCGCGCGACCGGTCCCCAGATTGACAGCGGTGCCGGCGTGATCGGCGATGTTGGTGCCAAGGTGCAGCAGGCCGTCAACGGCGTCGGCAACATAAAGAAAGTCGCGTTGTTGGTGACCGGTGGTTAATTCAAGCTGTTTTCCAGTGTGCAAGCCGCTCAGAACATATGGGATCAAGCGTTGCGGGTGTTCGCCAGGACCGTAAACGTGGAACAGGCGTGCGTAGGCGACCGGCATCTGGAAACGGCGACCCAACGCCGCCAGCCAGGTTTCGGCCGCCGCCTTAGAAGCCGCATAGGGGCTGACCGGTGCGAGGGTGGCGGTTCGGTTTGCGGGCGTTTGGCGTAACCCGTAGACGAAACAGGAACTGGTGTAAACCATGGCTTTGACGCCGACCTTCGCCGCTGCTTCGAGCATGGCGGCCGGTCCGGCGAGGTGTTGCTGCAGGAGGCTTGCCGGCTCGGCTGCGGCGGTCACGCCGGCGGCGGCCAGGTGGAAAATGCCGTCACAGTCGCAACAGGCCTGCTCCCAATAAGTGGGATCGCTGTGGTTGAAGTCGCCAGGGACAGATTCGACAGCGGTCTGGGTTGCCGGCCACCTGTTGCGGTAGACGGTGATGCGGACCTGGGCGCCGCATTGCAGCAGCCGCTCGACTAAGTGTCTGCCGATGAAGCCGGTGGCGCCGGTTACCAACAGGCGTTTGCCACGATAAAAAGCTGTCACCTGTTTCACGACCAGACCTTCCAGGGCGGGTTCTCGCTTTGCCACAGCGCTTCCAGTTGGTTTTTCTCGCGCAATGTGTCCATCGGCTGCCAGAATCCCGCGTGGCGAAAAGCGGCCAGTTGTTGATCGCGGGCCAATGCTGACAAGGGGTTGAATTCAAAGGGTTCTTGGTCCCCGGCGATGTAGGACAGCACCTTGGGTTCCAACACAAAAAAGCCGGCGTTGACCCAGGCGCCTTCGGAGACGACCTTTTCGCGGAACTGGTCGACGCGGTCGTTTTCACCCAGCATCAACGCGCCGAAGCGGCCGGGTGCGTGACCGGCGGTAACCGTGGCCGCCAGACCTTGCTGTTTATGGAAGGCGACCAGTTTGCCGATATCGACGTCGGCCACACCGTCACCGTAGGTCATCATGAAAGGCTGATCGTCCAGGTAACGGGCGGCGCGCAACAGGCGGCCGCCGGTTTGGGTTTCCAAGCCGGTGTCGACCAGCGTGACGCGCCAGTCTTCCACTTCTTCTTGGTGGCAAGTCACCGTGCCTTTGGCCGGTTCAATCGTAATATCGCTGTGCAGGTAGTGGTAATTAAGGAAGTAATCTTTAATGACCGCGCCCTTGTAGCCGAGGCAAATGACAAAGTCGCAAAATCCATGAGCTGCATAAATTTTCATAATGTGCCACAGGATCGGTTTGCCGCCGATCTCGACCATGGGTTTGGGGCGGAACTGGGTTTCCTCGGACAGGCGTGTCCCTAAACCACCGGCCAAAATGACTACTTTCATGTTGATTCCTTGTTGGGCGATTTGTCGGCACCACGCGGTTGGACTTGGCGCAGGCCGGCTTGTCGACTGAATTGCATGGATTGAAGGCGTGCTTGAGGGTGAACTGGGTTGATCTTATCAAGTTAGCGCCAGAAATGCAGTAGCGACAACCCAGGTTTGGCCTGGGCAATCCGGCCGTGTCGTGCACGCGTTAACGGCGTTTGACAAGCGAGGCCACCCTGTTATGGATGTGCCGGCGCCAACCAAAAAACCCCCGTAACCGCGGGGGTGACGGGGGTTTCGTTGGGTCAAGCAGGGCGGGTTAGGGGTTGCCCGCCCATAGCAACGCTTGGATGCTTGCTTCGGTTAACGCGCGATCATAAAAGCGCACGTCGTCAATCAACCCGTCAAACAGGCTGGTCGATTCCATGCTGCCGATCATGAGTGGCTGCTGGGTGTTGATTGACGCACCGGCATCGGTGATCGAGCCTCTCATGCAGGCGTCGACGTAAAGCGTCAGTTGGTCGCCTTCTCGGACGGCCGTCACCAGGTACCAGCGACCGGCGCTGACTCCGGTTTCGGCAATCGGCACGTTCACGCCCTGGCTCCACACTTGGCCGGCGGTGAAACGCAGCTTTCCTTGGTAGAAACCCAGGTAGAAGTTGTTGGTTCCACCCCAGTAACCTTTGGAAAGGATCGTATCGCCGAACGCTGAGTTGGAATCCAGCGTGGTGGGTTTGATCCAAGCACTGATCGTGAAGTCACCCGCTGGATTGAATGAATCCTGATGGGCGACCTCGGTCATTGCCGTGCGGTTTCCCGCCAATGCCAAGGCGTGGCCGACGTTGCCAACCGCATAAGTCGCTTCGGCTGGTTCGCTGTGGTTGCGGAAGTCACTGCTGTCGCGTCCGTTGCCGTCGAATCGCCAATGACCGAGCAAACCCATGTCGGTGGGGGCCAGTGCGACTTGGTGGACCGAAACGGCTTCGATGTTGCCTTTGAAGCTGCTATCAGAATCCGCGTGACCGATTAACAGGGAATTGACCGTGTTCGGGAAGCCGGGGGTGACTTCCGATCCGTCCATCTCTTGGCCGTCGACGTACAGGCGTTGGTCGTCGCCGTCGATGACACCGGTGATGGTGTACCAGGTGTTGGCTTCCAGGAAATCGAGCGAGACCTGTAGGCTTTGTCCCCAGTTTTGGCCAAACCCGAAACGCAACTTGTTTTGGTACAGAATCAAGCCGTAGAAGTCGGACTGATTCCAGTCACCCTTCGACACGATGTTGACCGGTTTGCCGGGGAACAAGATCGCGCCGGTGAGGGCGGTTTCATCCGTCCAGCGGATGCGCGCCGAGATGGTGAAATGGCGATCGAGTGGTTCCAAACTGGGGTGATGGGGCACATGGATGGTGCTTTCCTCGTCGAAGACGGCGTGGCCGTCGGCGAATTCGACCCCGTTGGCAAGGCCGTGGTTGCCGTTACCGCTTTCATCGGCGCTGGTAACCCCGTTGGTGGCAGTGATCGGCAAGGCCGCCGCTGTGCGGACCGTTTCGTACAGATCCGCGACCGAACCGGCTGGTAGCGCGTGGCGGTAAATGCGGGCATCGGCGACGTTCCCATTCAACCAACCACCGTTTTGGCGACCGCCGAGATAGAACCCGTCCAAAGCGAAGCTGCTCGGTCCTTGCAGAAGGGTCGCGGTTAAAGGCACTTCGGCGCCGTTGAGAAACAGACGGTAAAGGCCTTGGTCCACGGTTGCGACGACGTGGAACCATTGGCCTGGCTGCAGCGGATGGTCTTGGGCGGCCCACAGCGTATCGTTGCCGTGTTTGACGTGCAGGCGCGAATTGACAATTCCGAGGAAATATCCGGGTTCATCGGTGTCGTTGGATTTGAAGATGAGGCTACTGTCGGGGATCGGTGCTGTTGCCGACAGCGACACGCCGTGGAATACCATCGTGAGTTGGTCGGTGCTGTTGCCGACGGCGCCGGTGTAAGCAGCCAATTCGCTGTCGTCAGCCAGGTGCAAGTGCTGTTGGGCCGTTTTGTCGAGCGCGGTGAAGCCACCGATGGGATTTTCTTGGAAAGCGCCGTTGACGAAGGTCAGGTGGTGGCCGCGGCCGCTGCTGTCAAAGGCAACATTGCTTTCGGTCTCATCCAGGCGCCAGTGGGCGGCGAGCGTGGCCGCTGCGAAGCGTGCCTCGATTTCCGCATCCGTGAACGCGCGCATTTCCACCTGTGGCGCGGCAATGAAGCCTTCGAAACGACCCTTCGCGCCATTGCTTAGCCGACCGATATAGAGACTGAAGGCGTTGGCACTCGTGAGCCCGGCCGCCTGGTTACTTTCGGCAACCTTGACCCCGTTGATGTAGAGGCGATGGCCGGCGGCGTCGGCACTGCCGAGGACGTGGTACCAAGCATTGTCATTAAAATGAGACTGGGGGATTTGGACACCGCCGGCCCAGTTGTCGCCGACGACAAACCGGAACTTGTTTTGATAAAAACCCAGGTAGTACTGATTGGTGGTGTTCCAGTCGCCTAGGTTGAGAATGGCTTGGCCGTTGGTTGTGCTTGCGGCCAAATCGCGCGGATTGATCCAAGCGGAAAGCGATATGCCGTGGCCGCTGTAGCGCAGCGTGTTGGTGCCGTTGATTTTAGGATCGTAAAAGGTTTCGTTACCGGGTGTCGGCTCACGCGTGATCGGGTAGCTGAGTGCCAGGCCCGTCGGTGCCGCCACCATGTTTTGGTCGAGGTCGATCGACCCGTTCAAGCTAGGGTGCAGGCTGTAGGTAGAAAGGTCGCTGAAAGCCCAGCCGTCGGCGTCACGCGCAGGCGACCAGAGCCCGACCAACGACGCTTCGCGAAACAAAGCCTGCGCTTGCGTGACGGAGGGAACATAGTTATAGAAACGCACTTCGTCGAGCCCACCTTTGAACTGATTCGTTCCCAAGGCACCAATGGCGGCGGGTCCGCGCGGTGCCGGGACGTCGTCGGTGACCGAAGCCAGCGGCGCCATCGGCACGCCGTCAACGAAAACCGCCGTCGCGGTTAAACCGGCGTTGCCGTCGGCGGCCATGACCACGTGGTGGTATTGACCGTCGAACAGGTTGGCGGGTGATTCGAAGTCGCGATAGTGTAGCGGTCCGAGTTGGATGCGCATCTTGGTGGTTTGGTCTTCGAGAACCGCCACATCAAATCCAACCTCACCGTCCCAACCGAACAGTGGTTGGCTTGCATGGCCGGTTTCGGGTTTAACCCAAGCCGACACGGCAAAAGCCGCGCTTTGCAGAATGGGATCGGCATCCAGGGTGACTTGACCGCCGGCAAGGTTTAGGCCCAGCCCGATGCGGCCGGTCGCGCCCAGTTGGCCGGTGCCGCTAAGTGTACCGCTGGGACCGTTGCCGCCCGCGATGGTGGAGCCGGTGTTTTCCTCAAAACGCCAGTCGGCCTGTAGCCCGCGCCGTTCAAGCACCGCCAGCGAGCCCCACGGGACCGTGACATCGACCAGCAAGCGGCCGTTGCTTTCGAAGGGCGGTGCTTGGATGCTCTGAGCCACGCCGTTTTCATCGAACAGCCTGATGCGGATGTCGTCCGTATCGGTCGCGTCCCATCCGAAACGGCCGGAGCGTACCGTGACGATTTTGTTCCTGCCCAGCAGGTAACCGCGATGCAGCTCGCGCGGCTCAAATGGGTGGATCGCTTGCAGCGGCCAATAGGGTTGCGGCGCAGGGATGTCTTGGTAGGTGCTGTAGAGCATGCCGAACATGATTGTGTGGCGCATGTTGGCTAAGACATGACGGGGCAGGATTTCCGGGATGCGGAAGGCTAGCGGCGTGGACAGCAAACCCGACGAAATGCGGTGTGGCAGGTTGTCCTCGTGGACATTGAGCACGTGGTTGTCGGTAGCTGCCGTCATTAAGGTTTGACTGGCCGCGCCCTCATTGGTGATCACAAACTTGCCGGCGGCGTAAATGTCCTCCAGGATCTGCCGGTTAATCGCGGCGGATGCTGAAATCATCTCGAGGTATTCACGGCCTGCGTTCGCGCCGTCGACCTCGATGCTGTTGGGGTGCTGTGTTTGGTAGCTGCGGTGAATGTTGGCGCCGGAGAACAGGTCCCAAAACAGGCCGTCGACGGTCAGGTGGGTTAACATGCCGGTGACCGCCGGGGTTAGGACGTTGTCGCGAAAGGGGTCGGCTGCGCCGGGGCCAAACCCGTACTGCGCATAAAAGATGCGGTTCGGTACGTATTCGTAGCGATCAGCGGGTAGGTTGGGCACCGACGTCGAGGCCGGCTTGTAAAGGTACCAGTTGTCGGCATTGGGGTTAGCCGGATCTTCGGTGGTCAGAAAGGTATTGAAATAAAACAACACCTGAATGCCGGGATCGATGCTTTTGACGCGCGCGGTGGCCTCGTTAATCAGCTTCACCACCTCGTTTTGCGGGCCCGCATTGTGGCTGAGCGCATAGTTGAAGGCATAGCCGTGCAGTTCGATGGGGTCGTTGGGATTGCGGGGAAAGTTGGCGGGCAAGTGGTCGGCTCCGATGTCGGTATCGCGCACCGCCGCCAACACCAACGTACGCGTGCGGTTGCGACGCAGACGGTCGGCCAAGATGCCGATATCCATGGTTTGGACCGTCGACGGCATGATCACCATCAGGCGTCCGTCCGTGGCGTAGTTGAGGTTCCAGTCATCGCGGATCGGGTTGACCATGGCGAAATAGTCGGCCGATGCGGTGGGGATCAACGCCCATTCGGCCGTCAGGGTGGCGGTGGCCGGCAGGCGCAGGTCTTCCGTGGCCATAGCGACCGCATTCGGGTCCAACACCGCTTCAAAATGCGTGCGGGCAAGATCGTCGACGGCCACCATACCCACGCCGGCGGCGGCGCCCTCGAGGTAAACCGATGGATTGTTGGGTTGTAGTTCGTCGAGGGTTTGTGTGCCGCTGGTGGGATGCTGCATCTTGCGGCCACCCATGTAGGCGAAACGCGGCGACGGCGCTGAATCGTGCAGCAAGCGCCGATGCAATTGAACGCCGTGCACGTTGCCACCCGTGTTGTCTATTTGGTCGGTGACGCTCACGCGATCCGGCAGTTTGGTGAAGGTGCGCGTGATCGTCAAACCGGGCGTGGCGGTGGTCGCTGTGATCACCCATTGGTCGTTAGCGGTCGAGACCTGGAAGCTAGCCCAACAGTTGGCGGACTGCAGCAAATCGCAGCTAACAATCGTTTGGCCGTCGTTCCAAGTAACTTGGCTGTCCAACAGAAAGGTTTCGCCGTTGACCGTCAGCTCAGCCGCACCGTTGGCGTCGACCGTGAATTGGTAATTCCCGTTAAGGCCGTCGCTTTGATACCCGTTTGCCACGCTGTCGATAGGCGGCAATTGGTCGGAATAGCCCGGTGTATTGCCGCAAACCAGACTCGTCGATCGGAACTTGAGCGTGCCGTTGTACTGCGAGTTAATGTTCCGAAAGACAAGACGGTTACTGCCGGCTTGGACCAAATCTTTGATTTCCAAGCGGAAACGGTAAATTTGGTTTTCGCTGCCAGGTTCCGCCGGCCAAAAAGCGTCCTTGCCACTGGGAAAGGCGAAAGCGGATTGGGTGTAAACCAGCCAACCACTGCCCCAATGCCAAGGCACCAAACCGCGCAGCCGGGTTACGTATTCGAGCGGTTTATTTTCGAGGCGGGAGACCAAAACGCCGTTGTGCTCGGTGATGGGTTCAATGCGAACGTCGTTGAGTTCCATTTCGAGCGCGGGCCATAAAAAGTTTTCAGCGCTGGTTTCGAAGCGGACCTCGAAATCAAGCACCACACTGTCGCAATTGGCGGTGTCCTCGCCGTTGAAGGTGGTGGCCCATTCGGCACGTGACGGCACGTCAAAACTGAGGTTACTCGGTAGTTGGGCGAGAGCGTGAACACTGCAGAAACAGCCCAGCCATAGAAGTGCCTTGAGGGTGGACAAGGCGGTTGGATGCTTGGTGCAATCGAATGATCGTTGCCGGCTGGGTGAATTCGATGAGGGTGATGAGGCGGTTGGGTGGTTGAGGGAGGAAGGTGACAAAAAAGATGCGCTTAAGTAGGACAAGGGCAACACTCCAACATGAGGTCTGTTTGGAGCGGAGAAAGGTAGGGTCGCCGGACAAACCAAAGATCCGCGACACGTAAAGGGTGAGACAAGATAATCTACGGATGGAAACTTGTTGGGTTCAGAAAAAATGTGAAAACCATTTTGGTGATTCGGTGGCAGTGGAAATAAAGACGATTAAAAGGGGAGGCGCGCAGGTCGGGCTTCCGCTTCCCGAGATGAAACACCCCTGACCCAAAACTGGTCAATGGGCGTGCCAAACAATTACGAAAACATCCTGTGAAGCCTTTGTCCGCAACAAACTAGAAGGATGGCGGCCGGCTCTGGCCGGCGTCGCTCATTGACCCCCCTCAAGAAAGTGATTTCGCTAAAATTGAGAAGGAATCTCGAGACCTTCGAAAGGTCAGGATGAAAATGGTTTGGAGATATCGGTGGCATATCCATTGGGTGCGGTGAGTATTTATTCAGGTCGTTGTATTCCAGAGGTTTAACAGAAACCACCGCGAGTCACCGGGCTTCTTAGTTTAAATACCATCTCAGTACTGATCAAAAATTTATAGTCTTTTTCTTATTTTGTACATATCATGATATGAAAAATTCTGATTCCTTTGAGAATGGTAGATGGATGGTTTTTATGTCGAGAGAACTTGAGGATCGTGTTTTAATTTTGGAGAAGCAGCTAAAGGGTATTAGTGAAAAAGTAGAAAATGAAGATAAGGATTTTTGGGATAAATTGGGTGTGATTTCTTCATTTATGTCTGGTGTTGTTGTCAGTTTTCTGGCTATCATCTTTCTTTATGTTAATAATGATAAATCTTTGGAGATTCAAAGTCAGCTTCGAGGTGATAATAAGGAAAGACATGAACGAGAGATGCGACAGCGGCTCCGAGAAAGTGAAATGAACGAGCTTCACCAACGGAATCAAAAACAAATACTAGAGTTACAGGCCGTTGAGAAGTTTATCCCACATATACGCAATGAAAATACGAGAACGATCGCGATTGAAGCCTTGCTGATTATGGATTATGGTGACATTGCTTACGGTTTTAGTCGATTGTATGGAGATTATAAACTACAAAGTCATTTTTATTCGAAGCAAGTTCCAGACGCACAGAAAGGAAGCTTGAGAGAGGCTGAGCGTGTTAAAGCTGTTGAAAGCGAAAAGGTTTTAGAAGGGCAAACGACACAAACGGGGACCACAAACGGCTGGGTATACCTTGGCCGGCTAAAAAATGGTAAATGGCTTCGGGCATTCTGTGGCGTGTCCAAGGAAGAAGAAGCCACCAATTTAGTCGGCGAAATACTCAAAGTTGAGGTGGAAGATGGGGTGATCTTAGTTCGAGAAAAAGTGCCAGAAGATGGTGTTTTATCTAAGGCGAAGTTTGTCTTGAATCCGGGGAGCTCAATGAGGGTTAGCAATGTTCTCGAGGAAGAAGGTGGGCATATTTGGGCTCAGGTTCTATTTCGAGTTGAATAATTATGTTTGTTAAGTGATTAATCCAAAGTTGGGTGTTCTTCTATGTTGCTCAT
The DNA here is from genome assembly GCA_030429565.1 of Holophagae bacterium. Taxonomy (GTDB): domain Bacteria; phylum Acidobacteriota; class Holophagae; order Acanthopleuribacterales; family Acanthopleuribacteraceae; genus Acanthopleuribacter. The sequence goes on along the minus strand of JAUIFE010000016.1, from coordinate 17,228 downwards.
GAAAACATTGTTGTTCTGTGAGGAGATGTATTTACGGTTCTCCGTATAGTGCTCGTTTCGTTCGGTAATGGTGAATTTGGTGGGTATGATTTTCCTTTTTTTTCTGAGGTTTTCGGCCTTAAGTGTTGTTTTTGGTGGAAATGGCTTGGTTTGTCCTTCCTCCAGGATTAGACCAATCCATAACTTCTTTGTTTTATTTGTTGTTGCCGAGATGTGGTCTATTGATTCCAGGTTAGAGGACTGGTTGTTGGTCGGCGAGAAGAAGATTAAGACTTTTTTACTTCGTACCGAAATAACTTTTTTCTTATTTTTAAGAAGCGTGTGAATCATTGAATCTTTGTCGTAATGCAACTCGTAGTCTTTTGGTAGAAAAGGGAAATCTGATTTGATGCCGAACTTTCCCACGATAAGACTTTCTGGCCTTACGGTCGAGATTGCGGTGCTTGTGTCTGTTGGTTTTTCTACGACTCTTATTATGCTTTCGTTGAGGATTCTTGTTATACTAATTCCAATATTTACATCAGACAATGCGCCTTGGTGTAGTCCTATCACTTTGTGGGTGACAGATGAGATTATAGGTGCGCCTGAGCTACCTTCTAATGTGTCGCATGTGTGAAGTAAATCGTTTGTGTTATGTGTTGTTACAAAGCATAGTCTTCGCGATAAAGTAAGAGGCATGTCAAGAGGGTGGTGAATTATGTATATAGATTCGTTATTTGCAGGTGGGGTAGTGGATAGTTTGAGCGGTGGCCTCTTTTGGGAAGTGTCCTTGATTGTATAAATAATGTAGTCACTGGCCTGGTTTTGTTTGAATGGCTTTGGGTCAACTTGAATGACTTCTTGGGATGCGTAGTTGGGCTTAAGTCTGTCCATGATGATTCGAGCTTCGATAATCTCTTCGATAATATATTTCGGGTTATATGGGACATGATAACAGGTCAATATATTTTGATCTGATATGAAAAAACCTGTGCCTCTCAGGGTGACATCTCCGGTTGGTGTTCTCGCTGTAAACTCCATACGACCAACCGCCTTCGCCATCTCACGGAACGGGTCGTCTTCGTTAAACTGGTAAAGAAATTCAAAGTCCTTGTTCCCGATATAGGCTTCCAAGTTCAGTGGTGTTTGGATGTAGCTCTGATGGTTTGGATTCGCGGTGGGTGGTGTTTGGGAAAAGTTGAATGGCACAAAAAGAGAGAAGAGGAAAAGAAAGTAAAGATGATTCATAATTTTTCTCCTTTTTTTGTAGAAAGGATTTGGGCGTTACGGACACGCCAATGGGGCGTGCGTTTGCAAGATGGTGACGATGCCGTCGACGGTGTTGTTCTGGTTGTCGCTTAAACGGATGCCGATCGAACCCGTTGGCGCGATCACCAGCATGTTGCCGTCGTAACCACTCATGTAAGGCACGGTGATCGTGCAGTCTTCCGAACCCGTCACCGGAAAACCCCAAAAGCCGTGGCGGTTGAGCTCGGGTAGATCGTTGATGCGACCGCCGGTGGGATGCCCTGGCGCTTTGTCGCGGAACAAGGCGCGCGTCAGAATTTTGGGATGCAGCAGTTGTTCGTTGTCCCGCCGGCCGCCGTCGTGCAAAAGGGGGCCGGTTTTGGCGAGGTATGCCACGCTCGGATACAAACCCATGGGGCTGCCCTGGCCGCTGTCGCTTTCGACGGTGCGCATCATCGAGGCGGTGTAGACGCCGATGCGCCTCGGCACGTTCGCCACCACATAGCCGTGGTAATTGCCGTTGGACAGGCCCTGAGCCTCGGCCCAACGCGTTAAGGCCGCCGATAAAACGAAGGTGTGGTCGGTATTCGACGTAACAGTGGGCGGTGGTATGACGCCATTACCATCGCTACTGGCCCACCCTAAACATAAAAACGCTATGAAAGGCCACAGCCCGCGTTTCATGCCGTCCTCCCCCAAAGCAAAATGGATGATGGTTGGTCCATCCTCGCACATCGCTTTTCTCGAGAGAAGAACTTTCATGTTTTGTGAAACAGAGCGGTTTACAACGCAAAACGGAGCGGATCGTGGCGGGCGAATCGAACCATGGGCCGGGCGGCACCTTTGCGTTGCAAGGTTCGCCGTCCTTTCGGGAAAACGTTGAGCGCGGCCCCTGTGTTTTTTATTCCATGTCGCTTTTAGATGTTGCGCGATTTCATCGGCTCGAATCGCCCAGTTTAGGTGGCAATGCGTGGGTTTTTTGAGGGTGATGCTTGGGATATTAAGTGTCGACACGTTTCATGCACGGAGATTATGACGGGTACCGCGGTTCTGCTAGGTGCCGGCTTGGTGACGCGTCAGGTGCGAGACGCACCATTAGGGCGAAAGGGTCAAAAGGTGTGTTCGCGATCTTCAGGAGGTCTCAATAAACCGTATAACCATGCTTTTGAGGAGTGTGTGCGATGATCTCTTTCCTGGTTCTGCTCCTGGTTGTTCTCCTTATTTTCATTTTGACCCTGGGGGTGGAATTTGGAAGTTCCGTTACCAAATTTTTCCGTAATTCAGCCGAAGCCAAACACCGGAAAATGAGTTACCGCAACCGGTTGGAGAATTTCGGGCCGGCACCGGCTTGTCAGATAGCCGAGATGACGGCACGCTGGGTTGGTCGCGATGGTTTGGCCGACATTCCCATGGTTGCGGTTACGACCGATAAGCCAATCTTTGAAGGCATGCGCATGGTCGCAAAAAAATACGAGCGGAACCAGGATCCGATTTCCTCGCCTGATGCCTTTCAAGCGCGTTATGACCTCATCGTTTCCAGACCAGGATTGCTTGCGCACTTTTCTCGCGACACGCGCGAGATCTTGTTGCGGGTGTTCCCGTGTACGGTCGACGAAAACCAGATCCTTATTAAAATGAACAGCGTTGACTGTTTCGACATTCATGCTGAACCTTTTGTTAACACCTGGCCTTAGGTTGATTACTTCCTGGCACGCTTGGCTGAACCGGTTCCAGAACTGCCCGCCCTGCTGATCATGACGGTGGTCGACCCTAGCCCGGCCTTTCGTCGTCAAGCATTCATTGGCGCGTTTTATCTGTTTTTCGACACACCCAGATTACCTATACCGAGAAAAACGGGGGTGATAGAGAGCTTTGACTAGGGGTTCTGTGTCGACGAATTGGTGGCGAAGGCGAAGACGTGGTTGCCGCCATCTGCGACCTCACGTTTTGGGGATCTCTGCTCCAATACCGCCGGCCTGGATCTGACCGTATCCTCTTCTGATCTTTTGTTTGGCGGCTTGGTTGACGGTCTTTTGACGGGCTACGCTTAGCTCATCCCCGCCAGAGCCGCCGCGCAAGCGAAACCGTGCGCGGCGACGACGCTGCACGGGGAATTATTGTTTTTTTCGGCGGTGCTTTTTCCCGAGTGTGTGACGCTCGCCGAACTTTCTTCCTGGCGTGACCATTTGAGCGTCTTGCCGACCGAATTTGCGCCGGTGCTCATCGCGCGCCTTTCGGAGGCGTGTTTGCCTGATTTATGGCATGTGGTATCGCAAAGAGGCGAACGAGTGGAAGATCTGGTCGGGCTGTTGCGTGATCGGCCCTGCGATCATGATTACGCCGTTGCGGTTTTTGAGGAAACCGACCCACTGGCGGTCGCTTTTCGGATGGTTAGGTACGGATGCGGGTGGGGGACAGGCGTTGGAAGGACCTGGTCCCAAAACTCCTTGATTTGGTGGCTACGGGCGCCGACGGCGAAAAAGAGCAACTCCGCGCTGTCACAGGAATTCTGAGCGCTATGGCGTCGGAGGAGATCCCCGACGAAATTGTCGTCATGCAGCGTCTGGCCCCGCTTTGTTATACCTTTGCCACCCGCAGCGCTTTGGCGGAGTCGCGCAAGGGCGTCGCGCAGCGGGCCGGGGTTCCTCTGGGCGGGCACCTGTCGGTGGTGAATGAGGAAGCGGCGGGAGCCTTTTCTCCGGCGGCAGAGCGCGAGGGTGATCTCAGCCGACCAGAACAGCCACCGGGAACCTAGTTACGGATAGGTGAAGGCTTCATTGGCTGCAGTATGGCGAAGCTGCCGTCGCCGGTGGCGTTTAGGCTGCCGCTGAGTTTGGATAAGCATTTGAGGCGGTTGCCGGTTGATCCGCTTCGCTGGAAAGCGCAGATGTGGGCGAGGTCGTGGCGCTCGTTTCCCGCGATTAACGTGATTTGGTTTGCGGGTAGGCCGGCGTGAACCACGCGACGGGTGTGGTCGTCAAAGCCGCGTTCAGCCATAAACCTAAGCGGCTGGTGGCGTGGCTGTTTGATGTGGCGGTGGACGACATAATGGATGGGCGGGTGCGCGCCTTGTTGTGAGCAGTATCTCGGTGAATTGTCTGAGGTTATTACTATTGCGATTTTATGGTGTTAGAATTTTTTTGGCGCAAATGATTTGGTGTCGGTTTTATCTTTTGGTGTGTGGGTTGACGTTTTAAAAGCGGTGTGTAGTGCGCAGGGGTGACGTCTTTTGTGAGAAAACGATAATATGCCAGACGCAGTATTTGATGGTGATATGGATAAAGGGAATGCAGAGGGCGGTGGCTTTTGGCCGATCATGGTTGCCCATTGCCGGCTATCGTGTAGTTGTTTGTCGCCAGATAGATGAGTGTTTTTGGATCTAAATGCCTAGAGAAAGTATTTGATTTAACATAAGCTTTTGTATTGTCTCTCGTTTTCGTTTTTTTAAACACCGAGAGAAACAAGAAGCTGCTGGGTTTCTTTAATTTTAATAGTAGATAAATGCTGGTTTGAAAATAAATTTTAGCGAGACGGTTTTTCTGAGTCTCGCTTTGCGAGCAACGGGGTGATGTGTGATATCGCCATCCTTTAATGATTGTTCGCCTTTTTGTGGAGGAAAACGTTGACATCATCGACGACGCAAAGAAAAAGTGGTTCCCGAGACCTTCCCAAGTTGATTTTTTTCCTGCTGTGGCTGACTGCTGCAGGCGCCTTTACTCAGGCCGCGCCGATTTTCTGGAACGGAAACGGCAGCGATGATCTTTTTACGAACCCGGAAAACTGGCAACCCAACCAGGTGCCAGGTCCCAGTGATGAAGCGCTGATGACCACCGCCGGTAACATTGTGATACCGGCTGATACCATTGTGCAGGTTCAGCGTTTCGAGCTGGGTCAGTCCGACACCTTTGATTCAACAATACTGCGGCTGGATAGCGGTTCGCGTTTGATCGTCACCGATGGAACCAGTGTCCAAAACGTTGTCAGCCGCATCAATTTTAACGGTGGTGAAATCGCCGTTAACGCAGGCGCCGTCGTCGAGATCAATGGCGAGGTCTCATGGATCGATGTGCGTTTCGTTGGTGGCGGCACGGTCAATTTTAGTCCGGCACCGGGCTTAACCGCCGATGCCTCTTACAGCATGAGCCTCGACGGCGTGACCCTCAATACCGGCATCAACATCAATGCGTTTAACGGTCTGGCATTAACCCTTAACAACGACGCTTCTTTTGTCGTCGCCAACGGATTGGATCTGTTGCTCGGCAATGGGTCGTCGGTGACGAGCACGACCGCAACGCCGGGCAGCTTGAATATTGCCGACGGTTCACGTCTCTTGATTGGCGGCGAGCCGCCGCGCGGTGCGGCCAAAGGGATTGCCAACAAAATGCCGCCGGCGCAAGTGCCGATTTCGGTGCCCTTAATCAACCAGGGTACGGTTAGCATGGCCAATAATTTCGAATTAATCCTCGACAACGGTGGGTTCCACTTCGGTGAATATGTCACCGAAGGTGCCGGCGACGTGCTGATTTTTGCGGGTGGCGAACACACCATTAGCGGCGCGATGTTTGGTAATACCCGCGTGACCGGCGGCGATTTGAATTTGGCCGACGATCTTCTCCTTCAAACCGGGCGTTTCGCTTTGGAGGGTGGCCTGCTTAACGGCAACGGCCACAACCTTGCCATGAATAGCGTCTTTGAATGGCGTGGTGGTGTCATTCGTGGTCCGCTGACTTCGCAATGCAACTCCCGCTGTGAATTGTCGGTGAGCTCTGCTGAACTTAAAGAGCTCAGCAACGGCGCGGTGCTGATCAACAACGGCGGCCAAGCGACGATTTTTGAAGACACGGTGCTGGGTGTTGAAGAAAATGCGCAAATCCAGCACAACCTCGGTCAGTTGCAGGTACATACCGGTGCGCGTTTTGTGGCCGAGGCAAGTCGGCCGGGCGGCGTCGGCACGGTCACTTTGGCCAGTTCGACCCAAATTATCAACAATCCGCTCAACCCGGCCCCAATTGGAACAGTCACCGAAATCGCCTGTGGCCTCAACATTACCGACAACTTGCAAGTGATCGACGGCACCGTGCGTTGGTCTGGTCCGGGCGCCGTCTCTGGAACGGTTACCATTAACGAAGGTCAAGCCTTGGTACTCACGGGTGAGGACAAAAGCTCGACCGGTGCATTGATTGGCGGTGACGGCGAGATTCGGCTTCAAGGTGGGACTTTTTCAGTCGCAGCAGGGACGGTAGGCATTGCTGCTCAAACCGACCTCACCCTGGATGGCACCACCATCACCGGAACCGGTACCTTCAATCACGCCGGTGACTTCGTGTGGCTGAGCGGTGGCTTTGACGGCTTTGATTTCGAGCCTGCCGTCAACGCACAGCTATCGGGCACAGTCGCCTCCATTCGCGGTGCGGGCACCAAGTTTGTGCGCGGCAATTACTTCGTGCGGATCGGGCCGGCGACCACCTTTGAAGCCGGTACACTCGAATTAGTGCGCGGCACCCTGCCGGGAACCATGCTGCAATTTGACCAGCCGCTAACGGTCACCAACGCCACGGCGATTCGTGGCGAGGATACCGGGGTGATGCTGTCGCTGTTGGGTGGGCTCACCCTCGATAGTGATGGACTTTTTGTCAACGAAGCGGCGACGGGTTCGACCGGCGGCATCCGCGTTCTCAATGGGACCCTTTCGCAAGCGGCCTCGCTTCAGACAGACGGTGCCAATGTCGTTGCCGAAGGCGCCGTGTGGTCTTTCACCGGTGGTGGCAATTCGCTGTTGGCGCCAGGTGTCGAAATCGCCGGTGATCTCATTGTCGATAATAGCGATCTTATGATTGAACGTATCGGCGTCGATTCAACCGGCCGGTTAAGGGTGAGAAACGGCGCCGATGCGCGCATTAACCAGCCGAGTGCGTTGCCGGTCGTTGACTTGGGCATGGGCACTTTGGACGCCGGCCCGGCGCTGACAGTCACTAATTTGATGACCTGGTCCGCCGGCGGTTCGCTGACCACCAGTGGGCCGTTGCAAATCGGCGCCAACGCCTCGCTGGATCTAAATGCCGCGACGCAGCCGTTGCTGTTGGATGGTGTGATTACGATCCTCACGGACGGTTCGTTCAATTTAAATAATGCCGGCACGCTGAACCTTCAGGGCGCTGCCGAAATCCGGGTTAACACCGGTGCAGTGATGAATTTGGATCAGTATGAAGTTTTCGCGGAGGACATCAGCCTTGGGCAACTGGAGTTGGACGGCGTCTTAAATAAAACCGGCGCGGGGGAAGCGACATTGGATCTCCCGGTTATCCTTGCCGGTTCCATCAACGCCGGCGGTGCGCGCCTCAACCTGCCACGGGACCTAAACGTGGCCACCAATGCCTCGATCAATTTGGCCGGCGGCACTTTGGCCGTTGGACCAACCCTCATCCTGGCGCAGGGGTCTGTGCTGACGGGCCCTGGCAGCGTGGAAGGCGATCTGGTTAATCACGGCACCATCGAAATTGCCGGCGGTGGCGCCGCCGGTCAACTGAGCCTGGTTGGCGATTTCACGCAAAGCGATACCGGTGATTTAGTGGTTAACCTTCGCGAGGGCGACGGCGCCGCCGCGGTTGACCTGTTGGCCGTCAACCGCGCGGCCGCTTTTGGCGGTAACCTGAGTGTCAATTTTATCGGTGGTTTTGAACCGCCCATTGATGTTCCCCTCACGGCGGTGACCTACAACACGCGCGGTACCGGTGATTTTTCGACTGAAACCGTTTCTACGCCTTTGGGGGCGACGATGACCATCGCCGACGTCGAGGGGGCGGTGACCTTAACCAGTAGCGGTCCCGATACGGTGACCTGGGCCGCCGACGCCGACGGCGATTGGCATAACCCGGATAACTGGCAGCCCAACTTGGTGCCTGGCCGTAACACTACCGTGACGATTAACAGCACGGCAGCGGTGACCGTGAACCAGCCGGTGACCGTGAACGCGCTGACCTTGGGCGGCACCGCCACCCTGATGGTGCAAAACGCGAGCTTGCGTTGTAACCGACTTGAGATCACCGCCAATGCCACCTTGAGTTTGATCGATGGTTTGGTCGGTTCACCCGGCGGCGGTATCGAGGAACGTGGCTTCGCTAAAAAAGGGATCCCGTTGAGCAATGACGGCGTTATCGAGGTGGCCGGCAATAGTTCGATTGATTTGGTTACTCAAAACAATGCCGGTGGCACGATCCGCGTGCGCGGTGACGCCGACGTGTCACCCAACCCGGGGCAGCTCAGTGTGACCCAAACCTTCGGTAACCTGGGTGCCGTCATTTTAACCAGTAACAGTGCCACTGACGCCGGTCTGGCCGTGTTGACGCCGGCCGGTTTCACCAACAGTGGTCAATTGGTGGTCGAAGCCGGCGGCGGTGGCGCGCGGCGCCTCGACGGCGGTTTAAACAACCTGGGAACCGTGACCATCGGTAGCGATTTAACCATTGCCGGCAACGGCACCGAGGTCGTCGTCAACAGCGGGTTGCTGAATCTCAACGACGTGGCACTAACCCTTCCCACCGGCGACATGCGCAACACCGGAACCATGGATGTTCGTGGTTCGCTGATTTTGACGGAAGCAGTGAACGGCTTTACCAATACCGGTTCGGTGTTGCCCGGCGGTTCCGGGGCACCGGGTCTGTTCATCATTGACGGCGATTTTACCAATGATGGTATCGTTGAATTTGATTTAAACGGTGGGGCCGGTGCCGAAAGTGATCAGCTCCAGGTCAGTGGCACCGTGACCTTAGATTTCGGTTTGATAATCGACAGCCTGGTGGGCGTTGAAAGCGGCAGCCGCTTTACCTTGCTTACCTATAACCAGCTTTTTGGCGACACTTTTGTTGCTCAGGTTCGCAGCTTGCCCACCGGGTTGGTGTACGAGGACGAAGTCAACGAAAGCGAATTAACCTTGGTGTTTGGGGATTCGCCACCCAACAGCGAACCTCAGATTTACGTATCGGACCTCGGCATTCCGGGCATCGTGGCGCTTGATGCCGCGAGCGGGGAAGTCCTCACCACCATTCAGGACAACGTACCTGTTTCGGCGCTTGCCGCCGACGCCAACGGCGATTTTCTGTATGCCGTGTCGCCCCTGAACGGGGTGACCACCCAATTTGATACCGAAACCAACAGGCGTCGCTCCGTCATTAGCGCCTTCCCCGAAGCCCATGCGGTGGCCGTGACTCCCGACGACCGCGAAGTCTGGTTCCTTTTGGATAGCTTTGGCGGTGAAAGCAAGCGCGGCCTCTCCGAGCTGGGCGTGTTCACGACGGCCACTGAGCAGACACGTCGGTTAAGTGTGCCCTGTGCCGCGTCCGCGCACACGCTGTTGTTTCACCCCAGTCGCCGTATCGCTTACACGCTGGGACGCGACGGTGCATTGTGCGCGATTGACACCGACGACGATGCGCTTATCCAAAGTGCGAATTTCGAGGCTGATTTTATCGGTGGCGCGATTGACACCGCCGGCGATGTTCTTTATGCCGTCGACAGCGCCGCCGCACAACTGTGGCGCATCAATCTCGACGATTTGACCGCAACCACCTTGGCGTTACCGGCGGCGGCCCAAAGTTGTGTCCTTTACAACAACCGTCTCTTTATGACCACCGTTGCCGCCACCATCCAGGTCGTGAACTTGGCCGACGACAGTGTCACCGTGGTGGCCGTGCCCGGTTCCGGTAGTACCCGCGATATCACCATCGACAGTGCCGCTCCGGCTGCGTATGTCACCGATCAAGACGGTGCCGTTTACACCTTTAATCCTGCCGGTGAAACCTGGGTGCCGGTTGCAGTTAACGGACCTTTTGTCCAGCCCGCAAAGTTGACGAACAACAGCTTGCGCCCATTGGGTGAAGCGTCGCTTGCCCTGGGTTCCGCTTCTTATAGTGTGAATGAAGAGGCCGGTTCCTTGACCGTCTCTGTTAGTCGCAGCGGCGTCGCCTGGGATACCGTGGCCGTGACCCTCAATGCCGCCGACGGTAGCGCGGCGGCGGGTGCGGATTTTAGCGCCGTGAACAGTCAACTCTTCTTTAGCAACGGCAACGAAACCATCAGTATCGCGATCCCCATTCTTGACGATGAAGCGGTTGAAGGGAACGAAACCTTTACGCTCACCCTCAGCGGGGTCACCAACAACGGCGTTATCACCCGCGCTGTCGCCACCGTGACCATCGTCGACAACGATACGCCGCCACCCGCGGCGCTGCTGCGCCTGAGCGCGACGGGTTACCGTGTTACCGAAGGCGATGAAAGCGTGATCGTGACTGTGCAGCGGGACGCCGAGGCCGCCGCTGATGAAGTTTCGGTGACGCTGCTTACCAGCGAGGGCAGTGCCCTGGCCGGCAGCGACTTCCAGGCTGTCACCCAAATCGTGACGCTTGCGCCGGGGATCGCTTCGATGGATGTCACCATTCCGATTCGCGACGATGCGGATGTCGAAGAACTCGAGCAGTTCGGCGTTAGCCTTCTGGATCCCGTCAACGCTGAACTGGGCACACCTGACAATGCGGTGATTCTGATCGCCGACAACGACTTTCTTACCGTTGCCTGGACCCAAGCCGAACAAAGCGTCGCGGAGCGCCTCGGTGGCTCCACCGTCACCATTCGTGCCGCGCTCAGCGCACCGAACCCCGGCTTGTTAACCATACCCTTCAGCATTGGTGGTTCGGCCACGGCCGGCGTTGACCACACGCTCACCAACGGCGTTTTGACCTTCGCCGCCGGTTCGACCCAAGCTGAACTTAGCTTCACCGTTTTGGACGACAGCTTAACCGAGGACACCGAAATCATTCGCTTGCAACTGTTGCCTGCCACCGTTGTACCGGTTTTGCCCGCCACACAACAGATCACCATACTCGACAACGATGCCGGTGGCGACGGCGGTGACGGCGGTGACGGCGGTGACGGCGGTGAAGCGCCGGAAACGACCATTACCAGTCCCCAAAATGAAAGCGAGTATAAGGTTGGTCAACGGGTCGATTTCCAAGCAACTGGAACCGATGCGGAAGACGATACGCTTCAGTTTTTTTGGGAGATCTGCGCTTCCAGCGGCGATTGCCAAACGTTGCGCGGCGAAATGGTCAGTGCATCCTTTACGCAGCCAGGGCTTTACGTCGCCGCAAGTTATACCGTCGACAGCAACGGCAACCGCGACCTCTCGCCGGCGCGCATTCGCTTCCGCATCCGCGAAGCCTTGCCGCCGAAGATCAGCATCGTCGAACCGTCGGCCAAGCTGCTCAACCTCACCACCGGCGACATCGCCGGTTTCATTACCGATACCAGCGCTGAAACCGTGCAAGTGCGCTGGTACTTCATCTCGGATCCCGCCATCGATGTCGGCGCCGGCCATGAACTGAGCCTGCCCTTTCCCAATGAGGGTCGTTACACCTTGGTCGCCGAAGCCATTGGTGCCGACGGGCAAACCGCCACCGACTACATCACGATTCTGGTGTCGCTCGAAAACCTGCGACCCGTGCAACTGACCGTCAACCGACCCGAACCGGCTTCGGTTTTTAACGTGGGCGAGGTCATCCAATTCGAAGCCGAGGTCAGCAACCCCGACCAACGCAAAAAAGCGCTGTCCTTCTTCTGGGACTTCGGCAACGGCACCCAACTGGAAGGGATTTCCGTTACCAACAGTTTCTCCCGTGCCGGTCGCTACACCGTCACTATTGTCGCGCGCGACGAGGTTGAAGACGTGTTGCTGCAAGACAGCGTCACCATTTACGTTTACGGTGACATGCCGCCACTGGTGGACATTAACCTGCCCACCGACGTGCAAATCGAACCCTTCGGCAGTGGTAAACGCGTGCCTGAAGCCGGCGTGCTGTTCTTCGAGGCGCGTGTGCGTGATCCGCGCGGGTTCCGCGTGCAGGATCTCGACTTCTTCTGGGACTTTGGCGACGGGCGCACCAGCAACCAAGCCACGCCCGGACGCATGGTCTTCCAAAACGAGGGGGCGTATACCGTCTCGCTGTTTGCGCGGACCCGCAACGGCTTGGTGTCGCCGGTCGTGTCCCGCACCGTGACGGTGATGGAAGTGGACGAAAACACCTATGAACCCAACGAAACCTTCAGCCAAGCCAAACCACTTGCCCCTGGCAGTTACAACCGCCAGACCTTGCCCGAGGTCAGTTCCGTCGATGTTTACCGCCTCAACGTTGAACGAAACGGTCAGCGTTTGGCCGTGAAGATCAATATCGACGGCACCGTTCGTGCCGAGCTTTACGACGGCTTCCAGCAACGGTTGACCAGCCGCATTATCGAAAACCAAGGCACGCTGCAGTTAAACGGCCTCAATGCCGGCGATTACTTCCTGCGCGTCAGCCCCATCGCCGGGAAAAGCAAACGCATGCTGAGCTACGGATTTGCGGTCAGCGTGCTCAACCCCGGTCTGTACCTGGCCGATATTCAGTCGAACGAAATGTTCCAGACCGAAATCGGCATCGTCAACACCACCAACAGCGAGATCAGCGTCGAGGCGATTGCCTACGATGCCGCCGGCGATATCCTGGCGCGGGCACCGTTCACCTTGCCAGGAAATGGTCGTGCCCATCAGGAAATCAGCCGGTTGTTCGATGGCGAGCAGCGCGACATTGCCTGGGTCCAGGTCGACGCCACCGGTGCCGTGGCCGGTTATGCGCGGACTTGTGCGCGTGACGGCAAGGAAGACTACCTGATCAGTGCCGGCGATAAGCTCAGCACGGAATTGTTCGTACCGCATATCGCCGAGAAGGTCGATCATTGGTACACGCGGGCCTCGGTCGTGAATGCCGCCGACGGTCGCGCCGCCGCTGTGATTCAAACCCAATCGCTGGATGAAGCCGCCGATGCCGCATTGACCCTCGATGAAAAGTTCAGCCAAGATCAGTTCGATTTCGTCGATCGCTTCGGCGGCGCGCTGCCGAACGACCGCATTTGGGCCAAGCTGAGCGAGGTCAACGCCAATTCGGTGTTGGTCGGCAGCGAGGTGTTCGGTACCGTCGACGGCTCGCGCGTGGCGGCGGGCTTGGCGCTGGTCGACACCGGTCAGGACAACCCCAACTTCACCTTTGTGCCCAACACCATGTTCTTCACCCACATCGCCCGCGACGTGGCCCAGTTCTGGACCGGGATTTCCCTGGTCAACATCGGTACGGCGCCGCAAAGTGCGCGCATTGCCGCCTACGGGCCGGCGGGCAACCACGTCGGTGATGTGGAACGGCAGTTGGCGCCCAACGAGAAGGTGGTGGTACTGGCGCGTGATCTGTTGGGCAGCATCGGTTCCCCGGCCGATATCGATTGGTTACAGGTGACCGCCGACGCCGACGTGGTCGGCTTCGAGTTGTTCGGCACCCACAACCAAAAACAGATGGCCGGCTTAGAGGCGACCACCGGGATCAAAACGAACCTGTGTTTCCCGTTCTTCGACAGCAGCAACCGCAGCCACCAGGGCATTTCGGTGGTGAACGTCAACCCGCAAGGGGTCAACGTGACCTTCACGTTGTACGACAACCAAGGGGTGGCGATCCAAACGGCAACGCGCCAGTTGGGTGCGCGTCAGAAGTTGGTTGAAACGATCAGTTCGTTGTTACCGGCGTCGGCGCGTGACGACAAGAAACTGCCAGGCTGGTTGGAAGCAAGCGCCGATTTACCACTGGCGGGTTTCCAACTCGTCATCGGCAAAGACGGCGAACAAATGTCGGCGCTCAAAGCGCAGTAACCACAAAAGGGGACCTCGACCGATGTCTGAACCGGGCAAGGTCGAGGTTTCCATCGTTTGGGGTGCCGGTTTTGCTACATCGCCGGGCGGTTGGTGGGATCAGTACACGAAACCGGGATCGTCTTCGTAGGCGGAATCGAACTGAACCAAACGCGACAAGATAATCGAGAAAACGGCGAACAGGGCTTCGAGCTGTTCTTTGTGTTTGATGATGCCGCGACATTCAAAATAAAGTTCGTTGACGCCGTCGGGGAAGCGGTTGCGGAATAAACCCTCGCCATCGACAATTTTGAGGGAGATGTGCGGCTGCTTGTGGATCAGCGCCTTGAGTTCCTGATGGTTCAGCAGGTGCTTAATTTTGGTTTCGTTGTTTGATTGGATCAGGAAATTGTCGTCGAAGAAGGGATCGCCGATCTCTATGTCCTGGGCGCCGAAAAACTTGCGAATCCCCTCGAAAAAGCCTTCGCGGGTGATGTTGAATTGAAAATCATCTTTGTTCAGAAAAGGTGCGCGCATGCGCGTGAAGGGAATCGTCGTTTTGCCGGCACTGCGCAAAAAGTTATCCAAGACGACGGTCCACTCCTCGTGCTCGTAACGCAGGATGTCGCGTTTCCAGAAGCCGCCGTCAATGAAGTCGCCGCCGATATCATCCGCAATTTGCGCCCAAATCTCTGACTTGGACGGTCCAAAAATAGAACGCAGCATGGTCACTCCTTGTTATATCGATAAGCAGAAAAGAACGCGCCACCATGGGGCTACGTGTCGAAGGTTGGCGCAGGCGGTACGTCCGAACCAGCGTGTCAGAGCATGTTTTTAACACGAAGGGCGGCATAAAGGTGTTCTTGTGGTGGCTTAATCGGTCAAAATGGCTGGAACCATCGCAAAATCCTAAACGAAGTAATTCAAGTAGCTGAAATCGCCCAAATTTTAACGCTGAGCGCGTCAACCGTTGGTGCGAAACCTGTTGGGAAAAGCCGAGGCGTCCTGGCAAGTGCTGCGCGCAAGATATTGCAGCCAAACAGGTTTGGCGATTTCGTCGACAAGAATCGCTTCGTTAAGGATCAACCCCTAATTTTTTTGGGTGGGAACCTTCGTGTACTGCATCGGCTGATGCACGGACGAAGGCCCGCCGGGAATGGTGCGCCGCACGACGTGTTGGTTGGGTCAGAAACAGTCTTCGGGGTAAGAGGCCAGAATGTCCAACACATTATTGGTCGGCCACGCCGGCCATAAATCACCGGCGACGAAAATGCTGACTACCGCATAGGCCGACGGCGCGGTCGTGCAGGCGTTGGTTACTTGGCAGTGGTAACGGCCGGCGTCCTCGGGGTCGAGGTTATCCAATACCAGCGCCGCGTTGGTGGCGCCGTCGATGGCAACTTGGTGGCGGTACCATTGGTATTGAAGGTTTTCGCCTTCGGCGGTGATGCGAAGCTCCCGGCTGCCGCCTGGGCAGAAGGCGGTGTCCTGGGGTTGGCTGGTAATCGTGGCGCCGGGGCAGGTGGGTTCCCTGAATTGGCTGACAGCGGTCCGTGTTTGATTAAAGGTCAAGGCGTTGTCGGCGCTGTCACTTTGGTCGGCAGGGATTCCGGTCGGTTGATCCTCGTAGCGAATGTCTGGGTTGGAAAAATGCGCCACACGAGGGCAGCTACAACCGTTGAAATAGGCCATCACTGTGCGAAAATGGCCGTTTTTTTGGTAGCCGTAGGAATAGGGGAAAAAACCTGATGATTCAGTATTGTTGCGGTCGTGGACGGCGCCAAGATTGTGGCCCAGTTCGTGCGGGAAGCTTAAGTTGTCAATGACGCAGGGGCCGGCAACGATATTTAAACCCCTTGAGGGGTCGTTGCGAAGGTTCACCGGGGCCTGCCCGCAACTGCCGCCGATGTCCGTCAACCAAATGCTGACCAAATCGGCTCCGACTTCGTTACGGACGGTGTGAACCCCGGTGAGGCTGCCGAACGAAAGGTCACGCCAAATCTGCGAACTCGTGTTTGGATCTGGATAATCAACCATCATTGTGTGGACCAAATTCACGCGCGCGTTAACCGCGCTGTTGGCGAAGGTTTCGTTGGTCACATCAAAAGCCAACTGAATAAAACCCTCGAGGTCCTTTTGTTCGGCGGCGAGGGTTTCGCTGACAACGATAAGGACGTCGAATTGGGACGTCTGTTCAGGGTCGCCCGAACGGAAAGAGCCTCGTTCCGGCGTGTTTTTTTCATCGTTTAGCGGCAAATCAAGGATGTCGCAGTTGGGGAACACTTGGTCCGAGGTCTTTTTCAGAAGGTGTTGGCCGGAGTGAAGCGGCACAATAACGTAGGTGCTGAGCCCGTCCTGGAAATAACCGTGAATCCTGTTATGACGATTCATGACGAGCTGTAGCACACCGTTTTGATCGGTGAAATGGGCGATAAAACTTGTGGTGCCGTTGGCATGAGGCGTAAGTTGGGGTTTGGTTGTGCGCAAGACCTCGCCGCTCGGGCTTTGGATGTCGACCTGTTCGCCGCGCCACAGCGCTTCGATATTAATGGTCAGGACCTTGCCGGCAGCGGGGGACCGTCGCCACTCGCTTGTGGTCAGCACGGGGGTGGCCTGCGTTTCAGTCCATAGCAACGGGGTCGATCCGTGAACGGTGGCCGTGAGAAAAAGCACAGATAAAAACCATCGAGAGGTGACAAGGACCAAGGAAAACCTCCTGTTTGGTGTTTGGCTGTCAAAGGCGTGGCGCGTCCATGGTTGGGGTCAACAAGCGTTTACATCTCCAGCGCGGCTTGTCGTCGGGATCGGGTGCTGAATGTCGTTGGCTGGGGTTTGGGATATTTCTCGGTGTTTGCATTTATTATACGTATCAAATTAGAGGAAAAAGAAATTTTGCAAGGTCCCTGTGCTCTTTTTGACGGACGTCCCGTGCTTGAGATCCAAAACGACGCGCCATTCCTCGTGTTCATACCGCAGGATGGCGCGTTTCCAGAAGCCGCCGTCAATAAAGTCACCGCCGATATCAGCCGCGATTTGCGCCCAAATCTCAGATTTGGACGGTCTGAAAATAGAACGCGGCATGGTTCGTCCTTTTTCACTCAGTAAGCTGTAAAAAACGTTCCACCGCGGCACAAAGCGTCGTCGGTTGGCAAAGGGCGGGGTCAACCGCGTTATAACCTGAGTTGAGCGATTCCTAATAAGTGAAACGGTCGCCAGAAATAGCAAATGGCTCTTTTTGTTATAGGTTATGATTAGTTACCACACCAATTAAACCCTACCCAATGGGTGACAAAAAGAGCCA
>JAUIFE010000015.1 GCA_030429565.1 Holophagae bacterium | reverse complement strand
GGGACAGTTGGTTCGATGTGGCTTTGACAGCGTGAAAGCCGAAATCACAGAGAAGATCCTCGCGTTTAATTTTTTGAGAGCTTGTCGGGTGACCTGAAGTCGATCAAAAACCTTTTCGGCTAAGGTCGAGCTGGTCGAGCGCTTGATCAAGGCCGGGATCAATGCCGCGATGGTCTTTGATGATCATCTGCAGGGTTTTGTTCAAGCTTTCGCTAATGAGAATTGAATTTTGATCTTTGTCATCTGAGATGGTCTCTATTGTCGCGATGGTTTCGGTGAACAAGGCGCTATAAACCTGGAGGCGGGAAAACGCGTTTGAGAAATGACTGGTATCAACCAGCTTGATATGTTGGCTATAGGCATACCAGTAATTGATATAGGTCCGGCCTCGTTCTGATTTAGAAAGAATTTCATCACGAAAATAATAAAATGCATTGATATCTTGGTCGGCGTATTCTGCTGATACGCTCTCTTCTAAACTGTCGGTGATCTCGGCCATCTTGCAACCGCCACTACCGCTATCACAACGACCGTAACGGCCGTTGCAGACGGGAAAGGCCGGATCGGGATTGCAAAGGGTGGTTGCTTCACCGCAGTAGTATTCAAAACGTTTTCCCGGTGATGCGGTTTTAAGTTGTCTTGCCATAAGTTCGATATTGCCTTGGTATTGACGGCTCGTCAGGCGAGAGATTTTGGTGACGGGGTGGGTGGCGACCAGGGTTGCGTAGTCCCAGTCCAGGGTATCGTCTGAACCCCACTTGGCCGTATTACTCGTCAGGCGATACATGGTGGTGTCGGTGGGGACAAAACTCGGATCCGGCATAACGCAGGCTAAGTGGAGCGACCGCATGGTGTCCATCGAGTTGAACGTGCGTGCTTCGGACTGACGGGTAAAGTCGTGGATAAGCTGAAGTCGGCCGCCGCGTTGTATGTACAAAACTTGTTGGTAAACAAACCGTTGTTGGTCGAAAAAGATTAAGTAAAAGCCTTTGATTTGATCAAGCATCAGCGTTTGGAAGTCGCCAAGTTGATCGGTAAAAAGCCACACTTGGTTGAGGCGACCAAGTGTTTTGAATTGAGTCCGGGCATCGTAATCACCGCTGCTCAGTAATTGATGCGCAAGGTGGTCTAAGTCGGTTTGAGCCAAGTCGGTGCTTACGGTGTAAAGTTCATCAACCTGGATCGCCTGGTTATATTGTTTGGCGTGACCGCCAATGGTTAACGGGGAAGTGGTATTAAAAAAAATGTCGTCTAAAGTGAGACTGTCTTGGGCGTTCAGGATATTTAGGCATAAAACGACGTAAACGAATGAATACTTCATTGGTCGGACCTCGCATGGTGTTTCTGTGAACGAAAAAGTATTCGTTCAAACCCCCAAAATCAATCGCGTGCGTTTATCACGGACACGGTTTTGTGGATTGATTCTTGGGGTTTGAAGATATAAGCGCAAAGACATTAAAGAAAACATCATGAAGTCTGCGATTTTTTTTGTGAAAGTTGTAAGGTGCTAGAGGAGTAGGATTTACCTAAGAATCGCTCAGTTTAGGCTTTAGTGAGGGTTATTTTTTTGTGAAAAACGCGCTTCTGGGTCGCCAAGTCGAAGGGACGCCTACGCGCCGGTCGGCGTTTCGTTCGGTCGGCTTCGGTGAGAAACGAGCGCCGATGACGGCTGGTTCGACCCGTGCGTTCTTGAATGTTTCTGCTTTCTTTCCGTCGGTGGCTGGCTCGTCTGGGGATGGTTGAGGCTCACGGTGTCGGCGGTGTTTGGTTGTCGCGTGACCAGCAGCGAATGCGTTCGATCTCGCCGTCACTCAAACACAGGAAGCGCAAAAAGGCGGCGTGGCGGTCGGGGTCGTTTTGTTCGAAGCGGCAGTGCCACGCGTGCATGGCCTGGTCGTCGAAACCTGCAGCGCGCATCAGTTCGGACCAGCGTTCCTTGTTCATGACGGCATCGTCAACGGCTTCGGGCACGACGCCCATGAGATCGAGTAACTGCCGTTGCTGCTCGCGCAATTGGTTGATTTGGCGGCCGAGCGTTTGGAAATGGTCGGCGAGAATGGCGTAACCCGCGCCGCCGCCGTCCTGCAAAAGGGCGGCAATGTCGCTGAGCTTAAGACCGAAACGACGGTAGGCGCATATTTGGGCCAGCCGCTGTTGGTCCTCGACGCTGTAACGGCGGTACCCTTTGTCCGACCTGGCCGACGGTGACAGCAAGCCGATGCGGTCGTAATACAGCAGCGTTGTGCGCGATAAACCAACGCGGCCGGCCAGCACACCGACGGTGACGCTTTCATCGCGGCTGTGGCGCGTCATGAGGACCTCCTATTCAGGCGTGGGCGTGGCGGCAAGGTGGCGGTTGAGTTGGTCGGCCAAACCCTGCATGGCGCTATCAAATTGGGCGGGCGTGTATTGATTTAAGAAGGTTTCGCCCACGTGATCAAGGGCGGTGAACACACGACGCCACGTCAGCCGACAGCGGGCGCCGGCAATAACGCGCACATGAATGTGCAAGTGCTCTAAATAGTGACCTTCGTGGTAGATGGCGAACGTTAGTTCGCCCTGTTCGGGTCGGTAGTGGGCGACACTCCACAAGGTGTCGTAGCCGTTTTTGGGGACCCTGAACACGCAATCCTGTTCGACCAACCCCGAATCGCTGTAGTGCAGGTCGGCCTGCCACCCGGCGACCCATTCGCGCTCGCGTACCGGGCAAAGCAGGGGAAAAACGGTGGCGGCGGATGCGTTGACCTCGTGCTCAAATGTGTAAACCTTGCGGATGGAAATGTGACTCATCGAAAACACCTCGTCGTCGTTGATATCTGGACACGTCACCGCGGCGGCGACGTCTTAACCAGCATCGAGTGTGAAGTGGTAGACAGGTCAAGGGTTTTTCGGCGCGCCGTTCTGAAGTCACTCAGACGCCTTGGCCGGCGGTCGTACGACAGATTTCGGCAACAGCGGTGAGTCGCCCGTGCAAGGCGTCGAGTTGCTGGGTGCAATAGGCGGCATTGGCGACAAACTGTCGGTAGCATTGGTTTAACGACTGGGTCGTGATCGGTGCGAGTAAGAGGCGTTGACTGAGAATGAGGTCGTTGCAGCGGTAATCGAGCGAAATCACGGCTCCGGCAAGGCGCGCAAGATCGGCGTTCAGCATCAACGCGGCGCGGTAAAACACCTGGCGATGAGGAGTGGGGACGGGGTGTAGGACGCTGTTAAAGGTGAGGCTTTCTCCGTCAAGTTCGACCTCAAGTGAAACAGAGACGGCGCCCGAGGTGAGCTGGGAAAGGCCGTCAGTGCCCAGTGGTGGGCCGCCAATCACGGCGAGCCACGAGTGAAGGGTGTCAATGGGGGCGGGCATGGCAAGGCTCCTTAGATACAGTATCGTTGCCGGCTGGCGTGGGATTAAGGGAATCCCGTGCGACGCCCGTGGAGGGCGGGTAAAAGCTCGCTGGATCGGGCGACGACCTTGTGCAAGGTCGGGTGTGGCGGGTTTAAAGGGCGTGAATCAGCCGGGAAAGGGCTACTTTGGTTGTCGAAACCCAAGTTGCCGTCGGGTGGGGGCGGTGCCGACAACGAACGGTGTGCGACTCATGGTACCGCAGAGTGTGGGTGCATCGCTGCTGGTGAAATGAAGTGTCCCCAATATGGCACGCGAGGCGAGCACCTTTTGGATGAAAAAAATGGCCTGAATGGGACCTTTGTCGACCACGATCTAAAAGGCTTGCGGATGGGTTTTGTTGTGGGATGGGTGGAATTTTGGAGCGAGTGTTTTTGTGTGTTCGATAATTAGTTTTTAAAAATCAAGAATCGAGCAGTTTATGACGAAAAACAAAAGATAACCCAGGAGATAGTTCAAAACGAATGCGTGATCCCGGCGAACCCACACCGTGTCGTTTGTCTGGTTGGTGTGTGTCTTCTCGGGTATTCCCGCCCCGGCGAGGGGCTGCATGGATCCTTCCCCCGGACATGCAAGGAGGTCCTCATGAAGGCCGTTTTAGCAAAAATAGGTCGGTTCTTGCCGACCCTGCTTTTAGGTCTGGTGCTGGTTGCCGCGGATGAAGCCGATGACTTTGATCTTGGCAACCTTTCTCTTGAAGAATTGTTGGATATCGAAGTCGTTTCGGCGACGCGGTCCAGTTCGAAATTAAGCGAATCGCCGATTCCGATTTCGGTCATTACCGCCAAAGATATTGCCGCCAGTGGTGCGGATTCGATCCCCGCCGTCCTGTCGCGTTTGGCCGAAATTGATGTTTTGGACGTGGGCGCATCGCAAAGCGAAGTTTCGATTCGCGGCAAAAACATCAACTTTAACCGCCGGCTGCTGGTACTGATTGACGGCCGTCCGGAATACAACGATTTGTTTGGGGTGACGCTGTGGCATGCGTTCCCGATTGGTTTGGAAGACATTGAGCGCATCGAAGTTGTGCGCGGGCCGGCCAGTGCGCTGTTCGGCGCCAACGCCTTTTCGGGTGTTATCAACATTATTACCAAAGCAACCGACGGCGAGCAACCGTCGGTGGTGCATGTGGCCGGTGGCAGCCAAGGCCGTCAGGACGGTCGTTTGTTTTACCGACGCGCCAAAGAACATTTTGGTTTCAAAATCTCAGCCAACCGCCAGACGGTGGAAAGCTTTGAAACCGACGTGCCTTTTGCCGGTTTCAACCGTTTGCCCACAAGCTATAACTTCAACCCCGACGATGACAGTTTGGACATGACCCGGGCGACCCTGTCCTTTTTCTGGCGACCCAATGATCGCCTCAATATCGATGTGAGTGCCGGTCTTTACGACGGCGAACTGGAACTTTTTCCACAGCCAGGTTTGCCTCGTGAGGATTGGGAAGTAAATGGCGACAACCTGTATCTTCGTTTGAACTATCAGGTTAACGAAGGTGGCGCACTGCAGTTCAACGCCTACCTCAACACCTTTGATTACGAAACGCCGCTGTTACCGCTCACCGAAGATGTGTTGGCGGCACCGGACGGTTACGCCTTTTATCCCAGCTTAAACGAAGCGACCCTGTTCAACGGCAGCACCGACACCCTGAATATGTCGCTGCAATACGTCGGCAGCACCAGCAACGAACGCGTGAACTACGTGTTCGGTGTTGAGTCGCGCAACATTGAAAACGAAGGCGGTTTGGTCGCCGACAGCGACAAAGACATAAACTCGGTCTTTGGCAACTTCACCTATCGCTTGCCTGGCGACAAATGGCTGCTGGGTTTGGGTGTACGGGTCGACGACGACTCGATTACCGATCAGGACACCGGTTACACGGCTTCCCTGCTGTATTTCCCCAACAAAGACGTGACCGTGCGTCTGTCGGCGCGGCGTGCCTTCCGCGCGCCCAGTTTGTTTGAACTGTTTTCCCAGGTTGAGTTCAACGTGCCCAATCAAAACAACCGCGTCCGGTTCCAAGGCAACGGTGCCTTGGAAGTGGAAACCATCGATACGGTTGACTTCACCGTCACCTACAACATCGGTGAGACGATTCAATTCACCGGCGAGCTGTTTTTTGAACAGTACGCCGACTTGATCGGCAACCCCGATAGCGGTTTGTTGGCCGACATTGAATTCGATCCCGAAACCAACGTGTTCACGACCACCACCTCGTTCCAAAACCTGAGCGATGCCGACAACATGGGTGTGCAGTTGGGTTTGGTGTGGGTGCCCAACGAAAAAGTGTCGCTGTATGCCAATACCATGTGGCTTGATCCACAGGATTTAAACGACCTCTCCGGCGAGACCTTTTTCTCTCCTGAACTGAAGATCAATCTGGGTGTGACCTACACCTTGCCATCCGGGTTCCGTGCCAATATGGATGCACACTACGTCGGCAAAACCTCTGAAGACGAGTTTAAAACCGGTGATCTGTCGCCGGGTGGCCCCAACTTCACCCGCGATAACCAAGAATCCTACACCATCCTGAACGCCAAAATCGGCTATCGCTTGGCCAAGGTCAAAGGCCTGGAACTGTTTGTGGCCGGGCGCAACCTGCTCGACGACGATTATGTCGCCTATTACGAATTTGACACGGTACTGAATGCCACCGGTGAACGCATGGGTCGCGGTGTGGAAGGAGGTTTGTCATGGAAATTTTAAGCCGCCGAAACACTGTTGCGCTGTTAACTGGTTGCCTGTGGCTGACGGGCTTGAGTGTGTTGGCACAAGCGCCGGCCCGGGAAACGGTTGGTATGCCGGGGCTTGAGGTCGAGGTGATTTACCAAGACGACGGCACTGGTGCGACGGCCTTAAACCTGGCCCAAGACATGGCGATTGATCCGTTGACCGGCGATTTGTACATCGCCCAAAACGGTGCCAACGACGTGATTATGTCGCTTAACCTCAACACCATGCAGATGACGCGATTTGGTTTCAACTCACAGGGGTTGGCCTTTGGTTCTGACGGAACCCTGTACTTTGGGGTCAGTAACTTTATTCTGGGCGCCTGGTTCCGCGACAGTGGGTTAATCCGCAAGTTCGCGATTATTCCGGCCATTCGCGGCATGGATTTCGATGATACCGGTCGTTTACTCGTCGGTGAAGGCAGCTACGGGCCGACCGGCCTTTACACCGACTCCATCTTGGAAGTGGATACCGGTGACGGTTTCTTCCAACCGGTGTTCGAGACCTCGGCTGCGATTGCCGCAATTGGCAGTGAATTCAGTGTCATGACCTCAATGGCGGTGGACACCGCCGGCAACCTCTACGCCGGCTACAATTCGGGTTTGATGGTCAAAAAACGCGCCAACGGCGAGTACACCCAGTTGAACAGTCGGCCGATCCGCATTAGCGGCCTGAACGAATTCGGGCTGGCGCATGCCGACGGTTTGGTGTTCCAGTACGACAGCGCCTCGGGTCAGCTCTTCGCCATCGACGAAAACGAACAGGTGACGGTGCTGGCTTTTGGCGATGCCTTGCGTGGCGCCGGCACCAGTGTCAACGGCCTAACCGCCGACGGCGACGCCGTTTACTTCGCCGGTGACCGCAATCAGTTGTGGCGAGTGCGTGCCGCCGACGGCGGCAGTGTCAGTCAAGTGGTGAATGCGGATCGCGCAACCGGCACCGTGAGTGGGCGCATTTCCGTATTGTTTTCGGACGACCCTTTGGCCGACGCCTCGATTCGTTTCCAAACGGGCGCCTCCGTTCAGAGTGGGCCCGATGGTTCGTTTTCGGTGGACCTGAAAGCCGGCTTGTACGAAGTCGTCATTAGCAAAGCCGATTTTGCCGACGCACTGCTGAACATCGTGGTGAACGCCGGTGAAACGACCACGCTCGATTACCCGCTTAACCCTGGCTTACCCGAGCGCTTGGCACCGGGTTTGAGTGCCGAGGTGGTGGCGCGATATCCCGCCGACCCAACCTTGGGTACTTCCGACGTGGTTTTCGACAACGAGGGCAACTTTTACTCGATGAACTTCGGTAACGGCACGGTGTCGAAACACATCCTTGAACCCGAAACGCGCGAGCACTTGCGTTCCTATGTGTTTGCCCAGGGTGGGAACCTTGGCAACTCGTTCATTGTGGCGGTGGACGCTTCGCTCAATGTCTACGCCTCCACCGGCAACGATGGGGTTTTGATGCTACCGCCGCGTGGCGATGAAACGCCGTACGTGCTCACCAGTGACGCCGCCGACCCCACCATTGTGCGCGATCAAGACGGCGTCAATCGCGTGATTTCCAAGGTGCGCGATGTCGACGGTATTGCCGTGCGTGGCGACGGATCCTTGGTCTTTTCGTCCGGCGCGGGTGGGGCACCGATTCCCGGTTTTCCCGACGGTACCTTCAACTCCTTGGTCGATTACCGCAATGGTGTCGAAACCATCTTCAGCCGTGGGGTCCCGCCAGGTGCAGCAGCCTCCGTGTTCGCCAACAACGACATCCTTAAAATTGACGACCAGGGTCGCCTGATGGTCGGTACGAGCATAGGCAACGTGGCGCGCATCGACGCCAACGGCGTGGTCGAGCTGATCTGGCCGGGCGACGGCGCAGGCAAGCCCGACGGCGCCGGTGCCTTCTCTGGACTCAACAACGACGGCAACGGCAATCTGTTCCTGCGCGGTTTGACCGGTGACGGCAGCGACAACACCTTGCGTATGATCACACCCGACGGCAACAACCTGATCACGGTTGCGGCCGGCATGCGCCAGTGTTTTGGCGGCTTTGCCTTTGATCGCGCCGGTCGCGATGTCTACGTCAGTGAAGGCGGTTTGATCATTCGCATCTTCACCCAGGACGGGCGCACGATTGCCGACAACCTGCTCGATCCAGCGCCGGCACCGGAGCCGGTGGACGCAACCAACTATCGCAAAATGGTGCAAACGGAAGGGTTCCTGCCGCATCCTGAAATGAACTAACCAACCTCCCCAATACCCCGCCGATAGCAGGCTTTCGGATACCCGAGCGCCTGCTGTCGGCGGGTTTCTCTTTTTTGGAAGCGGCAACCGTGCCGCGATTTAGCGTTCGAGCATGGCGATGACGCGGGCGGCGTTTTGCGGCATTAGCAAAAAATAGTTGCGCGCCAAGCAGCGGCCGTCGTCAGCCGCAACAATCTCAAAACCCTTGAGCACGAGCAGCCACCGCACGGGTTTTATGCGCAGTTCGTCGAAGCTGTAGGTTTCTTTGACGATGGGTTCGGCGAAGGTGACCAGTCGGCGTTGCGTGGAGACGTGCAGTTTGGCGCCGGTGAAGGCCGGCTCAAGCCACCAGGCGACCAAACTCGTAATCGGTTGGCCGTCAAAGATCCACAAAAACAGGAAACACAGGCCGGCCTCCAGCGCAAGGGTCGTGTAGAGGGCGAGCATGGTCGCGATCATGGCGCCCATGATTGGAATCAGCCACCCAAAAATTCCCTTGAGCAGGAGGCCCTCGTTGAAATGAAATATCGCGACATCTGCTTCGTGCGGCCACAGATGGGCACGGCGTCCCGAATCACGGTTCATGGCGTCCTCCCCAGTCCAAGCTCAAAAGCAAGGGTTAGACGACGCCGGCAGCTCACGGTTTAGTTTCCGATGCAAGGCGGCGGTTAATCTCGGTAAGCGGTCTCTTTCCACCTGGCATATTCTTCTGCAAATCTGGTGCTGTCGGCGGGGGCGAGTGCTATCGCCTTTTGATAGGCCGCGTCTACTTCGCTGTTCGGTCTTTGTAACCATTTTTTTGTTCGGGCGAGATCGCGCCAGGCATAAGCGTGTCTTTGCGGGTCGGCATCCATTTGCAGCACGCGTTCCAGGAGTTCTTTGGCTTCTTTGTTTAAGCGTTCTCCCGTGTTGGTACCGATGTGTTTGCCCGCCAGTTTCATTTTTGTTTGCGCAAACTCATGCAGGTGTTTGACATCGTGGAAAACGGCATCGCCCGAGCGCTCAAAATATTGGTGGGCCTTTTCCGGCTCACCCATGCGGCGCGCGCTTATCGCGGCGGAGAGGGCGTCTTTTCCGGCAAGGAAGGTCGGCAAGTTGTCCAACAGTTGCTTGGCAAGAAACTTACGCTCGCCTTTGTGCAATACCTCGATAAGAACGTTGGTGACGAAAGGCAGGAATTCAGGGGCGGCTTTTTGGGTGAAGCTGTTGTGTACATCGACGGCCTCGTCAAGCCGATCGCGTTGGCTGAGCAGGCGGATGTATTCAGCGGCCAAGGTGGGGGAGTGTGAGGTTGCCTTCCAGGCATTTTCAATGCGTTGAAAGGCTTGTGTTTCCTGGTTGATTGCCTTGAGATGGGCTGCGTCTCGCAAAGCGGAGATCGCCGAATATTCGGGATGAGCGGGTAAGGTGACGCGGAAATAGGTACGATCTTCGTCAAAGTCAAAAACCGGATCACCTGAGCCGTTGTCTCGCATGGTGTGATAGATTTTTGGTAATCCGGTGCCGCGCCCTTCAGCTAAGCGCAGCTCTTTGAGAAATTCACCAATACGTCGGTTGCGTGCGGGAACCGGTGGGATCGGTTTCTGTTGGGCCAAATGCTCGTTGTTAATCCCAGGAACCGGGCCGGGGTAACTGATGACCTCAATGCGATCAGGGTAAAGATAGACTTTGGTTGGCTCACTATTTTTTTCGTAACTGCGATGGTAAACCGCATTGACTAAAGCTTCTCTTAAGGCCGGTAGTGGGTAACTGACCCAACCTTTAACCTGGTACTCATTCGCTTGTTTCTGGTAGTGGGCGGTGGCAATCCGTTCCAAAAACGACAAGGTGCTGCGAAGTTGTTCCTGGAGGCTGCCTTTGAAAATCGTCTCCTCGATGACGTCTCCAGAAGCATCGTCGCGAAATTGAACAACTTCAATGCGGGCACCTGGAAACCAGGTTTCGGGATCGTCGCTAAACATGAGGAGGCCGATGTTTTTGGGGGCGTCGTGCCCGTTGACTTTGACCGCAATGCGCAGCTTGCGGTAAAGCTGTTTTGTTTGTTTCTCCCCAAGCAAACCACTGCGGATGTCTTTGAGAAATTCGCGAACTTTGGCCTCGCGTAAATCATCTAGCCCGGCCTGCAGGGAACGTCGATCATCGAAGGGAACCCTTGCGGTTAGTTGAATGAGTTGATCCAGTTGCCCGTTTGGTTCAGCGTCGACCGTTTCGCTTCCCAGACGGACATAAAAGCGGCGTTGAGATTTTCCCGAACCGTCTGAAACGCGGTGGGGTCGTGTTTCACTGGCAGGCGCCCAGAGGACCAAAATGTGGCGTTCTCCGACTGTTTCCACGGCCATGACAGGTTGGTATTCGGGGTCGATGCGGCGCGCATTGCCGCGAATCCACTTCTGGGCGTTTTCTAGGGTTTGTGCGTCCAATCCCTGTGGTGGTAGGACTGCTTGCCCATTTTCCTCGGCGACGCCGATGATGAGGTAACCACCGTTGAGATTCTGCAAGTCATTGGCAAAGGCGCAGAGCGTTTTCATGACCTGAGTTCCGGTTGTTTTGGAATCCCAGCTTGCTTTAAATTCAACCCCGGTTGGTTCGCAACCTTGCCGCTGCAAGAGGTCGTCGCAGTTGATGGGAAGTAGCTGTTGCATTGGAGGCGTCCTTCGGTTTGGTGGTGCCAATGCTATCAAAATTGCAGCCCAAACTTTGCTCTCTGGATCTATGTTTAATTGACAACCGGGCATAAAAAAAGCCGCCGGAGACCGGCGGCTTTTCAGCAATGGGGCGTTTGTTGCTTAGGCTTTGGCCAGTTGGCGCAGAACCGTGTGCAAGATGCCGCCGTTGCGGTAGTAGTCGATTTCAACCGGCGTGTCGATGCGCGACACAACGGTGAAGGTTTTTTCGCTGCCGTCGGCCGCTTTGGCCACGACTTTGATCTCTTGACCGGCGGTCATGTCGTCGCTGAGTTCGGGCAGGGAGAAGGATTCCTCGCCGGTTAAACCCAAGCTCGCATGGCTTTCGCCTGCCTTGAATTGCAGTGGCAGCACGCCCATGAACACCAGGTTGGAGCGGTGAATGCGTTCGAAGCTTTCGGCCAGAACAGCGCGCACGCCCAACAGGATGGTGCCTTTGGCGGCCCAGTCACGTGAGGAACCGGTGCCGTACTCTTTACCGGCCAACACGATTAGCGGCGTGGCGGCGGCTTTGTAGTTGCGCGACGCATCGTAGATGGTGCTGACTTCGCCGGTGGTGAAGTCTTTGGTGAAACCACCCTCGGTGCCTGGCGCCAACTGGTTGCGCAGGCGGATGTTGGCGAAGGTGCCGCGCGTCATAACGCGGTCGTTGCCGCGACGCGAGCCGTAGGAGTTGAAATCCTTGGGTAAAACGCCGTTGTCGGTCAGGTAGGTACCGGCCGGTGTTTCAGGTTTGAAGCTGCCGGCGGGCGAGATGTGGTCGGTGGTGACGGAATCACCCAACTTGGCCAAACAACGCATGCTGTTGATCGGTTTGATGGGGTCGACGTCGAGCGTCATGTCTTGGAAGAACGGCGGCTCTTGCACGTAGGTGCTGCTTTCGTCCCAACGGTAAATGGCGCTGTCTTGACCTTTGATGGCGTTCCAGGTTTCGTTGGCGGTGTAGGTGTTGCCGTACTGTTCGCGGAACATTTCCGGGGTCAGCACCGATTTAACCGCGTTGTTGATTTCGTCCAGCGTGGGCCAGATGTCTTTCAGGAACACGTCGCTACCGTCGCGGCCTTGGCCGATGGGTTCGCTGGTCAGGTCCTTGGTGACGCTGCCGGCGAGGGCGTAAGCAACCACCAGCGGTGGGCTGGCCAGGTAGTTGGCTTTAACGTCGGGACTGACGCGGCCTTCGAAGTTGCGGTTCCCGGAAAGCACGGACGCGGCAACCAAGTTGTTCTCGCGGATTGGTTTAGACACGTTGTCGGGCAGCGGGCCGGAGTTGCCGATGCAGGTGGTGCAGCCGTAACCAACGGTGTAGAAGCCCAGCGCTTCGAGGTCCTTGTCGAGGCCGAGTTTCTCCAGATAGGAAGAAACAACGCGGCTGCCGGGCGCCAAAGAGGTTTTGACAAACGGCGGCGTTTTCAGACCTTTTTCAACGGCTTTGCGTGCCAACAGGCCGGCGGCAATCAAAACCGACGGGTTGGAGGTGTTGGTGCAGCTAGTGATGGCGGCGATGACGACGTTACCGTGGGTGATGGTGGCGTCGGTGCCCTCTACTTTGCCGGACTTCTTGTGGTCGTCGGGCTTGAGTGCGAAACCGGCGTGGCCGGCGGGCGCGTCCAAGGCCTTGGCAAAGTTGCTTTTCATGCTGCTGAGCGCAATGCGGTCCTGGGGACGTTTGGGGCCGGCGAGGCTGGGCTCGACGGTGGAGATGTCCAGTGCCAACGACGCGGAGTAGTTGGGCGTGGCCTGGTCGGCGCTGTGCCACAACATGTTGGCTTTGCAGTACTGCTCGACGAGGTCGATTTGTTCGTCGTCACGGCCGGTCAAGGCCATGTACTCGAGCGTACGTTCATCGATGGGGAAGAAACCCATGGTCGCGCCGTACTCAGGCGCCATGTTGGCGATGGTGGCGCGGTCGGCCAGCGACAGCGCTTGCATGCCGGGGCCGGTGAACTCGACGAACTTGCCAACCACACCGTGCTTGCGCAGCATTTCGGTGATGGTCAAAACCAGGTCGGTGGCGGTGGTGCCTTCTTTGAGGCTGCCGGTCAAGCGGAAGCCGACAACTTCGGGCATCAGCATGTAGATGGGTTGGCCGAGCATGACGGCTTCGGCTTCGATGCCGCCGACGCCCCAACCGAGCACACCCAAACCGTTGATCATGGTGGTGTGGCTGTCGGTACCGACAAGGCTGTCGGGGAAGGCGGCGCCGTCACGTTGGCAAACGCCGGAAGCCAGGAACTCGAGGTTGACCTGGTGCACGATGCCGGTGCCGGGAGGAACCGCGCTGAAGTTTTTAAACGCTTTCTGGCCCCAGTGCAGGAACTCGTAGCGCTCGCGGTTGCGTTCGAACTCGTACTTCTCGTTGATCGCGCGCGATTCGGGTGAGCCGAAACTGTCAACCTGAACCGAGTGGTCGATGACCAAATCGACCGGTACCTGAGGGTTGATTTTCTCGGCATCGCCGCCCATGCGCTCCAAGGCGGAACGCAGTGCCGCCAGGTCGACGACGGCGGGAACGCCGGTGAAGTCCTGTAGGATGACCCGGCTCGGTTTGAAGGGGATCTCAATCTTGCCCGCGGTTTCAGGGCCCCATTTGGCAATTTTCTCAACGTCTTCTTTTTGGATGGTGAAGCCGTCTACGTTGCGCAGCGCGCTTTCCAGCAACACGCGAATCGAAAAAGGCAATTTGGCGATGTCCGCCACGTCCTTAAGGGCGTCGAGCTTGTAATAGTCGAACGTCCCTGCTTTGGTTTGCAAAGACGCTTTACTCCCGAAGGGATTGCGTTCCGTCATGACAATCTCCTGTGTTCGTCATTGAATTTGACTGCGAAGTCTATGGCTACTTTCGGGGTGGGCGCGGGACGCGCACCCAACCGTAAGCGGTGGAAACTGAAAAGACCCGTTTCAAAACCAAGCTGGGAGAAACGGTGTGAATGAAGGGGCCGGGGCGAACAGCAAAACGCCCGGGGCTGCCGGTCTGCGAAACGCAGCATGAGGTGTTCCTTATCGGCGCGATAACCGTCGTTGAAAAAACTCGGGGCGGGGTTAGCGCGTGGCGATGTTCCGGCGGTGGCTTCAAACGCCTGACGTAACAGAGATCGTTCGCAGCGAGAAGTGGGGGTCGCTGTCCGGTAGGCGCTGAAGTCGCGGTGGTTTGAGGTTGCTTGCCGAAAAATACCCATAGATCGTCTGATTCTACCCGAGGCGGGGGCCAACACCGAGAGAAATCTTTTGTAGCGAAGATTCGCAATGGGCGAGCGTGAGCTGAAACATTGGGGGCGGCGGGATTTTGTGGTAAAACCGAGGATAACCTTGGAGGGTTGTGTGAATTTTTTAACGCCAGATACAACTTACCAACGCTTGGTGATCCTCCTTGTCGGTGCGCTTTTTTTCTCTACCGCCCATGCCGGCGCGCCCGCTCAAGGTGGCCAAACCACGCAAAATCAGTCCAATAAACTCGTCAACCCGGCTCGTCGTTTGCTCGATGTGCGCGTCCGAAACCTCGACCTGCGCAAGGCCGGCCTGTTTGACACGCTGCGCTTTCTCTCGCAGCAGGCCCAACTCCAGCTCGTCATTGATCCCGATGTCAAGGATCGCAAAGTGACGATTAAAGTCAAAGATTTGCCGCTGCGCCACGTGTTAGAGCTCTTGCTCTACAGCGAGGGCCTCGATTTTCAAGTGAGCGGCCCGGATGTGTTGCGCGTCGGCTGAAAGTCACGACGCTAACCCGCTAAATAAAGGCGCCCGTCTCGATTCACCACGAGGCGGGCGCTTTTTCTTTAGTAGGCCGCAAAGTCTTTGTCTAGGTAGTTTTGCACGTAGTCGGTCACACCCGCCTCGAGATCGTGGAAGGGTTGGTTGTAGCCGGCTTGCGTCAGCTTGGTCATGTCGGCTTGGGTGAAGTACTGGTAACGGTCGCGTAGGTGTTCCGGCATGTCGATGTACTCGATGTTGGGTTCGAGGTTAAGCGCGCGGAAGGCGGCGCTAACCAGGTCGCGGAAGTTACGCGCCTGGCCGGTGCCAAGGTTGTACAAACCGTTGACGTCGGGATTCTCCATCAACCACGCCATGACGTTGACCACGTCTTTGACGTACACAAAGTCGCGCTGCTGACCGCCATCCTCGAAATCGGGACGATGGCTTTTGAACAGTTTGACCAGGCCGTCTTGTTTAATTTGGTTAAACGATTTGTAAACGACCGAAACCATGTCGCCTTTGAAGTATTCGTTGGGGCCGTAGACGTTAAAAAACTTGAGGCCGACCATGCGTTGCAGCCAGCCCTCGCGGCGTGCTTTGAGGTCGAAGAGCTGCTTGCTGTAGCCGTACATGTTCATCGGCTCCAGTTGCGCGATGGTGTTTTCATCGTCGCTGTAACCGCGGGCGCCGTCGCCGTAAGTGGCGGCCGAACTGGCGTAAATGAAACGGGTGCCGCGTTGCAGGGAATACTCGGCCAAATGCTTGGTGTAGCGGTAGTTGTTTTCCATTAAATAGTTGGCGTCGCGTTCGGTGGTGGCGCTGCAGGCGCCCATGTGGAAGATGGCTTTGACGCGGTTGTGACCGGCGAGGTAATCGAACAGTTGGTCGCGGTCGAGGTAGTCGTAAAACTTCAAATGGCGCAGGTTTTTCCATTTGTCGGCGTGGCCGAGGTGATCGGTCACCAGGATGTCGTCATGGCCCAGTTGGTTGAGCTTGGAAACCATACACGAGCCGATGAAACCCGCGCCGCCGGTCACAATAATCATGGGGAAACCTCCCGTTTCTTTGACCTGAACAAAGCGATTCGGGTCTGATGGCGGTATCTTACCCGATGCGCGCACTCAGACGCGCGATTTTTGCTGCAAGGGCTTGTCGGCAGGTTGGTAAGCTTGACGATGGCTTCGCGCCGTCTGTAGAATGCTTTGGTTTAGCACCGCGCGCAACCGCGCGTCGCGCCACCGTCGCGGTCCCCTGCAGGCCGCGCGTTTTATGGGTAGAGGGTCCCCGTCAAATGGGGATGGGGGAGGCAAGATTGCAAAAAGTGCGCATTAGCGAACTCAAAGACCACCTCGAGCAAGAGGTAACGCTGGAAGGATGGGTGCGCCACCATCGCAAAAGCGGCAAGATTCAGTTTATTGTTCTGCGCGACGGCAGTGGCTTTTGCCAGTGCGTCATGGTCAAAGCCGAGGTCGAGGAAACGATCTGGGAAGACGCGCGTAAGTTGACGACCGAAAGTAGTTTTCGCGTCACCGGCGTGGTTCAGCAAAACCCACGCAACCAAAATTACGAATTGTTGGTCAAGAATTTAGAGATCATTCATCTGGCCGATCCATTCCCCATCACGCCGAAAGAACACGGCACCGAATTTTTAATGGATCACCGTCACCTGTGGTTCCGCTCGAAACGCCAATGGGCGATTTTGCGCATTCGCCACACCTTGGTACGCGCCATTCGCGACTTCTTCGACGATCGCGGTTTTATTTTGACCGACAGCCCGATTTTGACGCCGACCGCCGCCGAAGGAACCTCGACCTTGTTCGGGGTTGATTACTTCGACGATCAGGCCTTTTTGTCGCAATCCGGCCAGCTTTATCTGGAGCCGGCGGTGGCCGCCTTTGGCAAGGTCTATTGCTTCGGCCCCACGTTCCGTGCCGAAAAATCTAAAACCCGCCGTCACTTGACCGAGTTTTGGATGGTTGAGCCGGAAATCGCGTTTGCCCATTTGGAAGACATCATGGTTTTGGGCGAAGCCTTTATGAAACACCTGGTGCAACGCGTGTTGGAAAACTGCCAGTTTGAACTGCAGGAACTCGAACGCGATCAATCCAAATTGGAAGCGGCGCTGGAGCCGTTTGTGCGCATGACGTACACCGAAGCGGTCGAGAAACTGAAAACGCTGGGCAGCGACATCAAGTGGGGCGAGGATTTCGGCGGCGACGACGAAACCATTCTGACCCAACAGTACGACCAGCCCATCATTGTGCACCGCTTCCCCAAAGAGTTTAAGGCGTTTTACATGGAGCCGGATCCCGACGATGATCGCGTCGTCTTGGGCATGGACGTGCTGGCACCGGAAGGCTACGGCGAAGTCATCGGCGGCGGTGAACGCGCCTCTTCGATCGACTTCCTCAACGAGCAAATCGCCAAACACGAGTTGGATCCCGAGCCGTACCAGTGGTACTTGGACGTGCGTCGCTACGGTTCTTTCCCGCACGCCGGCTTTGGCATGGGTTTGGAGCGCGCGGTCGCCTGGATTTGTAAGTTACCGCACGTACGTGAAACGATTCCATACCCGCGTATGTTGTATCGTTTGAAGCCTTAACCAGTAAACTGAGCGGGTCGGCGCCGTGCCGTTGACCCGCGTTTTTGCTATGGCGCCGACCCTATAGGCGGTGTCCCCAAAGATTGGGTTTACGTGAAAGACACAAAAGTTTTTATTGATTATTAATTGGTTAATTGGGTTCAATGGGACCTGGTGTGGTTTTTTCTATCATGCGCCGCGACCCAAACCTTTCGCGACCACACCGTTGACGACGCGGCATGAAACGCGAAGATCGAAGGTCCGTCACCCGTGTAAAGAATAGGGAGGTTTTACTCCCGAAGAAGGTTTCTGGATGAAAAAAGTAGGGATGCTGAGTTTGGGCTGTGCCAAAAACTTGGTTGATTCCGAGGTCATGTTGGGCGAGTTGGCCCGCGAAGGGTACGCCCTGACCAACGACGCCAATGATGCCGAGGTGGTAATTGTCAACACCTGTGGTTTCATTGAAAGCGCCAAAGAAGAATCGATTTCGGCCATTCTCGATATGGCTGAAATGAAAAAACAAGGCAAACTCAAGAAGCTGATCGTGTCGGGTTGTTTATCACAACGTTATCACACGGAAATGGCGGCCGACATGCCCGAGGTCGATTTGTTCCTGGGCATTAACCATGTCGGCAGTATCCGCAAGTTTTTGGAAGACCTGCGCGGCGAAGAGGCGGCGCCCACGGAAGCGCCCCAAGCGGAAGACTGGCGTCCCGACTTCTTGTATTCATCCGAAAACGCGCGCGTGCTGACCACGCCGAAACACTCGGCTTACGTAAAGATTTCCGAGGGCTGTGATCACGTCTGCTCGTTTTGCATTATCCCGAATTTGCGCGGCAAACACCGCAGCCGCAGCATTGAAGACATCGTGGCCGAAGTGGAACAGTTGGGCGCCCAAGGTGTTCGCGAAATTAACTTAGTCGCGCAAGACTCCACTTATTACGGGCGCGACATTGGCCTCAAAGACGGCTTGGCACAGCTCATGGAAGCAGTCGCCAATGTCGAGAGCATTAGCTGGGTTCGCGCCCACTACATGTTCCCGTACCAGGTGACGGACCGTTTGCTCGAGTTGATGGCCCGCCACCCGAAAGTTTGCAAGTATATGGATATCCCGCTGCAGCACTGCGACAAAGAGGTTTTGTCGGCGATGAAACGCGGCAGCGGCCGTCCCCAATTGGCGAAGTTCCTCAATCGCATTCGCGAAGCGGTTCCCGATGTGTGGATCCGAACTTCGTTCATTGTGGGTTTTCCCGGCGAAGACGAGCGCGCGTTCGGTGAACTGTGCGACTTTGTCAGCGAACAAAAGTTCGATTTTCTGGGTGTCTTCACCTATAGCCATGAAGAAGACACCAGCGCTTACCCGCTGGGGAACCCGGTTTCCGAAGAAGAGAAGGAACGCCGCAAGGAGCACTTGCTGGCGTTGCAGAAAGAGATCTCGCGAGAAAAACTCGCCCGTCAAATCGGTCACACCTTCGATGTGTTGATCGAAGGGGTTCACCCCGAAACGGAGTTGCTTCTGCGCGGCCGCCATCAAGGCCAGGCCCCGGAAGTGGATGGAGAGATTTTCGTCACCGAAGGCTTTTATCAGCCTGGCGACATTGTTCAGATCACCATCGAAGAAAGCTTCGACTACGATATGGCGGGACGGGCAACAGGAGGAGTTGCAGTATGAAACAGTTGTTATTGTGCGTTCTGTTAATGACCGGTGGCATGCTCTTGGCGCAAAAACCCGCCGGCGGCCGCGTGACCGGTAAAGTGTTGACCATCAGTGGCGAGCCCATCGAAGGGGTAACCATCGACCTGAAATTCGACGACCCCACCTCCGAAAAGTGGAATGCCCAAGGCATTACCACCAAAGGCAACGGTGGCTTTGTTCAGGTGGCCCTGCCCAGCGGCCCCGCCGTCTTGTCGCTCAGCAAAGAAGGTTACGAATCCCGTGAATATCGCTACACCCAAGACCAAAGCACCCAAGACCTGAAAATCCGCATGCTCAAAGTGGGCGAAGTGATTACCGACCTGGGCGAGCAACCGCACGTTAAAGGCAAAATTGTCGACTCGTCCGGCGAGGTCTTGGGCGAAGTCACCATGATCATCTCCTCTCAGGACTTTCCCGGTTACGTCAAAACCTATGTCACCGAGAAAGACGGTTCTTTCGACGTACCCTCTATCGGCGACGCCAAAGTAGAAATCCTGTGCAAAAAAGATGGTTACCGCGACGAAATTCTTCGCTACAACCACGGTAAAGGCAACTTCAAGCTGAAGAAAGGCGAGCTGAAAATGCTCACCATTGAGGAAGCGATGAAAGAGGCCGGCATCGAGAAAAAGGAAATGAGCGCACGCGACAAAGCTGTGTTGCAGTACAACGAAGCGGTAGATCCTTATCAGAACAAGGATTATGCGACGGCTGAAGGTTTTGCAAAAGAAGCCGCCAAACTCGATCCGACCTTCGACAAAGCCCTGCAATTGGTGGCCTACACCAACTACTTCCAAAAAGACTACGACGAAGCGGCCGAGTACACGCAAAAGTACCTGGAGCTGGTTCCCGACAACGAAAACATGATGAAGTTGGCGGTTGAACTGGGCGGGAAAACCCAAAAAGGCGAAGCTTTTGCCAAAAAAGTTTCCGCCAAGTTGCGTGAAATGACGCCGGTCACGCCCGACTCCTTGTACCGCGAAGTGATCGACGCGCTTAACGCCAACGACGACACCACCGCCAAAGCCAAAGCGGAAGAAATCCTGAAAATGGACGACAAGTACGCACTGGCTTACTACGAGCTCGGCAAAATTTACGTGCGTGAGTACGAGTTTGAAACCGCGATTCGCAACCTCAAGCTTTACTTAAAACACGAGCCGAACGGCAAATACAAAAAAGAAGTGGTCGATTTAATCGTCACCCTTTCAGAATAAGCTCAAGCTTGATCGGCGTCGGTCCGATGGGGCGTTGCAGGAGTGCAATGAACCCGGACCGGCGCGTTTTTATTTACGGCCGATGCCGTAAGCGACGGGTTTCCGACTGCACGGACGACCCACCGCCACAAACGGCGCCGCACGATCCCTCGCGATGACCTCGAAAAACATGAGGCCGGACGGCGACGCCGATTTTCATCAACCTCGCTCTGATTCATCGATTAATGTTCAGCATATAGGTTGAAAACACCGCTTTGGGGGAACTTTTGGACAATCATAAACAACCTGAAACACCACTAACCGCTTTTGTTCGTGCCGAACACAAAAGCCCATGGGAAGGGCGCACGCCGTTAACACCGGATGCGACCCAAATGCTCGTGGATCGCGGCATTCCCGTGGTGGTTGAGCGCAGCGAGTTTCGCTGCCACAAAGACAACGCTTTTGCGCGTGCCGGCGCCGCCTTGAGTGAAGATTTACACGGGGCACGTTTGGTGCTCGGTATCAAAGAGCCGGCGCTCGACGCGATTGAGCCTGGCCAAATTCACGTGGCCTTTTCCCACACGATTAAGGGACAGGCCTACAACATGCCGTTGTTACAGCGCTTTATCGATCAAAAAGCGACCTTAATCGACTACGAAACCATGCGCGACGAAAACGGCGTGCGCACGATTGCTTTCGGCCGTTTTGCCGGTATTGCCGGTGCGGTCGACACCTTCCACATTCTTGGTCGCAAACTGGTTAAAAAAGGCATCGTCTCCTCACTGAGCCAAATTGACCCAACCTATCGCTACGACACCATTGAGCGTTTGCGTACCCAGTTGCAAGGCCTTGAGGATTATGTTGCTTATCCTCTGCGCGTGCTGATTAACGGCACCGGCAACGTCAGTCGTGGTTGCCAGGAAGTGTGCCGCTGGATGGGACTCAAAGAAGTGACCCCTGAACAAATCGCCGATGGGCGCGGTCCCGAGGGTTCCTGGTTTTGTGTAACCGCCTCGCGCGACATCGTGAAACGCAAGGACGGCGGTGACTTTGACGCGGCCGAATACCGCGAGCATGGTAAAGCGCGTTATGAGAACGACTTCCACAAGTTCATGGGTAGCTTCAACGTATTGCTGCAGACCATTTATTGGGACGAAACCTATCCCAAGCAGTTAGACCAACAGGATTTCCTGACCTTCCGTGATCGTTTGCCCGTCGTCATTGGCGACATTAGCTGCGACATTGACGGCAGCTTGGCCTGCACCAAGAAAGCCAGCACCATTGACGAACCCGCGTTCAGTTACTACCCGGAAGATGACCGCATTGAAGACGGCATCCACTGGAACGCCTTAAGTGTCATGTCGATTGACCACTTGCCGTGTCAGCTTTCGCTCGACGCTTCCGAGCATTTTGCCAAAATTTTGGCTGAGTACTTGGTTGAGTTGGCGGCGGTTGATTTGGGTAAGTCCTTGGCTGATTCGGGCATGGGGCGTCTGTTGCGTGAGGCGACGATTGTTTATAACGGCGAGCTCACCGAGCCCTACGCCTACCTGCAGACCTACTTGGACGAAGCCGCCAAGCAAGTTGGCTAACACTAACACCCCACACGAAAAAAGCCGGAAAGTTTAATGCTTTCCGGCTTTTTGCGTTTTTAGAGGCTCATGGGCGCGGTTAGTCGCCGCTTAACATGTCGCCAATGCCGCCGAGAATGGAGCCTTCACCCTGGGTGCGTCCGCCGGTTTGCGGTGCCGCCGCGTAGATGCGTTCGGCAAGACGGGAGAACGGCAGGCTTTGCAGCCATACTTTACCGGGGCCGGTGACGGTGGCGAAAAACAGACCTTCACCGCCAAAAAACATCGACTTCAGGCCTTTGACCATGGTGATGTCGTAGTTGATGCTTTGTGTGTAGGCCACGATACAGCCGGTATCGACGCGCAGCGATTCGCCGGGCCCCAGCTCTTTTTCAACGATGGTGCCGCCGGCGTGGACGAAAGCCATGCCGTCGCCGTCGAGGCTTTGCATGATAAAACCTTCGCCGCCAAACAGACCGGTCCCGATTTTTTTCTGCAGAGCAATGCCGATTTTGGTGCCCATGGCGGCGCACAGGAATGAATCTTTTTGGCAGATGAGGCGGTGACCGACGGTGGAGAGATCGATGGGAATGATTTTGCCAGGATAGGGTGCGCCAAAGGCGACGCGTTTTTTGCCTTGGCCCTCGTTGGTGAACCAAGTCATAAACAGCGATTCGCCCGTCACTTTGCGTTTGACGCCTTCGAACATCTTGCCCAGTAAGCCTTTGTCGGGTTCGGACCCGTCGCCGAATTTGGTGGCCATTTCAATGCCGTTTTGCATGAACATCATGGCGCCGGCTTCCGCGATGACGGTTTCACCGGGATCCAGTTCGACTTCGACAAACTGCATTTCGTTGCCGAACACCTCGTAATCGATTTCATGGGAGTTGGCGGGCGGTCGTGCGGACGAAGCCAGGCCGCTGCCACCCGAAGATGCGGCGGTTGGGGCGGGTGCGGCGGCGGGTGCCGGTGCGCTCGCCGGTTGGGCGGCTGCTTGTTTTAAGGCCGGTACTTCGCTGAGTGCCGTCCAGTTAGCCATGCCGTCGCCGAAAACCAAGGTGCCGTCGTTGATTTGACCCGCACGTATTTTTTGAACCATGGTGCCCTGATCGAAGGGGCCCTCTTGTTGGCCGTTGACGGCAATGTACCAATTCGTCATGGAAACTTCCTCCCTTTAAAGTGCATTACCTGTGAAGTGGTCCGTGGGCACTTGGGGTTGCGCCAAGTGCCGCTGTCTCAACTATAAAAAAACGTTAACGCCATTGTAACGCGAACCGGGCTGTTGGTGCGCCGGCGGAAATGAATCTTTGTTAAATGCCGGCGGGTTGGATGTGGGTCTGAAAAGGTGGCACATGGGCGTGTTTGCGACGGTCCTAAGTGCCTTAACGCAAAAAAGCCGACGCGGTTGCGTCGGCTTTTGGAAAAGGTGCGTGGCGAGGTGGGTTTATTTACCCGCTTGGTCCACGTACGACACGGGGCTTTCGGAGATAAAAAGCTCGTGCGATTTGTACTGTTTGCCGTCGGCCGAAAGAACCGAACGCAAGGAGCCGGAGCCAATGTTAATGAAGCTCTCGTGGTCCTTCATGAAGATCTCGCCGATGTCGTCCATGCGGGCGCGACCTTGGCGGCGGAGAATGTTTTGGATGTCCATTTGATCGAGCCCGTCTTGGCGACCGAGCGCCAGGCAAACGGTGGTGAAGGATTTGCCGCCACCGCGTGAAGGTGCTTTGCTGTCTTGATCACGGGATGCGCCGCGCTCGCCGCGCGATGGGCGTTCGCCACGTGGTGCGCGCTCGGGTCGGTCACCACGTTCACCGCGTTCGGGACGGTCCGTGCGTTCGCTGCGTTCGGGTCGGTCCGTGCGTTCGCTGCGTTCGGGTCGATCGCCACGTTCGCTGTGTTCGGGACGGTCGCCGCGTTCCGGGCGATCATTCATGCGTTCGTCGCGGTCCCGTCCGCGGTCACGATCTCTGTCGCGGTCACGATCTCTGTCGCGATCTCGACCACGACCTCGGCCTCGGCCACGATCCCGATCTCTGTCGCGATCCCGACCACGGCCGCGATCTCGGTCACGACCCCGTCCGCGCTCGCCGCGTTCGCCACGTTCCCGGCCTTTGCTTCGGCGCGGGCGTGAATCTTCGGCGTCGCTGTTTTCGTCGCCTTCCTCGCCTTCGCGGTCCCCGTCACGCAGGGTTTGGTACTGACTGGTGGGGTCTTCCACAAAGGTGGGGCGCAGGAATTTCTCGAGCAGCAACGGCAACAAGCTTTTGGCTTGTTCGGCGCTGAGTTGGGCCGCCAGTTGCGTGAACTCGTCGGCGATGTCGGCGTCTTTGGCAAAGTCAATCGAGGCTAATTTAGACAGGTGGTTGGCCAGACGGCCGTCGATAATTTCTTCTTCGGTGGGTAACTGAATCTCTTCGGCGTCGATGCTGTTAACTTTTAAACCTTGGCGGAAGCCGGCCAAGTCGAGGCTGGAAACCAAAGAAATGGCGATGCCCGACTTGCCGGCGCGGCCGGTACGACCGGTGCGGTGGACGTAGGTTTCGGAGTCGCCGCTCGACGAGTAGTTAAACACGTGGGTAACGGCGGGGACGTCGATACCGCGTGCGGCTAGATCGGTACAAACCATGTGTTGTACCTGGCCGTTACGCATTTTGTTGAGGGTTTTCTCGCGCTGTTTCTGGCTCAAGTCGGAAGACAAACCCGCGGCGTTGACGCCGGCTTTGGCCAGGAATAAGTGAACCGATTTGACCTCGGAGCGGGTGTTGCAGAAGATGAAGCTGATCTCGGGGTTCTCTTTTTCCAAGAAGGCCAGCAAGGCGCGTTCTTTTTCCGCGTTTTCGACCATGGCAAATTTGTGCGCGATTTCCTTGGGCGCGATATCGCTTTCGCTCATGGTGATGCGCTCGGGTTCGAGCATGTGCTGGTGGATCAGGCTCTCAACACTGTAAGGGAAGGTGGCTGAACTCATAATGACTTGGCGGCGGCGCGGCAAGTGCTTGAAGATGAGTTGAACATCTTGAATGAATCCCATCGACAACATTTTGTCGGCTTCATCGAGGACGATGCCGCGCACAATGGAGAAACTCATCGTGCGGCGTTTGAGGTGGTCCAAGATACGGCCGGGGGTGCCGATCACGATCTGGGCACCTTCACGCAAGGCGGTAATTTGGCTTTTCATGTTGGCGCCGCCGTAAATGGAGGCGATTTTGGTGTCGGTGCCTTTGGCGAGCGACGTGAGCTCGGAGGTGACCTGTGATGCGAGTTCCCGAGTCGGCACCAGAATGACGAACTGGACCGCTGGGACGTTGTCCATAATGTTGTTGAGAAGCGGCAGGCCGAATGCCGCCGTTTTACCGCTGCCGGTCTGGGACTGAATGACAACGTCTTTTTTGTCAATGATGACGGGAATTGCTTGCGCCTGGATCGGCGTCGGCTGATCGTAGCCTTTAGCCGCGAGGTTTTCCATAATCTGGTCGGAGAAACCCAGTTCTTGAAAGGTGTCCATGGAAGCTCCTAGACAAGTGTAAAAGTGTGGGACGGTTCCGGCCGCTTCGGGCGCGGCAGCGGGTGCGTTGGGCGGAACAATGGGCCGGGCGGCTTGGAAACCTGAACAAAACAGCTTGCCGACAGGGTCACCCGACGGGATCTCTGATAAGGTAGCTCGGCCTGAGCTGTGGCCATGGCACATGTAAAAAACGAGGTAAACATTCCGTGGAGCCGCCTAGGTCAAACTTCCGGTGGCATTGTGCGGCTTGATCGCCGTCCTGCCGGTGACCGATGCGCTTCACCCGACTTTTAGCCTGGGCGGCTCCCCACAATTTTGCCTGGGTTTTATCATCTGCTCAGGTCACAACCTAAAAACGTTTCCGATAGGGGAGAAGGGCTTGGAGGCCACCGTCCTCGTCGATGCAGTGCGGCCGCTCGTCACGTTCGATCGGCTTGCATGTTGCGGAAACGGGCACATGGTACCCCTGGATGGAATCGAACCATCGCACCTGGCTCCGGAGGCCAGTGCTCTATCCACTGAGCTACAGGGGCATGACTGACACCAAAGCTTAGCAAAACTTGTCCCAATGTGCCATGTTCTTTTTTGCGTGAATTCGTCGGCCCCTACCGCCCACTTCCACCCGGCTTCAATCCTGGACTCGCTTCTACCTGATCCCTGATTGTGGGATAATATTCTCTTCACGCTGCTTATTTTCGGAATTCGCGCCGATTCGTTCGCGCCTCGCGTGGCACCGTTTACGCCGCAAAGGAGGGCTGCTTTTGTCGCAACATCCCCATCGCTCTTCACCGACACCGTCGGCGAATGAGCCCCGTATCGAAGAACAAGAAGCCGCCCAACGGCCTGTTTGGTCCACCGCCGCCGGCGAGGTCGAGCCGAAAATGAACGAACCCTACGACCACGAAATGTTTGAGAATTCCGAAGAGCTCATCGACTATACCGAAGAAGCCAAGGCGCGCGGTGCCTTCGAAGAATATCCGCTCACCCGCAGCGAGTACATCTCCGCCATGGTCCACTTCTATCGCGGCGAACTCAACCGCGCCAACACCTGGCGGTTGCGCCTCGATACCAGCACCAACTGGGCGATTATCGCGACCATGGGCCTGCTCTCCTTTGCTTTCGGTGTGCGTGAGCACACCCATGGCAGCATGATCCTCGGCATGTTTCTCGTGCTCCATTTCCTTACTTTGGAAGCGCGCCGCTTCCGCTTTTTTGACGTGTGGCGCACCCGATTGCGCATGATCGAAGAAAACTTTTACGGCCCCATCCTGCGCCGCGACCTCAGTAGCCGTGAACATAATTGGGGGCAACTGGTCGCCGAGGACCTGATTCATCCCCGTTTCAAAATTACCTATTTGCAAGCGGTGCGCGCCCGCTTGGTGCGCAATTACCTGCCCCTGTTTGTCACGCTGCTTTTTGCCTGGGTCGTCAAATTGGTGTGGCATCCCGAGGTCGACAGCGAATTTTGGTTCGACCGCATGGCTTTTGGGCCGGTCCCCTGGCAAGTCGCCTTTTTTCTCGTGTTTGTACTCTACGCCTCGCTCTTCGCGATCATCTGGCTGGTGCCGCCGTCCCATTCGCAAGATTCCGATTACTGGCTTGACGACACCCGCACCATGGACAAAATCCCTGACTTTTAAATCGCCGCTTCGCTTTGCGCCGACCTGTTCCTTGGCGGGCCGATCAAGCGATCCCGCTCCAGCGGGTGCGGGGTTTTTCCAGCACGCGCCGTGACCTTTTCGGTGTCGATACGCCCTAATACCGCGCTTATCATGTGGTGTGTCGTGTTCGCGGTAGCGATCCACGGTGATAGGCCATAGCCTGGCGCGTGCTGAGGACGCCGCATATTTTCACCATGAGTTGACCCAGGCTTTGGCTACGCGAAAGCATTGCACCTGACGCCGGCGGCCGCTATGGCCGATTGCAATGCGCGAGTTTCGGCTGTGGTGTACGGCTTAATTCGGGACGACCTGTGTTTGCTTTAATTGGAACCGGTCGCCGATTAAACCCGTGGCCACGTAA
Organism: Holophagae bacterium; assembly: GCA_030429565.1. Lineage (GTDB taxonomy): Bacteria > Acidobacteriota > Holophagae > Acanthopleuribacterales > Acanthopleuribacteraceae > Acanthopleuribacter. The sequence continues at coordinate 165,111 of JAUIFE010000015.1, read as the reverse complement.
TAGGCCATTTGATCGCCGTCGTGGGCGACGACTTGGTTGATGGTCGGCTGGGTTTGCGCAAGATCGTTGAGGAACCGCAGCAGGTCGGCCATACGTGCACCGTCCTCACGGCCGATCCAGTGGATGAAACGTGGGTGACCCAGGGGCAGGTTGATATTGTCGCTGTGCCAGGCCAAGTCGCCGACCAATAAAATTTCGCGGCCGTCGGCGAGCTGGACAAACACCATCTGTGAACCTGGCGTATGGCCGCCGGTTTTGATCAAGACGACGCCCGGCGCCAAGAGGTGGTAGCGGTCGTATTCCAGCGGGGCCAGGCTTTGGCGCAATTCGCTTGGGAAGCCGGCCATGTCGAGATCGCGGCTGTTGCTCAGTTGCTCGCGCGTCATCACGATCCGGTCTGTGATTTCCGCCAAATAGGGCGAACGCGGAATACCGGCGGCATGGTCGAAATGTTCGTGGGTTAGGGCGATGACGGCGGCTTCGCGCATGGCTGTTTGCATTTGCGTAAAGGCTTCGGGGAAACCTTTGGCGGTGGGGAAAAGCGCGACGGCCGTTGCGTGGTCGACGACCGGATCAATGATGATCGTGCGATCTGGGAGCACGATTTGGTAGGCGTAGGTGGGCAGTTCGTGGTCGTCGAAACCGCCGTCCGCCAAAATGAGGCATTCCTTGGTTTTGTTCCAGGCGGTCAGTAAGGCGTTGAGTTGGGTCGGTAGGAGCGCGTCTTGAGCGCGAGCCAATCGTCGGACCTGGTTCCAATCAACCTGGAAACGCGCCCGCTTGGGAATGGCGAGCGGCTGGAAGGCATAAATCACGAACAGGGTGACGGCGAGTAAAAGTGCGGCACTCATTTTTAGCCAATGTTTGCGCATGGAACCTCCCACAACCGTGGTCGGTGCCTGCTGATCGCCGCCCACCATGGTAAGTGGTGAGCAACTCAAAAATCCTTCGTGTTAACGTTTTCTTATTAGTTGGCGATTAGGATTTCGTTGTCGCTGTGCCGTGATCCAGCGGCAACGCCGTGTTGAAAGGGGGCCGTTTGCAGCAGATCCAACTCCTCATCGTGGAAGACAACCCGGAAACGGCGCGCAATATTTGTTTGTACATGGAACACCAGGGATTTGTCTGTACCGTCACGGCTTCGGGTGCGGCGGCGGTCGCGCTGGCCAAACAGGGTGCCTTCGATTTGGTGATTCTCGACGTGATGTTACCCGATTTAGACGGGTTCGCGGTATGTGCGCAAATTCGTGAGACGGTTGATGTGCCGATCATCATGCTGACGGCACGGGTGGAATCAGGCGACTTGGTGCAGGGCTTGGATTGTGGTGCCGACGAATACGTCAAAAAACCCTATAACAATAAGGAGCTCGTGGCGCGGGTGAAGGCCCATTTGCGACGCCGGCGGGCGCCGGCACGATACCAGGACATCGGACCGCTGCGCATTGACGCGGCCGGCCGGCGCATTTTTCACGCGGATCGAGATCTGGGCCTGACGCGCACCGAGTACCGTTTGTTGGTGGCTTTGATTCAGGCGCCGGAGCGCGTGTTTTCGCGCGATCAACTCGCGGTGATTGGTTTTGAGGAGCCCAGTGGTGTGGCCGACCGCACGGTCGATGTTCACATTCACAATCTGCGCCGAAAACTGACCCGTGCCGGTATGGAGCAACACGGTATTTCAGCCGTTTACGGTATGGGTTACAAGTGGGTGAAACCGTGAAGGGTTGGCAGCGGCTCGACGTGCAGCTCAGTCTGATTTTTGTGGCGATCCTCTCGGCGACGGTGAGTTTGACGGGCTGGATCCATCAGCGCGGTCATTTCATCAACCTGGTGGGCCCGCACTTTGAGTACGAAGCCGAGCTGTCTGATTTGGACACCCACCTGCCGGCCACCCCGCTACCGGTTGATCGAGATGCCTGCGACGCGTTTTTACAAAGACTGCAGCCACACCTTGCCCCGGATCGGGTGCTGTTATTGGTGGACGAAACCTTTCGTTTACAGGCGCAGACCACGCCGGCCGATAGTCTTGTCGAGCTGGTGCGCAAGGAGCCTGATCCGTCCTATTTCGTGGTAACCACCAGTTCAATCGGGGAGCGCTTTGATTTCATTTTGATTTTCCACATGCTGCCTTACCGTCTTCTGCCGCGTGCCGACGGAACTTGGTTGTACCTTTTGTTGATTCCTCGCCCACAATTGAAGGATGTCCCCAAATTTCGGCCGATTTTGTTCGACGGCTTGCGCCATCACTTCGAAATCTTTGGCGTGTTTTATGCCGCCGTGATTGTGTTTTTCGTTCTTTTCATTCGCTACAGGTTGTCGCCGTTGCGCCGTATCGAAGCGGCGGCCGGCGACTTAATTGCCCATCGTTTACCGGCACCGATCAGCCAACCGCGACGTCATGACGAGGTCGGTCGATTGGTCCAGGCGTTTAACGCGGCGGTGGCGCGGCTCGCTGAGAACGAGGCGACACGCAAACGGATGGTGGCCGATATTGCCCACGAACTGCGCACCCCGCTCACCAATGTTTCGGGTCGCATTGAGGCCTACCAAGACGGTTTGATTGACGATCACCGCGCCTTGGTTGAATTCACCGCCGACCAGCTTGGTCATTTGGCGCGCATTGTGGAAGATCTCGCGTTGTTGAACCGATTTGACGCGGGCGAGTTGGTGCTCCAGCTTCAAGTGTTCGACCTCAAGGCGGCATTGTCGCAGCGCTTGGCGGCGGCCGCGCTCGGCGAGCGTTTCCAATGGACCTTGTCGGGTCCGGCTTGCTTGGTGGTGTTGGATCCCAATCGTCTGAACCAAATGGTGGATAATTTGATTGCCAATGCGCTGCAGGCGATGCCGACGGGATTAATGCTGACGTTGCGCTTGGCGCCGGCAGAAGGGGACCGAGTGGCGCTGACCTTTACCGATAACGGGCCAGGCGTGCCCGCCGTCGATTTGCCGCATTTGTTCGAGCGCTTGTACCGGGTGGATCGCGCCCGCGGCCAAGAGAGCGGTGGTTCGGGGCTGGGGCTGAGTATCGTCAAATCGTTGGTGAGCGCCCAAGGCGGTTCGATTCGGTGTTTTGCGGTGGAACCACGGGGTTTGGGTTTTGAGATGCTGTTGCCGTCGTCGTCGGCCAATGGTGTTGCGTCAAACAAAACCGGCGAAAAGGCCTAGGTTAAAATTTTCTTAAAATTTGTGGCTTAGCTTGGGTTCATCAGTCGATAGGAGGACGAAATGAACACCTTGCTTTTAGTTGGAATGTTGCTCTTTGCCGGGCCGGGGAACCTCAACCCCGAGTCGGTGGCCGACCGGCTCGATCCTTATTTGCGCGCGGGCGTGGGTCGTGGTTTTTCCGGGGCGGTGTTGGTGGGTCAGGGTGACACGGTGGTGTTTGCCAAAGGGTACGGCATGGCCGATCGTGAGGCGGCGGCGCCTTACAGTGTCGATACCTTGGTGACGATTGGCTCGGTGACCAAACAGTTCACAGCGACGGCGGTGTTGAAGCTGGTGGAGCAGGGCAAGCTGAAAACCAGTGATCGGCTGTCGCGTTTTTTTGCGGGTTTGCCGGCGGACAAGCAGGCGATCACGGTGCATCAACTTTTGACCCACACCTCGGGTTTAAAGGCTTTACCGAATGCCGACGACTTCACCCTAATACCACCGGATGTCTTCTTTAAAAAACTCTTTTCAAATGACTTAGCTTTTAAGCCAGGAGAGCGGTATCGATATTCCAATGCTGGTTATAGCGTGTTGGGACGGATTGTGGCGCTGGTGTCGGGTCAAAGTTATGAGGCCTTTTTGCGTGAGCACTTGTTCCTGCCGGCGGGCATGCAGCACACCGGCTACCTGTTGCCGGACTGGCAGGGTTTGGTGCGGGCGCACGGTTACGGCGGCGGCGTGGTGGATGTGGGCGTGATGAGCGAACGCTTCGCCAAGGACGGTGCCGTGTCCTGGGTGTTAAAGGGCAACGGCGGTATTCAATCGACCTTGGGCGATATGTTTAAGTGGTACGTGGCGCTGCGCAACCACCGAATTTTGACGCCGGCGAGCACGGCCTTGCTGACGAGCAAGTACGTGCGCGAGGGTGAGGATGCCGACAGCTTTTACGGATATGGCTGGGCCTTGTTCGAATCGCCGCGCGGCACCAAGGTCGTGTGCCACAACGGCGGGAACGGTGTCTTTTTCTTTGATTTCCTGTGGTTGCCGGAAGAAGACGCCGTCGTGTTGTTTTCGACCAATGTGGCCGGTCGCGAAACCGAGGTGTCGGTGCGTTTGGAACGCATGCTGTTCGACCCCGCGTATCAGCCGAAACCCATACGCGAGAATCCGGCTTATTTGGTGATGTCGTTTTGTATGAAACAACCGGTGGGGGAACGCGAAGCCCTGTTCGCGCAGATCAAAGCGCGCCAAAAAGACGGCTTCCATCATCCGGCCATTCTCAATCGCATCGGTTACCAGTTACTGGATGCACCGACGCGGCGCGAATGGGCGGTGGCGATTTTCGAGATGAACACGCGTCTGTACCCGCAAGAGGGCAATGCGTGGGATTCACTGGGCGAGGCCTACCTCGCCGTGAAAGACCTCAAACGCGCCAAGACTAGCTATGAACGCGCCGTGGCGCTGGGTTTTGAGCCCGCCCGTGCGAGCCTCGCCAAGCTGCGTTAATTGCGGCGGTACGGGCTGGGTAACAAAAAAAGCGAGACAGGTTTCAACCTGTCTCGCTTTTCTTATTGATGGAACGCGCCGAATCCTAGCGGGTGGCGCAGAACCAAGGTTGTGGGTTTACCGTAAAGCCCGGCCGCAGCAATTGCAGAATGCTGTTTTGCGGCCACGTATCGTAGGACGGATTGCCGCGAACCTTGTTGGGCGAAATAATCAGGTTGTCACCCTCGGTAAAGGCGCGATCCGTCAGCGTTTGAATTTGGATGCAGTGCTGGTCGGCGAGGGGGTTGCGCGACACATCCAGGAAATCACCGCTGTCGTCACCCAAGCTGGGATGGTCGAGCAGTGGCCCGAGGTCGGTGATCAGATTGTCGCTCAGGTCGAGCGCGCGCAAGTTCGGCAGCAGGTCAATGCCGTCCAGGCTCTGCAGGCCCAAACCGGAGAGATCGAGGTCGGTGACGGTCGCGCGTTCTTGAGTGTCTAAGCGACCGTTGCCGTCTTCGTCGTAAGCGGCCAAAAGGTGGTCGGCCAAAACGGGGTCGGTGAACATGAGGTTGGTGGCATTAATCTCGAGCAGCGAGATCCCGTCGGCTTGGCTTAGATCGGCAACGACGACGCGGTTTGCCGCGGCGGCCCATACGACGTAGTTCGGGTGCGGCGAAGGCGCTGTGTCGATGCGATGACTCGAGAAGTTGGTGAGGTGCCACAACGCCTGACCCATGCCTGGCATTTCGGTACAAACGACCAGGCCTTCGCCCAAACGACGTACCCACCGAATGTAGTCGGCGGCGGGTGCGCCGGCATCGGTGAACACCGCTTGGCCGAGGTAATCGGCCCCACTGTATTCGTCGCTGTCGCTAAAGCGATAGCCTTTGAAACGCGACATGCCGTCGGGTTGGTGTGCGTAATACAACGCGCGCTCGGTGACAACCTGTGGCTTCTCGGGTTGGCCCGCAAAGCTCTCGGGATTGATGACGTTGGGGCTGGGGCTTTTGCGGTCGGCAACGCCGATGCCTTGTTCGGTGGTGAACACCAAGAAGCCGGGAATGGTAGCGATTTGGGCGAAGGACTCGGGCAAAGTGGCCGTCCCCTCGAAGCGGTTGTGTGCAAGCGCATACCAGCGATAGGTGGCCGCGTCGGCACCGGTCACGTGAACCAAGGCATGGCCGGCGATTTTGCCGCGCACGGCGTCGATCGGCGACGGTGGGGTGGCCTGATGCCAGGCGCCTGCTCGGTCAACCCAACCGATTTGGCCGGCAAGCGTGAACAGCGGCGTCCCGTCGAAAGTTCCCTGGTAACTTGGATCGGCCTCGGTGACGATGCTGACGCGTTGGGTGGCGCCGTTGAAGTGATACAAAGTGTTGCTGATTTGGAAGACGCAGTAGGTGGGTTGGGCGTCGGCGACGGCAACCACGCCGCGCTGCGGATCATTATCGAACTGGTTGGAGCGCACGACGGTGCCTTCGTTGTCCATCCAGCGCCATAAGGTGAGCGAGCCGTTGCTGTTCTCCAAGAAGAACAGGGCGGCGGCGCTGTCGGCGAGGACATGGAAACGACCGCTCACCGCGTCGCTGCGCGGTTGTGTCGGCTGAATGCCGGTTCCCAGCAATTGCGGCCCGCCGGTGACGCCGCAGAAGTAAGCGTGGCGTTGGCCGCTCCCGTTTTCTGCGAAAAACAGGATGCCGTTGGCGGTTTTGGTGACGCCCTCGACCTGGCGCAAGGCGGGGCTGCCGAGGGCGTTGGTGCCGCTGAAGGTACCGTTACTGCGGTAAAGGGTGCGCTCCGGGCCGGTGGTGAAGAACACCGCGCCGTTGAATGCATAAGAAACCAACGGCTGTGGATCTTGGGGGAAGGTGATGAGCGAGGTGACATTGCCGTTGGCGTCGTAACGGTTAAGCGTGAACGCGGACGCGCTGTCAAGCAGCAGCAGGCGATCGTCCCAGCTACCAACGTAGGTGGCGGTCGCCTCGGGCAAGCGGTAGTCCTGGTTGAGTGTCGTCGTGGAACCGCCGTTAAGTGGGACGGCCAACACCTGCGTGCCCTCGTCGTCACGGCGCTTCAGGTACAGTTTGCTTTGCCAAACACCGAGGATGTCGATGTCGGCTTGGTCTTGGAAATCGAGTTCGTAGACGATGCTGATTTGCGCGCTGGGCGTGTTGGCGGGCGTGTGGCGCATGCGATGGCCGTCCCACAGCAACAGGTTGTCGCCGTCACGGTCATAGGCGCGCAATTCGTTCAAGGCGACAAAGCGGCTCGGTGCTTCCGTTCCCGCTTGGTAGCGCCACAGGTGGCCGTCGCGATAAAAGAACGCGGCGCCGCCATGGCTGAAAGCTTGGACGGTTGTCGGTGCGCTGGAGGCGGGACCGGCGTCCAAATCGGCCAGCAAGTAAGTGCCCGCTTCACTGCCGTCACTGAGCCAGGGCTCGCTGCCGGTTCCTGGCAAATTGTGGTGGAACAAAACTTGGTCGTTAACCTTGGCCAAGCCACTCACATAGCCTTGGGCGACGACGTCGTATCCGTAGAGGGGGTTGTTGTTGAAAAACAAGCCTTCCGTGGTTTGATTGGGATCCGACTTTTGGTAGGCGGTCCAAAACAAACCGTGGCTGGTTTTGATAATCGGCGGGGCCAGTGTCCGATCAACGCTGTACCATTCGAGTGCAAAGGTCTTGTTTTCTGGTATGTAGCGCCAGAGGTTTTCGCCGGCCGCATACAGCGCGCCTTCCCACACAAGGAGATCGGTGCGGTTTGCCCCAAGATCGAGAACCATGTCAAGTCGGCTCTGGCTGAGGTCCAAGGCGAACAGCGATTGGCCGAGTGTGAAGAAGAAAAGGTCGCCGAACAGTTGGCCGTGCTCATCCGTGCTATTGGTACAGGCCCCGACTAGGTTGGTGTCGGTGCCGGCGACAAAGGTGAAGTCGCCGGCATTGGCGGCGCGGTGGTAGAGGTTGACGGCCCAGGCGCCACCGAGGGTGACCGCGTAAACGCCGCCCTGGGGCGCGGCGAAGGTGGTGGTGCAACTGTCGCCTGCGAAAACCTCGCTCAACGCGGCGCCGTTGGGCGTGACCAGGTTTTGCGGTTGGTCGCCGGTGCCGGCACCGATCAGAAAGGTGTCGGCGGCGTTGCGGACCGGGAAGTAGTTTCGTTCCGTTGCGGTGCCCGAAGGTCGCGCGAACCGAGCCACGCTGCTGGTGAAAGGCGCAGCGTTGGTAACGGTTACCACGGTGGTGACGCGAACCGCATCACAGTCGCGCGGGCTGTAGTTCCAGCGCAAGTGGTATTCGCCCTCATGGGTCGGTGTGAAACGGGTCGATCCGCCTTCAACGCTGCTGAGCTGGCTGAGGTTGCGATTCGGACCGAACAGAATTTCCCAATAACCGGTCCCGCCCACCGTCGTGGGTTCAAGCAGGCTGCTGTCACCCAAGCTGATGGTTTGGTGGGCCGGCGCCGCGATTTGCTCTGAGCCGTAAAAAATCACCGAGACGGTATCGTCACTCTCCGTGCAAGGCGTGCCGGTGATGCGCCAGCGCAGGACATAGGGCTCATTGGGACGACCGTAAAAGGTAGACCTTGAATAGTTTGGGCTCGAAAAATAACCGCCTTCGCCCGAGACAACCGTCCAGGTTCCCCGCGTTGACCACTCGGGCCGAGAAGCGTGCAGGGTGGTGCTCAATCCGCTACAAACTTGAATATCGTCACCGGCGTCGGCAAGCGGGAAACCCTCGTAATAGGAAATGGTGACGGTGTCGGCGGCAGAGGGGCAGAGGCCTTTTTTGATGCGCCATGACAGGGTGGCGCTGCCGGTAGCGGCAAAGGTTAAGACGGCGTTGGGATCGGTGATGTCGGAGAGGGTAACTTCGCCGTCGAGGATGGTCCAGTGTCCGCCGGCGTCGGCCGGCAACTCGGCGTTGAGCGTGAACGCGGCGTTACAGGTAACGCGATCTTCGCCGGCGTTGGCGACAATGCCGTCCGTGGTCAGGGTAATGGGTAACAGGCGCCAGTCGCTTGCGCCGCAGGCGTTCAGCGCACGAACGCGCACGTCGCCGGATTGGGTGCCAAAGGTGACGGCGACCTCGGCTGAGCCTTGCCCTTGGGCGATGACGGCGTCGGCCGGGACCGACCACTCGTAGCTGACGGCGTCGGCGACCACGGGCGTTGTGTATCGCACGTTTTCTTCCAAGGCACAGGGCTGTGGGGTACCGTTGATGAGGGTTGGTATGGCGGGGCTGAGGGTGCGCAGCGGCAAGGTCAATGTTTCGTTGCGGATGCTGTCGCCGAGGATTACGGCCACATTGATTTGTACGTCGCCGTTGCCGTCGGCGCGCAGGGTGACCGTGTCGCTGCCTTGACCTTCGACCAGATCGGCATTGATCGGGGTCCAATCGAATTGGGTGTCGGGGTGGACCGCGTCGGCGTGGATGGTGAAGGTGTCGCCGTTGTGACACACGCTGTCGGGTGTTTCAAAGGTCAGCGGAAATTGCGGGTGAAACCACCACAAGTCGCGTTCGGTCGAGGTGTACCACTTCTCATCGTCGTTGCCGCCGAGCAGACGCAACCCAACGCGACCGTCCAAGGCGGGATCGGTCACGGCTGACGGGGCGTCTTCACCTGGCGCCAAACGCCAATGCTGCGATTGGTTACCCGGTCCAGTGGCGCGAAAGGTCAGGGTGTCGCCGTCGGCTTTCAAAAATGAGGGAAAACTGCCGCGCGCGCCAGGGTACAGATCGCTTACCATCCGCGTGCCTGCCGGTGTGCCGTCCGTGGTCCAGAGTTCATCGCCATGCGTTTCGTCAAAAGCAGAGAAGTAGGCGCGGTTGCCGGCGCGAACCAAGACGTAGGTGTTGCGCTCAACGCAGCGCGAGGAGAAGCGATGCAAGGGGGTAACGGTTTCGTTGTCGCTGTTAACCGCCAGCAGGGTGGCCATGCCGGCGTCGGCATTGTAATCGATGACCAGCACGTGCTGGGGCGAGAGCGAAACCATTTGGTTAATCTTTTGCTCCGGTCTGCCCAGAGAAAATTGCGAGACGGTTCCCGTTGGGTCCACGCGTGCGAACTGCGTCATGTGGGTGGCTCGGTCGTACCAGCCGATGTAACCAAAATCATCGTCGGCGCTGGTCGTCAGGCGAGAGTATGAACTGGTGAGTGGCACCGTTTGGACGGCGGTTAGTTCGGGGTTCACTATAAAAATGTTGGCCTGGTCGGCGAACATTTGCCGGCCGTCGAAGTCGCCGAGATGTGTTCCGTGAATGTCCGGGATTAAGTCGGTTGTCATTTGGGTTGCGCTGTCGAAGACCTTGTAGCCGCTGCCGTTCCAAAAACCCGTGCGCGTTTCGCTTTGAGCCACTTTGAAGTGAAAATTGCTTGCGCGGAGGTTGCTGCTGGTGATCAGGCGTTCAAGTTCAGCCGTTGTCTCATTCCAGGTGTAAATAATGTAACTGGAAGCGTAAATTTGGCCGACATAGATGGTGCCGTTGTGTTCGGCCAAGGCGATTTTCGCGGGAAAAGTGTGCGTCTGACTGACACCGGTTCGCTTGTTGTGGAACAGGAGCAATGCCTCATCGTAAATGTGCTTTGCGTTTTGCAAGACGGCTACGGTATCGCCGGCTTGGACCAGACTGGAAAGGGGCAAATCGACGTCGGCGAAGTCCTCGTTATTTTCGATGAGGCTGAGTGTGCCGTTGTCGGGGTTGAGTAAACCCAGTTGTACGAGGGCGGGTTGACCACCCTGCTTTTGGACGTAGGAAACCAGCAGTTGCGCGCCGATTTGACCGTAAATGGTGTAGATATAGCGGTCGCTTTCTTGAAAAAGCGGTTTGGGGTTGAGCTCACCGCCCTGGGCGATGTACACGGCGCCGTCCGCAACCGTGCCTTCTTGTTGTTGGTACACCAGTAAGTTGGTGTTTTGGTAGCTGTAACCTTGGGTGAGGGTTTGGTTTTTACGTGGCGGCTTGGAAAACACGAGCTTGGTGCCGGTGGCGCTGCCGTCGCTGTAATAAATATCGCCGTCGCGGTTTTTTAGGAAAAGGCCCTGCCCGTTTTCGTCCGGCAGATAGGACGGAAAGTGGTCAATTAAAATTGGGGCGGCGGGGTTGACGACGCGGATGTTGGCGCCGTTGAGGTCGCAGGCGGCAAGGAACCTGCGCCCGGTGGGATCGGTGTTGTCCAGCGAAATAGAGGCGCCCATTAACAGTTGGTTGCCGGCGACGCCGTAAATCTCATTGATTTCGGTGACAGCGCTGAACTCGGGAATCGCAACGGTGCGGGTGCCGGCGAGGGTGCCGTCGGTGATATTGAGTTGCTCGCCACCGGTGTAAACCAAGCCGTTGTGCAACCAAATGCCGTCTTGACTGGTGACAACGATGCCTTCGTCGGCTGCGTCCAGACGACGAACCGAATAATCGTAGCCGTACCGGTCGACGGCGAGCAGGTTCCCGTCGGTTAGGTAGCCTCGGCTGCCGCCCGGAACGGCTGCCAGGGTTTGGCTGGTGAGGTTGTACAGGTGGAGGGAGGAGAAGCTTGCGATGAAAAGTCGGTTGCCTTCGATTTCGAGCCGATACTCGTCAATGCAGCCGTCGAGTGTGGCTACGGCGGTAACGCTATCGCCGTCAAAGGCGTAGAGTTGCGCGGCGCTTGAGCCGCCAAGGCCGATAAACCAAAGCAAATCATTGTGAACCACAGCATTGCTTAGGACCACGTCGGCGAAAACCAGCTCCGAACCGGCGCGTGTGCCGTCGGTTAGCCACAGGTGGTTGCGATCGTTTTGATAGTCCAGATTTCCGTTGGCCAAAAAGCGTTTGAGCAGGGTCAGGCGCCCTTGAAAAACAACGCTTGCCGGCCAGACGATGTCGGTGTCCAGCTCCGGTTGGCTCCAGACGCGAGTGGGGCGTTGGGCGTGGAGGGGAAGACAGGCGGCGATCCAGCAAAGAACGGCAAGGACAACAATCGACGAGGTCCAACGGTGTGTGTTCAAAACAAGCTCCAAAATTTGTGTGGTTTCATTCGGTGGCGGGGTCGAGGTCAAGCGACAGGTCGCGGTGCCAAAAGCGATGGCCGGTAAAGGTTTGAGCCGCCGGCCTATGTGGCGAACTATAGGCAAACAAGGTCCTTAGTCGGGGCATATTAGTTGGTGACCAACTTGGTTTGGACGCGAACAGCCCGGGCCCTTGTGTGGCTGATCCGAAGTGAATCTGGTTGCCACACCTTAGTTCGCGAGAAAATAGCGCCAAACCATCAAACATTTCTTTAAATTTCTTTAAAAAATTACGAGAACGGGTGGTTTTGATTGTCTATGTGTGTGATTTTAAATGAGTTGATGGGCGCGTGGGGTGGTGGGTCCCGAACCGGAGGTATCGGTGGCCCATGCGAGCGCGCTGCTTTTGGCGGTGTTGCCGGTTGATTCACTCAGCCACGAAAGTGTTTTGATTTGGCTTTTGCTGTTGAAGTTAACCACCGTTAGATGACCCCGTTTCGAGCCGGCATGATGGGCTGGGATTGTGGCGACCGGGTCAGTGGTCCGGCCTAGAAGTCGCCAAGGTGGGCGTTGCGCCGGAGCCTGAATCGAGGCTCATCCCGTTTGACGGGTGCGGTCTTCAAATTCTGCGAAAGCCTGATGAACGCGATCGAGATGTTCGCGTTTGATATCGAGGTGCAACACCAAGCGTAGCGGGTTCCTGTCGCCGATCAAAATGCCGCGCTCGCGCATAAATGACTGTAGCTGTTTTGCTTGGCCTTCGGGGAGACGTAGGAAAACCATGTTGGTACAAACTGTTTCCAGGCCAATCTGGTCTAAACCGGCCAATTTTTGGCCCAGCAACGCGGCGTGGTGATGGTCTTCGGCCAAGCGGTCGACTTGGTGTTCGAGTGCGTATAGGCCCGCTGCCGCCAAGACACCGGCTTGGCGCATGCCGCCGCCGAGCACTTTGCGCCAGCGGTGGGCTTGTTTGATCAGGTCCTTGGTGCCGACGAGGACGGAGCCGATGGGGGCGCCCAAACCTTTGGACAGGCAAATGGAGACGCTGTCGTAAGACGAGACTATTTCGGCGAGGGTTTTGTTTTGGCTGACGGTGGCGTGGAAGACACGTGCGCCGTCGAGGTGCAGGCCCAACCGGTGGCGATCACAAAAGGCGCGCGCTTGGGCGGGATAGTCGAGCGGCATCACGCGACCGAACCAGGTGTTTTCTAGGCACAGTAGCCGGGTGACGCTGTGGTGGACGTCGTCCGGTTTGACGAGGGCTTCGGCGACCTTCAAATCGAGCGTGCCGTCGGCTTGTTGCGCCATGGGTTGTGGCTGGATGCTGCCGAGCACGGCCGCGCCGCCGCCCTCGTAGAGGTAGGTGTGCGCTTTGGCGCCAACAAGGTATTCGTCACCGCGTTGGCAATGCGCCATCATGGCCGCCAAGTTGGATTGGGTACCACTGGGCAGGAACAGGCCCGCCTCTTTACCGGCGCGCTCGGCCAGGTAATCCTGCAGGCGGTTGACGCTTGGATCGTCGCCGAACACATCGTCGCCGACCTCGGCCGCCGCCATGGCGGCGCGCATCGCCGCTGTCGGCCGCGTCACCGTATCGCTTCTCAAGTCAATGACAGTCAAGGCGCTCTCCCTTGTCGGTGCCGGGACCCATGCCGTCTCGGTCACGCTTGCTCATACCCATCGGTTTTATGGGCCATGCCGTAGCCTACCAAGAAATGCGCGCCGGCTCATCGGTTTCGATGATGCCCGCGAAAAGGTTGTCGGTTTTCGCAAGACTCAGCGTGGCAATCGCCACTTTTCTTCATCTAGTCTGCTTCAGATCTTGGGTCCCAATCATTTGCGCTTATTGGCCCCTTTTAAATCAAAGATGCGGCATTGTTCCCAATAAAAATAGTTGGAGGGCACGAAGTTTGGTCGCAGTAATTGCAGCACATTGTTGGTCGGCCAAGTGCTGTACCTGGGTTTCCCGTATGTCTTAGTTGGGTTTGAGACCAGCTCGCCCTCGAACGCACTGAGGCGGGCCGACAATTCTTCGAATTGGGCACACAGCGTTATGGTTTCCGGATTGAGCGAATGATTGAGGTAGCTGCCTGGTTGTTGCCCAAAGCTTGGATGTTCAAGGAGAGGCGACCAATCCATGATCAGATTATCGCTGAGGTCCAGGTATCGCAAATTGGGAAGAAACTGTAACCCGTTGATAAACTGTATGGATAAACCTGAAAGGTCGAGTTCTGTGACCGTCGCGCGTTCCTGTTCGTCAAGGTGACCGTTGCCGTCAACATCGTACGCAGCCAATAGCGCGTCGGCCAAGATCGGATCGGGGAACATCGTTGTTTCAGCGGAGACATGGTGTAACACCATGCTGTTTGGTGCGCCGATATCGGCAATGACCAGGTGGGTGTCATCTGCCGCCATGACGCGGTAGTCCGGGGTGGTCGATGCGCCGTGGTCGAGGCGGGTGGCCGAGAAATCATTGATGTGCCACAAGGTTTGCCCTTGGCCGGGTACCAAGGCACACACGACGACACCGCTGCCTAAGCGGCGCAGCCACTGAATCGAACCCACCCCAGGACCGGGGAAGACATCAAAGATTTCCACCGACGTGTGGTCGCTGTAGTTGTCCATTTCGAGTAAGGGATTCAGTTGAATCTTGTAAAGTTTGTCAGGCACATCAGAGAAATAAACCCTGTGGTCGGTGACGGCCAAGGGGGTGTCGCGCCAGGGGTTGTTGCCGAACCAGGCTAGATCTTGGGTTGATTGGGCAACCACATCGGCGAAGCCAATTTCGCGGTCGGTGATATACACCAGCGCACCTGATACCTGGCCAATGACGCGGTCGATCTCGGCAAAACCCCAGGCATCGCCCGGCGTTCCGGTGCCCACCCGAAGCCGGGCCATGTGGTAACTGGTGTGTTCCGGGCTGTGTACCAGCCAGTAACCTTGCGATTTGCCGTACACGGTGTCAAGCGGTTGACGCAAGTCGGTCAAATGCCAGGTTCCTTGCGTGTCGCACCAGCCCAATTGGGTTTCGCCGATCAAGAACACCGTATCGCCTTCAAAAGTGCCTTGGTAGCGGAGGTCGCCGTTGGCGAGATCGGTGACTTGGTCGTCGGCCACACGGTAACGATAAAGGCGGTTGCTGATTTGAAACAGGAGGCGATCGTTCTGGGCCTCGGCGACGACGACGATGGCGCGTTCTTGACCTGGCGCGAATTCTCCGACCAAAACAGCATCGACTCGGTTGGCCGACCAGCGCCATAAGCTCATGCCGCTGCTTTCGTCTTCCAGGAAAAACAGCGCATGAGCGGATTCACCGAGGCGATGGAAGCGGGTGCCCGTCACATCACTTCGTGGTTGAATCGGCTGAACACCCTGGCCGAGGACTTGGGGTTCGCCGTCCACGCCACAGAAATAAGCGCGCCGGTGGCCGTCGCCGTTTTCGGCGAAAAATAACAGGCCCAGGTCGGTCGTTTGTACCCCGTCGACGTGATGCAAGGCCGGTGAACCGATTACGGTGGCCTGGTTACCGTCCGTTCGATAAAGGGTCTGCGCGGCGCCCGCTGTAAAAAAGATTTTGTCCCCGATTGGGTAGGGCGTCGCGGGTGTTGGGTCGGTGTCGAATTGCAGCAACGGTGTGACCGCGCCGCCTGCATCGTAACGGTTCAGGGTGAAGGGATTGCCCGCGTCAATCAAAAGCATGTGGGTGTCCCAAGCGCCCAGGTACGTCGCCGCAAATTGCATGGGACGCTGGTTCTGCTCAATCGTAACTGGTGGGCTGCCGTCAAGTGACAGGGCGAGTACTTGAACCATCTCTTGTTCGCTGCGTTGCAGGTAAAGGCGGTTTTGCCAAACGGCGAGCAGGTCGAGTTCTGCTAGGTCTTGAGCGCCCAGTTCATAGAGCACCGTCGCTTGGGCTGATGTGCCGGCGGCCGGCGTTTGTAGCAGGCGTCGGCCGTTCCAAAGGATCAGGTTCTCGCCGAAAGTGGTGTACCAGTGAAGTTGGTCGAGGTTGAGGTAGGCGGTCGTGGCCGTGCCGTCGGTGCGCCAAAGGACGCCGCCCCGGAAAAAGAACGCAAAGCCGCCATGGCTGAAGGCCGGCACGGTTAGGCCCGCATTGGAGGCGGCGCCGGGATCGATATCGGTCAGTAAGCGCGTGCCCGCCTCGGTGCCGTCGGTGAGCCATGGCTCGTTGCCGTAACCGTCGCGGCTTGTGTGGAACAAGGCGAGATCGCCGACCGTCGTGAGGCCGCTGACATAGGCGGTGGTCAGGGTGGTCGTGCCTATTTCGGTGCCGTTACTGTAGACCAGGTGGGCGGTTGGGCTGTTCGGGGGATCGTTGCGTACCGTGGTGAAAAATAGGCCTCGGCTGGTGCGCGCAACGGGCGGCTCAATTTTGCGTTGAAAATTGCTCCACAGCGTGTCAAACGACTGGGTGCTCTCGTTAAAGCGCCACAGTTTTTCGCCGGCGGCGTAAAGGTGGCCCTGCCAAACGAAAAGGTCGGGATGGTACGAGTTCAAATTAACCAAATTTTGGGTGCTGAAATCGGTGGGGTCCAGGCTGTAAAGGTAATTACCCAGGGTGAAGTAAAGGCGGTCACCGTAAAACAAGAATGTCTCGGGTTCGTCCTTTGCACAGGAACCGACCCACTCACGGCCGGTGATAAAGGTAAAGGTGTCGGCTCCGGCGGCGCGGTAGTAATAGTTGGCGTCGTTGCTCTCAGCGACGGCGATGACATAAAGACCGCCGTCAGGTAACGGATACACCTTGGTGCAGCGATCCCCTTCAAGGAGCATTTGCAATTCGTCGCCGTCGGTGATGACCAAGTTGGTCGTGGCCGTTTGCTCGCCTTCGCGCAGGATGAGGCCGTCCGGGGTAACGACGCCGGGGGCGTAAACGCGCTGTTGCGGGGCGCCCGCCGGCCTGGCAAAGGCTTCGAGGCGATGGCTGAAACCCGGTTCCTCAATCACGGTGATCCAGGTACTTACGCGTACCGTGTCGCAGGCGGACGGGTTTTCCTCCCAGACCAAACGGTACGGACCTCCGTGGGTCGGCGTGAAGCGTGCGGTGGGTGTGTCCGTATGGTTGAACTGGGTGAGATCGCGGTTGGGACCGATCAAAATGTTCCAGTAACCTCGGCCGCGTGGCGAGTGAATATCCAGGTGAACACTTTCTCCCAAGCGAATGGTTTGGTTGGCCGGGGCTTGGATCTCGTCGAGACCCTGAAACACGACTGCGACCGTGTCGACGCTTTCACCACAAGCGGTTCCATTCAGCCGCCATTGCAACAGGTAGCGCTCACCGCGTCGACCGAAAAAGGTGGTGTCGGACCGGCCGGCGTCGGTAAAGCGGCCGCCTTCGCCGGCGATAATCGACCAGAGACCGCCGCTACTCCAGGCCGGCATATTGGCGCTGAGGTTGGCAATGCGCCCCTCGCAGAGGTCTTGATCGGGGCCGGCGTTGGCGGATTCCATGCCCGCGACATAGCGGATGGTCACGGTGTCGGCGGGCGAGGGACAGGCACCGGCTAAGAGATGCCAGGCGAGGGTCGCGTCGGCCGGACTGTTAAAGGTCATGGTTGCATTGGGGTCGGTTTCGTCGGACAGCGTCACGTCGCCCGCGAGGATTCGCCAGAAGCCGGTGGTGCCGACGGGGCGTTGGGCTGCAAGACGGATGCTGGTGTCACAGGTCGGGCGGTCGGGCCCCGCGTCGGCCGCAATGGCGTCGGTCGTTAGGTTGACCGTCAAGGTGCGCCATTCGCCGGTGCCGCAGCCGTTGACGGCGCGGACCTGAACCGCGCCCGATGTACTGCCAAAATTGACGCGAATCTGCGTCGTATTCCCGCCGCTGAGGATGGCGGCGTCGGCTGGGACCGACCATTCGTATCCGGTGGCGTTGGTGACCGCTGCGATTTCGTAGGTCTGATTTGTTGCCAACAAGCAGGGTTGGTTTGGTCCGCTGATCGTGCCCGGTTGCGCCGGCGATGGTGGTGACAACGGGATGAGCGTGGTTTCGGTAGCCGTCGTCTCGCCCAGGGTTAGGGCGAGTTCAATATGCACGTCGCCGTTGCCGTCGGCGCGCAGCCTGACCGTATCCGTGTTTTGGCCTTCGATCAAATCGGCGTTGGTGACGACCCAACTGAATCGGCTGTCGGGGTGGATGGCATTGGCACGGACGCTAAAGGTCGTGCCGTCGTCGCAGACCAAGTCCGGCGCCGTAAAGGTCACGGGGAATTGTGGCTGGTACCACCAAAGATCGCGTTCGTTGGTGGTTAAGAACAATTGCGTGTCGTTGCCGCCCAACGCCCGGAAGCCGACGCCGCCGGCAAGGGCCGGGTCGGTAAGCGGGGTCGGCGTGTTGCTGTCCGAGGCCAAGCGCCACAAGGCGGATCCGTTAACGGGGTCGTTGGCACGGAAGGTCAGCGTGGTACCGACGGTTTTTAGGAAGGTCGGGTTGGCGCCGCGCGGACCGGGGTAGAGGTCCGTGATCAAACCGGTGCCGGCGACCGTGCCGTCGGTGCCCCAAAGTTCCAAGCCCGTGGCTTCGTCAAAAGCGCTGAAAAAAGCGCGGTTGCCGGCTTTGACCAGCGCAAAGCCGTCGTCTGCGATGCAGGCCGACGGCAGCGTCAATAAGGGCGTGACCGCTTGGTTATCGGTATTAATTGAGAGCAGGTAACCGGTGCCCGTTGTTTCGTCATATTCCGTGACCAGTACCCGTTGGGGGGACAGCGATAGGACGTCGCCGATCCGACGGTTTAGGTCTGGGAGTGAGAAGGCTTGGATGTTTCCCGTGGCGGGGATGATGCGGGCAAATCTGGAGGAATCACTGCTTTCCTCGTTCCACGCGATGTAGGCATACGTGTCGTCAGCCGCGCTTTTGGCCGGGTTTGGGTTGGACAAGGGCCGCGTGGTCAGTGTGGTTAGATCGGGACTGACAATGTAAATGCGTGCGGCGTCGCGGAAAACATGGGCGCCGCTTGCTTCGCCAAGGTAATCACTTTTTGCAACGAACAGCGTGGTGGACTCGCTTTGACCCGCTTGGTGAACCTGAAAACGTGCGCCGGTCCACACGGCGGTGCGGTCGCCACGTTGGATCGTTCTGAAACGGTTCTCGCCCGAAAAATTGGCCGTAAAGTTAAACAAGGGCGCCACTTGGGCGGTTGTCTCATCCCAGGTGCCCACGTAATACGGATTGGGGTATGGGCCGCTACTGTAACCGATGAAAAGCTTGCCGTTATCCGCGCTGAGCATCATGTGCGGCTTTGTTTCAAGGAAGTGGCTTTGTTGGGTTGCCGTGTTGTAAAGCTGAAGCCAGGCCCCATGCTGGAACCGGGATCCCTGCTTTACCGCCGTGACGTTGCCCACTTGGGCGAAGTGCGACAGCGGCGCATCGACAGCGATCACGTAAGGGTGCAGTCCGGTTTGGCCGAGGGTGCCGTTGTCGGGGTTGAACAATCCAATGAAAACACCGTTGGTTTCGAGCGGTCCGGTCTGCCGGTATGCCACCAGCAAGCGGTCGCCGAGCGGGCCGTAGATATGGCGAATATGGCGTTCTTCCTCTGCGAATACCGGTGTCGTGGCCTGCGTGCTTGCGACGCTGCGGTAGACGATCGAAGTCCTGCGCCTCTCATGGTAATCATGGAAAATCAGGAAGTTGTCATTTTGGTGATGGTAAACCTGGTGCAGGGTTCTGGACCCTTGGGCGGGCGCGGGGGCGATTTCTTGCGTGCCGGCGTCGGTGCCGTTGCTGTAATAGGTCGCGTCGTCGTAGCCTTCGAAGAAGAGACCGTCGCCGACGGCGTCAGGGAACACCGAGGGGGTACCTCGGACCAGGATTGGATTGTTTTCGCGCAGCGGCCGAACCTCGGTGCCGTCGAGATTGGCCACGCTCAAGTAACCAGTGTTTAGCGGCTGTTCCTCGCCAAAAGGGATATCGGTGAGCAATAACAAAAGATCGCCCGCACCGCCCAAAATGCCTGAATAACGCTGAATAGGGCTGGTTTCGGGTACTGGGATTGACGTCGTTCCCGCGATCGTCCCGTCACTCATGTGCAGGTTCCTGCCCGAGGTGTAAAACAGTTGGTCCCTGTACAGCTTGGGACTTTGCGTTTCCCAGACGGTTAAACCGTCGTCGGCGCCGTTAATACGACGGAATTGGAAGCGATCTTTTTCGAAGAAGGGGACCTCCTCGAAGACGCCTGTAATCGTTCCGTCGGATAGGTATTTATCCGTGTTCAGTGATAGCGTTTGCCGTGTTTGCGTGGTGAGACTGTAGTGAAAAAGTGCCTGACCGCCGCTGATGAACAGCGAATCACCGAAGCGGCGCAAGGTCAAAACGCCGTCACACAGGGGAAAGTCCGCCAGTGTGGTCACCGTGTCGCCGTCATGCGCCAGTAAACGGCTGCCCTCTGGTCCGCCGACGCCGACGAACAAAAGCCGGTCGTCTACTACCACTGGGTTGCTGAGCACCGCGTCTGCCAAAACGAGTTCCGTACCAGCCGGGGTCCCGTCCGTCAGCCATAAATGAAAACGTTGCGTCGCATGGATATCACCCGACAGCAGACGAAACGGTGTTCGTAAGGTTAATCGTCCTTGAAATACGACACTTGTCTCTTCTTCGAGATCGCTGCTCAAGGTTGCGTCGTGCCACAGCCGCGCCGGACGCTGGGCCGCGAGTGGGGCGCTTAACGTGAGCCAAATCAAAACAGTGGTGAGGGTCATTGCAGGCGATACAAAAGGACGGGTCAACAAAACGAACTCCATGATTCAGGTGGCGCGCCCTGCGACATCGGGTTTGCTGACAGGCGCGGCAAAGCATAAAGGGGGTCGGTTATCCAACACGGGACAAGTCAAGGTCGGGTCTAGGCATTCGGCAAAGTCGGCGTTACAGGGGCGGCCGGGGTTTGGGTTAATCGGATGCTTGTGGCGAACATGGCCCACCGCATTTAATGACGCGCATTTTCTTCAAAAAAACGGTGCTTTTTTGGAAACGGCGCCGCCGAAACAAAGCGGGTCATCAACGATGGTTTGGGAAATGGGTTAGGCGCGATAAGTAAAAGGGAAACGCCGTAGGAGAGAAATAATCGCTGCTCTTGTTGTTTGAGCAGGCAAATAATTTTTAGATGATACCTGGTTTAGCTGTGTTTTGACAGGCTTTTGACGCCTGATGAGGGTGTGAAAGACAAAAAAAGGCGGTCGCTCGAGGAGCAACCGCCTTTTGAGATAGGTCTTCTTTAAGCCGCTTGTGCGGCGAATCGGCTAGCGGCGCATTTTGCGCACGGTGTCGCCGTCTTTGTTTTGTGCAAAAGAAAAGTAGTCGACAGGAATCGAGGTCGAGATTTGGCTGCCGTTTTCAAACGCCAAACCGAGTGCCGACACGTTTTGCGTGCAGACGAATTCCATGTAGCCGTACTGTGCTTGGCCCAGCAAGGTGTCGATGTTGGAGAAGATGTCGTAGGTGGTACCCAACCATTTACCGCCGGAAGGAATGTTGTTGATGGTAACCGTCAACAGCGGCTGCGCGTTTTGACCGTTAATGCCGTCGTCATACAGGTTGACGCGACAGTCGCAGTTGTTATTGCTGGTGTTGGTTACTGCGATACCACGGAACTTGCGGCGTTCGCTGTAGGAATCGACCCGTTGGTCGACGTTCACCAAAAAGTTGGGGCCGGGAACGTCGCTAAATACGCCGACGGTGGCGTTTTTGGCGCCGCCTTCGAAGCTGCTGTAGGTGGTTTCAATGCTGTATTCGCTGTCGAAATCTTCGGAGTAAAAGAAGGCTTGAACGTTGCGTTCGCCGGTCAGGATTTGGTCGAACTCCATCACGATGATTTCAAACGGGGACAGGCTCAGGTTGAAGCTGCTGCCGCGAAAATCGTTGTTGCCGCCGTCGTAAAAAACCACTTGGGCCAAATTGCCGTCGCTGTTGAGCACATCCATCGTCACCGCAATCGTGCGGTTCGAGTTGTTGCGGACTAAGACGGCCGAGCGCCAAGAATCGTTTACCGCCATGTGCGGTACCACTTTAAGCACGGTGGCGCGTTTGCCGGTTGGGCGCGTGTAAGCGCCGGTCGCGTCGCTTGCGACGGTAATCTCACTGGCTTGAGAAAACATCGTCATGCTGAACAGGACGGTGCAGAAGAGGCATAAAAGGTTGTACTTTTTCATCTTATCAGCTCCTCGGATAAATACTCCCGCCATGCAGGTAGCAGGGTTGATGCCAAATCCGTCGCACAATGCGGGGCAATAGCTGGGAGCCTTGGCGCGCAAGCGACTGTATCGGGAACCATAGCGCCCATCATAAGCGGTACGGGCCGCAATGGGAACGACTCAGATCGGAATAGTCGACCTTCGCGGCGTTCGTTGTCCTGTTCTGGTGACAAAATGCAGCGGCGGCGGTCGCGCGGCCGGGAAAAATGCCTGGCATGGACGTTGTAAAGGGTAGAGGGTGTTGTCGTGGCGCCGCCCATTCGCAAGAGATGGGCAGGCCTTTGAAAATACGGGTAATACTGGGATAATGCGGCGTCAGCGCTTGGAAACAGGATGGTTGAATGATGATGCACAAGACCTTTTTTACGAGATCGCGGGCGCTGCGCCTGTTGCTGTCGGCCGCGCTGTTATCGGTCCTGCCGCCGCTTTGGGCGCAATTGAAAATCACCGATCCGGTAGCGGGAGCTTATCTCTCCGATACCTACGAAGTGGTTTTGACTTTTGACCGTACCGATCAGGTGGCAAGCACGCGTTTGTTGCTCGACCAGGCGGTGGTGGGCAGCGCCGACGGGTGGCGCGCCCAATGGCCTGTCGACTTTGGGCCGACCATCGAACGGCATCTGTTGCAGGCCGAGGTTACTTTGTTGGACGGCTCGGTCGTGGTCGGTGAGGCGCTGGCGACCAAGGCTTTACGCGTTGATTTGGCCTCAACTTCGCGGGTGGTTCTCTTGAATGCGCTTGTTAAAGACCGCCGGGGTCGCGCCTTGGTTAATTTGCGGCAATCGGATTTTGAAGTGCGTGAAAACGGGGCCCCGCTTGAAATTACCGGCTTTCACTCGCGTCAATTGCCCTTGGATTTGGTTTTGGTGCTCGATACGTCGTCTTCTTTGGGCGAGGAAGGCATTGCCGTGGTTCAGCGCGCCGCCGCGCTTTTTATCCAGCAACTGGACGCCAAGGACCGCGTCGCTTTAATGGAAATCAAAAATCAGCCGACCTTGCTCAGCAGCTTTACCCAGGACCGCAAACAATTGAACCGCGCCATTGAAGCATTGCACCCGATTGGGCAAACCGCTTTATTTGACAGCTTTGCCGAGGCCTTGGCGCTGTTGGCGCCGCGCCAACGCGGCAAACGGGCGGTGGTTTTATTTACCGACGGCCGCGACAGTATTTACGAGTTGGGCCACCAAAAGGCCGCCCAAATGCGCGCCAACGTCAGCGAAGCTCAGCGTTTGGAAACCGTCGTTTACACCATTGGTATGGGGGATCGCATTAATCGCGACGCCTTGGCGCACATGGCCGCCGAAACCGGTGGGCGTTTTCTTTACGCCGAGCGCGGCTTGCGTTTGCCTGGCGTATTTGAGCAGGTCGTGCAGGATCTCAAGCATTTATACGTGCTTGGCGTGGTGCCGCAATCGCGTAAGTCGGGCTTCCACCGGCTCAACGTGCGCGTCAAGAAACGCGGTGCCCAGGTCTTTACACGCAAAGGTTACGCCTTGCCGTAGGCGTTTTCCGCTAGGGCAACCCGTTTTTGATAGGCGGTTCGCGGCGCAGGATCTGGAAACCGACCGGCGTGCTGACGACCTTGGTGTAGACTTGCTGCTCGTCCAGGGTTTTCAACGCCGCTTCTACGCCGTAGTAAAGGTCACCGTTGAGCATCGGTCCAAATAAACCGCCGCGTGAGCGGGTTCGGGCGTCCGAATGGGTTTGCGCCAATTCGGAAAAAAGCGCTGAATTTTCCGGTTCTGCTTTGAGTTTGCCGAGCAGTTCTTCGGCGAGGGCGGCCGCTTCTTCACGGGTCCGCGCGGCGCCGTTGAGGGGCAGGGCCGCGTCTTGGAAGCTAATCACGATGTGACGGCCGTAGCGCACCTTAAGCGCAATGCGCTTCAAAAATACCCAGCCTTTTTCCAGTTCGATCGGGCCGGCGATAGCGCCCTCGTCCATTTCGCGAATCGCGGTCGTTACCGCGTTTGGTAGCGCGTGATCGTTTTCGGTGAAGGTACCGGTGTGGGCCGGGCCGATCAACATGTCGCTGTATTGACGCGCTACTTTTTCAAAGGGTTCCACCATGAGTTGCTCGCCAATTTCGTTGACCAAAGTCTGCGCTTGCGCGGCGTCGTCGCCCTTCGCTACCAAAAACTGAGCCGCCGCCCAGTGTTGCGCCGCCGGTGGGTCTCGGCGCAAAAAGTGATAGCCGAACGGCGATTCAATCGGTTGGTCGTGGACTTCGCCTTCTTTTAAGTCGGCCAAAACCGCTTCCAGCGCAGGCGGCAAATCGCCGCGCAACACGCCGCCGAGACGACCGCCGTTCGCCGCACGGGGCCCGTCGGAATGGCGCCGCGCTAAATCGTCAAAACGCGAGGGGCTGTCCGCCAATTGCATCGCAATTTCATCGGCAAGAAGTTCCGCCTGTCGGCGCGTGCGGATTTGTTTGCCGGCCGCCTCGGCCGTTCGATGGCTGATGAGGATGTGGCTGACCACGTAATCACCGTGGATTGGGTAATAGTCAGGCGGCGGGGGCGGTGTTTCCTCCGCCGGCGCCGCCGTTGGTTGCGGTGTTTCCTCTGTTTGGGGCATCGCGGCCGCTGCCGCCCCCATAAGGCCGGTGGGATTGTTTGAGGACGTGCATCCCAGAACGGTTAACAAAACCACGGTTGTGGGAATGCAGCACCGAACGAATCGCAAATACGGTGATAAACGATGGAGATTCAAGAGGATGCCTCGAACATGGGGGTACCGTGCGGGGGATAGGTGCGCCGTCTATTCTAAGCCGGCCTAGCTCAATGGGCGAACGAAAATTGCGGTCACCTTGCTGTTTGAGGGCGGTGCCGACGTCGCTTCGCGGTTGTTTGTTGGCTAACTTACCATGCCTTGCCGTGGAACGACATGGGCTAAGCCGTTTTTCTCGCAAGCAACAAGGTCGAAGCGCCCTGGTGCAGTGGCAACGGGGCGGTCAAATCGGGCGAAAATTGCCTTAATTGGTGCCGTGGTCGTCCCAGATGATTTGGTGGTTCTCCACGCGAATCGTCATTTGGCCTTCGAGCAGTTTGATCAGCAAGTCGCCGACCATTTCTTTGCGCCAACCGCCGCAGATGGCGTACTGGGACGTGTCGCGACCCTGTAAGGTGGCGTCGATGAAGGGGGCCAGCTCGCGTTTTAAGATGATGTTGGCCGGCGCCATGTTGGCGCGTTGGGCGATCTCTTTAATCAGGATCCAGGCTAAATCGGCCAGGTTTTCTGCTTTGTTGGACGGTCCGCGACGGCGGCTTTCTTTGAGGCGTGGCCACTGATTTTTGGGGACCTGGCGGGCTTCTTCATGGATTTTGAGCAGGTGTTCACCGAAGCGGTTGACGAACTTGGGATGGACACCGCGGCGCGAACGCAGTGAATCGAGCGTGAGTTGATCCATTTTTGCCAGCTCGACCATGACTTCATCCGACAGCACGAAGCGCACGGGTTTATCCAGTTCGCGTGCCTTCTGGTCGCGCCACACAGCCAGCGCCTGCATGACAATTAAATCTTTCTCTTTGAGCTGGCCGACTTTTTTGACCTTGCGCCACAGATTCTCGGGATCGTTGCGGAACAGATCGTTGTTGAGCTGGTCACGCGTTTCGATTTGAATCCACTTTAGGCGGCCTTGTTCTTGCGCCAATTCCACCAATTTCTCGTAGGCGTCCGGCAAATAAGCGACGTCGTCGCGTGCGTAACGCACTTGCGCCTCGGTTAAGGGGCGCTGCAACCAGTTGGTGAAGCTGTCACCCTTGCGCAACTGAACACCCAGGGTTTTGGCAATGAGTGCGGCATAACTGATTTGATCACCAAAACCACACATGGACGCGGCGATTTGGGTGTCGAACACGGGTGCGGGAATGCGGCCCATCTGATTAAAGAAAATCTCTAAATCCTGGCGGCTGGAATGCAACACCTTCGTGGTTTCCGGGGCGCACAGTAACTCGTGAAAAGGATCCCAGTTGGTGATGGGTAAGGGATCGATCAAAACCGGATCTTGGCCTGGCCAGGAGACCTGAATTAGCGCCAGCACTGGGAAAAAGGTACGCTCGCGGATGAATTCCGTGTCCAGTGTGATGTATGCTTGGCCCTTGGCGCGTTCGCACAGCGCTTGGAGTGCTTGGTTGGTTGCAATGTCAATCTGCATGCTTTCCGTATTGCCCCTCTTCTTTCCCTGCCGGAATGCAAAAACTAACACATGCCGCAACAAAATGCTCGCGTAATCTTAAACTGAAGGTGTCCAATGCGGTTGGATGCAAGCGCGCAAAACGTTGGTGCGAAATATGTTCGGAAATACGCAGGCGTGCTTGGAAAGTACGACTCGCATGTTACCGCACCTTGTCGCCCAACCGTTTGTGCCGGCGCGCCACCAAGAATCGCTTCGTTTAGGAAAGAGTCTGCATTGACCGCGGCTAGTGTTGGTGGGACCCCGCGGTTGCCTAAAGTTGGTTGTGTTCCCGTGGGGACGTCTGAAAATAAAAAAACCTCGCAATTTGCGAGGTTGGCGTCCGCCCTCTTGTTAGAGGGGGGAGATGGTGCCCAGGAAGGGATTCGAACCCCCATGCATTGCTGCACACGGACCTGAACCGTGCGTGTCTACCAATTTCACCACCTGGGCACGTAGCAGGGAGAAAGATACCAGATACCCCGGAAAGTGCAACCCTAAATTCAAAAAAAAAATTAATCGCAGGGCCGCGCTTATGGTGAATCTGTTGGCCTGCAATACTTAACTCGGTTTCGTCGCCCAGTGGACTGCAATCGTCTTAAACAAAAAATGACGAAACGCAACCTGCTCGAAGCGCGCTTCCTCGAAATGGATCGCCAAGGCTTGCGCCGTTTCGAAGTGTTGCGTTGAGTTGGAAAGGTAGGCGTAGGCCGAGGGGTCCGTGCCCAGGGCCCGGCCCAAAAGCGGCAAGCCGACGTTGAGGTAGGTCTTAATAAAAGGGCGCAGCAGGCCTGGCGGTGGCGGGGTGGTGTCGAGGCAAACGGCTTTACCGCCTGGCTTTAGCACACGGCGGATCTCGTTTAGCGCCGTTTGGATGTTGGTCACGTTGCGCAGCAAGTAGCCGAACACGACCGCATCGAAGCTGTTGTCCGCGAACGGCAAGGCCAAGGCGTCGCAGGCGACCCAGTGTACGCGATCACCGCCTTTGCGTTGCGTGCCGTAGGCCATCATGCCCAGCGAGAAGTCGCCCGCCACGACCGTGGCGCCGTCAAAGCGGCGGCGTACCTCAAAAGCAATATCACCGGTGCCCGCCGCCAAGTCGAGCACCGTGCTGTTGTCTTTGAGGTCGGCCTGATCAACCACATATCGGCGCCAGCGCTGATCTTGCCCCATGGTCATGATGCGGTTCATTAAATCGTAGTTGGCCGCAAGCCCGTCGAACATCTTCTGAATCCGCGCGCCCTGCTGGTCGGTTTTTAATCGGTATTGGTCGTTCATGATTCGTATCCCGCAATGGTATCGATGTTTTGTTCCCAGTTGTCGCCGTCAAACCGTTTGACCCGAACCTGCGTCAAGTCCAGGTCGTCAATGCAACGCGCGTTGACGTCAAATCCGTCTGGGTGCGAGCGCGGTACATAAAAAGGTGAAACGCCGCAAGTCGTACAAAACCAATGTTTGGCGGTTTTTGTGTTGAACCGGTACAGCGTCATGGCCGAGCTGGGGGTTGTCGTTTCAAAATCCTCGGCCGGTACAATTAAATGAAGCAGCCCTTTTTTGCGGCAAATCGAGCAATTGCAGTCGAGCACCTCGGTGAAGTGGTCGCGCACGCGGAAACGTACCGCGCCACAATGGCAAGCGCCTGTTTTCCAGATCTTGGGGCTGGGATGATGGTCGGCGGATGACGGCATGCCGGTGTCTCCTTTTGTGTTCGGCCCCCTAACGGGGGGTGGGTCGGCCGCCTATTATTCCACCTTTTGCCAAGAGCACCAACCGTGTCCGGCTCGTGCCGCTGTTGCGGTTAAAAAAAATCAAAAAAGTATGAGGCGTTTTTCCTCCGCGGCGGGGTCGTAAGGGTAGAGGCGGTTTTTTTAGCCGCCGCACCCATTTGAGGAGGTATCCGCCATGACCCGTATTCGCCTGATGAACTTGCTTGACGAAACTGCTTGTGTCGCTGCGCCGGCGCAGGTGATTGCCGCCGTGCAAAGCCAGCACGATGAGGACTTTCGCCCGTTTTGGTCGACGACTGTTGCACTAGAGCTGGTCGAACGTACCACCGCGTTGTCTTTTCTGGCGCGTGACGGCGCGCGTCGACCTGTTTGCGAAGGTTATGCCCTGTTTTTGGTTGCCGAAAGCCGCCAAGCCCAATGGTTGCAGCGCTACTTGGTCGATTGTGGCGTGACCCATGCCGCCGTTATTTGCATGGAGACCTGCGATCAATGGGGCGAATCTTGGTCGGTCCTTTTGTCGCGCTTGGTTTTGAATCTTGCCGCGCAAGACGGCGCCTCCCATTGGTTACAAGGTCGCCATCCCGAGCAACCTGAGCAGCCTGTGCTTTTTTACTTCGATGTGACCGCGCCGGTGACGCCGCTGTCTTATGGTTACGACGGCATCGCGCTCGCTGATTTTGTGCTGCCCACCTGGTTTGATGCCGGCGCGAGTCGCCGCACCCACTTCTTGGGCGGCCCGCGCTTGGCGCCGTTTACCGTTTGTGCCGGTGGTTCCTGTTGGTATTTTGACGAAGCCGAGCGCGACCTTCGCCAATTTTTAGGGGAAGGCCCCGCCGCTGTGCGCGCCGCCAATCGATTTTTGGCTTACGATCGGATCGGTGCCGTGCGGCGACCGGTGCCGCCGCACGCGCAGCCCGTGCTGCGGCCGGTGCGGGTGCAGCCGCGCAAGCTGGTATCTTGAGCGGCTTAATCCTTGGGTGATTTACCGCTGCCGCCGGTTCAAGCCTTGTGTTAGGTTAAGGTTACTTTGTTTCTTTGTCGCTTCGGTTTGGACTTTTGCCGTCCCGGTTCCTTGGCATTCGGGCTACGGTTGCGTGCCGCCCACGGGGGATTTATGACTCTTGAACTGGTGATCTTGATGGCTGTGGTGGTGCCGGTTCTGTCCAGCCTTGTGACCCTTGCGCTTGTGTTTTTGGTCTACAAACTTTGGCTGCATCAAATACTGGACGAGGAATACGACCGGCGCATGTTGGAGGCCGAGCAGGACTTTCGGCGGGAGTTGGAACAAGCGGCCGAGGAGATGTTGCCCGAATTTCGCGCCGAGTTGGTCAAAGGTTTTGAAGAGGCGGCCGAAGCGTTGCTACCGGAATTTCGCGCCGAAGTAGTGAAGGGTTTCGAGCAAGCGGCCGAGGAACTGTTGCCTGAGTTTCGCCGCGAGGTGGCCGCTGGTTTCGAGGAATCGGCGCAGACGCTGTTGCCGGAATTTCGCGAGCAGGTGAAGCAGGGCCTGGTGGAAGGGGCGGAAGAGGTGTTGCCCGATTTCCGTGAGCAGGTGAAGGGCGGTTTTGAAGACGCCATTCTGTCGGCGGCAGGCGGCAAGTTGGTCGATCGCACGGCGCAGTCTGTAGCCAAAAGCGTCGAAACGGGGCTCAATATATTGTTTGGCAAACCGCGCAGCCCACGCGATGATTAGCCGCTCGGGGTGTGATTGCGTTTGGAAAACGCAGTTTTGGCGAGAATTCTTGGGTAAAATTCTGCAATATGGCCTTTTTGTAAAATATGATGTTGAGTTTTTGCGATATTTCGTAATAAATTATGGGTGATGGTCGTTTTTGATCGGGTCGCGCTGTTTTGCTCGCCGGGCCGATTGTCCTCGTTGCGCGTGGCGCGGATCGTCGCTAAAAACCGTAGTAATCCTTTGCAGGGCTGGGTAACAATAGGTGCTTTGTCACGGTGACTCGGTTCGGCGTGGGTTGATTTTGGCGTCGACGACCTTGTTTTTGGGTCCGTCGTCGTCTTCCACCAACGCTTCTCCTCGTGAGCCGAATGTCTTGCCGCACAGTGTATACCCAGGAGGCATCGATGAAATCAAACCTATATGAAGAACTAAAATGGCGTGGTTTGATCTATGACAATACGGAAGGCGTTGAAGAGCTGCTTGCCAAGGAAAAGGTCACGGCTTATATCGGCTTCGATCCCACCGCCGACTCGCTGCACGTGGGTAGTTTGTTGCCGATTTTGTCGCTGGTGCGATTGCAGCAGTTTGGCCACAAACCGATTGCCTTGATCGGTGGCGCGACCGGTATGATCGGTGACCCCAGTGGGAAGTCGCAAGAGCGCAATTTGTTGTCGGCGGAACAGTTGGCCGCCAACATCGCCGGGATTCGTGCTCAGTTGTCGCATTTCATCGATTTCGAACGCGAAGGCAATCCCGCGCAGATTAAAAATAACTATGACTGGCTGGGTTCTTTTAACTTTATCGACTTCCTGCGCGATGTCGGTAAAAGTTTTACCATCAACTATATGATGGCCAAGGAGTCGGTGAAACGGCGCCTCGGCAGTGAGGAAGGTATTTCCTACACTGAGTTCACCTACATGATGTTGCAGGCCTACGACTTTTATCACCTCAACCAACACGAGGATTGCGTGCTGCAAATGGGCGGCAGCGATCAATGGGGCAACATCACCGCCGGCACCGATTACATTCGCCGCCAGGGCGGAAAAAAAGCCTACGGGCTGGTCTCGCCGTTGATTACCAACAGTAGTGGTGCCAAGTTCGGCAAAACCGAGCAGGGCAACATTTGGTTGGATCCCAAGCGTACTTCGCCGTACCGCTTTTATCAGTTTTGGCTAAATGCCGGCGATGATGAAGTGGTGCACTACTTAAAGGTCTTTACGTTCCTCACCCAAGAAGAGGTGGCGGAATTGGAACAGACCGTCAAAGACCAACCTGAGAAACGTCTGGCACAAAGCCGCCTCGCCGAAGCCATGACGATCTTGGTCCATGGTCGCGATGAACTCGAAAAAGTTCAGCGGGCCACCGAGCTGATGTTCGGTGGTTCGTCGGAAGGTTTAACCGCCGATCTTCTCGCCACGGTAGAAGAAGATTTGCCGTTAACCGAAATCTCGAAAGAAAAATTTCTTAATGACGGTATTTGGGTTGCCGAATTATTGGTAAGCTGTGGGGTAACCAAATCCAACGGTGAAGCCAGGCGCCTGATTACCGGCAATGGTTTGAAGATTAACGGCACCACGGTCGCCGACTTTAAAGCCAACGTGACGTTGGCCGAGTCGGTCGAGGACCGTTACTTCATGATCAACAAAGGCCGGAAGCATCGTTTTCTGGTCAAAGTTATTTAAATGGGCCGAGCCTGGGTTTTGAGAAATCCCGGTTTCTCCTTGGCAGGGTTCGGCTTTGAGGCTACGGCCTCCTCGAAAGGGACATCCTGTTGAAAAAGGCGTTGGCTTTGCCCACCGCGCAGTTAAGGGGGACTTGGAGTGGATCAAGATAAAACCTATGCAGGCATTTTACCGGTGCCGTCCGTGGAAAACGGTTTTTGCGAAGTCGCCGGTCGCGAAGTAACCTTCTTGTTGGGAACCGATGTGCATATCGGCGAACCTGAGACCTGTGAACAGCGGGTTGCCATTACGCCCGATCAAATGGGCTTGCTCAAGAATTGGTTAAAAGAACTCGGCGTTAACAGTCACTTTTACGTGGTCGCCGGTGCCGGTAACGGCGCCGGTTTTTCCGACGCCAAGTACGGCGAAGCAGGCGCAACCATCATCGAAGAAGCGGACCTGCCGGGGATCAATCACCAGCCCGATTTGGTTCATGCGCTCAAGGAATCGACGGCCTACGAAGCGCAAATTCCCGGTTCCTTCATTCGCATCGGCGCGCTGCACTCCGGTGATTTTCGACCCGACACCGGCTTGGCCGAATTCGTCGCCCGCGGTTCCTACTGCGGCATTTTTGACGGGTCAGCCGTCGGTGGTTTTGCTTACCGCCTCGAAACCGAAACTCGCCCCAAATACCCTGTTCCATTGCGTTCCAGTATGTCGGTTTACGCCGGCAAGTTGGCGGGTCTTGATGTGAGCGAGCATCTCGATGTCGACGAAAAGGTCGTTGTTTCCGGTGGCGGTATTGCCGGCACCAGCGCTGTCAGCGTCCTGCTCGAGGAAAAGAACCTGTCGCGCATTCGCGAAATTTTGATCCTTGAAAAGTCAACCCATCGCTGCGAGGCGCTGCGCGAGTTTTACGCCGCCTTCCCCAAGGTCCGCATTAAACAGTGCGGTTTGGTAGAAGATGAAGATCTCGAAGGCGCCAAGGGTTTCATTTTGACCATCTTCCTGCAAGGCAGCGGGGCCACGCCTAAGGTGGCCGACGTCTCGCAACTGCGCCTGATGCGTGAAAACTCGGCGATTGTCGACGTTGCCATCGACGAAGGCGGCGGAATCAGTATTCCCAAGGAAGAACAGGTGGATCCGGTGACGGGTCAGCGTCCTTTGATTACCGCTGACGATGTGCGCGAAGCGATTGCCAAGCTCGGCAAGAACTTAGCCTACACCGCCGACAACCATATGCCACGTCGCCAACCTAAATTGGCGTCGGTTGAGCACGGCGAAACGGCGCTCATGTACCTGGCGGCTTTGCTTTACTTGGCGGCCAAAGAAGGCGGTCCCCAGGCGGCCATGAAACACATCATGGATCAGGATTACATTGAAAATCCCAAGAACATCCTGCACGCGCTGGTGCTCGACCTCAAACACGGTTTGGCGTTCTCGCGCCAGGACAACGCCATGGTGTTGTACCGCCATGTGTTGAAGAAATCCGACAACATTGCCGCCTATCTGCGTGAGCAAGGGGTTACCCCCGTTTTCGGCTAAACAACGCACGACTTTTTGACCAAAACGGCGTCCATCCTCGTATGAGGAGGGCGCCGTTTTTCTTTGCGCGCCAATCCCTAACCGTCGCGTTTCTCTTTTTGTTCGAAGAATTTACGCAGTTCTTTTACCTTGCTTGCTTCGCGGTATTGGTTGGCGTTGGGGGCTAAGACGCGCGTACCACCAGTAACCATGCCCGAACGAATCAAACCGCCCAATCCATTTAAATCGTACTCAATGCCCTCAAACTCGGGGCGGTCGATTTTCCAACTGCCTTGCTCGGCTTCCGACGCCGAGTCGGCGCTTGGCTGGACCAGGCAGCAATTCACGTTTTGACCTTTGTCGATGAAAAAT
Source organism: Holophagae bacterium (assembly GCA_030429565.1). Taxonomy (GTDB): domain Bacteria; phylum Acidobacteriota; class Holophagae; order Acanthopleuribacterales; family Acanthopleuribacteraceae; genus Acanthopleuribacter. The sequence goes on along the minus strand of JAUIFE010000015.1, from coordinate 132,155 downwards.
TGTTTGCGACAGGTGTTGCAGTTGGTTTTGATTTTGCCGAGTGGAACCTTGCCCGAATCAATCAACGATTGACGATTGCATTCCGGACAAGTGATTTGCAGTTTCATCAGCGCCTCGCCCCTGAAAAGTGATCTTTTGGTGGTCCGTCGCCGCGGACGGATCGGCCGCAAGTCGACGCCTCTTTGATATAAGGTCGGTATCCTCTGGGTCGGCTTGTTGCCTGGAAACTTGACCGGCAATCTCGCTTGTCGGTCCGTTTACGTTTGAAACGTCCTGCAAACGTTTCGTTTACTCGTGGGTTTGTGCGGGCGTCGGCCGTGTCTGCGCTACAATAGCGGGGAATCCCGCGCTAACTGATGCCCGTTTTCGAGGAACGCCGATGAAAAAGATTCTGTCGCTGTTGGTGCTGCTGCTTATCGTGGCCGGCGTTGGTTATGGGGTTTATACCTTTATGCAGCAAGAACCGTCCGAGCAGCCCGCGCAACTGAGCTTTCCCAAACGCGCCAAAGGCCTCAATCACCAGGCAACGCTCACCCAACATCCCTACGGGCTTTATGAAATCAGTGCCGCCGACATGCACGACCTTTTGTATCTGCAGGGTTTACTGCACGGAACCCACGCCGGCCCGCAACTCGAGCAATTGCTGCGTTTATTTAAGGGGATTCCCGGTAAAACCGGCATCGCCGCCCTCGATCAATTGGCGCCGCTGTTTTATTACCTCGATTTGGCCGGTACCGCGCAAGCCTGTCGCGAACAATTGCCGCCCCATTTAGAAGTATTACTGCAGGCCTACGCCGACGGCTTGAGTGCGGCCCCGCATGGGCGCGCTTGGACCATTGCCGATGTGTTCCTTTACCATCGCGGCCTCGCCTTTTTGATCAATCGCTGTTGGGCCAAGGAATGGGCCATGCGCCGTTGGGTGCGGGTTTTTGGCTATGAGGCCGGCTTTTTTTCTCCTGAAATGCCGCCGCTCCAGTTGCCGTACGAAGACGGCTGGCAGAATGACGCTGCTTTGGCCGGCTTGTTCCGGGCACCTTGGATTGAATCTTTTTTACTGGTCGATAGCGACGGTGTCCAGGCGCAACATCTGCGCGGCGATCCCTTTTTCGCTTTTTTACCAGTGCCGGTCGCCTTCGAGATCCCCGAAATGTTTGCGGTGCAAGGCTTGAGTTTGGCCGGGATACCTTTTCTATGGTCTGGTCGCAACCAGAACCTGCATTTTGCCCTGCAACCGCGCCTGACGCGCGACGAAACCTTTCACATGTTCGTGAAGGACCAGTTTCTGGGGCAAGAGCAACTCTTCCAGCAGCGTGATACCGGCAAGGTGGCCAAGCTTTACGACCAACCGCCGTTGCGGGCGCCCTTTGGCGGTTGGGTGGCGCCGCTGCTGTTCCCGCCAGGCGGCGGCGATGTTTATTATGAGTGGGACGGCCTGCGACCCAGTGCCGACCTCGCTGCTCTGTATTATCTTTTTACCGCGCAAAGTATTGATGAAGCGCGCGCCGCCATGCAATACCACCAAGTCCCTTCGGCCTTGCTGGCGTTGGGGACCCGTTCTCCGCGTCGCCATTTGCGCTTATACGCTGCTGCCGATCCCGCTCAGGACCGGAGTGCGCCTTCGTTTCAAACGCCCTGGTTTCGTCGTCCCTGGGAGAAAGGTCAGCCCGCCGCTGATGTGATCGGCCTCGACAGCGTTACCTCGCTGCCGCGCAACCAAACCTGGTCACTTTTGAAAAATAACCGCTTCCGTGCCGAGGATCCGCTCGATCAAGCGTTGGTCGATGCGTTGCTCTTCCGTCTCGACGGCGCCCTGCAAACCGAATTAAAAGAAGACACCCTGACGCAGATTCTCAGCCTGTTACAAGATGCGTCCAATCCTCAGCGGGCGCTTTTCGTGCGCACGGTGTGGCGTTCAATGGTTGATCAGACCGCTGCCAAGTTGGGGGATCGGCCCGCGTGGTGGGCAGGGACCTTGCAACAGCCGTTGCGGCGACTCATTTTGGCCGACCTACAAGCGCGGCAATCCTCGGTGCGCATCAGTGACGGTGGGCTCGACGGCCTAAATCAAATGACGGCCAAAGCGCTCAAGCAGGCCTGGCTTGTCTGCCGTGATCGCGACACGCCTGCGCCCTTAGTCGCCGGCGATGGTCGGGTTTTCGACATTACGGCGCCGGTTATCGAATCGAGTTCGCCGACCTCGGTCTATACCAGCGGCAATGGCAAAGCAGGTGTCAGTCAGGTTTCCTTTTTGACGGTGGTCCAGACCGAAACCGGCGTTTTTTGGACCTATCCCGTGCGGACCGACAGGCGACAGTTGGGGCCGCCCACGCGTGTCGAATATTCGCCCGCCGGCGCTACCCCCTTTGTGATTCGGCCCTAACGCTTTGCTGGTATGTAAGCAGCGCGGTTTAGGGAACTTGGCGTGGGTAATATTGATAACTTCCGGTAAACGTTTTGCGGCGAATCCCGATAACGGGATAGAGGTACGGTTTGCCGAAGGTCGCCGTCGGCTGTACCGGAATTCGCTGCGATGGGGCGTCAAATGTTATGAATATCAATGATTTACCGAAGGAGCAGCTACTGCTGTTGCTCAAGCAAAAGCCGGATACCTGGAACCAGTTGCGCGAGGCCTTTCCCGACTATGTGCCCAATCTCAGCAAACAGAACCTCAGCGGTTGGGATTTAAGCGGTGTCAATCTCAGTAAGGTCAACTTCATCCGGGCCGACCTCAATGGCGCCAACCTGAGCAAATGTCGTTTGAACCAGGCCAACCTGATTAATGCGAGCTTAAGCGGTGTCAATTTCAGCGGCGCCACCTTAACCGACGCCAACCTCCAGAACGCGGATTTAACCGGTGCCAACTTTAATCGTGTGAATCTAAGTGGTGTGAATTTTACCGGCGCCACCTTGGTGGGTGCTTTGTTGAACCGGGTTGTTTTGACACGGGCAACCTTGTCCCACGCCGACCTCAGCAATGCCAATCTGCTGCATGCCGTTCTGGACCAGGCGCAAATGGAAGGGGCCAAACTGGTCAACGCCAACTGCACCCATGCCGATTTGAGCGGCGCCAAAGCGGTGAGCTGTGATTTTACCGGAGCGATCCTCAACGAAGCGCGATTGAGCGAAGCCAAATTGGAACATGCGGTATTTCGCTTGGCCAACCTGAGTTGGGCCGACCTCAGCAAAGCCAATCTCGCCCATGCGCGCTTTGGTAAGTCGGACTTGAGCGACGCCGATCTCAGCGAAGCCGTGCTGCAAGACGCCCATTTGGAAGAGGCCGTATTTCGCGGTGCCGACCTCAGTTTTGCCTCACTGGCGGGCGCGCGTCTGTTCCGATGTGTGTTGGATCGCGCCCATTTTGAAGAAACCCGCTTTGGTGAGACCTGGTTCATCAATGCCTCGCTGGCGGGTGCCGAAGGATTGGACAGCAGTTTGTTTTTGGGTCCCTGCTCCATGGACCACCGCACGATCATGCGTTCCTGGCCGCTGCCCGAATCTTTCCTGCAGGGCGCGGGTTTGCCCGAACCCATGTTGCGCGGTCTGTCCGCCGCCTGCGCGTCTTACTGCGCCTGCTATTTGGCCTACAGTAATTACAGCGGTCCCGATGGCGAATTGGCCGAAGCGATGGTCGAAGCGCTGCACGCCGAGGGCATTCGCTGCTGGCTGGTGCCCTATGAGTCGCGCGTCCAGGCCGGCGTGCAAAACCAGCTCTCCGGCGATTTGCGTGGGCAGGAACCCTTGATTGTGGTTTTGTCGCCGCACAGTCTCTACTCGGATTGGCTGAAAAGCGAAGTTTTGCATGTGAAGCAGATGGAACAAAAGATTAAGCGGCGTCTGTTGTTTCCTGTGTCGGTGCTCGCTGACGATGAACTGGCTGGTTGGGAAGTGGTTGATCCCAAGTCGGGGCACGATCAGGCGGTGTTGTTGCGGGCCACCGGGATTCCCGGTATGCGTGATTGGCGCGAGCCGGAGTCGTTCGGTTTTGCCGTCAAAAAGTTGGCCGAGAAAATCCGGGCCGCCGGGAAACGAGGTTGATTTCTGTCGACGCTTGTTCCCGGGCGCAGTGGTTGGTACGCTTGAAAATAATCGACCCTTTTCGTGAAAATTACGCGTATATGGTAAAGGTAAATGAATCTTCACCCTGCGGTTTGACGTCTTCCGCCGGCCAGGTTTTTTGGTGATGGGGTGAGCATAAGGAATGTAATGTGACGATTTTTTGGATGTTAGCCCTTTTGGCCACGCCCGCTGTTGGCGAATCGGCCGCGATTCAAGCGGATTACCGCGCCCATGTCGCTTTTTTAGCCGATGATCTCCTGGAGGGTCGGGAAACCAGCTTTCGCGGTCAGAAGTTAGCCGCCCTGTATTTGGCCACTCAGTTGAAACTGGCCGGGGTGACGCCGTTTGGCGATGCCGAAAGCGGCGACTTTTTACAGCCATTTGAATTGTTGGTGATGCGTCTGCGCGAGCAGGCCTGTCGTGCCGAGGTGTCCGGTTACGGTCCCAAGGAAAGCCTTGAGTACAACCGTGATTACGGCCTTTTTCCCTATGGCGATGGGCGCTTTAGTGGAACGGCTTCAATGGTTTACATCGGTTATGGCTTGGTTGATCATCCCTACACGGATTTCGAAGCCGCCGACGTTGAAGGCAAGTGGGTTGTTTTTGAAGACGGCGCGCCTGATGTTGCATTTCCCGAGGATCATCCCTTTGCGGGCGTGGATGAACGGCGTTTCTCCAATTACTACAAAATGACCAATGCCGTGAACCATGGTGCCGTTGGGGTAATTTTATTGCGCAAAGATTCGGAGGACGAGGTCCGCGCCTTCCAACCGGCGCCGCATCGCATGGCTTTGCCTGGCGATGATAGCTACCATCGCGCTTTGTATCCGATTGTGACTTTAAGTCCTGCGCAACGCGCCAAGTTTTTTGGCCCCAAGTACCAACGCAAAATCGAAGCGGCCCATGCCGCGATCCTGGCCGAAGGCAAGCCCCATCCGGTTGATATGAAACGGCGCAAGTTAGCGCTGGACATGTTGGTGGAGCCCGAACGGCGCACCACCGAAAACGTCGTTGGTTTGATTCCCGGGGTTGACCCCAAGCTGCGCGATGAATACGTGGTACTCAGCGGCCATTACGACCATTTGGGTATAAGCGACGGCGAGATTTTTAACGGCGCCGACGATAATGGTTCCGGCTGTGCCTCTTTGTTATTGTTGGCCAAACATTTTGTCGCCCATCCCGGTGCACGCAGCATGATCGTGGTGTTCTTCACCGGTGAGGAACAGGGCTTGCTGGGTTCCGAGTATTTTGTCAGCCAACCACCCGTGGCCATGAAGGACATTGTCGCCAACGTCAACATCGACATGGTCGGCCGCAATGCGCCGGATTCAATCGGCGTTATTCCTTCCGTTTCTGAAGGGGTCTCGACCATGAACCAAGTTCTTGATCGCGTGCATCAAGCAAACGCGCGCGGCTTCACCTTTGACAAAACCTTGGACCGCTATCATCGTCGCAGCGATCAGTTACAGTTCTCGCGCAAGGACATTCCCACCATCTTTTTCTTTTCGGATGTACACGAGCATTACCACAGTAAATTGGATGATTGGGAGCGCTTGGATTACGACAAATTGGCACGCTTTTACTTGTTGATGCGCGATTTTAACCAGCGTTTACTCGATACGCCGGAGCGGCCGGTGTTTATTCCGGTTAACGCGAAGGATGAAACGAGCCGGGAAAATGCGCCGGGTAGCAACGAGTAAGACCCATTCGCGGGTTTTACCGAGCCGCAATGCAAAGCCGGCGCGGTTTTCGCTTTATCTGGTTTACCAACCACCTGTCTTTGGGTGGTACATTCCGGGCTTGGCTTCTCCGACGACCTATGCTAGACTGCGGCGTTCCGGGCCTCGCCCGATCCGAGATGGAGGGCCGATATGGGTTTTCTTTTTATTCTTCACATTTTTATCTGCGTGGTACTGATCCTGGTAATTCTCTTCCAGGACGGTAAAACCGGCGGTCTGGTAAGTGTTTCCGACAACACCAACTCAGTGTTTGGTGCAGGCGGTGGTGATAAGGTCCTCACCAAGTTCACCTCGGTCGTTGCCATTTTGTTTATGTGCACTTCCATGTTCCTAGCGTTCCAAGGCGGTCACAGCAATCAAAGTATTGCTTCTGATTTTGACCCCGCCATTCCCGCTGAAGCCGGCGCCCAAGCAACGGCCGCACCCGGTGTGGGCGGTGACGTCGTCATCGAAGACGAGAACGGTAATAAAAAAACTGTTTCCTTGGGTGACGTGACCACTTCGCGAGAAACCTACACGCTTGACGAGCTGCCGCCCGAAATGCGCAAGCAGGAAGAAGAGCGTCTGAAGCGCGAGCGCGAAGCACGTGCCGCTGCCGGCGCTGCTGAAAAAGCCGGTGATGAAGCGTTGAAAAACGACGCCGACGAACCTGCAAAACAAAAAGAGAACTAATCGTTAAAACGTCTTGCAAAAGCGGAACGGCTTCGGTAGAATCCACCGCTGTAGTGACGACGCCCAAGTGGTGAAATTGGTAGACACGCTATCTTGAGGGGGTAGTGACCTTTCGGTCGTCCCGGTTCGAGTCCGGGCTTGGGCATCACATTTAACGAACAAAAAAGGCACCCATCGGGTGCCTTTTTTGCGTTTAGGGCCCGCCTCCCGCCGCACCTCGTGAGCGTGCCGACACTTGCCGAACTTTTTGCGTTGCCCTTATCTGCTCGCGTTACAATGCGTTCCAGCCACCCATCATTTAGGGACTGGCTTTTGATGGAACGGCCGGGGAGGGGAACCATGCTGTGGCTTTTTTGTTGGATGTGGTTTCAGCAACCTGTTGATCCCGCCTTTCAAGATTTGGATCCCAAACGATTTGTGTTGCATCCGATTGCCGGTGCCCACAGCGCGACATCTTTGTTGCGGGTTGGCGACGAATGGTTCGTCACCTTGGGTTTGCCCGATGCGCGCCCCGGTTTGTATCGCCTCGTTTATCGCGCGCCGGCGCAGGCCGCGGAAGCACCGCGCAAACGGCGGAAGAAGTTGTCGGTGGGTGAAGTGCGTGTGCGTGCAACCGTCAGGTCGTTGCGTGACGGCACAACCGCCGCTGATGACGAGACCGGCTTCGTGGTGGTGCCGGTGAAGGCGGCCATGCAGGAAGATTTGCGCGCTGTTCAGCCCTGGGGTGATGCCGACACGCTGGCGTTGGTGAGCTCGCGTCGTTTTGACCGCAAGCTCGAGGAATGGCGCGGGCGTTTGATGGTGGTGAATCGCGATTATTGGTTTACCCAGGAAGTCATAACGCTGCCCGAGTCTCCGGTTTGTCTCAATAAGACCTATGATTGTGGTGCGGCCGCTGTTGTTTGGCTGGACGCGGAGCGCCTGCTGGTTTTCCGTGATCAAGATCCGTCCCAGGTGACGTTGCTGGTCAAACGTGCCGATGTATGGCTTGAGCAGCGCAGTTGGAAATTGGTCGTCGAACGCCGCAATCTCAGCATTGGCGAGGTGCGTCTGCGTGGTGAAACGCTGTATCTGTTGTTGCGCAAGCGTCGGCAAATCGGCGCGGTACCGCTTAAAAGCTTGTTGGCAAGCGAAGCCTCACGCGTTCAGGTCACACCGGTATTCGATTTCAGCTTTCTCAAGCGGGAAATCACCAGCAGCAACCTTCATTTTCGCTATACCGGCTTGGCGGAAGGTTTTGATTGGGACCAAGACGGCAACCTATTCGTCTTGCTGAACTCGCACGGCTTTCCTTTTTTAAAATTGCCGATGGGTGAAAAAAACAACCCCGAAAATCGATTGTTGGTGTTTACCAAACCCGCGAAAACAAAGCCTTCGACAGCGGGCGAGGTGCCTGGTCCTTAGCGGATTTGCATAAAAAAAGCCTTGACAGCCTGTGAAAGCTTATCCAAAATGCGCCCATACTGCTGCGCTCCTTTTTTTCGAGTGCCGTAGTTTGGTTCCTTCTATCATCCCTTGAAAAACTTTTGGGTAACATCATGACCACTTTGAATCTGGCTCACCAACAGACAAAGAAAAAGGACAAGAAAAACAAACGGGCGAAGTTCCCGGTTGGCACGGCTTGTCCCTAGGTAACGGTCATCACAAGTTACGGGAAAGCGGGCTCACCGGAAAACGGTAGCCCGCTTTTTTTATGGCTTGAACCCAATCTACCGCACGACGCGTCCCCCCGCTGTTGTTCGGTTTCGGCAATCACTCCCCCGATTGTCGGATGAATGGAAACCCGACGACACCCTCTGTTTCGTCGACCCCCACCTGCATCCCCAGTGCAGATCACCATGCGGCTCGCCGCAATTTTCTTGACCATTAGGAGTTCACGATGAAAGCGATCACCAAGCGAAAACCTAGCTTGTCTTTTGCCTCTTTTTTCCAAACCACGTACCCCATGATTTCCCTGACCGTTTTGATGCGGAACGGGCGTTCACGCTGGAGGCTCCGACATGCGTTATCCTACTTGTGCGATTATTGATTCCACCTTACGCGAGGGCGAACAGTTTGCCCGCGCCTCTTTTTCTCCCAATCAAAAAATTCAAATCGCGCGCGCCCTCGACGCATTTGGCGTTGAGTATATTGAGGTTACCTCTCCCTGTGCGTCGCCGCAGAGCTTTGAAGATTGCCGCGCGATTACCAGCCTCGGGCTTCGTTCGAAGATCCTGACCCACACCCGTTGTCACATGGACGATGTGCAACGCGCCCTCGCCGCCGGCGTAGACGGCATTAACCTCGTGTTGGGGACCTCCTCGTTTCTGCGCGAGTACAGCCACGGTAAAACCATTGACGCCGTGATTGCCGCCGCCACCGAGGTCATTACCTTCCTGCAGCAGTTCCCGATTGAGGTTCGCTTTAGCTGCGAGGACAGCATGCGCAGTTCGGTTGACGACCTATTGCGGGTCTACCGCGCGGTGGATGCGCTCGGTGTCGATCGCGTCGGCATTGCCGATACCGTCGGCGCCGGCACGCCGCGCCAAATATACGATTTGGTGGCACGCGTTCGGGCCGAGGTCCGCTGTGGGATTGAGTTCCACGGTCACAACGATACCGGTTGTGCCGTCGCCAACGCCCATGCTGCCTGGGAAGCAGGCGCCACCCACATCGACACCACCGTGTTGGGGATTGGTGAACGCAACGGCATTGCGCCGCTCAGCGATTGGGTGGCGCGTTTACACGCCACGTCTCCGCGGTTGACCGAGCATTATCACTTGCCCAGCATGGTTGCGCTCGATCGTTTGGTGGCCGACCTGATCGGTTTGGAGATTCCCTTCACCGGTTGTGTCACCAGCTTTTGTGCCTTCACCCACAAAGCCGGCATCCACACCAAAGCCGTGATCAACCACCCGCAAACCTACGAGATCCTGGCGCCCGAAACCTTCGGGCTGACGCGCCAAATCTTAACCGGCCATCGCTTAACCGGCTGGAATGCCGTGGCCGCGCGTGGTGAGGCCTTGGGTGTGGTTTTGCGGCCCGAGCAAGCGCGCGAGGTGGCGCGCTTCATCAAAGCGATCAGTGATCGCGGGCCGTTGAATCAGGAACAAGTCGACCAACTCATTTTGACAATGGTGCCGCAACCTGCCGCCCATCAAGACGCCTTCGAAGGCCGGGAAAACGAGGTAAATTATGTCCATTCAGTCTCTTGAACTTCCAGAACAGCAAGCCGAGCGTGCCGGATGGCAGCGGCCGATGACCCTTAGTGAACAAATTCTCTCACGCGCCGCCGGCCGCCCCGTGGCCCCCGGCGATATGGTTGTCGTTGCACCCGACCTGGTGATGGGCCATGACTCCCTTTCACCCAGCATCATCAAAGTCATGCGCGATCAACTCGGCGTCGATCGCGTGTTTGATCCAGAAAAAATGGCGATTGTGCTCGATCACGTTTCACCGGCATCGACCGTCGGTACCGCCAACAGCCAAAACATCGTGCGTGCTTTTGCGCGTGAGCAGGGGATTCGTTTGTTTGATGTCGGTCGCGGGATTTGCCACCAAGTGCTGGTCGAAGAACGCTTGGCGCGTCCAGGTATGTTGATTTTCGGTTCCGACTCGCACTCTTGCAGTTATGGCGCCGTCGGGGCTTTTGGCTCCGGCATGGGCACCACCGATATCGCGCTCATTTGGGCCACCGGTAAAACCTGGGTCAAGGTACCGCCGACCATTCGCGTGCAAGTCCGTGGACGCTTTCGGCCCGGCGTTTCCGCCAAGGATTTGGCTTTGCGTGTATGCCGCGAGTTGACCATTGCCGGCGCGACCTACGCCGCCATCGAGTACCACGGTTTGGATTGGTTACCGCTTGAGGGGCGCCAAACTCTGGCGAGTATGGCTGTTGAGGTTGGCGCCAAAGCGGGCATTGTGCCGCCGACCGGTGTCGTGACCGAGCAACTGTTGCCGCCTGCTTGGCTACAGGTTCACGAGGACGCGGTATACGAACAGGAATTGGTGATTGATTTGGCCGAGCTTGAGCCGCAAGTTGCTCGTCCCAGTCAGGTTGACGATGTATGTGATTTGTCCGAAGTCGCTGGTACCGAGGTTTCGGTAGTGTTTCTCGGCACCTGTACCAATGGCCGCTACGAGGATATGCGTGCCGCCGCCCAAGTCCTTAGCGGTCGGCGCATCCACCCCAATGTACGCCTCATGATCACACCCGCTTCCAGTTTGGAGATGCAGCGCGCCATGCGTGACGACACGCTGTCGACCTTGATTGACGCGGGCGCGACCTTAACCACCCCGGGTTGCGGCATGTGTATGGGCCGTCACCAAGGGACGCTTGGCGACAATGACGTTTGTCTTTCCACCGGCAACCGCAATTTTCGTGGGCGCATGGGCGCGCCGTCTTCGCGGATCTACTTGGCTTCGCCGGAAGTCGCCGCCGCGACCGCGCTCAGCGGCCGCATTGCCGGGCCCGAACAGGTCTGAGTTGGCTGGTTCTTTTTTCCGCTGTGAACCCGGGCGTTGCCCGTCGCAACGAGTCGAAACTCGAATGATTACTAAGGAAAATGTCATGAGTCGTGTTTGGAAATTTGGTGCCGATGTGGATACCGATCAAATGGTGCCAGGGCGGTTTGCGCCCTATATGCGGCCCGATAAAGATGTCGCCGATGCTGCTTTTATTGAGGCGCGTCCCGACTTTAACCGCGAGGCGGTTGCCGGCGATGTAATTGTCGCCGGTGAAAATTTTGGCTGTGGTTCTTCGCGCGAGTACGCGCCCTTGGCGTTAAAGCGGCGCGGCATCGCCGCCATTATCGCGCCATCATTTGCGCGCATTTTCTTCCGCAACGCCGTCAACCTTGGTTTGGCGCTGTTTGTCGCGCCAGATCTTGTTGATGAACTGCAGGAAGGCGATCAAGTGACCGTGGATCTCAGCGCTTACCGTTTGTTGCAAGGAGAGCGGGCGCATGAATTGCCCGCCTTGCCCGATTTCGCGCGGGCGATTGTCGAAGCCGGCGGCATTGTCGCCTACGTTCGTGAGCACGGTGGCTTTCCCGAGGTGCAGTCATGAGTGGTCGCGAGCTGGTGGTGATTCCCGGTGACGGTATCGGCCGCGAGGTCGTGCCTGCCGCCGTGCAGGTATTGCAGGTTTTGCGCAGCGATATTCGCGTTGTTGAAGCGCGAGCCGGTTGGGACTGTTTCCTGGAGACCGGCACCTCGGTGCCGCAGGCGACGCTCGACTTGGTGCGCGACAAGGGCGCCGCCCTGTTTGGTGCGGTATCGTCACCGAGCCGGCCCGTTGCCGGGTACCGCAGTGCGATTCTGCGCCTGCGACGTGGGCTGGGTTTGTATGCCAATGTGCGGCCGGTTAGCGCCGCAATTGTTCCCGGTTCCGACCGCTCAGTTGACCTGATTGTCGTGCGTGAAAATACCGAAGGCCTGTACGTTGGTCGCGAGCACGTGGCCGAGGACCATGTGGTGGCCGAACGCATTATCAGTCGCGTCGCGTCACTGCGCATTGGTCGCACCGCCTGTCGCTTGGCGCTACAGCATGCGGCCCGCAAGCTGACCATCGTTCACAAGGCCAATGTGTTGCCGCAAAGTGACGGCTTGTTCCGCGACCAGGTTCGCATCGCCGTGGGAGAAATCGACCATGCGGCCGCGCTCCAGGTCGATGAGTTGTTGGTTGATTTCGCCGCGCTCAAGTTGGTTCAGCAACCTGAAGCTTTTGGTGTTTTGGTTGCGCCCAATTTGTATGGGGACATTTTGTCGGACCTCGCTGCTCATTGGTGTGGCGGGCTCGGTGTGGCGCCATCGATTAATTTGGGCGACGGTGTTGCGCTCGCTGAACCGGTCCACGGTTCAGCGCCCGATATCGTGGGGACCGGGCGCGCCAATCCGGCGGCGGCGATGCTTAGCCTGGCCTTGTTGTTTCGTTACCATTGGCAACTTCCCGAGGAGGCCGACCTCTTGGAGCAGGCGGTACAAAGGGCTTTGGCCGAGGTCGGGCCGACCGCCGGTAGCGCTGCTGTAACGCAAGCGGTTATTGCGGGCTTGGCCCATGCCGGTGTTTCTGCTTAGTCGTGTTTGCAACGGATCGCTACATATATATATGTAGCGATCCGTGCCGCGTTATTTCAGATTGCGTTCGAACAGTTCCCAGATACGACGGTACTCGTCGTACCAACCGCCGGGCGTATGGAAGGCGTGGGCCTCGACCGGGTAGGAGCTCAATTCCCAGTTGTGTTTCTTGAGCTCGATCAGACGTTGTGCCAAACGGACAGAATCTTGGTAGGGCACATTGTGGTCGACCATGCCGTGGCACATCAGCAGCGCACCTTTTAAACCTTCCGCATGATAGATCGGGCTACTGCGACGAAATGCGAGTGGGTCGATTTCCGGGGTGTTCAGAATGCGACTGGTGTACCAGTGGTTGTAGTAGGCCCAGTCGGTAACCGGGCGCAGCGCCGCACCCGCTTGGAAAGTATCGGGGCTGGTGAACATGGCCATTAAGGTGATGAAACCGCCGTAGCTGCCGCCGTAGACGCCGATCCGTTTGGCGTCGACCCCTTTTTCTTTGCTTAAAAAGGCGGCACCGTCGAGGATATCGTTCAGGTCGCGGCCGCCCATGTGGCGGTAAATGCCGGTGCGCCAATCTTCGCCGTAACCGGAAGAGGCGGTGAAGTCGGGATCCAGCACCGTGTAACCGGCTTGCATCAACAAATTGTGGAACATGTTCTCGCGGAAATAACCACTCCAACCTTTGTGGGCGTTTTGCAAGTAACCGGCGCCGTGGACAAAAACCACGCCCGCACCGTTGGGTTTTTCCGGCACAAACAAACGTGCGTGGACCGGTTTGCCGTCACGGTTTTGGTAACTGATAAATTCCGGTTGATGCCATTTGATGGCTTTAAAGGCCTCGGAGCGGCCGTCATAAAGTGTTTTCCAGTCTTTTTTGCCTTTGAGCTGGATCACTGCTGGAATCGTGGCGCGTTCAAACAAGCTGACCATGGTTTTGCCGTCAGCGCTGACGGCGACACTGTGCCGCCCTTCGCCGCTGGTGAGTTGTTCGATGTCGCCGCCTTCGATCGGCATGCGGTAGAAATGGCGTTCACCCGGATGCTCGCGGTTGGCGTGGAAATACCAGAACTTTCCTTTAGGGCCTGCGTGTGGGCTGTAGACTTCCCACTTACCCGCGGTTAGTGCGGTGGTTTTGCCGGCGGCTGGATCGTGACTGTAGAAATGTTGGTAACCCTCGTGATCAGAGAGGAAAATGACGCGTTTTTGGTCGGGATGCCATTGTGCTGCGCCGCTGAAATAGGGCGAGGTGTCGACGTTGGTCATGTAGTTTTGAACCCAAGCCGGGTTGAACTGGTGCAGGACGAGTTTGTGGTCGCGGGTTGCCGCGTCAATCACGACGATCCAGCGATCTTTCCAGTCGCGGCTAAAAAACGTCACCAAAAAGTTGCGACCGTCGGCACTAAAGCCGCCGGGTTCCATGTACACCGGCCGCGCTGTGTCGCGCATTTCATCGATTTTTGCCGCGCCGGCTTCACCTTGCGCGTTTTGAATGGCGGCATGGCGGTTGACTTTAATGTCCGGCAATTGACCCAAGTCGAAGTAGGACAGCATTTCTTTGTCAAAGTCGTAAAATGCCAGCTTCCAGCTCGGCGTGTCGTGACCGACACGAGGGTAACCGTTTTTGAGCACGACCGCGCCTTCGCGGTTTACGAATTCGGCATACTTTGGCGGGGCCGGCGTGTTGTCGGGCGCCATGACGACGGCCAAATGTTTGTTGTCGGCGCTGATATCAAGGGCCCAACGATCTTGCGTCGCACTGGCGAGGTTAAAACCTTTGCCGAGGTAAAGGGGTTCGGGGATACCCAATGCTTTGCGACCATGTTTGGCTTGCGCTTTTTCGAGAGTTTCCCCTTTATAACTGTTGGCGATTTCTTGGAAAAGGGCGCGTTCCTCACGAACGTGCCAGCTTTCATCGGTGGGCTCATCTTCTTCGCGCCAACGCAGTGCGGTAATTTGGCGGCTGGTCCCGGCGTTTAAATCGAAGCGGTGCAACTGGCCGTCGGCGCGGTAAACAAAGACGCCGTCAGCTTTAAAGCCAACCGGTTGCATGAAACCTTCGCGTTGCAGGAGTGGTTGCCACGGACCCAGCTTGCGACGCGCCCAGAGGCTGCCGCGAATGGCGCAGACTTGCCAATCCCCACGTTCGATGGGGGTTCCCGCAAAAATTTCGGCCCATTGTTGATCGGTGGCCGGTGTGGTTTTGCCGCTTGCGAGGTCGAGGGCAAACCAACGGTCCGGTTGCGGGGCGGGTGAAGCGACCGAAAAAAAAGCGGTTTTGCCGTTGGCGTCCACGGTCAAATCTTGGGGCACTTCCCCGATCCAGGCGGGGTCTTGCATGATGGTGTTGAGGTCTTGGGCTGCGAGCGGGACAAGTGCGAGCAGACCCCACACAAGGAGCGCCGGCCGAATACGGCGGGGCGTGAGCGATGCAAACATAGCGATATTCCTCTGTGAAGCGTTGACCCGATGCAAGCGCCGGACGGAAACGGGGGTTCACGGCGATGCCGCCGATCACATGGGGTTTATCGGTCGGCCAAGCGATTCAGGTTTGAAGTTTGGACAAGCGGAAATAACAAAACACCGATCGCGTCGGGTGAGCGACGTGATCCAAAAAGCTTGTCACAAAGAACTTCGGCGCATTCTACCACAGCCCACGGCGGAACTTGGCCGCGGGTTGGGCGGGATGCGCCGCTCTTAAGAGGAAGACAACCCAGGTACTGGGTTAGTTGTTGACGTTGATCAGCTCCTTGAGCTGCTTGCCCACTTTAAAGTAAGGCACTTTTTTAGGGGCGACCTCGACGCTTTCACCAGTGCGTGGGTTGCGGCCGGTCCGCGGTCCGCGTTCGCGGATGCGAAAACTGCCGAAGCCCCGTAATTCAACGCCTTCACCGCGGTTGAGAGCGCCCACGACACATTCTAAGAAGGTGTTGACCACGACCTCGGCTTCTCTTTTACTGACATTGATGGACTGTGAGACGGCTTCTACTAGATCTGCTTTCGTCATTGACACGGCTATCCGGCTCCTCTTTCTTTGTATGGTGCGCTTGATGGCTGAGCGAATTCTCTAGGTTACTCTCATTAAAATAGTTACCAAGTTTAGAATTGTCAACACTTCAAGAGCTTGTGACGTGCTTTTTAATCAAAAAAAACACAACACTGTGAGCGACCTGCACAATTCTTTTCCAATTGTGTTGCTAAATTGCACAAGCATGTCGATGGGGATTTTTGCGACTACCACCCTTATCGGCGGCCTCGCTGCAAAATTAAATAAAAAGTGGTGAGATCAGGCAAAAAGCCTTTGTTTCCGTGGCTTTGACGCAGGTGACTCGCTCTTGACAGCTCTTTGTCTAGTTTTCTATTTTGATGCCTATAAAATTCGGGTCAAAAATGCGTGCTTTTTGTAATAATTCGCTTCTCTGCCCCAATAACTGTTTTTGCCACAGTGGTTCCTTTACATGCAGCACCAAAATCGCGCCTTCGCGGTGCATGCCTGAAATTTGCGAACCCACCAAGTTACCAAACATCACTTTGGGCTGAATCAGGCTCTGTTTTCTCACACCCGGTAACCGGTCTTGTTTCACCAACATTTCGGTGATTTCCCCAATCGAGGTCATCTTTTTGAGTCGTCTGTCGCGCACCGGGCCACTTCCTCTCGCTCGTTTTCGACGCAGCTTACCACGTTTTTTGGTGTTGCGCATGCGCCCTGTCTCTGCCCGGGACTACAATCATCCGCCGCCGTGAGACAGTTGTGCCTTTGGCGCGGATGAACCTGCGCAAGGCCCGCCGTTTCAGGCTTTTGGTGACTTGGTAAGGGATTTGCTATTACTTGGCGCGAGATGCCTTACACGGAGTCGTTCCTTATGATCCCACGCTCGTTTTCCGTTCCGATTAAACCCCTCTTATTATTGTTATCGACTTGGTATTTTTCGGTTTCAGCATTGGCTATCGATATATCGACCCAGGTTTCTCTGGTTAGTCACGAGCAAGATTTCCAATTGCTGGGTTCCTTTACGCTTAAGGTCGACAATGACGCCTTTTCCGATGCGTCACCTTCCAATCCCCTTTACATTCGTTTTCGCACCTTGCACTCGCGCGGTTGGAGCAAAACGGTGGTCGACATGCGCCATCCCGCCAACCACGCTCCGGTGAATATCGCCATTTTTCCGGTGACCCAATCAACCGCGATTAACCCCGGTTTACCGGCCGACGCTGTTCAGCTCGTTCGTTTGATTGAAGGCGAGCGCGAGGGTTGGCTGCGCATTAATCGCTCCAGCTCGACTTGGGTTGCGACCAACAATATCGGTGTCGCGCCTTCGCCGGATCAACCCGTCGGGGTTTCACTGGGGCTGCGCGGCAGTCAATCGATTCGCGACGGCGCCAACACCCCTTCCGGTGGCAATGAACGCGCCGATTCGGGTTACCTTGCCGACACCTCCATGTTTGCCGACTATCGCCAAACCTCGTCCTTCCGTGTCGGCACCCTTGAACGCCTTGATTTTATTGCCGTGGACAGCGACACCCTCGGTGTTGAAACCACCGACGGCATTTTTCTCGGCGGTTCCCTCAGTGTCAGTTTCTCTGATGATGTGGTTGTTGCGCGCGGTGAGGCCTACGTGCCCTGTATGGAATTTCACAACGATCCCGAATCCTATGACACCGTCGTGATGGATCGACCGCTGACGCGGTTTGACCTGCTGCGGGCACGGACCTATGGGTTACAAGTTCCCGAGCTGTTCCTCACCAATAGCAGCGATTTCGAATGGCGCGACGGCACCCGTTTGTTTGTGACTTTGCCCGAGTTCAGTGGGAAAGCCTACGCTGAGGGTGAACCCCAATCGATTACCCGTCTCAACCCGAGCCGTCAGTTCCGTTGGCAACCAACCGACTTGACCGTCACCTCGTCCGGCAATTCAAGCTGGCGTGTGTTGCCCATTTGGTGGAATGAAGAGGTCTTCGCCGGTTATGAGTTGGTGCTTGAGTCGGGTGTGTTTGATGTTTACGAAACGCTCAAGCTCACCGGCATGCTGGTTGAGCTCGACCACGATTTTCGCTTCGAAACCATCCGTCTGTCGGCCCATGCCGTTTACAGCAATCCGGTGGTGACGCAAAGTGAATCCGCGCATCTGGGTCCTTTGTCCCATACCTTGTTTCAACTGTATCCCGGTGACGATAACTTCCATCGCAAGGTGTTGCCTTACACCGCTTTTGACGAACCGGAATGGTCGTTTAAAGGCCATGTCGCCAATCCCCACAATGCGCCGGTAGAAATGACCATGCTGTTTTACAACCGCCATGGCATCTTGCTGAAGGTTGCCCCGGTTGAGACGTTGCCACCCCACTGTAAAAAAGTTTTCGACGTGACCTCCCTGTTTGGGGAAGAGGCGGCCGGGGTTCTGAGTTGGGTTGAAATCCTCTCGCTGCAACCGCTCGGCGCCGCCGGCGTGATCGAAAGTCGCGACGGCACCATGCTCGACATCTACAGTGGCGTGACGGATTCTCACCAAACGCTTTATGGTGCCCACTTGCCGAGCCGTTTGAGTTGGGACGTCAAAGCATTTGTGGTCGCCAGCAATTTGGCACCGGAGAATAGCTTTTATTTAGAAATGCCGGGTTACGGTGAAGAGCGTTTGTCGGGGTTCTTTTTCCCCGGCGGCACCGCCACCTTGGACGACGGTAACTTCATTAAAGATACCGTGCGTACACCTTGGTTCCGCATTAACGCCAACTCGCCCGAGGGCGGGAACGGGTTGCTGTTTTTCTCGCGGCGCGATGAGCTGGCCCAGCTTGTTTCTACCCCACTTGATCTTCAGCCCGCGCTTCAGTGGCGCTTCGATCACCTGGGCAGTTGGGATCACGATTGGTGGAACGGTTTGGTGTTAACCAATCCCAACGAGACGTCTGCCGCCGTGACCGCCAATCTCTACGACGAAAATAACGACCGCGTTGATACCTTCACCATGGCCTTGGCGCCGGGCGAGAAGTCGGTTGATGTGGTGACCAGTTACTTGAACGGCACGCCGGAGCGTTCCTACCAGCGCATGGACCTGGTTTCCGATGTGCCCGTTCTCTCGTTTTTACTCATGGGTCAGTACAGTAAAGCGGTTGCCACGCGTGTGCGCGGCAATTTGGCCGGTTCGCGGCGCAAGCTGTTGCCAGTTGCGTTTAACGCGACCCAGGCCCGCGCTGGCTACACGGGTCTAGCTTTGGTTAACCCATTTGCCTTGGATACCGAGGTTACGGTAACGCCTTACACCGACAAAGGCGTGGCCGGTCCACCCGTGACCGTCGCCATCCCGCGTTTCAGCAAGCAGGTTCACTTGCTCGCTGACTTGGTCGGTGGGCCTAACGCCTACACGCACGTGGTGTTGGAAGGCTCGCGCCAGTTTACGGCCTTTGGTTTGGTCGGTTCCACTGACAACCAGCAGCTCGCCACCGTTGATTTGCTTAACTTAGACTAGGGGCGCGAACGGTCGGGCGTTTGAGCCAGGGCCGTTCCGTACCCTGTTTCAAGTGTAAGTGACACTTGTGTTACAAATCCAGCGCGGTCTTGGGCGGGCTGAGTCAATCCGCCCCGCGTTTGCCTGGACTTGTGCTGTGACTGACGCCTTCGGTATTGAAGGGTGTTGGTTTGGGGCGCCTGATCGGCAATTTGGCTTTACCGCATTGCTTTATGGACGCCTTGACCGACGCGACCGAACCCGATGGGTGGCGCCGCCTGTTTCAGTCGTCGCTAGGTTGTGGCCGTATCGGCTTTCATTTGAATGACAACTACGGTCATATCGTCGTCGTGGGTTCGGCCCGCCGCAAATTCATCGCAGGCGGCGAAGAATTGCGCGGCGATTTTTTCCGGATGGCCGCCCAACTTACAAATACGGTCGAGGGTGTCTTCTAAACGGGATTGGCCCCATAGCTTGTTGTTGGGGTCGAAGCGTTCCGGGAAGCCATCGCTGTAACTGATCAAATAATCGCCTGGTTCGACCTCTACTTCCATCGTTTGTACCGGGATTTTTTCCAGGAAACCCAGGGGTGGGCCCTTCATGATCAGGGGTTTGAGCGTGCCGCTTTTGGCGCAAAAATGGTACGGCTGCGGCATGCCGGCAAAGGCCAGTTGGGTGCGACCACTTTGTTCGTCTAATAAAATCATGCCCAGGCTCATGCCCATGGTTTTTTCCGTGAGCGAGCGCTTTAATCCTAAATTGAGTTCACGGAGCGCTTCGGTTAGATCGTGGGATTGTGGGGTTTGTGCCCAAATCGTGGCGCCCAGCTTGGTCATGCCGACGACCAAACCGGCGGCGAAGCCGTGGCCCGTTGCGTCGCCGACGGCAATGCAGTGGCGATGGTCGTCGAGCAGTTGGAAATCATAAAAGTCACCGCCGACCTCGGTGGCCGTTCGCATCGCGCCAACCGCCGTCAAGCGCTCTGTGTCGAGGTTGCCCGCGGGCAGCATCGACAACTGAATCTTGCGTGCGTAGTCTAACTCTTCGGTCTTTCGCTTCAGATCGAGCTCGATAAGTGCTTCTTGTTGTTTGGCTTCCAAGCGCTGTTTTTGCATGATAAAGGCCGAGTAAATCAGGGACGCCGCCGCCAGGGCGACCAAACTGTAAAACCACCAACTTTGCCACCAAGGTGCTCGAATCAGCACTGCAATCGCCGCCCCTTTCTCATTCCAAATGCCGTCGTTATTGGCGCCGATCACGCGGAACCGGTAGTTGCCTGGCACCAGGTTGGAGTAATTGGCTTCGCGGTTTTTCTCGGCCGGTACCCAATCGTCTTCTAAGCCTTCGAGACGGTAGTAATACTGGTTCTTGGCCGGGTAGGTGTAATCCAGCGCCGAAAATTGAAAACGCAAAAAGTTCTCGTGATACTCGAGGGTCAGTTGATCGCGCAGGTGGGGGGCTTTTAGCGGGTCGCCCATCACCTGAATGTTGGTAATTACCAGCGGCGGTGCGTGCGGGTTGGTACTAAGGTCTTTGGGGTTGAAATAGTTAAAGCCTGAGGTTGTGCCGAAATAGACGGTGTCGTTGGGGTCGTAGAAGAAGCCGTGGGCGGGCAAGGAGTTGGGTCGCAAGCCGTCGCCGACATCGTAATTGGTTGCTGTATTTCGTTTGGGATCAAATGCGCTCAGGCCGCGATTGCTGCACAGCCAGAGCACGCCGTCGGCATCCTCGGCAATGCCGTAGAGAATGTTGCCCGCCAGGCCGTCCTTAATCGTGAAATGCTCAAAAGTTCCGGTTTCGAAGTGGTAGCGGTTGAGGCCGCCGCCGCGTGTGGCCGCCCATAGCTTGCCCAGTGTATCGACATGGACATCGCTGACGTCGTTGTGGCTGAGCGAATCGGGTTGATTGGGGTGGTGCGCAAACACCCGCTGTTGTTCGCTGTCGGGTATGAAACGCACCAAGCCGAAACCCATAT
Source organism: Holophagae bacterium (assembly GCA_030429565.1). Taxonomy (GTDB): domain Bacteria; phylum Acidobacteriota; class Holophagae; order Acanthopleuribacterales; family Acanthopleuribacteraceae; genus Acanthopleuribacter. Next base: position 111,219 of record JAUIFE010000015.1, on the reverse strand, counting down.
TGGCGATCCACAGGTGTTGTTGCTGATCTTGTGCCATGGCGACCAAGGCACCGCGTTCTACGGTGCTAAAACCACCCTCGCCGAGGTTGAACAGATCGAAACGCCCGCTTTCTTCGTCAAGCAGGTGCAGGTGCGGTCCACGGGTGCCGATCCACAAGCGGTTCTGGCCGTCGCGCATGACGGCGCGAATATCTTCTGATGCCAAACCCGCGCTCTCGAAGTACCGCGTGAAGCGACCCTCCCAGGAATCGAGCTGCACCAAACCGGCGTCGGTACCGACCCATAACTTGCCGTCGTCCTCGCGCATGAGCGTCTGCACATGGTTGGAGGGCAAACCATTTTCGTCCTGTTGATAGCGTTCCATGACGGTGCCGAGGCGGGTGTCGAAGCGCACCAATCCCGAATGCGTGGTGCCGACCCAGAGTTCGTGATCGCCGCGTCGTGCCATGGCAGTGACGGCGTCGTTGGGTAAGCTGTCAAAGAGTTCGGGGTTGTGCCAGTGACCGCGAAACTTCTGTAGGTAGCGGCTGTGCTTAAACAGGCCGTTGTTTTTGGTGCCGACCCACAGGGCCTCGGCGCGGTCGACCAAAAGGGCGGTGACCGTGTCGACACTTTGGTTGGGACCGCCGAGCGAAAGCTTGCGGAAGTAATCGCGCTGGGCATCGTAATAAAGCAGGCCGTGACCGGTGGTGCCAATCCAAATTTGGCCTTGCCGGTCGCGAATGAAGGCGGCGTCTTTCATGTCACCGGGTGGCAGGGCGTAAGGGTTGTAGGGATCGTGGCGGTAGTGGGTAAAGCCGCCCGAGCGCGGGTCGAAGTGGTCGAGACCTCCCGCCGCCGTCGCCAACCACAAGCCGCCGTCTCCCGAAGGGAAAAGGGCATAGACGACATTGTTGCTCAAACTTCGCGGTTCATCGGGAATGTGCCGGTACTGCAAAAAAGATTCGTCGTTGAGGTTAAAGCGAATCAGGCCGCCGCCGTGGGTGATGATGTACAGGTAATCGTCTTGTTCGTAAATCGGTGCTTGACGGCCGGCGCTGGGGATTTTGTGGTAGCCGACCACCGACAATACGTCAAAGGTGGGGTCGTCGAAAAAGCGTGCAAACCGTTGGGTTGCAGGGTCAAACTTGTTGAGGCCGCCGCCGTAAGTGGCGACCCATAACCGGCCTCGATGATCGCGATGAAGATGGGTGACCAAGTTGCTGCTCAAGCTGTCGGTATCGCCCGGTTGATTGTGGAAATGAATGAATTGGTCTCGCGCGACATCGTAGCGAAACACGCCTTTGCTGCGCGCGCCGACCCAAACTTCGCGCTGCTCGGCGGCCTTGGCCTTGGGTCCGTCGGCCAGCAAGGTAATGACTTCAACGGCGTCCTGACCGGGCGGGGCCAAAGGGTAGTGGTGAAAACGGTCTTCCTCGCGGTCAAAGCGGTTGAGCATGCCACTGGCAATGATCCACAGATCTCCGCGATGATCCTCGGCGAGATGGGTAATGTTATTGCCGGACAGTGAATGGGTATCGAATGGTTCGTGTTTGTAAGCCGTGAACTCATAACCGTCAAAACGCTGCAGGCCCTCTTGGGTGGCGATCCATAAAAAACCATAGGAATCCTGGAACACTTCCTGGATCCCGACCTGAGCCAGTCCTTGCTGGACACCGACCTGCTCAAAGGTAAACGGCAGCCCACGAAAATCCGTTTGGGCCACAAGCCCGCCTGCCCAGAAAACGGCGGCGAACAGCAAGCCCCAAAAACGCACCGAGCGCGTTTGGGCTGAAACCGGCCATTGTCGGCCGGCGGGCCACCGAGGCATTGTATATGGGGTGACGGTCTTCAAGGGGATGGTTTCCAAAAGTTGATCACGGTCGCGAGCCGCATCAAAACTTCAAATGGTACTTTGACTAATTACGTGATGTCAAAGCCATAGGTTACCACCAAAAGTGTGCGATTCGGGGGGCTGTCATCGTACAAAATGTTGGCGCGAAATGAGTTGGAAAAAACACGAAGGTACCCGTAAAGCAAATCGAGCCCTTTTCCCACCTGTTGTTGGGCTACAGGCTGTGGGCGGCGGGCCCTGAGCATTCGCCTACTGCCGGTGCCTGCTCGCCGGCTTCGAGCCCGCAACGCGGGGCTTGCAATGAGAAAACCCCCGCACCACCGATGCACGTTCGGTGTGGCGGGGGTTTGTATTTGATGGAAATTAACCCGCGGGGCAGGCGTCTTCGCCGCGGCTCAATGACGCCAGCGCCGGGCTGTCTGGATCGGTCATTTCAATCTGTGACCGGCAATCGCCTGTGCTCGGGGTACAGGTCAGGCACCAGCGACCGGAGCACGGCATGCAATGGCCGTTATCGAAATCAAAGTTCAAAATGAACGTCGAGCTCGTTGCGCCGTTCAGGGCTTCGGGACGCCATGATAAACCCGTTGCGGCTGGAAGGTCTGAGTCCATGACGACAGTGATACCGTCGACATTGGTGAGCCGAATCTTGCCCGTATTCGCGTCGAAGGTCATATTCCGAAAACCTTCGTTGATGTCAAACCATGCGGACAGTGTTCCGCGAAATTTTTGGGCGGCGCCGATGGCGCGCTGGGTTTTGGCTTTGGCAATCATGTTGGAGTAAATTGGCAGTGCAATTGCAGTTAAAATAGCAATAATCGCGACAACGACCATCAGCTCAACTAAACTAAATCCAGGTTTCAAATTCAAACGCTTCATTTCTCAGTTCCCCTACAGATATCAAAAGAAGTGCGATATTTTTTTATTCTCCCGAGCCAAACGGCCGGGGTGACGGCGCTGAGCCAAACGGCTTTTAATTGCGCCCTTACCCTCTAAGCGCATTCGCACAGGATAACCGCTAAAAAAAAATCAAAAAAAATGGTGAATTCTATCTTTTAATCACCGCGAGGTACCGGGTTTTGCGAGATAAGTTGTTGTTAATCATTGTGTTGGGTGTCGGTGTCAGTCTGAGTGTTTTTTTTGCTCATCGCTACTGGCGCTTTGCCCGGCATCTGCAACCGATCGCGCCCAAAGCGCTGGTGGCGCCGCGCCCGGCTCAAGCCGACTTATTGGGTGACTTAATCGATTTCTCCTTGCTGGAATTGGACAACCTACCGCGCGCCCATCTGGATTTGTTTAGCCGCCGCTTTGACGAGATTTCGCGCTATGAAGCGTTTTTTGACCGTCTGGAGCAGGCCTTTGGTGCGCGGTTGCACCATCTTAAGGTTGCGCCCCGAGTGACCTTGGAACCAGGTCTCCTGCACGAAGCCGAAGTGCTGGGTGGGTACGGCCATCACTTGGAATCGATCGGTTTAGCCGTCTTGCATCTCGCTTATTATGCTTCCCTCACCGAGCGACCCGCCCTGCTGACACGATGTCTCGTCGTTGCCGATGACCTCATCCGTCTGACTTTGGCCTGGCCCGGCTTAGATATGCTCAGCGGTACCTGGTTATGGCGCATCAAGTACTATGAGCTGCATGCTTTTCACTTGTCGGCTCGGGATCCTGCTGCCGCGATGCTGCCAACCACCGCGGCCCTGCGCGAACGTTTCGAAGGTGCCGTTTTCCTTCACTGTGCCACCTACGAACTTATTTTGCTCAAAGAAGAGGACGCCTGGCCGCCACGTCTTTTTTCAGACGAACTTACCTCCCGCGATTTTTTGTTTGAATTGCGCCATCTATATAATGAACTGCAGCCGGGGCGACCCGATGCGCCTTTATTGGCGCGTTTTCCGCTTGATGCATCCTGGCAAATCGGGCGCTATCACCGCGGCGACGATGTGCGTTATGTGGCGGCACGCATCGAAAATTTAGCGGCACTGATTGGTCTTGAAATCGCGGTGCTTGATGTGATTCAGTTGCGTGTTTCTTTAGCGGGTGGCGTCGATGATCTTGAAAACCGCCGCCAGGCCGTCGACAACCTCGATCTGCGCAATCCTTTCGACGGAAAGCGCTATCAACTCGATAAGCAGGGGCGTTTAATCGTTCTTCCACCCGGCTCGCCCTTGTTTCGTGTGTTGGGTGAAGAAGGCATGCTGGGCGAACCATGGCAACGAGATCTTGCCGTACCGACGGCTTCACCCGACTGTGATGGTTGCTAATTCTTGACGGTTTGTTGCTGCTCGGCTTAAGGTTAGGCATCTTTCTACCTAAAAGTGCGCGATTCGGGTGGATGCAGTCGCGCAAGATGTTGGCGTGGAATGTGTAGAAAAAAGACCGGTTTACTTGCCTAGAACGCCGTGCATTTTGACGACACGTGACAACCCAACCGATTGTGCTTATGCGCCGCCAAGATGCGCCCAGTTTGGGTTATAAGTCGATAAAGCGGCTTGCCGGCCAATCATGCCGGCTGTGCTTTTCAGGTTTAATCGCGCTGGTGGTGACGACATCGCGGGCGTTTGCTGCGAATGAAAACCGGTGGCCTACGGAGGGCGTGCAATGGAAAAGAAGGCGTGTATTTTTTCCTGTCTTGGTTGTAGTGGGATCTTGCTGGCCTTGGCGATAGGTTCCTTTTTTATGGTTCAAAAAGTGGTAAGCGATATCGAGAACAGTTTTACAAACCCCGATGCTAAAGCCCAAACGCTTTTGGCGCAACCTGATGCTTACCCGCCAGGGTATGGCCCGGTCGCCGCCTTTGGGATCCCTTTTGTCGGCGATTTTATTTTTTTGGGTGAACCAACCGGTGAACCGGGTGGCGAGGGTTTTGAGAAAATGATCAAAGCCATTTCGATAACCGATCCGTCTTTGCTGTTCTTTAAAAGTAATGCCGGCTCCGAGAATCCCGATCTCATGGCATTTCTCAAGGACGGCCAGGCCAACAGCTTTTTTCTACCGGCCGGCAACGTTTGGTTTCATGCTGATGAACTGAGTTCGCGTGGCTTCTTTTCGCCGGCGGGCGGGGAGGTTACTTATCTGTCGACGGTGGGTCGTGTGGTGTTTAGTGGCGATCAAGAGACGACCTTGAGCGGAAGCTACACCCTGTTTTCGGTTAAATGCGACGGCGGGGCCACCGTGGTCGGGCTTTGGTTAGATCAAGAAGCAAATGTGACGGCGAATGAGGACGGCACGGCGCCGACCGGCTCGCCGGCTGATTCCCAAGCCTTTCGCGCTTTGATGGAATACTTCACCTTGTGTCGCTAATTAAGTTCGGAGTGAGGTCTCTTGCCGCGCGACGCATCGTGTCGTAGTTTGCGTTTGATAAGATGTAACTCAAGCTGAATCAGGCGGTTTTCTTTGCGTAAGCCGGCGTTTGCCTGTTGAAGATCAAGCAAACGCCGGTTGTAATTTTGGGTGAGTGCGTCAAAGGTTTCGATGAACTCGAGCTGCTTTTCAGGCGGAACCAGTCGGCGCAGGGTTTGTTCGGTGTCGGCAATATCGCCAAGTTCCAGTGTGAGTTGATCAAAGCGCTGATACTTAAGGGTTTGAATCATACGATCTCGTTCAGCAAGCAGTTGTCGGCAGCGTTGATGGCGTTGGGCGAGTTTGTCGGGTGCGCCTTCTTCCCGATGGCATTGGATCAGGATCGAGACGAAACACAGCAGGAGAGCGACCATCGCGCGACGGAAACGCGCTGCGCGCGCGTCTTGGCTGGGGTGACTTGTCGCGTTCGGTAAAATCAAAGCGGCGGTGGAATTTGGGCAAAGCCCGGTAGGGGCGCTCATGAGGGTTCCTTAACGCAAGGTTTTGGCACGGCCGCGGTGTGTTGGGACACGGGAGATCGCCGCCGGATTGATCAGGGTGAAGGGGGTGAGCTCGCCGAGAAGACAAACCGAACCCATCCGCATGGGGCCAAAGCCGAAGGGCGGAATAGAAAAACCAATGCCAAAACAAGCGGAGAAAGAGGAAATAGGCGTGAGGTCTAGGGTTTTGTCCGTGTTTTGAGAATCGGTGATTTCGGTAGTTTTTGTTTTTGCGCTTAATTTTGAGTGGACTGAGGTTTTGTGTCTTTTAGTCCTCTATTTAAACGAACGAAAAATTATAGGATTGCGGTTCACCCGGTGGGTGACGTCGGCACTTTCGCGACTGCTTGAAAAGCAAAACAACACCTTGTTTCTGGGTCGTTGAAGCCGACAGCGGCGGGCCTGGTCGTCGTTTGCCTTTCGACATCCGGCGAGCCGCTTTTTGAATTTCGGCGTTCCAATTCGTGTGACCTGCTCCAAGTTGGGCCGGCCCGCTGTGCATCGGCGCCTAACGGGTGGTGCGAGAGGGGGCGCACGAGGGAAGGCACACCTCTTTTGGCAACGGCTGTTCGGTGCCTTGGAAACGCACCCCGAAATCCTGCTCTTCGATTTCCGATAGGAATACTAAAACCAAACGAAGCGTTTCATGGCGGCGAGATCGGACCACCTATTGGGTTGCGACTCTCGTAAAGGCTCACCCTATCCAATGGGTGTGGGCCTTGGTTTGGTGAATTCAAACCATTTCGCTTCAGGTCTTTAGATAAAGATATCCAGAATCCCATTCCTTTAGGGTTCTAAACCTAAGTGGAGCGATTCGAGGTGGTACCTTTGTCCAAAATGTTGGGCTGCCGCCGTGGTAAAAACGCGCCGACCATGCACAGGACGCCCGTGTTTTTACCAATCCCTGTCGCGCCAACATCTTGTGCGAATGCATCCACCTGAATCGCCCACTTTAGGCCAAAACGTCCCAATTGAGACGCTTTGGTTGTTGTCGTGGCGGGTAATCCCGCGTGGTTAACCCTCGACCGGGGTGGAGGTCGTTTTGATGGTTGCCCCTTCCTCGATTTCTTTTAAGGGGAAAACTGCAACCTCGGTATCGTTGTCGCCGAAGCGCGATTGGTTGTCCCAGCTAATAACCAGCGTAATGGCGCCGCCGGCAGCCTGGTGGAGGCTAACCGCTGCGCGGTCGGGGTAGTCGGTTAGGAGACGCAACCAAAGCAAGCGGCCTTCGCGGTCGTAGGCGGCGACGTAACAACCCGAACCGTCACCTGCTTCGGTGACTGTCTCGCCGGCAAGTCGCAACCCATTGCGGTAGGTACCGGCGACCAGCACTTCTTGCTTGGGTCCCATCAGGGAGCTATGGGACCCTGCACATAGTGGCGCTAAAAACAGCAAAAGGGTCAGGAAAACCGTGGCGATTCGTCGCCGATGGCAATGTAACGGATGCATGGCCGCGGTTTGGCGGCGTTTCGTTTTGGGTAAAAAAGAAGATGGGTTGAAGGTTGACCGATTTTTCACGTGGAATCGCTCCTCTCAATGGCGAATGAATCTTGAGAGGGTGGTGAACCTTGAGTGGGATCGTCTGTGTTTCCGGCAAAGGCAGACGCGTAATCATCGTCGTGGTGTTATGGCTGGGCGATATGCGTGCGAGCACAGGTTGGCAGTGAAAGCTGTTGGTTATCCAAGGCCTTATTACGGCCCTACTGATTGGACCGGTGTGTTTGGTTCCTTGAATGTCGTGGCTTTCGCATCAAACGAGGGCAAGTCGCTCTGGGAGAACGGTTTAAGTGTGGGATAGCAACCCGCTTCTGGGCCGATGCCGACAGGTTCCATGCCGCTACTGCTTGCCGGCAATGGTGGCAAGCGCCGCGGTCGGCTTGGAAAATGTACGACCGTTAAAAGATTGCTTCAGCCTGAAGTCGATGTCTCGTGGATCTCGTGTGCCCAAGGCAATACTCATCGCGCAACTCGAACCGGTTCCGAGTGATGGGTTCGGATGGTGTTTTGCGCTAATGAAGCCGTGTCGCGGGACGCGAGATGAAACGCCGAGGTGGGCCGAAGGGCCCGGGGTTTGGAAGGTTGTCCGAGGATCGCTTTGCCTCTCTCCTCGGGTTGATATCCCACTCAAGCACCAACCGTCTCATTGGGTACATGTGCGAAAGTCCATCAAATCGGCTAATCGGAAATAAAAAAAATACAGGATGGAAGAAAGTCAGACCGGCCTGTTTTGCGGCGCGGCCGGTTGTGTCCTCGCCGGCTGTGGTCCAAATAGAAAAGCGCAATCGGTCGTGGTGATCTTTGAAACAATGCTGATTTAAAATGGCTTAGGTGAATATTCTAAACTTGGGGTACGATCGCGTTTTTTTAAAAGTTTCGCGCCAAATCTTGGATCAAAATCAGCCGTCCCTATCGTGCTTTTACCTAAACTGAGTGATTCGGGTGAATGAAATCGCACAAGTTTTGACGCAGGAAGCGTCAAGAGTTGGTGCGAAACGTCTTGGGAAAAGCACCGTCGTACTGGTAAGTACGGCGAGCATTTTTACGAGATGTTGCAGCCCAACAGGTTGAGCGATTTCGCCGCCAAGAATCGCTTAGTTTAGGTTTTAAGCGCCAAAGGTAGCTCCGATCCCGACGCGACAGATGAAGGGGGTGTTCGGGGGAATCATGCTTAAATCATCGAACAGTACTTTTGCTAAAACGGCTGTTTTGCATGGTTTTCGAATGGCTTGGTTGGCTGGCGCGCCGGGAATCGGGCGTTTTGTGTTTGTATTTATTTGTGATGATCTGAGTTTTCAAATTTTGAGTATGACTACGGCGCTATTTCATCTTTAGTTGGTGAGTGTTTTTTTTGAGAAGTTTAAATTATTTTGGTAGATTTACCTTGTAACCTAAAGTGTGCGATTCGAGTGGGTGCAAGTGCGCTCGATGCTGGTGCGAAATGTGTTGGAAAAAACACAGGCTTCCTTGAAAAGTAAGGCGCGCATTGATAGGGTTCGTTGGCGCGCAACAGATGGTGCGATTCGGGTGGATGTCATCGCGCAAGCTCTTGGTGTGACACCTGTTGAGAGAAGCCCGGCGTCCTTGGAAAGGTTGGCGCGGCATCCATGTTGCGATAATGCCGTTAAAAATGGCTTGCCTTTGGTTTTGCATCTCACCTTTGCGTTTGCCGCGTTTGTTATCACCGCACCTTTCAGGGCCTTTCTAAGAAGTGCGTGTCAGGTAAAAGGACAACCTCGATGGCCAAAGATTCAATCGGCGAAATTACGCGCTGTCTGTTGCAGTTGGAGCACTTTCCGCAACAACTCGAGCAACGCGATCTGGTACTTGACCGCTTGCTGGATCTGGTTTATCGCGAGCTACATCAAATCGCACGTTCTTTTGTTCGTGGCGACCGTGCCGACCGAACCCTTTCACCCACGGTTTTGGTTCACGAGTTTTTTATCCGATTGGTCAAAGGTGCCAAACCCTTTGCCAATCGCCAAGCGTTTTTTGCCTTTGCCCACATGGTCATGAAAAACATCATGATTGATCGCCGCCGCTACGAACAAGCAGTGAAACGGGAAGGGATCGACGTGCCGATTGATGAGTTGCCTGGCGGTGATGTCTCCGACCCGAATGCCGTGGTTGAGAATTCACTTTCCTTAATGGAGGCCTTGGCTGCGCTGGCGGCGGTCTCGCCGCGGGCGGCACGGGTGGCTGAGTACCGAATTCTACTGGGTTTAAACAATGAGGAGATTGTGTCGATGTTAAAAGGAGCCTTTGACTCGGTATCGTTATCGACGGTCAAGCGCGATTGGAATTTGGCCAAAGCATGGATATACCGACACATCGATCATCCCTAACGGGATAACTGCCGCGTTTCGGTCTGTCCCGCCTACGTGCAGCGGCGAAGCGAGGAACCATGAACCGGCAATCTCACGAAATTACCCAGGTGTTGCGCGACTGGCGCGACGGTGTTTCCGGCAGCGAATCCTTGTTAATGGAAATGGTATACCCCGAACTGAAGCAAATTGCCGCCGCCTATCTCAAACAAGAACTGCGCAGTAATCTACCGACGACCTCGAGTTTGGTCCACGAAGCCTACCTGCGACTGGTGTCCACCCGAACCCAGGATTGGCAGTCACGCGTTCACTTTTTTGGTTTTGCCGCGCGTTGTATGCGTCAAATTCTTACTTCCTGGGCGCGCCAAAGACTGACGCAAAAGCGTGGTGGTGGCCAGGATTGGGAAACCTATGACGATCTCGAATTGGTCAGTTGCACGCGGCCACGCTCCTGGTTGGAGCTCGATGACGCCTTAGTTGCTTTGGAACAACACAACGACCGTATGGGTCGTATTGCCGAATTGCGGTATTTTGGGGGGCTGACGCTTGATGAAATAGCCGAGTATTTATCGGTTTCGCCGGCGACGGTCAAACGCGATTGGAAGTTTGCCAAAGCGTGGTTGTACCAGCGTTTGACCCGGCATGAACCCTAATACCAAAACGGGCAACGACCGGTGTTGTTTTTTGTAGGTGTTTGGTTTGAGGTGGCTTGTTGAGATTGTAGCGCTGTGGGCGGATGCTTGCCGAAGGCAGCCCTCGTTCGGCGCTTCTCAAGGGGGTGGTGGCGGATCTTTTGCCAAAACCAGGGCCGGGAACGGCGTTTCTTTGGCTGCTAAGGCGCGCCACTGTCGAAGGCGAACTTTGCGAAAATGGTGTGACTGCTGTTATGGAACTGTCGTGTTTTCCGAATAAAGGGGTATAGGCGACCCTCGAGATTTAGGCTACGTCGAAAAATGGACCCTCTTAGTTGGGATTAATGCCGTCATCAAAAGGCATGGGTTGGGGTGGTCGCTGGTTTCTGAACCGGGGCCGGCGCTTTCGCGATCCTTTTCATTTTCTTCGTTGCTTATTCCTACTGGTTAACCGCTTTGAAATGAGCCCGCCAAGTGAGCGTGGGTTGTGCTTGAGACCCGTGCCTTTCTTCGTGCGCGTCTTGGCTGAAGCGAATGGGTTTCGAGGTGCAGGTCCGCACCTGGGCCGGATGGCCGAGGGGGCGACCAAAATGGAAGGCGGTGGTTGTGGGGCCTGAGGTTCAACGTATCTTTGCGATGGCGGTGGAATTACCGTCCGCTGAACGGGAGACTCTCGTTCGGGGTGAATGTGGCGACGACCCAGTTGTGTTCCACGAAGTTATGAGCTTGTTGCAAGCTTACGAGGATCATCGTGACGATGATTATCTCGAGAAACCGGTGTTCGAGGTCGGCAAGCTTTGGCAAGACGCCTATCAAGAATCGGAACAACTAAAGAAGCGTGAACAAGTTCCGCCGACGATTCCCGGTTATACGATTCTCGAACATCTCGGTAACGGCGCGATGGGGCAGGTTTACCTCGCGCGCCAAGATGAGCTGGCACGGCCGGTGGCGGTCAAGGTGCTACGTCGGCCCGCGTTAGACAGTCACTTCGACGAGTTTGTGGCGCGTTTTCGCAATGAATGCAAAGTGTTGGCGATGTTGCCACATAAAAACATTGCCAAACTCTACGATGTCGGCAGTTTGGATGATGATCGCCCTTATTTCACCATGGAATATTTGGAAGGCGCCCAAACCGTTCAACAGTTTTGCGATGAGACCCGCGCCGATGTTGCGCAACGATTGCGCTTGTTTTTAGAAATTTGTGACGGGGTAGCCTTTGCCCATCGCAACACCATCGTTCATCGCGACTTGAAACCATCCAATATTCTCGTCGACCCCAAGAGTCGACGCCCGCTTATTATCGACTTCGGCATCGCCAAATCGATTCAGCCCCATGAGGCGATTAATTTTACCGAAACACCGGAATGGCGTCCTTTCGGTACCCCGCCGTTTATCAGCCCCGAGCAACTGAGACGTTCCAAAGATGGGATGACCGATACGCGCTCCGACGTATATGCACTTGGGATGGTGCTTTATGTTTTGTTGACCGACCATCGGCCGTTTATTAAGCCTTCCGACGCCGCCTACGATTTTGACCTCCTGAAAAGGATTATTGAAACGCCCGCGCCCGCGCCCTCACAGGCTTTTTTACAACAAGACGAATCGCGGCGTCACGAGGTTGCCGCCAAACGCGGCATGGCGCCGATTCAATTGACCCGTTTGTTACAACGCGATCTCGATTGGGTCGTGCTCAAGGCCGTTAAAAAGAACCCCGATGAACGCTACCAAAGTGTCTTGGCTTTGGCCGATGAGATCCGCCGTTTCTTAGCGCTTCAGCCGGTAAAGGCGCGACCCGACGTTTGGTTTTACGCCTTTTCCAAGTTCGTGCGCCGTCATTGGGCGGCGGTTAGTTTTGGCGCTCTTTTCACCGTGTCGCTTCTGACCGTGGCAACGATTGCCTTCTTCAACAATCAAAAAGCGATTCGGGCCGCCGCGCGAACGCGGGCCGTCTTGACCAACCTCAAAAACGTCGTCGATATAAACGATCCGCTGTTTCCCGATCTCGTTCGCGTCGACACCGCGCGCACCATTGTCGATAAACTTGCCGTCGGCATAAGTGAGAGCGACGACGAAGAAACGCGCGTTACCCTGATGGAAATCCAAGCCTCTCTCTTGTATGGGATTGGTGATTATCGGGCTGCTAAGGATCGTTTCACCGCGCTTTACCGCGCCAACCTGCGCCGCTTGGGTCCCGCACACAAAAACACCCTTATCGCCGCCTATTGGGCCGGGATTTGCAGTGTCGGCCTCAAGGAATCCGATGCAGCGCTGGCCTTTTTCGACATCGTGTTGCCCCACAGTAGCGTCCTGGAACCGCGCTTTCAGTTTCGATTACGCCGGGCGCGCGTCGAGGCCTTGCGCGAGTTGGGGTTAACCGAAGCAGCCGTCCTCATTGGGGAACTGGACGCCATGGCCGAGGAGCTGGAGGATCAGAAAGGGGAGCACAGCGCTGAAGCGGTATTGATCGCCATTTCCAAGGGGCATGTATTCCGCGACAGTTTTCGATTCGATGAGGCTGAAACGGCTTATTTACAGGCGTTAAACTTGCGCTTGGACAATGATTTGGTCAGTGATCCGATTCGTGGCAATACCTACAATTACCTGGCGGCCAACGCGCGCGCGCAAGGGGATCCCGCAAAGGCATTGACCTTTGGCCGAAAAGGGCGGCATTTGCTCGAGGGCTCGTTGCCGCCGGACCATCCGTACCTGTTGAGCCTCTATAACAACTTGGGCAATGTCTACGCCGATTTAGGGCGCTATGAGGAGGCAGAGCCTTTGCTGCGCGAGGCGCTCCTACTTAAGCCGACCCACGAGTTGTATACCAAGCCGATGCAAACCAACATGTTGAACAACCTTGCCGACTTGTATTTAGATTGGGACTGTGTCGTGGAAGCGGAAACGGTCAAGCTCATTGAGTTGACCCTGCGTGGCCAAGCGGCGGCGCCACGTGACCTCAACCACTTGGCTTCTTACCTAACCTTGGCCGAGATCTACGCTTTGCGCGGTCGCCATGCTGAAACGGCGCAACTTTTGGAAACGGTCATCGCCGATTGGCCTGCCGGCGCGCATCGCGAGTATCAGGGCGTGGCGCTGGTGTTGCTGAGTTTGGCCGAGGCTCGTCAAGGTCATCAGGCCCGTGCTTTCGATTATTTTTGCCAAGCGCGTGACCTCAGCGGCTCGGCCGCCGTTCATTTTGCCGAGTACTATTGTGAGAGCGCCCGCGGGCTGGCCAAGCTACCGCTGTCACCAGGTCAGGCTGAGCAAGTTCGGGTTGCTCTGGCGAGCTTCTGCGCTTCAGCCAAGCCTTAACCGGTACCGATGTGATTAATCGGTGTTGTTGGGCTGTTTGAGACTGGCCACCAAGCTTTCGATATGGGCTAAGCCAAAGGTGATTTTTTTGAAAAAAGAGGTCGCATGCTGCACCAAGTGGAAGCGCGGATGTTGCGACCAGAGCGCGCGCAGGCGGTGGTCAAGCGCGACCGCTTCAGCCAAACTCTCTGTTCGGGTTGGGTTGCCGCCCTCAATCGAAATGTCGCCGGCTGCTGCTGTCTCAAAGAAAATAACCGCGTCGTACCGGGCCAGTTCCGAAGCCAAACTGGTGCCCAGCGACGAAAAAAAGTGGTCGGGACCCTCGGGCCAATAGGCTGCGCCGTCAACGGTACCGCGATCGCATAGCAGCACTCGCTGGGGAAATTCGGCGCTGTGGATGTCTTCTAGGTTGCGCTGGACGTTGTAGATCGCCCTTTGGGTGGCTTGCACCGCCGAGGGATTGTGGCAGCGGGGAAAACCGCCGGAAAACAAAAGTGTCGCCGTTTCGGGGACGATCACCACCCGGTCGCCGATTTCGCGGCGGAACATGTCGGCCGCCGTGGTTTTGCCGCCGCCGGGACCGCCGGTCAACACAATGCGCAGGGGCTGGTGGTTTGGGGGAGAAGCGGTCGACAAAGGTCCTCCGGATCAGAATCGCGGGCTAAGGTTTATTTATCGCGCTGTTGTTGCAGCTTTTTAAGCAAGCGTTTGCCGCTGCGCCAGTCGGGATTGACCTTGAGGCCCTGTTCCATTGCCTTGATCGCAGCGGGCAGGTTGCCACTCATGGCGTGTGCTTCCGCCAGCGCCTTGTAAGAGCCGGCGTATTCGGGAAACAACTGAATATTAAACTCAAGTATTTTGACCGCCTCGGCGGTTTGGCTCTGTTCCATGAGCTCGTAGCCCAGGCGTTCAAGTGCGAAAGCGCCGAATTTGAAGTTGCCCTGCTCGGTGGCTTGCAACTCGTAATATTTGGCAATCGCGGCGTCGGCACCTTGTTCCATGGCAATGGATTGCAAGATGTCGGTCACCAACCGTTTGTTCGTGCCCTGGCGGATGACCATGTCGCCCATAACGACGTTGGCTTTGAGATTTAAGGTGACGTCGCCTTCACTGGGGCGCGGTGCGTCTAGCTGGCCCATGACCACATGAGCATCCCGGTTAATGCGAATATCATCGGGTACCTTAAGCACCATCTCTCCCATTTTCATGGAGACTTTGAGGTTGGTGTCACGGGTGAAGCGGCCGCTGTTGAGCACGCGGCCTTCGCCCATGCGCATGTTGACTTCACCAGACTCGAAGTTGTAATTCTGAATGTCCTCAACGGTCATTTCGCCCATGGCGCCTTTGACATAAAAGGATTCGGCTTGAATGGGGTTGCGCTCTTTACTGTGCAGGCGGAATTCACCCATTTTTACGCGCATATCGAGGGCCTGCAGGGGCACGCCGGAGAGATCGAAATTGCCTTCACCAATGCCCATATCCAGGTCCAAATTGACAGGGGCGTTTTTCGGCAAAAAGAGCGTGAGGTTGTTGGGAATGCCGCCGTTGTCGTTGTCGACAAACATGAACGGCAGGCTGGAATCAAAACGCATGCGGTACTCAATGTGATCATCGCGCTCAACGAGGTCGGTTTCCAGTGTGAAATTACCTTCGTCGTAATCACCCGTCAGGCTGATTTTGCCGTCTTGGTTCGAGGGTTTAATTTTGAGAATACAGCCGCGCGCATAAATCTTAACCCGAATGGGTTTGGGCATGGGTTCGCCGTCTTCATTGATAAAAACCAGCGGTTCGTCTTCGCTCAGTCCGAGTGTTTCTTCTCGCTCTAGGGGCACAATGCTTTGATTTTCGACGCCTTCGAGCTGAACTATGGTGAAGTAACCAACGCCGACAGCGAAGAGAATCATTAGGATAAAAAGCGAGGCGCAGGTCCACATCAAGCGGGACAAACACGATGAATTCTTTTCTTTTTTCAAACGCGTCTCCGTCATTAATACAAGGCTGTCGGCCTGGGCTCCGAATCCAGTCATACCCTTCAAATAGGTCATGTTATCACAGGCGGCGGCACGGCGGGTTCTCGTGCAATCCTGTACCGCTTTGCGTCCTATGTCAAACATGCTGGAAAAGGTCGCAACGCAAAACCGGCCGATCGATGTGTCGCGGGTCAAGCCATGGTGCACATAACCGTCGGTTTTGGGTGGCGAAGTGCCGGGGTGAAGTTGTCGGGGCGGCGAAACGAAAACCGCACGGGTGCGGTAGGGTGCAGCGTGTTGACCGGGGCGGTGGATTGGGGCCGGCGGTGCGGCGCAAGAGCCCGGCAAGACGAGGCGAGACGCCTCAAGGGCAACCCAATCGGTTGGAACGGATCGGCGCTTGGGTGGCCCTTATCTGAAAGTCTTTGACTTTGCAGACGTTTTAGGTTACGCACAAACAGCGGCCATGGTTTGGTGATTTTTGTCATTTTTATTTCGGTGTGCTTGTGGAAAACGACCTCGGCGCTTGCCTGGCAACAGCTTGACGTCTTTTGCGTCGAGCCACTTTTTTCGGATAAATCGACCCGGGTTTGCCTTGTCGCCCGAGCGCGGTCCAGATGACAACCCGCCGCTAAAATGCTAACATGCCCCTATTTGCTTATTGTTTACCCTGCTTTTTGCGGGATATCCGGAGGTAGTCTTTTCATGAAAACTACAATGAAACCCCTAATCTTGATTGCCGTTAGTTTGATGTTCGGTTTGGCTTTGGCCGGTCCCAAGCTCGAAATGGAGAAGTCGCAACACGACTTCGGCGACATCGATAAAGGTGAAAAAGTATCCACGGTTTTTAATTTTAAAAATACCGGTGATGCGCCCCTCGAAATCAAAGACGTGAAAACGTCTTGTGGTTGTACGTCTGCAAAACCTAAAAAAGCGGTTTACCAGCCTGGTGAATCCGGTGAAATTCCCGTGACCTTTAACTCGGAACGTTTTTCCGGCAAGATCAACAAAACAATCACGATTGAAACCAACGAAATCGACACCAATGGTGCGCCCGCCAAAACGATGGTGAAAATTACCGCCAATGTTGTTGCCGACATCGTTGCCAAGCCGGTTAGCCTTTTCTTCCCCCGCGCCAAATTGGGCGAAGTGACCTCGCAAAACATCGTTGTCAGCAGCAACAAGCTCGACAAGTTGGAAGTCACCGAAGTGAAAGCTCAGCCTGAGTTCTTGAAAGCCGAAGCGATCCGCAAAGACGACAAAACCTTTGAAATCAAGGTTACCGTTGACGGCAACAAGTTCCCTGAAGGTAAAAACCGTTTGACCGGTTTCATCAACTTCAAAACCAACAGCAAAACCCAGGGCGACATGCGTTCCACTGTGACCGTGAACATCGAAAAACCCCTGCGTGTGACGCCTGGTTCCGTTTTCTTGTTCGCTTCTCAAAAAGGCAAGACGCGCCAGATTTCGTTGCGGGTTGAGTCCAGCAAGGGCGATAGTTTTGAAGTCAGCGACATCAAGTCTTCACTTGAATACTTGGATGTTGAATTGGCTGAAAACCTCGGTCACGAGAAACGTTTGAAAATCGTTTTGAAGGACGATGCACCTGTTGGCAAATTCGATGGTTCCATTACGTTGAACACCAGCATCGAAGAACAGTCGACCCTGCGCATTCCTGTTCGCGGCAGTGTTGTTGAGCCGCCACCTTCGAAATAATTTCGTCGCACTTGGGCGATCCGTTTCGGATCCCTCCATGCAAAAAAAGCCGATTTCTCAGTGCGAGAGATCGGCTTTTTTTATGGCAGCGGTGGCGATTGTTTTTGCGAAGCCGCCGTGTATTGTTCGATCAGCAAGGCGCCCAGGGTTTTTTTGAAAAGACCGAGGAACAGCCAGAAGTACAGAAAAGTAAAGCACAACAAGACAAACAGAATTGGCAACAGGCTGAAGGTCACCAAGTCCTGGAAATTACGGTGCGAAAACCAAAGGATGATTTGGAGAATCATGCCGTTTAACGTGAAAACCAAGGCCAAGTCGGCCACGTGAGCCGGGGCGCGCTGTTTGAGCGGGGTGCTGTTCTCTTGGGGGGGTTTTTCGTCTTCGATGATTGGGTCGCGATTGCGAATGAGGTCCAGACGGTCCAGCGGTTCATCGGCCATAAAGGGTTTGGCGACTTTGGGCTCTTTTTTGAGCGGGGCTGGATTGGGCGGGGGCGCTTGGGTCGGGCCGACGCTGGTCGGCAGACCGGCTTGTTTGCGTGAACCGAACAGGAAACGCGGTTTTTGGTAGACCTTCATGAAGTGGACGAGGTCGGTAAGGGGTGTACTGCATTGCGGGCATTGCGGTTTTTCCGCGTCAAGGCCGGCACCACACACAAAACAAAGGTTCACGGTTTCCTCAGCGGTTCTTCAACGGGCCGCGTGGGCCCGTTGGTTGGTGACGGAAAAGAACCGCGTGGCGCTAGATGTGGAAGTAGAACCACTGGTCCTTTTCGTTTTCGGAGATCTTACCGTTAAAGAAACGTTCGATCACCTCAAGATTACGTCGTGGCATCACAAAGGCGGTTTTTAACACCGCGGCATAACGGAAGTGGGTTACCGCGTCGGTCAGCTTTTTGTCCTTAAGGCCGGCGACGGCCAAGGCTTCGTGGGCGTCACCGAGCAGGTTTAGCATTTCAATGTTGTCCAGGTTGCCGCCCAGAAACGGGGTCAGGCGATCCGCCGCTTCTTGGTAACGGTTGCGTTGCATGTCACTTTGCGCCTGGCGAATGGCTTTGGCGAGATCGGCGCCTTCCTCGGGAGGAGTTAGCTTCTCTTCTTGAGCGGCCAGGGCGGCTTTCGCTTCAATCGACATTTCGGAAAGGCGTGATAACTCGTCCTTGTCCTCAAACGTGCGTTTCGAGGGTTCGACCGCGTTGAGTTCAGCGATGCGCGGCGTGGCAATCTCACGGACACGACGGTAGGCGAGGACGGCTAGAGCCGGTTCTTGCGAAGAAACGTACTCGTTGGCGTAGGTGCTGAAATCGGTAACTTTCTGCAGATCGCTGTTCCAGTCGATTTGGGTCGCGGTAGGGATGATCTCTTCCTGAGGTTCCGCCAGTTTTTGTTCTTGCAGGTGTTCCATGTATTGGAAGCCGAAGTATAAGCCGGCGACCAAGCTCAAGGTGAGGGTCGGTGCGCCAAACCACAACCATTTATTGATGGGTTTCTTTTCCTTGCGGACCTTGATGATTTTGGTGACCTGGCGTGTATCAGTGGCGCCTTCTTCGTCGGGTGTGAAGAACTTGGTGATTTCCTCGTCCGAGGGGCCGGCTTTGGCTTTGCTTTTGCCACCGTCTTCCTCGAGCTCAAGGCTGCGGATTTCGTTGATCTGTTTTTTGCGGTTTTCAATCGAGTTTTTCAGCGCGGTTAAACCGTCCAGATCGGGGGCCTTTTTCGCGAGCGCTTTCACCAAGCGTTCCGCTTCTTCATGGTCGCCGCCGAGCAGCGCTTTTTTGGCCTGCTCAAGGTCGGTTTTGTACTGCTGTTGCTGCTCCAGCGCGACCTTGGTTTTTTCGAGGCACTGCTGGGTCTCTTTGTGGTTGGGGTGAAACTCGAGAATATAGTGCCATTTTTCCATGGCGGCCGCGTATTGACCGGACTCGTAAAGTTGCAGGCCTTCGTTGTAGGTGTTGAGCAAGGCCTCTTTGGAGGGGCCGGCTTTGCCGTCGGTCGCCGGGGGCGGCGTTGGGGCGGCTGGGGCGGCCGCAACGGGCGCCGGTTCGGGCTCTGGCGCCGCTTGCTGTTCTTCGGCGAGCATGGCGCTGACGTTGGTGATGTAATCCTGAACGATGCGGTTGCCGGGGTCCAGGGCCAACGCTTGCCGCCACGCAGCTAGGGCGCGGTCGTAATCTTGCACTTCGTAAAGCTGAACGCCTTGTTGTGTCAGGCGTTCGACCTCGGCTGCGTTGTCGCCGCCCTCGTCTCCCTCGCCGTCGACAAACGCTTCCGCCTTGGAAGTGTAATACATGGTCGACTCAAGGTCGGGTGAACTTTTATCGCTCGGTGCGCGTGCGCCTGATTGGGACTGCGTGGCGCGGTAACGGGCGTCGATTTTTTTGAACAATCCCTTGAGATCGTTGTTGTTGGGGTGTTTCTTTAGCAGGTATTCGCACAAGCGACGCGCCTCTTGGTATTGCTTGGCGCCGTAAAGGCGTTTGATTTCCTGCAAAATCTCTTTGGAGCTGCGCTTTTTTGCGCCGCTCTGGGAGGTTTGGCCGGCCGCGGCGCCCGCCGCGGATCCACCATTTGCGGCTTGCATAAGGTCGCGAAGACCCTTTTGCGCCTGTTGGTGATCGGGTGACAGTTGGAGTACTTTTTCCCAATAAGACTTAGCTTCAGCATAGTTTTTCGCACTGAACGCCATAAAACCCTTGAGGTAGAGATCCTCAACGTTTTCGCTCATAAACCCATCCAGCCTAGTGATTCATGTACCTAAAACTCCGTTCCTCAGTTTAGGAAACCCCCCGTTTGATGTCAAGGCGGCCGGCGTCTAAAACCATTAATGCCGGCAGGTCCTTACCTCTTTTGACCTGACGCTTCGGGGGCGAGCGCCTTATGACCGTGATTCCTTTTTGTTGCAGCCTGGTTTGTGCTAGAATACCGGCGGGGATGTAAGACCGCCTTTTTTTGTCCCACCTTTCTTTTTCCCACCAAACACAATCCCTCCAAACAATGTCCCACCTTTTTTTTCCCTCCATTCACGATTACATCCCCATCTTCCGCTCCAGAAAACCCGCCGCCCGGTGGGTTTTTGTCGTTTTAAGGCCGACTTATTTGAACTCAGACAGGAAGACGCGCCGCATGACGATTTTGTGAAAGCACTCCGGTTCGATGACGCCGACGACCTCGTCGCCGTCGGTCAGGATGAGGTGGCGTGCGCCGCTGCCTGCAAAAGTGGTGAAGGCAATGGTCCAGTCAACGTCGTGTTGAAGGCTCAGGAAGTGTTGGTTCAGTCGGCCGCGCAGCGTTTGGCTTGCAGGGTCGCCGCCCTCATTGACGGCGCGTAAATGATCGCGCATGGTGTGAATCGCCAGTTCGTCGTTGTCGTAGGTCAGAACGTAGGTCGCGTTGTGGCGAATCATGTAGTTGCGCACTTCGGTTAAGTTGGTGTCGGCGGGTAGGAAGTGGGGTTTGCCGCGCACTAAGTGGTAGGCCTTGGCCTTGGCGGGCAAGGGGTTTTCAGCCAGGTTGCCTTGGTGACGGTCGGCCGCGCATTGATTGAGGTAATCGTTGATGAGGCCGGCCAATTGATTTTTAGGGGCGGGGATTTGAACAAAGCAGACCCGCAATTTGGTGAGAAACCGTTCGATTTCGTTTTCGCTGATGGAGCGACTGACAAAAAAGACCGGGATGTTGTGCCATTCGGGTGAGGCGTGTAGTTCGTCGAGTAAGCTGAGCGCGATCAGCGGATCGCTGTCGAAATCGATGACCAAGAAATCGGTGGGGCGGCGGCTGCGTTGATGGAGCACGGCCTGCCAGCCGCTGGGGTCGACGACAACTTTATCGATGACCAGACCTTCATCGCGCAACTTGCCGGCAATAATGCGGGCCTGTATTTCGGATCGCGAAACTAAAAATCCATGGCGCTCGGTCACAGCGGTTCCTTCGGGGCGTTAGGCGCGCCGGGTCCAACCGTGGAAGCCGATAAACAGCAAGATGGACCAAAGCAAGACAGCACCAGCCTGATGCAGCGAGCCCAAGCCGACGGGCACTCGTGTTAGTAAAGTCAGTATGCCCAGGGTAACTTGTAAACCCAGACATGCCAAGAGCAAATTAAAGGCGGTGCGCAGGCGGGGCGAGTGGAGGCGACGCGCGTAAGCCAGGTAAAGGGCGATGACGGCGGCAGCCACGAACCAGGCAAACCAACGGTGAACAAATTGGATCATGACGGGGTTTTCGAGGAAGTTGGCGAGCAGCGGTTCATAGGACCAGGCGGCGCGTGGCAAGAAGCGGCCGTGCATCAGCGGAAAAGTGTTGTAAGCGTGGCCGGCGCGCAAACCGGCGACGAAGGCGCCGCTGATGATTTGGAGGCCGACCAGGCCCATAACCACAAGGGTGGGACGGGTGAGGGACGGCAGGGTCGCGGCGTCTTGGTGGTTGCGGTGGGGCAAAAACACGGCGAACGCCAAGCAGAGGACGTAAGTGAATAAGGCGATGCCGAGCGAGAGGTGGATGGCGAGGCGGAAGTGACTGACGCGTGGCACATCAACGAGACCGGATTGAACCATGTACCAGCCGATGACGCCCTGGAAGCCGCCGAGCATGAGAATGGCGATGCCGTGAAAGATCATGGGTTTTTTGACCATGCCGCGCAGGACGAAAAACAGCCATGGGAGGGCGACGATGCTGCCGATGAAGCGACCGAGGAGGCGGTGGAAGTACTCCATATAAAAGATGAACTTGAAGTCATCGAGCGCCATGCCGGTGTTTTCTTTGAGGTACTGGGGCGATTGGCGGTATTTGGCAAAGACCTCGGCCCAGTCGGCTTCGCTGGTGGGGGGGATGGCGCCCATGATCGGGTCCCAATCCACCATGGACAGACCGGAATCGGTCAGGCGTGTGAGGCCGCCGAGGAGAATCATGCAAAAGGTAAGCGTGCAAACGGTGGCGAGCCACACCGCGACGGGTTTGCGATGGCGGGGATCGATCAGGGTCATAAAAGGTCCTCACGCGGAAGGCCGTCGGCCCGCACGGGCGGGGCCCGTGGTGGAAAGGGGCCGCGTTGGCCGGAATGTGGCGGCGGCCTAGGAGGGCCGCGAAGCGTCGGCGGCGTGGCCGAGGTAAAAACGGGCGGGGCGCTGCTCGAGCAGAAGGCCGAACTCGACGGCGTTGAAACGCGCTGTCCAGGAGAGGTGGAGGCGCGAAACGCGCACATGGACGCGGAATTGATCGGTTTCGCGAACGGCTTCGACTTCGAGTTCGTGGGCGGCGTGTTGCTCGAGCATGCGGGTCAGGGTTTGAAGGCGCAAATGGATACTGCGCGCTTCTTGGACAAGCGGATCCTTAAACGCCTCGAAGTGGCGGTTGCGGCTTAGTTTACCTTGTTGAATCGCGCGGACGAGCTCCGCCAAACGTGCGTCTTTCATGGGCGCGATCATACCAAAAAAGCGCGGTGGCCGGAAGAAATCCAGGCGTGAAAATCGCTTGGCCTGCGCGGGTGGTGTCGGGGTCCGTTGCGGGCTGAAAGCGGGGGTGCTTTTGCGAATTTACGCTTGCACATGATTGAAACCATCTCCTAAAATGAGCAGCGGCTTGGTGCGGAAAAACGGATGTCCGTTTCCTGATGCTCTTCAAACAAGCGGTTGCGGCACGCAATGGCACCATCACCAGGTCGTCGAGATGGATTGATTTATTTCCAAAGTAAGGAGTGAGGCGTGGATCAAGTAGAACTTTCCTACGGGGGTTCCCAAATTTCACTCCCGGTTGTTGAGGGCACTGAAGGCGAGCGCGCGCTCGACATTTCTAAGCTGCGCGCTCAGACGGGTTTAATTACATTAGACCCTGGTTACGTCAATACCGGGTCATGTGAAAGCAGTATTACGTTCATTGACGGCGAAAAGGGAATTCTTCGCCACCGCGGCTATCCGATTGAAGATCTGTGTGAAAAAACGGATTTCCTCGAAACCGCCTATCTGGTGATTTACGGTCGCCTGCCGAGTCAGGCCGAGTACGATCGTTTCCGCGACGACATTGCCGAACACTCGCTGCCCCACAACGGGTTGGCGCGCATGTTTGAAGCGTTTCCCAAAGATTCCCACCCGATGGCGCTGCTGGCAAGTGTGTTGCCAAGCATGTACGCTTATTACCCTTACGACGAAAATGACCCTGAACAGGTTGACAAAGCGATTTTGCGGTTACTCGGCAAAATCCCTGTCTTGGCATCCTGGGTGTACCGCAAGTTGCGCGGTTGGCCGTTGAACTACTCCAACCCCGACCAATCCTACGCCGCCAACTTCCTGGACCTGACCTTCAACACCCCCGCCAATCGTTTTAAATTGGATCCCGACATTGTCAAAGCGCTTGACCTGTTGTTGATCCTGCATGCCGATCACGAGCAAAACTGCTCGGCCGCCACCGTGCGCATGATCGGTAGCAGCCAGGTGAACCTTTACGCCGCTATCGCCGGCGGCATGTGTTCCCTGTGGGG
This sequence comes from Holophagae bacterium, assembly GCA_030429565.1. Classification (GTDB taxonomy): domain Bacteria; phylum Acidobacteriota; class Holophagae; order Acanthopleuribacterales; family Acanthopleuribacteraceae; genus Acanthopleuribacter. Next base: position 87,630 of record JAUIFE010000015.1, on the reverse strand, counting down.
CCCGCTTCACGGCGGCGCCAACCAAAAAGTTTTGGAAATGCTCGAAGTCATTAAAAATGACGGCGGCGACATCCAGAAGTACCTCGACCTTGCCAAGGACAAAGAGTCCGGCTTCCGCTTGATGGGTTTTGGTCACCGTGTCTACAAGAACTTTGACCCGCGCGCCCGCATCATCAAGAAACACGCCGACCGCGTCCTGTCCAAACTCGGCATCAACGATCCGTTGTTGAAGCTTGCTAAAGAATTGGAAGAAGCTGCGCTCAAGGATTCCTATTTCGTTGATCGCAAACTCTATCCCAACGTCGACTTCTACAGCGGCATCATCTACAAAGCGATGGGCATCCCTACCGAGATGTTCACCGTGATGTTTGCTGTCGGCCGTCTGCCTGGCTGGATCGCGCAGTGGCGCGAAATGCAAGGCGATCCGACGCGCATCAGTCGACCCCGTCAGGTTTACCAAGGTGAAGCCAAACGTGACCTGATGAGCATGGTGAAAAACCACCACTAATCAGCCAACGGGCGGTGTGTTATTCGGCGCGCCGTCCCGTATCCGTGCGCCTGCTTTGTTTATATTCGCTTTTTATAAATGTCCTGATCCAGGTAGCTATTCTTCATGAGGTTTTCCTCGACACGCACGGATGCATCGGTCTCTCGCAATGAGGACCTGAAATTATCACATCAAGAGTCGATAAGTTGGAGGCTCTGATTATGTTCGGTCCTGTATCCGAAGGTATGCGTCTGTTCCACGGCAAATCATCTGTTGCCGTGGTAGGCTACAGCGAAAATCCGGCCCGCATTGTCGGAAAGGTGACCGCGTTCTTGCTTGAGGAAGGCAATCGCGTCACTGGTATTAATCCCAAATTCAACGGTTCCACGCCTGGCAAAGTTCCGGTTAAAGCACGACTCGCCGACCTCGAACAACCGGTCGACATCATTCAAGTCTTTCGCAATTCCGATCACTTGCCGGCGCTTGCCGACGAAATTCTTGCGCTCAAATGGCGACCCAAAATGGTTTGGTGTCAACAAGGCGTTTTCCATTTCCTGTTTCAGGAACGTCTGGAAAACGAAGGGATCCAAGTTGTCATGGATGCCTGTCCCTACGCCCTGCGCAGTTATCTCTAAAAATTCCGTGCGCGTTCACCGGTTTCACCCGGCGGCGACAGCGTTGGGGAAACATCACTGAAACCGCGCTGCTCGTTCTCGACGACGGCTGACATTGTTAAATTCGGAGACGGAGCGACCTCTTGCCGGGTCGCTCCTTTTCTTTTACGGCGTCTTGTTGTAGCGTTCCAGAAACGACCAAACCCGGGAGGCGCGCGGTGAAACCGTTTCGCATGCACACCAATTACGAACCGCGTGGCGATCAGCCCAAGGCGATCAACGATATTGTTGCTTCGATTGAACGCGGCGAGGTTTACACAACCCTGCTCGGCGTCACGGGTTCCGGCAAGACCTTTTCCATGGCGAAGGTCATTGAAACCGTTAACCGGCCGACGCTGATCATGGCGCCCAACAAAACGCTGGCCGCCCAGCTCTACCAGGAATTTAAAAAATTCTTCCCGGAAAACGCCGTCGAGTACTTTGTCAGTTACTACGATTACTATCAGCCCGAGGCCTATGTCGCCGCCACTGACACCTTCATCCAAAAAGAAGCCACCATCAACAAAGACATCGAAAAACTGCGGCTCAGCGCCACGCGGTCGTTGTTGGAACGTCGCGATGTCGTCATTGTCGCTTCGGTTTCTTGTATTTACGGCCTGGGTTCGCCTCAGTTTTACAACGATTTGACCGTGAATTTGCAGGTCGATCAGGAGTACGACCGCCAGCAACTTCTGCGCGATTTGGTCGGTATTCAGTACTTGCGCAACAACAGCGCTTTTTATCCCGGCACCTTCCGCGTGCGCGGCGACACCGTTGAAGTCTACCTTGCCTACGAAGATCTCGGCATTCGCATTGAGTTTTTTGGCGACGATGTCGAGCTGATTCAGGCCTTCGACCCCTTAACCGGCAAAGCCGCCTACGACCTCGAACAGGTTCGGGTTTTTCCCACCACCCACTTTGTTACGCCCACCGAACGGCTTAACGCCGCCATTGAACAGATTCGCGTGGAGATGGACCAGCGTGTGTTGGAACTCAACCAGGAGAAGCGGTTGCTGGAAGCCCAACGCCTGAGCCAACGCACCCAATTCGATTTAGAAATGCTGGCCGAAACCGGTTTTTGTCACGGCATCGAAAACTACTCCCGTTATCTGGACGGTCGACCGCCTGGTTCGCCGCCCTCGACCTTGATGGACTACTTTCCCGAGGACTATCTACTTTTCCTCGATGAAAGCCACATGACGGTGCCGCAAATCGGCGGGATGTATCGGGGTGACCGCGCCCGCAAAGAAAACCTTGTCGGTTACGGTTTTCGCTTGCCGTCGGCCCTGGACAACCGCCCGCTAAAAGCGGAGGAGTTTCACGCGCGCACCGGTCAGGTTCTGTTTGTTTCGGCCACACCTGGTCCGTTTGAGATGGAGCGCACCGAGGGGGCCGTGGTGGAGCAGATTATCCGCCCGACCGGTCTGTGTGATCCGGAAATCGAAGTGCGTCCGATCAAAAACCAAATCGACGACCTGCTCGACGAAATTCGCGCCGGCGTCGAACGCAATCAGCGCACCTTGGTGACGACCTTAACCAAACGCATGGCCGAAGACCTGAGCGAGTATTTTCAGTCGCACGGTGTGAAGGTTGCCTATCTTCACAGTGAGATCGATACCTTGGAGCGCCTCGAAATCTTGCACCAACTGCGGCTTGGGGTTTTTGATGTGGTGGTTGGGATCAACCTTTTGCGCGAGGGCCTTGATTTACCCGAGGTGGCTTTGGTTGCGATTCTCGATGCCGACAAGCAGGGTTTCCTGCGATCCGCCCGTTCGCTCATTCAGACCGTAGGTCGTGCCGCACGTAACGTCGACGGGCGTGTGATTATGTATGCGGATTATGTGTCGGACGCCATGCGCGAAACGCTCGACGAAACCCAGCGTCGTCGCAAAATTCAGTTGGCCTATAACGAAGAACACGGCATTACGCCGAAGACCGTGGTGCGCTCGCTGAACGATCCCTTGGCCGAACTTTACGAAAGTGATTACGCGACCCAGCGCAAAATGGCGGCCGACGCGGCGGCGCCCAAAACCAAGGAAGAGGCCTACAAGGAAATCGCCAAATTGGAAAAAGAGATGTTGGCATTTGCCGAGGCGTTGGAATTCGAGAAAGCGGCTGAGCTTCGCGATCAAATAAAAACCATTAAAAGCCAGGCGCTTGAGCTTCGTTAGAGGTGCTGGTGAAAGGTGTAGGCGCTTGCATTTTGGTTTGGCCGTGTTAAATTCATGTAAAGCTTTCGGGCGAAGCCGGCCTCTTGGCTGAAATTTCGGTTAGATTTAATTCCAGCTTATCTTTTTTTGTGCGCTTGGGCGTTTGCCCTTAGAGTCGGCGCCGTTTTTACCTCAAGATTCACCATCTGCTGAAGGCGCGCCTTGGGCCCGTTTCGCGGCAGACGCCGTAAAAAATCCATGGCTTTTTAATTTTTTTGCTTTAAAGCCGAGGAATCGAGCCGAATAATTCGTATGGGTTTTTAGCACCTGTGCATGCCTGCCGAATTTTGGCGCATCTGTATTTATCGACCGTTGTTTGGGATTAGGAGGGTACATGGTCTCAACGTTTTTGCTGTTTTGCTTGCTTCAGGCGGCGGAGCCCACCACACATGAGGTTCCCGAAGTCGACGTCTTAAAGATGTCGCCGGAGATGAAAACCTTTGTTGACGATAATGTTAAAGCGATTCGTAATCCGACCTCGCGCCTGCAGCGCTTGGTCTATGTGGTGTTCAACAATGATTTCCTCAACTTAACCTACGAAAACACCACCACCAAAACCGCCGAACAAACCTTTGTGCAACGCAGCGGAAACTGCCTTTCCTTTACCAACATGTTCGTGGCCATGGCGCGCCACGCCGGGTTTAAGGTCGCGTTTCAGGAAGTGATGAACGTGCCGACGTGGGACAAACACGGCAATGTGGTTGTGTTGAACCGGCACATGAATGCCGTTGTTTTCTTGGGCGGGCGTGTGATTACGGTCGACTTCAACCCCGACGTCGAGCGCGATGATCGGACCTCGCGCATCGTTTCCGACAACCGCGCGCTGGCACAGTACTACAACAATATTGCTGCTGAGCGGTTCGCCGCCGGCAAGCGCTTCGAGGCCTTGGCTTGGTTTCAAAAGGCCGTCGATGTCGACAACGACATCAGCTTTGCTTGGTCCAATTTGGGCGTCGCCCACCAATACGTCGGTGATGCCGAGCAGGCCGAAGCCTGCTACCGCAAAGCACTGCGCGTGAACCATACTGAAATTACCGCCATGAACAATTTGGAGCGCCTTTACAGTAAAACCGGTCGTTTGGTCGAAGCTGAGAAATTGCGGCGCAAGGTGCAGCGTTTTCGTGATCGCAACCCTTTTTATCAGTACGATCTGGGCCGACGTGCTTTTGAAACCGGCGACTTCCAGGAAGCGGTTTCTCGTTTCCGTAAGGCGATTTACCGCAAGCCCAAAACCCACGAGTTTCACCACATGTTGGCTGCCGCTTACCACAAGCTCGGCGAAGACCGCAAAGCCGAACGCGCCTTACGCGAAGCGCGTGAATTGGCACCCGACGTTTTTAACAGAGACCGTTACTCGCAAAAGTTGGATCTGATCGCCAAACACTAAAGCCACTTAACCCAAACGAAAAAAGGCCGGATTCCCTCGAGGGGATCCGGCCTTTTTGGTGTTGGTACCGCGCAGTTTATTCTTCGAAGTAGGTGTAGCCGTAGAAACCTTCTTCGTAAAGGTCCATGAGCTTGGCTGACTCTTCTAGGTCGAGACGGCCGTCGTCAACCGATTGCTCAATTTGATCGCGCATTTTATGCAGTAGTTCGCTGCGGTTAAACGATACGTAATTCAAAACTTGGTGAATGGTATCGCCTTTGATCAGGTTCTCAATGCGGTATTGGTTGTCGCCCTGAATGCGAATTTGGACCGCGTGGGTGTCGCCAAACAGGTTGTGCAGTTCGCCCAGGGTTTCTTGGTAGGCGCCGATTAGGAAGATGCCGATGTAGTAGTGATCGCCTTCGTTGAGGCGGTGCAGCATCATCGAAGAACGCGGGCCGTCTTCGCCGATGTAGTTGTCGATAACACCGTCGGAATCGCAGGTTAAATCGACGACGGTGCCCAGGCGGTCGGGCTCTTCGTCGAGGCGGTGGATCGGCACAATCGGGAACAGTTGATCGATGGCCCAAGAATCGGGTAGCGACTGGAACAGGGAGAAGTTGGCGAAGTAGGTGTCGGAAAGTTCGGTTTCCAGTTCTTCGAATTCGGGTGTTTGCATGACGCTGTCGCGCGACAACTCGTGGACGCGGCGCATGATCTGCCAATAAACTTCTTCCATGTAGGCGCGTTCGGGCAGGGTCAAGTAACCCAAGTTAAACAAACTCAGCGCTTCAGAGCGGTACTGGACGGCGTCGTGGTAACACTCGCTGTAGTTGTCTTTGGTGATGTTGTCGAGAATGTCGAACATCTCTTTGACCGGGCCGTAACCCTTGTCGGGTTTGGGGAAAGCCAAGCCACAGGGTTGAATCGAGCTTATTGCGGGCACGTTGGTGACCATGAGCGAGTAGTGGGCGGCTAGGAAACGGCCCGACTCGGACAGGATGTTCGGCATGGGCACGTCGTTTTCTTGGCAGATTTGTTTAATCCGATAGACGATGTCGCCCGCGTACTCGCGCAAGCTGTAGTTGATGGTGGAATGAGATTCCTTAGAGCTGCCGTCGTAGTCGACACCCAAGCCGCCACCGATATCCAGGTAGTCCAGTTTGGCGCCGAGGCGGACGACTTCGACGAACACGCGCATGGTTTCGACGATGGCCTGTTTCACCACTTTGATTTTGGTGATTTGGCTGCCGATGTGGAAGTGCAACAAGTTGAGTGCGTGCAGCAGGTTCTCTTCTTTGAGGCGCTCAATGGCACGCAACACTTCGGGCACGCGCAGACCGAATTTAGAGGCGTCGCCGCCGGTTTTGGCCCATTTGCCGACGCCGCGGGTAGAGAGTTTGATGCGCAGACCCAGGCGCGGCATGATGCCGGTTTCTTTGTAGTATGCGATGAAGGTTTCCAGTTCCTCGTAATTCTCGATCACCGGGAAAATGGTTTTGCCCATACGGTGCGCCATACCGACCAGACTGACGAACTCGCGGTCTTTGTAGCCGTTACACACAATCGGCGTGTTGAGGTCGGTGGTCATGGCCAACACAATTAAGAGCTCGGCTTTGGAGCCGGCTTCTAAACCGAGACCAAACTCTTTGCCGTGTTCCAGCATGGAGGTAACGACGTCGCGTTCCTGGTTGACCTTAATGGGGAACAGCGGTTGGTATTTGCCTTCGTAATCGTTGTCTTCAATTGCGTGGTTAAACGCATTGGAAAGTTGGGCAATGCGGTCGCGCAAAATGTCCATAAAGCGGATTAACACCGGGGCATTGATTTTGCGCTTGTGTAATTCGTCGATCAGCTTTTTTAAATCGATCTTGTGGGGCGAATCGCTTGCCGCTTGAACGCAAATATTGCCCTGTTCGTTAATGCTAAAGTAGCCCAGACCCCACTGATCGACCTTGTATAATTCGCGCGCGCGCTCAATCGACCATTTTTCGGCGATTTGATCCATGACGTCCCTCTCCTAATCAAGTGACAGAACCCGGATTTGGTGTCGCAACGGCAAGCGCAGGCGCCGGGTTTGAAGCAAACGCGGCGGGGGAGACGTCCAATCGGCGTTGTGGTGCGGTATGCCGTTGGGATCCGTTACGTCGGGTCCCGGGCGCATCTTCTCCGAGCCAAGACGTGACCGTCGCGGCTCGCGAAGTGCAAACCTAACCTTATATCACAAGATAGGGGGCCCTAAAAGCTGCATCGCGCCGCTGATCATCGCGCTACGGCATGGATTGGCGCGGCGGTGAAGTTCTGGTTAGAAGGGTCCGTACGCCGCGGGCCTCGGCGCGTGTTACGTCGATACCCGTCGGCGGAAGGGAACGGTGCTTAGGCGCTTTGGTACAAGCCGCCCAGATGGTGAACCACTTGGCGGCGCCACCAGTTCCAATCGTGGGCCACGTCGCGGCCCCAGATATCGATAAAGTTAGGAATTTGTTTGTTTTGTAACAGGCGGCCCAAGGCAATGGTTTCTTCAATGCAGCCTTCTTCCCAAGCACCCTGACCGCAGACCAGTGTGAGGTGGGTTTGACGTGCACGCTGCAACGCTTGACCCTCCAAGCCCGGCACAAATGCGAGTGGGCTGTTGAAGTAAATATCGCTGTTGTTGAAGCCTTGTGTGAACGCGGTCAGGTCGTAACGCCCGCTCATGCACAGCGCATAATCAAATACCTCGGGGTACTTGAGGGCAAACAAACCGGCGAAGAAACCACCCAAGCTGGTGCCGGTCGTGTGCAGGCGAATGGATTCAGAACGGCAGTCGTTGCGAATCCAGGGTACCAAGGTCTGCATGATAAACGCCTCGTAACGCTTGTGGTTCTCAATGCGTTCGCCCATCGGCGCCTGTTTGTTCGTCCAACTGCGACTGATATTGCTTTCGGGACAGTACAGCTTAATTTTGCCTTGGTAAATCAAAGGGGCGAGGGCGTCGATCATGCCTTGCGCGTCCCACTCGTGGGCGAAGCCGGCGGCGGATGGAAAAACCAAAACCGGTTTGCCCCAGTGGCCGAAGCACCAAAGGTGCATGGCGCCGCCGAGTTGGGGGCTGAAGATGCGTTCGTGGCGTTTTTGCATGGTGGGTTTCCTTGGCGGTGAATTGTTTCGCAGGTAATCTAACAGCGTCCGCTTGCCCCTGGCAAAACAATTTTGACCCGCGCTGCAACGCTTTCGCCCACGCCTTGCTTTTCTTGACGGCTTTGGCCTCGGCCCTCGTGTTAATCCCTCGAAGGAAGCGCGCAACCGGCCTTCGTTTTCAATCTTTTGGCTGTTGATCGCCGTCGCGAATCTTCAGCCGAGATGCTACAATAACAAAATCTCGTCTATTATCGTTTGTCCTTGGTTCGAGACAGCCATTTTCCATGGGTTACCCTCCTCCCCTTCTGTGGCGGTATTCCTGGTTGGTCGTTGTGTCGGTTTGCGACAAATGGCTTTGAACGACCGGAGTCCTTCCGGCAGTCGCCTTCCACCACCTTATTTGCTCAGTAAGGGAACAGAGACCCGATGCAAAAAAAAATTACCATTGATCAGTTGCGCCCGGGCATGTACGTGGTTTCTACCAACCGTAGCTGGATCAGTTTGCCTTTTTTTCGGAAGAGCATCCAAAACCAGCGGACCATTGACAAATTGCGCAAAGCCAGTGTGACCGATTTGGTGATTGATCTCGATCGCGGTGTCGACGTTGAGATTGCCCTCGATAGTGCGCGCGGCGACTTACCCGCCGCCGGCTCCGGCGCCGCTATTCAACGGCAAGCCGAACAAGCATCGCAGATTCAAACCATGGTGTTTCAGCAAACCGCGGAGCTGATGGAAGAAATTCGCGCCGGCAAAATGATTACCGAGGAGCAGGCCGACCAACAAGTCGGCTTGTTAATGGACCAAATTTTCGAAGACCCGCAGTCCATGCTCTGTGTTTCCGTGTTGCGCAACGCCAATGAGATTGTTTTTGATCACTGTGTCAACTTATCGATATTGGCGCTGTTTGTCGGCAAGTCCATGCAACTGGACGAGGTGGCCCTGCTTAATTTGGGCAAAGCGGCGCTGTTGCACGACATTGGCAAATGTATGTTGCCCAAGGAAATCATCAACAAAAAAGGGCGTTTGTCGCGTTCTGAACAAGAACACCTGCGCCAGCATGTCGACCGGGGTTTGGCCTACCTTGCGAAAATGAAAAATGTGCCTGCTGTGATTACCGACTTTGTCGGTCAGCACCACGAGTACCTCGACGGTTCCGGTTATCCGCGTGGGCTCAAAGGCGATGAAATCTCTTTCTACGGGAAATTGGCCGGAGTGCTCAATGCCTATGACGCCATGATCCATCGCGACGGCGCCAATCGACCCGTCGATCCTCGCGCCGCTTTGGGCGAGCTCAAAGAACAGGTCGGCCGCCTTTACGACGCCAAAGCCTTTAAATGGCTGGTCGATTGTCTGGGGCCTTATCCGCCGGGAACCATTCTCATGCTGGATTCCGGTGAAATGGCGGTGGCCTTTGAACCCAACCACACCGAACCCGAAGAACCCAAGATTCTCATTCTAACCCAGTTGGATGGGACCTTTCGCGATCAACCGTTGCCCGCGCAAGTTGGTGAGGCCGTGGGTGAAGAAAATCTCGAACGTCGGATCGTGACGCCGATGACGCTCGAAGACACCAACTTCAATCCTCTCGATATTTTAGCCAAGTACGGGCATAAATCTGCTTGAATAGAGATGTTTATCCATACTTGACGATGTGTGAAGGTTTATGAAAATTCGTTGGTTACCCCGTATCTTGCTCGGCTCCTTTGTATTCCTACTGCTTTTGCTGGTTCTGTTTGTTTGGCTCCTGCAGCATCGTCAACAGAACAAGCTGGGGCAGTGGGAGAATGATTGGAAACATGGCCAGGCGGTCATGTCGGGTGGCAATGAATTTTTGCTTCAGCTCAACTACTGGGTTTTGCACGTGCCTTCGCTCAATGCCGGCGATCAGGAACTGCGTTACAAGCGCACCTACGACGCCTTCATTGCCTGGCGCGAGATTGTCAATAAAGAAGGCAACGACGACGCCAAGGCCGCCGCCGCCCTGATTGGGCAGCAGTTGACCGAACTCAAGAAGTTGGTCGATCAACCGCGCGATTCGGCCAAGTACCGGGAAGAGCTGGCCGAACTGGTCAATGAAGTGAACTTCGACGTCTACAAAGCCGTTATTAGCAACACCCGCGAGCACGCCGCCGGCGTACTCGGCCTCAACCAGCGCTTATGGCCTTTAATGGTCGCGATTGTCGTCTTTGCCTTGTTACTGGTTGGCGCCGGCTGGTTTTTATTGCACCAATTTGAAGAACGCATCCTCATGGAATTTGCTCGGGTCCGGCAGCAGTTGCCCATGTCCAGTTCCGGGGACTTGGCTGATTTGCGGGCTGTCGAACACCTGCACGAGCTGCCGCGCATTACCCAATCCGTTGCTCAGCTCAGCCTGCGCGTACGCGAGGCCGTTGACGCGCTCAACATCGTCAACAGCCTGGGCGAAGGTTTGTTAATTGTCTCGCCCGACGGCTATATCCGCTGGGTTAACGATTCAATTTGTACCATGTTGGGTTATGACGAATCGGAACTGATCGGCCGGGCCGTTACCGACATTTACACGAAAATGCGCACGCCCAAGGTTCAGGGCTTCTTCCGTCGCAACGAGGACGGTACCGAGGAGAACCTCTTTAAAACCAAAGACGGCAAAATTATCCCGGTCCGTTTTTCCAGTTCGTTCCTGTCCGACGATCAAATGGATATCCAGGGTTTTGTGTGTCTTGCCAAGGACATCACCAAGGAGCGCGAGGCGCAGGAAGAGTTACAGAAACAGTCACAGTGGTTGAGTGTGACCTTGGCCAGTATTGGTGATGCGGTGATTACCACCGACACCGACGGTGTCATTACGTTTATGAACATGCAAGCTGAACGCTTGCTGGGCGTGCCCGGCGATGAGGCCGTGGATCGTCCGATTGATAAAATCCTGCGGCTCATCGATGAACGTTTGCAAGAACCGATTTTGCTGGGCGGGGCCGGTCAAGAAACGCGGGGTAACCAGGAAGCCTTATTGCTTCATTCCGGTGACCGCTGGACCTTTGTCGAAGAAAATGCCTCGCAAATTCGAACCGGTGAGGATCAAGTTCTGGGTTGGGTTGTCGTTGTTCGCGACATTACCGAGCGGCGTTTGCACGCCAAAGAACTCGAAGCCGAAAAAGAAAAAGCCCTTGCCGCGGCTACTGCCAAAAGCCAGTTCTTGGCCAACATGAGCCACGAAATTCGCACGCCCATGAACGGCATTATCGGCATGTCCGGTTTGTTGCTGGATACCGAGCTGACCCGCGAGCAGCGTGAATCCGCCCGAATTGTACGCCGGTCGGCAGAAGCCTTGTTAACCTTGATTAACGACCTGCTCGACTTCTCGAAAATTGAGTCTGGCAAGTTGGAGCTGGAGATCATCGAATTCGACGTGCGTTCCTGTGTCGAAGAGATCGGCGACCTGTTGGGCCGCAACGCCCAAGAAAAAGGTTTGGAAATGGTCATGATGGTCAGCCACAACGTGCCTCAGCGCGTGATGGGTGACCCCGGTCGCTTGCGCCAGATTTTGCTCAACCTGGTGAACAACGCCATCAAGTTCACCCATCAGGGTGAAGTTTTTGTCAAAGTGTACCTGCGTCATGAGAAGGGTGGTCACTACACGTTACAGTTCGATGTGACCGACACCGGTATTGGGATTCCCAAGGATCGGACTAACCGTTTGTTCCGTCCCTTCTCGCAGGTCGATGCCTCAACCACCCGCAAATACGGCGGTACTGGCTTGGGCTTGGCCATCTGCAAGCAGTTAACCGAAGCCATGGGTGGCCAGATTTGGGTCAATTCCGAGGAAGGCAAAGGCGCTACCTTCTCCTTCTCCGCCGAGTTCGGTCGACCCGCCGGCGCCGGGCAGCAGGTGTTCCTGCCGGCCGGCGATCTCAAGGGCTTGCGTATCTTGGTGGTCGATACCAATGCCACCAACCGCTTGATCTTGCGCGATCAATTGGAGCACAGTGGTTGTGTCGTCCACGAAGCGCACCGTGCTAATGAGGCCTACGACCTGCTGACGCGGGCCGCCTCCGGCAGCAATCCCTTCGACATGGTGATTATCGACTTTTTCTTAGCCGACAGTGACGGCGGGCAGTTGGCCATTGAAATCAAGAAACAGCCCGTTTTGGGCAAGCTTCCCATCCTCTTGTTAACCTCGGTTCCTTGTCGCGGTGACGCCGCCAAAATGCTGGAAATCGGCATCAGTGGTTACCTGACCAAACCCGTCAAGCTCAGCCAGTTATACGACGCGATTAGCACGATTATGGGCTTGGAAAAAGGCGGCGAGACCAACGAGCTGGTCACCCAGCACACCCTGCGCGAAATGAGCCGTTCCAAGCATCGGGTTTTGGTTGTCGAAGACAATATCGTGAACCAAAAGGTCGCTGTTCGGTTGATGGAAAAGCTGGGTTATTTTTGCGATGTGGCCGCCAACGGCAAAGAAGCCGTCGGTGCCATTGAACAAATGCCTTACGACGTGATTTTGATGGACTGTCAAATGCCGGAAATGGACGGCTTTGAGGCCACCCGCGAGATTCGGCGTCGCGAGGAAGAGGAAGGCCTGGGTCAGCGTCGCGCCATAATCGCCATGACCGCCAACGCCATGGCCGGCGACCGCGAGCGATGCTTGGAAGCGGGTATGGATCACTATCTGAGTAAACCGATCCAAACCAAAGAGCTTATGGAAGCCTTGAAGCTTTTCGTGGGTGTCGCCCGCTAATTCCTGTCGCCGTTCGCCACCCCGCGCATGGGGCGCGTACGCCCACAAGAACGGCTCAGCTTGGATTTTCCTTTTTCTGCAGTGGCAAGCTGCGGATGCGCCGGCCGCTCGCTGCATATACCGCGTTACACAAAGCCGGTGCTAACGGTGGTAGTGCCGGCTCGCCGATGCCGCCCGGCGCGGCGCTGGACGGTACGAGGTGGACCTCGATTGCCGGCATGTCGCGCATGCGCAAAACTGGATAGTCGTCGAAGTTGCTTTGCTGGACGCGACCGTCCACCACCGTGATTTCACCGTAGAGCGCGGCCGAAAGACCGTACACCAGTGAGCCTTCAACTTGAGCCTTGACGCTGTCCGGGTCAATCACCACGCCGCAGTCAACCGCCGCCTGAATTTGGGTGACACGAATATTGTCTGAAGGATCCACGGTCACCGTCACCGCGAGGCCGACATAGGTACGGCTGGTATAAAACCAGCAACCGGCAAACCCCGTTCCGGTTCGCACCGTCGCCGGGGTTGTCGTTTCATCGGCTGCTTGTTGGTTGTTTGCGCCGCGCGTCTTTTGTTTGGAAACGTAGCCGGCTTTTTCGGCCGCCAACGACAGCACCGCTGCAAGGCGCTTTGGCTCGACCTGGTGCGGTTGGTCCTTTTTGGGCTGGAAGGTTGCACGCCCGGCCAGGAGTTTGAGCCGGAATGCCAGTGGGTCCTGGTTGGCGGCCGCCGCCATTTCATCGATAAAACACTCGATGGCGAAGATGTTGTAACCGTACTCCACCGCTCGCCACCAGCCTTGGCGTACCTCGGTTTGCAGTTCCGTGAACAGGAACCGTGAGGCGGCAACCGCATAAGGCATATCCATGGCGCCGCCGCGTGATTCGTTGACGTGCGCCGTTTCATGGCCGACGCCGTTGTAGGTGCTGGTAATGGAACTCGAGAAGAGATGGTGTTCCAGCGCCAGTGGCATGCCCGCCTCGTCCAGGGTTGCTTTCAGTTGGTGCACATTGGCCGGCCGGAAAAAACCGAAGCGCATGTCGTCTTCGCGTGTCCACAACAGGGTAACCGGCTCGTTGAAGTGTTTGGCAATGGCCGCTGCCTCCAACACGAAATCCGGGTTGACGCGCCGTCCAAACGCGCCGCCCATGCGCATGACGTTAATTTTGACCTTTTCGGGCTCGATGCTGAGTAAGTCGGCCACCGCTTGGGTTGCCCATGCCGGCGACTGCGTCGGCGCCCAAATTACCACCTGCTCTTCGAAAAACTCGACCCGGCAGGTCATGGGTTCCATGGGGGCGTGGGCTAAAAACGGCAGTTGGTACGAGGCCTGTACCGTCGGCGCCGTCTTGGCGAAAACCGCCGCCGGATCGCCCTGGACAAATACTTCTTTGGCCGCCGCCGCTGCCGAAGCTTGCGTAAACAGATCGCGGCTGTTTTCTTTGCTGGTCTGCTTCCAAACGATTTTTAGCGATTTCGCCGCTTTCATCGCGGCGTGCGTGTTGTAGGCCACAATCGCAACGCCCGGATAGGTTTGCGCCGGCGCCGGTCTGGCCGCCAGCGGCAGCACCTTAATGACGTTGGGGTGTTTGTTTGGATCGAGCGGTGTGTGCTTCTCGTAGCGACCGTTGAGAAATGGGCAGCGCACAATGACGGCAACGCGATCATGATGGTCGGTCTGATCGTTGGTGAACATCGGCTGTCCGCGTACCAAGTCCTCGTGATCCTTGTTGACCGGTGTTGTACCGATTAAGGTGAAATCGGCCGGGTCTTTGAGCTGGACTTTGCTTGGTAGGGTCAGGGACAAGGTGTCCATCGCCACGTCGGCAAAGTCCAGGGTGGTGCCTGGCTTGCCGCGCTGGATTAAGCGGTGGTCCTTGATTTCAACCATGGTGCGTTTCACTCGCCACTTTTTTGCCGCCGCTTCACACAGCAATTCCCTTACCGCGGCGCCCGCTTGGCGCATCGGTTCCCATAGGGCAATGATGCTATAGCTGCCGCTGACTTGCTGGTCGCCAAAACGGGCGTCCAAATTCGCTTGTTTCAAGTGGACGCGATTCCAGTCGGCATTCAGTTCTTCCGCAACCAGCATCGCCAATGCCTGACGCACGCCTTGCCCCATTTCGGGTTTGGGGATCATGATTTCGATATCGCCGTCTAGCTTTAACCAGACAAACGCACCGATGCCGATTTGCTCCAAGTAGCCGTCAAAGCTCGGTTTCTCGCCGCTACAACGCGTCAGCGATACGCTGAACAGGACGCCGCCCGCCGCCGCCGCACTGGCGCGCAAAAATTGTCTACGATCCATCGCCGGACCTCTCTTTATCGATAGCGGAACCCTGGGTTCCCACGCGTCGCTGGTAACTCGGAAAACGTGAAGATGCCTAGCGTTTTAGCAGAATTTGAGGGCCGCGAGAACCGTCAGTTTCCTCAGGTGGGTCGGCCCGCCGGCATGACCCGCGTGGGCTGTTCCGCACGGCCGATTGCTCAGGTCTTGACGCACACCAAACCCCAGACGCGATGGGGGATTTCCAACATTTCATCGTTGTACTTAATCTCGAGCAAGCCTTTGAGCGCTAGATCAAAGCGCAGGATTTGTTCGGTTGTCATTTTACCGCTCAATGCCTGGTGTGCGCGCACCCGACCGCGCCAAGCTTGCGGCGTGTAGGGCACCACCACATCAAACGAAAACGTTTGAATGTACTCAAAGCCCGCTTGGTTAACATCGAGCGTCCACGCCGGGTAGATGCCGACCCCGTTGCCGTATTTGAGGTGCGGTTTGGCACTGAGTGGGTTAAAGGCGTCCATGAGTTGCTCGCTGGCTTCGGCAACACTGCCGGGGATGTTCAGCCAATCGAAATGGATAATCGCCAGTTGACCACTCGGCTTGAGGAGGCGGTACACCTCTTGCGCCACGCGTGGGCGATCAAACCAGTGCCAACATTGGCCCGCCGTGACCGCATCGTACTGGTTGCCGGGCAGACAGGTTTGCTCGGCGCGACCCAGCACCCACTCGATGTCAAGGCCTTCGAACTCGGCGATGTTTTTGGCCGCCGCAATTTGTTCCGGAGTCTGTTCCAGCGCCGTGACCGCACAGCCGCGTACGGCAAAACCACGTGCCAAGGTGCCCGTGCCCAGACCGAAATCCAAAATACGGTCCTCGGCCGCGCCGATGCCGTGCTGGGCCAGGGTTTGAAAGGTTCGTTCTGGAAAACCAACGCGGTAGCAAGCGTAGTCCGAGGCGGAAAGTTCGTGAAGCGCGTCTTGACTTGCGGTGTGGGATGTCATGCGGTCCAAAGGCAGCTCCTTGCGTGCAGCGAACTTAGGGCGTTCCTGCCGGGATCAGGGCTTTCATTGGTTGTTGACCAGCGCGATGCGTGTGCGGGCGGGGTTAACGGCGAGACGGGTAATTTGGGTCGGGCCTTCTTTAGATAGATCGGCGACTTTCTCCCACTGCTTGCTTTTTTTGAGCACAAATTGGTAAATCACAGCGCCGTCAGCCATTAGCACGCGGTCGCGGCTGAGCCAAACCATGTCGACGCGATTGTTGATGGTGGGTGTGACCAAGGTCGGTTCGCTTTCGCCCGGCGCCAGGGTGGCCAGGAACATTTGCTCGCCCTTGCGTTTGATAAAGGCAACGCTTTGGCTGTCGGGAATACGGGTCAGGCCACGATCAATGTCGGCGGCCAGTGTCGTCGGGCCGGCGCCTGGCGGTGAAACGCGCACGAGCCGGTGCGGTTCGCCTACCAAAAACAATGCCAGTGAGTTTTTGTCCAGCCAGGTGTGATAACCCACCGTGGTTAAGTCGGCGTTGAGCAGAGACGGTTCGCCGCCGTCGCGCGGAAATTGCCAAAGTCGTTGTAAGCCGCCTTCTTCCACGCGAATGCACGACAAATGTTTGCCGTCCGGGGTCAGCGTTGGGCTGAACTCACTTTCCTTGGTTTCGCGCAACACTTTGGTTTGACCCTGTTTGAAATCGTGAATGGCGATATCGGTGGCGCCTTGGCCGCTATCCATCGAAAACGCCATGGTTTCATCGTCCAAGTAAAACGGTTGGTTATCGTAGCGGTCATTGTCGGTCAGGTTCTTGAGCTCGGTAACCATGATTTTGTCTTCGGTGACCTTTAGGTTAGCCGTGAAGATATCGGTGCTGGGTAGCTGAAACAGCCACGATGTGCCGGCAAAAAAGACTGCGCAGGTAAAAGCGAATGGCATGAGTTTGGTGTCCTCGTATTAGGCCGTTTCTCGAACGGATCGGCGGCCGGTACGCGCGACGCTTGCAAATGTCGTTGTCCGACGCGCAGAAATACCGGTATTCGGCCTCTTTTTCAACGTCAAGGTGCTGCACCAGGCAGCCCAACAGGTTGTGCGCCGGCACCGCCAAGAAGCGCCCTTTTTGGGTGAAAATCTCTCGATTCGATGTGGTGCAAGTTTACCGCAGTTAACCATGTTGCGGATAGCATAGCAATTTATTTCAGATTGCCTGTAGCGAGAAACGCGCAACTGTTGCTAGGATCACCGGCGGTCGATTGCCTTTGCCTTAAGCTCAAACCGCAACAGTGCGGTGACCTTTTTTGACGTCCAAACCCGCGCTTGAACCCGCCGTCAAACGACCTCGGCCGTCTGGCCTGCCGTAGGAGTGTTCTTTTTTATGAAGGTTGTGTTAGCCGAGAAACCCAGTGTTGCACGTGATATTGCGCGCAATCTCGGAGCCAACCGACGCGGTGACGGGTTCATCAGCGGCAACGGCTGGGTGGTGACCTGGGCGCTCGGCCACCTGGTCCAATTTGCCGAACCCAACGATTACAACCGCCGCTGGGCCGGCCGTTGGAGTTTCGACCAGTTGCCGATTGTGCCCGAACAATGGGTGCTCAAAGAGCAGGAACGCACTAAAAAGCAACTGGCGATTGTGCAGCGTTTGTTTAATGACGAAAGCGTCGACGAGATCATTTGCGCCACCGACGCCGGCCGCGAGGGCGAAAACATTTTCCGCCTCATCTACCAGTACACCGGTTGCAGTAAACCCTTCCGGCGTTTGTGGATCTCCAGTTTGACCGATGAAGCCATTCGCGAGGGCTTTAACAAACTCCAGCCTGGCGCCGATTTCGACGATCTCGCCCACGCCGCCCTGGCCCGCACCCAAGCCGACTGGTTGGTCGGCATGAACATGACCCGTGCTTACACCGTGCACAACGGTATGTTGTGCACCATTGGTCGCGTCCAGACGCCGACCTTGGGTTTGATTGTGCGGCGCGATTGGGAAATCGAAAACTTCGAAAAAGCCTACTATTACGAGCTGGTTGCCGACCTGGCGCCGGGTTTTCAAGCCAAGTTTTGGCATCCCGAAGACAAATACCGCATTGACACCAAGGTGCGCGCCGAACGCTTGCTGCAACAACTGAAACCCGAGCAAACCGCCACCGTCACCAAGTACGAAAAGAAAAAGAAACGCAAACGGCCGCCGCAGCTCTACGACCTGATCACCTTGCAGAAAGAAGCCAACAAACGTTTTGGTTTTACCGCCAAACAGGTTTTGCAATACGCCCAGGAACTCTACGAAAAGTACAAGCTGATTACCTACCCACGTACCGAATCGCGCCACATTTCCGAAGACATGGCGCCCATGTTGCCCCGTGTTTTGGCCGCCTTGGAACATCCCCACGCAGCCACCGCGCTGGCGCGTCTGAAGCAAGGCCACAAGCTCAGCAAACACTATATGGACAAAACCAAACTCAGCGATCACCACGGCATTCTGCCCACCGATCGCCGCCCGCCCAACGGTTTAAGCGGGCCGCTTGCTCTGATCTACAACCTGGTCGTCACCCGTTTTGTCGCTATCTTTTTGCCCGACCAAGTCATGGAAGAAACCACCGTTACCCTCGATATCGGCGGTGAAACCTTCCTGGCGCGTGGCACCATCGAACTGGAGCCAGGCTGGCGCGTGGTCGAACCCTCGCGCAAAAGCAAAAGTGACAGCGGCAAAAAAGGCGACGATGCAAGTGATAAAAGCGATAAGGACGACGACGATAAGCAGGCCATTCCGCCGCTCAAAAAAGGCGAGCAAATCGGCGTCACCAATATGTTCGTCAACGAAAAGGAAACCTCACCGCCCAAGCCGTTTACCGACGCTACCTTGCTTAATGCTATGAAATACGCCGGTCGCGATGTCGACGACGACAAGTTGGCCGAGGCCATGAAAGATTCGGGTTTGGGTACGCCCGCCACCCGCGCCGAGATCATCGAGAAACTGGTTCGTTCCGGTTTCATCGAACGCCAAAAGAAAAATATCCATGCCTTGCCGAAGGGTAAAGCGCTGATCGGCATGGTCTTGGACCCGTTGCGCAGCCCGGAACTCACCGGCGAATGGGAACGCAAACTCAAAGACATCGAAAACGGGCGTTTGGCCCACGTTGAATACGTTTCCTCGATTGTCGCCTTCATTCAGGAGATGTTACCGGTAGTGCGGCGCACGCCGGCGCTGCGCGCCCGTGACTTCGGCGAAGACCGTCAAAGCCGGAAAAAGCACAGCGCACCGCCGCGCCAAAACGAAACCCGTGGTCAGGCCCAAGCGCCACCGAAAAACGGACAACCCGATCCAAAACCCAAGGAATTGGCCACCTTCGGCTTGTGTCCGCGCTGCCGCGCCGGCTGGATTGTCGAAGGCAAAAAGGCCTTTGGTTGTACGCGTTTCCGCCAGGGCTGTCGTTTGTTGGTTAACAAGGAAATGGCCGGCAAAAAGCTGACCAAAAAGCAGGTTGAAACTCTGATTGAAAAAGGGAAAACCAATACGATTAAAGGTTTTAAAGCCGAAAACGGCGACAGCTTCGACGGCCGTGTGCTGCTCGATCCCAACCAAGGTGTGCGTGTCGAGAAGGTCGAAAAAAGCGCGTCTACCAAGGTCACCGAACAAGACATCCTGGCTTTAACCTGTCCCAAGTGCAATCAGGGCCGCTTGCTGGCCGGCAAACGCGGTTTTGGCTGCGGCCGTTTCCGCGAGGGTTGTCGCTTTGTGGTGTGGTATGAAGTTGCCGGCAAAAAGATATCGCCGTCACAGGTCAAAAAACTCATCGAAAAGAAAAAAACCACCCTGATCAAAGGGTTTAAGTCGCAAGACGGCCAGAGTTTCGACGGCTACTTAGAACTTGATGACAGCAGCCAGGTGCAAGTCAAACCGAAAGGCTGATGCGACATCGGTTGCCGATACCGGGACAGGGGAAGGGTCGGCACGGGGGGGCATTGCTCACAATTGGCCTTTCAGCTTGTCGGGTTTATCCAGATCCCACAAGGTGTCGTACTGTTGGCGGCTGATATAAAAATTGCGGATGAGCTTGTGGCGTTTGTGTTCGCCTTCGTCGTCGAGGGTGAGACGGACCAAGTTAGCGAGGTACATGTTTTCGCATAACCCACAATAACGGAGTTGTAACTCCCAGTAGGGCGCGTCTTGCGCCGGACCCAGGTACAGCAAGCTGCTTAAATTGCCCCGTTCAATCTCGGCGCGAATCGCATAAGGATCGCCGCCTGGCGCGAATGGTCCGACACTGGTGTTCGCGTCGAGCCAGCGGCCGCAGTCCTCGCAGTAGGGCGAGTTGCGCAAGTAGTCCCAGGGCAATACGGTAATCACGGACACAAACATCAGCGCTTCAATGACCCAAACCGACCAGGTAACCAGTGCCGGGATGGGTTGATCCCCTTTTTGCCAACGGCCTTGCTCGGCAACTGTTTGGGCAAAGGCGTAGAGATCGCCTGGGTGCCAAAGCCATGGGTGTCCGTCGATGAGCGCTTGGGCTAAGGCAACCCATGAACTGGTCCAGGCAAGGATGGCAACCAGAAACCCAACCACTAGCGCGAAGGTGGTGTTGCGAATACGGCCGACGCGCAATAATCCGTAAACGGCAAAGCTAAGGCCGATAATTGTGGCGAATAGGATCACGATTTTCACCGCAATCCAATCGAATACGTAAATCAATACGGCGCTCAGGTTACCGGCGATCAAAGCAAGCGGCAAGGCGAGCAACATCACCATTGCTGGACCCCAAAGCGTCATTTTTCCCGAATGGTGAAAAAAGCCGTGTTGCCCCATGGATTCGTTCTCCTTTGGGTTGTGTGTCGTCCTCGTGGGTTATCGTCACGTTTTGGTAAATGCTCAATTTGTCAAATTAGAAAAGACGGAAGTGCAAGGGGAGTTTACCTAGATGGCATGATGTGGGTCGATAAAATTACCCAACATGTTGGTACCAAAGGACCTGGGGTGCGAAATGGGGCCGCGCTTGGTTCGTGCGGGTCGGGACGGCGAGCATTTTTTCGAGAAGTTGCAGCCCGGCAGGTTGTACCATTTCGCTGCCGAAAATTGCTTCCTTTAGGGTTTAGCCGACATGGGGTCGTCTGGCCCAATCGCCGCTCTTAAAAATGAAGAAAATTAAAACGGAGAACGCTGCGAGCAAGGCAAGAGGATAGGTTTTGAACGTTTGCAATAGCAGACCGAGATAAACAAAGTAAGTCCTGCTGCCGCCCACCAAGTCGAAAGTGAACCAGCCGAAAATGAAGATGGTGATAAAGGTGCCGTGAATGACGGCGGCGGTCGTTCCGGTGAAGTGTTTCAAAAAAACGGCCGCCGTTGTCGCGCCAAGAATCAGGAGAAGGCTCAGGGTAAAAATGGTAGCGATGCGTAACCATATCGGAGGCAATGCGATGGGGCGATTTTCAGATTGCTCGTAGATGAAATGGGCGAGTGCTTCAGTTCGTGTTCCCAGGGAGATGAGGTTTTTTTCGATATCAGCACGCGAAATCGATAAGTTCAGTTCAGATTTTAAGATCATTTGGGCGTGTTTGATGTTCTGTTCCCACGGAAGTGTCTCCTTGATGGGGAAAGGATGATAGGCCACAAGGCCGAAGGCGATGGGCAGTCCCTCAAGTGGCACCGTCTGTTGATCCATCACCATGGTTGGTTTTTGATCTTGCGGCAGAAAAAGTAAACGGTGAACCGGGATGCTGACCATCCCAAAAGCTTGGGTTTGGTAGGGTTCGCTATGATGGGGGTAGAGGGCAAAACTTTGAGGCGCGACCAGGTGTTGGGTGGCCCGAGGCGGGACCTGGCGACGATCCTTCCAGGTTTTTAGACTGGGTTCGAAATACTTAGGTGCCGTTGCGATATAAAGGGAGAGACCGAGGGCGATGATGATGGAGAAAAGTTGCGGTAGGCGGCTAAAGTTTTTTGCCGGGATCGGGAGGCTTTCAAGGCCGACTTTTTTATTGATCGATGTGGCGTTTAAATAGAAGATCAAGAGGGTGTAACTGATCAAGTTTTCGTAGTGGCCCGACGAAACCGAGTAAGCCGACACCTGTGCGAGGCAAACGAACGGAGCAGCAGCGAAAAATGAAAAAAAGTAAATGCTTTTTTTCTTACGAAGTGGATGCCTTAAAGTGACCGCCAGGCTAAATAGTGGCTTGGTGAGGTAGTCCATGATCGAATAATCGATGACACCTTGGTGTTTTTGTATCGGTGTTGCGCCAAGCAGGTCTTGGTTTTTTGCCAATAAATGGTAGGTGTCGTAGGTGGCAAAGATGGCATATAAAATTATGAGTAAGCTGAGTACTAAGGGGATTTTGAAATTGTAATACAAAGAGGTTGCGAGGAACCCGATACATATGCCGAAATTTATAGGGTGTAGATGGCGGCAGGTGCGCCAGTGATTTAAGCGGGTGATCCAAATTAGTAGCGGAATGAGGATCATGGTTGTTGTGTCGCGAAGGTCCCAGTGTGTAGGGTGGAAAAAAAGGGAAAGAACTGGGACTGTAGCGAAGAATGCTAGCATTGAGTTGAAAATCTTAAGATCGTCTAAGAAGTAGCGTGTTGCTTTTATGGGTAAAGAACGCAGTGTCTCCGGTAGGTTGGGTTTGTAGAAGAAGACAAAAAGCGGAATGGTATGAATTAGAGATACTGAAATGAAGATATAGTTAAGTTTTTGAGGGACGTCTGAATTGAGGTAGTTTAAGTAATGGAGTGTGTTAAAAAAGGTTATTGGTGCTGTGACAATGAAGCAATAATTAAGCGGGGATACTTTAAGGTTGAGTGAGTGTAGCATTTATCCAAGCATCCTTTCGTAAAGTGCGTCCAGGCTGACTGATTCGAGATGAGGTGGTTCATATGATTGGTTTTTCAAGAGATCGTGTACTTCATCGATGGGTTTTGCGATCAGCCAACTTGCTTCGGTTTCATCCTCGGTGCTGTGAAGGCAATCTGGGAAATCTTGAAACCTATTTTTGTTCTCGAGGGCGCAAGTCATTAAGGTTGCCATATTTCCAAAGTGATCAAGCGGGATAACATGCTGAATGTGTTTATCTGCCATAAATGCGATTTTGCTCGAAAGTCTCATGACGTCATCGAGTTGATGGGTTGCGTAGATTACGGTGGTCTCTTTTTCAGCCAGTAGTTCGACCGCTTGGGCGAGAAAGGATTTCCTGGCGATAGGGTCTAATCCCGCCGTCGGTTCATCCATGATTAGGAGTTCCGGTTTATGAGCCAGTGCACACACTAAAGTAACCTGTGCGCGCTGACCAACTGATAGTTTGTGAAGTTTTTGATAGGTATCGAAGTCGAATCGTTTCTCGAGGTGGTGCGCAAAAGTTTCGTCCCAAGTGGGAAAAATTTGTCGATGTAAATCTATATAAGCAGCAGCGGTTAAGTAGGTAGGGAAGGTTAAATCCTGGGGGACATAGCCGAACCGTTTTTTTATCTCAAAAGAATGGTTTCGGAGCTCCTTGCCGAAAAAGGATATGGATCCGCTGTTGTAGGGGATCATACCGGTCAAGGCTCGAATAAAGGTTGTTTTTCCACAGCCGTTCCTACCGAGCAAGCCGAGAATGTCGCCCTCGTTGAGATCGAGGTTCAGATCGATAATTGTTGGCGTGGTATTGATCAAGGTGTTGCCAATGGTAACGTTTAAATCGGTGACTTTAAGTACGCTCATGACGGCTGGTCCTTAGTGTGTCGAACTTTGATACGTTGAATGACATCTTCGGTGCTGAGGCCGAGTTCTTGTGCTTCTTTGATTAATTGATCAATGGCCTGATCGAGTCGGGTTTCTCGCTGTTTGCGGTGTTCGTCCCGGTTGATTTCGGTGAGGAAGGTGCCCAAGCCGCGTTTGGTCAAAACCCAGCCTTCCGTTTCGAGTTGGGTATAGGCGGCCTTCACCGTCAGCGGTGCCACCACCAAGTGAATAGCTAACTCTCGATGAGAAGGAAGCTTTTGTCCTGGCTTGAGTTTGCCGGTGAGCAGTGCTTTTTTGACTTGGTCGACAATCTGACGGTAGATCGGGCGATCATCGCTGGTCGAAATACGAATCGGGTAGCTCACGGTCAGGCTCCTGTTCACCATTGACTAGGTGATATGGTGGACTATATCACCTGGTCATCAGGCCGGCAACCCATAGCATGTGGTTTGGTCTCAAGACCGGTTTTCTTGAGTTTGATGTAAAAGGATGAGACGGGTTTTTCTGGGTTGGGCAAATGACCTGCTCATCGCTGATTCTTTTGGGGGGCGCCTACACCGGTGTTGCGTTGAACCCTGGTTCGCCACGTACATGAGAAAAACCTTTGTGGTTGTCGCCGTTTTAGTGATGGTGGTAAAAAACCAGGCAGTATATTGCGGCGATCAGGCCAATCGGCGCATCTTCGCTTCTGTCTGCATGTAAGGCAACTCGGGAGGATGGTTTGAACGAATCGGAAGCAATGACATTGGCTTGGCGTTTGCCACAGCCGACGGCGGCAGAAACGCTTGTATCCCTTCGTGTGCGGATCCTTGCTGCTGATCCGGACCGTTCGGGGCAAGACCTTGTGGTGCAGCTTGCGCCGGATCGGTTATGGCTTTATTCGGATCTGGCCATTCCCCTGTGGGCGCTTGATGATGTTGCGATGGATTCCTACCGGTTTGAGACAGGTCAACCAAGGATGTATCTCGATTTTTTTCATTTCAAATTTGGGTACAAGGATCGTGTAGTACTGCAGTGCGAGCCGAACGAAGCAGTTGATGTTTTTTTATCAAGGCTCAACGAAATGCGTTTTTCTTCTTCAAACACGGCGATTAGGGCGTCGACGGAACGGTTGCGCGCCTTTTTACACGAACGCACGCAACGCAACTTGAAGGAAGAGAAGGCGGAAAAGCACGATGAACTCGCTTATCTAAACGAGCTCAACGCTGTGATTTCGTCATCGCCGTTGCCACCCTGCGGCAACTTTAAAGAAGCTGTGGCGCAACTCCAGACCTTCATTCATGAATACCCTTTTCTGCAGACCTTGTTTCCTTTGCGGGGAAAGCGTGATTTGGCAGGCTATTTTCGGCGCGTAAAGCTTCGGGTTAATCTGGTTTGGTTTCTCAACCATTTTGCCAACTTTGTCGTGATTCTCTGTTTCCTGTTGCCTGTCCTCGTTGGGGTTATTGCTTTTTCCCCTTTTCGCTCGTGGTTTGGCGGCGGGTATCTTTGGTTAACCGTTGCGTTGTGCCTGGTGGCTTCGGTTTTGACATTTTATGGCACGAGCAAGTTCCACAGCCGCATTGAGGATGTCATTCTGCGACTTGCATCCGATGACGGTTTGCCGGTAACCAGACCCTACTGAAACAACTTGGGCTGCCGTAGGTAAACAAGATGCTTGTTCGTTTAGCGGGTCCACTTGACCAGGGGGAACGACACGCGATGTTGCAAGCCCGCAACCCTTGGGTTCTGGAGTGGTGCATTTTGGGATGGTGCATTTTGGGACACCCGTAGTTTACGGCACCCGGTATGAAAGTGAAGGCTGATTAGAGTTTTGTTTGATGTCTGTAGAACCCATGGCATCTCGGGCTGAGGCCTATTGCCGGTATGTGTCGGTCCCTGGCCCGGCTGTGCGAAGTTAGCCGTTGGCCACGGTTCTTTAAGTTGTGGGCCAGGCCTGGCGGTGCGCGTTTCCCTATCCTGTTAATCCCGATTTTGCTCACTTGCGCAGGCCGTGCGATGCGTGTCCCGGTTTTCGTTTTCAACTGACGGCCGTTTGGCGGGACCATGTGTGAAGCTGCATTTGATGAAAATGTTTTTTGACGGTTGTGGTTTACTTTTGCGCTGTGACTATTGAGGGCTGTTGGTTCTGGGTCAAGGCCTCGATAGGTTTTTGTGTCCCTGATGATTTGTCCGATAGGTAGGGTCAATCGTGGGATTGCTGTAGGAAGGTGGCGTTGTGAAACACGAATGGCGTGAGTTGGAGCGCCTTTTCGGAGCCTGCGCGGATTTAGACGACGCGGCTCGAACGGTGTATATCGAGCAATTAAGGGTGCGTGATGCACCACTTGCCGATGAACTGGAACGCCTTCTGCGCGCCGATCGGGCGCCAAGTGTCATCTCTGTATCGGAAGGTGTCGATTTTTTGGCCCAACTCAGGCCGGTTTTTGATGTCACCGTTGGGAGTCAGGTTGGCCCCTACCAGTTGCTGAAGAAAATTGGCGAAGGCGGCATGGGTGTCGTCTATCTAGCCGAGCAACAGCACCCTGTTCAGCGTCGTGTCGCCGTGAAACTCATTCAGGGTGGTTACGCCGGTGAGCGACGACAGCGGCGTTTTGAATTCGAAATTCAGACCCTTGCCCAGTTGAACCACCCTCACATTGCTGCTGTTTATTTGGCCGGTGTGAGTGAGCAAGGCGTGCCGTTTTTTTCCATGGAGTTTGTCGACGGCCGACCTTTGAATGAATACTGTCGCGAAAA
The DNA here is from genome assembly GCA_030429565.1 of Holophagae bacterium. Lineage (GTDB taxonomy): Bacteria > Acidobacteriota > Holophagae > Acanthopleuribacterales > Acanthopleuribacteraceae > Acanthopleuribacter. Next base: position 61,359 of record JAUIFE010000015.1, on the reverse strand, counting down.
GGCATTAAGTGTTCATGAGATTCTGGCGTTGTTTGCCACGGTGTGTCGCGCGGTTAACTATGCCCACCAGTGTGGTGTTATCCACCGTGATTTAAAACCTGAAAATATTCTTGTTACTGAAATTGACGGCGTGCCTCATCCCAAAATTATTGATTTTGGGATCGCTCGGGCTGTGGCCGATGAGCCGGCCGGATTCGAGCAGAAGCTTACGTTACCGAATGCCGTAATTGGCACACTTGCTTATATGAGTCCTGAGCAAACTTACGGGCAACAATCACGTTTAGATTTTCGCAGTGATATTTATTCCTTGGGCGTCATTCTGTATGAACTTTTTGTCGGTGATTTACCCGTTCGCACTGCAAACGACGAGGAAGTGCCATTGGATACCCGCTTCAAATCGGTGCGCGAAGTCCTACCGCTTAAACCCAGCCGCGCTGTGTTGCAAACAAAGGCTCGGGTTTCGCGTGGCAGAGGATCGACCCAGAAACAATCGAGCCGTAACTACCGTGGTGAAGTTGATTGGATTTGCTTGAAAGCTTTAGCGAAGGAGCCGGAGCGGCGATATCAATCGGCCAATGCCTTTGCGGAAGATTGTGAGCGGGTTCTGCAAAAAAAGCCGGTGACGGCCGGGCCGCCAAGCCGTAGCTATCTTATTAAAAGTTTTGTGCGGCGCCATTGGTTTTTTACCGCCGGTATGTGTCTGTTGTTAATGTCGGTAACCGTGGGCGTGATGGGGTTAGCGTATGGGTTTTTGGAAGCGCGCGAGGCGGAGCGGCGCCTTCGACGCGAGGTCGAAAGTGCTGATGCCGGTTTACGCCTCCTTGAAGATTTGCTTTCCTCAGTGGCATCGCGGCATCAAGGAAACCAAGCCCAAATCGCCGATGGCCTCGTCGAAGTGGGTTCTGAAATTGATCAGCTTGAGTTAAAGCCGGAAACCCGTGCCCAAGTCCATCACATCGTCGGCGAAGCTTATCGCGAACTGGGTGACCATGTTTCGGCTGTTCATCATTTGAACGAGGCTTGGGAATGGCGTCAAGCGCAACTTGGGGCTTGTGACCCAAAAACGATACAAAGTTTTGTGGGGTTGGGTCTGAGCAAAGTTGAAATGGAGGATCCCTATTCAGCGTTATTATTTTTGAAAATGTTGGATCCTGCGTGTTCCGAAAATCCCAAGAACAGAGTAGTGATGTTTTCTTGGCGCATGGCCATGGCTCGAGTATATATTGAGCTGGATGACATTTCTGGTGTGAAACGACAAAATCAAGCAAGTAATGAATTAGTAGACTATGGAGCGCCCGGAGGTGTCTCCATTTATCAGGAGCAAGCACTGATAATGGGAATGGCCGCTTTGCAAAATAATGAACCAGGCCTCGCGGTTATTTTTTTTAGACTTTTAGAACAGGACTTGAGACCGATTGGGCTTGAGCGTAGACTTTATCTTGAAAATCGCATTTTTTACGGGGTTGCCCACGGCCAAAGTGGTAACTACGACATGGCACAATGGCATCTCGAGAAAGCTTTAAGCGAGGCGAGAGAAACCTACCGGGAAAACCACGAAATTGTCATAAGAGCCAGACTCGGCCTGTGTCGCATTCTTCTGGACGATGATCGCCCCGAAGAAGCATTAACAAGTTGGAGCGAAATTGCCCAAACCGCTGCCGCTTTTTCGGCCAACAAAACGCTGCTTTTTGAAATGACTGAGTTGGGATTTAGGGCGGCGCTACAAGCGGGTTACCCCGAAGAAGGTATGCAGATTGTCAGGCAATTTATTGCAGGTTTACCCACTCAAAAGATGGAGCCAATCTTTTCTTCGCGTTGCGGTGTGATGCTCGCTCAGGCTCTCCACCGTGCTGGTGAGCATGATGCAGCCTTTGCACGCGCTCACCATGCTTACGCCATCATGGAAGATTTGAATCACCCCGCACCCGGCGTTTCGGCCCAGGTTGCCGGCGTTCTGGTATCATTGTATGCCGACCAGGGCGATACGGACAGCGCGGAGCGGTGGTCTTGTCTGGCTCGCAGCTTTTCCGAAAACCTGTATGGTTATGCTGATGAGCAAACCTTGCCCTATGTTGAATTGCACCTGAAGGCGATGTTGCAAGCCCGAAACCCTCGGGTTCTAGAGGAGATCGAAGCGGTTCAGGACGCCATTATGGATGAGCGCCAGAACCTCGTACCCTTTTGGTACCGCCTTAAAGCACTTTCAAAACAAGCGGTGGGTGCGTCCGATCCTTAGCTCGGGCGGTGATCGGCTCCGGCGACTTAACCCGGTTCTTTACTGTTCCGCCGTCACAACAAGGACGCGTTAAGGTGGACAGCCGGCACGCGGCTTTTAGAACCGCGCTTAACGGGCCCACTTGACCAGCGGGAACGACAGGTCGAGGCCGTCGCCCGCTGGGATGACGCGGATGCCGTAGGCTTTGGGACCGTTGCGTTTGGGGACGTAAATGCCGCGCCAGTAACTTTCGCCGCCTTGATCGTCGGCCAGCTTGAGCTGGTGCACGATCAGTTCGCTTAGCTGGTGGCCGGCGTGGTCGCGTACGCCGGTCACGAACTCGACGCGCAGCATATCCGCCGGCAAGTTCTCGTGGCGCAGGTGGACTTCCACATGCACGTCCATGCCGTGGCAAACCGATTCCTCGCGCAAGCCCTCGACACTTGTTTCCAAAACGGCCAACCGTTGCCAACCGGCCAAGTACAGCTCGCGTCGTCGTGCTTTCTCTTGGCAGCTTTCGTAACTGTCTTGCTCCAGCTCGCTGCGTCGTGCGAAAACGTCCTGGTAGAAACGGCGGTTGTATTCGCGCATCAGTCGGTGGCTGCTGAAGTTATCGATCACCTGCGCAATCGCACGGCGGCTGCGCTCCAGCCATTCGTGGCTCGGCCCGATCATGCAATCGTGGAAGTACAAGGGGATAAGGTTTTGTTCTAGCAACAAATACAAATGCTGGCTGTCGAACTCGTCGCGGTAGTCTCGGTTGGCGACCGGCAGGTTTTTGCCAATCGTCCAGCCGTTTTGGCCGTTGTCCGCTTCGACCCACCATCCGTCCGGCACGCTTAGGTTCAACGCGCCGTTGGCCGCCGCCATAATGCCTGACAACATGTCGTAATTGCCCGGATGCGACGGCGCATTAAGCCATAGATCGCAGCCCTGCACCAGCATGCGGTTGAGAAACAGGTCGAAGTTCTCCAGGAAAATCAGGCGGCCGAGGAATTCTTCACGGCGCGACAAATGGAACATGGCGTTGACCAATTTCTCGGCCTGTTTGCGCTCCGATTCGTTTTCGCCCTCCTGCTCGTGGGTGCCTGGCAGGATGTGCGACGCAAACAGCACTATCACCGGGCGGTCTTCGCCGTTTAACAAACGGGCCAGGTGAGTTGGATCGCGGAACAATAGGTTGGCGCGCGGGCTCAGCGCCAAATGGTGGGTGAACCCGATAATCAGCGCATCGTCGCGCATGGTGCCGATGATTTTGGTGAGCAGCGAGGGTGAGTCGCGGCGGTGGTGCCAGGTGTGTTCTAGGTGACGGCGCACCTCGTGCAGCAGCCGGGCTTTGGCTTTCAGCCGTGCGCGGCGCAGGTCTTTCTCCGGCATTTCTAAAACCTGGTTGAACGGCACCTCGGAGGGATGGCGCAAGGCCCAATCGGCGCCCAGCGTTTGGTTGAGTGCGTCGCGCAAATCGGGTGTGATCCAGGAGGTGGGGTGGATGGCTTCGGTGACCTGCGCAATCGGCAATTCGGCGGCGTGGAAGCCGGCGGCCAGGGGCTGCAGCTTTAGCTGAATTTGGGCGCGGTGTGAGCGGTTTTTGGCGCTCAGGCGGGCCGCGCTGCGAATCCCCAGCAGGTTTAACGAGAAGCGGTTGCGTCGGCGTGGCCCTGGCTGTGCACCGAGTGCGGTAATTTGTTGCCAGCTCACCGCCAGGGTATGGCGGTAGAGGTTGAAGTAGGGGCGGATGGTGTCTTCTTCAAAAACCACACCCTGATGGGTTTCCTCTTCGGCGCCGGCATGAAATACCGTCATCAGGGTGGTTTCGCGGATGAAGGCCATCGCGGCATCGAAGGGCAGGTTTTCGTTGTGGACAAGCTGCGCGGCACGGCTGAAGCTGACGAAAGCGCCGTGGCAATCGTTGAGATGCCAAAGCTTGGGTTTGATGCCTAACTCCTGTAGAAGTAGGCGGCTGCCGATGCCGAGAATCATGCATTGCTGCAGGCGGGTTTCGGCGTCGGGCGGGTTACAGTGTTGCGTGATGAGCCGGTCGAGGTCGCTGTTGTCGGGGTGGTCGCTGTCGAGCAGGTAAAGCGAGACGGCGCCGATTTCGACGCGCCAAACTTGAAGGGTGAGGCGGCGGCCGGGGAAGGCGATGCGAATGGTGAACAGCGAACCGTCGCGGTGTTTGAGCGGGCGAATTGGCTGTGAAGTAAAGTCCGATTCGCGAAATTCGCTGTGAAAGTTGCCCTGCAGATCGAAGCGTTGGGACGGTGTGCCGTGGTGAAAGGCGAGGCCGAGGGCGACCAGCGGGAAATCGAGATCGCCGGCGGTTTTGAGGTAATCGCCTGCAAAAGTGCCGGCACTGCTGAAAAACAACGGCAAACACTCGTGCAGCGTGTATTGGTAGGAAATAAAGGCGACCTCGGGTTGTTTGGGCCGATTGCGTTGCGCGAGGTAAGCATCGAACTGGTCGAGGATGTTGTCCAAACGTTCCAGGAAAACGGGGTCCTGAGCGAGATCGTTAAGGGTTTCCTGAGGGACGGAATCGAGCAGTTCGACCGGGTTGTGACCCGATTCGTGCCAGGCCTCAAGGTCGAGATCGGCAAAAAGTTGGGCCGCTTGCGGATGCCAGCTCCACCATAGGTTGTAGGCCAGTTCGCGCAGTCGGCGCAGGGCGGCGGGCAACAGGTTGAGCACGGTAAAGGGTTTCATGATCGGTGGTCCACTGCCGGCGAGTGCGCCGAGCGCGGCGCCGTCGTAAAGCGGCGAGGGTTCCTTTTTGCGACGGCCGTGGCCGTGGTAGCGGCGATCACGCGAGGTCATGGCCTCGTGGTAGGCCTCCAGGTATTTGCGGATGTGCAGCGTCCAATGAAAATTGGCGGCCAGTTTGCGCGCATCCTCGGACCAGGTTTGCCGTTGCTCGGCGGTTGAGGCGACATACAGCGCACAAAAGCCGGCCAGCTCGGCCGTGGCCTGTTCGTAATCGGCGGTGGTGCGCGGCATTACGTGGCAAAAGCGATTTTTGGGATAGGCGTCCGACACCCAATTCCCGAAACCGGAGAGGTCGGAGCAAAGCGTGGGGACCCCGTTGGCCAGCGATTCCATTGGCCCAAAACCCCATGTTTGGTAATGGGCGGGGAAGAGGGTTAAATCAAAGGCCGGCAGCAAGTCGGTATAACTGTGGTTAAACACGCCGTCGTCGCCGTTGAGTGCGGCAGGCACAAAAATCACCTTTATGTGGTCCTCAGGTTGGTTGCGAATTTCGAGGCGATTGAGGTGGAGTTGAATGGGGTCGTCTTCTAAGTGGTAGAGATCATGGGTGATGCGTTTGGGTTTCTTTAACGGTGCGGTCCCGTTGAGCGCGTTGACGACCTGGCGGTTGGCGTGCAAAATGCGGCTCGGCGTCATGAGGAAAAGGATGACGCGGTGGTTGCCTCGCTTGAGCTGTTCTTCGAGGTGCGGCATGGCGTCCAAAATGAGATTGAGGCCTTTGTTAATGTAGTCGTAAGTGCCTGAACTCAGCAAAAGCAGGGTGTGTTCGCGCTCCAATGGCGCGGCGATCATGGCCTCGGCGACGCGGAACAGGGCTTCGCGCATTTTGTCGCGGTGGTCCCCGGCGTTGTCACGTTCGGGTGGGTAGTCGTCGGGCAAGGCATTGGGCGTAATCAATGAGACGCGACGATCGTGGAAAAACAGCATTTCGCCGGCGGTAACGGCGCTGGGGGTGCTGACAAAATCAGCTTGTTGGACGGCGGCCTTTTCAAGCAGGTAAGGCGCATGCAAACCGAGGTATTGTGCTTTCTCGTCGCCGTTAATTTTTTCCAGGGCGGTGACGACGTTTTCGCCGGTATCGGCAATGGCGCGGCCCAGAACCGTGTGGTGCAAGGTCATCACGTGCGCGACGCCGGGGCAGTGGTCCTTTAAATAAAGGAGGCCGGCGGCAACGTGCCAGTTGTGCCAGTGGGCGACGATTTCCAGATTCTCCTCGTCGGCGTCGTTATAGGCGGCGACGACTCTGCCGGCGGCGTAACCAAAAAGGACCGGCTCAAGGAAATCCCAATCGGCTTCGCCGGCGGTAACTTGGTACTGATTGAGCAGCCAGGCGACGATTTCTTTTTTACGGCGGTAGGCGTTGGAGAAGTCCACCAGCAGGCAGCGTGGCCGACCCGGGATGTCCCAGCGGTAGGCACTGATACGCCAGCCTTCGTCAATCAGTTCGGCCAGCCAGGGGTCGTTGCGTTGGTCGGGGGTGAGAAAAGTGGGGCGTTGGTCGTCGCGCTCTAAGTGTGGGACCACCAAAACGTAGTGGTCTCCGAAGATTTTGGTCATCTTCTGCGCTTTACTCGCCAAAACGCGCTGCGTCGCGCTGTCGGGATCGCCTAGGTCCCAGCAGACCTCAAAAATGAAGTAGGTGTCCGTCGGCTCGCGGGGCGGAGTGATCACGAGAGAAGCCTCCTGGCTGTGGGCCGCGTTGTCATGGAAGACGATTGCGCCGTCAGTGTAGCGAATGTTTGCGCCACAATGGTTTTCCCGCCATTCGGGTTTTGAATGGGTGCTTGAGTAAGGGTTGTGGTTATCATCTTACCTGAACCGTGCGCGAACGGTGAGAGATTTACCACAAAGAGTGGGCTGCCGCATCCGGCCGGGCACGCCGTCGCCGACGACCGGCACGTTTTATCGGCCACGACACCGCAACGCGCGTCTTTTTCAATGACGCAATTCAAGATGGGTGGAGACGAGACCGATGAAGCTTGTCACGGTTGGTTCGAATCCCGAAAAGGACAAAAAACGATGACGGAAACTGTCGAAGAAACCACCTTCTGTTGGCAAGACGCCCTGTTGGCCTATGTCGGCGAACACGGCACGCCGCCCAAAACGGTCGCCGCCCTGGCGCGTGCCAATGATCACAGCGCCAAAACCTTTTTCAAAGAATTTGGCTCCCTGCGCGCTTTAGAGAAAAAAACCTGGGCAAGTTTTGCGGTGCGTACACGCCGGATCCTCGAATCCGACGAAACCTACGGTGATTATTCCGGCCGCGAAAAACTCCTGGCCTTTTGGTTTACCTTCTTCGCCGAGCTGGGCCAAGCGCGCGATTTTGCCTTGGCTTATCAGCCCGCCCTGCGCCTGCCGACCCTCGGTACACCACCACTATTAGACGGCCTTAAAGCCGAAATTTTGGCGTGGGCCGAACCCGTGATTGAATGCGCTTTGGCCGATGGCGAGCTGGTCGACCGACCACTGGTGGCCAAATATTACGGGCAAGGTTTGGTGGTTCCCAGCTTTTGCTTGCTGATGTTTTGGCTCAACGACGAATCCGAGCAATTTCAAAATACCGACCAAGCGGTCGAGAAAACGGTGCACGCCCTGTTCGATTGTGGCGGGAAAAACTTCCTCGATTCCTGGCTGGATCTTGGCAAATTTGTGGTTCAGAAGGCGCGCGGCTAGGCGTCGGTTTGTTTGGAGGCGATCAGGTGAAAGAACTGGGCAAAATACCAACGGGTAAGATTCAACGAGCAATGAAGTTCGCCACCACCGGCGCCAAGGTCGGTGGTAATTACGTGTCACATTACTCTAAAAAACTGATCGATCCAAAGCGCAGCCGGACCGATTTAGACGAGGCCAATGCCGAAGATATCTTTAATTCTCTAAGTGAGTTAAAGGGAAGTGCCCTCAAAGCCGCCCAAATGATTAGCATGAATCCCGATTGGTTGCCGGCGGCCTATCGACAGAAATTTAGCTTGTCCCAATACAGCGCGCCGCCCTTGTCCTATCCGCTGGTTGTTAAAACCTTTCGCGAGGAACTCGGCAAAGAGCCCCTCGACGTTTTCGACACTTTTTCGCGCAGCGCCATCAATGCCGCCAGCATTGGTCAGGTCCACCAAGCGCGCCACGGTGACAAAACCTTGGCGGTTAAAATTCAGTATCCCGGTGTCGGGGATTCGGTCATGACCGATCTCAAGATGGTGCGCCCGCTGGCGGTTCGCCTGCTGAACGTCAATGGCAAAGAGCTGGACCATTTCATGGAAGAGGTGGCCGCCAAAATGTTGGAAGAAACCGATTACCAATTAGAGTTGCGCCGCTCCTTGGAAATTAGCGCCGCCTGTCGCGATCTCGAAGGCATTGATTTTCCACACTATTATCCCGAGTTGTCGGCCAAACGTATCCTGACGATGGATTGGTTGTCCGGCCACCATCTGCGCGAGTTTTTGAAGCTTAAGCCGGATCAAGCCTTGCTCGATACCATTGGCCAGCGGCTCTGGGATTGTTTCCACTTTCAGATCCATACCTTGCGCAAGTTGCATGCAGATCCCCACCCCGGCAATTTCCTGTTCCGTGAGGACGGCTCGATTGGGATTCTGGATTTCGGTTGCGTCAAAGAGATTCCAGACGACTTCTACCACAGCTATTTCAGCTTGGTGCGCCAGGACTTGCTGGACCCGGAAAATCTCGGGGCCCGCAACGATTTGTTCCGTCGTATGGGCTTTATCTACGATCACGACGATGCCGAGGAACAGCGGTTCTTCACTGAGTTTTTCTGTGAAATGATCGAGCTTTTGGCGCGCCCGTTCCATGCTGAGCGCTTCTTTTTTGGCGACCGCCGCTATTTTGAAGAGATCTATGCGTTTGGTGAACGGGTGCGGCGTGATCGCGATCTACGCGACAATAAAACGGTGCGTGGCCGCAAAGACGCCATATACATCGATCGCACCTATTTTGGTCTCTATCACATCCTGCACGACCTCAATGCGACGATTAATGTAACCAAACCTGCTTGGCTGGAGCCGCAAGGTGTGGCGGTGTCTTGACGTCGTTGCGTTCGGAAGACGCAGGGTGATGCATGGAATGGCCGGCGCGCGCGGTTTGGGGGTGTTTTTAATAGTCCCGCAGGCGGCTGTTTGTTGATTCTGGTGGCTTTTTAATCGCTCGTGACGCCAGGTCCGGTATGTTGCGGGGTGGGCGTGAAACGCCGCAACCCCGCATCGGACGTGACCACCGAAAGGGGAGGTGGTGGTCGGGACGAAATAAAAAGGGAACAGCATTCATTGAATCGGCTGTTCCCGGCGTAGTTCGAACTGATTTAACCTGAGTAAAAAACCGAGGCCTTCCGGCTGGGGGGCTGCGGATATCAGCCTCGGTATGAGAATGAAACGGTTCTTGCGGTAAAGAGCACGGTGGGCAACCGGCGTCTTATAAACCTTTCATCCAAACTTCTTGGAAAAACCAGGGACCGAAGTTGTCCATATGCACGAAATACTCGCGTTTGGTGTTGTCATACCAGCAGCCGTTTTCTTGCATGGCGCGTTCTTGGTTCTTTTCTTTACGCACGAGGTTTTTAATGACTTCGGCGTTTTCCTTGAACGGAGAGTATTGACATACGTCGTTCAAACGAAAGAAACCTTTGAGCTTAAGGATGTTGTTGGCATCGGTGCAGCCCTCGGGAATGACCTTCAGGTCGCGAGGATCGATGTTGGTGGGAATCGATTTGAACTGTGAGATTCTAGAAAAAGTCTCACGGAACTTACTCATTTTCAAAACGTACTGGCTGCCACGGGGCTTGAAGAAACCGTAGTGCTCGTAAGTGTCGAGCCCTTTTTGCTCGGCGACCTTGCTGAGCTTGGTCAGTTCCATCGTGGTCATGCCCAAGATGTCTTTGATTTTAGAGAACTTATACATACCGTCGGTGTTTAGGATATCCTGAGGCGTGTGATCGTCCTCCACGTTGGGCCAGTGCATCTCTTCGTGATCGAATTCGAATTTACCGCCGTTGGCGTTATCCAGATTGGTCATTAGTGTTGCCTCCGCAAGAGTGTGATTGGTAGGAGAATTGAATATGTATGGAGTGATGGAGAAAATTTATACAGCGAGGAAATCCCGGCTTATACATCCTGAAAGTTTCGCTCGGCAAGTGAGCCGAGATCAAGTAAGAATGTTGAAAAAATCATCATTTGTGTTTTTGTTCAGGTGGCGGGTTTGTCGATATGTGGGTTTTTCCCGAAGTGGAAAACTAGTTTCTTACCCAGACGCTACTGAAAAACCAATTGGGAAATAATTGCATGTCGACAAAAAACTCGCGTTTGCCGGCGTCATACCAGCAACCGAACTGATTTTTTGCCTGTTCTTGGTCTTCGTGAGCACGGATGGTGTTGCGAATGTTTTCTTCACTTTCGCGGAACGGGGAATAGGCGCAAACGTCCTTGAGGTAGAAATAACCGCGCAGCTCAAGCAGAAGATTCGCGTTATTGATGTTGTCGGGAATGGTTTGTACCTGGTCCAAATCGATGTTGGTGGGTAGGTCTTTACGTTGATTGAAATCGTTATAGAAGTCGCGAAATAAAGACATGCGCACAATATACTGGCTGCCTTTGGGTTTTCCGAATCCATAAGTTTCGTAAGTATTGATGTTTTGCTTTAGGGCATCTCGGCTGATTTTCGTGAGGTCGGCCGTGGTTAGGTTGAGTTTCTCCTTGATTTTAGAGAACTTAAACATTCCTTTCTGGCGTAATAGCTCTTCCTCAGTCCAGGAATCCTCAACCTCCGGCCAAACCATCTCTTCTGGTTCGAAGGAGAATGGTTGTTTCGCTTGCTTTTTGGTTTTCGTGGCCATTGGTGATTTAGACCTCCGTTTGTCGAGCGGTTGCGTCTCCTTGTAGTCGGCTTGCTGCCGCAGCAGTGGTCAGCAGTGACCAAAGAAACACCCAGGACTCGTCAAATCTTCTTAATCTAGGAACCGTTATAAGCATATCCGAGCAGGTGCCGTGCCCAGCCGTCGTTTTTGAGCCGGCTGTGGCTATTTTATTCAATCAATGTTTCGTGGCCAAGTCCGAAAAAGTTTTGTTTCCTTCGATTTACAGGTCCACGCTCTTGCCGAGGCCACGGTGATGAGACGCCGATATGCTTTTAACAGCCGTCGTGAAAATTTTTCACATGGTCGTGAAAGGCAAGGGGCGCAAGGCTTCGCCGACCGATCTCTCACCGAGACGGGTCTCGGAATGTTTCGGGTTTTGGGTCGAAAAAGGGCGAAGCAAGGACCCGAAAAATTTTACATTGGCAGCCCATAAAAAAGTTGCTGGTTGACCAGTGGGTCGCGTTTTTCGACCCCAAAAAAGTAATTTAAAAACAGTTGGTTACTTCGAACACTTGGGAAACAAGGGTGGAACTGACAGCGATGTCATGTCCTGGAAACCGCAAACCTACCGGAAGAATATGCAGCTTTATGGAATGAGCTGATAGGCCTGTGTTTTCTGATACAAAACTAATATATTCAAGGTTTTATGTCTTGAAGGTACCGATTAATTCTGTGATTTTGCCTGCAATGGCCCCCAATTCATGGGCTTCCGTCTGCAGGTTCTCCGCGCTGCTATGGGATAATTTTGCCTTTTTGTGAACTTTCTCACCGATCTCCTTCACCCTCAGCGACTCGTTGTACATCGCGCAAGCTTGGGCCGCGTCGCTCTTGGCCGCTGTGCTCACTTTTTGGGTTCTTTCTGTGACCAAATCCGAGAGTTTGGCCGATTCGTTGACGCCCTGCGACACTTCCGCCGCCTTTTGGGCGCTGCTCACCATGCGCGCTTCAATTTCAATCGCTGTTTGCGTCTGCTGTTCGACCGCCGCCGCGATCTCCCCGGTTCTTTCGTTGATGGTGCCGATGATTTGGTTGATGCTGCGAATGGCGTCGATCGCGGTGGTGGTGTTGTTTTGGATGGCGCTAATGCGACGGTGAATGTCCTCGGTTGCCGCGGCGGTTTGGTTGGCCAGCTCTTTAACTTCGTTGGCCACCACGGCGAAACCACGGCCGGCTTCTCCGGCACGGGCGGCTTCAATCGATGCGTTTAACGCTAACAGATTGGTTTTTTCGGTGATTTTGGAGATCAGCGCGATGACCTCGCCGATTTCGGCGGCCGCCGTGCCCAGTTGGTTGACGGTTTGGTTGGTTTGTTGGGCGGTGTCGGCCGCTTCAGCCGAGACGTTGCGGGCCTCGTTGATGTGACCGCCGATATCTTGAATGGTGTGACTGAGCTCTTCCACCGAGCCGGCGACGTCGTTGATGTCGGTCGACATGATTTCGGCGGCGACGTCCATTTGGCGCAGGTTGTTCTGGATGTTGTGGATGGCCTCGCTCATTTCCTCGAGCGAAACCGCGCCGCTTTTGGCGCTTTCAGAGATATTGGACAAACTGTGCGAGGCGTTGCCCGCGAGACTGACCAGTGCATCGGCTTCATGGGTGAGTTCGGCCGAGCCGGCGTTGGTCGCGTTGCTCTGGGCGCTAAGTTGCTCGGAGGCGTGACTCAGTTTGACGGCACTGCCGCCTAAATCGGTGATTAACGCCAAGATGGTTTCGTTGTAGCGGTTAAAGGCGCGCGCCAGTTGGCCCATTTCATCGTCACTGTGCTCGTCAAGGCGTATGGTTAGGTCGCGGGTTGCCAACATTTGTTCAATGTGGGCGACGGTGGCGCGCACGGGGCGTGTGATGTAGGTGACCAAACCCAGGGATACGACGCAGGCCAAGAGGGCCACCAATAAACCGACCCACATCAGCGAACTCATTTTGTCCATGACGGCCGAACGCAGATCGTCGGCGGTGAGGTCAATACACACAAAACCAACCGTTTCGCCGGCGGCGTTGCGGATCGGGCCGTAACCGGAGATGTAGGTGGCTTTGGTGCTTTGATACAAGTCGGTGTGTTTGGCTTTGCCTTCGGTCAAAACACTTTGCATCACTTCGGCTACGCCGAACTTGGCGGCGTCGTAAGGGTCGCCGATAAAGGTTTTTTCTTGGGTCATGGCGACGTATTGCATTTTGTTGCCATGGGGGCGCATGGTGTAAATAGGGTCTTTCACCACGTCCATTTCCATGGCGGCGGCGGTTTCTGTCAAATGCTTTTGAATTTGTAGGAAAGCCTCGCCGGCGGCGTCGTCGTTGCTGCGAATCTGCTCGTGGAGATCGCCGTCGATGCTCAAGCCGGCAACGGCGGCCACATGTTGGGCGCGGTGGCCCAATTCGTTGACGGCGGCTTTGCGCAAGACACCATAGGCGGCGGCTAAAAGTGCCGCCACGGTAAGCACCACAATACCTAAGCTGTAGGCACCGAGCTGGACCTTCAAACTCAAAGACATCGCACGGACCTCCGCACGGTGCGCCGCTTGCAAAACCACGCGACGTCAACCAGGAACAGGATTCAATTGAAAGGAGATGGGACTATCTTACCTAAGCCGCTTATCGTCGGCGAGACATTTTTGTTTAAGTTTTTCAATGGGTCGGCCGGCAAAAACCGCGTCGTCTCGGCGCGGGGGTTTAAATGAAAAAAGGCGCGTCGGGGGACGCGCCTTTTTGTTTTCGGTGTGGCCTAATGGCCGCCCTCTTCCCGCAGTGCTTTGAACTTTTCAATCAAGCGGTTTTGTACCTCGCGTGGCACCGGTTCGTAGTGAGAAAACTTGCGGCTGTGGCGGCCGCGTCCCTGACTGATCGAGCGCAGGTTGCACGAGTACTTCCACATTTCGCTGAGTGGGACCTCGGCGTGAATGATTTGGAATCGACCTTCGGTATCCATGCCGAGAATTTTGCCACGGCGGGTTGATACATCGCCCATAACCGCGCCCATGTAGCTTTCGGGCACGCGGATTTCCAACTCGTAGATGGGTTCCAAAATGACCGAACCGCCTTGTTCCATCGCTTCTTTAAGGGCCAGCGAGGCGGCGATTTGGAACGACATATCCGAGGAGTCGACGTCGTGGTACCCGCCGTCAAACAGCCGCACCGACAAATCGACGATTTGACAGTTGGTCAAGAAGCCGTCGCTCATGGCGTGCACAACCCCTTTCTCCACGGCGGGGATGAACTTGGTCGGGATGGCGCCGCCGACGATGTTGTTGACGAACTTAAAGCCGCCGCCGCGGTGCAGCGGCGTGACTTCGATATGGACGTCGCCGAACTGGCCGCGCCCACCGCTTTGTTTCTTAAAGCGTTTGTGGACGGTGGCCGCTTTGCGCAGGGTTTCACGATAGGGAATGCTGGGTTCGATGAGTTCGCAGGTGACGTTAAAACGGTTTTTAAGACGGTGCAGGACCCAGTCGAGCTGCAGTTCTCCCTGGCCGCTGACAATGGTTTGGCGAATTTCGCTGTCGTAATTGAAGTGGAAGGTGGGGTCTTCTTGGTGTAATTGGGCTAAGCCTTGGCTGAGGCGATCCTCGTCGGAATGGTTTTCCAGAACCAGCGCGGCCCGAATGACCGGCTCGGGGAACTTAATTTGGCTGATTGTGATCGGTGCGTCTGGGTCGCACAGGGTTTCGTTGGTGTGGGCGTGTTTGAGTTTGATGACCGCACCCATGTCGCCGGTTTCCAGTTTGTCGGTTTCGACGCGTTGTTTGCCGTTGAGCAGATAAAGTGCGGAGATGCGTTCGCTTTCACCGTTGACGGCGTTGATGAGGGTGGATCCGGCGCTAAGGGTTCCGGCGTAGACTTTGACAAACGACAGTTCGGCGTGTTTTTCGGAGATCGATTTAAAAATAAGCGCGGCGGTGGGTTCGTCGGCGCTGCAGCGGCGTGAAACGATATTGCCTTCGGCATCTTTGCCGGTGATATCGGGCAGGTCCGATGCCGAAGCACCGTATTTGACCAACACTTCGAGGATGCGGTCGACGCCGATATTTTTTTTCGCGCTACAGCACATGACGGGATAAAAAGCATTGTGTTTGCTGCATTGGGACAGGACCGCTTTGAGTTCGTCTTCGCTGATGGGTTCGTCCATCAGGTACTTTTCCATCAAGGTCTCGTCGTGGTCGACGACCGATTCGATAAAGTTGAGACGGTATTCTTCGTATTTTTCTTCGATATCGGCCGGGATCGGCTCCTGTCGGTATACGCCGCCGTCACCCTCGTAAACGAGCATTGCGCCGCGAACGAGGTCGATGATTTTGCAAAAGTTGGCGCCGGTTTCATAAGGGAACTGGGTGATGACGACGTTTTCGCCGAACTGATCGACGATCTCCTGGGCGACGCGCTCGAACTGAATGTTCTCCTTGTCGAGTTTGTTGATGACGATGAACTTGCTGAGATCGTGTTTTTTGCCGTATTTCCAATGAAGTTCGGTGCCGACCTCAACGCCCGAGGTGGCGTCGACCACAATCAGGCCGCTATCGACGACGTGCATGGCGCCGTAAACTTCGCCGATGAAATCGAGATAGCCGGGCGCGTCGATGAGGTTGATTTTGTGGTCGGCCCACTTGAAGTGCATCATGCTGGTGCTAATTGAGATGCTGCGCTCAATCTCCTGCTCGTGAAAATCACTGACAGTGTTGCCTTGTTCAACGGTGCCGAGACGATTGGTGACACCGGCGGTGTAAAGCATGGCTTCGGCGAGCGTGGTTTTGCCACACCCGCCGTGGCCCGCAATGCCCACATTGCGAATATCTTCAACATTCATATGCTGACCCCCTTGTATGACCTCCGCGTCATTCGCGGCGGAGGTGGGTAACCGGCGAACTAAAAAACGAAGCGAACGGCGGTCGTGGTTCGCCCACCGCCGTTCGGCGGCCGCGCTTGGGGCGGCGCTCGAAGGCAAGAACGGAAAGATCGAACAAAATCACGGCGTATGGCGCCGCGAAAAGCGCCGACCGGGGCGACAAGCATCAGCGGCCGGGCGCAGCAAAGTTCCAGGCAAGGTGTCGTAGGCGGGCCCGGTACGGGCCGAGCTCGAGTTTGCGGGGGACGGGTCCGGTTTGACGCCGTCACGACGAAACCGCAATCAGCGGCGAGTTTGTGCGAGGCGGTGCAGACGGCAGACGACCATAAGACGGCCTCGGTTGAAGGGCATGGCCAAGGTTCGCGCGAGTTGGGTTGTGTAAGAAATGTGTTAATCCCACTATAGCCAAATGCTCGGTGGAAACCCAGCGAAACCTTGCCAAAGTTTGCCGCCAGGCACCGCGTTTGGGCCCCGGTCGGTGCGCGGGCTACACGGTTGCGGCGATTTTTTGGTAAAATGTCCGGTTGCCGAGGACCCGCGCGTTATCAGCGGGCCGGCAAAGAGGTGAGCATGACCTGGTTGACGGGCGATTTTCCCAAAGTAATTCTAGCGCCGATGGATGGTTATACCGATCCACCGTTTCGCCGTTTCATCAAACGCGTGGCGCCGCGCGCGATTGTGTTTAGCGAATTTTTAAGCGCCCGTCTGGTCTCGCAGAAACCCAGTTTGGCCAAAACCCTGTTTCGCGTCTATGACGATGAGAAGCCGGTGGTGATTCAGCTTTACGGCAAAGATCCCGCGGAATTTTGTCAGGCGGCCCAATTGGCCGAAGCCGAGGGCGCCGCGGGCATTGATATCAACATGGGTTGTCCCGCTAAAAAAGTGGTCGCCCACCGCCACGGTTCCGCCCTCATGAAGGAAATCGAACTCGCCGAGGCCATCATTCGTCAAACCAAAGCCGCCGTTTCGGTGCCGGTAACGGTGAAAACGCGATTGGGCTGGGAAGACGACCGCAATTTAATCCCATTCGCGTTAAGGCTCCAAAATTGCGGTTTAGACGCAATTACAATCCACGGACGCACCTACAGTCAAAAGTTCGACGGATCGGCCGATTGGCGCCCGATTTACGCACTTAAGGACGCGCTTTCGATTCCCGTCTTTGGCAACGGCGACGTCGTCAGTGTTGCCGACGCTGTTGAAAAGCTCGGCAATCTCGACGGCGTCATGATTGGTCGCGGCGCGGTTTCCGACCCCTGGCTGCTGCAACGCGCCTGTGCCGCCTTTGCCGGCGAAAGCGATGCGGCCAAGGGTTCGCCCGCCTTTGCTGAAAAGGCCGCCGTTTGGAAAACCTTTGCTACCATGGCGGTTGAAGGCGGTGCCAAAAGTGAACAGCACGCCTGCCAAGCCTTCCGCAAGTACCTGGTGCGTTTGCACAAAGAGTTGGGGCTTTCGCGCGAAGTGCGTTCGCGGGCGATTAAGGTGAACGCCTTGGCCGACATCCACCACGTGCTCGATTTGTTTGCCGAGGAAGCTGCCTTGGTGGCGGCCTAGCTGTTTTTTAATCGGGACTGGGGTGCTCGCGGGCGGTTCGGTAATACCGCCACATACTCGCAAAGAAGCGGCGCGTTGAGAAACGCGGGACGCCCAGCTTGCGGTTGCGACGGCCGATTTCCCACAAATACCCGTAGTGTTTGATGAGGGCGCGCCATGCGAAGGTCAGGCCGTGGCGGTTATCGTACATGTGTGAGGGTTCGCCGGTGGCGCCGTTGAGCTCGATAATTTTAAAACTGCGGCCTTTGCGAAAGTCTTCGAGGTTGTCGGCGCGAATATCGTAGCGCCCGATAAAAAAGCCGTCCATCGACTGCGAAATGGCGTCGATTTTGGCGGCCAGCTCCGGCGTCATCAAATGCGAAGCGTCGGTAAAGACGGTGCCGAGGCAATGGTTACCGGCGGCAACAAGGGCGATGCTCTCGCCACGCGGAATGACTTCCTTGAGCCGTTCGCGATAGCGGCGGCGGTAAATGTGAATGCGGCCCAAGCCGGCGGGGTGGCCCAAGATCAGTTCTTCAAGGGTGCGGCGCCCGTCGCCGGCGGCGATCGGGAAGTCTTTACCGGTTAAACCGAGTACCCGACCCTGGCTTTCACCAGGTAAACGGACGTAATAAACGCCGAATTCATAGGGCCCGGGGTGAAACTCTTGGGCTTGGATCTCACCGTTAAAGGCGGTTAAGTAAGCCAGCGCTTGGTCGCGGCTTTTGATTTTTTGGACGCCGGCTCCGCGTTGGCCGGAATCCGGTTTGAGAAAAATCGGCCAGGCCAATTGTTCGCGTTCCATCCAGCTTTCCAGCGCCGCCAAACGCGCGTCCGCCGCACCGGATTTTAGCGGTAACCATTTGGCGATGTGTTCGTTGTGTTCCTGGAAACGGCCGAGAATGCGGTTCTTGGACTCGCCCACAAAACCGCTGTTGTCAATGCCGGGGTTGGAGACGAGCGGGTAGGTGAGTGCGCGGTAACGCAGCATGCACCACAGGTTGTAAAGGACAACGGGGGCGTACAGCATGGGGATCGGCCAAAACTCCCAGCGGTAAAGGCGGCGCCAGCGGCTCTTGAGTCGGCGACGAATTTTCCAATCGCTGAGTTTCATGACCAGCTTGAGGAATAGGAACATCAGGAAAATGCCGCAAACCATCACCGGGATTTGGTACTTCTCGCTGAAAATCATATACGAGAGCAGGGTTTCGCCAAAAAACCAGGAAAGCCCGACCAAAAGCGGCACCCAAATCGCCACGGCGACGGCTGATGCAATGATAAAGAACTTGGCTTTCGAGCCGAGGAGACCGGCGGCGAAGTAGGTGGGCAGGCGGGTGCCGGGGATGAACCGGCAGGCAATGACGACCATCATGCCGTTTTTCTCAAACCAGGTTTCGGCGGTTCGCACTTTGTCCTCGGGCAACATGTTGCGCAGAATCGGCAGCTTGAGGGCGGGCCGTCCGAGCAGTAAGCCGGCGAGATACAACAGGCCGTCGCCGACAAAAATACCGATAAAGCAACCGAGCAAGGCGGTCAGCGGATGGAGTGTGCCTTGAGCGACCCAAATGCCGGCGCTGATGGTGGTGAGATCCTCTGAAACGAGGGTCGCCGATGCCAAAATAAAGATTTTCAACCATTCGGGAGCTTCGATAAGCCGTTCCAGCAATCCATTCAAGTGACTGTGCCTCGGGAGTTAAACGATCAGGGGTCGGGGTTGCGACCCAAAGGTCGCCTAGCGGCCGTCGGCACAAGCGTGCGCGGCGGCCGGTTGGGTTTTGGTGGAAACCTCAGTAGCGGATGCCGTTGCGGAAGAGCAGCGGCGGCTGTGGTTTTACGTCAGGATTGTAATCGGGAAAAAGACGCCAAACCCAAGGCGTGAGCATGACCAAGCCGACGGCGTAGATGCCGTAAACGAGGTAGGCTTCGCCAAAGGCGGGTTCAATTAAGGCCATTTCGAGTTCTTTGATGCGGTCGAGCACGTACCAGCGGGCGAGGGGTAACCACAACAACACGGCGACATAAAACAGGCGCCGGCGATTGACCAACACATTCATGGCGAAGATAAAGGCCGTGACGGTGAGGGTCAGATCCCAAAACTGAACACGGGCCGGTTCTTCGGGTAACGGCAGCAAGCCCTTGGCGGAAAAGGCGGCAAGGATCATGAAAAATAGGGCCAAAATGACGCGCACGGGTTCGGGTTTAAACAGGGCAACGTGTTTGAGAGGGGGACGGGACATGACGCCTCCTGGCGAGGATCGGAATTAGTCGGCCGCTTTGGGCAAGGGGAGTTGGGTGAAATCAGCGTGAATCACCATTGACTCGGTTTGCTGAATGGCTTCGGCCATCAAAGCGGCGCCATCGATCTTGGCTTCCTCATGATGTACGTGTTCAAGCTTGGCTCGGGTTACCGGATTTTTCGGAGAAAACAACGAACAACAGTCTTCAAAGGGTTGAATCGAGGTTTCGAAGGTGCCGATTCGTTGGGCGATGTTGATGATTTCCTGTTTGTCCATGCCGATCAGCGGTCGCAGCACCGGCCAAGGCAGATCCTCACCGACAGCCGTCATGTTTTCAATCGTTTGTGAGGCAACTTGACCCAAGCTTTCACCGGTTACCAGCGATTGCCCGCCGCGCTCGCGCAGAAGCGCCACGGCGGTGCGCATCATGAAGCGGCGCGAGATGATGACGGTATAACGCTCGTCGCACTGGGCGCGCACCGTTTTCATGAGGTTGGTGAAATTAACGATGTGCAAGGTGATGCCGTTTTGGTACCGAGCCAGCACCTCGGCGAGATCCTCAACTTTTTCGCGGGCGGCTTCTACGGTAAAAGGGGGCGTGTGGAAATAAACGGCTTCTAGGCAGCCGCCGCGTTTTTGGATGAGGTTGCCGGCGACGGGCGAGTCGATGCCGCCGCTGAGCAAAAGGCCGTGGCAGGTTTTGTGGCAAACCGGCAAACCGCCTAGACCTGGCCAGGTTTCCAGGTACAACCAGGTATCGTTTTTCTCAATCGAGAGGCCGAGTTCGATGTCCGGTTTTTTGAGGTTGACCGCCAGATCGAGACCCTGTGATAAGACGTGCCCGGCCAGTTCGCGTTGCAAGTCCATTGACGTCATTGGGTACTTTTTGTTGGGGCGTCTGCCGCGAATCGCAAAGGTTTTGCCGCTGCTCTTAAAGGGCGCCATTAGCTCCCAGGCGGCTGCTTTGATGTTGGCGAGATCGTGGTCAACGCGGTAGATCGGGCTTATTCCGGCAAGGCCGAACACCGTCGAGAGGGCGGCGCGGACCTGCGCCACCGGTGCCTTGGTGTGGATTAACACGCGCTTGTGGCGTTTCTCGCATTTGCCGTCCAAGTGTTTGATGCGCGGTTTGACGATTTTGATCAAATCGTCGACAAAGCGGTCTTGATTTCGGCCTTTAAGGCTCAATTCGCCGAAGCGCAAGACGTAGGATTGAACTTGAAGCGGCATGCAGAAGGCTCCTCGAAACGTGAAGTCAGGACGACGCGTCGCCTTGACTCACAAAGCAACGCGTCAAAAATGTCGGAAAACGGTGACGGCCGCCGTTGGGGCAGCCAATCTTTTACAATCTAATCGGCCAAGTAGCTGGGCGCCAGAGCGCGAATCTGCTCTTGTAAACTTTTGGCGACTTTGGCGCCGTTGATTTCGCACTTGCCGCCTTTATCGAGGAAAAAGGCGAAAGCGACCTTGGGCTTATCGACCGGAAAGATGCCGATCATGATGCTGTCGTGGGGGCGGTCACCGGCGGTGCCGGTTTTCATGGCCGCATTGACGAAGTCGACCTTGGCGCGACGGGCGGTGCCGCGCGGTTCGAGCATCGAGGCTTTCATGGATTCGGTTAACTTGGCGGCGGTTTGCGAGCTGAACATCGTCGTCGCGGCGGGGGTTTCCGGCGTTTGGAAGGGACGGTCTTCGAGGTTGGTGAAGGACTTCAGCAACCAGGGTTCGATGACACTGCCGTTGTTGGCGACGGCCGCGGGAATCATTACCAAGCCGAGCACGCCCGCGTCGAGGAAATCGAGGCCGATGGCGATACGACCCAGTTCGTAAGCGTTTTCCGGTTCTTTGCTGACGCGGCCCGGTGTCGCGGCGGTGAGCAGGTTGGTGCTGGTACGATCACTGAAAATGCGGCGGTAACCCTCGCCCAGTTTGGGCCAGCCCTGTTCCAAGCCCATTTGGGCGAACATTAGGTTGCAGGAAACAGCCATGCCTTCCTCGATGGTCTCGAGGCGGCCCTGAGTGGTCCAGTCGTACAAGATGCGGTTACCGATTTTCATGTTGCCTGAATAGTTCTTGGGGGCAAACGGCGTGATGTCGCCGCCCTGTTCGAGAAAGATGCCGTAGGTCAGGACTTTGATGACGGAGCCTGGCTCAAAGGTACGCGAAAACGGGTGGCTGCCGTCGCTGCCGTAGGCCGCCAAGATTTCGCCCGTTTGCGGTGAAACCATAATCAAGGTGCCGTTGTAGCCGCGCATGGC
This sequence comes from Holophagae bacterium, assembly GCA_030429565.1. GTDB lineage: Bacteria > Acidobacteriota > Holophagae > Acanthopleuribacterales > Acanthopleuribacteraceae > Acanthopleuribacter. The sequence goes on along the minus strand of JAUIFE010000015.1, from coordinate 39,668 downwards.
TTGGTGGGCCGCCGTTTGCAAGTTCAAATCAAGGCTGGTGTGGACGCGGCTCATGCGTTCGCGTTCGGTCAAAGAGGTCAGTGGACCTTGCTCGCTGTTGGGGTCGTCCCAGCCTGCGAATAACTTGGGGGTCGCGTATTGAAAAGCTTCGGCTTGCATGTCGTACTGCAGAATCGCTTTGCCGTTGCGGTCGAGAATCACTGGGACCGTGCCGCTGCTTTCGTATTCTTTGGCGAGCGCGCTCACCTTTTTGTAGCGCTCACCGTCGACCAAGTCTTCCGGCACTTTTTCCAAAAAGGGTTTGGCCGCTTTCAAATCGCGGGCGCCCAGTTGAATGGCGGCAAAATCGAGGAGGTATGGCTTTAAATCGCTCTCGTTTTTCCAGTTTTGCAGGAAGCTGGTGTAAATCCGGCCGGCTTCGTAGCGGCCTTCTTCGACCATTAAGTCGAGCACCGTGGCGGGATCGCCGCCGAAACGGCCCGGCTTGTGTTCGAGCACGATGCGAAAGTGGTTGCGGGCAGCCTCGCGGTCGTCTTCAAGTAACTTGAGGACGCCGAGCCCGTCGTGGCCGAGTCCGTTATTAAAAGGCAGACCGGAAACGCGCTTGAAGTAAAGTGAGGCGTTTTGATAATCGCGAGCCAGCATTGCTTCGTTGGCTTTGTCCAACGTCATACCAATGAATTGGCGGTAACCCAAATAACCGGCGCCGGCGACGATCAGAATCAAAATCAGAAAACGACGACCGCTTCGGCCTTCGTTTTGGTAACTGCCGCGGCGTCTAAATTCTCTATTGCGCAAAACCATGGGGACTCACTTCTCGAAGAAATTTAAACGGGTTGGATCGGTTGAGGTTGACCACCCTATCAACGCGCAAGCCGAGGAGAGGGTTGCGCGATGGGAATCATACGATTGCGTTCGGTGGTCGTCAAAAAACCAAGGCGGGAACAGCGCGGAAAGGGTTTCGAGGCCCGCCGGTAATGGCAAACGAAAAGGTGCGGCAAGGTCACAGGCGACCGGCGCATGAACCCGGCCGCGAGCGGTTACCGCTCCGCGAAACCGGCGGTCCCACACGGGGGGTCGGCGCCTGTTTCTGCGTAAAACCGCCCAAACCGCTTCAACTTAGCACAAATGCAACCGCCGGCGGAAGGCGGTCGCGGCGCCGCCTAGCGCTGCCAGGTCTGCGGGAGGAACAAAATTAACAGCGAAAAAAATTCCAACCGGCCCATGATCATGCACAGGCTCAGGACCCAAATGCCCGGTGTCGGAATGCTCGCAAAGTTTTCCGTGGGGCCGACATCGCCCAGTCCCGGGCCGATGTTGCTGACGCAGGAGAGTGCGGCGGTCGAGGCGGTCAAGACATCGACGCCGTAGAGCGTTAAAATAAAGGTCGAAATTGTAATGATGAACACGAAAACCATGCCAAAGCCGAGAATGTTCTGAATCACCTCGCGTTTGACGCGCACGCCGTCCAGTTTGATGACAAACACACCCGACGGGTGGAGTTGTTGGTTGAGCGAAATTTTTAGGTATTTGGTCAGGAGTAAAACGCGGATAACTTTAAGCCCGCCGCCCGTACTGCCCGCGCAGCCGCCGACGACCATTAATGCCAGCAAGGTAAACTGCGCCACCGGTTTCCATAGCTCAAAATCGGCCGTGCCGTACCCCGTGGTTGTGATAATTGAAACCACCTGAAACAAACTCTCGCGGAAGTTTTGCTCAATCGGCACACCGGAGTCGACCCGCGAAAAGTAGATAATAAAAGTCGAGGCGAACACCAGTAGCAAGTAGAAGCGCAGCTCGGCCGTGCGCAGGTAAGCCTTGGGTTCACCGGTCAGCGCGCGGTAATGCAGCGCAAACGAAATACCGCAGATCAGCATAAAGAAAATGACGATGTATTGAATAAGCGGCTGCTTGAAATATCCCAACGATGCGTTGTAGGTGGAAAAGCCGCCGGTGGCGACGGTGCCGAACGTGTGGCAAGCGGCGTCGTAAATATCCATGCCCGCCAACCACAACAACGCAAAACAGGCGACCGTGACCGCTACGTAAACCGCCCACAGCAGTTTGGCCGTTTGCTGAATGCGCGGTTGGAGTTTGTCTTTGGTTGGGCCCGGTGATTCGGCTTTGTACATCTGCATGCCGCCCAAACCCAAGTACGGCAAAATGGCGACGCTGAGCACGATGATCCCCATGCCGCCGAGCCAGTGAGTAAAGCTGCGCCAAAACAAAATGCCCTTGGGCAGCGCTTCGATGTCGCTGAGGATGGTTGAACCGGTTGTGGTTAAACCCGAGGCCGTTTCAAAAAAAGCCATCGCAAAGTTGGGAATGCTGCCGGTCAACATAAACGGCAAGGCGCCGACCAGCGAAGCCGCCAGCCAACTAAAGCCGACAATCCCGAATCCTTCTTTGAGGCCCAGTTCGCCGTCTTGGGGTTTGTATTGTTTGAAGCCGATAAAACCCACCGTCACCGCGATGAGTGAACTAAGCGCGATCCAAAAGGCGGTATCGTTCTCGCCGTAAATCAGTGACACCACCATGCTGACCAGCATGCAAATGCCCATAACCATGGAAATCATGCCGACCAGGCTGACCACCAACCGAATCTTCATGCAAACAACTCTTCAACACGGCGTTTACTGGTCGGGCCCGCAATGACCACGACGCGGTCGCCGTCGTGGATTTGGGTGTGCCCGGTGGGGACGAAAATGTCGCCGGTCCGTTCAATTAAGGCAAAAAGCACCTCGGGCGGTGTTTTAAGATCTTTGAGCGGCGTGTTGATGAGGCGGCAATTTTCGGTGGCACGGAACTCCATTACCTCGGCCTCGTTACCTTTTAGGGTGGCAACCGACAATATGTTGCCGCGCCGAACGTACTTGAGAATTTTGTCGACGATTGCCAAACGCGAGGACACCGCCGTGTTAACACCGACCTGATTGACCAGTGGCACGTATTCCAGTTTTTCCAAAAGCGCGATCACGATCGGTACCCGTTTCGACCGGGCGATGAGCCCTGAAAGTAGGTTTTCTTCATCGTCGCGGGTTAGCGCCAAAAAGGCGTCGGCCTCTTCAATGCCCTCGAGATCCCACATTTCGACGTTGGTCGGCTCGCCTTGGATGACCAGCGTCTGGTCGAGTTTTTCGGCCAGCTCTTCGGCGCGTTCCTCGTCGTTTTCAATTAAGGTGGCGCGGATGCCTTTTTTCTCGAGAATTTTGCACAGGTAAACCGCGACCTTGGAACCGCCAAGAATCATGACGCGGCGGACCTGGCGCCGTTTGAGCCCGCAGAAGGCGTAGACGGCGTCGAGTGAGCTGCGCAGGCAGAAAAAGAAAACTTGGTCGCCTGCTTCCATTCGTGTCGAACCGGTGGGAATAATCGTGCGTTGCCGGCGCGAAACCGCGCCCGCCAAAAAGTACATGTCCTCTTGGCGCAACATCATGTCGGAGAGGGTTTCGCCGACACAAGGTGCGCCTTCTTGGACGGTTAAACCGATCAGCATGCCGCGTCCACTGCCGAATTCGGCCACGTCGGAAGCGCCCGGCACCGCTAGTAAATTGCCGATTTGCAGGGCGCATTCAAACTCGGGGTTCACCAATAAGTCAACGCCGAGGTTGTCTTCGCTTAGCCAGTTGTCGAGCACGTAATAATCCATGTTACTAACGCGCGCGATTTTGAAGGGGACCTTGGATTTGCAAGCGGTTAGCGCCGCGACGATGTTAATTTCGTCCTGGTTGGTCAAGGCCATCATTAAATCGCAGGTCTGAATGCCGGCCTGCTGTAAAACCTTGGGCGATGCGCCGTTGCCTTGCATGACGAGGATGTCAAGCGCATCCTGCAGCCGTTGCATGCGGTCTTTGTTTTCTTCGATCACGGTGACATCGTGATGTTCTTTAGAGAGTTGTTCGGCCAGGTGGGAACCCACGGCGCCCGCGCCGACGATAATGATCCTCAAGCTCGCCTCACCGATTGCTTCGTTGGAACTTGTGCGATGGGCCAACCATAGCGCGATTTTGGGCGGCTTTCAAGCGGCGCGGAGCCAGGTGACGGATTGGTTTGGGGCGCGCCGCCTGCTTTGCGGAAAGGCTTGTTGTTGCAGTATTTGGCGCATCGCTTCGCGTTGCCGGCGCCGGCCCTTTTCCGATTTCCGGTGTCCATTCGCGTCTCAGAGCGCAATCCGGGTTAGTATAGGAACTAAATAGGGAGAAACCTATCCGGCCAATCGCCGACCCATTGGGTTGACCGTGCGTGTACGGCGCCAAGGGTGTCGTTTTGTGTGGCTTAATGCGAGGGTGCCGGATTGTTTGCTTCACCTCGTTAGCAAGGTCAGGGAAGGACATATGTACGATTCAAGTCGCGAACATTTTGCGCAAACACTTAGCGAAATTCAAGATGCCGGCCTGTACAAAAACGAGCGCATCATTACGACGCCGCAAAGTCGCACCATCCGCGCCGGTGCCGGTCCCGTGCTCAACTTTTGTGCAAACAACTATTTGGGGCTCTCCGACCATCCCGATTTGATTGCCGCCGCCAAGGCCGGTCTCGACAGTCACGGGTTCGGGTTGTCCTCGGTTCGATTCATCTGCGGTACGCAGGACATTCACAAGCAACTCGAACAGCAAATCGCCGATTTTCTGGGTTTTGAAGACACCATTCTTTACTCAAGCTGTTTTGACGCCAACGCGGGTTTGTTTGAAACCCTTCTTGGCAAAGAAGATGCGATTATTTCCGATCAACTCAACCACGCCAGCATTATCGACGGCGTGCGCCTGTGTAAAGCACAGCGTTTTCGTTATCCCAACAGTGATATGGCCGAATTGGAAAAGTGTTTGCAAGCGTCTCAAGGCGCACGCATGCGCTTAATCACCACCGACGGTGTCTTTTCGATGGACGGCTACATCGCCAAACTCAAAGATATCTGTGACTTGGCAGAAAAGTACAATGCCTTGGTGCACGTCGACGACTCCCATGCCACCGGTTTTGTCGGCAAAACCGGTCGCGGCACCCACGAGTTCAACGGGGTCATGGGTCGCGTCGATATCATTACCTCGACCTTGGGCAAAGCCTTGGGTGGTGCGTCCGGCGGGTTCACGACCGCGCGCAAAGAAATCGTCGACCTGCTGCGCCAACGCTCGCGGCCTTATCTGTTCTCGAACACCTTGGCGCCGCCACTGGTGATGGCCGCCGTGAAAGCTTTTGAGATGTTGGCCGGCTCAACCGAACTGCGCGACCGTCTTGAAGATCACACGCGTTATTTCCGCGAGAAAATGACAGCCGCCGGATTGAACATTCTCGAAGGTGAGCACCCCATCGTGCCGGTCATGATCGGTGACGCGCGCTTGGCTGCCGAAATGGCCGACGATCTGCTTGACGAAGGCGTTTATGTGATTGGTTTTAGTTACCCGGTTGTGCCGCAAGGCGCCGCGCGTATTCGCGTGCAGCTCTCCGCCGGTCACACACGCGAGGATCTTGACCACACCGTCGCTGCTTTCACCAAGGTCGCCGCCAAACGCGGCCTGATTCGTTAAAATAGCCCGGCCCCTGCCATAAGCGCCGCGCGTGTCAGGGGTCGTTTTACGATTTTGGTAACATTGGCGCGGTGTTCTAGTCGCCTTGGGTTGTGGTGAACCAGAGGCGCGGGGAGTGAGACCTTTTGGATTTCTTTGTGTCCTTAACCAGTGAAGACGATCAGAAACGCGAGCGGGCCAAGGCGCGCGAGCTGCGCAAAAGTGCCTGGTGGCGCAACCAAATCGGCAGTGGCCGCTGTTATTACTGCCACAGTTTTGTGGCCCCTGATGAACTGACCATGGACCACAAAACGCCGGTGGTTCGCGGTGGCCGCAGCACTAAAAACAACTTGGTGCCCTGCTGTAAAGACTGCAATAACGAAAAGAAACACATGTTGCTCGGCGAATGGATTCAGCAGCGGATTGAGGCGGGGCGGCCCCTGGCTTGCGCCAAAAACGAACTCTATTAAGCTTGTCGGCTTGTCAGCTTCGGCCGCGCCGTCAAAAATCGATTGGTTTTAAGCGCGCACTTGATAAAATGGCGATCTGCGATTCCCTTGGAACGCGCACATACCGCCGCGTTTCGGCGCACAGGGTTGCGGTTTTCCCCGTCCGGTGAGGGCGGTTCTTGCTTTTTGGCGTGCAACCGCGGCCCTGGTTTCTCAAAGGGATTGACAAGTGACGATCATTGAACGCCGTTGTGACAGCGTTGGATCGGGTATGAGGTGAGTGGATGAAGTCAGGTTCGGGAGCGGCCGTTGCCGGCAAAAAAAAGGTGCGTGGTAAAAAACGCTTAGTGAAGCGTTTGCAACAAGAAGCGCAAGCATTCCTGTTGGATACAACGCCCGGTCGTAGCTTTGACCTGTGGCAGTGGCAGCCGACTGCCGTACCCGCCGGCGGCGAGTTTTGGCACGAGCGTGTCGAGGCCCTGTTTCTTGCCTTTGCCCGCTTGTTGGATCAAATCGGCGATTACCCCCATTCCTACCAGTGTTGGCTGACGGTTGATGAGAGCCGCGAGGACGATACCGCCCTTTACTTTCACACCGCCAACGCCACCGGTGGCAAGTTCCCCATTCGCTTTACCGATGTAACCTGGGAAATTGCCGTCCCCGACTACCTAAAACCCTTCTTGGGTGATGCCGGCACCTTTAACTGTGGCAAGGCCGGCCGCGATGAAGCGCCGATGTACTTCATTTATTCCAACTACCACGGTGTGCCCTTGATTTAAGGCTCGGCGCCGTTACGCGCGGGTTTAGCCCCCGGCGCACTTGCACTGGCGTCGTTTTTCTTCCAGTCGAGTTTGGCGCTTAACGCCGCGTAGCGATTGGCGCCCTTTGAAAAAATACCCATGAGTAGGTTCATTTCGCGGCGTGTCCAGTCGCGTGTTTTGAACATCAAACAGACTTCGCGCCACAAGCGGTCGGGGTATTGCGGATCGAGAAAATCCATTTCCTCCAGGAAGTGGTGGATTTTGTCGACCAGCACCGTTTTCTCGCGACCGCCCGCCATGTCCGGATCGGGCTCTTGGCGTTCGAGCGAATCCAAACTGTTGCGGTTGATTTCCCACAACACAATTAGCACCGCCTGTGCCAAGTTCATGCTGGCGTATTCTTCACGGGTGGGTAGGGCGACACGGTAATCACACAGCGCCAAATCTTGGTTGGTCAAGCCGATTTGTTCGTTGCCAAACAGCAAGCCGACCGCTTTGCCTTGGTGTAACCCGGCGGCAAGGTGTTGGTGGAATTGATCGAGATCGAGAGCGCGGCCGTCAAGCCAAGGATTGCGGGGCGAGAAGCCAAACACCAAATCGCAGTCCTCGATGAGGTGCGGCAGATCGCGGCACTTGTCGGCACGCTCGAGAATTGGCAGGGCATGGACTGAAAACTTGCGTGCATCGCCGGCCTGAGCGTCCAAGGGCCCGGAATAGCGAAGCTGCTTGAAGCCGGTGTTGGCCATCGCCCGACAAACGCTGCCGAGATTCACCGGACCCTCCACATTATTGAGTAGGACTTGAATGTGGTGGTGCAGCATGAGGTCTCCTGGATGGGTCGCGGTGGTTGCGTGCCGTGCCGGCGGGTTCAATATTCTAACCGATTCTCGAGGGTCGCGGTTATCGCCATGGACAGTCGCGTGCGACGGGCTTTTACCGGCTTGAAACCTTAGCGGTCAAGGGCGTGTGGTAAGATACACGCTTCCTTATGCTGGGGCCTGTTTTGCGGGCACGCCAGGTGTCGAGGAACAGCGGTTAAGGCACAAAATTATAGTTTGAAAGCTGCTTTGTGTTTTAATCAAATAAGACGTCGCCGGTCCAGCCAGGCATTTGTGACAAACAAAAACCGGGTTAAAGGCTGACGACAATGATGGGATAAGTTGGCCGTTTATGAATGTTAGGGGTGTTTTTTCCGGGTTGGTTTTTTTGCCGGTGACGATTGTGTGCTCAATCGCGGTGCTTCTGGCGCGCCCCTTTTCGCGACTGAATCAGCCTTCCAAAATAATGCGCCTGTGGGCGCGGTCCGTTTTTTGGATGTCGGGCATCAAGCTGGTGGTGGACGGTGAGGAACATCTGCAAGAGCGCAAGCCCGCGATCTATATGGCCAATCATGCCAGTATGATCGATATACCCATTTTGGTAGCGGTGTTGCCCGGACACGTGCGCTTTTTGTTCAAACATACATTAATGTATGTGCCTTTCTTAGGCCAGGCCATGATGTTGTTAGGCATGATTCCCATTAACCGTTCCGATCGTTCGAAGTCGGTCGAAAGCCTACGCAAAGCGGGCGAGCGTGTTCGCTCCGGTATCGACGTCATTATTTTCCCCGAAGGGACGCGCACCAAAACCGGCCAAATGCTGCCCTTTAAGAAGGGCGGTTTCCTCATGGCGATTCAGGAAGGTTTTGACATTATTCCGGTCACCATTCACAACTCACGCGACGTTTGCGGCCGTAACAGTATTGTGACCTACAAAGGTAGTGTGCGGGTGACGGTTCACCCCCGCATTCAAACCGCCGACCTCGCCATGGCCGATCGCCGTCAAGTAATGAGTGATGTGGAACGCACCATTCGTTCGGCGGCGCAGTTGCGTGGTTCCGATCATGCCAAACCGGTGATAGAGCTCAGTCACGGCAATAGCTAGTCGGGCCTTTTGGTCGCGCCGAAACGAACCAGTGAGCCTAAACGAGCCCATTCTTGGCGGCGCCGTGGTGCTTGTGTCGGCCTGTAACAATGCGCCAAATATACGATGGTTGTTCCATCAGCAACGCTTTTATCCTTTCGTTTTGCGCCCGTACCGCTTATGCAAAGGTGCCTATTCGGACAGCGTGCGTTCGTGAAAAAGAGGCGATGCGGGTGGCTGCAATCGCACGGTGTTGGTGTCTGTGCGTGCACAAGGCGGGCATTGCTGTAACTTTTTCCAATTCTTTGTACTTGTTACAAGCTTGATGGGCCTTTGTTGAAAGGTTGTTTTTTGTAAATTGTTTTAATCTAGATGTTTGTGTTGGTGGCATGGCCGTTGCTCTTAAAGGGGCATGGGTACTTAATAGCTAACTTAAATGACATTCATTTGGAGGTAAATCAATGAAATTATCCAACATCCCCTTGCTCGGCGTTTTAGCGGCTTTGTTTTTTGTCACGCCGCTTGCCGCTGCCGATTCCATCGATTGGAACGACAGTGTCATCGCCTCGCGATTATGGGCCCAATATGCGGCCTCTGCGAGTATTAACCCTATCTCAATGGACGTTGAAGTCAATGATGGTGACGTCATCCTGCGAGGGACCTTAGACAACCGTTCCGAAGTTGTGCTTGCTGAAACCTTAGCCGAAAAAACCAAAGGAGTTAAATCTGTGACCAACCACTTGAGCGTTGAAGATAAAACCAAAAAAGAGTCGCCCTTAAAAGATGCCGTCAATCATGCCGGTGAAGAAATCACCGATGCTTATCTGGCTACGGCGGTGAAAACCAAACTTCTGGCGAACAAACATGTTACCGGTTTTACGATTGGCGTAGACGCCGATGACCAGGTGGTTACCCTGACGGGTACAGTCAACAGTGATAAAGCTAAAAAGATGTCGGACTCGATTGCTCACAGTGTGTCCGGTGTTAAATCGGTCGACAACCGTTTGTCCGTTAAGTCTTCTGAAAACGACGAAAACGAACGTAAAACCCGCTTGAATGCATTGACCTCGATGGTCGATGAAACCTGGGTCGAAACGAAGATTAACGCACAATATGCCGTGACCGACGGCTTGAATCCACTTAACATCAACGTCAACGTAAAAGATGAAACCGCATTTTTGAAAGGTTCCGTCGAAAATCGCGCCGAAAAAGAACTGGCTTGTGCGATTGCCAAAGATACTGTCGGTGTTAGCGAAGTCTATGCCGGTGCCTTGAAAGTTCAGTAATCTTTTGATGGTTCGGTGTTTGGCTAATGCCAAACCACGCGCCAAATTTTAAAACAACAAAACCCCCTTGTCGCACTTGCGCGGCAAGGGGGTTTTGTTGTTTGCATTTCACTTTTAGCTTTCGGCGGGTGTTGCTTCGCCTTCCGCTTCCTCTTCGGCGTAGCGGTTGAGTTTGTTGTACAGTGTTTTAAGGCTAATGCCCAATGACGAAGCGGTTTTTTGCTTGTCCCCGTCGAATAAATCTAGGCCCGCGAGAATATAACGTTTCTCGGCCTCGTACAGCGGCAAGTTGGTCGGTAGTTGCAGTGATTGACTGCTTTCCGGGAAGGGATCGTCTTGCAGAATGTAGGTTGGCAAATCGGCAATTTTAATTTCTTCGAGCCCCAAAACGTAAGCGTGTTCCACATTATGGCGCAGCTCGCGAACGTTGCCCGGCCATCGATAGGATGATATGCGCTCTAATAATTCGTCTGAAAAGTGTTTGTTGGTTTGGTGTTCCTGATTGAGTTGCAGCAAAAATAATTGCGCCAGCTTGACGATATCCTCGCCGCGTTCTCGTAGCGGTGGAACCCGGATCGGGAATTGCGCCAAACGGAAAAACAAGTCCTCGCGCAGTTGGTCCGCTTTGACCGCTTCGTGGGGCACGCGGTTGGTGGCCGCGACAATGCGCACATCGGCTTCCTGCTCACGCGTGCCGCCAACCGGCGTGTACATGCTCGATTCCAGCACGCGCAGCAGTTTGGATTGTAAGTGCAGGTCCATCTCGGTGACTTCGTCCAAAAACAAGGTACCGCCTTCGGCGCGTTCAAAGTATCCCGCGTGATCGCGGACCGCGCCGGTGAAACTGCCGCGTTTATGGCCGAATAGCTCGCTTTCGAGTAGGTTTTGCGGGACCGCGCTGCAATTCAGGCTGAGGTACGGCTGATCGCGACGGGGGCTGAGCATATGCACCGTGCGCGCCGCCAATTCCTTGCCGGTCCCGCTTTCGCCGGTGAGCAGCACGCTAATCCGGCTGTCGGCGACCTTGCGAATCTTGCGGTACATGCGGCGCATGACGTGGGCATTGCCGTAGATGAGGCCGAATTTGTCGAGCGGCATTTGGACTTGGGTTGGTTCGCCCGTACCTGAGGACGACTCGATATCGTTTAGAATGTCGCACATTACTTCTTTGAAGTAAGCGAAATCAATGGGTTTGCAGAAGTAGTAAGAGGCGCCAAGGTGTGCGCACTTTTCGGCCAAATCGGGACGAGGTTGTTCACTGAGCAAAATGAGTTCTGCCGACTCAAGCAGTGATTTGGATAGCTCGTTGAGTTGTTTTTCGGAAAGCGAATCGAGCACGAGCAAGCAGATATCTGCTTGGCGCCGTGTTAAAAACTGGCGGACCGAGGCAAACATCGAGCGAAAATGAGCCTCGGCCGAGATTGATTCGAGAAAGGGGCCGAGCGCCTCTTCAAAAACACCTTTGGGATCGTAAATAAGGATTTGGGCCTTGTTCGCCAAGTGGACCTCTCGCACGCCGCCATGACGGCCTGGCGGTGGGGGAATAGCCGACCCATGTGGGGCGGTTTGCCTGCCGGGGTGGACGAAAGGGCGTGCGGCCGGCACGCAACGGTCTTAATCCGGAATAGGTTAAACGTAATCCTAAGCGAAAAGGCCGCGACATGCGGTGATTTTGTGTCTGAATCAAAGGTTTTTTACCTTGGGACAAAAGGCAGGCCGCGCCTGGGTCGGTTGACCCTTGGCGGATTTTCCATTCAAGGCGCCTCAAAGGGGCAATCGCGCGCACCCTGTAAGTCCTTGTCGTACCTAAAAGCCTTTTGCTTACAAAGGTTGTGGTTTTCGCCGTGCAGGCCGTACGCGCTCTGAGCACGGCCGGCCGATTACCCCTGAATGGGGGTCTTATGCGTCGGGCTGGTCCAGTTTGAACTTGTTGGTAATTGCCAGCATCGATTGGGCCGCGTTGGACAAATCGGAAACCGAACTGGTGCTGCTGCCAAGCGCGTCGACCATCTCGGCCGAGGAGGATTTGGCTTCTTCCGACTTTTCGGCCAGCAATTTGGAGTGTTCGAGAATATCCCGCGTGACCGTCAAAACACTGGAGGCCTGCTTGAATGCTTCTTGGCAAGCGTCGCGCACTTCAATCGAGATTTCCAGCGAGGATTGAATCGATTGGGAAATGGCTTCGGACTCACTGCTTGTGTTGTCGAGGTTGCGGTGAATCTCTTGAACGGTGGAGGCCTGTTCCTCAATGGTGGCGACAATGCCGGTATTGATCGAGCTGACCTCATTCATAACGGTGGCGATCCGGTCGTTGGCTTCGATTACACTGTTGGTACTCTGCTGAATTTCGGAAACGCGGTTGCCGATCTGTTGCACCGCTTGGGCGGTTTGTTTGGCGAGGTCTTTAACCTCGTTGGCAACAACCGCAAAACCTTTACCGGCTTCCCCGGCGCTGGCCGCCTCAATCGTTGCGTTTAACGCCAACAAGTTGGTTTGTTTGGAGATGGCGTCGATGATGCTGACGAAATCGCTAATGTTGCGGGCGTGTTCATCGAGAATGCGGACGCTGTCACTGGCGTTTTTGGAAAGTTCGGTGGCATCAAGCGTGGTTTTACTGCAGTGCTCCATGTTGCGCGATATTTCCTGCAGAGTCGCGGAGAGTTCTTCCACCGCCGAGGCCACTTCCGCCAAATTGCGGACCGCCGATTGAACCGAGGTTGAAACTTCGGAGATGTTGGCCGACATGGTTTCTGAACCCGAGGCGACCTTCTCCATTTCGGCGTGGGAGGTTTCCGTGCCCAGGTTGATGTTGTCGATCCCCACTTGCAGCGATTCGCCGACCTGGGCCACCGCATGGAAGGTACGGTCGGTTTTGTCGACGTTTTCGTGCAGTAAATCAATGTTCTGGTTGAGGTTGGCCAACTGCTTGTTGAGCATGTGACTGGTGGTGTCCATGCGCCCGATTAAATCGTTGAGCTTGCTGACGAAGGTGTTAAACCACTTACACAGGTCGCCGATTTCATCTTGGGTTTTCGAAGTCAGGCGGACACTCAAATCGCCTTCGCCTTCAGCCAAATCCTTGATGATTTCGACGACTTCCATAATGGGGCGAACAATGTAATTGCCCAGCACCCAGCCCATGAGAAACGAGCAAATCAAACCGGCCACAACGATGAAAAAGGAAAGCCTGCGGTTCTCGCCGATGATGCCGTCGAGGCGATCCAGCGAGTAGATCAGGAATATTTGAGCACTGGACTCGCGGCTGGTTTCGTCGTATGCCGAGGAAGCAAAAATCAAATGGTTGGCGCCCTGAATATCGATTTCTCCTTCTTTGCCCTGCAGGATCAGATTGCGGGAAAAGCCGAATTGGGCGCTGGATTCTAGGGTTTGGGCGAACTTGATGAAATCAATATCGGTTTTTTCGGGGAGGTAATCTTTGTCGCGTTTGGTGTGGGTGACTTTGATCTCACCCAAGGCGGCGAGTAACTCTTCGCGGCGATCTTCGGCGGTGGAACGGTTGCCCGCTTTGTCGGTTGCCTGGAACAGCCATTCGCCGGCGCCGAGGTCATGGACCAGTACGCCGACTAAATCGGAGCCTCTCAAGCGCGATTTCATCCCATTCGATACAGCTTCCGTGTCGCCCATGATGAGATCCAGCGTGATCTCGTTCATGAAACTGGAGGCGTCACTTTCGATGCGTGCCAAGAACTCGTTGAAAACCTGTACTCTGAACTTTCGATCCGTAACGAATGAGAAGACGCTGGAAAGTACGATCACCAGTGCGAGGAAACCGCCCCAAATTTTGGTTCGGATTCGCACGTTGAGTAAGCTCTTGACGGCCATGCCTATTCCTCTATTTTGATTTTTGAATTTCCTTCGGGGATTTGCAGGTTGAAGCGAGATTGGACCTTGCCGTTGATGGTCAACACCGCGGCATCGCCGGAGCCGTCGATACGGCCGAGCGCGCCGCCCTTAAAAGCGTTATCGGTTGTCACAAAAACGGGAATACCCTTCTTAACGGTCGACTTGACCACGAACTTTATGGTGTTGGTGCCGGTAATGATGTTGTCTTCCACCAAATACATGAAATCCACATCAAATGAGGCGAGGTTGCGCAATGCCGGTGCGATTTCCCGAATCGAGGTAACCGGTACTTTGATGACCATGAGCGATTGATCGCGGCTGGCGGCTTCCATTTCAGCCGTTAGCGCGCTCGCTTTACTCGAGCTGGGGTTATAAATCACGGCGACCCTGGAGCTGTCGGGTATCAGGGTTTTGATCAGGCCCATGTTGGTTGACATATCCTGACCGAACAAGCTGGTGCCCGCAAAAAGGACGGCGAACAAGAAGAAGCGACACTCCACAAAGAACCCCCTACACGATAGGCGCTTGGTAATCCTATCGTCAGTCGTTGCTGTAACATGAGTTTCTGGTTGGCGTGAATTCAGGACCGCCCGGTAGCCGAGTTGTGTCGGCGTTTTTGGGGTTTCGCCGACTTCCGCCGCTTACGGAGAGCCGGCGCAACACCGTGACCGGTGAGCGGAAGGGAATCCGGCGGCGGTTGGTGTTTGCCCGAGCGGGTCGTTCTTCACCAAAGCGCACGGCGGCGCCAGGTTGAAGGCATTTGAGGTGGGAACGCGAAATCGCGACAGAGTTGTGGGTTTGGTTCGCGGACGGCCTACCGCTGCACGGCGTCGCGCCTCGTTCTCTTCAGATCAATTTCAACGAATGATCTTAAACTTCACGAACCATCATTATTAAATGGGCCCATGGCCAAATCGGCCGCTGTCACACTAGGGAATCGGGGACTGGGGTGTCTGAGACAGGCACACACTTGCGTCAACACGCCTTGGCGTTGCCGGCCTCGCCGCAACGCCTCTTGCAAGGGTTGGGGGTTTGCCAGGTGATAATCGTTTTGGTTGGTGAGGTTTCAATAGGAAAACCGTATGGGGTTACGGTTCTCGCGCGACTGGGTACACACCTATTTTAGGAGTGCTTTGTTGACGATGGCAAGCGTCTCCTTTTGAGTTGGTTGCCTTTGGTCGGCGCCTTGGGAACGCCTGAGATCGCGGTGACCGACCGCCGACCTGCTAAAAAACGGTTTTGACGCAACTCTGTCGCACGGCGATGTGCAAGCGTCTACCTTTCAGGTGGTTGGTTGGTTCGGCAAGACAACCCTTCGGTGCCTGCCTCGCGATACCTCGATTGGTTGTGTATGTTAGCGCTAAATGATCGCGCCGGCTATGCCTTCTTTGGATGACATTCATCTTTTTTTACATTGATATTGTCTTCCTTTGAGTTCACTTTTCGGCGCCTCCTCGCCGGCCTATCCATTGCTTGCGAATCATTTCGGGCTTGCGGTATACTTCCGCTGTTATTCCCTTCGGGAAGCAATTTTTATCGGCAAACAAATGTCATAGAGGCATGTCTCTTTTGCCAAGGTTCCACTATTCCCCTATTAGCATTGCTGCTACCTTTTTGCTTTCCCAACATGAAACCGTTCCGCGGTAGACGGTGCTCGACTCATGACGTTACCGCCCGATTTTTTCTGAAAGGGAGTGGCTGCACCTGCGTTCATCGATTGGTTGACGACGATGGTTTTTCGCCCGTTTGGGGATGGTGGTTGCCGCAACGTTGGTCTTTTGATCCGACCCGTTTCGCAAAAACCGCGCTGACCCTTTGTTTGAACGACGTGCCGCCGGTGGATTCTTCCTTCAGCCACCTGAGATTTTGAGGTAATCAACTTATGACAGAGGTCAAACTTAGCCACCCGCGCGGCCTGTATGTGCTGTTTATGGCCGAAATGTGGGAGCGATTCAGTTACTACGGCATGCGAGCTTTGCTCACGCTTTACTGTGCCGCAACACTTTTTAAACAAGATGCCAATCCCGAGGCCAGTGCTTACGCCATTTACGGCAGTTACACCGCGCTCGTTTACCTGACGCCCCTTTTTGGCGGCATGCTCGCCGACCGCATTCTCGGTTTCCGCAAAGCTGTTATGCTGGGCGGGATTTTGATGGCCATCGGCCACTTTGTGATGGCCTTTGAGCACGAGCAGATTTTTTACTTAGCCCTGGCCTTTATCATCGTCGGCAACGGCTTTTTTAAACCCAACATTTCCAGTATTGTCGGTCGCCTCTATGAAGAAGGTGACAAGCGCCGTGACGCCGGCTACACCATCTTTTACATGGGCATTAACTTGGGGGCGTTCCTTTCCCCGATCGCCTGTGGCTGGCTCGGTGAAAATATGGGTTGGCACTACGGCTTCGGTCTTGCCGGTGTCGGCATGTGTTTGGGGCTTGCTCAGTTCTGGTACGGTAAAAAGCACCTCGAAGGCAAAGCCGAGCCGCCCGATGAAGCGGCGCTCAAAAAGCCGGTTGTGCCTGGTTTGACTGCTGAATACGCCGTTTATGTCGGCGCTTTCATTGTGGTTATCTTGTTCTGGTGGTTGGTGCAACAACACGCCTTGGTGACTTATGTCTTGGCGACCTTGGCCGTCGGTTCGATTGGTTTTGTGATTGGTTACGCCTTCATGAAGTGCGGTAAAGTTCAAGCGCAGCGCCTGATTGTCGCCGCGATTTTGATCGCCTTCTCCGTTGTTTTTTGGGCGTTTTTTGAACAGGCCGGCAGCTCGCTCAACATCTTCGCACGCGACTATGTCGACCTTAGTCTTGCGCCGATCAGTGATTGGACCATGCCCGTTTCCTGGACGCAGTCGTTTAACTCCTGGTTCATTCTGCTGTTCGGTCTGCCTTTTTCGTTTATGTGGATTGGTTTGGCCCGTGCCGACAAAGAGCCTTCGATTCCCCTCAAATTCGGTTTGGGTATCTTTCAGGTTGGGATTGGCTTTATTTGTCTTTGGTACGGTGCTCACATCATGCCTGAGGACGGTAAAGTCGGTTTGATTTGGCTGGTGTTGGGTTACATGTTCCACACCACTGGTGAGCTCTGTGTGTCGCCGGTTGGCCTCTCGATGGTGACCAAATTGGCGCCACCGCAGATTACCGGCTTCATGATGGGGATGTGGTTTTTGTTCACTGCTTTTGCCAATAACCTTGCCGCGCTGATCGCCGGTTTGACCACGGGTCACGGCGGCGAACTAGCCGGTGTGATGGCCTATGGCAATGTGTTTTACACCATTGCCCTGTCCGCCTTTGGTTTTGGTATTTTTGTGGCGCTGATATCGCCCCTGCTCAAGAAAATGATGCATGGCGTGACTTAAACAGTCGCTTTTGGATCTTTTGGTTAACGGCCGTAAGTGACGTTCGTCGCTTGCGGCCGTTGCCTTTTTAGGCAGGTATTGGCTTCGTCTTGCGGCGCTTCTCGCCTTGGATAGAGGGCCCCCCGTGCTGTTTGAAACACTTTGTTTTTTGCGGGGTTTGTGTCATGCTTGGGTTTGTCTCCCTCTGGCTGAAATTCAGGCGTTTTGCTGTTGCAGGTTGGTTTTCTCGCGTGCTTTGTTCGTGGCGAGCCCGGTCTGCGCAATGGTGCGACGGCGCTTCCGTGCGGTTCGGTCATGTGATGGCTGAATTTCAGTTGTAGCGGCGGTCTTCCGAAACGGGAAGAGGGTAGGGGCTCCTCTGTGAAGCACCGCTTTGTGGCGGTATCAGGTGGGCGTCAATCGGACATCGTTATTGGTTTGGGACGATCTATGACCAAAGTGCTGTTTTGTACAGGGAAAAAGAAACGCGTAAAGGCGGTCTTGGACTACTTTGTGGCCAAGGAAAAGGAACGCCTCTTGACGATTCTCTCCGCCAAGGTAATCACCAAAAAAGCGTTGTTTTTTCATTACGATGAGTTGCGGTTGCTCTTTCAAGTGAAAGACGGCCAGGGTAACGATGTGGCCCCGGCCAAGCTGTTGGCCAACGTGGAGTATTTCACCTTTAAAGACCAAGCCCAGGTGGTTATGGATTTTGAGAGCCCGTTGGTGAACGACGAGATGTTGAAGGTCAAGGTGTTAACCGCCTGCCATCCCTTTGTGTCGCGTGGGGTGCGCTGTAAAGTAGCGCTGAAAGTAAAAAAAGAAACAGAATTTCGGGTTTTCTATCATGTCAGCGGTCAGTTGCATGGGCCGGCGGACGGTGTTCTTCTGTGTCGGGATCATTTAATTAAGGATAATTTGTTAGATCCTGAAAAAACCAGTTTTTTGTTTTAGCACATCTGTCAATAGGGTTAAAAACCTCATTGGGACAACTGTTCAGAATGCTGTCTATGAATGGCGCAGCATCATTGAGCAGGATGGCCGTGTGTGGCTGTGCAGAAGCGTTTCGGTATTGAAAACCAAGTGTCTGTAAAAGGGATGTATGAATGGGATTGCCGCACTTGTGTGGTTTTTTGCATTGGGTCTGTTCGTTTGGGAGGTGTCGTTGTGGCAAGGCGGGTGAATGCTTTGCAAAAAAGGTGTTCACTTGGTGGGTGGGGTGTTTTTACGAGTTTTTTATTGCTGCGGTCAAGGCGAGGGTTTTCGCGCGCGCGTGTGCTGTCGGTTGTTAGAGTAACGACCTCTTATTAAAGGTGGTAAGGGTTATCGCCGGGTTGTGGGTCGGTCGGGCTCGGCTCGGCGCGATGAAACGGTTGCAGGCGTCGGGCGGTGCCTGTTTGGCGCGGGTGGCTGTGCCGTGGGTGACGGGTTGTCTGGCAGGCGTCGGGCTGTTTATGACAGTGTTTTTATCCAAGATTGGGTGCGACTGCACGGTGTGTTGGTTTGGGGTGTGGTTGTGGCCTGGTGATTGGCAAAACAGTATAATCGGAATCCCTGCTTAAGAAGCCATACAAAGCACGTGAATAGGCGTCTATGATGCGCAAAAAGCGGGGTTTTAAGCCAAAAATCAATCGAAATCACTGTTTGAGTGTGCGAGGCATGGTTATGGACTTGAGCCTGTCGGATGGTAAAAAATGTTGAAGCTTATTAATTCTGTTGTATTGACATTTGAATTAGTGGTGATTAAGATTTGACCTGTTGCATCATAAATTAAGGAGTGATTCATTGGGTACCTTACGAAAAGAGCCAAAATACAAGAGTTTCCTCAAGCAAGGCGAATATGACCAGTATTTGGGTATGCTGCGCGAAGCTCAAATGGCGGCTGATGATAATAACGTTTTCTTTGATCTCGAGGAATCCGAAAAGGCGAGTCAAGTCAAGAAAGCTTTTCTTTACGTAGCTGAAAAAGAAGGCGTTGAAGTTGCTATTCGCCAGGTTCGTGGTGCCAACAGCATTGCCTTTCAGTTTAAAAAAGGGAAAGGCGGCGGCGGCACGCGCATGTCGGCGGAAGAATCGAAAGACCGTATTGAAAAGTGTCTTGCTAACGCAGACGGTCCCCTTAAAAAGAACCAAATCATTCGTCAAACCGGTATTTCTAGTTCCACCTGGAACATTCGCATTCGGGAACTGTTAGACGAGGGCACGGTTAAACGTCGCGGTGAGCGTCGTGACACCACCTATACCTTGGCGAAAAAGAAAAAATAACGACCCTCATCCGACAAACATTGGTTTGTTAAATGATGGTGTCGTGGTGAGGTGTCCCTGAAGATGCGGTGTAAGCACCGTTTCAGGGATTCCTCCGTTTGTGGCTTTCGCGGCGCGCGCCTTGTCGGTAACCATTTTCCGGCGAATATGCTAAGTTGGCAGCGCCACCCTTTTGGGTGAGATTTATGGGGCTGGGCGTTCTTTTGGCGCGGCCCACGCGGAGCCGATTTTGCTTTACGACACGCTTATCAAGCCGATCCTTTTTCAGCTCGATCCCGAGCGCGCGCATCATCTCGCCGAAACGGTTTTAACCTCTTCTTTGGCGTCGCCGTTGTTGGCTTGCCAAATACCGGCGGTCCGTTATCCCGCCGACTTTTTTGATTGTGACCTCGCCGGTATTCCCTTGCGCAACCCGATCGGCCTTGCCGCCGGCTTCGATAAAAACGCCGTCATGTACCGCGATCTGGCTCGGCTCGGGTTTGGCTTTGTTGAGATCGGCACCGTGACCGCCAAAGAACAGGTCGGAAACCCGCGCCCGCGCTTGTTCCGTTTGCCCAGGGATCAGGCGTTGATCAACCGTATGGGTTTCAACAACCACGGGGCGGAGAAAGTGGCCGGGCGGTTGGCCGGTCCGGCCGGGTTATTGCCCTTGGGTGGGAATATCGGTAAATCGAAGGTGACACCGCTTGAAGAAGCGGTCGACGACTATCTGTTTAGCTTTCGTAAACTCAAGCCGTTTGTCGATTACTTTGTCGTTAATGTCAGTAGCCCTAATACGCCGAATCTGCGGCAATTGCAGGAGCGCGAACCCTTGCAAGCCCTGTTGCAGGCCTTGTCGGATGAAAATCACGATCCCAAGCTGCCGTTATTTCTAAAAATTGCCCCGGATCTTAATCAGGCCCAGTTGGAAGACATTGTCGCCGTGGTTGAGGAGACGGGGGTCGCCGGTGTGATTGCCACCAATACCACCATCGAGCGGGGTGGCTTGCGCACGGCCGCCGCCAAGGTGACGCAAATTGGCGCGGGCGGATTGTCCGGCAAGCCGGTTGGCGCCCGCGCGACTGAAGTCGTTACGTTCTTGCGGCGCAACTTGCCGGCGGAGACCGCGTTGGTGGGTGTCGGCGGTATTTTTGACGGTGCCGACGCCTATCAGAAAGTGCGCGCCGGTGCGGCGACCCTGCAAATTTACACCGGTCTGGTGTACGGCGGTCCCGGTACGGTGATTCGGTTGCTCAATGAGCTTTATGGTTTGATGGCGCGCGATGGATTTAAGCGCTATTCCGAGGCTGTCGGCGCCGACCTCGCCTGAGTTTTTGATTGTCGCTTGGGTTAAATAGGCCTAGAATGGTCCTGTTTGGCGTTTGCGCGAATAGGCGCGTGTAAAAAAGAGGTACATCATGTCTGAAGAAACGGTTTACATCACGGCGAACCCCACGCCCAATCCCGAGTGTATGAAGTTTATTGTCGATCGTCAGTTGGTCGATGGTGATCCCGTGTCCTACCAAGGCGCGCAAGAGGCGGTCGGTTCACCGCTGGCGGAAGCGTTGTTTGGTTTGGGCGGTGTCGCTTCATTGTTTGCCTATCAAAACTTTATTACCGTTACTAAAAACGGTGAGCAGTCGTGGCAGCAATTCGCGCGAGACATTGGTAAAACCATTCGCGGTTTTATCCAGACCGGCGAGACCGTTTATTTTAAAGCGGCCGAAACCGCCGGCGACGGCGAGCACTCCGACGATGTTCAAAAGATCCGAGCCGTACTGGACGAAATTCAGCCTTATGTTGCCGCTGATGGTGGCGCGATCTCCTTTGCCGGCTATCGTGACGGTGTCGTGCAGGTCTTTATGCAGGGCAGTTGTAGTGGGTGCCCCAGTTCAACGATTACGTTGAAAGCCGGCATTGAAGAAAAATTGCGCGCTGTGCTGCCGGACCTAAAAGAAGTTGTGGCCATTTCTTAAGCGGTGTCTTTTGGGTTGCTTGAAGACCGAAAAAGCGTACGATAGCCTGCGCTTTTTCGGTATAATGCCGGATTGCAGGTAGTGGTGACCCGTATCCGCCGCCGACAAGCCGTGAACGGCTTACTTGATTGCGAGGATTAACCAATGATCAATTTGATTTTTACGGCACTTATCGAAATCGTAACGTCCCTGAATTTGGGTAGCTGGCTCCATTGCTTGAGCCTGCTGGTTGTTATTTGCTTGATGTCAAGCCCGGGTGCCTGCGCCACTGTGATCGGTGTTAGCGCGAAGTTGGGTATTGGTGCCCACGCCTTGGACAAGGACCGCAAGCGCGCCTAACGGTTCATGGAATGGCAAGCACCTGAAAATCTCGACGAAATAAACCGCCAATTACTGGTTCTCGAGCAGGACCTACTTGCGATTTTTCGTCGGAGTCAAGAGCCGGGATGTCTGTGGACATCGCCGGCTTTTCGTTTTGTCTGTGATTGGGTCGATGAAGACCCTTATCGCGGCTTGCTGATGAGCCGCATCAAAAACACCCACGCCATGACCCCGCGTCATGGGATTAACGTGATGCTGGTGGCCCGTGGCTGGATGAGTTGGGGTCATCGTTTGGGTGAGAAGCGTGATAAACACGCATTGGCCGCGCTGCTTCACGATATTGGGCACTGGCGTCACCCGTCGCTCATGCACAACTTCGGTTTTTTTCAGGTTGACGAGTATCGTCAGATGCAAGAGCACACCTCGTTGCCCGATGAGGCGGTGTCCGTCGAAGGTTCGCCTTTGGCTGATGCCGATATTCGACTTTGGATCGAGCAACACCACGAGCAGCCCGATGGCCGCGGTTACCCCGCGGGCGAGCGCGAGCCACATGTGTTGTCCCAGGTTTTGCGCATTGTGGATTGTTACGAGGGGTTGACGACCGAGCGTCGTTTTCGGCGTCGTTACACGCCGTACCAGGCGTTGCAGTTAATGGCCCGTTGGGCCGGCACCAAATTCAACGCCGGTCTGTTCAAGAACTTTGAGCGTTTTGTCGGTGTTTATCCCTTGGGTTCCTTCGTGAATTTGAAAGACGGGCGTATGGCGGCCGTCTTGCCGGGTGCCGATCGCGAGCGGTGTGATCTGCTGGTTTTGACCGGGCCGGAAGGGGATCCCCTGGAAGAGGGGGTTTGTGAGTCTATGTCGACGGCCTTGGTTGGCGAAGAAGCGCCGCCTTGGCGACAGGTGTCTTTGCCGAAGGCGTGGTGCACATTGCGACCCGACTTGCTGGCTTTGCCGCGCGGCTGACCGCGTCGGTCGCCTCTTTATCGGTTTTGTGCATAACGCGCGTGTCGGCGGTTGTCGCTAGGATGCTTGTTGCAACGCATGGGATGGCAAACAAAAACACCGCCTTGATCGTGGACCAAAGCGGTGACGTGGTTTTTGCAAACATTGGGGATTAAACCGCTCGGCCTTGTTATGGTGTGGGGGAAACAAGGCCGAAAGCGGTGTGCTTTAGAAGCCTAGCGCGCTCTTGCGATCTTCAGCCGTCGGCAGCGGATCTTTTTGGTCCGTAATCGGTTCGCCGCCGTTGTCTTTTACCTCGGCTGAGAGGGTTGCGTTGAGTTCGAGGGCGGCCTCTTCGCTGTCCGGTAACTCGTCTTCCGCGTAAATCGCCTCGACGGGGCATTCGGCGACGCAAGCGGAGCAATCGATGCACTCGTCGGGGTCGATCACGAGTTGTGTCTCAACTTCGTAGAAACAGTCGACAGGGCAGACGAGCACGCAGTCGGTAAATTTACAGTCTAAGCAATTGCTGGTAACGACATGAGTCATTTCATCCTCCAACTCCCGGTATTAAAACCTTCAAATCATACCCAATACAGGGGTGTCGGGCTATATGGAATTGAGGTTAATCGGTCCCGGTGCGGTTTTTTTGCTGCGATGCGTCGTGAGCGGCAGGTCGGTGACGCTACAGTTTGGCCTTGGCGCGATTAACGCGGTCGATGTTTTCCGCCAGGTGTTCGGGGAGTTTGGTGCGCAAATCATCCGCCAATTCGTGTTTGGGGGCGGAGATGCCGAGGTCGGCGAGGCTGGTCATGAAGTCGCGGTGGTCGCGGCCGGCGCGGTAATCGGGCTCTTTGGGTGGGTGGCGCAGGGTTTGTTCGACCAAGTCGATGTTGAGTTGGTGGAGCAGTGAGGCCTGGTAGAGCAATAAATGTTTGCGACGGTAAATCGAGGAGCCGAGGATTTTGCGTGGGCCGACGGCGATATCGGAAATGCCGCGCTCGCCGTAGTTGAGATTGGCCCATTGGCGGAACACGGCAATCAGGGCTTGATTGACCGCGGAAAAGTAGGCCAGGTTTTGGAACTGATGGGTGGCGTAGGCGTGAATCGTGATGATGATGGTTTCGGGCCCGAGTAGGACGGTGCCGCCGCCGCCTTTGCGTTTGTAAAGCGGGATGTTGCGCGCTTGCAGGGTTTCCGCGAATACTTCGCGTTCGGTTTTGCCGGCGGCGCCCATGACCACATGGTGGTTGTCGGGTAAGGTTACGGCCAAACGAATCTCATTCAGAGCCGCTGCGTCCAGAGATTCAGGGTAGGGCAGCCAGGTCTGGTCGGCTGAAGAAGTCATGAAGTGTCACCTGTTCAGGATGCCTGCGCGAGCAACGCCGGGTTGGGCGCGGGGCGACATGGGGTGGCGGATTGTTGGCGGCGGGTTGTTTAAAGCGCCTGGATCGCCTCTTCGACGGTTTCGAAGGTTTTGATGTGGTTTTGTAAACCTGTCAAACGCAAAAGCTCTTTGATCTTCTCGTTGGTGCGGGCGAGGACGAGCTGTCCGTTGACTTCGTCCAGGGCGGTGTAGCCCCCGGCGATTTGGCCGATGCCCAGGCTGTCGATGTACTTGACTCGGGTCATATCGAGAACGATGCGGAGGCGTTGGCGGGCAATCTGTTCCTTGAAGGTGTTGGCCAGCTTGTGATCGGATCCGATGGTGATCATGCCGTCAATCGTTACGATGGTGATGTCGTCAATGTCGTTTACCTGGATGTTCATGTGTTACTCGACCTTCTTCTCTGTCGCTGGGGTACTCGCCAAAATGGAGCACAACTTTTGTCACTGTATCTGGAAGTGCGGGGAAAATCAAGCTGATCGCAGGGGCGTGCCGGTCTAGCCGTTGCTCGGGTCGGGGATGGTTCCGCGAAAGTTGCAGGGCCGTGTGGTGTTGTCAATCTGTGGCAGGATGATTTTTTCGAGGGCGAGGCGGCAGGCGCCGGTGGATCCTGGCAGCGCGAAAACCACCGTGTGACCGCAGAGTCCGGCCGTGGCGCGGCTTTGAATTGTGGCCGTTCCGATATCGGCGTAGCTCAAGGCGCGAAACAGTTCGCCGAAGCCCGGAATCTCTTTGTCGAACAAAGGCATAATCGCTTCCGGGGTGGTGTCGCGTAGGGTGAGGCCGGTGCCGCCGGTGATGAGGATGAAGCTGCAGTCGCCGGCGTTGAGTCGTGCTTTAACGGCGGCTTGAATTTGGGCGACTTCGTCCTTGACCAGGTCGCGGTGAACGACCCGGTGGCCGTTTTGAGTCAAGGTTTCGGCGAGGTAGCGCCCTGAGGTGTCGGTTGCTTCGGTGCGGGTATCGCTGACGGTAACGACGGCGACGCTTGCCGGCCGAAACGTCTGTTCGTGGTGGCCCATCGGTTTCCTTCCTTGCCGGTGATTAGCAGCGGCGCGCCATGTCGCGCATTAGCTCCAGGGTGGTCGCTTTGGTGTCTTCGTCACTAAAGGCGCTGTATAAGAAGTGTTGTTCCGTTTCGGCAACCCCGCTGTAGCTGAAGATGCCCGTTTCATTAATAAAACGCATTGATTCTTCCAGGCGCGGGTCGACATCGGCCTTTTTATTGCCGAGGGTGGCGACGATGCAGACTTTTTTGAAGGTGAGCAAGCCGCGCGTGCCGTCGGCGCCGTAATCGTAGGCGAAACCTTTGGCGAAAACGCGGTCGATCCACCCTTTCATAATGGCGGGCATGCCGTTCCACCAAACCGGATAAAACATGGTCAGCACGTCACTGCGGCGCAGTTGTTCGTGAATCGCGATGACTTCGCCTGGTAGCGGTTTACCCATGAACTGGTTGAAATCATCGTCACGCATGACCGGCTGAAAGGTGTCGGCATAGAGGTCATAGGTGAAGCTCTCGTGGCCTTGTTTGGCCAGTTCCTCATTGAAAGCGTTCACCAATTCGCGCGTTTGTGAGTTGGCGTGGTGGCTGGAGAGGATGTTGGTGACAAGCATGAACGGCACCTTCCTTGGTGGGGTAATGTTGAATGAGCCCACTCTAGCAGCAGGCGTGGGGTTTGTGAAAACCCTTTTCGCAACCGTCGTGGGTATCCCCAAAAGAGGGTTGTGTCAAAAAGAAAGCGGTTCCGGTGGGTTCTGTGTCAAAAAAGGCATAGGTGGTCGGGCGGGGTGTGGTGCGAAAGCCACGCGATGACATGGGTGGGGTGTGGTCTGTTTGTATAAGTGTTTGTTGCCGAGGTGTTTGCGGTTTGGGTTGGAGTTGGCTCGAAATATGCAATTAGAGCGGCGGAGGCTTTACTATGACGTTTCAATCGACCATTCAACAAGAAGTTCGCGCGGTGGGTGTGGGTTTGCACTCCGGCAATCTGGTGACGATGACGCTGAAACCGGCGCCGCCCAACACCGGCATTGTGTTTGTTCGCACGGATTTGAACGGTGCCTATGTCAAGGCTTCGATTGAAAACATCGACTTCTCCATGTTGCAGTTGGCGACCACCTTGCGTCGCGGTGAAGCGCTGGTTCAGACCACCGAGCATTTGCTGTCGGCGGTTATGGGCATCGGTATCGACAACTTAATTGTCGAGCTCGACGGTGCAGAAGTGCCGATTATGGACGGCAGTGCGGCCCCCTTTTTGATGTTGCTGGATGAAGCTGGTCGCCGCGAGCAGGCTGTTGCCGCCCAAGTACTGCGTGTGACCAAGCCCTTCTCTTTCGAGAAAGACGGCAAAAAAGTGTGGGTGACGCCCGCCGCCGACATGCGCGTGAGTTACGAAATTCGTTTCGACCACCCGTTGATTCAGCGCCAGCGCAAAACGCTGGCGGTTAACCCAGTTGCTTACAGTGGTCAGGTGGCTCCGGCGCGGACTTTTGGTTTTCTGCGCGATTTGAATTACTTGCGCGATCGCGGTCTGATTAAAGGCGGTAGCATGGACAACGCAATCGTGTTGGATTCCGAGCGCATGCTCAATGACAGCCTGCGTCTGAAGGACGAATTTGTCAGCCACAAAATTCTCGACATGATTGGTGATTTGGCGATGGCGGGTATGCGCCTCGAAGGTCACTTTCACGGTTATAAAGCCGGTCACGAAATGCACGCCTTGTTCCTGCGTGCCTTGTTGGAAAACGAAGATTGTTACGAAATCACGCGCGGTGAGGCACCTGTTGAAGCGCCGATTTTTGCCGCCGCCTTGGCCGAGCCGGTGCCCGCTTAAGCGACTTTGCCTGTGAATTCCGCCGTTCGGTGCCGCGTTTTCCGGTTGGTGCCGTTTTGGGGAAATCGCTTGCATTTCATGGGGTTGGCGCACTGTTCCAGTTGACAAGGCACGGTGCTTACGTTACTTTAGGGCAAACTTTTATCTAGGATGTCCCATGGCGATTGAAGGGAGCCTTCAAAGCGTTGATATTCAAGATATCGCGCAGCTTTTGAACATCAATCGTTCAACCGGCCTCTTGCATATCGAAAGCGATGTGGTCAAGGGTGTCATATATTATCGCGACGGTCATTTGGTTAACGCAGCGGCCGCCGGTCTCGACGGCGATAACGCCGCCTACTTGTTGTTAAGCCAAAACGAAGGCCATTTTCACTTTGAAATTGCCGAACACGACGCCGCTCATCTGATTCACCGATCGCTGCACGATTTGGTATTGGAAGCCGCGCGGCGCAAAGACACGATCAAGCGCATTCGCGACAGCATTAGTCACGACAACATCGTGTTTTTGCCGTTGGTGGATGTGCGCATTCCGGCGCAGCGAAAAAACTTTTCCGAATTTGAAATTAAATTGCTGAGCATGCTCGACGGCCAGACCGATCTCAAAGAGGTCATTAACCGCTCCGGTGCATCCGATTTTGAAGTCGTTCACGTGATCTATGAGCTTGAGAAAAAAGCGGTTGTGAAGCGCGTGGACGTTTACAAATTGCTGCAGGTAAACACGCTGCGCAAGCTGTTTGGCAGTAAAACCGACGTGCAGGTGTCCGCCGAGGTGCGCGATGATTGGATTAAGGAATCCGTGATTTACGCCGATGCCAAGTATGTAGAAATTCGCACGCAAAACATGGTCTTTGGTGAGGTGCCGCTGTCGCCGAAAGCGAGTGGCGGCGTGGACGACGTCATTTTGATGCCGAAACAAATCATGGCTCAGTTTGAAGTCGGTGAGGGTGAAAAGGTTTTAGTTAAACCCATTCTGTACCCGAGCTAAGCGCTGTTTGAGGGTTTTTTTAGATCTTTGACGATTTGAGACCGATGTTTTTCGTTCGATAGGCCAAACCAGTCAGCCCGGAGGACGCGATGGAGCACAACGAAGAGCGTGAGGCGCCGTTAAACAACCTCAGTCCCGACTCGGCGTTTTCGGCGCATCCCGACCCGCGTGCCTTGCTGGGCAAAATTGAGGCCTTCACCGATCAAGTCGGCGATACGTTTAAAGGTATTCTCGGCTCCTTGGAGCAACTGCAGGAAGACATCAAGCAGCTCGATAACCTCAAACAGGTTGCGGTGGTTGCTGAAGCTATGTTGAGCGGGCAAATGGGCAGTCATGTCGATTTGGAAGCCAAAGGGGAAGTGGGTCGTTTGGTCCACGCCATCAATAAAACGCTCGACAACCTACAGCAGCTCGACAAAACCGTCCATCACGAAACCGGCAAAATGCCCGAGTTGGCCGAACATTTGGACCAAATCACCAAGGAAACCGAATCGGCCACCCAGCAAGTCCTCGAGAAACTGGATGAAATGATCGAGGGGTCGGAGTTGCAATCCAACGGTCTCCAAACCGTCAAGCAGCTTGCCAACGATCGTTTGGAAATGGATCGGGAGTTCCGCGCCGGTGTTGATCGCTTTTTGGCGTCGCTTGAGGGCGGCGAAGATCAAGCCGCGATTTTACAAGAGGCGATGGAGTTTGTGGCGCTGATGAGCGAGCAAGCGCGCCACCAAGAAGCCAAGTCTGAGGAAATCAGCAAGGCCGTCGAAGATGCGGGCGCTCAGGCCGAAAATTTGATGAACTACTCCTTCGACATTATGAACCTGCTGCAATTCCAGGATATAACCCGTCAGAAAGTCGGGAAAGTGATCGGTTTGCTCAAGGAAATGCAAGCCGGCTTGTTCCGTTTACTTGAGATCTTTAATTTACGGGTGGACGATAGCAACGAATTGGTGCTCACCGACGACCAGAAGGCGACTCAGGATCGCATCCTTGAGCGCGACGCCCTGGCGAGCGATACCGAGGTGGTCAACGTCGACCAAATTATCAAGGATTTTCAGCGTTCCGGTTAAATCAAACGATTGGAATCTGTTGGTCGATTGAGGCCGCCACCCCTGTGGCCGATGTCTTGCGCTGTCGCTTCGCGGCAAGCGGGTGGTTTTAACGCGGTTCAAGCGCTTTCTTCCTGAAACCTGCTGTGCTAGTATGCCAATAGTTTTGGTAACGCAAAATCCGAGGAAGATTGTGTTTATGGGGCTAAACGGCGTTCATTTGACGCGACCTTGCAAATTATGCTTCATGGGGCTGCTTCTGCTGCTTTTGGCGCCCCATTGTCTTGCGCAGTCGGGCCCGCCTACGACCGAAGCCGAGCAGACGGCCTTGATGGCGACCACCTGGGAAGCCTACCAACGCGCCAAGCAAAAAGGCGACGACGCCGAGCGTGAACGCCTCTTTGAAATATTTCGCGAAATGCAGGTTTCCGCATCCAGCGAAATCTTTGAAAGTGCCGGCTACCTTTTTTTGTTGTCGGGTTTGGACGATCTCGAGCAAAACCGTTTAGAAGAGGCGCGCCGCGAATTTCTTAACGCGCTCAAACTCAACCCATACCTGTGGCCCGCTTACGGCGGTTTGGCCAAAATCAAAGAAAAAGACGACAACACGGGTTTGTGGTTGGAGCTCAACAAAAAAGGCGCTGTTAAGGGGCTAAATCCCCAAAACGCCTACTTTTTTCTGGAAGTTTTGGGCTGGTTGTTTACCAATCTGAACCTGGTTTTTGCGCTTTCATTTAGCGCCTTTGTGCTCATTTTGGTGATTAAGTACGTTCGTCCCTTTGTTTTTACCACCCAGGGCGCCATGGAACATCGAGGCATGAAGTCTATTTTGGGGCGGATTGTCGGTTATTCCGTGTTCTGTTTACCGCTGTTGCTCGGGCTCAACTTTTTTCTGGCGATGGGTCTGTACCTGGTTCTGTTTTTTCCGTTTCTCGATAACCGCGAAAAAATTGTCGGCTCGTTGTCATTGCTGTGCTGGGTGCTGGTTGGGATTTGTGCCTACTTCCAGGCCAACATTTTCGAAGCGCGCGTCGATCCCATGCTGCGTTTACACCTCAACCAGTTTTATCGCGGCGCTTCCGATCGCGACATCAACAGGCTGGAAGCCGAGGTCGATCAGGGGATGCTCAGCGATCAAACGCTTTTCACGTTGGCGCGGATGTATAAAATTCGCGGCGAATACGTCGTGGCTTTAGAGACCTACCAAAAAATTGACGACGCGTCGCCGTTGTGGGTGGCTGCGCGCAATAACATGGCCAACTTACACGTGTTGATGAAAGAGTTTCCGCAGGCGGTTGACCTGTACAAAAACGTGATTTCGCGTGCGCCGGACATGGCGGCGGCCCACCACAACTTAAGCCTGGTTTACGCCCGCATCGGCAACCACCAGGAAGCCGCCGATCACCGCACCAAGTCTCGCGATCTCGATGCCGGTCTTTCCGAAACCATTGAGTCGCTGCGTTTGGGCAGCGAAGCCACCTTGGATGTCGGTGGTTTAACCGGTCGCCGGTTGAGGTTGGCGGTGTTGGGCTTGGATCGCCCGTCATCGTCGGCTTTGTGGCTACGGCCGGTGGTGATGGTGCCACTATTGGGTTCGCTGGTGCTGTTGGCCTTGGCTTGGTTGCATACGCGCTTGCGCAACTTCCGTCTCATCGCCAAAACCTGCGAGAAATGCGGCATGGTTTATTACCAAAGTGATTCGCCCAACAGTGAGTGGTGCAGTCAGTGTGTGAGCCTGTACATCAAAAAAGAAGACTTGCCGAGCGATGCCAAAATTCGCAAGCACGAAGAGGTAAAGGCCTTTTCCAAGCGCCGTGCGTTGATCGCAACCCTGTTGCAAATTGTGTTGCCAGGGTCGAAAAACGTCCTACTGGGCAGCCCGTGGTCGGGGGCTTTGATTGTTTCGGCTTGGACGTTCCTGCTGGTGATGGCTGCTTTGCCGATGTCCCGTTTATCACACCCGTACATGATTTTTCTGGAAGGGCCGATTGTGTTGAGTTTTGTTTTTGCGGGCTTGGCGCTTCTGTTTTGGCTTATTTTCGGTCTCCGATCCATTTGGCAGGAGGACTAAATGGCGCTCGAGGGGACGCTCAGTGATTTTGGGCTAGCGGATATTTTTCAGCTCATCGGTTTGCAAAAGAAAACCGGGGTGCTCACGCTGCGCAACGATAAAGAAGAAGCGCGTATTTTGTTTATGAACGGTTTGGTGGTGGGGGCCGACACCAACAGCCAAAAGCTGGAAAACCGTCTGGGCCGCGTTTTGGTTAAATCGAACCGCATTTCGCAGGGCGAGTTAGAACAGGCTTTGTCGATCCAGGCCAAAACGCTGCAGCGTTTGGGTCAGGTGTTGATTTCCAAAAGTTTTATTAAGCCGGAAGATCTGCGCGATTCACTGCAAACTCAGGTTACCCAAATCATTTATCGCCTGTTCCGTTGGACCGACGGTGAGTATCATTTCCGCCCGGAACGTTACGTCGACTACGACCAAGAAAACTTTACGCCCATCAGTTCCGAGTCGATTCTGATGGAAGGCGTGCGCATGCTCGACGAGTGGCCGATGATCGAACGGGTCATTCCCGACTTCGATATATTGGTCGAACGCACGCCGCGTGGGCGCAAGGTCAAGTTACAAATTGAAAACAACTTCTCGTTGGATTCCGGCCTCACGGAGAGTTTTGATTCCCTGCTGGAAGGGGTCATGTCCGACGGCGGCGACACCGAACACGGCGAAATCGAATCGGCCAATTTGGACCACATGCAAGAGTTGGTGCTCAAATTGGTTGAAGGTCCCACCGTGGTTCAGGATGTGATTGATCGCAGCGGCCTCAACGAATTTGAGACCTGTCGTTGTCTTTACGATTTGATGGGTTACGGCTTCGTGCAGCGCGTGACCAGCGAGAGCCACGAAGGTGACTACAAGTACATTGAAGAAGAACGCCAAATTCCGATTTGGATTCCCATTTCACTGTTGGCTATTTTGGCGGGGTTCAGTTTCTTTTTGAGCTGGAACCCGCTCAACCAGATCCTGCCGTTGCCCTTCCAGGCCGCCTTTCGACAGAACCAATACGAGGTCATTTCGCGGCATTACGTTGAGAAGATCAGCTATGCCGTCGACCTTTATTATTTACGGCAGCGCGAGTTGCCCAAGAGCCTGCGTCAGTTGGTGGAACAAAATTATTTGGTGGAAAGTGATCTAATTGACCCTTTTGGTCGCCCGTATGATTACGACATGTTCACCGGCGAGAATCGATATAAGATCTACGGCAAAGACGAAAACGGCCGAAACTTGGCATCGCTGACCATAGAGCGTATGTTATCGGTAGAGCTAAACTCGGCTGTGGAAGAACAAATCGACTGATTCGCGCTATGGAAAAAGAACCAACCTTATCTGCTCAAGACTTGATGACTTGGGGCGAAGAGCAGGTCTTGAAGTATCTACTTGAGACGGATCGACCTGAGTGGGACCTGCTGCGCTGTCACAGCGCTTATTCGCCGAAATGGGTGGTTTATTTTCTCGAGCGGCACCGCGCCATTCCCCAGGAAGCCGTGACCGATATCTACAAAAATCGTGTTCTGCGCGGTCACTATCCGGTTGCGCGGGCGATGGTGTCTAACCGCTTCACCCCGCAGGGGATTGCCATGAACCTGGTACCGCGTTTGCGCTGGGGAGACTTGGTTAAGATCCTGCGCGTGCCGCATTTGTCGGGCGCGGTTAAGTTACGCATTCAGAAACATATGAACGAGTTGTTGCCGCGCATGGAGTTGGGGCAAAAAGTGGCATTGGCCCGGCAGGCGCCGCGTCCCTTGATCCGCCTGTTGCGTCTGGCGGAAGAACCGACCGTGATGCGTGCCCTGATGCAGAATCAGTACTTTACCTATGAAGACGCCTTGTTTTTATCCAGTTACAACGGCATTCCAGCGCCGATTCTGCAAGTGTTGGCGACCCACGCGCGCTGGAACCATTTCAAAGAGATCAAGCGTGCCCTGTTGCGCAATGCACGCACGCCTCGTGCTCAAGTGTTGACCCTCGCGCGCGGCCTGACCGACCATGATCTGCGCAACTTGCTGCAGGATCCGGGTTTACCCGTCTACACGCGCCGCATTGTGGTGCGATTAATGTCCGAGCGTTACGATCCCGCCAAACGGCCCGCGCTTAAACAAGCCAAGAAATCGCCCAAGCCCTTTTGAGTTAACTCAAAATCAGTCGATAGCCGACCCCGGTCTTTTTGGCTGCGCGCACCAGTTTGTAAGTAAACCCTTTGTTTTCAGCAAGATTGCTGAAGAGTAGCTGTTCGTGTTGTCGCAGATAGGGATACAACAGCGCGCCCGCTTCGATGTGAAGGTGCTCGCCACGATAGCTTTCGCCGTCGCGCATTAATTCTTGTTGCAGGCGTAACGCGACCACCTCGGCCGTGGCAATGCGACCGCTGCCGTGGCATTGTGGGCAGGTTTGTTTGTGACGGCGCTCAAAATCCTCGCCGCGTCGTTGGCGTGCCATGACCAGGACACCCAAACGATTGACCGGTTCTAGGTCCAATTCGGCGCGATCCTCGGCCGCGTGTTGCGCGATTGCCGCTTGCAGTTGCTTGCGCTCGCCCGCGTGGGGAAGGTTGAGAAAATCGACCGCAATGAGGCCCGCCAAGTTGCGCAGGCGAATTTGGTAAAACAGCTCGGCGACGGCTTCGAGGTTGGTGGTTAGGTGGGCCGAGCGGTTTTGTTTACCCTTGCGCAATTTGCCGGAGTTGACGTCAACCGTGACCATGGCGTCGCTTTGGTGAAAAAGCAGGGAACCACCGGATTTGAGCCAAACGCGGTCGGCGCACAGGCTGTCCAAAGCCGAGGTGACTTTATAGGTATCAAACAGGGGCAGGGGACCGTGGTGGCGTTGGAATTTGGCGGCAAGGGTGGGGTCGCCGGCACCGTAGCGATCACGGGCTAAGGCAAAAACTTCGTCGTCGTCACAATAGATCGCGCGCAGTTGGCACGGCGGTTCGTCAAGCAGGATATCGTCGAGCGGGAAGGGGCTGTCGAGCAGGCGGTTGGGGCCTTCGAGCGGCGCGTCAAGCAGGGCGGCGGCCCGGGCTGCTAACCGCTGGGCCTCGGCTGCCAAGGTGCCCGGGTCGCGGTGGCTCGCGGCCGCACGAACTCGCCAAGCAAAGCGGTTGAAGGGTTCACCGCTTAATAACTGACGCGGTCCTTCGCGGTCGCCGTCAAAATGGCCGCTAAAACGAACTTGGCCCGACCCTTGGCTGAGCGACAAATAAAAGCCGCCTGATTTGAAGGTCCCCGATGCTTGGGGATTCTTGCCGTCAATCGGGCCCTTGGTTATTTGGACTCGCATGGCCGTGCCCACTTTTACCAAGGATTGAATCGGGCGCGTTTTGTCGCCGTCGTCTGGAATTTGTCGGCGATTGACGAACACAGGGGTGGTCTGGCCGACATCCACAAAACAGGCGTCAATGGCGGGTAGCACTTGGCTGACTCGGCCAAGATAAACTTGGCCGATACGCCAGTTTGCGCCGTGGTCGACGTGTTGGTAGCGGACCAGCCGACCCGCTTCGGTGACCGCAATGCGCCACGCCGAGGGCAGGGCGTTTACCAAAATCGAGCGCAGCGGCGCGTCACTCACAGGTTGGCCGCCAGTTCTTGGATAACCGCCCACTCATTTTCTTTGACCGGCTGGACCGAAAGACGGCTGCCTTTCTGAGTGAGAACCATGCCATCCAAGCCGGGGTTTTGTTTTAAGTCGCTTAGCGGCAGGACTTGCGCATACGTCCGGCGGTGCTGGACATCGACCACGTACCAGCGCGGCGCCTCCGGTTTGGCTTTGGCGTCGTAGTACTTGGCCGCCGGATCGAATTGGGTGGCGTCCGGGTAGGGTTCGGAAACGATTTCCGCCTCGCCGGCAATGCCGATTGGTTGAACGCGGCTGTGGTAGATCAAAATCTTGTCGCCAGGTTTCATGTCGTCACGTATGAAATTACGCGCTTGGTAATTGCGAACCCCGTCCCAGGGCTCCTTGTCGACCGCTTTCAAATCGTCGATAGAAAAGACGTTGGGTTCCGTTTTTAACAACCAATAAGCCATCCAGTCCTCGTGCAGGTGGGATCGGCGCGTGGGCGACGCCGTCGCTGCGAAACCTAACACAAAGCGCGCTAAACCCCAACTTTTTCCAGCCTTATGCGCCGTCGTCGCCGCTGCGCCCACGGGTATTGAATGCTGCACTTTTACGGATCGGGGTAGGCGACGCCTTCGCCTTGTGCCACAATAGAACGCAGTTCCCCGATACCCTGTGACTCGGCGCTTTCTTGTTGTGTTTGAAAAGGATGAAACGAATGGATGCCGGCGTTTGCCCGATGTTTTCGACCTTCACAAACCCCACCCGGCGGTTGGGTTTTTCCTTAGGCGGCCATCATGCCTGAAGCATTTCAACAGAGTGGTGCTTCGGCGGCGACACCTCCCTCGGATACCGGTACCTTTGGCATGATTGCCCAACAAAGCCAAGGTGGCGAAGACCCGAGTCATGGGAACAAATTCGGCACCTTTAACGGTGTCTTCCGGCCGACGATTCTCACCATTCTCGGCATCATGATGTACTTGCGCGAAGGTTGGGTGGTCGGCAACGCCGGTTTACTCGGTGCCGTGCTCGTCATTCTCGCTTGTTACCTCATCACCGGTACCACCGCTTTGTCGATCTCCTCGATTACCACCAACATCCGTATGGGGGCGGGTGGTGTGTTTGCCATTATCAGCCAAAGCCTTGGCTTGGAAGTGGGCGGCGCCGTCGGCGTGCCCTTGTTTTTGGCGCAAGGCCTTTCGGCCGCTTTGTACATGCAAGGGATCGTTGAAACCTGGATGTACATTTTCCCCGATCACCCGCGCTTTTTGGTGATGCTCACCGTGTTTGGATTGAGTTTCAGCGTGTCGGTGATGTCGACCAAACTCGTGTTTCGAGCCCAAATTGTGGTAATGCTGGGGGTTATCCTGGCCTTAATTTCGATGGGTTTGGGGCTGCGCATTCACGAGATCAACCCCAATCCAACGTTGATTGGCGATTTCCAAGAGGGCGACTTTCGCTATCTTTTCGCCGTCTTTTTCCCCGCCGCCACCGGCATCATGGTTGGTTCCAGTTTGTCGGGCAGCCTGAAAAACCCGCGTTTGAGCATTCCGCGCGGCACCATGGCGGCCTGGTTCCTGTCGATGCTGATTTACCTGTCGCTTGCCGTGTGGTACGCCTTGCTGGGGACGCCTGAATCACTGCGCGACACGCAAAAGATATTCGCTGTTGAATACGCTTTCTATGGGCCGCTGGTGCTGATCGGCATTTTTTCTTCGTGTTTTTCCGCCACACTCAGCTCGCTGGTCGCCGCGCCACGCGTGCTGCAAGCCCTGTCGCTATATCGCATTGTGCCGTTCCCCGGTGTGTTCGAAAAACTGCACAAGGGTGAGCCGCGCAATGCCACCTTATTGACCGGTGCCCTCGCTTTTGTGTGTTTGCTGCTCGGCGACTTAAACGCCTTGGCCTCGGTATTAACCATCTTCTTCTTGGTCATTTACTTCATGATCAACCTGGTTCTTTTCATCGAGCACCGTTTGAAAATGCTCAGTTTCCGGCCCACCTTTGCCATCCCCTCGTTTTTGCCGATCATCGGCGCCGGCGCATGTTTGTTGGCGATTCTTTCGATTAGCCCGCTTTTGGGTTTAATGGCGCTGGCTTTTGCTGTCGGCATCTACTTCTACCTGGACCATAAACAGTTGGAAACGCCCTGGGAAACCGTGCACTCCGGTTTGTTTGCCAGCGTGGCCAACTGGGCCGCCAAACGCGTGTTCCACACGCGCGCTTCCTTGCGCCGTTCATGGAAACCCGACCTGTTAATTCCCGTTGAGCGCAGTACCCAGCTCGAAGGTTATTACCGCATCGTGCGGGCTTTAACCAAACCGCGTGGTTCGATTCAGGTAATCGGTATCCTCAGTGAGGAATGCACCTATGCCCATGAGGAGAAAGAGCTGCGCGCGCTGGTCAACGACTTTCAACGCGATGACCTGTTCGCCACCGCCGCGCTGGTCGATTCCAGCGAGTTTTGTCGCAGCCTTAAAACCTGTGTTTCGGTGACGCGCGGTGCCTTCTTCAAACCAAACACCGTGTTTTTGTCGATTGAAAACCGCACTCAAGAGGAACTGCAAACCATTGTGGACATGGCACGCGACAACGATATGGGTGTCATGCTGTTGGCCTACCACCCCGAGTCGGGCTTGGGCCGTGAGCGCACGGTCAACCTGTGGGTTCGCGATCAGTCGCCCGATTGGCAACTGGGCCTCAAGCTCTCCAACTTGGATTACGCTGTTTTGATGAGTATTCAACTGAAACTCAACTGGCAGGCCCACAGCCGTATTCTGACCGTGGTGCGTGAAGCTGAACACGTTGAGTTGGCTCAGCGTTTCCTCAGCAACCTTTTGGCCTTCGCGCGCATGCCGTCGGATGTTGAGATTTTGGCCGAACACGGCCGTTTTGACGAGTTTCTGCGTCGTGCGCCGCGTGCCGACCTCAACATTATGGGTCTCTCGGAGAAGGTAGATAAAGCAGGGATGGAGCGGTTGGTACGCCAGTGTCAAGGCTCCTGTTTGTTTGTGCTGGACAGTGGCTACGCCAGCGCTTTGGCCTAAGCCGGTTGGTTGGTTCCTGTCGGAAGGATCCGGCACGCGTTTGCGTTGGGCGGGGGTCGTCATTCCCGAAGCCGTGTCGTTGGTGGTATGATGTGCGGCGTTCGCGTTGCTTCGGCCGCGGCAACCCCTTCTAGGCGGCAAACATGGAAAAACCAAAAACGTCTCGCAATAAATTCTGTTCGGGCTGTAGCAGCGCCCGCGAAGAAGGCGCTAAGTACTGCCACCAATGTGGCCTCGCTTTCGGCAACCCATTTGAATTTTGGGTGGTCGCCTTTATCGTCGTGGCCCTCAGCGGCTTGGTTTTTCTATATGCCGACCGTTTTCACAATCCCCATATGGAAGGTGGCCCCGCGCACGATCACGCGGGTCACGACCACGCCCATGAGCCGCACGACAATGTGCGCATGCAGGCCTTAAAAAAAGCAGCGCAAGGGGACACCGCCGTCGATTTGCTCAATTTGGCCGAATACCAAATTGAGAGCAGTAGCGATCAGCCGATTTACCTGCGTCAGGCCGCGGAGAGTTTGGAGCGATTGGTCGCCATCCATCCCGAGCACGCCTATTCACTGCGTTTGTTGGGCAACATTTACTTCCAGCTCAAAGACCCCGAAGCGGCTGCCAAGTTCTATTTGCGTTACCTGCGTCTGGTGCCAGGTGATGCCAACGCCTTAACCGACTTGGGGACGCAATACCTTGCTTTGGGCAAGGTGGAAACCGCGATTGAGAGTTACAACCACGCCTTAAAACTGTTCCCGGACCTGTACCATGCCCAGTTCAACCTGTCGGTCGCCTATACCGAGTTGGGTGACGAGGCCCAGGCCCAAGCCGCTCGGGACGCCGCCAACGCCATTGAGCGCCGTGTTGGTAAAGTGATGGCGCCGATTCCCGAGGTGGCGCGTTTGCCGGAGGGCGCCGCCGCGCCGCCAACGGCCGGACCTTTCGACGGGTTGCGGGCGTACTTTGCCGGCCACCCGATTATTGGGCCCAAGATGGTTGATTTTACCGTCCAAGAAAACCGCGCCGAGTTGGTCTTAAACAATTTTCCGATGGAACAAATGCCGCCGTTCGCCCGCGAGAAGTTCGATACCAATGTCAAAGCGCAGTTGGCTTCTTTGACCGGCGCCGAGCTGACCATTCGCGACGCCGCCGCCGGTAAGGTTTTGGCGACCTACAGCAACTAAGGTGTCGGCACCAAAAAGAAACGACGCCCCGCCGAGGGAGCTCAGCTAGGCGTCGTTGTGTTGCGTGCGATTCGGATGGATTAACCCAGGTGTTTGCGGACCGCATCGCTCATGCGTTTGCCGTCGGCCGCGCCGGCGACTTTTTCTTTGAGTGCCTTCATCAAGCGGCCCATTTCTTTTTTGTCGGTAATCGACAGCTCGGTGGCGGTTTCAGCCACAACCGCGGCCAGTTCCTCGTCGGTCAAGGCCTTGGGCAAGTAAGCCTCAATGACGGTCAGTTCGGCCCGTTCATTGGCGGCAAGGTCGTCACGACCGCCCTTTTCGAATTGGGCGATGCTGTCATCGCGTTGCTTTTTCATCGTTTGCAGCAACTGCATGAATTCGGCTTCCGACAATGCGGATGCGCCCGATTCGGTTTCTTTTTTGATGATTTCGGCTTTGAGCATGCGCAGGGCGCCAAGGCGAACTTTGTCTTTTGCTTTCATCGCGGTTTTCATGTCGTTACTGATGCGGTCGCGAATGGTGCTCATGGTTGGATACCTCGTACATTAATTTCCTTCCCGCGTGGGCGTCGCCCTCAGGGAAGGCACGGAAACATGCGGCTGTTGCCGCGTGCGCTGGGCGCAACCTTGTGCGTCTGTCCCAAGTACCGTGGCGGTGGGGTTGGTCCCATCCTACTTGAAGACGCGCAAAGCAGCTTCAAAAATAACAGATCGATCCCCGTCACGGCGCTTTTCGCCCAATAAAAAAGCCCCGCATACGCGAGGCTTTTTGGCAAGGATCCTATCCAACCGGGACACCCATAGCGGGTTTCGTGATAGGCCGGCGGTTACGAGGATGGGGGTCTCGGTTTAGTGGTCGTTAACTTCGTCTTCAGCTTCGATGCCGTCTTCGTTGTAGGAGTAAACAACGTTGCCGTAAACCATTTTGGTGGTGTGCTCATCGGGGAAGCTGTCGCTTTCGGGCAGGTAAACGTTGCGTTTGG
>JAUIFE010000047.1 GCA_030429565.1 Holophagae bacterium | reverse complement strand
ACATGGCCTGTGTACCAATCGGGCGTGGTTTCACCGGCCACCAGGGTTTGGCCGATAGCGATTTAACCTGGATGAAGTCCCGCAGCTATTCCAACCGGTACGGCCGTTTTCTTCAACCAGACCCGGTCACCATCACTTTGGAACGTTTGGCCGATCCTGGCCAGCTAAACCTTTACACCTACGTTGACAACAGTCCGACCTTGGGTGTGGATCCTCAGGGTGAATGGGTGTGGCACGTTGCCGGTGCGCTCATCGGCGGTGGTGCTGACTTGGCAGGCCAGCTCATTGTGAATGGCGGTGATTTTGACAAAGTCTCCTGGGCCAGTGTTGGTGGTAGTGCCGTCGCCGGTGCGTTCGGCGGTGGCGCGCTCAAGGCTGCCGCTCAATTAGGTGGTTCTGTTGTCAAGGTAGTTGCAAAAGAGTTCGTCAAAGAGGTTGGAGAAAACGTTCTCGGTGAGTACATCCCTGTTCCTGTCCCTGGGCGAAAACCGAAAAAGCCGACCCTTGATCCTCCAAAGCCAACTAAGTGCTTTCCTGCCGGTACGTTGGTACTGACAGAACGCGGCTTGATTCCCATCGAGCAGATCGAAGTTGGCGATTGGGTGTGGAGCCGTGATGACCAAACGGGTGAAGAAGAATGGGAGCAAGTTGTTCGCCTCTATCAAAATGAGGCGAAAAGCCTTCAATCATTGAGTTTAACGGCTTTCGATGGCACCATTGCGGTCCTAAATCTAACTGCTGAGCATCCACTTTGGGTAGAACCAGGGATTTGGTCTTCCGCAGTCAAGTTAAAGGAAGGCGACAGAATTTGGTCCCGATCAGGCTGGCTTTCGGTTCACGCTAACCAGTCAATTGTTGGCCAAGTCACAGTTTTCAACTTCGAAGTTCAAAACTTGCACTCCTATTTCGTTAACAAAAACGGAGTATGGGCTCATAATAGCTGTTTAGGCAACCCTACCGGTAAAAAACGAGGCCCCAAAACGGATCCTAATGCCCCTCACAACAAAAAAACCCGTGAGGAGGGAGATAAAATCGAAGCTGAAGGTGGGACCATCCTTAATGGAGGTGGACGTAAAAAGGAAACCACTATTGAAACACCTGGAGGGAGCAAAACTAAAAGACGACCTGATATTTTGTATGAAGACAAAGATGGTGTACTCAGGGGACGAAATGTTGGGCGCACCAAGGCTGATGGTTCTCCTGTGAAACGGGAACAGGAAGCGTTGGATGACTTGAACAATCAGGGTAAACTCCCAACGGATTTTGTTCCGTATGACAAAAAATAAGGAGAGGGTAGCGATGACATCAATAACGGTAGAGTTCTTCGCCTCCCCTGGTGAGGTGGTTGCGCTCATAGGTAGTGCTGTGGAGAAGCATGGCTTACTTGTTGTTTCGTTTCAGGGTCAACCATTTAACGTTGAAGTAGTCAGTTTAGATCGCTTTCTTGAATCCAAAATCACCAAGGATAATCTAAATCGATTCTACCTTGGGATGACTACCCCAGAACTGGAGGCAAGTAGCCAAGGTGAGTTTTGCGACAAAAACCCCTCCATGATGGTGCTAGACATTGGTAAGCTTACTGACAAGTGGTTAAAACAATCGACTTTTCAAGTTTGGTCTGATGATGAAAAAACTCTTAAAGTAGCACGGTCTATTGCGAGAGAAATCAAAAAGCAAACGAAGGCTGGTGTTGGTGTTCTGAACCCGACTACTGGAGATACGGGCTACAACCGAGTGAAAAGGTTTACGGAGGAAGCTAAAAAGCTTTACTTAAAAGGCATTAAAATTCTGCCAGTCGCTGGTGGTGTAGAGTTCCTTCTAGACGCTCCGAAACCCTAGCGTAAGGATATGATTTTAATAGCCTTGAGAGGGCTTGCTTTAGGTTTATTGATTTAACCTGAGTTTTGATGATGGCTCTTAGGTTGATTGGCGCCCGCCACGGTAAGCTTGTGGCGGGCGCGTTTCTTTAAGTTAAATCTAGGGTAGTTTCGAAAACGCAATCTCAACGGAGGTTAGTGCTTTCTTAAGTAAAGGAAAAATCTGGTATTATGATAATCACTCCAGTACTGAACGAAAACCATTCGGAATAGACCGGGCGCATTTTCATAAGCGGGATAATGCTCGGAAGGAAATTAATGAAAAATTTAGTTCGAGTCACTAAAAGTGAATACAACCAAGAGCCTGTTCCTGCCCAATGGAGGAAACTCATTGAAGAGATTGTAGCGATGTTCGCAGCAGGTTCTTTTAACTATCGAGGTGGAATAGATTATGTCTTCCTTACCTGTAGAGGATTCTAAGTGAATCCAAGCAAATATAAAGGCATATGGGGCTACTTTGACAAAGCTTCCGACTGAGTCATGGAAAACATCTGTGTGTCAATGGATGTGTGGATACTGAGGAGTATTGGTTGACCTTTACACAAAAGAGGAAGGTGCAAGTGATCTGGTTTTTAGTATGAGAGTGACCGAAGAGGGCGAATCGTATACTTTTGAGGTTCAGTCTGTTACGTTCCCTGATGTACTTTTGAAATCTTAAGCGTTTCTTAAAATTTAAATCAGGGAGCCATTGAAGCGGGCAACCAAGCTCCGATGGTCTCCCTGGTAGCCACCGCCAATGACTGAAACAATAAAAAGATTGTGAACCAAGGCTAGACCGAGTAGTCCTTTGGTTCTGTTCGAAAAAAAACAAAACCAACATTAGTTAGGATATAATATTGGTTTTACTTCTGAGTTCCTGTATTTTCCTGATGATAGCATCTAGTACTTGGTCAATCTTTTTCGTATTGTATCTGTTTGTGTTGATGTCGATAGGTTTGACTTTTAAAAATCTCTTCTTGTGAAATTCTTTTCTTTCAAGAGCGCCTTGGTAAGTGCCTGATTTTTCTTTGAAGTTTTTCCAGGTGACTAACGGTTCCTTTTCCTTTTTGAAATCAAGATCCAAGTAGCATTCTATTGCAGCACCGCGTCGATTAATATCTTCAAGAACCACACCGCTCGGACCCTTTGTAGGGAATTTTCGAAAAGAATCTTGTTCTGGTAATGTCATGGGTACGATATTTGGAGGAGGGTTCAATCTCTTAATTTTCTCACATGCCTCCCAGCCTTCTGCATCGTTATCAAAAAGAAAAATTAAACTTTTATGAAT
Source organism: Holophagae bacterium (assembly GCA_030429565.1). GTDB lineage: Bacteria > Acidobacteriota > Holophagae > Acanthopleuribacterales > Acanthopleuribacteraceae > Acanthopleuribacter. The sequence continues at coordinate 30,471 of JAUIFE010000047.1, read as the reverse complement.
TCCTGTTTTTATTAGTCCTTCGGCAAACTTAACTAAGTTTCCAGTTCCTGTAAAGGGATAGCTTTCGTCGATGCCAGTAAAATCAAAAAGATCAGAAATCTTAGGGCGAAGTAGCGATAAGGCATGTTTAATAATATGAGCGTCAGAACTACCTTCCGTGACTATTAAAATCCTCTGTCCAGAACCGCCGGGGACAAATTCGCTTTCTTTTGCCCATCCATCTTCTATTAAAGGGCCATAATGCCAAATCACTTCCTCGGAAAGGTTAGCTTCGTTCTCAGCAAGTAACCGCAGAAAAGAATAGGGAGAAAGGAAGTGGCATAAGTTTTGAAAAAATTCTCTTTCAGAATATCCCATTGCATCATCAGAAAAAGGGATTGAAGAGTACTCATGATCGCTCCAGAAGCCGCATGGATTCTTGTGAATTTCCTGGGGAAAATCCCAAGCTAGCTCTTCATCAAGGTCTCTAAGGTTGGGCTGTGTGACGAATGCGACGAAATCTTCAAAACTCAATAAAGTATCAAGTCTGTTTGAGTCTATCTCATGGGTAATGCTAAGGTATTCTCTCGATTTAAAAATGTATTCTTTTTTGATATTTTCCAAACCGTAACCAATAAACTCTAATCGAGGAACCATTTCTTTCAAGCTACATATAAAGGCCATTTCTACCTTAGAAGGATCCTTACCTGTTTCTTCAAAGTAATCATAATCGACTTCTTCTGATTGATATCTTTTTCTGTGTTTTTCCTGGTAAAGAATGCCATGATTAGTTCCAATCATGTTTTCGAAATAACTTATTGATAGCGGCCCAACTTTTAGTTCAATTCCAGTGCACATTTTTGCAACCATATCCAGGTACGATTTTTTTGAATCACGAAAATCCTTCCTCGGATTAGGAATACCCAAACCGAGGATGAAGTAATTCTTTAGCATGGCATGAGCTAGAGGTCAACCAGCCCCGAAGCTTTTTAAGCCTTAACGAGGCCGGAGATAAGCTCACCAAAATGGACGGTGTTACCGCTCAGTCTTTGGCTGGATTATTAAAATTCGCTCGTAGGTTTTCTTCTTCATTCCTTATTTGAGCCATAAGTTTGGCGAAATCCCTGCTCGCGGATGGATCACTGTTTGAAGCTTTTTCCAGGCCATGAATTCTTTCATTTAGGTTCAGCAGCAATTGGAACACGTGGTCTCTTACCAAGGAGTCCCTTTTCTCTGAAGGGGTTGGGAGAAACTCCGTCATGCCGCCGGTTCGTCGTGTTTCCATCGATCCCTTCTTAACTCAGCGTGGCGCCGAGGCTGTGAATGCGCGGAATCACCAGCGGTGTGCCGGTCATTTCGGCTTTATAGCGGATTCGGTTTCCTGTCGGATCGAGGAAGGCGCAACCAAAGGTGTACTCGGTCCATTCGTGGTCGATTTCCCGCGTGTCCTCCAGCACACAAGGCTCCCAGGTTTCGCCGCCGTCGTTGCTGGCAAACCAGCGAACCGTGGTTGCGCTGGGCACATCCATCTGAACGTAAAGCTTGGTGCTTGCCACGGTTTGTGCCATGGCGTTTTCTCGCGAGAGGTAGGTGCCTTCGGTTTCGTTGAGGAAACCAACCAGGGCCACATCCTTGTGGTTGAGAGCAGGTGTGTCGTTGGATTGGCTGCCCGTGAAGCGTGCGCGAACCAAGACCTGATCGGCGATGTTCGGCAACTTTTCTTCCTCAGCCGGAACCAAGGCCTCCCAAGTGAGGCCGCCGTCAGTCGAGGCTTCCCAATTGATGGCCGTGCCTTCAGGAATCGCAGAATACTCGTCAACGTTTAGCTCAGAGAACTGGACACCAGTGATTGGCTGGAACTGGAGCACGCCCGAGCTTTGGAAGTCGTAACCATAGATGCGGCAGGTCAGATCGCTGGCGTTGAGCGGTGTCCAGGTCTCCGCGTTGGAGCTTTCCAGGAGCACGCCGGTGTTGTAAGCCTGGCTCGTAATCACGCCGTTCTGCCCGGCCTGGCCCAAGGTGGCGATACGAACGCGATAGTTGGTGCTATTGGTTAACAGAACGACTGCGTAACTCGTGTTTGCATTTGCATAGACGGGGTCGTCAAAAACGACCTTCGTTTCGCGGCCAAGGTTCACTTCACCAGGTGCCAGAACCTTTTCTGCCAGAACCACATCGTTCGGCAGGCCGGTGGTCACACCTCTAATTTGGATAGTGACCGGGATGGTTGCATCTTTGTACGTGAAGTGGAGCCCAACAGCCGAAACCACGCGGTTAACAGGAAATGAGAAGGTCTGAGCGAGCGGGTCCCTACGCACGGAGCGGGTTTGGGTGCGCCACAACACCTGAACAACGGGAACGCGCACGATTCGGGTCTGAACCACGGTGCGGTTTCGGACGACCACGCGCTCGACGGTGACGCGCTGAATTCGCGTAATGACCTCGGGCTGGTTGATGCGCAACTGGGTCTCGGCCCGGTTGCTGCCTTCGGACATCTCTACAACGCGGCTTCCCTCGGTGGCGTTTGATGGGATGACGAAGCTTGCATTTGCCCGGCCGGCCTCGTCGGCCACAATGCCGGTGGCGACGACCGTCCCATCACAACGAACGGTGATGTCCGTGGACCGCGGCGTAAACCCTGCGCCGGTGACCGCGATACCAGTTTGACCGCGGCGGCCGATGTTTGGTGTGATGCCGATGGACGGTTCCGGCGCCTCGAACACGGCGTAAGGATTTATATTTTTGTCCTCGCTCCAATCCAGTTGGCTGACAAGAACCCGCTCCTGGCCAGGTAGCAAGGCCAAGCTGCCCTTGAGCATCACGGTACTGGCACCCTCGTCCACTTCAAGAAGGTGCGGGTCAACCGAGCGATCCGGCGACACGAACTGGAGTGTTCCGTTGATGCGCGCGGACCAGTCGTCGTGAAACACGTCCGATTGGGCTTCGTTGCTGAAATCATCGGAGTACACACCTTTTTTGCTCTGAGCTGTACGGTTCTGAAGCTCGTTGTTCATCTGCGCTCTGGCGTCGTTGTATTTAAGGTCCTCAACGTCGGCCATGAGCTTGTGAAGCTGCTCCATGTTGACCCGGCTCAAACCAAAATTTTGAACGGACATTTCGGTTGAATTTGGTGGGCAATCGATCACGCACAAACCGAGTGAACCCTCGGGAACAACGGGATCCTTGGGGTTGTCACTGGGCGGACCTTCTAAGCGCTTGATATCGTGGGCCGTCGCATAAATGATGTCGCGGCGAGCCAGGTAGTACTCGTAATCGATGGAGCAGTTTGATCCAGGTACCGGTGGATCGCCCACCGTATCGCGACCGAAGTTGATGACGCTGAGGTTACCCAGGCCAACGGCTAAACCGGCAACACGCGGCAGGTCGACATTGCCGCCGCCTTCGATTGGCGGATTGAGTGGTTGTGCCACGTCGACGCCGTCGTCGATGTAGCTGATGGTGCCTTGGCCGACTTCGGCGATACGTTGGAAGTCGACGTTTTCCGTGTTCTGGACCGCACGATAAATCCGATACCCAAGGGCGCCGGCGACGGGCAGCCAACTGATGACATTCAGTTCACCGGCCGCCGTATCGCGTGAGACAACACGACCGGTAATGAATGCCGTTTCGCCGTCTGAATCAAACGCGGTGACAAAGTAGTAGTAGGTGGCAGGTGCCGGATGGTTCTCTTCTCCAAACCAGCCACCGTCGACATAGTCGATGCCCTTTGTCATCTGTTTGGCGTACGTCCAACGGACGGTGTAAGTGGTGCCAATGCCAGGCTCATTTCCGGTCCCGAGCCAGTCAACCATGTTCCCACTTTGTTGCCAGTCGACGCCTGGTTCAAATACGGTTGCCCCTTGGCTGACCTCCAAGATGTTGACGACTGGATTTGGTGAGAGGAGGTCTTCGCCGCCGCCGACCGAGCCACGCGTTACGTTCGCCACGATTTCAACGATGGCCTCGCATTGACTGGTTTCTTTAAGCGGACGACTGTTAAGCGCGTAACGCCTTTGGCTGGGAACAAACGTTTTTTGCTCCCCGCGAACAAGTTTGGTTGCCGTTGATTTGGGGATCCAAGTCGAGGTTGGCAGGTCCCGCTGCAGGCGATAACCTTGAATGTAGGCGCGACCGGCATTGGTAATGACGTGGCGGCCGTCTGTTTCACTTTCGCCAAGAAAGGAATCCAGGCCCGACGTCAGGTAGCTGCCGGCTTGGTCATGGGTCCGCTCAGCCAGGTTTTGTAGCAGCGAACCCAGGCCCTCGGCTGCCGCAAAGCTGAGCTGGTCTTCGCGGATCGAAGACACGGTGATGCGGTTACCGGGAAGTGTGCCCAAAAGGTCGCTGATGTAGAGGTTTGATTTTTCAATCACGGTCGCTTCTACCAGGTCTGTATCGCGATCAAACTTATAAATCGGGACAGTCACACGCGCAACGACGTTGTTGGGCAGTGTTTGGTTGGCGGTGTCATGATCACGGAGGGCAAGCACCCACTTCTCGCGCTCGGCAGTGGGTTCGCCGGTCGCTGGGTTGATAAGCACGGCGTCCTGGTTATAGCCATAGTTGTAAGTGAGCAACTCGACCCACACGTAGTCATAGCCGCTGGTTTTTGCAGGATCGAAAACCAGAGTTGCGCCGGGCACGGCTTCGATGCTGCCTTGGATGTAAACGACGCCCGGAGCCACGTCGAGGACATTGCCGGTCTTGGTAATGGAAAGTCCAGCGATGATCGCGCCTTGCTTAAAGATCACGTCGGTGAACTTGGTGCGTTCGTGTCGCGAGACGGCCTGAAGCTCGTTCAGTTCCGAATCCAACAGATCCCTGTCCTGGTGAAATCGGATCATTTTGTAGTTATTTTCTTCGGAGAAGGTGTCGCGAGAAATTGACAGAAGGGTGCTCCTAAACTTTGATCACGCCGACCAATTCGACGCGGGTGTCCGAGGTTTTATTAAAGTCGGGAATGTGCTTGAGCTCGTACAAATAGCCGGCGTTTAACACTTGACCTTCGGGATTGGTGTCCGGGTGGTAAACGCCGCCGGTTGCGTAAGCATCTTGGTGTCCATCAACGTAAGTCGCCGTTCCACCAAAAAAACCGTACTCCCGAATCGTGATCCCATTGGCCTCGTTTTCTTCAAATCTGAAAAACACGCCGATGGTTTGTGTTTGGGCGCCTGTTTCGCGGTAGCGGACGCCGTTGACGCGCAAAACGCCCTCGGCGTGTTCTTCTAAAAAGACACGCTTATAAAATCGTTTACGGGCTCGCTCGTTTCGCAGGCCGGTTTGGTCGATGGATGGCGCCGGCGGGTTTAACGGATCAGTAAATGATGCATCACCATCGCCAATGGCGCAGTGCGTCAGACCCTCAATCGGATCCCCCAACAGCAAACGCGCTGTCAGGATGCGGCCTGACCGGGTGATTAGTCCAAGTGGCAGAGTTGCCTCCTTTTTATGTTGTTATGGGGTGTTCCGCCCGAAGCCGAACCAAGTAAATGGTTTGTTTGATATCGAAGTGGGTGTGACCAAATTCGGCAACCTCGATCAGGCTGTCGGTTAGGGAAATCGCTCTTTTTTCAATGATTTGGCTTGTATCGAAAGCAGCGGGCCTTTCATTAAAAACCGTAAACACCGTGTCCGTTTCCACGCTCCACGGCGGTTGAATACTCAGGGCCAAATCAGCAAGGAGCTTCGGTGTTGGCTCGTTCACATCAAGCCGGGTATCACCTGAGAAGGTCGTCCGAGCTGCGATGGTGTACTGGTTGTCATTGAGTGCCGTGCTTAGATTGGAAATGAGAGGCGATTCGTCGTAATCCGCCTCAAACTTACTTTGGATGACGATGCCCAGATCGACCGCGGCGGACACAGGCTGCTGGAGTATCCAGAGAGTGTCAACCAACAGTTCAATGGGCGCGCCCAGCTCCGGATCCGACAAACCGGGTCGAAGTTCCATTCTTGCGCCGGCATGGGATGGGGATGGTTGCCTAATTTCCGGCCGGTGCCGACCCGGCCGGAGCAGGACCTGGGCCATTCGACCGCGTCGCTCAGTCACGAATCAGCCGCCCTGTCAAAACCAAGCCTGGTTTTGGTGGTGATGCCTGGCGAAAACCTGGTGCATGTTTTCCAACCTTTACCGGCACCGGTTGGTGTGTGCCTTGGTGTACAGCCATCATTCCCTCACGGCACAATAGCCGGCGGTTTGAAGATTGAAAACGCGGTGGCTTGTTCCCGAGTGAACTATGGTGTCCTCAGAGTCGATGTTGTTACTGCCGATCCGATAAATGCCGATTAACTGGCCGCGATTCTCGGCGACTCCGTTGGTGTAGTGTCCGGCAAAAATGGGATACATGGTGGTGAGGCCGAACCGGCTGTCCGTGTTGCCCCAGCCCAAAACCGTTGAGTGTACTGACTCGCAGGATCCCGACTGACTCGAAGCGGAACTGTAATTGCCAGTCCAATTAATGGCATAGAAGGTTCCTGGCGCATCGTACCGGGATACGATTGTTGGCATAGGATCCTCACCCAATCGAGCACCGGCTGAAAACGAATGAGGCACATGTGCCAGCCTGACTTGATGGGGTGTGACATCTGTGTCCACCGAAGTCACTCTGACACGCTCAAATTCTGTTTCGTCGGCGAGAAAATAGTCGTGTTCAGGTTCAAGAAAACTGGCGTCATCGACTGTCATGAGTTGATTTTCCCCAGCCGGGATGGGTGCCTGAGAAAATGCGATATCGCTTGACCAACCCCTTTGAATCAACCCTGCGTAGTTCCCGTAATAGGTGGCGCCGATTTTCGTGACGATGAACCAATGGTCGAGATCCGCATAAATCCAGTAAAGGAACGGTGTTTCGGCCGTTCGAATGTATGTGTAGGACGTTTGATAGGCCGCGTAGGTGCCTTGGTGGGTTTGATTGTCCCAGGACTGATACGCGCGGGTGTAGAGCCGGTTCGTGGTGTTTGTTCGCTCGAAATAGAGGCAAACTGACTCCTGCCCATTTTCTCCGGGACTCGTCACCACGGCGTAGGTGTTGGCGCCGTTGCTTTCTTGGTCGTGGAGTGTCCAGCCAACGGTTGAGACGAGGTGCGTCTGGAGCTGAGTCATAAATTCCATGGTGTTCGCGGCTGTTCCGTTGGTTGATTGATAGGCCAAGTGGCTGTTCCTCCTTGTTAAACGATGGGGCTTTCCATGGCGGAAACTCGAATTTTTAAGTCGGTTTTATTCTGGACGGGCGTCCCGGCCGGAACCGTGACACGTCGCCAAAAAGCCAAGCTCTCCAAATAGGGTTTGTCGCCGAGGTTCAATCGGGCTCCTGGTTGGGCGGTATCCAACTCGCCTTGGGTGGCCGCTACCCGAATCCAGGAAGCCTCATCGGTGCCTTCCGTATCGATACCTTGAACCGAACAATCGCGGTAGTTGAATGCAGACAGGACCAAGGCACCTGATTCATGCGTCGCTGCCGTCGTGCCGTTGATCCCGCGTTCCACGTTGAGCGATGATGTTCCGCCGCCGGCAAGGATACGCAACTGCTCTGCGCCAACAGTGATCGTGGCGGTGTCTTCAAAAGCAGGTGTTAAAAGGTGAATGAGGTTGTCCTCTGAGCCAAGCGCATCAGCTATTTGGCTGCGCTCATTTGCGAGAAACAGGCGGCGGTCCTTACTGTCTCCGTCACTGCCATTGAAAACGTCTTGGTCGGGGTTGGACATGTCTCCGGTTGAAACTGGTTGCGTTAGCGCCTCGTCCAGGAAAAGGCGAAGGGTCAAATAGAGCCTCCTTGTGGCCAAATGGTGGCGGTCATCAGGTTGATCGCTGTTTCAATGGTTGGATTCTGTTCACCCACGGAATCGACTTGGCGGAACTGCCAATGAAAGGCCCGCTCGGCAGAAGGGAGGCCTGACTGATTGAGCCGCATTCGCGCAAGTCGCATGGGCATGGTTCGTGTGGTTGCCAAGCTTGGTCCGTGTTGATTGAGCTGATCGCGGTTCAAATGAAGTGGAAGTACCTGGCCATCCGAGCCTGGCGCCACATCGATTCGAAGTTCAAAGGTTGCCCGCGAATCTGTGATGTGGGCATCGGTGATGGGTACCCGGTTCAAGCTGGTGTTGTTGAGCCGGCACCCTGAGGTTCGTGCTTGCCAGCGATGCACGAGGTTACCGGCCGCCCGCACGCTTCCTGCTTCGGCGTTGGCTATCAGGATGGTGTGGCCACTTTTTGCCAGCGCACCTGATTGAAGCCGCTGCGCGCCGTTAAGGCGATTGCCCACGCGAAAGTTCCTTGTGAACTGACTTAGAGCGAGCAAGGTGCTTTCTTCATGGCCACCCAAAACGGAAACAACCGGCGCGTCGATCAGGGAAAGCAAATCCTTTTGACGAAAGAGAACATCACATTCGGGGGGCTGCCAATTCAGCCGCGCCTGGTTGAGAGATTCACGTGAAATGCGAAGGGTTGGTTTCCGGCGACCTTGATCCGCGTCCACAATCACAGGGCAGCATTCCGAAAATCGCCGTTCGCTGACCCACAGATTTGGCAATCGCCTGTTTTGATTCAGGCCGTCTCGATTCATGGTGAACGTTGGCGTTCTGGCGTGCCAGGCGGACAGGCAGGTTCCCGCATCAATGATTTCGTGTTCGAGCGTCGAGTTTTGGGTAACGTCGGCCAGCTCCCAAAAGGTTTTTTTTCTGGTGAGGTGGCGATCACTGTTCAATGGCACCCGGTTCAGTTGGATGGTTTCATCTAGATCGACGAAGGCTACCCTTTGAACGATCTGCTTAAGCCAAGCCTCAAAATAGGTTTCTGCCGAAAGGTCTGTCGCCAGCCACTGTCGAAAATACGCCTTGGTGCCTGCCGGGTGATGTGGGGAGAGCGTTTCGCGGAGGTTTGCGATTTGGTTGTCTGACTCAATTCGGAACACACCAAAGCTGTAAATCCGCCCCGGAATATGGGCTTGGTTGAGAACCGAACGACGATTAAGGCGAAGCGTGTCCCGGAAGGTTTCGCGTAGCCGGCCGTGCCAGCCTTGCGCGTCAAGGTCACGGAGGATAGCCGGGATCGTACCTTTGCGGCGATAGCCTTCCACGGCCTCTCGAATTTCGCGGCGACGCGCCTGGGATGATGTTAAGCCATCCAGTGAGACGCCGACCAAACCGGCCAGGTACGGAAGGAACTTTTCGGGAGCGCGGTCCACATCGATTTGGTCGGGGATGGCATCGATAAGTTGCTTGAGATCGTCCAGCTCAGGGCCGACGATACGCAACAACGAATCCAAGTCGCCTTGCCTGTCCTGTAAGCGGTAAATCTGGGGCAAAAGCGCCCAAAGTGTTTCGTGGAAGCTACCCATTAAGCTGTTCGAACCGAGATGTCGAGGTTACCCAGAACCGGTAACTGGCCGTTTCTCAGGTCGGATGCATTGCTGAGTTCCAGCGTTTCAACGTAGTCCACGCCACGCAGGTTATCGATCAGGGCGTTGATGTCGGAAGCATTGATTTTCTGGCCGAAGGAGACACGTTCGAACCGGAAAAATTCGCTAAGTGCATTGCTTACCCGGTCCTTTAGCGTGTCGGGGTCCTCGCCTGGCAACGCAACGACCTCGGTATTGACACCGACTTCCCTGTAGTGGGGTTCGTAAAGCGTGATCTCAGCGGTGACCATTTTCCTGGTCTCAAGAAAGGCCTGCAGGTCATTAAGTAAAAGGGGTGAAGGTGGGCCACCACTGTTGGGAGCAATCACCAAGCTGACGTGTAAAAAGCGGTCGTTGGTGCAATCATTGACATCCAGCAGTTGCGCTTTTGCGACGCCGGGAAAACCCGTGGCGAGAGCTAAGAAGTCCGGTTTGGTGACTGCCTTCCACACGGTTTGAATTTCGGCCGGTGCTTGTTCACGCGCGTGTTCCAATGGTTCACGGTCCGCGCCACCGGTAGCTGGGCGTCGGTTTGTCACTGAAACGGCGATGCGCGCGTTGTTGACCTGAATGGGATCCTGAAGTTGATTAATCAGGTGCCGGCCGAGGTTTCCGTTTTTACCGAGAGTGCGTAAATAGGAAACGTGGATGGCTGTGCCACTGACCGGCGCCACACCACGGATTCCGTCGCCGAACATGATTTGGGTCGTATCCAATGCGTCCGTTTCGGTGCGAAAGTGGCGGTCTTCACGGCCCGACTCTCGAAAATGGAGAACCTCGCGCCATGGGTCGCCGTCGATTTCGACTTGGATCGAGCCTTGGGCGATGTCTTGGGCTGAGAGCCGAAGATTTTGCCACGGCAGTCCAGTACCAACAAATCGTTGAAGTTCCCGCCATCCTTGGCGTGCAGAAACCGTCGTTTCCTGGTTGCCTTGGTAAATGGTAACGGGTTCAACCGTTTCAAAAGGAATTGTCTCGCGGTCAATGATGGCTTGGCAGCGTGTGCCTCGGGGAATGGTGACATCAAAATCCTTAGGCGTATCAAGCATGAATGTCAGTTCGGTGCTTGCGGCCACGGCTGAATCGAGCCGATAGCTGATCAGTTTGCAAAGGTTGATGACACTTTGTCGTTGCCGCGCGGTCTCCAAAAAAGCTTCACTAACCTGGTTGTCCATGTAATAGGCCAACATGTCGCCGGCGGCAGCGAAAAGTTCAAGCAGGACCACGCCGAGGTCGGAAGGGTTGTGATCGGTCCAGCGTTCCGTTACCTGCGGGATGCGCTCCAGTAATGCGCGGCGCATCGATTCAAAATCGCGGTTCGTGTAATTAACAGAGATGGTTACGCTCCTTGTAAAGGCTCGCGGTAGAAGGGCCAAACCAAGTTCCCCGGCTGCTGTGATTGGATCAATCGGTAATCAATGCGGACCAAAAGGGTGTTGGCATCGACCATGGTTGGATCATCATCGAAATCGACGCTTGTCACGATGATGCGTTTCTCCCAACGCCGAAGTGCGTCCACCACGTGGTGCCGGATCATGGCCTTCAAAACCTGATCGTTGGGTTCGAAGACCAACGCATGAAGTCTGGTCCCAAAGTCCGGCCGCATCAGTCGCTCGCCGAGGCGGGTTCCTAAAATCTGGCGGATGCTTTCGTGGATGTGTGCATGATCGTGGGTCGAGACGGCCGAAGTTGACGTGCCACCGGTTCGCGAATCAAAACTAAACGGAAACCGAAGGCCTCGGCCTAGGAAGGGTAGATCACTCATACCGGCACACCGCAGCTATAAAACCGTGAAGTGGTGCCTAAATCGCTGGGGCCGTCGCTTGCACTTGGGAAGTGGATCACCAAATCTTCGCCGGTCGCGAGGCTCAGGAGGATATCGCCATTCTGTTCGACAAAGCCGCGATGTCCCGCGCGTGTGGCGGCGAAGCCGCGCCCGCCATTTTGGAGAAGATTGATCGTGAGTTGGTCGGCGTAGGCCTTAAGTTCTTTGCCTAAAACCAATACGCTTCCGTTGGGATCGATCACCACCGCTGTGCGATCAGGTACCGACACTTCTAACCGAAGTTCGTTGGGGAAAACCAACCGAAAACGGCCGTCGTCAACTTGAACCGGCTGGACCGACGCGGGCAGACCTTCGATCCAATCCAGTGTGTGGCTGCCGCGCGCGCTAGCAACCAGTTCAAAGCGGCGGCCGTCCGGTAAAGAAACAAATCCCGCAATCTCTGAAAGTTGGTACGGTACTCCTGTTTGATCAACAAACAGAAAGTGGGTGGCAGGCGTTGTTTGCAGAAAAGCCCCGTCAGGAAGTACAAAAAGCCGTTCTCCATTGGCTAAATCCTTGGTTTCGGTACCGCTGGGGAGGCTGACGAATGGACTGAAATCAGGTTGTTCAAGCGCTTGGTTGTAGGATTCCGCCGCCTGTTGGTGTGCCGCCAACGCGGCTTGAGCTTCCTGCTGCAGCGCTTGCGAGGCCTGAAAGCTCAAGTGCAGTTGGTAGGCGACGGGGTTGGAAAAAGATGGGTCCATCACGGGACCGCTATCGGGGCTTAGAGGTTGGTTTTCAGGCATGGACCCCTCACCAGCCGTAGCCATTGGGTTGGGTCGGCTCATAAACCTCGACTTGAATGTGCCGCACACTAGGCGGGTAGGCTGAATCCGTTGCTAGGATTAGGGTTGACCCATTGGTGGTACCGCATCGAATCCAACCGTTTTCGACAGTAGCGATTTCAGGGTCGCAACTTTGGAAGGTCACGGCTCCGTGTGGTTGCCCTTCAATTCGAATCGGGAAACGGGCACCCGCAGCGTTGTAGGATTGTTTGACGGACTTCGGGAAAGCGTCCCAGTAATAGCTTGGATTTGGTTCCTGCATGTTACTCCTTATGCACTGGTGTTGCTGCTGGCCGCGACAATCATTGCGCCGCAGCCAGTGGTGTCGCCCATTCGAGCGGTGGGTTTTCCTTCGGTGATTGTTTCGAGGGCGCCGGAAACGATAGGGGTTGTGCCATGGCCGGGCTTGGGGCAAACATGAAAATCGCCCATTCGAGCAACCGGCTTCCCGTTGAGGATGGTGCGGGCCGCCCCGGTGATGATCCTGCCGCCGTGGTCGGTGGTGTCGCCCATGCGGGCAGTGGGCTTACCCACCTTGCCGCAATAGGAGGGTCACCAAAAATCCGATGAAACCGCCAAAGGCCGTGGCAACGGTGAGCACGATACCAACCAGCTTCCACAGGGCTTCTGTGGACATCTTGGTGGTCAGCACTGTTTGAATGTGGTCGATATCTTGCGCATGTCGGCGAAGATCTTCCTGGAGGCCGTGAAACAATAGGGTCACGTGTTCTTTGTCAGATTTTTTATCCATGCTCACTTCCAGTTTAGCCAAGCGCTCCTGGATGTCGCGCTTGTGGCTTTCGAGGATTTCCCGAAATTCCGTGCGCCATTCGCCAAAAGCGCGCTCGAAGAAGGCGAGGGTGGGCGGCTGTTGATGGGGTTGGGTCAAGGTTGTTTTCTCCTGATCGTGTAAACACCGCGTAGTTCCATATCGACCTCTAATTCGTCAGCCAGATGTCGGCGTTCAAGGGCACGCTGTATTGCGGTTTGTGTTGCTTGGATTTGCTGCAACCGATGGGTTGCCGAGAGTTGCTGCCGATGTTTGCGATACCGATAGAGTGGCCGTTGAATATGACCGAACAGAGTGACCTCCGACGCCTGCAAACAAAAATCGTAGTCCTCGGCAAAGGGCTGCCAGGTCAAGATGGGTGCGATTTGACGAAGCAGCGAGTGCCTGAACAACCGGAAATGGAAGCTCATGAACCGGTGAAGCAACGCTTGTTTGGAGAATGCCCATTTACAACGATGACCGAGACCGAGCTCGCGGCCGCCGGCATCGATGTCGACGTAATTGGTGAAGACCAGATCGTGGTCGGTAAAGGTGTCGAGGAATGTGGCGGTTTCCTGCAGTGCTTCGGGGTGCAGTTGATCGTCACTATCGACCCAGCCGAGCAGTGGTGCATCTGCAGCGGCCGTACCGGTTGCCAATGCCGCCACTCTTCCGAGATGCGGCTGGCGCAGCAGGACGATACGGCGGTCATCCTTCGCGGCTTTTTCGGCCAAAGCGTAGGACGCGTCCGCCGAACCGTCATCGACAAGAACTAACTGCCAATCGGGCATCGTTTGCAAAAGAACGCTTTGGATGGCCTGGCTGAGGTAGCTCTGGCTGTTGTGAAACGTCATGATGAGCGATACGCGCGGCATGTCGCCCCCTTCATTAATTAATGATGGTTTTGCTTGTCGCCTTGATCACGATGTTTCCGGTCACACCGTCCATGGTGATGATCGAACCGGCCTTATCGCGAAGGACGATGCGCTCCCGACCGGCGGTGGAATCGATCACGACGGTTTGTGTTCCGTTGAGCCCATAGATGCTGACTTTTTCTTTGTCCTTGGTTGTATCCAGCAAGATCTTTTGCCATCTGCCGCGGTGGCGATCGCGCGATTCGATGTGAATCTTTTCTTTATCCTGCCGCGCTTCCAGCTTTAGGAATTGGCCGGCGAGGTCCGTGATTTGGATTCTTGCCGTTTGGTCTTCAAGGTCTGATTGCAGGTTGAGCTGGTCGCCTCGTTCGGCATGGCGGGTGCCGCGTTTGAGGCTGTTACCGGATTGGACACTGCGCTTAACGTGCGCATGCATTTGGATCGCTTGGCCGGCGCGGTCGATAATCGAGAGCGACTCGTGTTGGTCGCGATCATCCATGGCGATGGTGTGGCCGGTTTCTGTTTTCACCAGCACACGACTTCGCGGACAGTAATAAGGCGGATGCCCGTGGTGCTTTAAGTGTTCGGGGCCGTCAAACGGATGGGTCGCGTGCTCTAACTTGTCCTCACAATCGAAACATGTTGGATCGTTGCAAAGCCTTTTGCTTTCCTCTGGTTGCTCGCCTGGGTTGGTTTTTGCCAGCCAGACGCCCGCCCAGATCGGATATTGTGGCAGGCCGCCTTCAAACTCGGCCCAGACGCTTGCCCCTTCTTCCGGCACCAAAAACATGCCCACGTCTTCTCCGCCGCCGTAGGGAAAACAAGGGGAAGCCCAATCGCTCCACTGGTCTTCGCCGGTGCCCAGAACGGCAGGAATCTCTAAGCGCAACCGGCCGAGCCGCTCGGGATCGTTGTTGTCGCGGACGATGGCGCGGAACTTACCGAACCACCGGTCGCGGTAGCGTTCCATGTGTTGTTTATCGTCGGTGGGTAACACGCTTGGCTTTCTCCCTGAAAGCGCGACCCCTTAAGGGCCGCGCCGGCTGGTTTTTAACGACGAGGGATCAAATCGCGCACAATTTCAGCACCCAGGCGGACCCAAAAGGGTTTGATTCGCTTTTTGGCGTCAGCCTTGGATACTGCGTGTTCAATGGCTGCTTTGGCTCCGCCCGATAAGAAGCCTTCTTGGGAGGCAACCACTGATTTCGCTTCCTTCAATCCCAAGCGTTCAATCGTGCTTACCAAGATGTCGAGCGCTTCGGCATTGGCCTGGCCCCACCGAGTAAGCTTGACGGCCGCAATCAATGCGACCAGTACGGAGAGGATCACTTCAATGTTTTGTTGAAAAAAAGTCCAAAATTCCAAGGTTCATCCTTATTGGTTGTAAGTGTTTATTGGTGATCAGCCATGTGACGAGGGACACCCCAGCGATAGGGGCAATCACGCACGTCGACATGGAGGTAATTGCGGTGGAGGTACACTCCGATTCCGCCGTCACGAAAAGCCGGGACACACAAGGCTGCCCGGTAAAGCGCTCGGGTTGACAGACCGTGAACGCGAATGTCGGCGGCCTGGCCGCGAATATGGTAGCTGCGAGGCGCGCCGCCGACCGCGCGGTTGTGGGTTGGGCACCGGTAAGCGCTGAGAATTTGGATGGGTTGCTTGATGTTTTGTTGAAGCTCATCAAGGGCCTCCAGCAACCGAGGGTCGATAAAAAGGTGACCGCAGTGAGAACAACCCAATTCCGAAACAATGAAGCTGGGCATTGGTTTGGTTTCGTATCCTCGTGGCCTGGTCGCGTGGTTTACCTCGGGGCAGGCTAATGCCGCCAGCCCTAATAGCAGGAAAAGGACGAGCCAAATGGGACGAAAAATTAAGGCCTCCTGGGATCGGTGATGACCACTCCGGTTTCGGCATCGACAGTCACCATCTCCGGGGCAGCCGGGTGGTTTGGTGTCGCGCCGTGTTTGTTGTTGGGCTTGCCTAAACTTTCGCTCGCGGTATCCGCGTGGCTTTTGCCGACCGCGTTCTTACGTAACGTCAAATCACAGGAATAACCATTTCCACCGATGGTGTGCCTTACTGTTTGGACGTAATAGATCCCGCTGAATTTTTTACCAATGCCGCGCACTTCGATGTTCTGCTTGGCACGCAAAGTCGGCAGGCCGATGATCTTGGCGGTTGCCTGGACTTGCTGAAGCTCGGCGTGTTTAAACCGGCTCTCCGCGACATCTTGGCCGGGCTCGTGTTCGGGCTCCTGGTGAAAGCTCTCCGTTCGCTCGAATGAAGGAACTACATGGCCGCTCTCCTGTTCGCGGAACTTGACTTCGCCACTGTTGGCGTCGACGAGATAGGTACCTTTCCCCAGTGTGGTACGCTCCG
Organism: Holophagae bacterium; assembly: GCA_030429565.1. Classification (GTDB taxonomy): domain Bacteria; phylum Acidobacteriota; class Holophagae; order Acanthopleuribacterales; family Acanthopleuribacteraceae; genus Acanthopleuribacter. Next base: position 14,464 of record JAUIFE010000047.1, on the reverse strand, counting down.
GCGCTGTTTGGTTGTTGGCCAGGTGGCTTACAGTTTCTTTTTTACGAGGGTCAAGGCCGATGGCCCGAACTTCTGTGCCCGCACCTTTTGCACCCTGTCCACTGGTCTCTAAGCGAATGGATTGGAGCAGCCCTTCTCGGTCGGTGTGATACTCCAGAACCACTTGGGGTTCCTCTTCCAAGCGTCGGGAATGGAAGTGAAGATTGTTGTCTTGCACATAAAAAACGAACCCCGCGCGGCCGTCTCCAAGCTGACCTCTGGCTTTGTGTGCCAATGCTTGTAGGAAGACTGCATCGGATTGGTTGCTTTGAGCGACACGTAAGTGGAACGTGTTGGTGGGTTCAATGACCGGATTCAAGCCATGCGCGCGGGCGATCTCTTCGGCGATTTCCGAGTAACGAATGCCGGGTGGCGGCTTTTTCCAAACGCGCTGGGCCTCCTTGCCGCTCAACCGGTAGCCCTTGTCGAAGGCCTTGATGCGAATGGTCGGCTCGCTGCTTTCGGGGAAGAGGTAGTCGAGATCTTTGATAACAACCTGTTTACGGGGTGAAAGCTGACCAACATAACCCCAGCGTGCGGCGATTTCGTTGCCTACCGTAAATAAAGGGTGATCGGTGAACTGGTTGTTGCGGTTACTTAGTGTCAAGGTCAGGACGTCCATCTCGCGCTCATTGTCTTCGAAGGTGAAGGAACTGATCTCTTGGGTAATATCCTGCGTGAGGGTTTTACCTTCGATCTGAATGATGAACGTTGGCTTTGAAAATTCGAGCACAGTACCTCGAAAATTGAATTATTAAAGGGCGCCAAAGACGCCCTTTGTGTAAGGTCACATGGCAACGCCAATGTTGTAGATAAAGTCGTCGTCTTTAGCGTTTTTGTGATAACGGATCATATCCCGCAAACACCAAGTTCGCCATTCCAAAAAAAGATGGTAGTCGCGCTTTTTGGCACTGAAAAAACCGTCTGCCATTGTGTAGATCAGATCGCGATTTGCTCTAATCGGCGCGTCATTTCCCTGTTTGGGGTCTCGCTCCGCGTAAAGACCATTCTCAAACACAATCCTACTTTCTGAAATCTCTGTTACCTTAATTGGTGAGAACATTAAAGCAGCTCCTAAAGTTAGTGTTGCAAACTTTGCTAATTTGCTGGTCCATATTCGCTCGACCCTTCGCTGAAGCCAAGCTGAAAAACCAAAACACCGAAATGTTTTTTAATGTTCTAGAGCCATGTTAATGGTGCTTGTTGATGGAATTCGTAGCACTGTTCCCGTCTGTAATTCTAAAGGGTAAAAGATGTCGTTTATGTCGCAAATCACCCACCACCACTTGGCGTTCCCGAGGTAGTTCGCCGCGATCTGGTCGATTCGCTCGTTGGCGGCGACCGTGTGAAACCGGTCGTCTGGTTGCGGGGCGAGCTGGAGCAACGGCCGCAGCCCCAAGGTATCGCCGTTTTTTCCCCGTCGTAGGACGGAGAGTTGATAACGGGACATGGAATCGATCAAAGGCGAACCTCGGAGAAATCAATGCTTCGGTCGACCACTTCTTCAAAGGCGATGTCGACTTCGGCCTGTTGCGGCAGGAGGCTGTCCCGATCAAACAGGCCTAAGTAGCGTGCCTTGACTTGTTTCAGGATGCCAACGACGCCGGGATACAGGTCGCCATAAACCAGCATGACCTTGTGAGGTGCGTTTTTCAGCATCGTTCCCGCGTGCTCGGGATAGCAAAGTGACCGCAGCCACGCGACATTTTTGGCGACCGGCCCTTTGAAAAGCTTAATTTGGAAACTGATCTTGCGGGGTTCACCTGCAACGAACTGGTATCTGGGGTGCGACATGCCGGGAATGCGAACGGTTGCGTAGGCGGTGCTTTTGTCATCCACGATTTCGGAAGGGTTGAATTGAAACATTAGGCGCTCACCGGTCTCCACATCGAGCAAAAACCCGGACTGTTCTTTGGTGGTCATCATGAAAAGGTCTCGTATCGTTTAACTTTTTGCTCGCGGATATCTTTGTACACAGCCTCGGCGATTTCGCGCCCGTCGAGTTCTGTTTTCAGCGTGATCTGAATGGGTCGTTGGGTCATAGTTTCTACTCTGCGAACGAGATCTTCTAGGAGCGGTTTCAGAAACTCAACCGTCTGGCGTTCGTGTTTTTCGGGAGCTGAATCGTGGTGAACCTGCAACAGTTGGCGCCGCCGTTGAAGGGCGATCTCTTCCGCGTTGGGTTCGTCGGCCTTGACCGGATTCGGCACTGGATGTGGAGCCGTTGGTGGTAAATGACCGCCGGTGATCATCCATTTGGAATACAAGACCGTGGGCAACCTTTCCATGAGACGCTGCGCCAAAACCAGCACCCCATGAAACGTCTTGGGGATCTGGATGTCGGGTTGCAGATGGAGAATGTTTTGGTCCTGTTCGTTTCGATAATGAAAAAGCGCGGACGGATTCGCTTCCAGCGTTCCAACCAGCACCCTCTGAAAAACAGCGATGCCACCGTTGATGACTTTTGGCACGGGTGTGCCGGTCAAGATGGGGTTTAGCAACCGGGTTTGATTGCCAGACTCCGATGTCTTGCGTTGTGCTGGCGCCGCAGGCTTTGAAGGCAACTTCGCGGCTTGAGCCACATGGGTAATTGGGACAACGAGCCCGTTTGGATGTGCGAAGTCTGATAGCGTACCGACCACAGGACTGATGTTCCAAGGCTCGTTAGGTCGTGGGATCGCTGGAAGCGCGCTTACCTCAGGATTGATGCGCCAAACCTGATCGACCAACGACGGGGTTTTGGGAGCTTGTGTTTGCGGGGTAGGTTTGGAGAAAACGCTTTCAATCCGCGCAAACCCGGCAGTTGGAAGTGCACCCGCGAGTGCCGGCGTTAACATCAAAGATGCTGCCAGGGTGCGTGGCACCTGCCCCGCCCCCCATTTAGTGATCAATGCCAATTTTTCCGGCAACAACGCTCGTAACGCGCTTAGTGAGTCCGACAACGGATGACTAACCAGGCGGACGGGTTGTTTGACGATCTGCCACAGACGCTCGATGCGGTTGGCCGCGGTGTTGATTCCACTTACCAAGGTGTTTCGAACGGCGTGAGCCGCTGAAGTCAAACCCTCGATGTTGGCCGAGGTTTGCTCAGGCAGCATCGAAACCGATTGCTCAATTGTTTGAACCGAATTGTTGCGTGGCGTTGACTGCATTGCGGTCGAAATGGAAACCGGATCAGGAATCGGGCTGCGTTGGATAGGGTTCGCGATTTGGGCCGTTGGTAAGTTGGCCAATGTAGGACGGTCAACGGATGGAATCAATGCCGGATGCTCTGGAGGCCGGGTTCGTCCTACGGTGAACGTGGGCGCGTTCGTGGTTGTAATCGGTTCAGTTTTGATTGGAACATGCTTGGTTGGTTGCGATTGTGACCATGGCAGAAGCTCGCGAAGTTTGGTTAAGCCCTGCTTCAGTCGCTGGTAGGGCGCCGTGACTGCGGACCAAATGCCTTCGGCCAACGCAAGGAGCCAGCTTTTACCTGCATCAAAAAACAGTGCCCGCTTTTCATAGAGGTTTCCAGCGAGGTCAAAGAGTTGAAAGATCGGGCCGAACAAGGGCGAAGCCTTGAGACCACGAAGGAGCAGGTCGCCGATACTCAAAAACAGGTTCGCCATAGAAGAAACCAACGACTTCATCATGGTCCAGAACCCTTGCAGAACATCCCATGCCCAGCGAAAGGGTGTGAGCAAGAAGTCGCCGATTGCAGCCGCAATGGATTTGAAGCCGCCGACCACAGATGTGCCGCCGCTCAAGATGCCCCAAAGGCCGTACGCCACGCGGCTGACCAAGCGAATTGCCTGCACTACTAAACGTAATGGAAGAAAGTAGGTGTAAAGCGCACGGGCGCCATTTACAAGCGCGCCAACCACGATTTTGCCAACCCATAGAAACGCTTTGCCGACAACCGAGACAAGGCGCAGCGCCCACGACAAGGGGTAAACGATCAACTTCAGGATGAACGCGCCCACTTCGAGAATGACACCCAACACCGATCCCAACACCCGGCCGTATTCAAGGAAAACGGAGCTGTCCGCCGAGTTCGTGACCATGCCGAAGATCTCAAACACTGAGAGCGCTGATTTGACCAAGCTCCCATAGGCAGAAACCAAAGCACGAATGGCCGGTCCTAAGATGTTTTGAACGCGTTGGCCGGTTTGGACAAGCGCCTGGCCGAAGCCGACAAAAAATTGGCGCACACGGTAAAAGGCCTGGAAAAATCCGGTGACAAAACCCATGAGTCCGGCATTTTCCAGTCTCGTGGCGAGGTCTGCCGATAACTGCCCGGTTCCATCTTTGAGGGAACGTATCAACGAGCGGACCCCTTGGAACGCCAAACGAATGCGGCCGACCGTTTTCTCAATGGTGGTCCGAATGCCACCAAGGTCGTTTTGCCAGGCTTTGCGCAACGCAACCATGATGGCGACAACACCGGCCACGGCAAGCGTGACGGGTAGGAAGTAGGTGGCAATCGCGGTGCCGGCACCTGCCAAGGCTGCACCAAAACCCGCGATCCCGGCTTTGATCGCAGGAATCGCCAAACCGATTGCACCGAGACCGGCAACCACGCCACCGGCAACCACAAGAAAGGCTCCGAGTGCCGAGGCAACAACCAGAACCACCTGAGCAAGGCCGGAAAAGTTTTTGACCACTTTTTGTAGGCCGATGAGAATGTTGGTGGTTAAGGCAATCAGTGGCGACACGATGGGGATCAAAGTCCGGCCCAGGATTTCCATGAGGTTGGAGAGTTGCTGCCGGATGACTTCCAGACTAGCACCGATGTCGCGGTTCATGGCGCGCGCCATTTTTTGGGTGACGGCTGTGCCGGTATCCATTGCGTGTTTGACCGATTGAATGTTTTCTCGCAAACCGTCCAAACCTTGGCTCATTTGAAGCAAGAACTTCACCGCTTCATCGGAACCAAAGGCTTTTTTGATTTCGACCTGAGTCGCCGCCAAGGTCATGTCGGGGAACTTTCGTCGGATCGCTTCCATCATGGGAACGATGCCAAGCAGGCGGCCGTTGGCATCGGTCATGGTGACCCCAAGCTTGTCGCCCGCTTCAGCCGCCTTCATGATGAAGGCCTTATAAAGGGTGCCCGCCTCGGAGCCAGGCATGGTGGTCTGCAGTTGGCCGAGAATGGCGAGTTGTTCTTGGAGTGGGATATTGGCACTTGAGGCAATCGCACCAATGTTTTTGATGGCGTCGCTCATCTGTTTGCCGTTGGTCTTGAAGCTCGCAACCGTCTGCGCCATCGCCCCGGCAAAGGTCTCGGCCCAGACCATGTCGCTCATTTCAGCCATGATGGGTTTGTAAATCCCATACGCCGTTGTGAACGTTCCGACCATTTCGTCCGTGGTGGCTTTGGTTGCTTTGCCGGTTAGCGCGGCCATGCTGGTGAAGGTGCCGACGGCTTCGTCGGAGAGATTGGCTAATGCGGATCTCACGTCATAGGCCGATGTGATGAACTGTGCCTTGGTCGTGCCCGCCCATTGGTTGGAAAACGATTCGGCGGCATTCTCCAAGGCGCGCAAGTCTTGTACTCCGAGCGAGGCCAGCTCCCCAAGAGCCTTTTGTGTTTCGGCCGTTGCGGTGAGTAGCGCGACCGGCGCGGCAAGCATCGCGACACCGACACCGGCCATCATGGCGCCTTTTTGGATCCGGGCCAGGTTGCGCGTCATGCTCTCGCTGGTGCGGGCCACGGTCCCGTCGAGTTTCTCCATGGAGCGCGCAACTTTGGGCGCAGTGCCGGATAAGGTGTCCTTGAGTGACACGACCAGGCCGAGTCCCAGATCCATCAACGCCTCGCTTTATCTGCTTCCCGTTTTTCATAATCGAGTTGGTTTTCGAGGGCTTTCACAAACAGGCGCCGCTGTTTTAACGAAAGCCGTTTTACTTCGTCGAATCCCCAGCCTAGCCCGCCGTAGCCAAGAAAAAAGGCATCCGCTACCAAGCTGCTCCTGGAAATAAAAAACCCGGTTCACTTTCCAGGCGGGTTCTTAAGCGCTGACCGCACGCGAAACATTCTGAGGTCACCGTGGTGTCGATTCCGGCGTTGACCCGCTCCATCTCGTTCCGCAGGGCATGCCTGTCGCGTAGGGTCATGTCAGTCATCACTTTCTTGGTGGGCGGCTTTTCATCGATGGTCACCACACGCATGGTCATTGCGGAACTGACCGAAGGTTCCTTTAACGCCGCGAGCCGTTTTTCCATGTGCCCGTCCATATGACGGTAGCGGACGGTACGCTTGGAAGCAGGAAGCTGAAACGTGAAATCGCGATCCTGGCTAAAGGGCTTGGTTTCCAAAGATTCGAGGTCAATGGTTAGCGCATTGACTTCGTGACAGGTTGGATTAGGGCACATCAGTTCAAGGGATACCTCGTGCCCTAATGAGACTTTTCGAAGCGCGACCAGTAACGAAAGGCGGTCCCCGGAAAGCAGATCAAGCACGTCATTCATGCTGGGGTTCTCATTCTCGCCGAGCCGAACCAGACAGTTTTTCAACACTTGATTGATCGCGGCGCCACTTTTGATAAGCCTTTGATTTGTGAGGATCTCCTCTTCGGCACCGGTCATTTCGCGGATTTCCGCTTCGATTCCACTCGGTAATGTAATGTTGTACAAAAAGGCTCCTTAGCTCCAAAACTGGTAAGAAAGGGTGAGTTTTTCGAGTGTGTTTTCGCTGCTGGCGCCGTCTAGCTCGTCGTATTCCAGTGCCTTGACCCAGGCACCGTGGAGGGTCCAGCGGCGGGTCTCTTTTCCGGTGCGGTCGTACTGAACCAGCTCCACGTCGCGCATGTAGTCGTTGGGCAGGCTGCTGACGCCGGTGTTTACCTCGACGATTTTCCGCACCCAATCGCGCGCGGCATCTTCGGAGCCGTCTTGAAGGATTCCTTTTTCGAGGGTCACGTCCTCGAACTTGGCGCGACCCGCGACACGTTGGTCGAACATGCTGCCGCCGGGCGCAAAGGTGGTTTCTTCGAATTCCGTTTTGGGAAGGCTTGCTTTTCGAAATAGGGCGAGGTCGAAGCCGTTTATTTCGACAGCAAATTGCCAGTTTTGATACAACGACTTGGGCATCGTTCCAACGTGTTCCAAGGGTTACCTCCCGCCTGCGGCACTGTAGATTTCCGTAAAGTCCGCGCCCGTCGATGTGAGGACGAAGTTGACCTCGATAAATTCGGCTGTCTTGGTTGGTTTCACGAAGACGCGGCAAACCATTTGGTTCCGGTCGATTACGGCGGTTGTGTTGGTCTCCTCGTCGCACTGAACCCGATAGGCGTAAAGGCCGCCGTTTTCTTGAATATCCTGCAGGAACGGGTTGATCAGCCGGATGAGGGAGCGCCACGTTAATGGGTTATTGGGTTCGAAGACCACAAACCAGGAACTGTTTTTGATTGCCTTTTGGATATGCATCATCAGACGACGGACATTGACCCGATCCAAAGCAGAAGACTGCAAGGTCAGGGTCCGCTGGCCCATAATTGCGATGCCGGTTTCAGGGAGCGCGATGCTGCAGTTAATGCCCTCTGGGTAGAGCGCATCCATTTCACCCCTAGCTACCTTGTATGCGAGGCTCAGGACGTTGTAGAGGCGGCCTCGCACCACACCGGCCGGAGCCGACCACACGTGGTTTGTTCTGTCAGACCGTGCATAACAACCCAGTGCGCTCGCCGTCTTCGGGATTAATTTCGGCTGTCCGGTTAGCGGGTCGCTGATTTCCTGCCAGGGGTAGTACAAAGCCCCATAAGTTGAATTAAAAGCCGCGTGATTGTTGCTGCCTTCGCCCCTGCGCCACTGGATGACCTCCAACGGCTCCATGTGGATCGGTGCGTCGGCAAGGAACATCAGATCACGGCGGTTTTCAGCATAGGCAAGGCCTGCCTGAATCACGGGTGCTGTTGTAACGCCTGGCACGGCGATTAGATTCAAAGCGTCAACTTCGTCAAAGGCATAAAGGCCGGTGTGAGCGGATGCATCGCCGATGAAGTCGTGGTCGGTCATACCAGTGAGTCCATCGTTGCCGCCTGAAAGGAGTGCGGTTCCGAGCATGGGTCGCTGGGTGGGAGCCCCATCGCTTTCATTTAGGTCGGAGACGCTGATAAAGCTCGATTGACCGTTTACTTTCAACTCCACGTGGTTTGGGGAGCGTTCATCCATGCTTAGGTCGCGGTGAATTTCAAGAACCCGATCTTGCCGGCGTACGATCAGATTGAAAAGGCTTCCGGGTTCTCGAGAGCTGTCAATGACGCTCACGGACAGATCGTTCCCCCATGTGCCCTCGTTGGCAGCAATCACAAGAAGGGAATCGCGACCGTCGAGGCCGCCTGCAAGTTGCGTTGTTGCTACTGCCGAAGTAATTCCCGTGTCTGCGGTTGCGGCGGACACCAGTTCCGAGGCCGCTGCATCGGCCCTGACCAGTGCGACAATCTGATCGGCGGTACTTATGGCACTGCCAGAGATGTCGGTCGCCAGGTTTACCGTGATATCGGAACTGGAAACCGACACAGAAGCGGGTGTATCGTTGCCCGACACAATCAGCGCTACGGTGATCCCGTTACCTTGGGTACCACGCGTGTGCGCGGTCCAGCGAATCTGGTCGGTACCTTCTTGGCCTGTTACCAAAGTCGCAGCGACCTGGGATCGATCTTGTAAACGCACAGACGCAGAGACGGCTGTCAGTGAGTGGCGGTCGAGTGGATCGCTTAGGTGCGCCACTCGATTGACGTAAAGCACCGAGCCGCCGTTGTCGTAAAACGACCTCGCGGCATAAGCAAGGTATCCCGCCTGAATGTAACCACCATAAGTTGTGACAAATTGCTCCCAGCTCGTGACGAGCATGGGTTGGTTGATGGGGCCGCGTTCCGCGACACCAACCATGGCGGCGCTAGAGGTTGAGAGTTGCTTCACGTAATAAGAAAAATCGCTCTCTTTCGTGTAAATACCCGGCGACAGGTAGGTTGTCATCGGCGCTGGCTCCTTTTTCTTGGCTGCGGCTTTGCGGGGGCCGCTTCGGTTGGGGCCGGTTCAATGGCCAGATGGATGAAGCCGCGTTTTTCCGCCTGTCGCATCTGGTCGGAAATGTCCACTTCAGGAAGGTGGGTCACCTGGCGGGGCTGTAAGTGCAAGCTGCGACCGTCCGCGAGGGCAAAAGTCAGTGGCTGATACAAACGGTTTTTGACCCTGGTCAAGAATCCTCCTGGGTATCAGGTGTAAAGGTGTGGGTTTCTGTAAGGCCGCCATGGAACTCGAAGATTCGATCTTGGATTAGGCGTCCCTCTTCAATGACTGGCCCGAATATGGGGCAGTCCTCGATGCGCAATCGTCCTGCGGCCTGCTTGAGGTTGCTGAGATTCACCCGGCGAAGTCCGCCCACTGGGACAAGCTCCGTCAAGTTGAGGCCGCCACGGTCTTCGATGGCGATGACGGGGTGATTTAGAACCAGTTGGCAGGTGCGCTCTTGAAGATCGATCAGTTGCGCTTCGTTGGCCGTGGTGAGCACGACCTCAAAATCGAGGTGGTACATTCTCGGAACTAGCCGGCGCTGGTAAGTCATCGCCTCAACGTCTTTGCAGACCTGACTCGCTTGGGATCGCCGCTGCCGGTTTTCAGTGAGCGCGGGACCCTGGAGAATAATGCTGGGCGGCGTTTTGATGACGTGCATTTCGTCGGGCGGCACCAATAGGGCGTGTGGATGAACCTCTGATTGGACAAGCCGAATCAAGGCCTCTACGACGAGACGGAGTGTTTCCATGTTGGCTGGGCTCCCTATGACTTCCGTCGAATGACGTGTCGGTGATCAGTTGTGCGGGGCCGGGTGACCGGCCAATTTAGACGGAATCGAAGAACGAACCCAGTGCATCTCGGTAAAAAGCGATGACATCGTCCTGGTGTTTGACCATGACGGGATGAAGAAAAGGCCGCGGTGGGATGATGATGGTGGCACCATTGGGGTGTTGGATCGTGGCGCCGTATTCCATGATGGCGCCGATGTTGACGAGATCTTCTTTTGCTTTGTTCTCAGCCCCACGGAGCAGACCGACAAAGGCTTTGTCGCCGATAATCTTGTGAGTGATGCTGTTGACCAAATACTTGTCATCGATCAAAGCCTTGCTCGATTTCTTTTTACGAATGGTCGATTCCGCGTTCGGTACAAACGCCTTGCCGCCAGGTGCCTGCGCGTGAATACCTTTTACGATTTCACGCACGAGCAAAAGAGCGGCTTTGTGGGTTGCCTGCTCCAGCGCTTGCGATAACCGCCGAAACCGTTCGCCACTCAGCATCCGCTTGGCTTTTTTCCAATCTCCGGTTCTTTTGACACCCAAGGTTCCTGCCTAATTCAGTTCAATCATGTCGAGCTGTTGATGGGTGACCGCGCTGAACAGATTGTGAGGTTTTACTGTTTGGACGCGGTAAGTCTTTTCGTTCAGCATGAGGCGATCTGTTGGAATGACGTTCACATCGGGTAGAACATGCGCGGTTGCGTCAACATGGTTGCCAAGGTCGACGGCCGGAGCTTCCACCAGCTCGATGGCGATCTCGCCGATGGCGTTCGTTGCCACGTCGTCGGAGCCGTATAGGCCCGGCCCTACAACGCGAAGATGGCGCGCAGAAAGCCCGGAACCCACGATCAGGTCCCGGACGGCTTGGGCGGCGGCGGATTGTTCAGCCTCAGTTAACATCGCGACTACCTTGTTCGTAAATTACTGGACGTAAGAGTGTCGGCGTTAAAAGCACGCTTCCTGAATCACCGGCGCCGCCACTTGGGTTGAGCGCTTGTAAACGCTTTTGATAAGCGGCGGTTAAATCCTTTTCAAGCTTTGCCCAATGCTCAGCCTGCTTGGTTTTATCCACCGACTTATCCCCGCTGGAGAAGGAGAAGGTGTTGGCTGTCTGCGCCCGCATTCGTTGACAAGCGTTGATTTGGCCGAGCAACAGCAACAGTTCGCGAGTCTCGCCACTCATCTCTGGTTCGACCTGATCATCGACCAGGCGATAGGAAACGCCAAGGTCACGCCCCAGTGGGAAGAGTCCTTTTTCCACACAACGACCCAGTTCCAGGTCGGAAAACTGGTGTGCTTGGCCGTCACCAAGATCGAGCCGAAGTAACCTCACCAGTTCGGCAAGTTGCATGTGCTAACCCCTAGGTTTTGCTGGTGCGAATCTTGCCGCGAGGGCCGTTGGTTTGTTTTCCGCGTTCAGGCTCGACGTTTGTTGGCCCGGATTGGGCATCAGCATTGCCGTTTCCGGCCTCTTCACCAGGCTTGACTTCCTTAAGTAGTTCTTTATCGACTGCTAGGTGTGTCTGTTTGGTTGGTGAATCGGTTACGAACGTTTCACCAGGACCCAACTTAATGTCGGCATCAGGAATCAACAGCATCCCGGAGCAGAGGTTTTCGAATTTTGGCAAAGCTTCCTCCTTTAACCCGTCAAACGAACTTTAGCAATCAGGTCCGGCCGAGTAATGCCGTGTCCCAGCTCCTTCCATACGAGCCAACCGACCCGAAATTCAGTTTTGAACTCAAGTGGGTCGACCATCAGCTTTTCCCGGATTGGTAACTTGCCAATTTCAACATCAGGAACGATCAGGACTTCCTGAGGTTTTGCAGCGGACGTCGTCAACACGGATCCCGTGCCAAAGTTCTTGATGACGCCCTTTTGCCGTAGCTCGTTCCGGGTTAAAGGGTCCATGTCCCAGCCCTTGAGATCGGCAAACCGTCGTCCCCTCATGACGATGTACTTAATCGCAACCTCTTTATCCTCAATGATACTCATTGCTTCAACAAGGGCCTCTTGAGTAAGCGTGTTGCCCGCAACCTCTACGATGTTTTCAGCAGGAACGGCTGATGAAATTACATCAATGGTTCTCTTATCGATTTTTTTGCGGATCGTCTCGCCAGCCTCATTTTGAAGGTCCATTAGGGTCCCAACGTTCCCGTGTCTTAGGACTGCAATGTCGACCATTGGCGTTGAACTAATACGGTGGGTCGGAAACTCAACTTCCTTCTCCCCGATTTCCTGCATGTGTGCTGCGCCATCTTTTGAAATCCAGTGTGCCCGAACTTCGTCACGCTTTTGATAAACGGGCCGCTCGCCTTTGGGAAGCACATGCTCCGTTAGAAGTAAGGAACTGATCTCCTTCGTTTTGATAATTTCTTCGATTGGCTTGGCGATAGCGGCGGCCAAAGAGCGTAGCCCTTCTGGTGAATCCAGGGCCTGACGCATTAGTTGGCCCATGACTGTCATGAACTTTTGGGAAGTCCCGTTCTGTGACAGGATTTCATTCATCAAGCACTCCTCTAAACCAGTAATTTGATCTTCAGAATTCCCCCTTGAAGGGAAATTACCTGAGCGACGGCGTGTTCGCCGTCTTCTGAAACGGGTGTCAAAAACCCACTGCCTGCGGCTTTCAGAAGGTCGCCTGCGCTTGGCGTTCCTTCGAATACATCCGTCATCAGAATGCCGCCGTTGCAGAAAATGCCTGGTTGATCACCGTGGGCATAATCCTTCCGTAAAATCCCGAATGAGCGCACGGTTGCATCTGTGTTGACCTCGAAGAGGTCATTCCCAATCAATCGAACAACTTGTCCGATTTGTCCCTCACCTTGTAAATAGCCGTCACCGTAGGGCAACCCTTGGTGGCTTGAATAAATAAACGACATGTGGTTTTTTCCTTTCCTGGGTTAGGCTTGAATCCCGAACCGTTCGCGATATACGGTCATAAAGCCTCGTGTTAGCTTCTCTTCAAGACTGTCCTGGGTGTCGTCCACGTCCCTTGGTCGAATGCGAGCTTCTTGATTAAGGCTCTCCGGTGCGGTAGCCATGGTTTTTCCGTTTTGGGGTTGAGACGCGGGTTTGGTCACGGATGGCATGATGGCGAATGAAGCTTCAGCCGCCGTGAAGGCTTCATCTGAAAGTCCAGCGAGGCGCTCTAACTCTTTTTCCCGAGCATCCGGGCTAGAAAACGTGCCGCCTTTTCTCTCGTACACGGCGAGCAGCTTGGCTGCGCGTGCCTTTCTTGCCTCAGCTTCTTGGTTTGCTTCAATCTCCTGCAAGCGTCGCGTGAGTTCTTCGACCTGACGCTTAAGTTGCTTGTTCTCCTCCAGCAGGACTTTGTTTTGGCTTGCCAAGTCCTGATCGCCGCCGCTTGGCTGGTTCGACCCGCCGTTTCCGCCCGAGTGTTTTTCAGCATGAGATTGCTCGTTCCACGTTTGTTGACCCTCCATTGATTCCGCTCCTTGCTGCTGGGCCTCGCCGTTTGAGTTCGCCGAGCCAACTTGAAAGATTTTTGCGTTTTCGTCCGCGCCCTTTCGATCTAGTAAACCCAGACCGCTAAACGTGACCCCGTGCAGGATCTCGAAGACGGGTTTACCTTCGAACATCCGGCCCTTGTATTTGGCCAAATGCACGCAGTAGTCTTTTTTTGACTTGACCCGCTGCCGGCAAATTGAGCATTCGCCTTCCGCGTAGTCGCATTCCATGGACACCTGGCTAACCAAGCCTTTTTTCATCATTTTGTAGGCGAGCTGGCCGTGTTTACTTTCGTTGAGATAAAGTTCGCCAACCACTTCGACGCGCCCGCCCTGGCCGTCCTCGAGGTAGTCCGAGTCGACGATGCCGCCGACGATGTCGTCAAACTCCTGGCCGTGCTGGAGGTCGACTTTTTTGTTGATCGCGGTCAGGTAGCGCTGGGACAGTTCTTCGCGGGTGAAATGGTCGCCGTTGCGATTAGTTCCCTCGCGGCAAAGAATGCAGCGGAATTGGGGATCGCTGGGCGGATCCTGTACGTTGGCCACGGTCGACAAAGGGTCGGGCTGAATCAGGGTCACTTCAACCGGTAACTGGGTACGGAAGTTTGCCGGAAGCTCGGCCACGGCCGCCAAATCCTGAACGCCTTCCGCTCCGGCCTGCGATTTCGGGCCGTCTTTGACTACCAAAAACAATCGCTCTTTTGGTTGGTTGGCGTCGGTTTGCCCCTTGTTAAATTGGGTATAGGTGTGATCTTTTGATCGCATTCGCGAAATGCGGCCCAGCTTTTGAAAGAGGGTCTTCATTTGGCGTTCGTTGGGGAAAGCCTTGTCGCGATAGCTTAAGAGCCACACCGGGAAGTGCTGGGCGGCGGTAAGGAACGTCTCGAAGAATGCAGGTGCCGTTTTGGCCGAGATGCCTTTATCCTCCGTTTTGAAGGACTTTAGGGCCGTGTTCTCGCGTAGTTCCATGCCCTGCCAATAGGTCATCAATCCTTCAACAAAGTGGTACATCGCGGTGTAGTTGGCCGCGCTGAATTGCGTCGCATAAGGCGGATCGAAATACACGAGGTCGGCTTGAACCTGGGGCAGTACCTTCTCAATGTCGCCGACCAGTGCCTTGTTCTCTTGGCCGTTGTCAAAAACCAACATGCTGATTTTGGTGGCGAACTTTCGGAACGCCT
>JAUIFE010000014.1 GCA_030429565.1 Holophagae bacterium | reverse complement strand
GCAACCATGGTTGGGGGAGGGAAGGGCGTCCCGGCCTCGATACCCATGTCGGCGCTTACCGCCTTGGAAGAGGTGGCGCGCGGAAACCTTGTTTTCATCCGTGGTTGGTTGCGCGATGGATTGGTGACGCGATTTCACAGTTCCCCAATGAAACCCCTTCCGCTTGGAATAGACTTTTTTGGGCGCGCAGCGGCATTTTCATTTTTAATGAGCCTGCGCGCGCGTGGTGGCTAGTCGCACCGATTGGGAAAAGTTCTGGGGCCCATATCCAGCCCCTAGCCAGAATGCGGTCGTGATGGTCATGGCGGTCGTGGCAAAAAAGGGTTCCCAAGTAGGGGCGCCCCCTAAACAATTATTTCTCCACGCGCAACAATCCAAGGTTGGCAAGCAGTGGATCCTGCGCGCCAGGTCTTCCGAGGCGGTTGCGGCAAACGACGGAGAGGGTAGTACGGTCGCCCTTCCCCTCCGGGCGTGGCCTTGATGGTATTTGGCACAAGCGCTCTCACAAAATTGAGCGAGACCTTTCCCGCGCTCTCGAAGCGACGGCATCTTCCGTTGGGCGCAAGTGGCAACCGAGGGCAACCTCGCCCGGCGCCTTTCCCCATAAAGGTTTTAAGGCCATAACGCGACACCGTGCCGGGTAAAACAGGCATCATCCTGCGCGCTTTCTCCTCCGAGGCGGTTGCAGCAAACGAGGGAGACGGCAGTGTGGTCGCCCTTCCTCCTCCGAGGCGGTTGCAGCAAACGAGGGAGACGGCAGTGTGGTCGCCCTTCCTCCTCCGAGGCGGTTGCAACAAACGAGGGAGACGGCAGTGTGGTCGCCCTTCCCATCCCGGTGTGGTCTTGAACTTGTTTTTTTCTTCTGACTTGAACCGGAGTGATGAATTTCCCCTAAAATACGGAACGAGATATCACGAACAAATTGTCCGAGATGAAGGGGCAGGATTTTGAATGATCCACAGGTGCTTTCCGCCGAACACGAAGCACTGCGCGAAGACTTTTACCGCTATCTGGCTTCCGAGCGAAAAGCCGCGGAAAACACCACGCAAAGTTACCTCACCGATGTGACCTTCTTTTTGCTGTTTCTAGGGGCGACGACGATTGATGCATGTCGTCCCGATCACATTCGACGGTTCCTGGCCATGGAAGATCAGCGTGGCATTGGTGCGCGGACCAGGGCACGGCGACTTTCTTCCTTGCGGGCCCTGTTCCGTTACTTACACCGCCGGGGTCGCATTGAGCAGGATCCAACCGAACACTTGGAGGCCCCTTTCCGTCGCCGCCAATTGCCAAAAGTGTTGAGTGAGGAAATGGTCACCGCTTTTTTACAGGCGCCCGACACGGGGACTGCTTTTGGGAAGCGCGATCACGCTATGTTGGAGGTTCTGTATTCCTGTGGTTTGCGTGTCAGTGAGCTTGTTGGGTTGACCTTTTCGCAGTGTCGTCTTGATCGGGGTTTACTTCTGATTTCCGGGAAAGGCCAAAAGCAACGCTTGGTACCCTTTGGGCAACAAGCGCACCGGCGACTGATGCACTATTTAGAAGAAGGGCGGCCCGAGCTGGTGAGACACCCCACCGATGACGTGTTCCTCAATCGTTTTGGTCGGGCCATGACCCGCCAAGCTTTTTGGCAGATGGTTAAAAAATATGCAGCGGTGGCGGGCATTAACAGCGACAAACTCACGCCCCACGTGTTGCGTCATTGTTTTGCGACCCACCTCCTCAATCACGGCGCTGACTTGAGGGCGGTACAGGCCTTGCTAGGACATAGTGATCTCAAGACGACCGAGATTTACACCGAGGTTGCGCGCGAACGGTTGCGGGCGGTCCATACCGATTTCCATCCGTTAGAAAAGGGCGCGCTCTAGGCTGTTTCGACGAGGTCGAATATTTTTTATTTTTTTTGAGAGCAATCTGCCTGAATCAGGTCTAACTGAATTGAGGCATGACATCCAACCATGGAGGAAACGGCGAAAAATGACGAACCCAATTAAAACGATCAACTTGTTCGCCTTACTTGTCTCTTTATCTTTGGTGCCGCTTGTGGCCCAAGACGCCATTACCCTTGAAAGCGCGAGTGGTGAAGTAGGCCAATCGATTGACATGCCGCTTTACATTCGCGATATTTCCGGCACCTTGCTGGATCGCGATAACACAATTGGTACCGTTGTTCACCAGATGGTGATGCGCTTAACCTTTGACACCAGCTTGGTCGATGCCCTTCAGCTTGTCCCATCGGGGATTACAAGCGTCCATCCCGCCCAGCTTTTCACCACGACCGGTAGCGGCTTTACGACCATTGCAATTTCCTATTCTGATCCTAACTTCCCGATGCCGCTCACGCTGGATGCCGCTTTTCCGGGAGACTTGGTTGGGATGTTGCGCGTTACGCCAAGCGCGGCAGCCGCCGGCCAAACTATCTCTTTTACCAATGTTGGTGGGGGTGGCAACAATCATTTGGGTGATTTCGGCGGGACTTTCTTGGAAACGGTCGAAGACGGCAACCTTACGATTTCCTTGGGGACCTTAACGGTTGCCGGGAGCGGTTCCGGCACACCTTCCGTCCAAAACTTTACCGCCACCCCCGCTTTAATTAACACCGGCGAGTCTAGTCGCTTGGCCTGGAATGTGACCGACGCCGATTCTGTTTCAATTGCGCCCAACGTGGGCAATGTTGCTTCCAGCGGATTCATTGACGTAAGTCCGACGCAGAGCACGGTTTACACACTGACCGCCACCAATGGGAATGGTTCGGTGCAACGCAGCGTCACGGTTAACGTTCAGAACAATAATACTGAACCACCGGTCATCGATTTTTTTAACGCCAACCCAACCACGATTATTGCCGGCAATAGTTCCACGCTGTCATGGCGGGTTCAGAACGCCACCACGGTAACCATCAACAACGGCATTGGTACGGTTCAGAACGAAGGCTCACGGTCGGTATCGCCAGATGTAAACACCACCTACCGCATTGAGGCCACCAACCAGGCCGGCACCGTTGCCTCTGAAGTGACAGTGACGCTGACGACAGAGCGCATCCCGATCATTTCTGATTTCACCGTATCACCGACGCAAATCGTTCAGGGTGAATCGGCGACCTTGTCTTGGAAGATCGAAGGCGCCGACACGGTCGATATCGATCAAGGCATTGGCCGCGTCTCCGCTGAGGACAGCGTGACCGTCTCTCCCGACGAAGACACCGTTTACACGGTTCTCGCCCAAAACGAATCAGGCAGTGCGACTGCGACGGCCACCCTTACTGTTGCGGCCGCCCCAACGATCAGTTCATTCACAGCCAACCCTTCTACGATTAATTCCGGCGATGCGGTGCAGCTTAGTTGGACCAGCACGGGCGGTAGAAGCGCAGTCATTGAACCCGGCACCCTGACGGTTAATCCCAGCGGCTCGGTCACCTTGCGCCCACGTGAAACCACGACCTACACCCTGACGGTTACGGGTGACGGTGGCAGTAGCGACGCTGAAACGACGGTAACGGTCGAAGGTCCGGCGCGGCTCGCTTTAAATACCGAATCAGTGCCGTTCGACGATCAGGCAGTGACCCTTCAAATTCGTTTAAGTGCTTCCAACAACCAAGCTTTCTCTTGGCGTGTTGCCAACAAGCCCGATTGGCTGACGACCAATCCTGAAAGTGGTCAGGTGACCGCTGGTCAAGAAACCACGGTTCGTTTAGTTGTGGATCGCCGCTATTTGTTTCCCGGTCAGGCTGCGACCAGCCAACTGAGTTTTAGCGCCGACGATCTCGAAACGGTCACCGTGCCGGTTTCGATGGCGCGACCTGTCTCCAAATCGGGTGAATCCAGTTTGTATTTTCCGCTTCTTGAAGGTGGCAGCGAGAAAGTTTCCCAAATTGGCGTGACCAACCTCGAAAGCAGTCCGGTTGAACTGGATATTCTGATTTTTGACCAAGAGGGTGCTTTACTGCAGGGCCCGCTGTCTTCGAGCTTGGCCGGTCAGGCTGGGACGCAAGTCGCGTTTTCCAGTGATGATGTGGCTTGGGCGGTTGCGACCGTTACCAGTGATAGCTTGAGTGAGCCGGTCGCCACCGGGGTGGCCAACATTCGGACCCTGGACGGTGAAGAGCTGTATACCTTAAGTCCTGTTCCCGCCGCCGAGGCCTTCTTGTATGTGCCGCACATTGCCAAGGATATCAATCAGTTTTACACGCTTGGTGCCGCGGTTAACTTATCCGACAGCACGCAGGCCCTGAAGCTCGGCGCGGCTGAAACCAGCGGTTTTGATTTGGGTTCACCGGTTTCCGGTGGCCAGCGTTTCTTTAACTTCGCCCAGGAAATGGGTGGCACGGTTCAGGGGCCGGGTTGGGGTGATATTCGCCTCGATGGTAGCGGTACCGACCGTTTGATCGGCGCCGAAGTCTTTGGACTCGTGGCCGATACCGGGGTTCGCCAATCTGTCGGCGTCGGCCTCAATCAGAAATCGGCTCAGGAAATGTACTTTGTTCACATCGCAGGTGATACAAGTCGCTTTTGGACGGGCATTGTTCTGATAAATATAGGAGACAGTGTCACCAATGTGACCGTGGAATCTTATAGCGCCGAAGGTGATTTGGTCGAACGTCAAACATTGCCCCAGTTTAGCGCCGGTGAGAAACGGACCTTTTTGGTCAGTGCCGGTCGCTTTGACTTCGGTGAAGGCGCCGCATGGTTGCGTGTCAGCGCCGATCAACCCATGACCGGTTACGAACTGTTTGGCACATTGCCGCCAGGCGATCAATTTGCCGGTTTTGAAACCATTACAACGTTATCCAATCGTTTGGTTATTCCCCATACCGAAAACGGCGTAAGTGCCGGTGGTTGGACGGGCGTTGCCCTGGTCAACCCCACTGCTCAGACCGCCGAGGTTCAGCTCCGCTTGGTCGGTGCCGATGGTGGTGTCAAGGAAACCAATACTGCAACGCTTAATGCCAACGTGAAGTTGGTGCAATTGGCCTCTTCTCTGTTTGACAGTG
This sequence comes from Holophagae bacterium, assembly GCA_030429565.1. Taxonomy (GTDB): domain Bacteria; phylum Acidobacteriota; class Holophagae; order Acanthopleuribacterales; family Acanthopleuribacteraceae; genus Acanthopleuribacter. The sequence continues at coordinate 194,099 of JAUIFE010000014.1, read as the reverse complement.
ACATTGCCGCCGGTGACGTCATCTTGATAGAATCCAGTCAAACCATTGCTGGATTTGTTCTCTACGGCAGCGGAAGCCAAACGATGGGCGCGCTTGTCGCCTGGCCGTACTAAGTTTGATTAAAACAATTCCAAAGGTTTTCAAGGATAGGAGGAATTTTCCATGAAACTGAAATCCATTCTCTGCTTTCTCGCTGTCGCGTTCAGCCTCAGTGTTTCTGCTCAGAACCTGCGCTTCGTCGCTAACTCTGCATCTCCCGGCTATGTAAGCCCTACTGAAATCAACGTTGCCGGTTACACCGCTGACGATTACGCCATTTTCGATCTGGTGATCGAGAACTTGGGCGACGGCTCTTTCAGCCTGGCCGGCTGGGAAGGCACCATCAACTGGGGTACATTTATTTACAACTCGCCCCTGCAAAACATCGGTGGCGCCAACTCTCCTTTTGAATTGGTAAGTGGTGTGGAAGGTCTGCCTACGTCTCAGGTGTTGCCTGCCGACCAATCCGGCGCGCCTACGACCACGACCGGTTCCAACAGCGGCGGTGTATTCCGCGGCGGCGCCGTCATCCTGAACCAAGAAGAACGTCCCAGCACCGGCACCCTGATCCTGGGCCGCTGGCGCTTGTACCCCGCGCGCTTCCACGACACCGTGGGCAACACGCGTGACATTGTTTCTTGTATTTCTTCCGAAGAATTCGTTCGTTTCGTTGCTAACGACATCTCTTCCGACCGTCACATCATCGCTAAAGCAGACGCCACCGCGGCCTCTTCTTCTGAAGTAACCTTTAACGATGCCGACTTGACGGTTCGTTTGGTTAACGCTGATGCGCCCGGCCGTAAGCTCGACATCACGGGTGACAACCTGGTTGACCCCCGCGACTTGCTCCCATATGTTAACTGCATCTTGGGCGGCGGTGCTTGCAACGGTTTGACCGGTGATGACCTGGCCCAACTTTACGACGCCAACTGCGACGGCAATGCCAGTGCCGGTGACTTGACTTTGGCCGTACGTCGTATTGTTAACTCCATCACGCGCTCCAGCAAAAACACTTCTTTCTACGATCTGGAAGCCGGTTCCGGCACGCTGGTTCTGAAGCCTGCTGAAGGTGCCGGTTCTGTTTTCACGACTTCTTTGATGCCACGCGGTGGTTCTTTCGTTGATGATGCCTTCTTGTCTCAAGCGGATATCAACAAGGGCTGGAACCTGGTATCTACCCGCATCCCCGGCTCTGACCAGTTGAACCTCGTCTTGTTCAACATGAGCGGCGACGAAGTTTTCCCCAACGTTCACGTGAACTACACGGCGGACAAAAAAATGAGCTACTTCATGGGCCGCGTTGACGCATTTGATCAAAACAACCGTCCCGTAAGCGTAGACACTTCTAAAGTTTCCTTCGAAACTGTCAAAAACTAAGCTCCCGCTTAAGCCTAAACAGCCAATCTTTGTCTTTTTTTTGGAGACAGAGGTTGGCTTGTTTTTTGCTCAAGCTCCTATTGTTGACCTAGGCTGTTTCAATTCCACCGTATGAATGACAAGGGCGTTGGATCCTTTGTGGAGACAGGTGGAAGATAAGGATGATGAATTGGTGTGTCATCGCCTTCAATACCAAAATAATTTCAATTCAAGAGATGGTGGGTAAATCAATGAAAACAAAGATGATTTTGCCTCTTTTTCTCGCTGCTTTGGCGCTGTTAAGCACTCCAGCTTTCGCCCAAATCAACCTGAGAATTGGCTCCGTTTCAATCGCTCCCGGTGATATTGCCGCTGGTGGTTGTGTACAAATTCCGGTCTTCATGGAAGATACGGAGATGAGCAGTCGCCCTATTGCCGGTGTGACGATCAACCTGGATCTCGCTGATCCCGATGGTTTGATTGTCGGCGGCGTTGCGGCTGATGTCATTATCGCTAACGCTTTCCGTAACTCGGCCCAACTCGGTATCACCAACCCCGGTACCGACTTGACGAACGTTGCTACCGGCACCGGCGTGGCTTGTTCCGCGATTTTTAACCAAGCGACCTTGGGTTCCGGCTCCGCTGTTGATTTTGTCGGCGGCCCTGGTATCCCCCAGGTGTTCACCTTGCCCGTAGGCGGCCAGCCTCAGCGTAAGCAAGCCAACTATGCGGCAACTTCCGGCGTATTGGTTGATGCAGCGCAAAACACTGAAGTTTTGATCGCTGTATTGGAGATCCCCATTGTTGCGGCTCCCGGCATTGGTCAGGTGACCATTACTGCCGTTGCCGATCCTGCGCGTAACTTCGTACAGCTCGACGACCTGGTAACCGACATCCCCTTCACTTTGGGCGAACCTGGTGCCATCAACATCTTCGAAGCTATCGACTGTACCGCTTCCGACGTTGCTGTTGACGATCCTCTGTCTGACGTCAACAACGGCGGCGTGGTTGGTGTTGCATGGGCCGATCCTCAAGAAGGCGGCGTTGGTGGTCAATTGGACTTCACCTTCAGCAACACCACCAACGTTGACCGTGTCGTTCTTTCCGGCGGCGGTTTGGCTGCTCCTATTGAGATCGATAACGCTGGTGGCGCTGCCTCTGTAACCCAAACGGTTACGACTGCCGCCAACGGTTCTCCTGATTCCGCTGCCAACGCGGTTTACACCGTTGAGTACCAAGTTGAGTTTCCTTCTAGTTCCGGTAGCTACGCTTCTGGTGCCGCTTGCACCATCAACACTGCTTGGAACCCGCCCACTGCTGAGATCATTCCTAACCCGATCCCAGTTTCTGGTGGCGACACTGCTTTCCAAGTTGTTTTGACCAACGCTACTTGGCCTGGTGGTCAGTACGGTGTGTTCTCTTCTGACGCTGCCGACTTCACCGGCGACATCAACGTTGTATCTCCGCCTACTTCTGTAGCCGGCAACGTGTTTACCTTTGACGCTGTTTACAGCATCACCGGCATCGACGCCGGCGACATCGGTACTTACTCCATGACCGTTTCCGGTCCCAACAGCCAAAACGCTACCGGTACTTACGGTTTGGCGCTTGAGCCTCCAACCAACACCTCTGATTGTGCCAGCATCCCTGAAGCCGTTATCGGCAGCAGCTTGACGGTACCTGTTTCCGGTTCTAACGTGACCGAGTGGGCCGTAATCTACGACGGTACGACCATCACCGCTTCCGGCAACGCAACTGAAGTTGTGATTCCCAACATCGTTGGTACTGCTAACTCTATCGTTATCCGTGCCAACGGTTTCGACAACCAAACCCCACCTCAACCTACTTTTGTTGACGTGAACTGTGATCTCGACTTCCAAACGCCTTCTTGCGGCGCGCAGGCTCAAGACCCTGCTGCCGGTACGCCTGTTGACGTTGGTACCGTTATCACCTTGACCTTGACCACCACCAACGCTGTTGCTGCTTCTATCAACGGTGTTGACATGACGGTTGTTAGCTCTGCCGGTGCCGACACCAACTGGACCGCCAGCTACACCGCTGTAACCAACGAATTGATCAGCGCTGTTATCACTGGTGCCGATGGTGAAGAAGTTACTTGTACTGCTCAATACGACATTCAAGTTAACTGCATCAACCCCACCATCGTCGGTGTAACCGGCACTTTGGGTGGCACTGGTACCGTTTCTGTTAACGGTACGCCTGGCTGTAGCTATGAAGTTACCGTTACTGCTCCTTCTTTGACCACGCCTCAGGTTGTATCTGTACTGATCCCTGACTGTGGTGATGCGGAATGTATCGGTACTGCTACCATCCAATATCCTTTGGATGCCACCATCTCTGTTGCTAACGGCAACACCATCTTCACCGTACCTACCTTGGGTGAGTGGGGCTTGATTGCCTTCATCACCTTGTTGATGGGTTCTGCTGTTGTGATGATGCGTCGTCGTCGCACGGTTTAATCGCTTAGTTTTCTAGGCCGAAAGGGCTCCTCCTTGTGAGGAGCCTTTTTGCATTTCTGGACTAGATTTCGGCATCCTTGCCAGCCTAGTTAGCTCTGTTGCAGACTTTTGCTTTGCAAAGACGAAGCGTATTTATTGAAACTTCTTGTTGGTGTTTGGTGTACACTAAGGGTGGAGGTGAATCATGCTCGGTCTATTTGTCATCGATCCCCAGAACGATTTTTGTGATCCCAAAGGCAGTCTTTTTGTGCCAGGCGCATCCGAGGACATGGCGCGATTACATGCCTGGGCGCGTCCCCGTATAGACGACTTCGCGACCATGATTGTGTCCATGGATCAGCATCACGTTTGGGATATTAGCCATCCCTCGTTTTGGCGCGATGCCGACGGCGCCCGACCCGCCCCGTTTACGCAAATTACACCCGAAGACCTTGAAAAAGGACTCTGGCGACCCGATTTGTCGGCGCTTATGAGCAAGATTGCTGGATATTTAAAGAGCCTCAAAGAATTGGGCCGCTACAGCCACACCATTTGGCCGGAGCATTGTTTGGTGGGGAGCTGGGGCGCCAACTTGTGCGCTCCTATTTTTGAACTGTGTAAAGAATTTGAGTCACGGCGTCAGCGGCCCGTTACCTATTTCATGAAGGGTTTGAACGCCAATACCGAGCACTTTAGCGTGGTCAAAGCGGAAGTGCCGAATCCTGAGGACGGCCACACGATGGTCAATCAGGAGCTGCTCAAGATCGTCGCCGATCCCGCATTGGATGACGTTTATGTTGCCGGCGAAGCGCTCAGTCACTGCGTGGCGGCGACGATCGAGGATCTCCTTGATGAAGCGCCGCAACTTGCTGCTAAATTGGTGCTCGTTCGCAATGCGACCAGTGCCGTTCCTGGATTTGAGGAACAGGCGCGTGAAAAGCTGGCTTCCTTTGAAGCACGTGGCGTTCGTATGATAAACGTCGAATGACGCTTTCCCGTGCGTATTTCGTCTGTTTGCGGTGTTCTTCTTGTTGTCGTTCCGCTTTTACCTGACCCTAGTGGCTGAATCGCAACGGTGAACAAGCTGCTAAAGTGGTGCTGTCTTCGTTCGCACTTTCCGCCGCAAGTTCACTGATTAGCATGCCTGTAACCGGGGCTAGGGTGATGCCCAGCATGGCGTGACCCGTCGCCGCGAGTAAGTTGCGGTATTTTCGGCTGCGACCAATGATGGGCAATCCGTCGGGGGTGCAGGGTCGAAAGCCTGACCAAATTTGTTTGGGATCGAGGGTGTCGAGCTTGAAATCGGGTAGGTACTGCGGTGCGACCGCAACCACTGAAGCAAAACGTTTGCGGTTAATGCTGTCGTCGAGGCCGGACAATTCTAAGGTTCCTGCGAAACGAATTTGATCGGCAAGCGGCGTGATGGTCGCTTTCTCTTCGCTGAGGATCATGGGGATTTCGGGTTTAAAGCGCGGTTGATCCAGCGTGACGCTGTAGCCTTTGCCGGCTTCGACCGGTAGGTGGAGGGCTTGTTTTTCGGTGAGGCCGGGTGACCAAGACCCACCAGCGATGACGACCATATCGGCTTCAAAGTAACCCTGCGAGGTGTGGACGCCGCGAACTTGGCCGTCCTGTTTTTCCAGGCGTTGTACCTCGGTGTTCTCGTGAAAGACGACCCCGTCTTGTTTTAGTGTTTCCGCCAAAAAGGTGACAAATCGAGCCGGGTCCAGGTGGGCGTCGTTGCGATAGTAAAAGGCGCCGGCTGCGTTGACAGGTGCCTGTGGTTCGAGTCGACGCAAAGCCGCCTCGTCCAAATGGTCGACTTCGATGCCTAGTGTTGAGGCGGTATCGGCTTCGCTTTGAAGGGCTTGTCGGTATTTGTCGAGACGGTAAACCATAAGCAGGCCGTTTTTACGGTAAAAATAGGCTTGGTTCTGTTCCTTGTACAAGTCATCGAAAAGCTGTGCTGATTGTTGGAGTAGCCTGTGCAATATGGGAATACTGCCGGCAACGGTTTTGGCGTTGCAGTTGCGGGTGAAGCGCCATACCCAGGACCATAAGGCGGGATCGAGTCGCGGTCGAATGTAGAAGGGGCTGTCGCGACGGAACAGCCACTTCAGGCCTTGGCTGACGACGCCTGGTGCCGCGAGGGGGATGACGTGGCTGGGGACGATTAAGCCGGCGTTACCCGCGGAACAAGCGGCACCAATGGCACGGCGTTCCAATACTGTTACAGAGAATCCCTTGCGCCGAAGGTAATGGGCACAACAAACGCCGACCGCACCCGCGCCGACAATGATAACTTGGGTCATGGTTCCCTCTCTTCTGGGTGGTAAATCGCTGCCGTTTCTATTGGCGGCAGTGCCTGCGCGCTGATGGTTCGCCGTTTACAGTACTTGGAAGCCGTGGGCGAAGGGGTCGTCTTCGTCGACAAAAATGGTGTTAATGCCGGTGACGCGCGCCCAACCTTCAATACTGGGAATAATTGCATTGAATTCGCCGACGACAGCCGTGCCTTCCACGCGGGCGCGGAACAAGCTGCCGATGATGCTTTCATGCACAAAGGTGTCGCCTTCGGTGACCTCGCCACGCGCCACCAACTGTGCCAAGCGTGCCGAGGTGCCGGTGCCGCATGGGGAGCGGTCAATGGCTTTTTCACCGTAAAAAACGGCGTTGCGGGCGTCCGCCTCCGGGTGCTGGGCACGGCCGGTCCACTGAATGTGGCTGAGGCCGTGAATGCGTGGGTCGGTTGGGTGTTGAAACTGGTAGCGCTGGTTGAGTGCATGGCGGAGTTTGGGGCTGATGCGAATCAGGTCGCCGACCGGGGTCTCGGCGAGACCGGTATAACCCTGCTGTGGTTCGACAATCGCATAAAAGTTGCCGCCGTAAGCCACGTCGACCTGCAGTTCACCCAATTCAGGACAGTCGATTGCCAGACCTTTGGCGAAAAGGAAGGAGGGGACGTTGGTGATGCGTACCGAGGTAACGCGGCCGCCTTCTTCTTGGTAGTGGGCGATGACCAAGCCGGCCGGTGTTTCCAGTCGCAGCACGCCTGGTTGTTTGGGGCGGACCAAATTGTGCTCGATCATGACTGTGACCGTGCCGATGGTGCCGTGCCCGCACATGGGCAGGCAGCCGCTGGTTTCGATGTAGAGAATTCCTACATCGTTTTGGGGATCGCTGGGCGGGTACAGCATGGAGCCCGACATCATGTCATGGCCGCGTGGTTCGTACATTAGCGCGGTGCGGATCCAGTCGTACTTTGCCATAAACTCGGTGCGGCGCTCGCTCATCGTCGTGGCGCTGAGAAACGGGGTTCCGCCGGTAACAACGCGAACCGGATTCCCACAGGTGTGGGCGTCGATGCACATGAAGGTAAATCTACTCATAACAACACCTACTTCTTAGATTAGGGCGCACGGAGGCCGGCGCCGGAATCAATTCGGCCGTCACCTTGTCATTAGGTGTCGGCCGAATTGTCGGCAATCGGAACCAAAGGCTTTGGCGCAAGCGCTCGCCCGGCGGTCAAAGGTGTTCGCGAGGCGAACTCTGATAATGCTTTAGTACAGGTCGAGTGCCGAGCGGGTGAATTCCTCGAGGTAATTCATCAGCTTGTCGGACGCTTCGCCCGCGCCCTCGGGGTCGGCTTCGGATACCCGTGCCATCAAGGCACTGTGCAAGGCGGCGGATTGGTTGAGATCGCCGTTGTTTTGGTAGGCATACCAAAAGCGACGGCAGTGAGCGTGAAGCGGGGCACAGGCTTGTGCGGCGAAGGCATTGCGTGAGGCTTCTTCAAGCACGCGATCACACTCGCGGTCAAAGCGCATGAAGTCGTCGGTATGGTTTTCCGCGGCGGCGGCGGTGAGTGCCGCCGCGAGATCGCCGAGTTCCTTCCGGTGCTTTTCAGTGGCGCGTTTCGCCGCGCGCGTGGCAATTAGATGGTCCAATACACGGCGGGTCTCCAAGAGCGCCAATTGCTCGGTGATATTGACTTCCGTCACCATCATGCCACGTCGGGGCATGGTTACCACGAGGCGTTCGGCGGTCAGCCGTTGCAGCGCTTCCCGCAGCGGCGTACGACCAATGTCAATTTGACGGCTCAGTTCGGCTTCGGAAAAGACCGTTCCCGGCGCCAGTTGGAGGGTGACAATCATCTCTTCGATGACGGTATAGGCCTTTTCGGCCAAACTCATGGGTGGTTTTTGCATGTTTAGAACCCGCTCGCTCAGATCGGCGGCAGATGCGGCTTGTCCACGCGCGTTCATGGCGTTAGCCACCAACGTATGTGGTTTTCACGGACGTGTAAAAGCCGATCGCTTCGCGACCCTGTTCCCGGTGGCCGAAACTCGAATGTTTGATGCCGCCGAAGGGAACGTGGTAGTCGACACCCGCCGTAGGTAAATTAACCATGATCATACCTGCTTGTGCGTGGCGTTTAAAGTGATTGGCGAATTTAAGTGAGGTGGTACAAATCCCGGCTGACAGCCCAAATTCACTGTCGTTGGCGACCGCGAGTGCTTCCTCGTAATTTTTGACGCATTGGACCGTGGCGACCGGGCCGAAAATTTCCTCGCGATTGATGACCATACTGTTGTCCGTGTTGCAAAACAAGGTCGGCGCCACATAGTGACCTTCGGTCGCGGCTTTGACGCGATCACCACCAAATACCAGGTCGGCCCCCTCGCGGCGACCGCGTTCGATGTAGGCCATAATGCGTTCCAGTTGACTGCCGTCGATGACCGGGCCGATATGGGTTTGCGGGTCGCGTGCGTCGCCGACGACCAAACCTGCCAGGGCTGCTTTGAGTTTGCCGACAAAACGATCGTGGATGCCTTCTGTCACAATCAGGCGGCTAGAGGCGGTGCAGCGCTGGCCGCTCGAGAAGTAAGCGCCGTTGACCGCGACTTGCACGGCTTGATCCAAATCCGCGTCGTCGACAATGACGAGCGGGTTTTTGCCGCCCATTTCCAACTGAAACTTGGTGTGGTTTTCCAGGCAGGTTTTGGCAATTGCTGCGCCGGTGGCTTGCGAGCCGGTAAAACTCATCGCGTCGAGGTCGGGGTTGGCGACCAGGGCGGCACCACTTTCGCGGCCGGGTCCCATGACCAAATTGAGCACACCCGCCGGCATGTCGGTACGTGAACAGATTTCGACCAAGGCCCACGCGCTGGCCGGTGCCCATTCGGCGGGTTTGAGTACGACCGCGTTGCCGAAAGCGAGTGCCGGTGCAATCTTCCAGGCGGGAATGGCCGAAGGGAAATTCCAGGGGGTAATTGCGCCCACGACCCCGACGGCTTGGCGGGTGACCTCGACGGCTACACCGGGGCGAATCGAATCGATCAGGCCGCCTTCACAGCGCAGGGCTTCACCGGCGAAGTATTTGAAGATTTGACCGGCGCGGTTGACTTCGCCAATCCCTTCCGCGAGGGTTTTGCCTTCCTCGCGCGCCAGCAGATCACCCAGTTCTTGTTTGCGTTCCACGATCTCGCGGCCTACCGTTTCGAGGATATCGGCGCGGACTTGCGGGGTGAGGCCGGCCCAGCCTGGCTGAGCTTCACGAGCGGCGGCGACCGCGTCTGCCACGTCCTGAGCTTCGGCGACGGCAAAATCGTCGATTTTGTCACTGAGGTCGGAGGGGTTGATGTCCGCTGTCGTTGTTTGGCCTTCACGCCATAAACCGTTGATGTAATTTGCCTTCATGATGCGCTCCTGTTTTTCTCGTGCAGTAGGGGGGGGGCGCCCACCGAGCCATGGGGTGCGGCGGTCGGTGGGCGGCCGTTGGGCGCGGATTGGGGGAACGCGCCGCTTGTTGCGAGATCGCGGTGGTGAAACACGTATTGGGGGAGAAACGAGTGATCGTCTCGTGTGTCGCCACCGCGATAAGTGGAGGAAAGGGGCCGCCCTTAGGCCGGCATTTCCGCGTTAAGGTCGGGGCGACAACGCAACCGTTCTTCGATGATGGCGAGAACTTCTTCGCGTTCCGCGCCGGCGAGTGGTAAACGCGGTGCGCGTACATTTTCGTTGCCGATGCCGACCAGGGTTTCGGCTAATTTGATGTTCTGGACCAGTTTGGTGGAAACGTCGAGGTGCAGTAACGGCATGAACCATTGGTAGAGGCTGCGCGCTTTGTCCCATTCACCCTGGCGAGCCGCTTGATAAATGGCGACTGTTTCGCGTGGGAAGGCGGTCACCAAGCCTGCGACCCAGCCATCGGCACCGACGGCCAGGCTCTCGAGTGCCAAATTGTCGACGCCGCAAAAAATTTGGTAACGGTCGCCGACCGCATTGCGCAGGTCGGTGACGCGGCGGACGTCGTCACTGGATTCTTTAATCGCCACAAATTGCGGCTCATCGGCGAGTTTGGCGAACATGGCCGGGGTGATGTCGACCCCATAAGCGACGGGGTTGTTGTACAGCATGATCGGCAGGTTGCAGGCGTCGGCGACGCTGCGCAGGTAGGCCTCGGTTTCGCGGGGGTCGCTTTGATAAAGCATGGGGGGCAACACCATCAAGCCGTCGGCACCGGCTTCTTGGGCGCGCTGGACAAAGCGACAGGCGGCGGCGGTGGTGGTCTCGGCGACGCAGGCGAGGATCGGCAAACGGCCGGCGGCCTCGTTAACGGCGGCACGCACGATGTCGATTTTTTCATCTTGATTGAGCACGCTGTGCTCGCCAAGCGTGCCGAGCGTGATCAAACCGTCGACGCCGTGGTCGACCAAAAATTGAAGATGGGTGGCAAAGGCTTGAAAATCAAGCGACCCATCGGCCGAGAATTTAGTGGTGATCGCAGGGAAAACGCCTTGCCACTTGGGGAACATAAAAGACTCCTTGGGGTGAGATTCTCGTTTCGCTTATTTGTTGTATCACTGATATATCAATCGCTGCAAGCTTATTCTTCCGTCTTGTTCATATCTATCGGCAGCCCTGTCCTGCCAGGTGACCCAAGCTTGCCGGCGACACCCTTTTCCTCATTTCCCATTAGCGGCGCCTGTGGTGTAATTGAGGCTTCCAGACGACCACGATCACGCGGTTGACCGGTTCGATCCCGGTCGGCACGGTCGACCGCATAACAAGAGGCTGAACATGGCTGTGAAATCGCTCGATCAGATTGACCTTCAAGGCAAACGTGTATTGGTACGCGTTGACTTTAATGTTCCCATGAACGACGCCGGTGACATCACCGACGATTCGCGCATCCGGGCCGCGTTGCCGACCCTTCAAAAGTTGCTTGACCATGATTGCCGCATGACCCTGATGAGTCATATGGGTCGCCCCAAGGGTCAGGTAAACCCCAAATATTCGATGGCGCCGGTTGCCAAACACCTTGCCGCCCTGCTCGACCGCCCTGTTCACTTGGTGGCCGACTTTGCCGATGGTGGCCAACACGAAAGGGTTCAGCTCCTGGAAAACCTGCGTTTCTCACCGGGCGAAACCAAAAACGATCCCGCCTTTGCCAAAACCTTGGCTGCTTACGGCGATGTTTACGTCAACGACGCTTTTGGCGCCGCCCACCGCGCCCACGCTTCGATTGCCGCCGTTGCGGATCTGTTCACGGAAAAAGCGGCCGGCTTGCTGTTGACCAAAGAGCTTCATTACTTAAAGGAAGCGCTCAAAAACCCGGAACGACCCTTTGTCGCCATCTTGGGTGGAAGCAAAATCTCGGACAAACTCAAACTCATCGATAACCTGCTCGACAAGGTCGATCGTCTGATTATCGGTGGCGGCATGAGTTACACATTCCTCAAAGCCCAGGGGTTGAGTGTTGGTAAATCTCTGGTTGAAGAGGACTTCCTTGAGGAAGCGCGCGCCCTGGAGGCCAAGTGCAAAGACAAAGGTGTGGCGTTGACCTTGCCCCTTGATCACCTTGTGGCGGCTGAGTTCAAAGCCGACGCGGCCTCGGAAATCACTTTGGATACCGCCATTCCCGACGGATACATGGGTCTCGATATCGGGCCTGAGACGATCAACTTATACGCGACCCACGTGCGCGAAGCCAAAACCGTTGTCTGGAACGGCCCGATGGGCGTCTTTGAATGGGAGACATTTGCGACCGGCACTATTTCCGTCGCCGAGGCCATGGCCGAAAATGAGGGGATGACCATTATCGGTGGTGGTGACTCCGTCGCCGCTGTTAACAAGGTCGGCTTGCAAGCCCGCATGACCCATATTTCCACCGGTGGTGGCGCCTCTCTGGAATTGTTGGGCGGTCATGATTTACCCGGTGTGGTGGCTTTGGAGGTGTCCCCATGAAGTGTCTTGTGCTCGGTAATTGGAAATCGAACGGCGACGCTGCCGCCCTTAAAACGTTTCTCGCGGATTTTGCCCCCGTCAAGCGCGCATTGATCGACGGTTACCGCACTGGTTTGGCTGTGCCTTACCATCTCATTGCCGCCGGCGATTTTGGCTCTGCTTGGGTTGGCGCTCAAAACGTGTCCGCCTTTCAGCCAGGTGCCTTTACCGGCGAGATCAGCGCGCAAATGCTGACCGACATGGGCACCAATTTTGGTTTGGTCGGTCACTCGGAGCGACGTCATTTAATGGGTGAAAGTGTTGCGCAAACTCGCGACAAACTCGCCAACCTCAAGGAAAACCAGGTCTATCCCATCTTGTGCGTTGGCGAGACCTTGGACGAACGCAAGCAAGGCCGACTTCACGAGATCCTACTCGAGCAGTTGGCTGCGTTGGATGTTTTTGGCACGGCGGACGCCTTTGCCGTCGCCTATGAGCCGGTATGGGCGATTGGAACCGGTGTGGCGGCAACGGCGGCTGATGTCGCGGAAGCACATCGCTTCTTGCGTACGACCTTGCAGGAGCGTGGCTACGGGCATGTGCCTCTCATGTACGGTGGCAGTGTGAAACCCGCTAATGCCGCGGAATTGGCGGCGATTGACGATGTCCACGGCTTTTTGGTGGGCGGTGCCAGTTTGGATGCGGCGACCTTTGCCGACATTGATCGGCTTTTCTTGGAAGCCAAAGGTCTTTAACCTAAAGGTCGCGATTCTCGGTGGTGCAAGTCCATCAACGGTTGGGTCGCGGCTGGAAATAGGTGCCGTGCTTTCTTGAGATTTTTGCGCGGGCTCCCGCCCATTCGTTTCAGCATCTGGGCGATGGGATCCGTCCAAATCGTTTCGGTTTAAATAAAAAAAGGCGTGCCCTCGGGCACGCCTTTTTTATTGAAGGGCCGCGTTATTTGACGATGGCGTCAATCGTGGCTGTTGAAATGGGGTGATAGCCGGCGCGAGCTTTAGTGTAAATCTGCTTGGCCATGGTTTTGGTTTCTGGGTTAGCCATCATCGCTTGGTAGAGCGGTTTCAAGAACTTGCGGCGACCCTGGCGCAACAAGAAGTCTTCCAATGAAGCAAAAGACGGCTGATAGGTGTTGCGAATGCACACCATTTGCCAGGCGAACAGAATTTCAGAGTTGCCGGCCTGGCTCAAGTTCGCGTATTCGTCGAGTTGTTTCAAGCGGGCGTGGTCGACTTTTTCAGGCATGCTGTTGAGAAAATCGAGCCACTCTTCAGTGTTCCAGGTGTCTTTTTTGACGACGGAGGTATCGCCCTTGGCGGCGAAGGTCTTGGCCGCCTGACGCGTTTTCTCAAAGTTTTTGGAGGCGGGGATCACCATGTTGCCGGGAATACCGGGATCGCTGATCCAGGTATCGACTTTGAGTGTTTCCCAGGCCTTTTCGTCGCCCTTAAACAGGTTTTTGCGCATGAACGTCAAAAACTTTTCGGTTGTCATGGTTTGGAATGCATGTTGGTCGAAGTAGTTTTTTAAGAAGGTATCGAACTTGTCGCGGCCGAAGTGTTGCTCGAGGACCAACAGGAAGTTGGCGCCTTTGTCGTAGGGTACGCTGGAAAAGGCCGCGTCGGGGTCGTGTTTGCTGAGGTCTTGATAGAGTTTGGCGAATTCTTGGTCGGCCGCCGCCATTTCCACAATTTCGTGTTTGAGGTCGCGCTGGCCAAGCAGCCACTGCATCTGCGCTGTGTCTTTGCCGTAAAGCGATTCGACAATGCGGCGTTCGAAGTAGGTGGTGAAGCCTTCGTTCAGCCAAAAATCCGACCACGTGGCGTTGGTGACCAGGTTGCCAGACCAGGAGTGGGCCAATTCGTGGGCCATGACATTGACCAAGCTACGGTCACCCGCGAGCAAGGTGGGGGTGGCGAAGGTCAACATGGGGTTTTCCATGCCGCCGAACGGAAAGCTGGGTGGCAGAACGATGGCATCCCAGCGGTCCCAGCGGTATTTTCCGTAGAGTTTTTCAGCGGCGACCACCATTTTCTCCATGTCGGCGAATTCCCAGGCGGCTTTTTCCAGCACCGCCGGTTCGGCATACACGCCACAGCGGTCGGAGATCGCTTTAAACGCGATTTCACCGGCGGCCAAGGCGATCAGGTAAGGCGGGATCGGGTGCTTCATGTCGAAACGGTAGATGCCTTTGTCCGGTTCGTGTTGGCCGTGGGCCGCACTCATGATCGGGGTGATGCCTTCGGGCACGCGAACAACCGCGTCGTAGGTGACACGCACGCCGGGGCTGTCCATGCAGGGAATCCAGGTGCGCGCCAAAATGGCTTGGCTTTGGGTTAATAGAAAGGGTTTCTTCTTCGATGTTGTCTGGGCTGGATCCAGCCACTGCAGGGCACCGGCGGCGGGGTCGGTCACGTAGGTGACTTTAACGGCCGCTGTTTTGGGGTCTTTGAGGTGAACGCGCAGTTTGGCGCCCATGTAGTCGCGCGCATCTTTCGTAAGTTCATATTTGAGCGGGCTGTTATCGGCCGGGTTGGTTACCGATTCGATGGTCAGCATGCGGGTGTCGAGGTCGACATAGGCCGCACCTTTGTCGTCGGCGTAGGCGAGTTTTACCACGCAACTGCCTTTCATGACTTTTTTGTCAAAGTCGAGGCTGAGATCGAGCGAGAGGTGGGTGGTGCGAACCTGATCGACGTTGCCAAAGGTGTGAACGTCCTTAAAAGAAAAGGCAAACATGGTTAAACATCCAATGATCAGCATTGAGGTCTCCACTAATTGAGGTGAGGCGCAGTGGGTCAAACGTCGCTGCTTTAGGCGGGAAAAGCGGGTTCCCTGAGGGTCGGCAAACCGGCTCGGGCCGGTCCTGCGGGCTGACGTTTACCGCTGGAGAGGCAACGCCGCCGGCTACCTTTTTGCACGGGACATTCTGAAAGCCGACGCGGACGGCGCGTTTGACGCACGCAACATGACAAGTGATCGCGATTGTACCGCAAGAACTTTTTGTGCGGAATGCTTTCCGACGCCGTCGGGTGGGGCGCTCGCGGGTGATGGGTCAAAAAGCTTTGTCGCCAACTTTTGTGAGACACAGGCGGGGTTCCTTTAAATTACTTTTAACAGCGTGGGGTGGAGCAACCTGGATACTGTGCTTAAAGCAGTTATCAAAAGGGGGAACGATCGTGGTAAACTTTGGATCTCAAAAGACACCCAATGAGGAGATCCCGTGACTTCACTTCTGCTGATGGTTCTGCTCGCACAGAAAATTGATTTCGAAGCGCGCCCACGAATCCTATTGCAGCGCTCGGAACTGAGTTTTGAGCGGATTTCCGTTTCCAGTGACTACATCTTCGTTCGTGATGAAGGCAACAGTGCGGTCTTGGTCTTTGACCATAAAGGTCAGTTGGTGACCTCACTGGGGGAAGACACGAGCAACAACCTCCAGCTCCCCTATCAGGTATCTTGGCTCCCCGCGAAGAAACAGCTTTACGTTTATGATGCCGCCACCCGCGGTTTTCTCATTTGGCAGCTCAACGAAGATCGATCGTTTCAGTTTCTTCGACAATCGACCACCGAGTTCGATCTCTTTTTTGAGGTGGGTCACCTGATTCAAATCGGCGAATTAGGATTTGCCGCGCCGGTTTCGTTGGTTAAAGAGAAGTATCTGGTGGGCCGTTTTGACCAAAATTTTAATCCGATCCGTTACGGTTACGAGATTATGAATCGCCAGTTGACCACCTTGTCGCCTGTGTTGCGTCAGTCGTTCATGGCCAAGGTCAAGCCCAGTAGTGGTGAACGCTTGCTGACCATTCAAAGCTTGAATCCTGAGATTCAGGTGTTTGATACCAACTTAACGCAACTGACGACCATTTCCGTGCAGCCGCCCGGTTGGAAAGAACCCAACATGCGCAAGCTCAAACGTGTGTCGAAGAACCCACGTGAGTTGGAAAAGTTGAAGTCGACTTACAGCGAAGTGATTGCCGTCTACGGTTTGGACAACAACTTGTTTTTGGTGGGGTATCGCAATGTGCGGGCGCCCAATTTGTTCACCTATCAGTGTTATGACGCCAACACCGGTGAAGCGGTAGGCCAGGCTTTTGAGACGGCGTTTTGGTTGGTGGCCAACTACAAAACCACCGGTTATTACCTCGATAAAGCGTCCTCGAAACCGGAGCTTTACCCGATTGAGGTCGTCAAACGCTAGCCGTTGCCGTTGCCTGAGCCGGTCGACGTTCGTTCGTTTGATTAAGCGCGCTTTTGCTCGCTGCGCCCCGCGCGGAACATCATTTGGCACAGGAGATGGTCGATAATCAGGCGGCGATCCACACCGGCGCCTTTGAGTTGGGAGTCCGCGTCGCGAATGAGCAACATGGCTTTTTTGAGTTCCGCCACGCTGTACGACCGTTGATGGGTAACCAGGTTGCCGGCGATTTTGGGCGGGACCCCGACCATTTGGGCAATTTTGAAATTGTCGCGAATGCCGCGATTGACACAGGTCTTGACCGCAAACATCTGTTTGACCACGAGGTTGATCGCCGATAGTAATCCAATGGGATCCTCGCCGCTGTCGAGAATGTCATGGGCTTTGACCAGGGCCGCGTGGAGGTTGCGTTTGCCGATGTGTTCGCCCAACTCCCAGCGTGTTACCGGCCGTGTTCGCCCCATCAGCATGGCGACATCGGATGCTTCTATGCGGCCGGAATCTAATTTGAAAATCGAGAGTTTGTCCAATTCCCGATGAACTTTGGCGATATCGTCACCTGCCAGTTCGGCCACCATCTCGACGGCTTCGCGGCTGAGGTTGAGTTTCATGCCGGCTGCGACCTCGCCGATAAACTGCGGTAGCTCCCATTGGCGCGGACGTGGGAAATCGAGATGGCGTATCAGCGGTGATTTCTTCGAAAACAGCTTTTTGCGTTTATCGGCTTTTTGGAACAGCAGGACCAGGCAGGTACTTTCACTGGCGACGTCGAGGTACTTGGTCATGGCGTCGATATCTTTTTTCTTCCAGCTATCGCACTCTTCAACCAGGATCAAGCGGCGATCCGCCATCATGGGGAGCATGCCCGCCTTGTCGGCGACTGTAATCCCGGTCGTATTGCTTGCGCTCACCTGTTCGAAGTTAAATTCCAGCATGGATGGATCGACCAAGGTTTTTTTGAGGTAGCCGACGAATCGGCTTTTGCTCCATGTCTCTTCGCCAATCAGAAAATAAACGGCCGGTACCTTGCCGGCGGCGACCGCGGCCGCTTCCTCACGTAACCCGGAGTTGTTCATGTCAGTTGGAGTCCTCGTTCTCGCCCGCTGCTTCGCCTGCCGGCGGGGTTTGTTCGTTAACAGCGAGGGTGATGTTGGTAATCACCAGGTCGGCGACCGCGCGCAGCGCTTCGTCTTGTAGGAACACGGCTTCGTCGCGGAAGGCCGCTTGCCGTGTTGCCACATCAAACTGATCGGAGTAGCGATAGCTGTTCAATGACCATAGCGTTTTGCCGGTGTTGTCTTTTAAAGTAAAGGAAACCACGAAATTGAATTGAATCGTTTTGGTACGGCCGTCGGGATCGGTGGCGATCACGTTCTCCACGTAGTTCACCAGCCGACCGGCCAGCCGCAGGTCACTGTCTTGACCGCGTGGTTGCAAGCCTGAACCGGCTAGGCAGCGAGTAATCAGGGCGTCTTGCATGCGCACCCGCAAGGCGTTGCGCTCCATGGGGCCGTCCAGCGGTTGGATCTGGATGGTACGGTATTGATCGGGCGACCAATCGACCAAGCTGTATCCACAAGCACTAAGCAGGAGAAGCGCTAAAGCAAGGCTGATTCGAAGAATGGGGGTAACGCTGCGCAACGGACATGATTCCTTTTCCGGTGGGTGCCGGTTAGTGTGGTTTTAAGGGGGGGCTGTCCTCTCGAGGGGACGTAGACCCGCGCGATCCTTCGCTACTTTAGCAGTCGTGCCGCGTTTAACAAAGATCGTTTCAGCCCCGGCCCTTTCGTCCTTTGGCGGTCATCCCATTACGCCGGCGGCCTGCTTCGGCTTAATGCGGCAAATGCGGGCCGTCCGCCGGTTTTCACGGACTTCCCGACGTGTTCCTGATTGAACCCGGCCTGACGAGTTGGTAATCTATAGCGCTCGAGCTTGATCCGTTGTTGCTCGCCGGATTTGCCGATTTTTTTTTCGTGACCGCTCAAAACGGCCCAATCTTTGCGCTAACCGTGACGGCGGGCGTCGTCTGGTTGCGGGGTCCGATTCCCTTGGCATTGCCGAGGGATCCGCGATTCCGGTCCCGTTGACGGTCAGGGGTAAGGTTTTAGAAACCCCACCGGTTTGGTACGGATCAAGAACAAGTGAGGTGGTATGCGTTCCTTTTTTTTAGTCTGCCTGTTGGTGGGGCCGTCAGTGTTGGCTGCCGGTAAGTCTGACATCGACCCCAAGTTGCAGGAAATCATCAACAAGATTGACGCGCGCAATCAGGAAGTCAAAAGCCTGAAAGCCAATTTTATGCAGCGCCGTGAGATGAGCTTGCTCAAGGAGCCGGTGATCAAGAAAGGGGTTTTTTACCTCGATCGTGAACTGGGTTTGAAGTTTGCCTTTGAGCCCCAGGAAGACATGGTCTTGGTGGTGGTTGACAAAGAAATGGTTTCCTTGTCGCCGAAGGCCAAAAAGGCCGCGCGTATTCCGTTGAAAAAGCGCCGAACCTTTCTCGCGCACGATTTGCTAATGAAAAAATTGCGCTTGGTGCTCGACTATTTCCAGATCTCTTACACCCAAGGGCCGGACGGCGAAATTGGTCGCACCCTGACCCTGTTACCGACCAAACGCAAAGCGAAGAAAAAGGTTCAAGAGCTAAAGCTTTGGTTTGATGAGACCTATTTGATTAACAAAGTGCAAGTTACGGCGCCGGACGGCGATGTCTTTTTGTTAGAGCTCTCGGATGTCACCATTAACCCGCCATTAGACGAAGCCATGTTTCAAACCGAAATCCCCGATGATTTTGAGCTCAGTGATCGAATGGATTTTATTTTTGGGCCGAACACCAGCTTGTAAGTGTGGAGCGTTTGATTGAGTGAGATGTATCAGGAGCGTGGTCTGGCTTTTCGGTTTCGACCACGCCTGAAAATCAGCGAAACCTTCTTTTCGCTACAGGGCGAGGGCTTGCACAGTGGCTATCCCTGTACGTTTATTCGGTTAACCGGATGCGCTTTGCGTTGTACCTATTGTGACACGACCTATGCCTTCTACGGCGGCGCCTGGCGCTCCTTTGAGTCGTTGTTGGAAGAAGTTCAGCGCAACGGTAGTCGCTACGTGCAGATTACCGGTGGCGAGCCACTTCACCAAAAGGCCGTCTGGCCGTTTATCGACAGGCTGGTGGCGGCCGGATTCGTTCCGTTGATTGAGACCAGTGGTGCCGTGGCGATTGACGGCTTGCACCCCAGCGCCCACGTGGTTTTGGATCTGAAAACACCCGACAGCGGCGAAGCTGAACGGATGCTGTGGTCCAATTTGGACCTGCTGAAACCGACCGATGAGGTGAAATTCGTCTGCTGTTCGATGGCGGATTTGGCCTGGAGCTTCGACGTTATTCGCCGCTTGCGGTTGGATCAACGGTTCCAAGTCCTGATCTCACCGATTGCAGCCAGTGAAGAGAAAACAGTTTTTGCCGAGAAAGTTGTCGAAAGCGGGTTGAACATTCGTTTTCAAGTGCAGTTACACAAAGTATTGTGGGGAGATGTACCGGGGAAATGAAAAAAGCAGTTGTATTAGCCAGTGGCGGCATGGACTCCTGTGTGACCGCCGCGATTGCCGCGCAAACCTACGACCTGGCCATGCTCCACGTCCAATATGGCCAAAAAACGGCCGCCCGCGAATTGCAGGCCTTCCATGCCGTGGCCGACCATTTCGGGGTTACCCAACGCTTGGTGACCAATCTTAACCACCTTTCCCAAATTGGCGGTTCCTCTCTGACGGATGAGCGAATGGCCGTCACCACGGCGGATTTGGATGCGGAGGGGATCCCTTCAAGCTATGTGCCTTTTCGCAATGCCCATTTGTTGTCGATTGCCACCTCGTGGGCCGAGGTGATTGGTGCCGAGCGCATTTTTCTCGGCGCGGTTGAAGAGGATTCGTCGGGTTACCCCGATTGTCGTGCCGCTTTTATTGAGGCGTTTAACCAGGTGATTGCCCAAGGCACCAAGCCGGAGACCCTCATTCGCATTGAAACGCCCTTGATCGCAATGAGCAAGCAGGACATTGTAACGCGCGGCATCGGGCTAAACGCACCCTTACAGCACTCGTGGTCCTGTTACCAAAATATCGACAAGGCCTGTGGCGTTTGTGACTCCTGCGCCCTGCGGTTACGCGGCTTTGCCCGCGCTGGACGGCGCGACCCCATTGAATACGCCGACGACACCGATCGCGATCGCTACGTTTAGATCGACCCCCGTTGCCGAGCTGTGCGTCAATGAGTACCACCGCTAAGCCATTGTTCGCGACTGAAGTGACCATTGGCTCGTTGAGACCTGCTGAGGGTCGGCATTCCGTCAATCGGTTTAGAAAGCGAAGGACCTTTGCGGCCCGGCTCGTCCTTCCCGTTGCGCGCCCGGTCGGCCGGCCCTCGCGGCATGCGCATGGAAAAATACGGCCTCCAGAAGTTCCAGTTTTTTCGATTACGAAAGCGTTCAATGTTTGGTCGACCGACGCGACCCAAGCAAACCTGCCGACGAAACATGTCGCGATCAATAGGTTCACATTCGTCCTCGTGGCCGAGCGATGGGTCACCGAACATCACGACCAAACTATCCGACCCGAGGTGCCACCCCCGAATGCCGGCGGCCGGCGCCATGGTTCGCGACTGAAGTGACCCTTGACTCGTTGGGACCTGCTGAGGGTCGGCATTCCGTCAATCGGTTTAGAAAGCGAAGGACCTTTGCGGCCCGGCTTGTCCTTCCCGTTGTGCGCCAGGTCGGCCGGCCCTCGCGGCATGCGCATGGAAAAATACGGCCTCCAGAAGTTCCAGTTTTTTCGGTAACGAAAGCGTACGTCGGTTCGCCGACCTATATCCGTTCTCCCCATCTTTTCTTGGCAACGGCCCAACGCAACTTCGTAACCGGCCAATGCCGACGCAGGAGTCTTAGCGATGAAACGATGCTCTCGCCATGATCTCGGCTGTCTACAGCCATAATGAGACATCTTTTGTTCGGGTTCGGCGCTTTCGGGATTGATCCATTTAAAAGCTACGGTTCACACAACTAAAGGTGCATGACATCAAATGGATCCTGGCCGACGATCGTCACGAATGGATCTTGTTCCCTCAGTTGGTTGATTAATCGGAGAGATGAGCGGTTGTCAGATTAGATGGATGGTGGAAAGACGCGGTAGCCAAATGTGAGGATTGTTGGAAAAGCATGGCCGTTCGATTGGGTGGTTGGTGGTTTTAGTGGTTTTAGGTGACACCGCACAGCCGTTGGCTGGAATACGAGAGGCGGTAATCTGATTAACGGGCGCGCAGCCGTTCCCTCTAACGGGCGCGCAGCCATTCCCTCTAACGGGCGCGCAGCCATTCCCTCTAACGGGCGCGCAGCCATTCCCTCTAACGGGCGCGCAGCCGTTCCCTCTAACGGGCGCGCAGCCGTTCCCTTCGTTGTTTTCATTCTGCGCGTAACAAAGAAAACCATGCGATGCGTTGCACGCCGGCCCGCATGAGCTGCTGCGAACAGGCCGTTAGGGTCGCGCCGGTTGTGAGGACGTCATCGACCAGAATGACAGCGACCGGCCACGTTCGTCGCCGGACCGCGGCAAAACGGTTCTTGGCATTGCGACGGCGCTGGTCATAGTCGAGACCGATTTGGCCCTGTCGATGGAGCCGGTGTTTGAGTAAGTGAAACACCGGCAGCGATGTTTTTCGGTGTAACGCCGTCGCCACCGCGTAGGCCGGGTTCACCGGTCTTTTGAGGTCCTTCAAAAAACTGGTCGGCACATAGGCTAACCCGTCAAAGTCAAGGAAGGGGAGTTCCAGGAAGCGTCCTAAGGCGCGTTCGACAAGGACGTTGAAGAGGGGTGTGTAACCCTGGAATTTGGCCAAGTGAAAAACGGACCGTGTTTCGTTGCGTAGGAACAGACCACTTCGAATCGCACTGGGCGTAAACCTAAGCCTGCAACACCAGGAACAGCTCGTTGCCGTCGGGTTGACTTGGGGATTTCGGCAAAAGGCGCATCCCGCTCGGATGGGTTCAAGTAAAGCGTAACAGTTGCTGCACAACGGGTTGCTTTGTGGCGCTTCACAGTTCAAGCAATCATCCGGTGCAATGAGGGTGGTTAAGTCCCAGTCACGAAAAGCCAATATTGTCTCCTTGGATTGCCGCGACCCATTGCACGCACGGACCGGTCGTCTTGGTGGCGGGTCCCGTTCTAAGTGCCGCGCGGTGTTCACAGGAGTGCCTGCCATTGTGCTTGGCTGGGAAGCCATAGGTATGCGCGCAAGCGGTTGGTGTCGCCCGCGAGTACAAAACACAAAGTCCGGCCTGATGGGTCGCTGAACGCAAGGGTGCCTGAACTGGAGCCGCGCCTTCGGAAGTAAAAATACGGGGCGTGGCTCGAGCGAAATCCCTGGACTAATAGGTTCCCAGGATCGTGAGGGTGGGGGAGCGGGGTCTTGACGGCCATGGTAATTTGGCCTTGGTACCGGCTGTGCTTTAACGGGAGGGATAAAGTATGCCAGCCGCGATCTATCTGGATTTCCAGCTTATAGAAGGCGTCTTGCTCCGGGTGGACATTCATGCGAATCGGCCGATACGAGGTCTGTGCCTGACTGAGCGCGCGCTGAAAATCGCCACAAACCAAAACAGCAAAGGTCATGAACTGATGATCGCGTAACGGGCCAAAAAGTAAGGCGTTACTCGTTGTTGCCAGCAGCGCGAAAATGGTAAGCACTACGGATAACTCAATGAGACTGAACCCCCGCGCGGGCGGTTGCTTCGCGAGCTGCAAGACGGCTGATCGCCGCCGTCCCGCTTCTTCCATCCCAACAATCCGTCCTTCGGAACCATTCGCCGCCCCTGAACTTCCCCTGACACGGCCACGTCGCGATCGTCGCAGTGTCGTTGCCGCTTGAAGCGCAGCAGCCCCCTTTTCGTCAGCATATCCCGTAACGTCGCTCGTCCGGGGAGTACTGATCTTTCCACTCGTAATTAAATCTCGGTAAAAACCCACGTCGTGCCGTTGCAACAGCTCATCGCTCTCACGCCGCCGCAGATGGCCGTGGCTCAGCCAACGATTGGGGGCGAACCCTAGGGGCCGGTCTCGTCCACATGGCTCGCGCCCCGTGCGCCTTCGCGCAAAACGTGGAAAATGGTCGAGGGCATTTCGGGTTGCGCATTCAATGGGGCCTTTCATCATGTCCATCCTTCTCACCACGTTGATTGGCGCCACTTCTCCTCGCATTCGCAATTCGAGAAGGAAGTCGGCGGCGGCCTCCCTCTCAGAGAAGCCGCCACCAACCCGTGGGTTCGGATCCTTGGTTTTTTTCCGACGCTTCCGTGCCTCACACATCAAAACCGTCAAACCGTACCGGTTTCATGATGCGTGTTTCGCAAACCACAGGCGCCGGAAGGAAAAGCCTCGTCTGGTTGAGGCCTGTTTTCCCTGTTGTCCAATCACCCAACGAAGTGATGCCGTGGTCGCTGCAAGACAATGTTCACAATGCAGAAGCATCGCTTCTCCCATTGACCTCGCGTCTGACATCGTCCTGCCCACCAGCAGCTCATCACCATCCAAGTATCCTGGCCACGCCGTGCCGACGACGGTGGCCGGCGCGTTACCTGCGATGGTTGGATGCGGACGAGCTACTTATGGGCAAGGGGGATGCCAATCGAAGTCTTGTGGCTGAGGTGTAAAGTAAATGGATTGAGGTGTTTGGTGGCGGCGTTTTGGAGGGATGGCTGCGCAAGCGTAAAAAGTTACCACTCTTAGTGCGAACTTTTGGAGGGGAAAAGGGTAGGTTTAAATAAATGAGCAGTTTAAGGTGTTGGCTGGTTCGCCGTTTTATTCTGTCTCGGACAAGCAAAAGTTTCCGGCCCCTTGTTATCTGTCTTTTCTCGCTCTGGGCGGTAGGTTGAATCTAAGCCGGCGCTTTTTTTGCATCTTTCAACCTGTCTCACCCTAAGACACTGCTTGTCGGCACGCTGTCCGTGTCGCTTCGCGGGTAACCTCTTGACTCGGTGGGCCTTGCTATTGGGAGGTGGACATGGCGCGCAACGGTGCCAAACTTGGTCGGGCCACGCCTGAGACGACTTACGTTGCCTATATCAGCGAGCCGATTACGCGGTGCCCACCGCGCGAGAAAGGTCGCCTCAAGAACTTGGTCACCAAAATTGCCCAGGCCATTGAAGCGCCGCCTTACGCAACCCGGCTCTATATTCCGTCTTTGGTGACGGCTCCGGAAATACGCGGACAGATGTTGCCTGAGCACGTGTATCTCCTTGATCGCATTCGTGTTGTCGAGGCTGATTACATGTTGGTTGCTGCCGATCACACCAGTTTTGGGATTGGCGGCGAGGTGGAAATGGCCACCTCCCTGGGCAAGCCGGTCATCATTTTTTCGCGTGATGAAACCCTGTCGCGCTTTTTGATTGGTACACCCGCCAATGTCGTCCATGGCCGCAATCCCCACAACTATTACCTCAAGTACCGCGATTGGCGAGATCTCAAAGGCCCCTTACTGGAAACCATTGAATCGCTGCTACCCGACTTGCAGGCGCCCTGCGCCCCCGGACTCAGCTTCCAAGATATTGGTCAGCGCATCAAAACCCTGCGCACGCAACGCAACATGACGCGCGAGATGTTGGCCAATCGCGCCGGTTTGCGGCCGGCCCAACTCTCCTTGCTCGAGCAGCCTTTTGACGTCATCCGCAAAGAGCTAGAGGCCTACCACAATGAGGCCGATCTGGATTTGGGATCGATCCAACTTACCCCGCACCAACTTGAACAGTTGACCCACGTTTCGATTGCGGCGCTAAACCGGTTGGCTGATGTGCTCGGCATCTCATTGGTCGATCTGATTCGCGACAGCGGTTCGGTCCGTTCCGCCAAGGGTCCCGGCAAGCAAGGCGACAATCGCGCCGGCCATTTACGCAAGTTACGTGAGGCCAGTCTTAAGGTCAGAGCCGCTCAGTTTGATATAACGTTCCGAGAGTATGAGAGACTCTATCAAACACTGGTGGAAACCTATTTGGTCACACCCGGTAAATACCGACAGGATTCGAGTAATCCCCGCGTGATTTCGGAAAAGGAATTCATGGATGCCTTGGCTCAAGCGCGCCATTCTCGTTAGTTTTTTACTGGTTGGCGGTTGCTTGCTGCCCGCCGACGAACCAGACGTTTCGGTCAGTCGTCCCATGGGCGTGGTGCTGCCCAACGGGGCGAGTATGCCGATTTCACCGGCTTTTCCCATCATGACCTGGGTAGAGTTGGATGGTTACCATTTACTCAAGGGTTCTTCCGATGAACATGACGTGTTTTTTTTCGCCACCATTTTTAACGAAAAAGAGACCGAAGCGGCCCAACTGGCCAAGCTCTTGCGTTTGATGTTCGGTGTTGAAGTTTCCGCGCTCGATCCCGTTGAAGAACAGCCCCGCCAGACAACCCAGCAAACCGAAATTTTTCGGATGCGCAGCAATACGCAACACGACGGCTACCTTTTGGGTTTTGTACGAAGTCGCTCACGGAAGGAGGCGGTGGTCTTTTGCATCATCGGTCCGGAAGCCCAGTTCTACGAGACGTCCAAATCATTTTGGGACATGTTGAGCCGATATCGGCCAGGTCTGGCGACCGGCGATAATGCTGGTGGCGTGGAGACTTGGATGGTGGTTGCGGCGCTGGTGATCTTTTTCCTGAACACCGGCCTGCTTTGGTACGGGTTTCGACTTATGGCCGTGGCCCGCTCGATTGAGATCGACGAAAGCTCCTGACCCCTTCGTGGTTGATGATGTGATCGGGTCGGCGCATTGCCGGCCGCGGCGTGGTCGTTGCGCTGCGAAGTAGGGAAGCGGCTTAGGTGTGGTATCATCCTGAGCTTGTTCGGCGTGAGCCGCGACGCATTGCGGCGCAAGCCTCTGTGCCGCCGCCGTGTGCAACCCTGAAACCGAGGCCGGTGCAAGCGATTTCGTGCGCTTAAACGAGGGCCGCGCCTGACATCACATCGGTCGTGCCGTTTTTTGACGGCGGTCCGACCTGCGCGGCTCGACCCGTATCAAACCGAGAGGGAATCCCTTATGTCATTAGAAGTGTCCGACCTACAGAAACGCTACAAAGACGTCGAGGCTTTGAGCGGGCTTTCGTTCAGCTTGGCGCCGGGAAAGGCGTTGGCGTTGTTGGGTCCCAACGGGGCCGGCAAAAGTACCGCGATTAAAATTTTGACCACCCTGGTTCGACCGGATGCGGGCAAAATCGCCTGGGATGGCCGGGATTTGCGCAACGATCCGGCCGCCTTACGCGACCTCGTCGGTTATGTCTCGCAAGAGTTGGCCATGGACAAGGTCCTCACCGCCGTCGAGTTCATGCGTTTTACCGCGGGTCTCCTGCATTTACCCTGGCGGGCTCACCGCGAGCGCGCCCTTGCCCTGATCGATCAGCTCGGTTTGAGCGAGGCCAAAGATCGCCGTGTCGGCGATTATTCCGGCGGGATGAAGCGCCGTCTCGATTTGGCGGCGGCCCTCTTACACAACCCCAAGGTGTTGATTCTCGATGAACCCACGACCGGCCTCGATATTGAGGCTCGTGAACTGATTTGGCGCTTGATCGAGCAGTTTAAAGCCGATGGCGGCGCGGTGATTCTCGCCAGTCACGATTTTCAAGAAGTGCAACACTTGGCCGATTACGTGCTCATCCTAGAACAGGGTAAGGTTGGCGCTCAAGGCGGACCGGAGGCGCTCAAGCAGGCCTTAGGTCGTTGGATCGTACGTTTTAGCAGTCACGAGTTCATGGACGCTGACGCGCTCGCCGCCGCCAAAGCCGTTTTTGCCGAACAGGCCGGTTACCGCGTGCTCGATCAAGAGGTTCGTTGTCTTGCGCTTGCGTGTAGCAACGACGCCGACATGGGCGCCGTCCACGAGCATGTCTTCGCTACCGCGACGCGTGCCGGTTTACCTGTTTTCTCGCTGAACATCCAGCATCCCAACCTGGAGGACGTTTACCGTTTCTCCCTGCGAGGTGAATCATGAACGCCATGATAATGGAAATCCAAGCGCTGGCGATGCGCTGGTTCATTCACTCCAAACGACGACCCGTCGTGCTGATTGCCGGTCTTTTTCAGCCCTTTATCTGGCTGGTCCTGTTTTCCGCCGTCTTTAAAAATAGCCCGATGCAGGCTTTGGTCGGTGCCGACAGCTACATGGGCTTTATCACGCCGGGAGCCTTGGTGTTCACCGCCTTTACGGGGGCACTCAACGGCGGCGTTCCCATTCTGTTCGACCGTGAGCTGGGTTTTCTCGACCGCCTCCTGGCAGCGCCGCTCCGTTCGCGGTTCTCCATCATTTGGGCGACCGGCTTCCACATTTTCGTAATGACGCTGTTGCAGTGTTTGGTGATTGTGTTGGTGACCATGGTGATGGGCGTGCGTTTTGCGGGCGGTCCCGCCGGCATCGGCGTCTTTTTGTTGGTGCTGGCCTTGATCACCATGCTGTTTACTACCTTTAGCCTGATGTTGGCCTTTGTGTTGCGGTACCACTTTGAACTGATCTCGATCATTATGATCATTTCTTTGCCGCTGATGTTCATGTCGACCGCCTTCGCGCCGATTGATTACATGCCAGGCTGGCTGGTGTTTTTCGTGTCGGTCAATCCGATCACCCTGGCGGTGGAACCGCTGCGCGCCGTCTTTTTCCAAGCGGACTGGGGCTTGAGCACGGTGTTGTTGCAAACGCCCTTGTTTAACCTGAGCATGAGTGGGGCGCTGGGGGTGCTGGTCGGCTTAAATGTGCTTACCGCGTTGGCGGCCAAAGGTGTCATTCAAAAGAAACTGGCCTGATCGGGTCGGGACTCGAGCCGTCGTGTGTCGCCGGCTCGAGTGGTTCACCTAGGCCTTGGGAATTTTACGGGGATCTTTGAGACTGATAATCATATCGATCGCCGGAATGAGGACCTCGATCTCGCGAATGCGTTCGCGCAAGCTCTTCCACTCTTTAAGGGTCAATTTGCCGGAGTCGAGAATGGCGCCCTTAATTTCCTCTACCAAGGAAAGACTTTTCTCCTCTTCTTGGTCGGCGATTAACTCGTGAATTTTGAACAGTTCATCGATTTCATTTTGGGTAATCAGATTTTTGTCCTCGGACATGCGGGCTCCCTTCATCAATGATCTTTGACAGGCTTTACAGTATGTTGCACCTATCGGCTCAAGGGCATTCTTTCTTGAACCTCGTGTGCCCCTCGATGTTGCCGGGCGTTTTCGCCTGGCGTGAGCCTGTTTTTCGCAGAAATGGGTGGCGAAATAGGGCGATTTTCGTTTTCAAATCGGTTGTCGACAGATAGAATAGCCCATTGCTTTATCAACTATGACATTTCCTTTGGAGTCAGGATGCGGAAAACACCGATTCAAATCCCCACGTTATCGTCCGAAGATTTTTCCAAGATCCTGCCTCCCAGCATGAATTACCCCAGTTTGAGTGAGCTGTTTGGGCACTACTCGCAGATTTACCTCAAACACATCGCTTCCAAAATGAACAGTTACACCTGGTTCCGTTTTGTCGAAAGCGAGTCCAAAAACTTAATTTTCAAGCGTATGGCCACGCGTATTCTGTACCGCATGATGGATCGCGAACCGGCCGACCGTTATTGCGCCGGTAATGAGAACGGCTACGTGTTGGGTGAGTTGGCCGAAGGCCTAACCTCACGTGGTGTCAATTACAAGTCGGTCAACGAAGACGGCATCGGTATCTTCGAACGCGAGGACGAACTGTTGCTGGTCGGTTGCGACGGCGTTGGCGATTGTTTGGTGGGCGAGGTCGCCAGTTTTGTGATCCTCAGCCTGTTTGATCGCCATCCTGAGAAAACCATCCAGGAAGTGTTCACGGAAAGTGTTGAGGTCCTGATGGCACTGGGCGAGAAGCTTGAAGCCGAAGTGCCTGAGTTTGCGACCTTCCCCAACGAAATTTCGCAAGCAGCGGTAACGGCCGTCAGCATTAAAAACAATCGCTGTGAAATTGGCCAGGTGGGCGACGTCTTGCTGTACCACCTGCGTGACGGTGAGTTGCGTCTTCTCGACCAAAATCGCCAGTGGCTCGATCTCGACAAGCTGCAAAAATTATTCGCTGACGAACAGTACCTGGCCCAGCGCCACATTATTTCCAACGCCATCGGCCGCAATTACGATCCGTATTGGATGCCCGCCTTCCTGACGCTCAAAAAAGACGATGTTTTAGTGCTGGCTTCCGACGGCTTGGAAACCTTGCACCCCAACGATATTTTTGAAGTGTTTCAAGAATTTGACGATGATCGCGAAGTTCTCAATGCCCTCTACAACCGCTGCATTGAAGCCAATCTCAAATGGAACACCTCGGGTTCACCGCTCTACACCAAACCCGATAACATCTCGATTATTCTTTACCGCCACAAATAGTCGGCACCTAGGTGTTGGGTTCGGCGACACCGTGAAAGCGGTTAAAAATATCGCTTAGTTGCGAAGCCAGCGTCATGGGATTAAACGGTTTGCCAATTAGGCCCGCCGATTTTAGGCCGCTCAAGCGTCGGTCCGCATGTTGGGCGCCCGCCGCCGTGATAAATACCACTGGGACCTCGGGCTTTGCTGTCGTGATTTCACCAAACAGGGTTGGCCCATCGGTGTCTGGTAGCAGCAGATCGAGCAGGATCAGATCGGGTTGCTGTTCCTGCAGTGCGATGCGTGCCGAAGCGCCGTCGCTGCACAAGTGCAGGTCAAAACCGCCAAGATCCACCAGCGCCATTTCGAGGATCATTTGAATATCGGCATCGTCTTCGACGCACATGATGCGTCGCAGGGTGGGTTCAGGCATGTTCGCTTCCGTGCACGTCGGCCTGGCTGCCGGTCAGTTGTTTAACGTTGGTGATCAGTTGATCCATGTTCAACGGTTTTTCCATAAAGATATCAACCCCGGCTTCTTGGGCTTCGAGGCGGTAGCGGTAACTTTTATAAACGCCTGTCATAACTAAGATGCGCGTGTGTTTCAGCTCTGGGTTTTGCCGCACCAGACTGCACAATTCAAAGCCGTGAATGCCGGGGAACAGGAGCAGGTCGGTGATCAGCAAGGCTGGTTTGAGATCGAGGCAGGTATCAAAGCCCGCATCGCCGTCGGCGCAAGCGACCGCGTCGTACCCCATATCGCCGAGGGTGGCGACCAGCATCTCGCGGATTTCGCGTTCGTCGTCGACCACGACCACTTTTTGGCGGTTGTTTGCGTCCGTCTGGTGTGATTCGGGCGGGTTGGGTCGCGCGGGTTCCTCATCGCGGGTGCTGGGCGATGTGTTCTCTTCAAATGAAAACGTATCGTCCTCCGCGTTGAGCGAAAAGGGCGTAAAGGAAGCGCTGTCGTCGCTGGTAAGCGTGATTTGGGCGTGTTTCGCCAAGAAGGCGGTGCCCGCGGCTTCTGGTTCGGTCGCGCGGTGATCCGGCCATTGTTCGCGCAATTCGTCAAGGTTACGCGGTGCGGTGATGGTTTTGTTGCGGCCGGTTTTTTTGGCGGTGAGCAGGGCGACCTTGGCCGCTTTCGATATCTGGCGTGCTGATTTGAAGCGAGGAAAGCTGGCGATACCGGCGCTTAGGGTGGTGTGGAAAGCGTGCAGGTCTAAGTCGTGCACAATTTCACTGAAGTCCTCGCGGATCTGTTCAATGATTTCAAAAGTTGCGCGTTCACTTTGGTTGGGAATCACGATGGCAAATTCTTCGCCACCGAAGCGACCCACATGGCCGTAGGAACGAATGCGCCTTTGCAGGAGTAGCGCCATGCTGCGCAGCACCCGGTCGCCGGCGGCGTGGCCGTGGTCTTCGTTTATATCGTGAAAATGGTCGATGTTCAGCAGGGCAAACGAGAGATTGAGTTCGTTATTGGCTGCTTTGGCGAGGGCGCGGCTCATTCTTTGCCACAGGCTGGTATGGTTGGCCAAGCCGGTCAGCGAGTCGCATTCAATGTAACGCCGTAACTCGCGCGCGCGCCGCATACGCGACGATAACGAAAAGTATAAGTAGCGGTAAGGGATCGGTTTAATCAGGAAATCATCGGCGCCGAGATCGAGTGCTTCCAGGCGTTTGTTGACCTGGGTTTCGCTCGAGAGGTACACAATCGGCGTTGAAACAAATTGTTCGTGCTGACGAATCACGCGTGCCAAATCCAGGCCGGAACATTGCGGCATGTGCAAGTCCATCAGGATTAGGTCGGGTCGAAACCGGAACAGGGGCTGCAGGGCTTTTTCAGGATCATTTTGAACCTGCACCACCATGCCGGCTTTCTCCATAATGGCCGCGATGTGGCCGGCCAGAACGCGATCGTCGTCGACAATAAACAAGCGGTAGGGTTCTTCCTGGGGCGGGCAGACAATTTGGTGGAGTTTTTCAATAAAGCGACCCATGTTGAGTGGTTTCGCAAAACAGGCGGCGGCGCCGGCTTTAATGGCGTTTAGCCAACGGTCCGCCTCAGGACCGCGTGGAATTAAAACAATCGAGGGGACCGCCCGGTTGCCGATTTTCACCGTGGGCGCACCCGCCTGTCCCAGCTCATCGCCGGCGAGGTCCCAAATTACCGCCGCCGGGCCTTGTTCTTCATTGCACGCGGCCAGGAGGGTATTGGGTTCGGTGAACAACGAGATATCGAAGTCGTAGTAGTTAAGCTGGGCGCGCATGCGTTGGGCGAAGATGGGATCCGTGCTCATCATAAACAGACGGGCATGACCGCCGACCGGTCCGCGGTGCAATTGCAAATTGGCGAGATTGACGGCTTCGACGTGAGGGTCCTTGTGACTCACGCTTTTGTGGAGGGCTTGCAGGCGGTCTTTTACCTTGGCGCTGAGCGCGTCCGGCATCGGTAAACCCTGTTCTTCCGCTTCCAGTAGCAGCACTTCCATTTCGCGCGCGACCTCACTCAGCAGCGAGTAGCCGAAGGTTCGACCCGAGCCGGCCAAGCTGTGGACGAGCCGGTACAGCAGCTTGAGGTTGCTGTCCTCCAGCGGCGTATTGCGCAAATCGCGCCAAGCCTCGTCGATTTTCAGAAGCTTGCGCGGCAACAGCCGTTCGTATTCGTGGCGAAGTTGTTCGAGTTTTTCATCAAGCGCTTTTTGTGCGACCAAGGTTGACCTCTTCACGTGCCCGGGTCGACGCGGCCTCATCGGGGCCGCAAGCTTTGCGTTGGGTCTTTGTCCCTGTTTGCGTTGCTCCGTGACGGCCGGGGCCGGCGCTGTTATGCGGGGGTGGGCAAAGGTGAGGACAACGACGTCGGTGTATTACAGCAGGGGTTCGAACAGACGGGCGACGGGTTATGGAGTGTGGGTGTTGTCTTATGGGAAAGCGTGATTTTTATCATATCACCACTTGGTGGGTCCCGGGCTCTTGCAATGTGGATTTGACTTGGAAAAGTGTGCGTGTAGCCGTGACGCCGGCCTTCGACGCCGTCGTTCAGTGCAACTCAAGCGTTGGTACATGGGGATTAGTGCTATACTGTGGCGTCTTTCGCCGCCGGAGTCATGATCAATTTGCGGCCACCAAGGTTTTGAAGCAGCTACCTTCGCCGAACCAACCCACGCGGTTGATGTTTGCGAGGCCAGTCAGCCGAAAAGTGGTGCCTTTCGCGGTTCGATCAACCGTCACCATCTCATGCCGTCCGGGTCCCTCGGGGACTGTGGTCTCTCGGCCGCGTTTAATGACGATTTTAATGCCGCATCATGCCGGCCAGGCCCCTCTCCGCGGGGCGCACCAACAATGGGAGGCAGACTTTCTCATGACCAAGCCATCTTTGCTATCACGCTTGCTGCTGATCGCCTTATTTGCGATGAGTACCCTCGGCACCAGTTTTGCCGCTGAGGCACAGGACGTATCCAAACAGGCACAAGCGTTTATCGATCAGTACACCGAGCGTTTCGTTGACATTTATAAATTGAGTGCGGAAGCTTCTTGGGCTTCCAACACCTTGATCATCGACGGGGTTCAAGTCATCGACGACCTCAACCAAATCGCCGGCGAAGCTTTTGCCCGCCACACTGGTTCCGTTCAAGTCATCGAAAAAACCCGTTATTTCCTCAAGCACAAAGACAAGCTGTCCGACTTGCAGGTCAAACAATTAGAGACGATTCTCTACAATGCCGGTAACAATCCGCAAACCGTGCCCGACTTAGTCGCCAAACGGATTACCGCCGAAACCGCTCAAAATACAGCGTTGTTTGGCTTTAGCTTTACCATCGACGGCAAAGAAGTTTCGCCCAACGATATCGATCGCATTCTCACCACCAGCGAAAAGCTCGACGAGCGTTTGGCCGCCTGGAACGCTTCCAAAGAGGTAGGTAAGAAACTCAAAACCGGTTTGGTTGATTTGGTCGGCTTGCGCAATAAAACCGTTCAAGCCCTCGATTACGATAACTATTTCGATTACCAAGTTTCCGAGTACGGCATGACCCGTCAGGAAATGATGGACATGAACGTCCAGTTCATGAAAGAGTTGCGCCCCCTGTATCGCGAATTGCACACCTGGGCCCGTTACGAGCTCGCCAAGCAGTACGGTGTTAAAGAGGTACCCGATCAGTTGCCTGCGCACTGGTTGCCCAACCGTTGGGGCCAAGACTGGGCTGATTTAGTTGAAGTTGAAGGCATCGATCTCGACGGCGTGCTCGAGGAAAAGGGTGCCGAGTGGTTGGTCAAACAAGCCGAGCGTTTTTACGTCAGTTTGGGTTTTGATCCATTGCCCGAAACCTTTTACACCAAATCGTCGCTTTACCCGTTGCCGCTTGACGCACCCTATAAAAAGAACACCCATGCCTCTGCATGGCACATGGACCTGACCAATGACGTGCGTAGCTTGATGAGTGTTGAACCCAACTCGCGTTGGTACGAAACGACCCACCACGAACTGGGCCACATCTACTACTACATGGCTTACACCAACAAAGACGTGCCGCCTCTGCTGCGCGGCGGTGCCAACCGTGGTTTCCACGAAGCGGTCGGCAGCTTGTTGGGCATGGCTTCCATGCAGAAGCCGTTCCTCGCCAACCTCAACTTGATCGACGGCAACGCCAAAACCGACGACGTGCAAATCCTGCTCAAGGAAGCACTCGGCATGGTTGTCTTCATTCCTTTCTCCGCCGGTACCATGACCCACTTTGAGCATGACATGTATGCCGCCAACCTGCCCGCCGACCAGTACAACCAACGCTGGTGGGATTATGTGCAAAAGTTCCAAGGGATTGTGCCGCCGGAAAAACGTGGCGAAGAGTTCTGTGACGCCGCCACCAAAACCCACATCAACAACGATGCCGCGCAATATTACGACTACGCTATTTCCTACATCGTGTTGCACCAACTGCACGCCCACATTGCCAAGAAGATCCTGAAGCAGGATCCTCGCGCTACCAACTACTACGGCAACAAAGAAGTGGGTGCCTTCATTAATTCCATCCTCAAAACCGGAGCCGTGGTTGATTGGCGCAAAGTCATGCGCGACCACCTCGGCGAAGAAATCAGCGCCAAACCGATGCTCGATTACTTCTCGCCGCTGATGAAATACCTCAAAAAAGAAAACAAAGGCCGCAAGTACACCTTGGCCGACATCTAAACCCCGCGGCGAGCCAAATTGGTCGCCGGTGTTTAAACAAAGAGGGCGTGTTGGTCGCATA
This sequence comes from Holophagae bacterium, assembly GCA_030429565.1. Classification (GTDB taxonomy): domain Bacteria; phylum Acidobacteriota; class Holophagae; order Acanthopleuribacterales; family Acanthopleuribacteraceae; genus Acanthopleuribacter. The sequence continues at coordinate 159,170 of JAUIFE010000014.1, read as the reverse complement.
CGACCGACACGCCCTTTTCTATGCTATTGCCGCAATGCCTCCGCATAGAACTGCAGTTTGACCGCGTTGCCGATGCCGTCGGGCATGTAGTTCATGCCGAAATCCGCGCGATTGACCGTGAAATCGGCGGCTAAACCAAGGCGATAACCGCCCCATGGGTCTTTACCCTCGCCAGTTTTGACCAGGTCAATCGTGATCGGTTTCTCTTTTCCCAGCATCGAAATGACCGCTTCGACGCGATAACGGTCGTCGCCTGTTTTGGTGACCTTCTTGCTCTTCAACGTGATCTGGGGAAACTGTTTGGCGTTAAAAAAGTCGGGGCTGCGCAAGTGTTGGTCGCGTTTGGGATGGCCTGAATCAACCGAATCCGCATGCAAAACCACGTCGATGCGACCTTGATCCAAATTAATGGTTCCGTTGACTTTATTAAAACGACCCACCACCGTGCCAATGCCTAAATGGCTGACGGTAAACGTGGCGAACACATGGCTGTCATCAATGGTGAACTCGCCGGCGCGTGCCGGCGTTGCGGTAAAGGCGAATGCGGTTAAAAGCAGCAACAAATAATTTTTCATAGGAATCCTCCGTGTCGGTTATCTCGAACGGAGCCTATGAATCAAGTCGCGTGCCGGGTTGTGGTGGTGGGTGTAAGAATAACGAATTAATGAGTTTATGGTTTTTGTGGCGGCTTTGCTGCAAAAATCAAACAGCCGGTAGGCAATCAAAATGATTGATTGATTTATCAAAGTGATTGCCTTGGGGTTTGTTTTAGTCTGGGTCCACCAACGGCTCGACCTGGTGGCCCAGGGCCCGCATGATGACCTCAAACCCTTCCGCTGTGATGAGGTAAACCCAACGTGGGAAATTGCTGAATTGCTGAACCAGCCGTGTATGCCCGAATACTTCTTGGTTTCGGAAGATCAGTTCGCCGAAACGATTGCGCAGCTCGCGCCAAGTTTCGGTGTCTTCAAAGATCGGCATGCGTTTGCCCAGCAGCGTGTAGCTTTTGGCCCAGTGACCGACCATGTCATAACCTTCGAGGCGGGCCTTTTTGAAGTCTTCGGAATCCGGCGTGCGGTGTGGGCTGATCGAGTTGTCGACTGGAATCACAAAAGGCTGGTCCAAGCCCAAGGCGTGGCGCACATCGGCACCCATCATGTTGGCGCCGGTTAAATTGGTCTCGCGCAGATCCGAGTAACGCAAGTCGGCGCCGGTCAGATCCGCCGCGCCTAAATTGGCTTGGTAAAGGTTGGCATTGCGCAGGTCGGCACCCGCCAAGTTGGCTCGTCCCAGTTGTGCGTTGGAAAGATCGGCGTCTTTAAAGCACTTTCCGCTGAGATCGGTTGAGCCCAAGGACATGCCGGATAAATCGGCGCCGCTGTGATCGCGTTCGGCTAAAACCGTGGCAAAAGATGGGGATTCATGGCTCATGGTGTTCTCCTTGGTGCCCGGCGGCCGGCCGGGTTATGGGTAAGTTAAGTTCGCGACTGAGACGGCAAGGGTGATTAAGGTTTTTGACCATAACAAACTTCGTTTCGTCGCCCAAGGGTCGATCGGCGCGGCCGCGTTACAGTGCTTGTTTGGCGCGCAGAGCGTCGATATCTTGCAACCTTTGTTCGAGCCGGCGCACCCAGAAATGGCCGTCCCCCAGTTGCGTGCGCAGCTCGTTTAGGCCCGCGCCCGTTGCGTCGACCTGCCTGTTCGCCGTGGGATCAAGCGTGCGTAACAGCAGATTTTGCGCCGCTCGGTAGCGATGATTTTCCGGCAATTCGACCAAATGTGGTGTGGCCGCCTTTAGCTGTGCCAAGGCGTCTTTGGGTGCACCCACACCAATTAAGTAGAGCGCATAATCCACTTGGATCCGGCCAAGTTTGGGATGGGGTGTTGACCAAACCTGGCGGCCGGCCGCCAGGGCGCGTTCAAACCAGGCGCCGGTGTCCGCTTGGTCGATGACGGCTGCTAAGCGGGCATGAGTGTGGCGTTGCGCGGTTTCGAACAACGGGTGATCCCGACCCGCCGCATTGTGGCCTAAGGTTTCGAGAAGCTGTGCCGCCCTTTCGGTTTGTCCTCGGTGCAGGCTGCTCTCCACCAACAGCCGTTGCGCCTCGAGGATGTACTGGTGGTGGGCACCTAGACCTGCGCCTGCCGCCAGCGATTTTTGCAATAAGTCGGCCGCTTCATCGGCCCGGCCCAGCTCTAGCAAACAGGCCGCTTTCTCATTGCGCACGCGCACCAGGTTTTGGTGGTTGGCTTGGAGCGCGCCCGCCATGGCCGCTTCGGCCTCGTTCAGCAAGGTCAAGGCTTCTTCGGCACGACCGAGCAAGGTCCAAATCTTGCCGAGTTTCATCTGTCCATGTGCCAAACCCGTGCTTGGATTGGGGTAAATCGCGCGCCGCACCGCAAGACTGCGTTGGTACCATTCTTCGGCTTCCCGGTAGGCGCCGCGTTGGCAGCGAATGTTGGCTAGGTTACCCAGGCCGACGGCCGTGTAGTGATGGTTCTCGCCATGCGCTTTGGTCCAGGCTTGCACGACCTGGCGCAAGATCGTTTCCGCCTCTTCCAGCTTGCCGTGACTCTCGAGGACCAGCGCCAGATTGTTGAGGCTTTGCACCGTGTAGGAATGCTCCGGGCCGAAATGGTTGCGGCGAATGTCGATCGCCTCGCGAAAGGCCTTTTCGGCCGCTTCCAAAGCCGACAGCGTATAGTGCAAGTGGCCCAAATTGTTGAGTAAAAGCCCCACTTGTGGGTGTTGTGGGCCGTAGACGTCGCGGTAAATTGAAAGCGCCTCGCGCAGCAGTGCTTCCGCTTCTTTGTGGCGGCCGAGCGCCCCCAGTGCCGTCCCCAAATTATTGAGGTCCAGCGCCACTTGGGGATGGTGCGGGCCGTTGATTTGACGATGGAGGGCCAGGGTGTGCCGGTGGAAATCAGCCGCCTCCGCGAAACGACCCTGGGTGTTAAACAATACCCCCAAATTGTTGCGCGTCGTAATCGTTTGCAGATGTTCCTCGCCCAGTGTGTTTTGGTTAAGCGCCAACGCCTCGCGGTAGGCTTCTTCGGCCTGCGTCAGTTTGCCCGAGCGTTGATAAACCATACCCAGGTGATTGAGCGTGTGGGCAAACAGCAAATGGTACTTGCCGTAGTTTTTCAAAACCTCGGCTGAGGCTTGTTGAATCAAGGCTTCGGCCTCGTCGTATCGGCCCTGATCGCGTAACCACACCGCACGTCGCAATTTGCAACGCACGAACACCGTGTGGTTCCCGTGGTAAAGCTGCGAAAACACCGCTTCTGCTTGGTCGAAACGGGGTTTGGCCGCTTCAAAGCGTCGTTGCTCCGTCTCAAATGAACCCAAATCCAACAGCGTCCAGGCGACCAGTGAGTGAACCAAACCCAGCTTTTCCCTTTGCAAGGCCAGAAGTTCTTCCAAGCCTTCTTGGGCGGCCTGGCGCTCGCCCATGGCTTTTTTGGTCAAGGCCGTGAATTTTAGGAGCTGAAACTGCTCTGCCAAATCCAGGTTCGCCTGGTGATCCTTTAGTTCCGTCAACATGTTGCGTGTCGCCAAATAACGGCCGAGTTGATAAGCGTGGCACATCTCCAAAAACTTGAGACGGGTCGCCACGCGCGGTGTGACCACGTCAGGCAGCTTGGCGCGAAATTTGGCCAGCCGGTCTTGCGCCGCTTGTGCCTCACCGGCGTCAATTTCAGAAGCCAGGATGTCTAACTCAATTTCTAGGGCTCGCTCATCGCCCGCCGACATTTTGGCCAGGGCTTGTTCCAATAAATCGACCGAGATCGCGCTTTTTCCGAGTCCGGCATACACCTGGCCAAGGCTGTGTAACAGGTGCACTTGGACATCGTCCGCGCCTTCCAGCATTTGCGGCATGGCGCGGCGCCCGTTTTCGACCATGTCGAAGGCGCTGATGTCGGCGTCTTTGGTGACGTCTGGATCGATCTGTTGAAACATTGAAATCAAAAAACGCGTGACCTGTTCCGACGTTTGCTTCTCCTGTTCCAGGAGGCGCCGTTGGTGTTGCAGATGTTGGTTGAAAAACAGAAGTGCGCCTAAGGTGACCGTCACCAAGACCGTTGGTAGTGGGTGCCGTCCCAGGAATTTGCGTAACAAGTACCAGGGCTTGTTGGGGCGCGCCTTGATCGGCAGCCCGCGTAGGTAAGCGCGCACGTCGCTCATCAGCGCTTCCATGTTTTGGTAACGGTCCGCCGGGTTGAGCGCCAGCGCCTTGAGCGCGATGTGATCCAAATCGGAAAACGACCAGCGTGCCGCCGCTGCTTCGCCGGCAAGGCGACTGTTTGTAAGCCGCGAGGGTTTGGTAATCGTCAGGGTGGTGAACAGCGCCGCGAGTTCCTCGTTATTGACCGTGTCGACCTGGTAGGGACGGTGACCGGTTAGCACCTCGTAAAAAACCACACCGAGACTGTAAATGTCCGAGGCCGCCGTCAGGCGTTGGCCCTGAATTTGTTCCGGTGATGCATAACCCGGCGTGAGCACGATTTCTTCACCTTGATGGGGCTGCGTATCGGCTTGCACCACGGCGATGCCAAAGTCGAGCAGTTTCGGTTCGCCGTTGGCTTGGACCAGTATGTTGCCTGGCTTGAGGTCGCGATGCACGATCATGTGTTGGTGCGCGTGGGCGACCGCGCTGCATATTTTTAAAAACAGGCGTAAGCGCTCGTGCAAGGTTTGCGCTTGATGCGTTAAATAGCGGTCGAGAGTTTGACCTTCCACATATTCCATCGCCAGCCAGGGTTGGCCCGAGGGTAGCGCGCCCGCATCGATCAGGTGCGCGATGTTGGGGTGTTTGAGGTTGGCCAGAATGCGGCATTCGCGGCGAAAGCGTTCGATGCGCGTATCATTGAAGTGGGTGAGCGTCTTGAGTGCGACTTTGAGTTGTAAATCGTCCGTCCGTCGCGCCAAAAAAACATGGCCCGCGCCGCCTTTGCCCAGCAGGCGTTCAATGCGAAATACGCCGCACACATCGCCCTGTTCGAGAGTTGTGCCATGGTGCGGACGATGGTCGTCGCCGACCTGAGTGATCGTTTCCGTGTGAGGTGTCGACGATGGCGGGGTTATCGGGGGCGCTGCCGCGTTGTCGGCCTCCGCCGTCCATTGGTGCAGGATTTGCACCTGACGGGTCTCGTCCATCGCTGCGACTTTTTGCAGTAAGACTTCACAGGCGGCGCGTTGTTCGTCGCTGAGTTGCGCCAGACAATCGGTGAGTTTTTGATTGCGGGATGGGGATTGCAAGAGCGTCGCCTTTTCAATAAACGGGGTTGTGGGGGCGGAGGTTGGCGCGGGTTAATGGGCGCGGTTCGGCTTTACTTACGGGGTGGCCTGGCTAACATGCGCCTTGAGTAAGCCATACACTCACTTTTTCGGGTCGCGGCCGATCGGACCTGAGTTTGGCCGTGGCCGGAGCCTGAGCACAGGTGTTCCCGGAGGGCGGGTTCGGCTGGGTGAAGGAGGGCGGTGGAAAGGTTCTTGAGGTACCATGCCCAAAAAAACGCCGTCCTGCAAGCGTCGACCTGCGATCTTAGTCGGCTTGGGGCGCATGTCGGGTGTGGTTCGTCACCAATAAAACGAACGAGTCGTGGTTTTTTCCAGAGCGATTTACGCGAAAGCTTGGTTCGGCGGCCTGTCGCCACTGCTTTTTAGGAGCGGTTTGTTTTCAGGTTAGATGTTTTGCAGGGTGGCTTGGGTGGCGTCGCGGCCCCAGCCCATTTTTTCGAGCCGGTTCTGCAGCAGTCCGGGGAAGCGTTTATACCAAGTCGCGTTGAGTGGTGAGGGGTGGGGTAACGGTTGTAATTCCAGGATTTTGTGGCGCTCGCCTAGTTGCAGCTCAAAGGAAAAAGAGGTTTCGAAGCGATTGTCCTGTGCCCAAAAGGCTTCAAGGCGCTTGCGGGTGGCGCGGTCGGAGGTCAGGCCAAACCAGAAAAAAGCTTCGCGACCGAGGGTAATGACCGTGCGCCCGTCCCAATCGCTGAGCAATACGTCGGCCATGAGTGGCCACATCGCCTTTTTGACTTTTACCGGCCACGCCTTGTTGCCCAGCGGTTTGTAGGGACAGGTGTTGCCCCAAAAAACCTCGCGGCCGATGGCGCGGGAGGCCTCGAAATCGGGCATTTCGTCGCCGTGATAGGCGCGATAGAGTTCGATGCGGACTTTTTGGCCGCCGGCGCCGATGAAGGGTTCACCGTAGCGCACCTCGTCTCGACCGGGATCGCGCCCGAAAATGGCGAGCCGCGCGTTGCGCGGCCCTCCGCCGATGATCGGGTCCAGTGGATCTTTGCCGTATTCGCTGTAAACGGCGGTGTCGATGCGGTCAAGTTTGGCCGCCTCGGCGCGAAAGGCGTCGCGGCGTTGCGTGTTCACGTCGGCATGATCTTGCGGCAAGGGATCCTCCTGGCGCTGGGTCGCATTGAATCGGGGGGCAACACCCCGCTCAACGAAACGCGGTGTAACAGCCCAAAATTGAGGTGATCGGTTCAGGGCGAGAGGGGGCGCCTGATTTTGGCACAAGATGCGTGGTAAAATCTGCCGATTTTGAACATCGTTCCCCAATTTTTGCTTTCGCACTTGGCGGGCGGCCCGCCACAGCCGCCACCCGCAAGAGCGTGCGAGGCAGCGTATCCCATGAGGAGTTATCCATGTCACAAGCGATTCACACCGATCAGGCCCCCGCCGCCATCGGCCCCTATGTGCAGGCCCGCAAGGTTACCTTGACCGGTCAATTACTATTTACCAGCGGTCAGATTGCACTCGACCCCAAAGACGGTTCACTCGTCGGCGAAGGCGATGTTGAAGCGCAAACCCATCAATGCCTTGCCAATTTGGCAGCGATCCTCCAAGAGGCGGGTGGCGCTCCGGGCTCTGTCGTCAAAACCACCGTGTTCATTAAAGACATGAACGATTTCGGCAAAATTAACGCGATTTACGCCGACTTCTTCGGCGATCACAAACCGGCGCGTTCCTGCGTCGAGGTGGCACGTCTGCCCAAGGACGTCCTGGTCGAAATCGAAGCCATCGCCCAGCTTTAAGGGTGAGCGCGCAGGCGTGGGTTGCTCTGGTGACCTGCGCCGGCGCTTCGTTGAATCAAGCAGGCGGGCCTTGACAGCGCCCGGTGTGCAGGCTAAATTTGCCCAAATTCTAAGAACCATGCGCTCGTAGCTCAGTTGGATAGAGCGGTCGCCTCCTAAGCGATAGGTCGGGGGTTCAATTCCCTCCGAGCGCACCACTTTCCTGTAACTTTGTGAAAATGCGGTACTTGTGTTATTTCATCGAGAGTGTTTTGTGGGCTAATAAGGTGCCGCGCTAAGTGGTTTATATCTAGTTGTTTTGGTGGAATTGAGGCCGGTCGAGGTCCGTTGATACCATCAAAAAACATCGCCGCAACACTGTCCCGCCTGGCGCCTTCCAAGCGGCTTTTTTCGTCCAAAAGGGCCACTTTATCGGTTTTATCCAGATAAGCTCGATAAATTTGCTTAGGAAACTCCTAAGCGCGCTTAAGAAGAATTTTCGATTTTAGCTTCCGCCAGGTATAAGGGGTTCTTGCGATATCGAACCCCCCGGCTGAATTTATCCACTCCTAAACAAAAAGTGGTCTGACCGGGCTGAAATTTTCGATTCCCTTTCGAGACCGGGATTATTTTGTGCAACTTTTCGTCATAACGGGGAAACCGGTAAGGCCATTGTTCTACTCACCAATAGCACCCAGTACCCTGTGCGGATTGCGACGTTGGGCCAAGCCGGGCAAAACGGCGTCATCACAAGCCAGGCCTACAGCACCGGTGTGTTGTTGGAAAGCTCGAATGCCGAGACCTTGACGCCGCTGAACGGCAGCGATTTGACCTGCTTGATTTACGGCTACGATTTCCAAAGCTCTGGCATCCTTCAGTTTCAACCCATTACGGGTGTCCATTTCAGCGAGCTGAACGTCGATGAATACTCCGCGATTCCCGAGGGGACGGCCATTAATTGGGAAGCTCCAACGGATGGCGGCTTGACCTGGGACTCCCTCGTTCCGGCCGAAGAGGAGAAGCTGCCGAATGTCGCCAGTTAGGTGCTGATCAGAGCACGGTTCATTGGTAGCCAGGCCAACGACACGCCAGCGTTGAACTATAAGGACGTCGCGCTAGTTGGGTACCTGTCCAACACGGAAGGGACCTACCTCTCGCGGGAAAATGCCATGGCCCAGGCTGTTGCAAGTACCAAGCTTTATGTCCAGATGGACGTGCCGAGCGCGACCACCGTGCGTTGGTTTGCCGGCAACGACGGCGGCGAAACATGGGAGGTTTGTGTGTTGGAAGATACCCGCGAGGTCGACCACGAATGGACGGAATATACCTATGGATGCGAATTTGTAGATGGCTCAGACAGCCGAGTGCGTTACAACCTGAGTTGAGCGATTCTGTTTTTGAACAGTGCAGTTGAGTTGCTGTTTCTCAAAAAACGACGTTAGACAGAATAAATGTTCAAAGCTGAGTTTTTTATCTTCGATACGGGAGGCGTTTTGCCCGTTCACGCAGCGCGTCGCGGTCGATATTTTGAATTCTTGGCCGATTTAGGTCGCGAATGCGTCATCAAGACGCATTTATCCTGTCTTTTGAGAGAAAGCTCCGGGTGCTTCCTTAAAGAAAGACAGGCGGTACGTCCTCGCACCTTAACCATAAAGTGTTTAGATTCAGTCGGTTCATCACTGACTCTGACACCTTCAAAATAACGCACCCAGCGGTCCTGACAACCTTCGCCGCAAAATCGATATACCTTCTTCGAATGGTTGTTGGGTAGGCCCGTTTGGCAACGCGATCACCTAAGACGTCGCGTTTGAAAAATTCCATCAGGTTGTAACCAATGACCATCAAGTAATACATCGCAGCATTCGCCGCAAAACGCTTGAATGGCAACGCTTCAAATCCGAACTCTTTGAAGCGGCGGTGGGTCAGCTCATCGCAACCGCGTGCAAAGAAGTTCGCGACGAGGTATTCCGCTTCTTCGTACTTTTTGCGTGCATCATCCGTGAGCTGATTTAAAACCCGACTCTCAAAGCCGAGATTCGTGATGATGTGGTTGTCCTTGGTCGCGAACTCAAACACCTGTTGGTTGTTTTCAACGATTTTCTTGAGATGGATACCCCGATAAGAACGATCCCACGACTTGCAGGTTGTCGTATATTCCTGATATTGCCAGGCTTGTTTCTTCTGTCGCCAGATTTTGGCTGATTCTGAGTCGAGTTCTGCAACCAGCTTTTTGTTTTCCTCGCTGCGTCGGCCGGCGCAAACAAAACCAATGTTGCTCACATCAAGCCGCCAAAACAGCTTTCCGTCGAAGAAACCCCCGTCCATACGCACAACCACGGGTACTTTTGGGTTCACATGCTTGCGAATGGCTTTTACCGCTTTTTTGATCATGGCAAACGCGGTATGGCCGTGGTTTCCGTTCTTTTTTCCGCCTCTAAACTGTGCGTCGACGATTTGGCCATCCCAAATAAGTTGAAGCGGCTGAAAACCACAAACCTTTTTGTAGGTGGGCGTTACGCCCTCGCGTTTGGCTGCGTCATCGTTGTTCATCACCATGGTGTCGAGAAACAGCTCGATCACCGGTAGCTGCTCGCGTTTCATGCGAGAAATGGCCATGTCTCGAAGAACACGGCGGAACGCGCTGCTGCTCACTTTGGTGAACTTGTTAAAGAACCGCTTCACCTGATGGGACGAAGCAAGGCGTTCAGCAGGGGTCTCCATGACACCTTGGTACCCGAGGTCGTCCTTTAGCAGATCAAAATGAGTAAGTCTTGAATGGTTTCCATCTGTAAAGAAACCAAGTGTTTGGCGAACAAGATCATTGACCGAAAGCCCCTTCTTATTGGCTTGATGTCCTTTAATGGCTTGAGCCGGCTCATCGACGATACCCGTGTGATCGAGATAACGCATAAACAAGGCGAGGCCACCTCGATCAGCGAGGCAATCGGTCGTTGTTTCGATACGGGAAATTTTAAACTTGGCGGGAACTCGCGATGACTTTGTGCTGGTCATACATGGCTCTTTTTGTCACCCAGTGGGTGGGGTTTGGTTTTTGTGGTAATTAATCATAACCTATTACAAAAAGAGCTATTTGCCATTTCTGGCACTAATTTCATTTTTCAAGAATCGCTCAACCCAGGTACAAGGCTGAAATGACGGGGACGTCGATGGTGGTTCCGCGAATTCATAGCTTGGGGGCGACGATGAGTTAGGTTTTGAGCCGAAAAAGTTAATCCGAGCTCACGGGGGAGGTGAATTCTCAACGTTGTGCTTTTGCCTAAACCGTGAGATTCTTGGGGGGCGAAAGCATGACCTGTTGTGCTGTAGCGCAGTATCAAATAGGCTCATTTCTGATTTGGTACAAAGTTGAGTTCGGTGTCAGCTGTTTTTCTGCTTCGAGGCGATGACCATGAAGGCCAGTCTAATTGTAGTTGGTCGGTGAACGTGATTGTCGCTCCTCGCCCACACCTGCTTCAAAGAATGATCATCGCCATATAACGGGAAAATAAGCCCCGAACGAAACTTCTCTTGATGACTTCCGTCTAACAAACCATCGGCGGCAAAACTCTGTTTGAAGTTCTTGTATGACAAAGGAGGAGATGATTGTCGCTTGATGTGTTTCAGATAGCTTCCATCACAATAAGCAATTTCAAACTATCTCGTTGTTGAGATTTAGCTTGTCATGATAGCGCTGTGCTACCTCGTTGTTAATTATGGATTTGTACCATTTCACGTAATGCTTGAACGATTCTGACATAGTTATCACTCCTTTTGATTTAGCTGAGTGATAACTTGGAATGTTGGTTTTGGATTGATTCTTTTTGATCTTTAATTAGAGCCCCGATAAGGGGCTCGAGAGAAACTGGTTTCCTCTGATTCATTGCCGAAATCTTTTTAGGACACTTCGGGTGTTTTTTACGGTTTCGCCGCCATCAGAGCACGCGCAAGAGATTGCTGAGGAAGTGGTTGCCTCCGATGTGCGACGGAAATCTTTTTGGGACACAACGGGCCTTTGTTAAGTGCGGCCGCCACAACCCCGTCTGTGGCAGCCGCAAGTAATTCCGGGAACATTCAGGTTTTATGTTTGTTCAAGGAGCTTGAAACAAACTGTGGTTTCTTTGTTGTCTAATCCATAAATCTGAATATCTTTGAGGTTAAAAATATGACCAGAGTTAGTTTTCCTGATTGCTAAGCCGAATGAATTTATTCTATCTGACGTTTCATCGATTAGCGATAAGATCTGGTTTTCCATCAGATTCTCTAGCTCTAAGAACAGCGATTCTAAGTCTTTTGGTAGTTGATTGACAATCAATTTTCCATGCCACCAAGAATTATTGAACTCTTTTATTAAAATTTGGCCCATGGTATCTTTGGTTTTGTCTAGGATAGTTACGGTTTCATTTATCACGGCTAGTTTCCTTTTGAATCCTTGAAGGCGTTTGAAAGTTTTTCGAGGTTTTCATTTGAAAAGCCTTCTACCCCTTCAGGGTGAGTTATCCTGTGGTGGTTTGGGAAATTTTTCGTAGGATCTGGCTTTACACTAAAGCCTGCGTCTTGAATTTTTTCAACATTTGAAGAACCCACGGTTTTACTTGCTTCATGGAGTTTAGTTGCTTTCGGGAAGGCCGTTCTCATCTGCTCTGCGGCTTCTTTAGGTGAATCCGATTTTAAAACTGAAATCCCAGGAGGGTCCAACTTTTTCTCTGCATCTTTAAGACTCAAGTTATCAACATTCGATCCTCCGATGCGGTGTATGTCATCACAGGAATTATGTGCCCAGAATCCGATACTACTAATAAAGTAGGTGTGAAAGTAGGTGACTTCAAAGTTGAAAACCGGTGCTACCTTTTGGCGTTCAATATTCTTTTTGACTTCGAACCAACCATCACGAGTCCAAACTTTTTGCCCTTCGGTTAGATATTGTGATTCGACCCACCCAAGCTGCTTCACCCAGAAAGGGTGTCCAGCAGTCGCTTGGATTGTATAGTGATTTCCGTAAGCATTGGAAAAACTCAACAATTGCAATGCCTGTGATTCACTCTGGAAAACCCGTGTTACCTGCTGCCAGGTTTCTTCACCGGTTTGATCATCGCGGCTCCAGACCTTATCGCCAACTTCAATTTCTTCGATTGGCACCAAACCCTCTTCAGTTAACACCAGCGTTCCCGCTGGAAAACACTTTTTGGGTTTAGGCGCGTCAAGCGTCGGCTTTTTTGGTTTTCTGCCCGGAATAGGAACCGGAATGAGTTCGCCAACTAGGTTTTCGCCTAATTCTTTGCCGAATTCTTTAGCTATCACCTTGACGACTGGACCGCCAAGTTGCGTGGCAGCCTTTAACGCGCCACCGCCGAAGGCTCCTGCGACAGCGCTGCCGCCGACACTCAGCCAAGAAACTTTTTTGATGTCACCACCATTCACGATGAGCTGGCCGACTAAATCCGCACCGCCGCCGACAACTGCACCGGCGACGATCCATACCCATTCACCTTGGGGGTCAACACCCAAGGTCGGGCTGTTGTCAACGTAGGTGTAAAGATTGAGTTGGCCAGGATTGGCCAAACGTTCGAGCGTGATGGTCACCGGATCAGGCTGAAGGAATCGGCCGTAGCGGTTGGAATAACTCCGTGCCTTCATCCAGGTTAGATCCGAATCAGCCAAACCTTGGTGACCGGTGAAGCCACGGCCGATAGGGACACAAGCCATGTCGGCAGTCCACTTTTGGCCGAATGCCGCGAAGGCTTGGAAGCCGGCAATCGAACCCGAGTTGTCCGTGTAATCGGTTGGTGAGCCCAGGTAATCCGAGTGGAACCATACCCGCTCCGAACAATCTGGGCCTTCGGCTTCGTAAATGTCGGCTGCGACCGGCTTACCGCCGAAGTAATAGGTTTCCTTGGTCAGCGTGAGTGAGTTTCCTTCCAGACGATACTCCGCGATGGGGTTGCCGGCTTCGCTGAACAGGGTGAACTTTTTACTCTCTTGACCTTCTTGCCATTCAAGGATCCGGTGCTTTTCGGGACCATAGGCTAGGCGCTCACTTTCTCCAAAAGCCACCAACTGGTTCCAGGTGTTGTAGCTGTAGCGCTTGCCGTCTGGGGTTCGGGAGACGTTGCCGTCCGGCGTGAATTCCCAGCCAACCAAGCGGTTGGTGACCGGTGTGGTCGGCGCCGCGAAAGGCGCAACGTTGAGACCTTGTTTTGCCGCGTCAAAGAGCGTGACTTGACCGTCGCCGTCAAGGTCGTGTTTGAAGTCGGCTTCTTCCTTGTCGATGTCACCAAATGAAAAGCCGTGTAGGTCAGCTTGGGAAATACTGCCGTCACCGTTGAAGTCGGCGGACATGGGGTACTGCATCGGCATGTCATCGGCGTTGCCACCATAGGCCAACAGGTTGTTGTCGCCGTCGTAGAAGTAGTCCTCGAAACGGCTCAAACCGCTGTCTTGGTCGCGGTAGTCGGCGCGCACCAATCGCGACAAGGTGTCGTATTGGTAGTCGGCGACTTGGCTCGGGTTATTTGCTTCCTGCGAAAAGGAGGAGTGTTGCGTGATGCGGCCGAGAATATCGAAGGTGCGTTCTTTGCGAACCAAGTGTTGCCCGCCGGCCCAGCTTTGATGCACTTCCTCAGCGTAGGGACGACCGTACACGCCGAAATAGCGAACTTCTTCAACTTGGTTGCCGAGTTTCCAGGATCCAGGCACCGGATTGGGCGACTGACCCAGGCCGGGCACGTAGTGGAGATCTTCAACCATGGTGCCGGTGCCAAAGGCGGTCGCGACCGACGCGCCGGACAAATGTCGACCGGCATCAAACGAATGGGTCACGCGGGAGCCGGATGGGTACTCCATCCATGCCATGTGGCCTTCGCTCGTATAGCCGTAGCGCGTGGTCAGGACTTGGTTCGCTTGGCGTAGGTTGAAGTGACGCGCTTCCAGACGATTGGCGTTGTCATATGCAAGCGTAAGATCGGCAGTTTCGTTGTGAACCGATACCAAGTTTTCACTGTCATATTCCCAACGGATAAAGGGCGCGTTGACATCTGGAGAATCGAGGTGCTGGCGCTTGATGCGGCCACGGCCGTCGTACTCGAAGCGATGTGTTTTGTGGGGATTGTTGCCGCCATTTTCGTCGGCAAAGAATCGAGCGGCCGCCAAATCGCCAAAGTCGTTGTATTCAAACTTCTGCAAGCCTGTTTCCGGGTGGAATTCCTCCAACATACGACCCAGGCCACTGTACTTACGGGTTCGAACAGCCGTCCCGTGTTCAACCCGAACAATCCGGCCAAAAGCGTCGGTGTGAATGTCGGTTACGGCGCCGGTCTGATCGACAAACATCGAAGGCGCGCCTGTGCCGTCGTCTCGCTTAAATGTCTGGTTACCTTGGGCGTCTGTAAACAGCACGCTGAGGTTGTCCCAGTATTGCCAGCGCTGACGTTCGACGCGGTCATCGCGTGTCCGGCTCAACGAAATCAAACGACCAAGCGCATCATAATGCCGAGACGCAACACCGCCGTTGGGATGGGTCACGCCGACCAATCGATCAAGCGCGTCGTATTGGTAGACAAACTGGGCGTCGGGGATTTCACTCTTGCGATGATCAACTTTACGGCCGAATTCATCAAAAGTCAGTTTTTCCCAAGGTCCCGAGTCACCGATTTGGCGGCGTACGACCGCGCCCTGACCGATGGTGTAACGGGTTTCCGAAGGTGTCATCAACGGGTAATACTCGAAACGGATGCGATTCAGGCGGTCGTATTCAAAGGTCGAGGTCTGGTTGAGACTGTTGGTCCAACGAATCGTGTTACCGAAAATGTCGTATTCGGCTGAACGCAAAGTGAGCCATTCGCCGTCCTGTTGGATTTGGATCTGCGAAGGTAAGCCCGAGCGGTAAATGACACGTCTTTGGTCGCGGCCTGGTTCCTGGATCGTGACATGGAATTGGCGATAGTTTGGGGTGGTTCCGACCTGGTGTTGGTGATCCGTAACCAAGTCGTAAGTTGTGACCCGTGTCGGTTCGCCAAATTCATCGAAAGCCCGCACAACCCGTGAGGCCGGTGTTGTTGCCTCGCCTGCTTTGGTTGGGACAACCACACCGCCATCCTCAGCCGGTCCGTTGTGGAAGAGGTGATCTTCTGTAACGAGGAACAGTTGGTTGTTGGTCAACTGAGCAGCGGTGACTGTATAAGTCAACTCATTGCGCGTGACGTGTTTGCTGTCCGGCGCGTTGCGGTTGAGGTGGCTGCTGACGATTTCTTCTGGACGGCCGAACGGGTCCTCGATCCACACCAGTGTCGGGCCTTTTTCCGGTTCGGTTTCGCCACGGGTTCGAAACTTGTAGCGTGTTTCTTGAAGAATGAATGGGTTAGGACGATCGCCGCCGCTACCGTTAGGGATTTCATCGTGGGGCAGGAAACCACTGTATTTGTAGGCGGCCAAAGCGATGAACGGAATGTGGTTGTCCTCGGGATTAACGACGTGGGTGAAGTAAATCGCCGGTGACTTGCCGGCTTCGGTCAAGCCGTCAACCATGCGGTACTGGGCACCGGTTATTTCGTTGAGGTTCCAGACTTCCTTGTGGAACTCGGCCGAGCTGAACAGACGCCCCGCGTCTTGGGCGTAGGTTGTGAGCCGCAACCCATCGCCGACAGCCCCGGCATAGGTGGCGAAAAGGTATTGGCGACGGACGTTTTCCGGCCCTTCGACTGTCGTCAGGACGTGGGTCTTGTCGGAGACATAAAAGTCGAGATCTTCGTCGTAACGTTCGACTTGTGGGTGGTCGTAGTTGTAGTCCCAGGTCTGTTCGCCGCGCTGCCGGCGGCGCACCACGCGTGTGTTGAACAACCCCGATTCCGAGCGGTAGTGGTAATAGGTTTCGTCGTCATAACGGTAGGTGTAAACCGCGCCCATGGCGGTGGTGATTTTATCCAATTCGGCGGCCCAGTTGCCTGCTTGGGTACCGTAGTCGTATTCGGTTGCTTCGCCTTCTGCGTTGGTGAACCGAACCAAGCAGTTGCGTTCCTCGGGGTCCTGGGGATTGCCGCCACAGCGTGAGACTTGGTAATCCAGTCGGCGATCCGCGACGCTGATGGAAGCCAGTTTCCCGTTGGAAAGATTGACCAAGACCTGGTTGGTCGATTCAGGGTTTGGCCGTTGGTTAAGACGGATCTGGGTGGGTTGGTATTCAATCGTGATGTCGGTGCTGGGCGACATTGGATGCCAAATTCGCGTGGTGGCGTAATCGCCAACCACGTGATCGACCTTTTCAATTTGAAACAGCTTGCCGTCGGTATCCTGCACGTACCAAATCGGGTCACCCTCTGTTTGGCTTGGCTCAGTCCAGGCGCGCCAAAATTCCTTGGACAAGTAAGGCTGGACAAGGTCGCCCGTGATCGGAGAAAGGAACCGGTAATCGTGGGTGGCATTCCCGGCCGGATCGGTCCCGTCACCGGTGGTTGCCAAATACAACCGCTGGGCGGGATAACCGGCGAGGTCGAAGACCACCACCGTATCGCCTAGCGTCAAAACGCCCCAGTTCATTCGCCAGCCGACACCGACCCACGAGTCCGGCGCACGAACGCGTTGGGTGTCGGCGCGCGGCACGTAAACCTTGCCGTTGAATTCACGATTGACTTCGAGATTGACGCCATAGGAGCCAGGGAGGAAAAGGTCTTGCTCTTGGATCAGCAGCGTGCCGCTGTAGAGGTCGATGTTCGCATTGGGTGAGGCGCCCTCGAAGGCGCGGTCCAGATTGAATTCTGGCCGGTCGAGATTGGTTTCAACATCGCCAGGGGCTTTGTTCACGCCGGGCTGATAGGCGGCGAAGATGCCTGCCGGAATTTGTGGCGGTGCTGTGGTGACTTCTTTTTTAGCACCGTGAAGCGGCGCGAAGAGGGCGGAAAGAAAAGCAAAATACATCCATAAACGCATGGCGTTACTCCTGTTCTGATAACGTTACGCGGGTTTGCAAGGTCGTCACAGTTAATGGAAGGACGCGGTCGCTGCTTGCGGGCCAAGCGATGCGGGTATCGCGCGCGTGTGCCTTTTCGTCGGGAAGCAACAGCACCACGAGCGAGGTGCCTGGCTGGTCGATAAGCGTCGCACGCCAACCTGGCAGCGCTTGAGCGGCGTCGAGAAATGCCAACGACTGCGCGTCATTGCGTGGCGTTTGAAGGGCCAGGCCGCCAGGGAAGTCGCCGAGGTCAAGCGCGAAAAAACCTTGTTCCGGCTTCAACAGAAGCGCCTGGGATGTTTTGGCGGTCGTCATTGCGGATCCTTCGATGAGCAAACGCAGCGCGTTGAGGTCGGACCCATTGGGGGCGCCGCCGCTGCAGTCGAGATCGGTGAGTTGGTGGTATTCGGCTTCGCTGAGACGCGCAAGGCCGCAGCCGCGTTGGTCCGTGGTGATGCAGCGTAACAACACGGCCAAGTCATTGAAATCAACGACCAGGTCGTCGCCGCCGGGGAGGTAGCGGGTCAGGTTACCTTTTTGGCGCACGCCCTCGTGGGTCAACCGGACTGGTTGATGGTCAGTCACGGTGAGCGGCATCAACCCGGCTCGGTGGTTAAGCACCATGGTGCCATGGAGCGGATCCATGCCGGCGGGTTTGACGGTAATGCGACCTTCGGAAGAACTGCAGGAGGCCTGGGTGCGGCCTGCCGCGCGGAAGCGCATTTCGAATAGCACTTGTGGTTCAGGCGACGGCCGTAGATGACTTTGGAAATCTGCAAGAACCATCATCGCGCGCCACTTCCCAAACTCGTTTTGAATGAGATCATCTTGATACTCACCGCTGGGGCTACTGGGCAGGAAGGCCACGTATTCATTTGATAGGTTGCTGTCCGTCCGTAATGGCTCCGCGCTATCAACGAGGATCCAGTGAGCGGGATAAGCGACCTCCACTTGCGCGGCGGAAATCGGTTCTTCATTGCCCGCGACCACGGCTTGAATCCAAAAGTCACCATTCGCGGCCAACTCTTGAATTCGGACTTCGTTCGCCACAGTATCGTGGCCGGGTAAACCTGGTTTCGGCCGAAGGTAAAGGTCGGCTGCCGCTGCATGAAACGCGGCCGGTATTAATAGAACAAGCATCAAATATTTCACAAGGCACCTCCGTTGGCGCGGATTTGGTTAAGTAGTTGACGCACACTGGGACGTTGCTTGCCGCGTTTTTCGCTCTCGCAGTTCGGTGTTTCGCCGGTTAAGTTGCCGATGCTCACATCCAAATTGGGTCGGCTGACGGCTAGTTCGGCTAGCTGATCACAGATACCCTCGTCCAAGGGATTTTGGGTCAAATCCAAAAAGATCAAGTTGGGCATGGCTGTCAGATCGGGCACCAGCGTGCAGCGGTTGTTGACCAAATCGAGGTAGCGCAAGGCGGAAAGGGTTAACCCGCTGGGAAGGTCGGCCTGATCCCAGCCGGAAAGACCCAGCCACCAAAGATTACTTAGGTCGAGACCGGTCAAATCGACGCCGGGCGTGTTGTCGAGCACGAGGATGCGCATGGCGTTGGGAAGCACCGGTAAATTGGCGAGTTGGGTGTGATCAAACATCGCCGCGATGAGCGTGGACGGCAGGGCTGCCACAGAAACCAGCGGGTTGCGGGAGACGTCGAGAATCAACAAGCCTTCGGGTACCTCGGCGAGTTGTTCGATTTGGTTACCGTCCAGTTGGAGTTCGACCAAACTTACCGGCAACGGACTAAGCGCGGTGACGGCATGATTGGGAAGCCGAATGGTCTGAAGGTTGGGGAAGGCGGCCAGGCCGGTTAGGTCGGTGACACGGCTTGTGCTGCTTGAATCAGCCGGGAAGTTTAGAACCGTAACCGCGTCGATTTCGGCAGGCGAAAGTTCTGCATCGCAGTTTTGGTCGTACAAGCCAACCAAAAACGCCTTCAACACGGGATCGGCGATGGGCAAGGTTTCTGCACCGCCTCCGGCCGAGGCCGGGCTGAAGTGGATGAACTTGGGCATGTCGACGGTTGGTAAAACCGCGATGGGTGACAGGTCGCGACCACCATACACATAAAACTCGCCTTCGCCGCGACGGCCGTAGCTAATGCCCGCATAAATCCGCGCATCGTCGGGGGTCAGGAACAGACCGTAAGGTGCGTAAGGTAGGCTTTCTTTCGCCGCAAAGGTCCAGGTGCCGTTGGTTTCATCCCGCGTATAGAGTTGGAGTTCTTTGGGGCTACTCAATCCCAAAACGAAGCGGTCACCTGCGCCATTGATCTTGAACGAGGACACACGGGTTGAAACCGCGACCTCCTGCAAAACGGTTTCGTCCGTCGTGTCAATCACACTGACGCGGCCGTTGCTTTGATGCAACACCAGCAAAGTTGCGCCGTCGGCGGACAGTTGCAGGTCGGTCGGGCGAAAATTGAGGGCGATGGTGTTTGAGACGACGGCCGTCTCCAAATCAAGCACACTCAGTGAGTTGCCGCCCTCGTTGGCGACATAAGCATGCGTGTTGGTGGCGACCAATTTACGCGGCGTAACGCCAACGGGGACATGGGCGACAAGCTGTTGTTCCGCAATGTCAATCAGGCTGACGGTTGCCGATGAACTGTTGGTAATCATGACGAATTGCTCGTCCGGCGAAACCACCATTGTGTTGGGCGAACTACCCAAGGGAATCGACCGGATTTTTTGGCCGGTATTACTGTCGAAGAAACACAAGTTTGTTGGCTCGCGACCCAGAAGCAGGTCGTCGGTGCGCATTCGATAGAGGTCGTAGAGGTTGCTTGAATGGGTGTTTTCGGTGACCTGACACAGGGCGCTGGCTTCGACAGCCCAGAAGCGTTTGCCGGACTCTGAAAACTGAAGCGTTTCGGAAGTGGGATCGATCCAGCCATGGTGGTGTTGGTAAGGATAGACGTGCTCTTGAATCGAGGTGAACTTGTTGGTTTTTAGACGCATGACACGGTTGTGTGAATCGTTGCTTGCAGAAGTAGTGACGAACAGGTCTCGGCCCGACTGGCTCAAGGCCATGTCGGTGGAACTGTAGCCGAGTGGGAAACGCAAGGCGCGGTTGTGATTGCGCGTGTCAAAACCAAAGACGGCGTCCTGAAAACGGGCGTAGGCCATACCGGTGGCCTGGTCGAAATGCGCTTGCTTGAAAAGCTTGCGCGACGGGTTCGTGGCCACCATTTCGGAGACGTCGACATAAATGCGCGGTTCACTGTTGGCCTCAGCCGGGCGAAGCTGAAGATACCCAAACGAATCAGCCAGGTAAACCATCATCTGATTGTCGGGCAACCATTGAATTTCATTGATAAAGCTGTTGGCTTGGTGTGGCCGTGAGAGCACCGTGTCGGTTTCGGTATCGATGAACTGAATCAAGCCGGTTTTTCGATAGGGGTATGCGTCAAAGGTCGCCACGGCCAGCCAGCGGCCGTCCGGCGATAAACTCATGGCGCCTGGGTTTTTGTACAAGCTGATTTGGGCGACGACGGTTTGACTGGCCAGGTCAATTTTCTCGACCGTCGAACCGGGAGCGGTGGTGCTGCCGAAGTTACTGACGTACAAACTGCGGCCGTCGGCGCTGAAGACCCAGTCGCCGGACGTTGCGGTGAGCCTGACCAAGTTGGTGCTGAAGTCACTGAGATCGACGAAGCAAAGGCTGGTGGTGCCGCGCACGATCAAGGTGCGCTGGTCAGGTGTTAGGAACAACTCGCGTGGTTGCGAAAAGGAGGGCAGATCCCAGTAGTCCCAGCGTGGTTGGTCGAGCTGGAAATGAAAGATTTGGGCGGGTTTGCCCCACGGCGCTTCACTCAAAGCAAAAGCCGAGTTACCGTCGGCGGAGAAGACCACATCCATACCGGCACCGGACAGGTTAAAGCGCCGCTGGATTTGCAGCGTTTCGCTATTGAGCAACATGAAGCGGTGGTCGTCTTGGGTTGCAACCGCAAGGGTTTCGCCGTTGGGGGAAACAGCGACAGCGATGGGCTGGGCTGGATTGCGGTCGTTGGTGAGGACGGAAGGCGTCGGCTCCAGCAATACCGATTCGGTGAAGCTGTGGATCGCGGTAGGGTCGCGGCGGAGGGTGCCGGTGACGACGACTCGGTAATCGGTTTCTTGAGCAATGAGGGAGGTAAGGCCGGTCGTGCCGGTGATCAGAAACAAGCACCCCATGAATAATCGGGCGCACGAGAGGACAGGACGATATTCGTAAACGAAATCGCGCATTGTTAAAGCTCCTGTATGGGCTAGTTTTTTATAGGGCTAAGGGCAGGTCAGAAAGGACAAGCAACAATAGTAGAAGGCCTCCGAGATGTACTTATTTCGGAGAGGCCTATTATGAGACAGGTTAAGCAGTTTTGCTTTAAGATAAAAAATCGAAAGAAGCCTGTTTGCCAGGCGTTCTTGTCTGAATTTTTAAAACGAGTGATGATTAAGGACGAAGGTCATTTTAGCGATTAGGATGAAGGAATAAAGGCCTAAATTCATTGTTGGTTCTGTTTCAAAATTTGGCGATGGTTGGAATCGTAAAACTTATCATTATTTATGTGTGCGTTAGTGTGATTATCGACAGATATAGTGTTCACAACTAACGCGCAAAGTGATCGCGAATCCGGTGAAAGAATTTTGCCAAAAATCGCAGGTCCATTCGCTGACAAAAGTGGTTCCTCTAGGAAACCTGAACCACGACAGCGGTGGTGTTGTCTTTCCCGCCCGAAGCCTCCGCGAGCCCAACAAGCATTTTGGCTTTTCGGTCCGGCTCTTTCGGTTTTCCTAGCAATGCAAGACGGATGGCTTCCTCGGTGACATGGTCATGAAGCCCATTGGTGCAAAAAAGGAGCATGTCACCGGGTTCGCAATCGGAACGACCGAAGGCCGGGGGGTAGGGCGAGGATCCGCCTAGCGTTTTGGTCAAGTGGCGTTGGCCGGGGTGGGTCCAAAACTCATCCAGCGTGATGTCGCCTTGACGCAAGGCCGCCATAGCCCTGGTGTCGTCCGTGGTTAGGCATCGGAGTTGGTTGCCGCGAAGATGGTAGATGCGAGAGTGGCCGATGTGAGCCCAGACAAGCTGGATGCCATGGAAAATGCCTGCCGTTAAAGTTGTCGCCGCTTTTTCAATTTGGGCGGACTGATCGATGACCTCTCGAAGATGGTAATGGGCATGGCAAAAGGCATGGCTCAGAATCGCTTCGTGAACTTCGCTGGGGTAGAATTTGGGCGGAATCGCTCCCCATGACTCAGGCCTGTGGGTTTCCTCCGATTTCGTAGACATTATGGATTTGGGATGTCTGCAGGGGGGAACCCTCCCCCCGAGTATCGTATGGCGATTCCATAATGTCTCTCCGACTCCCGTGGGGACATCAGTCTTTGAGACGCAGGTTCCACTTGGTCTATGTAACCTGAAATGAGCGATTTCGCCGCCAAGAATCGTCATTTCAGGTGCAACTGTGGGTGGGGTCAGGTTTTTGCTAGGTATGTTTTTGTGTGGCGGAGCATTAGTGCACTGGTTAGAGCAAAAAATAGTAATAGGATTAAGGGGGGGATTGTGCTTGTTACGGCGTTTTTTGCTTCACCCCATGCCGCCGGGAGATGGTGAAATAAAATGTTGCTGATAATGGCGAATGCAATGTAAGAAAAGCAAAAGATTTTTCTAAAACGATCAGCTGGGCTTTTTGTGCAAACCGGCTCTTTCTTTACGCCTAAGACGAGAAGTTGCAGGATGATTGCCGGTGTCAAGATGAGTATTGTTGGAAAGGCTTTCATTACAAGTATTTGAATGACACAAACCAAGAAGATGAGAGCGCCCAGATAACCGAACATGAACTTCAGCCAAGCCCGAGCCACGTGTTGCCGGGAAACGGGAAGGGTCATGAGGTGCTGGTGGTCTTTCTTGTAATGATCGACGATCATGAAAAGTGGACAAGCACCAAAGAGCAAGCCCAGGTTGAGGCCCAGTAACTGAATGAAACTCATCTTGATGAGAGACGCCGCCGGTACTACGAATAGTAGTCCAAAAAGAGCAATACCTAGATGGATTTGTGATCGGTCCGCTCGAATCAGGGTACCTACGGGGTCAAACCGAGCTTTATCGAACACCAGCGGGGTGATGGTTTGTCGATCAAACCGTTCCTCGGTCAACTTCGCTTGAGGTAAGGATGGGGCCTGGCTTGGTGTAGAAATCTTTGTGTCCCTAAAAGAAGCTGGGTTGCCTGTCGGCGACCATGCTGCAGAAGGACGCAGTTCTCCGGGTGGTGTTTTAATGTCTGTTATGAAAACCTTGGCTACCTTGCAGTAAATCCAAAGGAGCAGGTTGAAATAGATCGCGACATAGGCGCCATAGAGCAGTTGTCCCGACAAAGAACCCATGGCTACCTGCCAGAGTAGTAAGGGTGTGCTCAAGAGCACAGCTGAAATCTTATAGGTAAAACGATAAACGTGTTTGGATGAGAAAATGGCACCCATCATGAAAAGCGTCCATGAAATTAAAAGAAGCTGAAGGTTGCCCTCTATGCCGATAAACATGAGAAGCGGTTCGTCCACAACACTAACGGGAATGAGGTTTACGCGCAGCATAACCATCACTTGGAATGCGATTAAGAAGAGGGCTTTTTTCTTGAGATGACGTAACGCTTGCTTGCGTGGTGAGATGGGGAGTATTTGGAACAGAAGGGCTTCCCTCAAGTCCGCGGCATCCTGGGATGCTGTGCCTTTACCCGATGCAAAAAGTATGACACCGAAAGCCATCATCACGGTCTGTGCTGAGCCAGGATCCAAGATCAGGCTCAGTAGGGCTAAGATAAAAAATACCGGCACATTACACCTCCATCCGATGGCGTGCCACTTCTTCCAGGTTGAGGGCGTTTGCTTGAGAGATGGTGATACCTTGTCCCTCGAGGTGCTGCCGAAAAGCATCGAAGGATGAGGTGACCACTTGGTAGAAGGTCCCTTCCTGTTGCCACTTTACGACGCCTGGCAAGGATTGTGGGCCCAGTTGATTCTGGGTTTGGAAGCTCACGCGATACCAGTCATGGGTGAGCGTTTCACGGTCTGTGAATGTCTCGATCCGGCCTTTTTTCATGAAACAGACCTCGTCGGCAATACGCGCGACATCACTGAGGATGTGGGTTGAAACCAGAACCGTCGCCTGTTGTTCTCCCAGCGCCGCATTTTTGATTTGATCGAGGAAAAAGTGACGGTTAACAGGGTCCAGACCGGCAGTGGGTTCATCCAACAGCATGAGACGTGGCGTGTAGGCGAGGACAACCGCTAGGGCAAAAGCCATACGCTGTCCCTTGGAAACGGCATTTGCCGCTGTGTGCATGGGGAGCCTACTTTGCTGTTGGAGCGATTCGAACAGGGCCTGGTTCCAGGTTGGATAATGCTGCTTAATGAGTTTGGCGTTTTTTTGCAGAGAGTGGCGTTCGAGTAACAAAGGGTGATCGGCTACAAAACCCAATTGCTGTTTCCAAATAACATCTTCATCGTCTCGGTGACGAGGTTTACCAAAAATACGACAGGTTCCCCAGGTCTTAGGTAATAATCCAACTAGAGAGTGAAGCAACGTGCTTTTACCGGCACCGTTGGGACCAACCAAGGCGACAACGCGGCCTTGGCGAAGGCTTAAATCAAGAGGGCCAAGATGGAAATTGGATAATTTAGCCTTCCATTGTTGTAATTCTAAAATAGGTGAATTCATGGGTTGTTCTCCTAGTATACAAGGGACTTGATCATAGATGTCGTTTCGGAAATCAGCTCGTCCTGGGTCAGCCCATCGGATTTTGCTTGGGAAAGAATGGGCTGAACTTGTTCTCTGAGCAGTGCGCGCACAATGTTCTTGCGTTCCTCGAGGGAGAGATGGGCGACAATGGCGGGTTTTCCACGACGGGTGAGGATGAATCCGGCTCGTTCCAGATTGTCGTAGGCTCTTTGAACGGTGATGACAGAGACTTTCTGCTGCTGTGCAAAGGCGCGAATGGAGGCCAGTTCGGAATCTGGGGCAAGGGTTCCAGACAGGATGAAGCCTCGAATTTGTCGATAGATTTGAGAATGTAGGGGTTCAGACGACGTAGGAATGAGGTGGAGAAGCATAACTCTCTCTCTGTATATATTCGTTATGTACACTAGGGTCGCTTGCGGGGCTTGTCAAGCTTTCGCTCGCTCTTTTTTAAAGAGCAGGTTTGTAAGTTGCAGTCGTCGAATGGTTTATGGCGCTTGGGGGGCCGGGAGCAGTGGGGCGGTTCCAGTCTCGGCGTAATCAGCCCCTGAGGGTTTTAAGCTAAACTGAGCGATTCGGGTGGATGAAATCGCGCAAGTTTTGACGCAGGAAACGTCAATAGTTGTGCGATTTCTCCGCTAAGAATCGCTTCGCTTAGGTTTAAGCATAATTGCGATCTCGGCTCTGAAGAGGGGGGCGTCCCACGCTAACCTAATTGTTTTGGAAGGTTGGGCTTGCGCGAATTTGTCTGGAAAGAAGCAGCCAGGATGGCTTATTGCCGGGACGTTTCTTGTCGCGTCGGCGGATAAAACATGGCAGTCTGGCTTTGTCTCTTGCGATTTTCTCGCTCAATCAGTGATTCGGTGTTGCTCGCGTTGTGCTTTCAGTTCGGATACCCAGCCGCGCTTACGGCGCACAGAGGCGCGTCAACCACTTCTTTAAGGTTGTGTAAACGCTGTGGTTATCGAGTAGGTCGAAATGATCCACATCACGGGCTGTCCATTGATGGTGTTCGGCGAAATTCAGGTGTAGGCGGGGGTTTGGATGCCGACCCAGGGCGCTATCCAAGGAAACCAATCCATCTCCCACGAGTTGGTCGATGCCGGTGCCGCTGCCGTTCGCTTTCAGGCCTGCAACCGCGTAACAGGCCACGCCCTGAGGCAGTGGGACCGTTTTTCGCCGGTCTCTGGAGGCTTCGAATCGGTCCCGACCCTGCCAATCCTCGGCCACGACATGGCCGTAACGGAGATCGGTAATCCCGCTGCTCCTAACTTTCCCCAAGCGCGCAAAGGGAGCACTGTATGGACTTATCGCAAGCATGGTATCCACAATATTGCCGCTTTTTTCCCATAACGAGCCGTGATGGGGTGTCCCCAAAGTCATCATGGTGCGCAGATGTTGCGGCCAGTCGCGCCGGTCTTCCGCCCCATAATGACAGGCGCTTCTACAGACCAAACCACCCATACTGTGGCCGAGGAGGATGAGTTCAATCGGGTGCGGATATTGGGCGTTCATCCCACGTAGCGTCACTTCAAGCAAATCAGAAAGGGATTTGCCGTTTTCTGAAATGTGGCGTCCGGTATTGTAGTGCAAATAGATTGGCGAAAAGGCGAGATCCCGAGCGAGGGCCGCGCCATGGTCGTGCCCGTGCCGCAACCATTGCAAGTCATTCATACACAACCCGTGTACCAGAACGACAAGTCGTCCCCTTGATTGATGCAGGGCTTTGCCAATGTCGCCTGGTGTGACGGCCAAACCGTTTCGACGAAATTGCATCGGGATCGCCAAGGGGTTGGATCGAGCGGCAAGGTGATCGCCGAGAAGCCCGTTTAATGCGGAAACCATGGCTTCGCGTTTCGGTGAGGGTGCCTGCTGTTCGATCGTGGTGGCAAATCGACTGAGTAGGGGATCGAGCCCGGCCCCGACCAGCCCGGTGATACCGCGAACACTGCTGTAGACCATCCCCGGAATACCTGCCATACGGTCTTGGTCCGGCGCGCCGCGAACGGCAGCCAGGTGGACGATTGCGTGGTGTAGGGCCTCCACCAAATCGGTCACACCGTGAACTGCATCCACGGTCAAGCGGCCAAGGCCGGAAAGATCGCGCGCGTGCAACATGCCTTCGTCAACGTCTTTAGATTTCAAGGAAAACCCTCCATCGATCACACTGCATTGCTTCCGACCCGGATCAGCGCGTGATCAAGGTGGCCGGGACGACAAGGATCCTTGTCGCAAGCATACACCTCTAAACGGGCGAAAGGTGGCGTTCCGCACCCTGAAAAAACCCTCGATGACAGGATCCACGAAAAACAAAGCATGGGAACCCCGGTTTGGTGCCCGACTCGGGAGCAAGGTTTGTGGGTCGCGTTGCGATGCCGTTTTTTGCCTTGGCGGATCAAAAGTGGATGTCGGCTCGCCTCTCGGTTTTCCCCTCCAGTAAGTCGTGATACTGATGTGCTGCATTTCCGCCTCGGCGAAGCGAGTCGCCGTTTAAAAAGATGAGCGCGGCCAAATGGATCAGAACGCCTCGAGCAGGGAAAAAGAGGGCATTCTCAGTGTGGCTGTCTTCCATTTGCCGACACCGGCAGACGCCGTTTGTCGGCGCTTGCGACGTTCCTTTATTATGGTTCTACATGCGCGATTCTTTCTGTTGCGGGTCGTGGACTACGCAGGAGACTGCTCACCAAGGCGCATCACCAAATGCGGTGGTTTTTTATGGATCTTCTTCGACAAAGTTTGATTTGTGCCTGGCGCGTTCGATGAGTTGGCTTTTTTATCCCACTTGCGATTCGCTGGACTGCGATTTCAGTCGTGTCATAGGCTTTGATATGCACTTGCGTTATGGCTGGATTGGGTTCTGTCGAAAGTGTTTTAAGAGCGTCATGCTTGCCGAACTCGGTCCCGATGATCCCGGTTACATGCCCGATTTGCTTATTCGCCGCGTGCTCAGACCTCTTTCGGTGAAGTTGGAAAAACCGAAGGCGCTCAAGCCAAAAGAGCGCCGCTTGCTGAGGAAAATGAAAAAAAACAGATCGGATGCCCAGTCACAACCCAATCCAGCACCACGCTATTTTGAGCCGACGGAAGAGTATCTGTATATCGATAAGCAACAAGGTCTAATCGAAGGTGTTGAACAAGGGGCTTGCCCGGAGTGCGGGGAGCGAAACGCACTACAAGTTGGCTTTGATAACGGTAAAACACCGTGCCCGAAATGCGGGACCGGGGTTCTCTATGAATTCTGTGGCGCTCATATGGATCGCACCCATGATTTCGCGGGCAAGCAGGAACATCAGCTTCAACCGATTACGACGTTCGATTTCCCTTGGTGGGGGTGAGCGGCATGTGCAGTTCCGGCAAAATGACCGTGCTTTGAGCGTTGCCTGCAATCAAAACTCAAGGTGAGGCTGCTTTGACAAGTAGATCAGGTGTTGGCTGGGTTGTTAGAATGGCGTGGAGGATGTTCGATGAGTTGGCTTTTTTATCCCACTTGCGATTCACCGACCTGCGACTTCTGTCTTGTAATTGGCTCAAGTAGAGATTTTTATGTCGGCTGGATGGGTTTTTGCAGTCTTTGCCTTAAGAACGTGATGCTTCGTGAAGTTTTGCGGAATGATCCCGCATATATGCCTGACCTGACGATCCACCGCATTCTCAAGCCGAATCCTGAGCGAATGGCGCCACGCAAGCGGCTCAAGCCGGCTGAGCGACGATTACAGCGACAGGCTCAGCGGGCGGAAGGTGGAGGACGTCGGCTCCGTCCCCCCAATCCGCCACTTTTTTTGGAAACCGAGTCGTTTTTGTATGTTGACGAACAGGGTTTTGTCGAAGGCGTTGAGCAAGGGGCTTGTCCTGAGTGTGGGCAATGCAACGGTGTACACTTAGCCTACGAATACGGCAAAACACCATGCCCCAAATGTAATGAAGGGGTGCTTTACGATATCTCGGGCCATCACCCATTGGCCCCGCATCGTTTTTCGGGGAAGCAAGAACACCAGTTTCAACCGACAACAACCTTCCAATTCAGTTGGTGATCGGAGGGAATCATGGGCCTTATTCAAACAGCCGAATGCAGTGCATCTGACTGTGATTTCAAGCGCTTGCTCGGTGATGCGGGGCATCGGCTTTACGATTGGGCCGGCTATTGCCGTCACTGTCTCACGTCGGTGAAGCTACGCGAACTGAAAAAGGGCGAATCGGGTTATCGGCCAGGCTTCCTTGCTTATCGTGTGCTCAAGCCGAACCCCGCGTACGTGGCGCCGCCCAAACGTTTGAAACCCAGCGAGCGGCGAGCGCGTCGCCGTGCACCGCAAGATCGCCCAGGCGGTGCACCGAACGATGAACCCGCCCAACCCGAGTTTCTTGAAACAAGCTCGTCGTTTTATTTAGAAGAAGCCGGGTCGCTTGTTGATGGTGGGCAAGGCGTGTGTCCCGAGTGCGGCTGTCACGATGCGGTGCTACTGTGGCTTGAGGTTGCCCAAACGCCGTGCCCAAAATGTGGGACTGGTGGGCTGCACGATTCCACGGCAAATATGGATATCACCATTCTCCGGGATCGCCGCCGAACCTAGAGTGCTTACCATTGTTGGTTTCGCTGGGCCTCAGGCTGCTCGAGAACGACGGTTTATCAGCGCCGTCGGGTTCCGCACCTTGTTGCTCTCGATGTGCACTGGTCGGCGGAGCATACTCGGTTCTTGAACCGACTTGCTTGCGTGGCACCGGCGAGAGAATGCCTCATCCCCTTCTTTTTTGCGCGTTTCTTATCATGGGCGTGAAAACGCGCGCTAAAGAAAGGTGATGGGATGGAATTTAAAAGCGACGTTCTTATTGGCTGGTATCTTTTTTACGAGTACTTCATTCCGATGGGCCTCGGTTCGGGCTTGATCATTAACTTAAACCCCTATATCGCCTTGTTTGGGTATCCCGGCCTGGGTCTCCTTTTGGGTTTGTTTGTCGGACCCCTTATTGGTTTTTGGTTGTTCAAAGCATTGTTCACACTGTACGGCGACACGCCCATTGACCTAACCGTGAACGACGGGATTCTGCTACTGCCGGATTCCGGAAGAACTTGGCGCGTGGATGAAGTAGCGGCTCATCGCCGCTGGAGCTTGGACCCATGGCAAGTCGTTGTTTTGTATGATCTGCGGACCGGTAAGGAAATCGCGCGTTTCGTTGCTTTTGGTCGTCCGGACGAGGTTTGCGCCCTTGAGCGCGCGTTACGGCCGGCGGACGCAAATCTTGTTTGAACGGCCTCGCCGACCTTCCACGCTTTCCTTTGGTCTCGATGCCCTGTATACCGCCGGTTCTTGTCTTGGGACGGCTCAGGGAAAAGGACGATTGATCAAACGGCGTTGACCCCTGGTTATGAATGATGGTTGGTGTACCGGGGTTTCGGCGGTCACGTCGCTTAGGGTTTCGATCCGTCCGCAAATGAAGCAGAAAGGACCTTTCGGGTGCGTAAAACACCCCAGGCGAGGGTTGGTGAAAAATTGAGCCATGCTTTGGTTGTGTGGCAATGAATCGCTTGGAAAACAGGGTTTTCTTGGAAAAAGCGTGTCGATTTGTGGTCAATCATTGTCGTGGTCATCCATTATTCCGCTATACTTCCCTGCAACAACCCAAGTTAGGACCACGACTTCATCGAGTCCGGCATTGTTTCACCTATTCATGAAACGGCTTAGGCATGAGCTGGACTTGCAGCCCTTATTCTGGGGCATTTGATTTCTCATTCCGCTTGGACCTGAAATCAACATTCATTTATCGCTTTGAGGCGCGAAGGCCGTCGCCAACTTGGGTTTGTTTCTGACGACCTACCATCGAATTCTTCCGGTATCGGGACAGGATGCTTTTCCGGCCGGATGTGAGTTTCAGGAGAGACTATGACTAACGGTAGTTTTAAACAGGTATTGTTGTTCTTGGGGATGATCGGCGTTGTGCTGAGCGGCCTTTCTTTCCCGGCGTTTGCCCAAGAGGGTTCCTCTTCCAGCTCGCAAACTGACGGCGAGAAAAAAGAGGATGAAGACAAGGACAAAAAAGAAGAGGAAGATACCAGCATTTACGGAACCATGGTGGTAACCGGTAGCCGCGCGCGTCCACGTTCGGCCACCGAATCCATGGTCCCGATTGACGTGCTTTCGATCGGCGATATCGCCAATCAGGGCGAGGTGGATATCACCAACCAACTGCGCAACTTGGTGCCTTCATTTAACGTGAACAGCCAGCCGATCAGTGATGCGGCCACGGTTGTCCGCCCCGCCAACCTGCGTGGTTTGGCGCCGGACCACACCTTGGTGTTGGTGAACGGCAAGCGCCGCCACCGTGCGGCGGTTATTTATTGGCTCGGTAATGGTGTCGCCGACGGTGCCCAAGGCCCCGACATTTCGGCAATACCCTCGATTGCGCTGCGCCAAGTAGAAGTGCTGCGTGACGGCGCTTCGGCCCAGTACGGTTCCGACGCCATTGCCGGCGTCATGAACTTCATGCTCAAGGATTCCCGTGAAGGCGCGACTTTGGAAGTGCGCAACGGCACTTACCAGGAAGGCGACGGCGATGCGTTGACTTTCAGCGGTAACGTCGGCTTGCCTTGGGGCGAATCCGGGTTTATCAACCTGAGCTTTGAGTACGGCCAAACCGATCCCACCAACCGCAGTGTGCAGCGCGACGACGCGGCCTTGCTGATTGCAGCCGGCAACAACAACGTTGCCGATCCGGCCCAGGTGTGGGGTTCACCCGAAATTGAAGACGACCTGAAATTGTGGGCCAACTTCGGGCACACCTTTTCCGGTGGACAAAGCTTCTACGGCCACGCCAACTACGTCAGTAAAACGGTGACCGGCGGTTTCTACTTCCGTAACCCCAACACGCGCAGCTCGGTTTACAGTGCCGACGGTGGTGAAACACTCTTGATCGGTGACCTGCTTGACGCGCGTGACGGCGTTTTGGACGGCTCGGCCGATTGTCCGACAGTCCCGATCGTAAACGGTGTTCCCGATCAAGCAGCCTTGGCGGCGGTTTTCGCCGACCCCAACTGCTTCTCCTTCCAGGAGCTGTTTCCCGGCGGCTTCACGCCTAGCTTCGGCGGCGACGTCATCGACAACTCCATTCTGGCGGGGATTAAAGGTGCCACCAGCGATGGTTTGTACTGGGATGCCAGCGCCAGCTACGGTTCCAACGAGGTTGACTTCTTTATCTTCAACACGGTCAACGCCTCATTGGGTCCAGACACGCCGACGTCGTTCGACCCCGGCCTCTACAAGCAAGAGGAAGTCAGCGTCAACTTTGATGTGTCCTACCCGCTCAGCGAAATGGCCAACATCGCCGGTGGTGTTGAGTACCGTGAGGAAACTTTCGAAATCGGTTTGGGCCAACAGGAGTCCTACCAAATTGGGGGCTTGGCCGAGCAGGGTTTCTCGGCGGCATCCAACGGTTTCCCCGGGTTTAGCCCACTTGCGGCCGGTTCCTGGTCGCGTGCCAACTTCGCCTTTTATGCTGATCTTGAGTTGACCGGTGAGAAGTGGACGGCCGGTGTGGCCAGCCGCTTCGAGGACTTCGATGACTTTGGTACGACCATGAACAGTAAGTTCGCGTTTAACTACCGCTTCAACGAGGCTTTCGCCACCCGCGGCTCGATCAGCAGTGGCTTCCGCGCGCCGACGCCGGGTCAGTCCAACGCGTTTAACGTGTCGACTGAATTCGATTTAGTCGCGATGGAACTGGTAAACAACGGCACAATCCCTTCGTCTTCAGCGGTTGCGCGTCTGCGTGGCGGTGAGCCGTTGGTTGCTGAAAAGTCGATCAACTACACCTTGGGTACCATTTTCAAATTGGGACCCATCGACGTAACGTTGGACTATTTCAACATTGAGTTGAAAGACCGTTTGGCGGTAACGCAGTTGTTTGCTCTTACCGATCAAGAAGTGGAAGACCTGTTGGCTGAAGGTGTGACCAGTGCCGCCAACTTGCAGAACTTCCGTTTCTTCACCAACGACTTTGAAACAGAAACGTCAGGTTTTGATTTGGTTGCCACCTACAAGCCGCAATCCTTGGGCGGCAACACCGACTTCAGTTTGGTGTTCAACAAAACGGAAACCAGCGTTGAAGAATTTAACCCCGACACCTTGGATGCAACCCGGATTCGCGAGTTGCAGGAAGGTCTGCCGGAGATCCGCTACAACTTTGCGGCTAACCACCGCATGGGTGGCTGGCGTTTCCTCGGTCGCGTCAGCTACTTCGACGAGTGGTTTGATTCAGAAGACGGCCAGGTTTACGACGGCGAGTTTTTGGTCGATGCTGAAATCGCGTACCTGTTTGACGACCGTTTGGGCATCACGATTGGTGGCCAGAACGTGTTCGACACCTTCCCACAGGAAAATCCCGGTGCGCGTTCCGGTGTCGGTAACCTCTACAGCCAGTTCACCCCGTTTGGGTTTAACGGTGGTTTCTTCTACGCTCGCGTGCGTTACGACTTCTAACGGATGCCAGGGCCGCGCCGTTAAATTCGGTGCGGCCTTCACAGCAGCCGCTTGCGGCTAGGGTTCGCCAAAAAGGTGTTAGGCCTCAAAACCGGATGAGAATGACACCTGGGCTGAACTCGCGGCCTCGTCTTGTTCCGAAAATCAACCTTGCAAAAACGGCCTGTCTGACGTTGCCAAGCGAACGTTTTGGACAGGCTTTTTTAGTTGGTGTGCCGAATGATGTCCGGTTGGTTGTGGTTTGGTTGTTAAATGTAGTGGCGTTCTGTTAGTGATTGCTTCCTTTGTCAATAAACGGCTTGCGCGTCAAAATAAGGTCAATTTCGTAGTGGAGGACGCGCCCGTAAAGCAATTTTTTGCCGTCGCGTGATACCGATAGGCTGGGTGCGGCTAACCGTGGCAGGGCGCCTAAATCGCGCCGGTTCTCACCATTGAAATCGGCACGGAAGGCGTGTGTTCGACCGTCGAGCTCAGCGGCGAAGAAAAGATGTTGCTGAGAGAGATCCCAGTTGAGGTGTTGATTGACGGCGAGGTCGGGAATGACCAGCTCGGGTTTGGCATCGGGTTGGTGCAAGGGTCGTGACCAAAGGCCGGTGCGACGTCGGTAGGAAAAGAAGAGCCGGCGGCCGTCGGGCGACTCGCGGCCGATAAAAGCGTCGTTCCCTTGGACCAAGGTTTCGCGACCACTTTCCAAATCAAAGTGGAAGAGTTGAGATTGGCCGTTTTCGGTGCGGGCCATGTAGAGGCCGGTGTTGTCGTGGCTCCAGTCGCACAGCATGCCGGTGGCACCGGAATCACGCACCGTACCGGTTTCCGCATTGACGATGTAGATGTGCATGGTGCCGGCCTTGAGGGCGGAGACGGCGGCCTCCGGCCCGCTTTTGGCCCAGCGCGGGCGCGTTAGGAAGGGGCTGTCGCGCTTTGTCAGTTGGCGCGGATTTTGGCCGGAAGCATCGGTGCACCAGAGCTCCAGAGTACCGCTGCGGCTGGAGGTGAACAGCAGCCGGGTTTGATCGGGGGAGAAAAAGGGTTCGCAGTCGTAGTAGTTGGAAGCGACGAGTGGGCGATGATCGCTGCCCGGCTGTTCGGTATCGACGACATAAATGCTTTTGTTATAGGTGACTTTCTCGTAAACCAAGGTGCCGGCGGCGGGGGAAAAGCTCGGTGTAATGCTGCGTTCACCGCGTGTTGGAAGCCAGGTTTCACTGCCGTCTTGAAGCGCGAGCAGCCAGAGGTAGTAGGTGCCCTGTTGGTGCTTGGCGATGACCAGGTGTTGATCGTCAACCCAGGCGAACCCTTTGGTGCGCATATCGGGTTCGGTCAGGGGGCGGGTCACGCCGTTTGCCAAGTCGATTTGCATCAAATAATGAGCACCGGCTTCGCTCACGCGCACAAACGCGAGGCGCGAGCCGTCGGGCGCAAGGCGCGGCTGAATATCACTGTGATGAGGGCGGTCGGTTTCGGCGAGTGGGATCACGGCACCGTTTTCGCGGTCGAGGCGTTGCAGTTGAAAGTGGGCCGTGTGGTCGTGCTGTTCGGCGAAGTAAATGAAACGATGGTTGTGGCCGACCGCAATGCCGTCGACGGCTCCGCCTCGGTAAAGGGGTGTCACTTGGCCGCCCATTGCGGAGCAGACGACCAATTCGGTGCGATCCTCGATACGGCGACTAAAGGCAAGGCGGGTGCCGTCGGCGAACCAGGTTGGGTTCGCGTGATCGCCATCGGCGTCGCAAAGTAGGCGTTCGGCGCCACCGTGACTGTCGGTGAGGAACAGACGCCGAAAACCGTTGTGTTCCTTGACGAAGGCAATGCGGCTCCCGTCAGGTGAAAGCGCCGGTTGGCGTTCTAGTCCGGGGTAGTTGGTTAGGACGATTTCTTGCTCCGGTAAGGCGGCGACGGTCAGGTTTGGCGGCGGTTCGGGTCCTCGTCTTAAGACGCCGTTGATTAAAAACACCAAAGCGACGGCACCAAGTAATACCGCGATGACGGGTTGCCAAGGGATCGCCGGCGGCGCTGTGACCGGCGCTCGCTCAATGGGCGCCGAAGCTGGGTCGGGCTCGTCTTTTTTATGAGCCGAGGGCATGGCTGTCGCTACTTCGAGATGCGGCGGCACGGGCCGGGTTTCGAATTGAACGGTGGGCAGGAAGCGGTAACCGCGTTTGGGAATGGTGGCGATAAACGTGGGCCGGCGCGGATCGTCGCCCAAGGCTTTGCGCAAATCCGAAACAGCGCGGGTCAAGGCGTCCTCGGCGACGTGGGTGTCGGGCCAGAGTCGGGCCAGAAGTTCCTCACGCGACCACACGTGGCCAGGATGCGAGGCGAACAAACACAACAACGTCATCAAACGCGGTTCAAGGCGTACCTCGCCCTTTTCGCTTGCGAGGGTGTTGGTGGCGGGCTGGGCGCGTTGGTTGGAAAATACGAAGGGACGATCCTCGCTCAATTCGGGTTGCGACACAGCGACCCCTTCTCAAGAATTTTGGCCGTATGTTTCATTTCGG
This sequence comes from Holophagae bacterium, assembly GCA_030429565.1. Lineage (GTDB taxonomy): Bacteria > Acidobacteriota > Holophagae > Acanthopleuribacterales > Acanthopleuribacteraceae > Acanthopleuribacter. The sequence goes on along the minus strand of JAUIFE010000014.1, from coordinate 123,510 downwards.
CTCGCGCTTTGGTCATGCCGCGCCATTCTAACCCAAACGGGACGCTTCAGGCGCGGATGTCCTCGTGGAGAATCGACCTTTGTCGGGTCCTGATGCGGGTCGCGGGTTTTGGGTGTGTGTTTTTAAGTGTTTTGAATTAAGCGTGTTGTCGTCTGGACCTTTTCGCGAGCTTTTCTGGAGAAGATTCGCGAACCGCGGCCACGTAGGATGCCTTCGAGTCGGCCGTGGAGGGCGACGCGTCGGTTTCGCGTGCCCGCCGGCGGCGAGGTTGACGATCCATTTTGAGATGCTAAGGAGAAACCCATGACCCCGTTATTTTTTGCTTTCACCCTGCTTGTGACGACCCCACTCGACCAGACGGCACTGATGAAACAGGTCGATTACGACGCTGTTAACGTGGCCCGCTGTGTGAATGACTATTTGGCCGGTACGGCTGCCGGTAACAAAATACAAATTCGCAACGCTTTCCTGCCGAATGCCGGCTTGCAGTTCATCCGGGACGGCAAACCCATGCGCTACACCTTAGATGAATACGTCGACGGCTTCAAAGACGGTGCGGCCAACGACCGGCGTGGGCGCATGGTGGCGAGCGATATCACCGGTACGGCGGCGATGGTGAAAGTCGAAATTCACACGCCTGGTCGTCTGTTCACCGATTACTTGGTTCTGCTCAAGGTCGGTGATGACTGGAAAATTGCGGAAAAAATCTGTTTCATTGCAGCGAAATAAGGCAAGCACACCAATCCTTTGGGCGTGCTTGTCTGAAGGATAAAACACCGCAACCAGTCGAGGGTTTACTGGTCGCGGTGTTTTTCTGTATTTATATCCGCTGAGCGGCAAGAGGGGTGTTTTTTTGTTTTTGCGACATCAATCTCAGATGGATTCTCTGAATTTACCGTCTGGCTAATGGCGCGATTCTGAGAGGGTTGTCCGGAATTTTTTGTGATGGACCTGTGCTAAGATGAAGCCGAGAAAACGCCGTGGCGCTTTTAATTTTCGCAAGGAAGGGGGGAGCATGACGTACGATGCAAAAGCTGTCGCGAATGAGCTCCTCGATTGCACTGATCAAATCGGTGATTTGACCAATTTTCGCCTTCAGAAATTTGTTTTTCTCGCTCACGGATGGTTTCTGGCTATTACCGGCCGGCCTCTACTTGATGAAATGGTTGAAGCGTGGCGCCATGGCCCCGTTATCTCTTCTCTCTACCATCACTTTAAAGAGTATTTGGATGGGCCCATTCAAAGATATGCTGTTGAATATGACCCTGATGAGCATGATTTTTTTACACCTGGTATTCCAAGGCAAGATCAGTTGACCCATGATGTAATTGACAAAGTTTGCGAAGTATACGGAAATTACTCCAACAGTCAGTTGTACGATTTTGTCCATGAGCCAAAAGGACCCTGGGCGGCGGTTTTTGATAATCGCATCAAGAACTTGCAGATTCCAAACGAAACAATTCGCGACTATTTTACCGGTTGGGCAAGGGATCATGGAAGAAACAGGTGAGGTTAAAGAAGAAGGCCTTAAGGTTGGCGACATTGTTGGCTTTGAGGATTCCGACTTAGGTAATGCGGTCAAGACGAAAGATGATCATCAAGCCAAAATGAATGCGATCGCTCACAAGCGTGCCCAGCTACAAAACCTTAGTACCGAAAAAGATATCGAGATCCGTGAACGTTATGCCAAATATGTTTTCTGGCTTGTCGTAGGTTGGCTTGGTCTTTTAGGTGTCATCATTATACTGCAGGGCTTTGGCACCGCATGGGGCTTCTTTTCACTGGAAACGCAAGTTCTAGAGTGGTCAATCGTTACTCTTGGCGTGAATGTTTTAGGCCTGATGTTTATGGTGGTTCGCTATCTTTTTAATTCGCCTGCGGGGTTGCTGTTTGAGGATAAGAAAGAAGAGCTGGAAGAACGTTTTTCTTTGGCTAAAAAGAAGAAAGGCAAAGCTTGAATTTAGGGGGGGGCGGTTGTTTGTGTTCTCCTTAATCCATAGGTAGTTCAAGCGTTTTATAGTGCCCTTTGGGTGCCTTTGTCTTGAGCCTTTAAGCGTAATATTTAGTAAAGGTTTTTTTAGATTTTTTGGTTTGAGTGGTTTGGGGCTAGGTGGTCGCGCCATGAAGACGCAAGGCTCTTGCCATTCAATGGTTTCGTTCCAGGTATACAAAAAGATCCAAGTACTGTGTGGTGATTGCCTTCCAGAAACGCAGGGTGGTAAACCAAGCAGTGGGCGGCGCAAGCCGCCCATCCTTTTTTACTGGTCGGCGTCAGCGGCGGTGGTCTGGTTTGGGGGTTTCAGCCAACGGACAAACCATTCCATGCGCTTGCGGACGAAGTAGGGGTGGTCTTCCAGGTAATGGTCGCGGTTGGGAATCAGTAAAAGTTCGAAGTCTTTGTCGTGTTCAATCAGCGCCGCCGCCATGCGCAAGCTTGAAGCGGGATTGACGTTGTTGTCCATATCACCGTGGACCAACAACAGGTGACCTTGCAGTTTGTCGGCGTGGGTGATGTTGGATTGATCTTGGTAGTGTTCGCCGTTGCGGCCCATCCACAATTCCGGCCACCAAATCTTGGCCATACGGTGATCGTGGTTGCCGGCCGAGGAGACACCGACCTTGTAAAACTCGGGATGCATGAGCATGGCGCGCACGGTGTCGTAACCGCCGGCCGAGTGACCGTAAATGCCGACACGATCCAAATCCATCCAGGGTCGTGTGCGCGCTAATTGCTGCAGCGCGCTGATGTGGTCGGGCGCGCCGACATCGCCAAGGTTGTGATAGGACGCGTTTTGGAAGGCTTTGCCGCGCCGTGCGGTGCCGAGACCGTCGATGTTGACCACTACAAATCCCAGGGCGGCGATGCCGACTTCGCTGCGTCGCAACAAGCGTGCGAAACCTTTTGGGGTGTTGACGGCGTGCGGGCCGGAATAGGTTGCGTCAATGACTGGATAGCGTTTGCTGGGGTCAAAGTCGGCCGGCAAGTACATCAAACCATAGAGGTCGGTTTTGCCGTCGCGCGCTTTGACCACAAAGGGTTCGGGTGCGCGCCAGCCCGCCGCCGTCAGGGGTTTGATGTCGGCTTTCACCAGGACTTTGACCGCCTTGCCGTCGCGGGTGTGCCGCAACACAAAATGCGGCGGCTGATCGACCCGTGAACGTTCGTCGATGAAGAAGTCACCGGTGGGTGACATTTGGAACTGGTGGTGGAAGGTTTTGTCCGTGAGCAGGGTAACGGCGCCGTTGGTTAGATCGAGGCGGTAGAGTTGACGGAAATAAGGATCGACATCGGCTTCGCGGCCGTTGGCGGAAAAAACCAGCAGGCCTTTCTTTTCGTCGACGTGTTCGATGTTTTGCAGCATCCAGTCGCCTTGGGTTAGGCGTTGCTTAACCGCACCGGTCTCGCCGTCCAAAAGCAAAAGGTGGTTCCAGCCGTCGCCGTCATGGGACCACAGAATCTCGCGGCGTTCCGGCAACACGTGGAACTGGTGGTGGTTGATATCGATGAAGGTATCGCTCTGGTCCCTGCGCAATACCCGTGATTGGCCGGTTGCGGCGTCGATGGCGAGCAGCTCAACGCGCCGAAAGGCGCGCTCGTGGCGCACCCACCAAAGGGTTTTGCCGTCGGCCGACCATTGCGGTAGCGACCATTGCGGGTAGGCGTCAGTGGCGGGCATGGTCACATCGATTTGGCGATTCTGCGCCAGATCGAACAGGTGCAGGCTATAGCTCGGCAGGGTCTCATCGTCGGGCAAGGCGCGTTCGTATTGCCAGACCTTGGCGCGAAAACCATCGGCGGCGGCGGGCTGATACAGATACAACTTTTTGGCGTGACGGCGATCGATGCGGAAGGTGACGAACCGGTTGTGATCAGGTGACCAAACCACGTGGCAGGCGTCTGGAACCGGCGGCGCGGCGGCGTCGGCGGGTTGCATGGCATACCACGAAGGTTCCCAGCCATAGGCCCAGAGTGGGCTTCCGTCGTGGGTAAGTGTGTGACGCTGCTTGTCTTTTAGGTCGTGGGCGACCAAGTTGCCGTTGTCGGGGAAGACCGCCCAACGGCCGTTCTTTTCGGCGGCGAATGCGGCGCCGCGCGTGTGGGGCGCCAGTGTCTGATCGCTGTCTTGCCAGCGCCAAGTTTTACCGAAGGCTGAGAAGTCGAGCCTGTTTTGGTCGCGGTTCCAGGTCACGGCGCTCAAAGGCAAATCGTCGGCGTTCACGGTTTCCCCGTTTGCTTTCGTCAAGGCCTGGGCCAAGGCGGCGTGATCGAAAAGCGGGCGTTGCGCGGCGTCGGGAAGCGAAACCCAGTGGAAGGTTTTTTTACCGAAGCGGCGCTGCATGTGCCAAAAGCCACGACCTTCGGCATCCCAGTGAGCATAAAGGGAAATGCCGGCGACCTGTTCGCGCACTTCGGGGAGGCTGAGCGAGCGGGCGCGTTGGAAGTTAGGGGAGGCGCCGGCGAGCAGGAAGAGCCAGGGGAGAATGAGGGTGGGAAGGGTCATGGGGGAAACCTCCGCAAGGGGTGAAGTTGTCTGATAGCCTGTTAATATATCACAAAAATATTTCGGGAGTGGCCTGTCTTGCCCGCCTTTTCCACCGAACTCGGGCTTCGAAACTTGAGTGGGACGGCACCTGCGCCGATGCTTGCTATAGCCTTGTGCGCTGTGTTGGGTTTACCCTAAGCGGCGCGATCAATTGCAGTGGTTTTGGTTAAACCATCTGGGATGCAACGGCCTGCAACAGTGTTGGCGGCCTCGGTGCGCTTTTTTAAAGCCATTTAGCTTCAGATTTTTAGCCAAAATTACCCAATCTTTTCGCGCTTTTGGTTCTAGGGTGGGCCGGGTTAGCTCGCACCGAAGACACCACGCGCGGGGCCAAGCAGGTGACGGATGAAGGTGTTCCGGTTTCGTGGGCCCTCGGCGCTTGCTTGTTGACCTTGGCCTTGACGCCCTTGGGAAGTTGTTGCTGTGCACGAATCCGATCTCAATCAACAAGCCGCTTCGAATCAGTCAGATGCGGGAACCATGCCGACGCGGGCCGCGCCGTTGCGCGAAACAGGTGATTTACAGCCAGGTGACCATTGTGGCGCCTTTCGAATTGAAAAACTCTTGGCGTGCGGCGGCATGGGTCAGGTGTATTTGGCGGCGCGTGACGACGATTTGGAACTGAAGGCGGCGGTTAAGACGTTGTCGCGTTGGGCGCCGCGTTCGAAAGAACTGTTTCTTAAAGAAGCGCGAATTCTCTCGGGCTTGCGGCATCCCCATATCGCACAATTGTTGGATGCAGGTCAGCGCGAGAACGGGCAGCCGTGGTTTGCCATGCAATTCGTGGAAGGCGAGACGATGGCGCGCTGGATGACGCGCGAAGACATCGGGTTACGGCAGCGGTTAGCGATCTTTTTGAAGGTGTGCACGACCTTGGACTACGCGCACCGTCAGATGATTATTCACCGCGACCTAAAGCCTGGCAACATCATGATTAATCCAGAGGGCGAACCGATTTTGCTCGATTTCGGCGTGGCGACGGTTTTGGAGCCAACCTCCGGGCAACAACGGACCTTGACACATATTGCGGAGCGCTTGCTGACGCCGGAATACGCGTCGCCGGAACAGTTGCGCGGCGAACGGTTGTCGGCGGCTTCGGATGTCTATTCCCTGGGCGTGGTGCTTTACCAGTTACTTTGCGGTGAGCGACCCTATCAAACTGGCGAGTTGGGTTACCTCGATCTGGTTCAACAGGTGCAGGCGGCGCCGATTACTGCACCGGGTGCCGCCGGTAAGGGACGTTTTGCCAAGCAGTTGCGTGGTGACCTGGATACCATCATGCTAAAAACCTTGGAAAAAGAGCCGCAGCGGCGTTACCCGACGGTGGCGGCGCTGGCGGAAGATCTCAACCACTACCTTGGCGGACGTCCGATTAAGGCGCGCCCCGCCGGCGGTTTTTACCGCATGCGCAAATTCATGACACGCCATCCCTTGCCGGTGTGTGTGACGGCGGTGTCGCTGATTTTTGTGGCGGCTTTTTCGGTGTACGCAGGGTTTCAGAACGAACAGTTGCGCCGCGAGCGTGACCTCGCTCATCGTCGCCAACAAACAGCGGAAGCCGTCACCCACTTTTTGGTGACGATGTTCGAGCAAGTTGATCCCGATGTCACGCCGGGCGACCAGCTTAAAGTCGTCGACATGATGGCGATTGGCCGCGAACAACTGGCGGGTTTGGACGAGGCGCCGGAGACACAACGCCACTTGCAAACAACGATGGGCCGCGTTTACCGTGCGCTGGGTGATTACGATACCTCGGCGAACCTATTGGAGGCGGCCGCATCGGGCGATTCAGAGGGCGACATTTTACTCGAGTTGGCGCGTACCCGTTTTCAGCAAGGAGAATATGAGAAAGCGAGCGCGTTGCTGGAACAACTCGAAGAGCTGGGGCCGACCTCGGTTCAGCAGGTGCGTTTGCTGCATGAGCGTGGCCGCGTGGAAACGGCGCGGGGTCACTATCTGAAAGCGGAGGACAATTTCCAGGCGGCCATGGTGCGACGGCGTTTACTCGCACGGGAGGATCAGTTCCGGCTCTTGGGCGACGTTGCCGATCTCGAGCGGGTCCTGGGTCGTTATGAGGCAGCGCAGGCGGCTTTGGAAACACTGCTGACGGAACAGCAAGAAACCTATGGGGCGGTTCATTCTCAAATCGCCAATACCCAATTGGCGCTGGGCAAACTCTATCTGGTCAAAGCGCAACACGCACCGGCGCAAGGTTGTTTTGCGGAAGCAGAGCGTTTGGTGCGCCGCATTTTTGGGGACACCCACCCGCATTTGCTCAATTGTTGGCTGGAGCAAGGGAATCTGGCTCTGGTCAAAGCGGAGTATGGGGAAACGGAACCTTTGATCGAGCGTGGTTTGGCTTTGGCGACGGCGCAGGTGGGCCGTGAGCATCCGCTGAGGTTTAAGTTCCTGGACCTCGCGGCGCGATTGGCTTGGGTTCAAAACGACATGGTAAAGGCTGAATCACTGTTTCGCGACGTGCTGGCGCAACGCACCAAGCGCTACGGCGAGCAACATCCAGAGATTGCCTCCAGTTACGAAAACATCGCCACTTTGCTTTGGGAAAAAGGAGATTTAGCAAGGGCCGAAGCCCTGTTCCGCCAGTGCTTGCAGCTTCGCGCCGCGACGCTGGGCACCGATCATCCCGAGGTTGCAAGTACCTACAACAACCTTGCGCTGGTGGTCGAAGACCTGGGTCGGCTTGAGGAAGCGCAGCAGCTTTACGAACAGGCATTGTCGATGCGGCGGCGTCATTTGGGTCCGGACAATTTAATGGTGGCGACCAACCTCAACAATCTAGGTGGCTTGAACTATCGCCTGGGTGATTACAACCGCGCCATTGAACTGTTCGAACAGGCGCTCGCGATACGCAAGCAAAAACTCAGTCCGGATCATCCCGATACGATGGCGGTTCAAAACAACTTGGCGGTTCTTTTGTCGCGGCAACAGCGTTACGGCGAGGCGGCCGCTTCTTATCGCGCTTTGCTGGTGACGGTGCGTCGGAAATTGGGGCCGGGCCATGCCCAGACGGCGCGGTTTGCCAACAATTTAGGCACAGTGAGCAAACACTTGGGTCAATGGGTTGAGGCCGAACAGTTGTTTCGGAATGCGATTCGCATCCGCCTGGATCTGTTTGACGAGGATCACGACCAGGTGGTCCAATCACGCAATAATTTGGTTAAACTCTTGATTCTTCAGGGCCGCCTTGATGAGGCCGAAACCTTGCTGACAGGTTTGGTGCAGCGGCTGGACGCCGGCGATTTGCGACCGGGCCCAGCCTTGTCCACCTGCAGCAGTGCCGCTTCCCTGGCGTTGGCGCGGGGCTCGTTTGCGGTTGCCGCGCGTTACCTTGCGCTTGCCGAACCCCTTCTCGAGACACAGAAAAATGTTTTTCCACGCATTGAATATTGGCGCTTAAGGGCGCGACTGGACAGAGAACGCGGCGATTTGACCGCGGCTCAATTTGCGTTGGCTCGCGCAAGGGCGCTGCCCAAGGGTGCCGATCAGCCGCAAACGGTGCTTGAAGAGGCGGCGTTGTTGACGGCGGCCGGTGATTTAGCGGCCGCGCGAGCGCTGGCGGCGAGCGTGGATGCCGCTTCAAGCGAGGACTTTCTCACGGCTTTTAAGGGGCTGCGCTTGCGAGCGGAGTTGGCACGGCGGCTGGGTTCGCCTGCTGAAGCGTGGGCCTGGCTGGAAAAAGTTGAGGCCGTGATGGGTAAGGGGACGGGGCTGGGGGTTTTGATGAAGGCAGAGTCGGCCTTTGAAAAAGCAAGAGTCCTGTTTGATCAAGGACGCCGGCAGGAAGCCGAGCAATTGGCCGACCAGATTGCCCACGACCTCGCGGCGGTGGCACCCACGCGACCGTTGCGACATCGTGCGCGAATCCTGGCGGCAGCCTGCCGTTTGCGCCGAACGGGCGGTGCCGAGGCGCAAGCAGCGTTAGATGAGGCGCGCCAAGCGTTGGCGGCTCAACTCGGCGATACCCATTACTGGGTGGTTGACGCGGCCGCGGCGGGTTTGCCGTGACCGCGAGGACACCAAAGATTAGACCTTGGCCGATTGCTAGGATCAGACCGTGAGGGCACCGATCTCTTCGTGAAAGTGGTGTTGATCGCTTTCACGCGGTTTAAGACTCGCTAGTTCGGGTTCGAAGAAAAATTCCTCGGCGCCGAAGGCTGGACGCAAATCGTTGAGCCAGGTCGCCTTGGGATCATATTCAGCGAGGAAGGGTTTGTTGACCCAACCCGCATCGCGGCCCTGAATGAACTTAAGCACGAAGAACCGACCCTGGGGCAATTCAACGACACCTTCGACGAGGACTTTACCTGGCAAGGCGGACATCGACGGGCCGCGCACGGTGCGTGCGAGGCCGGATACCTGGTTGTAAGCCTGGCTGAAAATGCCGAAAGCGCGGGCCAGCGGCACTTCAAAGTAGCGCTTGGGGCCGGTGTCGCGCTCGACAAACATGTAGTAGGGAATGCAGCCTTGGGCGACTTGTTCGCGCCACATCTGCGCCCAAGTGTCGGCGTCGTCATTGACGTGACGGATCAGCGGCGCTTGGCAACGGATGACGGCGCCGGTCGCACGGATGCGTTTGAGCGCGGCCTTGACGGCGGGTGTTTCCAGCTCGCGTGGGTGCGAGAAGTGGGCCATGAGCGCCAGGTGTTTACCCGCCGCGACCACTTCCTCAAACAGACGCATCAAATCGTCGGCATCGCGGTCGTGGGTAAAGCGGAACGGCCAGTAGGCGGGTGCTTTGGTGCCGATGCGAATGCTGGTGATGTGGTCGAGCTCGGGTTTGAGCAGTGGTTCGAGGTAACGACGCAAGACCTTGGTTTTCATGATCATCGGGTCGCCGCCGGTGATCAATACATCGCTCACTTCGCGATGGCGTTGCAAGTAACCGGCGAGGCGTTCGCTTTCGGCTGTGGCGAATTTAAGATCCTCGATACCCACGAACTGAGCCCAGCGGAAGCAGTAGGTGCAATAGGCGTGACAGGTCTGCCCCTGGGCGGGGAAGAACAATACTGTCTCGCGGTACTTATGTTGAATTCCCGGCACGGCGCTGCCCGCGTCCTTGGGCACGTTCCATTGCTTTTGGCCGGCGGGGTGCGGGTTGAGTGCCATTTGGATCGAGCGGACAACCGGCATCGTTTCTCGATCAGAAGCGCCGCCGCGAATTAGCGGTAACAAGCGTTCTAGATCGTTGTGGGCCAGCATGCCTGGCTGGGGGAAGGTGAGTTGGTAGATGGGATCGTCGTCAAGGCGATCCCAATCGATGAGTTCCTCGACGACATAATTGTTGACGCGAAACGGCAATACGTGGGCCACGGCCTTGAGTACATCGCGCTGCGCTTGCGGCAGACGCTGGAGGCCGGGAATTTTGTCGATGTCTTTGCGACTGTAAGCACGGTACTTCTTCGCCGTGTGGGCTTGGTGGACCCCATCCATAAGCTACCTCTTTCAAGCCGGCGCGTGTGGTCACGCGACAAACGGCTGTAGATAACGGGTCTGTCGGTCGAAAGCACGGTCGAACGGCGCATGATGGTTGACGGCGCAGCCGAAATCGGACCGGTCTAACTATTTTCAGAACCTCAAGAACGAGAACCGAACGCGTTGTATGCGGGAAAAATGCGATTCTCAAATTACCACAACTAGCCTAGCGGATTCTTGGGGAAATTAAAGGATAAACTTAGGGTACGAAGCAAAAGATTGGCGATTTTTGGTGCGGTCAACGATAAGTTTTGACGGTCGGTTGGGTTGGGGATTCGTCCAGGCCCATGAAGATTTTGGCGACCTCGATATCGCGCGATTTTTGCGGACGGCGCATTTTTTTTGGAATCAAACCGGCGCGACGGGGGTTTTTTAAAGTAAGGCGTCATTGCCGAGAATCGCTGCGCAAGCGGTGGGTTGGTGGTATCGGCGCTGTTCATCCAAGTGCGCGGTTCTGACGAATCAAAACGTAAGTGCAGTTGGATGCCGACGGGTTGCCGTTACGGAAACAAAAAAAGGAGGTGGGTCATGCGCCCTATTTCTGCTCAGCGAATCGCCCTTTTCGGGTTAATCTTAGGCATTCTGGGGAGTGCATTGGTGCTGCCAGGATCCGTCAAAACGCAATCCAAGGGGAGTCAGATGGAAAAAGCGACGTTTGGTGCCGGTTGTTTTTGGTGTGTCGAGGCGGTGTTTGAAGAGTTAAAAGGGGTGAGTACGGTCGTCAGCGGCTACGCGGGCGGCGAGCGTCCCAACCCCACTTACAAAGAAGTCTGCTCGGGTAAAACGGGTCACGCCGAGGTGGTACAAATCACCTACGATCCGGCGGTTGTTTCCTTTGAGAAGCTGTTGTCCGTTTTCTTTAAAACCCATGATCCGACGACCTTAAATCGGCAAGGCAACGATATCGGTACGCAGTATCGCAGTGTGATCTTTTATCACAGTAAAGATCAGCAGCAGACGGCGACACGGGTGATTGAGGCGCTCAACAAAGAGGGTGCTTTTAGCAACCCGATCGTCACGGAAGTGAGTGCCTACACCGAGATGTTCGAAGCCGAGGATTACCACCAAGAGTACTACGCCAACAATGGGAACCAGCCCTATTGCCGCTTGGTGATTGCGCCGAAGATGGAGAAATTCCGCAAGGTGTTTGAGTCCGATTTGAAATAAGCGACCTTTTCCTCACCGAAAAAACGCCGTGCGCCCTTGCGTCACGGCGTTTTTGTTTTTTGGGTCTTGAGTTGCTGCGAGGTTGGGTTCAGGCGGGGCATTTGCCGGTTGTTGGCGAAGCCTCTTTTTCCCTTCCCATAAACCTTCTCTTGGCGAGCGGCTTTTGGGAAGGAATGAGGCTGGATGGGAGCACCCTGTTGGTCTTCTACCGAGTCGACTTAGGGAAGGTCGGCAACGATTTGTTGGCGCCGTTAAAGGGCGGCTGCGAGGCGACTGCCTTCGTCGATGGCGCGTTTGGCGTCGAGTTCGGCGGCCAGTTTGGCGCCGCCGATGATGTGGACGGAGCGACCGGCCTGTTCGAGCGGGGCCAGCAACTCGGTGCGTGAGGTTTGGCCGGCACAGATAATCACATGGTCGACTTCGAGGCACTGGCTTTGCTCATCGACGCTGATGTGAAGGCCTTGATCATCGATGCGCTCATAACTGGCGCCGGCGATCATTTGCACCTGTCGCTTCTTCAAAGAACGGCGATGAATCCACCCGGTCGTTTTCCCTAAACCCTTGCCAGGTGTGGACTTTTTGCGTTGAAGAAGGTAGATCTTGCGGGGGGACTTGGGGTTGATTGGGGTGATCTGTTCAATGCCGCCACGTGCTTCCGTGTTGGGGTCAATGCCCCATTCCTGCATGAAGGCGGCGGGGTCGGGATCCTGGTGTTCGCCGTCGTGGGCGAGGAATTCGGCGACATCAAAGCCGATACCGCCGGCGCCGATGACGGCGACCTGTTGGCCGACCGGTACTTTGTGGCGCAGCACGTCGATGTAGGAAAGGGTTTTGGCGTGGTCGATGCCGGGGATGGCGGGGGTGCGTGGGTTGACGCCGGTGGCGAGGATGACTTCGTCGTATTGGCCGTCGATGAGATCTTGGGCGGAGACGCGGGTATTGAGGTGAAGGTGGACCTGGGTGAGTTCGATTTGCCGTTTGAAGTAGCGAATGGTTTCGTGGAATTCCTCTTTACCGGGGATTTGTTTGGCCATGTTGAATTGGCCGCCGATTTCGGCGTCGCCTTCGTAGAGGTCGACGTGGTGGCCGCGTTGGGCGGCGACGGTGGCGGCGGCGAGGCCGGCGGGTCCGGCGCCGACGACGGCAATTTTCTTTTTATGGGGCGTCGGCGTGTAGTTGAGTGTTTCCTCGTTACAGGCGCGCGGGTTGACCAGGCAACTGGCGAATTTAGCTTGGAAGACGTGGTCGAGGCAGGCTTGGTTACAGGCGATACAGGTGTTGATCTCGTCTTCGCGGTCGGTGGCTGCTTTGTTGACGAATTCGGGATCGGCGAGTAGTGGGCGCGCCATGGAAACCATGTCGGCTTGACCGTTGGCGAGGATGGTTTCGGCGATGTGGGGCATGTTAATGCGGTTGGTGGTAACCAGCGGCAGCGAAACCTCTTTTTTCATTTTTTGGGTGACGTGGGCGAACATGCCACGTGGCACCATGGTGGCGATGGTGGGGATGCGCGCCTCGTGCCAGCCGATCCCGGTATTGATGATGGTGGCACCGGCGGCTTCGATTGCTTTGGCGAGGGTTACGATTTCGTCCCAGGTACTGCCTTCCTCGACGAGGTCGAGCATGGAGAGTCGGTAAATGATGATGAAGTCGTTGCCAACGGCGGCGCGGATGCGGCGCACGATTTCGACGGGAAAGCGCATGCGGTTTTCGTAGCTGCCGCCCCATTCATCGGTACGGTGGTTGGTGCGTTTGACGAGGAACTGGTTGATGAGGTAACCCTCGGAGCCCATGACCTCGACGCCGTCATAGCCGGCCTCGCGGGCGTAGCCGGCGCAGCGCACGAAATCGTTGATTTGGCTTTCGACACCGCGCGTGGAGAGCGCGTGCGGTTTGAATGGGCTAATCGGCGACTTAAGTGGGGAAGGTGCGACCGCGAGTGGGTGGTAGCCATAGCGGCCCGCGTGCAGAATTTGCATCGCGATTTTGCCGCCTTCGCGGTGAACGGCCTCGGTCACGAGCTGGTGCCGCTTAATTTCACCACGGCGCGTCATTTTACTGGAAAAGGGTGCGAGCCAGCCGACGCGGTTGGGGGCGATGCCGCCGGTCACGATGAGGGCGACCCCGCCGGCGGCGCGTTCGGCGAAGTAGCGCGCCAGTTTGGGGTAGTTCTTGGCGCGGTCTTCAAGGCCGGTATGCATGGAGCCCATCAGGACGCGGTTGCGTAAGGTGGTGAAGCCGAGATCAAGCGGTGCGAGCAAGTGGGGGTATTTGGAACTCATGGTCGGGTTACTCCGTCAGAAAGCGGTAAAACCGAGGCGTCCCGCCTCGGTGGGTGCGTGCGCACCGCCGAGAAGCAAAAGTTGTGGGGGGCCGGCCGCGGCACAGGGCCGCGTGGTTGGGGCCGCAAGGAATAGGGTCGTCGCCTGGATAAAGGGGGCGGGGCCGAGGTGGTGCAAAAAAGCCGGCGATAGGCATGCCGCCGTGGCCCGGCCTAGCCGACCTGCGTGGCCCGATTCGAATTTATGAATCGTAACTCAATTTTTTACACACGTCATCGAGTTTATTCTGACGGCCGCGTTCAGTTTTCACCGTCGCCGTCTCCGCGACTCCAGGCGTCGCTTTGTTGCCAGCCGCCGAGGAAGTTGAGAAAGCGGTCGCTCTCGGCGCAAAAGGTCAATGGTTCGTCGCCGTAGAATACGCGAAACAGGTGCAGGCCTTGAGCGGGCGCGGTATCGCCCATGAGGCGGCGGTCGCCGTTGTCGAGGTAGGTGACAAATTGATCGACCGACCATTCGCCGTTCCCGACGAGGATTAGGCTGCCGGCGATGTTGCGCACCATTAAGTAAAGGAAGTGTTTGCCGACGACCTCAAAACAGACAAGGGCGCCGTGGCGGCGCACGCGTGTTTGGTAGAGGGTTGTCTCGCTGTGAGTGCGGTGATCTTTGGACGATTGCAGTGCTTTGAAACAGCGCGTGCCGACCAGCGCTTGTGCGGCACGGTCCATTTTGTCGGCATCGAGGGCGTGGGCGTGCGAGGCGACCAAGTCGGCGACGAAGGGCGAGGCAAGGTTTTGGAAGGCGCGCAGGCGACCGATGCCGAGTGGGTTGAGAATGCAATAGCCGTAATGTTTGCCTTTGGCATGGTAGCGGGCTTGAAAATCGGCGGGACGTTCCTGCAAATCGAGAATTTGGATATCACTCGGCAGCAAACGTTCGAGCGCGTGGCGCAGGCCGGCAACCGGAATGGGGATGTCGATTTCGAAGCTGACGCGTTGGTCGTGGGCGTGTACACCGGCGTCGGTGCGGCTGCTACCGCCGGTTTTGATGTGATCGCGTTTGAGGATTCGGGCCAGGACTGCCGCCACCTCACCTTGCACCGTGCGCACCTTGGGTTGGATCTGCCAGCCGTGGAACCGAGCGCCGTTATAAGCGATTCTCATTTCGAGGTTTCGAATTGTGTTTTTTTGCTTTACCATTAAAGGGCTCAATTGGATAACGAAATGGGTCGATGGGACCGTGAACTTTTTGCAGGTGGTGACGGGCGCTTATGATTACCGGCTTCAATACCGACGTCAGGCACAAAGCCAAAGTCTATCATGTTCAGACCGAGGATAAGGGGCGCAGCAACCCCAAGATCGAATCGCTGGTGTATGTCGGCGGCGAGATTTTGGATAGCTACCAGACCTCGTACGAAAAGAACAAAGCCGATCTCAGCGAAGACGAGATCATGGAACTGCTGGAAAACCAGCACAAGCGTGTCATTCGCACCATCAAGACGGGTCACTACGACGGGCCCGACGCCTTTCCGGAGGACGTGCTCACCAATCGCGATTTGGACGAATTGGTGATTGACTATCTCAACTCGGAGCCGCCGCCCGATCAATTGAAACTGATCATCAATGGTTTGTCGACGGTGCGCGCTCAAAGCGAAGCCACACTGAAAATCGAAGCGAAAATGGTCACGGCGGGTGACCCGGTTGCCGACGTGCATGTACGGGCCAAGCTCGTGCGTCCAGGGATGTCGAACGAGGAACTGGGCGAATCGCACACCGACCAAGCGGGTCACGCGCAGTTGGTCTTGGCCGTGCCTGATTACCCTTCGGGTGATGCCAAAATCATCGTGCAGGGGATTTCGGATCTCGGATTCGCCGAGCAGTGTTACATCCTTAAACACTAAAACCGAATCGGGCCTTAACCTAAGAGGTTCGATGGGGGTCGATCTCGTCGCGCAAGGTGTGGGTACCACATCGTTCGGCAAAGACGGCGAACCTTCTGAGGCCAACTTACAGCGCAACCGATTGTGGCGGTAGCTGCCAAGCACGGCTCGACTTATGTTGCGGCCATGGCGGCTTAGGCTGTCGGCGATTGCGTGTCTTTTTTGCGTTCGAATACGATCACTTCGGACTCGAAGCCGTTTTCGTATACTTGGCCGAAAACCGACGCTTCAATGGCTTTCACCGCGAACTGGTTGAAGTAGCTCAAGTAGTGTTCGCGGGTGGTCGGTTGACGCACGCCGACGGCTTTTTCGTCGGTCGCGGTTACTTTGCCGTGACGGCTGTTTTTGAGCAGGATATAGCCTTTGGTGAGGCGACTGACGTGAACGGCGTAGTTCTTAACCACTTCAGGTTCCATTTCCTGGAACGAGGTGGCGTTGACGAACAAGTCGAAGTCGCCTTCCAGGTAGGGGAGTTGCCAGGGGCAGAGTACCGCCGCTTTAAAACCGTTGGCGCGCAGTTGTTCCACGCGGATTGGTTGCAAGTCGCGGGTTTGCAGGTAGTGCGCCACCTTGTCGCGGCCAAAGGCGGCTTGCAGGTAATAGGTCGAAACGGCGGCGGTTGGTGGGATGTCGACATCCACGTAAAAGTAATTGCGTGAGCCGGAGCGCAGGAAAATCTCGCCGAGCGAGCCGTAACCGCCGCCGATCTCCAGCACGTTGCGAATCGGTTGCGTATCGACCTGTTTCTTGAGGAAGGCAAGGCACTTGAGGTAACGCAGCATGGCGCAGCTAAAGGTTCTACCGTCGAAAATATGGTTTTCAACCGGTTCACCGACCAGTGATTCAAAAACTCGGTCAAACTCGGGGGCGCCGCCCGGATCGGCGGCCAGCAAGATTTCGTAATCGCGTTTGGCCAAGTCGTGGCCGTTGATTTTGTTGCGCCACATCTCGGCGAGGTCGGGCATTTGAACCGCGAATTGATCGATCAGCTTGTCCATGGGGGCACGGTCGACAAAATAATCAACCGCGCCGTAGATGGGGACGTACATATCGAGCGCGCTGCGATGGGCGCGAAAATTGTGGAAGCCCTGTTGTTTCAGGTCGCGCAAGATCGGCATCATGCCTTGAGCCCAAAATTGGGTCGGCTTAAACAGCTCGGGAGCTTTGGGGACGTCGGCCAACATCGCTTCCAGGAGCGTATCGTCCATAAAACCAGCCTATCGCGCTAAACTTGGAACGGGTTGGCTTCGATTGTAACCGATCCGAGCGGCGGGTACCGGCTCAATCTGGCAAAAACGCCGTCGTTTCGTGCTGAAACGACGGCGTTGGTGGGGATAGCGGGCCGCGAAGTCGCGCTGTCTTAGCTGAATAAGTTCATGTTTTTGAAGAGTCGGCGAATCAGTGGGACGCGGTGTTGCATAATTTTGTCGTAAGCGTCGGCCTCTAAGCGCATGGCGTAGAAGTACAGCCCTTTATCGTGCTCGACAAAACCAATTAACCAACCGACCTTGGTGTTGTCGGGCAGGCGGCACAGACCGGTTTTACCGCTGAAGCGATAACCCTCGCCTTCTTCCAGCACCATGATGTCCTTCATGGTGGCGGTGGTTTCGGGTTTTAAGCCAAGCTCGTCGTTGTAAAAACGGCGCAAGAAGGCGACTTGGTCGACGGGACTGACGCTGTAGTTGCCTTCAATCCAGAAGTAGTGGCCCGGTGTCAGATCTTTTGGTACCGGATATTTCCAGCGTTTTAGGTGATCGGCGATGACGACATTTGAGACGCGGTCGGCCAAGGTGCAGTAATACCACACCATGGATGCGCGAAAGGCGTCTTTGAGATTGGCCTGGTCCACCCGCCAACTCTTGGGCCACCAATCCTGTTCGGGATATTTAGCGGCATTGCGTTTGAGTACGGTCGTCGCGTTTTTTAACATGCCGCTTTCTAGGCCGATTAACGTATTGGGGATTTTAAAAGTTGAACATGGCAAGGTGCCGATTTGAATTTTGTCGGGGTTGTAAACCCAGGTCTGGTCGCTGGTCTGTTCGTAAAGTACGAGGGTGGCGTCAAAGCCGTCAAACAGATGATCGAGCTCAGCCATGGTTGGGGCGGGGACGGCGGGGGCAAGCGGTGCCGCGAAGGCGAAAACAAGCAGGGACAATAGGCCGGGCATGGAATCTCCTGAAGTTAGTTTATTGGGTGAATTAAATGAGAAGCCCGTCAAGGAGTCTTGCGGGTGGATGATCTTGCACTAAAATTGCGCTTTTTTTGGGGACGCCTTTGGACCTGAACTAAGCGAATCTTGGCGGCGAAATTGCACAACCTGTTGGGCTGCAATGTCTCGTAAAAGTGATCGCCGTACTTGCCAGTACGCCTCTGCTTTTTCCAACACGTTTCGCACCAACATTTTGCACGATTTCACCCACCCGAATCGCTCCGTTCAGGTTTAGAAGCCGGTGACCATCTCCGGGAATGCGATCAGCAGCGCCAAACCAATGAGTTGGATGATGATAAACGGGATTGCACCTTTGTAGATTTGAACCGTCGACACTTCTTCCGGCGCCACCCCGCGCAAATAAAACAGCGCGAAGCCGAATGGCGGCGTGAGAAACGAGGTTTGCAAGTTCATGCCGATCATGACGCCGAACCAAACCAAATCGATGCCGAGTATTTTGGCGGCGGGTGCCAGTAGGGGAATGATGATAAAGGCGATTTCGAAGAAGTCGATGAAGAAACCGAGAATGAAGATGGCGAGGTTGGCGACGACGAGCAAGCCAATCACGCCGCCTGGCAAGTTGGTCAACAGGTGTTCGATCCAAATGTCGCCGTTGAGACCGCGGAAAACCAAGGCGAACGCGGTTGAGCCGACCAGCAGGAAGACCACCATGGCGGTGAGTTTGGTGGTGTACTGCATGGTTTCCTTGAGGCGTTGCAGGGTGAGGCGGCGGTTTAATGCGGCCAAGACCATGGCGCCGACGGCGCCCAGTGCGCCCGCTTCGGTGGGCGTCGCCAAGCCGGTGAAAATGCTGCCTAACACCAACAGGATTAGGGCTAAAGGGGGGACCAATACCAAGGCGACGCGACGCAGCAGGTCGCCGCGATCAATGTTGCGTGCCTCAGGCGGCAAGGCGGGCATGAGTTCCGGCTTGAAGAAGGCCACCAACACCGCAAATAAGGCGTAGAGACCGGCTAGGGTTAAGCCGGGAATGAGGGCGCCGCGAAATAAATCGTTGACCGAAATGCCGAGTTGATCGGCCAAAACGACCAAAACCACGCTGGGCGGAATAATTTGGCCGAGGGTGCCCGCGGCGGTAATCAGCCCGGCCGAGAGTTCCTTGGAATAGCCATACCGCAGCATGACCGGCATCGAAATCATACCCATGGCGACGACCGAGGCGCCGACAACGCCGGTGGCGGCGGCGAGCAAGGCTCCGACAAAAACGACCGCGAGGCCGAGTCCGCCGCGGATCGGTCCGAACAACAAGCCGATGGTCTTGAGCAGGTCCTCGGCAAGGCGTGATTTCTCGAGCATGGCGCCCATGAAAATGAAGAACGGCACGGCCAACAGGACATAGTTGGACATGATGCCGAAGCTGCGATTGGAAAGGGCGAACAACAGGTGCCAATCGAAATAACCGGCTTCCACGCCGACGAAGGCAAAAATCAGCGCGGTACCGCCCAGCGCGAAAGCGACCGGGTACCCGCTGAAGATCAGCAAAAAGGCGACCCCAAACATCAAGGGACCGAGGATGCTGTCATTCATCGGCGGCCTCCTGGTGGGTTGGAACATGGTTCAAGAGGACGGCGAGGTTTTTCAGGAATTCGCTAAGCCCTTGCACGGCGAGCAGGAAAAAGGCGATGGGAACCATGGTTTTAATGGGGTATCGGGGCAAGCCGCCGGGGTCATTTGAAATTTCCCAAATTTGCCAGGAATTGACGACCGCCGGAATGCTCACCCAAATCATTAGGGCGCAGAAGGGGAACAGAAAAACGAGGGTACCGACCAGGTTAATCGCGGCTTGGCCTTTGGCTGAAAGGCGACCGTAAAGCACGTCGACGCGAACGTGTTCATTGTGGCGCAGCGTGTAGGCGGCGCCGAGTAGGAACACGATGCTAAAAAAGTACCACTGGAGTTCGATAAAGGCGTTACTGCTGAGGTGCAAGCCGGTAAAGCGATCGGTCTTGCGGGCGACGGCGTTCCAGGCGCCGATCAGCACCATCGCCAGGGTTAGCCAAGACAGGTGGCGGCCGAGCCAGTCCGAGCAACGGTCGATGGCGGCGGCGAGGCGCAGGTAAGAGGGCGGCATAAGGGGGGCTCCGGGGCGTGACGGCGCCGGGACAAGCAAGGTGCCGGGCGGCGATATGGCATTACCAATAGGCGAACATCACAGGGTTAGGTCCTCGGCATTCTTGCAAACTCGCCGTGGATCGGTCAATCGAGAGTGCGGGAAAAGGACGCGTCAAAGTCTTTGTTCGGTTACAATGTGGCGTCATTGCGCTTCCCAGTCCTACCGAAACGTCGCCGCCTCGCTTTGCGTGGCAGCCTCCATGCCCCCATGTTGCGGTGGGGCGGGCGGCCGGATTGGCTCAGGCAAAAGTTGTTGTAAAGGATGCATTCATGGTTCAGCGATCCCAGCCGCCTCAGGCGGAACAGAAAAAGATTAAGGCCAAAAACGGACGCCGCGATTTCTTGTGGAAAGCGGCTTCGGGTTTAACGGCGGCGGCGCTGGTGACGCATGGTTGCGGCTCCTCTTCGCCCAACAGTCATGCCAACGAAGGTCCGGCGGTGCACACCTCGCCCAAGGTGATGTGGCGTTTGGCGTCCAGTTTCCCACGGGCGCTCGACACCATTTACGGCGTGTCCGACACTTTGGCCAAACGCGTCAGCGAGCTAACCAACGGTCAGTTCACCATTCGTCCCTACCCG
Organism: Holophagae bacterium; assembly: GCA_030429565.1. GTDB lineage: Bacteria > Acidobacteriota > Holophagae > Acanthopleuribacterales > Acanthopleuribacteraceae > Acanthopleuribacter. Next base: position 103,167 of record JAUIFE010000014.1, on the reverse strand, counting down.
CAGGGCGAGCTCGTGCCGGCCATGGAAGTGCTCGATGCCGTGCAGCAAGGCACAGTGCAAATGGGCCACACGGCCAGTTATTACTACAAGGGTAAAAACCCGGTGCTGGCCTTTGATTGCGCGGTCCCGTTCGGCCTGACGGCGCGTCAACAAAACGCCTGGCTGGTCGAGGGCGGTGGCCTCGAGCTCATGCGCGATGTGTTCGCTGATTTCAATATCGTCAATTACCCGGGCGGGAATACCGGCATGCAGATGGGTGGCTGGTTCCGTCGCGAACTCAACAACGTGGCCGACATTAACGGCCTCAAAATGCGCATTCCCGGCTTGGGTGGTGAAGTCATGAGCCGTATGGGCGCGACCGTTCAGGTCCTTGCGGGCGGCGATATTTTTCCGGCATTGGAGCGCGGCGCGATCGACGCCACCGAGTGGGTCGGCCCCTACGATGATGAAAAGCTGGGCTTCTACAAGGTCGCCAAATACTATTACTACCCGGGTTGGTGGGAGCCAGGCCCCAGCCTGTCGTTTATGGTTAACCAAAACGCCCTCGCCAAATTACCCGCCCATTACCGCGCCGTTTTGGAAGTGGCCATGGCTGAAGCCAACCACGAGATGCTGATTAACTACGACGCTAAAAACCCGCCGGCACTGCGGCGCTTGCTGGAGGCGGGCGCTGAATTGCGACCCTTTGCCGAGGACATCATGAACCTGGCACGCAAAACCTCGGTTGATCTGATGGAGGAGCTGGCCGGCAAAGACGCCGTCTACCGCAAAGTCTACGACCAGTGGTCGGCTTTTCGGAACGACAGTTACCGGTGGTTCAATACGGCGGAAAATGAGTACGCGGCCTACACGCGTAAAATGTAGGGATCGGCGGCTTTTCCGGGTCGCGGCCTGATGCGGCTGCGCGCTATGGGTCCGGTTCGCCGCCGTTGTGGTCGAACCGGGGCGTTTCATTTTTTAGCGGGCGTCGGGCATGAATCGCTTGGTTGCGCTGTTTGATGGATTTAACGCGGTTATTACTTATGAATAAGGAGCACGGCATGCGCCTCTTTAGTTTGGTATTGATTGGATTTTTGAGTGGCACGGCTTTGGCCCAGAGAGAAGTTCGCCTTTCCTACACTCAGGTCACCCCGAATCTATTTATGATCGAAGGCGCCGGTGGCAACATGCTGTTGTCGCGCGGCAAAGACGGCTTGTTTTTGGTGGACGATAAGGTGGCCGGGGTCACCGAAAAAGTGCGCGAAACGGTCAAAGCGATTGAGCCTGGCGAGATAAAGTTCATCTTCAACACCCACTGGCACCACGACCACACCGGTGGCAACGCGGCTTTCCGCAATGAAGGCACCTTGACCGTTGCCCACCGCAATGTACGTGAACGCATGACCAAAAAAAATGAGGTGCACGCGCTCAATCGAACCCATGAACCCTCTCCGGAAGAAGCCTTGCCGGTCATTACCTTCACGCGTGAGATGGTTTGGCACTACAACGATGAAGAGATTCACGTGTACCACGTGGGCAACGCGCACACCGATGGCGATTCCATTGTTTGGTTCAAAACCAGCAACGTGATTCACATGGGCGATGTGTTTTTTAACGGGCTGTACCCGCTGATCGATTACAGCAGCGGTGGCACCATTCGCGGCATGATCAAGGCCGTCAAACGCGTGTTGAAAGACACCAACGCCGAAACCAAAATCATTCCTGGTCATGGGCCGATGGGCACTAAATGGGACCTGATGCAGTACCTTGAGATGCTCGAAGACGTGGAAAGCAAGGTGCGCCAACTCAAAAAAGAAGGCAAGTCCTTGGCGCAAGTGCAAGCGGCCAACCCAACCAAAAAATGGGACGAAGCCTGGGGCAAAGTTTGGCTCAAGCCCGACGAATTTGTCGCCATCGTGTATCGCTCACTTTAATACCAAGGCGAGCGCCTACCCTTTTCTGAAACCGTTTGCCGGGGTGAACCACCCTGGCAAGCGGTTTTTCTCTTTTTGGTGCGCTGTGAAATTTCATTTAAAGCCATTTTGTCTCAGCGACGATAAAAAAGACAAACCCTGATACAACGTGGAGTACCCATGTCCTACCAAATTCCGCGTCGCTTCGAGCGTTTCAACTGCGATATGGCCGTGTGGATTTTTCCCAACGGTGAACGCGACCCTTTGCTGGCTGAGGTAGTCAACATCAGCGGTGGCGGGTTTCTGTGCATCGTGGATCGACCGATGGAAACTTTTCAAAGTATGGATGTTTCGATTGAGTTGCCGCAGCGCTCTGAATTGGTGCCGGTGAAGGCCGAAATTCGGCATATCCGTGAGGCGGACGAGGGGCATTTCTTCATTGGATTAGAGTTCAAGGAAATCGAAGGCATTTCGGTGCCTGCTTTTATCGCCTACATCGAAGCGATGTTTCTCTAGGTGGCTGGGTCATGAACGAACAGATGCTGCGGGAACGGGTTGAGGATATTCTCAATACCGGTAACGACAAACTGTTACGGCAATTTTTTGAGCGCGAGTTGCGCACCAATCGCCGTCAGATCGTCCCGCTGCTGAGTACGTTGGTTGAAGAGCTGGAAGGTCGGCAACGCCTCACTTTTTTGGAAGGGCTGCTGGTGGACGACGGTCCCGATTTAATTCCAGTTTTTATCGCCGCCTTGCTGGCCGAACGCAACCATCTCTTCGCCAAAAGCATTTTGCTGATTTACCGGAATTTGGAGCACTTTGAGGCGATTGCCGCATTGGATAATCTGCGCGGGCGGCTGCCAAATCAGTTGGACGGGTTACTGGAAAAGGTGATGGAGGTGCTGCGCGGCCGTCATCACCATCGTTTCTTCATGCAGGCCTTTAGTGCGGAACGCGAGGGCGGTGAGGCACTGGAGACCATTCTCGCGGATATGCTGGAGAAACCGAATTCCGAATACAAAGACTTCTTTTTGAAGCATTTGCGGCGTGGCACACTGCCGCAACAATTGGCGGCGCTGCGCGGTTTGGTCAAGGTCGGTGAAGGCGATCTTCTTGAAGAATTGCTGGGGTTTTTGGGGGACGCCGCCAAAAACCGCGAACGCACCGACAAGTTGCGCCTGTTGTTGCTCAATGAAGCCGGTTACGCCGAACGGGTGCCTGGCGATTACGCAAGCTTGTTCGGCGCCATTGTCGGCTGGGATGAGGAAAAGCAGCAGCAGTTCGTGACGGCATTACAGGAGGGCCGCAACGATCCGGCTGCGTCACTGGTGCGGCTTGCCTTCGGTTTGCGCGAACCCCTGTGGTTGGAGTTGCGTGTCTTTTTCGACCACATCTTCTCGGGTGAGGCACCCACCCATGCCGGCTTGGTACGCCTCAAGGCCGCCTTTGACGATTGGGAAGGGCGTCAAGAGGCGTTGCTCGAAACCGCCTGCCACTTGCTTGGTTGTCTGCGCCGCCAAGCCAGTGCGAGTGAGGATCTGACCCAAAAAATCGAAGCTGTGTTTGGCGAAAGCGACCCCTTGCGGCCCGTGTTTATGGTGGCTTACCTCAAGGGGTGTCAATCCAAAAACGCGCTTAAAATGCTCCAGGCCTACATTAGTTTTCCGCCGGATGATCACGTCTTGTCGGTGGCGCTGGAGGCATTGGGGTCGTTTCAGTTAGAAATGTTGCCGCCTCAGGTGATTAACCTTTTACACGAACACGAATCGCACGACATCCACCGGCAAGTCATGGAGCTCATTGTGCGCGCCGGCTTTGCCGAGATGTTGTTCGAAGATTTACTGGTCGAGTTTAAACCGGAACTGGCCAAGACGGCGGCGCAAGTCATCGCCGCGCACAAGGTGCCCGAGGGCGAAATTTGCCTGGGCAAGTTGCTGGAGCAGGTGGTTGACGACGACCAAGCGCTGGGGCTGATCGAAGCTTTGGGTGCCTTTCCTTCCCCGGAAACCGGCGAGGCGGTGGCGCCCTTTTTCCAGCCCGGCAACCCCAAAGAAATACGCGACGCTGCGCTTCAGACTTTGTTGCGGGCCGGTGGGCCGCGTGCCTTTGCCACGGTTCTCGATGTGTTGGCGCTGTATCCGACCCAAAAGCGAAAGCAGTTGTCGGCGGGTATGTGCCGCCTGTTGGCCGACATGGACGAAGAGGAATATCCCGAGGACATCGTGTGGGCGATGGAGTTTTGGACGACATTGCTTTGTGAGGAGCGCGACCCGGAAGTGCGTGAGTGGGTCCTGACGACCTTGCGCAAGGTCGATTGGAAAAATGCCCATCATCCCAGTGTGTGGGTGGAAAGTTTGCGTGAGATTGCTGAGAACCGCCAGGGTAAGCTCGAGTCCAGCGACTGCATGCATTTAAAGACCTTGGCCTACAAAGTCGAATCGAAGTTGGGGCTGCGCCAGGGCGCGGGTCAGGACCGCAAGAGTTTGACCTTCATGCTCGATAAGGTTGACGACCCTTGTCACCATGGCAGCGCCGGTGCCTTTCGCCGCCTCAACCTCATGTTTAAGCCGCATATGCTTGAGGATTATCCCTACGAATTTGAACGTTTGATTAACTCGGTGTGCCAGTTTTACGAACGCAACCAAGGGGTTCCCGAGCTCATTAAAATCGCCATTAGTTTGAGTGTGCGCATCGGCGACCCGCGTTTGATGGAACGGGTTGACGCCTGTTTGGCCGACCCCGATCCCGGTGTGGTGCAGTTTGCTGATCGCGCTGTGGCCATGATGCAGCAACGCGACAACGCGCGGCCGGTGCGTTCGATCCATGTTGTTGACGATACCCGGTTGATAACCAAAACGCTGCATTCAGTTCTGAGTAAGGCGGGATTCGAAGTGGACATTGACAACCACCCATCGGATGGGATGGCGCGGTTGACCCAAAAACACTACGATTTGGGCATCGTTGATTTGATCATGCCGCTGATGGACGGGGTAGCCTACATCCGGGAAATTCGCGAACGTCGGTTGGCACCGGATCGCATTATTGTGATCACCTCGAGCCGCAACGCGGGCGATCACCAGCGAGCCAATGCGCTGGGGATTGACGGTTTGTTGCTCAAGCCGTTTCCAATGGGGAAGTTGGTGGCATTGATTGAAAACCTGGCGGCAAGCGTTTGAATTTTCGAAAAAAAAGGGAGATCTCGGTGGTAGAGTTTGGTTTCGGCGCGATATTTGCTTCCTTTGTGAGGTGTCTGTCACTGAAAAACATCGAACAGCCAATATTTCCCCACGGTGTTTTTCAGTTAGACCCACCAAACATGACGACTTATGTCGTTGCTTTGTACTCCCTTGTTTTACCCATGGCTTCGCCATGGGTTTTCTTTTGGGTGGAAGCGGCGGCGCGGCCAGGGCTCTTTATCGGCTGTCAGTCGCCGCTTGCTCGGCGCCGCGGTTTGCGAGAGAATAGCGTCGGACGTCTAACGCCCGCCGCGAACGTAAAAAACGAGGTCTCTGACGATGCGATTATTTAGCCTTGGTTGTCTGGTGCTGTTTTTGGGTTTGCCGGTTGCTGCTTATGATCAGGCCGAAACGATTCGGGCCAGAAAGTATTCGGCTTTTCGGGCGCACACGATTTTACCCGAGAGTTTCCGCTACGTGATTCACCAAAACGGCAAGCACTTATTTGCCGGGATTGAAGCCGCGCTTAAGGTGCCGCAACGAGAAGTCACCGTGGCGCGCGTTATGTCGGAAAACCGCAAGATCACCGAGTTGGTTGACGGCCAGGCCTCTTTTGGGTTGGTGGCGCGACAGATGGGCTTCGTCTCCGGGCTCGTGGCGGTTTTGACCGATCCTTCGACCGCCGGACCAACCTACGTTAGCGAAGGCTTCGACTTTTACCTGGAAAAGAAACTCGACCGCTTCCACTTTGTTTTTGACGGTTATCCCGGACCCACGGTCTCCGAGGCTTGGTTGTCCGCTCAGTTGGACGATGTGGTGAACACGCGGCCCCAGTACCTCAACATTCTCACCAAGGGTTATCGTCAGGTAAACGGCAACAGTCGCTTTATGTTTGATGAGCGTCATCCCGTGTTTGGCGTCTGCAGCATCTACTTTTCCAATGTGGCTCGACTCTCCGCGCATCTCTGGTATCATGCTTGGGCTGCTGCCGACGGTGACCTCACCAGGACGCCCTTGCTCCGTGAAAACCTCTCGCGTTTGAAGTAAGCCGAACGTACCGAGGAGCGAGGCCGCACCGTCACCGCACCCTGCTCGCGTGCGCCGGCATCGCAGCTTTGCGCTGTTTGCCCTCGTTATTTATTTGCGCCCGCGTGTTCGGCAGCCAATACATTGCGGAGAATTTAGCGGCATGGCTACACAAGTGAAACGAGCGTTGATTAGTGTTTCCGATAAAGCGGGCATTGAAGACTTTGCACGCGCGCTTGTCGAAAAAGGTTTTGAAATCCTCAGTTCCGGTGGCACCTTTCGCCACCTTCAGCAGGCGGGTTTGGCGCCGGTCAAAGTGGCTGATGTTACCGAGTTTCCCGAGATTCTCGGCGGTCGGGTGAAAACCCTGCATCCGCGTATCCACGGCGCCCTGTTGGCCCGTTACGAGCTCGACGCCCATCGGCAAGAATTGGCGCAGCACGGAATTCAGCCGATCCAAGTGGTGGTGGTTAACCTTTATCCTTTCGCCAAAACCATTGCGAATCCCGATGTGACCGTCGCTGATGCGATTGAGAACATTGATATTGGCGGGCCGACCATGGTGCGCGCCACGGCCAAAAACTTCAAGCACCTTTCGATTTTGACCGATCCCGCCGATTACGGTCGTTTTCTCGATGAGGTCGACGGTGAAACCGGTTTACCCAGTTTGGCTTTGCGCCTGGCGCTTGCCCAAAAAGCCTTCCAGCACACTTTTGCTTACGATATGAAAATCGCCGATTACCTCGACGGCTTGCAAGCCGACGGTGACGCGCCTGTGCCTGTTTCCGAAAATGAGTTGCCGCCGACTTTCCGTCTTTGCGCCCAGCGTGAAGAAGTGCTGCGTTACGGTGAGAACCCGCACCAGCGGGCGGCCTTTTACCGCGTGGCCGGCGCCGAGTTGGCCGACTACTTGGTGCAGCACCAAGGCAAGCATATGAGTTACAACAATTTAGTCGACATGGAAGCTGCTTGGCGTTGTGTTTGTGATTTTGCGCGCCCCACCGCCGTGGTCGTCAAGCACACCAATCCCTGTGGTGTCGCTTGCCACGAATCGCTGGAAGAAGCGTTCCGCCGTGCACGTCAAGTGGACGCCGTATCTGCTTTTGGCGGCGTTATGGCCTTTAATCGCGAGGTTGATGAGGCGACGGCGGCGGCCGTCAACGAACAGTTCGCCGAATTGGTCATTGCGCCTGCGTTCAGCGAGGCGGCGCTTAAGAAATTCAAGCGCAAAAAGAACCTGCGCGTTTTGCAGATTACCCTGCCAGACGGAAAGTTGCCGCATGGCCTTGAAATCAAGCGCCTTGATCACGGTTTGTTGGTGCAAGACAAAGACAACCGACGCGTGCCTTTCTCCGAATGGCGCTTGGTTTCAAAACGGCAGCCGAGTGATGCCGAACGTGCGGCGCTGGAAATGGCGTGGACGATTGTGCCGCATGTTAAATCCAATGCCATCGTCTATGCCGATGCCAATGGGGCGGTTGGGATCGGCGCCGGTCAAATGAGTCGGGTTGACTCTTCGAAAATCGGTATCAGCAAGGCGGCCGAAGCCGAGTTGGCGATTAAGGGTTGCGCGATGGCTTCCGACGCATTTTTCCCGTTCCGCGATTCGGTGGATGCGGCGGCGGCGGCCGGAATCACCGCGATTGTTGAGCCAGGTGGTTCAATCCGCGATGAGGAAGTTATTGCGGCGGCGGATGAACACGGCATCGCCTTGTTCTTTACGGGCACACGGCACTTTAAGCACTAAGGCCTAAAACCTAAACTGAGCGATTCGGTCCTCTATACATAGGCGGCGTCCCCTTCTGGGGGCGCCGTTTTTTAGTTTGGGAGGCGGCGTTCGCCCAAAAAAAAAGGAAGTCGTTGGACGACTTCCTTACCGAGGAGGAGATTTGCTAAGAAAAAATTTTCGCTCGCGGGGAGAAAACGCGAGTTCAGAGGGAAAGCTTGTGTGTAACTGTAACTCAAACACCTGTGTATTCGCTGTGCATCTAAAAAATGTATCGGCCGGCAATTGCTAATGCTTAATTAAAATGTGATTTTTTTCACGAGGTAGTGAGATTGATGTATCTGGATCTGTAAGTATTTGATTTTGTTTTGTTTGGAAAAAGTGAGGGTGGGCCGGTGTTGGCTGTGCCTTTAGCGCAAAAATTTCCCAGCCAGTGTGAGCGCACGGTGAGGCGATGGTGAGCGTCCTGTGTTGGGCGCCGCCTGGTTTTTTGAATCCAGGCGCGGCCAACCCCTGGGTTGCGGGGTTGGTGATGGGCGGCGGCTTAAGCTGTTGGTTTGTCGGCTTCGCTGCTGCGTAACGCTTTGCGCATAATGATTTGGTTGCGACCGTCGTGGCGCGTGTACTGAAAGGCGTCGACGAGATTGCGGATAATGTAAATGCCGAGGCCGCCGATGGGGCGGTCTTTGATATCGCTCTCGAGATCGGGTTCGGGGGCGTCGGTTGGGTCGAAGGCGACGCCGGCATCGCGGATGATGGTTTCGATGGCGTCGTCACGCAGGGCGACTTTGACTTCGATATCGTGGCTGCCGTGTGGCAAGGTGCTGTATTTAATGATATTGGAGACCCATTCAACCATGGCGAGGTTGAGTGACATCAAGCTGTGCTGATCCATGCCTTGTTTTTGGCAAAAGGCTTCCACTGCTTCACTCATCGCGTGAATCGCTTCAAACTGATTGGTGATGGCGAGGTGGAGTTGGGCTTTCATTGGGGATCGGACTTGGTCACAAGGTGGAGCTGCGGTTTGTGCTCGGGGTCGATACAGAAGAAGACGATGGCGCCGATGATTGGTGCTAACAAAAGAATAGACAGCCATTTGCGGCGACGCGTGGCGCAGCTAAATTTGGCGTCCCACCATTTGAGTAAGCCCGCGCCGGTAATGCTAAACCAGCTTAAGCCGAAAACTACCGCCAGGGCGGGGACGACACCCATGGTTTGCATAAGGTAAAGGGTGATCCAGATGATGGGAAAGGCGGCGACGGCGGCGACAGCCAAAACCATCATGACGGGAATGAAATAAGCCAAATCGGTTAGTCGAAAACGTTCTTCGTTGCCTGCCAAGGCGACCTCCTGTTTAACCCTTGCATTATAACCGAAGCGGGCCGGGTTTGGTTCAGTTCCTCGTTGCGGTGCGGTCTGGGGGCGATGGCGTCGCGTCCCTCTAAGAAGCGTGTCGGCAGGGCGGCGTCCGTGCTGAAATTCCCGTTGAATGTAAAGGCTGTGTCGCGCTTGTGTGCGCCTTGTTACGTTCGCAGGAAACTGTAAGATTACGGACTGATGATTAAGTTGCTGGTAAAGCTGGGTTTGTCTTTTTGAAGCTTTCGAAATGTAAAAATTGTAACGCTTACGTAAAGAAAAGGTGTTGACTTTGTTTTTCCTTGAAGTATTCTGTAACACGCATCTAACACCTGTCCTAAACGCTGGTACTTTATTTGGCTCCAGTGGGCCATTGCCTAATGGTCTTATTAGATTTGAGCCAAAGTCGTTCTTATGTTTTGAAATTCAGAGGAGAACAAAAAAGATGAAAGCTTATTCAAGGCTCCGTTCTTGGAGCAAACCTATGCTCGTGCTGGCCGCTTGCCTGTGCACCATCTTCGCCATGGCCGCCGACCGCATCGATCTGCGTCAACAACCTGACATGTGGCGTGCCGCCAACCTCAACCCCACCGAATCCCTGGTGAGTGTTGTTGGTCTGGATGCTTCCAACAGTCAGTTGACTTCTTTCGCCGACCGCACCGACGCTTCTACCAAATTGCGCCACACTCGTTACCAACAGTACTACCAAGGTATTCCTGTTTGGGGTGAGTCTGTTGCCGTAACCCGCGACGCTCAAGGCGCTATTGTTCGTATGCACGGCCAAATTGTTGCCGGCATCGGTGCTGAACTGGCTAGCGTGACGCCTTCGGTTTCCTCCAAGCAAGCTTTCGCTGCTGCGCTGCAAGATTCTGTTGCCACTCAGGCTTTCGAATCGCCCATCATGGAAAACGAAAAAGTTCAATTGGTGGTTTACATTGCCGATAACGGTGAGCCTCGTTTGGCTTACCACGTTTCTTTCTTCGCCGACGAAAAAGCCGGCGGTAGCCCCACCCGTCCCTCTTACTTGGTAGACGCACAAAGCGGCGACTTCCTGCTCCAGTTCGAAGGTTTGGCTCACGCTGACGGCACCGGCCCCGGTGGTAACCAAAAAGTTGGTCAGTACGAGTACGGCTCAAATGGTCGTCCTTTCCTCGACGTTGCTCAATCCGGCAGCACTTGCTCCATGAACAACGCCAACGTTAAAACCGTTAACCTCAACGGTGGTACTTCCGGCAGCTCTGCCCACTCCTTCACCTGCCCCCGCAACACGGTTAAAGAAATCAACGGCGCTTACTCTCCGCTGAACGACGCTCACCACTTTGGTAAAGTCGTTTTTGATATGTACAGCGACTGGTTCAACACCGCGCCTTTGACCTTCCAATTGACCATGCGCGTTCACTACAGCTCTAACTATGAAAACGCCTTCTGGAACGGTTCTTCCATGACCTTCGGTGACGGCCGCAACACCTTCTATCCTTTGGTTAGCTTGGATGTTTCCGCTCACGAAGTTTCTCACGGTTTCACCGAGCAGAACTCTAACCTGACTTACTCCGGCCAGTCCGGCGGCATCAACGAAGCTTTCTCCGACATGGCCGGTGAAGCTGCAGAATTCTACGATCGTGGTTCCAACGACTGGTTGGTTGGTCAAGACATCTTCAAGTCTAACGGCGCACTCCGCTACATGAACAACCCACCCCAAGACGGTCGTTCTATCGACAACGCTGCCGACTACACCAGCGGCATGGAGGTACACTACTCTTCCGGTGTTTTCAACAAAGCTTTCTACCTGATCGCCACCTCTTCCGGTTGGGATACTCGTAAAGCGTTTGAAATCTTCACCCGCGCTAACCAAAACTACTGGACCGCTTCCACCAACTTCCAACAGGGTGCTCAAGGCGCTTTGGACGCAGCCGGCGATCTCGGCTACGATGCTCAAACCGTTATCAACGCGTTCGGCCAAGTCGGCATCACCCTGAGCGGTGGCGACACGGGTGACGGCGGCGACGGCGGCGACGGCGGCGACGGTGGCGATGGCGGCGACGGCCTTGAGAACGGTGTACCTGTGACCGGTCTGTCCGGTTCCACCGGCAACTTCACCTTCTACACCATCTCTGTACCTGCCGGCGCGAGCAACCTGTCCATCCGCATCAGCGGTGGCACCGGCGATGCCGACCTCTACACCCGTTTTGGTCAAGCACCAACCACCAGCAACTACGACTGCCGTCCTTACCTGAACGGCAACAACGAAACTTGCACCGTGGCCAGCCCTCAGGCCGGTACCTACCACATCGGTGTTCGTGCTTACAGCTCTTACAGCGGCGTAACCTTGGTTGCTTCTTATGACGAAGGCGGCGGCTGTGATCAGTTGAACGACAGCGAATCTGGCTTGAGTGCTTCTCGCAGCCAGTGGGTATACCGCGAAATCACCGTTCCTGAGTGTGCCGGTAGCCTGACGATCAGCATCAACGGTGGCACCGGCGATGCCGACCTTTACGTTCGTCAAGCCGGTCAACCGACTACCAGCAACTACGACTGCCGCCCCTACCGCTGGGGTAACACCGAGTCTTGCAGCTTCAACAGCCCTGCTCAAGGCACCTGGTACATCGGCATTCGCGCTTACAGCGCCTTCAGCGGCGTTACCCTGAGTGTTCAAACTCAAGAGTAATTCTTGCTGAATTAGCGCTGTCGGTTTCATAGCCGACGCTCAACCCCTTCACGCTTCGGTGTGGAGGGGTTTTGTCTTTTTAGGACTTAGGGCGCTGGGCATGGCTTGCCGTCGCGGCCTGTCGACCGCGGTGCGGCGGTGTTACAATGCTGCCAAACCGCCGATGAGGTTAACCATGAAAATGCCCATGACCGCCGCGATTCGCGTGCTGCGCCAACACAAGGCTGCGTTTGAACCCTTTCTTTATCGCTACCAAGCGCAAGGCGGGACGGCCGCTTCCGCCGCTCACCTCGGTGTCGACGAGCACCAAGTGGTCAAGACCCTGATCTTAGAAGACGAGCGCCGTCAACCATTGGTTGTGCTCATGCACGGGGATCGGCAAGTTTCCACCAAGGAGCTCGCACGCTTGCGAGGTGTGAAAACGATTCATCCCTGTAAGCCGGAAATTGCCCAAAAACACACCGGTTATCAAGTGGGCGGCACCTCTCCGTTTGGCACTAAAAAAACCATGCCGGTGTATGCCGAAAGCAGTATCTTCGCTTTGGACCTCATTTATATAAATGGTGGCAAGCGCGGTTTCCTGGTCGGTATTAAGCCCGAGGTACTGAAAACGGTGCTGGCAGTGACCACGGTGGATGTCGCCACCTAAGTTTGCCGGCGAGGTTTCCTTGGCAAGACGGTGTTTAGTTGCTGTTGAGGGCGGCCATCGGTTGTGCGGTGGCTGATTGCAAGAGACCGTTTAGGCGTTCGAGTGGATTGATGAAAACCAATGTGTGGTCTTCTTCCTCGGCGAGGCGAACGACCATGCCGATGAGGGCGCCGTTTTCTTGCAAGAAAACCGGGCTACCGGGTTGCGAGCCGTCGGTGACCGGTGTTTCGAGTCGGGCCACCAGGCAGCCGGGTTCCGTGGCGAGGATTTCGCCTTCAAGCCAGCGATAGCCGAGTTTGGCGCTAAAATCTTTTTCGGGGAACCACAGGCGTTGGCCGATACGCGCGGGGTCACCGCTGGGCGGGCTGAGCAAGTGCTGGTTGGGCATTTCGCCTTCGAGAATAAATAAGTTGAGATCGCCGCGCACGTCGAGGGGTTGGCTGGTACCGGCGTGGCCGGTTTCACCGAGGCGGCGCCGGCTGGTCCAGGGTTGGTTGGGGGCGACCAAGGGCAGCCAAGCGACTGCTGTCGGGGTGTCGCGGCGGTCGCGTTGTAAGTAGGCGGCGGCGGTGACCCCGATAATGCGGCCGTCGTCGGCCTGGACGGCGAAGCCACTGCCTTGCAGTGTTTGATCGCCCTGTTGCCAATACCACAACGGTTGAAAAAGGAAGGGGCGGTTGGGCGGCGGCACTTGAGTGAAGCTTGGGGCGCCGGTGTTTTGGCCGTTTTGTTCGGTGGCAACTTGGTCGGTGGGGCTGGTTTCGGCGGGATCCTCGCCGCGAAAGAGCAGGTTAACAACGAGAAGCAGGAGCAGCAGGGCGCCCAGCGCCGGCAAGACAACTTTCAGTGCTTGCTTGGGGTCTTTAAGCGAGCTGAGCAGCGCACGCCAATCGGTTTCGCGCAGCCGCTCCGGTAAACCCTTGAGCAGGGCGGGCAGGTCTTTGAGCTTGGCGGGCCATTGTTTGACGGTGTCCAAGTTGATGCCGCTCAATTTGTCTTTGACGGTGCCCAGGAGTTCTTTGAGTTTTTCAACCATCGGCTTGCTACCTCTGTTACTTCATCGTCGCCGTCTTCGGGTTTGTTGAGTGTTTCATGAAGGTTGTTGTCGGCGCGGCTTGCGGTGCTTGCGTCACCCCTGCGGGCCGGCTATACTTTGCTTGCATTCTCGTAGGCAAGTAAGGTTTCGCGTTCGTTGTCGGTAGAACCCGTTTGCCGCCATGTTGCAACGGCTGGATGAGTGATTGCTCGATGGGTAAGGAAGCCGGGAGACAACCACGCCGCCATGAGGATGGGCGAAGAAACGCACAAATGGTTGCAAGCGGTGTCGTGAAGGTACGGCGACCGGTTCGCCGATGGATGCCGAGGTAATTGAAGCAACAAACCCAAGGGGGAGATGATGGCCGGTATTTTTAAAGCATACGATATTCGCGGTGTTTACGGCGAAGCACTTGACGCGAAAATGGGATACAAAATCGGTCTGGCGTTCAGCAACCTGATCGGCGCCGGTAAAAAAATTGTGTGCGGACGCGACGGTCGGCCGCATTCCAACGAGTTGCAGGCGAGTTTTATCGAAGGTCTGCGTGACGGTGGCAGCCATGTTGTCAACATGGGTTTGTGCACCACACCCACCTCTTATTTTGCCTGTACCAGTGGCGGCTTTGACGGCGCGGCCATGATTACCGCCTCGCACAATCCCGGTGAGTACAACGGCATTAAGTTTTGCCGGGAACAAGCGATTCCCGTCGGTTATGCGCAAGGCATCGACAAAATGGAAGCGGCGATTGAAGCTGATCGCCTGGAAAAAGCGCCGCAACGCGGTGACCTGAGCGAGCAAGATTTCAAAGCGGCTTACTTGGATTTCCTGCACAAGGCTTGTTCTTTCTCGCATAAATTCCGCTTCGCGGTCGATTGCGGCAACGGCATGGGTGGCTTCCTCATTGAAGACTTCCTGAAAAAAACCGGCCAAGAAGCAGTGGGGCTCTACTGGGATCTCGACTTTACCTTCCCCAATCACCTGGCCAACCCTCTTGACTTCACAACGCTGGAAGCGCTGCAAGCCAAGGTTCGCGAAGGCGGCTTGGATTTTGGTGTGGCTTTTGACGGCGATGCCGACCGCTGCTTCTTTGTCGATGACGAAGGGGAAGTGGTGCCTGCCGATATTTTGACGACGCTGATTGCGGTCGATTTCCTCAAAAAACGCGGCCCCGGCGCTATCATTTACGACATCCGCAGTTCCAAGGTCGTTGCCGAGCAAATTATCGCCAATGGCGGTACGCCGGTTTTGTGCCGCGTCGGTCACTCCTTTATGAAAGCCAAGTTGCGCGAAATGGACGGTCCCTTCGGTGGTGAGCTGGCCGGTCACTTCTACTTTAAAGATTTCTTTTTTGCCGACAGCGCCTTCTACACCATGATTACGGTCATGAACATCATCGAGGAATCTGGGAAAAAGCTGTCCGAGCTGATTGCCCCGTTTAAGATTTACGTGCCTTCGGGTGAGATCAACTTCAAAACCGACAGTGCCGACGCCCTGCTGGCCGAAGCCGATCAAAAATTTCCCGGCGGTGATGTGAACACCATCGACGGTGTGCGTATTGACTTCCCCGACTGGTGGTTCAGCCTGCGTAAGTCCAACACGGAACCCCTGTTGCGTTTGGTGGTGGAAGCGGACAATCAAGCCCTGCTCGATGAGAAAACCAGCGCGGTGCGCGGTTGGTTGGGCGAGCGCGGCGCGGTTGAAATGGCGGGTGGCCACTAAGCGCGTGCTTTTGAGTGCCCATATATAATGTAGTAGGCGGGCGTCGGGACATTTCGTTGCGGCGCCCGCCGCACTAGGTTATTTGCTCGTAAAAAATCTGACCGATAACTCCGTGGTCGCCACATAGCCTTTCGCCTGAGCTCGGCTTTACAATAGTCTCGTCACTCATTGAACGGGCGCAGGTTGTTTATGACCCCACACGAGGCTCCCAAGATAGGGCCCAAGGTTCAGCTTCAAACCGCATTTTTGGTGTTGTGTCTGAATCCTGATCGGCTGTATAGCTGCAGTGATGTCGCGGCCAACGCGGTGCCGCGTCACTACACGCGTTTGCGTGATTCCCTATCTCAATTTGCCCGCTCCAACAGTTTTAGCGGTTATCGCGGTTCGCCGGAAAGCGGCTTTGTGCGTGCCGGCAACGGTCGCCGCGTGCCTGCTTACGCCGGCGCGGTGTGGCAACGCCATGTGGGTCGCCACACCTTGCAAGCAGCACTGGATATAGCCTTGGTTTTAGAAGTTTTGCCCGAGGTGGGGTGGGTTAGTGCGGCCGAGATTGCGCGTCGCTCATGTCGCCATGCCGAGGCGGCCGAGGTGTCGCTGCGGCGGCGCTTACTGTGCCGCCTGTGGCGGTTTTATTACGGTGAGACGCTCTCCGCCGATCAGAAGTCGGCTAGTTCGGCTTGGCGCCGTTGTTTACCGGAACCGACGCGACTTTGTTGTTCGCTTTGGCGTGTCGGCGCAGCGTTGCCGCAAGGTTTACACGTGACGGTTACGGTTTCGCAACCGGAGGTTGCCGCGCAGGTTGGGGAAACCCCACGATCCGACTCTGTCGGGTCAATGACCCGGCCCGCCTTTTTGCGTCGGCCCATGCCTCTCGCTGCTTGGGCCGTTATTTGGGTTTTGGGTTTGCTCAGTTTGGGTCACCTGTTTTGGGAAAAGGAAAAACCGCCGCCGGATACGCGGGCGTGGGTCTCCACGACACTGCTCGCGTCACAGGCGGCGGTCTCTGGGTCGGGTGTGCCGCGGGGCTCGGGTGTGGTTCAAACGGTGCTGCCAACACCGTCCGTTACCCCGGCCGCCTCGCTACAACCTGACTTGGTTTTGGGTTTCGTGCCGATGTCACCTTAGACTGAAAACGAAATCCGGGCCGGGTCGGACGGGGTTGTCGTTGGTTCGGTATACCCCGTGACGACCTCGGTTGGATAACGTGGCGCATCCGCACGCAAGTTTTGCGAGCCTTCGATATCAGGTGGATCGGGGTTTGGTCCGATTGTGCCGTTATCGGCGAGCGTGGTTGCCGCGTCGCTGATGCTGACCGCGTCGTTGTCGTCGAAACGGGTGGTTTCGGCGATGGGTTGCGACGCGGCGGTTTGTGGTTGGAAAACAGAAGGTGAAACGGTTGGAAAGCGTACTTGTAGATCAGTCAATGTTCCTCCAATGAATCGACCACGCCGCGCGACGCCGGCAACGGTGACGCATGGGCCGAAGCGGGTGTGACGCGCGGCGGAATCGTTGGGTCGGGCGGGCTGCAGCGTTGTCGCGTGAAACCCGCACCACGTACTGTGCTCGCGGCACGAATCATCGGCTTTGGGCGCCGTCCGCGCTTTTGTAACCGGTCCCGTCCGTTGGGTACCAGGCCTTGGTTTTCAAACGCGGATCGTACTTGGGCGAACTGGTTGAAGCTCTCGCGGCTAGCGCCGTCGCCGAGTTTCGGTGGTCAAGCCGAGGCGGCATTGAGTCGGCGGCGTATAGTGCGAGAGGCCTGCACTCGCTGACGTCGATGACGCTTGCAGGCAGGTGACACGGCCGCGTGGTTGTAGCAATCGTCGCGGGCGGCCAATACGGCGCGGGCTGTCGTCGGCGTCTGGGCGGGCGAAGGCAATCCCTAACACATCAGTCACAGACGCGGGCGTCAAGTCTTTCCATAGAGAAAAACCAAAATATCAGGTTGCTCGTGATCAGGGGCAAGACCAGGTTTTGAGGAAGTCGAGTTGTTCTTGTGCGTATTGATCGTTTTGACGTTCGATGTGTTGCCTGATCGCCTGCTCGAGATCCGGCGTTGCTTCGCCGCGACATTGGGCAATCAACAGGCGGTTGAGTTGCGTTTGGACTAATTTTCCGGTCGCGCCCTGTTGGGTGAGCAGGGTTTCGGCGCGTTGGTTGGCGGCAATGCAGCCGGCAAAATCACCTTGGAGTGCACGGTAAAAAGCGATGTCGCCATGGGCGACGCCGGTGTTAATGAGATCACCGACCTGCTCGAATTCGGCGAGTTCTTTCTCGGCGAAGGCGAGTGCGGCGGCGATGTTTCCGCGCCCAAAACAGACGCGTGCCTTGAGATGATAAAAGTGGCCGAGGTGCTTGATGTGGTTGTCGGCAGTACGGCTAAAAGCGATGTTTAGCAGTTTGTCGGCGTCGTCGTAGCGGGCCTGGAACACGGCCGCGCCGGCCAAGCCGAGCTCGCATTTGAACAAGTTGCCCTGTTTGCCGGCTTGCTGGTAACGCAGGTGGGCGGCGCGGAAGGCGTTCACCGCTTCGTGGTAGCGGGCGCCGTTAAGCGCCATGTAGCCTTCAAGATAGTGGCAGTGGGCTGCTAATTCGGGTGGAGGCTGGTGGTCGAGGATGTAGGTTAGATTGCGTCGCGCGGCGTCGTTTTCGCGTTGGATATATTGCGTCCAGGCGAGACCGTAGAGTAGTTTGAGATGACCGCTGTGGCGATAGTGTTGTTCAAAGAAGGCGCGGGCGGCGGGCGCGCCTTGTTGGGCAAGCATCTGCATGCCGGCGCGGTAATGGCGGTCGGCGGCTTCGTCGGCAAGGGTGGCAACCAACGCCGGTGCTTTGCCAACGCTCGGCGCCTGCGAAGATTGGTGATGCAGCCCTAAGAAATAAGCGATCATGACGGCCTGGATGATCGCAACAAACATCAGTAAGGATTTGATCGTCACGTCAGCGCGCTCCAGGTTTTATGTTAGTTAGGGGGCAGACCCAGGCGACCTGTTAACTATAAGCAAAAAGGCCGCGAGAATGTTTGGGAACCTGGTCTGCGAATCCTTTTGAGGATGGTGCGATGATGGTAGACCTGTTGTGGTAAGATTCTGGAATAAATAAGGTTGATTGGCTTGGTGGGCCGGCGGCCAGCGTGCGACGCGGCGGTTGCCAACGGCTATTTAGGTCAAAAAAGGGGCCAAACCCCGCGTAACTGATGTATTTTGTTGCGCTCGTGTTTTATTTACCGGCCCGGCCCCAGTATTTATCCCTATTCCCTGAGCTTTTGTCCGCCCCAATCCCGCGATTTTAGCCGTAAATTGAGCTGAGACTGTGCCATTCGGAATTTTGCCGAGGTTGCCGGTTGGGCAACGCGGCATCCATCATTTTGGGCCGATCTCAGGCGGCCGCAAGGGGAGGGAAGCGATGAAGGGAGATAATGAGCAACTCGGTTTCAGCGGTGATGATCAACCTCGGCTGATTTTGTTGACCGAGGACGAGTATGAAAACTGGGATGCCGAGCGCGTGATGGAAGAGGACGGGATTATGCTGGTCGAAGACCTGGCGCGCATACTGTTGACTGATGAAGGGTACTTGCTGGGTTTGTTGCAGCAAAGTGGGGCACCTTTGATTTGCTGGTGGCAGCGGAACTTTGTCGATTTAGAGCGTTTTCGCGCCTGGTATCACCCCGATCGCAACGACGATCTTGGCCGGCGTTTGGTGTCTTAGCGCGTATCGGCGGCCCTAAACGCACAAAGCCGCACCAAGGTGCGGCTTTGTTTCGAGTCCAAATGAGTTGGAACCGGCATTGACCTGCGAGGCTTACAGGTTCTCGAATTTGCGCTTGAGATCGAATTCCTTCGACGTCACGATGTCTTCGAGTTGTTGAATGCGGCGTTCGATATCAGCGTACTGCTCATCGAGTTGGGTGAGCGCAATTTCCGGCGTCTGTTGGTAATCATAGGAAACGGGATCTTCGAAAGGGCTGTCGTAGGAGACAGCGTGTTGCGGCGGCATCCACAACGTGAGAAAAACGTAGGTCAGCAAACCGAGAACGCCGAGCGGTGGGAAGGCAAAGGCCAACACAAATCCGAAACGGAGCATAAGGGGTGAGACGTCGAGGTGTTCGGCGAGACCGCCGCAAACACCGGCGACGACGCGTTTACGGCGAATCGGGCGCGGGCGTCCGCGAAACATAAGGCGTCGTCCGCCAACCTGATAGCGACGCGAACGGGTGCGTCGATTTGAATTACCTTCCATGAAACTGTGCCGGCAAGTGCTATAAGCCATAATTCCAACTCCTTCAAAGCTCCTACATTTGAACGGGGACCGCACCATTTGGGTTTGGTCAAAATGCAACAAATTTTGGCCTCAATGGGTGACACCGAGGTCGGGATAAAAAAATCGCCGGCGGCATAAACCGCACCAACCGCAAGAGGCGGCGATTAATGATGAACGTGGTCGTAATCGTGACGCTTATGTACCAAAAGATAGACGATGAAACCCAGAACAGCCAGGGTTAAAACGCTTTTGCTTAAAAGGAAGTGCAACAGTGAGGCGGCGATGCCGACAAACAAACCCAGCAGACCGGTCAGGACTTTGAGGACCAAGCCGGAAAGCCAGATGACACCGATGACGGCGGCACCGATACAGACAATTTCAATCGCTTTTTTCATGATCTTTCTCCTTGGCGCGTGGGCTGCGCCAGGATCTCCTCTAAGTGAGACAAGCGTTCCTGCAGGCGTTTGGCGCGTTCCTGGATGGGGCGCGGGTCGCTGGTGCGGGAGATGGGTTCGTGGTCGAGGTCTTGGTCCTCAAGGGTCTCGCCGTTCAGTTTGGCCATGCGTAGGTCAAGGACGCGGTTGGCGAGGCGGTAGCCGAGAAAGATTAAGGCGAGTGAAACGGGGGTGACGAATAAGACGAAGATGGGGATTAAATCATCCAAGGTGAACCTCCAGTGGCCGGCCGGGCCAAAAAAAATGGGGTGCGCGCTACCCCGTGGGTGAGTGGGAATGCAAGGAACGCTTGCGGCCGAGTAAGGCGAGTGTGGCGTGGGAGGGGCCGAACGGTCTGGGCCGGTCGGCCGCAAGGCGTCTTGCGCTCGCGGAATTAGCTCGCGGCGGCGGTTTTGCCGGCGCCTTTTTTGGCGGGCGCCTCAATGGCGTCGGGGTTTTTAGCGGCCAGGCCGCGTTCTTCCTTCATGCGTTGTAATTCCAGCTCGACGGCTTCGTTTTTAACGAGGTCGGCAAACTTCTTCTCGAGGTTCTGGTTGCTGATCGACATAATCTCGGCTTCGGCGCGATAGCGGTCAATGCGTTTCTCGTATTGTTCAAATTTGGAAAAAGCGCCGGTGTTGTTAATACGGTAGATTTTTTCCTCGACGGCGCGGCGGTTTTTAGCGCTGCGATGGCCGGCGATCAGGAGGCGCTGGCGGCTGCGCGCGGTTTCTAATTTTTCTTCGAGGCGGGCGATGTCGACTTGATATTGGTCGGCCAGGCTGGTGGTTTCGCGGTGGCGCTCGGTTAACTCGCGGACTTTGCCTTCGGCGATGAGTTTCTGTTCCAAGGCTTCCTTGGCGAGATCATCGCGTTGGCGGTCAAGGGCGAGATTGGCTTTGCCCTGCCAGTCGGAAACGCGTTTGCGTTCGGTTTCGAGGGAGCGTTCAATACGAATACGGTCGGCGACAACCTCGGCAGCGGAAGATTTGACTTCGGTCAGGGTGTCTTCCATCTCGTGAATCATAAGCTTTACCATTTTTTCTGGGTTTTCAGCTTTTTCTAAAATAGAATTGACATTCGAATTAACGATCTCGCTAATTCTAGAGAAAATACCCATAGTGTCCTCCTGTGTGGGTTTGTCACGCGGAGTAGTCTTTAGCAAGCCGGTTGCCAACTTTTGGTTTCTTCTCTAAGTGATTGATTCGTATCGATTTGTGTTGCTGTTGGTCGCGTCATCCGGGGGCGCTGTGATTTGGGACATCGTCATGGATTTGGCGAATTGTTTGGCGGAAACTTATCAGTGTTGGCGAAAAGTGTAAGATGGTGTCTGCCTTTCCATGCCGACTCTTCCCTTCACGCGCCATACCTCCGGTGACGCCGGTTTGCATGTATGATAGAGGGATTGTTTACCGGCGCGGTCCCACCACGTCGAAGATAAGTGTCTCGACTCCCGCGCCGCTTCCCGCGGCCTGCGCGTCGGACCAAAAGGTAAGGACGGACATGGAAGCGAAACTCACCAAAGACATCGAAGAACACATTGCGTTGTTCCAGCAGTTGCGCGACGGTTATTTGACCGAAGTGGTGGCAATCGGCCGCCTTCTTTGGGAACGCCTGCAACACGGCGGAAAAATTTTGGTCGCCGGCAACGGTGGTTCGGCCGCCGACGCCCAACACTTTGCCGCCGAGCTGATCGGCCGTTATTTGGTCGAGCGACGCTCTTTGGCGGCCATTGCTCTGACCACCGATACCTCAATTCTGACGGCGGTCGGTAACGATTATGGTTACGACCAAGTTTTTAGCCGTCAGGTGGAGGGTTTGGGCCGCGAAGGCGATGTTTTTATTGCGATTAGCACCAGTGGGAACAGCGAAAATCTGGTGCGCGCCATGACTTCTGCCCGGAATATCGGTGTCACCACGGTGGCGTTGGTCGGCAAAGGCGGCGGGCGCATGAAGCCCCTGGCCGATTATGCCCTGGTCGTGCCCTCCGACAACACACCGCGTATTCAAGAAGGTCAGCAGTGGATTTGGCATACCTGGTGTGATTTGATCGATCAATATCACGGATAAAGCGGAGGTCGCCATGGACGTTCCCGTCCAGGCGCGAGGCACAAGCGCCGTTGTGGTAACCACGGCGGCGTTTGCCGTCGTCACGCTGGTTACCTTTGCCACGGCCGCTATGATTGGCGTGGCCGAGCTGCAGTGGGGTGACCTATGGCAGCGCGAAAGTGTGGCGGCACGCATTTTTTGGCAGCTACGCGTCCCGCGCGTGTTGGTCGCCTTTTGTGCGGGTGCCGGTCTCTCCAGTGCCGGCCTAGTTTTCCAAGCCTTATTTCTCAATAGCCTGGCCACACCCTACACGCTCGGTGTCTCCAGTGGGTCCGCCTGTGGCGCCGCCACGGCGATCGTGCTGGGCGGTATGGCGGCCGGCAGTACCGGCATGAGTGTCACCTTGGGGGCCATGGTGGGCGCGGCGGTGGCCACGGCCCTTATTCTCGGCTTCAGTACGACCCGTTTGGGCCATCAACGGCACGTCTTGCTGCTCGCCGGCGTGGCGGTTTCCTTTTTCTTTTCAAGCTTGTTGATGTTGGTGCAATCGATGGCCTCGTTTTACCAATCGTTTCGCATCATTCGCTGGTTGCTGGGCGGCATTGCCGTCGTCGGCTACGATGAAACCCTCTTGTTGGCGGTTACCTGTGGCTTGTTTTGGGTTGTCCTCGTTGTGGCGGCGCCGCGTTTGAACCTGCTGCTTTTGGGCGACGACATGGCACACGCACGCGGTTTGGCGGTTAAAAACACCAAGCGAATGCTGCTGGCGGGTGTTTCGTTGTTGGTCGCCGTCATCGTCAGTGTGACCGGTCCAATCGGATTCATTGGGATGGTCGTACCGCACGTGTGCCGGCTGTGGTGGGGTGGCGACCATCGTCGTTTGGTATGGGTCGTGCCTTTAATCGGCGGCCTGTTCTTGATTTGGTGCGATTTGGCGGCACGGTTGGTGCTGCAGCCATCGGGTTTGCCGGTAGGCGTCATCACTTCGCTCGTTGGCGCGCCTTTTTTCTTCTTTCTCTTGATCGGTCGGCGTGGGCGGCAACAGGTACTCTAACGAGGTGGTTCGTCGCATATTAGAGAAGGGAAAGGGCCGCAAGAGACCGATCGGCGCGAAGCCCGGTTCGACCTCTTGCGGCACGCGCCGTTTGATCAGTACTTTCCGAACTCGTTGTCGTCAAGCGAGATGATTTTGCTAGGGTCGATGGCGTTACCGCCGGTTTTAGCCGGGGCGCCGTAGCTGTTGGCGGCCGGCGTACGCGAGGGGATCGCGGGCGCCGATAAACCCATTTTTTGCGCCATGAACTCCTGGAACATCTGCATCATTTCGGGAGAGATTTCCTGCTGGGATTGAATGGCTTCGCGTTTTTTCAGTTTGAACTTGGTCATGATTTCGCGCAGATGCGCGGACTGGCTGGACAGTTCCTGGCTGGCGGCGGCGCTTTCCTCCGCGTTGGCCGTGTTCTGCTGGGTGACTTGTTCCAACTGACCCAAGGCTTTGTTGACCTGCGAAATGCCCTGGGCCTGCTCGTTGCTGGCGGCGGCGATTTCGGCGACCAAATCGGTGACCTTGGTGATGCTGTCGACGATTTCGGTTAAGGCGCCGGCGGTGTGGCCCGCGATTTCGGTGCCGGTATTGACCTTCTTGATGGATTCCTCAATTAAGGCGGTGGTTTCCTTGGCGGCGTTGGCACTACGTGCAGCCAGGTTGCGCACTTCCTCGGCAACAACGGCAAAACCTTTGCCGTGGACGCCCGCGCGGGCCGCTTCGACGGCCGCGTTAAGGGCGAGCAGGTTGGTTTGGAAGGCGATTTCGTCGATAACTTTGATGATTTTGGAGATGTTTTTGCTGGATTCGTCGATGGCGCGCATGCTGGACAACATCTCTTGCATTTGCGCATTGCCGTTTTCGGCGGAAGAGCGCGTTTGCATGGCGAGTTGGTTGGCCTGGGTGGCGTTTTCGGCGTTTTGCCGCGTTTGCGAGGCCATCTCGGTCATCGAGGCGGTGATTTGCTCGAGTGCGGCGGCCTGTTCTGTGGCGCCTTGTGACAAGCTTTGGCTGGCATCGGAGACCTGGCGGGCTCCGGTGTTGACCTGTTCGGCGGTTAGTTGGACCTGGGCCAAAATCTCGTTGAGTGAGTCCAGTGTTTCGTTGAGCGAGGTTTTAAGGGCGCCGTGATCGCCCTGGTAATCGCCGGTTACAAACGCGGTTAAGTCGCCGTCGGAAACCCGTGTCAGCTTTTCCTTAAGCTCGGAAATGGGCGCGACGATGGCGTCGATGATGTTGTTGATACCAAGCATCATCGGTACATACGACTGGGTGAGGTGTTCGGTGCCGCCGCGTTTCTGGAGGTTGCCATCGTTACAAGCTTCGATCAGTTCGGTGACCGAGTCGCGGTAACGTGCCCGTTCATTGTAGTCGATCCACTCAACGGCGTTCCCGATGTGGTTGCCGTCGTCGTCGAATAGCGCGGTGGCGTTGAGGCCGAATTCGAGGGAGGCGACCTTAATCTCACTGCGGTATGGCAGGTTGCGGACATCGGTCAAAATGCCGCGCTGTTTGGCGGGATTCTCGTGGAAATCGTCAATGTTGGTGCCAATGAGATTGTTGGGGTCGAAGTTGGGGAAAACTTTGCGCAATTCAGCGGTGTATTGCGCAAGCAAGTTGCGCACGGCCGGGTTACAGAAGGTGATGTGCAGATCGCGGTCGCACATCATCAGATTGGTGGCGGCGCCCTCGATCATTGATTCCAGGGCGGTGGCGCGTTGGGCGCGGTCGCGCGAGCGGGTGACGTCTTTCCACTCGAGTGCGTTGCCGATGTACTCGCCGGATTCGCTGTACATGGCGGAAACATTGAGCTCGAAAAGCAAGTCAACGACTTTGATATCGGCGCGGTGGGGCAGGTTCTTGGGATCGGCCAAGAGTTTGCGCTGGACGGAGGGCTTGGTGTGAAACTGATCGATGTTGGCGCCAATCAGATTATCGGGTGAGAAGCCGGGATATTGGGCGCGAAACTTCTCGAGGTGGGCGTTAAACAAGCGATAGGATGCGGGGTTAATCGTGGTGATATTAAAGTCGCGGTCAATGGTGACCATCGCGGTGCCGGACCCTTCGACGGCCGATTTGAGGCGCGCCACTTCGCGCTGGTTGCTGCGCCGTTCGGTGACGTCATACCATTCGAGGGTGTTGCCGATGTAATCGCCGTTTTCGTTAATCATGGCGGTCACCTGAAGGTTAAAGGTCAAGTGCTCTAGTTTGATGTCGGTCTCGTAGGGCATGTTTTCGGGTGATCCGAGAATGCGGCGCTGGACGGCGGGGTCCTTGTGGAAGCGGTCGATGTTGGAACCAACCATACCCTCAAGGGTAAATCCGGGAAATGCGCGCTTAAACACGTCGAGATTGCGGCTGATCATGCGGCGCGTAGCAGGATTGATGTAGGTGATGTTGAGGTTGCGGTCAACCATGATCATGGCGGTCCCGGAGCCTTCGATGGAGGAGCGCAGTTGGGAGACCATTTGACTGTTGGTCCCAGTGGCGCTGTGTTCCTCGAGGACGACGGTGGCGCCGGCGGGTTCACCTTCCTCGTCCAGCCAGGGCGAAACTTTGAGGGCCAAGGTCACCGCTTCCTGACTGGCGTGATGCTCGAAAGTCACGCTTTCTGCAATGGTTTCGGCGTCGCGCAGCGCCTGATCGATCGGGGTCGCCTTGCGTTTCGGGTAAAAAGCCGTCCAACATTTTTTACCGACGACCATGGCGGCCTTTTTGCCGGTGAGTTGCTCGCAGGCGTCGTTCCAAGCGACGATCTTGGCGGCCGCATCCACGATAAATGTCGCAATTGGATTGCTCTGAAATAAGGTGGCAAAGTCAATGGTTCCGCCTGCCTCTGTCATAATTTCCTCCTGTCAGGTAAGAGCCCACGGTTAAAGCCGGGCTAATCGAAAATAATGGCGCGTCGTCTTCACTGTTCTACGGTCGGGGCACTTTCAGGGGGGCGTGCATGGGCCGCATTGCGGAATAGCAGCGCCTCGGCGTCGAGCAAAATTTTGACCTTCTCGCCGACTTTGCCCATGCCACGCATGAACTGGTTGCCTTTGCCTTTGCGGAAGTGCTGGGATTCCTCGATGTCACTGTCGGGGATTTCCAAAACTTCGGAAACGGTGTCGACAATCAGGCCCACGGTGGTGTCCTTGGCGTTTATGACGACAATGCAGGTTCGCTCATCGTAATCGCGGTGCTTCATTTCGAAACGCAAACGAACATCCATTACCGGAATCACTTTGCCTCGCAAGTTGATGACACCTTTGACATAGTCGGGCAAATCTGGAACCGGAGTGATTTTTTGGATGCCGATGATTTCCGTAACGAAACGGATGGCTAAGCCGTAATCTTCGTCGCCGAGGATAAACGTCAGGAATTTTCCTTCCTGGGTGTCCTCAACGACCTCGGCAAGCGTGCCGTTCTCGGTCGTCATAAAAAACGCCTCCTTATGAGAAGGGGTCGTGGGGGGGGGCGGTTAATTTGTAGCTCGGGATGAAACCACACTACTTATCGTTCAAGACGGGGTGTTTCATTAATGGTGAGCGAGGTATTTTTGCCGGAAGGCAAACTTTGAGGTGGTGTGTTGATGGTTTTGGCGAATTATCTTTGGTTGGTTGAGGTTGGCGAGGTCATACGAATTCGTTGACGATGGTTTGGATGTTGAGGATCAAGCTGATGCTGCCGTCACTGAGGATGGAGGTGCCGGAGACGCCGCGCACGCTGCCCAAATAGGCCGACAGACCTTTGATAACGGTTTGGTATTGGCCGCGAATTTCGTCGGCAAACAGCGCGACCTTTTGGGTGCCGTGCTCGACGACGACAATGATGCCGTCTTCCAAGCGGTCGCAATCGCGGATGGTTTTAAAGAACTCGCTGAGCGGCACGATGGGAATGAGCTCGTCGCGCAGGCGCAAGTGAGCACGGCGGTCGACGTCGATGTGAATTTGGCGGCTGTGGCAGCGCAGCGATTCGCGGATGTATCGCAGGGGAATGGTGTAAAGCGCATAGCCAACACGTACCAACATGCCTTCGACAATTGCCAATGTCAGTGGAATGCGAATGGTGAAGGTGGTGCCTTCGCCGAGTTGACTGTGGGTCTTAATCGTGCCTTTTACGGCTTCAACGCTTTGGCGAACAACGTCCATGCCGACCCCGCGCCCGCTGATATCGGTAACCTGACCGGCGGTTGAAAAACCCGGTTCGAAGATCATGCCGTAGATGCGCTCGTCACTGGGTTCTTCTTGTTTTTGCCACAGCCCTTTTTGGCGTGCTTTCTCCAGTACCGCTTCCTTATCGATGCCGCGGCCGTCGTCGCGCACCTCGATGATGATTTCACCGCCTTCGTGGGCGGCGTTGAGCCAGACCTTGCCGTTTTTCGGTTTTTGAACGGCCTCCCGTTGTGTGGGTGCCTCAATGCCGTGATCGATGGCGTTGCGGATGAGGTGCAGCAGCGGGTTGGAGATGGCTTCAACGATACTTTTGTCGACCTCGGTATCCTCACCGCTGATCATCAACTCGACGCGTTTGCCCTGTTTTTGGGCGACGTCGCGCACGACCCGATTCATTTTGCGGAAGGTCGGGCCGATGGGCAGCATGCGCAGACGCATGACGCTGTCTTGTAAGTCGCGCGAGATGCGGTTGAGCTGGTTGGCCGCTTTGCGGAAATTTTCCAAGCGGCGGCCGGCCAAATCGGGATTGGCGGTGACCATGTTTTCGGCGACGATTAACTCGCCGACCAGGGTAATCAAGCCGTCCAATTTAACCAAATCCACGCGAATGTTGTTTTTGTTGTTGGTCGGCGTGTTGCTGACGGTCGGTTGGTTGTTGCGCCGTTCTTCTTGGACCTTTAACGCGGTTTCGAGCTGGTGGGCGTTGATCTCACCTTGCGTTTGCAAGATCTCGCCGAGCGGCAAGGCTTGGCGCTGCAAGGCTGTTTCCAATCCGTTGGTGTCCAAAAAACCCAATTCAATGAGGATTTCGCCCAGCAGGCCGGAGTGGCCTTGCGCACTGACCTCGGCGATCATTTGGGTTAAACCGGTTTTCTGGTAATCGTCGAGCAACTTGACCCAGGTCTCGGCTAATTCGATTTTGCCGTCGTTGTCGTTGAGGTTGGTGACCGTGTTTTTAAGTTCGTCAACGACTTTGAGCATTAGGCTGATGCCTTTGCTGTCCGGCTTGAGGACTTTGCTTTTGTAGTCTTCAAGCACCGATTCAAAGCTGTGACCGATGGATTCGAGTTGGGCGAAGTTAAACAAACCGCAATTGCCCTTAAAGGTGTGCATGGCGCGGAAGGCGGAGTCGATGGCTTCCTGATCACCGATGTTCTGCTCGAGTGCCAACAGACAGGTTTCGGTTTGTTCCAGTTGTTCCTCGGCTTCGACGTGGAAAATTTTCAACATCTCGGGTGTGATGCTGATGCGCAATTCTTCGGGTAAATCGTCTTCGGAACCAATATCGTAGAAATCGCCGGCGACCGCTGCTTGTGGTTCGGGGGTGGTGTTCGTTGGATGGAGATGGTCAAAGCCGGCGAGCAGGTCGTTAATGTCATGGGCAAAAAAGCTTTCGAGATCGGCTGCTTGGAGCAGGTCCAGCATCATAAAAAGGCGGTTCATGCAGCGAGCACTTAGGTCCATAAAATGCGTGTCGATGCGCTCGAGATCGGCCGGGCCTTGAAAGAAGGCGGTGAGCGGCGAAACCAGTTGGAAAATGGGCGCCAGGTTCAAGAAATCAGCACTGTCCTTGATGGCGTGGAAATGGTGCTGGAGGTTGTGCCAGACGGAGGTCAGGTCGGCCGGGTGCCCGTACAACGCTTCGAGGTTGTTATTGATGTCGTCGAGCATATTTCGGCTGTCTTCAGCGAATTCGATGAAAATATCGAGCTCTTCAGGCGAATGTTGCGACATAACTGAGAAAATCCCGCGGCCGAGGTGGTGTTAACGCGGCGGGCAACCTCTAGAGAAAATGAAAACGTCGAATCAAGCAACGGTTCGTCGAGAAAGCGCCGGGGACGGTGGTGGCGTGGTGCCGAGCCCGGAGAAAAACGAGAACGCGTTAAGCGAAACAACGACGAAGTCGAAGTTGCCATACGCCATGAAAATGAGGTTTGGTGGAATCCTTTGTATTATGCCGGCTTTTGGCAGGGATGGATACTTCAAGCTGAACAAAGTTAGCGGCGCACTGGTTGCGGTGGTGACCGGGTCCTGTTACATTTTGGCGTTCAGGCTTTGGGGGCGCGGTAGCGATGGCAAAAAAGCACGTCAAAACCAGCGGTTTCCATGAAGGGGGCGCCTGAGGAAGGGGCCGCCGAGATCGATCAAAAGGAGCGGTTATGCGCGTATTGTTGCAGCGTGTGGGTCACGCAAAAGTGGAAGTCGCGGGAGAGGCGACGGGTGCGATTGCGCAGGGTTATCTGTTGTTGGTGGGCTCGGCCGCCGGTGACGACGAAGCCTTGGCGCGGCGCATGGCTGAAAAAATTGTCCATTTGCGGTTGTTTCCCAATGAAGAAGGTAAGTTTGATCGTTCCTTGTTAGACGTTGGCGGGGGCGTCCTGGTGGTGTCCCAGTTCACGCTTTACGGCGATGCGCGCAAGGGACGACGGCCGTCCTTCACGGGTGCGGCAGCGCCGGCGATCGCTGAGCCGATGGTGGAAACCTTTGCGGCCGCTTTCGAAGCGCTCGGCGTTGGTCAGGTTGGGCGTGGCCGGTTCGGCGCCGACATGCAGGTGAGTTTGTGCAACGACGGACCGGTGACCCTGTGGCTGGACTCCGACACCTTGTTTACGCGGTAACAGGCGTCTTGGCGCGGCGGCGTCGTCGACGCCGGTGGTGAACCGGGCGGACCATTCAACCTTTTTTTTGGTAGACCGATAAACTTGGTACCGAATAAAACGCCGGGTCGGCCGAACGGTGCCGGCACGCTGCAAAATTTCTGTGGCTGGATCGTCATGTTACGTGGGCTCTTTGGGAAACAAAAGACACTACAACCGAAAGAGATCGAGCTCCTGCTCAAGATGGTCCTGGTTGATCGTGACCCCGCGTCGATTACAACCGAGGGTTTTAAAGTTGTTTCTGATGTGTTGGATTACGATCAAACCATTTTTCAGGTGAAGAACACGCTGACCCGTGACGAGGTGCTATACCAACTGCGCGGCAAGGAGCTGGAAGTTTATTTCCCCTACGAGCTGTCCCTCTACCGCGGTGCAACCTCGTTGGTCGGCCTCGGCTTGGTGCGCAACATGCAAACGCTGAAGTTTCGCGTACCGGAATCGATGGTGCAAGACGAGCATCGCGGCGCCTACCGTGTTTCCAAATTCCCCGATAAACCGACGGTCACTTTTTCCACCAATTCCTTCGATTTGCTCAAAGCGGCCCTTGCCGACGTTTCGATGACGGGCGCGGGCGTGCGACTTGATCCGCGCTGGTCGATGAGTGGTATCAGCCTCAAACGCGGTTTGGTGGTGTTGATCGACTTACGCATCAACAACGAGCTGCGCATTTCCACGTCGGCCGAGATTCGCTATTTGGCCGGCAACAAGATGGGCCTGCAGTTTCAGGAGCTGCCGCAGGAAGCCAAAAGTAGCCTGTACCGCTTTATTGTTAAGCAGCGTCGCGAGGAACAGCGTGCCATGGTGGAGTCGCAGAAAAAAATAGCGGCGATGGAGACCTCGGAGAAAAGCCTGAGCGGGGTGTCGCGACCGGTCGTGCTCGAAAAACCGAGTGGCAAGCCGACGGCGCTGGTCGCGGGCGAACAAAAGGATTGGTATGAGTCGCTTTACGGCGCGCTCAACCGCAAGTTCAACGTGTTGCATTGCAGCACCAGTGTCACCGATGTGCGCAACCACCTCGAACTCAAACCCCACCTCATTCTGTACGAGATCAACCGCCAAGATCTGGAGGGTTTGACGCAGCTCAAACGGCTGGCAAGCCTGACGCCGGCGGGTACGGTACGCATGTTTTACGGGCGCGAGGTGGCGCCGGAAACGGTTGAACGGTTGATCGACGACGCCGGTGAAAGTAAGGCGGTGGTCGATCTCAACAAGTTTAAGGTGCTGTTTCTGTTCAAAGCGGTAGACGGCTACTACATGAAAAAAACGCCGCATCAAACATCTTAAGCGCCGTCCGGTTTACCGAGCCCAAGCGCGACGACAATGCGCCGGTTTTCCGCGGGATCTTGGTAATCGATGAGGGTGGTGGGGCGGTAGGCGTGGCGGCGCGCTTGGCGTTTGACGGCCGCGAGATCAATCCCCGCGTGGCTGATTTTGGCGTGAATGTCGTCGCCAATCAGGCTTTCCAGTCGCTCGACGGCGTCGGCGGGAAAACGCAGGTGCACTTTTTTGACACCGTCGCGCCAAAGCGTGACCGCGAGGTGTTGTGCGACTGAGCTGAAATCGGCGTCGCCGACGGCGCCGTTTTGCAGGGCGTCCAGCGCTGTTTGGTGGCGCGTCAGCAAGGGCTGTAAGAGCAAATGCCATGAAACCTGGGTTTGCCAGCGGTTGAGGTAAAACAACAGGCCTTGGAAGCAGCGTACCAAGAAGATCATATCGGCCGGGGCGCTGAGCCGGAAATTCCAGCGGTCGTCGCCGAGTAAGTCGGTCAGCCGTTCGTTGCGGTTCCAGTTGGTTGGATCGAATTTTGCCGGTGAGTGAAAGGGTTCGAAAAGAATGGTACAGAGGTGAGGCAACTTGTGGCGCATGGGCATTAAGAGTGCGGGGTTAAATCCCAAACGCGTTAGCAGGGAGAAGGGATCACCCTGACCGCATTGCGTGGCGCGGATGAGTGCCAGCAGGGCGAGTCGTCGCTCGCGATCCAATTGCAACACCGACCCAAAATCGTAAAGCACGATTTGTTCGGGGTCGCGGCGGAAGCGGTAGTTGCCCTGGTGGGGATCGGCGTGGGCGAGGCCGTGGTCGAATAGCATGGTGAAACAGTGTTTGACCAACGCTGCGGCTAAACGAAATCGGCAGGTTTGCGGCCAGGACAGGGTTTCCGCCAGTGTGTGACCTGACTGCCAGTGGCTCACCAAAACACCGGGGCCGGAGAGTGCGCCGACGACGGCGGGCACCACAATTTCGGCTGGGTTGGTGATCGAGGTGCGGTAGCGTTCCTGTAACGCGGCTTCGCGTTCGTAATCGAGTTCGGCTTCGATGTCGCGGCCAAGCTGAGCGACGAGGGCGTCGATGGACGCGCCGCCGAAGAGGCCTTGTGCTTTGGCGACGGTTTTGAGGGTGGCCAAGTCGGCGCGAAGGGCCTTGTCGATTCCGGGAAAAGATACCTTAACGGCCACTTCGCCGTGATCGTGGCTGTGCGCGCGGTGGACTTGGCCAATGGACGCGGCGTTGCCTTGTTCTTCAATATCGGCGAGCATGCTGGTCCAGGGACGACTGCTGTTTTTTTCCAAGGCGGCGAGAAAGTGACTGAGTGGTAAAGGTTGCCCGCCCTGGTGCAGATCGGCGTAGGCCTCGGCTTTGGTTTCATCGGCGGCCAGTGAAAAAAGTTGGCCGATCTTTTGCGGCAGGCCGCGCATTTGACCCATGCGTTTGGCCAGGTGGCGCCGCGCTGTGTCTAGGACGAGCGGGTCGTTTTCTTTGGCCAACTTGTTTAAATTCATGATCTCAGCCGCAAGAGCGGCGTTGGCGAGGGTGCGGCCGAAACGGGATTTTTGCAAGCGGGGGGTCCTTTCGTCAGCCTGAGCCGAGCAGGGGAATCGGGACGTTAACAAGCACGAAACCAATGCGTGATTTTGACCAAAGATCCGGTGTGGAACAGCGCGGGGAAAGCGAAGGCGTGCCCAAAGGTAGGTGGTACTTTGTGGCAGGCTGGTGCCGCCCGATTTTTGGGCCAAATCGCTGCAAAGGATGCTGTTTTAGGTTAAAAGGCGTCGTCGCCAAAGGGGAGCTGGAGCTGGCGTTGGGCGCTCAGGTCGCGATTGGCGAGGTTGGAGACCGTGATGCCGAGCAAGCGCACTTTGCGGCGGCCGGCCTCGCTGTTGCGCAACAACGATTTGGCAACGGTGGCAAGGCTGTCGGCATCGTTGATGAACTGATTTTGGGTGGCGGCGCGCGTGATAGTGCTGAAGTCATCATAACGCAATTTAAGCGTGACGGTTTTGCCGCGCGCGTTGCGTTTTTGCAGGCGGCGTGCAAGCTCTTGCGCGATGAGGTCCAGTTCCTGTTGCAGGCGATCAAGGTCGCTGATGTCGCCGGCAAAGGTTTCCTCGACGCCAATCGATTTGGCTTCGCGATGGGGTTTTACGGGGCGGAAGTCGAGGCCGCGTGCAATGCGGTAATACCAAGCACCGGCTTTGCCGAAATGGCGGATGAGGTCGGCTTCCTCAAAGCGCTTGAGGTCGGCGCCTTTAAAGATGTCGAGCGCGTGCATGCGTTTTTCGGTGGCTTTGCCGATGCCGAAGAACTTGCCGATGGGCAGGGTTGCAATAAAGGCTTCGGCGCGGCTGGGCGGGATGACGCAAATGCCGTTGGGTTTGTTGATGTCGGAAGCAATCTTGGCGAGGAATTTATTGGGGGCGACGCCGGCGGAAGCGGTTAAGTTGGTGCGTTTAAAGATTTCGGCGCGAATATCGTTAGCCAGCCAAGTGGCTGAAGGGTTGCCCGACTTATTGTGAGTGACGTCGAGGAAGGCTTCGTCGAGGGAGAGGGGTTCAACCAAATCGGTGTGAAAATAGAAGATGCGCCGGATTTCCTGGGAGACGGCCTTGTAGACCTCAAAACGGGGCCGCACGAATACGGCCTCGGGGCACAACCGAAACGCCATTGCACAAGGCATGGCTGAGCGGACGCCAAAGGTGCGCGCCTCGTAGCTGGCGGCACAAACAACGCCGCGCGATTGGGGGCTGCCGCCGACGACGACGGGCTTGCCGCGCAAATCGGCCTTATCGCGTTGCTCGACTGAGGCGTAAAAGGCGTCCATATCGACGTGGATGATTTTTCGCTGGGTTTGAGAGGCATCCATAACCACCGCCCGAGGCGCTTGCATTCGGCATCATAACCGAAAACGCGCCACAAGCGCACAACACTTAGACAACTTTTGGGTTGTTGAGATGGCGCTGCTGTGTGCTGTGGTTGCTAAAGAGGTCGGCTTAATCGGCTGTTTCGGTGCGCGGCCAAAAACCGCTGACACGGATGTCGTCGTCCTCATCGTCCGGGTTCACACCCTGGGAGATCAGCTCATAGGCGGGTGCGGGTGGGCTGGGCGCTGGTTCGATCCACTTCGTGAGCAGGCGTTGGGTCAAACTTTTCTCCGGCTTGGTGACGGGAGGTTTGGGGATGACCCGGAAAAGTAATGGGCGACCGAAGCCGTCGCGGGCGATGTCGGCGCCGGTTGCGGCTGCGGTTGCGGCGGGATCGTTGGTGGCGAGCGGTTCCAGGACTAAGTAACCGTCGCTGTTGGGTTGAGGCAAGGTGCCTTCGGCGGCGATGATTTGGTTTAATTGTCGTTCCAAATCGACGAGGACGGCCTTGGTGGCCTCGATTTTTTTGCCTTGAAAGTGGCCGCGCACGCCGACGAACAGACCGGCGCCGAGCAGCAGGCCGGCGGCGATGTAGCCTGCGCCGTCGGGGAACCATTGATCGAGTTTTTTGTAGTAGCTCGGGAAAAAATATTCAGAAAAGTCGAAGACATTGCCGCTGAATTCGACGCCGTCCCCGAAGAAGAAAGCGAAAAGCAATGAAATCGGTAGAAATAAAACGGCGGCGACGAGGGCGAGGAGCAAGGGCAGCAATAACGCGGTGCCGATGGGAACAATGAAGTACCACGGCGTCCAAGGGTCTTTGGCGACGTAGGCCAGGGTGGCTGCCGCGCATGCGGCAAAAATCGCCAAACCCCAACGCGGTCGGTGTCGTTCGGGTTGCGGTTGGTGGGAGGGATCGTGGTAGAGATCAGATTGGGATTGCATTCGTGTACCTTTCTAAGTGGGTGGGCTGTTGAAAAGCAGACCTACCTGTGCCTTCGGCATTTCGAAAACACAGGTGGGTCTGCAGGCGCGAAGCGGACGCGAAAGGGCCGGCCGCCCATGGGGATTAAGCGGGTTTGCGGGCCGACCCGGCGAACAGGGTTTTCAGGATTTTGAGACCGGCCAAATTAAAAACGGTGTACATGACGGTGTTGGCGTCACTGTTTTCAATGAGTTGCACCAAGGATTTAGCTTCGGTGGCCGATAACTTACCGCGTTCTTTGC
Organism: Holophagae bacterium; assembly: GCA_030429565.1. GTDB lineage: Bacteria > Acidobacteriota > Holophagae > Acanthopleuribacterales > Acanthopleuribacteraceae > Acanthopleuribacter. The sequence goes on along the minus strand of JAUIFE010000014.1, from coordinate 67,951 downwards.
GGTAAGACACGTAGTTGACGGCGCGATCACGCACGTCGTCTTCGCTGAGCTTGCCGTGTGACAGCATGCTTTCGATGGCCTCTAGGACCTTGGATTCTTCGTGCCGATCAATTTGTAGTTCAAAAATGCCGGCGATTTTTTTGTATAAAAACTCAAAGCCGACCGCGTTGCTCTCTTTTTGTGCGGCGTCTTTTAGGGTGAAGAGTTTAGAGCGCAACAATATTTGCCATTCGAGGCCGATCACCACGGCTTGCAGGTAGGGATTGGTGATGCCGAAGGTGAAACGAGGATCGTTTTGGATTAAGTGGAACACGGACATGCCGGCGATGCCGGTTAACAAAAAGAAGGCGAGAAACCATAGGTTGGTGACGGCAAAACGCGGGGCTTTGTCGTACTTGGACACGGTTTCCACCAAGGTGAAAGCGGCGCCGGTAAGGAACGCAACCAAATAAGCCATGAAACAAAGGTTCTCCTGATAAATAGCAACCAGGGCGGAAAAGAGACACGGTGCTTTAAAGACACGTAGCTTGGTTTTCTTACCGATATTCTTGGGGTGACCGGATGGGTCGGGCAGGACGAACAGCGCCAAGAAAAACAAGCAAGGTGGGAACGGAGCAAAATTAGGACCAACAAGCGTGCGTTGTGACCAACATAACCGGTTCGCCGCATGCTGTCGGTGATGGTTTCGGCATCTAGGTGCCGATCAAAAAAAGAAGGAGTCGGAATGTGCTAGCGGGGACGAACGTGGGTCACACCGCGGGGATCCTGTTGCAACGAAACCAAGCCCTCGCGACTCAAGTCCTTGAGAATGCGTTCGAGATCGCGAGAAGACAAACGCGTTTCAGCGGCGAGACGCGGGACGGCAATGGCCTTGTTTTTTCGGATCAGTCGGAGCGTGTCGGCGATTTGCGTATGACTGGGGCGTTGCGATACATGATGGGTCACGCCCAGCAAAATGAGTTTTTGCTCGGCTTTGGCCCTGACGCTGCCGGGACCCGGTTGCCGCCGGAAAGGTTTGGCGGTGGATAATTTTGAAGCATGAATCGATCGGGCCGTCAAAAGTACGCCTCCTGGTTGCAACTTCAATATAAGTCGTGCGCGATTCTCCGGCAAGCGTTCCGCGCTTTTCGGAGCGGGAAACTCGGGTCGGATCGCTTTTTCATGATACCAGGGTGGGCCTCGGTGAGATAGATGATTGTCGTGCGGGCGCTTGTCGGCCGCTGTGGGCTTTGGCGGGCGCGCCGGCGCCGGTTTAAGACAAAACCTGTTTGCGGAAACGCAGTTCGCCGCATGGAACACCGGTTTCCATGAACTTGACTTCGAAATGGGTGCGACCGGCTTCGGCTGTTTCGATTTCGATGGGGCCCGCATAGGTGTTTTCCAGGCCGATCATGGCCGGTCGGTGCGCGACGGCATAGCGGAATTCGCCGAGGTAAAAGGCTTCGTTGGAGGTGATTGTCAAGCAACCGCCGGGTTTGAGCAGGGTCGCCAACAACGGCAAAATGGGGTGGTAGGACCAGCGTTTTTGGCGGTGTTTGGGCGGCCACCACGGGTTGGGGTAAAAGATGGTGATTTCATCCAAGCTTGCCGGCGCAAAACGCGGCAACATGGGAATCACGTTGGTGTGTAGGCCGAAGAGGTTGGGGCGTGCGGCCTGTTCTATGCGGTCGATCATCGAACCACCGCGAAAGCCGCCTTTGTCAATGCCCAAATAGGCGGTGTCGGCCCGGGCTGCACTTGCCGTCAAAATGTAGCGACCCATGCCGCAACCGATATCCAGGGCCTGACGGGGAAAGGCAAAAAAAGCCTGTGGCAATTCGGGGAGGCGACTGTTTTGCCAGCGGACCAAGTAGCGCGCCAAGTCGGCACGCGACCAGGCTTTTTCCAGTTGGCGAATGCTGTCGGCATCGGGGGTGGGAATCTCAAAAGGCAAGGGCGGCATGAATCCTCTAGAACTGGTAGTGCGGTGGCAAAATTTGCGTGACGGAACGACGTGGGTTGATCAAACGCTGGTCGCGAATGCGGTTGAGCAACGAAATAATGGTTTCGGGTGGCGCGCCCGCGCTTTGGTGGAACCGCAAGGCGGTTTCCATGACGGACACGTAATCGGGTGCGAGCGATTCGGCGTGCGCCAAGACTTCGTAACCCTCTTCCAAGAGGCCGGCAATGAGGTAGGTACGGCATAGGGAGAGGGCGGTTTCCACCGAAAAAGGGTTTTGGCGGTGGCCTTCGAGGAAGGCTTGCATGGCGATTTCCAAATAGGTTTCGCGTTGGACGGCAAAACGGGTGCCTTTGCTGAACAGCATTTCGAAGCTTTCGATTTCGAAAAACTCGGCGGTTGCTTTGTCGATCAACCAGTGGTTCTGTTCCGTGGCGAGGTAATAGAGATCGAGAAAAATACAGCCCAACACGTATTGGGTCAGGTAAAACTGCTCGCTGGTGGCAAGGGCGGCACGCACGGCGTGTAAGGCGGCGTCGTACTCACCGCGTTGCAGGAAGGCAAAGGCCAAGTGCGCGTGCAAAATGTCGTTGGCGTGGACACGGCGTTTGAGCAGCGTGAACCATCGTTCGACGGCGTCACCAAAGCCGTTGCTGGGCACCGCGGGGGTGGTTTCCGAGCTGGGCAAGGCGCCGTGGGTGTTGGCGACACGGTGATCGCCGTACTGTTTCAGATCGCGAAAGAAAAGCACAAGGCCATGGTTAAACAAGGCCTTGTGCCGTTCGGCTTTGGGGATTCGAGCTTCGCTAAAACGCTTGAAGATCTCCGCCGCTTCGCTAAACGCTTCGGTTCTCGCCTGGCAGATGCCCAACAAGTTCCAGGTCTTGAAATCGCCGGCGCCCTGGTCCAACCGCTTTTGCAGCAGGTCCTGAGCTTTGCGGAATTCAGCCCGTTGGATGAAGAGTTCGGCGTTGCGCAAGTTCGGTCCGCTTTGGACGTCCTTGCCTTTTACATGGGCGGAGAGGGTTTTGTTCAAGCGCGCTCCTCAATACCCGCTTGAGCGGCGGCCAATTTGGCAATCGGCACGCGGTAAGGCGAGCAAGAGACGTAGTCGAGACCGACTTGGTAGAAGAAACGAATGCTGGCGGGATCGCCGCCATGTTCGCCGCAGACACCGAGTTTAATCTCAGGACGGGTTTCGCGACCGGATTCGGCGGCCATTTTGACAAGACGGCCAATGCCTTTTTGGTCGATGGACTTAAACGGATCGCGCTTGTAGATGCCGGCGTCGATGTACAGCGGCAGGAAGCTGCCGGAGTCATCGCGCGACAAGCCCATGCCGCATTGGGTGAGATCGTTGGTGCCAAAGGAGAAAAATGCGGCACTTTCGGCGATTTCGTCGGCGGTTAAGGCGGCGCGTGGAATCTCGATCATGGTGCCGATAGGGATGTCCAAGCCGGATTCGGCAATGATCGGTTCAATCGAGCGTTTGACGTGGTCCAGCTCGCCTTTGGTGCCGATTAACGGAACCATGACCTCGGGGTGGGCGTCCACACCTTCGGCACGGGCGCGTTTGACGGCACCAACGATGGCACTGACTTGCATGCGGTAGATGGTGGGATGCGAGATGCCGAGGCGGCAGCCGCGGTGGCCCAGCATGGGATTGGACTCTTCCAAATCGCGCACACGTGCACGCACGGCGGCGGGTGTCAGACCCATCGAGGTCGCCAGACTTTCGATCAATGAGGCTTCGTGGGGCAGGAACTCGTGCAAGGGAGGGTCGAGCAGGCGAATGGTGACCGGCAGGCCGTCCATTTCTTTAAACAACTCGTAGAAGTCCTGTTCCTGATGCGGTTCCAAGGCGGTCAACGCTTCGATGCGGGATTCTTCATCGTGAGCCAAAATCATTTTGCGCACGTTTTGAATGCGGTCTTCGCCAAAGAACATGTGTTCGGTACGGCACAAACCAATACCACCGGCGCCCAGCAAGCGGGCGACGCGCGCATCGGCGGGGGTGTCGGCATTGGTGCGCACTTTCATTTTGGCGATATCGTCAATCCACGACATCAGCTTGGCGAATTGTTCCCCTTGAGAGCCGTCTTCGAATTGGCCGGTCTCGAGCTCGCGCAAAAGCGGGGAAGAGGTGGTCGGGATTTTACCCTCGAGGACCTCACCGGTGGTGCCGTCGATGGAAATGTACTCGCCTTCCTGCAGGCGACGACCGCTCATCTGAATCGATGAGGATTCGTAGTGAACGGTCATAACGGTGCAGCCGACGACGCAGGGTTTCCCCATGCCGCGGGCAACGACAGCGGCGTGAGAGGTCATGCCGCCGCGTTGGGTGAGAATGCCGGTGGAAGCGTGCATGCCGGCGATGTCCTCGGGCGAAGTTTCCTCACGTACGAGAATGACCGGCAGGCCTTCGTCGGCAAGGCTAACGGCTTTTTCGGCGGTTAGGGCAATCACACCGGTAGCGGCGCCGGGACCTGCGTTTAGGCCGCGACCGAGCAGGCGTCCGTCTTTGAGTAACTGCTGCTTGGCTTCCTGGTCAAACTCGCTGGCAAGCAGTTGCGACAACGAATCGGGCACGATTTTTTGAATCGCTTCAATGCGGTCGATCAAGCCTTCGTTGTAGAGGTCGATGGCAATGCGCAGGCTCGCTTTACTGGTGCGTTTGCCGTTGCGGGTTTGCAGCAGGTACAGGGTGCCGTCTTCGACGGTGAACTCGGTGTCCTGCATGTCCTTGAAGTGTTTCTCCAGCAGTTGCAAGGTGTCCAGTAGTTGTTGGTACACCTCGGGCCAGTGACTGACCATGCTTTCGGGATCCTTTGGATCGTCGATTTTATTGGGTGTGCGAATGCCGGCGACGACATCTTCACCCTGGGCGTTGCGCAGGTATTCGCCGTAGGGACCGGGTTCGCCGGTCGAGGGGTTGCGGCTGAAGCAAACGCCGGTGCCGGAACTCTCGCCCATGTTGCCGAAAACCATGCTCTGGACGTTGACAGCGGTGCCCCAATCGTCGTCGATGTTGTTGATTTTGCGGTACAAAATGGCGCGGTCGTTGTTCCAAGAATCAAACACGGCGTGAATGGCGCCCCACAGTTGTGTGCGCGGATCCTCGGGGAAGGGGCTGCCGGTTTCTTCGGAAACGAATTTTTTATAGGTGGAGATCAGTTTTTTGAGGCCGTCCAACGAAATCTTGGAATCGATGGTCACGCCCTCTTCCTCGCGCTGATCCTCAAGCATGTTCTCGAAATCGGAATGGCTCAGGTCCAACACCACATTGCTGTACATTTGAATGAAACGGCGGTAGGAGTCATAGGCGAAACGCGGATTATCGGTTGCCTCGGCCAGTTGGGCGACGGTTTGGTCGTTGAGGCCGAGGTTGAGAATGGTGTCCATCATGCCCGGCATGGAGACCCGTGCCCCGGAGCGGACCGACAACAACAGCGGCGCTTGTGCACCGCCACCCAAAGTTTTGCCCAATTCCTGTTCCAACCAAGTCAAATTCGCTTCAATTTCTTTGCGTAACCCGTCGTCCAATTGATTATTGTTGTTGATGTAAGCAATGCAAGAACGGGTTCCAATGGTGAAGCCGGGTGGTACCGGTACACCCATGCGACACATCTCGGCAAGGCCGGCGCCTTTGCCGCCGAGTAGGTCGCGCATGGTGCCGTCACCATCGGTCACGGTTTTGGAGAAACGAAAAACATCGGACATCCCTATAGCTCCTTTTTTTTCCCTCACTGGTTGCCAACGGGGTTGGTACTCAAGCCGAAATGGGTTTCCGAAAAAACGGCCGCGGCTCTGTTCCCCGGCGAAGTGCGTCTCGCCGCCCGAGGTCGGCAGGTGGCTCAATTGAAATGGAAACTCAGCTCACAACGTCGTTACTGCGCGGTCCACGCGGATAGGTAGCTTAATGGAGGATGATGAAACACGGGATACGGCGAAAAAAAACTCCGTATCCCGCAAAATGTATACCGGCGGAAACCGCGTCGCGCCCTACTTCGGCGCTAACGTACTGATATCAGCCACTAATCCTAGTGTCAAGCCGATTTCCTTGCACATGGCCTTGCGGTTCAGGCGGACGCTGTCCTCGTCGACGTTGATGTAAACGCCGTCGGTTCCGAAGTAGGCCTCGGCAGGATCGGCCAAGGTCACCATTAAGTCCATTGCGTCTTCGTATCGCGCTTCGGTGACGGCTTTCTCAATGTCGTGGCGGACAACGGTGAACTCACGCCAGAAGCTTTGCTCGGCGGGATCGCTGAGTAAGTCTTCGCTAAAAGCGCCCAGTTTGTCGACTTCGTCGGCAATGACGTTTTTCATGCGTTTCAGGCTCAGTGACAAGCTGCGGAAGTGGTCTTTTTCCTGTTGTTCGGCAACCGCGCTCGCACGCTGATACACCTGATCGACCCGTGCATGGCCGGCGGCCAACACGCCTTCGACCACGTCGTAATCAAAGCCGCGCACTTTGCGCAGGTAATGGCGAATGCGGTCGATGCAGAACTGTTGCAGTGTTTGTGCTAAATCGTCGGGCGGGTTGATGCCGGCGCTGTCGCGGTAAAGCTGCAGCGCGTCCGCCACCAAGGCGTCGAGATCAAGCGGCAGCTCGGCTTCCACCAAAACCCGGATAATGCCTTGTGCGGCGCGGCGCAGCGCGTAGGGGTCCTTGGAACCGGTGGGAATTAAACCGACGGCGAAACACCCGACAAGTGTATCGAGTTTGTCGGCGACCGAAACCAAGTGTCCGAATTGGTTGAGCGGCAGGTCGTCGTCCATGGAGTTGGGTGCGTAGTGGCTGTAAACCGCTTGGCAAACGGCTTCATCTTGGCCCTGGTGACGCATTAACAGACCGCCGACCACGCCTTGTAATTCGGCGAACTCGAACACCAAGTCACTGACCAGGTCGGACTTGGCGTGTTTGGCGGCGTGCTGGACTTGCGTTAAGGCCTCGCTGTTGTAACCCAGTTGTTCACCCATCTTGGCGCACAAGGTCGCCAGGCGATCGGCCTTGGCGCGGTAGGAACCCAACTCTGAAATGAAGGTGACTTGGTCCAGCTTGTTGTAAAGATCGTCGAAGTTTTTCTGGCGGTCGGTTTCCCAGAAGAACTTGGCGTCGTAGAGGCGGGCGTTGAGAACCCACTCGTTACCTTTACGAACCAGGCCTTGACGGTCTTGGGGGACCGAAGCGACCGATAGGAAGTAGGGCATCAGTTTGCCGTGGTGGTCCTGCACGGTGAAGGACTTTTGGTGCTCGCGCATGGAGGTAATTAAAACCTCGCGTGGGATGTCCAAAAACTTCTCATCGAAGCTGCCGAGCACCACGAAGGGGCTTTCAACCAGGTCGGTGACCTCGGTTAAGAGTGCTTCGTCGGCGACCAGCGTGCCGTGGATCGGGGCCAGGTGGTTGTCGATTTGGGCTTGGATTTTGGCTTCCCGTTCTTCGTGACCAACGGCGATGTGGCGTTCTGCTTTGAGGCGGAAGAAGGTGGCGATGGAATCGACGGAGAAGGGTTCGCCGCCACTAAAGCGGTGACCGAAACTCTGATTGCCGGCGGCGACACCGGCAAATTCAAAGGGAATCACCTGGCCGTCGAACAATGCCAAAATGGAGCGCACCGGGCGCACGAACGGCTCTTGGCAATTGCCCCAACGCATTTTCTTGGGGAAGTGCAGTTTGGCCAGCAGGGCCGGGATCGCTTCCGCCAAAATCTCGCTGGTTTGACGGCCCTTGATCTCCACTTTTCCCGCGACAACGTCGCCTTTTTTACCGGGCGCGGTGAACAGTTGATCGGGATTGAGGCCGGCGTTGGTGCGCAAGAAACCTTGCAGCGCTTTGCTGGGATTGCCTTCGGCATCGTAGGCGATTTTGACCGGGGGGCCGAGGACCGTTTCGACACGGTCTTCTTGACCCGCTTGAACTTCGGCGCAGGTCACCACCAACTGGCGCGGCGCGCCCAGCGATTCCATGTCGTCGAAGGCCAAACCGGCGTCGCTCAGGACTTTTTCCAAACCGTCGCGCAGATCTTTGTGGGCGCGGCGCAACATACGCGCGGGAATTTCTTCGGTTCCGATTTCAAGTAAAAACTCAGCCATGGTTGGCGACCTCCTGCTGCGCGACGTATTGTTTGGCGACGGCACACGCCAGTTTGCGGACGCGGGCGATGTAGGCCGGCCGCTGCGTGGTACTTACGGCACCGCGCGCATCGAGCACGTTAAAGGCGTGCGAGCATTTGAGCGCGTAATCGTAGGCGACCAGCGGCAGGTCCTCCTCAAGCAAGCGGAAGGCCTCTTTTTCGTAGAGATCAAACATATTGTTGTGCAGCTCAATCGAAGCCGATTCAAAGCAGTACTTTGAGAATTCGTATTCTTCGCGTTTACGCGCATCGCCGTAAGTGACGCTGTCGGACCAGGGTAGGTCGAAGATATTGTCGACGCCGCCGAGGAACATGCACAGGCGTTCAATCCCGTAGGTGATTTCCACGGGGATGGGATAGGTGTCAATGCCGCCAACCTGTTGGAAATAAGTGAATTGGGTGATTTCCATGCCGTCCAGCAAAACCTGCCAACCGACGCCCCAGGCGCCCAAGGTCGGCGCTTCCCAGTTGTCTTCTTCGAAACGAATGTCGTGATCTTCGAGGTTAATGCCCATCGCCGCCAGACTTTGCAGGTAGAGCTCCTGAATGTTGTCGGGCGAAGGCTTGAGGATGACCTGGAATTGGTAGTGCTTGTGAACGCGGAATGGGTTTTCACCGTAGCGGCCGTCGGCCGGCCGGCGGCTGGGTTCTACGTACGCGACGTTCCAAGGATTGGGGCCCAGTGCCTTCAAAAAGGTGTGCGGGTTCATGGTGCCCGCGCCGACTTCGATGTCGTAAGGTTGGCTGATGACGCAGTCCTGCTGCGCCCAATAATTCTGCAGCGCCAAAATGAGATCCTGGAATTTCACAAGAGCCGCCTTTCTTTAAATTGATGATCCAGGTTTTGACGGGTTTTAAGGGGTTTGGCCAAAAAGTATTCCCAAATGTTGCCGAGCGCCCGGTGCAGCCTGGTTAAAGCCCCCCATTTTAGAGCAAAGTCAAGGAAGGGCTCAATCTTTAGTTGAAAGAGTTGGGCGGTGTAATCGGTGTCACTGGGTAACCAGGGCGGTGCCTGCACCTCGTGGTTTTCGGTGAGCTCACGCAAAAAGAGCTGAACTGAATCGGGATGACGGCTGAAAACGCCGGCGAAGACCAGCAGCCAGATCTCCACGTAGAGATTGAGGTGGGGCCACACCGCCGCCGGTGGTTTGGTGGTGCGCGTAAAGCCCGCCAGGTAGGTTACAAGGTGGTGAAGCAGGCGTGTAACCCGTTCATCTGATTGACCTTCCGGCTGTGATTGATGGACCAGCCAGGCCCAGTGGTGCATTAGGCTGAGGCCCAAGTAATCGCCCGCCATGTCGAAGGCGTGATGAGCCAGGCGAATCTCGCGGATTTGGTGGAGGTTCTGGTGTTGCTTGCCGCTGAGTTCACAGTCGACACGGCACAAGGGGGTTAAGTACACCGTCGAGACTTTTTTGTTGGTGCGCAGGATCAATGAGCGCAAGCCCTCGTCATCGCTAAACAAGCTGACGATGTAGCGGTTGGCGGAGAGTTGTACGTGGTGAACCACGTAGCCGCTGCTCTTTTGCTGCATCGCCGCGCCCCCGCGCTAAATCGTCAGGTAATCGCGCAGGGCGTAAACGATCGAGAAGTAGACGCACACGGCGATGAAGTCGTTGAAAGAGGTGACGAACGGGCCGGTCGCCAGCGCTGGATCGAAACCGATGCGTTTCATGGCGATGGGAATCACGGTGCCGGTAATGGCGGCGGCGGTAAGGGTACAGCTCATGGCGGTCAAGACGGTGACCATCATGCCGGGGCCGCCCCAGTACAAGGCGATTAAGCCGATCATGGTGCCGCAGATGACGCCGAGCGAAAGGCCGACCCGGGCTTCCTTAAGGGTGGAGGCTCGTGCTTCGCGGAAGTCTAAATTGCGGTTTGAGAGCAGCCGCGCCATGATCGTCGACGACTGAACGCCGACGTTGCCGCCCATGGCTGAAATCATTGGGACGAAGGTGAAAATACGGGCCGCGTTGTCGCCAAACACGTCGCGTTCGGTGTAACGCATAATCATGACGACCAGCAAGCTGCCGGCGAATGAGGCGAGGATCCACGGTAAACGCAAGCTGACGATTTTAAAGGTTTTATCGCGAACCAACAGTTCTTCGTCCGAGGTCCCGATCATTTGGTACAAGTCCTCTTCGGACTCTTCTTGGATGACGTCGATGACGTCGTCAACGGTGACGATGCCGAGCACGTGGTTGTTGTCGTCGACAACCGGGACCGTTACTTCATCGTGCTTACTGACGATCTCGGCCACTTCTTCCTGGTCCAGGTTGACGTGGACCGGAATGACGTCGGTGCGCATGAAGGTACCCAGTTTGGCGGCGCGTTTTTGCAACAACAATTGACGCAAGCTGACCATGCCGACCAGCTCTTTGTTGCGGGTCACGTAAACGAACATCAAGTTGATTGGGTCCAGGTCGCGGTTACCGCGAATTTGTTCGATGGCGTAATCAACCGTATCGTTTTCGTCGAGCGCCAGGAACTCCGTGGTCATGATGCGGCCCGCTGATTCCTCGGGGAAATCCATTAAGCGACGGACGTCTTGGCGTTCCTGTTCGGGGATGCGCGCAACCAACTGCTCGCGCGCGTGCTCGGGGAAGAGCTCCAGCAACCAAACCACATCGTCGTCACTCAGTTCCTTGAGGATGCCCGCCCATTCGGGAATCTTCAAAGAGGGGAAGATGCGTGCCAAGGTGCTGGGATCCAAGGCGATGAGTGTTTCAGCGCAATAATTGACTTCGCTCAACAGCAGGATGCGGACGGCGCTGACAATCATGTCGAAGTCGAGCATGTCCAGTACGGCCGCAAAATCCTCAGGGTAATTGTCCTGGGCCAAACGCAATAAAGCGACGCCGTCGTTGCGTTCGATCACCTCGGTTAATTCGTCGCGGAGTTGTTCCCACTGTTCGTGTGAATTTACTTGAATTGCGTCAACCATGTTGCGCCTCCTCCGCGTTCATTTTGGGTGCGCGACCGGCGGTACGCACGCCCGATGGACCTTGTTGAACGGCTTGGTGCCGGCCTGGGTTCAACCGGGTCGAATTGGGGTCCCCACCCGGTGCCGGTGCCGCTTACGGCCGCGATTGTTTGATTCGTCAATGAACTCAATGTGCCGGTTCTACAGGGTTTATCTTGTCGGTGCGGGTCCGGTAGGCCCGCGCACTCGCGCCCGGCCCCAACCTGAAATACGGGGCAATACGTCGTTCCTTGGGCCTGGCGTTGGGGCAAGGGTCTAGGCTAAGCCAGAACGCAGGATCTTTCCAGCACTTTCTCAAAAGGTGTCGGGTGTTTTTGAGTGGAGTCTATTTAAAAAAAGGATTTAAAGTGGAATTTGTTGGTGTTGTTGGGGGCCGCTCGTCGTCTTAGACGATCTTACATGAAACGGCCTGGCTGTGATTTTCCCGGCAAAGGGCGGTGTTTGCCGGCGCTAAATGTGTCGTGGCTCGCCGTATTCTTTTTCCGCTTGTGGTCTGATCGTGACGGATTGGATTATCCTGTGTTTGACGCGTTGTGGCGTGTTTTTGACATGCCCGAAAAGTCTTGTCGCCGTAAAACCCGATCCGTCTGCTTATTTCCTTCCTGCTGCGTCGCGTCGATGGGCGCAACTTAATGAATTTGGGGGTTTCCATCTGCGAACAGATTGTTAAAATAAGGTTTTTGATGATAAGCGCTCGGCTTTCTTCGGTGCCGAATTCAAATCAAGGTATACGACTTCTTTGCGTTCGCCCTTTTTTTAACGCCTATCGGAACCCACTCAGCGTCCCGCCGTTTATTTTCCTTTTTCTATGGATCTTTCTTAGAGGGAAATCATGAATTTGCTCTCGTTCGTCAAGGCCATGTTGGTCTGCGTGTGGATTTTGCCTTTTGCCATCCACTTCGATTCCTACCGCGATAAATCTGCTTTGGATCCCCACCACAGCGGCCTTGACCAAGCCTTACCCGAAAACGCAATTACCTTAGCTTTCGATGAACCTGAATTTCCGTTGGACACCTCGGTTGACGGCACCGTGATGACCAGTCGCGACGGTGATCCGATTCCGCCGCTGAGCTTTTCCTTTAGCGCCGCCGAACCGGTGGTTCAAAACCTATGGCTGTCGCCCAGCTACTTTCAAAACCAACAGGCCGCTTTCACCGCGCCCGAGGTGAAGCCGGCCAACCATGAAAGCGTGTTGACCTTTGATTTTTCCGAACCGGTTGAACGCGTTCGCCTCAATTATGCGTTGCAGGGTTTAGAGCGCGCCCAAGGTTCGGTTTACCGCGTGGAAGCCTACGATCCCTTGGGGACCTTGGTTGGCAGTTGGTCACGCGAGCTCGACGGGACCTTTCGCCGCTTTGACGACACCATGGACTACGATTCCGACGTGCCTTTTTCCCGCCTGCAGATGCGTTTTGACGATCGTTCCTTTGTCGGTGACCGCCTCGCGGTCAGCGATCTCAGCTTCGTGCCGGCACGTGGCCCCGATCCCACCTGGCGCGACACCATTCTGGTCGCTTCGATTGTTTTCGCCATGGGGACCACTCTGTTGGTCATGCGCAACCGTCGCCTCGGTCGTCTCTAGCCTGAGCCCGTGAGCGCACTTTTTTCGCCGCTGTGGCATTACGTCTTCGAAACAGCGGCCTACATGATCGGCTTTCGCCTTTACCTGGCCCGTCGTGCCCGCGTCGATAGCGATCCGCAAAGCATCACCACTCTGGTTTTGGCCGTCGGTGCGATTTTTGGCGCCTTGCTCGGGGCCAAGCTGGTTTTTTGGTTCCAGGAACCCGCACGCGTCGCGCTGATACTACCCGACCCGCGTGCGCTCATCGGCGGGAAAACCGTGGTGGGTGGGTTTATCGGCGGCCGGCTCGGCGTGGAGATCGCCAAAAAAATTATGGGTGTCACGGTTTCGACCGGTGACGCCTTTGTGACGCCTATGACTGTTGGCATCGTTTTGGGTCGCATCGGCTGCTTTCTCAGTGGTCTGCACGACGGTACCCACGGTGTGGCGACCCGCTTGCCCTGGGGAATAAACTACGGCGACGGCGTTTTCCGCCACCCTACGCAAATCTACGAAATTCTGGTGGTGATAGCACTCTGGGGCGCGATTCAATGGCTGCGCCCGCGTTTGCGCCGCGACGGCGACCGCTTTCGCCTGTGGTTGTCAGGTTATTTGTTGTTCCGTCTTTTGGTAGAATGGCTCAAACCTCAGCCTTATTTGCACGGCGGTTTGCTGACCGGCATCCAGTGGGCTTGTTTGATGACGCTGCTGATCGATTTACCGCATATGCTGCGTATCGGCCGTGCTTGTTTGGCAGGGTCGACCCAGGCCGACACTGCTTAAGGGTTTTTCGATGCGCTCTCCTGTTTTTTAAATGAATCGGGCGGGTGTTGTCCTGTTGCACCGCGACGCCTGGGCAGCCTGTGTCACCAAGCTCATTAACGCGCGGCGCTAGTCCTTGCGGCGGTCTAGCTCCCCAGGTTCAGTCAGAGGACGACCGATGGAATCCAACGATCAGTCATCATCATCGAGTAACCCGTTTCAAGCGCCGGAGGAGGTTGCGCAGGCTTCAGATGACCAAGCGGCCCCGCTTTCCCACAATAAGGTCAGTTTGGGTGTGTTTATAGGTTTCCTCGCCCTGATTGCCGTACCGGGGCTGATGGTGGCTCTAATCCCGTTGATGGGCCCTCAATGGGCGGATGCGCTGATTGGAACCTGGTTTTTGCTTTTTGGCGGTTACTGCTTCGCCTTGCTTACTTTTCAGCGCCTTCGAACCTGTGGCGGCATTTTGATCGTGGTGTTCCTCATCCTCGGCCTGGGGTTTTTTGCGATGTTGCGTTTGTCACATGATATCGGAACCGTGATGCAGAACCTGGGCGCGGGGCCTTAATTGCAACGTTTGCTATTGGCTTAGGCTGCCTGAACGACGCGTGCGCGGCCCTGGATGTCCGTCGAACACCTTTGTTTTTTGTGGCGTTCACCGCCGCGCTTTTTCGGGTGAGAGGCGCGGAGCGGTACAGAACGTATCGCCAGGTGCACCTTTTGGCCGCTTTGGTGGTTGGGCCGGCGAGGTGCGTTATTGATGTGGGGCATCGGGCGGCTTTCCTCCTTCGGTTTTCGGTCTGCTCGTTGATTGCTAAACCTGACGAGCACCTGACCGATCCATAATGCAGGGAACGGCTTTGGATCAATCTTGTTCAGGGGCCTTGGGTTGGGACTTGGTGATGTAACCGGCGCGTTCATGATTCCAAATGGGATTATTGATGCCCAAAGCAGTCACTGATCGAGCCAACACGCCGGCCGCATTCTATTTGGTTCCGATTCTCTGTCCGGCGTTGATGTTCCCAATTTCATATCTGATGTTGCCATACGATTATGTTGACTTGTTTGAACGGCCACCTTGGTTGGGTGTCGTTGCAGACGAAACACCGAGGAGGCCGTTGGTGTCCGCCAAAGTTCGACCCTATCTCTTTTACGACAGTGCGACCTCGATATGTAGTCGCTGCTTGCGGCGCTGCGAGGCCAAAATTATTATTGCCGAAAACCGTGTGTATTTGGAGAAGTGGTGCCCGCACCACAAACGCGAACGGGTTCTGATTGCCGACGACGCCGATTATTACCGCCGCGCGCGTGAATCCTTTCTCAAGGCACCGGAAATGCCGCGCCGCTTCAACACTCCGCTCAAATACGGTTGTCCCTACGACTGCGGTATTTGTCCGGACCACATGCAACACGGTTGTTTGACGCTTATCGAAATTACCGATCACTGTAACCTGCGTTGTCCGGTGTGTTACGCCGACAGCGGGCCGCATCGGCCGGGTTATCGTTCGATGGATGAGATTGAAGCGATGCTCGACGCCGTTGTCGCCAACGAAGGCGAGCCCGACGTGGTGCAAATCTCGGGTGGCGAACCGACCTTGCATCCCGAGTTTTTTGAAATTCTAGCCGCTGCCAAACGACGCCCGATTCGGCACTTAATGGTCAACACCAACGGCATTCGCATTGCCAAAGACGCCGATTTTGCCGAACGCCTGGCCGACTTTATGCCGGGTTTCGAGATTTACCTGCAGTTCGATGCGCTGCACGACGAACAGGTGCGGCCGTTGCGCGGTGCCGACTTGGTTGATATCCGCCTGCGCGCTTTAGAACGACTCAACCAATTGGGCATCTCAACCACGCTGGTTGTGACCGTTAAAAAAGGCCTGAACGACGGCCAACTCGGTGAGATTATTGATTTTGCCACCAAACAATCCTGTGTGCGTGGTGTCACCTTACAACCGATTCAGGTAGCAGGGCGTGGTGAGGAAGTCGATCCGGCGCGCGATCGTATCACCTTAACCGAAGTGCGTCGGCGTATTCTCGAGCAAAGTGACTTGTTCCGCGACGAAGATTTGATTCCGGTGCCCTGCAACCCCGATGCGTTGGCGATGGGTTACGCATTGAAGTTAAACGGTAAAGTGCAACCTTTGACCGGGCTGGTGGATCACGAGGTGCTGCTGGGTGGTACGCGCAATACGATTGTGTTTGAAAAAGACGAAACCATGCGCAAACATCTGTTTGAGTTGTTTGCCACCAATCACTCGCCGCAAGGTATGGCCGCCAAGTTGGCCGATTTATTGTGTTGTTTACCACGTATCAAAGCGCCGGCCGCACTTGATTACCGCAACGTGTTTCGCGTGTTGATTATGCAGTTTTTTGATGCGCACAGCTTTGATTTGCGCGCCGTCAAACGGAGCTGCGTACACATCGCCCAACCCAACGGCCAACTCATTCCCTTCGATACCTACAACTTGTTTTACCGCGACGGCGCCCGCCAAAAGCTGGCGCAAATTCGCGCCGAACTCGACGCTTTCTACCAACAGGGTGCGGCCGCCGAGGCTGCCGAAATCCACTGAGGAGTTTGCCATGGTGGCGCCGCCGCCTGATGCCAACCCAAACTACCAGCCCCCGCAAGCGGAACCGCCGCCACCATCCAACCCCAAAAAGTTTGGTGACGCCACCTGGCTCGGCATTGTGATCGGCCTCGCGGTACTTGTTTATTCGTTTTGGTTTGAGCTCGACAGGAACGGCGTTCATGAGGGGAAGAACATCTTTACCAGCGCCGTGGGCATCGTCTTTTTCGCGGGGTACTTCGGCCTTCACGGTCGCCGTCGTCTCGGTTTGGGATGTGTGATTTCCCTAGGTCTTGCCTTGCTGTTGTTCATTGTTGGCTGGATCCTGTTGTGGGTTGGCCTGCTGCCGGATGGCTTGCTGTAAACCTGGTTCGCGAAGAACCCCAATGGAGGATCCTATTGAGTGAACCCTGACAATCGCCGCCGATGGGAGCCGGCCATGACGAAACAAGATCTAAAAAAAGCGTAACGAAACAAGCGACCGCCGCCGAAGCTGCTGTAACCGATTGAGGAATATGCCATGTCGATACCGCCAGACGAACCCAATGAAAACTACCAAGCGCCCGAAACGGACCTTCCGGCTGAGGTCTCCGATAAAAAGCGAGGCGACAACGTTTGGCTCGGGATCGGCATCGGCCTGGCTGTGCTCGTGATGGGGGTGGCTGCTGAGCTCGTCGGCAAGGGTCGTTACGACGGCAAAATTCTGTTTTCCGCTGTCGCTATTTTGGTGGCCGCCGCCATCGCCTTGGGTTTTTCCGATCGACGTCGGCTAGGTTTGGGTTTTGTGTTGTCGTTTGGCGTGGCCCTGCTGCTGCTCGTCGGTGGCTGCATGTTACTTATGGTTGGCCTGTCGCTCTTCGACGGATCGCTTTAAAACCTTTGCATGAACAAGTGCGAAAAGAGGATTCCTTGAACGAGCAAGAAAAACCGCCGCCTGCGTCTGACGGTAAACCTTACGACCCACCAGTCGTGACTTCCCAAACAACAGCTCTAGGGTATGACAGTGTTTGGGTTGGTTTAATTGTCGGTTTTGTTTCTGTGGGTCTGGGGGTGGGTGCAGGGGCATATTTCTCCGAGGGGTTTAATCGGTTTTTGTTGTTCGTTTTGGTGTTCTTGTTGTATTTGTCGCGGTCGTTTTTCGGAAGGCGTTTGCGGTTGGTTTTGGGTTTTTTCTTAGCTCTTGGTATCTCTGCTGTTCTGTTTGTGGGTGGCTGTTTTCTTTACTTTATGACCCAGGATATTGATTTTCGTTAGCGCTTGCCGCCCGCGCCCATAGGTTACTTGGTTCTCCGTTTTTTGGTTCTGTATCAAGCCGTTTCGTGAAGGGAGTATTTATGATTCAAGATCCAAATACCGGGAAACCAAAAGTACGGGTGCAAATTGCGCGCACCGTTTTTCCAAAGAAACGAAGTGACGGAAATTCGGTCCTTTTTGGGGCATTGTTAGGCCCGCTTGTGGCGTTTTTGAGCGGGTTGCTTTCCGTGGCTTTGTTCAATGAGCGTTGGTGGGTGCAGAGCACCTCGGCGCTATTTGTTGCTGTTTCAATTGTTTTTGCGGTTCTTCGTTTCCCCTATCTTGCTGTGGGGCTTTATTTAGGCCTGCTGATTTTCATGGGTTTGGTCGTGCTCTTAATTATGGGTCTTTGTGGTGATTGGTCGCTCTAAAAAACGGCGACAGAACTTCAAGAAAGGGAGGTATATGGATAGCTTCAGCCCATCATGTTGTGCGATTTCGCCGCCGAGAATCGCTCAGTTCAGGTCTAATGTCGTGCGCCGACAAGCCGAAAATTAAAGAAAATGAACTGCGAGGTAAAGAGCCTTGAGCGACACGAAACAACCACCGCCCAATCCAGACCAAGAAACCCAAAACAAGCCATTGGTATCGGTTTTTGAAGCGCGCGTGCTTGGCAAGAATGCTTGGACTGGATTGGTTGTTGGTATGGTACTTCAGAGTCCAGGCTTGATCTCAATGATTATTGATCCCTTGGGTGGCTTTTTTATTTACTGTGGTTTGGCTATGTTGGTTTTTTTCGCTGCCATCGTGGTGTTCCTTTGTCGACTCTGGCACATTGGCTTGGGGCTTATTCTTTCGCTTGGCGTCTTTTTTGTTTTAATGGTGGGAAGCTGTATGTTGGGCATTATCAGCAGTCCTAAACCAATGCATTGACTTTAAACTGAGCGATTCGGGTGGATGAAATCCCACAAATTTTGACGCATGACGCGTCAAGAGTCGGCGCGAAACATCTTGGAAAAAGCGGACCGGGCCGCGTTCGGCGCGCAGCCACTGGGTGTGTGGTGCATTGTTGCAAGCTGTTGCAGTCCCGAATTTTTTGGCTGAAATCGCCGCTAAGTATCGGCTTATTAGGTGATTAGGGCTTCTGGTATTCATGGGTTTGGTCGTGCTTTTATTAATGGGTCTTTGTGGAAATTGGTCGCTTTAAGAAATGGCGACAGAACTTCAAGAAAGGGAGGTGCATGAATGGCTTCAGACGATCAGGGGGCGTCTTCGAACCCTGAGGATGTCTCGCCCATCACCCAACGTTTTGACCGTGCCTGGGTTGGTTTTCTCTTCGGGATCGCGTCATTTTTCTTCTCTTGCCTTTTTCAATATTTCAGCATCATTCGTGGCTTTTGGTTCGGTAAAACCATGGTGGTCGTTTTGGTGGCTGCTGCCGGCGTGGCGATCCTGACAGGCCGACGACGTTTTGGCTTAGGGCTTCTCGTGTCGGTGGGTTTCGCCGCTTTGCTCGCCATTGGAACCTGTTGGCTGGTTCTCGCAAATTTGAACAAATTAGGCTGATCCCAAAGTGACGGCCAAGATCCTGTACCAGTTGCCGTGCCGGCGGCTTCGCTCGTCTGGCAACATGGCCATTTCCGGTCGACGTCCTGTGAATGAACAAATGAATAATTCCTAGAAAACAATTCGGTAAAGCCGAAAAGAAGGTGCTTTTATGAATATGTCAACGCCTCGCGACGATTTTGATCCACCGTCCAAACCCGTATCTCCCACCGACGAATCGCCGGCATCCGCGGCATCGGCGACTCCCGGTGATGCCCAAAACACCTTAGCGCCGGCGGGGCCGTTCGACAACGCTTGGTTGGGCGGCCTGATTGGTTTCCTCGCTATTTTCTTCCCGCTGGTGTTTTTCGTTTTTTATAGCCTAGCCACCAGTCATGAACTGCCTGGAAACCTTATTTATGCAGGTCCTGGCGCGATTTTGTTGCTTTCTGTTTTGACTGGTGCGCAAGGCTATCGCCGCTTTTCTTTTGGCCTTGTTATGTCGATGGGTATATCGTTCCTGCTTTATGTCGGCGGTTGCGGCTGGTTGATGTTGGAGGGCTAAAGTGAGCGCAAAGAATTCGGCCTTCAAACAAACCTACGAGCGGTTAATCGGAAATGGAAAAGCACCGAAACAGGCCTTGGGAGCGATCATGCGGAAGATGATTGTGATAATGCGCAGCATGTTGAAATCGGGTGAGCCCTATCGCTTTGAGGGGCAAACCTTGCCCCAAACGAGGGGTGCAACCTAAACCTCAGCCTCGAACAGGTGAACGCGCCCTGCCGGCATTTTTCCTTCCCAAAAGCCTTTCGCAACACAGAAGGTTTTTGGGAAGGAAAAATGCCCTTCGATAAACACGAATGCTGCAACGGCCGGCCAGGCCGGAAGAGGCAGGGTGCAGAAAAACTGACAATTCGAAACATCCCTCTTGCAATCAGACCAGCAACACACTATCTGAACTGCGCGATTCGGGTGGATGATATCGCGCAAATTGTTGGAACGAAATGTGTTGAAAAAAGCATAGGTGTACTGGCAAGTACGGCGAGCATGTTTTCGAGATGTTGCAGCCCAACAGGTTGTGGGATTTCGCCGCCAAGAATCGCTCAGTTCAGGTGTCAGCCCTGCGGATGAAGCATGGCTTAAAAGGATGAAGTGAGATGAATTAGGACGAGAACAAGCCGGCGGTTCGCATTGTTAATGCGCGGCGGGCGACGTTTATCGAAAAATGTCACGCGGTCGATTCGGTCGGGTTGGGCCTTTTGTTTAGCTTTTATTTCGACCTTCTGTTTGGCGCTCTGGGTTTGGGGTTCTTTTTATTTCAGGGACGACTCGAGGTGCTTTTTTGGCTGGTGCCGACGATCTTGGTGTTGGTGACCGTTGGCTTAGCCGGCTTGCGCATGCCTTTCGACGCCGCCGGTCTGTGGCTGGGACTTGTGCTCGGCGTTGGGATATTGGGTTTACTTTTGATTGGTTCTTGTGGGCTTTTAATGTACCTGATTGGCTCGCATCCCTAACCCCCGTCAGGGGTGACATAAGCCAGGGCCGCTTGTCGCGCGGCTTGCATTAGCGCGCGGTCGCGCCAGGGATCGCCGAACTGGAAATCGGACAAACCCGACTGACGGGTGCCGAAAAACTCGCCCGCGCCGCGTTGTTCCAAGTCAAATTCGGCGATGTCAAACCCGTCGTGGTGTTGTTCCAAAAAGCGCAAGCGCTGCAAGGTATCCTTGTCCGGCGTGCCTTCAACCATCAGGAAACAAAACGATTGGTCTTCGCCGCGACCGACGCGGCCGCGCAACTGGTGGAGCTGGCTTAGGCCGAAATACTGGGCGCCTTCAATGACCATTACCGTGGCGTGCGGTACGTCGACGCCGACCTCAATCACCGTCGTCGCCAGCAGCACGCGCGTGCGGCCGTCTTTAAAGGCCTGCATTTCCGCTTCCACGTGATCTTTGTCTAAACGGCCGTGGACCAAGCCGACGGCGACATCGGCGAACTCATGTTCACGGAAGCGGTGAAAGGTGGTGTGGGCACTGCGTTCGGCGCTGTCTTCTTCGCCCTCAATTAACGGAAACACCCAAAAGATCGATTCACCCAAAGCCAGGCGTTTACGGGCGAAAGTCACCACTTCGTCGCGGTTGGCGCTGCGTTTTAGCGCCGTGCGCACCGGTTTTTGGAAGGCCGGCCGTTGGCGGATTTGCAAGACATCGCCTTCGCCGAACAGGGTCAGCGCTAAGGAGCGCGGGATCGGCGTGGCCGAGAAAGCAAGGTAGTGGGGATCGAGCCCTTTCTGCAACAGGGCCGAGCGTTGTGCCACGCCGAAGCGCTGCTGCTCATCAATTAATACCAAGCCGAGGCGTGCGAAAACCACGTCGTCGACGAGCAGGCGATGGGTGCCGATGACGAGATCGACGCGGCCGTCGGCAAGCCGTTCCAACACGTCGCGAATCTCGGCGCGGCTGTTTTTGCCGGTCAGGATGGCGGTTGTCACACCCAGGGGTTCCAGCAGCGCCCGCGCCTTTTGGTAATGCTGTTCGGCCAAAACGACCGTTGGGCATAGCAGTGCCGTTTGCCAGGCCGCCTCTTTGAACAAATAAGCCGCCGCGAAACCGACCACCGTTTTGCCGCAGCCGACGTCGCCTTGAATCAAGCAGGTTAGTTTTTTACCCGCGCGCAGCCAGGCCGCTGCTTGTTCGACCACCGCGCGCTGATCGCCGGTCAGTTGAAAGGGCAGTGCTGCTTGGAAGGCCTGGAGTTGGCCGGCGAGCGGCTGGAACCGCGGATGGCGTCGACCTGCTTGCGGCGGTTTCGCCGCCAGGCGGCGACAGTGAAATAGGAAAAATTCCTCGAAGACCAGCCGTTGCCAAGCCGGATCGCGGTGGCCGCGAATCGCATCGAGTTGGTTGCTGTCGCAGGGGTTGTGCAAACGCGTGACAGCGGTGGCGAAGCTGGGAAACTGGAAATGTTCGACCACTTTCGCCGGCAAAATTTCGGCCGTGTCGAGGTGCGCCGGGGCTTGTTTGATCCAGCCGTTAATTTGTTGCGAGCGCAGGCCGCCGATTTCGCGGTAAACCGGTTCGATTTGGCCGCCCGTATCCGCGTCTTCGCCGGCGACCACTTCAAACGTCGGGCTGTTCATGGTGCGGCCGTTGCGTTCGTAGCGAATTTTGCCGAAGACCGACAGTGTTTGGTTTTTGATGATGCGGTCGTGGATATGGGTTTGGTTGAACCACATGACGCGCAAGGTACCGTGGCCGTCATCGAGCAGGATTTCCAGGACGGGAATGCGTTTAACCGCTGTAATCGACATTTCGCGGGAAATAATGCGACCCCGCACGTGAACTTGTTGCTCCAACGGCGCTTGGGGAATGGCGACGATGCGGCTGTAGTCGAAGTAATCGCGTGGCAGGAAGCGCAGTAAATCACCCAGGGTGGCAATGCCGGCTTTGGCCAGCTTCTCGCGCGATTTGGCACCCAAGCCTTTGATTTTCAGTGCGGCGAGGGGTGTTTCGCGTTGGGCGAGGGTTGCTTCGTTGAGGCGGTTTGGTGGCGACACGACAGACGCAACCGCCTACAAATTGAGGTTGTGAATCAGGACCGGCAGGCTTTTGTTCGAGGGTTCGTTGGCGATCATTTCGCCTTTCTCGTTGAATACCGCCAGGTGCGGCAGGCTGTGAATGCCTTTCTTTTGGGCCAGCTCTGAATCCCAATTAACGATGTCGAGTTTGTAAATGACGAGACGGTCGCCGTAGGTTTTCTTTAAGTTCACCAAGCTTTTGTCGAGTTCCTTACAGGGCGGGCACCAGTCGGCGTAGTAGTCGAAAACGGTGAAGCGACCTTGCTGAACGTGGTCTTCTAAACGCAGATCTTTACCGGTGGTGAGCACCTGGAAGTCGGTGTCGATCGGCGCGGTATTTTGGCCCTCGGGTGAACAACCCAATAACAGTAGACCCAAGCAAATCCAGAACCAGCGTTTCATGTAAGGCTCCCTTCGTATCGCCGCAGACGGCTCGCCCGTATTCTACCTGAAAATCGAGAAAAGTCGGCCACGGTGCTCACATCGCGGTCGGTTTTGTTGGCGCCGCTGCGGCGAGCCGTGCCCATTCGGCGGTTACATCGCGTGTTGCTCGGAGTGTTGGACGCGTGCCTTCAAGGGTATCGAGGGTCAGGTTTTGCGCGTGCAGTGCTTGGTAGGGTAGGCACCAGTCGCTCAGGTGGGCCGCCGTATTTTTATCGGTTAACCATTGCAGGAAAAGTTCCGGTTTATAGCCGTACTTTTTGTCGCCGACGATGGGGTGGCCGACGGCGGCGCAGTGGGCGCGCAGTTGGTTGGTGCGGCCGGTGATGGGTTTCAAAACGAGCATGCTGTGGTCGTGTTCGGCGAGGTAGGTGACGGAAACGATATCGGTGCGGGCGCTGACGCCGTCTTCGATATGAATCGCCTTGGTGTAAATCGTTTTGTCTTTGCCG
The DNA here is from genome assembly GCA_030429565.1 of Holophagae bacterium. Taxonomy (GTDB): domain Bacteria; phylum Acidobacteriota; class Holophagae; order Acanthopleuribacterales; family Acanthopleuribacteraceae; genus Acanthopleuribacter. The sequence continues at coordinate 44,753 of JAUIFE010000014.1, read as the reverse complement.
AGTGGTAAATCGATGGACGTCAGGGTGTCGGGGAAGCGGCCAAAAACGCGGGCCACATAAGTTTTATCGACGCGGTTCTTTTGGAACAGGGTTTGGTAGAAGCCGCGTGCCGTGCTTTGTTTGGCAAAGGCAATCAGACCCGAGGTTTCGATATCGAGGCGATGGACCGGGCTGAGTTCGTCGTTTTTTGTTTGCGCGCGCAACAGGTGCAGCAGGCAATTTAAGTAAAAGGAACCACTTGGCGTTACCGGCAGCCCGGCCGGTTTATCGACGACCAGGAGTGACGGACTTTCGTAAACAACTGGGAAATCGGTTGGCACCTCGGGTTCGTCCCAAGGCGGCTGGAACAAACGCGGGGCCACGCCGGGTGGAATTAGGTGGTTGTCTTGGGCCGAGACGCCTTCGATTTTGAAATAACCGGCCGTCAACCAGGCGCTGAGGTCGTGGTCTTTAAAAATGCGCGGATGTTGTTGTAGGTAATCGCTTAGCCGCAGCGCTTGCGGGCCGGAATGTTTGGGGAGGTCAATCCAGCGGCCTTGGTTTCGTCGTGACATGGCAAGCGGTCCTTGTGTTGAACTCGCCGAATTGTATCTCTTTTCCACGTCGTCCTCGGTTAGAATGTTCCCTTTCGGGGCTGCTTGTCGCGCGAGCCGAGCCACAACAGCGGTGTTTTTTGCCCACAGGTTGGTTCGCTGCAATCAACCGAGTTGTTTGCGGATGAGGTGCTGTTACGGAACGACGCCCCTTTGGGCGTGGGCCCCGCACCGGCCGGGCGAGTTTGCTCGGGTTTGGACCGACGTTGACGGAGGTAACCCTTGAACAGAGAACGAGACGGTATCTTTCTACCGCGCCGCATGGTGTTCCTGCTCATTGCCGGCTTTGTATGTATCAACGTTTTTTTTCTGTTGATGGGCATCCTCATCGGTAAAGACGATCTCAAATGGAACGAAAAGTTAGAGAACCCGGAACTGGCGTCCAACCAACCCCTGATCGACGGCAATCTCAACCGTTCGCCCATTGAAGAAGAACTGTCGGTGTTTGACGATGAGCCTGGCTTGGATCCCGGTGACTACACCAACCAAGAACCCGATGTGCTTAACGACAAAAACATGGACCTGCTGACCGAAACCGTTGAAACGCCGCCGCCGGTAAAAACCGCCGCCGCTGAGCAAAGCAAACCGGAACCTGCCAAACCGGTCGCCAGACCGAAACCTAAACCCAAAAACCAGTCGAACGCCGTGGCCAAACAATCCAACGAATTGGCGGGCGGTTTTTGGATTCAAATTCTGGCCGGCAGCGAAAAAGGCAAAGTGGAAGAATTCCGCCAAAAAGTGTCGGGCCGTGGTTACGGCACGGCGTTAATCGCGGAAGGTGGCATGTTCAAAGTTCAGGTCGGGCCCTACCGCAATCGCGGCGACGCCGATCAGGCGGCGGCCAAATTAAAACGCGTGTTTGGCGTAAGTACCTGGGTACGCGAGCGCTAATAAAGCGGGTGAAGGCGCGACCAAGACCCTGCGTCCTGATTTAGTTGAACCATAGAAGCGCCGTGACCGGCGCCAAACAAACCGTCCTCAAACGGCATTTTTCCTGCCCAAGAGCCTTTCGCAAAACAGAGGGGTTTTGGGCCGAAAAAGGCACTTCGGGAAACACGGCTGCAGCAGCGGCTGAAAAGCCGGAAGCCTAGAGAGGCATAAAAAAAGGGTGCCCGAAAGCACCCAAGACCGTTTACGAAGTTTGAAAGGTGGAGAAGTGGTGGCCGTTGCGCGACACGGAGTGAACGCCTGTGTGGGTTTGGCGAAGCCTCGCGCCGGTGACAGTACGCGGCGTGTACCTAGGGATAAGTACCCAGGAAGCCGTCGGACAGGATTAACATGACGGCGGCGCGTTTGGCGCGACCGGCGACGCGGTTGCGGGCTCGATCAGCGCGCATGCGATCTTTGCGAACACGGTCGCGGTTTTCGCGTAAACGCGGTTGTGCTTCACGGAAGCGCTGCCGCTCGGCACGGCGCGCCTGCATGGTTTCGCGCATATACATTTTCAGCGATTCTTTTTGGGGCTCATCGAGCACGGTTTCAATGCCGTTCAGCGCCAGTTGCATTTTTAAGCGCTGCTCTCGGCGCAGGTGACCCAGTTCGCGGCGCAGGTCGCGCAATTGGTTTTCCTGTGCGCTGGTCAGTTCTTCGCCGGCTTCGAGTTGTTTGCGCACGGCCGCCGCCGCGCTGGTTAAGGCTGTTTTGGCGTTTTCAATTTTGGGTTCCATCTCGGCTTTGACTCGGTCGGCGGCCTGACGAAAATCGCGCAGTTGTTGCACTTGTTCCGCGTTCAGGTCGAGCCGGCCGGCCAGTTCGGCGGCCTTGGCGTTGCGTTTCCATTCGCGGATGTACTGAATGTCTTCATTGTGCTTCAAATCGCCGGCGGCCGTTGCCGCCGACGCCATTGATAAAACACTTGCGACCAAAATGATTTCGATCAGAAAGAATAATTTTTTCATGGTGAACCTCCACCGGCACATGGGTTTGAGTGTGCGCCTGCTGTTGGTGCTGACCGAGCGAACCCCGCCATGGTTTAATACCGGTTAAAAAAAATGAGTGGCTGCGGTCGTTGGTGTTGTGGTGTCCGGCGGGTGCGATCTTCGGCTATAATCCCGGCTCATGAATGATGACGCTGCCGCCCTTTACGACCAACTACAGCATCGCGCCGCCGCCTTGGCCGCCGCCGGGCCGCGTTGCCGCTTTGCGCCGTCGCCCTCGGGCCCGCTGCACTTGGGCAACGCCCGTTCTTCGCTGTTGGCTTGGCTGCACGCGCGCCTGCTGGGCGCTACGCTGGTGATGCGCATGGAAGATTTGGACCGGCCACGTGTCAAGCCGGGTTCGGCCGAACAAGTACTGCACGACCTGCGACGGCTCGGATTGGATTGGGACGAGGGGCCCGATATTGGTGGGCCGCTGGGCGATTACACGCAAAGCCGGCGCGATCCGCTGTACCAAGTCGCGCTGGATCGACTTGACGCACGCGGCCTGGTGTTTCCCTGTTATTGTTCGCGCAAAGACATCGAAAACGCGACGCGTGCGCCGCACGGTCATACGCTCACCTATCCCGGTACCTGTAAGGAATTGGATGCGGCCGGTCGCAAACGGGCCCAGGCGCGTCGGCCCGAACGGCGGCCAGGCTACCGTCTCAAGGTGTCTGACCAGGTGGTCGCGATTGAGGACGCCGTACTTGGTTCGCTGCAGCAGCATTTACGCGACGAGGTCGGCGCTTTTGTGGTGCGTCGCGCTGATGGTTTGTTTGCCTATCAGTTGGCGGTGACGGTTGACGACGCTCTGATGGGGATCACCGACATCCTGCGCGGCGAAGATTTGTTCGTAAGCACCCCACGCCAAGTTTACCTGTGGTCGTTGCTCGATTATCCCGCGCCTCGTTTTGCGCACGTACCCTTGATGTGCGAACCCAGTGGCAAGAAGATGTCGAAACGCGATGGCTCGGAATCGATCGCCGCCTTCTTTGAAAACGGCGGCAGTGCGCCGCAGTTGGTGGGCGTGTTGGCGGCGTCGGTCGGGTTGGTGCCGGCGGGTAGTGTGCTCAGTGCCGACGAGTTGTTGCAGGAATTAACCCTGGCGCGCTTTTTCTCGGCCCTGCGACAGGCGGGTCAAATGTCGCACCTGGCCTGAGTCGGCAAGAAAGCCGGCGTCACGGCCAAGCGTTGCTTCGCAAACGGCGCTTGGACGGGGTAGACTGTTGGGGTGACCCGACACGTCTGTTGGGCAGTGACCGGATTGAGGCAAATGGGATGAGCGACGAGCACGACCGCAACCGCCGCGGCTTTTTGGGCGAGTTTTTTTCGCATTTCCGCAAAGGCGTCCACAACCAAGTAGAACGCAAGTTGGGCAAGGTCCTGAAAGCGCCGATTCGCCCACCTGGCGCCTTGTCCGAACTTGAGTTTTTGGCAAGCTGCACCCGTTGTGGTGACTGTATTACCGCTTGTCCTTACGGCACCCTCAAAAAACAGCCGATTGAAACCGGCTTGGCCAACTCCGCGCCCTATGTCGAGCCCGCGACACAGGCCTGCCACCTGTGTCCCGACACTCCTTGCATTACCGCTTGTAACGATGGCGCGCTGTTGCCGGTTGCGCCCGCCAAGGTGGCGATGGGCACCGCGGTGGTGCAACCCGACCAATGTATGACCTTCGACAACAAGGTTTGCACGTTGTGCTACGACGCCTGCCCCTATCCCGAACAAGCGCTGACCATTGACGAGAATTTTCATCCGCGCGTCGGCGAGGCTTGCACCGGCTGTGGTTTGTGCGAACAGCATTGCCCGGTCAATCCGGGCGGGATTCAGGTCTACAGCCCGACCCGTTACCGCGCTGAGCGCATCGAACAAGATACCTATTTTGGATGGATTGATGTTGGCGAAGACGCGCCGTAACGGCTTGATATACAGGGTTTTGTCCGGCTTGTTTGTCTGGCCTGGCCTCGGTTGGCGAGGGCGGCGATGAAACTTTTTCAGCGTTTGTTGGTCGCCGTTGTACCGGACGTTGCAAAATCACTGCACGCTGCCGGTGGCGATTCCCGTCGGGCCGAGGCGCCCGATCACGAGGCTCTGATGCAAGCACACTTCCAAGGCGACACCGGCGCATTTCCCCGCTTGATGGAATATTACCGCCGTGATTTGTGGGGTTTCCTGCGCAACCGGCTGCACTCGCATGCCGACGCCGAGGATTTGTTTCAAGATATTTGCCTGAAGGTCTACGATAAACTGAGTACGCTCAAAGATCCCAAATCCTTTCGTTCGTGGTTGTTTGCTATTGCCTTGAACTGTGTTCGGTCCTTTTTCAGCAAACGCCGCATGGTGAGTTTGGAAGCCGATCAGGCGCAGGAAAGCGGACCGAGTATTGTGTTGGTTGACGAACAACGGTTGCCGCCCGAAAAGCTTATGCTCCAACAGGATTTGGGCCAATTGCGCCGGCATTTAGCGGCGCTCAAAGAACGCGATCGCGACATTTTGTTGCTCGATGTGATTGGCGAAGTGCCGCAACAGCAAATTGCCGATCTCTACGAAATGAACCTCAACTCGGTGAAAACGGTGATCCGCCGGGCCAAAATTAAGCTGGCGCGTTTGATGGCGGAGGATGAAGCATGAGTGACACCCTGAGCCTCGACCAACTAGAGCAATTGCTGGAAACGATGACACCGGCTGAAATTCGCGCCCGTTACGCGGAGGCCCTGGCAGCGAATCCCCGTTGCGACGCCATGTTGGGCCATTTCGAACAGATGGATGAAAAGCTGGCTGTTCTGGCTGACGCCGAGCCCGCGCCGCCGCTACCTGATTTTGCCGCCGTTCAAGCCAAACGTACGGATGTCGAGGCCAAGGTCGTACCGCTGCGGCGTCGCAGTTTGCGTTGGTTGGTGACGGCCGGCCCAATTGCAGCGGCGCTGGTGGTCGCACTGTTGATCGCTCGTTTTTGGCCTGGCGAAGGCGATTTGTTGCGCGTGCCGGGGTCGGAATTGGCGGTGGTAAGCGCTGATCAGGACGATTCTTCGCCCGGCAGCCTTCGTGAGGAAAGCGTTTCCGTCAGGCTGGAGCTGGAAGATGAATCATTGGCTCGCGACGCTAATGCCAAGGCGGCGGCCGAGTATCAAAAATTAGAAGTCGCGTTGGAAGAGCAGGTCGCAAGTCGTGCGAACGGGTTTGGGGCTGAAGAAGGTAGTCGGCTTAAAGAGGCGCCTGCGACGGTCGCGCCTGCGCCTGACCCGGTCACATATCCAGGCACTGGTTTGCAGCCCAAGGATGAAAAGCGCGAAGCCAAAATGGATCGCGAGCAGCCTGCACGTTCTGCTGATCGCCGTGCCCGCGTCGGTGGGGCGGCGTCCGTCAAACCGAAACCAACCGATGAGGCAACTATCCCACGGATTCAGAACGATCGTGATGGCGAGACGGTGGATCGGGCGGCCGCCAAGGCCAAAAAAACGCACGCCAAACCCGAGCCCGCGAAAGAACCGGAGCCGTTGCAAAACGAAATGGACGGTGGCGCGCTGCTCGCTGATCGCGATACCGCCAAACCGGCAGAGACGCTGCTTTCCGAAGCGATGCATGACGAGTCGCGAGGCGAAGTTGAGGCTGATAAGGCGGTTGCGGCGCCTGCGTTGCCAATGACTGAAGCGGGCGAGGTCGCCGAAGATGTGACGATAGAACAGCAGCTTTTGGCTGAAGTCGCCGAGGCCGAGGCCGAATCGCCTGGTTACCAAGCTGCCTCTTCGCCGCGTCTTGCGCAAAAACAGATCGCGCTTCAGGGCATTGAAGAAGCCGGTGAAGTGATGGGCGTGAGTCGATCACGGCGCGCTGATACCGAAAAGTTGGAAATCGGTCCCTTGGCGCTGCTTTTACTCAGGGCCGACGGTGGCAACCGTGCGGCTGTCGCCCAGCTCGGCGAAACTCGCGCACGTCGATTAACCGAACTGGAAAACGCGTGGCAGACAAGCGAGACTGCACCGACTAACCTGATCTCCGGCCTTCAGGTTTTGTGGCCGGTGTTCGACGCCAAACCCTTGTCTTACGAGCAATGGCAACAGGCTTGGCGCGCGAGCTCACTTGCTTCGCGGCCTGCTGTTTGGCTCTATCCTCGCCGTTGGCGCGGTGATCGCCGGTTGTTGGCGGATGTGGTGTTTGACGGCCAAACACGCGGTGTTCTGATTCTGTTTCATTCCGACCGCATCGAGTTACGCCGCCCCTAGACCTGAGGCGATAAATGGCGGCGATTTTTAGGTTGGCTCGAAACGTCAGGGCCGTGCCGGCACCTCAAACAAAAAAGGCACCCCGAGGGGTGCCTTTCATGAACGCATTGGTTGTGCCTAGAAGCGGTAGATACCGCTGACGGTTGCGCTTTTGGAAGAATCGGCAACCTCGACGGCGGCGTCGAACTGAAGGTTGGTGCCGAACGACCAACCCAAACCGAGCGAGTAGTGGTTCTCATCTTCCTCAAACAAATTGAGGAAAAAGATGTCGCGCACGGCGGGACGATCGGTGTCGCCTTCGAGGATTTGACTGTCGGCGACCGTGTTGGTGGCGGCGTGGTAGGGATCCAACCAGTAACCCACACGCAATGAAAGCGGGTGCGCGAGGTTCAAGAACACCCATTCCATGCCGACGTGGATTTCGGTGACATCGGCCATCGTTTGCGTGACCAACTGGTCTTCGATGACAACGCCGGAGAAGTCGAGCAGCTCATCGGTGATTTGCGAGTAGTACACGCGGTTGGCGTCCACGTTTATGGTCACGTTGTCCAGGGGTGTAATGCTGACGCCGATCCCCAAGGAATCGGGAACTTTGAACAGACCGATTTTGGAGAAGTCGTCGGGGACACGTGGCAGCGGTTGTTCCTTGCGCAGTTGGGCGGTGTACTCAAATTCCGGCTGTGATTTGTAGGTCAAGCCGATCGAGAGCTCTTGCGCGGGTCGCCACAGCAAACCAATGATACCGCCGAAGTCTTCATCTTCGCCGCGCGCCAATTTCTCAACGAGCACGGTGTCAAGGACCTGGCGGAACTCGATGCTGGAGTCGGCGCGGTAGTCCATTTGGCTGAAGAACAGCGACACACCCATCGAGAAGCGATCACCGATGCCGAAGGCAAAGGACGCACCCGCGTTTAACATTTGAATGTCGAGCTCATCAGTCGAAGGGTTGAACGCCAGCGGGTTGTCGTCCTGATCGCAGAAGGGATAAAAGTCGGCACGCAGGTGGCAGACGGTGATGGGTTCGGTGCTGTAGGAGCGCTTGAGGTTGGCTTGCTGGTGCAGAAAGAAGCCGTAGCGCATGTTGTTTTTGGGGAAAACCACCGCCAAGTAAGGGATCTGGAAGGTGTTTTCCGGTGCTTCGGATTCGGTGAAGTTGAAGTCGAATTCGAAGATGTTCTGCTGCTGAATGGTGCCGCCGTAAAAGGGGATCTCGTTGTCCTGGCGTTCGTAGTTGACTTCGAACGCCATGGAGCGCTTGGCGGTGCGCAGCATGCCGGCCGGGTTGGCGACGGGCGCGGTGGCGTCGTCGGCGAGACCGATAAAGGCACCACCGAAACCCTGCGAGCGGGCTCCGGGATTGCCGAAACGGAATTGCAGATCGCGTGCCGAACGATTGTTGTGTTGGGCCAGGCAGAGCGTCCCCATTCCGAGCAGTAGCAGACAAACCATAAAACGATTCATGGGGGGTCCTCCTAGTAACGGTAAATGCCGGACAGGCTGTAGGTTTCGCTGCTGTCGGCGATATCGGCGGATAGGTCGACGGCAAAGTGTTGGCCGAAGCTGAGACCGGCGCCGAAGGTGATGTGGTTCTCATCTTTGGCGAAACGCTGCAGGAACACGTTTTGGCGGAAACCAAGCGCGAAGTCGTCATTGGCGTTGAGGAAGCCGAACAAAATTTGGGTGTCCAGTTTCTCGTTTTGCAGGGCGTGATAAGGCTCTAGGTAGTAGCCGGCACGCAGTGACAGCGGGTTGCGGAAGTTCACCAGAATGTATTCAATCCCGGCGCGGTACTCAGTGGTATCGCTCATCACCTGGCGGTTGTTGCCGGGATCGTCGGAGGTGTCGAAGAACTGGTGGAAGTCCTCAGACAATTCGGAGTACATGACGCGGTTGACTTCCAACGAGAGGATGAACAAATCGGTTGGTTTAAAACTGAAACCGGCGCCGAAGCTGTCGGGCACGTTAAACACGGCGGTACCGGCTTCGACCTGTTCCAATTCGAAATTGTCGTCGCGACCAATACTGGTGTGGTCGTAATCGAATTCCGGTTGCTGCTTGTAGGCCAAACCAATCGAGAACTTTTCGTTGGGCGTGAACAGCAAGCCGACGTTGGCGCTGATCGCGCCGTCGTCGCCGTCGACATCGATTTGCGCCAGCGGTTGGCCGATGAATGGGGCCAAGAACGCGAGTTGGCGTGGGTCGATGGATATGTCGGGGAACAATAGCGCCAAGTCAGGCACCAACAGGGTGGTGTTGCCTTCGTATTGGAAATCGCTGTAGCTGAGCGTGGCGCCCACCGACAAGCGTTCGGTAATGCTGACACCGGTTGAAAAACCGATGCTGCGCATTTGCAGGTCGATGAAGTTCCGGCTGTCGGGGAAAAACACGAATTGGTTGAGATCGAGGTAGGTCGGTCCCAAAAACGGCGGGATGGTGACGCCGGCGGTGTCGAACACCCGATCGAAGTGGGCTTGTTCGGCGTAATAAACGCCCCACTTCAGCTTGCTTTTGGTGTTGACGTAGGCCAGGAATGGGATCGTCGACACTGACTCGGGAAAATCGCGGTCGTTGAGGTTAAAGGTGAAATCCTGAAGACCGACTTGGTTAATTTGGCCTTGGTAAAAAGGAATGTTGTTGTCCCGCTCGCGTTGTGAGAACTCGCCGATAAGGGTGGTGCTGGTCATCTTGGCGAGACCGGCCGGGTTGGCGAGAATCGCGGTGGTGTCGTCGGCTAGGCCGATGAACGCGCCGCCCATCGCTTGTGCGCGGGCACCGGGATTCACAAAGCGGAACTGCAGGTTGATATTGGCGTGCATGTCGTTTTGCGCATATAACCCTAAGGAAACTAGGGGTATCAACAGAAAAAAGAGCTTTCTCATGATCATCGCCTTCGTCAAAAATAAGCGGTTTGTATTGAGGGAGTTAAGCCAGTATACCAACAGCGGGCCGGCGGTGCATCACTCAAGCGACGAGAATTGTGTCAATCGCGAGGGGGCGCCCGAAAAGCTCGCTGCCGGCGACGGCGAAGCCGTCATCCTAGCAGAATCCAACAGCGCCGGTGTACAACGGCCGGGATTCGACAATCAGTAAGTGGTGCCGCTCACAGTCGCGTTGCGTTGTGTCCTGTTTTTTAAGTACTTGGCGGCGAATGAAGCTGGTGGAGGCGCGCTCTTTCTCGGCTAAAAAAAAGCGCACCGCTTGCAAAATATACCAACCGGTATGTATATTGAAACGGCACAGGAGGTGTTGGGATGAGTAAAGCGTCCGAAACGCGGACCAAGCTTTTGGATACCGCCGTGAACTTGATTTGGCAGAGTAACTACAAAGCGGTCGGGGTGGCCGAGATTTGCAAACACGCCGGTGTCACCAAGGGCAGTTTTTACCATCATTTCGAGAGCAAGGCCGATCTTTATGTGGCGGCCTCTGAGCATTCCTGGGAACAGTTTCGCACCGAGTTTGACTATATTTACTCCCCGCGTTTTGGTCCCTTAGAGCAGTTGGAAAACCTCATTCAGCTTATCGTTGAGCAGCGTGGGTCCGAGGCGGCCGGTGATGGGAATCCGGTTGCCGGTTGCCCGTTTTTTACCAGTGGTAGTCAGGCCGGCTGCGACGAAGAGAAGGTGCGCAATGTGTCGCTGCAAATGGCCGAACGCTGTAATCGCTACAATGCGGCTTTAGTGCGTAACCTCAAGGGCGCAGGTATGTTAGCCGACGAGGTCGATCCCGATCAAACCGGTCGCATGCTTCACCATTACGTGCTTGGTTTGTTGATGTATGGCCGTGTGCGTTTCTCGATGGACGCGGTTAAAGACGACCTGCGCGATGGCTTGTATCGTTTAATTTGTCTGAAGCCGGCGTTTCGGAAAAGCCAAGTTGCTGCCGATGAAAACGCCGCGGCAGGTGTCTCTTAGGCTTTTAAACCAACCGGTACGCTTTCTGAAAAAGGCGCCGCTTTTGTATCGAACAGAAGCGGCGCCTTTTTTTATTTACGAGCTTTGGCGGCTGTGCGGTTTTTTTGCGGTTCTCTATTGTAAATGTTTGGTATTAGTGGGTGTTGTTGGCGGTCGGTGATTGCGCTTGGGCCGGCTCTGTTTATTGCGCAATTTGAGTCGGTCGATGGGTATGCTTGGGGCAGGACCCTGTTTGTTGTAAGTCTTTGGGTTTATTGGTGACGGATGCTTAGTGTGGCGGTTTGGGATGTGAGTCGGGGTTTGTGGTGTTTTTAGATAAGTCGTTTTTTTATAGTTAGTTGGGTGCTTGTTTTGCTGGTGGGTGATCTGCTGCAAGGGTTGCTGTCACGCCGCTGCTCTTTTTGGTGAATCTTTGGTCGCGTGCTTGACACATACCGACCGGTACGTATATATTTCAGCCATCTTACAGATTCGAGGCCCTTGCCTCGTAAGGAGTACGCCTCATGACATCTTCGCCTCCTCCCGCCTCACGCCGGAAGTTGTGGTTTTCCGCCCTCCTTTCCGTCGTTATCGCGGCCGCCGCGCTGTTTTTGTTTCCAGCCCGGTCTACGGCCGATGCTCAGCCGTCAACTGCCGTACCACCGGCTCCTTCGGTTCAAGTAGAAACCCTGCATTCGCAAAATAAACGTACCTGGCAATCTTTTAGCGGCCGTCTCGCCGCCGTTGACCAAGTCGCTGTTCGTCCACGTGTTGGTGGCAGCATTACCGCCGTTTTGTTTGAAGAAGGCGCGCGTGTTGCGCAAGGGCAAGCGCTATTTGTCATTGACCCGCGTCCCTACGAGAACGAGCTGGCCGCTGCTTCGGCCGCACTGGGCTCGGCTCGTTCGCGCGTCGACCTGGCACAACAGGAACGCGACCGACTCGACGGTTTGTTGGCGCGCAAAGCGGTATCCAAAAGTCTCTTTGATGTGGCCGACAACGAATTAAACGTTGCTAAAGCCGACGTTCGCGCTGCCCAAGCGCGTGTCAAGCAAGCCGAACTCAACTTGGACTTCGCCCACATCAAAGCACCGGTTGCGGGTCGCATCAGCCGCGCGGAAATCACCTTGGGCAACCTCGTTGAAGCCGGGCCCGGTGCGCCGGTTTTGGCCACCATCGTTGCCGACGACCCCATCTATGCCGAATTTGAAGTCGATGAGCAGACCTACATCAACAGTGTGCTCGCCGCGCGTGAAGCTGATTTACCGGTGACGGTTCAACTCAACAGCGATCAGTCGCATTCGTTCGAGGGTCGTTTGCACGCTTTTGATAACCGGCTCGATGCTTCGTCCGGTACGATTCGTGCCCGCGCTTTGTTGACCAATGGCGACCGGCTGTTGATGCCCGGCATGTATGCCACGGTTCGTTTGGGCTCACAACAAGAGCGGCCGATTTTGTTGGTACGCGATGACGCCGTTGCCACCGATCAAGACAAAAAATACGTCTATGTGATTGGTGAAGGTAATCAAATCACCTACCGCCAAGTTACATTGGGCCGCTTTATCGATGGTCGCCGTGAAGTTTTGAGCGGTTTAGCCGATGGCGAGCGCATTCTGGTGAACGGTTTACAGCGCGTACGACCCGGTATGGTGGTTGCGCCGGTTGAAGCCGGCGATGGCGATGTCGGCTAACGAACCGGCCTAAACGACCTACTCAAACTTTCATTCTTGCGGGCCGGCCCGTCGCCGCCCGCCGACATGCGCGTTTCGTCGCATGATCGCTAGACAACTGACGCATCCCTGCGCGTCCCGGCCGCTGTAAGGCGGTCCGGCCGTGCTGCGCTTGCACGCGGGTGCGTCCGCAATGGTGCCCTTCGTGGTGAACACCGTTGTGGTGGGGCTCGGCGACAGAAGGTCGCCGACACAGAGGAGTTGTGCCTTGAATCTTTCCAAAGTTTTTATCGACCGGCCGATCTTTGCCGGTGTTTTATCGGTTTTTGTTTTTTTAATCGGCTCGGTGGCCATGTTTCAGTTACCGATTTCCGAGTATCCCGAGGTGACACCGCCGTCGGTGGTGGTGAATGCCGCGTTTCCCGGGGCCAACCCGAAGGTGATTGCGGAGACCGTAGCGGCGCCGTTGGAAGAGCAAATCAACGGTGTCGAAAACATGCTGTACATGAACTCGCAATCGACCTCGGACGGGCGGCTGACGCTGACCGTGACCTTTGCGATTGGGACTGATCCCGATTTGGCGCAGCAGCAGGTGCAAAACCGGGTTAGCCAGGCCTTGCCGCGTCTGCCGGCGGTGACACGCAGCTTGGGTGTCACGACCGTCAAAAGTTCGCCGGATCTAACGATGGTTGTTCACTTGACCTCGCCGGATGCGCGTTATGACAGTTTGTACCTGCGCAACTACGCGGTGCTCAACGTGCGCGACGAGTTAGCGCGCATTCAGGGCGTCGGTCAGGTTCAGCTCTTCGGCGGTGGCGATTACGCGATGCGTCTGTGGTTGAACCCTGAAAAAATTGCTGAACGGGGTTTGACCGCCGCCGATGTGGTCAATGCCGTCCGCGAGCAGAATGTCCAAGTGGCGGCAGGGATCATTGGTGCCGCGCCTTACGATCAACCTGGTGCCTACCAACTGCCAATTAATGCCGAGGGTCGGCTTTCGACGCCGGAAGCCTTTCGCGAACTGATCATCCGCAGCGATGAACAGGGCCGGATCACGCGGTTGTCGGATGTGGCTGAAGTGGAAATGGGGGCGTCGCAATATGCCTTGCGCAGTTTGTTGAACAACCAAAACGCGGCGGCGATTCCGATTTTTGCGGCGCCAGGTGCCAACGCGCTCGATATTTCCGACAACGTGCGTGCGACCATGGCCGAACTCAAACAAAACTTCCCAGACGGGCTTGACTACGAGGTTGTTTACGACCCGACCGTGTTCGTACGTGACTCGATTAAGTCGGTTGTGCGCGTTTTATTTGAAGCCTTGGTGTTGGTGGTTCTGGTCGTGATCCTGTTCCTGCAGCGCTGGCGTGCGGCAGTGATTCCATTGCTGGCGGTGCCGGTTTCGATTGTGGGTACGTTCACTTTTATGTACCTGTTTGGCTTTTCGATTAACGTGTTGTCATTGTTTGGGTTAATTCTCGCCATCGGCATCGTTGTTGATGACGCGATCATTGTTGTCGAGAATGTTGAACGCAACATTGCCGACGGTTTGAATCCGCGAGATGCAACGATTAAAGCCATGCGCGAGGTGACCGGTCCAGTCATTGCCACGACGTTGGTGTTGGTGGCCGTCTTTGTGCCGATTGCTTTTATCAGCGGTTTGACGGGTCAGTTTTACCGTCAGTTCGCATTGACGATTGCGATTTCTACGGTGATCTCGTCGTTTAACTCGCTAACTTTGTCGCCGGCGTTATCGCGATTGTTGCTGAAACCCGAAGGCCAAGAAAAAGATTGGTTGAGCCGCGCCATGCAGTTTGCTTTTGGTTGGTTCTTCCGTTTGTTCGACCGTTTTTTCAAACGCAATTCGGATCGTTACGCGAACTCCATCGGCGGCGTGCTCAAGCATCGCAGCCTTAGCATGGTCGTCTACGTGGCGCTGCTGGTGGGGACTTACTTTGCGTTTCAAAGCGTGCCGTCCGGGTTCATTCCGGTTCAAGACAAGCAGTACTTGGTGGGCTTTGCCCAGTTGCCGGAAGGTTCGAACCTGGACCGCACCGAAGACGTCATTCGGGAAATGTCGGACATCGCCCTGCAGACGCCCGGCGTAGCCGACGCGGTCGCATTCCCGGGGTTGTCCATCAATGGTTTTACCAACAGCTCCAGCGCGGGTATTGTATTCGTCGCACTCGAGGATTTCGACCAGCGCTCCACACCGGACTTGAACGGTATGGCGTTGGCAGGGCAGCTTCAGGCACAGTACAACGGCATTGAAGAAGCCTTCATCGCCATATTCCCACCGCCGCCGGTCCAGGGCTTGGGCACGATTGGTGGTTTTAAGCTGCAAGTCGAGGACCGCACCGACCAGGGTGACGCGGCGCTGGCGCGTGTCATGCAAGAGGTGATCGGTCAGGCTTACCAAACGCCGGAATTGGCGGGCGTGTTTTCGAGTTACCAAATCAATGTGCCGCAGTTATTTGCCGACTTGGATCGCACCAAGGCCAAGCAACTGGGGCTCAACATCAACGACATCTTTGAAACCATGCAAATCTACTTGGGTTCGCTTTACATCAATGACTTCAATAAGTTTGGGCGGACCTACCAAGTGATTGCCCAGGCTGAGGAAGGCTTCCGCGATCAACCGGAAGATATTCTCAAACTCAAGGTGCGCAACAATCGCGGTGAAATGATCCCGCTGGGCGCAGTCATTAACGTCAAGGATACCTTTGGTCCTGAAGCGGCCACGCGCTACAACGGTTTCCGCGCCGCCGATATCAACGGCAACGCCGCGCCGGGTTTCAGCAGTGGTCAAGCGCAGGCGGCTATGGTGCAAATTCTGGAGCAACGTTTGCCGAGCGGCATGAAGTACGAATGGACCGAGTTAACCTACCAACAAATCTTGGCCGGTGATTCAACTTTCTACATTATGTTGCTGGTCGTGCTGTTCGTGTTCTTGGTTTTGGCCGCGCAGTACGAGAGTTTGACCCTGCCGCTTTCAATCATTTTAATCGTACCGATGAGCATGCTCTCCGCCTTGATCGGCATCAAATTAACCGGCGGCGACAACAACATCTTCACCCAAATCAGTTTGTTTGTGTTGATGGGTTTGGCTACCAAAAACGCGATTTTGATCGTCGAGTTCGCGCGCGAGCTGGAAGGCCAAGGTCGCGATATTGTGGCGGCGGCGATTGAAGCTTGTCGCTTGCGTCTGCGCCCGATTCTGATGACGTCGTTTTCGTTCATTATGGGTGTGTTCCCGCTGGCCGTTTCCACCGGTGCCGGTGCCGAAATGCGCAATGCGATGGGGATTGCCGTGTTTGCCGGCATGTTGGGCGTTACCTTCTTTGGTTTGTTCCTGACACCGGTGTTTTACGTGATCCTGCGCAAACTGGAAACGCGTGGCGCTAAAGCCGCGCCAGAGGCGCCGGCGGCCACGAACCCGACGCTTGAGCGTGCGGAGGTGCTTTCATGAAACGTTTTCTTGTGATGTTAACGGTTGGGCTGGTGACAGCCGCTTGCAGCGTGGGTCGCACCTACAAAACGCCGGAACTGGCGCCACAGGTGCCGCCGGCTTTTCAAAGTCCCGATACAGAGCGGTTTAGTGCACTTGAACCGGTTCGTGCTTGGTGGGGTCGGCTCGAGGACCCGCTTTTAGCGGCGCTGGTCGAGCAGGCCTTGGTGAGCAACGGCGACGTGCGTATCGCTACCGCTCGGCTCGACGAAGCCCGTGCGCTGGTGCGCGGCGTGAAACGCGATCGCCTGCCCAGTATCGGCGTGAATGCTTCGGCCCAACAGCAGCGCAGCAGCGATGAGGGCGTGTTCGGGCCGCTGCCCGATCGCGATACTGAAGTGTACGAGGCCGGTTTTACCGCCGGCTGGGAACTCGACCTGTTTGGGCGCGTGCGCAATCGGATTCGTGCCGGTGAAGCACGGCTGGCAATGGCCGATGCCGATCTGCAGGGGGTTTACGTCAGTATTGCCGCCGAGACGGCGCGTGGTTACATCGACCTGCGCGGTGCTCAGTACCGGCTCGATGTGGCACAGCGCAACGCCGCCAATCAAAGCAAAACCCACGAACTGACCTTGGCGCTGGCCGAAGCCGGTCGCAGTGATCAGCTCAATGTGGCGCGCGCGCTTACCCAGCTTGAGTTAACCCAGGCCGGGATTCCCATTATCGAAGCGGAAATTAATGCGGCACTTAACCGGCTCGCCGTGTTAACCGGCGACGCCCTGCCCGACTTACGCACGCGTTTGGCGGTAGCGCAACCGTTGCCTTCCTTGCCCGCTTCGGTTGCGGTTGGCAACGCACAAACCCTTCTGCAGCGGCGACCCGACATCCGCCGCGCCGAGCGGGCCTTGGCCAAAGCCGCCGCCGAATACAACCTCAACGTGGCTGAGCTTTATCCCAAAATCGATTTGCTCGGCAGTTTGGGATTTAGCGCCACCGGTTTGGGTGATTTGGCCGGTGCCTCGGCCATGACCGGTGCCATTGGGCCGCGCCTACAGTGGTCCGCCTTTAACTTGGGCCGGGTACGGGCCGCGATTGACGCTGCCGATGCGCGTTCGCGTGCCCAATTGGCTGATTTCGAGCAAACAGTTCTGGCTGCCCTTAACGAAACCGACAGTGCCATGGTTGCCTTCCATCGCGCCGAGCAAAGTCAGGTCCGTTTGCGCGCGGCGGCGCGGGCGAGTGCCGAAGCGGTTGAGCTGGCGCGGTTGCGTTTCGATGCCGGTGTCGATGACTTCCTCGACGTATTGGATGCAGAACGCACCTTGTTGTTGGCGCAAGAACGATTAGCACAAGGTGAAACACAAACGGTGCTGCGCTTAATTGCCGTCTATCAAAGCTTGGGCGGCGGCTGGCAGACGGCCGCCAATCCCGGCTAGCCGCGGGCTGGGCAAAAGCCCACGGGGGATTCCTCCGCCCGGACGCGATGAACCTTGTCGCGCACGGGTCGCCCCTTGCCCCTTCGTTGGTTTTACCACCGGCGAGGGGGCTTTTTTTGCGCGCTGCAACAGGCTCATGCCGTTGCACTGTCCTGTTTCGGCTTTAGCGTAACCGCCGTAGGATGAATGGCATGTGGCGGCTTTTTGGTGATGTGGATATCTAAAAAAAGGTCTTGAAAATATAGTGATAAGCGGCATCTCGTAAAGGTTTCTCGGTCGGGTGTAGATTACGGGGCCGCCGCGGATGCCTCTTCCATTGTGACGGTGGTGGTGATGCTTTCAGCGAAAAGCTCGGCCAACGTTTGCTCTGTATAAGTAAAACTGGTGGTTTGTACCGCGTTACTTGTTTCAGACGATTGATGGATGGTGACGGTTAGTTCCTGTGCTTTTTTGCCTAACGAGGTCTCGCGATAAATATAACCGGCGCAGTCTTTTGCCAGCGCCTGGGTTTGTTGGGCGTCGCGCTCTTGGGACGCGGACACTTGAAGCGTCAGCGTGGTGACGCCGTTTTCCCAAGCATAATTGAGGCCTGCGGTGTCGACTGGTAACTTCTGTGGTAGATCGCTCTGAATCTGTTCAACTTCGGCGTATAGGTTTTTGGCATTTTCGGTAAATTCGCCAATCGCATCGCGGTTTAGAAAAAGAAGGGCGCTGATGCCAATCGCCGCCAGCATGAAAATAGCGAAACAACCGCCGGCCATTTTTCCAAAGGTATTCATATTGCTAACTCCGATAATTTTACTGTGTCTAAACACGTTCCTATCGGCGTTTCGATTGCCCGAAAAGGGCCGGCGCCTGGCGGCTTTTGGTGGGGGATTCAATTTCGCCGAAGCGATGTTCGGCCCTGTCATCGCACACGGGGTTGGTATGCAAGATGCCGTAAAAATGCTCGATGTAGGTTTCGTTTTGTTCCGATCGGATTTACGGCGAATCGCATCCCTATTTTGCGTGATGCCGTCCCGTCGCATGGCTTCCCGAAGGAGCGCGATGCGGCGGGGCCGGCTAAATTATCCTGTGGCCGCCATGGTTGGTTGAGCGTGGCTAAGGTGCACTTGGCGCGAAGTCGGCTGATAATTCGGGTTGTGTTATGTCGACCTGCGCGCGCAACGCCGCAACATCGTGGTTTTCGATAAACAAGTCGTCGCCTTGGTCGTTGCTGCCGGCAGGGTGGACGATGATCACGACTACCTTGTCGCTCATGGCGCCTATTTCGGTTTCGGTTACGACCAGCGTGGCGGCGGTGCGCGACCAATAGGTTTGCAGGGCGGTATCCGCTGCACCGGTCGCTTCCAGGTTCACCACTATTTGGCGGTGGTCCTCGCTTTCCAGTTGAAGCACGAGCACTTCAGCGAAGCGATGGGCTTGCGTGAGCTTGGTTTCAATTATGCGTAATTCTTGGGTTTGGTCGACGGATCGATCCTCAAGAAATGCTGTGAAATGTGTACCTAGGTAGGGCCTTGCGATCAGGATTGATGTCACAACCAAAGCCAATACGGCGGCGAATCGTTTGGGTCTTTTCATGTCGGGTGCGCCTCGCGTATGTTTGCGGATTATGGCGCGGTGGCCGTGCTGGATTGATGGCTTGCAGTCTGTTTCATGAGATGCTTTGGCTCGAAGGTGATCGAAAGCAGCGATTCGTCGCAGTCGGGACAGTTCAGTGTGCGGTAGACAAGAACCTGAAAATGGGTGACCTCCTTGGCTGACTCGGCACCGTAGACTTCGGAAGCGGCAATGAGGGCGTGCATTTTCTGAATCTCGCGTTCCGCCGGCTTTTCGGTGGTGACTTCAATTAAAATGCGGGCTTGATCTTCGAGCTTGTATTTATCGATGGAAACTTCGGCGAAGCCAAAGCGTTTTTTGATGTGGGTCTCAAGGTCAAAAAAGGCGACACGTGTTTCCAAATCATTGCCGCTAATGCGGTCCAACGGGTGTTGTTCATAGGTGAAGTATCGGTAGGCGCCCCACGAGGTCAGAGTGAGTGCGAGAAACGCGATAAAAGACTTTTGCATAAGATTCAATGAAAGAACTCCAGCATTCTAAGGTGCGAAAGCGGGAGTTAAGGCGCAATAACAGGGAAAAAGGGACGGCGCGGCAAAAAGAAGGTGGGCTAAAGCACGTATTCGAGCGCGTCAACCAAGCTTGCGACACCCTGGACCTGCAAGCCGTCGAGGCTTTCGCCTGCATTGGCGACTGGACACACAACGCGCTTAAAACCCAAGTTCAAACATTCTTTTAAGCGCATACCGGCCTGGCTAACCGAACGGACTTCACCGGCGAGACCCAACTCGCCAAACAGGGCGATGTCGCCGCCCAAGTTAAGGTTGCGAAAGGAACTGAAGATGGCGAGGGCTAGACCCAGGTCAATGGCCGGCTCGCTGATCGCGATACCGCCGATGACGTTCACAAACACGTCGAGACCCTGTAGCTGCAAGCCGGCTTTCTTCTCGAGTACCGCCATAATCAAGGCTAAGCGATTGCTGTCGATGCCCATGGTGACGCGGCGGGGGCTGGCGTAGGTCGAATTGCTAAGCAACACCTGAATTTCGACGAGCAGCGGGCGCGAGCCTTCCACCGTGGGAATCACCACGCTGCCGGCGCAAGCTTCCGGGCGTTGTTCCAGCAGGACTTTGCTGGGATTGGGCACTTCGGTGAGACCGTCGACGCCCATTTGGAAAATGCCGAGTTCCTGAGCGGGGCCAAATCGGTTTTTTTGAGCGCGAATCAAACGCAGGCTGTGGTACTTGTCGCCTTCGAAATAAAAAACACCGTCGACCATGTGTTCCAAGGTTTTGGGGCCGGCGATGTTGCCTTCCTTGGTAATGTGCCCGACCAAAAAAATCGAGGTGTTGCGCGTTTTTGCGATGTTCATGAGTTTGGTGGTGACCTCGCGAACCTGGGTCACGCTGCCGGCGGCTGATGGGATGTTGGCGGAGGCGATGGTTTGAATACTGTCAATGAGGACCACGTCGTAGCGGTCTTTGTCGATGGCGCGTTCAACGTGTTCGTAGGAGGTTTCGGCCAGCAGCATGAGGTCGTCGGCGTCCAAATTGAGGCGTTCGCCGCGCATTTTTATTTGCGCAAGCGACTCTTCGCCGGAAACGTACAGCACCTTGCGACCGCGTGCTTGCAGGTGTCCCGCCACTTGCAACATCAGCGTTGATTTGCCAATGCCTGGATCACCACCGATTAGCAACAACGAGCCCGCGACCAAGCCGCCGCCGAGCACGCGGTCCAACTCACCGATGCCGGTGCTGCAGCGTGTGGTCGCTTCGGTCACAATGTTGCCGTAGCGCATGAGGTTGTCGCCGCCGCTGCCGCCGGCGCGTGCGCTGACCGGACCACCGACGGTGGTTTGGTTCATGCCGCCCCACACGGCACAGTTGGGACATTGACCCAGCCATTTCGGCGTTTGGTGTCCGCAGGATTCACATTGGTAAACGGTTTTGATTTTGGCCATGCTAGTGCCTCCGCGCTGGATCATAGCAAAAAGCGGCGAACTGGGGCGGGTCGTTCGCCTGCGACCTGCGACGGCAAATTTTACATAAGCCATGAATCACAAAAAAGTCATGATTCGGAGTGGGTAAGGCGCCTACTTTTGGCGAGGAAGACCGCGCCTATGCCTGTTTTCACCGCGTCCCGTGGTGAAACACCTTGGGTTTTTTGCGATTGGCTGTTTCCTGATCTCCGCTAGAAAAAAATGAGTTGGCTGAATGGATTGTCATTTTTTACCGTATAATAACCCAATCCATCTGCCCGGATCGTTTACATAGGTTTTGCAAGGAGTGGCTCTTGAGAAATAGCTGGATGGTATTGATGGTCGTGTTGACGATGTTTATGACGGGTTTCACCGGCTGTACCCCCTCGGATCCGATGGAGGAAATCCAGAAGTTGGAATCCGAGAACAAGATTCGCGAGGCACGAGAACAATTTGCGAAGTTTGTCGAAGCTTCCGGTGATCAAAAAGCAAGCCGGGACTACATTAAATTCCTGCTGCGCAACAAGCAGTTACATTTTTTCCGCGACCAAATCCGCGACCACTTGCGCCGTTTTCCCAACGATACCGAGGTGAAAAACCTCGAATTCGAACATTATGTCGATTTGGCAACTTCCGCCGAGAAACGCGGTGACTTTAGTGATGCCATCGATTACATCACCAACCACCTACTTTCGCCTGATTTCCGCGACTACAAAATCTGGGAAGGCCGCATTTGCAACATCCTGTTGAAGTGGTACGAAAGCGGGAAGAAAAGCGGTAATCAAAACTTAATGAAAAAAGTGTTGCTCGATATGGAAAACCTCGGTTGCGGGCCGCTGGCGGCAACGTTGCGCGAGCAAGATGGGCTGACCGAGTAAACACCACCTTTTCTCACAACAGTTTACCTTTACGAGAGGCGTCCTTGCGGCGCCTCTCGTCCGTTATCGGTGTGTGTTGCGTCAGGACTCGCGCATTTGGGCGCGTAAACCTGAAACGCGTTGCATGGCGTCGCTAACCGCGTGCGTTAATACCTGGGCACGGCCGTAAAGGAACACCGATTTTTTGGCGCGGGTTAGGCCCGTGTAAATCAACTCTTTTTTGCACAGGGCGTTGCGATGTTCCGGTAATACCAGCACAACATGGCCGAATTCGCTGCCTTGGCTTTTGTGAACGGTCATCGCATAGGCCAACGTAATATCGCCGCGACCCGCGAAGGGGACGCGCCGAAAACCCGACTCGGTGCGGAACACGAGCTCGCGCGAGATGCCGCCGCTATCGTCGTAAATCAATAGGCCGACACCGATGTCCCCGTTAAATAAATTCCGGCTGTAATCGTTGCGTGTCATCAGCCAGGGCGCGCCTGGCAAAAAGAAAAACGGGTTGCGGAAGGCGCGTTCCACCCCGCCGCCGGCGCGATAAATGCGCTCTTTAAACAACTGATTGAGCGTATCAACGCCGTACAAACCGCGCTGGGTCAAACACAATACGCGCATCTCGTCGAGGGCGCGGAAAATTTTCACCAGGGTTTCGTGATCGCGTTCCATGTGGATCGGCATGGCCGATAGGTGGCGGTAGGGCTTGAAATAGCGGTGGTTGAGAATGTCGATTAGGTCGATCAGACCCAGCGTGCTTGGCTCGGCAAGGGTTACCCCGGAGAGCGGTGGCGCTTGCTCTTGGAAACGGAGAATGTGCTGGGAGGGATCGTCGCCGAACAATTGATCGGCGGCCATTTGGTTGCTTTTGGCCGCAATGATACTGATGTGGCGGCCGCCCGCATCTTTGCTCTGACGGAACGTGGTGCGCAACGGCACGACGCAATCCTGCAGACGTTGTTCAATATCGCGATCACTGCCGGCTCGCGTGCGCCGTGCGTTCAAGTTGGCAGCGAGTTCTTCAATATCGCCTGTGTCGGGCACGGCGGCGGCTTCGCGGGTTAAGTCGCGGAATACGGCGCCTGCATCCACGGAAGGCAGTTGATCGGCGTCACCCAACATGATGAGGTGTGCGTCTGGCGCCAGCGCGGCCAGTAAGCGGTCCGTCATGAGGATGTCGAGCATGGAGCTTTCGTCGAGAATGATGAATTTGGCGGGTAACGGGTTGGCGGCATCGTGACGGAACTCGCCCTGGCGTGGCGACCAGCCCAACAAACGGTGCACGGTGCAAGCGCGTGGTAGGGCGGCGAACCAGGTGGCGGCGTTGGCGCTGGGATCAATCGTACGATTGCCACGCAGTAAGGATTCACTGATGCGGTTGGCGGCGCGGCCGGTGGGCGCGGTCAGTTGGATCTGTTCGGGGGCAACGCCTTGGGCGGCGAGCAGGCGTAAAATGGTCAACACAATCGACGTCTTACCGGTGCCCGGTCCGCCGGAAATCAAACAGAGCGGCGCATGGAGGGCGGTGACAGCGGCGGTTTTTTGTTCAATCGCCAGATCAATCGGCTGTCGTTCGGGGTCGTCAAAGGGCTTGGTGCCGACCGGGAACTGGTGAAGGACAAGATCTAGGTGGGGGCCGAGATCCTGGTGGGGTGCTCGCCAGGGGCGGTGGCAAAGCGCGCGCAGGCGGGCGGCAATGCTCCGCTCGGCTTGAAAGAAACCCTGCCGGTAGAGGGCGAGGCGCTCAAAACAGATAACAAAGGGCACGGAGGGATTGGCTTCGGCGACGGTGGTGAAGAGTTCGTCTTCAGCGCCGACCAACGCGTGAATTGCTTGTTCGAGTGAGGTCTCACCTTCATGGACATAGCCGAGTAAGGCGAGACGTTTGGGCAAGAAGTCGGCAGCTAAGCTGAGGTAGGTGTTGCCTTCGTGAGTGGCGGCTTTTTCGGCCAATAAAAGCGCCAACAACAAGGGATCGGGCGTGCGCGCCAAGGAAGCGATTTTGCGAGCGGCAAAGAAGTCAAACGAGGCCAAACCATATTGCGTGGCGCGGTCGAGTAATTGCTTTTCCGCGCGGTTTAGGGAAAAAACCGAGTGGCGGCCCAACCGTTGCATGACGGTGCCGAGCGCTGATAGGTGGGTTTCCGTCGTCACTATGTCGCCCCAAAAATGAAATCAAACCAAACAATCACCGAGCTGTGACGGGACCATTCTAACAGTGGGCCACCGGAAAAAAACGGAGGATTCAATGGGTGAATAGGAAACCGAGCAAGCCGTGGTGTTTAGCCAATGTAAAATTTTTGCCACGGTGAAAACAATGCAAGATGTAGTGCTTCATGGGTTCAAGGCACAATATGTAGCGCTTGTCACGTGGTGATAGGCCTTTTTGGTGAATGAAGCCGGCGCTTTAATTGTCGGCTCAAACGCGCTTAGGTCGTCGCTCGGTTAAAACTGAGTGCCCAGCGAAAGGTAGACGCTGCCGCGATCCTTTTCAGCCAAACCATAGGCGAGGTACATCGGGCCCAGAATGGTATCGGCGCCGATAATGGCGGTGACGGCGTGGCGCAAGTCGTCCAGCTTGATTTGATCGCGATCAGCCCAGAGGTTGCCGCTTTCCACCCAGCCGCCCAGATAGAGGCCGCGCCCGAAGGCGGCGGGCAGCGAGCGAATGCGCTGATAGTAACCGAGGCGGGCCACGCCGAGGTACTGACCGCTGAGCTGGTTGGTGCGGTAACCGGAAAAGGAGAGTAGGCCGCCGGCGGTGAACAGGTCGTAATTGGGGAGCGTGGTGTTGAGGTTGTGGCCCACATCCAAACTGGCAAACAAGGTATGGCGCGACCAGCTTTTAAACACGTCGAGGGTGCTTTCAAGTTTGCGGTAGTTGTCGTCGGCGCCCAGTGACTCGCGCACGTCTTGGTAACGAAGGTTGAACGCGGCGCCGCGGCTGGGAAAGTTGCTTTTGTCGAGGCGGTCAATGGCCAGTTGGGCCTGCCATTTTCCCAAAGAGAAGGAGGCGTCGTCGAGCCTGAACAAACCTGAGTCGATGAGGATGTCTTCGACCAGATCGGTGCCTAATTCGGTGCGTACCTTCCCCCGTTCAAGGCCGACCCGAAACTCACCCCAAGTATCCATTTGGTAGCCGAGGTCAAGCGAGGCGGTAAAGCTGTTAATGGTGACGTCGGTGAGGGTTTCGTCGCCGATGAGCAGCGGTAAGGTGAAATTGCTGAGGTCGAGGGCGGGGGCGGCGAAGAGCGGGCCGGTATAGGTGAGGGGTTGGTAGAACTCGGTAAACAAGCGGTTGACACGGCCGAGCTCGACGTCGTTGCGCCACTCGGCGCCGAGGCGATTGATGCGCGTCATGGTGGTATTGAGTAAGAGCCCGAACAAGTCGTCGTCGCGCAAATCGCCGCCCATGTTGAAGCCGAAATGGAAATAGTTGGGGCCCCACGATTTTTCGCGCAGGGTCAGGACCAGAATCGCTTGTGGCGGTTCGCCTGGCTGGGCTGGTGTCAGGTATTGAACTCCAAAGCGAACGTCTTCGAAGTCGCCGAGACCGTGAATCGCGATGAGGTTGGCCAATAAAATGTCGACATCAATTGGCTCACCGATTTTGAGGTCGATCCGGTTTTCGATGAAACGATGGTGTACGGCCGAGGGACCTTCGATAGTGATTTGCGCCAAAATCGGCGTCGGCAATCGTTTGCTTTCTACTTGATCGCGCCATTGGTGCCAGGTGGTAGGAGGGAGTGACAGCCGCTGTAATTTATAGAGTGTTTGCGTCGGCAAGTTTTCGCCGCGACGGATGGTTTCATCAAGGTTGAGGAAGTCCAACAAACCCAGGCCTTCAATTGAAGGGGTGATCAGAATGTCGGCAAGGTCGAGCACTTCCTCCACATTCAGGCGCGAGAGCATGCCCACTGCTTGGTTGGTGATTGAGAGAAAAGAGTTGAGCTTGTCACGCGTGACCAAGGGATCGCTAATGTCGACGGCAATCACGATGTCGGCACCCATTTCGCGCACGATATCAATGGGCAAATTACGGGTCATGCCGCCGTCGACCAGCAGACACCCATCGATGCTAATGGGTGACAACACACCGGGAATCGCGGCGCTGGCCCGAATCGCATGGGCCAAGGAGCCGCTGTCGAGGACCACCATCGAACCTTCCTCAATGTCGGTTGCGACGGCGCGAAAGGGGATCGGCAGGTCGTCGAAATGCTCGATGTGGGCCACGCTCATGGTGCGGGCCAGCAGGTCGAGGGTCAGTTTGTGGCCGGAGCGGAAGCCCTGTGGTGTTAGGAGTTTGGCGCCTCTGATGCCCATTTGGAGGTCGAGAATATAGCGTTGTTTGTCCTGTTTGCGGCGGTAGTTCAACACCAAGCGGTTGGGGGTGTCGGTGAGGGCGTCGGACCAGTCGATGCCGCCCAGCGCCGCCTCGATTTCCGGGGCGCTCAAGCCAGCCGCGTACAAACCGCCGACAACTGCGCCCATGCTGGTTCCCGCCACGTAGTCGATGGGAATGTTCATCGCTTCCAAAACCTTGAGCACGCCGACATGGGCCAAACCTTTGGCGCCACCGCCACTGAGCGCCAAACCGATTTTGGGGCGGTGTGGCGTCGGCTCGTTTTGCGCCAAGTTCGGCAAGGTGGAAAAAAGACTCCAGCACATGGCAATTATGAATAAGGGGCGCATGGGGACTCACTTTTTGGATAAGGAATAGGATGGGAAAAACAGGAGAGGAGGCGGTGATGTGGGCAGAAAGTGCGGGTGGAATCCGCCTGGCGTGCTCGCGCTGACTTTACGAGAAAAGCGTCGTTTTGCAAAGGTTCGAAATCTGGCCCGGCCGGTTGTAGAATTTGCGGCCTTGCCGAAAAAGGTGCGATCTCGCAAACTGGGCCGTCGCTTGCTTGCAAAACCGATGGGCGCCAACCTATCATGAATGAATCGCCGTTCGCAAAGGGCGCTTCGCCGGCGAAACTTCATTCAGGCGGACGGCGTACAGGCATAGCGAATGCACCATGCGGAGGAACCATGGCCGAAAGTGAAGCGTTGTCCCCTACCAGTCGTTCGAAACGGGAACCCGTCTGGCAAAACATTTTGGTCCTTTTTGGGACGCCGATTGCCGCGGCCATTTCCGTGCCGCTTTACGGTTACTACACCGGTTTTAGTGGTTTTGAGTGGGCTTGCTTTGCCTTCTTCATGATTGCCACCGGTCTTTCGATTACCGCCGGTTACCATCGTCTGTGGTCACACCGAGCCTATGAAGCGCATTGGTCGCTGCGGTTGTTTTTTGCGATTTTTGGCGCCTGTGCCATTCAAAACAGCATTCTCAACTGGTCGGCCGATCACCGGCGCCACCACAAGCATGTCGACGATAACGACCATGATCCCTACTCGGTGAATCGCGGTTTTTGGCATGCCCACATGGGCTGGATTTTGTTTAACGAGAAGGGGCCGCAAGACTTTTCCGGTGTCAAAGATCTGCAGCGCGACCCCATTGTTATGTGGCAACATCGCTACAACTTAACGCTGACCTTGTTGACCAATATTGCTTTGCCACTGTTGCTGGGATTCCTGACCGGCAAGTTGTGGGGCGTGTTCATTTTGGCGACCCTGCTGCGCGTGGTGCTCAACCACCACTTCACCTTTTTCATTAACTCGTTGGCGCACATTTGGGGACGTCGTCCTTACTGCGAAGACAATTCCGCGCGTGACAACGACTTACTTGCCTTCTTAACCTACGGCGAGGGTTACCACAATTATCACCACCGCTTTCAGTACGACTACCGCAACGGCATTCGCTGGTGGCAATTTGATCCGACCAAATGGTTGATTCGCAGTGCGAGTTGGGTTGGGTTGACCTCCAAGCTGCGCACCGTATCGGCGTCCCAAATTGAAAAGGCGCGTCTTGCGCTTCAGTACCGTCGTTCAATGGCTCGTCTGACATTGCCCAGCTCAACTACCGACGAGCTGCGGGCCAAGTTGGAGCAGCAATATCGCGAGTACCAGCAGGCGCTTAACGATTGGACGAGCGCACGCCAAGCCTGGGTGAACGCCAAGCGCAATGCTTTTAGCGACAAGCTCGAGCAACTCGACCAGCGCATGCGCTACCTGGAATTGAAGTACCAGCTCAAACTACAGCGCAAACGCTGGCGTCTCTTAAACGCACAGGTTTTTGCCTAAATCAGGAGCCCGCCCGCCGTATCCGGTGCGCGGGCCGTTGTTTTCTAGCAGCAGAGCCCGAATTGGTCGAGGGTGTCGGCTAGGTTTTCGTCGGTGAGTACTTCGGCTTCCGCAACAAAAGCAGGCAAGCTGGTGCTGTTTTCGTCCAACACTTGAGCCACGTACAAGGTGTTTTGCCAGTGGACTTCTTCGGTAACGACGGCTTGTGGATCGCGGCAGACGATGGCGGCGACGTTGGCGGCTTCGGGGTCGCGCAGCAGGGCGACACGGCCGAAAACGGCCAGTAAGGTTCGCAACTGGAAGCCAAGTACCGCGTTGGCTTCTTCGTCGGCAAGGTTAAACGCCGCAAAACCCCGTGGGCTCAAGCGCGTTTTGATGAGTGCCATGAACTCATGCGTCATCAAATGCGGCGGCAAATCAATCGCCCCATAGCAGTCGCACAGCATGACGTCGATTGGCGCAAAGTCGCGGCTTGCCAAGCCGTGGCGCAAGTCGTCCTCGATGACGGCGGCATCGGCCTCAAGCTGGAAATGCGCGCGGGCGAGGTCGATGACGCGACCGTTGATTTCGATACAGGTTCGGTCGAGGTTTGGCCAGAACGCGTTTGCCGCGTGCCAAAAACCGCAGCCGCCCAGTCCGCCCATAAGCATGGTTTGGGGGGTGACACCGCGGCGGCGCAGGTAACCCAAGTAAAGTGCCACGTAGGAGAGGACTGGCGTGCCGGGTTCGTTGCAGTCGAGCGCACCGTGCAGGCTGTCTTCGAAATACAGCAGCTTGAGATGCGGGTCTTGGGTTTCGCAAACGCGCAACCATTCAAAATCGTCTTGGTACTCGTGGATCAGGGTGGCTTGGGGCGGCGGCCCGTCTTGTAGGTCGCTCATGTGGTATCGCTTCAATGTGCTGCCTCGGCGGTCGTTATGGTTGTTCCGACCAACGAACCGGCAAAGTGCGTGGTCCGCGCGCAAGAGAAGAACCGGTCTGCCAAGAAATGCCTTCGCTGACGAGGTTGGCGTTTTTGAGACGCGGCAAAATGATCGGAATCGCCTGGTGGGCGATGACGCGCAACAAATCCTTATCGATGATTGGCAATAAATCAAGCGCTAAGGTTTGTTCGAGACGGCGTTCGGGGTTGAAGCGGTCGGGCTCTTTGACGTAGGCCGGGTCGCGATGGGCGGCCCCCAAACACAGCCAAACGCTTTGGCCACGATGGACGGCTTTTCCGTGTAACATGACGTCTTCGTGGGCCATGAGTGGGAAAAACTGGACGGGCGAATCGTAGCGCAAGCACTCTTCGAAAGCTGTTCGCACGGTCTCGGGGTTTTGTGTATCGAGTTGGTTCTCTTGGGCATAAGTCGCGAGCGGGATGATTGCGTTGCCCAGGCCGTGGGCGCTGTTTTCGGTAAGCGTGTGCAGTAAGAAGACAAGCATATCGACCAGATCTTCCTCGGCGACAGGGTCGCCTTGTTCGGGTGAAGCCAACAAGGCGGTTAAGGCGTCTTCTTCGCCGCTGTTACTGCGCAATTGTTTGGCAGAAACCAGTTCCAAATACATGCGCAATAAATCGCCAAAAATCAGGTTTTTGGACGAAATGCGGCCACCCATGCCGGCCAGTTCGAACAGGCGTCCGTCCAGCTCAGTCAAAATGGAGCGGAACCGGAATCGCATGGTTTCGGGAACGCCCAACAAATCGGCGACCACGCCCAGTACCAGCGGTTTGATGAAACGCGCCATTAGGTCGGAGATGCCCCATTCGGGCAGTGCGGCTGCGAGCCGTTCTGCTTCATCGCGCCACAACGAGGCGTACTTTTGGAGGGTTGCTTCTGTCAGGAGATGGTCGAGCCGTTTGCGGAAATAACTTTTCTGTACGGGGTTAATCAAACGGTACCAGCGGTTACAGGCGGCCTCAAAAGGCATCGCTTCCTCGTCGACTTCGGTGAAGATCGGTTCCAGCGAAAAACGGTCGTGGTTGAGAAAGGTGTGGATGTCCTCGTTGCCGAATACCATCCAGCACTCGAGTGCACTCCAGTGCAGCGGGTCTTCTTCGCGTAATCGGTTGTAAAAAGGGTAGGGGTTCTTGAGCGCATCGGGCAAGAAAGGATGAAACAACGGGATTTGCGGCATGGGAATTCCTGAACTGTCAGTATCTCGGATGGTGTCAAACAAGGAAGAAGCATGTGGCGGGATCGCGGGGAGGAGCCGCCTGTTAGGTGGGGCGAACATCATGCGAAACGGTCGACGTCGACGTTCGCTTTGACCGGTAACCCCAAACAGCGGAGGCCCACATCGTTTGCCGGCAGGAGGTGCCAGGCGTTGTGTCGGCACGTAGGCCGGCTGAGCATTGCGAGGTTACCAGGGTCCATTATAAAGAAGTTGTGTGGGTTTGGAATGATTCTATGTGGTCGACTCAAAAAAACCAGGTTTAAGGAAACCTCGGGTCCGGGGTTAGCCTCGGCTGTGCGGTTAATTTAGCGGTTAATTTAACGGAATGCTGTGCCGCATTCATGCGGGAGTCCGGTCGCGCGCATGTTGGGTTGCGCCGCCTCTGTTCTTCACTTCAGCCAGGGCTTTTGCTATGGTGATTTCAGCTTGTCGGTAAGATGCCGCCATTCACGGCGCCTCGTTCCCGGTCGTTGCCTTTCGGATTCTTGGTGGCCCTCGCGCCGCATTTTTCCGCGAGCCGACACCGACCAGTGCGCCGGCGCGCTGCAGATTCTGTTTTTACTCGTGGCACCATGACTCAATTTCGTGTGTTTTTATCTGGTATGGGGATCGTACTTTTTTTTGTCGGGGCGGCCGCATTGCCGGTTCAGGCTTGGCAAAACCAGATCCTGAAAAAATTAGACGACCAAAGTTTTGCGGCTTTGGCCAAAGGGCGCGGCCCTTATCTTGACCTGCGTGTCGACGATGCCGCTCAGCTCACCGATATGGTTAAGCTCTACACGGGTCGCTTTGGTGACCCGCAATTTTCGCTTGAGAAGTACGAGGTTAACCGCGTCAACGCCAAGCGCGCGCTCATTCCGTATTTTCAATTGTCGCCGCGCTTTCGGCGCGCCTATGTCGGCGTGATGTGGCCGGGTAGTCAGTTAAAAGGCAACCGATTGCGCCATCGCGTTTTGTATCCCGGCCACGAAACGCTATGGTCGATTTCGCAGATTTTTACCGGGACAGGTACGCATTGGGAGCGCATCAAGCGCGCATCCGGTTTGAAATCGGACGGTGTTTACAAAGGTCTGGTGGTGATTGTGCCCAAGGAGATCTTGTTCAGCGAGATGCGTGGCGAGATGGTCGACGGTATGCCGCAACCCGATGAACCACAGCTACCGGCATTGCCCGAGCCGGGCGTTGCAGCATCTTCGACAAACACGCCTGCCGCCTCGGCAAACACGCCTGCCGCCTCGGCAAACACGCCTGCCTCTTCGACAAACACGCCTGCACGCGAGATCGAAACCGCGACGGAAGACACCGACGCCGGACCGGTATTTCACGAGCCTACTCCGGTGGCACAACCCGAAGAACTGCCTTCTTTTGAAGCGGTCGTGCAAGGTCGCAACCCCGAGTCGACCGTGGCGACTCAGCCGGACGAAATTGTCGAGTCCGGCCAGGATACCGAACCCTCTAGCAGCAGTGGCGATCTCGAAAATCAAGATGAACCAGTCGTCGAGCAGCAAGATTTCGTGGAGGCCAATGAGCCGGCTGCTCCAGAGCAGGCGGCCGATGACAATGAGGCGGGAGCAGCCGAGGCGCAAAAACCCAATGCCGAAGCCCAGCAACGGATTCTCAAACACCTTGCCGACTTGGATCAGGTGCGTGGCTTGTTGACGTGGGGCAGTGATCGCAAGGGCCGTTACGCCCAGTACCGACTCAAAGCGGGTGAGGCAATTTATAGCTCGGTGGTGGTGCGTTTCTGTGGTTTGACGCGTGCCGCGGATGTTAACCGCGTGGCGCGGACGATTATCGAACGGAACAACATTCGCGATGAAACGGATCTGGCGATCGGAACCCCGATTCGCATTCCCTACGAATTACTCGAGCCGGAATACCTGGCTCAGGATGATCCGGTTTTTCAAGCCTACCTTGAAAACTTAGCCGAAGTTTCGCTGATGGCGACCGAGGTCGTATCGCGCAATCTTGAGGGCGTCTACGTTATTTTGGACGCGGGCCACGGTGGCCGTGATCCCGGTGCCATGCCGCGCGGCATTTGGGAAGATGATTACGTTTATGACATTCTTTGCCGTGTTAAAGCCAAGTTGGAGCAAGAGACCGGCGCGGTGGTGATTCCCACCATTCTCGACCCTTCCGTGAATTACAAGGTTCAAGACGTTTCTAAATTCCGGCGTGACAACGATGAAGTGTTGTTGACACAGCCGCGTTACCCGCTAACCGCCAAGAACATGGTTGTTGACGGGGTGCATTTGCGTTGGTTGATCGCCAATCACCACTATGACCGCTTGGTCAAGCAAGGGGTCAAGCCGGAAAATATTCTGTTTGCCAGCTTCCATGCCGAGTCGCTGCACCGCAGCATTCGCGGCAGTATGTTCTACGTGCCGGATGCCCGATTAGGGCCGAAACGATCACCGGCGTCGCGCTACCAGCGCTATGCCGAATATCGTGGCAATCAATTTTCCTTTACCAAGAAGCAGTTGCGTCAAGCCCAGGCTTTAAGCACCAGCTTTGCCATGAATCTCAAAGCGGCCAAAAAAGAGGCCGGCATCCGGGTTTACCATCAAAAGCCGATCCGTTCGGCCATTTATCGTAACCCGCGCAAACCATTCGTTCCCGCGGTGATTCGCTACAACCGAGTGCCGACACGGGTGTTGATCGAGGTGTGCAACCTCAATAACCAGCACGATCGAGCCAATATGAAAAACGCCAAGTTTCGGCAGAAAGTGGCGGAATCGTTCGTGCAGGCGTTGCAGCGCACCTATCAACCCAACAGCGGCGGGTCTAACCGTGCGTCCTTGCGCGGTCTCTAGTCGACCATGACCTAAAGCGACGCGGGAACCATTCTCGATTTTTTTCTTTTACAGGACAGGAGGTACAGCGATGGCTGTCATTCGCGCGAATCGGGGGAATGAACTCAAGTGTAAGGGCTGGGTTCAAGAAGCGGCCTTCCGCATGATTCAAAATAACTTGGATCCTGAAGTGGCCGAAGAGCCGGACCGCTTGATTGTTTACGGCGGTTTGGGGAAAGCCGCTCGTAACTGGGATTGTTTTAACGCCATCCTCAAAGAATTGCAGCAACTGGAAGAAGACGAAACGCTGCTGGTTCAATCGGGCAAGCCGGTTGCGGTGTTTAAATCCCACAAAGACGCGCCTCGCGTTTTGATTTCCAATTCAATGTTGGTGCCGAATTGGGCCAATTGGGAACACTTCCACGAACTTGATCGCAAAGGTCTGATGATGTACGGCCAGATGACGGCCGGCTCTTGGATTTACATTGGGACCCAGGGCATTCTGCAAGGGACCTACGAGACCTTTGTTGAAGCGGGCCGCCAACATTACAACGGCGACTTAGCGGGGCGTGTGATTGTCACCGCCGGGTTGGGTGGTATGGGCGGCGCGCAACCCTTGGCGGCGACCATGGCCGGGGCGGCCTGTTTGGCGATTGAAGTAGACCCCGTGCGTATTCAAAAGCGCTTGGAAACACGTTATCTCGATGAGAGTTTTGAGAACTTGGATGACGCTCTGGCGCGTCTTGAGAAAGCGCGTGCCGGCAAGGAAGCGGTTTCGATCGGTGTCCTCGGCAACGCTGCCGATATTTTGCCCGAGCTGTTGAAGCGCGGCTTCCAGCCCGACATGCTGACCGATCAAACCTCGGCCCACGACGAACTCAACGGCTATGTACCCAATGGTATGAGTTTGGCTGAAGCGGTGGCGTTACGGTCGGCCGATCCTGAGCGTTACCAAAAAGAATCGCTGCGAACTATGGGCGAACACGTCCGTGCAATGCTGGACTTCCAAAAACGCGGCGTGCCGACCTTTGATTACGGCAATAATATTCGCGCTCAAGCACAGCGCGTTGGTGTAGACAACGCGTTTGATTTCAAAGGGTTTGTTCCGTTATATATTCGTCCACTGTTCTGTCAGGGCAGTGGCCCGTTCCGCTGGGTGGCGCTCTCCGGTGATCCTGAGGATATCTACACCACGGATCGCGCGCTTAAGGAATTGTTTCCAGAGAACACGGCCTTGGCGCGTTGGTTGGACGAAGCCGGCGAAAAAGTACAGTTCCAGGGCTTGCCGTCGCGCATCTGTTGGTTGCCTTACGGTGATCGTGCCAAAGCTGGTTTGATGTTCAACGAATTGGTTCGCAGCGGCAAGGTGAAAGCGCCGATTGTGATCGGTCGCGATCACCTTGATTCCGGCTCGGTGGCCTCTCCCAACCGCGAAACTGAAGGGATGAAAGACGGCTCGGACGCCGTGGCCGACTGGCCGATTCTCAATGCCTTGATCAACACCGCCAACGGTGCATCTTGGGTCAGTGTTCACCATGGCGGTGGCGTTGGTTTGGGTTACTCGATTCACGCCGGTATGGTTGTCGTGGCCGATGGCACCGACGACGCGGCACGTCGTCTGGAGCGTGTCTTGACCAGTGATCCCGGCATGGGGATTGTGCGTCACGTCGATGCCGGCTACGAGCTGGCGGAGGAACATGCGCGTAAAAAAGGCGTTCACATTCCTATGATGGACCGCGATTAATCGTCGCTTCACCTCACCTGATTTAGGAACCCCCATCGAGACGGCGTCGTTCTGCGCGGCTCGTTGGGGTCCTTTTGGAGTTTTATCGCCGGTCGATCGTCAAGGGGTTGTCGGTATCGACGAGCCAGGTCGGCTAAGTGAGTGACTTCTTTGGTGTGGATTCGATGTTTTACTCCGTGGAAAAGTCGCGAGCTGGTTTTTTTATGGCGTAATTTTGAGGATGATGCGTTGGCTCTTAGGTTTTTCGACTGGGCATAACGACGACATAATGTTACTATGCTTGGTTTTGATATTAGATTTTACCCCTCGTAATCCTTGTCGGCTCAGGTGGGTGTGATTTTTTTCAGCGACACTTGGCGCCCGACACGTCTGAGGTCTGGTGTTCCTCATTTGACAGGATTGCGACCCGTTTCTTTTTTGATCATTACCTCGGGGGAAACATGTTCGATTCCTTGGCGAAGCGTTTGCGTTACCGCAATATCGCTGCTTCACTGTTGTTGGTTGGTGCCCTTATTTCTTTAGGCGCGGTTGTGTTGAACCGCGACGACACAAAACCCGAGCCCGAGGCGACTGTTGCCGCCGTTCCGGTGCCGGTGGTGGTCGAACCGGAACCCGAGCCGGTCGATCCTCGCTCGTTGCTGAGCTGGAAACGAGGCACCTTTGGCAATACCCTGATTTACAACCAGCTCCAGCAGAGCGGCGTTGATAGCGGCGATATTCACCGCATCATCGACCTGCTAACCCCCGTTTACAATTTCCGCAAATCCCATCCGGAACATGCTTGGGAGGTGGGATTCCGTGAGGACGGCGCCGTGGCCGCCTTTACTCTCAAAGTGTCGCCGGTCGAGATTTATGACTTAGACGGCCTTGACGGTGAAGCTGCTCTTGCGCGTCGCGAGGTGGAAACCTACACCGAAGCCAAAATTGTGCGCGGCGCCATCGATATTAGCCTTTTTGGCGCACTCGCCGAGGAGCCGCAAACTGCCGTGCTTGCGGGCAAGCTGGCCAAGGTGTTCGCTTGGGACATCGATTTTTATAAAGACCCACGCCAGGGCGACCGCTTCGACATTTTGATCGAAGCAAAATACGTCCGCAATGAAGACGGCCATCACTTCCTCGAATACGGCGATATCTTGGCTGCCCGTTATCAAGGGGCTTTCGATACCTACGATGCCTACGCCTTTGACGCGGGCGACGGTGATATCGGCTATTACAATGCCGAGGGCAAGTCCTTGGTGCGTGAAATGATGCGTTCCCCGCTCAAATTGCAGCGAATTACCTCGCGTTTTAACCGCAACCGCTTCCACCCAGTGCTCAAACGCCGCCGTGCTCACAACGGTGTGGATTACGGCGCACCGCGCAATACGCCGGTTATGGCGGTTGCCTCCGGGAGGATTGTGCGTGCCGGTCGTTACGGCGGTGCCGGGATTGCTGTTGAAATCCAGCACCGCAACAAAATTCTCACGCAATATTTCCACCTCAACAAAATTGCCAAGGGTGTGCACGTCGGTGCGCGCGTGAAACAAGGCGATGTCGTCGGTTATGTCGGTAAAACCGGTTACGCCACCGGCTACCACTTGCACTACGGCATGAAGCGCAACGGTCGCTACGTCGACCCCACCGCGCAAAAGTTTCCGCCTAGCACTCCGGTTCCAGACGCCCAGCGCGATGCCTTCCAGCAGCAAGTGACGACCTACCTCGCTCAACTGGATGTAGTTCGCGCTGGTGGCGATGTTTTGGTGCGCAACCAAGACACCGCTGCGCAAGAGAACGAGCGTCAGGCCGATTAATTCGGCTATGTTTCGAGGCCTGCGTCGTCACAGCTTGTGCTGCCGAGTCTTGGTAGGCGAGCCTTGAGGCGTACCACTTGGGTCTAGTTGACCCTCGCTCGGCCTCTTCCTCGACCCTTGGTGGCGGCTTTTTCTTCCAAAAAAAACACGAAGCGCCTATGATCGGGGCTCGAGTTGCGCCGCGTCATTGCACGTGCGCCGTCGATCGCCGATGCGGTCGCCTTGCTGAGGGGGTGGATGTGTCCCAAGATAAAACGCTGCACGGACTGGTTGCCGCGGTTAAGGATCCGTTAACCGAACAACCACTGGGCGAACAAGGATCACTGGTGACGGTGGTGCGTCAAGCTGATGCGACCGTGGTGACCTTGGATCTACCTTACCCGCAAGGGCTTGCCGATGCAGCCTTGCGTGAGCGAATTAGTGCGGCCCTGGCTGCACAGCCCGGTCCACCTCTTGTTTTGCACGGTTCTCATACGGTGAAGGCCGTCGCCGTGCCGGGAAAACAACCCATCGAAGGCGTCGCCAACCTGTTTGCCATTGCTAGTGGCAAAGGTGGGGTAGGAAAATCGACGGTGACCGTCAACACCGCCGTAGCCTTGCAGCAAGCGGGCGCCCGGGTCGGTATTTTGGATTGCGATCTCTATGGTCCCAGTGTGCCCGCGATGTTCGGGGTTGACGAACAGATGGTGGCTGACCGTAATAAACGCCTTATTCCCATCGATGTTTACGGCATCAAGCTGGTTTCCATGGGTTTTTTAATGGAGCGCCATCAAGCCTTGAGTTGGCGTGGGCCGATGCTCCACAAAATGCTGTCGCAGTTTCTTTACGGTGTGAACTGGGGCGAATTGGATTATTTGCTGCTCGATTTGCCGCCTGGAACCGGCGACGTCCAACTCAGTTTGACCCAGCTTGCGCCGCTGGTCGGCGCCGCCTTGGTCACTACGCCGCAAAAGGTGGCCTTGCGTGATGTCGTGCGTGGCCTGGAGATGTTCCGCTCGGTGGGGGTTCCGACCTTGGGTCTAGTGGAGAACATGAGCGATTACGTTTGTCCCTGCTGTGGGGAACGAACCGCCGTGTTCGGTCGTGACGGCGGTAAACGATTGGCCGAACGCTACCAAATCCCGTTCCTTGGGGCGGTGCCGATTTCCAAACGCCTTCCTTCTGCGTTGGGAACGGGCGAACCCTTGATGTTGCGTGCGAGAAGCGGCGAAGCGGATGCGCATTTAAGCGCTTTGGCCGACACTTTCGACGCCATAAGTCGCCGCCTG
The DNA here is from genome assembly GCA_030429565.1 of Holophagae bacterium. Classification (GTDB taxonomy): domain Bacteria; phylum Acidobacteriota; class Holophagae; order Acanthopleuribacterales; family Acanthopleuribacteraceae; genus Acanthopleuribacter. The sequence continues at coordinate 7,233 of JAUIFE010000014.1, read as the reverse complement.
ATTGGTCAATTGATTCAAGCGCAGCCACGTCTTGCTGTAGGCGGGCCAGGCGCCATGGAGGTGTGAGCATGGCTGAAGAACAACCAAGCGAAGCGTTGCGTCCACGTACAGGCGCCAAAGCGATTCTTGCGGTTCATTCCGCCAAAGGCGGCGTTGGTAAATCAACGGTGAGTGTGAATCTGGCCGTTGGTTTGGGTCGTCGTGGTTTACGGGTTGGCTTGCTCGACGCCGACATTCACGGCCCGAGCGCCACGGTGCTGCTTGGCAACGCCGACTGGCCGGATCCCGGCCCTGAGCCCAATACGATTATTCCTATCGAAGCCCATGGTATCCATTTCATCTCTATGGGTAACATCGCCAATAAACAGACGCCGCTTATTTGGCGTGGGGCTATGGTTCACAATATGTTGTCGCAGTTTTACAGCCAAGTGCTTTGGCCTGAATTAGATGTTTTAATCATCGATATGCCGCCAGGTACGGGAGATGCGCTGCTTACCACCGCGCAAGCCGATCCGCCCAGCGGCGTCATTGTGGTATCTACACCGCAAGAATTGAGTTTGCTCGATACCGTGCGCGGCGTGCGCGCTTTCCGCGATCTCAACGTCCCCATTTTGGGCTTTGTTGAGAACATGAGTTTTCTGAGTTGTGCCGGTTGCGGCGACGAGGCTGATTTATTTGGTCAGGGTGCGGTTGAAGCTGTTGCTGAACAATTGGGCTACCCGTTCCTCGGTGCTTTGCCGATAGACGCCGCCATTTGTGAATCCGGTGATGCAGGAGTGCCTTTTGTGCTGAAGGACGGCGAGGCCGCTTCGGTGCGCGCGATGAGTCAGGTGATTGACCAGGTTCAAGCGGGTTTGACCGAGTGGGAGACTTTGACGAAATGGTCGGTGGAATGGCGTGCTATGGATTGGTTAGAACGCGTTGCCGAGCCGCCGCGGCAACAGCAGACCGAAGGTTATCCCTTGCGCGCCCTCTGGCAAGTGAGTCGCGATGAGTTAGGTGTGATGTGGAATGACGGTGCGACCCACATCGTCGGCACCCGTTCCTTGCGTTTGGCCTGTCCCTGTGCGCGTTGTGTTGACGAAATTAGTGGTGAACCCTTGTTGGATCCCAAAACCGTTCCCGGCGACATCTCCTTAAAAGCCGTAAACAGCGTTGGTCGTTATGGGTTGGCACCGCAATTTACCGACGGCCACAAAAGCGGTATTTACAGCTTTCCTTACTTACGCGCGCTTTGCGAACAGGGGAAAACGACCTAACGCCGCTCCAACAACTTGGTTTGGTAGGTGATTTCATCGGCAATCTGGTGGAGTGGGAGTTGTTTTTCGACGGCCCCGAGCTTGAAGGCCTCGTGTGGCATGCCGTAAACGACGCAGGAGTTCTCGTCCTGGCCAATGGTTTTACCGCCGGCTTGACGTATTTTGAGCAGGCCCTGGGCGCCGTCACGGCCCATACCGGTTAAGATAACGCCGATCGCATTGGCACCGACCTCGTTGGCGACCGATTCAAACATCACTTCGACAGAGGGACAGTGTCCGCAAACCGGACTGCTTTGATCGCAGACAACGCGGTAAACGCCACCGGTACGTTTGACCCTGAGGTGACGGTCGCCGGGCGCGATTAACACTTGACCGGCCATGACACGATCACCATCTTGTGCTTCTTTAATGAGGAGTTGCGATTGCTGGTTGAGTCGCTGTGCGAACATTTCGGTGAAGCCGGGCGGCATGTGTTGCACGATGACAATGCCGGGAATGCTTGCGGGCAGGTTGAGCAAGACTTCCCGAATGGCCTCGGTACCACCGGTACTGGCGCCGATGGCGATGACTTTATCGGTTGAAACGGCAAGGGCGCGCCCACCGGGCTCGGGTCGGTTACTGTGTTGGCGTCGCAATTGTTGGCGGTAATTCTTCCAGCGGCTCACATCCACGGTTGAGGCAATTTTGACCTTGGTGCGCAGCTCCTGCATCATGCTGTTAAGGCCGTCGCGCAGGTTGGAAGCTGGTTTGGTAACCACTTCAACCGCGCCCGCCTCCAAGGCGTCGAGCGTGATTTGGCCGCCGCGTTTGGTCAGCGCGCTGACCATGACAACGGGTAAGGGGTATTGCGGCATGAGTTTGCGCAAGAATTCGACCCCGTCCATGCGCGGCATTTCCACGTCGAGCGTGAGTACATCCGGTTTGAGGCTGATGATTTTATCGCGGGCAATATAGGGATCGGCAGCCGTGCCGATCACTTCAATGCCGGGATCGCGACTGAGGCCGTCCTGAAGCAATTGCCGGACTAGGGCCGAATCGTCGACGATCAATACCTTAACCTTGCGTGTCGTCATCCTAACCTCTTTTACGGTCTTCGATAAACGGCCGGTTTGACGTAGTGAAATCTCGAATTGATCCGGGTCAGCGTTTCCGAGTGGCCGATGAACAAGTAACCGCCAGGTCGCAAGCTGTTAAACAATTGATCGGCGACCTGAGCTTTGGTCTGTTCATCGAAATAAATCATGACATTGCGACAAAAAATTACGTCAAAAGGCTTGCGGAAGGGATAGGCCTGGTTGATCAGGTTAAAGCGGCGATAGGTGACCTCGCGTTTAACCCGTGGGTTGACCTCATACAAGTCTTCGGAAATTTTGACAAAATAATTTAGAAGAAAGCTTTTCGGCATCAATTCTACTTGCTCGGCACGGTAACGGCCGGCCATTGCGGTGGTTAACGCTTGGCGCGAGAGGTCCGTGGCCAGTAGGCCGGCGTCCCACATGGGGTATTCACCTTTGAAAAACTCCATCATCAGCATGACCAACATGTAGGGCTCTTCGCCGGTAGAAGAGGCGGCGCACCATACGCGCAGATCGCGGGAGCCGAGGGCGCTGAGCCGGGAGCGAATTTCGGGAAGACAGCGTTCCACAAAAAAGGTGAAGTGATCGGGCTCGCGGTTAAAGAAGGTGTAGTTGGTGGTAATGCGGTTGACCAGTTCGGTGAAATTCTCATCAGAAGGGTGCTTTTTTAGGTATTCGTAATACTCACCGAACGAACTTAGTCGGTTTTTTCGCAGAAGCTGCTGAAGGCGACGAACAAGCAAGGATCGCTTTTCTTCGGTAAGATTGATCCCAAAGTGCCGGTAAATCAAATCGCGGAACAACTTGAACTCGGCGTCGCTGATGTTCATGCCGCGTTCTAGGTTGAACTCTTTGAGAAAGTCCTGCTCCGTCAATGCTCAACCCCCGACGGGTTAAAGGGACGGGCGCCCCAAGCGAGGATACCAGTCCGAAACCCTGATTTTGTCGACGCGAGCGACAACCGACTCGCCGGTTCGACAATTGAAAATGATTTTTCTTCCGCGGGAACCACCAACATCCATGGTACCAATTTCAATGCGTTGCTGCTCGAGAATTTCCCGTCCGGCACGAACATTTTCGGCGCCAAGGCCGGGTTCGTATTCGGCGGCCAGGCGATTTTCAGCCCCGCCAAAGATTTGTGCTTCGAGGTCTTCGCGACGGCTGCCCATCTGTAAAAATTGGCGAATAAGCCAGGCTAAGGCCGGCGCTGCGTAGATTGAGGTTGCGGGCCGGCCCTCGAGACGGAAGGGGCGAAAATAGTGGCTCATCCCGCCTAAGGTTCGCGTGCGGTCGTGAAGGGTGACCACAACCGATGAGCCGACGACCGACCACAGGCGGTCTCCTACATGAGGCACCAAACCGAAACCCGGCTTCACGAAGCTGGAATCGGGCTCTCTTCGCGTGCATTGGTATTGCTTCACATCGGCCTCGACTCTCTGAATTTCGCCATGGCGGTGTTCGCCTAAGCTGCGTGTGGTTGCGATGACGTTGTCTGAGACAATGATCCAAAAATCATACTAACGGGCAAAGCTAAGCACAGCAAGAAAAAATCTAAGCCATGTTTTTAAAAACCTGGTTTGAAATAACTTCTGATCAATATATTGGGGGTGGGGGTGAGTGAGGCGGTTTATCTTGCGGTTGACATCATTTTTAGACAATCGGTGTCCCCCTTTTGAGGCGGCTGTATCCTGGAGCGGACAATCTACGGCCTCGTTCTTTCCTAAACCTGCGTGACGGGGTTGTCGTTTGCGCTGTTTCGGCGCTTGCCCTTTTGGTTGCGCTTGGTTGTGTTACGTCTTTAATGGGAGGGTTATAAGGCTTTTTGGTTGTCTGTCGCAGGGTCGCCTTTTTTTGAGGCTTTTGCGAATGCATCAGGGGCGCTTTGCTTCTTCGTCTCATTTGCCGGCTTCAAATGGAACGGCATCGCCCTTGAAGGTACCCCCACCACCTTGTGTGTTCTGTGCTCTCTGGGTGACAGTTGTTGCCTTGTCGACTGCTTGTGCTGCTCGATACGCTTTTTTTAAATGCGCGGCCTTTGCCAACCGACACTGCTAGAGTACCGAATTCAGGCTGTTTCGACCCAAATCTGTTTGGGTTTGCGCGTGCCTGGCTAAGTCTACCGGTTAAAACCGGCGTCCCTTGGGGTGCGCTCGGTGATTCGAATTTGTTCCGGTAGCTCTTTCGATGAGAATTTAGTGTGGAGTGTGGCATGGTTTCCCTGTTCCTTTTTTCTGTGAGCCTGTGGTGGGCGACGCCTTCCGCCGAACCCGTGGCAGTTTACCTGCGCAGCGAGCGCATTGATGATTTTTCTCAATGGCGTTTGGTCTGTGATACCCAGGATACTTTTTCTTTTGATAGGGACGGAGCTTTGTCGTTGGTCGTTCCCGACCGCAGTGCGGCTTTTGAGGTGGTGGACGGCAGCCAAAAATCGATGTTTGTGGGTGCCTGGTCGACCTACGGTTCCGGTGAGTCGATTGTCATCTTTGTCGACGGTCGGGGCCTTAACGTTCACCAAGTGGTTAGTGCCGGACGAACAGCCCAGTCAACTTGGGATGTAAGCAACGAAGTATCCGTGGTGCAGCCCAAAGATCAGCCCGAACGTGCTGCGACGCAGACCTCAGATTGGCTTAAAGAAGAAGCCGAAGTTTTGTTGCAAAAAACCAATTTGGGCGGTGGCTCACCGATTTTGCGCGGTATGTCCGGTAATCGGGTCCTTCTGATGGTCGATGGGTTTCGATTGAACAATGCCACCTATCGACTTGGTTTAAATCAATATCTCAACGCCGTTCCCGGTGGGAACGTAGCCCAGTTTGAAGTGTTAAGCGGGCCCAGCGGGGTGCAATATGGCTCGGACGGTTTGGGTGGAACGGTTCATTTGCGTACCCAGGATCCCGCGGAACAAAGCGGCGATGCGCTCTACTACATCGGCCAAATTAGTAGCGCTGATGAAAGTGCCTCCCAGCGCCTCCACGGACAGGGTAATTTTGGGAAAATTTCCTTGGCCGGCCACTTCGGGGTGCATCAATACAACGATTTGGAAGCGCCCGATCCGATTGGCGCCCAAAACCCAACTGGTTATGATGCGTGGGATGGGTCTTTAAATGTCACTTACCAATTCGATCAGAACCAGCGTCTGCGTTTCATTAATAGCATTTCGCGCGGAGAGCATGTGCCGCGCACGGATCGGGTGATTTCAGGCCGTGATTTACTGTGGGAATACCACCCGCAAAAGTTTCGATTGCACGGCGTTCGTTTTGAATCTAGCCGACACACGCGTTTTATGGATCACATGGACATCGGCTTGGGACTGATGCGGCAGGAAGAGGGCCGCCGCCGCATCTCGAGCAATTCGCCTAACGAGCTTGAGCTCGAGCGCGATACCGTTGCGACCCTGCAATTTAACGGTAGCTTTACCAAGATCGGACCTCGTTACCAACTTGTCTACGGGTTCGATATTGCCGATGACCGAGTTGATTCCTCTGGTCAACTGAACGATCTGGCATCCGGGACGACAAGCCCCGCTGATCCCAAGTTTCCCGATGGATCCGGCTTTCAAACGGTTGGTGTTTTTGCCACTTATGAAAATAACTTCATCGGAGATCACTGGTTGCGGGTTGGATTGCGTCAGAGTTGGGTCGCGTTAGAAGGCACCTTAGTTGAACCCATTGGCACCGTTGTGCAAACCAATAGCGAGCTGACGCCGACCTTCACCTGGGCCTTGCGCCGTGATCGCTATGTGATCAATGCCGGCGTAGGCCAGGGATTTCGTGCACCCAGCCTCGAGGACAGCTTGGCGTTGGGCGCGAGTAATCAGGGTTTTGATGCACCGAACCCAGACTTGGAACCTGAGCGTCTGTGGAATTACGAAGTTAACCTGCGCTTTCGCATGGTGCGGGCGATGGTGGAGACCAGTGTTTATCACGCCCGTTATGAGGACCTAATGGACAAAGTGCCCGGGACCTACCAAGGCAGCGATACCTACAATGGCGAGCCGGTTTTTATTATCGATAACGTCGGGAAAGCTGAGGTTACCGGTGTTTCGGTGCAGGTGAATGGGCAGGTTGGGCTGCGTCATAGCTGGCGGGCTGATGCCGCTTGGACAGAGGGGACGACCACGGCCGACAATCAGCCGATGCGGCGCATTCCACCATTGCGCGGTAACTTGTCCTGGCGATATCGTGCCGGTCAGTGGAATTTGAGCAGTGTCTTTAGCTGGGCTGATCGTCAAGATCGTTTGTCTAGCGGTGATATCGCTGACAATCGTATTCCCGATGGTGGTACACCTGGCTACGGGGTGTTCCACCTGCGTGGGAATTATCGCTTTAACGAGTACATCGACCTCAAACTTGGTTTTGAAAACCTTACCGACAAGCTTTATAAGAACCATGGTTCGGGTGTCTATGAGCCGGGTCGTCGCGTGATGGTTGGTATTCAAGCCGGTTGGCGATAAGAATCATTCTCACGACGATTCAGAAAGGAAAAAGCGGACGAGGCCCTTATGGGATCGTTCGCTTTTTATTTACGGGCAGGTGTTTTGCGCCTTCCCGCCGTTAGCGAAGACGACGTTGAGTTTGTCGGCGATCAATGCTTTGTCAAACCAAACCTGGAGCGTTTCCACGTCGGCGTGGTTGATTTGGTTACGGATGACGGACGGTAATTCGCCAAATTGGCGCTCCAACAGTTTGGTAAGGTTGCCGACTTGGCGTTGTCGTCCTGCTTCGGATTCCTCTTTTCGCCCTTGCTCCAGGCCTTGTTCAATGCCCTGCTCAATCCTGAGTGGCGCGCTAAGACTTAAAAAGATCTTTCTTGCGTCTAAACATAACGAATTATCGAATGTCCCCAATATGACATGAGTCTCTTCAGTTCCTGCAGTAAAATCACACAGCTGAAGCAAGTCA
>JAUIFE010000046.1 GCA_030429565.1 Holophagae bacterium | reverse complement strand
TTTCTTTAGGGAAGCACCCAGAGTTTTCTTTCAAAGACAGGAGAAATGCGTCTTGATGACGCATTCGCGACCTAAATCAGCCGAGAATTCAAAAAATCAACCGCGACGCGCTGCGTGAACGGGCAAATCGCCTCCTGTAGCGAAGATAAAAAACTCAGCTTTGAACATTTATTCTGTCGACCGTCGTTTTTTTGAGAAACAGCAACTCGACTGCACTGTTCAAAAACAGAATCGCTCAACTCAGGAAAAAAAGTAAAGTTAAATATTATCTTCACATAAATAAGGAAACACGCACTTGGCAACGCACCGCGGTTTCTTTTCACGTGCGGTCTTATCGCAACAACGCGCGCAGTAACCGTTCTAATGAATCGTATTTGAGTGGCTTCACCAGTACTTCGATCATTCCGGCCATTTTGCACTCACGATGAATCTCGGGATCGGTGTGCGCGGTTTGACCAATAATCACGGGCGTGAAGACCTTGGGCAGACCAACCGCCATGGCGTGCGCGGTTTCAAAGCCGTCCAACCCCGGCATGTTCAAATCGAGAAAAACGACGTCGTATTTGCGCCGCATCGCTTTTTCCAGGGCAATTCGACCGTCGGACGCTTCCTTAACCTGAAAACCCATGCGGGTGAGAAACTGGTGAAGGACGTAACGACTGCCATTGTCATCGTCGACAATCAGCGCGGTTTTGCTACTAAAGTCAACCGGCTCCAAGGATGTCACGGTGGTGACGTCTGGTGACAACGGCAGACTAAATCGGAAGGTCGAACCCTGTCCCGGCTTACTCTCAACCGCAATTGTCCCTTTCATCGCCTTGGCGAGATTCTGGCTGATCGCCAAACCCAAACCCGTGCCGCCGAAACGCGCGTGAATAGTGCTGTCGGCTTGGCGGAAGGGTTCGAAGATCATGGCGCATTGTTCCGCCGTCATACCAATGCCGGGATCGGCCACTTCAAAGGTCGTGATCGAGGTTTCTTCGTCGCGCCCGACATGCAGCCGGATGAGGCCGTACTCGGTGAACTTAACCGCGTTCGAGAGCAAGTTCACCAAGACCTGGCGAATTTTGGACGCGTCACCGACGTACCGTTCGACCAAATCCGCACGATCTACTTCGAGGAGCAGCTTTTTCTCTTCAAGATTGGGTTTGATAATGGCGGTAGCTTGATCAATTAACTCGGCCAGGCAGAAGGGGTGACAATCTAACTCGATGCGACCCGATTCGTATTTCGTATATTCGAGAATTTCGTTGATTAGTTCGAGTGACACCTCGGAAGACAAACTGATCTGCTGGGCCAATGATTTGGCCTCGTCCCCTTCAACCAAGTTCGCGAGGTGATTGGCAGAATTGAGGATACCAATCAGCGGCGAACGCACTTCGTGCGTAATATTGGCCAATAGTTTTCGCGTTTCTTTTTTAGAACGATCAATTTCAACCTGCGCCTGACGCAGACGGCGATTTTTGTTGTTGCGATGCACACCGTATCGAATCACGCGCGACAACAGCGTCGGCGACAGATCTTCCTTGGTGAGGAAATCGCCGGCGCCGGCGGCCAACGCCTTCAAGTCCAACTCTTTATCCGATGCACCCGTCAGCATCACAAACAGCGGATCGTCCGAAATACGATACGCTTCGGTAATAAAATCCAGGCCCAAGCGGCCCTTGAGGAAGTGATCGACAAAAACAACGTCGAACCGCCTCTGGTTTATCGCTTGAATGCCTGCATCGTAAGAACTGGACCAGACTAAGTCGTACTTCCCTTCAAGAGCGAGTGAAATACACTCCTCCGTCAGGCGATAGTCGTCCTCGTCATCATCCACCAAGAGGATGCTGAGCATGGGTCTCCCAGGCCTTAAATCCAGGCCCTCGGATTCAATATTTTGCGTGGTAAGGTTCATGGTACCGCTTATAAAAAGAACTGTCACCAAGGTTTTGTCTTGTTGAAGTACTTAACGGCACCAGCCCACACGAACCTAAAGCCGGCGAAACAAAAAAGAAACAAACCCAACTCAGTCAGCCTGAAAACATTCACTCCCACCAAAGTTACCGCACCTAACAGCCATGAAAATCGCGAGTTCACAAGGGTCTGCCAATGTGGCGTAAATCCACGGTTTGCGGTCACCCGCCCTACTTTTCCCAACGGAAAATTAACCGACATCGGTATCGGCACGGCGTTTAAGCATGGATAATCCCACCGCGACGCCACTTACCCATGACGGCACCGCCGCCCGAACAGCCGGCATGAGTCCTGGATATGCCCGCATAGACGTCCATTTTCACTCGGTAAATGACCCGGTCTTATCGGCGCTCGCGGTGGATTTCGTAGGTTTGGTGGATCCGTTGGTTGCGCCGGAAATCCTCGGGGATGGTGCGCTCGCTGGTCTCTTCCACGCGAAACCCTTTGCTTGCCAATTGATCGACATCCATTTTGAAATTGCGCAAGTTGGTCGAGAAGATCAGCAATCCGCCCGGCGCCAGTTGCGCCGCCGCACGTTCGATTAAGAACAGGTGATCGCGCTGGACGTCGAGCACCGATTGCATGCGTTTACTGTTGCTAAAGCTGGGTGGATCCAAAAAGATCAAATCAAACGGGCCGTGGTCACCCTTTAACCACTGCAGACAATCGGCCTGTTCAAAGCGATGAGCCCGCGTCCAAAGTTGGTTTAACTCAAGATTCTTGCGCGCCCAATCCAAGTAGGTATGCGACATATCCACCGTCAGCGAGGCGGTCGCCCCACCGGCCGCGGCATACACGGTCGCACTGCCGGTGTAGGCAAACAAATTGAGGAATCGCTTGCCTTCAGCCAACTTGCGAATGCGGTCGCGCAGCGGGCGGTGATCGAGAAACAAGCCGGTATCAAGGTAATCGTGCAGGTTCACTAAAAATTTGAGGTCGCTTTCCGCCACCTCGAAGAAGCGACCGGCGCTGTCGACCCGTTCGTATTGGTTCTTCCCGCGCTGGCGCTCGCGCACCTTAAGGACGACTTTATCGCGGCTGATGCCCAACACTTCCGGCGCCACCAACAACATATCCATCAATCGCCGTTGCGCCTTCGCTTTGGAAACGGTGCCGGGCGCACGGTATTCCTGGATAAGCAGGTGCTCACCGTAAACGTCGATGGCGGCGTTGTACTCGGGTAAATCAGCATCGTACACGCGGTAACAGGCGACGGGACGCCCCGGAGCACCGCTGCGACGGGCCCATTTGCGCAGGTGTTTGACGTTTTTCTTGAGCCGGTTTCGGAACATGGCGGCACTATCGGCAATCGGCAACATACGCCCGCTGGTGAGGGTCAACAGTTCCGATCGGGTGACGCCTTCGGCTTGACCGAGCGCGTCGAAAAACAAGAACTCACAATCAATGGGACCATTGTGCATTTTGTTGACGCGTTTGGCGCGCAGACCGGTTTGTTTACCCAAGCCGGTGTCGGCGGTCAAAATACCGGCATGCCAACCCGGAAACTGCAATTTCAATTGATGGCCGAGCATGGAATAGAGCAAAACCAATTCGGGCTGTTCGCTGAGACGTTCGCCATAGGGCGGGTTACAAATCACCAAACCAAAATCGAATTTGCTCAAAGCGGCATCACGCGTATCGGGCCACTCGGCGAGCGCACGGCGTTCGAGGGTGACATGTTCGGCCAGACCCGCGCGCTGTAAGTTGGCCTGCGCGGCACGCAAGGCCGAATCCGAGCGGTCAAAACCCAACACGGTCGGCAGGCCGCGGGCGAGAGCCGCCTCTTTGCGTTGCTGCGCTTCCTCGACCACTTCCTGCCACAAGCCACGTGAGAAACCCAGCCACGAGGTCGGTGCTTCGTGGAAGCGACTGAGGCCTGGTGCAATATCGCCCGCCATCATCAACCCCTCAATCAGCAAGGTACCGGAGCCGCACATCGGATCAACCAGGGCACCGCCGGCGGCGGCGATCTCGGCCCACCCGGCACGCATCAGCATGGCGGCGGCCAAATGTTCCTTGAGCGGGGCGGCCCCACCGTCGACGCGGTAACCGCGGCGATGCAAGCTGCCGCCTAAATCAATCGAAACAATCGCGCGGTCGTTTTTCAAAGCACAGTGAATGCGAATGTCGGGAAAGTCGCGATCAACATTGGGGCGTTTGCCGGTTTTGTGGCGAAAACAATCGCACACGGCGTCTTTAATCCGTTGCGCGGCAAATTGCGCGTGGGTAATGCGCGAGCGGCCGAGACTGACGTCGACCACAAAGGCGTGCTCCAGCAACATGTGGTCGGGCCAGGGAATCGTCAACACGCCTTCGTACAACAAGTTGGGATCGCGCGCCTCAAACTCGGCCAACGGAAACAACAAACGGCCGCAAAGCCTTGATTCCATTAAAATTCGCGCCGCTTGGCGCGGGCTCGCGTGAAAAGCAACACCGGCTTTGGTGGGCTTGGGTTGTTCAACCCCCAAGCTGCGCAGTTCTTCAGCCAGCCAATCTTCCATGCCCACGGGAACCATGGCAAAGTAAGGGTGCATGTCGTCTCCAGAAAATTCAGTCGCGACCGGCCGGAATGGGCGGGTTTTCGCGGTATTTTTTGAGTAGCCTTTGGTAAAAGCCGTCATTTTTTAGGGCGTCCAGTTGCGATTGCAGCCGCTGAATCAGCGCGGGCGACGTGTCGCGATGGAAAGCCAAATACATACGGTTGTGGTTGAGGGTGTAAACTGCTTGCAGCGCTTCGCTGTCGAGATTGTCCAGTTTCGCCCGAAAAGCCAGCTCCCAATCACTGCCGACCCCAAAATCGAGCCGGCCCAACAAGAGTTTGCGATAGATAGTTAAACTGTTGCGATGAGTTTCAAGGTTGCGAAAACCCAACGATTTAAGATACGCCTCGGAGGAACCGCCCGCCAAGACACCGATCGAGCGTGCCTCGCGCAGCCGGTCGAGATCGACGACGGGCGCGGCGTCCTCGGCCAACTGGTAAACCATCGTATCGTCCTCGAATAACGGCCCAACCCATTGGAAATCCGACTCCCGCTTTTCGCTGCGGGTGACACTGTAAAGGGCGTGACCCGCTTCCGTTTTCGTTTGGTGATAGGCACGCTTCCAGGTTTCAATGCGAATGCGATGCGGCACCGCGACCCTGGTTAAGATTTCGCTCACCAGTTCGGTCCCAAAACCGACTTCCCGGCCGTCAACTCGGTAACAAAACGGTGGAAAATCCTCGGCAAACACCAGCAGGGGTTTGTTAGGATCACCGTTCTGCGCGCGTAGCGGTAGAACCAGCACAAGGCCCAAAAAAAGAGACTTAACCCAAGCGGTGAGCCACCGTCTTCGCCGCAAGTGGGCGTTTAACTTGAGGTAGAAGCTGTCCGCGACCATTGTTGCGCCAGTGAGTATCCTTTTTTAACCTGTTGTCGGTATTGTGCCTGAAGGTGGGGCACAGCACGTTCGTCCAAAGTACCACCCGCCTCTAAATGTTGCAAGAGCACGCTGCCGACGGCGTAGGTCACGGCACCGGCGCTGAGCGGCATGGCGGCGCCGGCGGCAAACCAACGCCAACCTGGAATCACCTTACTGAATGAGTACAGCGAAAGCGAGCTGAGCCAATAAGAGCCCAAGCCACCCACCAAAGCAGCGACAAGTGTTTTAAAGCGAGGACGGTCGCTGGGGACGCCGTACAAATCGGTCAACTTTTCCACCAACTCGACCAAGGCGGCGCTGATCACCAATACGTCAAACACCGGCACCGGTACCAAGGCCAAAGACATGGTTGCCACCACGTGATTTTTTATGATGTTGCGACCGGCCAATTGGCGACATCGACGCTGCACGGCAACGGCCTGCTGTTCGGCGAGAGAAACAGCGGCCGTTTGCGCCTGCGGTTCCACCCGCTCGGTCTCGGGCTCGACCGAAACCTCGGGCTCCGCCGCTTCCGCTTGAGGCGTTTCCTCGGGTTCAGCTTGATAAAGCCGACGTCGCTTTCGTTTGACCTTGGGTGCGGCATCGGCGTTGGGTAACCTGGGTTCCTGGGTTTCAGTCATAACGGCCTCGTAACGGGTCGCCCGCCGACGGCGGGAATGAGTCGACGATTTTAGATAAGCAGCGGCAGGCGGCGCACAGCCGCCGAAAAGAAGTTAACGAAAAGGCGCATCGAGCTGCAGTAGGTAACGGACGATTCGATCGTAATCCTGGCGCGCCGGGTTTTTGCGTTGCGAATGAAACAAGGTCTCCCCGTTGGCCAAGGCCTTCGAAAATTCAGTGCTGACCCGGACCGGGATCGGCACGGCGTAAGCGGCGTATTCGCCGTCCATGCGCGCCAAGGTTTGCGCGGCCAACTTTTCGCGTTTGTCGTAGCGCGCGAACAAAACGCGGCATTGCGGTTCCGGCAAGCTGTAGGTGTCGCAAATCGCCTCGATTTCGGATAACGTCAACGTCAACCCTTTGTGAGAGAACGGATCGCTACCTATCGGGACCACCACTTCATCAGCGGCACAGATCGAGGAAATCACGGCCGTGCCCAAAGAGGGCGGGCAATCAATCCACACCAAATCAAAGCCGAGCCGCGCCAATTCGGCACAGACTTCGGCGACGGCCTTTTTTTGGTGGCGTGGGTTGGCCAAACTCGAGTCGAGCAACCCGTTTTCAAGCGAAGAGGGCAGCAGGTAAAGGTGGCTGTCAATGCGTTTGAGTGCCGGACCAAGTAATTCGCGCGGCTTTTGCCAAACATCGTAAAAAATCGGCGTATCGTCTTCAGGCAAAGCGTTGAGCGCCAGTGAAGCCGACGCTTGTGAATCGAGATCCAACACCGCACAACGAAACCCGTACTGGGCGGCACGCACCGCGCAGGTCACGACACTGGTCGTCTTGCCGACACCGCCTTTGAGGTTGATGTGGGCCAGGGTGCGAAACGGCAGCTTAAGCCCGGCTTCGCGTAGGTAAGTGCGCACCGCTTCCGCCGCGACAAGGTAGCCGAAGCCGGACCGTTCGCGCAAACTTGCGGCGGGTAAAGCGGCCCGCACAACAGCGGCGGATTGCCGAGTCAACGCGGTTAAGTCACGCAACGGTAAACAAAAGTCGTCACCGGTTTGCTGAAAGGCGGCGGCATCAAAGGTCACGGCGGCAGGGACTCCCTAGCGGCGTATTCAACCACCCGAAATCGCGAAAGTAGCATGCGGGCGGCGCCTTGGTTATAGAACGATTGGCTGCATGTTAGCAGCTCAACCACGCTACAAGCAAGCTGTTACGGCCTAGGACAGGGTTAAAACAGAGTGGCGCCGGCGGGGAGACCTAGCGGCGCCACCAAAGCCCGTCGCGCTGAAAGGCTTCAGCCAGTTTGGCAAAGCCGTCGGCCATGGAAACGGTCGGCTCGTAGCCCAAATCGCGCCGCGCGGCCGAGATATCAAACCAGTGGGCCGTTCCCAGTTGCGCCGCCACAAAACGCGTCATCGGCGGCTCCCGGCGCATCCCCAACAACCGCGCACCGCCTTCCATCAACACGCCGGCGGCGTAGGCCAGACGCGGTGACACGCGCTTTTGGATCGGCGCCAAACCGGCAGCCTGCACAATGCCGTTAATCACGGCGGCCATCGGCAAGGGTTCGCCGTTGGTAATGAAATATGCCTGCCCGCTAAGTGCATTGCCCGGTGCCAAACGCTCGGCGGCGGCCAAATGGGCGTCGACACAGTTGTCGATGTAAACGGTATCGACCAACTTGTCGTCACCGCCGACCAAACGCAAACGACCCGCTTTGGCACGATCCACCACCCGCGGAACCAGGTGTTGATCGCCGGGCCCCCAAATCAGGTGAGGCCGCAAAGAGACGGTGGCGAGCCGATCGTCGGCGAATTCGCGGACCATCTGCTCGGCCTCGGCTTTGGTGGCCGGGTAGGCGGTCAGAAATTGTGTCGGATAGGGCGCGCGCTCATCGACACCTTCCTGATCTTCGCCATCAAAGGTCACACTGGGCGAACTAGTGTAAACCAAGCGAGATACACCGGCCTCGAGGCAAGCGTTGAGCACATTAAGCGTGCCCGTGACGTTGGCTTGATGGTAATGGCGATAATCGCCCCAGACGCCGGCTTTGGCGGCGACGTGAAACACGACATCGCAACCCGCAACAGCCTCGGCCAACACCGCACGATCCACCGCCAAGTCGCCGCGAAATTGCCGGACGCCGAGCTGTTCCAAAGCCGGATAAGCTGACCGTTGAAAGGCATGGACCACCACGCCTCGTGCGCGTAACCGACGCACCAAGTGGATGCCGAGAAAGCCGCCCCCACCGGTAACCAAGACTTTGTTCACGAATCACTACCTCACGAAAAGCGAAATGAGCGGCGGTCGGGGATCGACCCGACACACAAAGGCAAATCCTACAGGTTCACCTCGCCGCCCACAAGCGCTTCGCGCGGGCAAACACCGAGTTGGTTAATTCTGGGTTTCGGCGCCGGCCTCTGTTTCAGGCAACAGCACTGCTTCAAAGCGATGCCCGGCACCGTAGTAACGCTCGGCCGTTTGTTGAACCTTGGCCACATCAATCGCTTTGAGATGTTCCTCGTAACGCAAAACGCGGGTAAACGGAATTTCATCATCCACGAAAGCCATTAAGACCCGCAACCAGAAGCCGTTTTGCTTAACGCGAACCTCGTGCTCGCGATGCAGCGTTTCGAGTACCTTCTGCAAGTACGACGGCTCAAAACCTTCTTTAATCAAGCGCTGTACCTCATCGTCAGCGGCCTTCACCAAAGCGGCAACATTATCGGGATTACAGGAAAACGAAATGCGGTTGCTAAAAGAACCAATGGGATATTCAGCGAGGCCGCCGGCCACGCTGACGTTGTAAACCCCACCCATATCCTCGCGCATAATTTCACGCAAACGGATGGTCAGCACGCGGTTAAGCACCACAAGCGGCAACTGGCGGCGGTATTCGTATTTGGTTGGCCCGTGAAAGCTCAGGCTCACCAAAGCTTTGGGTTCACTGCCTTTGCGAACGATCACCGTTTTATCGGCAGCCACGCGGCGATCACCGTTATCGCGCCAAGCCGGCTTGCCGCTGCGGCTGGGTAAGCTCCCCAAATACTTGGTAACCATCGGTTTAATTGCTACAAGGTCAAAGTTACCGATGATGTAGAACTTGGCCCCGTTTACGTCCTGAAACAGTTGTTGGTACAGCGCCCGCGATTTTTCCAGCGACATCGCTTCCAACCGCTCGGCCGTGTAGGGCTGGTGACGCGGGTGGTCTTGATACATGACCTTTCGCACTTCGTCGCGAAACACGGTTTCCGGACGTGAAGAACGGTTTTTAATAATCGCCTGCCAACGGTTTTTGATGGAATGGAACCCTGCTTCCTCGAAACGCGGCGCGGTGTAATAGAGATGCACCAACTGGAACATGGTCTCTAAATCGTCCGGCGCCGATTCGGCGCTGACGCCCTGCACAGCATCCGAAATAAACGGCACCACCTGCACTAACTTACCCGCCAACTTCTTGCGCAACTGGACCGCGTCAAAGGCACCCAATCCACTTTGACCCATGATCGTGGTCGCCGTTTCAACGGGAATCAAATCATCGTCGGCCACCAACGAAGCACCGCCCTCGCGTACACCGCGCAACATCACTTCGTCGTTTTTAAAGTCGGTGGGTTTAAGGTAAACATCGATGCCGTTGCTCAACGTCCATTTGGTGACGCCAACCTCGGCAAACGTCTCCTCGGCGGTCACGGTGCCCGGTTTCGGTTGTTCAGCCAACAACGGTTGATCGGAAGCGTTGTCATCGTAGGCGGGAACATCACCGGCCGCGATTTCTTTGATCATAGCCAATACCTGATCTTTAGTCGGCAACACCAGGCCTTCTTTTTCCGGCGCAGACAATAAAATGGCGCGGTTCTCCTCCGTAATCCAGGCATCTGAGGCTTTGTTCACGTCGGCAAGCTTGATATTCGGCAACAAGGCTTTCCCCAAATTCAAGCTTTGCTCGGGACTGAGAATGGGGCTTCCTTCCAAAAAGTGGTCGATATAGCCGCTGATAATTTGACGGTGCTCGGTTTTGTCGCGCTCTTTGTAGGCCGATTCCAAACCACGCAGGTACTCGGCGCGTTTGCGGTCCAATTCGCCTTGGGTAAAACCATGGCGGCGTACGCGCTCGGCTTCGGTTAGAAGCGCCCGCAAGCCGGTCTCAAAACCGTTCTCCGGTACAACCGCAAACTGACGGAACGCGGTAGAAGTGCGCGCAATCGAGCCATCACTGCAGCTCGCAAAGATATAAGGCGGGTTGGCTTCTTGGAGACGCTCGCGCAGACGATCATTGAGCATTTCTTGATAAAGTGCGCTCACGAGACCGCGACGTACATCCGCCAAGGTTTTGGTCGGCTCCGCTTTGCGTTTGTATTCAATGCGCAAGGAGGCATTGGTCAACTCGGGATCGGTCGAAGCAAGGTACAGCGTTTCGGCATGGCCTGGCACATCGTACGTTTTCCGCTCCCGTTTCTTTTTGGGATTTTTGAGTTTGCTGAAGTGGTCGATGATTTTTTTCTCGACCGCCGCCACATCGAAATCACCGACCGCCACGACCGCCATTAGGTCGGGCCGATACCAGTCGCGATAAAACTTCACCAACTCCTCGGTCGGTGCGTTTTCAATCACGTCCACTTTGCCGATCGGCAGGCGTTCCGCGTAACGCGAACCCTTGAACAGCACCGGCATTTGCTCAAGCATGACCCGCATCTGGGCACCGCGACCACGACGCCACTCTTCCACCACAACGCCGCGCTCCTTGTCGACTTCCTCGGGATCGATGGTTACCAAATGGGCCCAATCTTCCAGGATTTGAAAGGCCTTATCGAGCAGCTCTTGATCGTCGGTGGGCATCTCGAGCATGTACACGGTTTCGTCAAAAGAGGTATAGGCATTGATGTCGGCACCAAAACGCATACCTATTGATTCCAAATAGTTAACCAACTCTTGTTTGGCGAAGTTTTTGGTGCCGTTAAAGGCCATGTGTTCCAAAAAGTGGGCTAAACCCTGCTGTTGCTCGGTTTCGAGAATCGACCCGGCGTTGATGACCAATCGCAACTGCGCACGCTGCTCGGGTTTGCTGTTTTTGCGAATGTAATAGGTTAAACCGTTGTCGAGTTTTTTTATCGTAACGTCGGGATCGAGGGGAACGGCTTGTTTGAGATCGTCGGCAAAGCCGGCAAATAAACTCGTCAAGCACAGTAAGAGACCGGCAAGCATCAGCTTCATGGTGAACTCCAAGGCGGCGAATAGTGGTGAGATCGATGCCCCCATCATAAAAAGCAACGGGCGGCGGCGCAATCAATCGCAAGAAAAAGTGGGCCGCGTGGGTTGCGTTACCTGGCCGGGGGGCCTTACCCAACACGCGCAAAAAAGCGATTCGAGGGTTCGTCTTCGCCAAAATTCAGCACGCCGACAACCGACGCCCACGCCGCCATGACGACGGCGCTCGTGGTAGGATAGGCTCCCGACGCGGGTTCAACCCGACCGCTCACCGAAAGCGCGTCATGGTTTGGCGCACACCATGCCAAACGGTGTACCGACAAAAGTCGCCGCAACACGCTTGCCGCCCTTGGGCGGGGCCATATTGCGTTGCGTCACCCCGTCACCGCCCACCGGTTTGTTTTGCAAAGGTTTTTTCATGCAGCGTATTGATTTGGTCACCGAACTGACCGATTACTTCTCCGGCTTCGTCTCCGATAATAAACGCGGTCTCTTTCAACGGGCCGCCGCCGGCCGTACCCGCCACATTACGGTCGTTCTCGAAGACATCGCCGACGCCCATGACGCCAGTGCGGTTATCCGTTCCTGTGAGTGTTATGGTGTCCAAGATTTTCATGTGGTCACGCGCCGCCGTTCATTTAATGTAGCGCCAGGCGTCGCGGTCGGTGCTTCGAAATGGGTCGACCTCCACCGACATCAGGAGCGCGACGATCATAGTCCCAGCCTGGAGAACTTGCGCGACAACGGCTATCGTCTGGTTGGCGTTTCAACTCGGGCCGACGCCGTGCCCTTGGCCGACCTGCCGCTCACGCAAAAAACCGCCCTCATTTTCGGCTCAGAGGATTTGGGGCTTAGTCCGTGCACCCATGCCATGGTCGACCAGCACGTGCGCTTGCCGGTCCTGAGCCTGGGTACCAAGTTCAATTTGTCGGTATGTGCCGCCTTGTTTCTCTACGAAATCAACAGCCGGTTACACGCCGAAGACATCGCTTGGCAACTCAGCCCAGCCGAACACACCCGCTTGTTGTTGTCCTGGTATGCCAAAATCCCCAAGCGCCGCCATTTCCTAACGGAACGTTTTCTGACAGACCGCGATATGACCTGGGAAGATCTCGCCGCGTGTTTACCAGAACACTTAATTGAGATTTTGGCTCACAACGGGCGCTGGCGTTAAACGGCGGCTTACCAACCCTGGCGCAACACCAAAGTCACCAAATAGCCAACGTACAAGAGCAATAAAACCACACCTTTAAAACGTGATATTTGATGGTTGTGGCGCATCATCGGCATAACCAGCGCACAAACGAACACGCAGAAAGGGATATCGACGTAAAGCGTGCCGGCATCGCCTGACCAGGCAAACCCCTGGGTAACAAAAGGAATCGGCGCCAGCAGGGTGCAGACACCCAAAATAAGAAAACCGTTGAAGATGTTGGAGCCCATGACGTTCCCAACAGTGATATCGGCGTTGCGTTTCAGTGCCGCCATCAAACCCACCGCTAATTCCGGCAACGAAGTTCCGCCGGCGACAATCGTCAAGCCGACCACGACCTCGGGCACTTCTAAGGCGCGCGCCGCCGCAACGGCCGCCAAAACCAACATATCGGCGCCCAAAACCAAGGCCACCAAGCCGACACCAATGAGCATTACATCCATGGCGACCGGGCGTGGATGAAAATGCAGTGTTTCTTCGTCATCGTCGTGAAGCTCGCCCGCCTCGCGCGCGGCCTGCTTGGCTTCGGCTTTTTCCCGTCGGTCTTTGCGAACCGCCGATGCTTCGCGCAATGATTTGCGCACCAACCAAACCATCCACACCGTAAAAATGGTGAGGAGCAAGATGCCGTCGAAACGCGATATACCGGAGCCAATAAGCGCCAACAGTAAAACGGTGGCAATCGCGAGGAAGCTGATGGGCGCGTCGAACTTAACGGCGTCTTTGCCGACGTTAATCGGGAAAATCACCGCCGTCGCGCCGAGAATCAAGGCAGTGTTGGCAATGTTGGAGCCAACGACATTACCGAGACATATTTCCGGTTTTCCTTGAATCGCGGTCATCACGGAAACGACCAGCTCGGGTGCCGAGGTACCGAAGGCAACCACCGTCAAGCCAATCATGGCGGCGGAAACCCCGAAGCGAAAACCGATATTGGACGCACCTTCAACCAACCAGTCGGCGCCGTAATTGAGGCCGGCAATTCCGACCAAGAAAAAAGCAGTGACCGCCGGCCATTGGCCAAGCGCGCCAATCATCCATTCAAAGAGCTGCAAAACCATGATGCCTCATTAAACCCAAGCCTCGACAAGAATGCCCATCATACCTAAAAAGCCGACTGCGTGTAGATGATTTTGGGCAACGCACCGACGCGAAAGAACCGAAAAATCGGAAAAGCCCAAAGCGCCACCAAAGCAGCCGCCGCCCCCAAACCATTTAAAACAATAACCCTAGCCAGACCCTCTAACTTATCGGGGCCATCGACCCACCAGCGCCCCGCCCTCTGGATGCACCCTTCCCATGCGGTCTTATGGCAGATAGATCACGGTCGCCAGGACAGGTCAGCGCCACCCTTGCCCCAAGACCCACCAACCGCCGGCTGAAAAAAATAGAGCGCGGCATAGCGGGGACAGTCACCTTTAAAGGCCTCCAGGTAATTCGTTTACCCAAACCCAATCTTTATACCGGCGATCGCAAGCGCTTTTCTCATCGATCCCAGGTGCGGCGTCGCAACGACCGTCAAGGGAAACAGGCCCTCGGTAGCGACGTCAAAATTCCATCGCTCCCAAAAAGGCGGCGGCACAAAGACCAGGGGCCTCGATCAAACCAACATCAATAAATAAAGAGCAATTGATTGAATTTTCATGAAGCGCGCTCTAAGATGGGAGATGCAAACCCTTTGTTAGTGTGCGTTCATTCCTCATGAACCGGCAAGAGCCGAGGACTCCGAAGTCCCATCGCGCAAGCGTTTCGGTTATGGCGACAAAACCGACGGGGCCTCCGTGCGTCATCACCCAAGCCTGTAATTCGGCTCGCAAACGGACCATGGCGAACCACGCACCTAAACCGGGCGCAAATTTTTTTTAGTTTGCCGGGACTACGCGCGGTTTAACCGGTGGCGGCCGACGGCAACCCCGTTGAACCTCTCTCCCGACAAACGGAAGAGGTGGATCATGATCGCAGAAGAAGTTAACGACAATCACCCGCTACGGCTGTTGGATGAGAAAACAGGGCTCCCCAACGCCGAAATGAGCCTTATCCTTGCACGCTCCGGCGTGGGAAAAAGCGCGGCCCTCATCAATTTCGCCATCGACACCCTTCTCAACGGCCACCAAGTCCTGCATTTCAGCGCGGGTATGGATTCGGCCAAGGTGCACGATTATTACCAAGAGATTTATACGGCGTTTCTCAAATTCAACCCCGAGGACCGCAACCATCCATGGGAGGAACTCAACAACCATCTCATGGTCATCAGTTATCGCGACAGCGCACGCATGATCAACGACTTGGACGAAGAGATTGAAACGATCCACCGCCAAGCCCGTCTCTCGCCCAGCTTGGTCATCGTCGACGGTCTCGATTTCGACGAACACGCCGAAACCAATCTCACCAAACTGCACGACCTCGCCGGCAAACACAAACTACGCATTCTCTCTTCCATGCGCATTCACCGCCATGCCGACGGCAGCCTCGATCTAGAAGGCCCACGCAAGGTCGCCATGCAACAAACCTCGCATCTTTATTTCATGGAACCCCACGGCAGCCGCATTCACCTCGAATTCCAAACGCCCTCCGGCCAAATCGATCTGCCGGTTTACTTCTGTAGCCACGAGTTGGTGTTCCGACCCGTTTGATCACGACGTTGTAGCAAAGGTCCGCGTCGCGCATCAGCGCCCAGCGCGGACCGCTTCATGCCCGCAATTCTCACCAGTCCCCAATCGACCCAAGCGCACCGCCACCGGGCGCGGGGACGCCGGTGAGCACCGTCGGCCTATTTGCAAGTCGACCATGATTGCCAACGGCTAAACCATCAGGGCTTTACAACCGCGGCTGATGAGAAGCACGGGCGATGACGCAATTCGGCCCGCCTAATTAAACCAGGGGCCCAAGCGACGGCCGGCGGATAAGCTCAGGTCACGCCCATTTTGCCATTGTCATTTTGTGGCTCGCCGGCGGTTTTGCGCTTGCGTTTCTGACGCTCGACTTCCATGCGCTGGTCCCAGTGATCGTCCGATTCGTCATGGAGCTTCTTCATGATGAAGTCGAACCAGCCTTCCGCAATTCCAATAGTTTCCATCAGGTGATCGTCCAGGCCTTGACCCAGTTCTTCCGGCGTGAGCGGCGGGTTCTGTGGGTGGCCCAAATGGCTCACCGTTTTGCGCAAGCGCGAGGCCAACAGTACGCCGATGGCACGATAAAAACGCGAGGCAAAACCCTCGTCGCTAATTAGCTTCTCTTCTAGTTCATAGCGCGGGATGGCCAGAACTTCGGCGTCTTCGAACGCGGCAACCGTGGCACTGGGCGGACGGTGATCCAAAAAGGAAAGCTCGCCGACGATTTCACCGACACCCAAACTGGCAATAAGCGGGTTTTCCGGCCCTTCACCACGCACCACCAAGCGCCCTTCCAGCAGGATGTACAGCGCCTTAATCGGCGTCCCACACTGAATCAGGACGCTGTCCTTGGGCAATTTGGCGGTGTGTCCCACGTTGAGGAACCAGTGAATGTCCGCGGCGTCCAATTCACCCAGAAAAAAGGCAACCTTGTGCATGGGGACGACTCCTGTGTGGTGTTTGCGGTAATCGGGTTGGTGGGCGGCGAAACCCAAAGGCTGCATCCGCGCGGGGTATTTATTGGTTCGTTTCGGTAAATCGCCAAAAAACAAAAGTTACGCACGGCATTTTGTGAGAGACCCAACGATTCCCGTGCGTTCGAACAGCTCTCACCAAAGGCGTCGGCAAACAAAGGGTCGGCACGGCGTGATGGGGGGAGTAACCCTTATTTTAATGCAAAGCAAGGACAGATGCCACGTCGTCGCGTGCAAGACCCATCGCGACCAGGGCTAGGACACAGGCGGTAGCGGAAAACGCAACAGCGCGCGCGAGCCGCAATTGGGACCCGCACTGGTGAGCGCAATGTCGGCACCCATTTCCTTTAGCGCGTTGGCGCAGTTATGCAAGCCAAAGCCTTTGGCGTGGCCTTTGGTGGTGAAACCCTGGGTGAAAACCTGCGACAAATGATCGGGCGCAATCCCAATGCCGTTGTCCTCGAAAACGATTTCGACGACAGTCGCATCAGCCTCGCGACGCAAGGTGGTTTCGATGAGTAAACGACCCACAAAATCGCTTTCAGCGGCGGCACAACGGGCACCGATGGCTTCAACCGCATTGCGTACCAAACAATAAAAGACACGCATGAGCTGAATCTTTTGCAACGGCACACGCGGAAGAATGTCGAACTTGCGTTCGAGTTGAATGGGGACCGGCCCGGCCAACGCGTCGTCCAAGGCCAAAACGCCTTCCAGCAAGCGGTTGATATCCCCCTGCTCGAGACGCCGTTTGATGTTGGCATAATCGCGCTGCTCGCGCAGTGTCTTAAGTACGGCCTGCACGTGCTCTTCCAGGCGCTCGGATTCAAACAGCAATTGCTTGCGCCAACGATAAAGCCGCTGGGTCAATTCAGATACCATCATCGGCACGTGACCGGCACGCGGGTCACCACTGAAAAAGGCGACGGCGTCCTTTTGACTGCGCAACAAGCTGTCGAGCCGTTCCAAATTGCGCAGCCAGCGGTCGCGTTGTAAGTCCTCGCGCAACACCTGCAACGAGGTATTGACGCTGTTGAGGTTGTTGCCCATGTTGTGCATCACGAGGGTCGCCGTTTCCGCCATGCCGAATAGGTGCGCGGCTTCAACCAACTCTTTTTGGGTATCGCGCAAAGTCTTCATGTTTTTCGCACGCGCCAAGGCGTTGACCGCATGCTCTCGGAACCGCCCTAAGCGAGCCACATCGGCGGCTTTAAAACCGTCGGGATGGGTGCTGTTATCGAGCACCAAAAAACCTTCTAATCGACCGTCCAGATGGACTTCCATCGCCAGCAGCGATTGAGGTGCCGGAAAGTCGGCGAAGGCGCCTGGCTGGTTGTGACGCTGTGGCGAGCGAATGACAGCAATGCCGGGCGCCAGGGTATTGCCATGGCGTGTGTAGCGATCCAAAGCCTGTTCGAGAGGAAAATCGACGTCTTTAATGAGCTCGTCCATTTCGTAACCCACACCCGCTTTAATTTGGAAGGCCAAACGATGCTCGTCCAGAAACATAAAGGTCGCCATACTGGCCTGCGGAAATAGGGTCATGCCCTGCTCCAAAATCAAGTGCATGACGCTTTCAAAATCGCTTTCGCTGTTAATCGTTTTGGTGATGTCGTTCATGGTTTCGAGTTCAGTGACGTATGCTTTGATCTCGTTGGTCCGTTGCGCCACCACCGCCTCGAGATCACGGGTCAAGAACCGCAAATTAAGCTGGGTCTGAACCCGTGCCAACAACTCATCCTTGGCAAAGGGCTTGGTGACGTAATCATTGCAGCCCAGTTGGAAACCGAGCGCCAAGTCGCGTTCACCACTTTTGGCGGTCAACAACATCACCGGTAATTCGGTCGGCGAGAAACGGCGTCGCAAGTCCTGCAACACTTGGTAACCCGTAATCCGGGGCATCATCACATCGAGCAGGACCAAATCAATATCAGACCCGCCCTGCAGCAGACCCGCGACTTCCTCACCACTTTGACAGCAGGTGATCCGGTACCCACGCAGGCGCAATAGGTTTTCCAAAACACGACAATTCACGGCCTCGTCATCGACGACCAAGATATGAAAATCCGCGGCGCCGGCACTGGAAACAAGCGTTTCATCGGCAAAAAGATCATCATCCTCGTCGACTTCGACCTCGGTCGCCCAGAGCCATTGACGGTCCGGCGCTTGCACCAAGGTCGGCTTGGGCGCAATTTGCCCTTGGGACAAAGGAATCGAGAAAGAAAAGTCGGCGCCGCGGCCGAGTTCGGACTGAACGCGAATGGTACCGCCATGCAGCGCAACCAATTTTTGGGTAATCGCCAAACCCAATCCGGTACCGCCGTACTCGCGTGAATCCGAGCCTTCGACCTGCTCGAAGGATTCGAAAATAGTGGCCAGACGATCCGGCGGAATCCCAATGCCGGTGTCAACCACGTGAACAACCGCCATGTCTGCCTGAACGGCGGCCCGCACGGAAACCGACCCCTTGCGCGTGAATTTCACGGCGTTGCCGATCAGGTTATGAAGAATTTGATGGAGCCGGTTTTCATCGGCCCACAAGCGCGCAAAACGGGGATCAATGTCGTTGTGTAGGGCAATCTCGCCGTCTTTGGCCAACGGCTCACACAGGGCTAAAACCACGGCGACAACGGCGTGTAAATCTACCTCGGAGCGCTGTAATTCCAGACTTTTGTGCCGCATTTTGGAGAAGTCTAAAATATCGTTAATCAAGTGATCGAGACGCCGGCCACTGGTCACCATCAGCTTGAGATTTTCCCGAACCAAGCCACTGATGGTGCCGCCCGCACCTTCCAGCAACGACTCGGCTATGCCGATGATACCGTTCAGGGGCGTGCGCAATTCGTGCGAGGTGTTGGCCAAAAATTCATCTTTCAACCGATCCAGTCGCTGCAACCGGTGATTATGCTCGCGCGCACGGCGCAAACGAAACAACTGGAACCGCCACACACTACCGGTCACAAACAGCACAACCATACCATAACCCACGTAGGCCCAAGGGCTACGCCAGGGTGGCGGCACCACAAGAAAAGAAACTTGGGCCGGCGTTTCACTCCACACACCGTCGGCATTGGCGGCCTTTACGCGCAAGTGGTACAAACCGGGATCGAGGTTGGTGAAGGACACATCGCGTTTGTTGCCGATTTCAATCCAGTCTTGGCGAAACCCTTCCAATTGGTAAGCATAGCGGTTGCTTTCGGGATGGGTGAAATCGAGCGCGGCAAATTCAAAGGAAATGACACTGTCGTGCGCGTCGAGGGTCAGCACGCGATCTTCTTGCGCCAAACTGAAGGGCACGTCTTGGTAGAACTTTTTAAAGGCGGTCATGGCCACCGGCGGCGGTAAATCATTGCGTTGTATCGCCTCGGGGTTGAATCGGTTAAAGCCGTAAAGGCCGCCAAAATAGAGCTCGCCGTCGCGCGACAAGAGTGCCGCACCTTGGTTAAATTCTTGGCTTTGCAGATTAAAGCGCGCATCGTAATGGGTCATGACGCCGGTATCCGGTTCAAAAGCCACCAAACCCTTGTTGGTGCTCAGCCACAAGCGCCCGACCCGATCTTCGAGAATGGCGTAAATGTTACAGTTCGGCAGACCATGGCGCTTGTCCCAACGGCGAAAACGCCCGCTCTCCGGCAGATATTGGTGCAGGCCGGCCTGGACCGTGCCCAACCAGAAGCGGTCGCGGCTGTCGTTGAGGAAACAAACGACGGCGTTATCGCCCAAACCGTCCTCGCGGTCGGGCTCGTGGCGAAAGTTGGTGAACTGATCGGTGGTTGGATCGAGGCGAGACACGCCGCCGCCAAAGGTGCCGATCCACAAACCGCCACGCGAATCCTCGCCGAGACACAAAGTGGAATCGTGCACCAAACTGTTGGGGTTATCCGCTTCGGCACGGTACGTTCGCATCGTTTTGCGGTCGCTTTCCAAGCGCACCAATCCGCCGCCGTAGGAGGCAAACCAATAGCGATTTGAGCGATCCATGTGTCCGTCAAACCCGGACGGAAAGTTCGGGTCCGGCATGAATCGCTGAACCTTGCCGGTCTTTGGGTTGAGTCGATTAAAGCCAAGCCGGGAGCTAATCCACAAGTCGCCGGCGGGATCAGCGTCAATCGACCACAAGTTGTCGCAGCTCAGTGATTCGGGATCGTTGGGATCGTGATAATAAGAGGTAAACTGCTCCGTGGCGGGATCGAAACGATGCAAGCCCGAGCCATCAGTCCCAACCCACACCGCGCCGGCACGGTCCTGGTGAAAACCAACGACAACACCCAGCGGCGAACCGTTGTCAATGCCCCGATAGAGGCGAAACACGGCCATGGCGGGATTGAGCTTGTTGAGACCACCGCCCTCGGTGCCAACCCAAATCAGGCCGGTCCGATCCTGGGCGACAGCCGTCACTAAGTCATTGGAAAGGCTGTTGGGATCGGTGTAATCGTTGGTAAAGCGCTCAAAGCGCGCGCTGTCTGGAAAAAAACGAAACAACCCTTGCTGACTCCCCAGCCACACATCGCCCTCGCGACCAACCGTCACCGTCGAGATGCCGGGATAGGGCTGAACCGCGGCGCGGGCCGCCGGTAAACGATAGTGGCTAAAGGCTTCGCCGTTGTGCGGTAAACGCGCAAAGCCACGCCCTGTACCAACCCACAGCGTTTGGTCGGCATCTTGCGCCAACGCCAGCACCTGGCCAGAACCGGGACCGAGTGGATTACCGGCATCGCTGGGAAAGGACAAAATGCCGCCAATCGCTGGATCAAACAGCAACAATCCTTTATTGAGGGTCCCAACCCACAGAAGTTGGTCGGCCCGCTCCTGAATAGCGGTCACCTTGGCCGGCGCACCGTCACCATGATTGAGGTCAAAACGCAAAAAACGCCGTTCCTCTTCTAAGTAAAGATTGAGGCCGTTGTCGGTGCCAACCCACAAGCGACCGCGTGAGTCCAGGCTCAGGCAGCGAACGAGATCGGCGTTCAGTGAATCGGGTCGCGTCGGGTCATGGCGCAATCGCGTAAAGGTGTGACGCGCCGGATCGAGAACATTGAGACCGCCACCCGAGGTGCCGACATAAAGTTGACCATCCCGACCCTCGACAAGGCTGGTGACGTTGGTGGACGACAGCGATTGCGGGTTGCCCTGTTCGGGACGGTACACAAAAAAGGAGACACCGTCGTAGCGGTTCAACCCATCTTGCGTTCCCAGCCACAGGAAACCACGACGGTCCTGGAGCACCGTGTTCACCACGTTTTGGGAAAGGCCTTTTTCAATGCCGAGCCGTTCAAACTTTACAGCGTTGTCGCGCCCCGCTACCGGCAGCCATAGGAAAGCTAACCACAAGCTCCAGGCGATCAGGCGGCGGCACCCTATACCCTGCTTCTCCATACCCGTTCCAATGCTTCACATTCAAAACCGTCGCGTGGGCGTGAGCCGGACGACGGCGACCCCTGGTAATCTCGGCAGTGAAGGATGTCGTGACAGGATAGCGGCAGGCCGCGGCACCAAGGCGGCGGCCCGTCGAGGACCGACATCGAGCGAAAGCAGACAGCCGGCATGCCCATGATAAAGGTCAAAATCACACAACAATCACACCGAAAAGAGGTACAGCGCCACACCTTATCACAAATGAAGGGAGCCTGAGCTTGAAAGCGGCGCCGGCCGACGGACAAAAAACCAACGAGGGCAGCGCACTTTCCGGCTAAAAAGCTGTTGAAAAACAAGTTGCCAGGGCAAACACCAGACACAAAGCCGGTCGGCGGTCGGATGGCCGTCGACGGCACAAAGCGTGCCCAAGCGCGCCCCAACGTAAAGTTACCGTAAAGCGTCACTATCCAATTTAGTCACTTTTGTGATCTGAATAAAATTCTTCGGATTGTCGCTTGGGATTTAGCGACCCTTAACGTAAGATAAGCTCAAACAGCATCACGCGGCCAACTTTGACCTTTTTCGCCCTTTTTGCGGCGCCGCCCGCTTGCTGCCATTTTTTTCGCACCCAATAGGATGTGCGGTTCCCCCCAAGCTTTTTCATCTACCACGCCGTCTCAAACGGATCGGAAACCGACAGGCCGATCCCCCCCCCCGAGTGCGTCCTTGAACACCAACACCCCAAGCTACGGCTAGCCCCAGAGCAGCGTCCTGAACGCTGTGCCAGGCGCCAAAGCCCGTTCGCTAAAAGAAGCGAA
The DNA here is from genome assembly GCA_030429565.1 of Holophagae bacterium. Taxonomy (GTDB): domain Bacteria; phylum Acidobacteriota; class Holophagae; order Acanthopleuribacterales; family Acanthopleuribacteraceae; genus Acanthopleuribacter. The sequence goes on along the minus strand of JAUIFE010000046.1, from coordinate 13,562 downwards.
CCCCTTATCAAAAAACATGTTAACCCGATGCCACGCCATGCAACACAGGTGCGTGACAACGATGACCTTTGTCTGGCCGACTGCAGCAACAGGCGAGCCGACCCTCCGCATCCCGACCCACCCCGACACACCGGAAGCACGGTCGCACGACGCATGGGTCGCGCTCAGCCCCGACCTAAAAAAGCGGCAATTCATCCTGACCGAGGCCAATCCACGGGCAGGGCACTGACCGCAAAAACAGTGACCCTGATCAACCCCATTCGCTTTTGCGAATCAATGTAAACCTTACGTAACCCATCCGTCACTTTCATCACATTAACTCGCAACTTATCATGCTGTAATCGGCGACCAATAACCCATCTAAATGGGTTTTCCATTTTCAATACGGCCAAAAGTGCCGCTTCATTCAGTACTCGTCCTTAATATGCTTCCACGTGGTTCCATCAATCGAGTCACGAGTCTTTTCATTGAAATGGTTTCTTCAGGAGGAGAAAACATGCGCTCATTTTTCACCGGTATATTTACCGTTTTCTTTGCATCATTGTGCCTGCTTGCCGGCGACTTTCCACCTGTCGCTCAGACGGTGATGCAAAAGTATCTAGACGATCAGTCGTTCGTCGAAGTCAGCCCGCTCAGCGCCACCACCGCACCCGTCACCATTTGGTCCGGCGACCTGGGGGTCGATAACGCCCTGTGGTTCCAACCCGAAACCGACCAACTTGGCGGCCTGATCGACAGTCGCCCCCAACGCTTGCGTTTCACCCTACCAATCGGCACCGGGCTCCTTAAAACGCAAGACAGCCTACAGCTCGATCTCGTTCAAACCAAGGTTCTTAGTGACAACTTCAGATTAACAACCAGCGCCGGAACCGAAGAAAGCTACCAAGCAGCAGTCCATTACAGAGGCATTGTCAGCGGTCGTGCTGATACGCTCGCCGCGGTTAGCATTTTCAACGACCACGTCGTCGCGGTCGTCAAAACGCCGGAGGACGGCGACATGGTCTTGGGCCCAATGGCCGACGCGGCCTTCGCCCCCAACAACCAGCACATTCTCTACCGCACCGCCGATGTCACCAAACCACAGGCGTTTTCTTGCGAAACCGAAGCGGACCCCAACTATCACGAGACCATCTCTCAAATACTATCTGAGCCAGTGCCTAACACTTTAGTTGATAAATGTGTCGAAGTTTACTTCGAGTGCGACTACGCCATGTATCAGGAAAAAGGCAGTAGCACCCAACAAACGATGAACTTTGTCACAGGCATGTATAACGTGGTCGCCGCCATTTATCAAAACGAGCAAATCACGACGACCATCAACGAAATCAAGGTATGGACAACCCGCGACAGCTATTCGCGCAGCTCTTCTTCCGAAGCGCTCAACCAGTTTCGCGGCACCACCCACAATGCCGACCTTGCCCACCTTTTGGCACGCGGCGGCAGCGGCCTTGGCGGCGTCGCGTGGCTTAACGGCCTCTGTGGCAGCTACGGCTATGCCTACAGCAACATCGGCAGCTCCTACAGCCAATTGCCAACCTATTCGTGGACGGTCGGCGTGGTAGCCCACGAAATGGGTCACAACCTTGGCTCACCCCACACCCACAGTTGCAACTGGCCAGGTGGCGCTTTGGACAACTGTTACACCACCGAAGGCAACTGCTCGCCCGGACCGGCGCCCCCCTCCAGCGGCGGCACCATCATGAGCTATTGTCACTTGACCAATATCGGCATCGATTTAACCGCCGGCTTTGGTCCCGTCCCCGGTGACTTAATTCGCTCCCGCGTCAACGGCGCAAGCTGCCTCAGCGTCTGCAATACGGGCAACAACGACCCCAACGCGGCTTTTACCTCCGCCAAAAACGGCCTCCGCGTCGCTTTTACCGACACAAGCAGCGACAGCGACGGCACCATCACCCGCTGGGCATGGGATTTTGGCGACGGCAACAGCAGCAGCCAACAGAACCCAAGCCACACCTACGCCGCAAGCGGCAGCTACCAGGTTCGTTTGACGGTTACCGACGACGACGGCGCTAGTGACAGCGTCACCGCCACGGTTTCAGTATCCAACGGCGGCGACGGTAACGTTCTGCAAAACGGCGTACCACGCAGCGGCCTGAACGCATCCACCCAGCAGTGGTTAATGTACCGCATCGATTTACCCGCCGGCGCCCGTAACCTCACCATCACCACCAGCGGCAACGATGCCGATGCCGATCTTTACATCCGCGCGGGTGCCCAACCAACAACCGGCACTTACGACTGCCGCTCCATCACGCCGAGCAGCAACGAAACCTGCTCCTTCAGCAGCCCCAACGCCGGTACCTGGTATGTCGGCGTCTATGCCTACAGCAGCTTCAGCGGCTTAACGCTGACGGCAAGCTGGGATGAGGACGGCACATGCGGTGAAAACGGCCGGGCCGACAACCTGTCCGACAGCCAAGGCGATTGGCAGTACTGGACCGTGAATGTCGACGACTGTGTGACCACGATGACGGTCAGCATCAACGGCGGCAGCGGCGACGCCGATGTCTATGTGCGCGCGGGCAGCCAACCCACGACCCGCAATTACGATTGCCGCCCATACCGCAACGGCAACAACGAATCCTGCACCTTCGACAACCCCACGCCTGGCACTTGGCACATCGGCATTCGTGCCTACCGCGCCTACTCCGGCGTCACCTTAACCGTCGAAATGGAGTAAACAACCTCGGTCGCATCACGACCCAATAAAAAACCCCGACCGCAGGCGGTTATACCGTGCGGTCGGGGTTCTTTTATGTTGGGCCGAGGTCGCGATTAACGCGCCGCCACCGAGAAACTACGCTGCAGGGCCGCCGTGGCCTTGGCTTGCCCGTCATGAACTTCGAGCAACAGCTCGTACTTACCCGGATCGAAATCAATGCCCGACAGGATCCCGACAAAATGATAGGTATTGCCGAAACCCTTGGGTTTAAATGCGTCTTTTACCTGAAACTGAACCGGCAACGTCTCGCCGCCACGTTTCAAGGTGTAGCGAATTTGGTAGTGCTCCAAACCCTTGTCCATGTTGCGAATTTGGAAGAAAAGGTGGTGTTCTTTGGCTGGATACAAGTCTTGTGAAGCCATCGGCTTAAACACGTAGTTAGCCATCGCCATCGGATCGTAATGCTTGCGCATATCCACCATAACCGGACGGTCGGCTTCAGGTGAAGAAGTGAACCGCACGTGGTTCAGGGCAACCATTTCGCGGTCAACTTTGCCGAAAAACACCATTTCACTGATATGGAAATCCGTTTCCTTGTGCTCGTCCCGCTCGTAAGGCAACTCGAGCAAACTTTCCTCGCCATTGTCGAGATTCACAATCTTGAATCGCACCAAGGCCGGCTTCGTTTTCGGTAAAAGCACATCGTAAAACAGGAAATCGCGATCAGCATCGTTGCGTTTAACCGTGGAACGGACCAGATCAATCAAACCAAACTCAGCGTTGAGCGCGGCAAAACCAATCTCAAAACCATTCTTGGGAAACTGCTTTACCTTTAAACCAAGCGTAACCGGCACCATGTCCCCTTTTTCAACCGGGTGTTTAAAGGCATGAAAAGCAGGCATGGCATCGAGGTCGTCTCGAAAGCTGCGCGTATATTGGAGCGAAGCTTCGAAGGCGATCGCGCGATCCTGAGGACTTAACTCTAAGTAGGATTTAACCGGGTTAAATTGTTTCCCGTAATGGAGCTTGGCCTTTTTGTAAGCCTCAACCATGTCGACTTTAATGCGCGTTTTTTTATCGGGCGAATCAACCGAATAACCCAAGCGGTAATAGTGGTTGGCCCGTGTTTGAAATCGCTTGAACGCATTGCCAATGTCGCTTGGCGAATGAGCGGCTTGGACAATACCGCCGGTGCCGTCAGAGACCTCGTAGGGTCCGGTCGTCAGCTCCAGCGTATCCTCGAGAATGGTCCCTTCAGCCGGCGAAGCGGTGTTTCCAAGGATACCCAGCGGGTTGTTTTCGTTGTCGAGGCGGACGCGACCGGCCAAGCGATCTTTAATGCCAATCGATTCTTGAGGAATGTGCAGGATCGTGTAAACGGTGACGTTCGAAGAGTTGAGTCCTCGATTCATCTGTTTGACAATGCGTTTGGTGTCCTTGACCAAACTGCGGTTAAGAACGTGCTGACCACCGGTAAACAGATACACGGATTTGGAGCCCGACATTTGGTCGAAGACGCGGGCCAAGTAATCTAAGCTGGACTGAAAAGCGTCGAAGTAACTGGATTTAATGGTGTGTTTTGCACGAACGGCGTCTTCCAGCTCCAAGCGATAGCCGTCGCGAATGACGGCCATCTCCTGAGCAGTGGCGTTTTGACCTTCCTGCGGCGCCAGGAAATTGGAGAAGTGACGAATCACTTCGACCTCGGCGGACTCCAAACGCTTCCGCAAGTTGCCACCGTATTTGGCTTTATCAACGGCGGCATGCATTTCTTGCTTGCTCGCGGTAAAGCCGGTGAGAATTTCTAAACGATCGTCAAACTGAACCACTTTCACGAGGTCACCGTCAACCACCGAGGAATCAATGAACTCGTGAACGGTTTGAACAAAGGGCCCGAACGCGGTTTCGGTCATATTCGAACTATCAATGAACACAACCATGTTGCGTTCTTGGTTGGTTTTACGCACCGGCCGAGCATCGGGATCTTCAACCAAGCCGTCGTCGTGGTAAACCGTTTCTTTGGCCAGCTCGAGTGATAAGTCGACTTCTTCGAAGAAATCGATACGGCGCGTTTCACCCGCTTCACTCAAATTAAAATCTTCTTTCTTCAGACCGCGAATGGGATTGCCATCCTTGTCGGTCACGTGAACGCGAACGTCGCGAAAAACGACGCGGATATTTTCTTGAACATCCTGAGCCGGAGCTAGCGCCCCGAGACAACCCAACAACACAAACAGGAACCTAGCTTTCATAAGAGCACCTCGCCATAAGCTAACCGACCTGAATTCAGCAGTCGGTGAAAACCACAGGTGGGCTTCGACCTCATCCCGCCGGCACCCGAAAATCCGCACAAATGATTCATTCTGATCATAAACATAACAGTGCGACTATGGTTTTTCCAGATACAAGGCGATCCTGAGGAGCAACCCGTGGTGGCGCGCGTGACCCAAAACGACGCAACTCCGTCCAAGTTCTTCTCCAATGAAGAAAGATACGCTCAGCAGGCAGGCTTCCCCCATAGGGCGAAGCAAAAAAAATCGAAAACAGACGTGAAATCGAAGACAAATGCTGGACAAAAAAGTGTGCGCTAGCGCACGGAGCGCGGGTCAACGCGAGCAAACCAAACAAGGATAACCTCACCAAGAACCAGCACACGCAGGCAAGCGCCAACACCAATGGCCCGCTGCAAAAAGCTTATTCCAAGAGGCTTATCCTCAAATTGTCGCACATTTCAGGTTTAACCAAAAATTCACACCACCCCAGAGTTTCCCAGGCACGCCACAATAACGTGAGCCGAGACACAATGTACAACCCAAAAAGGCGGTAAAATGGGCGCATTCACTGGGACATGTGCATACCGCCTAAACCCATCGTTTTGTACGCCAGAAATATACAGAACGATTAACCCCGCATGCTCCACAATAAGCCCCAAACCTCCATTTTATGGAGGCACCATTTTCGAGTTTTTCACCCGAAAATGTGAGCTCGGTAATCACGCTTTCACGAAAATCCGCCCATAGTGGTTACCGCGGCATGATGCTCCGATCACGGCGCTCCGGCGCCCGGTGATACTTGTGTTTTGATTGCGTCAACAACCAACTCACAGGACCTACATCACACCCCGTCATTCAGTTCAAGTGTTTCATTGTCAGTTTCTTGCCCTCTTGGCAAGCGCGTCTTTTTGTGCCTGTCCCAGTCGTTCCACGTCATGGTGTTCCGCACCTGCTCGCTAAAAGATTCCGCCAAATGAAACCTTTTCCAGACGTTTGTTAGCAAATGTCACACTTCCCCCTTTCAACAGTAAGGGCCGCTATCTTTGTGTCTGGAAAATCACTAACCGTTCACACACGGTCATACCATGAGGAGATTCCCCATGTCCTTGTTCTTCGAGCGAAGCGATTTTTCTTTTTCCCAAAATTCTTCACACCAAAAATCCCGCCTTTCTCAACTATGGTTCCCTCTTTTCTTTGGCCTACTTCTATTAGTAAGCCAAGGGGTCGCCCAAGTCAGCGCCCAGTCATGTACCGGCGCCGACAATAAATTTTGCGCCCGCTATTACGACACTGTCGACTTAACCGGAACCCCCGTTTACACCCGTGAGGAAGGGATTATCGCCAACCATTGGGGCGCTTTAAGCCCCGGCGACAGCATCGCTCACGATTTCTGGTCCGCTCGTTACGAAGGTCGCTTCTTGTTTGAAGCCGGCATTTTTGAGTTTATCGCCCTTGCCGACGACGGCGTCCGCGTCTACCTCGACGGCGAGCGCATCATCGACGGTTGGAAAAACCAACCCGCCACCGAATATGTGGCGCAAGCACCGGTCCAAGCCGGTTACCACGACATTGTGGTTGAATACTACGAGTACTGGGGCGACGCCACACTGGAGTTTGCCTGGGAGCGCGTCGGCGATCTCGACGCCTGCCCCAAGGGCACCTTCTGTGGCGACTTTTTCCCCAACCGCTACTTGTCCGGCGATGCCGTTTACACCGAACAAACCACGCGCATCGATTATTTCTGGGGCGATGTCTCCCCCGGGCCGGGCATTGGCAAAGATTATTACTCTGCCCGCTTCAGCGGTTATTTTGACTTTGTTCCCGGCAACTATACCTTCTCAGCCACCGCCGACGACGGCGTCCGCGTTTGGGTCGGCAGTGAATTGGTCATCGACGCATGGCTCGACCAAGCGGCGACCACCTATACCGCCGATGTTCAAATCGTCAGCCCCTTGGAAACGGTAACCGTCGAGTACTACGAAGGCGGCTGGGACGCAGTCCTGCAAGTGGATTGGTATGCCAACGGCACTGACGGCACCGATGGTGGCGACGGCTCTGACGGCTCTGACGGCTCTGACGGCTCTGACGGTACTGATGGCACCGATGGCACTGACGGTACCGATGGTACTGATGGAACCGATGGCACTGATGGCACCGATGGTACTGATGGCACCGATGGCACTGACGGTACTGATGGCACCGATGGTACTGATGGCACCGATGGCACTGACGGTACTGATGGCACCGATGGCACCGATGGCACCGATGGCACCGATGGTGGCGACGGCTCTGATGGTGGCGACGGCTCTGACGGTGGCGACGGCTCTGACGGTGGCGACGGCACCCCTGGCGATTGTGGCGCGTCCGCCATCAACCAACGCGGCGTTTACTTCATCGGGCACAGCTTGGTAAACGACAACATGCCTTACATTCTCAACAAGTTGGCTGAAGATGCCGACATGTTCCACACCCAGAGCTACCAGTACATTAACGGGTCTCCGCTGCGCTGGAACTACAGCAATCCAGGTGGCGGTGGCGGCACCAACTACGCGACCCAACTACCCTCGGGCAATTTCGACACACTGGTCATCACCGAAGCGCTGCCTCTGGAGAACCACATCACGTGGAACGACAGCGAAGGCTACGCGGTTCGCTTTTACGATGAGATCCTCAAAGGTGACGGTAATGCCGAGCTCTTCATCTACCAAACATGGCCGGAAATGACGACGGGCGATTGGTACAACGCCGTTGATCGCAAGTTGTTGCTTTGGGAACAGATCGCCGATTACGTCGAAACCCAGCGCCCCAACGAAGCGCCGGTTTACCTCGTCCCAGCCGGCTTAGCCGTTCGCGAATTGCGTATTCGCATCGACGCAGGTCAAGTCCCCGGCATCAGCAACCTCAAGGCCGACATGATGGTCGACAATATCCACATGAATAAAGTGGGTAACTACTTTATCGCCCTCGTCCAATACGCGACCTTGTACAAACGCTGCCCCATTGGCTTGACCAGCCGTTTCGACGGCTACTGGGGTGAACGCGATTGGCTCAACATCCCACCCGATACCGCACAGGCCCTTCAAGAAATTGCATGGGACGTGGTGGTGAATTATGCCCGCTCCGGTGTTAACCAACCCTGATTTTGGCGGACAGGGTTTGGAGCGGGCGGGTCTCCCCGCCGACTCCCGGGTAAGCGGGGGACCCCCCTCCCACAACACCCGCCAAACCCCCGTCCTTACATCCAGCCGACGCGCCCTCCCCTCCGCCGCAAAGGCGCGCCAGCAGATCGAACCGAAAGTGACTGATCTAGGGTGGCGCCAACCAGAGCGTGCACCCGAATCGCACACTCAAAACCGGGTGATGTTTCGTTAATTACGAGTGCAAAATACCCATACCGCCGGCCGCGACGCGCAAGGTCGTAACCCGGTCATAACACGACGTAAATTCAGAAAAGTCGGCCCCTGCGGCCGGCTTTTTTTGCTATGACACCCCAACGAACACCGACACCATGCCCAGCCAAAACCCAGCCCATGGAGGCAGCCGATCCCATCACCTCAGACGCTACCGGTCGGTAAACCAGCTAGCATTACCCTATGCCGGCAGGCGCATGCTAGGATGGTTTTTTTCAATCCCGAACAGGAACATCGGCCGCTCGCACCGAGCCGCAACACCTGTGTCATCTTTGATGGAGTACAGAATGAATATACGTTGGCCACGCTACCTTTTGATTCTGGCTACGGTCCTTGCCCCGCACGCAATCGCCGCCAAAAGGCAGGCCCCACAAAACTTCAATGATCTTTTAGCGATTGCCAATGAGAGTAAATCCAAAAAAACCAATCGCGTGATCCGCAAATTTATAAAACGTCGCGGACTGCCATTGGTGGAAAAAAACCAAATCGTTTTTTTGCTGGAACACAAAAACCACCAAATCCGCCCGCGCATCCTCCACGATCTCAATGGGTTCGGCGCGCTCTACGGCAAAGACGATCCCGCCCTGGGCCAGATGTCGCGCCTGGGTGAAACCCATTGGTATTTTGCTTCCGTTTCACTGTTGGGTAAATCGCGCATGATGTACAAGTTCAAGGTCGGCGACCAAACGTTTACTGATCCGCACAACCCCCATAGCCTGACCATCTTCAACGAACGCTGCTCGATCGCGCAAATGCCGGGGTTCGCGCCGCGGTTCAGCAAAAAAGAACTGGCCCAGGTCAAGCCAGGACGCATCGAAAAACACCGCATCAAGCTGGAAGGCGAGGAACAAGAAATTTTCGTGTACGTACCGCGCAGCTACGATCTCAACCGCGACCGAGCCCTGCCGGTGATGTATGTCAACGACGGCGGCCTGTTCCGCAACGACGGCGACCTGCAAACCACCTTAGATGCGCTGATGTTTTACAGCCGCTGTAATCCGTTTTTGGTAGTGATGAGCGACGCAACCGACCGTCGCGAACAGTACCGCGGCAACAGCAAGTACCGCAATTGGTATGTTTACGATCTTGTGTCGTTCATCGACCGCAACTACAAAACGCTCCAAAGCGCCGATAAACGGGTCATCTTGGGCGGCTCGCGCGGCGGCCTCATGGCGCTCGACGCTGTATTTCACTACAGCAACCGCGTCGCCGGCGCGGCCGTATTGGCACCCGCGCTTTCGCCGACCAATGTGTTGCGCGATCTGAAAAAAAGCCGCCCCAAACCCATGAACTTGTTTGTTGCCGTCGGTCGGCTCGACGCGCGCTGGAAAAAAGACGGCGAAGACTTGCGCAAAGTCTTGCGTTCCAAAAAGATCCAGCACAAAGCTATCGAGTACGAGGAAGGCCACAACGTCCACGCCTGGGTCAACTTATTCCCCGAAGTGGCCGCCTATTTTTTCCCATTCACACCCCAAAAAACCGGCGACTAAAGAACAACGGCGCAGCGCAGGCTGAGGCGGGACGATTAATCCCGTCTCATCCCACCTCAAAGCGTCCATATGATGTTTGCCAATAATGTTTGCCAAGCAAACGCTAGATTTGAACCCATAGGAAGGACTTCAGATTGGATACATGTAGCTACATGTATAAATGACCCCGTGCCGTCCCAAAACAATGATTTCACCCGGTCGCGTCGTTTGTTCATAAAAACAAAAACCTGACCCGATAATGGGTTGCACCCCATGGCCTGTTGACACAACGCCGCCAGACCGTCGTGAGATTTCCTCATGTCGGTTGGCTGATTATAGATATGAACCTCAACGCGACTATCCCAAATCATAGGTGCAAACTCCCGTCCAGCAAGCGAACGAGTCGCGCAACTTGCTTTAGCGGTACATCGCGACTCAACTGAATGAGCGTCCCTTGTCGGGTAACCAAGCGAATTGTAGCTTCAAAAGAACCTGCGTCGGTTTTTGGTCCCTCTGCGCCGGCCGCAACCGAAGAACCGGAAAGCTGGAGCTTAACAAAACCAGGTTGTTTAACCTTAGGTTCGATTCGTAGCGTTCCCAAAGAAACACCTCCCAAATGAATTTAGGGAAGTGTAGCGACTTGTCGGGATTCTTTTTGAACGGCCCTTGGTAGGCTTACGTAACTTCGACCTTAACCTTGGGTTCTTTCACGATTTCAGGGCTTGGCTTTTCCTTAGGTTGATTTTCAGGATTATCGCTTGAAAGCTCTGCAAGTTGTTTTCTATCAGCTATTTCAAGAGAAAGCGTCTTAGTTATGGAATCGGAGCTACCCTTAATGCCATCTAGAGGCAAAGAGCCCATATCTTTAGGATTAACATCAAGGCTATTATCAACTCTAATCATGGAATCAAACAGGTCACCAAGATCTTTCTTAATTGCATATCGCTGAAGCGTCATTGTTCGCGGCAATTGGACTTTGAGAACAACAAAACCACTTGATACTATCTTGCCGATAAACTTAGTGACTTGATCTGATTTAAAGTCACTGTAAGACAGCGCTAACACAACCTGTTTTACCTTCGATTCAAGCAGTCTGCCAACAAGCCAATCATTGAAAGTATCAATATGTAATACCGAGCTAACATTGTGATATCCATTCACCCAACAAGATAAACCATCCAAGATTCCATTTGTCAGTATGACTTCGCGAACCTTTAGAGCTTCTTGATTCCACAATACATCGATACAATCGTTCAAAAGAAGCTCGTATCGCCCCGATTTCAAACGTTCACTAACCTTGCTAACCCACACCTGCTTCAAAGAGTTATCGTCGCCGTATAGCGGAAAAACGAGCCCCGAACGAAACTTCTCTTGATGACTTCCATCTAACAAACCATCGGCGGCAAAACTCTGTTTGAAGTTCTTGTATGACAAAGGAGAAGATGATTGTCGCTTGATGTGTTTCAGATAGCTTCCATCACAATAAGCAATTTCAAACTTCTCGATAGCATCCTGGTTGTTGAGATTTAGCCTGTCAAGATAGCGCTGTGCTACCTCATTGTTGATTCTAGATTTGTACCATTTCACGTAACGCCTGATCGATTCTGACATAGTTATCACTCCTTTTGATTTAGCTGAGTGATAACTTGGTATGTTGGCTTTGGTTTGTTTCGTTTTTTTTGTTGTCAATCAGAGCACTGGCAAGAGGTTGAAGAGGAGCTGGTTACCTTCGATTTATGGCCGAAATCTATTTGGAAGACTACGGGTTTTCTCGAAGGTATTCATCCCATAAATCGTAAAAGGCATATAACACCTTGTTTGGGTCTCCATCAGCAAATTTATTTTCAATTACCCAAGTCCAACCACTTGAACTCTTGTAGTCGGCTTTTTTTTCTAACCAAGATTCAAATGCTTCAAGTTCACTTGTGACACCGGAGGCTTTGCGCCCTTCGGAGAACCCATGGAGAAAGGACACAATGTTATTCCAGTCTGGAGGTCGTACATACATTCCTTCTCTTCCTCGCATCCCGCGAATAACATCTCTTAATGGTTTTTCCATAGTGTTTTACCTACTTCACAACATTGTTAAATTGAAGTGCGTCACCCCAATCAAAAAGCTTCATGTAATCATCAATCAACATGCCCTCAGGGCCAGTGATTCTATCGAAAATCATGTCATCAATCCTGACTGCAAAATGTTCCTTCCAATTGTCTGTTATTAGCTTTCCTGATCGAGCACGAACTGGTCCAATAAATTTGGCGCCTCTGGCAATATTCTGATCTGGTACGATATGAATTATGCTACCACCAATTGCCTCTTGAATTTTGTGAGCACAAGATTCACAATTGCCTCCTCCTGCAGCAAGCTCTTTTATAGAAGCCGTTTTTCTTTTCCACGGCCATGAACTTGAACCAGCTCTTTTCCCTCCTGTACTGAAGCTCAAATTGAACTTCGGCCAAGCGATATGGGGATTCCCCATCGTATCAGCAATTATACCGCCTTGTTGCCAATTGACGTTGAGTTTGGGGAATCGAAAATTTCGAATCCTCCCAGCGAATTTCCGCCCTCCACGAGCCATACTTGTAAAAGCAGTTTTGCTTAAACCTAGAACAGGTCTGGAAACTGCTGCGGAACCAAAAGAGACAATGTCTGTGATTAAAAATGCCGTTTCCAGATCTTTATTAAACCCATACTGGAAGTAGGTTTGGTTCTCATGCGGAAGAAGGAAACCAGCAATTTCTTGAGCATACTCACGGCCAACTACATCAGCACCGAGGTATGGCAGAACGCCAATGGCATTTAATTCTCCGTATAGACTGTGCCGATCTGTTTCGTTCAAACTATCCAGATGATTACCAATTTCGCCTCGAATAGCTTGAAAATGCTCAAAGGCATTTGACTTAAAACCCTTAATTAGAGCTGCTTCAAGGGTTCGTGATCTTTGACGATATTCAGCTTCATTGACGTACTCGTATCCGCCACCTTCAGTTGGAATGAGGTCAGGAACGTGGGGATTTTCGAAAAGAGGTTGCCCATCAATGACAGGAGTTGAGCGCACCAAAGCATCCCAAACCCTGTGATCTACCGTGATTCCGTAATATGTGCTACGCACACTGAAGACAATGTCCTTCAGCCCATCAGGATCCCAGAACATCATCGGGTTACCGGCAGCATACGCATAAGGTTCGGTAAAGGTACTGGGGTCGTAAAGGTCGGGTGCGCGAAAGTCGGGATTTAGGAAGTGGCCTAGCTGCGGGTCGTAATAGCGGTGGTGCATGTAGATTAAGCCGGTGTCTGCGTCATGCAGGTGACCCGCTAAGCCCAGTGGTGCGGTTGGGAAAACAGCGTCTGGGGGGAGTGCGAAGTTTTGGTTGGTGTATGGGGAGCCGCGCGTTGGCGCGTTGGCCAAGCTTTCACCCCATGGGGACACTGGGTTAACGTAGATCTGGCCGGTGGCTGTGTTTTTGTACGCCAGTGGCGTGCCTAGGTGATCGCAGAAGATGTAGTAGTCGTGGCCGGCGCCGGTTAGGTCCTTGATGAAGGCCGGCCCCAATGCACCTTGGCCGATGGCGTGGGTCCACTACACTTGGCCTGTGCCATCGTACAAACCGATGGCGATGACCTTACTGCCTTCATACGCGAAGGCCAAAGGTTTTTGGTTTTGCCGGGTGGCCGCACGGATGCGGCGCTGTTGGTGGTCGTAGCTGTAGGTCGCGGTAACCGTGC
>JAUIFE010000002.1 GCA_030429565.1 Holophagae bacterium | reverse complement strand
GTTGTGAGGCGGCATCATCTTCGCTACGATGGCCGCTTTTTGTTCCTGTGTGTAATGTCCCAAGTTGCCTCCACTCCTGGAATTCTAGCTCATTCTGGTGCGACAACTATCCTGACACATAGGGCTAGTGTGAAAAGAGCTTTCAGCGATTATATGAGCAGGTTTAGAGGTCAAGATCTCCACACCATTGCTCAAGCCGCCCAGTCGTGGCTTGAATCCAATAACATCCTTCCTTCGCCGGCAGCGACGCCTCCCGCCGAGTTGCCACCAGAACCAGTCTCTTCATCATCTTCTGCGCCCATTGCCCCGCCGCCCGCACCTCTCCAACAAGCTTCCAGTTCTTCCTGGAGCCTTAATAGAAAACGTGGCAACCATGTCGGTTCCACCAGCATGGAACAAGAAGGGGTAGCTCTGGTCGAGGCACTGAAACGCGGCTACACCATCCACTTTTCTTGTTTAGACACCCCCTCGGATCATTTTGGTGCCAACGCTGTCTCTGGCCAAATACTCGACACTCCAGGCAAAGCCGAACAAAAAATCAGAACTGAAGCCCATCGGTTCAGCAAGGGTACGGACGGCTATGAGCTCCAAGTACAGAGACGCAAACAAGGAATAGAAAGTATCAAGCTAAAAGTGGAAAGCCAAATGAAGCGAATCAAGGTATACCACTGCGGCTTTAGCCAAGGAACCTACTAGAAGCGGACATCTTCGCAATGGGAAAGATCGGGGGCATTTTTTGACCTTCCTCGAATCCAACCGCCACCCACTCTTTTCGTCCGCCGGAGATGCGCATCGTCACGCCGATTGAGTGCCGGCCTAACTTCCAATCGATCTCGGATTGAAAAGGTTGGGTCGGCCGGCCATTCGAAACGGAAGTGGCGACCACCTTGGTTTTAGATTGGAACCGTCGTTACCTGGCTTCCATGGCTTCGATGATGCGGTGGTTGAAGGCGACGCCGTCGAAGCGGCACAGCTCTTGTAAACCGGTGGGGCTGGTAACGTTGATTTCGATGAGCTGGTCGCCGAGGATGTCGATGCCCGCGAAAAGGATACCCTTTTCGCGCAAGGCCGGTCCCAGGTCGCGACAGATTTCGTGCTCGCGTTCGGTTAATTTCCAAGGGTGCGGTGTGCCGCCGGCGTCCATGTTGTTGAGCTCTTTGCCCTCTTGGTGCATGCGCAAAATGCCGCCCATGGGCTCGCCGTTAAGCAGCAAGATACGTTTGTCACCGTCTTTGGCGCCGGGCACGTATTCCTGCACGATGACGCGGTGGCTCTCGTCATGGGTGGCCATCAGCAAAAGCTGATCTAAGTTCTTGTCGTGTTTGTCGACGAACAAAATGCCGCGGCCGCCATGGCCGTCGACCGGCTTCAAGGTGACGCGCTGATCTTGCGCGACGATGTACTTGCGGATTTGCTCGATGCTGCTGGTCACCAGCGTCGACGGCGAGTATTTCATGAAGTATAAGGCCGACAACTTTTCGTTCCAGTCACGCAAACCCTGCGGGCGGTTAACGACACGCGTCGTGCTTGGCAACAGGTCCAACAGCAAGGTGGTGTAGAAGTAACGGCGATCGAAGGGTGGGTCGGTGCGAATGAGCACCACGTCCATGGCATCCATACGTGTTTCTTGGCGCGTGCCGGTTTCGAACGGGCGGTCGTGATCGGCAAATACCTTGACAGGAATGACCTCGGCGAAAAGCACCCCGTCGCGCGCAAACAACCAGTTTTGATCCAGGTAAAAAACTTCGTGACCGCGCTCGGCGGCGGCCAGCATCAAATGATAAGACGTGTCTTTATAGGCCTTAACCTTAGTTAACGGATCCATGATGAATGCAAACTTCACGAAATGCTCCTTGTGCTACAACGACTTCTATTTAGCGGTCGACGCCGCGCTTAGGACTCGTCGTCACTGTCGCCGTCACCGCCCTCCATCTCCTTGACCTTGCGTTGCAAAGTGCGCAACGAGATATCGAGCAGTTCGGCGGCGCGCGTTTTGTTGCCGCCACAATGAGCTAACATCTGGCGGATGGCTTCTTGTTCCAATTGGCCCATGGTCATGCCGACGGGGATGGTCACGGCCACGGGAATATCTTCTTTGCGACCCAAGTAATCGGGAAAATCCTTCTCCGAAATCACACCGTCGCGGTTAAAAATCACCAGGTGTTCAACGACATTGCGTAACTCGCGAATATTACCGGGCCACGGATAAGCGGTCAGACGTTTCATGGCGACAGGATCGATGTCGGCAACCTGTTTGCCGTGCTCCTGGTTGAACTTGCCAATGAAGTAATGCACCAACAGTGGAATGTCGTCGCGGCGCTGCCACAATGGCGGAATATTGAGGGTCACGACGTTCATGCGGTAGTAAAGATCTTCGCGAAAACGACCCTCGCGCACTTCTTCCTGCAAGTTACGGTTGGTAGCGAAGAGGAAACGCGAATGGATGTGGATCGGTTCCGAACCGCCAACCCGGGTGAGCTCGCGGTTTTCTAGCACGCGCAGCAGTTTGGCCTGCAGGTCGAGGTTCATGTCGCCGATTTCGTCGAGAAACAAAGTGCCGTTGGCGGCCAATTCAAATTTGCCGATTTTGCGCGTGACGGCGCCGGTAAAGGAACCGCGCTCGTGGCCGAATAATTCGGATTCGAGAATATCGCTGGGTATGGCGGCGCAGTTGATGGGCAGAAAACGTTGCCCACGCTTTTGCGAATGTTGGTGCAAAGCATTGGCGATCAATTCCTTGCCGGTACCGCTTTCGCCCAACAGGAGCACGTTGGCGTTGGTGCCGGCAACGACGCGAATTTTGTCGAACAAAGCTTCCATCGGCTGGGAGCGGCCGATGATGTTGTCGAACCCGAACTGCTTGTCGAGACGCTGGTTCAGCATTTCCACTTCGCGGTTGAGGTTGCTGTTGGTCATTAATTTCGAGACGCGGGCGCGGAACTCGTAAAGATCAATCGGCTTGGTAAGGTAATCGTCGGCACCCAGTTTCATGGCCTGGACGGCGGAATCGACCGAAGCGTAAGCGGTCACCAAAATCACGCTAATCTCGGCATTGGCCTTTTTGGTTTCCTTGAGCACGGTTAAACCGTCGGTGCCGGGCATGCGCAAGTCGGTAATCACCAGGTCAATTTCCTGGGGCGCGCCGCTAATAAAACGAATCCCTTCATCGGCGTTGGTAAAGGCTTCAACGTGGTAACCCTTTTTGCCCAACGCGAGTTTCATCGCCTTCAACGATTCACTTTCATCCTCAACGATAACAATGAAGCCGTTGGATTTTTCGGTTTGATTCAGGGATTTTGCCATTGTGCGATCCACTCCTCGCCCACCACCGTGACGTCGAGTGATTGGGCCTTGTCCAATTTGGAGCCAGGTTTCTCGCCGCAAACGAGAAAATCGGTCTTACTTGTCACACTGGAGGTCACTTTGGCGCCCCGCAGCTTGAGCAAGTCGGTAATCTCTTTGCGGCTCAGCTCGTTAAACGTGCCGGTTACGACAATGGTTTTCCCTTGCAGGGCGTCATCGCCTTGGCGCTGGGCGCCGGCCTCGGCTTCGAGCTTGAGTCCCAGCTCGGCAAAGGCGGCAAAGGTCGCCTGGTAACTCGGCAAACGCAGGTGTTCATGCAAACTCGCCGCCACTTTTTCGCCAATGCCGTGAATGTCGGCCAGTGCTTCGACATCGGCGGCGAGCAAGGCCTCGTAGGAAGGGAAACGTTCAACGAACAGTTCCGCCACTTTTTCGCCGATCATGGGAATGCCGACGGCAAACAACAACCGGGTAAACGGCCGCGCTTTGGATTTTTCGATTTCGGCCAACAGGTTGTTGATCCACTTGGTACCGACGCGTTCCAAGCGCCACAGCTTCTCGTCGTCGAGCTGGTAGATAGAAACCAAATCGGTAACGAGCTTCTGCTCGACCATCTGCTGCACGCGCTCCTTACCCAAACCCTGAATATCCATAGCGTTGCGCGAGGCAAAGTGCATGATACGCCGTTCCAACTGGGCGGGACAGGACAGGTTCTCGCAGCGCAAGGCGACTTGGCCAGGCACGCGTTGCGGCTCGGTACTACAACTGGGGCAGGCCTCGGGCAATTGGTAGGGTTGGCTGTCGGCGGCGCGTTTGCTTTCGATGACTTTCACAACCTTGGGAATGATGTCGCCGCCTTTTTCGATGAACACCCAGTCGCCGACGCGGATGTCTTTTTTCTCGATTTCGTCGAAGTTGTGCAGGGTGGCGCGCGAGACGGTCGTGCCGGCGAGGGAAACCGGCTCAAAGTTGGCAACGGGCGTCAACACACCGGTCCGCCCGACTTGAATGCTGATGTCGTTTATTTGGGTGGTGGCTTGCTCGGCTGGGAACTTGTAAGCGGTGGCCCATTTCGGGAACTTGGTGGTGTAACCAATGGTGTCGTAGTAACTGGTGTCGTCAACTTTCAGAACAATACCGTCGGTGTCGTAGGCGAGGCCGGGACGTTTGGCCGACCAATCCTCAATCAGGGTTTCCAACTCGGCCAGGTTGTGAATAGCGGTATTCTGCGGATTGGTGGGGAAACCCAACGCTTTAAGTTGTTTGAGTGCCTCGATATGCGAGTTAATCGCCTGCGCCCAAGGTCCCAAGGCTTGGAACACAAACATGCGCAAGCAACGTGCGGCGGCTTCGCGTGAGTCGAGCAAACGCATGGAGCCGGCGGCCGAGTTCCGCGGATTGGCGAACAACGGCAGGTTGGCGGCGACGCGTTTTTCGTTAATTTGGGCAAAATCGGCGCGGTCGATGTAGACCTCACCGCGCACTTCCATACGCGGGACATCTTTCCAAGCGGTGACGCGCAGCGGTAGGTTGCGAATGGTTTTGGCGTTAAGGGTAACTTCCTCACCGACGCGACCGTCGCCACGGGTGACGGCGGCTTTGAGCGAACCGTATTCATAGACCAACGAGAGTGAAACACCGTCGATTTTAAGCTCGGCGGAATAAACCAGTTCGCGGCCGACTTCGGTTTCACAGCGCTCAAAGTAATCGGCAAGATCGGCGCTGTTGTAGCTGTTCTCGAGTGACAACATCGGCGTGGCGTGTTCTTGTTGGGGGTGATCCTTGGCCACACCGCCGCCGACGCGGAACGAGGGCGAATCGGCGCGCACCAACTTGGGATGGGCGGTTTCAAGTTGCTTGAGTTCACGCTCGAGGCCGTCGTACTCAGCGTCGCTGATTTCGGGGCTGTGCTCCTGGTAATAGCGCACACGGTGATGCTCAATTTGCTCGATCAACTCATCCATTCGGGCACGAACTTGCTCAGACATAGCCACCTCAATTCAAGGACCGGTCCGCCGGGGGACACAAAAATCATTAGGAAAGAATACGATTGATGTCGGTTTTGGCCTCGACGGCTGCTTCCCGCACGGCCTCAAACCCTTTGGCCTCAAAATCAGGGGGAAACAGAATGCCGCGCGACGAGTTGATCAGGGCACCCAAACCACGCTCATCAAAGGCGGCCTTGACGGCATCGGCGGAGCCGCCCTGGGCCCCGTAACCTGGCACCAAAAACAAACAGCGCGGCATGCGACGACGCAAGGCAATCATGTGCTTGGGATAGGTGGCGCCGACAACGGCACCGACATTGCCGTAGCCGAATTGACCGACGTGGTCAGCGGTCCAGGTTTCGAGCAAATCGGCCATGCGATCGGCGACAGTAGTGCCGTCGGCAAAGGCGGCGTCTTGCAGATCACCGCTGGACGGATTACTGGTTTTCACGAGCACAAAAATACCGTGCTCGGTTTTTTGAAGGAAGGGTTTGATGCCGTCGGCGCCGAGATAACCGTTAACGGTTAAAGCATCGCTGGGAAAAGCAGCGGGCAGTTGCCGGTCACCAAAAAAAGTGCGCGCGTAAGCGGCGGCGGTACTGCCAATATCATTGCGCTTAGCGTCCATGATAACGGGGCACTGCAAATGGTGCAGGTGATCGAGCACTTCTTTGAGAGCGATCAGGCCGGGTAAGCCAAACTGCTCAAAAAAGGCGATTTGTGGTTTGTAGGCGACGGCGTGATCGTGGGTCACATCAATGACATTGTTCATGTACCCGCTCAACAGAGCGGCGGTTTGGGTTTCGTTAAAACCACATTTAAACGACTCGGGGATCAAGTCCCAGTGGGGATCCAAGCCGACAACCAAACGACTGTTCTTGCTTTGACAAAGGGAGAGAATGCGATCAGCGAACATCATGTCGAATCCTATATGAAAAAGGTAGCGCACAGTGTGAGACAAGGAGGCTGAGGCAGACGCCGAAGGAAAACAACCAACGAATGGGACGAAGCCAAGGCGTCGCGGCATTTGGAAACCCCAATATTGTCACAGAAAAGCGAAGCGGTAGAAAGCGGAAAAGCGGGTGGAAAAAAGAAGCATCGCGGTCGGGCAAAAACACGCGGAGCGCCATTAGCAATGGTTACCATCACCTTTTCCTTCACGAGGCAAACCACTGCGTCCAAACGGCTCTTAGCCATCCTCAGGCTCCGACACCAAGCCTTCAGGTGTCTGAGCAACCTGCCATAATTTGGTCGCCAAACCCCAATGTAACGCATGCAGTAAAAGCAGCTCGGAGTCGCCAAAGTTGAAATCAAACAAACCAAAAACAAGGTAGCTGACCAGGGCAAAGCACAGGGCTTTGACAACCCATTCAGGCGCGCGCTCGAGCCGGCGCCGGTTCTTGAAAAGCCAGAAATAACGACGCAACAAAGCAACGACAAAGGCCAGGTAAAACCCCAAACCGATCAGACCGGACTCCACCATAATCGCGAGCACGGTGTTGTGGGGATGCCCGACCAAAATATCCTCACCCAGCGGCACGGCCTCCCAACGATCCGGGCCAATGCCCAACATGGGGTACATGCGCCATAACTGCAGGCTGCTTTGGATGAGGTCCAACCGCTCTTCAATCGAGGCCATATTAAAACCAAAAAAAGCGATGGAGGCGCCGGCGGCAATGAGGGTCCCAATCAAAGCGATAATGCCGACCCGGCGTAACCTGTTGGAAAACAGGGCGGCTAGAAAAAATAATACGGAAAAGCCAAGAATGCCGGAGCGCACACGCGACAAGGCGACAATGAGCACGGAAACGGCGATGTGGAGAAGGATCAAGCGCCGCTCGCGCACACTGAGTTTTTCGGTGTAACGGGCAATCGACCAGCCGGCAAGCACAACCAAACCCTCGGCGTTGGTAATGGCGTTGGAAACCAAACCAAAAGCACGTGGGTACATGCTGAAACCGATGTCCATTGCGTGGCGAATTTCATCGGGCTGCAGCAACCACAGAATACTGCGAATCAGCCCCGGCACGGAGAGCACGAGCAACCAGCGGTGCAGATCAACCCAACTGATGCGGCTGACCAGCACGGTGGAGACAACCCACATGGCAATGAAGGCCCAGTGAAAATCAGCGGCGGGCAAATCGGGGTGGCGAACCTGAGCGACGAGGGCGGAAACGACAATCCAGGCGAACAATGAACCGGCGGCGCGGTAGCCGGACTGCACCACGCCCCCCATGGGCCAGCCATACCTGGCGGCGAGCAAGCCCTGGGCAATGAAAAACAAAAAAAACGAAATCTGCTGGGTGGCGATCCCCAGCGAGAAGGAAGCCAGCGACCAGTAGAAGGCATGACAGTGAAAGGTGTGGGCTTTGGACGTTTCCTGCAAACCAGCTCCCGAACCGAAACAACCCCGGCAACAATCAACGACGGCCGCCGGAGGGAACGGCGAGCTATCGCGCCAAAGCCTATCACATCTTCAGCCAAAGGCCGCTCAACTTCCTGAAAAAGGTCAAAGAGACGACAAGAAACGCTTTAAAGGTGGATTTGCGGCAAAATCAGCCATAAAAAGAGCGAATTACGGCCGGCCCCTTTTGAAAACACCCTGCTATAATTGGTGCTCTTTGAGCGGCGGGTCGTCCCGCCCATCATTAATTAATGAAGGACCCGCGATGCCAAGGGGTCACGCACCGTGGAGGATTTCACACCATGAGCCAATTACTCGACAACGAATTTAGCGCACAGCGCCACCGCAACCGCGAAGCGATTCAGGAACTGGGCATCGACCCGTTTCCCGGTAAAGTCAAACGCGAGCACACGGTCGAGCAAGTAACGAAGGCCCATGGTGAGAAGGACAAGGAAAGCCTGGAACAGGAAGCGATCCGCGTGGAAGTCGCCGGCCGAATTATGTTGAACCGGCCGATGGGTAAAGCGGCATTCGCCACCTTAATGGACGGCACGGGCCGGCTGCAGTTTTACATCCGCCGCGACGCGGTGCCCGAAGAGATGTTTAAAGCTTACAAAAAGACAGACTTGGGCGATTTTGTCAGCGTCGGCGGTACCTTGTTCCGCACCAAGACGGGTGAACTGACGGTTCAGGTCGACCGCTATCAGTACCTCAGCAAAGCCTACCGTCCGCTGCCGGACAAACACGCGGGCCTGAAAGACACGGAACTGCGCTATCGCCACCGCTCGCTCGACCTGCTGAGCAACCCAGCCGTGCGCGAAACGTTCAAAAAACGCAGTGGCATCATTCGCGCGATCCGCGAATTCATGGCGGGTCGCGACTACCTGGAAGTGGAAACGCCGATGATGCATGTGATTCCCGGCGGCGCCACAGCACGCCCGTTCACAACCCACCACAACACGCTCGACATGGAACTCTTCATGCGCATTGCGCCTGAGCTGCACTTGAAGCGTTTGATCATCGGCGGTCTCGACCGCGTTTACGAAATCAACCGCAACTTCCGCAACGAAGGGATCAGCACCCAGCACAACCCCGAATTCACCATGATGGAGTGGTACGAAGCCTACGCCAACTTGGACGTGATGAAGGAAATGGTGGAAACCATGATCCGCGAGGTAGTTGAAAAAACCTGCGGCAAAACAATGATTACTTACGGCGACTACGAATTGAATTTTGGCGCGCCGTTCCAGAGCTACACCTTAATTGAAGCGACCTGCAAATTCGGCAACTACACGCCGGAACAACTGCAAAACCACGACAGCTTGTTGGAAATCGCCAAAAAGCTGAACATCGATGAAGCGGACAAACTCGAATACGGCTACCTCCTTGCGGAAGTCTTCGAAACAGTGGCGGAACCACACTTAATCCAGCCGACCTTCATCACGGAATACCCGGTGGCGATTTCACCGCTGACGAAAAAGATTCCCGGCAACGATCAGTTCGTGGAACGTTTTGAAATGTACTGCGCTGGCATGGAACTGGCCAACGCCTACACCGAAATCAACGACCCTCTGGACCAACGGCGGCGCTTCGAAGACCAAATGCGCCAGCGCGCCGAAGGCAACGACGAGGCCCAACACCTGGACGAAGATTTCCTGTGGGCGATGGAGCACGGCATGCCGCCGGCGGGTGGTCAAGGTCTGGGCATCGACCGTTTGGTGATGCTGTTGACCAACTCGCCTTCGATCCGCGACGTCATCCTTTTCCCTTTGATGCGACCGCACCACGAGGCCTAAACGCGCCATGTCATTTGATCGCTTTGTCGCCAATCGCTATCTTCGCGCCAAACGCAAGCAGTCCTTTATCGGCGTGATCTCGATTATCACGTTGGTCGGGATCACGTTGGGCGTCGCCTCGCTAAACATCGCGCTAGCCATTCACAACGGCATGCGCGGCGCGTTCATCACCAGCTTGGTCGGTGAGACGGGCAACCTATACGTGGTCGCCAATTCGCTGGTCGACTACAGTTGGAACAACGACGAGGTGCAAGCGCTGGGACAAACCATCGGCACGGTGCCAGGGGTCCAGGCGATTTCGATGGTGCGCCAGGAACCAGGTGTTTTGGTTTCCAAGCAGCGCCGGCTCAACTACTGCAAGTTGTACGGCGTGATCCCGAAAACGCACATGGCGGCGGCGCCGTCGCTGCGCCAATTGGAGGCGGGCTCGCTCACGCAACTGGAACGAGCCGAAGGCCTGCGACCCGGCATTGTGCTGGGCAAAGACTTGGCGGACGACTTGGGCGTGCGCATGGGCGACGATATTCGCGTGATGGTTCCGCGCTTGAGCAGTCCGGGCCTGAGCATGCGACCGGGCGCATTGCGGCTCAAGGAACTGAAATGCGAAGTGGTGGGTTTGTTCAAGACGGGCAACTCGCAATTCGACGCAAGCGATGCCTACCTGCTGCTCGATCAATTATTAATGGTACTGGGCACCGACGAGATTCAGTCGATTTTGGTGAACTTCCAAACGCTTGAGGACATGGAAATCGGCAAAACGGCGTTACGCGCACATCCCGATCTATTGCCGTCGGCCAACGTGGTCGACCTGCGCGATTTGAACCAAGGCCTCTTGTCGGCGCTGGCACTGGAAAAATTGGCAACAACGGCGGTCATCAGCCTGTTCATCCTGATCGTGGCACTAAACATGATTTCGGCGCTGACGATGCTGGTCATGGAAAAACACCGCGACATCGGCATCATGCGCGCGTTCGGCACGCCACGCGCGACCATCATGCGCATCTTCTTGCGCCAGGGCATGACCTTATCGCTGTGGGGCACCTTTCTGGGTAGCGTGCTGGGCGTGATCGGCGCGTTGATCGCCGACCACTACCAACTGATCAAACTCGACAACAACGTCTACGAAGTCTTGAGTTACCTGCCGTTTGTGGTCCGCCCCCACGAAGTGGTGTTGGTGGCCTTGGGCTCGCTGGTGATTTCGTTGCTAACCTGCCTGTTCCCCGCCCGCCAGGCGGCGCGCATGGATCCAGTGGAGGCACTGGCCTATGAGTAAGCACGGCGACGAACAAGCTGTCGAAAAAAACGGACAGTCGTTCCTGGAAATCCAGGGCTTGAGCAAACACTTCGATTCGGGCGGTCGCCGTCTGACGGTATTGGATGATTTCAGCCTGAGCTTGGCGCGCGGCGAGTTCTTGGCGATTGCGGGCCCATCGGGTTCGGGAAAAACGACCTTGCTGAACTTGATCGCGGGTTTGGATCGACCGGACCGCGGCACGATCCACCTGGAAGAACGGGAGCTGACGGCCCTGGACGACAAAAGTTGGGACCAGGTACGACAATCTGACATTGGTTTCGTGTTTCAGTTCAACCAACTGCTGCCGGAATTCAGCGCGTTAGAAAACGTCATGCTGCCAGGCATGCTGAAGGGACGCGGACAGGTCGAATTAAAAAACCAGGCACATGAATTGCTTAGCCACATGGGCATGGCGGAACGGGCCAATCATCGTCCGGCCCAGTTGAGCGGTGGCGAACGACAGCGCACCGCGATTGCACGGGCCCTAATCAATCAACCAAAAATTTTGTTGGCGGACGAGCCGACGGGCAGCCTGGACCAGACGACGGGCACCCAGGTTTTTTCGCTGTTATTGGGCTTACAAAAACAGTTGAATATCTCTTGCCTGCTGGTGACCCACAACCCAGCCCTCGCAGATTTGTGTGATAGAATACACGGGATTGAAAAGCGACCTGAATCCCCAACGCGAGAGCGGATTGGAGTTGATGATGTTTGAGAAATATACCGATAAAGCACGCCGCGTTTTGTTCTTTGCACGATACGAAGCAAGTCAGTTTGGTGCCAGTACGATTACCAGCGCCCATCTTCTCCTAGGTCTGGTCCGCGAAGCTGAAAAAACCACCATGGCCATGCTGGAACAAATGGGCATCAACATTCAAGAGTTGAAAGACCGCATTATTTCGCAGTCACAAAGCATGTACAAAAAGCCGGTGGCGGCCACCACGGTTGAGATTCCGTTGAGTGAAGAAACCAAACGGGTGCTGCACTACGCACTCAAAGAATCGATGTCCTTGAACCACAAGTACGTGGGCGTTGAGCACATTTTGCTGGGCATTTTGCGTGACGAACACGCCTTCGCCTCCCAGCTCCTGGCCGAAATGGGCGCCGACCTTTACCGCGCCAAAGAGATTCTGCTCGACATTCTCAAAGAAGAGAAACTGAACAAAAAACGCAAAGAACACCCATTGCTGGGTGAATTCAGCCGCAACCTGACGGACCTGGCCGAACGCGGCGCCTTCGATCGCTTGATCGGCCGCGAAGCCGAGATCGAACGCATCATCCAAATTCTGGCGCGTCGCCGCAAAAACAACCCGATTCTGTTGGGTGAGCCGGGCGTCGGCAAGACCAGTATTGTCGAAGGCTTGGCGCAGCGCATTGTACAGGGCAACGTACCGATTGAGCTGATGGACAAACGCATTTACGCCTTGGACCTGTCCTTGGTCGTCGCGGGCACCAAGTACCGCGGCCAGTTTGAGGAACGCCTTAAATCGATTATCGCCGAGGCCTCCAAAGACACCAGCGTGATTTTGTTCATCGACGAAATTCACAGCATCATTGGCACCGGCGCGGCCGAGGGTTCACTCGACGCGGCCAACATCCTCAAGCCGGCCTTGAGCCGTGGCGAAATCCAGTGTGTGGGCTCGACCACGCACCGCGAATTCAGCAAGTACATTGAAAAAGACCGCGCGCTGGTACGCCGCTTCCAACCGGTCAACATCATGCCGCCGGACGAGGACGAAACGGAACGCATTTTGTTCGGCCTCAAAGATCACTACGAAGGGTTCCACCGCGTCCGTTATGCCGACGACGCGCTGCGCGGTTCCGTTTACCTTTCGAGCCGTTACATTCCCGACCGCGCGCTGCCCGACAAAGCACTCGACTTGCTCGACGAAGCCGGTGCACGGGTCAAGTTGGCGCACTCGACCAACACGCAAACGATCCGCAACTTGGAGAAAGACCTGCGTCAGGTGTCCGAAGACATGAACGAAGCGGTCGCCAACAAGGATTTCGAGCGTGCGGTGGTCTTGCGCGAGTACGAGATTAAGATCCGCAAACAGATTCAAGAAGAAAAAGATTCGGTTAACCGCGACAACCGCGTACTGGACGTGACCTTGGCCGACGTGGAACAGGTGGTCAGCTCGTGGACCGGTATTCCGGTCACAGCCATGAAAGAAGAAGACAAAGCCAAGCTGGCCTCCATGGAAGACACGCTGCGCGAGTTCATCGTCGGTCAAGACGAGGCGATTTCGGCAGTCAGCCGCGCCATCCGCCGCAGCCGCACCGGTCTGAAGAACCCCAACCGACCCATGGGTTCGTTTCTGTTCCTGGGTCCAACCGGTGTCGGTAAAACCGAATTGTCCAAACAGCTCGCCAGCTTTTTATTCGGCGACCCCAAAAAACTGATTCGATTCGACATGTCCGAATACATGGAAAAACACTCGGTATCCAAAATGATCGGTTCACCACCGGGATACGTGGGTTTTGAAGAGGGCGGCCAGTTGACCGACAAGGTCAAGCGCAACCCGTATTCGATTGTGTTGTTCGATGAAATCGAGAAGGCGCACCCGGATTTGGTCAACATCCTGTTGCAAATCTTTGAGGACGGTCAGGTGACCGACGCCTTCGGCAATACGATTGATTTTCGAAATACCATCATTATCATGACCAGTAACGTCGGCTCCAAACAGATCGTTAACGAGAAGTCCCTGGGCCTAACACGTACGGTGAACGAGCGGGATCGCAACATGAAGCAGGAAGCCATGCGCGAATTGAAGCGTGTGTTCCGCCCCGAGTTCATCAACCGGATCGATGAAGTGGTGGTCTTCGATAAACTCAAAGACAATCACCTGCTCCAAATCTGCGGCCTGTTGATCAACGAAATCAACCGCAACCTCGCCAAGAGCAATCTCAGCGTGGAACTGGCCGCGGACGGCTTGAAATGGTTACTGGATCAAACCTCCAGTGATCGCCAGTACGGGGCGCGGCCATTGCGTCGCATTATTCAACGTCACGTTGAAGACCCGCTGGCTGAAGCCATCGTATCCGCTGACACGAACATCGAAGGTGCCGTCTTCTTCGAACTGGACACCGAAAATGAGCGCTTTAACATTGTGCTACCGTCAAGCAACAAGGGGCAGGAAACTACTGAGGAGGCTGAATGCCCCAGTTAGCTCGCGAGTTCCTTCGCGGCCTTTTGATTTGCTTGCTGAGCCTGATTCTCTGGGCACCCATTTCAGCACAAGACGAGACCCCCCAACGGATTGAAGATATCTTGATCGTCGGGAACCAACGTGTTCCCGACGAATCTATTTGGTTTCGTATTTCTTTTAAAGTCGGTGACACTTTGGAATCCCGGCAGGTCACCCGTGACCTGCATACTTTATGGGAAACCGGATTGTTCGAAGACGCCGGCATCGCCATCGAAGAAGGTAAAAGCGGTGGCGTGATCCTCAAGTACGTGTTGCGCGAGTTGCCATTGGTAACCGAGGTGGATTACCGCGGCTACCGCAAGATGACCAAGTCGAGCATCACCGACAAGGTCGAGGAAGAACGCCTCACCATTCCCGAGGATTCACCACTCGATTACCGCAAAATTAACGCGATCCGCGCGTTAATTAAAAAGTTGATGAACGAGCGCGGCCTGCGCTTCGGTACGGTGGACTACAAGCTGGAAAACCTCGACAAAGGTTCCGCGCGCGTGGTGTTTAACCTCAACGAAGGCAGCAAGGTTCGCATTTACGACATCGAGTTTTCGGGCAACCAGCTTTACAGCGACGGCAAGTTGCGCCGTACGATGAAAAAGACCAAAGAGCACTGGATGTTCTCTTGGCTGACCTCCAACGATATCTACAAAGAAGAATCGTTTGAGAAAGACGTCGAGAAACTAAAGAAACGCTATTGGCGTCAAGGCTACAAAGACGTGGTCATTGGCGAACCGATTCTCGAAATCACCGATCACACCAGTGATAAGCAAAAGGCACGCAACATCAAACGTGCGGCCAAAAACAAACCGATTTACGAGAAAAAGAAACTCAAGCTGACAATCCCCGTTTTTGAAGGGGAAGCCTACAGCTTGGCGCGCATGGAAGTAGAAGGCAACACGGTGCTACCGTCGATTTTCTACGAGCGCTCGTTCCCCATCCAGCAGGGTGAAATCTACGACTTGCATAAGATCAACGAGTGGATCACCGATCTGGAGGAAACGCACAACAACGCCGGTTACGTGCACTACGCCCTGCGCCAAGACGTCAGCATTGAAGAGGGCAGCAAGGTCGCGGTGAAGTTTGTGGTCAACGAAAACGACCAGACGTATATTCACCGCATCAAGTTCAGCGGCAACACCACCACGCGCGACAAAGTACTGCGCCGTGAGATTCTGTTGCGCGAGGGCGACGTTTTCCGCGTCAACTTCTTCCGCAACTCGTTGCTGCGCATTAACCAGTTGGGTTTCTTCGACGTAACCCGCGACGAGCCGGACCTCAAGTTCCTGCCCGACGAAAACAAAATCAACATCACGATTAAAGGTCAAGAATCGGGCGTAAACGAGTTGAACTTCGGTTTGGGGTTCAGTGAGTTTCGCGGCACCAGCGGTTTCTTGAGTTTCTCGACGCTGAACTTCCTCGGCAAGGGCGAGAAACTGAAGATCCAAGCCCAGATCGGTTCCATTACGGACACCTTTGACGTGACCTTCACGGAGCCCTGGCTGTTCGACAAGCCGCGCGGTTTGACGACCCGTGTATTTAACACGCGATCGGAGTTTGCGGCCTCGGGTTTCAACGTCGAATCGACTGGTTTCCAATTGGGCCTGTCGTTCCGGCCGACGGTGTTCTCGACCTACTCGATCAGCTACATGTTCTCGGAAGACCGTTTCCCAACCGTTGTGAACCCCGACTTCAAGGCGGTTGACGATTTGTTGACCTCGTCGATCACCCAGGCGTTCTTGTACAACACCACCGACCACCCGTTCTTCCCGAAGAAGGGTCGCAAAATGTCGATCTCGTTGGAATTGGCGAGTTGGCAAGCAGGCGGTGATAACTTCTTCTACAAAATCCGCGGTAGTGCGACTCAGTACCTGCCGGCAATCAAAAACACATTCATCGGCTTGAACCTCGAAGCCGCCCTGTTCGATACCTTGCAGGGTCAGCGTCCGGCCCGTCACCAGTTGTTTTTCATCGGTGGCGAAGAATCGGTACGTGGTTACGAGCGTCAGAGTTTGGGTCCGGCCACCGTCAGCAACGGTCAGGTCTTCGCCGAACGCGGCGACAAACTGGTTCAAGCCAACGCGGAATACATCATTCCCGTCTCCGACCAGTTCCGTTTCGTTATGTTCTTCGACGCGGGCATGGTGTTTGGGGTCGATCAGGAATGGTTCGATACCGACCTGTTCCGCTCAACCGGTATCGAAATGCGATTCAGCTTACCGGTGTTTCAAGCGCCCCTGCGTTTGATTTACGCCTGGAAATTGGATGAAGACGAGAACGGCCTCAACTCCAAAGGTGGCGAGCCGTCCTTCTCGATCGGCACCACTTTCTAACCGGAGCAACACCCAAAGCCACGCGCAAATATGCGATTATGTGGCTTTGGGACCGGGCGTTGTCGCTTTTTGAAGCGTTTATGCTCAAAGGGGCAACCAGCCAAAGCCGGCGTTGTTGGCTTATGCGCAATGAGTTGACTTGTTGCGCAGGCGGGAATCATCACTCGCCAACCCGTATTATTTGGATGGTGGTCAGCACGCGTTGCCCATGCGGAACCAACCGCACGTTTGCATGACCCCATGCGATCCCATCAAGTTAAGTCCAAGGAAAATAACATGTTGAAAAAAGTGATTACCAGCTTGATCGTTTTGAGCGCACTCTGTCTGCCGGCGATGGCTCAAGGCACCAAGGTCGCAATTGTCGACGCCGATGTCATTGTCCAAAAATCGCAAAAGGGCAAAGCCTTTTTTGACGAGTTCCAGAAATTTACCGAAGGCAAGCGCACCGAAATTGAAAAAATGGTTGAAAGCTTTCAGGCCAAACAGAAAGACCTGCAAGCAAAAGCCGCCAGCATGAGCGAAGACAAGAAAAAAGAGTCGGCGCTGGAGCTGCAACGTCTGCAAACCGAAATTCAGCGCGCGCAAGAAGACGCCAAACGCGAAAGCGACCTGCGTTTGAACACCGCATTGGAACGGTTCCGCAAAGAGATCGCGCCCCTGGTGCGCCAAGTAGCCATCGAAAAAGGCATCGACATGGTGATCAACAACGGCCCGAACACGGGTTTGGTCTACTTCAGCGATTCCGTGAACTTGACCGACGCGGTCATCAAGGCCTACGACGAGTCGTCCAAATAAAAAGTGTCGGGAAACCCCGATCACGCAGCGATCCGTCAAACGAAACAGGAACCGCCGTCATGCGACGAGGTTTCTGTTTCGTTTTTTCGTTTAGTGGGAACGCGGCGCCCCCAGGTCATGCATGTGGCAAAGGTTGCATTTCACTGCTTTTTCAACCAGAATGAGGGGTTGCTTCCTGTATGCTGTGTACGCAGCCGTAAGCTTTAAATAAACGCAGGCGGCGCAAAGCGGCCAGGCCGTAACACTATCTCTTTATTTCTTAAACCGTTACCGCAGGGCGGCGGCCGTAAAACGGCGACTGACTTGCGGTAACGGTTTGCGTCAAGCCGAAGAATTCCGTTCCCAAGTTCATCTTCCTGAGGCCGTAAGCTTTGAAGCTCTCAGATTTTGTCGCTCAACACAACTTATCCGCACCCAACCCATTGCCCCGCGATTTCGAGATCCAGTCGGTACGACCACTGGACCGGGCGGGCGAAAACGACGTGAGTTTTCTCAACAATGCCAAGTACAAGGGGCAGGCGGTGAACACCCAAGCGGGTGCAATCCTAACGCAGGCGCCGGTGGAAGGCAGCAAGGCGATTCAATTGGTGTGCAAAGAGCCGTACGCGGTGATGGCACGCCTGTTGGCCGACCTGCACCCGGAACCCGGTTACGCGCCCGGCGTGCATGCGACGGCGGCGGTGGCGGCGGACGCAGAGATCCACGCGAGCGCCCACATCGGTCCGCATTGTATTGTGGAAGCCGGTGCGCGCATCGGCGCGGGCACGGTACTGGTGGGTAACGTCTTCGTCGGTCGAAACACGGTGGTAGGTAGCGACGGCAAACTACACCCGGGCGTGGTGCTTTACCACGACGTGACCCTGGGCAACCGCGTCCGTATTCATGCCCAGAGCGTCATCGGCGGCGACGGTTACGGTTACGCGCAGACGGGCGGCATGCACTTAAAAGTGCCCCAAATCGGCGGCGTGGTGGTGGAGGACGATGTGGAGATCGGCAGCAATGTGTCGATTGACCGCGGCAGCCTCGACGATACCCGCATTGGGCGCGGTACCAAAATCGACAACCTGGTGCAGATCGCACACGGGGTCGAGATTGGTGAACACTGTTTGATTGTTTCTCAAACCGGTATCTCCGGCAGCGCCAAGTTAGGCAAGTACACGGTGCTTGCCGGCAAGGTCGGCGTCACCGGTCACGTCACCCTCGGCGACCAAGTGTTGGTCATGGGCGCCTCGGTGGTGACCAAGGATCTCAAAGGGCCCGGCCAATACGCCGGCAACCCGGCGATTCCCCACATGGCGTACCAGCGGCAAAAGGCCCACGAACGGCGTTTGCCCACGCTGGATAAACGGGTGCGTCAGCTTGAGTCTACCCTCGAAAACAAGGAGGAAGCTTCCCATGATTGATTTAAAGGGAATAATGGAAATTTTGCCCCACCGCTACCCAATGTTACTGGTAGACCGGATTCTTGAGTTCGAGCGCAGCAAAAGCATCGTCGGCCTCAAAAACGTGACGATCAATGAACACTTCTTCTTGGGCCACTTCCCAGGCCGTCCGGTCATGCCGGGCGTTTTGATTGTGGAAGCAATGGCACAAACAGGCGGCGTGTTAATCGCGCAAGAGTTTGAAAATATCCAAGAGTACGTTATCTTTTTTATGACGATCGACAATGTCAAATTCCGCCGACCCGTGGTACCCGGCGATCAATTGCGCATGGAGTGTGAAGTCACTCACTTCCGCCGCAAGGTATGTCGGCTCAAAGGTCAAGCATTCGTAGACGGTCAACTCGCGGCCTCAGCCGAGTTTTCTTCGATGCTTGTCAAGAAGGATGAATAAGCATGGCAGACTTCCAGGTTCACCCAAGCGCCATCATCGGCAACAACGTGACCATTGGCGAAGGCAGCGAAATCGGTCCTTATTGTGTGATTGAAGACGACGTCACCATCGGTCGAAACAACAAATTAAACAGCCACTTGGTGGTCGGTCGTTACACGAGCATTGGCAACGACAACATCTTTTACCCCTTCTCCACCATTGGTTTGAACCCGCAAGATCTCAAGTTTGGCACCGAGAAAACGGTACTCGAGATTGGCGACAACAATACCTTTCGCGAGCACGTCACGCTCCACCGCGGCACCGGCCACGGCGGCGGCGTCACCCGTATCGGCTCCCACAACTTGGTGATGGTCAGTGCCCACGTGGCCCATGACTGCCACGTCGGCAGCCACGTGATTCTGTCGCACGCGGCAACCCTGGCGGGCCATGTGGTCGTTGGCGACCACGCCACGGTTGGTGCTTACTCGGGTGTCCACCAGTTCTGTCGTGTCGGCGATTACGCCTTCATCGGCGGCTACAGCGTGATCACCCAAGATGCGTTGCCCTACATCAAATCGGTCGGCAACCGCGCCAAAGCTTACGGCATCAACAACATCGGCCTGGAACGCAAAGGTTTCTCCAAAGACGAGGTGACCCGCCTCAAAGACGCCTACCGCACCTTGTTCCAACGCAAGTTGCGACTGGTCGAGGCCCAAGAACAGGTGGCCGAAAAGTACAGCGACTGTGCCCGCGTTAAATATTTGCTGGATTTCATCGCGGCTTCCGAACGCGGCATCGTCCGCATGTAACCCAGTCCACGCAAAAAACCTATACCAGGCGCCTTTTCGAGCACACGGGTCGAGAGACCGGCTCGGTCGGCGCCTGATTGTTTTTGGTCGGGCCTTTCGCGCCCGCACCCGACCTCCCCCGTCGGATTTTTTTAAGAACAGGTGATCCATGAATATTGCCCAAGTGATTGCAGAAGAATTAAACGTCCGAGCCGGCCAAGTTGAAGCGGCCGTCACCTTACTGGATGAAGGCGCCACCGTCCCTTTTATCGCCCGTTACCGCAAAGAGCGGACCGGTGCCCTGGACGACACCCAGTTGCGCACGCTTGAAGAACGCTTGACCTACTTGCGCGATATGGTTGAGCGGCGTGATGCGATTCTGGAAAGCATTCGCGAGCAAGGCAAGTTGACCCCCGCCCTGGAACAACAAATCATGGCGGCCGACACCAAAACACGTTTGGAAGACCTTTACCTGCCTTACAAACCCAAACGCCGCACCAAGGGTCAAATCGCGATTGAGGCCGGCCTGGAACCGCTGGCCGACGCCCTGCTCGGCGATCCCAACCTCAACCCCGAGCAAACGGCGACACCCTACATCAATGCGGAAAAAGGTGTTGAAACACCCGAAGCCGCGCTCGATGGCGCGCGTTTCATTTTGATGGAACGTTTTGCCGAAGAAGCCGATTTGGTCGGCAAACTGCGCGCCTATGTTTGGAAAAACGGGTCGGTTGTGGCGCGCGTTGCCAAGGACAAAGAACAAGAGGGCGCCAAGTTCCGTGACTATTTCGATTACAACGAGCCGCTGGCCAAGGTCCCCAGTCACCGCGCACTGGCGATTTTCCGAGGTTTCAAAGAGAACATCCTGCGTTTGGAAATTGCGGCCGACAACTTCATGCTCGATCCAGACAACAAGGAAAACCGCTGTGAGCGTCTGATCGCGGCCTACTTCCGCATTGAGGATCGCGGTCGCGCGGCGGATGCTTGGCTGCAAAAAGTGGTGCAGTGGACTTGGAAAGTAAAGATGTACCTACACCTGAAAACCGAATTACTGGGCGAGATTCGCCAAAAGGCGGAGGAAGAAGCAATTAAGGTTTTCGGCCGCAACCTGGGCGATTTGTTGATGGCGGCGCCGGCGGGTGCACGCGTCACAATGGGCCTCGATCCCGGCCTGCGCACCGGTGTCAAAGTCGTCGTGGTCGACGATACCGGCAAGCTGGTCGCGCAAACGACGATCTACCCACACCCACCGCAGAAACAGTGGTCGGAAGCCAAAGAAACGCTGGCCAAGCTGTGCCAACAGCACAAGGTCGCCTTGATCAGCATCGGCAACGGCACGGGCAGCCGCGAAACGGATCGCCTGGCGGCCGAACTCATCAAAGAAAACGGCTTGGACGCAGCCAAGATTGTGGTTAACGAGGCCGGCGCCTCGGTTTATTCGGCCTCGGCTTTGGCGGCGGCCGAGTTCCCCGACTTGGACGTGAGCCTGCGCGGTGCGGTTTCGATTGCGCGCCGGCTGCAAGACCCACTGGCAGAATTGGTTAAGATCGATCCCAAATCGATCGGTGTCGGCCAGTACCAACACGACGTCAACCAAACGCGCTTGGCCGGAGCCCTGGAGAACGTGGTCGAAGACTGCGTTAACGCGGTCGGTGTCGACCTCAACATGGCGTCGGCGCCTTTGTTGGCACGCGTCTCAGGCTTGAGCCAAACCTTGGCGGGCAACATTGTCGCCTACCGCGACGAACACGGCCGCTTCGCCGACCGGCGTCAGTTACTCGATGTCAAACGGCTCGGCCCCAAGGCGTTCGAACAGGCGGCGGGCTTTTTGCGCATCGTCGGCGGGCGCAACCCCTTGGACGCGTCGGCGGTTCACCCGGAAGCCTATCCGGTGGTCGAACGCATTGTTAAACAGGCAGGCCAACCGATTGAGAAACTGATGGGCGACCGCGATTTCTTGAAGAACCTAAAAGCGGGCGACTTCGCCGACGACCAATTTGGTTTACCCACGGTCAACGACATTCTCAGTGAACTGGAGAAACCCGGCCGCGATCCGCGCCCCGAATTCAAAACCGCCAACCTGACCGACGGTATCGAGAAAATCTCGGATTTGGAGCCAGGCATGGTGTTGGAAGGGACCGTGACCAATGTGACCAACTTTGGGGCCTTTGTCGATGTCGGCGTGCACCAAGACGGGCTGGTCCACATCTCGGCCTTGGCCAATCGCTATGTCAGCGATCCACGTGAAGTCGTGCGCGCGGGTGATGTGGTGAAGGTCAAAATCATGGAAGTCGACCTCGACCGCAAACGGATCGGGATGAGCATGCGCCTCGACGACGAGCCTGGCCACAAAACCGGCGGTGGCGGTGGTGGTCGCGAACAACGCGGCGGTCAGCGCGGCGGACGCGGTGGTGGTGGTCAGCGTGACCGCAAGCCACGCCCGCAACCGACCCCCAACACGGCGATGGGTGCCGCATTCAGTGCGGCGCTGAATAAGTCCCGCAAAAAATAAAAAGGAAGGGCGATTCGCTTGGTTGCCCTTGGTTACCGATTCCGCCCGGTGGAAGAAGCCGTTGCTTCGAAAGCGCGGGCGGTTTGGTTCCCTTGGTTGTCCGTGGCGCTTGTCCCAGGGCCTGGTTTTGGCGAACCCTGACAGGAAGGGCGACCTTGCCGGAGCCGCCAGATTTGCGACCACCGCCTCGGAAGGATTGGCGCGCAGGGTCTTTGGTGTTGGAACCAAGCTGGATAACGCGTTGCTGGGTTGGTTGGCTGGTTTGGTTTGGTATCTGTTCCTTATATTGGTTTTTTGTTTGTGACATGCGTTGTTTCGGTTTGCAGCAAAGCGAGGACAACCCTTGAGGTCGCGACGCGGCAGGCCGATATTGAAGCGGTCACATACTAAAATGGCTTTAGGGCCTTGCTTTCCGGGGAACGGGCTACAGGATTCTCGCTTTTTTCGCTAGATTGGTTGGGAACCATTTATTCCGTTTGAAGGACCCAACGAATGATCGCCTCGCCCAAATGTGGCAACCCCAAGCGCTGAACCAGGGCCGCAGCAAACACGGGATGGGCTGGTTACTGGACAGCAGAAGTTGGTTTGGCACAGTGACGGCATTGACGGCTTCACCAGCGATCTCAGCTATTTACCCGATCACAAAATGTTGGTGATCACCCTCCACAACGTCGAAAATCCTGAAACCTCACCTTCCGTTGTGAACCGCGAACTGTTGAAACGCCTTCTCCCCAAATAGCCGCTCTCATGGGTGCTGTGGTAACCTGCCTTTTTTGCGCGTATGGGTGAATCTCGATTATCTTTTTTACTGGAATATCTTATGAGACCTGTTTTGCTTGCTTTCATTTTCTTTTCGGCCGGGCTTTTGCCGGCCGGCGAACCCAAGGCCGCGCCTGCCAAGATTCAACTTTATGCACTCGACGGCGGCACGCTCAGCTTAAGTGACATGAAACCGCTAGCCCAAGACGATAGTTATGCGGATCGAACGATTAAGATGGCGATTCCCGCCTTCCTGATTCGCCATCCCAAAGGCGATTTACTTTGGGACCTGGGCATGCCGGACACGCTCGTGGACCAGCCGGACGGTTTCAAAGGCCCCGGCTATCACTATTGGATGGAACACAAAATCGAAGACCAACTCAAGCTGCTTGAGCTCAGCCCGGCGGATATTGAATATGTGGCTGTTTCGCACGGCCATAGCGACCATATCGGCAACGGAAACCTGTTCAAAACGTCGACCTTGGTCATTCACCACAAGGAACACGCCGACCTGTTCTCGGCCGAAAAACTCGCAACGCCGGAAGCCCAAAACACCTATGCCGCGTTGAAAGACGCTGAAACCATTTTGGTAAAAGAACAATACGACATCTTTGGCGACGGTTCGGTGGTGGTTTACGCAACGCCGGGTCATACCGACGGGCACATGGTCCTGTTGGTACACCTGCCGAAGAGCGGTAACCTGCTGCTCACGGGCGATCTCTACACCCACGCCGAGGGTCGCACCCGAAAAACGATTCCGGTCTTTAACCGCAACGCTGAGGCAACTGCGACATCGCGCGCCCGATTCGAAGCCCTCGCCGAAAAAGCGCAAGCACGCGTGGTTATCCAACACGATATCAAGCACTTCGAGGCGCTGCCCGGCTTTCCCAATTTTCTGGATTAAACCGCCAGGCTCGTGGTTTCCGATCCAAATAAGCCGTATCTTCGAGCGAGGTGCGTTTGGGGCGCGCCTCTTTTTCGCTTGACATTTCCCGTACCGGCTCCTTAATCTAGACGACGCTCGGCGCGGCCGCTTGGAAGGCCGTTCGAATTACCGTAGCTGCTGAACCTAATTTCCAAGCTTTCCCGGATTTTTCCGGACATACCCGAGGTTCACATGCAGCCGAAGAAACTTCTTCGATTATTTAAAGCCTTAGCTAAACAAGGCTTAGACACAACTTATCAAGACGGTGTGTACCGCGTTGCACACCTCAATCGCAGTCACGGTCCCCATGCCGAAGTGCTGTTGCCGGCGGATTTCCCAGTCGAGGTCAAGGCCCTCAAGCAATTGGCCCAACTGGCCGAAGTCCATCACCCCAATGGCGGCAAGGTCACGGCCCTATGTGCCACGCCCGATTTCCACCCTGGCGATGCGGGCGTGGCGATTGGCTCAGTCGTGCTCACGCAAGACATGGTGATCCCGGCCGCCGTTGGTTCCGATATCAATTGCGGCATGCGCCTCCACACCACCGATCTCAGCCTGGACCAATTCTTGGCGGGTAAGGACCAACTGGTGGCGCTGTTGCGCGGTGACTACCTGTTGGGAAGTCGCGACGTGACGCAAACAGCCGGTTCGATGCAGGCCTTGTTCAATGAGGGACTGATCGGCTGGTTGACAGCGATGCGCGCGCAGCCCACCGGTATGGCGACCACGATGGCGTTCGATCAACTGGAACAAGAACTGGACCGGGTCTTCGCCAACGGCGCGATGGCAGGTCATGCACGCTGGGCACCGCCGGCACTCTTGCCGGACGAGGGCTTGGTCCGCGATGACGGCTTGGGCACGATCGGTGGCGGCAACCACTTCGTCGAGGTCCAAGTGGTTGAGGAACTGCTCGACCGACGCGCGGCCTATCGCGCGGGTATTGAGCAGGGCCAAGTGGCGTTCATGATCCACAGCGGCTCGCGTCATGTGGGCAAGTTCATCGGCAAACACTGGCGCCTGCGCGCCGAGGCGGCTTGGCCAAAAGGCCTGAGCTTCCCCAATGCGCGCCTGTTCCCGCTCTCGCAGCAGGACACGCCGGAATTGGTGGCCGATTACTTGGAGGCGGAAGCAACCGCCGCCAACTACGCCTTCGTCAACCGCATGCTCCTCGCCGAGATCATGCGGCAACGGATGCGACAGGTGTTTGGTTCGGTGGCGGCGCCACTGGTCTACGACCTGCCGCACAACATCACGTTGCCGCGCGGTGACGGCTGGATCACCCGCAAGGGCGCCTGTCCGGCCGAAAGCGGCCAGTGGGTGATCATCCCTGGCTCGATGGGCACGGCGTCATACCTGCTGGAAGGCCAGGGCTCACAACGCTTCCACGCCTCGGCGTCGCATGGTGCCGGCCGCGCGCGCTCGCGTTTCGACATGGCACGCGGCGGGGCCGACAAGTCCGATACGGCGTTGGGCCTCAACGGCGTCACCTGCATCACGCTACGTGAAGAGCGTCGCATCGAAGAGGCGCCCAGCGCCTACAAACCCATTCAACCAATCATCACAACGCAGCAGGCGGCGGGCATGGTCCGCCCGGTCGCCAAGCTGCGTCCAATCCTCACGTTCAAAGCCTAACCGCCAACCCCACCGCGGTGCCGTACGACGGCGTGCCGTGGTGGGGTTGATCCTTCCCGATACAAGGATCACCTAAGGTGAACGTGCGCATGGGAAGGCAATCTTGCATTTGCCTCCATACTTCCATCACAATCAGCGCCTAACTTAGATGCTACCGGTCCTCGCACCGGACGACGCCGCAAACGCGCGGGTTTTCCACTAAAAAACCCCAGCTCGTGCGACACGCGGCCATCAGATCATTCGCGCCAAGCCGAGGCACGCTTTTGGGTTTCACGGTTTTCCCCAAAACGTTCGCGGTTTGGCACCACCACGGGGTGCGCCTCTGTCGCGACCCCCGTTGCGACGGTGTCGTTGCGCTTGCGCCACTGTCCGGGAGGTTCCCATGCTGAAAGCAAACACTAACCTGCCAACCGCAACCAACGCGGCACCACCCCAACGCCGCATTGCCCTGCACTTCACCGAATACGGCCCAAGCACAGTGCCGGCGGTCACCTGGGGCGGCCACACCTTTACCGACAGCGTCGACGCCATGCTCGCCCTGCGACGTGGCGATCACCCACTGGAAGAGAAGCTGCGCCTGGCGGCGCAAATCATCAACCACCTTGCCTTTGCAGGTCAGTTCCGGCTCATTGAGGATCCCGACGAATTTAAAAGCCAATACCGCGCCACTTACCACAGTAACGACCTGCGTCTCACCTTCGCCAACCAGGCCGGCGGCGCCTACGACGTCAGCGAGATCGATCTGCCCCAACTGCGCAACGATCGACTCGTTTTCTGGGTATACGCGCGCCACACCTTAGTACCTTACCGCGTCAACATTCCCTACCCTCTGACCTCGCTGCTCAACGAACTCACCTACGAGCTGCTCCCGAAGCGGGTCTCGCCCGCGTGCTAAAGCCTCGACGGGCGCAGTTAAAAGGTTAAGGCAAGGCTGTCGAGCACCATGGCCCCACGCCGAAACCCATCGCTGCGCGGCTGAGAGAAGCGAAAACTCAGTGTTTGAACCTGGCGCCAATCGACCTGGCCAAAGGCACTGAGCGGAATGCGTACGGTCTGCATGGCGGTTTTGCTGATGCGCATGTCGGCAATCGCCGCACTGACGGTGGTTTCGGGATAGTGCAGGTTGGCGTAATCGGCCACCCGCACGGCCTGCGAAAGGTTTTTGCCTTCTAAAACAATCTCCCAATCGATGTCTGAACCAGTATCGTTGTTGACGTCACCATAGACCTGGGCGGCACGAAACGACAGGTACGGGTAGCCGCGCCAATCGCGCTGCTCCAGCGGCAACACAAAATTCAGCTTGGCGCCGGTCCACACACTTTCGTTCCACTTCACCAACAAACCCCCGGAATCATGGGGCGAGTGGGCTTCCAAATTGTAAAGACGGCCCCAATGCAGACTGACGGCGCCCTGACTTTGCCAGCCGGATTTAAGCGCCGGATCGGCAGCCTCGTCAAACTCGAAATCTTCTAAAATCAAACGATTACCGTCTTCGTACTGCAGCACGACATCGTCGTGGCGTTGGGCGTTAATCAGGTAGGGCGCAAACTCGGTTTCGCCGAGCACCTGCCAGCGCAACAGCGACAAAATCAAACGTTTGGTGGTGATGCGCTGGGTCGCGGGCGTCAAGTAACCTTGGATTCCCACCTCGGGATCGGGATCCAGCTCCTCACGGTCGGTGAAACCGCTGTGAGACGCACCCAGCATGTAGGCCATGGCCTTGTAAAAGCCGCCGTAGCGTTTTGGCGCGGAGGCATCGTCCTCAAAGGCACGGTCGTAGATACGGAACGGCGACTCACAGGGCAGGCCCACTTCCACTTCACCGATGATGTCGTCGTCGTGGCTGCCGTACAGCAATAAAAAGGACTGGGCGGCCCGCACCGACGGCGCCTCGGCACTGTCGTTCAGGGAAGGCGCCATGGCGATAAGGGCACGCAAGCTGAGCTCGTTGTTGAATTGGGGCAATTGGTTGGCGACACGAATGACGGCCTCGCCCCCGCGACTGTGGCCAATCAACACCAAGTCACGCGTCAATTGACGGGCGTGGTGATCGTAGAGAAATTCGAGATGGGTGAAGATATCGTCGACGCGTTCGGAAATCTCGCTGTCGAGCTCAGAGGCGACACTGGCAACAATGAAACCGTTGTGAGCCAGGTGTTCGGCCAAATAACGATACTCGTCGTACTCGAAGCCGTTGCCGTGGGCGAGGATCACCAGCGGGCGCGGCTGAAAGCGGCCCTTGGGCACGTACAACAAACCCTGCATTTGGCATTCGTCGGCATCAACGGCCAAACAATAGGTTTCTTCGGTGATGATGGTGTTGGTGGCGTACCCGGCCGGATCTACGGTCCCGGCAACGGCCAAGGCGATCATCGATAAGTGCAAAAGCAATAGGATGCAACGTCCCATGACGCAACTCCCGGTCAAACAACGCGATGTCAAAATCGGCCGGCCGGCACGGCAAACCGCGGCGGACCCGCCTCCCGTTCAGTGGACGGTGTTTGTTTAGCAAACCCTGTGCCCTTACGCGGGAAAACGATGGTGACCATCACGAAAAAGTATAGGAATTCCAAATGATGCCGGTTCGCCACCGCCCTAAGGCAGCACCAACAAGGGTACGCTTGCTTCTTGGAAGGGCGCCCGGCGATCGGTTGGGCTTGGGCCCACGCCGAAATCGAGTGTATCACCAGAATCTCGCGGAAGATCTCAAAAAAATCACAGGCCGTGATTTTGACCGCAAAACCCTGGCCTCGAGAACCTTAGGCCCTGACCAAGCAACCCTTAGACGCGAGTGGCGCGAAGGTCGCCGAAAAAAAAATCGCCAATCTGGTTAGGCTTCGTCATCGTCGTTTTTGGCCGAGGCGAGAATGTCCCCTTCCTCGGCGAAACGGGTCAGCATGGCTTCCCAAATTTGGTGTTCGGTGGCACGGCGTTTGTGGATCTTGCACAGGTAACGCAGGTTGAGCAGCACTTTATCGCCCTGCATGCGCAGATAGACCTTCGAGCGTTGACTGGTAAACATGATTTCTTCACTAGATTTAAGTAGCTTGCGCCGCTGCGAGTCGGTTAATTGGACGGTGGTTTCGGCAATTACTTCCTGGGCTATTTCGCGGGCGCGTTGCCAGTTCTTATCGGCCCGTATCTGAACCGAGATTTCGTGCCAAATCAGCTCGAGCCCACGCGAGAAGTTAAACACCTCAGTCGCCAACACCAAACTGTTGGGTACTT
Source organism: Holophagae bacterium (assembly GCA_030429565.1). GTDB lineage: Bacteria > Acidobacteriota > Holophagae > Acanthopleuribacterales > Acanthopleuribacteraceae > Acanthopleuribacter. Next base: position 690,346 of record JAUIFE010000002.1, on the reverse strand, counting down.
TGACAATGCGACCGGTGGCCTCGTCGCTGGAGGTATCGGTGCCGACCTCGGCGAGGGTGATGTAAAACAGACCGATCTCGACGACGTCCCCGGTGGTTTTGCCAACTTCAATGCGGTCACCAACCTCGAACAACCCGCGCCAAAGGATTACGCCGGCGGAGGTGAAGTTCAAAATGAGTTCTTTCGAAACAATAACCAAGGCGGCGGCGATGACGCTGAGCAGCGTAAAGATCGATTGGAACCACTCGAACCAAATATGAATCAATAACACCATGCCGAGCAATAAGAAGGAGATGGTCACGGTTTGGCGCCAGGCCAAACGCGAGCGCAGGTCTTTGATGCGGGTGCCGACAATGCGCATAATGGCGGAGCGCAGCGCCACGAAAAAAAGAATCACCAACAGCGATTCAAGCAAACGTACCTGAGACGGGCTCAGTTCGAAGATCCATTTGATCAGTGGGTGGTCCATAACCAGGAAGTCCTTAACGATTCGGATCAGCGCTATCGCGCAAGAGATTGGTGCGCAACGTGTTGAAAAAGAAGCCAAACGAGCTTGAAACCAACGGCGAGCCTCGACACGGCGGGTTGCAACCCGACAGCATGCTTGAGGGCGCCGCCAAGAAGCGCTCCGTTTCGGTTAATGCAGGTCAGCGCCGCAAAACATGCGGCGGGAGCAGCATTAAATCAAAGCCGTGTGGATTTACAACCACTTTTTTCGTTTGAAATAGTAAAGAATGCCCAGCGAGACCAGCAACATCGACAGCAATGCGGCCGGGTAACCGTAAACCCAGCGCAGTTCCGGCATTTCCTGGAAGTTCATACCGTAAATGCCGGCGATAAAGGTCAGTGGAATAAAAACACTGCCCATCATGGTCAGGAACTTCATGACCTCGTTGAGGCGCATGCTGATGATGGAGTGGTAGAAGTTGAGCGCGTTGGTAATCGACTCCTGCAAGCTGTCGACCTGATCGAGGCACTGCAGCGTGTGATCGTAAACATCGCGCAGGTAGATGCGGGTGCCTTCGCGAATCAAAGCAACGTCGGCTTTGACGAGGTTGTTGTTGAGTTCCTTCATTGCGCGCAGGTTGCGCTTCAAGGCCTGCCCCTGTTGTTGCAGCAACTTGAGTTCGTCGAGTGGTTCGGCATCGTCCTCCATCAAGGCATCCTCAACCGCTTCAATCTGATCGCTGAGTTGGTCGGCAGTGCGCATGTAGTGGTCAACCACCAGGTCGATCAGGGCATAAGTCAAATAATCGGGGCCGCTGTTGCGCAGCGTACTTTTCTTTTTGTGCAGGCGACGAATCACCGGCTCCAACAAGTCGGACCGCTCTTCCAGAAACAGCACCACCCAGTTGTCGAGCAGCAAAATGCTGAGCTGTTCGGTTTCCCACTCGTCCTCGTCGACCTCGACGTACCACTTGAGCACAATAAAGATGTAGTTTTCGTATTCCTCGATCTTCATGCGCTGGGTGGGGTTCACCAGGTCTTCCAACACCAACGGGTGGATGTCGAAACGGGCCCCGATTTTTTTAACTTTCTCGACATCGTGGACGCCGTGGACGATCAGCCACGAGCAATCGCCGGTCTCGTCTAGGTCGGGTAAAGCCGCATCAAAGGGTCGCTCTTCAAAAGAGTCAGGACTGTAGCGATACAGGATGCCGTCAACCTGGTGCTTCATGTCACCGGTATAAACTAGGGAGCCAGGCGAAGAACCAACTTCTTTTACTTCCATAACCGTCCTCTTATGAAGGAAATAGGGCCACAAAACACGACGCTGTTCGCCCATTTTACCGCGTAACCGGCAGCGGCCGGACCGGGTCCAGGCAAAAAGCAGTCGGAGGCGTTGAAAAGAGTGTCGAAAAAGCATTAAAACGGCGACGAGAAACCAAAATCAACCTATTTATTTCAAGATGCTTGCGATTTTTTTTCGAGATTTATAAAAAAAGCATTTGCATCGCCTCATTTTTGGATTATGTTTCAGCCAACTTAAACGAACGGGGCGCAGGCGTGCGACCGTCGTTAAGCCGCTCTCAAGCCGACCGCGTTGTGCTGCAAAAAAAGCGGCCCCAGAGCAACAAGGTTTCGGACCAGGCCCTTCGTGCTTTTTTGTCTATCACCGATTACCACCGTCGGGAACGCAGAACCAACTCCCACGGAATTTGTTCGGCTTGAGGTTCAGACCCGGTACCCCACCCAAGGTGGGCCCCGCAAAATGGAATAGAGGTAGCGAGGTACTACCGTGAGCGTGATTTTAATCAGCGACCAAGCTGCACTGCTGCAGCCGTTGCTGGGCGACGACGCGACGATTGTTGATCCCTATCAATACGTCACTCAGGCGCAGAACTTCGGCAGTCGCCGTCCGCGATTGTTTAACCTGTGCACGGAAATCGATTATCAGCAGATGGGTTACTACGTGTCGTTGCTGGCGGAAGCACGCGGCCATCGCGTCATTCCCAGCGTGGCCACCTTACGCGATTTGCAACAAGCGTCGTTGATGGTGCCGATTAGCGAGGACTTGGATGAAATGATCCAAAAATCGCTGGCGCCGTTGCGTGGTGACCAATTCGTGTTGAGCGTGTACTTTGGCCGCAACCCGGCCAAACGCTACGACAAGCTGTGCTCACACCTCTACGGTTGTTTCCCGGCCCCGATGTTGCGCGCCAATTTTCGCCGCAAACAAGATCGCTGGCAACTGACACGGGTGGCGCCGGTCGGCTTGGCCGAGCTCAACGAAGAACACCGCGAGTTTTTGGTGGAAGCCTACCGCAAGTTCATCACGCGCAAACAAGTGGTTGCCGCGCCGCGCAACTGGCGCTACGACTTGGCGATTTTGGTCGAACCCAAGGAAGAAAACCCGCCGTCGGATCGCGCCGCCTTGGAAGCCTTTGCGGAAGCAGCGCGGCGCTTAGGCATGCGACCGGAGTTCATCGAAAAAAAGGATTACTCGCGGCTGGGTGAATTCGACGGCTTGTTCATTCGCACCACGACGCAGGTCAACCACTACACGTACCGCTTCTCGCGGCGGGCGGCGGCGGAAGGGTTGGTCACGATTGACGACCCGGAATCAATTCTGCGCTGCACCAACAAGGTTTACCTTGCCGAACTGATGAAACGCCACGGCATCGCCACGCCGAAAACGCAGATTGTGCATCGCGGCAATGTCAAAGAATTGGAACGCAACCTCGGTTTCCCGATCATCCTCAAGCAACCGGACAGCGCCTTTTCGCAGGGCGTGTTCCGCGTCAACGACCGCGCCGAGCTCAAAATTTGCCTGCGCAAGTTGTTTAAAGCGGGCCCCTTGGTGATTGCTCAAGAATACCTGCCCACCGATTTCGACTGGCGCGTCGGTATCCTCGACCGTCGGCCACTTTACGCCAACAAGTACTTCATGGCCGCCGCTCACTGGCAGATTCGTCACGAGGACGAAAAGGGTCAGGTTAGCCACGGTCGCGATGAAGCAGTGCCTATTAATTGGGTTCCAGAAGCGGTGCTCAAAACCGCGCAAAAAGCCGCCGACCTCATCGGCGACGGTTTCTACGGTGTCGATCTCAAGGTGGTCAACGACCAAGTTTTGCTGATCGAAATTAACGACAACCCCAGCATCGACGCGGGCGTCGAAGACGGCGTGCTCGGTGAAGATTTGTATCGTCAGTTTATGAACACGATGCTCCATCGCATTGAAGAGAGGAAAAAAGCACAATGATCCGCAGCAACGTAATCGGACTATTTGAAGCGACCGGGATTGAGTTGGAATACATGATCGTGGATCGCTTCACGTTGGATATCCGGCCAATTTGCGACCGTATCCTGGAACAAGCGGCGGGCCAACCCGCGGCTGAAATGGAACGGGGCAAAACGGCATGGTCAAACGAATTGGCGATGCACGTCATCGAAATGAAAACCAACGGTCCGGCCGAATCTCTGGGCCCGTACCGCACCTTCTTCCACAAGGACGTGCAGGCACTGAACCAGTTGCTGGCCGAACATCAAGCCATGCTGCTGCCCACCGGACAACACCCTTGGATGAACCCACACCAAGACAGTTTCCTGTGGCCCCACGAGCAAGGTGAGATCTACCAAACGTTCGACCGCATTTTTAGCTGTAAAGGTCATGGTTGGACCAACTTGCAGAGTATGCACATCAACCTGCCCTTTGCCGACAACAAGGAATTCGCGCAGTTACACCGCGCCATTCGCATGTTGTTGCCGATTATGCCCGCGCTAAGCGCATCCTCTCCGTTCGTCGAAGGCGAACAAACCGGTATCGCCGGCAACCGCCTGCGCTACTACGCCCACAACTGTCGCCGCGTGCCGCTGGTCACCGACCGCGTGGTCCCCGACGACATCGAAACCCCGGAAGATTACCGCGAGGAGATCCTGCTGCCGATGTACCGTCAGTTGGGCAAACTCGATCCCGAAGGCCTGCTCAAACACGAATGGCTCAACGCGCGTGGTGCCATCGCCCGCTTCGATCGCGCCGCTATTGAGATCCGCGTGTTGGACACGCAAGAATGTCCACAAGCCGACTTGTTGATCGCCGACCTGATCCGCGAAACGCTGATCAACATGGTCGACGGCACCTGGGGCGACCTGGACCGCACGGGCACTTGGCCGACGGACGATTTGGCCGACATCTACGACGATGTCGTCGTTCGTGCCGAACGCAGCATGATCCGTGACCAGAACTACCTGGACTTCTTCCACTTCCCCGACGCGCGCGCCACCGTCCGCGAATTGTGGGAGCACCTCATTGAATCCGGTAACTACAGCAACAGCGAAGCCTACCTGGAGATGCTCGCCCAAGGCAGCTTGTCGTCACGCATTCGCAGCTACTTCCAGGTGCGCAAACCCGAGCGTGATGACTTGCGCGAGGTCTACCGTGAACTGGCCGAGTGTCTCGAACAGAACCGTATCTTTAAAGGCAAGTAAGCCCTAACCCAAAAAGCGGCGCTTCCCAACCGAAGCGCCGCTTTTATTTTTGGGACGGGTTAAATGTTAATTGACTGCGGGATTTGGCTGGGGCGCAGGTAGGGATAGTCGCCGTCGGGATCGAGCGCCTCAATCTGCCGCTCGACTTCGGCCAATCGCTGTTGAAAGGTCGCCAGAGCCGCATTGATTTGCGGGTTGTCAAAATGGTTTTTGGGGTACTCACCGAGCTGGGTATAGTAGACCGACCCCAACAAGATCCCCACGTTAAGCTGCTCAATCGCATTGTCGAACGGCGGCATCATGTCCACATAACGGGTGCCCGGTTCAAAGTCGGCCGAGCCGGGCGTTGGCGTGTAGCCGGCTAACGGCATCGCCGGCGCGAAACTCATAATCGTGCTCTGTGGGAAGTTGACGGCGGCATGCTGGGCCGAGGCGGTAAACACGGCCGTCGTCAGCAGCTCACTCAAATAGGCGCGCGTGGGAATGTTGCCGTCGATACCGATATCGTGCATGCGCCCACCTTCAAACGAGGCGAGTTGGTCCAGCCAGGCCTGCAATTCGTCGTCGTTGAGCACCGCTGTATCCGAACTGTAAACCGCGTCCACGTAGCTTTCACACCATTGTTTGACGGCGTCGAACACCAGCAGGGCACAGTCGCGATAAGGATAAATCGGCAAAGCCTCGGTATCGGCCACTCCGCGCCGCGCCAACCATCGCGGCAGGTACATTTGATTGAACTGAAAGGTGAAACTCTGTGCACCGCGCGCACCGAAGATGCGCGATTGGTCAATCGTGCCCGCCATAATTTTGTCAATGGTTCCGCCGGCGGCGATTAAGGATTTTTGTGCAAGGTTATTGATGAGCAGGGTGCCTTCAAAGTGGGGGTTGAGCAGTTGGTTGATCGGGTGGTCCTCGCTAAAGGTGTTGTAACTGGCAATCGTGAAGGCTTCCATGACCAGGTGCGTTTGACCCAGATGACTGATTGCCTCGTGGTAATTGCCGTCGGCGACGTCGACGAAGGTTTTGGCCATTTGCCAATCGCGTTGAACGGCGGCACTCGCCCCCGCTTCAGGCCGCACCAACAGCGGCGTGTCGGGGCCGGGCACCTGGCCGAGCTGAATGGCGACCGGTAACAAGCGGCGGTCGGCGCTGCCGGCGGGCGGCACGGCGAACATCGCAATCGGCGCCGCCATGTACTTTTGCCACCCCGGAAAAGAGCCCGGCATTGCACCGTTAAGCACCTCGTAGTCAGCAACATAGACACGACCCTGGGCGAGTGCATCGGCAAAATTATCGCCGTCGCCCATGGCCTGACGATACATGGCATCGGTCAGCGGGAATTTAACCAAGGGTTCGCTCAAACGCTCGATCACCAACGGGTTTGGGCCCATCACGCGCATCGCCGCAAAACTCTGGTCTTCGCGAAAGTTTTTGGCAATCGCAGGCAGCGGAATCGTTTTAAACAGGTCCATGTAGTCCTGAATGGTGTTGAGGTCGTGTTCCTTGGCACTACGGCTCAGGTCTTTGATGAATTGGAACAGGTTATCCAAACCACCCGCCAAATCGTCCTCGCCGTCGTTGCCGCTGTTGCGCACGCTGCGTACCATGTCGACTAAGTCGGAACTAACCAACTTGTCGCCGCCGCGATGTTCAATTTCAAAGGCCAGGCTGGAAAGTTTCCAGAGTTTTTTGTAGGTGGCGACGGTGCCGTCCTCCATGCAGGCAATTTCATTGAGTTGTTCGGCCAAATCGTCGACACTTTCATCCAAATCAATCGCAATTTTGTTGATGGTGATGCGCAAAAGCTGAATCACCACCAGCACCGCCCATTCCAAAGTGAAGCCGAAGCCAGGCACCTTATTCGCCATGGCCACCGGCGGCAAGTGTTCGTAGTTGTAGTCGATATGGCGTTCTTCTTTTTTGTTGTCGAACATTTTACGGAGCCACTGATCGGAAAAAATCCCTTTGGCAGACATGCTGAATCTCCTGTGAAAAGAAAAAAATGGTTGGTGGCTAAGCGCAACGGCAAGCTGAGGCAGGTCTTGCAGGCGACGTAAAACAAAAAGACATCGCAGGAATAACCCAGCACGGAGACGACGACGGCCGTCGCAAAATGGTCCGGGGCCATGATGCACAACGAAGGCTAAAACGGCCCGGGTCTTGGGTAATCAGCTTTAGATCGGTAATTTTCAGAGTGTATGTCAATTATGGTAACCGGATAAATTCAAAGCAAGCAAAAACCCCACTTTCAACATAATTCTCAAGCAGAGAAGATGCGCCGCCGCGGTCACCGCCATGACACGCGTGTTCAGAAAAAATGAGCAAAAGGCGGCGCCGAAAACGTTGCTTTTACGCTTAGTACCCATACAGGCGGCACCTGACCCCTTCGGTCTCGTCAAACGCCACCGTAAGGATTCCCTGAGCAGCGTCTTGGGTTCCACTCCTAACCGGGCTAAACTAGAGCCCTGGTCCCCATCACCGAATTGGTTCTGGTTTTTACCCGTCAGCGCCTCGCAGCGCCCGACAAAGCCACCGTAACGGATTAGCAAACGCTCCAACCAACACCAGGTATAAGAGGAACTTATGACGACGGATGCCGCCCCAGCCCAGAAACTAATGCCACCCGAGGTGCTAGCCCAAGCCCAGACGATGACCGATCGTGTTTTGGCCGAACTGGACCGTATCCTACTAGGGCAGGAGGCGACCCACCGGCTGGTGTTAACAGCCATTTTGGCGCGTGGTCACCTGCTACTTGAAGGCATGCCGGGCTTGGGCAAAACCCAACTGGTTAAGGCCTTGGGCGAGGTGTTGGAACTCAATTTTCAGCGCGTCCAATTTACGCCGGACCTGATGCCGAGCGATATTTTGGGCGCGCACATCCTCGAAGAGGACGCCGCCGGCAAACGGGCCATGAAGTTCCATCCCGGCCCGATTTTTACCAATATCATGCTGGCCGATGAAATTAACCGCGCCTCGCCCAAAACCCAGTCGGCCTTGTTAGAAGCCATGCAGGAAGGCCATGTAACCCTGCTGGGCACGACGCGCAGCCTGCCGCAGCCGTTTTTTGTGCTGGCCTCGCAGAACCCGGTCGACTTGGAAGGAACCTATCCGCTGCCGGAAGCGCAGCTCGACCGCTTTTTGTTTAAGCTCAACGTCACCATGCCGGACGTCGCGGTTCTGACCGAAATAATTAGTACACGCCGGCGCGGCACGCCGCCGCAGACACGCTTCAAACTCAGTCAAAGTCAATTGAATCAGCTCAATGCACTGATCGACCACATTTACCTGCCGCGTCCGGTGGGGCACTACATCAGCACGTTGGTGGCGGCCAGTCATCCCGACCACGACAGCGCGCCGGCGGTGATTCGCGAGTACGCCGCTTTTGGCGCCTCACCACGCGCCGCCATCGCCATCGCCGAAGCGTCGCGTTGCCATGCGTTGCTCAACGGTCGACCGACAGTCGGCTTTGAAGATGTCACCGCCGTCGCCAAAGCAGCACTCAACCACCGCATCATTGCCAATTACCAAGGCCGCGTAGAGGGCAAAACCGGCGACACCTTGGCCGAGTTATTTTTGGCGGCGATGGACCCCACCAACCTGGGCTTGCCCCAAGGCGTCCAGCTCAAGGAAACGCGATGAAGTGGCTCGGGCTCCGACCAATACTACCGGCGTTGCTGTGCTTGCTGATAACGCCCTATCCTGAAGCCGCCCCAAAATTGGTCTACCTCAAAGAGGTGACGATCAGTGTCGAATACCCGGAACGCGCCGAAAGTCCACACGGTTATTTCGAGGTGGCACTGCAAATCGCGAACGAACGCAACCAGGAAGTACAACTGTCGGTGTTCTACATGGGCGGTTATGCGGATCACTGGCGCGACAGCCCCTTCACGGTACGCCAAGATTTCGTCCTTGGTCCGCAGGAATCGCGCCGTGCTCGCCACCTTCTGCCGGCCTGGTTGCCCATGCCGCATCAGGTACGCTTTATGGTCAACGGGGAAATGCGCGACGATTTGGTCAGCATCTCACGCTCGCGCAGCTTCACCAATTACGAGAGCTTTTTGCCGGTTTGGGTGACGGCGTTCAGCATGAGCACCGACGCAGCGCGCGCAACCCTGTTTGAAAATGCCTTTAACCAAATTGGCGGGCTGGGTGAATTGCGCAGTGACTTGAGCACCCACCTCAAACACGCCACCAATCCCAAGTACGTGCACCGCAGCGAAGGCGACGCGCGTTTATTTTCGGATAACTGGGTCGCCTACACCGCTTGGGACATGGTGGTTGTCAATGAAAGCCAGTGGACGGCGCTACGTCCCGCACAAAAACGGGCACTCGGCCAATACATGCGCCTCGGCGGCTGTCTGATAATGCTTGAGGAGACGGCAGACGACACCTGGCCGGATGATTTTCCGATCGCACTGTCGTCATCAAACATCGTCAACACCCGTCGGATTGATTTTGGCATGGCGGTCGCGGCGCCGCTGAGCATCACCAGCGATCCCAACGCCAAAACCAAGTGGATGTCCGTGGTGGACTTCGTTATTTCACGCGCCCATTTTTGGGGCAGTCAGGAATTGCATGCGCTTGATCGCAATCAGTCGTTCCCCGTGATCAGCCACCTCAGCGTGCCCCACCGCACCTTCATTGCCTTGTTGATCATCATGGTTTTATGTATCGGTCCCCTCAATCTGTGGTTCCTGATTAAAATCGACCGTCGCGTGTGGTTGTTTTTCACGGTGCCGATTTTGTCGGCGGCGGCTACGCTGATTCTCGTCGTCGCCGCTTTGGTTTCGGAAGGGATTACGCCGACCAAACGCAGCGAAGCCTTTGTGGTGCTGGACCACCAGCGCGACGAAGTGATGACCTGGGCCACCAGCGCGGTGTATTTACCGATCGCCAATCGCAGTGGTTTAAGGTTCTCCGGTCGCAACGAAATCTATTTCGGCGGGAACAATTACCTGACCAAAAAAAGCATCGACCTCAACAGTGGCCTGTGGTTGCAGCGCGGCTGGCTCTCGCCACGAATCCCCTTCCATTATCAAGAACGCGGCCGTTACCCGCTCGGCGAACGCTTGGCGGTTCGCTTTGACGAGCGCGGCATCCCAACGGTGACCAACGGCTTCGGTGCCGATCTCAGCAACGTCTTGGTGTGCAACCAAGCCGGCCAAATCTTTGGCACCCAACACTTGGCGGCAGGCGCCGAGAAGGTGCTTGAGCCGGCCGAATCCGGCACCCAAGTTTGGACCCAACGCGACCACGATCCCTTCAGCAAAGCAGACAATGTGCTGTGGACGGCGACCGCCGAACACTGGCGACGCTTCTTTCAGACAGATAAAAAAACACAGCTAGCCCCCAACCAATACTTGGCCTTTTTGGAGGGCGGCGCCTACCTTGAGAACCCGTTGCCAGGTTCGCTGATCCGCAATGAACGCTGCTTGCTGTTTGGTCGCTTGGGGGACAAGCCATGAGAATAGAAGTGCACCATTTGGTACGCGAATTCGGCGATACGCGGGCGGTTGACGACCTCAGTTTTACGATTGAATCCGGCAAAATTTATGGGTTTGTCGGCCCGAACGGCGCGGGCAAAACCACGACCATGCGCATTATGGCCACGCTTGATTTACCAACGTCGGGCGACGTCTTCATCGACGGTTATTCGGTAGTGCGCGAACCGGACCGCGTGCGACCACTGATTGGGTTCATGCCGGATTCGCTGCCGGCACACCGCGACATGACCATTGCGGAGTACCTGGACTTTTTCGCACGCATTCAGGGCCTGCGCCGCCACGATCGCAACAACACACTCAGTGCCATCGAAGCCTTTACCGGCGTGGCACCAATCCGCAACAAAGTGCTGGCGGGCCTGTCGAAGGGCATGAAACAACGCGTGAGTTTGGCGCGTGCGCTGGTGCAAGACCCGCAATTCTTGATTCTGGACGAGCCGGCCGCCGGTTTGGACCCCAAGGCCCGCATCGAATTACGCGAACTGATTCTGGCCCTCGCCCAACAGGGCAAAACCCTGTTCATCAGTTCACACATCCTCGGCGAACTCACCGAAATCTGCGACGGCACGGTCATGATTGAACAGGGCCGTTTATTGCAGGCAGGCACGCTCGATCAACTTCTGCAGAGCCATCACGCCACGCTGCGTTACTGTTTGGCAGCCGAGGGCGAGGTCGGAGCCTTGTACCAACAATGCGTGGCCTTCCCGGCCGTGGAAGAATGCCAAGTCGTCAAAAACGAGGTCGAGGTCCAGCTTCGCGAGGAACCCGGCATCGTCACCGCCCTACTCCGGCATTTATTGGCACAAGGTGTCGCGGTCCATGAATGCCGCCGCCGTCGTGCCGGCTTGGAAGACATGTTCATGGCCATAACACGCGACCGCGTGCAGTAACGCGAGGAGGAACCCTTGAGCGGGATACAGCGATTTCGAGCGGGGTGGTACCACCTCAACGACCACATCAATCCCATCGTGGTACGTGAACTGCGCCAAGCGGTACGCGGCCGTTTTATCACCATCGGCCTGATGCTGTTTTTAATGGTCCTGCTCACCACCGAAGCGGTAACCATGTCAGACAATATTTCCGGTAAAGAACTGGCGCAAATCGTGTTCTCAATTCTCTCCGTCGTCTGCCTAATCCTGATTCCCATTTTGTTCGGCGTGCGTTCGGCCCTGGAACGCGAGCGCGAGAATATGGACTTACTTTTCGTCTCAACCCTATCACCGACCCGCATCGTCACCGGGAAGCTGGTCTCATCGGCCATGGTTGCGCTGTTGTTCATTTGCGCCGCCACGCCCTTTTTGACCCTGACCTACTTCTTACGAGGTGTCGACGTCCTGTCGATTCTGGTGCTGATTGGTTTACTGTTTTGGCTTAGTGTTTTCGTGCTGCAGGCCGCGGTTTTTGTCGGCTCCATGCCGACGCCGCTATTTATGAAACTGTTGCTGGGCGCCGGTTTCGTTTTTTGGACCTTCGGCATTTGCGGCATGTCCTTCGCCTTGTTTAACGAGGTTTTGAACAGCGGGTGGCATTCGTTTTACCTAGGCCGGGGCGGTAACCCGCTCTTGATCGGCATGCTCATAACCAGTGGTTTTTGCTTCGGCTTGTTTTTGATGAACACCGCGTTTTTCAAAAGCCCCTACCACAATCCCGTCTTTGCCCCCCGCCTCTATTTCTTTTTACTGAGCCTGATTTTTCTGGCTGTCGGCGCCTATAAACTTTCACCCAACGATTACGAACCCGTCGTGTTTTTGGTGCTCCTAATCGGCTTGGGCGGATTTGCCGTCGGCATGTGCGAAAGCGAGGATCACCACCGCCGCCTGCTCGCCAAATTGCCCAAAAGCAGGCTCAAGCGTTTGCTGCTGTTTCCCTTTTTCAGCGGCCCCATGCCCGCGCTGATTTGGTCGTGGCTGGTCTGTTGCCCCGCCTTGTTGGCCGTGGTCGCCCACGACAACTTTCGCTTTAACGACAACTTCTTTGAGACCGCCCTGGGATCGGTGTGGTACTTCCAATTCTACGGCCTGCTGGCCTTTGGTTTGCGCCGCCGTCTTTTTGGCAACACCTTCTCTCAGCGCTGGAACTGGTTGTTTGCCCTGGTGCTCTGCGGCTTCGGCATGTTTTTACCCTGGACCCTCGGCGTCATGTTCTCATCGGGTCGCGATCTGTGGGAACACAGTTTGGTGTTTGTTTTGAACCCGTTCGGGCTCGACAACTACCGACATCGCGACTTTCTTTTGGCTGTGAGCGGCCTGTTGTGCTCGCTGGCGGTCGCCGCCCAGGTCGCCACCTTGACCCGCACCTTGCGCACCTTTAAGCGACCCGAACCTGAAAAAGCGACCTGTTCCTTTCCACCGCCGCGACGAGGACGGTAACCGATGCAAAACGACCTCTGGCGGCAAGCACTTACACGCGGCCTCAACGATTCGGCCGGTTTCACCTTTGCCTTACCGCGCCGTCAAGTGCGTGGCCAAGCCGGCTACCACCTCGGCCAAAAGCAAGGCAGTTCTCTGGAATACAAAGACTTCCGCGATTACCAGCCTGGCGATGACTTGCGCCATATCGATTGGTCGGCTTATGCGCGCAGCGACCGCCTGACGATTAAACGCTTTCACGAGGAGGTCACGCCCCACGTCGATGTGGTGCTTGATAACTCGCGCTCCATGAACCTCGACGCCAGCCACAAAGCCCAGTCGGCGCTCGCCTTTTGCGCTTTTCTGGCGGGCTGTGCGCTCAATTCCGGCTTTCGCTGTACGCCCTGGCTGGCGGGCAACAGCCTGACCCGTTTAACCGGCGGCGGCCTACCGCCCAGTTGGCAAGCCGCCTGGTTTGACGAAACACGCTCCCCTGATTTGGCCTTTCAACACCAGCCCAAATTCCACGGCGGCGGTTTGCGCTTTTTGATTTCCGACCTCATGTGGCAGGGCGACCCAACCCCGATTTTGCGCAACCTCGCCCGCGACGCCGCCGGTGCCGCCGTTTTACAAGTGCTGGCTCACCGTGATTTGGCACCGGACCACGGCGGCAAGTGGCGATTGGTCGACGCCGAGAGCGGTGTCGCCCACGAGGTCGCCTTGGACCGCGCCCAAATCGAGCGTTACCGTGCGGCGCTGCTACGCCACCAAGCCTTGTGGCGCGACACCGCACGTCGTTTCGGTGTGGTCTTCGTCGCCGTCGACGCCGACACGCAATGGCAGGATCGCAAGGTGCCGCCCGAGCTGTTACGCGAATTGCTGCACGTGCGGAGTGGCACATGAGTCGCCCGCAACCCGGTCCCACCGCAAACCAAGGAGCGCGCCTTTGAGTTTTGTGTTTCCCCAATTTCTGTGGGCGCTGGCCGCGCTCGCGCCCTTGGTCGCCTGTTACTTTTTTGTCGGCCGCGTCCGCCCGCAACAGGTTTCCAGCCTGTTTTTGTGGCACTTGGCCGATGTTGTCCCACGCGCGGGCGCCAAACCGAAACAATTTGATCGCAACTGGTTACTTCCCTTAGAAATACTGATTTTGGTGCTGTTGGTGCTGGCCGCCGCAGGACCGCGCCGGCTCAGCGCCGACGACAACCCGCTGCTGGCCGTGATCCTCGACGATTCTTTTTCCATGCAAGCCGAAGGGGTGAACGGCAGCGCCAGACAACGCGCTTTAACCGCCTTAGCCGACCTCTTGCGCGAGGAATCCTATCGCGCGGTTTACTTTATCGCCGCCGGTGAAACCCCACGCCTGCTGGACCTGGAGCCCCATTTGTTTACCGCGACCGGCGCATCGACGCGGGTCGCCTCGGCTTGGCCCTGCCGTGCCTCTGACGCCGATCTAGCGGCGGCGCTGGCGTTGGCCCGCCGCATTGGCGGCGAACGAGCCCGATTCTTAATTTTGAGTGACCATGCCGCCGACCCACCATTGGAGACCAATGTTCGCCACCTGAGTTTCGGGGCACCGGTCGCCAACCGCGCCTTTGCCAATGCCGTACGCGCCGACAACGGCGAAAGCGCCGAAATACTTTTTGAAGTCATGCAAAACGGTGACGGCGGTGCATTTGAACTGGAACTGGACGACGGTCAGATCAAACGGATTCGCCTCGAAGGCGAGCCGGGCGAGCTGATCGCTCATCGGCTAACCGTCAACGGCAATGCCCCGTCCATTCGTTTAACCCTACCGCAAGACGGCTTGGCGGCGGACAATCAGGTTCAACTGCTGCGCGCACCGCAACGCCAAATTCGAGTGGCGCTGCGCTTGGACGACAAAAACCTGCAGGCGACCGTGGCACGCGCCTTGAAAGCGACGGATTCGGTCCAGCTCAGCGCCGAAAACCCACACCTGGTGATCAGCGCGGCGGATCAAGCACCGGCGTTTGGCGCGGCGGCTTGGCGTCTCCAAATCGAACGTCCCAGCCATGCACGCGTGTATCAGGGTCCCTTTGTTATGGATCGCGGCCATGCGATCACCGAGGGCTTGAACTTAGCGGGCAGCTTGTGGGCGGCGGGCACCACCAACGTACCCGGACGACCCCTGATCACGGTCGGCAATGTGGTCCTGCTGGGCCACGAGCCGGTCGGCGCAAGCCAACACTTTTTCCTGCAAATCGATCCCGACATCGGCAATTTGGACCAATCGCCCAATTGGCCGATATTGTTCGACAACTTGGTGCGGTTGCGACGCGCACAATTACCGGGAACAGCCGTCGTCAATGCGCGCATCGGCCAACCGGTCACGTGGCGCGTGGCAAGCGACACGGAAACGCTGGTTTTGCACCACGAGGACGGTGAACGCCAAGACCTGCCGCCCAAGACGGCCACCCTCGATTTACCCACGTCACGACCCGGCCGCTATCGTGTCGAAGCAACGACCCGCGACGGCGTGCGCGCTGAAACAGCCCTAGCCGTTAACCTGATGCGTCGCGAAGAATCGGACCTGCGGCGGGCGGCGACGGGGGCCTGGGGCACCTGGTCACCTACCACGACGGACCTAACCGAAGCTGACCTGACGCCCTGGCTATTGGCGGCGGCCCTGCTGTTGCTCGCCCTGCACCTCGTGCTTAGCCGGCGCCAAGTGGAGGTGGCCGCATGATTTTGCTGCAACCGCTGTGGCTGGCTTTTATTGTGCCCTTGGGCGCGCTTGCTTTCTGGGCCTTTCGCCGCCGTTTGCCTTTGTTCTGGTTACGGCTCGCGCTGCTGTTGGTCATGCTGGTTCTCCTCGCCGGCCCACGCCGCTTGCTTCCCAATCAGGAAGGCACCTTGGTCGTGGTTTGCGACCGCAGCGCGTCGATGCCCGCCGACAGCGATGCCCGCCAAAACGAATGGCTGCGCCAAATACACGCCCAGCGACCGTCGCGACGCACCCGTTTGGCCTTGGTCGGGTTTGACAATCAGGCTTTTGCCGAAGGTTTTGCCGACGCCCAACCGCCCACCTTCTCCGCACCGCCCGGCGCCGAGGGTTCCAATCTCGAGGCCGCCCTCCATTTGGCCGGCAACCTCATCGACGAAAAAGGCGCGGGCCGCGTTCTGGTCATGTCGGACGGGTTCTGGACGGGCAAGGATCCCAACGCGGCCGCGCAACGGCTGGCCGGACGCGGTATTGCCGTCGACGTCTTCCACCAAGGGATGACCCAAAGCGACAGCGTGGCCATTCAACGGGTGGAGGCCCCCAACAGTTTGGGTCCCGGCGAAGGCTTTTTGGTGCATGCCTGGCTGAAAGCAGCCCATCCGCAAAAAGTTCTATTCCGTCTGGAACGCGGCCAAGAACTGGTCGCCGCCGGCGAACGCTCATTGCGCGCGGGCACCAACCGCCTGCTGCTGCGCGACTTGGCGCCTGAAAGCGGCAACCACGCCTACCGATTGACGATTACGCCGACGCAAAGTGATGCGCGCCCAGAAAACAACCAAGCCGACTTCCTACTCGCGGTTGCCGCACCAAAACCCTTACTTCACTTAACTTACGCACCACAGGGAACCTTGGCCCAGTCACTGCGCGCCAGTGGTTTGACCGTCGACAGTGTCGATCCCAAGTATTATGAACCCTCGCTGGGCAAGCTCTCTGGATACGCAGCGGTCATAATCGATGACGTGCTCGCCAATGATTTGGGTGATCCCTTCGCCGCCCTGTTGGCGGCCTGGATACGCGACGCGGGCGGCGGCCTGCTCATGCTCGGCGGAAAAAACACGTTTGGCATCGGCGGTTATTACCAATCACCGCTTGATCCGGTGCTGCCGGTCTCAATGGAATTGCGCAAGGAACAACGCAAACACCAAATGGCGATGGTGGTGACGCTGGATCGGTCGGGCAGCATGAGCGCAGCGGCCGACGCCGGTCGCACCAAAATGGATCTGGCCAACTTGGCTTCGGCAGAAGTCGTCAAGCTCTTGTCACCAATGGATTTATATGGTCACTACGCGGTCGACAGCGAAGCCCATTTGGTGCTGAACCTGCAACCGGTCAAAAACAAAAACCACATGGCCCAACGCATTCGCGCGGTCGAATCGGGCGGCGGCGGCATTTTCGTTTACGAAGCGTTGGAAAAAGCGGCGCGGATGATTCAAACCGCCGACCGCGACATTCGCCACATTATTTTGTTTGCCGACGCGGCCGATGCCGAAGCGCCAGGCGCTTATCGCGAGCTGCTGGAAAAGTTGCGCGCCGCCAAAATCACCGTCAGCGTGGTGGCGCTTGGCACCGACCAAGACAGCGATGCCGAACTGCTCAAAGAAATCGCGACCCTCGGCAACGGCCGCGTCTACTTCACCCACGACGCCGGTTCCCTGCCACGCATTTTCGCGCAAGACACCTTCGTGGTGGCGCGCTCCTCGTTTGTCGAGGAAGCGACAAGCACGCGTTTTACCCCGCTGATGCAGGGTTTGAGCACCTTTCAGTGGTCGGCCGCCCCACAATTGGGTGGTTATAACTTGGTGTACCCGCGCGACGAAGCACAAAGCGGTTTGCTGAGTGAAGACGACAACAAAGCACCGTTGCTGGCCTGGTGGTATGCAGGTAGCGGTCGGGTGATGACTTTTACGGGCCAGGCGGCCGGCCCGTACAGCGGTGGGCTGGCACAGTGGCGCGATTACGGAACCTTCTTTGCCTCGCTGGCACGCTGGGTCGGCGGCAGTGGTCAAACGTTGCCAGGAAACAGTGTCGCGACCAGCACCTGGCACAACGGTTTATTAACGACCCGACTCCACCTCGATCCCCAACGCAAGCGCGATCCCTTTTCGGTGCGTCCACGCCTGCATTTACTCCACGAACGATCGGGCAGTGAACCCAAACGCGAAACACTCCGTTTCCAATGGGAAAGCCCCCACGAGCTGGTGGTCCAACAGACGATTCACAGCGAGGAAACGGTTTTGCCGACGGTGGATTTCGGCGATGATCGCAGTTGGCGTTTGGCACCGGTCACCTTGCCGTATTCGCCCGAATACACCCCGGACGACAGCCTCAAAGGGGCACGCACCTTGACCGATCTGGCGATGCACAGCGCGGGTCGCGAGCGCCTGAGTCCCAGCGGTATTTGGGACGAGGTGCCCTTGGGTGAAGGCTATCGTGATTTGCGACCCTATTGGCTTATGGCGGCGCTGCTGTTGCTGCTACTAGAGGTGGCCGAACGACGCCTGGCCTTGACGGCCCGCCTGCCGCGCCGCCGTGCCGCAATCTCCGCGCACGACCACAACACAACGGCCGAAGCCGACACCGTGACAACAAAAACACCTCGTCACCAAGAAAAACGCAGGTCGGCGTCCGAAGCTGCCGCGCCAACCGTGAACCATCAGGCGCCTTCTGCCAATCCGGCACCCGCGCCGGCTAATTTGGCCGACGTCTTATCGAAAGCCAAACAGGTTGCCGACAAACGCACCAAACGCTGAGCTGTCATGAAGGCGGCTTCTCGGCACTTTTAGCCGCCGCCCTCAACCAATAAAAAAAAGCGTTGAAAGGGAAAGCCCTAAGGGCTTCCTTTACAACGCTTTTCCTGATTAGGGTTTCGATAGATCAAAACCCGAGACAGGCCTCAACGAGACCTTGGGTTCTGCTGGTTATGCACTTGCCGCGGCTGTCGGCTGCACTTCGCGCAGGGATTTGGGACGCATGTCGGTCCAGGTTTTATCAATGTAATCGAGGCACGCTTGGCGCGAACCGGAAAAACCTTCGGCGGTCCAGCCTAACGGCAGTTCGCGATCGCTCTCCCAGATTGAATACTGCTCCTCGTGGTTGAAGACGACCACAAAAGTTGCTTCCGTGACAATTTCGTTCTGACTCATATCTTTCTCCTTTCGATGGAAACAATCCTAGGTTAAAAACCAAAAAATTCAATTGATGGCCGTTGCGGCCGGACGCTAGCTGAGAGCACCATCCAAGGTACCCTCATCAGAACCGATCACGGATTCTGAGTTTTCAGCAACCATGGAGGCAGCGGAATCATAGCCGAGTAAAAAGAGCGGCGTGTAGGCATAAGCCAGAGCAACTATGGCGAAAATAGCCAAGCCGTGCAGCATGAAAAAACCAAGGCCCAGGTAGACATCGCGCAAAATTGGAACCCAAATCAAAAGCGCAACCAGGACGCTGATTCCGGCGGCAACACTGTGAGCGACCGGCTGACGACTGCCCAATAAACCGAAAAACGCCGCCAAAGTGGCAATCATCGGCAGGCAAAAGAGGAAATTCGCCCCTGGCAACAACAGGCTCCCTGCCAGACTCAACAAAAACAAAACCAAGGCTTTACCGAGCATCAAGGCGGGCGCCTCAAACCGTTTCAGCAAAAAGCGGGCGCTAAATCCATACACAATGATAAAGGTAACAGCCAATAAACCGAGGTAAACCATGGTGTTGGCCGGATGACCGATGTCGGAATCGCCGAGGCCGGGAAGAACTTGAATGGCAAGCAGGCCCAACCCCAAAAACAGCAACAAGGTAAGCACCAGTGACGCGACAAAAGCACCGGCGCTTTTCAGAACCAAGCCGGTTTTTAGCGCGAAGCGGCGTGTCCAAAGAAACCACAGACCGGCAAAGGAAACCACAATCAGTGCGAGCAAGGCTTTGGCGGTAGTCGCCGCATAGCCGACCATGCCCAAACCCGGCAGGCAGAAGTAAACGCGATCACTCGCCGAAGTCTGGATGTCGGCAATATTGCCAAACCAACGCGCGAGATCCAAAACCAAGCGGGTTTGGTGCAACATGACAGCTTCATCCAAGTGCTCAACCACATCCGCGGTGGAATGATAGGCCAGGGGCCCTTCGATATGGGCAAAGTTAAGACCCTGCACATCGGGTCGCTTGCGTTTAAACACGGTGAAATCGGTGAAGTTGGGCATCAACTTGTAAATGTTGTTGCTAAGCGAATGGGCGTTGGCAGCTTTGGTGGCGCGCGCGAATTGCTGGACGAGCCAATCGTTGTTGTCGCTGGTTTCGAACATCAGAACGGGCCCGCTATTGCCACGCCCATCGAAATTAAAAACAAGCGATAGATTCTCGGCGGCGGGATTTTGTTCAACAAAAGCGCGCATGCCAAACAATCCGGCCTCTTCTTCATCCGAAAAGAGGAAGTACAAGTCGTGCTGGAAACCTTTCTCAGAATGGAGAATCTTAACCGCTTGGAACAAGGAAACGACAGCGGCGGCGTTATCGCCGGCGCCAGGTGAACCTTCGACCGTATCGTAGTGGGCCGAAAACAGGATCGAATGTTCCGGGTTTTGGCCAGGGAGGTGGATCAGTAGGTTGCGAACGTCCCGGGATTTGTGAAAGCCGGGTTTGCTGACGGTGAAGACGCGCTCGTGAATCTCGGCGGCGATGCCAAGGTCGGTGAGTTCTTGCGCCATGCGATCAAGTGCCGCGCGGTGGGTGTCGGACTTGGGAACCCTCGGTGCAGATGCCAGTTCGGCAACGTGATCGCGCAGTTGAACCAGGTCAATTTCTTGTTTATTATCAATTACTTCTGTTCGTTGCAGGGAAATCCACGCGGTCACAAGTGACATACAGCAGATTGCACCCCAAATCCATTTCTTTTGATCCATGATTCCATCCGATACCCAAAATATAGGCAAACTTTACGGCTGAAACGTGGTGTCGTTGGCATAACCTGGAAAAACCAGGAGACCAAACGCAACCAAACCCAGTCCACAGCTAACAAGAAGCGCTCTTGAAGTCGACGAGAAAAGGTCTAAATGACGAGGGCTTTCAGTAGAACAGCCGTTTTTCACTCTCAGAAATTACTTAGGGCTCACGCAAAATTAGCAATTTTAGAAATTTCCCAGCAAGTTTTTTTAAGATCATCTAGAGGAAAAATGCTGTTTTTTTTAAACAGCGCTAGATTAGTCGATGTCTTCACCGAATTCAAGGATCATTTTAACCGGGACCACTTAAGCCATGTCGCGCCGTATCTTTTCGTCATTTTTACGCTTTGCTTGACAAACAGCATAGCGCATCGATTCCTTCACCCAGCGAACGGCCACGACGGCTTCCATTTTCCAAACCCGCCGGCACCGACCCCAACATCGTCGATTCCGCCATCCTGTGACGGCCCTTTATTCCCCCCCGAGGATCTTTATTCGAAAAAAACCAGTTTTAACTTCATGGTTTAGACAGCCGCCACTCTTCGCGGCCCGCCATGTTTTAGCTTTCGATTGTGCCGAAAAACGCCGCCTTGACCAAGGTGACGGCTGACAACTTTCTTTTTTGTCTGATTGCTCACAACCTATTTAATTATGTAGCCACAACCAACCAAACCGCCTGATTTTGGTTTGGTTGGCCACCACAGGTTGGCTGCTTAAGCGGTGGTTTTGATGCTTGTTCACGTGTAGAAGCTGTCCTGAGTTTTACCTAAATCGTGTTGCAAAAGCCTCAGTGAGGGACTACGATGAGAGCTGCAAATCTCAAGGAGCGTCAAGTTTCCTTAGATTTCACTCTCAGGATAGAGTTAAAAACTTCTTTAACCCGTTTTTTTTACCTCAACTTAGCTGGTTTCACGTAAACAAGCGGTCCGAGTTTGTAACTCTAAAAAAACATGAAACATAGCGTTTCTTCGCGCTTGGTTCAGTTTTTCACTTCTTAAATCAGTTTTGGGTGTTCGTTTTAGAACCCTTTTTTAGTCCGGCATACTTGACCGGCGCCCCATTCGGAGAAAAATTCCATGTTGCGGCTTCTTCGCTTTTTGTTTTCCTATGCCCCGGCACTGATTTCGGTTGCCGTCTTGGCCGGCCTGTTGACTGGTGCAGCCAACACCCTGCTGATTGCTCTGGTCAACCATGGTATCAGCAAGACCGGGCGCGCCGATGGTCAGACAGCGCTGATGTTTGTGGTGTTCTGCCTGGGATTACCGCTGATGCGAATCCTAAGCCAGGTACTGTTGACCTATCTTTCCAGCCGCATTGTGTTTGACCTGCGGATGAAGCTGGGCCGTCGTTTGCTGCGCTTGCCACTCGAGGAGCTGGAGGCAAAGGGGCCCAACCGCATTCTCAGCCTCTTAACCCACGACATCCAGACACTGAGCATGGCCCTTTCGGCGTCGCCGGTCCTGTGTATGAACAGCACCATCGTGCTTGGCGGCTTTATCTACCTGTTTTACTTGCACGTAGCCATCGGCCTGGGTTCTTTGGTGTTCACCGTCATCGGGATGTCGATTTACGTGATTGCAGCGGGCAAAGCCAATCATTGTTTCGAAGCGGCACGGGCTCACAAAGATCATTTTTTCAAAGAGTTCCGAGCCTTAACCCTCGGCGCCAAGGAACTGCGCCTCCATCAAAACAAAAGCCGGTCCTTTCTAGGCCGACTCAAAGACCTCAGCGCTTCTTATCAACACAAACGCATTTGGGGCGAAGCGCACTTTGCGCTGGCCGGCAGCATGGGACAGTTCATTTTATTTTCCTCACTTGGCTGTTTAATTTTCATTTTGCCGGCGCACCTGAGCCTAAACAGCGGCCAAATCCAGCCGGTGTTGGCCGGCGCGGCAATGACCGTGTTGTACTTGGCGATGCCACTCGAAGGTTTAACAAACGCCTTACCGGTATTTGCCCAAGCCGCGATTTCCCATCAGCGACTCGGTGAACTGGGCATTGATCGTTACTACGATCCAGAGCCCGAGGTCGACACCCCGGTGGCGACGCCCGAAAGCTGGGGTTCCATCGAGTGCCGCGACTTAACCCATACCCATCGCAACCCGGACCGTGACCGCGCCTTTAGTGTTGGTCCTCTCAACCTGACCCTTCACCCCGGCGAGCTGATTTTTCTGGTTGGCGGCAACGGCAGCGGTAAAACCACGCTTGCCAAGTTGCTGTTGGGCCTCTACAAGCCGGACGGTGGCAGCTTATTGCTTGACGGGCGCCCATTATCCGATGACACACGCAGTTCTTACCGACAGCTCTTTTCATCCGTGTTCGCCGACTTCTTCTTGTTCGAAAACCTGACGGATATCTGTCCGCCGGAAAAAGAAGAGCGGGCTGAAGACTATTTGGCTCGCCTCCAACTGAATCAGAAGGTCCACTTGAAGAACCGGACTCTTTCGACACTCGATCTTTCGACCGGGCAGCGCAAGCGACTGGCGTTGCTGTCCGCCTATCTGGAAGACCGGCCCATTTACTTGTTCGACGAATGGGCCGCCGATCAAGATCCCCTGTTTAAAGAAATCTTTTACAGCGCCATTTTGCCAGAGCTAAAAGCGGCGGGAAAAACAGTACTGGTCATCACCCACGACGACCAATATTACGGTTGCGCCGACCGCATTATCAAAATGGATTACGGCCAAGTGGCGTTTGACCTGCCGGGTGCAACGGCGGTCGAACAATTTTACCCGCATGTGGCCCAAAGTCTGGCGACGGCCTAAAACCTCAAAAGCGTGGTTCCGCCACGCACACACGCGCAACATTTACCAGCATGAGAGGCCTTTATGATGCTCCTATCTCTGTTTTCACTGTTCTTAATCACCATTCCTCACGAAAAGGCGGTTCAGTTCACGCTGCCGAGCAAGGACACGACGCAATTTTTGGAAAATCCCATCGACATGGCGTTGGATAAAGAGGGCAACCTGTATGTTCTTGATTCCTTGGCATGCACTGTCTTTGTTTGGGATCGTGAAGGGAAGTTCTTGCGCACCATCGGCAAAAAGGGGGAAGGACCAGGTGAGTTTGCCTTCACCAAGTACAGTGCGCGAGAAGCCTTCCTCAACATCACCGACGATCACGTCCGCGTTTTCGAAGGACCGCGTAAATTGATTCATGTCTACACGTTGGCCGGCAAGCCGGTTGAAGACATTCGTTACGGCAAGGAAGGCGCGATCCCGGCATTTTTTCAGCGCACGAAAAAGTCCTATGTGACCTACAGCCAAAACTACAGCCAACGACCGCCGGTCAGTGAACTGAAGCTGATGTCCTATGAGCTGGTCGACAAAGCAACGATTTTTACGGTCCCGGAGGGTGACTTTGTGCCACGCATGGTCAACGGAAAGCGCCATGGCTGGACGGTCAACGCCTTTTGGGCCTACCCGGCCCTTCATGCCGACGCCCACGGA
Organism: Holophagae bacterium; assembly: GCA_030429565.1. GTDB lineage: Bacteria > Acidobacteriota > Holophagae > Acanthopleuribacterales > Acanthopleuribacteraceae > Acanthopleuribacter. The sequence goes on along the minus strand of JAUIFE010000002.1, from coordinate 666,448 downwards.
GACCACATCTTGGTAGGCCGCAACCTCGCACCTGAATTTGATCTGTATGATCTGGACGGCAAAAAAATTCGCACGGTTCGTTTTAAGAAAGGCCGCAAGCCGGTGACCGAAGCGGATCGCGAGGAGTTTTTGTCGTTCCCTTGGCTGAAGGGGAATGAGGCCTACAAAGCCGAGTTCCCGGAATACCAACCTTACTACACCGATATTCTGCCCCTTACCCATCAACGTTTTCTGGTTCTAAGCCAATCCCCGGTTCACCAAAATATCAGCGGCATCATGATCGATGAGAACGGTAAAACCTTGGGATCGGTTGCGTTGAAATTGGGTCAAGGCGGTCGCATCCAAAGCATCAATGGGCGCATCTTCGCCGCCCAAATCAACGAAAAAGGCGACTTCTCGGTAAGCGAACTGAAGTTCCCTGTTCCCGAAGGTTAAAACCGGGAAAACACAAAAACGAAGTCTCTCAAATCCAAGTTCTAAATCCCCGGCGTCCATCAGGACGGCGATGTTTGACAGCCGTGTGCCTAGGCAAAAGAACCGAGGCTGCTTCTTATTCGCGAAAAGGAACCCTTACCCAACGGAATGCCCGTTTTTCACGGCGTTGCGTTCTGTGCAAACTATTGCCCAATCGGCAGTAGCTACGAAGGATAGACCTATGTTTCCAAAAGCTTTAGAGACGCCAACCGCCGTTTCCGAGCATTTTCTCGCCCTCGATCACCTCGCCATTGCCGTTGCCGACTTGGAATCCTCGATTGCTTGGTACCGCGATTTTTTAGGGTTCACCTTAACCGAACGTCGCGAAACCAAAGGCAAAAAGACCGGCATGTTGTCCGCCGTCATGGAAGCACCGGGTTTGACGGTTGTGTTGCTAGAAGGCACCACGCCGGACTCCCAGGTGACCCGTTTCCTGGAGAACTTTGGCCACGGGGTCCAGCACTATGCGATTCAAGTCAAAAACTTAGAAGAGTTGGTTCCCACGCTGGAAAAATCCGGCGTAGCCCTTGAAACCCGACTGATAGAAAGCCCTGGTTTGAAACAGGTTTTCCTGAAGCGCAATCCACAATCCGGCGTCATGATCGAGTTGATCGAACGTTTGGACGAAGAAGCAACCTTTAGTGATATCGGCGTACAGCAGCTTTTCGATCAATTGGAAGCGAACGACGCCTACTAGACGGTTTCCCAAACCCCAACCCATCACGATCTCAACTTGGTGTCGCCGAGTTGTTACACGCATGTTTTGAGTAGGACCAATGTTGCTTTTAGGTTTTTTCCCAAATCGAACGGTAGAGAGCTCCGGGCAGATCCAGTGCCGGCCAACCATCGCGGACTTCCCATTTTTGGGCCGAGTGATGCAACGATGAGCGCTGGACAGCGGATGGCCGCAACCGACCTTGAGCGCGTGATGGGTCGTGAGTTAAGCCGGCGTGGTCTCAGCGACGACCACATCGCGCGGGTCGTACGGGGTTTGATCCGCACCTCTCTGCGCGGTATCGATACCCACGGCGTGCGACTGTTCCCGGTTTACCTCAACGAGTTAGACGGTGGTCGCGCCCATCGCCGGCCGGTGTTGACCTTCGAAACCAAACGACGCGGCGCCGCGCTGCTCAACGCCGATTACGCCTTGGGTATGGTGGCGGGTAGTGTCGCCGCCGACCGGGCCGGCGACTTAGCTCGCGAGAATGGGATCGGTATGGTGACCGTCACCAACTCCAATCATTTTGGTGCAGCTTCGGTTTACACCTTGGCAATGGCGGATCGCAACCAAATCGGTTTGTGTTTTTCCAACAGCGATGCTTTGGTTGCGGCTCACAACGGCCGGAAAGCGGTGGTTGGTACCAATCCTCTCAGTTTTGCCATTCGCGAGGAAGCGGATCGCTTCTTCTGTGTCGACATGGCAACCAGTCAGGTTTCGTTTAGTAAAGTGCGCCACCATTTGGCGAGCGGACAACCGGTACCGGCGGGATGGGCCTATTTCAACGAGGAAACCACGCCGGGTGCGGCGAGCTTCAGCGCGTTGCATCCGTTGGGCGGTTACAAAGGCATGTGTCTTGGCCTGATGGTGGAACTGTTGTGCGTGTTGCTGGCCGGAACGCCCTTTGACCACGAGTTGGGCAACTTATACGAAGCCCCCTTTGACGAAAAACGTCCAACAGCCCACGTCTTAATCGCGATTGATATCGAGGCCTTTCAACCCCTGCAAGCCGTGCGACAGCGCTTGCGGTTGTTTGGCGAAATGATTCGCAACCTGCCCGCCGAGGGGGATGAACCGGTTCGGTTCCCAGGTGACCTCGAATACGAGGCAGAACAGGATCGCCGTCGCGCGGGCATTCCCCTCGATGGCGAAACGGCCGCATTTTTTCAGCGTTTGGTGGACGATCCCGCGCCGGCTTAAACCCACCGATCCGTCGTTCGACTCAACCCAACCGCGATCCGGTCCGTGCCGGCGCATGATCTTCATACAACAGGCGAAATACCGATGAACACACACTTCCAGCATTTTGGCGAATGTCTCCGCAACAGCCACCTTCGCCACAGCAGCGTGCCGCTTTTCCAATTTGTCGATGCCGACCTGAAGGTGCAATCCGCCTGGACGGCCGCGGAGCTTGATCGCCGCGCCCGCACGATTGCCGCCCACCTGCAACAGCAAGGTGCCGTCGGAAAACGGGCCCTGTTGTTGTACCCGGCCGGCTTGGATTACGTTGCCGCCTTTCTCGGTTGCCTGTATGCCGGTGTGGTGGCGGTGCCTTCCTACCCGGTCCACACCAAACGAAGCGGTCGCGAACGTTTGGCGTTATTGGTAGCCGACGCCGGCGCCGACTGGGTTTTGACCGACGCGGCATCGGCTCAAGCGGTGGCGGCCTGGCGTGACGAGGCGCCGGCCACCCGCGCCATGCAAGTGGTCGTTACCGACACAATCCCATCCGAGCTGCACGAATATTGGCGCGAACCCAAGCTGGGCCCCAACGATTTGGCGTTTTTACAATATACCTCCGGTTCCACGGGGAATCCCAAAGGCGTGATGGTTAGCCACGGGAACCTACTGGCCAACCAAAACTTTATTCGACGTGCCTTCGCCGTTGGTGAAGGCGATCATGTGGCGGGCTGGTTGCCGCTTTACCACGATATGGGTCTGATCGGAAATGTGTTGCAACCCATTTTTAGCGGCGTCCCGGCGACGTTAACCGCACCGATGACGTTCCTGCGCAACCCCTTGTCGTGGTTACAGATTATTGCCGATCATGGGGCGACCATCGCCGGCGGGCCAAATTTTGCCTACGAACTCTGCGTCAGACGCATTGATCGAGATCAAGCCGCCCAACTCGACCTCAGCCGCTGGACACGCGCTTTTAACGGTGCCGAGCCGATCCGCGCCCAGACCCTGAGCCAATTCGCCGAACATTTCGCGGTCAGCGGATTCAAGAAAACCTCGTTCTTTTGCTGTTACGGACTGGCAGAAGCCACCTTGCTGGTAAGCGGCAGCACGCCGGGCGAACAACCCGTCGTCCAACAAACACCTGATTCTCAACAAAATACAACCCAATCCAGCGTTGGCTGCGGCCGTATTCAGGACGACGTGGTGGTCAAAATCGTCGATCCCGCCACCGGTACATCTTTGCCGGAGGGTCAGGTCGGTGAGCTCTGGCTGGCGGGCCCCTCTATTGCGCAGGGCTATTGGGGTCAGGACGATTTAACCAAAGAGCTGTTCCAAGCACGTTTGCAAGAAACACCGCAACAGCGCTATTTACGCTCCGGTGACTTGGGTTTCCTGCAAAATGGGACGCTGTTCATCAACGGTCGTTTGAAGGATCTGATCGTCATTCGCGGCCGCAACTATTACCCGCAAGACATCGAACAAAGCGCGGCCTGTCACGAGGCGCTCGTGGTCGACGGGGCGGCGGCATTTTCGGTCGACGTTGCGGGCGAAGAACGCCTGGTGTTGGTCCACGAAGTCGGTCGCACCGCCTGGCGTCGTCTCGATGCGCAGCGGGTGATGGAGGCCATGCGCCGCGCCGTCAGCGAAACCCATGACGTCAAATGCGACGCGGTTTTGTTGATCAAACAGTCGGCCTTACCCAAAACCTCTAGCGGCAAGGTGCGCCGTAGCCATTGCCGTAAGCTGTTCCTGGCGGGTGACTTGGATCCGTTGGCGCGCTGGTCGTCACCCATCATGGGCAAGTTGCCCGCGCGCAACGATGACGCGAACCCGGCAACGGCGGGTGATCTTGAAACCTGGCTTAACGCCTGGTTGCAGGAACGAACCGGCGATGCCGCACTCACCGTTAACTGGGAGCAAACACCGGCCGCCCACGGCTTGGACTCGTTGGATACCGCCGACCTGTTGGCCGCCTGGGAAGGAACCCTGGGCGGGCGGTTACCGGCGACTTTTGCTTGGGAAAACGCCCGCTTCAGCGAACTGCGCCAGGCCTTGAGCGCCGCCACGTCAGCGCAATCCGTCCCGGCAGTCGAGGATCACAGCGCGCTAAGTGCCGGGCAAACCGCGCTTTATCATTTGCAGCTTCGCCGACCGTCTTCCTGTGCCTACAATATCGCTTTGGCCGCGGAACATGCCGGTGAGCTCTGTGCCCAGCGTTTGGCCGATGCCTTTTCCAGGTTATTGGCGCGCAGACCCATGCTACGCCGTCGTTTCAGGATGGTTGAAGACGACTTACAGTTGGTTGAAAACCCTTCGCAGCCGCTTCCTTTTGAACACGAAATCGCGGAGAATTGGGATCAAACCCAAATTGACCATTGGATTAACCAAAACGCCGACCGCCCTTTTGACCTCAATCAAAGTGTGACGCCGCGGCTACACCTACTCACCCTGTTTGAGGACGGCAAAACCGAGCCGCGCGCCTTCTTGCTATGGGTTGTACACCATACCCTGTGCGACCTGCAGAGCTTGGAACTGCTCGCGAAGGAGCTCAGCATCCTGGTTGCGGGGAAAAGCCCTGAACCAACGCCGGCAGCCACCTTCGCCCAATTCGTTCAAGCGGCGCGTCACGCCGATCTGGCTGCCGCACGCAACTACTGGGGTCAAACCCTTCAAGGAGACTGGTCCCCGACTGAATTGAACCTGGGTCGTCCCCGACGCGAGGGTGCTTCAGGTCAGGGTGACAGTGTGTGGTTGTCGTTGGATCCTGACCACAGCAGCGCGCTTCGACGTCAAGCACAACGCCGGGAGACCTCACCGCACAACTTCTTTTTGGCAGCGGTGCAAACCCTACTGTTCCGTTACACCGAGCAAACCGACGTGGTCATTGGCGAACCCATTTCGCTTCGAGACCAACGCCTTTTCGCAAACACCCTCGGTGATTTCACCAATGTTGTCCCGCTCCGCTGTGCCCTCAATCCCGAAGCTTCTTTTGCAGCCCAACTCGCCCAAACCACGCGGTTGGCGGCCGAAACCCGTCGCCATGCAGATCTGCCACTGGCGGAGATTTTGCGCGAAGCCAAGCAACATCGGCTATTGAGCGCGGACCATCCGGTGCAGATCCTGTTTGTTTGGCACCGCGAAAGCGTGCGAAGCGAAGCACCGAACCTGTTTCAAAAGAGGTTGCCCGGTTCTGGACAACGGGGCGCGCCCTATCCATTGACCTGGTTTGTGATTGATGAAGGGGAAACCTTCAGCCTGCGCCTCCAATTTGATACGTCCTATTTCTCCAAAGCGGTGGTCACGCGATTGGCAGAGAACTTTAACTGCCTTCTGGCCGCATTTGTTGCTGATCCCACGCGGCGCCTGACGCAACCCGCAATCCTCGGTCCGAAGGAACGCGCCTTAGCGACTATTTCAGCCGGCTGGACGGTGCCTGTCACCGGACTCACGCCGAGCCAACGGTTCGCCCGTCAGGTCCAACGTCATCCTGAACACGCAGCCCTAACCGTTGGTGAAACGGATTGGACCTATGGGCAACTTCAGGATGCCGCCAACCGCATTGCCGACCGTTTGCACGAGGCGGGCGTCACCCGTGGGGACCGAGTCGGCATATGCCTGCCGCGCGATGCCCGTTTGCCCGCCGCCTTGTTAGCCGTCCTTCAATGCGGTGCCTGCTACGTGCCGCTCGACCCGAATTATCCCAGTGACCGGTTGGCATTTATTGCCGCCGATGCGCAACTTCGCCTGGTCCTGACGGCAGAGGTGATGCCCGTTGAATTGCCCAAAGAGGTCGCCACCCGGGCGTTGGAAGCACTCAAACCACGGCCAAAGGGTGCCACCGTCAAGGCCGATTTAAGCATCCCCGGCGCGACCGCCTACATTATATATACGTCAGGTTCCACGGGGACGCCGAAAGGGGTGGCGGTCAGCCACGCCAACGCGGATGCATTAATCGACTGGGCCGAGGCCGCTTTTGACACGGAGGATTGGTCCGGCGTCCTGGCCGCGACTTCGGTTTGCTTCGACCTTTCGGTTTTCGAAATCTTTGTTCCACTTGCGTTGGGCGGGCGTGTCATTCTCGCCGACCAGGTGTTGCAGTTGCCGCAATTGCCGGCCCGCGATCATGTCCGGTTGCTGAACAGCGTGCCCTCGGCGTTGCAAAGCTTAGCGGAGGAAAACGGCATTCCCGCCTCGGTGCGCACCATCAACTCGGCCGGCGAACCGCTGACCCGTGCTTTGAGTGATCGTTTGTTCCAATTGCCCCATGTCGTGAAGCTCAACAATTTGTACGGTCCCTCCGAAGACACAACTTACTCGACGGCGGCACAGGTCACGCGAGCAGGCGATGAAGAGCCGACGATTGGACGCCCCCTTCCCGGCACCACGGCTTATGTGCTCGATCGCGAACTCAATCCCGTACCGGCGGGTGTTATCGGCACCTTGTATCTGGCCGGCTCGGGTCTCAGCTTGGGTTATGCCGCACGTCCCGGCCAAACCGCCGCCGCCTTTTTGCCCAACCCATTCAGCGAGCGACCGGGTGACCGCATGTACCACACCGGCGATTTAGTACGTCGCCACGAAAACGGCGAGTTGGTCTTTTTGGGTCGCCGTGATCACCAGGTCAAGTTCCGCGGTTTCCGCATTGAGTTGGGCGAAATCGAAACCGAATTGCTGCGACTGCCAGGTATAACCGCCGCCGCCGTTTTATTGACTGACCGAGGCCCGGACAGCGCGCTGATCGCCTTTGTGAGTCCAACCGTGCCCGACACCAAAAGCTTGAAAGCCGAACTGGCGCAGGTTTTGCCCGCCTACATGGTGCCCAGCCAGATCTGCGACATGGCGGCCTTGCCGCAAACCCCGAACGGCAAAATCGACCGGCGAGCCCTGGCACAACAGGGCGCACTGCTGACCATAAGCTCTGTGCAGGGCGAAGAAATCGTCTTGCCACGCCATCCCGTCGAAGCCAAACTGGCTCAGATTTGGGGCGACCTGCTCGGATTGACCCAAGTCGGGGTCCACCAACATTTCTTCGAACTGGGCGGCCACTCGCTGTTGGTCCTGCCCATGCTCACGGCGATTGAGAAAGAATGGTCGCTTCGTTTGCCCTACCACAGCTTATTCGACCATCCGACAGTCGCCGACTTGGCCCGCCTGATCATCAGCGAGGGCGCGCTGTCCGAAAGACCTCAAGACGCCGCCCCCACAAGCCAAACCGCTGATTCTGAAGGCGATAGCGAAGATCGCCGTTTGAACTTCGGCCAGGAACAGTTGTGGTTTGTCACCCAAATGAACGGTGGCGCCGCTTATACGATGCCGATCGCCCTGCGTCTGCGCGGCACCTTGGCGCGTCCGGCCCTGGCACGCGCCTTCCAAACCCTTTTACAGATCCACCCCTTGCTACGCTCTCGCATTGAATTGGAAAACGGTGCCTGGCTACGGACCCTGGACGCGGTCGATGCACCACAAACATGGTTTAACGAAGCACCCTTCCCCGCGGGGCTCAGCGAATCGGATCTGGCCGAACGCGAAGCGCGTCGTCCCTTTGATTTAAACCGGGAATGGCCGATTCGGGTTCAGCTTTACAGTGCCGGCGAACAGCACCTACTTCTGGTGACCTTGCACCACATCGTGGCCGATGCGTTTTCCGTTCGCTGCTTGTTGCAAGATTTTAGCAACGCCTACAACGGTTTAACCGTGGCTTCACCCCAGGGCCGATACGACCAATTCGTGAGCAACGGCTACCGGGCTTTGCAAGACGGTCGCTGGGATCAGGGTTTCGCCTACTGGCACAAGCAGCTCGCCGAAGCCTCACCCACGCTGCCCCATCCCGACGCTTCATTTGACCCAGAGCAGCCGGGACCACGCGGCTACCACACCCGTCTGTTGCCGCCGTCATTGTGGGCGCAGGTCAAACGCGTGGCGGAACGCGAGCACCAAACGCCGTTTGCCACCTTGCTGGCCGCCTATGTCGCTCTGCTACGTCGCGTCTGCCGTCAAGACGATGTCATGGTCGCAACCCCGGCCGCCAACCGTTTGTTGCCTGGCAGCGAAACCCAAGTCGGCTTTTTCGTCAACATGGTTAATATTCGCGTCCAAACCGAAGGCGCCATGAGCGCCGCCGCGCTGCGAGAAACAGCGGGCGCACGGTTGGCCGATGCCTTGCGTTACCAGGAAATTCCCCTTGAAAAATTGGTTGAGCGCTTGGGGCCACACATCAAGCCGCAAACCGTGTTTACCCTGGCCGACGGTCCCTTGACCGCCCCCGATTTACGTGGTCTCGACGTCGCCGTCACGGTGCCCGGCAACGGCCTCGCCAAATTCCCGCTGACCTTGACCCTAACCCCGACGCCTCGCGGGTTACAGCTTGAGATTGAATACCATGCGGCCGGCTACGAAGAAGCAACCGTCGTTCGTTTGGCCGAGGACTTCCAACACCTCTTGGAAGCCGGCCTGAATCAGCCACAACAGCCGCTGCGCCACCAGACCTTGCTTTCCGAAACGCGGCGGGCACAGATCCTCCAAGCCGGAAAAGGCGCCCCCACGCACGACGGGCAAGTCCCGGTCCCCATTCAAATCGCCGCCTGGGCCAAACAAACACCGGAGGCACCCGCCGTATCCGACGGCCATGTCCAGTTGAGTTACGCTGCGCTGCAACGCGGTGCGGCCCAATTGGCGGGTTTCTTGGCTTCCAAACAATGTGGTGCCGGCGATTTGGTGGCCTTGCTCCTGCCGCGCACCGCCGCCGTCGCCGTCGCCCAACTAGCGGTCTGGAAAACCGGCGCGGCTTTTGTGTCAATTGATCCCACCCAGCCACCGAAGCGAATCGCGCACATGCTGCAACACAAGCAGATTCGCTGGGCGGTAACCGCCGCCGGCTATGCCGTGCCCACTGAAGCCGACACCGAGGTCATCGATTTGGACGCCCTCGCTGGATCGATCAGCGAAGCAACCCCCTACGAGGGGCCGGCACCGGCCGCCGTCGACCCCGCCTATGTGATTTTTACGTCCGGCACAACCGGGCTCCCCAAAGGGGTGCGCATCAGCCACGGTGCCTTGGCCAACTTGGCGGCCTGGCATCAACGCTGTTTCCCGCTTGACGCCGATCTTCAGGAACGGGTCGCGTTAAGTGCAGGTCTCGGTTTCGACGCCTCAATTTGGGAACTACACAGTGCCTTGTGCGCCGGCGTCGACGCGCGATTCGTACCCGAAACCTGCCGCCGTGACGCCCAACCACTGGTCCAGTGGCTGACAAATCAAGGCATCACGCGAGCCTTTTTACCGACACCGCTGGCAGAAGCGCTTATGGCTGAAACCATCCCGGCTGATTTCCCGCTGCGCCTGCTGCTCACCGGCGGTGACCGGCTGCGTGCGCCGCGACTCGCGGCTTTCGGCGGTCGGGTCCGTCTGTTTAACCTTTACGGGCCGACGGAAAATACGGTGGTTAGCACCGGCGGCGAAATCATGGCCGAGGATCGCGGGGCCCCGACGATTGGTCGCGCGCTGGACGGCGTGAACCTGATGGTGTTGGATCAAGACTCATCGTTACAGGATTTTGGACGGCCGGGCGAATTATGCTTGAGCGGCGCCGGCTTGGCGCTGGATTATTTGGATTCGCCCGCGCAAACCGCCGACAAGTTTCGTCCCAATCCCTTTGCCGAAGAACCCGGCTCCCGGCTTTACCACACCGGCGATTTGGTGCGCCTGGCAGCCGACGGTCGCGTCGAATTCTTGGGACGTCGCGACGGACAAATCAAGTTACGCGGGTTCCGCTTGGAACTTGGCGAGGTGGAAACGGCCCTCCTGCGTTTGCCGAAGGTTACCCAGGCGGCAGCCATCCTCAAACCGTCACCGCCAGGCGGCGGCCTACTGGTTGCGCACTTGGTGGCTGACGGGCGATCAGCCGAAGACTGCGACGAACTGCGACGCTTGCTGGGCGAGACACTGCCCGCCCATGCGGTGCCCACCCTCTTCAAATTCCACAACCAATTACCCTTAACCGCAAACGGCAAAGTCGACCGACGCGCTTTGGCGGCGCAAGCCCTTGAAAGCCCGGATGCCACACCCGAGCAGCAAGAGCCACGTACCGCCACGGAGCGTGCGATTGCGGCAATTTGGTGTGAGGTGCTGGAACGCGACACGATTTTGCGCGACGACCACTTCTTCGAATTGGGTGGTCACTCATTGCCCGCCGCCCGCGCCGCCGCCCGTATTCGCACCGAATTGAATCGCAACTTGGCGCTGGCCGATTTCTTCGCCCACCCAACCCTAAGTAGCTTGGCCGCCTTTCTCGACGGCGGCGGTGGTACCCAAACCGAAGCAACCATGCCGGCGCTGGTGCACCACAGCCACCAAGGGCAGGCCCCACTCTCCTTTGCCCAGCAACGCCTGTGGTTTATCGACCAATTGGAAGGCGCCAACGCCGCCTACGTTTTACCGATTACCCTGCGCTTGCAGGGGTCACTCGACATCGCGCTACTGCAAGCGGCCCTGGGTGATGTGACGGCACGCCACGAATCGCTGCGTACCCACATCGGCCATCACGAAAATCAACCAGTCCAAGTGATTGCAGCACCGGCCCCGTTCCCGCTGGAAGTGGTGCCGCTCGACTTGGACGATGCGGCCTACGCGGCCTTCCAACAGGGTGTTCTCCCCGAAGCATTGGACCAGCTCATCGACGCGGAGACCTACAAGCCGTTTAACTTGGGCACCGGGCCGTTGTTCCGTGCCAAACTGATCCGCCTGCGCGCTACCGACCACCTACTGCCGGCGAGTTTGCACCATATCATTGCCGATGGTTGGGCGGTCAGCACCTTGAGCCACGACCTGCATCAGGCGATGGCGCGCCGACTTGCCGGCGAACCCCCGCACCCACCGGCCAAAATTCAATACGCCGATTTTGCCGTGTGGCAGCGACGGTTGGCGGAAAGCGGCGCCTTTGACAGCGCAACGACCTTCTGGAAACAGCATTTGGCCGGCGCCCCTAGCAGCAGTTGTTTCCCCACCGACTTTCCCCGTCCCAACATCCAGCGGTACGCCGGCAAGCTGCACTTCTTCCACATTCCCAAAGCATTGCACCAACAACTCGGCCGACTGGCCAACACACGCAAAACCAGCCTGTACAACCTGTTGTTAAGTGTCTACGCGGTCCTGTTGCAGCGTTACAACGGTGCGGACGAACAGGTGATCGGGGTCTTGTCGGCCAACCGGGAAAGGGTTGAGGTCGAAGCGGTCATCGGTTTATTCGTCAACACCTTGGCCATTCGAATCGGGACCGATCCACAGCGGAAACTGCGTGACTTGGTCGACCAGGTCCACGGCACCATGAACGCGGCCGCGCAACACGCCCAGCTTCCCTTTGAAATGGTGGTTGACGCGGTTCAGCCGGAACGGAATTTGAGTTTTACACCCTTGTTCCAAACCCTGTTTGTTTTGCAGAACCAACCCCAACCGCGCTGGGATTTGCCAGGGCTTAGCGTATCGGCGGCAGAGCGACGCCATGCGGTATCCAAGTTCGATGTCACGCTTTCTTTGGAAGAACAGGCGGACGGTCTCCACGGCAGCATTGAATACGCCGTCGATTTGTTCCGTGCCGAAACCATCGCGCGATTGGCGCGGCACTTTGTGCAGTTGCTCGAAGCGGCCGTCGGACAACCCGAGCAAACCTTGGCCAGGCTCTCTTTCTTGTCGGCCGAGGAACGACAGACCCAGTTACAACGCTGGAACGCAACCGCGACACCTTACGCACGGGAAAACCTCTTGCACCAGTTGGTCGCGCACCAGGTAACGCGCACGCCCGACGCGACCGCCTTGGTGGCCGCCGACGGTGGGGAAACCACTTACGCCGAGCTCAACCGCCGCGTGAATCAACTGGCCCATCGCCTGATCGCCATGGGCGTTGGCGCCGAAAGCCGCGTCGGCGTTTGCATGACGCGCGGACCGGAGATGGTGATCGCCTTGCTGGCGGTGCTCAAGGCGGGCGGCGCCTATCTGCCGCTGGATCCAGCCTATCCCGAAAAGCGTTTGGCCTACATGGTTGACGATGCCGATTTGACAGTTTTGATCCTGGAAGACGGCGCGGCGCCGTTGCCACCCAACGGGGTAACCCAATTACCAGTAACGCCGGGAATCGACCCCGCGCCAAATTATCCCGACCACGATCCGCGGACCAACACGGGCCCAGACCACTTGGCGTACATGATCTACACCAGTGGTTCGACCGGTTTACCAAAAGGCGTGATGGTCAGTCATCGCAACGCCGTCAACTTCTGCGCGGCCATGGACGGCGCGGTCGGGCGGCCGAACGGGGCCGCCACGAGCTCGCGCTGGCTGGCCGTAACCAGCATGAGTTTCGATATTTCCGTCTTGGAACTGTTTTGGACGTTGGCCCAAGGCCGAACGGTGGTGATTCAGCCCGATCCGCCCGCCCGGCAAACGCCCCACGCACGTGACGGCAAAGCACCGGCCTTTAGTTTGTTTTACTTCGCGGCCGAGGATGAAAGCTACCGCGACGACCGCTACCGTTTGCTCCACGAGGGCGCGCGCTTCGCCGATCAAAACGACTTCACCGCCGTTTGGGTCCCGGAACGACACTTCCACGGTTTTGGCGAACCCTTCCCAAATCCATCGGTCGCCGCCGCCTCGGTGGCGTCGATCACTGAAAACATCGCCATTCGCTCCGGTAGCGTGGTTTTGCCGTTGCACGATCCGATTCGGGTCGCCGAAGAATGGTCGATGGTGGACAACTTGAGTCGCGGCCGCGTCGGCCTGTCGTTCGCCTCCGGCTGGCACCCCAACGATTTTGTACTACAACCCGAAAATTTCGAAAAACGCCACGCCTTGATGTATGAGTATATCGAGACGTTCCGTGCGCTGTGGCGCGGTGAAACCATTCGGCGACCCAACGGTGTCGGTCAAACCATCGATATCGGCATTCGGCCGCGACCCAAACAAGACGAGCCGCCGATTTGGATTACCACCGCCGGCAACATCGCCACCTTCGAGAGCGCGGGTCGCATTGGCGCCAACATCTTGACCCACTTACTTGGGCAAGACGTAAACCAACTGGCCGAAAAAATCGCCGCCTACCGCAAGGCACGTGCGGCGGCCGGTCTGAACCCGGACAGCGGTCAGGTCACCCTGATGTTGCATACCTTCCTGGGCGAGGATTTAGAGCAGGTACGCGGTATTGTCCGCGAACCGTTCAAGAATTACTTGCGCGCCTCCCTGAACCTCTTGAGACCCCTGGCGGAGGCGGCCGACCTCGACCTGCAGGGTGATCTGGAAGCGTTGCTCGACATGGGTTTTGAACGTTTCTTTGACACATCCTCGCTGATGGGAACACCGGCACACTGTGAAGCACTGATCCAACGCGTCAACCACATCGGCGTCGATGAAATCGCTTGCTTGATCGACTTTGGCGTGCCTGCCGACCAGGTCACGGCGTCGCTGCCAACGCTGGCCGCATTCCAAACCCGGCTGCGCACCCGTGCGGCCCAAGTCCGGCGTCTGACGGCACGGCCACAAACGACGGCAACCTACCATACGCCGGCAGAGATGCTGCACCGCCACGGTGTGACCCACTTGCAATGTACGCCGTCCTTCGTGCGCCTACTTAGCGCCGATCCCGAAGGACGCCGGGCCTTGGCCGGGTTGACCCAAATCCTGGTGGGCGGCGAACCGCTGCCGGCCGATTTGGCGGAGACCTTAACCACGCCGGCCCCGGACCAGAGCCACGCCCCGCAACTACTCAATATGTACGGCCCCACCGAAACAACGGTGTGGTCGACGGTCGCCGAAATCACGCCACAAAACTGCGCCAAGATTTCGATTGGCCGACCGGTTGCCAATACCGATGTCTACATTCTGAACGAAGCGATGAACCCGGTACCGCCGGGTTGCACCGGAGAGCTCTACATCGGCGGCGACGGCGTGACGCGGGGTTACCACAACCGGCCGTCCCTGACCGCCGAACGTTTTGTGCCCCATCCGTTTGCGCGCAAGCCCGGACAGCGACTGTACCGCACCGGCGATGTCGCCTCGTTCCAGCCCAGTGCCGACGGCCGAAGCGCGGTCCTGCAGTTCGGCGGCCGTGCCGACCGCCAGGTGAAACTGCGAGGGTTCCGCATTGAACCGTCCGAAATCGAGGCGCGCTTGAACCGCATCGACGGCGTGAGCGAAAGTCACGTGATGGTGCGTGAAGATGTGCCAGGCGACAAACGTTTGGTTGCCTACCTGCGTGGCCGTCGCGCCGGTTTGACACCACCACCCAAGCTGGATCAGGTCGCCGAAGGCTTGCAGCATTACGTGTTGCCCAATGGTTTGGGCCTGTACCACAACGATCCCCGCCAGCTCGGCCCTTTGTTCGATGAATTGTTCGACAAAGCTTTGTACCTGCGCCACGGCATCAGCCTGCAGGACAACGACGTCATCTTCGACGCGGGCGCCAATGTGGGCGGCTTCTCGATGTTTGTCAACAGCCGCATCCAAGGCGCGCGGATCTACGCCTTTGAACCGATCCCACCCACATTTGAGGTTTTGGCGACCAACGCACGCTACCACAACCTCGGCGGGCAGGTCTTTAACCTGGGTCTCTCCAACCATCGGGAAACCACCACCTTCACCTACTACCCGCATATGTCCGGTTTATCCAGTCGCTTCGGCAACCTCGAAGAGGACCGCGCCGTAGCCGACGCCTTCGTTCGCAACCAAATGGCGCAACTGGATGAAGGCATTGAGGCAGAGCTCGACAAGGAGCGCGATATAGCCGGCCTGCTGGCGGAGAATTACCGCGCACAGCAGTTCGAATGCACCTTGACGACCTTGTCGGACATGATCGACCAACTGGGCATCAGCAAAATCGATCTGCTGAAAGTAGACGTTGAAAAAAGTGAGTGCCTGGTGCTTGAGGGCATTCGCGAGGAACACTGGCCGCTAATCGGGCAAATCGCCATGGAGGTCGACGGCAAGGAAAACCTGGCCACGGTCGAGGCCTTGCTGACGGAAAAAGGGTTTAAGGTCGGCGTTGACGACTTATTCACCGTTGCCGCCCAAGACGGTCGCCCAGAAATGTTCACCTACATGCTTTATGGTTCGCGACCCGCCTACCAACAGCGACCGGCGACGCCGATCCACCAAAACCGACTCAATGCCGCCGCCGTTCGCGATCACCTAAAACAGGACTTGCCGGAGTACATGCTGCCCGCCGATGTGGTGTTCCTCGACAGCATGCCGCGCACGCCCAACGGCAAACTCAATAGCAAGGCCTTGCCGGCACCGAACCGTGAAGGCGGGCAAAGCGGCCAAACGTTTGTTGCGCCCGGCAACGAGCGGCAGCGCAAAATCGCCGCCATTTGGCGCAGCGTTCTGCGCCGTGACCCCATCGGCATCAACGACAACTTTTTCGAGTTGGGAGGCAACTCCTTGTTGTTGGCTCAGGTTGTCGCCGAGCTGCGCAAAACCTTCTCGACCGACATTTCGCTGGTCGAGCTGATGCGCCGCACAACGGTGGCGGATCTGGCCGCCTACTACGCCGAAAAAGAAACGGCGACGGCCACCACGGCCGCCCAAGATGAAACCGAAGAACGCGCCGACCGTCGCCGCGACATGATGCGCCGTCGGCGCCAACGTCGCGGCGTCTAACAACCGCGACACCCTGCTTTGATCACTCTGACGAGGTTTTGAGAATGAAGGAGACACACATGGACGATTCCCAGGATACTTTTGGTCGCATTGCCGTCATCGGTATGGCGTGCCGTTTTCCCGGCGCCGACAACCCGCGACGGTTCTGGGAGAATCTGCGCGCCGGTCTCGACAGCATTCGCAGCTTCGACGACGCGGAACTGGATGAGGCAGGCGTCCCCCAGGCAACGCGGGAACACGACGAATTCGTTAACGCCGGGGCGGTCATTGAAGACGCGACCTGTTTTGACGCGGACTTTTTCGGGTTCTCCGCGACGGAAGCCGCCTACACCGACCCACAACTGCGTGTCTTTTTGGAAACCTCCTGGCATGCTCTCGAAGACGCCGGCTACGATCCCGGTCGGTATCCCGGCCGCATCGGCCTGTTTGGCGGGATGTCGATGTCAACCTACATCTACGGCTTGACCCACCGCGCCGGCATCCTCAATCCCGGCGAAACGCTGCAGGCCCGCATTCTCAACGACAAAGACTTTTTGACGACCTGGACCGCCTACAAGCTGGACCTCAAAGGGCCCTGCGTCAACGTCGGCACCGCCTGTTCCACCTCGTTGGTCGCCACCCATTTGGCCTGCCAAAGCCTGCTCAACGGCGAGGCCGATATGGCGCTGGCCGGCGGCGTCACCCTCAACACCCCGCAAAAAACCGGATACCGCTATGTGGAAGGCGGCATTAACGCGCCGGACGGCAAGTGTCGTGCGTTTGATGCCGAGGCCAAAGGCACGGTGATCGGCAACGGTGCCGGCTTGGTCGTGCTCAAGCGTTTGGAAGACGCCCTCGCCGACGGTGACCACATTGAAGCCGTCATCCTGGGATCGGCGATCAACAACGACGGCGCCGGTAAACTCAACTTCACCGCGCCCAGCTTGGAAGGTCAGAAGCAGGTCATCGCCGAAGCGCTCGCCATGGCCGACATCAGCGCCGACAGCATTGGGATGGTCGAAGCCCACGGGACGGGCACCCCGCTGGGTGACCCGACCGAAATTACCGCGCTCAGCGAGGTCTACCGCCGCCACGGTGACGAGACCGGAACCTGTGCGGTGGGTTCGGTGAAAACCAACATCGGTCACTTGGACGCCGCCGCCGGCGTCGCCGGGCTGATTAAAACCACGCTTGCGGTTAAACACGGCGAGATTCCGGCAAGCCTTAACTTCAAGCAGGCCAACCCCGAAATCAACTTCGCCGAAAGCCCTTTTTACGTCAACAGCGAAACCCGCGCTTGGTCCAAGCCGGTGCGACGTGCCGCCTTGAGTTCGTTTGGGGTTGGCGGCACCAACGCCCACTGTATTGTAGAAAACGCGCCCGTTGCCGCGCCGTCATCGGAAAAGCGCGACCGACAACTGCTCTTGCTTTCAGCGCGTAACGAAGCCGCGCTGGAACGTCAAATCCAGCAGTATCAACGTTTTTTTGAGCAAACACCCGCTGTATCCTTTGCCGACGCCGCCTATACCAGTCAGGTCGGCCGTGCCGGTTTCAGTCTGCGTGCCGCGCTGGTGGCGGAAGGCCCCGATCAAGCCGTATCCCTTCTCGCGGAAGGCGGCGAAAACCTGTTGCGCGGCACCGACCGACGCGGAAAAGCCGTCGCTTGCTTTATGTTCCCCGGCCAAGGCAGTCAGGTACCATCGATGGCCTTCGGCCTTTACCAAAAGGAACCCGCTTTCCGGCAACGGCTCGACCGGTGTTTTGGGATCCTGCTCGAACAGCACGATCTCGACCTGAAACCTGTTTTGTTCGCCGACGATGAGCGCCTCAACCAAACCCACTTCACCCAGCCCGCCATGTTCGCGGTTTGCTGGGCCTTGGCCGACTGGCTCATCGACTTGGGGATTCAGCCCGAATCGATGATCGGCCACAGTGTCGGCGAATACGTGGCCGCCTGTTTGGCGGGCGTGTTTCAACTGGAAGACGTACTTAAGTTGGTGGTGGCACGGGGCCGCTTGATGGCCCAACTCGCCGAAGGCCCGATGCTGTTGGTGGCGCTGCCGGTCGCGGAGCTAGAGCCGATCCTGCCAAAGGGCTGGGACATTGCCGTCATCAATACCCGCGACCAAACCGTGGCCGCCGGACCCAACGCCGGCTTAAACGAACTCACGCAGCAATTGGACGCTCGCGGTATCAGTTATCGACGCCTGAAAACCAGCCACGCGTTCCACTCTTCCTGCATGGACCCAATCCTCAACGGCTTTAAAGACCTGGTGGCGTCCATCCCGCGTTCGCGGCCGACCGTGCCGTTTATCGCTAACCTCACCGGTACCTGGATCACTGAAGACCAAGCGGTTGATCCCGGCTATTGGGCCGCTCATCTGCGCGGCACGGTTCAATTCGCCAAAGGGCTGACAACCTTGCTCGAAGAACAGGACCGCGTTTTGATTGAAGTGGGTCCCGGCCGCGCCTTGTGCGGTTTCGCCCGACGCTTGAGCACCGGCACCCCCGGGTTGGTGTCCTTACTCGCCAAAGGCACGGACCAGGATCAAACGCGAGTCGAGGCCGAAAACCACGCCTTTACAACCGGGCTCGCACGCTTGTGGCTCAACGGACTAAGTCCAGACTGGCAAACCTACCACGCCGGTTACGAACGACGCCGTGTCTCGCTGCCAACCTACCCCTTCGCGCGCGAACCTTACTCGTTGGGTAACGGACTCCAGGCCGGCGCGGCACACGAAGCCGGCGAGGCAACGCGCAAACCCATGCAGGATTGGGCCTACACACCCGGATGGCGGCGGGGCCCGGCGCCGACGCACCCGTCAGGCGCCCCGGAATCCTGGCTCGTTTTCGCCGACGATGCCGGTTTGGCCGAACCCCTCATCGCGGCATTACAAAAACAACAACACCGCGTCATCCGCGTCGAAGCCGGCGAAACCTTTGTTGCTTTGCGCGAGGATGTCTACGCCGTCGCACCCGGCCTAGCCACCGACCTGCGCGCCTTGATCGACGCCTTACAAGAACGGGACAGCCTTCCCGGACGCATTGTCTTCTGCTGGGGCAACGATGCAGACAGCGACCACCAAAGTACGCCGGCCTCGCGTTTTGACACCGCCATGACGCGCGGCGTTACCACCTTGTTGTTGCTGACCAAAGCCTTGGTTGAAGCCGGCGTAACCAAACCGCTCCAAATCGACTGCCCGCTACACGGCGCCTTCACCGTGCTCGGTCACGAAACACCACGCCCCGAGACGGCACCTTTGGCCGCCGCCTGTAAAATTATCCCGCTGGAGTTTCCCCAGTTCCGCTGTCGTGTGATCGACCTGGCCGAACACAACGAATCGGCCGTCACCCGCACTTTGGTGAACGTCCTCCAGCAGCCGGCCGAAGACGCCGTCGTGGCGCTGCGCGGCCGTTTTCAGTGGTTGCCCGATTACCAGCCGCTCGCGTTGACGGAAAGCAACACCCACCAGCTCCAACGCGGCGGCGTCTACGTGCTCACCGGCGGTCTCGGCGCCCTGGGCCTGGTTCTGGCGCGGCATCTGGCGGAACATTACGCCGCCAAGTTGGTCCTGCTCAGCCGTTCCGCGCCGGTTGACGGCGATTGGGCCGGCCCTGAATCACAAGACCAACCGCGACGTGAAGCATTGCAAGCGCTTGAACAAGCGGCCGGTGGTTTGCTGCTCCTGCGCGCAGACTGTGCCGATCCCGATCAACTACAGGGCGCTTTGCAACAAGCCCAACAACACTTCGGGCGCATCAACGGCATTCTGCACCTGGCCGGTTTGCCAGGCGGCGGTTTGATCCGCCTTAAAACAGCAGAAACACTGCAGGCGACGTTGGCCGCCAAAGCCCGCGGCGCCGCCCTGCTCTTTGCCTGGCTCCAACAACAACCACCGGCACAGCGCCCCGATTTCCTGATGCTTTTCGCCAGCCTCAGCGGGGTGATTGGTGAGTTCGGTCAGGTTGATTACGCCGCCGCCAACAGTTACCTCGACGCTCTCGCCCAACGGGCCGCCGTCGACAACCTGCCCGTGCTTGCCGTCGACTGGGACGGCTGGCGCGAGGAAGGCATGCTCGCACGCGCACAAGCACCCGCCGGTTTAGAGCACATTCATGCAGCCGGCCTGCGCAACGGCTTGAGCAACGCGGAAGGTATTGCCGTTTTTGAGCGCGCCCTGGGCCTCGGCCAACCCCAGGTCGTCCTTTCCACCACCGCCCTGCAGCCACGCCTGACTGATCGAGCCAATGCCGACGACGTCGCCGCCGCCTTGCGCCACGCTGCGCCGGGTCAGGGTCATCAGCGGCCTGATTTGGAAACCGTTTACCTCGCGCCACGCGACGAATTGGAACAGGCGATTGCCGCCGTGTTCAGCGACTTGCTTGGTTTTGAGCAAATCGGTGTGCACGACAACTTCTTTGACCTCGGTGGCAACTCCCTGTTGGGGATCAGCTTGGTCAACCACTTCCAAACCGCCTTCGGCGAAATCGTGCATATCACCGCCATGATGGACGCACCAACGATTGCCTTGTTGGCCGCATACTTCGAAAAACACTACCCACTCGGGGTCGCCAAGATGTTGGGCCGCAAGACGGTCGGCATTGAAGACGAGGACGAAAGTCCGATTGACGAAGCCTTGGCCCAGGATTTCGCGGCAACGGCGGCCGGGACCATCCCCTCACCGTTCCCCGAAAAAAACCCGAATGCCGCCTTCGTGCTGAGTGCACCGCGCACAGGCAGTACCTTGTTGCGGGTCCTGTTGGCCGGCAACGCCAAACTTTTTGCCCCACCCGAACTCGACCTACTTTCGTTTGACCGCTTGCGTGATCGCCAAGCCGGCAGCGCGGTCCAGGAAAACGCACTCACCGAAGGCGCGACCATCGCCCTAAAAGAAGGGTTTGGTTTGGATACCGCCGCCGCCGAGGCCGAGACGGCCCGACTCGAGCAAGCGGATATGACCGTCGCCGCCTTCTACCGACACCTTCAGGCAGGTATCGGTGACCGCCTTTTGGTGGAGAAGTCACCGGGTTACGCGCTCAAACCGGCGATTTTGGACCGCATCGAAAACGGCTTTAGCGAGCCGCGTTACATCCACCTGACCCGCCATCCCTACGCCATGATCCATTCCTATGAAGAAGCCAAACTCGACTTGTTGCTCAGCAGCGCGGTGCGTGAGCGCTTCCCGCTGTCCCGCCGCCGTTTGGCAGAGTTGACCTGGCTGATCAGCGAACGCAATTTGGCCGCCTTTTTCGCCAAAATCCCGGCGGAACGGGTGCATTTGGTCCGTTTTGAGGATCTACTGGCCGATCCCGAAAACGCCTTGCGCCGCATCTGTACCTTCCTCGGCGTGCCGTTCCAACTGGACATGCTGGAGCCCTACCGCGAAAAGCAACAACGCATGACGCGCGGCCTGCGCCCGCAATCGCGCATGATCGGCGACGTGAAATTCCACAGCCACCACAACATCAACGGCGCGGTGGCCGACCAGTGGCGCAACCGCTACCAACGCGACTTCCTCGGCGCGCCGACCATCGAGGTTGCCGCCCGTCTGGGGTACACCCTGATTGCCGAAGACGCCGAAGCCTTGCACGACATTCGCACGGCGCCGGCGGACCCGGCGCCGGCCGTCGATCCCTTGGCCGGTTTGGATGAAGCCGCCTTGGCGGGATTGTCCGAAGCAGAATTGGACGCCCTTTTGACCCAAGCCGTGCACGACGGAGGATTGGACCGTGGCTAACCCTGGCAACACCCTGACTGAACTCAGCCCGGAGCGCAAACGCGCCTTGTTGGCGGAAATGCTGCGTCGCAAGGCCGCCGCCAAAACCTATCCGCTTTCGTTTGCTCAGGAGCGTTTTTGGCTGCTCGACCAACTGGAAGAAGCCGGCTCGATTTTCAACACCCTGCCCAACGCGGTTCGCCTGCGCGGCCCGTTGGAGCCCACCTTGTTGATCCGCGCAATGCAGGACATCGTCCGCCAACACGAAACGCTGCGCACCAATATCGTGGTGCGCGAGGGTGAGCCCTGTCAGGTCGTTCATGCCTACCAGCCGCCCGCCATCGCGCTGGAAGATTTGGAAGCGCAGATGGGTGATTCCGCCGCCGCCGAACGCTTGGCACTGGAACTGGCGCGTCAAGAAACGCAACGCCGCTTCGACCTCGCCAAAGATCCGCTGTACCACGTGCGCCTGTTGCGTATCGGCGCGGAGGATCACGTCGTGCTGTTGACCATGCACCACATTATTTCCGACAACTGGTCCATGCGGTTGTTGATGCGCGAACTCAGCACGCGTTACCACGCACTGCAACGAGGCGAAACCCAGGCGTCGCCCGCGCTACCCATCCAATACGGCGACTACGCGGTATGGGAACGTCGGCGCTTGAGCGGCGCACGTCGCGAGGCCTTACTCAAGTTCTGGGAACAGCGTTTGGAGGGTGCGCCCGAGTTGTTGGAATTGCCGCTGGACCGGCCGCGCCCGGCTCAACAGAGTTTCAACGGCACCGAGTTCACCATGATGTTGCCCAAGGCGACCGCCGACGCCGTCGCCGAACTGTCGCGCCAACATACGTGCACCCACTTGATGACGCTGTTGGCCGCCTTCAAAGTGCTGCTCTATCGCTACAGCGGCGCGGAAGACGTCAGTGTCGGGACCCCGGTTTCAACCCGCTCACGCGCCGAGCTCGAGGACCTCATCGGCTTTTTCGTCAACACCATGGTGCTGCGCACGCGGCTCGATGGAAACGAATCCTTTGCCGCGTTGTTACAGCGCTTCAAACAGCAGACGTTGGCGGCTTACCAACGCAAGGAGCTGCCGTTCGACCAGGTTGTCCAGCGTTTGCGGCCCCGCCGCGACCTAGCCTACGCGCCGTTGTTCCAGGTTATGTTCGCCCTGCAAGACGGCTTGGAACTGGGCAAAGGATTGCCGGAACTCCAGGTCGAAACCATCGATCAAAAACGATCCAAAATTCAGTTCGACCTGTTGGTCCTTGCCTTTGAGCAGGCAAACGGTATCAAGCTGGTGGTCGAATACAACACCGATATCTTCGAGCGCACGACGGTGCAACGCCTGATGGCGCACTACGCTCGCTTGTTGACCCTGGTCACCGCCAACCCGGAGCAAAAGGTCGGCGACCTCGACCTCTTGACACCGGAAACGCGACATCAGTTGTTGCGGCAGTGGAACGAAACGGCGCGCGCCTTGCCGGCAGAGACCGTGCTCGCGCCGATTTTGGCCCAGGCGGCGGCGTCGCCTGCGGCGCCGGCTGTGTTCGGAGAAACGCCGGAACCAACGTCAACGCTGACGTACGGTCGGTTGGGCCGGGATATAAACCGCGTTGCCACCCACCTGCACAATGCCGGTTTTGGGCGCGGTGACGTGATCGGATTATGCCTCAGCCGAACGCCGAACTTGGTCGTCGCGCTGCTGGGTGTGCTGCGAGCCGGTGCGGCCTACGTACCACTCGACCCCCATTACCCGGCCGAACGACTGGCCGCCATGATCACGGACGGCAAGGTGACAACCGTACTCGGCGATGCCGCCACGGAAGCGGTGCCCTTGCCCGAAGGCGTGCAGCGCATGGCAGTTGAACCCATGTGCGCCACCGAACCGGCCGCATGCCCCACCCTGCCGCAGCCCTGGCCCGAAGACGTGGCTTACCTGATGTATACCTCGGGTTCCACCGGTAAACCGAAGGGCATTCGCATCGGCCACCGCGCCCTGCTCAACCTGCTGCGCGCTTTTGCCGCGGCGCCCGGTTTCAGCCGTACCGATCACCTGCTGGCCGTGACCTCGCTGAACTTCGACATCGCCGGTTTGGAACTGCTGCTGCCGTTAATCCGCGGCGGTCGCCTCACCATCGCCCGTCGCGAAACAACCTTGGACGGCACCCGCTTGGCCCGGTTAATCGCGAGCAGCGGTTGCACCCTGCTGCAAGCGACCCCGGCCACCTGGCGCCTGTTACTGGACGCCGACTGGGACAACGCCGAAGGCATTCGCTGCTGGAGCGGCGGCGAAGCACTGCCGCCCGAGTTGGCGCAGCGTTTGGCGGCGCTCAACGGCCGCCCGGTCAACCTCTACGGCCCGGCGGAAACCACGATTTGGTCGACCTTCGATCAACTGGACCCCGCCCGCGGCGTAACGCTCGGCCGACCCATCGACAACACACAGATTTACCTGTTGGACGACAACCTGCAACCCGTTCCGCTCGGCGTTGCCGGGGAACTCTGGATCGCGGGTGACGGCTTGGCCCACGGCTACCACCAACGTGCCCGCCTCACCGCGCAGCAGTTTAGGCCCAACCCTTTTAGCGATCAACCGGGCGCGCGAATGTACCGCACCGGAGATTTAGCCCGCTACCGCGAAGACGGTCGCCTGCTGTACCTCGGTCGGCGTGATTTCCAAGTGAAATTGCGCGGCTTCCGCATTGAGCTCGGCGAAATCGAGGCCTGCCTTGAACAGCATGCCAGTCTCAAACAGGCCGTGGTGGTTCGCAACGAAACAGCAGGTCGTCACCTCCTAATCGCCTACGTAACGCCGGCGGTGGACAACAAGCTCGACGTTGCCGCATTACGCGCCCACTTGGCCCATACCTTGCCCGACTATATGATCCCCGCCTTGTTCGTTTCGCGCGAACGCCTGCCGCTCAACCCCAACGGCAAGGTCGACCGCAATTTGCTGCGCCGTCTGGCACCACCACAATCGGCCGTCGCCGCCTTGGGCACCGGCGACGGGCGTCCCAAAACACCGACGGAAGAAGTCGTCGCCGGTCTTTGGGCCGATATTCTCGGCCTGCGGACCGTCGACGCCACCGTCAGCTTCTTCGACATGGGCGGCCACAGCCTGCAAGCCACGCGTATTTTGACCCGTGTCAACCAAGTCTTCTCGGTTGACCTACCCGTGCGCCTTTTGTTCGAACAACCCAAGGTACGTGGCTTTGCCGCGGCGATTGATGAGGCCGCCAACCAAACCCAAACTGTCCTGCCACCCATTACAGCCGCCGCACCCGGCACGGCCCAACCGCTGTCCTTCGCACAACAGCGCCTGTGGTTCCTGCGGGAATTGGAAGGTGACACGGCGGCCTACAACATGGCCGACGTCATCCACATCGAAGGCGCCCTCGACGCTCTGATCCTGGCACGGGTCGCGCGGGAAATTCTCGAACGGCACCAGGTATTGCGCACCCGTTTTAACGTTTTGGAAGCAGACGGCGTGCCTTACCAAGAAGTGGTGACCGACTGCGCTATCGACATCCCCTGCGACGATTTACGCGCTCTGGACGCCGCCGCACGGGAAAAGCGTCGCGAGGCCGTCATCGAACAATTTTTGGCAAAACCCTTCGACTTCGCCAAACCTCCGCTGCTGCGCCTGCAACTCATTCGCGAAGACGAAACGGAATATTACCTGCTGGTCGCCATGCACCACATCGCCTCCGACGGCTGGTCCCTCAACGTGCTCATGCGGGAGTTAACCACGCTGTACCGAGCCTTTGCCGACAACCAACCGCTGCCACCGGCACCATCGATTCAATACGCCGATTTTGCGGTTTGGCAACGTCAACAACTGGCGGGTGAGCCACTCAACCAACAGCTCGCCTACTGGCGCGCCCAACTGGCCGAGCTCCCGCCGCTGCTGGAATTACCCACCGACTTCGCCCGTCCCGCGGAACAGAGCTATCGCGGTGCCACCGCCGTTTTTCACATCGATCCGCGCTGCAGCGCGGAAATCGCGGCTTTCGGCCGAAAACAAGGGGCAACGCTGTTCATGACGCTGTTGAGCGCCTTCCAGGCTCTGCTGTTCCGGCTGAGTGGCAGTGACCAAGTTGCGGTGGGTTCACCCATCGCCAACCGCACCCGGGGCGAACTCGAAGGGTTGATCGGCTTTTTCGTCAATACCCTGGTGCTCAACGCGAGATTCCAGCCGGAAACGACCTTCCGCGAACTGGTCCAACAGAATCGGGCCACCACCCTCGATGCCTACGACAACCAAGACTTGCCCTTCGAACAGTTGGTTGAAGCGCTCAACCCGGAACGCAGC
This sequence comes from Holophagae bacterium, assembly GCA_030429565.1. Classification (GTDB taxonomy): domain Bacteria; phylum Acidobacteriota; class Holophagae; order Acanthopleuribacterales; family Acanthopleuribacteraceae; genus Acanthopleuribacter. The sequence goes on along the minus strand of JAUIFE010000002.1, from coordinate 640,425 downwards.
TTGGCCCATTCGCCCTTGTTCCAAGTGATGTTCGAGGTACGCAACGCCGAACGGCAAAGCACCACCGTCGAAGGTTTGACACTGACACCGCAAAACCGCGCCGGCCACACGACCAAATTTGACCTTTCACTGACCCTCACCGAAACGGAGGCGGGTTTAAGCGGTGCCTTGGAATACGCCGTCGATCTCTATTCGGCGGAAGGCGCCAAAGCCCTGATCGATCAATTCACCACGGTGCTGAGCAACGTGGTCGCCAACCCCGACCTGCCACTCGCAAGGGTTGGGCTGATGAACGAAACCGCCGCCACAGGTGCCTTGCAGGCCGGTTACGGCGCAAGTTTAGCGGTAGATCCTCACCTGACCCTGCTTGATTTGCTCGACCGCCAAGTTCAGCAAGCGCCCCGGCAAACGGCCGTCATCGACGGCACCAACCACCTCAGCTACGCTGAATGGCATCGCCGCGCCAATGCATTGGCGGGCCGACTACAGCGCCGAGGAATCGGACCGGGTGATCGCGTGGCCGTTGCGATCACGCGTTCAGCGGAAACCCTGATCGCCGTGTATGCCGTCCTCAAAACGGGCGCGGCTTACGTGCCGCTCGACCCGCAACTGCCGACCAAACGCCTGCAATACCTGCTGGACGACGCCCAAGCCAAACTGGTTTTGACGCGTGGCGATCAATTGCCGGCCGACCTGCCCTGTCCCTGCCCCAAGTTGGACGTCAACGAGGCGTCCCAAACATCCGAGCTCGTGCAAGAGGTGTCGGTTGCCATCGACCCGCGCCGGCCCGCTTACACGGTTTATACTTCCGGCTCCACCAACCACCCCAAAGGCGTGGTCGTGTCCCACGCCGCGCTGGTCAACATGTTTCACGCTTGGCGGCAGGACTATCGCTTGGAACAACGCCACATCCACCTTCAAATGGCCAACCTCTCGTTTGATGTTTACGCCGGCGATTGGGTGCGTTGCCTCTGTTCCGGCGGGACCCTGGTCATCTGTCCAACCGAGTACTTGGGCGACCCGGAAAAATTGTTCGGCCTCGCCGCCGAACACCGGACCACCATCGCCGAATTTGTGCCGGTTGTCTTGAAATCGCTGGTAGCGTACTGCGAACAACACAAGCATTCACTCGACTTCTTCGAACTGATCGCCTGCGGTTCCGACAGTTGGACGATCGCCGACTACCACCACATCCGCTCCTTTTTAAAGCCGTCGACGCGTTTCATCAATTCCTATGGGGTCACGGAAGCCGCGGTTGACAGTTGTTGGTTTGAAACCGATCAGCCGCAAAAGTTTCGCAAGTTGCCGATGGGCAAACCCTTCGCCAACGTGGCGTGCCACGTGTTGGACGAACGCCTGCAACCGCTGCCGGCCAACATCCCCGGCGAGTTGTACCTGGCGGGCGCGGGTTTGGCCGAGGGTTACCACGGTCGCCCTGCAGCCACCGCCGCCGCCTTTTTGCCCCACCCAGCCCCGCGTTTCGCGGGCGAGCGTTTGTACCGCACCGGTGACAAGGCCTTTCGTCGCAGCGACGGCCACCTGGTGTTCCTCGGCCGTGTCGATTTCCAAATCAAAATTCGCGGCATTCGCATTGAATTGGGTGAAATCGAAGCGGTCCTGCAACGCCACGAAGCGGTCGCCCAAGTAGTTGTCACGGATCAACTGGATTCGGCGGGAGAAAAACGATTGGTTGCGTACGTGGTGCGTGACGGTCAAGAGGTTTCGGCTGACTTGGTTTCAGCATTGCGTGAAACCGTGCGGCTGTCGCTGCCCGAATACATGGTTCCCAATGCCTTTATCCTGTTGCCTCAATTACCACTCAACGCCAACGGCAAGGTCGACCGCAAAGCCTTGCCGGTCCCGCGCGACGAAGATTTTTGCGACACGACCACCTTGGTTGCGCCGCGCACCCCGCTGGAACAAACCATTGCCGAGATTTGGGCAACCGTTCTTCACCGACCCGAAATCGGCGTAACCCACAACTTCTTCCAGTTGGGCGGTCACTCGCTGCTGGCAACCCAGGTTGTTTCGCGCCTGCGCAATTCGCTTAAACGCGATGTGCCGGTACGCGTGATGTTCGAACATCCAACCATCGCCGAACTGGCGACGCACTTGGCCGGCCAGGAACAAACCCAACCCCAAGCCGAGGCGTTGCCGCTACAACCGGTGTCACGAGACGGCCGCTTGGCGTTGTCCTTCGCCCAGCAGCGCCTCTGGTTCCTGGAACAACTGGAACAGACCCAAGGTGCGTACAACATCCCCGCCGGTCTGCGCCTCAAAGGCAAACTGCAAATCGCCGCCCTGCGTCGGGCACTTGAAACCATCGTGTTACGTCACGAGGTGCTGCGCACGACCTTTCGCCAGGTGGCCGGTACGCCCCGGCTCCACATCGAAGCCGAAGCCGACTATCTCTGGCAAGAACTGGATCTGCGCGGTTTGTGCGAGGCACAACAAATTGACGAAATCGGACGAATCGGTCGCGCGCAGCTCGGTCAAACCTTTGACTTAGCTGAAGGACCGCTGCTGCGTCTTGCCTTGTTGCAGTTGGGCGACAACGACCACGTCCTCATCGCCGTGATGCACCACATCGTCTCCGATGGTTGGTCGTTCGGCGTGTTGATCCGCGAGTTGATCGCGCTTTACGGGGCCTTCAGTGCGGGCAAACCGTCGCCGCTGCCGCCACTGCCCATTCAGTACGCGGACTTTGCCGCATGGCAACGGCGCACCTTAACCGGGGACGCGGTCGCCCAACAGTTAGCCTACTGGCGCAAACAATTACAGGGCGCGGCCTACCGTGAAATTCCGGCCGAAAAGGCCCGTCCCGCCACGCGCTCTCACCAGGGCGCCACGCTTCGAGAAACCTGGCCCGAGGACATGGCGGCGGCGCTGGAACAGTTAGCACTGCAACACGAGGCCACCCTGTTTATGGTGCTCATCGCCGGCTTCAACGCGTTGCTTTTCGCCTACACCGAGCACCACGACGTAGTCGTCGGCACCGACGTCGCCGGCCGCGACCGGACCGACATCGAACCCCTGATCGGGTTTTTCGTCAACCAGGTCGCCTTGCGCACCGACCTCAGCGGCAATCCCGACTTTGCCGAACTGTTGGCGCGCAGCAAACAAGTGATCCTGGCGGCATACGCCCACCGCGAGTTGCCTTTCGACGTGCTCGTCGGCGATCTCAAACAAGATCGCGACCTCAGCCGAACGCCGCTGTTCCAATCCAAGCTGGTTTTGCAAAACACGCCGGCGGAAACCCTCGCCCTCCCCAACCTGGACTTGGAACCGATGGACCTCACCGAGGAAACCGCCAAGTTCGACCTACTGCTCAACATGGAACGTTTGCCGCAAGGTTTGTCGGCCGCGCTTCAATTCAACACCGACCTGTTTACCGCCCCCGGTATGCAGCAGTTACTCGACCAGTTCCGCGCCCTCCTCCAGCGCGCCGGCGAACAACCCGCCCTCGGTCTCAGCGACCTGGTCGCGCCGGTTGTCGCCCAACGGGAGCAAGCCCGCAACCAAAGCGCCGCCAAAGCGTCGCAAACCAGCCTCAACAAGCTGCGCCGCCTGCGCCGCAATCGCGATTAAGGAATCACCATGAAACAGACTTCCAAAGGACCGGCCGGCTTGGCCAAATTACGGGGTAGCCGCCGCAAAACCATTCAGGTCACCAGCGACACCCTGGTTGCCACCGAACCCATGTACTCGGATCACACCGCCCCGCTGGTGATTTCACCCAAACACGCGGACCTGGACGCGGCGGCCTGGCTGGCCAAAAACCAGGCGCAAACGGCGGCTTGGTTGCAGGGTCGCGGCGCCCTGTTGCTGCGCGGCTTTAACCTCACCGACGAGAGCGGTTTCCAAGCGATGGTACAGGCCGGCTTCGGCGGGACGCCGCTTGACTACACCTACCGGTCCACCCCGCGAACCGCCCAAGGGAACGGCGTCTACACCTCGACCGAGTACCCGGCCGACCAACGAATCCCGCTCCACAACGAAAACGCCTACGCCCGCATCTGGCCCCGTCAGATCTTTTTCTACAGCATGATCTGCGCGGAACGCGGCGGCGAGACCCCGCTGGCCGACAGCCGCCGCATTTACCAGCGACTCGACCCCAAGCTTCGCGCCCGTTTCGAGAAATGGGGTGTGATGTACGTGCGCAACTACGGCGACGTCGATCTGCCGTGGCGCGAGGTGTTCCAGTGCGACTCACGCGACGACGTCAACGCCGCCTGTGCCGCGATGGGGATTGAGGCCGAATGGCGCGGCGACCGACTGCGCACCCGACAGGTGAACCCAGCGACGGTGGTTCATCCCGAAAGCGGCGAGAAGGTGTGGTTCAACCAAGCCCATTTGTTCCATGCCTCGGCCCTGCCCGCTCAGGTTCGCGAAGCCCTCGACGTTGCCGAGGAGGACCTGCCGCGCAACACCTACTTTGGCGACGGTTCACCAATACCGGCCGACGACCTTGCCGAAATTCACGCCGCGTTCAAGGCCGAGGAAACGGCTTTTCCATGGCAACCCGGCGATTTGCTCGCGCTCGACAATTTACTGTTTGCCCACGGTCGCAACCCGTTTGAAGGGGCCCGTAAGGTGGTGGTGACCATGCGCCACGCCGCCACCTACCGCGACGGTCACGTCGCCGCATACCAAACGCCGGCCACGCCGCTCCGCTCCCACTAAACCACTGCATCCATCCCCCAAGACCACGATTTTTTTAGGAAGAAGCCATGCAAGAAAAACTGGAAGGATTTCGACTCTCACCCCAGCAGAAACAACTCTGGTACAGTCGCCAACGCGGCGAGGGTGCAGAGAAATCGCTCAATCTATTGCTGCAATTGCGCGGAACCCTGAACCGGGACGCCTTACAGGCGGCGTTTAACCGCCTGATCGAAAGCCACGAAATCCTGCGCACCTCTTTTGCCCGCCTGGACGGCATGAACCTGCCGTTGCAGGTCGTCAACGAGGCCGCCCCCTTCGCCATCGGCGACTGGTCCGCGCCGGCAACCCTGGATCCGGCCAACCTTGCCTCGCTTCACAACGGTCTGGCGCGCCCCTTTTTGACGATGCTCGCCCAAGAACCAGAGCCGCAACCCTTGACGGCTCAGTTATGTGCGCTCGCGGAAAACGAGCACCTGCTGTTGCTGCGTGTTTCAGTCCTCAATGGCGATGCGGCCGGTGTCGACGCCCTGGTCCAGGCCTTGGCCGATTTGTACCTGGCGGAATGCGGTGCGCCGGAACCCGAACACGAACCCCTGCAATACGGGGACCTGAGCGAATGGCTGCACGAGCTGCAAGTGGGTGAAGATACCGAGGAAGGTCGCACCTATTGGGCGGCTCAAAACACGGCGGCGGCAGCGGCACCGCAACTCCCGTTCCGTCTTTCCGAGCAGGGCACCTTCGGCGTTGCCCGCTACCACCGACTTTTGTTGGACGGCGTCTTATTGGAAGACTTGCGCCGTTTGGCCGCAACGCGTGACTCATCGCTGCAAACCTTGCTGTTCACCGCTTGGCAGGCGCTCACGGCACGCCTTTCTGAACAAAACGCCCCCCAAATTCACACGGCCTTTGACTGCCGCAAGTTCGATGAACTGAGCGACGCGCTCGGGCCGCTGACCCACTTTGTGCCGATGACGGTCGAACTGGATCCAGGCATCACCTTCGACGCGGCCTGGCGACGCCACGACGCCCTCTGGCGCGAACGCGAGCAGTGGTTGGAGTACTATCGCCGCGAAAAACCGGAAGTAGCCGCCACATTGGGTTTCAGTTTCCGCCAAACGCCGCAACCCGTTGAATGCGGCGGTCTGCGTTTTGTTCACCTGGACGAAACCTGCATCGCTGAATCCTTTTTGCTCGGCCTACACGTTTTAGATCGCGGCTCGGTCCTGAGTGTGGACGTCCAGTTCGACGACGCCGCCTTTACTACCGAAACCGCCGCCTTATGGGCGCGCCAATGGCTGACCCTGTTGCAACGGATCGTCGCGCAACCCGACGCCCGCGTGGACCAACTGGATTTGCTGGGCGAGCAGGATCGGGTGACGCTGTTGCAGCAGTTCAACCAAACCCAACAGACCTTCGCCGGTCCCGAAGTCCTGGCCGCTTTGCTGCGCAACGCCGGCGAAACCTTTGCCCAACAAACGGCGGTGGTTCACGGCGAGCAACGCCTGAGCTTCGGCGAGCTCGCGACCCGCGCCGACGCTTGGGCGGCGGTGTTGCGCGCACAAGGAATTGGTTGCGACCAGGTCGTCGCCATTTATTGCCAACCCTCGTTTGAGATGTTGGTTGCCATTTGGGCGGTTGTCAAAGCCGGCGCCGCCTACCTGCCGCTTGATCCCGCTCACCCGGAGGCGCGCATCGCCTTCATGCTGGAAGACGCCGGTGCCGTCAAGGTCCTGACCCATGGCGCCACGGCGGCGGCACTGCCCCCATCGGCACCCGCGGCACTGCTGCTCGACGAAGCACCACCGGTTGTGGCCGAAGTACCGACCCCTTTGGTTCAGCCACAACCAGACAACCTGGTGTATGTCATTTACACCTCCGGTTCCAGCGGACAGCCAAAGGGCACCGCGATTACCCATCGCGGTTTGAGCAACTACCTCTACTGGGCGCAAAACGCTTACGCCGCCAAAGACGGCGAAGGGGCGCCGCTGCATGGATCGCTCAGCTTTGACGCAACGGTCACCGCGCTGTTCCTGCCGATGCTTTCGGGCAAACCGGTTTACCTGCCCCAAGGCGGCCAAGATGCCGAAGCCTTGGGTGAGCTCTTGAGTGATTACGCCGGCCTGAACCCAATCAAGCTAACGCCCGCCCACCTCGACGTCTTGACGCCACGTGCCGAAACCGAGGCGTTGCAACCCAGCGGCGGCAGTTTTGTGCTCGGCGGCGAAGCGCTGTTCTACGAACGCCTGGCCACTTGGCGTCGCTTTTTCCCCAACGCCCGTTTCTTTAACGAATACGGCCCGACCGAAACCGTCGTCGGCTGCTGTGTCCACGAGGTGATCGCACCCGCCGGCAGCCGCGGTGCCGTCCCCATCGGCCGCCCGATTGCCAATACCAGCCTGTATGTTTTGGACGAGCAGGGTCGACCGGTTGCAGCCGGTTTCGCCGGTGAACTCTACATCGGTGGCGCGGGTTTGGCGCGCGGTTACGTCGGTCGCCCCGCGACGACCGCCGCCGCTTTTGTGCCTGACCCTTTTTCCGATCAGCCTGGCGCGCGTTTGTACCGCACCGGCGACCGCGTGCGTTTCCGCCCGGACGGAGATCTGGAGTTTTTGGGGCGCATCGACCGCCAGGTCAAACTACGCGGTTACCGCATTGAACCGGGCGAAATCGAGGTGGCGCTGGAGCGCCTGGACGACATCGCCCAAGCCGTGGTGTTGCTGCTCGGCCAAGCCGAACGCCAACGTTTGGCGGCGTTCCTGGTCGCGCGCGACGGCGTGACGCTGGACACGGCCGAGGTGCGCCGTCAGTTGCCGGCCTCTCTGCCGAGTTACATGGTACCCGCGCGTTTGATCGCCGTTGATACGATTCCCCTGACCGTCAACGGCAAGGTCGACACCCAAGCGCTGGCTTTGTTCGAAAAGGAAGACGACCCCACACGCGACGACTACCGGGCACCGCGCAACCACACGGAAACCCTACTGGCTGAATGGTGGTCCACCCTGCTGGGCAAAAGCCGCATCGGCATTGACGACAATTTCTTCCGCTTGGGCGGGCACAGTTTGTTGGCGACCCAGTTGGTGTCGCGTATTCGCACCGGCTTCAAGGTCGCCTTTACCTTGCGCGATCTGTTCGCCGCCGCCACCATTGCCGAACAAGCCGAACGCATTCAGAGCGCGGTGGACGACGCCTTGCCCCCGCCAACCCCGCTTGAGCCGGCCGAATTCTATCCGCTTTCCTTTGCCCAGCAACGCCTTTGGTTCCTCGACAATCTGGACCCCGGCAACGCACTGTACAACATCCCGATCGCCCTATTGCTCTCCGGCGACCTGAATGCCGACGATCTGGAACAAGCCCTGATCACACTTATCGACCGTCACGAGATTTTGCGTTCCTGCTACCTATCCGTCGGCGATACGCCGATGCAGCAACCGCGCCCGGCCGATAGTTTCCAGATGGCGCGTGAATCGCTGCAGGCCGACCAGGCCGACGCGCCGGAACAGTTGCAGGCTCTGCTCGACGCCGAGGCCCGCGCGCCGTTCCAACTGGATCAAGACCTGCCGATTCGAGCCCGACTGGTGGCTTTACCCGCCGGTTTAAGCGGTGTGGCTGAAGCCTTTGATACGGCGCCGGAGCGCTTCGAAAAACCCTGCCACCTGCTGCTGCTGACCCTGCACCACATTGCCGGCGACGGCTGGTCTTTGGGTGTGCTGGTCGATGAAATGAACCAGCTTTACCGCGCCAAACGCCTCGGTCAACCGGTCGACTTGCCGGCGCCGCGTTTCCAATACCGCGACTTCGCCCACTGGCAACGCCACACCTTGGGACCGCTGGTTTTTGAGGAACAACTGGCATACTGGCGCGAACAATTAGCCGACGCACCGCCGCTGCTCGACCTGCCGCTGGATTTCCCACGGCCGGCCACCCGCGCTTACCGAGGCGCGAGTGAACCGCTGACGCTTGACCGCCAGACCACGGCGGCGTTGCACGCGGTGACCCGCGAAGAAGGGGCGACGCTGTTTATGGGCCTGCTGGCCGGCTTTGCCGCCCTGCTCCAGCGTTACACCGGTGAAGAGGACCTGGTGATCGGTACCGACATCGCCAACCGCAACCACGCCGCCACCGAATCGCTGATCGGCTTTTTCGTCAACCAACTGCCACTGCGCTTGAATATGGCGGACCATCTCGATTTTCGCGCCCTGCTGCGCCAAGCGCGCGCAACCACGCTGGAAGCATACGCCCACCAAGACTTGCCCTTCGACCGCATTGTCGCGGCGCTGAATCCGCGCCGCGAACCCTCGTATGCACCGATCTTCCAGGTCAAGCTGGTGCTGCAAAACACACCGGAAACCGAGGCCGATCCCCACGGCTTGGACCTCACTTATCTGTCAACGGACAACGGTGCCAACGAATTCGACCTCCTGCTCAACCTCGCCGAAATCGACGGTCGCCTACAAGGCGGCCTGTTCTACAACAGCGAAATCTTTAACCCCGCCACGATCCAGCGGATGACGCGTCACTTCGCCACGCTGCTGACGCACTTGGTTGCCGACCCCGGTCGCACGCCACAACAGGTCGCCCTGTTGGACGCCGTCGAGCGCCGCACGATCCTGCGCGATTTCAACCTCACGCCCGCCCCTTACGACGGCCAATCGTGCATTCACGAAGTGTTCGAACGGCACGTCGCCGCCCACCCCGACAAAATCGCGCTCATCAACGGCGATGAAACCATCACCTTTGGAGAGCTGAACCGGCAGGCCAACCAATTGGCACACCTGCTGATTGATATGGGTGTGGAACGGGACACGATTGTCGCCATTTGCATGGACCGATCGGCACGGTTGTTGGTGGCCATTTTGGGGGTACTCAAAGCCGGCGCGGCCTACGTTCCGCTCGCCGGTGACCTGCCCACCGACCGCAAAGCCTTGATCTTGGAAGACACCGCCGCCCTGATGGTGCTCACCGAAGAGGCGCAAATCGACAGCTTGCCCAACGTCTGGATTCCCGTCATCAGCTTGGACGGCCAAGCCGAGATGTTGGCTGACGAAGCCGATATCAACCCGGGTCTGGTCGTGGACCCGGACCAGTTGGCCTACCTGATATTTACTTCCGGTTCGACCGGTCGCCCCAAAGGCGTCATGATCGAACACCGCGGCGTGGTCAACTTAACGCGTTGGCAGGCCGCTTGTTACGGCACCACCCCGGACAGCCGTGTCTCCCAATTTGCCAGCTACAGCTTCGACGCCTCGGTCGGCGAATCCTTCATGGCGCTGCTCAACGGCTTGACCCTGGTCATGTTGGGTCGCCGCCTGAGCCCGGATGCCCTCATCGAAGCCGTCAACCACTACCGCATTTCGGTGATGGTGTTGGTACCCTCACTCATTAAAGAGCTGGAACCGGAGCGCTTACTTCACGGCGATCAACTCTCGGTGGTCGCCGTCGGCGAAGCCTGTCCGCCGGAGTTGGCGGAACGTTGGTCACGCTACACCACCTTTTTTAACGCCTACGGCCCCACCGAATTCACCGTTTACTCCCACCTGTGGCGCATCGATCCCGCCGCCTTGACGCCCAAGGCCGCCGTGCCCATCGGCCGCCCCATCCACAACAGTAAAAGTTACATCCTCGACCCACACCTGAACCCGGTGCCCATCGGCGTCACCGGCGAGTTGTACCTCTGTGGCCCGGCGATTGCGCGCGGTTACCACGCCCGTCCCGATCTTTCAGCCGACCGTTTCATGCCCAACCCGTTTTACCGCGAGGTCCTTTACACAAGTGAAGGGACGCTGTATCGCGACGGTCAGGGCCCGCAAATCAAGCAGTTACACGACCGCTTCGCCGAGCGCCAAACCGCGTTTGCGCCCGAGAACCCCGCCAGTCCCCGCATGCCGGTCGCGGATGTCCTGGCCTTGTGTGAAACCCTGGACACGGACCTCGCCGAGCAGACGCGCACCTTGTTACAGACCTACCGCGACAACCAGGCGGTGCTCGCCGGCTTTATCCGGTACTTCGCCGAGGGTATTAACAACAGCTATGCCTCGGTCGGCATCGACCGTCGCGGTCTGGCGCTGCTGCTCGGCGACCCGCGCGGCAAACAGGGTGTCGATTTCGGCTTTGGTCACGGTGAAGTCATGCAGACGCTGACCGAGATGGGGGCAAGCGTGCGCGGCCTCGATCTCAACCCGGTTTTTGTCCAAGCGGCCCGCAAGCTGGGTTTTGATGCACGCATGGCCAAAATCGATGCGCCGACGGACCAGTTCCAAAGCGAATCCGGCTTGGCCCCCAACAGCTTGGATTTTGCCATAACCACGCTGGTCCTCGATCGTTTGGAGCGACCGCGTCAGTTCCTGCAAAACCTGTTTGACAGCCTCAAGGACGGCGCGACCTTCGCCATTCAGACCTTGTTACCGATTGTCGGCGTCGATGACGGCCAGGTCGAACAACCCATTGTTTACACCCCTGAAGCACACCAGCTAACCACCGGGAAAGACTACCGCCAGGATAAAGCCGAGCTGGCCGAAGTCCTCGCCGACTTGGGTTGTGACGATTTGGTCGTCAGCCATTTCCCCTACCTCGTCGTCAGCCGCGACGGCATTCAGGAGTACACGGCCTGGTCTTTCCGGGGCGTTAAACAGCCCGTAGCAACGACGGCCCCCAAACCCCATTTCAAGCGCATGTACCGCACCGGTGACCTGGCCCGTTATTTACCCGATGGGCGCATCGAGTTCCGCGGCCGTATCGACAACCAAGTCAAAATTCGCGGGTTCCGCATTGAGTTGGGTGAAATTGAAGCCCTGTTGCTACGCCACCAAGCCGTGCGCAACGCCGCCGTGATTGTGCGTCACGACGAAGGCCGACCGCAAATCACGGCCTACATCGTGCGCCGCGAAGGGGGCGAGGTTGACGCCGAGGAATTGCGTCGCCTCAGCGCCGACAACTTGCCCGAGTACATGGTGCCCAGTGCGCTGGTTTTCCTTGACGCCTTGCCGGTCAACCGCAGTAACAAGCTGGACATCAACGCCTTACCCGCCCCTTTAGCCGGTGGGCGGGCCGAAGAAAAAGGTTACACTGCGCCCCGCAACCATCGCGAGGCGCTGATCGCCGACATTTGCGGCGAAGCCCTCGGCCATGCGCCGATCTCTGTCGAAGCCAACCTGTTTGAACTAGGGGCCGACTCCATTTTGATCGTGCAAATGGTTGGGCGCCTCAACCGCGCCGGTCTGCAACTGGGCGTCCACCACTTCTTCCAGTACCAAAACATTGCCGGTCTGGCCAACGTGGCGGACGAAGAACCCACCGTCGAGGCCAACCAAGGCATGGTCTCCGGGCCTGTTCCCTTGACGCCGATTCAGCATTGGTTCACCGAACTGGACTTACAACAACGCGACCAATACAGCCAAGCGCTGCTGCTGCGCGCCCGTGACAAGGTTGACGGCGACGCCCTCGAACAGGCCGCCGCCGAATTGGTCCGTCACCACGATGCCTTGCGCTTACGCCTCCACTTCGACGGAACCTGGATCCAGACCAACGCCGCCGCCCAAACCGAAAGTGTGGTCACGGTGGTTGACCTCGAGGCCTTCGCCAATGACGCGGCCCGTCACGCAACGCTGGCCGCCCTTTTTGCCGAAACACGTGCCGGCCTGAACCTGAGCAACGGACCCTTGCTGCGCATTTGCTTGATCCGCGAACCGGCACGGCAACAGGAACACCTGTTTATCACCGTCCACCACCTCTGTGTCGACGCTGTTTCCTGGCGTTTCCTGCTGGAAGATTTGTTGGCCGGTTACCAACAGGCCGTCACCGGGGAGCGCGTGCACTTACCGCCCAAAACCACGTCCTTCCGCGACTGGGCGCTGGCCTTGCAGGAGTACGCGGACAGCGAGACCCTGCGCACACAAGACGAATTCTGGAACCAGACCCATCCAGGCGACGTTTTTGGCTTGCCACGGGATCACGACGGTCACAACCTCGCCACCGCCACCGAAACACTGAGCTTTGTGCTCGACGTGGACGCAACCCGCAACCTGTTACAACGTCCGGCCGCCTTGTTCCGCGCCCGTGTCGATGAAACCTTGCTGACCGCGTTGACCGGCGCTTTGGCGCAACAGACCGACGGGCGCCGTTTCTGCTTCGGTTTGGAGCACCACGGCCGACCAGACGGTTTTATGGATTTGGACCTAACCCGCACCGTCGGCTGGTTCACCGCCTATTACCCACAACAGATTAAACGCCCCACCGGCACGCCGGGCGACCGTTTGCTCGCCGTCAAAGAGCAACTGCGCAGCGTCCCGCAACGGGGTCTGGGTTACGGTGTTTTGCGTTATCTGACGCAGGACGAAGCCCTGCGCACAGCCCTCGCCGAATCACCGAAGCACGACATTAGCTTTAACTATCTCGGCAACATGGACGGCGCCTTGGCCGAAGACGCACCTTTCGTTGCGGCCAGCGACATGCCCGAGCCGCCCAATGCAGAGACCGGCCAACGCGACGTGGCCTTGGAAATTGTCGCTTTTGTGCAAGACGGCCGCCTCCAGGTGGATTTCACCTATTGCACCAACCTGCACGACAGCGCCACCATCCAGCGCTTCCGCGACAGCTTCGGCGAGCAACTGGACAGCTTGCTGGACCACTGCAAGGATGAGGCGCACGCGCGCCTCTCGCCCGCCGATTTCCCGCTGGCCCAAGCCACACTGGCTCGCTGGCCCGCCGAACGTTTCCAAAGCCTGCTGCCGTTTGAGGCCGGTATTGAAGATGTCTATCCCTTGACGCCGCTCCAGCAAGGCATCCTCCACATCAGCCTTGACCAGCATGGCGAAGGCCTTTATTTCAACCAGTTCCTCTACCGCCTGCAGGGCGCGGTGGATGCCGACGCCTTGTTTGCCGCCGTTGGTGAAACCGTCGAACGTCACCCGGTCTTGCGGACCGCCTTCCATTGGGAAGCAGGCGGCGCACCGCTCCAGGTGGTCTACCGTCACGCCGAACCGGAGATTCAGCGCTTGGATTGGCGCGAAAGCAACCCGGCCGAACAGAACCACGCCTTGGTCGATCTGTTGCAAAAAGACCGCGCTCGCGGTTTCGCCGTCGACCAACCCTGCTTGATGCGGTTCATCCTAATTCAAATGGGTGCGCAGGACTATCGCCTGATTTGGGACAGCCACCACTTGTTGTTTGACGGCTGGTCGGCGGCCCGGATCCTTGGTGATGTGTTCGCCGCCTACGGTCGCATGCAGGGAAGGCAACAAGACGGCCTAACCGTCGCGCAGAGCCGACCGTTTCGCGATTATTTGGTTTGGCTGGCCAAACGAGACGGTCGCGCCGCCGAAAAGTTCTGGCGGAAAACGCTGGCCGGATTCACTCAGGCGACCCCCTTGCCGCCCGCTGCACCTCGTATGGCGCAGCATGCCGATCCGTCTTTTACCCAAATCCGCTTGGACGAAAGCCACATGCAAGCGCTGCAAAATTTTGCCGCCGCCAACCAAGTGACCCTCAACACGTTGGTTCAGGGTGCCTGGTCCTTGGTGCTGGCCCGTTACAGCGATCGCCGCGACCTGGTGTTCGGCGTGACCGTTTCCGGTCGTCCGCTTGATTTAACCGGCGTCGATACCATGGTCGGCCTGTTCATCAATACCTTGCCGTTGCGGGTGTCGCTGCCGGACGACCAGTCCGTCGCCGCTTGGCTGCAGTCTTTGCAGCAAGGCAACCTCGCCATACGCCGCTTCGAGGAGACCCCCCTGGTCGACGCGACGCGCTGGAGCGATGTCACGCCGGGCACGCCGCTGTTCCAGTCGCTGGTTGTGTTCGAGAACTACCACGTGGACGAGGCCGTCGAACAACTGGACCCCGGCTTTGACGTCGACCAGGAATTGGTCTTTGAGAAAGTGAACTATCCACTGGCGCTGTATGCGTCGCCGGATCAAGCCTTAACCCTGCAACTGCGTTACGATAACGCCGTTTATAGCGAGCACGACGGAACCCGTCTGCTCCAACAGGTTCAAGACGCGTTGGTACTGTTGACCGAGGATGCCGATCAGCCCCTGGGTCGCATTGGCTTGCTCAGCCCTGAGGCGCAACAAAACATCCTGACCGCTACGCGCGGCGCGGCGGTTGAAAAGCGGGATGACCAACTGATCCAGGGCCTGTTTGAACGCCAAGCGGCCGCGCGCGGTAATGAACCCGCCGTATTGGGAGCCAAACCCCTCAGCTTCAAAGCCTTGGACGAACGCGCCAACCGCTGGGCCCATTACCTTCAGGAAATGGGTGTGGCGGCCGAAACCTTTGTCGCCCTGTTCCTACCTCGCGACCAGGATTTGGTAACGGCCATGCTGGCCGTGCTCAAAGCCGGCGGCGCGTTTTTGTTGCTCGATCCCAAAAATCCGGCCGAACGCAACGAACACATGGTCCTCGAAGCCGAACCGCAACTGCTGTTGAGCCGAGGCGACATGCTCGACCAACTGCCTGACCTCGAGGTTCCGGTCATTCCCATGGACGAGGATGAGGAAGTAACCCTCGCCTACCCGGTTGCGGCACCCTCGGCCGCCGTCTTGCCCGACAATGCCGCCTACTTATTTTTTACCTCCGGTTCAACCGGCCGGCCCAAAGGGGTCGTCGGTACCCACCGCGCCTACCTCAACCGCTTGCACTGGTTGTTGGCGGCGATGCCGTTTGGCGAAGATGAGATTGGTTGCCACAAAACCTCGCTGAACTTCATTGACGGCTTGTGGGAAGTGTTCGGACCGCTCAGCGCCGGTCGACCCCTGTTACCCGTGGCGTCGGAAATCGCCGACGATCCACCACGTTTGGTTGCGGAACTGGCAAAGCACCGGGTCACGCGCCTGACCCTGGTGCCGTCGTTATTGCGCGAAATGCTGCACCACCATCCCGACCTTGGCGCTCGGGCGCCCCATCTGCGCAACTGGATTTGCAGCGGCGAAACGCTGCCACTCGCGTTGTTGCAAAACTTCACCGCCGCCGTGCCCCACGCCCGTTTGATGAACCTCTACGGCACAACCGAAGTCGCCGGCGACGTCACCGCCTGGACGGCACCGAGCAAGCTTGCAACGCGAGAAAACCTCAGTGCCGTGCCCCTCGGTCAAGTGATCGACGGTGTGACCGTCACCGTGATGGACGACGCCGGTCGCCTTTGCCCGGAACAGGCTGTCGGCGAAATCCACATCGGTGGCGTTGCTCTGGCACGTGGTTACTTAAACGATCCCGTCCAAACCGCCTTACGCTTCCGACCCGATCCCCACGGCGAACCAGGCGCCCGCGTCTACCTACCCGGTGATCGCGGTGCTTGGGTCCGCGACCAGCAGCAACAGTGGCAGTTAATCTTTGCGGGTCGTTCCGATCACCAAATTAAGCTGCGCGGCATGCGCGTCGAGCTGGGTGAGATCGAAGCGGCGCTGGAACAGCTCCATCCCGAATCGGGCCAGGTTGCCGCCGCCGTAATTGGGGAAGGTGAGACACAGCAGTTGGTGGGTTATTGGGTTTGCGCCGCGAATGCCGAACCCGAAGTAGCTGCCTTGCGAGCCGGCTTAGCCAAACACCTTCCCAGCGCGCTGATCCCCCAACGTTTTGTTTTCCTCCCGCACCTGCCGTTGACCGTCAACGGCAAATTAGACCGCAACAGCTTACCGCTCCCCGACCACACGGACTTGCTGGAAAACCCCGCCAAGGTTCCGCCACGCAATGCCTTGGAACACTTACTGGCCGGAATTTGGTCGCGTGTCCTGCAAACCGACGTCGACGATGTCCACGCCGACTTCTTCATGCTGGGCGGCCATTCGCTTTCCGCCACGCGCGTCACCGGTCTGATTGCCGACCAATACGGCGCACGCCTGCCGATTCGAAGCCTGTTCGAGCACGCCACCATTGCCCGTTTGGCGGCCCACTTAGAACAGCTTTCCACTGCAACCGGTATCGAGGTTGAACCTCGGATTCGCCCCGCCGGCGAAGCGGCCCCACTGTCCCCCGGTCAAGAGCGACTGTGGTTCATCCAAGAGTTAGAAGGCCCTTCGGCTGCTTACAACCTGCCGGTTGCCTTGCGTTTACGCGGTGATCTGGACGTGACCGCCTTGAACCGCGCCCTGCACCACCTGCTGGAGCGCCACGAGAGCTTGCGTCAACGCTTCCCCGCCGAAGACGGCGTCCCTCGTGTCGAAATCGATCCGGTCCGCCAACGCGACCTGACCCCGATTGATTTGGCTCAAGACCCGGATGATTTGAACACTTGGATTCAGCGCGAGGCGGCTCACCCCTTCGACCTGGCGCGGGAACCGTTGTTCCGCGTCTGCCTCCTGCGCGAAAACGAAAATAGCCATGTCCTCCTGCTCAACCAACACCATATGATTAGCGATGGTTGGTCGCTGGAACTTTTGGTTCGCGAGCTCAGCGAAAGCTACCGTGCGTTTAGCACGGGTCAAACGCCGACCACCAAACCCCTGCCCTTGCAATACGGCGACTATGCCTATTGGTCGCGCCACCACCTGACCGCTCGAATCGAGTCCCAACGCAACTATTGGTTAAACCAATTGGCCGACCTGCCACCCGCCTTGGAACTGCCGTTCGACCGGCCACGCGCCATGGCGACGAGCCAACGCGGTGCTACTTTGGATTTCGCGATCAACCGAACCACCACCGAGGCGCTGCGTCAGTTAGGGCAAGAACAGGGTGCCGGCCTGTATATGGTTCTGTTGGCCGGCTTCCAAGTGCTGCTCGCGCGTTATTCCGGTCAACATCGCTTCGCAACCGGGATGCCGGTTGCCGGTCGCGCCTATCCCCAGTTTGAAGATCTGCTGGGTTTCTTCGTCAACACCCTGGTTCTTGACGCGGATACCGCCGGTAACCCGCGCTTCCTCGATCACTTGGGGCGCGTGCGCGACACAACCTTGTCCGCACTGGACCACGCCGACATGCCGTTCGAGCGCCTGGTCGATGCCTTGCAGGTGTCGCGCTCAACCCAACACAGTCCGTTGTTCCAGGTATTGTTTGTCCTGCAGAACCAACCTTTGGCCGAACTCTCGTTGCCAGGCCTGACTCTGGAGCCTTTGTCCGCCGATATTGAACAAGCGCGTTTCGATGTATCGGTGACCTTGGTCGAAGGCCAAGACGGACTGAGCGGCACCTTCCAGTACCGCACCGATTTGTTCGACGAAACCACCATTGTTCGTTTGCAAAACAGCTACAAAAGGCTGCTCGACGCCGTGGTGGAAGCGCCGCTTACCGCCATAAACGACCTGCCGCTGCAGGACGCGACCGTGCCGGAACAGATCCAACCCCAGGCACGCGGCACCGCGCGCGTCTTCGACGGGAGCCCCCTGCATCAGCGCTTCGAAGCACAGGCGGCCCATCAGCCGACGGCGCCTTGCCTGCTGTTCGACGGAGCTCAATGGGATTACGCGACCGTGAACCGCCAAGCCAACCAACTGGCCCACCTACTGGTGGCCGAGGGTGTCGGCGTCGGCAGCGCGGTGGGCGTTCTGCTGGAACGCGGCCCGCACCTGGTAACGGCCCTGTTGGCTGTGCTTAAAGCCGGCGCGGCTTATGTGCCGCTCGACCCGGAGCAACCGACGCAACGTCTGGCCCACATGATTCACGGGTGCGCTCTCAAACACGTCATCCACAACAACGCCGCCGCCGCAACAGCTCTGCCCGACGACTGCCTCGCCTTGAACCTCGATGCGCTGCACAGCGCCTTGCAGCAACACGCCGATACCAACCTCAACTGTCGGTTACACGGCGACGACCTGGCCTACATCATCCACACCTCTGGTTCGACCGGCAAACCCAAAGGCGTCATGAATACCCATCGCGCCATTGCCAATCGCTTGGACTGGATGCAAGCTCACTTCCAGTTGCAGTCGAACGAAGCCGTCCTGCAAAAAACGCCTTTTGGTTTCGATGTCTCGGTTTGGGAGTTTTTCTGGCCGCTGATGTGCGGCGCCCGATTGGTTCTGGCTGCGCCCGGCGGCCATCGCGATCCAAACTACCTGGCCCACCTGATGACGGCAACCGGTGTAACCACCGCTCACTTCGTGCCGTCGATGCTGGCCGCGTTCTTGGAAACCGTGCCCACGGCCGAACTGCCGCCGCTGCGTCGCGTGATTTGCAGTGGGGAGGCCCTGTCGGCCGACCTGGTAGCGGCCACAGCTCGCGCCCTGCCGGACACGGAACTCACTAACTTATATGGACCGACCGAAGCCGCCGTCGACGTCAGCCTGCATGTTTGCCATGCCGCGCGCGACGCGCACCGCGTTCCCATCGGTCAACCGACCGCCAACACCGAGCTGTGGGTCTTGGACGAACATCTGCGCCCGGTTCCCACCGGCGTTGCCGGTGAGTTGTACATCGGTGGTGTACAATTGGCGCGCGGTTACGCCGGGCAACCGGCTTTGACAGCGGCCGCCTTCATACCGCATCCCTTCGGCTCGGCGGGTCAACGCCTGTACCGTACCGGTGACCGCGTGTGTTGGACGTCCGCTGACGGCGGCGAAACCCTGCTGTTCCTGGGCCGCAACGACGACCAGCTTAAAATTCGCGGTTTCCGCGTCGAGCTGGGCGAAATTGAACGCGTCATGACAAGCAACGACGAGATTGGCGCGGTAACCGTCGTCGCCGTCGCAGCAGCCGACGCACCGACCTTGGTGGCACACGTCGAAGGACCGAAGCTCGAGCCCGAGCAGCACCAGGCCTTATGTGCGGCGCTACACCAACAGTTGCCGGATTACATGGTGCCGCAGTTCTGGTTTTACCACCAAAACCTGCCCACCAACCGCAACGGCAAACGCGACCGCAACGCCTTAAAAGCGATGGGCTTACCGAACCAGAGCGGCGATGCGGTTAGCGCCGCCCCCCTGCAAACCGATCAAGAGCGGCAACTGGCCGCCCTCTGGTGCGCGCTGCTGGATCGCGATGCGTTCGGCCGCCACGCACACTTCTTCCAAGCCGGCGGCCACTCCTTAACCGCGACCCGCCTGGTCGCGCGTATTCGCGACCAATTCGGTGTGGTCCTGCCGGTGCGCGCCGTGTTCGAAACACCGCGACTGGCCGACCTGGCGGCCCGCATCGGCAAGGCCGAAAAAGCCGCCGCCGGCGGGCCAATCACGCCGGCACCGTCCCAAACGCCGCCACCTCTTTCCTTTGCGCAACAGCGTCTGTGGGTTTTGGACCGGCTGGAAGGACCTTCCGCCACTTACAACATTCCCACCGCCTTCCGCGTACGTGGCGCGCTCAACGCGCAAGCCATGTTGGACGCGGTTAAGGACGTCGCCACGCGCCACCATGTCTTGCGCGCGCGCTTCCCCGAAGTCGACGGTCAAGCGCGCCAAATCATTGATTTCGAGCAAGACCTGGATGTGGTGTATCGCGAGACGACGGGCCTGACGGCACAGGAACGCGATCAACTGGCCGGCAAGGTGGCACGGGAACAGGCAATGTTGCCGTTTGCCCCCACCGAGGGTCGCTTGCTGCGCGTCTGCCTGCTGCGTTTCGCGGCCGACGACCATCTGTTAACGGTGACCCTGCACCACTTGGTTGCCGACGGTTGGTCGTTGGGTGTCCTGGTCGACGAGTTAACCCACCTCTACCGCCTGCACAACGGGGAAAGGCTGCCGGCCTTGGCGCCGCTCGCGGTGCAGTACCCCGACTACGCGTGGCACCAACGCCACCATGGCCAAGCGGACACGGCTCTGGCTTACTGGCGCAACAAACTGGCAGGCCTGCCGCCGTTGCTGCAACTGCCGACGGACCGACCGCGTCCCAAACGGGAACGCTTTGTGGGCGACACCCTGACCTTCCAGATCAAACGCGACCTTACCGATGCGCTCAATGAGCTAGCCTCGGAGAACGAAGCGGGATTGGCGACCAGCCTGATGACCGCCTTCCAGGTTCTTTTATCGCGTGTCTCGGGCAGCCACGATTTTGCCGTCGGGATGCCCGTCGCCAATCGCAACCGCACCGAGTTGGAACCTCTGATCGGTTGTTTCGTCAACACCTTGGTGCTGCGCGCCGATACGGCGGGCGCGCCGAGCTTCCGACAACTGCTGCAGCGCGTGCGCACCGATATGCTGGAAGCCCTGGACCACGCGGCGTTGCCGTTTGAGCAGTTGGTCGACGCCTTGGCGGTCCCGCGTTCGATGAGCCACGCCCCCTTGTTCCAAGTGTTGTTCGTGTTGCAGAACACGCCGCAACGCGAACCCTCGCTGCCAGGCCTCACCTGGGAAAACGTCGATCAAACCGCACCCGTCGCCAAGTTCGATATGACATTGAGCTTGACCGAAGGACCAGACGGCCTCTTCGGTGCTTGGGAATACAACACCGATCTGTTTGACCGGGCTACCGCCGCGCGTTTCATCGACATCTATCAGCATCTCTTGCACCTCATGGTCCACGCGCCGGACCAAGCCGTTACGGCCGCCCCGCTGTTACCACCACCCGAGGTTGCGCGCTTTATCGCCGCGGCGGCGGGACCACAGGGTCAAAGCTGGGACGGCCAAAGTGCAGGCCGGCTTTTTGAACAACAAGCCGCCGCACGCCCCAACGCACCCGCGCTGGTGTTTGGGGAGCAAGTCCTGAGCTATGGCGACCTCAATCGTCGCGCCAACCAGTGGGCCCATCAACTGCGGGCGGAAGGCGTTGGCCCAGAGACGGTCGTGGGTGTCTGCCTTGAACGCGGCCTGGAAATGGTGATCGCATTGCTGGCGATCCACAAAGCGGGCGCCGCCTATCTACCACTGGATCCGAAATTGCCGAACGCGCGTCTGCTGCAGATGCTGAAAGATGCTGAAGCGGTGGTCACGTTGATCGATGCGGGTGCACCCAACGTGGCCTGGCCGACGACCTGTCTCAGCTTTGTCGACGATCAAACACGCGTCGCCGCTCAGCCGGATACCACACCGACGGTAACGGTTGCAGGCGACCACGCGGCATACGTGATTTTCACCTCCGGCTCAACCGGTACCCCCAAGGGCGTGGTCAACACCCATGGCGGCATGCTCAACCGGTTGCGGTGGATGCAAGCCATGTTTAAGGTAACGGCCGCCGACACCCTGCTCCAAAAAACGCCCTACAGCTTCGACGTCTCCGTGTGGGAGTTTTTCCTGCCGCTGATGTGCGGCGCCCGCTTGGTCGTCGCCAAACCCGAGGGTCACGGCGATCCGCACTATCTCGCCGAAGTGATGCGCCGCCACCAAGTCGATCTGGTTCACTTCGTCCCCTCTATGTTGGCCGCGTTCCTCGATGCGCTCGACGACGAAGCTTTACCGCAACCACGCGCCCTCATCTGCAGTGGCGAGGCGTTAACCGTCGAGACCGCCGCCGAGTGCGCGCGTCGCATGGCCCACACGCGGGTACATAACCTGTACGGACCAACCGAAGCCGCGATCGACGTCAGCGCGGTGTGTTTTAGCTCGACACAGCATCGTCATCAGGTTCCCATTGGTGCGGCGGTAACCAACGTCGTGCTACACGTGCTTGACGAGGCGGGCAACCCGGTTCCCGACGGAATCGCCGGCGAGCTCTACATCGGCGGCGTCCAGGTAGCCCGTGGATACTGCAACCGACCCAGCCTCACCGCACAAAGTTTCGTGCCCGATCCCTTTGCCAAGCAAGCCGGCGCGCGCCTTTACCGCACCGGCGACCGAGTCTGCCGGATTCAGGAAAACGACCGCGCCCACTTCCTGTTCCTGGGCCGCATCGACGGTCAGGTCAAACTGCGCGGGTTCCGTATTGAGCTGGGCGAAATTGAGGCCAACCTGCAACAACAGCCAGGCGTTCGCACCTGTGCCGTCACCCTGCACCAGGACGATCGCGGTCGCGACCGTCTGGCTGCATTTATCGTCGGCCCGGCTGAAGCGGACGTCCCGGCTTTGCGTCAGGGTTTGGCGAAGGTCTTGCCCGACTATATGATCCCCAACCTGTTTGTGCCGCTGACCGAGCTACCACTCAACGCCAGCGGCAAGCTGGATCGCCGCGCGCTCAACCAATTCCTAACGCAGGCGCCCCAACAGACCGCCGCCACGACAGCCTATGTGGCGCCGTCCTCGCCGACAGAAACGGCGCTGGTTGAACTCTGGGCGGAACTGCTCGGCGTGGAGAAGGTCGGGGTCCACGACAACTTCTTTGCCCTCGGCGGCGACTCCATCCTCAGCATCCAAATGGTGAGTCGCCTGCGCGAGCGCGGCTGGGTCCTCACCCCCGGCCAAGTCTTCGAGTTCCAAACGGCGGCGACCCTGGCTAAAGTTTGCAAAACGGTGAGTCGCATTCACGCCGAACAAGGCCCGGTTCAGGGCGCTTATCCCGCGACACCGATCCAAAACCGCTTCTTCCAAAGCGTTCAACGCAACCCACACCACTGGAACCAATCATTGGTTTTGGAAACGTCGGTTTCGATCGACGAATCGGTTCTGGCCGCGGCGCTGCAGCATTTGGTCGACCACCACGACGTGCTGCGCACCACCTTCGACAGTGACGGCGACGGCGTCCTGCCGGTCATCCAAGCGCCGAGGACGCATGCAGCCTTTGCCTTGCAGCAGGTGACCCTGGCGACCGACGCCGATCAAAACCCGGCGCAGCAAGTCACCCGTATCGCAACCGAGATGCAGCAAAATCTCGACTTGCGCAACGGTCCCTTACTGCGGGTCGCCCATCTTGTCGGAAAAGGCGCCGGCGATAAACTCGTGTTTGTGGCCCACCACTTGGTGATCGACGGGGTTTCCTGGCGTATTTTGCTGGAGGACTTGCAGCGGTTTTACGAGTTTGGTTTGCGGGGTCAACCCTTCCAGCCGCCCGCCAAAACCACGGCCTACGCCCACTGGGCCGAAGCCGTCGCGCAACAGGCACGCGAAGGAAACTGGGCCGACGAGCAAAACTACTGGCTCGATTCAGCACGGGCCGACGTTCAGCCGCCGGCCCTCGATCACGAAGGCGACAACCGCGTTGCCGAAGCGCGTACGCTGCATGTCGCCCTGAGCCGAAACCACACCGAAACCCTACTGTACCGAGCCAACCAGGCCTACCAAACCGAGATCAACGACCTCCTGCTGAGCGGTTTATTGTTGGCCTACACCATTTGGAGCGGTGAGGAAACCGTGCTGGTCGATCTGGAAGCCCACGGCCGCGACGCCCTGGCGGACAGTGCCGACCTAACCCGCACCGTTGGTTGGTTTACCGCCATTTTCCCCGTCTTGCTCGAGCTGGAAGGCGACGAACTCGGTCGCTGTATCCAGAACGTCAAAGAACAACTGCGGGCCGTGCCCGGCAAGGGACTGAACTACGGTCTGTTGCGGTACGGCAGCGGACCCGCCGCCTTGCGCGACCGTTTGGCGGCCATGCCCGAGGCGCCGATTCTGTTCAACTACCTCGGCCAAGCCGACCGGGCTGCGCCCGCCGACAGCTTGTTCCGCGTCAGTGACATCGACGCCGGCCCGGAACACGACCCCACCCAAACGCGTCGCCACCTGATTGAAATCAACGCCGTGGTGCGCGATCAACGCCTGCGTTTCGCGATTACTTACGCCGGCGCCTGTTTCGAGACCGAAACCATGACCGACTTCGCGGAAGGTCTGTTGGAAGCCCTTGCCGAAATCGCCGAACACACCGCCGCGCGCGATACGACGGCCTTCACGCCGTCCGACTTCGACAACACCGGTTTAAACCAACAAAACCTCGACGCGTTCCTCGCCGAACTGTAACCCTCTTACCCCCCATCCGAAGGAGCTTCCGTGTTAAGCCGACAAGTTCAAAGCATTTATCCGCTGAGTCCCCTACAGCAAGGGCTGGTATACCACGCCCTGTTGGACGAGCGTGAAAACGCCTACATCGTTCAAGTCGCGGTGCAATTGACGGGCGACGTCAACCCGCAACGCTTGCGCACCGCCTGGGAACGCTTGATCTACCGCCACGATGTGTTTCGCACCTTATTTAAGTGGAACAAGGAAGATCGTTACTTGCAGGTCGTTCTGCCGGAGGTGGCGACGCCGTGGCGCGAAGAGGATTGGTCGTCGCATTCTGAAGCGGAACAAAAGCAGGCCCTGGTCGCTCTGCTCAAAGAGGACCGTGACACGCCCTATGATTTGGCTCAAGCACCCTTGATGCGCTTAATCCTGATCAAAGAAGCCGACACGCGTTACCGTTTCGTGTGGAGCCACCATCACGTTTTGCTCGACGGCTGGTCGATGTCGTTGGTCATGGGTGAACTGTTCCAAATTTACGGGGCCCTGGGCGCCGATACACCGGAAGGTTTGGCCCCGGTACGACCGTTCCGCGACTACATCCAGTGGTTAGACCGCCGCGACGATCAGGCAGCTAAAAACTACTGGCGTGATTATTTAACTGGATTTAACGCGCCGACCGCGTTGCCCTCGGCGACGGTTCAGCCCGACGAGGAGCAAGGCGACAGTTTGCCACCTCGTTTGGATCTGTTGTTGGAGACGGACGAAAGCCGGCACCTCAACCAATTTGTGCGCGACCAACGGCTGACCTTAAACGTGTTGGTACAGGGCGCATGGGCTTTGCTGCTAGGCCGTTTGAGCGGCGGTGAAGACGTTGTGTTCGGTGCGGTCGGTGCCGGCCGCCCGGCCGAGTTGGAAGGTGCCGAAACCATGGTCGGCCCCTTCATTCGCACCTTGCCGGTACGCATTGCATTGCCAGGCAACCGTTCCGTCGGTGATTGGCTGCAGGAACTGCATCGCGTGAGTGCGGAAAGTGACCATCACGGCCACCTGGCCCTGACCGAGATTCAAGCGCAAAGCGAGATTCCCAGCGGCACACCGATGTTTGAGAGCATCGTCATTTTTGAGAACTACCCCGTCGAGCAGACCTCGACCGGCGACAGCAGCGATTTGGCGCTGAGTGAGGTGTTGTATGTAGAGAAAACCCACTACCCGCTCACGCTGATGGTGGTGCCAGGCGAGCGTCTGCTGTTGCGCGCTATGTTCGACCGCAACCACTACACCGAAACGGACGCCGCCCTTTTGTTGAAACGGTTGCGCCACCTGTTGCGTTCCTTTGCCGACGCTCCTGAGACCTTGTTGGGCCGCTGCGACCTCTTGCTTGCCGGTGAACGCAAGCAATTGCTGGAACAATGGAATGCGACCGAGGTCCCGCTGGCGACGGGGCTCACCATCCACGGCTTGTTTGAAAACCAATGCCGGCGCACGCCCGAGCAAACGGCACTGGTCGACATGAACGAATCGCTGAGCTTTGCCGCCCTAGACCAGGCCGCCACGCGGGTCGCAGCCCAAATAGCGGCGCGTGGTGTCGAACCGGGTGATCGCGTGGCGGTTTGTTTGGATCGCACCAACCGCACCTTAATCGCCATGCTCGCCGTTTTGAAAAGCGGCGCGGCCTACCTGCCGATGGACCCAGCCCACCCACCAGCCCGGTTGGCTTATATGTTGGCCGATTCAGGCGCGCGTTTGGTCATCACCGACGCCGCCTTCGACGCGCTCCTGCCCGAAGCGACGCCGCGTTTATTCATGGCACAGGCGCTTGCACCGGAAAGTGCACCGGCGCCCGCTACGACCATTCAGCCAAATCATGCCGCTTCCATTCACGACGTGGCCTATTTGATTTACACCAGTGGTTCGACCGGTCAACCCAAAGGCGTGTCGGTCACCCACGACAACGTCGTCAACTTTTTTGCCGGCATGGATCGCGGTGTGGGCGACCTGCAGCAGGCCCGGCAGCAACCGGTGTGGTTGGCGGTCACCAGTATTTCTTTTGATATCGCGGTGCTGGAACTGTTCTGGACCTTGTGTCGCGGTGCCAAGTTGGTCATTCACCCGACGCAAAAACAACCGGTCGCGGCAGATGCTTTGGCCCACCAACCCCTGGACTTCAGTCTGTACTACTTCGCCTCCGACGACGACTTCAGCGGACCCGATAAGTACCGACTTTTGTTTGAGGGTGCGCGCTTTGCCGACCAAAAAGGGTTCCATTCGGTGTGGTTGCCCGAGCGCCACTTCCACGCCTTTGGGGGTTCCTACCCAAATCCGGCCGTCGGCGCCGCCGCCGTGGCCGCCATGACCGAACGCGTCGCCCTGCGTGCCGGCAGCGTCGTCGCCCCGCTGCACGACCCCATTCGCATCGCCGAAGAATGGTCGATGGTCGACAATATTTCTCAGGGCCGTATTGGTTTGTCTTTTGCCTCCGGCTGGCATCCCGACGATTTCGTTTTGGCACAAGATCGCTACGCGGAACGCAAAAAAATCCTGGAAGAGGACCTCGACCAGGTACGGGCTCTGTGGCGCGGGGAAACGGTCACGCGACCTAACGGCATCGGCAACGATACCGAGGTGGCGATACGGCCGCGTCCGGTGCAAGCCGAGTTACCCGTGTGGCTGACGGCCGCCGGCAGTCCCGACACCTTCCGGCTGGCGGGGCGCAAAGGCGCCAACATCCTGACCCACATGCTGGGCCAAGACCCGGAAGAATTGGCCGAAAAAATTGCCGTGTACCGCGAAGCTCGTTTGCAGGCCGGTTTGGATCCCGACAGCGGGCGGGTAACCGTAATGGTCCACACCTTCCTGGGTGACGATCTGGAAAACGTCCGAGCGCAGGTCCGCGAACCGTTTAAAAACTACCTGCGCAGCTCGGTCAGCCTGCTCACGCCGCTGGCCAAAGCGCTGGGTTTCGATCCCAAGGAACACGAGGAAGAGCTGGTCGAGCAAGGGTTCCGGCGCTACCGCGACAGCGCCGCCCTGCTGGGCACGCCGCAATCGACCTTGCCCCTGATCAACAAACTCAAAGGGATGGGTGTGGACGAAGTGGCCTGTCTGATTGACTTCGGCGTCGCAGCCGACGCCGTCCTAGCAGCCTTGCCGAAACTGGACGAACTGCGCCGCGCCGCCAATCCCGGCGGACCGGCACCGGACCTCGAAAAGCAAAGCACCGCTCAGTTGATGCAGCATTTCAACGTGACCCACTTGCAATGCACCCCGTCCCACGCGCGCCTGATCGCCGCCGATCCCGCCGGCCGCCGCGCCCTGTCCCAACTGGACAACTTGTTGTTGGGCGGCGAGCCGCTGCCACCGGATTTGGCGCAGAGCTTACTCGCACGCGGCAGCCGCGCCATTTTCAACATGTACGGACCAACCGAAACCACGATTTGGTCCGCCTGCGGGCCGGTCAACCAAGCCGACGGCGATTTCGTCTCGGTGGGCACCCCGATTGCCAACACGCAAATCTACATCCTCGACCGGCGCGGCCGTTTGGTGCCACCCACGGTGGCGGGTGAACTCTTCATCGGCGGACGCGGTGTCGCCGCCGGTTACCACAACCGTCCCGCTTTAACCGCCGCCCGTTTCTTACCCGATCCCTTCAGCAGCCGGCCCGGCGCGCGCATGTACGCCACTGGCGACTTGGCGCGTTTTACGCCCGAAGGCCGTTTGGAAGTACTGGGCCGCCTGGATTTTCAGGTGAAAATTCGTGGTCACCGCATTGAGCTGGGCGAAATCGAGGCGCGTTTGTTGGCCCATAGCGAGATCACCGACTGCGTCGTGGTCGCAGACCAAGACAACGCCGGCGAACCGCGTTTGGTGGCTTACTTGGTGGGCCGAAGTGAGGTACAAATCCCGCTTCTGCGCGATCACCTGCGCGCCGCCTTACCCGACATTATGGTGCCCGCCATATTTATGTTCCTCGACCGTTTACCCTTGAACGTCAACGGCAAAATTGATCGCGGTGCGCTACCCAAACCGGAACAGGTGGTACAAACCCAAGAAGGCGCCTTCAGTGTGCCACGCACACCGACGGAAGAGATATTGGCCGGTATTTGGGGCGACCTGCTGGGTTTAGCCCGCGTCAGTCGCGACGCCGACTTTTTCGCCTTGGGCGGCCACTCGCTGTTGGCGGTGCAGCTCATTTCGCGGATTCGCGGCGCCTTCGACCTGGAACTCCCGATCGGTGTTTTGTTCCAAGCCAACGATATCGGCAGTTTGGCCGAGCGAATCGACGCAGCCAAAGCAGCGAATCGCGGCTTGACCCAGCCACCCATCGAGCGGGTGGCACGCGGTCGAGAATTGCCGCTGTCCTTTGGCCAACAACGCCTGTGGTTCCTCAACCAACTCGCCCCCGAAAACCCGTTTTACAACATGCCCTACGCCTTGCGCTTACACGGCACCATCCGCCGCGACCTGTTGAACCAGGCCTTTAACGAGGTCATCGAACGCCAGGAAGTCTTGCGCACCACCTTCCCCACCCGTGGCGATCAGGCCAAACAGGCGATTGCCGCCGAACTGATTCTCGAGATTCCGCTCACCGATCTGAGCCGGCTCGAAGGTGCGGCCCGCGAAGCCGAGGTCAACCGTTTGATCAAAGAAGAATCCAACCGACCGTTCCAATTGGCGCAGGGCCCACTGATTCGCGCGGGTTTGTTACAACTGAGCGAACGAGAGCACGTGTTGTTGTTTAACCTGCACCACATCATCGGCGACGGCTGGTCGATGCGTGTGCTCACACGCGAATTGTGGGCGGCCTACAGCGCGCGTTGTGCCGGCACACCCAACCCGTTGCCGGTTCCAGAAATCCAGTACGCCGACTTCGCCCACTGGCAACGCGAGCTGTTGTCCGGTGAACGTTTGACGCAGTTGTTCGATCACTGGACGGCCAAGTTGGCGGGCGCGCCCCATCTCTTGCAACTGCCGACCGACAAACCGCGCCCGGAACGACAAACCTTCCATGGCGCACGCGTCCACGGTCACTTCCCGGAAAGCCTGCGCGTCGGCTTGGAAGAACTGTCGCGCAAACACGGCGCCACCATGTACATGACCCTGCTGGCCGCTTACGCACTGGTTCTTTACGGCGAATCCAGCCAAACGGATCTCATCATCGGCGCCCCGCTCGCCAAACGCAACCGCCGCGAGACCGAAGGGCTGTTGGGCCTGTTCGTCGACACGCTCGTCCTGCGCAACGACCTTTCCGGCAACCCGACCTTTGCCGAGCTGCTGGCGCGGGTGAAGGCGACCTTGCTGGAAGCGTTCGAACACGAAGACTTGCCGCTCGACATGTTGGTCGAGCACCTGCGCCCCAACCGCTCACTGAGCTATCAACCGTTGGTGCAGACGATTTTCGTGTACCACAACTACCCTTTCAAGGAAGAAAAGATTACCGGCGCGGGATTGTCGGTGGAAATGATCCACATCGACATTTATCCCTCACGCCTCGATTTGGCGCTAAACATGGGCGTCCATCCCGAGGGCGGTTTGGAACTCAACCTCGAATACAACACCGACCTCTTCCACGAGGACACCATGGAGCGTTACCTGACCCGTTTCCAACGCATTTTGGAAGCCGTCGCGGCCGATCCCGCGCCACGCTTGAACCAGTTAGTGGAACAAGCGGCCGGCAATGACCGTCGCGAGGAACGCGCCAAAAAAGAACAAGACTTCCTTGCCAAGCTCAAGGACAAACGGGCGAAACGCCGCCGCCGAGTGACAACCTAGGCTCGTACTTCGCCGTCCCAACCCTGCGCATTCGTAACGAAAAGGTGATACTTCATGATTCAGCAGAACCCCACTTCCGTTCCATCCTCTCGCCAGGCCGCCCTTCAGCCGCCCGATGAGAGCGCTTGTTTCCCGCTTGCGGTCCAGCAGCAGCACCACCTTCTCCAGCACGGGGAAAACGGACGCGCCTGTTTGCTGGTGGCCGTGCAGGGAGAACTGCACCCTCGTTTGCAGGCCGACGCTTGGCGCCGCGTCCAGCAGCGCCACCCCATCTTGCAGGTGGCCGTCGGCGACGCGGTTTTGTGGGAAGTGGACGCGCCGGTCTTTACCGAGCTCGTGGTGCACGATCAGCCCATGGAGCTCGCCGATTTGGCGGCCTTCCACACGGCGCTTCCCAACGCGGCGCCCTGCTTGAGTGTGGCACGCGATACGCGCGGGGTTCAGCACTTGGCGCTAAGTGTGCCGGCGCTGCAAGCCGATGCCCGTTCCCTGCATCGGTTGCTGCATGAAATCGCCGCCGACTACGGCAAACCCGAAGCCGGCGAGGAAGACGACGAAGAAGCCGTAGATTACCTGGACTTCATTGCCCTGCAGGAAGATCATTCGTCCGATGAGAACGATGAAGTGGCGCGTGCACGCCACTATTGGGCTAACCGCGAAACCGGCAAAGGCGCGACGCCTCCATTGCCTTGGGAAGGCGGTGCGAACAACACCCTGCCATCCACGGCGACTTTGCCGAACGAGATAGTTCAGGGCTTGGAACGCGTGTCCACCCGTTTGGGTGTGGCGGTGGACGACCTGGCCGCCGCCGCATGGTGGGCGCTCTTGTGGCGCATGTGTGGCAACCAAGACCCCGTCTTGACCCGCGACCACCACTGCCGCTTTTTTGAAGCGCTGGAAAACGTGATTGGCGTGTTTAACCTGGCCCTGCCGGTGACGGGCGCCCTCGATGAGGACGATCCCGTTCACCAACTGGCCCTGCACCTCAAGCAACAACGCAGCCGCGATGAAGCTTTTTTGGAGCACCACCCCGCACCACTCAAAGACGAGGAAGCGGCGCGTCGGACAACCGCCTTCAGCTTTTTGTCCACCACCGCCGAGCATTTCGCCGTCCACCAGCCACTGGTTTTTGAATGGCGTGGCTACGTCGCCCCAGCCGGCCCCATGCCACTGGCCCTAACCCTGTTCCAAGACGACAACCGGTTTTGGTGTTCGCTGCAATCGCCCAACGGCGCGGTGGCGGCCGACAATTTGGC
Organism: Holophagae bacterium; assembly: GCA_030429565.1. Lineage (GTDB taxonomy): Bacteria > Acidobacteriota > Holophagae > Acanthopleuribacterales > Acanthopleuribacteraceae > Acanthopleuribacter. Next base: position 609,074 of record JAUIFE010000002.1, on the reverse strand, counting down.
CCGCATCACGCGGCGTTACCTGGCGGTTTTGGCCCAGATCGTCCGGGATCCCTATCTTCAAATCGCCCGGCTCGATGTTTTACTCGAAGAAGAACGCGCGCTTTACCCCGCCAAAGGCCCCTTTCCCGAAGTCCCTTTCCAACAAGATTGGACCTTGGTTCAATTTGTGGCCGACCAAGTGCGACAGCGGCCGAATGCGGTTGCGGTCGTCGACGAGCAAATGCAACTCACCTATGCCGAGCTATTTGAACGTGTCGGTCGCGTGGCCGGCATGTTGCGCCGCGATTGGGGGGTCGGCCCCGAGGTGCGTGTCGGCCTCTCCATTAGCCGTTCGGTTGCTTACCCCGTCAACATGCTCGCCGTTTTGGCGGCGGGTGGGACCTTTGTCCCCGTCGACCGCAAGTGTCCCCACGAACGCTTGTGTACCATCTTGCGCGACAGCGGCGCGGTGGTCCTGATCAGCGACAGAGAACACCCGCAAGACCTGCCCGTGCCCCTGATCAGCAGCGACAGCGCCGACACCCAAGGTGAGCTGCCGCCGCAACCGGCCTGTTCGCCCAAAAACGCGGCCTACATGATTTACACCTCCGGCACGACCGGCCGCCCCAAAGGCGCCGTACTGCACCATGTCGGCGTCGCCAACCTCATCGGTATCCAACAGCGACGCCTGGGTTTTGCACCCGGCATGCAGTGCCTGCAATGGGCCAACTTTGGTTTTGACGGGCACATCTACGAAATGTCGGTGCTGGCCTCCGGCATGACACTCCACTTTGCCCACGACTCGCGCCTCATCCCCGGACCCGAAATGGAAGCCTTGTTGCTCGAGCGCAAAATCGATACCGCCGCCTTTTTACCCACCGTCTGGGCCTCGCTTGATCCCGATAAGTTTCCCTTACTGACCTGTGTACAGACCGCGGGCGAAGCCTGTCCGCGCCCGATTATGCAGAAATGGTCCGGTAACGGGCGAACCTTGGCCAACCTCTACGGGCCGACTGAGTGCACCGTCTGGGTAACAACCCAGATTTTCGATGGCTCGATTGACGGCGAACCACCGATTGGTTACGCCAACGACAACATCCGCGTCTACGTGCTCGATACGGCCATGCGCCCCCTGCCGGCGGGTTTTGTCGGCGAACTGTACCTGGGCGGGCCTTGCCTCAGTCGAGGCTACGCCAACCAGCCGGCCAAAACGGCCGAATCCTTTGTGCCCGATCCTTTTGCCACCACCCCGGGTGAACGCTTGTACCGCAGCGGTGACCTGGCCATGCACTTACCTGCCGCGGACGGCGGACCCGGACCCTTGGTGTTTATCAGCCGCCGCGACCGCCAAATCAAATTGCGCGGCTACCGCATCGAAACCGGTGAAATCGAAGCCGTCCTGGCCTCTCACCCCGCTGTCAACCAAGCCCTGGTAGAAATGCGCGAAACTCAGGAGCCCGGCGGCGAACGCACCAACAAGAAATTGGTCGCTTATTTGACCCGCGCCGATCAAGGCGAAAGTCGCGGTCAGGCCGTCCACCACGTCGACCATTGGCGTTCCATGTTCGACGCCGCCGAGTACGATAAAACAGTTAAAGAAGATCCCGAGTTTAACATCGGCGGTTGGAACAGTTCTTTCCTGCCCGGAATGATCCCCACGACGGAAATGCGCGAATGGGTTGATGCCACCGTTGCCCGCATTTTGAGCCTGAACCCCAGGCGGGTGATGGAGGTCGGCTGCGGTTCCGGCCTGCTGTTGTTCCCCATTTCGCGTCGGTGCGAACGTTATACCGGCACCGACTTCTCGGCGGAAACGATTAAGTACGTGGCCCAAGTCGCCGCCGAAAAAGGTTTGTCGGAGCGGGTCGAAACCCATCACCGCGAAGCCAACGCCTTGGCTGATATGCCGCCCCACGACACCATTGTGGTCAATTCGGTCATTCAGTACTTCCCCGATTTGGATTACCTCAATCAGGTCATGGGCGACTTGATCGGCAACATCACCGAGCAGGGCTGCATTTTCTTGGGCGATGTACGCCATCTGCCGACCTTGCCACTGTTCCACGCGGAATGCGTGGCCTACAACGGGGAAGAAAGCTGGCAACGCGAAGATGTGCGCCGCCGCTTAACTCACTTAACCGCCGCCGAAAGTGAACTGGTCGTCGATCCCACTTATTTCACCAGCTTGTGCGACAGCGAACCCCGTGTCACTCACGTCGAAATTTTGCCCAAACGCGGCGTGGGCCGCAACGAACTGAACCTCTACCGCTACGATGTGGTTGTCCATGTCGGCGGCAAGGTACCGAACCGCCACCGACCGACCTGGTTGGACTGGCGCACGCAACGACCCAACCTGGCGGACATGGCTCGGCACCTGGCCGAAGAGGCGCCCCTCGAATGGGCCTTAACCCGCGTCGCCAACGCTCGCATCGACCTCGGCACCCGGCTCAGCCAGTGGCTGGTCCGCGATAACGGCCCGCAAACCTTGGCCGATTGGCGACAAAGCGAAACGCCGCGATCCGGCTTAGATGTGGAAGATCTCTACCGCGTGGCAAGCGACGCCGGTTACCAGTTGACCATCAGTTGGGCCGGAGCTTATGACGACGGTTCCTTTGACCTTGTCTTCCACAAGCAAGCCCTGCCAGGCGCGCTCCAGGTACCGGAACGGAGCGGATTGGGTCGTGCCGCGCTTAAGTTCGCCAACAACCCAACCGCCAAACACACCGCCGGCGAATGGATTCCGCGCCTGCGCCAGTTCCTGCGCGGTAAGTTACCGGAGAACATGGTGCCCGAAGGTTTTGTGTTCCTCGACCGCTTCCCTCTCACCACCAACGGCAAAATTGACCGCCAGGCCCTGCCCGAACCCGAAGCCGTGCGAGCCGGTGATTTGGCTGGTTTTGTGGCACCGCGTTCGCCGCGTGAAGAGATGGTTGCCGCCATTTGGGCCGAGGCGCTCGGCATTGAAGAAGTCGGGGTCCACGACAATTTCTTCGACCTCGGCGGTCACTCCTTGCTGGCAACCCGCGTCATCACGCGTTTGAACCAGGTGTTCAAATCCGGCATTCCCGTCAGCAAACTGTTTGAATCGCCCACCGTGGCCGCCATGACCGCCGCCGCCACCGCGTTCCGCCGTGGCAACGACGGCCTGCCACCACTGGTGCCCGTTTCACGCGAGCAGCCTTTACCGCTTTCCTTTACCCAACAACGGCTGTGGTTCCTCAACCGCTTGGAACCGGACAGCGCCTTTTACAACATTCCGGTCACGATCCGTTTCCAGGGTCGCCTGGACGTGTCGGCCTTGACACGGGCCTGGCACGCCTTACAAGCACGCCACGAAATCTTGCGCACCCGTTTCCTTGAGGAAGACGGCGTACCGGCACAAACCGTGCTGCCTTTTGAGGCCGACCCCTTACCGCTGGAGGATTTCAGTCACCTGGCCCCGGCCGAGCGGGAACGCGCGGTTGCCGGACGCATCGCCCAGGAAGAAGGAACCTGTTTCGATTTGGCCGCTGACGCGCCCTTGCGCCTTCACCTGCTGCGTTTGAGCGAGGACGAGCACCTGTTGGTCGGCGTGATGCACCACATCATCGCCGACGGCTGGTCCATGGGCCGCATCATCGACGAAATGGCTTCGGCCTACAATGCTTACCGCCAAGATCGGGACTACGACGTTACCCCGCTTTCGATCCAGTACGCCGACTTCGCCGCCTGGCAGCGTTCCTGGCTGCAGGGCGCCAAACTCCAGCAGTTGCTCGACTTTTGGCGCAAGCAATTGCAAGGCGCGCCGCCGCTCATCAATCTGCCGCTCGACTTTCCCCGTCCCGCCACGCAGACTTTCCGCGGCCGCCGCTTCACCCAGGTCTTGCCCGCCGGGCTGGCCGCGTCCCTCAACGGTTTGGTGAAATCAGAAGGAGCGACCCTGTTTATTGTGATGCTCAGTGCCTACAAACTGCTGCTGGCGCGTTACACCGATCAACAGGACGTCTGTGTGGGTTCACCGATTGCCAACCGCAGCAACCCGGCCTTGGAACCTTTAATTGGCGCGTTCGTCAACAGCTTGGTGTTGCGCACGGACTTGGATGGGGTGAGCAGTTTCCGCGAGGCAATCACCCGCGTGCGCGAGACGGCGCTGGCCGCCTACGATCACCAGGACATTCCCTTCGAAAAATTGGTCGAGGCGTTGCAACCGGAGCGCAACCTCAGCCATTCACCTTTGTTCCAAGTTTGGTTTGCGCTGCAAAACGCGCCGGGCGCCGAAGTCGCCTTGGACGAGGTCCAGCTTACTTATGAACCCCCCGCGTTACAGAGCGCCAAGTTCGATTTGTCGCTGTCGATTACGGAACACGATGCGGGGATCGCTTGCGAATGGGAGTACAACAGCGACCTTTTCCGCGAAGACTCGATTCGCCGCATGGCCCAAGCCTACCGCACCTTGTTGTCGTTTTTCGCCTTGTTCCCGGATCAGCATCCATCGTCCGCGGCGCTGGCCGAGCGACCAGTCCCCATGCCGGCGCCCACTTACCAAGCGGCCGATTGGGCGCGAACGGGTACCGAGGCGCGCATTCGGCAACAGGCGGCATTAACCCCGCACGCCGTCGCCGTCCGCGATCAACAAGACACGCTGACCTACGCCGAACTCGAGCAACAAGCGGCGCGTTTGGCAACCGTACTCCAGCAGGAGGGCGTCGGGCCGGAAGTCAGTGTGGCCTTGTATTTGGATCGGTCACCCGCTACCTTAATCGCGATTCTGGCAATTTGGAAAGCCGGCGGCGCCTACCTGCCGCTGGATCCGGCCTACCCGATCGAGCGCTTGCAATACATGGCGGATGACGCCGGGGTGACACGCGTGATTTGCAACGCCGATCAGGTGGCGGCGGACAGCTTCGGCAAAGCCACCCTGCTGCCGATTCAAACCCTGTTGCAACGCGCGGAAAACGCCGAACCGGCGCGCCCCGCCGCCTACCACGCGGCCCGTTTGGCCTACACGATTTACACCTCGGGCTCCACCGGCCGGCCCAAAGGCGTGCAGGTGCCCCACGGCGGATTGGCCAACTTCCTGGCCTCAACCGCGACGGTGCCCGGCATGGACGCATCCGACATTTTGGTTGCGGTCACCCCGCTTTCTTTTGACATTGCCGGTCTGGAACTGTTTTTGCCGTTGACGGTTGGGGCGCAAGTCGTGATCGCCGACCGCGTCGCCGGCTTCGACGGCGCTGCTCTGGCTCAGTTGTTGCGAGACAACCAAGCAACGGTGATGCAGGCGACACCGGTCACCTGGCGTCTGTTGTTGGACAGCGGCTGGTCCGGCGGCACCCACTTCCGCGCCCTCTGCGGCGGTGAAGCGTTGCCGCAACAGCTCGCCCGTGATTTAGCCCAACGCTGCGGCAGCCTCTTCAACATGTACGGCCCAACGGAAACCACGATTTGGTCGACCACGGCTTTGATCGACAGTGCCGATGAAATCATTGATATCGGTTTGCCGATTGCCGAAACCCAAGCATACATCCTCGACGCCGCCATGAACCCCTTACCGCCAGGTGTCCCGGGCGAGCTGTACTTGGCTGGTGCCGGTTTGGCACGGGGTTACTTCAACCGCCCGGGCCTGACCGCCGAGCGTTTTGTCCCCAACCCCTTTGCCGAGGCGAGTGATTCGGGTTCGCGCCTGTACCGCACCGGTGACCGCGCGCGCTGGTTGTGTGACGCGGCGGGCAAGCCGACCCGTTTGTTATGCCTGGGCCGCATCGACCAACAGGTTAAATTGCGTGGGTTCCGCATTGAACCAGGCGAGATTGAAGCACGACTCGACGCTTTCGACGGCATCGCCCGTTCGGCCGTGATCGTCTTCGCCGGCGAGGGCGAACCCCCGCATTTGGCGGCCTACCTGACCCTGACCGAAGCCACTCAAGCGCCGTCCATCGCCGCCCTGCGCGCCCACTTGGGCCACGACCTGCCCAACTACATGATTCCTTCCAGCTTTACCGTGTTACCCGAATTTCCGCTGACGCCCAACGGCAAACTCAACCGGCGCGCCTTGCCGCGACCCGCACAACAAGCCGAACACTTACAGCGCGAGATCACCCCGCCACGCGGGCCGCTGGAGCAAGCGTTGGTCCACATTTGGGCCGATCTGCTCAAACAAAGCGACATCGGTATTCACGATAACTTCTTCGAACTGGGCGGCCACTCACTGTTGATCACGCGTTTGGTGTCGCGTTTGCGACAGATCTTCAAAACCGAACTGCCGCTGCGTCGCTTGTTCGAAGTGGCCACTGTCGCGCAGTTGGCGGCCGCGATGAACACGGACGCGGCGACCCAAAAACGCCTGGCCACCGCGGCCACCTTGTATCTCAAAATTGCGACGATGTCACCGGAACAGGCAGCCAAACTCCTGGCTGCAAAACGTGCGCGGGGAGCCCAGTCATGAGTCACGACGATTTGTCCTTTGACGATCAGCTCGCCTTACTCGACCTTTTGATGGCCGAGGAAGGTTACGAAGCCGAGACCCAGGAAACGATCCCGCTGGTGGCGCGCGATGTTCCGGCCCCACTGTCGTTTAGCCAACAGCGTTTGTGGTTTTTCCAGCAAATGGATCCCGCTTCGGCAACGTACAACGTGCCGCTCGCGTTGCGTTTGCGCGGCCCTCTGAATCGCACCGCCCTTCAACAAGCGCTGGATCAGTTGTGCCGACGCCACGAATCGCTGCGCACCTACTTCGTCAAGGGCCAGGACGGGCCGCGCCAACAGGTGGCCGAGGATGCAGGCGCCGTGCCGACCCTGCGCGAGGTGGATTTGCGAGCCTACGACCAGGCCGAACAGGAACGCGAAATCGTGCAGCTCGCCGACGAAGAGGCCCTGCGCCCGTTTGATTTGGCCGAAGCGCCGCTGGTGCGCGCGGTTCTGTTGGTGGGTTCGCCAACCGAACACATCTTGTTGCTGACCCTGCACCACATCGTCTGCGATGGCTGGTCCATGGGGGTTTTGATCAACGAAGTCAGCCACTTTTACCAGGCCCTCGTCGAGGGACGGCACCCCGAACTGCCGGCGTTGCCCATTCAGTATTTGGATTTTGCGGCTTGGCAAAACAGCGACGCGGGTCTTGCTCGGTGCGACCACCAACTGGCTTACTGGCGCGAGCGATTGGCCGGCTTACCGCCACTGCTTGAGTTGCCCTACGACTTTCCCCGACCCGCCTTGCAAACCTTCAATGGCGCCAATGTGCCGATCTCGCTGGACGCGACTTTGGGCCGGGCCGTGACCGCACTCGGTCGCGACCACGGCGCCACGCCGTTCATGGTGTTGGCGGCGGCTTTCCAATGGTTGCTGGCACTTTACAGCGGGACGGAAGACATCGCCGTGGGGACGCCGGTTGCCAACCGCAACCGCGCCGAGCTGGAAGGTCTGATCGGCTTTTTTGTGAATACCGTCGTGATCCGCGCCCAAGTGCAGCAACGGCAAAATTTTGCCACTTTGCTCGGCCAGGTTCGCGATCATTGCTTGGACGCCTTTGCGCACGCCGAAATCTCCTTTGATCAAGTGGTGGAAGCGTTGCAGCCGCGTCGCGGTTTGGACCATTCACCCCTGTTTCAGGTCATGTTCGTTTTGCAAAATGCCGATCCGGGCACCCAACACGCGGCCGATCTTCAACTGGAAACGCTGACCCAGCAAACGGTTCACGCCAAATACGACCTAACGCTTGCGTTGCACGAGTCGCCGGAGGACGGCGCCTTCCACGGTGTGTTTGAGTACAATCGCGATCTGTTTTCGGACGCCTCCATGAGGGCAATCGCCACCCGTTTCCAGCACATGCTGCAGTGGTTGGTCCAGCATGCCGACCGGCCGATGACGGCGATGCCGCTGTGTACGGCCCGCGAACTGGCGCAATTGCGTGACTACAACCGTTTGATCGCGCCGCCCCAATCCTGGCCGAACTTACCGGCCATGCTCACCAACCACGCGCGCCAATTTGCCGATCAGCCGATCCTACGCGACGCGAACGGCAGCCTGTCTTACGCCGAGTTCCATTGCATCGCCTCGCGTTTGGCCCAGGGGCTGATCGCCGCCGGGGTTAGGCCGGGTGAACATGTTGCCGTGATGGTGCCGCGCAGTCGCTGCCTGCTAACCCTGTTATCCGCGCTGTGGCAGGTCGGCGCCGTCTACGTCCCACTCGACCCCCATCACCCCGACGAACGACGGGCCCTCATTTTAGAAGACGCCGGCGTCAAGCGAGTGATTCACCAGGGCAAGGGTTACACCACGGCGGCTGTCGTTTGGCTGGATGTTGCCGACCTCGCACGCCCACCTGAAACAGCACCGCAACCGTTGCCGTCGCCGGCGGGCGACGCCCCGGCTTATATCATTTACACCTCTGGTTCGACCGGTCGGCCGAAGGGCACACTGTTGCGCCATGACGCCTTGACCCGCGTCATTTTGGGCTGCGCACGCCGCTTTGACATCGAACCGGGACGCGGCATGGCCTGCCTCGCGTCTTTTGCCTTTGACATTTCGCTGTTCGAGTTGTTCCTGCCCCTGGTCGGCGGTGGTTGGGTCGATTTGATCGAACGCGAAGAGATGCTGGCGCTCGATCAACTCTGCCGTCGTCTCGCCGACACCCATTTGCTGCACGCCGTCCCCAGCTTGATGCGGGAAATCATCAACCACCTCGAGGAAAGCGGCACCCAGTTGCCCTTGACCCACCTGTTTGTCGGTGGCGACGCCGTGCCACCGCAACTGTTGCGCGATATGCGCACCACCTTTCCCAACGCCGCGATCAACGAACTCTACGGACCAACGGAAACCACCATCCTCGCCTCGGCATGGCCGGTGGATGATCGCGAACTCCACGGGGATCGCCTAATCATCGGCACGCCGCTCGACCATGCCGAACTTTTGATTGTCGACCGCGACGGCCGCATGCTGCCGCCCGGCATCGCCGGCGAGATTTGTATCGGCGGTTTGGCGCTTGCCGTGCATTACCACGACCGGCCCGCACTCACCGCCGACAAGTACCGGCCTCATGGTTTTTCCGACGAGGCGGGAACGCGCCTTTACCACACCGGTGATTTAGGACGGATCCTGCCGGATCCGCAACGCGGTTTCGGCAACATCGAATTTTTGGGAAGGCTGGATCAGCAGGTCAAAATTCGTGGATTCCGCATCGAGTTGGGTGAAATAGAAGCAGTGCTTGTCGGGCACGAAGCCGTGGCCGAGGCCGTGGTTTGTGCGGTGGCACTCAAAGCCGGCGAGGCCAAACAGTTGGCGGCGTATTTGGTCCTAGAGGAAAACGAGGGCGCGGAAAACCACGATTGGCGAAACCACGTCGCCGCGCGTTTGCCCGACTACATGGTACCTGCTTTTTTCATTCACTTGCCCACGCTGCCCTTGAACGCCAACGGCAAAGTAGACCGCAAAGCGCTACCGGTACCAAGCTTAGAGCAACGAACGCGTCCGCTTGTCGCCGCTCGCGACGAGCTCGAACGCGACCTGGTCGCTTTGTTCCAAGCCGTGTTACAACACGAACCCGTCGGCATTGAAGACAACTTCTTCGAATTGGGCGGTCACTCGCTTTCCGCCACCCGTTTAGTGGACCGCATTCGCACGCACCTGAATGTGGTGGTAGCGGTGCGCGACCTTTTCGAAAAACCGACGCCGGCGGCCTTGGCCGACACGATTCGCGGCGCCGGCTTAGCCGCTCTCGCCGCGCCCCGGCCCGCCGACCGCAATCAAGTGCTGCCTTTGTCTTTTTCGCAAACGCGCCTGTGGTTTTTGGAGCAGCTCGGCAACGGCGGCGCCGCCTACCATATTCCGGTGGTGCTGACCTGGCGGGGCCGCTTGGATGTGGCGATTTTGCGCGAGAGCTTGTCCTTGCTGAGCGATATGCACGAAAGCTTGCGCACCTGTTTTCAGGCACGGGACGGTGAACCCTTCCAACGGATCGAACCCCGCATCACGCCGCCGCTGACCGTGGTGAATGCCGACGAGGGACTGACCCGGGAAAGCTGGATCGCAGATCAAACCCAACGCCCGTTTACCCTTTCGGAAGCGCCGCTCTGGCGGGTTGGCGTGTATTGCGGCTCGGAAACCCTGTTAACCCTAACGTTGCACCACATCATCGCCGATGGTTGGTCGATGGACGTTTTAATGCGCGATTGGCTCGCCTGTTATCGCTACGCGGCGGGTTTGGCAAGCGCAGCACCCCAAGGCCCGGCCTTGCAGTACGCCGACTTTGCCGTCCATCAACGTCAAACCCTGGATGATACCCAAATCGCCGCCGACACCGCTTGGTGGCGCGAGACCCTGCGCGAGGTCCCCCCCTTGCTGAACCTGCCGCTGGACCGACCCCGTCGCGCCGGCGGCGACCAACGCGGCGGCCAAGTACCCTTTACACTCGCACCGCAAACAGCCACCTTAATGAAGCAGTTGGCACAACGCGAACAGACCACCTTGTTCACCGTGTTAACCGCCGCCTGGGGTTTGTTCCTGGGTCGTCTTTCCGGCCAAAAACACGTGGCGGTGGGGACCGCCGACGCCGGCCGCGATCGCGCCGAGTGGGAAGCGATTGTCGGCTTTTTTGCCAACACCCATGTCATCGCCTGTGACCTTTCCGAGCGGCCGAATTTCCGCACCCTCGTGCGCCGGCTCCACCAACACCTGGGCGACCAACTAACGCACCGGGGTTTGCCGTTTGAACGTTTGGTCGAGCTGTTAGACGTACCGCGCGACCTCGGCACCAGTCCCCTGTTCCAAGCCATGATCGTGTTGCAAAACACGCCGCAGGGAAGCTACAGCTTTCCCGGTTTTGCGCTGGAGCCGGTGGCGGTGGAACAGAACATCGCCAAGTTCGACCTCACCCTGGTGGCCGAAGAAGACGCCGACCGCATCCACGGCAGCTTGGAATACGCCTGCGCCTTATTTGACCAAGGCACCGCATTGCGTTTTGTCGCTTGGTTTGAAAACCTTTGTTCCGCCTTGGTCACCCAACCGAACGATTCGGTGCACGGCTTGCCGATGTTGCCCGCCGACGACCTCCGTTTGGTTACGGAAACCTGGAACCAATCGTCCGCCGTTTCCTTGCCGGGCGATCACGTCTTGGCCTTGTTTGACGCCGTGGTCGCGAAACGGGGCACGGCGCCCGCTGTCAAATTCGGTACGGAGGCCTTGAGCTACGCCGAACTGGCCGCTCGCGCCGAAGCGGTGGCGCTGGTTTTGGTTTCATTGGGCCTCACCCGTGATCAGCCGGTGGCGATGTATGTGCCCAACGCGCCGACCGCCTTGGTTGGTTTGCTGGCGATCCTGCGTGCCGGCGGTTGCTACCTCCCGCTGGATCCCGATTACCCAACGCAACGCTTGCAGTTCATGCTCGCCGACAGCGACGTGTCGCTGGTGGTTTGCAACGCGGATCAGGCCGAGGCCGTGCGCGCACTGCGACCCGACGCCCGTTTGGTGTTCCTCGACCAGCCACTCGACCCACCGTCCGCCGAAACCCGCTTACCCGAGCTGCTCCCGGGGCAAGCGGCATACCTGATTTATACCTCCGGCAGTACCGGCACCCCCAAAGCTGTCAGCGTCAGCCACGCCAACCTCAAACACTCAACCGCCGCGCGTTTTGCCTATTACCGCGAACCGCTCGAACGTTTTTTGTTGCTCTCCTCGCTGTCGTTCGACAGTTCGGTAGCCGGCCTGTTTTGGACCCTGACCGCCGGGGGTTGCTTGCTGCTGACCGAACCGGAGACGCGCCGCAATCCCGACGCCGTCGCCGACCTGATCGCGGCCGAGTCAATCAGCCACACCTTGTGCGTACCCAGTTTGTACCGCTTGTTGCCCAATGATCGCGGTCAGCTCAAATCCCTGCGCTGCGCCATCGTTGCCGGCGAAACCTGCCCCTCTGATTTGCCGTTCCATCCCGGCGTAACCTTGTACAACGAATACGGGCCCACCGAGGCCTCGGTTTGGTGTAGCGTTTACCGGCTCCACGGCGGAGAACAGATCGTACCGATCGGCCAACCGATTGCCGCGACCCGGCTTTACATTTTGGACGAGCTGTTGCAACCGCAGCCACCGGGCGTCGCCGGTGAACTGTATGTCGCCGGCGCCGGCGTGAGCCGAGGTTATCGCAAGGCGCCGGCCGCAACCGCCGCCAAGTTTTTACCCGATCCCTTTAGCAGCCGAGCCGGCGCGCGCATGTACCGCACCGGTGACCGCGCCCGTTATCGAACCGCACCCGCCGAAGAAGCCGGCCAAATCGAATTCCTCGGCCGCCTTGATCACCAGATCAAAGTACGCGGGTTCCGCATTGAACCCGGCGAAATCGAAGCGGTTCTGTGCGAAACGCCTTGTTGGCGCGAAGCCAAGGTCATGGCGCGCCGCGACAACGGTGGGGCGGCTTACCTGGCGGCCTACCTCTTGCTCGATCCCGACCAACAGCGCGAAGACGATCCCGGCGCGCGCTTGCGCAGGCAACTGCCCCACTACATGGTCCCCACCCGCTTCACCGTCTTGGAACAGTTCCCCCGCACCGCCAACGGCAAGTTGGATGTCAACGCCTTGCCCGAACCAACGGTCGATGCGCGGCCCTATAGCCCGCCGCAAAATGAGGCCGAACAGCGGGTTGCCGAGATTTGGCGTGAGGTACTGGGGTGTGATCCTGTCGGCCGTCACGACAACTTTTTTGCCTTGGGCGGCCATTCCTTGCTGGTCACGCGGGTCTTGGCACGTTTGCGCGACCGCTTCGCCGCCGACCTTTCGCCCCGTGACCTGTTCGCCCACCCGGACCTCGCCGATTTTGCCGGGTTGCTCGCACAGACCGCTTCAAGAGAACCACACACACCGGTCACCGTCGTTGCCCGCGACGGTTACCTACCTCTTTCCTCCGCCCAGGAACGGCTGTGGTTTTTGGATCACTTGGAACCAAACCAACCGACCTACTTGATTCCCGCCGCCTTCCGCCTAACCGGGCCGCTCGACCCAACCGCACTGCGCGACGCCCTGCACCGGCTCATGCAACGCCATGAAACCCTGCGCACTCGGTTCGGCTACGAAGCAGGCCGTCCGTTCCAACAAGTGGACGACACGGCGGTGACGCCGCTGGTGGTGGTCGACCCCCGCGATGAGGGTGCTCAAACCGAAACGCTCGAATCCTGGGTCCGCGAGGCTGTCAGCCGCGACGTGGTTACGCCGTTTGCACTGGATCAAGCGCCACTCTGGCGCGTGCGTCTCTACCGCCTCTCGCAAGACAAATGGGTCATTTCCCTGGTCTTACACCACATCATTGGTGACGCCTGGTCGATGCAAATCCTGTGGCGCGAATTAAGCGAACTGTATCGCGCTTGTCGCCGGCATGAGCAAGCCACATTGCCGGCGCTCCAGGTGCAGTACATCGACTACGCCGCCTGGCAACGCCGTCACCTGACCGACGCCGTTCTCAACCGTCAGCGTGATTATTGGGTGCGCCAACTGGCCGACGCACCAACCCTGCTCGCCTTGGAAACCGACAAACCACGACCCCGTCAACCCCGCCATCGCGGCGCCCTCGTGCCGCTGCACCTGTCCGAAACCCTGACACAACGCCTCAACCACCTCTGCCGCATGCACGATTGCACCCTGTTTATGGCGGTATCGGCCGCCTACGCCGTGATGCTCGGTCGCTATGCCGGCGTTCGCGATGTGCTGATCGGTACGCCTTTCGCCAACCGTGACCGCGAGGTTACCGAACATTTAATCGGCTTTTTCGTCAACACCTTGGTCCTGCGTTTTCAGTGGCGTCCGAACATCGAACCGACCGCCTTGTTGGCGCAAACCCGCCAGATGCTGCTGGACGCTTACGCCCACGCCGACGTGCCCTTCGAACGTTTGGTCGAGGTTTTGCAGCCACAACGGGACAGCGGTCGCTCGCCCCTCTTCCAGGCCGCAATTGCCATGCAGGACGACGGTGGCAAACAAGCCGAGGCGCCCGCGCTCGGTGCGGTCGAAGTTTCCGAACAGGACTTTGCCTATCCGGTTGCCAAGTACGAATTGGTCCTGAACCTCGACCGACGCGGCGCGACGTTGCAGGGGAACCTGATGTACGACGCCGATTTGTTCGAGGCCGCAACGGTTCAAGCGATGGCCGATCACTTCACCGCCGTACTGACCTGGCTGGTTGATGCCGAAGACCATTCGGCCCGAATCCCCGGACCCAGTACCGCCGAGCAACAACAGCTCCTGGCGTTTGGCTGTGGTGCCGAAACGGCGTTGACCGGGGGCGCGGACAATGTGCTGCAACAGATCTTCGCCCACGTCCAACAGCGCAAGGACGACGAAGCCGTTGCCTGTGGCGCGGTTTCGCTTAGCTACGCACAACTGTGGCAACGAGCTGCCTTGTTGGCGTCGGTACTGCAAGCGCAAGGGTTGCAGGCGGAACAGCCGGTTGCGATCCTGACGGCACGAGATGCGAACCTGGTGGTCGCGATCTTGGCGGTGTTGTTGGCCGGCGGTTGTTACATGCCGATGGATCCGGCTTACCCGCGCGAACGCTTAAATGCCATGGTGGCGGGTGCCAAACCGGCGCTGCTGCTCTGCGACACCGCTTCCCGCCGCATGCCCGAAGGGGCTCCGGCCACCATCGCGCTTGACGACTTCGATTGGGAGGCGGTGGTCACACCACAACAGGCATCGCTTCCGGCTGTTAGCCGAGACCAAGCGGCCCTGCTTTTGTTCACCTCGGGCACCACGGGTGTGCCCAAAGGAATCGTGCTAACCCACGGCAATATTCTCAACCTAGCCCATAATCACCAACTTCCTTTTGGGCCAGGTGAACGCATGGCCCAGGTGACGACCATCTCCTTTGACCCGCTCACCTGGGAACTGTGGACGCCGCTGTGTGCCGGCGGCTGCGTCGATGTGATTCCCCGCGACGTCGTGCTTGACGCCGCTCGCTTGGCGGACACCCTCGTCACCCGTCGCATTAAACACATGGTCTTGGCGACAGCCCTGTTCCACCGCTTGGCGGAAAGCCGGCCGGATATGTTTAACGGCCTAAACACCTTGTTGTTTGGCGGCGAAAAAGCCGACCCCAATATCATTGCTTCGGTCAAAAAGGCGGGTGGCCCGCGCCGGATCCTCAATGGCTACGGACCCGCCGAAGCATCGACCTTTTGCAGTCTGTTTGAGATGAAAACCCCACTTCACCTGGACCAGGACGTCCCGCTGGGTCACCCCGCCGATGGAACCCAACTTTACCTGGTCGACGATCACATGCAGTTGGTGCCGCGCGGAGCCGTTGGTGAAATCGTCATCGGCGGCGCAGGGGTCGGCCGTGGTTTCGCCGGTCAACCAGGTTTAACCGCCGACCACTTCCGACCCGACCCCTTCTCGCCCGCTGCCGGTGCCCGTTGCTACCGCAGTGGCGACTTCGGACGCTGGGACCTCGACGGCACCTTGCGATTCTTAGGTCGCCGCGACAGTCAGCTTAAGATTCGCGGCCGGCGCGTCGAAACCCGCGAAATCGAAACCGTCCTAACCCAGGCGCCGGGTGTGCGGCAAGCCTTAGTCCGTACCAACGGCAAGGGTAACCAAACCCGCCTGATTGCCTACATCACCGTCGACGAGACCTACCGGGAAGCAGCCGTGAAGGCCTACCTTGAACAGCGATTGAGTGCGGCGATGATGCCGCAAGCCTGGATTCCGCTCGACGCTTTTCCCTTGACACCCAACGGGAAAACGGATGAAAAGGCCTTGGCCGAGCGCATCCCGGCAACGCCGGCACGGCACGATCTCGCCGCCTACGAACCAGCTCACAACGAGCTGGAACAACAACTGTGTGATATCTGGCAAGCCGTACTTAACCTTCCTCAATGTGGTCGCAACGACGATTTCTTTGCCCTCGGCGGCCACTCCTTGCCGGCGATGCAAGTCATCGACGGCATCGAAGACAGGCTCGGGTGGCGTCCCGCGCTCGCCGATTTATTCGCGTCACCAACCCCGGCCGGTTTGGCGTTGCGTCTGCAACAACAAGCGGGCCAAGTGGAACACCCGATTCAGGCGGTCACCCGCACCGAATCTCATCCCTTATCGCACGCACAACAACGCATGTGGTTCCTGGCGCAAATGCCGCAAACCGGGGCGGCTTATCACATTCCCATTGTTTTTGACATTCGCGGCGAAGCTTCGCCCGAACGCCTCCACCAGGCTTGCCGCCTGCTGCAGCAACGCCACGAACCCCTGCGCACCGCCTTTATCACCGTCGACGGGTCGCCCCGCCAGGTAATTCTTGCCGAAGCGCCCCTGGATTGGACATTCCGTGTCGCTAGCGCCGAAGACGACGTTTTGCTGAGCCAGACCGACCGCCGCTTGCTGGACCAACACGCGAGTCAACCCTTCGATTTAGAAGCCGGTTCCACCTTCCGCGTCTTACTCCTGCAACGGGCGCCTCAGCGTTGGTTGCTGCAACTGACGGTGCATCACATCGTGGCCGATGGCCGTTCCATGGAAGTGCTGCTCGGCGAATTGGCCGAAATCTACGATGCCTTGTCCCGTGATTGCGAACCCGACTTGCCGTCCTTACCCTTGCAGTATGTCGACTACGCGCACTGGAGCCGCCGCCGCTTGGACGGCCCGGCAGCAACAGACATGCTTTCGGTTTGGTCGGAGATCCTCGCCGGCAGCCAGGCCCGCACCGCCTTGCCTTACGACGTCGCGCCCTTGCCGGAGATGAATCAAAGTGGCGCCAACGTCGCGTTCCACATCGCGCCGGCGCTTGCGCGCCGTTTGACCGACCTCGGCCGGCAACAAGGCGCCACCCCGTTTATGACGTACCTGGCGGCGTTCGCGCTGTGGTTGTCCCATTACTGTGAATCGCGCGATCTGCCGATCGGCACCCCCTACGCCAACCGCGACGGGGTTGCTTGGCGCGATTTGCCCGGCTTTTTTGCCAATACCTTGGTGCTGCGCTGCCGCTTCGAAGCAGCGCTGCACTTTAACGATGTGTTGGCCGCGGTTCGCGACACCGCAACCCTCGCGTTTAAACACGCCGAGATGCCGTTCGAGAAACTCGTCGAGACCCTGTTGCCAAACCGCGATCCCAGTGTGACACCGTTGTTCCAAGTCATGTTCACCATGCAGCACGCCATGTCGGCCGCCCCGGCCATGGGTGATCTGCAACTCCAGCCGCTCAGCGGCGAGAACAGCGAAGCCAAGTTCGCCCTCACCATGGCGCTCAGCGAACACAACGGCGGTTACGAAGGACGCCTCGAGTACCGCACCGCACTGTTCCAACGGGAACAGGTGGAAAGCTTCGCACAAACCTTTGGATTCCTGCTGGAAACCCTGGTCGACCATCCCGAAACACCGCTACAGCAGCTACCTTTGGTCTCACCCGCCATGCAACGCCGCTTGCTCGAAGACTGGGGCCGGGGACCGCAACTTGTGACCCCGTTCACGCCGCTCCACCAACGCCTGACCCAGGTGGCCGCAACTCATCCCGAGGCACCGGCCCTTATCGACGGCGATACCCAAATGACCTTTGCCGCGCTGGAAACAGCCGCCAATCGCCTGGCCGGCCGGATCCAGCGCTTGGGTTTACCGGATGAGAGCCTGGTCGGCTTGTGTCTCGAACGCGGCCCGATCCAAGTGCTCGCCTCACTCGCGGTGCTCAAGGCGGGTTTGGTCATGGCCCTGCTCGATCCCGAATACCCGGCGGAACGTTTGGCGACCATGACCGCTTCCATGGACCTGGTTTTGTGTAGCGCGGCCCAAGAAGCCGGCCTCGGACCCGACGTGACGCGCATGGTTTTGCCGGCGACCCTGGCGGAGACGGCTTGCTGGACGGAACCCGCCGTTGCACCGTCCCCTGTCTGCCATCCCCAACAGCTCGCTTATGTCGTCCATACCTCGGGATCGACCGGCCGACCCAAAGGCGTTGCCGTCAACCACGCGGCGCTTGCCAATCTCACCGATTGGTACGGGCGAGACCACGGTGGCGCATTCGGTGAACGCGTCGCGGTCCTGGCCGGTCCCGGATTCGACGCAACCGTCATGGAGACCCTACCCAACCTCGCCTTGGGCGCCTGTCTGGTCTTTCCCGATGAGACGGTTCGTCTCGATCCCAAACGCTTGGCGCACTGGCTGGCGGATCAGGCGGTGGCACGCTGCTTTGCCGCGACGCCTTTGGCCGAAGCGCTGTTGGCGGAAACACCGCCGGCCCACGCGAAATTGCGGCAGTTGCTCACCGGTGGTGACCGCCTGCACATCGGCAAAAGCTGGGGTTCGGCCACGCTGGTCAACGTTTACGGCCCCACGGAAACAACGGTGGTTGTCTCCACCTACCGTTTTGACGAAGCCGGCGGCCAGGACCCCGTTCATCGGGGATTACCACCCATTGGTTATCCCGTGGGGAACAGCGAATTGCTGGTATTGGACGAACACCTGCGCCTGTTGCCTCCCGGCGCCCCCGGCGAGCTTTACATCGGCGGCCCCTGTCTGGCGAGAGGGTACCTCGGTCAAGCGGCACAAACCGCCGCGCGTTTTGTACCACACCCCTTTGCCACCGGCGCCCGCCTCTACCGCACCGGTGACAAAGTGTGCTGGCGTGAGGGAGGCGCGACGATGCCCGGCCGCTTGGCCTTCCTGGGCCGCAACGACGACCAGGTCCAAATCCACGGCATGCGCATTGAGCTGGGCGATATCGAACAAGCCATCTTGGCCCAGCCCGGTGTCGCCGAAACCGTGGTGAAACTGTGGCATGACGAAGGACGTTGCTTGCTCGTCGCCTACTACGTGGTCGAACAAGGCGCTGCCGTTGATCAAAGCCGGCTACGCGGAGCGTTGAGCCGTTGTTTACCGCGCCATATGGTGCCGCAACAGTTCCGCGCTGAAACGGCACTGCCCAAAACAGCCAACGGCAAGTTTGACCGGCGCGCCTTGAGCCGACCCGAGCTACCGACGGCCCAAGAGAAACAGCCGCTCAAAGGCGAGATCGGTCGCGGTCTGACCGAAATCTGGTCGGAGCTCCTCGGCACCGAAGCGCTTTATGCCGACGATGATTTCTTCGTACTGGGCGGGCACTCGCTGCTGGTGGCGTCGCTCGGCAATCGCATCAAGGCGCGCTTCGGTGTGCGGTTACCGCTAAACGTGTTTTTCCAAGCGACGACCGCCGGTGAATTGGCAACCCAAATCGAACAGGCCGACGCCGCCTCGCCGGTCACAGACGGCGATCCGCTGCTATGGTCGTTTTCTCCCGAAACCCAGGCGGATGCACCGACCTTGTTCCTGATTCACCCCGTTGGTGGTTCGCCGGCCTGTTACCAGGACCTGGCCGAGGCACTTGCCCCGGCGTGGCGGGTTATTGGTTTGCAAGCACCACCGCTTGCCGGTTTAACCCCGGCCGACACCTTGCCCGCCATGGCCGAACGCTTGCACCAAGCCATCCGCGCGGCGCAACCCACGGGACCTTACTACCTCGGTGGTTGGTCGCTCGGCGGCATTTTGGCTTTGGAATGCGCCCGCTTTTTGTCGGCTGAGCATCACCCCGTCACCCTGCTCATGATCGACAGCGTGCGGCCCAGCCAAGCCATGCAGAACGACGCCTTGAACGACGCGCGCCTGTGGACCACCTTTGCGCTCGACCTCGGTGTCCCAGTTGAGGTGGTCACGGCCGCGCAAGGTCCAGCCGCCTTGTTGCAATGGGCCCATGACCATCAGTTGCTTCCTCAAAGCGTCGGGCTCACCGACTTGCAACCACGCATCGATGTCATCCGACACCACCTGAACGCCTTGGCCGACTATCAACCGGCCGTCTACGGCGGCACAGTCCACTTGATTCGGGCCGCCGAAACGGGTGACGACCACGCCGACCCCGACGGCGGTTGGTCACCCATCCTGACCACGCTGCATCAGTACCAAAGCGACGGTCACCATTTCAGCATGGTGCGACAGCCCGCCGTCCAAGGCTTAAGCGCCGTCATCCGCACCCTACTCCACCATTCCCTGCCGGCTTTCGGGCCGCCACACCAGTGAGGTTAGATTTGAACGCACCACCATCGACCCCAACCGGCCGCGAAGTGCCGCGTCTCCATGCACCCGATTTGGCCGAATTCCGTCGTCGCCATCTCAAACCCAAAACCCCGGTGATCCTGACCGGCGTAGCCTCGCAATGGCCCGCCTTCAAAAAATGGGACATCGCGTTCCTGCGCCGCACCGTGGGCGACAACCAGGTCCCCATTTTCCCCGCCGACAGCGACAATTACCCCGTCCTGCACGGTAAACCGGTTCACCTCAGTCTGGGCGAATACCTCGACGGCACTGGCGCAGCGGCGCGGACGGACACGGACAACTACTACCTGGCCCAGCTTTCTATCGAACGTTACCTTCCCGAACTCAACGGCGATTTCAGCTATCCCGGGTACCTGGGTAAAGGCGACGCCTACCCCGTTTTCTGGCTGAGTCGCGAGGGCGGCAGCCACACCAACCTCCACTTCGATACCGCCGAAGTCTTGTTCGCCCAAATACTTGGCAGCAAGGAAGTTTGGCTGTTTCCGCCCGGGGATTACCGCAGCCATTATCCCCACCCGCGTATCGGTCACCCGCGCATTAGCGCCTTTAACCCCTTCGCGCCCGATACCGACCAGTTTCCCGACTTCCCCATGCACGCGGGCTACCACTGCCGGGTCGAACCCGGCGAGATGTTATACATCCCATTCCACTGGTGGCACCACGTGCGTGCCGGCACCCAAAGCATTTCGGTCAGCTTTTTCTACCGGCCGCGTTTCGCTTGGCCCCAGTGGTTCCACGAAAAACGAACAGACCGCATTTACGACCGTGAAATTCGAAAAGCCGTCGCGGCACCGACCCCCGCTTAACCCTGTTACCAACTGAAAAGGAAAAGAACGATGTACTACTTAAAGGAAAATGTTTTAGTGGAACCCCTGGTCGCCCAGTGGTATGCCTGGCCTTATTTGATTTCACCGGCCACTGCCGCCATGTCGACGGCCCATTTGCACATGCCTTTGATGAAATCCTTCATCCAAGCGCCCGCGCTCCACGCCCGCGCCGCCAAAAACCGCAAGTTGTTGGGTGGCCGTTTTATGGGCCTCGGCAAAGACAAACTCGCCGACGTACGCGCACTCATGGAAGCCACCCAAACACAGGACGGCGACTTGTTGGCACTGGCCGCCGCCATCACCGAATTGGAGCAGTTAGTCGCCGAGCAAGCCAAAGGCTACTCCGTGGAAGCCCTTTACGAACAGGTCCCGGAACCGCTCAAAGGTTATGTCGAAATCATCTACGATTTGAACAACCAACCCTCGGTTCGTTTCCTGGAAAGCATGATGTACCGCGGTCCCCTCTACAAAACCGACCGACAAGCGCTGCTGTTTTCACTTATCACCGACGATCATCGCGAGTTCTCACTGGCTTCGCCCCGTTTTGCCGAGGAAAACCATTTCCAGCTCCAAATCCCTTTCGCCCACAAAGGCTTGGATCGTTTGTTCGCCATGCGAACCACCCCCGCCACACTCGGCGAAATCCAAGCGGCTTTGGATCTGACCGAAGAACAAACCCAACAGTTGTTGCCTTTCCTGACCGAAACCCGGCCGCACCAAGCCGAGCCCTATCGGGGCGATGACGTGCGCGTGCGTTACTACGGCCACGCCACCGTATTGGTCGAAACCGCCGATGTCTCCATTTTGGTGGATCCGGCGATCAGTTATCGTTACCCCAACGGCATCGAACGTTACGACTTCAGCGATTTACCCGAAAAAATTGATTACGTCTTGATCACCCACAACCACCAAGACCACTGCTTGCTGGAAACCCTGCTGCAATTGCGCCACCGCATCGGCTGTTTGGTCGTGCCACGCAACGGCGGCGGCAGCTTGGTCGATCCCTCGCTGAAAGTAATGTTCCGCGAACTGGGTTTTGATCAGGTCTTGGAAATCGGTGAGCTCGACGAGATTCCCGTAAAAGGCGGCATGATCAGCGGCATTCCGTTCCTCGGTGAACACGCCGACCTGAACATTTTGACGCGCCTTGCCTTTTTGGTACGACTCCATAACCGCGATATTTTATTCGCCGCCGACTCGCGCAACTTGGAACCACGCATGTACCAGCACCTGCATCGCATTTATGGCGATATCGATTTGCTCTTCCTCGGGATGGAGTGCGACGGTGCCCCGCTCAGTTGGTTGTACGGACCTTTGATGACCCGTCCACTCGAGCGTAAGATGGACCAATCGAGGCGTTTAAACGGTTCCGACTTCGAGAAAGCGATGGCCCTGGTTGAGGACCTGGGCGCCAAACAAGTGTTCGTCTACGCGCTGGGCCAAGAACCCTGGCTGAACTACATCATGAGTGTCGCCTATGACGACAACTCGGGACCCATCGTCGAATCCAACAAGTTGCTCGCTGCCTGTGAGGAACGCGGCATTCCCGTCGAACGTCTGTTTGGCACGCGCGAGCTGATCCTAACCGCCCAGGCCGAAGCGGCCGTCGTCTCCTGATCCTTACGCATCCCCGCTGCTTGGCACCTAACCCCCTAAGGAAGTTCTCTATGATTTCTGCTTTGTCCATCGACACCTTCGAAACCTACGTCCACCAATACCTGGCGACCTACAACACGCCAGGATTGAGCTTGGTTGTGACCAACCGTGAGCAAACACTTTATCGCGGTTTATTTGGCTGGGCCGATTTGGAACGTCAGGCGCCGGTCACTGCCGAAACCCGTTTTTACGTGGCTTCACTCGGCAAAGCCATGACCGCCGCCGTACTGTTGCAAGCCGCCGAGGCGGGCGACATCGATTTGGACCGCCCGGTTTCGGATTATCTGCCGTGGTTCCAGGTCAACAGCGATTTCGACGCCGTCACGCCGCGCCACCTGATGAGTCACAGCAGCGGTCTGATTTGCGGCAGTGATTTCTGCCCGGCTTCGGCCTATGAGGTGCTGGCTTTACGAGAGACCCGAACCACGGCGGCACCAGGTGCACGCTTCCACTATTCCAATGTGGGTTACAAGCTGTTGGGGCAAATGTTGGCTCAGGTTTACGGCATCCCCTTTCCCACCCTGCTACAAAATCGTTTGTTGCAGCCGTTGGGCATGCAGCGCAGCTTGCCCTGCTACCGCGGTTATCAAGACGAAGGCAACGCGCGCGGATACATCGCCGCCACCGCCAGTCGTCCCCAACCCTCGGACGCCCGCTTGATTCCGAGCCCGTTGGACCACATTGATTCGGCCGACGGCTGCCCGGTCCTCGACAGCGAGGACATGGCGCGTTGGTTGCGGCACTTACTCAGTGACGATCGCAACGTCAAAGCGATGCAAACAGCGCGGGTCACCGTCGGTGAAGGCGAATCCTATGGCTATGGTTTGTTTCTGAAGGAAAGCGAGGCCGGTCCGCGTTGGCACCACGGTGGTCAGGCACCGGGCTTTTTGGCCGGCGTTTGGGGTTGTTCCCAAACGGGGCTGGCCATTGGCATTGCCGCCAACGGGCCGTTGCGACGCTTTATGCCGCCGCCGGCTTTGTTTGACTTCTTCGAAGCCGCCGTCGCCGAAAAACCCTTGCCCGCGACCCCCTCGATCAATCGCTACGAGGTTCACGATCCGGCCGCTTACGAAGGGCGTTTCTTGGCGGGTGACGAGGCGGTCGTGTTTCGCGCCGAGGACAAACGCCTGTGGCTGCAAAAGGGAGAAGTAACCGTACCCGCCGAACCGCGCGGACCGCGTTCCTTTTTCATTGACCATCCCAACCTAAATACCTTTTTGTGGACCGCCGTGCGGCGTGACAACGACGTCACCGCCTTTTATCACGGCGACCGCTGCTGGCAGCGCCAAGGTTTCGAAACCCCCCTGCCGCCAACCAATCCCGCCTGGGTACCGCTTTTGGGAAGCTACCGCTCTCATAACCCGTGGGAAAGCAACCTGCACCTGTTTGTACGCGAGGGCCGCCTGTGGCTCCACCTGCCGATGGGTTACTGGCTCCCGCTGTATCCGACCGATGACCCACTTTTCTTTAAAACCGACACCGACCCCGAAGATCCGGAGTGGCTCCGCTTCGATCCACCCGTGGCCGGTCGATGCCTGCGTCTTCACAAATCAACCTGTGCTTTTTACCGCGCCGATACATAGAGGCCGCAGCACCTAAAACCGTCGCTTGTCGACAAATGGACATAAGCCATATCGTAACAATACTTTGTAGAGGATTCTTTTGTGAAAAAAATGACTTCCACCCCCACCATATCATCGCCACATCCTGTTTCAAAACGTGTCGCCGTCATCGGTGCAGGCCCTTCCGGTTTGGTTGCGGTCAAAGAATTGATCCAGGAAGGCCACCACGTTGCTTGTTTTGAGAAAGCCCCGGATTTGGGCGGAGTATTCCGCTTCGATCCGGAACGTGGCGGCGTGTGGGAATCCTGTCGCTTGACGTCGTCCACCTTTGTGACCGCCTTTTCCGATTTCCCCTTGCCCCACGATGCACCAACCCACTTTACGCATTATGAATACATTGCTTACCTCAAACGTTATGTCGACCACTTTGACTTCGCCGACAATCTGTTTTTCAACCATGAGGTGGTGTCCACCCGCCAGGACGAACAGGGGACTTGGACGGTTACCGTTAAAGACGATCAGGGTCAGATGCGTTCGCAAGAATACGACGCGGTGGCCATATGTTCCGGTATCCACCAAAAACCCAGCACGCCGGAACTGCCAGGCCGCGAGAGTTTTAAGGGAACCGTCAGCCACTCGGCCACCTACAAAAACCCCAAACCCTATGAAGGCAAGCGGGTAGTCGTGGTAGGTGCCGGCGAAAGCGGCTCCGACATTTTGGCAGAGGTCGCCGAGAAATCGTCGGCCTGCGTGCTCAGCTTGCGCCGCGGCGTGTTCGTCCAATTGCGTTTCGTCAACGGTTATCCCACCGACTATTACACCAACCGCATTGCGACCAGTTTGCCGGACTGGATGGTGCGCCGCGACAATCCGGAAAAGGAAGTCGGCCGCCTGCGCACCATGACGGCGTGGCTCACCTTGCCAATCCACCTAATGTTCCAGGTCTACCTGATCCTGCGCATTCACTTCAACAACTGGATGACCAACTGGGGCTGGTGGACGCCCAACAGTACACCTGAAGTGCGCCGTATCATTCAACAGTTGCGCATTGATTCGGGTGGCGGGTTGTCCGAGCAGTTTGCCACCAAATCCGAGCGGTTTGTTTATGCGCTGGCCAACAAATCGGCGGAGTTGAAACCGCAAATCACGCGTTTTACCGAAAACGGTGTGATTTTTGACGACGGCAGCGAATTTGAGTGTGACCACGTTCTGTTTTGCACCGGTTTCAAGTCGGCATTTCCTTTCATGGACATCGATTTAACCGATTCGCGCAACCTCTACTACAATGCGTTTGCGCCCGAATTCGGCGAGCGTTTGTGTTTCATTGGCGCCATCCGGCCCTCGATCGGTAGTATCCCGCCGATCTCTGAAATGCAGTCGCGTTGGTTTGCCCAAATCCTCAGCGGCCGTTTAACCTTGCCTTCGGCCGACGCGATGAAGACCCACATTGAGGCCCATCGCGCAATGCACAAGGAAAAGTACCGCGACCTATCCGAACGGCTCAATTACCTGGTCGATTACACCTCCTACATGGACGCCCTCGCTCACAAAATCGGCTGCAAGCCACGCTGGCGCGATCTGATCAAGGAACCCAAGCTGTTGCTCAAAATTTACTGCGCGCCTTTTAGCGCTTTCCAGTACCGCTTGCGGGGACCCCATCACCAGAAGGACTTGGCGGAACGCATGTTGTCTTACCACCCCATCGCCTACGCCAAGATCGAAATGACCTTCCTGCTGTTTTACTTGGGTTTCTGCCACTTCATGAACAAACTGGGCTTCAGAAAATACAAGCCCCACCTCACCCTCTAATCCCAACCGCCACGAAGAGAGTTTCCGATGTTGAAAGAACTGCGTTTCTCAGGGTACCGATCCTTGCGCGACATTACCCTGCCCCTGAAAAAAGTGAATGTCATTACCGGGCCCAACGGCTGTGGGAAAAGCAATTTGTACCGCGCCCTGTGGCTGTTAGCGCGCATTGCCGACGGCCGCTTCACGCGGGCAATCGCGGATGAAGGCGGCATGCCGTCCGTACTGTGGGCCGGGCCGCGCAAAAAAGGCGTCATTCGCATGCGACTCGGCATTACGTTTGACGAATGGTCCTACGACTTTGCCTGCGGCCCGGTCGCCTTCTCCAATGCACTGGCGTTTTTCAACTTAGACCCAGGCGCCAAGGAAGAAAAGGTCGTCCGCCGCATGCGTGGTCGCAACATTTCCTTTTTGGAACGCAAGGGCTCCCACCTCGTCTTACGCGAGGAATCGGGCAAAATGATGAGTTATCCAGGCGACATTCACCACAACGAGGCGGCTTTGGCGGAAATCCGCGATCCCCACCTCTTTCCCGAGCTGTACCAATTGCGTGAATCCCTGTTGAACTGGCGGTTTTACCACCGCTTCAACACCGACGAGGCGTCGCCGATTCGACAACAGCGAGTCGCCTGCCAAACGCCGGTGCTCACTCATGACGGCTCGGACTTGGCGGCGGCTTTGGTGACCGCCCACCAGTTGGGTCGAACCGATCTGCTGGAGGAAGCAGTCGACGAAGCCTTTCCCGGCGCCAAGCTTGAGATCCTCGGCGACGCAAGCCGGTTAACCATTGGTCTGCGAATGCCCGGCCTGCTGCGACCCCTTTCCGCCAAGGAATTATCCGACGGAACCCTAACGTATCTGTGCCTGATTGCGGCCTTACTCAGCCCGAGACCACCGCAACTGATCGCGCTCAACGAACCGGAGACCAGCCTGCACCCCAACCTACTGGCGCCGCTGGCGCGATTAATCGCGCATATGAGCGAAACCACCCAAATTTGGGTAACAACCCATGCCGAAGAATTAGCGGACCGCATTGCCAGGGACACCGGCATCGCCTCGACCCGGTTGGCGCTGGTCGACGGCGAAACAAAGATCTTGCGCGACTGAGCCGCCGCCTGTTCGGCCTTTTCCTAACGTACAAATCAAGCCCAGCCTTGGCGGGAAACCTGCGACACCGATCCCGTTCCGAGCACCGAATTAAGATGAGGGACTCCATGCAAGAGCACCATAGCGCCCGACAAATCCAAGCCTTGACCGAAAAGTTTCGCGACCTTTGGTTGGAGCACTACGTCGAACCCCAGCAACAACCGTTGCTCACCTACGAGGAACCGGCCCAAATCGCCGAACGTTTTTTTCGCGAACAGCCACCGCAAGAAGGGATCGGTATCGACGCCGCACTCGACCTGTTCCGCGATCAAATCCTGCCGGCTTCGGTCAAAACCTGGCACCCATCGTTTTTTAACCAAATGTCGGGGGGCGCCTCGCTACCCGCCGTCTTGGCCGAGAGTTTGGCCGCCATGTTAAACGGCACCACTTCTACCTATGAAGCCTCGCCCGCGGCAACCGTCGTCGAACGCACCGTGACCCGTTGGATGGCGGGCCTGTTGGGATTGCCGTCGGGGAGTGGCGGCATCTTCGTACCCGGCGGTTCTTTGGGTAACCTGTTTGGGTTGATTGTGGCGCGAAACAACCGCCTACCCGGCCAAGTTCAGCGCGAAGGGTTGCTGAATCAAAAACAAAAACCCGTGATCCTCTGTTCGGACGCCGCCCATTACTCCGTTGCCAACGCCGCCAACATGATGGGGTTGGGCGCGAATCAACTGGTCAAAGTCGCCACCAACCACCGCAACGAAATGTGTGTTGCCGACTTGGCCGACCGTTTGGCGGCCTGTGATCGGGAAAACCAGTTGCCGATCGCGATTGTCGTCACCTTGGGCAGTACCGTCACCGGCGGGTTTGATCCCTTGCCTGCGATTGCCGAATTGTGCCGTCCCCGCAACATTCACATCCACGTGGATGCCGCGTTTGGCGGCAGCATCGCCCTCACCGATGCCGGTCCAAAGCGCTTACAAGGCATTGAGCTGGCTGACACGGTGACCTGGGACGCCCACAAATGGCTGCACGCACCGCTGGCATGCAGTGTGTTGCTGGCACCCGATGTTTCCTTGTTGAAACGCACCTTCCAAGCACGGGACGCCGAGTATCTGTTCCACCACCCCGACGATCCCGCGAGTCTCACCGAAGATTTGGGCCACTACACACCTTTATGCGGTAAGCCGTTTAACGCCTTGGGCTTGTGGATTCTGTTTCACGCTTTGGGTGAAAGCGGTATACGCCACCATGCCCAAACCCGCTTGGATTTAACACGCGCCGCCTACACCCGTTTGACTGCCAACCCTCACTTCGAAACCGCCTATGAACCCGTCTCACCCGTGCTTTGTTTCCGTTTTGTGCCGCAGGGCACGGCAGCGCTTGACGACAGGGTGTTGGATACCCTGCAACAAAAGATCCGCGAGGTCATTCGTCGCGAGGGCCGGGCGCTGTTTAATATTGCCAAGATCAAAGGCCGCACCTATTTCCGCTTTATTCTTGTCAATGACCTCACCACCGAACCCCACCTCGAAGCACTGTTCACCCACATCGAAAAAGTAGGTTTGCTACTGCTACCTTCCTTAGTGCCGCAGGAGGTCGGTTGATGAGCACACTCTTCTTGAAGATTCCCGTCTGGGGACAAAGTTTGGTGCTCGGCCTACCGGTGGCCGTCTTGGTTTTGATGCTAACCGGCGCCCCCCATTGGGCCTTGTTTGCGCTCGGTTTGCAGGGCGCGGCCTGCACGCTTCTGGTCAACGCACAACGCGGCCTGAATCAGGCGCAACCGGCACGCGATCAACCCCAAGCGACGCCCGTGGTTCTGTGGTTTACCGGACTTTCCGGTGCCGGCAAAACAACCATCGCCAAGACTTTGGTGGCGCGACTGCGTGCCCGCGGCCGCAACACCGCGTGGCTGGACGGAGACGTGACGCGTGCCATCCTGCCTACTACCGGTTTTTCCAAAGCCGACCGCGACGCCCATGTCGTGCGGTCCGGTTTTATTGCCAAAATGCTGGAGGAACACGGCGTGACCGTCGTTGCCTCCTACATTTCGCCTTATCGCGAGGCACGGGCGCAGGTGGCCGCTTTGTGCCGCAACTACATTGAAATCCACATCGCCACTTCGCTTGATGTTTGCGAAGCACGTGATGTCAAAGGCCTTTACGCCAAAGCACGCGCCGGTCAAATCAAAAACTTTACCGGGTTGGACGACCCCTATGAAGCGCCCCATCAGCCCAACCTGTGCATTGACACCGCGCAAATCAGCGTGGAAGAAGCCTGCCAGAAAATCCTGGACTATTTAGACACTTATCAACCACAAGGATGTGTTTCATCATGAGCACCACACCTCTGGACATGACCGCCAGGGCCACCCTCCAGGACACGGTCCAAATGCCCCAACGTCTTTCTCACCTCAAGCAACTGGAGGCCGAAAGTATTTTCATTTTCCGCGAGGTGGCCGCCGAGTTTGAGCGACCCGTGCTGTTGTATTCCATCGGCAAGGACTCCTCTGTTCTGGTTCGCCTTGCGCAGAAAGCCTTTTACCCCGGCCCCATTCCCTTTCCGCTACTCCACGTGGATACGTCCTATAAGTTCGACGAGATGATTGCGTTCCGCGATCAGTTCGCTCGCGAGAACGACCTCAATCTGATCGTATCGCGCAACCAAAACGCGCTCGAGACGGGCGCCAACCCTTTCGCCTTGGGAACGGCCGCCTGCTGTGGTGCGTTGAAAACCCGCGCCCTGCTGGACGGCCTGGGCGACGGTCGCTTCGACGCGGCATTCGGCGGCGCGCGCCGCGATGAGGAGAAGTCGCGGGCCAAGGAACGCATTTTCAGTTTTCGCGATCACCTCGGCCAATGGGATCCCAAGAACCAGCGCCCCGAATTGTGGCAGCTTTACAACGCCCGTTTGAAACCATCTGAAACGATTCGGGTTTTTCCCTTGTCCAATTGGACCGAAATGGATATCTGGCACTACATCTACCTTGAGCAGATCCCGCTGGTATCGCTTTATTTCGCCAAGGAACGCACCGTCATCGACCGCGGCGGCACGCTGTTCCCCATTGAGAACTTTCCTTTTCCCGAGCGTTTGCGCGGCGAACGCAAAACCCTTTCCTGCCGCTTCCGCAGTTTGGGTTGTTCGCCATGTTCCGGGGTCGTTCCCTCTAGCGCCGCCAACGTCGCCGAAATTATTGCCGAAATGACCCAGGTGCGAACCTCGGAACGCGCCAACCGCGTCATCGACCACGAGCAAGAAGGCGCCATGGAGCTCAAGAAACGCGAAGGGTATTTCTAAATTTATCGATAAAGGTGCGTCACGTGAGTATTTCTGAAAAATTGGCCGGCTTCCTCGCCGGAGAAGAAAAAAAAGAGCTGGTACGAATTTCGACGGCGGGCAGCGTCGACGACGGCAAGTCCACCTTGATCGGTCGACTCTTGCACGATTCCAAAAGTTTGTACGAGGACCATTTGCAGGCGGTTCGGACCGGCACCGGCAGCGATGACTTCGATTGGGCCGGTCTGGTCGACGGTCTAAAGGCCGAACGCGAGCAAGGCATCACCATTGACGTTGCCTACCGTTACTTTTCGACGCCGAAACGCAAATTCATTTTGGCCGATACGCCGGGACACGAGCAGTACACACGCAATATGGTAACTGGTGCTTCTACAGCGGATTTGGCCGTCATCTTAATAGACGCGCGTTTGGGGATTCGCCCCCAGTCGAAGCGCCACGCCTTCATTACCTCATTGCTGCGAATCCCCCACGTTTTGGTCGCCGTCAACAAAATGGATTTGGTGGATTACAGCGAAACCGTTTTTGACGATATCGTCGCCACCTTTTCCGCCTTCTGCAACAAGTTGGACATTGGCGACTTGCGGTTTATCCCAATCAGCGCCCTCAAAGGCGACAATGTCGTGACCAAATCTGACAAGATGCCTTGGTTCACCGGCCGCGCCTTGCTCGACGATTTGGACTCGATTTACATCGGTGGCGACAACTATGTCGACCTACGGTTCCCTGTTCAGTACGTCAGCCGACCCAATGCAACCTTTCGCGGTTATGCCGGCAATCTAAGTTCAGGCATCTTGCGCAAGGGCGGTGAGGTCATGGTCCTGCCCTCGGGGAAAAGCACACGCATCAAGTCAATTGAAACCTACGATGGTGCCCTGGAACAGGCCACGCCCAACATGGCCGTGACCATCACCCTCCATGATGAATTGGACATCAGTCGTGGCGATATGATCGTGGCCCCCCACAACCGCACCAAAATCAGCCGCGACATTGAAGCAATGATGGTGTGGATGGGTGAAAGCGCATTGGATCCACAGCGTCGTTACCTGCTCAAACACACCGCGCAAACCACCAACGTGCAGGTCTCCGATTTGCTCTACAAGGTCAACATCAATAATTTGCGGCGTATGTCGGCTGATACTTTGCAATTAAACGAGATCGGCCGGGTCGCCCTAACCTGCTACCAGCCGATCAAATTCGACACGTACCGCAAAAACCGCACGACCGGCAGCTTCATTTTGATTGATGCGGAGAGCAACCACACCGTGGCAGCGGGCATGATCATCGACCGCGAGCCGGCGGCATCGCGCAGCACCAAAACGACGGCTTTGGGCGCATCGGCTTCTCCGGCGGCCTGGTTGGGTCTAACCGACCGCGAGCCTTTTTCGTTTTGGATTTGCGCACCCCGTTTGGCACCGGAAGCCGAACAAATGGTGGTTCGTTTGCGCGAGGCCCTGGCGGCAGCGGATCGACCCCTGTTTTTGTTGGACGAAACGGCATTGCGCACCGGTCTCTGTGCCGAACTGGGAACCGGTGCCTTGGCCCAGGCGGAACTGTTGCGGCGCGCGGCGGAAACGGTGAAGTTGTTCCAAAACACCGGCGTGACAGTGTTATGCCACGTGGATTGCCCATTGCCGGCCTTAATCGATTTCGTGGTGCCGGTGTTGGGTGCCGACCACATCGCCGCGGTTTCCCTCCACGAGGAACCCCAGCCCGCCGGTGACTTCTTTATTTGGCCCCAAGGCGACGACACCGCACAAGGTGTCGTATCCGCCGCCATAATCGACCGCATCCTGCAGCGAACCCAACCGGCGAAAAATCCATAAACCTCAGGCACGGCCTTCTTTGGGAGTGTTGAACGCGGGGCCGGTTGCCAACAAATGCCGGTCTGGGTCCGCGGCGCACGACCTTCGAAGTCGCTGCGCTTGTCGCCCCCCTGCCGACCGCGTAAAAAGCGCGAACCGTCGATGAGAAAAAGAAAGGTGCAGGCAGCGGGTCGGCGGCCAGGTTTCACAAGCCGTTACAACGCTACACCCTGGCCAACATCGATACCAACCTTCCGGCTCTGCTGCTGACAGCCCGACCTTTTCAAAGCGCACCTTGCGTGTGGGTCGGCAGCGGCCGTCCCCACGCCAAAGACAGGGTCTTCGCCGCTTGGTCTAATGCCTCGCGATGCTCGGCAAAGGGCTCGGGGTTGGTGTCCGCCAAATTGTGTAGGGTTATCAAAAGTTCGGCCGCTTGCTCGTAGCGGCCGTTGCGGCTGTGATCGTTAACCAGCGCCAAGCGCGTCGCGATGACTTGCTGATGATAGGCAGGAACAGCACGCGTCAAGCAAGCCAGGGCGCGTTTGAACCACTTGCCGGCGGCGGCGGTTTTCGGTGGCTGATCGCTTAAGGCCAACAGGCGCGCATAATCGGCGAGCAAACAGCCGATCAAATATGGCGCGCGCTGTTCCTGTTGCGGCAAGGCGGCGGTCATGGCGGCAAAATGGGTCTCGGCTTCATCGCGATCACCGTCCGCCAACGCCAAACGCCCCAACTCGAAACGCGTGCGCAACACATCGGGATGTTGCTCGTCAAACAACCGTAACATTTGATTGAGCGCGTCTTGATAAATTAATCGGGCTTCGGCGCCCTCGCCGGCAGCAACAAAAATGGCGGCCAAATCAACCAAATTGGCGGCCACCTGATAATGCTGATCACCAAACAAGCGACGGCGCATGACCAGCGCCTCGCGACTCATGCGTTTGGCGGCACGAAAATCGCCGCTTTGCGCCATGAGCATCGACAGATCATGAAGAATTTCAGCAAGTTGCGGATGAGTACCGCCCAGAATGCGGCTGCGCAAGGCCAGCGATTCGTAAAGCGGCTGTTGCGCTTCGGTCACCGCGCCTTGCGCCAAATACAGGCGCCCCAAGTAACCCAACATGGCGGCCAACTCGGCCGTTTCCGGCGCGAACTCACGTTGTACACGCAGCGCTTCTTGCAAAAGGGTTTCGGCCTCACCAAAAGCACCCTTCAGCGTCAGGATCCATCCCAACTCAGCCTGGTGTTTGGCACGCAGCAAGGGATCTTTCCCAACAGCAGACTGCTCTAAATCGGCCAATGCCTGGCGCGACAACTGCTCAGCGCGACGGATATCGCCCTTAACCGCCAACAAACGGGCTAAATCGTTCAGCGTTTCGATTTTATCGATCGGCGCCGAATCAACCGAACGGTAGCCGGCCAACGAGTCTTCCATCAGAGCCAAGGCTTCGTTGTGCAGGCCGATTTTGAGGTAAACCCTTCCCATCGCACCGGTAAGCCGTGAATAGGCACGCGGTTGATCTTTCAGTTCGGCCTTGATTTTGACAGTACTTTCGTCGAGGAAGGTTTTGGCGGTCAGCGTCTCACCGCGCGACCAGGAAGGGTCGGTAATTTCAAACAGCGACATCAAAATTTCGGTGACGCGGTGGGCCTGGTCTTTTTCGAGCAAGGTCTGCCGGTATTGGTAAAGCGAAGACAGCGTAAACCCAATCAAGAGCAACACAAATAAGGCGCTGGTACTTAAGGCTAAATGATTGCGCACGATAAACTTACTCAATCGATAGGTAAAGGTTCCGGTGCGTACGCGTACGGGCATCCCCTGCAAATGCAGGCGGATATCTTCGGCGAACTGCTCCACGGAAGGATAGCGTTCACCCGGCTCTTTTTGCAGTGCGTGCAGCACTATCGAATCCAAATCACCGCTCAGCAGTTTGCGACGACGGCGATGCTCACCGGCGTCGCCGACCTCGGTTTGGTCGCCGAGATCTTTGGTGGCGCGTTGGCTGGGCTTGAGCGGCGTGGTTTCGTAAATGATGCGCAGGTAGTCGCCGGGACGGTCGTGGTTAAAGGCGTAAGGCATGGCGTCGGTCAACAGGTAGTAAAGAATGACGCCCAACGAATAAATATCACCGGCAACGGTGAGATGTTCGCCACGCACTTGCTCAGGACTGGCAAATTCGGGCGTCATCAACGGACGCGTGGTGCGCATGCGGCCGCGCGATCCTTTGGCATCGATCAAACCGGCAATGCCAAAATCGAGCAGCTTGGGTTCGCCGTCTTGGGTCACCAAAATATTGGCGGGTTTAATGTCGCGGTGAATGACGAGATTCTGGTGCGCATAACTAACGGCGTCACAGACTTTACAAAACAATTCCAGGCGCCGGCGCAGCGATAAACGGCGCCGGCGGCAATAGACATCAATCGGTTCACCGTCGACGAATTCCATGGCGAGGTAGGGCAAACCGGCATCCGAGGTGCCGCCGTCAAAGAGTTGCGCGATATTGGGATGGCGCAGGTTGGCGAGAATTTGCCGCTCGCGATGGAAGCGGCTCAGGGTTTCTTCGGTGACCATGGCCGGTTTAATCAGCTTGAGCGCCACCTTCATTTGAAAATCGTCGTCCCGACCGGCTTGAAACACAATGCCCATGCCGCCTTCGCTGATTTTCTTGTGAATGCGGTAAGGGCCGACCGATGCGCCGGGTTCTAGCGGTCCATAAACGCGGCGACACCAATCAAACGACTTGAGTTCTTCCTGAATCGCTTCGTGATCAGCGGCGTTTTCAATTAAAGCGTTGAGTGATGCGCCGGCACGATGAGCAACGGCTTCCTCGTCATCGGCATCGGCGGCAACCAGCTCGCGCAAGTTCTCGAACAAAGCGGCATCGTCGCCGCATTCCGCGCGCAGATAGGCCTCGCGCAGTTCCGGTAGCGGCGCGTAAACATTGTTGATGATGCGGTAGATCGCTTTTTCTCGTTCTAGGTCCACGGCATTGTTCCGCTCGGCCACGCGCGGTTTCGCGGCGGATCGGAGCCGGGCCGGCGGGCACATTGTTCGCAAATCGAATTGATTTGAAAATCATCGTAGCGTTTAATGGAACCACCTGCAATTCCTATCGGGCGGCGAACGATTGTCCTGCGTACGGCCCAACGGGCGCGGCGCATCGCCGCGAAAGTCGGCCACGCCCGTCCTGGGCGCGCACAGGGTGGCCGCGAGCACCCCATCGGTGCAACCAAAACACAGGAGGGTTGGTCGGTGACAGCCGGGCAAGGAAACGTGACGCAATTGTTGCAGCGCATCAATCAGGGCGACCAAAACGCTCGCGACCAGTTGATTGCGCAGGTGTACGGCGAGCTACAACGCTTGGCCGGCCGCCTCGGCGCGCGTCCTTCCGACACCCTTAGCCCGACCGCCTTGGTTAACGAGGCCTACCTCAAATTGGCCGACAAAGACATTCAGTACCAGGACCGCATTCACTTCTACTCACTCATTTGTCGTGGCATGCGCCAGCTCATCATCGACCACGCGCGCCGCAAAACCTCGCAAAAACGGCGCGGCGACTGGGAAGCCGTGCCCCTCGACGAATCGGAAGCCGGCGGACCGGCCTACGAACCGTCGCGTCTGGCCGACGCCCTCGAGGTCTTGGAAAAAATGAATGTCAAACACTGCCGCATGATTGAACTGCGTTATTTCGGCGGTTTGACCAATGCCGAAATCGCGCGCGGCATGGACCTTTCCGAGCGAACGGTGGCGACGCACCTCAAAATTGCACACACCTGGTTGCTCAACTACCTGGCTTCTTAAACCCGCCCCCTTTTGAAAACATTGTGAAACGAAGCCTTTAGCAACAACCTTTACTTTTTTCGTTTTTTTTTGACCTTCACTTGCACGGAACCGCGCCGTTTTTACGTTACCCCTTACAAAAGCCGGATGTTAGTCTTTAACCCGCTGCTCTCCGCCAAGATTTCGGTTCTGATTACCGTTCTTTGTTTTTCACGACCCTGTCTGGGATTGCGACCCCCGACGGTTGGCGCGAGCTTCTCGCCGCTTGTGGCGCGGCGACATCGGTCCGGCAACGACGCGGGTTGTGTTTAGAAGGGGAAATCAGATGAAAATCCGAATCGCGTTGTTGAGCGCTTTTTTGTGGCTCTGCAGTGGATTGAGTGCCGGTGAGGTCGAAGTCCTCCACTGGTGGACCTCCGGCGGCGAATCCAAGTCCGTCGAAGTCCTCAAAAACCTCATGGAAGAACAAGGCCATACCTGGAAGGACTTTTCCGTGGCGGGCGGCGGCGGCGAGAGCGCCATGACGGTGCTGAAATCACGCGTTTTTTCCGGCAACCCACCGGTCGCCGCCCAAATTAAGGGGCCTTCCATTCAAGAATGGGCCGAAGAAGGCGTGCTCACCAACCTCGATCAGGTCGCCGCACGCGGCCAATGGGACAGCTTGCTGCCCGAGGTCATCAAACACGCCATGAAATACGAAGGCCATTACGTCGGCGTGCCAGTCAACGTCCACCGCGTCAACTGGATGTGGGTCAACCCCGCCGTCTTCAAGAAAGCCGGTGCCGAGGTGCCGACGACCTGGGAAGAATTCGCGGTTGCGGCCGAAAAAATCAAAAAAGCGGGTTTTATTCCGGTCGCTCACGGTGGTAAACCGTGGCAAGAAGCCACCATTTTCGAATCGATTGTGCTCGGCATCGGCGGTCCCGATTTTTACCGCAAAGCCTTTGTCGACCTGGACCAAGCCACGCTCAAGAGCGCCACCATGGACCGCGCCTTCACCATTTTGAAAATGATTAAAGGTTATACCGACAAAGATGCGCCAGGCCGCGATTGGAACCTGGCAACGTCGATGGTCATCAACGGCAAAGCCGCGATGCAGTTCATGGGCGATTGGGCCAAGGCCGAATTCACCAATGCCGGCAAAACACCCGGCCAAGATTACCTGTGCCTGCCGATCCCCGAAACCCAGGGCAAATTCATCTACAACGTCGACAGCTTCGTCATGTTCAAACAAACCCGCAAGGAAGTACAGGCGGCGCAAAACGATCTCGCCAAAATCATCATGGAACCCAAGTTTCAAGAGGTCTTTAGCCTCAACAAGGGTTCCATCCCGGCGCGCCTCAACATGGATATGGGCGGCTTTGACATCTACGGCGTCGCCTCCATGAACGACTTTCTTGCCGGTTCCCAAGCCAACACCCTGGTGCCCAGCATGGCCCACGGCATGTCCACCACACCGGCGGCGCGCGGTGCCGTTTGCGATGTCGTTACCAACTTCTACAACAGCGAAATGTCGGCCAAAGACGCCAGCACGAGCCTGGCCCAAGAGATCCAAGCCGCTTACTAACCCTACCCCTATCAAACAGCGGCGGCGACTGACCTGGCCGCCGCCGTCTTCCCTAGCCACGTCCAGCGCGTGTCGACGGGATTCGTGTGTCCGCGTTTCACGCGCCCACACCTGGAGAAGATCATGCCTAAGTCAGAACCTCTAAAAATTGACGCGGTCTTGGATTTGCCCGAAGGTTCCGCCACCCAGGCGCCGACCACGGCGGTCAACCGCGGCTGGGGCGGCACCCTGGAAGCTTGGTTACCCAAGTTGGTGGTGGCACCCAGTTTCATTGCCTCCCTGGTCTTTGTCTACGGTTTCATTCTGTGGACGGCCTGGCTTTCCTTCACCAAATCGAAGATGTTGCCCCGCTACGAGTGGGCCGGTTTCATTCAGTACCAAAAGCTGTGGGCCAACGAACGCTGGTGGATCGCGTGCAAAAACCTGCTCACCTTTGGCAGCTTGTTCATTCTTATCTGCCTGGTGCTGGGCGTGTTGATCGCCATTTTGCTCGACCAACGCATTCGCATCGAAGGCGCGCTGCGCACGATTTACCTGTACCCGATGGCACTGTCCTTCATCGTCACGGGCACGGCCTGGCGCTGGATGCTGACGCCGGGTTTGGGCTTGGAAAAATTAATGCACTCCTGGGGCTGGACCTCGTTTGAGTTCGCCTGGCTGGTCGATCCGAAAATGGCGATTTACACGATCGTTATCGCCGGCGCCTGGCAATCGACGGGCTTCGTCATGGCCCTCTTCCTAGCCGGCTTGCGCGGCATTGACGACGCCATCATCAAAGCCGCCCGCGTCGACGGCGCAGGCACCTGGCGCATCTACACCCGCATCATCATCCCCAGCCTGCGCCCCGTTTTTTTCTCCGCCTTTATGATTCTCGGCCACATCGCCGTCAAAAGTTTCGATTTGGTAATGGCCTTAACCGGCGGCGGACCCGGCATTTCCACCGACCTCCCCGCTACCTACATGTACACCTACGCCTTTGCGCGCAGCCAAATCGGCTTGGGCTCGGCCAGTGCCGTCGTCATGCTGGGCGGTGTTTTGGGCATCGTCTTGCCCTACCTTTACTCGGAATTGAGGAGCAAGAACCATGGCTGAGACAACCCTTGACGGCAAACGCAGTCCCCTCGCCCGCGCGCTCGTTTACGGGCCGCTGATCCTGTTCGCCGCCTATTTCCTGCTGCCCTTGGTGGTCATGTTGCTGACCTCGATTAAATCGATGGCCGAAATTAATTCGGGCAACCTGCTGTCGCTGCCGACGGCGCCCACCCTGGAACCCTGGCGCAAAGCTTGGTCCGAAATGAGCGGGTACTTTCTCAACTCGTTCATCATTGTTGTCCCGGCCGTCGCTATTTCCACCGCCATCGGTGCTTTTAACGGCTTCGTCCTCACCAAATGGCGCTTTCGCGGCAGCGAGTTGTTGTTCGGCATGTTGCTGGTCGGCTGTTTCATCCCCTTCCAGGTTATTTTGCTGCCCATGGCGCGACTCTTGGGTCAACTCGGCCTGGCGGGCACCTCCGGTGGATTGATTTTTGTCCATGTCGTTTACGGTCTGGCCTTTACCACCCTGTTTTTCCGCAACTTCTACGTGGCCCTGCCGGACGAGTTGGTCAAGGCCGCACGCATCGACGGCGCCGGCTTTTTCACCATTTTTTGGCGCATTATCCTGCCCCTTTCGGGACCGATCATTGTCGTTTGCGTCATCTGGCAATTCACCCAAATTTGGAACGATTTCCTGTTCGGCGTGGTCTATTCGTCCTCCGAGAGCCGGCCGATCACCGTCGCGCTCAACAACGTCGTCAACACCACGACGACCGCCAAAGAATACAACGTCAACATGGCGGCGGCCCTGTTGGCGGCGGCACCGACCTTGGTGGTTTACGTGCTTGCCGGCAAACATTTCGTCGCGGGTTTAACCGCGGGCGCGGTCAAAGGCTGATCGCCGCGGCGACGGCGTTTTTTTTAAGGAAGGCATCATGAGTTCTCTGAGTATTCGCAATATTAAAAAATCGTTCGGCAATACCCACATTTTGAAAGGGATTAATTTGTCGATTGAAGCCGGTCAGTTCCTAACCTTGGTCGGTCCGTCCGGCTGTGGCAAATCGACCCTGCTCAACATTATCGCGGGCCTGGAATCGCCGACCTCGGGCGAAATTCTGATTGGCGACCGCAACGTGAACAAACTCAGCCCGAAAGACCGCGACATCGCCATGGTGTTCCAGTCTTACGCGCTGTATCCCAACATGAACGTGCGCAAAAACATCCTGTTTGGGTTGGAAATCCGCAAGGTGCCCAAAGCAGAACAGGAAGAAGCGGTGCAACGCATCGCGCGCATGCTGCAAATTGAAGCGCTACTCGACCGCAAACCGGCCCAGCTCTCCGGCGGGCAACGGCAGCGGGTAGCCATGGGACGGGCACTCGCGCGCGATCCCAAATTGTTCCTGTTCGACGAACCACTGAGTAACTTGGACGCGAAGCTGCGGGTCAGCATGCGCGCCGAGATTAAACAACTCCACCAACGGCTCAAAACCACCATCGTTTACGTGACCCACGATCAAATCGAGGCCATGACGTTGGGTGACCGCATTGCGGTCCTCAACGGCGGCGAGGTGCAGCAGTTCGGATCACCGGATGAGATCTACAACGATCCGGCCAACCGATTTGTCGCCGATTTTATTGGCTCACCGCCAATGAATTTCATTCCTTGTGAGGTAGTCGGCTCGCCCTCACAGGGATTCGGTGTGAAGATGAACCACGAGTTCGGTGATTTCGTGCTGGAGACGGGGGGCGACTTAAAACCCTGGCTTGGTAAGCATGTGGTGCTGGGCATTCGCCCGGAACAAATCACCCATGTGGTGAGCTCGCGCTTGCAAGAACGCGGCGTCAGCGGCCACGCCTGCCCGGTTCATCTGTGTGAGCCAACCGGACCCGACACCCTGGTCACGACTTCGCTTAACCAAACGAAGGTCTTGGCACGGGTACGCCCCGATTCCGCGGGGACTCCGGGTCAAACCATGGACATGATGTTTGACATGACCAAAGCCGTTTTCTTCGATCCCGATTCCGGCGAGCGGCTTCGTTTTCACCTCAGCCAAGCGGCTTGAGGCGGTAAGGCTTCCCAAAAAGCCGCCCCATTCGCGCTGAAGTGAAACCACCGTCACCTTTGCGGCGACGGTGTCCCCAAACGCCTCACCCGATTGCTGTCAAAAGGTAAAAAGATCTTTTTTTTCGAATCTTACGCAACCCCAGGCCTCTGCCCACGGGTTGCAGGAGCACGGCGCAAGCCAACCTTTTTGCCGTATTCGGGTGAGCCGTATGGGTTATGAATTCCTGGAGGAAAGAAATGAGGAGTGCTAATGATTTAGGATGGACCATCGGTTCTGATACTGTGTCTGGGGGGGCGCGTCATGAAATTTAAGCTAATTCTTTCTGTACTATTTCTCTTTATGCTCTTCCCTAGCAGCTTAGTAACGGCCACCGACCCATCTGACACCAGCCAGTCGTCGCTTGAAAAAACCGCCGCTGAGGCCGATGCCGACAAAGACAAGGATAAAGATAAGAAGAAGGACAAAAGCCGCGACATCATTGAGTCCGTGACCGTCACCGCCACCCGCGTTGAAACCGACCTCATGAAAACGCCGATTGCCGTCAGTGCCTTCGACCAAGACACGCTCGACACCCAAGGCGTGCAAACCGTCCGCGACATGGCTGCTCTGGTTCCCAACATGGACATTGCCACCATTAACGGCCAGTCGACACCGATTATCTCCTTGCGCGGCGTGCGTTCCACCAACGAAACCGAGCTCGGTGATCCCGCCG
Source organism: Holophagae bacterium (assembly GCA_030429565.1). Taxonomy (GTDB): domain Bacteria; phylum Acidobacteriota; class Holophagae; order Acanthopleuribacterales; family Acanthopleuribacteraceae; genus Acanthopleuribacter. The sequence continues at coordinate 567,870 of JAUIFE010000002.1, read as the reverse complement.
TCGGCGTGCACCTCGACGGTATCTATTCCCCACGCATGCAGGGCATCTTGGCGATGATGTTCGACAACGAACGGGTCGAAGTCCTGCGAGGACCGCAAGGCACGCTGTTCGGCCGCAACTCCACCGTCGGCAACATCAACATCATTTCCGCCAAACCCAAGTTCGACAAAATCGACGGCAAACTGACCGCTTCACCTGGCAACTACAACGCCAAGGAGTTGCAGGGGATGTTCAACATGCCCGTCACCGATAAGTTCGCCTTCCGCGTCGCCGGTCGCTATTTCAAACGCGATTCGTACGTCGACGGTTACTGGGATCCCAACCAGTACGACCAGCGTTACATTTCCGAGTACGTCAACGACGCGACCGTGATCGATCCGGGTCAGGGCTACACGCGCACGCAGCACTCCAACTGGTGGATCGGTTTCGCCAACGGCGACCCCAACATCCGCGAATTGGTGGCGGCCGATCCCGAAGACTTTTACTTTAACGCCAACGAATACGCCTTCCGCGTCAGTGGCCGCTACTTGGTTAATTCCGACGTCACCTTCGACCTAAGCTACCAAAAGTTCCGCAACAACAGCGCGGGCGGGGTCGACCTGGTCAACGCCGAGAAGCTGCGCGGCCGCCCGCAACGCGACGGCGACGGCAACGTGGTTGGTTTGGCCGACGCCTCGTCGATCTTCCCAGAAGACGACACCTACCAAGCCGTCGTCAACGTGCCAGGTCGCTTCTTTCTCGACATTCAGTACCTGCGTTCCAACTTGACCTGGAACATCAACAGCGACTTAACCTTTATCTACCAAGCCGGTTATGAAAATCAAGATCGCGAGTCGGCGCAGGATATGGAACAGAGCTTAAACGCCTGGGACGGCGCCATGTTCTTTTTGCCAGGCACCGGATCTGAATCCTACATGCACGAAGTTCAGCTTCAGTCTTACGGCAACAAGAAGCTGAACTGGATCGCCGGCGCCAACGTTTTCCACGAGAGCACCGCCACCCTGGGTTACTACGACAACCCCATTAACGACAAGTCGTTGTGGGACCAACCCGACCGTTCCAGCGATGCCTGGGCGGTGTTTGGACAAGGGACCTATTCCTTTAACGACCGCTGGCACTTGACCATGGGCTTCCGCCACAGTGATGAAACCAAAGAAGACGTCGGCGGCCGCACCTGGATCGGTAACAACGACAACGGCGTCGCCCCCGGTTGGTGGGAACGCTACGCCTTAAACGATTTGCCCACTGACATTTGGCACAGCCGCGAGATTTATCCCGAGTTTAGTGCCAACGACAATAAGGGTTCATGGAGCCACAACGACTGGCGCCTGGGCCTCGACCTCGATCTCAGCGACGACACCTTGCTCTATAGCTACTTGGCGACGGGTTTCAAAGCGGGCGGTATCGGCGATGTGTTCCACGAAACCAACGCCCGTACCGGCGAGGAAATCAACATTCAGACCAGCTTCGACCCGGAAGAAGTACTGACCTTGGAATTGGGCTTTAAGAGCAAATTGCTCGACGGTCGCATGAACCTGCGCGGCGCCTACTTCTTCTCGGACTACGAATCGATGCAGTACGCCTCGGTTGGCGCAATTGCCTTCACGGACCGCTGGGAAGTGTTGCGCGACGATTTGGATCAGCCGATTCTCGACGGCAACGGCGACCCCACTTTCGGTTGGGTAACCGCACCGTTAATCGCCTATTTCACGCAAAACGTGCCAGGCGCCGAGATTCAAGGTTTTGAGTTTGAATACGACATCGTGCCTTGGACCGGTGGTCGCATCTCCGGGTACGCCACTTGGTTGGACACCGAAATCACCGAAGACTGGATCACCAAATGGAACTACGACGCGGTCGCTTACTTCGGCATTTCCTATGAAGAATCCATCGACCCCACCAATGAATTGCTGGAAGTGAACCTGAAGGGCAACGAGTTGGCGGTTTCACCCGAGTACAAGCTGCACCTGACGGCGGAACACGCCTTTATCCTCGGCGACATGGGTACGATTCAGCCCTGGGCCACGGTTCACTGGGAAGACGATTCCTACCTGACCATTTGGAACGTGGAAAAACACGTCGACAATCTGGACTTCGCCATTCCCGATGAAGATATTCGTTACACCGACGACAAACGCGAAGCGTTTTCCACCCTCAACAGCGGCATTCGTTTCTTCCAAAAAGATTGGGTTGTGGAGATCTACGGCTACAACCTGACCAATGAAGTCGTTCAGTACTGGGGCGGCGCCGCTGAAGGCGTTGCCAAGGGCAGCTTCAGCATGCCGCGCACCTACGGCCTGCGTATTTCCTACGACTTTTAATACGGTGGGTTCAGGTGCCCTTCGGCGCCTGAACCCCACTTGCTTTACGGGGTATGGCTTGCCAAAAAACACCATCGATCTCGGCCACCCACATCACGGGTTTGGAACCAACGCCTTGGGGAGAAATTATGCGTACCGTTATCACCCTGCTCTTTGTCTTTGCCTGTTTCCTGAGCACCGCCCCGGTCTTCGGCGCGGAGCCTGACGCCATGAAACAGGTCGACGTTTTAATGAATAAGATGACCCTGACCGAAAAGATCGGTCAGCTCAACCAATACAGCAGCACCTTTGACATTACCGGTCCACCGCCCGCCGACGAAGCGGGTCAAGCGCGTTTGGAACACATTCGCAGCGGTCAGGTCGGCTCGATGTTGAATGTGGTCGGCGTGGCCGCCACCCGCCGCGCGCAAGAATTGGCCGTCAAAAACTCGCGCTTGGGCATTCCCATGTTGTTTGGGTTCGACGTCATTCACGGTTACCAAACCATGTTCCCGATTCCTTTGGCCGAAGCGGCGAGTTGGGATATGGCGGCCGTCGAGCAGTCGGCCCGTATCGCCGCTGTCGAAGCCGGTGCCGCCGGTTTGCATTGGACCTTTGCTCCGATGGTCGACATCTCGCGCGACGCCCGCTGGGGCCGAGTGATGGAGGGCGCCGGTGAAGACCCCTACCTCAATGCGATTGTCGCCGCCGCCCGCGTGCGCGGTTTTCAAGGCGATGATTTGTCAAAACCCGACACCATTGCCGCCTGCGCCAAACACTTTGCCGCCTACGGTTTCGCCGAGGCCGGCCGCGATTACAACACCGCCGAAATCAGCGACGACACCCTCTTCAACGTGGTGCTACCACCGTTCAAAGCGGCGGTTGACGCCGGGGTCGCCACCGTCATGAACGGCTTCAACGAGGTCAACGGCATTCCGGTCACCGCCGATGAGCGCCTGCAACGCCAATTGCTCAAAGGTGAATGGGGTTTTGAAGGCATGGTCGTTTCCGACTGGGGTTCGATTGGTGAGCTGATGCCGCACGGTGTCGCCGCCGATCTCAAGCAAGCGGCCCACTTGGCGATCACGGCCGGTAGCGATATGGATATGGAATCCAGTGCCTACCTGAAACACTTGCCCGAGTTGGTGAAAGCCGGTTTGGTCGACGAAAAAATCATCGACGATGCGGTGCGCCGCGTGTTGCTGCTCAAAGCCAAATTGGGATTGTTTGAAGATCCCTACCGTTACTGCGACGCGCAACGCGAAAAAGAGGTCATTTACAGCGAAAGCCACCAAGCCGCCGCCCGTGACGTGGCGCGCAAGTCAATTGTCCTGCTCAAAAACAAAGACAACCTGTTGCCGCTCAAAAAAGATATGGGTGTGCTGGCTGTGATCGGCCCGCTCGCCGACGACAAGGACGCCCCGCTGGGTAGCTGGCGCGGCAAAGGCGTCACCGACTCGGCCGTATCGCTGCTGGCCGGCATTAAAGCCGCCGTCGGCAAAAACGTGACCGTACGTTACGCCCAAGGCGCGACCTTGGGCGTCGGCACCCGCAGTTTCGTGGAGGAATTAAGCCTCAACCACGACGACCGTTCCGGCATCAAAGCCGCCGTTGAAGCAGCGCGTGGCGCCGATACCGTCATCATGGCACTTGGCGAAGAAGCCTTCCAATCCGGCGAAGGCCGCAGCCAAGTCGAGATCGGCCTCAAAGGCGTGCAAATGGATCTGCTCAAAGCCGTCCACGCCGTGAATCCCAACATCGTTGTGGTGTTGAGCAACGGCCGCCCGTTGGTCCTGACAGAAATCAACGACATGGTGCCGGCTTTGGTTGAAGCCTGGCATTTGGGTTCGCAATCCGGTCACGCCGTCGCCGACGTTTTGTTCGGCGATCACAATCCGTCCGGTAAATTGCCAATGTCGTTTCCACGCCATGTCGGCCAACTGCCGCTGTACTACAACCATAAAAAAACCGGCCGACCCGGCCCCGATCCCGGCGGTTTGGTGTTTTGGTCGCACTACACCGACATGCCCAACAGCCCGCTGTTCCCGTTCGGGTTCGGCCTCAGCTACACAACCTTCGACTACGGCGACATCGCGCTCAGCAACAAGGAAATCGCGTTCGACGAAAAGCTGACGATTACCACCACCCTCACCAACACCGGCAAACACAGCGGTGCCGAGGTGGTGCAGTTGTACGTGCGCGATTTGGTCGGTAGCCGCACGCGCCCGGTCAAAGAGCTCAAGGGTTTCCAAAAGATCACCCTGGCGGCGGGCGCTTCGCAAAAAGTAAGCTTCACCATCGATAGCAACGACCTCGCCTTCTACACCCGCGACGGCCAATGGCGCGCGGAACCCGGTGAGTTTGTCGTCTTCATCGGCACCAACAGCCGCGACGTGCAAGAAGCGCGCTTCACGCTCAAGCAGGGTCGCCAACTCAACTAACCAGCCTTACGTTTCTCCCCTCTGAACGCGAGCATGGGATGTTCCTCCCCCCGGAACGCCCATGCTCGCTTTTCTTTTGGGCCGGGTTAAGGTGTCCCGAGCGCAACCGGCGGCGCTGTGGCTTGGCGCGGCGGGTCGATGCCGAGCAAGGCGGCAATGGTCGGCGCCACTTGCAGCGCGTCGACGACACCGAGGACGCCGGCCGGCATACCGGGCTGCCACAGGTAAAACAAACCCTGAACCATGCGGTTGTGGTTGAGATGGCCGTGAACGCCGAGACCGCCTTCGTTTAAACCCAACTTAACGACAAAATCCTGATCTTCCTTGGACAAGCCGGCCGCCGCCAACACGTCGCGATGGAAGCTGTTGGGCAACATCGTGCGCCCACTGGGCGGCGTGCGCATGCTGAGTGACCAACCCGGTCTGGCGTTGACGAAAATTTGGCCGGAACGACGGTCGTGCTGTAAACCTAAGGCAGCGACATCGTCACCGCGCGCCACCACTTCAAATAGTGGTTGGCCGTCGATCGGGTCTCGCAGTGATTGCAGCTTTTCGAACAGTGCCGTCAACGTCTGTGTTTGGCGTTCGGCATCGGTTGCGTCGGCGTAGAAAAAGGCCGAGGGGCCGACCGAGGCAAAACGCACATTCACGCCGCCGTCTTTGGCAAATCCCCATTCTTTCAGCAAAGGTCCCAGAAACAGGACATCGTGCGTCGGCACCATGCCGTGATCCGAAAGAATCAGGAAGCGCGTGTCGGCGGGCGCTGCGTCCATGTAACTCGCCAGCCAGGCGTCGACCCGTTGGTAGGCCGCTTCTATTTCGCGATTAAAGCGCACGCGGCGCGCGCCATTTTCAGCGCGGTAATCCAATTGACGCGGCGAGCGCAACATAAAGTGATGTTGCAGGTCGTCGACGTGGGGCAGGTAGGTGAAAAGTACCTGCCAATCGCCGCGCGCGATTAAGTCGTGGGTGATGCGGGCTAAGTAGTTGTTTTGTCGCAAGGACTGCTCGCGCCATTCGTCGCGGCTAATGATCCCGTCGGCAAGGGCGCGGTGATCGGGTTCACCCGGCCAGCCACCAAAGCGCTCAAAAATGCGCTGCATCAACGGATCTTGTGGATTGCTAAAAGCGTACACTTGACCGACGTACAAGCGCAGACCGGCCGAATCGCGATCAAAACGCAGCCAGGGTTCCACCAAACCACCCTGAACGTGCATGCGCCAGCCTTGCCATTGGTCCAGGTCGAGCAGCAAATCCTGTGCGGCAAGGTCGCACTGAACCAACAAACGGGTTTCGGCACCGGCTTGCAGCCACAAAGTTAGCGGCGTCGGTGTCCCTTTGAACCAAGTAACAGCGGCGGCTTTGTCACCGGTTGCCTGGACGTGGCGCCAAAGGCCGGGGATACCCGGCAAAACTTGCGCCTCATCCGTCGCATGTTGCAGCGAGAACCACGCCGCATTGGCGAGCCGACGGGGATACGGCATGGTTTCACTACAACGACGCGCGGCGTCGGCACCATCGGCAGTCACGGCCGGCGCACAAACCACTTTAAGCGCGGCGCGCTGGACGGCTTGAAAAATGGTTTCGGCCTCAAGCTCGGCGCCAAAGCCGTTAATGGGCCGACCCTGGAGCTGATCGACCTGAAAAAAGCGATTGAGCACAATCCCGTTATGGCCAGGGGCCGCGCCGGTAAACAGAGCCGCATGGGAGGACGCCGTCGACGAGACATTCACCGGCCGCAAATAATCGGCGACGCGACCCTTGCGAATGATGCGGCCGAAGGCACCGTCGGCGGGGAGCACACCCCGCGCCAAAAGTTCGTCGACCATTTGGTCGCTGCCGCCGTCAATCGAAACAACCACTAGCTTGGCCGGCGTTGGTGAGGGCAGGCCTAACCAGGAAAGAATCAAAAGCAAAGAAAGCAAAACCAGCTCCTTTTAAAAGCGAGGCGAACGATAGGTGAGCACACCTGAAAAACGATCAAACACCGCGTGAGTTCCAAACATTCCCAACCGCAGCAGTGTTCGTTCGCCACAAGAAATTACCTTTTTCGTGAACCCGAAGGAAAAAACGGCATTTCCCCTGATGAGGCCGCGTTTCAGACCTGAATGGCGTCGTTCGGGAACGAAAAACGCGTCCGAGGTGCGTGGCAGGAACGGATTCACCACTTTTTTTAAAAAAAATTAAAAAAGGTGACAGGCCAACCCGGTTCTTTACGGATTGTACACTAGACAACCCAAATCAAGGATCTATCGAGCTCCCGATTGATTTGGTCGGAATGAAAACAGATTGTCGAAAACATTGCCAAAAGTTCACGATAATTTGTAGTTTTATTACAGCCAAGTCAAGACATCTCTTTCTCTTGGAAAAAATCGATAAAATAGTCGGTGATTATCTCAAAAAAACCGAGGCACCGGATCGCAACCAGAGCGCGATTCAACCTGTTTTATCGGAGAAACGGCTGCCTGCCGCAAACCCCGCCACACATTTGCCGCCGCAGGCGTACCGAAACCGTGCGATCCGTCCTTGTCCTTCACGTTGTTCAACCCGCCACCCGAAACGCCGTCATCGCCGCCCCGCCCTCTCAGCCCCGATGATTCGCCGCACTTCCGATGGTTGTCTTCGCTCGATGCCTATGGTCATTTAAGCTTGCCGTTCACGCTGGAGAGTCTGTTTTGAACGAAACCCCTCACATTCCCGAGCACATCTATCTTTCTTACTTCCCTCGTTTCACCAAGTTCTTCTACAAAAAAACGGGCGATGCGGCGCTCGCCGAGGATTTGGCCGCCGCCACGCTAAACAACGCCGCCCTCAAGTGGTCCTCCCTGCAAACGCCGGATCAGCCAGGCCCCTGGCTGTGGACGATTGCTAAAAATGTGTGGCGCACCCACGTGCGCGATCAGACACGCCAAAAACGCAATGGTAACGTGGTGCCCATTGATGCACTCGAAAATAGCGCAACCTTGGTGATGGGGCCGGACGTGGAACGCGCCGTCATTTCACGGCAACGGTTACGCAACATTGTCGACAATTACGTGGCCAAGTTGCCCAAGTCATTGCGCATAACCGTTGAAATGTACCTCATTAGAGATCATGATTTGGCCGAGGTCGCCCGTTTGATGAAGGTCCCGGTTGGCACGGTCAAATCGAGGATCAACAAATTCCGCAAGGGTCTGCGCGGCTGGGAGGAAAGCCACCGCGACGACGAAGACAACGATCATTCATCCTCTTCAAGGAGCAGCACGTGAGTAAAGAAGGCATGACCTTGGCCGACCAATTAAAAGCCGAGGCCGCCCAACGTGAAAAACAATGCGGGGAACACCCCTCCCTGGAAACCTTGACCGATTATGCGCTCGGCGAGCTTGACGAACAAGTCGCCGAAGGACTGCGCGACCACCTGGCATTTTGTCAACGCTGCGCCGACCAGTACCTGACCATTGACGGCCCACTCGATTTCGAGATCGACATGAGCCTGACCCAAAAACCCGACTTCCTCAAACCAATCCCCACTCCTGAACAGCCGGCGGAACCGCCGCCGGCACCGGCAGCCCTCCCCGACGGAACAAACACCGCCCGCGGTGGTCGGCTCCGCATGTGGATGGGCCTTACGGCGGCGGCTTGTCTGGTCATTGGTTTTCAACTCGGTCGCCGACAACCCCAGGTCGACCCGCCCCAATTCGCGTTGCGCGCCGAAGGCACACAGCGCAACACGGGAACCACGGCATTCGCCGGCGATGCGCGCGACATGGTGGTCTACTACCGCAACTTCGATTGGAAAAACGCAACCCGCTGCAACATTGAGGTGGTCACCCCCGACGGCCGCCGTGTGTCGGTGGAAAGCGAGCACCCGAGAACGCCGGGCGTCCTCATCCTGACCGTACCGACCGCGTTGTTTCGGAAAGCGGGCGAGTATCGCTTTGACGTGTGGGACAGTGATCGCGAAAACACCCCCTTGGGCTCGCTGTACTTGAGCATAGAAGATTCACACAGTGCCAGTGTGAACGAACCATAATTAAACTAACTAGGGCATCTCAAGTAACGAACCAAAGATAATTTTTTATTTTTAAACCGTCTCTGTTCCCGCCGTCATACATAGATAACTTACGCTAGAATGTCGTTACCTTCCCTACCGTGGAGTTTCATTCATGCGTCATCGAATTGTATGTCTTCTCTTCATCGCCTTGTATGGCTACGGCTGCAGCCGTTCTTCATCTATGGAAACCTCGTCTTGTGCGAGAAAACTGCCGGAGGACGCAACGACACGCATCGCGCTCGCCGGCGGCGAAACGCACTGCTACGCCGTCCCCATGAAGCAAGGCCAAAACCTAACCGTTGCGGTCGACCAACATTTGGTGGATGTCGCCTTAACCTGGCGGGCTCCAAACGGCACAACGCAAACCATGGACGGTCGCTACGGCAGCTCGGGTGACGAATGGCTGTGGGCCACGGCCCCCAGCGATGGGATCTATGAACTTGTGATTCAAGCTGATATTGCCGACGCCGAGACAAGTGGCTACCACCTCAGCGTACAGCCGTCGGCCGCACAACCCAGCGCCGATGACCTCGATCAGTGGTTCGCCGCGCGTGCCCTTTGCGGTCAAACCACGGTTGATCGCCTGCGCAAACACGAGGCGCTGGTTGCCCTGAAACGCAGGTTGACGCAACCCCACGCCGATACACCCCCCACGCCGTCAGCGTCGACAAACGCCTTCACAGCGCTGGCTTGGCAAACGGTGGCGGATCTCGCCGCCGACCTGCGCGACGACCCCACCCAACTGGATGCACTAATGCAAGCCAGTGACTTTTTTGGCCACAGCACCGACTTTGCCAATCAGTGTTTTACCGCGCTTGATGCGGCTAAAGTCGCCGACCGCTTGGGCGAAAACCAAAACGCTGCGCTGTTACGCCAACGTGCCTACGCCTTTTCCGGTAGCGCCGCCAAACCCCATATCCGTGCCCGCGTCCGCTCCCATCTAGCCTTTGATTTGATGCGTAAAGGCCGCTACCAACAGGCTCTGGCCCTTATGGAAGAATCTTTAGCGGCGCTGAAGGCGCTGGACGATCACGCCGGTAGCGCCCGCCAGTTAGAAGAATTGGGCATGTTGCGGATGCGTCTCGCCGATTTTCAAGGCGCCACGCAAGATCTCAACGAGGCAGCCGCCCTTTGGCAAACGCTGAACTTTCCGCGCAATATGCTGCTGGCCAAAAGCGAACTGGCCTGGACCCACCATTTTACCGGCAGCCACAGTTTGGGGATCAGTCAAATGGAGGATTGTATCAAGGGTCTCAGTAACGATTACCCAACCTGGGCCGTTGCGCTTAACGACCGTTTGGGAACGCTGTATTTACGTAACAAAGATTACGCCTCAGCACGTGACTTTTACCAGAAAGTCCTCGATAGCGAGACCGTTGCCGATGACCAAAAAGCCGCAACCTTGCTCAATATCGCCAAAAGCCATGTTGAACAGGATGCCTGGCCAAAAGCGGAAGCCTTTCTAAAAAGAGCACTTAAACATTACAAACCCAATACCAATCCTCTCGAATACCTCAGTGCTCGTATGTTGCAAGCACGCTGTCTGGTGGGACAGGGCCAGCCGGAACAAGCCCAGGACATGGCCGAAAAAGCCCTCAACCAACTCTTCCACGTTCGGAACGGCATGCAAGACGCAGCCGTCGGCCTTCGTTTCATGGGACCGCGTCATCATTACTTGGATTTTTTTCTCGATCTCTTATGGGACCTGCACCAGCAACAACCTTTAGCCGGTTTTGATCTGAAAGCCCTGCAATTCTTCGAAATGTTCCAGTCCCATTTCCTGATTCAGGCGCACCAGAACCAAACAGCACGCCGCCGATTATCACCCTCGGATCGCGCTGAAGCAGCGACCCTGCGCGCGCAGCGCCGAGTCTTAACGACGCGCCTCATCGATTTGGACCACCGCACCGACGCGGCGCGCCACACGCGCCTAAACCTGGCCAAGGTCGAAGCCAAGGAACGCCGCTTGCTCGAAAACCGAGTCCAACCAGCCCGCGCCGAGGCCGTCAGCCGGGCTTCCGTCACCGCCCTCGCCCGAACGGATCAAGCCCATTTACTGGTGTTTCACTTGGGAAAAACACGCAGCTACCTTTGGCTCATCAACGAGACCGGGATCACTTGGCATCCCTTGCCCAATCGCGACCAGCTCATGCAAGAAATCAACTATTTTCAGGAATTATTCCAGGATGAACCTGGCAAAAAAACCCAATCACTGGACGAAACCGCCGCCGCCCTCGGCCTCGCCCTCTTAAAACCCTTGGCGCCAACGCTGCACAACGCAAACGCCGACATCCCCCTGCGGTTGATTATCGTCGCCGACGACCACCTCGCCAATTTACCGTTTGGCGCGCTCCACATCCCCAACTCCGGCCAACCCCTTATCACCAAAGCCGCGCTCAGCTTTCAGCCCTCACTGACCTTTAGCCTGTTGCGTCGCCAAAGTCCGCCCAACCGGCCACAACGGAATTTGTTGCTGATGGCCGACCCCGACTATGCCGATCAAGAGAGCGCCCTACCCGAGCTAGAACCCGAAGTGAGCTGTCTGCAGGCGTTGGTGCCGGAAAAATACCGAACGGTCCGCACCAAAGACGCCGCCGCCCTCACCGAATGGCGCCAACTCGATGTTGCTGATTACGCACTCATCCACATCGGCGGTCACGGTGAAACACCGTTCGACGGCGGCGAGTACATCCCGCCGCAGGCAACAGAAAACAACGTCAACCCCGCCAATAAAGCGCTACTGCTGGCCCGAGAACAGCCAGGTCGACGCGGGCATCGGCTGACCTTACCCGAAGTGCAAACCCTGAATCTCGAAGCCGAGCTGGTCACCCTGAGCGCTTGCTACAGCGGCGTCGGTGATGTCTCGCTTGGAGAAGGCGTGTTTGGCCTTGATGAAGCCTTTTTGGGTGGCGGCGCGCGCCGTACCCTTGCCGCCCTGCACCGTGTCGACGACACCGCCACACGCAAGCTCATGTGTGCGTTTTACCCGCGACTCTTGCGCGACAAGAAACCCGTCGACCAAGCGCTCCGGCAAGCGCAGTTGTCGGTACGTGCCCAAGCCGGCTTTGCGGACCCGCGCTATTGGGCCGGCTTTGCTCTAAACGGCGACCCCAATGCCTTCAGCCTGCCGCAAAAGGAATAAACAGCCGCATAACATGATGCCCAAAGGGATTGCCATGGCCCAAAAATGAGGATTTTTTGAACCTTCCTCGCCCAAGGGTTTTTATCCGATTAGAGCCGCTTCACTTGGTTTAACCGACGAGATTGCTCAACGCATCTTTAGCGTAACCGGCCGAGCAGCGGCCAACTCGGATCCTGGAGGTTCCTTTTGACCCAACCACCTTTTCGCCAGACCACCGATGACGCCAAAAGCCAAACGCAGGCACGAGCGCTCACCGCACAAGAAACCGCGACGTACGCGCCACCGAAACCCAATACCGGCGGCACCAAACCAGCCGACACCTTGAGTTACACCCTGAAACCTAGCAAGAGCGCTGATGATTCACCGGGTCATGACACAACCGACACGCCCATGGCCGAGGAACCACAGAGTGAAGCCGAGCCGGTACCGCCACAAGGCGACGACGCGCCCGAAGATCCCAACGTGGGCAAACCCAAGCCCGATGGAACCCTTGGCTTTTCGCTGAGCACCCAGCCCAATGGCGACCAAGCAACGCCACCGTCGTATACGCCGGAGAAACCCAACACCGGCAACGGCAAGGCCAATGACACCTTGGGTTTTTCGCGCTAATCCCAACCATCCGCCCACGACGTTTAACCACGTCCTCATCGCGCGACCCAGGCTATTGCCGGGTCGCGCCGCCCCGGCGCCGTTCTCAACGGATTCAGTCGGCACCGCGCCAAACCGCCGAGGGCTCGCCAAGGAGTGTACCGTGCTGACACTTACAATCTTGTTCTGTTTTTTGGGGCAAACCCCCAATACGGAAGCGGACGCCGACCCTCATCCGCCCACGCACTGCGAGGTCAGTGCCCGCGATCTCCATTTGTTGAAACGCCAGGTGAAGGCCGAGATGGATCAGCGGCGCAATACCTTTGAACAGACCTGGACCTATATGAAAAGCGATTACCGCGATCTTGCCCAGCGCACCGAACGCCTGGAACACCGGTGGCAGGACACCGAACACCGTGCCGGCGCAACCCTCTTGTTCGGCCTCTTATTTTGGTTGTGTCTATGGCTCGCCATCGAACGCCTCAAACAACGCCGCTTCGATTTACAGATCGCGCGACTCGAGACGCCGCGTACGGCCGACGCGCAAGACCATCATTTCGAGCGCAGCCTGCTCGAGCAGGGGCGCCTGCTCGTATTCGGGGCGACTGCTCCGGCCGAACCGGAGCAACGGTTTCGGCGCCTGGGATTTCACCACGTGGACGTCATCCAGGTCGGCGCTGAGCCCCCGGACGCCGCGCAGGTGGCCGCCTGGGAGCATGCCTCCTGCGACATCATCGTGTTTGATCGTGTCGACCCAACTTGGATGACGACCTATGCCGGCCACAGTCGTCACCAGGCGTTTGCAGCGTTGGTCGAAACCCCCTTAACCGGCAACCACAACGGCCTCTTTAATACGGCCCGCAACGAAATCAGTCTGTTGTTTCGCATTTTCGAAGTCGCCCGCCTGCGCAAACTACGCGGCCAAGGGCCATAACTGCATTTTCCCACCGGCCAACGTAAAGTTGCCGCCGGCTTCTTCCGACGCGTTTAACAAAGCCTGTATCTAAAAACATGTCGGAGGCCGTCTCATGGCTCGCTTCAAGCATCGCGCTTCGTCTGGTTTCCTGCTGCTCGTCCTGCCCGCCCTTTGCCCACTTTGGGCGCAGAACATCACACCGACCGATGTCTATCAACTGGCCTACAACATCAACCGATCCTTGCAGCGAAGTTACCAAGGTGCGGCCGGAGATTTTAATAAGGTTTCCTTTAGTGATTCCATCAAGCCGCGCAATGTGTTTCAAAAAGTATGCTACCTGCATCTGGAATACAACAGCTTACAACCCGGCTTCACGACCCAGGCGCTGATTGACGCCGAGCTGAGTCGCAACGCCGACAACCTTAAGCCGGCCGATGTGTATGCCTTGTTGGATAAGATCCGCGAGGACCTGGCCAAGCGCGGTGATTACCGGCGCGGCAATGTCCCTGATGGAAAAAAAACGCCGTCCGATGTGTTCCAAATGTTGCGCGCCGTCTCGCACACCATTAAAACCATCGGCAGCCAACGCGGATTGCAAACACACTGGGGACCCGGCCGCGTCTTTATGCTCAATTACACCCAAGTTCAGCCAATCCTCACCCATCTCGCCGAAACCCGGAACGTCACGGCACCCGCCTTTGTTTTTCCCGACCAAGCCGCCGAGGGCATCACGCCCAAACACATTTTCGCCTTTCAGTTAACGCTTTACGCCGAAATTGCCCGCTACTACCAAACCCATAAAAACTACCAACCCATCGTCTTCAGAGCTTTCGACGCCTACGACGACCTCTCGCCGGAAGACGTGTTCGACCTGTCGTTAATCATCCTCGGCGAATTAAAAGTGCTTCACGGCAGCGCCCACGGTGACGAGGCCGCCTTCGTGCGCTGGAAAACATCGGTCGGCGCCATCAAGCCCGGCCACGTCTATTTCCTGCTACGCCACAACTTCTTCCTCACGGTCAAAACTCTGCGCGGCGAAGGCTAAGGTCAATCAATTTTGAATTTGCCAACCAGACCGCGCAACGCCTGCGAGACCGACAACAACCGGTGAATTTCACCGTCAATGTTTTGCACGCTTTGCGATGAATGCGCGACGATGTCACTGACTTGGGTCATATTGCGACTCACATTTTGTGACTTTTGCGAGATCTCGCGAATCGATTCACTGAGTTTGCCCGCGCCGTTCTGCACATCTAAAATCTGCAGCGAAATTTGTTTGGTGGCCGTGGCTTGTTCCGATATCGACCGGTCAATGGCGGCCATCGAATCGTTGACGTGGGCCAACGCCAAACTGGTTTGCTCCGAGGCGTCACCGGCCTCGCGCGCACGTACCTGCACCTGTTCAACCTGATTGGAGATTTCGCCGGCGGCGTCGGTGCTTTGCGACGACAAATTTTTAATTTCACCGGCCACCACCGAGAAACCACGCCCCGCCTCGCCGGCACGCGCCGCCTCAATGGTGGCGTTCAGCGCGAGCAGCTTGGTTTGCTCGGCAATATCGCGAATTATCACGGTCACCAGCTCAATTTCCTGAGCCGATTGTTCCATTTCCGCGACGCGCTCGCGTCCATGGCGGCCCGCTTCACCCGCATTACTCGCCAATTGACCAACGGTACGCGTTGATTCCTGCACAGCTCCGGTCGTGGCCGAGATTTCTTCGGCGGCCCCGGCAATCGTCGTCACCACACTATCGAATTCTTCAGTGGTCAGGGCGATTTCTTGCAAGTTGCTGTTCACGTTCCCCATGTCATCACTCACGCTGCCCGCCGCCAAACGCATTTGCTCGGCACCATTGCTGAGTTGCTCGGAGGAAGCCGAAAGCTGCTGACCCGCCGTCGCAAGATCCTCGGCATGGCCGCGAATACCACCGACCAACTCGCGCAGGTTCTCGAGGAAACGGTTGATCCAATAGCCGAGCAAACCCAGTTCGGTCTCTTGGGATTCAGCCAAAACCGGCGTCAGGTCGCCTTCGCCTTCAGCGAGGTCTTTGAGCAAGGTCACCACCCGCTCAATACCGGCAATCACGGCCATGCGAATGAGCAAACAAGCGACCAAAATCGCCAGAAACCCAAAACCCAAACTCAAGCCTAGACGCTGCAGAGATTGCTGGATGCGCTTGGTTAAGGCGGCACCGAGTGCGTGCGTTTTTTGCCGATAGGCCTCTTCCATAACGGTGAAAGCTTCGAAAGCGGGCGCATCGTTGACGATGATGAGGCGGTCAATAATCGCGCTGGGAATTTTGGTACGGTGCAAGGCCTGAATCATCACCAGTCCTTCATCGTAAGCCGTCACCACCGCCCTTAATTGCTGGGCGGCGGCCTGTTCCTGGGCGTTGAGCCCTTCAATGGCCGCGTATTCGGCAATGACACGCAACGCCTCGGCGGCCTGTTGCTCGGCAAGGTTTAAGTAAATTTCGTCGAGCCGCAAAATGTAGTTTTTCTGATTGTGGATCAGACCGCCAAAGCCCAGCAAACTTTTGAGCTGCGACATCTTGGCATTGCGCGCAACCACTTGATCTTGGTAGGTGTCCCAAAGCTGCTCAATCGGGGTCAACCCCTGCGATAAAATGAGATAGGAACCTAAAAAAACAACAAAACCAAGCCCCATTAGGACATTGAACTTAAACGCGACCGATATGCGATCCAACCAAGCAGACAAAGTCCCCCCCTTTGTGTGTCGAAGGTGAAATGACGGAACTTCGGCCATGGCAAGCCGAAGCGGGTCGTCACGGTAACGGCATCGGGATGTACAACAAGGAACCTATACCTTATCGCCCAAAACGGCGACGGCATTAAATTGCAAAGGGCTTTCGTGGCACACCTGAACAGGAAAGAACCCTAACCACAAGAAAACCAGAAGCGTCTATCCCTGGCGGATTTAACCCAAGTCAAAAGCAGACGCGGCATCGTGCGAAACAACCCGAGGTTAACCTCAAACGTGTATACTTGGCTCACACCTTTTCTTTACAGCGACACGAAAGTTTTTCGCAACCTGGAACCCAAGAAGCGCCACATCCATGGTGGGAGCCCGTTCCTCACTCGGTCCTTATATCAACCGCGTGTTTCCACTTATAGCCAGGAGCTGTTTCCTTATGAATAGACCACGACAAGCTACCGGTCCGCGCGGTCGTTTCCGCCCGCTCGCAACCTTCGTCCTAAGCAACCGCGATCCCGACGCAAATCGGCTCCGGCGGTGATGCCATGGAACAATTATTTCAAGATACACGGCAGGGTTTTGCCGACTTTGTCGAACAACGCCGTGACCTCATGCAACTCATTGAAAGCAGCGAAAACGATGTCCCCATCGTGCTCAAAATACTGCGCGACGTGGAACAGAGCTCACCCAGCGATGTATTTTTGTTGTTCGCCGATCCCTTCCACCATCCCGGCGCCTTCGTCGATATGGTCATGGAGCGGCTGCGCGAGGAACACCAAATCGCGGCCGATTGGCTCAAAGAACAAGAAAAAGAGGCCATCGCCGCGCCGCCGGAAGCCTTGTTTGACAGCAACGGCGACCCGGTCGAACGTTTGATCGGCGCGATTAAATACAGCCGTTCGCTGTTGCCCTGCTGTGGCGGGCATCGTTTGGTGTGGGTCTTGTTTCCCACGGAGGTCGGCGACAAACACGGTTGGTACGAGTTGCTCGAGAACCTCGCCCCGCACCAAGGGGTCCAAACTTGGATGCGCAACGTGCGGCTGATGGTGCGCGATTTGCCCAAATGCCAACGCCTGCGTCACAGCCTGGTTGAGGCGCCGCGCGTGCAATGGTTGCCGGTTGATTTCAGCGCTGCCGCCCTGGAACAAGCCAACGTCGACCAAATGGAAGACGAAAGCATGCCGATGGAAAAACGCATGCACGCCCTGCTGCAGTTGGCGCAACGCGATTACGCCTACAACCGCAGCAAACAAGCCGTCGACAAATTCAACCGCCTCCTGGGTTACTACCAAAGCACCGAAGATCACGGCATGCAGGCCTTGGTTCTCAACAGTCTCGGCGATGTGCACCAACGCAACAACCAACTGCCGCGCGCACAGCACTACTACGAGTGCGCCGTCCACGAGGTCACGCAAAGCAACAACCACGTCGTCTTCTATACGATTGTCAAAAACCTCGGCGATGTGCATTTCAAGCAAAAGCAATACGCCGAAGCGGAGCAGTGTTACGCCCACGCGGAAACCCTGGCGACCCATTTGCTGGATGCCGAAGGTAAAGCGCAAATGTTGGAGAAACAAGGGTTAACCCGCGAGAAGATCAAGGACCATGCGGGCGCCGTCGGTTTTTGGGAAACCGCCGTGACGCTGTGCCGTAACTGCACCATGGACGGCTTGCTCGAGGTCAATCTCAGACACCTAAAGCGCGGTTATAAATCACTGAAACAACGTGAGAAAGCCGCCACCGTCGACCAAGAACTACTGCTGCTCAAGCAACAACCACCGGCGGAGGTTTAGTCATGGGAAACATTCCAGCCACCCCCCGTCCTGAGCCGGCGCAACGGCCCACCAACGCCCTCCACACCATCGCCAACGGCATTAACAGTGTCGTGACCTTGCCGCACCAAGGGGTGATGTTGCTCAACGAGGGCTTTGCTAAGGCAACCAACGTCGTCGCCCAAGCCTTGCCGAGTTTCCCCGCCGCCACGCTGGGTTCCCTCGCCATTGGCGCGCCGCATGCCCACGTGCTGCACCCACCCAGCGGACCGCCGCCCATTCCACCGACCCCCTTGCCTTCGATCGGCAGCGTGCTGTTGGGGACCTCGGTCCAGGTCCTGATTAACGGCATGCCCGCCGCCCGTGCGGGTGACATCGGCCTGGCGCCCACCTGCTGTGGGTTACCACCGTTTTTCGAGATCACAACCGGCTCCTCCAAGGTGTTCATCGCTGGCTCGCGTGCCGCCCGAATGACCGACATCACCTTTCACTGCAAGCCCGTGCCCTCGACCAACCCGGCCGCCCGCGGCGCCGCCGCCGCCATGCAAAAAGCCATGAAAGGCGCGATGATCGCGGGCATGGTCGCCAGCGGACTGGGTGCCGTCGGCGACGGCATTGAAGCCGTGCAAGCCGATAACTCGCACATGGCCGCCGCGCTCGCCACCAACGCGGCCATGACTGCCGCCCAGCTCGCCGCCGACGTAGCCGCCATGGCCGCCACCGCCGCCATGGGTAAAGACTTGGCCGTCCCGCCCGGTACCCCCGGCATGATCACGCTGGGCTCGCCCAACGTGCTGATTGGCGGGTTCCCCATGCCCAGTTGGATGGATATCGCCAAAGGCCTGCTCAAACTGGTGCGCGGCTTGCGCTCGCGCAACCAGGGTCGCGGCGGCCGCAGCCGTTGTGCCAGTTGTCCCGGCGGTCGCTAACCGCTTGCAACCCCCACCCGGTCGCGGCGGCCGCCTACAAGCCGACGCGACCAACGCCGACCTTATGAATAGAGAGAGTGTTTTATGTCGACCAAAAGCAAGGGACGCCAGGCCGTCGGCCACCCTATAGACGTGGCTTCCGGGGTTGTCTTCACGACCCGCAATGATTTCAGTTTCGCCGGCGCCGTGCCGTTTGTGTGGGAGCGCCGTTATGGAACCGACACCCTCGAAGGCGAAGCCGGTTACCTCGGCCAAGGCTGGACTGCCAACTACCAAATTACGCTAACGCGCGACCTCGACGGCTTTGCTTTCCGCGACCGCAACGGCATCGTGCATTATTTCGACATTCAAGACGACGAATTCGACCACACCCAAAATTTTCGGATGCTGCAGCCGGAATCGCGTCTGGAACTGTGCCGTGTCAACGGTCATTACCAGGTGCTCGGCTACGGACCCGACGACGACCCCAGCCAGTACTACATGTTTGTGCCCAACGACGCGGACGATGAAAGCGTGATGCCGCTGGCCTTCATCAGCAACCCCAGCGGTTGGCGTCTTGAATGCCACTACGACAGCGAGGGTTACCCGTCACGCATGGTTCAGGCGCGCGAAAAGCGTACCTTCCGATTTCTGTACACGCAAACGGCGGGCGGGCGTCGACTCACCGCCGTGACAACCGCGTTCCAAGGTCGCGAGGCGTCGGTGGCGCGCTACCAATACGACGCAGCCGGCCGATTGACCCACGCTTACGATCCCACCAACTGCGTCGACGCTTACGCTTACGACGAGGCCGGGCTGATGGTGGCCGACACCCCACGCGGCATGGGCACTTTTGTGTTTGAATACGACGCGCAGCAGCGCTGTATTTATTCGTGTGGCGCCGGCGACTACCAAAAAACGGCGCTGGCCTATGACGAACGGGCGCGCACCACCGTGGTTACCGACTCGCACGGCGGCAAAACCACCTACCACTGGAACGAAGCCGGCCAGGTCGAAACCAAAATCAATCCGTCCGGCGCGCAAGAGAACTGGCGCTTTGACGATGCCGGTCGCCTGATCGCCGAAATCGATGCCGAGGGCGGCGAGCTCACCATCGGCTACGACCAGGACGGGCACGCCACCACCTTCCGCGATCCGGTCGGCAACAGCTACCAATTGACCTTTAACCGCTTCCACCTGCCGACACAGATGATCGACGCCCACGGTCGCATCTGGAAACGCGAATACGATCAGCGTGGTTATTTAGCGGCCACGACCGATCCCAACGGCGGCCGTTGGACCTACGACTACGACGCCGCCGGCGATTTGGTCAAAGTCGCCAATCCCGAAGGCAACGTCCAGAAGTACCAATACGACGCCGTCGGCAACAACACCGCCCACAGCGATTGGCTGGGCAATTGGGCCAAGTTCAAATACGACGAACTGCAAAACCTAATCGCCTTCACCGACCCCAGCGGCCGCACCACGCGCCACGAATACGATTTCGAAGGACGGCTGCTCAAAACCACCTTCGCCGACGGTGTCAGCGAACGCTATACCTGGGATCCCGCCGGTCGCTTGACCACCGTCGTCAACGGCCGTAACCACAATGTTAGTTTTGAGTACGGCGTTAACGGTCACCTGGAAGCCGTCGTCAACGCGCTTGGCCACCGCCGTAGCTTTAAATGGGATACCGAACCCGGCCGCTTGTTGGCGGTAACCAACGAGGTCGGCGAAACCACCCAATTCGAGTACAACGAAGACGGGTGGCGTACCAAGGAAACGCGCTTCAACGGCTCGGTCCTAACCATGGAACGCGACAAGGCCGGCCTGTGCAAAGCCGTCATTAACGGCGAAGGCCAACGCATTGAGATGAAACGCGATGCCGGTGGTCGCCTAATCGAAAAACAATTGCCCGACGGTGACAAGGTCGAATTCGAATGGTCACCCAGCCACCACCTGATCCGCGCCGCCAACAAACACGCCGACGTGCGCTGGGAACGCGATTGTTTCGGTCACGTGTTGCGCGAGAGCCAAGGCGACTACAGCGTTGAAAACACCTACAACCTGCTGTCCGACCGCATCAGCCGCAAAACCTCGCTGGGCGACGTGGTCAAGTTTGGCTACGACGCCAACTCGCAAATCACCGCCGTCGATTTGGCCGGCGCCACCCTGCGTTTGACCCGCGATCCGCTCGGCCGCGAAATCGAGCGCCGCTTACCGGGCGGCGCCTGTATGAGTACCCGTTACGACGACGCCGGCCTAATTGCCGGTCAGAAAATGTTGACCCCGGAACGCGGCAAGGCGCCCACCGTCGAACGCGCCTTCCGCTATGACGCCGTCGGCAACCCGGTCCGCGTCGAAGATCGCCGTTGGGGCACCTTCGACCGCGAGTTTGACGCCTGTAACCAACCCGTCGCCGTGCACCACGACGGTCGCAGTGCCGAGGTTTACCAATACGACGCCGCCGGCAACAAACAATGGCAACACCAAAATCAACCGCGCCGTTACGGACCCGGAGGTCGCGTGGCAGAGTCGGGTCAAACCCGCTTTCGCTACGACCGCGCCGGCCGTTTGACCACGCGCGAGGAAGTCGACCGCCAGGGCCGTAAGCTGACCTGGACCTACCACTGGGACGCCGAGGAGCGTCTGACCCAAATCGACACGCCCGACGGCGAACAGTGGCGCTACGCCTACGATCCCATGGGCCGCCGTATCCTGCGCGAAGGACCCGGCGTCAGCGCCCGTTACGTGTGGGACACCCTGACCCCGGCCCACGTCATCGAACAACGCGACGGTGCCGAACGCGTCACCACCTTGCTGCGCGAGGAACACACGTTCAGCCCGCTGGCCATGAGCCGCGACGGCGAACGTATGTTTGCCGTCAACGAACCCATCGGCCTCACGCGCGAGTGGGTCGACGGCGGCGGCCACCTGCAGTGGGCCGGCCGTTACGATACTTGGGGCGGTTTGCTGCAAAGCGAGGGCGACCTACCCGACGCCGATCAGCCCTTCCGCTTCCAAGGCCAGTGGTTCGATGGGGAAAGCGGTTTTGCTTACAACTGGTTCCGCTACTACATGCCCGATCAGGGTTTGTTCTCCGGCGAAGACCCACTCAGTCTCAACGGCAACAACGGTCTCTACCAATACGCCCACAACCCGTTCACCTGGATGGATCCCTACGGCTTGGCCGGTTCGGGCGGCGGCCCGTTTAACATCGACGCCAACGGCACCATGACCCGTTCGGACGGCAGCACCGTCTCGCTCCCCAGCAGCAAATGTTCGGCGATTGTGACCACACCCCAAGGCCACCGTTCGGCTTTCGTCAGTGGTTGGGGCGAGGGCCACGGCACCTGGCAAGCAGGCCACGGCACCATGCACCGCAGCGTGCGCCAACACACGCGCAGCGGCCCGATGGGCAACTGGTGCCACGCCGAAATGCACGCACTCTCGTACGTGCTGCGCAATTCGGCCCGCTTCAAAGGCACCACCGTCACCTTGCAGATTCGTTTTCCACCCTGTACCCAGGGCGGCACCGGCTGCCGTCACTCGCTGCGCCACCTGCGCGCCGAGCTGCGACGGCGCGGCATCAAGCTGCGGGTCGTACCGCGCAACGTGCATACCGGCTGCCCATGACACGGTCGCCGTTTGCCACCAGCGGGAAAAATGCTAATCTGCCATAAAATCAAGATGTTGCCGAGGCCGCCAGTTGTGTGCGACCTCGGCTTCTTTGTTCGAGTCAGGTGCGTCATCGCGCGCCGGCTCATCATCCGCTTAGGAGAAACGCGCCATGGCGAACCCCTTCGATCCGCTTTACGACTTTCTCTGTGACCGTCTCAAGGACTACCCACAAAAACGCAGCGACGTCGCAAACAGCGCGGACTTGCCGGCCACGGTCGCCGCTTTTTGGCAACGGATCGGCTTTCATCCGGCGTTTGCAAGCGTGCTCAACGCGCCGCCGGCCCGAGACGAGGCCGGCTTCAACCAACAGCGCGCGGCCATGCTCAAGTTGGGCGTCAGCCAAACGCTGCTGCCACGCTGCCCACTCATCCTGGCCGACGACCGCTTCTCGGTGTGGTACCTCGACGGCGACGACGGCAACGACGACCCGCCGGTGTGGGGTCTCAACAGCGACATGAGCGCGCCGGAACCGGTCAGCCCGGCCTTTTCGCGTTTCGTCGTCCAGCAACTGGTAACGATAGCGCTGCAAAACAGCCCACGTTTATTGGTGGCGCCTGGTAAACCCTTCGCCGGCGAGCCACTGTTCGGCGACTTGCATCCCGCTTTATTGCAAAAAGGTGAGGTCATCGTGCTGCCGTTCGACGACAGCCAAGGCGTGGCCGAAACGCGCGTCAACCTATGCTCCCAATCCGTCGCCGACCTAGCTGCTTGGTGCGACTGGCAAAACACAACCTTCACCTTTTTCGGCGGCTACCTGGACCCAGGCCACGGGCGCGACAAGTTAACCACCATCCGCTGTGAGGGCCTGACCGACGAACAAATTAAAGCCAACCACCGGCTTATGGCCGAAGACGGCGAGGTGGCGGTTTTGATCGTCAGCAACAGCGCACGCCCAGGCTGGCTCACGCGCGAGTACTACGAACCCGACGACCCCGCCGAAGACCTGCTGCTCACCTGCGACAAAGCGACGGCGGCAACCTGGATCGACTGGATCGAAGCACAAAGCGGCAAGGTCACCGAGGTCGACAACAAGGCCTACAAAAAGAAAAAACCCAAAAAGAAGTGAGGCCGACTGTTAAACCGTTGTGGCGACGCGGCGGTTGGCGGCCGGTTCCGGCGTGGTTTCCAGCGGCTGTCGTTGGCGCAACTTGCCAACCAGGTCGCGGCAAATGACGACCTGCAGTGCGTCCATCAGTTCCGGCTCTTCTTTGAGGCGTTTGCTCAGATCGGCTTTGGACCAACGCACCAAACGCAAAGGTTCGGCGGCGATGACGGTGGCGCCGGCGCCTTCGTTGGTCAGGAAACTCATTTCCCCGACAAACTGGCCGCGCTCCAAGCCGGCGGTTACGCGACCGTCCACCAACACGTTGGCGCGGCCGTCGAAGAGGTAGTACAGGTATTTATGGTGTTCGCCTTGTTGAATGAGGGTTGCGCCCGCTTTGAGACCAACCCATGAACCGTGATTCAACAGTGTCAGAAATTGTTCCGAAGCGAAGGGCGCTACTTCGTTCATGCGATAGCGGATTTTGCCGCCAATCACCAGGGCCGCCGCCACCAAAACCAAGTTCTTGACGATGTACTGACCTTCCAAACTCAGCGCAAAAGGAAACACATGCCAGCACCGATCCGGCACCAGCAAAAACGGCAGGACAGTGCCCGGCATATGCAGGAACATCAGCAGCAAACCCAGCCGAATTAACGGGCGGTACAGGAAACACAAGCCGATGACCACTTCCCAAATGCCTAAGATCGTGACAAAGTTTGGGATCGGCGCCCAAAAGGTTACATCGCGCACCAGTTGATCGGCGGGACTGAGTCCAAAGGGTTTGAGAATCCCAAACCATATGAACACAACGCCGATGGCGAGGCGACAGGCGCGCAGGCCGTATTGCTCCATGGCGCCGACCAGGCGTCGCTCGAGGTTAAATAAGAATCCGAAAGTCTCCGTTTTTGGCTGCATGACCCATACCTCATTGACCGCGACGATTGACACAATAGCCGACCAGGAAAGGTTGCGAGAAATCGCAACGAACGGCAAGACAGGACGACGCAATGCGACCTTCAAGCATCAACCAACCAGGCCTGGCTTTATCGCAGGTTTAAAAAGAACGTGGTTTGTCTCGGCCCCGGAAAAGCAACGGCCACAAGAGCGCCGCACCATGTGTGGGACACAACGGCAAGAACGAAGATGAACGCGATGGAACCGTGTCAAAAGGGTTCATGGATTACTATGAATCAATACCAAAACGATGAAATAAGGAATTAATTTGTATAAAGATTGCCGGGGAATGCGCCCTCGCAATGCCCCGCATTTTACCATAACAGCGTTTTTTCGCCAGCGTAAATCAAGAAATAAAACATGAAGATAAAGATAATTTTCATCAAGCAGCAACCCACGACGGCAGAACCGAAACGACCGCCCGCACGGCTGCAAAAAAGAGGCGACAAGCGGTACTAAACGGGCCGATGGCTTTCTTCGCCATCCGGCGTCGGCGGCTCAAGGCTGACTTGCCCATCGTCTGCCGGCGTATCGAGCCGACTGAGCGTACCCTGCCGGGTCTCGTTTCCGACCAAACTGACAGCGCCGTCGGCAAGAGGCGCGACGGGGCTCAAGGCGCCGGCCTCGGCAAAGGCCGGATAACGTTGATTGATCGCCGCGACAGCATCATCAATGAGTTCGCGGTGGACACGTCCCTGCCGGCGGCGGGTTTCCTGCAAGGGCGCAAGAGAAAGACGAGTGCCATGGTACCGCAGCACGTGTACAGCATGTTTGACCTCACCGGCTGATCCAAAAGACAAGACATCATGGAGGAAAAATTCCACCCGCTGATCATGCGCACGACCGATGAAGGTCAGGATTTCTTCACGCATGTGGGGCAAATGGAAACACGCGATTAAATGAGGAATACACGCGCGATCATCCTCATCCTGGAGCCGACGCAATAACATTTTGAAATGGTAAGGGTTGGCAAGCGCCTCACCCAGATCAAGATGCGCGGGGCGATTCAATTTTTCTTCAACTATTTGGGCGTCCGTTTCCGACGCTTTCTGAAAACCAAGTCGACGCAACAAGCTGTCATGGTCGGCATCGCTGAGCTGTGGAAATAGCTCAGCGCCGTCGGGGCTGCGCGGGCTGAGATCGAACTGAGATAAAACGGTTACGGCAATGGCGACATGGGCCGTGGGTCCACCCAACACCACATCGGCCAAAAACCCTGTCGTGCGAGGATCGTCTTCACGGATGATGTGGCGCAAAACCAGCTCCGGCGGCAGGATGCCCTCATAATAACAAGCGGTTAAATGGCGTACCGAAACCCGATCATCCGCCGTTTGCAAAGCACCCAGCCAAGCCGAAAGTAATTCATGAGACAGCGTGGTTGGTGTGGTCAAATCAGCACCGGGATAAAGATGAACACGCAACAAAATGGAGAAAAACAACGACCGCCTTTCAGCAGACAGGGACTGAAAATCGCGCTGAAGTGCCACTTCGTCTACGGTTAAACCAAGCGAATAGGCTACCGGCACAGCAAACTCGTGCCATTGGGACAACGGCTCTTTTGCAAGCGCTGCACGCCCCTCAGCGGACCGCGTGTACCCGTCGAAAAGCATGATTAAAGCACGGCGACGATAGGCCCAATGATGACGCGCATCAATCATGTCGGCCAATTCACCAAGCGCGAAGGTACCGCCGGCCATACGGGTTGCCATCATGGCGATTTTTTGAAGGGCATGAGCCAATTCCATTCGCGCAGCCGCTTCAGGCTTCAACAAGTTCTCTTCCTGGTACCACCATTCGCAAACAAAAACACCATCTACCAAGGATTTAGGACGTACGGTGCCCAACTCAGGGACAAACAAGGTCACAGCCGCATCCAACTGTTGCCCATCGCCCTGATAGTAGTACTTCATTTCACGTCTTAGAGCATCACTAAACGCCTGCGTGAGCCGCTGGTGCAGCAACCAAGACTTGGGTTTTTTGCCCGAAACGAATTG
Organism: Holophagae bacterium; assembly: GCA_030429565.1. Classification (GTDB taxonomy): domain Bacteria; phylum Acidobacteriota; class Holophagae; order Acanthopleuribacterales; family Acanthopleuribacteraceae; genus Acanthopleuribacter. Next base: position 541,381 of record JAUIFE010000002.1, on the reverse strand, counting down.
AAACGGTACCGCCTCTTGCTGGTGAAAACGACAGTGAAACACCGCGCGCGGCCAACCAATAAACCGAGACCTGACTACCACCAATTCAATGGTAAAAAAACGGCAACGCACCAGTTGGTAACGTGCATCATCACCCGCGAGACCGAACAGACGTAGCAAGCGCGCTTTGCGCAAACACCAAGCCCGCAGCAGAGGAGACCGCAAAACCGAGGCCACAGGATAAAACACGACGCTCAGTAAAAGAAATAGTCGAATAGCGTCGGATTGGTAGATTTCTTTGAGGAAAACCACCGCAAGGCCACCTATTAAGAGCCTGTTCGTATTTCGACTACGATGCTCAAAAATGGCATTCGGCGAGGTGGCATCGGCCGTTACCGCCTCTGGTGCAAAAGGTTTCTCATTAGATAGGCCGATAGATTCCGACGAGGTAGGCTCTGACGACATTCGATACCCAACGCTACAAAAAATCTTCGCTTAATCGCTTGCCCGTATTTTAGCGCGAAACCAGCGGCCTATCGCGGAGCGAAGCCGATGGCCGTACCTCGTTGTTTGACGGCGACGCAACCTAGCGTTTTTTGAGATCACAAACCTAGCCGAGGGTAGCCCGGCTCGGGTTGTTCAATTTGCGGCCAACCCATCTGTTGTTGCAAACGGTCGCTAAAGACCTGCTTCAAAGCGGTAAGGGGCGCTTGGTCCAGCCAGGTTTGCTGTTTTTTCTGCACTCCGAATTCGTACAACACCAAACCGTAATAGGGTCCGTCGTAGATCCCGGCCTGGATCGGATTGGGATCGATCAGGTCGTTGAGGCCGACATACACGGCGGTGATGTCCTCTGCACCCAGGTGAAAATCAGAGAAAAACACCTTGGGCCGGATTTCTTGCTCAGCGAAACACAGGTCTTGGGGATGCCAACGGCAGGTCCGCAGCCAACCCTCGGCGCAGGCCGGATCGCAATGTTCGAAAAAATGCCAATAGAACCCATAGGGCTCAAGCACGCTGTAACGCCACAGTCGTGCCAACGGCTGCCATACTTGCGGCAGCGGCACCTGGTCGGTTGTCGCGATGCACGCTTCGATAAAAAATTCACTTGAAGGGCGATGCCAATTCATCAGGCTTCCCCAGAGACCGTCGTTGAACCACGTTTGTTGCACGTTTCATGCTGTCTTCTCTATCGGAAAGCGGGAGGAAAATCTTCGCTTAGGGCGCGAAAAAGCCAAATTCTTCCATTTCGGCACGCGTCATCCAGTGCATGCTTTCAGTGGGTGCGGCTTTAAGCGTGAACCAGTAAAAAGCCTCGGGCACGTTCATGTCGCGGTAGTAGTCCCAATGCGAACGGTGATTGGGATGACCCTCGGCCAAACCTTCGGCTGGGTTCGGATCGCCATCCGCACCCCAGGCATGCACGCCGATTTTGGCGCCGGCCTCAACGGTGCGTTTGGCGCCGGCTAAAAAGAAATCGGTGCCGCCGGAAGCCACCACGCCGGCGGCCGGAATGTGGGTCGCCAGGCCTCGTTCACGGATTAAACGACCGGCAACCAGACTGGCGTTGTCGTCAACCGACCCCTCGACATCGAGCAACACAATGGTGGTGATGTGCGGGTGGCGTTCGAGCACTTCGGCAAGGCGTTTCGGCGTATCGGTGTCAATCACGCCTTCCATAATTAAGCGCTGATCTTCGGCAAAAAACACGGCCGGTCGGTGATAACCGCGACAGGCATTCGCTGTCATCAAGAGCAGCCCCGCCAACAGGAGCAAGTAACGCCAAACTCGTTGCATGGTTGATCCTCGTTCGGTTGAAATCGCAGCACCGCGGGTTAAACGAGCGGAAACACACGGTGAAGAGTGAGAAACGCGGTCACGCCCCTCTTGACGGTAGGTGGCGACCCGAGACGAAAATCCGTTGCGGTTTCTCATTTTTTTACCGAAATCAAGCTATCGCGACCTGTGGCGTTTGGCACGGAGAGCGGTAGAAGCTTCGCAAAAGTAACGGCCATTCCCAAAGAAAGCCTTACGAAACAAGCCGTTAGAAGAGGGTGTGCGCCTAAAACCGACGATACAAACGCGATTCGGGATTTTGGTAAGGCTCGGTAGAACGGAACCGAGCATGCGAACAATAAACGAGAAGCGCGACAAAGACAACCGTCAACTTTCAGGCGCGACCAAGTTTCAGCACAAATGTGCGCCGCGCCGGCCGCATGGGTCACGATTCAACAGGTACCGGCGCCACGCCGAAACCACCGCCACCCGGCGTTTCGATTTCGATGACATCGCCCGGTTCGACATCAACTTGGGCCTGCGACGACAGGACCTCCACCTCGCCGGTAAGACGCCACAGGCGCGTGCGCCCGGTCGCCGCGGGTCGGCCACCGTGCAGGCCGAAGGGGGCAATTTCGCGACGGTTGGCCAAAATGGCGGCGGTCATACGCGCCAAGAAACGCAAGCGACGCACGACGCCGTCGCCACCGCGATGGGAGCCGGCACCACCACTGCCGCGCCGAATGGCAAAACGCTCCAACAAAACGGGGAACCGCAGTTCCAACACCTCGACATCGGTCATGCGCGAGTTGGTCATATGGGTTTGGACGGCGTCACAGCCGTCGTAATCGGGGCCGGCCCCCGAGCCGCCACAAATGGTTTCGTAATACTGATAGCGCTGGTTGCCGAAGGTGAAATTGTTCATGGTGCCTTGGGCGGCGGCCTGCACGCCCAGCGCACCAAACAAGGCGTCGGTCACGACCTGCGAGGTTTCCACGTTACCGGCAACCACGGCGGCCGGATAGGACGGCGCCAGCATGCTGCCCTCGGGGATGCGAATGGTGAGCGGCTTCAAGCAGCCGGCGTTAAGGGGAATATTTTCTTCGACCAAACAGCGGAACACGTAAAGCACGGCGGCTTTGGTGACGGCGGCGGGCGCGTTAAAATTGTCGATTTGCTGGGGCGAAGTGCCCTTGAAATCTACGACGGCGGTACCGTTGGCCTGATCCGTGGTGACCTGCACGTTAACGACACAGCCGGAATCACACGCATAACGGAAAGAACCACTTTGCAGCACGCCAATGACCCGGCGCACACAGGTTTCGGCGTAATCCTGCACGTGCTGCATGTAAGCGCTGACGACGTCGCGTCCGTAACGGTCGACCAGCAAGCGCAGCTCAGTCACACCTTTGTTGTTGGCGGCGGCTTGGGCGCGCAGGTCGGCCAGGTTTTGCTCGGGATTGCGCGCTGGGTAAGGACCGTGGAGGAACAAGGCGCGGATGCGATCATCACACCAAACGCCGTCTTTAACCAATGCCACCATGTCGAGCAGCACACCTTCTTCCTCGATGTGGCGACTGAAGGGCGGCATCGAGCCGGGCGTTTTGCCGCCGACATCAGCGTGATGGCCGCGCGAGGCGACGAAAAAAAGCACATCGGTCCCGTCCCGGTCGAACACGGGCGAAATGACGGTGATATCGGGCAGGTGGGTGCCACCGTTGTAGGGATCATTGGTGGCGTAAACGTCGCCTGGCGCAAAAAGGACCTCGAGCGCGGCGGCGTGGCGAATCAGCGCCTGCACGCTTTCGCCCATCGAGCCTAGGTGCACGGGCATATGCGGCGCATTGGCAATCAGGTTCCCACCACGATCAAACACAGCACAGGAAAAGTCGAGGCGCTCCTTGATGTTAACGGAGACGCTGGTGTTCTGCAGCACGAACCCCATTTGCTCGGCAATCGACATAAACAGGTTGTTAAAAATCTCGAGTCGCACGGGATCAACGGCGGCTAGGGCGGCGTCCGAGGTTGCACGGTACTCGTTTTGATGCGGCGCCACGTGCTCAATGACCAACATATCGCGAGCCTGGGCACGCCAGCCGCGATCAACGGTCACAGCGGTTAAGGGGTTCACAATTACGGCGGGGCCGTCGACAGTTTGGCCCGGGGTCAAGGCGGCCCAATCGTAGACCGGTACGGCGTGGCGCTTGCCGTTAAACCACATATGGTGTTCAGGCGGCCGGCTTTCGGGAAAAGCGGAAGGCGTACCGAGGTCGGCGGCCACGCTGTTTTCAGTCAGGCGCGCTTCCACTTGCAAGCCGGCGATGACCAGATCCTTACCTTCCATGACAAAACCGTAACGGCTGCGATGGCGGTCGGCAAAGGCGGCCTGCACGGCGGCGGGCGTGTCAAAGGCCAGGGTCAAGGCTTCGTCGCTGCCGGCATATTTGACGTTAAGGGTGATGTGATAACTCGGAACCAGCCCGGCGGGCGGGTTCAATTGCGCCCGGGTGGTAACGCGCAAGTCGTCGCTGACGGCTTCGAGCTCGGGCCACAGAGCATCGGTCAGCGGCTTCTCGACGGTGCGCGATTCGAGGGCGCGCACATCGGCCAAACCCATGCCGTAAGCCGACAACACACCGGCAAAGGGATGCACCAACACGGTGCGCATGCCCAATTCTGCCGCCACCCGACAGGCGAGCTGGCCGCCGGCGCCGCCAAAACACTGCAAGGCGTATTCAGCAACGTCGCGTCCCTGTTGCAACGAAATCTTTTTAACGGCGTCGGCCATGTTGGCGACGGCCAGTCGCAAGCAACCTTCAGCGACGGTGACGGCGTCAGTCGGCTGACCGGTAGCTTGAGCGGCGGCATCAGCCAAAGCTTGAAAACGCGCCTCGGCGGCTGCTCGATCAAGCCCTTGATCACCGTTGGGCCCAAACACCTTAGGAAAACAGGCGGACACCAAACGGCCCAGGATCAAATTGGCGTCGGTGACGGTGGCGGGACCGCCGCGACCATAAGCGGCGGGGCCGGGGTCGGCACCGGCCGATTGTGGCCCGACCTGAAAACGCAGACCGTCGAAGTGAAGTATGGAACCGCCGCCGGCGGCGACGGTGTGAATGTCCATCATCGGCGCTTGCAGACGGATCCCGGCCACCTCGCGGCTGTAGGAGCGCTCGAGCCGGCCGTTGTAGTGGGCGACGTCGGTCGAAGTACCGCCCATATCAAAGGTAATCACACGGGGAAAACCGGCCTGCTCGGCAGTGGCGACGGCGCCGACGATGCCACCGGCGGGCCCGGACAAAACGCTGTTTTTACCTTGGAAGGCGTCGGCGGCAATGAGCCCGCCATTGCTTTGCATGAACAATAAGGGCACCGACCCGGTAGCAGCCTGAACCTGCGCCACGTAACGGCGCAGCACAGGAGAAAGGTAGGCGTCGGCGACGGTGGTATCGGCGCGATGGACCAAACGAATCAGGCCGGTGACGGCGTGGCTGAGCGACACCTGGCCAAAGCCAACCTCACGAGCAAGCGCACCCAACTGTTGTTCGTGTTCGGGGAACCGGTACCCGTGCAGCAAGGCGATCGCCACGGCCTCGTAACCGGCGGCGTGGGCTTCGGCCAAAGCGGCACGGGCATGATCTTGGTCGAGCGGAAAAAGCGGTGTGCCGTCGGCGGTGACCCGTTCGCGCACTTCCAAAACACGCTGGTAAAGCGGCGCCGGCTTCTGGATGTGGCGTGCAAAAATCTCGCGGCGATGTTGGCTGCCAATCCGCAAAACGTCGCCGAATCCCTCGGTCACGACCAGCAGTGTTTTGGCGCCCTTGCGTTCCAACAGCGCGTTGGTGGCAACAGTGGTGCCCATCTTGACGGCGGCAACTTGCTCGGCGGGCAAAACGGCGTCCGCAGCAAGCCCCAATAAACGACGCATCCCGAACAAGGCCGCATCGCGGTAGCGCTCGGGATGTTCGGACAAGAACTTATGGGCGCTAAGACGGCCGTCGGGATGTCGGGCGACAATATCGGTAAAGGTACCACCGCGATCAATCCAAAACTGCCAGGAGCCGGCGGAGTCGGGCACAACGGCCGAAGTCGAGTTTGCCAAGGCGAGCCTCCGGTAAAACCAAGGTTACGAGCATGTTCCCCACCAACAAAGCACAGGTCCCGGCTGGGTTCAAGCCAGGAACAGCGAAAAAAAAACGCGGTGCGCGTTGGGTTTCTCGTAAAGATTCCCGGCGACTTTCCGAACACCTATGAGATACCGGTTACCGTCGCTTACCCCGCTTTGGGTTACAATTGCTTTTTTGCGGCTCCCCCACCGTTGCCTCGCCGCCACGATTTTTGCTGCAAAAAGCCAAAAACCACCGGGACCTTCGCACCCATCCTTTCCCGGAACCGAACCTCCACCGTCGGCGTGCCGCCATCGCCGCCGACTCGCCGTGATCGGCGCACTTCCTCGATAAAGGATCCTTGCTCTATGAAATCATTGTTATCCGCCACTTTGCGTCTCTTGTTTGTTTCGTGTTTGTTCACCGCCGCCTCGAGTTGGGCGCTGGAAGGCCCGCCGCAAGCAACGCCCGCCCAAATGAAGCAGTGGGTAGAAACGCTGGCGGGCGACGCGATGAAAGGCCGCATGGAAGGCACCGAGGGTGCCGCCAAGGCAGCAGACTGGCTGGCCGCTGAGTTTGCCAAAATCGGTTTGGCACCCTTGCCAGGCGCGGAAGATTACTTCCAACCGTTCAGTTTTACCCACAACGGTGAAACCATAAAGGCACGCAACGTGATCGGCATGATTCCCGGATCGGATCCCGCTTTAAAAGAAGAATGGATCATGATCACCGCCCACTACGATCACATCGGCGAGAAAACAGAGGGTGAAGGCGACCTGATCTACAACGGTGCGGACGATAACGCCAGTGGGGTCGCGGTGGCCATGGCGATAGGCAAAACGCTGAGCCGGCTTCAGAAAAAAGGTCAGGGCCCAAAACGCTCGATTTTGGTAATTGGCTGGGCGGCCGAAGAAGAGGGTTTGCACGGTTCGCGTTGGTTCGCCAAAAACCCGTTAATCGCGTTGGAGAAGTTGGTGGTCAACCTCAACCTGGAAATGGTGGGGCACGCCACCAAGCTCGGACCCAAGAAGATATGGATGACGGGCCGCGACTACAGCGATTTGCACGAAGTGGTCGCCAAACACACCGGTAAACACGGCTGGGAATTCATCAGCAACCCCTTCCCCAAATTGAACTTATTCGTGCGTTCAGATAATGTGCCGTTCGCAATGTTGGTCGCTGACCGCGAAAAACGCACGGCGCAAGGCGTACCCGCCCACTCATTTTCCACCTGGGGCGGCGAAGATCACTACCACGCGGTTCACGATAATCCCGACCGTGTCGACGCTGAAAACATGGCGGCGCTGGCCCAAATGATGACGGATGTAACCCGCGACTTGGCCGACCGAGCAAGCTGGGTCAAATGGCAAAGCAACGACTTCTACACATTCTCACGTTATCAGGGCGACAGCCAAGGCGACGCAAAAAACGAGACCCAAGACTAAGGCGCAGGCATGGCCAAACAGCGTGCCGAGCTCGGCCCCGCTCAGTGGGAAGAAGTGTGGCGGAATGGCGAAACCCGTTGGGACCTAGGCGGTGTTACCCCGGCGCTGGTGCAGTTTTTGCGCGAGCATTCGCAGCGCGGCCGGGTCTTGGTACCGGGATGCGGCGCCGGCCACGACGCCTATTACTGGGCCAAACAGGGCGCGCAGGTGGTCGCTGTCGATTTTGCGCCCAGCGCCTTGGCGGCGGCTCAAGCCCGTTACCAACACGCCAACATCACCTGGGCAACGGCGGATGTGACCCAACTCGCCTATCCAGGCCAATTTGATTGGGCGTGGGAATACACCTGTTTTTGCGCACTCCATCCCGATGATCGGGCGGCCTATTTGGACGCTATCGCCACCGCACTCAAACCAGGCGGAACGTACGTCGGCATGGTTTTTAGCAAGGTCCCCAAGAACGCCGGCCCACCCTTCGCCGTGGCGCCCGCGACCTTTCGCGAACTGCTGGCGGCACGGTTTGAGGTCCTGGTTTTTAGCGATCCGGCGGCGCACTCCATCAAACCCCGGCGCGGTCGGGAAATTTGGTTCCAGGTGACCCGTCCCGGCGAGCCGGACTAAATAAAAAAGGGGAACCCGACCGAAGCCGAATTCCCCCTTGGTGATTAGGTTTAACGACTAGCCGCGATGGCGCGCCAAATCTTGCAAACTGTCGGCGGTCAGCCGTTCCGACTTAATCGCGCGAATGGCGGCGACAACGGCTTTAGCAGCCGAGGTCGTCGTGATGCACGGCACGTTGAGGCGCAAGGCTTCAAAGCGAATGTAGCGATCGTCCTCGTGGCTTTCCTTACCCACCGGGGTGTTGATAATCAGGGCAATTTCCCCATTTTGGATGGCGTCCATAATGTTGGGACTGCCCTGATGGCGTTTGGCGATGTCTTCGATCGGCACACCGCGCTCACGCAGGAAACGCGCGGTTCCACTGGTGGCCACCAAGGTGAAGCCCAACTGGTACAGATCGCGGGCGACATGGGCGATGACCTGTTTGTCACTGTCGGTCACACTGATGAACGCCTTACCTTCACGCGGTAACTCGTAGTTGGTGGCGCGGTAGGCTTTGGCGTAAGCGTTGCCGAAGCTGCGCGCCGAACCCATGACTTCGCCGGTCGATTTCATTTCCGGGCCAAGCACGGGGTCTTCGCCCTGCAGCTTGTTGAACGGGAATACCGGCGATTTGACGTGCCACATGTAGGGTTCCGGCTCGAGCGGCAAACCCAAGGATTCAATCGTGGCACCGGCCATCACCCGTGCGGCCATTTCCGCAACAGGGAAGCCAATCGCTTTGGCGGCGAAGGGCACGGTTCGCGAACAACGCGGGTTGGCCTCGATCACGTAGAGCGCGTCGCGCCAAATGGCGTACTGCACGTTGAGCAAGCCGACAACACCGAGATTTTCGGCCAAGGCTCGCGTGGCGCGTTTGATTTCCTCGATTTGGTTTTGCGACAAGGCTACCGGCGGCAAGACACAGGACGAATCACCGGAGTGGATACCGGCTTCTTCAATGTGCTGCATGATGCCGATAATCGAAACCTGTTTGCCGTCGGCCAAGGCGTCGACGTCCAGTTCAATCGCATCGTCGAGGAAACGGTCGATGAAAATCGGTTGGTTGGGCGTGGCGGCCATAGCGAGGTGCAAGCTTTGGTGCAAGTCCTCGTTGTCCCACACAATCGACATGGCGCGACCACCCAACACGAAGCTGGGTCGCACCATCAACGGGAACCCTAACTCGGCGGCAAAGGCCTGCGCTTCCTCGAAGTTGTTGGCGGTACGGTGTTCGGCTTGGCGCAAGTTGGTCGCCTCGATGACCTGTGCAAAAGCTTTGCGGTCTTCAACCCGGTGGATGATCTCGCTGGACGTGCCAATAATACGGAAGCCGAGATCGGCCAGCGGTTCGGCCAAGTTCAGCGAAGTTTGACCGCCAAAAGCCACCGCAACCGCGTCCGGTTTCTCGAATTCCAGCACGGCGCGTACCCGTTCCAGAATCAGCGGTTCAAAGTACAAGCGGTCGGCGACATCGAAATCGGTCGACACGGTTTCGGGGTTACAATTGATCATAATCGTTTGGTAACCCGCTTTTTTAAAGCCATTTACCGCCTGAACACAGCAGTAATCGAACTCAATCCCTTGACCAATGCGGTTGGGTCCGCTGCCAATGATGGCAATTTTGGGCCCGCTCAGCGGTTCCACTTCGCTTTCCTCACCGGCGGCACCGTAAAGATACGGTGTTTCGGCCGGAAACTCGCCCGCACAGGTGTCAACCGCTTTGTAGCCGTAGGGCAGCAGCTTGCTTTTGGCGTGCACCAAACTTTCATCGCAACCCATCACCAGCGCAATGCCGGCGTCGGAAAGACCCCAGTATTTGGCCAAACGCAACAATTCCTCGGGAACCGACTCGGGCGAGTGCGCACCGAGCTGCTTCTCAATTTCGACAATGTCGCGGAAGTGGGCCAGAAACCAGGGATCGATTTTGGTCAATTCGTAGATACGGTCGATGTCCCATCCGGCACGCAAGGCGTGGAAAATGGAACGCATGCGCAACCAGTTGGGAATGCTGAGCCGCTCTTCCAAATCCTCGGGCGGTTCGTTGCGGGGAATGCCCAGGTGGTGGCGACCCTGCTCCAGCGATTGCACGGCTTTGAGAAAAGCTTCCTTGAAACCGCGACCAAGAGACATGACTTCGCCAACCGATTTCATTTGGGTGGTTAAGGTCGCGTTGGCGCGGGGGAACTTCTCAAACGCCCAGCGTGGGAACTTAATGACGACGTAATCGAGGCTGGGCTCAAATGAGGCCGGCGTGATTTGGGTAATTTGGTTGGCCAACTCGTCGAGGGTGTAACCCAAGGCCAATTTGGCGGCGACCTTGGCAATCGGGTAACCGGTCGCCTTGGAGGCCAGCGCCGAACTGCGCGAAACGCGCGGGTTCATCTCGACCACAATCACGCGGCTGGTTTTGGGATCGACGGCGAATTGCACGTTGGCCCCGCCGGTTTCCACACCCACCAAACGCAGAATTTGCAGCGACATATCGCGCAGCAATTGGTATTCGCGGTCGGTGAGGGTTTGCGCCGGCGCCACCGTGATCGAGTCGCCGGTGTGCACGCCCATCGCGTCCAGGTTCTCGATCGAACACACGATGATACCGTTATCGTTTTTGTCGCGAATGACCTCGAGCTCGAATTCCTTCCAGCCGATGATCGATTCTTCCACCAGAATTTGGCTGTTGGGCGAAGCGGTCAGACCGGCGTGGGCGATTTGTTCGAACTCTTCCATCGTGTGGGCAACGCCGCCACCGGAACCACCCAAGGTGAAACTGGGTCGGATGATGACGGGAAAACCAATACCTTTTTGGATGGTGCGCGCTTCGTCCATGTTGTGCGCAAAACCCCCACGGCAGGTGTCCATGTCGTTGGCGGTCATCAGGTCGCGGAACTTGAGACGATCCTCACCGAGGGAAATCGCGTCAACGCTGGCGCCAATCAAATCGACCCCGTGTTTCTCGAGAATGCCGCGTTCAGCCAAGGTCATCGCCAAGTTCAGTGCCGTTTGACCACCCATCGTCGGCAACAACGCGTCGGGCTTTTCTTTTTCGATAATGGTTTCCAGGAAACCGGGGGTCAGCGGTTCAATATAGGTGGCGTCGGCCAAATCGGGATCGGTCATCACGGTGGCGGGATTGGAGTTCACCAAAATGACGCGCAGACCTTCTTCTTTGAGGGCGCGAATCGCCTGAACGCCGGAATAATCGAATTCGCAGGCCTGCCCGATCATGATCGGACCACTGCCGATCAGTAGGACACTTTTGATGTCTTCGCGTCTAGGCATGCGTGCCCCCTTTGCTTTCGTTGACCGATTTGAGGAAGTAATCGAAGTGGTCGAGGCAATCGTTGGGGCCTGGCGCCGCTTCGGGGTGGAACTGGACGCCGAAAACCGGTTTCTCGCGCATGCGGAATCCTTCGAGCGAGCCATCGAACAAACTGTGGTGGGTAATTTCACAGCTGTCGGTGGGAATCGAATGCTCGTGGACGGCAAAACCGTGGTTTTGCGAGGTGATGACCACGCGGCCTTCGAATTTGACCGGGTGGTTGCCGCCACGGTGCCCGAAGGGCAACTTGTAGGTTTCGCCGCCGATGGATAGCGCCATCAACTGAAAACCCAGACAGATACCCATCGTGGGGTAATGCTCCATGAGTTTGGCTACGGTCGGCCGTACGCCTGGCACAGCCGATGGATCGCCAGGTCCATTGGACAGCAAAATGCCGTCGGGCTTGAGCGCTTGAATCGCTTCGAAGTCGGTGTTCCACGGCACTTGCGTGACGCGACAGCCCCGTTCAACCAAGGCGCGAATCGTGGCCAATTTGATGCCCAGGTCGAGCAACACGATGTGGGTTTCGCCGTCGCCGTGAATCACTTTTTCACGGGTTGATACTTCGGGGACCAAGTTGGCGCCCGCCATGCCGGGCGCGGCCGCCAGTTCTTTGGCGGCGTCATCGGCCGCAATATGCGCGGGCACGATCATCACATTTCGGGGGCCTTCATCTCGGATCATTTGGGTTAACTTGCGCGTGTCCAGCCCGATGATGGCGGTCACGCCGATTTCAGCCAAAAAAGCATCGAACGTCTGTTGGTAGCGATTGTGGAACGAACCCGGACTCAAATTACGCAAAACCATGCCCGCGGCATGACCCAACGTCGACTCGCTGACCTCCAGGTGACAACCGTAGTTGCCGACCTCGGGATAGGTCAGCACCACAATTTGGCGATGATAACTGGGATCCGTCAAAATTTCTTGATAGCCGGTCATCGAAGTGTTGAACACCAATTCGCCCAGTTGGGGGCGTTTGGCGCCAATCAATTCGCCCTGAAGCGCACGGCCGTCAGGGAACAGCAGGTATCCTTGCAAAGGGGGCCTCCGAATACACGAAAGGCGGTGACCATAAGCCGATTAAGGTCGCCGCCTCAATTAAATTGTCTGGCTGAAAACGCCATTCTATACAGGCCCCCCTGATACCGCAATCTCAATTTTGCCGAGAGGCGGCGAGCAGGGGCGACGGTTTTCAACCTAAGACAATGATAAGCAGCTTGAATTGTAGTAGTTAGATAGCACACCAGACGAGGTGCGCGGTTTCGTTGGGAACGCTTGCCATTGCAGACCTCACCCCTCGACACCACCCCCGACCGGTTTCTCCTGATGTCGCAACCCGGTGTGCAACACCCGGTGCCATCAAGCAGCGGAAACGGCAGACGAAGCCGGAGTACTGGGTGACGGTGTCGCGCAAACAACGCCGCCGCGGCACCTGTCGCGGAAGACGGCGCCACAAATAAACGTCGCATAAACTAACATAACAAGACATATTTTTAAATTTTATTCATGACATTTTTTGAATCGCGACGGCAGGCCTGCCGTCCACAGCGTGAAATCTCGTCTCTTTTTGCGCCATTTTCTTGCCTGCATCGGTCCTGGAAGGTAGGCTAAGCCCGGCGTTCTCACCAGGATTCGCCACGAGGTCGTCCCCCTCGTCGCCAACTCGGCACGGTCGCCGCGTTTTTTTTGACGCGTACCGAACCTAATCGGCGCGGACTCGGATCGCGGTGAGACAACCCGTTCCGACGTCGCCGGCCTAGATCGGCCGACTAGGCGCGCCAACATGGACGCCAACCATGGTGTCGGACGTTTAATCCCAAAGCGCGTGATCCGCCCCTCCGGTTTTTCGGCCGGATCGGAGTGCGATCCGTCACCGTGAAGCACCGCGAGGCAACCCTTATGAGCCGCTTTCTCAGTTCGGATTCCAGCCACGAACAGGACCTGTCGTTTGGCGCTATTTTCGCCATTACACTGGTCTGCTTGGCGGCCTATATCCCTTTGGCCGATACCGGCATTCTCAACGACGACCGCGTCTTCCTCGACTACGCGGAACGACTGACCTGGAATCCGGCGCGTGCGGTGGTGGGCGATTATGTATTTCACGGCCAAGTGCTAAAAGATTTTGTGGTGTTCGAAAGCACCCACCCACCGCTCATTCCCTATTACCTGCGGTTTTTGCAAAAGATACTTGGCCCGGAGCAATGGGCCAATCAGTTGTGGCTGATGCACTTGGCTTTTGCGCCCTTTTTGATCATGGCCGCTGTCGGCTTGGCGGGTTTAATCCGCCGCACGACGGAGCAGCCAGGCTGGCTGGCTTTGGCGTTGGTGCTTGGCCCGCTGTTTTTACCCAACGCGATGACCTTTATGGCCGATGTGCCGCTTTTTGCTTTTTGGGTCTGTGGCCTGTGGTTTTGGGAACGCGCCATGGATCGCTCCGGCCGCGCCGCCGCTTTTAATTACGGGCTGGCCTGGTGGTGCGCGTTTTGTGCCTTGATGACCGCCTACCAAGGTCTCGGTTTGATAGCGCTAATGGCGCTGCGCGGCGTGGGTCGCGGCCGCGTCGGCGAAACGCTCATCATGATGACGGCCCTGATGGCGCCCTTCCTGCTCTGGCTTTGGCAGGTTTATTACCACCACCAAATCTTTCCTTACTTTGCACCACCCCGTGAGGAGTTGAGCATTGCGACCGAGGTTCACAAAGGACTTGTCCTGGAAAATGTATGGGCCAAAACACGCGTTATGCTGATTTACTTGGGCGCTGCCCTCGGCCTCTTTGCACCATTCTCGACCGCGTTTCGCAACCCCACCGGCGCGGTTTACGCCGTCGCCGCCTGCTTGGGTTGGGGTTGGGTGATGGTGGTCGGTTTTGTCGGTGACGGCGCCGGTTTTCCCGGATGGTTCCCCTGGCTATTGACGGCGCTTGGCTTAGCTTTTGTGCCACTGCCGTTGCGAGCGCTGAAGGAACTGGCGACCGACCGCGAGTACGCGCTTTGGTGGTTCACCCTATTGGTGTGGGCCGGTGGTTTGGCCGTATTCCAAATCTTTCTGGCCGCTTTTGCCTCACCACGCTACAACCTCTTGCTGTTTGCCGCCGCCTTCTTGGCGCTGCTCAAAACCTTGCCGGCCGTGCCGGCCGTACGCGGCGGTCTGTTGCTGGCCACTTTTGGCGGGATGGCGCTCGGCTGGATCGCCGGTCAAAGTGAACGAACCTATTCACTGGCACAAAACCCCGCCCAATTACCACTGACCGCCCCCGCCGAGGACATTCACTTCGTTGGCGAGATGGGTGTCCGTTTTTATGGCGAACGCCTGGGTATGAATTACTTACTGGCGGACCAAGGTGACCAGGTTCGCTACTTGTTGGTGCCCGAACGCACCGACCGCATCGCGGTACCGGAACAGCTACGGGCGCGCGCCGAGAAGATCGAACACTTCGAAGTCGGCAACCCCTGGCCGCTGCAACTGCGCAATCCAGAGCGCGACACCAACTTCTACGTCCACCCGCGCGGCTTTTTGCCGTTCCGCTTTGGTTTTGGTTACGCCGAACGCTTCGACCTATACCGCGTCTACCAGCCGGTGCTGCCGGTGTGGCAACCCAAGCCGGCCGATCTGCGACCGCTCGGTCCGATCACCGCGCAGTCGCCGTTCGCCATGGACTTCACCACATCTCACGACGGTCTGATGCGTCTGCGACTTAACTTGGCCACATATAACCGCATTAACCAAAGCACCTTGGAGATTTTAATTGAACAGCCGGCCGATGACGGCTTGGGCCCGCGTACTTTGTGGCGCCACACGCTCGACGCCGCCAAACTCCAGGACAATCAATGGGTGCAAATCGATTTTGAGGCGCTCGACAGCGCCAACCGGCCCTTGCGCTTGACCGTCACCAGCCCGGACGCAACGGTCGATAGCGCGGTCACCCTGTGGATCGACGGCGCCGGCAATCAACCGTTCACCTATGCAGGTGCACCGCAAAGCGGCCGACCGGCGGTTGAGATGTTCTGCTTGCCGCGCGGCAAAAAAGCGCCCCAGCCACCGGCACAAGACCCCCACCCAACCGAACCGGCAACGGTCGAGCCAGGCGATGCCACGGCGATAGGAGCGGAAACGGACGCGAGCACACCGTCCATCGACACCCAAAACCCGGACAACGAAGTGACGCCGACCAAACCCGAAAACGGTGAAAACGAGCCGTCACCCGAGCCGTCGGACACACCACCACCCGAAGAACAAACGCCCTAAGCGTGTTTCTGGTATACTGACAGACGTTTGAGACGGGGGTTCTTCTTATGCTGACCAACACATTACTGGCAATCGCACTTTTCGGTTTGTGCTTCTTTGGTTTAGGAATCGGCTTTTTCATTCGCGGCGCCGCCATGAAAGCCTCGTGCCGCAGCACCGCCCACTTTATGGACGAAGAACCCAGTTGCGGCGCCTGCGCCAAAAAAGAAAAGGACCTGTGTCCGTCAGACGACGAAACCGGCCTGATCGGCATGTCGCAAATAAGCAACCCACACCGCACAATGAAAGAACGCCCAGTTCCAAAACAGGAGCCCGGCTTCCAAGTGTGAAGGGCGGCCAGGCCTTCACACCCATCGGTCGCGCTTTCCGCCTCGGAAGAATGGGCGCGCGGTTTTTTGCGTTTTGGATTAAGGAAAGGCGATTTGCGTCCTCGCCCCTGGTTCCCAGTTCCGCCCGACGGAAGATGCCGTTCTCCGAAAGCGCGGGAAGCGGCACCTCTTTTTTGGGAGTTCGCTTGGGACATGATTTGGCTTCGACCAGCTTTGCCGGGAAGGGCGGCCGGGCGGCTGCACCATCTCGCTGAGACGACCGCCTCGGAAGAATAGGCGCGCGGGATCTTGCGCGTTCACACCATGATGGGTGTCGCGTTGTCATGTAAGAACGAGAAAGCCGAACCCAGGCAACGCCATTTTGCAGCGATACATGCAAACAAGGTCGTGGCGAGGCGCTATTAATTAACGAGCCACCACAATGGATGATGAGATCACAGCCGTGCACGCGCTCTCCCCCGAAGCGGAAAGCGCGACGACAAGAGAAGAAGCGAATGCGCTTTCCAAACCGGCAACGCGCAACTAAGTTTGGACTGAGGCGCAAGAACCCGCGCGCCTATTCTTCCGAGGCGGAAAGCGCGACGACCAGAGATAAAAAGCGAGGACGCCCTTCCCAAAAAGCGCGGACGAAAGCAGGGAAGCAGAGCCACAAAAAACGCGCCCATCCTTCCGAGGCGGAAAGCGCAACGACGAAAAAGAAAATGCGGGGACGCCCCTCACCTTTGGCGGATTTGAGTGGAGGAGACGTCGCGATATGGGTGGTCACCGAGCCTTTCGACTTCGCACCCGTTGTCTTCCAACCACCGACACGCATTGCGAATTTGGTCGGCGGGCACGCGGCGCGGAACGGCAATCACCTTAGAAACGGCCTGGACGACTTTGACCGCATCCATCCAGTTGGGCATATCGGCCAAGGTGTCTTCGCCGACCAGCAAAGCCTTGTCGTCGCGGTTGACGTACGGCAGCCAACGTGCGGTGGGGTTGGCTTGCTCGCGGCCGCAGAAGCCGGGATACACGTGAGCACCGAGATCGTGGACGCGACGATAAAGGTCGCGGTAGAGCGACCAGTAACAGCGCTCGCCGGGACCGCCCTTAAACGGGTTGGTGTCGGGCACGACCAAAACATCGGCGGGTTGGGGACACATAGCGACACAGTTTTGGTGGCCTTTGTGCCAGGGGTTAAAGGTGCCGCCAAAGAAAACCGGCTGGGCCGGCAGGTATTCTGGAACCCCAAAGGCGCGCACTTGCCGCAACGCGGGCACGCCCCCCGGCATAATTTGCCAAAAACACCCCAGCGCTTCACAGAGAATGGCGCCGTGATCAAACACCAAGCTGGGTAATTGAGCCAGGGGCACCCAAAAGGTTTCGCTGGCGGGATCTTGCCCACGGACCGAGGGTTCTGCGTCGACCCAAAACAAAAACGGCTGACTAATCGTCCACCCACGCGGGTCACGACCTTTGCGCGCACGCAGTGAAAGCGGCACCGCGTCAACGGCCGAAAGTTCGAGACCGGTTTCGCGCGTCAGCTCGCGTAAGGCGGCGTCAAGTGGCAACTCAAAAGGCTCGACGAAACCGCCGGGCAAAGCCAATTCACCGGCGTAAGGCAGGTAGGCTCGGCGCGCCACCAGCAGCGTCATGCTGAGACCACTGCGGGCCAGCACCACCACTTCCACGGACATGGTTGGTTTTGATCGATTGGTCATCCGTTACTCATCCTCATCGGCAAACAACCCGTTTCCCCTCGAAAGGTGGTCGGTTCGCCGGGAACACCCGCAAGCCATCGATCCATCGGCGCGCGCCGGCGCGATTGATGAAGCTCGGTCATCGCGGCATCTCACACGCCGCATTACCTGGTACGTCCCGGACGGCAAAACAGCCCATGCGTTTGCCACAATCGAAAAGGCCGACGGTCGAAAGCCGCCGGCCATAAAATCAGCCTTTTACCTTAGCATGAATCGCCAAAATGTGGGCGACACAGCAGGTAAGCTTTTTTGCATAAGGCACATGCAGGAACTCATTGGGTCCGTGTGCGTTGCTGTTGGGACCGAGCACGCCGGTCACGACGAATTGCGCTTTCGGGAACTTTTCACCGAGCATCCCCATAAAGGGAATGGAACCACCCTCGCCCATGTGGAGCGCAGGTTTGCCGTAAAAAGTGCTGGAAACTTCGTCGAGCGCTTCGTTGAGCCAATCAGCAAGCGGCGGTGCGTTCCAGCCGGTCGCCGATTCTTCGAAGTGACAGGTCACTTTGGCGTTGTAGGGTGGATCTTCAGCGAGGATGCGCGCCACTTCTTTTTGGGCGTCTTCACCGTTAAGCGTCGGCGGCAAGCGCAACGACAGCTTCCAGGTGGTGAAGGGCCGCAACACGTTGCCGCCGGCCTGGGTCGACGGCACACCGTCAATACCGGTATAAGACAAGGCGGCACGCCAAGTGCGGTTGAGAATGCAGGTCACCGGGTCGAGACTCATCGGCTGCATGCCGTCGACAAACGGGAACTTCTTATAGACGGCGTCGCCCAACTCGGCGGCTACCTTCTGGGCCTGCTCCATGCGTTGTCGCGGAATGTCGGCTTTAAGTGCGTCCGGCAGGACTTCGCCGGTTTCGGCATCTTCCAGGCGGCCGAAAATCTGGCGCAACACGCGGAATGAGGACGCGACCACGCCGGAAGCGTCGCCGGAGTGAACCCCTTCGTCCAGTACATCGACGCGTACGGTGCCGCCGACCAAGCCGCGTAAGGAGGTCGTACTCCACAGTTGATCGTAGTTGCCGGCGCCGGAATCGAGACAGACCACCAGGTCAACATCGCCGATTTCCTTCGCGAAGTGATCCACATAGGCGGGCAGGTCGGGTGAGCCGGATTCTTCCGAGAACTCAATCATCACCACCGCACGTGGCAGTTTCACACCCTGGCGACGGGCCGCCATCAGCGCGCACATGGAAGCGAAAAGGGCGTAACCGTCGTCGGCGCCGCCGCGACCGTAAAGCTTGCCGTCTTCCATGACCGGAATCCAGGGGCCGAGCCCTTCGCGCCAGCCGCTCATTTCCGGTTGTTTGTCGAGGTGACCATATAAAAGGATGGTTTCGTCGGTATCGCCGGGGATATCCAACAGAAGCAGCGGCGTACGGCCCGGCAACCGCCCCTCGTGGAGGATCATGCCGTCGATAGGGTGATCTTCAATCCACTTCTTGGCCAACTGGTAGGCCGTTTCCATGTGACCGGCGGCTTCCCACTCGGGCTCAAAGGCCGGGGACTTATTGGGGATTTTAATGTACTCGATTAGGGTGGGAACAATTTCGCGATCCCAAAATTCATTGACGAATGTTTCGGTTTGCTTTGCGTCTACCATGCACCTTCCTTCCTTGTCCGAGGTTGCTGTGTCGTTATAACGCGAGCCGGCGAGGCGCACCGGCGCAAAAAAGGAGACCCGAGGGTTCGGGGCAAAAGCGGCGGCGGCGACCGGAAAACAACACAAGGGTCGGTATTCGTCATTTTAACTGAGAAAGTGGACGAACCGTGGGGGAAAAGGGACGGATAGAGGAGGCGGGGCGCAGGATGGATTCGCTCGCCAGGGTAAATCAACGCCGACAAGCGCTCGAACGGAGAAGCAAGGCTGCTTCGATTTTTCGCAGCCGGCGGGCAACAAAGGCAACAAGCAAGAAGGCGGGGCGCTTTTCGGCGGGAAGAGATGCGGCGGGCCCGCCTCGGCCAGGCGAGCGTGCCCCAACCAGGACCCTCGAAAGCGCAATCACCAAACTCTCCGCAGCAAATCGATGGTCAAGAAACAGCTCAAAAAGAAGCGCTTGCAGCAAAATCGAGACTATCGCATAATGGAAATCTCCCTTCCTACCGAGACATATTAAAGTGACCCAGCGGAATAATTGCGGTCAAATAGACTGCACTATCACTTGTATTGGTCTCACCCGTTCGCGGTTGACCCTCTTTATTTGGGTCTCGCCAACCTCTTCTAGAAAAAATATTCCCTAACAAACAATCCTAAAGTTCGTCGCTTTGTCCTCAACGGCAAAATGTAATCCAGATCACGTCGCCAGAAAAAAACCAACGGTGACATCTTTCTCGACACCCCGTATAATAACCCGCATATCTGAATTTAATCGTTTGGTTATGCCATAACAATTTACTTCCTATCCTTTTATTTCAGCGAGTCATGCGGACGCCCGACATTCAATACTTGTCTGGATCCCGATTCTTGTTGGTTTGACCGGAGTTGCCCCACTCCGTTGATGCTTCTCAATCGTTCTTGCTTCATTACCCAGGATGGTTCAAACACCCCCCAGGACCTGATCACGGAGGTTACAGCGTGAGCACGCTAACCCTTTTACTAGTTTTTACCTTTTACGACGGCTCCGGCTCCCTGCCGCTCGTCTACAAAACCCTCGAAGGCATGCACACCGCCATTCGCGGTAGCGGC
Source organism: Holophagae bacterium (assembly GCA_030429565.1). Taxonomy (GTDB): domain Bacteria; phylum Acidobacteriota; class Holophagae; order Acanthopleuribacterales; family Acanthopleuribacteraceae; genus Acanthopleuribacter. The sequence goes on along the minus strand of JAUIFE010000002.1, from coordinate 521,151 downwards.
AAATGGGCCGGAAAAACGCTTCCTCAAGCAGAACTCATCAGCATGTGCGACCACTTGGATCAACCACTTTTTCCAGATGTCGAGTCTTGGCTGGAAGCCACCACCAACACCACCATGATGCGTGAAGAAGACATCAAAACCTTTGCGCAGGATGCCGGCATTCAAGTACCGGACGGCCAACACGCGGTCAAAGGCTGGATCAAGGAAAGCGTCGCCTGGCTAAACGACAGCGGCGTTCTCGACAAAACGACGCCCAACGGCGCCACCCAAGTCGTCCAGATCAAAGACTTCGAAACCTTTATTCTCAACACCTACAGTCGCCCCATCATCCGGATTAAGGCCAAAGACGACCAGTGGCAAATCTACGCCACGACTTGGCCCTCTGCGACTGAGGATTACAACGCCGCCGTTAAAATGGCGGGCAAATTGACCAACGACATTAATTACGCCGCCGCCGGCTTTAAAAAACGCACCTCCGAAAAAATCGCCCAGCCCGCCGTTTTGGAAGTGCCTTTGTTCAAAAACGAATACGCCGGTGCCTTCGACGAACTCAACAACTTGTTTGTTTTCACCGAGAGCGCGCAAACCTTTATCGTCAGCAATGCCGCACGGGCCGGTTCCGTCGCCGTCACCCAGCAAGGCTATGAGATCAACGACCAGTTGATGATCGCCGGCTCTTTTGATTTCCTCACCTTTGAACCCAAATTCTTCGAAGACGAAGACCCCTTCCGCATGCCGGGTGGGCGCGGTTCTGCTGAAAAAATTGAAACCGATTACCTGCACAAAGATCCGATTTTGGTTTGGATCTGCCGCCAAGGGTACCAGTTTCCGATTTTCGTATCTCTGTTTGGGGTAACCGGTAGCGGTAGCTAAACCCAGCCCATTTACAGCACAAAAAACGCCGTGAGGTCGCAAGGCCCGCGGCGTTTTTTGTTGGTTCAAGAGGTTGCGCGATGGCGTAACGATCCTAAATCCATCGCACTCGCCCCGAATACGCGGCAGCGCCCACGCCACGAGGAAATCTGCCTAGAACGGTAAACTTGGTGTAATCTGTAGCCACCCCCGCCTGGCGTTGTTTGCTACGCGATGACCGTCTTTCTCAACCAAAGTCAACCCCACCCGCGCGCCACTCAGGCCGAGACGGCAACCCATGCCGTGCCACGGACACAGATCACCAGATCAGGACGAAACCCTTGCGTCACTTTTTCGAACACGTGCCGTCGGTCATCGCCAAGGTTTGTTTGGTAATCGCCACCCTTGCATGGCTGTGTCCCGCAACCCACGCCGACGACCGCACCCAGCGCTTTTACCACCTGAGCACCAAAAACGGCCTCTCGGATAACGCGGTTTTCCACATTTACCAGGATCGCACGGGTTTCCTATGGTTTTGCACCCAAAACGGCCTCAACCGCTACGACGGTTACCGCTTTACCCATTACCACAATGACAACCACAACCCCAACAGCCTGTCTAACAACAACATCAGCATGGTGTGTGGCGATCTGGACGGCGGCCTGTGGCTGGCGACCTGGGGCGGCGGACTCAACTATTTACACCCGACCCGCAATGAGGTGCGCCACTACCAACCCCAGCCAGGCAATCCCCATAGCCTCCCCGACGCTTTCGTACAAACCCTGTACAACCCACGTGGGAACACCTTATGGCTCGGCATGCGCCGGGACGGTCTCGTCGCTTTTGACAAGCAACAAAAGCGTTTCACCAGGGTCGAAATATTTCCGGAAGAGGTGGCGTCAAAACGCATTTGGTCGATGGCACCCGATTACGAAGGCCGCTTGTGGCTGGCCACGGATCACGGCCTACGCATCATCGATTTAGCCGACCGCAGCATCCAGCCCACACCGCAGCCGGCCTGTGCCCCGTTTGATTTGACACAAATCCAAGTTCGCACCCTATTTCTTGATCAAAATCAGAATTGGTGGCTTGGCACCGCCGCCGGTCTCCTGCGTTTTAACGCCGACACAAACCACTGTGATTATTACCCGTTGGATCCCGGCGAGCAGCGACCGGAAACCGCCGATCAAATCAACGTGGTGCTGGAAGATCGCGGCGGAACCATTTGGGTCGGCACCAAGATGGGTGGTTTGTATCGCTACCACCAAGAGCGCAACCAATTCACCAACTATCGCCAAAACCCACGCCTGCTGTTCAGCCTTAACGGTGACGACATCCGCCACTTGTTTGAGGATCAATCGGGCAACCTGTGGATCGCCACGCGCACAGGCGGTGTCGGCAAACTCAACCTGAAACCGCCCAAGTTTCGCAAGGTGATCCATCAGCCGGGTCGCGACCACAGTTTGCAGCCAGGCCTGGTCAATGCGGTGGACAGTGACCAACAAGGCCACATTTGGTTCGGCATGGAAACCGGCGGATTAACGCGCTACAACCGTGACAATGACCATTTCGACCACCTCCAACACCAGCCCAAGACGCCCAACTCCCTCAGCCACAATGAGGTATTGGCCTTGGCGCACGACCACGAACAGGTTTTGTGGGTTGGCACCAAACGCGGCTTAAACCGCATGACGGCCTGGAACCATTTCGACGTATTTCCACCAAACCCGGAATATCCAGAGCAGGGGCCGTTGGGCGAGGAAATCACCGAGTTAAGCGCCTTCGAGCAGGAAATGTGGATTGGCTCGCCGGCCGGGCTGTCGGTCTACAAAGCGGGACGGTTCCATCACTTCAACGGTGCGCTCAGTCAGGCGGGCATCAATCAAATTGCCTTCGCCCGCGACGGCACCGCCTGGCTGGCGACGGGCACCCAAGGCGTGGTTCAATTTGATCGCAAGCGCTTTGCGCCAGTCCGGTTTTTTCAGAGTAACCCCAACGATTTCGATTCGATCCCCTCGAACGAGGTGTTGTGCCTGTTGCCCAAAAACCACCGCGTCTGGCTGGGTGCTTACGGTGGCGGACTGAGTGTCTTAACCCCGAGCACGGGTTCGGTGCAGCGTTTCGAGGTACGCGCGGGTTTGGCCGGCAATATCGTGTGGGGCATTTTGGACGATAACCAGGGTTGCCTGTGGTTGAGTACTTCGCGCGGTCTGAGCCGCTTTAACATCGAGGACGAGACCTTTCTCAATTACGACACCTTTGACGGCCTGCAAAGCGATGTTTTTTCGCGCGGCGCTTACCACCGTACCGCCTGGGGCGAATTGGTTTTTGGCGGCGTCGACGGCGCCAACTTGTTTTTCCCCGACCGCATTCGCACTTATGCCTTCGAGCCGCCGCTGGCCATCACGGCGGTAGCCGCGATGGGTAGCCCGGTGGCCCCCTTTCGCGCCGACAATAAACCCCTGCAATTGGTCATGGACCGCTACGATAACGTGCTGACCCTCAATTACACGGCTTTTGATTTCACCCAACCGGAGCGCAACCGCTACCGCTATCGCTTGCTCGAGCAGCCTTCGGGCCAAACCATCGCAACCAGTGAGGCGGAGCGAACCGGCGAAACGCGTGCCTTTGCCACCTTCCAGGATCTAAGGCCAGGTCGCTATCAGTTTGAACTGTACGGCGCCGGCCACGAAGGTACCTGGGTCAGCAAACCCCTGCTGTTTCATTTCGAAATCCAACCACCCTTCCACCAAGGCTGGTGGATCAAACCAGCCTTGGTTTTGCTTTTTGTGGCGATGGCGGGCCTAGCGGTCCATTATTTCCGTCTGCGCGAACGACAACGCGCCAAGTTGGAATTGCTTACCCAATCCGAGCGCCTTGCAGTCGACGCCAACCAAACAAAAAGCGCTTTTTTGGCCCACATGAGCCACGAGCTGCGCACGCCTTTGAACCACATCATTGGCTACAGTGAACTGATTGAGGAAGATATCGACGAGCTATCACCGGATGAACTCGACTTCACGCAAATCGGCTCAGACCTCGCCAAAATTCGCGCGGCAGCCCTGTACCAACTGACCCTGGTCAACAACATCCTCGAACTGACACGCATTGAGTCGGGTCGCTCTGAATTGTATTGCGAGTGGTTCCTGCTCGATAAAATCATCCAAAACATCACCTCGCAGATGCAACCCATGCTGGAAAAGACAGGCAACCGCTTGGATGTGTCGGTGGCGGACGGTGCACTGGACATGATTCACGGTGATCAAGCCAAGGTTCAAAGCCTGCTGTTGAACGTTTTGACCAATGCCAACAAATTCACCGATCAAGGTACGATTTGGTTTCGCATCCATCGCGATCAAAAACGTTTGGTGTTCACGGTTGAAGATACGGGCATCGGCATGAGCGAAGCCCAGACCCAAAAATTATTTCGCGCGTTTTCGCAAATGGTGGACCACAACCAATACGGCGGCACCGGCTTGGGGCTTCACATCTGCAATTATTTCTGCAGGCTGATGAACGGCTATATTGAGGTCGAAAGTGAAAAGGGGCGAGGCTCGACGTTTCGCATCCATTTACCGGTGATTTGTGGTGAACCGGAAACCCCAATGCCGACGGAAACAACGAACTTGGCGGCGGCCGGCACCTCAGCCTAATACTTGAAAAGCACGACAGTGCGCGACAAGACCGGCCGACACACTGGTTTGAAACAACTTAGAAAAATGGACCAAGCCACGCAGGCGCGTAACCCTACCTGCAAGCTGTTCCAGTCCAGAGCCTTGGCTAAAATCGTCGCCAGGTATCGCATCTTTTAGATTCTGGTTAGGAAAGAAAATTGGCGGTGGTTACGGTGCAAAAAATAATAATGCGCGGAAACTTAATACTTTGTCGTTCTAAGCCGAGACGGTATTTATGATGTGATTCACATGCAAAAAACCAAACGATCTGTAAGTAACTGCAGTCCTTGCGATAGCTGCACCCTAATATCGTCCTCAACAGAAAACAAACGTTGACCCGTACGGCGAAAGGGTGGCAAGCACCACGTCACCCTAAAAGACGCGAAACGTGTGAATAATTTTGGTCAAAATCCTGAAACAAAATAACTTGAAAAAGTGGCAGCACACCCACCGGGTGCATAGCGCATCCGCCACAAGCTGTTGCATCCAGAGTTTTGGCCAAAATCGTCGCTAAGGATTGCGTTTTCTAGGTTCACCAACCCGACAAGGCGTAAACGATCTCCAAAGCGTTCACCCACAAGGCTTTAGCTTAAACCAACAGCGATTAAATGCGGCGCGTTGGGTTGAGACCCAGTCCCGGCATCGCGAAGAAAAGGCGAACGCAAGCATTCGCAAAAGCGCGAAAAAACGGCGCGTCAGAGGTCAAAAACCCGAAGGAAAGGGATCGACAATCCCGTTTTTTCGGAAACCTTGTCCCAAAAACCCGCAGAGCAACGCCGCCTTTATCACAATGCAACATAATCCCAAATCGTCAAAAAGCATGTTGCTTAGGATAAGTACTGGTTTTAGAATGACTCAAGTTGTAAAACCCAGGAAAAATTGGGAATCTGTTTACCTAATGTACTCCAAAAACACAAACGGATCCGGCCTTGCGCCACAGAGTTTTGCGTGCGTCCGCCGCAAGCAGCTCGGTTTTTGGAAAGGAATGGACAAAGTGATCTTCCTCAACGGTGGGACCCGAGGCTGGCTGGCAACGATCATGATCTGGTTGGCCGCAACGAGTCTGCCGGCGCAAACAACCGGAACGCTGATCGGAACCACCCGCCTGCAAGACGGAACCCCGGTTGCCGGTGTTTTAGTTCGTGCCGAGTCCGCCAATTTACAAGGGGCGCGCACCGCCGTCAGTAGTGATCAAGGCGTTTTCCGTTTCGCCCTGTTGCCGGCAGGCGACTACACCCTTACCACGCAGGCACCGGACTTCAAAGCGGGTCAGGCGCAGATCCTGGTCGGTTTAAGCCAAGTTTTTCAAGTGAACCTCATGCTGGAACCGAAACCCAGCGAGGAAACACTTGAGGTCGTGGCCCAGAGCAGCGCCACGGTTTCCACGGTGGACGTCACCGCCAATTACAGCAACGACTTCATTGACAAACTCCCCCAAGCGCGGGGCTTGACCGGCGCCGCTTTATTGGCACCCGGTACAACCGACCTGTCGGTTAATCGCCGCTTTTCAGTTAGCGGTGCGCCCTCGTTTGACAACCTTTACCTCATCAACGGGTCCATCGCCAATTTTGACAATGTCACCGGTGCCGCCACCGACCTGCTCGTCGAAGACGCCTTGCAAGAATTGACCGTGCTATCGGGTTCGGTGTCGGCTGAATTTGGTTACTTTTCCGGTGGCGTGGTCAATGCGGTCACCAAGTCGGGTGGCAACCAATTTGAAGGAACGCTGCGTTTCCAATTTACCAACGATACATGGCGCGCGCGGACACCGATCCAGAAGGCCGCCGATCAATCACAAGAAAGCGAGCTTAGTGAATTAGGCAGCGCGGTGCTGGGCGGACCGATAATGAAGGACCGCCTGTGGTTTTTTGCCGCGATTCGTCGGGAGAACGACAACAGTAATGTGGAATTTGTACCAGGATTGCCGATTGATCCTGCCGCACGCGAAAGCCTGGGCTTGGAACCGGGCTTTGATCCCCCCGGCTTAGCGAGCGCCGACGGCGAGGTACGCGACACCCGGTTTGAATTTAAGTTAACGGCCGCGCTGAATGATCGACAAAGCTTGACGGCCTCCTATATGAGTCGCGACAACAAAATCGCGAACCGCTTCGTCGGCACCGCCAGACCACTCGATGCATCCGGATTACTCGACGGCCTCTTTATCGATGAATCCCTGCTTAGTCTCCAGTACCACGTCGCCGTGTCCGACCGATTTTCGTTTGAAGCCCTGTTCTCCGACAGGCAAACAACCATCACCAACGAGTACAACCGTTTACCCGTAAACAGCGACAGCGAACGGGCCGCCGCCACCCCAATTCGCGATACGCGAACCTTTGCCACCTACAATGCGCCTTTTTTGGTCGGCCTCGAGCCCGACCAACGCGATAACCGCAGCTACCGTCTCAAAGCAACCTACCTGTGGCTACCTGATATCAGCGGTATCCACAACCTTTCGCTGGGCTACCAACACTTTGCCGACAGCCGCTTGAACAACAATTTACCCTCGGCGTCCGGTTGGGTGTTTTTCGGCGCCGCCGACTGGGACGCCCAAGGCCGAGCAACACCGATCTTCTCTGCCAATTTCCCACCCAGCCTTTCGCGCGGACCAACGCAGTTACAGCATTTTCTCCTGGAAACACCGGCCTTCGGCACCGACTTCGAAATCCAGTCACTGTACCTCAACGACGAATGGGTGCTTAACGACCACTGGCAATTCAATCTCGGCGTACGCTATGACCGCAATGCCGCACGCGCCGCCGACGGCACCACCGTGAGCGACGACGATGCGGTAAGCCCGCGTTTCGCGATGCGCTACATGTGGCAACAGGCCGGTGTCACCCATCAAATCGACGCAAGTTATGCGGCTTACGTCGCCCGTCTTTCCGATCTTGCCAACAGCGGCGCCAACGCCGGCCAGTTTTCCACCATCACTTGGAACTACACCGGGCCGACAACCACCTCTATTGACGAGGTCTTTGCTTGGATCGATGCCACCTTAGGTCCTGACTTCTTGTCCCCCGACGCCTTAGATTTAGCCAGTTCAATTAGCCGTCCCTCGGTCGAGTCGCAGAACATCATCATCGCCGACGACCTCAAGTCCCCGCATTCACGTGAATGGCGCATGGGTTATGCCTTTTCTCGCGACGCGCGCCGTTTCTTTAAAATCGATTACATCCACCGAACTTACGAGGATTACTACGCCACTTTCACCAATTTGGATGTGGGCCGGTCGCCGAACGGTCAATCAGACGTGCGCTTGATCGGCAATGATCCTGGTTTTTACTCGCGCGATTACGATTCCGTGCAAATCCAGTTCGCACAACCTTTGGCTTCCAACCTCACCGCCGGCGGCGCCTATACATGGAGTCAACTGATCGGGAATCTCACCAATGAGACGGCTACCACCGCCATTGCCGCCGAAGCCCTGACCACTTATCCCGAGTATGTCGTCGACGCATTTGAACCGGTCTCCGCACTCGACGGCGACCAACGACATAATTTAAAGATCTGGCTCAGTTACGATTACCGGTTTGGCCTGGGCACGTTCAACGCCAGCCTGCTCCAACAGTTCCAATCGGGCCTGCCTTATGGTGCGACCGGCAACGTCTTTTTGTCGAATCCGGCCTATGGGTTCCCAGAAAATCCTGGTTATGCGCGCTTGCCCATGGTGCGCAGTTATAATTTCGAGCCCAACGGCACCTATCGTACGGAAGACCTTGCCCAAACCGATCTAGCGCTTAATTTCGACGTGACCCTGGGCAAGATCACGGCCTTTGCACGGATCGATATCTTTAACCTGTTTAATCAGGACGCCCTGTATTACCCCTCTCAAATCGACCGAAGTGTACGGACATTGACGCCGTTCAACGTCTTCACCGACACCCCCGTCGAAGGGGAGAACTGGGTAAAAAGCAATGAATTCGGCAAGGCACTCTCCTCAGAAGCTTACCAACGTCCACGCGAGTTTCGCATCGATCTGGGCGTGCGTTTCTAGGACCTCGGCAAGGGCCGCCAATGCCGGCGGCAGATGCACACGAAACGCAGCGCACCAGACACTTGCGCCGACCGCTAAATCGCCGCGAACAAACGGGCTTTTTAGGTAGAATAGAGCGATTGCGAACAGGAGTGAGACATGCAGTTTTCGCCCCCGATTAGGCGTGCGCCGGATGTCGAAGATGATGTGGGTAACCTGGAACCCAAACCCGCACTTGCGTTTTATCCGATTGACCCCGGCATTCGTTATGCTTGGCTGTTGGGTCGCTTAATTTCCTTTTTTGTTCTTTTATTCCCCGGCTTGATCCTACTGGTCGTCGCCTTGGGTCTAAGTGGCTGGGCCAGGATCGCGCTGTTGATTGCCGTCGCCCTCATGGCGGTGATTTCCATCGGCCAAATGATTTGGCCGTTTATTTCGTATGCGCACTGGGGTTACGCCTTGCGCGATCACGAACTGTTGATTCGACGCGGCGTTCTCATTAAACACATTTACGCGGTTCCCTTTTCCCGCATCCAGCACGTTGACACCCATTCCGGTGTGATTGAACGAAGTTTCGGTCTCGCTAACTTGGTCGTCCACACCGCCGGCACCATGCTCGGCAGTTTGACCGTGCCTGGACTGCCCAAGGAAGACGCTGAAGCTTTACGCGACTATCTCTCGGAGGTCGGCCACACCCATGCAAACCTCTGATCCTCGAGCCGCATGGCACGCGCTCCATCCCGCCATGTTGCTTTTCGGCATCTTGGATCGGCTGCGCACCCTCATTGTTCCGATCGTGTTCGTCTTCCTCATGAACCCTGGCAACAGTTCGGCCCTCTTTTGGCTCGGTCTCGCTGTCGCCGCCTCGATTGTCCCGCTGACGGCACGTTATGCCAGCCTTCGCTACGCCACCATCGACGGCAGCATTTGCATCCGCGAGGGCGTTTTTTCCAGCCGGGTCAGGCGCATTCCCGCCAAGCGCATTCACAACCTCAATGTGCGCCAACACCTCATCGCCCGTCTACTCAACGTGGTTCAACTCGAAATTGAAACCGCGGGCGGCGGCGCGGCCGAAGCCTCGTTGGTAGCCCTTTCAAAAACCGAGTCGGACCGTCTGTTCGCCTATTGGCGCAGCGAAAAAGCGGGTAGCCAAGAGGCAGTACTCGAAGAAAACGAAGTGACCACACCGCCTTTCTACCACATCAACAGCCACGATATCTTTGTGGCGGGCGCCACCACGCACCGACTCGGCATCATTTTCGTCGCCATGGCCGGTTTGTTCCAATTGTTCGAGGAGCGTTTCTTCAATGCGTTTGTCGGTCAAGGACCCGAGATGTTGCAGCAAACAGCGGGGCGGCTGGAAAGCTTGCGCGACCAAGCCTGGTGGCAGGTACTGCTGCTGGCGGCGGCAACCCTGTTAGTGCTGTTTTTCATTGCCTGGCTACTCAGCATTGTGACGGCTTTTATTCGCTGGTACCAGTTCACTATTCGCCATGCCCACGACAGCATCAGCATTCGCACCGGCTTGTTTACCGTTCGTCAGTACAATTTCCCGCTGAACAAGGTCCAAGCGCTGCGCTGTCGCATTACGCCCTTACGACGGCCCTGGGGTTTTATGCAGATCTTCGTTCAATCGGCCGGCCACCTGGGATTTCAAGACGGCGGCCAAGCCGAATCCGATTTGCTGGTACCCATCACCCGCGTGAAAAAAACCCAGCATTTCGTCAACGCGGTATGGCCGGAAGCCCGCTGGGACGATCTAACCTGGCACCCAGTTCACGTCTACACGCGCACCCGTCAGTTTCGCGTGCTTTTGGCACTTGCCACCTGTCTCATCACCGGATTGCTGCTGGTTTACGGGGTGGAAACCTGGACGCTGGTCGCGGCGGGTCTGTTTGCAGCGGCGGTCCTGCCAGGCTCCTGGCTCACCGCGCACGCAACCTGGCGTCAAACGGCTTATGCCTTCGACCAGCGTTTTGTTTACATTAAAACCGGCTTTCTCGGCTTGTATTACTGGGTGATTCCCCTCAATAAAATTCAAAACGCGGCCGTTCATCAAAACCCATTCCAGTACGTGCGCCGCTTGGCCAGTCTACAGCTCGATGTGGCGGGCGGCGGTGGCGGTGAGATCGTCATCCCCAACATCGCGGTCAACGAAGCCTGGCTCCTGTTTAACCGCTTTATCAACCCCCGTCCCCGCCCGATTGAAGCCGACACCGCCTAGTTGCCCGCGGCTCGGCGCGGCCTAGCGGTGAAACCTGTGGTATACTTCGCCTTTTGAGCGCCTCACGGGCTGGTTCCCGTCTTACGAGCGCCACAGATTGTCAAAGCCACCTACGGGGAGCGTGGCGACACCCGGACGAAAAGCGGCCGCTGCTGCGACAACGGCTCAACCAAGCGTTCATCCAGTTGAGGAATGGGCGAACCTACGTTCCGATTTAGATGTGCATGGATTTTTGCGCTTCCCGTGCTCTTGAAGGAGTCCTTTTTTGGTCAACGAATATCACAACGAGCTCCAGACCTGGGTCGAAAAAGAATCGCTGGCGATTCGCGCCATTGCCGCCATCCACAAAATGTGGGTGGAACGTTCTGTTGAAGTCCTCTTATTCCGCCGTGTTCTTGTTCACCACGGCCCACTTGACATATTGAAGAGCCACCAATACGGGCGTCAAATCTCAAAAGCGGACATTCGCATTGAGAACACGCTCCCCATTTTGGAGCACATGGCAACCATGGAACTGTGCCCCTCACGTATCGACCTGGGTCGTTTGACCAGCGAGTGGTTGCAGTCGGGTAAAGCAGCAAGCGAGCTGGCCGGCTTCCTCGCAGAAAAACTGGGCGAGCACTTGAAACCCGGCAAAGCCGATTTCGAACCCAAAGACGTGGTGCTTTACGGCTTCGGTCGTATTGGCCGCATTTTGGCGCGCCTGTTGGTTGAACAAGCCGGCGGCGGTGGCGCGATGCGCCTGCGCGCCGTTGTTTGTCGCGGTAAATTAAACGTCGCGAAGCGCGCCGCCTTGTTCCTGCGCGATTCTGTTCACGGTCCCTTTGGCGGTAGCCTGACCGTCCTCGAAGATGAAGACGCCATTGTCGCCAACGGTGTTTACATTAAGTTCATTTCTTCCGACGGCCCTAACTTGGTCGACTACACCGCCTACGGCATCAAAAACGCCATCGTCATCGATAACACCGGCGTGTGGCGCGACCGCAAAGGTCTGAGCTTGCACTTGGAAGCCAAAGGTGTCGACCGCGTGCTGTTGACGGCGCCCGCCAAAGGCGACGTGCCCAACATCGTGTATGGCGTAAACCACCGCGAGCATGAAGACGACGAACGCATCTTCTCTGCCGCTTCCTGCACCACCAACGCCATCACGCCGGTTCTCAAAGCCGTAAACGAAGCTTACGGCATTGACTATGTCCACGTGGAAACCGTGCACTCTTACACCAACGACCAGAACCTGCTGGACAACTTCCACAAAAAAGAGCGTCGTGGCCGTGCCGCCGCCCTCAACATGGTCATCACCGAAACCGGCGCCGCCAGTGCGGTCGCCAAGGCGCTGCCCGAACTGACCGGCAAGGTTTCCGGCAACGCGGTTCGCGTGCCGACGGCCAACGTTTCCCTGGCGATCATGAACTTGGAACTGCAACAAGAAGTCACCCGTGAAGACCTGAACGACATGTTGCGTCGTGCTTCTCTTGAAGGCCCGTTGGTGGCACAAATCGATTTCACCAACGATGACGACGTGGTTAGCAGTGACATGGTCGGCAATACCCATGCGGCGATTGTCGATTCCCTGGCCACGCAAACACGTGGCAAACGCGCCGTCGTTTACGTCTGGTACGACAACGAATACGGTTACTCAATGCAGGTGACCCGCGTCGCCCGTATCGTTTCCGGTGTTGAACGTCTGCGCTACTACTAAGCGCATCAAAAGCTTCTATTAATAATGAAGGGTGCCCATGCGGCACCCTTTTTTGATTCCGGCTGCGCCACCGCCAAAGACCGATATAAAAAAGGCCGCGTTCCTTGCGAAACGCGGCCTTTTTTGTTTGTTCAATCGAGCTTAGTGGCGATTAACACCCATATCCAAACGCGGATCGGAAATAACCATAACCGGACGTTTGTAGAGGAACATGGTGTACATCAGGCCGAAAACACCCATGAAACCCAGAGCAACAAGCATGTCCACCAAGATGATGGAAATGGCGCTGGTGGCTTCAGCAGCGTTTTCAGTGCCAGGCAAAGCACTCCAATAAACACCCTTTTCGCGGTTGAAGTACCAAGCGGAAGGTGCGATCAGAATGAAACGCTCCAACCAAACGGCACACAGGCTCAACAACGCGATGGGACCAAAGGTCGTCGGCGACATTTTGAGGTGTTTGCTCAAACCCAAGATGAAAGGGAACAAGAACACACCCAAGAACACCGCAATCGCCCAAGGCTGCCACATGGGATCTTGGAAACGGGTCAACAAGAAGCCCGCTTCGTGGGGCAAGTTGCCGTACCAAATAACCAGAACCTGTGCGAACAGGAGGTAACACCAAACGATGGTGAAACCAAAGGTCAATTTACCCAAGTCGTGGAAGACGGGTTTGCTGATGTACTTGCTAACTTCAAAACGCTGACCCATGAAGTAGGTAATCAACACCAGCGAAGACCAACCGGTCAAAATCGCGGTGGTGAAGTTCCAGCCACCGAACATGGCCGAGAACCAGCGAAAATCGAGTGACATGATCATGTCGTACGCCATCATGGACACGCAGACGGGGAAGGCAATGCAGTAAAACACGGCCCATTTGCTCTGCTTGGCCTGACAGTCCTCGATTTCGGTGGCGGCACCGCGCCAGCCGGAAACGCTGTTCCACAGGTCGGGATTCTTTTCGTGGGCGAGGCCCATGTCGGGGCGGGTGGACCATTTAAGGAACATCTGCCCAACAACCACTAACACGGCAACCCAAAGCACCTGGCGACCCCACCAAAAACCAGACTGTAACCAGCCGGCTTTGTTGGAGTGAGACGGCCATTCGGTGATGTGGCTCCACTCGTAAAGGTGCTCAATACCCAAACCCAACAGGGCCACGCAGAGCAAAGAGAACCAGAGGAAGTTGCCGGATGCCTCGGCGAAACGTTTGATGGTGCGCCCCCAATGGGAACGCGTGACTTGCATGATCGCGGCGGTCACGAGACCGGCGGCCGACAGCAAGGTGAAAAAATAGGTGTTGTGTAAGAACGCAATCCAACCCAGGCGCTCTTTCCCTTCGGAAAGAAAGGCAAAATAGCCAAAAGCACTGAAGCCGATCAAAATCATCAGAGCAAAGACGGCTAAGGTGGCTCCGCCTACTTTAGCGGGTCCTTTCGCGCTTACAACGTCAACATAATCTGTATGGTGATGGTGTCCCACGGCCAACCTCTTTATTGCTTCTGTGATTTATTGGCAAGGTCGCGAACGTAGTTCACCACATGCCAGCGTTCTTCGGGACTCAGGTTATAACTGACCCGTTTCATGATTGCGTTACCGTGCGACATGACGGCAAAGATGTGTTCATCCGAGCGCATGCCGGCGACTGTAATGTCAACGCCGGGCATGCCTTGGAACTCAACACCTTCACGGTAATAGGACTTGCCGCCCAATTGAACCGGTGACTTGGCCGAGGCATCAACGCCCATTTCAGTACCATGGCAGGAGATGCAGTACACGTTGTAGAGCTCTTTGCCTTTGGCAATGGACTCCGGTGTTGCACTAACTGGGTTCTTGAAAGACGCCCAGTCGTCGGGAGCGGTCAACAGTTCCAGCGGTTTGGGCGCGGGTTCCCATTGATCGATGGCGACACTGCCTTCGGCGGGATCACGCAGACCGTCTTGGTTAAAAGGTTTGATGATGTGCTGTTCGCTCATGTCGTTCCAGGGCCACCAACGGTAGGGGCGGGCGAAACCGGCAATCAGTGCGGTACAGCAAACCAGCGCCAAGCTTGCGAGCACGAGTTTGTTACGCATGCTTCACCTCTTCCGCGCCGTTCTCCGTCAGTTCCTTGGCCATCGCGTCGTATTCGCTTTTGCTGCAAGGAATGAAGATGCCGAACTTGTCGTCGGTAAAACGATCATCGTACAGCGTGGTGCGTTTGCGGAACAATTTGGCGTTGAGAATGATGCCCAACAAGGTGAACAACGAACCGAACAGAATCGTCAATTCGAAGGCAACCACGGTGAACGCCAGCGGCGCGACCACGGGTTTACCGGAGGTCGGCAAAATCCAGTCGAGCGAGGCGAACGAGGTGAACACAAAACCGAACGTACAGCCGGTCAAGCCGCCCAACAAGGTGAAACGGCGCACGGGGCTAACCGGTTCGTCGAGGGCGTGGTCCAAATCGTGGTGCGGGCAAGGAGAGTGAACCTTAATGTCGTCGCGGCCGCGCTCCTTGAAGTGATGGATCGCGTCAATCAGCGTGTCCATGTGAGAGTAGATCCCCAGAACACCGGGAACACTGCTGTTACTCATTATGCTGCCTCCTTACCATGCGCTGCGTCGCCGGTTACCGGCGGATCGGCGATCTCTTTCATCTCGGTCAGCGCCATTGATGGGAAGAATTTAATGAAAAGGAAGAACCACATGAAGAACCAGCAGAAAGAGCCGATTGTCACGCCGAATTCAACCCAACTGGGCACATACCAGCCCCAAGAGAACGGATCGTATTCCTGAGCGAGGGAGCTCACAATGATGTTGAAACGTTCGAACCACATGCCGATGTTGATGAAGATCGTGATGACCCACAACACCTTCAAGTTGGTGCGCAATTTACGGGACCACAACAAGAGCGGGACCACACAGTTACAACCAAACATCATCAGGAACGGAATTTGGTATTTACCGAACACGCGCTCGTGGAAGATGAAGATTTCGAAAACGTCGTCACTGTACCAAGCGATGAAGTACTCAGTCAGGTAGGAGTAGGTAACGATGGAGCCGGTCAGCATGATCAAACGCGACATCATGTCGAAGTGCCAAATGGTCAGGTACTTCTCGAGGTTGAAAATGCTGCGGAAGGGAATCAGGATCGTGATAACCATTGCCATCCCTGAGAAAACCGCACCGGCTACGAAGTAGGGGGCGAACAGGGTGGAGTGCCAGCCAGGCACGATGGAAACCGCGAAGTCCCAGGATACAACCGAGTGAACCGAAAGAACCAGCGGCGTGGCCAAGGCGGCAAAGAAACCGTAACCGGCCATGTAGTGGCGCCATTGGTGGTTCGAGTTGTCGAAACCCAGTGACATAAAGGTGTAGATCTTCTTGCGCATGCCTTTCGCTTTGTCGCGAATGGCGGCCACATCAGGGATCAAGCCGATGCAGAAGAAGATGGCCGACACCGAAAAGTAAGTGTTGATGGCGAATACGTCCCACAACAGCGGCGAACGGAAGTTAACCCACAGTTCGCGTTGGTTGGGGTAAGGAATCAGCCACCAAGCCACCCACACCCGGCCGACGTGAATCAGCGGGAAGAGGGCGGCGGTTAGTACGGCGAAGATGGTCATGGCCTCGGCACTGCGGAAGATGGCGTTACGCCATTTCGCACGGAAGAGGAACAAAATCGCCGAGATCAAGGTCCCGGCGTGACCGATACCGACCCAGAAAACGAAGTCGGTGATGTACACACCCCAACCAACCGGGTGGTTGAGGCCGGCCACACCCATACCTTCTTTGATTTGATACATCCAACTGGCCACGCCGATGCCCAAGCCCGCCACGATCATGGCCATCATCAGCCAGTACGTGGGGCGTGGTTTTTCGAGCGTTCTCAGGATGTCTTTGGTGATTTCACCATAAGAAAAATTGATTTCGTGTATTTTAACGTCCACTTTAACTCACCCTCTCGATCACGCGTGACCTTTGTCGAATGTCGTGCGCTTAAGGTAAGACACACCGGGTTTGGTCTTGATGTGGCTGTCCAGCGCACGGTAGGCGCGTTGGTCGTGAGCCAGTTTGTAAACCTCGCTCTGTTGGTCCATGTAGTTGCCGAAGGAAATGCACTTGGAGGGGCATACCTGTTGGCAAGCGGTTTGGAAGTCGCCGTCTTGAACCAAACGACCTTCGTCTTTTGCCTTGTTGCGCGCATCGCGAATCCGTTGCGAACAGAAGGTACATTTCTCCATAACCCCTTTGTGACGAACCGAAACGGTGGGGTTGGTGTACCAACGGGCGTCGTCGTCCCATGCGAAGCTAAACCAGTTGAAGCGACGCACTTTGTACGAGCAGTTGTTCGCGCAGTAACGGGTACCGACACAACGGTTGTAAACCATTGCGTTGAGGCCTTCTTTGTTGTGGTAAGTCGCGAGTGAGGGGCAAACCGATTCACAAGGTGCGTTGCCGCACTGTTGACACATCATCGGCATAAAGTTCACGTCGACTTTGCTGTTGCCGTGCTCGTCGTGATGAACCATCAGGAAGCGGTCAATCCGCATCCAGGCCATCTCGCGACCTTTGGCAACCTGGTCTTTACCGACAACCGGCAGGTTGTTTTCCGCGTAACACGCGGTCACACAGGAGCCACAACCGTTACAGGTATCGAGGTCGACCACCATTTCCCATTTGTAGGGCTCGTAAAACTTCTGATCACGACCCCAAACAACGGGATCCGTGCCGCGATCTTCGTAGAAGTTCGTGTCTTGGTGCTCGACAAACGCCAGTTTCTTGTCGTGCGGCACACCGTGGTGTCCGCCGTGGTGACCGCCGTGGGCCAAATCTTCCAGCGTGATCGATTGGTGCAGATCGCGCTCAAAGCGGTGGTCCGGCTTGCCTTTTTCTTCGTGGAAGTAAGGCGAAGGGCTCAGCGGCGTGTACTGCTGATCACCGATGCCTGGCAAGTGGTAGGTCGCCACTTTTACTTTTTTACCGGTTGCCTTGGGCTGAATCGCGGTCGGTGCGAAGGCAAATACGCCCGCACTGTTCACGCCGCCGCCAAACAAGTTAAAGGCGTTGGCGCCGCGCACAAAGGTTTGCTGCGCAACGGTACGACCCTGACCAGTCTCCATGTAAACCACACCATCGGGAATGGTTTGCGAGGTGATCAGCGGCATCGTCAGCTCGGCGCCGTTAACGCTAAAGCTCACTTCTTGACCGTATTTCAAGCCATTGGCTTTGGCATCGCCGTGGCTCATTTCCAAGAACGAGTCCCAGGTCACGCCGGTCATGGCTTCAGGTAATTCCTGCATCCAACCGCTGGTCGCACCGGAGCCATCGCCGAAGCGCGGTGACTCTTGTACGATCAGGGCCAAGCCGGACAGGCTCATCGGTGCGATCGCACTCATGAAACCCGCGTCCATGTTGGCGGCCAGAGGCAGATCTTCGCCGCTTTCAGCCATCGCCAAACGACCACCGGCTTTCAAGCTATCGCGCCAGAACTTACCGCCGTCAACCGCTTCAGCGCCGAAACGTGCCATGAAGCTCGCCTTGACGTACTCACGCATCGTCTCTTGAGCAAAGGCTTCGGGCGCCAATTCCTTGCTGAGACTGAGGACGTGGTCTTCAGCCTGGGCCATTTCCCAGCGCGGTCGCATGACCGGCTGTTGCAACATGTTGAGGCCTTCGTAGGTGTTTACCTCGCCCCACGCTTCCAGCGAATGGTGGTTGGGCACGATCAAGTCGGCCAAAGCGGTGGTCTCGTCGTTGCTGTGAGCAAACGCAATCGAGAACTTGGCTTTCTTCATCGCCTCGGCGAACTTGAGGTTGCCTGGCAGGCTGTGGGCCGGATTGGGGTTCCCCAAAACGATCAGCACATCAACCGTGCCACCGTTCAGCTTTTGCACCAGGTCACTGATGTCGCTGTGGTGAACCGTGCGCGTTGCCGGCTTGGCCGCGCTGTAGTTGTAATGCTTGCCAACGCCGCCCAACGCTTTGTTGAGCAACAGAACCGCCGCGTGGTGTGCCAATGACTGGTCACCCAACACGGTGTTTTCGGCTGGCAGAACCACGGCGGATTTGGCGGCGATCAGGTCGTCTACCAAATGCTTGAGGTCGGCTTCTTTTAAGTCGGCGGCTTGGGCAGCGGCACTCAGCGATGCGTTGGCAACCAAACCGGCAATCGCCGCTTGGTCCTCACCACTCAGTTTGCTGCTTTTGGCGGCAACTTCTTTGAGAACCGCCAGCAAGACGACGGATTCGCTGCCTGGCTTGCAATGCAAGCGCGTATCGGCGGCGGAACCGGTCGAAGACGTGCGCGTCTCGATTTGAACGTGTTTACCGCGTTTGCCGTGGTCGACCTTTTTCATGGCCGCCCAGTTGCGTGCGTGTGCGGTGTGATCACCCCAGCTATCGAGGAAACGTGCACCAAACGACAGCACCAAATCGGTGCCGGCGAGGTTGATGAACGGAACGTCGGCGCGACCGAAAACTTTTTCGGAGGCCGTTGCCCAGTAGCTGTCGGTGAAAGCGTTGTAGCGAACCAAACGACCGGATCCCATGGCTGCGGTGAAGTTGGTCCAAAAATCCTGCGTCGCCCCGCTGATGTCACCGGCAAGTACCGTCACATCGGCGCCTTTGGCGGCAGCCAACTTCTCTTTAAGCACGCGCGTCATTTCAGCGCGGGTAATTGCCTTGCCGTTAAGCAAGGGTTTGCGCACGCGATCAGGTGAATAAAGGTTCTGAATGATCGTTTGGTGGCGGGCACTCAAGGTCCCCATGTTGACGGGGTGGCTTGGATTGCCTTCGGTTTTTTGTGCACGACCGTTAATGGTCTTGATGTGAAGACCAATGCTCCCCAATTCGGGAACGGAAGTCGCGTAATAACGGGGAACATAGGGAATATCGCCTTCAACCGGCTCGACCCAGGGTTTCCACGTTTCGTCAAAGCCCTCTTCGT
Source organism: Holophagae bacterium (assembly GCA_030429565.1). GTDB lineage: Bacteria > Acidobacteriota > Holophagae > Acanthopleuribacterales > Acanthopleuribacteraceae > Acanthopleuribacter. The sequence continues at coordinate 501,801 of JAUIFE010000002.1, read as the reverse complement.
AATCGGTCGGTTGGTAATCACAGCTCAATGTGGCCGCGGCAACACCACCCAGACCCATCAGTCCGAGAAAGTCTCTTCTATTAATCTTTTTGGCCATGAATTACCTCACTTACTTGTGGCACGTTAGACAGTCTAACGATGCGCCCTTGTCCAAATTGTCGCGGTGGCAATTCACACACCAGCCCATGGTAAGCGGTGCGTGCCGATAAAGCACTTCCATCTCTTCCACTGGGCCGTGGCAAGTTTGGCATTCAAAACCAGCCTTGATGTGGCGCGAGTGGTCGAAATAAACGAAATCAGGTAAGTCATGGACTTTCACCCATTCAATCGCTTCCTTCTTTTCGTATGCTTTGACAATTTCTTTGATTGGATCGCGATCCCTTGCAATCAGCACATGGCATTGCATGCACTGCTCGAGGGCGGGAATCCCCGCGGATCGTGAACGACGGGCGTAAGTGTGGCAGTTTTTGCACTCGATCTTGAGATCGCCCGCATGCAACTTGTGACTGTAATCAATGGGCTGCTTCGGCGCGTATGCGCCAACCGGAACTTCTTTGTTCGCGGTCTTAATCCGCTCGCCCTGTCCGAAAGCCGTCACGCCGACAAGCGCACATACGGCAACCAGAAATGTGACGACACTCACAAACTTAGTCGTGTTTTTCATCGAAATATCACCCAACTGTTCCTTTTAGTTCCTCACGTGGTTCCCATGACATAAAAAAATCAAGACACGACGAGCCGTGGCTAGTGGAATTTGGGAACCACCAGGCGTTTTATCCTTGCCTGGTCCTCAATCACTCCAAAAGGCAGGTGCCTCTCGAGCTCTAGCTGGAGACAAAGACCCCACATTGAACTCACGAACGGCCACATTTTAGATAAAAGCGCCGAACAATACCAGGTAAACCTTACGGCAACTCCCGGAAAAACATAAAAATAAAAGGCCTCTCCGCGTTTGCGGGAGGCCTTTTTGCCGCAATCAGACCAGAAGTCACCTTACTCGACGGTGACGCTTTTGGCGAGATTTCGCGGTTTGTCGATCTCGGTACCGCGGTACCTGGCACAGTAATAGGCGAACAACTGCAAGGGAATCGTGCTCAGAATCGGCTGCAGCAGATCGTGTGTTTCCGGCACGCGGAAGAGATCGTCACAGTGGCGATGACATTGGTCGTCGCCTTCGTAAGTAATTGCCAGAACCGGACCGCTACGGGCACGGATTTCCTGGATATTACTCAGCATTTTGTCATAGCTGGCATCATTCGCCAGTAGGGCGATGGTCGGGAAGTTCTCGGTAATCAGAGAAATCGGACCGTGTTTCATTTCGCCGGCGGCGTAGGCCTCCGCGTGGATGTAGGAAATTTCCTTGAGCTTTAGCGAACCTTCCATGGCGACGGCGGCATGGGTTTGGCGCCCGATAAACAAGCAGTTTTCGTACTTGTGATAGGTGCGAGCCAGCTCTTCCAACTGATTGGCGCGCGACAAAATGTCGGCGATTTGATCGGGCAGGTGCTTTAAAGCCTTAATCAGGCTAACGCCTTCGTTGAGCGAAACCGATTGATAGCGCCCAATTAACAGCGCCATGAGGTTGAGAATCACGAGCTGGGACACAAAGATCTTGGTGGAGGCTACGCCGATTTCGGGGCCTGCGTGACAATAAACACCGCAATCGGTTTCGCGGGCAATCGTCGAACCGACCACATTCACCAAACCGATGGTCAAGGCACCTTTACGGCGCGCTTCGCGAATCGCGGCCAGGGTATCGATGGTCTCGCCGCTCTGGCTGATCGCCAGAACCCCGGTGGTTTCGTCCAACCGCAAACGCCGGTAACGGAATTCACTCGCCAATTCGACCTCGACGTTGAGATCGGTCAGCGCCTCGAAAATGTAGCGCCCAATCAGGCCGGCATGGTAGCTGGTGCCGCAAGAAACGATGATCAATTTGCGCAAGTTCTTAATTTCGTCCATCTTGGACTGAAGACCGCCCAACACGGCGACGCCCTCGGAAACGGTCATGCGGCCACGACAGGCGTTGCGCACGGTTTCCGGCTGGTCGTAAATCTCTTTGAGCATGAAATGAGGAAAACCATTGAGGCCTTCGTCTTCTACTTTCCAATCAATTTGGAAGGTTTCGCGCTGAATTGGCTTGTGATCGAACGACATCATTTGGTAATCGTTTGGTGTCAGTACTGCCAACTCGTTATCTTCCATGTAGATAACCTGGTCCGTGTACTGCACGATGGCCGAAACATCACTGGCGACAAACATTTCGTCTTTTCCAATGCCGATAATGACAGGGGAACCGCGACGGGCAACGACGATTTTCATGGGGTCGGCGGCTGAAACAACAGCGATCCCAAAGGTGCCGTCCAAATGCTTCAAGGCTTCTTCAACGGCGGCTTCCAAGCTCCCGTCAAAGAACTTGGCAATCAGTTGCACCACGACTTCGGTATCGGTTTCGGTATGAAAATGAGCGCCGTCGGCTTCCAATTGAGCCCGCAGTTTTTCGTGGTTTTCAATGATGCCGTTGTGAACCACATAAAATTGCTGGGTCTCATCGGTGTGAGGGTGCGCATTGGTTTCATTTGGTTTGCCATGTGTGGCCCACCGCGTATGGGCAATACCGCAGGTCATGGGAAGATCGAGCCCTTTTACCAATTTGTCGAGATTCTGAACGCGACCGACGACGCGGTAGCGGCGCGATCCCGATTTATCGACCGTGACCAGACCGGCCGAATCGTAGCCGCGATACTCCAGTCGTTTCAATCCGTTCAAAAGAATCGGGGCGGCTTTGCGCATCCCAACATAACCAACGATGCCACACATAAAAAGTCCTCACTTTCGCAGGTCTTCCGATAACGCGGCGACGTTTCGGAAACTGCAACGATTCACGCCGAGGTGTGGTTCAAGGAGGCCGTCCTTAAAATCATCTTTCAAAAGTAAAGTAAAAGCAAAAAAACGCAGGGGCGCGGCCATCCACAACCTCAATTTTCATCCGATCATAGGTGAAAGTCGGCATGTTTCAAAGAAAATTTCGCGTAACGCGCACGCGACTGGCCAGAAGAGAAGCAAGAACCAGGCCGGCTTTTTTTAAACCTTTTTCACACTAACCTCACTATCGCCAAGACTTGTCTTCTAAAACCCCTCTGTCTCCAAGCGGGGATACACCGCAAAAGCGCCGCACCGCAGCGCTGCCGCGCCTTGATTCGGTTGTCACCTGCAACGGATAATCGCAGGGCAAACGGCGTGCCGTTCCCCGTTTTTCGCACCGGCTAAAACCCGCAACCCAACGAACGCCGTTGCAAAAAAACCACGCCACGGCCGCCGGCTGATGTTTCACCGCCACGCTTTGTCCGCCCACTCGACACTGAGTGCACCGAAAAGAGGTCGCGGGCCTCTCCCCGCTCGGCTAGAATGAGCGGCAAGACCTTCTAACTGCCGCCAATCATGCCGACCCTGGCCGACTTGCGGCTCTAGGCCCGCCTTTTCGGGCGCCGTGTCGCCAAAACCTGCCGCCGGCGATCCCTTTTTGTTTCACCAACCGTTGCAAGCGCCGACCTCCGCGCCCACCAATCGGTTGGCCTGGGCCGTTTATCCTTAAGCAGAAGCGTCACTATTGTTGCGGAGAACACATTATGAGCGGCCCGTCTATCGGCAAAACACCCTTACATATACAAATTTTTATCGCGATGATCATCGGCGCGCTCATCGGCGCCGGCCTGCGTTTCGGGTTAACCGATACCGCCCGCGACAGCACGGCCGTCGTATGGCTGGCGGCCATTTTGACCGGCATGGGCAAACTGTTTATCAGCTTGCTTAAAATGGTCATTGTGCCCTTGGTGGGTTCTTCGATTGTGGTCGGCGTCGCCAGCATCGGCGATAGCAAAAATCTCGGTCGACTCGGCATCAAGACATTGGGTTTTTACACCTTAACCAGTTTGTTAGCGATCACCATCGGCCTTGCCACCAGCAACATTATTGCGCCAGGAAACGGCGTCGAAATCGCGCTAGAGGGCGCGAAGGCCGTTGATCCCAGCAAACTCTCCACCCCCGGATCGCCCTTCGAAATCATATTGCGCATGGTCCCCACCAACCCAGTCGCGGCGTTGGCCGACATGGACATGCTCGGCATTATCTTTTTCAGCCTCATCTTCGGCGTGACCTTAACCACGATGCCCGACGAACACCGCGACCGCTTGCTCAACTTCATCAATTCCCTGTTTGAGACCATGATGAAAATGACCGGGGCCATCATCGCACTGGCCCCGTTCGGCGTGGTCGGTCTGGTATTTCGCGCCATCTATGAGATTGAGGACCCCAGCTTTTTTTCCGCGCTGGGCGCCTACTTTATGACCATCTTGATCGGTGTCTCACTGCACCTGTTCGTCGTCTTGCCGATCGTTTTATACCTGTTCACGCGCAAAAACCCCTTGGTGCATTTCGCCCACATGCGCAACGCCTTGCTGACTGCATTTTCGACCAGCTCCAGTTCGGCCACGCTGCCCGTCACCATGGAATGCGTGGAGGAACAAGCCGGCGTTAACAACAAAATCAGCAGCTTTGTCTTACCTCTCGGCGCGACGGTTAACATGGACGGCACCGCCTTGTACGAATGTGCGGGTGTGCTGTTTATTGCTCAGGTGATGGGCGCCGATCTGAGCTTCACCCAACAAATGCTGGTGGTGGTCACCGCTTTGTTGGCGTCGATTGGTGCAGCCGGCATTCCCTCGGCAGGATTAGTCATGATTTTCATCGTGCTCGACGCCGTCGGCCTTAAAGGCGAGCAGGTCGGCATCATCGTCGGCTCGATGCTGGCCATCGACCGCCCGCTCGATATGCTGCGCACCGCTACCAACGTTTTCAGTGATTCGGTAGGGGCCGTAATCATCGCCCATTCCGAAGGCGAAGTTGAGCCCAAAACCTGATATGGTTAGCGACCTAAAGACCCGTCAATTAAGCGGTCACCACCGCATTTCACAAAGGTAGGATCATGGAAGTCACAAAGTTTGCAGTCGAAGGACCCCTCTTACTTACGCCCCGTGTGTTTGCCGATCACCGCGGTTTTTTTATGGAAGCCTACAACCGTCGCGTCTTTGAAGAGATCGGCATCAAGGACGAGTTCGTTCAAGACAACCACTCCAAATCCGTGAAGGGCACCCTGCGCGGCTTGCACTATCAAGTCAACCGCTGGCAAGGCAAACTGGTGCGCTGCATCGCCGGCGAAATTTGGGATGTAGCCGTCGATATTCGCCCCAACTCACCGACCTTCGGTCAAAGCGTTGCCGCGACCTTGTCAGGCGAAAACAAACAAATGCTGTGGGTCCCGGTCGGTTTCGCGCACGGCTTTCAGGTCACCAGCGACACCGCCGAAGTCATTTATAAATGCACCGATTATTGGTCGCCGCAGGATGAACGCGGCGTGATTTGGTCGGATCCGCAACTGGGGCTGAACTGGCCCGATCCCGAAAACGCCATCCTGAGCGAAAAAGACGTGGTCCACCCACTGTTTAAAGACCTAAAGCTAGACTAAGCACCCAGGATCCATGACGCGACCCGATGACGTCGCCAAACCAACCCGGCGGCAAAAGCCGCCAGGGTCAGGCTTTGCCATGTCGGATGATGCACCCCGAGGCGCCGATTCACCATGGACACCGTTTTTTAGCGCATGATGGGGTGACCACCAACGCCCTGGCGGGGCGTGAAAGGAACGCGACAGCATGTTAAAAGTTGAAATTATGACCACCGGTGAGGAGGTTCTTTCAGGCCAAATCACCGACCGCAACGCCTCCTGGATCAGTCGCTTCCTCGAGGAACAGGGCCTGGCGATCAACCGTCGTTACACAATTGGTGATCGCCTCGACGAGCTGGTTCAGCAGTTAACCGTGCGTGCCGACCACGCCGACGTCATTGTCGTCAACGGCGGCTTGGGCCCAACCGACGACGATTATTCAGCGCGCGCGGCGGCGGCGGCGCTGGGCGAAGAACTCGTGCTTTTCCCCGCATGGGTCGACAAATTACACGAAAAGTTTGCCAAAACCGGCCGCCAAGTGACCGAACGACAGCTAAAACAAGCCTACCTGCCGGCCTCGGCCGACCTACTCGACAACCCGCGCGGCACGGCCTGCGGTTTTGCAGTGCACCTCCGACGCGCCTGGATTTACTTCACCCCCGGCCCGCCGGTCGAGCTACATAAAATGATGCGCGACGAGGTGATGCCACACCTGGCCCAACGCCTCGGCGTGCCCGACCAAGTATTCGTCAAGAAAGTGATGACCTTCGGCATCGGTGAATCGCGCATTAACGACTTGACCGCCACCCTCACCGTCCCGGCAAATTTGCGCCTCGGCTATCGCGCCACGTTTCCCGTGACCGAGGTCAAGGTGATGGGCGCCGGCACCGAAGCCGAAGTCCAGGCCGCTGCTTTTTTGGATCAGCTACGCACGCTCTTCGGCGACCACATCATCTACGAGGGCGAAACCAGCCTGGAAGCCCGCTTGCAGGAAAAAATGATCGCGCGCGGCTTTACGCTCGCCACGGCGGAAAGCTGCACCGGCGGCATGATCGCATCGCGGGTTGTTGATCGTCCCGGCAGCTCGGCCTGGTTCCACCGCGGTTATGTCACGTACACCAATAATGCCAAACACGACATGCTCGGCGTGCCCATGGACCTGTTCGAACGCGTCGGCGCGGTTTCCAGCGAAGTCGCCGGAGCAATGGCACTTGGCGCACGAGAGCGGGGTGGGGTGACCCATGCACTCTCGGTATCCGGGGTTGCCGGCCCAGACGGCGGCAGCGAGGAGAAACCCGTTGGCACGGTCGCCTTCGGGATGGCGACGCCAACCCATTTGGTGACCATGCTGCTACAACTACCCAATTGGGGTCGCGAAAAAATTCGCATCATGTCGGCAACGATCGCACTGGATTTGTTGCGCCGTCACCTGGAAGGCGTCCCCTTAAAGGCCGCCTCCGATTTTGTCGTCGTCCGCCACTTCGAGGAACGGGCGCTTTAACCAGGCTGTTCCTTGGTTAATGTTGTTTTTGGGTTCTTGAAAATGCAGCAACCTGCCGCGCTTACAACAACACAAAACGCGACGTTGGTTAAGCAGCCAAAAAATAAGGGTCGAACCCTCGACCCTTGTGCTTGGCTTTGCGGGTAGATTGATCTTTCTTTTTATTGGGCATGACCCGCGTCACCGGATTAATGCCGCCCCAATCGCGGCGACCCATGAGCTTGCGCCAATCTTTGGCTTGCTCTGTCGCGTTCTTCGAACGCTTTTTATGATTCTTGGCCATAAAGGCACTCCTTCTGTTTTCTTTGCCCGAAGGCTTTTAGGTTCATGGCGGCCGAGGCAGCATCGCCCGGCCAACTTTGGTAATATAAGCTTCTTTTAATGCTTGTCCACTGATATTCAAAAATATTTATCGCGCCCAGCGCCGCCCCGAACCCAGCCAAGGGAAACCCAAGTTGAAGGCCACACCTGCGGCATGCACTCGGTACCAGCAGCGTAGCAAATTTACGACGTCAATCCCGAGCCGCCCGTTTTAAGCTTCCGCACGGGCGCAAACCATCAAGCCAACCTTCTTGATTCCAAAATCTTAGACACAATTCAACCGGACATACAGCGCGTTGTCCACCAAGCCGGTTTTGCCACCGCTTTGCTCGATTTACAAGACTCCTAACCGGCGGCCGACTTCCTAAAAAACCAGGTGCTCAGCGTGGTTGTGGTGAAACAGGCGGGCGAGAACGCAGCCCACTCCAATTTCGGCGACAAAATGGCCGGCATCGGCGAAATGGGCGAACCTACAAACCTCGGTGCCAGACCCACCAATAAGCGGGCGACTAAGGTGACAACAGCCCCTTGGCGCGTTCGTAATCTGCCACAAACAACTGGTTTTCGGGATTGAGAATGGCGAAACAGGCTTCGAAATGGGTCACGGACCGCGCCAAACGCCGCTGCTTTTCGGTCTCATCGCTAACTTGTTCCGCCGCCAACAACCAAATTTGGCCGGCCACCCCTTTGGTGCGGCTGACGCGCGGATTAATACCGGCCGCTTTCTCAATAAAACCCAACGCCTTCTGCCAAAGCGCCTGCGACACCTTGTCATCACCGCGCGCATGGTGCCAACGGGCTTGAAGCAGGTAGAAATCACCCATTTCCAGGTGACTACCGTACCAGTCGGCGCTAATCTGGAGAACTTTCTGGAGCGCCGGTTCGGCATGACTAAAGGCTTCAAGTGGCGATAGTTCGTGATCCAGCGCGTACTCCGCACGAATCAACCAGGCGCGCCCCCGTTCGAAATGTAAATCGGGATCGTCGTTGTTAATCGCCAAGCCGGCGTCCACCGTTTGCAGCGCAAGCGCCAAAGCCTCGGCCGGATCTTGCTCGGAACGTCGTAAAAAGTCGGCTTTAACGTTGGCCACACCGGCGAGGTTGCTGTAAGCAAAGGCCATTTGGTTGCGGCTAATCGCTTCTCTGAAAAACGCGATCGCTTGGTCGTAATCGGGTATAGGATCGCGGTGGTTATAGCGCAGATACTCGGCACGCGTCCAATTCACGAGACCCAAACTGTTGTAAGTGAGCGCCAACGCCGGTTCGGTGCTCTTCAAATTGTGGAAGTGGAAACTGGCCTCATTCAAATCTTCAGTCGGGTCTTTGCCGGTTTGAAATAAATGTTCGGCGCGATTCCAGTAAATCAATCCCAGTGCGTTGTAGGAGACCATATCGCGCGGGCGTAATGCCAATAGGCGAACCCGAGCATTGACGGCGCGTTCGAATGAATCGGCCGGGTTGAGCCCACGCTCCACCTCGAAGCCGGCCTGCAGATACATGAGCAAACTGTAGGCTTCATGGAAAGGTGCAAAATCGGGATGCCGACCCATCATGGGCAACAACAATTCTTTGGCTTCTTCAATCGCGGGCTGCGGATTGCGACCCAGATAAAACCATTCGTATTCACCCTGGTGAAAACACATTTCGGCTTTTTTGGCGATGACGTCCAAATCTTGCGGATCGATATCCAGCGCCTGCTGATTAAGCTCGTCAAACTGTTTCAAAACCTTGTGGGGTTCGCGGCCCGCTCGGGTCTCCAAGTAAAACTGGTCTCGTAAACGATCCATTTCAAGTAAGTAAGCGCTGAGATCACTGGGGGCGATGCGCTGAACCTGCTGAATCGCAAGCGCCGCTTCGTTAAGGGTTTCTTCAGCATGGAAATAATTACCCTTCTCGCGCGCGTCCTGAGCCAGTGCCATGAAGATTTTGGCTTCCAGCAAACGAGCCTCGTAAAACCACGGATCTTCCTTGAAGGCGGCCCGCGCCTTGCGCCGCGCTAAATCAAAATTTTCTTCGTAATAAGCCAGCGAACCTTCGAGGAAATCAGCGCCGTCTAACCAACCCAAAGAGGAACGTTTATAGGCCTCGATGGCCGGATCGCGATAATCTCGTTTAATGCGATCTTCCATGGCGCCTTGTAGCTGCCGGTCGCTGGTGAACGGCATATCGCGCAAGGCACGGTCGTAAAGCGCCCCCAAGGTTTCGGCAAGGGCGCGGTAAACTTCAGGCGAATCGAAGTCGTGAGCGATGGCGCGCTCGAGGTTCTCGCGCGCCAGAGGGTATTCCTCCAACAACAAATAACCACGACCCATTGCATAATAGCCAGGACCGGCGCCTAACCGACCCATCTCGGCCATGTCTTGTTCAATTCGGCTGATTTGGCGACGGACCCGTTCCTTGTGAGGACGAATATCCTGACGCGGCATCATCTTGGCCACGCGCAGAAACCATTCCATGCTCTCAACCTGCGCCACAAACCGCTGCAATAAACGGGCGCGCTCGCGGTTTTTGTATTGCACGTGCATACTCAAACCACCAACACAGAGCAACATGGTCATGGCGACCACGGTCACCGAAAACAGAGCCCGATGTTTGAGGATCATCTTTTTGAGGTAATAGGAGAACGAAGGCGACAACGCCATAATAGGATCGCGATTGAGATAGCGTTGTAAATCATTGGCGAGTGACAGCGCCGAATCGTAGCGGCGGTCGGGATCTTTCTCGAGGCACTTCATGACAATGACATCGAGATCCAGGGGAATGTCCGGGTTGCGCTTACGCGGCGCGATCGGCACCTCAACCTGGGCGCGCTGAATAATTTCATGGCGCGATTCACCTTTAATCGGCGGTGCACCACACAGAACGTGATAAAGGGTCGCGCCCAAGCTGTAAACGTCGCTTTGGCGACTAAATTGGGTACCGGCCCCCGAAGCCTGCTCGGGCGACATGTAATGCGGAGAACCGTTAATTGAGCCAGGTGCATGGCCGCGATAGGGATTGAGGTCGCGCGCCAGGCCAAAGTCCAACACGTAGGGCTTGTGCTCTCCTTGAGCGTCGATTTCCACCATGATGTTGCTTGGCTTCAAATCACGGTGAACCATGCCTAAACGGTGCGCGGCGTGAACCGCTTCGCTGACTTGTTGGAGGACCTTGACCTTCTCGTCCATTTTCATAAAGTGGGCGGCGTCAATCAGAGTACGGCCTTTGATGAACTGCATGGCGATGCAGGTGCGTTCATCGAGCTGACTCACGTCGAACACTTTACAAATGTGCTGGTGCTCTACCCTGGCCTGGGCCTGGGCTTCTTCTAAGATGCGCTGCCGGCGATCTTCACCCTCAATTTTGTCCAAAACCTTAAGTGCAACGTGGCGACGCAACTTCTCGTCATAGGCTTTGTAAACAGAACCCAAACCGCCGCGCCCCACCAGCTCGTGAATACGGTAACGGCCGAGACTGCGACCGATGAGGCCGTCGTCGGGGCGTTGCCGCTGTGATTTGCGCTTGGGAAAAAGCAAATCGGCAGACGAGGAAGATGTGTCCGATGAAGAGCGCATCGGGGAGGGATCGGTCATAGGGACCTCTGGGCGGTAATACAAGGTTGCCGTACGACTGGCATTTTACCCCGAAACGGGAAAAAGGCGTTGATACCTCGCAGTTCTTTCACCGCAACATAACGATTAAACCACGCTCGGATTATCCTTGGTGGCAATTGAAAAACACCAGTGAATAAACGCGTTCTCCAAAGTCGTCGACCGCCTGAAAACAAGCACAGACACGGCAATCAAGCCCCGCGAAGCAGGAAGCGTGACCAACGTTACACACGACAATGCAGATTGAATGCTTCAAAGCTTACGTAATTTAACAAATTAGCCCGATGACTTTAAGCAATTTAGCACACGCGAAGCGAATTATTCCGCACCAGCTTTGCTTACCCAAGCCCAAAAAAAATGGTTATCAAGGTCACAAAGTCGTCGCAACGATTAAACGCGCATCGATCCCGAGCGGTCTTTCTCGGTGACACCACAAACCGAGGAGGTTCATCATGAAAAAAAGTTGTTTGGTTTTGTTCTTGATCCTGAGCGCCGTGGCGGTTGTCCATGCCGGCCACCCACGCCACCGCCACATCGTCCACCGCCCGGTTGTGAAGGTTGTCCAGGTTCCTGCCAAAACGGGTCGCGTCGACATCAACTGTAATCGCAAAAAGGCCGACGTTTACGTGAACGGTACCTATGTCGGCATCGCCGGTTCCTATGACGGTTGGCCGGGAAAGCTGCATTTGCGTGCCGGCACCCACCGTATTGTGATTGTTTCGGACGGCGTGGCGGTTACGAAAAAGGTGCGGGTGACGGTCGGCCGAGAAGTGGATTTAAATATCGAGTTTAAATAAGGTCGACTCAATCCCCAAAGAGAGCCACAAAAAGAAAAGGCCCCTCAAACGAGGAGCCCTTCGGTAAACCAACGACCCGAACAAGCTCGGGTTCCATGATTTAGAAGCGGTAGTTGGCGGTGAAGTGAATGCGACGACCGATCAAAGAACCACCGAAAATTTCGAAGTGTTCCTCGTCGGTAACGTTGGAAGCGTTCAATTCAAAGCGCAACGACTCAAGCACGTTGTAAGACAAGATCAAATCGATAATGTCGTAACTGGGCACTTGACCGACGAAAACACCGGCTGACCAGTCGAAGTCGTCAACCCAACGGTAGTTGAGGCTGCCGTTCCAACGGGCGTCTTTGTAGTTAACACCCAAGTTGTACTTGGTTTCAGGGGCATTGGGTACCAAGTTGGCTTCACTACCGGAAACAACGTCAAAGTCGAACCAGCTAAAGTTACCCAAGAAGCTCCAGTTCTCGTCGAACGAATACTGGAAACCGATGTCAAAACCTTCGGTATCAACCTCACCCGCGTTGGTGTAAGAGAACACGGCAACGGGTTGACCTTCAGCCAAACCACTGAAACCAGTGATCACGGAAGAGTCGTAGTTGGTCAAACCAGCCAAAACGGAAGCCGGCAGGTTGCCGTTGATCCCTTGGCTCAAACCGCCGATGATGAACGGGGCAAGTTGCTCGCCAAAGGCAGCGGTAATCGCAGCCATATCGGCATTTGAAATTTGGAACTCACCAATGTTGGGGTTCAGGCCCGGGCCCAAATCCGAAACGAAGTTGGTGAGATTGGAGCTAAACAAGTCAACCGTCAAGAACAACTTCTCGTTGATAACACCTTTGTAACCAAGCTCGAATGAGGTGATTTCCTCAGGATCAAGGTTGTCGTTACCAACACCCAAAACATCGGAATTCTGCCATTGCACAACCTGAGCCAACTGCTGCGGCGTAATGGGGATGCCTTGCTCGGCGAGCCCCTGGGCCACACCAAAAACAATGTTCTGGAAAGGAATGCTGGTACCGGTGGGTACGCGCAAGAAGAATTCAGAGAAGGTGGGCGACTGGAACGCTTCGTTGTAGGTCAAACGAACCGTGTTATTGGTGTTGAGCTTCCAAACCAAACCACCCTTGGGTGAGAATTGGCTGTCGATCAAACTGTTCTCGTCGTAACGACCGGCCAAGATAAAGTCGAACTGATCGGTCAACTTAATGGTGGCCTGGGCGTAAACAGCTTGCTGGTCGGCATCGCGTGTACCATCCATCAGCGTTTGGAGGCCGGAAGGGTTGGCGGTATCCACTTCTTGTTCACTATAAGAAGCACCACCAGTGATCAGCAAGCGCTCGTCGAAGAAGTCGTAGTTCGCTTGAACCGTCAGTTGTTGGTTGTAGGAATCTTCATAAAAAACATTACCGGACGCCAATGCGGTTTGACCGTCGGTGGTGTCGCGTTCATAACGCCAGAAAGTGAATTCCCAGTTATTGGTACTGAAGCTGCTGCGGAAGTAGGGGCGTTCTACTTCGTTAATCTGAACACGACCGATACCGGTCACAGCAGTGGGGTTGGAAACGGTGGTGGTACCAACTTCCACAGAGAAGATCCAACCGTTAATGAATTCTTTGTCGGCACGCATCGAGAAGATCGTGCTTTCGAAGCCTTCTTCAACCGGGATACGTTCGGTGTTAGCCAGGGTCAAACCTTCGTATTCAGGGTTGGTGGGATCGAGACGCGATTGGGTCCAGGTGTCGGATTCGGTCCAGCTACCGCTCACGCGATAAGACCAACCGAAACCAAATTCACCGGCGTACCGCAGTTCGGCACGTTTGGTGTCGAGTTCGCCGGCGGTGGCGGAAAACCAGCCACCCAAGGAGTCAACGGGGCGTTTGGTGGTGATGTTCAGAACACCGTTAAAGGCGTTGGCACCGTAAAGTGCAGAACCGGGACCACGTACGAGCTCGATGTTTTCAACTTCGTCGAGGTTGGTCGCCATGGCGGACCATTCGGGGTTGCCAAGCAAGGTGGTTGAAACATCGCGACCGTCGATCAGGGTCAAGATACGACGGTTCAGTGAAGAGTTAAAGCCACGCGTGTTGAGGTTGAAATCGTAGATGCCGGATTGGGCGATTTCAACACCCGGTTTGTTTTGAAGAACGCGTGGGAATTGGTTGTGACCGCTTTGCGTTGAAATATCTTTTGCCGAGAGGAAAGATACCGCGGCAGGCGCTTCAACGATACGTTCCGCACGTCTCGATGCCGAGGCAACGCGCAGAACGTTAACCAGACTGCTGGTGGGTTCCATGGTTACTTCAACAATCACGATTTGACCGTCGGGGACAACGACGTTGTCACGAACGTAGGTCTCCAGACCTTCGCCCGAGAAGTTTAGGATATAGGTGTCGGCGTCCAAGTCGCGGAAGCGAAAGGAGCCGCGTTGGTCCGAAACTGTTGACTTTTGTACAGCCCCGGAAGCATTTCGCAGGGTGATCTGTACGTCCGGTTGACGACCTGCAGCGGTAAGAACCTTGCCGATCACCTGCCCCTGGGCCAACAGGGGTAGACCCGAGAGGAGGAGGGCGCTGAGCACCCCAAGTTTTGACCATTTGAGCACGGGGAAGCCTCCCGTTATAAAAAATTGGTTATTCGTGAATCCTGGTTGGGTGGAACCCAACGTTACTCGCTTCATGAGGACCCAAGTAAGGCTGTTCACGCGAATCGCACAAGTGAGGAAATCCCGCGCATGTGCTTAAAACAGCCAAACCTCACGAAAAAACACATTAATGCGCACTACAGTCTACGTAAAACTGAGCGATAGCTCAACCTGAATTCAAGAAAAATGGGGATTGACGCCGCTTTTTGTTTCATGGGTCGGTAGCCCATGGGTAAGTCAACGAAAACTAAAAGGTTGGCCTGGCTAATCATTATTCTGATTTTCATTATCGCTAGGAAATGCCGCCTACACCATATTTTCGCCAACCCTCACCGTCCAGTACTATATATAGTACCTCTCTCGGCCGGCAACCCCCACGTATGGACAGCCTTGCCTGCGCCGCCGAATCGCCCACCGCTGCTCTTTTCCAACACGCATTTCAGCATGACGATTGTTTAACAGCCATTATATTTGGTCGACCCTTTTCCGTCTGGACGCCACCCCCTGCATCCTGGTGCCCATGGTATGATGGCGCTACACCGGATAATGCGTCCAGCCTTGTTCGCCTTGACGAAACGGCCTGACACCACAAATGCTTAGGTGCAGCCGCTGCACCCATCGTTTTGCATGACACTAGCACCCGCCACGGCGGTCACAGGGTCAGGCGAGGTTTGTTCGACCGCGCACATGTGGACGTCTCGGAATACAACCATCCCAGTCGATGTGAGAGGTATCGTTTCGATGTTGGTCACCCTACTTTTTTATTTGATGCTTCCCAATGAAACCCCTTCTTTTGAACAGGCCGAACTCAAGTGGCGCAGCGATCACGAACAACAGATGAAATCGGACAACAGTTGGCTTAACCTTGTCGGTCTGTTCTGGTTACAGGAAGGCACCAACACCTTTGGCACATCGCCGGAAGCCGATTTTGTCCTGCCCCGCCACGCCACCGTTTTAAACGCCGGCACCTTTTTCCTGGAAGAGGGCAACGTCCGCTACGAAATGGCACGCGGGCAACGCGCCGTCATCGACGGTGAAGCGAGCGGCAGCGGCCCGTTACCGATGGGCAAGGTCCTGCACCACAACCATATGCGCTTCTTTCTTATCAAACGCGGCGACCGCTTGGCGGTACGCATCCGCGATTTGCGCGCGGGCGAATTTCTTAACTTTCAATCGCTCAACTACTACTCGCCCAAACCGGAACTCATTATTAATGCAAACTTTGAACCGTACGAAAGTCCGCAAACGCTGCGGATCGGCACGGTGATCGGCACCGAAATCGAGCTAATCGTGCCAGGTGTGTTGACCTTCGCCCTGGACGGCGTTGAACTATCGCTTTTGCCGACATTGGAAAGTGAAGAAGACGACAAGTTTTTCCTGATGTTCAAAGATCAGACATCGGGAGCGACCACTTACAGCGGCGGCCGTTATCTCTACACCGACTTACCGGTCGACGGCAAGGTGACGCTTAACTTCAACCGCACCATCAATCCACCGTGCGCTTACACGCCTTATGCCACTTGCCCTTTACCGCCGGCAGAAAACTGGATGAATGTCGCCATCGAAGCCGGCGAACGCACTTACAGCAAACCCAAGAAATAAGCTTCTTTTGTCTGCTCAGGTATCCATAAAAAAACCCCGCTAAAAAGCGGGGTTTTTTATTGGTCGGTCTCGGCGACGCGGTGGTTTATTGGTTGAAGCCGGCGAACATGTGCTCGCGAACTTCCTCAATCGAACCCGCGCCGTTAACACGAACAAATCGTGCGCCATCGCGTTGGGCAACCCACTTTTCCATCACGTCCACGGAACCCAAGGTCCCATTCTCGCCGTCGAAATAAATATCGAGGCGTTTGTCGATGGCTTCCGCGTCAACATCGTCCTTGCGTGCCGTTAAATCGGCGTCGCATTTCCAACAGGTTAGCTGATCGCCGCTCCCTTTGGGTTTGATCACCTCAATCGCCAAGTTGTTGGGGTGGCCGTTGGGACAGGAACGACGACCCAACAGACGCTCTTTACACACTTCGCGTGCAAGTTCGATAACGATCACCACGTCGAGCGGCATGTTTTTGGCCTCGAGGCTTTCAATCAAGGCTTCAGCCTGAGCCGGGTTGCGGGGAAATCCATCCAGGATCCATCCACCTTGGCAGTCAGGCCGGCTGAGCCGATCCAAAATCATGGGAATGGTTATGGAGTCGGGAACCAAATCACCACGATCAATGTACGCCTTGGCTTCTTTGCCTAAGGGCGTGCCGCCACCGATGTTCTCGCGAAAGATGCCGCCCGATTCAACATGGGCTAAATCATATTTTTTCACCAAATTCGCGGATTGGGTCCCTTTGCCGCTGCCGTTGGGACCAAAGATTAAGATTCTCATCATTCCTCCATGGCGGTCTGTAACAACTCGTGTGTAAAAGGCCAAGCAGCAGAACACGAGACAGACACACCGATGCTTGCAGTACAAGAACTATCGATTGGTTGTCACTTGGCGTGCCTCATTGTATCAGGTCTGATTCGCGGATCAATTCAAATCGGCGCGCCAATGATGCGGCTCAAGCACAACAAATTGAACCCCAGATGCTTGCTTAGGATTCGGCAGCGCGCAGGCCTTTTTTGCGCTGAATTCCCAGGCTGGTAATTTTCTGATGCAGGTAACTGCGGTTAATTTCCAACTCCTTGGCAACCTGCACATAGTTCCAGTTGGTGCGAATCAACATGGTCTCAAGAAACTCTTTTTCACAGCGGTTCTTAAAGGCTTTCAGCGACATTGCTTTCACCTCGGAAATCCGCAACAATCCCGAAGATTCCTCGCCGGCCTCACTAAAGATCGGCGACGGTAAATCGTCGGGTTCAATGGGATCACCACCGAAAATGCTCAACCGTTCGCACAGGTTTTTCAGTTCGCGGATGTTGCCCGGCCAATGGTAGTTCACCAAAGCATTGGCGGCCTCGGGACTGAGGCTTTTGGCGCGCAATTGGTGCTCGCGGCAAAAGTGCTCAATATAATAGGTCACCAACAGGGGAATGTCCTCACGCCGTTCACGCAGCGAAGGCACCTCAATCGGGATACTCGCCAAGCGGTAGTACAAATCTTCGCGGAAGCGTTGCTCGGAAATCATCGTCTGTAGGTCGCAATTGGTGGCGGCCAAAACGCGCACATCAACCTCGCGTTCCTGCGTATCACCAATGCGTCGCACCTTGCCGTCTTCCAAAACACGCAGCAAACGCGCCTGCAGCGCGTAATCCATGTCGCCAATCTCGTCCAAAAACAGCGTGCCGCCGTGGGCCTCTTCGAATAAGCCGCGTTTAGGTTGACGGGCATCGGTGAAGGCGCCGCGCACGTGGCCGAACAGTTCATCTTCGATAAGGTGAACCGGGAAAGCGGCACAATTGATTTTGACGAAGGGTTTGCCACGGCGTCGACTGAGATTGTGGATCGTGGAAGCGACCAGTTCTTTGCCGGTGCCACTCTCGCCGGTAATCAGCACGCGACCCTTGGTCGGCGCCACCTTGGTGATTTGACCCAACACACGATGCATGGCGGCAGACTCGCCAAGCAGGGTTTGGCCGCGTTCGCGGCGCGCTTCCAACTCGCGGACTTTATCTTGTAGCTCAATTTTTTCCAAGCAGTTGCGTACCGAACACAAGAAACGCTCGTCGGAGAATGGCTTTTCCACGAAGTCGTGAATCCCCATGCGCAAGGCCTCAAGCGCTTCACTGATGGTCGCCTCGCCGCTAATGACAATCGTCGCCGGCATGTCTTTGCCCATGGCCCGAATTAAATCGAGACCACTCTGGCGCTCCAGTCGAATATCCAACAGCACAAGGTGCGGCTGGGGCCCGGCCCGCAACAGCATTTGCGCGGCTTCGGCGCTGTGGACCCCTTCAACCTCATGCCCCTCGTCGCGCAACAAAGCAACCATGTGCGCAAAAATTTTCTTGTTATCCTCAACCACTAAAACTCGACTCATGAGATGGTGCTCCTCTTTGCTTCAAACCAGACCCGGAGTGTTTAACCTAAAGTGTGTAATTCCGGTGAATCCAATAGCGCAGGATTTTGGTAGGAAATGTGTTGGTAAAAGCACCGGCATACATAAAAGCACTTTTACGACAGGCTGCAATCCAACCGATTGTAAAACGGCGCCGCGGTGAATCGCTCGGTTTAGGTTTAAGCAAGAATCGGGTCAATCAGGCAAGCCGGCAGAATCGTCAGCCAAGGGCAGGTACAAATGGAAACAGGTTCCACCCACGTGGCTCGAGATCAATTCAATGTCGCCGTCGTGGTCCAGCATGATCTTGCGAGAAATGGCCAAGCCCAAACCCATGCCTTCACCAACGGGATTGCCGGTGACATAAGGCTCAAACACGATTTCACGCATTTCCTCAGGCATGCCGGGTCCGTCATCACCCACCTCAATCACCGCCATGCCGTCGCGAACGTCAAGGACGATTTCCAACACGCCGTCACGTGCACCCAAGGCTTTAGCGCTATTGTTAGCAAGGTTGACCAACACTTGGCGGAACATGCGTCGGTCCACGGCAACCACAACCGCTTCAGGCGGCAACGAAATCGCCACGCCCATGTTGGTCCAGGCGCTTTCGTAAATGGCGGCAAATTCTTCGAGGAAGTGGGTCAGGTCTTGGGGTTTGCGTTTGGGTGTCTGCAGTTTGGCAAAAGAGGAGAACGCGTCGGTAAATTCGCTGAGCCGGGCCAGCTCCTCTAGAATGCTTTGTTGTTTGTCTTCAAGCACTTGCGCTGAGGATTCACCATTCTGCAAGGCGGCTCGTACCAATTGACGCAGCTCCAAACGAATGGCGGTAAGCGGCGTGCGAATTTCATGCGCAATGCGCCGCGCCGAATCGCGCCAAATCTCCAAGTTTTCTAGGTAACGCAGTCGTTTGCGATTGGTTTGCATCACCTCGGCGGAAGCCTGAATCATAGCGCCGATACGGCCAACGACGTCCTTTTCACCTGGCAAGGTCTCAAGGTTAAAGTCACCCGCCGCCAGCTTCTCCAAATTGCGCTGCAACAGTTGCAGGCGTAAGTTGCGACGGCGCAAATACAAAAACTGTAAACCGGCGATCAGCAGCAGCGATGCAGCCACGGTTGACACCAAAATCCAGTAGTAGCGGACACGCACCGCGTCACGGGTTGTCAGCAAGACCTCACGGTGTTGCAATTTGTCGCGCGTGCGCTCGTACAAGGCACGATATTCAGCTTTGTTTTCGGGTTCATGTTCGCTGAGCTTGCGTTGCAAAACCATTGATTCAGCCAGGAGATTGTTGACCTCACGGTCCAGCGCAAGTTCAATCCAGGGGTCGGACAAACTCTTCTGCGCCAATATAAAAAAGAACAGACACACCAAAATCATGATGCCGGAGCCGATCAACTGGGTCCTCACGGCTTGTCCTCCGCACGCGGATCGCCAATCACCAAGGACCAACGCCAGCGATAGGTGATCACACTGCGGCGTTCAATACTGGTTGTCATCAACACACGGAAAAAGTCGTTGCCGCCGCGATCCGTCTCGGGCCCGCTACCACGCCGCCCACGTGACGCGGTGACATCTCCGCCGCTTTGGGCTTCGCCCAAATTGGCAAACCAACTGCGCGTTTGATCCTGTTCCAGCTTGGAAAATGGAATGATGCGACACTGAACCTTGACGGGAACGGTTTGGTGGAAGTGCTGCTCATCCAGCAAGTAGAGGCGCAGCGGGTGGTCACGCAGCCACGTGCGCAAGGCTGGCACATCTTTCAAGGTCACTTGCGACAAAGTGCCGCCAGGCTCAAAGGTGCGCACGAGTAACTGCTCCTCCCAAACGTCGTAACGAATTTCAATCAAGGCGTAGGCGGTACGTGCCTGAACATCGTGGTGAGGCAGTTCGGTTTCAATTTCAATCGTCGTGGTCAGACCGGAGAACAACCGACGACGCAAGTCCTCGTCTTCCCAGACGGCGTCCGGCAAAACCATGTTGACAACGCCCGGGACGGATACCGCCAGCGCGGGTTTGGCGACCGGGCGCCAGAGAGCACACCAAAACAAAAAGGGTAACAGCATAAGGAATGGCATCCGGCGATTTGGCGTTGAATCGCAGTCGCTCCGGCCGTAAGAACCCGTCGTATGTGCCACAAGGCGGCGGAAACACCGAACGAAGGTGACGCCGACAGGCAAGACACATCCATGAAGCTAAGGGTTAACAGCCTCGCTCCGGCACGGCGACGAGGAACCGCACCGACCTCGTCCGCGATCGAGCATAAACGTAAAGGAGGCAAGGTTAACGTTAGCAGGATTTGTCGTCGCGTGCTTGAAAAATCGCGTCGGATACTGATGAGAGAGGCCGCAGCAGCGCGGCGGCGGGGCTTAAGGCCGGTCGGCAACCACCGGCAAGGCATCGCTTCGGTAGGCGGCGCTAAGCCGCAACAAACCCCAAGCATTGCGGAATGCCAGCGAGGCTTGTACACGATGGTAGCGATCTTCAAGCACGAGATAAGTCGCCTCGTCGTCCAGATCGGTGTGCACGTAAGATGCTTCACCTTCAAGGCGCAAATCGCCGAGACGTCGCGTGTTGCGCACACCCCAGAGGTCATAACTCAATCCAGCGGTCAAGGCCGCACCGTAATTGAGCGGCACTTCGAAGGCCGAACCGTCGCGATGAATTTTGGCAAGCAAGGACACGCGCTGGTGGGCACTCAAACCGCTACGCCACAACGGATGGTAATTGTCCCACTGAGCGCGAGCAAACAAGCCGGCCACGGTGTTAAGCCCGGTTGGCCCAAATTCCGGGTCGAAAATGTTGCTGCGTACCAGCTCGTCTTGAAAGTCATCACCCTGGAAGGTGAACTCGAAATCGCGATTTTCATCGATATAGGCCAGCGACACCAGGTGGCGACGACCGCGCGTCGGAAAAACCGCGTCGTTGACTGCCTCGCGCAACCAACCCGCCTCTAACGACAAACGTTGTAATTCAATGCGGTCGACAAAAAGGTCTAATCCCTGGTGCTTTTGCCGTTCGTCCAAGTAACGGCCGTTGAGGGTAAGCCAATGTTGGCCTCGCAAAGGTAAGGCCGTGTTAATGCTGATAACCGGATCGCGATCAACCCGCACCTGGATGTCCTGGCGGGTCCAAGGATCGAAGTTCTCAAAATCGGCACTTTCACTAAACTGCACATTCAAGTTCAAGAACATGTTCCAACCAAAGAGGTTGTAGTGACTAAAGCCGACATCGACGGGTTTTCCGCGTGCAAAGTCAACACGGCCGTCCACAGACGCCAACGCGGTAGAGCCGTAAATAAATGCAAAGCGGCCGAGAAACAAACGCGCACCCAAATTGAGATCATTGCGGTTTTCGTCTTCCATAACAGCCGCGGCCGGATTGAGATCTTGAAATGAACTGTCGGCAATCTCACTTTCAGGTGAAGGCATGGGCGGCGGGCTGGGCCGCGACACATCCAAGCGCTCGTAATTAAAAAACAGCGCTTTATTTTCTTGGACGGTGAAACGCACGGCAAAGGTCCCGTAACTTGACCCACGTTCCAGCGAAATTTCGGCCGACAAGACAAACGGTAAGCGTTGGATACGACGCAAAGCCAATTGTAATTGTTTCTCGCTGTAAGCTTGATTGAGGTCGAGCCCGCTTTCGCTGACAAACAGTGCGTCGTTCACCAAACGGTTACCCGTGACCCGGATATCAACCACCGGGAAAGTCACTTCCCCCGTTTCACGCTGCAACCCGTCACCGCGGCCGGTCACCCTGGGTTGACCTTGTTCGGCCAACAAGCACAAACCCGCAAAACCCGCGAGGAGCATCAGCAGGACGCCTATTTTTCCGGTGTACCGTCGCATCATGAATCGTTTCCCTGTCGTGCGGCAGCGCCTCGGGTGCCGAAGTAGCCTCGAAGACCGACTCGCCGCGTGTTCCGGATACTGGAAGAACCTTTGTACCACACTTTGTTGCACCGACCCACCATGGCCGGCAGGATGAATTGAGCAAAGAAGAGGCCAACAAACGGATGTGGCCGGCAGGCAAGGGCCGACTCAAGCTTAGGTCGGGGCTCGATTAGGATGATCGCCCTACCTTTCGGTCGAAATCAGGCAAAGCTCAAGTGTAAAAGCCCGCAGCCGATCCCGTCAGAACCACGAGAAACCCAAAAGTTCCAAGGGTTAACAAGCAGAGAACAGACAGAAGACGCGTTTGCGATCCCAAAGCCAAGGGTAACCCCCTTATCCTTTAACCATGAGCGACATTGATCAGGCCCAATCCCCGTTTCAACCAAATAGCCCGATTCAGCCAACCCGCCGCCGGCCCAACCAATCGGGTCGAATGCACGGGAATACCCAACGCAAGACGCGCGAGGGTTGGAAAAACCTAACGCCCGAAACAATAGCCTCAAAACCGGGTTTAACCTTCCGGTGCCGTTAGATCCAGGTAGAGTTTGCTGCCGGCGCTGGCACCGCTGATATGGTTGACAACCCAAATGCCGGGCTGCTCGGCGCGCGTCACCGCCTGCCCACTGCTGTTGCGAATGCTCTGAATCGTGGTCGTGGAAACCTTACCTTCCGGGTTTTGCAACTGCAGGCAATCACCAATGGCAAAAGCTTGCTCACTTTTAAGGGCGGTGTAGCTTTTCTTTTTAGTTTCGAGAACCTCACCCACGTAAACCGCGTCGTCGCGCACGGCCAAGTACTTGTTTTTGAGGCGCTTGAACTGTTTATCAGTACGATTTGATTTAAAGAAGCCACGCGTTAAGCGAGGGCCAAGTAAGGCCTTGAGCGCAGCGACCTGAGCCGCGCCCGAATCGGCCAAATAAACCTGCAAAGCGGCCAACAGCGCTGCATCATCGAAAAACTTGGTATCAATTCGCGCATAGTCCACGCCGGCAGCCGCCATTTCGGCGAGGTAGGGCACCAAAAACATATCTTTCTCGTAGTACATGAAGGTGCCGTGCTGATTTTCAATCAGCGGAAAGTGTTTGTTTTTGCCGTCTTCCTCGGAAGTCACAAAACGTTCAACAGTTTCTTGCTCTTCCGCAAGAATGGTCGTCACCGGCGAAACCAACTTGCGTGGGGTATAAAAAATCAACAGTCGGCCCAAGGCCAAATATTCGAGTTCAACAGAAACGGCGGCGCGAATCTGGGCCACCAAAGGCATCGGCAACTCATTGGATAGCACCACGCGCCGTGGCTCAATCGCCGCTATCCAACTCAAAATACCCGGTAAATTGTGATTGCCGGTTTCAAGCACAAGCTGGCGCTCAAGGTGGGGAAAAGCGTCCTTGGCATAACGCGCCGCACCGGCGTCCTGGACCCGAATCGCGTCAAACAACGCCAGGTCGAGCCCACGGATTAAGGCCGCACCAGCGAGCAGTTGGTTATCGGACAGTAGCAGATCCCACACCAGGACGGTGCGCAACCCATGCGCCTTGGCATCGCGGGCCAAGGCGGTACAGCCTTCGCTGTCGAGGAAACCAACGCGGGCAAGATCGCGGTGTTCAATGAGGATTTCGCGGCAGCCGTTGAGCGCAACGGCGGCGTTGAGGTTATCCGGTTTGGCTAAGCTGAGCGTGAGATGAGGTTTTTGGGACATGTCTTTTCTTTCTCATTAACAAGCCGACTTCAGCGGCGGGATGTTTGGGCAACATGATGATGCGGTTTGAGGAGACGCGGTCGAACAGTTTGCCGGTAATGTCACGCGCGGCCTCGGTTTCCAAATGCACCACGCCTTGGCGTGGCACCAACAGTTCGACGACCTCGCCGCGTTGCAACGGGTTACGCGTGAACAACGCCATGTGGGTGTCGGTCACTTCCACCAAGGTACCCAACAAATCGTGGCTGTGGGGCAGGTGATCGTCTTCGTGCAAATAAACCGAATCGGGACCTGCTTTGGCGACCAGGCTGCCGTTGGTGTAATCGCGATGACTCATGGCGTTGAGTTCGCGCATGAGATCCTCGGGTGAAGCGCCGGCTTGTTTTAACCAAGCGGCGTCGCGGGCGGCGGTATAGGCCTGCACGGTGGTTGCAACATACAACTCACTTTTCATTCGGCCTTCAATTTTTAGGCTGTCAATGCCCAGCGAAACAAATTGGTCGACGTGAGCGACGCCCTGCAAGTCTTTTGAGCTAAGGAAGTAACCAGCATCACCAGCACCACCGCGCTGGTCGCTCATACGGTACTTAAAACGACACGACTGAATGCAGCCGCCGCGATTGCTGTCACGGCCGGCCGTGTAATTGGAAATGGTGCAGTTGCCCGAATAAGCCATGCACATGGCACCGTGGCCGAACAGCTCGACTTCAACATCGGCTTCGTGCTGGATGCGGGCCGCCTCTTCTAGGGTGACTTCACGACCCAGCACCAAACGTGTGACGCCCTGATCGCGCCAAAACTTGGCGGCATGTGTGTTAAGCGCGGAGGCCTGAGTGGAAAGGTGAAGGGTCAGCCGGCTATGTTCGGCAACCGTCCGCATGACACCGAGATCGGAAACAATGACCGCATCCACGCCGGCCGCTTCGATTTCAGCCAGGAACGGCGGCAGATCGGCCAAATCCTCATCGAACAAAAACCCGTTGAGAACAACGTATACTTTGGCACCGCGCTGATGGGCAAAGGCACAAGCTGTCGCGATTTGTTCAGCGCTAAAGTTGTCGGCGGCGGTACGCAATCCAAATTTGGGACCGGCCAAATAAACAGCATCGGCACCGTAACGCACGGCGGTTTCCAATTTGGCCATGTTACCAGCGGGGGCGAGAATTTCGGTTTGGCGCAAAGCCCGACCTCCAAAAGACGAGAACCTGACCCAAAATTGGGCCGAACTGGTTATTATAGCGAAAAAGGACTGCGACTCCAAGATCGACCCCTTGACACAACGCTATCAGTTTGCTGCGACAAAGGGTTGCACCCACGGCCGACAACCCTCAGAATGGGGTTTCGTCGGTTTTTGCTTGGCCGACACCCATCCATCCGGCTTTTGAAAATGGCATCCACCCGGATCACGCATGCTGGGTTGAAGCCAGGAATGAGGTACAACCATGAATGTCACGTCCAACGGTTCCACCACGTCTTCCTTTCCCAGTTTCCGCGAGGTACCGCGTACCGGCGTTATCTACGTCATGGCACGCGCCCAGGAGCAGGGTTTTTACTACCGCAACCCCGAATGGGCCAACTTGGGTCAGGGCGCGCCGGAGACAGGACTGTTGGCGGACGCACCGGAACGACTGCAGGAAATAATCCTTGCCGAAGAAACCCACGAATACGCGCCGGTTATGGGTTTGATCGAGCTGCGCGCGGCAGTAGCCGAACTCTACAACAACCGTTATCGGCGTGGTTTGGCATCGCAATACACCGTCGACAACGTCGCCATTTGTTCCGGCGGCCGCCTGGGATTGACGCGCGTGGCCGCCGCCTTGGGCAACATCCATTTGGGCCACTTCCTGCCGGACTACACCGCGTACGAAGAATTGCTAGGCCTGTTTCGCGCCTTTGTACCGATTCCGATCTTGCTGAAACGCGATGAGGCCTTTGGTTTCGACGTCGACCGCCTTTACCGTGACGTGGTCGGTCAAGGATTGGGCGGGGTGTTGATGTCAAACCCGTGTAACCCCACCGGTCAGGTCCTGTTTGGCAAGGATCTGGCGCGTTGGGTTGATATCGGCCGGCAACATGCTTGTGCCCAGATCTACGACGAATTTTACAGCCACTATATTTATGATGAGTTGGCCCAGAACCAACCGTCACTGAGCGCGGCGGCACACGTCGAGGACGTGAACCGCGATCCGGTCATCATTATTGACGGTTTAACCAAAAACTGGCGTTATCCCGGCTTGCGCCTATCGTGGACGGTGGGCCCCGCTGAAATCATCCGTCGCATTGGCAGTGCGGGTAGTTTCCTCGACGGCGGTGCACCGCACGCCTTGCAAAAAGCGGTATTGCCCCTGATTAACCAGGAATTTGCCGACGCGGAAGCGCGCGCCATCCAAAAACACTTCCGCCACAAACGCATGAACATGATCGAACGCTTGGGTGAAATGGGCTTCCGCATAAAGTCGATTCCGAAAGGCGCTTTTTACATTTTCGCCAGCCTCGAATCTCTGCCGGAACCGCTGCGCGACGGCATGGCGTTCTTCGAAGCGGCGCTGAAGCACAAGGTCATCACGGTGCCAGGCGTATTTTTTGATGTCAACCCCGGCCAGCGCCGCAGCCACATGCCGTCACGCCTCACCAAGTTCGTGCGTTTGAGTTACGGTCCCAACCAGGACGAGCTGGCCTTGGGCTTGAGTCGCCTCGCGGAAATGATCGCGAGTTATCGCTAAGCCAGACTCTTGGTTATCCAACGATCGGCCCATGGGACTTCCTTCGCGAAGTTGCATGGGCCGATGTCGTTTGGACCCCGCTGAAGGCGGGGCTCGCCATTAAAAAGCCCGAAGCAACAAACAGGCCTCGATAATTTTCACACCTTTAACATTAGCGGCGCTGCGTTTTGGTTTAGGGTGGGAGCACATTACCAAAACCAAATACGAGAAACACAAGCGCGGCTCACCGAAGGCATAGGCCGAAGGCGCAGGTGTCGGTTACAGGCGAGGGTTACAGACCGGACGAGTGGAGGCACCATGCAACAATTCGATAGTCCTTGGAAGCAGATCTGCGATCTCTTTTTTCCGCAACTGATCGCATTTTACTACCCCCAAGCGTTTGAGGACATCGACTGGACGCAACCGCATCAATCCTTGGACAAGGAACTGCCAAAGCCGGATCGCGAATGCCTAACCGGCAACCGCGAAGCCGACAAGCTGTTTTCAGTGCATCTCAAGTCCGGTGAAGAACGCCTGATTTACATTCACATCGAGTTTCAACACCAATTCGATCCCGATTTGCCGCTACGTATGTTCGTGTACAACTACCGCATTTTTGATCGGCATCAAAAGCCGGTTATCAGTTTGGCGGTACTCGGCGACCCATCGGAACAATGGCATCCGGATTGTTTTGAATACGAGCAGTGGGACTTCCACTTGAAGATGGTGTATCCA
Source organism: Holophagae bacterium (assembly GCA_030429565.1). Classification (GTDB taxonomy): domain Bacteria; phylum Acidobacteriota; class Holophagae; order Acanthopleuribacterales; family Acanthopleuribacteraceae; genus Acanthopleuribacter. The sequence continues at coordinate 474,433 of JAUIFE010000002.1, read as the reverse complement.
GTGATTAAATTAATCAATTGTGCGCTGGACGCCGAAGCGTTGCAGGCCTCGACCAATCCGTTTGCGATTGTCACCGCCGCACATCTGGCGGCCCTGCAAACACGCGATAACCCGAACGAACGGCTACGCCAAAAATTCACACTAACTCGTATGCTGTATGACAAAGGTTTCACCAAGGCCGAGATCATTGCGCTGTTCAAATTCATTGATTGGGTTCTCGACTTACCGACCAACTTAGAATCACAATTCAAAACAGCATTAAGTCAGTTTGAAGGAGAACGCAATATGGAGTACATCACCAGTATCGAACGCCTCGGTCGTGCTGAGGGCCGGGCCCAGGGTCGTGCTGAGGGCCGGGCCCAGGGTCGCGCCGAAGGTCGTGCCGAGGAACGAGAGACATCGCGCCTCCAGGCGTTGCACCTGCTCCATCGCTTTTTAAAACAGCGGCGTAACCCCATTCCGCAGGCTTGGATTGCCAATTCCGAATGCGCCGACAGCAAGACCCTGCACCACTGGCTTGAAATGCTTGCCGACGGCGCTGAGATTAACGAAGCTTTCTGGCAACACGCCGACAAATAACACCATAGAGTTACAGCAGCGTGCAGGAAAAGCTAACGCACTTGAAAAAACAGATCGCCGCCAAATCCGTTTGCGATTGTCACAGCCGCACATCTGGCGGCCCGGCAAACACGCGATAACCCGCCCGAACAGCTACGCCAAAAATTCCCGCTGACCCGCATGCTGGATGACAAAGGTCTCACCAAGGCCGAAATCATTGCGCTGTTCAAATTCAATAATTGGGTGCGGACTTTCCGACGAACTTAGAATCACCATTCAAAACAGCTTTGCGTCTTTCCGAGGAGAACGCAGCATGGAGTACATCACCAGTATCGAACGCCTCGGTCGTGCCGAGGGTCGTGCCGAAGGTCGTGCCGAGGGTCGTGCCGTGGGTCGTGCCGAGGAACGAGAGATATCGCGCCTCCAGACCTTGCGCCTGCTCCATCGCTGTTTAAAGCAGCGGCACAACCCCATACCACCGGCTTGGATCGCCAAATCCGAAGGCGCCGACATCGACAAGCTGTACCATTGGCTCGAAATGCTTGCCGACGGCGTTGAAATCAATCAGGCGTTCTGGGATTAAACCTTGCCGGCACACAACTAGCCGTCGACCAAAAGCGGTTCATCACGTTTTTCGGCGCGAACCACCCCTGCCCAATACACAAAAAACAAAACCACGGCACAACCCACTACCAGCCAAGCTTTGTAAGACAAATCAAGCCCGATCCACAGCACCATTGCAAACAAGGCACCTTGAAACAAGGCCACCAGCAACACCACCTCGTGGTGCGCACGACCCGCTATCGTCAAACGCTGATACAGATGGCTGCGGTGCGCTTGCCATATTTTTTCCCCACGCAAAAGACGGCGCAAGATCGTGAAGGTTCCGTCGGCAAGAAAAAACCACAACAGCATCGCCGTCACAAACACAGCTTCTGCGGCTGTTCCGGGCTGTAAATAAAATGGCAAACAAGCAAAGAAAAAACCAAAGCTCGCCGAACCCACATCGCCCATAAAAATCTTGGCGGGATGCCAGTTGTGCGCCAGAAACCCTAAGGCCGCCGCCACAATACAGAAACCGACCAAGGGTTTTCCAAAAATGAGCGCCACACCCAGGCCAACCCAAACCGCCTGGGTCCCGGCAAAGCCATCAATACCGTCCAAAAAGTTGTAGAGATTCAGCACACCCACCAGCCACAAAAAGGTCACCGGATAAGCAAGGTAGACACAGGGCCGATAAATCGGTTCCGGCAGAGGAATAAACGCCAGCGGACCCGTATCGATCACCACCAGCACTGCCGCACAAAGGTGCACCGCCATGCGGATGCGGGCTGACAGATTAAGCTTATCGTCGAAAAAACCAACGCCGATCACCATCGCCCAGGCCGCAAAAAACATCGGCGTCATGGCAACGCGTCCAAGGAAAGCCAACACCCCCAGACCCAGGAACAAGGCGCCGATTGGGGCAATACCGCCGCCACGCGGTGTGGGCACCTTGTGCGAAGAACGTGCGTTGGGTGTGTCCATCATGCCGCGTCGCCGCAAAAAGTGGGCGAGCCAAGCCGTCCCAAGCAAGGACACCAACCCCACCACGGCGGGGATCAACCATTCAACCGACATGAAACACCTCGTGTGCATGGTCCAGCACCGGACGGGGCGACCAATCGAGCTCGCGACGGGCTTTGGCGTCGTCAAAGATCAAGTGCGCTTCCATTTTCTGCAAACGCGCACTGTTAAACGGCGCACGCACCCCTGGCAACCGATCCAAAACATCCCCGCTCCCTGCCAACAAGCCCGCCATCCAACGGGGCAGAACCAGACCTCGCGGTTTGGCACAAATACGCCGCAACTGTTGTTCGATTTGCAAAAAAGAGGGATGAACGCCGTCGGTCAAATTATAGACACCGCCGTTACCTTTTAACTGCAAAGCCAAACGCGCCACATCTTCGGCCCAAACCCAGGAACGACGGCCGCCGCCATTCCCAATGCGACAGTAATAGCCGGCGCGAATCGCGCGAATCATGGCCCCGAGGTTGCCAGGCGGATCGGCCCCCGCGATCAGCGGCAAACGCAAACACCACACCGGCACACGATGATCGCGGCCCCAAGCCGTAACCACCCGCTCCGCGGCCATTTTGGCGACGCCGTAAGGGTCTTGCGCCAAAGTCGCGGCCCCTTCGTCGATATTTTCACCCTGCTGCAAACCATACACCGCCACCGTGCTGATGAAAACAACGCCGGTAAGAACATCGGCATGGGGCGTGAGCGCCGCTAGGAAACGCTCGGTTCCCGCCTGATTCACGGCAAAAAAGGCCGCCTTTTCCGCTTCGGTTTTGGGCACACGATGGGCCAAGCCGGCATTGTGAACAACGAGGGTGGCGGTCGGCAAAGATGCGAACAGCGGCGTCGCCGTCGCCAAATCGCAGGACACATGATCGCCGCCGGCAACAGCACGGCGGCCGACGGTGGTCACCGAGAGACCGCAATGATGTGCTTCGGCCAGGAAATACCCCCCCAAAAAACCGGAAGCACCGCTGAGCACCAGGTGTTCAACGGCGCGGCTCAAGGCACGCGCTCCGTTAAGGCCTGAAAACCGGCTAGGTACTTGTCCGCCAAGCGGTAAATATCGAATTCACGCGCGGCCACCTGCCTGGCGTTTTCGGCGTATGTGCGGCGCAGTTCGGGATCGCCGGCCAAGGTTTCAAGCACGTCAATCAGGGCATTGGGGTCGGTAGGACTCACCGTGAAACCGCATTGGTTGTCGGCCAGCAAGTCCTTCAACCAACCGGTCGTCGTCTGAACAGCGGGTGTACCGGCAGAAAGTGCCTCAAACAGCTTGTTGGGCGAAGAGGTCTTGAGAATCGGTTTATCGGCCAAAGGCACAAGCGCGACCGTGGCGTGATGCAGCCAGGTAATAATGTCTTCCTTGGGCATGAGTCCCAGCACCTTCAGCGTTGAAAGTCGCTCAGCAGCGGCGTTTAACATTTCCGAATCCTGGCCCTTGCCAATCAAAACCAACAAAATGTCGTCGCGCTGTCGCCGGTCCAGCTCCTCGGCAACGGCTTTCAGCAGGTGTGACCCATTGGTTGGTCCCAGGTTGCCGGTATACAACAAAATGTGTTTGCCACGCGCCCAGTCCGGCGGGGTTTGGTCGCCGCGTTTGACGGCAAAGGCTTGAGTATCGGCGCCGTTGGGAATCACCAGCGTGTTTTTAACGCCGTAATGGGACTGTTGGTGCTCACCCATATCCGGCGATAAGGGCACCACGGTATGGGCGGCCCGATAACAGCGCCGTGTCAACCAAAAGGCAAAACGCCGCATGAATGGATTGTGGAGATGGCCCAACTCAATCGCGCCTTCCGGCCACAAGTCACGCGTTTCGAACATCAGTCGGCGCCGGCCCAAGTAACGCGCAATCAATGCGGGCAGACCCACGGTGATCGGCCCGGACGAGACCAAAACCACATCGGCCTTTTGAAAAACCGCATACCAACTGGCAAAAAAAGCGTAGTGCACAAAACCGGCAACGCGTCGCCAAAACGAGAGGCGGTTACTGATTTGGACATTAATCACCTTGAGGCGAACCCCTTCGATGACTTGATCACTGACCCAACCGGAAGCACTTAAATCGGATTTATCGTAGCAACTGGTCACAATGGTGACCTCGTGACCGGCAGCCACCCAATGCTTAGCGAAGTGATAAAAACGCGTACTCCAAGAGCCTTTCGGTGTCGTGAAATATTGATAAAAAACCAGAATCTTCATGGATGATCCAATCACAGGCGCCGACCCGAAAAACCAACGTCGCGCAACACGCCAAAAGCAAAGCAACGGCACAGCAGCGAAGAAGAGGGGGCCTGTCGGCTAGATGAAGAATGGGAATCGCAATAGAGCAACTATAACCCGAGCAGCGTCAGGTGGCGAGCCTGACCTCGTAAACTTCTTCAAAACAAGTGGGTTTGCCTGACAAAAGTGTCACTAAAACCGCATCAAGGGTTCACATCTAAAAAGCCCGCCGATACTTATCAGCCATTTGGGTCAAGGCGCTAGGCCGCAGCAAATTGTGAAAAAATGCCACGCACCCACCGGCCCGGCACCCGCTTCTGCCAAATTGTTTCGCGTCAGACTTTTGACCAAAAACATCGATCCTCATCACACTTTTTAGCTATCAACCCGCATCGGGCGGCACCCTTGACCTCGAAGCCGGCTTCATCCACTTAACTCTCCATTTTCCATAAGGTTGCCCACGCAACACCTTCCCCGGAAACGCAAACGACGGCACGATTTTGGCGTTGTGAGGGTCGAGGGCCTGTGCTACGCTGAAATTCTCACTCCCAATCGGTATGCAAAAGAACTACAAATTTGGCTAAATGCGAAATCGTCATCGCGCCGATCTCATATTTGGTCACTAATTCTTGGAACCGGCCGCTTTTTTTCACGATTCCGTGCCGACCGAGGCGCGCCCGCACCCTGTTGTTCGCTAAGCCTAGGATGGATCATGAGCACCGTTACCCAACAACCCCAAACCCCAACCGATCAGCAGGTACAACCGCGACCACGTATGTTGCTCATTTTCGGCACGCGCCCGGAAGCGATCAAAATGGCATCGGTCTACCGCGCCTTCGCCAACGAACCAGCCTGGGAAACCAGGGTTTGTGTGACCGCACAACACCGCGAAATGTTGGATCAAGTCCTGGAAGTCTTCGGCATCAAACCCGATTACGACCTCGACTTAATGACACCGGGCCAAACTTTGGTCGATCTGACCGGCAACATATTGGCCGGTGTTAGCGGCGTCTTGAGCGATTACCGACCCGATTGGGTTTTTGTCCACGGCGACACCACCACCGCCTTTGTCTCGGCGCTGGCCGCGTTTTACCAAAAAATTCCCGTCGCCCATGTGGAAGCCGGCCTGCGCACCGGCAATCTCTATGCGCCTTGGCCCGAAGAATGCAACCGCAAACTGGTCGGCTGCATCACCCAACGCCACTTCGCGCCAACCGAATCGGCACGCCGCAATCTTTTAGCCGAGGGCGTCCCCGCCGACCGCATTTGGGTTACCGGCAATACGGTCATCGATTCGCTGCTATGGGTGGTGGACCGCCTCAACAACGAATCACACTTGGTTGAGGATTTAGCCAAACAATTTACCTTTCTGCAGCCACAGCGCAAACTGATTCTGGTCACAGGTCACCGGCGTGAAAATTTCGGCAGAGGCTTTGAATCCATCTGCACCGCTCTCAAACACTTAGCCCAACGTGACGACGTGGACATTTTATACCCGGTGCACCTCAATCCGGCCGTGCGTGAGCCGGTTCACCGCATTCTCGGCCCGGTGAAAGAGCGCGTCCACCTGATTGAGCCTGTCTCCTATTTGCCCTTTGTCTATTTGCTACAACGATCTTATTTGGTGCTGACCGATTCGGGCGGCATCCAAGAAGAAGCCCCGTCCTTGGGCAAGCCGGTGCTGGTAATGCGCGAAACAACCGAACGACCCGAGGCGGTAGACGCCGGCACCGTAATATTGGTCGGCACCGACGCCGAGCGCATCATCAGCGAATGCACACGCCTGCTTGACGATTCAACCGCCTATCAATCCATGGCGACGGCCCACAATCCTTACGGAGACGGCCAGGCCGCCAAACGCATTTGTGAGGGACTTCATCATGAAACCAAGGCATAAAGTCATTGTTTCCGGACTGGGCTACATCGGCCTGCCCACGGCCAGTCTGATTGCAACCAAAGGGTTTGAGGTCCTCGGCGTTGATGTCGGTGAACACATTGTCAACACCATCAATCAGGGCAAAATCCACATTTACGAACCCGACCTGGACGTGCTGGTCCGTTCAGCGGTCAACAGCGGTAACCTGACCGCTTCGCTGGAGCCGGCCGCCGGTGACATTTTCATCATCGCGGTCCCAACCCCGATCAAAGAGGACCACACCAGCGATATTCACTATATCGAGCAAGCAGTTACCAAAATTGCGCCTTACCTGGCGCCGGGTAACTTGGTCATTTTGGAATCGACAAGCCCCGTGACCACCACGGAAAAAATCGGCACCTGGTTGCGTCAGTTGCGCCCCGATTTAACCATCCCCGAGTTCACGCTCAAGGACGACAACGACGACGAGGAACGCATCTTCTTAGCCCATTGCCCCGAACGGGTTTTGCCCGGCCGCATTCTCAAAGAACTGGTCGACAATACACGTGTCGTCGGCGGCATCGACCCGGCATCGACACGCGCGGCGATGGAATTTTACCAATCCTTCGTCAACGGCGAAATCTTGGCGACCAACTCGCGCACGGCCGAGATGACCAAACTCACCGAAAACGCCTTTCGCGACGTAAACATCGCCTTTGCCAACGAGTTATCGCTCATCGCCGATCATCTGGAAATCGACGTTTGGGAGCTGATTGGACTCGCCAACCACCACCCACGTGTCAATGTGCTGCAGCCGGGTCCGGGCGTCGGGGGGCACTGCATCGCCGTCGATCCCTGGTTTATTGTCGAGGCGGCACCGGATAAAGCAAAACTGATTCGTCAAGCGCGCGAGGTCAACTTACACAAAACGGATTATGTGCTGCGCCGCATCCACGACCTCGCAGGCACCATGGTGAAACCCAAAATTGCCTGCTTGGGCCTTTCATTTAAAGCCGATATCGACGATTTTCGCGAATCGCCCGCACTGGATATCGTCACCCGGCTCGACGAACGTCTGTTCTCGCAAATCCTTGTGGTTGAGCCCCATTGCCGTCAGTTGCCACCAGGCTTGAGTAACCGCGATGGTTTTAGCTTGGTCGATTGCGACGACGCGCTGGCACAAGCCGAGATGGTGGTATTGTTGGTCAACCACAAACCCTTTTACGCGATCACACCGGAACGCTTGCGCGGCAAAATCGTGATCGACACACGTGGCGTTTGGCGGTTTTTAGAACCCCTCGGCAGACAGGGTTAGTGTTTCATTCCATCGCAAGGAAGGCGGGTGCCCCAGCATGCGACAAGTTCTCCAAAACCTTAAAAACGGCGATGTCGAATTGGCCGAAGTCCCCTGTCCGCGCCTTAAGGCCGGTCATCTCTTAATTCGCACAACGCGCACGCTAATTTCAGCGGGCACCGAACGCATGTTGCTCGACTTTGGCAAAGCGAATTACCTCAACAAGGCCCGCCAACAGCCGGAAAAGGTCAAACAGGTCTTGCACAAAATTCAGACCGACGGCCTCGTGGCCACCGTCAACGCGGTGCGCACCAAGCTAGATCAGCCAATGGCGATGGGCTACTGCAACGTCGGGGTCGTCATCGGGGTTGGTGACGGTGTCGCCGGCTACAAGATCGGCGACCGTGTCGTTTCCAACGGCAACCACGCCGAAGTGGTCGTAGTCCCCAAAAACCTGTGTGCGCCGATTCCCGAAGGTGTCGCCGACGAAGACGCCGCATTCACTGTCCTGGGCGCCATCGCACTGCAAGGCGTCCGGTTAGCCGTCCCCACACTGGGCGAGTCCTTTGCCGTCTTCGGTTTGGGGCTGGTGGGTTTGTTGACGGTGCAATTGCTGCGCGTCAGTGGTGCACGCGTCATTGGTTTCGATTTCGACGAAGAACGGGTCGCTCTGGCCAAACACTACGGCGCCGAGGCGATTTGCCTGGCCGGCGGCGCAGATCCAGTCCAGGCCGGTGTCACCTTCTCGCGCCAAGGCGGCATCGACGGCGTGCTGGTAACGGCCGCAACCAGCAGCGACGAACTCATGCACCAAGCCGCACAGATGTGCCGCAAACGCGCGCGCATTATCCTCACCGGCGTCACCGGCTTGCACTTACAGCGCGCCGATTTTTACGAAAAAGAAATCACCTTTCAGGTCAGTTGTTCCTACGGACCCGGCCGCTACGACAACAGTTATGAGGAAGAAGGCCGCGATTACCCCATCGGTTTTGTGCGCTGGACCGAACAACGCAACTTCTGCGCGGTGCTCGACCTTTTGGCGGAAGGCCGCTTGGACACCGGCGCCCTAATTTCCAAACGCTTTGCGTTCGACCAAGTCGGCGAGGCTTACAGCGCCTTGGGCGAACGACGCGCCATCGGTATTTTGCTCGAATACCCGCAGCCGGAAAATGTGAAAGCGAGCGCGCAACTGCTCGAACGAACGGTCGATGTCCACCAAGCCGTGCCCACGGATCAGGCGGATGTACTGGCGATCATTGGCGCGGGTGCCTTCACCTACAATATGGTGCTGCCCAAACTCTCCCGTTGCGGCGGGCGCCTCAAGTGGATCTGTTCGAGCAAAGGTCAGAGCGGCACCATCGCAGCGCGCAAGTACGGCATTGAAAAAAGTACCACCGACATCGAACAAATCCTTGCCGACGACGAAGTCAAAGCCTTGGTTGTAACGACCCGCAACAACACGCATGCGCGTTTCATTATCGAGGGCTTGCGTCGCGGCAAACACGTTTTTGTAGAAAAACCGCTGTGCCTCAATGCCGCGGAACTGGCCGACATCGAAGCCGTCGTCCAAAGTTTTCCTACCGACCAAGCACCTGTGTTGATGGTCGGTTATAACCGTCGGTTCGCGCCTTTAGTTCAACCGATCAAACAATTTTTGTCGCAACGCACCGCGCCATTGTCGCTCTCGTTTACCTGTAACGCCGGTCACTTGCCTGCCGACGACTGGAACCACGATCCCGAAGTCGGCGGCGGCCGCATTTTGGCCGAGGCCTGTCACTTCATGGACTTGATGCAATTTTTAACCGGCGCGGCGATCACAGGTGTCGCCGCCATGAAACAGCAGTTGGAGGGCCCGGACCTCGAGGACAATGTCGTTCTGTCCTTGACCTTCTCTGACGGCTCGATCGGGAATATCAACTATTTTGCGGGCGGCCATAAGTCGTTCCCCAAGGAACGTTTGGAAGTGTTCACCGGCGGTGGCGTCATCAGCCTCAACAACTTCCGCGAATTGCGCGGCTACGGCATTCGCGGCTTTGCCAATCGCAAGAGCGGCTTGGACAAAGGTCATCAGGCCGAGTTTCAGGCCTTTAGCGCAGCCATTCGCGGCGAAAGCCCGGCACCCATCCCATTCAAACAATTGGTAAATACCTCGCGCGCTTCGTTTGCCGCCCAAACCGCCATGCGCGAGCAAAGCGTCGTCAAACTCGACGAATGACGACGACTGGGTCGTCAAACGCGACGACTGAGTCGTCAGGGTCGACGACTGAGTCGTCAGGGTCGACGACTGAGTCGTCAGGGTCGACGACTCAATCTCACCCGCAGCCGACTGAACGCGGCAAAATGCGGTATGGTAGATGGGTTGCCCCGCATTCAAGCGCCGGCGCCGACGACTTTTCCAACATCCATGGAAGTTATTGCGCGATTTAGGTGTTGCAAAGGGTAAGTTGGCGGAACCGCCACGAACGCCCTTCTGCCGACAGCCACCCATCCAACCCACAACATATTAAAATCCATACCGTTGTCTCGCATCTTCAGTGATTGACAACCAGGTGTCTCATACGACCCGTTTCGTGGCGCGGCCGGTTACGCCGGCCAACGGATCGCCAATCACTCGGAAAGGACAAGCGCAGCATGACTCTGACATCGATTATTTTGGCGGGCGGCGGCGGATCACGCCTGTGGCCGTTATCTACACCAACCCGACCAAAACCCTTTATCGATTTGGCCGAAGCCGGCGGACAAAGCCTGCTCCACGCCACTTTGGACCGCATGGCACGCTGCCTGCCACAGGCATCGCGAAGCGTCGTCTGTTCACCGGCCTTGGCGCCGTTGGTGGAAACCTGCTTCGCCGAGCGCGGCGACACCGACCAGTTACGCCTGATCCTCGAACCCGAGGCCCGCAACACCGCACCGGCGATCCTCCTGGCGACCTTGACCTGTCTGGCCGAGGACGAAAACGCCGTGTTGGCGGTTTTACCCGCCGATCATTTAATTCAAGCGGAAGCAACCTTCCAGCGAGCGCTTCACAACGCGGTGGCCGCCGCCGAAACCGGGAAAATCGCCTTACTCGGCATCGTGCCGACCAAACCGGAAACCGGCTACGGCTACATCGAAACCGATCCGGGTGCCGCGCCCTTAGCGGCGACGCCGGTCATTCAATTTGTGGAAAAACCCCAGCCGGCCCAAGCCCAGCGCTACTTGGATAGCGGACGCTTTTTCTGGAACGCCGGCATGTTTGTGTTCCAAGCGAGAACCATGGTCGAAGCCTTTCGCCAATGTCGTCCCGACCTACTCGAGGCCGTGGCCGCTTATCGCCAGGGTGACGGCAACGCTTTTGCACGCTGCGAATCGATCTCGATCGACTACGCCGTCATGGAACACTACCCTGAAACGGTGGTGGTTCCGGCTGATTTGGGGTGGTGCGACGTCGGCAGTTGGAACGCATTACACGATTTGGCGCAAGCCGATCGGCACGGCAACGCCGTCCACGGCCAAGTCACGCTTCACGATTGCGCCAACAGCTACGTGCGCGGTGCTGAAAAACCGGTTCTGGTGATGGGTGTGCAAGATACGATTTTGGTGGATACAGACGCCGGATTGCTGGTCATGCGCAAAAACCGCGACCTCAAAGCCGGCTTGGCCTTGGCTGCCCGCAACCATCAACCGGTACTCGACCAAGGTGCCACCGTCAAACCCGATGAGCAACCGCGCCAAGAAGCGCGCCCCTGGGGTCGGTTCCAGGTGCTGAATCAAAGCACCAACTCCAAAACCAAACGCATCGAAATCGATCCGGGTCAACGCACCTCACTTCAGCGCCACCAGCATCGCGAGGAACAGTGGGTGGTCGTCGAAGGCCGCGCGCGCGTGGTCAAAGGCAGCGACACACTCAATCTTAAACCGGGCGACAGTATTCGCATTAATCGCGGTGAAAGTCACCGTATCGAGAACCCCGGCACCGAGGTTCTGGTCATTATCGAAGTGCAAATCGGCTCGTTGCTTATCGAAGCCGATGTGGTCCGCCTTAAGGACGATTACGGCCGCGCCGTTAGCGGGCAAGCCGCACTTTAAGCCAGGGAACGGAACCGCCGCCACCGCGACGGCTCCGGGTTGAAAGCGGCCTAGTTCGCTTGCAAGGGAACAAGGAGGCGCAGCAAATCGTCGTGCCGCGTGCGCCAGTTACCCCAACCTTCTCCGATTGGAACTTCTTGCGTTTCCACTGAGTAACCCTTTTCTTTCAGTGCGCTGGCCAGGTTTTTACTGTAAGCGGCAAAATCGCGGCGGCTGTCTTGGTAGTGATCGTAACGACCCCATTCAAGGTGCAGCGCCACTTTGTCGGAAGCGCTGTCGGCAGCGGCCATGATCATGTCAACCTGTTCCGCACTGTCAAGCCGTCCGGACTGGGTGACGACCTTGCTAAAAACAGCGGGATATTTGACGCCTGCCACAATCGTGGTCGCCGCCAAGGCATAACAACCCATCAAACTGCGTGACTCGCGATCAGCACGGGTACGATAGGTGCGGTCGACGTAGGGCACCAACTCTTCAGCCATCATGGCGGCCACGCTGAGACCGTCGGCCGGATAGGAGCGTTCGGCGTAGAGATTGGGCGCCGGCGGTACAAAAACCACAATCACCGGCTCAATTTGTTTGCCGATTGTGTTGTCCAGGGTGTGGCCCATCAGGCCTTTGTCGAGCGCAGAAAAGCCGTAGTTAACATAAACAACGGGATAACGGAGTTTTGACTGATCATAGCCGGCAGGCAGGTAAACCTTAAACGGACGTTTCTTTTCTGTGTGTTTGCTTTCCAATTCGAATTCTTCAATGCGGCCACGGTTCTCTTTTGCTTCGGACAGGTGATCGCGGTCGGCAAAACGCGGCATGGCCAACACGGAAACGGTCCGATCATTCCAAATCTGTTGGGCCGATACCGGATTCAGCGGATCGTGCGCGGCGTTTTCAAAATTGGTCGAGATCGCGTAGGTAATTTGAGCCTCGGGGTCGAGTTCAAAAGAGTAATAAAACAAATCACTTTGACCAACGCGGTGCATTTCAAACTCACGCGCGAAACCCAGGATTTGGGCGGAAATGGCGGCATCTTCGACAGCGCCGCGATGGATCACGTGAACGTAACGTTCATTTTCGATAATGGGAAAACGTTTGTGAGAAGCCATGAAGCGATCAATGGCGGCTTTTTGGTCGGAGGCTTGCGCCAACTCACGCACCGTAGCGGCAAAACGCGAATCGGGCAACTTACCGGCGCCATCGTCTTTGATCTGACTGCGTTCGGGGCGACCGACATCCACGGCGGCGATTTCGCCCATCGAGCGCACGAACAATTTGCCGTAAGCAAAAGAAGGCGGGTTGTAGGTGACGCCGTCAAACACGGCTAGGCCGGCTTTTTCGCGGTAAGCTTCAGGATTGGCCTCAACTAAGTGGACACCACCTTTACGCGTGGCAACGGCCAAGTGATCCTCGACGAGAATTAAGAAACCTTCGCCTGGCGGACGCGATTTCCAGCGACGTTCACCGGTGACGGCATCGATACAGGTTAAAAACTTGCCGCTAAATCCATAAAGGAAACCGTCCTTGTAAACCGCCATGCCGGCGCCACGACCAATTTCGCGCGTTTTCCACTGAATCGTGGGTTCGTATTTGCCTTTTTCGCCACCGATCTTCAACAGCACACTTTCGTCCTGGTAGTGGTTGCTTTGCATAAAAAAGCGGTCGTCCCCAACCTGGGTCAGGTGGCCACCCAGTTGGAATTCGGTTTCCAAACGCCACAGCAGTTCACCGTTTTGTGGGTCGAAACTCATTAATTGTTTGGTGGCGCTCACCACGATTTGCCGACGACCCTGCAGGGTGGTCAAAACGCCGGTACCGTACTCTTGCTCGAACGGCGCACCAGCCCATAGCTGCTTACCGGTTTTTTTGTCAAGGCCGAGCAAACCGGCCTTGGCATCTTTGCCGGCCACATGGACAACCAAGATATCGCCGTCGATCAACGGGGATGCAGTAAAGCCAAAATAGGGTTCCGGCCCGCCCAAATCCTTGAGATTAACGTGGAACAGCGACTTGCCGGTTTTGAGGTTAAGCGCGAACAAATCACCGACCGCACCAAGTACATAAACCCGATCACCGTCAATCGCCGGCGTCGCCAGTGGACCGTCGTAGGATCCGCCTTTGCCTTGGTAAGCAGATCCCATTTCAAAGCGCCACAACTCGGCACCGCTGTGGGCGTCAAAAGCAATCGCAAAATCCTGTTTTTCGCCGCCAAATTGGGTAACCGCGACACCACCGGCCACGGTAACCGAGGAATAACCGGGACCGAGCGGCTTTTTCCAGCCGAGCGCCAGCCCGGTTCCTTTCTGAAACACCTCGGGATCGTGGCCGCGACTGTCTTGACTGGGGCCGCGAAATTGAGCCCACTCGGCAGGGCTGGGTGACGTTGAAGCATAAACCAAACTCGCCGAACCAAGGGCGATTAACAAACAATGGCACAGAAAACGCAACATGATATTGCTCCTTAATGCAATAAAACGAAACAATTAGGGTAAAGAAGCATGAGCCGGGGAGAGGCCCCTGGTAGGAGAGACGGCGATAAAGCGCGGCGCACACCCTCGCCTTATCGCCGGCTTGAACGACTATGTCCCTGCAGTGCCAAAAGATAGTGAGACCTTGGCGAGTACGATCCAGGTTATTTCGTCCTGTCGCGTTGCAAAATCAATGGGAATCGCGATAGTTCAAGCTAAACGTCCTACGCGCCGACGCCCGCGATTGTTTTGGGTGTCCCCCAAAGCAACGGAAAATTGACCGCCGAAACGGCCGCGACAAGACACGCGGTTGACCGGCCGTAAAGTGGTTCCCCTCACAAAATTTATGCAGCCGCCAACCCGGAAATCGGCAGACCCCAAGGCGCCGCGCCCCCCGGAACAGTGCTTAGGTAAAGCGGATGCGAGCGCCACAAAGACAACAACGACGGGGTTTTTTGCACTTAAGGTGGATCTAAAGTGAGAACTTGGTCAGATTTGGGTTCTCGGCTTGAAATAGATATGGGATCATGGCGAGAATACCCGTTAGATCATGGCGAACACGCCGCAAGTTTCATTTAAAGACCTGATTCAAAAGGCTTTGACCTTACTTGCGGCGCTTTGACGCTCGTTTTGCGTTTGCCACCCCCCTGTCTTTGGCAAACAACACGCAGCGGTTCGTTGCGACTGGACGCCGGCCAAGCAACCCGCCGCCCCGTCGTTTTGGTTCGCCACCCCCTCGCTAATGCGAAACATCCACCGTGAGGAGAACCCACGCATGCGCAACATTTTAGGAATCGGCGCCGGCTACGTCGGCGGTCCCACCATGGCCGTCATCGCCGATAAGTGCCCGGAATACAAAGTGACCGTGGTCGACATTAACCACGACAAGATCAATGCCTGGAACTCCGACCAACTGCCTATTTTCGAGCCAGGCCTCGATGCGTTGATTCAGCGAGTCCGTGGCCGTAACTTGTTTTTTACCACTGATGTCGCCCAGGCGATCCGCGATGCCGATATCATTTTTGTCTCGGTCAACACGCCCACCAAAACCTATGGTGAAGGCGCCGGTTTGGCCGCCGACCTGCAGTTCTGGGAAAAAACCGCACGCCAAATTCGCGAGTTCTCCTCGGCCTCCAAAATCGTTGTCGAAAAATCGACCGTCCCCGTCCGAACCGCCGTCGCCATGGAACGCATCCTCAATGACAAAGACAGCGAACTGCACTTCGACGTGCTGAGCTGCCCCGAATTTTTGGCGGAAGGGACCGCCATCCGCGACTTAGAAGAGCCCGACCGCGTGTTGATCGGCGGTCGCCACGATCAGGAAAGCGGCCGCGCCGCTATGCAACACCTGCACGATATTTTTGCGCACTGGGTGCCGAAAGAACGCATTTTGCACTCCAACATCTGGAGTGCCGAACTGTCGAAACTGGCCTCCAACGCTTTTCTCGCCCAACGGGTGTCCTCGATCAACGCGATTTCAGCGATTTGCGAAAAAACCCAGGCCGACATTACCGAGGTCAGCCGCGCCATCGGTCTCGACCAACGCATTGGCCCCAAGTTCCTCAACGCTTCGGTTGGTTTCGGGGGGTCTTGCTTCAAAAAAGATCTGCTGAACCTGGTTTACCTTTGCCGGTTTTACGGCCTGGAAGAGGCCGCCGAGTATTGGATGTGGGTCGTAAAATTCAACGAATATCAGATGAACCGTTTCGTCGACCGCATTTTGCGCAAAATGTTTAACACGATTAACGGCAAGCGCATTGTGCTGTTTGGTTTTGCTTTTAAAGCCAACACCGGCGACACGCGCGAATCACCGGCGATCCACGTTACGCGCCGCCTGCTCGAAGAACGGGCCCAAGTAGTGATTACCGACCCACGAGCAATCCCCAACGCACGCAAGGACTTGGACGGCTGCGATGTCACCTACTGCGACGATCCGTATGAAGCCGTGCAGGGCGCCCATGCGATTGCCCTCATGACCGAATGGGATTTGTACAAGCAATTGGACTACCAGCGCATTTACGACGCCATGCAAAAACCGGCCTTTGTCTTTGACGGTCGCAACATCCTCGACCACCAAGCGCTGTTTGAGATGGGCTTCCACGTCTTCCCGACCGGCAAACAAGCACTTTCGCATTTTTCTACGCGCTAATTTTTGCCTCAATTGCGCGCTACCGGTAGAATGGGGGCACTTGGCGCGTGAGCGCATGCGTGGGGTCCTCCACTACCTTTAGACGACATCGTCACATCAATTGACGCCTTGTCGGCCCAGCATGCGTGTTTTTGAGGTAAAGCAATGACAGAACAGGAAAAAAGCAGCGAAACCACGACGCCTACCGCCGCGCCCGCCAAAGATTTAAGTAACGGCTTAACCAGCGTGCGCATTGACAAATGGTTATTTGCCACGCGTTTTTATAAAACCCGCAGCGAAGCCGCCAAGGCCATTGCCGGTGGGAAGATCAAAGTCGAAGGGCACAATGTCAAAGCACACCGCCCCGTGAAAATTGGCGAGGAAATTGAATTCAAACGCGATGGTCGCACCCACCACGTTCGTGTCAAGGGTTTGCTCGAACGCCGCGTTGGTGCCAAAGTCGCCCTGGAATACTACGAGCTAACCCTCGACGCCGATCTCGACGAAACCACCCGGGAAATGATGGAAGCCGTGCGCAAAATAGAAAAACAGGCACCGCGCATGCGAGGACGTCCCACCAAACGCGATCGTCGCCAAATCCAGAAATTTAAAGAAAAAGGGTTCGACTAGAACCAACCCGCCACCTTTACGAAAGGCGCGGATCCGTTCGAAAACCATGGTTATACGGGAGAGTAGCACATGAATGTATTGGTAGTTGGTGGCGCCGGTTATATCGGCAGCCACGTGGTGTTGGATCTTTTGCAAGCCGGCCACAGTGTCACCGTGTTCGACAACATGAGCAGCGGCCTTGAAGTAAACCTCTTCCCCGAAGCCCATTTCGTGCAAGGCGACATCATGTTCGGCACTGAGCTAGACGAGACCTTGGCCGCCGGCACCTTCGACGCCGTCGTCCATCTGGCCGCACTCAAAGCCGCCGGTGACTCGATGGTCGAACCCGAACGCTACGCCGAGCACAATGTCAGCGGCACGCTGCGTCTGATTAACGCCGTTTGCAAACACGGCGTCGGTAAATTCGTCTTCTCCTCATCAGCCGCCGTGTTCGGCGACCCGGTACGGTTGCCAATGGACGAACAGCACCCACTCGAACCCACCAACTTTTACGGCTTCACCAAACTGGAAACCGAACGCTTCCTCAAGTGGTACAGCCAATTGCGCAACCTGCGTTTCGTATCGTTGCGCTACTTCAACGCTGCCGGCTACGACGTACAAGGCCGTGTGAAGGGCCTCGAACAGAATCCCAAAAACTTAATCCCCATCGTCATGGAAGTGGCCTGTGGGACGCGTGAGAAATTGACCATCTTCGGCGATGACTACGAAACACCCGACGGCACCTGCATTCGCGATTACATCCACGTCAACGATTTGGCGAGCGCCCACACCAAAGCACTGGATTACATGGCCGCGACCGACAGCGACCTAATCTGCAACCTCGGCACCGGTACCGGCTACTCGGTTTTGGAAGTCGTCAAAGCAGCCGAACGCATTGTCGGACAATCGCTGAACTACAACATGGGACCCCGACGCGCAGGTGACCCGGCCCACTTGGTCGCAGCGGCGGCCTTGGCGGGCGAAAAATTGGCCTGGCAAGCACAACACAGCGATCTCGAGACCTTGCTTAAAACATCCTGGGCCGCGTATCGCGCCAATTAACCCCTCATTCTATCGGTATCACGCCGGCGCGCTCACCGCGCCGGCCGCCTCCGGTCGCGCTTGTTCTTCGACCTGAGTCGCCCCTTTTCACACGGCGAGCGAGAGCAGATTAGCGGTAACGCCCCCTGCGCCCAATCCCGGCCAGGTGCGCGCATTCTCCTGCTTGGGTTTTTTCCCCATGCAGACGTATAATCGCAGTACCTCTCTCCAACACGAATTTGCCGGCCGGCTTGCGTTTGGGTGCTGCACTCCCTTAGTGAGAGCGTTGCCTCCTCGTTGCGCCTCATGCCTGCCTTTGCCCAGCTAAACGCCGTCACGGCGACGGAGGCTTGTTTCTCGTGGTGACAGCCCATCGCCTTTCGAAGATCATCTGCCTTTGCAGTCTGCTTTGTTTTCCCATTTTGTCGGCAGACGAGTCTCGCACGCCCCGATTCACCCAGGCCGACAATACGCGTTTCGTGCGTTTCACGCGCTTGGACGGCTTGGCCCACCAAGCCGTGGCCGCCATTCATCAAGATCGTCAGGGATTTCTGTGGTTTGGCACCCAAAACGGCTTGCAACGCTTTGACGGCCGCCACTTTCTTACCTTCCAACACGACCCTGACGGCCAGAACACCCTGGCCCACAATGTCGTTTTGGCGGTCTGCGAGGACGAGCAAGGCCTGTTGTGGCTGGGTACCCACGGCGGCGGTCTCAACCGTTTTGACCCGGTCACCCAAACGTTTAAGAACTACCAACACCGCGAAAATGATCCCAACTCACTCGGTTACAACGATGTTCGCACCCTGCTACCGACAGCGACCGGTTTGTGGATCGGCACCCTCGGTGGCGGCATCGATTGGTTTGATTTTGAAACAGAACAATTTACCCATTACCGCGACGTCGTCGGTGCCGGTGATGAGGCAATGCCGCTTTCGGTGCGGTCGTTGGCACGCGACAGCAATCGCGTATTGTGGGCGGCAAGCAGTCGCGGCCTGTTGCGCTTGGCACCCGGCGAAACCCAACCAACGCGGTTTCCCATGCCACTGCCACAAGGGCCACAGCGCAACATTCACGCGGTGCGCACGGTCACCTACGACGGCGCCGGACTGCTGTGGGTTGGCACCGACCAAGGTTTGTTTCGCTATCAAATTGCAACGAATCGCTGGCAACAGTTTTCGTTAATCGAACCAGGCAGCGCTTCAGAGCGCGCCAACGTGGTCAACCACGCAACCCGCGATCGCGACGGCAGACTGTGGCTGGCGACGCGCGATGGTTTGGCCGTTTTCGACCCGCGTCACCTTGAAGTCACGCGCTACGTCAACGATCCTACCAACCCGCATTCGCTCAGCAGCAACGAGACCCACTGCGTTTTTCAAGACCAGGCCGGTGTTATGTGGATCGGTACCTGGACCAACGGCGTCAACCGCAGCAATCCCGGCGAGCGCCAGTTCCAGCGCTACCACGTTGGCGACCGCAGCGGGCTCAGTCACAACTCGGTCTACAACACGTTCCGCGACCACAACGACACACTTTGGCTGGCAACCGACGAGGGCCTCAACCGCCGTGATCCAGGTTCCGGCCGTTTCAAAACCTACCGCCACGACCCGGACGATCCAACCTCACTCAGCCACGACCTCATTTTTTCCGTCACTGCCGACGCGCAGGCACGCCTATGGGTCGGCACCGTTTACGGTCTCAACCGCTTTGAGCCGGAAACCGAAACCTTTGTGCGTTATTTACCCGGCGCCGATGGTTTGCCAGGCCGTGTCGTCAACACCCTGTTCGTGGATCGCCGCGCCCAATTATGGCTGGGTTTCCTGGACGGCGGCATGGCTCGTTACTTGGCTGAGAGCAACCGTTTCCAACATTATCCCTATGTATCCGGTTCCAACGACGGGCCCAGCGATGAAGATGTCAAAAACTTCGCCGAGGACAACCAAGGCCGGCTCTGGATCGCGTGCTGGGGCGGCGGACTCAACATGCTCGACCGCAATCGCCGCCACTTCACCGTATTTCGCCACCAACCAGACCGACCCGATTCACTAAGCCACGACAAGGTCGGCAGCTTGCTTTACAGCAAACGCGGCGATTTGTGGATTGGCACCACGGGCGGCGGCCTAAACCGCATGCGTGCTTACCACGACGGCCAGGCTGTTTTCGAACGGTTCACCGTTAGCGAGGGGTTAGCCGCCAATTCCATCGGCGCCCTTCTCGAAGACGAGCGTGGCCGGATATGGATCAGCCACACCGACGGTTTGGCCTGCCTCGACCCCGACAGCGGCGCGATTCGGAATCTGAGCCAAAGCGACGGCGTCCTGGAACCCGGCTTTTGGATAACCGCCGGATTCCGAGATCGCAACGGCGTCATGTACTTCGGCGGCAGCGCAGGTCTCACCTATTTCCATCCGTCACAGATTCAATTGGACGCGGAAGTGCCCAACGTGGTCCCAACCGCCTTGTTTTTGTTCAACCGCGAAGTGCAACCCAACACACCTGGCTCACCCTTACAGCGGGCCATGCCGTACACCGACCAACTCACCTTCAACTATCGCCAAAACCTATTTTCGATTACCTTTGCCGCCCCCAATGCAGCCCATTTCGACGACTTGCGCTACCAATATCGCTTGGAAGGGTTTGATCATAACTGGTTGCCCGCCGACCATCGCGCACGTATTGCCACATACACCAACCTGCCGGCGGGTAACTATACCTTTGCGGTACAGGCAGCCCACCGTGACGGAGCATGGCAACAAGCGCCGACGAAAGTAGCGGTAAAAATCAGTCCGTCGCCATGGCAAACCTGGTGGGCTTACACCCTTTACGGTTTGTTCTTCACCGCCGGCTGTGCGCGTTTTGTGCACGCCCAACGCGAGAAGGTCATCCACCAACAGCAGGTCAATGAACGCCTGCGCCGGCTCGATCAACTCAAGGACGATTTCCTCGCCAACACGTCGCACGAACTGCGTACCCCGATTAACGGCATCATCGGCTTGGCCGAATCGCTGCTCGACGGCGCGCGGGGAGACCTGCCAGGCGGCGCCAAACGCGATCTCAAATACCTGGTGAGCAGCGGCCGCAGCCTCGCCACCCTCATTGACGACATTCTCGATTTCTCCAAACTCAAAACCCGCAGTTTACAGCTCGACCGTCGCCCACAAAACTTGGCCGTGATTGCCGATGTAGTGCTGGCCTTGCTCGCCCCCGCCGTTGGCGAAAAAGCTCTGGAAATGAAAAACGAGGTCCCCGACGATTGTGTCGTTTTTGCCGACGAGCACCGGCTCCAGCAGATCTTGTTTTATTTGGTCGGCAACGCCGTCAAATTCACCTACCAAGGATCGGTCCGCATTAGCGCGCACCGCGAAGGCGATTGGGTCCACATCCACATTGTCGACACCGGCATCGGCATTGCCGCCGAGCACCTGCAATCCATTTTCGAATCGTTTGAACAGGTCGGCCCTTCGCTTGAACGCGAACACGGCGGGGCGGGCTTGGGTTTAACCATTACCAAAGAACTGGTCGACCTACACGGCGGCACCATCGGCGTTCAGTCCAAACTCAACCATGGCGCCGACTTCCACTTCACCTTACCCGCTTGCGACGAGGTTGTGACCGGTGCAAGCGCAACCGGCCTCGGCCTGCCCGCCGTGTACGAAGACGATGTCGACGAACCGGAAATCACCTACGAAGCCGGCTCCTTCAAAATCCTGGTCGTCGACGACGAACGGATTAACCGCGCCATCCTCAAGAACCACTTAACCCTGCGTCGCTACGCCGTGGAGACCGCCGTCGACGGGGTGGAAGCGCTGCGGAAAATCGAGGAACGCGACGACTTCGACTTGATCTTACTCGATATCATGATGCCGCGTTTATCGGGCTACGAGGTGTGTCGGGCGATTCGCAAACAATACGCCGCGCACCAGTTGCCGGTCATTTACCTTACCGCCAAAAACCAGCCAGGCGACGTCGCCCACGGTTTTGAAACCGGCGCCAACGACTACCTGACCAAACCCATTGCCAAAGCCGAGCTGCTGGCGCGCGTACAGACGCACTTGCAGTTGCGCGATACCAACCGGCATTTGGAACGCAAGGTCCAAGACCGCACCCGCGATATCGAACTCCTCGCTCAGATCGGCCGCGAGATTACCGCCCACCTCAGCGTGACAGGCATCGAACGCGTGCTGGCGGCGCAGCTTTCACCGATCCTCGACACCGAATCCTTTGGGATCGGCCTCTACGATGCCGAGCGCGGCACCCTTCGTTTCGACCACAGCGACGATACCATTGCGGAAGACCTCGCGGGTCAACCTCTGATTGACGTCGGTAACAGCAACGATCCGGCCGCGACTTGCGTCCAACGCGGCGAAGAAATCTTGATCGGCGACCTCAGCACCGCCTTCCGGCACGATCCCGACCAACCACCGACCATGAGCCGGCGCTATCAATCCCTGCTGTGTTTTCCACTGACGCGTTCACAGAAAGGCATCATCGGCCTGTTGCGCTTCCAGAGCTCGCAACGCGAAGCGTACAGCGCCCGCCACGTGGCCCTGCTGCGCTCATTGGCGGCCTACATTGCAATTGCCTTGGAGAACACCGCCGCCTTTGAATCAATTCGCGAGAAGAACGAAGAGATTCAGCAGCGCCAGGCACAACTCGTGCAAACAGAGAAGATGTCGTCGCTGGTGACCTTCACCGCCGGCGTCGCCCACGAGTTCAAGAACCCGTTGAACTTCATCAACAACTTGGCCCAAGTATCGGTAGAACTCGTTGACGAGCTCAACGACGTGCTGGCTGAGCTGACCGCCGACGCAAACGGACGCCACCTTCAAGCGCTGGAGATCTCAGCCGATTTACAGGAAAACGCACGGATCATTCGCGAACATGGCGAACGAGCGAACGCCGTTATCGACGCAATGACGGAAATGGTCCGTGACGTCGCACCGCGCCGAACGAGAGTCGCCCTTAATCGCTTCGTGCGCGAGTACGTCAACATCGCCTTTCAAGGCAAACGCGTCCGCAACCCGGAGCTGGCCCAAATCATTGTTTTCGATTTAGCCGAGGGTCTGCCCAAAATTCGCTGTGCCCCACAGCGGCTGGCGCGGGCGGTCATCGCCTTGGTCAACAACGCACTCGAAGCCGTGCTGGAACGCGCTCGTCCGAACGAGGGTTGCATCGAAATCCGCACCAGCGCTCGCGACGGAGGGCTGGAACTTTGTGTACGCGACAACGGCCCCGACTTTGACGAAAGACAAAAGAGCAAACTCTTTACGCCGTTTTTCACGACCAAACCGACTGGCTCCGGCCACATTGGGTTGGGCCTTTCCAACGCTTACGACATCTTGGTTATCGAACACGGTGGCGACCTTTCACTCTCGCGCCGCAACGGCTGGACCGAAGCCCTCGCCTTCCTGCCGCTCAACCCAAAGAAGCGCGACAAAACGCCCTGATCACTTCGAACAACGCCTTCTCGACTTTAGTTCTCACCGTCCATGTGTGGGCCGGCGCACGTTTCCCCGCCTTTCGCGCACCATCCCAGCGCCCAGGCGCACCTACTTCACAGAACACCCACCGGTGCGCGGGTAACGCAACTTTTTTCTACGAAATAAAGTGAGCAATTCAGGAAACGGCAAACGTTCAGAAGGCAGGTGCGACATTTGTTGGAAAAAGCACAGGGTACGAAAAGGACCCGCCGACCTTTTTGCAACACGTCCCAGCCCACCAAATTGAACGAGCGCGCCGCCAAGAATTGTTCAATTTAGGTATACACCCTCCAAGCTGCTAAACCGAACCTTGCGCCGGGCAAAACGCCGCGGCCCGCCCAGCCCGATACGCATTACTTCACGCTCTTTGATGAAGTTACGCCGCTCCACCCCTCATTCGCGAAACAAGATAGAAGCCTAGCCGTCCTTTCCTACCGTTCGAAACGACGCAAGCGCCTAGGCGCCATTTTCGAGGTTCAATATGTCCCCATTTCGTTTTTTCATGCCGCTTTCGGCCTTATGCTTATGTTTTCTCGCCGGCTTACCCTTGCGAGCCCAGACCGATCCCGACCCCGTCTTGCTGATCGTCGCTAGCCAAGACATTTACTATCCCGACTACATTTTGCCGCGCCAAGCACTCGAAGCCGCCGGCCTAAATGTGACCGTCGCCGCACCCCAAGCCGGTTTGGTCACCTCCTGGGGCAACGAGCCCGACGTCACCGCCGACCTCGCCTTTGCCGACGTCAACCCCGACCAATTCTCTGCGCTCGTCATTGTCGGCGGCTGGGGCGCATCCGAGCTTCAGTACGCGTTTTCCGGTACTTACCACAACGCCGATTACAACGGTGACCCGCTCCATCGTGAGCAACTCAACACGCTCATTAACACCTTTCACACTCAGGACAAAACCATCGGTGCCATCTGCTACGGCATCACCGTTTTTGCTTGGGCCCGTATCGACGGCGTCAGCCCGGTCGCCGGCCGCGACGTCGTCGGTTACTTCGGCAATTCGCCCGGTTTCAATTACAACGGTGACGACTACTCGGTCCACACTAGCTGGCACGTGCTCGAAAACGGCGGTAACTGGCTGCCCGAAGGTTCGGTCGGTAACCCCAACACCTCGGCCGACGACGTCATCGTCGACGGCAACTTCGTGTTCGGCGAAAGCTTCCGCTGCGGCACGGCCTTTGGCAACACGATTGCCGCCGAAGTCTTTGCCTGGCACGATGCCCAAAACCCCACCCAACTACCGGTCCTGTTGGTATTGGCCAACGACGGGTTCTACTACCGCGAGTACAGCGAAACCCGCTTGGGTCTGGAAAACCAAGGCTTAGAGGTCGTCATTACCGCCGGCAATCTCGATTGGTGTTACCCTCACGCCAACACGGGTCAAGGTGCCGAAAACGGCTGGATCATGCCTGACTTGGCCCTCGCCGATGTCGACGCCGCCGATTACGCCGCCATCGCCTTCATCGGTGGTTGGGGTTCTTCCCACTACCAGTACGCTTTCACCGGCTCCTATAGCAATGGTTATTACAACAGCAACGCGCACCGTGCCTTGGCCAATCAAGTCATTAATGATTTCGTTGATCAGGACAAAATCATTAGCGCCATTTGCTTCGGTGTTACCGTTTTGGCCTGGTCGCGTGTCGACGGCCAAAGCCCGATCACCGGGAAAGACGTGTCGACCTTTGCGTTGGGCGGACCTTCCGGCATCTACGACGGCATTTGGTACGGTAACTACGGCATGGCGACAACCTGGCACATCACCCAAAACGGCGGCACCCACGTGCCCTCCGGTTCCATCGGCGACCCGAGCACGGTCGACGACGACGTTTTGGTTGATTTCAGCAACGGCTTGCGCGTGATTACAGCCGAAAACTACGATGCGGCCTTGGCCTTTGGCACCACTTTGGGCGCAGAAATCCTCGCCGAATAAGCAACCATTCACACACCAAATAAAGCAAGCAAAACCGGCCGGGTCCCACCACGGGGCCTGGCCGTTTCACGTTTCAGCAGTGACACCTGTATCCGAGCAATGCACAATCGCGCGCCGTTTGCGCCCGATTCACGAACCGAAGGGCCGCTAAAAATCATCACCAACACCCAATGATGCAGTCACTTAGCGCATATTCTCAGCGACTCACCGAGGCCGGCATTGGTCCTGCAATAGCTTTTGGATGACTCGGAGTCGAACCGGGAGAAGCGCCGCCAAGAGGTCTCAATGAGCACACGAAAAGCCGGTCTGCGTTTGCGTCATGCCGCCAAACCCATTTTCGGGCAGTTCTTTTATCATCCCGAGGAAAAAGATAAACGACCAGGTAAATGGACCGTTTTGACAAGCTTGCGCGCACTGACCACCATTACCGGCTACCCATGGTGCTTCGCCACCGTCCCCGGTAACTTAACCTACTTGACCACCGTCGCCGCCGATCCCATCTGGCAAGGCGAGGACTTGGACGCCACCGTGGCACGTGACTTTATCAATGGCTGGATCGTTCCGCGTGGCGGCATCCCGCTCGGCGGCGCCAACATCGACGCGGTTATCGGTGACAACTTGTTCACCTGTTCCGGCGGCATCGCCCGTAACGAAGGCAGCCAAGGACGCTTGCAGAACGTCGCGATTCCGTGCGGCGTTCAGCCGGGCGGCGGCCCTGCCAATGTGATGGTTTTTTCAGCAAGAGTCGATGCAGCCCACGACGATTGGCAGACCGACGCGCGCAAAGCACTGGTCATGGAGGGCGACCCGCCCGGTTCCAACGAGAGCAAACCGGCGCGCTGGCTTCAAGAGGTGCAGAAAAACCACAGCGAAACAGCGGTCTTGATTAACCTGGCAATCCTCGCCTATCGCTATTACCTCGACCCGACCAACGCCGTCGATCTGAAGCAACGCAAACCCAAACACACGTGCGTGTTCCTCTTCGAGGAAATGTTGTTAACCCTGGCCGGCGGGCGCCAAATGACGGACACCGAAAGCGATAAGGCAGTTTCGAGCGACCTCAAACTCGAGGAGGTTTTGGGCCTCTTTAAAGACCAACTCAAACAAGCCGGGCGCACTATTTACGCCAACAAAGCGATTTCCTAGCGCCGGCCCGAAGCAGGGCGCCGCCGCGACGACACCCTGTCTTTAACGAATTAGTTGCGGTAGGGCACGACCACCTCGGTGGTGGCGTCGGCATCGGTGGTGGTTGGAAACAGCCGTTTCTGTTTGCGCTGTTCCGCCAACAGGGCTTCCAGCTTGGCCAAAACTTTGGTGGGCACCGGGTTCTGACTGTAGGGCGACATGCGATTGTCTTGTTCCATCGGGTCCTCATCCAAGTTGTAGGCCTCAAACTCCGAGGGAATACCGCTGTCGGTCGTAATCTCATCCGGGTTACCAATTCCGGCGTTGGCAACCCGACCAAAGTTGGCGTCGTCAAAACGTGGGTTGTCGAAGTAGTGGGTGAACTTCCACAACTGGCTGCTTCCCTCGACCTCCAGCCGCGCGACCACCGTTTCCAAATGGTTGGGTTGAACAATGCTGTCGTAAGGGCGGCCCGTTAACGGATTGGTCATCTGATCGCCGTTTTCCACATTATCATCCGTCATGAAATAGATCACGCCGTCGTTGGGTTCGCTTTGACCGAGCAAATCGCGACTGAGATCGCGCCCGACAAAGGGATGCACTTCGGAGAAGCCCTGCTTGAGCTTTTTGCCGAGCGCATTGACATCGGCGCCGGCCATCCCCAGCAAAGTCGGCAAAATATCGATATGACTGGTCAAACTGTCGGTAACTTGGGGCTTGGGGAAAAGCGTCGGGTTAGACACCATAAAAGGCACACGCAGAATTTCCTCGTAGGCGTTGTACCACTTTTGGTGCATGCCGCCATGGGCACCCAACATTTCACCGTGGTCGGAGGTGAACAAGACAATCGTGTTCTCAAAGAACGAGCAGCGCTCCAAGCAACTGTAAACATCATCAATCCAGCCATCTACTTCGGCCATCAGATAGTAGTAAAAACGGCGCAAGCGTTCCGACGGCGGTTGGGGCAACAACATGCGCGGGTACTTATAGATGTAATCTTGCTGGCAACGCGGTTTGGTTTGCAGCGATTCAGCCTGGGTGGGCGCCGGTGGGATCTCGGGCAATTCACCGTTCTGTACAGCCGCCTGGAAACTGGGGAACCAGGGCGCGGGGTAAAGCACGATATCGTGTGGATTCACGAAACTGCATACCACCAAAAAGGGGTCCTGACCGTCGGGATCATTGCGATGGGCTTGATCGAGCTGGTCCAACAGGGCCACGGTTTGGCGGGCAAAACCGGGATCGCGGTTGGTAGCGGTGTTGTTTTGCGCAGCGCCGTGGGGTTCGGGCCCAATCCAACCGTCAAAACCGAAGTTTTTTAGGCGGTTGGCCTCGCGATACAAGGCAATGCGTTCCGGGTAGGGTTCGCCGTTGACATCGTTACTGAACAGGGACGTTTGCGTGCCGGGAATGTCGATGTCTTCAAAGCTGATGTGCCATTTGCCACGCCAGTGAGTTTGGTAGCCGGCCGCTTGGAACCAGTTCCCCAAGGTGGGCACCGTGTTGGGTTCCAGCCAAAACATGTTCTGGTCGTAGCTGCTTTTGCCAATGCCGGGCGTTTGCGACACACCGTGCAGCGAGGGATATTGGCCGGTGTAAATGGTGGTACGGGAGGGCGCACAAGCCGTGGACGCGGTGTAGTGGCGATTAAACACCATGCTGTGTTGGGCAATGCGACCCTGGGCTTTGGCGTTTTCCAATCGGTACTTTTTGGTCGCCTCGTCTTCATAACAGGGAGGGAAACGTTGTTCGTCGGTGGTGATGATCAGGAAATTTGGTTTTTTCGATAATGCCATGATAACTCCAATCATAGGTACAGCTTAGAAAGCTGTCTTAGGTCATCGCGCGTCGCCGTGGGTCGTTAAGCCAAATGAAAAGGCGACGGCGGGAGGCCAATACAAGAACAGAAAACCGGCGCGTGATGCCTGGGTTCGCCGTGGGCGCATCAACGCGGTTCAGAAAGACCACGCCGAGCAGCGGCTGGACGTAAACGACAGGAACCACGCATAGCGGGGTGAAGCCAGGACCATCGGATCAAATCAAGATGTTTACAGATAGAAACCAACGGCTGGGAAGATCGCACAAATAGGAAAGAGATAGGGTAGGTATTAAGAAGGTAAGCCGAGCCCCATCAAAGCGCAAGCGAAAATCGTTTCATCTTGCGATGATGTGCTGAAGTACATCAGCTTTTCTAAATGAAAAACCCCTCTATGAACCCGTGTAAACATCTTCTCTTAAAAATAAAAAGCCGCCCTGGCTTGGACGGCTTTTCAGAGAAGTAATCTATTTTTAATTATTCGACCGGCCTCACCGTAATCAGCGCGAGCGGATTGCGCCAGTCATATTGGCTCTTATCGAGGTCCCCATGACCATGGATGCCGTTATGAACGTGCACAAATCCTTCGGCACCTTCCGTATGACGCACCCCGAAGTTGCCGCACGGAATGGGAATGTGCTTACAGTCCTCTGAATTGGCTTCGGTCCCAGAGTCCCACACGTTGGCCAAAACCCGGATCGGAATTTGTTTTTTCTTCAACCGATAGAAACTCGTGGGAACATGAATCTTATCAGCCGCAAAAAAACCATCATTGCTTGTGACCAACATGCCCAAGACCGTCAAATGGTCAAAGCCCCGGGCAACCTTTACCCTTAAGGTGACCGATTGGCCGGGTTCAAGAATACCGTCGGCAACAGCCGCGTCCAAGGCCAAACCACTCATCAACGCTTCTTCTTTTAAGGGCAGCGCATTACCGTCTTCGGCCAACACGGTGAGCCCCGGCGAGGCCGCCTCACCCGGTGTGAACAATTCGTAATCGCCTTGATGGGAGACGACCAACGGCGGCGAAAAGCCTTGGCCACGACTAATATTGGTGACCGTAACTTCGTAGTAATGAAAACGTGCTTTTGACTCTTGGGCTGATACTAGAGACACGCAGAGACACAACAAGATCCATAATAATGGCTTCATGACATACCACCTTTCCTGAAATGATTAGTGAATCAAGGTTTTTGTGAAAAGGTTGCGCAACCTTGGGCTGTATCTTAGCCGCCCCCCGAAACGGCGACTATGCCGACCCGTCCATGCTTTTTGCTCGATCGTCCAAGCACGCGCTTTTCACCGGGACAGTCGCTACAATGACTTTGGGAGGAGACCGTGGATGTCTTAAGTGATGTACTCGAGGTATTGCGTTTTCAGGGTTGTGTGTACTTCTCGACCCGTTTTACCGGCACATGGGGTGTGGCCGTTCCCGCCTATCACAAAGTCGCGCGTTTTCATGTGGCACTCAATGGACGCTGCTTGGTTCGGCTCAGCGCCGAAGCGGATCCCCTCATGTTAAACGCCGGCGAAATGGTGATCATCCCCCACGGCGCGGCCCACATCCTCAGCAGCTCCCGCCAAGCCGAGATCGTTTCGCTGGAACAAGCCCTAGGCCAGGGCAATTCATCTGATCCAGGTTTACTACAGTTGGGAACGGCGGAGGATTCACAAAAAACCACCCGTTTGGTTTGCGGCCACCTCGCATACGATCCTTGTTTCGATCATGCGCTTTTCAACGAATTACCCAGTTTGTTAACCGTTCGGGGACGCCGTGCCGACGAGTTCGCTTGGTTCCACCAAGCCATCGCCCTCACCGAACGCGACGCACGGGGCGCCCGTGCCGGCAATCAACTGCTGACCCGCAAACTCAGTGAAATGTTGTTTGTGCAAGCGTTGCGCTGCCGCCAAGAAGAACAACATCACGATTTTGGATTTCTAGCCGCGCTGGGCGACCCTCATATTGGACGCAGCCTTCAAGCCGTTCACCGCGAGTTTGCAAGACGCTGGCGCGTTGAGGACTTAGCCCGAGAGGCAGGTTTGTCGCGTTCCGGTTTTGCCGACAAGTTTCGCATAATGTTGGGCGTCACCCCCATGCAGTACCTCGCCGATTGGCGAATCCAAAAGGCAAAGCGAATGCTGGTCGACAGCGACGATTCGATTGACCTGATCGCCGAACAAGTCGGCTATGAATCGCCGGCGGCCTTTTGCCGCGTATTCAAGAAAGGTGTCGGTCAAGGACCCGGTGGTTTCCGGCGCCGACATCGGCGCGCGGTTTAGTGCTCCCTCGCTAAAAACCGAAGTCCTTGGGTTCCTTGGCAATCGTCCACTCGCTCGCCACAAATTTGGTTTGATCCGGCAGGCCACGCGGCTTAATACCTTGGCCATTGTCCTCAAAGTTCCACATCTCCGTTTTTCCCGAAAACGGATTGTGCACCATGCCGAAGTACAGGTGAGCCTCGCCGTCACCCCAGTTGCTGTCGGCCACCAGAATCGGTGCCACCGGCGCTTTCAATAGGTCGGCCAACGCTTGACCGATTTGTTCTTTGACGTGGGTCGTTTTTTTGCTTTGGGTGACGTTTTGGAACACGATCGCGAGCACATCCTTCGGCTTGGTGCTCCCTTTGCTTTTTAGCTGCGACATGACCGTGTTGACGTCAATCCCCAAACTGCGATGCAAACGACCGACCGCATTTTTGACCGCCGTCGCATCCAAGTTGTTCGTCTCAAAGGTTTTGAGCTGCTGCGGCCGCAGCGTTTTCTCCATCCAGGTATCAATGTTTTCGGTGTTTTTGCTAATCGTTTTGAGTTGATTGTCCAAACCCGCCGTCAACAAAAACGCGTGCGGTGCGTTCGAACAAGGGATCGTCATTTTTTCAAGCTTCGTTTCTGAGTAACCGTTGGAGACATTACTAATTTTGGCGTGAATGCCACGCATCGTCGTCACCATTTGCTTTAAGACCGCGCGACCATCGTCGGGGTTGCGGTTGCCCTTGGGCAAGGTGTCCACTTGGGGCGCGTGGTCGATACCAAACATCAAACGCATCACATCAAAGGGGTTCGCACCACGCGGGAACCCGAGTGGCACTTCTTGCAGATTGTTAATGCCCTGGACCAAGCTATCCATAAAGGGATCTTGCTGCGATTGAGGCCGCGCCAAAATACTGCCGATCTCCGTCGTGAAATTGTTGTAGTGATCACGTACCGATCCCGCGTGCTGACCCATCGATTTAATCGTCTCTAAATCCAGCTTTTTCTGATGGGCAAACAACTTCTCCAAAGCCGTGCGCAACTGCTGCTTGTTGGTCACCGGGTTTAAAGCACCGTTGTCGGGGTCTTTAAAAAAGACCGAGAAGCCGCCGAACTTCGAATTGCCGTCGTCGGAAACCTCGCGATGCTTGAGAGTGGCGTCGTACTGCAGCACTAAGTGCTGATCCATCGTTTGATTGAGGCGAACGCCAAACCCACCCGCAAAATCGCCAAACAACTTGCTTGCGGTGGTGTTTTTGATTTTTTTCGCCTCTTCGTTCAATTTGACGGGAAAACCACCCTTCAAAAAAGCATCGATCAAACGCGTCGCAAAGGCACGCAGCGAAGGCGAGGCAAAATGGGTTTCGGCAAAACCCGATACCGTGTACTCATAGGAACGCAGCAAGCGGTTCTCCATGTCGGCGTGAAAACGGTCGGCCGCTTTGGCTTTCATCGCCGTTTTTTGGTTGGACTGGATCGATTGACGGTTGTCGATAATATTGTCGAGTATTTGTTTCGGGGTGACGTCAACCGTCTGATCGAGGCCGCGCAACCGCGTAATCGCGTCTTGGATCGCTTTGCTTTGATCGTTGGAAATCACGATCCCAATCGCCAACAAGGCACTGCGCATGCCGGGGATGTCGGCGACCGATTTGGGCGCTTCGATTCCGCGTTGATTGAGGTGGGTCATTTGCCCATTGGCATTGACTCGCATGATCTGGCTAATTTGGGAATCCTGAACACTTGTATTCATCGGCAGGTCGAGTGGCACCGTCGGACTTAGGTTATTGCGTTGGTAGCTACCACGGATACGTCCGTGCTCTACCATGTCTTTGAGATGGGTCAACATTTTATCGGGCAGATTGTTTTTGATGTGAATGGCGATACTGGTGCCAAAACAAGAGCCGACCTGGCCTTGGCGTAAATCGGCCAACATCGCCGATAAAACGGCGACCCGGGCGTCGCGATTACTAATTTGGCCGGTGGATTTACCTAAAGTCGCGCGCAAAACGCGCTCCTGCGGCGTGCCCTGCTGCGGTGCTTGAATGCCGTTGAGTTTGTTGCGCAACGCACTGGACCCGCCAAACCACCCCAACGTCTTTACCATCGCTTTGTGATGTGGGCCCGTCTTAAGGCTGACCGACATGCGGTCGTTGCCAATTTGTTGCTGCATCTCAGCCAACTTTTCTTGGTTGATCAGGCCGTTGGGCGCAATCACCTCGTTGGCAATTTCCAATGCCAGACGCGTGTGCAACGAGTCAGACGGGCTCTGCAAACCACCCGACTGCTGCGCATGGGCGAACAAGTAACTTTGGTGAAGAATTTGCCCGGCGCGAATCGCCGTTTTGTTACCGGTGCGAATCGCTTCGGTATTGTCGGTCAGCCAAGCCGCGTTGACCATGTTGGAACCGAGCAACACCGCCGCTTCCAGCTTTTGGCGCTGGTTCAAATTAGAAGCATCGATGTTGACCGAAGCCAAAATATCGGCGATTTGTTTTTTGTGGGTTTGGCCCAGCTTCGGATTCTGTGAAACGTTGAGTTGTTGCAGTGTCTTGAATTGGGTATCGGTGACGCCGGTCGAAACGTGCTTTTGCGTGCTGTGGTCAAATAATGCCAGCGTGTTGGGCGGCGTAACCACTTTGGCCGACAGAAAACGAAAGGCTTGGGTGATGCCCGTTTCGTCAACATTCGCGCCGCGCTGGAACGAACCTTGAACGAAACGGCGACCGACGTTAATTTCCATACCTTTCATAAGGACCTTCTTTGCGTGCGGCCAGGCGCGGGACGTAATAGGTATCGTTTCATCATGGCCGCCTCATTAACCATCGTTCCGAGGGAAGGGTAACAATTCATAGGGGATATCGTCGGCGGCGGTAATGCGCGGCCAGGGACAGGTCACCCGATAGGGCACAAAACTGTGGCGCTGGTAGGTATAAAAAACCAGCGTTTCGTCTTCAAGCGTGGGATCGCGCACCTCGGCCACATCGTAGGGCCCGTAGCGCTGGTAGGCCGGCTCAATCACCTGATCCACTTGGTCGAAACGGCGTGCGTATTCCACTCGAAAAGCGCGCGGATGCTCGATATAAAGAAACATGCCGGCGGTGGCCATGAAATTGACGACCTGGGCAAAAACGGTCAGTTGATCGACGTGACCCAACTCGGGAACGCGATCCAAAAGCAACGGCAAGTTCTCATAAAGTCTGTCGCGGTAACGCACACACGGCTGCTCTTCATGCTCCAGCGGAACCAGGTGCAGGTACAACATTTCCTGCTTAAACGGCAAGAACTGGTAAAGATGCTGGTACATGTCGATGGCGAGCGAAGCGGTCATGATTCATCCTTAGACGACAGACGTAAGCTTAGGCAAGTTGCGACGGTGGCGGTCGGTAGCCCACCGCATTGCCGGCTTCAGCTTGGGGCGCAGCGGCAAAGCGACGTAAATGATCGTGGAGAACGACGGCGGTTTCGAACAAATTGCCGGTGATGTTAAAAAAAGCAGCCTGGTCAAGATGCTCAAGCAGCCGACGGTAGGTCATGATGATCAAATGACCACCGGGATCGAGGGCCAACTGGGTCCCGCGCGTTTTCTCTTCGAGATAGTTCCATTCACAGCAAGTATTGAGCAAACGCGTACGATGAGCCACGTCGTCGGGCAGAACAGCCAAGGTAATCGTCCAATTGAGGAAGGGATCATCAGCCGAGGTGTGCACGTAACAGGGAAGATCCGCATTGAGTTGGAAACCACACACGCCTTGAGCGTCCAAGGTCAGCGAGACCTCCTGGCGGCGACCCAGCTCTGCAAGCCAGTCGTTGATGGTGGCGAAATCGACCATAAAGGCCTCACTTCATGCGGTGATTACGTGTGTGCTTGGATTTTGATGAAAGGTCATTTTATCATGACCCACATAATGCACGTCACTAAGTTATGCTGATCCGCTGTCAAAAATTCGACCACGCCTTTGCTGTAAAAGGCTGGAGCGATGCTGCTTGCCGTCGCTCACCAACAATCCGGCAGGTTGGGCTTAGCCCCATCCAGACTCAAGCACGCATGCCGGGATTCACCGGCAGCATCCCGCCATCGGGTGAATCGGGTTCGTTGGGGCCTTTATCGTCGCGAAAAGTGTTAACCAATTTCACGGCAGCCTGCCCAAAGGGCTCTAAATGGCTGACAAACAGCTCGGGGTCGAGCTCTTCCACCAAGATGCTTTTGTTCAGCACCAGGCGCTGGTAGCGACGATCATAGGCGAGGGAACCACCGGCCGTAACCTGCTTGAAAGCATTGAGACGCATCGCCTCGGCCAGAACCTGATCGTGAACCTTATCGTCCTGACCACCCAGTTCAAAAATAACCGCAAGGAGAAGCATGACAGGCGAGTGGTCGTCCACGGAAACCACGACCTCGACAGTGTCCCCAAAAAGAAAGGCGGCGGTACCTTCAGCGGTTAGCTGCGCGGCTTGCCCTTGCATTTCGCCCAAAACAGCCAGCCAACGATTAAACATCTGGGTAACGCTCATAAAAAACCTCACCCCAACCAAGCCGGCGGCATCGGCGGGTGTCGGAAAGCAGAAATCGCCCGAGCGCTGAACAGTTGCAGCAGCCCGCTGTCGCAAAACCCATCCACAGCCAACGTGAGATCACCCTGAAACCTTGGTTTCAGCGCGACAGAAAACTGGAAAGCTCATGGAAAAGATGGCGACAGTGTACCACGTGACAGGCTTTGTCAGGCAGGGATCCAGTGATGGAAACCGCATTTTCGCAGCTTTCGCCGGCAGCAACCGTCGCACAGCACTTAAGCCTTGAGTTTTTCTCAAGGCTCGATGAATTCTTATCGTTTGCCGATCACCCTCGCGGAACTTAGGATTAACGCTGTCAAGAGTCCCCTGAAGGTTCCCGTCTCGCGCCTGGAAGCACAGACAAGCGCAAACACCCGAGACGGGTACCGGCCGCCGTTGACGCCGTCTTTTCCGTCGCCTCAGATACCAACCACCTCCAAGGAAAAAACGCGTCGACGACCGGCCACGGTTTTTTGCATTGCGGAACGCGCGAGCAGCATCCCTCGCTTCGCGCGTTCCGCCTTTTTTCCCAATACACAAATTAACCATCATGATTTAATAAGCTTACACAGGAGGCAAGGCACCATGGAACCCATCCACAAACTCGACGGGCGCTGTCATTGCGGCAACATTCGCTACCGTTATTACACGCCGACGCCGCGTGCGGGATTAACCGTTCGTGCCTGCACCTGCTCGTTTTGTTGCAAAAACGGCGCCCGTTACAGCGCCGATCCCCATGCCGTTTTAGTAGCCGAAGTGTTTGATTGCGACGCGATTCATCTCTATCGTTTCGGCACCCAAACAGCCGACTTTTATGTCTGCAGTCGTTGCGGCATTGCCCCCTTCGTGACTTGGCAAGACCAAGCCGACCTTTACGCTTTAGTCAACGTCAACACACTTGATCCATGTGCCGCCGATCCTCTTTCCGTCGAATCGGTCTGCTTTGAACACGAGGACCTCGACCAACGCTGCCGCCGTCGCCGTCGCACCTGGATCGGCAACGTCACCTTGACCATGCCGCCCCGACGTGAGGCACAGCCCTGGCAAACAACCACCTTCCCCGACCGTGCCAGCGCCCTCACCGCCCCTTGCTAACCGCAACCCGCACAACGCTTTTCCCCCGTGTTGCGCCTGACAACCTCGCCCCAATCCGCTAAGCTTGGTCGAAATGCAGCCGGAACCGCCGCCGTCAGCCCCCGTCGTCGCGGCGTCGGCCAAGCTTTGGCGAGGGATTGTGACGTATCAGGATTTACCGCCTCTACTGGCGGTGCGGGTCTTTGAGGTAGCCGCACGTCGGCTCAGTTTTACCGCCGCCGCCCAAGAATTGTTCGTAACCCCCGGCGCGGTCAGCCGTCAGGTTAAGCTGCTCGAGGAATTTTTGGAGGTTCGCCTCTTTCATCGCTTAGCCCGCGGGCTCGAGCTCACCGAAGAAGGCCGCTTCTATTTCGGCGTGGTTCAGGCACCCCTGCAGCAATTAGCCGAAGGCTCAACCCAACTCAAGCAACGTGGCCGTGAAGGCCCGCTACGCGTGACCTTGATTCCCTCATTTGCCGTCCACTGGCTGGTACCACGCCTTGACCGTTTCTATAAAAGCCATCCCGGCATCGACGTCTTGGTAGACGCCAGCTTTCGGTCCGTCGACTTTTCACGCGAAGACATGGATCTGGGTATTCGGCTCGGCGAGGGGTTTTGGCCAGGACTGCGGGCAGATCTATTAATGACCTTCGATTGGGTGCCGGTCTGCGCACCGCAATTACTAAAACCCGACAAACCCTTGCGCGAGCCAAACGACCTTGCCCAATACCCCTTACTCAGCATGATGACGCGCGATATTTGGTTGGGTTGGTTGAAAATGGCCGGCGCCGACCGTGTCACTTTTGAGCGCTGCACCTTCTTCAATGATTCCAACGTGATGTTACAAGCGGCACTTGACGGCCTAGGTGTCGCCCTGGGCCGCAGCAATTTAATTCACGCCGACGTGCAAGCCGGTCGCCTGGTTCAACCGTTTAACATCGCCTTCCCATCACGCACGGCCTACTACGTGGTCTGCGCCGCCGAACGCTACCACCATCCCAAAATTGCCGCGTTTCGGGAATGGCTGTTGGCGGCGGCGGAAGAAAGTAACCCGATGCGCCCCATCGAACCAAACAACAGCTAGCAGCACACAACTTTTTCGCGCCACCAAAAAACCCGAGCAACATCACAAAACAAGGCGCAGCGCTAAAAAACGCGGGTGATTACCGTTACAATGCCGAACAGTTTGGCGCCGGCTCATTGTGAGCGCAAACATTTATCCCATATGATGTAATTTTTTCGCGGCTGTCATCAGACAGTACCGCCCGCCAAATACTCAAACCCAAGCAAACACGAAGGATACTTCGAAAGAACCGCCATTTACGGGCTGTCAGCAAAGCTTCCCCACCAGGGAAAGTACGGAATAATTGTGAAAATTCCGTCTCTGATTTGCTTGACAGGTCGAATTGTAACGATTACGTTAAATGATAACGCTAACATTTTAAATCCACGCCTACCTGTTGCCCACCAACAGCCTTGTTGCGTCTTGATGTCAGCGCCCATTTTTTGTCCATGCACGAGGGGTCATCATGAGGCATTTATTGATTGTATCGGTCTTGCTCTGCCTAGCGACCGGCGCTGGTTTTATGCCGAGCGCGTTGGCACAGGAGCCCGAGCAAACCACCAAAAAAGAGAAAAGCACCGCATCTGACGCAACTGACGAAATCAGTGTCGATGAAATAATGGCGGTCGTCGGTATCCGTCGTTCTTTGACCACCGCCGCCGAAATCAAAAAAATGGAAGTGGGCGTCGTCGACGCCATCACCGCCGAGGGAATTGGTCGGTTTCCCGACACCAACCTCGCCGAATCCATGCAACGCATCCCCGGCGTCTCCATTGATCGCCGCAACAACGAAGGCAACCAAGTATCCGTGCGCGGCTTCGGGCCAAGCTTCAACTTAGTCCTGCTCAACGGCCGCCAAATGCCGTCGGCCGCCACCCAAAAACAAGAAGGCGACAGCACGGCCGAACAGAGCCGCGCCTTTAACTTCGCCGAAATTTCTCCAGACTCGATTGCCGGCGTAAAGGTTTTTAAGAGCACACGCGCCTCCGTTACCACCGGCGGTATCGGCGCCACCGTCGACGTCACCACCGCACGCCCGTTTGAGTTGGGTAAACGCACCTTGGTTGGTTCCTTCAAAGGCATGATGGACCAATCCAACGCCGTCGGCGAAGATCTCACCCCGGAAGTGTCCTTCCTCTTCTCGGACTTGTTCTTCGACGGCAAGGTCGGCGCGATGGTCAACGGTTCCTACTCATCGCGGGACAGTCGCGAGAACTTCGTCGCCACCGATGGTTGGCTGCGCGTTGGCAACGCCAATATCGACGACAGCGCCATTGACCCCAACCTCAACCCAACCGGCCAAGTGTGGTTACCGCGCAATCTGGTGGTCGACCAAAGTGACCACGAACGCTCGCGCTTCAACGGCCAAGCCGTTTTGCAATTTGCGCCGAACACGCGCGTCAAGGCAACCTTGGACTACACCATGTCGGAATACGAGGATGTCATCGAACGCAGTCAAACCGGCATTTGGTTTGAGAGCCCTAATCCATCCGGCATCACTGATCGTAACGGTTCGGTAATCAATCCAACGATTGAAGCCAACGCCGCCACCAACCTAGGCGCACTGGATTTCCAAGGTTACAGCGACGTGGTAAAAACCGAAAACGAATCCATCGGCTTGAACCTCGACTGGCAAGCGGCCGACAACCTGAACTTTACCTTCGACGTCCACGACTCGGTTTCCGAGGCTCAGCCGGACGGCCTGAGCAGCGACTTTTTGGTGATTTTGTCCGGGCCCTTGGGCGTGACCACCACCGTCAACTACGGCGGCGGCAACCTGCCAACCACCTCGATCAACGACAGCCAAGTCGGCGTGCTTAATCCATCCCTTACAAATGGTTACGACGATGCTGCCGGCCTGCGCCCGAACATCGATTTACTGCGCAACGTCGCCGCCAAAAACGAAGTCAAACAGGCTCAGTTCTCTGGTCAATGGGTTAACTTGGCCGACAACGCCTTGCGTACCCTGGACTTTGGCGCCGCCGTCACCGATTACCAAATCGATACTTCGTGGCGTTTTGACTTGGGCGTTCAAGGTCAACCCGCCTGTACCGGCTGCGCCGATTACGTGACCCGCCGGAATACGGCCTTTCCCGACGTGTTCCCCACCACGTTGACCTTTAACGCGCGCGGCATTTTCGACGACTTTGTCGGCGGCATTCCCTCCGTCTTCGACCTCGTCAATACCAACGCCCACACCGTTCAGGAAAAAACAACGTCGGTTTACCTGCAAGCCGATTTCGAATCAAAGATCGGCAACAAACCGCTCAAAACCCTCGTCGGTGTTCGCTACGAGCGCACCGATGTAACGGGTACCACCATTCAAAACAATCCGGAAGCCATGGTTTACATCAGCCAAACCGAGTTCCGTGCCCGCTATTCCGAAACCGAAACCGCCTACACCCTGGAAAACGATTACGACGTGTTGCTACCCAGCTTGAGCAGTAACCTGAGCTTGCGCGACAACCTGGTTGCCCGTTTCTCCTATGGGCGCTCGTTGGCGCGGCCCGATCTCAATAGTATGAAACCGGCCTTGCTGCTGGGTGATGCGCGGCCAGGCGGTCCTTACAACGCCTCGCAGGGCAATCCCGGTTTAAAACCCTATTTGTCCGACAACATCGATCTTTCGCTGGAATACTACTACCGCAACGGCAGTTACGCCGCGCTGACCTACTTCCGCAAGTGGGTCGATAACTACATCGTCAGCACGATTACGCAGGACACCATCGTCGGTGACTTAGGATACGAGCTGAGCGATCCCAACCCGCAAGACGACCCCAACTTCCCCACCAACACCGTCGGCGGCGCCGATGACCAGGTGATCGTTTGGGACATCCTCAGCTTCGCGAACGGTGAATCGGCTTCCGTCGACGGATGGGAAGTTGCCTTGCAACACATCTTCACTGAAACGGGATTTGGCGCCCAACTCAACTACACCCTGGTAAACGGCGACGTCGAATACGACATTTATGCCCTCGACCAAACGGTCGCCCTGACCGGCTTAAGTGATTCGGCCAACTTGGTTGTGTTCTTCGAGAAGGCCCGTGTCAAAATCCGCGCCGCCTACAACTGGCGCGACAAATTCCTGTTATCGAGCAACCAGTTACGCCAAGCCGACGAACCCGTGTTCATTGAAGCCTACGGGCAATGGGACCTGCGCTTCGGCTTCGACATCCTCGGCGACGGCGATCTGTCGGCCTTCGTGGAGGGGCTCAATGTCAGTGGCGAACCCATGAAGGCCCATGGCCGCTTCGAAAACCAATTCTTGCTCTACGCGGATCAGGAACCCCGTTACAACCTGGGTTTACGCTCGCGTTTCTAACACCTTCCGTTAATGTCTCGGCCTGATCCGGCCGCGAATTCAACTGACACCATCGACCTTCTCAAGCGCGCCGCGTCCCACGTCGGCGCGCTTTTTTTGTGAATGTCGCATTTTTACAAGGCCGCCGCCGATCAGTTGTTTAGATTGAGCGCAAACACCGGACATCACCGGTCGGAGGCACCAAATATGGTCACTTATTGTTTATGGCTGGCATTGTGGCTGCCAAGCACTGCATTGGCGGCCGAGCCAACGCAGTTGGCCACCTTATCTGAACGCTTAGCCGGCGCTTGGCGCACTGAAGCGGGCACGTCCGAAGAACACTGGATGGCACTCGGTGGCGGCGTCATGATCGGCATGAACCGCGACACAAGCCGACCCAACCGCACCTTCTTCGAGTACATGCGTTTGGAACAACGCGCTGACGGCGTCTACTACGTCGCCCAACCATTGGGAAAAGAGAGCAGCGCGTTTAAATTGGTTAAATTGGACAAAGCCGTCGCCGTTTTTGAAAACGCGGACCACGATTTCCCCCAAGTCATCACCTATGCGCGCGACGGCGACAAACTGTGCGCCTGGATCGGCACGCTCGAGCAGCCGCGCAAAGTCGCTTGGTGCTGGCACAAACTTTAGCGTTTAAAAAGTGTCAAAATGAAAGGCGTCGCGACATGCGGCGAACCGTCGCGGCGCCAAACCTGTCAACGCTTTAAAGTCATGATTCATATGAGCTTGATCGCTGTAACCGAGGTCGTGAGCCAAATCGGTGAGCGTCTCAAAGCGATCATCGTCGCGCAAATACGCCAAGACGCGCCGCAAGCGAGCGATGCGCGCAAAGTGTTTCGGGGTTAAACCAGTGTGATCGCGGAACCGACGCTGTAACTGGCGCGCACTTAAGCCGAGCATCGCTGCAATTTGGGCAACGCTGCGATCCGGCTGCATGAGCATCGGGTAAACCGTTTTAAACAAACGCGTTTCCACCGAAATACCGCGCGCCAAACAGGTCGTCAAAAAATGATCGGCAACGGCGCATTGGCCACCGAAATCAGGCGCCGCCCGCCACTGATCCGTCCACATCGCCGCGTCCGTCCACAGGTGCTCAAGCGAAACATCCAAGTCGGTGAGTTCATTGACCGGCATCGCAATGAAAGGACGCAACCCGTGGGGCTCAAAACGAATGCTAAAGAAACGGTTTACACCGGTCGGTTGCAGCTCAATGACGGCGGTAATCTGACCGACCACAAAAGCGTCTGGTTGTCGCAAACCATTACGGCGATAGGGATCACCCATGTTGATGATCAATTCCATGCAGCCATCGGGCAACACCTTAAAGGCGTCTTCCGGCACGCCGGCACCGCCCTCGAAGGCCCAGTAACAGCGCACGAAGGGACGCAACAGCGGATGAGGTTGGCACAAGTGAAACACGATGGTCCGCCCCAGGAAAAGGTACCTCAGTGTACGTCGCGGTCCCATGAAGGGCTAGCGGGAATCGCTGAGAGCCCCAGGGAATAAGATCTAACCAATTTAAAAAAATAGACTTTGGCCAAGCGCCCAATTGGCCGATAAAACGACACAGCCGGCTGCCGTTTTGTTTCGATCCGTCAGTCTGGCGCAAGGAAATCCCAGAGGACGGTTACCGATTTGGCGTCACAAGCCCTATTCATTTATCCCATTCACCATGACCGCGTGGTTTATTACCGCAAGCGACTTCAGTTCTATCAGGCCGCAAGCCGAGTCCCCGTCTCCGACCTACTGATTGTTTACGACAGCCGCGCCCTGCCCGACTTCGATCCCACCCCCATGCAAACCTGGGCGCCGCGTGTCCATTTTATGGATTACCACCAACGCGTGCGCCGTCGCGTTGATTTTAGCCAGGCCGCCTTTCTCGATCCATGTCTGGCCGAATTGCGTGCCTGGATTAAGGAACGCCCGCGCTTCGATCACATTTTTGCCTATGAGTTCCACGTGGCCCCCCTGGTTAAAATGCTCACCGACTTGCTGGCTGAACACTTACCCGACGCACGCTTCGTGCGCGTTGAAGACGGCCTGTTCGACTATTTAGCCCATCGCGATCCGGCCCGCTTCGACCATGCCGACGGCTACCGCAACAGTCCCTTTAGCGACACAGCCTATCGCCATTACTTTTCCACCGAACAGCCCAACATCGACCGCGACCGTTTCCATTACGCCCTGTTCCATCCGGAATTGATCCAACACGAAGCAATGCGCTCAAGCCATGTTTCCGCCTTCTTCGATTTCCAAAAAGCCTTATCGAAAGCCGGCTTTTTTGAGCAGGCTGTGATCATGAGCCCCAACCTGCGTTGGGAAATCAAAGCTTTTACCGACTTGGCCGCACACCATTGGGCACCGGCACCAAGCGGCTGGTGGGCCGCCCTGCATCCCTTCAGCTTTTGGTACGAAGAGACCCAACTGCAACCCATTTGGCCCCTGGTCCAAGCAGCGCAACGGGTGCTGATTTCTCCGCCGGGACCCGAGGCAGAAGCCTTGCGTGACAAGCTCAATGAGCGTGGGTTCACCGGCTCGATCATCATCACAGCCGCCCCGACCAAACGGGAAACCGACCCCAAG
Organism: Holophagae bacterium; assembly: GCA_030429565.1. Classification (GTDB taxonomy): domain Bacteria; phylum Acidobacteriota; class Holophagae; order Acanthopleuribacterales; family Acanthopleuribacteraceae; genus Acanthopleuribacter. The sequence goes on along the minus strand of JAUIFE010000002.1, from coordinate 431,426 downwards.
GCCTGCCGGTTACACCTCGACGACACCCGGACAAACAACGCCGACGCGGTGACGCTCAGCCAACGGGATTTGCGTTACTTGAATGTTACCGCGACCACACAAAGTACGAATCGTCAAAGCTTTACCTTAATGGGCGGTGAGCCCACCGCCGCGTTTCAGAACATCGCTCCGGTGGTTCCCTTCAGCAGTCTGATCCCATTTGAATTCAATCGCATGAATCAGTGTTTGGTGCTCACGGCGGGCAGCAGCATCGGTTATCGCTTGCCACATATTCAGCCTGGCAACGAATCGGTGGTGATTTTGCCGAACAGCGATACGGTTCATCCCCGCTGGCAAAGCGAACGCACGGTCAAGCGCGCCGAGTGGAACCTGTGGGCCGACGTTTTCAAAGATATGGGCTTAACCGTTAAGCGTAGTCACCCCGAAGATGTCGGCTGAGCCGCCGGCCGCGGTACGGAACGTGATAGAATTGAAGCACTTCACCAACAAAACTAGACCGAACCGGGCGGGGGAAACACCATGGCCGAAAAGGATCTCGCGAACATTGAAGCGTCGCGAAACACGCAGCAACAAATGAGTTATTACGACCAGTTAATTGACTTCTGCGAAACAAGCGGCCAATCGCCGTTTACCGTCAGTCGCAGCTTCGCCGCCTATGCACCGCGCCAGGTCATCACCAGTTTCTTGGAACGCTATGAGATTTTTAAGTTGGTGCAGGATGTACCCGGCGATATCTTTGAGTGCGGTGTCGGTTCCGGCCAGGGTTTAATGGCCTTTGCGCACTTTTGCGCCATCCATGAACCCTTTTGTTACACTCGCCGGGTCGTCGGTTTCGACACCTTCGCCGGCTTTCAAGGCATTTCCGACAAGGACCGCACCAGCAACGCCAAACACATGCAGGAAGGCGGCCTGTGTTTCGACAGCCACGACATGTTACAGCGCGCCATTCAACTATTCGACATGAATCGCCCCATCGGCCATATTCCCAAGGTGGAATTGGTGAAAGGCAACATAAGCGAAAGCTTGCCGGTCTATTTGCAGGAACACCCGGCCACGGTCGTCGGCCTTTTGTATCTGGACATGGATTTGTACCAGGCAACCTTCGACACGCTGACCTTGTTGCGCGGCCGGATGGCCAAAGGTGCAGTGATTTGTTTCGACGAACTCAACCATCGCGATTATCCCGGCGAAACCCTGGCCGTAATGGAAACCCTGGGCCTTCCCAATCTACGCCTGCGCCGGCTGCCGATTTCCGCCAACATGTGTTACGCCGTTGTCGGCGAGTAAGCCAAACGGCTTTGGGAGGCAGCCATGGATTCCGCAACCGACAAACAAGCCGTAACCCAACATCGCCTCTTCACCGAGAAGGGTTACCTGACCGTGCCGCAATCCGTGCCGCTCGCCGATCTAGCCGCCTTTGAGACAACCCTGCGCCGCTTGATCCGCCACGCCGCCGCCCGTTTACCGGAGCAAGCGCGCATCGCCTTTGAATCCCAAAACTTCGACGACGAACGATTGTTGCACGACGGCCTGATCGCGCTCTATCAAGCCGCACCGCGTTTGGAGCAATATGTGGTCGACGGCGCGCTCAACAGCTACGCGTTCTATCGCCTAGTGGCCAACCCGCGCATCGCCGCGGCGGCGGCTGAAGCCATCGGCTGTGACGTCGCCGACCTGGGCGTAGTCGCGCCTTTTTTCCGGGTCGATTTGCCCGGCCGCTACACGGAACTCGCCCGCAAAATCAGCCTGCCGTTCCACCAGGAAAGCAGCTACTACCGCTACAATGTCAGTCCCGACAGCGGTGTCGTGGTGTGGATTCCCCTGTTCGATTGCGGCCCGGCCGAAGGCGCCTTGCACGTATGCGAAGCCAGCCATCGTGACGGGGCACTCGCCCACGAAGGCGTTTACCTCATTCCGGAAGAAAAACGACACTACCGTACACGCGTCCCCGACGACGTGGTGGCCCGCTTCAAAGAAGTGCGGCTGAACGTGAAACGCGGCGATTTGGGCATTCAACACTTTCACCTGTTGCACCGTTCGGGCCGCAATGATCGCGAAAACCGCGTGCGCTATACATTTTTGATTCGCTTCTCTAACCTAGGCGCCGCCGACTACCGCCCGATTAGCTGGCGCACGGAAAACGAACCAAACCATTGAGAAACCCCACCAATGTCCACAGCCCGCATTAGAGACAATATGAGCTGTCCTATGTAGAACCACGAAACACACCAGAAGCACGAAACCATGCTTCCCAAAGGTAGCGGTTCTTGCTTGTGCCGCAACGCGCGGTATTTTTTTAAAAAACAAGCGCCCCGGCTTTGTTTTTTACCAACTTTGTTTTCCAAAAAGCGCCGCTTTCAGGGAAAAGAAATCGTTACTGTTACCTATTCAATAGGCCGTCTTGTTCACTTCATCGTCTTTTGCCCAAAGTAGTAACCAATCACCAGGGTGGCGATCGGCGGCAGGACAACGGTCACAAAATTTATCGCCAATGCGCCATGGTCGAAAAAGTCTTTGGTTTTCACCGAGTCATCGCCCGTTCCCATCCATGTAAACGCCAAAATCGGATAAAACAATCCGACGAATATACCGAAACCCGCAAGCATGGCAAGACCCAACAAAATGCTCTTCGCCAGGCCAAGACGTTGATCTGGATGAATTTCGTTTTTGCGAACCGTCGGTGGCAACTGTTCGTCACCAAAATTTTCACTTTCACTGCTAGCCACGCGCGCGTCCAGTGTTCACCGAGAGCAGACATAAAAACGCGTGCGCCACAACAGCCACGCTTTCGTTTCGGAGACATGAACCTACCACGTGGCCGGCGGATCAGTAAATATTTTTTCAACCACAAAAAAACCGTTCGCATTTTTTTCAAAAACCCACAAGCCCGCACCGCTAACGGCAATGCGCCATCAGGTCGCCGTATTCACGCCTGGGATTAAAATTTGGCGACGAACACCTTGACTGTCGATTAACTCGACCTGCCCGCCGTTTGTCAGTTCACCGAGCACCATGTCGGCAATATCAAATGCAGCTTTGGCCGCTGTCGTCCGATTAGGGCTATTTAGCAGGTTTTGAATTTTGGTGATCTGGTCAATCGTGCTTTGTTTCAGACGCATTTGGACCGGTTTTGTATCAGACGCACTCATCACGACCTCCTGGACTGTAATGCGGGAATCATTACAACAGCATGCAAAGAGAATATAGGGTCAAGGACGCAAGGACGCAAGGACGCAAGCCGGTTGAGAAGCAATGCGCGATGTCGCGATGAATAGGCTCACACCAGATGACGTTCGTAGTCGTCAACCATGGCCTGCAGCTCGGTCTCACCAACCCAATGACGGCTTTGCCCGCTGTTATACACGAAATCATCCGGCAACTTCTTTTTGGGATAAGAGCGTTTGACTTCCGTTGAAAACCATTCGGGCAAAATAATGTAGAAGTCCTTGTGCTGGTAGGTGGTGCGCACTTCTTCTTCCATCACCAGGGTTTCGTGAATTTTTTCGCCGGGACGAATGCCGACTTCCACCAACTCGGCGTCGGGCGCAATGGTTTTGGCGAGGTCGACGATGCGCATGCTGGGCAGATTGGGGACAAAGATTTCGCCGCCGACCATGGTGCTCAAGCCTTGAATCACAAAACGCACGGCTTCGTCGAGCGTGATCCAAAAACGCGTCATGCGGTGGTCGGTGATGGTCAACTTGCCGGTCGCGCGTTGCTTGAGAAACAGCGGGATGACGCTGCCGCGACTGCCAATCACGTTGCCGTAACGACAACAGGCCAGCTTGGTTCCGCGTTGGCCGGTGTAACTGTTGCCGTGGATAAACACTTTTTCGGCACAGAGTTTGGTGGCGCCGTAGAGGTTGACGGGACTGACCGCTTTGTCGGTTGACAGGGCGATGGCTTTTTTCACGCCGCAATCAATGGCGGCATCGACCAAGTTAACACTGCCGATGATGTTGGTTTTGATCGCCTCGAATGGGTTGTATTCACAGGCTTGCACCTGCTTGAGCGCGGCGGCGTGAATGATGATATCAACGCCTTCGCAGGCCCGACGCACCCGTTCACGATCACGCACGTCGCCGAGAAAGAAACGCAGGCGTTCATCGCGCAACTGCTGCTTCATGTGAAACTGTTTTAATTCGTCGCGAGAAAAAACGCGAATGGTTTTGGGGCGGTGATGCTGCAACAAATGGCGCACCATCGCGTTGCCGAAACTGCCGGTCCCGCCGGTGATCAACACCACTTTGTTCTCAAGCGGATCCTGGGTTCTCGCGTTGGCCGGCACAGGCACCTCCGAACTCGTTCCATTGCCGACGGAAAACGGGCGGCAACGAATCGGCAGCTCCCAGATCGGCAAGGCCTCCGCGAAAAGCCGTGGCGTCGCTTACCCCAACACCCAGGCACGTCACACACCGAAAGGCGGCGACCCAAATCGAACCGGCGATTCGCGTCGAGGTTGCGAAGGCGGGCGAGCATGGGAGCTAAGTCGGGAGAATGAATCATCTTATCACGATTTCATCATCAAAAAAGCGCGGCCCGCGCCGAAAAAAGCCAGGGCACGGGGAGCGAAAAGCCACCGGATTCCCGTGCTTAACCTCCACCCACAAATTAGGTATACTGTTGGCTGCTCAACTCATTGGAAAAAATACCGAATGGCTCTATAAGCCTCCTTGTTCGTTTTCGACCGCAAGGAGCCGACCCTTACCGTAAGTCAGGGGCCGTTCGGCGGTTCGGTGCTGTGCGGTTATCCCAGATGTCGAACAGCGTCCCCGGTTGGCAGAGCGCCTTGGTATCAACCGCCCGCCCACGGACCCACCTTATTCGGATACGCAGCTTGACGGAGCGATAATGTCAGAACAAAAACTCCAGGATCTAAAGAACTTAATCAGCGAGTTCAACGACATCAGCTTGGCCGATTTTCGCGAAGCCTTCACCACGCTTACCAAGGACAAGGACCCGGTGATCGATCGCTTTTTGGTGGGCCAACTGAAGAACTGGAGTGGTAACCGCACGATGCGCGCTGTTTTTGCAGCGGGTTTGGCGGAACGCGAGGACGAGAGTTTCCTCGAAGATTTTTCACTGGTCATTGAAAAAGAAACCGATGTAGGGCTGTGCAAAGAGTGTATCGGCGGACTGGTGCGCATCGGCACCCAGGACGCGATTCAGAAGCTGCACTTCCTGGCCAAGTCCAAACCCAACGCCACCATTGCCTCGCTGCTCCAGCGCGAGGTCGACAAGATTAAACAGGAAGAAAAAGAACCGGTCACCTACTATTTAGAGCACTTGGCGCTGGGTAACAAAAACCACCGCCACTGTCGCCACGCGGCCAAAGTCCTGGTGAAACTAGGGGATAGCAAAGTCGTCGAAGAGGTGATGAGCAAATTTGACGACTACGACGACTTGGCCCGCAGCGAAGGTGCCAAGGTAATCGCCCAGTTGGCCAAAACCGAACATCTAAGCCAGGTGCTCGACATCTTGGGCCGGTACAACGAACTCTTTCACGACAACGCCCAATTCATCGACGCCATTGAAAGTGTCGACCAACAGCCCAAGGATCAGCGCCTGGATTTCTTGATGGACTTGGCGCAAAAGCTGATGGTCGAAGAGCAAAAAGACGCCCTCGCCGCGTTTGAAAATGTCCTGGAACAGCGCAATTACGACGGCGCCAAAGCGGCCGTCGACGACATCGTCGGCATTGCCAACCCGATCGGCTTGCGTTACTTCCTTGAAAGTCGCGTCATGATCCTCGACAACAAGGTCGCCCACGCCAACAAATACCACGAGGACACCCTGCGCGAATCACGCATTCGCCAAACGCGCTTCCGCCAAATTCTGGCTGAACTGGCCTACGGCATCGGGAAAATCGGCGGCCAACTGAAACCCGACGACGAGCAGCGGCCCGCCGTTCACGATTGGTTGGCCAAGCTGATTACCCAGCACGAAGGTGACATTGAAAAGCTCGGCCTCTATGGCTGCGCCTTCTTTTGCCGACCCGAAGACAGTGAGTTGCTCGACGCCACCTTGCAGACCCACCACCTCGAAGGTATGACGCGTTTGCTAAACGCTCTGGAGCGCAAAACGGAACTTGAGTTCTCGGACTTTTTCCTTAAAGTCGCCATGAACCACGAAATCCTCGACATCCAAGAGATGGCGATGCGCTCGCTGGGCAGCTCTAAGGCGGTTTTGCCGCGCCTGCGCAAAATGCTCGACGGCGGCAGCCCCGAAGAGAAACGCACGTCGATTCGCATTGTCGGCGAGATTCGCGCCGAAGAGTTCAAACAAGACCTGATCAACTTATTGGAAGGGCAAAGCGACATCATTCGCATTGAGGCAATCACTGCGCTGGGCAAATTCGGCGACGCCGACATTTTGCCCATGATTGAAGACGTGATGGTCGACGCCAAGTCACCGATGCTGGTCGAGACCTCGCTGCGCAGTATTGCCATGGTCGGCGGAGAAGAAGCGCTGGCGATGCTCAAAAAAGCCGCCGAACACAGCCGCAACAAAAAAACCTCACTGACCGCCGTACAACTCTTGGTGGAAAGCTATCGCACCTGGAACAAATCGTTGCCCAACTCGTGTAACGACATGATCGCCAAGAACTTGGGCGACTGGTTCAAGGAACGCGATAAAAACATGCGCGAGGACGCCTACCCCATCGGCGCCGCCATCATCAGCCGTAACCTCGACTTCTACGAAATCTTGCGCAAGCTCTACAAGGAAACCGCCTCGGCCTTGCGCAAGCAATCGTCTTGGGACAAAGAGGAAATGGAACGGGTCGAACAATCGACGCGCGCCCTCAATCGCAACTACTTCTTCTTGAAGGAAATGCTCGAGTTCCAAAAAGAGGTTTCCAACCGCTGCCGCAACTACGACAATCCCAGCTCTTCGACGCGCATCAACGTATTTGAAAAGCTGATCAACTTTCTCGAAAACAATTCCAAGTTCATTCTCAGCGAAGAAAACGAGGGAGAAATCGAGAAGTTGGTGTTAACCGGTCTGGAGTTGGCTGAGACCAATTGGCGCGAGCAAAATCTGTTATTTAACCTGGCGGGCCACACCGAGAGCCCGGCCCTGATTGAGGAAATGACCGGCCGGATACGCGACGTACCCAAACAGGCCAAAACCAACTTGCTCGACGCGCTGTCGCGCATGGGTTTGTCGCTCAAAGACATCAACGACCTGACTCGTATTCGCAAAGTGTTGGTTCTAGAAGGTTCCGGCTTTATGCGCAAACGCGTCGTCAAATTTCTCGACGGTCAGGAATACCAAACGCGGAATACCGACGACCTTGATATTGCCTGGGTTATGATTCAAACCGAAATTCCCGATTTGATCATCAGTGAAATCACCTTCGCTGAACCCTGCGACGGCATTGGTTTCATTGAACGCGTCCTTAAAGAGTACGGCACACGGATTGCGGTGATCTTCTCAACCAACCACCGCGAGGCCGCTGTAATGCAACGAGCCGCCGCCTTAAAACCCAAACGAATTTTCCACAAACCCTTTCCCTTTGACCAGCTACAGGAAACCATTAACAGTTAGCGCCCGCCCGCCGACATTCCGTCCTGCAGGAGTGATTTTCTATGGATATCGCCACCGTCATCGGCCTCGTTATCTCTTTGGTTTTGGTTGCGATTGCCATCATCGTTGGCGGGAACCCCCTGATCTTTATCGACATTCAGTCTTTGTTGATTGTCATCGGCGGTGGTTGCATTGGCGCGCCGGTAATGGCCTTTCCCGCCAAAGCCAGTAAAAGTTTGGTCGGGGTCATGTCGAAGGCGTTTTTCGTCAAAAACTACGACGCGGTTGAAACCATTAAGTTCATCGTCGAGCTTGCCCAGAAAGCGCGGAAGGAGAGTTTGCTGGCGCTGGAAAACGTGGAAATTGAAAACGAGTTCCTCAAGAAGGGGATCACTCTCGCCGTTGACGGCACCGAGCCGCCCACCATCAAAGCCATTCTCTCCGGTGAAATGTCCTACATCAAAAAACGCCACGAAAACGCGATCTCCATGCTGAAGTACATTATGGACTCGGCACCGGCCTTCGGCATGATCGGCACCCTGGTCGGGCTGGTCAACATGTTGGCGACCTTGTCCGATCCCTCCGCCATCGGCCCGGCCATGGCCGTTGCCATTTTGACCACCTTATACGGCGCCCTGGCCGCCAACGTGGTCTGCTCGCCGATCGCGCGTAAGCTCGAGTGGTACGACGGTGAGGAATCGATGCAAATGGAAATCATCATCGAAGGCATTAACTCGATTTTGGAGGGGGATCACCCCGCCATCGCCGAACAGAAGCTGATGGGTTTCCTGCCGGCGGCTGAACGGGCCCAAGGCGGAGGCGATTAGGCATGTCGGATGAAGCCGCTCCGGCGGAGGAATGCAAATGTGAAGCGGGCGCGCCGAAATGGGTTGTTACCTTCGGCGATATGATGTCGTTACTGCTGTGTTTCTTCGTGTTGCTGTTGAGCTTTTCCACCACCGACGTGGTTAAGTACCGCGAGATGGCGGGCTCCATGAAAGAGGCGTTCGGGATTATGGCCAGTATTCCCGACACGCAAATCCCGGCCGGCCAAACCATTGTGGCCCAGCACATTCAACTGCCACCCGCGCTAACCGCCTTGGTCACGGTACGGGCAACCGCCATGCGCATGGACGACAGTAGTTCCGACGTGGAAATGGAGGCCGGTGCCGACTGGGTTCGCATAAAAGTCGACGGAGACGCCTTATTCGAATCGGGCGAGTACCGCGTGCGCGAAGGTGCGGGCGCCATTCTTGACGAAATCGGCGACATCGCCAATGACTTTGACGGCACCATTATTATCGAAGGGCACACCGATACGGACGGCCCAAGCGACAGCCGTTTTCGCGATGACGAGGGCTACTTAGGCAACTACGAGCTGGGTGCGTTGCGCGCGGTCAGTGTGTTGGACTACCTGGTTCGGCAAAAAAATGTCGACCGCCAAAAGCTGGTGCCCCTGTCGCACGGCGACGCGCGGCCACGGGAAACCAATGAAATCGCGCAGGGAAAAGCACGCAACCGCCGCGTTGAGTTTGAGTTTCGAGCGAGCGCGGAAGCCTTTAACCCCGACATCGGCAACGAGATCCGGCCAGGCGACCGTTAAGCAACGCGCCGCGCCTTTTTTCCCGACGTATCGCTCGCCTCGCGCATCCGCTTTTCAGGCCGGCATGTGCTACAATCGCCGTCTGTTCTCCCAGGGGGGAGCCAGCCTCCCCAAATCACAAAAACAGGCACAAGGACCCGCCGCAAGGCCGGCCTTTACGCTGTTCCGTCGCACGGGACCGCCCTAGGGCGTGGCCCACTTATTCGGGATCCGATTTCTTCGGCCCATCTTTATCTATAAACACGCGACGACTGGGTGGTTTGGGGACCTCTGCATCGAGCACGACCTGTGTGGGGTCGCGGTGCGGATTTAGTTCGGGAGGTACCCATCTTATGGCTGTAAGCCGTGTCCAACATGTGGACGCCCGCTTTCGTGAAAGCGTCGGCGCCCTGCATGATCAATTTCAACCTGTTTCCAAAAACGCGGGCGATGCGTTGTTCGACAACGCCACCGTCACCGTCGGCGAGGCGCTGTCGCTGCTTCGCCACCAGCTCACCAGTCGCTGGATCGACTTTGTCGCACGCGAACTCAAAAACGAAGGCCTCAGTTTTTACACCATCGGCTCATCAGGCCACGAGGGCAACGCGATGGTGGGCATGCACACGCGCCATACCGATCCGGCCTTTTTGCACTACCGCAGCGGCGGTTTCTTCTTCGCACGGGCCGCCAAGCTGCCAGGCAGTACCCCGATTTTTGACACCTGCCTGTCACTAACCGCCTCGTCGGAAGACCCCATCTCCGGTGGTCGCCACAAAGTGTGGGGCAGTGTTTCCCTTTCGATTCCGCCGCAAACCAGCACGATCGCGTCGCACTTACCCAAAGCCATCGGCATGGCCTTTTTCCTTGAGCGGCGCAACATGGCCACCCGCCTCGCCGAGGTCGCCGAACAGTTTCCCGAGGACAGCGTTGTTGTCTGCTCCTTCGGCGATGCGTCGGTTAACCACTCAACCGCCGTCGGCGCGATTAACGCAGCCTGCTGGGCTTCATTCCAACATTTACCCGTGCCTATTTTGTTCGTTTGTGAAGACAACGGGCTGGGAATCTCGGTACGTACACCGGAAAACTGGGTCACGAGTAATTACCGGAACCGTGCCGGTTTGACCTACTTCCAGGCCGACGGCCTCGATTTTAAACGCGGTTTCGATGTTGTCGGCCAAGCCGTCGACCACTGCCGCCGCCGCCGCCGGCCGACGTTCCTGCATCTGAATACCGTGCGCTTGTTGGGCCACGCCGGTTCCGACGTGGAGAGCAACTACCGCACGCGTGAACAAATAGAAGCGGTTGAAGCGCAAGACCCGGTGTTGCGCACCGCCTTGCATCTCATTCAAGCCGGGGTCATGTCGCCCCAAGCCGTGCTCGACCTCTACGAGGAAATCGGCGAACAAGTTCGTGCCGCCGGCCGCGAAGCCGGGACACGACCACGCCATACCACCGCCGCGAGCGTAATGGCACCTTTGGCACGCCGTTTCGAAAGCAAAGACGAAGAGCCGGACGGCAGCTTCCTGGCCAAACGCCGCGAATTTTGGGACGGCAAGCCACCGGAGGAACAGAAACCGCGCCACATGGCACAACTGATTAACTGGGGTTTGCAGGACATCTGTTTCAAAGAGGGCAACGCATTGGTTTTCGGCGAGGATGTCGCCAAAAAAGGCGGCGTCTACACGGTCACCAAGGACCTCTATGGTCGCTTCGGCGTCGGCCGGGTGTTTAACACCTTACTCGACGAAACCACCATTTTGGGTTTGGCGATTGGCGCCGGTCACGCCGGCTTTTTGCCGATTCCCGAAATCCAATATCTCGCCTATTTGCACAATGCGATTGACCAAATTCGCGGTGAAGCTTCGTCTTTGCAGTTCTTTAGCAACGGTCAGTTCAGCAACCCCATGGTCGTGCGCATTGCCGGCTTCGCCTACCAACGCGGTTTCGGCGGCCACTTCCACAACGATAACTCGTTCGCCGCCCTGCGCGACATTCCCGGTATCACCGTGGTCACCGCGAGCAATGGCGCTGATGCTGTCACCCTCATGCGTTCCTGTGTCGATTGGGCCAAAAAAACCGGCTCCGTTGTCGTTTTCATCGAACCGATTGCGCTGTACATGACCAAAGACTTGGTCGACAAGGGCGACTGGAATAACAGTTATCCGGATCCCGGCCAGTCCATGCCTTTTGGCGAAGTCGGTCACTACGGCGACCAAGACGCCGACATCCTCGTCATTAGCTACGCCAACGGCAGCTACCTCTCTCTGCAAGCCATGCACGACCTCGCCGGTGAAGGCGTCAAAACGCGCTTGCTCGACCTCCGTTTCTTGTTACCGCTCAACCGCGAGGCGATTATTAGCGCCGCGCAAGGTAAACGGTCGGTGGTGATTGTCGACGAATGTCGCCAAACCGCCTCGATATCCGAGGAGATCGCCACCATTTTGATCGAGGCCTTCCAGAGCAACGTGCCCCACATCTCGCGGGTCTGTGGTGAAGATACCTTCATCCCGCTCGGCACCGCATGGGAACACTGCCTACCGTCGCGAGAAACCATTTACCGCGCCATCAAAGAACGCGCCGACAAATAGAGAGGAACCACTATGGCTAGAATCGTTTTGGTCGCGCCGGGACGCGGCTCCTATAACCGTACCGAACTGGGTTACTTCACCCGTTTCGCCGAGCACACCGCCTTTGCGCGACGTGCCGAATTGCTTGATCGCGCCGATCAGTTGCGCGCCGCCGCCGAGCGTCCGTCACTGCGGGCGCTGGATGAAGCGGAACACTTCTCATCGGCGCGTCATTTGCCAGGCGAAAACGCATCCGGTTTAATCTTCACCGCGAGCGCTGCCGACCACGCCCTGCTCAATCAAGAGCACCAGGTCTGTGCCGTGCTAGGCAACTCCATGGGTTGGTACACAGCGCTTTACCTCGCCGGCGCGCTTTCCTTTGACGATGCTTTCAGGGTCGTCGACACCATGGCAAGTTACCAGAAAGGCAACCAGCGCGGCGGCCAAATCATCGTGCCCGTCGTCGATGAACAATGGCGCCACCAACCGGAACAAGAACAAGCCGTTAAGGCGGCAATGACAAGCGTCAACGGCCTGGGCGAGGACCATTGGGTCGGCCTTTCCATCCGCCTCGGCGGCTTCCTGGTTTTGGCAGGAACCGATTTGGGTTTGAAAGTGTTAACGGAAAAATTGCCACGCGTCAAAATGGGCAACAACGAGTACCCTTTTGCGCTCGCACGCCACAGTGCATTTCACACCCCGCTTATGGCCGAAGCCTCGCAACGCGGTCGCGAAGACAACCGCGACGTCCAGTGGCGCCGGCCGGCAGTCCCACTCATCGACGGCCGTGGTCACATTTGGCTGCCGGGCATCTGCGACGCTACCGCCATGCACGACTACACCTTCGGCCACCAGGTGACACAACCCTTTGATTTCGGCGCGGCCGTCCGGGTCGCCTTGCGCGAGTACAATCCAGACTACCTGGTCTTACTCGGCCCGGGCGAAACCCTGGGCGGATCGCTGGCGCAGGTCATGATTGCCGAAGGCTGGCGTGGCCTCCACAGCCGTGACGATTTCAGCAGCCGCCAAAAAAGCGAACAACCCCTGTTAATTGCGATGAACCGGCCCGACCAAGCCAAACACATCATTTAACACAAAGAAGCGAGGTGTGTCGGCTCCGGCCCACCTCGTTTTTCCCAATTCCTTCCAAAACACGAGCGCGGCCCAAACCACAAACGCGCTGGAACGGGCTAGATTCTGTGATGTTTTCTACCCCACCGTTCTTTTTACTTATGACACAGATAAGATCACGTAGGCTGGTTAATGTTAGTGCCCTTCGGCGTTTGATCCGAGGAGTTTGGCGATAAATATGCCGACCGGCGATCACGACCGATTTAACCTAAGCGGACTCTTTCGGCAACCGCACCATATCCAGATCTTATTTTCATTCAATATGTTATCGCAGACGCGCAGCGAACGCGCCTGACGCATCACGGCCAAAATTAGGTCGCGGACTTCCTGTGGGGGGAACTCAGATGTTACTAAAAGTTGCTAAAGCGAGCTTTGTATTTTTAACGTGTTTTTCATCCGTCATCAGCCTACTTTCGGCCGGCTCGATTGAAACCCATGTCCAAGCGCCCGACCTTGCCCTCGATGCCTTTTCGCAAACCATGAACGATGAATTACTCATCCACGGACTTGAACTGGAAAACCAAACAGGCAAAGAGACTTTGATCCTGCAACGGTTTTTGGTGTTTCACCCGGAAGCCAAAGTGGTCGTGGAAACCGATGCGGGTCAAGTCCGCCTCTCCCCGCCAAACCACGCCTATTACCAAGGTCATGTAGCGGGACGGCCGCACAGCCGGGTTTTTTTGACCATCGCCGAAGACGGTGACTATCGTGGCTTGGTTGCAGAGCAAGGTCAGTGGTGGTCGCTGCAGTTGACGCAAACGCGCGCAACCGGACCCCTACTTTCCGCATTGCCGTTACCGCCCGAGCAACGCGACGCCATGCCCCCGTTCGTGTGCGGCACCGACGAATTGGCCGAGATTCCAGCCGATTCGACCACCTCGCCGACCCCGCCGCCCGATCAACTGGCCGTGGCCGGCGATTTGATTGGCGCCACCTACTACACCACCATCGCCGTTGAAGGTGACTACGAGTTTGTTCAACGCAAAGGCAGCCGCGAGGCAGCGCTTGATTACGTTGGCGATCTGATTGGTTTTACCTCGATTATTTACCAACGCGAACTGGCCACCCAAGTCTTAGTGGGCGACGTCTTCCTTTGGGAAACCGAGGACGACCCATGGACAGCCGATGGCACCGGCGCCCAATTGACCCAGTTCCGCGATTATTGGCGCGACAACCGCACCGAGGTCAACCGCACCCTCGCCACCTTTCTCAGCTCACGCCGGCTGGGCGGCGGCGTTGCCTGGGGCAGCCAACTCTGCTCGCGCAGCAACGGTTACTCGGTCAGCGCCAACCTTTCCGGCGGCTTTAACTTCGATAATCCCCGTTCGGTGTGGGACATCGTCGTCGTTGCCCACGAGCTGGGCCACAACTTTGGCTCAGGCCATACCCATTGCTACAACCCACCCATCGACAAATGCTATGACCAGTGCACCAACGAACCCAAAGTGCTGCCTTGCGGCCAACGCGGCGGTGGGTGCGGCACCATCTTGAGTTACTGCCATCTGCTGTCGGGCGGCATGAGCAACATCGGCCTGACGATGGGTTTGGACCACGTTTACGGGGACCGACCCGAACGCGTACCCGGCCGGATGGGGGCCCACGTGGCGAGCGTTGCCGCACGCGCCCCCGAATGTTTGCCAACCGTTTGCGATGCGCCGGTGATCGTCCAACAACCCAGTGACCAAACATGGTGCCTGGGCGACAATGCCACCCTCAGCATCGACGTCGACGGCACCGATCTACAGTATCAGTGGCGGAAAAACGGCGCCGTGATCGACGGTGCCGACAGCGCCACCTTATCACTCGGTCTTGCCGACACCGACGATAACGGCGCTTATTACTGTGTGGTCACCAGTACTTGTGGCGACCTGGTTTCAGCTTCAGTTACGGTCAATGTCGCCGCCCCCAGTGTTGTTGTGGAACCACCTGTCGCCGTGCAAAGCCTCGCGGCAACCACCCTCGCCGGTACCATCGGTTGCGTCGACGCACAGACGCCGCGCAGTTGGTTCAATGTCACCGACAACGTTGCCATTAACGAAAGCAGCCTTGATTTGACCCTGCCACGCCTCAATGAAACCTCGGTTATTGAATTGCGTATCGGAGAAGGGAGCGCCCAAACCATGGTTGCCAGAGCGGTGGTTTTGGTGTCCGCCGATGAACGTTACGAAGACGTCAACGGCGACGGTTGCAACAGCATTACCGATTTGCACCAGGTACTCTCGGATTGGCGCCAACGCGTCGTTGTCGACCCAAACATGGACGGTGTCATCGACGTTCGCGATTATTTGTTCATCAACATCGCGCAAACCTGCGAGTAACGCAAGGATCGCGCGGTTCTGTACCGCGCGAGCTTCTCATTGAAACCCACAGGTTTACCACCATCACACCAAAAAACCCGGAAACCAAGCACCCCGGCCTTGCGATTTTTTCCGTTTTTTTGACCGGTTTCTCGTGCATTCAGCGCTTTTCCATGTAAGCGTTAGGCTACAAGATAACCCACAGGCGATACTTCATGGACATCTGTCACACCACCCTACCGGCTGGGCCGGTGGCTTCTCTGACATGGCAAAACAATTCCCTGATCGATTGGATCGGCGGCGGCCGTCGTTTTTTTCTCGACGGCCGACACATGGCTGCACAGCACCAGCTCAGCGGCCGTTTCAGCGACGTCACGGTCTCCCCAAACGGTCGCTATGTGGTTCTTTATCAAAAGTTTGGCACCCAAGCCTTGTTGCTGGTTGCAGGCCGTGAACCCATTCGTTTGCGCCGCTCCGATTACCGCGCCGACATCACACCTTATCCCATTTGCTTGTGGACCGACCCGACAAGCAAACACACATTGATGGCCCATTGCCCCGAGCAACACGACCGTCTCGAAATCGACGATCTCGACACCGGCAGGCGCCTCAGCGGCGGTGTTTCACGCGATCCAATCGGTTACTTCCACGCGCGGCTTTCGGTCAACCCCGATGCAAGCTGCCTGATGTCGGACGCCTGGGTTTGGACGCCCTGGGATTGTGTCGGCGTCTACGACTTGCGTCGTGTCTTCCACAACCCGGCCGCGCTTGACGCTTTTCAATACCAAGCGGGCCATTCTCGCGACACCTTTTACGCCGAAGAGAGTTTTGGTTGCTGGCAATCATCGCAGCGCATACTCGTCACCGGCTCAGAAACGGCCGAGGCGGAAGATGCCAACGACCAAATTGCCAAACGCGGCACACGCCTACTGCCATTCGGTATTGCCTCTTATGACTTGGCTCGGCGGCGTTACGTGCAGTCCATCCAATGCGACCATCCGCCAGGGGTGATCATGCCCATCGGCGAACATCATGTTGTTTCTTTTTACGACCACCCTAAACTGATCTGCCTAGAAACGGGCAACGTCATTCAAGCATGGCCGGAACTGCCAACAGGACACGAAACCGGCAGCGCGCTGTATGAAGAACAAGATACCCAGGTTCCCATTAAGGCCATGGACCCCAAACAGGGCCGTTTTGCCGTCGTAAAAGACGGCAACATTCATGTTGTCACTATAAGACCTACGACCATAAAACCAAAACCCAAACGCCTGGTTCACGATCCCTATATTGTCACTATTAAACTATCCCTTAAACTATAGTCGTATTAGCTAAAACCCGAACCGCTCAATTCAGGTAACAAGCGCCAAGCTTGACGGCGTACTCGCGCGTTCCATCGGCCGATCACGTTGCTAAGAAAGGCGTCGTTTATGACCAAGACGTCTGCAGTCGCCTGACCGCCGGCATGAGCGACCTCCGGCCCGGCAAAAATTTCACCGCAGGCCAACCACGGAGCGCAAATAGCACCACAAACGGAACAAGATCAATAACCACAGCAACTTAAAGACAGAAATCAGGAATAACAAAGTGGTCCGCTCACCAAAACCCCGATCAACAACATAAAATATATCTATATTTCCGAGACACTTAGCAGCAAAACAAGAAACATTCGGGATTTTTGGCACAGTTTTTGGAATATGGTTTGCCGCGAGGTGAACGATGCGCTCAGAAATGTATACCGCCGCTCAAGGCCTGATTGCCCGACAGTTGGAGCTCGACGCGGCCACCAATAACTTGGCCAATGTCAACACAACCGGGTTCCGCAAGACCACACCGTTTTTCCGGACGCTCAACTTGGCGATCGAGGAAGGACCTCGCAACCCACTCAACGGCGCCACCAATAACCAACCGGTCGCTGCCGGCGTCTTTGTCCACTCTGATCAAGGCGCGATTCGCCAAACCGGCAACAATCTGGATATGGCGATTCAGGGAGAAGGTTTTTTCAAATTAAACACGCCGTTCGGCACGCGCTACAGCCGCAACGGCCAATTCACACTGCGTCCCGTCGCAGGTGATGACAACAGCGCAACCCTTATTACTCAAGCCGGTTACGAGGTTCTTGGGCGTGACGGCAACCCGATTACCGTCAACCCCAAAGGCCGCGACCTCACCATCGACAAAAGCGGTCGCATTTACCAGGATCAAAATGAAGTCGGCCGTATCGCACTGGTGACCTTTAACGACAAGGCCGCCCTCGTTCCCGAGGAAAACAACCTCATCGCCAACCTCGACCCCCAAGGCGCCGAGGTCGCGGTAGAACAGCCGCAAGGCGAAATTAACCAGCGCAGCCTGGAAATGAGCAACGTTAACGTGGCCCAGGAAATGATGCGCATGATTGAAATGCAGCGCGCGTACGAGATGAATACTCGCTCGATTAAAACCATTGACAATAAAAACGAACGCGCCATTCAGGGTCTCGGCCCCCGCTAGGTAAGATAAGGAGTAACCGCCATGATGAGAGCACTTTGGACATCGGCTTCGGGCATGAACGCCCAACAGAAGAACCTCGATACCATCTCCAACAACTTGGCCAACGTCAACACCGCCGGCTTCAAGCGCGTTCGCGCCGAGTTCCACGATTTGTTGTACCAAACACTGGCCGCGCCCGGTTCCGGCACCAGCAACACCACCGAAACCCCCAACGGCATCCAAATCGGTTTGGGTTCTAAGGTCGTCGCGACCAACCGTTTATTTGATCAAGGCAGCTTGAAAAACACCAACCGCTCGCTCGACTTAGCTATCACCGGCGCCGGTTTCTTTCAGGTCACCTTGCCCGACGGCACCGCCGGTTTCACCCGCGACGGCAGCTTTACGCTCGACAGCACCGGCCAGTTGGTAACCTCCCAAGGTTATTTGTTGACGCCCAACATCACCATTCCCCAAGAAACACGCAGTATCGTGATCGGCACCGACGGCACGGTCACCGCCGACACCGGCGACGCCAACCTGCAAAACTTAGGTCAGATCAACTTGGCCACCTTTATTAACCCAAGCGGTCTCAAGGCTATGGGCGGCAACATCTACCAAGAAACCAACGCCTCCGGCGCGCCCGTTACCGGCATCCCCGGCAGCCCCGGCATTGGTGAAATTCAGTCGAACTTCCTGGAAAGCAGCAACGTCGACGTCGCCGAGGAAATGATCAACCTGATCATCGGCCAACGCGCCTTCGAAGTCACCTCGCGTTCCGTTCGGACCGCCGACACCGTCCTCGGCGAAATTACCAGCCTGAAACGTTAAGGAGCGCGCCATGACTGCCATGTTCTTTTGTTTCTTGCTCCTAGCCGAAGTCAACGGCGAATCGCTGACGCTGGCCCTCAAGCAGGAAGTCACCGTCAAAAACGAAAAAGTGTATTTGGCCGACGTGCTGAAACAAGACAGCTACCAACGCGTCAAGCAGCTCGGTTTCAAAAACTTACCCATCACCAACGCGCCGCCGCTGCAGGGAAAACGCATATTGCGCAGCGTCCAAGTTGAACAGATCTTGCGCGTTAACGGATTCAGCGGCAACTACCGCTGGAACGGTTCGCAATCAGTACTGGTCAGTCGCGGCGGTCGCGATTTCGCCCCTAGCAACTTGGAAGATGCGGTTCGCCAGTGGGTGGTCGACCAGTCCACACCCGAAAACGATTACCAAATGGAACGGGTTGTCACCCCACGCATTAGCCAAATCCCCCACGGCAAGCTGACCTATCGCATTCGCAAACGCGGCAACCGCGGCCTGGTGGGTCGCAACTCATTGTCCGTCGACTTGCTTGTCAACGGTTCGGTGTACCGCACCGTTGTGGTTCAGGCCACCATTAGTGTCGAGCGTTTGGTCGCCACCCTCAATCGCGACGTTGAGCGTGGTCAGCACATTACGGAAGACGACGTTTCTTGGGATTACCGGCGCCTCGATTACATCGGTGCACCTTTAGTCAGCCCGGAAAATTTTGCCCAAATCAGTGCCCGTACCATGATTCGCGCCGGTTCGGTGCTCACCAAAAACCAGGTCAGTGTGACACCGCTGGTGGTGCGCAACCAACCAACCCGCGTCACCGCCGTCAACGGCAGCTTGAGGGTGCGGATGAAAGCCCTCGCGATGGACAACGGCGCCGCCGGTGACCATGTCCGTCTGAAAAATATTCAATCTGGAAAAATCTTTGTCGGTCTCGTCGAAGCCGACGGTAACGTCCTCGTCGATTTGGCGAACTAGACAGGCATGAGGGAGGTTCAGTCATGTTGTCTTTGCAGTGGAAAAAAATGCTTTGGCTCGGTGCAATTTGTGTCTTGGCGGCCTGCCTCACCCAGGGCTGTGCCATGCGTCATCACGGTTTAATTGAAGGTCCGCCACCGGCTGTTTCGGCTTTTGAAGCCGACTACACCCCCGCCCCAGAAGTCTATGCGCCAGGCAGCTTGTTCAGCGATCAAAACCTGGCGACCGGCCTGATTTCCGATACCAAAGCCTTCCGAATGAACGACATCATCCTGATCCGCATTCAAGAGAATTTCAACGCCGTTACCGACGCCAGCACCGATACCGAACGCACCAATCAGGCCTCACTCAAGGTGCCCAACCTGCTAGGCCTCGAGAAAACCCACACCCAGTTCTTCGGCGCGGGTACCACCGACGGCACCTTGGTCGGTGCTTCCAGCGATTCCAGTCACGAAGGCGAGGGGCGCACGCGCCGCAGTGAGTCGTTCACCGGTAGCGTTGCCGGCCGTGTGATCCAGGTCCTGCCCAATGGGTACTTGGTCATCCAAGGTCAGAAGAATTTGCGCGTCAACGGCGAACAGGTTCAGTTCTTCTTGTCGGGCATCGTCAACCCACTGATGGTCGAAAAAGACAACAGCATTACTTCCAGTCAGATCGCCGACCTGAACGTCTATTACCACGGTCGCGGTGTGGTCAGCGCCTTGCAGAACCCCGGTTGGGTTTCCCGTGTTTTACACGCCATTTGGCCGTTTTAACAAAGGCGATGATCCGCCAAGCGGGTCACGCTAAAATAAAGCGCCCAAGCCATGTTTCAAAACCGACCCACCCATCCCTCGCCGTCGCGGCGGGGTGACGGGTCGCGTTTCCTCGTCATGGATCCCAACCCGGAGAAAACGCCTTGCAACAGGGAACCCTGGAACACGCACTGGCCCATCACCAAGCCGGCCGACTCGAATTAGCCGAAGCCGGCTACCGCGCGCTTATTGCCGCCCAACCGCACCATGCCGATGCATTGCACTTGCTGGGCGGCATCGCTTTACAACGCGGTGAGCACGATCAGGCGGCCGATTGGATTAACCGTGCCATCGCCGTCAATCCCCACATCGCCCTCTATCACGCCAACTTGGGGGCGGTCGAGTTAGCACGCGGCCGTCATGAAGCAGCCCTCGCGGCTTGTAACCAGGCCGTTGACCTCGATCAAAAGTGCGCCGAAGCGCACAACCATCGCGGCACCGCCTTGGTTTACCTCAAACGCTACGAGGACGCAAAAATTGCCTACCAGCGCGCCCTTGACTTGGCGCCCGATTACGCTGAAGCAGGCGCCAACCTTGGCAATGTCGCGCGCGCGCAAGGCGATTGGGAAGCCGCCAAACGCCATTATCGCGCGGCGCTGGCCCGCAACCCAAACAGCGCCGAGGCTTGTAACAACCTCGCCGCCGTCCTGCTTGCTGAAAAACAAACGGAAGAGGCGGCCCACTGGCTGGAGCGGGCGCTGGCGCTCGACGACAGCCTGACCGAGGCGCACGAGAACCTCGGTTTCGTATACCTGTTGCAGGGTCGCGATCACGAAGCAGGCCTTCACTTAAAAAAAGCCGCCACCCGCCACCCCGACCACGCCCTCAAGCAATTGCGTACCCACCTAGTTTTCCCCATGATTGCGCCCAGTTCCAAAGCCGTCGGTTACCAGCGCAAACGCTTCCAAAAAAACCTCGCTCAAACAGCACCGATTAACTTGGCCGCCTATCGCGGCGAGTTAGCCAAAAGCAACTTGCATCCACCGTTTCAACTCGCCTACCACGGAGAAAACAACCGCGCCCTCAAACAACAGTACGCGGCCCTATTCGATGCGGGTAACCTCACCTGGCGCGAAGAATGGGAACCGCCCGGCCACCACATCGGCATGCTGGTCACGCGTGGTCACGAAGGCATTTTCCTCGCCTGCTGTAAAGGCCTCATTCTCAACTGGGATACCCAAAAAGCCCCGCTCACCTTGGTCGCCCCCCAAAGCACCCTTCACCTGTTGCAAGCTCAAATCGACCGCGACGATTTGGGCTGGTTTCCCATCTCAGAGAACGTGGTCGAAGCGCTGCAACAACTGCGCGCCGCGCGCTTTTCACTGATGTATTTTTGGGAAGTCGGTTCGGATTCACTGAATTATTTCCTCGCACTACTGCGCGTTGCCCCTCATCAATGCACTTCGTGGGGCAGTCCTGAAACGACCGGGGTCGCGGCGATCGACAGCTACCTCACGGCAGCCCCTTGGCACGACACCGATCGCGATCACTACAGCGAAGACCTGCAGCAATTACCACTAATTCCCTGTAGCTACACACCGCCGCCGGCTGGTGCGGTTGGGACAGTTACACGCGCTGATTTGAATTGTTCTCCGGAAAAACCAATGGTTTTCTGCCCACAGAATTTGTTTAAATTTCATCCAGATTTTGATCATATTCTTCGTCAAGTCCTCGAAAAAGACCGTCATATTTTTATCGCCATTGTTGAAGGAAAACGCAAACATTGGACAAAGCTATTATTAAAGAGATTGGAACGAACCTTGGGAAACGCCATTCAGCGAATTCAGGTGTTGCCACGCTTGGGTTATTCCGATTACTTGGCCATGGTGCAACAGTGTGACGTTTTGCTGGATAGTCTTTACTTCAGCGGCGGCAATACCAGTTTCGAAGGTTTGGCACTGGGCACGCCCATCGTCACCTTGCCCGGAACATTTTTAAGGGGACGCTTTACCTACGGCTGCTACCAACAAATGGGCGATAAAAACCTGCTAGCCGCCTGTGTGGCGAAAAATCTCGACGATTGGGTTGAGAAGATCGTCCACACGGCAATCGACCAAAGCCAACAAGAACAAATAAGAGAATTGCTTAAGCAAAATAGACGGCAGTTGTTTGAACGGCGAGACGCCGCCGAATCTTTTCAACAAAAACTAATGTCTCTAGGCAAAAGTTAGCATTGTGTTATTTTTCATCACTGTCACCAGCACAACAACAGATTTTAGGCATAGTTCCTGCAATTATTACCGGCATCAAACAAATTCCAAACCTAGTGAATGAATGATTAGGTGAACTGAATTCATAAATGGGTTTTTGTCTATTGGATGGCGCTCCTCGGAGCGCCTTTCTTTTTTGGGATCACCGCCGAACATCAACCCACGAACGAATGGATTCGCACGATCCGGCGGCGTGACGCTTGGCACCGCATTACCTAGAGAGCGCTAATTCACTTGGGAATTTCTTGCGAACGTGGGAATATTTGGGCGCATTCTCCCGTTTTTCGATGCACGAGGAGGTCGGACGTGCAGGAATTTTATGACGCGATCCTTCCATTAGCGGATCGTCTTTATCGTTATGCCTATCGCTTAACACAAAATGATAAGGACGCCGAGGACCTGGTTCAAGATACGTTGCTGCGTGCCTATGCTAAATTCGAACAATACCAATCGGGCACCAGTCCGCTGGCATGGATGCTGGTCATCCTGCGCAGCATCTTCATTAATAAGTACCGCAAGAAAAAACGCGAGGGCCATCAAGTCAGTTTTGAAGACATGGCCGCCGGGGTTGACCGTTTGGTGGTCGAAGACAGCCGCAATTTGCCAGAGAACCCCGAGGATTTTCTGTTTCGCAACGTACTAGACGGCGAACTTCGCGACGCGCTCGCCAACTTACCGCAACACTATTTAGAAGTCATTCTGTTGGTCGATATGGAAGACCTCAGTTACCGCGATGCCGCCGAGGTATTGCAAATCCCGCCCGGAACCGTCATGAGCCGCCTGCACCGCGCGCGCAAGACGCTTCAGGGAGAACTTCAGGAACTCGCCCGTAAGAAAGGCATCATCAAAGGGAAGGTTGCCAACTTGGTACCGCCCGCGAACGAAAGGAAATCGGTCGGAGGAGCTCAATATGGATCGTGAATATTGGGAGGAGCGCCTTCAGGCTTATTTGGACAACGAGCTGAATCCCGCGGACCGGATGGCCGTCGAGCAATACATTGAGGTTCATCCCGAAGCCAAGAAACAGCTTGAATATTTCGGCGCACTCAAAAAGCGCATTCGGGCGCATGCCGAAATTGTCGAAATGCCCAAAAGCCTGGAACAACGCATCCATCGCACCTTTGAACGCAAGCGCAAGGTTCGTGTGTTCCGCAAACGTGCCGTCTTTGGTGGCTTGGCGTTGGCAGCGGCTTTGGTCATCGGCCTGATGGTGCCGCAACTTTCCTTAACCAACGACAAGTTTCAGGACAGCACCATGGTCGGTCAGGTCGTTTGCCACGACTGTTCCCTGGCGGAACTAGCCGGCTTAACCAAGGGTTCCATGTGTAAGGACGGCCACCGCCTCGGTTTGCGCACCGAAGGCGGCGAACTGTACCGTTTTGCCGTGGACGATGTCGGTAAAAACTTCATCCGCGACTACACCATCATCAACAGCGAGGTCGAAGTCTTCGGGGAAGTCCAAGAACAGTACCGGGTGCTGCGCATCAAAAACCTGAAGAAAACTGTGGAGCAACACGCCTCACTTGAGTTTTAGCTCGGCGCCTTTCCCGGAACAACCCGTCGGCGAACATTCACGCCCGGCGGGCCGCGACACGGCGGGATTCACCTTTGTCGACCCTGACTCTTGCGGTAGAGTTAGGGTTCTTTAGGCAGACCCGCCTTGCGCACCCGTGGACAAGGGGAAACCCGCGTCACAAGAGCGTTGCCGAGGCGGCCCACGACGCCGGTTAAGCGATAGGGTTCGGCCGCCGACATCGGTTGGCCTTACTGCCGACATGTGACCGATAGTGATGGTGACCTCCATGGATTTCTTGAATCAATACGCCGACCTCATCTTGGCCGGCTACTTTGGCATTCTTCTGGTTTTGTGTGTCTTCGGTGCACATCGCTTGGTGCTGACGCGGCTTTTTCGCAAAAACGTGGTGTGGCGACCGGAACCCGAGCAGCGCTTTGAAACGCTGCCGCATGTCACTTTGCAAATTCCCGTTTTTAACGAAAAGCTGGTGGTTGAACGCATCATCGACGCCTGTGCCGCCATGGATTACCCTCGTGACAAGTTCCAAATCCAGGTTGTCGACGATTCCACCGACGAGACACGGGCTCTGGCAGCGAAACGTGTCGCCGAATGGGCCGCACGCGGCCTCGATATCGAACACATTCACCGCACCAACCGCGTCGGATTCAAAGCAGGCGGCCTCGACAACGCCATGAGCAGCGCCAAAGGCGAATTTATCGCCATCTTCGACGCCGACTTTTTACCACCTGCCGACTTTCTGCAACGCACGATTCACTTCTTCCACGACGCGCGGGTGGGTATGGTGCAAACCCGTTGGGATCACTTAAATCGGGACTACAGCACGCTCACCCAGGTCCAGTCGATTATGCTCGACGCCCATTTCGCCATCGAACATGCCACGCGCAGCTTCTCCAACCTCTACTTCAACTTCAACGGGACGGCGGGCATGTGGCGCCGCGCGACCATTGACGACGCGGGCGGTTGGGAACACGACACCCTCACCGAAGACCTCGATCTAAGTTACCGCGCCCAACTCAAGGGTTGGCGTTTCCTGTTTCTGCCCAATGTCGTCTGCCCGGCCGAGTTACCTATTGAAACCGGAGCCTTTAAATCACAGCAGCATCGCTGGGCCAAAGGTTCGATTCAAGTCATGCGCAAAATATTGTGGCGTATTTGGCGCGCGCCGGTGCCGATCGCCAACAAACTCGAAGCCACATTTCACCTGACCGGCAACCTCGCTTACGTGTTGATGATGATCAACACCCTGTTTTTGGTAATCCCCTCAATGATGGTCCGCGGCCACTGGGATTGGTGGCAAATCGTGCTCATCGACGGGCCGATCTTCTCGTTGGCCAGCCTTTCATTTATTTGGTTTTACATGGCCAGCCAACGTGCCGTGTTCGGTACCGCCAAAGGCCGACGCCGCTACATTCCGGCGCTGATGTCGCTGGGCTTGGGCCTAGGCCTCAACAATACACGCGCGGTATTAGAAGCCTTGGCCGGCCACCAAAGTGCCTTTGTGCGCACCCCCAAAACCGGCAGCGTCGGCAACACAACGGTCACCGCCAAAAAAACCTACCGACTCCCCAAAGGCGGTTGGGGCCTATTTGAGTTCGCCATCGGTTTGATGTACACGGCCGCCATTGTATGGGCGATTCGCGAAGGCATCTGGGGCAGTATTCCCTTTTTAATGTTATTCCAAAACGGCTTTTTGTTCATTGGCGGCATGACAATTTGGGAGTCATGGCAAGCACGGCGCGCGCGCCGCACGCCGGTTAAGGAACTACCGGCGGCGGGTGCTTAGCGTGCCGACAAGCCGGGGCACGCATCCTGGGGGCGATCAGTCATCGCCCCGCTTCGGTTGAGCTAGACGCCCTGCAAGACGGCGGCGAAATCGTCGTAGAAGTTGGGATAGGTTTTGGCCACGCAACGCGGGTCGCGAATCGACACATCGCCGTCGGCTAAACCCAACAACGCAAACACCATCGCCATGCGGTGGTCGTCTTCGGGATTGACCAAAGCCGGCTTTTGCACCCGACCTGGATAGACCTTGATCCAATCGCGCCCATTTTCCATTTTGAGGCCGAGCAAATCGAAAGCGGTTTGCAGCGCTTCAATGCGGTCGCACTCTTTAATGCGCATGTTGTATATGTTGCGAATGGTGGTCGGGGACGAGGCGCGGGTCGCAACCACCGCCAAAGTCGGCGCCACGTCACTCATGGTGTTCATATCAACGTCGACCCCCTTTAACGGCGCATGACGCAGCGTCAAGACATCGCCGTCGCGCTGCACGGAAGCACCCATCTCGGCAAGAATGTCCACCAACCCGAAATCGCCCTGATGGCTTTGCGTCGGGCAGGCGGCAACGGAAACGGAGCCCCCGACCATCAACGGCAACGCAAACCAATAGGACGCGGTCGAAGCGTCGGGTTCGATCGCAATATCGGCGGCGCGGTAACCTTGCCGGCCAGGTACCGCAAAACGGGTGTAATCGTCATTGGCGTCAACACTGACACCAAAACGCGCCATACAGTCCAAGGTCATGGCGACGTACGTTCGGCTGACTAATGGGCCTTCTATGTGAATTTCTGAATCGCGATGGGCGGTTGGGAGCGCCATCAAGAGGCCGGACAAATACTGACTAGAAGCATCGCCGCGAATGCGGCAGGTACCACCGGTCAAGGGCGGCGCAACGGCCAGCGGCGGGTAACCCGCTTCACCCAGGTAAGTCACCTCGGTTTCCAATTGGCGTAAACCATCGACAAGGTCCTTGATTGGGCGCACGAGCATCCGCTCATTACCAGTGATACGAGCGCGCACACCTTGGGCGGCGAGGGCCGGGGTCAAGAAACGCATGGCGGTGCCGGCGTTGCCGATAAACAACGTCTCGGCTGGGTCTTGCCAAACCGCACGACCTTGGACCGACCAGCCGGCGGGTCGTTCGTCGATCGCGACCCCCATCATTTTGAGGGCGGCGCGCATGTAGGTGGTGTCGTCACTTTCAAGTGGGTTCTGGAGAAAGGAAGCGCCGTCGGCGGCGGCGGCCAACAACAAATAGCGGTTGGTCAAGCTTTTGGAGCCTGGCACTAAGGGGCGGGCGTCAACCGACGCAGCCCGTTTTACTTGAACCTGGGCATCAGATAAAACAAAAGGTGAAACCATCTCAATCCTCGTGGGGGTAACGAAGTTAGAACATAAGCGCGGCAATGGGGGTTGGCAAAATAGCGCAAGATGCTGAAATGAAACAAGGTCAATAGCCTTGCCGCACCATAAATCGCACGCGCGGGGCGTGCTGCATCGCTCACTTTAGGTAGGATAAACGAAAGCCGCAAGGTCTGCTGAAAAAGCAGCCCTTGCGGCTTAAGAAAAAGGATTGACGCTGGGAAACGTCTTAAATTTTGCGGAAAATCAAACTGCCGTTGGTACCGCCAAACCCGAAGGAGTTGGACAAGCCGGCCGTGATGTTCATGTCGCGTGCGTCGCCTTTGAGCGGATCGAATTTGACACTTTCATCGACGTTTTCGAGGTTGGCGGTCGGGTGGACTTTGCCGGTTTCAAGCGTTTTGGCAAGAATCACGGCTTCCATTCCACCGGCGGCCCCAAGCATGTGACCGACCATTGATTTGGTCGAGTGCACGGCCAAGTTGCCCACATGGCTGCCGAATACCTCGGCAATGGCCAAGGCTTCGATGCGGTCACCGGCCGGTGTCGAGGTACCGTGGGCGTTCACCAACTGGAGTTGGTCGGGATTCATGGCCGCATCTTTGAGCGCGTTTTTCATGGCACGAATGGGGCCGTCGCCGTTTTCGGAAGGCGAGGTGATGTGATAGGCGTCGCTGGACATGCCGTAGCCGGCGATTTCAGCGTAAATCTTGGCACCGCGTTTCACGGCGTGCTCGTATTCTTCGAGAATCATCAAGCCGCAGCCTTCACCCAGGACGAAGCCGTCGCGGGCGGTGTCGAAGGGACGACTGGCGAGATGAGGTTCATCGTTCCGCGTCGAAAGCGCTTTCATGGCGCCGAAACCGGCCATGGTCAATTCGCACACAACGGACTCGGTCCCGCCGGCGACCATTAGGTCGGCATGGCCGTACTGAATCAAACGAAAGGCATCGCCAATGGCGTGGGTACTGGTCGCACAGGCGGTGGCGGGCGCCGAACTCGGCCCCTTGAGGCCGTATTTAATGGAAACCTGGCCGCCGGCGAGGTTAATGATCAAGGACGGAATAAAAAACGGCGTCACCCGCCGCGGTCCTTTCTCAAGCAACACTTTGTACTGTTGTTCGATCATCGGCAAGCCGCCGATCCCGGAACCGATCAGGGTCCCAAATCGTTCCAAATCACATTTATCCAAATCGAGGCCGCTATCGGCAAAAGCTTCGTGGGCGGCAATCACCGCCAATCGGATAAAGGAGTCAACCTTACGTGCTTCTTTAGGCGAAAAAAACGGGGAGATGTCGAGGTCGCGCACTTCGCCGGCGATGCGGCTGGGGAAGAGGGTGGCGTCAAACTTAGAAATCTCGACAATGCCCGATTTGGCCTGAAGAAGGTGCTCGAAGGTCGTGTTCACATCGTGTCCGAGTGGACTAATCGCGCCCAGGCCGGTAATGACAACTCTTCTCAAGAAAACCTCCCGTAGTCAGATGCAAAAACACCTGCTAGCCAGGAAATCTTCCATGGCAAGCAGGTGTTCAAACGCAGAAGAAGACTCGCGTTTAGCTGTTGCGAGCTTCGATGAATTTAACTGCATCACCGACGGTCTGAATCTTTTCAGCATCTTCATCGGGGATTTCAATTTCGAACTTTTCTTCGAGACGCATGATGAGTTCAACAACGTCCAAAGAGTCGGCGCCGAGGTCGTCGACAATCATCGACTCCATCGCAATTTGACCCTCTTCAACTTCTAACTCTTCAGCAATCACCGATTTAACTTGTTCGAAAATGTCTGACATAACGTCCTCCCTGGGAATCGTTCAATAGCAAATTTCATGGCCGACATCGGTCCAGCCGTCACATGTAAAGTCCCCCGTCGACGGTGAGCACCTGACCAGTGACATAACACGCCCCTTCGCTTGCGAGATAAGCGACGGCGTGCGCAATGTCGTCAGGTTGGCCCATGCGACCGAGCGGCACCTGCTCCATAAACGCAGACGTGACCTCGTCGGAAAGATCCTGGGTCATGTCGGTTTCGATATAGCCTGGAGCCACAGCATTGACGGTAATGGCGCGCGAACCCACCTCTTTGGCGAGGGACTTCGTGACACCTACCAGACCGGCCTTTGAAGCAGCGTAATTGGCTTGGCCGGCATTACCCATCAACCCCACAACGGAAGTGATGTTGATAATTCGTCCCCAGCGTTGCTTCATCATGGGGCGCAAGACTGCCTGGCTCAGGAAGAAAGCGCCCCGCAGGTTCGTGTTCACGACGCTGTCGAACGCTTCGGGTTTAATTCGTGCCATCAAATTGTCGGCGGTGATCCCGGCGTTGTTGACCAACACGTGGATCCCCCCGTAGGCGGTGGTAATTTCTTTGATCACGTCTTTAAAAGAGTCGACGTCCTGAACGTCTAACTGTACCGGTTTGGCTTGCAAACCTTCGGCACAAATAGCTTCAGCGACCCGCGTGATTTTCTCGAGGTTTCGGCTGGCAACCAATACCAGAAAGCCGTCAGCCGCCAAACGGTGGCAGATGGCACGGCCGATTCCTTGGGAGCCGCCTGTAACGAGTGCAACTTTGGGATTCATGGTCCTGCTCTCATTTTGATGGATGGGACACGGGGGAAGTCCCCCGTGTCAGGTAAGGGGTCTACTCTTCTTCGACAGCAACAACCTGCTTACCGCCGAACCAACCACAAGAACCGCAAACGCGGTGGGGACGTACCAATTCGCCACAGTTTGAACAGTTGGTGGTGGCTTCGGCAGTCAATGCGTGATGAGAACGTCTTTTGGATTGACGGCTTTTAGACGTTCTGCGCTTGGGGTTTGCCATGACAATAGCTCCTTCGTAATCTTAACTTCGCTAAAAAAAGGGAAAAACGCGCTACGTATCGAGGTACTTGGACAAGACCGAGAAAGGCGATGACGCGTCGGGTTCTTCCTGGTGTTCTTGGTTTGACATCTTGCAGGAAGAATCATCTTCCTCGTGACGGGGATAGGTGGGTAGTTCAAGTTCAATCACTTCACCCACAAACTGTTCCTCGTCAAAACTGGCTTTCTCTATGAAACGGATGTTTAGCTCATCGTCGCCGAGGATGACGTGTGCATCTTCGGGATGGCGGGTCCGTAAAGAAACCCAATCGGTTTGCTTCACCGGGAGGTGCAGCGGTTGACCGCAACGAATACAAGGGATATCGGCTTTGGCTTCAACTTCGTATTTGACAACGTACCCCATGGGGTCCGTCCGAATGCGAAAAGAACATGTGACATCGTGAAACACGGCGAGTCCCGCGGATGTCTCCCACTCCATTCGTGACCACTCACAATCACGGTTGAGTGGTTTGTCTGATTGAAGGATGGCCAGATTGATCACAATATCCCCCGACCCGGCAGCGAAACACTTCATTATAGGAAATCGCTTTGTCCTGTCAATCGCCAAGGCTGATTTCTGGTCAGAAATCCGCTCGCAATCGCCAGGATCACGCTTTCCCAAGTGTCTGTGCCGAATTTTTCGCCGCTTTTCCGCCGCGACCATGGTGATTTTGCCGGTAACCCGCTCGCTTTTCGCCAACGTGTCGCCGCTCACCATCGTTCACCACGAAAAACCTCGTTCTCACCCACCGCCGCTTGGTGCGACCGTGTGTGCGAACCGATTTGCCTTTGGTTATCAATCAACGCCTGATTGCCACGGACGGCGATGAAGACGTTCGGCATCCAGGATGCACGACGTCAGCCCGCCATTCTACGCAAAAGCCGTCGTTTTGGCCAGTCTTTGACCCGCTTTTCAATGCTGCGAAGGATTGCAGCGGGGGACCGACACTCACTGGAAGGGCATGCTAGCACCGCTTTGCGCCCGTCTTGCGCCGAAGCCGTACAGGCTCGGCTACCAGAACCCCAAGTACCGTTCTCAGTACTTTCGTCAAAAAAGCCTAACCGCGAATCGTTTCTCCACGTTTCGCTGTTTCAGAAGCATGGGATACTAGACTGATCGGTTTAGGTCACGCCGTCCGACGCCGTACCCGCCTAGCACCGCACTCGGTCTCGTTTTTCGCGCTTGCTTGCCGTCCTACCCAACGTTCGTTTGCCCCTTCGGCGGCGCCCGTTGTCGGACATTTCAGGCCGATCGGTCCGGCATGACCTTTGCCTACCATTCGGCGTTTCACATTAATTGATATGATAAGGAACCTTGCGATGACTCACCTGCGCCAACGTTTCGCCCCGCTTGGGAGCGCCCTCCTCGTTTTGACCGGCTTGCTTGCCGGCCTGCCCGCCCTGGTTGCCGGCGATACCCTCCCCGCCTGGGTCACCCTCGACCAAGCCGGCGAGCGCTTAATTGAATACCGTATCCCGGCCGATCTCGGCAGCCCGCCACCGCGACGCAAAGCACTCAGCCACATCATCTTGCGCGTCGATACCGACTGGCAACCCGAGTGGAAAAAAGCCGCCTTCGACCTCAAGGCCCTCATTGTCGCCGCCAAAGCCCAGGGCCAAAGCGCTCAGGTTGCCATTGAGGCCGCACCCGCCCAAATCAACCAGCTCATGCAGCACGAACTCGCCGCCTACATCGACGGCTATCTATTTAAAGATGAACCATTCATTCCCGACGCCGATGATACCGGTCGTCTCTGGCAACAGGTTCAGGTCGCGCCCGGCGCCGTGCTGACCACCCTCGTCGACGCCGCATCGCTCAGCATCAGCACCGTTGTTTTCGAGAACCTGACCCTCACACCCGAACACGAACAGTTCCTGCAGCAGGTCGATGCGCTCGACACCGGCAGCCTCGATAACCAGCCGACCTTTGCCAACATGCCCGCCGAACAAGCACTCCTGTTTCTCAACCCACAATCCGGCGACTACCACTTGGCGGTGTACGGCGATCCCGAAGCCGACCGGCTCTTTTCCTTCCGATTAATCGAAGATCTCGACGTCAGCCTGCTTTACCCAGAAAAAGCCAACTATCGCCACAAGCAGTACGGCACCTTGCAAGAGTTTTTCCTACCGTCCGGCGACGGCGGCTTTGTCTTCCAATTGCGGCCCGCCTCGCCAGGCGCCACCTTGGAAACGCTAAAAATCGTCGAAGCCAAAAGTGTCGACCCTTACGAGTTGGTCGTGCGCAATCAGGTATTTAAAGACGCCGAAAGCAAGAAATTCCAGTCGATGGAAGCACTCGAGAAAAAGTTCTATCGCTATCAAGGTCCCAGCGGCGCCACCATCGACGTCGCCTTCTACGAGGACCTCATCATGCGCAATGGCCAACCGACCGAACGCATTCGTCGCGAAATGTACTTCGGCGGCGTCAAGTGGCCCTACAACAAGCTTCCCGACCTGCCCTTGATCGAACCCGACAAACTCGACAAAGAACCCCTGGAGATCGATCTCGACAAATCCTACGACTACACCTACGCCGGCGAGGACACGATTGACGGTGCCAAAACTTGGCGCGTCCGTTTCAAACCCAAAGGTGAAGGTGACTTCTTCACCGGTACCGTTTGGATCGACCAGGAAAGCGGCGCCCATCGCCGTTTGCGCGCCACCCAAAGCGGTCTCGAAGCCCCCGTCATCGGCAACGAGACCACAGCCTTCTTCGATTGGGTCGAGGTCGACGGCAAGCGCTACTGGGTTCAGGTGCGTGAAGAGAACCTGCAGGTGCTCAGCATCATCGGCGAAACCATTCCACTGCGTGTGGAAACAGTGCGCGAAAACTTTCGGTTCGACCAAAGCGACCTTGAAGCGCGCCTGGCCCAAGCCTATTTGGAAGACTGGGTGATCCTGCGCGACACCAGCCAGGGCTTTCGTTACCTCAAAAAGAAAAACGGACAACGCGAAGTCGTCGACGAAACCACACCACCGCAACGCTTCCTGCTGGGCGGTGTGTTGATGGATCCCAACTTCGACTTCCCGCTCCCGCTCGGTGGCTTCAATTACATTGACCTCGACTTCATGGATCGCGGCTGGCAAGCCAACTTCTTTGTCGCCGGTGTCGTCAATGACGCCATCATTTCGAATCCCGATTTCATGGATCGTGGCTGGGACCTGACCGCTGAATTGTTTGTGTCGGCCATTCAGTTTAGCGACGAAGTTTTCCAAGGCGACGTGGAGCTCGAAGATCAGGAGGTCCAGTTCCTCAACGAATCCTTCAACCTAACGCTCGGCATTCCGCTCAACAGCTACTTTAAGTTCACAGCCAACTACGCGCTCACGCTGAAGAAGTACGATACTGCCGACGAAACCGCCGAGGCATTTGTGTTGCCCAGCGACCACCTCGAACACGCAGGCCGCTTCGGTTTGGCCTTCAACCGCGGCCGCTTCGCCAGTGCGCTCAGATACGAGGTCGCCAAACGCAGCAAATGGGAAGCATGGGGTCTACCCGACAATCCAGAACCACTAGAGGACATGCACAGCGCCTTGCAGTTCGACGCGGCCTACAGCTACCGTTTCGCCGGTTTCCACTCGGTAGAAACTGATGTGCGTTACCTCAGGGGCTGGGACCAAGACCGCTTCTCGCGCTTTGGCTTCGGCTTCTTCGAAAACTCGGTTTCCGGTTTTGGTTCCTCCGGCATTGAAGCCAATGAAGCCGTTCGCCTGCGCCTCGGTTACGATGTCGGCGTGGCGGAACTGTTTCAACTAGGCTTCTCGCTTGACGGAGCCCGCACTTGGCGCGACGAGTTCCTCGCCGACGGCGGCACGTTGCGCAGCGACCCGGTCGATCTTTACGGGGTCGGTGTCAGTGTCAACTTCATCGGTCCATGGCGCACGGTGTTGCGCGCCAATGTCGGTTACGGCATCGACGCCGATCTTGAGGACGAGGCGGGTGACTTCACCGGCCAAATCCTCTTCCTCAAAATCTTCTAAACAACCACCAAGGGGGTGAGCGCGTTGCTCACCCCTTTTTGGTTTATGGAAGGAGACAGCAGCTCGTTTGGGTTTCGCGACCGTTTCGGCTTATGATGGTTTTCCTTTAAAAATTTACAAGACCGAGGCACCACCATGCTGCTTTTCATTTGGCTTTTTTATAGTTGGGGATTGTTACCAAGTTCGGCAGCCGCCGCAACGGCCGAGATGCAAGCCGGCCGAGTCGAACCCGTGCCAATCGAAGCGTCCACACAGGCGCGTTACCCGCATTTTGTTCAAGACGAGCAAAGGATACTGGTCGCCTGGGTCGAAAAACAGAAAAGCGGCGGCACCTTGTTTTTCGCCCCTTGGGACGCCAAGCAAAAACGCTTCGGGAAAGCCGTCGCCGGGCCAAGTCGCACCGGCATGTTTGTCAACTGGGCCGATTACCCCAAGCTACAGATCGGCAAGGACTTCTGGCTGTGGGTCTGGCCAGAAACCATCTCGGACAAGCACAAATACGCCTACGGTTTGCGTTTTGCACGGTCGTTCGATCAGGGTCGAACCTGGTCGGATCCACAATGGCTGCACGACGATCAGTCGCCGACGGAACACGGTTTCGTCTCGTTACAACCATTGCCGGACGGTGGGTTCGCCGTCATTTGGCTCGACGGCCGCGCTATGAAGCCTCAAAGCGAAGGCGATCACGACGGCCACCACGGCGGCGGCGGCATGCAGTTGCGCTTCCGCGAGGTTGGCGCCAAAACGCTAGGACCCGAACAGCTTTGGGACGATCGCACCTGCGAATGCTGCGGTACCGCCTTGACCCGCCAAAAAGACGGTAGTTTGCTGGCTGCTTACCGCAATCGCAGCGACGAAGAATTCCGCGACATTCATTTAATACGTTACAAAGCGGGTCGCGCCGAAAAGATCACGCCCTCTTTTAACGAACAATGGAAAATCCACGGCTGCCCGGTCAATGGGCCTGCACTCGCCTGTACTAATAAGACGACGGCTGTCGCCTGGTTCACCGGCGCCGACAAGGGCGCAGTCGCGATGGCTTTGACCCAAGACAGCGGCACAAGCTGGTCCAAATCACTTACCAATCAAACCCCCCATGGCGGCCGCACCGCCCTATTCGCGACCAAGATCGGTTATTGGATGAGCTGGGTGCAACAGAGTGAAGAGCAATCATCGATTGTGGTGCGCCAAGTGCGGTTGCCGGACGATAAAGCACGCGCCGCCGACCTACCCCATTTCGAGCTCCCGTTTGACGGCAGTCGCAGCAGCGGTTTCCCGCAAATCCATGCACTGGCCGACACCCGTTTGCTCATCGCCCACACCAATCCCAAGACCGGCCTCAAAATCTTCCTCAGCGACAAAACCGGCATCAAACCACAATAAAAACCGCTGCAGCAGTGAAGCGCGCCGTCATGATTTTTTGAGCTTGTGTTGCCTGGTTTGGTGAGAATCACCGCTGCAGTGCACCCAAGCCGACGCACAAAACCGCGCAGTGCCATCGGTAGGCTGCTCGTTTGTTCCAATATGTCGATTCACTTTTTGCAAGGAACCCACCATGACACTCCGAATTTTTTGTTTTGTTTGCCTTTGCTTCAATGCGTCGTTGGCCGTTGCGCAACCGCGTTTGATCACCCCAAAGGACGTGCTCAACCCAACGGCCGCCGATGAAACCGCCGTCTTCCAGCAGTTTTTCAAAGGCAAACCCTCGGGTTCGATGATCCTCTCACGCACAACCGAAGGTAACCTGCTCACAATTAAGGACCATACGGTGGTGCCGGCATTTAACGTCGATGAGACACTGCAAAGCCGCTACGACCTCAGCAGCGGCCTGCTCAGCGCGCTCAAAGCCGAGGGCGTATTCGGCAAAGACGCGCTCGATGCCGCGCTTACCGTCGCCGCTGGGCAACTAACCGGCCACATTCGCAAAGGCGAAAAACGCGCGGACCTCGATCAACCCCTGGCGGCCGAAACCTTTTCCCGTGTCGGCTTGTTCGCCTTGCTGCCGTTGTTCCCACTGCAAGCCGGGCAAAAGTATCAGGCCAAAATGCTCGACGGCTTGGACGGCAAGCTCTATACGATTGACATCGTCGTCAGCGACGCGCCGACAAACATGGCCGACCCACCACTGCTGCGCGTGGAACTCAACGGGCACGTGGCGCGCCAGGCCTTTTTCATTAGCGAAGGCCGCACCCAGCGCATCGAAGTCCTCGACTCAGCCTGGCATTACGAACGGGTCGCCGACCAAGACGCGCTCAAACCCGCCGTCCCTCTCAAGTAAACGCAAAAAGCCACGAAACACGCGGCGCGTTCCGTGGCTTTTTTCTTTTATTACAAGGGTTTAGCTATCGATAGCGGTGCGCAACTCGCTGATGAAGGTTTTGACGCGGTTGACACAGTCATCCAAGTTCTCGGCCTGTTCCATTAACCGGATCAGGGCCGAGCCAACAACCACACCGTCTGCCTGACGGGCAATGGCACGCGCATCTTCCGGTGTTGAAATACCGAAACCAACCACAAACGGTCGCTGCAACAAACTGCGCACCCGTTCCAAGTAGGCGTCCAATCCCTGAGCAACCCCTTGGCGCGCACCGGTAACGCCGGTGACGGAGACACCGTAAGCGAACGAGGTGGTCACGGGCGCAATCTTCTTGAGGCGATCTTCGGTGGTGGTTGGTGCGATGAGGGGAATGTAATGCACACCCTCGGCGGCCATGGCGCCGGCAAACTCCTGGGCCTGCTCCAGCGATAAGTCGGGCACCAAAACGCCGTGGAAGCCGGCTTCCTTGAGGTGTTTGGCCGCACCAGCCAGGCCGTCCAAAGCAAGGATCGGGTTGAAGTAACTGAAAAAGATCAGTTCAGCTTTGATGTCGGCGCGGAAGCGTTTGATTTCGCTAAGGATCCAGCGTGCGCTGGTGCCGTTGTCAAGCGCCACTTGACTGGCGTTTTGAATGGTCGGACCGTCGGCGATGGGATCGGAAAAAGGTACACCGATTTCGATATAGTCGGCGCCGCCTTCGTCCATGGCGCGCACAATCGGTTCGAACCAGTCGCGTTGCGGGAAACCGGCGGTTAAGTAAGGAACCAATAATTTCTTCACGACAACGCTCCTGCATCAATGTGTTTTTCGTAGGTGTTCATGTCTTTATCGCCGCGACCACTCATGTTGAGCACAATCACTTGGTCGGGGCGCATGGTAGGCGCCAGCCGGTCGACATAGGCAACGGCGTGGGCCGACTCGAGCGCGGGAATAATGCCTTCCAAACGCGACACGCGGACCACGCCTTCAAGCGCTTCGGCATCGCTGACGGCGACAAACTCGGTGCGGCCGACGTCGTTGAGGTGCGCGTGCTCAGGGCCAATCCCGGGATAGTCGAGACCGGCCGAAATTGAATGCGCCAAGGAGACCTGCCCATCGTTATCTTGTAACAACATCGACATGGCACCGTGCAAGACGCCGGGTTTGCCTTTGCTGATCGAGGCAGCGTGTTCCTTGGTGTCAACGCCACAACCGGCGGCCTCAACCCCAATTAAACGTGTATCTTTCGTGATAAAGGGATAAAAAATGCCCATGGCGTTGGAACCGCCACCGACACAGGCAACGACGGCGTCGGCTTTCAATTCGCGTTCGGCCAATTGATCCAAACACTCTTCACCAATGACTTTTTGGAAATCGCGCACCATGGCTGGATAAGGATGCGGCCCGACGACACTGCCAATGATGTAAAAGCTGTCTTCTACGTTGGTGACC
This sequence comes from Holophagae bacterium, assembly GCA_030429565.1. GTDB lineage: Bacteria > Acidobacteriota > Holophagae > Acanthopleuribacterales > Acanthopleuribacteraceae > Acanthopleuribacter. The sequence continues at coordinate 393,794 of JAUIFE010000002.1, read as the reverse complement.
CAATCGCGGATGGCTTCGTTGGTGGCGTCTTTGAGGGTTTGTGAGCCGGAGGTCACCGGACGCACCTCAGCACCCAACAAACGCATGCGATAAACGTTAAGCGACTGGCGCTCAACGTCTTCGGCGCCCATGTAAACGACACAGGGCATGTTAAATAAAGCACAAACGGTCGCGGTAGCCACGCCGTGTTGACCGGCACCGGTTTCAGCGATGATGCGCGTTTTTCCCATACGCCTCGCCAACAGAATTTGGCCGACCGTGTTGTTAATCTTGTGAGCACCGGTATGGTTTAAGTCTTCGCGCTTGAGGAAGATGCGCGCACCGCCTGCTTCGCGTGACCATCGCTTTGCCTCGTACAACGGCGTCGGCCGGCCCACGTAATCCTTGAGGTAGGCGCGGTATTCACGCCAAAAGGATTCGTCGAGGTTTTGATAAACCTCGATCAGTTCGTAAAGGGCGGGCATCAACGTTTCGGGAACATATTGGCCGCCAAAGCGTCCAAAATGACCGTGGCTGTCGGGCTGCTGGTAGGTCTGCACCGGCGTTTGTTTCATTGCGACAACTCCTCGTCTCGGGTTGGGAAGGTAAAGGGTGGCGGGGTCGTGCCACTCGGGTTGGGTCGTTTATGTACGCGCGGCATCGGCGGACCGCACGACTTGAATAAAAGCTTCTAATTTTTGGTGATCTTTGACGCCTGGTTCTGCTTCGACGCCGCCGGCAACATCGACACCCCACGGCGCGTAATCGCGCACCAAGTCGCCAACGTTGTCGGCATTCAGCCCACCGGCCACCATCAGGTTGCCCGGCCATTCGCGCAACAATGACCAATCGAAGGTCAAGCCGGTGCCGCCACTTTGACCGGCGACGGCGCTGTCGATGAGGTTAAAAGGCGCACTGGGATCGAGCTTGGCCAAGGGTTCGTCAAGATCGCGGTCGAGATACACGGCCTGCGCTTTGTAACCGCGATAACGGCGTACCAGGGCCACGTCTTCATCGCCGTGGAATTGAATCCACTTAAAGGAAACGCGATCGCGCAACATGTCGAGCACTTCCTCGGCGGCGTTTTGCACAACAACCACGGTGGCAATGTGATCGGGGACCTCCGCCACCAAAGTCTCTATTTGCTCGAGGGTCACGAAGCGTTTGCTTTTGGGCACGTGAATAAATCCCAGCATATCGGCACCGGCGGCCACGGCCGCCGCGACATCTTGCGCCCGCGTCAATCCGCAAATTTTCACTTGGGTACGTCGCGCCGGTTGCGCTTTGGATCGGTCGGACATGGGCGCTCCTTGGTGTCGGGTTAGCCGGTATACCCGCGCAGGTTGCCAATCTCTGCGGCGGCATCGGCGCTTTTCATGAGGTGCTCACCAATTAAAAAGGCGCGGTAACCAACACCTTGCAAACGAGCAACGTCGTCGCGCCCACCGATCCCACTTTCTGCAACCCAAATCGGGCCGTCGGGCAAATCGCCGGCGAGATCGATCAGTTGATCGAGATTGGTGGAGAACTTTTTAAGGTCGCGACAGTTCACACCGAGGAAGTCGACGGGTGTATCACCGACACGAGCCAATTCCTCGCGGTTGTGGATTTCGCAAAGCGTCTCAAGCCCAAGTGCTTGGGCACAAGCGTTGAGCTCAGCCAATTGGGCGGGTTCGAGAATGCGCGCAATCAGCAGGACCAAATCGGCGCCCCAAGCTTTGGCTTCGTAAATTTGGTAGGGATCCACCACAAAATCCTTGCGCAACAAAGGGATTGCGACAGCCGCCCGGATCGCCTGCAGGTCGGCGGGCGCACCGGCAAAATAATCGGGTTCGGTTAACACCGACATGGCCGAAGCACCGCCGCGCGCATAGGTTTGCGCAACACTGACAGGATCGGCCTTCATATTGATGTTGGGTCGTGACGGACTTTTGCGTTTGAATTCGGCAATGATATGCGCGTCGTGATCAGCGGTCACTTTCTGTTTCAGCGAATGGTGTGGCCAAGCGGCATCGCCGCCAATGCGCTCCAACTCGGCCTGCGATACGGTTTGCTTGCGCTTGGCGATGGTTTGCTCGGTATCGGCAACAATTCGACTCAAAATATCCATGTCCCACCCACACGTGTGTTTAAAGCAATCAAGAGAGTTGCATTATTAGCAGGGCCGCCAACCCTGTCAAGCCAGGGGCGCTTGGGTTCGGGCCGAGAACGGGTGGACAGTGGCAATGACCCGACCAACCCGGCACCGCGGTCGCAGCGCAGCGTGCGTGCGAATTAGCCGGCCTGGGCCTTCGTCCAGGAAATCAGCGCTTGCACCTTTTCCCACGCCTTGCCCTGATAAATCGCCTGACGCGCAGCCTCAAAAGCATCGTCCAAGCTGCTGAAGCGTCCGCCGGCATACAGCGCAAATCCGGCGTTGAGCACCACCATGTCCAGCGCGGGCCCGTCGGTTTGGTGTTCTAACACGGCGCGAAACACCGCTTCGTTTTTCTCGAGCGTGCCGCCGTCCAGGTCGTGAGGTTCAACCCAATCAAAGCCGTGGCGACGCGGGTCGAATAGGCGCGACCAAAACTTGCCGTCTTTGACCTCGGTAATTTTGGTGCGACCGGTTAGGCTGATTTCATCGGAGCCGTCTTCACCCCAGACCACAAAGCCGGTTGCGCCGGAAGCAGCCAACACTTCGCCAAAAAGTTCGGTCAGCTCCTCGGCGAAAACTCCGATTAACTGGCGTTTCACACCGGCGGGATTGGCAAGCGGACCCAACATATTAAAAATGGTGCGAATCCCCATGGCGCGCCGAATGGGAACGGCGTGTTTTACGGCGGGGTGGAAAACCGGCGCGAACATAAACCCCACGCCGACGTCGTCGATACAGGCGGCAACCTGTTGCGGGCTTAGCGTTAAATTCACGCCCAAGGCCTCCAGCAAGTCGGCACTGCCGCAGGTCGAGGAAACAGCGCGATTCCCGTGTTTGGCGACGGTACAACCGGCACCGGCAATCACAAAGGCAGCCGTGGTCGACACGTTAAAGGAGGCACCGCCGTCGCCGCCGGTACCGCAGTTATCAATGGCGTCGGCATCTTTAATAGCAATGGTTTGCGCGAAACTCATCATGGCTTCGCGCGCTGCCTTGAGTTGGCCGCTGTCAACACCGTTGCGGATCTGCAATGCGAGAAAAGTGGCCGCTGCGATCGGATCCAATTCCCCGCTCATCAAGTTGCGGAACACGGTGGCGGTTTCTTCACCGTTCGCACAACGCCCCTGCGCCATTTCTCGTAACATCTGTTTCATGGTAATTCCTTCTCACCCACGGATTTCCCGAGCACGCCGCTTCAAAGGGGCGGCGCCGGTCAGCAGAGCAAACGGCAGGGGACGCAATTGGTCACCATTGATTGACAGCCAACGCATCGTCATCAACAGGGCCCGATGCGGAAACGGTTTCGATGGGGGCATTATAGTCGAAGCTGGGTCGGCCGTCATTAACCCTGCGTGATCGCGAAGGTTAGGCACCCGCCTCGGAACGGCGCTGCAAAACCGGATCAACCCACTTTTTGATCATTTGAAGCAGCGCGTCTTGTTTGACCGGCTTGGTCAGGTAGTCGTCCATACCGGCGCGTAAACAGCGTTCGCGATCACCGGCCATGGCACTGGCGGTTAAGGCAATAATCGGAATGCGAAAATCTTGCGCCGCAAAACGCTCACGAATCTCGGCAGTCGCCTGGTAACCGTCCATCACCGGCATCTGACAATCCATCAGCACCAAATCAAAGGGTTGTTCACCCAACATCGACAAGGCAACCTCGCCGTTTTCGGCAATATCTACGTGGAAACCGGACTTGGTCAACATGCGCCCAATGACCTTTTGATTCACCGGATTGTCCTCCACCACCAGCATGTGAATTTTGATGTTCGAATTACCGGAAGGCGTGGTCGGCTGCTTGCGCGCGCTGGGTTCAGGCGCTTGAAAACCCGTTAACAAGGGCACCAACACACCGCTTTTCAATGGTTTGTGGACACTGACAACATAGGGGTCGTTTTTGGCTTCTTTCATGGGCGATTGGGTCGGCGACACCTGGCGCAACAACACAAAGCGCGCCTCGGCAAAGGCCGACCGCCCGCGCAAGGCGATCAAAACGGTATCGTTCTGCGCGGCACAATCTAAAAAGACGAGGTGAAAATCCGTCGACTCGATGCCCGCGGCATCCATCGCGGCCAAGTCGGTAAACAAGGCACAAGACACATCCCAAGAAGCCAGCATTTTCTCCAAATGGCGCGCGGAAAACGGATGGTCCGACAACACCAACACGCGCAGTTCCGCGACCGCGAGGCTGGGACGCCCCATGGGGCTAAATTGCAGCGACTCAACCGGAATTTTGAAGTGGAAGATGGAGCCGTCACCGACGCGACTGTCGACGGTAAGGTCACCGCCCATCAGTTCAGCCAGTCGTTTGCTAATCGCCAAACCAAGACCGGTTCCGCCGTAACGCCGGGTAGAACTGCCGTCGATTTGCACAAACGGCAGAAATAACTGCTCTTGGTCGGGACCATCAATGCCAATGCCGGTATCCTGAACGTCGAGGAACAGCCAAGCGCGTTCATCTGGACCAATATCGACGCGCAAACGGACAAAGACACCGCCCTCATTGGTGAACTTAATGGCATTGGACAACAGATTAAACAGCACCTGGCGAATGCGCAATGGATCGCCCTTAACCCGCGCACCGCGTGGAAAGTCCAGGTGATAACCGAGATCCAAACCCTTAAAGTGGGCCTGCGGCCGCACCAAACCGATGACATCTTCGAACCAATCCGTCAGCGAAAACTCAACGATGTCGTAGTCGATTTTGTCGGATTCAATTTTGGAGAAATCGAGAATGTCGTTGATGATGGCCAACAGGGTTTCGCCCGACTTGCGAATCATTTCGGTGTATTCCTGTTGTTCCAGGTCAAGCGTGGTCCCCCACAACAGGTCGCTCATGCCGAGAATGCCGTTGAGCGGGGTGCGAATTTCGTGGCTCATGTTGGCGAGGAAACGAGACTTCTGTTTGGATGCCTCTTCTGCGATTTTTTTGGCTTCAATTAGGGTTTGCTCGGTGTCTTTAAGCGCACTGATATCTTTAATGACCCACGTCAATACGTCGAAACTGGTCTGACTGTTGACGGTCACACTCAGGAAGCCGCTTTTTTTGTTCTCGCCCAACCCATATTCGGTTTCGGTTTCAAAGGAAACGGTTTGATCGGCTTTGTGGGTCGGCAATTGCGCCACCAAGCGACCCAACGGCACCCCGACGAGATCCCGTTCAGCCACACCAAACATCTTCTCCGCGGCTTTGTTGACCGTCTGCACCATGTAATCGTCGCAGGTGGTGCTGAGTACGGCCTCGCTCACACCGTCGAGAATATGCGACAGCTTGTTGAGGGTTTGGTGCAAAAGTTTGGTTTGCTCGCGCAGTTTAATCTCGCGGTTGGCCGCCAAACTCACGTCGGACACATCGATCAGGCAATAGCGCGACGCGCCCTTTTTGAATGAAGACACCGAGACTTTCTGTTTCATCAACAGATCGGGATGGTTGGGGTGCGCCAACGGCAGTGGACTCGGGGTGAAGGCCGGCGACAGCAGCGCACTCTGCCCGCGCTGAACCGCATTGTTTAATACGGCGTTTAAACGCGGTGCAACCGGCGCCTTGAAGACCTCTTCCAGCGTTTTCCCGATAGAGGTGTCCTCTTTGAGGCCGCCCGCCTTGGCAATCCAGGCGTTAAAAAAAACGATCTTCAGATCTTGATCGAGCAAAATCAGACCGTGACTACTGTGTTGGGCGGCAATCGCGAGGAGATCCGACAAATCAGACATGCGTTACATCTCAAGCATGGAGTTAAGGTAATTTTCCAAACAAGCAAGCAGCGACGTCATTGAGTTTAGGTCAAAGACAAATCCAATGTGGCCGTTCAGTTGGTAACGCGCCATGGTGAAATCCATGCGCAAGTAAAGAATGCTGTGTTCGTCCGACCCCACGGCTTCCTGGTGCAATACTTTTTCGAAATGGCCGACCTTGAGTTGCGGGATGTCGGTTTCAATTTCGGAACCAATCATGTCGGCCATGGCCGCCAAACAGGCGTTAAGTACGATGTTACCGACTTCACACAGGGCTTCACCCTCCATTTCGCGAATTTGCTCGACGGGAATCATGTCCCCTAGCATCAAGCGCACCAACTCAAGGCTCTCGCGCTGGGAATAGAGCATCATCGCCTTGCCGCTGAACGGGCCGCGAAAGGTTTCGGTAACGGAACAAATATCTTCACCGGACACATCGCGCACTTGGCGTCCCAAATCACCCAAGGTCATCATTCGCAATTGCGGGACCGTGAGAATGATTTCCTCACCACCGGCAATTTCGCTAAGCGCTTCGGCGGCACTACCAACCCCAATGTTGAAGGTTTCTTTCAGCAGGTCGGCATGTGTTTCAGACAGATTCATGGTGCACCCCAAATCTCGATCAAGCCCCCGCTCCTTCCATCAGACCTAGCAAGGTCATCAATTTCTTGGGATTCATGGGTTTCTTCATGAAGTGAATACCCAGGTCTTGGGCTTTTTCTTGGATGGCACCTTGAATATTGGCGGTACATAAGGCCATGCATGCCGGTGGAATGTGAGGCAGAAGCGCCTGCACCAATTCGGTACCGGTCAGCCCTTCCATGTTGTAATCAATTAGGGCCAACCAATCACCCGGCGAAGCTTGCACCAGGGCCAAGGCCTCATCCCCGCCGGCAGCCTCGTGCAATTGGTACTTGGGACGCAAAGCCGTCAGCCAATGTTTCAACATCATTCGTGCGGTTTTACTGTCGTCGACAATAAGGATCTGTTTCATCGGCCCCGGCTCCTTTTGGGCTGAAGTCGGCTATGTCACGGAAGGGTGACACGTGAACCCAGGACGGTATCTCGGCGGATGAGAAAGGTCGCATCCACATGTCACAAGTCAATTAGGGAAAAGGCAGGGTTGGGTAAGTATAGCAAATGCCGCCCAACCTAGAAAACAACCACGTTAAGCAGGGCACTTAGATCTTGCCGGCACGGTCACGGCCACCGTCCTTCTTCCCACGGCAAATTGACTTTAAGCTCTTATCGAGGCTTTTCTCAATTCACTAAAGTTTTCCCGTAAGACAGACAATCGAGCGCGGACTATCTCAACCTGGGACCGTTGTGGTATAAGATTCATTCACCTTTGGGGGGATCCTTTGAGCAGTCATCTTTTACATATGCTGATCACCAGTACCATTCTGAGTACGTGCTTCCACATCCTTTATTTTGATCGCAAAACCCATCCTTGGCACCACCACTTCCTACTTTATTTCGGCGTGCTTTTCGTTGCCGGCTTGGGCTTTGCCTGGTTGATGTACCTGACCGAACCGGCCGGCTATTATCCCTAACCACGGCTGGGTCGCTCTTTTCACCAACGACCACCCAAAATAAAAACGGACCACACCGAGGTGGTCCGTTTTGCTTTGGGCTTGTTTCTGCGCTTATTTGCGTTGGTTTAGCCGCTCTTGGAACTGTTTGCGCATGGTCGCCATTTTCTTTTCGTAAAAATCGCGCACTTTGTCTTTCTCGGCCGCCAACTGTTCCTTTTCTTTCAAAAGACGATCCAGTTGCTGGAAGGCCTGCTGCAAGCGGTTTTCGGAATTACCGACTTCCGATTCCAACTCGCGAATGCGCGATTCGCGCGAGTCCACTTCGAACTTAAATTTGTCTTGTAGCTCGGTATACAACCGTGCGGATTCCATCAATTCTTCGATTTTTGAGAAATCGGAGTAACTTTCACCCATGCTGCCTCCCTCGGCGCCGGCACTGTAGAAAATTTTGCGCAGCGCCAAATCAAGCTCTTCGCGATTCGGCGATGAGGCCATCGCCGTCTCCACGCTAATTTGACCATTAATGACCAGTGCAATCATCGACTGGTTCATGGTTTGCATTTTGTAGTAGTTGACCGACTTGGCCATTTCTTCGTCAATTTCGCTGATGCGGTTCTCGGCGATCATTTTGGAAATGACCGGTGAGTTGCGACAAATTTCAACAGCCGCCACCCGACCATTGTCACTTTTCTTGGGCAACAGTTTGAGCGTCATAATCGCCTGCATGACCTGCGACAACTGCAGGCGGACCTGCTTTTGTTGCGATGATGGAAAGGCGTCCATGATGCGGTCAATCGATTGGCTGGCACTGTTGGTGTGCAACGTGGATAACACTAAGTGACCCGTCTCAGAGGCGGTAATGGCGGTTTCCATGGTGGCGGTGTCGCGCATCTCACCCACCATGATCACGTCGGGATCCTGGCGCATCGCGTTGCGCAAAGCCTGCTGGAAGGTCGGCGTATCCATGCCGATCTCGCGCTGCGTGATGGCCGCCATTTGATCGCGAAACAAAAACTCGATGGGGTCTTCGATCGTCAAAATATGGACCGGGCGGGTTTCGTTAATCAGCCGAATCATGGCCGCCAAGGTCGACGACTTACCACTGCCTGTCGGCCCTGTCACCAAGATCAGCCCCTGGTGAAACGTGGTGAAATCTTGAATAATTTTGGGCAATCCCCAATCCAACAAACTGGGGATCTCGATGGGAATACGGCGAAAAACCGCACCATAGGTCCCGCGCTGAATAAAGATGTTGGCGCGGAAACGAGAAACCCCTTTAACAGAGTACCCGACGTCAACAGCTTGCCGCTCTTCCAACTCACGACGATGTCGGGCTTGCAAAATGCCGTCGAGTGTTTGTTTGATTTCCTCGGGCCGCATGGGGTTGTGCTTCGAAGGACGGAGAACCCCGTCGAGCCGAAACAACGGCGGTCGCATCGGTTTGATGTGTAAGTCGGAAGCATTCTGGGAAACCATCTCGCGAAGTAAATCATCGAGCTGAATCAACCCATCCCCCCAAAACCAGAAACACAAGGCGTTTCGTTTGTAATTCGAATCTGCGCCCACGAAATTTTGCGGTCCGAAAGAGGACTTGCAGAAGACAACCATGAGACTACAGAAAGCAGAGGACCAATATAGCAGATCGAAGGCCAGGCATGAAGCCTAACCCGCCGAAGCGATCGGGAATCGTCCTAAAGCGGAAAAATGCCTATAGCCGAGCCTTTTACCTGAAGCGCATCGAAACCAAGGCCAAACCTAACCGGCCGCCAAGCGGCGTTGTCTTTTCCTAACGCGAATCACGCCGGGGGCGCGGCCCAACCCGGCTGGGGCTGTCGTCAGCCGCGTCGATTGACGGTCGCGCCAAGGCCGCATAGCCCGGCCACAAGGGCCTAGCGCCCGGCCTTGGGATAATCAAGGTCACCCGTCCCCAAAGCCGGCATGGGTCTCGCACCAGCTAAAGCGACGACACCCACAGGGCGACCACAGGCCTCGCAGGCAACCTGAGCGACCGCTCAAACACGCCGCCCGTCGCGAGTGACCCCTTACTTTCCGGAGATAATCCCATGTTGTATTTGACCAGCTTGCTTTTTACGGTTGCTTTTCAACCGCCCGGCTTTTTTAACAACACCCGCACCTACGTTCCCCATATCACCAAAGACGACACCCGCTTTCGCACCGCGCTTGTGCTGGAGAACCCCACCGCCGACGAGCAATTTGTATTAGTGCGCGCAGTGGCCGCCAATGGCGCCGCACTCGGCGAATACGAGTGGACCCTGCCCGCCGGCGCGCGCGAAAAGAAATGGCGCGACGACCTCTTCGGCGACACCACAATCGATTACATGGTGTTGAACAAAGTAAGCGAGGTGGTCGCCGGCGTGATCTACGAGCCCATCGCCCAACCTCAGAACGCGTTGCGAATTGGCGACACCAGCGAAACAGCTACCCATTGGCGCGTTTACCCTTCCAACTGGAACGATAATTTCGACGGCCTGATTCTGCTTAACACCCTGTGCCTCAACCTCAACGCGGTCGTCACCTACCACCAAGCCGACGGCACGCAAATCGGTGAACAACAGCGCTACGCGCTCGCACCCGGGCACAAAGCCCTGCTTAACCTAGGTGAAGCTTTTACCTTTGAGGCCGACGCCTACATTCAGGTGCGCGCCGACCGCCGCGTCATGGCAATGGCGGTGAAAGGAAGTAAAGCCGCCGACGCCGCCACAAGTTTCTTGGTCGGCAATCTCGCCAAAGCCATGGACAGCTACCCCGACCTGCGCGCGGAATTGGCCGAAGCACGCCAAAAATGGGCGGCGGTTTCCCGTGAAAACGGCTATACCTTCCAACAAGCCTTTCGCTGTTTCTGCCCGCAAGAAGTCACCCAAATCACGCAAATCGGTGTGAACGGCGCGGTCATTGACAGCTTGAGCTACGTCGAATCCGGTGAGCAAGTGCCGGTTTCGGCGGTCAAACGCTACTACTCGGTGGAAGAGATGTTTGCCCTAATCGAGCAGGAATTAGGCCGCGCCGATTACATGGAAGTCGACTTTGATGCCGAAACAGGGTTCCCAACCTTCATCGGCATCGACCCCTCGGACTGCGTCGCCGACGAGGAATACAGCATCGTCAGCCAAGGCTTGGCCAACCGCTAAGAAAACCATCGGAACAGGTGGACAACAGGCCTGGCAACGGCTTCATTGCAAAAACAGAAATACTTGTCTTATAAAAAGTTAAGGGCTGCAGCAATTTTATTGCGCAGCCCTTTTGTTTTGCTAGCCTGGTCGCCGTAGTCGCGATTGAAACTTAGTTGAAAAGGTCGGCGTGGCGGAAAATCGTCTGCTCGCGATCCGGCCCAACACTCACCAAACCAACGGGACAACCGATGAAACGCTCAACTGCCGCCAAGTAGTTTTTGGCTTCGGTCGGAAGCGCGTCATAACGGCGCACCTCGTGAAGGGGCGTCTGCCAGCCAGGGAACGTTTTGTAAATAGGTTCGACCCGATCCAGGGCGTCCAAGGCGGCAGGGAAGCGCGTAATCTCCTCACCATCCAGCCGGTAACCGACACAGAGCTTCACCTCGGCCAAGCTGTCCATTACATCAAGTTTCATGATGGCAAGGGTTGAGAAGTCGTTGAGGTGTTGCACGTATTTGAGTGCCACGAGGTCCAACCACCCACAGCGCCGCGGACGACCGGTAGTGGTGCCGTATTCATGGCCGGCATCACGCAGCTTGGTACCGGTATCGTCGTGCAACTCGGTAGGAAAAGGACCCTTACCGACCCGCGTGGTGTAGGCCTTACAGATGCCGATCGAGCGCTGAATCGCGCCGGGGGGGACACCGGCCCCGGCGGTAATGCCCAACAAACAGGAGTTCGAAGAGGTAACGTACGGATAGGTGCCGAAATCGACATCCAATAAAGTGGCCTGGGCCCCTTCAAACAACATGCGTTTGCCTTGGGCGCGTGCTTCGGCAAGTTCGTAGACGCTGTCGATCACGTGGGGCATCAGACGGGCGACGGCGGCGCAGGATTCTTCCAGAACCCGGCTCAACGGCCACTCGGCCAACTCGTCCATATCGCCGTAAATCTCGCGAATAGCAGTGTACTCGTACTCAACCCGTTGGCGGAAGTGGCCCATGTCGTAAGCATCGCAAAAACGGACGCCGCGACGACTTGCCTTCCATTCGTAGGCGGGCCCGATGCCGCGCCCGGTGGTGCCGATTTGACGCTTGCCGGAACCGCTTTCACGCCAACGATCGATGATGCCGTGATAAGGCAAAATGATGTGGGCACGGTCGGAGATTTTCAAACGCTCCGGCGTCACGGAAATACCTTTGCTTTCCATACCCTCAATTTCTTTGAGGAGCGCGAAGGGATCAACGACGACACCGTTACCGACGATGTTGACGGTATCGGCGTGAAAAATACCGCTGGGCAAAACGTGCAAAGCATAGCGTTTGCCACCAAAAACTACCGAGTGGCCGGCGTTATGGCCACCTTGATAGCGAATGACATAATCAAATTTCTCGGCAAGGATGTCGACGACTTTCCCTTTGCCTTCATCGCCCCATTGGGCGCCTGCAACGGCTACGTTTTTCATGAATCCCCCGTGTAACGGTATGAATTTAACCGGCGATGACAAGCGGGCGAAGCCCGAACAGCCGACCAAAATTGGTACGAACCCTGTTCAGCGCCATGGGGGATCGGCGCACGTGCTTGGCGGAGGAGACGGATCGTGTCTCGTGGAGAACGACCTACGTTTCTTTCGGGCCGAGAGCTGCGATTGAAAAAGCCGGCAATCGTCGATAGGAACGACGCGCGTTACGCTTCACACCCGATGCCCGATCATACCAGACCCCCTGCGAATGTCTACGAGATATTGGCGCCGAACCCTTTTAGCGCCATGCCGAAGCCCAAAACAAGAGCGGCCCCTGCAGGAAGCAGAGGCCGCTCTTGCCAATCGTTGATCGAACGAGTGAATTATTTGCGACGGGCACTGCGCCCACTACCGCCGCTGCGCGCGGGCGGTGTCGCGGAGCCTTGGTAACCACCGCTACGGGATACGCGTGCGCCGCCCGAAGACGATGTGGCGGCGGCACCGCTGTTGCGACCACGGGTCACACGTGTGCCGCTGTTAGCGGTCGGTGCGGGCTGTGTCACCTGAGCTTTGCCGTCGCGCACAACGCGTGTCCGGGCCGGACCACGATAGTTGTCATCATGAGGCGAGTTATAACCGCCGCGCGTGACGGTACCGCTGGGTCGACGCAAGTTCAAGTAACGGTAACCGTAATAGTGCTGGTTGTAGGGAAAACCCAATCCCCAAAAACCAAAAACACTGGCGGGACCATACCAGGCATAATCCCAGTAGTCCCACCACCAGTAATTGTGGCCGTAAAAAGGACGGTGGTAGTCGTTGTAATAATTGCTGTAATAACCGCCGCCACCGCCGTAAGCGCTGACAATCGGTTCACTCACCACACCTTGATCCAGTTCAATGGCAAGGTCAATCAGCCAGTCGGGGAACTTGTCGCGCTTCATTTGGCGCAATACTTTCTTGTCGACGTCAAAGGCCAAGCCTTCGGCACGAATCATTTGCGTGAGGATTTCCTCATTCGCACCCTCTTCAAGTTGGGCCCGTAATTCTTCATACGTTACTTGGGCGAATAACGCGGTTTGCGCCGTTAACACCAAGGTAACGACGACCATCAAAGCACGCATAACCTACTCCTATCTTCCTGCTTGCCGGTGAGGTTGTCGGCCTGTCCTAGGGCATGGGGTGGGTTGGGGATCAGGTTGGATCATACCAAATCATCGAATGCGATCCCCACATCGCCGAGGCCGAGATGGGAAAAGCCGGACCACCTCTTGTCCGGCTCCCCGATGACGCTAGATTCGGAACGTAATGCCGATCATGGCGGATTGGGAACCGAGGTCCAAATCGCCAAATCCCGAATAAGAACCCGAAACATCGTCCTCGGCCCACTCTTGTTGCAGGGAGAAGTTGAGGTCGACGTTGCGGTGTAAGTTGAGGCGAAACCCGCAACCCAAACGCGTTGCAAGACCATCGCCGTCGCTTTCAAAGCGATCGCTAAAAATAAACGGATCGTTGGGGTTGGAATCATCGACGAACTCGCCGTCCTGGATCAGCTCGTAGCTTTTGAAACCAAGACCCGCGGTCAGATAGGGCACAAAGAATTTGGGCGCCCAGCCGCGACTGCCAAATTGTTCACCGGCGCCAAAAGGCGTCCACACCATTTGGGCCCCAACCCAGGTGGTGGTGAATTCGGTGTCGTGGATAATGCCACGGCCCTCGATATCGACAAAATCGCGGCTCTCGGCACTGATCGATTCATCGTAGACTGCGACGCCGCCACCGATGCTGAGCCGGTTGTTAAGTTGATAGTACAGTTTGAAATCCACCACAAAGCCGTCTAGATCGTCGGCGTCAAAGGTGCTGGTTTCCTCGAAAAATTGAAACAAGTCGGAACCATTGTCCGGCCGGTGTGTCCCTAGGTTGATCTCGAAATAAATCATTTCGGTGCGGTCGAAGTAATCGTTTTGCTGCGCGGCCAGCGGTGAAACCATCGCCCAAAGCGCAACAAGCAGCGCACCACGCAATCCCAGTTGCCAATTCATAGAAGGTTACTCCTTAGGAAAAAATGAACATGCCGGCAAGGCCGCGGCTGATTCCGGGGGGGAGGGCGAACGGGCACCATCAAACCAAACAAACGCTATCGAGTAGCGCGGTTTTTCGGTCGGAGACTGGGAGTTAGTCGCCGTGTTTCGCCGCCGGAATCGCGACCCACGGTCATATTTGCGAGAACAATGCCGGCAGGGCCTGAAACGGCGGTCGTGATGGTAAAAATCTTACAAAAAACCGTTAAGCCTTTAGAAAAAAAACGCTTAAATATCACTCACGGTTTATCAATACGCGCGCGTAGCCCAGCCGCGACAACGCGTAAATCGTCGGCTGTCTTGCCGAGCGGTCAGCCAACGAGGACGATAGTCCCCGTTGGAGCGCAACGCCAGGCGACTCAAGGGCTGAAACGCACCCCACCGCGCGCACGCGGATCTTGCGGTAAACGCGGCGGCAACTTGCGGAAGAGGTCAAAGGCAATATGCCCACCGGGATCCAACAGTTCCAACTCGTCAAAAATCGCGCCCCAATGCTCGATATCCTTGGAAACCAAACCCATCGAGCACAAGGTCAAGTTGAGGTGAATCAAGCGATGTAACGCCAAACCCTCGGTGTAACCGCCAAAGTACAAACCTTCGGCATGATGCTCTAAATCGCCTTGGTAGAGAATTCGATCCGCCCATTCGAAACGCTCGTAGCCGCGATCAGCCTGCCATTCCTCAGCAGTCCAAATCTGACGTTCTTTGGCAGGCACGGTGCCGCTCCAGGCCTCGAGAATTTCGCTTTCCTCGGCCACGACCACGGCGAAGTTGTCACAGTCCTTTTGGACATAGGCCGCGGTAAAGTCGCGCAACGAGAAGTGGAAAGACAGACGTTCCGGATTGGTACAGCGCTGCTGAAGTTTCTCGAGAAAATCGCCGTGCAGCAAGCCGGCCGAGGGCTTCACTAAGACGGGCCCGTGGTGGTTCCAAACCGGGCCGAGTCGGCCCTCGAGGAACTGGAGCTGCCGTGTCGCGTCCATGGCGTGGAAGTCACGCAAGCTGCCGAGCGCAACACCGAAAGCCTGAGTTTTACTCAAAACCAATAGACCCAAACGCTGACGACCCTCAATGAAATAGAGAATGCGGTCACGCTGGTTGAGCGATTGTTGCACTTGCGCCAGATTGTTAAATTCAGTTTGTTGGTAGGTCGGTTGCACTTGATCCCAGAGTTGGGTCCAAATCGCCAGCGCCTGGTTGAAGCGACGCGGCGAGGCGCCGTGGTTGGCGAACTTCATCATGTCGTCGACCATGGCCGCTAATTGACCACCGACTTGGTGCAATTGGTGGTCGAGCACTTGGTTTCGGCTCAGCGCCTTGCGTTGCAGGGCACGTCCGCGCAAGGCCAAAAGATGCGCCAATTCACCGTGATAAAACAGCTCACCAACGGCGTCGACATCGAGGTTTTGTGCGAGTTTGCGGTCGATCATGGTTGCCAGTGGATTTTGCGGCACACCCAGTTTCGTCAACGCCAGCAAGGGCACGTTCTCAGGGGTTTTCCAAATCTCGACGGCCCGCAAAAAATGCCAATCGCGGCGATCGGTGTTGCCGAGCAGATCGTAATTGCGGGCGAGCGCCACGCGAATTTGGCTTTCCAAGGCGGGTAGCGGCAGTTCGAGCACACCGTCCAAGGCTTTACCTAAAAAGACGGCGGCTTCTTCGGTTTGGCGTTTCTCGAGGTACCATACACCGAGTAAGTAATCGCGATAGTGTTTTTGCGCGGCGGTTTCAGCATTAAAAGCCCGCAATTCATCCTTGGCCGCATCCTGGCCCAACAGCACCCGCATTTCCATGCTATTCAACCACGCCCAACCGTTCGCGGCTTCCTCGTCCTTTGGTTTGGCGGCGGCAGGCGCGGGCTTGTTTTCCGGGCCGGGATCCGTTTCGCCGACAGCAGCGGCTTCATCCACAGGCGAATCGACTTGCACCTGTGGCGCCGCTAGAGCTTGTTGCTCGGTCTTGGCGCGTTGCTCGGCAAGTGCCTGTTCTTCAGCCCGCTCACGTTCACGCCCCGTGCGCAGCTTTTCGCCGGCCAAAGCCGCCTCGGGACGGGGCACAACGGGCAACAGCGCCCACTTGCGGTAAATGTCGCGATTGCGCTGCACTTTCTCCAGCGAACTGGTTTTGTTACGCTTGCGGTAAAACGCAGCCAACAAATCTGCATAGTGAATCTTGAGGTGGGTATCGACCTTGCTAAACTGATCGCGTTTCATTTGGTTGATTTTCACCGCCGCTGAATTGGCGTCGTCGCGATTCAATGCAGCTTTGATTTCTAGCATTTGGTACAGGAGCAAATCGCGATCACTTGGATCACCGCCAAACTGAGGCACTTCAAACGGCTGACTCTGCTCGAGCAAAGCACCGTAGCGCCAGAAATAAGGTAAGCCGGCGGGCGCCGACAACGGGAAGGCCCGCTCGGCGGGTGTTTGCCGAGACACCAAAAACCAGCGCAATTCGGTTTGGTCAAGTTGTAAATCGGGCGGCTCAACCGCTGTAAAGCGGGCCAAGGCATAAAGCAGGAACCAGCGTGGATCGTCGGCAAGCGGCTTGTTTTCGTTGAGGTAAAGCTGCGCGAAACGCTGGAACTCCGGCCAGTCTTCTTGGGCGACCGTTAGGTGGCACAACACCAACAAAGCCATAGCACGCCATTCGGGATCGCGCGCCAAGTTGGCTTCAAAAAACGAGCGCTTGACCGTCACGGCATGGGTGCGCAAGGCGATCGCACTCAAGTAGCGCGCAAGGGTCGCCCGGTTCGCACGGGTCGGGGCCAGTCCCAAAAACTGGCTTTCGGCGCCAAACATATCACCCTGTTCAAACCGCGCCACACCCTGGGCTAAATCGGCGCTGGGGGCCAGAATGGTGACGGGCTCTTCCGTTTCCGGCTCGGCCTCTTGTGCAGCCACAACCCATCCCATCAGCAGGAACCAAATCATCAGGCATCGCAACATGGGTGCTCCAATCGCTTCAAACTGTCTTGGCACGCGTAAAAACCCCGCCGACAACCGCGGGGCCGCAATCAGCCTTGCGGACGTTCAATGTCGCACGCCGTCCGCCGACACGGGTCGGAAACGGTACGGGAGACCGTGAACGCAGGCGAAGACCTGTCACTGTCGCAGCGGCTCACACGAACCGACGCCGACGGTATCCCGTCCCCGCGACGATAAAAGGGGGGGTATCGTCGAGACAGGGCCCATCATACCAACAGCGCCGACGGAAATCAGTAGAAACAAGGTGAGGGAGAAGCGGCGATGAAAAACCATGCACAACAAACCCGATCACCTAAAGCCACGCACCGGAATCCACGCGAGCGACACCGAGCCGCCTACGCACGATCAAGGGCGGGCCCGTTTTTTATCGCCGAAGTTACGGGGCGGCGTCAAACAAAGACTGGCCGGTAATCAGTTGAAAACACTCGAGGTACCGTTTTTCGGCACCTTCGACCACCGCGTTGGGTAAAAGCGGACCAGGCGGCGTTTTATCCCAATCCAAACCGCTTAAGTAGTCGCGCACAAATTGCTTGTCGAAACTGGGCGGATTGGCACCGGTTTGGTAGGAATCAAGCGGCCAATAACGGCTCGAGTCCGGCGTCAATACTTCGTCGGCGAGAACGATTTGACCGTTGTGCAGGCCGAACTCAAATTTGGTATCGGCAATGATAATGCCTTTTTCATAAGCCAACGCCGCCGCACGGGTATACAAAGCAAGGCTGATGCGGCGCAATTCTTGGGCCGTGGCTTCGCCGACCATGTCGATCATCGTCGCAAAGTCGATGTTCTCATCATGGCCTTCCGCCGCTTTGCGGGCAGGCGTAAACAATGGCTCGGGCAAACGTTCGGCTACGGCAAGACCGGCTGGTAGCGCCAAGCCACAAACCGTTCCTTTGTCGCGATACTCACTGTAACCGCCACCAACCAGGTAACCTCGCACCACACATTCAACCGGGAACATGTCGCATTTTTTGACGATCATAAAGCGACCATCAAGCAGCGCCGCTTGGTTTTGCAAGATCGGCGGTAGGTCGGCAAGGTTTTGCGAAACAACGTGGTTGTCCACGATATCGCCAAGTTGCTCGAACCAAAAGCGCGAAAGCTGCGTCAATACGCGGCCTTTGTTAGGGATGCCGTTGGGCATGACGACATCGTAGGCGGATATGCGGTCACTTGCGACAAACAAAAAAGTGTCGCCTAGGTCAAAGATCTCGCGGACCTTGCCGCTTGCGACTTTTCGAACATCGTTGAGTTCGATTGACGTGACCGCATCCATGATGGCGTATCCTAGAAATGTAAAAGATGGCCCGAGACGGAATCGAACCGCCGACACGAGGATTTTCAATCCTCTGCTCTACCGACTGAGCTATCGGGCCAACGAGCCGAAGAATAGCCAATTTGCCGAGTAGTCGTCAAGCAATTATTTCAAAAAAACCAAACCACCCAATCAAGCCAATTAATTCCAACACCTTAGATGAAATCCAAGGCATCCAAAAAGGCCTGCCACCCTGCTTGATTGTGAGGCCCCTGTGAAAAAAGCCGTGTCGCGGGGCGTCCCCGACACGGCTTTTCGACATCATTCACGCCTTTTCAGGCAAGGTTCGCCTTATTCCTTGGCTTTACCTTTGCTCTCGGCCGCCTCTTGCGCCTCTTCCTCAACCAAGTCGGGGAGCAGGTCTTTGCGGATACGTTTCTCGATCTCAGCGGCCATTTCGGGATGGTCCCGCAAAAACTGCTTGGCGTTCTCGCGACCTTGACCCAGACGGGTGCCGGTATAGGAGTACCAGGCACCACTTTTATCAATAATATTGGCGTTGACACCCAAATCGAGGACTTCACCCATGTGGGATATGCCTTCGCCGTAAAGAATCTCAAACTCAGCCTGATTAAACGGCGGCGCGACCTTGTTCTTAACAACCTTGACGCGGGTTCGGTTGCCGATCACTTCTTCACCGTTTTTAATGCTGCCGATCTTACGGATATCCATCCGCACCGAGCTGTAGAACTTAAGCGCGTTACCACCGGTCGTGGTCTCGGGGTTACCGAACATCACCCCAATCTTCATCCGAATTTGGTTGATAAAGATCAAACAGGTATGCGACCGCGACACGACCCCGGTCAACTTCCGCAAGGCCTGCGACATCAAACGCGCCTGCAGACCCATATGACTGTCGCCCATTTCGCCTTCCAGTTCGGCCTTAGGCACCAGCGCGGCAACCGAGTCAATGACCACCAAATCGACGGCGCCGCTGCGCACCAGCACTTCGGCAATCTCCAGTGCTTGCTCACCGGAATCCGGCTGACTCACCAACAGGTTTTCGACGTCGACACCCAGCTTTTGTGCGTAAAGCGGATCGAGCGCGTGCTCGGCGTCGATAAAGGCCGCGACACCACCGCGACGCTGGGCGGCGGCGGTAATGTGCAGTGTGAGCGTGGTTTTACCGGAACTTTCCGGTCCGTAGATTTCGATAATCCGGCCGTAGGGAACACCACCGGTACCAAGCGCCGCATCGAGCGCAATCGAGCCGGTAGAGATACAGGGAATCTTTTTGATTTCACGATCGCCCAAGCGCTGAATCGAACCCTTGCCAAAGGCTTTTTCAATTTGGCCCATCGCCAAATCAAGGGCGCGTTGCTTTTGAGGGACATTTTGTTTTGACATACTGGAAACCTTCTTAGCGCCCACGCCGCAGGAGCACGGGCTTCGTTATAATCTCGCGCAGGGGACGACCTCGCATCTTTTCACCTACACGCTGACCAGAGTGTGTTTAGCTTAGCAAGGAATCGCGGAAAAGAAAGGCTGGAAAACATCCAGTCTACCTCGGCAACGGTCGTGGTTTGGCGCCAAACCCAACCGACAGTCACTGCCCGAGGCAAGGCGGCACCTGACTCAATCGGCGAGCACCATCGCATTCGCTTGGACGCGGCCTCAACTAGACCAGGGCCTCAATGCGTGATTCCAAATCGCGGTAGTCGGCCTCGACAGCGCGTATCTCCATGAACAAGGCCAAGGCTTTTTCCAGTTCACCCAAACCTTGATAGGCAAGCGCGCATTCGTATTTAAGGGCAATCGTTTCGTTTTGCGTGCCGCTTTTGGCGAGCGCGCCCTCGTAGTGCTCGATCGCGTCTTCGGTTCGACCCAACTCAATCATGCAATTGCCGATGAGGGTCGAACATTCGAGGAACCGCGTTTGATCGCGCTGAGCGCGTCGAAACTCGTTAATCGCCTCTTCGAGCAAGCCCATCTCTTTATAAGCAATGCCCAGATCGTAGTGGGTTTCGTAGTCGTCGTCGCTAATTTGCTCGTCGACACCCTTTTTAAATTCTTCAAACAGCTCGTCGACACTTTGAATTTCTTCTTGGCCGGTTTTGTCGTTAATTTCACCGCCGTCGTCAAACAGCTCTTCACTGAGCTCGGCCGCCAAATCAAAGAAGCCGGTGTCTTGATCGAGCAGATCATGGGTCGGCGCCGCCCCACCAGTACCCGTTTCGGCAATCGCCATGCCGTGGGTGCCGTCGGTGTTGGTGTGCGCCTGAACTTCCTGCATGCGCTCGAGAATCAGCGGGTGGTCGCCAAAACGGTTGTGGGCTTCTTGTAATAAGTTTTGCGCATCTTCAAAGGCTTCAACGGAAATGAAGAAATCAATTTCCTCAAGCTCACTCGCCAGAGAACGTTCACCACCGCCAGGGGCGGAGCCCATGGGCGTCGCGGCCTCCGGCTCAGACGCGGGCGGCGGTTCGGGCTCAAAGTCGGCGTCTTCGAGATGGTCTTCGTCGAGCAACTCAGACTCGTCAAGTGTGCCGTCAACCGCCGAGGGAATCGCCGGCTCGGAAAACGGATCGGTTCCGTCTTCAACCTCTTCGAGGTCCTCGGCGGTGATATCACTTAGGTCGGTGACCCCGGTGACATCGTCTTGAAAGTGGAAGGCGGGATCGTCGTCGGCGACAGGATCATTGCTTTGCGACATCGAACCTTCGGGCGCAAAGTCCAGGGAGCTGATGTTGTCGAAAGTAACATCGCCGGGGTTCTCCACCTGACTGGCGTACATATCGGCCAAATCTTGAGCGCGGTGTCCTGGTTTCTCCGACGCGGGCTCTTGCGGCATATCCAGCGACCAAATCCCGTCGTCGGGCGGCGAGCTGGGTTCGTCTTGCTGCTTGCCGCTCAAATCGCGGAAATCGACGACGTCGGCATCGGTTTCCGAGAAGGACAAGGCCTGCGAGTCGCGCGAGAGCGAGGTACTACCGGCGTTGAAATCGAGCGAGTATTGCGACATGGTGGTTTCGCGTTCTTCCTGGTCGGCTTTATCCGACTGGTACAACAGCGACTCAATGCGGCCGCGGTGAATGCGGGCAATGTCGGGGCGGTATTGCTCGAGTTCCTTCACAAAATCCAGAGCGTCGTGGTACTTCTCCTGATCAATGTGGCCGTTAATGAGACCCACGGTGCATTGAATCAGGCTGTCGGTATCTTCGCGTTCTTGATAAATCTGCTTGAGCTTGAGATTGGCCTCGATGTGGAAAGGTTCGATCTCTTTGATTTCGTGTAAATGCGTCAGCGCTTGATCCATGATGCCGTATTTCATAAAAACTTCGGCTTCGGTCAAGTGGTTGCGAATCTTGGTGGCCAGATCGGTGGGTTCCATCGCGTCGGGACCGTTGTCGGCCGACAAATCGGTTTCCTCGGGCTGGGCCGTCATAGAAATCGCGTTTTCGTCGTCGGTCAATTGGAAACTGTCTTCGCCGCCGGTTAAGTCAACGAAATCGCTGACGGGATCGTCAGCCACGGGGTCCTCACCACCGGACTGAAGCTGATCCAAGCGGGCACGCCACTCGAGATTGTTGGGATCCATCGCCAGGAGGTCTTGGATCTTGGCGGCGGCCTGGGCGTCGGCACCTTTGCTCATCAGGCCCTGAATCATTTTTTCCAGGGTCAAAATGGCGTCGGCGGTTTGATCGTTTTCGCGGTAAATCGAAACCAACATTTCCAAGGAAGGCAGGTGGTTCTCATCGGCGTAAAGCACATTGCGGAACAAACGGACCGCTTCGTCGACCTTACCTTTTTTAATGAACTGCTCGCCAATCGGCACCAAGGTGCTGTAGGCCTCGTCCAATTCGCCGGCTTCGATAAAGCTGCGACCGACTTCTTCCAAGGAACCCGTTTCATCGGCAGAGATATGCAGCGCGCGCATGAAACAAGCCTTGGCCTCACGCAACTGGCGGCGGTCTAAATAGGTCTGCCCGAGAATCTTAATGGCATCGAGGTTTTGGTCGTTTTTGCGACAGGTCTCGGTGAGCTGGTGCAAAGCCTCGTCGGTTTTCCCTTCGGCGAGGTAAACGCGCGCCAGCAAGATTTGGAGCTGCACCGAGTCGGGCGCCATTTTCAAGCCCTGCGAAATCATTTTGTGTGCTTCGTGGACCAAATTCTTGGCGAGTAAGTCGGAGCCCATGGTACGAAAATGCTCGGCGGCCTCGTCACGACGCCCCTCACGCACCAACATTTCGGAGATTTTAAGACGTGCATCGATATTACTACCGTCAATCTCCAACATTTTCTGATAACAGCTCAAGGCCCGTGAAAAAAGATTCTCGGAATAATAATGTTCAGCCATGCGCCGCAGTTCGCCCTTGGCCTCACTATGGTGACCCTGCTGCATGTAGAGATCGACAAGCTGGTCACGGGCGTCCATGTTGCCGCCGTCGACGCGCAGGATCTTTTTGTAAACAGCGATAGCCTTGAGGTTAAAGCCGTTTTTACGGTAGGAATCGGCTACCTTAAGAAAGTAGGAGGTGGCTGAGGAGGCATTACCGGTTTTGCTGTAAAGATCCCCGATTTTGTTCAACAAATTGGTGTCGCCGGGCGCAACTTTGGCGACCTTCAACAACTCATTGAGTGCTTTATTGTAATTTTGCTTGGCAATGTACTTGTCAGCCGCCGCCAACGCTTTTGCCTTGTTAAAAGCCATGGTCTCTCTTTCAACTGCAACGAGAATCGGGAAAACGCGGTTCGCCGTCAATACAAAAAGGTATTAGACCCAACATAACACTATGACCTGGAGCGGTCAATTTCAAAACGTGGTTCAGCGAGGGATCGAAAGCCCGCGAAAACGATCGCGCAGCAGCCGCCACCTCGACGATAACCCATTGACACAATTGGCGTTTCCCGTCTGGAGATAAGAACACGCGGCACAAGCGCCGGCGCACCGTCATCACGGCAACAGGGACCCGGACAACGGCCACCATCTTACCACTGTTTGCGCGTCGTCGCCGGCCTTCAACAAGGGGTTCGCGACGGCTCAAAGGGCGCAACCTGAACGTGGCCGCCAATCGGGGTGTTGCCGGCCGCCACGTTCTATAGTAGACTTCTACGGTTTGTGGAGTCTCCGGGTTGTTGGCCCCGAGGCCGTTTAGACCCAAGTCGGCTACCGAGACAGACGTTTTCCAACCACTTATCCAGCCGATCCCGGAGAAGACCTGCTCCACCTTGGTAGAAATCTCTTAAAGTAAAAGGAAAGAGCGCTATGAGCGAAATTGCAGTCACCAGAAATATTGGTATTTCTGCGCACATCGATAGCGGCAAAACCACGCTGACCGAACGGATTCTGTATTACGCAGGCCGCATCCACAAAATCGAAGAAGTGCGGGGTGGAGGTTCCGGGGCCACCATGGACCACATGGAATTGGAAAAAGAGCGCGGCATCACGATCACGTCCGCCGCGACCACCGTCCATTGGCATGACAAGAAGATTAACATCATCGACACACCCGGCCACGTTGACTTCACCGTTGAAGTAGAACGTTCTCTGCGCGTCCTCGACGGCGCCATCCTCGTTCTTTGCTCGGTTGCCGGCGTGCAGTCTCAGTCAATCACCGTTGACCGTCAGATGAAGCGCTACCGTGTACCCCGTTTGGTTTTCATCAACAAAATGGACCGCACCGGTGCCGACCCCTTCAAGGGCGTCAAAGAGCTGAAGGACAAACTCGGCTTGCACCCGGTTCTGATGCAGTTGCCGATCGGCGCGGAAGACCAGTTCAACGGCGTGATCGACCTGATCACCATGAAAGCCTACTACTTCGACGGCGACCAAGGCCAAGATGTTCGCGAGGAAGAGATTCCTTCCGACTATCAAGCCAAAGCCGAAGAACAGCGCGAAATCATGCTGGAAGAGTTGACCCACTTTAATGACGACATGATGGAACTGGTTCTCGAAGGTGAAGAAATTCCCGAAGACATGATCCACGCCACCGTCAAAAAAGGTGTTCAGTCACTCGGCATGGTCCCCGTTTACATGGGTTCCGCGTTCAAAAACAAAGGTGTTCAACGACTGTTGGACGCGGTTGAGCGTTACTTGCCGTCTCCGCTCGAAGCCGAGCCGCAAAAAGCGACCGACCTCGACAACCCCGAAGGCGAACAAGTTCCTCTCGAGCCAGACTCTTCCAAGGGCCTGGTTTGTATGGCGTTCAAAATCACCGAAGAACAATTCGGTCAGGTTACCTACACCCGTATTTACCAAGGTACCTTGCGTAAAGGTGAAACCATCTTTAACACCCGTACCGGTAAAAAACTGCGCGTTGGCCGCCTGGTCCGCATGCACGCCGATGACAAAGAAAACATCGACGAAGCAGGCGCCGGTGACATCATCGCCATGGTTGGTGTTGACTGTGCCTCCGGTGATACCTTCTGTCAGGATCCTTTGAACTACGCTTGTGAATCGATTTACGTGCCCGAGCCGGTCATTTCATTGGCGATTAAACCCGTCGATAACGCGGCCGCCACGAAAATGGGTAAAGCGCTTAACCGCTTCATGAAAGAAGACCCCACCTTCCGGGTACGGGTCGATGAAGAGTCAGCCGAAACCCTGATCGCCGGCATGGGTGAACTTCACCTCGAAGTTTACATCGAACGCATCAAGCGCGAGTACAAAGCCGAAGTAGAAGTCGGTGCACCGCAGGTTAACTACCGCGAAACGATTCGCCGTGAAGCCGATTACGATTACACCCACAAAAAGCAGACCGGTGGTTCCGGTCAGTACGGTTGTGTTGTTGGTAAAATCTACCCCCTCGATCCCGAACACGAAGAAAACTTCGAGTTCGTGAACAACATCAAGGGCGGTAACATCCCCAGCGAATACATCCCTGCTTGTGAAAAGGGTTTCAAGGACGTTATGGACGAAGGTCCTCTCGCCGGTTACCCCATGGTTAAAATCGGTGTTCACCTGAACGACGGTAAGTACCACGACGTTGACTCCTCCGAGAACGCGTTCCGTACCGCCTCACGTCAGGCCATGAAACAAGCAATCGGCAAAGCAAGCGCCGTTTTGCTGGAACCAATCATGAAAGTTGAAGTGGAAACCCCACAAGAATTCCAAGGTAACGTCGTCGGCAGTTTGTCTTCTCGCCGCGGTATCATCGCCGGCATCGACACCCAAGCCGACGGTACCTGCATCTTGAACTCCTCGGTGCCTCTGTCCGAAATGTTCGGCTACTCCACCGAGTTGCGTTCTTTGACGCAAGGTAAAGCGTCCTTCTCCATGGAATTCGAGAAGTACGAACCAGCGCCTGACACCGTTTCTAAAAAGGTGATCGAAGAGCGTGCCGACCGCAAGAAGTAAGGTCGGTTGAACCGAAATAGAAAAGGGAGCCCTCGTGGCTCCCTTTTTTTATGCCTATTAATAATGTAGGCGACGCAACCGACACCGAATCAAAACCGACCTAACGACCCCCGGCCGCGACGAAGCGACACCAAGCGCGGCCTAGGCGACTGCGAGCTCAGGCCGTTTTAGGATATTGGCGTGGCGGCGCGCTCAGGACTCGCTCGCCGCACTCGAAGCACGGTTGGGATCCCACAAGGTTTCTTCACAACCCAAAATGCGGTTAATCCACCGGCTCCAGACAAAAAAGGCGTCACTCAGGCGGTTGAGGTAGGCGACCGCATGTTCGGGCACCTCTTCGGTAGCCGCCAGTTCAATGACACGGCGTTCGGCACGACGACACACGGTCCGACAAATATGCAGGTCGGCATTCTCACGACTGCCGCCTGGCAACACAAACGAACGCAAAGCGGGCAACATGTCATTGCAGTGATCAATATCGGCTTCTAAACGGGCCACGTCGGCCGCTTGCACGCGCGGCTGTTTGGGGTGAATGTCTTCCGGCAAAGTGGCCAGAATCGAACCCAAATTAAACAATTCGTGTTGGACGCGTACCAGCACATCGATGAACCAATTGATTTCGGTACTTTGATGCGCGTCGCGCGATACGCTGACAACCAGCGCACCGACATAGGCGTTTAACTCGTCCACCGTGCCGTAAGTCTCAATGCGGATATGGTTTTTAGCAACGCGGCGACCGCCGACCAGCGCGGTCGTGCCCTTGTCACCGGTTTTGGTATATACCTTCGTGATCGCTAATTTGGGATCGCTGTAGGTCTGTTCTTGGGTAGTGGTTTCGCTCACGTTACGTTCTCCCTCTCTAAGTGGTCCAGGTAGTTTACCGCGTTCACCGGGACGACAACATGAGGAATCGATGTTGCATCGCAAGCCGCCGCCGAGACGTTGCCGCTCCAGCCGTCACCGCCCTCAAATCAAACCCTTGCCGGCCAAGGCATTGACGCGCGAAGGCGATGCAAACCCTTGAGCCGACCGGCTTGACAGGATAAGTCAACCATTTAAAAGCGCTTGGCTTTTATCCGTTGTTCTTCTATCATTAGAAGCCAAACGAAACGAATCTACGGGCTTGCCCGACCTTCTCACCCGCTTTGGTCGCCGCACCGAATCGGTCGACTGACAAGGGATTCAACCGTCGTGGCAACGCTTGAGACACAACGTTCGAGCACAACTAGGTGGTGCGCGGTCCGGGTAACCATCAATAAGGCTTTTGTTTTTTTTCGCCGCCCGATCAGGCCGAGCGGTCTTCTGCAGCGGAACCATAGATACTCAGAGGTGTGGTTATGAGTGGTGGAAACTTCTTCGCACAGTACACGGTCGAGTACGAAGCCGGGGAAACGATTTACAAGGAACGCGAAGACGGCAACTGCATGTTCGTCATCAAAACCGGCACCGTGGAACTGGTCAAAGGCGACGCCACCCATGCCGAGGTTTTGGGCGAAATGTCAAAAGGCGACTTTTTCGGCGAACTCAGCATCCTTGAACACAGCCCACGCATGGAAACCGCGCGTGCGGTTGAAGCGACTTCGGTGGTCATTATTCACCGCGGCACCTTTGTCAAAATGCTTAAAGCCAACATGGAAATCGCCATTCGCATGTTGCAAAAATTGTCCACCAAACTGCGCCTGTCCGAGGAAAAGGTCGACGACCTCTTCCAACGCGTTTCCAAAATGGAAAACGAAGCCCTGATGACCCAGCCCAACATCAAAGCGCCCAAGGAAAAACGCATTGCAGGCAAGCTGGTGTCGCTCTCCTCCAACCGCGTGTTTATCCTCAATTCCGACCGCAACTTGGTCGGCCGCTACGACCCCGTGACCGGCATTAAACCCGAGGTCGACCTGACCTATGAAGACGATAACCGTTCGGTTTCTCGCCGTCACGCCGTCATTTTCCGCCGCAACAATCAGTTCTTTGTTCAAGAAGAAATCGGCGTTTTAAACGGCACTTACGTCAACGGCACCAAAGCCACCAACGGCGGCGAGCACCCCGTCAACGACCAGGACATGGTCAACTTTGGCATGCTGGCCTTTAAGTTTTATTTGGTGGACGAAGACTCCCTGCAGCAAAACACTTAAAGGGTCGGCGCGCGTCTGGACGGCGTTTTGGCCTGTGCCTTCGCAAAAGCTCGTTAGCAAAAGCGTTCGCCGGGCAAAATCGCAGCACCTGTTTGACCATCAAAGAGACCTTGTGGTCGACAGCCGAGGATCAAACGCGGCATCTTAACCGAGGCACATACCGACCTAGCTTGCCGGCAGCTCGTCCGCCATTAGCGACTCGAATTTGAGTTCGAGGATGTCCCACAAGCCCTTGACGTGTTCCATGCGCTCTTCGAGTTGTTCGATCCAGTGACTCGACTTAAAACTGTCGAGCTTGAAACCGCTGATGCGAAAGGCCAAACCGTCGAGGTTAAAGCTGACATCTTTCATGAGCAACTTGGCCGAAAGGATTTCAGCTTCGGCGTCGAGTAAACGGTCTAATTCGCGGTTCACCGGGCCGGACAACCCAACCTTCGCGCCATCGAGCGTTTGCAGCTTCACACTACCTTTCTCAGGCTCCACGATGGTTTCAGAATCACCCATCAACTTCTTCAGGAAGCGTGCGCCCCAAATGGACTGGCCGGGCTCTTTGAAATCCACGATTTCGTTGCCAGGCTCGTCCAAAGCCCGATCCAACCACGGCGTTTTGTATTCGACCTCGACCCCCAAACGCTGCAATAACTCGAGCACGGTGCCCAAGTGTCCCTTCGAGGTCGAACCCACATAGAGGATCATGTTGTCGATGTAACACTCGATAATTTTGGATTTGGGCGAGGGGTGCGCCATCAACTCGTCTTCGGCCAATTTGCGCAACTGGCGTTTGGTTTGCGGTGAAGGCGGGCCGACATTTTCTTCTTCAACTTTAATCAGTTCCATCAAGCGTTCATTGATCAGCGTGCTGTCCAACAACACTTTGTCAATACGCACGCGGAAAGCCCAACGACCGGCGCCGATCAAATAGGGCTCCTCCGGCTTAAACGGCACAAAGCCACTGCGTTCGCGAATCGCCGAGCCCGGCGTAATGGCGCGAAACGAGGCATTGTCGAACGGGATCTCCTCGGGCATGCTGGTAATGGTGAACCGCGTACAGGCCACCGCACCATTCAACAATCCCATAACATCCCTCCAACTTTTTGCTGATGCGACTTTCGCCCCCCAGGTTCTCACAAATCCGCGCCAAAGACAGCACTCTTGTGGCCGGCGCCGCGCGAAAAACTGTTTTTTACCAGGGGTCGACACGAAAAAACGCCCGCTACCGAGTTTTAAGGCTCGATGCGGGCGCGCTGCATGACAGGGGTCGTGCGACCCGCTGGTTAATCGACTATCTCTTTGAGTTCGTGCACCAACTGGGTAAGGATCTTTTTGGCGTCGCCGAACAGCATCATGTTGTTGTCGTAATTGAACAGATCGTTGGGAATCGCAGCAAAGCCGGGACTCAAACTGCGCTTTACGACGAATACGGATTTGGATTCCCACACCTTCAGAACCGGCATCCCGTGGATGGGACTGGCGGGGTCTTTGGTGGCAGCCGGATTGACGACGTCGTTGGCGCCCAAAATCAGGGCGACGTCGGCGTTTTGGAAATCATCGTTGATTTGATCTAAATCGTACAACTGCTCGTGGGGCACGTTACTTTCAGCCAACAAAACGTTCATGTGGCCTGGCATCCGACCCGCAACCGGGTGAATCGCGTAACGCACGTTGGCGCCGTTTTTAATCAACAAATCAGCCAATTCCTTGGTGGCGTGCTGGGCCTGGGCAACCGCCAAACCGTAGCCGGGAACAATGATTACCTCACGTGCCGATTCGAAAATCATGGCCGCTTCTTCCGGGCCGCAGTTTTTCACGGTCGGGTAAGCGTCGGCGTCTTTACCGCCACCGCCGCCGCCGGCGCTGTCGGTCTGACCGAAGCCGCCAAACAACACGTTGGCCAGGCTGCGATTCATCGCTTTACACATGATTTGGGTCAGGATCAAACCCGAGGCACCGACCAAGGCACCGCAAATGATTAGCATGTTGTTGGCCAACACAAAGCCGGTCGCGGCGGCGGCCAAACCCGAGTAGGAGTTCAACAGCGAAATGACAACCGGCATGTCGGCCCCGCCGATCGGCGTAACCAACAAAATCCCCAACAAACAGCTCAGACCGATGACGACCATGCTGACGATAAACCCAGTGTGCGGGTCCTGGTTGAAGCCAACCGCGAAGACGGTCGCGCCCAAAATGCCGACCACCAGCAACAAGTTAAGTACGTTGTTGCCTGGGAACAGAATTGGCTGGCCGGAGATTTTGCCGTTGAGTTTGCCGAAGGCCACCAAACTCCCGGTCAGGGTGACCGAGCCGATCAACACACTGAGAAACAAGGTAATGGTTGTATCGAGCGCCATCGCCGTGGTCAGTGGTTGGTTGACGGCAAAGGCATGCTCAAACAAAAAGGACGCGGCAACGAGCAGCGAGGCACCGCCGCCGAAGCCGTTAAAAATGGCGACCATTTCGGGCATGGAGGTCATTTCCACCTTGGTCGCCATAATGGCGCCGATCGCGGAACCGAGCACCACCCCGGCGATAATGAAGGTGTAATCCACTTGACCCATGTCGATCAAAGTGGCCACCACCGCCAACAACATGGCCGTCGACGAGAGACGGTTGCCGTTGCGCGCGGATTTGACACGGGTCAACTTCTTCAACCCTAAAATGAAGAGAACGGAAGCCAAAAGATAGATTATTGCGACTAGTGCTTTCACCGGCCTACCCCTTTCACCTTAAGTGCCATGACTTATTTCTTCCCACCGAACATCTTGAGCATGCGATCGGTCACCATGAAACCGCCGACGACGTTAATCATGGCGAAGAGAATCGCCAGGAAGCCGAGAATGTTGGCGGTTGTCATGTCGGCGGTTCGGGCACAAAAAAGTGCGCCGACGATGGTGATGCCGGAAACGGCGTTGGCACCCGACATCAGCGGCGTGTGCAGGGTGGGCGGAATTTTGGTGATGATTTCGAAACCAACAAAAACCGCCAGGGCGAAGACGTAAATTCCAATCAGAAGCGGTGACATTAGGAAGCCTCCAACAGTGAGCGCGTTTGCTCGTGGCGACAGCTACCGTCGTGGGTGAGGAGGGCGCCGTCGGTGATGACCTCTTCGAGATCGATGTTGAACTTTTTCTCCACGGTCAGGTGCGTGATCAGGTTAAGGATATTGCGCGCGTAAAGCTGGCTGGCGTGGATCGGCACGGTGGCGGGTATGTTCAGTTCACCGATGATGGTGACACCTTCCTTAACCACGGTTTGACCGGGCTCAGAGAGCGCACAGTTACCGCCCTGCGAGACGGCCATATCGACAATCACCGAGCCAAGCGGCATACCCTTGACCATCTCCTCGGTGATCAGCAGTGGTGCCGGTCGACCGGGAATCAAAGCGGTGGTAATCGCAACGTCGGCACTTGAAAGCCGTTTGGCCAACTCTTTGCGTTGGCGCTCCTGCTCGGCGTCACTTTGTTCTTTGGCATAACCGCCGGCATCCTCGGCGTCGGCAACAGGGATGTCGATGAACTTGGCACCCAAACTCTCAACCTGCTCCTTAACGGCGGCGCGGATGTCGAAGGCTTCGACATTGGCACCGAGCCGGCGCGCGGTAGCAATCGCCTGCAGGCCGGCAACCCCGGCGCCGAGAACCACGACCTTGGAAGGCGTGATCGTGCCGGCGGCGGTCATCAGCAGGGGAAAGTATTTACCCAATTGGTTGGCGGCCATTAGCACGGCTTTGTAACCGGCGATACTGGCCTGAGAACTAAGGGTATCCATTTTTTGAGCGATGGTAATCCGCGGAATCAAGGTCATGGAAAAACTGCTGACCTTGCGCTGCACCATGGTTTTAAGGGCGTCCAGTTCGTTGGAAGGGATGATCGAAGCGATCAAAATGCCGCCTTCCTTAATCAGCTCAGCCTCGTGGCGACCAAGCTCGGGATGTGGTTGTGGGCCGTTGACCTTGGCGACGATATCCGCCTTTTGCCAGGCCGCCGCGACATCGGATTCCAAACCCGCACCGGCTTTTTCGAAGGCCTCGTCGCTAACACCGGCTTGAATGCCGGCCCCGCGCTCAACCGAGACCGTGTAACCGGCAGCGATTAGTTTTTTTACAGTTTCCGGAACAACGGCGACACGTTGTTCCAAATCAGCGACTTCTTTTGGGAAAAAAATGTGCATGGAGCCGTCTCCGCCGAAAAGATACAGCACCCGAAAAGCTCGTACACCAACCCCAAGCGACACCACGGCCGGCCGCCGTACAGGCGACAAACACGCGCGCCGAAGACCCAGCAGGCCGCCATACAAGCGGCAACGAGGCGTGGTTCACATGCGAGCTTCGCGTTTGCTTCAAACAGATACGTTTGCTTGCAGAAGCTGTGATCTGTCGACACAGGGTCAGAGCAGATCGAGAACGAGTTGCGTCATAGGTTAGAAACTAGGTCATCATAGCAAACAACACCCAAGGCATTGCAAACAAAAACTATCAACTCACTTTTGCTCAACCTGCGTGGTAAGCGCCTTGAGCTGACCACGTTGCTCCGTCGTCACCTCGCGGAACTTCTCAATCTGACCTTCTTGAAACTTGGTCAGCGACTTTTGAAAATCCAAAAGTTTGCTCAAGCGCTCGATCTCGCGATCCTTATCCTGAACCTGCGCACGCAGCTCGCTGAGGTTGTCCTTGCGGGAATCCAACTCTTCTTCGAGCGCATCAATGGTTTTGTCGCGACTCTTCAACTGACTGCGCAACAATTGAATCGTGGTTTTTTTGAGTTCGACCTGCGCTTGGCAGGGATCCGTGCTCTTTTTAACGGCAGCCGGCTCCTGGGCGGACACACCCAGCGCGAACAGCAGAAAGCCGGAAAGGACCAAACGGCCAAGGTTCGCGATTTTAATCATCTTCCACCCCAATGCACCACCACACCGTGCAACCGCGGCGATTACGATTCTATACTGCCGCGATCAAAAGTTAAAGACTGGAGCGTGGCCGCCGCTCAGATAAACCAACAAGGTGGCAAAGACTCACACCCACACCAAACGGTACAGCGACGCCAAGCGCTGGATATCGATGATTTGAGCCCGCTGTAATGGCGCAGGTAAACTTTCTATTTCGTAATAAGCCAGTGACTTACTGCACACCCATAGGTGAATGCGACGCGCGCGCAAAATTTTTAAAAAGCGGCCTTGTTGAAATTGTGGATCACACAAGCGGGCCGCGCGATGAATCAGGAAAATGCCTGCAAAACGCGTCGGCTCTAAACTTTCCAAAAAGTCTGCCAGCAGGTCGAACCCCAACTTACTGTCACGCGCGCCAATTTGCTCCTGTTGCAAAATCAACCACGACATCATCGCACCATCACGGCCCTGCAACGCATTGGGTAACGGCGAAGGATTCGTACCGGCTTCGCTTTCAGCTTCCGGCGCGGTCCGTTTCACCTCGGGCGGAACCGCCGGTTTAGGCGCGGGCGACGGCGCTTGGGCAGGACGCGCGACACCTGCGGCCGGCGCCTGCTCGGGCTCGGCGCCGCGGCGTCGTTCCGAGCGCCGTTGCCGCCGAGCCTGACTGATTTCATCGGCGCCCAGGTTGCGCGCCGGAAAAGCGGTAATCTCCTGGCGCACCACCGAACCGTCTTTGCTTTCCGGCGGTGTTTTGGCGCGCGCGGCACCTTTGCTCGCGGCCACCGTAATCGTGAAAAAAGGCCCTTTTCGCTCCAAACGACAGCGGTGACCCATTTTAATCAAGGCGTTGTAAAGATTGAGCTTCACCACTTCACTATCGGTTTTGAGCAACAGCTCGTCGGCCTCGCAGTCGGCCAGAGCCTGACGCGTCATCACAATCGCTTGGGTTACCGTTTGGCCGCGCAGATCGAGTTCCATCTTACTTCATCTTCTCCAAATCATAGGGCGGGTAAAAAATCTTGAACCGATCTTGAAAACTCTCGCCTAAACGCCACTGAGCCTGCGGCGCCTTGCGATAAAGATAGTACAAAAAGTCGCGTAACGTCGCCAAATCAAAACCCTTCTGGTAAATCTCAGCCGCCGGCAGACGCGACTCCAGGTTCAGCTCCAAATTGGTAAACGAAAAGTTAATAATCGGCGTCACCAGCGTGCATGTCACCACCTTCGGCTTGTTAAAACGCAACTCAATCGCATGTAAATGTTGCCAAGGCACAAACAATTCACTGCCGTTGGGCGTGACCAAACTCATGCCGCCGTCGGTCAGATCGACGCGCCGCCGTCCATGCCAGCGAATCATAAAGAGGATGACCAAACCGACCGGGCTCAAAACCGCCGTCCCCAACATAAACGGCATCAGGGTGATGCGAAAACTGGTTGGGCCGTCTTGTAAAAAAAGCAGCGCAAACAAAAACGAGGTAATGAAGAACAACACCAGCATTAGCAACACGTAGGGCAACATCGACAGGGTCGCGAAGTAACGCCCCTGCAGGTAAACCGAATAGTTCTCGGCAGGGTCTTCCAACGCGGTCGCACTAAAGCGCACACGACCGCTTGGCAACGCCTTCATGACGGTGCTCCAAGCTGATTGAGCTGATCGAATAACTGCGCTTGCGTACACTCCCACATAGGAAACTCATCGACCAAACGCAAAAACCGTTTACCGTAGCCCTTCTCGATAATGCGACTGTCGGCCACCACCAAAATGCCTTTGTCTTGCTTGCTGCGAATCAAGCGTCCCGCGCCCTGCTTAAATTTGAGCAGTGCCAACGGCAGCGAGTAATCCTTAAAAGAACTTTTTCCTTCGCTCTCCAGCTTTTGACAACGCGCCTCAAACAACGGATCGCGAATTTGACGAAAGGGCAGCTTGGCGATGATCACTTTGGTCAGCGCAGCTCCTGGCAAGTCAATGCCTTCCCAAAAAGAATCGGTCCCCAACAACACGCCGTGCGTTTCCTTGAGCCGCTTGACCAGGTGCGAACGCTGCGCGGTGCCTTGCATGAGCAGCTCCACACCCGCCTGATCCAGCGGGTATTGCAACAGCCGACCGACTTCGCGCATCTGGTGATAGGAGGTAAATAAAATAAGTGTCCCACCGGGTAACTTGCTTAAACTGGTGCGCAAAATCAGATTGGCCAGTTCCTCGCCAAAAGCGCGCTGGGTCGGCGAGCTCTGCATGCGCATCAAAAACAAGCCGGCCTGGGTGCGATAATCGAACGGTGACTTGAGGCGCAACACCTCGGCCTTTTTTTCCGTGAAATCACTGAGGCCGACGCGGTCACTAAAGAAACGGAACTCGTCTTCCAAATCGAGCGTGGCCGAGGTCATGACCACCGACTTAAACGGCTTAAACAAGGCGTTGCGCAGAACGTTGGAAACATCGAGCGGCGAAACGCGGTACTCAAATTCTTCAATATCGCGCTGGAGCTTTAGCTCCAACCAAGGCACCTCGTTTTCGTCCTGACGCACCGCAAAGTTTTTGAGCGCAAACATGGTCGCCTCGACACGGCGCATCCGGGCGTTTAACTCGACATCGACACCCTGATGCTTTTCGCGAAAAGTCTCGGGTAAATCTTCCCAATAGGTGCGGATCCGTTTGACGACCAACATCATGCGGTGAATGAGCTCCATCAACCTGGCCGCTTCCTCTTTGGCGGTTTCCAGCTCGCCGTTTTGCAGCATTTGGTCGCGCACCCAAACAACGGTACTGCGCATGCCCTCGGGATTAAGTACTTCGTGAAGTGCACGCGCCAGGGCGTGAATCTGCTGAACCACGTCATCGCGCAGCAACAGGAAGCCGGGAATCAGGTCGTCGCCCAACTTGCGCGCAAAATCGGGCTGGGGTTCGGCGCTGAGGTTGAGCATTCGCATCAGCAAACCCTTGTTGCCACGCGAATTCGAGTGGAACTTGCCCAGCAACAGACGCAATCCCAGGGAGTTAATTTTTTTGCCGAAATGGTCGGTGGCGATGTCTTCCATGCTGTGTGCCTCGTCGAGAATGACGTGGCTGTAGGGCGGCATGACGGCGGCCGTTTTGTAATTTTCAGAGACCAAGCGCACGGATAAATCGCTGAACAGGAGCGCTTGGTTGACGACCAAAATCTTGGCTTGGGCGGCCTTGCGCCGCGACTCATAAAAGGGTGCACGCTGGTAGAAGGGGCATTTAACACCCAGGCACATATCGCCGTCGGAACGCACCAGGTCCCAGGTCTCATTGCTGGGCAGAAAAGGTAAATCGGCGCGATCACCATTGCCGGTTTCCTCGACCCATTTGGCCAGGTCCTCCACCTCGCGCAGAATGTCGTTGTCGCGCGCCTCGAATTGGAACGCCGTCTGGGAACGTGCGTCCTGCAACTTGCGCAAGCAGATGTAATTGTTGCGACCTTTGATGAGCGCCGCCTTGGGCGCGTCGGGCACCGCTTTTTGTGCGAGCGGAATGTCTTTGTGGAGCAACTGCTCTTGTAAGGCAATGGTTTTGGTGGCGATGACGACGCGGTCACGGTTGTTTTTGGTCCACAAAAGCGCGGGCACCAAATAGGCTTGGCTTTTGCCGGTACCGGTGCCGGCCTCAACCGCCAAAATACGTTCCTTGTTGAGCGCCTGGGCCACGGCGGTCGCCATCTGAACCTGCGCCTCGCGCGGTTCGTAGGCGGGCATGAGCTTGGCCAAATGACCGTTGGGGCCCAAGATAGCGGTCACCTCTTGTTCGGCGACGTCAACGACTTTTTCGTCTTTAACCGGTTCGGCGACCACAATGCAGTGGCTGACCTCGTTGTTGACGATCATCGAGCCGACGCCTTCTTCGCCGAACATTTGCGCCACGGCCATATCGGCCTGCGACGGTTGCAGCACGCCGCTGGGGTGGTTGTGGACGGTCATCTCACCGGGTCGCGTACGGCTGACCAAGGCGGGCACCTCGCTGTGGGTGCCGCGACAAACGACGGTGAGCTGGTTGTATTTGCTATCGCCGTCGGGCCGCGAAAGGATGGCAAATAACTCGGCCCCTTGGTTTTCTTCAATTTCGCGGCGAAGCGCCTGCACGACCTCTTCGGTCAAATAACGGGATGTTTCAACCATATGCTGCTCTATGCGTAATCGCGCCAAACGCGCTGGGCGCAGTATACCTTAGTTTGGCAGCCCACCAACGCCGCGAACGCATGGTTCCCCCGCAAGCAAAGCTGGAAGCGCGACCGGTCGAAGCCAAAAAACCGTCGCGCCTCCACTCAAAAGTTACACGGCAAACGAGGTACCGCAGCCGCAGGATTTGGTGGCGTTGGGGTTGCGAAACTTAAAACCTCGGTTCAACAAGTCGGAGGAAAAGTCGATTTCGAGGTTGTCCAGGTACGTCAACGACTTGGCGTCAACGAACACCGGCGTGCGACCGCCGTTAAAGATCTGGTCACCATCGCGTTCTTCTTTGGCGAAGTCCATCACGTAGGTGAAGCCGGAACAGCCGCCGCCTTTAACACCCAAGCGGATGCCTTTGTTACCTTTGCCTTCGTTTTCTAAGATGCGGTCCAATTCGTTTTGTGCTGCATCAGTCAGTGTGATCATGATTCACTCCTTGACGTTCTTTTTATCGTTAAGTGTTACGAATGTTGTGCGACAGTGTTTTCGCGGCGCAGTTGCGCCACCATCGAAACCATTCGGGCGGCGGCGTAATCGACTTCGGCTTCGCTGGTGAAGCGACCTAAACCGAAGCGAACCGCCGCCTGTAAGCGTTGTTCATCCAAACCGAGCGCGGCCATCACATGGCTGGGCTCTTGAGAAGCCGACGTGCAGGCAGAGCGCGAGGAAAGCGCCAGATCCTTGACCGCCGTTAGCAGTTTTTCCGGTTCCACGTCCGCCACCGAAACATGCAAGTTCCCTGGCAAACGCTTGGTTTTGTGTCCGTTAAGCGTGAGATCCTCAAGACCGGCGGCTAAGTGGCGCCACAAGCGCTCGCGCAATGCCGTGAGGCGCGCTGCTTCTTCGTCCATTTCGGCCACCGCCAAAGCCAACGCCTCGGCCATGCCGACAATGCCCGGCACGTTGAGCGTACCCGAGCGCAGGCCTTGCTCGTGACCGCCGCCAAACAGCAACGGCGCCAATCGGACGCGCGGGTTGCGGCGACGGACGTACAGCGCACCGACCCCTTTGGGCCCGTAAAACTTATGCGCTGAAAACGAGCACAAGTCGAGGCCCATCGCTTCCATATCAAGCGGAATCTTGCCGGCGGCTTGGGCCGCGTCGCTGTGAAATAAAACACCGCGCTGTTTGGCCAAAGCCCCAATCGCCGCGATATCTTGCAGCACGCCGATTTCGTTGTTAGCGGCCATCACCGAAATCAACACGGTGCGCTCGTCAATGGCGGCTTCCAATGCGGCAAGGTCGATCAGGCCGTCTTCGGCCACCGGCAACAAGGTCACGCGACCACCCTGTTGCCGCCACCAATGGCAGGGATCCAATACGGCTTTGTGTTCGGTTACCACCGAAATCAGGTGATCACCTTTGTGGGCGTTGGCACGCATCGCGCCTAAAATCGCCAAGTTATTGCTTTCAGTCGCACCGCTGGTAAAAATAATTTCGGCAACACGCTGGGCGCCAATTAACGAGGCGATGCGTTGGCGCGCCTGTTTTACCGCCGACTCAGCCACCCAGCCAAAACGGTGCTCACTGCTGGCGGCATTACCGAACTCAGCGCAAAAATAGCGCTGCATCGCTTCAAAAACGCGAGGGTCAACCGGCGTGGTCGCGTGGTAATCCAAGTAAACCGGCGTTTTCACCGCTTGCGTCATACGGCCAAACTCCAACCGGCGAAAACCGGACGTGACTCGCTAATCGCGGCAAGCGTGATACCGGCCAAGGCCTGTTGCAAGGCGCGGTCAACAGCTTCCATGTACGGGCGCAGCCGGCAGGAGGACAAGGCCCGACACTGGCAATCCTCGGGATTCATGCATTCCGTCACCGTCAGCGGTCCTTCAATAAGTTCGTGAATTTGTGCCAAGTTAAGGTTACCCGCATCTTCTTTAAGCGCGTAACCGCCGCGCGGGCCGCGTGTCGAACTAACAATGTCGCGTCGCTGAAGTATTTTCAAAAGTTTGGCAACCTGTTGGTGCGGCAAACCGCAGGTCTCGGCAATTTGTTGCGCACTGAGTGGAGTATCTGGCTCGGCCTCGAACAAGGTCAGCAAAATCAAAACACCGTAATCAACCGATTTGGGCAGGCGCAACATAAAGCCTCCAGCAAATAGGACCTAGCAAGTCCTGTTTAGCAACTATAAGCCCGTCGGTCGGCGCAACGCAAGTAGGAAAAGTGTGCACCGGCTTGGTTAAACCCACGATCACGGATGCTAAATCAACGGCAACGGCGCCGCTGCCGGAATCGGCGAAAGATCAACTGTTTCAATCGTAAAAGGCGTGGACGGCGGTCGCCTTGATTGCCAATCCAATGCGCCAAAACAACGATTTTCCTTCACAACATCCTTTCAACGACAAGGGCCGGCCGACAAAGCCGAATAATGCCTGAAAGCAGCATTCACAACGCCGTAGGTTTCCTGCTTACAGGCCGTGAAACTGGGGATTGGCAAGCAGCCACGAAACAAAACGGCGAATGCCTGCGGCCAGATCAGTCTGCGGTTCAAAGCCAAGTTTTTGCCGGGCATGGCTGATATCGGCATAAGTCGCCTGCATGTCGCCGGCCTGCATCGGCAGCAACACTTTTTCCGCTTCACGGCCCATCGCTTTTTCGATACAGCCGACCAAATCCATTAAATTCTCTTGCTTGTGGTTGCCCAGATTGAAAACTTCGTAAGGGTCGAGCCCTTCACGAAACAGGGCCGCATGAACACCGGCGACAATATCGTCAATGTAAGTAAAGTCACGCGCCATATCACCGTGATTAAATATCTGGATCGGTTGGTTTTGCAGGATCGCCTGGGCAAAACGCCAAATCGCCATGTCGGGTCGGCCCCACGGACCGTACACCGTAAAGAAACGCAGGCCTACGGTCGGTAAGCCGTACAAGTGGGTGTAACTGTGCGCCATCAGTTCATTGGCTTTTTTCGTCGCCGCGTAAAGCGAAACGGGGTGATCAACCGACTGCTTTTCACTGTAAGGCAGTTGGGTGTTACCGCCGTAGACGCTGCTTGAGGAAGCGTAAACAAAACGCTTGGGTTTCATGACGCGGCAACACTCGAGCAGGTTGAGGAAACCAACTAAATTTGACTGGGCGTAAACATCTGGATTCTCAATGGAATAACGCACGCCTACTTGGGCCGCCAGGTGTAACACCAGGTCAGGCCGAAAGCGCTGGAAGACGGCGGCCAAAGCCTGGCCGTCAACGATGTCCAGCTTCTCAAAGGCACCGTTTTCGTAGCGTTGCAAGCGCTGTAAACGCGCATTTTTTAGCACCGTTGGGTAGTAATCGTTGAGGTTATCAACGCCCAAGACGGTGTGTCCCTCCTGCAGCAGTTTCTCGGTCATATGGAATCCGATGAAACCGGCAACCCCAGTCACCAAAATATTCATAAGTAGGCACCCCGGCCGTGTGAACGTTCTGTCGGGCGTGATGTCGGGGGAGGGCAAGCGAGGGACACATATAGAAAGGCAACAAGCAGCAGCGCCGATGAGAAGGCCCGACATAGCGAGATCAGTGATTCGCGAAAAAACCAGACCCCGCAAGAATAGCTCACTTGGTCGTCAATCGCCACCTTAACGAAGGCTCAAAGTTCAACGGAGCCGGCTGCGATTTAAGCGGAGGGCCGACGGCGCCGACAGCCATTTAGGCCACCGGCGCCGCCCTTTGAAAAAAAACAAGTTAGCGCACCCAGCGCAGACCGACCGTCCAAGTCCGGCCGCGATTGGGAACCCCATCCGGAAAGGCCGCCGAGTAGGTGCGGTAGCGTTCATCATTGAGGTTGGCGACCGCCGCACGCACACTCAGGTTCTCAGCGACCTGCACCCGCGCGGCCAAATTGACCACCCAGTAGGCGTTTTGATCCGGTAAGCCGGCGTTTCTATCGCGGTACATGGCGTTCAGATTGAGGTTGGTGGTTTTGTCCGACCAGTTCACCACCAGCGACCCGAAATCTTCGGGAAAGGCGGCATCGTCCGTATCGAACAAGGAAGTCCAGGTCCCCGCCAGCATCCAACCGCGTCCCAATACGGCGCGACCTTCCAACTCCAAGCCCTCGCTTTCCTGCTCGCCGCCGTTAAAGAAGGAGGGCGCTCCCAACGGGTTGTTGGGATCCTCAACTGGATCGCCGAGTTGAATGATGTCGTTGATCACGCTGCGAAACAAGGTTCCGGTCACGGAAAAAGAGGATCCCGTATGGCCCAAAGCCAATTCGGTGGTACTCACCGTTTCAGCATCGAGATTGGGGTTGCCGAAATCGACCGGATTATTGCGATCGTAAAGTTCGAGGAAATTCGGCGCACGGAATGCAGTGCCGTGCATCAGTTTGACGTGGCTGCTTTTGCCAAGCTGGTAAACCAAGGCACCACGTGGGTTAAAGGAATTACCGAAATCATTGTAATCGTCAAAGCGGAATCCCAAGGTCAAGCTCATCCGCTGGTTCACGCGGATTTTGTCCTGTAAATAGACGCCGACGATGTTGCGGGTCTCCTCGAGGTTGAAACTCAAATCGCCGTCAAAGGCCACCTGATCACCCTGATATTCAAGGGTGATCGGCTGGTGTGACATCACATTGGCGGCTTCGTTTAAAGCGGCGCGCTCAAATGAAGCGCCCGCAATCAACAGGTGTTTCTCACCCAAACCCGCTTTGAAATCAAGGAACAGACCCGCTTGGTGTGACCGCAAGCGTGGGCCGCCGACAAAATGCTCGCTCAGGGCAAACCCCGGCGCAATTTCCAAATCGCGAGGAATCAGCAATGCCTGTGTTTCCCACAAGTTTTGCTCATACCCGGCCGAAACGTTGAGCGACATGTCGCGCCCTAAATCAAAGGCTTTCTCCAGCAAGAAGTTGCGCTGGTTGGTTTTCTCCCGATTAAGGTTGTCGGCCAAAGCCCCAAACACCAAGAAATCTTCCAAACGCCGCGTCATTTGCCGCGCACTAAAAACGTAACCCTTGTAGCTGAGATTGGTTTGAAAATCAAAACCGCTGATCGGATCCTGGGTCGCCCCACCGCGACCGAAGATATCGGCAACTTGGTCGAAATCGTCACCGTCCTCGCTAAAAAGGTGCACAAA
Source organism: Holophagae bacterium (assembly GCA_030429565.1). Lineage (GTDB taxonomy): Bacteria > Acidobacteriota > Holophagae > Acanthopleuribacterales > Acanthopleuribacteraceae > Acanthopleuribacter. The sequence continues at coordinate 351,879 of JAUIFE010000002.1, read as the reverse complement.
GGCATCGGCCTCAATCGCGCCAAAGGTGCCGTGGAAGTTGCCTGACAAAGACGCATGTTCCATGCTGCCAAAGGCAAGCGATACGTCGTTGGCGCCGCGTTTGGTCACCATGTTAATGACACCAGTGAAGGCGTTTGAACCGTATAAAGCCGAACCCGGTCCACGGATAATTTCAATTTGCTGGACCTGAGCCAAAGGGATGGCGCGGTTGAGAATGGAAACGCCGCCCGAATACAGGTCGTTCAATCGTTTCCCGTCCAACAACACCAACACAGATTCCGAAATGGCGGTGGCACGACCGCGCGCACCGATACGATGAGCCGTCCCCTGTTCCACATCCCGCCAAGCCTGGAAACCCGGCACAAAATTGAGTAAATCCTGGAGACGCGTCACACCCATGTTCTCGATTTCCACCGCGCTAAACACGGTCACCGAGGAGGGCGCTTCGGACAACTTTTCACTGTCCTTGGATGCGACAGACACCTCCACATCAAGCAACTCGGCCAGAGACATGTTGGCCAAATCGTCGTCGACCGCACCCGCCGCCGCCGCACCAAACGCCATCACCACACAAAAGAGCCATAAACGTTTCAAAATCAACCTAACCCCCCTAACAAAGGCGTTCGGCGATTTCCCCAGTTCAGAAAACTAGCGCAGTATGGTGGCCTGTTCATTGTTCACAGAAAAAATCGTCCATGGACAAGCTGTGCCACATGCCGCAAGAGGCACCCAAAGAGAAGCCGTCGTCACCAATGATGATTTCTCCAACTATCGGGCGCTAGCAAGAGAAACTTAATTAATCGGTGGAACATATCCTGGCAATCATCAGATTATGCGGGAGGGCAGAACAGACAGAACGAAAGCAGGCGCAAGATCATTTCAACCAGATAAATACACACCATCTCCCAAGGTCTCGAAAATACAAAAACCCCCAAAATTCCGACATTTCTCTCGTTTTTCTAAACCACACAATACACAAAAGCCGACCTACAAAACAAGACAGCCATACTATTCACCCGATCCAAAGAAAAATCTTTTTTTCGAATGTGAACATACTTCCGATACGGTTCATTCCGGAACGGTCTCGATCGCCGCACCGGCCAAGGTTCAGCTCCGGTACGAACCATTGATGGCAACGTACTCCGCGCTGAGGTCTGTGGTCCAAATGCGTGCTTGGCCCGCACCTTGATGCAAATCAAGCCGCACCGAAATATCGTGCTGAGCCAGATCGCGTTTGGCCTCGCGCTCGCAAAACGGAAGCGGTCGCCCATTTTCCAACGTTTGTTGGTTGCCAAACCACAAATCGACGCGGTCGGGATCAAAGGCCACACCGGCCGCACCCAAAGCCGCCAACACACGCCCCCAGTTGGCGTCTTCACCGTGAATCGCGGTTTTGAACAACAAAGAGGTGGCAATCGCTTTGCCAATCGTTTGCGCGGCCACATCATCCTCAGCACCAACGACATCAAGCGTCACCATTTTGGTGGCGCCCTCGCCGTCGGCGACAATCTGTTGTGCCAACGCGGATAAAACTTCGGTTAACTGCGCTTCAAACACCGCTGGGTCCGGGGAAACCCCACTCGCACCGTTAGCCAACACCGCCACCGTGTCATTGGTGCTCATGTCGCCGTCGACACTAATGCAATTGAAGGTTTTTTGGTTAACCCTCTGCAAACAAGCCTGTAACACCTCATGGGGCACAACCGCGTCGGTCGCCACTACCGCCAACATCGTTGCCATGTTGGGATGAATCATGCCGCTGCCTTTGGCATAACCGGTCAAGTGGTAACCCTCGCCTTTGACCGCATGGAACTTGATACAGGTGTCGGTGGTTCGCATCGCCTCGGCCGCATCACCGCCGCCGCCGGCCGACAAAGTTTTGGCGGCTTGGGTAATCCCAGCCAAAACTTTTTGGCGCGGCAACTGAACCCCAATAACACCCGTCGACATCACCACCACCTGCTCAGCCCGGCAACCCACGTGAGCGGCGGTTTGACGTGCCATCTCGACCGCCACCGCTTCGCCGAAGGCACCGGTCACGGCGTTGGCGTTACCGCTGTTGAGCACCACCGCGCGCGTGCCGGCCGGAGCCGCTTGGTGATGGCGTTTCGAAACGCGAATGGGCGCCGCTTGCACGCGGTTGGTCGTGTAAACCGCCGCCAACGCACAATCCTGTTCGGAAACAAATAAGGCGACATCGCGCGCGCCGTTTTTCTTAATGCCGGCCACCACACCACTCGCCTGAAAACCCATTGGCAAGTAGGGGATAGCGCGACCGTCGCAAAAAAGCGCGACCTCGTGAAGTGCTGCAGGATTTCCAATTGTCATCAGTGACCTCTTTTTGGTTCAGCGCGAACGCCGGGTTTTAGAAATCGCGAACCGTCAACGTCGCGGGATCGTGACCGTTCCACAGGACGGCAATCTCGCGGCAATGGGCGTGAAAGGGACAGGTCGCACAATCGCCGCGTTCTTTGGCGGTGAAACGCCCGCGCGGCACCACGTCAAAACCCACCTTAATAAAGAAGGTCGGTTTGAGGGTGAGGGCGAATAATTGCGGCATCACCCCTTTTGGCAGCGCCGCCTGGCTCTCGAGTGCCAACTGCCGCACCAACATTTTGCCGATACCGCGACCGGCCAGGTGGGCTGCGACTGCCAACGACCGAATTTCAACCGTGCCGTCTTCCCAAAACCACAGGGCGCCGCAGCCGACAACCGCGCCGTCAACCGCCGCCACCCAAAATCGTTCGATACTGATGCCGTCCAATGGGACCGGCAACATTTCACCCGCACGGGCAAAGGTATGGATTAAGTCGAAAATCGCATCACGATCAGCGTCTGATGCGCGCCGGATAGTTACTTTTTCGGTACGTTCGAGCACCGCCGCCATAGCCGCCATCATCGCCTCCTAACCACAAACCACGGTCGCGCGTTCGATACCGCCGATTTGCACCCGAGCAATGCCCGCCTGCACGCCGCCTGTCGCCGCTTGGATTTTGGGAATCATGCCGTCGCGAATCACACCCGCGTCGATCGCCTGCTGGGCGGCGGGTGCGCTGATTTGCTCGAGCCAACGCCCCGATTCGTCACGCACACCGGGCACGTCGGTCACAAAGGTTAAACTTCGTGCGTTTAGTGCCTTGGCCACTGCCAGCGCAACCGAATCGGCATTCACGTTATAGGCCGCACCGTCTTCGCCAAAAGCAACCGGTGCAATCACCGGCACCAGACCTTGCTCGGTTAAACCGCGCAGGAAGACGTGATTAACCGAGGAGATTTCACCGACAAAACCCAAGTCGACCGGTTCACCGTCCACACGCGTCATCTTGCGCGCACGCAACAAACCCATGTCGGCACCGCTCAAACCCAAAGCATTGAGACCACCTTGCACGAAGGTCCGCACGATGCGTTTGTTCACCTCGCCGACCAAAACCATTTCCACCAATTTCAAGGTCGCCGCGTCGGTGACGCGCAGGCCCGCCACGTAGCGCGGTTTAATGCCCAGTCGCTGCTGCAGTTCGGCCACCTCGCGACCGCCGCCGTGAATGATCACGTAAGGCCGTGGATGATTGTTTAAGCTCTGCGCCATTTGCTGTAAAAAGGTTTGGCTGTCGGACTCACCGCCACCCAGCTTAAAAACATCAATACTCATAACAACCCCTCGGTTTCCTCAAAGCCAAACATCAAGTTGGCGTTTTGGAGCGCCTGGCCCGCCGCGCCTTTGATTAAGTTGTCCATCGCCGCGCACACCATTACGCCGTGTTCGTCGGCTTGATGCAGAGAAATGACGACCTGGTTGGTGCCGACGGCATGACGCAGGCAAACCTGCTCACCTTCGTCCAAAACGTGAACAAAGGCGGCATCGGCATACCACTCGCGGTACAAGGTGCGACACTGTTGCAAGGTCACGCCCTGTTTTAAACCGGCATAAGTGGTGGTTAAAATGCCGCGATTAACGGGAATCAGATGCGGTGTAAACACCACCTCACCCGGCAAAGAACCACCCGCCATGGCATGCAACGTCTGACGGATTTCGGGTAGGTGGCGGTGTTTTTGGCCGGGGTTATAAGCTTTGGCGCTTTCGTTAACTTCCGCAAATAGGTTGGCCACTTTGGCCGAACGTCCAGCACCGCTAACACCGCTCATGGCGTTAATCACAAGAGGTGCCGAACGGAGCAGGTTTTCGCCGCACAAAGGCCACAACGACAACGCCGTACAGGTGGGATAGCAGCCGGGATTGGCAACCATTTTGGCTTCGGCAACCGCCTCGCGCCGCCATTCACTGAGGCCGTATACCGCCGCCGCCGCCAGTTCGGGATAGCGGTGCTCGGATCCGTACCAACGCAAGTATTCGCCGAGATCCCGAAGCCGATAATCGCCGCTAAGGTCAACAACGGCAACACCCGCCGCGCGTAAGCGCGCCGCTTCTTCCATGGAACAACCCGGGCCGCCGCCATGCGGCAGACACAAAAAAGCCAGCTCGATTTGGTCCAGCGGCACCGCGTCCGGTGCGCACAATCGTCGTCGCGACAGCGTTGGATAAACCTCGTTCAGTGTCAAACCCGCCGCTTGGCGGCTCGTCGCGTGGGTAATCTCAATGCCAGGGTGCTTGTCGATGAGTTGCATCAACTCGAAGCCGCTGTAACCGGTCGCGCCAAAGAGGGCGGCCCTTATCTGTTTGCGGTGATGATTCATGGTCGGTCCTTTGGCCACACAAAAAGCAGCCGGATGTCGCAATAACCGGGGTCCTTCGTCAAACCGTTGCCGGCGAGGGCGTCGGCACCCGGAGAAACGGAAACGCCGATCCAAAGGTCGGCTTAGAGAAAAGCAGTGTACGTTCTACCGGCATAAAAATCAATATTCATCTCATAATTTTGCATATTTCGCATAAATCAAAACAGAAGTTCAGGGCCCGTGCCGTTTTGGCGAGGGGTCCCCTCCATGAAAAAGTGGCGCCGTGGGACCCGTTCTCGCGTTAGAATGACTGCCGGGTGAGCAACGCCCGCAGTAAGACAGGGATTGGTTGCGAACATGGCGGTTTTGCAAGATCTACAGGATTACCTCGAATATATGGAGGTCGTTGGTTTCGAGAACCTGGTTCTCGATGAGAGCCCGTTCGCGGCGCTCCTGGCCGAGTACCGGCAAGCAGCGGCACCATCGCCGCGTCCCAGCGCCGTCCCGCCGCCCGCACGCCACGCCGCACCGCCACCGCCGTTGCCGGCCGCTGAACGCAAGCAAGCCAAATCCGAAAAACCCGCGCGTCCTAAAGCCGCCGCCAATTTGATGTCGATCATGAACATGGTGCAGGGACCCCTGCTCGAGAAAGAGGACAACCGCGCCAAAGCCGCCGCCATTCAGGGCGAAGACAAAATCGATTGCCTGCGCAAGACTTATCAAACCTTCCACCAATGCCAAGCGTGCGCACTGGGCACCACGCGCACCCATTTCGTTTTTGGTGAAGGGAACCCGGATGCCGATCTGCTGTTCATTGGTGAGGGACCGGGTTTTGACGAGGATCGTACCGGCCGCCCCTTTGTCGGCAAGGCGGGTCAATTGCTCGACCGCATCATTGAGGCCATGGGGTATCGTCGCGACAAAGTCTTTATTGCCAATATTGTTAAGTGCCGACCGCCCAACAACCGCAAGCCGCTACCCGATGAGGTGGCCGCCTGTTCGCCCATTCTTGAAAAACAGATTGAGTACGTGAATCCCAAGGTGATCGTCGCCCTTGGCGCCACACCCTTTTCCTGGTTAAAAGGGGCCAATATGTCGATCACCCGTCATCGCGGTCAGTTCTTTAACTGGCGCGACTATATGGTTATGCCCACCTTCCACCCCGCTTATATTCTGCGCAACCCGGTGGCCAAACGCGATGTTTGGGAAGATATGCAAAAAGTCATGGCCAAGCTGAAATAACGCGACGACAGCCAACCCGTCTCGAAACGCATCACAGCCGCCGTCATTTAGAGGATCGCTAAGAAGCCATGTTGACCCGTCTCCACGTCAAAGGTTTTAAGAACCTGCCGCAAAACGAACTCTTTTTCGGGCCACTCACCTGCTTGAGCGGTGCACCGGGTGCGGGCAAATCGAGCCTGGCCGACGCAATCCAATTTTTGGCGTTGCTGGCAGGTGGTTCGATCCAGGAAGCCGTCGCGGGCGTTGCCCAGGCCTCGCAACCCAACCAACGCGCCGCCCTCCTGCGCCACAAAGGCAGCGCCGCGCGCATTGAACTGGATTGTGACGTGCTGATCGAACCCATGGCACACGACCCCGAAGGCCGCGAAGTACAAGCGACCTGTAACCACTTGCGCTACCAACTGCGGCTTAAATGGACCGAGAAAAAAGGCGAATCGGGTTGTTTCGAAATTGAAGAGGAACAGCTCGGGCCGGCCCTGCCAGATCGCCAGGGCCACCAACTACACTTTCCTCACGCCAATCACTGGCGGACGAGTTTGCTCACGCCGGCGGTGCCACGTGAGACCTTGTTCATCCAGACACGCCGCGAGAAAGCGGGCCGGGTCGTGGCGGTGGTACCGGACCGCATTCCGGCCAAGCCGATTGAGGTCCTGGCCGACAACCTCAAAGCCACGGTGTTGTCCAGTTGTCCCAGTGACTTTCCCACCGCTTGGCTGGTCGCCCGTGAGATGCAGCGCTGGTTGATCACGCGGCTCGATTGCGCGCGCCTCCCCCAAGACGAAGCATTGAAAACGCTCTGTCACCGACTTGATCAGCAGATTACTCAAGGTGACGGCAGCGATTGGCGCGACCGCTTGAGCGCCGATTTTCAGGAACTCGGCGGCGAGGAAGTACGCTTCCAGCCAGACGATTCGGGAACGCCGGCAGCCGTTTACAAAAACGGATTAAGCTTACCGTTGCAAGCAATGGGCGCAAGCAGTCGACGTTTATTTCACCTGTTGGCGCCTTTGGCCGACCGCGCACAGCAACACCTGCTGTTTATCGATGATGTCGATTTGGTCGCAACGGCCGAAAACAGCGAGGCACTGTACCAACGCTTAAACGCCTTCACGAGTGATGTCGAGGATTTCTACGACCCGGCCAACCCGCTGCGCCAAGTAATTTTCGTCGGCAATCACCGCCATTTAATCTTCCAGTGTGCGCATGATGCGTGGCTGCGCGCCGAAACCACGGCGCCGGGTCATTCGCGCTTCGGATTTCCGCGCGGCACATGGCGGGTCGCGGCCCAGCAAAACGGCAAGGGTTGGTCGCTGTCAAAATGGGGTGAACCGCCGCTGAAGGAAGAAACGGGCGAGAGTGACACGCAGGTCGATCAAGACCCCAAACCGAGCAAGCGCAAAAGTTTCGAGCACCCACTGCTACCCTTTGAAGAATACAGCGCCTGAACAAAAACCCAAGTTTTAAAATAAAAACGGAAAATCAATCTAAGACACCGCTCATATAACGGCAAAGCATTCGGATTGCGTCGCTTTTTTTTCGAAACACAACCGATCATGGCGCTCACCCACTTTTGACGCACTTCGTCCAAGTCACGCCGCGCCGCGCAACCATGTCTTGCCTCGACGGCGTCGCCTGTATAAGAATGAGTCATCAATTCCGGGAGATACCAAGCCATGATGGGTGGGGTAGCCGTTAGAAAATGTGTTGTACTGGCGGATCCACGCGATCCGGTAAAGGCGCGTGTCATCCAAAAAGCCATGCTCGAAATACAGCCGGCACTGGAGAAACAGGGCATCGAAGTCATCTCTATGGTCGGTTACGCGGTCGAATTCATCAAACCCGACCCGGACACGGATCTCTTTTTGGTACTCGGCGGCGACGGCACCATGATTCACTTCGCCGCACGCTTGAGCAACTGGAATATTCCGTTCTACGGTCTCAATTACGGCAACGTCGGTTTCATGATGAACGGCACGCGTGGCGACCTGGAACGCCATGCCCGCAACATTGCCGAGGGCACCTTCATCATGTGGGAATTCCCCGTTCTTTGGGTGCGATCCATTGACTTACACGGCACGGTTCACGAGGGCTTCGGTCTCAACGATATTTATTTACAGCGCATGACCCCGCAATCTTGCAAGGTCAACATCACCATTGCCAGCGACGAACTCAACATCAATCCGGTTTTATGCGACGGCTTGATTGTCTCGACCCCACTCGGCTCAACCGCTTACAGCTTCAACGTGACCGGCATGATTGCGGCGATTCACGCACCGGTCATTTCGTTGACACCCGTCGCCGCCTCACGCACCTGCCCCATTAGCAGCATGGTTTTGCCGGAAGACACGCTGATTAAATTCGATGTATTGGAGCCGGAAAAACGCAAGGTTCAGGTGGTCACCGACGGCCAAAGCCACGGTGGCCTGTTGGAAGCAGAAGTGCGCATTTCGGACAATCGTGTGCGTCTGTGTTTCGAAAAAGAATACAGCGATAATCTGCCTATTCGGTTTATCAATAAAGCCTGCGTCAGCCCGCGCTAATCCGACCCGCCGCCGGCAACTGAACCTACCGAAACCCGCGTGCGGGTGCAAGACCGAGCGAACGACTGTCCGAATGAGGATCCGGGTCGTGTGGCTGGGTGTATTCACGAATACAAGGATTTGCGCGTCAATCTCATCAAAAAGATGACGACTGTTCAGAAAAAAGATTAGGATCGTTGCGTATCTCGCGCGCCTAATTCCCGGAAAATTCACTGACCCGGCACGGCGACGGATTTATCGGCAGCCAACGATAAACGCCTAAATCTCCACCGCAAGACCCCGCCCATTTTTGCGAACAGCCGCGCTTCTTCGTCACCGGCTGCGCGCATCGGCCCTGTCAGCCAACCGTCAACACGGCAAGGCTCCGACATTGGCGCCGAATCGACCTCAAGAGCACTCCCACCATGGCACCACCCAAGAAAAAAGATTGCGAGGCATCGGCCCGCGCCGCCGTGAAAGAATCGGCCTCCTACCGAGTCGTCACCCAAGGCACTTGGACCGACCGCTTTCAACCCAACCCCCCACAACCGGCACGGCCCAGCCGCCATCGCAAAACCGTGGTGCATCCACCCAGCGAGGAAGGTGAAACAGCGGTTGAGACCCTGACCATCGGCCAACTACCCGCCGGCTTGAGCAGCCGCGAACTATTGCATCAGGAAGGCGTTTACTTGTTGCGCGAAGTCGCTACGCGGCTGCATTTAGAGCGCACCAAACTCAAACGACGCGCTCATGAGGACGACGATGCTTGGAGCCGCCTGGGCATCGCCTTCCGCCAAGGTGAATGGTTGGTGAACATGTCCGTTTTCCGGCGTTGGTACCTGCACCATGCCGCCGCCCACATTCGTTTTGTGGAAAGTGGCTGGGACGCCAACCAATTGCTGAGCCGTCGCGGCCGCTTTTTGCTCAACGAGGTGTGTTACAAAATCCCCTTTACCACCGGCCAAATCCGCCACCAGGCGCGCAAATGCGCCGATTCACGGCACGAGATGGGCGTCTGGAAGGATGAGATTGTCGGCCATTACGTGGTCGACATGGCCCTTTTCGCCGAATGGATTCGCACCGTCTGGTCAGCCCAACCCTAATCGCCCCGCGCCCGTGTGTTGCCGTGGATCTGCTGTACCTCGCTCGGGAAAAAGATGATAGGTTTAGATATCGGCATGCGACGGTGGATCGCTGCAGCCACAGAAGGCGGCGAACCCTCATGGCCGGACCAAGGGCGGCTCGTTCCCCATTGAAAGAAACGGCGCGCGCCTTGCATCCGTTTTCGGGGCAACCGGAGCCGTCATTCGGAGAGACCGGCACCAAGGAAAGGAACAGGCTTGAGTGGGGGAGGGATCGACCCATGCAAAGATGGCAACGAAATCGATTTTGGGGCATCGTGTTTGTTTTTTGCGTGGTCGCGATCAGCATCGCCTGCGGCGGCCGCAAGGACCTGAACCGACGGGGTGAAATCAAGTTACGCGGCGAGAAAGCGGTCTCCTTGCGCGGCAAACGCGAAGGCGACCTGCTGCAAAAAGGAATTGCCTCCTGGTACGGACGCCCTTACCACGGTCGCAAAACCAGCAACGGCGAGCGTTACAACATGTACGATTTAACCGCCGCCCACAAAACAATTCCGTTCGGAACCCTCGTCGAAGTGCGTAACCGCGACAACGGCAAACGTGTGCTGGTGCGAATTAACGACCGCGGCCCCTTCGTGCGTGGTCGCGTCATCGACTTATCCAAAAAAGCCGCCCAAGAAATCGGCCTCATCGGCAGCGGTACCGCTCAGGTCGCCTTGTACCTTGCCAACAACGACTTCAAACAGTGGGCCGGAGAACGCGACCGCCGCCAAACCAAACCCATCGTCACCAACCATGGCTTCTGGTCACTCCAAGTGGGCTCGTTTCAGGAACGTGAACGCGCCTTTCGCCTCAAGGAACGGTTGGCCTTTCACGATCTCCCTATTTTTATCAGTCAAACCGACGACGGTTTTTGGCGCGTCCGCGTCGGCCGTTTTAGCGGCCGCGAGCAAGCCTTGGGTCAGGTCGCCCGCATTGAAGGGCCGGACCTCCAGCCCTGGGTCGTTTTCGTCGACCAAGACCGCTAGCTAAACGAGCGCCTTCAGCCCCAAAGACGGTCGAGAAACCTCTCTTCACAAAGGAACCCGGGCCGGCTCAAACCAACCCCTTCAGGCACACCTCAAAACGAGGCTTGCTCTCGCTATTCCTGCGTTTCTAACTTTTATATTTATTGTTTTTTCAGTGACGCCACTTTTTCACGCGACCCAACTGTTAGGTTTTCAAAACGACTCACCTGTTTGATGTTAGAATGGGCTTTCACACTACCAACTTTCTAATTTGGAAGCGCGCGATGAAGATCTTGGTTGCAGAAGATGATCGTGTATCCTGCGGTATTCTTGAGCGTTACGTCCTCAAATGGGGCTATGAATGCCAGACCGCCGTTGATGGTAATCAGGCCTGGCAGTACATGCAGGACAATCCCGACATTGCACTTGCCATCATCGATTGGCACATGCCGGGTCTCAACGGCATCGAACTTTGCAAAAAAATTCGCCAAAATATGGCCGACAACCCGACCCATTTAATTCTGCTGACCGGGCGCAAAGAGAAAAAAGATGTGCTGACGGCTTTTGCCGCCGGTGTCGACGACTTTATAACCAAACCCTTTGATCCACTTGAATTACACAGCCGCATTAAAGTCGGACAACGCCTGGTGGAATCCAACCGTAAACTGCTCGACCAGAACCAAAAGCTGGCCCACTACGCTAAGGAAATGGAAACCTTGGCCGAGGAGCGCGCCCGCATGCTGGTCCACTCCGACCGCTTGGCCACGCTGGGTGTGCTCGCCGCCGGCATTGCCCACGAAATTAACAATCCGACCACCTTCATTTCCGGCAACACCCAGACGCTGGAACGCTGCCTGCCGACGATAGAAAAAGGCCTCAATTGCTTGTTGGCCGAGCAACCGGAAAAAACCAAACGCATCAATCTCATCTTGGAAGACCTGCCCAAAATGACCCAGGGCATTCGTTCGGGGGTCAAACGCATCGCGACTATAGTCAACCACCTTAAGTCCTTTTCTCGAAAAAGTGATTCTCTCGATTTGGTGCCGGTCGACTTGCACCAATCGCTCGAAAACTCGCTGCTACTGTGTAATAACCGTCTCAAACACAGCGTTTCCGTGATCCGCGAGTTCGATACGAACATCGAGATCGTAATGGGTGATGCACAGCGACTGGAGCAGGTGTTTGTCAACCTGATTGTCAACGCCACCGACGCCATGAGCGATTTGAACAAAAAGCAACTGCGCATTACCACCACCATTGAAGACGAGCGGATTCGCATTTGTTTTATCGATAACGGACCGGGTGTGCCCGAGGACAAAATCGAACAAATCTTCCAACCCTTTTACACCACCAAGGATCCCGGGAAAGGCACCGGTTTGGGACTGGCCGTCAGCGACGGAATTGTCACCGAACACAAAGGCGCCCTAACCGTACGCAACACGGACGCCGGTGGTGCCTGCTTTTCGATCGTGTTGCCCAACCCCAAAAAACAGCCGACGCTTGGGTCATAAGGAGGAACTGTCATGAGCCTCAACTTGCTGATCGTCGATGACGAGGCGGAAATTCGCAATCTCTTGGCGCGCCACTTCACCTTGCTGGACTATAACGTTGAAACCGCGGAAAACGGCAAAGCAGCCGTGGAAGTCCTTGAAAACAATCGTATTGATGCGGTTATTACCGATATTCTCATGCCCGAAATGGACGGTATCGGTCTGTTGGGATACTTGCGCAACCACCTCCCCATGGTACGCACGATTGTAATCACCGGTTACATCACCCTCGACAACGCCCTTTCGTGTATGCGCCTCGGCGCCGAGGCATTTGTATTTAAGCCCATCGAAGATTTAACCGAATTGGAAGAAGCAGTAGAACTGATCACCAAACGACTCAAAACTTGGCAGCGTAAATTGCGTGAATTGCGCGGCATGAAACCGGAATCCTAATCAGGGGCGGGTGTTACGTTGGATCACAACTACGATATTGACCGAGAAATGATGATCGATTTCATCGATGAATCGATGGAATCTCTTTCGGTCATTCCCGCTCACTTTGTCGATCTTGAAGCGAACCCTAACAACCTCAATGTGATTGAATCGGTGTTTCGCCCGATTCACTCGCTCAAGGGCAACGCCGCATACTTTGGTTTGCTCAAGCTCAAAGCCCTGGCCCACGAGCTGGAGTCGCTGCTCGACCTGTTGCGGAAAGGACGCGTCGCCGTCACCAAAGCCATCATCGATGCGCTGTTAGCCGGTATTGACGAACTCATTGAGATTCTAGATCGAACCCGTATCGAAGGCAGTGAAAGTTACAACGAAACCAGCTACCTCAAAGCGTTGGAGCGGGTCCTCAAAATCCTGGACACGACTGGCAGTGCCGCCAGTCTAACCACCGATTCACAAGACCTGTGGCAAGTCAGCTTTGCCATTCTGGAACGGGTCACCGAATCGCCACTGCTTAAAGGCACGGAGGAACACGACCAGCTTTTGGAACTCAACCAGTTGCTGAGCGCCTTGTCCAAAAAGCAGTCGGACGGTCCATCGGAAACACCCGCCCAAGAGGTCTCGGCCTTAAGCGACCAAAACCCACTGACCGAATTGTTAAACCTCGCCGGAGATGCCGGCGCGGCCCTGGGTGACAAGGAGCGCACCAAGCGCATTCGCGCCCTGTTATCCAACCTAGCCGACTTGGCGGAAAGCGATTCCGCCAAAAGTCTTCTCAACGGTGCAAGTGCCGAATTTGAACTCTTTATCACCACAATTGGCTACGATGTTTTGCTGACCGAGTCGCTGAAAGAAGCAGCCGACAAACTCAACACCCTTCAGCGTTGGGTAAAAACAGAAACGGACGAAACCGACCCAACACCGGCAACCCTCATCGCCGAACCGGAACCCGAAACGCAACCACCCGTGACGACCCAACCCGCCATCGCCGAGGTCAAACCGGAACCGAGTCCCAAACCGGCGCCCGCCCGTGAAGAACTCGCCACTGCTGCACCCGCACAGGAAAGAAGCAGCGCCGCGGACAGCGACCGCAAAGAACAAAAAGAAGCGGCTCGGACCATGCGTGTTTCAGAGGAAGCCATCGACGCCTTCCTCGAGTTTGTCGGTGAACTGATCGCGGTCGATGAAATGTTCCGCTACATCCATGCCGAACTGGTCAAAAGCAACGCGGGCATCCAAATTACCTCATCGTTGTTGCGCGTTATCAACACCTTCACCAAACTTTCCGACGACCTGCAACGCAGCATCATGGAAATCCGCAAGGTTTCGGTTAAAGGCATGTTGCAAAAAACGCAACGCATCGTCCGCGATGTCGCCTCACTGCAGGAAAAGCAAATCAATGTCACGCTCTCCGGCCTCGATACCCGCATTGATCGCAGTTTGATCGAGACACTGGAAGCCCCCTTGGTGCACATGACCCGCAACGCCGCCGACCATGGCATCGAGTCGCCGGAAACACGTGAGCACAACGGCAAACCCCAAATGGGTGAAATTCAGGTAGCCATGCGTGAAGAAAACGACATGGTGGTCCTGACCGTTCGCGACGATGGGAAAGGTCTTGATTTAGAAGCCATCCGCCAAAAAGCCGTCAAAAGCGGTGTCCTCGGCGAAGGCCAGCAGGTGAGCAACGAAATATTGGTGAACTTCATCTTTTCATCCGGTTTCTCGACAGCCCAAGAGGTCACCGAGATTTCAGGACGGGGTGTCGGCATGGACGCCGTCAAACAATCCGTCGAACATGCAGGTGGCACCATCGAGGTCGACACCGTACCCGGCGCCGGCTCACTCTTTACCATCAAGCTCCCCTCAACCGTCGGCACGCAGATTCTCGAGAGTTTTGTGGTCAAAGTCGAACGGGAACGCTTTATCGTGCCAATGGAACGCATCTCCGGCTCGTTCCGACCCGACATCAAGGGCTTGAGCCGCCTGCCCAACGGCAATGTTTGCGTCAAACGCAAAGCCGGCATTCTGCCCATTCTCAGCTTGAGTGGCCTGTACTGCGGCGATTTCCAGGCCTTGACCAACGGCATCTTGGTCACCATTGAAAGTCGCATCAGCCCGTTTGCTTTGTTGGTCGATACCATCATCGGTCTCCAGAAAGTGGTCTTGCGAACCATCCCCTGGATCCACACCAATAAGTTCGTCGGCGCGGCAGTCATGGGCGACGGGCGCGTTTCCATGATTGTCGATCTCACCGCCTTGGAACGTTATTTGATTGACCAAGACCTCAACGAACTCTTTACGGCAAGCAACGGCTAACCCTACAAGTCACGGTGTTTTTTCGGTTAAAAATTGAGCACCAAATAGTTTGAGACCCACGGAGCATTGGCCCACGATGTGGCAGTGGCCGCGAAACATACCACTTTACAGGACTTAGGTTAGGGCATCACCGATTCGCCCGCCGGCACTTGGGCTGCAATCAAATCAACCAAATGATAGTGGCGAAAATTATGCGCCATATCCATCGCGGAAAACCCCATATCACCTTTGCGATAGGGGTTAGCACCGTATTTAAGGAACAGCGACACCATTTCCTCATCATTGTTGGCCACGGCATGGTGAATCGCCTGAAAGCCGTATTCATCACCCACTTCTTGGTCGGCCCCTTGCGCCAGCAGCTCAGACACAATGTGGTGGTAACCCTGATTCGCGGCCAGCACCAGCAACGGCATGCGTTCACCCGGAACCAGACCATTCGCGTCCGCACCACTTTTCAGCGCCATGCGGGTTAACTCGAGATCTCCGTGGTTTATCGCCCAGGCAAGACGCGGGGTGCTTTCTAAATTGAGGTACTGCCCAAACTCCTGCGCGCTGTAACGCTCGCGATAACCGTCACCCCGATCAAATACCATCGTCAGCAATAGATAAACAACACAGGCCGTCATCGCCGCCGCCGCCAGCGAAGTCCATTTCGGAAAAGCGGTGCCCAGCGCAATCACATCAACCGTCTGCATGTACCAAAAGCGCAGTGATTCAGGCGCGCTCGACTCAACCGGCAAGCGGCCACGCAAACCAAAAGCACGATCAAAGGCGTTGACCATGGCTCCATCGACCTTGTGGCGGTACAACAATGCGGCCAGCCAGGTAATCAATTGCAGACGCGCACCCTCGCTGAGGGTTTCATCGCCTGCCGCTGCCTGGAACATGGACCCACAGGTATCGTGCTCGGCCGGGCGATTGAGCAGCAAATCGGCAAAATCATCATAGCGACGAAAGGCGGCACGGGCGGCCGCGTTGTCCTCACCCTCTATCAGATAGGGCGGGTCTAGCGCCGGCGCTTGGTCGGCGGCATACAGCAGCGCATATTCGCGCGCGTCTTGGAGTCGACGAAACTCCTGGCTGTCACCCGTCCGTTGTAGGTGACTGATCTGCTCAAGGAACGCGGCATTAATAAACGCGCAATCGCGGGTGGGGCGCAACCCCAAGAGCTGCCAATAACGATTATTCACGGGGATTCCTTAACGACAAGCGCCCACAAGTCAGGGAGCGCTCACCGAACACTGCATCGAGAAAACGTAGCGAGCACGGCCCTCCCATTATGAAAGGAAAAACACGCGCTGACAATGACAAGGCGTTGAATTTGTCGGCTTGCGGCATAGACACAGGCCCATATGCGCCCCTCACCAGCGCGCCAAATCCATTAGGAAGCCGTGACTTGTGCCGCCGGCGCCGGTTCATCTTCCGTGTATTGCTCCAACCCGTCAAAAGCACCCGCCCCGGTATCGGCGGCGGCTTGAACCTGGCGGGCAGGCTGCCTCGGGTCAAACCAAAAATGTAAAAAGCTCAAACGCATCATCGCGACCAAAATCCGAACACCAATCAGAAGCTGCACCAACCACAGCGGCGCCGATCCACTTACCGCGGCCACTTGCTGGTACCCGGCAAGCACCACCGATCCGGTAAAAAGAAGCGGCCATATCAACGTCGTTGAAACAGGGCGCCGTACAATCGCGGCCACGGCGAAACAAATCGCAACCAGAGGTTTCACCAACCACCATAGGCCGGTTAACGGCCGTGGAATGTCCTGTTCCAGAGGGTAGCGTCGAAACAGTTGAACCCGGGCGGCATCAAACAGCATCAAAAACAAAATCACCAGCAGCAGCACCAGGGGTAAGGTGGCGGTTGCTCGCCAGCCTGCAAGATCTTCGGTCGCCAGACGGGTGTAGGGGGCTTGGATGAGTGGCAGCGCTGCATCGCCCAACCACTGAAACAGCGCTGCAGCGCCACCAACAAACAGCGCGGTGAGCACAGTAAGTGCCGGGAAACGCGTCAGACCGCGCATGAGGTTAACGGCAAAGGTTTCGCGATTGGGATCGGCCAAGGCCGACAAAAAAGCCGCCGTACATACCAGGTTGGCCGTCACAAACACCGCCAACCAAGGTAAACCCGTGTCCAAAAAAAGCCGGCCCAAGTCGGGAAATTGCGCCGAGAGTTCAACCCATATGTCAAATCGGAACATGCCGTCACGTGCAATGCTGTCGGCCGGCGCCGCCGCGAATTCTCGTTTAAAGAACTGCCAAAAAGGAACGCCGACGGCAACCACCGTCGCCAAGTTCACCAACCATTTCAACAGAAACCAGGGAAGCAGCGTTCCCAGCGATTGCAGCGTGGCCGAGCAGGTGGCGCCGATGCGCGCCGGTTTGTGGGTCGCCGATGATTGCGTCATAGTATCGCTCCTGCCAAAACCTGTAACCAATGTTGCAGCACGCCGGCACCTTTTTCAGCAGCGGCCCGCGCGGCAGCGTCACTCTGATCGACACGCCAGGTGTTGTTGGGTCGATAAGCGTCCAAAATCAGCTTGTGATCGGGATCCAGGACCACCGCAACCAGTGGGGACGCGGCTTGACCGCTGACAACCCAATCGCGGCCGCCGGCCCAATCCACCAGGCGCTCACTGCCGTCGTCAAACACCAACAACGCCTGCAGCGGCAGGATGCGATCCCCGTAATTGCGAACAATCACGCGATAGCATTCGCGATTGGCGACATCCGTCGCCGCTTCGTCGCTGTAAGTGCGCACGTGATCTACCGCATAATCGAGGAATCCGTCGCCATTCAACCAGTGCTCAAAAAACGACGCCAGGTCCTGACCACTGTGTTCCTGAGCGAAACGCACAAAATCAGCACCATTAGGGTGTCGAAAACGTTGCGTTTCAAACCAGGCTCGCATCAGGTCGGCCATCGCCGCTTCACCCAGTAAACGTTCCAACTGAAACAAAACCAAGGCAGCGCGGTCGTAGACGGTTTCGTAATAAGTCACATATGAACGAAAGAGTGGTCCGGCTTGGGCGACAGGTGCACCCACGGGCGAACGCAAAGCATTGTCGCGCATGTCCTGCATCGGATGGTAGGGTGCAAATCCCAACCACCACCAAGGCGTGAACGGTAACTGATAAAGCCGTTCGTGGTAGTAAAAGCGATCCGGGAAAAACTCGTGTACCAGCTTGGCACTTAGGTAAGTGGTAAAACCCTCATCCAGCCAGGCACTTTCAAACTCATTCGTCGCCACCATACCTTGGAAATATTGGTGGATAAATTCGTGATAAATCAAATCCTCAAGGGTGCTGTCGGCGGCCGTCATCCATCGGTGCGTCCCCAGCGAAACCAGCATTGGATATTCCATTCCCGCCGCCTCGGAGGCTTCGTAGGTGGGGTCGATCATGGTCACGGAAGGGTAGGGGTAGTGGCCCAAACGAGAACCGGTCGCCAAAATCGCCTGACGCATCGCCGCAAAGTGGCGTTCCTTTTGGCCGGAGTGCTGGGGTTGCAGGAGGAGAATCATCTCAATCGGCGGCAGCGTCGCCTGCGCTTCGGTCAACCCAAAACGGGTACGTGCTTCGGCAACTTCCTCGGGGGTTATTTGAAAAGTGCGTTGCGCGCGGACAAATTGGGGTGAGGCCGACCAGGCAAAGTCGTGTACCTGCTCGGCAATGTAGGTAAGTTGTTTGCGGGTGGTTTGGTCATCATGCTGTTCGTTGACGAGCACGCCGGTAGCACCGACTTCGAAGTCGGCGGGTAGGTCAAGTACGACGCGGTAGCGACCAAAATCAGCATAAAACTCAGTGAAATAATGGTAAGGCGGGCAAACCCATGCACCGGCACGACCGCCGTCCCGACCGGTTGCTTCCCAGACGCCGATCTTGGGAAACCATTGGGCCACAAAGAAGAAGTCGTTGCTTGCGTGGCTGCGTGAAGCTGTTTCAGGCAGGGTGGCCGTGAATTCGCAGGTAATCGTCACCGCCTCACCGGGAAAAAGCGGGCCGTGGGTGGCAAAGGTAACGACGGTGCGATCAGGCTCGTGCGGGTAAACAGCCTGATCGAGCACGTCGCGGCCGTCGAGTTGAAAACGTGTTAAGTCAATCGCGCCATGGCCCGCCGGCAAGACGCCGTTGTGTTCGAGGTGGGCACGCGCAAACACCGAATGTTCGTCGCGAAAAGCATTGAGGTAGAGGTGAAACGGCAGCTTGTCCAAGATGTCGCCGCTTTGGTTGTGATAGACCAAACGCTGTTTGCCAACCAGTCGGCCCTCAACTTCGTCGAGCTCGACCTCAATCTCATAATCAGTTTGAAAACCGCGTGCGACCAGATCAGGGGCGATCACAGCCAGGCGCTCTCGTTGGGCCGTCAGCGCCGCTTCGCCGCGTTGGGCAAGCGTGGGTTCACTGACAGGCGCCGCCGCATCGCGACCGTTACAGGCAGCGAGCAACACCAGCAAGGCCGTTAGCCAAAGGTGGCGCAGCGCACCACGGGCATTTTCGCGGGACAAAGGATCACACATAGTTGTTCCACCAAATCGAAGACGCGTGCCGAGAAATCGTTGGAGGCAGACGCGCCGCTTGTGTCAGGACAGAATATTTCCACGCTACCACATCCCCGGTTCGCTTCGAACAGAAAGGCGGCGCACAACACTTGAGGTACCGGGTTCCGACCATGCGCGGCTCATGCCCGGAATCGCGCCACATGCCCGGCAAGCTGTGGTACAAAGGGCATGGCTTGGCTATTAAACCACTTATCGCCGCAATTCGCCGCACCCGGTCGAAGCTTTTCCACCGAAAAATGCGATGCGTGTCGATGATCTTAGCCAAAGATCTGGCGCGAAACAGCTTGAGACAATCCGGCGAAAGCGGCTTCCCACCGAGGCCGCCATAGGCACCGTGCCCCGCTTGGCAAGATATTGCAGCCCAGAGCCTTGGCTAATCCCATCGCCAGGTATCACGCTCTTCAGTTCACCCCTTTTCTCGAGGATACAATGGCATCCGATGCTCACCAACCTGCAGCCGCTGAAGTTTTGCCGGGTCTGCAAATCCACCCCGGTATTAAACCCGAATGCCGTCCTTTTAGCCTGGTCAAAAACCACGATCGCTGCATTGTCTTCATTCACGGCTTCACCGGTAGCCCGGCCGATTTCCGCCAATTCGCAAACATTTATCATAATAAGGGTTATGACGTTTTTGTGCCCTTAGTTCCCGGTCACGGCAGCCATGTCAGTATGCTGCAAGATTTGACCTTCCGCGAACTGTTTATTCCTTTCGTACCGCTCTTCAAACGCCTGCGCCGGCGCTATCGCCAAGTCCATATCACCGGCCTCAGTTATGGCGGCGTCATTGCCGGCACCCTTGTCCTTGCCTGCCCACAGGCCGATTCCCTTTCGCTGTTTGCGCCCGCCTTTTTTCTGACAGTCGATGGTGAGAAAAAAGCCGGATGGGTTAAGAAGTTCGGTTTGCACAACCTCGTCGGCCGCATTAGTAAATCCGATTTACGCGGCGACCCCGGTGAACGCTTACCCGCCAATTTCGAGTATACCGATGTACCGCTCAAGCCCGCTGTCTCCCTGCACGATCAGTCTGAACGCATTCGCCCGCGCCTGAAAGAGATCACCATGCCGGTGTTTTACGCCCATGGTGATGCCGACGGCACCACGCCCTTCATCAGCAATCGCGACCTCATGATGCGGCTGATGCCGCGCGCCCAATTCGTCCACATCAAGGGCGGCTTACACGTGCTACCGACAGATCCCAACGCGCAATACCTGGCTGAACGCCACCTTCAGTGGCTCGAGGAAACCGGCCCCGCTCTGTCATAACCCGCCCGCCGACGAGGTTCCCTTTTGATCACAGTCTCCAACCTGAGCATGAGTTTCGGCCAAGGTCGACGGCACGTCCAGGTGCTCCAGGATATCGACTTCCACTTAGCAAGCGGCGAGTTCGTGTCGATTATCGGCCGCTCCGGCTCGGGCAAGTCCACCTTCCTCGACGTGCTCATGGGTTTGATCCAGCCAACCCAAGGGACGGTTGAACGCGCCGACCGCGCCTCAATGAGTTATGTCTTCCAAAAACCGGCGCTGCTGCCCTGGCGCAACGTGTTGCGCAACGTCTACCTACCTCTACAGGTTCACGGCGTGCGTCGCGCCGACCGCCTTAAGGCCGGCATGGACGCGCTGCGCAAGGTCGGCCTTGGTTATGCCGCCCACTTGTTCCCTTTTCAGCTCAGCGGCGGCATGGCCCAACGCGTCGCCATCGCGCGGGCTCTGGTGGAAAACCCCGATATCCTGCTCATGGACGAACCCTTCTCCGCCCTCGACCCCATCTTGCGCGAAAATATGAACTTCAACCTGCTCAGCTTGTGGCAACGCACCCAGAAGACCGTCTTGTTCGTCACCCATTCCATTGAAGAAGCGCTCATCCTTTCCGACCGTATCCTAATCCTCGAAAACGGTACCTTCGTGCAGCGGTTCGACGTAACCTTGGAACGGCCACGCACCTACGAGAGCTTTCAGGACCCGCGTTTTGGAGAACTTTACCGCCACATTCGCAATGCCTTACCGCTCCAACCCAACCTCCCACGCGCGGCACCGGACGAGGCCTCAGCATCATGACCGACCCGCAATTTTACGAATACGGCCTGCCGGCGGTGCTGATGCAACGCGCAAAAAAAGTGTTGCGCAATGTCTTGTTGAAAATCGGCGGTGTTTTGCTGATTTTGTTGTCACTTCTGATCGCCTGGCAACTGATTATCTTTTGGTTTTCTCCGCCGCCCTGGCTTTTTCCAACACCACTGGATGTGTGGCAGCGCTTCCTTGAACTTTGGCGCATTGGCGCCGTTCAACCTCATTTACTCATGACCCTCCAGGAAATTGCCGTCGGTTATGCCGCCGGTATCGGCCTCAGCCTGGTTGTCGGTTACTGCGTTTCCCAGCAGCCCTTGCTCGAGCGCCTCGTCACCCCTTATCTGGTCGTCGCCAATTCGGTCCCTTTGGTTGCTTTTGCCCCGCTTTTATTACTCTGGCTCGGCAACGGCATCGCCGCCAAAATCGTCGTGACCGCCTTGATTGTCTTTTTTCCCGCCACCATCAGCACCATTGGCGGCTTCCACGCCCAAACCGCGTTACACCAACGCATGATGCGCTGTTTGGGCGCGCGTAAATGGCAGCGCTTTTTGTTTTTGGAACTGCCCAGCGCCCTGCCAGGCATTTTCGCCGGTATGAAGATCGGGGCACCACTCGCCGTCGTCGGTGCCGTGGTCGGCGAATTCCTCGGAACCGGTCAGGGCCTCGGCCATCTCATCCTGGAAGCCAACGGCTTGATGGACACACCGCAACTCTTCGTCACCATCCTCATCCTGGGCACCGTCGGCGTGCTGTTTTATTCAATGATTGCCTTGGCTGAACAGGTTTTCATCGGTCCTTGGGCCGAAAAAAACCGTCGCTAAGCAGCCTCAAAGTGGTGGCACTACGCGCTTTTTTCACCATAGCCGCACGATTCTCACCACCACAATGCGCCTGCCGATGTTAGGCTGAAAGCCATCAAATAAAACCGGGAAGTGCCATGTCGAAGTTTCTCTTGATTCTCTCCGCTCTGATTTTTGCCGCCGCGCCGTTAGCGGGTGGCGAATCATCGGCCCAGCCCACCAAGATTACCTACGCGGCGGGTTACATTCCCAATATTCAGTTCGCGCCGTTTTACCTCGCGCAGCATCGCGGTTATTACCGTGAGGCCGGGCTTGAAGTGACCATGGACTACACCATCGGCCCGGAAATCCTCAAGATGGCGGCACTGCGCAAGGTCACCTTCGCCTCCGCCGATCCCGACGCCTTCTTGCACGCCGTGCAACGGCGCATGCCGCTCAAACACGTAGCCACCCTTTACCAGCGTTACCCCATTGCACTGATCGCAAAAAGCGACATCCTCAACGCCGCCGGCTTGCGCGGCAAACGCATCGGCATCAGCGGTACTTACGGCTCCTCTTACCTCGGCCTTAAGGCGATGCTGGCTGAAATGGGCTTGCGCCAAGACGAGGTGCGCATCGTTTCCATTGGCTACACGCAGGTGGCGGCACTGGCGCAAGACCGCGTCGACGCCGTCGTCGGTTATGCCAACAACGAACCGCTCCGCCTCAAGGCGATGGGCATTGAAACCCACACCCGCGAGCTGAAACAACGCGCCTTCCCCGGTGTCGGCATCATGACCCACCCCGAGCAGTTGGTCGACGGCCGTGCCCAAGTCGAGGCCTTTTTGACCGCCACCTTCCGCGCCCTGCAGGACATCATCGACAATCCACGTGCCAACTACCAACTGGTGGTGGATCACTACCTGCCCGAGCTCAAAGCACAAGACCGTTTCGAAGCCGAATTTGCGGTGTTAGCGGCAAGCCTGGCCTACTGGCAAAGTGATTACCAAAAAACCAACGGCTGGGGCCAATGCGACCCACAACTCTGGAAA
This sequence comes from Holophagae bacterium, assembly GCA_030429565.1. Classification (GTDB taxonomy): domain Bacteria; phylum Acidobacteriota; class Holophagae; order Acanthopleuribacterales; family Acanthopleuribacteraceae; genus Acanthopleuribacter. Next base: position 328,641 of record JAUIFE010000002.1, on the reverse strand, counting down.
AGCTTAGGCGCCATGCTGGCGGAAGATCAAAAAAACAACAACTATCTCAAGTGGGCCGATCACGTCGACCGCAGCTTCTCCTGGAAACCTTGAGCCAGAGGCGTAGGGCGTCACACGAAGACCTCGCTCCCAAAGCACACCTGCTCTGAGCCGCCCACGCGATCAGAAACCAACCACGGCTCACGCTAAAACTTCAGCGAACTTCGCACGAAAATACTACTTTTTTGCGCAAATAGCTAATAACAGGCCATGAATCTCCATTGATTCACCGGCACGTTAAACCTTTTTCACAAGGAAGCCGGCCGATGATGTGGTTTTAATTCCGTCTTATTTGCAGTGGCGACAGCATCGTGTCACCCCCCAATACCCGCCGCGTTTGGATTGACTGGTTCGCGACCAGTATGAGGTTTAGGCATTACGCCTTGCCTTGCCCCCGAAATTTCAAGCTGGTTTCATTTGACGCTTCGGTTCTCAAGGCGAGCGCCAAACAGTCTAATTCATCGCTTTTAACAACTTTCGCGAAAGGTCTACCGAGCCGACCTGAAAACCTAAAGGAAGCGGCGCCTAGCGGGCACGAGACAAAAACGCCAAAAAACCGCGACAATGGGACCGCCACGGAAGACCCAACTCGCCCACTCACGAAAAGCCGGCGTTATTCCGAATAAGAGAAGGTGAGTACAAGAGCCCAGGACGTAGTTGGGTATAATGTGGGCCACGGACGTTCTCCCGGCGGGAGGTTTTCATGACCATGAGAATAAAAATCGCGGCATTAATCACCGGTATTCCGGTTTTGTTAGTGCTGGGCGCGTTGTTTGGCCAGGGCAACTTCTTTGAAGCCGGCCGCGACGTGCCCGAGATTCTGCACTTGGTCGACCGCGCCTACGTCGATCAAATCGACATGGAAGACCTGGTTCCCGGCATGTACCAAGGCGCGCTCGAAAAGATTGACGAAAACGCCAGCTTCATCGCCGCCGAGACCGACGTCAAACCTTGGGATGATTTGGTTTACCAGCAATGGGGTTTGGTCCTGCGCAAGCGCAAGGGTTACGCTTACGTGCTCGCCGTCGCGCCCAACCATCCGGCCCGCGAGTTGGGTTTGCTGCCTGGCACCTACTTGCGAAAAATCGAAGGCAACACCACCCGTACCATGAACCTGGTCGCCATTCGCAACCTCTTCCTTGAAAACAGCGCCGGTTTATCGGTCACCTTGGTCACGGGTCCCACCGCCAAGGAAAAACCGCTGGCACTCAGCAAAAGCGACCTGGACCAAAACCGGATCGCGCATCAGGCGTATCAAGACGGCGTCCATGTTTTTTCCCTGCCGCATTTTCATCCCGGTTTTGCCGCCGACCTCAAAAAATACATGGCCGAGATTGTCGCCGACCAACCTCAGGCCAAACCGCGTTTGGTGCTCGATTTGCGCAACAACGCCCTCGGCAGCCAAGACGATTTTGTCCAACTGGCGCAGTTATTTATGCGCAAAGGCTCACTGGGTGCGTGGCACGGCAAAAAAGGCGAACCCACCAAGTTGGCGATTGCCCACGACGGCCCCTTTTCATCATTTGAATTATTTGTGCTCATCAACCCCAGCACCTCGCGCGCCGCTGAGTGGTTCGCCGCCGTGGCCGCCGACCGTGAAGCGGCGGTGTTGGTCGGTGAACCTTCGCTAACGCTGGCACCGATTTTTGAAGTGTTCCCACTGCGCAACGGCGCCAAGCTGGAAATACCTACACGCCAATTAGTGCTGCCTTCGGGTCGCCGCTTCGGGCCGGAACCGCTGAAACCCGCGCACGAACTAACCTGGCCCAAAGACGCGCAGGAAAAACCCGCCGACAGCCAGGTCTGGCTGGGTAAAGCACTGGACTTGGTGCGCGCCCACAAACCAGCCGTGCTCCCTCAAGCAGGTTAGGCAACACGACGTGGGTCCAACCCAAGCGGCGGTCGAACCCGTCGCCGTGTTTGCTTAACTCGCCAATTCGCGGTTAATGACCGCTTCGTAGGTCATGCCTTTGTCATCGCGAGCAATCGGCACAATGAACAATAAAAAGTCGCCGAGCTTCTCACTTTTGAAGGTATAGGTCCCTTGCTCGAGCTGCTGTTCGTTGGCGCCTGAAAACACCATCGTGAAACATTCATAGCCGTGTTCTTTGGCATCGGCGCGTTCTCGGATCGTATTGAGCGTTAAGGGCACTTGAACCTCGTCGCTGACATGTAACGACAAGGTTTCACCGACAATCGTATCCATTTTCACTTTACGCAAAACATCTTCGCTCATGGTTGCCTCGTTTGGTCGGAGTTCGGTCATTCCCACGGCTCGTCGCCGCATTCATCGCCGCCGGCGCAAAGCAAATGCCGGCCAACACACAAGAAAGATCCGGCATGGCGACTTCACGTTCAGCAGTCAACGAAACAAGGGAAAGGGAAGCCTCATTATAGCGGAAAGCACGGTGTTCCGTCCAAAGAGCACACCCGAAAAAACCACGACCAAACACAAAGTACGTTTTGACGGCAAAATTCGCGCGCTTCACCAAAGCCCTTATGTTTGTTGTACTAAGGGGGCAAACACACGCACCATGGTTCCTGCATCCGGCGCCGATTCTATCTCTAACCGCGCACCGATGGCCTGAGCCCGTTCAGAAATACCCAACAGTCCAAAGTGGCCTTGGCGCGAAAAGCTCACCAAGTTTTGCGGTTCAAATCCCAACCCGTTGTCGCGCACCTCAAGCACCAAAGCCTCGGCATCGGCTTCAAAACACACCCACACGCGGTCGCCCTTGGCGTGCTGAAATGCGTTGTTGAGCGCTTCCTGGCAAATGCGAAACAGCGCCAACTGAGTTTCCTCGGGAATGTCGCTAATGGCACCGCCCGTATCGCAACTGATGTCAATCTGTGGGTACTTTTCCCGACAGCGGTCAACATGCGCTTCCAAAGCCGCATTAAGGCCGAAATGCTGCAAAGTCGGCGGCCTTAACTGGCCGCATAAGTCGCGCAAATCTTGGGCAATTCGCTGCAAATAAACGACGATATCGGCCAAGCCGGCTGCCGGCGAAGGCCGCTCGGGATCCGCACCAAGCAGTTTCGCCAATTTCAACGCCAGGCTCTTTTGAAACAACACCATTTGAATGTGAACCGCGTGCAAATCCTGCACTGGGCCGTCGTGAATTTCCTGGGCAATACGCAACCGCTCCACTTCGCGACCTTCGGTTAAGCGGCGTTTTGTTTCGAGTTCTTGATCGCGCAATTGTTGCAAGCGACGGTAACGCCGCATTTGCCAAACAAAGGGTAAAGCCACCAGCACTAACAGGGCGAGCAACACCAACAACAATTGGAACCACCAGGTTTGCCAAAAAGGTGGATGAATGACCAGCGGCACCGCTAACCCGGCATCATTCCAGACGCCGTCGTTGTTACCGGCCGCGACGCGAAAGACGTAGCGACCACCGTCCAAATCGGTGTAATCGGCACTGCGACGCGTTCCCGCATCGACCCAATCACGGTCAACCCCTTCCAATTTATAGCGATAACGGTTTTTTTCGGGCAGATTGTAATCCAGAGCTGCGAATTCAAAACGGAGAAAATTGTCGGTGTAATCGAAGGCCAAGCGATCGACCAAGTAGGGTCCCGGCACCGCATCCTGGTGGAATTTTTTCACAGCGGTCAGCACCACCGGCGGCGCCTGCGAATTGTGTTTGAGCGCGTTGGGATGGAAACGGTTGAGGCCACGCGTGCCACCGAAAAACAACTCGCCCGAGGCCGAGCCGGCAAATACGCCCGCGTTGAATTCCAACATCACGCCTTCACCGGTGCCAAAGCGACGCCAGTGTTTGTCGTGGGACCGGCGCTGCAACAATCCTTTGTTGGTGGCCACCCACAGGTCGCCGTTACCGTCGGTAATAATGCCGTTAACTACTTTATTGCCGAAACGCGAGGCCGCCTCGATGCGCTCAAAATCCGTTTCAGCGCCACGCCATAAACTCAAACCGCCGCCATCGGTTCCCACCCAAATTTGACCCTGAGGGTCCTCGTGGAGACTGGTCACTAGGTCGTGTGGCAAACTGTCGGCCCGTTCAGAATCGTTGCGAAAGTGAATAAAGTTGTTGCTCTCGGGTTGCAAAAGGTTAAGGCCGCCACCAAAAGTTCCCACCCACAAACGATCACGGCTATCGTAGAGCAGGGCCGAAACCTGATTCATTGAAAGGGCGCCGCTTTGTTTAGGATTGGCTTGGAATTGTTGAAATTCACCGCTTCGTTTGTCGAAACGGTACAAGCCCCCGCGATAACTCCCAACCCACAAGGTGCCAGGTTGGCCGTCAACGACGGCCGTCGGTGTCCAGCTCGTACCGCCAGCGTTCGGGTAACGCATCGTTTTACCGGTGGCGGGATCGAAGCGCAAGAGACCGCGTTTATAGGCGCCAAACCAAAGTTGGTTATCGCGGTCGGCATGAGCGGCGATGATCAGTTTGGTTTCGCCGTCGGCGCTGCGGGTCGCGGCTTTTTCCGCATTTTCACCCTGGTCAAGCCGGTGGTAGGTGAAGCGTTCGGCGCGGGTGTCGAGTGACACAAGGCCGTGGTTCCAAGTCCCCATCCACAAGCGTTCATCACGGTCAACCGTCATTGAAAGCGGCACAAAGGAACCCGGACTGTGAGGATGATCGGGAAAAATCCCATAGCGCAAGAACTGACTTAGGCCGCGCGCGTACTTGTTAAGCCCCTGACCACCGGTCCCCACCCAAATCACACCGGAACGATCCTCGAACAAACGCCAGGCTTGGTTGCTGCTGAGGCTTTTGGCGTTAATCGGGGAGTAGTGGAAATGATCGAACGTTTGGCCGTTGTCACTGCTGCGATTGAGGCCGTCGTCACGCGTGCCCACCCACAGCGCGCCGGCGCGATCACGCAGCAAGCTCCAGACCTGGCGCCCGCTCAAGCTTTGCGGATCCTTCACATCGTGTTGGAAAGATCGAAATACGCCGTCGCCGTCGCGGTGCATCAGCCCGTTCTGCGTACCGAACCACAGACCGCCGTCCGCTTCCGGTAAGAGGCAAGTGACGGTGTCGGCAAGGAGGCCTTCGGCTTTGGTCCAATGCTCCAGCGTCTGGGTCGCCGGCGTGAAGGCCAGCAAACCGGACCGTTCACTGCCGACCCATAGTTTACCGTCGCCGGCAGCAAGGCTTTGGACAGCCGGCACATGCGCCAGAGACGGCGCCGACAAAGGGACCGCCGAAACGTCCGCCAATCCACCGTTAAGTTTCAAACTAAATAACCCAAGTGCACGCGTACCAATCCACAGACGACCTTCATGGTCGCGGCACAAGGCGGTGATGTGCGGCAAGACGTCGGCTTCCACCGGAAGGGTGACTGCTTCGAATTGGTCGCGAACGGCACGGTAAACAAACAAACCCCCCTGACGCGTACCAACCCAAAGATCGCCGTTCCCAGCAGTGGCCAAAGCGGTGATGCCGCCGTGTTCAACATCGCCGTTGTTCACTTGCGGGCGGTAAATGCGAAATTCGTAGCCGTCGTAACGATTCAAGCCGTCTTGGGTTCCAAACCACAAAAAACCAATCGAGTCTTGTTCAATGGCCAAAATACGACTTTGTGAGAGCCCTTCTTCCAGGGCAAGGTGCTCGAAATAAACAGGTGCTTCACGGGCGACCAAATGGAGGCCACTCCAGACCGACCAGGCCGTCAGAACCAAAAAGAAGTAAAACAGCCCTCTGTTGCCGCGACCTGAGACACGGCCGAACTGGAATCGGTCCCGCATGTTCTCGACAGGCGCCGATGTTGTTGATGTTTTGATGCTCAAAGCCCGTCTCCTAACAACACCCCTCGGTAGCACCGGTCAGGCGCTGATCGCCGAACCGCTGAGGGCGGAAGCATCGGCGATGCACCAAAACCCCGTGACGTTCACCGAAATCGGTATGTCGCAATCTACCCGAGTCATGGGCGTAAAAAGTCGCCGCGACCCGGAAGCCGTCTCCACCCCTCAGCAGAGAAAACTATCCGTCAAAACGCACAGCCTTGCGGCAGTCGCCGTTTGATCGGAACGTGGTAGTCGACCCCGGCCACCACGCCGGCGCAAAGCGCCCAGACCCAAACCATACACCGAGCAATCCCGCCGGTTCGACCCAAAAACCGGCGGGTTCGCGATCTATGGTTTGGGATCAATCCTAATGTGAAGCAAATCGAGGACCGATTTGGTTTCCGGCGCCCATTGATCGGTCACTTGACGCAGGTCTTCAATCGTGTTTTTTCCGTCACCATTGAGATCAAGGCCCTCGGGATTAACGAGAATCACGGCAAAAGCCTCACCCTCGCGACCCTTGATGTCCCTGGCGGTAACGCGCAGGCGCACGGTTCGGCCGGGCAACGGATCATAAGCGAGCGAGAAATCTTCGCTGAGTAAGGCACCACTACTCATATTTTCCCAACGAATCGTGGTCGGTACGATGTCGTCCGGCAAGATGGCGTCGAGTGTGATCACTTCCAAACCTTGCACTGAAATATCGGGCGAAACCCGCAAGGGCAGATCGGTTTGAGTACGTGCAATTTGCAGATCACCCGCCAATTGCATGGGTACCAGGTCACCCAAAACAATTTGGTTTTGGGCATCGGCAGTTTCAACACCGGCGGTGGTGTGATCAAACGCGTCGGCATTGAATTCAATGAAGGACGGCGTCGGCAACACAAAGGAGGTTAAATCCATACCCATGAACGTGTCGACTACTGATTCGAAGTCACCGGCATTACTGGGGTTACGCGTATTACCGGCGAGGTTGGCACCTGATTCCAGAAAAGAGTTGCGGCAGCTAGTGTAGGAATCAACCGCCGAGTTGGCGAGCACGAACTCCACGATGTCACGCGTGTTAGGCGACCCAATGCTCTCGCGATAACGGATCCAGCGCGACGTCGCTGTCGTCACTTTTAACCAAATCTCGTTTTCACCTCTTTTCCAACGCGCAATTTGCAGTGTTTCAGGTGGCGCAACCACCTGAACATCCACATCTGGAATAGGCAACACGCGTAACGCCAAGTAGATCGGCGAGCCATTATTCGCCTGGATATCTACCAAAGTTTCGCACAACACCGCGCCACCAGACAGACGCAGGCGTACGTAGGCCGGTTCCTCCACCGATGCATTGGGAAAAACGTCACCCGAAATGCGGAAACGCATTTGGCCGGTCAGCTCACAGACGCCGTCTTCAAAAACATCGCGAACCGTGGTTTCCAAGCGAACCACATCATCTTGATCGGGGAAAAGCTGGAAGGCCCGGCCGATATAAGGGTGCTCACTAGAAATCCGTAAATCTTCCCCAAAGGTGATGAGGCTCTCGTCGGAAGCGGTCTCAACCGCCGAAGTCCCTTCGCCTAAACAACTTGGCTCCAGCCGCATCGTGCTCACTTCGGGTGGCGCCGGTAACGGGACATAAGATGAGAAACGCACATCGGCGAAAAGCTGGGTATCAACGGCATCGGCAAGGCTGCCGTCAGTCAGTAGATTGGTGGTGTTAAAAGGTAGGTTGGCACGACCTTCGATGAATAGGTCGCGCGATGCTTCGAAACTTTGAATCGCACTCACCATGACCCCTATACTTACCGGAAAGTCTCGGTTAGGGGGTAGGGTCTGTTCGCCGAGGCGCAGCCAGGTCGAAGTACTCGCCGTGAGCTTTAACCACACGGCACGTTCTCCTTCAACCCACCGCACGATCGAAAGCGCGTTTTTGGGGACGTCCAACAGGGGATCGTTGTCTTGACCTTCCAGATACAGAGCCAAATAAATCGGATCACCGCCGGGCGCCACCTTGGTCTGACACAGGCGCGCGCCGCGATTGAGCCCCAAGCGGATGTAGGCCGGATTCTCTGCTGAAGCATCGGGAAAACCATTGTTAACCATATCAAACAAGGCAATACCGGTACGCTCGCAGGCACCACGGTAGTTGAAGTCGCGAATCGTCGTGCGCCATGAAAAAGCAGGCACCGTATCGCCTGCGTCGGAAATTGACGCGCGCGCGAGCAGTCGGTCGTCGGAAAAGGCAACAGAGGTCAACTGACCCAAAAGGATTCCAGTGAAATCCGACTCGGTCTCAACACCCAAGGTTTGGTGGTCAAAGGTGATCGGATCGAATTGCAGCGAATAGTCATTAAAATCGTTGGTATTTTCGAACCCGACCAGGTTGCTACTGCCCAAGTCCATTTCAAGCGGCGTGGCGACAGCGGGTGAGGCAATAATGTCGTCGCGATTGAGGTCACGGGTGGGAAACGGCAGACTGGCGGCGCCCGATTCAAAGGCCTGGCGGTAAATGATTAAGTAATCTTCCAGATCAAGACCGAGATGAAAAGAAACAGGGACATTGCTACTGGGCGCGCGCAGATCCCCATCCTTGCGTAACCAAAGCTCAGTACTTTGCGTGACGCGCATCCAAATCTCCGGCTCACCTTGCCGCCAACGCACAATCTGCACGGTGGTCGGATCGGCAGCCACTTCATAACCGGGTACTTCCACCCGCAACGGCAACATTACCTGCTCGAGGTCATCCTCTGGAAAAACCATGTCGCGGCAGTTAACCGCACCATGGTCCATGCGAATGCGAATGTAAACCGGTTGTTGCGGGGTCGCCTCGGCAAAATCGTTGCCGTTCACGGCAAATTTAATCGAACCGACACGACCACAAGCTGCGCGGTAAAACACGTCGGGAACGGCCGTTACAAGATCAATATCAGCCCAAATCGGCAGCATTGAGAGACAGAAAAACAAACTGGAAATCTGCCAAGATAAAGCTATTTTTTTCAACACCTTAACATCCTTTTAGGTGGCGACGATACACGCCGTTTTGCCGCGGTGAACGCGGGGTTACACCACGGAACGTCACGGAAGACGTTGGGTCCGTGTTGGATTCGCACCCTTCTCGGGAAAGGGCTGACGAAAACCGCATCGCAAGACGCGGTCTCACCATTTGTGAGTCATGTGAGTTTTAAGGTTCGCGCTTCAAACCCGGTCGACATCGGGCGGTGAGCCGCAGGGCCGACGCGGTAACAGCTCCGTTTAACCAACCTGGCGCAATCGCCGCCCCGGCGCCGAAAGACGGCTGGGTAATGCGGGTCAAACGATGATGGGCAAAGGTTTTGCAATCACTTGCGCGGGCAACCGCAACCACACACCGGCCAAGGCACCGAAGGGTGCGGCTGGGTGTTTGGCGGTACCACCGACAACACGGGAAAAAGAAGCTTGCTAGACCAAAAGGTCGCGACAACGGGAAATGGCGTGTGCATTCCCGAGAAGGGTGCGAATCCAACTGTCACATAGTATTTATGGTAGACGTGCCCGCTTGATAAAGGCCGGGCGATTAAGACGCTGTGTCGCGATGCAAACAATGTTTTGCGAAACGGCACAACGCTGTCATTAGCGTGTATCTATAGCATAAATTTGGTCTAGCAGCGACGAGGGACCGCGGCCGCTTTCGCAACGGCAAGCGCCGATTGTTGTTTGTTCCTTTTTGCATACCCTTTGAAACAAACAAAATAAGCGACTGCTTTTGCGATTGGCGAAGCTTGCCATGCACAAGAGTTTTACCCGAATGACACAACCTCGCGGCCGGCGTTTCTCGGGAGTGACGAAACACCGGCACCAACCAGGACCCCGTTGCCCGCGGGTTCCATCAGCTTGACGTGGTTGTCTGTTTTTCGGGAAACCGGCGGCAAACGTCGCGCGGCGTACCGCGAGCCTTGTCGATTCCCAGCGACACAGGGCGCTGTTGTCCTGATTGCCACAACAGACCCGATTCATTTTGGGGCCGTCCGGAGACGTCTCGCGCGCCTCTTACCCGCCGCCGTCGCCAAACGCCGTATTGGGTAAAACCGCCTGAATCGGCCGCTATTCGGCCGCATAAATCACCGAACAGCTTAAAAACAGACCGTTGGACAACACCAAAAAGTTTGGCTGATCACTGCTCGCCAAACTTGATCCCAGTCTAATTCAAGTGAGCAGGTCATGAAAATAGAGCCAAAGTCATGTTTTTGGAGGCGGGGTCCCCGTTCATGACCGGCTCACGCCGACGCAACCATTAATTTCGTTCCACCAAATTGTTTTCCCAAGCCCAGGTAACCGCTTCGGCTCGGGTCCGCAAACCCAATTTGTTGTAGATGTTGGTGACATGATTTTTGACCGTACCCAGTGAGATGAACAGCCGCTCTGAAATGGTTGGGTTATCCAAGCCTTCGGCGATCAGTGTGAGGACCTGTTTCTCGCGTTTGCTCAGTCGCGTCGCCGTCGCCTCGCTCTGTCGCCGAGTTTCACACCAAGCCTCGTGTTTGGCGCGAATGCGTGCACTCAGCCAGCCTTTTTGACCGCAAGCCACCCCTTCCACCGCCTCGATGATGGCTTCCGGCATTTCCTCTTTGGTTAGGTAACCGTAGGCGCCCAATTCCAAAATGCCGTTAATAAACTGTATCGAATCATAGGCACTTAGCGCCAAAATGCGCACATCCAAGGCCTGGCCGACCAAACGCCGCGCCACCTCGACCCCATTTAGACCCGGCATCTCCATGTCCATCAGCAACACGTCTGGTCTGAGCTGAATCGCTTTGTCCAATGCCTCTTGACCGTCACCCGCCTCGCCGATAACTTCGATGCGTTCCGACAACGACAACAGGTCGCGCACACCCGACCGAACAATCGGGTGATCGTCAGATAAAAGCACGCGAATGCTGCCACCTGCCATCATGAATTAGCGCTCCTTCAACCCAAGCTCTCAACACCAATGCGATTTTCTAGCAAAAGTGAAACCAAGTTAACCACCACGACAAAACTTACGCACTTTTCTCTCAAAAGATAAATTAATTCCTCGAAAAAATCGTACCCTCGCTTCAAAAAATCACATGCAGGCCTCACGTCTCCCTCTTTTCCCGGTGCCGGTCGCCCTGCCACACCATTCTTTTCTTCACGGCATTGATCCCACCTTAAATGAATCGGCTCAGGTTTTGTCACCCATGAACCATACGACGTGCCGCAGGGATTCCCTCTCGGTCGAAAACCATCGCAGCGCGCGACCGCTTCCGACGAATAGACCTGTCTCCTCGTCGTTTCCTTCGGTTAGGCTGAGTTCCTCAAACAACTAATTTTGGATCGCTTAATGCAAGTACAAAGGTGTTGAGCGAAGGTCTGCTCCCCGCGGAAGCTTTGGGTTTTATTCGTTCGCGTCGTGGCAAGTGAGGTCACCACCCATGGCACAGCACGCAAGCGTTCAGCCCGAGTTCAAGCCAAATTGACAATGCTTTCCGCCTCTGATCGCGGTCAAGTGATGGCACCAAAGCCGTCGTTTTTTCAAAGCAAGTATCAGAGACACGGACGGTTTCTACACGCGACAGGCTCAGGTGCGAAGGGACCGGCACCGCACAAACGCCAAGTAAATTCGTCTCGCATCGTCTCAATCGACGCTGACGAACGTGAACTAGGCATCCAAGTATCAACAAACAAGGTGGATCTCTTTTCGGATGCGAAACGCATAAAAGGTTGGATCGGTGGGATTCGGACCCCACCAGCCCGCATTTGCGGTTTTCCAACTGCAAAAGGCGCCGGCACAAGAACACTTGGACCCATATGAGAAGCACACCCGGTGATCACAATCACCAAACGAGGCATACAAGGGACTATCTGGAGCCGACCAACGTCTTTAGTCTAGATCAACGTTTTCCTGGAAAACTCTTTTTGTTTAAATCTATAATTTTTCATATACCATCCTATTGACGCTTGTCGGTTCATCCTGTAGCATTCGCAGGTTGTCATTTTTCTACTTAGTTCTGATGAATAGCCACAGATCCATGGCAAAGCCATGATTAAAACTATTCCTCATCCTTGAATTGCCCTTTCCGTTCTTGACGTCTCAAGCCTGCAAAAACGCATGACAAGGAATTGAAATGAAACCTATCTGTCTTAAATTTACTTCCATCCTCTTCCTCTTCTTTTTGACGGCCGGTTCTGCCGCGGCGCAACTGCCGCCATTAAGCCTGGGCACAACGCTTTCCTATTGGGGCCCCATTGAAGTTCAAGATCCACCCGATGCCCCGACCGATACGGGGAAACACCCCGACCACAATGCCGACAGCGACAGTCAAAGCGGCGGTGGCTCGACAGGTGGCGGGGCCGGAACCCCCGTTACCTATAACTGCAAAGAAGAGACTTGCCGGATACGCAATGAATTCGACGGCAGATTGTATAGATGCACCTGCTGTAAACCGAACGGGAGTGGCCAAAACGCTTGTACACAATGTAATACGTTTACTTGTAGTGGTGGCCCAATAGGCTGATCTTTTTTAACACAAAAGATGGATGCACTTTTTCAAGATGCGCTAAACATAAATCGTCAAAAATCAGGCAAAGTGCCGCCCAGACACGAAAGCATTTTGCCTGCTCTAACAGAACAACACTAGATTATTTTTCTAGTTTGACTCCAGAAGGAAATATTAGAAATGCTTATTCTACCGTCATTATTTTTATTCTTTTTCCAAAACCCTGAGTCTTTAAAACAACTTGAAAATCACTTTCATATCGAAGACTTTCAGACTTTTAAGAATCCGGATAAATCCCCACTCATACCTAATTACATCGTATATAACCATGAACGCTTGTTTGCTATAGAGTCCTTCGACAAACAGCTCGTTGAATTTAACGAAGATGGAAAAATACTGCGGCGCTTGGGAGGTAAGGGTCAGGGCCCCGGTGAATTCACTCAGCCTAGAATGGTCAAAACAGATAGCAATGGTGACGTATATGTTTTGGATCCACCTACCCAGCAATTTCATATCTTCCGAAACGACAAATTTCTAAAGACAATAAAAATTAATCATCTCCCTCAACCAACGAGCTTTCATGTAGTAGAAGAAAATGGCCAAGTTCTTTTATATCTAGTTGGTTCGGGGCAATATAAAAAGACCATTCCACAGGGCATTCTAATTGATCTAGAAGGTAAGGTTGTTTCAACGATAGGAAACTTGGAGAAACACCCTCTTTTCCCTTTTTGGCAAGGAGAAGTTTTAAACAACCAACAGTTAGTAATGGCCCATGCAGTAGGTAACAACTTTTCTGTTTACAAAACTAACGGCGATAAAATCAATGAATTCTCCGTTTTTCATCCAAAACTAAAGCTCATCAATCATCTTCTAGCAGATGTAACAAAAGAGGAAGTTCAAAGCTTCAAGTCTGTGGTAGATAAAGAACCCCACACACAGCTTTTTGACATTTTCATTAGTGCGGATTATTTTGTTACATCTTGGTCGCGAGTAAACATGGATACCGATCGATACCGCTTCTATGTCGTGTCTGACATCAAAACCAAAAAAACACTGACCGCGCTTGAGATTGGCTTGCCCTTAATGGGTTTCAAAGATGACCTCTTTGTTTTCGGCGATTTGAATCGTGATGATGTGGAGCACTTAGAGGTTTACTTCTGCAAACCAAAATTTGAAATAGCTGAGAAAAATGCAAACCCAAGCTTGCGCCCGTAACAGTGTGTCATTCGGCTTCGGTTAGGTTTCGGGCGCCCTGCTTTAGGACGCATTCCGGGTGACGGTCATTTTTGATCGACCCACTTGGCCAACGCGTGGTTTATTTGGGCTTAATTTAAAAGGCGCGATGTTTGGCCACAATTTCGGCTAAAACCCTGAGCTAAAACATCTTGAAAAAACACACCACGCACCCGATCAGTGCCCATCTGCTTTTAACAAGCTGTTTTGCTTCAGACCTTTGACCAAAATCTTGTCCACTCATCGCGCCTTTTGGGGTTTATTCGCCGTTATCTTGTTCCGTTCCCACAAGGCGATCGGCGACCCATTCTGCCGGTGCTGTTGTTCGCGCAACAGAGCCGGTTGACTTGGTCAGTTTCAAATCCCGCATGAGAGAACGAATCAATCCGTCAAAGACCGCAACAGCACCAACATTCCCTGCCGCAAGCGCGCGCGCCTGTTTGACATAAAAAACGGCGATAATTTCAACGGCCATAAAATCGCGGGAGCGATTGAATGCAAAGTCCGCATACAGCTTGGCAATCATGGTTCTGAACAGCGCGTGTTCGCTTTTTTCGAGAACACCATTTGCATGGCTACCGTGGCGATCAAAACTTTTTCGCATGGATTGTCTAGGGCGCTTGGTGGTAAGGCTGTTTTTTCGCCACGTGTTTTGGCGGCGGACAGCATCGGAACCGAGAGAGGATGACATAGGGACCTCGCTTTTGATTTAGTTGAACCCGGTTCGGCGGGGCGGACGTGCCTGTTTTCAGAGCTTGATATGCCAAATGGCTCCGTCCGCGGTACCTCATGGTTCTCTTATGACCTAAAGGAACGGGTCAAAAACTGTCGGGAAGCGGCCGAAAAAAATCGAAACACAGCCTGAATTATTGAATTTCACGTGTTTTGGCACCTGTTTGCGCATCCTCAAAACGCCGTTTCAACCGCTTTGTTTCCTGCCACGCCGAAGAGCCGGAGCCGTGCGGGGGACCCTTTTATAAATCCAAAAAGTGGCGTCTGGTGGGCGGCCAAGGCTCCTTCCAAGACAAATCGCTTTCTAGAGAATGACCATCGAAGGTAACGCAGCCTGCAAAACCACATCTCAGCAGCGCGGCCGACCCTGCTTCGGCTCGGTACTTGGCGAAGAGACCGGTTACGCCGCGAAGGTAAAAGGATACGGCTTGGTTGTGAACCATTGCCGCACTTGTGATTATTCTTTTTCAATTTGGGTCTCAGCGTTAAAATAGACCATCACTTCGGAAGTCCGGCTCAACATTGGTGCGACAAATCTCTGGGTAAAGATTGCGTAGAAAACGGAATATTGTGTAGAAAGTGCTCATTCCCGCCCGACCATACCCATTGTCTCCGATATGTCGCATAAACGCGTAACCGGGAAAAGCAACACATTATCAGGTTGTTCTTTTTTAGTGGTTTAGGTGAAAAACGAAGTTGCTAAGCGACCCTTTTCGACAATCGTCGGATCGTTTTTCGGCCTCGCGCCCCATCGGCTACTAATTGTGGCCGCCAAAAAAATGAATTTCTTTTCAGAATAATAAAAACGTTTTGTTTTTAAGGAGTTAACCCTTGAATAGCATCATCCTACCCCTCCGTGTTCTGCTCCTCGCCGGCCTTTTGGCTGTTGGCGGCGGGCTTTTTGCCAAAGAAATCGGCGGCGTCAGCCTACCCGACAAGCTCACGGTTGAAGGCCAAGACCTTGCCCTCAACGGCGCCGGTCTGCGCAAAAAACTGTTCATTAAGGTCTATGCCGGTGGTCTGTACCTGCCCGCGAAAACCAAAAAGGGCGAGGACGTCATTAACACCGATCAAGCCGCCGCCATTCGCCTCCACTTCATTTACGACGGTGTTTCCGCTGAGAAATTGACCGGCGCCTGGAACGACGGCTTTGAAGCGGCAACCGGCGGCAACACGGCCGATATCCAGAAAGAGATCGACGGCTTTAACGCCCTGTTCACCGAAGAGGCAACGAAAAACGATGTCTACGACATCATCTACGTACCTGGTAAAGGTGTGACCCTCAAAATCAACGGCGAAGCCAAAGGCAGCATCAGCGCCGGTGAGAATTTCCGCAAAGCCCTGTGGGGCATTTGGTTGGGCGATAAACCCGCCGACAAAGGCCTGAAAAAAGGCATGCTCGGCGCTTAATCTTTACGCGCTTAACGAAAAAAGGCGACCCCGCTTGGGGGTCGCCTTTTTTTGTGCCTCGATTCAAAAGTGCCGAACTAACGGCCAGGACGGTAGTTGATGCCGATCGCCATCGACAAAATATCGGTTTCTAATTCGCCCTGCAGTAACGCCGCATCCGACGCCAGAGAACCTTGGTTGATCGGCACCGACATCGCCAGCGTTTTTTGCACGCCGATATCCAAATCACACTTGTCGCTGAGGCGTACACCCGCCCCCAGTGAAAAAGCGGCAAAGTCCTCAAACGGGAAATTGAGGTTCAACGTCTCATCGGGAATCGGGCTTTCATCGCGCGCCGCCCCCGCACGCACCAACAGGTTGTTATTTACACGGATTTCGGTACCCAGGGCAAAACGCAGGGTATCGTCCCAAAGCTGGGGTTGGGCGATATCGGGGCCGTCGGCAAGTTCCACCGTTAGACTCTGGAAACGACTCCAGCGTGTCCAAATGACATCACCTTGCACCGACCAGCGTGCGTTGACCTGATGGAAACCGCTTAACGAGGCCGCTTCCGGCGTCGTCAGCGCCAAATTCCCGGCAACGGTGCGGGCGCGAAGATTGGGATCGGCCAGAGGTAGGACCTGCTGGGTGTAATCGGGGAAACGGAACTCGGCGTCACCATAAAGGTTCTGCTCGATATCACTGCGAAAGTGAAACCCGATACGGCTACCTTCATTCATTTGGTAAAGCAGACCGACGGAAAAGCCAATGCCGAGATCGTCGCCTTCCACGGTGACCAAGCCGTCGTCAACCGCGCTACCGAGTTCTGAAAAACCCAATTCACTGCAACCCGGCAAACCCAGCGCGTCGAGCCCGCCTTGTGCGGCCACCAGGGCACACACACCCGCCGAGTTAACTGCATTCTGAATTTTGCCTTTGGCAGATTGCAGGTTGAGCGCCAATCCAAATGAGAGCCGATCATTCACAACCACCCCCAAGGCGCCGGTGGCGGTGATCCCGTAAAGTTCCGATTCGGTGGCAAAATAACGACCGACCCAGTCGGCGCTGTAGTCGGTACCCGTCGCATAAGGCGCATTGACGGCAAAACCAAACACGGCGGTTTCACTGACAGGCAGTGCAAGGTAGAGGTGGGGAATGGCGATCTGGCTGCTGGGATCGCCGCCGTCGCCACCTTGAATCGGTACCAAATTGAGACCGTCGCTGGTCCAGCCATTGCCTTCAAAATGGGTTTGGTTATCGATTAAACTGAAGCCGGCTACGATTTCTAACTTCTTCAATCGCACCAAGCCGGCGGGGTTGTAAAAAGCGGTTGAGGCGTCGCGTGCTTCGGCGGCACCGCCGGAGAAAGCGTCACCAAGGCGACGCGCACTCTGTTCATCAACCTGGAAACCATGGCCCAAAAGGGGTGGGAGCGAAACGAGCAGCGCGGCCAGAAGCCAGAGCAGACGGCGCGGGGCAACCGTCTTCACAAGTGAGGTAAACGACATAATTCAATCCTTGTCAAAGCGTGGTGAACCCGCGCGCGCGTGCTTATAAGGAAAGGGTCACCGGCGCAGGACGAGCAAAAAGAAATGGGTGGCGAAAAGCGCACCAATTTAATTGCGCAACAGATTCGTTGCTTTCAGAAGCACTATAAGTATAAGAAAACCAACACATCGAACCGTCACTCTCGGTGGAAACCCGAAACAAACCGACCAAATCGCAAGCGGCATTAAACGCCGGCAAACGCGGATGAAGCCCCAAAATAGGGCAGCGTCGGCGAATGCGACAGATCGATTGCCCGCCTTTCAAAGCGACCGTTTCACGGCGACCGTTTCACGGCGACCGTTTCACGGCGACCGTTTCACGGCGACCGTTTCACGGCGACCGTTTCACGGCGACCGCTTCACGGCGACCGCTTCACGGCGGCCTATTCGGCGAGGCTGGGGTTCTGTTGTGCCTGTGACATCACCACGCGTTGGCGGATGTAACACTTCACCATCATCTTTAACTCAGCAACCATCACGGCGGCCTGGTCTTCGGAAACCGTCATCGCCAAGCGCAGCACCGCGCCGGCCGAACGGGTTGTGACCATGGCCAGAGCGGCCAGTTCTTGCTCACTGAGATTGGGGAAGAGGTGCTGCGCACGCGACACAATTAAAGCGACATTTTGGTTGAGGTCTTCCATGTCTAACTGGTTGAGTTCGGGGTTGGCCTGAATGCCCGACCACAGTTCGAGGTACCCGGGTTCGGAACGGTAAAATTGGGCATAGGCATCGATCATTGCGTCGAGACCTTCCTCAAGGTCAAAGTTCTCGAGGAACTGCTCCAAGTAAGGCCGCAAGTTACTGAAGTGGCGTTCGGCCAAACTGTGAATGATCGCGTTTTTGTTAGGGAAGTAGCGGTATAGCGATGCCAATTTAATTCCGGCCCGCCGCGCCACCTCGCTGGTGGTCACCCCGTCAACGCCTACTTCCCGAACCAGTTGAGCCGTCACATCAAGAATGCCCGCAACGCGGCGTTTGCTGCGTTCCTGAATCGGTTCGCGTCGCGGATTGTGTTTGTCCTGAAGTGGCATAGAATCCCTTTGGTAAAACAGTGAACTGTGTCGGCAAAAGGGGAGAGGAGGGCGGTTGGTCGCCCGCTCATGGCGCCTAGCAGTGATGAAGCATTGCCTGGCCGGCCCGATGTTTACCGATGAATCACCCATTTTACCCGAGCTCAGGCCCAGTGGTGGGTTTGATCGTTGAAAAGGTTCAAGTGAGGCGTATTTTGACAAAAACATGATTGATTGTCACGTTTTTTTATGCCAGAGTGAAACCCTAAAAGCGCGACAAGTGTGGATGATTTCGGCCACCGATACCCCGAAACCGTTTGGAACATGCAATAGGGCACCGCTGCGTGTATGTTGCATGTTTTAAACGTCACCATCCCTGATGCTTAGCCAAAACCTTCGCTCATTTCCGCGCTTTAAAGGTGGGCATCATTTTGTCCCAACCCAGGTGCAGTTTTCGCCGTCCCCCGTGGCGCTGCACGCTTTTCCCCGCACCCGCCGCCAGGGGTGCCTTCCTGCTTTTCGACGCCAACCATCCCCACCCGGGCCGCACAACAACGCGACTACGGGTCGACCCACCCGCCTTTTGGGAGGACGATTGTGAAGTTCCAGGCGACCAGCGCCGTGCCTACTAACCGCATTGAAAACGCGGCCGCCCCGGCCGACACCGTGCCGCTCGCGACCACCGACCGCGACTACGCCTTTTACCGCGACGCCCTTGCCGAGATTCCCCTACCGGCGGCGTATGTCGATCTCGATTTGCTCGATGCCAATTTTGCCACCTTCCTGCGTCAAAACCAGGGCAAGCAGATACGCGTGGCGTCTAAATCCATTCGCTGTGCGGCCATGCTGCGTTACTTATTGGCCAAACACGCTTGCATCCAAGGGCTGATGTGTTTCTCAGGTCGCGAAGCGCTTTACCTGGCCCAGCAGGGCTTCGACGATCTGTTGATCGCTTATCCCTTGGTCGATCAAACGCTGATTGGTGCATTAGCCGACCAGGTAGACCGCGGCACCCGTATTGTGCTGATGGTCGACAGTGCGGCTCACATCGACTGTATCGACCAGGCCCTCCAGGGGCGCAGCACGCGTTTGCCATTATGCCTGGACCTCGACATGTCGACCCCCCTGCCCGGCTTGCATTTCGGCGTTCTGCGCTCGCCGCTAAACGCGGTCGACAAAGCCCTGGCGCTGTGGGCGCGCATCAAACAATCCGATAGAGTAAGTCTCACCGGGCTGATGGGTTACGAAGCCCAGATCGCGGGTGTTCAAGACAAAATCCCCGGCCGCTTGTTGCAAAATCAACTCGTACGAATTTTGAAAAAATGGTCCGGACCCCAAGTCGTAAAACGCCGCGCGCGTGTCGTCGAGGCGCTGACGCAAGCGGGTGCGACCCTATCCTTGGTCAACGGCGGCGGCACCGGCAGTGTCCGGCAAACCACCAGTGAAGCTTGTGTCACCGAAGTCACGGTGGGCTCGGGCTTTTACGGATCACACCTGTTTGATTACTACCACCACTTCGACCTATTCCCGGCAGCGGGTTTTGCCCTGCAAGTCGTTCGCATCCCGAAGCCAGGCGTATACACCTGTGCCGGTGGCGGTTATATTGCCTCGGGTAGCCCCGGTCCGGAAAAGTTACCGCTGCCCTATTTGCCCCACGACGCCGCCTTAAGTCCGTTGGAAGCCGCTGGTGAGGTACAGACACCCGTTCACTACCGCGGCAGCCTGGCATTGGGCGATCCAGTTTTCTTCCGCCACAGCAAAGCGGGCGAATTGTGTGAGCGCTTTACCCACCTGCACTGGATCCGCAACGGTCGGATCATCCAAAAAGTAACCACGTACCGAGGTGACCAACAATGTTACTTTTAGACGGAAAAACGCCGGCGGCGGGATACGAACCGATGAAAGAACACAGCAATATACCCTGGCGCAACTGGTCGGGTTATGTGCGTTGCGTCCCGCGACGCACCCTCGAAATCCAAAACGAAACAGAATTGGCGAACGTCATCGCCGATTGCCGAGAACAGCAGCGCGGGCTGCGCGTGGTCGGTTCGGGCCACAGCTTCACGCCGCTGGTCCAAACCGAAGATACGTTGGTGAACCTGGACCAATTCCAAGGTTTGATCGATATCGACGAACGAAACGGTACAGCCGAAGTCTGGGCGGGCACCAAATTGGCCGCCCTGGGCGAAATATTGCACCAGCACGGATTGGCACAAGAAAATTTGGGTGACATTAACGTGCAGAGTATTGCGGGCGCGGTAAGTACCGGTACCCACGGAACCGGCACCCAATTCGCCGGGATCGCCAACCAAGTCGTCGGCCTAACCCTGATCGACGGTCAAGGCCGCAGTTGGGAGTGCGATCAGTTCCGCAACCCGGAGTTGTTCCAAGCGGCACGCGTCTCACTGGGCGCACTCGGCATTATCAGCAAGGTGCGACTGCAAACGGTGCCGGCCTACAAACTGCACTACCAATCACAACGCGAACACCTCGACACCTGTATGGGCGACCTGGCCCGCCACCTCACGGAAAACCGCAACTTCGAGTTCTATTGGTTCCCCTATTCGGACCGCGTCCAGCTCAAGAAGATGAATGAAACCGAGGCCGCCCCAACCAATATCGGTTGGGGCAAGAAATTTAACGATGTGGTTTTAGAGAACTACGCTTTTTGGGTGTTAAGTGAAAGCTGTCGCCTGATCCCCGCCTTGTGTGCACCGGTGAGCAAGCTGTGCGCGGCGCTGGTCGGTGCCGACGAGCGAGTCGACTGGAGCCACCGTTTGTACGCAACGCCGCGTTTGGTGCGCTTCCAGGAAATGGAATACAACGTGCCGCGCGAACATTTCGCGCAAGTGATTGAAGAGATTCGCCAGGTCACCGCCGACCGCAAGTTCCGTGTCCATTTCCCGTTGGAATGTCGGTTCGCGGCGCCCGATGATATCTGGCTGAGTCCGGGTTACCAACGCGAAACAGCCTATATCGCGGTCCACATGTACCGCAACATGCCGTGGCAGGAGTACTTTCGCGCGATAGAAGCGATCTTCCTGAAATACGAAGGGCGTCCCCACTGGGGCAAATGGCATAGTTTGACCGAAAAACGGTTGGCCGAACGGTACCCACGCTGGCAGGCGTTCAACGAATTGCGCCGCGAATTGGATCCACAAGGATTATTCCTCAACGCCCATCTGCGTCGTCTGTTCAATCAATAAACGGCGAAACGGCCGCGTCGCCGGCCCAGGGCAAACGACGCGAACCCTTTTAGTGTTTTTCAAACCCGCCCGGTCGAAAATGACCGCTGTAGCTAACCGTTTCCACAACCTGCATGAGCAATTTGGCGCTGGGCCGATGCTTCCAAGCTTCGTAAGCGGTTTGAGCGGCGTCGGCGTCTTCCCACCAGACAAAATCAATCATTTGCGCGCTATCCTCGGTGCTCACCAAGGTGTTGAAGGAGACAAACCCGGGTGAGGCCTGGATATCGGCGAGAACTTGTTGGCGAGCCGCCGCAAATTCGCGGCGCTTTTCCTCGTGAATGCGGTAGACAACGCACTCCATAACCCCGTTTTCTTGCATAACCTAAACTCCTGTCGCGAGTGTCGTTTACGGACAAGGACGGCGGACCACGGCGGGCCTGTCCGAACAGAGCGGACGGCACAGGCCAAGTGCCATTGTGCACCGGAACGACAAAAAGGTCACCCCTTGGCTGAGTTTATCGGATCGGTAGGGTTGGGACCCATAATTTTTTGATAATGGCGCATATCTCTGTTTGCAGCACGTTTAAGCCATCATGTTTTTTTTCAGAGACATACACTAAAAAGGGCCAAGTGGTGCTGCAACTGTTTTCCAACTTGCGACGGCTCTCGCATGATGATACGATGCTGTTTTTGGCCGTCATCCCTAACCACAGCTACGGCCCGTCCTCGAGTTTTCTCGTTTGGTTTCCATCACATCGGTTAAGGCCCTGTAGGGAAGGCGCCGCAACCCACGAAAACCGGTTCCCGTTGTTTCTGTCCTTAGCGCCGCAAGGCGAAAGGTTGCGACAGATGCAGAACGACGGTAAACCGCGCCCACGAAACTCGGTGGAACAACGGTCCCAAGCGGTGACCGACGACGAGCGCTCGGCCAAAGGACCGCAGTGACGGATTGAGCATACTTTTTTGGGGAAATCATGACCGAATCGTTTGATTTTAAGGGTCGACACATCATCGACACCGAAGACTTCAGCACGGCTGAAATTCTGCACTTGGTGGAAACCGCCGATCGCATTCAAGAGATGGGCGAAAACGCCTTGCAGATTGCCAAAGGCAAAATTCTGGCGACCTTGTTCTGGGAACCGTCAACGCGCACGCGTCTCAGCTTCGAAGCGGCCATGTTCAAACTGGGCGGCAACGTGTTGGGCTTCTCGGAGGCCTCGACCACGTCATCGGCGAAAGGGGAAACCCTGGCCGACACGATCAAAACGGTCGCCCTCTACGCGGACATCATGGCCATGCGTCATCCGCTGGAAGGTTCGGCTCTGGCCGCCACCCGCTACAGCGATCGCCCGATCATTAACGGCGGCGACGGTGCGCACCTGCACCCCTCGCAAACGCTCGGCGACATCTACACCTTGGTCAAGGAACGCGGCTCGCTCGACGGCCTGAAAATCGGCTTCTTGGGCGATTTGTTGTTCGGCCGCACCATTCACACCTTGGTGCGCCTGCTCTCCCGTTTCGATGTAGAAATGCACTTCTTCTCACCCGAAGGCCTCAACATCCCCGACTACGTGCGCAACAGCCTGCAAGCCAAAGGCGCGGTGTTCACCGAAAGCGAAGATATGAACGGCCAACTGGCGAACCTGGACGTCCTCTACGTGACCCGCATCCAAAAAGAGCGTTTCTTCAGCGAAGAAGAGTACCTGCGCAAGAAGAACTCCTATCGCGTTGACCGCGAACTGCTGGAAAAAGCCAAAAAGGACATTCTGATTTTACACCCCCTGCCGCGCAACGAGGAAATCGCCCAAGATGTGGACGATTTGCCCAACGCCGGTTATTTCCGTCAGGCCGACTACGGCATGCAAATGCGTATGGCTCTGATTTCAAAATGTTTGGGACTGATGTAATGAAGGGGAAGGAACCTATGCGCATTGAACGGATCAACAACGGGATCGTCATCGATCACATCACCGCCGGCAAAGGCATTGAAATTCTAAAACTGTTTCCAACGGAAATCTTGCGTACCAAAATCGATTACGCTTCGTACATCGACTCGCCGCGCATGGGCATGAAAGACATCATCAAAATTGAAAATGTCGACGTTAACCACGAGTGGCTATTGAAAGTCGCACTTTTGGCACCGGACCTGACCATTTCCGTCATCCGCGACGCCAAGGTCGAAGAAAAAATCAATCCCACCCTTCCCGAGGTAATCGAGGGTATTATTACCTGCCGCAACCCGAAATGTGTGACCGTCAAGGAAACCTACCTGACCAGCTTGTTCCGCGT
Organism: Holophagae bacterium; assembly: GCA_030429565.1. GTDB lineage: Bacteria > Acidobacteriota > Holophagae > Acanthopleuribacterales > Acanthopleuribacteraceae > Acanthopleuribacter. The sequence continues at coordinate 304,968 of JAUIFE010000002.1, read as the reverse complement.
GGCCCGTCAAGAAAACGGCAAACTGAGACAACAATGTCAGTTCTGCGAGCACATTTTCCACAGTTAACCACCGCGCGAACCGTCGCCGCTCGGCGGCGGTTCTCTGTCCGCGCCGCGGTCGCCGGCATCCCAACACGCTAGACGCGTTCCAACAGAGAGGAGATATCCATGGAAAACAAAAAAATCGGTGTCATCGGCGCCGGCACCATGGGCAACGGTATTGCACACGTATTTGCCCAAAGCGGTTTTTCCGTTGTGCTGCAAGACCTGTCCGCCGAGTTTGTTGAAAAAGGCAAAAACACGATCGCCAAGAACCTGCAACGCGGCGTCGATAAAGGCCGCATGAGTGAAGACGAAAAAAACGCGGTCTTGGGTCGCGTCGAAGCGACGACCGACCTGCAGGCACTGGCTGATTGCGACCTGGTCATTGAAGCAATCATCGAAAAACTCGAAGCCAAAACCGACTTATTTAAAAAACTCGACGCCATGCTGAAGCCGGGTGCGATCATCGCCTCCAACACCTCGTCGATTTCGATCACCAAACTGGCCGCCGTCACCTCACGCCCCGACCGTTTTATCGGCATGCACTTCATGAACCCGGTGCCGGTCATGAAATTGGTGGAAATCATTCGCGGCATCGCCACCAGCGACGAAACCTACGCCGAAATCAAAGCCATGACCGAAGCACTCAACAAGGTGCCGGTTGAATGTAACGATTTCCCTGGTTTCATCTCCAACCGCATTTTATTGCCGATGATCAACGAAGCGGTGTTTGCGTTGTTCGAAGGCGTGGCTACGGCGGAAGCCATCGACGAAATCATGAAACTGGGCATGAACCACCCGATGGGCCCCTTGACGCTGGCCGACTTCATCGGTTTGGACACCTGCTTGTTCATCATGCGTGTGCTGCATGAAGGATTGGGCGACGACAAATACCGACCTTGCCCCTTGCTCGTCAAAATGGTCGATGCCGGTTACCTCGGCCGCAAAAGCGGCAAAGGTTTTTACGACTACAACAAGTAACCCGCGCCGAAGCGCGCCGACCCGGCTGCTTTCTGGCCAAGAAAACGGTGGATGCAGCGTGGGAAGCGCGCGCTTCGGGTAGAATAGGGAAACGGAGCGCGGGTACGACCCGCATTTCGATTTTTCAACGGGATTAGAACCACTATGAGCAGTGTATTTGAGGAACCTCTCGAAGGGAACCAAGCGGATGCGGCCAAGCCGGCCAAAGCGGAACCAGACAACGCCAAAGCCGGTGCGGCAGGCGCGGCGCGGCCCCAGGCGCGTATTATCAAGCGCAACCAACGCGACGCCGGGGTCGTCGGTAATTTTCGCGTGCCCTGTGCCGAGTGCGACGACACCGTCGCCGTCAAACAGATTCCCAAAATGGATCAAGAGGTCCTCTGCGTGGTCTGCGCCAAGATTCTCAAACACGGCAAACCGTCGACGCGGAAAGTCAAAAAAGGCGCACGCTATGATTACGTGACCCACTGCGACAAGTGCGGCCGCGACCAAGAAACCCCGTTCCTACCCAAGGCCGGTCGCCCCTTTTTGTGCGATCGTTGCCACCGCCAGGAACCCCAGCGCCATACCGGTCCGCTGAAACGCGGCGTTGAGGTCTTAGGCAACAAAGATGAGCCGCTGTATATGGTGCCCTGCGATACCTGCGAGAAAAAAGTGCAGGTCAAGTTTGCACCGCGCGCCAAGGAACCGTTTTTTTGCCCGGACTGCTTCGGCAACCGGCCGCAACGCAAAAAACCACCCGAGAAGAAAACCAATACGCGGGTGATGTTCCAAATTGAATGCGCCGCCTGCGGCAAAAACGAAACCGTTAATTTCATTCCCAGTTCGCTGGCCACGCCACTGTGTTCTCAGTGTTTTGAGGAACGCAAGCACAAGAAGCGCAAACCGCGCTAACCCCGCGTCCGAACCCGGCCGGCGCCGCCGCGCGGGGTCCTTCGATGATTGTCACGGGGTCTAATCGGGCCGTCCTGCCCATTAATTCCAAAGGGAAGTGAGGAAGCATGAGCAAATCCATTCGCATCGGAAACGGACAGGGGTTTTGGGGGGATAGCATTGATGCGCCTGTCCGTTTGTTACGCGGTGGTCCCATCGATTACATCACCATGGACTACCTTGCCGAAGTCACCATGTCGATCATGCAGCGTCAAAAGTTGAAGAACCCGGATCGCGGTTACGCCCACGATTTCGTAGCGTTCATCGACAAAGTGCTGCCTGAGTTGGTGGAACGCAACGTGAAAGTCATCGCCAACGCGGGCGGGGTCAACCCCGAAGCCTGTCAAAAAGCGCTGATGGACGTCGCCGCCAAACACGGTCTCAAAGGCGTCAAGATTGCCATTGTTACCGGAGACGACATTCTCGACCGCTTGGAACCCTTCAACGCCCAAGGCGAGAAATTCGCCAACATGGACACCGGTGAGGGTCTGTTCGACCAAAAACGCGACATTCTTTCAGCCAACGTATACGCACCCACCAACGGCATCGTCGAAGCCTTGGACCAAGGCGCGCAAATCGTGGTCACCGGCCGCGGCACCGACCCTGGTCTGGTGCTTGGTCCCATGATTCACGAGTTCGGTTGGGATTGGGCCGATTGGGACAAGCTGGCGCTGGGCACCGTCGCCGGCCACATTCTCGAATGCGGCGCGCAGTGCACCGGTGGTAACTTCACCAACTGGCAAGAAGTCCCCAACATGGCCGACATCGGCTATCCCATCGTCGAAGTCAACGACAAGGGCGAAGTCGTGATTACCAAACACGATAGCCAAGGCGGCTTGGTGACCATCGACACGGTTTCAGAGCAGTTGTTGTACGAGATGGGTGATCCCAACGATTACATCACGCCCGACTGCGTCGTCGATTTCACCAGCATTCAGCTCGAAGACCTGGGCAACAACCGCGTCGCCGTCAAAGGCGTAAAAGGCAAACCCAAAACCGATTTTTACAAAGTCTCAATCTCCTACCTCAACGGGTTCAAGGCCACCGGTCAACTCACCGTTTCCGGTCCCGACGCTTACGCCAAAGCGCGCAAGTGTGCCGACATTTTGTGGGCCCGCCTGGAAGCGGCCGGTTACAGCTACGCCGATAAAATGACCGAATTTTTGGGCGTCGGCGTTTGCCACGACGGTATTCGTCACCAAGAAGACCCGCCCGAAGTCGTTATGCGCGTTGGCGTTAAAGACCAAGACCGCAAAAAAGTAGACCGTTTCGGCAAGGAAATTGCCCCGCTCGTGACCAGTGGTCCTCCGGGTGTCACCGGTTTCGCCGGCGGCCGTCCCAAAGCCCAAGAAATTGTGGCGTATTGGCCCGCTTTGCTGCGCAAAGAACTGATCGACGTCCACGTCGACGTTTCGGAGGTGTAACCATGAAACGCGTCAAATTAGCTGAAATCGCCCACGCACGTTCCGGTGATAAAGGCGACGGTTCCAACGTTGGATTGATTGCTTACAGCGATCGTGGTTTTGAGATTTTACGCGAGCAGGTCACCGTCGAACGCGTCAAAGCGCACTTCGCCAAGATCTGTTTGGGTTCGGTCAAACGTTATGAAATTCCCAACCTCAAGGCGCTGAACTTCATTCTCGGCGACAGCCTCGGCGGCGGCGGGACGGAGTCGATTAAAACCGACGCTCAAGGCAAAACACACGGCATGGCGATGCTTGAAATGGAAATCGAGGTACCCGCCGATTTCCAACGCTAAGCCACGCCCACCAGAAGCGTTAAAAAAAGCCGTGACCCTCGGGTTACGGCTTTTTTCTTTATGGGTGCCATTCACGGCGATGGCTTCACACCAACGGTTGAACTGCAACGAGCTGAAAATAAACGTGATGAACCTTAGCAGTTCACCATCGCTCCTACCAACACGTTTCGCGCCAACACCGGATGAAAGCCACCCGAATCGCACACTTTGGGTTTGATGGGGAAACCTGTCTGTGGCACGCTGGGCGGCGCTTACTGAAGGGCGGCGAGGGCTTCATCAACCGATGGATAAATGTTGATCATGTCGTGTAAGCGCGTCAGTTTGAACAGATGCAGTACCCGTTCATTGGACGCACAAATCGCCAGTTCGTCTTTAATACCGGTCATTTTGAAGCAATACACGACCGCCGCCAGGCCGCTGGAATCAATGAATGAGACGTCGGTCAAATCGAGGACCACAAAGGCGTCGTACTGATCCAATACCTTGTGGAACTCGTCTTTGAAGGTCGCGGCGACCTTGGCGTCTAATTTTTCAGTGGTCACTTTCACCAGGACGTACCGTGGCTCGGATTTTACTTCTAACACATAGAACTCCTGCTCGGTCTGGTTGTCGCAAGGGGTCGATCACTAAATATTAACAATTACCGAACCAGTGGAAAATACATAAACCGATTCCGTGAAAAAGTTCGCCAAAAGGTCGCCAAACAGCCGCCTGTGATGCGCCCGGTAAACACCGCCAAAAATGCTAAAAAACCACCGAAATCGGAGGGATTTCGACCCTTAGGAAACTTCGCTACGCACCCCGCCACGACGGTAAATAAACGCCGGCAAGCCCGCACCGATCTGGCCCATCGAGTGTTCGTAACGCATGGCGGCTTGGCCTGGGTTAAAGGGAATGTCAAGCGCGGCTCGAACGCGCCGTTCGATGTCGCCGCGAATCGTCACCAACTGGTCGGGTTGCAGGTAATCGGTATAAACAAAAGCGCGATAACCGCCGTCGGGATCGCCCTTGTAGTAATCGGCGGTTTGGTTGTAATCGAGTTCGATTTGGAACAGGCGATCACCGGTTTTGCGGTAGGTATAGCAGTAGATGCCGGGTTCACCGGTAGCGACGGCGTGGTCGTAATAGGGTGTGCCGGGAAAGGTGGTGATAATGGTGACGTCAAAGTCGTCGGGTGCCGCTTCCAGCAGCCATTGTTCGGTTTGGCGCGCGGTCGTTTCTGATTCGCCGGGATGACCCAGGGACATCAGCGCCTTAACCTTAATGCCGGCGCGTTTGGCCGTCGCCAGACAGCGTGAGTTGTCGTCGCGCGTGGCTTTTTTGTTCATGTTCTGCAAAATCCGCGGTGCGCCGGATTCAAAACCCGACAGCAGCCAGCGGAAGCCGGCCCGGTACATCGATTCGGCTTGTTCACGGGTAAACAATTCCGACTTTACAAAACCGCGAAAGCGAAACTCGGTCCCCAAATCCATCTGCAAATCGGTGAGCGCATTCATCAGGTCGACCATGTCGGGGTTGACGTTCAGTTCGTCGTCGTAAAACATGAAACCCGTGTAGCCGTAGGCTTGATGAATCTCGGCCACTTCGCCGACAATATTGGCAACAGATCGGTTGCGTATGCGCCGCAGGAAGGGCGCCTCGCGACCGCCGCAAAAACCGCAGGCAAACGGACAACCCAACTGGGCGATAAGGCTGGTGGCGGGAAAACCATCGATGCGGTAGTGGTAGCTTTTCAAATCGACCAAGTGGCGCGCGGGGAAGGGTTGTTGCTCATAGCGCTGATTACTCATGAACAGCGGTGAGCTTTTTTGATTGGCGTCGACGACCTTGGGCGCATCGGCGCGCAGGGCTTCGAACACCGCGTCTTCGCCGTCGCCACACACCAGGACATCAAACATTGCTTCCAATTGCTCAAAAGCGCGCGTGGCGCGGTCGGGCACACCGCGTTTCACTTCTTTTTTGTAGGCCGTGTGAATCAGGGTCACATGGGGTCCACCTAAAATGAGGCGAGCCTCGGGACGTAGGGTCCGCAAGCGTCGACCGATGCGCGCCGTTTGCGGCATTTGCGGGGTGGTCGAAGTCAAACCAAACATTTGCGTTTCAGGATGTTGGCTACAGTAATCGTCGAGCACCGACTCGAAGTTTTCGATGCCGGAGAGGTCGAGCACATCGAGCGGTACACCCGCTTGTTCCAACACCGCCGCCACTTTCAAAATACCGAGATTCACAAACACCCGTTCGTCGAGCAAAAAAACCGAAGGCGGCACCACCAGGCAAATTTTGCCCGAATCCTTCGTATCACGTGAAACGCCCAAAACAACCCCTTCGCAGCGCAGCGGCGCACAATGATTAGCACACAGGCTTTTCACCCAAGTGGTGCACAAACGGGCGCTAACACCCGTCCCATCCGCTGCATTCGTTTATCCGATGCGTTAATGCTAATACAAGTATCGGGCCGTTTTGACAATGTCATGAGTCGAGGCGACCGGCGGGCTTACAGTGTCAGCGATTCCTCTTCCAAACGCAGCAGTTCTTCGAAGTAGGCGATCGTCTTAACCAAACCTTCGTTGAGTTTGGTACGCGGCGCCCAGGCCAGATACCCACCGGCACGCGTTAAATCGGGACGGCGCCGTTTGGGATCGTCCTCGGTGGCGGGCAAGTGTTTGATCGGCGATCGCGATCCGGTTAACAGCAGCACCCGTTTGGCCAGCTCGAGGATGGTGATTTCTTCCTGCGAACCGAGGTTAATCGGCCCGCCCACATCGCGCGGGGTCGCCATCAACGCCTGCAAGCCGCTGAGCAGGTCGTCGACATAACAAAAGGAGCGAGTTTGGCTGCCGTCACCGTAGATGGTGAGGGGTTCGCCACGCAGCGCCTGCACAATGAAATTGGAGACCACGCGGCCGTCGTTAATTTGCATGCGCGGCCCGTAGGTGTTGAAGATGCGCGCCACTTTGATATCGAGGCCGTGTTGACGGCGGTACTCGTAACACAGCGTTTCCGCACAGCGTTTGCCCTCGTCGTAACAGGCGCGAACGCCGCTCACGGAAACGTTGCCATGGTAGTGTTCCGGCTGCGGCGACAGCTCGGGATCACCGTAAACCTCACTGGTCGAGGCTTGTAAAATTTTGGCGTTGTTCTTTTTGGTTAAGCCCAGCATGTTGATCATGCCGATCACACAGGTCTTAATGGTGCGAATCGGGTTCTGTTGGTAGTGAACCGGCGAGGCCGGGCAAGCCAGGTTGAAGATTTCGTCGACCTCGACGTACACCGGTGAAATGATGTCTTGCTCAATCACCACCAAGCGCGGGTGGTCCAGAAGGTGCTTGATATTGCGTTTCGGCCCACTCAGGAAGTTATCGATGCAAATGACCTCGTGTCCTTGATGCAGCAGCCGCGCCGTCAAATGCGAGCCGATAAAACCCGCGCCGCCGGTCACCAGCACGCGTTTGCGTTTGCCGGTGTTGTATGCCTGGGAGTGGTCGTTGCTCAAAGGATCCTTCTCCTGATGTCGCGCCATGCTGTTGTCCGGGTGGTCTTTGCGTCAATTCTAACCGAATGTGGCGCTCCAGTTAGAAAAGGATGTTGGGAACGGCCCAAAATTTCGCATGCACGGCGGCCGAACCGGCTTAGTGATAGCTAATGTGTTCTTCGAGAAACTGGTGTAGCGAGAAAAGACTGCCTAACAAGCCCGAGAAGCCACCCGCCAACAAAATCAAGACCACCCACTGCATCGGCAGAAATTCGGGCTCTAAATTCCCCAAAATGAAGCTCGTATTGCCGGTCAGGAAGCGACCGACCATCAAATAGCCGCTGTACACCAAAAAAACACCGGCGCCCGCACCCAAAAAGCCCTGTAACACCCCTTCCACAATGAAGGGTCCGCGGATGTAAGCGCGCGACGCACCTACCAATTTCATGATGTCCACTTCCTCGCGACGCGTGAAAAAGGTCAGTTTCAGCACGTTTGAGATCGTGAAAATCGAACTAAAGATGACGATCACGCCGAAGAACCAGCCCGCCATTTGAATAAAGCCGGCGAACATGCCGAGCCGCCGGAACACTTCTTCGTCGTAATAAACCTCTTCAATGCCGGCAAAGGATTTGAGTTCATCCTTGAGGGTCGTATAGGTTTGCTGTTTGGTGCCACGCAACAAAAAGACTTCAAACGAAGCAGGGAAGGGGTTGTCTTCCAAGTTTTCCGTGACCTTCTCGTAGGCCGCAAACTTTTCATCGAAGCGTGCACGTGCCTGGTCTTTGCTGAGGAAGGTAAACGAATCAACAAAAAAAGATTTGCCCAAGTAGGCCTGTATTTCGGCCCGTGCTTCTTCGCTAATGTCGTCGTTGAGGAAGATGTTGAACTGAATTTGTTTTTGCCAATCGAGCGCCAAATTTTGCAAGTTGAGCCCCACGAACATAAACGAACCCAGAATAAACATCGCAAACATAATCGTGCCCAAAGACAGTAGGTTGAGAATGCGCGTGCGCCACAGACTCGTTACCGCTTCAGACAACGAGAAGTACAGAAACTGCAGCATTAGCTTTCCTCCACCTGAACCTGGGACCCGCTGTCGTGATCCAAGCGCCCCGCCGTAAGCGAAATGACCCGTTTGCGCATGCGCTGAATCATGTCGCGATCATGGGTTGCCACCAATACAGTGGTGCCCTTGCGGTTGATTTTCTCAAACAATGCCATGATGTCGGCCGCACGGTCGGGATCGAGGTTGCCGGTTGGCTCGTCGGCCAACAACAGCACCGGGTCGTTTACAATCGCGCGCGCCACCGCCACACGTTGTTGCTCACCACCGGAAAGTTCGAGCGGGTAGAAGTGGGTTTTGTGTTGTAAACCCACCATTTTAAGCACGTTGTGCGCGCGTCGACGCCGTTCTTTAAGGTCGATCCCCAGTGTTTTCAACACAAAGGTCACATTTTCAAAAACCGTTTTGGAACGGATCAGTTTGAAATCTTGAAAAACGACGCCGATTGACCGCCGCAAACGCGGTATTTTGCTGACCGGAATCGAACTGACGTTTTGTCCGTTGACCAAAATTTGCCCCTTTTTGGGGACTTCTTCCCGAATAATCAGCTTCAACAAGGTTGTTTTGCCCGCGCCACTGGGGCCGGTTAAAAAGATAAATTCACCGGGATTAATCGTGAAAGAGATGTCGGATAAAGCAAAGACGTCTTTTTGATACGATTGATAAACATGGTAAAAGCGAATCATTTAAGTTCCATCGCAAAGTCGGTTGCCAAGGGCAAACCCGCCGCCGCAGGCGCGTGTTCCCCCGATATTGAGCCTCAAATACTTTTGAACCAGTCTTTTCCCTTAAAAGCATGATAAGCGAAGATGATTCTGATCAATGGCTAGGAGCGAAACAGTTTGGGAAAAACGAAGGCGCACCCGTCGGTTGCGTGGCGCATTTTCACAGCTTGTTGCAGCCCGAAATCTTGGTCAGGATCGCCGCTAAGTATGGCGTTTTTTAAGGTTTTAGACCTGAACCACGGCGTTTGTCGGTACGCTCATGATCTCATTCCACGCCCAAGCCCGCAACAGGATTCCTCCGCGAGCGCGGTGGTTGGTCACGAGCCCGCGGTGACGCGCAACAGCCAGGCGTCGATCGGCCAAAACAGGGGGCATTCAATCAGCATGGAACGCGAACACCTGCGCCGGCGATGAGCAAACACACGCTTTCCGCAATTTTCTCAGTCGTTTTGCTCATCTTGGCCCACCGCTAAGCCCAGTTTTTTAATTAAACGGCGCAGTTGGTAATAACTCAGACCCAGTTCCTCGGCCGCCTTGGTTTGGTTGTATTGATGGCGCTGCAACGACGCCGTCACCATCCGCCGCTCCAGTTGCGCAACGGCCTCCGGCAAAATTAAAGCCGCCGTTGTTTCGGTTCGCACCGTGGTGGTCAGCGTCGCAACCGGGTTCGGCAGCGGCGTGTCGGGCACCGCGGGCGTCTTCGTCTCAGGTGCGGGCCGATCGACACTCGGCCGAAACGGGGAAGCAAAAGGATCCAGTTCCAAATCTTCGATAACTTCACCGTCACTGCGATAAACCGCCCGTTCCACCACGTTTTTCAATTCACGAACATTTCCCGGCCACTGGTGGGCCATCATCGCTTCGATAGCCTGGCGACTGAAACGCGGCGCACTCGCCATTTCCATTTCACGCGCCATGCGCACCGCAAAGTTCGAGGCCAGCAGGGGAATGTCTTCAATGCGACTGCGCAACGGCGGCAAGGTAATAACCTCAAATGAAAGGCGATCCAGCAAATCTTCTTTAAAGCGACCGTGCCGACAAAGGGTCGGCAAATCTTGGTTGGTCGCCGCAATCACACGCACGTCAACCGCAATGGTTCCAACGCCGCCAACCCGCTCAAACTCACCGTACTCCAACACGCGTAACAACTTCTCCTGCAAAGCCTGCGGACTATTGGCCAATTCGTCCAAAAATAGACTGCCCTGATCGGCCAATTCAAAACGACCCGGCTTGGCACGGACCGCGCCGGTAAATGCGCCTTGTTCGTAGCCAAACAGTTCCGATTCCAGCAAATCCTTGGCAAAGGCCGCGCAGTTAATCGTAATGCGCGGTTGCTGCCAACGGGGGGAGAGGTAGTGCAAGCGCGCCGCAACCAACTCTTTACCCGTGCCACGTTCACCGATAATCAAAATCGGCCGGTTAACCTTGGCCGCGCGCGAGACGCGCTGCATGCAGTCCAAGAAGGTTTCCGATTCACCCAACATGCGGTACTTCTCAATTAGCGCCGCTTGGTTCTGTCGTTTCAAAAAAGGCTTTCGCGTCAACAGCGACTCCCCACCGCAAAATCTCGTTTGGTAAACGCCTGAATTCTAACCCGGAAATGGCATGTTCCGGACCGGGAAGGCCCGTGTATCGACCACCAAACGCTTAAAAAGGCGCAGGCCGTCCGCAAACAGGGAAGGGGCCTGCTGAACAACCCTTGGGCGCGCCCGGCTCGAACTAATGAAACCCCCAATTTGACCGATAGGTTCCACACGCCCCCGTGTTTTTCTCCGTCGACCCCGGCGGCATACAGGCCGATGCACCGCCGCCGGCTCCGTTGCACCCGCACCGACTTTCTATGCAGGATGTTTCATGAGCACTTTTCGACCCGATCAAGTGGATCATCTGGTACTGGCCGTGCAACGACTGGCGCGTTGTCCCAAGGCGATTGTTTACCAAGTCATCCTGCAAGAAGCCGCCAAGTTGACCTTGGCCCGCGGCGGCAGCTTGTTCACCTTTGAACGCAATGGGCTGGTGCTGCGCCAATCGCTTGACCAGGACCACGTTCCCGAGATGATTCCCTTACCGCTGCGACCCGGAAGTGCCTTTGAAAGCGCTGTTTCCGGACGCGAGCCACTGCTCGTGGCCGATGTACAACGCCACAACAACATTACCTCAAGCGGCTGGGCCGGCTACAATGACGGCTCACTCATCATCTTGCCCATCATGGACGAAAACCAGAACATCAGCGCCATCATCAGCTTGCACAACAAAGCGGAACCACCTTTTGTTCAGGCGGATCTCGACGCCGCCCGCATTCTGGCCGCCTTTGCCTTTGAGGTCATCCGCGCCCAAGACTCGGCCCTATTGCTCCATCAGCAAAAAACCTTTCAACGCTCCCTGTTCGAAGCCAATCCCACCGCTTTACTCGTGCTTGACGCTCAGTTCACCATGGTCGACGCCAACCCACGTTTCTTCGATGTACTCGGCTACCGCGAGAACCAAATCCTGAACCACCCAATCTGGCAAATCTTGCATGAGCCGGATATTGAAGGACTTAAGAATTCCTTGAACCAAAAACAAAAAAATATTGGAGAATTATCCCTAACCATTCGCGCCAACAACGAAGACATCAGCAACATCAACACGCAGGTTGTCAAACTTTCAATTCGGGAACAAATGTATTTCCTGGTGACCCTGATCCTCTAACCGAAACGGGGCAATTCTTGGAGGCGTCCTCTCCCATTTTTGGTTCATTCCAACAACAGCAACGACGGCTAGCGCCGACAACAAGGAGCAACAACCGTGAAATTCCTCGTGATCGATGACAGCAGTACCATGCGGCGCATCGTAAAAAACACCCTCGGTAAAATCGGCTATTCCGACATCACGGAAGCGGAAAACGGAAAAGAAGCGCTCGACAAACTCGAGGCCGTCGGTGGTGTCGATATGATTGTCACCGATTGGAACATGCCCGTCATGGACGGTCTCACTTTTGTCAAGAATGTACGCAGTGGACCCTACAAAACGGTGCCGATCCTCATGGTCACCACCATGGCCGCCAAAGAAGACGTCATCCAGGCCCTCAAAGCCGGCGTCAATAATTACGTGGTCAAACCCATGACCCCGGAAACCCTGCGTGAAAAAGTTGACTCCATTTTGCACAAATGTTGATTGCTTGGTGACAAACGAAGGCGCCTCCCCAATAGCACCTAGGCAACCCGCCCAGGTTGGTGTTGTAACACCCGTTAAGCTTGTTTTTTTGACCGACCGCCGGGGAAGCCCACCTAGGTCATGGTTCGTTTGATTTAAGCCTTATAACGGCTTAAAAACTCACCGACGAAATACCCCGATCCCGTGACCAATACCGGTTCCTCGAGCAACTTCGCCATATCGCGCCATTCGGCCCTCTTCACCGCATCGGGCCAGGCACCGCGATAAGCTTTTTCATAGTGTACAGGTAACACTATAAATTCTTTGGCAATCGGTGCCAATAGTGAGACAAAGGTCGCCGCGTCACGACCCAAAGATAAATTACAAAGAATGCGCAACCGCGCCACACCACGCGCTTTTAACCATACTAAGGTTGAACGCCAACTTGCCTCATTATGACTTACGTCTAAATACAATCCCTCGCGCAACACGCTTTTACGCCCGAGTGGATTCTGGAAGGTTTGAAACGGAGCGAGCTTCAGTGCTTCCGCGGCCTTGGCCAAACAACGTTCGTTATCCTGCAAGGTTCCACGATCCTCAAACGGGAAAAGGTCGGCACCGATGGTTTCGAGTCGCTTAGCAACTGTCGGGATTCGGGCGATCGAGGCCGGTAAAACCATGGGACGTGCTCGCCGCGCAATTTCGATTTTATGACCGGCAATCCCCGCAACGGATTCACCCAACAAGTCGGTGTGATCCAAACTGACATTGGTCAAAACAGAACAACAAGGTGTCAAAGTATTGACCGCGTCATCACGGCCACCCAGGCCCACCTCGAATACCGCCCAGTCAACCTTCTCCATCGCGAAAATAACCACAGCCAAAAGAACTAACATCTCAAAGTAAGAACCCGGTCTTGGACCACAGACTTCCCTTAGGCGAACATAAGCCTGCTGCCAAACCGCGTCAGGAACAAAACAACCGTCAATGGTAATGCGTTCCCGCAAATCAAGTAAATGCGGCGAAGTAAATAAACCGACTTTGCCAGGAAGATGCTTGGCAAGATTAAAACACACCGTTCCCTTGCCATTGGTTCCACCCACGGTTAAATGACGGTATTGATTCTGCGGAGAACCCAAACGCTGTAATGCGACTTTGACCCGATCCAAGCCGGGATCGAAGGTCTGCCACTCGCCTAATTGCGAAAAAATGGCCAAGGGTGGCGAAATCACCGTACCCCCTTGCAAAACTCTTTTATTTCCATAACCTTAGAGCTTAACTCAACGAGAATCTAATTCTCACAGGCGCCCTTCATCTCCCTACACAGATCAGCAAGGAGAATCGGTTAAAATCAGCCCGTTTAGGCTTGAAAACGAAAGAAGTGTAGGTACTTAATCAGCTTCTCACGTAACTCGCCACGCGTGACAATCGCGTCGAGCATCCCGTGCTCAAGCAGGAACTCCGAACGTTGGAAGCCAGGCGGCAATTCTTGGCGAATCGTCTGCTGGATGACGCGTGGACCGGCAAAACCGATCAGCGCCTTTGGTTCGGCGATATTAATATCACCCAGCATAGCGTAGCTGGCTGTAACGCCACCAGTCGTGGGATCGGTGAGTACACTGACAAATGGCAAGCGTTTCTGCGCTAAGCGTGCCAGAGCCGCGGAGATCTTGGCCATTTGCATCAGTGAGATGGCGCCTTCCATCATACGGGCACCACCACTGCAGGAGAAAATCACCACCGGACAACCTTCTTCCGTCGCCAGTTCAATGCCGCGCGTCAGCTTTTCACCGACGACCGATCCCATGGAACCCCCCAAAAAGGAGAAGTCCATCACGCTAATAACCACGGGGCGGCCGTCCAGTTTACCTTTAGCGACCCACACGGCTTCATGTACCTTTTTGAGATCGGCCAGCTTTTTGAGTTGGTCTTTATAGGTTTTAACTGCTTTAAAAGAGAGCGGATCCAGGGGTTGCACATCGTCAAACAACAGTTCAAAAGCCTCTTGATCGAACAATAACTGCAGGCGCTCCTCCGGCGAAACACGGAAGTGGTAGTCACACTTGGGGCATACGTTGTTGTTGCGCTTGAGTTCTTGGCGATAAATGATTTCTTTGCAGCCCAAGCATTTGTCCCACAGGCCTTCCGGAATGGTGACTTTCTTCTGTTTCGCGGGCTTAATCGGGGACGATTTCTTAATAAACCAAGACATAACGACGTATCCTACAGCAATTTAATAAAAGGCTAAGTGTCTGCAATCATAACGCATTTTCCATCAAAAATGGCTCCAGGTTTTATATCTAAAACACCCACACGGATGTCGCCGACCACCTGACCGCCCTCCTCGATTTGTAAGTGGCTGCACTCGGTCACGCTCCCACTTACCTTCCCTAACACCACCAAACGACCGACGCGAATCGAGCCTTCAACCGTGGCCTTCTCACCAATAATGAGCTGGTCCGAGGACTCAATATCCCCGGAGAAATCGCCTTCGATTCTCATTTTATTTGAAAATTGCAGCGATCCTTCGAAGCGGGTTCCCTCAGAAAGGAACCCACACATGAAACCATTATCCGTCTGTGACATCATCTCCCCCGTCCGGGGACAAAAAGGTCAGAAGTTTTTTAAACTCATCCTCGCTACCATAAGCTATGGTAATTTTTCCCTTCTTCACGTCACCCGAGATACTAACTTTTTGATTCAAGTACTTGCGTAATACGGTTTCCGAATCCTTCAGAATCGGATCTTTTTTGGTTTTCGCCGGCTTCTTGCGGTCCTCTTTCTCAAGCGCCACGCGTTTTTCAAGTTCACGAACCGACCACTTCAATTCGACACATTGGCGCGCCAGTTTCACCATCTTATCTTTGTCTTCCAACGTAATCAGACAACGCGCGTGCCCAAAAGAAAGCTCTAAATCTTGGATCATGTTCTTGATCGCATCCGGCAAACGCAGCAAACGCAAGGTATTCGAAATGGTGACGCGGCTTTTCCCCAAGTTGGTTGCCAGACTCTCATGGGTAAAATCATGCGTATCGATGAGTTTGCGGTACGCCAGCGCTTCTTCAATCGGGTTGAGCTCTTGGCGCTGGATGTTTTCCAACAACGCCAACGACAGCATCTGCCCTTGCTCGATCTGGCGAACAACCGCAGGAATCTTGGCATAACCCGCCAGTTTGGTCGCACGCCAACGCCGCTCACCCGCAATCACAATGTAGCGACCCTTGTTCGGGGTCACAATGATTGGCTGAATCACACCGTTGTGGCGAATCGATTCCGAAAGCTCAAATAACTGATTTTCGTGGAACTTCTGGCGCGGCTGATCCGGGTTGGGATCGATAAGCGCGACGTCAATTTCCTGGAGTAAATCGCGAATCTCATCCTGTTCCTTAGGAACATCTGGGATTAGTGCACTAAGCCCCTTTCCGAGACCTAACTTTTTCGCCATTTAAAAACTCCTTGGCTAATTTGAGGTATGCTTGCGCACCTTTGCTTTTCATATCGTAGAGCATCGCGGGTTTTCCGAAGCTGGGCGCCTCGCTCAAACGCACGTTACGTGGAATCACCGTCTTGTATAACTGGTTGCCAAAAAACCCTTTTACATCCTGCAATACTTGCTGGCTCAAGTTGGTGCGTTCATCGTACATCGTCACGATAACACCGGTAATTTGCAGGCTTGGGTTCAGACGTTTCTTAACCAACTCGATCGTTCCAACCAAATCGCGCACCCCTTCGAGTGCGTAGTATTCAGCCTGAATGGGAATGACCACCCCGTCTGAAGCAGTTAACGCATTCACCGTCAACAAGCTTAAGCTGGGAGGACAGTCGATAAAAATGAAATCGAATTGGTCTTTAATCGGTTCCAACAAGTTCTTCAAGACAAACTCACGGCCCACTTCATTGACCAACTCAACCTCGGCCGCGGCCAAGTTGCGGTGACCCGAGATCGCAAAAAGCGTGGGTATTTCACATTCAATCATCGCCTCTTCCAGCGTGATCTCGCCTGCAAGCACATGATAAATGTTGTGAGTGACTTCGTCCTTATCAATGTTGACCCCGCTGGTGGCGTTGCCCTGCGGATCAAAATCGATGAGTAAGATTTTTTTGTCAATTGCGGCCAAGGATGCCGCCAGATTCACGGCGGTTGTCGTTTTACCCACTCCACCCTTTTGGTTCACAATACCAATGATCTGACCCATGAATAATTCCTCGTTATAAGGCTGATAGCACTTTTCTATTTAAGCCGTCTTTTGTTTGTGATTCATAAACCGTTTCACAAAAACATGCAAAATTGCCAAGGTACTGGCGTTCATGCCGCTAATGCGTGAGGCCTGATCCAGTGTTTTAGGACGAATTGCCGTTAGTTTCTCATACATTTCACGTCGCAGGCTAGGCACCGTGCTGTAATCAAAGTCCTCAGGAATCTCTAAACGGCGCAAACTCTCAATCTTCGCCAGCTCCTCGTTCTCTTTTTCAACGTATGGCGCGTAACGAATTTTGTTTTCAAGAACCTCGGGAAAACCGGTTTCCAAACTCAGGTCGTCAAGACAGGCGCTGATTTGTTCCAAACCAACCTTGGGACGTCGCAATAAATCATGCGCCGTCACCACCTGTTTCAGTGGAATGCCCGCCGCCTCAAATCGCGCACAGTTCTCGCGATTGGGTTTGATGCGGTAATCCTGTAAGCGTTGAATGTCGCGCTGAATCGTTGCGTACTTGTTTTCCACCGCCGCAAATTGCGCTTCGGTTAACATCCCCAAATCGCGACCCAAACATGCCAAGCGCTCGTCGGCCGTAAAAACATCCAACAACAAGCGGTGCTCGGCCCGTGACGTAAACATACGATAGGGCTCTTTGGTCCCCTTGGTCACCAGATCATCAATCAACACACCCATGTAGGCTTGATCGCGTTTCAAAATAAACGCTTCTCTCCCCTGAATTTGACGCGCCGCGTTGACACCCGCAACAAAACCCTGAGCTGCCGCTTCTTCATAACCCGAGGTACCGTTGATCTGGCCGGCCATAAACAAACCGCCAATGCGTTTGGTTTCCAAGGTCGGAAAACATTCCGTCGGATCGATGTGGTCATACTCGACCGCGTAACCTGGTCGCAAAATCTCACAGTGCTCCAAACCGGGGATGGTTCGGTAAAGCTGCTTCTGCACATCAATCGGTAAACAGGTCGACATGCCGTTGACATAGACCTCAATCGTGCCATGAGATTCCGGCTCCAAAAAGATTTGGTGGCGGTTGCGTTCCGGAAACTTCACGACCTTGTCTTCGATACTCGGACAATAGCGCGGACCAACCCCTTGGATTTCACCCGAAAATAAGGGCGAACGATGTAGATTGTCTTGAATGACCCGATGCGTGGTTTCATTGGTGTAACCATGGTGACAACACACCTGTTCTAATTGGGTGCCTTGTGTTTGGTACGAAAAAAATACCGGGTCGGGATCACCCCATTGTGCATCGAACCGGCTGTAGTCGATGGTCTTGCGATGCAGTCGTGCCGGCGTGCCCGTTTTCATACGGCCCAATTCAAAACCCGCATTCAAAATACTGGCACTCAGTTCTTGTGCCGCTAACTCGTTACAGCGACCCGCGTCATAGGTGGTTTCACCGATAAAAATCTTGCCGCGCAGAAAGGTCCCCGTGGTGACGATCACCGCTTGCGCGCGCAGTTCGTCGCCGTCTTTTAAACGGACACCCACGACGCGTTCCCCTTCTACCAGCAAACGCGTGACAATCCCCTGACGGATCATCAAGTTTTCTTTATTCTCCAAAGTCGTGCGCATCACCTGACGGTAGGCCACCTTGTCCGATTGACAACGCGGGGCCTGCACTGCCGGTCCGCGACTGCGATTCAACATGCGAAATTGAATCCCCGTCTGGTCGGCGATTTTCGGCATCAGACCGCCCAAGGCGTCCAATTCGCGAACCATGTGACCTTTGGCCAACCCACCGACCGCCGGATTACACGACATTTGCCCGACCGCGTCGAGGTTAATCGTAAAGATGACCGTGTTTAAACCCATCGTTGCACAAGCCCAAGCCGCTTCACAGCCCGCGTGGCCCGCGCCGATCACAATCACATCCGTAGCTTTCATGTTCTATTTTCCCAGACAAAAGTTAGAGAACATGCGATCAAGGATGTCCTCCACATCGGTTTCACCGGTTAGTTCTCCCAACTGTTGGCGGGCGGCATTTAAATATGAACTCAGAACTTCTTCGCCGAAACCCATTTCGAAATCGTCATGCGCCGATTTTAATAAAGTTGAAACCGTTGAAATTATTTCTTGTTGGCGCTGGTTGATCAGATAAACCGATTGCCCGGCCATTGCCGACGACAATCTTATCACAATTTGTTGTTCAAGCCGTTCCAAACCCTTGCCGGTCAAGGCCGACACCCGCACGCGCGGCATCATGCCATCGTCAGCCACCACCACCGGCGCCGCCTCGCTTAAGTCCTGTTTGGTAATTACCTCAAACCACTTCCCCGTCGGCAAAGCCTGAAGTTGCGGGTACGGATCACGGCGAGCCTGAGCATCGTTTAAGAACAACACCAAATCGACATCGTGCAGCAGTTCATAAATTTTCTGGATCCCCAGTTGCTCGATGCGGTCATCACTCTCACGCACGCCGGCACTGTCCATTAAGATAATCGGCAAACCACCGATTTCAATTTGTTCGCTAATGAGGTCCCGCGTCGTTCCTGGCAACTCGGTCACAATCGCGCGCTCATGCCGGACCAACGTATTAAACAAGGTACTTTTGCCAACGTTGGGTTCCCCCGTCAACAACACTTTGAAACCGCGCTTCAGGGCTAAGGAAAAATTAGCCGTCTGTTCCAAATCGGAAAAAGCCTTAGCCATAACCCCCAAGCGCGCCGCCAACTGTTCGCGCTGCAAGGCGTCTATATCTTCTTCACCGTAATCAATCGTCGCCTCAATGTGTGCCTGCATCTGCAACATCGCTTCGACTTGTTCTTTTATAAACCCCACCAAAGGGCCGTGCGACTGACGGCGAATCAGATCGGCTTGGTAACGCGTGTTTGCTTCAATCAAACCATTCACCGCTTCGGCCGCCAACAAATCCATCTTACCGTTCAAGACCGCGCGCATTGTAAATTCACCTGGGCGCGCTTGACGCGCGCCCAGGGAAGTTAGACTGGTTTGAATTGCTTCGATCAAAACAGGGTTACCGTGACAACTAATCTCCACCATCTCCTGGCCGGTATACGAACGCCGGCCGGTATAGGCCGTCACCACGACATCATCGATCATCCCGTTCTCATCGAACCAATCCCCATAACGCGGCGCCCAGGGTCTAAGCGGTCCCTCCTTTTTGGGACGAAAGCGCTGCGACACCATCGCCACACATCCCGTACCGGAAACCCGCAACAACGCCAAGGCAGATTTAGATTGTGGCGCCGTCGCCGGCGCCACAATCACATCGCTTTCGCTATAACGTCCCATAGCCCTACCCCCGAAAAAATTTTTCGCCAATGTTCCACGTGGAACATTGGCGAAAGGGAACGGTCGTTCATAAAAAAAGCGGCGACCATCCGCCGCTTTTCATTCTTGTAAGAAACCACTTAGCCTTGCGCTTTGCGGTAGTCGTCCAGAAACCGTTCGATGCCGATATCAGTCAACGGATGTTTAAACATTTGCTTGAGAATCTTAAAAGGAATGGTCGCGATTTGCGCCCCAACCGAAGCAGCTTCGGTCACATGCAGTGGTGAGCGTACACTGGCAACCAGAACTTCAGTCGAAAATCCGTAGTTCTCATAAATATTCACGATCTCTGGAATCAAGTCCATACCACGGGTATCGATGTCATCCCAGCGACCCACGAAAGGCGAAATAAAGGTGGCGCCGGCTTTGGCCGCCAACAATGCTTGCGCCGCGGAGAAGCACAGGGTGACATTGAACCGAATCCCCTCTGGTGCCAGACGCGAAACGGTTTTAAGGCCCGCCTCAGTCAGAGGTACTTTCACCACAATTTGTTCATGCCAAGAAGCAAGCTCACGGGCTTCTTTAAGCATCCCCTCGTAATCGGTGGCAATGACTTCAGCGCTCACTGGGCCGTCGATCAGTTCACAAATCTCCAAAACCACTTCTTTGTGGTCCCGGCCCGACTTGGCAATCAGAGAAGGGTTCGTGGTAACACCATCAACCAGACCCAGGGCAATCCCTTCTTTGATTTCATCTACAATGGCAGTATCTAAAAAAAACTTCATGGTTTTCCTCGTCCTTATGACTCTTGGTCTTGATCTTGGCCAGGCTGTTCCGTGTCTCCGTCGCCTGCTTCCTCGGCGTCAACGGTATCATCACCGTCTCCAGCACTTGCCAACACGCCGTCCTCGTCCAGGTCCACTTCCGATTCATCTTCTTTTGGAACCAGACCGATGCCGACCACACGGTCGGAAGGATCGTCGAGTTGAATGAGGCGAACCCCCTGGGTAACACGGCCAATGTCGCGAATGGTGGTTAAATCAAGGCGAATCAATTTGCCGAGTTGGCTGATAATCAAAACACTGTCGTGATCTTTGATGTAACGAACGCCGGAGATGGAGCCGGTTTTATCGGTCATCTTCATATTTAATGAACCGAAACCACCCCGTCCTTGTAACCGGTATTCGCTCACCAAGGTACGTTTACCATAACCTAATTCGCTAATTGTGAGAATGGATCCGCTGTCTTCATCAATCACGGCCATTTCGACAACGCAATCACCTTCGTTGAGGCGAATGCCGGTCACACCCATTGAGCTGCGACCCGTTTGCCGAACTTCGGATTCAGAGAAACGAATCGCCTTACCCTCTTTCGAGGCCAAGAAGATCTCACTGCTGCCGGAGGTCTGACGAACGTTAATCAGTTCGTCATTTTCTTGGATGGAAATCGCACGGATACCATTGGCGCGAATATTTTTGAAGGCGGACAGTACAGTGCGTTTCACCAAACCCTTGCGTGTCGCAAAGACCAGGTTGACATCCTCGTCGAACTCGCGCACCGCGTTAAAGGCAACACCGCGTTCCCCTTCCTCGAAACCAATCAAGTTAACAATGGCTTTGCCTTTGTTGGCCGCATCGGTTTGTGGAATTTGGTGAACCTTTATCCAATAAACCTTACCGAAGTTGGTAAACACCATCAGGTAGTCGTGCGTTTGGGCGACAAACATGTATTCGACAAAATCGTCGTCATGCGTGCGCATGCCAAGACGACCTTTGCCGCCGCGTTTCTGTTCCTTGTAAATCGTCAACGGCGTTTGTTTAATGTAGCCGCGGTGCGAACAGGTGATGACGACCTTTTCGTCGGCAATGAAATCCTCAACGGTGAACGAGATGCCCATGTCGCGAATTTCGGTGCGACGGTCATCAATGTAGCGATCACGCACTTCTTGGGTTTCCTCGCGAATCACGCGCAACAGCTCTTGCGGATCGTCCAAAATCAAACGAAGTTTTTTGATCACCTCTTGGATTTCGTTGTACTCGTCAACAATCGACTGGCGTTCCATGCCGGTCAGTTTTTGCAGACGCATTTCCAAAATGGCCTGCGCCTGACGCACGCTAAATTCCCAGCGTTCGATCATTTGTTCGCGTGCTTGCGTCGGCGAATCGGCGGCGCGAATTAAGGCAATGATCTCGTCAATCAGATCGAGCGCTTTAACCAGACCTTCCAAGATGTGGGCGCGATCTTCTGCTTTGCGCAGCAAGAAAGACGTGCGTCGAATGACAACGTCTTTACGGAAGGCGATAAATTGTTGCAGGATCTGACGCAGGTTGAGGATTTTCGGTTGGTTGTCCACCAACGCCAACATAATTACACCAAAGGTGCTCTGCAACGCCGTCATTTGGAACAGCTTGTTAAGCACCACCTCGGGTACCTCATTGCGTTTCAATTCAACGACGATTCGCATACCATGGCGGTCAGATTCGTCACGCAACTCGCTGATACCGTCGATCTTTTGATCCTTCACCAGCTCGGCGATCTTTTCACAAACCTTGGCCTTGTTGACCATGTAGGGAATTTCATCCACCACAATCCAAGTGCGGCCGTCGTTCTGAACTTCAAAATGGGTTTTGGCCCGAACAATGATGCGACCTTTGCCGGTGTTGTAGGCATCGGAGATACCTTCGGTACCACAAATCATACCGCCGGTGGGAAAGTCGGGACCCTTAATAACCGTCATCAATTCGTCGATGGTGGTTTCAGGGTTATCGAGCAACATCAACAAACCGTCGGTGACTTCACCCAAATGGTGCGGCGGCACATTCGTCGCCATACCGACAGCAATACCGGAACTGCCGTTGACCAGCAAGTTGGGGTAACGCGTCGGCAAAACCAAGGGTTCATTTACGGTTTCATCGAAGTTGGGTTGCCAATCAACGGTATCCTTATCGATGTCGTTCAACATCTCTTCGGCAATTTGTTGCATCCGCGCTTCGGTGTAACGGTAGGCGGCGGCGCGGTCGCCGTCGATGGAACCGAAGTTCCCCTGTCCGTCAACCAATTGGTAACGCATGTTCCAAGGCTGCGCCAAACGAACCAAAGCGTCATAAACAGCAGAGTCACCGTGTGGGTGGTACTTCTTAAGAACCTCACCGACAACACCGGCACACTTGGAGTATTTGCGGTTGGACAGCAAGCCCTCGCGAAACATCGCGTACAAAATACGACGGTGAACCGGTTTAAAACCGTCGCGAACATCGGGCAAGGCACGTCCAACGATGACACTCATCGAGTAGTCCAAATAGGACTGACGCATTTCCCGGGTAATATTAACCGGTAGCTCTGAATTCATAGGGGCTCCCTAATTAAACATCGAGATTTTTAACGTTCAACGCGTTGTCTTCAATAAACCGACGCCTTGGTTCAACTTCGTCGCCCATGAGTACGGAGAAAAGATCGTCCGATTCGATGGCATCCTCAATCATGACTTTGAGGAGCGTCCGGTTTTCAGGGTTGAGAGTGGTGTCCCAAAGTTGTTCGGGGTTCATTTCACCAAGACCCTTAAAACGCGTCATTTGGAAACCGCGCCGACTTAGTTCGGTGAGGGTTTCAATTAACTTGGCTTTGTTGTCCACCAACAGCGGCTCACCTTTGCTCAAGACGATCTCAAATTCAGAATCGTTGAAATCCTCAAGGTCGTCGTAGTACTGCTTGATCAGTTTGAATTCGGGCGAGTGAATTAAGTTGTAATCCACCTTAATTTGGTGCTGGTGCCCGCGGTGTTGAATCATCATCAACAAGGCGTAAGCTTCGTATTGGGTATCGTCGAGAATGTCGCGGAACGTCATGCCCAAATCGACCAATTGATCGGAGAGTTGCAAGAGATTTTGTTTCTCCTGCCAATACTCCATGGTGTCGATGTTGGGTTCGTGCAAGATCACATTCAGCATTTCGCTGGTCAGGCCTTTGCGTTCCATTAAGGAAAACAACTCGCGTTCGCGCCGCAACAAATTAATTTTGGGTTCAAGCGCATCGCCTTCGATAACTTCACCTGTTTTGATGATCTTCAGCTTGATGCCGTCGGCAATTTGGCGAACCAGAAACTTCTGCAGTTCGTCTTCATTTTGAATGTAGGTTTCTTTGCGACCTTTTTTGAGTTTGTAGAGCGGAGGTTGGGCGATGTAAAGGTAACCCCGTTCAACGATCTCAGGCATGATGCGGTAGAAAAACGTCAACAGCAGAGTCCGAATGTGGGCGCCGTCGACGTCGGCATCGGTCATGATCACAACTTTGTGATAGCGCAATTTTTCGATGTTGAAATCATCGTGAATGCCGGTTCCCAGCGCCTTAATCATGTGTTTGATTTCATCAGAGGCAATCAGTTTTTCAAAACGCGCCTTCTCGACGTTGAGAATTTTACCGCGCAGGGGCAGGATGGCTTGGTTTTTACGATCTCGACCACTTTTGGCAGAACCGCCGGCCGAGTCACCTTCCACCAGATAGAGTTCAGAACGGCTGGGATCTTTTTCCTGGCAATCAGCGAGTTTGCCAGGCAAGCCGCCCATGTCGAGGTAACCTTTGCGGCGGGTAAGTTCACGAGCGCGACGAGCAGCTTCACGGGCCGTCGATGCTTCGACAATTTTGTCGATAATAACCTTGGATTCCTTAGGGTTTTCCTCGTAGAACTTAGCGAGTTGTTGCAGAGCAACGGACTCAACCACACCTTTAACTTCGTTTGATACTAATTTGTCTTTGGTTTGAGAAGAAAACTTAGGATCGGGTACCTTGACACTAATGATGGCAACCATACCCTCGCGAACATCGTCACCCGCAATAGTAACTTTAACGTTCTTAGGAAGCGGGTGCTCGCTGATGTAGGAGTTGATGCTACGTGTCAGGGCGCCGCGTAAGCCAGCAAGGTGGGTACCGCCGTCCCGGTTGCGAATATTGTTCGTGAAACAATAGATATTTTCTTGGTAACTCTGGGTCCAAACCAAAGAAACGTCGACCGTAATGTCATCTTTGGTGGCGTTAAAGGAAATGGGGTTTTCCAGCAATTTTTTCTTGTTTTTAGCAAGATAATTTACGTAGGCTGGAATGCCACCACTAAATGAGAAATCGTGGGTTTGACCAGAGCGTTCATCGGTAATTTTAATGTGAACGCCTTCATTGAGGAAACTCAACTCACGCAGTCGTTCGCTCAAAATGTCGAAACTAAACTCGGTAACGGCAAAGATCCCAGGATCGGGAAGAAAACGTACTTTGGTACCGGTTTGATCGGTGGCACCCAGCTTTTGAATCGGCGCCACCGGCCGGCCGGTTTCGAACTTTTGCAGATGCAAGAAGCCGCCGCGGCGAATCTCCATTTCCAGTTCTTTGGAGAGGAAGTTCACACAAGAAACACCCACACCGTGAAGACCGCCGGAAACCTTGTAGGAATTGGAGTCAAATTTACCACCGGCGTGAAGAACCGTCATGATGACTTCAGCAGCGGAACGGCCCTCTTCAGGGTGCAAATCGGTGGGAATGCCCCGACCGTTATCTTCGACGGTAATGGAACCGTCGACGTGGATGGTGACATTGACGAGATCACAGTATCCTGCGAGCGCTTCGTCAATGGCGTTATCGACAACCTCGTAAACGAGTTGGTGGAGACCTGAACCGTCATCGGGATTACCGATGTACATGCCGGGGCGCGTCCGAACGGCTTCACGGTCCTGTAAAATCTTAATTTGCGCGGCGCCATATTCCTGCGTTTGATCCGTCATTCACTAATCCTTTCGGGGCTAATACACCCACCTTGAACCATGTAAACATGATCGTGCAGGCGACCCTGGATTGTACCATATTTTGAGGTACTTATTAAGGTTTGGCCCCTTGTATCCAGATAGTTAAGTAATCGAAACAGTCGATCCGAATCGAGTTCGGCGTCAATATCGTCAAGCAGCAACGGCGGGTAAAATCCAGTCTGTTCGTGATAGCGATTGCGAACCGCTAATTTAAGGCTGAGCGCAATCGAACGAACCTGGCCTGACGAAGCGAAGTGCTTGGCTTTATGGTTGATAAAACGAATGTCCATATCGTCTAAATGGGGACCCATCACACCGCGGCCGTGAAGCAACTCTTCGGCGCACACATCGAGCATGCGTTGGGCGTATTGTTCGCGGCTGGGGCAGTTGTGAAGCCGATAACGGAAGAACAAGGGTTCCTCCTCGGCAAACAGGCTCTGATGGATCTCAAGCGTGTCGACGCGGATGGCTTCGAGAAAAGCTTGTCGCTTTTCGACGATCTTGAGGGCGATAGGAATGGCCGCCCGTTTAAAACCACGATACGTTGTTAAATCATTACGTTGTAATAGTAGTTTACGACACTGATTGAGTATCTGACGATACCGTGCAATTAAGCCTATATAATTTGGATCAATCGAAGCAATCATTCGATCAAGCAATTGACGACGATCACTAGGCGATCCTTCTACCAGTATCTTATCTCTGGCAGTAAATGCCATAACCACGGCTGTTTCAAAAAAATCGATTGGTTTACAAGGCTTATCACCTAAAAAGCGACCAACTTTTCCAGGTTGTAACTCTACTGAAAAACGAAAGCGCGCTTTATTTTTAACCAATGTGCTTTGGATCGCACTAGTATCACGGCGATCACGAAACAAATCCGCGTTCCGACTTGTCCGAAAGCTTTTCGTGGTCATCACGAAATAAATCGCTTCCAAACAATTCGTTTTCCCCTGACCGTTCGGTCCGATCAACCAATTAAGACCTTGGTTGAAACGGACCTCTTCGTCATTTAAGTTGCGGAAATTTTTGGTACGTAGGGATTCAATCCACAATCAAGAACCGCCCGTCATTAACCGGTCAGTCGCATCGGCATGATGATGTGTTTGTAATCAAGCCCGGTATCTTCTTCATTCACCAGTTGGAACAAACCTTGACTGGCGTGGTCTTTGATATGGATTTCAATTTTTTCAGCCGACATGTTTTTGAGGAATTCAAGCAGGTAGTCGACATTAAAACCGACATCCACGGCCTCGGCTTCGTATTCGATGGCGAGTTTGTCGATCGATTCACCGCGCTCGGCATTTTTCAGGACGACGACCATTTCGCCAGGCGAAAAGCTGAGTCGCACAAGTTTGGATTTATCGCTCGAAAGAACCGACTTACGACGAACGATTTCAAACAGCTTAACGCGGTCAATGATGATGGTTTTGTCATTGCCTACCGGAATCGCCTTGTGGTAGTCCGGGAATTTGCCATCAATCAGGCGCGAAAACAAAACGCGCGGCCCAATTTTGAAGAAAATGCGATTCTCAACGAAGTCAATTTGGAATCCTTCCTCCGGGTCACTGGTCTTAAGTGATTTTTGCAATTCTAGGAGGGTTTTACGCGGGATGATGATGTCCAAATCTTGAAATTCAGGACCTAGCGCCTTGTTGACAACGCTCATGCGGTGGCCGTCGGTGCTGACCAGCGACAATTCACCGCTGAGGACCTTTAATAATGAACCGTTCAGCGCGTACTTGTGGGGATCGGTGGAAACGGAAAACAGGACTTTGGCGATGCAGTCCTTAAAGAAGCCCACTTGAAACTGGATGGCGGTGGCGAACTCGCATTCGGGGATAGACGGAAAATCCTGAGTTGACATCGTTTCAATCGAAAACTGTGCACTGCCGCAGACCAAGTCCAGCATGGTTCCTTCATTCATAGAGAAGGAGACTTGCGCATCGGAAAAGGTATTCAACATGTCTTGAAGGTTCTTGGCATGAACCGTAATTTCGCCAGGCTCGAGGACTTGGGCGGGACATGAAGAAATGATGCCGACTTCCAGATCGGTGGCTTGCAGCACGAGCTGGTTGTTTTCGGCTTTGATGCAGATGTTGGCGAGAATGGGCATTGTGTTCTTTTTCTCAATAACTCCCATCATGAGTTGCAGTTCATTGAGAAGATCGCTGCGAACGATGTGGAACTCCATGTGTTTTACCTTTTTATAAATTTTTAATTTATTTCTTTTAAGTCTTCACAGTAAGGCTTGTGGAAACTGTGGAAAACGTGGTGGATCGGGTCAGGGTGAGGGTTGAGGGCTTGTGGAAAACATGTGGGAAACTGTGGAAAAATGGGTGACTTTTGCACAGGTTCCGAATCCAGGTGGCCGAGGGTGGGGTTTTTTAACAGGTTGTTAACAGGAATGTTGAAAAAGGCTGTGGATCGCTGTGGAAAACTGAGGAGATTATAAGCGTTCTGAGGCTTTTTCTACAGGGCTCCTGTGGAAAAAAGCGGATTTGGTTCACAGGCTGTTGACGCTTTTAGCTGAGCGACTTGGTGAAACCCGTGATCATTTGCCGGTACTCGGTGTTCTCTTTCATCTTCTTCGAGATCTTTTGAACAGAGTAGAGTACGGTGGAGTGATGCTTGTTGCCAAAAGCGGAGCCGATCTCCGGCAGCGACATGCTGGTGAGCTGTCGTGTCAGGTACATGGCGATCTGCCGTGGTTGGGCGATGCGCTTGGAATTGTTTTTGGACAACAGGTCTTTGGTTTGAATTTTGTAGTGGTCGGCAATGAAGCGCTGAATTTTTTCACAGCTAATTTGGGTCGTCTCTTCACGCACGTAATTGCGCAGGCAGGTTTCGACCAATTCAAGATCGATCTTGCGATTCGATAAAGAAGCGTAGGCCATGAGTTTGATCAGCGCGCCTTCTAGTTCGCGCACGTTGGTCTTGACTTTGGTGGCGAGATAGAGCAGGACATCGTCTTGGAGGAAGACCCGTTCGGCTTCAGCCTTCTTTTTGAGAATGGCGATACGGGTTTCCAACGCCGGCGGTTGAATATCGGCAATCAACCCCCAGTTAAAACGACTGGTGAGGCGCGATTCCAGTTTGGGAATCTCGCTCGGCGCACAATCGCTGCTGAGGATGATTTGTTTTTGTTGCTCGAAAAGCGCGTTGAAGGTGTGGAAAAACTCTTCTTGCGTTTGCATCTTGCCGCTGAGGAACTGGATGTCGTCGATCAACAAAACGTCAACCGTGCGGTAACGTCCTCGAAACGCTTCACTTTTGTTGTAGCGTATCGAGTTGATGAACTGGTTGGTGAACTCTTCACAGGTGGTGTAGCAAATGTTGAGGTCGGGTCGGGTCTCAATGAGTCGATGCCCGATGGCGTGCAACAAGTGCGTTTTCCCTAAACCCGAGGGTCCATATAAATAGAGTGGGTTGTAGGAAGCCGAAGGTGCTTCGGCCACGGCCAAAGACGCGGCATGGGCAAACTGGTTGCTGCTGCCCACGACGAAGAGTTCGAATTTGTATTTGGGATTGAGCCGCACATTTTCTTTTTTCTCGTGAGGCTCGCTAACTTCTTCATTTTGATCGGCAGGATCGTTTTTTCGAAGAAGTGATTCAAGTTGTTTGGCCTGGGTTTGATTGAGAAAGATGACTTTACAATCGGAGTAACCGAGACTTTTGAGGACAGTGTAGATGTCTTCAAGGTAATTTTCTTGAATCCAATCGATGAAGATATCGTTCGGAACTTTGATCTGAATCTCTGTATCGCTCTGGCTTAGAATTTTCGTAGGTCTGAGCCATTCGTCGATTTGTTCCGTAGGAAGTCGCTCTTCAAGGCACGACAATACCTTGTTCCAAAGAGATAACAACCGTGCTCCTCCTGGAAAGTTAAAGGAAAAACGAATGGGGGATATAAAAACCCAAAACGGAAGGCCATACTAACATAGGATGAAACGCCCTCTCAAGCCTTAATCAGGTGAACGAAATGTGTCGGTTGTATCTTTAAGAAAATCTGTGACTTAAGCGTAAGTTAATTAAATTAAATAGTTTATGGGTGGTGTCCGGGTTTTTATGAGGGGCTTGGATGATTGGAATGTGAGCCTTTGGACTTCCATTTTTGAGGATTCGATGCTAGGAGCTTGTTGCGTAAATTATGAGAGTTTGGAAATAAGGTGATGTTTGATTAAAATAAATCGTGCGTAATTCAGCCGTAAGGTTTAAAAGATAAATTATTTGGAAATCTAGTTTTGGTTCTGGTATTCCGGCATCATTTCTGCTTAACCCTTCGCCGTTCCTTTTTGGTTCTCGAACCATTTCTCCCTATCACATTGACTTTCAGCGCCTTTTCGGGTACCTTCTATGGTCTTGTGGGCTGAGTTCCTTTTAGAAACCTAGTGCCACCGACTAAGATTCAACCCGTTCTTTCTTTCGGCTTTTTGGCACCTGGTCCCCTTTTCTTCCGCATGATGCGGTAATGATTCAAAGGTCCGGACGGGTTGAACCGGGTTTTTTCAACTTTGAGTGGAGGAATTTTCCGATGAAACGCACATTCCAACCTAACCGTCGCAAACGCGCAAAGAAACATGGTTTTCGTTCTCGTATGAAAACGGTTGGTGGTCGCCGAATTGTAAGCAGTCGCCGTTCATCCGGTAGAAAACGGCTTGCAGGATAAACGATTTCGCAAACACAACCGCCTTTTGAAGTCGGCCGACTTTAAGGCCGTTTACAATCAAGGTTTTAAGGTTGTGACCCATACGCTCATTTTTCGGGTCGTTCCCAACGAGCATCATGAGCCTCGTATTGGCCTGGCTATTTCTAGAAAAGTCGGAAAAGCAGTGAAGCGAAATCTTATCAAGCGTAGGACTCGCGAAGCTTTCCGGGAAAAGAAAGCCTCATTCAAAAAGGGTTTTGACATTGTTGTCTCCCCCCGGAGAGGTATCCTGGACCGCGATTATCAGGATTACCTAAAGAGCTTTGAGATCCTGCTCAAAAAGATCAACCGGTCATAGGCTCCTGAATTTTTCAGGAGCCTCTCATGAGGACATCAATGGAAAAACGATTTATTCTGACCATCACTTTATGTATGGTCCTCTATCTCTCTTGGATGGCGATCGGTCGTTACATGGGATACGAGATGGGTGCGTCCGAGCAACCCGTCGTCGAGCAGGTTGAATCACCGGCCCAACCCAAACCGTCCGACCTCCAACAGGCCGGCATCGAGCCAGGAACGCCGTCGTCGAATGACGACGACACCGAACTCGTCAATCCCGCGCCCACGGATCGTTTTGATTCGCTGCCCCAACAAACGGTGACGTTGGAAAACGATCACCTACGGCTTAAGTTCGATAACCGTGGCGGTCTGATGCGCACCGCAATGCTGAAACAGTACTATACTTCAGCTAGAAAAGAGCAAAACATCCAGCTCATTCATCCTAAGACCTATTATCCTGGTGAAATTATCTTGCCAGGCGATAAACGGACAAGTCATTGGATGTATGAGGTCGAGAAAAGCGCGAATAATGTTATTCAGTTTGTTAGTGAAAAAGACAAGATTCGCATTGAGAAAACGTACCGTCTTCTCGACGATTACCGCATCGAAATGACTGTGGCCGTCAGTGGGATTGAACAGTCCTACAAATTGGTGGTTTGCGAAGGTCTTCAGCCGGTGCTGGCCAAGGATAAACTGGTTCCTTCTTTCTTCGATTTTGGTGAAATGAATCCCAAAATTATGCGCATCGCTTGGTCTGAAGACGGCGGCCACGAAGAGGAATCCATCGACAAACTCAAGAACAGCTTGTTTTATCCGCTGCTTGAGGAGAAAGAAACAGTCGTTTGGCTTGGCATTCAGGACACTTATTTCGCCAACGTTTTTATGCCGGAAACCCCGACAGACAACGTTTTTCTTGCCGGGGTCACCCATGAAATTGCCGGTCGGGAACCCGTGGTTCTGCCCGCAATTGCCCTCGACACAACCAAGGCTGTCAAGGGCACCTTTTACATGGGCCCTACCGAAGAACAGGCACTGGAAAGTGCCGACGCGCGCTTGGGTAATCTGGTTTCCTACGGCTGGGCCGGTCTGCTTTCCAAGGGCTTGTTCATCATGTTGAAATTCGCCCATGACGTTACTGGTAACTGGGGTTGGGCGATTGTTGTCCTGACACTTTTCATCCGCCTATTGCTCATGCCTCTCGCGATTCCCAGCATGAAAAGTTCCGTAAAAATGCGGGCACTTCAGCCGAAAACTGAAAAGATTAAACAGAAATACGCCGGCAACGACGATTTCGAATCCAAGATGAAGATGCAGCAGGAAATGGCCAAGCTTTTTAAAGAAGAAGGTGTGAACACCATGTCTTCCTGTTTCATGATGCTGCCGCAAATGCCAATCTTTTTTGCCTACTTCTCTTTGCTGCGTTCTTCGATCTCGCTGCGCCAGGCCGATTGGATTTTTTGGATCCACGATTTGTCGGTGAAGGATCCTTACTACGTGTTGCCCATGTTGATGGCGGCTTCGATGTTTTTGACCTCGTTGACCATGCCGATGGCCGGCATGGATCCGGCTCAGCAACGCATGATGAAGTTCATGCCGCTCGCTTTTGCGGTTTTCTTTATCAGCATGCCTTCCGGTCTTGTCCTCTACATGATCACCGGCAACATCTTCATGCTCGTCCAAAACACTATCCTGCGACGGAGGTTTGAAAACTCATGACCCAATCCGAACACGCCCAAGCTGCGGTCGATTTACTGCTTGAAAGTCTGAACACGTTCACCCAAGGCCACGACCTGGACGTCCGTTTAGAATCCGATATCGATCTGCCCTCCGTTTATGTCAATTTCGTCGGCGAAGATGAAGACTACTTCTACAAAAACTATGGTGAATCGCTGCGAGACCTCAGTTTCCTGATGATGACGTTGGTGGAGAAAAAATTCCCCGAGGTCGAACTGGAAATCAAAGTCGACAGCGGCGGCTACTTAGCAGCGAAGGAAGCCGAGCTGCGCGGCATGGCCGAATCGGCCGCGGCCCGCGCGCGCGACACGCAAAACCAGGTTTTACTGAATCCGCTCAATCCCTACGAACGCCGTTTGGTTCACATGGCTTTGCAAAACCATGAAGACATTGAGACTGAATCACTTGGTGAAGGGCACCTGAAACGCATCGCCGTACGGGTGATTGCCGGCGAGCCGTCACAAGCCTAAATCACCGATCACCGATCGAATTTCTCAAAAGCACCGTTCTCCCAGCGGTGCTTTTTCTTTTTGGTGCTCGGCCTTTGCGGTGGTGTGTTACCGCTTCCGACGGCGAACCTTTGGGCTGCTGTGTGGATCGGGTGAAGGCGGTGTTGCCGTGGTTTTTCAGTGGGCGAAGGATCGATCCTTTGGTGGCGGCCGGTTGCCGGTTTTTCTATGCAGGCGATGGGGCTGGGTGTCGGCATGGGATTGTGAACGCATGGTGCGAATCGGTGCAAAAAGCGGCCAGACGGCGATTTTGGTCCCATCTAGACCCCTGATCCGAACCGAGCTAAGCTAAGCGCCTATTTATCGCTTAAGGAGCCAAAAATGCGCGTAAAAGGCGTTATCGTCGCGGCCGGTTACGGCTCGCGTTTCCTACCGGTCACCAAAACCATTCCCAAAGAGATGTTGCCCTTGCTTAACCGGCCGGCGATTTCCTTCATTGTCGAGGAACTCGAGGCGGCCGGCATCGAAGAAATTTTGATCATCACCTCGCGGCGCAAAAAGAGTTTGGACGACTACTTTGATCGCGAGGTTGAACTGGAGCAGGTTTTTACCCGAGAAGGCAAAACGGCCGCACTTGAAGCAATTCAACCGGGTCGCGCCCAAGTTTTTTTCGTGCGTCAGCAGGCCATGTTGGGCACGGGTCACGCTTTATTGGCGGCGCGTGCTTTTGTCGGTGATGATCCTTTTGTGGTCGCCTATCCCGACGACCTTTTTTTTGGTGAGCGGGCGCTTGCCGCCGATTTGGTGGCCATTCACCGTCAGAGCGGCGATTCCGTGTTGGCGGTCCAGGATTTGGGCGATGTCGACGTGTCCCGTTACGGTGTGGTTGCGGTTGGTCGTGCTGAGGGTGAGAGCTACCCAATGCAACGGATCGTCGAAAAACCGGCGCCGGGAACGGAACCGTCCAAGTTAGTGAGTTACGGGCGTTACTTGTTCACCAAAGAAATCTTCCCATTGTTGGAGGCGGGCTGGCGTGCCTTTGAGGCGGCTGGTTCTAAGGGCGAGTTTTACCACATCGACGCCATTAACGAGCTCGCCGCCCAAGGCAAGGTGCGCGCCTTTGATTATCCAGGATTGCGCCTCGATACGGGCCAAATCGAAGGCTATCTGGAAAGTATTTGTCGGTACGCGCTCGCGCGCGAGGATATCGCGCCTTTTGCACGACATTTGTTTCGCAAGCTCGCCGACGAGGCGTGATCCGGCGGCGGCGAACCGGCGCTTCCTAGGTTCCCGGTCTGTTCGCGGACCGGGTTCGGGTTAACCGTGTTGTTGGAGTTCTTTGAGAATATCGCTTCCTTTTTTTACCAGTTGTCGCATCGTTTGTTTGGTTTTTTGGCGGCCGTAGCAATATGAAAAAACTTCATGGCTGTAGGCTTCGATTTTCATTTCCAAAGTGGGATTAAGCCCTAAACGCCGCACGAAATCTGAGAACTTTTCGTGTGGGATTCGTTCCTGGTATTGCCGCACCAAGTTTCGTTCAATTCGAACGAGTGAACGCCGGACTTTATCTTCCGGTGTTAAATGAAAGTATGTTCGGTTTTTGTAATACAAAACGGTCAGGGTTAACAGCAGAATTGCGGTGATAAAGATGTTGTGAAAAAAAGATCGATTGGCCAGGTAGGTTTCTTGCATTTTTTCCAGCCATTCTTTCTGTGAGAAGTGATCAAAGGAAGTGAAGTACACGCGCCATAGGTAGCGAAGGCGATTCGACCCGCTTTGGAACAAGGTCGGTTCGGCGATGGGCATGGGCGGGGTTGGATCGAGGGTATGCCAGGCACCGTCGTGAAAATATTCGACCCAAGCGTGGGCCATTCTTTCCTGCACGTGAATAAAGGATTCGTGTTGCATGGTCAGGTCGAGTAAGAAGCCGGTTGCCAAGCGTGTTGGGATTCCTTCTTGGCGAAGTAGTAAAGCCGCAGACGAGGCAAACAGCTCACAGTGCCCTTCTTTGCGGTTGAGCAAAAAGTCGCGTATGGGATCCTGAGCGTTGAAGTTGTTGATGTTGAGCGTGTAATTAAACTGTTCGAGAAAATGGGTTTGCAACAAAATGGCTTTTTCATGGACATCTTGGTTGCCTTCACCCCATACCGTACGGGCGTAGGTGGCAAGGTATTCGCTGTTGTCCGGGAGCTGTAAAAGGTGGCCGGTATAGCGGCCAAGCGAACGCACTTCGCGTTGGGAAATGCCGGATACGGCGTTGTAGTTTAAAGAGTTCGGCGATTTCTTCGACATGCTAATGTTGTCGTGGAAGCCCTCTACATCGAGGAACAGTTCAAAGTCCAAGATGGCAATGGGTTCCTTAAAATAGAACAGGGTGTTGCCTTGAAAGGGCTCGGCGTTAATGCGGTAGGTTACCGTGCCTCGGTATTCGCTAGGATCGTTAAAACGTGCCTGATGGCCAAAAATGGTTTTGGGACGTGCGTATGTTGACCATTCACTATCTCTAAAGATGTGCAAATAACGGCCAATCAGGTAGGGTTCTTCCGGTTGACCTTTTAAAAGGGTCAGATCGAGAACGGGCCTGCTCGACATCTTCAAAGAACCGATATCGGAGAGCTTCACGCGATCCGAAAAACCGGTCATTTGGTTGCCGCGTGGATTGGATTCGACGCCGGCACTGGAGCCGCGTGCCCGCGGCGTGAGCCAAAACAGACAGGCGGCGATGGCGAAGATCGGCACGACATGGAGATACACGCGCAGGTGGGTGCGCAGGAGGTCGCTTTTGCTGAGGCCCTTTTTGAGTAAGACGTGGTAAAGGCCCATTAAAGTCGTCATGACCGAGACCAAATAAATCAGTACGATATAGATCTGTTTCAACCCCAAATACATGCGTGCCTGGTAAGCAATAATGAGGAAAGATAAAATACTAATGAGTCGATTGGGTGTGTTTTTTCGTTGTTCGCCGTAAAATTCGTAGATAAGACAAAAGATAATGAGGAAAAAGATCCCGGTGTCAATGCGTATCTTTAAAACAAAACCCAGAATCATAAAAACAAATGTGATCCAAAGGTAGAACTTCCAAAAGCGATTCTGGCGTATCTTTTCAATGTTAATGGGAAACCATAAAGGCGTAATTACCGCCATGAATATGACAATTTGTATGCGACTAAAATCCCCACTCAGAAAGGCTGTTAATCCGGCGCCAATGGTTAGTAGCGATAATAGCCGTAAACGTTCGATCGGCATTGTGTCGTCTCCCGTGGTTGGGGTGTCCTTAGACCAGGCCCCATTGTTTGCGCCGACGCCATAAAGTGGCGCGGCTAATCCCCAATTGTTGGGCGGCCAAGGTGGTGTTGCCTTGAACCTGATCGAGAACCGCCTGCAGTCGTTCCTTGCTGAGCGGTGCCGCGAGGGGTGTGGCCGGCGCGGCGCCGGACTGCGGTTGGTCGTTGGGGAAATCGTGAAATTCAGGGGGTAAATCGGCAAGGGTTAGGGTTTGATCGGGTCGGGTGACCTGACAATACTCGCTGAGGTTGATCAGTTCGCGAACATTCCCCGGCCAAGCATACTGTTTTAGCACGGCCATCACCGTATCCGGGGTGATGCAAGGTTTGAGGTTAAATTTTTTGGCATTGATCCGGCCAAAATGATGCCAGAGCAAGCTGATGTCACCATGGCGTTGGCGCAGCGGAGGAATGAAAAAAGGAACGACGCGCAGGCGGTACATCAAGTCTTCGCGAAAGCGGCCTTGTTTGACGGCTTCGCGCAAGGAGACGTGGGTCGCGCTTAAAATGCGGATGTTGGTGGGTAAATCGCGCGTATCACCGAGACGGCGGTAGCGGCGTTGTTCGAGAACCCGCAACAACATAGCTTGAACTTCGAGCGGGCATTCACCGACCTCGTCGAGAAATAAAGTGCCGCCTTCGGCTTCGGCGAGCAGACCGATTTTGTCTTGAACCGCGCCGGTGAAGGCGCCGCGTTTGTGGCCGAACAACTCACTGGCGAGAAATTCGCGGCTGAGCGTGCCGCAGTTGATGGCGATAAAGGGTGCCTTAGCGCGCGGACTCATGGCGTGTATGGCACGAGCCAAGAGTTCTTTGCCGGTGCCGCTTTCACCCCGAATGAGGATATTGACCTCACTATGGGCGGCAAAACGCAAGTTGGCAAGCGCGTCGAGAAAGGGTTCATCGGCACTGAGGATTTGATGGAATTGTTGGAGATCGGTGGTGGGTGGGGTCGCTGCTTGGGTTAGCGGGCGCAGGATTTCGAGGCCGCCGAGAAAGCGGCCGGACGAGTCGTGAATGGCCCGCGCGGATTTTGAGACCCGATGGGGGTGACCTTGTTTGTCGACATGGGTTAGGGTCTTGGCGTTGACTTTTCCGTATTCGCGGATCCCGCAACCGCGGGCACAGGTTAAGCAACGCACGGCAAAGCTACAGTGTTTGCCCAGCACCTCATCGCGCTGCCAACCCAACAGATGCTGGGCGCCTTGGCTCCAGAAGATGATTTCCTGGTCTTGGTTGACGCCGAAAAAAGCGGCCTCGGGTTCAAGCTCGGAAAGCGCGGCGAGGTATGCGGGTGAAAGCTGGTGTAATTCGTCGGACGAGGTCATCGGAGAATCCTCCCGAAACAAACGGCGGCGATGTTCCATGTGGAACATCGTCTTAAAACCTGACCCATTAAGTCTTTACGGTTTTTGGCATGAAAAAACTTGATGCACACTGCCATTTTACACCGCTGCTCACACGAACGTGCGGAAAACGCTCGGCGCTTATGACCTGGATCTTGTTGCCACCCATCCGTGTACGGTGCTTTTTGCGTGGCCGGCCTGATCCGTAGGAAAACGCCGGCTTGAGACGTGGTAGCATTTCGCTGAATCGCCACCACTTCATGCGGCGATTCCATGCTGCTCATTTCACCCGCGAGGCTTGTTATGGATTCACCGATTTCCGTGCTCATTGTCGAAGATGAAGCGCTTATTCGCAAAACACTGGTGCGCAAGCTGACCAAAGAAGGTTTTTTTGCCGAAGAAGCCGCCAATGGCAAGGAGACGCGCAAACAACTGGGCCAAGCTGCCTGGGATCTCGTCCTCATGGATATCAATCTTCCCGACGCCAACGGCATCGATCTGCTGGCCGAAGCGAAGGAACGCGATCCCGATTTGCCGGTGATTATGATGACCGGCAATCACGCCATTCACATCGTCGTGGAAGCCATGAAATTGGGTGCCTTTGACTACATCACCAAACCCTTTAATTTGGAAGAAGTGATGCTAACCGTGCAAAAAGCGCTCGAAATGACCGAACTTCGCCGCCAAGTTCGCTTGATTCGTGCCAACCTGGAAGCCGAATACGGATTTCAGAGCATTATCGGCAGCAGTGAACCCATGCTTCACGTCATGAACATCGCCAAAACCGTCGCTGAGAGCGCCGCCGAAACGGTTTTGATTTTGGGGGAAAGCGGCACCGGCAAAAATCTGGTGGCCCAAGCTATCCACTACAACAGCACGCGCGCCTCGCGCCCTTTCATGGAAGTGACCTGTACCGCGCTGCCCGCGACCTTGTTGGAATCCGAATTGTTTGGCCACGAGAAAGGCGCCTTTACCGATGCCAAGGCGCTTAAACGGGGCCTGTGCGAAATGGCCCACCAGGGCACCTTATTTCTCGACGAAATCGGCGAAATGCCCTTGGAAACCCAAGCCAAATTACTCGGTTTTCTGGAGAGTCGTCGCTTTCGACGGGTCGGCGGCACACGCGATATTGCCGTCGATTTGCGCATTGTGGCTGCGACCAACCAAAATATGGATCAACTGATTGAGGAAAAGAAGTTCCGCGAAGATCTTTACTACCGCCTCAATGTCATTGAAATCGATATGCCTTCCCTGCGGCAACGTGCCGATGACATCCCGCTCCTCTGTCGCTTTTTTATCGATCATTTTAATCGCAAATTCAAAAAAGCCATTCAGGGCCTTAGCGACGAAGCGCTTGAGACCTTGAGCCGTTATCCTTGGCCTGGCAACGTACGCGAGCTGCGCAATGTGGTTGAGCGGGCCATGATTCTCAGTCAAAACCGGGTGCTGCAAGTGGATGATTTCCCCTTGCGTCGTCGTAAGCAAAGCAGCGATGAAAATGGTTCGGGTCATGGCTTCTCATTGCCGCCCGAGGGCATCCGCTTGGATTCGGTGGAAGAAACCCTGGTCCGCCAGGCCTTGACCCGTACCGAGGGTAACCAAACCAAAGCAGCTAAGTTATTGGGTTTGTCTCGCGATCAATTGCGCTATCGCATGAAGCAGTACGCTTTATTTTAAGGTTTTTGGGTGAGCTTTTTTCACGCAGAATATGATTTACTTTTTTACGTAACTCTATAGGACTAAAGGGTTTGTTTAAAAAGAGCGGGCGACCTGCGGCGTTGCGCTGCCGCTCTCGATCAATACCGCCCGAGAC
This sequence comes from Holophagae bacterium, assembly GCA_030429565.1. GTDB lineage: Bacteria > Acidobacteriota > Holophagae > Acanthopleuribacterales > Acanthopleuribacteraceae > Acanthopleuribacter. The sequence continues at coordinate 266,002 of JAUIFE010000002.1, read as the reverse complement.
AAATAGGAAGGTTTGGTTGGGAAACTGTTCACGGATAATTTTCGCGGTTTGGTAGCCGTCTAAATGGGTTTCGGCGAGGCATACGTCCATGATAATCAGATCGGGATGCTCTTGCGCAGCCAGGTCGATGGCTTGGCGCCCCCCTTCCGCTTGTAAAATGTGATAGTTGTTTTTGCGCAGGCTCGCGATGATCAACTTTCTGGCGTATTCCTCGTCATCGACCACCAATATTTTTTTTCGCCCTAACGTCATGATGCTTTCCTATAGAGACCCAACTTGGGCGGCCTACTGCGATTTACCTCAAACCATATTTCCATGCTGCGTGGGATAAGCTGCAAGGAAATTTTCTAAGGCAGGACGGGAAGTTGCAAAATAGTTGCCAAGGCCCGGCCTCGGTTATTTTCATCCTAGTCAATCGGCGCCGTCGGCGGGTGATTGACGATCTTTAAGTGTCTGGAAAAAATATTTTTACCCAAGCTTAGCGGCGTTGCTTTTGGTTGCGATTGTGGTTTTCAGGGCCGGCAGACCGGATACCCCTTAAATCGCTGTTATGCTTTTTTTTCAGAAGGTTAGCGCGAATTACCGATCTTTTTGCATTGTGGTTTGTTCGGCAATGACGATTGGTGTGGTCGCCTCCCGTTGAATACCCGAAACCACGGGTTTCCCACTTGATTTCATAAGGATTGGGAAAGGATTCGCAACACCTGTGAAAAATGCCCCAACCAATGTGGCGGCGGCGGTCGTTGCTACTCTGAGGCCTTGGAAAAGGGAAAGTTCCGCAGCACGTGGGAAATAATGCGCAGATGGGACGGGGTCGGTACCACTTCTTTTGAAGGGTAAAATTGACGAATGAAACGGGAGAAGAAGATTAAAAAATGTCGCAATGGGGTGGGCTTATTGTAGTCGTTTGATGTGCTTATGCATTGAAAGTAAAAGGTTTGTGAGGATTGGTTGCCCGCGCCATTGGATGGCGATTTATTTGAGATTGACGCCGGCGGCCCCGTGACAACCTGCGGATTTAAGTGGGTTCAGCGTCAAAGTGCATGAACCGTCGTATTGGATGATTATGGTTGATAGTTAACTGTAATAAAATAAAATATTTAAGTTGATGTATGGTGGTTTTTGAGTGGGTTGGTACTGCTCTTGCAGAAAAGGGGGTGGCGATGATGCGCGACCGGTGTAACTCGGTGCCGCATCAATCCGGTTTCTTGAAAAGGTGGAACCCTTGAACGCTTTTTCCCATCGCGACAAACAGCGGATTGTGGTCGGCATTGATTTTTCCGATGCTGCGCATACGGCCTTGGCGCAAGCCGAGATTCTTGCTGAAAAGCTGGGTGTCGGATTGGATTTAGTGCATGTGTGCGATCCATCGACCTTCAAACCGGCTTTGCCTTACCAGAAATTACCTGACTTAGAAGAATGGTTACACCAGCGATACAGCGAGGTTATGCACGAAGGACAACGGCATTTAGCAACGCTGGCGACGCGACGTACCGCGGTGGGTGTGGCCCAAACGCCGGCCGCGATGGAAGCCGGCAACGGCGTCGCGGCGGCACTTGCCGACACCACGGTTGATCGCAGCCATTTCCTCGAGGGTCGTCCGGCCCGACGGTTAAGCGCATTCTGCGAAGAGAACCGCGCCCTGATGTTGGTAATCGGGGCTCATGGTCGCCACGGACATGGCGGTCTTGGTGGTACGGCGCGATACCTGTTACGCCACTGTGGCTGCCCCGTGATGATTGCCCGCGATGTGACCAGAGTGTGCACCGCTTAAGCGGATTGGGAAAACCCATCTACCCATGTCTCCGTCACCCGGATTTTCCCTTTCCGCTATTTTTGAGGCGCTTGCTTGAGCGCCGTCGCAAAAAACCGACCAACCCCCACCGGCCGATTCGGGCCGCCGTGGCGCAGCCAGGCGTCGCGCCGGCCGCGCTCTGCCCGCCCTAAAGAGGACCTATGCGCGTCGTTCAAACCCTATCAAAGGATCAAACCGCCACAGTTGTGGCGGACGCCTGCCTGCATTGCGGGGAGCCTTTGGTGCCGCGTCAACAGGACTTTTGTTGCTCGGGTTGTGCATTGGTTCACGATCTGATCGAGCGGCGCGGCTGGCAGGAATATTACCGCTTGCGGGCGCTCAATCAGGGTCTACCCAATCAAAACAAGGACAATCCAGCGCCTTCGTTTGGGTACCTCAATACCCAATCCTATTACGAGAAGCACTGTCGACGACGGGAAAACGGCTACCAGGGAACCTGGTACTTGGAAGGGCTGCACTGTGCGGCCTGTGTTTGGTTAATTGAGAAATTGGTACAAAACTGCAGTGGCGTGATCAACAGCGAGTTGTATTTCGGGACCGGGAAACTGGTGCTTTGGTTTCGGCCTGACACTGATTTAGAGGGCTTGGCCAATGTCATTGCCGCGGCGGGTTACCAGGTCGGTTTGGTACCCCAAGTCAGCGGTGAAGAAGGCCGCGATTTACTGCGCTTGGGTGTCAGCGGTGCCTTGGCGGGCAATATCATGCTGATGAGTTTGCCGTTTTACACCGGGTTGGAGGACGGCGGTTTTGCCTTGTTGTTTGCTTGGACGGCTTTTGTGCTGAGCTTGCCGTTGCTGGCGTATGGCGCGAAGCCTTTTTTCAAACGGGCCGGTTTGGCGTTGCGCACGCGATGCCTGAATTTAGATGTGCCGATCGTGATTGGCTTGCTCAGCGCGTTTGGCTTGAGCACCTATTCCCTGGTTCAAGGCCGTATCGGCGATCTGTACTTCGATTCGATGGGCATGCTGGTTTTTTTCCTGCTGACGGGGCGCTACATCCAGAACATGGGTGTGAAACGCGCACTGCGCGAAACACAGCGGCTGTTGGCGGCGATGCCGCAAATGGTGTTGTGCCGTGAAGGCGAAACCTGGATCGAAAAACCGGTGGAATACCTGAAAGCCGGCGATCGTTTGCGTTTTCGGGCGGGTGATTTGGTGCCGGTCGACGGTGTGCTCGATAGCGCCGGCGGGGTTTTTAACCTGCACGTGGTCAGTGGTGAAGCGGAGCCGGTGACCTTGACGCGCGGCGAGCAGGTGTTGGCCGGTTCGGTCAATTTGGCCGGGTTAGTGGAAATCATTCTAGAGAATGACGCAGAGAATAGTCGATTTGCCCACTTTCAAGAGAAATCACAGAAACTTAGCCATAAGAAACACCAAGATCCCATTGCCGAAGCGGCGGCGCGCTGGTTTTTGCCGGCGGCGCTGACAGTGGCGCTGTTGGGATTTGTGCTGTGGTACCCAAGCGCGCCGACGCGGGCCTTTTCAGTAGCACTGACGGTGCTGATTGTGGTCTGTCCCTGTGCTTTGGCACTGGCTGAACCGACGGCGCGCGCCTGGGGTTTATCACGCGCGGCGCAGGCGGGTATTTGGATCAAACGTCCCGAAGTGTTTGCGCGCATGGACCAGGTCGATGAAGTGATATTCGACAAAACCGGGGTGATTACCGAGGGCTTGCCGAAGCTAATAGAAACGCGTTGGTACATGGGTCGCGCCCATTGGTACAAAGCGGCGATTTGTGCTTTGGAACAAGCAGGTCATCACCCGATGGCGCAAATGTTTTTGGCGGCGTGGCAGACACCGGCGACGCCGGCACCAACGCTCGCATCGGTGGGCGAAGTGCAAGCGTTGCCAGGCGTCGGCGTGCGCGGCACGATTGATGGTTGCGATTTGGTGGTGTGTTCCCTGGCGGCGGTGCCTCAATTCTGCCGCGACGTCGCTGATCTGGACGCCGTGGACCGTTTGGCGGCGGTTTTGGACGCCGGTCACAGTGCGGTGGCGGTGCTGAACAACGGCCGTTTGGCCGGCACCTTCACCCTTGAAGACGCCGTGGGTGGCGAGGTCGCCGAGGCGATGGCGTGTTTGGCGCGACTCGGCCTGCAACGCACGATGCTTTCCGGTGACCGCCAAGCGGTGGTCGACAAGCTCACGGATTTACTGGGGATGGAACAGGGTCTCGGCGCCCGCCAACCCGAAGAGAAGTTGGCCTATGTGGCTGAGGGCGATGCGCGCGTGTGCTTGATGGTGGGTGACGGCCTCAACGATATGGGTGCCCTGGCGGCGGCGGATATCGGCGTGACCCACGCGCTCGGCACCGGCGCCGCTTTGGAATTTGCCGACGTGGTTCTGCGCCGGCGCGATTTAACGGCGATCGACCAACTTTTTGACCTGGCCGCACGTGTCAAACGCGCCACGCGCCGCGGTTTAACCCTGTCCCTGGGGTACAACCTGGTCGCCGTCTCACTTAGTTTAGCCGGCTTGATCGGGCCCTTAATTGCGGCCGTGCTCATGCCGCTTAGTTCACTTTCCGTCATCGCCGTGTCCGCTTGGACGCTGCGGCAAAGGAGCCGTTAATGGGGATTCTCTGGATGTTGGTGCCGCTTGCTTTGGCGTTGTCCGGCATTGCCGTGGTCGCCTATGTATGGGCTTGGCGGAACCGTCAATTTGATGACATGGAAACACCTGCCTATCGCGTGCTTTTTGAGGACGGTGCGGCAACAAGGCGTGGACCCCGCGCAAATGGGGAAGCAGTAAGAGGAAAGGAAGAGACACCATGACCATTGAACGTTTCCGCTACGACGACGACATAGTGCGGAAGTTTGTCTGGGCCACCGTGATCTGGGGGTTGGTCGGCATGCTGGTCGGCGTTCTGATCGCTTTTCAATTGGCGTTCTGGAAAGCCAACCTGGGCATTCCCTATTTGACCTTTGGTCGCCTACGGCCCTTGCACACCAACGCCGTCATTTTCGCTTTTGCCGGCAACTCATTTTTTGCCGGCATGTATTACGCCAGCCAGCGTCTGTTGAAGGCACGAATGTACTCCGACAAGCTCTCGCGTATTCATTTTTGGGGCTGGCAGTTGATCATTGTCGCCGCGGCGATTACCTTGCCGCTCGGCATTACCACCAGTAAGGAATACGCCGAATTGGAATGGCCGATTGATTTGGCGATTACCGCCGTTTGGGTGGTCATGGCGATTAACTATTTCGGCACCATTTTTAAACGGCGCGAACGCCACCTGTACGTCGCGATTTGGTTTTTTATCGCGAGTATCGTGACCGTGGCTGTGTTGCACATCTTTAACTCGCTGGAACTGCCGATTTCGATGACCAAAAGTTATTCGGTATACGCGGGTGTGCAGGATGCGCTGGTGCAGTGGTGGTACGGCCACAACGCGGTTGCCTTCTTTTTGACAACACCGTTTCTAGGTTTGATGTACTACTTCATGCCGAAAGCCGCCAACGGCCCCATTTACTCCTATCGACTCTCAATTATTCACTTCTGGTCGCTGATCTTCCTCTACATTTGGGCCGGTCCGCACCACCTGTTGTTCACGTCCCTGCCCGATTGGGCACAAACGATGGGGATGTTGTTTAGCTTGATGCTGATCGCACCTTCCTGGGGCGGCATGATCAACGGGTTGCTGACGTTGCGCGGTGCCTGGGATAAATTGCGCGAGGATCCCATCCTCAAATTTATGGTAGTGGCGATTACCTTCTACGGTATGTCGACCTTCGAAGGGCCGATGCTGTCGATTAAGTCGCTGAATAAGCTGAGCCACTACACCGATTGGACGATTTCCCACGTTCACGGCGGCGCTCTCGGCTGGAACGGCTTCCTAACCTACGGCATGATTTACTGGTTGATTCCACGCCTGTACGGCCGCGAACTGTACTCTAAAAAGTTGGCCACCGCGCACTTCTGGATGGGTTTGCTCGGCATCTTGATTTACATGCTGGCGATGTACATTGCCGGCGTGACCCAGGGTCTGATGTGGTTGGATTTCGACAGCGATGGTTACCTGAAATACCCCAACTTTGTTGAAACGGTAAAGGCGATTGTGCCGCTCTATTGGATTCGCATGTTTGGTGGTTTGCTGTACCTGGGTGGTGCCTTGGTCATGCTCTACAACGTGGTGAAAACCATCGCCGGCGTGACCGTGCCGGAGGATACCGAAGCCGAAGCGGCACCCTATGAACGCAAGCCGCTGGTGGGTAGCTTCCACTATCGGTTGGAAGCGGCGCCGGTCACCTTAACCGTGCTGGCGACGATCGCGATTCTGATCGGTGGCTTGGCCGAAACGATTCCGATGATGGCGATTGAAGCCAATGTGCCCAGCATTAGCAGCGTTAAGCCCTATACGCCGCTGGAATTAGCGGGTCGCGATATCTACATTCGCGAAGGCTGTAACAACTGCCACTCGCAAATGATTCGTCCGCTGCGGGCCGAGGTGGAACGCTACGGTGAATACTCCAAATCGGGTGAATTCGTCTACGATCACCCCTTCCTGTGGGGTTCCAAGCGGACCGGTCCCGACTTGCACCGAATCGGTGGCAAGTATCCCAACTTGTGGCACTTGCGTCACATGGAAGATCCGCGTGCGATTGTCGAAGATTCCATCATGCCCGCCTATGCCTGGCTGTTGGAAAACAAGATGAATCTAAACGACGTGCAGGCCAAGGTTAAAGCCATGAAGCACCTGGGCGTGCCCTACGATCGCGACACGGTTACCAATGCCAAGACTCTGGCTGAAGCGCAAGCCGAAGCGATTGCCGACGACCTTGCCGCCTCCGGGATTGACGGCATGCAGGACAAAGAAATCACCGCCTTGATCGCCTACCTACAGCGGCTCGGCACCGACATCAAGAAGTGAGGAGATCGCCATGTTGAAGAACATCATTAGCCAAGGCAACTTTGCGATCTGGCCGCAAATCTCACTGGTTCTGTTCCTGTTGTGCTTTACCGGTGTCCTGATTTGGGTCTATCGCCGCAACGCGGGGAAACACTACGACGATATGGCCAACATCGTTTTTGACGAGTCCGGCCCGCATACGGAGGACACTCATGGTGGAAGATAAGAAACCCCAACACCAACACGACTTCGACGGCATCGAGGAAAACGACAATGATTTGCCGCGTTGGTGGCTCGGAATCTTTGCCGTCACCATCGCCTTCGCCGTGTTTTACGTACCGTACTACCACTTCATGCACCCCGAGAAGCTGCCGCACGCGGCGCTGCAAGCCGAGCTGGACCAACGCCAAACCGTGCTGGCGGCGGCAGAAGCGGAAAAGGCCGCTGAACAACCAGCCGATCCCAACGCGACGCTGACGGCGGCCTTCCAGGCCGGCGGTTGGGAAGAATCCGGCAAGGCCGTTTACAACGCCAACTGTGCCGCCTGCCACGCGCCCGACGGCGGTGGCACGATTGGTCCCAACTTCACCGACGACTACTACCTGCACGGCGGTAAGTTGAGCGACATCATCCACGTGGTTACCGAAGGCGTGCCCGCCAAAGGCATGATCTCCTGGAAACCCATTCTCAAACCCGACCAAATCCGCGATGTGTCTTTCTTTGTGCGTTCTTTGCGGGGCACCACACCTGCCCAGCCTAAGGAAAAACAAGGTGAGCTGGTTGACGAAGCCGGCAACTTCGTCGACGCCGCGGCACCAACGGAATAAGAGGTGATGCGATGAGCGGTCAGGCACCCACCCGGGAGAAAATGACAACGATCGGCCAAGGCGGGAAACGCTTTTGGCTGTACCCCGCCAAATTCAGCGGCGCTTGGCTGAATCGCCGTCGCCTGACCGCTGTCGTGCTCATCATCTTCTTTTTCCTCCTTCCCTGGCTAAAAATCAACGGTACACAGGCTGTTTTGCTCGATATTGCCGAGCGCAAGTTCGCCTTTTTCGGGCTGGTCTTGTGGCCGCAAGACTTCGCCATTCTCTGGTTTTTTGCCGCCGGCAGCGCGATTTTGATTTTGTTCCTCACCGCTCAATGGGGGCGCCTGTGGTGCGGCTGGGCCTGCCCGCAAACCGTGTTTCTCGAACACGTGTTTCGCCGCATTGAGATCATGATCGAAGGCGATGCGCGCCAACGCCGCAAACTGGATGCGGCGCCGATGTCAGCCGGCAAATTCGGCAAAAAAGCACTCAAATATCTGCTTTTCATCATTGTTTCCAGTCACTTTGCCAATACGGTGCTGTGCTACTTTGTCGGCACCGACCAAGTCCTGCAAATGACGTTTAACGATCCGCGCGAAAACTGGGGTTGGTTCACCTTTATGGCCTTCTTCAACTTCATGTTTTTCGTGGATTTTGCCTGGTTTCGCGAGCAGTTTTGCCTGATCGCCTGTCCCTACGGCCGCTTTCAATCGGTCTTGCTCGACAGCGATTCGATGATTGTCGGTTACGACTACAACCGTGGCGAACCCCGCGGCAAAATGCGCAAAAACGAAACGCGGACGGCGGGTGATTGCATCGACTGTAATCGCTGTGTGGCGGTTTGTCCGACCGGCATCGATATTCGACAAGGTCTGCAAATGGAGTGTATTAACTGCACCGCTTGCATGGATGCCTGCGACGAAATCATGTTTAAGGTGAACAAACCGCCCAAGCTGATTCGCTACACCTCGATTGCCGACTTGGAAGGCCGCCTGCGCCGCTTCTTGCGGCCGCGCGTCTTGGTTTACGTGATTCTGGCGGCGGCCTTGTACGGTGTCGGCACCTACCTGTTCCTCTTTAATCGTGGTCTTAAGTTCCAAATTGTGCGGCCGCCAGGCCAGAGTTTCACCACAAGTGAAAGCGAAGCGGTGGTTTCCAACCATTTTGAGGTGAAAGCAACCAATCGTTCAGACCAAGTTTGGACGGTTGTGGTCGAAGTTGAGGAACCACTGATGCTGACGACGCCGCTGAACCCATGGCCGATACCGGCCGAAGAGACGGCAACTTTGCCAATCTTTGTGCGCAAACAAAAATCACAATTTCAATCTTCGGGTAAAGAACGCGCCTTGGTGACCTTCCGCGACAAGGAACACGGCGAAGTGCTTTATCAAACCGAAGTCATCTTAATGGGGCCGGCACAATGAACTACTGGAAATACATCGTCATGTCACTTCTGGGCGCCTGCATGGTGTTTCATTTCAGCGCGATCTACTACATTTCGGGTCGTAATTTCGAGCTGACCAGCAGCGACTACTACGCTCAGGAGCAGGTTTATCAACAAACGCTCGAGCGCTTGCGTATGGGTCGCGACTGGACCCTTCAGCATCGTTTTGACGGCCCGCAACGGTTTCAAATCGCGCTAGAGGGGCCACAAGGTCATGCGCCGGTTCAACATGTCACCGTTTCGTTGATGCGCCCCAACGGATCCGCCGCCGATGTGACACTGACAGCGACGGCTCTCGACAACGGTTGGTGGTCGGCCGATTTGGCGGCACCCTTACCGCGCGGCAATTGGCGTCTGTTCGTCGATGTAGCTACCGAGGACGAGGTAGCGCCGCTGTTTCGCCAACAACTGCGCGTCGATTGAAGCGCGGAGGTACGTCATGGAACCCGCCGGCCTGCTTTTCATTAGCCTTGCCAGTTTCGTGGGCAGCTTTCACTGTTTTTTAATGTGTGGGGCTTTTGCCGGCTATTATGCCGTTGGCTCGCGGGGTCTCTCTCTGAGCGGCGCGCTGCTTTACCAAGTGGGCCGATTGATCGCCTACAGTGCGTTGGGGCTGACGGCTGGTCTGCTCGGCAAGGGGTTTCTCTACCTGGGCCAAACGCTAATGCTGCAGCGTCTGCTCATGATCATGACCGGCGGTGCCATGATCGCGGTGGGCGTGTGGCAGTTGCTGCGGCCGGGTACCGTACCTTTTCAAGGTTTGATGCGGCGCCTCACGCGCTTCAAACAACCGTTGGACGCCTTGCCCAAAGGACCCTTACTCGGTTTGCTTTTAGGCCTGTTAAGTACTTTATTACCTTGTGGTTATTTGTACAGTTTTGTTTTTGCCGCGGCCGCCACCGGCACGCCCGTCGGTGCCTTGTTGGTGATGGCCGCCTTTTGGCTGGGTACCGTGCCCGCCATGATGACCGCTGTGATTGGTGGTGATTTGGCCGCCCGCCGTTTTTTGGGGAAAATGAGCCGCTGGACGCCGATTTTTCTGATTGTGGTCGGCTTCCTTGCCGTACTGGGGAAATGGTTGACCTTCCCCGAGTTGACCGGTTCCGACGGCCCGCTGTGTTTTACGCCGTAACAAATCAAGATCGATGGTTTTAAGCAGCGTTAGCGGCCGCGACCCTTGGCGCCCAATCTTTTCCCGCGAGTGCGGGGGTTGAGATCGATGGCGGCCTCGGACCAAACTTTTTGTAGCCAACGGCACGTGATCCACTGTAGTATCGAAAACAAGCTACTTGATGCATGACGTGGCCCTGCATGGGTCTTCTTACCGTGAACAGCGCAATCTAATCGGGTTTTCCCGATTGAATTGACTGCCTGTTTCGTTACCCGGCGCGGTGTTTTCCCGCCGCCCCTTAAGGTTTATTCGGCCGAACTGTCCCCTGCGAGGTCACCATGAGACAGATTCAGACCGTGTTATTGGCTACCGATTTTTCCGACGCCAGCTTGGCGGCGCGCGACTATGCCGTGCAGTTGCAGAAACGTATGAATGTCGACGTGGTGGTGGCGCATGTCTTTGACCGCACCGCCTTTAAGGTGCCTGCCGCCTCGCATCTTCTGCCCATGGTGGACAACTGGTTGGTCAAGCATTTCAGCGAGCTCAAAGAAAAGGCCTGTCTCAAACTGACCGGCTTTGGCGAAGCACTCCATCAACCGGATCTGATTTTGTTGGAAGGCCATCCCGAAAAAGCGCTGCTGGAATTCATTCGTGAGCGCGAAATCGATATGGTGCTGATGGGCACGCATGGGCGTTCGGGTTTAAATCACTTCGTGATGGGCCGCGTCTCCGAGCGGGTGATCAAAAAAGCGCTGTGCCCGGTGTTGCTCATCAAACCGGAAGGCACCAAACGGCGCGGTCTCGACCTTAAATGGTTGTCACGCGAGCGGCGCATGACGGCCTCCGAGGAAAAGGTCGTGGGCGATTCCGTGGCCGACGCCGCCAATCCGGTTCAGTCCTAAGCCTGCTTATTTCAACATGTCCATGAGTTGATGGGTCAAATCTTCGCAATGAACTTCCAGCGAGGCCAGTTGGACTTCGCTGAGATTCAGCGATTGGGCCGATTCAGTTAAATCGAGCCGGATTTCGCTGTCTTGCCGCAAACCCAATCCGACCTTTTTGCATAAAAGGTTGGCCAGTGCCACGATATGCAAGTCCTGGTTATCCGATTCCTCGCTGGGGATTTCCTCATGGTGCGCGACAATGTTGGTCAAACGCGGTGGCAAACCGGCTTCACTTAAGTACCAAGCGCCCAATTTGGCGTGTTCTTCCTCGCACAATTTGAAAAACTCGTCGTTGCTTAACTGGCAAAAGTCGACGTTGAAGCTTTCGTTTTGGGCCAACACCTGCAAGCACAGGATGTAGCCGAAATCGTGCAGTAAGCCGGCGGTAAAAACTTCCTCGGTTTGTTCGTGGCCCACGTGTTCGGCAATTTTTTGCGCGGTGACGGCCACGCCCAAGGCATGTTCCCACAGGCCTTCAAGCAAGGTCACCACCGAGGCGGTATCCGAGGAGTAAAGTTGTTTGTTTTCCAGTGCGGTGACCAGGGTTTCGGTCACGTTTAAACCCAGGCGCATGATCGCCATTTTGAGGTCGGTAATTTCCACCAAGCCGCCGTAAAGCGCGCTGTTGGCCAGCTCGAGAATTTTGGTGGCCATGGTTTGGTCGGAGCGTACCAAGTCGACGACATCGTTCAGCGAGCCGTCTGGATCATTGCGAACCTTGCGAATTTTGGTGGCGAGAATCGGCAAAACCGGCAGTTTGAGTTTGTCCTTGTTCTCGTAAATAAAAGCCGCGATTTGGTTTTTGCGTTCGCCCGGCTTGGTTTTTTGGCGACCGGTTTTAACGACATTGAGTGCGTTGACTTGGATCTTGACCGACAGCAAGGTGTTGCAGGACTCGCATTGAAAGCTGAACAACAGGCGCGGCAAATCGTCGTCGTTGAGCAGGTTGTCATGGCGGCAAATGGGACAGTTTATTTTCATCGGGGCCTACCTGAATGCGGGGCGGCCTTGGCCGCGCGCGGGTTGCGGGGGTCGTCTCAGCCGACCAATTCCAGTAACTGATTGATGGGGCGGACCTTTGCGGAAACCGAGGTGTACTGCAGGACTTCTTCCAAGGTGGTTTGATTGGACCAAACTTTGGCGATGCCGTCCTCGGCCATGGCGATCAGACCGGCCTCGGCCAGGGCGATTTCGCGAATTTTAAAGGTACTTGCGTCGCGCAAAACCGCATCGCGCACGTGTTCTTCCATAATCAGCAACTCGTGGATGGCGAGCCGGCCCGTGTAACCGGTATTGAGACAGTGCGCACAGCCGCCGCCGGTAAAGAACTCGCGTGAGGTCAGCAGGCTCGGCGGCAAGCCCACTCGCCGCAACAGGCGCGCTTTGGGGATGTAGGCTTGTTTGCATTGCGGGCAAATGCGGCGCACCAATCGTTGCGAAATAATCGCCAACACCGTGGACGAAACCAAATAGCGTTCCACCCCCATTTGCACCAACCGCACCAAGCCACCGGTGGTGTCGTCGGTGTGGAAGGTCGCATAAACCTTGTGGCCGGTCATGCTGGCGTGAATGGCGATGTTGGCCGACTCCAAATCGCGAATCTCGCCCAACACAATCACGTCGGGATCTTGGCGCATAATCGCTTTCAACGAGCTTGAGAAGGTTCGCCCGGCGCGATTGTCGACGCTGCACTGCACAATTTCAGGGATGATGTACTCCACGGGGTCTTCGACCGTGACGATTTTGTTGCCGCCCACGAGCTGGTACTGCAAGGTGCTGTACAGCGTCGTGGTTTTGCCGCTTCCGGTTGGGCCTGTAATCAGGACAATGCCGGCCGAGCTGGCGATGACCTCTTCCACGTACCGCTCCAAATTGCGGCGACCAAAACCGAGGCTGTCCAAATCGACTAAGCCACTGAACGGGTTGAGGATGCGAATCACCACCGATTCGCCGTGGACGGTCACGAAGATCGAGACACGGCAATCGATGGGATGGCCGTGGAAGTTGACTTGGAACTTGCCGTCCTGGTGTTTGCGACGCTCCGAAATGTCGCATTCACCCAGCACCTTGATGCGCGTGATCACCGACGGATGGCGCTCCAGCGGGAAGTGCTGGTGTTCCACCAAGTGCCCGTCAATGCGATAGCGCACGCGCGTGACGTTGTCCATCGGTTCGATGTGAATGTCCGACGCGCCTTTTTCAACGGCATCCTTGAGAATGTCGTCGACCAAACCCGAAACGCTGTTCTCCGCGTGTTTGGGGGCCAATTCACGTGCGCCGGTCTGTTTTGGGCGATTCTGCAGATAGCGGAAAATGGTTTCCAATTCGCTCGGCGTCGCCAAGCCGAACCGAAACGGCAAACTGTAAATACCTTTGAGTACGGGGTTAATCGTATCGCGGTAGTCCTCGGTGACGACCAGCAGTAAATGGCCTTCGATGACGCGATACGGCAAGATCATGTTTTGTTCGAGGAAACTCATCGAAATCTTATCGACCATTTCCAAATCGACCTTGCGAAAGTCCGGCACCACGCGTTCGATCTTCATGTACAGCGAAATCGCGTCGCAAAGGGTCTTCTCGGTGAGTTTACGCTCGTTGATGAGAATCTCTCCGAGCCGCATGCTAGGCTGCCGTTTTTGGACGATTAAGGCTTCTTCTAAGTCGGTCGGCGTGATGAATTCGCGCTCCACCAGCAAATCACCCAGCCGGATTTTGCGCGCGTACTTGACCATGATCTCTTCAAGATCCTGCTCTTTGACGAAATCCAGCTCGATCAGGATGCGGCCGATACGCCGTTTGCTTTTCAGTTTTTGCTGGATGCGCAAGGCGCGGTCCAATTGATCACGGCTGACGACGCCCTCTTCAACCAAGATCTCACCGATCGGCTTCTCTTTGACGGGCTCCGCCGCGACATCGGGTTTTTCATCATCACTCATGCATCACCGACAGGGCCTTTTTTTGAATTTGGTAAAACCCGGCGCCGGCCGGCCGCGCTGAACGCGTTAATCGGCTGGTGCGATGATGATGCAGATGTTGGCGGCGGGGTTTCCTCTATCCAGTTTCGGCAAACGGCCGGTAAAACCTAAGTTGTTTGTACCGGCCGGGTCGCCCCGCCCTCCAATCATGTCTCCGCTGTTAAACGCGCGTAGATGTCGTTCAAAGCAACCGCCGCGCGTTCGGTGATTTTTAGATCGACCAGATCGCTAATATCGGTATGACCCGGATTAATTTCCAAGGTGGTTACACCCAATTGCTTGGCGACGATGACCGGCTGCATGATATATGGGAACAGGCTCGAAGTGCCGATCGAGATCACCAAATCGAAGCCGTGCCCGGCTTCCGCCTGCAATCGTTCCAGCTTTTTCATGTCGAGCATTTCCCCGAACAAAACCACGTCGGGCCGTACCAACCCGGCACAGGATTCGCACTTCGGCGGCATGGTCAAATGGCTGTAATCCGCCACCGTTTCGCGAAAGCCGCAGACGGTACAAAGCAGTTGGTACACATCGCCGTGGATATCGATGACCTGGCTGGAGCCGGCGCTGCGGTGTAAGCCGTCGACGTTTTGGGTGAACACACAGACGTGGTCCAAGTGTTGCTCCAGTAGCGCGATCACCTCGTGACCACGGTTAAAGGTGGCCTGACGCGAGGCCGCCTCCACACGGGCTATGTGGCCCCATGTGATTTCTGGATTTTGCGCGAGCATTTCACCGCTCAACGCCTCTTCAATGGTCAAGCCTTCTTCCGTTTCATTGACGTTGTACAGGCCGCCAATCCCGCGATAGGTCGGCAGGTTGGAGTCGGCACTGAGGCCGGCGCCGGTAATGAACAAAACGCGGCGTGCCTCTTTAAACAGAGCGGCGGCTTGGTCGATAGTGGCTTCGTAGGACATGGGACCTCCAGGGTTGACGGAAGACAGATGATTAGAGAAGGCGCGTCGCAATTTGGCGAAAAAATGGGTGATGGAAGAAACGGTCAATAAATGATTCATGGGGCCTACTCGGTCGTCGACCGAATAAAAAGATGGTGTTGATGTTACAATAAGTGTGTAAAAAAGACAATATCCCTTTTAGACAGCAAAAAACCACCCTTTCGCAGTCTTGTCACCCTGTGGAGGCCCTTGCTTCAGCCCTGTTTTGCCGCCCTCGGTTTGCCGGATTTGTTGGTCTTTTTTCTCCGACACCGACCCAAACGTCTGGGTCTAAAAAAGGAAAGTCCGCGGGAGCGGATTTAGACAGGGGGCTAATCTGCTAATTCCGCTCCGCGGGCCAAGGGGTAATGAACTACCTTTGTATCATATTTCCCACAACTTGTTGAAAATAAGTTTGTTACCTCTCGGAAAGAACGTGTGCAGGGAAGACTTGAAATGGTCTGGTGAACTGAAAAGGGAAAAATGACTAAAAAAATGTGTCGCTGTGAATTTTGTTAAGGATAATTTTTGATCGAACCTGTTCGCCTCGCCCAACCCAGCCTGCTGCCGGCTTCGATTTTCGGAACCGTCACCCTTGGTTAATTCTAATCAAACGGCGATTGGCTTTCTGTTTGGATGAACAGGGTCTTGAGCGCGGGTCCGTTATTGGGGGTTCAAAAGCAAACGACCGCTTTGAAAAGCGGTCGTGGTGCGCAAATCCAAAGTGCACGTTGTTAAAACGAGTGCAGGCCGCCTGGTTGGCTTTCCGTGGACGATTGGTTTGTGACTATGGGTTGATGGTGTTGATCATCAAGACGAAGTCTTCGACCGAGACTAAACCGTTACGATCCAAGTCCCACAAACAGCCACGGCAGCCGTTGCGCCACTGCTCATTGAGGAGTTCGCGGTCATCATCGTTCAACAGGCAGTCTTGGTTGAGGTCGTAATCCAAACTTTTGGGTCCAGGCTCAAGGCGCCAAACAAACAGTCCCTTCTCGATATCGCTGCCGATAATCGTGCCGCTTGGGAAATAGGGGTAAACATTCCACAAGCCGTTAAAATTGGGTGTGTCTGAATCGGGATAGGTGTCGAAATAGGCGATCTCATTTGGTGCTAGAGGGTTACAGGTGCTAAAGATGCGCAGACCGCTGCGGTAATTTGCTTCAAAAATGTAGCCGTTGTGGGTGTAAAGGTTGTGGTCAATCGACCTGGAGCCATTGGTGAAAGTCGCGGCTTCAAAAGGATTGAGCAGGTCGGATACATCGATGATGCGGGTGGTTGTTTCGGTGCCACCGTTCATTTCGTCAAGCTCGTCGTTGAGGTAGAAGTAGTTGCGATCTTCAGATAACCAACCTTGGTGCGAGTAATTGGGGTTGGAAAACTGGTAGTGGGTCAGCACCTGCATATTTTGTTTGTCGGTGACGTCGATAATGCTCAAGCCGGTTTGAGTGCGTCCCCCGTTGAAGCCGGCGCAAGCAAAAGCAATTTGTCGACCCGCGTAAGGCCCTTCCGTGTAGGTCACAATTTGGGCGTCGTGTACGTAGCGATCCGTCCAACTGGTGAGGTAGGTCGGGTTGCCGGGATCGCTCAAATCATAGATGCGCAGGCCGTTGGCGCCGCCGCCGGTGCGGTAGAGGAAGCCACTGACGGTATCAATCGCCACGTTGTGGGTGGCCGCGGTGCCGCCGCTTGTCACTTCGCGAACAAGGGTCACGACGTTGTTGTCGATCTGGCTCATGTCGATTACTTGCAGGCCGCCGCCACCTTCCGACACCACGTAAGCATGGTGCCCATAGGCTTTAACGTCGCGCCAAGTTGAGCCGACACCGTCAATCACCGCGACGATGCGTGGATCGGTTGGGTCGGTGATTTCCACAAAACCCGTACCGCGTTGTAAACCGATTAAGGCGTATTCGCGGCCCGAGGGTGCCGTGTATCCCCAGCAATCATTGGCACGCGAATGCAGCCCTTCAAATTCGGGCAGCGTCACCCATGACTGCATCACCAAACCTTCGGCGGGAAATTCCGGCCCCGCTTTACCTTTAAATGCGCCGCGCGCAAAACCCAAACCTTCATAGCGCGGTTGACGGTCTTGCAGTTTCGGATCACCTTCGTGGGCGAACAGGCCCGGCCCGCTCAACACAAAACCCATCAGTAAGGCTAAAAGACATAAATTGACACGTATCCGAAACATGGCAACTCCCGCGATTATTGGTTTGAAAGAAGGACGGCTCTTTCAATCTAGGTTCGTTTAGGTTATTGATGCAACACCTAATACGTGCAAAGTGATGGATTACCCTTACATCATTGCCGATTGACTGGATTACTCGGCGGCGCCTGTGTTGCACCGTCGGGCCGAACCAACCAGGGATCGTCGTCATCCGCCGCCCGACTCAGGCTTTTCAAAAAGGCCACCAAATCCGCTTCTTCCCGCGCACTTAAGCCCAACGGAATCAGCAGCGGATCTACATGGTGGCCGTTTTGGACACGGCCCGCCAAGGTATTGTAAAAGCGGACCACCGCCGCCAAGTCGCGGTGCTGACCGGCATGCATATACGGTGGATGCAGGGCTGCTTGGCGCAGCGTCGGTGTCTTAAATTGACCCCACCAGCCACTTTGCCGTTTCAGGTAACGCAAGGTTAGGGCTTGTTCGTGGTTGCGATCATCGCTGTATTCGCCCGCCCGATTAAAAGGATCGGCCAACAGGCGTGTAACCCCTTCATAGCGACCCGCATCCTTGGGAAAGCCGCCGTCAGCGTTCGGTACGCCCGTGTTGTGAAAGGCACCGTCACTGAATTGTGGGCCGGTATGGCATAGCACGCAGCGCGCTTTACCCATGAACAGGCGCGCACCGCGTCGTGTTTCAGCCGACAACTGCGTGAGGTCGTCTGTTTTTTTCTCGGCGACGGCCGCCAAAAACTGATCAAACGGCGAAGGCGGTGCAATCAGGCGTCGCTCATACGCGGCCAACGCCTTGCCGAGATTCACAAACGCAGCGTTAACGATGCTGCGATCCGTTTCCGCCATGGTGAACCAAGCCTCAGACCAGGGATGGTTGGGTTGGTTCACCACAGGCATGGCGTCGATTGGGAATCGATCGCTGTCGGCCATCCTTGGCAAGGGTCCAAACAAATTTTGGTAGGCCTGTGCTAATTCCGGTGTTTGGCTGAGCAGGTGCAGAACCCGGACGCGGTTGAGGCCCATTTCCAAGGGGTTTTCAAAGGGCTGTAGGGCTTGCGACCACAAACTATCGGCACGTCCGTCCCAAAACAACCAGCGCTGGTAGCCGCTGTTCCACAAGCTCGGCGCATGGCGCGCGACTTCGGCCAGACCCACCGCGCGCGGCCGTCCGTCACTTAGGCCCAGTTCCGGTTGATGGCAGGTCACGCAGCCGACTTCGCCGTTACGGGAAAAAGCGGTAGAGAAAAACAGCATTTTCCCAAACCGTGCCGCTTGTTCGTTGTCGGCCCAGCGATTGCTCGGGTCGGCCGGCACCGCGATTTGACGGAACTGCATTAACGCGGCTATTTCGTCGGGGGTGAAAATGGGTGTTTCTTCTGGGTTGCTGTTTTGGGCAACGAGGGTTCCCCACAGCACCAGCAGCATGCAAACACCGGTTTTTGCCGTATTTTGTAACCTCGCCGCCAAGCTGAGTCGTGCCATGGTTTCAGAGTTCCAATGCTGTTTGCGCGCGCACGGTTTCACCGTTGCGCGTGATGTCGAAAATCAATTGCCAGCGACCGGCCATGTGAAACAACATTCCCTCCACCTCAAAGACGCCGACCGTCATTGGTCGAACAACGGGTTCTGTGTTCATGCCGTGTCGATGTTGCGGCATACGGCCGTCAACGGTGAGCGTAATATCCTCTGCCGCTTGGGTCATAGCGGCATCGGTAAAAACCGCGACTTTGATCGCAAATGTTTGCTGAAGCTTGAGCGGGATCGGTGTGATTTGGTAACGCAAATGATAAGCACCGTCGCTGCTGGTCAAGACGCCTGCGGTTTGGGTCGAGCCTTCTTGGTTTTCGCCGGCCTGTAGCATGCAAAAGCACAGCATTAAGGCGATAAGCAACGGTCGCGGTCGGCCGACTCGCGATGCGAGGGCTGGATGGAAAACACGGATCATTAGCGTGACTCCTTGGGTTTGGTGCGGGGTTTGGGCGGTGGGAAGCGGTGCGTCCAGGTTCCGCTAATCGCCATGGTGACCAACCAACGCCCGTCTTCGTCAAACAATTGTAGCCGGTGATTGCCTTGGTCGATGACCACCAAACGACCATCTTCGGTGCGGTCGATATCGGCCGGTTGCCAAAACTGACCCATACCGACACCTTGCTCACCTATCACTTGGCGCAAACGACCCTGGACGTTAAAGACCAGGATTTGATGGCGTGCCTGGTCACTGACGTAGATCGCGCCGTTTTTGCCGATCGCGACGCCAAATGGTTGAATCAAATGTTTGCGGCCGAAGCGGTGCTTGACCTTTCCCTTTGAATCCAAGATCACCACCCGGCGATTGTTCTGATCGACGACCGCTGTCCAGGTACCCTCGGCAGCGAAGGCCACATCCGTGGGGTGGTTGAAATGGTTTGGCCCGGCGCCGAAAGAACCAATCACCGCGCGTTTCTGCCAATCGGCGGTGAAGATGCGCAGGCAATGATGGCGTGGATCGATGAACCAGTAAGCGCCGTCGGGTGCGACAAAGACGCCGTCGTAGTCGGCGCGCGCGTCGCTGCCTCGTCGCTGTAAGGCTGTGAAGGAAAACGCCCGAGAAAAGCGTGTCATTTCGGGCAATTGTTTTAGTTCTTCATTGGGATCGTGTTGGTAGCTGAATATTTGTAGGCGTTGATTGGCGCTATCGCAGGCTAAGATCACTTTCTTTTGGGGATCGATTGCGACGCCGCGTGTCTGCCGCATTAAACCGTATTGACTGCCACGTTCACCGAAGCGGTGGAGATTAATTGGCATTTCGCCGCGAATATCGTAGACGCGGATGTCGTGAGATTCGACATCCGCGGTAATCATCAAGGGCCCACTTGTATCGAGGTAGGGTCCGAAATGGAAGCGTCCGGATTGAATGGATTCGGGATCGTAGGTCGGCGCTTGACCACCCGTTTTCCAATCGAAGTATTGCAGGCGGTCTTCAAGAGCTTCCGCGATGACCAGGCGACCCTGCCTTGGATCAACGGCAAAATGGTTGGGGTAATGAAATTTGCCACGCCCTTCATGGGGCATGATTTCGTGAGCACCCCATAACCACAGTGAGCGGCCTTCGGGGTCAAAAGCCTGTAAGCGGTGGTTGCGGGTTTCCAAAACCAGCAAACGGCGGCCGTCCCAGAGTAAATCGCTGGGTTGATCAATCAGTCCGGGGAAAAAACCGTAATCGCCGATGACGGCCTGGGGTTGGCCGTCGCGATCCAGCACGGCAATTTGCTGATGGACGGCATCGGCGACAAAAAAGCGGCCCTGGCCGTCACCGGTCACGGCGGTTGGCGCGGCAAAAGAACGTTTCGCGTCAAAGGCGGTTAAGCTATCGAGCTGTCGCCCTTGTTCATCAAAGCGTTGCAGCCGGCGATTGCCGCGATCAGCCACCCACAAACGCCGATCATCCCACCAAAGGCCCGTGGGTTGGTTCAGGCGGCCGGCTTCACTGCCGTAACCGCCGAAATGACGGTGACGGCGGCGCGCGCGGTCAAACCACCAAATCCGATGACTGCCGTGATCGCTGATCCAAACCCTGTCACCAACCACTGCCAAATCGCCGGGTCGCTGAAGCCGTTTGCCCTGGCGGGACAGCCAGGTATCCTGGCGATCGCCGTCATCGTCCAAAACCCAAATCGCGGCTTGTTTGGGGCCGCCACCGACCGCGATCCACTCGCCTTTGCCGCTACGCGCGACACCTTGAATCCGGTTCAATGAGCGTACTTCTTTGCGCCATAGATCGGGTAAGTAAGTGGGGTCATCGGGGTTGCCGGCATGGTTCCACGTGAAACCTCCGCCGATGAGGATCAGTAACATCGGGAGAATACGACTTGTTCGGTTTTGAAATCGTCGGGTAATCAATACTTTTTCCTCGGATGGGTTTGCTCGGGGGTTTTTCGCACCTCGGCATCTAGGACAGTCTTTTATGACCGTCTTACAGGTGCACGCGCTTCAAAGCGGCGGTGCACACTTTTTGGCCGTCCTCGTTGGTCGAGATACGTGCTCAATTTTTTTGTCCATTATGTCTGCCTACCTTGCTCATCATAAACTGCCCACGTCGCAGCGACCGCGCTCTTCGCCACGATTTCGCACTTTGTGGGCCCTTCTCCTCATGACGGGATAATCTATTTAACCGTACGCGCAAATAAAAAACGAAACATTTGACAACTTTAACCGCTCGAGTAGCGTGAATTCGCCCTGTCTCGACCCCTGTATCGGCAAAATTGGCGAGAATTGAGGTTTGGTTGTAAAGGCCATGTTCTCAGTGGTTTACTTTATTTGGGGGTGTCTTGGCCTCTTCAGTTGTTTGATTTCTGTGGATGATGAAACATTGCTTTTTTTGTATGTGCGCAAATAAAAAGCAATAAATCGATACCGTAGCCTCGTGTTCGGCCCTGCCATTCCCCGCGTGATTGCCTTGGGGCCCGCAAACTAGCTTTGGGGGTTCTGTCCGCCCTGATATACAATGAAGCTCCTCGGCGCGTCATCGGTCGCCCTGTTTTTGGAACAGTTAGGGATTTGGTGCGGTGTTTGCATCGCCTTTTGTTGCCGTATTTTTTCGTTTCGCACTTCGGGGGCCGTTTTGCAGTGCAAAAATTGCCAGACAACCTGCGACGATCATGCTTTGTTTTGTCAGGAGTGCGGCTTGGCGCTCAATGACGAGGCGGATTTGACCGATCCCGCCAACTCGCCCTCGCTTGTTTGGCAAACGGCCGCGCCCATTTCTGAAACCGAACTTATGCAAAACAGTCAACAGCGCCTTAAGATCCAGCGCAAGCTGGGCGAAGGCGCCATGGGCATCGTTTACGAGGCGTTTGACAGCACGCTGAACCGCAAGGTGGCCGTCAAACTTTTACCGCTCAATCAGAACAAAGATGCCAAAGCGGTCAAGCGCTTTCAGCGTGAAGCGCAAATGGCCGGTGCATTGCAACACCCTAATATTATTGCGGTTTACGACATCGGTTTCTTTGAAGAAGTGCCTTACTTCACCATGGCGTTGATGGAGGGGGGCTCGCTCGAGGATCGCATCGACGAACGCATCGATTGGATTGAGGCATGTCGGATTGTGCGCGATCTGGCCGATGCGGTTGATTATGCCAACCGAAAAGGCGTGATTCACCGTGATATCAAACCCGCTAATGTCATGTTTGATGCACAAGGGACGCCGACCCTGGTGGATTTTGGGATTGCACGCGTGGTCGATCAAGCCAAATTGACCGCCACCCAAGCCATGCTCGGCACGCCCTATTACATCAGCCCGGAACAAGCAACCGGTGGTGCGCTTGGTCCTCCTTCCGATCTTTACTCACTGGGTAGCTTGTTTTTTCAAATGTTGACCGGCCGACCGGTTTTTGTGGCCGACAACTCCTTGGGCGTGATTTTCAAACATATTAAAGAAGCACCGCCGCGTCCGAGCTCGTTCCAACCCGATTTACCCAAGGCTCTCGACAAAATCGTGTTGAAACTGCTGGAGAAAAACCCCAAAAAACGCTATGCCGACGGGGCTAAATTGGTCGCCGACCTCGAGGCACGTTTTCCTGAAATCTTTGGAAACAGAAGCTTAACGGCTGAGGATCACACCAAAACCTGGGCCGGCTTGGCCTTGGAGGAGAAACCGGCCGATGCATCGCTTTACCAAGAAGCCGGTCATTCGGTCGACACCGGCTTGGTCGATGAAACCGTTGATGCGCCGACACCGCGACCTGCGCCGGCGCGGCGGCGCGAAGGCGTTCGCAAGCGCTTGACGTTGATCATGTTGGCCGGTTTTTTTGGGGTGCTTTCGCTCGGCGTGGGTTTCGTATTGGTCAAGCCGTGGCTGTTCAGTCATTCCGACAGCCCGCCGGTTGGGTCGATTAAGCAGGACCCGCCGGAGGAAACGGAAACGATTGTCTCTCAGAAGGATCTTGCCAAAGCCAAATGGCGCCGCGAGGTGTTGGACGCCTTTGAATTTGTGCCTTGGGTTGAAGTGAATCCTGGCTCTTTCATGATGGGTAGCCGTATAAACCTGCGCAAAGACGAAATGGACGTCCATCGCGTCTACCTCAGTGGTTTCGGCATCATGCAAACCGAAGTGACCCAAGAACTTTGGCAAGCGGTCATGCGCACCAATCCCTCGTGTCGGCGCGGCGCTTCGCTGCCGGTAGAACAGGTTTCCTGGGACGACATTCAAGCCTTCATCACCAAGGTCAACGAGGTCCTGCCCTACGAGGTTGGTTTACCTACCGAAGCGCAATGGGAATACGCCGCGCGTGCCGATCGCAAAGGGATGTTTTCCGGCAGCATTTTCGGTCGCTCGCCTAAAAAGGTAGCCTGGTATCAGGAAAACAGTGAGGGTCGCACCCATGCCGTCGCCGGTCGGGAACCCAACGACTGGGGAATCCATGACATGCTCGGCAATGTGTGGGAATGGTGCGCCGATTACTACGACGCCGCCTACTATGAGTTCTCGCCCGACCAAGATCCAACCGGCCCGGCGCAGGGTTTTGAGCGCGTTTTGCGAGGCGGATCCTGGAGCGAACCCGTTGGTCAAACGCGTGTGGCTAACCGTCATCATTTGCCACCGCACGCCAAAGATTGTTCGGTGGGTTTTCGCTTAGTACGTACCGGGGCGGAAACTGAGCCGGCGATCAACGATCCCGCATTAAAAAGCCCTGCGATTGACGAGTAACCGTTCATTGGCGGATGAAACCTGTAACCGATAGAACGGGTTCTGGGTATAAAGCCTTTTTTCTGTATACCTTAAACCTGAAAATAAAAAAGCCGGAACACGATGGGATCGCGTTCCGGCACGGTGGGTTGAGGGTTGTCGTCGCCTTAGAAAAAGACCTTGTAGGCGGCGGAAATACTGCGCCCCGGCAGTAAAACGCGGTCTTTAATGACCGAGGTGTGAACCCGTGCGGCTTCGTCGCTGAGGTTGGTGGCGTTGAATACCAGTTGATGTTTGGTTTTGCCTAGCAGCAGGTGATAGCCGGCGGAAAGGTTGAGCATGGTGTAGCCGTCGGTGACCGTTTCGTTTAGGGCAACGCGATCCTGCTTTTCCGTGATACGTCCTTCCCCTTTAATCCAGAACCGGGTGTTGCTGTACTCAAGGGCCAGATTCAGGCGGGATGGTGTCATGCGTGGCAGATTTTCGCCGTTGCTGCGCTCACCGCGCACATAATCGTAGGTGACCTCAAAGTGCAGATGGTGTGGGTCGGTGTGGTAGAGGTTGAAATCCAGATGCAATTCGCCACCCCAGAAGGTCGCGTCGTCTTGCGTGTAAAAAAGTTCAACCAGTTCGTCGTCGAGGTCGGTCGACGCCGGTGTGTATTGATAGATGTAGTCGTCGAAACGATTGCGGAACAGACTTAATTCGCCGGTGACGACGCCTTCGCGTTTGCGCAATAAGAGATCCACACCCAGGCTGGTCTCTTCGGTGAGATTGGCGTCACCTATTTCAAAAGCATTGGTGGCCAAGTGCGGGCCGAAAGAAAACAGCTCTTCAGCGGTCGGCGCGCGTTCGGTAAAGGTAGCGTTCGCGGCGAAGCTGAACGGTTGCTGTTTGCCGTAAACGAAACCAACTGAGCCGGATAAGCCGTTAAAACCGAGATCGAGCGCCGCTGTTTCCATTTCGTGGTCATCATGGTCGTCGTCATGGTCATCATGGTCGTCGTCATGGTCATCATGGTCGTCGTCGTGGTCATCATGGTCGCCGTCGTGGTCATCATGGTCGCCGTCATGATCGTGATCATCGTGGTCGCGGTCGAGGATGTAGGCGCTGGTTTTGTTGGTTTGACGCCCAAAGCGTGAGCCGACGACCAGGCTCCAGTTGCTGCGTTCGATTTCGCCATAGACAAATCCGGACAGGGTTTCCGTTTTGTTTTCCGGAACAAAGGCTTCCGCGCCGAACGCCTCGAAATCGCGGTGGGTATGGTGTAAACCAACCGAACCGTTGCTGAAGGGACCGACGTTGGCGAGCACCAACTCTAAGCGCGATTCGTAAAAGCTGTTGAGAAAGGTGGTTCCCAACGTATCACCTTCGAGTTCACGGTGTTCGTAATCAGAGTAGCCGGCGCGTAAATTAAGTGTTTTCAGATGTTCGTCATTAAAACGCAATTCACCGCGGGCATCGTAACGGTTTTGATCGAGATCGATGGTGACGCTTTCTTCTTCCTCATCACCATGGTCGTCTTCCTCGAATTGGCCGCGGCGATTTTGTTTGTCGTCGTGGTCATGGTCGTGATCGTCGTGATCTTCATGATGGTGGTGACCGGGAACTTGGTAATCGCTTTGGTAATCGGTCACCGAAACACCAAAAAAGCCACGATCGTGGATATAGGACACACCCAAGTTCCCTTTGCGATTTTCGACACTGCTGTTTTCCAGGACGCCGGTGAAGGGTTCCTCGCTGTCGCGCTCGGCTGCTTCGGGAATGTCGTAGTCGTCGGTTTGCGTGTCAGACCAATCGATGTGGTAGGCGAAACGGGACGCTGCCCCGTTTAGAGACAGAGCAAGCGACTGCTTGTTGGTCGCCTGATCACCGCTCAGTTCGAGGCTGCCGCCAAAGCGGTCGGTGGGAATGAATTCGGGAATGCGGTTATCGATGATGTTGACGATACCGCCGACTGCGTTGCCGCCATAGCGCAATGATGCCGGGCCGCGCAGGATTTCGATGCGCTCAATGGTGCTGGGATCAATACTTACAGCGTGGTCTGGGCTGACGGTTGACACGTCGCCGGAGCCAATGCCGCCTTCCAATATGCGAATGCGATCACCACCCAGACCACGAATAATTGGTCGGCCGGCACCTTGTCCAAATGCTGTTGCGGCAACGCCGGGCTCAGATGAGAGGGTGTCGCCCAGGTTAACTTGACCTTTGCGCAGGAGATCGTCCTCATTGAGGACACCTACCGCTTGGGCGACGTCGGCAATACTTTTGCGGATGGGCGAGGCCGAAATAGTCATTGCCTCGTGAATTTCCAAGTCAAAAGTGACGGCAATGGTGGTGGTTTGCTGATCCTGGACGGTTACCGTTTTAATGCGGTGCCCGAAGTTGTTGTGGGAAATTTGGACGCGGTGTTCTCCAGCGGGGACATTTTTGAAAAGAAAGGTTCCATCGGTTTGGGATTCGGCAGCGCGGTTTAGGCTGAGAATCAGGGTCTGTGCTTTGGCGATGGGTTTGCCGTCTTGGTCTTGGATCGTACCGGTCAAGGTACCGCCGGCAAGCAGCGGCCACGTGCAGATCAAGCCTAATAGGCCGATCCGGCACGCGGCGACACGTGCGGAAAAGGACATAACGTTCTCCTTAAATCTGTGATTCTTCGAGGTGTGGTGATCGAAAAATCAACAGGGCGGCGCGCGAGAACGGGGCGCGTGACGGTGACCGACACGCGGGTCGGCGATCCAAGAAGCTTGATCGGATGGGGCCGACATCGTCGGCGTAACCAGGGCGGTTTGGTTTTTAAACCCGAGGGGCACCAGTTGGCAAATGGCACATAAATCGTGTTGGTGGACGTCGCCAATTTCAATCGGGTACAGACCGAAGCCGCGCAGCGAGCCACTGTCCGCGTTCGCTACATAATAATGATGCCCCTGTTCACTCAGACAGGCATGGTGGTGCTCTTCCTGGTGGAACCCTTCTTCCAAGAGATGGGGTGCCAGAACGAGCAGCGGCAACAACAGCCTGGCAACGTTTTGGGGAATGCGCGACAAAAGCACGGTGGTTACTCGAATGAAAAGATAGCGAAGCCGCATGGAACAGGCGTTTGTGCGACGGTGCCGGTGATTGATTGTTCCATCATAAAAGCGGGTGAAACGCGATGTGCACCATTTGATTTTAAGAATCCGCTATCAAAAAGTAAAGCGCGAGCCGCGTTTATCATCATGCTTTCAGGTTTTTTTCATCTTAAATAAGGTGGTGCGGGTGTCGGTTCCGGCAATCTGAGACGCCGTTTCACCCCTCCTGTCCATGACTGAGGCCCTTTATTTGTGACCTCGCCGGGAAGCGGTTGGCGCCGCGCATTGTTTTCTTTTTTAGGCTGCGTTCGCTGTTGTCTGATGACAGCCGCTCGTGTCAGCTCTCGGCTGCGACGCGTTGTCAATCGGCCTGGCGCCTGGGTCGCCGTCTCGGTCGCATTGCTTTCCAGGTGCGGCCGCCCCCGGCGTTAGACTTATCAGAAGGGTGACGTTTCGGTCGACGCACACTTGGTTTTGGCTAAATTAGGGAGGTTTGCATGACGCAATCGAAAAAAGTTGAAAAGACAAAGGCTGAATGGCGGGATCAACTGGATCCTGAAACCTACCGGATCACCCGTGAAAAGGGGACTGAGCCGGCATTTACCGGTAAATACCACGACAACAAGGAGCAGGGTATTTACCTGTGCGTGTGTTGTGGTGCCGAACTTTTTCACGCCAACGAGAAATACAATTCCGGTTCGGGTTGGCCGTCTTTCTGGCAGCCGTCCGTCAAGGAGAACATTGCTACTGAAACCGATCTCGGTTACGGCATGGTACGCACTGAGGTGCTTTGCTCGCAATGCGACGCCCATTTGGGCCACGTTTTTAACGATGGACCGCGACCAACCGGAATGCGGTACTGCATCAATAGCGCTTCCCTGACATTCCAAAAAGAACCCTCCTAGTATTCTGCTTTTCTCACCGGTGAGAAGGTGCGAAGGCACCTAATGAGGCGACCTATTTTGACGGGTCGCCTTTTTTGATTTCTGGCCAGATTTCCCCTCGATGGGTCGGATTAATGGCTTTCTGTGGTCGAAAAACGGAAATATGAGTGCTTGATGCTCATATAAATGCGCTGTTTTTTAGAATGTGAGTGTGTTCAACTAAGATAAGTTGATAAAAAACTTAAAAAAAGTTTGTCATGAAACTTGACATCATCGGTAGCAGGTAATATTATTCATCGTGACAGCCGGCCGCGAGGCCTAACTCACAGGAGGTTCGTTATGCTGCAACTTTTTGACGCCTTTCCCAGACACTGGGCTTCTTCATTTGACTTTGACTTCTTAGACCGCGAGTTTAATCGCCTCTTCCCTGCCTTTCAGCAAGACGGCCGTGCCGCCGCTCATCCCGTCAACCTTTACCTTGCCGATGAAGGTGCCAAGGTTGTGGTTGATGTGCCTGGTTGGCGCGCCGAGGATTTGCACCTTTCCGTCGAGGGAAAAAAGCTTCACATCGAAGGCCGTTTCTCCGCGGAACAAGAGAACCCGCTTTCCTTAGGCGATTTCCAGCGTGTGATTAACCTGCCCTTCCGCGTTCGCGAGGATCAAGTCGCGGCCGAGTTGAACCATGGCCGTTTGATGATCTCTTTGGAAAAACGTGAAGAAGACAAACCCAAACGCATTCAAGTGAATGTGGCTTAACGGTTTTGAGATTAGAGGAGGACAAGCCATGACGACCGCTACTTTAGAAAAGCAGAACCAACAAACGACGCCCATCACCCGCCAGGAAAGCCCTGCCACCGAGAAAAAATCCTTTAGTGTGGTTCCACGCCACCGCTTCGAGCGTCGCGACGAGGCGCTTGTGTTTACTGCTGTGTTGCCTGGTGTTGCGCCCGGTGACTTAGACATTCAGGTTGAAAATGAGCGTTTGGTGCTCAAGGCCGAAGCGCCTGAGGTGGAAATGGAAGGTTTCCGCAAGGTTTATGGTGAAATTTCACGCAACCGCTATGAGGCGAGCTTTAAGATTCCCAACCAATACGACCCTGCCTCGATTCAAGCCGGCCTGGAAGCTGGTGTTTTAACCTTGACGATTGCGCCGCGTGAAAGCGCGAAACCGATTCGTATTCCGGTCGCGGCGCGTTAAGCAACATTCCTTCACCTTCTGTCTCTTGGAACGTTAACTTCGGCACCCAGTCGTTCCGCTTTCTTTGGCCCCCGTCCACCCGGGGGCTTTTTTTATGGAATCACGGCGCAAAGCGGGAGGTGCCGGGCTAAGATGAGGCGAAACGAGGTTGTTGTCCGGTGGGGTTGCGACGCGTTCGACTTAAGGAGAGGTGATTGTGGCGGGGCGTTTTAAGATCATTTTGTTTAATGTAGAGAAAAACAACAATGTCGGGATGATCGCCAGGTCGGCTTACGCCTTTGGTTGTGAAGAGTTGTTGATCGTCGGTCGGCAAAAAATCAAAATGACCGGCGCGCAAGGCACCTTTCAGGCACTCAAGCGACGCCACTTTTACTTACTCGCTGAGGCGGTCGCGGTCTGGCGGATGCCACCGAGTTTTGTGAGCGGGTTGTGTCTATTCCGCAGTGGGGCGGTGTGCCGTCGTTAAACGTGGCGGTCGCTGCTGGAATTTTGATGTATGCCTATCAGGGCCAACAGGGGGTGCCGACGGCGGCGCGGTCGGGCACGCGATATTTTGATGAGACTTTTCCGCTACCCTCTGATGCGCAATAGATATGTTGCTAACCTGGTTGAATGGCGACGAATTATCTTCTGTGCAATGATATCGTTGCGTACGAAAAGCGTGCGTGATGAAATTGCCTTCTTTTTTTGATTTTGCATCACACTTATTGTGTCAGGCCAGTGTAAGAGGTAAGCTGGTTATCAATCACTCCGTTTATCCTTGTTCTTGGCTTTCTGATCTTTAGCGCTTATTTGAGCGGTGCCGGCGGGGCTTGTCGGCTCCTGGGTGATCCTTTGTTTACGGGTCACCGCAACCCGATCTAGCTCACCTAATGCCTTTTTTTGTTGTGAGTGCCTGCCGGTCGGCATGGTGCTTGCGTCTCATCAATGTGTTCTGACCACTGGAGACCCTACCCTATGGACATGTGCCACTTTCAACTTCACCACCCTGCGACCGTGCCGCGCCATGTACTGCTTGAGGAGATGGTCGGCCGCGAACACTTGCTGGAACAAATCATGTTGCCACTCAAGGAACAGCGGCCGGTATACGAGCGGCCGCCGGTGCTGTTGTTAGGTCCGGCGGGTCTCGGGAAAACCACCTTGTTGTGGGCGCTTAAATACGGTGTCGAGGCTGATCCGGCGTTGCAGGCTGAGTGGTTACCGGTTGTGTTTCCTGAAGAGCCCAATGCTGTTGGCGATTTGGCCGACTTTTGGCTCCAGGCGATTCGCGCGCTCTCGGCGGCGGCCGGCTTGGTCAATGACCACGCTGATCGGTTGCTGGAAGAGGGTGGTAAAAGCTTGGCCAAAAAAGCCGCCGCGCTTTTCTTCAAATTAGCGCAGGATGTGCTCGGTAAAAAAGTCCTGCTTCTGGTCGACTCCTTTGATCAAATCGCGCGCACGTTCATGAATGAACAGGAGGCCTGGGCCTTTCGCGAACAATTGATTCAGCACCGCGAGTTATACGTGGTTGCCACCGCACCCGGTTACTTTAAAGCGGTTACCGACATGGACGGGGTTTTTTACGATGTGTTTCGCATCCACCATCTCGACCCGTTCCGGCGCGATTTAGCGCTGCAAGCCTTTCGCAAGTGGGTGGCCTTTTACGAGAGCGACGCCGTTTCGGCAGTCCTTGAACACGAGCCGCAGCGCTTTCACACGTTGCGGGTGCTGTGTGGCGGGAACCCGCGCCTATTGCGCTTGTTGTTCCGCGTCTGGCATCGTGGCGAAAGCCCTGATGTACTCTCGGATCTCGAACGCCTGTTTGACGACCTCGGCGCCGATTACAAGAACCGTATTCGCCGCTTAAAACCCTTGGTGCGGCGCACCTTCGACGCGATTGCCCGTTACTGGTCGCCGGTTGGTGTGGGGCCCCTGACACGTCGCCTACGCAAGCCTTCTAATTACGTCAGTGCCCAGATTAAACGCCTGATTGAAGAAGGCTACGTCGAGGAAGTCGGCGGCTCCGAAAAACGCAAAACCTACCAACTGGTTGAGCGATTCTACAACCTCTTTTACCTGGCCCGATACGATCGGCTTAGTTTTGGTAAAGCCATGGATTTAATGGCGTTTATGGATCTTTTTTACCGTGCTTCTCCGTTGATTGATGCGGGTCCACGCGCGGCTTTGCGCGAAGTTCCGCCCGAGCAACCGCGCGCCATGCGTTTTGCCTTTTACAACGCCTTTGGCGGCACCTTGGGTGCTCCCAAACGGCGCGGTTTGGTCGCCCGTCCGTTTCGCGACGATGCCGCCACACGGCGTTTCCAACAAATCGAGGCTTGGCTTACCGAACGTCTGCCCGACCACATCTGTGAAGACGGTGAACCGACCGAGGAAGAATGTGCCGCCTGGTTCGAACAATGGCTCGTGCCTTTGGTGAAGCGCTTCTTTGACGGGCATCCCGATGTAGCGGGTTGGAGTGATCTCATTTTGTTGTTGCGCCAAATGAACGCGCTACCTCTGGCCGAAACGACTTGCCGTCGCAGCTTGCAGATCTTTCCCGCTGATGCGCGCCTGTGGAATTGGTTGGGTGCGGTTTGTGAGGAACGCGGTATTTACGACGCCGCCTTGGACGCCTACCAAACCGCCTGTGCCCACGACGCCGCCTACCCGCTACCCCACGCCAATTTGGCTCGGGTTTACGCGGAAGCGTTCCGTCGCTTCAAACTCGCGGAACAGCATGCCGAAAAAGCGTTGGAAAAAGGTGATCGCGAACCCATTTACTGGTTCCTGATGGGCAATCTTTACGCCTACCACCTCGGTCGTTACGAAGAGGCGGAAGAGGCTTATGGCCAGGCCATCGACCTGCGCGAGAACTTCTTCTCGGCTTGGAACAACTTGGGCATCGCCCTCGCAGAGATGGGTCAGATCGAAAATGCCGAACACGCTTTCCGGCGTGCATTGCGGTTGCGCAACCACTCGGCTTTGCCTTGGAATAATCTCGGCGTTCTGTGCGGTGAGCGTATGGATCGTGCTGCTTACGCTGAACATGCCTTTCATCGTGCCATTGACTGCGACGCTAAATCCGCCTTGGCCCACGCTAATTTGGGTCTGTTGTATCGCGGTCCCTTGCAGCGCCCGCAACAAGCCGAGGACTGCTTGATGCAGGCGATTGAACACGCCGGTGAAGACGGTCTCTTCTACTTGGATTTGGGATCCCTGTTGATCAGCGGGGGTCGGCGTGCGCGCGCCATGGAATATTTCATCATGGCGCTTAAACTCTCACCCCATGAGTCTCTGTGTCGCGAGGCATTTCTCAAAATGAGCGGCGACAATCCCTATCCATGGTCGGAAGTGTTACCCAGTTTGTTGGACCACATGCGTACCATGGTGGCCGGCGAAGCCTTGACGGAATTGCGCCATTTCGCGCTGCAAGGGTTTTTCTGCCTGGCGCGCGCGGGTCGCGACGATACTGTAGCCGAGTTACTGGATCATGAAGCGGTACGCGTGTGTTTCCAACCGCTCTGCGACGCCATCGCGCTGAAGCGGGGCAAGATCTCGATTGATCAACTTGCCCCGGAACGCCTGGCCTTGATTGACGAAGTCCGTGAGCTTATTTAACCGGCGCCGTTGATGCGTTCTACGGCTTTGCGCCAGCCTTGATAGCGTGCGTCGCGCCGTTTTTGGTCACTGTCGGCTTTGAAGGCTTGTTCTTCGCGCCACAGCTTGGCGATCTCGTCCAATGACTGGTACCAACCGAGTTTGAGCCCACACAAAAAGGCGACGCCGAGTGCGGTTGTCTCGCGAACTTGCGGGCGCAATACCTCGATATCAAGGGTATCGGCCAAGAATTGACACATCCAGGTGTTGGCAACCATGCCGCCGTCCACGCGCAGTTGCTTGGTAGCGACGCCGTCGCCGGCCATGGCGGTGGTCAGGTCACGCGTCTGGTAACACACGGCTTCCAATGCGGCACGGACGATGTGGGCCACGCCGGCGTCCCGGGTTAAGCCGAGAATAGCGCCACGCGCGTCTGGATTCCAATAAGGTGCGCCCAGGCCGGTAAAAGCGGGCACGAAATAGACGCCGTGGTTGTCGTTCAGGTCGGCGGCCATTGCTTCAGAGGCGGCGGCGGTGTCGATGACGCCGAGTGCGTCGCGCAACCACTGGATGGCGGCACCGGCTACAAAAATGCTGCCTTCAAGTGCGTAAGTGCGGCGGCCGTCGATTTGGTAAGCGATAGTGCCGAGCAGGCGGTGTTGTGAATCGATGACGCGGTCGCCGGTATTTTGAACCATGAAACAACCGGTCCCATAGGTGCTTTTGACCATGCCTGGCTCAAAACAAGCTTGACCGAGGGTGGCGGCCTGCTGGTCGCCGGCGATGCCGAAGATGGGAATATCGCAGCCGAGGAAATCGGTCACGCCGAAGTCGGCGGCGCTGTCGCAGACCTCGGGCAAGATGGCGCGGGGTATTTCGAATAAGGCGAGCAGGTCATCGTCCCAGGTGCCTTGATGGATGTCGAATAAAAGTGTGCGCGAGGCGTTGGTGGCGTCGGTGGCGTGACGGCGTTTCTTGCTCAGCGACCAAAGCAGCCAGGTATCGACAGTACCGAAACACAGGTTGCCGGCGGCGGCGGCGCGCGAGGCGTCGGCGTGATTGCGTAAAATCCAGCGCAGCTTGGTGGCTGAAAAGTAAGGGTCGAGGAGCAGGCCGGTTTTACGGCGGACCAGGGCCTCGTGACCTTGCTGTTTGAGGCGCCGACAATAATCGGCGGTACGACGGTCTTGCCAAACCACGGCATTGTATATGGGTTCGCCGGTGTGGCGATCCCAGACCAAGGTGGTTTCCCGTTGGTTGGTAATGCCGATGGCCGCGATTTGCTGCGGTTTCAGGTTGGCGGCCTTGAGGGCTTCGTGACACACGTGGCGCGTGCTGTTGAGCAAGTCGGCGGGGCGGTGTTCTACCCAGCCGTCGGCGGGAAAGAGCTGGGGGAATTCTTGTTGCGCCATTCCGTGAATGCGTGCGTCGCGATCAAAAACAATGGCACGGGAGCTGGTGGTGCCTTGGTCCACGGCCAGAACAAATTCGGACATAAGGGTTCCTCGATGTGATGGTTCCATCGCCGACAAAGCACGGCGATTGCGTCGGCAAAAGACGCTTGAAGAAGCTGTAGTCAAAGGAGATGCCGTGCCCATTCTAACCCGGATTAGGAGGCTGCGCGGTGCCGGGGAAGAAAAAGCGCGGGCTTGGGTCCACGGAAAAATCGCGGTGAGATGGGCTCACCCGCGTGGCGCGGCCAGGACAAGGTGGATCGTCATGACAGGTTTTAATCCCCAAAACCTGAGAAGTGCGATAAATGCCGATGATTTCGGACAAAGGCTTGGCGTGCAACCGTTTGGCAAATGCAGCGGTGGAACAGCGGTTGCCTTTAGTATTTCCACAAGTTGTTGAAGACCAGTATTTTGACCGAAACTGTTGCCGGCAAACGAGCCGATGGGGTGAAAACCCTAAGACGGCTTTTCCCGTTTGAACAAGGGAAGCACCGCACGACA
The DNA here is from genome assembly GCA_030429565.1 of Holophagae bacterium. GTDB lineage: Bacteria > Acidobacteriota > Holophagae > Acanthopleuribacterales > Acanthopleuribacteraceae > Acanthopleuribacter. The sequence continues at coordinate 231,594 of JAUIFE010000002.1, read as the reverse complement.
GGAAAGCGTTTTACGGATCATCCTAGGGGTTGGCTGGTTGCGGGCACCGCTGGGCCGGGCGAGGATGGGTCGCCAAGGCCGGTGATTTGCGCGCATGGTTGATCTAGCTTACATTGCTCCGCTTTTTTCCGAGACGGGGTGATGGTAAGATTTTTGCTGTATCCGAAAAGATCGGAAAAGGACCGACTCTTGCTTGGTGACAAGGATTGAGATCGGGTCGATCCGGGTGCATTCAAAAATTCGTCTAAATGACCGTTTATCCGATAAGTTGCTCTTGATGCCGGTCATAAAACTAAGCTTGAGGAACTCAATGAAGTACTGCTCTCTTTTTTGTCTATGGTTGGGTATGTCCCTCTACGGTCAGACCGATTATGTCGCGCCGGTGAAAACCCTTGTTGAAAAACAAAGTGACGTCAAAACGATTGTTGCTGTTTTTAACGCGCGCAACGCGGATGACATCCCCTTGCCGGAAACCGTCGGTTCGGCGAAAGTCATTAAAGTTGGGATCAGCTCTGTTTCCGATGTGAGCCGGTCAATTGTAAACGACATCCTCAAGCGCGAGCCGGTCCAGGTTTTGTTCCTCTTCGACGATGGGGAAAAGTTGGTTACCAACAAACGAACGGTTACCTACCTGATGAAACAATCCAAAAAGTACAATGTCCAAATTTTCTCCGACTCTCAGGTGGAAAGCAGTAAGGCGATCCACGGCCGCGTCATTCGCAAGGGCTCGCAATGGGAAGTGGTTTACGAGTTGGGCTCGGGCAAATAAATTTTTGCTCATCTCGCCGACGAAGTCGGCCGATACAACAAACAGGCGTTACTCTCGAAGGGAAAACGCCTGTTTTACGTTTGCTACCCAACACCGCGGTGAAACCGAGGTGATTGGCCTTGAGTAGGGTTTTATGATCGATTCAATCAGTGGTGGTGCAGGGCTTAGCGCTCAGTACGCCCAGTTGCAAAGTCGCCCGCCCGCTTCGGCGGAACTGAGTAGCGGCGGAGGTTTACCGCCGACCAAATCGGCGTTTGACATCGCGCTCCAAATTCAGGACATTCAGGTCACGAACTTAGAACGCACGCTTGACGCCCAGCGCAGCATCATCGATTTGCTGGTCTAAACGCGGGACCTTAGCGCGTGCTGGACACACCGCCGCCTTTTTGTCGTGTCGATTTCTTGAGTTCATGAGTTTCTCTGCCGATAGATGAAAAACGCAAGGTAAATATTTACGGTTACCTTCTCCGGTCGAAACAAACCGGACGCGCAGCGCTTTGGCCCGAGGCCCGATGTGGTTGGGTCGGTTTGCCCGTGCGCGTCACTCGAAAGCCGATTTCGCGGCTGATACTTTTGAGGTGACATTGATGAAAGGATTTCGCGGCACACGTTTTATCGCCATGGTGTCGGTGACGCTGTTCCTGTTGGGCTCTTTGAGCGCTTTGGCTCAGGATGATTTGCGTTCCAAGATCAAATTAATTGTCGATCAAAACCCCGACATTAAGAAAATCGGCGTTTATTTCAATCAAGAAACCACGTCCGCCGACCAAATTCCCAACCTGGTCGGCAATGCCTCGATCATTAAAGTGCCCCTGGCGTCGCTGCGTGACGTATCCCAGGGTTTGAACCAAGTTTTGAGTAATTACGAAATCCAAGCGGTGTTTTTGGTCGACGACGGCAAAAAGTTGATCACCAATTCGCGAACGGTTAAGTACTTTATGAAAATGGGGTTGAAAAAAAGTTTTATGACCTACTCCGACGCAGAAGACTTGGACGTCAAGGTCAGCGGACGCATTGCACTCAAGGACGGCAAACTGGGTTTGGAATTGGCCGACGACCAATAAAAACCTGATTAAAACCCATTAAACCTAAGGGATGTGGCGGCTTCGGCGGTTCGCATCCCTTTTTTATTGGCGGCGTTGGCGTTTGCGAAGCCGTGGTCCCTTTCGATTCCTACAGGGTCGAGGTGCCCGAGCCGAATTGGACGCGGGCCCAGCCGCGTCGGCGCTAGGTTTTACAACGAATCGGTTGACCCCCCGTCGACCCCCTGCTAAAACCTTAGCCATTCTATCGCTACCTCGCAGGGGGTTGATTTCATGACGGCCATTACCCATGAAACCGTAACGCACTACGCCAAACTCGCTAATTTACACTTCGATGAATCGGAAACGGCGTTGCTCGCCGAACAACTGGGCACCATTTTGACTCACGTTGAAAAGATTGCCGAGCTGGACTTGGACGATGTGCCCGCAACATCGAATGTGCTTGCGCGCCAACCCTTGTTCCGCGAGGATGAGGTGCGCCCCAGTTTGGGTTCTGAGAAAGCCCTGGCCAATGCGCCCGATACCGAAAGCCACCACTTCCTGGTGCCCAAAGTAATTAACGTCAAATAGCCGTTGCGGTCGAATTACCGCCTTAAGGGATTGAATTGTCATGGTTTGTGATTTAAACGTGTCCTCCAACACCCTCATGGAGCAATTGCGCAGCGGTGCTTTGACCAGTGAGGCGCTGGTCAAAGAAAGTTTGGCCGCGATTCAAACGCGCGACGGCGAGGTCGGCGCCTTTTTAAGTGTCCAAGAAGAAGAAGCCCTAGCCCAAGCCCGCGACATCGACCGTCGCCGCGCCGCCGGCGAAGCTGTTGGCGCCCTAGCCGGTTTGCCGGTTGCCGTAAAGGACAATATTAATATCGAAGGCCGTAAGACGACCTGCGCCTCCAAAATCCTCGAGCAATTTGTTGCGCCTTATGACGCCACCGCCATCGAGCGCCTCAAGCAGGCCGACGGGGTTTTGATCGGTAAGACCAACATGGATGAGTTCGCCATGGGTTCTTCCAGCGAGTTCTCAGCCTTGGGTCAAACGCGCAACCCGCACAATTTGACGCGTGTTCCCGGCGGTAGTTCCGGCGGATCCACTGCCGCCGTCGCCGCCAATATGGTGCCGTTTGCCTTGGGTAGTTCCACCGGCGGATCGATTCGCCAGCCGGCCGCCTTTTGCGGTGTTGTCGGCCTCAAACCTACTTACGGCCGGGTTTCTCGATACGGGCTGGTTGCTTATGGATCGAGTCTTGATCAAATTGGGCCGGTTGCCGCCGATGTTGCGGGCGTGGCCCGCCTCTACGATGTGATTGCCGGTCCCTGTCACCGTGATGCGACCTCAGCGCAAGTGGAAGCGACGCCGTCGCTGCCGGAACTGACCCAAGCGATTAGCGGCCTGCGCATCGGTTTGCCGAAGGAATTTTTGGGGGACGCGGTCCAGCCGGAAATTCAGGTTGCGCTCAACCGTTTGGTTGATCTTTTCCGCGCCGCGGGTGCCACCATCGTCGACGTCAGCTTGCCCCATACCGAATACGCCATTTCCGCTTACTACTTAATTGCCACCGCCGAGGCCGGCTCAAACTTAGCCCGTTTCGACGGCGTGCGTTATGGGTACCGTACCGCTGAAGACGGTAACCTACGCGACATGTACGTGCGCTCGCGTTCTGAGGGTTTCGGCATGGAAGTAAAACGCCGAATTCTTTTGGGAACCTATTGCCTTTCAAGTGGTTACTACGAGGGTTACTACTTGCAGGCGCAAAAAGTACGCACCAAAATCATCGAAGACTTTCAGAAAGCGTTTGACCAGGTTGACGTGTTGCTGGCGCCCACGACACCGACGACGGCTTTTGAAGCCGGCGCCAAACTCAATGATCCGATGGCGATGTACTTGGCCGATATCTTCACCGTGACGGCCAACCTCGCCGGCATTCCGGCGCTGTCCTTGCCGGCGGGTCGCGATCAAGCCGGTCTGCCGATCGGCCTGCAGATGTTGGGCCCACATTTCAGCGAAAACCGTTTACTGCGTGCCGCTTATCAGGCCGAACAACTGCTGAAATAGGCGCGTTACTCAACGCTGCTATTGCTGGGCTAGCTGGGCCAGGGTCGCTCGGTTGTGGCGTCCAATCCACTGGTACAGCTTAGCCGCGCCTTGGGCGTGCTGCTCGCGTGGTGCGGCGCGGAGCTGTTGGTGAACGGCTTCGGGCTGAAAATCCTCGAGAATGAGGCCCGCGTCGAACTGTTGTACCAATTCGGCGAGGAAGTGCCAGCCCGGATCCAGGATGAGCGGTAATCCGGCGGCAAGGTAGCCCATGGCCCGGCTCGGCAGCACACAAATTTGGTCAGGTGCGAATTCGCGACGGCTGATCACCGCCTGCCAGCCGTAATCGGCGTCGGCGGCCTGCGCCAAAAACTGCGTGTAGGGCAAGCGCGCATGGTAGCGCAGCGAACCGTCGGCAAAACGCGTGTGGTAAGGCTTGAAACGCGGATTACCATCGTCGAGTGAGTTGTACAGCGAGATCGTAATGTCGGGAAAACCGCATAGGTGCTCGAAAAGCGGCAGAAAATCATAATCAATTTGGTAGTTTGCCAAAAAGGCGGGATCCGGCAAAATACCTCCGTAAACCAGATGAAATCCCTGCTCGGTGCGTTTGGCCGGCGGAGGCGTGCTCTCCTGATAACCGCTGTGGAAGGCGAGATAGGGTTGCGTGCCTGCCGCGGTGACGCGTTGCCAGTAGTGACCGTCGCGTTTGCTGACGACGGCGGCGGCGCGTTGCAGGCCGACGTATTCACCCAAGAGGTTGCGTTGAATGGTGGCGGGGTGATGGCCGAAGGCGGCCACGGTGGTCCCGGCCGGGAACAACACGTTCCAGTCAAAGATTTCGTGGATGATGTGGTGATCGGGAAATTGGCGGTACAGCACCAGCGCCAATTGATTGTTAAACCAGCCGGTACTCAGGTAAATGCGTTTGGCGCCGCTTTGGGTGATTAGCCGTTGCAGGGCGGTCAGTGATTGGGCGACGTCGATTTGACGGAACAGCGTACTTGGTTCGAAGTAGTCGGCGCGACCGGCAAACACGGTCAGGGTGGTCGCCGGATCAAAGCTTTCGGCCAAATGTTGGTCGTCGATCACCGTTGATCGGCCGCAGCGTACGACCAGTTGGGTTACGCCGTCGGGTATGCGCTCGGCCAAATCGCGGTACCAGGGTTCACAGGCGGCGGCGTAGTGGGGATGGCTGTAGATGGGAATGATTTTGTCGGCTGGGAAACCGACTTCACGCAGGGCGGCCGCCATGTCCCATTCGCGGCAGGTGTGTGAGAGTAAAACGCCGTCGACCTCGAGGTCGCGTGCTTGGGCCGGGGTCAGTACCGGCAACCCAAATTGGTTTTCCAGTTGACCGGCCATGCGGTCGACCAGGCCGACGATGGTCAAATCGCTGAAGCGACGCAACAGCGGCAACAGGCGCTGGGTGTGGCTGCCGGCGCCGTAAACCAACCAGCGGCCGGCGGGCGCCAGTTGTTGCAGAAAACGCTGGACGCAGCCGAGGTTGCGCGGGTGCGCGAAATTCTGAAACACGATGTCGGCCTCGTGATCGGCGTGTTGTTGCCAGTTGTCGCGCACATCGGGCGGCAGGATGGACCAGGGTGATTCGGGGAACTGGGAAACGTGGTGGGGACTTGGCGTCAAAGAGTGCTCCTGGTGTGTTTTGGCGCGTGAGACCGCGTCAGTAGCGGCGAATATGGTCGTAGAGTTCAAGGGTGGCGCTGTCGGGAATGCCCAACCGGCGCGCTTCTTCCACCATGGCCGGTTGATGGCCGTAACTGCTAAAAATCATTTGTCGCTTGTTCCATTTGAGCGTGGCCAGCACAGCCGGGGCGCTGATGGGAATACCGCGCCAGGATTGACCTTGTTTGCGTGGGTCGCCATCGACAATATGAAAACGGCGTTGGGGATCGTGGAACAAGGTGGTGCGTTGATAGAGCATTTCGGTGTGCATGCCGCCGCCGCGAATGACGATTTCGTTGGCGTGGAGCCGTTGCTGCAGGCGGTGGTGGAGGCGTTGCAGTTCGCCGTGGTGGTCGGCAAGGTAATCGAGCAACAAGCCGTGATCGTCGGTACCGTCAAATGCGCAGGGGGCGGCCGAGTCTGGTGCGGCGATGACGCGGAAGCCGTTGTAGTGGGCCATGACTTCCTCATGTTCCAAACGCCAGCCGGCTTGAATGACGACCTGACGCAAGCTGTGACGGCTGAAGTGGGTGAGGTGCGACGGCGTCAGGTAGCCGTTGATATCGTTGGTTTTGGCTTTTTCGAGGATCGGTACTTCCAGCAGCAAGCGGGTGGCGGGTAAGGCCAAGGCGCGCAGGCTTTGTAACACGCGAATAGGGTTGGGCAGGTGCTCGAGGACGTGGAACATGGTGATAACGTGGACGGGTTCGGTGACGGTGAACTGTTCAAAATCGGCGACGGCAAAATTACGGTTGGGCGCGCCGGCGACCTGTCTGGCGTGGTCAATCGAGGCTTGGTCGATATCGACGCCGATACCGCGCACATGGTCGGGTAGCGCGGCCAGAAAACGTCCGGCACCGCAACCGACATCAAGCAGGGTGGCGGGCTCCGTGCCGAGCAAACCCTGTTGGTGTAGCCAGGCCGCTTGTTCCTGTGGGCGCAATTCCGTGGCGCCGTAAGATTGGCCCGCGTCGGCAAAAAGGACGGCGAACCCGCGCGGCGTGTAGCAAGGATTCATGTAGAGGGCCAGGCAGCGACGGCACTGGACTTGGTTTAAATCGGCGCGTTTTGACCGGTGTTCGTCGTCGCCAAAAAACTGGAAATCGGGGAGTTGCAGGTAAGGGGTGGGGGGACGTTGCGCTTCGCCGCAGACCGGACAGGCACGGGCTTGCAGGTAATCTGGTTCGCCCGCCGGCGTTGGTTTTGAATCAACATGCGCAAATAAAAGTTCAACCACATCGGCTCCCGAATCATTGGCTTTGCGTTCTTATCGGCACTTAGGCGCGAATCTTGTGCGGTCATGCCGTGGAAAACGACGCCTCTACCCGCCGGCCCTTGGCGCTCGCGCTTTATTGACGGCCGGTTTCGTTGTTTTTTTGCGCTGGAACGACGCTTTCCGGTCACTGAACGTCGCTTTAAATATTGAGTCCAACCAGAGGGAGAGGCTATCATATCGGCCACCATTGATTCCCAAAACTGTTGGAGGCGCGTTGTGCGGTCCAGCCCTGAGAACCCACCGACCTGCTGCATTTGTGACAGCGATGCTGTTGATGCCGTTGAACAAGAAATGCAGCATTTTCTATTTTGCCGCGAGTGTTTCCACTTGCAGCGCCACAACTGGCAGCCGTTGCCCTATCAAAACCGTTACCTGGCGCCGACCTACACCGCCGAGCGCTTGGCCGACCAATTTCGCTTTTTACGGACCGCGTTGGACGAGGTTTTTCATGTTTTTGAGCTGGGCTGTGCCGACGGCTCTTTTGCCGCCTATCTCAAGGCGATGGTACCCGGTATCAAACGTTACGAGGGTCTGGAGGTCTCGCCCAATGCAGTGGACGCCGAGGGCCGTTTGGAACGGGTTTACCGCTCCTGGTCCGAGGTCGAGGCGTTGTCAGAGGGGTACGACCTGATCATCGCGAGTCATGTCCTCGAGCATCTTGAAGACGTATCGCGTTGTCTCGCCTTGTTTAAGCAGTTAATGGAACCCAACGGCCGGCTTTTTATCGAAGTGCCCAACCGTTCGGGTCACCCGTGGGTCGACATGGATTTCAATCCCGGCCATTTCCACATGTTCAACACGGCCTCGCTCAGTCGCTTGCTGGCGGCTCACGGATTTGAAATTCTTCAAATCCAGGGCGGTGCCTGGGAAAGCTTGCGTTATCCCGACAGCTTGCGTGTGTTGGCGCAACTCTACCAGCGACCTGTCTGTCGCGCCGATCGTTGGTTGCCGAGGTTGCCAAAGGACACAACCGACCTGGTGATTTGGGGTGCAGGCGGCATGACGCAAGAGCTGATTTTGCCGCATCTACGCGCGCTAAATCCCAAGGCGATTATCGACCGGGATCCCAGCAAACAAGGGACGGTGTTGCACGAGATTCCGGTCTGTTCGCCGGAAATCCTCAATGATCAAGCCGGGGTGACGGTGCTAATTGCCTCGCTGGATTACGAAAGTGAAATAGAGGCGGAACTGCGCGGTGACTTTGCCGGCAGCGTGAACCGCATCATAAAGTTGCGCGAGTTGCTGGCGCCCTAAAGCGAGGCCCGCTGGAGACGGCGTGTGACAGTGAGGCTGTTGTGCCGGCGAGGGATGATGGTTTTAAAAGTATATGCGCAAATAAAAGTCGCAGCGACCGGCCACCTTAATTTTTAAAGCATATGCGCAAATAAAAATCGTCAAATAAGGGACGTTTCCCCGTTTTGCTCCGCCGGCGCCGATTCGCCGCCGTGTCATCTTCACGTGTTGCTCACTTGGGTTATCTGTCTGCCGTTAGCGCGCTTGAATTGCGGGTTTGGCTTCTTTTGACACGCGTTTTTCATACGCTTCGCGCTAGGTTTTCAGGTAGAATTTATCTCAATACACCCGTTTCCCGCATTTTGACAAGGAGCTTCGCCCTCCATGACACCCTCTGTCGCGCCTCAGTTTATTGCCGAAGTTTCCAGCAATCATAACCAGGACTTAGACCGTTGCCGTGAGTTCATTGACCGGGCGGCGGCGTTGGGTTGCGATGCGGTTAAATTCCAGTTGTTTCGCATTGATCAGCTATTCGCACCCCAAATATTGCGGCGTTCGGAGGCTCATCGTCGCCGCAAACAGTGGGAACTCCCCACCAAATTTATCCCGGAACTGGCAGTGCGCTGTCGTTTGCGCGGCATTCAGTTTTGTTGTACGCCGTTTGATTTACACGCGGTTGAAATCCTCAAACCCCACGTCCATTGTTACAAAATCGCGTCCTATGAACTGATGTGGGACGCGTTGCTGCGGGCCTGCGGTGGCTCCGGCAAACCGGTTATTTTGTCGACCGGCATGGCCAACATGGCCGAGGTCGAACACGCCGTATCCGTTTTAAAACAAAGCGACTGCAAAGCTTTCAGCTTGTTGCATTGCAGTTCGGCCTACCCGGCGCCGCCGGAACACTGTAACCTCGCCGCGATTGAAACGATGCGCGCCGCTCTGAACTGCGCGGTTGGCTGGTCGGATCACTCGCACCAAGCGGCGGTGCTGTACCGCGCGGTCCACCGCTGGCAGGCCCACATCGTTGAATTCCATCTTGATTTGGACCGTGAAGGTGCCGAATACAAAACAGGACACTGTTGGTTGCCCGAGGAAATCGGCCCGGTGATTCAAACGATTAAACAGGGATTTGTCGCCGACGGCGCCGGCGAAAAAGTGCCCAATCCTGCCGAAATGCCGGACCGCAACTGGCGTGCCGATCCCAGTGACGGCTTGCGGCCTCTTTTATCAGAGCGCTAGACACGGGAGTTTGTCATCGTGGAGCAAAGCGGAACCAAAGCTTATGCGGTGTTTCATTTGAACCTCGCCTTTTCGGCGTTGGCGATGGAGCAGCGGGCCACCGTCATCGAACGTTGCTACACGCCCTTGCTTGAACTGGTCGAGCAGCACCGGGTTCCCATCGGCATTGAAATGTCTTCCTGGACCTTGGCCCAAATTCAACAATGTGACGCCGCCTGGGTGGATCGCTTTCGGGCTTTGCTCGCGGCGGGTGCCTGCGAACTGATTGGCAGCGGCCTAATTCAAATGATTGGGCCGCTGGCGCCGGTTTCAGTGAATCGCGCCAATTTGGCCTTGGGTTGTGCCGATTACCAGCGCATGCTGGGCTGCCGTCCCCAATTGGCCTTGGTCAACGAAATGGCGTTTAGCGCCGGTTTGGTCGATCTCTACCACGAGGCAGGCTTCAAGGCATTGGTGGTTGATTGGGACAACGCCCAGTTGGTTCATCGCGGCCAATTGCCGGAGCAGGGACCCTGGTATGTGCAGGGTCCGGGCGGTGCACGTTTACCGCTGTTGTGGTCCGATTCCATTTTGTTTCAAAAGTTGCAGCGTTGGGTCCACCGCGATATTTCCAGCACGGATTACCGTGACTACCTGGTCCGTCGACTCGCCAAACAGCCCTATGCCTTGCCGCTTTATTGCAGCGACGCTGAAATTTTCGGCTTTCGCCCCAAGCGTTACAGTTACGAAAACGATGTCGCGCCGCCTGGCGAATGGGACCGGTTGGCCTATTGGTTTACCGACATGGTTGCGGCTTTCGGTATGCAGTGGTGTTTGCCGTCGCAGGCCTTGTGCGTGGCGGCCGACGATCAACCCGCGCCGATTTACCGCTTGCAATCGGCGACGCATCCCGTGCCGGTCAAAAAGCAGCCCAAATACAACGTGTCGCGCTGGGCGATCACCGGTCAATCCGATTTGCACTTAAATACGCTTTGTTACCGAGCCGCTGCCTTGTTGGCCGCGCAAGAGAAACCCGACCCGGCGTTGATGCGCGAGCTGTGTTTGTTGTGGTCCAGCGACTTGCGCACGCACATCCTGCGCAAACGCCTTAGCGAGGCCAAAACGCGGTTGGCGATTTTACTCCACCAACTGAAGGGCGACCCGGTTTTTGCCTTGCAGGGCGCTTATCCCGAGGTTCAAGCCCTCGATAGCGATGCGCTTGATACGGTCGGCGTGACGCACAGCTTGGATTCCGAACACTTTTTGCTAACTCTGAAGACGCAACATATTGCGCTGACCCTCAACTTACGCCGCGGCATGACCATTGACCGGCTCGCCTTTGCCGAACACGATTTTCAGCCCCTGGTCGGTACCTTGCCGCATGGCTACTTTTCTTGTATTACTCTCGGCGCCGATTTCTTTTCCGGCCACATTGTCATTGAACCCAAGGGCGGGCGCCGCATTACCGATTTGAACGCGGCGCAGCCGCGATTTTTTATCGAAGAAAACAACCGTGGTCGCAGCCTCATTGTGCAGGTCGGCCTGAAAACCGAGCTGGGCCCTATCATCAAACGCTACCGACTCGATCTGCAATCAGCACAGCTTGAATTGGCATTCCTGTTTCCCGAATGGCCGATTCCCGACGGGTCGATGCGATTGGGTCATTTCACCCTGTTGCCTGAGGCTTTTCAGGGGCCGCTATGGGTTGAGACCCATCAAGGCGGCCTGGCGCCCGAGCGTTTCGCCTTGAACCAAGCCTTTGACCACAGCCAAAATCTGTCATCGATCATTTCGTGCAGTGGTGGCTTTGGTGCGACGACGGGTTTGATAGCCCTTGGCGACGGTCAAAAGGGGCTGGAAGTCCATTGGGAGCCGGGTCAAGCCGCGCTTTTTCCGATGATGCGCCACACCCCACACTCCCCGGGTCATCTGACCCGTATTATTTTCTCGTTGGCTGAATGGGACGAGACGCGTAAACCTGGCGGCGTGCTGCCGAATATTGCCTTTACACTTCAACCCTATCGCAAAGACGCGAATGCGGTACAATAAGTGGTCTGACCGACGGCATTCATGCCTATCGAAGAGGTTGGTTTTGCCACCGTGAGGCATACCTTATCGCCAATGTCTCTCTCCGGGTCGGCTTATCAATGTTTCCCGGCGTTATGCCGATATTCCCCTTAACGTGTTGATTTTTGGGGCCCCATTTATCATTTATGCTTGCCAGGCCTTGTGCCGGCGTTTGATGCTTCTATCCGAATCGTTTCTTGAAAGTGTCTCCTTGGTTGAGGTTTCTGCATGGTTGATGTTGTAGCTGTTGTCGGCGCACGTCTCAGTTCGAGTCGGCTGCCGCGCAAGCACTTGCTTCCGCTTGAGGGTAAACCCCTGATTGCGCGTCTTTTCGAACGTTTGGACGCGGTGCCGTTGATTCGCAAGGCCGTTTTGGCCACCACCGCCGACGAAGAGAACCGCGATTTGGTTGATTGGGCTGAGGCAGCCGGTCGACCGGTTGTCGCCTACAGCGGCGATGTCAACGATTTGGTCGGTCGCATCGATTATATTGTGGCTCGAGAACGGCCCGAATACGTGCTGTACATCTGCGGTGATTGTCCGCTGATCGATCCCGAGATCATCACCAAAATGATTCGAGCCCTGGCCCGTGGCGCTGATTTGGTGCGTGTCCCGCCGCGGAACGGGTTCACCGTCGTTCATGAAGGCATCGACCTCTATCCGTTCCGCATTTGGAATAAGCTGGTGATTGAAGCTGAGTTGCCGTTTGAACGGGAGCATGTTGGTCAGAGCCTGAAAAAATTTGCCGCTGATCTCAATACCATCGATGTGGTTGACGATCCCTGGTTTTACCGCCCCAAACAGCGTTTGTCGGTGGATACGGCCAGCGATTACCGGTTCATGGCCGAAATTTACCGCCGCTGGTATGCTGAAAATCCCGCCGACTCTTTGGTTTCGTTGCGTTGGGTTTTTGAGGAAGTCGACCGCGACCCCGAGCTGCGTTTTCTCAACGCTCATGTTCGCCAAAAGACCGCCCACGAAAAGGCGCCAAGCGTCTTGTTCGCCACTGCCGGTGGGCATGGCGTAGGTCTGGGCCACATCAGCCGAACTCTGGTCTCCGCCGCCGGTTTACAAGACGTCGCCGCCGCCGGGATCCATTTGGTCATCGAAGGCGAAGCCTTCGTTCGTCAAGAATTAGAACTGATTCCCCACGACTTCACCGCCGTCGGCGGCTTGCGCTCGCGGCTAGAGGAAGTTCTGGCGGCCAAGCCTTTCCAAGTGTTAGTGCTCGACATGCCCGCGCGGTTGATCGACGACGAATGGCATGCGTTTCTGCAGCAGCAACGTGATGCGGGATTGTTGATTGTGTCGCTCGATTTTACCGTTAAAAAAGCTGAACTGGTTGATTTGCAATGGGTTCCGTCGTTTTATCTGCGTGGCGAGGATGAGGAAACCAACAATGTCGTATTTGGTTGGGAGTGTTTCCTGCTCAATGCCGGCGCTGTGCCTCGTACCTGGAAACCCGGCTCTGACGTGATTGTTTTCTCTGGTGGCAGCGATGTTCACGGATTGGGTGATCACCTGCCCGCCATGCTTGACACCCGCTTGCCCGCCCACTTTCGCATCCACTGGGTGCGGGGCCCCTTCGCCAAAGCGCCCGTGATTCCACCGGCCGCCACGCGCCGCCTCGATTGGATTACCCACAACAATCCGGCGAACATCAAGCAACTCATGATGCAAGCCAATTACGGCTTGAGTCTTTATGGGGTGACTCTGTTCGAATGCCTGCACCTCGGCTTGCCGACGGTGACTTTTGCGCCTGGCCGCGATGCGGGTGATCACGAGCTCAAGGCGCTGGCTCAAGCTGAGTTAACCGATGTTGGTCGCGATCTTGAAGAAACAGTCGACCACCTGTGTACCCTTATTTTTGACCCCCATCGCGCCCAGTCCTTTTCCGAAGCGGGTCGTCAAAGGCTCGATGGTCACGGTCCTCGTCGCCTTGCCCGTCGAATCCTCGAAAAATTAGACCCTAACCCCGCCTCCGAATCCGCGCCGACGCGCTAAACCCGACGCGTCCTTTGAGTTGTCGGCCCGTGCCTCCTTAAATGCCGGTAAAGATCTGCCCGCTCGCGACCGATCAAAAAGCATAACCCGACGTTTTCATCAACGGCGCTTGTGTCCCCTGTTCCATGCCTGTCATGGTGGATTGAGTGGCCGTTGTTGCAGCACGACCTAGCGGTTCCAGACTTACCCCGTGTACGTCGTCGATACGACGGCACTAGGGTTTTACGACTTTGGTAAGCTTCCATGTTGCTGGTGTTTACGTTAGAATGGGCCTTTCCGCGAGGTAGACAATGAAAGCTGTTGTGACCGGTGGTGCAGGATTCATCGGTAGCCACTTATGCGAATTGCTTTTGCAACAGGGCTGTTCTGTGACGGCCGTTGATAATTTTGAAACCGGTCGCGAGAGCAATCTGGCGCCGTTTCGCGACCATGCCCGTTTCTCGCTGGTCAACCACGACATATGCGAACCCGACGGTTTGGCGGTGTCCTTCCGCGATGCCGATTGGGTTTTTCATTTGGCCGGCTTGGCCGACATCGTGCCTTCCATTGAAAAACCGGATCGTTATTTCGCCTGCAACGTCAGAGGTACTCTAAATGTGCTGCAACTGGCGCGTGATGCCGGTGTGAAACGGTTCGTATACGCCGCATCATCTTCGTGTTACGGCATCCCGGACATTTTCCCAACCCCGGAAACCGCCGAGATACGGCCGCAGTACCCCTACGCCTTGACCAAACGTATGGGCGAAGAGTTGGTGATGCACTGGGCGCGCGTTTACCAACTGCCCGCTTTATCGCTGCGTCTATTTAATGTGTACGGGCCGCGATCACGCACCACCGGTGCCTACGGCGCCGTATTCGGCGTGTTTCTCGCCCAAAAACTCAACGGAAAACCCTACACCGTTGTGGGTGACGGCGAACAAACCCGCGATTTCACCTTTGTGACCGACGTGGCACGCGCCTTTATTGCCGCCGCCGAAAGCGAGCGCGTCGAACGGATTTACAACGTCGGAAGCGGCAACCATTACAGCATTAACCGCCTGGTTTCATTGCTCGAAGGGCCGGTTAGCTACATACCTAAGCGGCCAGGTGAACCCGACTGTACTTTTGCCGATACGCGCCGGATTCGCAGTGAACTGGCTTGGGCGCCGGCGGTTTCATTTGAAGACGGTGTCGCGCAAATGTTGGCCGCCATCCAGAACTGGGCCGGTGCCCCCGTTTGGGACGCCGAGGGGATTAAAGCGGCGACGGCGAGCTGGTTCCGCCATTTGGGAGCAAAATCATGACGCGCGAGACGTTACCTCCGTTTACCGAAAAGACGCAGGCCTTCCAGCAATTGGTCGCCGCGGTTCAATGTTGCGACCGGGACGGTGTCGCGCTAAACGCCGACGAATGCTTTGACCGTGCCCACACGTTGCTCAAAACCACCGTTGACGCCGGCACCGCTGTGTACGTCATTGGCAACGGCGGTAGCGCCGCTATTGCCGCCCATATTGTCAATGACCTGGTCAACGTCGGCGGATTGCGGGCGACGGTGTTGCACGATGCCGCTCTGATGACCTGCATGGCCAACGATTACGGCTACGATCAAGCCTACGCCCGCATTTTGGCGACTTGGGCCCGTCCCGGCGACTTATTACTCGCCATCAGCAGCTCCGGTAACTCGCCCAACATCCGCGCCGCCGTGGCGCAGGTTCACCAAAATGGCGGCCAGGTCGTTACCTTGTCCGGCTTTAAAGCCGACAATCCCTTGCGCGGCTTGGGTGATTTGAACCTGTGGCTTGGCAGCCGCGATTACGGCATGGTTGAGGTCGGCCACTTATTTTTGTTGCACCACATGGCGGATCGCCTGCGGGTGGAAAGGGAATCTTCATGAAAGCGTCCAAAATCGTTGATCTGGACCAGTTGGGACAGTTCGCGAAGGCCGCACGTGCCGCCGGACAAAAGGTGGTGTTGTGCCACGGTACCTTTGATCTCATTCACATCGGCCACGTGCGTCACTTGCAAACAGCGGCCGCCGAAGGCGATCTGCTCTTTGTCACGATTACCGCCGACCGTTTCGTCAACAAAGGTCCTGGCCGGCCGATTTTTAACCAGCAGTTGCGCGCGGAAAACCTGGCGGCCTTGGAAGCGGTGGCGCATGTTGCGATTGTCGACGACCGTACCGCGATTCCCGCGATTGAAGCGGTTCAGCCCGCCGTTTACGCCAAAGGCAGCGACTACCAAAAACCACAGGACGATTTGACCGGCAACATCACCAAGGAACAAAATGCGGTTAAGGACTGTGGCGGCCGCACCGTTTATACCGACGACATTGTTTTTAGTTCCAGTCAGTTGCTCAATGAGCATTTCAATGTTTTTTCGCCCGATGTCAAAGATTACCTGCGTCATTTCGGCGAGCGTTTTCAGGCCGGTGAAATCATCGACATGATCAAAGGCCTCAAGAAACTGAAGGTGTTGGTGGTTGGCGATGCCATTGTCGACGAGTACCACTACACGCAACCTATGGGTCAAACCGGTAAGGGCAACATTCTGGCGGTGAAACACCAATCGGTCGAGCAGTTTGCCGGTGGTTCGCTGGCGGTTGCCAACCACATTGCCGGATATTGCGACCAAGTGGGTTTGCTGACCATGCTGGGTGCGCAGCAGAGCTTTGAAGGCTTTATACGCGACAAACTCAAAAGCAACATTACGCCGACCTTCTTTTTCCGGGACGATGCGCCGACCGTGCGCAAAAGCCGTTTTGTCGACGATGCCTCGTCCAAATTATTCGAAGTCTATTACAACGAAGACTCGCCACTGCCCGAACAACTTAACCGATCGTTGTGCAAGTGGTTGCGTGAAAATCTAGGCGACTACGATTGTGTCATTGTGCCCGATTTCGGCAACGGGTTTATTTCGCGCGACATGGCGCGCACGCTGAGCCAACACGCGCCGTTCTTGGCGGTGAATACCCAGATCAACAGCGGCAACCGGGGTTTTCACACGGTCAATCGCTACCCACGTGCCGACTTTGTTTCGCTCAACGAGCCGGAACTGCGGCTGGCGGTCCACAACCGTACCGATCCGATCGACATCGTGGCGGGCCAAGTCGGTGAACGGGTGCGCGCCCGTTACGTGGTTACCACGCGCGGTCGCGAGGGATTGCTGCTGCGCGATCTGGGTGATTCGCTCAGTTATCAAATCCCGGCCCTCTCCTTTAAAGTCGTGGATCGCATTGGTGCCGGTGACGCCTTCCTCTCTTTGGCGGGTATTTGCATCGCGGGGAAGCTGGCGCCCGAAATCGCGGGTTTCGTGGGCAGTGCGGCGGCTGCGATTGATGTCCAAATCGTGTGTAATCGCGAGAGCGTGGAGCCGCCTGATTTGTTCAAATACATCGTGACGTTGTTGAAGTGAGGGCGGCCATGAGCGTGCGGCGGCCATGGCGGGTCGGTTTCGATTTGGACAACACCATTATCGATTACCGGGCCTTGTTTTTGGGTTTGGCGCGTCGCGAAGGTTGGGTGCCCGCCACATGTGTGGCCGAAAAAAGTGCCGTAAAACAGGGCTTACGCGCTTGTGCCGCCGATTCCGATCAGGCCGAATTACGCTGGCGCCAACTGCAAGCATGGGCCTATGGCGAAGCCTTGCATCAGGCCTATGTCTTTGAAGGTTTTACCGCTTGTGTGCAGTTTTTGCGAAAGTTCCACGTGGAACTCTTTATTGTCAGCCATAAAACTGAAGTCTCGAATTTCGATACCGATGCCCACTTGCGAGTGGCCGCACGACGGTTCCTGCAGCGACGCGGCTTTTTGGGTCATGTCGCTGTCGGCGGCTTGGGTTTCACCGAGCAGACCGTCTTTTTTGAAGACACCCGTCGGGCCAAAGCGGCCCGCATCGCCGCGCTTGAGTTGGATGTTTTTGTCGACGATTTACCTGAAATGTTCGCGACCGATGGGTTTCCTGCTGAAACCCAGCCGCTTTGGTTTTACCCACCCGTGTCTGATCGCGACGATGCACCGCTCCTGGTCGACGGCTTGCCGCGTTTTGCGGCCTGGTCCGAGATTCAATGGTGGTTCGATCTCCAACTCGGCGTAACGCCCGCGCTGCCGCCGACCCGATCCTGGATACCGTTGCGTGACGGCGGCAACAATTGCCTATACCAACTGGGCTGTAGCGATGGTTCGCGCTGGGCCCTCAAAACTTATGGTCGCGACGACCCTGCCGCCCGTCAACGCGTGCAGCGCGAAGCCGCCTTTGTCCATGCCTTGTGCGATCAGGGGGTCACTCAAGTCGCGGCCCCGCGTGCCGACGGCGACGATTGGCTGTTATCGGCGTGGTTGGACGGCGAACCCGTGACCGCTGAAGACGACGCGGCCTGGCAACAACTTTTTGCCTTTTTGCGTCGCCTCGATGCGGTCGGCCGCGAACTTGATGAAGATGCTTTGCCGGCGGCGGCCCACGCGCGCTTTAGCTTAAATGCCTTTGTGGCCCAAATTCAGCAACGATTTGATGCAATTGAAACGGCTTGTGCAAATGATCCATTGCTAAAAGAAGTAAGAAGCTTTGTTTTGGCTAATTTAGCAACGGAACTGTTGCAAATGAAAAAAGAATTTAAGCTTTTTTGCCGCGATCACCAACTCCAACCCGACGCCCTTTTGGCGCCCGACCTGCGCTTTCCCAGTCCCTCCGACTTCGGTTTTCACAATGCGCTCCAGGTCAATGGGCGACTCAAGTTTGTCGATTTTGAATACGCGGGTTGGGATGATCCGGCCAAGTTATTGGCCGACATGGTTCACCATCTCGGCTTTACCACGCCTTACGCGCGCCGGCTTGCCATGGTGCAGGACTTCATTGCCACCCGCGGCGACGATCCCGGGTTGGGCTTGCGGTTTCAGGCCGTCCACGACTTGGTTGGCTTGGAATGGATCCTCATTGTGTTGAACGTGGCCTTGCCGGATGAGCGGCGGCGCAAGCTGCGGGCGGGGGCATGTGGCGGTGATGAAATCGCACTTATTTCTCAACGATTGCAACGGGCGAAACTGTTACAATCAAACATCCACCGTCTGCGCAAAACATCGATAAGTGTGTGAATTACCATAGGTTTGATGCTTTTAAGGAGGTCGTCCGATGAGCACAATTCCATCGCCACCGAAGGATGCGGCTTTCCGGGCACGCTGTCTGCACATTCGCAAAGAAATTTTGCAGATGGTGCGCTTTGGCAAACGCGGCCACATTCCCTCCGCCTTTTCCGTGGTGGAAATTCTGGTGACGCTCTACGACCACATTATGCGCTTCCAGGCCGAGACACCGGATTGGGCCGACCGCGATCGTTTCATCCTCAGCAAGGGTCACGGCTGCTTGGCGCAGTATGCGTTGTTGGCCGACAAGGGGTTTTTTCCACGCGATTGGTTTAAGGGGTTTTGCCATTTCGAAGGCGAATTGGGCGGCCACCCCGAGGAACGCACGCCAGGCGTCGAAGCGACCACCGGTTCGCTAGGCCACGGTTTGTCGATTGCGGTGGGATTTGCCCTGGCGGCACGCCTCCAGCAGCGTTCTTTCCGCAATTACGTGGTGCTAGGTGACGGCGAGTGCGGCGAAGGTTCGGTTTGGGAAGCGGCGTTGGCGGCGGCCAAACACGGTTTGGAAAACCTGGTGGTGTTGGTGGACTACAACAAACACATGTCCTACGGGCCAACCAGCGAAGTGTGTAATTTGGATCCATTTGCCGAGAAGTGGCGTGCTTTCGGGTTTGCCGCCGAAGACGTCGACATGGTGGCCGAGCCGGAGCGCTTGCGCGCGCTGCTGGAACAATCGCCGTTGCAAGCGGGTCGTCCAACGGCGCTGATATGCCACACGATTAAAGGGCGTGGTTTGCCCTACATGGAAAACGACTTGAGTTGGCACCACAAATCGAAAATCAGCGAAGGCGATATCGAAAAAATGATCCGTGACCTGGAGGCAGCGCATGCGTAAGCGTGGCTTAGAAACGGTCCACGACCTAGCGCGTCAGTTTGAAGACGTGGTCTACGTGGGTTCCGATGTCGGGCAAGGCACCTTGGACGGTTTTCGTCGCGACTTTCCCGACCGGTTTTTTGTGGAAGGCATTAGCGAAGCTTATGTAATCGGGATGGCGGCCGGATTGGCGATGAACGGGTTCATCCCGTACGTCAACACGATTGCGACCTTTTTAACGCGCCGCTGTTACGAACAAATTGCGGTGGACCTGTGCATGAACAACCACCCGGTGCGGCTCTACGCCAACGGCGGCGGCCTGGTTTACGCGCCCTTGGGGCCGACACACCTGGCTGTCGATGATTTGGCGCTGATGCGTGCTTTGCCCAATATGACGGTGATTGCCCCTTGCGACGCCGACGAAATGGAACGCGCCGTGCGCGCCTCCCACGATTGGTCCGGCCCGGTTTATTTCCGGGTGGCACGTGGCGGCGATCCCATTGTTTCCAAACCTGAACACGACTTTGCGATTGGCAAGGCGCTGGTATTTTCTGAACCGGAAGACCTGCTGCTAATTACCACCGGCGTCATGCTGCAGCCGGCCTTAATCGTGGCTGAACGTTTGGCCGAGTTGGCCATTGGTGTGGGCGTCATTCACGTGCCGACTTTGAAACCGCTCGACCGTCAGACCTTGATGCCCAACCTGCGCAAGGCGCGATTCGTGATGACCTTGGAAGAACACAGCACCATCGGCGGCTTGGGTTCGGCGATTGCCGAATTAATGGCGGCCGGTGAGCGACATCCACAAGGCGTGCTCAAAGCGTTGGGCATTCCCGACCGCTTCCCCGACCGTTTTGGGCGTCAGGAAAATCTTTTGGCTTATTACGGTTTGGATGCCGATGCGGTCATTCGGGCCGCGCTGGGTTTCCTCAAGTTGGACGTCGCCGATGGACGAACGCGGCGCAAAACCGGGCTTTAGGACGAGTTATGAGCGATTCTTTTTTTGACGCCGACGAAAAAGCCTGTATCGACGCCTACCTTGCCGACGGATATGTGGCCTTCGATTTAGCGCCCACCTTGCTTGGCGGCTTGCGCCGGCGTTTGTTTGAGGCCGCACGTGCGCTGATTTCGCTGCCCGACGATGTCACCGAACCTGTATTCTTTGACCAGATTCACCAATGGGTGCCGGTCCCCGAGCTCAACCGCGTGCGGCTCGGTTTGATTCAGGCGCTCAATCGAGATCCCTCGGTGCGACCGTTGCTGTATCGCATGGCCAAACAGCCGCTGGCTTGGATTGTCGGCAATGAGTTGGCCATGCAGCGCTCGCTAAACTTGAGCATTCAGTTTCCCGGCGACGCCAGTTCGCTGTTACCACTGCACGCTGATGTGTGGTCGGGAAACTCGCCTTACGAAGTGGTGTTTTGGTTGCCGTTGGTGGACTGCTACGCCACCAAAAGCATGTACGTTTTGCCGAAACCGCAAACCGACGCCGTGTTGGCTGAGTTTGAGCGGTACGCGGCGTTGTCGGCCGAAGCCTTTTTCCGAGCTATTGAAAAGGACCTGGTGTGGATGGACGTGCCGATGGGGCGCGGTTTGATCTTTTGGCACGGTTTAATTCACGGCAACCGCATTAACGGCGAAGCCGATACGCGCTGGAGTATGAATACGCGTTTTAAGGGTCTGTTGTCGCCTTACGGCACCAAAGAATTGGGCGAATCCTTTTTACCGATTACGCTGCGACCGGCGACGCGTTTCGGTTACGCCTACCGCGAACCTTCAGTCCGCGGCGGTGGTGATTCATGAGCCCGGCCAGGACACGCGGTTGGCGCGGCTACATTTCGAGTCGGCCGCAAGGTGCCGGCTTTGTACCGCAACGCGTGCAAAACTTGGTGATTCGTGACTACGCGGCGCGTCACCAACTGTTGTTTTTGCTCAGTGCGGTGGAGTACACCATGGATGGGTGTAGCATGATGCTGCGCGCTCTGATTGACGAGGCCGATCACCTCGACGGTCTGTTGTTTTACAGCACCCATCTGTTGCCGGACGACGCCGCCGTACGCGAACAGTTGTGGCGCCTGGTCCGCGCGGGCGACTTCAGTGTGCGTTTTGCGCTTGAAGAATTAACGGCCAGCGATGAGCGCGATATTTCGATGATGGAAGATTTGCTGCTAGTTCGTCAAATTACAAAAAATCACACCGGGATCAATAAAATTGAAGGTTAATCATTCTGGATGAGCCGCGATTCGACCGGTATAACAGGAGAACCCTATGGCCAAGAGTTTGGTGCATTTTGTCACCCCCTTGCACGAGAACACCAAGCGCGATTACGTCGCGCGTGTCACCGCAGCCGACAAGTCGGAATGTGCCACCATTGCCAAGCAGTGGGGCAAAGAATATTGGGACGGTGCTCGCAAAAACGGTTACGGCGGTTACCGCTACGATGGGCGTTGGGCGCCGGTGGCGGCCCAGCTCATCGATTACTATGGTTTGAAAGCCGGCTCGCGCGTGTTGGATATCGGCTGCGGCAAAGGGTTTTTGCTCT
This sequence comes from Holophagae bacterium, assembly GCA_030429565.1. Taxonomy (GTDB): domain Bacteria; phylum Acidobacteriota; class Holophagae; order Acanthopleuribacterales; family Acanthopleuribacteraceae; genus Acanthopleuribacter. The sequence continues at coordinate 209,796 of JAUIFE010000002.1, read as the reverse complement.
ACGAAATGCAGAAGATTCTGCCTGAGCTCAAGGTGACCGGCTTGGACATCAGCGGCTATGCCCTGGAAAACGCCAAAGACGAGGTGAAAGACCGGCTCGACGAAGGTTGCGCGACCGCCTTGCCTTACAAAGATGACAGCTTTGATTTGGTGATCAGTTTGATGACGCTGCACAACCTGCCGATTTACGACCTGCAAAAGGCGTTAAGTGAAATCGAGCGTGTCAAACGCGGCGACGCTTACCTCTACGTGGAGTCGTATCGCAATGAACGTGAGAAGATGAACCTGCTCTACTGGCAACTGACCTGCGAAAGCATTTTCTCCGTAAAGGAGTGGCACTGGGTGTTTGAGCAGTTCGACTACAGTGGCGATTACGAATTTGCCTTTTTCGAGTAGGTGACGACGATGACACGCGAGCGGCCCGACATGGTGGCGATTATTCCAGCACGCGGTGGATCCAAAGGACTGAAGCGCAAGAATTTGTGTGATCTGGCCGGCAAGCCGCTGTTGGCTTGGACGATTCAAGCGGCCTTGGATGCGTTTTGGATTGGCGAGACTTATGTTTCCACCGAGGATGCCGAAATCGCCACCACGGCGCGGCGTTTCGGTGCCCGCGTGATCAATCGGCCGGCGGCGCTGGCGCAAGACGATTCCTTGTCACGCGACGTCTTGCTACATGCCTTGGAACACCTGGCCGACCAAGATCGTCGACCCTCTTGGTCAGCCTTCTTGCAACCGACCTCGCCGTTGCGCACCGCCGCCCATATTGATGCTTGTTGGTCGGAACTTTGGGATGGTGAATGTCGCAGCATTGTCAGTGTGTGTGAATGCGAGCACCATCCCTACAAAAGTCTGTTGCTGGACAAGGACGGCGCCTTCCAACCACTGCAGGCGTGGTCGGCGCTCGAACAGCCGCGCCAGCAGTTACCACGCGCGTTTCGGCCCAATGGCGCCATTTACATGGTGCAAACCGACGCCTTTTTGAAGCAGAAACGATTTTTCCCGGCGCCGAGCTGTTGGTTCGAAATGGCCCCCGACGAAAGCATCGATATCGATCATCGTGGTGATCTCAACCGCGCCGCCGAAATCATCAAACGCCGACCGAGCTGATTTAGCTGTTCTTTTTAAGTGGGACGGTTTCGGTGGTGACGCGGACTTTCACCAAATGATCGGCGGGAACAGGGCCCAGCAACAAGGCGCCCGATGAAATCACTGCACCGGCACCGATGGTCACCAGTGGTTCGATGTAAATGCCGGTCCCGAAGCGGGCACCGTCGCCCACCTTGACGAAGCTTGAACTCATGACACCGGGCCCGGTCAGAATATGGGAGCCCCAATGGTTGTGGTGGTCGATGTTGCCCTTGGCCGCGATGAAATTGTTGTCGCCGAGGCGGGTGGCCATGCCGATGTGGACCTGGGCGCCGATGATATTACCTTCGCCGAGCACGACGCCGGCATCGATTACCGCCGAGGGATCGATCGCATTGGCCATGGGGATCTCAAGTGCTTTGCACTGTTGAAACAAACGTCGTCGCAGCGCCACGTCGGCGGTGGCGCCAATGATCGCTTGATCGAATTCGCCGTTGCGCCAACGGGTTTCCAACTGTGTCAGCGGTCCCAGCACGGGTACCCCGAAAAGTTGGTGACCTTGTAATTCGGCCGCGTCATCCAGACAACCGAGCACATTGACGCGCGCTTGGTGGCGCAAAATGGCGATCAAGTGCATGGCGCCAACACCACCGGTGATCACCAGAATACGTGTTAAGCCGCTGGGTAAGCGAAGGTTGTCTAGCGATGAGGTTTTCGGTATTTGTGGCACCGAATGCTGGTTGAGCAACGCCGTTACGTCGCGTTCGGTAATGATGCCGCTTTTTTGGAACGCTGCCTCGGTGAGTCCGTGTTGTTGCGCCAAACCCGCGGCTTTTTTGGTGAATCGTGTCGCGCTTATCGTTGACGCGGCTGCTCGGTGTGGCGGCGAAGGCGGTGGTTCCTGGTTCGTATCGCCGATCATGGCGACCACGCTGAGGAAATCGGGTTCGTCGCCTTCGGCCACGCGCGGGAAAAAGTAGCCGGCGCGTGGGGCCGTCATTTCATGGACACTTTTGGCTGTTTCCCAGTGGCCCAGAAGCGTGCCTTTTTTTACCGCTTCACCTGAAGCAACCAGCCACGCCACCAACAGCGCGCGCTCGCTGTTGACTTCCAGTTGTGGCAAGACCACCGGGTGCCAATTCGGCGTCGTGTTGGTGTCTGTCATGGCGACCCCGCGTGTCAGCATTGGTGCGCCCGGTTGAGCGCAGGGTTTGATGCGATGGTTGTGTGTGCCTCAACATACCCCAAAACGCGTGAATCGCCAAGAATTTGCGTGACGCGTCAGGCCGTCACCAAGGCCCGCATTTGTTGCAAGATGTCGGCGACCGAGGGCAGAAACTCGTTTTCCAGCGCTTGGCTGTTGGGCAGCACCGGCGCTTCGCAGGCGACCCGCGCCGGCGCCGCTTTGAGTCGCGACCACAGTCGCGGTGTGAGTTGCGCCACGATCTCGCTGCCGACCCCCCAGGCACGCGTGCCTTCTTCCACAACCAGCACGCGGCCGGTTCGTTCACAGGCGGCCGTCAGCACATCCAGCGGTAAGGGAGACAAGTTTCCTAGAATGATAACGTTGGCCGATATTTCGAAGTCGATTAAGGCCTGTTTGGCGGCGCTCAAACACAGATCGCTCATACCGCCGTAAGTGATCAGCGTTAGGTCTTCGTGGGCGAAGCCGGTGAGTGAAAGTTCAGCTTCGACGACGTCGCGACCGTGGCGGCGCAGTTGGAAATCGTCGTAACCATCCTTTAAGTGGGCCAAGGGCGTCTGACCGTACATCATTTTGTTTTCGATGATTAAGCTGGGCCCGTCACCGTCCAACAATGCGCGGCGGTAAAAGGGTTGAACCGGTTGAAAGCGATGCAGCGCGGTCACTTCCAAACCTGGAATGCCGACGAAGTACTTCTCCAGTGATTGGCTGTGGGTGGGCCCGTAGCCGCGCCGGCCGCCCATCGGCGTGCGGATGGTGATCGGACAGGGCACGTTTTGGGCGTACATCAGCGGGTATTTGGTTGCGTGATTGAGGATTTGATCGAAGGCCAGACCCAGAAAATCGCCGAACATGATTTCGCAAACCGGACGCAAGCCACGCAACGCCATGCCGGTGGCGGCGCCGACGATGACGGCTTCGCTAATTGGCGTGGTCAACACCCGTTGCGGAAAACGCGTCGACAAACCTTTGGTTACCTTAAAGGCGCCGCCGTAAGGGTCGAGCACGTCTTCGCCAATCACATAGATGCGTTCGTCCTCGGCCATGAGTTCGTTTAAGGCGGCGTTGATTTGGTGAACCATTAAGCGTGCCGTCATGGGTGTTGACTCCCTGCCGGCGCCGATTGCTCGAGACGGGCGACGATCTCAACCAAACGTTGCTGGTTGGCGGCGTCAATACGCGTGGCGACGTCCTCGGGCAATTTGCGGCGGTAGCTCAGTACTGGATCATCGGCGCGTTTGGCTTCGATTTCAGCCGGATCGCGGGTGTCGTCGCCCTTGCTGTGCGGGCCGAGGCGGTACGTGAAGGAAACGAAACAGCGCGGCTTGCCGTCGCTTCGCAAGCCGTCGAACAGGGGTGTGGCGGCGGCGTAAACCGCGTCGGTATCGTTGCTCGCCAAACAATGGGTTTCAATGCCAAAGGCGCGTGGCCGGGCGGCGACCTCGCCGGCCAGTTGCATGGCGGTCGGGGTCGATTGGGCGTAGCCGTTGTGCTCAATTACAAACAAAACCGGCAAGGCCCACAGGGCCGCTAAGTTCATAGCTTCGTAGACGATGCCTTCACCCAGCGTGCCGTCGCCTAAAAAAACCGTGGTCACCGCACCGCTGTTTTTGGTTTTTTCGGCCAAGGCGGCGCCGACGGCGTTGGCGACGATGCCGCCCTGAATGCCGTTGGAGTAAAAGCCGTCGCGGTGCAGGTGTTGGCTGCCGCCCCAGCCGTGACAGACGCCTTGCTCACGACCCATCAGCTCGGCCAGCAGACCGGCGACGTCGTCGGTTAATGCGAGGTAATGGCCGTGGCAGCGGTGGTTGGAAAAAACCACGTCGTCGCCGGTCATGTGGGCCGTGAGCCCAACGGCGTTGGCTTCCTGGCCAATACAGGTATGCGTCGTGCCGCTCAACTTACCCCAGGAGAACTGCTCAAGCAGGTGGGTCTCGAAGCGGCGGATGAGCGATAGCTTGCGGTAAAAGGTTTCGGTGCGGTCCACGGCGACCGTCCTAAACCGGCATTTCTTTTTCCATGTGAAACTCTTCGTCGAAGAGGCGGCAGCCGCGGCAGAATTCGATTTGATTGCGTTGACCGGTGCGGTGCAGACGACGGATGCGGTCCCAACCTTCACCCCGCCAAATCTCGGCGATGGATTGGTTCCAGACATTGCCGAGATCGGCCTTGCCGTCGTAGTCCTGCGGGCAAAGCGGCACGGTGCCCATGGCGGTGACATGCATGGTCGACCACGGCAACACGCAGGGATGGAAAATATCGGCGTATTCGGGCACGGTATCCCATTCTTTTTGATTGCCCCAGTTGTGCGGTTTCTTCATGTAGATGCGGTCGTGTGGCAATTTAATTTCATCCCAAAAGTGGGTCCAACGTGCCAGCTCGGCGCGTGATTCGTCGTTTTCCAAATCGTGGAAAGACACGCCGCGCACGCGCACAATGACCTTGGGATTGAGCTGGTTGCGCAGCTTAAAGAAGTTTTGGATGTTCTCGATCACTTGATCGTAATCCAAGCCGACGCGCATTTTTTCGTAGCTGGGTCGATCAATTGAGTCAATGGACATCATGACTTCGTCCAGGCCCGCGTCGAGTAATTGGCGGCTTTTGTCTTCGCTGAGAAACGAGGCGTTGGTGGACATGGTCACGTGTTTGATGCCGGCGTCTTTGAGGCGCTGCACCCGCGGCACAATTTTTTTATCGAGCAAGGGTTCGCCCGCGCGCTGAATCGAGACAAATTCGATCCAATCGCTGTAATCGCTCATTTCTTCCGCAATTTTTTCGAACAGCTCGTCGGGCATCAGCGGGGTGGATTTATCCCACTGGTCAACGGCGCAGAAGGGACACTTGGCGTTGCACACGCGGATGGTTTCCACCTGAAAATACTTGGGAAAATGCAACGCGTCTTCGAGTTTTTCCAAATTGAGGCGGCGGGCAATGTCTTGCAGTTCGGCGTCCAATTGGGCGGTGCTGCAGGCGTCTTGTGAAAAGATCATGGTCGTGGTCCTCGTTTCTTTCCTTATTTACCCTTATCTGCTCATGAGACGGCCAACTTGAGCCTGATGCGACAAACATTGTCGCGACAGGCGCTTAGCGCAAGAGCGGCGCTGTGGGGATTCTTTTCACAGCACGGCGGTCGGCTGCGACGGTGCGCGCCCGTCTTCAGTTCGTGCGCACCAAATCCGATAGGGCTGTTAAAGGACAATGCGGCGACGATTCCTTGCAAAACCGTTGTTCAAAACCTGGTAAGATCAACCATCCTAACCGGAAAGATCCCAAAAGGAAACCGAATCGCCCGCGATTTCCCACCGAAAAACCATGGGAGGATTCCCTGTGAAAATTGGCGGCGGTAAGCTCTCCCAAAACCCCGAACATTTCGAAGCCTGGCAACAGGGACGGCCGGTTGGTCCGTTGACGATTGAGGTCGGCGCCACCTATGGCTGCAACCACGATTGCGTCCACTGCGGCTTTCAGCAGTACCAGCCCTATGGCAAGAAACGCAATTTTTTGGAACGGGACGCGTTCCTCCACTTTCTCGACGATTTTCGCGAGTTGGGTGGGCAAGAAGTATATTTCGCCGGCAACGGTGAACCGCTGCTCAACCCGCACATGGCCGATTGGGTCAAACACGGCGACGGCCTGGGTTTGGAAATGGCGATGAGCAGTAACGGCATCCCGCTCACCCCCAAAAACGCGACCGCCATCTTGCCCTACATGAGCTGGATCCGCTTCAGCGTCAACGGTGGCACGGTGGAAAGCTACACCCGTGTGCACAAATGCCGCGAAAAGGATTTCGACATCCTTTGGCACAATTTGAAATTCGCCGCCGACCTCAAAAAAGAACGCGATTTAAAAGTGAACCTGGCCCTGCAGTTCATCGTGTATGACCTGGATTGGGACAGCATTAAGCCGATGGTGGAACGCCACCACGAGGCGGGCACCGACGTGTTGATTTTCCGCAACGTCGGCAAACCCGACGGGTCCTTCGCCGAAATTACCGATGCCGTGCGCAGCAGTCTGCAGTGGGCCGAACAGCAGGCGCGCGTGCAAGTGCGCTGGGACACCTTCACGCCGGCGCAGGCGACGGCGGTCTGGCACCAATGTCAGGCGGTTCATTTCAAAACCAATATGGACGATCGCGGCAATTTGGTGACCTGCAACCGCAACTTAATTAAAGACAGTGTTTACGGGAATATCCACGAGCAGCGATTCAAAGATATTTGGCTGGCGTCGCAGCGCAAGCAAACGGTTTTTGAGGATGTTTGCAGCGGTGCCGACATTGCGCAATGCCGCCAGTGGTGCCAGGTTTCCTACGACAACCTATTCATTGAAAAGGCGCTCGGTCAGCCTGTGTGAGGAACCATTTATGATCCACTGGTGGAACATCGACGTGGGTGATTCGGCGGCCGACGCGGTCGCGCAAGCCATTCGACAGCGAAAAATCAGCCAAGGTACGTTGAGTCAGGAATTTGAAGAAGCGTTGGCCAAGCAATTGGGTGTGCCCTATGTGGTTTGCACTACCAGCGGCACAACCGCGTTGATGTTGGCCTTTATTGCCGCCGGCATTGGTCCCGGCGACGAATTGATTCTGCCCGACCGCACTTACATTGCCACCGCCCATGCCGCCATGTTGTTGGGCGCCTCGGTGCGCCTGCTGGATGTGCGCCCGGACCGGCCTCTGCTGGATCCCGACATTTTGGAACAGGCCTTAACGCCGCAAACCAAAGCGGTCGTGCCGGTTCATCTCAACGGTCGCGCCGTCGCCATGGACGCCGTCAACGCCTTTGCGCAAAAACACGGGCTGCTGGTCGTGGAAGATGCGGCGCAAGCGTTGATGTCGCGCGACTCTAAAGGTCGTTTCCTGGGAACCCTATCGCGTTTCGGGTGTTTTTCGCTGGGCATGGCCAAATTATTGACCACCGGCCAAGGCGGCTTGGTGGTGTGCCACGACAAGGCCGATTACGAACGACTGCAAAAGATCAAGAACCAAGGGGTTTACAACCCCAGCGTCGACAAACATTACGCACTGTTGGCCGGCAACTTCAAGTTCACCGATATCCAAGCGGCTTTGGGTCTGGCCCAATTGGACCGACTTTCGGCACGGACGGCCCACCAACGCGCCATTTACCAAACCTACCGCGACGGTTTGACCGGCGTGGGTTGTTTGAAGTTGGTGGCCGTCGACATCGACGCGGGCGAGTTGCCGTTGCGTGCCGAGTACCTGTGCCGTGATCGCGAGGGTTTTCTGGCGCGCCTGTTGGAACACGACATTCAGGCGATTAGCCAAATCCCATCGCTACACCTGTCGCCCCATCTTCACGCCAACGGTCAATTCCCCAACTCAATCGTTTACTCCGATCATTTGTTGACCTTGCCGTGCGGTCCCGAGCAGCCGCTCGAGCGCGTTCAGCAGGTGGTTGCCAAGCTGCAAACGATTTGCAAGGACCTACCTGCTTGGTGACGCATGCCGTGGCTGTGGTCGGCTGGCACGAAGGCTTGGCGGGTCAGGTTCATTCATGGCTCGCGCAAAGCGGCCCCTACCGGGTCGTATGTTTCGTGCATCCCGACGACGAAGCGCCGGTGGTGCAGCCGGTCACCCGTGACGCGAGCCAATTCGATTATCCAACCGACTCCTCGTTCAAGGGTTTGCCGCTGCTGTGTAAAACCACATGGCCGGCGCAGCTCAAGGCGCAGGGCATCGACCATGTGTTGGTGACCCTGGACGATGCTGCCTCGCGCTTGCAGGCGATGACGGCGGCTGAGGCGGCCGGCTTGACCCTGATTAACGCCATTCACCCCAGTGTGCGCGTGATGGCCGACGCCCTGTTGGGCAAAAACGTGATTTTGCATGCGGGCGTGCACGTCGGTTACCGCGCCGAGGTGCGCGACGGAGCCTTTCTCAACACCAACGCGCAAATCGATCACCACGATGTGATAGAAGTAGGCGCCACGCTGGATCCGGCCGTTGTGCTGGCGGGAAATGTGACCGTGGGTCGCGCTGCGCGCGTGCATACCGGGGCCGTTGTCAAAAATCGCATTCGTATTGGTGCAGGCGCGGTGATTGGTGCCGGTGCGGTCGTGATTCGCGATATCCCGCCCGGCGCAACGGCGGTCGGCGTGCCGGCGGCGGTGATAAAGGTTCGGCGGTGATAAAGGTTCGGCGCTAATTAACCGGGGTCTTAGGGTTTGACGACGAAACGCGGTGTCGTGCGGTAACTGATTGCCTCAATCGGCAAACCCAAGGGTTTAAAAAAGGCGTCGGCCGCTTTGGTTTCACCGGGAAACACACCGTAATCGTCCAGCAGTAGCAATCCGCCAGATAGCAGACGTGGCCACAGGTATTTCAAAATGACTTGGGCCGGTTCGTAGATATCGGTGTCCAGATTGATCAGCGCCAGGCGTGTGTCGGGATGGGCGGCACACCAGGCCGGTACTGTTTCGAGAATATCGCCCGCGACCAAATTGATATTGTCGGCCAATCCTTTGTGTTGCAGTACTTGCTCGAGCTGGTCGACACCGATGCTCTCGTCACCGGCCTCGTCGATAAACCGTTGGCGGCGTTCGCGGTCGGCCTCGAATTGGGTTTCGGGAAAACGGCCGAAGGTGTCGAAGCCGATAATCGGGCGCTTGTTGTCGCCGTCGAATAGTTGGCGGAAGGTGGCGAAACCCACCAACGAGGTGCCCTTAAACACGCCGCACTCGGCGACCGCGCCGTCGAGGTGCTGTACGCGGCGGAACAGGTCGGCGTGGGCCAAAAGTTTGGCGAAGCGCGCGGGTTGGGCCGAGAGGTAGAAGTTGTTTTCGTAATCAAAAGCGCGGTTAAAGTCTGGCAAATCAATCATGGCAACCTCGTTAGGTGGGAGCGGTGTCCCCGGCGGCACGGGGACGGTAGGCCACCGTTAGCTGGTCGATGACGCTTTCCATCGGCGTTAAAGGGGCGCGGTAAATGGCACGCAGGCGCTGATTGCACATACTGGTATTTTTGGGGCGAATCGGGCCGGCGGGTAAGTCGTCGAGGCTGATCGGTTCGACCAATTTGGCGTCGGCGCCAAAACGGGCGGCGACCCGTTGTGCCAACTGGTAGCGGCTGACGGCTTCGTCGCCGCAAACGTGAAGCACGCCGCGTGTGCCCGCCACTTGGACGGCGCGGATCATGGCGATCAAGTCATCGCGGAATAAAGGGCAAAAGGTTTGGTCGACGGCGGCACGCACCACCGCCCCGCGTGCCAGCGTCGCAGTCATTTCGTCGAGCAAGCTGCCGTCGCCGGCCTGAGCAGAGTAAATTTTACTGAGCCGCAACACCGTGCCCTGACCTTCGGTAATGGCGAGCACGGCCTCTTCGGCGGCGCGTTTTTGGCGGCCGTATTCGGTAATCGGGTTGGTGGGATCGTCTTCGCGATAGGCACCGTCGCGGCCGTCGAACACATAATCGGTGGAAATGAACAGTGGCCGAATATCGCGTTGCCAGAGCCAGGTTGCGCATTGGACAATGCCGTCGACATTGATGCGGCGCGTGCCGTTCGGGTCGGCCTCACAGGCGTTAATGCGCGAAACGGCGGCCATAATCACCGCCTCGCGAATGTTTTCGTCCAGTTGGTTGAGCTGTTGCGGCGGTGGTTGAACCAAGTCGTAGTGCAACAGGTCCGTGGCGCCGGGCTGACGGGCGGTACCGCGACAGTTGCGATCCGCCTCGCGATAGGCGTTCCATAAAGCGCTGCCAATAAAACCTTTGGCGCCGATAATGACAGTGGGTGGTGGCGTCGACATAAGGGGACCTTTGCGTGGCATCAAAAAGAAACCAAGGGTGGCGCCGGCGAGGGCGCGCCGAAAGTCGGTGGCATCTGTGTATCTTACCCGATCTCGGCGCGGGCGACAGCTTCAATGAACCGGTGCTGTGCCGGTGGTAATAACCAGGGGCCGTCGTGCACCCTGTTGCGACCCTGGTTCAAGCCACGTTTCGACAAGTGTTTGCCGCTGTTTGCGGCCAAATTGCGTTGGCTGCCCAAGCAGCTTGGTCGCCGCTGTTCCTCGCCGTCCGTCTTTGCTATGATGAGCCCACTTTCCCTTTACCGGCTTTTGTTTCTCCCGGCCCCGTTCGTTGTGGCGAACGCGATGGTTGCCGGCCGATGTGATGCTCGGCGAATCGGGTCCTCCCGCACTTTGCCCGCCCTGACTCCAACGTGAGGTGAATCCCTTTATGAATGCCACGTCTACCGCGACCGAACCCACCCAAGCTGTGATTCAGGTTCATTCGGTGATCGAAACCCGGTCAGGCCTGTTCTGTTTTTCTGATGAGTTCCAGCATCGCTTGGTTTTTGTTGACCAGGAAAGTGGCACGACCCGCACGGTTGGCGCTGAAGGCACTGAACCTGGACAGTTTCGCTACCCTTCCGGCTTGGTATTTTGGCAGGATGCGCTTTACGTTGCCGATACCTGGAACCACCGCGTTCAGGTGCTCGACGCCGAGGGGACGCCCCAAACGGCATTTGGCAGTTACGGTGCCGAGGATCACCACTTCGACTGCCCGTTGGATTTAATGGTCTCGCCGGACGGCGAATTTTTGTGGGTGCTCGATTCCGGCAATCACGAGATTAAAATTTTTGACCGCAGCCACGCCTTGGTGAACAAACACAGCAGCCAAAATCTCGTATTCCAACCGCCTCAGCTCGGCGCGGCCCTCGCTTTACAAGCCAACCCCGATGAGAAAGCGCGTACCTTTCACTACCCGCGCCGCTTCTATCAGGCCGGCAAGCGTTGGTTGGTGCTCGACAATCACGGTGGTTTTTTGTTCGAAGGCACGCAGGCTGTGCGCCGCTTCGATAACCTTTTCAGTTGTTACTTAAAGCCGCTTTGCATTCATGCGGCTTGGGCGCTTTTCTACTACAGCGTCGATCACAGCCTGCGGGCGCTCGACTTTTCCGGTGCCTTTGATGTGACGCTGCAAGAATTACCGGCGGATACCGCGACGGTTTTTGTCAGCGAGGGTCGGTTGTGGCGCTGCGATACGCAATTCGTCCGTCACGAATTGGCCTGGCCGCAAACCGAAGATCTGTTGGCGGCCCTACCCGAAACCACGACCCATACCCAGGCGCTTTTGCGTTTAATCGGTGAAACGGCGGGCTCTGATCAAGTTCTTGTTAAAAAAGGACTTAACGCCAAGCAGGCCGCCTTTTTGCAGTGCTTGGATGCTGGTCAGCTTTCGCCCGACGATGCGCCCCTCTTGGCGGCGGCCTGCGAATCTCACTTCACCGCCATGGCGTCCGCGTTGGCGGCGCTACAGGCATTACCGGTGTGCTACCTGCCCCACATTCGGCCTTATGGACCGATGTCGGTGTCGCTTGAACCCATGTTTCGCCTCAAGAAAAGTTACTTAACCCACTCGGCGGCCCAGATTTTTGATCAGTTAAACGAACAGGGCGACGCCTTGGCCGCATTGACGGCCGCGATGCCGACCGACGACGCGGCTTTGAACGATGAATTTTGGTCGGGTTTGACCCTGTGTTTGCTGAAAAATGCGGCACATTTTTTTGTTTTTAAAAAAGACGCCTATGTTGCCTTACAGGCGCTTGTCGGTGCTGAATTGGCAGGGGTTACCTCGCCCAAAGCCCTCAAAACCTCGTTGCAGACCGACTTTTGGCTGGAGATTTCCGACGATGTGCACCGCCTGGACGCGGTGATCACCGCCGCCGACCAAGCGTTGGCCCTGTGCGAACGCCTGTTGGCCGATTGGCGCACGCGGAGACCGCCGTCTGAAGCCGAACCGGCCTTTATGGCCCACATTGATCACGCAGGCCGGCAGGGTTTTGTCTTGAGCAATCACTTATTTGATGATTGCCGTGCAACAGAACCCTTGCTGCAACAATGGGACCCCCTGACCCCGCAAACGGCCTTTTCCCCCGCCACGCTGCCCTATTACATGGCCGGCGCTTGGGCTGGACAAACGGAAAGTTGGACGGTGGACCAAGTCGAGCGCGCACGGGCGCGCGTTTGTTCCGTGGCCGCCAATCACTTTGTTTTTCTCGCGCAACAGCGTTTCCTGCAACCTTTGGCGCCCACGCTTTACGAATCCTTCGTGTTTAAAGTGCGCTTCTCGCTGTTAGGCGTTGGTTCGTTCCTGGCGCGTTGCGGCCAAACGGAGGCGTTGGCCACGCTGATTGCGTACCGGGATGATGCCTTTTTCGGTGACCGCTTCACCCATTTACTCGAACTGGCCGGCATCGAAACCTTGTGTGGTGATTTTGACCGCGCTCGGCACGTCCTGCGCCAATGGATCAAACCCGAAGCGGGTGTCGCCGCTTGGCTTCATCTCGCATTTCTGGAGGCTTGCGGTGGCGATCAAACCGTGGCGCGTACCATATTTTCCGAGCGTGCTAATGCCTTAGAGCAGCCGCTTTATTACGGCCGCGCCGCGCCTTTTCTCGATGAAATCGCGCCCGCTTTGGCTGCTATTGAGAGCACGGATCAACCCACATCGCTCGACCTCTTTCTGGTTCATTGCGGGTTGCACAGCCTCAACGGCTCTGCCGAGCAAACACTTCAGATTGTCGCGCAGGACGGTGATCAGCCAGTCTGGGCACGTGCCTTGTGCGCTGCCGGCGCTTTGTGGCGCTTGGGCCGCAGCGACGAGGCCCTATCCCGTCTGCAGGCGATTCCGGTGGGCGCTTCGCTGTGGGTTGACACACGCCGCGCCGCCCTTTTGCGCCTGACCGATGCCGATGGCGAAGCCGCCGCTTTGCTGGACAACGCTTTGGCCTTGCGACCGGGATTCGTACCGCTGCAAATTGAACGCTTGCTGTTACATCTCAAGGTCGGTGATGAAGCGGCGGTCACGCGCTTGCTTGAGGCATTGCCCGCATCGGCCTGGGTTTACAGTAAGACCGGTCCGGTGCGTCGCGACAGCGGTGAGTTCGTGCCGCTTTTGCGCGCTATGGCGGCCGTTGAAAAAACCGCCAAAGCTTGGGGCGAAGATGCCCATGCCGACGCGGTTGCGCTCCATATGTTGACGGTTCATCCCATGTTTCGTTTGACTTAACCCATCTTTCGCTTCGGGCCGTCGGCCCCGCCAAGGAGTGTTTGTTTGCAGCCACTATTCTTTTTATCCGACCAAGCAGGCGATGATGCGCCGCCGCTGGTGATCGCCGAAATCGGCATCAATCACGAAGGTGATTTTGCCAAAGCTGTGCAAATGATCGACGCCGCCGCCGACGCCGGCTGTCACTGTGTCAAATTCCAATGTCACGTCATCGACGATGAAATGATTCCCAACGAGGTCATTCCCGGTAATGCCGACGAATCGATTTGGGACATCATGGAACGTTGTGCGCTCAGTGAGGACGAGGAAATTCGGCTCAAAAAGTACGCTGAAGAAAAAGGCCTGTTTTACCTGTCGACCCCTTTCTCGCGTGCCGCTGCTGATCGCCTGCACGCGATGGGTGTGTCTGCTTTCAAAATCGGCTCGGGCGAGTGCAACAACTACCCGCTGATTCAGCACATCGCGGCCATGGGCAAACCGGTGATCTTGAGTACGGGTATGAACGACTTGGCCTCGATCGAACCGGCGGTGGCCATTTTACGGCGCGCCGGGGTCCCCTTTGCCCTGATGCATTGTACTTCGATGTACCCCACGCCCTACGACAAGGTGCGCTTGGGCGGCATTACCGCGCTGGCGCAGGCTTTTCCCGACGCTGTGTTGGGCCTGAGTGATCACTCGCTGGGTGTTTACACCTGTTTGGCGGCGATTCCGCTGGGTGCGCGCATTCTCGAAAAACACTTCACCGCCGACAAGACTTGGCCAGGCCCGGATGTGCCGATTTCGATTGACCCAGGCGAATTAAAAGACTTGATGGTGGGCTCCCAGGCTGTTTGGCAAGCCTTGGGCGGTGGCAAGGACATTTTGCCCGAAGAACAGCCGACGATTGATTTCGCCTATGCCTGCGTGGTGTCGATTAAGCCGATTCAAAAAGGCGAAACCCTGACGATGGACAACATCTGGTGCAAGCGGCCTGGTACCGGTGCCATCCTCGCCAAGGATTTTGAAAGCCTGCTCGGTAAAAAAGCCGTGGTCGATATTCCGGTGAATGTAGCCCTTGGGTGGGATATGGTTGCTTTGGCTTAGGTTGTTGATGGGCCGAGCACTTTACCGGACGATATTTGCTATTTCGCGAACCATAAAAAAGCCGTGCGCGAGGCACGGCTTCCTTTTTTAAGCTGGTGGGTATTCTCTAAATAGGCTTGCTTGGCGCGATTTAGAATGGCGCGCCGTTGTTAATGGGGATCGCGTAAGAACCTTCTTTGGTTGACAGGACTTTGCCCCAGAAGCCGTGGGCGACCAATGCAACGGTGTCGTCGTCGGTGCCGCGGTTGGTCCACTCGATGACGGCGTAACCAAATTCCTCGGTGCTGGAGGTGATGCCGATAGAGGCGGTATTGTCGGCGCCGATCGACGTATTGGTGTTGATCCAGTTGTTATAGCTAATGGTGGAAGTAGCGACAGTGCCGTCTTTTTTGTAGAAAGTGACGGTTACGTCGACATCGTTATCTGAAAAATTGGAAATGAAAAAAATGGATGACTGGTAGAGGTTACTGTACCACATGGGGACGATGGCTTTGCCATTGCCGGCGAATGCGGAAAAGGCACTGCTGATTAGAAAGAATAAAGTAGAAACTTTTAAAGTTCTCAAAAATACACCTGCGCTCTAAAGTTCGTTAGCCGTAAAACTTCAGCTCTTTGGATTATGCGTCTTTTTGATGTTCTTGTCGAGTTTAAATGATGTTAAAAAATAGTCTTGCAGAAGTCTAAGAAGGGGTAGTTTGGCGTGGTGTGAGTGTTCGTAGTGGCGTGACTCTGTGTTGGCCAGGGGCGATAAGACGTATGTATGAGCCGTGGTGCACCTCGGCCGGCCTTGCTAAAGCAAGGCGCCCTGCGGGATCATCGTGGCGTCAATTGCGTGTTATCGCGGCAGATCTTGAAAACTTTTTTGCTGGGGTGTCTGCCACAGTTTTTCGTTTTTGACGGCGATCATGAAGAGCTCGGCGCTGTTCCCTTTACCGAAGTAAAAACTAGACGGGCGGGGTGCCGGGCAGTTTTCCAGCCAATGCAACACCTTGTCGCAATCCTCCGGCACGTTGATAATCGAGGGCCCGCCGGCGCGGCAGTGCTGGCGGCTGCCGATGTTAATCGTCGGCACGCCGTAAACCGGCGCCTCACGAATGCCCGCGCTTGAGTTGCCGACAATCGCTTTGGCATGTTTGAGGAAGGTCAAAAAGTACTCGAAGCGCAACGAGCTGAAGCATTTGAGGTTCGGTTCCCCTTTAAGCGCATCAATCGCTTTGAAAATCAGCTCGGAGCCGGCGTCGTTGTTGGGATATATGACGATAAAATTTTGTTGCGAACGTTGCACCGCTTGCAGGACGGCCGCGATGTTGGCAGCCAAGTGATCCAGCTCGGTGGTGACGGGGTGATACATCAAAATGAAGTATTCGTCGAAGGGGACGTCGTAGCGTTGCTTGGCTTGGGCCAGAGTCGGCAGGCTGTCCGACAGCATGACGTCGATATCGGGTGAGCCAATCACGTAAATCGCCTCATCGCGTTCGCCCAATTGGCGCAGCCGTTGTTTGGCTTCCTCGTTGGCGACGAAATGCAGGTGGGCCATTTTGCTGACGGCGTGGCGAATCGAATCGTCGATGGTACCGGAGCGCTCGCCGCCTTCAATGTGGGCGACCAGCACGTTGTTGAGCGCGCCAACCAAGGCGCAGGCGATGGCTTCGATACGGTCGCCGTGAATCACAATCAGGTCGGCCGGGAATTCGCGCAAGTAATGGGAAAAACCTTGGATCGTGTTGGCCAGCACCGTGTCCATTGCCGATCCGCCGTCGGCGAACTGGTTGATGTGAAGGAAGATGTTGGCGAAACCGGCTTTTTTGATTTCGTTGACGGTGTTGCCGTAGCGGCGTAGGGCGTGCATGCCGGTCGCGAAGATAAAACACTCAAAATCGGCCGCTTGTTCGACCTGCGCCATCAAGGGTTTGAGTTTGCCGAAATCGGCGCGTGTACCTGTTACAAAACAAATCCGTTTGGCCATGCGAACTTGTTCCCCCTGGGTTGCGGCCGGGACCGCGCGGCGATCCCGGCTCGGTTGGTTAGTCGAGGCGACGGCTTGCCTGCCACCACAAACAGCCGGCAAGCGCGAGGATGCCCACCGCCGTGATCACACCGGCGAGAACCGGTCCGTAATCCAGGCCGAAGCCCATGCTCTTGAGGTTGCCAGACTGCGACATCACGATGTACCCGGCAAGTAAGACGCCGGTTAGACCTTCACCGCCGACCAGACCCGAGGCAAACAAGGTGCCCTGCTCGCGGCGACGCTCGCTTTCCTCTTCTTTCTGTTTTCGGCAAACCAGGTGGCGAACTAAACCACCAGCGAAAACCGCCGCCATGGTGCTCAGCGGTAAGTACACACCAACCGCAAACGGCAGCGGCGGCAAACGCATCGCCCAGACGGCAACGGCCAAACCGGCACCGATGAAGACCAAGTTCCACGGCAGTTTTTGGTCAATGACGCCGTCGATGACGAGTTTCATCAACGCCGCCTGCGGGGCGGGCAGCTCGGCGCTACCGAGTGTATAGGTTTCGTCGAGCAGGATTAACACGAAACAAACGAAGCCGGCTGAGGTGATGACGCCGACCAGTTCACCAATTTGCTGCAAACGCGGTGTGGCGCCCAATACAAAGCCGGTTTTGAGATCCTGCGAGGTGTCGCCGGAAATGGACGCGGCGATACAGACGACCGTGCCGACCATCAAAGCCGTGGCCTTGCCTTCCATGCCGCCGATGTCGAGGAAGTAAAAGATCAGGCTGGTGCCGATTAAGGTGGCGATGGTCATGCCCGAGGTGGGGTTGGAGGTGACACCTACCAAACCGACAATGCGCGAGCTGACGGTGACGAAGAAAAAGGCAAAAATCGCGATTAGGATCGAGGACAAACCCCGTACCCACACTTCGTCGATAAAACCCAACACGCCGGGGGTGAACGTCAACACGGCGAGGATCGCCAGTAAGAAGAGACCCACCACTTTAAAGGAAAGGTCGTGGTCGGTGCGTTCGGTTTCGGTCGCTTGGCGGCCCTGTTTCAGTTGTTGTAAACCAATGCGGAAGGATTCGATCATGGCGGGAATCGATTGGATCAGGGTGATGATGCCGCCGGTGGCGACCGCACCCGCGCCGATATAACGAATGTAGCGGTTCCAAATATCGTGGGAGGACATGTCGGCGATCAGCTTGGTGGTTTCGGGGTAAAAAGGCGCGTCAAAACCACGGCCCCACAGGAAAATGATCGGTGTGATCACAAAAGCGGCCAAGGCCGAGCCGGCCACCATAATTGTGGCAATGCGCAAGCCGAGGATGTAACCGACGCCCATCAGCGCCGGTGAGGCTTTAATCGCAAACGACGCTTTGAAGCCCAACGGCATCTTAAGCGCTTCGGGAATCAGCTTGGCGCCGGCGGTAAGCACTTTAAACAGAATGCCGACGCCGATTCCCCAAAACACACCCGAGGCTTGTTTGCCGCCGTTTTCGCCGGCGACCAAAACCTCGGCGCAGGCCATGCCTTCCGGGTAAGGTAGGTTGCCGTGTTCCTTTTTAATCAGGAAGCGGCGCAGGGGAATCATGGCCAGAATGCCCATCAAACCGCCGGCCATCGCCAGCAGCGTCATTTGCAGCAGTTCCGGTTTCATGCCCCAAATGAACAGCGCGGGCAAGGTGAACAGCACGCCGGAAGCCACCGACGAACTGGCCGAACCAATCGTTTGCGACATATTTGATTCGAGGATGTTGTGCTTGATGCCGCCGCGACCGAGCAGGTTAAACACGGTGACGGTTAACACGGCGACGGGAATCGAGGTACTAATGGTCAAACCGGCCTTGAGGCCGAGGTAAACGTTGGCTGAACCAAACACAATGCCGAGAATCATGCCGGAAATGACGGCTTTGATGGTCATTTCCGTGTGGGTTTGGCCGGCGGTAAACGGGGTGAAGGTCTCGCCCTCTTTAACTTGGTAGGCGGTCGAAGATAACTTCGCTTTGGGTTGGGACATGCTCCTGGGCTCCTGAAAAAGGATCGGCCGGGCTTCGCGCGGGGCCGCTGCCAAGAGCGATCCGGCGAATCGGGTGTCGGTGACCGTACGTCGTTGCGCAGGTCGCCGAAGGGGAAAAGAAACATCGGTACGATCGGTGTCCGGGGTCGAGCAGTTGCGATAATTTTCTATAAGACTATCGGGTGAGATAGTAAAAGCCGGATTCACGGCGCCGACATCGGCGCGTTGCGATCCGTTTTCCCGCTGCTAGGATTCCCCCATGCAGCGCCGCTTGATTTGGCGTAAAATGCCGTGGTCGCTTGGGGGGCCGGAGATCCGAAATAGTTGCCGCTAGCCTAACACGAGCCGAGGCGGCTCGCCAGCGGTCTTTATGCTCGCGGTTGGCCTCCGATTTGCAAACGCAACCCCGGCGTTTGTGACGGCCGGATTCCCACGGTTGTCACCCTTGCCTTACCTTATTCCTTGAAGCGAGTCTGCCATGAGTTCTTCCCGATCCCGCCAAAACAATGCCCCCGATTTGCGCCGCCAGACCCGCGACGCTCTCGAATTTGAAACGGTTTTGGCGTTTTACGGCCAATTCGCGCAGACGCGTGTCGGTCGCGAGCGGCTGCTCGCCCTGGATCTGATGTCCGCCGTGGAACAGGCCGCTTTTTATGTTCAGCTCGATCAGTGGTTTCGTCTCTTGGGGGTGCGTGATCCGCTGCGTTTCCCGACCATTCCCGACCGCGCTTTTTTTGCGCGCAAGGCCGACGTGCAGCCGTTTGACGGCGAGGAACTGCGTCAACTGGCGCGCATTCTTCAGTTTTTTCTCGATCTCAGCGACGACGAGCAAATGGCCTTTGCGCTGCACGCCCTTAACGCCGTCGAGGAAGACGCCGCCGGCCTCAACCTCGAGCTGAAACGATTGAAACGCCGCTTGGGTTCGCTGTTCGACAAGGACGGCGATTGGCGCGAGGACATTTCGCCGCTTTACAAGAAGCTCATCCGCGATTTCCGTACCACTGACGGTCAACTTCAATCCGTTTTGCAGCAGTCGCTACAGCGGTTCGGCGACATGCTCAGTGAACCGATTATTTTTGAGCGCAACCACCGCCAAGTGCTCGCCGTTAAACTGGATTTTCGCGGTAAGGTTCGCGGCATTTTGCAAGATTACAGTGCTTCCGGACGCACTGTTTTTATCGAACCCGAAGCCACTGTCACCTTGCAAAATTCCCTGGCCCAAATTGCCGCCGAAATTGAAGAAGAGTTGTGGCGCATTCGCGTCGAAATCTCTCGTGAAATTTTGGACGTGCCTCAGCTCGGCAGTGCGATTTGTCCGCTGTTGGCGCTCATGGACATGTTCCAAGCGTTGACTCTTGCCGGCAAAGCTTTTAACGCTCGCCCGATTACGCCCAATCACGCCCGCGACTTGTTTCTGCTCAACGCCCGTCACCCTTTTCTCGACGAGCACTACGCCAAAGCGCGCCAACGGTTTTTCGAACTCGAGGAACCCGATGACAACCACATGATCGCTTTTACCTTGCGACTCGACGCCGATACGCGCGGGTTGGTTATTTCCGGTGCCAATACCGGTGGTAAAACCGTTACCCTCAAATCCACGGGTTTGCTGGCCTGGATGGCCAACAGTGGTTTGCCGGTCCCACTCGACGAAGGCAGTGAAATTCCCTTTTACGACATCATCTTTGCCGATATCGGCGATCACCAATCGCTGAGCCACAACCTGTCGACCTATGCCAGTCACCTCGTCAACATGCGCCAAATCCTGGAGCGACCGAGTCGGACTGGTTTGGTGCTGCTCGACGAACTTGGCAGCGGTACCGATCCCAACGAAGGGAACGCGCTGGCGCAAGCCATGTTAGAAGTAATTATGGAACGCGGCGAACACATGTTGGCGACCACCCACCAGCAGATTTTGTGTACCTTGGCGCTGACCCATCCGGCCATGGAAAACGGCTCGATGGTGTTTGATCCGCGCCGACTCAAACCCACCTATCGCTTTACCCAAGGCGTGCCTGGCCGCTCCCACGCCCTTGAAATTGCCACCGGTGCCGGTATGCCCGAAGGCGTTTTGCAACGGGCCAAAGCTTTGATCGACGAAGATCAGGTCGATGTTCAGGCCGCCATCCGCCAACTTCAAGAACAACACCGCGAGCTCGAGAAACAGAAACGCAAGGCGCGCAAAGACGAATTGCGTTTGCACCGTCGCATTCAGGAATCGCGCGACGAAGCCGGCAAACTCAAGAAGATGCAGGATGAATACCGCGAAAAAGAGCGCCAACGTGTTGCCAAAGCCGTTGACCTAGCCGAACGCAAGCTGCGCCAAATGTTGTCCGATGTGGGGAGCGCCAAACAGGTTCGTAAAGGCTTCGCCAAGTTTTCATCCGTCAAAAATGAACTAATGGAACCTTTGGTGACCCAAAAGTTGCCGGCGGTTCAGGTGGAAACCTCGGACGTGACGCCCGATAAGTGGGCGGTTGGCGATAAGGTCTGGCTGAAGACCTGGCGTATGGAAGGCGTGATTCAAAATATTGACCGCAAGAAGGTACGCCTCAACTGTAAAGGCAAAATCATGACGGTGGCCTTGGGCGATTTGTTGCACATGAAGCAGGAAACAAAGACCGAGGCGCCGCGGGTTACCAATCTGCTGGAACCCGCCGACGACCATCAGCTATCCATGGAAGTGAAGTTGCTCGGCTTTCGCGTTGACGATGCCTTGATTGAAATGGATTTGGTCATAGATCGCTCGCTACAAAAACAAATGCCGATGGTGCGTTTGATTCACGGTCACGGTACCGGTGCGCTGAAAAACGCGATTCGCGAGCATCTCAAGAAACACCCGGCACGTACCATGTTTGAGGTCGTTGTCGATTTGGAAAACGACGGTTATACCGAACTGCGCTTCGATTATTGAATTGACGCCGCGTTATCCGCCAGCAATTCCGGGTTCTGCCGCAGGAAGGCGGCGCCGATGCGGCAAAAGTTTTGGTTCTCCGGCGGGCTTGAAAACAAACGCCAGAATTGCGCCTGTAGGGCCTCGTCCGCCTCGTTCACGACCCAGGTACCTGCCGCCCGTTGTTCCAATTCGTCGGCCAGTTCTAAAATTTCCTGTGCCGTGTTTTCGATGCAGGTCAACCCGGCTGCGTCGTATTCTTGCGAGCGGAAAAACTGGGTCGACGGGCCGTTGACGATTTCGTCATAGGTCAACAGCCGCTGCTCGTTGCGACCGTGGATTTTTTTGGGGATAAACAGACCCGGCGGTTTGACGCGCATCGAACCCAGCGGAACGATGTTGGTGCAGGCCACCGGGCGCCGGAACAAACGCGTGATGTAGTCGATGCCGGAACCGCTGCCCAGCATAAACGCCGCCTCGCCGCACAGGTAGACGTCGCCAAAAGGGCTGCGATGCGGGCTTTGTGCGTAGTCGATGTAACGCGTGTCGTCCAGTTGAAACGATCCTGCCACCGCCGAGCCGACCCGAACCGCGTAATAACCGCGTGACATCAGCATGGTGACGGCCGCCTTGAAGTGGTCGATAGTGACGTCGCGGTAGTTGTGGTAGCTGTAGTCGGTGTTGGGATCAGCGGCCCTCAAATAACGTGCATCGCGCGCGTGAAAGACAAAAAAACGCGCGTCTTTGGGGACGCCCAGCTTGCGCAATAAGGTTTGACCATCGCGATGGTGGTCTTGGGTAAATTGCACAAAAGGGCCGCGTCCGTTGAGGTGTCCGAGCGGGTCGCGATCGGTGTCCAAGGCGCCGAAGTAACGCGCGAAATCGCCACGGTTCTGGTTGAGGACCGCTGCCAAAGCGCCAAAGCGCAACATTGGTAGGCGTTTATCCCACAAGGCTTTTAGTGCGTGGTTGGCGACTGGGTCGCCGACCGGGTAGTAATAGCGACGCAAGGTGCGTCGATGTGGGTCGGCGGCGCAGGCGGCGAGGTGGACATCGGTGTTGGCCGCGAAATGGCCGATACGGTCGCAGCGCAATTTCAAAATACGGACCCGGATCACCGGGTGCAGCAGGCGCATCAAGAGGCTGCCGAACCAGTAACCGGCGTTGGTGCAGGCGGCTTTGGCGACGAGTATCAGTGCGGGCCAAGGTTCCTGCTTTAGATCGTGCAGCGTATCGCGCAGCCAGCCTCGCAAGCCGTAGGTTTGGCCGCCGTCGTTGATCCACGACATCGGAATGAACTGGTGCGGTGCGTAAACGATACGGCACCCTTCTTTTTGAGTAAAACGCGCGGTGATTGCCGGATCGGTGCTGTTGTCAAAAAGAACGATGACGCCGTAGTCCTTTTCATCAAAGTCGCGGTAGTTGCGACCTTTGAAATGCGGGTAGCGCGCGGGTTCGGCATCGTAGAGGTGAATTTTGGCGTCGCAGTCCGCCAGTTCTTGGCGCAGTGTTTGGTAGCAGGCTCGTGCCGTGCGATTGAGTGGCGCGAAGGCAATCCGTCGCGGCTCGGTTTCGGCCAAGTCTTTGATGCGGTAGAAAAAGTACTGATTTTGCAGGTTGTTCAGCGATTTAAACCAGCGCTGCCATAAACCGGCGCGCGTCGGCGCGGCATGGTTGCTCACGGAAGCCGCCTCAGTCGTCGGATGTTGGAAGGTTGGCCCTTATCTTGACGGCAAAGCCGGTCGGGGTCCAGTGATTTGTCGGGCCGGTGCCATGTCGCCACTGTGTCGGTTCGCCTAAAGACCTTGGGCGCATTGGCGAGCGGAGTGAAATCGATAAGCATATTTTAACCAGTGGTTTGTCACCTTGTTTGGGGGCGATGGCGGCAGGCTTTAGGCATTGCGTTGCAGCGGTGGCTTGTTCACCCGTGGCCGCGGTGTGACCAGTGGCGCGGTTTGGGCGTGTTCCAAAAAGGCGGCGATGGCGGGTAAGTCACCGTCGGCCGGTCCCCAAGCGGCGTAATCCGTTTCGTGCCGGACAAACGGACCGTTGGTGGTTTCGTGCAAAATCACGAACTCGGTTAGGGGAATGACCGTGTGCCACAATTTGCGGTTAAGCCGGTAAATCGGCGGCTTGCCGGAGGCGGGATCACCTAGGGTAATGCGATAGGTCGGCGCGCCCGCGTCGTCGAAGGTCACAATCATCACCTGCCCTTCTATCAAGTGGAACGATTCCGTTTTTTGGTGGTGACGGTGCGGCGCCACATAGGAATCCTGGCAAAAAGCGATGATCATTTCGTGGAGTGGATCGGTGCGATCCTCGTGCAAACAAATCCTTGACCGTCGCAGCGGGCTCTCCATCGCCAGTTTTTTTAGGATGGTGTAGTGGTGTTGCTCAATGACGGCAATATCGGTTTCCACAAAAAAAACAGCACTCATTCAGGATGTCCTTGTCTGCTTAAAAGCGGCGAGTCCGCCGCACCTTTGCGCGTTGATGACGACGGTTATTGAAAGAAGGCGATCACGGCGTCGGCGACGATTTCGATCTGGGCGTCCGTTAACTTTTCGTTGGCGGGAATGCACAATACCTTCTTGATCACGCTATCGGCATGGGGTACGGAACTGTTGAGCGGTGCGTAATAAGGCTGGTGTGGCATGAGAATCGGGTGCTGGATTTTACACTCAATGCCCGCTTGGGTTAGGTGTGCCAGCAACGCATCGCGACGATCCGTTTGAATGGTGTAGGTGTAGTAAATGTCGGTGCTGTCGGCCGCTTCGCGGGGAACGGTCACGTAAGGCGCCAAGCGATCATGGTAATAGGCTGCAATGCCGCGGCGTCGTTCGGCCAACTGTTCAAAACGGTCGAGACGCACCAGCAACATCGCCGCTTGTACCGTGTCCAGGCGGCCGTTGGGGCCTGGCGCCACACAGGTTTCGCGATTGACCGTGCCGTTGTAGCGCAGCGTGATCAGTCGTTCTTGGAGGGCCTCGTCGTCGCCCAGCACGAAGCCGGCCTCGCCACAGGCCGCCAAGACCTTCATCGGGTTCATGCTGAAACAGCCCAAATCACCGAAGGTGCCCGCCGCGCGGCCCGCTTGTTTGGCGCCAAAGGCTTGGCTGGCGTCTTCGATGATGCGCAACTTGTGGTCTTTGGCAAAGGCGCAAATCGCCGCCATCGGTGCGATTTTTCCGGTGAAGTGAACCGGCACCACGGCTTTGGTTTTGGGACTCAGGCAGCGTGCTAAGTCGTTGGGATCCATGTTCAAATCATCGCCGATATCGCAAAAAACCGGTGTCGCGCCGGTGAGCGCGACCGCATTGGCGGTTGCGATGTAGGACAAGGCCGGCACGATCACCTCGTCGCCCGCTTGCAGGCCCAGTGCCCGAAAGGCGAGGTACAGCGCTTGGCTGCCTGAACCGCAGCCGACCGCGAACGCGCGCTGGTGGTGGTCGGCTAAGCGGGTTTCCAGTTGGTCGTGTTCGGGACCGATCACGAGACGGCCGTGTTGGAGCACGCGGTCGACCGCTCCCAACAGCGCGTTTCGCTCCGCGTCGTCTCTAACGGCCAAATCTAAAAAGGGAATTTTCCAAGGCGTTTTCATGGCGGGTCGCTCGATGTCACAGGCCGGTCGGTGTTGCCGTCGTTAGGGCTTTCGTCAGCACCGGGATGGATGTCGCCGGGGCTTTGGATCGGTATTTGCCGGGCCGTTGGATTTGGTTGCAAGGTGCTGCATTTTAGCATGAACGGCGCTTAAGGGATGCGGCGCGTGGCTAACGGGGCGGCACATAATTTTGCGCGTTGGAGGTTTTGCCGCCGTAGGTGCGCAGCGGTGTCAGTAGATCGTTGCCGAGGATGGTGCGCACGCGCGTCATGGGACCTTGGCGCAGGCCGGTATAACCCCAGGGCGTGTTGACGCTGGTCGCCTCGAGGTAGGCATTTTTAAAGGCGAAACCCAGCGAAAATCGCAGCGCGCCGCGGCCCGAAGTGCCGTGCAACAACAGCGGATGGAAAAACAGCACGTCGCCGCGTTCCATCTGCCACACCGGCACCACCGGTTCCGGGGTGAAACCCTCAATTGGCAGCAGGTTGCGATTGCGGTTCGGCATCATGCCGAACAGGTGCGACTTGGGCACCACACAAATCGTGTTGTCGGCCGCCGGCGGGTGCAACGGAATCCAGGTTACGATTTCGTGAACCGCCAGCCCGGTCCAGGTCTCCTGGTGCAGCGTTTTCAGCGTGGCTGGGTTGGTGTCGACCGGGTCGTTTATAAAGAGGTCGCAGTTGTTGTACACCATGATGTCGGGACCGATGAAACGTTCGATCACGTCCAAGAATGGCCCGTGCGCCATCATTTGGTCGTAGGCTTCCGACGCCTTCAAGCGCTTGAGCAGCACCTTTGACATGCCCAACACCGGCGGCGCTGCCTCGGCCGCTTCTTTGGCGGCGAACTCGGCTTTGAGCGACGTGTATCCGTCGCGAATCAAGCCCTCAATCGCCGCGATTAGGCCCGGCTCAAGCAGACCGCGCGCCACCGCAAAACCGTTGGCGGTGAAGTAATCCAAAAAAGCGTTGCCGATCGGCGTTTCAAAATATGCATCGCTAATGTCCATAACGCGGCTCCTTACGGCGCCCTAGCGGCGCGGCGGATGATGGTTGCTGTGGATGATCCTGATTCTACCTTGTTTGCCGAGCGCCGGCGCGGTGCTGTGCCCGAAGCGGGGTGAAGTTTTGCTGGAGCGCTGCCCATAAACGGGTTATCGTTGCAACTACAGCCGTTCAATAGTTTTGTTTTCGTTTCAACCGTGCGCGAGGTGCCTCGATGGCTTCCCCTTTCACCCTCAGCCAACACTGGACCTTCAATCTCATGGACGATCCCAAACGGCTCGCCTTCGTTATGGCGCGTTACCAGTTCGTCGCCGATATGTGCCCACCGCAATGTTCGATGATTGAGCTGGGTTGCAGCGAAGGTATTGGTTTGCCGCTGCTGATGGAAAAAGCCACGCGCTATACCGGGGTCGATATCGATGCGCCCGCCTTGACTTTCGCCCGCAAAAACTGGCCCGAGCCGCGCTTTACCTTTTTGCATGACGACGTGCTCGGCAAAAGCTTCGGCACCTTTGATTGCGTGTTTAGTCTCGACGTGATCGAACACATCGCGCGCGAACGCGAACATTTGTTTTTTGAAGCGGTTCACCGCAACACCAACTCCGACGGCATCGCCGTGGTCGGCACCCCCAACCTTGCCGCTGAAGCCTATCAATCGGAATCGAGCCGCATCGGCCACATTAATCTATTCAGCGCAGCCCGGCTCAAACAAAGTTTGGCCGCCTATTTTCACCACGTGTTTCTGTTTGGCATAAACGACGAAATGGTCCACACCGGTTACCACAATATGTGTCATTACCTGATCGCGTTGGCCTGTAACAAGAAGGTGTTGTCATGAACCAATCGCTCGACGCCTATGAATCCCAGTACGGCGACGGCCTGGTTTTTCCGCAAGAATTCGTGACGCAGCCGCGTGCGTTCCTGCGTTTGGCGGCGTGTTTTAAGTTCGCGAGCAAAATGCTGGGCGAGACCCATCCGGTGCTACACCTCGCCGCCGGACACGGTTTTGGTTCCTGGATCTTGGCCCAAGAATGCGGCGCTTGCCACGGTGTGGAAGACGACGCCGCGCTGTGCGCCCAAGCGCAAGCGACCTGGCGCGGTGACACGATTTCCTTTGGTAATCTCGCCGCCCTGGCCCGCGATCCGCGCCTGTGGCCGGCACTGGTCTGGTTTGATCACACGCGGCCCGATTCGCTTGGCGCAAGCCTCGACGCGCTGTGCCCCAAGCTCGATCCCATGGTGACGGCCTTGCTGGCTTGGGATCTGGCGACGGAAAACGACGGCTGTGCCGCCGAGCAGGCTGGGTTATTGGCGATTCGATTTAAAAAAGTGTTTGCCTTCGTTATCGACGGCGCGGTGATTCGGCCGGCACAGTCGCTCGATTCACGACCTACCTTGTTCCTCGCGGCCGGCTTACGACTTCGGTGAAACACCTTTTGTTGGTGTGGTCGACCAGCCAAGCGTTGGTCGTTTCAATACGACGAATTGGCGTATGGGAAAACGCGGTGAAGGATTGATTGTGGCGGCTTGAGCGATTTTTGATCGCCAGTCGGGGTGCTGCGCGTGTGGAAGTAATCGTGACTGAAACACAAGAAAGACCGTTTGTTATCTCTGTCTATCTTCCTTTTCTCCTCCTCATGCCGCTTCGGTGACCGGTGATGCAAGGCTCAATCGTGGGGTTCCGACTCGCGATGACGGCTGCTTGTAAATAGATCAGAAACTGTATCCGGTGTTGTTATCAATATGACGCAAGGCTACCGTCCTTTAGAAACAAAACAAACGGTTGAAGATTTTTGGCATGTCGATACGCACGCAAGTATCTGCTTCAAAGACGCAACCTGAGTGTTTTTAATACTTGTTGAGGTTTATAAAAAGTCGAGGTGATATTATCTTTTGTTTGTAAATAGAATTAAACCTTGATGGGAGTTTTTTTCTATGATAGCAATGGTTTGAACTGTTAACTGGGAAAACATAACTTAGGCATTCAGCGCAAGAAGCGCGATAAGCGTGAGCAGGTTTAACCTAAGATCTGACGCGAATTGGTTTGGCAAAAGCAGTAGCGCTCTCGTTGGGGGCGTAGGGAGTTTTTTACAGACCGTTGCCGTCCCGGGGTATAAAGTCGCCGTGAGTTATCGTGCTTCTTGGATTTAGGTCCTCATTCGTTTAATGGGAAAAATCTTGATCAGAGGAGTTTTGATGATGAAGAACCCACGTAAAATTAATGTGACTCAGGATATGCTTGACGAACACGCAATCTCGACGAATCCGCCGCCACCAGATAGCCTTTTTTGGGAAATGTGGTTTGCTAATACTCAAGTTGCACAAAACGCCCTTAACACACCTTTCGTTCAAGAGATAAAGTTAGGCATTCTCAATCCAACAAGTTATGGCGCATTTTGTGTGAACGACGCCTACTACTGCTTTCAGGGGGCGGGCGATTATCTTGAAGCCACCAAGCGAGCCAAAGCCAAGGGTGAAAAGGCCATCGCGGCGTTTTTGGAAAAAAAGGCTGAGAGCTATGCGGCCTATAATCAACAATTCACGCAACAGTGGCATGTCAAAGACGCTTCCGGCGTTATTCCTGTTAACGTCACGGAAAATTACGCCGCCTTTGAATCATCGGTTGCCAAAAATGAAGACCCTATTTACATCCTCATTGCGATGCTTCCCTGTGAGTATCTTTGGGCCTGGCTAGGTCAACAACTCAATGCTTTTGCTACCGATAACAACCTCTACAAAGGCTGGATCACCGGCAATCAAGGTTTCCACGGCGCCTATGCCATGGGTAACTTTATTCATAGCTATCGTGGCGACATTGAAAAGAGCAAGGCGTTGCAGATTTATACGGAGGCGATCACCTTCGAATGGAAAAATTTCTTTGCCGGCATCACCTAACCCAAAGGGGTTGGTCCTTGCTGCCTGCTTTGTCCGACCTGTTGGGTTGTCTCCAACCCCCTAAAGATTGGGTGTCCTTCCAGGGATCTGATCGCCTTTGCCTCCACCACGATGGACCAACTTCTTGGCCGTTCTGAGGCGAAAAGACCGTTGTTGTCGGCTGTGGTGATTAGGGGTGATCGATCAAAATGAAACTGAGGTTGTCGCCGCCGCCTCGCCAGCCCATGCAGGCTTTCATAACCCGCTCGGCGCGTTTGGCGACAGCCTCTTTCGCACCCAGATGGTCCTTGAGCTTGGTCGCCGATAGGGCGCTCATTTCTTCTTCAATGCCGTCGGTGGCCAAGAACAGGCGGTCGCCTTGTTGTAGGGTGGTTGTGCCATAGCGCGGTGCGACCCGTTCTAATTTGAGGTAGAGCTCCAGCCAGGATTGTTTGAAGTCGCCGACCGGCAGGATGGTTTGGAGGCCGGTTAACTTGTGGAGGCCGGTCAACACCTGCTCGATTTCTTCGTCGCTTAAGGTGCGTCGTTGCGCTTGATGGTAGAGCTCAAGCAAGGCGAAACAGGTTAGGGAAACGTGGGCCGGTTCGGAGAGTGTGTCGACAAACTGGGCTTGTTCCAGGAGGTTAAAGATCGGTCGCAACGTTGAATACTGTTCGCCCAGAAACAGCCCTTGTTGGATGGGGATCAAGTCGGTCATGTGGTGGTCGCGCAGCAGCCAACAGCGCGAATCACCATAGGCCGCGTAGTGCAGCTTGTTTTTTTCAAAAACCATTGATATCAAAGTGGTTGCGCAGCCAGGGTGAACAGCGCTTGTTTGCTTGGTTTTGGCGATGGCCGCGTCGATGCGGAACATGGTTTGGAACAGCCGTTGTTTCCAGGAGCCTTGGGTTTCGGCCAACTGTTTTTCGAACGCTGAAATGGCGATATCCGCCGCCAAGGCGCCGTAATGGGAGTCGGCGATGAGGACAAGTGTGGTTTCCGGTGCGAGCGGAATCACCGCCAGTGCATCTTCGTTGCCGTCGACCTTGCGCCGTACGCTGCTTTTTTTACCGGCGGTAACCGCCGCCGTCATGGTTTCACTGAATGGGAAATAATGCATTTCGCCGACTTTGGCGTAATGGCGCCCTAGGATCAGCGCCGGGAGCGGAGTAAAGGAAGCGGTCACAGAGCCCTCGCGAACAAAGAAGTGGTAGCGCGATTCTTACACATTCCCGTCGAGCTTACCGGCCGTTTTTTACTGAGAAAGGTGGCGCCGCTTATTCGCCCGCTTCCCGAGCCAAAAGCTGTTGTTTGCGGGACACGCCCCAGCGATAACCGCCGATACCACCGTCACCACGCAACACGCGGTGGCAAGGAATGAGGACGGCAACGCGGTTGGCGCCGCAGGCGTTGGCCACGGCGCGGTGTGAGCTGGGGTGGCCGATGGCTTGGGCTACTTCTTTATAGGTGACCGTTTGACCACACGCGGTGGTGGTTAAAAAGCGCCACACGCGCATCTGGAAAGCCGTGCCGCCGACATCTAGCGGCATCGGTGGTAACGGCCGATTGAGATTGAGATGATTTTCCAAGGCCGCCATCCAGGCGTCTAACGACGGGGCGTCCTGAGCAGGTGAAGGTCGGCAGTCGGCTTTGGGGAACTCGGCGGTTAACGCCGCTTGCAATGTCGCCGCGTCTCCGCCGAAATGAACGAAACACACGCCGCGTTCGGTGGCCGCCATGATTACCAAGCCCACGGCGGTGGTGCGAATCGCGTAATTGATGCGCAGGTGTTCGCCGCCGGCACGGTAATCAGAAGGCGTCATGCCCAGTTGTTGGTCGAGTGCCTCGTAAACACGGCTGGTGGAACCAAAACCGGCTTCGAAAATGGCACCGGTAATATCGTCACCGTCGCGCAAAGCTTGTTTGAGGTGCGCGAAACGTTTGGCGGTTTGAAACGTTTTGGGGGTTACCCCGAAAGCGGCCTTGAATTGACGCTGTAAGTGAAATGGGCTCAGTTGGAAGTGTTCGGCTAGGTGAGCCAAGGTCAGCACTTGTTCGGCGTTGGCGAGGATGTACTCCGCGACCGCTGTCATGGCGCCGGCGGCGGCATCCCGTTCAGCCGGCCGTGGTCGACAGCGACGACAGGCACGGTAGCCGGCAGTTTCGGCGGCTTCGGGATCGGCAAAAAAGACGACGTTTTCGCGTTTGGCACGGCGCGAAGGGCAAGAGGGTCGGCAGTAGACCGAGGTGGTTTTGACAGCGTAGACGAAGCGGCCGTCGGCCGCGCGGTCACGAGCACAAACGGCCTGCCAACATTGGGTTTGATCGAGCATGGACGGAATGGCCTCGGTGCGTGCGTGCGGCATGGTCACACGACGCTGGGTGGGTTCGCCGGCGACTGCGTGGCGGGTTGTTTCAGCATACACCAAACTCATGCGCGCACCACCTGGGCCAAGAAACAACCGCGCGTTGCCGTGTGAACCTGCAAGTATTTAATGTCGTCGCGGGCCAGCCAATTGGCGAACAGCGTACCGGCTAGTTTGCCCTCGACCACTTCTCCGGCGACCATCATGTCGTCGCCGTCGAAAGCGCGCACGGACAACAGCCGTGCCGACAACATTGCCGGTACCTTATTGGTTTCGGGGTAATGGGGTTCGGCACCGATGGTGACAAACACCGCGTGGCGGGAACGATACGGATTATCGGCCGGCTGGTGTTCGTAATTCACCAACAGTAGTCGTTCACCTGGTGCCGCATCGCGCAGACGCAGTCGGCACGGGTAACCCGGTTGTGTGTCGGCGGTGACGACGATGGTGCCGGCGAGGGGTTTCCCCTCGCGATCGGCGCGGAAGTGGGCTTGAAAGGGTTCGGCAGGTAGGGGTAAAACGCGAAATGGGCTCATATCATCGACCTCCTCGGTGGGTTGCCCCTATCCTGAAGCACCGGCCGAGCCGCTTCCATCCGCTTCTTGCGCTTGTATTTTTTTTCGGAAAAACGTCGCCGTTTTACGGCAAAGCTTGGTGCCGGAAACCGTGTTTTCCCAAGGACAGACCCTAGCCGATGAAAGGTCCGTCCCAACCATACCGGTCAAACCCCTGTCGATTAGGTCTTCGAAGGGGCGTTTGCGCGCGATACGAAAGATTTGGCGCAAAATGGCGTGGAAACAGCGGGTTGGGGCCGCTGTGTATTTATAAAGGCCTTTTCATTCAGGTGTTTGGCAAAAACCGCCGCGAGATATCGCGCTTCTAAGCGCTAAAGGACCGGTTTCGTTTAAATAAGGCAAAACGACCTTCCGGGTGGTTGGGGGAGAAACCGCCATATCCATGGTTGTTCCAACCCCTATTTCGGACGGGTATGGCTGACAACCCGTTTCTGCTTGTCGGAGTAGCACGCTGCCGCGACAAGACGTTTTTATTGCATTGGCTGTTGGGGATTTTTGATTAATTCACGAAAAACAAGATGTTTGAGTGTTAAACCTTGATTGACCTTGGTTTGGGGATTACCTCGCCGGCGGCCGCTTTTTTTGGCTTAATGCCTGGCTTCAGCGTCGGTGAAGTCGCGATCACGCCGGCCCACGACGGGCAAGGTGTAAGGGGCGTTCTATCAGCCTCGCCCGTATTTTTCTATCTGTTGGGTCGCACAAGCATACTAAGTTGGTGGGCGGTGGTTTTTCGCAAGCGGTGGTTTTTAGGGCATGCGCTTGGGTGGCTGGGTTGCTTTTGTAAACGCTTGAGATGGTGAAAGCTGTAGAGCCTCGGCGCTGTTTGACGCGCTGGTTTTTGCTATTAAGCTTTTTGACATTTCTCCGATAGGCATATGCACGTGGGGAGGTATTCATGAGCCGGTCGACAAAACTCGCGACTGCAGCCCACATCATGATGTATTTGGCTTGGAATGAAGGTGATCGCGTTCGCATTGACGATATTGCCAAAAGCGCCAATGCCAACCCATCGCGTTTGCGCCAACTGTGCAGCCAACTCTCGCAAGGGGGTTACATCCGAACATACAAAGGCGCCAAAGGGGGGATTGAGGCGGTGATGGCACCCGACAAAGTATCACTCCTTGATTTGTGTGTTTGTATTGAAGATTTGAATTTCTTTGCCCTGACGCCGCATGAAGCGAATCGCAAAGATCCGATCGGGAAGGTGATTGCGCCGACACTGGCGCGCCTCTACGACGATTACAACAACATCTTTCGCGAATATCTTAAGGCCACGACCATTATGGATTTAATCGATATGGCCGACAAAGCGCCTTCATTGTGAAAGGCAGGATCGCGGTTGAGTAGGAATTTCCGCCATTGCGGTGCTGTTGTGAAATCCCCCTGCTCCCGTCTTTGCGTGTGTTCCGCTATTCAAAATTTTAACCTTTGTTGTTTGGGGTCGATAGACAAGATAACTCCCGTCACCCAGTCGTTGTTACCGGGTCTTCGGCGACATACCCTAAACGCGGAGCGCAAAGGTGTGCGTGCTCCTTAGAAAACCGGCTAAAAATCTTTAGTAACAAGCTACTTACCCCGCAAACCGCCTCTTTCGTGTCAAACCACCGATTCGCTTCGCTATAATGGCCAAACCTTTTAACCGATCACACGGCCCCTGGTGACATGTCACACGGCACGCCCTTAACCTTATTTTTTGAGTACTGCATGCCTTCTCAAACTGAAATGATCAAATCTTGGATGCGCCTTGTCTCCGATCCACGTTGTTCTGGGGAACAGTTGGAGAATGCCGCTTATTGGGAATCGATTAACCAGCCGTCGGAGACGCAAATTCGCTTGGCGGTGGCACGCCATCGCGCCGCCAACGGCGAGCTGCTGGCTAAGTTATCGATGATCAACCACTTGCCTATTCAAGTCGCCGTGGCCGGGCACCCCAATCTGCGTGAATCCACCGCCGGCCATTTGCTCAAGCTCCAGATTCGCGAACTTCGCCGTGCCTTGGCTTCCAACCCACGCATCCCCATTTTTGTTATGGAACGCCTGGCGACTGACTACCGCGATGTGCGATTGGCGTTAACGCGCAACCCGTCGCTACCGCGCCAAATCCAGGGCGTGTTGGCCAGAGAACGAGACAAAAAGATTCGGCTCGCCCTCACTAAAAACCTCAAACTCACCGTTGGTGTTTTGGAGCGTTTGAGCAAGGACAAGGTCGCCGAAATTCGGGCTTCGGTGGCCGGTCATCCCAACGTGCCGCTTGCCGGCCTACGCGCCATGGGCGGTGACCGCTCGGAAATGGTGCGCGAGGCCGTGTTCAATCGCGGCATTCAAGAATTTTCCGACGATATCCCGCTTTTTCGCGAGTTGACCAAGGTCAAGCCGTCACCGGTTGCCATGCGTGCCCAAGAACATCTCGACTTTCTTTTGCAACGGGATAAAAGCGCCAAGCTCATGGAAGCCGCCGGTCGCAACGATTAACCTAGGCATCGTCCAGGGGTGAAAGCAACGCCGCGCCGTTGGTAAGGCTCTCCAATTCCAAGGTGAAGTCCGCCACCTTGGGTTGTGGGATGCGCAGCTCGTATTGAGCGTCTAGCGCATAGGTTTCGTTGTCTTGCAACACTTCGAAGCGCTCGCACAGCAGTTTGAACTGGGTCACGAACGAATAGGGCAGCACTGCTTCGCAAGCGGTGTAGGTGATTTTTTCTTTGGTCGGCAAGCCTTCCAGCGCCAACTGTACGCCACTGCTGTAAGCGCGTACCAAGCCGCCTTTCCCCAACTTCGTGCCGCCGTAATAACGCGTGACCACCGCCGCGATTTCACCCACGCCGCAATGGGTGAGTACCATTAACATCGGCCGTCCGGCGGTGCCGTGTGGTTCGCCGTCGTCGCTCATGCCGACAAAGGCCGAGCTCCCCGGTGGTCCGGCCAAGTAGGCCCAGCAGTTGTGGGTCGCATCGGCGTAGGTTTGGCGCATACGGGCGATAAAGGCCTGTGCCGCTTCGGTATTGGGCGCGTGGCACAGGGTTGTGATGAAACGGCTGCGTTGGATTTCCTCTTCGACTTGGTATTCGTCGGCGGGAATAGTGAAGCGGTCACTCAATGGCGTCTCTTGCGGTCAGGCTGGGCCGCATCGGTGCGGCCTGATCGTTAGGCTAACACATCATGCCCGTCGTTCGTGGGATTCGCCGTGCTCAGGCGTGGTGCTCGCCGTGTACCAAATTCTGTGGGTTTATGCTGTTGTCGGCAAAACCGTCGAGATTGGTGAGGGTCGTTGTTGCGATTCGGTCCATTGCTTCGGCCGTGAAGAAGGCCTGGTGGGCCGTAATTAACACATTGGGGAAGGTCATCAAACGCGCGAACACGTCGTCGGGAATGACGCGGTCGGAAAGGTCTTGGAAAAAGAGATCGGCCTCTTCTTCGTAGACGTCGAGCCCGAGGTAGCCGAGCTTTCCGGTTTTCAAGGCCTGGATCGCCGCTACCGTGTCAACCAAGCCGCCGCGGCTGGTATTGATCAACATCACGCCCTGCTTCATGGCGGCAAACGCATCGGCGTCAATCAAATGGTGGGTCGTTGGGGTTAGCGGACAGTGCAGTGTAATCACGTCGGTGGCACGGATGAGTTCGTCGAAGCTCGTGAAGGTATAGGCCGGATCGGGATCCGCGACGGGGTCGCTGACCAACACGCGACAACCCAGCCCGTTCATCATGCGTGCAACGCATTGGCCGATGCGCCCGAAGCCCACCACGCCAACCGTTTTCCCGTGGAAATCAAACCCCATTAGGCCGCCGAGGTTGAAGTTGAACTCGCGTGTCCGCAGCCAAGCTCGGTGTAGCCGGCGGTTGAGCGACAGCATTAGCGCCAAAGTATGTTCCGCCACCGCGTAGGGTGAGTATTCCGGCACACGGGCGATGGTCATGCCATGTCGGTCGGCGGCTTTGAGGTCAACTTGGTTGAAGCCCGCGCAACGCAAAAGAATTAGGCGCACGCCGCGCTCGTGAAGGCCCGCGATTACCTCGGCGTCTACTTTGTCGTTTACAAAGATACAAACTGCATCAGCATCGCGAACGAGGGGCAGGGTGCCTGCGCTCAGTCGCGCTTCGAGAAAAACCAGGTCGTGTTTTTGCGGGTCGGCGTGCTTCAGAAACACGTCTTTTTCATAAGCGTGCGTACCAAAAACCAGCAAACGCATGAGCGCCTCCTTGAGCGTCTGACTTTAACGCCCACTTCAGCTTGTCTGCCGGGTCATGTCAAGTGGGTGCTTTGTTAACTTTTGGTGCTTCTTGATGTGTGTTATTGCGCAATAGAGAGCCTGTTTGATCTTTGAGTTAGCGATTAATTGATAAAAATGCAACGGATATGTTGTTAAATGCAAAAATACTACTTCTTAATCTGGCTTAGGCAACTAGAATATTGCGCGAAAATTTAGAGCAAACGTTTTCATTGCCGCTAAATTTGTTGCGAAATGTCCTAACCATGCCTTTTGCTGTGGGCCCCAATCCAGCGCGGGGTTCCGCTTAACCTTTGGTGGTTGTGATTTTTAAATCTGTAACGGCTGCTTCCGCCGCTGCTTGAGCCGCCGCCCGTGTCGCGCCCGTTGCGATGACTAAGCCTGGTCGACCCGGGTGATTTTCTATTGAGCCGATGTCGTCACCGACTTGGACACGGACCTCGCAAAAAGCGATCTCGTCGCGGGCGGCCACCTCGGCCTCACCATTTACCGCGGTTACCTGGCCGGGTTCGGGAAAGAAGTAACGTTGGCACACGTGGCGTTGGTATTGGGGTTTTAGTTCAGCCGGCCTGACCCCTTCACCTACGGCCCAGCGAATGGCGCACCCGACAAAATCAACTCCGGTATTAAGCGGAATCGAGTGAGTGCAGAAGTAACCGCCGCTTAAGCGCGTGGCTACTTCAATGACGTAGGCGCGGCCGGCGCTTAAAACCATGTCGCCTTTGATCACGCCGTTAACGACGCCCATGGCTGCGGCGGCACGTGCGACTTCGGCGCGAATAAGTGCTTGGTCCTGCTCGGCAAGAAAGCTCGGTAAGTCGCCGCCGTCCTCGACGACGTGGGGTGCCAGCGGTGCCATCAGGCTGTAATTGCGATCGGAAAAGCCGGGCGTGTGGACGACGCCGTCGAGGACGAGCGATTCGGTAGAGATTTGCGGCCCGTCGAGGAAGGCTTCGACCATGACGCGCCCGCTAGGTGAGAATTGGCGGCTGTAGGTGTAGGCCCATTGAGTGTCGAGGCGTGTGTCGGCCGCGCCCAGTTGGAGTACGCCACGGGCGCCGCGACTGTCGACCGGTTTGAGGATCAAGGCTTCTGGGTGTTGGGCACATAAGTCCGCTAGGTGAGCGGCATCCGAGACTGCTTGGTACCATGGCAAGGCGACGCCGCCCGCCGCCAGGCAATCTTTCATCGCGAGCTTATCCATTGCCGTGCGCGCCGTTTGCAGCGAAATACCCGGCAAACCAAGTGCTTCCGTGACCGTCGCAACCGTGGCCGGCACATCCGAACCGAGACAAAGAGCACCGTCCAGGGTTTCGCCTTGCGCCAATTGTTTTTGCACCGCGGCCAGGGTTTCCGGGCCGTTGTAGGTATCGGCGACCAGCGCCACATCGGCCATGGCGAAGCAGGGCGCTTGCGGGTTGCGGTCACTCACCCAGACACGGTAACCCATGGCTTGCGCTTGGCGCACACCTGGCACGGTTTCAATCCCGCCGCCAACGAAGAGTATGGTTTTCACAATTCCCCCGAGAACCGGCCGGCGGCGCGGCGTTTTAAAATGGAAACAAACAGTTTAGAAGTACAAGCCGCCGTTAACGTTAATGGTTTGGGCGGTAATGTATTGCGAGGCGTCCGACGCCAAAAAAACGACGGTTTGCGCCACTTCCGAGGGCGTGGCCATCCGGCCGAGGGGAATGCCTTCGAGGGCCTTTTGCACCGCGGGACTCTGCAGGCCCGCCGCCGCCATTTCGGACTGCACCAAGCCGGCGGCTAGGGTGTTGCTGCGGATGCCACGCGGCGCTAAAAAACGCGCAATCACTTGGCCTAGCGAAATCAGACCGGCTTTGCTCGCCGCGTAATGGGCCGTGCGCGGTCCGCCGTATTGGCCGCTGACGCTGCCCATGTGAATCACGGATCCGCCGTGGCGCAGGAAGGGCAGCGCCGTTTGCGTGACCACAAAGGGGCCTTTGAGGTTGACCGCCATGACCGCGTCCCAATCCTCGTCGGTGATTTTGTCGAAATCGGTAGGTTTGTTGATGCCGGCGTTATTGACCAGTACGTCGATCCCGCCAAAGTCCTCCTTAACGGCTCTAAAAGCCTTGGTTAAGGCGTCGCGGTCACAAACATCGGCCTGAAACGCGAGGCATTCACCACCGTAGTGTTGAATCCCTTCCAAGACCTTGTCGGCCTCGGTTTTGTTTTCACGGTAAGTAAAAGCGACGGTGGCGCCTGCCACGACCAACGCTTCCACGCAGGCACGGCCAATGCCGCGACTGCCGCCGGTAACAAAGGCGGTTTTTCCTTTTAAATTCATGGCTGTCTCCCTGGTTGGGCACGCTTATTTACGCGCTAACACGCGTTCGGCGGCGGCGACAATGGCTGCCGGTGTTAACCCATACTTTTGATTGAGTTGGTCTGGTTCGCCCGATTCACCGAAGGTGTCGCGCACGCCGACGGTTTCGAGTGGTGCAGGCTGCCCGCCGGCCAATGATTCGGCGACGGCACCGGCCAGACCGCCGATCACATTGTGATCCTCAGCCGATACCACGGCGCCGGTTTTGGCAACGGAGGTACGCAAACACGCGTGATCGAAAGGTTTGAGTGAGGCGGCGTTAATTACTTCGGCTGAAATCGAAGCTTTGGCAAGTGTGTCAGCCGCCGCCAGCGCTTGGGCCGTCATTTTGCCGCAGGCGATGAGGGTGACGTCGCTGCCGGTTCGCAATACGCGGTTTTTGCCGATTTCAAACGGCGGCGTGGTTTCGAAAATGCGTTGGGCCGGGCTGCGGCCTGAGCGCATGTAAACTGGGCCGTCGTATCGCAACATGGCTTCAGTGGCGGCGGCCACTTCGAGTGGGTCGGCGGGCGATAAAACCACCATGCCGGGAATGGCGCGGTAAATGGCCAAATCCTCCAAACACTGGGCGCTGGCGCCGTCGGGACCGACGTCTAGGCCGGGGTGGCTGGCGACGATTTTGACGTTGCGGCGCGCGTAGGCGACAGAAAGTCGCACTTGCTCGACCGCACGCAAGCTAAACACGGCGAAGGTGGTCACAAAAACCGGCAT
The DNA here is from genome assembly GCA_030429565.1 of Holophagae bacterium. Lineage (GTDB taxonomy): Bacteria > Acidobacteriota > Holophagae > Acanthopleuribacterales > Acanthopleuribacteraceae > Acanthopleuribacter. Next base: position 170,824 of record JAUIFE010000002.1, on the reverse strand, counting down.
GGCGCAGGTGGCCATGCCCGCCGCCATCGAGACCATGTTTTGCTCGGCAATCCCACATTGGTAAAAACGGGCCGGGTAGTGTTTGCGGAAATGGTGCGTGCCGGTGCCGCCGGCGACATCGCCGTCCAGCACCACAAAGTCGGGATAACGCGTCGCCAGGTCCACCAAGCTCTTGCCAAAGGCTTCGCGCAGCGAGTCGCCGCTGCTGCCAATCAGTTGCGGGGTCGCGTTCATGGCTGGGCCTCCTCAAATACCGCGCCGCTTAGGTAGGCGGCCGCACCTTGGCGGTCCACACCGCAGGCGGCCAGCGCGTCGATGAGGTTGTCATCGCTGAGCCGGACACTGCCGTGCCAAGCCGGCACATCTTCCATGTAGCCGACCCCTTTGCCTTTGACCGTGTGGGCGATGATGACTGTCGGCCGTTCCGTTTCGGCGGCAAAGGTTTTAAAGGCCTGTTGGATAGCGGGGACATCGTGGCCGTTGATTTCGTTCACGGCCCAGCCAAAGCTACGCCATTTATCGGCCAGCGGCTCCAGCGCCATGATCTCGCTGTTGCGGGCGTCGCTTTGCAGTTTGTTGTAGTCGATGACGGCGCAAAAGCGGTTCAAGCGGTAATGGGCGGCGCACATGGCGGTTTCCCACACCTGGCCTTCCTGCAATTCGCCGTCGCCGAGCATGGCGTAAACGGGCAAGTTCTCGCCGCGATGGCGAAAGCCCATTGCCATGCCCAGCGCGATGGAAAAACCCTGGCCCAATGAGCCGGTGCTGGCTTCCACAAAGGGCGTGGCGCCGACGTGGGGATGACCTTGCAGGGCGCGGTTGATTTTGCGCAAGCCGTTTAGCTCGCGCATTGGCAGCAAGCCGGCAAGCGCGGCAACGGCGTAATGGGCCGGGCAGGCATGCCCTTTCGACAAAACAAAACGCGGCCGTTTCCAGTTGGAGAAGGCCGCGTTCGTTAATTTAAGTTCTTGGAAATAAAGGACTGTCAGCAGATCGATGGCCGACAGGGAGCCGCCGGGGTGACCTGAGGCGGCATGGTAAATCATCGCCAGAGAGAGGCGGCGGGCCTGCAGCGCACGTTTTTCCAGATCGGCGACGGCGAGTTCGGTTTGAGGTAAGTCCAAAACCAAACCTCCTGAGAGAGAAGGTGCTTACCAAATGTGTTGAACAGTGGTTGGCCGAAGGATAGCAGGAAAAACGGTTGCTGCCGAGGTCTATTCCTTGGGCACCCCGAAGCGAATGCGGGCGCCCAGGTTAAATTGCCAGCGTTGGGTCTCGAAGGTTCCGTTCTCACCGGTGGGTACGACGAAGTCGTCGGTTTCGGTGGACGGCACAAAATCGAGGTTGGTGACCTGGCGGTCGCGATTCTGGGTGTACAACAAAGCGGCTTCTAAGATGTAGCGGCGCAGGTAGGTATAGGACACGCCGAACGAGTAGGAGAAGCGATCGCCGTCGGGAAAATCGGGACCGACCGTATCCGCCGGCATGACGCGACGAACGCTGGCCATGCCGATGCGCCACAGCAGCGCCTTGCGTTGCTGGAAGTCGCCGTTGACGCGGTAACTGAAAACCTCTTCCCACTGGCGGGGAATCACGACGGTTTCGCCGCTCGCCAGTTGGATCACTTGGTTTTGGTTACCGGACCAATCCTCGCGTGAGATGTCGAACTCGAGGCGGGTCCGTACGGTGACTTTGGTGGCAATACCGACCTGAATGCGCTCGGGTAACTCAAGGCTGGTCAGAGCTGTGCCGCCGTTGAAGCTGTTGTTAAAGACGTCGACGGCACGTTGGTCGTTGAGACGAGTTAGTTGGTTGAAGCGGCTGTTGCCGTCAAGATCGAGATCGACGGCGGATTGGTACGAGGCGCCAATACTGAACTTACGGCCGGGATAATACTGAATGCCGAAGATAAAACCCGTGCCGTTGCCGTCGGTTTGAATTTGTTCGTGGGTTTCGAAGAACAGGGGGTCCGCGCCGCCGTCGATGGGACGGTTCAACACGCGGTCGTAATCGTATTGCGCCATGGTATAGCGATAGCTGAGCCCGATCGACCATGCGTCGGTCAGTCTGAAGCCGACTCCGGCGAGGATGTCTTGGGTGAGGAATTCGGAACCGCGCGAGCGGAAGCGACCGGGGAAATCACCCTCGTCCCACTCCAGGCGATAGTGGTTGGTGGTGGTGGTGCCGACGCCGATGCCGAAACGGCCCACCGGTTTTGACCAAAAGATCGAAGGTAAGGCGTCGATGGTGCCTTTGGAATCAAAGGTCGATTGGCCGGCGTTGCTGTAAAACGATTTGCTGAAACTGGGGCGAATCGAAAAAGAAAGCTCTTGAAATGGCAGTTTCGCCAAGCCGGCCGGATTGTGAAATAAGGCTGAGTTGTCCTCGGCGCGGGCCACCACGGCCCCGGCGGCGCCGGTCGATTGTACCCCTTGCTCGTATACGCCGAACCCGGAGGCGGTCAGCGGAGCGGTCAGCGAAAAAAGCATCAAAACGATTAAAAATAGGATCCGTGAGCGTAAATTCATCAACCCATACCTCAAAAAAGTGTCCACACGCGTTTCGCGAGGGAAACGTCGCGGCGCCGTCGTCGGCCCGGTCAATCGGCGACCGAAGTTGGTTCAGGCGACGCGCTAGCATAGCAAAATATCGGCCATGACTAAAGCGGCTCAACGGCTTGACGGCGATGATTGTTCTTTTTCTCATTGAATCAGTTAGGTGATTTGGTTAGACTGCGGCATTTAACCTTGGCAGGATGTCCATGCCGGGAACCCTCGTTTTACCGAGCCATTGGCGATGTCCCGCCGCACCTCGGCGTCTTCGCGACATCCGCCGGTTTTTTGTTCGCTAGCGAAACGCACCAGGTTTTAAACGGTTTTTGCTACCGGATGGTGATCGAACAGCTTTCACAGTTGTTGGGTCCAGTTTCCCCCAATCCAAGAGTACCAGGGAGGTTCCCGCCTTCCGAAGAGGTTTGCCATGCTCGATCATCTAGGCGATTTGAAACGCACCCACCACTGCGGCGAGCTCCGCGGCGAGAATGTGGGCGAGAAAGTAACATTATTAGGCTGGGTCGCCAAGCGTCGCGACCTGGGCAGTTTGACCTTTATCGATATCCGCGACCGTTGGGGCATGACACAGTTGGTGCTTGACCCTGAATTTGAAGCGGATAGCCACGCTAAAGCCAAAACGGTTCGCACTGAGTTCGTGCTGGGCGTGATCGGTCAAGTGCGCGCGCGCGACGAGAATACCGTCAACCAAAAGTTGGCCACCGGCAGCGTCGAAGTGTTTGTCGAGAAGCTGTTCATTTTGAATACCGCGCAGACGACGCCTTTTCCCGTTAAAGATGATATCGACGATGTCGGTGAAGAGCTGCGCTTGAAGCACCGCTACTTGGACCTGCGCCGTCCTGCGCTGCAAAAGAATTTCATCCTGCGCAACCAAGTTGGGCTGACCGTACGCAATTACCTCAATAATAAAAACTTCTTGGATCTCGAAACGCCCATGTTGACCAAGTCGACGCCTGAAGGCGCGCGCGATTACCTGGTACCTAGCCGCGTGCACAAAGGTGCCTTTTACGCTCTGCCGCAATCGCCCCAGATCTTCAAACAGTTGTTTATGGTCAGCGGTTTTGAGCGCTATTTCCAAATTACGCGTTGCTTCCGCGACGAAGACCTGCGCGCCGACCGCCAGCCCGAATTCACCCAAATCGACATGGAAATGTCTTTTGTTCAGCCCGACGATGTGTACAGCTTGCTCGAAGGCATGATGGTCGAAGTGTTGAAAATCATTGATGTCGACGTGCAGGCGCCGTTCCCGCGTCTGCCCTACCGCGACGCCATGGATCGTTTCGGTAGCGACAAACCCGACACGCGTTACAGCATGGAACTCAAGGATCTGTCCCAAGCGGTGGCCGATTGTGGGTTCGGCGTTTTTGCCGATTGTGTCGCCAACAACGGCGTTGTCAAAGCCGTTTGCGCTCCCGGCGCCGCGTCGAAATCGCGCAAAGAGATCGAAGGCCTTGAGTCTTGGCTCAAACAGGATTACGGTATCCGCGGCTTGGCCTGGCTCAAGTACAACAACGACGGTGTGGCCGGCCCGATCAAAAAAATCCTCGGCGAAGACCTGTGCAAGCAGTTGTTCGAACAAGCCGGCGGCGGGCCTGGCGACATTATGTTTTTTGTGGCCGACACCCGCGAAAAAGCCAACCAAGCCTTGGGCGCCCTGCGTTGCCGTTTAGCCGAAATGTTGGATTTGATTCCGCCCAACAGTTTCGAGTTCCTGTGGGTGACCGATTTCCCGCTGCTCGAGTTCGACGATGCCGCCGGTCGTTACGTCGCCCTGCACCACCCGTTCACCTCGCCCAACGACGAGGATTTGGCTTTGCTGAAAGACGAGCCCGGTAAAGTGCGTGCTAAAGCTTATGACTTGGTATTAAACGGCTTCGAGATTGGCGGTGGTTCTATTCGGATTCACCGTCGCGACATTCAGGACGCCATGTTCGCGGCCCTGGGTTTGTCGCCGGAAGAAGCGGAAGAAAAGTTCGGTTTCTTGCTCAATGCGCTTAGCTACGGCGCCCCGCCCCACGGCGGCATCGCGCTGGGTTTTGACCGCATCTGCATGTTGATGGCGGGCGAAAAGAGCTTGCGTGAAGTCATTGCCTTCCCCAAAACCACCTCGGCTTACTGCCTGATGACGGAATCGCCGTCGCGCGTCGCGGTCGAGCAATTGGTCGACTTGGGTGTGACCGTGCTGCACGCGCCCAAAAAAGAAGACTAAGGCACGCCGATTCGGCGTTTGCTTGAGCAGACAAAACAAAAGGCTGTTGTCGGAAAAAGACAACAGCCTTTTTTCATGGGTTTTTTGGCTTAGCTTTTGTTTTGGGTTGTGCCAAACAGGTAGCCAAGCAATGCGGTCACAATCGGTAAAAACACATTGCCAATCCGAAACCGTTTCTTCTCGCTATTTCTCTTCGCTCATGCTTTTCAGTGTGTTGCTGGGAATCTGGTAGGGATGGTGGCAGAAGTTGCAACTAATGGTGATGCCGGCGGGGTCTTGGGCCAGCTCCGCCAGCTCGTGTTTGGGTAACCCGGCGAGGACTCGTTCCATACGGGCCTGGCTACAGCCGCAGTGAAAACGCACCTCGGTATCGGCAAGGTGTTTGATCGGCATGTTTTCGAAAAGGAAATCCATGATTTCTTCGCAGCCGTTGGGTTTGGCGAAGTAGGCGCCCAAGTCGCCGATTTCCATCAGACGGTTCTCTAAAATGAATAGCAGGTTTTCGTTGGCGCCCGGCATGGCTTGGATCATGATGCCGCCTGCACCCTTAACGCCGACTTCGGCGTCGAGTAGGCAGCCGAGACGAATGCCGGTGGGGATTTGTTGGCTGTCCACGAAATACCGCGACAGGGTTTGGGCGATTTCGCCCTCAATGGCGACGACACTGTTGTAGAGCTCATCGAAACCTTTAATGCGCCGCGAGACCTGTAGCATGCCGTTGCCGATGGCTTGTTGGAATAACCCTTGATCCGCAAGGGGATCGAAGTTGATCGCCAAATCTTTGGCGGTGCCGCGCACCTCGCCGAGGCTGTTGGCTTCGGCAATTAAGGTGCCCAAGGGACCGTCGCCCTCGAATTTAAGCTGGGTGGTGGTTTCCATTTTTAGGTCGGAAATCAAAAGCAAGGCGCCGGTCATCGCCTGCGTCAGCAGTGATAACGCAATCGGCGAGCACGCCAAACGTTGGTAGGCGTCGCGACCAATGTGGGTACTTTCGACCAGTACTATTTTAAATGTACCGTCTTCGTGCATGTAGCGTTTGATATGTTCCGTCATGGTGTAAGTCCTTGTTCAGCATGGCTTAAGTGGCGTGGCACTGCCTTTTCGCTGTGCCGGTGGGCGTCCGAGGCGACGCGCAAAAGCCCTCCATTATCTTGGTTTTCACCTTTTTTGGCAATCCGCTTCCGTTTAGCTCGGCATTTTTACCTTGGACTAGGTTGCTTTCTGTAATAGAATCATCTGTTCTTGACAAACAAGACCTTTGTGTCACGGGGTTTTTCGACATATGACAGAAAACAAAACACTTGACGTAGCGATCCAGCAATTTAACGACAAAAAGTGGGAGCAGGCGGCCGCTTCTTTTGCCGATCTGTTGGCCGACGAGTCCGTTTCCAACCAAATTAAACACCGCATTCGCCAGTATCAAGTGATTGCCACGCGCAAGCTTGAAGGTGCACCCGCTGATGACGACGCCAACGATTTGAAGATGGTGTCTTACCACATGAACTTGGGTCAGCGTGATCTCGCGCGTGAAATCCTCAACGCCTCCAAGACCATTGCCGACGGCGCCCGTTTCACGTTGCTTGCCGAGATGGCGGTTGAAGAGCAAAAAACGGAAGAAGCGGTTGAGTTGTTGCAAAAAGCGATTGATCTTTCGACCGATAATCGCGGCTATGCCTTGAACGCGCCCGCTTTTGCCGCGGTCGTCAACCAGCCCGAATTTGAGTTTTTGCGTCAGGGCGGCCAAGACGCCGAATAAGCGCTGCAGCGGTCTTCGCATCATCCCGTGCCCGCCCTTTTTGTGGCGCGGGTGGGATCGATCGCTCGCCTAACTAACACGATAAACGGTACCGCATGTTGCCGTAGGTGCCAGGCTCGTGCCTGGCCAAAACTTCAGCACGACCGTGATGTTGCCGCGCTTTGTTGCGCGTGCGGTCTTTTTTGACCGCCTGACGACAGACGGGTCACCCGCCGACTTCGGTCGGCTTTTTTTGTGTCTTTTTCCAGCCCGCGCTTGACCCCTGCTGTTTTATTGGTGAAGATGGCTCGTTTTCCCCGCCGTGCCACCTCCTCAGCTTTAATTGTCATGATCGTGGTTTAACCGGCGGTATTTATCTCCATTGACAGCGAGGGACCCGTGCAACTATCCGATCTCCATATCCAAGTTCGTTTTGAGGAAGAATGGGCGGCCTGGCCGATTGCCGGTCTCTCCCTGAGGCAGCGACTCGAGCGTGTGCTGCAGCCGTTTAGCGAGCAACCGATTGCCTTTGTTGCGCCCGACGCGCCGATTGAGTGCAAGGAGCACTGTGACTATCTCATTGTTGGCGGTGCCTTTCCGTTTTTGGATCGCGACTTGTTATTGCAGCTCTGTGAGGGCAAAAAGTACGGCGAACCCCGTGTGGCTTTTCCCAGCCGCCGTCAGGATAGCGGTGTCGTTTTTTTACCGGCCAACCATGCGCCGGTGGCCGCCGATTCTTTTACCGGCTTTCTCGATCGCCTTTTTGATTTGACCGATATCGAGGATGCCGCCTGTTTGCAGGAAATCACCGGGCCGACCTCGCTCAGTGAAGCCAATCAGGCGGCCTTCGACCGCAAGATGGCGCAGGTGTTGCGCGAGGGGGCCTTGGTGATCGCGCCGCACCAGGTGTGGATTGAAGAAACGGTGACGGTGGAAGCCGGCGCGCAAATCGGACCCAACGTTTACCTGGCCGGCGAAACCTATTTGGCGACGGGGGCGAGCGTGGCCATGGGCTCCGTGCTGCGTGATGCGGTTGTCGCCTTCGGTGCGCAAATCAAACCCTACTGCGTTTTGGAAAAGTGTAAAGTGGGCGCGGGTGCGGCCGTTGGGCCCTTTGCTCACCTGCGCGAGGGGAGCGAGCTGGGCGAAGAGGTTAAGGTTGGTAACTTCGTTGAAACCAAAAAGACGGTGATGGGTGCCGGTAGCAAAGCGAGCCATTTGTCCTATCTAGGTGACGCGGTGATCGGTCGTGACTGCAACATCGGCGCAGGCACCATTACCTGCAATTACGACGGCTTTAACAAGCATCGTACCCAGTTGGGTGACGGTGTGTTTGTTGGCTCCGACAGTCAGTTGGTCGCGCCGGTAAACTTGGGTGACGGCAGTTACGTCGCCGCCGGTAGCACCGTCACCCACGATGTGCCCGCCAATGCCTTGGCGGTGGCGCGTGCCCGCCAAGCGATCAAGAAAGATCGCGCCGAAACCATTCGCCGCATGGCGCGCAAAAAGGCTGAAGGCCGAGACAAATAAGCAAAGTCGCGGTGGCTTTTGGTGGGGCGGTCGCGAATTCCGCCGTCCCCGCCTGGGTCCCTTGTGTTAGGGTTCTTTTGCCGATACCCGGTGGTTCGTTTTTCGCGGCTTGCGATCTTTGCGGGCGCGGCTGTCGCGGCTGATCGGCTTTTGCTTCAGGATAGAGATTTTGCGGACGAATTTGTTGCGTCCGGAGAGCGGTCGCCATTTGTTTGGTAATGGGTTTGGGCTGTTACCATAAACGTGGCGACCGATGATTTGGGGCTCCATGGAGGAACTATGTTGTTGAAAGGGAAAAAGATTCTGGTGTTGGGTATTGCCAACCACCGCTCAATTGCAGCGGGTATTGCCAAGGTTTGTGCCGAGCAAGGCGCTCAGTTGGCGTTGACCTACCTCAATGATCGTTTTCGCAAGTCGGTTGAGAAGATTGCCGCTGACTTTGAAGATCCGCTGCTGTTGCCCTGTGATGTGAACGACGACGAGCAGGTTGCCGCTCTTTTTGCGACGCTGCAGGAAAAATGGGGTCGCTTGGACGGGTTGGTCCACTCGATTGCTTTTGCCAATCAGGATGATCTCAAGGGTTCGTTTGAAGAGACCAGTCGCGACGGCTTTATGCTGGCGCACAACATTTCCGCTTATTCCCTGCCGTTGTTGGCCAATCACGCCAAGCCCCTGATGGCGGAACACGGCGGTGCCATTATTTGTATGAGCTATCTGGGCGGCGAGCGAGTCGTGTCCAATTACAATGTTATGGGTGTGGCCAAGGCCTCGTTGGAAATGTCGGCCAAATACCTAGCCGCGAGTTTGGGTCAGCACAACATTCGCGTCAACATTGTTTCACCCGGTCCGATTAAAACCCTGGCTGCTTCAGGGATTGCCGGTTTTCGCGGTATTCTCGACGAGGTTAAGGAGCGCAACCCGCTCAAGCGCAATGTTGACCCCAATGATGTCGGCAATGTCAGTGCCTTTTTGCTGAGTGATTTTTCTTCGGCGGTGACCGGTGAAACGGTTCACGTCGACGCGGGTTACCACATCCTCGGTATGTAAGTTTTTTGCCAAATCGGCATGGGGTTTCGACCCTGGGCCCTAAATCCGTCCATAAAAAAACCCCGGTCGCGTGACCGGGGTTTTTGGGTTTATGGGGCGAAAACGCTTAGTTAATTTTTTGATCCAAATGGGCGACGTATTCAGATGCGCCGCCGGGACGGTAGCCGGTGGCCAAGAGGATCTTTTCGTTGGCGTCAATCATCAGAATGGTTGGAAAGCCTTGAACGCGGTAGCGTTTGGCCAGTGCTTCGTTGGCTTTCATTTGCTCGGCGGGCGTTTCGCTGTACTTGGGGAAATCGACCTTTAACAAGACCAGTTTTTCGGTGGCAAAATCACCGAAGGTGTCTTTGGAGAAGACTTCGCGGTCAAGGCGCTTGCACCAGCCACACCAGTCGCTGCCGGTAAAGTTGATCAAGACAACTTTGTTGTCGCGTTTGGCAATTTCCAAGGCTTTTTTGTAATCGGTGATCCAGGCATCCTCGCCTGCGAAAAGGCCGCTGCCGAGGACGAGTAACGCCGGTAACAGAGCCTTGAGTAACATCTTCATATCCATCTCCCGTAACTGGTGACCTGAAGCATTTCAGGTGGATTGCTCGTTTGCCTTCAGGTTCATCGCCATGCGGCTGATATGGCGGCTTACGAGAAAGAACCCAAATAGGTTCTCACTTGAAACACCCATATTGTACATGATCTTCCAGAAACCTGAGAAATTCGATCATCACCAAAGGGTGAGGACCCTCAAAAAAGGAAAAGCAGGTTTGATGCCATGCGGGGGTCCCAAAATAAATAAAGCTCGGGGGAGCAGCCCCGAGCCTTATGTAATCCGAACTTCTATGGATTAGGATTCTGTTGTCGTTGCCGTCGCTTTAGGGATAAAGCTGAGACGCTCGTTCTACGAAAGATGAGGTGGCTCGTGACGGCAGCCGACAAATAATCGCACGGATCGAGTGTGGTTGGAAGCCTTCTTTTCCAAAAATCCCCTAAAAAACACGGTCAAGCTGAGTGACAGTTCACCACAGGGCCAAATCAGCGCTTGTCGGCGCGTTCCGTTGGCGCGGGCAAGGCTGGAGAGATACAGATTCGTGGGTGGTTGTAAAGCACTTAAGCGCACGTATCGGCATGTTGTGGGCCGTGCTCGAACCAGGCAGGGCGAGAGCTCCGGCCGGGTGTGTCTCTTTACGAAAGTCGTCTGGAAGGAGAGCGTTTGCGGGATTCTTGGTCAGCGTGCCCTGCAACGAGGGTGTGATTTAGTCGGTATCAGGTCTGATTTTATTTGTGATGTTGTCGGACTGTTGACGTCATGAAGTGGGAGTTTAGAAGTCGTTATGACGTTAATTGTGTTGGGCTGAGGTTGTCCTTGCCGTGTGCCCTTCACTTGGCTTGGCCGAGTGTCCACAAAAAAGGCCGAAGGTTGCCAGAGTGCAGCCTTCGGCCTTTTGGTGAGGTGGGGGTGTGCTACGGGTTTTGGTTCTTTTTTTGTTCCGCTTCCTGTTGGGCGGCATCCATGGCCGCAAATAGCTCGCGAATGTCCTTAAAGCCGCCGATGGTGACCCAAATCGAAAGCAGGGCAAACATGGCAAGCACGACGATAAATACGACCTTCCAAACAGTCATCCAGGTTTCCATATTAAAGCTCCTCGGCCAGTTGCGGCATGTTTTGGTTTTCGACGGGTTGATCGGCTTCGGCACGGTCGGGGAACAACAGCGAGCCGACCACCATGATCACCAACGAGAGTAAGACGGTGGCCAGGCCGATGCGTTCGCCGGAGACGTTCCAGCCCAGCAGGGCTTGGACGGGGCCGAGGCCGGTCACGGCGAAAATGCCGCTCAGTAGGGCCATGAAGGCGCCGGTCGAGCTGGCGCGTTTCCAATAAAGGCCGCCCAAAAGAACGGCGAAAGAGCCGGTGAAGTAAATGGCGCCGGTGACGGCCATGTAATCCCAAATATCGTCGCGTCCTTTATAGGCCAGGCCCCAGTACAAAATATAGAGGCCGATGGCGACGATGCAGATGCGCGTGCATTTAATGCGTGCGGCCGGGCTCATGGCTTCGTTGCGTAGCGGCGCGATAATGTCTTGGGTAATTACCGACGACCACGCCAGCAGATACGAATCGTGGGTCGACATAAAGGCGGCGATCATGGCCGCTGAGATCAGACCGAGCAGGCCGGGCGGCAGCATGCGGCCCAATAAGGCGGGCATCGCGTAAAGGTTGTTGACGGCTTGGCCGCCTTCGCCTGGAAAAAACAGCGCCTTGAGATCGGGTGCTTGGGTGCTGATGTACACAAAGGCGGCGATGCCTAGGAAGTTGGGGACCAGAAAACGCACCATAAAAGAGACAGAAGAGAGCATGTATTGTTTGCGGACGGTGGTCGAGTCTTTGGCGGCCAGCGCGCGGGCTACAGCGGTTGGCCAAATCGCGCAACTCACCAAACCGGCGGTAAAGGCCATCCAGAGCACGTATTCGGTACCGAAATTGCCCTCGGCGGTGAGCGGATCAAAGCCGGCACTGCCCATTTGCGACGCGACGGTCTCAAAGAGGTGGTCCCAGCCGATGAACTGAATGGCGATCCCGGTGGCCACGAGTAAGCCCATCGACAACACCACAAATTGAATGTAATCGGTGACGACGACCGAGAACATCCCGCCCAGCGTGGTGTACACCAGGACCAAGATGAGCAGGGTGCTCATGACGATGGGCAGCGCCCAGCCTTGCGCGGAGAGTCCGGTGACGCCGACGATAAAAATAGAGCCGACTTTGAGGAATAGGCCCATGTTGAGAATGCCGCCGAGGGCCAGCATGATGCCGCCGAGGATGCGGGTTTTGCGGTCGAAGCGTTTTTCGTAGTACTCGGGAATCGTAAGTACTTCGGTATCGCGCAATTTGGCGACGATGAAGCCGGAGATCCCCACGAGGAAGGTGACGATCCCGGCGACCAGGGCGATGTGAAAGGCGGCAAAGCCGCCGGTGAACCCCTTTTGGGCACTGTACATGACGGTGACCAAACCCATTTCGGTGCCGGTCATGGTGGCAATGCCGAGGCAGGTACCGATGGCGCGGCCGGCCCCAATGTAGTTGGACATGTCGACGACGTACTTGCGTACAAAGAGGCCGATAACGAGAGAAATACTGAGGTAAACAAGGACGATCACCCAATCGAAAGGGGTGAAATTGGTTTGGCCGAGCACGGCCGCGGCGGTGTCCTGCATGATGGCATCCTTAGCGAATTAGTTAATTGAAAATACAAAAAAGGCTGTCGCTCGTCAAGCGTCGTTTATTCGGGGAATTTATTCTTTCGCCGCTATATAAAGTTACGGGTGCCGGCTTTTGCCTCAGGTGCCCGAATCAAAAGCGATTCTTAGATGTGGCGCAAGCGGTCAAAGACCACGCTTTTCGCTTTTTTGCTTGTCAAGGGCGGTTGTGCTCGTTACAATGCGCTAACTTGTTTGTTAAGTGAAAAAACAAACCAAGAGGTAGCGCATGTATTCTCCCTCCATCAGAAACGCCGACTCTTCCCCTGTTGGCCCTGTAAAGGAAACACTTGCCATCGGCATGGATATTGGGGGAACCAACTGCGATATTGGTTTTGTCAATCAACATGGCGCTTGCTTGCGCCACATCTCGGTTTCCACCCAAAGTCATGCTTGTTTTGAGGGTTTTCGCGATGCCACCTTGGCTGCGATTCGCGAGCACCTGCAACAACTTGCCGGTTATCGCTGTGTGGGCATGGGCATTGCCGCGCCGGGTGCTAATTCGCGCAACGGCCGCGTCACCGACCCTTCCAATTTGGGTTGGCCGGATATCTGCCTCACGGATGCCTTCGGGCGTTTTTTGCCCTTTCCCATTTACGTTACCAACGACGCCAACGCGGCCGCGCTCGGCGAAAAAAAGTATGGTTTCGCCAAAGACCTCAACAACTTTGTGTTGCTCACCTTGGGAACCGGTCTGGGTGCCGGCATCTTTGTCGACGGCAAATTGTTGCTGGGTCGCTCTGGGTTCGGTGGTGAGTTGGGTCACACGCGTATTTCCGATGAGACGCGCCTGTGCGGCTGCGGGCAAATGGGTTGTTTGGAGACCTATGTTTCGGCCACGGGTTTACGACGCACGGTGATGGAACTGATTGCCAAGTACGGAAAAAGCTCGGGCGCTTTATCACACCTTGATTTTCACCAGTTAACCGCCGAGCGGGTTGGCCAGGCCGCCGCCGACGGCGATATTTTGGCCTTGGAAGCGTTTGAAATTACCGGGTCGGTGCTCGGCAAGAAAATGGCCGACTGGGCGACGGTCCTCGATCCCGAGGCCTTTATCTTGTTTGGCGGCTTGACGCGGGCGGGCGAGTTTTTGCTCGACCCCATTCAACGCAGTTTCCAGCAGGCGCTGTCTAATTTTCTGCGGGATCCGATTCCCGTGGTTCTGTCCGCTGTTCCCCACGGCGAAGCCGCCGTATTAGGGGCTTGTCACATATCCGAATTTCTCCATCAGACTCAGGAGGTATGAGTTATGGAAACCTCGTTGCTTTCTTCGAGCTCGGCGGTCGAGCGCGCCCTACAGGAACAATATGGGCAACAGGACCGTTACGCACCACGCGAAAAGTTACGCACCTTGGTGGTAGAGAATTTCCCCGCCTTGGGCAAAGTGACGGCCTTGCGATTTTTGGAATGGGTTCAGGCCCACCCCGATTGGAGTGTGGCGTTGCCGACCGGCAAAACGCCGGAACACTTTATTAAATGGACCGCGCACCTTCTACATACTTGGGAAAGCCAGGCAACGCGTTCGTTGCTTGAAACCTATGGCTTGGATCCGGCCAAAAAACCGGATTTAAGCCGATTGAATTTCATTCAGATCGATGAGTTTTATCCGATTCATGGATGGCAAACCAACAGTTTCTATCACTACGTCAACCGTTACTATCTGGAACCTTTTGGTTTCGATCCCAAAAAAGCGATGCTGATCAACCCGGACAAGATCGGCCTGCGCGACGGCGAAACGCTGGAACAGATTTGGGGCGATGACGGGATTGACCTTTCGCTACGCACGCGTGCCGCGCGCACGGCTCTGGAGCGACGGCGTCAGCAGCTAATTGCCGAAGTTGACGACTTCTGCAGCGATTACGAACGTCGCATCCGTGCTTTGGGTGGAATCGGTTTCTTTTTGGGCGGTATCGGTCCGGACGGACACATCGGTTTTAACGTGCGCGGTTCCGATCCTTACTCAACGACGCGTTTATGCGAAACCAACTACGAAACGCAAGCGGCGGCGGCGGGTGATCTCGGCGGCATCGAAGTTTCGGGCAAACGATTGGTGATTACCATTGGTTTGGGCACGATTACCCATCACCCCGACACGACGGCGCTGGTAATTGCGGCCGGTGAAGCCAAGGCACCGATTGTTCAAGCGGCGGTTGAAGGCGAGGCGGGCAACCAGGTCCCGGCTTCGTCCTTGCAAGGTCTTAAAAATGCTTGCTTCCTGATTACCACCGGTGCGGCCAAGTGCTTGGTTGAGCGGCGTCATTTGCAATATGCGGCCGATCCGACGGTGGCCACCGAGCAACGGCGCATCATGATCGATGCGGCCTTGCAGGCCCAGGCGCCTTTGGCCCGCTTGACGCCGGCACAAACCGAAGAGGTTCGTTCGGGTCCGCTTCTGTTGGCGACCCTAGGTGAAGGTTTTGAGGATTCGCGGCAAGGGGTGCAGGCGCGCTTACAGGAAAAAGTCCAGCGGGGTTTGGTGAATCCCAAGGGTGAACGGATTTTCCACACGGCGCCGCACCACGATGACATCATGTTGGGTTATCTGCCCTACTTGCTGCAGTTTGTCCACGATCCAGCCAATAGCCACACGTTTAACTACCTGACCAGCGGCTTCAATGCGGTCACCAACGATTTTATGGCGGAACGCATTTACTGGGCGCAGGCGGCTTTGGTCGCGGCAGCGCGTGAAACGTGGCAGGTTGGCGGCGATGAAGCCCGCGATCTTGCGATGCGGCAGCGCCAAGTCCAACGCTACTTGGACGGTCTTGCCGCCGATGACGAAGCCTTGTGTCAGCGCCAAGTCGGTCTGCGCACCTTGACCTTGGTCCAGCAGATTTTCACCGACGGGGCGCCGCTCGGTGCCGACACGGCGGCGGTGCAAGCACAGCTCGCGACCCTGGCCGACTACTTCGCCCACACTTATCCTGGCAAAAAGGACGAGCCGCGTGTGCAACAGCTCAAGGGCGCCCTGCGTGAATGGGAAGCCGAAGTGCTTTGGGCCCATTTGGGCTTCGGCCTCGACAAGGTGCGCCACGAGCGGTTGGGTTTCTACAAAGGCGATATTTTCACCGAAGAGCCGGAAGTCAATCGCGACGTTAAGCCATTGCTTGCACGGTTGTTACGTGAAAAACCAACGATTGTGACGGTGGCCTTTGATCCCGAGGGCAGCGGCCCCGACACCCACTACAAAGTCATGCAAGCCGTGGCTGAAGCGCTGCGTTTGTATCGCGAGCAAACCGGCGATAACCAGGTGCGCGTGTGGGGTTACCGCAACGTTTGGTACCGCTTCCACCCTGAGGAAACCGATCTCATCGTGCCGGTTGGTTTGGGCCAAATCGCCGAACTCAATTGTTTGTTCATGAACGCCTTCGCCTCGCAACGCGAGGCATCATTCCCCAGTTACGAGTACCAAGGGCCGTTCTCTGAGTTGGCGGCCGCCATTTTGGTGGAACAGTACCAGCAAGTCAAACAGTTGTTGGGGGCCGAGTGGCTGCAGAACCACCCCGATCCCCGTGTGCGCGCGGCACGCGGCTTCCAATACCTGGTTGATATGGATTTGGATACCTTCTTCAGTAAAACGCGCGTACTCAAACAGTCGATTGGCTAAGACCGACCCGCACCAACTTTTCCGACCAAGACCGTTCTTTTTGTTCTGCTCTGTGCTCTACCGTTCGTTTCTTTTTTGATTTTTCGTGCAGGCTTGCCGTCGCGTTCCGTTCTCCTAGGAATGCGGCGGCTTTTTTTATTAGCGTGACATTGATTACCCTTTATCCGGGACTAAACCTCGTCGGCGCGGGAGCGTATCACGCCCGTGTTCTGACCTAAATTGCCGATTATCACGAGTGTCCTAGGATGAAATTAGCGCGTCTTCACTTGGATCTCATTTTATGAGGTCTTGGGAACCGGGTTATGATGAAGCTCGTGAATTTCGATCTTGATACTTTTTGAAACGTCACCCGAACCGTGTTCCGGCAAAGTGGGCCGTTTGCCGCCTGCTCCATCCGGGACCGACGCCGATCAAGGTCGGTCGATGCACCGCGTGCCATGTTCTCTTTTTGAGGACATTCAGCGGGGGCTTTCGTTTTGTCGGCGCGCCCGTCCGCATGTTTTACCTATGATGGAAGTACACCATGAAAACTGAAAAACAGCATTTTCATTTCAGCTATCCGTTCGTTGCATTGTGTTTGCTCGGCCTGTTGGTCGCGTGCGACGGGCGTTTTGGCAAAAAGAACGAAGCTACAGAAGACGATCAAAAGGCCGCTGTTGAAGAGGCGGTCCCGGTGGAAATTGCCACCATCGGTACTGGTGAAATTGAATCAGTGCTGAAAATGACGGCGACCTTGGTCGCTGAAGAAGATGTCAAAGTACTCGCCAAAGCGGGCAACGAATTGGTTGCACTGAAGGTTGAGGAAGGTGACCGCGTTGAGTTGGGCCAGGTTTTGGCCAAGCTCGATGACCGTAACCAAAAACTGCAGGTTGAAAAGTCGAAGGCGGCGCTGGCCAAGGCCGAACGCGAACTCAAGCGGCAGCAAAGCTTGTTCGAGCGCAAAATGACGACCGAGCAGACCTACAACGACGCCAAAACCGAAGTGGACCAACAGCGGCTCAACCTCAACGAGGCCATGCTCAACTTGGAGTACACCACCATTAGGGCGCCAATCACCGGCACGATTACCATGCGTGCGGTGAACTTGGGCGACCAAATTTCGGTGGGTCAGGAGCTGTTCCAGATCATTAACTTTAATTCGATTGTGGCGCGCATCTTCGTCCCCGAGAAATATCTGCCGCAACTGAAAATTAATTTGCCCTGCCGCATCGATTCGCCCGTTTTTGGCGAACAAAGTTTTAGCGGCCGCATTCGGCGTATTGCACCGACCGTGGATGATCGCACCGGCACCGTCAAGGTCACGGTTGCTTTAGCGGACATCGGCCCGCTGCGCAAAGGCATGTACGTCAACGTCAACCTGGTGTTGGACGTGGCGCGAGCGGCGGTGTTGGTTCCCAAAAAAGCCCTGGTTTACGACAACGACCAGACTTATGTCTATCGGCTGGAAGCCGAGAGCCGCGTGCAACGCGTGGCGGTTGAGCCCGTTTTGAAAAACCGCGAGTTCGTGCAACCCGCCGCCGGCATTAGCGTGGGTGATCGGCTGGTGGTTGCCGGTCAGGCCGGTCTCAAAAACAACGCCCTTGTCAAAGTTGTCGATACCGAGGTCGACAATCAAGCAACGGCCGCCGCCGAATAAACCGGTCTCCTTTTTTCACCTAATAAAGCGAGCTTCTTATGAAGAAACACGATGCGATTTCCGTCCTGACCACGACCCGTCCGGTCGCCGTCACCATGTTGTTTGTGGCGGCTTCAGTGTTTGGTTATTTTTCCATTGGCCGATTGCCGCTGACGCTCATGCCCGAGTTAAGTTATCCGACCCTAACCGTGCGGACCGAATTCCCCGGCGCCGCGCCGGAAGAAGTGGAAAACGACATTAGCCGCCCTATCGAAGAAGCGCTGAGTGTCTTGGGCGGACTCAACAAAATTTCGAGCATTAGTCGTTCCGGTGTGAGTGATGTCGTGCTGGAGTTTGTGTGGGGCTCGGATATGTCCGAGGCAACCCAAAGCGTGCTGGAAAAGTTGGACTTGGTCTTTCTACCCGACGATGCCGAACGGCCGCTCATCCTGCACTTCGATCCATCGCTCGATCCCATTATGGAGCTGAGCCTGGCCGGTCGTGGCGATGCGTTTCACGAGGAACAAGGCTTGCGTCGTCTGCGCCGGTTGGCGGAGTTGCAGGTCAAACGTTCGCTTGAGAAGGTGCAAGGTGTTGCCGCCGTGCGCGTGCGCGGTGGTTTAGAAGAAGAAATCCATGTCGCGCTGAATGAAGAAGCCCTGCGTCGTATCAACCTTTCCATTCAAGACGTCATTGATCGCTTGGAAAAAGAAAACATCAACGTGGCGGGCGGCACCATTAAAGAGGGGCGCACGGAATACATGGTGCGCACCCTCAACGAGTTTGTGTCGATTGAGCAAATGCGCGAAACCATTATTGCCAAAGACGGTGATCGTTTGGTGCGCGTCAAAGACGTTGCCACGGTTTCCTCGTCGCACAAGGAACGCGAGATCATGACGCGCGCCAACGGCGGCGATTCCGTCATTATCGAGATCTACAAAGAAGCGGACGCCAATATTGTGTCGCTGGCGAAATCCATCAAAAACGAGGTCGGGACCTTTAAGACCGACGCCGAGCGCAAGGCCGAGGAAGAAAAGGCCAAAACCGGCGAAGCAGGCGGCCGACGCAAGCATGGTCGTCCGGCTCGTGATGCCGGCGTGAGTGCGTTTCGTCTCAAACAAAAACTGGCACAACGTCTTTACAGCCAAGAGAGTGTGGAACTGAAAATCGCGGCTGACCGTTCCCTATTTATCGAAAGCTCTATTAACGAAGTTCGCAACACCGCCATTCAAGGTGGTTTGTTGGCGGTTCTGATACTGTTCCTGTTCCTGCGTAATTTTAAATCGACGGTGATTATCGGTGTCAGTATTCCGGTTTCGATTCTCATGACCTTCGCGCCGCTGCACCTGATGGGTGTCTCGCTCAACATTATGTCGTTGGGTGGTTTGGCGTTGGGGATCGGTATGTTGGTCGACAGTTCGATTGTCGTGCTCGAGTCGATTTACCGCTGCTTGGAAGAGGGCGATTCGGTGTTGGACGCGGCCGTACGCGGAACCAAAGAAGTACGCGGTGCGGTTTTTGCCTCGACCCTAACCTCGATAGCCGTTTTTTTCCCCATGGTTTTTGTGGAAGGCATTGCCGGCCAGGTCTTCGGCGACCTGGGTTTGGCCGTTGTGAATTCACTGGCCGCCTCGCTGGTGGTTGCCTTGTTTTTAATTCCCATGCTCGCTAGCCGTCAAGGTTTGAACAACTTGTTGGGTGGGGGCGGCAGCCATTCGCTGGGTTCGTTGCGTTCACTACGCGAGGTGAAGACCTTTTACCAAACGGCCTCGCCGGGGGTACGTCTGCTGGCCACCGTAACCTTGTTTGCACCAATTCGTTTTCTGTTGTCGCTGGTGCTTGAGTTGGTGTTTAACCTGTTTTATTACGCGGTGTTTGTGGTTACCTGGCTGGTGCGACGGGTTTTGGTTCCGGTTTTGTCGCTGCTTTTCGGCGTCATTTTCTGGTTGCCCTTGCGTTTTATGGACGCTGTTTTGGCGTTTGCCAACCGCATTTACCCACCGATGATTCGCTTTGCCTTGGCGAACGGTGTGATCGTCATGCTGTTGCTGGTGGCGTGTCTGGCATGGACCTGGCGGGCGGCCTCGGATCTGGAAAGTGAGTTGTTGCCCGAAGTCCACCAGGGTGAATTCACGATTGAAGCAAGTTTGCCGGTTGGCACGCCGATCGAACAAACGGCGGCGGTTTTTTCTCCAATTGAGGCGGCGATCCTTGCCGAACGGGAACACATCCAAGAGTTGTTGGTGACCTTTGGTTACGATGTCACCAACACCAAACGATCCGATGAGGGTGAACACTCGGCCAAATTCAAAGTGTTGTTGGAACCGTCCAAGCAGCCTGCCTACCTGGAAGAGAAAGTGATTGCGCGCATGCGTGAGCGTTTCGAAAGTCTGCCGGATGTGGCCATTCGCGTGGTGCGGCCGGTTCTGTTTAGCGCCGCCACACCGATTGAAGTGGAGTTCCACAGCACCGACCTCAAAGAACTCAAATTGGTCAGTGAGCAAGCGCGGCGCTTATTCGCGCAAATCCCCAATCTCAGCGATGTGGAATCGACGCTCAAGGCAGGCGCCCCCGAAATCCAAATCCGCTTTGATCGCGAGAAAATTCAGCGTTACGGCCTTAACTTGCGTCAAGTCGCCGACTTGGTCAAAAACAAGGTTAAAGGCGAGGAAGCCACCAAGTACAACCTGCAAGACCGCCGCATTCCGATCCTGGTTCAGCTCGAGGAGCAGGACCGCAAGGGTGTGGAAGACGTGGCGATGTTGACGATTAATCCAGGCGGTGAGAATCCGATTCCGCTGGAATCCGTCGCCGAGTTGTATTTGGACGAAGGGCCGAGTGAGGTGCGCCGCATCGATGGTAGCCGTGCGGCGGTGATTAGCGCCAACATTCGCGGCGGGTCTCTGAGTGACGCGGTTACCGAGATCCAAGCGGCCGTGGCCGAACAAATGAAACTGCCGGACGGCATGACGTTTTACATCACCGGTCAGAACGAGGAAATGGAGCGCAGTTCGCAGAGTCTGTACATCGCCTTGTTCCTAAGTATCTTTTTGGTTTACGTGATCATGGCGTCGCAATTTGAGTCGTTGGTGCATCCGCTGGTGATTATGTTCACGATCCCGTTGGCGTTCTTGGGAACGGTGATCGCGCTGAAGGCATTGAGCATCAGTTTGTCGGTGGTTGTGTTCTTGGGAATGATTATGTTGGCGGGCATTGTGGTCAACAACGCGATTGTGTTGGTGGATTACATCAACACCCTGAAAGCGAAAGGCTTGTCACGCAACGAAGCGATTGTACAGGCCGGCCAGGTGCGCCTGCGGCCGATTCTGATGACCACCGCGACGACCGTTTTGGGTCTGTTGCCGATGGCATTGGGTCAGGGCGACGGTGCCGAAATCCGCACGCCGATGGCGGTAACGGTTATTGCCGGTCTAATCAGTTCAACATTCTTAACCTTGATTTTTGTACCGGCGGTGTACGCGCTGGTCGACAGCGGCATTGAGCGACTGCTGGGCCGCAAATCGCAACCGACGACGACGGCGGCGGAGGGCACCTAATGGCGGAAGAACACGAATTAACAACCAACCCGGACGCCGACAACGATGCGGCCGATACGGGCGAAACGGTAAGTAATTTCTTGACGCGTTTCTCGTTGGAGCGACGGGTGACGGTGTTGGTTTTGTTTTTTACGACCTTGGTGGTGGGCCTGATTGCGGTTTTGCGCATTCCTCTGGAACTGATACCACGCGGGTTTGAAGGCGATTCGGTGCGTGTCGACGTGCCTTGGCGCGATGCGCCGGCGCGTGAAGTGCTGGATAAGCTGACCATTCCGCTGGAGGACGAACTCAGCACGGTGAAGGGCCTCGACCAAATTCGCAGTCGTTCCAACGACAACGGCGCCGCCGTTTTCCTGACCTTCAAGCAAGGCATCGACATGGATGTCGCCTACCGCGAGACGCGGGATCGGGTTGAGCGCGCCCGAGCGCTGTTCCCCGACGATGTGGACCGCGTTTTTCTGAGCAAACAGGACACGAGCGGGGTGCCGGTCGCCGTGATTGGTGTGGCGGTTGATCCCTCGATTAGCGACGCCTATAACTTGATCCAAAAGAATGTGGTTTTTCCCTTTAAACGCTTGGAAGGTATTGCGACCGCCAACATTGACGGACTCGAGGAAAAAGAGATCCTGATTGAAGCCGACCGCGCCATGTTGGAAGCGCACGGCCTCAACATTTACCAGCTATCACAGCAGTTGAGTGGCGATAACTTCTCTCAAGCTAGTGGTTTTGTGCGAGAAGGTAACAAGAAGTTACTGTTGCGTTCAGTGGCCCGTTACGAGGATGTCGAGGCTTTGGAAAATCGCCCCATTGCAGAGAACCTGCGTCTCGCCGATGTGGCCAATGTCAAATACGAGGAACCGGAACGCGACTACAGCGTGCGTGTCAACAGCAAGCCGGCCTTTGCGTTGGTGTTGTTGAAAGAAGGCGAGGCCAACACGGTTGATGTGTCGCGCCGCATTAAGGAAACCTTCGAGGAGATGCAAAAAGATCCGCGTCTCGCCGGCCTGGAAATGGCGTTGCTGTTTAACCAGGGCGACCTCATTGAGGAGTCGCTGTCGAGTTTGGTTTCCAGCGGCCGTGTAGGGATCCTGCTGGCGATGGTGGTGTTGTTCTTCTTCTTGCGCCGCTTCCGTATGACTTCGATTATTGCGCTTTCCATTCCCTTGAGTTTGGTTATGGCGCTGATTGTGATGTTCTTTGCCGGTGAAACCCTCAACATTTTGACGTTGCTGGGTTTGGTTATTTGCATTGGTTTGTTGGTCGACAACTCAGTCGTTGTTGCCGAAAACGTGCACCGCTGGTACCACGACGGTGCATCCAAAAAAGACGCCTGCGTTCGCGGTGCGGGTGAAATTGCCTTGGCGATCACGATGGCAACGCTCACCACCGTGATTGTGTTTTTACCGGTTTCGCTGGTGGAAGGCAAAGCCCAGTTCTTTTTGTTGCGGCTCTCGATTCCGATTTCGGTGTCGCTGTTGGCGTCGCTGGTGGTGGCGCTGGTTTTCATTCCGCTCTGTACCTATTTGACCCTTTCGGAAAAGGATCTCAACTACGGCTCGGAAACCTTTCGCAAGCTGCATATCCAGCTAAATACATGGTTACGTGGGCTTTATAATGTGACATTGGAACCGGTTAACCACGGCTATAACCGCATTTTGGCCTACTTCCTCAAGCATCGTGTCGATTTGTTGATCGTGATGGTGCTCGCCTTGAGCGCAACCGGGGCGATTGCCAAGAAGGTCAAATTTTCGGCGGGTGATCCCGAGGATTCCAACCGCTTTGAAATCGAGGTGAGTTTACCGCAGGGCACCAGTTACGCCGACGCCCAGGCGTTCTTCCAGCGGGTGGAGAAGGTGCTGGAGGCCAATAAAGAAAAGCTGAACCTTACCTTCTACATGGTGTTCCACCGCACGCGCTTTGGACGCGCCCAAGGTTCGTTTGATCAAGAAAAGATGCCCAACGCCGACGTCAAACAAATCGTCAAAGACCTCGCCGCGCAAATGCCGCAGCGGCCAGGTGTTGAGTACTATTTTGGTGATAACGAGAACAGCGAAAAGATTAAAGAAGACATATACAACATCGTGTTGTACAGCGACGATATCGACCAACTCGACCAGACCGCCGACGACCTCGAGCGCGCTTTGAGTAAGGTCGACGGCGTGATTGGCGCCAAACGCAGTGCCGACTTGCCGCCCAACGAAATGGCTTTGGAAGTCGAGCGTGATCGCGCCAACCAAGTGGGTGTTGACCCCAATGTAATTGCGGCCGTGGTTGGGTTCGCCTTGCGCGGTAGTGCGTTGCCGCGATTCCGCGATGAGTCGCGCGAGATCCCGGTGCGTGTCCGTTTTAAGGAGTCGGACCGCGAAACCTTGGATCAGCTCAACACCTTTTCAGTGCCGACCGATAACCAAGGGTTTTTGCCGATTTCGGCGCTTACCGAAGCGCGCATGATTCAGACGCCGACAAGCATCTTCCGGCGCGACAAACAAATTTCGCGGGTGATCTCGCTGGAGTTGGATACCGAAAACGTCGACCGCACGCGAGGCCGGCTGCGCAAGATTTTGGCCGATGTCGATCTGCCGGAAGGTCTGAGTTTCAGCATCCCGACCACGTCGAACAGTGACCAGGAAGATCTGCGCAACATGGGTTTGGCCGCCCTGTTTTCGGTGGTGTTTATCTACCTGCTGATGGGTTTGTTGTTTGAGAGCTACATTTTGCCGCTGTCGATTATTTGCACCATTCCCATGGCTGGGATCGGCGTTTTCTGGGTGCATTTTCTCACCGGTAAAACCCTTGATATGCTGGGGTTGATCGGTATGATTTTGCTGATTGGGGTTGTTGTGAACAACGGCATTGTGTTGATTGACTACGTGATTCGTTTACGCCGGCGCGGCATGGAACGCACCGAGGCGTTGTTGGTGGGCGCGGATCGGCGTTTTCGACCGATTGCAATGACCGCCTTGACGACAATTATTGGTATGATTCCCCTGACCTTTGCCAAAAAAAGCAGTATGGGCTTGGATTACATGAGCTTCGGTTTGACGCTTATCGGCGGGATGACCACGGCGACCATTCTCACCTTGTTGGTGGTGCCTTGGGCATATACCTTGTTCGACGATGCGCGCGAGCGATTCATCAGCGTGTTCAGCGATGCTTGGATGGGGCGGCGCGCCACCCGCGATCCGCTGCCGGTCAACCAAGAATCGGAGCCCTCCCTGTAAGGCACATCGCCGCCGGCACAACGCCGCGTCACGAGCCAAACCTTCATGGATACCTGTCAACACAACTATCAGCTCTTGTCCGAATACGATGTCGAGGCGGTCCGCCAACTCGATGCGTCGGCGACTGATGCGCGCGTGGCCGTTGTGGCGGCGCGCCGCAACGGATTGACCCTTACCGAAGCCGGGGGGTTCGTTCACAGCAAATACGATCCGGTTAAGGAAGCGGCCCAGTTGGTGAAACAGGCGGCGGCTGAACGTGATCAGGAAGGCGTCGCCGGGCATCACATCCATTTTGGTTTCGGGCTCGGGTATTTGGCCGAGGCCGACCTTGCGCGCGCCGAAGGGCCGCTTCTCATTTACGAACCCAACCCAACCTTTTTTAAGGCGGCGTTGGAAAGCCGTGATCTCAGCTCTTTGTGGCGCTCGCGGCGCGTGTTTGTGCGCACCACGGAAAAAGGGTTTCGCGCTCTGCTTCGCCGCCACATCGCCGCGATGAATCAGATCCAATTTTTGATGAATCCGTTCCATCGCCGGGTTTACGGCGATGCATTACGCACCATGCTGGAGACCGTCAAAAGTGAACGCAACCGTGCGGGCGTGCTGCGCAAGGCCGAGGAAACGGTTTACAAGTATTTTATCGCTTCGACGATTCGGTCATTTCCGTGGTGGTCGCGGTTGCGCGATGTGGGCCTGCTGCGAGACCGCTTCAAAGGCGTGCCTGCCGTGATTGTGGCGGCCGGTCCTTCCTTAGAAAAGAACTTAGCGGCACTGCGACCGTTCCGCGATCGAGTGGTGGTGTTTGCCATGGCGCGCAGCGTGCGGCTGTTGGAGCGTTACGGCATTCAGCCCCACTTTTTGGTGCACACCGAGGCTAAGGACTATGCCGCGCTTATC
This sequence comes from Holophagae bacterium, assembly GCA_030429565.1. GTDB lineage: Bacteria > Acidobacteriota > Holophagae > Acanthopleuribacterales > Acanthopleuribacteraceae > Acanthopleuribacter. The sequence goes on along the minus strand of JAUIFE010000002.1, from coordinate 145,589 downwards.
CATGGTTGCACCAATCTCGACCGTACCGTGTTTTTGTTGTCGGAACAGTGCCATGCCGAGTTTTACCGTTTCCCACATCAACTGACGTTGACCTACCAAAACCCGGCCAACCTGTTTTCGCGTTGGGTCGTCGAGCGTTTTTCCGGGTTGCAGCGGACCTACCTGCCGACGGCCGGTTCGGTCGCGACCGAGGCCTTCTCGCTCGCGACCTTGTTCGGTTGTTCGCCGGTCATCTTGCTCGGCCAAGATTTGGGCAGTCGCCGGGGCACACATTATGCTGATGCCGGCGTGAACCGCAATTTTGTGGCGGGTCAGGCCGATCACCGTCGCACCGCTGGTTATTTCGGCGGTGAAGTGGCGACCTTTGCCCATTACCTGCACTTCCGCGATTGGTACGCCGAAGCGGTTGATGTTTACCGAGAACGGTGTTTCGAGCAACAGTTTATCAACGCCACCGAAGGCGGTGCCTTGATTCCCGGTTTTGTGCGGCGACGCTTACAAGACGTGCTGCAGGAGGTGGCCCTGACGGCGTCCTCCCTGACTTTTGCACCGTCAACGTGGTTAACCGGCACGGTGACGGAAACCTTGGCCGATGAAAACCTACAGCGGCATTTATTGAGCGAGGTGGCAACGCGGCTTGAGGCGGCACAGGTCGCCGTGACCGCTTTTGAAGCGACGAGCGCCGCCTGGCCACAAACTTCACAGCCGCCGGCACCGGCCTTTCTGCGCGAGGCTTTGGGCGTGCTGGGCCGCTTTAGCGCCGACTTTGTCGCCTTTTTTGAGGCGTTGCCGTTCGCGCGTGCTTTTTTACCGGAGAGCTTTGTGAAAGCCGAGCAAGCGCTGTCCGAAAGTGAGGACCCCGCCACGGTATTTGCCGAGGAACGGGGCCAATCGCTACAGACCTGCGCGGCCTGGCGCCTTTGCATCGAGGCTTTAGCACCGGTGGTTGCAGCCGCACAGAGCGATATCGTGCAGGCGAAACCGCGGGCGTAAGTCTGATGGGCTTTAATGTCAGAAGCGCGATGATTCGCGATGGTTTTGGCGATACGGGTTTCCCCAAAAGCCTTTCGCAAACAGGGCGACTTTTGGGGCGAATTAATGGCGCCGGAAAACACGGAGAAGCCGGTTGTTGCTGCGCTAGCGTACAAAACCCTTCGGCCGGATTTCGTAGATGGTTTTTCGTTTTGGCTGGGCGCTGTGTAGGTTTTGGTTGTGCTTCACCATGGCGTCGGTGAGCATCAGTTCCAGATTGCGGCTGTCGACCTGGCCGCGCATGGCGGGTTCGGCCATGATGTTGCCGCGCCAGCCGCTATTGGGTCGGCCATTGCTGTAGCGGTCGGCCAAGCCAATCAGGTGACCGAATTCATGGGGGGCGGGGTCGCCCCAGGTTTGGGTGATTTTGTCGCGACCACGCCACACACCGGTATAACCGGGTCGCTTCAAGACGTAGCTGCGGTTTTGATTGGGTGGAAGCTCAATGAAGTTGAGTTTGGCGTTGCGTTCAGCGCGCTTGGTGAGGTTTTTGGGGGTGCGTTTGCGATAGCGCACCTTCACTTTGAAGACCACCTTGTAGTCGGTGCCGGTGGCCAGGTCTTGGTAACGGTGCCCGTTCCAAGCGGCTTTGATATTTTGCTGCATCATTTTAGCGGTCGCCTTATCGGCGGCCCCGCCATAAACCAAGATCTTGGCCTTTACGGTAATTCGCTTCTTTTTTTCGTTGATGACAACTTTGGCGTTATAGCCGTCAACATCAACCTGGTTGAGCGGTTGGTTGCCGACGTAAACATAGGGACTCTCGCCTTCGCGATCTGGGTCGACAGCGATAAAGCGGGTGGCGGCATGGATTTTGGGACATAGGGATAAGCTAATGACGAAAAGAGTTAATAAACGCATAAGGACCTCGATTAAGACAGGGGTCATTTTAATTTTTCAAAAAATAATTAGTCAAACATAATTTCTTAAAGTGTTGAATTATTGAGCATTGGGGGATCCGCTTCGTTTTATTTTGTTTTGCGCGGGTTGGTTTTGTCGGGGGGGTCGCACAGAAAGGCCGCCAGAGCGTCGATCAGCGCATTGGGTGTGCGTTTGGCGCGGCGCGTTAAATCGATGCCGGCCGTAATCGGTTGGCTTTGCGGCAGGACCGGCTGTAACCGCCCGGCGGCAACGGCGTCCGCCACCAGAAACTCCGGGAGAACGGCCATCCCCATACCTGCCAAGACTGCTGCTTTGAGAGCCGTATCGTCGGCGACGGCGAGGCGCGGGAGTTTGCCGCGTAGGCGCGGACACAGGCGCGGTGCATTGCGTTTCAACCAAATGCTAAAGCCCGGACAGTCTTCACCAAAATCAATGAGCGGACATCCCAAAACCGCTTCGATGCTGTCCGGTCGTTTTTCGGCGAGCAATTCGGGGGTGGCGTAAAGGTGGAACGGCACTTGAGCATAAGGGCGCCGCTCAAACAGTCGGTGTTGGGTGAATTCAACAATAAAACCCACGTCGATATCGTTATCCAGCAGCATCGTCTCTAAAACGGGATCGCTCGCCAAATGTAGCTGAAAACGTACGCCGGGGTGAGCTTGCTGGAAGGCGGCCAATCGTGGAATCAGCAGATCCGGCGCGTATTCGCCAAAAATACCGAGGCGCAAGACGCCTTCCAAACGGCTACGGCGCCGGTGCATGCGGTCGACGGCGACATCGATGGCGCGCAGGTGGGCGGCGGCTTGATCGACCAACAGGCGACCCTCGTCGGTGAGGAACACACGGCGATTAGCGCGCGTCAACAGCGCCGTCGACAACTCGCGTTCCAGCGTGGCCAGTTGTGCTGAAACTGCTTGTTGGGTGAGGTTGAGGCGCCGAGCGGCACCGGTCACCGAGCCGGCTTCGGCGACAACCAACAGCGTATGCAATTTGTTGTAATCCACTGGACCTCCCAGGTGGGTGAATCCACAAATTTTATTTGATAAAATCCAAAAATTAATCGTTATTTTTTGTGTGTTTTTTGACGTAGAGTGAACAACAGCTTCACCGCACCCCTGGTCTGATGGGCGCTTGCCGTCTGATTCACCAGGCCAACCCGGGTGAGGCGTCCTTACCTAAATTGAACGACTCTTGGCAGCCTGTCAGCGCCCGATTTAGGTTTTATCCATAGAAAAAAGGGGAACACTTATGTTAATCGAGCTGGTGAGTTATGCCACGCAGAAAGGGACCTCCGAGGCCGGCCATATTCACGCCACGGACGCCGCCCACCAGGCGGTCATCGCGCCGCTGTCCGGGTTTCGCGAGCGCATGTTGTGTCGTGCGAGTGAAGAGGCCGGGTTCTGGACCGACATGGTTTTTTGGCGTGACAATCATTCTTTCGAAGCAGCGGCACAATCGGTGGTTAAAAACCCGGCCTGCGAAGCCTGGTTGGCCACCATTGATCAGGCTTCGATTACCTTGCAAACCGCCGCGCTGTTGCCTGGCTATAGTTTTCGCGATTTTCGATTGGCCGAGGCTGGTTGCTGGCTGGTTGTGACTTGGTTCACCCACGACGGGGTTGATGCCGAGGAACATGTTGCGCTCAATCGCGACATCCAGTCCCAAGAAATGCCCAAGCACGACGGTTTTCTGGCGGTTGCGACGGCGCGCCAGCCCGATAGCGGGCAGTACTTTGAGTTTATTGCTTGGCGTGACCTCGATGCTGCGCGCCGGGGGCTTAAAAGTATTACCGATGCCTGTATGCAGCACCCGCGTTTCCAACTGCACTTCCACCAGTGCGACAAACGCCGTGTGAGCCATAGTTATTTGACGCGCAAAAAGCGTTTGCTTTCGCCTGCCGCCGCCCGCGCCGCCCAATAAATGAAAAAGGCGCCCCGGTTTGAGCCGGGGCGCCTTGCTGCGGTTTGGGAAAGGGTGGTCTTGGCTTAAATTTCCTTGATGGCAATATCGCCACCGCTGGTGGAAAGATGGATGCGTTCGCCGCCACCATTTAAGGTGCCTTCCACCCGTGTGGGTTTGATCTCGCCGTTTAAGGTGACCGGCATATCGAGACGGACACGGCCGCCCGAGGTCGATGCTTTTAAGTCTGCGGCAATGTTGCCGGCAGCGTGAACCACAATATCGCCGCCACTGGTTTTGGCGCGAATGCCTTCAAACTGATCGGTTAACTCAATGTCGATGTTGCCGCCGGAGGTGGCGCAGTTGACGGGGCCGCGCACATTGCGCAGTTCAATGTCGCCGCCGGACGTTTTGGCGAGGAAGTCGCCGATCGCGTCGGTTACGCGGATTTGACCACCGCTGGTGCGCAATTCGTGGCTGTCGCGGGTGTTGGTTAAGGTGATGTTGCCGCCGGAGGTTTTGATGACAATGTTTTCACCGGCATCACTTAAGGTCACATTGCCGCCGGAGGTCCGCAAGATCGCGGCGGCGTTGGTGCCTTCGACTTGAATGTTACCGCCCGAGGTGTTCAGGGTAACCTGGGTGGTGCGCGGTACACTGACCTGCAAGCGCACGCGTGCTTTGGTGTTGCCGTTGCCGAACCAGCTCCAGCCCCAGCCAGAGCTGGTGCGAGGGCCGCGCCCAATGAGTTCTAAGCCGTCGGCGCTCGGCGTAAAGGTCGCTTGGTATTCATCAACATAATCACTATCGCCGCTGACGACCAATTTGACACTGTAAAAAGCATCGTCGACGGTGGTGACGTCGATACTGCCGCGGTCAATTTCGACCTTTAGCAGGCCGTTCCGGCCGGCGGGAAAACGTTCCTCAAAAACACGCTCTCCGGCCACGGCCCAAAGAGGTAGTGTGAACAGGCACAAACTCACCCAAAATCTCATCTTCTCGGCTCCCTCACGCTCGCATTGGCGGTTATTTCATGCGCTGACCCAAGGTGTGCGATTGGCGCGATGCGATCAAACGCGGGCGTTGGATAAGTCATCGCGAATTTTTGCGCGTAGCAGTTCGGCAGATGGTACGAGGACGCTGCCAAGAATCGCTCACTTTGGGTCTTAGCACTACCATTACGGTCGGGACGAGGGTTAGGTTTAGTTGTAGGGTTCGGGAAAATAGTGATTTTTTTTTCAAAATAGGGCGTGGAACAAGCGTTTACGACTCAGGAAAACCGGAAGGCGCAACGACAAGCGTGGGCACGACGGCATCATAGCCGGCGCGACAAGTGCCTGCGTTTTTCCCTAAAAAACACCGCGACGGATCGCGGTTTTTGGTTTCAAGCTTGCCTCAATCCTAAACGCAATGCGTGGGCGGTGAATGCCGGCCCGCTTGGCCGCCGGGGTGGGCGGCGGCCAAGCGGGCAAGGCGGGGGATGGCAGCGGCCATCGTCAACCAAAGCATCTAGGCATGCCGTGGTTGTGTAGGGGTGATCGCCACTGTCGCGGTGGATAAAATTATAAGAAAATTAATGTTATATAATACGAATTTTCAGGTTAGAGTCGCATCGTGGTTCGGAAGTTTTCAATACCAATGTTCCACTGTGCTAAATGACTGTTCCCTGAGCGATATTCAAATTGAATACCAGACTCGAGGAGTTGGTCGTAAAGTGCACCGGCACGACTAATCATAGTTTGCACAATGTCGAGTCGTTCTCCTGGCTCGTTAAAACGCGCCATGCGTTTGATGACTTTGTTCATACAAGACCAGTGATGAATCGTACTTGTGTTCAGTGACCATTCGGCCGAAGCATTTGAGAAATCTTCGGCCAAGTTGGTATCGATATCGGTATCCGACAACGCTCGCTCAAGTTTTCCTTGATGTTCAATCGCGGAAAGCTCCGGCACCAACAAAACAGAATTCATTAACGGTAATGAAGTGTATCGCGGCCGCGGACGGCTGCCACGCGTACTGGGTCGAAACTTATCGGCGTAGAAAAAACGCTGGGATTGAAACCAACCGCAAGCCGTCGCCGAAGCACCGGCCGCTTGAAGTGGCAAACCCAGTAAGTCCGTGTAACCGAAAACAAGTTTGTAGCGGTTAAGCGCGCCAAGTGTGTGGGTAAAGTACAGTAGGTTTTCTAATGTGTTGGTTTCGATTTGTTGAGAATAATAAGCATCGCGACGTTTTATGATGAAATAAAAGCCGGCAACGTCAAACAAGGTAATCATATCCAAAAACTCTTTCATCGCCCCTTGATGTCGGAATGCCGATTCATCAATCACGAATGAGAGGAGTAGCGGTTTCTGTGGAAACTTATAGCCGTACTCTAGCGATTCCTGCGCTAAGGAAAGCGCAGTTTGACACCAGGGATCCGTGAAATCGTCGAAGGAAACCGTGGCTGAGAGTAAGTGCGAAACCGGCAGAGCTCGTTGAAAGTCGATCGTTTGGCGGGCAAACTTGGTGAGGTTGCGCGCCGGTAATAAGTCTTTCCGTGTCAGCGGGGCACGGTAATAAGGATAATTCGGTAAGTGGCCGTCCTTGGCCGGTACCGTCGTCGATACGTAAAATTGAGGATCGATCATCAGCTCTGCGCCAGGGAACTGTTTGCGCAAATCGATGACCAGGTTGGTAAGATCGCTCGGCGATTCGTCTTTAGGCGAGAAAATGACACCTTGAATACAGTCCTGGCTCAAGCCATGTTCGAGTTTGGTGGAACGGCCGTAACCGTGTTGGGCGAAAATTTTCAAAAGAGGCCTCCTAAAGTGTTTCGAGCAGGTTCTCAAAACATTGGATCAGTTGTTCACAAGAGCGATAGCGAAGATGGGGCTCTTTGCCGAGCAAGCGATGAATGATTTCCACTAATTCTTCGGGAATATCAGCTCGATGGATTTCAATAGGTTCGGGATTCTCCGTGAGAATGGCTTGCAAAATATCACAATGACTCTGACGCTTTTTTGGGTCGAAAAATGGGTGACGTCCCGTTAAAGCTTCGTACAATACAATGCCCAGCGAAAACATATCTGAACGAAAATCAAGTTGGCGCTTGCGATACGATTCTGTTTGCTCCGGTGACATATACATCGCCGTGCCGCTAATTAATCCCGTCATCGTTAATGATTCAACCATCACATCAAATGCCAAGCCCATATCCAATAATACAAAGGTCCCATTCTCCCGCCGCATTATATTTCCTGGCTTAATGTCACGATGGATTTTTCCAAAACGCCATAGCTCAGCAATGGCCCGCGTAATCTCTAATCCCAAACGGCACACTTCTTCAAGTGACCGTTTTTTGGTTTTCCGGAAATAATCCTTTAGACTCGTTCCCTGAATATACTCTTCAGAAAAATAAATGAGTTCATGTGGACCGTGTTTGGCCGAACCAAGTGGAATTTGACCCAACTTGATCACGTGGGGTGAGCGACAACGCGCAATAATATCTACCTCGCGCTGGGTACGTGCCATCACCTCTTCGCCAACGTTTACTTCAAATGCTAAATCATCAAATACCGTACCAATACTTGCGAGCAAAAATTTAATAACTGTGGGCCGATTATTGACTTCGCATGGAAATACAATTTTTTGGCCGCCTTTAATGGGATCCTTGATTTCACGGGTGCTGGGGAACATGCAAGCAACATCTTCGACTGAAAGCTCGGGAACTTTCATGGTGGGGCCTCCGCTGTGGGAAAAAATTTCGAAAATCAGCGGGGGAAGAAGGTGCGGGCCCCCCGGCTGCCTTGAAACTATTATCGCACTTTGCTAGGACAGCCCTTGTCATGGGTGTCGAAAAAGAGCCTATTTTTCGAAGTTTTCATTTGTTGAATAAGGTGAATAAATAGAGGTGGTTAGGGTTGCTTCGGTGCGTTTTGGAGCGCAGGCTCCGAAAAAGTCCCAGAAAACCTTAAAAATTTGCTTTGGTCGGATTGTTCGGGTCCGTTGTGAGCTGTTTTCCCCAATAAATGATTGCCGCAATTAAGACGGTTATCACTCCAAGTAATCCCTTCCACCCGATTCTCCACGCAGGTGCTGTTTTAACGCGGTCGCCGGCTTGAGTCGGTTGAGGTGGCGGCGACCATTCGCCGTGAGCTCGTAAAGCACGGCCTGCGCCTCAAAGTGGTCCAGGTCGTCCGGGTCGTAAACCGGCATTGGGACCAGGCGCTCCTCGTTAGGGACTTCTCTCACGAACCCCCGGCTCACCAATTCGGGGAGCTCGCGCCATGCATAAAGCTCTGGTTCGAAATCGTGACAGGTGGCCTGGCCGGCTTGTTCAAGCTGCGACAAGATGCGAATGAGCGCGGTATTGTCCCCGAAGAGGGAGGCAATAATCGCCAAGAGAGCGCCGCTGGTGAGGACCGTCATAAAGACGAGGGGATATGTTTCTTCAGACATCGCAATTCTCCCCGTCGGCGGGCCGTTCATTCTGCCCAACCGAACGATGAGGTCTGGGGCGCACAGAACCTGACCCAAGGGGCCACGCCGAGGGTGATTAAAAATTTTTGGTAGAAGGTGTCGCCAATTCGGAAACGCTGTCGCTCCGTTGGTTTCGCCGCGCCGGGCGATCTGTTGCGGTCGAGCGGTCATTTTTTTTAATAGCAGAATGTAAAGTGGCATTTCGTAATTTAAGCGCGGGTTTGGCGCGGCGATTCCGCGCGGAGAAATGAAAACGGCCCAGCTTTTGCTTCCGATTATTGTGTTTTTCCGACCCGTCTTGAGCGGTGAACGCGAAATACTGCGTTCTCAGTCGTGTGGCCTGTTTTCTCGGTAAAGGTTCTCGATTTGTGTATTCGTTCAGCGTTAAAAGAAGTTTTCTAAGTGATAAAGTTTGGTCGAGGGTGGCCCGATTGTACTTACAAACACGCCTTTGACAGCACAACACATCCTACATAAGAAAGAAGGTATGCCTTGAATTCATTGCGAAAGATTGCCGACAGTGCATGGTTTCGGCGTTTCCAGGCGGAAGCCGGCGATGCAGTTGATTTTTCTGACAAAACCAACAAAGTCCTGCGATTTGCATTCCCAGGCGGCGGCGGTACCATGTGGGCGGCTGCTACCTTGTTGCAAGGTCCTACTGAACCCTTACACGCCGCGGTGGCCAGTGTCGCCGGGCATGAACAATCCGTTGAAGCATGTTTGTCATCCGCGTACACCGCCATGCTGCACAAAGCTTATTTAGAGGCATGGACGCGGTCGCTCAAAGATTTAGAACTGCCCTTTAAAGTGGTCGACACTGCCGATGAGCCGTTGCCTGCTCTCGACGAGTTCCCCGCCGACTTTGCTTTTAATAACCCAGGTGGCGAACTGGTTGATGATGCCCTTTTCCTGCTCTATGAAAGTTATGCACTGCGTTTCCTGCGCTTTGCCGAGCTGGGTCTGATGGACGGCGACTTGGAGATTATTCTGGCCGTGATTCGCGGTAATGCCGGTCACTATTTCACCCAGTACATGAACAAACTCAAAAGCGCCGAATGGGCCCAGCGCCTCGAAGCCGTCAATTAAACGGCCCCTTTGTGCCGGCCGCCGCTTTGGGCGACGGTTTGCAGGTATAGTCATTGTGATACCGACACACGGCCGAACCCCAGGGTTCGGCCGTTGCTGTTTCCAGTTTTTTGCGCCGGTTCTCCCGTTCGGGTCGGCTGAATGGGTTATGATGACGGATGATGTTCGCGGTGTGGACACCGCGAGAGAAGGATTGAATTAGCCATGGTGCCTAGCCGGATTTTTTGGATGATCGCCTTTGTTTTTTCGGTCGTGGCCGTTTGCGGTCTCCTGCGCGATCTAGGCCCCCTTCAATCCGCTGATGGATGTCTGGCTGCTTGCCCTTGTGACACCGCGTCGCCACCTTTGGAAGCAGTTGACGAAACCCTGTCCCCCGCCGGTGACTTCGCCCAGATGGAGACAACCTCAAGCGTTGTCTACGGGGTTGTCGTCGATGGGGATGGGCGACTGGAGCAAAAACCAACCGACCCCTGCCCGCTGGATTGTCCTGAATGTCATTGTTATATGGGACATGTGCTGGGCGCGCCGCCCGAGGTTGCTATCGTCGTTGTTGCGCTAGCACCTGAAAGCCTTTGGCTCGAGATCGTTTTTGCCGCCGGCGAAGGCTCGCGCTCCGATTTATTCCGACCACCACGCGGCTTCCCTCAGGCCGCTTAGATTTAACAGGAAAATTTTGCGCGAGGTTGCTTCGTTATTGAACGAATGGCAGCCGTTGCTTTGCAATTGAGGGAGTGATGATGGTCCATCAAGTGACCTGGCTACGTCTTTTGGCGTCGGCCGATGCTGGAACCGCCCGTGTGGCGGGTGTTCCTTTAACGTTGAAGAAGACGTTTTTTTTGCTGTTGTTTGGTTTTGCGATGATGGTGACGCCGGCGACCGCGTCCTTGTTACTTTTGCCGAGAACCCTGTGTTTTGCGCTTGCCGATCCAGGCGCGGTGTGCGCTGAACATCAGGTTCCTAAATCCAAATGTACGCTGTGTGACCCGGCGCTGATTCCGGGCTTCAAAGCGATGAATGATTGGTGTGCCGGCCACGAATTGCCGGAATCGGTGTGTCCACAATGCAGTCACGGCACGCCGGCGCCGCCACCGCTCAGTGCCGACGATTGGTGCGCGGGTCACCAGGTACCCGAATCACGCTGTACGCTATGCCATCCAGAATTAATACCTGGCTTTAAAGCTATGCAAGACTGGTGCGCTGAGCATCAGTTGCCGGAGTCGGTGTGTCCCATTTGTCGCGGCGGTCCGGTTTTGGCCGTCAGCCATGACGACCTACAAGAGGACGAAGAGCAGCCGGCGTTACCGGAGGATCCGCGACAGGACAACGATTGGTGCGACGAACACGGGGTGTCGGAAAGCAAGTGTACCTTGTGTAACCCGGCGCTGATTCCCGGTTTCAAAGCAATGAATGATTGGTGTGCCGGCCACGAATTGCCGGAATCGGTGTGTCCGCAATGCAGCCACGGTACGCCGGCGCCGCCGCCGATCAGCGCGGACGATTGGTGTGCGGGTCACCAGGTGCCCGAATCGCGCTGCACCTTATGTCATCCTGAATTAATTCCAGGATTTAAGGCCATGAAGGACTGGTGTGCCGAGCACCAACTGCCGGAATCGGTGTGTCCTATTTGTCGTGGCGGCCCGGTGTTGGCCACGGCGGATGCACCGACCAGCACCAATCAAGCGCTGACGGCGGCCGATTTGTCACAACGGGTGGTTCGTTTCCTTGACCCGGCCAAAGAAACGCAGGCGGGCATTGCGGTAACGGCCATTCGTCGCGGCGCTTTTCAAGCGGTCGTCGAAGCACCGGCACGAGTGGCGTTTAACGCGGATCGCGTGGCGCAATTACGCGCGGCCGTCGATGGTGTGGTGCAACAGATTCATGTACCTTTGGGTGCCGAGGTGCGTGCCGGCGCGGTTGTGTTTGACTTGGTTAGCCCTGAGATTGGTGCGGTCCAAGCACGCTTGCGCGCGGCCCAGACGTCGGTGCGCGTGGCCGAACGTCAATTACAGCGGCAGCAGCAATTAGCGGCGCGCGATATTGTCGGCGCTTGGGATGTGGAACAGGCGGAATTGGCGCTTGAATCAGCGCGCGCCGAGGCTGCCGCGGCCGCCACGACCCTGCAAACGGTCGGGGCCACGGCGGACGGCCCGCCGGGAATTTTCAGTGTCCGCGCGCCGATGAGCGGAACGTTGGTGCGGCGCGAAGCGGTCGTGGGCGCGCGCGCCGGTCACGATCATCCATTGGGTCTGATTGTCGATACGCGTCGCTTGTGGATTTTGGCCGACGTTGCCGAAAGCGATGCGGCACGCCTGAAAATCGGTGCCACACTGGCTTTTTCCGCTGATGACGGACAAGGTGCGGAAGGTCGGGTTACCTGGCTTGCAGCCGAGGTTGACCCCGACACTCGTACGGTTTTGGTGCGGGCCGAAGTTTCCAATTCGGGTGCCTTGCGTGCCAACCAATTCGGCCGTGCGCGGCTAACCCTTCCGGAATCACAGAATACATGGCTGGTACCGGCCGGCGCGGTGCAGCACTATCAAAGCCAAGCCTTGGTTTTTGTGCGGCGCGCGCAAGGTCTTTATCAGCCGCGGGCGGTTCAGCCGCTCGGCGACGGTGATTGGGTCGCCGTTCGGGGTGATCTCGCTGCCGGCGACCAAGTCGTTACCACCGGTGCGGTGCTGCTGCTGACCGAAATGCTGCCAGGCAGCATTGGCGCCGGCTGTTGCGAAGTGGAACCCTTGGGTGATGCCAAAGGGGGTCGCTGATGCTGACACGCCTGATTGAACTCTCGCTGGCTCATCGGCCAGTCGTGTTTATCCTGACCTTCATCGTGGCCGCCTTCGGGGTGGTCAGTCTCAGTCGTTTGCCCCTAGACGCCTTTCCCGATACGACCCCGATCCAAGTGCAAATCAACACGACGGCACCGGCCTTTGCCCCGCTGGAGATCGAACGCCAAATCACCTTTCCTCTGGAACAGGCTCTTGCCGGTTTGCCGGGCTTGCGGCAGGTACGTTCGATGTCGAAGTTTGGCTTCTCGCAGGTGACCGTCATTTTCGAAGACGGCGTCGATATTTACTTGGCTCGTCAGGTGGTAAGTGAACGCATCGCCGCCACCGCAATGCCCGCCGGTATTGAACCGCCGACGCTGGGCCCGGTTGCCACCGGTTTGGGCGAGGTGTTTCAGTATGTGATTCGCGGGGAAGACCTGTCGCCGACCGAGCTGCGTACCTTGCACCATTGGGTGGTGCGGCCGCAAATGGTGCAGGTACCGGGTGTGGCTGAAATCAACACCTGGGGTGGTTACGAAAAACAGTTTCACGTCCTCATTGATCCACGGCGTTTGACCAAGTATGCGTTGACCTTGGACGATGTCGCGGCTTTGCTGCGCGCGGCCAACCGCAATGCGGCGGGCGGGGTTCTGGAAAACGGCGGCGGCGCGCAACTGATCCAGGGCCGTGGTTTGGTTAGCGGCGTGGACGATTTGGCGCAAATGGTGGTAGCCCAGTTCAATGGCACACCGATTTACTTGCGCGACATTGCCGACGTACGGGTCGATCACGAAATTCGGCGTGGGGCGGTGACTGCCGGCGGGAAAGGCGAAGTAGTGCTTGGTCTCGGCTTCATGTTGATGGGTGAAAACAGTCGTGTCCTGACGCAACGCCTGGAGCAACGGCTGGCCGAGGTGCAGCGCACTTTGCCGGCAGGTGTGACGCTAGAACCGGTTTACCGGCGCACGGATTTGGTCGATCAAGTACTGCAAACCGTAGCTGAGAACCTGTTCGAAGGTGCCTTGCTGGTAATTGCGGTGTTGTTTGCGATGATGGGCAACCTGCGCGCGGGTTTGATTGTGGCGGCGGCGATTCCGTTGTCCATGTTATTTGCGTTTAACGCCATGCTCCAATTCGGCATTGCCGGTAGTTTGATGAGTTTGGGTGCGATTGATTTTGGTTTGGTTGTCGACAGCTCGGTCATTATGGTGGAAAACGCGGCGCGTCGCTTGGGTGAGGACCGCGGGCAAAGATCGGTGTTGGCAGTGGTGCGTGACGCCGCGGTTGAAGTGCGCAAACCCACCCTTTTTGGCGAGTTAATTATTGCGGTGGTTTACCTGCCGGTCCTGACCTTGGAAGGTGTTGAGGGCAAGCTGTTCCGGCCGATGGCGTTAACGGTGATTTTTGCACTGTTGGGTTCCATGATTCTCTCGATGACCTTGATGCCGGTTTTGGCGAGTTATGTGTTGCAGCGCGGTGAACGAGCGGCACGGCCGCGCTTTACGCTGTGGCTTGAAGCGCGTTATGCGGTTCTCTTGGCTGCTTTCCTACGCCGGCGTGGCTGGGTGCTCACGATGACGTTGCTGTTGGTTGTCGGCGCCGGCCTGCTCGCCACGCGTTTGGGCACGGCCTTTGTGCCGCGCTTGCGCGAGCAAGCGATCGTCGTGAACACGGTGCGTATGGCCGGCGTGTCGCTGGACGAATCGATTCGTTACGGCACCCAAATCGAAAACCTCCTGCTGGAAAAGTTCCCCGATGAGATTGCCCACATATGGACGCGGACCGGCACGGCCGAGGTGGCAACCGACCCCATGGGTCTGGAAGTTTCCGACGTTTTTATCACGCTAACGCCGCGTTCAGCTTGGCGCCGCGCCGAAACGCAAGATGCGCTGACCGCCGAGATGGAAGCGGCGCTTTACGGCTTGCCCGGCATGCGCAGTATTTTCACGCAACCGATTGAAATGCGTGTCAATGAAATGGTGGCGGGTGTGCGCGGCGATGTGGCCGTTAAGTTGTTTGGCGACGATTTTGAGATATTGCGCCGCGAGGGTGATCGCATTCGCGCGCGTTTGGCAGAAATCCCCGGTGCGGCCGATGTCACCCTCGAACAGGTGACGGGGTTGCCGATGTTGGTACTTGAAGTGGATCGTGAGGCGGCGGGCCGTTACGGCGTGCCGGTCGGCGAGGTGCTCGCCGCCATTGACAGCTTGGGCACGCGCCGCGTCGGTGAGGTCGTCGAAGGCCAACGGCGCTTTGATTTGGTTTTGCGTTGGCACGAATCGGTGCGCGGCTCGGCGGAAACCATCGCCAAGCTGCAATTGCGCACCGCCGCCGGTCGTCAGGTGCCGTTGTCGAAGTTGGTGACGGTTCAAACGGTGCAAAGCCCGGCCACGATTCAACGCGAATGGGCTCGCCGCCGTATCATCGTGCAGGCCAATGTGCGCGGTCGTGATTTGGGTTCTTTTGTAAATGAGCTGCGGACGGTGTTGGCCCGAGAAGTGACGCTACCGGACGGGTACACCACGGAAATCGGCGGTCAGTTCGAGCACATGGAGCGGGCGCGCACACGGTTGATGGTGGTTGTGCCCTTGGCCTTTTTGTTGGTGTTTGCGTTGTTGTACTTAACCTATGGTCGCATCGGAAATGTCCTGCGCATCTTTACCGGTGTGCCCTTTGGCGCCGTTGGTGGGATTGCTGCCCTGTGGTTGACCGACACGCCCTTTTCGATTTCGGCGGCGATTGGTTTTATCGCCTTGTCCGGTGTATCGGTATTGGGTGACATGGTGTTGATCTCCCGCGTGACCCAACTGCAGCAGCAGGGCCGCGATGTGACATCGGCCGTGGTTGAGGCGGCACGCACGCGCTTGGCCCCGGTGCTGATGACGGGGGTGACGGCGGCGTTGGGTTTTGTCCCGATGGTGCTCAACACCGGCGTCGGCGCGGAAATTCAGCGCCCGTTGGCATTGGTCGTGGTCGGCGGCATGACGACGGCGACAGTGGCAACACTGCTGGTCTTGCCCTTGCTCACCGTCGCCTTTAATCAAAAATAAGCAATCGTTGATGGTTTCATCACCCAAGTCGCCAGATTGTGAGACGTTGTTTTGGGTCTGGCGGCTTGCTCGCCGTTCGGCGCGGCGAGCTGTCGTCGTACCGTTGGCGCCGGCAACCCATTTTGTCTGCGCTTAAGCACGCGCCTCGGTGAACGCGTGGTAATCGAGTAGGGCGTTCACAAAAAGGGTGGTTTTTTGTTGATCGACACCACCGATATAAAGGGCGACCTGGTCCGGTTCCGCCACATTGCGGTTGATGCCGACGGCCAGGGATTCGTTTTCGTAGAGGCGTAGCCAGGAGCTGGTCGGCGCTACAGCCGCGAGGCCCGCTCGGGTCAGCATTTGATCAAGGTCCGTCATCATGGTGTCCATTTTCTCGCGGCTTGTCCCGGTGCGGAGAATGTGGGTCGGGTTGCCCCACTTGGTGATGTGGATTTGGGTAAATGCTTCGAAGTAAAGCAGGTCTCTTAAGCCGTGAAAGCGTGGGTTGACGCGACGTGCCTCTTCTAAGTCCTGGCCGCCTTCGGCTTGAAACACCATGACATCGTCTTTGCCGATGGGTTCATCCAAGGCCATCACCCAGTGTTTTAGCCAGTATTTCTCATCAAGCCTTGCAAAAGCCAGCAACTGATACGCGTCGCTCATCGGCCACATGTCGGGGTACACGCCGCCGTACCACGTTTCGATGTCATCGCCGTTGGTATTGTGGTCGGGGAACAAAAGTGGTCCGACGTTGATGCCCATCGCATATAAAAAGGCTTGGTAAAGTTGCGGCAGCTCGTAGGCTTGATGGTGCTCGGCCAAGCTGATCATTAACAGTGGTTTTCCTTCGGTTTGGGTCAGGTAACCTGGCTTGATGCGGTCCAGGTAAGCCAAAAAGGACCGTATTGGGAGCGTGTGGGTCGACATGGTAGGTTCCTTCATTAGCACTGATGTTTATCGTTGTCGCAAAGCATTGGCGGGATCTCTTTTTTGCAGGTATTGCACGAGGTTACGGTTTGACCATGCTTAAAGGTTCGTTCGTAGCTTCTAGGTGCGCCGCTTTTCCAATGTTCAAAGCGATCTTGGGTGACGGTACAGTCTTTATCCATAGGAGAAAACCACTTTTCACTCATGGCACCTACGGCATGGCCCTCGTTTAAGCAAGCTTGAATCAGTTTGGGGGCGGCACAGTTAGCCCGTCCTGGTGAATTGGGCTCGGGATTCTCCGCCAAGCGCGCGTATTCTTTTTTCGTATCGGCGCGAATCTGGGCCTTTTCCTCTTCCGTGCCGGCCATGAGCAACCGCGGGCTTTTGACATCGTCGTACAGTTCGGCGTTTTCATCGGGTTTTTTTATCGGCTGGGCTACCTCGTAACCTGCTTTTTTGGCGACCTCGGCAAAGCCGTAGGTCACGTAGGAGCCGGACATGGCGGCATAGCGTTTTGCGCCGCATTTGCAGTGCAAGACGCCGATCATAAAACCGGCTGGGTAATCCTTGTAAACGCGTTTCGTTCGCAACGCATCGGCTTGGGCTTTGAGACGGTTTTTTTCCTCTTTAAGGCGCTTGAGTTCTGGGTCGTTTTTTTGTTCTTTCTGAATATCTTTGCGTTTGTTGCCCAAGGCTGTCATGTCGGCCTTTTCTTGGGCGCTGCCACCTTGGTAGATCGCGCCGATCGAGCGGCCTTGCAGCAGGTCGCTTGTCTGGGTGGCTACGTCGAGAAGTTCCTTCTGATACTTTTCGTTGAGCGCTTTTTCCTGTTGGGTGATGGCTTGGATCTGGCCGTCGAGGTCGTTTACTTTTTTGTCGACGTCTTTGGCATAGTCACTGAGTTTGTTGATCAAGTCGGTGCAGTCGGCTTCCGCCACCTTGGATTCGTGGGTGCGGTGGGTCGCTGGGTCCTTCTTGCAGACCTCACATTGGGTGTCGTCGCCGTAGGCGTCAAAGGTCACCGCGACGTTGCCGATTTGGGTCCAGCCGCTGTTATAGGTGTTGCCGTTGTGGAGGGTGATGTCCATGAATCGCACCACGCCTTTGCCTTCGGCTTTGACATTCATGCTCGACGTGCCCCACGCCATCTTGCCCTTAAACTTGCCGGAAACAATACCGCCCAGGGTGCCTGGCTCATCGCCGGTACTGGTCGAGAGTTTCGATTTGGCGATGGCAATCGGGTTGCCCGCAATGCGCACTTTTTTGGTGCCTTTGGTGAGGTTGCGGTTGAAGGCGACATTGATGTAAGGAATGGGGATCGGGCCGCCAGGGGTGGGTGTTTTACACACATCGGGAATAGCGCAAACATTGGTCAAACTGTCGCCCTTGTGCACCACGGAGCGCGTGTTGGCGTAGACATTTCCTTTCGTCATAAATCCATCCATCGGTTGGTTGAGGTAGCCGCGCCTATTTTTGGGGAGACGCAGGTCGGTGCCTCGGAGTCATAGAATTTTGGGTCGGGGTACGCCACGCGGGTCGGTATAACCGAAGAAAGGTGGGGAGGTTGCGGGCGCGGGACGGCATATCGCCGTGCTGAATTATCTCAAGCAGGTTTTGGGTTTATGGGTTTTGGCACCATTGCTGGAGCCAGTCGATGAAAGGCTCTTGCTGGGAGAGCCACCAGTCGGGTTCGAACAGCATTCCCGCCGACGCCTGACGGCCATGAGCCAGTTCCCACAATGCACGTCGTCGGATGTCGAAGGGTGATTGTTCATCGCAGATCTCGTCGACCAAGGCCTTTGGTCCAAATGGCAAGCCGCGCCGATAGCGGCGGCCGGCCTGGAAGCGGTTGCCGTGTTGCGCCAGCCAATCGCGCCAGCGCGTTGCATCGGTGCAAACGGCGTTTTTGCTGAAACCGTCATCCGCGTCAAAGTCGACGTCAGCGTGGTCGCGTTGGCTCAAACCGACCTCGACCTCGACCGCCTCTTCTTGCTCATCGTCGTCCCAGTCGTCATCGTCGGGATCCTTGTCCGCATCGATTTCTTCGTCTTCACCATCGATGTCCTCGTCGGTGGCCGCGTCATCGAGCCACGCCAAATCGGTGGGATCGGGAGGAAACAAATCGCGGTTCAGGGCCACGATGTGGTTGTCCGGTACGGCAATCCAGCGTTCGGCGAACAGACCGGCCCCGGTCAGACAATGCAGTGCTTCGGCGGCCGCGAGCGCCACCGTTTCGTCGGCGTCGCTAAGGGCGGTCTGCAACAAAGGCAGCGCCCGAGCATCGCCGTGGATGCCGAGCAAACGACAGCGGTCGGCCGCACCTTGCGGCCCATCGTGCTGCGCCAACAGGTCGAAGTCAGCCGGGTCACCGGCCATCGCCAGCAGGGCCCACCGCAAGCGTGAAAGTGGTTCGCTTCGTTGTCGCTTTTGCCGGGCGCGTTTCATCGGTGCGTTGCCACCCAACAGAAACTGCGCCAGCGCGAACAGATCGGCGACCTGGCTGTCTTCGCGTTGCTCTGCGATGGTTAAACCGCGTTCGGCGAACTCTTGGACGGCGGCCAAACCGAGTTTGGCCGCCGCCAACGTCGCATGGGCTTGGACTTCCAGATCGCTGTCGCCGAGCAGTCGTTGCAGTAACGTGCGGTTCTGCAGGCGGCGGTAGCCGATGAGACGGGCTACCTCGCGGCGGACCTGCTCATTTGGGGAGGTTGCTTTTTGCAAGAGCAGGTTTTCAACGGCATCAGCCTGGCCGGCTTCCAAGCCACGGAACCAGTGGGCGATCAGGTACCCACTTTCAGCGTCTTGTTCGCAGCCGTCCAAGTCATCCATTCCAGCCAGCAGGTCAAGGCCCTCGGGACGGTGGGCCAACACAAACACCCCGGCGCGGGCGCTTTCTTCAACCACGCCGGCGGCAGCTTCGGCGGCACATGCCAAACCGCGCTCACCGTGGGCGAGCAAGACCTCGAGTTTGGGCCAAAGGCGTTCCTCGTAGTCGGCGATGTCGCGCCATGAGAGATCGCCGTCGCGAAACAGAGAATCACGGTGTTCCAGCAGCCACTCGATTTCTTCGAAATGGTCGCTGATGAGGTCTCCGTAAAACTCATCGATCTCGGGGTGGGCACGTAGGCTGGAAATCATGGGGACTCCTGGGGCGGCGAAAAGGCGAAGAAAGTGGAAAGCCTTCTCCTTGGGAAAAGCGGAAAAAGTTTCAAAAAACGGACAGAAAAACTGAAGCGGCCGTTTTTTTGGTGTGATTGCGGTGTTTTAGCCGTGTTGGAGCAGGGCCAATCCCGCCGCATCGGCGTCGGCGGCGGCTAAGACCAGCCCGCGTCGGCTGACGCCTTCGGACCAAGCGCGCTGTAGCTGGAAGTCCGCAAAAATGAGTTGAATGAGACCGCCGGCGGTGCCGGTATCGCCCAAAACAGAGGCGAGATCGAACACATCGAGTGGTTCGGGCCACCATTCCGCCCATCGTAAGTAGGTGTGGTTCAAATCCTGTGCCAAGAATTCTTCGCCCGTGCCCGCAAAATACACCCGAAAGGTTGGTGCGCTTGTCAAAGCCTGTATGGATGCATCTTCAAAAACGGCGGTGAGGCTTTTGCGTTGGCGTCGGACCTCTTTGGGGTTGTCGGTGTTGCGGGTGACCGCCGCCAGTAGATGCGAAACCCGTTGGTTACCATTGCTGCCGACTGGTCCAAGCAGGACACAAGCCGCCGCTTCGCCGGGGATCAGGCCTTCCGCGCTTCCGGCCAGAAGTCGCTTGGCTTCTTCCAGAGCTTTGAGTTGTTTCGGTCCACACAGGCTGTCAACTGCTGCCGCCACCACAAACTCACCTCGGGCGAGTAGGGGGGCGGCCGCCTGGAGCACAGAGGCAAAGGCTTCGCGCCCGCCGCCAATGAGCTGAAGGCGGATGTCGGTCAGCCCCATCTGGCTGATCATGGCGTTGGCCGCCGCCGTTAGCGCCTCGGTCTCGTCATCGCTGAGATTGGTGGGGACGGCTGTTAGCAGTGTGACCCCAGCCTTGTGCTGGGCTAGCCACGGTGCTGCGCCAAGGGTTTCTTCCAAGGCTGTGACCAAAAGCTGCTTCAATCTGTCGCCACGATTTTGCTCCCGATCAAAAACACGTACAGCCGCGCACGGGAACGAAAAGTTATCATCCTCGGGGTATTCCGCCCAAAAGGAATGGGAATCGAAAATGTCGGCTTCCGCTTGCAGTTGCAGGCAGGTCAGCACGCGCTCGAAACCGGCGGCACTGCAGATTCCGGCCGCCAAAATAGGAAATCCTTGGGTTTTGCTCATGCCGCCGTCTCCCAAGGCTCGCACAAGCGGTACTGAACCTTTTGGACTTGGTAAACGCGATCACGGATTGGGAAGGAGGCACGCCACACCATTTGCAGTAAGCCCGCCTCGGTGTCGAAATACAAGCCATCTAGCACCATGTTCTGGCTTTCGCGTTTTTCGCCGAAAAATGCGCTGGATCTAGGTTGATGGCCAGGAAGATGGAACCGGCTCGGGCCTTCGTGGGCAAAGCCTTCCAGTAAGACTGTTTCATCGCCGCGCAAGGGGTTGGCCGAACAGAGATTGGGGTGGGCGGCATGAAAGAAGCGCATCTTAAAATCTTCGGGCCACAGCGGGGCGCGTTGCCGTTGCCAGCGGGCGTCATAGGTGCCCGCCAAACTCAAACGGGGCTCCCAAGAACGGGCGATCAAACCATAGCCGGCCGGTTGCGGGCGGTCCAGATGGTTGGTGATCGGTTGGGTGGGGTCCTCGAGGTGTGGGAGCGGCTGGTTGTACGCGGCTGTTTTATCTGTGTAAAAACCCATGCCGATGGGATTGCGAACCTCAAAAACGTCGTCGGCCGAATTGGCGACGGCCACCGGGCAGGTGCCGCCGAAGGCGTATTCATAGCGGAGCGGGAATTCATGGAAAGGTTCGGGTTCACTGGGCCGAAACCCCCAAAGACCGTTGACCCAGTTGCGTTTGCCAAAAACGCGCACGCGCTGTTCAAGCGCGCCGACACACAGGCGTGTGTCCAAGTAGGCCAGGGGTTCGGCGTTAGGTGTGCGTGCAAAACCATTGAGTACGATATCGGTACCGGGTCGACCGATTACGGCTTGCGTATCGCCGCGCAAGGGGCCAATACCGGGATCGCCAAACCAAGTCTCCTGATCGGCAATTTCACTTTGATTGGCAGTTGGCACCAGGTGGTTTTCGCCGCTGCGGGGAAGGTCAAAGGTTGCGGCAAGGACGGTGGTGAGGTAGGGGTCACCGTCTTTGTCGGCGGTCATAAAACTACGGTCCAAAAAGGGTGTCAGGTTGAGGGATTCAGTCATACAGCCTCTCGAAATTACCACAGCAAAAGTGATTTACGCGGCGCTGCTAAAATGCCGCGTGTTTGCTGCAGGAAGGGTGAGATTACAAGAACTAGAAAGAGAAGCTCAACGCTGAAATGGTATTGACTTTATTAAGTAACTGTATTGATATGAATAAGATAGGGTTGTTTGCCGGTGGTTGTTAAGGCAAAACTGTCGCACGGATAGGCGTGCTTTAATAAATCGATAAAACGGTGCATCGCGAAAAAGCGCTGCAAAGAATGACCGTTGTAGCAAGAATCACCTTGTGGAGGCAACTCTTTTTTTGCGATGGGATTTTCATGTCTCCCACATAATCACTCGTATCAAACGCTTGCGAGATTTTGTCTTTTGCGCGCTTGGCTCGGTGTTTGCGACGGCATACCGGCTTGAGTGAACACCGTATCGCGCTGTTTTTTGTGAGGTTTTGGTCGGTGTCGATCGCGTGTTTGCCACGCTTTTGTGCGATAACAGGCCCCTCGTATGCCGGTGCCATGAGGAAACGGTGATGCCGTGACCTCGGTCTCACCTTGATTGACCGAAAGCTCACTCGCCTTTGCCAGGTGGGAATGCTACTACTTTGCTTCGGAATTCCCCTGTCTGCATCTCGTGCGAAATTTTGGCGAACTTGTTGCTTTTTCGCGGTTTACGATTTGTTTGTTCGCCTAAAACGACCCGTTCATGATCGGCCTCGATCGCGGGCTTTTCTTCACTGCCGACATTCGGTGTGGTGGCCACCGCTGTTCCGTGGTTTGGCTGCATGTGACTCCCTGGAAAGATCTACCCTTTCGTGTCCAAGTCTCCCCTCGGGCGGCTGGGCACGCCCTGTTTTCAACGACGACCTTGTTCCGCGCACCCTTGCGGTGAGCGGAGGTCGGATGGCGACGCAGGCATGATTGCGGGCAGGCGGTAATTCCTCATTATCGATTGAGGAGAATTCATGTTTCGATTTGCTTTGATCTTTGCGGCATTGCTTCATTATTTGCCGCTGTGGGCTGCGCCTAACTGGTTGGTGGCGCCCTATTTACAAAACCCTTCGGCCGAGAGCATGACGGTCATGTTTGAAACTAATGACCGTGATCCGCGCGTTGCATTCCGACGTCTCGGCGGGACAGCGGTGCATTCTCTAAATGCTGAGCGCGTGCGTTCCGGCAGCAACGTTTACCGCGCCGTTTTGCAACAACTCGACAGTGCCGGTGACTACGAGTACCGCGTGACGACCAGCGCGGGTGACAGTCCCTGGTATCGTTTTCGGACTTGGCCGAGGGCAG
This sequence comes from Holophagae bacterium, assembly GCA_030429565.1. Taxonomy (GTDB): domain Bacteria; phylum Acidobacteriota; class Holophagae; order Acanthopleuribacterales; family Acanthopleuribacteraceae; genus Acanthopleuribacter. Next base: position 122,880 of record JAUIFE010000002.1, on the reverse strand, counting down.
CCGACGGGCTTGAGGATTTCCGTTTCATTGTGCTCAGTGATTCGCAAGGCGATTGGCCGGAGCGGTTTCGCGATGTGATTGAAAACGGTGTCATCGGCAAAGAGTGCGACGGTCGGGTCGACCAATGCCCGCAAGCCTTGGCGGCGATCATTATTCCCGGCGATTTGGTTACCAGTGGCGGCAGCATTACCCAGTGGCGCAACGAATTTTTCGGGAAGGCCGAGGCGATTCTGCCGCACGTGCCGGTCATTCCGGCCATTGGCAACCACGACTATGCGTTGACCAACTTTCTGACTTATTTCGACTTGCCCGACAATGGCAGCGCCACCTATCGCGAGCAGTGGTATCGCTTCGACTACGCCAACTTTCGCCTGATCGGGTTGAACTCCAATGACGGTCGCGACAGCGCACTTAACCGTGCGCAACGCGCCTGGTTTGAGGCTGAAATGGAACAGGCGCGGCAAAACGACAACCTCGATTACCTGTTTGTTTCGATTCACCACCCCTGCGAATCGGAGTTGTGGCCGCCAGGCGAAAGTCCGGTGACCTGTGAGTACGTTGCCAAGTTGGAAGCCTTGTCGGCCGCCACCGGAAAAATCACCGGTCACTTGTTTGGCCACACCCACGGTTATTCACGTGGTCAATCGCGAGATGTGATGCACTTGTGGCTCAATGCAGCCACCACCGCCGGTGACATCGACTTTTGGGGCGAATACGCGCAAAAGGACTACGATCATTTCCAAAAGTCCTACGACGAGTACGGTTTCTCGGTGTTGACCTTTACGGCGACGGGCGAAGCCGGCTTGGCCGTGCGCCGTCGCACCGGCGGTGACGACAACACCTACTACGGTTACAGTGACGAAAGTATGCGCGATGATTTCATTATCGGTGGTGTGAACCGGGTGCCGATGCGACCGGTGGCCTTGGCGCCCGCCGGCGAAATTGACGACTTGACGGTAACCCTCAAGGCATCGCCGTTCCAAGATGACGACGGCGACGCGCATTTGGAGAGTCATTGGTTGTTGCGGGAACGCGACAGCGGCGTGGTGGTCGAAGAGGCTTGGGGTAACCTCACTCGGGCTGAAAACATTTACTATGATCGCGATACTCAGGCCGACGCCGACCTCAGCGTCTGGCGCAGTAATAACCTGGCGCCCGGTCGCGCTTATGTGTGGCAGGTGCGCTACCGCGATGCCCGCTGGGGTTGGTCGCCTTGGTCGCAAGACGCGTTTTTCACCACGCCCAACCTGCAAACAACCCCGAACTTGGTGGTCAACGGCGGTGGCGAAAGCGGCACAGAAGGTTGGCAGGTTCACGAAGGTTATTTGGAATCGTTGACCCATGGCGAATGTCAGGGCATCGCGCCGCATAGCGGTGCGCGTTACCTAGCGATTGGCGGCTTGTGCCGCGAGGCGGCGCGCGCGCGTGCCACCCAGCGTTTGGATGTGACCGCCTACGCGGCGGCCATTGCCAACGGGTCGGTTCAAGTGCGATGCAACGTGTGGCTGGCCGATTGGTCGGGGAATGACCGGCCCAGCGTGGGTTTGCAGTTTTTGGACGACCAGGGAACGGTGCTTGGTGAAGGCGTGCGGGTCAGTCGCCAGGAAGCCGGCTGGGCGTTGTTGCAAGCGACTGAGACCTTGCCGGCGGCCACCCGGTTGATTGAGGTAACGCTGCTGGGCGAGCGTTTTGCCGGCACTGACAACGATAGCTACGTTGACGACCTGGCGGTACAACTGTTGTTGCCCGCTGGTGGTGGCCCTTCATTACCTTCCGATAACCTGCTGCAAAACGGTGGCGCCGAAGAGGGGATCACCGGTTGGGACGTGCGCGAAGGTTACTTGGAAAGCCTGAGCGACGGCGAATGCCAGGGAACTTCGCCCTTTGCCGGCTCGCGCTACTTCGCGGTTGGTGGTTTGTGTCGCGAAGCCGCAACGGCTCACGCGGTGCAGCGTTTGGATGTACGCGCCTATGCCGATGCGATTGGCAACGGCATCGCCATTCGTCTGGAAGCCGCCTTGCGCAATTGGTCGGGCAACGATTTACCCGAAGCCAATCTGGTATTTCTCGACGAAAACTTGCAGGAACTCGGTGCCACCGCGCCCCTGCAGCACGACCAACCGCAATGGCGCCTGTTCGAGCAAACCGTGACGGTGCCGGAGGCGACGGGTTTCATTGAAATTCACCTACGCGGGACACGTCGTGCCGGTACGGATAACGATGCTTATGTCGACGAGCTGGATGTGCGTTTCATTCCTTAATTGAGGTGATTGCGCGGCGCGCGGGTTGGTCGTCGTCGCCGGCGATGAACCCGTGCGTTTTTTGGCATGAGGTTGGTCTTTACCTGGGGCGTGTTTTTTGTTGGAATGAAAACTATCCTGATTCTAAAAAACAAAATGCGGGGTTGATCAAAGCTTATTGGTGCTTTGCGCGTTGTGCAAGCAGGTATGGGTTTGCCCACCGGTCCTGCTCAAGCGACGGGTGCTGCGCCGCTCACCCGGCTACGCGATCAACCTTCGCCCTCACCCTAGCAGCCGTGAAAACGGTCTCCCCGTTTTGGTTCACGGGGTTGCTTTTACCTAAAGTGGGCGATTCGGGTGAATGCCTTCCAGCAAGTTTTGACGCAGGCAATGTCAAGGGTTGGTGCGAAATGAGTTGCAAAAAGCCACTGGGGTCGCGCAGGACGCGTGCTGGTAAAAACGTTGCGCATTTTTACGACTCGTTGTAGCCCAACCGATTGTGGGAAGGCGTCGCCAAGAATCGCTCACTGTAGGTTTTAGGGTCCAGCCATCGAGAGAGGTTTTCTCATGCGATACGGTATTTCCTTGCTCTTTGCCCTTGCGGCGGCTTTCTTGCCCGCCCAAGAAGTTGTCATCTCTGCACCCAATCCCGCCACCAGCGGTTTGTTCGGCTTTCGTGCCGCAACCGCCGATAACCTCATCGTTGTCGGTGAAACCGGCGCCAATAACTTTCGCGGCCAGGTCCACGTTTTCCGTTTTGAAGCGGGGGCGGCGTCTTTCGTGCAAACCCTGACCAACCCCGACAACAGCGGCGGTGCCTTTGGCTTCGGTCTTGACGCCGTCAGCACCGAGGCCGGCCGCTTCATTGCTATCGGCGCCGCATTTAACAATGTTGCTTCACCTGCTAAAAGCGGGACCGGAACGGTGCAAACCGGTCAAGTTTTCATTTATTTCGATTCAAACAGTGATTCTTCCGACCAATTCCAACTGCTAACGACGGTCAACTTGGCGGAACTCATTATTAGCGATGCCCGTTTTGGGGTTGCACTGGATCTCGACGTGGTCTCGGGCGGGCTTGAATTGGCGGTCGGTGCCACCGGTTATCGCAACAGTCAAACCCTTGACGCCACCGGTGCCGTTGCGATTTTTTCTTCGGCTGACGGCTCAAGCTGGACGCGTGACCAATTCATTTTGCCGACCGACATCACCAACCTTGGTGAGTTCGGTTTGGGCCTTCAGCTCGAAGGGGATCGCTTGTTTGTCGGCGCCACGGCCGAGCCGATTGACACCTTCTTCACGGGTGAAGCCTATATGTACCAACGCAGCGCCCAAACCAAGAACTTGTTCGATCAAGTCGCCCAGTTCCAGCCATCTGACGCGGCGTCGATTGGGTTTGCAGCTTTTGGCGAGAGCATGGCTTATCTGAGCAATGGGTTGCTGTGCATTTCAGCGCCGCGTGCCACTGTCGATCAAGAAATTGGTGGCAAGGTCTATGTGTTTAACACCGAAGGTGCCCAAGGGGCGGTGAATGAGCAGCAGATCTTGCTTCCCAAGGTCGCGGTGGAAGGTGGCTACTTTGGTGGCGGCATGGCGGCATCGCCTGACAATTCTATTTACCTTGGTGACACCGGTGCCACGGTTTCGCAAAATACCTATGCCGGTGCAATTGAGGTTTTTAGCCTCGACCAAAATCTTTTCGTGAATGTCGACACCATTTCCGCCGCGACGCCTGCTAGCGATGCCTATTTTGGGGAGTTTGTGAGTTTTCACGTAATGCCCGACGGAAACTTCGTGTTTGGCGGCGCGCCCAGCGAGTCGGTGGGCAAAACGTCCGCGGCCGGCAAGTTGCGTGTCATTCGCCGCGAAACCGCCACCCCTATTTTCACCGACGGATTTGAGTCGGGTGATACCTCGGCATGGAGCAGCAGTGTGCCGCTTCCCCAGTCGGTCCACGGCGGTGGCGAACTACTGGCTGTCAACAACGCGGCGCGTTTACGTGGCAGTTTCGGCCTGCAGGTCGCCGGTGGAACCACCAATACATTCGTCCAAAGTGATATGGGCGATTCGGCTCAGGCCTTTCGCTGTCGTTTTATGCTGCGCACCAATGACCTGGTGATGGCCAACGACAATCGCATGCGCGTGTTCGCTGCGGGCTCACTCGAGTCGGGTGTACAGCCCTGGCTTTTGGTTGATTTGGTGCGCGAGAGCGGTCAATTTGCGTTGCAGCTCATGGCGCGTAACGATGATGACAGCCTAACGAGTTCCGAAACGCTGCCACTCAGTGGGCCTTGGCAAGCGGTGGTGATTACACTGGATCCCGGTGACGGTACCGGCGCGGTCACCCTCGCTGTTAACGGCGAAACGGCTCCGGTCAGTGCGCTCACCAACAGTGGCGCCAACATTGATTTCATGCGTTTGGGCGTCATGCGCGCCTCGACGCCGGCGCCCGATCCGATTAGCGGCAGTCTGTATTTCGACGATTTTGCCGCCCAGCTCAACGGCTCACTCGACGGCGTGTGTCTCAGCGAAAGCGATTTGATTTCCCACGCCGGCGATTGGAACACTAAGGACATTTTGCATTTGGTCGCCTTGGTTAACTGGTCTTGTCCCTAGATTCTTTAAAAGCGCGCGCCTTTGCCCGGCGCGCGCTTTCTGTATTTAAGCCAAAAGGTTGAAGCTGTTTAAGGCGACTTTTTGAAGGCCTGCACAGGAACCGCGTTCTTCTTCGAACATATTGCGCACGCAGATCAGCATGTGTTGGATGCAGCGCTGCGTGGTGGTGACGACTACCGGAACCTTGATTTCCGATGTACCGGCGAAGTCGACGCTGAACCGGCGGACTTGGCCGCCGCCCACACGGCGACAAATGCCGGGTGGCAGACTAATGTGGGCCAAATCGCCGACCATGTAACCTTCTGGCAGGGTGATGCAAAGGTCGAGGGTCGCGCCGGCCTTGAGGCGTTTGGTTTTGCGACCTTGCTGTTGCCATTCGTAGTTGACCGGGAAAGGACTGCCAAAGCTCAGCCAATCCTCCTCAAGCCAACGGGTGATTTCGACAACAGCGAATCCTTCTAGCAATTCCAAAACCTCGATCGGTTCGGTGGTCGCTTCGGCCTGAGCGCCGTCACAGGTTTGGCCGTTGATGACGAACCGGCGCGGCTGATTGAAGTCAGCCAGTTTGGCCAGTTCAACGGCGGCGAGCACGGTGGCAATCGAGTCTTGGGTGGAGTACAGGCGGCCTTCGCCGGTTTGCGCTGCAAAAACCGTGTTGCAAAGTGGCAGGGCGCTGCGCAGGTCGCCCAGTTTGAGATAAGTCGCGGCTGCGACGGCCAACGCGCTGCGGTGTTTGACCATATGGTTTTGGGGTAGTGCTTCGTTGCGCGCTGCCGGCGTGGCGAAGCGGTGATCGAGCCAGGTTTTTGCTTCGCGAGTGCGCCCGGCTTGTGCGGCTGCGTAGGCATCGTAAAAGGTTTTGATGTCTTGCGGGCATCGTTGCATTTCGTACACCGTGCCGGCCTGATCAGCACACGCCAGCACTTCCGCAAGCAACCTGCGCAAATCGTTCGGCAGGTGGTCGACCTCGGCTAAACTACTTAAGAACCAAATGTATCGAACAGCTAATGCGCCGTAGTATTGACTGAAGCAATGACTGTCCGGGTACATGCTAAAACCTGCGCCAGGGACGAACATCGTTTTTTGGCGGGTCAGGCCTTTGCGCAAAACATGAGCGGCCTTGTGTTGTTTCTTGGGATCGCGACTGGTTAGCCAAATTAAGACGGCCGCCAGGTTTTTGGCCGCTGTTTGTTCACAACACAAGAAGCTGTAATCGGCGGTGGCCTCCATCAAAGATTCGGTCGGCCCGGCGAAGCCGGGAACCACGCGCATGGCAACCGCGTCGCTGTTTTCGAGGTCAAGCCGCGTACCCGGCGTCAGGATGGCGGTATGTTTGACTTGGCTGGTAAAGCAGCCGGGTGAATCGACGAATTGGACCACGCTATCGCTTGTGCCGTCGGCCGCATCGCGAATGGTTGCTTGATAGCGGCCGGGCGCCGCGTCGAACGACAAAACGGCCGGGCAGCGAATGGCATCGGTAACCTGGTGGCCATCCTGGTGCAAGCTGACCGGTTGGCCGTTGTGTTGCAGCGAAACCAAGGCGTCGCCGCTTGTCGCGTGGCACATCAGTTTGCCTTGGACTTGATCCGCTTCGGCGACGGTTTCCGGTAGCTCGAGGTCAACACGGACCGGCAAGTCAACAACGACATCTTGTTGACGGCGAAACCAGTCACCACGCTGCATGGCAAATGCTTGAACGCGGTAAACGGTAAGGCTGTCGCCCAGCGGGATCTCAATTTCGGTCTCGCCGGCGACGGTGGTTACGCCAAAATACAGTGACTCGGGAAAAAGCTCGCGCGGGGTTGGTGCGCCGCCGTTTTTACCAAAAAGGGTCGCACCGGGTTCATTACCCAACGAGCCCGCAAGGACATCACCAAGATCGTCGTCAAGGTCATCACAAAAGACGCCGACGAGGTCGTCAGAAAGCTCGTCGGATAAATCCCCGTAGCCAAGTGTATTCGGGACCGTTCGGCGTTTTGCCGACTTGCGTTTTGTAAGGAATGGTCTCGACCTGAACCTGTCGAATCGGTCTCTAAGCGGTGTCGACAAGTTTTGGCATCCCTGCGCCATAGCTTCGGCTTGGGTGTTGACGATGTCGCGCAGATGCTCGGCCAAGCCGATGTCCGGCAGTTGCGGTGTGGTCAGGCGGCGATCACAGGCCCAGACCAACAGTGGCAGCGGTTCTCGTTGGTTGGTTTTCAGTTTAATTGTCAGCGTGTCACGCGGGTGCAATTTCTCGGGCATTTCGAGTTCGAGTTCTAACCTATTGGGTTTAATAAAGGTGGTGTATCCCTCGAAAGGCTGATCGCCGAAAAAGCAGCCAACCGTGACCACAGCGGCGCAGCCGTTTAAAGCGACCTGGTGTTTGCTTCCGGCGGCCACATCGCCCAGCGCCAGGGTTGTGAAGGTGCCGGATTCAAGGTCTTGAATGACCAGGTGAACGTCGTCGGCATCCTTGAGAAACCATAGTTCCGGCTGGTCGGTAATCGTTTGCTCAACCAATACGGGGGTTTCGAGCCGCTGTCCTTCACCAAGATAACCGCCGCGAATGGCAAGTGCTTGGGGTTGGGGCAGGGTCGACCAGGTTCGGTTTTGGCCGAACTCGTTGAGGATGACGGGTTGCAGTCGGCCACGACTGCCGGGAATGACCACCTGGGTGTTTAAACTGGTTTCGTAGATTGGGGTAATGTCCAGCACCAGTTGAGATTCCGCTTGAGCAGGCATGGACAGGCTGCCTCGGTAGAAACCCGACGCATCAATTTTGACCTGGGTTTGACTCAGCATTTGCTCGTTTTGGGTGAGTTTGACCAAAAGTGGGGCATGGAAGGGTTTTTGGTAAGATTCGACGTTTAATTGAAAGTTAAGCTGCTGTGCCTCGGTTTGAATTTCGAAATGCGCCAGGGTCGCCGAAAGCGGTGCCAGTTGATAACCGGCGACCTCAAAGGCGAAGGGTTTGCCGAGCGGTTGGTTGTTGTAGAGCAGCACGGCCTCGTAGCTGCCGGAAGGCGGCTGTTCAAGCTGATACTCGGCCAAGCCGTTGTTGAAGTTTAGCTCAGTACGTTCCTGGATATCGCCAAACCGCCGTATTTCTAGAGAGATGTCGTTGGTGTCGCCGGGGACCACGGCGCACAGGTGAAGCGTGTCCTCGTCCTCGCGCAACAACGCGCGGTCGCCGACCAAACAGGCCAGACGGCCCAGTGGGCGCGGTAACGCCGTGAAAGTCATGCCCGCAACCGTGGTTGACCCTTCGGCCAGCGGGTAAACGCGGTGTTTTTTTTGGGCTTTTTTTACCAGCAAACGTGACATGCGGTCGGTGATAGCGCGTTGCGGCGGCGTATGGAAAATGAAGCTATGCCCGACCTTGACGGCGTCAAAGTTCTTTTTAGCAATGCTCAGGTTGATGACCTTGATTTCGAATTGGGATGTATTGTCGACAATACGGCGCGAAGGATGGTTTCTCATACATAACTCCCTGCGATTCAGGTAAATCCGTTGCGTAACTGCGTCGCCAACTGCGCCAGTTGATCGGCCAAGGCTGCGCGTGCGTCGGGTTGCCCTAAAAGCGATTTGGCGACGGTCAGATGGACACCTTCGCCGAGCTGAATCGTCCGTGTTTCTTCAAAAATAAAAACAGACCCGCCGGACGGCGGGGGTTGGGAGTTCGGCAACGCCGGTGCGCGCCACCCCGGAAATAGTTGGTTCAAAATGTCCGCATCACTGAGTGGTTTCATGATTTGCGTAATGCGTTTCAGTGATTGGTACTCGGCTTGTAATTTTTTAATCAAAATCAGGCGCAGTAGATGGCTGCCTTGGTAACGGGCACGACCGCCTTGGGTTCCGCCTGGCTTGGGCAACAGACCACGCGAGGTGTAATAACGAATGGTGCGGGTATCGGGTTTTGCTTGGACCTTGTAACGCGTTTGGTGGGGTACCAATTGCGAAAGGTATTTGTCGACGGCGGCGGCCAGCTCATCAATGGTCATGTCGTCGCGCGCCAAATCCGCGTGAAGCGTCTCAAGCATGGTTCGTCCTTGGTGGGTTGGTGTCGACCCCGACCCGGTTGGTGACGCTATTTTAAAACGGTGACAGTATTTAGTGTCAAATATAAAAACGAAGTTTGTTGAGATTGTGTGGTTAATTGTTGATGATAAATGGTTTGTGCGCGGTGTTAATAGATTTCATTTACTGTCAATCGTGGTCCTGCTCTAAAAAAGCTGCTGGATCGATCTGTTCCTTGCGCGTTGGTTGTCAGGTACATTTCCGACTACTTTTGCGGGGCGCGTCTTTGTACCGGACAACTTTGGCCGCGTGCCACCGTCTTTCTTGCGCCGCAAACAATCAGCGATTTCGCTTTAATTCGTGGTTTTTACATTTTTTGTGAGACTTTCTTAAAAAAAATGGCACCAACTCTTTGAGGCTTGCGCCTTTTTGGCCGGGTTGGATCACGGCACGAGCGACAACCTTTTCTGTCCCAATTCGAGATCTGTTCTGGAGTGACCATGTTGACACCATCGCCTTCATTGACCGCCGCCCTGAAACTGTGGGCCAAAATGACCTTAGAAAATGAGAACCTGCAAGGCGACGGCTGTCGTTTGTTAAAGGACCTACTGGCGATCCATGCACCTCATGTGGATCTCAGTGATCTGCTGGAAAAGGTGAAGCCCGTCGCCATGCGCGATCTCATCCAAGCGGTTTCCTGTTACGAGGACCGTTTCTTTATTGCCATGAACGCCTTTGCCGCCGCCGTGTTGACCGGTGAGCCGGCCACGCAACATTTTGGGGCCCTGGTCGACGCTTTTGCGTTGCGGGAAGATGACGTGGTGTTGCTGAAGAATACAGTAGAAAACCGGCCCAATGCGGTGCTTGAACCGCGCGTCGAAAGCCTATACGCCGGCTCGAGTTTTTACCTAGCGGCTTAAGGCCGCCTGTATGTTACCCGGTCGGTCTTGTCTTTAAATTGACGACGGTGGTTATCTAACGGCCGCCGTCGTGCTCCAGCTTGTGAATCAGGGTTGCCAATCGGTCCTTGAGGTGAGCCTCGGTCTCCACTTTGTACTGCTTCTTGAGTGGTTTGAGGAACTTTTTACTTTTGGCATGCTCGAAGGCTTTAATCGCCGCCTCGCGGTCGGTGCTGTCTTTGCTGCGTAAGAACGGCGCGACCCACTTCATGTCTTTTTCTTCACCCAACACTGCCAGCGGTAGCAGTGAGCCATAGGAATAAGCGGCCATTTTCTTAACGACCGGAATCAGGTGTTGGACGGCGTCGCGGTTGCCGATAAAGGCCAACGCAATCGATGCGTCGCGCGCGAGCAGCGGGTTGGCCAGTTGGTCGACCAAAAAGGCAAAGGCTTCCTTGGCACGCAGTTTCCCGAAAAGTGGAATCAGAGCGGCGCGTACATCGGTCGACGATGATTCACAAATGCTAATGAGTTGCGGTACGTCGCCGGGGACGGCGTTTTGCGCTACCTGACGGCGTGCTTCCAGCCGCTGGGCGGCGGTTCCGCTTTCTAACTTTTTAATCCAAATCCCAATGCGGTTGACGAAATCGGCGGCGGTAATGTCGGCGTCATCTTCGCTGAACAAACCGGCTCGGTACAGCGTGATTAGGTCGGTTTGCAGTTCTGTGATTTGGGCGTAGCGTTTGGTGGGATCGTGGGCCAAACACTTGAGAATCGCTTTTTCCAAATCGGCGGGGAAGGCGGGATTAAGCACGGTCGGATCTTGGAAACGGCCGACGGTTTTTTTGCCGGTGAACACTTCGTACAACATAGAGCCAATCGAATAGATATCGGTGCGATGGTCGACTTGTCCTGGTTCGGCTTGTTGTTCCGGCGACATGTAACTGAGCGTGCCCATGACCATGTTGGTGTGGGTCAGCCGTGTGTAGTTTTCCTTGGAAAACAGAGAAATGCCGAAATCCACCAACCGGGGCAGGCCGTCCTCGCCAAACATTATGTTGCTTGGTTTCAAATCGCGATGCACGATGCCCATGCTGTGAATGCAGGCGATGCCGTCGCAAACTTGAATCATGACCTCAAGGCGGCGGCGCAAGGAGAGGTGGTCGTAGCGCGACAGCGAGCCACCTGACAGGTACTCGAGAATCATGTAAAAACGTCGTTCGTAGTTGCCCGACTGAAAGATTTTGACGATGTTGGGATGGTTCAGGCTGCCGATGACACGGGCTTCGCGTTGCAGGCGACTGCGCATGGCGGGGTCGCCGGAATACTTTTCGTGGAGCAGCTTAAGCGCGGCTTTCTGCTGGTTTTCCAAGCGCGTGGCGCGGTAAACGGTACTGGACCCGCCTTCGCCGATAATTTCGTGAATTTGATAACCGGGAATTTGAATCAAATTCACGCCTCCCGCACAATGATGGGGAAAATCCCCGGTTGATTCTCGCGCTGAATGAAAACCCACGACCGTCCGGCATGGAGGTCGCTGGGCGCCCCGGTCACAACCGCATGCGCGCGATACAAACTATCCAACCTCTTCGGTTCGAAGCGGACAAACTTTAAAGGGGCGGCGGGTAGTGTCAGGCAAACGCCGACAAACTTAACTTGATTGGGTTTGACTTGCAATATTTTTAGGACGCCGGCGCGGAAGCGGATGATCAGTTTCTTGGGGAGCAGGTCCATGGTGGTGACGGGCAGCAGCATCGGCAGCATGCGGCCGTAGCCTAAATTGCTGTGCATGCGCAGGTTGATTTTGAGGGTGGCCGATTTGATTTTCTTTGGTGCGAAGCGGTAACGCATCGCGCGCACCTGTGGTTCGGTCATGCCGATTTCGGCCGCTTGGATCGCCAAGCTGTCGGGGATCTGGTCGGCCATGCCGTCGTGGATGGGAAAGGATTCGGGCTGCCAGCAGTCGGCATGTTGCACGGTTGCTTCCAGCTCGGACATGGGTTCGGCCGTGAAAACCTCGGCTTCTTCGAAATGAGCACTTTGCGTGGTGGCCGTGAGCAGCGCCGTCTTTTGATTGACCTGAGTGTGCGGTTCCGGCAAACGATGCACGGGAATGCGGACGTGATCGCGCCAAGTGACCACACCGGTGTCAATGCGACAACGGACCACCGTCACGCGCGGGTAACTGAATTCACGCGAGATCTTGGCGATGATTTTGCGCAGGCTCGCGTTTATTCTTGAATCTTTTCCAAACATAAAGTTTTCAGTGCCTTTTCCAAGCGTTCACCGGGCTCGACCAAATCCATGGACTTTGACAATTGGATCAAATCTTTGATCAGTGCTTCCTGTTGATCGGCGGGAATGCGGCCGAAAACGATGCGCATCGGGTGTTGGTCGTTCCAGCCCTGCAACAGTATTTCGTTGTCCTTGGCGCGGGTGACCGATCCCTGTTCGCCCAATGAGGCGAATTGGGTGCGTTGGATGGCGACCAGTGTCAAGTTATTGGCTTCTTCGATGTCAAAGAGTTGGTGTTGCGAAACCACGTAAAACGGTGGTGGGACGCTGATTTCCTTAATCAAGGCACCAATGATGACGTGGTTGCGAATGTATTGCTCCAAAACGGAGCCGTAAATAATGCGCTGGACTTTGGTCGGTGTGACGGGATCGGTGTACTTGAAATCAACGGGAATGGCGTGATGGTCGGTGATCATCACGCCACCAACGTAAGCATTTTGCTCGCAGAGCGTTACCAGGTAGCCAGGCTTTTTTGACATGAAATCCTCGGCAAGGCGAACAGGTGCGGCGCCCAGAAGAGGGGCCGTCGCGAAGACGTTTCGCTCGGAGCGTTGCCGTCTGGCTGGGTCGCTACCTAAGGGGAAGCCGGGTTTAGGTAGTGGCCGGACGCGCCGTTCGAAATCGCACGCTTTTCGCTGGTGGTATCGATTAAAATACGATAGAGTCATCATCCTCTTTTTAATCAAGTTCGTCAAGTTTCTCGCCGGTTTGTCGCGTGGGCCGCCATTGTCGCAGCCAGGGTTGCGCTATTGCCTCGCGTGGGGAGCGGCCGCCAGGGGAAATCACCCGCATGCCATTTGAACACTGTCAACTCAGGCCGGAATACCGCTTGCTGTTGTTGTGTGCCCGCGATCCCGCCCATGCGCCGGCGGGTCAGGCCGTACGCGAGCTCGTGGCGGCGGTCACTGATTGGGGTTTAGTGGCTTGCGCGGCCAAGGAGCATCGCTTGGCGCCGCTGCTGTTTTATTGGCTGGTTCGTTGCGCCGAGTCTGAAGTGCCCGACGCCGTGCTGGCCGATCTCGAAACCCACAGCCGCCAACGCTCCATGCACATGATCCGTTTGGTCGGACATCTTAAAACGGTGTTGACCTGTTTGCAGGCGGCCGGCATTCCCGTCATCGTGCTCAAGGGCCCCATTCTCGGCCAACGGCTTTTTGGCAACATGGCCTTGCGCCCGTCCAATGATTTGGATTTGTTGGTTCGCGAAGAAGATCGCGACCGCACCTACGCGCTTCTGCAGGAACAGCTTGGTTTCGATACCGACTTCCATGACTTGTCCCGCCTCTCCGATAAGCAGCGACGCCACTTTCTCAAGCACAGCCACGAGTTGTCCTTAGGGCATTCCGCTTGGAGCTTGGTGCTCGACCTTCACTGGCGCACCTCGCGTTTTGAGTTAAAACAATTTTCCGAATGGGACATGCTCTATCAACGGGCCGACCGTCTCACCTTCGCGGGTGTGGAAACGGTCTATTTCCGTGACGACGATCTTTTGGTTTACTTGGCCGCTCACGGTGCTCGCCACGGCTGGCTGCGCTTGTTTTGGCTCAACGACCTAGCCGCCCTCATGCGCGGCGGTTCGGTTTGCGATTGGGCGCGTGTACTGGCTACCGCCGACGACCACCGTCAACGGCGGCCGCTGCTGATGGGACTTTATCTGGCCGGTCTGTTGTTTGAGGTCGACCTGCCGCAAGTGGTTCAAAACGCATTGACGGCCGATCCCTCCTTATCCGCCCAAGCCCTCAAAATGGTGCCGATCTTGTTTCCAGAACCGGCCGATACTGAGGCTTTTCCGTTGCACTTACCCACCTGGTTCGGCATTCGCTGGATTAGCAGTTTAAGTGACAGTCGCCGCCGCCGCTTCACCACCTTGGCGCAATTTGCCTTTGTGCCCAACGAGCGCGATTGGGCACGCTTGCGGCTGCCTGATCCCCTGTTCGCCTTGTATTACCTGCTGCGACCCTTGCGCTTGTTGTGGCAATACGGGCGCGGCGGCTGAAAACGATTTAGCTTTCCTCGTCTTCGTCTTTCTGGTTGGCGCGCGTTATCGGGAAGGTCAAGGTGAAGGTCGTACCGCGCTCGGGCTCATTGTTGCGGACCGCGATGGCGCCGCCCATCTCGGTCATGGCGTTGGCGCAATAATGAAGGCCGAAGCCGTGCCCTTTCTGTTTGGTGGTATAGCCGTAGGAAAAGATTTGCTGGGCTTTTTCTTCGCTAATGCCGCAGCCCGCGTCTTTGATTTGGATGACGATTTCATCGAAGTCGTTGCTGTCGGTACTCACGGAAACAATGCGTTCCACCAGGATAGGGTTCTTTTCGGTCGCTTCAATCGCGTTTTTGAGCACGTTGATGACCACCTGCATGAGCTTGATTTTGGCAACCGAGGCGATTGGCAAGGGTTTTAAATCTTCCACCAACTCAATCGAGCGGTTGCGAAACATGTTGCGCAAAATCCGCAGTGCGTCCATGACCACGATGTTGGGGTCCATGCGTTCGTAATATTCGATTTTGGCGTAGCTTTGTTGGGTACGGACGATTTCATTAATATGGTGGATTTGGTCCTTGAGGGCGTTGACCTCGCGCATGACTTTGCCTTGATTGCGTTCCATGATGTGCAGCGTTTTATCGAGGGTGTCGCTGATGGCGGGGTTGTGTTCGCCGTTGGTTTGTACATGGGTCAAAAAACGGCGCAGGAAACCCGACGCATCGGACTTACGCACCGTTTCGTCCATGACCTCGATCGACACGTTGATGCTGTTGAGGATGTTGCCTACATTGTGCAGGATGCCGGTCGCGATTTCGGCCATCCCCGCGCGGTGGGCCGTTTCCACCAAACGCTGGTGCGTTTCGTAGAGATCGGCGTTGGCGGATTTGAGTTCTGAGGTGCGCTCATCGACCAATTGCTCCAGGGCGTGCTGTTGTTTGGCGAGTCGGAACAAGTGAATACGCGTGTAAGTCACGATGGTCGCGACGAGTAAGAGCACGCCCAGGATGGCAAGAATGGGTTTTTGCCACCAAGCCGGTGGCACCTTAAAGCGAAAGCCGGTGATAGGGGTGGTGACGCCGGCGGCGGTGGCCTGAACCTCGAAAGTGTAATCGTTGGGCGGCAGGCGAAAATACCGTGCTTGAAAGTCGGGCGCGTAATCCGACCAGCGCTCATCGAGCCCAACCAAGCGCCAGCGAAACTGCAGCGTTTCTTCTTTGGAGAAGTGCGGTGCGGCAAAAGTGAAGGTCATTTGGTGCATTTGGCGGCTGACAGCGGGGTTCGTGCTGTCACCTAGCGCGACACCGTCGACATCGACGCCTTCCAGATACACATTAAACGGTGCGACCGTTGTGCGGTCGTCGCTTGGATTGAAGCGACTCATCCCATTGCTGGAGCCAAACCACAGGTTGCCGTGGGCGTCTTCGATGGCGGCGGTGGCGGTCCCTTCGTTTTCAGCGAGGCCGTCGAGCACATCGAAATGGCGGATTTCTTCTCCGGCAATGCGGTCGATGCCGCGGTTGTGGCCAAACCAAACGGCGCCGTCTTGGCCGCAGACGATTTGCCAGCCGTAGACACTTTTCAGACCGTCTTCCGTGGCCAGGCGCGTTATTTTTTGATTCTCAACGCGCAGCAGGCCGTAACCATTGGAGGCCGCCCAAACCACGCCGTCGGGATCGGTGTCGACCGACCAGACCGTCACATCGTTGAATTCATCAAAGGTGACCACTTCTTGGCTGTCGGGTTCGTAACCGATCAAGCCGCGCCCGGTGGCCAGCCACAACCAGCCCTTGGGATCCTCGACCATGTCGTAAATAAAACACAAATGGAGCGGGTGCCCTTCCGGCATGCCTTCGACTTCCCCGTTACCGCGCCATTGGCCCAAGCCGATGGTGTTGATCCAAGCGCGATCGCGGCTGTCGACAAACACCGAACGCACGTAATCGGCACGCAAGCCGTCGGCCGAGGTGTAGGATTTGATTTTGCCGTTGCGGTAGACCCCCAAACCACCAAAGGTCGCAATAAAGATGGTGCCGTCTTTACGGCCACTCATCGAAAACACACGATTGTTGGGCAGCTCCAAATCGGGCATCGTTGTGAAACGGTAATCGGCGTCCATGGTGCCGATTCCGTTGCGTGTCCCAATCCAAATGCGGTCGTTGTCGTCGCGGTACAGAGTACGCACGAAGTTATCGATCAAGCCGTGGTTTTCGTTATATACCGAAAACGGGCCTGGCGTGTATTTGGTTAGCACGGCGTCGTTTCCGATCCACAAATTGCCTTCACGATCCTGGAGAATGGTGGCGATGGCGGCGTTGATCAGGCCCGCTTTGAGGTCGATGTGGGTGACGGCGCCACTGTCTTGATGGAGGCCGTAAACTCCCTGGCCCCGGGTCCCGATCCAAATCAGATCACTGGGCGTGACATACATTTCCGAAATCGGCATGTTCATGGCCAAGTCGCCAAACTTATAAGGTTCGAGGCGGTTTTTGTCGTATTGGAACAGGCCGCGATCCGTGCCCACCAACAGACGACCCTCACGCGTTTCACCGAGTGAATTAATTTGAAAGCCGGCGTTCTTTCCGCCGAAAAGCGGGTCGAGCAAGTGATCGACCACCTTAAAGACGCGTTTGGTGGTGGCGACAATCATCTCGCCGGAACGCTTTTGGTACAGGCAAAAAGGGGGCGTATCGGCCAAGGTTCGCGGCATGGCAAAGACGTAGGTGATCCCGTTTTGGATCATCGCCAGGCCTTGTGTGGCGGCGACCCACAGGCGTCCTTGACTGTCGAGGAAGGTGTCGTTGACGTTGCAGTTCTGCCAAAACGGATGGCCGGGGTAAATTTGGAAGCGGCCCTCGTGCAAAACGTTGAGGCCGAAACGCGTGCCCGCGACCAGGCGTCCGAGGTTGTCGCGGTTAATTTCGGTGATGTAATTGCGCGATAGGCCTTGGGCCTTGGTGTAGGTTTGAAAACGCGCCCCGTCATAGCGGGCCAAGCCGCTGTAGGTACCGATCCACATAAAGCCACGGTCGTCTTGAAACAGGCACAGCGCTTGGGATTGGGGCAGCCCTTCGTTGGTGGAATAGTTGCGGAGGTTGCGTTTTTGGGCCCACAGCGTCGTGCCAACCGAGAGCAACACCCACAGCACGAGCAACCGTCGCACCGACACGGTTATCCCCAATCGGGGTGGTGCATAAAATAAAGGGAAATCGGTCATCGACACAGGTCCTGTCCGCCTTAAACCAACCCGCCGGCATTGTGACGGCGGTCTCCCTTAAATACGCAGGTTTTGCAAAATAGTCGGCGTATTTATTTTCTTAGGGAGAGGCACCGCACGATTGTAAATCGAACCAAGGCACGCAACAACCGCAGGATCCGTTAGTCGCTCTGTTTGGTGGGCGCCGAACCAGTGGGGCGCCGTGGTTTAACTCTTAACCCTATCGGCCTGCAAGCGCTTAACCATGAAGAATCACCTTTGCTTTTCCCTTTCGGACCCCGTGAAAAGACAACGGCCGGAGCGAAACCGCCCAGGTTCCGTTCCGACCGTGTCGCCATGGGTTGCCGGCTTTAAACTTTAATAGCGGCGAGCCGGTGCGAAGCGACAGTTGATGAGATCGAGCACGTCGACCACATTGTTGCTGTTGATATCGACCAAGCCACCTGGCACCGCGCCGTACCAACTGCCGTAAAAGTCGCTACAGCTTGCGCTGCTTGCGGTGATGGTCAAGTTGGCGTTGCTGATGTCGAAGAACACATTGCCGGTGCAGGCGGCCTTGACGCGAACCTGGGTTGAGGCCGTATTGGGCACGGTGATATCGGCACTGCCGTCATTGGCGACGGCGGCGGCGGCGGTACTAAAGGTTTCGCCGCCGTTGGTTGACACCATGATATCGACTTGGCTGCAGTTGATCGGTGCTTGATCGGTGCCCGCCACGTTCCAGCTCACGGTTTGCGTGCTGTTGCCCGCCCAGGTTTCACCGCCACTCGGACTGGTAATCACAAACGGGCCGGCCGAACCGACGACGGTTAAAACCGCTTCGTCGCTGTCGAGTGCGCCACCGCCTTGGTTGTTGTTGCGCACCGTAAACCGCATGCGCAGGGTGCGGCTGGTGGTCGGTAGGACCTCGCCGATGACGGTGGTTTGGTTGAGGATGGCGTCGAGGCGCGGAAAGGTGCGGCTCGGTTCGCTGACCGGTGGATAGAAGCGGAAAATGGCGTTGTCGCCGGTGTCTACGTTGAAGTTCGACGCTTGGCCGCTATCAAATTGTTCCCAACTGTAAGTACGGCCGGCCACATTGGCACCGCCGCTTGCGCTGCCGGTAAGGGTGAACGGCGTTTGCGCGGGAATGGTGTAATCGGCGCCGGCATTGGCGTCGGGCGCGGCATTGCTCAAGGCTTGGATGTTGGCGCAGCCGACGGCACCGCCGTTGCGGGTCAGGTTCAAGATTTGTTCAATCGAACCCACGTGGAAAAAAGGATCGCTGTTGGCTTGCAGGTCGTTTTGGCCGCAAATGCCCGCATAGCCCATAATCGTGGTTGCGCCGCCAGGTTCATAAGCGGTTGATTCTGAGCGGTTTCCGCCGGAGCAGGAGCCTGTTTCGGCATTAAAGGTATGCTCGGCGCCGAATTGGTGGCCGATTTCATGGGCGACATAGTCGATGTCAAAAACCGGGCCGGTAGGGGGGTTGGTGCCGGTCCAGCCGTTCGCTTTAAAACCCTCTTCACAAACCACACCCAAGAAGGCGGCGCCGCCGCCGGCGTCGAATACCACGTGGCCGATATCGTAGTTGGCACTGCCGATGACGTTATCGACATTGGTCTGGTTTTCCCCGCCCAGATCGTCCACGTAAGGATCGGTCGACGCATCGGTGTAAATGATTTGGTCGTTGTTGGCGACCATGATCAGACGCACCGCGACATCGCGTTCATAGACCGCATTGATGTTGTTTACAGTGGTGTTGAGCGCGGCCAAGGCGCCGGAAACGGTGCCGCCGTGAAAGGCGGTGTACTCCCCGGTGGCGGCCACCGCCAAGCGATAGGAGCGCAATTCGTTTTGGAGGGGAAAAACGCTGCCACCCAGACTGTCCTGCTGGATCTGACGACGCCATTTTCCGCGTACCTCGCATTGGAAACCCGATTTGTCGATGGTCATCTGGCTGCGCCGGTAGACATAGGTGAAGCGGTCGTCGTAGCGATGCATGGGGCGGATGAAGGTCGCGTCCTGGTCGGACAAAATGATGGCGCTAAAGCCGTTGGGGCTTAAATCGCAACGCATGGTGGTGCCGGGATCGTCGGGGCACCAACCGCGATAGCTGCGAATTTCGGGATAACGCATCGCCAACTCGGGGGCGACCACCGGCGAGGCCTCGATCAAAAACCGCGCCGCACCGCCCTCTGCGAGTGGGAGCACCATTGTCAGCGGTCTTTCGGCACTACCTTCCATCGGGGCTTCCTCCAAATGATCGGCGAGGGCGACCAAGTCCCAGCCGACGGTGCGATAGGCGTCGGGCATGACCAAGTAGCGGCGTGCTTCGCCCGCGAGGGCTTTGGGGTTGACGTCGTACCAGATGGCGTCGTCGTCCGATTGCGCTTGAAGCGCGGTGCATGTGCAAGCGGTTAAAAGTGTTAACAGCATTAAGTGTTTCACGGTGTTCCTCCCTGTGACCCGGCCGTTCGGAAAAAATCGGCAATGGAACGGGTTCAGCCGCCATGAGGACGGCCGCCACGTTCGGACAGCGGGTCGGTTGTGGCATTGGGTTTCGGTCGGGTTATGGGCAATCAGGCAGTGGGGCGCGACGGCAACCTTGTGATTCGTGATAAAACCAAAGGCGGCTTTGACGCTGATGCTATGGATCGCCGTGGTGGAGGTGGGTGACACCTTTCTGGAAGAAGTGAGATACGATTGATTATATTAAAAACGGGGTCAAAAAGTATTTGCTTGACCGAACTCTGTGATCTGTTACGCGGTTTTTTCAAAAAACCCCCACCGTTCTCTCGTCGTTTTCGACTTTGTAAAGAGAATCCTCGCTGCGATCAGGGGTTTTATGTCGATCCAAGTGTTAGGCCGAGCCCGCGTTTTCATTTTGGGGAGTGAATGGTAAAGAGATGAAAAACCCTATCATTAAACATATTTTGCAGGTTGCTAGGGCCTGTTTTCGCCTTGTGAAAAAGGTTGGGATGCGGTCTGAGGTATCAGAGCAAGATCCCTATCTTCAAATGCTTAAGCCGATGCTTGCGATTTTGGCGGCGCGAAATATCGCCACCCATTGGTCGTCACTGCCGGGCCGTGCTGGTTATTTGATCCGTTTCGTTCAGGTCGTCGGAAATGTTGAAATTCAAATTAGGGACAGCGCAGGTGCTTTTGAGAATCTCAACATTCAGGTTCGCGACCAAATCATCTCAACCGACATCGGCGTTACCCTGGAGAACTTCAGGTTTTGTTATGACTGCTTAGAGTCTAACCCCGAGCACCTTTCCATTTTTGACGAGCCGATGCGCTTGTTGTTGATCCAGATGTTTCCCGTCACCTTGATGAGGGGTACCTTGACACTCAGCTTGCGCGGGCTCATGGTTCGGAACCCTTCTCCAGATGCTTTGGAACAGCGTATGAGCGCGTTTTTCGCGTTGCTTAATCGGTTGCTGGATCGATTTGAAACCAATACAGCGCCCTTAGACCGCTTACTGCGGGCCATGGCTTGTGATCAGATCGTGGCCGAACGCATTCGTGCCTGTCGCCATGCTTTGCCGATCTTTTTCGATAGGCCGCTTGTTTCCAATTTTCTACGCCCCAGCCGCCGTGAGTGCCAGGCCTTGTTTGTCAAACATTTCGCCATCACGCCGGTACCCTATCCCGACTTAAGTGATTGCCTGCTTTTCCGTACCGTGATTCAGCCGCTGATCCACCGGGTACGAGAAATAGATCAGGTCGTGGCACGTGAGCCAAGGTTGCCGGCAACGCCCTGGCAAGAAAAAGCCGGTCTTTGCGAGCCTTTGATGACCCCTGAGTTGGTTTTCTTCTGCGCTTTTCTTTTCCCGGAGTTACTGGAAAAAGAAGAGTTGTCACAAGTTTTGACCCATGTCGATTGGCAGATGAGCGATCTTGTATTGCATTTGTTGCCGCAGCTACACGGGCCGCGCTTGGATCAAGCGTTGACCTACTTGCTTGGCAATCCAGATTACTGTAGTGCCGTGGTGACCGAGTTTTTTTTGGGGCGGCCGGAACGTGTCCCGATTTTGGTCAGCGCCCTTCGTTCTCTGCCCCGCCTGCAGTCCCGATTACAACTTTACGAGGTGCTTTTTCGATTCGCCTATCCCGGTCTGAAACCGGTTTTGGTGCAAACGCTCCCAGCCTTTTTAGAAGAAGAAGCACCACTTAAGGCGAAGGAAGACATGGTTCATGCGACATTGTTGCTGATATGGAAAAACGGCGATATCGACGACCTACCGCTATTGGAAACCTGTCGTGAGTATTGTTTTTCCGATGATTCGCGTTTGATTCACAAAAAGGCGGTTGCCGCCATTGCGAAACGCAGTGATGTTGCTTTCCAGGGTATGCTGAGCGCGATGCCGAGCACTGAAACAAGTGGTGCCGTCACACCGGCCCAAAGAGGTGCCGGTCTGGTGCCCGTCCCACCTGAACCCGAGTAAGACCGTTTATGGCGCCGCTCACCTTGGGCGATAGGTCCGCGGAGTTACACCGCTTTGGCCGAATTGCCCGATTTGCTTTTGAGGATTTTGATCGCGCTTTCTTCTTCGCTGGTTTCCGCGCCCAGTTGGCGTAGTTCGCCCAAGTAATACTCACAACCCTCAAGCGCGTGGTTCTGGAAGTGGCGTAGGAACTCGCAGCGGAATTGGTCGATCATCTTATTTTTTAATTTTTGTTGCAGCTCGGGGTCGGCTTGTTGCGACTGCTTTTTGCGCACGGCGGCACGCAAGCGCGCCAGCATACGCGTTTCCTCGCGTACGTCGGCACCGAACTCCTTGAGCACGCGCAGGTAGTGATCACACTGGTCGATGTCTTTGTTGTCCAGACCGGTGGCGAACTTGACGCGCGATTGGTCGATCATTTTTTGCTGCAAATCGGCTTCGGCCTTTAACTGGCTTTCCAAATCGCGCAAGGCTTGCTTTTCGTTGCGCGTGTTGACGTCCAGCGAGACCAGCTCCTTAAAGTAGTAGCGCGCTGAATCAAGATTTTTGGCGGTGATCGCCTTTTGGAAATCCTCGCGTAGGTGGGCCGCCATGTTGCGTTTCAGCTTGATCGCTTCGGCCTCGTTGAAACGCTGACGCAGAAGTTTGACCGCCTGGGTTTCGGCGCTGTGGTCGCCTTGGTGCTGCTTTAATTCGCGCAGCGCTTTCTCCGCGTCGACCAGGTTTTGTTCGGTCAGTGCTTGGGCCAAGCGTTCACGTACCTGATGCTTTTGGGATTGGCGTTGTTGTTGTTCCTCTTTTTCGCGCAAGTTTTGCTGCAGCGCTTGGAGCGCTTTGGTTTCGCTGTCGACCGTGAAACCCAGGCCGCGCAACTCCTGAATGTGTTGCATGCAAGCCCGTACATTTTCGCGGCTCAAGGCTGCTACGAATTGTTTCTTGAGGCTGTCACCCTGTTGCTGGTGAGCGAGTTCGGCTTTTTCGCGGCGGATTTGTTCTTCCAACGCCTGCAGGTCGCGCACTTCCTTGGTGACATTAACCTGGAGTTCGTTCTCGAGCTCGTAAATCAGCCGGCGACAGGTTTCTACCTCGCGTTTTTCCAACGCTTTGACAAAACCCAAGCGCGCTTGATGGATGCGCACGCGTTTCTGCTCTTCGGTGTGTTTGACGTCTTTTTCCAAGGCGGCCAGCGCCTGAGTCTCCGCGTTTACCTCCACCTTTAATTGCTTGAGGGTTTCCAAGTGGCGCGTCGCGGCGGCGGCATCCCGTTGGCGCAGGGCGGTTTGGAACAGGGTGCGTGCTTGCTCGGCCTGTTTTCGGGCTTGGCTGCGGGCTTCTTCCAGCTCGCGGATGCGAACTTCCAACGACATTAGGGCCCGTTCTTCTTTTTCCACCGCAGCGCCCAGCTTGCGCAACTCTTCCAGGCAAAACCGTGAAGAGGCCAAGTTGGCCGCTTTGTAAGCAATCAAAAATTCCTGGCGCGCTTTTTCGATATGGCGTTCCAAGTTGGCTTGACGGGCGGTGACTTCTTTTTTCTCAATATCTTGGCGTAACTTGTGGTAGTGACGGCTTTCCTCGGTGATGTCGACACCGAGTTCAGACAGCTCTTTGAGGCAGTAACGAACGGAGGACAGGTTGCCGGTGTGGAAGGCCTGCGAGAATTGTTCGCGCGCTTGGCGAATTTGACGTTCTTGTGGGCTTTCGACCTGGGATGCAGGCGGCGGGTTGCTGTCCGACATTTTAGGCCGTGCTTTGGCGGCGGGCGCGGCGGCTTCTGCTTCTTCGGGTTTTTTGCCCTTGGCGGCGCGGCGGCCTTTCTTTTTGCTTTTGGGCCGGCCCAGCAGCTTCAGCATATCGACTTTTTTGATGGGACCGATGACGTCTGACAATTCCTCGGCAAACTCGCCCGCGCTTTGAAAGCGAGAATCCAGATCTTTGGCAAACACGCGGGCAAACACTTCTGTCAAACCCTCAACATCGAGAATGTCACGGTAGACGTCAAAAGCCAGCTTGGGGGGTTCGTTGGCGATTTGGTACAAAATGGCGTGCAGACTGTCGGCGTCAAAAGGTAGCTTGCCGGTCAGCAATTCGTACATGACGGTGCCAAACGAATAGACGTCGGAGCGGTGATCAACGCGCCCGGAAATGATTTGCTCGGGGCTGGAGTAGCTAGGGGTCCCCAGGAACAGGCCGGTTTGGGTGAGCTTGGAATCCTGTAACTTGGCCAAGCCGAAATCGACGATCTTCGCGCGCCGCTTGTGGTTGATCAAAATGTTGCCTGGCTTGATGTCACGGTGGATGATGCCCTCTTCGTGGGCGTAATCAAGGCCTTCGGCAATTTGGTGGCACATTTTGTTGAGGATTTTGCCCAGGTCTTGCAAATGGTGTCGCACAAACGCGTCGAGTGGGTTGCCCTTGATGTATTCCATCACCAAAAAGGGCTGATTGCCCTCGATGCCCACATCGAAAACCGAAACAATATTGGGGTGATTCAGACGCGCATAAACTTTGGATTCCTGGAAAAATCGCTCTTGGAAATCGTTGGGTGCATCGCCACCGCCGAGGTTCTTCATCGTCTTAATGGCGACGTCCCGCTCCAAGTGCGGGTCGAACCCACGATAAACGCTACCCATGGCGCCTTCGCCTAGGACATCTTTAATGATATAGCGTGAAAATCGTCTTTCTTCTGAAGTCATGGCGCTGAGGAGACTCCCATTGAACTGGATTTAATCAATATAGATAGGTGTTTCATGGGTAGCGTGGGAATGAAAACCAGCTTGGACGACGTGGCGGCCAAGGGTTTTGGAGCGATCTGTGGGTAACATTACATTGTACCTAGGAAGACTTTAAATGAGAAGCAGGAGTGTCGTTACCACACCGAACCACGCGGGTCGGTTTTATTTGGGGCATTGTGGCTGGGTCGCCGCTGTCCGAGATAGGCGGAGAGGTTGGCAATCTTATCGACCCGGGTCAAGAGCCGCTTAACCGGCAGTGGCGCTTTTTTAGGCGGGCTTTTTTTTGAATAAGTTGCTTTTTGCTAGGTGTGGCGGTGTTGTTTTTTGGTGTAAGCTTTTGGGAAAAAGCAGGTTGTTTTGTTTTTGGCAGGCGTGTTTGGGCGGCCGGTTCCCTGTTCTGAATGCTGCCCGACCACCACAGGCGCAATTCAAAACGAAAGGGGTCATAGAATAAGTGATAACACCTCGGAAAAAGTTTTATTTTTTTCCTGTGGCGGTCTTTCCTTGGGTTTGCAACCCCCTGATCCAGGGCGAGCGTTTGTTCTGCGACGGTCTTCGCGAAAAAACACGGGGGTTTTGATCCTTTTTTGGGGCCGTCTCGTGCACGCCGTTAATAAGCGCCATGGGGGCAAAAGGCCGTTGGCTCGAGAAAGTTTAACTTTTTTTGCGGTGCGTCGAAAAAGGGACCAGTGGGTGTTTTTCGCCTTCATCAGCCCGCCGTTGCCCTTGATAAAGCGCTATCCCTGCTAGACTCAAGACTTGATAAAAATTTGGCGGCCCTGTTATGATGCTCAATACGTCCCACTGTAGTACAGCTCCAAGCTTAGTTGCGCTCAGGTTGTTTTCTCTAAAGAGCTTATGCTCAGAGGGAGTCGATTGGCGCTCGGTGTAAGGTGTGTTTGAATGGGCTGGGTCAACCGCCGGATCCTCATTGTCGACGACAATGCGGATATCCATAAAGATTTCCGGAAAATTCTCGGTTCTTCGCAGAAGAAAACGAGACGCTCGCACTTGGATGCCATTGAGCAACAGTTGTTTGCCGATGAGCATGACGAAAGTGACGATGCCGGTAAGGACGATTTTAACCACCCCGACATTTATGATGTTGAGTACGAAATAGATTCAGCCTACCAAGGGGAAGAAGCGGTGGCCCTGGTCGAGGAAGCGTGCACGCAGAATCGGCCTTATGCGCTGATTTTTATGGATGTGCGCATGCCGCCCGGGATCGACGGCATCGAGTCGATTTACCGTATTTGGTCGAAGAGCCCCAATATTGAGGTGGTGATATGCACCGCCTATTCCGACTACAGTTTCGAAGAAATCCTGCAGAAACTGGGCACCACGGATCGTCTTTTATTCCTTAACAAACCCTTTGACAGCATCGTCGTCAAACAGATGGCACTGTCGCTGACGCGCAAGTGGACCCTGCATGAGGAGGCGCGCCAACACGTGCGTCGCCTTAAAAGTGAAATTGATCAGCGCCGCGAGTCGGAAACCCGGCTCAACCACATGATCAACCACGACGATTTAACCGGGCTTGCCAACCGCAATCAGCTACAAATTGAACTGGCCAAAGCGATTCAGGAAGCGCGTCGGCAAAACACGCGTTTCGCGCTGTTTTTTGTGGATCTCGATCGCTTTAAAGAAGTGAACGACACCTTGGGTTACCAAAACGGCGACAAGCTGTTGGCCAAGGTCGCCTCGCGTTTGCAGTCGACCTTTGGTGAAATTGGCACGGTTTTCCGCCAGGGTGGCGATGAATTTGCCATCCTGCTGCCGCGGATTACCTCGTTGGCGCAAACCTCCAAAATTGCTCACCACCTTCAGCGCGTGTTTGAACCCCACTTTGACCTGGGCGAGCTCAGCATTGAGATCCACCCCAGCATTGGTATCGTGATTTACCCCGACCACGGCTGTAACATGGACATGTTGATGCGTCACGCCGACATGACGTTGATTAGCGCCAAAAGTACCGAACAGGGTTTCCGTTTTTACCGCGACAACATGAACCTGTTCACGCCGCAACGTTTGTTGTTGCTCAGCGAGTTGCGCCGTGCCATCTCCTCCGACGAACTCATGCTTTATTTCCAGCCGAAGGTGAACCTCGTCGACGGCTGCGTGGAAGGCGTTGAGGCGCTGACGCGCTGGCCCCATCCCAGTCACGGTTTTATTCCTCCCAGCGAGTTTATTCCGCTGGCCGAACGATGTGGCATCATCCGCCACCTCACCCATTGGGTGCTCAAAGAAGTTCCGCGCCAATGGCGCCTTTGGAGCGATCAAGGCATCGACCTGGTGGTGTCGATTAACCTCACCGCCCAAGACGTGCTCGACCCACAATTGCCGGCCAAGGTGCGCGACATTTTGGCTGAATTCAACATGCCACCTTCGCGGCTTGGGTTTGAGGTGTCCGAGCGCGGTGTGATGGAAGACCCGGCCCAGGCGATTCAAAGCCTTTTGGCGATTTCACAAATGGGTATCTCGATTTCCATCGACAACTTTGGTACCGGTTATTCTTCCTTGGCGTACCTTAAAACCATGCCGGTTACCCAAATCAAAATAGATCAGTCCTTTGTTGAAGAAATGGGCCACAATCTCAACGATATCGCCATCGTCCGTTCGATGATTGATCTCGGCCACAACCTCGGTTTGAAAGTGATGGCCGAGGGCGTCAGTACCCGCGAGTCCTACAACATGCTCAAAGAGTTTGGTTGTGACGCCATGCAGGGCTCTTATGTCAACCATCCCGTTCCCGCCGGCGAGTTGTTGCTGTGGTTGGAATCGTCGGAATGGATGGTGGCCACCACAACCGCCGAGTAAGTGCGATGAGTCAGTCGCCGCCTCGCGTTATTTCTTTTTGTGCCCATCAGCCGTACCTGTTCCAGTTTAAGGCGCTTGGTTGGCAACTGGATTTGATCGAAATCAGCGGCCACCGCCGTTTTTTGCAGAACTGGTCCGAGAGCGTGCGGCCATTGCCCGAGGGCTGGCGCCTCATCACCTGGGAGGCGGGCCAAAAGGGTTTGGCGGCGGGCGATTACGATCTTGCCATCGCCCACAATATCAGTGACTTTATCGACTTTCTGCCCTTTGCCGTGAAACGTGTGGTCGTCATGCACACCAGCTTACACAGTCGCTTTACCGAAGATCAGACGGAGATGACGCCCGCGCAGTATCGCGTGCAATTTGCCGAGCTGGTCGTGCGCGGTCAGGGCGAGATGGTGTTTATCTCCGAGCACAAAATGGTCGACTGGAACCTGCGCGGTTTCCTCATCAAAACCTATGTCGATCTCGATGATTATCAGGGTTACACGGGGCAAAAACCGGCGCTGCTGCGGGTCGCCAATCATCTGGTCGAACGCGGTGAAATTTTGGATTACCCCGCCTACCAAACTCTGACGGAGGGATTTTCGACCACGGTTTTGGGTGACAACCCTTCGTTGCCCGAAGCGCGTATTGCCGCGAGTTGGGACGACTTGCGCGCCGCCTACCGCGACCATCGCGTTTACGTGCATACCGCTAAAGTTGGCTTGGAAGACGGTTTTAATTTCGCCATGCTGGAGGCGATGGCGACCGGCATGCCGGTGGTGACGACGGCTCATCCCAGCTCGCCGATTCAGGACGGCGTCAACGGTTTTATTTCGGCCGATCTGGGTTATTTACGGGAACGCCTGCAACTGTTGATCGAGCGTCCCGAGCTCGCGGTCGAGCTCGGCAAGATGGCGCGCCGAACCGTTAAAGCGCTTTTTCCAAAAAGGCAGTTTTGCGACGCTTGGCGGGCGTTGCTGCCCGCCCAAACACTTTAACTCGGCGCTAAACGGTTGTTTTGACGCGTGTGTAGTTTTGCGTGTATGCCGGGGCCGCGGCAACTTTGCTGTCCGCCGCGGTGATCGGCGCGCCCGCGGTTAAGGTCAAGGGAATCGTCCCGGCCCACACATCGCGTTGCATGTCTTCGGCATCGTCTTTGGGGCCGCCCCGGCGGATTTTAGCCGACACTTCTTTTAAATCGAACTCAATCAGGCTGGTTGCCTTGAGTTCGGTGGCGTTGGCGGGTCGAGCCTCAGCGTTGCGGCCGGGGATGACGTGTTCGACGAATTGCGCCAAAACCGCGTCTTTTTTGGTTGGGTCGGTCACCTCGCGACCGCTGCCGTAAACGATGACAGATCGGTAGTTCATTGAATGGTGGAAGGTGGAGCGTGCCAACACCAGGCCGTCGACCAAGGTCACCGCAATGCAGGCCGGGACGCCGTTGGCCAGGATTTCCATCATGCGGCTCTTACGCGATCCGTGTAAGTAGAGGTGGTCGCCGATGCGCCAGTGGGCGGTGGGAATGAGGGCCGGTGCACCGTTCCAATCGAAAGCCACGTGGCACAGCAGTGATTCGTCGAGAATTGCATAGATTTCCTGTTTGTCGTACACCGCGCGATTGGCAACGCGCTTTAGTTTGGTTTTGTCGGTTACCGCAAAAGCTTTGGATGGCTTGTTTTCGCTCTGACTAAAAGGTAGTTGGTTGTTCATAATCTCCCCATGTAAAGCAGATATGCTTGATCCTAGCGATAAATTGGCTCTAAAGTTAGAGCCATTTCCGTTATTCGGATGGAACCAATTTGCCATGAAAAGTAAACGCCTCCCCATCGCAGAACTCCATGACTTCGATTTGGACTCTGGTCTAGACAAACCCCTGTACCTGCAGCTTGCCGACGCCATTCGCAGTCGCATCCTCAGCGGCCGATTTCCAGCCCATTGCCATTTGCCGCCGACGCGGACCATGGCCGGGTTGTTGGCCTTGGGTCGCAACACGGTTAACAACGCCTATGAAGTCCTGCGTTCCGAGGGTTTACTAGAGGCGCGCCAAGGTTCGGGCTTTTATGTTTGCGCCAATCTGGACCCGATCCTGACGCCGGCCCCTAAGGAACCGACCCCGCTTAAGCCCAGTGTGCGGCTCACCGATATGGACCAACGGCCGACCCTCAAAGAAATTCGACCCTTTACGCCGGGAATCCCCGATCTCGATGCCTTTCCGCTCGACTTGTGGGCGCGCCTTTCCGCCAAGCAGTGGCGCCAGGCCAGTCGTGCCATGCTGACCTATGCCGGACCGACCGGGTACCAGCCCTTGCGCGAGGCCATTGCCGCCTATCTCAAAGCCTGTCGCGGCGTGAACTGCGATCCCGATCAAGTGCTGGTGGTCAACGGTTCCCAGCAGGGTCTTGATCTAACCTGTCGATTGTTGCTGTCGCCGCATGACGCGGTTTGGGTCGAAAACCCGTGTTATCAGGGGTTTCTGGGGACATTGCGTCAGTGTCAGGCCCATATCATCCCCGTCGATTTAGACCCTGAGGGTCTTGATGTACGCGCCGGTCGGCGCATTCACGGTAATCCCAAGCTGGTGTTTGTCACCCCGGCGCACCAATACCCGACCGGTACCGAGATGACCATGCCCCGCCGTTTGGAGCTGTTGAACTTCGCCCAAAAAAGCGGGAGCTGGATTTTGGAAGACGATTACGACAGCGAGTTTCGCTACGACGGCCCACCTTTGGCCGCCATTCAGGGCCTTTCCCCGGATAGCCGTGTCATCTATACCGGCACTTTCAGTAAGGTTCTGTTTCCGGCGTTGCGCATCGGTTATTTGGTGGTGCCCAAGAAGCTGGTTGCCGCACTTAGCGAGTTGCGTTTCTTAATCGATAATTCGTCGCCGACTATTAATCAGGCCGTGCTTGCCGACTTTATCGATCAGGGTCATTTCGCCTCGCACCTGCGGCGCATGCGTCAGCGTTACCGTCGCCGCCGCGATCAAGTCTGTGCCTGGCTGGCAGGGCATCAGCGCGGGCAATTTGAGACGGGGCCTCATTCGGGTGGCATGCACATCACTCTGTTCGCCAAAATTCCTTTCGACGATGTTGCTTTTGCCAAAATGGCGACCAATTGTAATTTGGAAATTCGCCCGCTTTCGCCTTACTACTGTGGCAAAAAGAAACAATCTGGGTTGGTGTTGGGTTTTGCCGGTTTCGATGACAACCGTTTGGAACAGGCGCTGGCGCGACTCGATCAGTGTTTGAATCACTTTTTTGCCACGCCGCGCGCCTCCTGTATGTGACTTATGCCTCGTCTGGCAACCACATGCCGTGGAATCCGGCTGGAATGCGGCGGCGAAGGTGGATGATTGCCAAGGCTGGTTCGCTGATGTCGCGAGCGTTGAGAATGTGCACCTCGCTCGCGTCGCGGTTTGCGTTGTAAACACAGGTCAACAGATAACCGTCGTCCTCGGCTTCGGCCTCGGTGCGTGCGACAAAGATTGGCTCACTGTTTTGGTTACCAGGTGCGATTGGGTGGGTGACCGTTTCGTTGTTTTCGAGATCAATGCGCACCAAACCGCGCATTTCTGTTTCGCTCGGTTGTTGGACGAAGTAGCCGTAACGCGCCGCTCGGCCCGTGTAGCTTTCATTGATGCGTGGCATTTCAACGTGCATCGAACCTCGCTCGGTTGCGCGCACATTATTTCGGCTCAGATCGATGTGGTAGCGCCACAGCGTGCCGAGTGGATCGGGGTGCAAGCCGTTGCCGTTGCGTTTGAAGTACCACGGGTAGCGAACGGCGTCGAGGACTAGTTGATCGGCGGCACTTTCGTAGGCATTCACCACGTGCTGAATAAAGCAGGGTTCAATCTCCAGTCTTTGAACCTTGCCGCCGTACCGGGGAACGACCAGGATTTGTGACGGTTTCTGCGGTTGCCAACACAGCGGTAGGCGGAAGCCTTGTTGGAGCATGGAGAAATCGTACCCAACACTTAAATCCAATAAAATACTGAAGTTCTCGGTAATGGCCAGGTCGTGCATCATGGTCGGCGCCGTTGTTTCGATGACTGATTCGTGAATTGCTTTGCCGTCGCGGCCTGTCACGCCGTAACGCACGTAGGGCGGCTGCCAACCGGCGCGAAACCAAATTAGCTCGCTGCTGATCGGATCCACTTTGGGGTGGGCTGTCATGCCGTTCTGTGTGTGTTGGTGAGTGGTGGGGGTACCCAAAGTTTGCAAGTGTCGGTTGACAGCTACCGGCGGACCGCCTTCGGCCAAAGCCAGCACGTGACCTCCGTGCTGTAAAAGGTTGACGTTGGGATTGCTGTTGACCCAATCGCCCGTTGCTTGTTTGTGAAAGCGCGCCCAGTTTTGGGTGCGCACCCAGCGGTTTTTATACAAACATGCACGCCCGTCGGCGATGGTGAGGGCGTGCAGCATGGCTGCTTCCGGCCACCAGGACAACACGCCGTTGCCTTGGAAGCGGCCGCTAAATGGGTTGGGTCCATTGCGCAGCAAGGTTCCGTTTAGGTCGGCCGGTATGCTGCCGCTCACCTCTAAATCTGTTAGGGTGACTTCGTCGGCGACGGGCGCAAGTGCGCCCTGGTTGAGGTCGAGTGTCGTTGTCATCGTCGTCTCATTTCTGTGAGGTAGGTGCGAAACGCATCGACTTCGTCGGGTGTTCGCTGGTTGATAGGTAAGGTGGTGAGTGCGTCGCGAAGCGCGCCCTGGGCATCGTCCAATAGTGCGCGGCCGGCCGTGGTTAGCACGGCGCGACTTTGCCTGGCGTCCCGTCCTCCTTTTTCGGTTGTGATGTAGCCAAGCTTCTCAAGAGGTTTCAGCGCTCGGGTGACGGCCGAGGGGGTCAGGCCGACGGCGCGAGCCAGATCAATGCGTGGCGCGCCGCCGGTATAGACATTGGCCAATGCGCGCAAGATGCGGTACTCGCTGAAGGTAATCCCACGCGTTAAGGAAAGCGCGTTGTCGAGATCGCGCTGGAGCGCGTAGGCGGTTTCAAGGAATTGCAAAACGGTTGCTTCTGTGTGGTTGGAAAGTTCGTAGTTGTTCATGAGTGAATAATGCTTGATTAATCAAGCATTTTGCAAGCAAAAAGATGCAAGTAGCTTTTGTTTTTGATGTTGAGCTTAGGTTTACGAGCGTTCGTGCGGCATTTTGGTGCCGGGATTTTGCCAGCTCCAGCGGTCATCGCTTCTTGAGAGATCGAGCTCGATGTCTGGGTCTCGTTGGGGACTGAGTATTTGTTTAATCTACCCAGCCACAAGCCTGACGGGACGCTAGCCCCGTTTGGGTCCCGTCAGGCCGTCACCCTGAAAGCGACCTTTTAGATTGAGGCGGTGCAAGACGGCAAGCCGCGTTTGCAGTTTTAGCAAGCGGTGATGTTGGCTTTCTTGGGCCGTCGCTGCGGCTTGCCTGGCTGTATCGATCGGCTGCATGTTTCAAACAACACCATGACTGAGGCTGAAGACCAAACAGGGCAACAGTGACCAGTGCTTCGACTGAAGTGCTGAGGGCGCCGGTCGCGTTAATGTTTTGCTGCTTGTGCATAGCTCGGCCGGCGTTGCCTTACGTCGGTTGCCTAGCTCTCTTCGTCAAAGTAGTTGGCGTCCACGCTTTTTAGGGAAATGGTATCGACCGTAACAACGCCGCAACCGTATTGCACCATCAGTTTGGCCAGGTCTCTGCCGTCGATGAGCACCATGTTCAGGTTGACGCGTGCCGCCGCGTCACGTGCCGGCTGCGAAAAACTGCTGGTGGTCACCAGGACGCCTTTAATGGCTTGGTGTTTGACCATGGCGCCCGCGAACCGGTCCACCTCGGGTGAGCCAACAGTGTTTTGCCAACGTTTCGCTTGTAAGTAGACGTGCGAAAGGCCGAGTGGGTCCTCTTTGATAACGCCGTCGATGCCGCCGTCGCCGCTGCGGCCGAGCACACGGCCCGCCTCAGCCCAAGAGCCGCCGTAACCCATGTGCAACATGAGGTCGACGATGAGGTGCTCAAAAAAAGCGGGCGAGCAGTTTTCCAGTTGGCTGCGAATGTCTTCAAACAGGCGTTGATTCCAGCGTTGTAACCCGCGATCAATGGCTTCGCGTGGGGTTGTTTCGGCGTCTTCGACGAAGGGATGGTTCGCCGGTTCCTCGTCGGCGGCCTTGGCCGGTTTTGTTCCCGTGTTCAGGAATTGTCGCGCCTCGGCGTAGCGCATCAGGAACTTGGCGTTGATTTCCGGTGGCGGATCGTCCAGTAACTTTTGGCCACGTCGCGTAATTTGGAATACCCCGCGCGCGACCTGCTTCAGTAAACCGGCCTTGGTCAGGTAGGTTTTGGCCCAGGAAACGCGGTCGACCCAAGTGGTTTTGCCGCCGCCGGGGGTCAGTTCTGCCAAATCATCTTTGCTTAGTTGGTATTGCCGAGCAAGCGCGTCGCGGCACGCTGACACGGTGTGTTGGCGGCCGTCGCCCGCCCAGGTCAGCATGGGCAACATCAGTTCGGCATAACTGGGAAGAGGCATGAATCACTCGCTTCTCGGTACTTGATGGCCGAAATACCCAAGGCAATTTTATCAGTGCTTGTTGTTCGCGGCTTGAAACAAAGGGCTTCGTCTTCGCTTTGAGCGCTGTGAAGCTGTTCGAGGGAATTGTAGCAAGGTCTCGTGTTTTCCGCGATAGGTGGGTTTTCTCCCGTTCAATCAAAGCAGCGGTTGGTTTTGAGCTGGTTGACAAATTTTTATTGAAACCTTTTTTACTGCAAAAGTGTAAACCAAAGTGTAAACTATGTGAGGTGGAGCCCAACTTCAAGCTAAGGAGAGAGCATGGGTCAACATCAGTCCCCGATACCCGTTTACTACGCCGTGGCCCAGGTCCGTTTTAGCCCCGTTCAGGCTATGGCCAAATACGTTCCAGACATTCAGGATCAGTGGCGCCGCCAGGGTTTTTCAACTTTTCAAGAAATACCCAAGCATCAAATGACAACCGACGGCCTTAAGGGCTCAAACGCAAGTGCCGGCCTGACACTTTCCTGGCAGATGACAAATCAGCAGAAAACTTCCGGGTTCATCCTGGCGCCCGACTTTTTGGCATTTCATACAACGACCTATGAAGCGAGTGAAGATATTATTTTTCATGTACTTAAAGGATTAAAGCTCGTTGATGATGTGGTCGCCCTAGCCAATTTAAACCGACTTGGGCTGCGTTTCCTAAACGCGGTTATGCCCTATCATACCCAAACAATCGACGACCTCTTAGCGCCGGGTTTGCGGGGTTTATGTATGGATCGGCAACCCCTTTATCGCGCGAGCGAATCCTTCTTTCAAACAGGCGAAGATCCCGCAACCTTCCTCGTGGCCAGGACACATCGGCGTTTTGGTGAACTGAGTTACCCGCCCGACCTTCAGAGCCTAACACTATATATTCAAGATGCTTTCGTGGTAAACGAAAATTCCGAACATCTCCTGCTTGACATCGATCATTTCGCCAGGGTAAGTTTTGGCTTCGATCTAAAAAAAGCCGAAGAAATATTTTTTAACCTAGATGGTGGATTGAAAAACGCCTTTAAAGCGGCGGTAACCGATCCTGCCCTAAAAGCCTGGTGCTCGCTTTCGGGAGGTACCCATGCGCACGAATCACCTTAGTCAAACAAATACGAACTTTTTCCTGGCCAAAGACACCTCCGTAGACTCTTTTGTCGACAGCACGGGGCACCATCTCGATCTCACCGAATCCAACAAGCCGCTGTACCAAGTTTGGCTGTTTCAGCAAAATGTCATGGCGGCCTACAAACCGGAGTTTGTCAAACAAACCGTTGCCGCGGTGCCGGCTGTCAAGTCTCTGCCTGAACGTTTGGCGATGGTACGCCAAGTCCTCAAGATTCGCGTTACTGAATTGGCCGACCTGTTTGCGGTCAGTCGTCAAGCGGTTTACAAATGGCTGGCCGGCGAGTCGTTACCCGACGAAACCAAAATGCGCCGCATCCTTGCGCTTGAGCGTTTGGCCGAGCGCATCAAAAACGCGGGGTTGGGTCACGTGAAACACCTGATCAAGATGAAGCACTTCGACGGACGTTCCTTG
Source organism: Holophagae bacterium (assembly GCA_030429565.1). Lineage (GTDB taxonomy): Bacteria > Acidobacteriota > Holophagae > Acanthopleuribacterales > Acanthopleuribacteraceae > Acanthopleuribacter. Next base: position 87,607 of record JAUIFE010000002.1, on the reverse strand, counting down.
CTGGATTTGATCAAAGCCGATGAAGAAACCGAAGCGCACGTGACCGAGCTGATCACCTCAGCCCAACGCATGGAAGCCGGTTATCAGAAGTCAGCCGTTACCCGTAGCAAAACCAAACCCAACGACAACTGGCGCACTTATTTGTCGATTCCTGCCGCCAACGAACATTTAGATCAGGAGTAAGACATTGATGGGACGTGAAACCGTTTGGCGGCAGGGTTGTCTGCTGCGTCCTGACCAATTACAAGAACTTGGATTCATAACTGAAAACAGGGGCCGCTGGGGTGTGGTGATCTCGCATGATTGCGATTGACCCCACCCCCTCGAGGCCGAAGTTGAAATCATCCTCGCCGACCCTGTGGACGCCTTGAAACCGGAGCTCACTCGGGCCGAACATCCGCGCAAACTCCAGCTTGCCTATCGAAACGAAAAAGGTACGGTCTTGCATCTCGAACTGAGCATGGCGGAGCGTCGGGCGGTTGCAAAATCGCGTTTCGAAGAATTGGTTGCACCCTCGCCCTTTGTTTTGCCTTCCTTCCAAAAGCGGGTTCTCAAGCAGTGGTTGGCCGCACGTTACGGTCGGCCGGCGTTCCCCAACTCTTTTGAGACACGTCTGCGGCGCAAGGTGAAATTTGCCTCGGGCAAACCCCGCGAAGTTCATCGTCAAATTAGAAAAATTGTCGAAACGGTTGCGGATGATTTGGTGGGGTTGTTTTTTGATTTAGGTGATGAGCGTGATCGAGAATTGGCGATCGGCGAGCCTTACGAGTTGGGTTTAGTGTTGGTGTTTGATACGGAACGTCATGGCGAATTGGCCAATAGCACTGCCTATCGGGTAAAAAGGGAGTTGCGTTACTTGTTTGATCTCGCTTATCCGGCGGCGGAAAAAAATCGCATCGACTTGTTTGACTGCAGCGTTGTCGCCGACATTCACTTTTCTCTGGCCGACATTCGTCGTCACGATCAATGGCGCCTTGAGTATTTGAGTCAAGAGGCCGACCAAAGTGGGCCTGTCTTAAAAGCGGGTGGCATGCCGGTTTGAGGTGAGGTTAGTCGCCCCACCGCGCGCGGAACCCGCGCACGTCAACGTGGACGAAGGGACCGTGATTCGGTGTGCGGCGGTAGAGACCGAGGCCGCCAATGAAGCCGCGATAATCTTTGTTTTTGTTCATGCCGTCGACCCACTCGTACATGACCATCGCGTCTTTAACGTCGATCACCCCATCGCCGTTGAGGTCGTCCATCACGCCGTCTTTGGGGGCGACATCGATGAAAATATCGGCGGCCCCGCCCCAGCAATGGCGGCTGTATTTCACGTTGCCGATACTTTTGTTGTAGAAGGGGGTGCGAAAGCCACTCATTACATAGAAGGTGGGGACTTGGCGGCCGCGTTGGTTGACCTTTTCCAAAAGGTACTCGAGCTTGAGCAGCAAACGTTCGCGCAGGATCAGAAACTTGGGGTAACCGTCGTTTTGTTTACACACGAACTGGCCCAGCTTGAAATGAGGGGCGACCGCCAAATCCAGGTCCTCTGCCTCAAATTGTGCAAGGCCCGGCGGTTGACGGTAAATCGCCAGGTCTTTGAGCATTTTGTCTGGGTAGCTGCCGACGCGGTAGTTTTTTAGTTTTCCGTCTCGAACCTCGGATAAGGGGGTCATCATCAAGATTTGGAAAACCATGGTTTCACCATTGTCATCGCGGCTGAAGCGAATCTGAAAAGGGCGGCTGCTCGCAGGTGCGCGCCATTGCCGGCGGGTTGGCGTTTGTTCGAGCACTTCGCCTTTGTCTGCCGAGAAGGTAAGCGCAATGGGGGTGACCGGCGTCTCGCCGGTGGGGTTTTTGAGATGAAAGGTCAGCGTTTCGCCCGGCATGACACATAGCGCAAGGACGCGGTAAGGATTGAGATCGTCGCGAAAAGCGATGGCAAAACTGAGGCGGCCTGAATCGAACGGCAAGTCGTTGGCCGAGACCGTCCCAAAGAGAACGAGCAAGGCAAAAAGCCCGCACCTGGTTGTCATGTCGCGGCCTCCTGAGGTAACTCGGTATTTTGCCCAGACCCCTGGCGGGGAAAGGCGATATCTTTTTTCTGAATGGTTGCTTAGCTCGAAAATACACGCGATAAATTACAATGCCAAGTGATTCTCAGCGTCCTTTGAAATCTAAAGCGGGCGATTTTGCGGCTGCCTTCGCGTTCCATTTGGTTGGCATCAAGCGGACTTGCTCTTGGGTTGTGATGGGGCGGTTTTGTGGGGGAACGCGTGTTTTGCCAAACCCTACACGGCGCCTGTCCATTCGTTGACGGAGGCCGTCATGAAGTGGGTTGCTTATGTCCTGTTTATGGTTACGTTCCTGGTTGGGTTGCTGCCGGCGCAGAATGAAATAGTGCGCGATCACTTACGGGTGCGCTTGGAGCAACGCTTCGAACAGGCTTCACTCACTGCTGCACGTGAGTATATTTTCGCCAAAACGACCTTGCCGCGTTTTTACCAACAACGCGATTTCCAGCCCGCTTGGTGTCACGCTGGTCGGCCAACTGGGGCACTGGTGAGTTTTGTTGATGCCTTGGATCGGCTTGATCGGGAAGGGTTACGTCCTGAGGATTACCATCTCGCGGCACTAAAACATCTTCTGGAGCAGGTGCCGGCAAAGGGTGCGTTACCCGCCAACTTGGCCGCTGATTTGGACTTGCTGGCGACAGATGCCTTCTTGATGGCGGCGGCCCACCTCCTTTCTGGACGATTGGACCCGCAAGTTTTGGATGCCGAATGGCATGCCGATCGACGCGAAATGGATTTGGCGGAATACCTGCAAAAGTCCTTGGCGACGCCACGTCTCGACATCGCCCTTCAGGACTTAACCCCAAACTACGAAGGTTACCGAGCCTTGCGGCGTCAGTTGGCATTGTTGCGGACGTTTCCCGAAGACGAAGCCGGCGCGCCTTTGGTCTTTTCCTCAGGGTTGAAGCCTGGGCAGTCACATGCCGATGTGGTGCTGGTACGCGATGCCGTTGCGCGATTGACCGGTATGGTTCCGGCGCCTCAATCAGAACCAACTGGGTACGACCCGGCCCTTGTCAAAGCGGTTAAAGCACTGCAGCGCAGTTACGGGCTTGACGACGACGGCGTCATCGGTAGCCGTACCCAAGCGATGCTCAGTCAAACGCGATCCGCCTTAATCCAGCGCATTGAAATCAACATGGAACGTTGGCGCTGGTTACCGCGCGACCTGGGTGATCGCCACATTCTCGTCAACATTGCGGATTTTAGTGCAGAAGTGTGGGAACAAGGGCGGGTCGTGGATCGCTATCAGGTGATTGTCGGTCGCGATCAACGGCGTACGCCGGTTTTTAGTCGCAAGATGACGTACTTGGTGCTTGCACCCTACTGGCATGTGCCGCCGAGTTTGGCGGTGCAGGACAAACTACCGCTGTTGCGCAAAGACGCCGCCAAGCTGCTGGAGCAGGGTTACGAGGTTTTTTTAGGCTGGGGTTCCGAAGAACAAAAAATTGATGTGGGTAAGATCGATTGGCGCGCAGTGAGCGCCAAAAATTTCCCTTATCGCTTGCGCCAGAAACCAGGGCCACTCAACGCACTAGGGAGCGTTAAGTTTATGTTTCCCAACCCCTTTAACATTTATATTCACGACACTCCGAGCCGCGAATTGTTCGCGAAATCGGGGCGTGCTTTCAGTTCCGGCTGTATTCGCATTGAACGACCGCTTGATTTGGCGGCTTATTTACTGCGCGATCAACCACGCTGGACGCCCGCGACCCTTGCCGCCGCCGTGGCCGCCAACCAGGAAACAACCGTGATGTTGTCCACGCCGGTGATGGTTCACCTGCTTTATTGGACTGTTTGGGCCGATGAAACGGGCGCGCTCCAACGCCGCTTCGATATTTACGGTCGTGATCAACGTGTCGCCGAGGCTTGGCAGGAAACCGCGCCGCGCCCGCCGGCAAACCCATAAAGATCTTAGTGAACACAAAAAAGGCCCACCGATTGGTGGGCCCTCTCCTTTACCGCAAGGGTGCGTTACTGGTTGATGAAAGCAACAATTTCAAGCAGTGGCGTTGTCGGCCAATCGGCCATCATGGCGCGCAGTTGGCTTGATATGTTTTGCCGTGTCAGGGCGACCTGATCTCCCGCGTTGAGGGTGAGCGTGTAAAACGCGATCCCCTGGTCGGAGCTGGTGACCATCCGTTGGTTTTGGCCGTTGACCTGCAGGAAAAACTCGGTTTCGGGGGTCAAACCCGCAACCACGTGAACCCGTTCTTGGCCGTCGAGACCCCTGTATTCCAACGACGAGGTGCTGCCGGAGGCGCTGAAGACGGCCACGCGGTTGTCGTCAACCATGGTGCCGAAACCGCCGGTGACCTCAATCAGTTGGGGTGCGGCCACGGCCTGGCCGGGATCGGCCAAGTGAATCACATTGAGGAAGTGATCGGTTTGGTTGCCGGTTGGCGCTTCGATAGCGAGGTTCCAGCGACCAACCGAGGGATCCCATTCGAAGTTTTCGTCGCGACCGTCGCTGTGCGGCGAAAACGAATAAACCGTTCCGTCGACGCCTTCGGTATCGAAGTAATGCGGAATTGAGACGATCAAGCGGTCGACGTCCATGTCACTGGTGGTAATGCGGGTAATGCGTTTCCAGTACTGGTAGCTGTTGGCAACCGGACGTTCCAACGCATAACCCCAGACACCACCGGTTTGAATGGGGCGGTCGAGGAAATAGGTGGTGGCGTTGTTGCCGGTGATGATCGCCGTCTCATTGCCGCCGCCGCGCGTGCGTAATTCAACACCGGCCCATTGGTCGGTTGCCCAGTTACGCGTGTTGTCCTCTAGGCTGGTGCTGTTGACCGCTGTTGGGCTGGCGTACAAGTAGTTGTGCTTGTTGCCGGTGAAGTTAACGACCTCGGTGCGATTTTCACCTTCCGAGGTTTCGCCTTCCAAGGTCACCGACCCAACCGTGTCACTGCCCAAAGCGAACAGCTCCACGAAACGCGGGATATCGGAAGCGACTAAGGCGCCGCTTTCAATCGGGGTACTCGCATTTAAGGGTTGGTTGTCGCAAAGCAGGGTATCGCCACCGCGCACGACTACCGAATTTTGTTCCGGCAGCAATGGATAAAGGTGGGTTTGGTTGTCGGGGTTGCCAAAAGTTAGGTAGCGCAAATCGTTGTATTCGGTTTTGCCGTGGTCGCTGTCAACCGGGGCTTGCTCGGGGCTAAGCGGCTGATCCACCGTGTGTAGCATCCAAATTTTGCGGAATGAAGCGTCGCGGGCACGAACGCGGTCAAACACCACAAAACTTGAAGGCGGCAAAAACAAAAACTCACGGTCGAACTGTTCGACCTTGGCGGTATAGGCGGGGGTTCCGTCACCAACAGTATAGGTGAACAAACCCTCTTCGAACTGATACTTAAGGATGTTGGCGATGTCGCAAATGCCGAGGTCGAAGTTGCCGCACAGGCGGAGACCGTTGCCGCCGCCGGTGATGGGGTACTCGCCGTCGAAGGCGGCAATACGCGTTTCGAACAGTTGCCCCCCGAGATTGTCGGAGGGGACCAGTGGCGTGCCGGAACCGTAGCTGCCGATGGTGCCGTCGCCATTGATGTCGAAGGCCTCGTTGGGATCCATGATGCGCATCGTGTTTTTCGATACGGAACGAATTGTGTACCAGTGGTGGCGCAGGTTGTCGACTTGCGACTGCAAGCGCCCGCCCGCGTGTGGCATGACCGTTCCTTTGCGGTGAATAATAAAGGCGTTGGCGTCTTCATAACGACGGCTAATACCGTCACCGGCCTGGAATACGCCGAAGGTGGCGTCGTCCGACCAGTCCGAACGCATGGAAACCAGACCCGGTCCACCGAAGTATCGCGAGGTTGGGTTGCTTTCCGGCGGCGTTTCCTGCAGGTTGTCGTCGTAAAAAAACAGCTCATACCAAATCGAACGCAGGCGGTAATCCTGGTTGGTGCTCAGTAATTCGGCCAGCCACAAGTTGGCCCACCATTGCATGTGTGGGTCGTTGTAGCGTGTCGCTGTCAGCGAGCGGCCAATGCCGTGCGGTCCGAACGAATCGGTGCGGGTGAACCAGATCCGCGCCATGCGGCCCAACGTCGGTACCTGGAATTGCTGGTAGAAGCGGCCGCGGTGACGATCTCGTGCCATATCGGGCATGGCCACACCGGTTGCATGTGACCAAATCGACGACAGGAAAATCGAAAAGGATTCGTCCCAGGTGTCGTAGCCGAAGTTGTCGTACATGCCGCCTAAGTCACCCGGCAAGGCATCGCCCAAACCGGCCGCGCCACCGACGCGGTTTTCAGTAGCGAAGAACCGGCCGCCTGGCTGCAGTTCCTCGCCGATGGTGGCGATGTAAAGCGGTGCATCGAAACTGTAAGTATCAGGGTTGTTGATCACTTCGGCTTCTTGCCAAATGGGATCAAAGGCAAACATCACCGCAAAATACAGCGCGCGTGAGCGGCCAGGCGTTGCGTGATAGCCAAAGTTCTGCTCTGTTGCGTTGACATGGGAGTTGTAGTAGAAGGCATTGTCGCGCGAGCTCAGTTCGATGGTGCGCAGTTTGAGATCGGTTGGTATCAGGTCCCACATCAGGTCCATCGAGGCGTAGGTCGCCAGTTCGGGGGCGCTTTCGGCGGCCAACACCTCACGTAAACGGGTTAAATAGTCCTGCTCAAATTGGTTGTCATTTTCAGCCCGAGCCAGAATGGCCAAATTCATAAGGTGCGGCGTTAGGCTGTTGTTGTCGCGGGCTTCGATTTCTCGAGTTCGGATTTTTTGATAAATGGTTTGGTAAGGTTCGCGGGCATTGGCGCCGAGCGCGCGCTCAAAGACGGCGTCGAGGCCGTCGGCGTCAATTAAACCGCGCGGATAACCGGCGCGGAGCTGGTAACCACGGGTGGTGCCCAAAAAACCGTCGCCATCTTCATCACTATTGTTGTCAGGGATCTCTTGACCCCATAATGAAAAAGTACAAAGAACTAAAACAGAAAAGACGCAAAGAGAACGTTTTAAACAATTTATAGAATTCACAACATACTCCAAATATTGGACTAAGCGAAACATAATCGCTGTTGCAGGACGCCTCATTCTGCCGGCAACCTATTTTTCTCTCAATGCGATTCGCCACCGAAGCACCAATATTTACAAAGCTATCGGCCGGTGAATGTCATTTTGCATGCCAAACAGGGTCTTATCGCTGGAGCCTTGACCCTCATCGTTTGTTTTACGCCGTCTCTAGCTAAAGTTCGTCGCGGTGATCGATGGCGAAGTGCAGCAAGCTGTTGTGGCCGCTAAGCTCGAGTTTGCGGCACATATTGGTGCGATGGTTTTGAACGGTGCGGTAGCTGATGCACAGCGTATCGGCGATCTCTTTGCTGGTTTTTTTATCCGCGATTAGTTTGAGCACGGCGGTCTCCGTAGGGGTTAAGCGATCGCAGGGTGAGGGATTACTCGCGTTCTCGTTTTGGCTGTGCGGCAATAGATACCCGCTGAGTGCCGGGCTGATATAAAACTCACCGCGCTCGACGGCTTTAAGACAGGCGAGCAGGTCGGCGACAGCGCAATCCTTGAGCAAGTAACCTTTGGCGCCGAGCGCGATGGCTTCGTCGAAGTACTCGCGATCACGGTACATGGTCAAAAAAACAGCCTTAACCGGGAGTTTATTTGCGCGTACGGCTTTAACTACCTCCAGACCATTGCGCCCCGGCATGGCGATATCGAGGACCGCGATCTCTGGAGCGAGCGCTTGTATTTGGGCTAGGGCCTCTTCGCCGTCGCCCGCCTCCGCGACTACTTCGAAGGCCGCATCGCGTTCGATAATACGCGCAAAGCCCTGTCGGACAATGGGATGATCGTCAGCTAAGAGAATTCTGGTTGCGGCCATGTCGCACCTCCGCCGTGATTAAGGTCAAGCGTGTGCCTTGACCCGGTTGGGATTCGAGGAAGAGCTCGGCGTTCATGAGGTCGGCACGCTCCATCATGGTTCGCAAACCCATGCCTTTTAGTGATTGCTGTGCCGTTTTGACCGAGAATCCCCTGCCGTTGTCGCTTAGGGTTAACACCAAGCGGCCCGCATTTCGTTGCACCTTGAGGGTGACTCGGTTGGCCTCGGCGTGGCGTACGGCGTTTTGGAGGCCTTCCTGAACAATGCGGAACAAATGGGTTTCCGCGTCTTTGTCTAAAAAGCCTTCGATGTCATCGAGCACGACCTCCATTTTGAAGCCACCCCCGCGTGCCAATCGCCCGGCAATCGACGAAATGGCGCGTTTTAAACCGAGTCGGTCGAGTTGGTGTGGGCGCAGGTTGTAAGCAATGTTGCGGACTTCCTCGATGGCGTCGCGTACCCAGGTCGACATTTGCATTAAATCCTCTTTTAGAGGCTCCCCTTGGGGGGTTTGCGCCTGAAGCTGTAGTTCGTTGTTAATCACGAGGAGATTTTGTCCCAAACTGTCGTGTAATTCGTCGGCGATTCGGGTACGGTCCCGTTCTTGAGCTTCAATTAAGCCGCGTGCAAAGTCACGGCGCTGTTCTTGCTCTCGACGCAAAGCGGTCAACCGCAGCCATACCAGCGTCAAAACGGTTAGCACCAAAACCAACAACACCAGCAATCGAAACCAAATGGTTTGGTGAAAGGCGGGGCGAATGGTGAGGTCGAGGCGTAGCTCGCTGCCGCTTAATTGATCCTCGCGGTTGAGGCTGAACGCGCGCAAGCGGTATCGTCCCGGAGCAAGGTTACTGTATTGCAGCGAGCGCCGTTCGCTCGAGCGTTGCCAATCGTCGTCGACCCCTTCTAACTGGTAAGCGTAGCGGTTGCGCGCTGGTGTTGCGAAATTGGCCGCCGCAAATTCAAACCCAATCACGCGGGTTTGGGGGTCGAAGGTCAGCTCGCGCAACTGATGGAGCGGTGTGGTGAAACGGCGTGAGCGGCCGTTGACAAAAAGGTCGCTTAGGAACACATCGCCGCCGTCACGTTGTGGATTCATGCCTTTGGGGTGAAAGAGGTTAAAGCCATTGATGCCGCCCATGTAAAGCGAGCCGTCGTCGGCGCGGAAATAGGCGCCGCGATTGTATTCACCACTTTGTAAGCCGTCATGAACACTGTAGGTTTTGATCGTGCGGCCGTCGTCGCTGTCGGCGTTGACGATACAGGCGAGGCCGTTGTTGGTACTGAGCCAAAGATCGTCACCTGCGACCAAGATGCCGTAAATGGTATTGTCCGGTAATCCATCTCGTGCCGTGATGCGCTTGAAACGTTGGGTTTGTGGGTTCAGTGCGTTGAGCCCGCCGGCGTAGGTCCCGACCCACACGCGGTCGCTTCGATTGGATGCGGCAAGAGCCGTGATCGTGTCTTCGCTGAGGCTGCCGGGATCGTCGGCCTGGCGGCGAAAGACGGTAAAGGTTCCGGTGCTTTCGTCCATACGGTTGAGTCCGTGACGCCACGAGCCGACCCACAAGCTGCCGTGGCGATCCCGCAATACGGCACGGGTCATGTGGCTGCTGATATCGCCTGGTCGCCCACGATGGTTAAAACGCGTGTATTGGCGCGTTTTGTTATGAATGTTCGTGCGCCAGAGCCCGGCACCGAAAGTCGTGATCCACAAGGTTCCGTCGGCTTCTTCCATAAACGAACTGATGTGGTGGAAATAGCCGACCTTGTCGCGATTGTCCAAACGCAAGTTGCGGTGGCTGATGGCGCCTTTTTCGGGATCAAACCCTGTTGGTGTGACCGTCACCAACCAACGATTGCAACCAATCCACAGATCCCCTTTGGCGTCGACGTGCAGCGCCATGACTTGACGGTTGTTCAGTATTTCATCAAGTGCCGGTTTCCCTTCGAGTTTGAGAAAGCGCCGTTGGGAGACCTGGAACGCGGAGATCCCGTTACGCGACCCAACCCAAATCACGTCGGCCGGGCCCTGTGCGAAGGCGTACACCAATTCACCGTGAAGTGTTTGGTTTAAAAAGGGGTTGGCCGTGTAGTGTTCAAAAACGGGCTTGTCGGGCACGTATTTACAAACACCACCAAGAACGGTTCCGATCCAGATGGTTCCCTTGCGGTCCTGGTTGACAAAGTGAGTATCATTGCTGCTTAAGGAATCGCGTTGTTGGGGGTCGTAACCGGCGCGCCGCCATTGCCTGGTTTGGGGATCGACCAGTAGCACGCCCGCCGAGGTGGCAAACCAGAAAATGCCATGGCGGTCCTGCATTCCGTCGCGAATGGTGAGTCGGCGAATGTCAATGTGGGCAGGCGCTGTTTCAAACACGTCCTCGGGAATTTTCACGATGCTGTGACCGGGAAATGCGGCCCACAGGTCGCCGGCCGCGTCGTGAAACAGACTGGACACCGCATTAAACGGCATGAAGCTGTTCTCCATACAGCGTTCACCATTGAGACCGAAAAGGGTGGTTACTCGGCGACGGTCGGCGTCGACCACCATCATGCCACCGGCCGTTGCGGCCCACAACCGACCCCAACGATCTTCGGCCAAGCCGGTAATGTGCGCATTGGGTACATCGAAGCGTTCGAAGTCGCCGCTTGCCTCGCGGTAGCGATGAAGTTTTCCGACCGTCGCGACCCAAATCTCGCCGCGATGGTCTTGCAAAAGCCGGGTGACGTTGTCGCGGAATAACGCATGGTTGTTTGCGGTGTTGACCGGGAAGTGAACGAAACGGGGACGGTCGGTGTCGCGTCCATCGTAACGGCACAAACCGGAACCGGTCCCAATCCACAAACGACCCCGGTCATCCTCCATCAGAGCATTGATAATGTTTCCTGGCAGCGATTGGGGATCGTTGGGATCGTGGCGATAGGTTTCAAAGCGGTAGCCGTCGTAGCGGTTGAGCCCGATGAAGGTGCCAAACCACAAGTAGCCCGCTTGATCCTGAATCATCGATTGAACCGTGCTCTGCGACAGGCCTTGTTCCACATTGAGCTGTTCGAACAACAGCCGCTCGGGTAAACGGCCTTTGGGTTCGGCAGACAAGAGCACAAAGCAAAGGAAGGTGGCAACCATGGACTCACCCTGACATGGAATGAATCATTGTCGCACAGGGCGGGCCGTGCGGGTGACGGCCCGCGTGGACGGGTTATTCAATGACGTTGACATTGCCGATGGCGGGTTCGTTCCCGCCATTGAACACAAAAGCAACGCCGGTGATGGGGCCGCCGCTAGAGCGCGCGCTGAGCTGCACGTCCTCAGCCAGGCCGGGAATGAGTTGTTGGGCGACAACCGCGAAGGGTTGACGCGGCGCCAAACCGGTTAAGGTCTGCTGGAAGACCAGCGCGCCGGCGCGGTTGTAAAAACGGAGATCGACATCCAGTGCTTGATCGTGCAGGTTGACGATGACCGGCGCGGAGAAGAAACCGTTGCTGCCAGGAAGGTAGCCAAACAGAACGGCCTCACCGACCCGTTGTTGCGCCTGCTGCGTCGCGGTGGGGACGCGGACGGCAATGCCTTGCGCCGGCGATAATCCCGAGGCTGCTTTGAGGTTGTTGGTGACCCAGGCGCCGTGTAAACCGCCGGCCGGCGCACTTAGGCTGACGCTGTAACCGGCGCCCGCGCCCATTTCGGGAAACAGCGATGAGGCTTGTTCGGCCAAAAAACCGCCCGCGTTAATGGTACGCGTGGTGCTTTCCTCACTGCCGTCGGCGCGCCGTGCGGTCAATGTGACTTCTGTCGCGACCGCGGCGGTATTGTTGGCGACCAATACGCTTTCAAAGTCGGCGCTGTTGGAAATCCAGGCATACAGCAGGTCGGTCGTGGTGTTGCCGGTGTCAATGACGGCGGCTGCATTGCCGATCGCTGTTTCGCCCTGTTCGTTAAAGACGAAGGTGACGCCGGTGATCGGGGCGCCGTTTGATTGGGCGACCAGCATCACGTCGGCACCGTTGCTGTCAACCAGATCGCCGACGATGCGGGCAAAGGGACGGTTGGGCTGAAGACCGGCCAAACTGGTGGAATCGCGTAGCAACAAGCTGCCGTCGGCGCTGTAAAAGGAAAGCGTGACATCGGCGGCCGCGTCCCCGACGTTGACAATAACCGGTGCCGCCGTCATGCCGGCGCTTTGCGGTAAATAGTTGAAAATGATTTGGGTTCCCGCTTGTTCCGAGTTGCCGGCCAGGGCGGCTGCCATGTCGACACCGACACCTTGCGACGGCGAAGCGCCCGTGGCCGCGCTCAAGTTATTGGTCACCCAACGACCACGAACGGCTGACGAATCGGCCGACAGGCGAATGCTCAAACCCGAACCGTTGCCGATGCTGGGAAACAATGCGGCCGGGGTGGTTGCGAGGAAGCCAAAGGGCGCTAGGGTCGCCACCGCGCTGCGTTCGCCGGCGCCGCCTTCACGCAAGGCCGTCAACTGGTAACGGACACTTTGGTTCGAGGGGTTGTTGACGACCAATATGCTTTCGAAGACTTCGTTTTGAGAGACCCAGGGGAACATCGTGTCGTTGCCAAATTGGGTGACCTCGTTCTCTGGGAAAAAGACCAAGTTATCGATGACCCAACCAAACCCGTTGACGCCGGGATCACTCGACAAACGGAAGCGAACCAAAACCTGCTCGCCCGCTTGAAAGGTGTCTAACAAGTTGATTTCGCGAGTTTTAAATAGGGACGGGACAATGCCGCCGCCCGTGCCGTTAAAGGCCGCCAGCCAATCGGCGTGTTGCCGAGCGTCGTAACCGTCGCCGAGCGGCGTCCAGTTAAGACCGTCGATGGATCCTTCCACGATCACATAATCCCAAAATTGGGGATCGCCCCACACGCCGGAACCGGAGCCAGGCTCCACCAGCGCGAATTCTTCAAAGCGCATCACCGCGTTGTCGGCCGGAACCAGAAGTGGCGTGGCTAGGGTCGCCGTGAGCTCGCTATTGTTCGGATAAGGAATGGCTGATGCCAAGACCTGGCTGCTGAAGCCATTGATCGTCGCTAATGAAAAGCCATTGAAAACAAAATCGTTGCTGTTGGTCGCCGCATCGAAATTGTTGCTGTAAGTGGAAACCGGCGTGCGCGCTTTCACATTGAGTTGTTTGACCGGCGAGCGGTATTCACGACCGTCCTTGGTTGCTACGACTTGGGCACTGACCAGATTGTCGGCGTTTTGCGGGAACAAAACGCTGCCGCTGAAAGGTTCGCTGTTCGCCGTATAGTTCTGTTGGGGTTCACCATTGATCAGGAGCTGCACGCGGTCGTATTCAGAGCGGGCGTCGAAATCGACTTTTAGGTTGCCGCGCGCATCGAGTGCCAACACGGAGAGACGCGGCGGCAAGGTCGCTTGTGGGTAGCTGTAGTTCGCCATTTCGGGAACGCGGGCCGTCCAAATGCCGCGCCCTTGCGTGGCCGCCAGAATCTGTTCTTCCTGAATTTTTAATTCGAAAATGGCGACATGGGGCAAGCTTGGGTCAAAAGCCCAGCTTGTGCCGTTGTCGTTACTGACAAACAAACCAATTTCCGTGGCCGCCCACAGAATGTTGCGGTCAAACGGCATAACTTGCAAGTCGAATACGGCGACGTCGGGAAAGCCGTTGTCGACGCCGGCGGCGTACCCGGAAAGGTCGACCCAGGTTTGGCCTAGGTCGTTGGTGCGCATGATTTTAGCGCGGCCAGGTGCCGAGAACAGCAAGTAACAGGTAGCGGCGTCGACGGGGTCTGGCGCCAAACCGGAGGCTTCGGTGAGGTCGGCGGGTAAGTTGGCGGAAATTTCGGTGAAGCTGAGGCCGCCGTCGCTGGATACGTGAATGCCGCCTTGGCGACCGGCGGGCGGGTCGATGTCCATACGTGAGGAGATCCAAACGATTTGTGGGTCGGCTTCCGAAATTTCGACATTGTCAAAGGGACGGTAGCCGAGCCAGTTGCCGCTGATGGGGGTGAGGGTCCAGGTTTTTCCGAAATCATCGGAGCGACTGATGCCGTTGCTGCTGACCGCAAACACCAAATCCGGATCACTGTTGCTGTAGGCGATTTTGGTAATAAACGGCCCGAAACCCGCGCCGGTCGGCCGTGCCGGTGTGAAGGTGCGCCCGCCGTTTTCAGAACGGGCGATACCGTTATTTTGTGAGTTGCCGAGCACCAAGTTGGGGTCGCGTGCATGCCAAACCGCTTCAAAACCGTCGCCGCCGATGACGGGTGTCCAGAGTGCGTTAATGTCGGGATCGGCCGGGGAAACCCAGGTCCCGTTATCCTGTGCCCCGGCGATGTAGACGTTCTCACCCGGCTTCTTGGCTGCACCGTAGAACTGACTGGTACGCATGCCGCGAAACTCGGTCCAAGTCACGCCGCCGTCGTCGGAAAGCGCGACGCCGCCGTCGTTGCCGTTGAGGATACGGATCCCGGCCGGTGCGCTCGCATGGGGGAAAATTTCCAGCCAGTGGTGATCGGCATGGACACGTGGGACACCAAAATTGTTGGGAATCCAGTAGGTCGACAAGGTGCTGGTGCGTGTGGCGGCATCGGCGTCGACATCGAGGCGGTAAATATTAACGCCGCCGACGAAAACCACGTCGGGATTGGTCGGGTGGATCGCGATGCAGTTGTCAAACCACCCGGCCGTGTAATTGCCGGTGGCGCCGCTGCCGCCGAAGCTGTTGAACCAGTTGGGATCGTTGCCGGTATCGTTGACCAGTACCCAGGAATCGCCACCGTCGCGCGACATATACAGGTCGGCAATACCGCGCGGTCGTTCCACGGCGGCGTACAGCCGATTGGGATCCGACGGCGCAACCGCCATCTCCGTGCGCACCGAAATGCCGGCGAGGCCGAAGCCGTTGCTGCTGGGGACACCCACGTCGGCGGGGTCGGCAAAGTCATCGGCTGAGACCGACCAGGTCAAACCGGCGTCGTTGGAGCGAATGACGCCGACCTCGTTAACGGTGGCGTAGAGGCGATTAAAGTTGCTCGGGTCGGCGACAATTTGTTGTACGCGATTGTCGGTTGATGAACCGAAGAAGCTGTCCGCATCGAAGGTTTGCGTCCAGGTAAGACCGCCGTCGCTGGAGCGGAAAATGCCCGATCGGCGTTCTCCACCCTTGGGGCCGAGGTGACTGAATCCGTCGTTGCTACACGCCAACAGGACTTGCGCGTTGTTGGGGTCGACAACGATGCGGTTAATTGCTTGCAGGAGTTGGCCGTTGGCGGTGGATGTGAGTTGTTGCCAGCTTTCACCGCGATCCATCGATTTCCAAATACCGCTACCGATTAGATCGACGACGCGGCCGTAACCCATGCCGGTTCCCGCATAAAGAATGTCGGGATTGGAAGGGGCTTGCACCAAAGTGGTGATACACAAGGTGCCCAAATCAGCGGTGAGATGGCGCCAGGAGGTACCGCCATCGGTGGTTTTCCAGACGCCGCCGCCGATCGAGGCCACAAACCAGGTGTTTTTATTGGGATCGTCGGGGTCGACGACGACCGTGCGGATGCGGCCGCTGACATTGCCAGGGCCGACCTCGGTCCAGTCGGCGCGTTTTTTGGCGAAGCGACCCTTGTGACGTACCTGTTTGACCGCTTCAATGCGATAACCAGGTGCATAGCCACGGCCGTCACGGTCGCTTTTTAATTGGGCGAAGGCTTCAATCAAGGCCCCGGGGTTTTCGGGTCGGGCCGTTTGGGCCGCCTTCATTTTGACTTTTTGAATAAGTCGCGCATATTTAAGTGCTTGCGGGGAGCCCGCTTCGGCGCGGCTCAGCTCCTGCGCGAAAAAGGCCGTCAAGGCGTGGGGATCAACGATGGCCGGCGGTGGCGTTTCGGCTTCCCTCACCGGGACGGGTCGCACCATCCAAGTTGCTAAAACCAAAAGCGATACACACGTCGACAAACCAAGGACACGATGAAGCTTCATCAGGCGCCTCCATTGACACGCACGCCGAGACGGCGTTCAGGATATGAAAAACGTTGGGTATGGTTCTTCTAAATCTAGCCTAGCGTGCGGGTCCACGCCCCACAATGGAGGCGGCTACTTAAAAATTAACGCGTCTCTGAGTACAAGTACTCAAGAGCACAGGGGTTCAGGTTTGTATCTGAAGAGCAGGCGAGTCGTGGCCTTTTTTCTATTCAAATACGCTTGTATAGGGGATGATCTCTTTGTCTTTAAGCACTTTATAACAAAGTAGAGGTATCATGACGACCCATTTTAAATCGCGCCTGCTCCCCGTCATCATGGGGATGGCCTTACTGTTTCCCGTCCTGTTTGCGGCTGAGCCGACCGCATCTTTTGCCGATGTCCTCAACAAACACCTGACCGCGGTTCGCCAACAAGATTTTGAGGCTTTTGCCGCGACCTTACCCGACTCCGGCCCCTTCACCTTAATTCTCGCCAACGGTTCCAAAACCGATTCGGTCGATAAAGTCAAAGAAATGCATCGCGAATGGTTTGCGACTCCTGGCTGGACGATGGCCCACGAAATACTCTCGCAAAATGCGGGTGAGCGCTTCGCCCACGCGCTGGTGAAGGCCGACTACCGTGAAGCGGATCGCAACGGCAGCCCCTACCATGTGCAGATCTACGTCAACATGGTGTTTGAAAAAACCAAAAAAGGCTGGGTGTTGATCCACGATCAATGCACCAACTTCCCGACAACCAAAGCCAAGCCTGAATAGGCTCTTGCTAACGAGGCGTTTGTGCCGTGGATAGAATGGGCGGCACAAACTCCGATTTGCCAAAGCCAGCCAATAGACGAGTCTTTTGAGAGTCTTCTTTTTGGTTTTTATGGTTTTTTAGCCTGCATTTTGACAATAAGCTTGAGAGTGCTCTGAATTTGTGTTTTTATGAAATGGCGACGCCTGGTTTAATTTTTGGCGGCGTTTTTTTATTTGTCCACAATAGGAAGTGATCGCGCAGCTTGGCTGTCGATCCAGTAAATTTTAAGTAGGTACCTTATGGAAAACTCTTACGTGGAAAACCCTTACGCGGCGGGCAGCTATGTGCCCACAGCCGAAGAAAATGGGATCGGCATTGATCCCGACTTACTCATCACCGCCACCATGGGCCAACGTTTTGGCAACCTGATGCTTGACGGCATCTTCATGCAAGTTCTTCTTTACGGTTATCTTTTTGGCGGCGAATATCTGATTGGTCTAATTGCTGAATTCGCGCCGTCTGTGAGTGCTTTCCTGTACCCGATTTTCAACCTATCCCAAGTCCCACTGTTTTTTGGTGGGACGTCGATCCTGTACTTCACCGTCTTTGAAGGTTTTCTGCAACGATCACCAGCGAAGTTTTTGACTGGAACCATGGTGGTTACTAAAGAAGGCGAAAGTCCGAGCCTGTTACAAATCATCGGCCGCTCATTTGCCCGTCTGATCCCCTTCGAAATCTTTTCCATCTTCTTTTCCGACGAATTGCGCACTTGGCACGATTCGTTGTCGGGAACAAAAGTGGTTCGGGTGGGTGATATCACGCCTTAAATAAGCTCACGGTGGGGAATTGAGTTCTCACCGTTGTCTTTCGTTGCCTTTAAAAAACGGCCGGACCGCTCTTCACAGCGATTTCCGGCCGTTTTTGTTTTTGGTGGCGTGCGTCGTTATTCGTAGCCGGGTGGGAACCGCTCAAAACGTCGACATTGTTCCAGGTTCTGGTCCCATTCGGCTTTATCGGCTACGAAGACGTGGCCGTCGGGAACCTGAGTCAAGGGGCTGTCGAGGCTACCGGCCGGCACAACCAAGATACCGGCGCTTTTAACGGCCAGCGGCATGGCCGAACCACAGTGACGACAAAAGCAACGGGCGTGGCGCGTTTGCGGAACCGCGTAATGTTGCACGGCGTCTTCGCCACTGAGCCAGGTTAGTTGTGCTGAACGAGAGAACAGGTTGGCACCGTGGGCCGAACCTGAATTTTTGCGGCAGCGGCGACAGTGACACATGTAAAACAAGTCGAAATCACCGTCGACTTGAAAGCGAATGGTGCCACACAGGCATGAGCCAGTATGGGATTGCGTCATGACATGACCTCCGTTGGTGGGCTTCAGTTTAGCGCTATTTGTGTGGCTAACCCAAATTAACCTAGCGTCTCGGGTCAATTTGAGGGTGATTTGGAGGCTGTCAAACCAAGGCGTTCAGACCAGGCCGCAAAACGTGGGTCCTCGCGTAATCCGTGAAAACGTGGATCGACGCGGAGGAAAATGAGCCAGGTATTTTCCGGGATCCTGTCGAGCCAGGCAAAAGCTTCGTCGGCGTGGCCTAACGCGGCACAGGTCATGACCGCGTCGAGTGCTGCGGTGCCCGGTCTAGGTTGCGCCGGTGTCCCAAAACTTCGGTGCCGCCGCGTAAGCCACTGTTGCCACGCGGCCGCCGCATCCGGCCCGTCGAGATAGGCCGTGTCCTCTGCGCTTTCTCCGTTGAGCTGCAATGCGTGACGCAGGGTGAAGGCGGCTTGTTTGTCGAGGCCTAGCCGTTGGTAGGCAACCGCGAGGCCGTGAACCGCCCAACCGTAATTAGGATTCTCAGCTAGGGTTTGTTTAAACGCTTCAACCGCGTGCTCGTCCCTGCCTGCAAAAACGTAGTACCAACCCAAGTCCGACTGTAGGCTCAGCGAGGCCGGATCGAGCGCTAAAGATCGCGTCATTGCTTCGATGGCTTCATCGTGGCGTGCCTCGGCCGAAAGCAAACCGGCATACCAGTGGTAGGCCATGGCGAAACCTGGATTGAGGTCGAGCGCCTGGCGAAAGTGGAACTCGGCCAACCGGTAATCGCGCTCATGGTAAAGCAGGGCAAAGGCCAGCGCGTTGTGGGCTTCGGCTGAATCAGGATCCAGTTCAAGGCCTGCCAGGGCGCTTGCTTTGGCTTTTTCGAAAGCCGCTGCTTGCGGGATGCGGCCCGTAAATGCTTGTAAGTTGTAGGTGTCGGCCAGCGCGGCATGCACAATCGCGGCTTTGGGCGACAGTGTGAGCGCCTGTTGGAAATGGCGTTCAGCCCGTTCGTAGGCGTCGGCGTTAAATTCAAACCAGGCGGTGCGCCCGCGTAAATAGGCTTGATAGGCGCCTGTGTCGCTGAGATTGGCGCGTGCCACCGCCGGCAGGACGCCGTCAAGCAGTTCGAGTGCCAGTGTTTTCGCCACTTTCACCGCGATCTGGTCCTGAACCGCCAACAAATTGTCGAGGGTGACATCGTAGTGCTCCGACCAAAGCGGTGTTTGGTCATGCACTTGAATCAATCGCAAGGTAATGCGACCCTGTCTGCCACTTTGCCGGAAGCCTCCTTCCAAAATGAAATCGACGCCCAACTCGTTGCCGATGGTGGTCACGGTTTTCTGGCTGTTGCGATACGTCATGGCCGAAATACGCGATATGACGCCGAGCCGTTGCGGCTGGAGGCGACCCAAATGGGCGATGAGCTCCTCGGTCAACCCGTCGACAAACAGGGATTGGTGCGCCGTTTGCCTCGCCTGGTAGTTGGTCAGCGGTAGCACCGCCAGCATGATTTTGCCGTCGGGCAAACGCGCCGGTCGCTCCGGTTGATAGGCGACCAGTATCCAGGTAAAGCTGAGCAAGAGCATCAAAATCGCAAGGGCGCTCCACCACGAGGGGCGTCGTGAAACAGCGTGAGCCGGCTCTGGCTTGGGTTCGACGGCGGGTATGGGTATGGACCGTTCGCTGGTCAGACGTTGGGCGGGAACCAGCAGGCGGTAACCTTTGCGGGGGATGGTGGCGACGTAGGTCGGATCCCCGGCCCGGTCCCCCAGAGCATCGCGCAGGCGTTTGACCGCCGCATGTAGGTTGTTGGCAAAATCGACATGGGTATCTTCCGGCCAAAGGCGCTGTTGCAAGGCTTCCCGTGAAACAACCGCACCATTTGCTTCGGCCAGTGCTTCCAACACCTGACCCGGCTTATCGTGCAAGCGAAGCGTGCCGTCAGGACCGCGCAATTCACCAGTTGCGGGATCATAAACAAAAGGCCCGAAATGCCAGGTCATGTTGGCTGCCATCGTTACCGCCTTTCGGTTGGGGTTTGGCCGCGAGTTTGCTCGCCGCGTGGGAAGGTGAATGCTGGTTATTTTAACCGAAAAAGGCCGCGCCCCTACCCATCAGCGGTATTTTTGTCTTTAGCGGGATTTGCGGGTAAGTTGTTTTTTTATTAGGAGTTTATGGTTGTGATTTGTTCGTTTAAGGGTTGTTTAAGATTCATTTAAGGGTCGGGTGATGGTGGTCGGCGCGCCGGATGGTTAGCTTTGGTTTGCACTTATGCGATGCCAAAAACCAACAGCCGGATTGGTGGTGAAAAACCACCCTGACCTGCCGGTTTTCACTCGAGGAGGGTTTTCTATGCGATGGATGATTGTTGTCCTGTGCCTCAATATTGCTTTTCCGGCGACAGCTTTTACGGATCTCAAGCAGCCGGTTTCCGTACGCAAGCCGGTCGTCAACCGTTACCACGACAGCGAGGTTGTCGATGACTACCAGTGGTTGGAGGCGATGGACGATCCCCAGGTGCGTTCCTGGGCGCTGGAGCAAGACGCCTACGCCCGTCAATTTTGCAAAGGGGCTGCGGACCGTGAAGCGCTACGTGCCCGGTTAAAAGCGGTCAATCAGGTAGCACGGGTTTCAGGGGCGACTTTGATGGGAAACCGTTTGTTCTTTGCCAAGTACAATCCCGCTCGCGGCATGCTCGGCGTTTGGATGCAGGAGGGCGATGCTGCAGCGGTCCAACTGGCATTGCCGCTCGAAACCGGCAACGGCGATGTTCTTAAGGGGTTTAGACCAAGTCCGAATGGTGATTATGTGGCCTTTTGGGTTGGGCCGGCGGCGGGCCGATGGGTTCGCTTACGGATTTGGTCGGTGGCAAAACGCGAGGTACTGCCCGAAACGCTGTTGGGCTTCAACACCCGTACGTCCTCGGTGCATTGGTCAACTGACAACGCCACCTTTTTCTACGAGCGTTATCGCCTGCCAAACAGCGGCGGCGAGTTGACGGAGAGTTTTGTATTCGAAGGTATTTACCAGCACCGCTTGGGGCAAGCTCAAAAAGATGACCGCCGATTTGGTGCGGCTGTTGCGGAAACCGATGGTTACGTGAGCAAATCGTTGGGCGGTGAACGCCGTTTCCTGGTTCGCATCCATCGCAAGGATGCGACCCGCCGCGTCGCCCTAATGGATGCTCGTCAACCACAAAACCAATTCTTTCCCCTCTTTAGCGTGAGCGCGACCATTAATTACCTGGGCGATTGGCAAGGTCGGCTTTACTTCCAAACCAACCAGGGTTCGCCCCTTGGTCGCGTTGTCGCCGTCGATCCGCAACACGCGGCACCGAATTTTTGGTGTGAGGTGGTCGCTCCCGAACAGCACGCCTTGGTTGGGGCCGCCTTAGAACGCGATTTGTTGGTGTTATCCTATCGCGAGCATGCTCAGCCGGTTTTGCGGTTGCAACGTTTAAGTGGCGAAAAAACACGGGTTACCTTGCCGCACGGTGGTTTGCTGACGATCAATCCCGGCAGCTTCGGCGACGGCATCGCCACCCTTTCGGTCAACAGTTTGATTGAACCTGGCAGCGCCTATTGCCTGGATCTCAACAGCGGCAAAGCCCGTCTTTTGGCATCCTCCGATTGGGTGCTCAAACCCGAAGATTTCGTTATGCGCCAGGTGTTTTATCCCAGCAAAGACGGCACCAAGGTTCCTATGTTCATTGTCGAGAAACGCGGTTTGCCCGCCGATCAGCCGGCGCCCACCTTTTTGTACGGATACGGGGCGGGTAACTGGTCGGCTTACCCCTGGTTCCAACCCCACATTGCGGTTTGGCTCGAGATGGGTGGGCGCTACGCCATGCCTGGATTGCGCGGTGGCGGTGAATACGGCGAAACCTGGCATTTGGACGGCATCAAACACGGCAAACAAAACGGCATCGACGATTTCATTGCCGCCGCCGAGTTCCTGATCAAACAGGGGATTACCCGCACCGATCAATTGGCGATCAATGGCGGCAGCGCTAGCGGGCCTTTGGTCGCGGCGGCCATGGTGCAGCGACCCGAATTGTTCGGTGCCTGTTTGATCGAATGGCCTGCGATTGACATGTTGCGCTTCAAACAATATCCGGGTGGGAACTTTTGGGTGTGGGGTCACGGTGATCCCGACAACGCGACCGACTTCGCCATGTTACGTAAGTGGTCGCCCTACCACAACTTAGCCGAACGAGCCTGCTACCCGGCGACCATGTTATTGCTAGGCGAAAAAGACGAAACGACGGCGGCGGCTCATGGCTACAAGTTCCAGGCGGCACTGCAGCGGGCGCAAAGCTGCAGCCAACCAGTGGTAACGCGCATGATTTGGAACGGCGGCCACTACCAATACGGCAATGACGAAAAACAAACCCTCGGTACCTGGGTCGACGTGCTGTCGTTTCTGCAACGCACACTCAAGGCTGATTTCAAGTCGATCGCCGGCAAAGACACCTAAAGGCCGGCCACGCCTCACTGCAGTGAATGGGGCGTGGCCGTTTTGACCGACCGCCTCGATTAAGCGGAGGCTTCTGCGCCGGCCAGCTCTTCCAGCAATTGACCGAGCAACGTCATGCCCTCGCCCCAACCTTGATCCATGCTGCTGATCGCATTGGCAAAACATTCGATTTCGACATCGCTTGCTTCGTGGGGTACCCAAGTCAACGTCATTTTGGTTTGGTCGCCTTGGGCTTCGAAAACAACGGTGGTGACGAGGACGCGTGGCCAATTGGGCACGCGCGGATTGGCGATGATGTTCCAGTCGGCGTCACTGTTGGACATCAAACACACCAGCCGTGAGGGGTGATCGACCTCGGTAAATTCCATGCGCTGGTAAAAAGCGTTGTCGCCCCAGCGCATTTCGTTGAGCCAGAGACCGCCAGGCTTGACGTCGAGTTGGTGGATCGTGGTTTCGACGCCGGGACCGTACCAACGGGCCAACAAATCGGGTTCGGTCCAAGTGCGCCAGACCAGACGCGGTGGGGCATTGAATAGACGTTCGAGGGTATAGGTGGGCAGTTGGGTCACGATGGTTCTCCTTGGTTTTCTTCGTTTTTGAGTGTTTCGAGCAGGTCGTCTAGTTGATCAAAACTCGAGGACCAAAAGTGGCTGAAGGTCTCGAGCCACTTGACGGCGTCGGCCATGGGCTGCGCTTTAAGTCGAGCGGGACGACGCTGTTTGTCAATGCCGCGTTCGATGAGGCCTGCGCCCTCAAGGACTTTGAGGTGTTTGGAAATGGCGGGCTGACTCATGTTGAAGGGTTGCGCCAATTCACCGACGGAGGCTTCGCCGTGTGCCAATCGCGAGAGGATGTCACGGCGGGTGGGGTCGGCTAAAGCAGCGAAAACAGCATTAAGTTGAGAGGGTTGTGTTGTATAACCGATTTGTTCCATAACCAGAAGGTAATATAAAGAAGCAAGGTCGTCAAGTCCGCTGTGCGTTCCTTTTGAGCATTTGCCGAATGGAGAGGTCGGCAATGGCGGTGGAGTTTTAATACTTTGTCGAATTCGCCGGCGATCTTGAAAAAATAAAGATAACCACGGTTGTGCCGAAAATGTTTATCAAGTCTGCAACAGTTTTAGTGGATCGGTTGAATGATTTCGGACCGTAGCTAGCTGCACGTAGTTGTTATTAAATAGCTTGAACTAAATGGATTGTGCGAGGGTTGCGGCGATTCTATGGTGACGGTTTTTCAAAAGGGACTTGGTGAATGGGGTTGCCGGCGGCGCTCTTTTTCCAAACCCGATTTCACCTGCCGTCGGACGATGTTGACCGTGCTTTGCCGCTCGTGGTGTAGGTGTCGGTGTTAGGTTAGCAACCGCTTCGGTTGCCTTTGTTAAGGAAAAAATATGGCTGAGACTTCCAGAAACCCAATGGGTGCGATGAAACTCCAAACCAAAGCATTGCTGTTCATTATTTCGATTGCGCTGGTTCCTTTACTGCTGTACTGCTTTTTAACCATGCGGCAATCCCAAGTGGCGTTGTCGACGCTTTCGCAGCAATCGGTGGACACGGCCCGCGAGCAAATTTTTGATTCTCTGAGCGCGGTGCGCGCTTCGAAAAGCGCCCAGGTTTACGATTATTTCAAGTTTCTCCAAGATCAAAACGCGTTGTGTGCGGCCGATCCTTTTGTTGTGGAAGCGATGGTCAACCTCAATCGTGCTTTTGCTGATTTGGCCAAAACCGCCGAGCGTGATCGTCGTTTGGAAACCTACCGGGAAGCCGTTGGTGCTTTTTACAGCGAGCAATTTGACCCGCAATACCGTCGCGATAATCCCCAAACAGCGCTGCCGGGGGCCGACTTGGTTGCGGCTCTGTCACCGGCGGCGCTGCAGTTTCAGCACGATTACATTGCGAGCTCGCCCCATCCGTTGGGTGAAAAAGACAAGTTGCTCGCCGGAGCGCGTGGGTCTGCTTATGATCGGGTGCATGAAAAAGTCCACCCCTACATGAGCACGTTCCGCGAAACGTTTGGCTTTTACGATATCTTTTTGATCGATGCTGAGACGGGTTACGTCGTGTATTCGGTGTTCAAAGAGATTGATTTTGGGACCTCGTTGCGCGACGGTCCTTTCGCGGATTCGGGCTTGGCCGAAGCTTACAAAACAGTGCTCGAAGGCGGTGATCTTTATTTAACCGATTATCGCAATTACACGCCGTCCTACGAGGCGCCCGCCAGTTTTACGGCGGCACCGATCCAGGTGGACGGCAAAACCGTGGGTGTGGTGGCTTTTCAAATGCCGCTCGACAAGATTGGCCAGATCATGAACGATCGCACGGGCTTGGGTGAAACCGGCGAGGCGATTTTGGTTGGTGGCGATTATTGGCCGCGTTCCGATTCGTTTCTGGATCCCGATCGTTTTTCGGTGGTGAATGCCTTTCGGCGCGGTGAGGCGGGCAAGTTAAACTTCTCCGCCATCGCGTCTGTTTTTGAGAGCAACACCGGTGGTTCACTGGAAACCCGTGACTACCTGGATCGCGAGGTGATTACGGTTTTTGCGCCGGTCCAAATCGGAAAGCGGACCTGGGCCTTGGCGGTGAGTCAAACGAAGTCGGAGGCTTTGGCGGTGGCCGAGGAATTGGGGCGGACTTCAGATGCTTTGTTGAAAAACTTGTGGTCGACGGCGCTGATGATTTTGTTGCCGACCCTTCTGATTGTGCTGGTGCTTTCAATGGTCGCAGTACGCGGGGTGCTCGGGCCGATCCAACAGGTGGTCACCTTCACCAAGCAGGTGGCGGGTGGTGATTTGAGTAGCCGATTGGACCTCAATCGCCAAGATGAATTGGGCACACTGGTTGATGCCGTGAACAGCATGGTGACGGATCTCAACGCAGCGATGCGGACGGCCGCCGACAGTGCGCGTTTGGTTGCGGGCCGCGCGCAGTTATTGGATCAACGCGGCGCGGCCTTGGAAGCGTCGACCCGCGAAACCATGCGCGAAACGCAGGAAATCGGCGACCGCGCCGAGGCGATGACGAAGGCGGTTTCGGTGATTGCCACTGAAGCGGAGGCGACGGCGGGTCAGGCCGACACGGTTTCGCGGACGGTCAACTTGCTGGCGGCCGAAACCGATGAAATCACGGCGACCTTGGGGTTGGTTAGCGGCAATTTGCAACAGGTTTCAGCGGCGTTTGAGGAAGTCACGGTAACCGTGGCTGAAATTAGTCGCACCTGTTCCGGCGCCACCCAAATTAGTTCGGCGGGCAACGATAATGTGGTCAAGGTGAGCGAGCAAATGCGGTCGCTGGCAGAATCGACGACCAAAATTGATGCGGTTATTTCATTGATTAAATCAATTGCGGAGCAAACCAACTTGCTCGCCCTCAACGCCACCATTGAAGCGGCGGCGGCGGGCAGTGCGGGTGCCGGCTTTGCGGTAGTTGCTTCGGAGGTCAAGGCTTTGGCCCAAAAGACGCGTGAGGCGACTGGGAGTATCTTTAGTCAAGTCAGGGCATTGCAAGAAGAGTCGCAAGTCGCGGAAGCCGACACCAACAAGGTGCGCTTGTCGATTGAGGAGCTCAACCAAGTGAATATGACGGTGGCAACTGCGGTCGAGGAACAGGAACGGACGATCGAGGAAGTGGCCAAAAACTTGGTGCAAACCAGCTCGGACACCCAAGACATAGAAAAAGGGGTCGGCGGCATTGCCGAGGGCTTGAACCGCATTAATCAAATGGCGTTAGACGCCGGCGGCAAGGCGCGCTCGATGAATCAAAGTGCGGCCGGCGTGCAAGGGGAAGTGCAAACGGTCAATCAAGGGGTTGGCCGCATTAGCGACAAAACCCGCGACGTTCACGATTTTGCCATTGAAATCAACCAAACAGCCGGTGAGCTGCGGGAGATGGCCGAAAACCTCAACCAAGTGGTGGCGCGTTTTCGCCTGGAACCCCTTGAGTAAGGCTGGGTTAGGCTTCGGTGTCGTCGATGTTTTTCAAGAAGCCCGCGACCTCGTTTTCCAGTTGCACTGATTCCCGGCGCAGCGATTCAGTGGCTTGCAGCAGATCGGCGCTCACGGAACCGATGCGCTCGGCGCCTTGGCGTGCTTCTTCGAAGTTGGTAACGATTTGGGTGACGGCGGCCGAGGCTTCTTGCACGTTTTCGGCAATGTCGCGGTTGGTATGACCCTGACGGGTCACACTGCCGGCCATGGCTTCGGTGCCGGCTTCAAGGTGGCCGATGGTGGCTTCGACCTTGCCAATCGCTTGCACGACCTGTTCGGTTTGTTCTTGCACGCTGTGAACCTGGGCGGTGATTTGGTCGAGGGCTTTGGAGGTCTGTAGCGACAGGTTTTTGATTTCGGTGGCGACCACTTCGAAACCGCGTCCGGCCTCGCCGGCACGGGCCGCTTCGATGGTGGCGTTGAGGGCGAGCAGGTTGGTTTGTCCGGCAATTTTGTGGATCATGCCGACAACGTCGCCAATGCGCAGGGCGGTTTTCGCCAGTTGTTCGATGATCTGGCCGGCGGTGCGCGCCTCGCTGACGGCCTCGCGCGCGGCGTCGGCGCTTTGGTGCATTTGATCGGCGACTTGTTCAATCGAACCGGCCATGGCATGGACGGCGTCGGAGGCCTCGGCGACCTTGCCTTGGGTGACGGCGGCGGCGTCGCCGACGGTGCGGTTCTGGTCACGGGCGCGGGCGGCCAAATCGGCGGTGGCCCCAGCGAGTGTTTGCAACTCGCCGAACTGACGCCGAAAATCGGCAATGATGGCGCTGACCCGTCCATCGAAGGCGGCCACCTGTTGGTGCGTCTCGCGCTGTTGGGCTAAGGTGTTTTGGTGGCGCTGTTCGCGTTCAGCGCTTAACGTCGCTTCGCGACGGCTTTCCTCCTCGCGCAGGGCCGTCATTTCAGCAGCGGTCTCTTTAAAGGTCTGGGTGGCTCTGGCCATTCTGCCAATTTCGTCGCGGCGCTCAGTGCCGTCGACAGCGACGTCGAGCCGGCCTTCGGCAAGCTCGCCCATGATATCGGCGAGGTGCGCCACTGAGGTGTGCATGTCGCGACCGACTGCTTGCGCGATAAAGGCCGTCAGCAGCAGGATGACGGCAAAGGCCGTCCACATGGCGGTGCGGCTGGTGTGCCGAATCGATTGGTAGCTTTGAGCTGTCGCCGCCACCTCGGCCTGAACCTGCTCGCCCAGCATTTTTATGATGGGTTGGATCTTGGCGAAATGTTGGTCGAGGGCTGCATTTTGGCGACGAATTTCAAGCCAACCTTGAGCCATTTGTTTGAAGTCGTCGTGGTAGGCCGTCATCAGCGTTTGGATCGCTTCGCGTTCCGTGGCCTTGATGCGCGCGTCACCGAGTTTTTGGGTAAATTCATCTTGGCGCGTGGCCATCCGTTCCACGTACTTCTCGTCGCCGCGCATGAGGAAATCCTTTTCGTGACGGCGCATCATCAGCATCAACACATTGAGGCGCGGTACGTCGAAGCCGTTGAGTTTTTCTTCCACGGCATGGACCGATGCGCGCAGGGAACCGCGCAAGCCCTCTTCTTCGGTGAGGCCGACCTGGCTGTAAGCGGCGGCGATCTCATTAAATTGACCGGCATAAGCGGCGTAGTGTTGGGCCAATTCGGCAACCGGTTTGCCTTGCTCGCTTTCGCCCACCAGCTCCTTTAATGCGGTAAAGGTCTGGTTGACGGCTGGGTGGGTCGTGGCCCTGAAGGCCTCGTGATTGCCGGCGTCGCGGCGCAGTTGGAAATCTTTTTCCTGCCGGTGGGCTTCCAACAGCAGGGCGTGTAAATGGTCCAATGTGCGACTTTTATCCAGGGCATGTACCTCGCGCGCGCGAACCTGATCAGCAGTGTGACCAAACCCAAAAAATACGGCACCGATCAGCAAGCAACCGCCCAGGGTCGAGAAAATCATGATACCCATTTTGCGGCCAATCGAGCGTCGGGCCAGGAAGGATTGAATAAACACGGATCACCTCTTGCGGAAAGAACGCGGTAACGGCGCAGCCGAAAGGGGCGTCGCGGCGTTATTTAGTTTTATGAACTGGAAGAATTCCAGATTAGCAGATCGCGGTTTCATTGATAACCCCGAGCCGTTGTTATCGCCCGATTTCCATTAACGATTTAACGCTTCCAAAGCGCGGTGATAGGCGGCACGCCAGTCGCAGCCGAGAATGTGTGACGCCGTATTGCGAAAACCTTCATTGTGAGGTTGGTAAAGGACTTTGCCGATAAATCGCATGGTGACGGGGTCCTGAAGGGCAATGTCAAAAAGGTCGGCAAGCGCGAGTAACTCGGCGGGCATCGTCGGCGTGATGTCTTCATAGTCGTCGTCACCCACTTCAATAGGTGGCTGCGGTCGTACCCACAAGCTGTGTTGCGACCAACTGCTGCGCAGGCAGTCAAACCACGCTTTATTTTTGTTGCGATATACCTGGGGCAGGGTGACGACCATGTGGGCGAGCAGTTTGGTGGCAAATTCCGCGAGTTCTTGGGCGAAAACGGTTTCATGTTCGCTGTACTCATAGATTTTGATTTTTTGACGGGTGTGTAGGTTGACCAGGTAAAACGCGGGGTAGCCGAGTTGGCGGGTGACGGCTTGCACAACCGCGACCCGTTCCGGCCGCGGTGGCCGTTTGCTTGGGTCGGTGGTTGCGCGAAAGGTGTCGAGGTGTGGCGAGCGACCCAGTGCCAGGACGCCGTCCAGATTTTCGCGTCCAGAATACGGGTAGGTCAGGGTTTGGTAGACATTAGATAGGTCGTGCTCCCAGACCATGGCGCTTGTTGGCCAGGTGAGGTTGTGGAAATGCTTCTGCATTAGCCAGGTGCGGCTTTCAAATTTGTAATCCCCCCAGAGAACGATTTTCTGGGATGACCACGTGCTTAACAGTTCCTGTGTCCAGACCAGGTGGTCTGGGAGCTTTTCGCTTCCTTCGAATTGGCAAGCAAGCAGGGCAATTCGTTCAGGCATACTTCTGTCTTGGAGGATCGTGGGGCACTTTTCGCTCGAGAACATGCGAAATGGGTCCAGATATGCTCGCTGTTGTGGATTGGCGACAAAGAAGTACTCGCCCATGGCGTTGGCTCCCGGTCCGCGAAGAGGGTGTTACGAATGATGTCGGTTGTGTGTGCTTTTCGCTAAAATGATTCGCGTGTTAATTTTTCATGCGTGGGGAGTCTGTGATGACCGAAAACCAGCCATTGTTGCTTGATCAACAGCTTTGCTTCGCCCTTTATTCTACGTCGTTGGCGATGAACAAAATCTACAAAGCCTTGTTGGAACCGATTAACCTGACCTACCCCCAATTTTTGGTGTTGTTGGTGCTATGGGAAAAAGACGGCGGCACCCTTAAAGAGCTGTCGCAACGGCTGCACCAAAATCCCGGCGCCCTGACGCCGGTCGTGAAGCGTTTGGAAAAACAAGGGTTGTTGGTGCGACGACGTGGCGGCAAAGACGAACGCAGTTTGGCGATTGAATTGACCGAAGACGGGCGCGCGCTGCGAGAGCAAGCGGCGGCGGTCAACCAACAGGTGGCGGGCACCTGCGGCATGGCCCAGCAAGAATTCGAAAATCTGCGCGGCACTTTGTTGGCGTTACGCGGCCGTTTGGAGGGTGGTACGGTCTAAGGGTGTTTTGCTAAGGGCAATAAAGCGAGTGGTTGGGTTGTTGTGACGGGGTGGGTTCACAAAATATCGAGAAATAGGTTGCGCGCGAATAGTTATTGCGATAACCTTTGGCGCAGTTGGCCGATTAAGAGACCGCAACACCGCTTGCGGTTTTCTTTGTGACTGATAGTTAGCGCGATAATGATTGCTGTGAAAACCAAATCAGGAGTGAACCCATGAATATCCTTTACACTGCCACTGTTTCTGCTTCCGGCGGCCGCGACGGCCGCGCCATTTCCCAAGACGGCGCCTTCAACCAAAAATTAACCATGCCCAAGCAGCTCGGTGGCCCTGGTGGCGAAGGCACCAACCCCGAACAATTGTTCGCCGCCGGTTACGCCGCCTGTTTTTTAGGCGCACTCAAGCACGTTGCCTCCAAGGAGAAAACGCGCTTGCCTGCTGATGTGGCTGTCACAGCTCAGGTCGGCATCGGCCCGGTCGACACGGGTTTTGCGCTTGATGTGGCATTGCAAATCAAAGCATCCGGCCTCGAAGAAAGGGTGCTCGAGGACCTGGTCGACAAGGCCCACATCGTGTGCCCCTATTCCCACGCGACGCGCGGCAATGTTCCCGTTCGTTTGAGCTTGGTCTAATGAAACAAGGCGCGGTACGGTGGCGTGTTCGCAAGGCACGGTGCCGTGCTGCTCAATCGCTCTGTTTGGCTTTGGCGGCCAGATCGGCCAGAGCGGCCAGGGCATCGGCCTCGCGGCCGAGGGGGATGAACAGGTGGTCGTGAAAAAAGGCAGACACCGGATTGACGCCCAAACCTCGGTCAGCGAGTGCCGTGGCAATGCGCGCCATAAAGCCAACGGCTTCCAGGGAAGAGTGAACGGTCAAAGTGATCATGCGGCAGGGAAAGGCACTGGGCCAACCGAATTCTAGGGCTTGGTGTTGTTCCACGATAAGGGTTAGACCTTCACCTTCGCGAAACAGCATGCGCGGTTTGAGACCGGCCGGGAGTACCGTTTCCTCGGGTAGCGTCACAAACACGTAGACCTCGGCTTGGCATTCTGCTGTCAAGCCGGCTAATAAACGATGGAGATTCACTTCTCCGCTCATGGTCGCACCTCGCTGCTTGCCGCGTGTCGGCGGCAGTTTGCTTCGGGTCGTCCCGGCTTCGGGTTGGGGTCGGCGGGTCGTCCCGGCTGACGCAAGTGGGTGGCCGTGATGGTGGCGGCACGCCGGCCACTATACCACGGCCCCAGGGTGTTAGGCGCTTGTGCGAGCGGCCTGGTTGAGCGCGTCCGGGACCTCGAAGAATTCTTCAACGAGCAGGTAGGCGAGCGGGCCGGCGACACCGAAGAGCAGCGTAACCAGCGCATAGGGCCAAAAATACCGCTGTTTGGCGCGGGCGTCCTTAAACATCCACGCCAACACAAGGCCGAGGCTGATGCACAGATCGGCAAACACGAGTTGCGTTGCCTGGTTGGCGAAGACAGCTTCAAGGACACCGAAATAGCTGAACGCCGACAAGGCGCGCAGATTCAAAAACGAAAAATCGATAAACAAGACACCCAAGATGATTTTTTTCCACATAGCGGAACCCTCCGACTGTTTTTTGGCGGTAGTGCGCTACCGACGGGGATTCTCTAAGTGCAAAGTCAAAACCAAACGGGGCCGGCCGACAGCGTTTTTTGAATGAAAAGCGTCGCGCTTGATGGGCTTCGGCGGCTGGAACGCCATTATTTTGGTGAATGCTTTGGAAATAATAAGGTTGTCATTGGCGCCTTGTTGGCAGAGGCGCGTGTCGCCTGTGTCAAAAAATACCGCTACTCTTGGTTGGACTAAGATTGGCGGGATGTTTAGGCGACGACCGTTTAGGCGACGTTGCAGTTGTGCAACGTCAATGGTGCACAACTGCAACTCAGGTGCTCCTAGAGCATCGCTGGTGCTCAATCTAAATCGAGCTTCTTCATGAACCGATAAAGCGTGGTGCGCTCCACCCCGAGCAGTCGGGCCGCCTCCTGTTTGCGACCCGCGCATTGATCCAGCGCGCGGCGAATCACCTCTTCGGCGGCGCGGTCCAGCGCTTCCTGCAGACTGGGCAAGGCCGCATCATGGGTCGCGGTTGACGGCGGCGCGAGCTGTTCCAGCAATAAGTCCTCGGCTTCGATGGTTTCCTCGCGCGCCAACACGGCGGCTCGTTCAACGGTATTCTCCAACTCGCGCACATTTCCCGGCCATGCATGGTCGTGTAATCGTTTTTGTGCCAGAGAGCTGAACTGGAATCGGCGGCCACTTTGATGGGCGTGTTGCTGCAGGAACGACTCGGCTAACGGTAGGACATCCTCGCGCCGTTCGCGCAAGGGCGGGATGGCGATGGGGATCACATTAAGGCGGAAGTACAGGTCTTCACGGAAGCGACCCGCCGCGATATCAGCGCGAAGGTTGCGATTGGTGGCGGCAATCACACGCGTATCAAAAGGACGCGGTTGGTCGCCGCCAACCGGCACCACTTCTCGTTCCTGCAGGACACGCAACAGCTTGGCCTGAAACGACAAACTGATTTCGCCGATTTCGTCGAGGAATAGAGTGCCGCCGTCGGCGCGCTCGAAACAACCACGCCGGGCCGTTTGCGCACCGGTAAAAGCGCCTTTGACGTGGCCGAACAATTCGCTTTCCAGCAGGTTCTCGGCGAAGGCTTTACAGTTAACCGCCACCAACGGCTGTTGCAAACGCGGGCTGTGCCAGTGAATGCGCCGCGCCACGACTTCTTTGCCGGTGCCGCTCTCACCTTGCAACAACACGGTTGCGTCACTGGCGGCGGCGCGGTCGGCCAGCGAGAAAACGGCGCGCATGGCTTTGCTTTGCGGCTCGATTTCACCCCGTTGACCGCGCAAAGCGCATCGCAGGCGGTCGTTTTCTTGTTCCAATTGATTGAGTTTGAGGGCGCGCGCGACTTGAGTGCGCAGCTCGTTGTTATCAAACGGTTTGGTTAAATAGTCGAAGGCGCCGAGTTTCATCGCTTCCACCGCGCGCGCCACGTCGGCATAAGCCGTTAAGAAGATGACGGGCAGATCGGGCGCCAGTTCTTTGAGGTGTTGCAGGAGTGTAATTCCGCTCATGGTTGGCATGCGTTGATCGGTGATGACCAAATCGGCGCCTTCCGCTTTAAAGCCCTGGAGGGCTTCGTGGCCGTCGAAAAATACCCGGCATAGGTAGCCCTTGCGTTCTAAGGCGCGGGCGACGGCGTGCGCCATCGGTCGTTCATCGTCGACGATCAAAATGCGTTCAGGCACCGTCGGCCTCCTTGGTGCGGGGCAGGGTTAGCGTAAAAAGCGCGCCGCCCAAATCGGCTTCACCGACATCGAGGCGACCGCCCTGAGCCCGCGCGATCTGGCGGGCGATGGCCAAGCCGAGACCGTGGCCGTCGGTTCGGGTCGTGTAAAAGGGTTCGAAAATTTTCTCGCGCGCTGCCGCCGGCACGCCCGGTCCGTTGTCGGCCACGCTAACCGACCAAGTACCGCTGTCTTCACGACAACTCAGGCGCAGCCGATCGGCCTGCGTTTGAACGGCGTTGCCGACCAGACCCAAAACAATTTGGCAGGTGAGATCGGGATCGAGTTCAAGCGTGGGTGCCGGTTCCTGGAGTGGGTCGCAATCAAGCGTCGCATCGGACTCCGCGAGGGCGGCACGGGCTAATTGGTTGATTTGTCGCCACAGGGCGGCGGCGTTGAGGCGGCGCGGTTGTGGCTGCAGTGGTCGCGCAAAACCGAGGATGGCTTCGACAGCGCGACCCAAACGATCAATTTCAGTGAGGATGTCGTCAAAGTCCGTGTGTTTAGGCTGAATCCCTTCGGCGACGTCCTCGGCAAGGTTTTGGACTTGGCAGCGGATAATGGCCAGCGGGTTGCGCACCTCGTGGGCGACGCCGGCGGCAATTTGACCGAGGGCCGCCAGCTTTTCGGTTTGATTGATTTTTTGCTGCATGGTGTTGCGCAGCGAAAGGTTGGCTTCTCGCACCTGGGCGTGTTCCAGTTCGCGGCGGCGCTGATCGAACAACACACCGGCGAAGGCGCCGAGGATACCGAAGGTTAGCGACAGATACAGGCCAAAAATAAGCGTGCCGTCGTGGCCGGAAACGGTAATGTCGAAGCCAAACGCCACGAAAAAGCCGAGATCGATGACGCCCAGTATCAGGCCGGCCACGCCGAGTTGCATGCTGAGACGGTATCGTGACCACAGCGAAGGGTTCACTGTCATGGGTTGCCTCACCTCCGAACCAAGTTGGCAGGTGTTCTTTTCAAGAAGAATACCAAATCCGATCATGCGGGTTTGAATCGAATCGATCCGTGACGACGGGTGCCGGTTGAGGTTGGTCGGCATCAAACCGGCGCTGCGAATGGATCGATGGTTTATGATGAGCCGTCGGGCCGAGGTTGACAGCGGCTAGGCGAACCCAATAAACTACAGTTCACGTGAGGTTTTGATGGCGGCTATGAAAATTGGTGAGTTGGCGCGTCGCGCCGGTCTCAGTCATCGGACGATTCATTTCTACGAACAAAAGGGTCTGATTCAGCCGAGCCACCGCGAAGGTCGGGGCTATCGCTACTACGACGAAACGACGCTTAAGCGCTTGCAAAAGATTGCTGCGCTTAAGGCGTTGGGCTTGTCGTTGGACGAAATCGGCGAGGTGATTCACCTTTATTTCGAAGATAACAGCGGGTTACGCGGAAAACGCGAAGTGTTACGCATCTTGAAAAACCATCTCGGCGACGCCGACCGACGTCTGGCCGAGGTGACGCGATTTCGCGACGATCTGCTGCGCAACATCGCCCGCTTGGAAGGCCTGATTGAGGCGGCCGAACACGAGTAGGCCTTTTTTTTAACTAAAATCTACACCTGACGTTAGATTAACTTTGGCGAGGTTCCCCCATGCTTTTTAGTGCTTCTGCCGAGCAGGCTTTGATCCGTTTCTCCGCGCTCGATTTAACTTCCTGGCTACCTGCCTCTTTCGAACTGAGGGTTCGTGCTCACGTCGACTTTGACGATCAACCCGCACTTTGGTTGCGGTTCGCCCCCGACGGTGCCGGCTTGGCCGGCGAGCAGGTGGCGGTGTTGCTCGATCCGCTCTCGGATCGTTTATTGGGTTTGACGCGTTTGCATCGTGGCATGGTGCAGGCCGACCTGCCTACCCGCGAACAGGCGGCGACGGTGGCGACGGCTTTTCTTGAGCAGGTTGCACCCGAGCTGGTCGACGACCGCACCGTTTTGTGGATCGAACGCCACGATGAAACGGTGGTATACGAGGGGGCCGAGCACCTCGTCGCGGGGATGAAGGTCAAAATGCGTCGGCCCAGCGATGGGTTGTATTTTTGGGTGATTGTGGCCGGCGACGGCCAGGTGATTACCTTCGAACGCGACATCTATTGGATTGAGATGCCGGGAAAACGGCGCACGCAAAAATGGCTGCATGATCAATGGCTGCAAGAGACAGCGCGACTTTCTCAAGATCCAAAGCGCCAAGTGCTGCAGCTCGCCGACGAAACGGCGGTACGTTCGGTGGTGCTCGATTATTTTCTCGGCACTTGGCTGGGTGATGGTGCGCTGTGTGAGCGCGCTTTTCACCCGGAAGCCTTTGTATCGGGTTATTTGGGTGACGCGCCACGGGAAGAATCGGCGCCGGCCTTTATCACGCGCGTTCTGGCGCAGCCACCGCTGCGCGACCAGGGTGATGCTTATCAAAAGACGCTGACCCACCTGCAGATTGACGGACCCTTGGCTTGGGTGACGGCCGAGGTACGGGTCTTGAGCTTCCTGTTCCGTGATTACCTGACCCTGCACCGAATTGAGGGGTGTTGGGTGATTCGCCACAAAAGCTATCGTACGCTTTAGGTTCAATACACGAGCATGCGTGCGTTCCTAACCTGGCCTTTTCCAGCCATGGGTGAGTCGGCCGTCGCGCGTGTCGATCGCCGCCTGGACGCGGTTGGCAGATGCTGTCACCATGACGCACGCGCCCCACCACCGACCATCTTCACAAAAACCCACCGGCTGAGCGGCCGGTGGGTTTGGTGTTATGGGGCCGCAACGCCGTCGATGGTGTCGGCGACGGGAAAGGTCAGTGTGAAGTTTTCAACGCGCACGGCGGCGATGACTTTGCGAGTTTGCATGTCGGGGAAGCGGGCCGGGTCGAAGAAGATCGGATCGAAGTGGGCGAAGCGCGCGCGGCCTTCGCCGGCGAGGGTGAAAACGAAGGTGGTGTCGTCGAGCACCTGGCCGAGGGTGCGAAAGATCGGCGCAATCCAAAATGTGTTGACGGGAAAGGAGGGGCCAAAAGGGGTGAAGCGCATTTCGGCAAAAACGCCGTCCGCGTCGCCGACTTCAACCCAGGTATCACCATCCTCATCGCTGAAATGAAAGTCAGCCAATTCTTTGGGGATACCCCAGTTGCGACGGCCATCGACGAGACTCTGCTGCGAGTCCACAAAAATCTTCGTGATGCTGAAGTGTCGGCGACCGTCGGCAAAGCGAAAGTTTCCCGGCATGTACAGCAGTTCGCCATAGGGGCCGACCGGTGATTCCTGGTAATCGACCAGCATCATTATATTAATGTCGTTGACGTAACTGTCGGCCAAGGCTTCGGGAATAGCGGCATCGGCAAGGTTGTCGGCCGTCGACGATTTGGTGATGACGAGGTAACCGTCACCGCGTAAGGTCCAGGGTGGGTCGGCGGCGTGGAGGCCGGCCATGTTGAGGATCAAAAGCGCGAGCATGGATAAAAAGATACGGTAAAACATCAGTTGCTCCTGGAAGGGAAAGTAATGGGGCACAGGGAGGCGTGCCTTGAGTTCCCATTGCAACGCGGACGTGGCGATGAGACAACTGAAATTTGACACAGGTGTCAGTGATTGGCGTGGATCCGCTAACGGCGGCGATTGCGTTGGTATTCATCGGTTTTTTACCGTGACAACGCGCGGTTGCGCGGGCTGCTTTGACGGCGCTAATAGCCGACGATATCGGCCTTTCTTTTCGTTTTCGGCATCGCTATAATCGCACCCTAGTTCCTTTTTATTCGTAAAATTTCACAAAGCTGAAAATGCTTTCACAAGGATAACCTCGTGAAAACACTGGCCGAACGCGTTGCCGCGCTAACCCCTCAACAGCGCGAACTCCTGCTCCGCACCCGCGAACGTCAACGTGGTGCTCAAGACGAATCTTCCCTGCCGGCGCGCAGTGGCGCCGGGCCCTGGCCGGCTTGCGCCGATCAAGCCGCACTCTGGTATTTTCAACAGGTCGATGCCGATGCCGTGCCCTATAACATTGGCAACGCGCAACGCGTATTCGGTCCGATTAACCCGCCGTTGTTGGAACAAGCCTACGCCGCCTTGGTGCAACGCCAAGAAATGCTGCGTGCTTGTTACCCGGTGATTGACGGCGTTCCTTATGTGGCTGTCGCCGAAAAACGCGATTTGCCGATCGTGTGGGTCGATTTACGCGATGAACCGGCGGCGACGCGCGAACACGCCGCCCAGCAAGCGGCGGCGCGCCTAATCAATCGCCCCTTCGATTTGGCGAAGGGTCCGATTGTGCGTTTTGTGGTGCTGCGGCTCGCCGCCGAAGAGTACATCATGATTCCGGTGATGCACCACTCAATTACCGATGCGGTTTCCTACAATATTTTCTTTCGCGAGTTGATCGCCTTTTACTGGGGGCTGGTGCGTGGGCGACCGGCCCAGTTGCCGCCGATCACGCGTCATTACGTTGACTACGGCTTGTGGCGCAACCAATGGCTTAAGAGCGAGGCGTACCAAAGCCAGCTCGCCTGGTGGAAGCAAGCGTTGGCAGGGGCGCCGACTATTGCCGAAATCCCGGCCGATTACCCGCGTCCTAAGGTGTTTACCTATCGCGGCAGTCGCGTATTTTTTACCCTCGATCAACGCCGGACCCAGGCTTTGCGCGCACTCAATCGCCGGGTCGGCACCACCTCGTTAATGTCGTTGCTGGCCGCGTCCTATGCCTTGTTTTATCGCTTTGCCGGTTTGGAAGACATGCTGATCGCCGTGCCTGCGTCGCACCGCGAACATCGCGAGATGACCCACGTCATCGGCTACTTCCTCAATTACGTGCCCTTTCGCGGGCGCGTCCACGCCGGCATGACCTTCGACCAACTGCTGGCCGCCACCAAGGAAAACGTGCTCGGCGGCCTCAAACACAAACGCGTGCCTTTTTCCGCCATTGTCGAAGCAGTGAAACCCGAACGCGACTTGCGCTACATGCCCTTGACGCAATTGGGTTTTGTTTATGTCAGTGCCGCCGGTCTCAATACCGAAGCCGCCAAACTCCACGACGAAGCCGACGCGCCGCCGTTCCGCATTGAAGGCTATTACGCCGACCGCGAAATCTCGCCGATGGATATGCAGCTCATCTTCATGGAAGGCAGCGACGAAGTGACTTGCTTCCTGGAGTACGCTTCCGACATTTACAAACACGAAACGATGGAATATTTGACGCGTGCCTTTTTGCACCTGTTCGACCAACTGTTGGCCGCGCCGACAGCCCCGATTGACCGGTTACCTCTTGATAAAGCACTGCACGGCGCGCGTTCCCTAGCGCGTTTGGCGCCTGATTATCGTGCCGTTACGGACAGCAATCTGAGTGGGTCCTTCTGGCGCCAAGCGGCGGCGACACCTGAAGCTGTGGCGGTGATCGACGGCGCGGATCGCGTCACCTACGCGGCCCTTGCGGCTCAGGCAAGTGCCGTGGCTCGTGAACTTTGCGCACGTGGCATTGGTTGCGAAACACCCGTCGCCGTGTCGATGCACAACAGCGCCGCAAGTGTGGCGGCGTTGTTCGGTGTGTTGGCGGCCGGCGCCGTGTTTGTGCCGATTGGTCCCGAATTACCGCCGCAACGGCGACGTGCCATCGCCGACGAAGTGCGGCCGGCGGTGCTGTTGGTCGATGACGAAAGCGCCGGCTTTGATTGGGGTAACCTGGCCATGTGCAATGCCGCCGCGCTCGCGCCTGATGCATGTGCGTTCACGCCCCAACCGGTGTCGCTGGAACAACTTGCCTACATCCTTCACACCTCCGGGTCGACGGGTCGGCCCAAGGGCGTTTTGGGGACACACGGCAGCTTGACGCATCGCCTGAACTGGTTGGCGGCGCGCTGTCCGGCCGCTGCCGGCGAACGTTTCGGCTTAACCGCCAACCCCGATATCAACGAATGGCTGATGGAAATTGGCCAGGCCTTGTTCCTGGGCGGCACCTTGGTGATTGCGCCGCGAGCGGTGCGCAAGGATCCGGCTCAATTGGTGGCTTTTCTGGCCGAACACGCGCTGCGCCGCATGCAAATGGTACCTTCACTGTTACGGCTCTTGCTCCAGCGGCCAACTTTGGGTGCCGAACTTGAGCAATTAACGCTGTTGGTTGTTCATGGCGAGGCCTTACCGGTTGATGTGGCCGCCGCCGCGCGCGCCGCATTGCCCAATTGCACCTTGGTCAATAATTACGGTTTAACCGAAGCAACCGGTGCCTGCGCCGCGGTCATCGACGAGGTCGCCGGCTTGCCGGGGCCCGTACCGATTGGGCGAAGCTTGGGTGGTCACGACCTATGGCTGTTGGATAGCGCCATGAATCCGGTGCCGCCCGGTGCGGTGGGCGAACTTTACCTGGGGGGTCCGGCGGTGGCGCGCGGTTATTGCAACGCACCACGGGAGACGGCCGCCCGTTTCGTGCCCGACCCCCATGGCGACGGCGCGCGTTTGTTTCGAACAGGTGACCTGGCGCGGTTCGATCCGCAACACGGCTTCGTGCAATTGGGTCGCGCCGATAGCCAGCTCAAAGTGCGTGGGAACCGTGTTGAACCCGGTGAAGTCGAGGCCGTGCTGCGCCGCGCACCAGGTGTCGGTGACGCCGCCGTGAGTGCGCTCGACGGCGACTTAGTTGCTGCCGTTCAGGGTGCCGATACGCTGGATACCAATGACTTACGTGAGTTTTTGCTCGCCCGCTTACCCGAATTCATGGTGCCGACGCGGTGGGTGGTGGTTCCCGTTTTACCGCGCACGCACAGCAACAAAATTGATCAGCAGCGCTTGCTCGAGTTGGCCCGTAGTCGGCAACCTTCAGCAAAGCAATGGGTTGCGCCGCGTACTGAGACGGAGCAACGGCTTGCCGCCGTGTGGGCCGCGGTGCTCGGTTGCAGTGCGCCCGGCATTGACGACGACTTCTACGAACTGGGTGGTCACAGCTTGCGGGCCGCCGAAATTGTCGCGCGCCTGCATCGCGACGGCGGACGCAGTGTGCCCTTGGCCTTGCTGCTGCAGACGCGAACCATACGCCGGCTCGCTGAAATGGTCGACCGTCTCGGCGATTGGCAACTAAATGACAACACCGGTGGACCGAGCCTTTTGGGCGCGGCCGGCGCGCAAAACCTGTTTGTGCTGCCACCGATGTTGGGTTTCGCCATGATCTACCGACCGCTGGCGGAGCGCTTGCCAGGCGTTTCATTTTACGGTTTTGACTTTGTCGACACCGCCGAACCCGAGTGTGTTGTTGCCGACCACATTGAGCGGCAACAACCGCAGGGGCCGCTGACGCTAATGGGTTATTCCGCGGGTGGCAACCTGGCTTTCGAAACGGTGAAAGAGCTGGAGCGCCGTGGTCGAACCGTCCAGCGCTTGATTTTGCTGGATAGCATTTATCGTCAAGGTCCGCCGCCCGCCGAGAGCGATCTGCAAGCGCGGCGCGCCGCCTTTTTGACCGATCTGCACGATCAACTGCGCGAAGATCCGGTCATGGGCGAGTATGCTGATGAACCCTATCTGCTCGCCTTGATCCAAAAAACGCCGGGTGCTTTCTACCACCATCATTACCGGCGCTGTGACAGCGGCACGGTGAAGGCGCCGATTGTGTTCCTGCGCTGTGGTGAAGACGACGCCGGCCGCGATCAGGCCCGTGCGGCGTGGCGCAACGCCTGCCCCGATTTCCGCGAACTGCGCGGTCACGGCCGTCACGACGGCATGTTGCAAGGTGAAGCGTTGGTCGCCAACGCCGCTTTGCTGTGTGAAGCCCTGCGCTAATCGCCCGCTCCGCGCTAGGTGTTCGTGCCATGCGCACCCAAACAACGGGGCTAGGCCTCGCAGAAAGGAACCGATTTTGGTCGAAACCTCGTCACTCACCGCCAACCAACACGATATGTGGTTGGACCAACAGTTCTATGCCGACAGTGTGCCGTACCACATTGGTAGTTACATTGCGTTTGACGGCCCGCTCGACGCCGCCCTGTTGGCTCGTGCCACCCGACAAACCGCAAGCGTGACCGACGCCCTACAACTGGTGTTTGATTTTGACGGTCGCGTGCCGCGTCAGCGTGTACTGAGCGGGTTTCAGGCTGAGGTTCCGGTGATCGATCTCACCGACGACCCCGACCCGCACGGCGCCGCCATGGCCGCCATGCAGGCCGATGTCGGCGTGCCTTTTGCCGCTGATTTGCCGCCGGTCCGTTTTGTCGTCTACCGCTTGAGCCCGACGCGCCACTATTGGTACGCCGTGTTTCATCACCTAATTGGCGACGGTTGGGGTTGGTACCAAGTGATGGCGCATGTGATTGCCGACTACAATAACCTCGCCGATGGGAAGGGGCCGACGCCCGCGCCGCCGGCGTTCCTCGACCAAATCGCCCGTGATCAGGCCTATCTACAATCGCCGCGTTACCAACGGGATCGCGCCTATTGGCAGGAAAAAATCGCGCGTCTGCCGGAAGCGATTGATCTGCCCGACAGCAGCGACCTGCGGTGTGCGCGATTGCGGTGCGAGTGGCCGCGCGAACAGTGGCGTCGCCTCGAACAACTGGCCGAAACCTGTGGCGTATCGCCGTTGCAAACGATGGTTGCGCTTTACGGACTGTACCTGGCCCGCGCCCATCGCGCCGAAGCGCTGACGTTGCGGCTGCCGGTTCTCAATCGCGGCTCGGCGCTTGCCAAACGCACACCCGGCCATTTTGCGGCTGAGAAACCCTTGGTTTTGGATTTGGCCGCGAGTGGGGATTTCCTAACCTTGGTGAAAACCGTGGCCGCCGACCTGCGCCGCGATTATCGCCACCAAGCCTTTCCACTCGGCCGGTTACCTGAGAAGGCCGGGGTTGGTGGTCGCCTGGGCCGTTTCGTATTGTCGTTTCAAAAACACCGTTACGAAGCCTCACCGCACGGGACCCGCCACCGGGTTCACCAATTGCCGCCGGCGCAGCAACGCGATGCGATCACGCTTCACCTACGCGACTTTGACGGCAACGGCCCGCTTGTGCTCGATTTCGACTATCAGGCGGCGCTATTTCCGCCAGGTTTCATTGAAGATCTTGCCGCCGGTTTGGCGCACCTCTGCGCCTATTTCAGCGCCGCGCCGAGCGCCGGTCTCCACGCGCCGAGCTTGTTGCCGATGAAGGCCTTGGTCAACCGCGAACACCAGTGGAACGCGATGGTGCCGCCCGCGCGGCCGATCCATTTTGTGGCTCAGTTCCGGCGTATGGCGCGGCTGCAGCCCGACCGACTCGCCGTGTGGCAGGTCGAGGCGCAATATGATTACGCCACGCTTGATCGCGACAGTGACCGCATTGCCCAGCGCTTAATCGGGGCCCACGGCATTGGCCGCGAAATCTCGGTGGCCGCGCTTAGCTTGCGCGGTTATGACCAAGTTTGCGCCATGCTCGGCATCCTCAAAGCCGGCGGCGTGTTGGTTCCGCTCGACGCCGACCATCCCGCCGCGCGCCAGGCGCGCATGATCGAATTGGCCAAATGCCGGCTGTTACTCGTCGATGATCTGTGTGACGCAAGCGAACTGACCATGTTGCCGCGGTGCCGTATCGCCGATTTGCGTCAACCGCTTGCTACAAAAAGGCCTTTGCCGCCGGAAGGCGATCCAGCCCACAGTGTGTACCTGTTGTTTACCAGTGGTTCGACCGGTGAACCCAAATGCTGCCGACTCAGCTACGAGAACCTGGGCAATTGGTTGAGCTGGAAGTTACGTTTGTACCGCGCCGCACCCGATCGCTTTAACGATATCCTCCACAGTTCCATGACCTTCGATGCGCGGCTTGGTTCCATTTTGCTGTCGCTGTGCGGCGGCGGCACGCTCACCGCACCGCCCGCCGATTTGGATCACATTACCGCTTTGCGCTGGGTGTGCGAAAACGAGAATCCCGCTGATTTACTGGATGTGACCCCGACTCACCTGGAAACCCTGATTGGTTTGGGCGTGCGCAACCCGCGATTCCGCCGCATTCTCTGCAGCGGCGAAGTGCTGACGCCCGATTTGGTCGCCGCCGCCGCTGTGCATTTCCCCAACGCACGGCTC
This sequence comes from Holophagae bacterium, assembly GCA_030429565.1. Taxonomy (GTDB): domain Bacteria; phylum Acidobacteriota; class Holophagae; order Acanthopleuribacterales; family Acanthopleuribacteraceae; genus Acanthopleuribacter. Next base: position 44,259 of record JAUIFE010000002.1, on the reverse strand, counting down.
TACAACCAATACGGCCCCACCGAAGCGACCATCGGCTGCACGGCCGCGCCGTTCCGCGTGGGCGAAACGATTCACCTCGGCAACACCAGCGACGGCACAACCCTATACATCGTTGATGCTTGGCTGCGACCCTTGCCGCGTGGCGTGGCCGGCGAGTTGGCCATCGGCGGCATTGGGGTTGGCCAAGGCTACGACGGCCGACCCGCGCGTACCGCCTCCGTGTTTGTGCCCGATCCCTTTGAAGACGATCCCATCGGCAAACGCCTCTACCGCAGCGGCGACTTGGTCCGGCGTGCACCCGACGGTACCTACGAATTTTTGGGTCGCATTGACAACCAAATTAAAATCAACGGTCAACGCATTGAGCCGGAAGAGATCGAAGACGTTTTGCGGCGTTTCTGCGGCGTTCAGGCCGCCGCTGTGTTGCCGCACCAACGCGGTCGTGACAAGGTGCTGGTCGCCTTTTACGCCGGCGCCGAGGTGGTGGTCGACGACTTGCGCGCCCATGCTCGTGAATTCTTGACGCCCGCCATGGTGCCGTCCTTCTACGTGGCACTCGATGCTTTGCCGATGACGACCTCCGGCAAAACCAACCGCGTGCAATTGGCCGCCAATTTGGCCACGCTTGATCTGGACGGCTCGCGCGAACGGGAAGGCGCGCCGCTTGCGCCGGGGAATGAATTCGAAGCTGCCGTATTGACACTTTGCGCCGAGGTCTTGGAAATACCCAGTGTCGACCTGCGCGATAGTTTCTTGGAACTGGGCGGCAACAGTTTGGGCGCCGTGCGGTTGGCCTCGTTGGCACGCACGCGGATCGGTCGTGATTTGCGCATTCGCGATATTTTGTTGGCCGACGACCTCGCCGCCTTGGCGCGTTGCTTGGCCGAGGCCGAGCCACTTGCGCCCGTCGCCGCGCCTGCCGCGACCTCGTCCGTCGACCAGGCGGTTAGCTTCCCGCTCAGTGCCGGGCAACGCGCGCTCTGGTTCCACCAAAAACTGAACCCTACATCCTGCGCTTACCACATGCCGGGTGCGCTCGATTTGCACGGCACCCTCAATCGCGACGCGCTGACCACGGCCTTAAACGTCTTGCAGCAACGCCACGAAGCGCTGCGTGTGCGCTTTGAAGAAAACGAGGACGGTTGCCGCCAACGCGTGACCGAGGAAGTGCTTGCGCCGGCATGGATCGATGTTTCCTTGGCGCCCGATCCGGCCGCCGCCGCCGAACGCCATGCCTGTGAGGCGGCCGCCGCGCCGTTCGTTTTAACCGAAAGCGCGCCGCTGCGCCTGTTGTTGCTGCGTTTAGCGCCGGACCATCACCGTTTGGTGCTCGTGTTTCACCACATCATTGCCGATGGTCAATCGCTGGCGCTGTTTTTCCGCGAGCTTTCGCCGCTGTACCGCGCCGCCACCGCCGGGGCCGACGCCGATTTGGCGCCCGCGCCGCGCTGGCGCGAGCAAGCACCGCATCAGGCCGGATTCAACCAGCGGCTGCAGGCGTCCTTGCCGTTCTGGCGGCGGCGTTTGGCGCACTTGTCGCGTCCAGAACCAGCCTACGATTATGCGCGCCCGACCCGTGCCGATTTCCACGGCGATCAGGTGCGTTGTTACTTGGCGCCGGCCACGGTCCATGCCTTAACCGAACAAGCGGGCCGGGCCCATGGCGGTTTGTTCACCGCCTTAACCGCTTTGACCCGTGTGCTTTTGTATCAAATGACCGGGCACGGCGACCTTACCGTCGGCACGCCTTACATCGGCCGTGATCAGCCAGGCGCCGCCGATGCCTTTGGTTATTTCGTCACCACCTTGGTTGTGCGTGCCGCTGTCACCGCGCGCACCTCATTCAGCGAGGTGCTGGCGACCGAAGTTGACGCTGTCGGTGAAGCGCTCGAAAATCCACCGCCGCCGCTCGAAGATTTGGCCGAAGCGCTCGAAGTGTTTCCCGAAGCCGGTCGCACACCGTTTTTTGATGTCATGGTTGTTCACGAGCAGGATCCCTGTCGCGATTTGTTGTTACCCGAGCTCACCTGTTCGCTGGTTGAGATCCCGTTACCCGCCGCCAAAATGGACCTCACCCTGGTTGCCGGCGGTAGCGTTGACGGCGGCTTGACGGTCACCTTCCATTACCGCACCGCCTTGTTTGCGCCGGACCGCATGGCGCGTTTGGCCGCCGACTTTGCCGCGCTTGCCGAAACCGTAGCCTGCGACGGCGAGATCACGCTCGGCCGTTTGCCGCGTCTGACGTGGGGCGCGCCCACGGCCAAAACCGAAGTGCTGTCGTACCTTGACGGCGGGCCTTCGGTGATCGGTGACCAAACGCTGGTGGATCTTTTCGAAGCCACCGTCCTGCGCCATGGCGACGCCGTTGCTTTAATCGACGGCGATCAACAACTGACTTATAACGCGCTGGATGGGCGCGCCAACGCCGTCGCCCGGCTGTTGGCCGCACAGTATGGTGTCGGCCTGGAACGACGGGTCGGCCTGTTGCTTCCGCGTGGTATGGATCAAATCATTGCCGCCTTGGCGGTGATGAAAGCCGGTGGCGCCTATGTGCCGCTCGATCCCGAATATCCGCGCGAGCGCTTGCAGTTCATGGCCGCCGACGCCGAACTCCACGCTTTGGTTACCGTCGCTTCGCTGCAGGAGCTTGCCCGTGATTTGAGTGACTGCCCGATTATGGTGTGGTCCGGTGAGGCGTGCGCCGCCCAAGCGCCGAGTGGTCCGCGCCCACCACAAGCCGCCGCCTTTTTGATTTACACGTCCGGCAGTACCGGCCGACCAAAGGCCGCCGTCCAACCGCATCGCGGCTTTGCCAATATTGTGTACGAACGCGCCACCGACTTGGCGCTTGCTCCCGGCGATGTGTGGCCGATGTTATTGTCGTTTTCCTTTGACGCCGCTCAACTGACCAGCTTTACACCGTTGGTCCGTGGTGCCGCCCTGTTGTGCGTGGCCGCCGCCGACCGCGAGGATCCCGAACGGCTGATTGCGCTGATGAACCGTCACCGCGCTACGCACTTGGTGGTGCCGCCTGCTTATATGGCGTTGTTGGGTGATTTCCACGTGCCCAGTATGAAACGCGTCATCAGTGGCGGCGAGGCGCCCGACCCCAAGCGCGTCGCCCGTTATGCCGCGCGTTTTGGCTTCACCAATGATTACGGCCCCAGCGAATGTTCCGTCCTGGCCTGTTTCCACCATGTCGGCGCCGACGAAAACCTCGATGAAGGCGTGCCGCTCGGTCGCCCACCTGCCGGCGTGCGGATCTTGTTACTCGACGACGGTTTGCGCCAGGTAACGCCTGGTACCGTCGGGCAACTGGTGATCGGCGGCGTGACGCCCGGTCGCGGTTACCATCGTCAACCGGGCCAAACCGCCGCCAAGTGGGTGCCGGATCCCTTCAGCAATACGCCTGGCGACCGTTTGTACCTGACCGGTGATTACGCGCTATTGGACGGCGAGGGACGCTTGCGGTTCCACGGGCGCCGCGACGATCAGGTCAAGATTCGCGGTAATCGGGTGACCTTGGGCGAGATCACGCGGCGTTTGAGCGAGGAGCCAGGCGTTGCAGAGGCTTTGGTCACCGCACGTGTCGCCGGTGACAGCCACGAACTGATTGCCTATCTGTGCGGCGACCCCGGCGTGGTCGACCAAGCACGTGCGGGTTTGCGGCTGCAGTTGCCCGAGTACATGGTGCCGGCCCACTTCGTGGTGCTCGACCGTTTTCCGCTCAACGCCAACGGAAAAATCGACCGCAATGCCTTGCCCGAGCCGGAAGCTTTGCCGGCTGCCGTGCTCGAAGCGCCGGTCGGTGATTTGGAACAGCAGGTCGCACGGACTTGGTGTGCCGTCTTGGGAATCGAGGCGGTTGGGCGCAACAGTGATTTCTTTGCGTTGGGTGGTCAGAGCCTGAGCGCGATGCGTGTCGCCGCCTTGTTACGGCGGCGCCTCGGCCGCCAGGTCGCCATGCGCGATCTGTTTGAACGGCCTATTTTGGCGGAATTCGCGGCGCGCCTTTGCGACCGCGACCAAGCACCGGCGCTCGGCGAAATCCGTGCATTACCCGTTGCCGATCACTATCCCGTCTCGCACGCGCAACGGCGCCTGTGGGTGCTCGATCAAATGGCCGGTGCCGCCGTCGCTTACAACATGCCCGGTTTGTTTTTGCTGGAAGGCGGCCTGGAGCCCGAGCGTTTGGCGCGTGCTTTTAAAGCCTTGTTTACGCGTCACCAAGCCTTGCGCACTGTTTTTAAACGCGTCGACGGTGAACCCTATCAGCACTTCTTACCCCTTGACGCGTTTGAGCTCAGCCGCCACGACGCCCGTGGCGAAGCCGATCCCGAGGCCCACGCGCGCGTCTTGGCCGAACGCGATGCGGTCACACCTTTTGATTTGAGTACCGGACCGCTGATGCGGGCGAGTCTGTACCACATCGACCCCGAACGGTTTTTGTTATCGGTGTGCTTACATCACATTATTTGTGACGGCTGGTCGCTGCGGGTGATGACGCGCGAATTGTTCGAGTTTTATCGCGATGAAGCAGAGCCAACGCCGTTACCTTTTCACTATAAAGACTTTGCCGTTTGGCAAAACGAAACCTTGGCAGCCGGTGACGGCGCCGCGAGTCGTCGCTATTGGCGGCAACAGTTCGCGACCTTGCCGGCACCGCTCGATTGGGTTACCGACCGTCCGCGCGGCAGCCAACCGCGTTTTCGCGGCGGGCGTTGTGTCATTCCCATCGATGCCGCGCTTGGCAATGAGCTGCTTTCCCTGGCGCGCGCGCGTCACACGGGACCGCTGGCGGTTTTGCAAGCCTTGGTTAAATTACTGCTATTCCGCACCACCGATCAAACCGATTTGGTGGTGGGTGTGCCGGTTGCCGGTCGCGACCACGCGGGTTTAGACGATCAAGTTGGTTTTTACGTCAACATGCTGGCCTTGCGCGACACGATTGACGCCGATGCCGATTTTGACGCCCTCCTGCTGCAGGTCGGCGAAAACACCGTTGCGGCATTGGCGCACCAAACCTATCCGTTTGATCGCTTAGTGGAAGAACTGCCGATTCCACGTGAATCAGCACGGGCGCCGTTATTCGATGTGGTTGTCGCTTATGAAGAAAGTGCTGATATTGCGTTGCGGTTGCCAGGATTGCGTGTTGCTCAGATGGAAACGGAAACGCCCGCCGGCAAGTTCGATGCGACCTTTGCCTTTGAATCCGATGGGACCCAACTGCTGGGAATCCTGGAATACAACGCCGACCTCTTCGACGCTTGGCGCATGACCGCGATGGCGCAATTGTTTGTGACCTTGGCGCGCGCCGTGGTAGGTGGTGATCGCCGTCCACTGCACAGCTTGCCCGTACTGACGCCCGAAGCGCGTGCCGCCATGGTGACGCGCGCCGCCGCCGTGCCGATTGAGCCCGCCGACCTGCTCGTGCGTTGTGCGCGTTTGGCCGCCGCTGATCCCCAGCGTGTCGCCGTTGTTGACGCCGACGCCGGCCATTCGATCAGTGCTGTTTGGACGCAAAGCGGCCGTCTCGCCAATGCTTTGCGCGCCGCCGGCATTGGTTGCGAACAGCGCGTGGCCGTGTTGTTGGACCGCCGCGTTGCCCTGCCGGTCGCGTGGTTGGCGGTGCTGCGGGTCGGGGCCGCCTTTGTGCCTTTGGATCCCGCCGGTGCGGTTGAACCCTTGCGACACCAGTGGCGTAGCGCCGGCTGCAGCTTGCTGATTCACGACGCCGCCAACGCCGATAAGGCGCGCCAAATTGCCGGTTCCGCTTCGTGTGACGTGGCTGTCGGTGACGATTTCCCCGCGCAGGTAGCACAGGACGATGGCAACCCCGACCAAGCCGCCTACCTGTTGTTTACCTCGGGCACGACCGGGCGGCCCAAGGCGGTGGTGGTGCCGCGTCGCGCGCTGAACAACATCGCCGCCAACTACCAAAACCGCTTCTTCGAACGCATTCAGCGCGGACAACCGGCACGCCTCGCCAGTTTCTCGCCGACCATGTTCGACCCGTCCGTTGTCATGATGACCGCGCCGATTGCCTACGGTCACGAGTTACACCTCACCGACGAACGCGCGTTGACCGACGTGCATGCCGCCGCCGCCTTCTTGCGCACCCGTCGCATTCACTTCATCGAAGGCGCGCCGGGATTCCTAACCGCCTTGGGCGAACACGGCGGGTTCAACGCCGAGCTCGCGCAAATCGTCAGTGGCGGCGATGTGTTGTCGCCGGCCTTAGCCGCGCTCTGCATCAATGGGCCCGAACTATTCAACGCTTACGGCCCCACCGAAACCTGTGTTGATGCGCTCGGCTGTCGCCTGAGTGCCGACGACCTTGCCGCCGGCGTGGCCGCGCCGATTGGCCGGGTTTACAACGGTCTCGACGCTTACTTGTTGGATAAACGCGGGTTACCCGTGCCGGAAGGCGCCGCCGGCGAGCTTGCCATCGGTGGTTTGGGTTTGGCGCGTGGCTATGACGGCCAGGCCGCCGCCACCGCCGCCGCCTTTGTCCCGCATCCGTTCCGCGCCGGTGCGCGCCTGTACCGCAGCGGGGACCGTGCCCGTCGCGGCGCCGACGGCCGTTTCCTGTTCCTGGGACGGCGCGATGCGCAAATCAAACTACACGGCTATCGCATTGAATTAGCTCAAGTTGAAGAGGCCTTGCAGCGTTTGCCCGGTATTGTTGCCGGCGCCGCCAAGGTCTGGCGCGACGCCCGTGGCGGCCGCTTGGCGGCCTATTTGGTGCCGCGTACCGAGGTCGGCGACGCCGCACCGGCAAGCGCCGCCCAGGTTGCAACCTGGCGCCAAGCGCTGGTTGATTTGTTGCCGCGTTACATGGTGCCGTCGCTGTTTGTGACCTTGCCGGCGCTGCCGTTGGGTGCCACCGGTAAAGTCGACCGTGCCGCGTTGCCTGAACCGGCGCAGGCTAGCGGTGAGGTGGTCGCCCCGCGCGATGCGCTCGAGCAGGGTTTGGCCGCTGTTTGGGGCGCGGTTCTGGGGGTTGGCCAGGTCGGCGTTCACGATGACTTTTACCAACTCGGCGGGCACAGCCTCAGTGCCATTCGTTTGGCCGCGCGGGTCGCGTCCGAATTGGGGCTGACGCTGGAGCTAGGCGAAATTTTGCGGGCGCCGACCGTTGCCGAACAGGCCGACCTCTTGCGGCAGCGCCAAAAAGTGGCGCAGGTCGCGCTGACCAAAGTGGCCGACGCCGCCAGTTACCCCGTCTCGCACGCGCAGCGTCGCATGTGGGTGTTGGACCGCCTCGATCCCGTCGCGTACAACATGCCAGGCGCCGTTTGGCTCGAAGGCGCGCTGGATGTGACCGCTTTGGAACAGGCTTTCAGCGCCGTTGTCGCGCGTCACGAGAGCCTGCGCACCCTGTTTGTCGAACACGACGGCGCGCCGCGCCAACGCGTCTTACCTGCCCAACCGCAACGATTGCACCACGTGACCTGTGACGCGCCGACCGAAGCCGCCGTCCAACGCTTTCTAGAGGAAACCGGCCGGTTCCATTTTGATTTGGCCGAAGGACCCTTGGTGCGTTTGACCCTGTTACAAACCGCGCCGCAACAGCACTTGTTGGTGGTGAACCTGCACCACATCGTTGCCGACGAATGGAGTATTGGCGTGTTGACGCGTGAGTTGGGCGAGGCCTACCGCGCGTTCCGCCACAAAACCCGCCCCAACTTACCCGAGCTGACCTGGCAGTACCGCGACTTTGCCGCTTTCGAAGCGGCCCGCATGGAAACACCGGCGTCCGCCGCCGACCGTGCCTACTGGCGGGCCTATCTCGCCGGTAACTTGCCCGTCCTTGAATTGCCCGCCGACCGGCCGCGACCCAGCCGTCAATCCTTTGCCGGCGGTTGCCACGTCGTCACTCTCGACGCCGCCTTGGCGAGCCGTCTCACGCGTTTCGCGACCGATCGCGGTCAAACGCCGTTCGCCTTGTTGACGAGCTTGGCTTTGTTGCTGTTACAGCGTCACAGCGGTGCTGACGAACTGGTCGTTGGTTTGCCCATGACCGGCCGTGACCGCGTCGAGCAGGACAATCAAATTGGTTTGTTCCTCAACACCTTGGTTTTGCGTGCGCGCGTCGAGGCCGGTGATTCGTTTGCCGCCTTGTTCGCGCGGATCGCCGCCGATCTCAAACAGAACCTCAACCATCGCGGTTACCCCTTCGATTGTTTGATCGACGATTTGGATGCCGCCCGCGATTTGAGCCGCTCACCCGTGTTCCAAGCGATGGTGGTTTTGCAGGACGAGCAAGCCGATCACTTGGTGCTTGACGGCTTGCAAACCCGGCCGCAAGCCATGCCTTTTGACGTTGCTAAATGCGATGTCACCTTCTTTTTCCGCTTGGGAACAGAAGGCTTAACCCTTTCGCTTGAATACGCCGAATTTCTTGGTGCCGCGCGCATGAGGCGCTTTACCGAACAATTTGCCACCCTGGCCCAGGCGGCCGTGGCGCAACCCGATCAGCCCGCCGCCCGCCTCGCGTTGTTGACGCCGGCCCAGCAGCAGGCCGTGCTTGCGCTGACTGATCGGCGGGCTGAAAACCTTGCTGAACGCGATGTGTTGCAGCAGTTCGCCGCACAAGTGGTGCAACAGCCGGAGGCCGAGGCCGTTGTCTTTGGCGACACGCGTTTGCGCTACCGCGAGCTCGATATTTATGCCGCCGGCTTGGCGTCGCGTTTGGTTGCCGCCGGCGTTGCGCGCGGTGCGGTTATCGCCGTCGCTTTGCCACGCGGTGCTTGGGTGCCGGTTGCCTTACTTGGTGTCTTGCGTGCCGGTGCGGTGTACTTGCCGCTTGATCCGGCCCAGCCGCCCGAACGGCTGCGGGCCTTGGCGACCCACGCCGGCGCGGCGGTGGTGATCGCCGAAACGCGGCCCGCGTGGTTGCCAATTGGGAGCGACTGGTTGGCGCCGACGGGTGAAGCCGATGCGGCAGCCGCGAGCCTGCCTTGCGTGCCGCAACAAACCGCATACTTGATTTACACCTCGGGTTCGACCGGCACACCTAAAGGGGTTGTCTGTACCCACGGCTGTTTGGCGCAACTGGTTACCTGGCAACTGGCGACGCTGCCGCGACCGCAACGGGTTGCCGCCTATGCGCCGCTCGGTTTTGACGTCTCCGTGCAGGAAATGCTGGTCGCCCTTTGTGGCGGCGCAACCCTTTTCCCGCTGTCCGAAACGCTGCGCACCGACGTGCTCGCCTTGGCTGGGTTCCTGCGCACGCAGCGCATTGACCAGCTCACCATGCCTTACAGTGCCCTGGCGTTGCTGGTCGGTGACGCCGAGGTCGGTCGCCTGCCCGACCTGCGCCTGCTTGCCACCTCGGGTGAGGCTGTGCAGCGTACCGCCGACGTCGCCGCCTTCTTGGCGCGTCACCCGAACCTGTTGTTACACAACCAATACGGCCCGTCTGAGACGCATGTTGTCGTCGCCGGCGCCGTCGCGGGCGATGACCCGGTTGCCGCACCCATCGGCACGCCGATTGACGGTAATGCCGTTTACCTGCTCGACGCCCACTTGCAACCGGTACCGCAAGGGGTGGTTGGCGAACTCTACCTTGCCGGCGCCAACCTCGCCAACGGGTACCTCGCCGATCCCGCCCAAACCGCCGACCGCTTTGTGCCCGATCCCTTCGGCGCGCCCGGTGCGCGCATGTACCGCAGCGGTGATCTCGGTCGGCTGCTGTCCGACGGGCGTTTGGCTTTCCACGGTCGCAACGATTTCCAACTCAAGATTCGCGGCTTCCGCGTTGAGCCCGACGCCGTTGCGGCTTTGCTGCGCGACTGTGACGGGGTGCGTGAGGCCGTCGTGGTCGGCGTTACCTTCGGCCAATCGACCGAGTTAGCCGCCTACCTGGTAACCAATGACTTAACCGATCTCAACGCGCCGCGCCGTCGCCTCGCCGAACAGGTGCCCGCCTACATGGTGCCGAGCCACTGGACGCGGTTGGATCAGTTACCGCGTTTGGCCAGTGGCAAAATCGATATTCGCGCTTTACCGCAACCCGAAGCGCTGCACGTGGCTGAGCCTGAAATCGTCGACGATGCCTTGACGCAACGCCTGATCGACCTGTGGTCCGGCGTTCTGGGGCGGTCGATTCGTTCGGACGACGATTTCTTTGCCGCCGGCGGCCACAGCCTCAAAGCAATGCAGCTCGTTGCCGCCTTGCGCAAAGCCTTGCAGCTCCAAGTGGCCTTGGTTGATGTGTTTGAAGCACCGACACCGGCCGCCTTCGCAACCCGCTTGCATCAACTGCGCCCCAGTCGGTACGCGCCGCTCGAAGCCGTGCCTACGCGCGACCGCTATCCTTTGTCGCCGGCGCAGCGGCGCCTGTGGTTGCTGGTCCACATGGATCCCGCCAACACCGCCTACCACGTGCCCGTTGCGCTGCGCTTGACCGGCCCGCTCGATGAGGCGGCCTTAAGCGCCGCGCTCAGCGATCTGGTCGCGCGTCACCAAATCCTGCGCACCCGTTTCGTCGCCGACGGCGAGGTACCGCATCAAGTGATTGACGCCGTCACCGCGCCTGTCATCGAACGGCGTCACGTCGACGAGGACGATGCGCTTGCTTTGGCCGCACAAATGGCCGACGCGCCCTTCGACTTGACGCGCGATTACCCCTTACGGATCGCGTTGTTGACCGTGAACCCCGAGCACCACCTGTTGTTGCTGTGTTTCCATCACATTGCCGCCGACGGCTGGTCGCTGACACCGCTGATGCGCGATTTGGAACGTTGCTACCGTGCCCGTTGCAGCGGCCAACCCGCCGATTTGGCGCCGCTTGCGCTGCAGTACTGCGACTTCGCCGTGTTCCAAGAACAACGTGCCGCGCAAGGTTTGTTCGAAAAACAAAGCGCCTACTGGCGTGAGCGGCTTGGTGTGGAACCCGCCGCCATCCTGCCCACCGACTTGGTGCGCCCCGAACATTTCAGCTATCGCGGCGCTTGCCTGGCCTTCGAACTCGACGCGGCGACGCGCATTGGTGTCCTGACCCTTGCCGAAACCGCGGGCGTTACCCCTTTTGTCGTGTTGCTCGGCGCCTTCCAGCTCGTTCTGGCGCGTTGGTGTGGCGGTGTCGTGCCGCGTATTGGGACGCCCGTCGCCAACCGCGAGCGTGCCGAAGAGGCCGACCTGATCGGCTTTTTCGTTAACACCTTGGTCATCGCGCACCAGCCACGAGACGTTGAATCGGCGCGGGCTTACTTGCAACGCCTGCGACAAACCGTTTTGGCCGCCTTCGACAACGGCGACCTGCCGTTCGAAACGCTGGTGGAACAACTGCAACCCGACCGCAATCTCGGTCGCAACCCCTTGTTTGACATCACCTTTGCCTATCACGGCGCTCAGGATTCAAGCGGCCGTTGGGACAATCTGCAATGGTCGGCTTTGGATTTGGCGCACGATACCGCCAAGTTCGATCTGACCCTGTCGTTGGTCGACCGCGACGGCCGCCTGTGCGCTAACCTGGAATACTGCCGGGATCTATTCGTGCCCGCGACCATCGAACGCTTGAGCGCCGCTTTCCGAACCCTGCTGGCCGCGATGGTGGCCGGCCCCGACCAGGCCGTCACCACCTTGCCGATCCTGAGTGCCGACCAACAACGGGCCGCGCGCCGTGCCGCCGGTATCCCGCGTTCCGCGCCGCTCGACGTGGCCGGTATCCATCAGCGATTTGCGCGTCGTGCCGCCGCATGGCCGCAACGCATCGCACTCAGCCTCGACGGCGAGCACCTGACCTACGGTGATTTGGAACAACGCGCCAACCGTTTGGCGCATTACCTGGTTGTCGCCGGCGTGCGTCCCGAAACACTGGTTGCCCTGCAAATTGAGCCTTCCTTTGAAACCATGGTTGCCGTGTTGGCCGTGCTCAAAGCCGGCGGCGCCTACCTGCCGCTCGATCCGCGTCAACCACGTGCGCGTTTGCAGACCATTTGCGATGACGCCCGGCCTGCGCTGTTACTGCACGCCGGTGTCAAAACCGAAACCTTGCCCGAGGGCGCCTGGCGCTGCATCGATCTGACCGATAACCAGCCGTGGCGCGACCACAACGACAGCGCCCCGTCCGTCGCGCTGTCACCCGATAACGCCGCCTACGTGATTTACACCTCCGGTTCCACCGGCAAACCCAAAGGTGTGGTCGTTGCCCATCGTCAAGTGTTGCAGCTCTTTAACGGCTGTGATGGTTTATTCCAATTCAACGAGCAAGACGTGTGGACCCTGTTCCACAGCTACAGTTTCGACTTTTCCGTTTGGGAAATGTGGGGTGCGCTGACCTATGGCGGCCGTTTGGTGATCGTGCCTTATTGGGCCGGCCGCACGCCCGCCCGTTTCCTCGAACTCCTGCAACGCGAGCGTGTCACCGTGCTCAGCCAAACACCGTCGGCCTTTGCACAGTTGCTCGCCGCGACCACCGAGACCTCGTTCGCCGATGATTCGGAACCCTGTTACGTCGTGTTCGGCGGCGAAGCGCTGGACGTGTCGCTGGTGGCGGAATGGCGGCGACGCCGGTCCGAGAGCAACGTGTCCTTCATTAATATGTACGGCATTACTGAAACCTGTGTGCACGTTACCTTCTGCGCCGTCGATGAAACCACCGGCCAGGGTGATGTCGGTAGTGCCTTGCCGCATTTGTCCACCTTGGTCGCCGATACGCACGGCGGCTTGTTGCCCTTTGGCGTGACCGGCGAGATTTTGGTTGCCGGCGCCGGCTTAGCGCGTGGTTACCTCAACCAACCCGCGCTGACCGCCGAACGGTTCCGACCGCATCCCGCGCCGACCGAGCCCGGCGCCCGCGTTTATTGTTCCGGCGATCTGGGCCAATTAATGGAAGACGGACGGGTTTTGCACCGAGGCCGCCGCGACAACCAGGTCCAAATTCGCGGTTTCCGCATTGAGCTCGGCGAAGTGCGTGCCGCCTTAGCCGCCCATCCCCAGGTCTACGACGCCGCCGTCATCACACGGGAGAGCGATGATGGGCCGGTGCTGGTCGCTTACCTGGTGCCTGTCGCGGGTGTGACCGCGTTGTCACCCGAACCACGCCACTGGGCCGGCGAAAAGCTGCCGTTATATATGCTGCCGGCGCACTTTGTGTTACTGGAAACATTGCCCTTAACCGTGAATGGCAAACTCGACGTCGCGCAACTGCCCGATCCACAAGCCGAAGCGGACGTGCCGTTCGCCGCACCGCAAGGCGAGATGGAACACACCGTAGCGCGCCTGTGGCAAAGCGTTTTGGCGGTGCCGCCCGTTGGCCGTCATGACAACTTCTTTGCCTTGGGTGGTCACAGTTTGGCCGCCGCGCGCGTCATCCACCGTTTGCAAGCCTTGTTGGGGGTTGAACTCAACTTGCGCGAGTTTTTCGCCGCGCCGACCGTCGCCGAGCTGGCCGCCGTCGCCGATGCCGCCGCCCGCGCTGAAATTGGCGCCGACACCATGCTCGGCGTGACGCTGCCCGTCTTTTCGCCGCAACAAACGCGTTTCCCGGCATCGCACGCGCAGCGACGCATGTGGTTCCTGACCCAAATCGAAGGCCAGGCCGTCGCCTACAACATGCCGCATGCCTTGGCCTTGCACGGTGATGTCGACCAGCGGGCCATGGTCGCCGCCTTCGACGCCCTCATTCAGCGTCACCAGGGTTTGCGGGCTGTGTTGCAGTTCGAAAACGGTGAATTGTTCCAGCAAATCCTGCCCGCGGCATGTGTGCGCCTCGTCTGTCCGCAAGCACCGGCCGGCCTCGAACGCGCTGCCTGGCGCGATTGGGCACGCCAATGGTGCGAAGCCGACGCCCACCAAACTTTCGACCTCGCGCGCCAAGCACCGTTGCGCGCCGCCTTGCTGCGTTACGGTGACGAGCAGGCCGTCCTCTACTTCAACCTGCACCACGCCGCCGGCGATGGCTGGACCATCGGCGTTATATTGCGTGAGTTGGCCGCGTTTTATCGCTTCTACCATGGGCAATCGGCCGCCGACCTCCCCGACGCCTTGGTCGAGGAACCGCTGCAAATCACGCGTTTCGCCGCATGGCAGGCCGACTTGCTCGCCGGCACGCGCCTGCAACGCGAACGCGACTTTTGGCTGGAACGCTTGCAAGATTTACCGCCGCGTTTAGAGCTGCCGCTGGATCGGCCCCGTCCTGCCGTACGCACCTATCGCGGCCAACGGCGCCACCACGTGTTCGACCGCGAGTTGAGCGCGCGCCTCGAAACCTTCGCGCAACAGCGCCACTGCGGTTTGTTTTTCCTGCTGACCGCCGTCGTCAAAACGCTGCTTTACCGCTACTCGGGTCAAACCGATTTTGTGCTGGGCACGCCTGTCGCCGCGCGACCGCACCCGCGCCTTGAGGGTTTGGTCGGCTGTCTGGTCAATACCTTGCCGCTGCGCGATCCTTTCGACGCCGCCATGAGTTTTGAAGCCCTGCTGGCACAAACGCGTACGTCGATGTTGGCCATGCTCGACCGTTCGCTGTATCCCTTCGAACAGCTCGTCGACGACTTAGCGCTCGAGCGCGACACCAGTCGTCCCGTGTTGTTCGACGTGTTGCTCGTCATGCAAAACGCCGACTTGGACGTGCCGGACTTGGGCGATGTCGCCGTCGATGACTTCACCTTTGATTTCCGCACCGCCAAATTCGATCTGCTGATGAACTTCTGGCAGGCCGAGCAACAGTTGCACTTCAACCTCGAATACAATGCCGATTTGTTTGACGCCGACCGCATCGAACGGCTGTTCGGCCACGTTGAAACCCTGTTCCGCGCCGTACTTGACGCGCCGCAAACGTCGCTGAACCGCCTGCCCTTGCTCCCCGCGTCCGAACACCGGCAACTGTTGCACCTGTCGCAACGACCCGCGCCGGCCCAAGCGGCGCCCACGCTGGTCCATGCTTTGGCACGTCGGGTCGCCGAACACCCGCAACGCGAGGCTTTGGTTTACGGCGAAACGCGTTGGACCTACGCCGAGCTCGACCGCTGGAGTGCTGCCTTGGCCACCGCCATGCGCGCGCAAGGCGTGAACGCCGGCGATGTCGTCGCCGTGTGTTTGCCGCGTGAGCAACCCGTCGCTTTGTGTTTGGTCGCCGTCTTGCGTTTGGGCGCCACCTACGCCTACCTCGATCCCAAGGATCCGCCGCAACGCCGCACCCAATTCCTCGCCGACATCCAACCCACCTTGGTTGTGGCCGAAGCATCTGAAGCCAAAAACTTTGCCGACCTCGCCGTACTCGTGCCCGACGCGCAACCGCCCGTCGCGGCCGTTGCCTTTGACGACGTCGTCGCGCCCGCCGCACAGGCCGCCTACTTAATTTACACCTCCGGCAGTACCGGCCGGCCCAAGGCCGTCGTCGGCACTTACCGCTGCTTGCAAAATCTAATCGCTTGGCAAATCGAAACCATGGGGACCGGCCTGCGTTGTCTCGGGTTTGCCGCGCTTGGTTTCGACGTCGCCGTGCAGGAAATGCTTTTCGCGTTGCTCTCCGGCGGGACCTTGTACGGGTTGTCGACCGTCGAACGACTCGACATGCAGGGGATTGCCGCGACGATCAGCCGTAACCGCATCGATCTCGCCATCATGCCCTACACGCCGCTGTCATTATTCTGCCGCGAGAACCCAAGCTTGCCCGCCTGCTTGCGCCACCTCGTCACCTCCGGTGAGCGCTTGCGGTTGGATGCGCGCCTGCGCGATCAATTGCGTGCCCATCCAACGCTGCAGCTACACAACCAATACGGTCCATCCGAAACGCACGTGGTCAGTGCCGGCACCGTTTGCGGCGGCGACGCCGACTTACCCGATTTCCCTAGTATTGGCGTGCCGATCAGCGATACTGCCTGTTGGGTGCTCGACGTTGACGGCCGGCCCGCGCCCTTGGGTGTGCCAGGCGAGTTGTTCCTGGGCGGCGCCAACGTGGCGCGCGGTTACCAGAAGCGGCCGCGTTTAACCGCCGCGTCCTTTGTGCCCGCGCCCGCCGGTTTGGCAGCCGAAGCCGGCGCCCGTTTATACCGCACCGGGGATCGTTGTTTCTGGGACGCCGCCGGCAAGTTGCAGTTCATTGGCCGTCGTGACGATCAGCTCAAAATTCGCGGCTTCCGCGTCGAGCCAGGCGAAGTCACCGCCGTGTTGGCCGCGCACCAAGCCGTCGCCGAAGCCGCCGTCGTCGCCTACCAACGCGACGGTCGCGCCCAGTTGGCGGCCTACTACGTCGCCGGTGACACCGTCTCGGTCGCCGATCTCCAGGCCTGGCTACGCGCCCGTCTACCGGAGCACATGGTGCCCGAGGCCTTCGTTGCCATGGACGCCTTGCCAATGAACGCCAACGGCAAACTCGACCGCCGCGCTCTGCCGCAAGCGCGCCCCGTCGCGCGTGCCGGCAGCGGTGGCGGCGCTGTACCGAGCACCGGCATCGAACGCCAAGTCGCCGAAATTTGGCAAGCCGTGCTTGGTTTGGAACAGGTTGGCCTGCACGACGCTTTCTTCGAGGTCGGCGGCAACAGCTTCAGCCTGATCGAAGTGCACGGCCGCCTGAAACAGCGTTTCGGCGACCCGCTCCCGGTCGTCAAGTTGTTCGAGCACACCACGATCGCGGCCCTTGCCGGCTACCTGGCTAACCGCGAAACAGCCGCCCCCCGCCGCGTCTCGGAACGCGGCCGCGCCCGCCGCGAAGCCCGCACCCGCCGCAAACGCTAATCGCATGGATTCGGCGGTCATCGCGGTAATTAAGTGATTTGTAGTTGTTGCAAACGTTGTGTGCAAACAAATTTCTCATGAAGAGTGCCGGCACCTGGGTAATCGTGGTGGGCGTCGCGTTTGAAATGCTACTTCGCTATCACGGAAAAGCGCTCAGAGCGCTGACTTCTTTTTTTGGACCGGCATGGTCCATAGAAAGTGAGGTTAGGATTTTCGGGTTCCGCTCTGCTTTGCCAAACCAGTTGGTACCGCAAGCTTTAGCCAAGATCGAGTTCTTTTATTTGGCTGCTGAGGAATGCCTTCGTGGTTGGTAGAGACTTTAGGCTTGTAAACAGAAACACCAAAAGGAATTACAAGACCAAGCAGTAGGCGGTATGAGGTTAAGTTGCCTTTTTGGGAGGTATTTAGGTGGTTTTTTAAAGAGCTGTTGACGAGAAAACGATTTATCATGATAATTAACTTGTTAATCATGATAAAAATTGAGGTGGTCAATGTCTGCACACAAAAACTTTGTAAAAGAAGCAAGGCTTAAAGCTAAGTTAACCCAAGCCAGGCTGGCGGCGAAATTAGGCGTTAGCCAGGCTTTCATTTCCAAATGGGAAAAAGAAAACAGGGTTCCGATTGATAAAGAAGAAGCTTGGAAGGAGGCGGTCGGACTTGTTCTAAGTACCAGCCTCGATGATCTCCTAATTGTGGGAGATGCCCAATCTGCCGAAGAATGGCTAAATTTTCTCTCGTGGTTTATTAGAGAGCGTGCTGAAGGGGGTGGCGCAACCCTTCTTAACGAGATGGAAATGCGTGGTGGTATTTGTGTGGTGTTTGGCCCACTTGTTGATCGTGGTTTCAAGCTTCCGAATCTGCCTGAGATCAACTCGGACAAAGGTGCAGACTACAATTCTGATGAGTATGAGGACCTCAGATACGCGAATGAAACAGACGAATACTTTTTTGACGAGGTTTTTAACGAGCTTCTACTTTGGCATGAGAATTTTCATGAAGCCCTTTCTGCCATCGAGGATGCCTCGCAAATCTGTTTTGATGATTATTCAGATTTAAGCACTTCGGCAGTGGAATATATTTGGGCCTTAATCTTTACAAAGTTTGCTGATATGAATCGGTTTACATGGGATAGCAATGCGTTCCATTCATTCGAGGAGACGATTGAAGAAGTAGAAAGAAGTATCACTAAAGCATGGTTTAACGCATATAGATCAGCGGCATCTAGAGGGGGAGAAGAAGAAGTTATTCCTCCTATGTGGAAGGCCTCCACGCTTATTACGTCGGCGTCTAGTGATATTTCTGCCATGCTCGATTTTGATTTCCATAAACAGATTCTCCGCGGTCGCCCTATTGATCCATGGATTGAAGACTTACTTTCTATGACCATCGGTCTCCATGAAAAAGTCGATGCTCTATCCACTCGTCTTGCGAGATTGGAAAAGGGCTAAATCGATGGAGGTTTGTGAATTTAATGACAGGTTGTCATCGGGCTGATGGGCCTAATTGGGCCCTTTCGCCGGTCGCAGTTAGGCGAAGAACTCTTCCTTGGGCATCGTAAAATGTGGCGGTAAGGTAGTCGGAATAAAGGAAGCGATTTTTTCCTTCAGGTAGTCGTTTCTCCATGTGCGTAATGAAACAACTTTTTGATGCCCGATGAAACACTTCACCCAACCGATTACTGTTCCTACTGAAAGGGCCGGCAAGACTAAGTCCGGCTTCATATATCGGGAGGGTTTTCAGTAAATACTTGTCAGGTGTGTAATCCGCTTTGCTCTGTTCACGTTCGCGATTCATCAAAATAGCGGCCCTGCAGGTCGTTGATGCGGGTGATGATTTGCGCGAAGGCTTCGCCGAATTCGGTGAGGTGGTACTCAACGCGGGGCGGCACTTCCGGGTACACGGTGCGTTCCAGGATACGGTAGCGCTTGAGTTTACTGAGGCGTTGGTTGAGGACTTTGGTGGTTAGGCCGTCCTCTTCGCGTACCATGGCACCCGGTCGATTGACGCCGCGTTGGACCATGTCGATCACGGATAACGACCATTTACAGCCGACCACGTCTTCCATCATGCGTTTGACGCTGGGGGTTTCTGTTTTCTCCACGCCTGCAACCTCCTGGGGCGCCGCAATTGCGACCGTTTGGTAACCCACCTTACCGGAAAGTGCTCACTTTTCTTACTTTCCGTCTCCTTCCATAATGCCGTCATCCCGCACCGAGATCAAGCCGGCTGATCGCGGTAACGTCGGGTCCCCAACGTTTTGAGAAGGAAGTGATTCCATGAACCATTTGATTTTGGCCGCAATGACGGTTTGCCTGTGTTCCCCAATCTTTGCGCTTGATACCGGCGTGGCTTATGCCGGCAGCAACATGAAAATCCGTTCGACCCATGTGCGTTACCACCACAATCTCGATCTGCTGGTGTTCTCGCTGCGCGTTAAAGGCCGTGCCGGCGCTACTTTTCCCAAACCGAACGGCGAATTAAATGGTGCGCCCGTGCTCGGTTATGTGTTTCCCACCACTTTGGCGCCGAGTGATGTTGGCTTTGAGGCCGACGGCGGCATTGTGGCGCTTGCGGTGACGGCACACCCCGATTTCGACGACACCCCACTTTGGGATGAAGACAACAACGGCCGTTACGATGACGACGGCCAGGTCTGGCACACGCACTGGGTGTTGCTCGATCACGATACACGCGTTCCCGGCGGTTTGTCGGTGGTGCAAATTGCGCCCGAAGACGCGGCCCAGGTGTTGCCGCCCACCAATCCCGGCATGCCGATGTACATGGATTCACCCAACTTCGGCCTGGCCTTTAACAACCGCACGCTGCGGGTGCTGGTGCCGGCGCAACGGGTCAGTGGCAACCTGACGTTTAACTTCGATGCGGTCGCGGCTTTTATGCGCGTCGATACGACCGGTGAAAAACCCCTGCTCGGTGTTTACCAGGTTTACAGCATCGCGTCCGGCGATCTGTCCCTACCCTACAGCATTGGCCTGAAAGAAGAACTTTAAGATCTCGCGCTGCACCGATGGGTAGATCTCTTTTTTGAAACACCTCGGGTATGACGACCGCCGCAAGGGGCGCCGTCTGCCCGAGGTTTCCTTGTGTTGGGTGCGCTTAAACCAGCGCGGCGGCTTGGCGGTCGGCGCTGAAGCGCGCGCGCAGCGCATCGAGGCGCGGCAGGCCGGCCAACACGGTGTCGTTGGGCAAGCCGAAGTCCAACAAGCAGGCGATTTCGTCGACGCCGTAGCCTTTGAGGCGCTGCACCATGGCGGCACCGTCGGCGGGCGTGCCCATCAACGAACGTTCGCGGAAGTAACGCTCGAAGGCGAATTCCAGCAGCGTCTCCTCGTCGCGGTCGGCGCCGTTGAGAGCGCCCATTTGACGGAACTGGTCGAGGTAACGCGCCAAGTATTGTTTCATTGGATCGCGTACCAAAGCGCGCACGCTGTCGCGATCATCGTCGATGTAGGTGTGTAACATCAGCGAAACAATGCCCTTGCGCGGATCGTGGCCGTTTTGGGCGCGAGCCTTGCGGTAGCCTTTAATTAAGTCGGCCAGTTGCGCCGGCTCGGTGGCGATGAGCGCGGTCAGAATGTTGGCACCGACGGCGCCGGCGCGTTCCCAGGTGGTCGGCGAGGTGGCGGTGATCCACATCGGTAAACTTGCCTGCACCGGGCGCGGTAAGGTGGCGACCTGGGTGGTTTCGCCGTCGACGCCGGGTAGGGTGACGCTTTCGCCGGCCCACAGGCGGCGCACGGTGTCGATGTGACGGAACATGACGGCGTTGCGTTCGGCGAAGGCGCTTGGGTTAATGACGTAATCGTGACGATGCCAGCCGGTGGCGAAGGACACGGCGGCACGGCCGCGCGAGAGGTTGTCGATGACGGCCCAATCCTCGGCGACACGTACGGGATGGTGCAGCGGCAGCACCAAACTGCCGGCACGCAGTTGCATGTTTTTGGTGGTCATGGCCAAGGCGGCGGCGAGCACGGTGGGGTTGGGATACAAACCGCCAAAGTCACCGAAATGGCGTTCCGGTGTCCAGATCGCTTTAAAGCCGGCGCGGTCACCGAAACGGGCGGCGTCCATCAGCAGGCCGTAAGGGTCACCCTCGGTGTCGCGGCCGTTGGCGGCGAAGAAAAACAAGGTGAAATCCATGGTGACGGCGTTACTTTTGCCGGCTTGGGCGGCAGCCAACTTGGCCGAGAGTTTTTGCTGTTGTTCCGGTGTCAGCCGTTTGAGGCGTTCTTGTAAATCCATCGTTTGCTCCCGGTTGGTTATTCGTTTTCGACTTCGGCCAACATGGCCTCGATTTCCTCGGGCGATAAGTCTTCAATGCGGTCGAGCAAGGCGGCGGTGAGTTCGGCGTCTTCGCTCTCCAATTCGTCGCCGGCGAGGACGCGGGCCAAGGCGGCGATGGTCGGGTTGGCGAAGAGGACTTCGAGACCGACGTTGGTGGCGAAGACCTTGCTCATTGACGCCAACAAATCAACGGCCAGTAGTGAGTGACCGCCCAGTTCGAAGAAGTCGTCGTCGATGCCGATGGGTTTGACGGCAAAGGCGGCTTCCCACAACTCAGCCAACAGCCGCTCGACGTCGCTTGACGGCGCGAGGTAGGCGGTGGTCAGGTCGGGGCGTTCTTCGGTAGCGCTGGGCGCGGCCTGGTCTTTGAAGTAGGCGGCGGTGAAGGTGCGGCGCTGCGCCAGCACGGCGCCGTAGTCACGCGTGGACACGACGGTGTAGTTCTGTTGCGAAGGCAGCAAACGCGCGGCGACGGTTAAGCGGTCGGCGCTGTCGAGACCAAAACGTTTTTGTTTTTCAATCAGTTGGCCGCTCAAACCGGACTCGGGGCCAGGGGCACTGTCGCTGGGCAAGCCGCCCCACTCAATCACGTGACGGCGTTGGCCGGCGCGACACGGCAGGCGGCGGTAATAGCTTTCCTGGAAGGCATAGGCGGCGGCGTGTTCCGATTGACCGATGCCGCCGGCGTCGTCGGCGTTGGTGGTGAACACCATGACGGTATCGAGGTCGGCCATGACGGCGCCGACGGCGAGGGTTTCCGACATTTTTTCAGCGAGGAAGGGAGCCGGTTCGGCGCTGCTTTTGGTTTGGATCAGGCCGGCGCGGGCGCCGCGGTCAAGCACAAACACGCCGTCGAGACGGCCGTGCTCGCGGCGCACCTGGTCGGTGACGGCGGCCAAAGCGCCGGCATCGGTGGGGTTGGCGGTTTTGGTAAAGACGCGTTCGCCAACGGAACGCAGGTTGTTGATGACCTGGCTGGTCCAATCGTCCCCGCCTTGTTCTGCCAACCATGTGTCCCATTCGTGGGCGGGTGGCAGGAACGCGCGGTCCACCAACACGGCGGCGGCGCCTTGGTCTTGCAGATGGCGGCAGAGGTCGTAACCGAACTCTTGGAAACCGTTGAGGATAAGGTAGACACCGTCGAGCGCGGCTGCGGCGGCGGGCGGTTCGGGTGGGGCGGCAATACGCTGGAAGTCCCGGCGCCACAGCATGCCGTGGGCGTGGAGGGTGGTGTCGTCGTCCCAGTCGCCGACAAAACGCGCGGCAATAGCGGCGACGGCTTGATCGGTGTCACTATCGCCGATATCGATGCAGCAGGTTTTGAGGAATTCGAATTCAAGCGGCAACACGGTGGTGGCGCCCAGCAAGGTTGCTTGCCAGGCCGTGTCCGTGCCGTCTGCGTCCGCCAGGGACCACATGTTGCGGGTGACGGCGCTCAGACGCACCTGCTCGGGATGTTGTTCGGTCAGCGCTTTGCTGAGGTGCATCAAGCCCGCGAAACCGGCGTCCAAAGCGACGGCGACCTGACTTGTTTGGTTGACGGCGGGCATGGCGAGCGACCAGCCGTGGACGATGTTGTCGGGGCGACGGCCTTGATCTTCGAGCTGTTGCAGCAGGCGCGGAAAACCCGTGGCGGGATTTAGCGTGAAGCAATTGGGTGCGTCATGGGAAAAGTCGTGACCGCGGCGCACGTGGACACAGTGTTGCCCGGCTTGGGTCAACGATGCGGAGAGCGCGTCGGCGAGCCGTCCGTCGTCGAAGAGCAGCAGCCAGGTTTGTTCGGGTTCAAGTGCAGAAGCGTCGCAGGCGGCCGGGGCGACGATTTGTTGCCAAGCCGGTCGGTAATACCATTCGTTGGCGGGGCGGCGCGTTTCCAGTAAACCGCGCGCATCAGTGACGGCGTTGCTTTCGGCTTCGACCCAATAACGCCGACGTTGGAAGGGGTAGGCGGGCAAGGTGACTTTTTGGCGTTGTTCTTCGGCGAACCAGGCGGACCACGCAATGGCGACACCGCGCGCCCAAACGGAACCGAGCGCGTGACTGAAGGCGGCGGCGCTGTCGCGGTCGGGTTCCAGTGAGGCGACGGTTTTGTCGGCACCGAGTGAACGGGCGACGAGGCGGCTGAGCACGCGACCGGGTCCGATTTCCAGGAACAGTGCGTTTTCGTATTCGGCGGCGGTGAGGACGGCGTCGTGGAAGCGCACGGTTTGCGCCATTTGGCGCGCCCAATACTGGGGATCGCGGGCGTCTTGGGTTGTGAGCCAGGTGCCCGTCACCGTGGACGCGAAGGGAATCGTCGCGGCTTGGGGATTCGTGGTTTGCGCGGCGGCGGTGAGCGGAGCCAAGGCCGGTGCGGTCATGGGTGAGTGGAAGGCGTGGCTGGTGGGGAAGCGAATCGGTTCGAGGCCGGCGTCTTTGGCGCGTGTGGCCAGGGCATCGACGGCGTCGTAGGGGCCGCTGAACACGCAGAGGTTGGCGCCGTTGACGGCGGCGAGCGCGACCTGATCGGAACACCAGGCTTCGGTTTGGTCGGCGCTGATGGGTAAGGCCAACATGGCGCCGCCAGGTAAGCGTTCGGTTTGTTGGGCCCGTTCGGCGACGAGTTTGGCGGCGTCCTCGAGCGACAACACGCCGGCGACGACGGCGGCGGCGTATTCGCCCAAGCTGTGGCCGAGCACAGCGGTGGGCTTGACCGCGAGTGATTGCCACAGTGAGGCTAAGGCGTAACCGAGCACAAATAAGGCGGGCTGGTAGCGGCTGGGGGGGCTGAGATCGGTTTCGGCACGGAACATCACGGCGGCGAGGTCAAAATCCAGGTGCGGCGCCAGGGCGGTGAGCGCTTGTAGGGCGGCCTGACGGAAAACGGGTTCCTCCTGGAACAAAGCGGCGCCCCAGTCGCCGCCCTCGACACCTTGGCCGGTGAAACAGAAGACGACGGGCGGGTTAACGGCATGGTGGGGGTTGGGCGCGTTGGCGAGGCGGCGCAAGGCGACAACGGCCTCGGCGTGATCGGCGGCGGTGAGCCAGGTGCGCGTTGAAAAAGCCTTGCGGGCGCCGTTGAGCGAGAAGGCGACGTCGGCTAAATCGGGGGCGTCGTCGGTGCTGAGTGCTTCGGCGAGGTTGTCGGCGTGTTGCGCCAAGGCGGTTTCGTTTTTGGCGGCGAGGGTGAGCAATTGGGTGCGGCGCGGCGAAGGTTGGCTCGCGCCGGCCTGGGGTGCGGGTGCCAGGATCAAGTGGCAGTTGGTGCCGCCAATCCCAAAGGAACTTACGCCGGCGAGGGGTTGTTCCTGTGGCCAGGGCTGGGTTGCCGTGTTGACGAAAAACGGGCTGTCGTCGAGGTTGAGCTTGGGGTTGGGTGCGGTGTAATGCAGCGTCGGCACGAGCGTGTTGTGGGCGCGACACAAAACGGTTTTGATGAACCCGGCGATGCCGGCGGCGGCACCGGCGTGGCCGATATTCGATTTAACCGCGCCGAGCGCGCAGTTGCGGCCGTCTTGGCCAAATGCTTGGCGTAGGGCTTCGATTTCGATGGGATCACCCAAACGCGTGGCGGTGCCGTGGGTTTCCACGAAGCCGATGTGACCGGGATCGACGTCGGCGAGCGAGAGCGCGTCCTCAATTACGGTGCGTTGACCGGTGACGCTGGGCGCGGTGAAGCCGACTTTCTGGTCGCCGTCGTTGTTGACGGCGGTGGCGAGGATGACGGCCATGATGCGGTCGCCGTCTTGGCGCGCTTCATCGAGGCGTTTGAGCACGACCAAACCAACGCCGCTGCCGGGCACGGTGCCGCCGGCTTGGGCGTCAAAGCTGCGACAAAAGCCGTCGGGTGCGTAGATATCGTCTTCGCGGTATTGGTAACCGGTCGGTTCTAAATAAGGTAGCGAGCAACCGCCGGCGAGGGCGAGGTCACACTCGTTGCTGAGCAGGCTTTGGACGGCGGCGTGGACGGCGACCAGCGAGGTGCTGCAGGCGGTTTGCACGGGGATGCTGGGCCCGCGCAAGTTGAGCAGATAAGACAGGCGCGGCGCCGAGTAATCCTTGTCGTTGCCGATTTCAAGCTGCATCATGCCAATCGATTCGTCGCCGTTTTGGCTTTGCCACAGTCGATGGGCGTAGCTGCCGGCACCGACACCGGTGAACACGCCGGTGGCTTCGCCGCTGCGGTTGGGGTCGACGCCGGCGTGGTCGAAGGCGTGCAGCGCGGTCTCAAACAGCAAGCGTTGTTGGGGATCCATGAGCAGCGCGTCACGGGCGGACAATCCAAAGGCTTCGGCGTCAAATTGATCGATTTGATCCAGCAGGCCGCGGGCGGGGACGTAACCCTCGGGTGCGTTGGCGTCGGCGGCCATAAACGAAATGCCGTGCTGGGCGGTGCGGAGGTTGTGCCAAAAAGTGTCGAGGTCGGGGGCGCCGGGGAAGCGGCAGGCCATGCCGATAACGGCAATTCCGTTCTCGGCGTTGCGAAAAGGATCGTGGCTCATGGAAAAAGCTCCAAGCATGAAATGAATAATTTGAGAAAAGGAGCCCCATTATAGCAGGTCGTTTCGAAAGTTCTTGGATGAAGCTGTGGTGAGAAAGAATGAAAGAAACCGAAAAAGCTTGAGATGAGTATTGGCTTGAATTTCGTGGGTTTGTAACGGTGTTTTAAAATTCAAAAAGCATCGCGGGCGAAAGTCGACGGGGTGGGTCGGCGACTTTGTTATGCTGACGGAACATCTTGTGGTGGAGGCCGGTGTGACGGACATGTCATTGGTCGAACGATTGCTCGCGATGCCTAAATTTGGCGATGGTATTGGTTTACAGCGCATGTTGTGGCTGCGCAAAGCGGCTGAAGCCGGCAGCGAGGGGAAAAGCGGTTCCTATATAAAGGTAACGGGGTCGAATGGGAAAGGCGGAACGACGGCGATGATTGCGGCGATGCTGGCGGCGGGCGGCCTTAGGACGGCACGTTACATTTCCCCACATTTGCATCGCTTTAACGAACGAATTTCGGTTAACGGCGTTGATATAACGAATAGCGATCTGGAGAACGGGCTTGCTTGGATACAGCAGGCAACCCAGACTTACGGCCGCGAGCAGGGGGCGACCACGTTTGGCGCCTTTGAGTGCACCACGGCTTTGGCCTATCGCTATTTTCTGCAGCAGGGGGCGGGTCACGGTGTGTTGGAAGCGGGTATTGGCGGTCGCTTCGATTCGGTTCGCGCCCTGCCAGGCTCGGTTTGTGCTCTGACATCGCTGGACTTAGAGCACACGCATTTATTGGGTGATACGCTGGAATTGATTGGTTACGACAAGCTGTCGTTGTGCCCGCCAGGCGGGACCATGGTGTTGTTTCCCTTGGGCGATCACGACCTGTTGCAGCGTTTGCGCGCCTATGCGGCCCTGAACCAGATCGCGTTGTTCGAATGCGCTGAGCGTTGTCAGGTCGAGCTGGTCACGGCTGAGGTGGACGGTGCGCGGTTCCATGCCGAGATCGACGGTTTGCATATCGCCGACCTTCGTTTGCCGCTGTTGGGTGCGCACCAAGTGCAAAATGCGGTGGTGGCGATGGCGGCGGTTAAGCTTTATGTCGAACGCGAAGAATTGGGCTGGTCGGCGGCGACCATGGCGCAAGCCATGCGCACGGGTTTGGCGCGCGTGCAGTGGCCCGGCCGCGCTTCCTATGTTCCCGGCCCACCGCCGCTTTTTTACGATGTCGGCCACACGCCCGCGGCAACGGCGGCGTTTCTGGCGACGATTCAGCCCTTTATAGCCGGCAAAGCGGTGCTGCTGTTGCTGGGGGTTTCGCATAACAAGGCGGTTGAAGCGATGACGGCAACCCTGGTGACGGTGGCCGACGAGGTCGTGTGCACGCGGGCCTATCACATGGGTGCGCCGGTAGAACGCGTGGCGGCGGCGGTTCGTGCGGCTGATTCGGGGTTGCCCTGTTCGGTTTTTGAGACGATTGAGGCCGGCGTGGCGCAGGCCCTGCAAATCGCGACCGAACGCGAGATGACGGTGGTTATCGCGGGCGGTTTGTTTTTTGCGATGGAGGCGATGGCGGTGGTGCGTGGTGACGACCCGCGTGGGCTGCGCTTTTTTTAACTCGGTCGGTAGTATTTGGATCGGAACGGCGGTTGTTGGTGAAAGGCTTTTGGGAAGGGCATATGTCGGCTAGGAATGCGGTATTGGTTGGGTCGGTGGCTCAGCTTGCCACGCGTCCAACAAACTGACGACGGTGCCCACCAAAAAAACGGAACCGCAGACAATCATGGTCGTGTCCTCGTCTCGCGGCAACATGGTTCCGATGTGGTCGGGTGTGTTGCAGGCCATAAAAGATTCATTACCAACGCGTTTGGTCAGAAGTTCGGCCGGCGCGGCGCGGTAAAAACCGCCGACCAGGATGCCGCGCGGCGCGAGACGCGGAATAGTTGCCAAACAGGCGCGGTAATCCTTGTCCTCGGCGGCGCCGTAGATCAGAAAGCGTTTGTCGAAGGGCGTGGTTTGATCGAGATAGTCGCTTAATACGTCTAAACCCTGTGCGTTATGGGCGACGTCCAGTAAAAAGGTGCGTCGGCCGAGGCGGCGCTGTTCCAGGCGGGCGGGCCAGTGCGCATTGCGGACGGCGCTCGGCGAAAAAGGGAGGTCGAAACGCGCGGCGGCCAGTCGGGCCAAGGTGAGCGCGGTGCGGGCGTTGTCGTGTTGGTGGTGGCCGGCCAGTGGCAATCGGTCGTTGAGGTCGATCGGCAAAGCATCGGCGGCGATGACCGTCACGCCGCGCGGCTCGCTTTCGGCACGCACGACGGCGTGGTCGTCGGCGCTGAGGCCGGGACCCAATACCAAGGTGCCGCCGTCAGGAACAATGCCGGCTTTGTCGCGCGCGATGTCGGCAAGGGTTGGGCCGAGCCGGTCGACGTGATCAAAGCCAACGGTGGTTAAGGCGGCCAAGTCGCCTGGCAGCACGTGCACGGCGTCGTTGTAGCCGCCTACACCGGCTTCGAATACGGCGAGGCGCACGTTGCGGCGGCGAAAGAGGTCGAGCGCGATGGCGATGAGGGCTTCGAAGAAGCTCGGCTTTACCGCCCCGCATGCCGTCAATAGGTCGGCGACGCGACGGGCGGCGTCTTCCATTTCATCGAAGGTGACCATGGCGCCGTCGATACGAATCCGCTCGCGCGGCGTGACCAAATGCGGGCTGGTAAACAAGCCAATGCCTTGCTTGTTATTGAGACAGGCTTCGAGCATGGCGCACGTCGAGCCTTTGCCGTTGGTGCCGGCCACTTTAATGATCGGCAAGGTGGCGCGGTCGGGTGCGACGATGTCAAAAAAAGCACGGCAGCGCGGTACAAGTGCCGTCGGTGCGGGCGGCGGGGTCAGTTGCTTGAGGAGCGCGAGTAGGGTCGGCGGCCAAACGGGTTGCGACATGGGTTCCACTCCAGGTGAGGAAGCCCCCATTCTGGCACGGCCCGCGTTAGGACGGCAAGCGGTCCTCAAACAAGGCGCTGATGTCGGGCCAACGGCTGCGACCGATGGGAATTTCCTCGCCGTTTTTGAGCAGCGCACTGTAGCGGCCGCCACCGGGACGTTGCAGCGAGGCGATGTCGATAGTATTGAGAATGTATGATTTATGCACGCGATGGAAATGGTCGGGCAGCACGCGCAGCAATTGGTCCAGGGTTTTGGCGTGCAGCGGTTTGTCGCCGGAGCGCGTCCACAACTCGGCGTAGTTACCTTCCCCTTTGACGGCGTAGATGTCGTCGATGTCGACGAGCTGAATCGCGCCGTGTTTTTTGACAGATAGGTAACGGGCGGCGCGTTTGGCACGGGTGGTCACCCGTGATAAGGCGGCGGTGAGCCGTTCCTGGTCGAAGGGTTTGGCGACGAAGTCAACGACGCCGTATTCAAAGGCTTCCAGAGCGCGGGCGGTGTTGGCGGAAACAATGATGGTCTCAAAACGGTCGGCGGTGTAGCGTTTGAGCAGGTCGAAACCATCGCCGCCGCCGAGGTTAAGGTCGAGGAATAGTAGGTCGACGGGGTGTTGCGCCAGGTACTGCTCGGCGAGCTCGAGGTCTTCGCACCAGGGAATACTTTCGGGCGTGCGGTTCAGCACGGCGCCGAGAAACCGTCTGATGCGTTTGGCAACCAGCGGGTAGTCTTCAACGACCAGGATGTGCTGCATGGCGGGGAACCTCCAACTCGGTAATCCAGTGTTCGCCCTGGGCAAAGGCGCGTAGTGACCAACGCTTGCCGAAGGCTTGGCACAGACGTGCTTCAATGTATTGGGTACCCGTTCCTTTGCGTGTGCCGGTACCGGTTTTTTTGAGCAAGGATTGGAAGCGATAACACAAACGGTTCTCACCGAACTGTTCTGACAACTGCAGTAACGGGACGTCGCTTTGGTAGCGGCCATGGGTGACGGCATTCTCCAGTAAGGTGAGGAACACGCCGGGCGGGATGTGGCGGTCGAGGTCGAGGCCCTCCGTGGCGATGGTCATTTCGCGCGCCATGATGAAGTTCATGGTGGCCAAATGGGCGCGGCATAATTCCAGTTCGCGGGCGACGCTGACTTGGCCCTGATCGACCAAGTCGAGCATTAGGCGGAAAGCTTGGCTGAGCGATTCGATCATGGCAATGCCGCGCGCGGGTTCTTCTTCCATGTACTCGATGGCGGCGGTGAGCGAGTTCATGAGGAAGTGCGGGTGGATCTGCTTGCGTAACAGCTCACCGCGCAGTTGCTCGGCGTGCAGGCGCGTGCGCAGTACTTCTTCATTTTTGGCGCGAAAACGCATGATCAACAAACCCATGACGTGCAGGATTAGGCCGAGGAAGGCGAGGAAAAAATAAGTATCGTGGAAACCGGCGTTGTCCAGCAACAAGGTGGCGAGCACGATCAGTAGGCCGACGAAAAGTGAACGGGCTCCGGGCGCGTGGCGGCGCGCGCCAAACCACGAGACAACCAAGGCGTAGAGCAGCGCGAGGATAACGGCGACGGTGCCTTTGGTGTCATACCAAGGCGCGAACCAGGCGACTAAAAGCGACAGAATAACCATGCCGGCGTAGGTTCGGCGTGCGAGCGGTGTTTCGTAAAGGGCGTGGAAGAAGAGTGGGATCAAGCCGGCGAGCAGTAAGGTCAGCACCACGATGGCGCGCAAGCGTGGGAAATGCAGGTCGTAGCTGTAGGCGACCACGAATTTGACAAACTCCAGGCCCAACAATACGGCAAAGGTCAGCGAAATCAGCCCGAAGAAAAGGTACTCGCGGCGGCGATCAGCGAGGCGGTACAACCCAATGAACAGCAAACCGACGGGCACGGCGGCGCCGAGCAGGCTCATGAAGGCAATGGTTTTGGGTAAACCCCAGCGCGCCAATTGGCGGATATCGCCGATTTCGAGGTCGTAAAAGGGGTTGCGGCCAGGTACGCGGCAGCTCGACATTCGGCCGACCAAGACATGGCGACCCGGCGTCAATAGGTGGTGTGGCAGGGTGAAACTAGTGCGCATTCGGCCTGGCTTCTCGCTGTCGATGCTTGCGCCGGGCACGCCGTTGCGCGCGATGAGTTTTCCGTCCCAGTACATTTCATAAGCAGCGAGCAGGTTTAGGCCGACGCCGATGGGCGGATCGTTGGGCAGCAGATCGTCGCCGACGTCGATGACGCAGGCCCAGTACCAAATGCCTTGTCGGCGTGGCAAGGTTTGCGACCAGGGTGCCCGGTCGAAGTCGAGGGTGGTCCAGTCGGCCGGCGCACGGACGGCGTAGTGTTGCGAGACGACCTGGATTTTTGGCGGTGGTGCCAGAGCCGTCAGCCAAAAACAAATTAACGGCAACATGCGGGTAGCAAGCGTGGGTGACGCGCGCGGGTGGCGGCGGGACGCAGTGAAGTCATGGTTTTTGCCTCGGTGGGGTAGTCGGCCATTATACCGCGACAGCATCGTTTTGCGGGTGGGGATGACGATGGTCCACTGCCAGGTGACGTTGGTCATTGTTGCCGCGACCGCGGTGTCGGTCGGCCGTATCTTGATGGCAAAGGCGGCGCGACCTGCCGACCTTGGGAGGTATCTTATGTTTCGAATTATGTTTCTTTTTTGGCTGTGTGTCGGTTTCAACCAGGCCGCGACCCGGCTGATTCCCCACGTCACCAGCAGTACCGGCGGTTTTACGACGCGTTTCACCATCGCCAATTTGGGTCTCGGCCCGCGCACGTACACGCTGACGGCTTACGATCGCAGCGGGACGGCGTCGATGATGGTTTCCGGGACGATTGCCGCCGGCAAAACGCTGGTACGTGACCGCGATAGTTTGTTCAACCAATTTCCGGTGTCGCATTTGGCGGTGGCGGGTCAAGACATCTCGGTGACGGCGTCGTTCCGGGCGATGGGCACGGGCACGCCGGCCGAGCTTCACGAAACGGTTGCGGCCTCGCGCCACCTGCGCCTGTTGCCTGGCAATACCGATTTGGCTTGGGACGGCATTGCCGTCGTCAACCTGGGCGAAACCCTGTCCGCCGTGGAAGTGCGGCAGTATGACGGCGAGGGTGCGCTGATTGACCAGGTGCAGCCGGCGGCCTTGCAGCAAATTGCACCGAACGGCAAAGGGCTGTTTGTGTTTCACCACGAATTTGCCCCTGTGCCGGACAGCTATTTCGAAATGGTGTCGGATCAACCGATGGCGGTTGCGGCCTTGCGCGGCAGCGGCGACAGTGCCGTCTTGTGGCGCACCGAAACCATTGATTTGGCATCCCACGACATTGCCGCGCCGGTGGCGGTAACCTATGAATCGGCAACGTTTACGGCGGAATCGGGCGAGCAGGTTGCGGTTGAACTGGGTACTTTCCGCGTGAAAGAGAACCGTTTGAACCCTGTTTCGCGGTCGTTGTCGTTGCAGTTCGTGCGGTTGCCGGCGACCACGGCCACCCCGACGGAACCCATCGTCTTTTTGGCCGGTGGCCCGGGTGGTTCGGCTGTTACTTCGGCAGAAGGGCCGCGTTTTGCCGCCTTCCAGCGCATGCGCGCCGTCGCCGACGTGATTCTGTTGGAGCAACGCGGCGCGGGTTTGTCCAACGATCTGCCGGCGGCGGCACAATGGATTCAGCCGGCGCCGGACCAAGTGTTAACGGAAGTCGGACAGGCAACGGCGGTGGCGACAGCCTTTCGTGCGGCACGTGATGCTTGGCAGGCGCAAGGTATTGATCTCGATGGTTATACAACGGAACAAAACGCGCGTGATGTGGACGCACTGCGCCGCGCCTTGGGTGTGGAAAAGGTGTGGTTATGGGGGACAAGTTACGGCACGCACCTGGCCTTGACGACGGTGCGTTTGTTTCCCGAGCGTGTGGCCGGCCTGATTTTGGCAGGCTGTGAAGGACCCGATCACACACTTAAGTTGCCGGCCGAAACCGATCAGTTATTAAGGGACGTGGAGACCGCATTACGCGCCGACGAGGCAAGCGCCGCGCTTTATCCCGACTTCACGGCGGCTTTGCAGCGTGTCTTGGCCGCGTTGGCGGTTGCGCCGGTGACGGTGACGGCGGTGAACCCGATCAGCGGGATTAGCGAAACACTGCAGATCGGTGTTTACGATGTGCAACTTTTGGTGGCGGGTGCGCTGGCTGAACGCAACACCTTGGCGCTTTTGCCCTGGGCGGTAGCGGTGATGGACGCGGGTGGTTTCCAAGCGTTGGGCGACTTCTTCCAACAGGTCCGCGTGGCGCGCGTCAACGGACCCGCGCTCAACGCCGATATGGCCGGCGCTGCATCTTGGGCGCGGCTCCGCTTGGTACGGGCCCAGGCTGAACAGGCATGGTTGGGCAATGCGGTTAACGGCCCCTTTCAATGGTTGATGGAAGCCGGCCTGGTGGCGCCCGCGCCTTTCGCCCAGCGCACGCCGCTGCAAAGTTCACTGCCGGTCCTGTTTATTGGTGGAACTTTGGACGGACGCACGCCGCTCGCTCACCAGTACGAAGTAGCCGAAGGTTTTGCCAATGCACGTCACTTGGTTTTGGAAAACGGTACCCATGGCGATGATTTGTTTGTCGGCGATGCAGCGATTGCCGAAACCATGGCGGCTTTTGTGGCCGGTAACCTCAGCCAAGATCGCAAGCTGGT
Organism: Holophagae bacterium; assembly: GCA_030429565.1. Lineage (GTDB taxonomy): Bacteria > Acidobacteriota > Holophagae > Acanthopleuribacterales > Acanthopleuribacteraceae > Acanthopleuribacter. The sequence goes on along the minus strand of JAUIFE010000002.1, from coordinate 11,188 downwards.
GCTGCCGCTTCCCGATTTTGTGAACTTGCCCGCTTCGTTGTTTGGCCAAGCGCACCCGTCGGTTTCGCGATGAACGCAAAGGGGTGGCGCGTGCCGCCCCTAATCGGTACAAAAAGCAGGTTTATTGTGGCTGATTACGGGCTAAAGCAGGGCATGCTTCGACCCGATAAAAAGACGCAAGCCGGGTCTTTTCAGGTTCAATCGCGAAGCCCGGTTCGCGGGTTTGGACGAACAATTTTATGACAACCGAGGGGCATGACATGAGCGGAGGTCGGCGCACAGCGCGGGTGGTGCTGGTGACCGGTGCCGGGAGCGGCATTGGTCTGGCCTTGGCCCGTGCGCTGTTGCCGACGAATTACCGACTGGTGTTGACGGCCCGCGCCACCTCGCTGCCGCGTTTTGCCGAAGCGGGTATTTTTGAAAATGAACGAATCCGCTTACGTCCCCTGGATTTGTGTGTGCCGGAAGAAGGCGAGCGCCTGGTGGCCGAGTTAGAACGCGATTGGGGCGGCGTTGATATTTTGGTGAACAATGCCGGTATCTGTTATCGCGCGGTGATCGAACATTTGGAAGATCGCGACGAACTGCACCAGTTTAACGTTAACTTTTTCGGTGCGATGCATCTGACAAGACTGGTTTTACCCGGCATGCGAGCGCGTCGCGCGGGTCACATTATTAACCTGTCTTCGGTGGGCGGCATGATGGCCATGCCGACGATGGGCGCTTACAGTGCGTCAAAATTTGCTTTGGAGGGCGCGTCTGAGGCCTTGTGGTATGAAATGAAACCTTGGGGTGTGCATGTTTCGCTGGTGGAGCCGGGTTTTGTGCGTTCCAGTTCCTTTGAAAATGCCCTTTTTACCGAACGCAGCCGCGCCGCTTTTGAGGATCCCAATCTGGTTTACCATCCTTATTACGCCCATATGATCGGCATGATCAGCAAACTGATGTACGGTTCACCGACGTCGCCCGAGGACATTGCACGTCGTATTGTGCGTTTGATGGCGCACCGGCGCCCTGCGTTACGCGTTCCGGTTACGCTCGACGCACATTTATTTGACCTACTGCGCCGCTTTCTGCCAAAACGGCTTTACCACCGCATTTTGTATTGGGGCTTACCGCATCGGCGCCAATGGGCGAGCGCACCCGACCGCGAATCACAGGACGGGCCGGGTGCGTCCGATACTTAATCGCTGAAATCGAAATAGGCAAACACGGGGTAGTGATCGGAGTAATTACCCATGATGTTCATGTCCTGGCGACGCTGATCGCCGCGCTTGGCGAACATTTCGGGTGCGGGTGAGCGCAGTACGAGCACGGCCGTTTCACCGTAACGTGGCAGGCGCCGGCTTTGATCGATCAGCACGTAATCGAGTAATTGCTCGGTTGTGCCGCCGGCAAAGGTATTGGTAAACCCATCGAGTGAGTAGGGCATGCCGTAATCGGCACGTTCGTAGTCAATCGCGTTGAGCGTGTCCAACATGGTCACGTACTCTGCGCGGTCGCGGTCAACGTTAAAATCGCCGGCCATGATGACGGGTTCATGGCCGGGAATGGCGCGGCTGTTGATGAAGGATCGCATTTGGGCCAACTGCGCCTCGCGCACATGGCTGTTATCGTCGTTGCTGTAATCGGCCTGTAAGTGGCTGCCAAACAAGTGGTAGGTGCGTGAGTCCGCGCCGCTTGATTTTTCGATGCGGGCGTACATCACCCCTTTTTCGGACAGGCAGTCGCTCGCCTCGCAAATCGATTCGTCGTAAACCCAATCCTGCTGGGCGCTAATCGGCCAGCGGCTGACGATAAATACACCGCCGTCTTGTTCGAGCCCTTCGTCTTTGCCGACGATATCGGTGCGGTACGGGTACATGTCGCGCACGCGTTCCCATAGCGAATCGGGATCGCCGGTGTCGCCGCCCTCGTCAAAGCCGCGAACATCGTCGTCGAAGGCTTCGCTGAAGACAATCGCGTCAAAGCCGGCCAGAGACTCGGCCACATAACGCGCGCGCAGGTTTTGATCGATAAAGCTGATGCTGGTCGGCAGCAGTTGTAGGTTGTAGGCGAGCAGGGTGAATTGGTCGGCGGTGTGCTCGGTGAGGCCGCGTAAATGGTCGTAAACGCCTTCCTGATGAACGGTGTAGACGAGGTCGTCGTACCAGCCGGTGAAGGCCGATTTAAATTGAGTGCGAATGTCGGGCGCCGATTGAACGGCGTGGACGGCGCGGTCACTGAACCAAACGGCGTTGTCGGCACCGTGACTAAGGCTGGAACCGATCCACTTGCCGCGCAACTTCTGGCGCAGGCGCGCAATGACGTGCCCGTTTTGTTTGACCAAGGTCTCAAAGGTGAAGGTGCGCCCGCTGGTAATGCCTTCATCGCGGTTAAACCACAGGATCGGTGTTGATTTTTGCCATGGATCCATTTCGTAAACCGTTTGGTTCCAGTGGCGACCTTGGCTGAGGCCGCCTTCGACACGGACTTCCAGCGTGAGCGGTTGCGGGCTGTCGTTTTGCAAATAAACAAAGGTTTCGGCGGGAAGCAGCGGTGTAAGCCAAGAGAAAAGGAACACAACCAGCCAGGTTGATCGAGACACGCGGCGCGTGTGAGCCGGGTTTGGAAACAGGTCGTTGTTGAAAATCATTGTCGCAAACTCCTCGACAGCCGGCGGGCCGTCGTTTTAGCGAAATCGAAAATGGGCCTTTGTTTCCACGCGCCCGGCGACGACGGCACGCGGCCTGGCTGCAGACGCAGGCCGGCCGGCCCGCGTGTAACGGCGGGTTGGCGACCGATGAGAAGCGGCGCGCGAGAAACGGCAAGGCGTTGGGACAGGACCTTAGACCTAGGGCGATGGGCTTTACGTATGTTTTACATTTTAGCGAATGTTTCGTGACAATCAATCACGTTTTGTATCGCGCCACGCTCTAAAATTCGGTTTGGTGCAGCAAGTTGAGTGTTTTGAGGTTGTTGCTGTTGAGAATGTCGGAGCGGACTGGTCCCATCCCACCAGCCGTTCGTGCTGTTTTTAGCGCGTTTGGGTGAGTTTTTGGCAAGGTGCGGCCGCTGCCGAAATCCGATTGTCGCGCTTCACGTACAGGCCTATCCAAGAAGGCCGGTGACGCCTTGTTATCTCGGTTCGCGGTGCTTTGGTGGGTTCTCGGCCGGATTACCTGCTAAGATATCAGTGTTATTTTATGTGCGAATCACATGCCGCCTGCTCCAGCAAATCTCTACCGATTTTCCTCCTGGAGGCCGTTGTGTTTTTCGAGTCTGCACCTTGCACGGGTTTGTGCCGCTATCGGCTGCCCGTTTTCCCTGATTCTTGTTTTTGCCTTGCCTTGGTCTTGTTGTTTTGCGCCACCGCGTTTGCCGGCGAATCCCATGAATCGCGTGTTCAGGCCGTTGAAACCGAACTGAAACCCAAAATCCATTTTGTTGGCGACCAGCCGGCTTCCATTACCCAGCGTTTGGCTGCTTATCGCGTGCCTGGCATGAGCCTTACCGTGATCGAGGATTTCTCGATTGCCTGGACCCGTTATTACGGTTTTGCCGATCGCGAGCAGGGGCGTCCGGTTGATCCCACAACTTTGTTTCAAGCCGGCTCTATTAGCAAGGCGCTAACGGCCGCGGCGACTTTGCGCTTGGCTGAGCAAGGTTTGCTCGATCGCGACCTGCCGGTTAACGCCTACCTGCAGCGTTGGCAATTGCCGGACGCGACCAACACCGCGCAACAACCTGTGACCGTCGATTTGGTGCTGTGTCACGGTGCCGGCCTCAATTTGCATGGTTTTGACGGTTACCGATCAGGTCACGCCTTGCCGTCGATGATGCAAATGCTCAATGGGGACGAGCCCGCCAACCATGGGGGCATTGCGGTGGTGCATCGGCCAGGCCGGGCATTCGTTTATTCGGGTGGTGGTTATCTATTGTTACAGTGCTTGCTGGAAGATCGTTTGGCACTGCCCTTCGACGAAATCCTAGCGCGTGAGGTGTTGGAGCCCTTGGGCATGCGCCAAAGCAGCTTCGCCAATCCGCCACCGCCCGATTGGACGGGGTACTTGGCGAGCGGTTATCAGCCAGGAGGCGATCCGGTTTTGGATCGCTATCGCCTTTTTCCCGAACAGGCCGCCGCCGGTTTGTGGACGACGTCGCCGGATTTGGCGCGTTTCGCCATCGATCTTGCCAAAAGCGTGAAGGCCGGCAACGGGAAAGTGCTGAATCAGGCGAGTGCGCGCGCGATGGCGCGTTGTGTGCTGGATGAAAGCATGGGTTTGGGCCTGTTTTTGAAGCAGCGCGGCGAGCACATGTACGTCAGTCACGGTGGGCGGACGGTGGGTTTTGTCGCCCTGTTTGAAATCAATCCGCAAACCGGTGACGGCGCCGTGGTGATGATTAACGGGGATCACTACGACTTGCTCGAAGAGGTCGTCAACAGCGTGGCGCGTGTTTATCAATGGCCCGAATATTTGGAGGAAGCGCAACCGCGTTTACCCATTCCGGCTGACCTACAGAAACGCGTCGCCGGGCGTTATCGCTACAGCGCCGACCTGTTAATTAAGGTCCGCGCTGAGGGAGACCAGTTATTTTTCGCTTACTCCGGTGCGCCTGAGACGGAACTGATCCGCACGGGTGAAAACCTGTTCCAACGACGCAACAGCACCACGCTGATCACGTTTCCTACTGACAAAAGCGGGCAAGTATCGCTGGCCTTTTATCTGCCGGAAGGCGGTATGCAGGTGCAGCGACGCATGGCGCCCGACGAAAAGATTCCGCGCGAGTTGTTGTGGGGCAACCAGCCTGAAGCGGCCCTGGCCGCCTATCAGCAGGCGCTGCGTGAGTTTCCCGGCGATCCCGGTGTCAACGCCGGTGATATGGCGGCGACCGGTCGCTACCTGGTCGAGCAGGGCGATGTCGCGGCGGGTCGTGATCTCCTGTGGGTGACGGCTCATTTATTTCCCGAAGACGAAAAGCATTGGTTGGTTTTGGGCCGGGTTTGTCGTGAGAACGGGGATATCGAGGGTGCGGTTTCGGCTTACCGTCGTGCTTATGCGTTGCCCGCGGGTTCGACTGAGGCCGGCAAAGCCCTGCGCGATCTGTTGGGTCGTGGCTTTAAGGAATAGCTAGGTTAGCTTGAGTTGGTTGGTTAGTTCGGTGACGAAGCGATCAAGCGCGACCGACCGAAACCGACCACTGGGAAAGATGAGGTAAATGCCCGCCGGTTTGAGGTGAAAATCAGGCAGCAATTGCACCAACTCACCCGTGGCCAGGGCGCTGCGCACCGAGAAGTCTGGGAACATGGCGAAGCCGGCACCGAGTCGGACGGCGGTTTCAATGGCGGGCGTCGCATCCATCGAGAGCGCGCCGTGCAGGTTAATTTCGTAAGCGCGCGCGGCGGCGTCGTAGAAGGTCCAACGGTTGGGTGACGGCAGGACGCGGTTCTCGATAAAGGGGAGCCGTGTCAAATCCTCCGGCCGTTGGACCGACCCGTAAGCTGCCAAGAAAGTCGGGCTCGCCACGGCTAACTCGCGGAAATCACTGATTTTTCGGGCGGTGTGGCCCGACTCGCGCAGGCTGCCGACATGGACGGCGGCGTCGAAGCCGGCCTCGACCACATCAAAGGTCTGGTCGCTTAGATAAAGCTCAATGCGAACGGCGGGATAGGCGGTGGTCAGAGCGGCGGCGGCACGGGTTACCAAACTGCTGCCGAACCCGAGCGGAGCGGTAATGCGCAGTGTTCCGCGTGGTGCTTGGGCGCCGGACGCGACTTCGTTAAAGGCGGCATCGGCTTCTTCAAGTAAAGCGCGCGCTCGTGTGTAAAGGGTTTTCCCGGCTTCGGTTAGGTACAAGTGACGGGTATTGCGCACGAGTAGGGCGACTTCCAGTTCACCTTCGAGTAATTGAATCTGCTTGCTAACAACGGCTTTGGAAACGGCAAGGCGTTCGGCCGCGGCGGTCATGGTGCCGGTCGCGGCGACGGCGACGAAGTAACTGAGACGATTGAGGTTGGCGCGTTGCTTCATGGGTTTGTCATCTTTTAGTTGATTCTGTTTCTCTAATGTTTGTCTTTTCTTGATAAAGCGTCAAGCCTAAATTGGAAACAAGCAACAACAGCGTGTCGTTGCGGTCCGGGCTTAAGATTAAATCTTTTGAAGTAATAGGTTTATGTCTGGTTTGGTGACGCTTCGGCGCGCTCTGAATTCGTTTCACGAGAAGGAGACAGCCATGAAATTATTATTGATCGGTGCCACCGGCACCATTGGTTCACGTATTTTGAAGGAAGCACAAAAGCGCGGTCACCAAGTGTTGGCCGCCGCCCGCAATCCCGAAAAGGTGTCGACGGGTGCCGGCATTGAAGCGACGGCCTTCGATCTCTACGATGCCGACCGTTTTCGCCAATTGGCGGAGCGTGTTGACACCGTGATTGCCGCCGCCAGCCCGCGCAACAGTGGCGACCCGCGTCGCGAAGCACTTGCCTATGCAGAAGCCTTGATTGCCGGCATTGGCACCACGCGTCTGGTACTGGTGGGTGGGGCGGGGTCTTTGAACTTGCCCGACGGGTCGCCGGTGGCCGACGTGGTGCCCGAGCCGTACCACGAGGAAGCACAAGGCATGCGTGCCGCCTTCGAGAAAATCGCCGCCAGTGACGTCAACTACACGGTGCAGGCGCCCGCCGGTCTGATTGCGCCAGGTGAACGGACCGGGTCCTTCCGCTTGGCAGGTCGCACCTACATGACCAATGCCGAGGGCGAAAGCCGCATCAGCGCCGAAGATTTTGCGGTGGCGCTGTTGGACGAGGTGGAAACGCCGCGCCACGAGCGTCAAATTTTTCACGCGGCCTACTAGCGACACGGTGTCTGGCCGAAAACGGCTAGGTAGACGAGCGATTTGCGTCGTTAAACAATCAAACCCTTTGAGCGGGGCCGCCGTGTTATTGTCTCGGTTCGGCCCCGCCGCTGCGCTCGCTGTTCTCTGCGACGACTGGCCGGCGACATCGTTTGATTTTTTGTGACCCGCTCGTTTATATCGGCTTTTGATGATCTCCCTCTTGCCCGTTTAGCGCGTTTCTTCCTTGGACGCCCTGGTGGCACACCTTCTTTGCCGAGGCGGGTTCTTCCGGACATTGAGCCGGGTGCTTGCAAGCACAACCCTTGTGGGTTGCACCGACCTCCCCTCGCCACAGCCACCTCGCGGCTGATGGTCCCCAAAGTGACCATGCCGTTGTGAGCGCCTGCTCTGATCTTGTGCAGGTTGTGGTGTGGTGAATGACCTGTCGGGTGCCCCATTTCCTAGGAGAAACATCCATGAAAGCCATACTTGCGGCCCTTGTGGCCTGCATGCTCGGCGTGATTTCCGCTCAGCCCACGCTGACACCGCCCAGACGACGTCTCATCCAACATCCTCCCTCACGAGCCGGTTTAGACGGCGAACAACAAGCGCGAGCTTGGCTGCGCCGGCATGATCAGGTTGCGCAAAGGCTTGCTGCAAAACGTGTTTTGGTGCGTCAGCAAAGTAGCCTCCTCGATGAACACTTTGCGTTTGCGTTGACCATCAACGATGTGCCGGTTCACGATGCCGACATCGTCATTTCGGTGGCCAAACAATCAGGCGCGCTTGTGCGCGTGGTGACACGCGATCTCACCGGTACGCCGGCGACGGTGGCGGCCAAACACCAACTCAACAGCGACGACGCCCAAGAAATTGCCTGGCAGCACCTCGCGGTTGGCGGTGAACTGCGCGCCTTGCCCACGGCGCAGCAGTGTTATGTCCATGTGGACGGCGCCTTACGGCCCGCCTGGCTGGTGGAACTGGCGCCGACTGAGCCCGCCGGTGATTGGCGTGTTTTTGTCGATGCGGTCGACGGGCACGTGCTTGACGTTATCCACGCGGTTAGTCACGCGCGCCAAAAAGTAGCATCGCCGCGCACGGGTCCGGTCAGTGATCGCTTGGCCGCCATTCATCGCTTTGAGATGCGTCGTGCCGCTGTTCAAAAAATCGAAGACAGCCGCGTTGACGGACGTGCCGTGGTCTTTGATTCAAACCCCGTGACGGATTTGGGGCGTTCGGATCTCACCGACGATACGCCTGACAGCGACATCGCCGACGCCTACGTAGAACGCCCACTACGCGACATCAGTATTCGCGACGGTGTGTACCTGCTCGACGGGCCTTGGGTCCAGATTCGCGATTTCGAGGCGCCCGACACGGCGCCGACCACAACCGACGACGGTTTTTGGGATGCGCGTCGCGGCGAACAAATGTTTAACGACGCCATGAGCTATTACCATATTGATGAAAACCAGCGTTACATTCAGAGCCTCGGTTATGGTGAGGCCAATGGGATCCAATACGGGCCGATCACGGTTGATGCCGACGGCAGGAACGGCAACGATGATTCCGTCTACAACAGTGTCACCAACAGCATTTCCTTTGGGCATGGTTGTGTGGATGACAACGAGGATGCCGACGTCGTCATTCACGAATACGGCCACGCGGTTCAGCACGCGATTGAGCCAGGGCTCGGTCAAGGTGGCGATGCCACGATGCTTGCCGAAGGTTTTGGTGATTACTGGGCGGGCAGTTGGCGGATGCGGACCAATGCGGGTCTGATCCACCAGCCCGCTTGGGTGTTCCCGTGGGATGGGCACAACGAATGCTGGGACGGCCGCCGCATGGACGATTTCGCGCAGCAATACCAGCCGGGCGCCTTTTACGATCGTCACGTTCATGGACAAATTTGGTCGACTGGTGCCTTTCAAGCACTGTTGACGTTGATGCGCCAAGGTGTGCCGCGTGCGCAAGTGGACCGCATCATTTTGGAGAGTATGTTCGGTATGGGGCGCGGCGTGCGTGCGCCGGAATGGTGTGCGGCGATTGTGACTACGGCGGCGCGACTCTATCCTGCCGGACCCCATGCCCAGGTTTTTCAAAACGCTTTTGCGCGCCAGAATTTGCTCGAGAAGGTGGCAAGCTACCGAACCATCAGCGCGCATATACCGCCGGATAACGCCTCGTGGCAAAGCGAGATCCAGCTCGCCAACCCCAACGACGGGGTGGTCAACGCGACGGTGACTACGTACGAGGCCGATGGCGAGGGATTCTTCCAGGCGATTGATACACAGGCGGTGTCGGCTGCGGCCGGTGTGCCGCTGGTGCTGGTCCCGGCAGGTTCAGGTCAGCGTTGGCTCAGCATTGAAAGCGATCAACCCCTGGTGGGTCAGACGCGTTTGACGCGTCGCATTTCCGCGGCGAGCGGTCGTGAGACGGCAACATTGCCGTTGATTGGGGCGACCGAAACCGCGACAAGTCTGGTGTTTCCACACGTGCCCGCCGACCGCGATCAGTTTTGGTCGGGTTGGGTGTTGCTCAACCCAAATGCCGAGGCCGTCGATCTGAAAATCGAGTTAGTTGGCGAACATGGAACGGATCTTAGTGAGTTGCGTCGGGAAAACATCCCGGTTCAACTGGCACCCAACCAAAAATGGGTCGCTTTTTTGGCGGAAGGGCCCGCCGGTGAGCCAGGCCTTTTTGATGACCGCGATTCGGAAGAAAAGGTGGCTTGGATTCGTGTTACCGGCGCGCAACCTTTGGCCGGCTTCCAGCTCTATGGCTACCGTGCCGATCGTGGTGCGGCGGCTACGGCCGGTATTTTGGCGACCCCGGACCAAGCACGCGCGCTTCAGCCGATTCGCGTGTCTTTGGTTGATGTGGATTGGAACGGTTTCGCTTTGGTAAATCCCAGCGAGGAAGCAGCGGCAATGACGGTGACGGTCTACGGTGATGACGGCGCGATTGTGGCGGAAGGCCAAACCACGCTGCCCGCGCGCGGTAAAACCTTGGGTCTCAATCAGCGTGGCGTCGGCTTGCGTTTCCCGGTCGATGCACCCGTGGTAGAAGCAGGCGATGCGGCCGCACATACGGTGGTGATTTCCGCCGCGGCGCCGCTTCGCGTTTTTGGTTTGACCGGCGATGAAAACAACCAAGTGCTGGACGGTGCGGCGGCTTTGGGCCTCACCACCCGGACGTTTTACCCGCTTCCAAGTGGGACGCTTGAGGTGTTTCAAGCCAAAATTCCGGGCACGGTGGCCATCACCCGTTTTCACGAAGATGGCACCAACGACCAGGAGCTCATCGACATGGCGGCGGGGACGCGCCGCACGGTGGTGTTACCGACGGGCCTGGTTGGCGTTCGTTTAGAGGGAGCATTCTTTACTTCGGCGCTAATTAGTTTGGATGATGAGGGTTCCTTATCGGTGGTCGAAGGCAAACAAACCGCTTACAACCCGTGATGGGCGGTCGCGCGGCGGGGTAAGGTTCGGTCGCGCGGCCGACTATCGCAGTGGTACGGCGAGGCCGAGCAGCCAGTGTTCCAACAGGACTGGATCGCTGAGCTTGCCCAGCACGCGATAGCGCGATGCGGCCAAGATAGCAGCCTGGTCGGCGGGTTCACGGACAACTTTCCACGGGGCTTGGTAAGAAGAATGAACGAACCAAACACCATCGTCGGCACAAACGATGAAGCCCGTGTGTCTATCGAGGCCGACGACATACAAACCCAAACCATGGCTTTTAACCGCGGCGGTGAATTTACCAATGGGCACGTTGCTGAAGCGCCAAACGAAATCGTCCGCGACGAGTGAGCGGATCATTTTCTCCGAGGGCACCTGAGCCATGCGCACCCGCGGCAGCTTGAGACCGGCGTCGCGCAGCAGCGTCGTCACAAAGTAACCACAGGCGATGGCGCCCTGGCCGGGTGTCTGCGTGGTTCCATTAAAGTCCCATTCGGTGCCGTACCAATGCGGGGCCAGCTCACCTCCCACGGCGGTGGCAAGGCGTGTGGCGGCCTCGTTAAAAATGGCGGTGCGCTCGGTTGCTGTGGCGTTAAGGCGTTCGGCCAGGTCTGTGCGTTCTTTTTCAATCGCAGTCACAACCGTTGCATAGTCGGGTTGTGATGTCACCGGGGGCGCGGGTTCAGGTACCTGAACCCACAAACTCAAAGCCAACATCCAAAACATAGGGAACCTCGCTCGTAATTAGGATGAACCTGCTTCATAAAGCGAAAAACAGCCGGGGAAGCGGTGATGCTTTTACAAGAAACGTTTGTAACCTCCGCTACCACTCAAGGAAAGACGATGGGCGTCGCGGCCCTTGGTTGCATGGGTCCGTCGAGCGGAAGAAGCCGTTCTTCGAAAGCGGGGGC
>JAUIFE010000045.1 GCA_030429565.1 Holophagae bacterium | reverse complement strand
ACATGGCCTGTGTACCAATCGGGCGTGGTTTCACCGGCCACCAGGGTTTGGCCGATAGCGATTTAACCTGGATGAAGTCCCGCAGCTATTCCAACCGGTACGGCCGTTTTCTTCAACCAGACCCGGTGACCATTACTTTGGAGCGTTTGGCCGATCCTGGCCAGCTCAACCTTTACACCTATGTTGACAACAGTCCGACATTGGGTGTGGATCCTCAGGGTGAATGGGTGTGGCACGTTGCCGGTGCGGTAGTCGGAGGCGGTGCAGACCTGGTTGGCCAGCTCATCGTGAATGGCGGTGATATTAAAAAGGTTTCCTGGGGCAGTGTTGGTGGTAGTGCCGTCGCTGGTGCGTTCGGCGGTGGCGCCCTGAAGGCTGCCGCTCAATTAGGTGGTTCTGTTGTCAAAGTGGTTGCTAAAGAGTTCGTCAAAGAGGTTGGAGAAAACGTTATCGGTGAGTACATCCCTATTCCTGTCCCTGGCCGAAAACCGAAAAAGCCGACGCTTGATCCTCCAAAGCCAACTAAGTGCTTTCCAGCAGGAACCTTGGTACTGACAGAACGCGGTTTGATTCCCATCGACCAGATCGAAGTAGGGGATTGGGTCTGGAGTCGTGATGATCTGTCGGGTCTAGAGGATTGGCAGGAGGTTACTCGCCTGTTTCAGCGTGATGCAGATTTGCTTCACGCGTTGACCTTTATCGATTCCGATGGAAATCCTTCTGAAGTTCAGGCTACGGCAGAGCATCCCTTCTGGGCTGAGCCTGGGTTATGGGTTGCTGCTGGTGATCTGGTTCAAGGCCAAAAAGTGTGGTCAAGGTCAGGCTGGGTTGAAGTTCACGGGAACAGACGCTGGAAAGTGGCAGAATGGGTTTTTAATTTTGAGGTCCGTAACTTCCACACTTATTTTGTCGGTGTTGGCGGTTTTTGGGTCCATAATTCCTGTAATACAAATAATTTAGGGCCTAAGAAGCCGAACCAAAATCAGACAGGATCCTACACCAACACACACGAGAGTGGTAAAGTCTACAATGGAAAGGGGTCCAAAAAAAGGTCCCAGGAATCCGGTCGGCAAAAAGCAAGGGAGCATAATGATCCCCATACCAGCACGGATTGGACTCCATCTAAAGATGAGAGAGAGGCTTACAAAGATGAGTCTCGTCGATTGGATGCAGCTGGTGGACCCAAGGATCCTGGCAATTACAACATCAAGGAATCCCCAGGAAAAAAATACCGCGAAGAGGATGGTGAGCTTTGAAGCACTCTGATTTCACTTTTCAGAACAATGGTATGGGAGTAATCTTGATCCTGGCGAGTTTTTCAGGTGAAAATTTAGATCTTTTAACTTACCAAGGTGGCTGATTTGATCAACATTCCAAGTGATGCTACTGGAGACGCATTGAGGCGATTTCTTCAGAGTGGTTTCGATTTAAACCGACCAATGGACATAGATTTTTTCATTGCTGTTCCTAGTCAAGAAGCAGGAGAAAAAATTGCTGTCCAGGTAAAGATCTTAGGTTTTCAAGCAAAAGTCGAAGTAGATAGTGAAACAGGTGAGTGGACTTGCTATGCTTCGAAAATGATGATGGCCGACCATGTTGAAATCACAAAAACCGAAATGGTTTTAAGCGATTTAGCTAAGCCTTACGGTGGCTATTGTGATGGATTCGGTTCATTTGGAAATAATGCTCAACCCTGATCTGGAGCCCGCCTCGGCGGGCTTCTTTTAAGTATGTCTGTATAAGAATAGAATTTTATGAACGGAGAGTGAAACAAGATGGATGAAGCTTCTTTTTGGGGTTTAATCGATAATGCGAATAAAGATGGAGAAAACCCTGGTGGTCTTGAGGGTTTTTTACTTGAGCTTGATTTGGAAGAGATCGTTATGTTTAAGAATCATCTCAATGTGATGCTGGTGAAGGCTTATACTGTCCCTATGTTAGAGGCTTGCTTTATAATTCTGAGCTATGTTTCGGATGATGTGTTTGACGATTTTTTATCTTGGCTTGTTTTGTCAGGTCGCGAAAGATTTTTTAACGCAATCCGGGATCCCGAAAGTATCGCAACCTGGCTTAGAAAGGATGCTGTTGATCAGATTCATGAATCCGAAATGGTTCTCCTTCCTCTCTGTGTATACGAGGCTAAAGGTGGGGATGAAGATGAGTTTTACGAAAAGGTAGTGTTTCAAAAGAAGCCAGAGATACATGTCGTATGGCCGGACAATAAAAAGGATTACTTTCAAAAGTATCCTGAGTTAACCCGTGTGTTTTGGAATCAAGAAGCCATCGATGGTATCCATGAATAAAGCCAGGTGTTCGAAGATTTTTTAAAGTTTGTTGTTGCTGTTTAGTCTGCGATGAAAGTCTTAAATTTTTTGTTGCATCAGTGAAGGGTAATTGTGAAGATAAAATTTCACGTGGGAACTGTGCAAATGCATAATTTCAAACCCATTTTGCCGGGTAACCTTTAAGGGTGACTAAAATCAAAACAGAAGGTAAGAGATGCCGAAGATCAACTGGGGAACGGTTGTGCCAAGCGAACAAATGAAGGGGGACTCCCCTGAGGATACAGAACTGCTGAAGGAACTTCTCGATGAAGCGACTGATTTTTTGTCCGCTTTTCGATGGTGTACTGGAATAAAAAAATCCTTCTTTGGCTTTGGCGTGGGTGCCATTTTTGGGGTTTTTCTTTTTGAAATATCTTCTAATGTGAATGATGTTGATGGCTTAGTTTGGGTAGTAGTCGGTGATTTGCCACAACTATACATAGCTGTTGACGAGGCACCCAATCCTGCATGCGCTTTAGATATTTATTTAAACGCTATGCTTGATTGGTGTGAGACCGCGAAAAGTGGAGGTGACTTGAGTAAATGCCCTCCGGTAGACGCGGACCCAGATCCTGAAAACATTTTCGCATTATTGGGAAGGTTAGAGTTCCTACGTAATGAGATACTTGTTCATTACACGGAACTGTTAATTTAGCAGATTAAAGAAGTCATCCCGATTCAAAAAAGGCCCTCGCTGTTGACGAAGGCCTCTGATAGTTAACATGATCTATTTATCGGTTTTACTGGGACGGGCTCCTTGGAGTGCTTGGTTCCAAGCCTCTTCCTGTCGAATACTGAGGAGCAATCGTTTGAAACGGTGAGAAGCGTTTAATGGCAAACCAGCCTCGGTTTCCAACCTGCCTAAGCGTTCATCTAGGTTTTCAAGCAGGTTGAAGAAGTGATCTCGGATCAGGCTGTCGCGTTTCTCCGCAAGCGTCGGAATGAACTCAGTCATGCCACCTTTTCGTCGTGTTTCTATCGGCCCCTCCTTAACTCAGCGTGGCGCCGAGGCTGTGAATGCGCGGAATTACCAGCGGTGTGCCGGTCATTTCGGCTTTATAACGGACTCGCTTCCCTGTCGGATCGAGGAAGGCGCAACCAAAGGTGTACTCGGTCCACTCGTGGTCGATTTCGCGCGTGTCCTCCAACACACAAGGCTCCCAGGTTTCGCCGCCGTCGTTGCTGGCAAACCAACGAACCGTGGTTGCACTGGGCACATCCATTTGAACGTAAAGTTTGGTGCTTGCTACGGTCTGCGCCATGGCGTTTTCCCGCGAGAGGTAGGTGCCTTCGATATCGTTGAGGAAACCAACCAGGGCCACATCCTTGTGGTTGAGAGCAGGCGTGTCGTTGGATTGGCTGCCCGTGAAGCGTGCGCGAACCAGTACCTGGTCGGCGATGTTCGGCAACTTCTCTTCCTCAGCCGGAACCAAGGCGTCCCAAGTGAGGCCGCCGTCAGTCGAGGCTTCCCAATTGATGGCTGTGCCTTCGGGAATCGCAGAATACTCGTCAACGTTCATTTCGGAGAACTGGACACCGGTGATAGGGCGGAACTGGAGCACGCCGGAGCTTTGGAAGTCGTAACCATAGATGCGGCAGGTCAGATCGCTAGCGTTGAGCGGTGTCCAGGTCTCCGCGTTGGAGCTTTCCAGTAGCACACCGGTATTGTAAGCCTGGCTCGTAATTACGCCGTTCTGCCCGGCCTGGCCCAAGGTGGCGATACGAACGCGATAGTTGGTGCTATTGGTTAACAGAACCACTGCGTAACTTGTGTTTGCATTTGCATAGACGGGATCGTCAAAAACGACCTTCGTTTCGCGGCCAAGGTTCACTTCACTAGGTGCCAGAACCTTTTCTGCCAGAACCACATCGTTCGGCAGGCCGGTGGTCACACCTCTGATTTGGATGGTGACCGGGATGGTTGCATCTTTGTAAGTGAAGTGGAGCCCAACAGCCGAAACCACTCGGTTAACAGGAAATGAGAAGGTCTGAGCGAGTGGGTCCCTGCGCACGGAGCGGGTTTGGGTGCGCCACAGCACTTGCACAACCGGAACGCGCACGATTCGCGTCTGAACCACGGTGCGGTTTCGAACGACCACGCGCTCGACGGTGACGCGCTGAATTCGCGTGATGACTTCCGGCTGGTTGATGCGCAACTGAGTCTCGGCCCGGTTGCTCCCCTCCGACATTTCAACAACGCGGCTTCCCTCGGTGGCGTTGGATGGGATGACGAAGCTTGCATTTGCGCGGCCGGCCTCGTCGGCCACAATGCCGGTGGCCACGACCGTCCCATCACAACGAACGGTGATGTCCGTGGACCGCGGCGTAAACCCTGCGCCGGTGACCGCGATACCGGTTTGACCGCGGCGGCCGATGTTTGGTGTTATGCCGATGGACGGTTCCGGCGCCTCGAACACGGCGTAAGGATTTATATTTTTGTCCTCGCTCCAATCCAGTTGGCTAACAAGAACCCGCTCCTGGCCAGGTAGCAAGGCCAAGCTGCCCTTGAGCATCACGGTACTGGCACCCTCGTCCACTTCAAGTAGGTACGGGTCAACCGAGCGATCCGGCGACACAAACTGAAGGGTTCCGTTGATGCGCGCGGACCAGTCGTCGTGAAACACGTCCGATTGGGCTTCGTTGCTGAAATCATCGGAATACACACCTTTTTTGCTCTGAGCTGTACGGTTCTGAAGCTCGTTGTTCATTTGCGCTCTGGCGTCGTTGTATTTCAAGGCCTCAACGTCGGCCATGAGCTTGTGAAGCTGCTCCATGTTGACCCGGCTCAAACCAAAATTTTGAACGGACATTTCGGTTGAATTTGGTGGGCAATCGATCACGCACAAACCGAGCGAACCCTCAGGGACCACGGGATCCTTGGGGTTGTCACTGGGCGGACCTTCTAAGCGCTTGATATCGTGGGCCGTCGCATAAATGATGTCGCGGCGAGCCAGGTAGTACTCGTAATCGATGGAGCAGTTTGATCCAGGTACCGGTGGATCGCCCACCGTATCGCGACCGAAGTTGATGACGCTGAGGTTACCCAGGCCAACGGCTAAACCGGCAACACGCGGCAGGTCGACATTGCCGCCGCCTTCGATTGGCGGATTGAGTGGTTGTGCCACGTCGACGCCGTCGTCGATGTAGCTGATGGTGCCTTGGCCGACTTCGGCGATACGTTGGAAGTCGACGTTTTCCGTGTTCTGGACCGCACGATAAATCCGATACCCAAGGGCGCCGGCGACGGGCAGCCAACTGATGACATTCAGTTCACCGGCCGCCGTATCGCGTGAGACAACACGACCGGTAATGAATGCCGTTTCGCCGTCTGAATCAAACGCGGTGACAAAGTAGTAGTAGGTGGCAGGTGCCGGATGGTTCTCTTCTCCAAACCAGCCACCGTCGACATAGTCGATGCCCTTTGTCATCTGTTTGGCGTACGTCCAACGGACGGTGTAAGTGGTGCCAATGCCAGGCTCATTTCCGGTCCCGAGCCAGTCAACCATGTTCCCACTTTGTTGCCAGTCGACACCTGGTTCAAATACGGTTGCCCCTTGGCTGACCTCCAAGATGTTGACGACAGGATTTGGTGAGAGGAGGTCTTCGCCGCCGCCGACCGAGCCACGGGTCACGTTGGCCACGATTTCTACGATGGCTTCGCATTGACTGGTTTCTTTTAGCGGACGACTGTTAAGCGCGTAACGCCTTTGGCTGGGAACAAACGTTTTTTGCTCGCCGCGAACAAGTTTGGTTGCCGTTGATTTGGGGATCCAAGTCGAGGTTGGCAGGTCCCGCTGCAGGCGATAACCTTGAATGTAGGCGCGACCGGCATTGGTAATGACGTGGCGGCCGTCCGTTTCACTTTCGCCAAGAAAGGAATCCAGGCCGGCCGTCAGGTAGCTGCCGGCTTGGTCATGGGTCCGCTCAGCCAGGTTTTGTAGTAGGGAGCCCAGGCCCTCGGCCGCCGCAAAGCTGAGCTGGTCTTCGCGGATCGAAGACACGGTGATGCGGTTGCCGGGAAGTGTGCCCAAAAGGTCGCTGATGTATAGGTTTGATTTTTCAATCACGGTTGCTTCTACCAGGTCCGTATCGCGATCAAACTTATAAATCGGGACAGTCACACGCGCAACGACGTTGTTGGGCAGTGTTTGGTTGGCGGTGTCGTGATCACGGAGGGCAAGCACCCACTTCTCGCGCTCGGCAGTGGGTTCGCCGGTCGCTGGGTTGATAAGCACGGCGTCCTGGTTATAGCCATAGTTGTAAGTGAGCAACTCGACCCACACGTAGTCATAGCCGCTGGTTTTTGCAGGATCGAAAACCAGAGTTGCGCCGGGCACGGCTTCGATGCTGCCTTGGATGTAAACGACGCCCGGAGCCACGTCGAGGACATTGCCGGTCTTGGTAATGGAAAGTCCAGCGATGATCGCGCCTTGCTTAAAGATCACGTCGGTGAACTTGGTGCGTTCGTGTCGCGAGACGGCCTGAAGCTCGTTCAGTTCCGAATCCAACAGATCCCTGTCCTGGTGAAATCGGATCATTTTGTAGTTATTTTCTTCGGAGAAGGTGTCGCGAGAAATTGACAGAAGGGTGCTCCTAAACTTTGATCACGCCGACCAATTCGACGCGGGTGTCCGAGGTTTTATTAAAGTCGGGAATGTGCTTGAGCTCGTACAAATAGCCGGCGTTTAACACTTGACCTTCGGGATTGGTGTCCGGGTGGTAAACGCCGCCGGTTGCGTAAGCATCTTGGTGTCCATCAACGTAAGTCGCCGTTCCACCAAAAAAACCGTACTCCCGAATCGTGATCCCATTGGCCTCGTTTTCTTCAAATCTGAAAAACACGCCGATGGTTTGTGTTTGGGCGCCTGTTTCGCGGTAGCGGACGCCGTTGACGCGCAAAACGCCCTCGGCGTGTTCTTCTAAAAAGACACGCTTATAAAATCGTTTACGGGCTCGCTCGTTTCGCAGGCCGGTTTGGTCGATGGATGGCGCCGGCGGGTTTAACGGATCAGTAAATGATGCATCACCATCGCCAATGGCGCAGTGCGTCAGACCCTCAATCGGATCCCCCAACAGCAAACGCGCTGTCAGGATGCGGCCTGACCGGGTGATTAGTCCAAGTGGCAGAGTTGCCTCCTTTTTATGTTGTTATGGGGTGTTCCGCCCGAAGCCGAACCAAGTAAATGGTTTGTTTGATATCGAAGTGGGTGTGACCAAATTCGGCAACCTCGATCAGGCTGTCGGTTAGGGAAATCGCTCTTTTTTCAATGATTTGGCTTGTATCGAAAGCAGCGGGCCTTTCATTAAAAACCGTAAACACCGTGTCCGTTTCCACGCTCCACGGCGGTTGAATACTCAGGGCCAAATCAGCAAGGAGCTTCGGTGTTGGCTCGTTCACATCAAGCCGGGTATCACCTGAGAAGGTCGTCCGAGCTGCGATGGTGTACTGGTTGTCATTGAGTGCCGTGCTTAGATTGGAAATGAGAGGCGATTCGTCGTAATCCGCCTCAAACTTACTTTGGATGACGATGCCCAGATCGACCGCGGCGGACACAGGCTGCTGGAGTATCCAGAGAGTGTCAACCAACAGTTCAATGGGCGCGCCCAGCTCCGGATCCGACAAACCGGGTCGAAGTTCCATTCTTGCGCCGGCATGGGATGGGGATGGTTGCCTAATTTCCGGCCGGTGCCGACCCGGCCGGAGCAGGACCTGGGCCATTCGACCGCGTCGCTCAGTCACGAATCAGCCGCCCTGTCAAAACCAAGCCTGGTTTTGGTGGTGATGCCTGGCGAAAACCTGGTGCATGTTTTCCAACCTTTACCGGCACCGGTTGGTGTGTGCCTTGGTGTACAGCCATCATTCCCTCACGGCACAATAGCCGGCGGTTTGAAGATTGAAAACGCGGTGGCTTGTTCCCGAGTGAACTATGGTGTCCTCAGAGTCGATGTTGTTACTGCCGATCCGATAAATGCCGATTAACTGGCCGCGATTCTCGGCGACTCCGTTGGTGTAGTGTCCGGCAAAAATGGGATACATGGTGGTGAGGCCGAACCGGCTGTCCGTGTTGCCCCAGCCCAAAACCGTTGAGTGTACTGACTCGCAGGATCCCGACTGACTCGAAGCGGAACTGTAATTGCCAGTCCAATTAATGGCATAGAAGGTTCCTGGCGCATCGTACCGGGATACGATTGTTGGTATTGGATCCTCACCCAATCGAGCACCGGCTGAAAACGAATGAGGCACATTTGCCAGCCTGACTTGATGGGGTGTGACATCTGTGTCCACCGAAATCACTCTGACACGCTCAAATTCTGTTTCGTCGGCGAGAAAATAGTCGTGTTCAGGTTCAAGAAAACTGGCGTCATCGACTGTCATGAGTTGATTTTCCCCAGCGGGGATGGGCGCCTGAGAAAATGCGATATCGCTTGACCAACCCCTTTGAATCAACCCTGCGTAGTTCCCGTAATAGGTGGCGCCGATTTTCGTGACGATGAACCAATGGTCGAGATCCGCATAGATCCAGTAAAGGAACGGTGTTTCGGCCGTTCGAATGTATGTGTAGGACGTTTGATAGGCCGCGTTGGTGCCTTGGTGGGTTTGATTGTCCCAGGACTGATACGCGCGAGTGTAGAGCCGGTTCGTGGTGTTTGTTTGCTCGAAATAGAGGCAAACCGACTCCCGGCCGTTTTCACCGGAACTCGTTACCACGGCGTAGGTGTTGGCGCCGCTGCTTTCTTGGTCGTGGAGTGTCCAGCCAACGGTTGAGACGAGGTGCGTCTGAAGCTGAGTCATAAATTCCATGGTGTTTGCGGCTGTTCCGTTGGTTGATTGATAAGCCAAGTGGCTGTTCCTCCTTGTTACGCGATGGGGCTTTCCATGGCGGAAACCCGAATTTTTAAGTCGGTTTTATTCTGGACGGGCGTCCCGGCCGGGACCGTGACACGTCGCCAAAAAGCCAAGCTCTCCAAATAGGGTTTGTCGCCGAGGTTCAATCGGGCTCCTGGTTGGGCGGTATCCAACTCGCCTTGGGTGGCCGCTACCCGAATCCAGGAAGCCTCATCGGTGCCTTCCGTATCGATACCTTGAACCGAACAATCGCGGTAGTTGAATGCAGACAGGACCAAGGCACCTGATTCATGCGTCGCTGCCGTCGTGCCGTTGATCCCGCGTTCCACGTTGAGCGATGATGTTCCGCCGCCGGCAAGGATACGCAACTGCTCTGCGCCAACAGTGATCGTGGCGGTGTCTTCAAAAGCAGGTGTTAAAAGGTGAATGAGGTTGTCCTCTGAGCCAAGCGCATCAGCTATTTGGCTGCGCTCATTTGCGAGAAACAGGCGGCGGTCCTTACTGTCTCCGTCACTGCCATTGAAAACGTCTTGGTCGGGGTTGGACATGTCTCCGGTTGAAACTGGTTGCGTTAGCGCCTCGTCCAGGAAAAGGCGAAGGGTCAAATAGAGCCTCCTTGTGGCCAAATGGTGGCGGTCATCAGGTTGATCGCTGTTTCAATGGTTGGATTCTGTTCACCCACGGAATCGACTTGGCGGAACTGCCAATGAAAGGCCCGCTCGGCAGAAGGGAGGCCTGACTGATTGAGCCGCATTCGCGCAAGTCGCATGGGCATGGTTCGTGTGGTTGCCAAGCTTGGTCCGTGTTGATTGAGCTGATCGCGGTTCAAATGAAGTGGAAGTACCTGGCCATCCGAGCCTGGCGCCACATCGATTCGAAGTTCAAAGGTTGCCCGCGAATCTGTGATGTGGGCATCGGTGATGGGTACCCGGTTCAAGCTGGTGTTGTTGAGCCGGCACCCTGATGTTCGTCTTTGCCAACGATGCACGAGGTTACCGGCCGCCCGGACGCTTCCTGCTTCGGCGTTGGCTATCAGGATGGTGTGGCCACTTTTAGCCTGCGCACCTGATTGAAGCCGCTGCGCGCCGTTAAGGCGATTGCCCACGCGAAAGTTCCGTGTGAACTGACTTAGAGCGAGCAAGGTGCTTTCTTCATGGCCACCCAAAACGGAAACAACCGGAGCGTCGATCAGGGAAAGCAAATCCTTTTGACGGAAGAAAACATCACATTCGGGGGGCTGCGAGTTAAGCCGCGCCAGGTTTAGAGATTCACGTGAAATGCGAAGGGTTGGTTTCCGGCGACCTTGATCCGTGTCCACAATCACAGGGCAGCATTCCGAAAATCGCCGTTCGCTGACCCACAGATTTGGCAATCTCCTATTTTGATTCAGGCCGTCTCGATTCATGGTGAACGTTGGCGTTCTGGCATGCCAGGCGGACAGGCAGGTTCCCGCATCAATGATTTCGTGTTCGAGCGTCGAGGTTTGGGTAACGTCGGCCAGCTCCCAAAAGGTTTTTTTTCTGGTGAGGTGGCGATCACTGTTCAATGGCACCCGGTTCAGTTGGATGGTTTCATCTAGATCGACAAAGGCTACGCGTTGAACGATCTGCTTAAGCCAGGCCTCAAAATAGGTTTCTGCCGAAAGTTTTGTCGCCAGCCACTGCCGAAAATACGCCTTGGTCCCTGCCGGGTGATGTGGGGAGAGCGTTTCGCGGAGGTTTGCGATTTGGTTGTCTGACTCAATTCGGAACACACCGAAGCTGTAAATCCGCCCCGGAATATGGGCTTGGTTGAGAACCGAACGACGATTAAGGCGGAGCGTGTCCCGGAAGGTTTCCCGTAGCCGGCCGTGCCAGCCTTGCGCGTCAAGGTCGCGAAGGATAGCCGGGATGGTACCTTTGCGGCGATAGCCTTCCACGGCCTCTCGAATTTCGCGGCGACGCGCCTGGGATGATGTTAAGCCATCCAGTGAGACGCCGACCAAACCGGCCAGGTACGGAAGGAACTTTTCAGGAGCGCGGTCCACATCGATTTGGTCGGGGATGGCATCGATAAGTTGCTTGAGATCGTCCAGCTCAGGGCCGACGATACGCAACAACGAATCCAAGTCACCTTGCCTGTCCTGTAAGCGGTAAATCTGGGGCAAAAGCGCCCAAAGTGTTTCGTGGAAGCTACCCATTAAGCTGTTCGAACCGAGATGTCGAGGTTACCCAGAACCGGTAACTGGCCGTTTCTCAGGTCGGATGCATTGCTGAGTTCCAGCGTTTCAACGTAGTCCACGCCACGCAGGTTATCGATCAGGGCGTTGATGTCGGAAGCATTGATTTTCTGGCCGAAGGAGACACGTTCGAACCGGAAAAATTCGCTAAGTGCATTGCTTACCCGGTCCTTTAGCGTGTCGGGGTCCTCGCCTGGCAACGCAACGACCTCGGTATTGACACCGACTTCCCTGTAGTGGGGTTCGTAAAGCGTGATCTCAGCGGTGACCATTTTCCTGGTCTCAAGAAAGGCCTGCAGGTCATTAAGTAAAAGGGGTGAAGGTGGGCCACCACTGTTGGGAGCAATCACCAAGCTGACGTGTAAAAAGCGGTCGTTGGTGCAATCATTGACATCCAGCAGTTGCGCTTTTGCGACGCCGGGAAAACCCGTGGCGAGAGCTAAGAAGTCCGGTTTGGTGACTGCCTTCCACACGGTTTGAATTTCGGCCGGTGCTTGTTCACGCGCGTGTTCCAATGGTTCACGGTCCGCGCCACCGGTAGCTGGGCGTCGGTTTGTCACTGAAACGGCGATGCGCGCGTTGTTGACCTGAATGGGATCCTGAAGTTGATTAATCAGGTGCCGGCCGAGGTTTCCGTTTTTACCGAGAGTGCGTAAATAGGAAACGTGGATGGCTGTGCCACTGACCGGCGCCGCACCACGGATTCCGTCGCCGAACATGATTTGGGCCGTATCCAAGGCGTCCGTTTCGGTGCGAAAGTGGCGGTCTTCACGGCCCGACTCTCGAAAGTGGAGGACCTCGCGCCATGGGTCGCCGTCGATTTCGACTTGGATCGAGCCTTGGGCGATGTCTTGGGCTGAGAGCCGAAGATTTTGCCACGGCAGGCTGGTACCAACAAATCGTTGAAGTTCCCGCCATCCTTGGCGTGCAGAAACCGTCGTTTCCTGGTTGCCTTGGTAAATGGTAACGGGTTCAACAGTTTCAAAAGGAATTGTCTCGCGGTCAATGATGGCTCGGCAGCGTGTGCCTCGGGGAATGGTGACATCAAAATCCTTGGGCGTATCGAGCATGAATGTCAGTTCCGTGCTTGCGGCCACGGCTGAATCGAGCCGATAGCTGATCAGTTTGCAAAGGTTAATGACACTTTGTCGTTGCCGCGCGGTCTCCAAAAAAGCTTCACTGACCTGGTTGTCCATGTAGTAGGCAAGCATATCGCCAACGGCGGCGAAAAGTTCAAGCAGGACCACGCCGAGGTCGGAAGGGTTGTGATCGGTCCAGCGTTCCGTTACCTGCGGGATGCGCTCCAGTAATGCGCGGCGCATCGATTCAAAATCGCGGTTCGTGTAATTAACAGAGATGGTTACGCTCCTTGTAAAGGCTCGCGGTAGAAGGGCCAAACCAAGTTCCCCGGCTGCTGTGATTGGATCAATCGGTAATCAATGCGGACCAAAAGGGTGTTGGTATCGACCATGGTTGGATCATCATCGAAATCGACGCTTGTCACGATGATGCGTTTCTCCCAACGCCGAAGTGCGTCCACCACGTGGTGCCGGATCATGGCCTTCAAAACCTGGTCGTTGGGTTCGAAGACCAACTCATGAAGTCTGGTCCCAAAGTCCGGCCGCATCAGTCGCTCGCCGAGGCGGGTTCCCAAAATCTG
Source organism: Holophagae bacterium (assembly GCA_030429565.1). Classification (GTDB taxonomy): domain Bacteria; phylum Acidobacteriota; class Holophagae; order Acanthopleuribacterales; family Acanthopleuribacteraceae; genus Acanthopleuribacter. Next base: position 24,043 of record JAUIFE010000045.1, on the reverse strand, counting down.
GCGGATGCTTTCGTGAATGTGTGCATGATCGTGGGTGGAGACGGCCGAAGTTGACGTGCCACCGGTTCGCGAATCAAAACTAAACGGAAACCGAAGGCCTCGGCCTAGGAAGGGTAGATCGCTCATACCGGTACACCGCAGCTGTAAAACCGTGAAGTGGTGCCTAAATCGCTGGGGCCGTCGCTTTCTTTTGGGAAGTGGATCACCAAATCTTCGCCGGTTGCAAGGCTCAGGAGGATATCGCCATTCTGTTCGACAAAGCCGCGATGTCCCGCGCGTGTGGCGGCGAAGCCGCGCCCGCCGTTTTTGAGAAGGTTGATCGTGAGTTGGTCGGCGTAGGCCTGGAGGCCTTTTCCTAAAACCAAAACGCTTCCGTTGGGATCGATCACCACCGCTGTGCGATCAGGTACCGACACTTCTAACCGAAGTTCGTTGGGGAATACCAACCGAAAACGGGCGTCGTCAACTTGAACCGGCTGGACCGACGCGGGCAGACCTTCGATCCAATCCAGTGTGTGGCTGCCGCGCGCGCTCGCAACCAGTTCAAAGCGGCGGCCGTCCGGTAAAGAAACAAAACCCGCAATCTCAGACAGTTGGTACGGTACTCCTGTTTGATCAACAAAGAGAAAGTGGGTGGCAGGCGTTGTTTGGAGAAAAGCCCCGTCAGGAAGTACAAAAAGCCGTTCTCCATTGGCTAAATCCTTGGTTTCGGTACCGTTGGGGAGGCTGACGAAAGGACTGAAATCAGGTTGTTCTAGCGCTTGGTTGTAAGATTCCGCCGCTTGTTGGTGGGCCTCCAGCGCGGCTTGAGCTTCCTGCTGCAGCGCTTGCGAGGCCTGAAAGCTCAAGTGCAGTTGGTAGGCGACGGGGTTGGAAAAAGATGGGTCCATCACGGGGCCGCTATCGGGGCTTAGAGGTTGGCTTTCAGGCATGGACCCCTCACCAGCCGTAGCCATTGGGTTGGGTCGGCTCATAAACCTCGATTTGAATGTGCCGCACACTAGGTGGGTAGGCTGAATCCGTTGCTAGGATTAGGGTTGACCCATTGGTGGTACCGCATCGAATCCAACCGTTTTCGACAGTAGCGATTTCAGGGTCGCAACTTTGAAAGGTCACGGCTCCGTGTGGTTGCCCTTCAATTCGAATCGGGAAACGGGCACCCGCAGCGTTGTAGGATTGTTTGACGGACTTCGGGAAAGCGTCCCAGTAATAGCTTGGATTTGGTTCTTGCATGATACTCCTTATGCGCTGGTGTTGCTGCTGGCCGCGACAATCATTGCGCCGCAGCCAGTGGTGTCGCCCATTCGAGCGGTGGGTTTTCCTTCGGTGATTGTTTCCAGGGCGCCGGAAACGATAGGGGTTGTGCCGTGGCCGGGCTTGGGGCAAACATGAAAATCGCCCATTCGAGCAACCGGCTTCCCGTTGAGGATGGTGCGGGCCGCTCCGGTGATGATCGTGCCGCCGTGGTCAGTGGTGTCGCCCATGCGGGCAGTGGGCTTACCCACCTTGCCGCAAGAGGAGGGTCACCAAAAATCCAATGAAACCGCCAAAGGCCGTGGCAACGGTGAGCACGATACCAACCAGCTTCCACAGGGCTTCTGTGGACATCTTGGTGGTCAGCACTGTTTGAATGTGGTCGATATCTTGCGCATGTCGGCGAAGATCTTCCTGGAGGCCGTGAAACAATAGGGTCACGTGTTCTTTGTCAGATTTTTTATCCATGCTCACTTCCAGTTTAGCCAAGCGCTCCTGGATGTCGCGCTTGTGGCTTTCGAGGATTTCCCGAAATTCCGTGCGCCATTCGCCAAAAGCGCGCTCGAAGAAGGCGAGGGTGGGCGGCTGTTGATGGGGTTGGGTCAAGGTTGTTTTCTCCTGATCGTGTAAACACCGTGTAGTTCCATATCGACCTCTAATTTGTCAGCCAGATGTCGGCGTTCAAGGGCGCGCTGTATTGCGGTCTGTGTCGCTTGGATTTGCTGCAACCGATGGGTTGCCGAGAGTTGCTGCCGATGTTTGCGATACCGATAAAGTGGCCGTTGAATATGACCGAACAGGGTGACCTCCGACGCCTGCAAACAAAAATCGTAGTCCTCGGCAAAGGGCTGCCAGGTCGAGATGGGTGCGATTCGACGAAGCAGCGAGTGCCTGAACAACCGGAAATGGAAGCTCATGAACCGGTGCAGCAACGCTTGTTTGGAGAATGCCCATTTACAACGATGACCGAGACCGAGCTCACGGCCGCCGGCATCGATGTCGACGTAATTGGTGAAGACCAGATCGTGGTCGGTAAAGGTGTCGAGGAATGTGGCGGTTTCCTGCAGTGCTTCGGGGTGCAGTTGATCGTCACTATCGACCCAACCGAGCAGTGGTGCATCTGCAGCGGCCGTACCGGTTGCCAATGCCGCCACTCTTCCGAGATGCGGCTGGCGCAGCAGAACGATACGGCGGTCATCCTTCGCGGCTTTTTCGGCCAAAGCGTAGGACGCGTCCGCCGAACCGTCATCGACAAGAACTAACTGCCAATCGGGCATCTGTTGCAAAAGCACGCTTTGGATGGCCTGGCTGAGGTAGCTCTGGCTGTTGTGAAACGTCATGATGAGCGATACGCGCGGCATGTCACCCCCTTCATTAATTAATGATGGTTTTGCTTGTCGCCTTGATCACGATGTTTCCGGTCACACCGTCCATGGTGATGATCGAACCGGCCTTATCGCGAAGGACGATGCGCTCCCGACCGGCGGTGGAATCGATCACGACGGTTTGTGTTCCGTTGAGCCCATAGATGCTGACTTTTTCTTTGTCCTTGGTTGTATCCAGCAAGATCTTTTGCCATCTGCCGCGGTGGCGATCGCGCGATTCGATGTGAATCTTCTCTTTATCCTGCCGCGCTTCCAGCTTAAGGAATTGGCCGGCGAGGTCCGTGAGTTGGATCCTGGCCGTTTGGTTTTCAAGGTCTGATTGAAGGTTGAGCTGGTCGCCTCGTTCGGCATGGCGGGTGCCGCGTTTGAGGCTGTTACCGGATTGGACACTGCGCTTTACGTGCGCATCCAATTGGATCGCTTGGCCGGCACGGTCGATAATCGAGAGCGACTCGTGTTGGTCGCGATCATCCATGGCGATGGTGTGGCCGGTTTCGGTTTTCACCAGCACACGGCTTCTCGGGCAGTAATAAGGCGGATGCCCGTGGTGCTTTAAGTGTTCGGGGCCGTCAAATGGATGGGTCGCGTGCTCTAGCTTGTCCTCACAATCGAAGCATGTTGGATCGTTGCAAAGCCGTTTGCTTTCCTCTGGTTGCTCGCCTGGGTTGGTCTTGGCCAGCCAGACGCCCGCCCATATCGGATATTGTGCCAGGCCGCCTTCAAACTCGGCCCAGACGCTTGCCCCTTCTTCCGGCACCAAAAACATGCCCACGTCTTCTCCGCCGCCGTAGGGAAAACAAGGGGAAGCCCAATCGCTCCAATGGTCTTCGCCGGTGCCCAAGACGGCAGGAATCTCTAAGCGCAAACGGCCGAGCCGCTCGGGGTCGTTGTTGTCGCGGACGATGGCGCGGAACTTACCGAACCACCGGTCGCGGTAGCGTTCCATGTGTTGTTTGTCGTCGGTGGGTAACACGCTTGGCTTTCTCCCTGAAAGCGCGACCCCTCAAGGGCCGCGCCGGCTGGTTTTTAACGACGAGGGATCAAATCGCGCACAATTTCAGCACCCAGGCGGACCCAAAAGGGTTTGATTCGCTTTTTGGCGTCAGCCTTGGACACCGCGTGTTCAATGGCTGCTTTGGCTCCGCCCGATAAGAAGCCTTCCTGGGAGGCCACCACCGATTTCGCTTCCTTCAATCCCAAGCGTTCAATCGTGCTTACCAAGATGTCCAGCGCCTCCGCATTGGCCTGGCCCCACCGAGTAAGCTTGACGGCCGCAATCAACGCGACCAGCAGAGAAATAATCACTTCCATGTTTTGTTGAAAAAAAGTCCAAAATTCCAAGGTTCATCCTTATTGGTTGCAAGTGTTTATTGGTGATTAGCCATGTGACGAGAGACACCCCAGCGATAGGGGCGTTCACGCACGTCGACATGGAGGAAATTGCGGCGGAGGTACACGCCGATTCCGCCGTCACGAAAAGCCGGGACACACAAGGCTGCCCGGTAAAGCGCTCGGGTTGACAGACCGTGAACGCGAATGTCGGCGGCTTGGCCGCGAATGTGGTAGCTGCGAGGCGCGCCGCCGACCGCGCGGTTGTGGGTTGGGCACCGGTAAGCGCTGAGAATTTGGATGGGTCCCTTGATGTTTTGTTGAAGCTCATCAAGGGCCTCTAGCAAACGAGGGTCGATAAAAAGGCGGCCACAATGAGAACAACTCAAATCCGAGACAATGAAGCTGGGCATTGGTTTGGTTTCGTGTCCTCGTGGCCTGGTCGCGTGGTTTACCTCGGGGCAGGCTAATGCCGCCAGCCCAAATAACAGGAAAAGGACGAGCCAAATGGGACGAAAAATTAAGGCCTCCTGGGATCGGTGATGACCACTCCGGTTTCGGCATCGACAGTCACCATCTCCGGGGCAGCCGGTTGGTTTGGCGTCGCGCCATGTTCGTTGTTGGGCTTGCCCAAGCTTTCGCTCGCGGTATCCGCGTGGCTTTTGCCGACCGCGTTCTTACGTAACGTCAAATCACAGGAATAACCATTTCCACCGATGGTGTGCCTTACTGTTTGGACGTAATAGATCCCGCTGAATTTTTTACCAATGCCGCGCACTTCGATGTTCTGCTTGGCACGCAAAGTCGGCAGGCCGATGATCTTGGCGGTTGCCTGGACTTGCTGAAGCTCGGCGTGTTTAAACCGGCTCTCCGCGACATCTTGGCCGGGCTCGTGTTCGGGCTCCTGGTGAAAGCTCTCCGTTCGCTCGAATGAAGGAACTACATGGCCGCTCTCCTGTTCGCGGAACTTGACTTCGCCACTGTTGGCGTCGACGAGATAGGTACCTTTCCCCAGTGTGGTACGCTCCGGCGCTGTTTGGTTGTTGGCCAGGTGGCTTACAGTTTCTTTTTTACGAGGGTCAAGGCCGATGGCCCGAACTTCTGTGCCCGCACCTTTTGCACCCTGTCCACTGGTCTCTAAGCGAATGGATTGGAGCAGCCCTTCTCGGTCGGTGTGATACTCCAGAACCACTTGGGGTTCCTCTTCCAAGCGTCGGGAATGGAAGTGAAGATTGTTGTCTTGCACATAAAAAACGAACCCCGCGCGGCCGTCTCCAAGCTGACCTCTGGCTTTGTGTGCCAATGCTTGTAGGAAGACTGCATCGGATTGGTTGCTTTGAGCGACACGTAAGTGGAACGTGTTGGTGGGTTCAATGACCGGATTCAAGCCATGCGCGCGGGCGATCTCTTCGGCGATTTCCGAGTAACGAATGCCAGGTGGCGGCTTTTTCCAAACGCGCTGGGCCTCCTTGCCGCTCAACCGGTAGCCCTTGTCGAAGGCCTTGATGCGAATGGTCGGCTCGCTGCTTTCGGGGAAGAGGTAATCGAGATCTTTGATAACGACCTGTTTACGGGGTGAAAGCTGACCAACATAACCCCAGCGTGCGGCGATTTCGTTACCTACTGTAAATAAAGGGTGATCAGTGAACTGGTTGTTGCGGTTACTTAGCGTCAAGGTCAGGACATCCATCTCGCGCTCGTTATCTTCGAAAGTGAAGGAACTAATCTCTTGGGTAATATCCTGCGTGAGGGTTTTACCTTCGATCTGAATGATGAACGTTGGTTTTGAAAGCTCGGGCACAGTACCTCGAAAATTGAATTATTAAAGGGCGCCAGAGACGCCCTTTGTATAAGCTTACATAGCAACGCCTATGTTGTAGATAAAGTCGTCCTCTTTAGCATTTTTGTGATAACGGATCATATCCCGCAAACACCAAGATCGCCATTCCAGAAAAAGATAGTAGTCGCGCTTTTTGGCACTGAAAAAACCGTCTGCCATTGTGTAGATCAGATCGCGATTTGCTCTAATCGGCGCGTCATTTCCCTGTTTGGGGTCTCGCTCCGCGTAAAGACCATTCTCAAACACAATCCTACTTTCTGAAATCTCTGTTACCTTAATTGGTGAGAACATTAAAGTAGCTCCTAAAGTTAGTGTTGCAAACTTTATATATTTGCCGGTCCATATTCGCTCGACCCTTCGCTGAAGCCAAGCTAAAAAACCAAAATATCGGAGTGTTTTTTACTGTTCAAGAGCCATGTTAATGGTGCTTATTGATGGAATTCGTAGCACTGTTCCCGTCTGTAACCCTAAAGGGTAAAAGATGTCGTTTATGTCGCAAATCACCCACCACCACTTGGCGTTCCCGAGGTAGTTCGCGGCGATTTGGTCGATTCGCTCGTTGGCGGCGACCGTGTGAAACCGGTCGTCTGGTTGCGGGGCGAGCTGGAGCAATGGCCGCAGCCCCAAGGTATCGCCGTTTTTTCCCCGTCGTAGGACGGAGAGTTGATATCGGGACATGGAATCGATCAAAGGCGAACCTCGGAGAAATCAATGCTTCGGTCGACGACTTCTTCAAAGGCGATGTCGACTTCGGCCTGTTGCGGCAGGAGGCTGTCACGATCAAACAGGCCTAAGTAGCGTGCCTTGACTTGTTTCAGGATGCCAACGACGCCGGGATACAGATCGCCATAAACCAGCATGACCTTGTGAGGTGCGTTTTTCAGCATCGTTCCCGCGTGTTCGGGATAGCAAAGTGATCGCAGCCACGCGACATTTTTGGCGACCGGCCCTTTGAAAAGCTTAATTTGGAAACTGATCTTGCGGGGTTCACCTGCAACGAACTGGTACCTGGGGTGCGACATGCCGGGAATGCGAACGGTTGCGTAGGCGGTGTTTTTGTCATCCACGATTTCGGAAGGGTTGAATTGAAACATTAGGCGCTCACCGGTCTCCACATCGAGCAAAAACCCGGACTGTTCTTTGGTGGTCATCATGAAAAGGTCTCGTATCGTTTAACTTTTTGCTCGCGGATATCTTTGTACACAGCCTCGGCGATTTCGCGCCCGTCGAGTTCTGTTTTCAGCGTGATCTGAATGGGTCGTTGGGTCATAGTTTCTACTCTGCGAACGAGATCTTCTAGGAGCGGTTTCAGAAACTCAACCGTCTGGCGTTCGTGTTTTTCGGGAGCTGAATCGTGGTGAACCTGCAACAGTTGGCGCCGCCGTTGAAGGGCGATCTCTTCCGCGTTGGGTTCGTCGGCCTTGACCGGATTCGGCACTGGATGTGGAGCCGTTGGTGGTAAATGACCGCCGGTGATCATCCATTTGGAATACAAGACCGTGGGCAACCTTTCCATGAGACGCTGCGCCAAAACCAGCACCCCATGAAACGTCTTGGGGATCTGGATGTCGGGTTGCAGATGGAGAATGTTTTGGTCCTGTTCGTTTCGATAATGAAAAAGCGCGGACGGATTCGCTTCCAGCGTTCCAACCAGCACCCTCAGAAAAACAGCGATGCCACCGTTGATGACTTTTGGCACAGGCGTGCCGGTCAGGATGGGGTTTAGCAACCGGGTTTGATTGCCAGGCTCCGATATCTTGCTTTGTGCTGGTTCCGCTGGGCTTGAAGGCAACTTCGCGGCTTGAGCCACATGGGTAATTGGGACAACGAGCCCGTCTGGATGTGCGAAGTCTGGTAGCGTGCCGACCACGGGATTGATGTTCCAAGGCTCGTTAGGTCGTGGGATCGCTGGAAGCGCGCTTACCTCAGGGTTGATACGCCAAATCTGATCAACCAACGACGGGGGTTTGGGTGCTTGAGTTTGCGGTGTAGGTTTGGAAAAAACGCTTTCAATCGGCGCAAACCCGGCAGTTGGAAGTGCACCCGCGAGTGCCGGCGTTAACATCAAAGATGCTGCCAGGGTGCGCGGCACCTGCCCCATCATCCAGTTGGCGATCAACTCTAATTTTTCCGCCAACAACGCTTGTAACGCTCTCATGGAATCCAACAACGGATGACTGACCAGGCGGACGGGTTTTTTGACGATCTGCCACAGACGCTCGATGCGGTCGGCCGCAGTGTCGATTCCATTTACTAAGTTGTATCGAACGGCGCGAGCCGCTGAAGTCAAACCCTCGATATTGGCCGAGTTTTGCTCAGGCATTATCGGAATCGATTGCTCAATGGTTTGAACCGAATTATTGCGTGGCGTTGACTGGATTGCGGTGGAAACGGAAACTGGACCAGGAATCAAGCTGCGTTGGATAGGTCTCGCGATTTGCGTCGTTGGTAAGTTGGCCAATGTCGGATGCTCTGGAGGCCGGGTTCGTCCAACGGTGAACGCGGGCGTCTTCGTGGTTGGTACCGGTTCAGTTTTGAATGGAACATGCTTGGTTGGTTGCGATTGTGACCATGGCAGAAGCTCGCGAAGTTTGGTTAAGCCCTGCTTCAGTCGCTGGTAGGGCGCCGTGACCGCCGACCAAATGCCCTCGGCTAACGCAAGGAGCCAGCTTTTACCTGCATCAAAAAACAATGCCCGCTTTTCGTATAGGTTTCCCGCGAGATCAAAAAGTTGAAATATCGGGCCGAACAAGGGCGAGGCCTTGAGACCACGAAGGAGCAGGTCGCCGATACTCAAAAACAGGTTCGCCATAGAAGAAACCAGCGACTTCATCATGGTCCAGAACCCTTGCAGAACATCCCAAGCCCAGCGAAAGGGGGTGAGCAAGAAGTCACCGATTGCAGTCGCGATGGTTTTGAAGCCGCCGATCACCGAGGTGCCGCCGCTCAAGATGCCCCAAAGGCCGTACGCCACGCGGCCGACCAAGCGAATTGCCTGCACCACCAAACGTAATGGAAGAAAGTAGGTGTAAAGCGCACGGGTGCCATTCACAAGCGCGCCTACTACGATTTTTCCAACCCATAGAAACGCTTTGCCGACAACCGAGACAAGGCGCAGCGCCCACGACAAGGGGTAAACGATCAACTTCAGGATGAACGCGCCCACTTCGAGAATGACACCCAACACCGATCCCAACACCCGGCCGTATTCAAGGAAAACGGAGCTGTCCGCCGAGTTCGTGACCATGCCGAAGATCTCAAACACTGAGAGCGCTGATTTGACCAAGCTCCCATAGGCAGAAACCAAAGCACGAATGGCCGGTCCTAAGATGTTTTGAACGCGTTGGCCGGTTTGGACAAGCGCCTGGCCGAAGCCGACAAAAAATTGGCGCACACGGTAAAAGGCCTGGAAAAATCCGGTGACAAAACCCATGAGTCCGGCATTTTCCAGTCTCGTGGCGAGGTCTGCCGATAACTGCCCGGTTCCATCTTTGAGGGAACGTATCAACGAGCGGACCCCTTGGAACGCCAAACGAATGCGGCCGACCGTTTTCTCAATGGTGGTCCGAATGCCACCAAGGTCGTTTTGCCAGGCTTTGCGCAACGCAACCATGATGGCGACAACACCGGCCACGGCAAGCGTGACGGGTAGGAAGTAGGTGGCAATCGCGGTGCCGGCACCTGCCAAGGCTGCACCAAAACCCGCGATCCCGGCTTTGATCGCAGGAATCGCCAAACCGATTGCACCGAGACCGGCAACCACGCCACCGGCAACCACAAGAAAGGCTCCGAGTGCCGAGGCAACAACCAGAACCACCTGAGCAAGGCCGGAAAAGTTTTTGACCACTTTTTGTAGGCCGATGAGAATGTTGGTGGTTAAGGCAATCAGTGGCGACACGATGGGGATCAAAGTCCGGCCCAGGATTTCCATGAGGTTGGAGAGTTGCTGCCGGATGACTTCCAGACTAGCACCGATGTCGCGGTTCATGGCGCGCGCCATTTTTTGGGTGACGGCTGTGCCGGTATCCATTGCGTGTTTGACCGATTGAATGTTTTCTCGCAAACCGTCCAAACCTTGGCTCATTTGAAGCAAGAACTTCACCGCTTCATCGGAACCAAAGGCTTTTTTGATTTCGACCTGAGTCGCCGCCAAGGTCATGTCGGGGAACTTTCGTCGGATCGCTTCCATCATGGGAACGATGCCAAGCAGGCGGCCGTTGGCATCGGTCATGGTGACCCCAAGCTTGTCGCCCGCTTCAGCCGCCTTCATGATGAAGGCCTTATAAAGGGTGCCCGCCTCGGAGCCAGGCATGGTGGTCTGCAGTTGGCCGAGAATGGCGAGTTGTTCTTGGAGTGGGATATTGGCACTTGAGGCAATCGCACCAATGTTTTTGATGGCGTCGCTCATCTGTTTGCCGTTGGTCTTGAAGCTCGCAACCGTCTGCGCCATCGCCCCGGCAAAGGTCTCGGCCCAGACCATGTCGCTCATTTCAGCCATGATGGGTTTGTAAATCCCATACGCCGTTGTGAACGTTCCGACCATTTCGTCCGTGGTGGCTTTGGTTGCTTTGCCGGTTAGCGCGGCCATGCTGGTGAAGGTGCCAACGGCTTCGTCGGAGAGATTGGCTAATGCGGATCTCACGTCATAGGCCGATGTGATGAACTGTGGCTTGGTCGTGCCCGCCCATTGGTTGGAAAACGATTCGGCGGCATTCTCCAAGGCGCGCAAGTCTTGTACTCCAAGCGAGGCCAGCTCCCCAAGAGCCTTTTGTGTTTCAGCCGTTGCGGTGAGTAGCGCGACCGGCGCAGCAAGCGTCGCGACACCGACACCGGCCATCATGGCGCCTTTTTGGATCCGGGCCAGGTTGCGCGTCATGCTCTCACTGGTGCGGGCCACGGTCCCGTCGAGTTTCTCCATGGAGCGCGCAACTTTGGTCGCTGTGCCGGATAAGGTGTCCTTGAGTGACACCACCAGGCCGAGTCCCAGATCCATCAACGCCTCACTTTATCTGCTTCCCGTTTTTCATAATCGAGTTGGTTTTCGAGGGCTTTCACAAACTGGCGTCGCTGTTTTAACGAAAGCCGTTTTACTTCGTCGAATCCCCAGCCTAGCCCGCCGTAGCCAAGAAAAAAGGCATCCGTTACCAAACTGCTCCTGGAAATAAAAAACCCGGTTCACTTTCCAGGCGGGTTCTTAAGCGCTGACCGCACGCGAAACATTCTGAGGTCACCGTGGTGTCGATTCCGGCATTGACCCGCTCCATCTCGTTCCGCAGGGCATGCCTGTCGCGCAGGGTCATGTCGGTCATCACCTTCTTGGTGGGCGGCTTTTCATCGATGGTCACCACACGCATGGTCATTGCGGAACTGACCGAAGGTTCCTTTAACGCCGCGAGCCGTTTTTCCATGTGCCCGTCCATATGACGGTAGCGGACGGTACGCTTGGAAGCAGGAAGCTGAAACGTGAAATCGCGATCCTGGCTAAAGGGCTTGGTTTCCAAAGATTCGAGGTCGATGGTTAGCGCATTGACTTCATGACAGGTTTGATTAGGGCACATCAGTTCAAGGGATACTTCGTGCCCTAATGAGACTTTTCGAAGCGCAACCAGTAACGAAAGGCGGTCCCCGGAAAGCAGATCAAGGACGTCTTTCATGCTGGGTTCTTCATTTTCGCCAAGCCGAACCAGACAGTTTTTCAACACCTGATTGATCGCGGCGCCACTTTTAATAAGCCTTTGATTTGTGAGGATCTCCTCTTCGGCGCCGGTCATTTCGCGGATTTCCGCTTCGATTCCGCTCGGTAATGTAATGTTGTACAAATAGGCTCCTTAGCTCCAATACTGGTAAGAAAGGGTGAGTTTTTCGAGCGTGTTTTCGCTGCTGGCGCCGTCTAACTCGTCGTATTCCAGTGCCTTGACCCAGGCACCGTGGAGAGTCCAGCGGCGGGTCTCTTTTCCTGTGCGGTCGTACTGGACTAGCTCCACGTCGCGCATGTAGTCGTTGGGTAGGCTGCTCACCCCAGTATTTACCTCGACGATTTTTCGCACCCAATCGCGCGCGGCATCTTCGGAGCCGTCTTGAAGGATTCCTTTTTCGAGGGTCACGTCCTCGAACTTGGCGCGACCCGCGATTTTTTGGTCGAACATGCTGCCGCCGGGCGCGAAAGTGGTTTCTTCGAATTCCGTTTTGGGCAGGCTTGCTTTCCGAAATAAAGCGAGGTCAAACCCGTTGATCTCGACGGCAAATTGCCAGTTTTGATACAACGACTTGGGCATCGTTCCTACGTGTTCCAAGGGTTACCTCCCGCCTGCGGCACTGTAGATTTCCGTAAAGTCCGCGCCCGTCGATGTGAGGACGAAGTTGACCTCGATAAATTCGGCTGTTTTGGTTGGTTTCACGAAGACGCGGCAAACCATTTGGTTCCGGTCGATTACGGCGGTTGTGTTGGTCTCCTCGTCGCACTGAACCCGATAGGCGTAAAGGCCGCCGTTTTCTTGGATGTCTTGAAGAAATGGGTTGATCAGCCGGATCAGGGAACGCCACGTTTGTGGGTTATTGGGTTCGAAGACCACAAACCAGGAACTGTTTTTGATCGCTTTTTGGATGTGCATCATCAGACGACGGACGTTGACCCGATCCAAAGCGGAAGACTGCAAGGTTAGGGTCCGCTGGCCCATAATTACGATGCCGGTTTCAGGGAGCGCGATGCTGCAGTTAATGCCCTCTGGGTAGAGCGCATCCATTTCACCCCGAGAAACCTTGTATGCGAGGCTCAGGACGTTGTAGAGGCGGCCTCGCACCACACCGGCCGGAGCCGACCAAACGTGGTTTGTTCTGTCAGACCGTGCATAACAACCCAGTGCGCTCGCCGTCTTCGGGATTAATTTCGGCCGTCCGGTTAGCGGGTCGCTGATTTCCTGCCAGGGGTAGTACAAAGCCCCATAAGTTGAATTAAAGGCTGCGTGATTGTTGCTGCCTTCGCCCCTGCGCCATTGGATGACTTCCAACGGCTCCATGTGGATCGGTGCGTCGGCAAGGAACATCAGATCACGGCGGTTTTCAGCATAGGCAAGGCCTGCCTGAATCACAGGTGCCGTTGTAACGCCTGGCACGGCGATTAGATTCAAAGCGTCAACTTCGTCAAAGGCATAAAGACCGGTGTGGGCGGATGCATCGCCGATGAAGTCGTGGTCGGTCATACTGGTGAGCCCATCGTTGCCGCCTGAAAGGAGTGCGGTTCCGAGCAGGGGTCGCTGGATGGGAGCCCCATCGCTTTCATTTAGGTCGGAGACGCTGATAAAGCCCGATTGACCGTTTACTTTCAGCTCCACGTGGTTTGGGGAGCGTTCATCCATGCTTAGGTCGCGGTGAATTTCAAGAACCCGATCTTGCCGACGTACGATCAGATTGAAAAGGCTTCCGGGTTCTCGGGAGCTGTCAATGACACTCACGGACAGATCGTTCCCCCATGTGCCCTCGTTGGCAGCAGTCACAAGAAGGGAATCGCGACCGTCAAGGCCGCCTGCAAGTGGGGTTGTTGCTACTGCCGCAGTAATTCCCGTGTCTGCGGTTGCGGCGGACACCAGTTCCGAGGCCGCTGCGTCGGCCGTGACCAGTGCGACAATCTGATCGGAGGTACTTGTGGCATTGCCCGAGCTGTCGGTCGCCAGGTTTACCGTGATATCGGAACTGGAAACCGACACAGAAGCGGGTGTATCGTTGCCCGACACAATCAGCGCTACGGTGATCCCGTTACCTTGGGTACCACGCGTGTGCGCGGTCCAGCGAATCTGGTCGGTACCTTCTTGGCCTGTTACTAAAGTCGCAGCGACCTGGGATCGATCTTGTAAACGCACAGACGCAGAGACGGCTGTCAGTGAGTGGCGGTCGAGTGGATCGCTTAGGTGCGCCACACGATTGACGTAAAGCACCGAGCCGCCGTTGTCGTAAAACGACCTCGCGGCATAAGCAAGGTATCCCGCTTGAATGTAACCACCATAAGTTGTGACAAATTGCTCCCAGCTCGTGACGAGCATGGGTTGGTTGATGGGGCCTCGTTCCGCGACACCAACCATGGCGGCGCTGGAGGTTGAGAGCTGCTTCACGTAATAGGAAAAATCGCTCTCTTTCGTGTAAATACCCGGTGACAGGTAGCTTGTCATCGGCGCTGGCTCCTTTTTCTTGGCTGCGGCTTTATGGGGGCCGCTTCGGTTGGGGCCGGTTCAATGGCCAGATGGATGAAGCCGCGTTTTTCCGCCTGTCGCATCTGGTGGGAAATGTCCACTTCAGGAAGGTGGATCACCTGACGGGGCTGTAAGTGCAAGCTGCGGCCGTCCGCGAGGGCAAAAGTAAGTGGCTGATACAAACGGTTTTTGACCCTGGTCAAGAATCCTCCTGGGTATCAGGTGTAAAGGTGTGGGTTTCTGTAAGGCCGCCATGGAACTCGAAGATTCGATCTACGATTAGGCGTCCCTCTTCAATGACTGGCCCGGATATGGGGCAGTCCTCGATGCGCAATCGTCCTGCGGCCTGCTTGAGGTTGCTGAGATTCACCCGGCGAAGTCCGCCCACTGGGACAAGCTCCGTCAAGTTGAGGCCGCCACGGTCTTCGATGGCGATGACGGGGTGATTTAGAACCAGTTGGCAGGTGCGCTCTTGAAGATCGATCAGTTGCGCTTCGTTGGCCGTGGTGAGCACGACCTCAAAATCGAGGTGGTACATTCTCGGAACTAGCCGGCGCTGGTAAGTCATCGCCTCAACGTCTTTGCAGACCTGACTCGCTTGGGATCGCCGCTGCCGGTTTTCAGTGAGCGCGGGACCCTGGAGAATAATGCTGGGCGGCGTTTTGATGACGTGCATTTCGTCGGGCGGCACCAATAGGGCGTGTGGATGAACCTCTGATTGGACAAGCCGAATCAAGGCCTCTACGACGAGACGGAGTGTTTCCATGTTGGCTGGGCTCCCTATGACTTCCGTCGAATGACGTGTCGGTGATCAGTTGTGCGGGGCCGGGTGACCGGCCAATTTAGACGGAATCGAAGAACGAACCCAGTGCATCTCGGTAAAAAGCGATGACATCGTCCTGGTGTTTGACCATGACGGGATGAAGAAAAGGCCGCGGTGGGATGATGATGGTGGCACCATTGGGGTGTTGGATCGTGGCGCCGTATTCCATGATGGCGCCGATGTTGACGAGATCTTCTTTTGCTTTGTTCTCAGCCCCACGGAGCAGACCGACAAAGGCTTTGTCGCCGATAATCTTGTGAGTGATGCTGTTGACCAAATACTTGTCATCGATCAAAGCCTTGCTCGATTTCTTTTTACGAATGGTCGATTCCGCGTTCGGTACAAACGCCTTGCCGCCAGGTGCCTGCGCGTGAATACCTTTTACGATTTCACGCACGAGCAAAAGAGCGGCTTTGTGGGTTGCCTGCTCCAGCGCTTGCGATAACCGCCGAAACCGTTCGCCACTCAGCATCCGCTTGGCTTTTTTCCAATCTCCGGTTCTTTTGACACCCAAGGTTCCTGCCTAATTCAGTTCAATCATGTCGAGCTGTTGATGGGTGACCGCGCTGAACAGATTGTGAGGTTTTACTGTTTGGACGCGGTAAGTCTTTTCGTTCAGCATGAGGCGATCTGTTGGAATGACGTTCACATCGGGTAGAACATGCGCGGTTGCGTCAACATGGTTGCCAAGGTCGACGGCCGGAGCTTCCACCAGCTCGATGGCGATCTCGCCGATGGCGTTCGTTGCCACGTCGTCGGAGCCGTATAGGCCCGGCCCTACAACGCGAAGATGGCGCGCAGAAAGCCCGGAACCCACGATCAGGTCCCGGACGGCTTGGGCGGCGGCGGATTGTTCAGCCTCAGTTAACATCGCGACTACCTTGTTCGTAAATTACTGGACGTAAGAGTGTCGGCGTTAAAAGCACGCTTCCTGAATCACCGGCGCCGCCACTTGGGTTGAGCGCTTGTAAACGCTTTTGATAAGCGGCGGTTAAATCCTTTTCAAGCTTTGCCCAATGCTCAGCCTGCTTGGTTTTATCCACCGACTTATCCCCGCTGGAGAAGGAGAAGGTGTTGGCTGTCTGCGCCCGCATTCGTTGACAAGCGTTGATTTGGCCGAGCAACAGCAACAGTTCGCGAGTCTCGCCACTCATCTCTGGTTCGACCTGATCATCGACCAGGCGATAGGAAACGCCAAGGTCACGCCCCAGTGGGAAGAGTCCTTTTTCCACACAACGACCCAGTTCCAGGTCGGAAAACTGGTGTGCTTGGCCGTCACCAAGATCGAGCCGAAGTAACCTCACCAGTTCGGCAAGTTGCATGTGCTAACCCCTAGGTTTTGCTGGTGCGAATCTTGCCGCGAGGGCCGTTGGTTTGTTTTCCGCGTTCAGGCTCGACGTTTGTTGGCCCGGATTGGGCATCAGCATTGCCGTTTCCGGCCTCTTCACCAGGCTTGACTTCCTTAAGTAGTTCTTTATCGACTGCTAGGTGTGTCTGTTTGGTTGGTGAATCGGTTACGAACGTTTCACCAGGACCCAACTTAATGTCGGCATCAGGAATCAACAGCATCCCGGAGCAGAGGTTTTCGAATTTTGGCAAAGCTTCCTCCTTTAACCCGTCAAACGAACTTTAGCAATCAGGTCCGGCCGAGTAATGCCGTGTCCCAGCTCCTTCCATACGAGCCAACCGACCCGAAATTCAGTTTTGAACTCAAGTGGGTCGACCATCAGCTTTTCCCGGATTGGTAACTTGCCAATTTCAACATCAGGAACGATCAGGACTTCCTGAGGTTTTGCAGCGGACGTCGTCAACACGGATCCCGTGCCAAAGTTCTTGATGACGCCCTTTTGCCGTAGCTCGTTCCGGGTTAAAGGGTCCATGTCCCAGCCCTTGAGATCGGCAAACCGTCGTCCCCTCATGACGATGTACTTAATCGCAACCTCTTTATCCTCAATG
The DNA here is from genome assembly GCA_030429565.1 of Holophagae bacterium. Lineage (GTDB taxonomy): Bacteria > Acidobacteriota > Holophagae > Acanthopleuribacterales > Acanthopleuribacteraceae > Acanthopleuribacter. The sequence continues at coordinate 7,273 of JAUIFE010000045.1, read as the reverse complement.
ATACTCATTGCTTCAACAAGGGCCTCTTGAGTAAGCGTGTTGCCCGCAACCTCTACGATGTTTTCAGCAGGAACGGCTGATGAAATTACATCAATGGTTCTCTTATCGATTTTTTTGCGGATCGTCTCGCCAGCCTCATTTTGAAGGTCCATTAGGGTCCCAACGTTCCCGTGTCTTAGGACTGCAATGTCGACCATTGGCGTTGAACTAATACGGTGGGTCGGAAACTCAACTTCCTTCTCCCCGATTTCCTGCATGTGTGCTGCGCCATCTTTTGAAATCCAGTGTGCCCGAACTTCGTCACGCTTTTGATAAACGGGCCGCTCGCCTTTGGGAAGCACATGCTCCGTTAGAAGTAAGGAACTGATCTCCTTCGTTTTGATAATTTCTTCGATTGGCTTGGCGATAGCGGCGGCCAAAGAGCGTAGCCCTTCTGGTGAATCCAGGGCCTGACGCATTAGTTGGCCCATGACTGTCATGAACTTTTGGGAAGTCCCGTTCTGTGACAGGATTTCATTCATCAAGCACTCCTCTAAACCAGTAATTTGATCTTCAGAATTCCCCCTTGAAGGGAAATTACCTGAGCGACGGCGTGTTCGCCGTCTTCTGAAACGGGTGTCAAAAACCCACTGCCTGCGGCTTTCAGAAGGTCGCCTGCGCTTGGCGTTCCTTCGAATACATCCGTCATCAGAATGCCGCCGTTGCAGAAAATGCCTGGTTGATCACCGTGGGCATAATCCTTCCGTAAAATCCCGAATGAGCGCACGGTTGCATCTGTGTTGACCTCGAAGAGGTCATTCCCAATCAATCGAACAACTTGTCCGATTTGTCCCTCACCTTGTAAATAGCCGTCACCGTAGGGCAACCCTTGGTGGCTTGAATAAATAAACGACATGTGGTTTTTTCCTTTCCTGGGTTAGGCTTGAATCCCGAACCGTTCGCGATATACGGTCATAAAGCCTCGTGTTAGCTTCTCTTCAAGACTGTCCTGGGTGTCGTCCACGTCCCTTGGTCGAATGCGAGCTTCTTGATTAAGGCTCTCCGGTGCGGTAGCCATGGTTTTTCCGTTTTGGGGTTGAGACGCGGGTTTGGTCACGGATGGCATGATGGCGAATGAAGCTTCAGCCGCCGTGAAGGCTTCATCTGAAAGTCCAGCGAGGCGCTCTAACTCTTTTTCCCGAGCATCCGGGCTAGAAAACGTGCCGCCTTTTCTCTCGTACACGGCGAGCAGCTTGGCTGCGCGTGCCTTTCTTGCCTCAGCTTCTTGGTTTGCTTCAATCTCCTGCAAGCGTCGCGTGAGTTCTTCGACCTGACGCTTAAGTTGCTTGTTCTCCTCCAGCAGGACTTTGTTTTGGCTTGCCAAGTCCTGATCGCCGCCGCTTGGCTGGTTCGACCCGCCGTTTCCGCCTGAGTGTTTTTCAGCATGTGATTGCTCGTCCCACGGTTTTTGTCCCTCCATTGATTCCGCTCCTTGCTGCCGGTACTCGGCTTCTGAGGTCGCCGAGCCAACTTGAAAGATTTTTGCGTTTTCGTCCGCGCCCTTTCGATCTAGTAAACCCAGGCCGCTAAACGTGACCCCGTGCAGGATCTCGAAGACGGGTTTACCCTCGAACATCCGGCCCTTGTATTTGGCCAAATGCACGCAGTAATCTTTTTTTGACTTGACCCGCTGCCGGCAAATTGAGCATTCGCCTTCCGCGTAGTCGCATTCCATGGACACCTGGCTAACCAAGCCCTTCTTCATCATTTTGTAGGCGAGCGGACCGTGTTTGCTTTCGTTGAGATAAAGTTCGCCGACCACTTCGACACGCCCGCCCTGGCCGTCCTCAAGGTAGTCGGAGTCCACTATGCCGCCGACGATGTCGTCAAACTCCTGGCCGTGCTGGAGGTCGACTTTTTTGTTGATCGCGGTCAGGTAGCGTTGGGACAATTCATCGCGGGTGAAATGGTCGCCATTGCGATTGGTTCCCTCGCGGCAGAGAATGCAGCGGAATTGGGGATCGCTGGGCGGATCCTGTACGTTGGCCACGGTCGACAAAGGGTCGGGCTGAATCAACGTCACTTCTACCGGTAGCTGGGTGCGGAAGTTTGCCGGAAGCTCGGCAAGGGCCGTCAACTCCTGGTCGAGTTCCACTTCGGCCTGCGATTTGGGTCCGTCTTTCACGACTAGAAACAGCCGCTCTTTTGGTTGGTTGGCCTCGGTTTTCCCCTTGTTAAATTGGGTATAGGTGTGATCCTTAGATCGCATCCGCGAAATGCGGCCTAGCTTTTGAAAGAGGGTCTTCATTTGGCGTTCGTTGGGGAAAGCCTTGTCCCGATAGCTTAAGAGCCACACTGGGAAGTGCTGAGCGGCGGTTAGGAACGTCTCGAAGAATGCAGGTGCCGTTTTGGCCGAGATGCCTTTATCGTCCGTTTTGAACGATTTGAGGGCCGTGTCTTTGCGTAGTTCCATGCCCTGCCAATAGGTCATCAATCCTTCAACAAAGTGGTACATCGCGGTGTAGTTGGCCGCGCTGAATTGCGTCGCATAAGGCGGGTCGAAATACACGAGGTCGGCTTGAACCTGGGGCAGTACCTTCTCAATGTCGCCGACCAGTGCCTTGTTCTCTTGGCCGTTGTCAAAAACCAACATGCTGATTTTGGTGGCGAACTTTCGGAACGCCTTGTCGAACTCATCCGCGTTGAAAATACTTCGAGAATCAGGCTTTCGACTGGAAAAATGACCGTGATCGGTTGCCTGCATACAAGCTCGGCCGAGGGCGAAAAGCGCGATGTCTCGCTTGTAACCTTTTAGGTTTTCGATATTTGCTCGGATTAAGTCAATTCGCTGGTGCACGCCCTTGTGAAAGTACATCTGCTTGTAATTGTCGTAAACGTAGGTGCCTGCATTGGCGTTGTCACTCAAAACCGTTTCGATGTCGGCTTCGGTCAGTTTGGTGTTTGAATTTTCGATGATGGCCCGCGCCATATGGTGACAAAACCGCAGGCGATCACTCGCAGTCACCTGCAGCCCTTTGGTTTTGTACATGTAGGCGACGGCGGCCGAACCACAAAAAGCGTCCAGCACCGACTTGGTGCCTTCCGGCGTATGCCGCCAAATCCAGTCGACGAGCTTTTGTTTGCTCCCGAGGTAGCTGGTTTGGTATCGCGGTCTTGTTGCTGCCTCCTCTTTCGCCTCCGGCTGCTCTTGGGCGTCCTGGTGGAGCTGGGCGTCGGTCTCAAGCAGAAACGCGATCCGTTCAAGGTCGGTAATGAGGTTTTTCAGAGTCCGTCTCCCGGTGGTACCGTCTTTGTGCCTAAATAAGACTAACTATCCTTTTCGAGGGAAAAGTCGCTCAAAAAATTGTGCGCTAAACGCGTTGTAGGAAAGCGGTCTGCCTTTTCCCTTTTATTAGACAAACTATCGAATTGGAGGGAAAAGTCGCTCAAAAATTGTTGATCATTGTTTTCGGTAGCGAAAGGCATCGACTGTCCCTGTTTATAGACTAACTATCGAATTAGAGGGAAAAGTCGCTCAAAAATCTTTAACCTTTGCTTTCGGTAGTGAAGTGCATCGACTGTCCCTGTTTATAGACTAACTATCGAATTGGAGGAAAAAGTCGCTCAAAAATTGTTGACCATTGCTTTTGGTAGCGGAGGACGTCGACTGTCCCTGTTTATAGACTAACTATCGAATTGGAGGGAAAAGTCGCTCAAAAAAGTGTGACCTCAGGAGAGCAAGCTTTCGGCAAGTTCGGTACCGGCCAGTTTCTCCAGTGAGCGGATGAGGAGGGCTTTGGTTTTGTGACGACCCAGGCCGTGTTGCTTCATGAGTCGGCTCAGCTCATCGCTGCTCAGCCCCGTGTGGTTCCGGCTCGGGTTGCGCTCGTTCAGAATCTCGACGACCTCTTGTCGCGATAGGTAGCGCGAAATTCCGCGTGTTTTGGCCAAGTCTTTCAGCTCTTGGTAGGTCATTTCCCGGAGCTTGGATTGTGGATTTTTTCGCGATTCTTCGGCTTCCTGCTTCGCTTTGGCAAGGAAGCGTTGCTTTTTTAACAACTCGCGAATCAAGTCCTGTTTGGACCGCTTTCGGCCGATCTCAAGCCTCTTCAATACCGCCTGCAGCGCCTCGCCAACGAGGTCGGCGGTGTTTGTACCTGGGGCACGTGCGACAACCTCGCGGAGGAGTTCTTTCTTTGTCCTTGAACGCGATATTTGGTTCGTTTTGGCTAGGTCCGAAAGCTGATCGAACGACAAGGTTTCGAAGTCCGAAGGTGTGCCATGCTCAAAAACGCGTTTGGCCTGCCGCTGCTTTCGCTTGAGGTTTTGGGATCGTTGTTTGATTTGTTCGGGCTTGAGTAGGTCGATGGGCTCGGCAACGACCACGCTGCAACGGCATTGTGGGTGATACGGGATCGGCGGAATTTGATCAATGTCGAATACGCGTTCGTGCAAGGGGCCACATTCAGGGCACACGCGCTCGTCCCCGGATGCCAGCCATTCCAGTCGCTGCACGCCGATTTCGTGGTGCATTTTCATTCGGCCTTGGTTGAAGGCGCGCATCACTTCGGTGCGCGCGATCAGCTCCATGCGGTATTGTGCGCGCTGAAAAAGCTTTCCGCCGGCGCGTCGAAATGCGTTGGGATCTTTGATCACCGACCCCAAATCGCGCACGATATCGGCCGTTCCCTTGCCGGTGGTAACCGCTGTGAGCAGCGTGCGCTTGATTCCGTCGGCCAGCTCGCGTTGGACGTCACCAGCCAGCACAACCGTGTAATTGGCTAGGAAGTCCAGCGCATCCCGGTCAATGAGGGTGAAGGCGTTGTTTGCGAGCGAGGTCGTGTCGTCCTTTTTCAGCTTGGCGAAACCCGGCCAGCGCGCTTCCACCAGTTCCTTGAAGCCTCCAAGGATACCGTTACGAAACGCTTCCTTGGTCACACGGCGGAGCCTCAGGGTTTGGTCCTTTTTCAGGTCGCGCATTGTTTCGTTAATGTCAGCTTGAAGCTGCTCCAGGCCGGTCTTTGCTTTGAGCTTGTTGTCGGGTAACGATCCAAGTTGGTCGTAGCGGAGAATCGAGCGTTTCACCAGGTCCTCTGCTTGTGCGAGGCTGTCGGTTACCTCGCGCACGACCTTCTCCGTATACCGGTTTCGTGACAGCGCGCTCCGTTCGGTCGCGATGCGAATGCGTTCGGCGAGTTGTTGGTCTGCTTGGGTTCTCATCATACGGGAATGGCCGCCGGACTCGCTTCGTAGAAACGACAGGAAGGCTCATCGAAGGCTCGTTCGGAATCATGGATGCCGCAATGGTTGGCGTCACCGTTGAAATGGGCGCATTGGTCGCAATGGAGCTGCCCCATGGTCTTTTCTTTAAGGGCTTCCGTCCACTCACCTGGATCAAGCGAGTCTTTGAGGTTCAGTAGGTTGCGTGCGGTTTCCGGGGAGATGATGCCGGACGCCACGGCCGCGAGCAAGTTTTTCACTTCGCGGTCGTCGCTGATGGAAATGTCTTTCGCTTCGTTGGCTTGGTTGGTTTTTTCCCGATCTGGGTCCAGGTCCATTTTGAGCTGGAGACTTTTGCGACTAATTAAATTCCGGTCGTACAGTTCGAGCAAAATACGTTTGTAGTCAATGGCATCGGTCGGGTCCAAGTCGTTGAAGTGGAACTGAAGTGCGCGCCGGTCGTGGCCTTGGGCATCCAGCCAATCGTCAAACACCCACCGCAGCATTTTCTTGGCTGATTTTTTGATTTCCTTGATCATGATCAGCATTTTTTGCAGCGAAATGCTGGCCGTGGCGAAGTTGGGGCCGTCACCGCTCACCAAGGATCGGCTCATCCCGAGCGCGACCATAATGTCCTCTTTGGTCTCGTGGACTTTGGCCTCTGTGTTAAGCACGTGGGATTCGGTGCCATGCGTTTCGACGCTGACGTAATAAGGGACCACGAGGCCACTTTTCATATCCATGCGATTGATCATATCCCGAACGCTTTCCAGCATTGTTTGGTCCGGCATGATAATTTTTGGACCAAAGGCACCGCCGACCTTGATCAGGCGCAACGGCGTGGCCCACCTTTTTGCGATGGCTTGTTCAGCGCGACGGTAGTCGCGAAGAATATCGATATCACGGAAGGCGGGAAGCACCATGGAATTTCCGCGCGGGCTGAAGCTCGGCGCGTTCCATTTCAAGTGGCAAACCTGGTGCAAGGGGAGGCTCAACCAATCGTGTTCAAACTGGTTTTCGGGGCGCTGTTCCACTTTTATTAGGCGGCCCTGGTGATACTTGACACGAATCGACAGCGGGTTGACGGCTGTTAGATCCGAAAGATCAGGCTGCTTAAACGCAAAGGCGTCGCCCTTGATCAGCAACTGAAGAATCATGTCTTTCAGCCAGCCCGAGATGTCTAGGCGGTCGGCCAGCTCTTCCGCCTGTTCCTTAAGCCCGTCGTCGTCAGAGGAAAGCCGGATCTCTTCGCCAATAGAGAAGGTGTGCCAAGCGTTGATGGCATTGCTAACAAGTGGCTCTTCGAGGTAATAGGACCACGCTTTTTGCGCGCGGTCTTCCCAGTTGGCTGGAATTGGATCATCAGCATTGAGCGATGAAAAAGCTGAAGGCGCCAAGGTGGCAACTGTAGCCAAGTTGGAAGGTGTTGTCGCGTTGCTTGGTGTTGCCGCGTTGTTTGGATCGATTGATTCGGTCTGAGCGGACGTTGCGTTCAAGTGAGCCTCCTAAAACAGCTTCTAAAAGAAAACTATCGATTTGGCGTCAAAAGTCGTTCAAAAAATTTCAGGCTGGTGTGTTCAGCGTGTAGCTCCAAAGAATAGCAAGCCAGTGGAACCGCCTTGGAGAAACGGCACCGCGAGTGCAGGGCCGCGCGGGTCCCGTGCAATTGGCGCGTAATGGTCGGCCAATTTGCCGAGCTGCAACTGATCTTGATCAAGTACCGCGTCAGCAAACCAACGCGCCAGCGACAAAGATCTTGCCCGGAAATCGTTGATGATCAGGTACCGGTCTTTGTTTTCTTTCATTCCGCTTAGATGAAAAAGGTCGTCCGCTTTTTTTCTTGAAATGGAAATTTCGGGATATGGCTTCAAATAGTCAACAGCGGGTAAGTTCATCGGTTGCATGCTACCGTCACCCCAGACGATAACAGCCTCGATCACCTGAGTTTTTCTCGCGTAATCTACAGATTTTAATAATAAGTTGCTCACGTTGTAACCCCTCTGTTTTGAATAATTTCACAGCAGGGGTATAGTTGCTCGACTTGCTTAGAATCCCAAGTTGTATTTTTTGATTT
>JAUIFE010000067.1 GCA_030429565.1 Holophagae bacterium | reverse complement strand
GGAGCCGCCTTTAAGGCGGGTTTCAAGGCGGTTCTATAGTTTTTTAAAAAAAACAGCTAAACCCAATGTAATCAATGAATTACATGCACCACCGCTACTACGACCCGCAGCTAGGCCACTTTTTAAATCCCGACTTTCGCGCGCCTGATATTTACGATCCCACGACGTTTACCGAACCGTATGCGTATGCTTCTGGGAATCCGATGATGTTTTGGGATCCTAGTGGTCTTCTCACAGTCGAAGGGTTGATAACTGAATACAGAAAAAAGTATCAAACGGATTTAGTTGCTATAAGAGCACTTGAGTTGGTTCTGAGTGAATATGAAGTAAGGGCTGCTTCTCACTGGTTTGACGATTGGAGTGTTGACCATCATGAAAAGGTTATCTACATTGCAGACACCATATGGTTCGATCTTGAGAGATCTAACGAAAATGGTGCCTTCCAACTCTATCAAGCTTTATCTGAAGAGTTCTATAAAACAACTGATCTGCCCGAAACCGTTGGAAGCTTTGCTCGCAGGATGACTTGGGGCAGCGCGCAGTGGGCTGGAGGGCTCGTAAGTTTTTTAGCTGGAAGTGCGTTGATAGGTGCTCCAGAACCAACGCTGCTTACTAAAATAGGCGGGGGGATGGCAATAGTCTTTGGAACTAACACTATGTTCATGGGCACCTCTAATCTTTTAAGAAGAGGTGGAGGAGTAGATCTTATTGGTGAGGCAGCTGATTATTATCAAATCCAGGTAGCTGGTAGTCTATCTGACGACTGGCGATTAAACAGCAGAACTTGGGTGACTTTTGGCGGTTTTGTTGCAGAAGTAGGCGGCGTCGCTTCTACAAGTAAAGTCCTTAGAACAGCCTCTCTGAGCGATCTTTCTTCAATGGCTTCAAATGCAACCAGGGTAGCATGGAACACAGGGCGAGAGGTGTTTAAGCAGAGAGGTTATATAACTCAGGCAATGAGACAAAATTATATTGGAGAGCATATCGTGTCGAGGTGGGGGACACCTGTTCAGTATCTTGACGAGGTTGCCAGGTCTGCTTATGAACTAACAGTCAAGGACGGACTTTTATATGATGCATCTGGTAAATTGTTTGACACTACAGCATCGGCTACGGCCAGAGGCCAAGGTAAAGCTATTTTTGTAATGGATGAGAATGGTAGGATTTTTGCTAGTACATACCAGAAAGTTGGGCAATTTCACCACTCAAGCTTTCTTGCAGGTAAGCCAGTTGCTGCTGCTGGCGAGATTATAGTCAAAAACGGAAAGGTTATAGCTTTAAACAACCAAAGCGGACACTACAGACCTACCGCAGAAGTGGTAATGCAATTCTTGAAAGAACTACAAAGACGAGGCGTAAAAACCGGAGGTGTAAGGGTTGATACATTATAAAACTATCAAAGAAATGAGTTTTTTACTCGAGCATCCATTATATGTGGTTATTTTTCCAATCAATAATCCAAACAAAATAATTGAAGGCCCCTTTGTTGAAGGTGTTGTTTCTACGTTTCCATGCTTAAAAATTGAAAAACTCAAGAAGCTGGAAGGCGAGCTGAAAGAAATACCGCACAAAAAACTATCCAAGATCTTTTCTGACACAGCTTTAGAATCAGAAGAATTAAAAAGCTTCCTACTGCACTTCATGAGCTTGCTAATTCAAGAATATCAGAAGAGAGAGTAGTTATCAAAGAAACACGAAGTGTCCCAAAAATTTTTCGACCGCGTAGTGTCCCAAAAAGTTTTCGCCGGATGACCGAAGGCAAACCCTTGGGTTGACAATCGCTTGGCAGGCTTTTCTTGGAGGTTTAATGGCAAAAAATTGCTTCGGCCTAGCTAGGATAGTATTGTTTCGTCTGCATCAAGACGCACTGATACCCCGCGTCGATGTGTTCAACGGTCAAAATTAAGCCGCGCGGCGACTGTAATGATTTAACAAACCACCCAGGCGCGTAGTGTCCCAAAAATATTTCGGATCAAAATTCGGAGTTAACTGGCGTCTCATCAATCTCTTAACAGGGCCTTGGTTAACGCAAAACGACGAAAAAAAACGGGTAAACATTTGCAATAGTAATGGCATTTGTGTTTCGAGACGCACCAATCCCTACAAACCGTGGATGCTTGAAAATGGATTACGCCGCGCGACGGCTGTAGTGATTCAATAAACCGCCTAAGCGGGACTGTTTTTGGATTAGCCCTGTTGTTTCTTGTCGTCGTTTTACAATCAGTTCATTGTTTAAGCCTTGGTGTGGTCTTTCGCTGTGATAATGATTCAAATATTCGCGCAATAAGACTTCCAGGTGCCGTTCCGAAAAAATGATGAAGTGGTCGAGACATTCCTCGCGGACGGTTCGGATGACGCGCTCCATATAGGCGTTTAGATTAGGCGAGCGTGGCGGGAGCGGTACGGCGGTAACGCCGCCGGCCGCCAAGGTCTTTCGGAAATATTCACCGAAAACCGTGGCGCGGTCGTGGATCAGGTAATCGCCTTCGTTGAGAAAGCCGTGTTCTCCGTCGGTTTCGTTTCTCGCTATTTGAGCGGTCCATGTTTGGTAGGGTTCGGCGACGATGCCTGCGAGGTGGACTTTTCGCGTTGCAAGGCGCAAGATAAGGAGTACGTGAACCCGTTTGACCCCCCAGCCTTGTAAAACCTCAACCGTGAAAAAATCGGCAGCAGCCATGCTGCGCCACTGTTGATCCAAGAAGTTCCGCCAAGTGCGACAGCGTTTCGGCGACGGCTCGATGCCAAAGTCGGACAGAATTCGCGCAACGGTGCTTTTCGAAACCCGAATACCGACCTTCTTTAACTCTCCGACGACCCGTCGCAATCCCCAGCCGGGATTTTCACCGGCGAAACGAACCACGAGCGTCACGGTTTCTGGATCTGTTTTGGGCCGTCCCCGTCGGCGACCTGAATCATCTGCCGCGTATTTTTGAGCAACCAATCGTCGGTACCAACGCAAAAATGTTTCCGGGCTGTATGTAAACGCAGCAACGGTTTGAAGAAAATCGGAGGGGACAGCATGGGCCTTTGCCGCAAGTTTGCGCCGCCAGGTGTCTGACAAACGCCGATCCCGGCCGCCGTTAAGTTGGCGAATCGTGGCGCGCTGCGCTTGAATTATGGTGATCAATAAATCAATCGTTGCCTGGTGTCGTTGTTCAAGCCGGCCCGTGACCATGGTGATCCAAAGAATGTTTAACCAAACCACTTCGGGGCCTCCCGGGTTTCAGACTTCTTTTGCTGATTGACAACCGAATACAGAATAGATGATCGGCCAAACGGGGCTCCGCGTGAGCCCCTTTCCCCGGTGGATGGTGGCTGCAGGTTATGCTCTGATGCGAGCTCGGTCTCGGTACCGCCGTCACCCAAGCCAACGGGAAAACAGCGTTCAGCGTCCAAAACGGCTTCGGCGAACTTGCGCGCACCGAACGGGACGGTATGACCCAAAGCGTGCTGCGCCGCGATGAGCGTGGCCGCATTGTCGGCTTGCGCACTCCCGACCGCGAAATCAATCTGGCCTACGACAGTGATTCAGATGCGTTAGCGCGTATTGACGGCTTAAAAGAGCCCATCGAATTCTCCGACTTCAACCATCTCGGCCAACCCAAACGCGCCGACATCGGCAACGGCCGCATCGTGATGGACTTGGAATACCACGCCGGCGGCCGCTTGCGTTGTTCGACGCAAAAACGCAAGGGCGGCTTGAGCACACGCCGCACCTACAACGCCTTCGGCGACCTCAGCGAAATTAAACGCGGCAACCAACCCGCCGTCAGCTTCAGCCACAACGGCTGGGGTTCGGTTGCTAGCATGAGCTACAACGGCAACGAGTACCGTTTGTTCGGCGACGGCAGTGCACAAAAACTCACGTAGTGTCCCAAAAATATTTCGGTCGCACATCGGAGGCAACCACTTCCTCCGCAACCTATTGAGCATGCTCTGATGGCGAAAAACAGTAAAAAATCCCCGCTTCTTTTCTTCGATAATATTGGTTATCCTGCCTCGAGACACACCAGCCCCTATTGCAAAGCTATTCATTGAAAATTCAACTACGCAGCGCGACGGCTGTAGTGATTTAACAAACCACCAAGGCGGGTTTGCTTTTGAATCGGGCCCGCCCCTTCTCGTCGTCGTTTGACGATGGTTTCATTGTTCAAACCTTGATGCGGCCGTTCTTCGTCGTAATGAGCCAGGTACTCGCGCAACAGGACTTCCAAATGCCGCTCGGAAAAAACGATAAAATGATCGAGACACTCCTGGCGAATGGTTCGGATGACCCGTTCCATGGAGGCGTTCAGATTCGGTGAGCGCGGCGGTAGCCGCACGGCGGTCACGCCACCGCCCGCTAAGGTGGTTTGGAAATGTTTGCCAAATACCGTGGCACGGTCGTGAATCAAGTAGCCACCTTCTTTAAGAAAACCGTGCTCTTCATCCGTTTCGTTTCTTGCTATTTGGACCGCCCACTCTTGGTAAGGCTCGGCAATAATGCCGGCGAGGTGGACTTTTCGTGTCGCAAGGCGCATGATGAGAAGCACATTAACCCGTTTCACCCCCCCAACCTTGCAGAACCTCAACCGTGAAAAGTCCGTTGCCGCCATGCTTTCCCACTGCTGCGCCAAAAAGTTCCGCCACGTTCGACAGCGCTTCGGCAACGGCTCGATTCCGTGGTCGCCCAGAATTCGTGAGACGGTACTTTTTGAAAGCTCGATCCCGACCTTTCTCAGCTCTCCGACAATACGTCGCAATCCCCAGCCGGTGTTTTCGCCGGCCAACCGAATGACCAACGCCACAGTTTCTGGATCAGTTCTGGGTCGACCGCGTCGCCCGTTCGAACTTACGGTCGCATACTTTTGCGCAACTAAGGTTCGGTACCACCGCAGAAACGTATCGGGACTATAGGTAAAGGCCGCAACTTGCTGCAGAAAATCATGAGGAACCACCCGCGCCTTCACCGCGAGTTTCCGTCGCCAAGCATTGGATAAACGCCGGTCACGACCGTGGTTCAGTTCGCGAATCGTCTGGCGTTGTGCCTGAATCATCGTGATCAAGAAGTCGAGGATTACCCGTTGCCGTTCTTCAAGCCGACCCGCAACCAGGGTCACCCAAAGGATGTTTAACCAGACCCGCGTTCCCTCCGATTTACGTTGCTTATTCTGCTGATTGACAACCGAATATAGAAAACATCGGCCAACTGGGGCTCCGTCTGAGCCCCTTCTTCTCCCTACATACCAGCTTCGTTTGCGCCTCCAGGTCAGCCGGCCTGGCCACCCATCAAGAAGTGGGTGCCCCCGTCTTTCTCCCGACCTCGAGTACCACGTCGGCGGGCGCTTGAAATGTATGACCCAAAACACCCGGGGCGGGATGCCTTCCTACCGCAATTACAGTGATTTAGGCGATTTAACAAGCTTGCGGCGCGGTAATCAAGCGCCAATTCGCTACACCTACAATGTGTGGGGTGCCGTCGACACCATCAGCTACAAAGGCCGCGATT
>JAUIFE010000044.1 GCA_030429565.1 Holophagae bacterium | reverse complement strand
TTTGATAGGAAACGGGATCTCCAGCCCGAAACTTGAGATTGCAAACATGACCCGACCGGTATTCCGCGACTTCACAAAAGAATTTGCGCCATAACCCACCAATTTCAGATTGGGGCGTCAAGGGCGGTGGTGCTTGGGGACCAGCCTGCCGGGTATTTTTGTATTCCCGCATTAACTCAATCGGGTGATGCAGAATTAGTTCCCTCTCTCGCAGAGCCAGGTGGTGAATTTGGCCGTACGGAAGGAAAGAGTAAGCGGTCCTAACTAGATGCTGGTAAGAGTAAGGGAGATCAGAGAGAAAAACCTTGTTCCTTGAAAATAGCGTGTGTAAAGAATGCAAAACAGCCATCCTTATAGATTGATATGCAGATATGGCGTGACAAAGGTTACGAAATGATCAATGCGATCAATCAATGAGCGAATTATAGCAAACGTCGTATCCTGTTTGAATTGAAAGGTTTGAAAAGATTTCCATGTCTGCCTTTACTGAATTTTTACAGGATAACTGCGAGCGGCTGTTTGGTAGCGCGCCTTTGCGAGCGAAATTTCGTGATCGATCAGAAAATCGGCCCGTTTTTTGTAAAAATCCACGTGATTGCCTCTGGTCCTGAGCTTGAAAACGCAAGCCGGCAGGTATTCGCCTGTTCTATGTAAGGTTCATAGACCCTTAGCCTGTTTGAGGTCAGCCCACATCTTTCGTTGTTTTTCCCATGACCACTCTTGATGGATCGGTCGAAGCAATCTTGGTTTGATCGGATCAGCTCCTTTTTTCACCAATGGCAGAAACATGACTTCCTCGGCGATATCCGGGGCAAGTTGCAATAGCTGCAAAAGCCGCGAAACGCTCATCGTGGTCAACCGGTATTTCTTCGCGACCTCGGCCTGGTTCGCAAACTCACCTGTTCGAATCTTGTGGTCGATCAGAACCGCGCACTTTATCAGCTTGCTGACGCGCGGGACCCGTCCGGGGCCGATTTTTTGTTCAAGCTCCCAAAGCTCCAGTTCTGGTTGTGTGTGACGGGAGCCAACCTGTTTCTTTTTCAGTGCGATTCGTTTAACTGGCAAGTTGGACCTCCCCGGACATCTGGCTAAGTGACTTGATCCCGTTTGAGCGGAAGAAAATGCTATAAGAGCCGTACTTTCCTTCGTTCCCGTCGTACTCAACCCGCTCGATCAGAAGTTCTAACAAACGAAAGCGATCTTCGAAGGGGAGGGCGTCCCAGATCGGTTCAAAAAGCCGTAGGGCAGCCCGAAATTCTGTGACAGAGAAGGTGGGCTCCAACTTTTCAAGTTCTTCGGTCACCGTGACAAGCTCCTGGTCGGTACCGGCTAATTCCGCCTCAAGCTGGGTCACTTTGTCGGGATCGTTTCCTTTTCGGCGGTGATAGTTCAGCTTGTCGAGTAGGCGCTTTCGTTGTGATCTTAGTGCCACGTCTTTGAGTTCGAGATCGGCCTTCAACCGGATGAATTCCGCCTTGGCGGTTTTGGTCAACTCGCGGACCAGGGGCTCGTCCATGGCCGTTTCGCGAATTTCCTCGATGACCTCCCGCTCAATCCGGCGCGCGGAAATTCGCTTCCTTTCGCACGCGCACTTTCCATATTTCATGTGTTCGCTACAGAGATAGAAAAAGTACTTCTTCCCGTTTTTGACGGTGTAGGTCGGGTGCATCAAAGCGGCGGAATGTTCGCAGTAAAGCAGCCCTCTCAGCAGCACATCTCGCCGGACGAGCGACTGCTCCCGGCCAAGGTTTGCACGGTCCTTGTGCTTGTTCTCCTCAAGAATGGCTTGGGCCTGTTCAAAAAGCTCGGGGTCCACAATGCCCTCGTGTTCGCCTTCAAACAATTCGTCCTTGAATAGGACTTTGCCGAGGTAGTGCCGGTTTTTGAGCAGGTTTGTGAGGTATTGTCGGTTGATTTGCTTGCCGCCGATGACTTTTCCAGCTCGCGTAGTTGATTTCTTTGTCCGAATGCCGCGGTCGTTGAGATCGACCAAAAGCGGTTGCACGGAGCGTTGCTCAACGTAGGCTTTGAAGATGGATCGGACAATTTCAGCTTCTTCGCGGTTTACAACAAGCCGCTTTTTTTCTCTGTCGATGTCGTAGCCAAGTATTGGCTTGCCGCCCACGTATTTGCCTTTCCGTCGGGCCGCGCCGATCTTGTCACGGATCCGCTCCGCAATCGTTTCGCGTTCAAATTGGCCAAATGATCCGAGGATGTTCAGGATCAACCTTCCCATTGAGGTCGTGGTGTCGAAGTTCTGTGAGACACTGGCGAAGCCGATGCCTAGTTCCTGAAACTCTTCAACCAACAGCACAAGGTCGCGAACGCTCCGGCTGATCCGGTCGACTTTGTAGACGATGATTGCTTCGAACTCTCCGGCTTTGGCATCCCTGAGCAGTTCCTGCAAGGCAGGGCGGTCAGTATTCGCACCGGTAAAGCCGCCGTCGTCATAGCGCTTTGAGACGACACGCCAGCCTTGAGCCCGTTTAGCTTCAATGAAATGGCTGCAGGCTTCGCGCTGGAAATCGAGTGAGTTGTCCTCTTGGTCCAGGCCATGGGAGGTCGACTTCCGGGTATAAATCGCCACACGAATTGGCTCGGAATTCGTATTGGTTTTGGGGGAAGTGGTTTTGACTCGCAAAATTGCGCTCCTAAAAAGTGTAAGGTCTCCCCGGTAAGTCGCCAAGGATAGAGGCGAAATACCGGGGAGAGCAAGCTGATTGATTCATCATAAAAAATCACATGATTGGCGTGTGTTCTCAGGCCCCAGCCTTCGGTTTAGACCCGAGTTTAAAGAAAGAAAATGGCGAATAACTTTTCCCCGTGGCCGTCTTCACAGCGGCGCTGAAGCTAGGAAAGACATGCCCGTTCCATTCAAAACCGTGCTCTAAAATCTTCACGGCAATGTGTTGGCCCTTAAAATTCCTCTCAAGAACCGTACCGGGAGGTGGGATTCTCGGATCGCGTTTCGCCAAAACTGGAGAAGGTGTTTCCGGTTCGGTTCTCCGGGTGCGGATGGGTTCCTTAGGGGCAGCCACACGTAGTTCGGAAAGGTCCGCGTTCATGAGGCCGTGGTCGATGAATTTTTGGGACATGCCGTTTTCAAGCTTGGCTTGATAGCCCCAAGCAATTCGATTGCGCATCCACTCGCGACGATGTGAATGGGGGCGTTCGTCAAAGACTTTCATGTAGGTAACCTTGAGTTCGGTTCCATCCATATGCTTCAACTTATCAAGAAAGGTAGCAGCGTCTTGGTTCATAAATGACTCCTGTTGCAAGGTTTACGTTGCGAGGACAGGTATAACTCCGTTTGTAAACCGTAGCCAGTGCTTTTACCGAAACTCAAGAATTAACCCCTTTTTTCTTGAGCAAGTAGCGAAAATGCCCTCGAATCAAAATGCGAACGATTTCCTGGCGGATTTGCGCGGGTGACATTTCTTTTGGATGTGGGACAGACATGGACTAGCTCCTTATTGTTCGCGGTCTTTTCAACCGCAGGTTCTACTTATAAGTAATTCATTTGAGCCAAAAAGCATGTCAGGAAATTTGTAAATCCATCAGAATGAGTATTTTACGGGCTGGTTGAAAAACGAAACTTTCGATGATTGAAAAATATTCGCTTGAGAATATGTGTCATGTTTCTTGGCCCCGGATTTTGTGATCGATCTAAAGATTTTGAAAAAGCCCGCCAATGCGAGCGATGGCATGTTAAGTAGTGAACCGGGAACTTCAGAGCCAAGGCCCAATGCTTTGTTTGTATTGTAAGATGTTTGTATGCTGTTTGTTTCGAGCTATTAACGGAGTTGGTGTTGTCTTGAGTTGTTACAATGATCGGCGACAGTAGTGCCTATTGAATGTGATTTGTTGACCGTCAACGAAAACAAATCCCGCTGTTATTTGACTTGTTGAAATTATATTCACGAAAGCAAACCGGAGGAATTAGTGTCTATTTCATTGGAATCTTTATATACCGAGATAAGCAGGGCATCGGATGCGCTCGAAATAATCGAGAAGAAAAGAGAGTTTCTGGTACGAAAGATTCAGCATCTTCAAGGCCTTTCTGACTGCTTGAGAATTGAAGATCAATCACTTGATTCAGAGAAAGGTTCGCGGCCTCAGTTAAATCAAGATGCCTTAAATGGTTTAGGGCAGTCTAATGTTGAAGAGGGCGAAAATCAAAATTTGGTCGCCAAAGATGAAAAGCTGAAAATAATTAAAGAAGAAAAATCTAATATTCCACACAAAGAACAACAACAAAAGCACCAGCTTGCGATGCTGGCTGCCTCTTTGCCTGTGAGGATCGCCAGAGAATTCACGGGCTCCAATGGTGAAGGATTGACCTCGCGAGAAGTATTTAGTCGTATTAAGGTCCTCGATCAAACTGTCAAGATTGGAACGGTCCAGGGGTACCTCAGCAAGTGGAAATCGCTCGGCCTCCTGAAGACCAAGCCAAGAGAAGGTGCGTCTGGATTTTTGTACTTTTGTACGCCGAAACTTGTGGCCTGGCTCGACAAAGAAAACCAAAAGCCAGCAGCCAATCGGCCAAAAGGGGGTGCCTTCATAAGGAAAAGCGAGCCGACGAAATCTCAAAAAAGCCAGGAGTCCCGATTGAGGCTTCAGCCAAAGGCCTGATAAATATGGGTTTGTAGTGGTGCGGATTTGTTTTCCGACAGAACAAAAGAAAATGGGTTACGAGCTGATTTCAAATTCCGATGAGAGCAGTCAAAAAGTGTGATACTTTTCAAATTGCTTGTTCGAACCACCGAGTAACATCAGAAAAACTAGGAGCTTGGCTTGTAACCCGTTTTTGGCTTTCTGTAGATAAAACCGAGAAAAAGCGAGAAAACCCCGCGCGCGGCTCCCAATTTTCCCGCAGGCATGGCGCTTGTGGTTCATGGTCAAGACTGGCGGATAAAATTTTCGACGAAAGTGCGGTCCCTCTAAAGGGCTTTAATTAAAGGGTTTGCAGTTGTTGAGTCTCTAAATGAGAAAAGGGCAATTGGAAAACCAACTGCCCTTTCGCTTCACGAAGCTACGTTTTTCAAAATGCCGCCACCCAGAGTTGAACTGGGGACCTACGGGTTACGAATCCGTCACTCTACCAACTGAGCTATAGCGGCGCACGGCCCATATCTTACACTACGTTCACAAAGGTAAGGCAAGCTTTTTTTGTGGGGTGATGACGCGGTTTACGCGGGGGCTTGATTAGGCGTTGCCGCGCACCTGTTCCGTCGCCGGTGCCCGTTGCGGGCCGGTTGGCGCGCGGGGTGTTACTCTTGGCGGCCTTGGCTTGGCGGTTGGCTTGAGCCTAAACGAAGCGATGCTTGACGGCGAAATCGCTCAACTTGTTGGGTTGCAACATCTCGTAAAAATGCGCAACGTACTTTCCAATGCGCCTGTGCTTTTTCCAACATGTTTCGCTTCAACATTTTGCGCGATTTCATCAAGCCGTATCGCGCAGTTTCGGTTCAAAAGAGTGTTACAATGCGGTCGTTTGGCTTCGCATGACATTTGTTTTGGATCTGTCGTTCCGCCTTCGTTGCTTTGCGGCGGTCCAAACGCATTCTTTTTGCGCCGAAGCCGATCCTTTTTCGACTTTGTTGCAGCGGCGTGCGTCTCACCACTGTCACGGCCCCTCGCTCCGACACCACCTTCGCCGATTTTGAGCGCCCGCCTTGGCGCGCGCTCGTTTGGCAGCATCCCGCAGGAACCCCCTTTCTATGGCCCAATTTAAAGTGAAACTCGGCACCGGCGAAGGCGACGTCACCGAACGCGTTGTTCACGGCACCTCGCTCCAGGAAGTGAAGGCCCACTACACCAATGAGGGTTACTTCGTCTTTTACGTCAAACCGCAGTACGATCTCAGCGGGATGATTGGGTTGCGCCGCAAAATTCCCGTGCGCCGTTTCATTCTGTTTAACCGCGAGTTCCGTGGCTTGCTCAAAGCCGGTTTGCCGGTGCTGGAAAGCCTCGACATCTTGCTGCGGCGCATGAAAAAGTCGAACTTACGCGACTTACTCGAACAAATTCGCGAACAAATCTCCAAAGGCGCGGCCCTTTCAGAGGCCTTTGCTTCCTTTTCCGACCTGATTCCGCGTTATTACCCGGCGCTGCTGCAAGCCGGCGAACAGTCGGGTAACTTGGTGGAAGTGCTCGAACGTTTTATTGTCCAAGAGGAACGGTTGCGGCGCACCCGCAAGAAGTTTATTCAATCGCTGACCTACCCCATGATCCTGCTACTGGCGGCGATGGGCGCCCTTTATATAATGTTAACGCGCGCCATGCCCGAGTTCGCCTCGATGTACGAAAACAGCAATGAAGCCTTGCCCTGGTCGACGGCGCTGGTGATTTCGTTTTCCGAGGTGGTCAACAGTTACTTCGGCACCTTTAGCGCCTTGCTGGCGGCGACGGTGATCGGCGGTTTTGTTGCCGCGCAAACGCCCAAGGGCATTCAAGCGCTTGAGAACCTGCTGCGGCGTGTGCCCTTAGTGGGCACACTGTGGATGCTGCAGAACCAAAACATTTTCGCGCGGACGCTGCGCCTGCTGCTCAACGGTGGTGTGCCACTGACCCAAGCAATCAATACCTTGTCGGGCGCCATTCCTTCGCGCTCGCTGGCTGTCCAACTCAAAGCGGTTCAGCGCGATGTCGAATCGGGTAACAAGTTCCAAGAAGCACTGGAAACCCACACTTTTTTAGACGAGTCGGTTGGGGAAATGGTGCGTGTCGGCGAAGAAACGGGCACGTTGGAAGAAATGCTGGAGTACCTGGCCGACAACGGTGAGGAGCAGGCCGAGGACATGCTCGAACTGATCTCCAACCTAATCGCACCGGTGGTTTTGCTGATGGTCGGCATGCTGATTGCCTTCCTGGTGCTTTCGATGTACCTGCCGATGTTTAACAGTTACGAATTAATGGGTCGCTAAGCGACGCAGTACAGGAGTGTTCCTTTTATGGCCGAACCCACCGCCGTCGAACAAGCTCAAGCGCTGGCTACCGCGTTAAAGCTCCCCTTCACGGATCTGGCCGCCTTCAAAATCGATCGGGAAACGCTGTCCTTGATGCCGGTCGAAATGATGTTGCGTTACGCCTGTTTACCGCTCGGCCAAGAGGGGAACCAGCTTCGTTTGGCATTCTCCAACCAATCACTGCTCAACGAAATTGAAGAACTCGAGCTGCTAACCAAAAAACGGATCACGCTGGTGGTAGCACCCAAGGATCGGATTGAGGCGGTGCTCAAAGAATCGGAAAGCACGGCCTCAATGCTCCAAGAAGCCACCAGTGATTTTCGCCGTCAGAGTGAGGACGGTGAACAGTTTGGCGACGATCTCGACCTCGACCGTTTGGTGCACGACGGTTCGCCGTTGGTGCGTTTAGTCGATACCACCATCTACAATGCGCTGGAACGGCGCGCGTCCGATATCCATATCGAAACAGAAATGGATAAGGTCATGATTAAGTTTCGCATCGACGGCGTCCTCTACGAAGCGCTGCAACCGATTGATCGCAAATACCACACGACCCTTATTTCGCGGATCAAGGTTATGAGCGAACTAGATATTGCCGAGAAACGCATCCCGCAGGACGGCCGTTTCAAGCTGAAGGTCAAAGGTCGCCCGATTGATTTCCGGGTCTCGATTATGCCGACGATTCACGGTGAAAATGCGGTTATTCGTATTCTCGACAAGGAATCGACCAACTCTGATCTCAAGAACCTCAACTTACCCAACCTGGGTTTCTCCGGTCAGGTTCTTCGCGATTTTCGGCAGAGCATTCGCGAACCCTATGGCATGGTGTTGGTGACGGGGCCGACGGGTTCGGGTAAAACGACCACGCTTTACGCCTGTATCTCCGAGATTCGCAATACCGAAGACAAAATCATCACGATCGAAGATCCGGTCGAGTATCAGTTGCCAGGGATTACCCAAATTCCCATTAACGAGAAGAAGCAGTTGACCTTTGCGCGCGGGCTGCGTTCGATTTTGCGTCACGACCCGGACAAGATCATGGTGGGCGAGATCCGCGATACGGAAACGGCCCAAATCGCGATTCAATCGGCGCTGACGGGTCACTTGGTGTTCACGACGGTGCACGCCAACAACGTGATCGACGTGATTGGCCGCTTCGTCAACATGGGCGTCGATCTCTACAACTTCGTTTCAGCGCTGAATGTGGTGCTGGCGCAGCGGTTGATTCGCTTGATTTGCCAACAGTGCCGGCGCCCGTACCAACCGAGTGCGGAAGAGCTGGACATGTCCGGGATTGATCCCTCGGTGCTGGCCGGCGTCACGATTTACGAAGGGCGTGGTTGTATGGCTTGTCACGGCACGGGCTATCGCGGTCGAACGGTCATTGCCGAGGCTTTGCGCCTTAATGACGAGGTGCGTGAGGCGATTCTCGAGCGGCGTCCGATTCGCGAGCTCAAAGAGCTGGCGCAACGCAGCGGCATGATTTTCTTGCGTCAATCGGCGATTGATCACCTCAAAAGCGGGGTGACCAGTCTGCACGAAATCAACAAAGTTACGTTTATCGAATAAGGGCGGGGAAGCCACGGGATGAAATTCAAAAACGCATGGATCTACCTCAACACCAAACAATGTTTCGGCAGCCACGAGGGTGGCTGGTCGCGGCAAACGACCTGTCGCGGAGAGTTGCCGGCGGCGCAGGACCTCGCTGAAATTGTCGACGAACGCGCCTTTCAGGAAAAACGGCTGGGGTTGTTGTTGATGGACGACTTACTGCACCCATTGCGGCTTAAACTAGATCAACCGGCTAAGGGCCAAGAGCTTACCTCGTTTTTACTGTTCCGCCTCAAGCGTTACCTAAGTTATTCGGTTGATGCGGCCGAGATTCGTTACTTTCCCCTGGCGGACGATTTGTCCTATCTGACGATGTCGTTACCCAAGCCTTGGTTGGACGGGGTATACGGTTTTTTTCAAGAAAAAGGTGTGCAGCTCGGCTATGTGGGCGGGTTGCTGACGACCTTGCTGACGGAAACGCCGTTGGGTTGGGGTCGTTTGACGATTGGTTTGTATCGCGATGTTTACGTGTTGGCGGAGATGGATGAGGCGGGTCGATTGGTGCAGTTTCGCACGCGTCGCTTGCCGCTCAAAGCTGACGAAACGCTGGACATCCAAACGCTGGTCCATTCGGATTGGGAAGGGTTTATGCAGGAAACGCCGCCAACCCGCACGGTGCAACTTTGGACGCTTACCGACGACCACGACGGCGATCTTGCCACGATGCGGATGGAGTTGGGTCGCTTTCGTGAAGGCACCGAGGTTCCTTCGTTGGCGGGGAACGCCCTGCAGCGTTTCCAGACACTGCTGATGCAACCAACAGCTAGGAGGCGTGGCGCATGAACGGCTCAATGAACTTTTCGCCGCATCCGTTTAAACGGGCGGGCAAATCGTTGCCGATGCTGTGGGTGCTGAATCCCTTGCTTTTCGTGTTGGCGCTGGCGTTGCTCTTCCACTGGAGCGGGCTCAAACAAAGCAACGAACGAACCCACGAAAAAATCGACAGCCTCGAGGAAAAAGGTCGCGAATTGGATCGCGATCAGGCGCGAGCGCTTAAAGAATTGGCAGACATCGACCTGACGACGTACCGCAAAAAAGTCACCCAGTTCGATTCGATTCAAGCGGGATTTGACACGCATTGGGGCAGTTTACTCGACGATTTGAGCGGGCAATTACCGACCAATGTACGTATTTTGGCGATTAAACCGCGTTCGGCGCGGCGCGTGCGCAAAAGCGGCGACCAAAAAATCTTTGTGGAAGCGGAAGCACGGAGTAAAGAGAGCCAGCTTACCTTCATTCGCCAACTGCAAGCACACCCCTCCTTTGGCGATGTTCAGTTCGAAACGGAGCGTTATGAACAGTCGGGATCGGGTCAAATTTTGTTCGAGATATCGTTCAGTTTCCGCAATAAAGGCGGCCGCTCATGATGGAAAACTTCCTTTACAACAAGTTGTACCAGGGTTTGACGGCGCTGGTGTTGGCATTGATCTGCGCGGGAATTTGGGTGTTTGGCATTCAAGAGGAGAGCTCCATCCTGCAGAACAGCGAAGCGCGTTTGGAAGTACAGCGCTTGGAGTTGGATCGACGCGAACTGGATTCGGGGTTGGTGAACAAACACTTGCAGCGTTACCAAGGTAACCTAAGCGAAATGAGTCGCTTCCGTCGTGATTACCTCAAGCAAAAAGAAGAACGGGTGGTGGCGATATCGGACTTTTTGGCGGCCGAGGCGAAGGCAAACGGCTTACAGCTCGACCAGGTGCGTTACAAAACGCGTCCCCTTAAAGAGGATCAGTTGGAGCTTTACGAAATTGATCTACCGTTGATGGGGCGTTATCGCGACATACGCGCCTTTGTTGAAAAAATCGAAACTTCAGAGATGTTTCTGATCATCACGCGGCTGTCGATTGAGGGTGAAAGCGAACGCGCCAATGCGGTGGAGGTCCAACTCTCGCTGGCAACTTATTTTGAAGGCGGCGCCTCATGAACGAAAAGAAACGCGTTCAAGTCATGCTGGCGGTGGTCGGCGTTTTGATTCTTGGCAACCTTTACGTCCATTTCGGTGGCGGCGCCTCGGAGATGGGTGTGTTCAGCCGGGAAATGGGCGGCATTAATGCGGCCGACCGCTCGCGCGCCGACAAAGCGATAGAGGTGGTTAAACGCCTGCCGGAGTTGAGCTTCGCCCCCAAGGAAACGACGGTTAAAGACCCTGATGAAGCGGCGCGCAACCCGTTCCTGTTTGGCGGTCCGGATCCAGCGGTGGTGGCCGAACACCAGCGCCGTCAGGAAGAATTAGAAGAGGCGCGTGTGGCCGCGGTGGAAGCGGCACAGGCGCAAATGGTGGCGGAAGAAACGCCGCCCGAGCCGGAGAAACCGACCTTTCCCGGCAAGGTACTGGGTGTGCTCGCCAGCCACGAGGATGGGCTGATTCAGTTCGCGGTTCAATTGAACGAGGAGCTGTTGGTGGTCGGCTTGGGCGAGACCTTTGATCAAAAATACCAACTGATGGATTTCGATTATCCAACCGTCCAGCTCGTGTTTACGCGGCAAAACGAACGCATCGAGATCAATCTGGAGTCTGAATAAGTGACGGGAGTTGTCATGCGCTATCAATCACGCCTACTGCTCGGCCTGTGCCTGGTCGCGGTTATTACGGGCGGTTGTATTCACCGGAAGAGCTACCGCGATGCGGTGAAAGCGACGGGGAGCGAGAATTGGGATCAAGCCTACCTGCTGTGGCAGGAGGTGTTGAAAGACGATCCGAAAAGCACGAAAGCCAAGTTAGAGGCGGAACGTGCGCGCGTGAAGGCGTCACTCGACCACTTGCGCAAGGCCAATTACTACTATGAGCGCGGCCAACTGGGTGAAGCCAAGTTCGAGACGCAGCTCGTGTTGAACCTGGACCCGAGCAACGGGCAAGCGCATCTATTGGCGGAACGCATTCTGGAAGATGAGACGGCGGAAAAGGAAGCGCGACGTAAGGTTCAAGAGTCGGCCGAACGCATTGGTCGCGGCAACCTACCGCAGCTCAATCCGCGCACCTGGGGCTCGCTCGACCTGATTTTCAGCAAACCCACTTCGGTGCGCGATATCTACACGGCTTTGGGTCGCGGTTACGACGTGAACATTGTGGTCGATACCAAAATTCGCGATGAAAAGATCGCGCTCGACTTGCGCAACCTCGATTTTCTCAAGGCGTTGGATACCCTAATGGTTCTCAACCGCCATTTCTTTAAAGTGATCGACGACAATACGATTGTGATTTTGGAAGACAACAAAAACAACCGTGATCGCTACGACAACCAAATCATTCGGACTTTTTATCTGTCCAATATTACGCCCAAAGATTTGAAACAGCACTTGCAGCGTTTGGGCGGCATTAAAGAATACGCGGAAAACGAATCGCTGAATGCGATCACGGTCAAAGGCACGCCCGAGCAGGTGGCCTTGGCCGAGCAAATCATTGTTGCCAACGACAAAGCCAAACCGGAAGTCATTCTTGAGGTGGAGCTGTTGGAAGTCAACAAAAGTCGTTCGCGCAAATTGGGCATTTTGCCGGTGAATCCGGTTAACCAAAGTACGCCGTTGTACCGCGCCGGTGTGATTGCCGACCCGCTCGACCGCAGCGACAACGATTCCGACGCCAACGGGTTGCGTGGCATTTTCCCCAGCCTGAACAGCAACGATTACTTGACGGTGGTGCCGGCGCTGGCGATTGATTTCCTCAAGGAACACGGGGATTCGACCCAGGTCGCCAACCCGACAATGCGCGTGACCAGCGGCGAAAAGGCCAGTATCCAAATCGGTCAAAGTATCCCGATTGCCAGTACGTCGTTTACCAGCGCGCAGTTGGCGGGTAACCAAGGCTTTAACAATGTCGGCGACCAAGCCCTGACCTCGTTTAACTACAACGATGTGGGTATCAATATAAAGGTGGAGCCGCGCGTTCACTTCAACCAGGAAATTACCTTGGTGCTGGAGTTGAGTGTGACCTCGGTGCTGTCGGCCGGGCTACAACCGGTTTTGGGACAACGCCAAGTAACCACGACGATTCGTTTACGTGACGGTGAGACCAATGTGATGGCCGGTTTGCTCAACAACGACGAGCGGAAATCGCTGAGTGGGATCCCCGGATTGTCCGATATTCCCATGCTGGGTCGGTTGTTCTCCAACGATGAAAAAACCATTTCGCAGACCGACATTATTATGACCATTCGTCCCATTATTATCCGCGACTCCGACATCAACGAAAATGATCGCGCGCCCTATGAAGTCAGCAGCTTGCGGCTCTCTTCCCTTTACGCCAAGGCCAAAGAGGAAGCGGAAAAAGCGGCTAAATCCGACAACGGCGCCATGATTCCGCGTACCAACGGCGGTGCCGCTACTTCCGGCGAGCAAGGTGTACTGGAACAAGCGCCTGAGAACGAGGTGCTTGAAGCGGATGCACCGGCGGAAGAAGTGCTTGAAGAAGAGGAACCGCCGCCGCCACCGGCGATGTTGTCGTTCATGCCGCCGAATCTGTCGGCGCGTACCGACGATATGGTGTTGGTGCAACTGTTTATGACCAATGTCGAAGATTTGAAATCGGGAGAAATCGTGATTGGCTTCGACCCCGACGTGTTGCAAGCGGAATCGGTGCAAATCGGTCAGTTTTTCGATGCTCGCGATGAGCAGCCGCTGTTACGGCCGGCATGGAACAACGCGCGTGGTCGCTTGAGTATGGTTCTGGCGCAACGCACCTCGGCGGAGCCCTTTAGTGGTTCGGGCATTTTGGCGGAAATCACCTTCCGTGCCAAACAAGCGGGGAGCGGTCAGTTGGAAATGATCAAGTTAGCGCTCCAGAATTCGGCGGACGAAGTGATGGCGGCTGAAGGGTTGAGCGCGACCTTTGAGGTTTCGCCATGAAGCAGCGCGGCTTTACCCTGCTGGAGTTAATGCTGGCGATGGTGGTATTGGGCGTGCTGGCGGCCGCTGTTTTTCCCACTACCCGCCACATGGTTAAACGCCAAAAAGAGGTGGAGCTGCGCCGTGCGTTATTGGAAATGCGGCTGGCGATTGATCGCTTCAAGAAGGCCCATGACGAGGGTTTGATCGAGGTGCGCGAGGTCCGCCAGTTCGGTTACCCCAAGGACTTCGAGCAACTGGTCGAAGGGGTGCCGCTTAAGAAAGACCAAGGCCAAACGATTCGTTTTTTGCGCCGTATTCCCGAGGATCCGATGACTGGTGAACGGGAGTGGGGCATGCGTTCGGTGCAAGACGATCCCGATACGCAGAGTTGGGGCCGCGAAAACCTGTTTGACGTTTACTCGCTCAGCGACGGTGTGTCGCTTGAGGACGAAGACTACAGTGAATGGTAGGAGGCGAGCCATGTTAACCACAAACAGCCGAGCCGGCTTGCGACGCGGGTTCACCATTCTCGAACTCATGATCGTGCTGACGGTTTTGGGTTTATTGGCGGGGATCGCAACCTCCACCCACAAGAATACGGCCAAAAAATCGCGGGAAACGGTGTTGCGCCACAACCTCGCACAAATGCGTTTGACGCTGGATCAGTACAATTCCGATAAAAGCCGTTATCCCGACAGCCTGCAGACCTTGGTCGACGAAGGCTACCTACGCGAGTTGCCGGAGGACCCGATGACCCGTTCCACGGATACGTGGGAAGAAGTTTTAGAGTCGGATTACAGCGACGAAGACAGCAGCTACGAACCAGGGGTGTTCGACATTCGCAGCGGCAGCGATGAGCGCGCGCTTGACGGCACCTTTTACTACGAGTGGTGAGTGTGGCACGCATTGCGGGTGGTGCCCGCCGTCGCGGCCACATGTTATTGGTGGCGATTATTGCGGTGACCGCGCTCAGTTTGGGGCTGTCGATGGCGGTTCAACCGCTGCGCACGGCGCGGCAACGGATGCAGGAGCAAGAGTTGCTATATCGCGGCCGCCACATCGCCGACGGCATTCGTCGCTTCTATATTAAATATGGTCGTTTTCCCTACGACCTAGAGGAAATGGCCGACCAGGAGCCGCGTTTCCTGCGAAAGCTGTACGCGGATCCGATGACCGAATCCGGTGAGTGGACGGTGGTTTACCTCGATCCGGCCGATTTGGGCGGTGTCAAACGCCTCAATAGTGCGACGCGGCGATTGTTGCAAACCGCCGGCGGCGAGGCGTTGGGCGGCATTGAGGAATCGGTTGTCGGCGAGGAACTGAACTCGGAAAACGTCCCGCAAAGTCAGTCGGTCTTCCAGATCAACAACCGCCAGGTGACCGGTATTCGCTCAAAGTCGGATGAAGAGGGGCTCACCGAGTATCAGGAATCGCGCATTTATTCGGATTGGTTGTTTTCGGCGTTGCCGGAGCCGGAGGCCGGTGTGCCAGGTCTCGGTGATGTCATAAATCCGGGTGGGGGTTAGGGTCGCCAAGCTCACAAAGGCTTTGAAATTCTCCGGATCAACTGGTTGCTGCGAAAAAAATCGGCTATACTCCAGTGGCGCAAATTCACTCCCCATCAAAATCGTTAACCGGTATGTGAAGATAACTCTGAGGGTTGACCATTTTGTTGTAGGGCCTAAGGTGCATTTCGACGAGCCTATATCGTGGACATGGGTCCCAGTGATCGAGGCTGGAGGCTGCCGGGTGAGTGAGGCATTCGCGGGAATTAATCCGCGTTGGAACAAGGCGCCGTAGGATGATCGGTTGCATGGCGGGTTATGAAGCCGCCAATAGGCAGCCGCGTTCTTTCTTAGAAGGGTTGTGTCGCGTTTGGGTCTATGCGAGACGCCCGCAAGCAGTGATGACCAGGACGGGTTGCGGCTGCTGGTTGAGGATCACGTCCAGCGTGTGTGACGTGAAGTGAACCGCGACTTGTGTTGCGTTGATGGGAACTGGTCGGCGACGGCAGCCGGAGAAAAAGTGGGTCGGCCGTTGGATTGAGGGTAAATAAGCGTGAAGAACCAACTTCGATTGGCGAACATTGTTTTCGCTTGTTTTTTGGGTATTTGGTTGCCCGCACTACCTAGCTGGGCGCAGGAGCCTGCGGCCACGGATCTGGTGATTCCTCACCTTTCGCGCCCTCCCAAAATGACCGATTTCGAGGGCATGGCGCCCCACAATGATGCTGCGCGCGGCCTGCTTAAAGTGAGTGGTTTTGTGCAACGCAATCCCCACGAGGGAGAGCCGGCGTCGCAGCGTACCGAGGTCTACCTGGGTGTGGATGATTCGCACTTTTACGCTGTTTTCTTGGTTTTTGATACGGCGCCCGACACCATACGCCACAGCATGGCGCCGCGCGAACAAGTTTCCCAGGACGACACGGTCAGCTTGTTTTTGGATACCTTTAACGACCGTCGCCGCGCTTATGCCTTTACATGCAACGCGCGGGGCGTGCAACGCGATGGGATATACACCGAGCTCCTCGGCGAAGACCGCAGTTTTCACACGGTTTGGCGCTCCGAAGGTCGTTTGACCGATCAAGGGTTTATGGTGTTGATGGCGATTCCTTTTCGGGCGGTGCGTTTTCCCGCCGGTGCGTCCCAGACCTGGGGTGTCATGTTCAGCCGCAACATCGTGCGTTTGAGCGAAGATGTTCACTGGCCTGGCTTTTTGCGTTCGGTTCAGGGACGTCTGAGTCAAGTCGGCACCTTGCGTTTTGAGACGCGGGCCAAACCCAAAACCAATTACCAATTTTTGCCTTACGTGACCTCGCGTTCCTTTAAAGTGCTTGAGGAACTCGACCCGCCGCGTTTCACGCGGGACGACAGTGATCACAAAGCGGGCGCCGATGCCAAGTTTGTGTTTCGCGATTCGCTGGTATTGGATTTGACCGCCAACCCTGACTTCAGCCAGGTTGAATCGGACGCACCGCAGGTCACCGTCAACAACCGCTTTGAATTGAACTTCCCCGAGCTACGTCCGTTTTTTACCGAAAATTCCGATGTGTTTCGGTTACCGATTAACCTTGCCTTTACGCGCCGTATCGGCGAACCCGAGGCGGGTGCCCGCCTCACTGGGAAAATCAACAAAACCACGATTGGTGCGCTGGTCATCAACGATTCCTCGCTTGGTGACGGCATCGCGCCAGGGCGGTTGGGGGCCGGTGACAATGCCAACCACGGCATTGTGCGCTTAAGGCAAGATGTGTTACGGCAAGGGCACGTGGGTGTTTTTTACTCCCACACGGAATTTGCCGGCAGTCGTTCCCAGATCCTTTCGGCCGATGCGCTGTTTCGCCTCAGCCAGAAATGGTCGGTTGAATTTCAGGCGGTCCGGAGCGACCGCGCGTTGGCAAGTGAAGTTTTGCCGGAGGATGACGAGCCGAATGCGGTCGAGGTCGAAGATGTCGACGATTCCGCTTACCAGTTGTTGTTGCAGCGCGAGGGCAATCACTTCACCACTTATTTGCGCTTTGCCGATGTTGGTGAAAAGTTCGGCTCACCGCTGGCCTTTTTGGGTAGTGTTCACCGTCCCGACAATCGCCATTTTTATTCGTTTAGTTCTTATCGCTTTCGTCCCAAAGATGCGGTCTTCTTTTCTTGGGGTTTCGATCTGGAAACCGAGTATTACCAGGATCAATCGGGTCAAGAGCTAGAGAAAAGTTACGTGCCCGCGTTGGTATTAAGCGGGAGTGGGCGCACCAGTGTGATCCTCTACGGCAAACGCCGTTGGGAAACCTTGCGTGTTGGCGATTTGGGTGGGACCAACGAAACGACCTTTAAGACGGGTTACGTGGGCGCTTCGTTTGGGACCGAGCGCTCGCGCAAATTTCGTTTTTATTCCTACGCCGAGATCGGTGAGGATACCAATTATCGACCCGCGCCAGGTGACAGTTTTGTCAATGGCGACGCGACCTTGGGCTACATGGAGTTCACCTGGCGGCCGATTAGCCCGTTCCGTCTCGATCAGACCTTTATTTATTACCGATTGGCCGATCAGGCGAGCGGCGACGATATCGTGTCGCAGCGCAGCAGTCGCCTCAAATTAAGCTGGCAGTTTAATCGCCGCCTGCGCTTGCGTCTGATTGGCGATTACGAATCCATTTACGCCAATGCCGCTTTGTCCAGTCAGGAACGATCGCGCGAGTTTAACGGTGATTTGCTGATGACCTACCAAGTGAATCCTTGGACGGCGTTTTATTTGGGTTATAACACCAACTACGATAATCGCTTACTGGTTGAAGACGAAGATGGGGTACGTCTGTTGCGGCAGGAGAGTTTGGAAAATAACGCCAACCAGGTGTTCTTAAAGTTTTCTTACCTGGTCCGCTAGTGAGCCAAAAAAAACGCGGATTGGAACGGCAGGAGCCAACTGCCAATCCTCAACCCGCGTTAATGCAAGGGATAAGGCGAAACTTCTAGGAAAAGTCGCCCGCCCAGAGTTTGCGTACCCATTTGGAAAAGACCTCCATTTGAACAACAAAAGCACTGTATTCAGGTTCTTTCCAAATGCCGTAATCGACTCGGGCATTTGAGTTCTTTTTTGCTTGGTAACGGATTTGGTGTGAGGAGAAGGGAATTTTCTCGCAGACTTCGGTGAGAAAGAATTTGCCCTTTTGCTGCAGCAATTCATTGCCGTCCCATTCTGGATTAACGCGTTGAATGCGGTTTGGACGACGTTTCTCGTACCATTTTGAAAACACCTTCATGCGGACAATCCAGTGTGTCCATGTCTTGCGAATACCCATTTCTTCCCAGGAATCTTCGCAGTCTTTCGCTTCTTTTTTGAGTTTGACAGGACTCAGTTCTAGAGCCTTGACAACGTCTTTTAGGAAAAAAATACCTTCCTGCGAAAGCAAGGAAGATTCATCCCAGTCATCTTCAACTTTGCGAATCTGCATCTCGTCCGCGGCAAAAATGCGCTCTTCGTTTTGAACGTCAGACATGTGTGAATATACCTCATAGCAATAATCTTCACTGTATTATGCCATTTTTTCACTCAAAGGAAAGTGCGTAATCGCTACGAAAGTACGGTTTATTGACGGGTTACCTATGATTTGCGCCTGAAAAGGAAATATCCTTTGTCAAATCAATAGTTCTCGGCGCTGCAGATATTACCTGAAACGAGCTATTCTCATCAAAGCGTTTGTTCTCTTGGTGTGGCGATGGTGTTGTGGGGGTAAGAGATTATTTTAGAAGTGTTTGTGGGTTCTATTGAGTGGCCTGGGATTGATCGTATCGGCTTCTTGGCGGTCTTTTTGATGGTCTTGGCGTGGTTTTGCGCTTGACGCGAAAATGAAGGTTGGCGGCGCTTTCTGCTTGTCCATCTTAGATTATCTGTTGATGTTTGCTTGAGAAAGCGATCTGCGCCGGTGCTGCGGTTTTTTGCGGGCCGCTGCGTCGCGCTCTTTTTGGTGCGAGCGGTGTCGTTTCTCCGCTACGTCTGCTGGGTTGATTGGGCTGTTTGCGGTCACCGTCATCGCCTTTGATTTACCTTTTCATGATGCGAATGCTGAAAGGCGGTGACCGATGCTTTAAAAAGTAACGGCGCTTGTGTTAATTTGGCCTTCACCACTTATCCTGCAATGTCCCATCACCCGCGCGCCTTGTCTGGCAACCGAAGGATCGAGCTTCGTTTATGAACAACCGTCCGAAGACCGTAAGCTGTAGCTATCTATGGCTTTGCCTATGGTTGCTGCCTTTTTTGTTCGGCACTGAGTCGAGCGCGCCGCCGTGGGTTGTGCCTGAGGGAACGCTTAACTTTCATCGAATTTCCGTTGAGCAGGGTCTTTCCCAGAGTACGATTTATGCCATGATGCAGGATCGCTTTGGTTTTGTGTGGGTGGCCACCCAAGATGGGCTCAACCGCTTCGACGGCGCCAATTTCACCGTGTATCGTTCGCAGCCAGGCGGTTTGCCGGAAAGTTTTATTTACAGCCTGGCCGAAGACGCGGCCGGCAACATTTGGATCGCCACGCAATCACGAGGGGTCAGTTGTTTCGTGCGTGAAACCGAAACCTTCGTGAATTATTCGGTGCGGGATTCTGGATCGGGTTTGCCTTCCGATCAAATCAATTTCCTGCTGGTTGACAGCCGTAACCAGTTGTGGGTCGCGACCGAAACCGGTGTCTGTCGTTATGACGTCAAAAGCAACACTTTTGGTTCGGTGCCGGTTGCCGGTAGCGATGCAACCATGCTCGATAATTTAAAGGTTCGCGCGATGGTTGAGGATCGCCAGGGGCGGATTTGGCTGGGTGGTGAACATCACCTATTGTGCTTTGATCCGGCGAGCGGGAAACTCAGCAAACATCTCGAAGATGAAGCACTGCGGCCCGATATCTACGCTTTGTGCAGTGATGACAAAGGGACGATTTGGGTTGGCAGTAACAACCACGGTTTAATTCGTTTGCAACCCAATCAGGATCGAGATCAGGTTACGGTATTTGCCGAGTTGGGACGACCCGGAAGCCGGGATCAGGTTTGGTCCTTGGTGTCCGATGAAGGCGA
Organism: Holophagae bacterium; assembly: GCA_030429565.1. GTDB lineage: Bacteria > Acidobacteriota > Holophagae > Acanthopleuribacterales > Acanthopleuribacteraceae > Acanthopleuribacter. The sequence continues at coordinate 17,506 of JAUIFE010000044.1, read as the reverse complement.
CCATTTATGGATCGGCACGGAAGCCGGTTTGATTTTGGCGTCATCGATTTACGACGAAACGGTTCAGTTCCGTCGCTTTACGCATGATTCGCGGCGGCTGCGCTCCTTGCCGGGAGATGTGGTTTATGTGTTGTTTCGCGATCGTGCCGAGAACTTGTGGGTTGGTACCATTGAAAACGGCATCGCCGTGTTGTCACCGGCCTTTCGTGCGGTTCACTGCTTTCGCGAAGCGCCTACGCCGCATCGTCCCAATGAGCTTTCGTCATTGGGAACGGTGGGGGGCTTTGTGGAGACCGGTGACGGCTCGCTGTGGTTGACCAGTGAGCGTGCGTTGTATCACTGGGATCAGGCGGGTCATCGCTTTGAGCCCTTTGTGCCAAGCACGGAGGCCGTGCGTGAGCGTTTTGCCAAGCAGCGATTTGCCCAGGTTCAAAGCGACGAGGACGGCCGATTATGGGTCTCCTCCTCGACGGGATTATGGCTGGTGGATCCGGCGAGTGGGCATGCTCAAGCGATAGCCCTGGACTCGGAAGGGGGCGAACGACCCGCGATCATTCACAGCATGGTGTATTATCGCGACGCCCTGTGGGCGGCGGTGTATGGGCGTGGCTTAGCGCGGGTGGATCGCCATACCTTGGTGGTCGATTACGTGACGGATCGGGCTGATTCGCCGGTCGATCCTTTTATCCTCAGCATGGATCATGACGAAGCGGGCCGTTTGTGGTTGGCGACGCAAGCTTCCGGGTTATCGGTTTACGACATCACTAGCGGTCTTTTTGAGCATTTTCGACACGATCCCGAGGACCCTGCTTCGATTGCCACTGACGCGCTTTCCGTCGTGACCTATGTTGCTGAAGACGATTTGTGGCTGGGCGGCATTGACCGCGGCCTGATGCGGATGAACCCAAAGACGGGAACTTTCGCCACCCTGCCCGCAACGGCGCGCTTCGAGGGGCAAGCGGTGAACGGCATGTACCATGATCGTGCGGGTCGCTTGTGGGTGGCCGGCAACGCGGGCATTGCCGCCATTGATTTGGAAACCCTCAAAGTACGCGGCTTTGCGGTGTTTGATAACCTTCAAGGCCGTGAGTTCTCGCACGCCGCGATTTATGAAACCGGTGACGGGCGTATGCTGTTTGGTGGGCTTGCCGGATTTAACCGGATTGATCCAAGTCGCTTGCGGCCGGTAACGGCGCCTGGTTCGGTCGTTTTGACCGGCTTGGCGCTCAATGATCAGGAACAAGGTGGCGCAACCTTGGCCGGTTGGTTGGCCGATGCCGCCGCCGCGCGGCCGATTCAACTATCCCATCTCGATCGCCGCTTATCGGTAGAGTTTGCTTTACCAGGTGCGCCTTTGTTCGCGCCTGTCCGTTTTTACAGCAAGCTCGAGGGTTGGGAGGATGATTGGCAAGCCCATAAACCCAACCGTACCTCCGCGACCTATACCAACCTGACCGCCGGCAAATACATCTTTAAAGTGCGCGCCATGGATCCCTTTGGGCAATGGCAAACGGAGGCGACGGCGCTGCCCTTGTCGGTGTCGCCGCCGCCATGGTTGAGCTGGTGGGCTTACCTCATTTATCTGTTTATGACGTTGGTTGTGGCTGCTTTTGCCTACCAAGCGCTGCAACAGAAGCTAACTTTGGAGCGGAGTCTCAACGAGCAGTTGCGCCAAAATGACCGTTTTAAGGATGAATTCACTCAGTCGTTGGAACACAAGCTGGCGGCGCGAACCCGCCAATTAGAAGAGAGCAACCAACAGCTTAAGAAATCAAACTACGAAATGAATTTGGTGGAACAGATCGTGTTGGCGATTAACGAGCAGTTGGAAATCAAACCTTTGCTGCAAACGGTAACCGACAAAAGCCTCAGTTTATTTTCGCGGGCGGAATCGGCTTTGTTTTTGTTGCGGGACGGGCAAAGCGACCGCTTTTTAGCCGTGGCAGGTTCCGGTTTCAAAAAACCACCGAGCGCCATCGACTTCATTACGGAAGAGACGTTGATTCGTCAATTCACAAACAATGGTCATCGTTTGGAGCCGGGTATTACCGTGTTGCGTTCCTTTCTTGGTTGGGGCGAAGAGCCCAGTTTAAATAAGTATCGGGTGCCCAAGGTGCTCTTGTGTCTCGGGGTGGGTGTCGCCGAGCGCGTACTGGGCTTTTTGGTGTTTTTTCACTACGAGGATTCCGAAGCCTTCGACATCCACGACAATCAGCGTTTGACCCGTTTGGCCCAACACCTTGCTTCAGCCTTGATCAAGGCACGCATGCTGGAAGAATTGAAGGCCAAAAACTCTGAGATCTTGCGCACCCAACGGCAACTGATTACCCAGGAGAAAATGGCTTCGCTGGGAACCTTGACGACCGGTATTGCCCACGAGATTCGTAACCCGCTTAATTTCGTTACCAACTTTGCGGAAGTCTCGCGCGAGTTGGTCCAGGAGCTGCGCGACGAAGGGGTGCCCATGTTGGCCGGGCTCGAAGATGTCGAGCGCGAGCGCTTTCGGCAGATCATGGACGAATTGGCGGCCAACGCGGAAACCATTCACAAGCACGGTGCCCGTGCCGCTTCGATCGTGCAAAGCATGATGGACTTGGTGCGTGGGCCTTCCGGGACCTGGCAAGAAACGGAACTGAACGCGATTGTGTGGGAATTCTCGCAAATTGCTTTTCGCGGTTTCCGCGCGCGTGACGAATTGTTTCACGTGGCTTTTGATTACGCGCTTGACGAGAATTTGACCTATATCGAAGCCAATCCCAAGGATTTACGGCGTTTGGTCATTAATCTGGTCAACAACGCCATCGAAGCCGCAGCCGATCCCGAGTTCCGCAACCAAGAGGACTTCCAACCCCAGGTTTGGCTGCGCACTCACGGTGATGAGCGGCGCGCGGTGTTGGAGGTCGGCAACAATGGGGCGGCATTTTCGCCGGAGATAAAGGAGCAAATGTTTAATCCCTTTTTCACGACAAAAGGCACCAACAGCGGCCATATCGGCCTGGGTCTCTCCATTTGTTACGACATTGTCGCGCAGCACAAGGGTTCGATTGATGCCGAGATTGACGAATCGAGTCTGACCTGGTTTCGGGTTACTCTGCCGCGTCGGCGCCGCATGAAAACGCCTTGATCCCATGGCGCCACCGCACTTAGGGTTGCTCGGCCAGCGCCAAGTTTTGCCAGAGGAAACGCGAGCCTTCGCGGTCGCCGCGCAAGGCGAGTAGCGCGATTGGTGCAGTGGCGCGGACGACCACCGCGTCTCCGGTTTGGGGGCGCCAGCCAAAGTCCTCAAGTACAATCAGCACTTTGCCGTTGGCGGGGACTTGGGCGAGATCGGCCGGTTGAACCGTGGCGTCGACAACGCCGTCGGCTCGGATGAGCTCAATTTCCACCTGGACGGCTTGATCCTGCGGGTTGACTAAGGCGAGGCCGTCCCAAACTTGCGACCAATCGCCGGGAAACAGGCGCCACTGCGCGGCGAGGGTGTTGCTTTCGCCGACAAATGCCGGGCTGCCGTTGTCGGCCGCCGCGTAGGCTGTGGTAACGACCAGCTCTGGGGGCGCGACAATACGGCAATGGGCGATGTCCTCGTCGCCAAACCATTCGCTTTGGTCGTAGTTGAGGGTGACGCCGGCGGGAACGGTGAAAGAAAAGGGTTCCGCGGCACTACCGTCGGCGCGGTAAGGCTCGAGTCGACAGGGTTGGTCGTGATCGCTGCTGTTAAGTACCGCAAAACGGGTGAAAAAGCCGGCGTTGGGGCGGGTGATGTGGGCGATCAAACGTGGTGCGCCGGCGGGGACGGCGAGTTGGAACGCCTGACGAAGTGAGCCACCCGGTCCATTGGCCTCTAATGTCAGCTCTTGGGTGCTGAGTGGTTGCAGCACAACGCTGTCGCTCGGGGCGAAACGGCGCGGATCGCCGTGAATGCGAACTTCGGTAGCGTTGTCGCATTGCCAGGAAACCGTGATCGGTCCGCCTGGTGTGCCCGCTTCGTCGGTCAGTTCGAATTGGCGAAGGGTGGGCCTGTCCAAATCGCCCACCGAGAAATGGTCGTAATGGGTCTCGCCGAGGAAGTCGACTTCGACCTGCCAAACGCCGCTGGGGGCGTCGACTGGTAGGGGGAGGTGCCAATACCAAAAGGTGACGGCTTGGTAATCGACGGCGAGTTGGTTATCCCAGCGTTGGAGCAAGGAGCCGTCGGGGCGCCGGACGCGGAAATCCAAAACCTGATCGCCGCGTTGATCGCGGAGGTAGGCGCCCACGATTACGGTCATGCCTGGTTGGAAATGCTCGAGTTCGTTAACGGTTTCGCGGTCATGACAGCCGATTTTGGGTGGATCAAAGTGGGTCATTAGGCGCAGGAGTTCCGGTTGATCGTAGTCAGGCTGCTTTTGCCACCAGCTTGTGGCGGTCGTGGGGTTGCCCACGCCGGCAAAAGGATCGATCAGGTTGCCAAGGGCATCGATCACTTCAAAGTGAAGGTGGGGGGCGGTTGAGGAGCCAGAGCTGCCGGGATAGCCGATGAATTCGCCCTGGCGCACCCATTCACCGACGGCCTTTTGGGTCAAGCCGTCCTTTTTTAAATGACCATACCAGGCCATGGAGCCATCGCTGTGTTCGACGGCGACCGCGTTCCAGGAACCGTTGCTGTTGCCGGTTTGGCAGTTCATGTCGCTGGAACCGTCACGCTTTTCGACAATCACCCCGGCGGCGGCGGCGACCACGGTCACCGTTTCATCACGCATTTGTTGCCAGGCAAAAGGCCACAGCAAAAAGTCTGTACCGCTGTGGTTATAACCAGACTGGGTGTCGTAGGTGCGGGTGCCGCCTTGATAATCGCGTAGATTGCCGGGGGCCGCGCTCTCGTGATCGACGTAATTGGTAATGGCAAAGCAGTCGTCATTGTCGTGGCAATCCAATGGAATACGGAATTGCGGCCTCTTAACGGCGGCAACGGTCCGAAGCATGGTGCGGCGTTGATCGATGTGTGCTTGAAGGACACTGCGATCATGTGGGCTAAGACATGGGCGATTGTTCTCTTGAGCGATCAGCGGCAAAGAAAGCATGGCGCACAGCCCGTAAAAAAAGAAACGCGAGGCATATAGATGGTGTTGACAGCGCATAAGAAACCCTTGTGAACGGTGTTGGAGACGGGTCCCGATTCCCGGGCGCCTAGGCATGCGGTGAGGGCGGGAAGACAAGCCAAACACCTGCTTGTGATAAAAACAGGGGTGTTTTGGGTTGGGCACGCGGCTGTGTAGATAAGGAATAGGGGACAAGTACATTTTAAATTATAGCAATGTGCTTGCCGGCGTGAGCTTCGCGGGTGTCCTTTTCGCCCTCGTGTGATTTTCGTCGGGTCTGTTAAACCGCTGACTTTTCCAAAATAAGCGCCAAACCAAGCGGGGCGGTCACGGGTGGGGGCTAGCGGCGACGGGTGCAGGGGGGCGCTGCAGGGCGGCTTTTGAGTGGCTAAAACTGGTAGGTTTTGCTTTGGATGCCGACCACCAAATTGGGGATTTTCTGCTCGGCAAGTTCTGCCAACATGAGCTCTTCAAACATGGGCTTAATGTGGTAAATCATGATTTTACAGTCGCGCTTTAGCTTTTTGAGATCGGCGGCCAGCATGGCCGGTGTCATGTGGCCGCTGGCAACGGCAAGGTCCTCCATATGGTTGGGGAAGGAGCAATCGACAATCACGGCGTCAAGGCGTTTGACTTTGTTGGCGACTTCCCAAACCCGTTCGGTGGTGGAGGTGTCGGCGGTGTAGAGAATGCAGCCGCCGGTTTTGGTGCATTCCACGAAAAAGGCAAAGCAGGGGACGACGTGGTTGACGGGCACAGCGGTGATGCGCAAATGGCGAATGTTGAAGGTGACTTCCGGGGTCACTTCGCGGAAAAACATGGTCGCTTCTTCGGCGTTGGGCAATAAGGTGAAATCGGGCCAAATCACATCGTTAAAGATATGTTGGCGCATGGCCTGAATCATGGCGGTGCCGGACCAAATTTTTAGCGGTTCATCGCGCAGACCAAACATGTTGTCGACGAGAAAGGCAAGCGATAAGGTATGATCTAAGTGGGTGTGACTAATTAAGATATCAGTGACTTTTACCTGGTTTTCCAAGTTGAGGGTTTGCGTCAGGCAACCGGCATCAAGGGCGAGGAAGTCATCAATGAGAAAACTTGTCAGAAAACTAGTATCAGTGCTGCCGCCGTAGGCACCAAGGATGTCAACCTTCATAAATCAACCTAAGAACAAACAGGTATTTAGATGTTCTGGAACGAATTCTAACACAAAAAAGAACACCCAACATTGCGCCCCGGGGGAAAACGGCCATTCTGTAAGAAAAGCAACGCGCCGTTTGTCGGCCGACGCGAACCCTGTTTGGGCGCTCTCCCGAGATGCAAGCCTCAGGCTCTGAAACCAAATGATTTGACCCAAGGTCGTCAGCAAGCTTATCGCCTTCGAAAACGAAAACCTTTACAGGCGGGGTCGGGGAATTCCCGCTTTCCCGGTGCAAGGGTCGCTCGCGGGGTTGTGTCTGGTGTTTCTGCCACCGTTGTGGTGCGGTGGCATGGGTGTTAGTGACCGTTGCAGAGGACAAAGTTGCAGGCTGGATCGACGGCTCAGCGATAAGGGACTGTGGCTCATCGAAAACTGCGATCCAACCTGCTCGGCCAACCACCCTCACGCGAGAACGGGCACAATAAATCGCCATTCATGTCCCGGTGAATTTCGGTGCCGGCCGAAAATTTACAAAAACGACAGAGCTGTCGTTTGGTTGTGGTGACTAGTTATCCCTATTGCCAGGCCCGTGTCAAATCCGTGGTTTCGTTTCATGATCTAGCGCACAGTTCCAATTATCCCGGCGCTTGAGAAAAAACAAAATCTCGTGTCAAAAATTACAACCGCACTTTGCCGGCCAAGCTGCTTATTTTGTCGCGATGCTTGTGATAACCGCCGTCTGGCGGGGATTTTTTTGGGGTCACCGCGCCGGCTCGACCCGTTGTCGATCCTCTGACGGGTACGCAACCCACGTCTTGTTACCGGAGTGGGTCGCCCGTTTGCGCGCGCCGGTGTAGAATGTGGAGGCCGCCGCGATGCCACGGCCGGGTGGAGGACGTTTTTGCTGATCACCATCGAAACCCATAAGGTCGATGAACGCTTTGAATGGATTGAAGTGAAAGCCGCCGATGCGCAACAGGAGGCGGGTGAGATTGTGCGTTTGGTCGTCGACGACGCGCAGGCGATGGTGACGCGTTTTGCCAAAAGGTACAGTGCCAAACGCGACCATCAGGTCAAAATTCCCGACAAACAATTGCAGCTTATCGAAGAGTATTTCGAAGAGGCCTGCATGGCGAAGGCGGTTTCGGCCAAGGGGCTGGATACCAGCGATTTACCCGACTTGTTGCCGACCACCATCATTCACTTCAAGTATCCAGAACGCAGTACTTTTCGCAAATCGCGGGCGGCGCGAATCAAGCTTTTCTTGGATCAAGCACTGGCAATGATTAGTCGCCGTGATTTTGCCGGTGCCCTGGCACGGCTCAATTGGGTTCACGACTTGGATCCCGCAAACGAGTTAGCCTTCGAGCTAAAAATTGTCGCGCTGCGCTCCTGGCGCAAAGCAGCGGAATGTGTGGCGGTTTTCGAAGCTTATGTGGCGGCCCATCCCGATAAGGTCGAGCCGCGTTTGGGGCTGAGCGAAGTGTGGTTGTATCTGGACAACAGTCGGCGCGCGCGTGACTGTTTTGAAGCCATTTTGGAACAAGAACCCAATCACCCGATGGCGTTGGTGGGCTTGGCGCAAGCGCGCTGTAAATTGGGCGAGGACCCGACACCGGACCTGCGCCGCGCTTGGTTGGTCGATATGGATTACACCCGCGAGATGGTCGAAGAGCATTTTGATTTCCGTGAAGCCAAGCCCGACGGGCTAAAACCGCGCACGTTGCAGTCGATTGCCAAGCATTACCATATCCCTTTGAAACGCATTCTCAAGCGGGCTCACCACGGTGTATTGCCGATGCACGCGCCAAGTGACGGCGATAGTCTGTTCCAGTTTTCGGATAAAGAACTGGATCGTTATTACAACGTGCTAAAAACCCTGGGTTTGGAAATACCCAGTACCAGCTTTCCGAAACGCAAAAAAGAAGAAGCACAAGCTGAACAACCCAGTTTGTTTGACGATCTTTAGGATGGGCTCATGACTGAAGCAAGCGATCTCAAGGAAGCGGTGCTTAAGCCCGGCGATCTGCTCTTGGGTGGCGACTTGGTGGACAAGGACGCGGCGCCAATCGCCCTTTTTCGTCTGGCGGAGCTACCGCGTGCTGTCTTTGATCCGCGTTTATTGGCCGGCACTGCGTCGTCCGATGGGGTTGATGTCGATGTCGATAAAGGCAGGGTTTAGGGTGGATTTTTGCTGAGCTTGGCGCCGGCGCCAGGATGCGTCGCCGGCCGTGTATTTGCGGTTCTCACAAAAAAACAACTTGACTTGCTTCACAACCAGCTTATACTTTGGCCATCATACTTACCATGAGGTTTAACCATGGCAGCACAACAAAACATCGTTACTTTTCAAGCTAACTGTTGCTGTTGTTGTTGCTGTATCAACGACTCGTTCGTCGGATTTCGGGAAGCGTTCATCGTCAAATAGACGATCGCCCAACAGGTAAGCGTTTAAGCCTTTCTCGGATCCCGAGAAGGGCTTTTTTAGTTTTTGGGCCCCTTTTCTCAACACCGATCAGCACGAACAGTCGAACCCCGATTGCGGTTCCAGGGATACGTGCGCTCTGCTCCCCCCAAAGTCCTGCGAGCAAGCGTATCTCCGTAACCGAACCCCGTCCGGTCCCCCAGCCGGGCGGGGATTCCCCCTCTTTTAATACTAACCCCAATATGAACAGTTACTTCCAATCGTTTATCGGACACTGCGCGGCCGCTCAATCGCGCAAGACCACAACCTTTGCTCACGGTACGACAAGGAGAAGGCGGACATGACACTCCAAGAACAAGTCGAGCAGTGGCGCGAAGAAACGGCAGATTTAGATCCAGGTGCGCTCATCACCTGGGCCTGGCGAACATTTTCGGACGAGGTGGTCCTTGCCTCGTCTCTGGGTGCCGAGGACCAAGTCCTCACCCACTTGATCGCCCATCACGCGCCGCAACTCGCCATTATCACCCTCGACACCGGACGCCTGTTCGGTGAGACCCACGACCTGCTCAATCAGACCCGACGCCAATACGACGTCAACTTGCGCGTTTTTTTTCCCGACGCCGGGGACGTTGAAGCCATGGTTAACGAACACGGCACCAATCTTTTCAGAGAAGCGGTGGCGCTGCGCAAAAAATGCTGCGCCATCCGCAAGGTCAACCCGCTCAAACGCGCGTTGGCCGGCAAAAAAGCCTGGATTACCGGGCTCCGACGCGATCAATCGTTGAATCGCAACGAGATTGCCGCGATCGAATGGGATGCGGGCAATCAACTCGTCAAAATCAACCCGTTAGCGAATTGGCACGACCAACAGGTGCGCGATTACCTGCGTACCCACAAGGTGCCTTACAACCCGCTGCACGACCGCGGCTTCCCCAGCATCGGTTGCGCTCCCTGCACCCGTGCCGTCGCGCCCGATGAAGATCCGCGCGCCGGTCGCTGGTGGTGGGAACCGCGCGAACAAAGCGAGTGCGGTATTCACATCGTTAACGGCAAGGTCACACGCCGCGTGCCGGTGTTGGTGGAGTAAAAGCCGCCAAACCATCGCCGATCTCCCGTTCTGACAGCCAACACGCGCCACAGGCGCGTTTGGCAAGGGGATCGCTGTAGCTAGTGGTCTTAACTGATAAGCAATCTGAAACTAGAGACTTAGGTTTGAAGGGTGGCCGTTTTCGGCAACCTGAACCTGATTCCTTTTGCTTGCCGGTCGCGTGCGGGGTGTTGTTTCCAGCCCCGCCTTTCCCTGCCGGGATCGAGGGCGACCGGCCCATGACGAGGTACATCCGTGTCCAATGATTCGATTTCTCGATCAGCGATGAAAGCGGTTTCCTGGCGCATCTGCGCCACCGCCGCAACCTTCTCGCTTGTTTATTGGCTGACCGGCGAACTAACGGTTGCCGCTTCAGTCGGCGGTCTTGAGGCCGTCGCCAAAATGGTCCTTTATTTTGTCCACGAACGTTTCTGGGCAAGGATTCCCGCCGCCACGTCAACGACGGCCGCCGGTGAGAGTGAACACGCGGAACCGCTTCGGTCGGTTCAATCCCTTGAACCGGCCACGCGTGACTGAATCCCGCATCAACCGGCAACCGCCGTTCATTTTTAACGGCAAAACTTTTTGGAATATATGGAGTTATCACCATGCTCGAGACTATCGCACCCGCGCAAGAACAAGCGCCCCCGTTTCGACTGTTGACCGCTAAAAACCAAGCGCCGTCGCGGACCTTGCCTGATCGCTATCGCCTCTCGCACCTGCGCCAACTTGAAGCGGAAAGCATTCACATCATTCGCGAAGTGGTCAGTGAATTCGAAAAACCGGTCATGCTTTATTCCGTCGGCAAGGACAGCTCGGTGTTGGTACGCCTTGCGCAAAAGGCGTTCTTCCCTGGTCGCGTACCTTTTCCGCTGCTGCACATTGATACCGGCTACAAGTATCAGGAAATGTACAGCTTCCGCGACCAGTTCACCAAAGAAAACGACCTTGATCTACGCGTTTACACCAACCAGCCGGCGGTCAAAGACGGTACCAATCCCTACGATTTGGGGACGGCTGCTTGCTGCGGTCAGCTCAAAACCAAGGCATTGCTCGACGGTCTCGCCGCCGGCGGTTATGACGCAGCCTTTGGTGGTGCGCGTCGCGATGAGGAAAAATCGCGCGCCAAGGAGCGCATTTACAGCTTCCGTGATCGCTTTGGTCAATGGGATCCCAAAAATCAACGCCCCGAGCTGTGGAGTTTGTTTAACGGCCACATTCGCGAAGGCGAGTCGATTCGGGTGTTCCCCCTGTCGAACTGGACCGAAATCGACATTTGGCAATACATCGAATTAGAGAACATTCCCATTGTGCCGCTTTACTTTGCCCAAGAACGCGAGGTGATCGACGCAGGTGGGACATTGATTCCGGTCGACAACTTCCCCTTCCGCGACCGTCTGCGCGGCCCGATCAAAACGGTCAAAACGCGTTTTCGTTCGTTGGGTTGCTCGCCGTGCACGGGGGCGATTCGCTCCGAGGCGACGACGGTTGGCGAGATCATCAAAGAGATGTTCCAGGTCCGTACTTCGGAACGTGCCAACCGTGTGATCGACCATGCCAGCGACGATGCCATGGAACGTAAAAAACGCGAAGGCTACTTTTAAGCCCGACCCGACGGCGCGGCCGGTGCCGCGCCTTGAACCTGCCGAAAACGCGGCCCCAGGGGGCCGGCAACCATGCGAGGATATTGTGACTTCATTTATTGCCCAAAAAGAAGAACAGGAACTACTGCGGTTTTCGACCGCGGGCAGCGTTGACGACGGTAAATCGACGCTGATCGGCCGTTTACTCTACGACGCCAAGAGCTTGCTCGACGATCAATTGTCGGCGTTGGAAGCCAAGGCACGTGTCGACGGTGACCAGCCCGATTGGGCGTTGTTGACCGACGGCCTTAAGGCCGAACGCGAGCAGGGCATCACGATTGATGTCGCCTATCGCTTCTTTGCGACCCCCAAACGCAAATTCATCATCGCCGACACACCCGGCCACGAGCAGTACACGCGCAACATGGCGACCGGCGCCTCGACCGCCGATCTGGCCATCGTGCTCATCGACGCTCGCCACGGCGTGCGCACTCAATCGAAGCGGCACGCTTTCATCGCGGCCCTGTTAGGCACGCCGCAACTGGTGGTCGCGGTCAACAAAATGGATTTGGTTGACTACGACCAAAGCGTGTTCGAAGCGATTCGTCGTGACTTTGACCACTTTGTTCAACAGTTGGGTATTCGCGCGCCGCAATACATCCCCATCAGTGCGCTGCTCGGCGATAACGTCGTCGATCACAGCGAGTCAATGTCTTGGTATGAAGGGCCGAGCTTGCTGCATTTCCTTGAATCCACGCCGGTTGGCATCAATCGTAACCTCAAAGAACTGCGCTTCCCCGTTCAATACGTCTCGCGGCCGAACCAAAACTTCCGCGGTTATAGCGGTCAAATTCTTTCCGGGATTGTGCGCAAGGGCGACGAAATCCTGGTCCACCCCAACCAACAACGCACCACGGTTGAATCGATTGTCACTTACGACGGCGAGTTGGAAGAAGCCTTCGCGCCAATGTCGGTGACCTTAACGCTGGCCGATGAGCTCGACATAAGTCGCGGCGATATGTTGGTCACGCCCAGACACGAGGCGGGCGTCGCGCGCGATATTGAAGCGATTGTGGTGTGGATGGATCACGTGCCGCTGCAGGTCAACGGTACCTACACGCTTAAGCACACCACGCGCAAAACGCGCGCTTTGGTTGAGGCGATTCGCTATAAGGTCGACGTTGAAGAAGCGTCCCAAGTCGAAGGTCAGGCCTTGGCGCTCAATGAAATCGGCTGCCTCAAGTTAACCACCATGCAACCGTTGTTTTTCGATGCGTACCAGGACAATCGCAAAACCGGCAGCTTCATCCTCATTGACGAGCAAACCAACCTGACGGTGGCGGCCGGCATGATTCTCAAAGCCGACCAAGGTGGCTCCGATACGTTGCTTGCCAACCCCGTGAGTGCTGCTGAACGCGCGCTTTACTTTAACCAAAAACCGCTGACCTTGTGGCTGACCGGTCGTGTCGGTGCCGGCCAACTCGCGGTCGCTCAGGCGGTTGAGCGCGCGTTATTCGAGCGCGGCGGTTATGCATACCGCTTGGATCAAAGCGCGCCTCGCGGTCTGTTCCGGCTCGCCGAAGATGCAGCATTGCTCAACAAAGCGGGCCTGGCGGCTGTGGTCGTCGACGACTTTTGGCAGAATCCGTCCCGCGAGGCGGCCCGTGCGCAAGTTGGTGCCGACGCTTGGTTTGAAGTTCATCTCGAGGCGAGCCTCGGGTGGGCCGAGGCCAACGACGAGTCTGGCTTTTACGAGCACGTGCGCGGTCAACGCGATCACGTCGATCGCGCCCAGCAGTATCAGCGCACCACCGCCACCGACGCCGATTTGACCCTTAACGTCGAACAACTGGATGTTCCCGAGCTCGTTGCATCCATTTTGGCAGCCCTCGAAACACGCGGCTTCCTCGGTCGTCTGCGCGACGAACCGGCTTAACCCCCACCGATTGATTGTGTCCGCCTTGGGGGAGGCGATCTGATGTCGCCTCGCGACTTGAGCAACGGATCGACCTCCCTCTCACCCACGCGGCCCAACCCCCACCAACATTCCCCCTCATACTGTGGAGAGACCCATGACGAAAAAGGCTTTTGAACCCCATTTACAAACCCCCCTGGAAGAACAGAGCAAAGAGGAACACAACAAACGTGCCTCCGACGGCATGCGCGGCACGCTGGGCGACGACATTCGCGACGGCGAGCGTCAGGACATCGCTTGGGAATCCGAGCAATTGGCCAAGTCCTACGGTATTTACCTGGAGTTTAATCGCGCCAAAACCGGCAAGGAAAAAGACTGGTTTTACATGATTCGCCTCGGCATTCCCGGTGGCGGACCAATCACACCGGAACAGTGGACCGTCATCGACGATCTTGCGAGCGAGTTCGGCGTTAACCCCGAAGGTTATGGCTCGATTCGTTTGACCACCCGTGAAAACGTTCAGTTCCACTGGATTAAAAAAGACCAAGTGGTGCCGCTGATTCAACGTTCGGCCGAGCAGGGTTTGCTGAGCCTCAACGGTTGCGGCGACAACGTGCGCAATGTCATGGCTTGCCCCTTCTCGCGCAACAACCCCGACTTTGACGCCCATGCCTGGGCCGCCAAGGTTGCCGATTACTTCCAATTACCGGCACAACCCTTTATCCAGATTTTTGCGATTGATCCCAATCATGTACGCGAGGACAACGCGGCTGAGGCGCCCAGCGTCAACGGTAAAACGCGTTTTAGCTATGGTCCCGGTTTGTTGAACCGCAAATTTAAAATTGCCTTCGGTGCCGTGCATCGCGATGAAAACGGTGTGCTCTATACCGATAACTGCACCGAGTTGCGTACCCACGACATGGGTGTCTCTCCCGTTATCGAAAACAACCAAGTGAGTGGATTCCAGATTTACATTGGTGGTGGCCAAGGTGAGAAAAACGGCAAGCCAAGCGCGGCGTTGCTCGGCTTACCGCTCGGCGTCGTCAACGAAGAGAACCTATTGACCGCGATGGACGCGGTTGTTCAGGTTCACCAAACCTGGGGCGACCGTGCCAACCGTCATTGGGCGCGTCTGAAGTACGTCGTCAAAAAGCAAGGTATCGATTGGTACCGCGACCAGGTGCACGCCTTGTTGGACTTCGAGTTGGGAGCCCCCATTGCCCAGCACGATGTTGGGGCCCGCGAGTTGCACCACGGTTGGCAGACCGATCCCATCAGTGGTTTGGATGCTTACTGTGCCTTCATTGAAAACGGTCGTTTGATTGACAACAGTCCCAACGGCCGCCTGAAAACCATGGCGCGTGAAGTGGCGCTGCAGTTCAACACGCCGCTATTCATTACGCCCAACCAAGATCTTGTCTTTACCGGTATTCAGCCCGAAGCACGTGAGGCTTTTGAAGCCGCGCTCGCTGCCTACGGTTACGGCACGCGCAACGGCGCCGCCTACAGCACGCTGCGCAAAAACTCCGGTGCTTGTGTCGGTCGCTCCACTTGCCGCTTGGCCTACACCGAATCCGAGCAGTTCGAACCCGAACTGATCGACACCCTCGAAGGTTTGGGCTGGCAGGATTTTGATACCAGCATTGGCATCACCGGTTGCGAACGTCAGTGCTTCCGGCCCGCGACGAAGGCGATTGGTTTGGTGGGTTCCGGCAATAACCGTTACCAATTCAAATTACTGGGCACTGAAGACGGTCGTCACCAAGGCGTTCCCCTGGTTGTCGATGATTTGATCTACCTCAAATCGGTCCCGCGTGAGAAAGTACCCGTCATTATCGACCTACTTTTTCAATGGCACCGCGAAGCAGGTGAGGCCGACGAGCACTTTGGTTATTTCATTCGTCGCCAGGGTCTTGCCGGTGTGGTGACCTTCCTCAAGGGTCAAGACGAGGTAAGCGACCTGTTGGCGAAACCGCTGAAAAACGTCGCCGCCTTGGTTTAAGTGACGCGGTGAGGCGGTTGCCGGCAAGGTGACCGCCCGCCTCAAAAGGAGACGTGCCCGTGCATTCGGATTTTTACCCCATTTTCATCAATTTGCGTGGCCGAGCGGCTTTGGTTGTCGGCGCCGGCGAGGTTGGTGAGCAAAAAATTGAGCCGTTGCTGACGGCCGGCGCTGCTGTCACCGTGATTGCGCCTTGGGCCAAACCGGCCGTACTGCAATGGGCCGCCGAAGGCCGGTTGATCTACCGCCAACGTGCTTTTCGCGAAAGCGACATGGCCAAACACTACTTCTTGGTGATTGCCGCCACCGATGACCGTGCTGTCAATCAACGCGTGTTTGAGTTGGCTGAAGCGGAACAGCGTTTGGCTAACGTTGTCGACGATCCACCGCTCTGCAATTTCATTGTGCCCGCGATTGCGCGCTCCGGACCTATTCAAGTTGCGATTTCCAGTTCGGGCCGCAGCCCCACCATGGCGGGCCAACTGAAACGGCACATTCAAGCAGAGCTGTTGGGTGAAGACACCGGTCGCCTTGCCGATTGGCTGGGCGAACAACGCGAACGACTCAAACCCCACTTGGGTTCTTTTGCAAACAAACGCGTCTTCTGGCGCGAGGTTCAAGATTCCGAAATCCCCGGTTTGGTACGTGCCGGCAAATTAGCCCAGGCAGAAGCGGCGTTGTTGCGTCTGCTTGAAACCAACCTTACCGAAAACGGTTTGCCAATCCCGGCCGACCTGACGCTTTCCCCCTGAGCGTCACCCTGATTAAGAAACCCCCGTGCGGTTAAACACTGTCCCCCGGGCGAGCGAGGAAAACATGAAAGCAGGAAAAGTATATTTGATTGGTGCCGGTCCCGGTGCGCCGGATTTATTGACCTTACGCGCCTACCGCTTGTTGCAAGAGGCCGATATTTTGCTCTACGACCGTTTGGTCGATCCCGAGGTGGTGGCGATGGCGACCTCGGCCGAAAAGATTTTTGTCGGCAAAAACAAGGGCGACGACATGCAGAAACGCCAGGAGCGCATTTTTGCACTGATGATCGGCCACGCCCAGGCGGGTCGCAATGTTGTGCGTTTGAAAGGCGGTGATCCCTTCGTCTTTGGTCGCGGTGGTGAAGAGCTGATGGTGCTGGCCGAGGCCGGTGTGGCCGGTGAAGTGGTTCCCGGCATTAGTTCCAGCGTGGCGGCGCCGGAGGCGGCACTGGTGCCGGTCACCTATCGCGGCATTTCCGCATCCTTCGGCGTGTTTGCCGGCCAGCCTGGCACGCGCAATCCGGCATACATCGACTGGACGGCGGCGGCCCGCATCGGTACGGCCGTTTTTCTGATGGGTGTCGAGCGTTTGGAAACCATCGTCGCCAAGTTGATCGAACACGGCCGAAGTGAAGACACGCCGGTTGCCCTCATCGAACGCGGCACTTTACCGGAACAAAAAGTCGCCACCGGGACGTTGGCCGACATCGTCGAGCAGGCGGCGCATATTGCCGCACCGGCGACGATTGTGGTGGGCGAAGTGGTGCGTGTTCGCGAGCGGCTGCTGGCGTTGCAGCAACTCAGCGGCGAAACCCAATGGGTCGCGGCCGGCTAGGCGCTGTGGTCGCCAAGGTTCATATATAAATGTACTGATCCTCGCAAATCGAAAGCAGGTGGGCATCGGTGGGTGATTTGAGTCGCGCACCGATGCCCACCTGCTTTCTGACCTGAGCCAAGCGATTCAGGTGGAAGAGTGCGCCGCGCTTGGCTCTCGGTTTTGCTCTAATTTGATTGAGCGAGTAGTTAGTGTGGTGCGGTACCTTGTTTTTGAATATTCAGGATAACGAAAAAGCTAAGTTAAACTTAGGTGTTTTGAGTATCTATTAATAGATAAGAATCTTCTGGTGAAGGATATGTTTCGTGAGGAGATTAGGCTGTTATCCGAACCTAATTTTCTTGTTTTGTACTGCGGGCTAGGAGTTTGAGGTGTGGGCTCGCTTAACAAAACCTCAAGCACAACTTAGATTTCAATATTAGGCACTGAAATTAAAAAGTGGTTTTGCTCGGGTCTAGGAGAGCGAAATGGATGCTCGTGAAAAGCTTGATTCTCAGATAAACGACTGGATTGATACAGCTTCTCCTTAAGAGGCGACAGTGCTTGTTCGGCTGGCCTTTTCGTAAGCGTTTAACGAACCCGTGTTTTCATCGGAGATGGGACGAGCGAAGATGGTGAATACCTCAGGGAGGGATATCATGGAACCAGCATCATCACGCGAATCCAAAATAGCGTTCTGGAAACGTCA
>JAUIFE010000066.1 GCA_030429565.1 Holophagae bacterium | reverse complement strand
TGACGCGGGTGTTAAAAAGGCCAGTTTCGGCGTTGTAGTGGTAATAGGTTTCGTCATCGTAATCGTACGTCGTCACGCCACCCATCGGCGAGGTGATCCTATCGAGCTCTGCGCGCCAACTACCTGCTTGGGTGCCGTAATCGTAGGTGGTCATTTCACCCTCGGCATTGGTGAAGGCAGTGAGACAGTTCCGCTCTTCGGGGTCTTCCGGTATCCCACCACAACGCGAGACCTGATAGTTCAGGTCTCGATCTTCAACACGGATCGCCAACAATTTCCCCCCGGCCATGTCTACGAGCACTTCAGTTGCATCCCCGGGATGCGGGCGATGAGTGATTCGGACAAACGTAGGGTGGTAATCGATGGTGATGTCAGTACTCGGGGACATGGGATGCCAGATCCGGGTCGTGGCGTAGGTGCCAACAACATGGTCGACTTTTTCCACCTGATAGAGCTTGCCGTCGTTATCTTGAACGTACCAGACAGGGTCACCCTCGGTTTGGCTTGGCTCTACCCATGCGCGCCAGAAGTCTTTCGACATAAACGGCTGTATCAGGTCGCCACTAATCGGCGATTCGAAACGGTAATCATGGGTTGGATTACCAGCCGGATCGAATCCGCTACCATCGGTCGAAAGGTACATGCGCTGGGCGGGGTAGCCGGAAAGTTCAAAGACCACGACCGGGCCTTCGACTTTGAGGACGCCCCAGTTCAGGGACCAGCCAACCCCGACCCAGGAGTCGGCCTTACGGACGCGAAGGTCATCAGCCCTGGGGATGTAGACTTTCCCATTGAAATCACGGTTGATTTCGAGATTTACGCCATAACTGCCCGGAAGGAACAAGTCCTGGGCTTGGATAAGTAAAGCGCCACTGTAGAGATCGACACTGGCGTTTGGTGCAGTGCTGTCGAAGGCATGTTCTAAATCGAATTCAGGACGATCAAGTGACGTTTCGATATCACTCGGCGCCTTTTGGCGGTTTGGCTCAAAATGCGATTTCGCACTTGCAGGGCTTGGTTCGAAAGGGCTTGAAACTTCCTTTTTGGAAGCATAGGTTGGGGAAATAGCGGCCAGTAATAAGGCCAGATAAATCCATAAGCGCATGGTCTTACTCCTGTTCTGATAAGGTTACGGCGGTGTTTGAAAGAGCGGTCACAATCATTAGCAGCGCGCGGTCGTGGCTTGCCGGCCAGGCGATGTGGGTGTCGCGAGCGTCCGCCATTTCGTCGGGCAGCAGCATCACCACCAGCGAGGCACCTGGATGGTCGACCAGCGTTGCACGCCAGCCGGCAAGGTCTTGGACCGCGTCGAGAAACGCCAATGCTTGCGTGTCATTGCGTGGTGTTTGAAGCGCCAGACCGCCTGGGTAGTCGGCGAGGTCGAGCGCGAAAAACCCTTGTTCCGGCTGCAAGGTCAGCGCATTGGACTTTTTAGCGGCCGGCATTGGGGAACGTCCGACGAGCAAGCGCAACGCGTTGAGGTCGGACCAATTCGGGGTGCCGCCGCTGCAGTCGAGATCCGTGAGTTGGTGGTAATCGGCTTCAGTCAGACTCGCGAGACCACAGCCACGTTGGTCGGTCGTGATGCAGCGCAACAATACGGCGAGGTCGTCGAAGTCAATGTCTTCGTCGTTACCGCCGGGAAGGTAGCGGGTCAGGTTGCCTTTTTGACGTACACCCTCGTGGGTCAGCATGACCGGTTGATGTTCGGTCAAACTGAACGGCATCAACCCGGCTCGGTGGTTAAGCACCATGGTGCCATGGAGCGGATCCATTCCGGCGGGTTTGACGGTAATGCGACCTTCGGAAGAACTGCAGTAGGCCTGGGTGCGGCCTGCCGCGCGGAAGCGCATTTCGAACAGCACTTGAGGTTCTGGCGACGGCCGTAGATGACTTTGGAAATCGGCAAGAACCATCATTGCGCGCCACTTGCCCAACTCGTTTTCAATAAGATCATCTTGATACTCACCGTTGGGGTTACTGGGCAGGAAGGCCACGTATTCGTTTGAAAGGTTGCTGTCCGGCCGTAATGGCTCCGCGCTATCAACGAAGATCCAGTGGGCGGGATAGGCGACCTCCACTTGCGCGGCGGAAATCGGTTCTTCATTGCCCGCGACAACGACTTGAATCCAAAAGTCACCATTCGCGGCCAACTCGTGGACTCGAATTTCGTTCGCCACAGCATCGTGGCCGGGTAAACCTGGTTTCGGCCGAAGGTAAAGGTCGGCTGCCGCTGCATGAAACGCGGCCAGCATTAATAAAACAAGCATCAAAGGTTTCACCGAACACCTCCATTGGTGCGAATCTGGTTGAGCAGTTGGCTGATCGTTGGTCGTTGCTTTCCGCGTTTGGCGGCGCAGGCCGGTGTTTCGCCGGTCAGATTGCCGATGCTTACATCCAGGTTCGGATGACTCACGGCAAGATCGGCCAACTGATCACACACACCGTCGCCCAATGGGTTTTGGGTCAAGTCCAGAAAGATCAGGTTGGGCATGGCGGAAACGCTGGGGATCAAGGAACAGCGATTATTGACCAAGTCCATGTAGCGCAAATCGGGCAGGTGCAAACCGTCGGGAGCCTCTGCAAGATCCCAATCCGAAAGGCCCAACCACCACAGTCGGCTCAGGTCGAGGCCATTCAGGCTGACGCTGGGTGTGCCATTCAAAGCAAGGACACGCAAGGCGGCCGGCAACGGAGGCAAACTGCTCAGTTCCGTGTGATCGAGTAGCGCGGCAACGAGCGTGGAAGGCAAGCCGTTCAGGTTCACCAACGGATTGCGGGACAGATCTAGAATGCGCAGTCCTTCCGGCAGGCCGCCAACTTCAAGGATTTGGTTGCCATAGAGGTTCAACTCGGCCAGCGTCGGCGGCAATGTTCCGATATCTGAAACTTGGTGGTTGGTGAGAACGATGCGCGCCAAATGAGGGAAGGCTTCCAAGCCGGCCAGACTCACCACCCTATCGGCGGTCTCGGGATCTGCCGGGAACTCTACCGCGGTCACGTGCTCGATCTCATCCAAAGACAGCTCGTCGTCGCAGTCCTGGTCATACAAAGAAACCAAGTGAGCCTTCAGAATCGGATCCGGGATTGAAAGAACATCACTGGAAGCGGCTGTCGCTTCAGTGAAGTGGATGAACTTTAAGGAGCCCACGGTGGGGAATTTGGCCACGATTTCGAATGTACGACCGTCGAACACTTGGTATTCGCCGTCGCCATATCGACCAAAGTCAATCCCGACATAGATCCGCTCGCCATTCGGCGTAAAGTGGACCGAACTCGGCGACAAGTCGAGTGTGTGCTTTTTGATGGTGGACCACTCGCCACCGGGACTGTTGGCGCCATAAAGGTACACCTCACGCGGGCTACTGACCCCTAAAAGAAGGCGGTCACCTGCCGGGCTCACCTTAAATAAGGTTACCCGTGACGGAATACTGAGCTCTTGGCGAATTTGCTCGGAAGCAACATCGATGACACTGACACGTCGGTCGTTTGCGTGCAGCACCAGCAACGTTTGACCGTCCGGCGTCATTTCAATCTGAGAAGGCCGATAGCTGAACGGAATCGTGCTGACGACCGAGGCACTGCCAATGTCGACAACACTCAGCGAGTTGCTTGAGTAGTTCAGCACATAGGCAAAATCATCGTTGGTCGCTAAATCGACCGGTGCGGTACCAACAGGAATGTGCCTCACCAAGTTCTGACTCGCCACATCAATTAGGCTGACGGTGTTCGAATAGTTGTTGGGCACCAACACAAAATGTTCATTGGGTGTAACAAACATACCCCTTGGTGACCGACCAACACTGATGTCGCGAAGCTTTTGACCGGTAAAGCGATCAAAGAAGCTCACACGAGCCAGATCGAACCCAACTAACAGGTTGCCGTCAGCCGTTTTATGGATCACGGAATGTGATCCGGTCAATGGCACCTCGGAAACCTGACAAAGCGCGTCCGCTTCGACTGACCAAAATCGCTTGTTTGAATCAACAAAAACCATGGTCTGTTCACTGTGATCAATAGCGGCGCCATTCAACTGGTAAGGATATTCGTACCGCTTTACCTGACTGAACTTATTCGTCGGCAAGGACAACACTTGGTTTTCTTCATCCCGGCTGGTGGACATGGTGGTCACCAGAAGGTGTTGGCCATCGGGACTGAGTGCCATATCGGTGGTCCGCTTATCGATGGGAAACCGAAGCACTTCACTGCTTTTGTGCCGGTCAAGCCCAAATACGGCATCCTGAAAACGCACATAAACCATGTTGTCGGCGGGATTGAAAAGGGCCTGTTGAAAGAGCGTCCGACTTGCGTTTCCACTCACCATTTCGTTTTCGACAACGACCCAGCGCGTTTCGTCCGGGGAAGCCGAAAGCTGCAGCCCCAAATACCCAAATGAGTCACCAAGGAAGACCATCATTTGGTTTCCAGGGAGCCACATGAGATCCTCGATAAAAGCGGTTCCCTGATGTGGGCGCCGCAGTACCTCATCCGTTTCGGTATCAATGAACTCAATTAATCCGACCTTTCGGGTCGGGTAAAGGTCGAAGGTAGCAACTGCCAACCAACGACCATCTGGCGATAAGGACAACGCCCCCGGATTCTTGCGAACAGGAATCTCCGCGACCATTGCTTGGGTGGCCAGATCGATTTTGACGACGCTGGCGCCAGGCGACGTGAGTGAGCCAAAAGCGCTGACGTACATGAAACGGCCGTCTTGACTGAAAACCCAGTCGCGGCTTGTGGCCGGCAAGGTGACCTGGCTGGAGATGCTGAAATCGCCAAGGTTGATGAAGTGGAGGTTCGAATAGTTCCGAACCATTAATGTGGAATGGTCAGGACTCATGATTAATTCGCCTGGCTGCGACATTCGCGGCAGCTCAACAAACTGCCACCGGCTTTCTGCCAGGTAGTAGATGAACAGATGAGAGGGTTTCCCCCACGGGGCCTCTGTCAACGCATAAACCGCTGATCCATCTGGATGAAACAGCACGTCCATGCCGGCGCCAGTCATCGTAAAACGCCGCTGGATGCCCAGAGTTTCCCGGTTCAAGAGGAGGAACTGATGGTTGTCCTCCGTGACGACCGCGACGAACTCACCATTTGGTGAAACGTCGACTGCGTAAGGTCGAACCGAATTGCGATCATTGGTTTGTCTAACCAGTAACGGCTCAAGTGCTAATGATTCTGGATAGCTATGAATGGTGGTTGGGCTTTGTCCACCAACAATCACCTGATAGTTTGGATCTTGTGCAGACAAAGGGGCCTGAGCAAAAAGCCCGGCCCAGAAAGCTAGGCCGGCTATTAAACCAGCCCGCACGAGGGCATAACGATGTTCGAGGTCGAAATCGTAAATCATAAAAGCTCCTAAATGGGCTAATTTTTTTGATTATTCACAAAGGAGATATTTGCCTAAAAGACATCAAAAGAACGGATAGGTTCATTGTGTGATGCCCCAGTTGGAACCGGAGTCCGCTAGAATACCCACTAGAGAGGGCTTTAATGACGAAAAAACCCAGGAAACAATATACCCCCGCTGAGAAGATTAAAATCCTAAAAAAGCATCTGGTCGA
>JAUIFE010000013.1 GCA_030429565.1 Holophagae bacterium | reverse complement strand
CGCCCTTCCAAAACAACGCGCGCCATGCCGGGCGACATACGCCCAGCCCCGCGCGCTAATCCTTCCGAGGCGGTCGTGCCCACCAAAGGGCAAAAAAGCCCGGTCGCCCTTCCCTAATCGAAGAGGCACAACCGACAACAAATGAGGCGCCGGCAAAGCCGCCTTCAAAAGAAACATCGCGCAACCAAGCAACCGACAATACGAACACACGAACGCGCCACGCCTTCCGAGGCGCAATAGGCAAACAATTGGCGCCCATGCAAGGTCGCCCTTCCAAAACAACGCGCGCCATGCCGGGCGACATACGCCCAGCCCCGCGCGCTAATCCTTCCGAGGCGGTCGTGCCCACCAAAGGGCAAAAAAGCCCGGTCGCCCTTCCCTAATCGAAGAGGCGTAACTGGTCTAGGTCGTTTTCGACCATCTCTTGGTATTTGCGGTTGCGGGGTGTCATGCGGGGCTGATCGGCGGGATGGACTTGTGGCTGATGGGGCGGGAACCCGAAACCGGCGCCGGCCAGGAAATGATTGTTGGCGGCGGTGATGTAGGCCTGTTCGCGGCGTTGGCGTTCCGCCTCCAACAGCTCCTGAAAATTGGGGGGCAATTGAGCTTTGGGGAAACTGCGCAGGAGATCATCCCAGACGGGATAAAAGGGGCGGGTCGCGTCGATTAAGCCGAAACCGGCTTGCTTGCGCTGTTCCATATGTTGGAGTGCACCGTTGAGAAAGTAATTGACGACAGTGGATTGGGTCGGTGCGGTGGCGAGGGTGCGGACTTGCCAGGGGTCGCTGAGGCGCGAGACGGCGTCTTCGAGAACAAAATGCTCTTCGCCGCGAATGACACGCAAACCATAACGGAGTTCACAGCGGTCATAGATGTGTTTTTCGGGTTGAAAATGAGCAAGGCGAACTTTGCCAATAGGTTCTGCTAATAACATAACGTCGTCTCCTTAACCACAATGCCGGACTTCCATCATAACGGCTAAATCGGTTTTCGCTAAATCCTTTTCGGCATAAAATCATTGTTTCTTTACAAAAATAGCCGGTTATCACACCCGCTTCGCCGTTTTTAATGACTGGACCGACGGAGGGGGCCAACACGACCGGCATACTATCGCGATTAACTTTATACCTAAAAAGCGCGATACTTAGCGACGAGACGGGGCAAAATTCGGGGTAATAGCCATTCGAAAAAATTCGGGGCGTACCGTCACGCCCCAGCGCGCTGTTTCCTAAAAGACACGTTACTTGACGACGGCTAGAGCAAGCAAGGAACTGTCGGAATGCCGACGGTCGCATGACGGTATACCGACAGTGACATTATTTGGTCAGCCCAACGAGGCACCTGATAATTTCGACAAACAGGTTAGCTTTTCTTTTTTCAGGGACTTACTTCTTTTTTTAGCCTAGTACGCAAGCCGGCCCGCGAATTGTATTAAAGAACGCGAATTGTGGCTCCGCCGCATTCAAAAAACCACGCATCCCTAATTCGCATGCCGCCGACAGCCTTTAGCTGCGGCGGCATTTTTCATTGGCGCGGATTCATGGGGCACCCGGTAAGGGACCCCTTTAAGCGGCACCTCACGGCGTGTTGTATCAGGCAAGGAAATTAGCCAAACACCTGAGCAAAAGCCGTTTACCGTTGTGTTAAAACCAACAATAAAATGCGCCGGCCTCTTTCCCTAGCCGTTTGTCGACGAATCGCCGCGCCGGTCCATCCGCATTAATCGCGCATTTTGGGTTGAAAGCCCAAGGCTCGCTTGTAAGAATTCCCTGAAACCGCGTGCCGCCGTCTCTTGTTGGCCGTCGCCGACAAAGCCAGGCGCGAGCAGGCGCTTTGACGGGGAATTTTTCGCGGAACGCGCGCCGCCGACCGGGTTCGGTTGCCGGCCCAAACCCCAACGACGAGGTATTTATGATGTTGCCCTTCACCGGAGCCGAATATCTAGAGAGTCTTAACGACGATCGCGAGGTCTGGCTCTATGGTGAGCGCATCGACAGGGTGGCAAGCCACCCGGCGTTTGCGTTGGCCGCGCGCATGATCGCGCGCATGTACGATTCCCTCCACGACCCAGCCCAGCGCGACACGCTGACGGTCCCCTTGCCCAACGGCGGCTTTACCCATCGCTTTTTCCAGCCGGCCAAGAACAGTGACGACTTGGTGGCCATCCAAGCAGCGATTCGCGCTTGGTCACAAATGTCATACGGCTGGATGGGCCGTTCGCTAGAGTACAAGGCAAGTCTGCTGTCGACCTTGGGTGTCAACGCCGACTTTTACGGCGATTACGCCGACAATGCGCGCCGCTGGCACCGCCGCGCGCAGGAACGCGTTTACTATTTCAACCACGCGATCGTGAACCCGCCGGTTGATCGCCATCGCCCGGCCGATGAAACGGAGGACGTGTTCCTCACCCTCGACCGCGAAACCGACGGCGGCATCATCGTCAGCGGCGCCAAAGCGGTGGCCACGGGCTCGGCCCTAACCCACTACAATTTTGTGGGTCAAACAAGCCCGGTCAGCAAACCGGAGATGGCACTTAGTTTCATCATTCCCATGGACCGCGAAGGGGTCAAACTAATCTGCCGGCCGGCCTATCCCATGAATGCCATGAAAACGGCAAGCCCATTCGACTACCCGCTCTCAAGCCGATTCGACGAGAACGACGCGGTCTTGGTACTCGATAAGGTGTTTGTCCCCTGGGAAGACGTGTTCATTTTCGGCGACACGACCAAATCGAAAACCTACATGGCCAAATCGGGTTTCGTCCCCAACACTTGCTTTCAGGCCTGCACGCGGTTAACAGTTAAAATGGATTTCCTGATCGGCATTTTGGTGAAGGGTCTCAAATCAACGGGTAGCCTCGAGTTTCGCGGCGTGCGCGCGCAAGTGGGCGAATTGATCGCCTGGCGCAACACGCTGGCGGCGTTGTGCGATGCCATGGCGCGTAACCCGGATCCCTGGGTCGGCGATACGGTGTTACCCAACATGCGCTACGCGCAGTCTTACCGCGTCATTTCCACGGAAGCCTATGCCAAATATCGCGAAATTACGCGCACGACTCTGGCCAGTGGCCTAATCTACATGAACTCTTCGGCCGAAGACTTTCATCAAGAAGCCTTGCGCCCGCACTTGGAACGCTACTATCGCGGCTCGGACGGCGACGCCGAGGCGCGCATGAAAGTGATGAAGCTGATTTGGGACGCCACCGGCTCGGAGTTTGGCGGCCGGCACGAACTGTACGAACACAACTACCTCGGCAGTCACGAGTTCGTTCGTCTTGAAGCCTTCTTCTCAAACATGAACAACGGCTACTTGGCTACCTGTGAAGCCTTGGTAGAAGACTGCATGGCGGCCTACGACCTCAACGGCTGGCGCGATAGCGACCTTGCCGAAGCCGACCGCATCGCGCGGCAACGCCTCCACCATGACGCGGGACGCACGGCACGCACCTAACCACGGCGGGGCCACGTCGGCCCGCGGCAAGTGCATGCATAAGTGTGACATTTAACCGAAGCAAAGCGGGCTTGGATCACATCCAGCCCTTTTCGGCGCCCTTTTGTAAAACCAAATGAAAAAAGTTTTTAAAGGTTGCGCTATTTTAGGGCTCCTTTGGTCGTTTTCGGCCTAATCTGATCAGCGCTCGTCGGTGCCACGTCGCTTGTTGCACCACCGCCTACCGTCAACGTTCCCGGTTTCGCCTCTCACGGACCCGGCGCCGGGTGACGGCGACGACCTCGCCAGGGTCGTCGGCGGATTCGTCGTCACTCAGAACGACGGATCGGCACCACGAGTTTGTGGACGAATGGATTGACGGTTCCGATTGGGTCTTCGTTCAGCCGCATTTTCGTTATGTTCCACAAGGAGACTTCTTTGAACTTCTATCACAGCTTAAAACCCGCGACCCGTATCGCTTTGATTCTTGGCTCTCTTTTCTTTACCTCATTGGTTTGCTCTGCCCAAGATGATTCTTATTTTGCTTCCGCTTCGGACAAACAAAGCGAACGACGTTGGCTCAGTCACATTACCCGTGACGGCGGCGGTTTTGAGACCAGTATCCATGTATCCAACCCTACCCTCCAAGAAACGTCGGTCACGATTCGCGGTTACCTGGCCACAGGTACCCCGATCGGCACCCACACCTTGGAAATCTCGGCGATGGCCGACCGCACCTTGCCCTTGGCCTTGTTCTTCGAAGATCAGAAACCCAGCCACCTGGAGATCCTCGGCGACACACCCGCCGTGGTTAACGCCCGTTACCGGTTGGCCGACAGCGACGGTCTGTCCGCCCACCTTTCGGAAAGTGCGAATCCAGGTCGCCGTTTCACGTTGCGGATGGGTGAACCCGACCAAGTCTTTGACGGCTTGGTCATTGTCAACACCGGCGACGCACCGGTGACGGTGATCGCCACGATCATCGACCAAAACCGCGACGAAATCGCCCAAGTTTTGACTGACGGGCTCAGTGCTAGCGGTAAAGCCGTCATCGACCTGTCGTCCCGATTTGACGACGCCGAAAACGCGTCAATTCTGATCGAAGCCGACGGTCCGATTGTGGTCAACGCCCTGCGCGGCAGCCGCCCCGGTTCCGATACAGCGGTGTTGTTCGCCAACCCGATCCACGTGGTCGAATAAACGAACATCCCACGAGAAGTGCCCCAGGTAAGCGCCGACCCGCCAAACGGCCGAACGATCGGATCAGCCGCGTTCGACCCAGCAGGCGACCTGTCGCCGCCGCCAAAGCCAATCGACAAGGGAATCACAGACATAAAAAAAGACGGGTTCACCAGAGCCCGTCTTTTTTTTATTTTTCTGAAATATACCAGTGGGTTACGTCGTTATACATAGTGGAAGGCCAAACCGACCTCGTCCGTTTAGACATTTCGGTTAACATCCCAAGGTTCGCCGGTTCTCCTCGCGGCCTGATGCCGTGCCTCCCCACTTAAACCCACACTTTTGATTGGGTTCACATCAGGCGTTAGATGCAATTTCGCCCAACGGTACCCACCTTCCCGTGCCGCGTTTCGTCGCGGACACGGGAAGTTCCCATTGGCTAAAAACCAGCGGCGCCACCGGCGTTACGCGGGTCGGACATGCCCTGGAAAACACCTTCGACAACGCGAATGGTGTTGGCGTCACCAATGCGCCAGCGCGCGGCGGTGATCTCTTTGTGGCCCACGCCTTCCAGAAGCTTGAGGGTATCAGGAGAAAAACAATAGGGTTCAAAGACAATGCGATCCGGTTGCCACTGGTGATGGAAACGCGGCAAGCCAACGGCGTCGTTGACCGGCATGCCGTGGTCAATGGTGTTCACAATCACCTGAAAGACGGTGTTAATGATGGTCGAGCCACCGGGCGAACCGGTCACCAACACCACGTCACCGTCTTTCGTGACGATGGTCGGAGTCATGGAACTGAGCATGCGTTTCTTCGGTTGAATCTCGTTGGCGACGCGGCCGAGTAAGCCGTAGGTGTTGGGCGTATTGGCCTTCACCGAAAAGTCGTCCATTTCATTGTTGAGCAGGAAACCGGCGCCGGTAACAACGATGCGGTTCCCGTAACCCCAATTCAGGGTGGTTGTGACGGCGACGGCGTTACCGGCAGCGTCAATAACAGAATAGTGGGTGGTTTCGCGGCTTTCCTTGGGCACAGAACCGGCGCCGATAGCGGCGCTGTCACTGGCGTGGTCGGCCTTGTAATCGGCCATCCGCGTCTGGGCGTAACGCTTTTCGGTCAGCTCAGCCAGCGGCACTTTGACGAAATCGGTATCGCCCAAATGTTCGGCCCGATCCGCATAGGCGCGACGTTGCGCCTCAATCATAAGGTGAATGGTGGCGGCCGAGCCAAACCCCATGGCGCCGACATCGTGAGGTTCAAGCATATTGAGCATCTGAACCAACAAAACCCCGCCGGAAGAAGGCGGCGGCATCGACCAAATTTGGTAGCCGCGATAGGTACCGGTAATCGGTTCGCGCCAAACCGAGCGGTAACCGGCCAAATCTTCCTTGGAAATCAAACCGTCACCGCGTTTCATTTCGGCCACGATCAAATCAGCGGTTTGGCCTTGGTAAAAACCGGCACGCCCCTGAGCGGCGATGCGTTTTAAGGTGGCGGCCAGGTCCGGTTGACGGAAGCGGTCGCCCACTTGGTAGGGCTGCCCGTCTTTGCTGAATTGCGCCATCGACGAAGGGTAAGCTTTCATAAAACGAAGTTGTCTTTGGAACTGCTTGGCGAGGTCGTGATTCAACACAAAACCCTCGGCGGCCAACTTGACGGCCGGTTCAATCACCTTGGCCAAGGGCATGGTGCCGTGCTTTTCGAGCACTTCAATTAAGCCGTCGACGCTGCCGGGGACCCCGGAAGCTTTGCGTGTTTTCGTGGATTGATCGCGAACGGGGTCACCCTGTTCATCGAGGTACATATCGCGGTGGGCGGCGGCCGGAGCCGTTTCGCGGAAGTCGAGGGTTTTCACGGTGCCGTCGGCGAGACGCAGGACGAGAAAACCGCCACCGCCGAGATTGCCGGCGGAGGGATAGGTCACGGCCAGCGCAAAACCGGTGGCGACGGCCGCATCGACCGCGTTACCGCCGGCGCGCATGATGTCGGCACCGACCTGAGAAGCGATCATGGAACGTGAGGCCACCATCCCTTTTTCACCCAAAACGGGGTCGGGCACGGCGGCGGTGAGCAAGGTACTGCATAAAAGCAAACTAAGGGTATAGGTTAACAATCGTTTCAATCTACGACTCCTTGGGCGATAACCCGATGGCACCGGAAGCTGGGAACCCGCGCCGACGAAACAAAAACGCGATGCCGCCGGCGGGAAAAACCCGACCTAAAGCAGGAGCAACCGAGCGACGGACAGTTTGCCTTCTTGTGAGATAACATGAAAAGAAACAGGAGGTTCCCGAAGCCAATCAGGTTTTTCGACAAGCCAGGTACAACCGGGTAAACATAACGCGCTAAGCTTAACACAGCGCCGCACCTGTCCGGCACTACCGGAAACAACGGTGGCAGGCGAGCTATTTCGGCAAAAGAACGGTGATCCACAAAAAACGCCCCTGGCCGGCCCTCGCCAGAACAAAAGCTCGCCGAGGGCAACGTGGTTTGATACCGATACTGAGCTATTTCGCGGCCAAGAATGGCTTGGTTTCGGTGGCGGCCGGCTCATGCAGCCGGCTTCCCTTCGCGTCCTATCCCCTTATCTGAGGAACTTCATGAAAAATGTTCTGGTCGGCACCTTCCAAACGCTCGTCCACCTTATTAGCGAAATCACCGCCTTTCACCGCAACCCACCGGAACGTCACATCCTCAAACAATGGTTCCTGCCGGTCTTGGCTTTGGCCACGGCGGTCGTGGGGTGGGATGTCGCGGTTGACTTGTTGCTACGCGGTTTACCCCATGGTTCCTTGACGGTGGGATTTTCCGGATGGGTTTTAGCAGGCGTGGGTATGTTATTTGCCGGTGGCCAAGCCGTATTTGGATGGGCCTTAATCCGTCTCGTCGAAAAACAAGACTTATTGCGTTTGCGCAACGGCAGCGACAACGCCGCCGTCATTATGGTGGTTTACGCAACCCTCATCGCCGGTTTCCTTTTGGCACTCAAAGACTTGCTGGTGTGGCACGGTTTCGCCACAGGCGATTTCACCGTTTTCCGTGTCGCCTTGTTTGGGGCGAGCTTATTGCAGTCGGCCCTCTTTCAAGCGGCGCTGGCTTTGGCAACCTGGTACGCCTGGACCTTTTTCAAAAAAACCAACAAAATCGGCTTCATGATTCAGGTGCTGGTTGCCATTCAGATCGCGGTTTTTTCCGTGACCTTCGTCGCCAGGTTCCTGAGCAACAGTCGCATTCTGCGTTGGGCCAAAAACCAGGGGTGGGGCGTTCACTGGAATGGTTCGATGTGGTTCCAATTTGAGCGCGTCGTTCACAGCAACTTGGTTAATCCACTTTTGGAAATCGGTATCTATATTATATTGATCGGCTACCTGGTGCGCCACATCGAACAGCGGCGCCAATCCGGGTTGACGGACCCGTCGCCGGCACCTGACGCCCAGCCGGCGTCTCAGACAGGACCACCGCCGCCGCCACCGCCCTTGCCGCCGCCGATCCCAACCGTCGAAGGTCAGCCGAACGAAAAAGTGACACATGAATCGGGGTCCACCCCCCAATCTGAATCGCCAAAAGGTTGAGCAGCGGTTTTTTTCGACAGCCGCCGATGCGGTCGGCTATGATAAGCGCCACACCGAACCTTATCAAGCCAAAGACCGCCGGCTGCCGATCGGCAATCCGGTCGGTTGCGGCCGCCGGAGACCTGATTTGCGTATCACAGCTTTCGCCATGTTCTTGCTGTCTTTTGGGATGTTGCTCCAGTGCACGAGCACGCCGGATCCGGTCGAAAAAGACCCACCTGCGCCCACCACCACCGAATCGACCGAAACCAAAGCGAGCGTCGCTTGTCTGGGGGTTGATGTCAGCCACCACAGCGGCACCGTCGACTGGGCGGCGGTCAAAGCGGAGGGTTATCACTTCGCCTTCACCAAAGCAACCGAAGGCGTCGATTGGGTCGATCCCATGCTGATCGAGAACCTGCGCGGCATTAAACAAGCCGGAATGGTCCGTGGCGCCTATCATTTTTATATCGTCGGCGACGATCCCAACGACCAAGCGCAAAATTTCATCAAACACACACCGCTGGATCCCGGCGACTTCATTCCGGTCGTCGATATCGAAAGCGCCAACCACAAAGAAAGCGACATGTTGCTGGCGGGCGAGTTACGCCTGTTCCTCGATGCGCTGGAACAACACTACGGCGTCACGCCGGCCATTTATACCGGCCTTAACTTCTGGAAAAAGCACCTGGGCAGCGACGATTTCAGCCGGTACCCGCTGTGGATCGCGCAGTACGAGGTCGAGCAACCCACCTTACCCGAACCTTGGACCGGTTATTGGCTGTGGCAATCGGCCCAAGACCAGGCCGTCGGCGGCATCGAAAAAGGGGCCGACCTGAACACTTGCAGCGGCGACCACGATGCGGTGCTCAACAAAACACTGCGCTGAGATGGTACCCGCAAAGCCAATCGCCGCCTTAAAAACCAATAAAACAAGCTATTTATACAACCCAATGCGACGCGGGTAAATCTTCCGAAAAAAAACCCGAAACTTTTTTCCCTTTTTTTCGAAGGATCCGGCCAAATCGGCGACACTCAACTAATAAGCTAGGGCGTGGTCCGCTGCGAAGGCTTCGATTCATTTCGCCAATCCCCACCCTCATCCCCAAAATCCTCACCAGAATTCATTTCGTTCCTGCTTGAGTTTCCTCTAGGGAAACCTGCGGAGGTTGACTTTTGTTCAAACGCGTAACCGGTGAGCAAGCACTAATTAAACGCATGCTCAAGGGTGACCAACAAGCTTTCACCAGTTTCTTTGACGAATACTTCCCGCGACTGTACCGATTTGCGTTGGTACGCTTGAAAAACGACGCTCGTGCGGCGGAAGATGTGGCGCAAGCCACCCTGTGCACCGCGATCGACAAATTGGATACCTTTCGCGGCGAGGCGGCAATCTTCACCTGGATGTGTACGATTTGCCGTTACGAAATCAGTGCATGGTACCGCAAGAACCAACGCTACCAGGAATCCCCTTCCCTGGCTGAGGACGACGACGATTTACGCTCGGTTTTAGAATCGCTCACCAGTTTGGAAGCGGACCAAACCGAGATCATGCAACGCAAGGAAGTGATTCGCCTGGTGCACGTCACCCTCGACCATCTCAAACCAAACCATCGCAAGGTTCTCATGCTCAAGTACATACAAGATCGACCCGTTCAAGAAATTGCCGATGAACTGGAACTAAAACTCAAGGCAACCGAATCCCTGCTCACCCGAGCCCGCCAAGCGTTCCGTGACGGTTTTCAAGCGCTTGTAACCCAACTCAACACCGGAGGACTGACATGAATCATCCCGATTCCAACGACCTCGATGCACTCGGCCAATTGCTGCGCACGGCGGGTGTCCCCAAGGAACCCGATGAGGACCAGACCGCCCGTGTACGAGCCGATGTGCAACAGCACTGGCAAGCAAACGTGGCGCGCCGACAACGTCGGATGCGTTTGCGTTACGGTGCGGGCTTTGGCACCCTTGTCGCGGCGGCGGCAGTGTGGCTGTTCGCAATCATGGTGCCACGCCAGGCAATCACGCCGCCCGACACATCCGGTGCGGTGGTTGAACGCGTCGAAGGCGCCGTTTTCTTGCAGTTAGCCGGTCAGGAAACCGCCAACAATCATTTGTTGGCGGTGGGCGATGAGTTACCGCAGGGCGCCGTGATCATTTCCGGCGCAGGTGAACGCCTGGCAGTGCGCTTGCCCAACGGCATGTCGCTGCGCCTCGATCAAGCCTCGCGTTTGGTTTACCAAGACGGCTCAAACCTTACCTTGGAACAGGGCGCGATTTACGCATCCTCTGCTACCGATGCGACGCAACAGCAGCAATCAATTCGGGTTCACACCAACCTTGGCTCGGTGCGCGACATCGGAACCCAGTTTGAGGTACGTTTGGACGGCGAAGGTTTGCGGGTACGTGTACGCGAGGGGGAAATCGAGCTGGACCACGCCGACAGCAAAACTTCGGCAAAAGCAGGCAGCGACCTTCGATTAACCGCATCGGGTGTGTTACAACACAACACCATTGATGCTCACGATGCCTCGTGGGCCTGGGTCAGCGGTATCGCGCCAATCCCCGCACTCGAAGGCAAAAACCTCGGGTTCTTCCTCGATTGGTATGCGCGCGAACGCGGATTGGCCATCGTTTTTGAACAACCCGACAACGCCGCCCAACATCGTCTGACCGAAATTAACGGCGAATTTGCCGGCTTTTCTCCCGATACCCTTCTCGAAGTCGTTCTACCGGCCTGCGGCCTTGACTACGAAAATCAAGGTGGCGCCATCCTCATCAAGGAAGCACCTGGAGAACAACTGTAATGCCCATTGGCTTGTCTGTCCCTTTTCGTACCCTCATCGTCGTCCTTCTCTTCCTGCCGCTGTTCGCTCCCGTGCTTATCGCCAAGGACGCGGCCAAGCCACGCCGTTGGAAAGGCACGTCCGTCACCAAGGTCTTAAAGAATCTGCGTGAGTACGACCTCAACATTGTCTTTTCAAGTGCGGTCGTGAAACGTCGCATGAAAGTTCGCGAACAGCCGGCCACCGCCGACAAATCCTTGGAAGCCATGTCGCCGACGCAAAGGCGGGCCTTCCTCAAGGAGGTCTTGGCGCAACATGGCCTGGCCGTCCGCGACGGTCCGTCGCAAACCTTAATTGTGGTCAAAAAGAACGACCGAGCCGCCCTAAAATACGAGCCGCAAACCTTTGGCACTGTGCTCCATCGCGAAAGCGGACGCCCCGTCGCGGGGGTCCGCGTTTTTGCCGATAAGGACGACGATCGGGTCGTAATCAGCAACGATCGCGGCGCCTTTATCCTGCCGTGGCGGCAAGGTCCGCCCAAAACGCTAACCCTCGAACGCGAGGGTTTTTTGCCGTTAACGGTCACGTTGCGCACCATCGACCGTTTCAATCACTTCAACATTGAAATCGCACCCATTCCCCGTTTGTTGGAAAAGTTAGTGGTCACGCCCAGTACCTATACCCTGCTCAGTCAAGGCCCGGAAAGCCAAGTGGTCTTCAGCAAGGAAGAAATCGATCTGTTGCCGCGTTTGTCCGACGATCTGTACCGCGCGATTGGGCGTTTGCCCGGTACCGCCGGCGGTGACTTCTCCTCAAAGTTCACCATTCGCGGCGGCGAAGAAAACGAAGTCATCGTGCTGCTCGACGGCATTGAGATCTACGACCCTTTCCATTTAAAGGACCTGCAAAACATCTTCAGCGTGTTCGACTCCGAAGCCATTGACGAGGTCACCTTTCTGGCAGGCGGGTATCCGGCCGAGTACGGCAACGCGTTAAGCGGCGTCATCGACCTCAAAACAAAACAACCCCAAGATCCTTGGCAAACGGAATTGGGGGTCAGTTTTCTCAACTCACACGTGCGCAGTTCCGACCGTTTCGCCGATGGTCGCGGGCGCTGGTTGGTTTCGGCGCGCAACGGTTATCTGGACATCGCTCGCGCCATCGATAAATTGGCCGATCTCAATTTCAATCTGTCGGTGACCGATTCCGATACCGGCGAAGAACAAATCACAACCAATGAACGGTTTAAATTTCGCGATATTTTGGTCAAATTGGCCTTCGCGCCCAATGCCCGCTGGGACTTCTCGCTCAACTTGTTGGCGATTGACGATCTGGTTCGCTACGACGAAAAAGACGGATTGTTCGGCACGCGTTTGCTGGGCAACGTCACCGACGCCAATTTTAAGTCGGTCGACAACTATGTCTGGTTGCGTGCGGAAGCCCAACTGAATGAAAATGTATCGATGACCACCTTGGCAGCATTCTCGGTGGCGGAACGAGAACGGGCCGGTATTCAGGAACGCGACGACGCGAACGGCCTGATCCAGGGTTCTTATCGTCTCAACGACCAGCGCGAAACCGAATTTTTCGAGGTTCAACAACACCTCACTTGGCGTCAAAGCGACAGCATTGACTGGCGCTTCGGCATTGCGCTGCGCTCGCAATCCACCGATTTCGATTACCAGGCGGTCGGTTACAGCAATGAACCCTTAATCAGCGACATGGGCGCGCCGGTTTCGCTCGACCGCAGCATTCAGGTGCGCCCGTCAGGCGAGCAGGCCTACACCTTCGCGGCGGTGCGTGCAAAACTGAGTGAAAAGTGGCAAACCGACATGGGCCTGCGCTACGACTGGCAGTCCTATATGAAGGACGATGCACACCAAATCAGCCCGCGCATCAACCTGGGTTACCAACCGCGCGAGCACACCAACTTTCGGTTTGCCTGGGGTTTGTTCCACCAAGCGCCACGCACACCGGAGCTGGGCGTGGCCGACGGCGAAACCGAGTTTTTTCCAGTCCAAAGGGCGCAACACGTGGTGCTCGCATGGGACCAAGGCCTGCGCGGTGGTTGGCGCCTGCGCAGTGAAGCCTACTATAAGCACGTCGCCGATCCACGCCCGCGTTACGAGAACCGCTACACACCGGTCGCGCTTTTCCCCGAATCGGAAGACGACCGTATTTTTGTCGATCCCGAATCGGCCAAGTCCTACGGCTTTGAACTGTTTGTCAAATCGAACCCGGGCAAACGAACCTCGACCTGGGCCTCGTATAGCTTCGGTCACAGTCGCGAAAAAATCGACGGTCATTGGTTCGCCCGCAACCGCGATCAACGTCACGCGCTCCAGCTCGGCCTCAATTTCGCCCTGAACAAACGCTGGCACCTCAATCTGGCGGCAGCGGGCCACAGCGGTTGGCCAACGACCGACGTGTGGGGCGAGGCACAAACCAATCAAGCCGGCGAACTCGTGGTCGTGCCGGTATACGGCGAACGCAACGCCACCGCCAGCCCCAGCTTTGCCCGTCTCGACATGCGCATCAGTTACTACGTCCCCCGCCGCCGCGGCGGTTGGAACTTCTTCTTGGAGATCAACAACATCCTGCGCAAAGAAAACGTATGTTGTCGCGATCATACTTTTGAAATCCAACCCGACGGATCGGTAACGACCACCGTCACGGAGGATTTCTGGTTGCCGTTAATCCCCTCATTCGGCGCCACGCGACGTTGGTAACCCGACACCCTTTTTTTGATAGCGGGCGAAGGATTTCGCCCCAAGCCGACCACCTACCCATAGACCGAAAAACGGCCGGTTCGCCGTCGCCGGGATCCTGGGTAGGAGTCGCCACCAATGTCTTCGCTGTTCGCAATGCAATACACCTTTTCCGATCACCTTCTGGCGCCGTTACGTCGCCAAATGGCGACCATGCCGGCAAAGGGAATGACCGTTTTAGAAGCGGGCTGTCGTTCGGGTGATTGGCTGTTTCGCATTGCCCCAAAAATTCAACGCGGGCTCGGCATTGACTTGGATCCCCTTCACATACGCCACGCCCACCGCCGCCTGCGAAAAGACCACTTCCGTCATGTGGACTTTCTTTTGCAGGACCCAGCCGAGATGCGGGCCGACCTGACGCCCCAATTCGATTTCGCGGCGATGACACTGTGCTTGCACCCTTTACCGCGCCCCCAAGCGGTCGAATCACTGCAACGTATCCACGCGGTAAGCAACCGTCTGGTGGTGGCGGAGTTGGCACCGGCAAAAACCCGACGCGGCCGGTTGCGCAACGAATGCGACGCCTTATTTAACGGCGTTTACCGTGCCTACCGTGCCTTTCAAGACGACGGCGGGCTGCCGGGACTGGCTCAGGAGGCCGGCCTGTGCATTGCCTCCGATCAAGCCTCCGCCGTCGACGGCATTCGCCTGTATGAAATCACTTCACCACGGGTTTAAACACCGGCAATGCTCATAGTGACACGATCGTTTCTTGACAGTTTTTCCTTATCTTGTGTAGTTTGGGATGTAGCGTTTTAACAACTCTATCCCGGTCAAAATTCGGGAAGCCACGAGCCCACACAGCGGTCCCAAAGACCCGGCCAAACGCCGGTCCTAAAAAGCAAAAATGGATCGCCATGATAGGGAGAAGACATGGACCTCACCACCTGCATTAGCGACATTTGCTACGGGGTGCCCAACGCCAAGGGCCACCTCGTCAACCAGCTTACCGGCGAACCCATCGAAGAAGTCGTGCAATTCATCCACGCCCAGTTTCGCACCATGGTCCTTTCGCCGCAGTTTTCCTGTGTGGGCGCTAAATCGGCGGTCAATAGCAACATGTACCGTTTTGCGTTGTACGAGGAAATGGGTGGTGACGCCGACACCGAGGGCTTGGCGCGCGATCTGGCGTTGTTCGTGAAAGACCAAGAGAGCCTAGGCTCAATTAACACCTTCATTGCCTGTTTCGACAAACCCCACCCCACCAGCGAAAAGCACTTTGAAGCGTTGATGTGGCGCCAGTTGCAACGACTACACGAAGTCGACTTGGTGGAATGGGACGGCAACGTGAGCAGCAATCCAGACGACCCACATTTTTCTTACAGCTTCTTCGGGCGCGCTTTTTTTGTGGTCGGCATGCACCCGGCCGCCTCGCGTTACGCGCGCCGTTTTGCCTACCCGACCCTGGTCTTCAACGCGCACCACATGTTTCAACACCTGCGCACCGAAGGCAAATTCGACCGCTTCCAGAACGTGATTCGCAAAAAAGAGGTCGAGTTGCAAAAAGGGATCAATCCCAACCTCACCAACTACGGCGACGCCTCGGACGCTCGCCAATACAGCGGTGTCCACCATCCCGGCGACTGGAAACCGCCGTTCGCGGTAAAAAAGAAAAAGAAAGACACGCTAGGCGACACCCAAGAGCCATCAGAAAGCTAAGCTTTTTGACAACACATTCTAGAACCTAAACTAAGCGATTTCGCCGCCAAGAATCGCTCAGTTTAGGTAGAAAACACCTCAATATGACATCATTTTAATTTAAAGTAAAACGATCACTTGACTTTGGTTAGCAACAAGGCTAACTTACAACTGTCTTATATTTTTCACGGGGTTTAGCCATGCGCTTTTCACGTTTTTCATCAGCATCACTTTTGGTTTCATCCGACGCTTCGTCGGATGCCGTATGGCTATTTGCTGATCAGCCCCCGCTGATGATCGCCTAAAGCGACACCAAACGATTGATCGAAAAAGGGGGGCAACTGCTCCCCTTTTTCTTTTTGGGCCCGCACCAAAACTCCTTAAACGCCTGTTCGCCAAAGCTTTAGAAGCGGCCTCGCTGTATCTTCGCAACGCAACGAGCACCGCTTATGGCGCCCGCCACGCCTTCGTTTGGTGAGGCTCGCCGCCGCCGACGCTTCCGCTCAACGGAACAAGGTTTGGCGTGCCATGGCTTGATCGATCCTCGAAATTTCCGTTTCTAACACAATGCCGGCAGCCGCTCGGGTTGTCCCGACGGCGGCACGACATTAGTATGTCTCCATTTAGAATCATAGTTATACAAAATGTTTATCGCTAACCCCGATCAAGCGTAACGGGACCTCGTGCCCGGACGCCGGTCCGACCGCGATAAACAAGGAGGAACCCATGAAAATTCATGTTAATGTCGGCACCATTGGTCACGTCGACCACGGCAAAACCACGCTGACCACGGTTTTGAGCCGTCTGCAGGCGCATTACCACGGCGGTCGCGCCCTGACTTTCGATCAAATCGACCGCGCCAAGGAGGAACGCGAACGCGGCATTACGATTAATACCAGCCACGTTCGTTACGAGTCCGACACGCGTTGTTACGCCCACATCGACTGCCCCGGCCACGCCGACTACGTCAAGAACATGATCACCGGCGCCTCTCAGATGGACGGCGCCATCTTGTTGATCGACGCCACCGAAGGCCCGGCCAAGCAGACCGTCGAGCACATTATCTTGGCACGCCAGGTCGGCGTCGCCCACATGGTCGTGTTCGTCAACAAAATGGACGCCGTTGAGGCCGCCGACCGTGCCGAAAACGCCGAACTTATCGAAATGATGGTCGGCGAGCAATTGGCCGCCCATGGTTACGAGGATGTCCCTTTCGTTTTCGGCAGCGCCCTGCAGGCCTTGCAGGCGATCGAGGCCGGCAATTTCGAGCATCCCGCCACCACATGCATCCGTCAATTGGTTGCCACGTTGGACCAAGCCATTCCCGATCCCGTTCGCGACTTCGACGCCCCCTTCATGATGCCGATCGAGGATGTCATGACGGTTGTCGGGCGCGGTACGGTCGTCACCGGCCGCATTGAGCGCGGTCGCGTGCGTGTCGGAGACGAGGTCGCCTTGGTCGGCCTGGGCGACGGCGAGCGGACCTTGATCGTGATCGGCGCGCAGAGCTTCCACCAAGATGTGGCCGTCGCCGAAGCGGGCATGAACGTGGGCCTGTTGCTGCGCGGCGTAAAACGCGACGAAGTGTGTCGTGGCCAGGTGCTGAGTGCGCCGGGCGTACTGCAACCGCGTCGTCGCGCCGCGGCACGCATCTACGTGCTTGCCAAGGACGAAGGCGGTCGCCACACGTCCTTTGGCAGCGGCTACCAGCCCCAGTTTTTCTTCGGGACCACCGATGTCACCGGCGTGATCCACGTGGGTGATCCCGGTGTCTTCGTGAGTCCAGGTGATCAGGCGGACATCCGCTTCGAGCTGATGAAACCCGTTGGGTTGGAACCTGGCATCCGCTTCGCCATGCGCGAAGGAAGTAAAACCGTAGGGGCCGGTATCGTCACCGAGGTTCTTAGATGAACGCCTTCGGCCGAGTGTGGTGCGCCCGTGTTGGAAAACCACGCGCCCGCCCGCTCGGCCACCCCGAGAATCCACCAAAAACGTCATCTCAAAAACAAGAAGTGTCTCTACCACACTTCGTCCCGGCACGTGTTTCGAAACCACGTGCGCCAAACCGAATCAGCGGACATGGGTCAGGTCTCCCGTGTCCGCTTTTCTTTTGGCGGCAGGTTCCCATAAAAAAAGCCCCGGACCTTCAGGGGACTCCGGGGCGAAACCCCAATCGTTCTGGCTGAACAACTGGAATAATTGCGGTAATTTAGTTTTAAAAAGTATTCAGAAGGGATCGCGAGGGTCGAAGAAGTTCATCGCGAACTCGCCTTGAGGCTCGGCGCTGTCGCATCCTTGGCAAAACTCTCGAGCACCGCGTAGTTGTAGTGGTCGAAGACCTGCACATACCCGTACACTGGCTCGGGTCGCGCACCCACCTTTTTCTTTTCCAAGTCCGCCGTGTAAGCCAAATCCACCACCTTGCAGTTCAACGCCCGCGCTCGCTGCACGGTCTGAAACAAGGCTTGTTTATAGACGCCGTGGCTGCGCACGACGCGGTAATCCAACCCGACAATCAGGGCCGAATACAACCCGTCGCGCACATGCGAGAACATGACCCCAACCGGCTTCTCGCCGCGCCGACCGTTTTCGTCGACCAAGTACAGCCGCATGACGTCGTAAGCCTCATGGGTGCAGGCCATTTCAAAAAATTCCAACGGTAAGCGGAACACATTCATCTCGAAGGCCTGGTTAAAGACATTTAAGTAGAGCTGGTAACAATCGAGAATCTCCTGCTCGGTGGCACACTTTTCGTAACTGATCGCGAATTGGTCCTCATGGCGCAAGATTTCTTTGCGCACGTTGTAGCGGTATTTTTGGCCAAGGCGCGCCAGGTAATCGTCGCGGTCGGTCCAATCCAGTCGCTGTACCTTGTTGACCATCGGCAGACTTTGGCGCACGAAACCGTTATCCAAAAACCACTTGCTCAAGCGGGCGTCGTCGGTTGCGTCGAAGTCGCGCAAAAACATTTGGTTGCAGTCGCGTTGCTCGGCCACATTGCGGAATTCGTCCAGCAACAGGGACAGCGCCTTCTGCCACTCGGGATGCGCCTCATCCAAATAGAGATGGTTCCCTTTGGTAATTGGGCAACCCAGCATCAAGCACCGCGAAGTGAGGTAGAACGGATCCGTTTCGCGGCAGGCCTCAACCCGACGTGAAACCGCCGCCGAGGCGAACATATCGTCTTTCAAAAGGGCGACGGTGAAGAAGGTTGAAAGCACCAAGCGACCTTGGTTGTCGCGGACTTGGAAATAGTGGAAGTCCCAGCGATTTTCCGGCTGTTGCGCTGGATTAAAAATGCGTTCCAACTGATCCAAATTCTCCGCCGTCATCGAACCGCGCGCCGCCATCGTACCGTCCCACTCGTCCCAATCAAGGGCGGCAATCGAGGTTTCACAAACAACCGCGAGGCTGCCGGCGGAGGCGGCAATCGTCGCCGCATTGCCCCCGGCCAAACGAATCGCCGGGATACGAAAGGTTTTGGCGACGGCTTCCAGCGAGGACCCTTCCTCGGCCAAGACCCGCGGATAGTGATGGGCAATCGCCGCCACCAACGCATCGATATCCGCTTTGGTCAGGTTGCGATTCACCATGAAACGCAGCCCGCCGCGCCGCATCGGCACCGCGGGGAAGGTCGCCGGGTTGATGAAAAAGCCGTCGGCCTTGAGGCGATCAATGAAGGTGTAAACAATGCGTGGCAAGCCGACCGGGATAAAAAACAGCGGCGAGTCACAGATTTCGAACTGCGGTAATCCTGCCTCGCGCAAACGCTGATTCATGTGCGCGGTTAAATCGGCCAGCTCGGCTTGGTAGGTCCTAAA
Source organism: Holophagae bacterium (assembly GCA_030429565.1). Lineage (GTDB taxonomy): Bacteria > Acidobacteriota > Holophagae > Acanthopleuribacterales > Acanthopleuribacteraceae > Acanthopleuribacter. Next base: position 196,444 of record JAUIFE010000013.1, on the reverse strand, counting down.
CGCTTCCGACTGGTGTAACTTAGCCGAAGCCAAGGCCGCCCCCAACATAGGCGGTTGAATCGGGCCCGAGAAAATCATGGTACCACCCAAATCCCGGACACGGTTGCGTTGGGTTTGATCGGCAAACAACAGACAGCCACCCGCACTGGCGAAGGCTTTGTTCAGCGAAACCGCCAACACCATTTTGGGGTGGTGCTCGATTTGCGAGCGCACATAACCGGTCCCGCCGGCACCCGCCCAGCTCATGCCATGGGCGTCGTCAATGTAGAGGTGCAAGCTTTCATAGGTGTCCATGAGCGCGGTTAAGTGGTCAAGCGGCGCAACGTCGCCGTACATGGAGTAAACACCGTCGGCGAGGTACCAAATTCTACGGTGTTTGCCGCGCAATTCACGCACCTTGCGTTCGAGCTGGTTCATGTCGTTGTGGCGAATCACGGAAACGGTCACGCCGCGCGCCTTTAACATCTCACAAGCCATTTGCACGCTGGAGTGAACCTGCATGTCGAGTATCACGGCATCGTCGTCTTCCACCAACACCGGCAGCGCCGACAGGTGGCCCAAGGTGGTGCTGGCCGTAACCAAAGCAGGCTGCCCGAACATGTTGCTGAGTTCCTGTTCCAATTGTTTGTAGAGCCCCACCGAAAGGTAGGTGCGCGATGAGGAAAACTGCGTGCCGTAGTCGGCCAAGGCCTGAATGGCACCTTCAATCAGGGCCGGATGTTGTTCGAGGCCCATGTAGCTGCACGAACCAAAGTTAATGTATGTCTTGCCGTCAACGGTGACCTCGCGGCCGTTCAATTGGGTTTCTTCCGTGAAGTGGTGAACCAAACCGCGATCGCGACCATCTTCAAACATTTGCTCTAACACTTGGTAACGTGAACTCATGGTAGTCTCCTCGCTTAAATCCGTTAAGAAAAGGACCACGGCAAAGCCATAAACGGATGCACGCTGCATGCGCGACCACCGTGCTGGTGGCTCTGAATCCGCCGCATTCACCGCGGGGCGACCACTATGGGATGTGCCGCCCTTGGTTGTTGGGAAAGTTACGCGGCAAATGAGGACAAACGAGGGAGACAATGTGACGGCGCAGGCCATGTGAGCAGGATCACAGTGACACACCCACAGCAGATCACAGATAACGTCAACAAAAAGAACACTTAGACAGAACTTCAGATTTTCTGATCGATTCTTAAATGTGCGTCATTTTGAATGACTTGGTCGCAAAACCTGTGTGGTTCGGGTCCGTCCCCGTCACTTTTGGGAAGAACTTTGCAGGAACCGTGGAGAAAAACGCAGGGCGTCAACCGAAATGTTGTCTGCAAAGGTGCGCCGGGTTCGCTAAAATGACGCTAAGTTCTATGAAACCATGGCTTCCCCAGGAGTGTTCGGTGAAGGATTTCCACCTCTACGATGCAACCGCCTTAGCGACCATGGTTCGTCGTCGCCAAGTAACGCCCACTGAATTGTTAGACGCGGCGATCACGCGTATTGAAAGCTTAAATCCCCATTTAAACGCGGTCGTCCACACCATGTACGACCAAGCCCGCGCCGCCTTGGCCGCCGGCTTACCGGACGGCCCCTTCCACGGCGTGCCTTTTCTGATGAAGGACCTCGAAATGGCCGTCGCCGGGGAACCGCTCAGCATGGGCAGTCGCGCGCTCGACGGTTACCGCGCGCCGGCCGACAGCGAGGCGACGCGGCGTTTGCGCGCCGCCGGCTTGAACTTCGTCGGCAAAACCAATTGCCCCGAATTTGGGTTGATGGGTGTAACTGAACCCGAACGCTGGGGACCTTGCCGCAATCCCTTTAATCCCGATCACACACCTGGCGGCTCCAGCGGCGGCTCGGCCGCGGCGGTTGCCGCCGGGATGGTCCCGATGGCGTCCGGCGGTGACGGTGGTGGCTCGCTGCGCATCCCCGCCGCTTGCTGCGGCCTGGTCGGGCTCAAGCCCAGTCGGGGTCGCGTCCCCGTTGGTCCCGATCACGGCGAACTGTGGGAAGGCGCCGTTGTCGGCCACGTGCTCACCCGCAGTGTACGCGACTGTGCCGCCATGCTCGACGTTTTGCAGGGCCCCGACTGCGGCGCCCCCTTCCAAATTTCGGCACCGCTGCGCCCCTACCGCGAAGAAGTCGCCACGCCCTTGGAACCACAAGTGATTGCCTTCTCAACCGCATCGCCCTTGGGCGGTCCAGTCGACCCGGCCTGCGTCGCCGCCGTCGAAAAAACCGCGCGCTATTTGGAAGAGCTGGGCCATACCCTGGTTGAAGCCAAACCCGAGTACGACGGTGCCGATTTAGCCGCCGCTTACGTCACCATGTATCAGGGCCAAATCGACGCAACCTGCCGTTACCTCGAACACAAACTCGGTCGCCGCTTGCGGCCCCGTGATGTCGAGGCCGGCACCTGGGCATTACGGCTCACGGGTCGCAAATTGGCCGCCGGCGAATACGCTTTCCGCCGCGCTTCCTGGAACCAAGCGACGCGCGCGTTGGGCCGCTTCTTCGAGAAGTACGACCTCTGGTTAACACCCACGCTGGCCGCACCGCCGCTTCGCATTGGTGAGTTGGCCATGAGTCGCGCTGAGAAGCGCCTGCTCGCACTAATCAACCGCTTGCGTTTGACCGGTCTGCTTAAAGGCCGTATTCGCCACGAAAGCTTGAAGAACCTCAACAAAATGCCCTTTACCCAGCTTGCCAACATGACCGGCGTGCCCGCGCTGTCGTTACCGCTACACGCCCATGACGGCTTGCCTATCGGCGTCCATTTCACCGCGCGCTACGGCGACGAAGCACGCCTGCTGCGCTTGGCCGCGCTCATGGAGCAAAGCGATTTGTGGCAGCCGATCCAAGCACCCATCGGTTTTGCTGAACCTTAATTTTTGATTTTTTCGGTTTTGCTGAACCTTAATTTTTGATTTTTTTTTGACGGAATTAACGACCGATTACGCATTGTTTAGTAGAGCACCGTCGTGAACCGCGACCGCTGCCGCCGTCAATCGGAGCAACATCCATTCATGATTCATCTCGAAGGCCTGCGCAAAACGTACACCATGGGTTCAACCCAAATCATCGCCCTCCATGATATCGATCTCACCATTAACGCCGGCGATTACCTTGCCGTCATGGGTTCATCGGGATCGGGCAAATCGACCCTGCTCAATATCTTGGGTTGCCTCGACACCTTTGAGGCTGGGCGCTATCAGCTCAACGGTACCGAAGTCCAGCAATTCAACGACGACCAGCTAGCCGCCATTCGCAACCGCGAGATCGGCTTTATTTTCCAGAATTTCAACCTACTACCGCGTAAATCGGCGCTGCGCAATGCCGCCCTGCCCTTGTTGTACCGCCGCGATCAAGCCGTCAATTGGGACCTCGCCGCCGAAATGTTGCGTAAGGTGGGATTGGGCGACCGCCTGCACCACCGCCCAATGGAACTTTCCGGTGGCCAACGCCAACGCGTCGCCATCGCACGGGCACTGATCAACCAACCGGCGATTTTGTTGGCCGACGAACCCACCGGTAACTTGGACAGCAAAACCTCGTCCGAGATCATGGAACTTTTCGGCGAACTCAATCAAGGCGGGCACACGATTGTGATGGTCACCCACGAAGAAGATATCGCCGCCTATGCCCAACGCGTCATCCGCCTCAAGGACGGCGTGATCATCGAAGACACCGGGAGCAACGCTTGAAGTACCTTTGTTTGTTGTTACTCCTACCGGCCGGGCTCAGCGCTGCCGAGCCGCTAAAGGTCACGCGCGGTAACCTGCAACCGAACCTGATCCTAACCGGTCGCATTAAGGCCAAAAGCGCCGAAACCCTAAACGCGCCGATCACCAGGGCTTTTCAACTGTCCATTGACTGGATGGTCCCCGAAGGCCAAAAAGTGACACCTGGTGCGGTGGTGGTCCGTTTTAACAACAAACAAGACCGCCAAATGTTGGCCCAAAGCGAACAAGAACTGATTAACAAGCGCCTCAACTACCAGAATCAAGAAGAGACCAAGCGGGATCGCCTGCAACAGTTAGCGCAGGATTTGGAAAGCGCTCAGTTAGATGTGGCGCTCAGCGCCGTTGACGCACGCATCCCCGCCGACCTGCAGAAACGCAAAGAGTACGAAGAAAAGCAGCTAGCCCATCAAAAAGCACGCAATCAATTAGAACTAAAGAAACAACAAATTGCGATTGATACCCAGCTTGAAGAAAACAATTTGAAACAGATGATGATCGAGATCCACAAGCTTGAAGAGGAGATCCGCCAACAACGCGAGGCGGTCGAGAACCTCGCCTTGCGCACCCGTAACGGCGGCGTGGTGATTTATGGCGAAAACCGCGAAGGCAGTCGCAAGCTCGCCGTGGGTGACACGGTTTACCAAGGCGCCACGGTGGTGACCATTCCGAACTTGGCCACAATGGAGCTGGAAACCTGGCTGACCGAACAGGAATGGGTTCAAGTGAGTCCCGGCCAAACAGTAAAGGTTCGCCTCGACGCCTATCCCGACCGTTTGCTGACCGGCAGCGTACGCAGCGTGTCCGAACAAGCAAAACCCAGGGAACAGTGGAGTGACGGCGTTTATTACCACGTCCTCATCGAACTCGACCAAACCGACCTAAGCTTTTTAAAGCCAGGCATGAGCGCCCAGACCGAAATCCAGCTCAAGCGCTTTGAAGGGGTGTGGTTGATTCCTCTCCAGGCAGTCCAATTCGCACAAGACGGCTACCGCATTTTTCCCAACAACAGTGATCCCGTCGCCGTTACACCACTGGCCTGGGACGCCTTTCATTTGGCCGTCGACGGCACGGCACCGTTGCGTGAAGGTTTAGTGCTCCAAATCGCCCCCGGAGGTGCGCCGTGACGCTTTCTCAAACCGCCGAGCGGCGCCTGACCTGCCGATTACTTATCTGTGCGTTGCTCCTAACCGCTTGGTCCTGTCAACGCGGCGGCGACCGCGAACGTTACACCGTTACCCGCGCCGATAAGGCCGTCACCATTCAGGCGAGCGGCACCTTAGTTTCGAAGAATTCGGCCTATTTGGTCGTACCAAAAATTCCCGGTGTCTGGTCTTACCGGTTGGCGTTCTTGGCGCCCGAAGGCAGCAAGGTCAAACAAGGCGACCCCGTCATGCGTTTTGATCACAGTGACATCAGCCAAAGGATTCGCACCTTAAAACAGAACCTGGACGGCAAAGAAAAAGATCTAGCCGGCTACCAACTGCGCGCTGTCGAACGCACCGCGAAACTGGCGCTTTCGGTCGCCGAACAACGGGCCGCGGCGGGCAAGCTCAAAAGTAAACTGTTGGTGCCGGACCATTTGGTCGAGCGGGCCGAACTGGAGAAAGATCGCTTAAGAGCCAAAAAAGCGGCACTGACCTTAGCGCGTCTCGAAACCGAGCAGCGCAACCTTACCGCCGAAGTCAAAGAAGTCGTGGGCAAATACCAAGGTACGATAGAACGCATCAAACATGACATCGCCCAGCAACAACTGCATATCGAAGAACTTGAGATAAAAGCCCCACGTGGCGGCATGGTAGTCCACAAACGCAACCGGCGCGGGGAACGTCGCCGCGTCGGCGATGAATGTTACGCGGGCACCACCATCGCCGAAATTCCCGACCTCGAGGGCATGGCCGTCGCCGCCGTCATTGACGAATACGATGCCGGCCGCGTCGCAGTAAACCAAGCTGTGACAGTTCGCCTTGATGCCTACCCTGACCGCGAATTTACCGCCAAGGTGGCGTCACTCGGCCACATTTTTCGCAACAAAGCCTACAACAAACCCAGCATTGTATTTGACGCCGATGTGACCCTATTGCAAACCGACCCCGAGCTCATGCGCCCAGGCATGGCTGCGACGCTTGCTTTGGAAGTGGCGCGTCATTCCGGCGTTCTGTTCGTACCCCGCGATTGCATCCTTTTCCGTAACGGGCACGCTTTCGTCGAGCAGCCTGGCCGATGGCGCGGCACCCGCGAAGTGCCCGTTCAGTTAGGTCGGCGCGGCGAGGATTGGGTCGAAGTTGTCACCGGCATCGATGCCGGCGCAATCCTGTTACGCCGCGACAGCAATCAAGGGGAGGGACCCGCATGAGCCGAACTCGATGGCCGCAATTATTGTTGTTGGTGTTCGCCGGCGCTTGCAGCAAGCACCACCGCGACGAAACCCTGACCATCACCGTCGACGAGGCGCCCTTCCGCATTGAGGTTCGGGCTCAGGGCGTTTTCACAGCCGCCGAAAGCACGCCCATCAACGCCGGCAGGTTGGCCGGCCAAACCTCGATTACCGCCTTGGCAACCGAAGGTGCCACCATCGCCAAGGACGACGTTGTTGTCAGCCTCGACGGCAGCAACACCCGCAACCAACTTGAGTTGCTTGGGTTTTCGTTAGAAACCAGTGCCGTTCGCGAAGACGATCTGCGCCGCAAAGCGGAAAAAGAACGCCTCGACCTGGCCAACACCATCGCCCAACTACAGCGTCAACTGACCTTTACCGAAACCTTTGCACGCCGTGACCCGCTGCGGTTTAGCCGCATGGATCGCGAGACCGACCAAACCGAATTGGACTTGTTGCAGTTTAAACTGGCCTTTTACCGCGAAAAACAAGAACGTATGGACCAAAAATTAGCGACCCAAATCGCCACCCAACAGTCGCGTTCCGCCTTCGCCCGTCATAAAAGCGAACAGCTCACCGAAATGCTTGATCGCCTCGAGATTCGCGCCCCGCACGCGGGCGCCTTCTTCTACAATCGCGGCTGGCGCGGCCCCGTTAGCGTCGGCGATACCGTGTATCCCGGTATGAAGCTGGGTTACATCCCCGACTTTAACGCCATGGTCGTCGACGCCTATGTGCTGGAATCGGAAGCGTCCGGCATCGAGCCGGGCACGCCTGCCGAGATTCGCGCCAAAGCCGCGCCGGAAGTGTTGCTGAACGGGGTGGTCGCCTCGGTTAACCCCTTCTCGGAACGCCGCTCACGCCGCGATCCCACCAAGTATTTCCGCGTACGTGTGACCTTTGACGCACCGGCGGCGCCCTGGCTGAAACCAAACGGCGCCGTCGCCGTGGTATTCCGCGTCACCGATGTGGACAAAGCCTTGGCCGTGCCCAATCAAGCCCTGTTCGCCGGCGACGGTGAAACCTGGGTTTATCGCCAGGTGGGACGACGCTTCCAAAAACAAACCGTGACCCTGGGCCAACGCGGCCCCAACCGCACCATCATATTAGCCGGCTTGGCCGCGGGCGACGCGATTGCGCCGGCTCGCCCTTCGGAGGATGATCTTGAATGAGTGGCGTCTCGATTTTGAAGAGGCTTGGGAGAAATTGGCGACGCAAAAGCTGCGCACCTTTTTAACCTTGTTAGGCATGATTTTCGGCGTTGGTGCCGTCATCGCCATGCAAAGTATTGGTGAAGGTGCCGAACGCGAAGCGCTGCGTTTGATTGAAGCCATGGGCACCCGCAACGTCATCGCCAAAAACAAGGGTTTCGACGACGGCCGCCTGAGCGAAATCCGCGAACAATCACGCGGCCTCAATTTGGACGATATGCAGGCGGCACGCACCACCCTGCCCTTCGTGGCCCACACGCTTGGCGTCAAAAAAGTGCGCGCCCAAGCGATTTTTAGTGCGTTCGGCAAAAGCGATGCCGTCGTGGTCGGGCAAAACAGCGGCGGCACCTTGCTCAACATGCGCAGCGGCCGACCCCTGACCAACCACGACGATTTAACCGTGGCCAAGGTATGTCTGGTGGGTAGCCAAGCTGCTTATGATTTGTTTGGCAACGCCGATCCCTTGGGACAACGCATCAAAATCAACCACCTGTGGTTAACCGTCATCGGCGTGGTTGAAGACCGGCGGCTCGACAAACAAAGTTTCCAAGGCGTGGTGATTGAAAACCCGCGCAACCGCATTTATCTACCGCTGCAAACGGCGCTGCAGCACTTCAGAGCCCAGCCGTTGGCGGCCGAGTTAGACGAAATCCAGTTCGCCATCACGCCGGGCACGGGTACGGCGGCGGCAGGTCGGGCCTTGGCGCGTTTGCTGCACACCCGGCACCGCGAGGTGGAAGATTTCGACCTCATTGTGCCGGAACAATTGCTGCAGCAACACCGCCGCACGCAGGACATTTTTAACATCGTGATGGCGGCAATCGCCGGTATTTCCCTGTTGGTCGGCGGCATCGGCATTATGAACATTATGCTGGCCAACGTGTTGGAACGAACGCGTGAGATTGGTTTGCGCCGCGCGTTGGGTGCGCGTCGCGGCGACATTCGCCGGTTGTTTATGATTGAAGCCTTTTTAATCGCGGGCCTGGGCGGCCTGCTTGGTTTGCTAATTGGTTTTGCCATTGCCGAGGCGATTTCGCTGTATTCCGGCTGGCAAGTGGCCTGGTCGCCGGCCGTGGTTGTGCCGGCGATCACGGTGTGTGCGAGCGTTGGCCTGATCTTCGGCATTTACCCGGCGGTTAAGGCGGCACAGCTGGACCCCATCCAAGCGTTGCGCCACGATTAAGCGCGCCGGCCGTGATTGATGGGTAACGGAACCAAAAACCAAGGGTTGGAGACGCAGGCAAATCGGCGACACGGAAAAAGAGCCCAGGATTAATTCGTCTTTGGTTGTTGTAGAAACCTCAGCGAAGGCAGGGCCAATTGATTCAAGACAGGGACAAAAAAATACCGCGAGGACGGCCAAAAAGCTTTCCTCGCGGTTTGTTTCGTGAGCATGGGATAAACCGCCGTTACCGGCAGCGTTTTTGGTTCGAAATTAGCGACCAGACACGATGAAACAAGGTCCGGTTTGATTGACCCAGGTAGCGATATCGAGCACATCAAAACGACCATCCTCGTTAAGGTCATTGGCTGCTTGGGAACCAGGTTCAAGGCCAGGGTCATCGTGCCAAACCCGACTGAGGAAAATCATGTCTTGGTAGTCCAATGAAGCGTCGCCGTTGCGATCAAGAACTTCATCGTAGGGGCAAACCAAAGTACAGGTCTCAGCCAAATCAAACCGAGCAGGGATAGTGCTAGTTGAGCCAATAGGAATCGGGCGACCATCCGACAGTCCGACCAAACAATCTTGGGCATCAACATTCAAATAGGTCAAGCGAATCATGCCATCGTCGAAGAATATTTCCAGTTGGAAGTTATTAGATGTTGGCTGGGTAAATCCTCCTGTCCATTCTGATACATTAGAAAAGGTAACAACAAACCGATCAGAAAACTCCTGATAAGAAACCTGACCTGGCTCAGCGGAATCGACGCTAGGATCTAGATCATCCCAAAACAAAGAGATTCGCGGTAGATTAAAATGACGCACAAGATTTTCATTATCTAAGCCGGGGCCTGGATCTCCATTCCCAAAGGTCACAAAGCCATTAGACATAATAAACAACTCATTATATTCCTTTCCGTAGAAGGTAACCTCTCTAGACAAAGGAACTACTAAGGTGTCTTCATCTCCAAACGCTTCAATGACAAGGGCCTCTTCGATAGGAGAACTCCAGTCATCAGCATCAGCAACATGACAAAACTGGTAATCAGTTTGATCTTCATTTGGAAAAAAGTAAAGGACCTTGTTTTGCAGATTGAAATTACCAATAGTACCATTAGAGTACAATGATGCAGCTAACTGTGGAGGTGGCTGAGTAGTAAAACTACGAACAGTAGACACAGCCTGACCACAAGAATTTGAGCTAATCACTCTCCAAAAGTATATCGTAGAGACACGAAGAGGCACATCGACAGCCAAAAACTTTTCATCAACTCTTCCTGAAAAATCAACAATACTAAAGTTATCATTTTCAGAAACCTCAAGTGTATAACTGGTACCAGAATCATCATCTTCCCAAAAGAACTCAGGCAAGTATGAGAGCCCACTAGCCTGATCTGAAGGAATCTTAAGCGTTACTGGTTGGGGTGCGGAAGAGATGACGTTGAAATCAAACATGTAATCCTGTTGCACTTCGCCGTTGTCCAAACGCAAGGTTAACGACTGAGCACCAGGACTCAAGCCGGCACTATTGGAAACAGTGATTCGAGCCAACGCCGGAAACTCCGTGAATGAAGTTTCGCTAAGCGCAAAATCGGCACCGTCCGGTGTGCTGATAAGTGATGCCGATACCGTACCGGTCCAAAGACCACCCACTGCAAAATCAAAGGTTTTATTGAATCCGGCGCACAACTGGTTGTCCTGCTGGCGGAAACGACCTTGGATACAGGTCTCGGGCAATTCGTAGCTGGCGAAGCCGTCACGAGTATTGCCGGAAAAACCCTGGTCGGCCGCAAAACCCAAACCACGGCGAGCGAAAGCCTCCCAAATCAAACATTGGTTGGCGCCCCCGGTCAGGTTGCGATCGGCTGACAGAATAGCATCACGGCCATCGATGAAACCGGGCGAACAGCCCTGCATCTTCAATCCATCGATCACCAGTTGCAACGCCAAAATGTTGCCACCCGTTTCCCAACCGGCGGTTAAGTCGGGGTTAAAACCATGGGCATCCACCAAATCCCAGTACAGGTCCCACAACATGGTAGCCCAAATAAAACCAACGCCGTGTGGAATAACAGCAGTCGCTACATCTTCATAGGTGGCGCTGTTGACCGCCATGTCGGTGGTGTAGGGTGCGGGGCGAATGCCCTGGCCGTCCTCGCCTTCGCCCATGACGTACGTTCCCACGCCGCGTGACATGGTGCGGGTATCGGTTGCTTTAGCAGTTAACACCAAACCAATGAAATCACTCCAACCTTCACCCATTTGCTCGGCGTTGCGCAAGCAATTGGAGTCGGCCGGGCCGCCGACCAGTCGCGTCGACAAACCGTGGGCGTATTCGTGGGCGATGATCATGTTGGAGAAACTACCATCACGCCGTGGCACAGTTGAATTCCAAACGTACATGTTCATAATCGCCCGTGTGCCATCCGGCGTCACTAAAAAGTTGGCGTTGTTTAACCTGGGTACATTGGCTTCGGCCTGAGCCCGCGCCACCACTAAATCACCGGCAGCCCCCTGGGTTCCGTTATTGACGTGTTGGTAATTGCCCGCCGCCTCGTCGAATCCGTATAAAAACAAAATGTCGTGCAGGTAGTTCGTCCAGAAAAACAGGTTCACCAAAGCAGGCGCGCCGTTCTGATCCGGGCCTAAGTTGAGATTTAAGTCGACCAGCTGACCAGAAAAATCAAGGGTTTCACCACCGTCGACATTGAAATCACCGACGCGATTATTGTCACGGTCCAAATAGGCGTCGACATTGTTACCTTTGGTTTTGGTTGAGGACTCCGTCGCATCCCCGTTGTTGCTGTGCCAGCCGGAAGGCGAAGCCGTTGGATTGGCCGGACTGGACACAATCACACGCGGACCATCGGTTGGATATTCGTAAGGCGGTGGAAAAACTTCGTAACGCGGCCCGTCGCCTTTTTTCCCGGCGAAAAGCGAAGGTCCCGGATCTTGATCCAGCGGCATCTCGGCCGGCGTGTCCGGCGCCAAAAACGAATCCTCAATTAAGGAACTTTGCGTTTCGATCACGTAACCCACGGTTGCATCAACGAACACCCGTTTTACATCGTCGGCCTCGGGCACATCCATAACCCATACGGCGCGCAACTGGTCAGGGCCGATCGGCAAATAGGCGCGTTTGGTTTTAATCACGTCCACGGCAAAAGCCGCTTCAAACTGGGTTTCGAAATCCTCGCCCACCGCGCCTTGGATTTGCTGGATCATCGCCGCCGTGCCGGTGTAACCCAAACATTTGGCGCCGGCTTCAGTGGCCACCTTGGCGGAAATCGCAAAACGGCTGTCAACTTTGTCGCCGCCGTCGTGAATAAAGGCCGCGCCGGCGCGAATGACGCTGCCGTCGCGGGCGATGTGAATGTGTAACGACGTGTTTAACACACGCAAGCCGTCGACTTCTTGGGCCATGTAGATGTGGGTCACGCCGTTGTGCCCACTGGTGTACTGATTGGTGACCACCGCGTTTGCCAGATCGGTGGCGGTCACACCCAAAGCGTCGCTATTTTCATTTAAAAAGCGCATGGCGATGTCGCGCGCGCTACCGCTTTGCGGACCGGTCAAATTAAACGCTAAAGGATTGGAAAGTTTTTGGTTGGGCACGAAATAAGATCGTGGTTTTTGGAAATCCTGGGCGGAAACGCTCAGCAGGACACAGAAGACTAAAAGCGGGCGCAGAAAGGCCAAACGACGTAATATGCTCACGAGCGAAAATCTCCTCTGAACTTCAAATCAAAATAAAGACCAAATGAATCAATTATCGATAGACGGTCGAGAAAAATCATCCCAATAGCCGGATAAAAGTGCGATAAGGATGACACAACCTTAACATTCACGACAAGACCAAAATGGCGTGTCATCGATCACTTCACCAAAGTTTACCCTTACACCTATATATGCCGGTTTGATCGATTCAGATACTTCCTCAGCCTGCAGTATTTCGCCAAATCAGCGCCTCACGCAAACACAACACCCCTAGCCGGCGGCCGGCCGAAACGCCTTAAGTCACGGCCCTGCCGTCATCACGCGGTCCACCCAAACCCGAGAACACCAAACGCAAACCATTTTATTTATTAAACTTAAACCAATAAACAGTATTAAAACCCTGTTTCACAGGCAACCCAACGCAAAGGCAACCGGTACGGCCTCTTTGGCGCCCGGTATTCCCTCCACGTGGAAACCACCTTTGATTCGTCGGCCGTTAGCACAGCCGCATCTTGTCGGCAGCCCTGTGTTTTGAAACAAGTGACGCTACAAAACGGGGGCCACAAAGCGCGAACCGTGCGAGCAACTTTCACGCGCCTCAAGCAAGTCCGTTTAAAGCTCAAGTCACTTTTTAACAGATACTTGTATTTCAGGAACAGTATCGTCAAATGCGCCGCATACGCGAAAATCGCCATTCACGTACCCGCTGCGGCACAGCCACGCAAAAGACCATCGATGAGCGCGAACGTATTACATTTTCTTTACAAAGGAAATCCGATAAATAGATGCCCATCCTTAAGATAAAACATCCCTGAGAACCGATCGTTCTCTATAGTATCCTTGGGAAAACCAGCCCCTATTGCTTAGCTGCGCGTGATAAGCGGCTCGCAGGGCGCCTCCGACCGCGAGGCTGCGGTTCAAATCGATCCACAGGGATGCAAAGGTGCCTCGGCAAGGGCGGGAGAAAACGCGGCACAGGTGTAGCGCCGCAGTGCAAGCTTAGGGCTTGATGTCGCCCAAAAAGTTATGTGGCTATCCAGCCAAGCATGGATCTGATGAGAACCCTACCGGGCACCAATAACCAAACCAAGGCAGCGCAGTCCGTTGCTTGGCTTTTTCCCAAGCCGGACCGGTCACGGGTCTCGCTACAGGTTTTTTTTCAAAAAGGCGCCGACGCTTTCATTAAGCACGCGCTCGTCCTTTTGGTGCCTGGGCTCAAAGGGACAGTGGCGGCAACCATTGCCACAACAGGTGCCGCGTTTCAGGTGAAAGCGTTCGGTAAAAACGGTATAACCCTGTTCATTGCTATAACGGTCCTGGGCCATGCGTTGCGCCAAATCTAATTCTATTTCACGGTGTTTTCCCGTTGTTTGCGACACACAACCCCCCAGGCGACCGTCTATTTGGTCACGCAAACCTCAAATTCTCGTCGCCAAAGTTGTTCCTGTCAATTACGGAATCAATAATGCTTGGTTAGGGAAAATTTTGTCGCGTTTACTGAGTTGGTTGGCGGCCAGCAACTTCTTCAAACTCACCCCGTGTTTGGCGGCAATTTTGGCCAAGGTATCACCCCGCTGAACGCGATAGGTTTTCCCCTGCGGCGTTTGTTTGAGTTTCAATTCTTGACCCAAGCTGAGTTTTGAACCACGCAGTTGGTTCCACTGTTTAATGTGCTGCACGGTGGTGCCGTACTGTTCCGCCAAACGCCACAGGTTGTCGCCACGACGAACATTATGGGTTACCCAGGGTCCTTTACTTGAGGTGGCAACCGGAACGGCGGGCGCGTGGCGGCCTGGCACCACCAACTTCTGACCAGGCCAAATTTGGTGCTGGTTACGCAGTTTATTAGCCTGCACGATACGCGAGACCGTCGTGCGATACCGTTTGGCAATGGCCGACAGCGAATCGCCGCGACGAACGCGGTGCACCTCATAGGCGTCGGCAGGCAATTGGCCGGCCGGAATCTCGGCCACAGCGGCAAGCGCCGCCTCCCCTTGCCCGGCCGGAATACGCAGGAAATAGCCGTCTTCGGGTGTTAACCCATACCGCAGCTCGGGATTCAGCATTTTGAGCGTTTTGGCGTCTAAACCCAAACGTTTTTCCAGTTCGGACAGGTACACGGAACGTTCCACTTTAATCGTATCAAACGCCAGGGCCGGATAGGGTTCCGGCAATTCAAAACCGTATTTGGCGGGGTCTTCTAAAATCGCAAGTGTAGCGATAAAACGCGGCACGTAACGCGCGGTTTCGCGCGGCAAGTTGTTGTAAAGATCCCAAAAGTGGTCGAGGTAATTCAAACGTTGGCGGTTAATCGTCCGTTGTACGCGCCCTTCACCGCAGTTGTAAGCAGCCAAAGCAGTCAACCAATCACCAAACAAACCGTGTAAGTCTTGCAAGTAGGTAATCGCGGCATTGGTAGCCTTAACCGGGTCCATGCGTTCGTCCACGTAGCGGTTGCGCTCCATGCCGTATCGATACCCGGTTGAAGGGATGAACTGCCACAAACCCAACGCCCGCGCCCGCGACAAAGCCGAGGTTTTAAAACCACTTTCAATGAGGGGCAGCCAAGCCAATTGGGCGGGCATACCGTTTTCCGCCAACACTTTTTCAATCATGGCGCGGTAACGGCCGCTGCGTTGATAGGATTCCAAAAAGAATCGGCGTTCACGTGTTTGGAAGCTGCGAATTTCAGCTTCAACGTGTTTGTTTAACTCAATTGGAATTGACTTGCGCAAATCGCCGACCGAGGTCGTGCGACTGGCATAAATTTCAACGACGCGTTTTGAAATCAAATAACGCAAGTCGTCTTTTTCTTGGAGAATGTCGGGGTTTTCGTGCTCGTCGACTGCCATGACGCCTTCATAGGCGGCGTCTAATTGGCTAATTGCATTTTCCAAATCGCCTTGTACCCAGGCTTCTTTGGCGCTTTCGTAAGCAGCCAAGGCGAGCTCTAAATTTTCGCGCGCGGTCAGTTGTGGCGCTTCAGGCTCTGGTGGCGGTGGTTCGATTTCTGCTTCTTGCCAGACCGGTTCAGACGGTTGGTCTTCGACAAGCTGTTCGCTGGGCGTTTCAAAAACCTCGGGTTCGATGGTAACGGTATCGACAACCGGGTTTTCGGTGACGGGGTTGGCATCAACGCTTGGCCCGGGATTGGTTTGCAGCCTTGATTTAGGCCCGCAGGCAAAAAACAGGCTCAAGGCGGCCAAAAGAAACAACCGAGGAACAACAGCAAACACACGGGCTACAGGCAAGGGCATCAACAAAGCTCGCACCACCAGGATTTTGATTTCGATTAAACCCGGCTGCGAGAGCCTTTTGAAACGAAGACCTTACCGCAAAAATACGCCGTGCCCTGCTGGGCCGCGACCGGAACACCGGGCGGTCGGCGAAACAGCGCTCACACGACCTAAAAACCAACCATACATAAAGGGGAGCGACCTTGTCCAGCCCTGTTTCTCCAACAGCTACGCTCCAAAAAGCGGGGAAAAATACCTCGATTTTGGGTTTTTGACGGCGGAATTTACCAAATCATCGGACAACGCCGCACTTGCCGGAGGGAAATTGCCAAAAACCGAACCAACAAGTGAAAAAGGCGCACCGAAGCGCGCCTTTGCATCGTTATATGGTTGCGATTGTGTCTTAGTTGGGCGTGTCACCCTCAACCGGTAAACCCAAAGCTTCGCGAATTAAACGTTCCTGGTTGACGCGGTGGTTGGCCGCACTGCCGGTGGCCGGACTGGCCGCCTCGGGTCGACTGACGCAAAACAAATCGTGCAAGCCGTTGCCGGCCACTTTGTTCCCCAGCTTCAACTTGAGGAAAGGCCAAGCGCCCATGTTGTGGGGCTCTTCCTGAACCCAATAAACCGGAACCTCTTCGGCATAGGGCGCCAGGGTTTGTTTCAGGAGCTCCCAGGGGAAGGGGTAATACTGTTCCAAACGTAGGATAGCCACGTGGTCTAAGCCATGGTCACGGCGTGCCGCCAACAGTTCGTAATACACTTTGCCACTACACAGCAAAACCCGTTTCACCTGATCGGCCGGCACCGAGTCGTCGCCGATCACACGCAAGAACGAACTCTCGGCCAAATCTGTCAGCGGCGACACCGCCTCGGGGTGGCGCAATAAACTTTTGGGCGACATCACAATCAGCGGCTTGCGCCACGGGCGCAACACTTGGCGGCGCAGACAATGGAAAAGCTGGGCCGGTGTGGTGAGGTTAACCACCTGAATGTTGTCATCGGCGGCCAACATCAGGAAACGTTCCAAACGGGCGCTGGAGTGCTCGGGCCCCTGCCCTTCGAAGCCGTGCGGCAGGAACAACGCCAAACCGCTCAAACGACGCCACTTTTCCTCACTGGTACTGATGAACTGGTCGATGATAACCTGCGCAACGTTGCTGAAGTCACCAAACTGCGCTTCCCAAATCACCAGTGCCTCGGGGTAATCAAGGCTGTAGCCGTACTCAAAGCTCATAACGGCCACTTCGCTGAGTGGGCTGTTGTAAAGTTCGAGGAAAGCACCTTTGTCGGCAACCTGCGCCAAAGGCGTGAACAATCTGTTGTCACGGTTGTCGTGCAGCACCGCGTGACGGTGGCTGAAGGTACCGCGCTGAACATCCTGACCGGTAAAACGCACCGCATGCCCTTCCTGCAACAAGGTGGCAAAAGCCAACGCCTCGCCGTTGCCCCAACTCAGCAGCCGTTCGCCGTCGGCCATCTCTTCCTGTTGTTTGAGGAAGCGCTGGATTTTGCTGTGGGGTTTAAAGTCTTCAGGGACCTGGGAGAGTTTGCGCAAAAGCGCTTGCAGCGTTGCCAAGGGCACCTTGGTAGCCACATCCGGCATGTCGGCTTCCAAACCGCCGCGATAGGGCTTCCACAAACCTTGACCCATTTCGATTTCAATATAAGCGCCGCTGGGATCCTCGGCCTGTTGGTATTCGGCTTCCAAATGAGCACGGGACTCTTCTTGAATTTGATCCGCCTCCGCTTGCGTAATCCCACCCAACTTCAGCAAGTTTTTGACGTAAAACTCGCGCACCGTTGGGCGCTTTTTGATGCGTTGGTACAAGGTAGGCTGGGTAAAGCCTGGATCGTCACCTTCGTTGTGGCCGTATTTGCGGTAGCTGTACATGTCGATCACGATGTCTTTGCGAAATTCCTTGCGGAAGTCCATGGCAATGCGAATCGAACGGGCCACCGCCTCGGGATCCTCACCATTGACGTGGAAAATAGGAATTTGCAGCATGCGCGCCACGTCGGTAGCGTATTGGGTGGAGCGCGCATCGCCGGGATCGGTCGTAAAACCCACTTGGTTATTGAGAATGATGTGAACGGTGCCACCGGTGCAGTAACCCTCAAGTTCACTGAGGTTCAACATTTCCTGCACAACCCCTTGCCCGGCAAAGGCGGCATCGCCGTGAATCACCAAGGCCAAAGCACGCTGACGGTTGCGGTCGCCAAAACGATCCTGCTTGGCGCGCACACGCCCCATACACACCGGCCCGACAAACTCCAGGTGACTCGGGTTAAAACACAAACTCAGGTGCAAATCCTTGCCGGCCGCGGTGCGGTGATCACTGCCATAACCCAGGTGGTATTTCACATCACCGCGCCCACCGTGGGTGTCGGGTGAGGTGTCCTTAAATTCGCGAAAAACCTGGCTGGCGGGTTTCCCCATAATATTGACAAGCACGTTCAGCCGGCCGCGGTGGGCCATGCCGATGATGACCTCGTCGACCTCGTGTGAACCGGCCTCCTCAATGGCGTTCTCCAACAGCGGTATGAGACTCTCCGCACCCTCAAGCGAAAAGCGTTTGGCACCGACAAACTTGCGGTGCAAAAAGCTTTCGAAATTCTCGGCGTCGGTCAGCTTGCGCAAGATATGTTTTTGTTCCTCACGCGTCATGTGCATGCGCAGTGACGGATCTTCCATACGCAGTCGAATCCATTCTTGGATATCGAGATCATCGATGTGGGTAAATTGCACCCCGATCGAACGGCAATAGGTTTCCTCAAGGTGGTTAATTATGTCGCGCAAGCTGCGGCTGACCGAAGCCTTGCCGATCTTTACCGTCAACTTCAGATCGAGATCGGACTGGCGGAACCCGTAGTGTTCCAAGGTCAACTCAGGGTGTTCGATTTGGTCGCGCAAACCAAGGGGGTCAATATGAGCTTTTGCATGACCGCGTTCGCGATACGCCGTTACCAAGCGATCGGCCCGTTCCTGACGGAAAGCGGCGTCGCGCAAACGCGCCGCTAGAACATGCACCAAACCCAAATCCAAACTGCTGCGTTTTTGCATGACCTCATACAGGCGTTCGCGCTGGATGTGAATCAAGCGACAGTCACTTTTGGCAATCATTGTGGCCGAACGCGGGCGGTCGTCGAATACCGCCAGCTCGCCAATCATTTCGCCGGCGTCGAGATAGTTAATTTCGACCCCTTTTTTCACAATCGCCACCCGCCCCTCGATAATGTAAAAGAAGTCGTTGGCGGCTTGTCCGGTATGGCTAATCACCTCGCCACCCTTTTTGGCGACTAAATCGGTAATCGCGGCGATAGCCTGTAAATCGTCGGCCGTAACCAGTTGAAACAAGGAAATTTGGTTGAGGTAAGCTAGCACACTATCGCCGGCGGCCAAACGCGCCCGTTTTTCTTCCTCATGGGCCCCCAAACAGGAAGCCGTCAACATCGTGGTGGTGGGCGCCGGTGTCGCCGCAATAGGAATTGCGGGCGTCGGCGCGCTAATCGGCACCACGGTTGGATCGCCGTCGCCTTCAAAATAGGCGCGCCACTGCGGTGAAACGCTGCTGGGGTCGCTACGGTACATTTCATAAATTGATTCGACGAACGCGAGGTTTTGGCTGTAAAAAGGAAAACTTGACACGCACCCACTCCCCAAAAACGGTTTTAATTTCCACCGGCATCCGTTCCCACCAAAACCTTGTCCGAGTTGCCTCGGCCTAACCCGCGCGCAGACGGCGCAAGCCTAGCCCGATCGACGCGGTCGCGACGGCAACGCCGGCAGACGCAAATGGCGTAAAATCGCGGTTAACCCAACGCGCGTCGGCTCACCGCCGCCATGAGTGGTCGTGGATGCTGGATGTGGGCAGTATAGCCGACATCGGCGGGTAGATCAATCGAGCTGAGGCGGCAAAATCAGTCGCCGAAGGGCACCACCCAAGCCTTAAGCGAAAGGGGTGCTTCGCGACCGTGCCACATCCACAACAAACGGCCGTCGTCGCTAAATTCCAAGCGTTTGCCAAGGTCACCTGCCGCCGCGAAGGAAGCGACAACCTCGGTCGTTTCCACATCGTACAGGGTTAGACCACCGTTAAGGTCGTAAACCACAACCCAAGCACGATCGGGATGAGCGCGCACCAACTTAGCGTGTTCGGCCGTCCATTCACGCACCCACTTATTGTCTTCGGTGTCCCAGACAACCATTTGATCGCGGAAGGCCACCAGCAAATGGCGCTCATCGCGGTGAAAATCAAAACCGCCCAAGTTCATGGGGTCCAAACGAACCTCGCGCGGCTCACGCAAGCTCCAATTGTCCCAAATTACCAAATCGCCGCCAGGCGCGGGAATGCCGACTTCGGGGAAACGCCACACCGCCATCCGCCTTTCGTGGCGACTGAACAACACACCGCGCAGATATGGTTGGTCGTAACGGTAATAGGGCTCGCCTCTTTTTGTGGCAAAAGGCGCGGCCAAGCTGCCGTCCTGCTCTTCGATGAGTTGCAGGCCGCCCCCAAAAGTGGGCAACACGTAAAAATTACCGAGCGGCGACCAATGGGGTTCATAACGCGACAGCTTGTGTTTCTTGTATTCGTCTTCACGCAACAGTTTTGCGATTTGCTGTTGCGGCGGTCGCTCGTCATAGGGATCGAGACCCAGGTGCCACAAACGCAGCATGCCTTCATCGTCCAGGGTAATCATGCGCCGACACAGCGGATTAATCACAGCCCAACGCACCGAATGTTGGTGTTCAATCTGCCATTGGTGGTAATTGCGCGGGTCGTCCAAAGGAATGCGGGTCACCCAAATTTGGCGGGGAAACTCGGCACTGCGCTGGACCACCATGATCACACGCCGGCGACAAATCCAGTCAATGACCGGCCATCGCGGTAAATCGGTTTGAACCCTGGTCGTTTGAAAGACCTTGGCCTGTCGGTATTCGATCACCGTCAGCGTTTTGTCACCAGGATCCCACTGCAGCACACTGGTTCCCAGCCGATCCGGCGCCGTCGTCGGTACTTCAGCCCACTCAAAAACCGGTTTCACCGGCCGCGGCGCTTGGCCCAACAGCGACACCAATAATCCGACGGCCGCAAAACACAAACCAAATCTAAGCATTGTCCTCTACCCCACCGATCGCATCGGGTTTTCCATGACACCCTGTCACTACCGCCCGCCGCCGTCCAAGAAAAGCCCAATCATGCCATTACCTTGGCGGACGAGCAAGTCCTCTTCCCGTACCCCGCGGCCAAGACAAACTTGGGTTGGCGTGCCCAATCGGGTAAGATGCGCGAAATGATAGCGAGGGAGTATCGGTCATGTTTCAATTTTTAAAGCGGCGCGCACAATCCAATCGACCCGCCCAAGACACGGCGAAAGCTGCGCCCAATAAAGAAACAGCGGCAGAAACCGCCACAACCGTGAACCAACCACGCGCCCATCACTTCACTTTTTCCCAAGTCGTCGTGCCGCAAGTGGCCTGGCGCGACCCAATGACGTTCTTTGGCGCACTAAAAATGGACCGTGATCGCTTCGTGACTTACCTGATCGAGGTCAATCGCGATATCAACCAAAAAAACCACGACCCTTTTCGCCTGCTCGCCGAGGATTTACACATTAAAACCACGGTGATTAAACCGTGGCCGTGCCTGCTCTTCAAGCTACCCGAACCCCGCTTTACCGGTGAAACCCACCTCATTGCCGTTGTCCTGCTGCTGGACCCACGCGCCGAGGAAGCCGATCTCGATCCCCAAAAAGGACCGGCCGTCGCCATTTTCAATTTGGATCGCGCCGATCACGGCACCCAAGTCAGCGAATGGCGCGGCGAGGAACGATTGTGCCACCAGGCGGGCCCCGCGGTCGGCGAAAACTCGTTTCTGCGTTGGGTGGCGGCCACCCTGGCGAGCCGCCGTCACTAAACCCGGGACGGCTTGACGTACCTTTGCCGTTGAAATCGGTTATGCTAGCGCGAAGTTCTTACCACCGCCTTGGTTCCCATCACGACGGGCTCAAAGGCATCCTTTCGGATTTGGTAAAACGGAAACAGAGAAGGAGAGATCGCAATGACATGGCTCAAACAAGCGTCCCACGCCTTGAACCACAGCGCCTTATTCAGCTTTTGCACCCTTTTGTTGCTCGCCACCCCATTGTGGGGCCAGGATCCTGGCAACCCCTCGCCTGCCGACGAAGCCGACCGCGATAAGCAGGAAAACCGACAACGCACCAGCTTGAGCTACGGACAGGATCGCAACATCAAGGTCCATTTTCGTGGCCGTGCCGGCAACTTAGCGCTTAAAGCAGCCGACCGGGAAGCCGTCGGCGAGGCGGTCACTTATTTCCAAAAAGGCCGCGGCTACAGCTCGTTTGACCGCGATACACAGGTCTTCAAATGGGAAACCAGCATTCCTTATACGCTTAACCGCTTAGCCGCCCACATCCAAAAGACGGCCCCCACCATGCGCGCCGAGATTCCACGCCGCGCCGAACTCGACTTCAACATGTCGATTAACAGTGTCGGTTACGGCTCGCTTAATTTCGCCGACCTCAACATCAGTCGGTTCCGCGCGCGCGCCTCCTACGGTGACCTCGATATCGACTTTCCCACCATTAATCAATCGATTGTGCGCGGCAAAGCCACCTTTGGATTAACCGCCGGCGACCTGGAAATTTACAACTTGGCAAACCTCAAAGCCGACCGAATCAAAATCAACGGCGGCGTCGGTGAGTTGAGTGTCGATTTCGGCCCCAAGTTACTGCTAAACACCGAGGTAAAACTGGACCTGGATATTGGCAACGCCGACTTAACCTTCCCGCGCGGCACGCACGTCGTCATTCGCGGTACCTCGCGCGATTTAAGCCCCTATGGCTTCGTCAAAAACGACAAAGTCTGGGAACCGGAAAGTTACCATCCCAGCAGCCCCAAACTGGAAATCGCCATGAAGGGCCCGGTTGGCGACCTCGCCATTTCATGGCGTTAGCCGAGTACTCAGCCGAGCCCCGCGCACGACAGGCGTAAATCCAATCCGAAACCCGCTCACACGGGAAGCAAGCGCCCGCACCACTGCGGGCCTTGTTTATTCTTGGAAAAAGGCCACACCTAATGCGCCCTCACCAAGCCGGTAACCGGCGATCGGGCCCATTTGACGCAAGGGTACCCGAGTGGTCGACAAGCGGCGACCCAATTCCAATCGCAGCGCTTCACCCTGCTGACGGTTGCGCACGTGGCCCAGTGACATATGCAAACCGGACTTGTGGTCAAGCCGCCGTTCAACCTGTTGGGCCATCGCGTTAATCGGGTTCTCTTTTTTATCCAGTTTCTCAACCAACTCAAATTCTTCGCCGTTCCAGTACAGAATGGAAAATCCTTTTTTGGCCAAGAAGCTGCGGTCGGCGTTCACGGCAAAAATCATGTGCAGTTGTGAAATGGCGACGATGACCTTCTCTTCCACCTGTTCCGCTTGTAAACCTTGCTCGACCAACTCAGCCGCATAACGTACCAACAAACCCAAGCCCAGCGAAAAAGAATGACTGTTGATGGTGGTGGTTTCGTTGGCCAGCAAACTTTTGCCGTCTAAACCGGTCGCCTGTAGCTTGGCGAGGTTTTTGTCGATGGAATCGAACATGGTGCCGACACGCTCACCCATGGTGATCGTGACACAATCGTACTTAGGCAGAAAGTTCACGTAGCGGTCCAAGATGGTTTCGTTATCCGGCGGCACGATTTCTATTTGCTCGAGCACCTTGGTTTTGCTGGCATAGACCACATCTTCCGTTTTGGGATCGGTCGCCAAGAGTTGTTCACTACCCACTTTAAGCGAGACACTAAAGCAGGAAACCCCCAAATCGTAGAGTTCTTCTTGAGGTAAATCACAACTGGCGTCGGTGACAATTTTGACCGGCTTGTGTTCCGTGACCAACTCAATAATTTCGCGCTCTAGAAAGGTGTGGAGGTATTCGTAACAAATGACGTCGGGCAGGTTGAGTCGATCCACATAGGTGCCGATACGCGGGTATTTTTTTATAATTTCCAAGGCGGCGCGCACTTCCGGTTTAAAGTTCGCCGATTGCAAGGCGGTTGGGTTGCCGATGCGCACCCGGTAGTTGGCGTTGGGCAACTTGTGCCAGTTGGCCATGAGTTTCTCATTGGAAACACGCGCCTCTTCAAGCAAATCATCGAGGTCACCTTCCGTCGAATAGTCGATCACCTGACTATCGGCCTGAAAGTGAAAGGCCGCCTCGGCAATGCGCAAGCAACGAAACAGGGCCTTTTTACCAAGCGTAATGCCATGACGGGCGTGGACGATTTGGCCGTCACGCATATGGATTTCCATCAGCAAGGGGCCGTCAATGGTTATGCAACCGGAACTTTTCTCATCGGAAAGCTGCATGATCAAGTCGATGATCTTGAGCCGAGCCAGTTGCCCGGATATGCCCACTGATGTTTTTTTAATGGCGCGCCGGTGTAAGTTAACCGTTTCTTTAACCCGTTTTAAAAACTGGGTAGGGTCGAGATCTTTGCCGATGTAGTCGGCCGCTCCCAGCGACATCACCGCTTGGCGGTCGACATCGCTGGCTTGGCTGGTAATCACCATGACCGGAATTTTGGAGAGGTCGGTCGAACTTTTGACTGTCTGGATGAGATGGTCGGCGTCCCCGTCGGGTAGATGCATGTCGCAAAGCACCATGTCAAAGTCGGCGACCCGCAGGGCGGATAAACCCTCTTTGAGGTTAGAAACCGGCATGACTTCATAACCATTTGAGAACAAAAGAATCACCATTTTCTTTTTGTCTTCAAAGTGATTGTCCAAATACAAAATATGTGGAATCGGCATGCAGCCCCCTTCCTTTGGTTGGTTTCCGGTTGGTTTGAACCCAAAGAGAGCGATTCGGAACGACCAAATCGCCGAGCCTGTCGGTGTGAAATGTGTTGAAAAAAGCACAGGCTTTTAAGGCACGTTGCAGCCCAACAGATAACCTGAGTGCGCCGCCAAGAATGGCTCAATTTAGGTTTAATCACATTTTACACTGTTCAGCGGCGATGCCGAACGCGTTTTTTGCCTAGAACCCAATAAATGGAGCACTTAGCGCATTAATGCCGCCCATCAAGTTAACCCGAACCCGCCGCACCCCCTGTTACGGCGGGTCGCCAGGCCCCGACGCGCAAGCCTTCACCCCAAAACACGAGGCCTAAAATGAAAAAACGGCGCCCGTTCGGAAAAGAACGAGCACCGTCTTAGCTAAGTTAAAAACCTGTAATCGCGGCGGCTAACGGCCTTAAGGCGTGACCACCAGGAAATAAGACTCCGAAGGCTCCCAGTCGACAAAGGCGGGAAAGGTTTTGCTACCGATTTTGGCAGCGAGGTTACCGTTGCCGCCAAAAGGAGAAAAGGATTTGACGACACTGATAACACCTTCGGTGTCGACTTTAATCACCCCGTAAGCGGAGCGGAAACCGTCTTCGGTCCCTTGACCGTTGGGACGCAAGTCGAGTCGCGGTGCAACCGGCATCTTTTGGATGTCGTGGGCAAAAAGCTGTTTCTTCAAGTCGGCGACACCCTGAGCGGCGGGCATTGCCTTCTTAATTTCATCTTTTGCCTTTTTGCAGGTTTTGTGATCGGCCATCAGTTCCAACAGGTTGGGTGCACCGGCGAGAATGGCGCGGTCGATCAGAAGCGGAATCAACTTGCGACGACGCTGGTCGAGCAAGTTGGTGTAGATGTCGTCGTTGCGAGGACCGGCAAGGTAAATGGAAACCATCACCGCACCCAAAGGCGCTTTTTTATCTTCCAACTTGGACTTGGTGTAGAGGAAAAACCCACGATTTTTGGCGGAGATTTCGCAAAATTCGAAATCGTCGCGACCGGTAGCCGGATCGAAGGTGGCTTTTTCAGCCAATTCGATGAAACGGTCGTAGGCGGCGGGTCGCTGAACTTGAATCAAACCACTCATTGCGGCCAAACGCAGCGGCAAAGGGTTTTCTTCGTTGGCAACGTAAGGTTCGAACACTTCAGGGGTGAGCCGTTCCCCGAAAGTCGAGAGCAAACGCAAAGCCACCATCCGCGCCACGTCGTTGGGCGCTTCAATTAAGTTCGCGTTTAAGTCGTTGCGGAAACGAAATAAGTCCATGTGACGCAACACGTGCATGTATTGAACTTTCTTTTCGTCGGAAAGGTTGTTGATGTTGCGCACAACCGTACGCAGACCACCCATCTGAAAGTGTTTGATTAACTCTTGGGTGGCAAAATCGGAATCGCTGGACGATCCATCAACCAATTTTTTAACTAAGGCGTCGCGATCGGGTAATTGCCCGAAACAAAAAGCGGTCATACACAAAGCGATCGCGAAAAATCTCACAAGCATGCTGCCCCCGAAACTTTATTTAGGCTAACGATAGAATGGAACCATGCCTAACAAATGACATTCATTCAACCCGATTTTCGCAAGGCATGCAAGAACCAATCTGCAGCACTAGCCTACAAGTGCTTTATTTCTATAACATTACAAAATCAAACCAGATTCCCAAATCAGCACATACTTTGCATAAACGCGCGCAGCGCGTGCCTCACTCACGAAAGGGCTAGGAAAAGGGGGCGCCACCGCCCCCACCGGCTTAAGCCGTTTTTGCTTCGGTTTCCGCTTGGTGCACCACAATTTGGGCAAAGGGAATTTCGATGTCCGCTTCGTTGAGGGCGTCGTAAATCGCCAAGCGCACTTGGTGCAACATTTTAAAGAAGTCGCCACACTCGGCGTGAACGTGTACGGCGAAATCCAACGAACTGGCGCCAAAATTGGCGAAAACAAAAACCGGCTCGGGATCTTTTAGCGCGATCTCACAGCCGGCAACCGCTGATTTGAGCACTTCAATGACTTTTTCCAAATCGGCACCGTAGGCCACGCCCACTTCGATGGTTCCGCGACGGGTTCCGGCTTTGGTGTAGTTGGTAATGGGACCGGACAATACCGCCCCGTTGGGAATGGTAATACGGTGGTTCTGTGGGGTTTTGAGTTCAGTGGTAAAAATACCAATGTCTTCCACCACACCGGTTTCACCAGCGGTGGTAATGACATCCTTAAGGTCAAAGGGTCGAAAAAAGAGGATCAGCACACCGGAAGCAAAATTGGACAAGCTTCCTTGCAAGGCCAAACCGACGGCGATACCGGCTGACGCGAGGACCGCAACCAAGCTGGTGGTTTCAATACCAACCGTACCAAGCGCGGATACAATGGCCAAAGTAAGCATGCTGTATTGCGCCATACTGCCGAGGAAACGGCTCAAGGCTTCATCGACCTTGCGGTTGCGCAACATCATCAAGACAATGCGATTGACCCACTTACTGATGACCCACCCGATAACGAGGATGAGAATCGCAACAAGGATATTCTGAAGAAGGCTGACATAGTGGTTGTTAATCAAACTCGACTGTTCGTTCATGGATTGCGTCCTCTTTTGGGCAAAATGAGAGAATCCCGAGATCCCTGGTTGGCGCCCTAAACGTCCTAATACCACGCGGCCCGCGCAACCACCACCTCGTATCTCAAGGTAGGGTCGTCATCGTCGGCGCCGCCACGGAACCCGGTCACGCGTTCGGCCCCGTAACAGACCTTGCGACTATCGGGTGTGAAGGATGGCTCGGATGCTCACCAATCTAGCATTAAAAGGCGATTTTGCAAGTGCTTTGCCGAGGGAGCACCCGCGCTCGAGCAGCGGATTGCCGTGTCATGGCAGACCTAGCCGACCACCGTTACTTAAAAGGAGAATCCCAAACCGTCCAGGGTTGTCTCGGTCTGGTTTAGGTGACGCCGCACAAAGGCTTCAAATTGGTCCGGCGGCAGCGGTTTAGAAAAATGATAACCCTGAATTTCGTCGCACTGGAAGGCCCGCAAAATGATCAGGTGTTCGCGCGATTCGACCCCCTCGGCGATCACGTCCATATTGAATTGGTGCGCCAGCGATATGATCGTTGAACAAAGGGCGGCATCGCGACTATCACTGGTTAAATCCATGACGAAGGCGCGATCTATTTTGAGGGTGTCAAGCGGGAACTTCTTTAAGTAACTCAACGACGAATACCCCGTGCCAAAATCATCCAGCGCCACCTTGCAGCCCAGACGCCCGAATGCCTCGAGAGTCTTCGATGTCTGTTCTGGGTCTTCGACAAAAATGCTTTCCGTCAGCTCCAATTCCAAATACTCGGCCGGCAGGCCCGTCTCGTTCAAAATAAACTCGACCGTGTTCACCAAATTGCGTGCCTTGAACTGACGTTCGGAGAGGTTTACCGAAACCCGCAACGGTCCCAACCCTTTCTCCATTAATTGTTTGTTGAACAAGCAGGCTTCGCGTAAGACCCACTCGCCGATGGGTAAGATAAGATCCGTTTCTTCGGCAACCGGAATGAATTCAGCCGGCGATACCATTTGGCCGTCGCATTGCCAGCGAATTAAGGCTTCCATGCCGGTAATGCGCCCGGTTTCCAAGCCCAACTGCGGCTGAAAGAACACGCGAAACTCATTGCGGTCGAGCGCCGAACGCAATTTAATCTCCAACTCGAGCATTTGTCGGCTCAAACCGTCCATTTCGGCCGAATACAACTCGGAGTGGCCCGACCCCAGCCGCCGCGCGTATTTCATGGCCGTTTGCGCGCGCCGCAACAGTTCTTCGGTGTTATGGGTTTCGCCGTGAACGGCGGCAATGCCGATGCTCGCTTTAGTAAACACATCGGTCTCTTCCAAATGAAAAGGGGCGATCAGTTGCAGGTGAATTTGGTTGGCCACGGCGCGGCCGTGAGCGGCGTCGTCATAGTCCTCAACCAGCACCACAAAACTGTCGCCACCCAGGAAAGCCAGCGTATCGCCGTCGCGCAGACAGTGTTCAAGACGTTTCGCAAAAGCAACCAACACCTTGTCGACAATCGAATACCCAAATCCTTCGCTGAGGACCTTAAATCGATCGATATCTATATATAAGAGGCTGTAGCGCACTTGCTGATTAAATTGAGTGCGGGTTACCGCCTGACTTAGGCGCTCCATAAAAAACCCGCGGAACGGCAAACCCGTACGCGTGTCGTGAATGCTGCGATTGGTCAAATCGGTAATCATGCCCGCCAAGCGGCGCGATCGGCCTTCCTTGCGTTCGCTGGCACAACCACGACACAACACCCATATATATTCACCGCCGGCCGCCCGAATGCGGTACTGATACTCGAGCGTTTCAGTCACACCTTCTAGGTGTAAGGCCAATTTGGAGCGCAAGGCGTCGCGATCATCTGGGTGAACGCGTTCAAACCAATCTTCCTGGCTACGCAGGGGATCCTCCGGCGCCAGCCTAAGCAGCGAACGCCATTCCTCACTGAAATAAATGCGGCCGGCGTCAAGGTCCCAATCAAACAAGCCGTCATTGGTGCCGCGTGCCGCCAATAAGTAGCGCTCCATGTCGTCGCGAACGCCTTCAAATTGAATGCGCGATTCCATAGCCAGGCACAGCTTAGCCCGCACAAAAGAAAAATCGAAGGGTGCAAAAAAGATGTCGGAGGCCCCCGCTTGCAAAGCGGCAACCGCCTGGTCCCGCAGCGCCTCGGCCGCCAATACAAAAATCGGCAGATCCTGGCGCATTTTTTCCGAACGCACCTGTTGCAAGGTCCCGATTAACGGCTGCTCCGGCTTGTCCCAAATTAAGACCGCCGCCATGTAATTGCGGGAGCCCATCAGCAAGGTGGCCATTTCCCAATCATGCTGACACTCAAAGTGGTAACCCGGGGTCAGGAGCTCTTCAAGCTGTTTTGAGGAGATAAGTTCAATGTCGCCAACCTGAAGCAGCGTTTTGGTTGCCTGAAACACAGTGCGCCGTCCTCGCTTCCTTAGTTTCTCTTGCTATCGGCACACAAGCCAAAACGATTAAGGTTCAAGTTGACCTAATCTACAGCCGCATCCCGAACACGCTTTAGCAAACCATACGTCAAAACACCCACAAGATGACACAATCAAAACCACAATTTTCCCCAATCCAAGCCTCATAAAAACGTCACATGAACACAAGACACACCCACAAAAAACGACTTCCAATCTCAAAATGACACGCCACGACAAACCCCACACCAAAATAAACCATTAAAAACAAACAACTTAACCAAAAGCCGGCATTGTCAACACTTTGATCACTCGCCTAAAAAAACTAACACCCGATAAAAACTTCTTCTCCTTGAGTTTCAGCCACTTAACACCAACCCACGTCCTAACATATTTTTTCCGGTTGATTTCTAAAATACCATCCGTTAGCCTAAACAACGAATTTGCCGTTTCAGGCTCGTTTCCCATATCTAACCTGTGTTCAAAAAAATACCTTTTTGAAGTAACCCTATTTTTTCACATATAAGCACCACATCGCCTTAAACCACCCACTCCGGTGATTCCGCCGTGGTGTGCCCCTATATGTGACCTCTGTTCGGAGAACCGCACATGCTGACTCGCCTTTGCCGACCCTTGTGGCTTTTTGGTCTTGCTCTGTTTCCAGTCTTCGCCCAAACTTCCGGCGCCACCGCCCCTGAAGTTGCCCAGTTTGAACCTGTCGACATCACCGATTTGGTCAACCTTGCCACCGGCGATTTCCAATACGCTCTACCCGTCGGCAGTTTGCCAGGGGCCCCTGGCGGGACCTTCCCCCTGTCGCTGAACTACAAAGCCGGCGTGCGGTTGGCGCAGGAAGCGAGTTGGGTCGGCCTCGGCTGGAACTTGCAGCCCGGATCGATTTCGCGTGCTGTCCGCGCTTACCCGGACGATTACCTGGCTGCACCGATTTACACCACCGAACGCTTGCGTTCCACCTACTCCTATTCGGTCGGCATCGGGTTCCAGGGCGCAAACGTCGGCGTCAACTGGGACAACCATGGCGGTTTTGGCGGTCAAGTTGGCTTGTCGTTAGGAGGCGGATTATCCGCAGATTATTCAACCAATAATCAAGGACAGACTTCATTTTCCATGTCCTACTCGGTTGGCTTGGGACCCATCAACACAAAGTTCACGGCAGGCAGCAGTGGCTCCGGCGTTTCCGCGAAATTTGGCGGCATTAGTCTCGATTCAGCGGGAACACTTGGCGTGGCAGTGGGCATTGCAAGTAGTTCGATTCAGGTGAGCAACCGACAATATTCCCCGTATATCTCTCGCCAGAGCGGTGGATCGGGAACAATCATGGGCGTCAGTTTGGGTGCGTATAGATCCTCCGCATATCGCCGGTCATTTTCTCACGCCTACGGTTACGTGCACATGGACAAAGTAGGCCGCAATATTCCAGCAACTTATGAGCCTTCCTTAAGCGGCCCCAGTCAGAATACCGTGATCGGCGGAGAAGTCACAGGTCTACCTGGTGGCTTACAGAAGGCGGAGAACTTGCTGGCCCAGTCCGACCTGGACAGGACCTACTCCGACCACATCGGCAATAATGTTTCATATGACACCTATTACCAGGATTTCAATTCTTCAGAAATCGCCCCTTACGAAGAGGATGAGGAAACCGACGCTCTCAACCAAGCCAAAGCATTTAACGCCGACTACTTGAGTGGATCCTTTGATCTCTATTCGGTCGCAGCACCAGGTATTTCCGGTCTGGCCAAACCGGTTTATCGCAAACGGGGTTTGTTGTTACCGCCGGAAAACACCAAAACCCTGGTGAATGACACCGGCTTTTTTTACTTTCACCCCTACCGCAATTTGATGTACGCCTTGGAACAAGGTCAGCTGAACAACTGGCCGCAAGTCATTCGCGATTACTTCAAAGAGGACGATTGGGCGCATTTTGCCGAAAAAGATTTTGCCGGTATGGATCAAGACAACATGGTGATGTTAAACGATCCCGGTTTGGCCGAAGACCGCGAACCTTTTGACTTGTCGTCGCCCAACAGTGATCGCTATCGTCGGTGGCGTTACTACCGCCGCCACAACCAGTCACAACGCATTCGCTACCATTTGGACGACAAGGGTCAAATTGAAAGCATTAGCGTCGTCAAAAACGACGGTGTTCGTTTCGTGTTTGGCGTATTACGGGACCGTTACGGCATGATCACCGCCGGTGCCGCGCCGCGCAACTACGGTGAGGAACGCCATTCGCGCATGAGCAAAAGTTTGGGTCCCGGCACACCGGAAAGCAAAAGTGTCGAACGCCTGGATCAAAGTTACGCCTACGCCTGGTATTTGGCGGCAGTCACCAGCCCCGACTTCACCGACCGCGAACCCATCGGACACTACGGCCCGGAAGATTTGGGCGACTACGCCACCTTCCACTACGGCATCGGCAACCCTGGTTTTGCTTGGCTCAACCCCTTCCCCAGCCAAGGCGAACCCGGCGACGGCGAACCGGACTTCAACTTCACCGGTCGCAGCCGCACCGACAGCCATTACTTTTACGAGCGCAGCCTGGGCAGCAAAGATCTTTACTTCCCGCTGTACGCCAAAACACGCACCCACATGGCCATGTTCGATTACAGCGCGGACCGCACGGACAACCGCGGCGGGTTTTGGGACACCAGCCTGACGCCGGCCGCCGTTGTGGAAAAAACCATCTATCGGTTCCGCCCAGGCCACTACCAAGCGCTTGACACGGATCTGCGCGATGAAAACGGCAACCCACACCCACTCATCGCCCAAATTCAGGCTTATGCCGCCGGCCAAGTAACCATGAGCGAAGGTCGTTTGTTTATATTTCAGGCCGGTACCGCCCATTTACTGGGCCTGGAGGAGATCGGCCAGAGCATGCCGGTCACGGTAAGCAACGGCACCCAGCCGGTTATGCGTTATTTAGGCACCATTGGTTACGGTCATGCCGATATCTTTTTTATTAACCGCTGTGATCTGCTGGGCGGCTCGCCTTGCAGTTTCGCCAGTATTACCGCTGATGTCGCCGCAACCCGGCCCAACCAAAAAAACGGTTCGGTCAAACTGGATCGGATCCGTTTTTATGAACGCAACAGTCTGCTCAACCCCATGTTTGCCACCGCCTACGCCAACCAGGTTACGCCACAAACGTTCAGAAGCCTGCACCAGTACAACCGTTACCAAACCCTAAGTAGCACCCAGTTTTCTTATGATTACGACCTGGGTCACATGGTACCCAATTCAGCCACCGGCGGTAGATTGTCACTCACCCGGGTTCATTTCTCCGGCGCAAACGGCATTAGCATGGGCAACCCCTACGAATTCCGCTATTACGTGGACAAAACCAGTGCTACGCATCCGCCAAGTTTCCACGCCGCCTATTACCAAAAAGACGCTTGGGGCTTTCCTTCACCAGAAAGCACACGAGACCAAAGTATTGTCTCCCAACGCACTTTTCTCCAAAACGGCGTTACTGTACCCATTCAAGCGAATTTCAGTTTAAAAACCATCCTAACACCGGTTGGAACTGAACTTAGCTTGCAATATGAAAGTGATCGCTATAGTTGGGCGCAAGACCGATTGGCAGTCAACGCCCGCAGTACACCAGGCAATGCAGCCGGCCAGGTTCCAGCGCCAACCGAAGGCATGCTGGCCTATCTTGGTGCAGGCAACATTGAGGCCCTTGTGGGGACGGCAGAGACGCCACGCAGTTACGCCGAGATCCGTGACAGCTTAACTAACCTAACACTAGATTGGAGCCAAAGCAGCGGCCGTTACCAAGATCAGGTGATTGTATTCGCGCGCGGTGGTTCAATTAACGAGGAGTGTACCTGGTTAAATGACGCGGGCGAGTGCCAGAGACCCGACAGCGACCACCCTTCACCCAACCTTCACCGTTTTGTTGTGCCGCTCGATTCAGCGGGCAGTCCGACCTTGGCGGCGGCTCACCCAAGCTTGGATGAGCTGGCTCGCTGGCTGGTTACTGAAACCACTCACAGCCAAGGACATGTATACATTTTATCGGTGTGGGCGATTCCATCCCAAAACGGCAATCCCGTACCGTTCCAGTTTGACAGCCTTTCAAATCCTTTCCTTGCCGTCGGTGAAATGGGTGGCGGTTTGCGCGTGGCCGAAATGAAAACCGCGCCTCGTTTTTGGCCGGGGGGCGATGCCCAGCCGCCGGCCGAGCAAGTACGTATTTTACGCTACAATTACACCAGCGACGATGGTTTGGATAGCGGCACCATCTTCTCCGATCCCATCGGGTTCCGCTTCGGGTTTGGCGGTGACCAACGGCTCATTAACAGTGAAGCTCACCCCTATTTCAACATGCCTGGCAGCGAAATTAATTACGGCGAGGTCACAGTTACAAGCCACGACAACAGCGGGCGGGCACTAGGCGGCGCCACTCGCTATCGGTTTATCACCGCCGGCGACGCCCGTGTGGTGAAACCCTTTAATAGTGCCAACGCGAATGACCCCCACTACGGAAGTTACCGAGAAGACATCACCGCGTTTGCATTGGGCAACGCTTTTTGGTGGAACACACCCACTGCAGAGCAAACCAACTTTTTCGACATGCAAGCAGCCAACATTGGTTTAAGTATTACACACCAGGTCAACCCACTATTTCGCTGGAAGTTACGCAAAAACTTTGAGGATCGTCTCGATCTCCAAAACCCGTTTGAACTAGCAGGCCACAACGAAGAATCTCCGGTCGCCTTTAATTTGCGCTACCAAGCCGATTCGCTTGTGCTAAACAACAGTGGCTTGATTGGCCAGCCACAGGAAATGGCCACCTTGGACGACAGAGGAGCACTCGTTCAAGAGACCCGCTATGAATATCGCGAATGTTATCCCACCGAAGGGGACGGCCCCCTGGTGGCGCGTT
This sequence comes from Holophagae bacterium, assembly GCA_030429565.1. Classification (GTDB taxonomy): domain Bacteria; phylum Acidobacteriota; class Holophagae; order Acanthopleuribacterales; family Acanthopleuribacteraceae; genus Acanthopleuribacter. The sequence continues at coordinate 162,259 of JAUIFE010000013.1, read as the reverse complement.
TCGCCCGTCAAAATGACGGCCACTTGGCACCCACAGTACCACAGCCGGCATTTAGCGGCGCGGCTGCGACCGAGGTCGGCTACATCACACTCAACAGTCCTTTTTCACGCGCTTTGGCACAGGGAACCCATACGGAAAAAAGCCAAAGCCTGATGATACGCCGCGCAGACGGCGACGGTTACATTTACGATGTGGGCGTGCGTGCCCAGGACGAGGTTTGGAACAACTTCCGCCTAAACCGTACCATTACCCGCCATCACCAACCGATGGGTGACCGTAACCATGTCGTCCAGTTCCAACAAGAAGAGTTAGCTTACGATTACACCACCGGTTCGGCCATGCTTGTGGAAACCCAATCGGTCAACGGCGACGGGTCACCACTTTATGACTACACTTGGACATTGCCTGCCCACGAGATTTGGGACAGCGGCGGTCAAAACGGCATGAAATCACGCAACTTATTGTTGCAACAAGGCTATCAACTACAAGCACGCAGCCGGACGCGTTTGCATCAGGATCTAGACCGCGATTGGATTACACGGCTGGCCGGCAACGACGTTCAGGTGGTGACCGCATCAGTGAAACACTGGCGCAACAACGCCCTCCCCTCCCGCCCAACCGCTTGGCTGGAAGACGCCACCATGAGTTTCATTCACACCAATACCGACAACAGCAGTAACGGATGGGCGGTCGTGCCGGATGGACGCGAACGGGGTTTCCTCAAGGACACACAATACATCCTCAGCGGTTCGGCTGCCGACGGAAAATGGGAAATCGCCGGTCAAAACACCGCTTGGAACGACAAGGGTCAAGTGTTGGAGCACCGCGACCGCCTCGGCAACTTCAACAGCGCGGTTTATGACCCAGGCGGCACCTTTCTCGTTGCCAATTTCACCAACGCCCGTGCCGACGAGGTTTATTACGAGAACTTTGAAAACTGGGCAATTAATCCAACCGGCATTTACCCACCGGCACGTCAACCGACACCGGGCATGCAACTATCACGGTCAAGCGTTCCCTCAACAGATCCAACAAACGAGGAAACCCACCGTTACGCCATGGCCTACGCCTACTCCGGGTTATATGCCGCCAAAGGCCGCATCGAAATTCGATTTCAGCCAGGTGAAGGTCGTTCGGAAAACCAAGACCCACCTGATGCTCACGAGTACATGTTGCGATTCTACGCTAAGGGGGGCCAAAATTATCAACCGAATTACTTCAGTATCGAAGGTCGTTCAATAGAACTGCAACCGACCCAACCGTCAAGTCCAACCGATTTATTATGGATCACCCCAGTCGAAGACGATTGGTTCTTGGTTCAGCTAGTTCTGCAAGGTGTACCACCACAGGTCGTGATCGATACCAGTCAAACCGCCACCTTGATTGATGATGTCGCCCTTTACCCCTACAACAACGCGGTGCCATACCTGGCTCGGAGTTCGGTAGCCCATTACAGCTACCACCAAAAAACCCGGAAACTCGCTTCGATGACTGATGCACGGGGCCGCACAATGCGTTACCTATACAACTCTCGCGGAGACCTGATCCGAATAATTGACACGGAAGGTCGCATCATCAAGGAACACCAACGTTTGGATTACAAAACGACTGAATAACCATCGTTTAATCACACCTATCGCGACCACTCGGACGATAGCCTCGCCCGAATTTCAGCCACCCTTAAACCTAGCCATTTGTTGAAAAGGTATTTCGCATGATCAGAACTAGCTTACTCACATTTTTTGTCTTTGTTTCCCCAGTATTTGCCGCACTACCCTATATTCCCAAGTTCGATTCAGACGGGCGATATTTCGTGAATACCAACATGAGTGCACCCATTGTAATCGAAGGAAATATGTCGCGTTTTGATGAAGAAACCGACACACCAGTTATCGTGCAGTTCGAGGACGGCGACCGACCCGGCTGGTATTGGAACGGCTCTGACTGGACAACCACGAATATTCGTTACAACAGCTACCACGCCAATCCGCACCCCTTTTGGCGACACTTAAGAATTGAGCGCATTGAAGAGGTCTCAACCACAAATCCAACATTACCGTTTCAACGTTACGTCACGGACCGCGTGTCAATTCGAATTGAGCAAAGCGACTTCACTGAAGCCTTCTGGATGGGCCGCGAATCTTTCAACCTGAGGGTGAAGCTGGGCCACAGCCCCGAAGGCAATGACAAGTATCTTGAAAAGACATTTCCCTTCAAAAAAACAGAGGTCACAAGAATCATTCTCAACAATAACAAAACCTACGTTCAGATAAATTTAGGAGACACTGCAACCCTTCACATAGATGCTCGATTTTCAAACAATGCCGCTATGGATCCAGAAAAGTTATATTATCAAATTCACAGAATCAATAATGAAAACTCGGTTTCATTTTGGGAAAATTCGGAATGGTCCAATTCGACCTCATGGACAACATTAAATCCAAACAGTCAAACAGAAAGTCAGTTCACTGTAACTTCAAACCAATCAATTAGCAGAACTGCTCAACTAACAACACCCCATAACTACTTCATAAACAACTTCTGGAACGACCAAAACGCAAAATACTATCTAACAATCCGCTATCAAGACGAAAACACCGAGATAGTTTCAAACAACACTTTGATCACCTATACAACCACACAACCAGAGGACATTAGTGAGATAAGCTTTGAACAAGATAACCCACCGAAACTCAGATGGCGAGGGCCACCTAATACAGACCCAACTAACATAGAAGTAGCGTACATGGTAGCAGTCCAGAACCTAAACACAGGTTCATGGCTAACTGATCCTAACTGGAAATCTCCAGAAATGTGGACAAAAAGCACTATTTACAGCCTAGAGCATCTCAACCTTGAATATAACACTACATACAGAGCTCTTGTTTATGCTGTATTTTACACTAAAACCCGTAACCAAGAAAGCGAAGCAGATTGCGCAAATACAAATGGAATATGCAACCTTCTACCGCAAGAATATTCTGTATCTTCAGGCGCGCCATATGTTGATTTTGAATTAGCAAAGCCACGTTTACCAGACATTAATGCCTATACCAACCTAAGCCTGACTCCTCTAGAAGAATATGAACTAACCAGCCCAACACCTACTTTCTCTATTGTTCCTACGAACGGTACACTACCCGGAAAATGGTATGTAGGTCTTCGTGACGAGGCTGGAAAGTGGCTGGATCCTTTATGGAGAGAAAGACCCGACCTAGAAACCTATTCCCCCATGAACAATGGGAAAACATACGATGTTTTTATTCAAAATGAGCAGTACGGCCGACGAACAGACATTCGCAAAATGGGAAAGGTTCGATACATTCAGGAAGAGGAAATTCCGGATGATAGATACGAAAACCGTAATCCGCCTCTCTCACAGAACTTAACAGCGGAATTTTCTTTATCAACACCTGGGCAGACGCTTACAGAAGATAATGTTTTCATAAATCTTTCATACGCTTTTTACTTTCACGACCGTCATACAACTGAATCATATCGCCAACTTTCATCATTCATTGGATATAGCTGGGCTGATTGGAGGGAGACTTCATCTAAAATTTTTCTATCCCTGAGAGAAGCTAAAGAATACCCAGCCTTCAAAAACTCCACATTAAAAATGAACGAAGATGGAACTTACACTTTAATAGTGGACTTCACAGGAATGAGCTTTGAAGATCGTGCTCTTTTAGAATTAACATCTGAAAATCCAACCGAAATCGAAATCAGATACGGAGCAAATATTTCAGACCCAAACAGCCCATTAATGCAAACAAAATACCAACCAATTTCAATAAATCCAGACGAGCTAGTAAGGGCAAATAGACAGGTATACAAACAAGAATATGGACTTACACTAACCTTCAGGTCCTACTTACAACACATATCATATCCTCAAACAGAGTGGCTATGGAAAGATTCAAATTCCGGAAAATTCTGGGATGGATTCCAATGGATAGAGAACGACAGCGTCCCCCCTTGGACAAGGGTCGATCACGCAAAAAAAACGTGGCCAAATATTAAAATAGAAAACTACAAGAGCGGATATTCGGCTTCTTACCCTTATAAGTACTTTAAAGAAGACTTCATGGACAACCTCCAATCCAAAGATATAAAAGTCTTCTTTCGTAATTCAGAAATCGTAAGCTCTTTCGAGTATCAAAGCAACAGCCTCAAGATTACTGAAGACAGCTTCATATTAGATCTAGAAATTAACTCACACAACTGGGGCGAACACCACCCCAGGCATAGAAATTCTATTCTTCTCAAAGAATCTTCTGCTTCACCTAGCTATGAAAACACAAGTATTAACCTTCGCGAGCAACCCAATTCATTTCTCTACCCTCAAGCGAAATTATTTTTCCAGCTAAAAAAGAAAACCACAGAAAACAACAACACTACATACAAAAACTGGTCCACCTCAGCACCAATACCACTATCCAAAACAAACAAAGAACTCACCTCAAGAGAAATACATGAAGCAATCAGGAATTTGCTATTCAACGAAAACGAAATAGCCTTCAAGAACCTACCAAACGATTCTGAATTCTTACTAGTATCATATACAACTCAAAGCAACGATCTACTTTACCCAACACTATTACCAGAAAACTGGAAGATCGAGATATCTCTTAACGGAATAAGGTTACCGATCTTAACAGATCCCAATCCAGACAACATCACTGACCAAACAGGTATTCCTGTCATCATCAAAACAACCGGTCAATTCAAAGCAAATTCTCTTTATATTGAAAACGAAGGAGAATCAAACCAAAGAGATTATCAGTTCCCTTATTTTCTTGAAGGTTACACCTGGGCTAGCAAAGGCGACACTCTCAAACCAAGATTCAGCAGCACACAAGAGCAACCCTCCTTCTTTAATCCCCAATGGACACTTATGCGTCTAAATCCTGAAACCATTGAATGGGAGATTGTAGAAATTCGACAGAGCCCTTCTTTCACCTTGAATCAGAACTATAATTTAAAAGACCGCTACCGTTTAATATTCCTAGCTGAAGATGAATATGGTTTCCCAGAAAAAGCAGTACAAGATTTCGGTAGCATTAGGGATATAACCAATACAGTTGTAACTTTCAACCTTCAGAACGGAAACGTCTCATCATCTAAACCAACTCAAATCAGAGCCAAACTAGGTACAAACCAGAGCTTCATTACTAGCCTTGACGGCGGCTTAAATTCAGACGGTTTCCAGTTAAACACCATAAAATTTGAACAAGACATTTACAACCAAAACGGAATCATGACGCCGGTAGACTTCCCCGGGCTTTCCTTAGTATTCAGAAAAACTTACCAGAACGAGAACAACGACACGGTATACAGTGGGCTAAGTTCTACATGGGATTACTCTGATCAAAACTGGGTCGGCGAATGCTATTTAAACCAAACTCAAAGTACAACAGCTCTCCCCCTTACAAATCCATTTCCACTGGTACTTTACGATTTTACTATTGAGGACACATGGACAAATAAAACTTACTATTTCGATGAAGGGCAAATCAGAATAGAACATGATGGCATAATTGACTGCGAACCCGAAGAAGAATTTCTTGCTGGAACAATCCTCCCTAAAAATTTTAATTCCACCTGGATGTTCCAAGACGATAACCTTTCTAACTACGTAGTCAATACAAGAGTCAAATTTGACTACTCAAAATTCAATTTGTCGCCCAGCAGATGGTATATTTCGTTAAGTATACTTTCCCAAGACGGCGAAAACACAGCAAACGCATCAGTGAATCTTGAGACATATTTAAACGCAACAGGCCAAAGCCTTGAGAACCTCCCAAGAACACTGATTAACCACAGTCAACAAATAGCAGAAGGCGATTTTTTCTTCTCAGCTAGTAGCATCATTTCGCTTTCAGAACTAAAAAGCCGACTGAATTCGTCAAATATACTCCCAAACGGCTCGAAAGAAGATCTAGCAGCTAGAATAGTATTAAGTATCAGAAGACCGAATGATCCAGACCCACTTATGACAACTACAGCTTTAAGAGGAGATGGGTATCCATTCATCTTTGAGCATGGAATCCCTGCAGAGTCTACAGGTCTTACACATTTTGAATATGATGAAGTTAGCATTGATCGCGTACTATTCCGAAGTGACATAAATCAAACAGTCACCTTCACGCAAACATTATCACCTAACATGGACATTCAACCGGAGATGGTTGATTGGCAGAACTTCACCTGGAAGTGGTTACACCAAGGACAAGCGTGGAATGGCCAAGATTGGATTCCGCTTGATCAAACCGAGGGAATTAGCATAGGACACAGTGGTTTTTTATCTAATTCATATGTTTCGTTTGACCCGGAAAACAATAAAATCGTCATAAATGCGCAGATCTCTTCTAGAACCCTCCAAAACAGCTTCTGGCAGAATGGTAACCCTATTCCAGTTCAGCTTGTCGTCACATATAAGAATCCTGATGATGCTTTGATTACTTCAAACAACCAAACCGAGTTAATTAAGTACACAACTCATTTCACCTTGTACAAGCCTGATAGTGCTTTTGTTACCGCACCGAGAAACTTGAACTCGGGTTTGGGGACGCGATCGGACCAAGCCATGGCCATGTTACGGCGCGCGCTGGACTCAGCCCCGTCAGCTCTGAACCGAGCGTTGCAGCTCAGCTACGCGCCGGAACCCATGTTGCTCGATGCCGAAGTGGTACAAGAAACATCCAACCACCTGTGGGTCCTCGGCAAAAACCCACTGCTTACCAGCGAAATTGAAACCGAAACCCCCGATCTCAATGCGCTGGACTGTTACACATGGCTAACGGTTCCCTTTACACCAGACCCTGAGCAAGTACGCGCAAAGCAACATATGGTTTATTTGGTACCCTATCCCAAAAATGCCGCCGACCAACTCAATTTCACGTACCAAAACCGCCAACCGGTGACGCTTAACGACCCGACCCAAATCGGTTGGCAACAGGCTGGCAACGTTTTTTGGTCGACCTACCTGGACTTAGATGAGCAACGCCAACAGCTATATGTGATCGTATTTATCCCAGAAGAGGAAATTCAGCGCAGCCCCTTGGCTGAGGTTGAAACCGAGACCTATCAGGAAAATTACGAGCTGACCCAGTTCCTCAACGGCGGCTTTCCTTCCTTTGGCGAGACCAACACCCACAACCGTTTGGTTGAAATCGCTTACCCCGACCCAGCCGATCCCGAACACAGCGTGGTCACGGTGCAATTCGCCGACCTGACCGGACGCACCCAAGAAGTGCGCACCATGGCGAGCAAAGCACCGGCAGACATGCTGCAAAAAGTCGTCATTTCCGGGATGGCCGAATACGACAGCCTGGGTCGCCAAACTAAAGCAGGGAAAAACTTGCTGGCCGCGATCGGCCAAAACGCCTACCTGGGCAATCCCCAGCTAGAGTCATCGCCGTACCGTGTTCCGCCGTTGGAATTGGCGGCGGCCGGCAGTCGCGCCGATACCTTCGCCGCCGGCACCCGGTTCTGGCACCAAGGCAACGTGCGCCCCGGCGGCGTCGACCTCCTGTCCTACATCCTCAATAAAGACAGCGCCCCCTTCGAAGAAACACTGTACGAACAGGACCCAACCCGCGCCCGCATCCTGGCCTCCTTGCCCATGGGCGAAAAGGCTCGCGACAGCAACGATCCGCTGCGCTACACGCGATACCACTACCTCACCATTCGCGCGCAACAAAACGGTGCCAACCTGCCGGCCGAGCTCGACCTGATCATCGACAACCTGGAAACCGGCAACAACCTGTTACCGATTGCGCGCAACGGCGAAACACCGCAACCCGGCTTAACCGGCACCCTGATGATCGATCCCAACGGTTTGATGACCCTGACCCTCACCGGTATGGAAGAACGCACCTTGTTCACCATTACCAACCCTGACATCAGTTTGTTGCAATCGTGGGGTTTCCAAGTTCATGTTGGCGAAAACGCAACCACGCTCGATAACAGCCACATTTACCTGCCTGCCGATTACGCGGCACGCGTGGGCGAAAGCGGCGCCAGTGATCGCAACTTGGTTAGTTTCCAAGAATACGACCGCAAAGGCCGCCTGGTCGCCTCGTGGCCGCCACGCGCCTTGGTGCTGAGCCGCCCCGGCGGCGGGCCTTGGACCATCGCCTCGACCGGCGGCGTCAACGCCAACTTGCGCACGCGTTACCAGTACGACGCCCACGACCGATTGGTGACCACCATTGAAGCCGATGCCGGAACCAGCCAGTTTGTCTACGACCGCCACGGTCGCGTCCGCCTGAATCAAACCGGCCGCGATATGGGCACCCATGACTGGACGGAAACCATTTATGATCGCCAAGGGCGCGTGGTCCGCACTCTTAGACGAAACCTAGCAGGCTTTAGCCACGGCAGCTCGCGCCAAACGCTACAAGCATGGCTCACCCCGATCAGTGGTAACACACCACCCGACTTCGGCGAATTGCCGCTCACCAATGCAAGCAGCTATGCCCCCTGGACGGAAACCTTCTACGACCAATACGATATGTTTAATGAACGATTTTTCCCGGCAAACACCGGTTTTGGCAATGGCTGGCCACAGTTCAACGAGTTACAGGAGGCCTATCCCTGGTCGCCGGACGGCATCCGTTTTGCCGATCCAATTGGTCAAGTGGTCGAAATTTGCGGCATGGAAAGCGGCGAACGTTTTTACTACGACGCCAAAGGCAGAATCGTGTGCCGTGTCTACATGCTGGCGGGTGTCATGGAACCGCAAATCAGCTGGCTTAAGTACGATAACCGCGACCTGGTCACGGCCTACTACAACCAAACGCACCACCAGGGCTTGGGTTTCCAATACGACGCCTTCGCGCGTTTGATTCGCACCTACGACCTGACGCCGCTTTCGGACCGCATGTTGATTGGGGTCAGCCACCGCCAAGTGGGCCAGGACTTCACCACGCCGTTGGCAACGACCGAGGTCGCCCTAGGCCCGCTGATCGATGAAGCAGCCAACATCAGCTTGGATAACGAAAAACGCACCTTAACCCAATGGTCGTACACGCCGACGGGTCACCTGGGCGCGATCCGCTTCGGCGATCCCGCCGGAGCACAAATCGAAAACAGCTACCGCTACGATGTGCGCGATTGGTTGTACCAGCAACAAGTCGCGGTTGGCGAAGTACCCACCTACAGTGTCGATCTCGATTATTTTGGGCTCAACAACTGTTTCGACGGCGACTGTGGTCAAAACGACCCACTTCACGCCGGTGTGCAACGCATGTACGACGGCAGCATTGCCATCCTCAGTGAAACCTATCACCTGACCACCGAAGCCGAAAGTCGCGGTTCCGGCTCCAGCACGGCGATTGTGCCGCAGGTATTGCGCCACGAATTCGGTTATGACGGTGTTTATCAACTAACCGCCGCCTACCACTCGTGGCCACAGTGGTACAGCCAACACTACAGCTACGACCGCAACGGCAACCGCGTACGCGAACAGCAAACCGACAAACCCGGCGTCAACGGCGGCGGCCTCACCACCAACCGTCTGAGCCACCTAATCAGTGGCGTCAGCAACCGACTGGAATACCTGAATGCCGACGGCGACGGCCAGAACTGGGACCAAGCGGTGTTTGGTTATGACAACGCGGGCAACGTCAACCACATCGAACACTACAGTATCACCAACGGTTTCACCAAAATCTTCGACCAATCCCTCGCCTACGGGGATTACCGCTTCCCGCAATTGCCGACGGCGATCGAACAAAGACAAACGAACCCGGTGCCGGCGGATAGCAGCGAGCTGGACGAAAACACCCGCTATTACCAATACGACCACAACGGCGCCCGCATCTCGCGCGAGGTCGTCAACACGTCCAATGAGAGCGAATTGACCTACTTTGTGCCTTCCGGAAACGACAATGCCGTGGAACTGGACCGCTTCGGCCGCGCTAAACGTTACTACTTGTTTAACGGCACGGAACGTTTCGGTTACAAAAGCAAACAAAACACCGGTCTGTACGTCAAAGATTATTTGGGCAGCACCAAAATGGTGATCGCGGCCAACCGCGACCTGCCCGAGGCCGACCCAAGCCAAATCCCGCCGGCGGCCAACTTTGGCCCGGTACAGGGTTATCAGCCGTTGTTAAAGATGGACTTTGAGGGCGACCTGAACAACCAGGGTTTGCTGTCGGCAGGAACAGCGGTCACGAAAGCGCGTTACGTTTCCCGTGACGGCCGCCGCGCGCTGTGGCTCGACCGCGGCGACATGGTCACCGTGGCCGACGATGCCCGCACGGAGAACTTAACCAACCAATTCAGCATCATGTTGTGGCTGTACGACGAAGACGAACGCGACGGCGACGACGATCACGGCACCATGGTGTGTGTCGGCACGCAACGCAGCATTCGCTACAACCCCATTCACTGGTACCTGGACGCCGCCAAACAACCGATCCTGCGCGTCGGCGGCGGCGCCGAAGGCTGGCAGTTCCTGTCGCAGTGGCCAACGGTGCCCCACCGGACTTGGGTCCAGTTGGCGGTCACCTACGACGGCGAAATGGTGCGTTTCTACCAAAACGGCGAAGAAGTGGGTCAACCACAGGCGATCACCTTGCCGGCCCTGTACCCGGCGCAACAGATCGCGCTGGGCGATTGGCCGACCTACGACGGTTACCGCTGGCACGGTGCGCTGGACCAAGTGGAAATCCACGACCGCGTGATGGCGCTGGAAGACGTGCGCGCCCACTACAACCAAATGCTGACCTTGCCGGTATTCAATACCTCGGCCGATACCGAAGTGGCGGCACAACCGCTGGCCTACAACCAAATTCGCAGCCTGATGGTGCAGCGTTTGGGTGATACCGATCCCTTCGGCAACACCCTGCGCGAAAGCTACAACAGCGGCCTGGCCGGCGATACCAAAGAACCGCACCAGTTTACCGGCCAAGAACGCGAGCACGGCACCGGCCTGACCTACATGGGCGGCCGCTGGTACATGCCGGCAGCGGGTCGTTTCCTACAGGTTGACCCGCGGCGGGAATTGGTCAATAGTTACAGCTATGTGGCCAACAACCCGATCATATACGTGGACCCCGACGGCAAAAAATTATATTTCCACCAAAACAGCTCAATAGATGAAAGGCAATCTCTCCTGGGAGAACTGCAAAAGCTGACTGACCACAAGCTGAGTTACGACAGAAACTTTCGAGTCTTCATCAAAGAAAAGGCAACAAAAGAAACACTCCCTCACGGAAACAGATTAATCATGGATCTTCTCGAAACCCGCTTCAAGAACACCATAAGAATCAACACAGACAAAGAAAACAAAGCCAACACTTGGCGAATCGCAAGTGCTCACGATGGGACCGGGGCTAAAGCTAAAATAAACATAAATCCAGACGAAAAGTCTCGCGTTTATGTAAAGTCAGCAACCAGCGATAAATCAGTCAAAGCAGACTCGAATATACCACTGCATATAGCAATTGCTCATGAATTGATCCATGCATACCGCTTCAATAAGGGTATTGCCGTAGAGGGTAAAACCAATAATGTCATTCAAATCGAAGGACAGAAAGCACCGAAAATTTTAAGGACCGACACTGAAGAAATGGAAACCATTGGCCTTGGAGATTTTCAAAACAAACACGTAACCGAAAACCAACTAAGAGAAGAACACAGCATTCCCGAACGACGAAGTCACTAGGTATCCAATATGCAAGAATTTCTTTTTCTTTTCATTCTGTTATTCCAACCTAACAATCCAAACGCTTTGATCCATTTCCAACCTAACTCGCGACTCCAAAAAGTGGGATACTGGATGGTAAAAGAAGAAATCATTCCCATCATTCAGCAAAAGCTCATGTCCTATGTTCAGGATCAGCTTGGTGCTGACCACAATGTTATCAAAAACTGGGACGGTTACTGGTTTCAAGTTTATGGACTAACGCAAAAAGATGGAATAAAATGGATTATTGTTAATGCTTATTCTAGAGAATTTTTACTCGAGACTGCAGAATCCGATGAAGTAGAACACCCTCTCAATCTTCGCACAAGGATGGTGATGGTTTCTCACAAAAGTGAGTCTTTCTTTAAGGTCTATATGGATCCTGAAACTTTGGCATTTACTTGGCTAAACATTCGTTAAATGCGAGCATTAAACAAACGGTGCTCACACCCGTAGGACTTGTAGGCCGGTTTTTGTTTTAATAAGCCAGGAACAATCCCAGCCAGCTTTTATTAGATCAAGCCGACTATGCTCCTTCGGCGTGAGAATACGGGAGTCACTGGTTTCAGGAACTTAAAAAAACGGACACATAACCGAAAACAAATCAAGCGAAGAACACAGCATCCCCGAACAAAGAAGCCACTAGGTCTACAACATGCAAGAATTTCTTTTTCTTTTCCTTCTGTTATTCCAAACTAACAATCAAAACGCTTTCATCCATTTCCAGCCTAATTCGCGATTCCAAAAAGTGGGATATTGGATGGTTGTAAAAAGACATCATTCCCATCATTCAGCAAAAGCTCATGTCCTATGTTCAGGATCAGCTTGGCGCTGACCACAATGTCATCAAAAACTGGAAAGGTTACTGGTTTCAAGTTTATGGACTAACGCAAAGAGATGGAATAAAATGAATTATTGTTAACGCTTATTCTGGAGAGTTTTTACTTGAGACTGCAGAATCCGATGTAGTAGAACTACCCGCTCAATCTTCGCACAAGGATGGTGAAGGTTTCTCACCATAGTGAAGATTTCTTTGCGGTCTATATAGATCCTGAAACTTTGGCATTTAGTTGGCTAAGCATTCGTTAAATATGAGCGTTAAACAAACGGTGCTCACACCCGTAGGACTTATAGCCGGTTTTTGTTTTAATAAGCCAGGAACAATCCCAGCCAAGCGTTTATTGGATCAAGCCGACTATGCTCCTTCGGCGTGAGAGTACGGGAGTCATTGGCTTAAGGAACCTTAAAAACAGACACGTAACCGAAAATAAACTAAGCGAAGAACACAGCACCCCCGAACAACGAAGCCACCAGCTATACAACATGCAATAAATTCTTTTTCTTTCCCTACTATTATTTCAACCTAGCAATCAAAATCACTCACCCGTTTCGCGCCTTTTAGGTATAATTCAACAACCAAAGAAAAAGCCAGCGGACATAAGTAACATGATTATCGTTATAATTCCCGAACAAAGATCATCACCCAAGAATGGAGTAAGGTCAGTTCACTTCCCTACCTGAACAAAGAGGTCACGAGGCAGGAATGATGTCAAAACCGCTTTTTCTTTTTTTACTATGTTCTCTTTCTAGCAACCACAATACTTTCGTCCAATTCCAACCCAACTTGGAATATCAAGGTATAGGGTTCCGGCCTCTCGAAGAAGAACTCATGCCCATCATCCAGCAAATGCTGATGTTTTATGTCCACGAGCGCCTGGCTCCTGATCACGACATCATCAGGAACTGGAAGGATACCGGTTTCAAGTTGTTGGTACGACGCCGCTTAAAGGAGAAAAAGAGATCCTGATCAATGCATTCTGCAAGCATCACCTGTCCTACAAAACATCGTCAGGCATGCTGGTGCCGGGTTTGACCCACGTGTAGATTTCGTCAGTGTCGACGATGGCGGGAATTGCACCTTCACCGTCACCATGGATCCAATAACCTTGGCGTTTACCGGGTTGTGTTGTCTGAAATGAGCGATTCTCGCCGGCGAAATCACACAATCTGTTTGGCAGCAATGTCTCGTAAAAATGCTCGTCGTAATTACCAATAAGCGGTAGGCGCCTATGCGCGCGGCACTCGAAAAACACTGCATTCGGTAAGCGCGGCCCTGCGCGGCGATTGAGTGCTAAGATACGGGTTTTTCGTGGTGGAGGTGCCCGTGCTGGTTGATGCCCAACGTTTTAGTGAAATACGCGCGCAGTCGCTGCGATTGGCGGCGCTCCCGCTCGCGGTCGGGCTGGTGATTGCGGCGCTGCTACGCCAAACACCTTTTGCAGCGATGGCGGTTGCCGTCACCGGCGCGTTACTCGCCTTCGCCTGTTACCGCCTCTTCACCGCCAAAGCACGTCGCCGTCTGCTCCTCCTGCGCCAACCCTTCCCCGCCCCATACCGGGCCCTGCTGGAACAGCACGTCGCTTATTACAACTGCCTGGAACCGGCCGACCAAACGCGATTTTGCCGTTTGGTGCAAGTGTTTCTGGATGAAACGCCGATCGCCGGCGTCGACGTGACCGTCACCGACTTGCACCGCGTTTTGGTAGCGGCCTCGGCGGTGATTCCCATCATGGGGTTTCCCCGCTGGGAATACGAATACCTGAGCGAAGTCCTGCTCTACCCGGCGACCTTCAACAGCGATTACCAGGCTGAGGGCGGCGAAGACGCCCGCATTCTCGGCATGGTCCACGGCGCGCTCAACAACGGCGTGGTGATTCTGTCGGCACCGGCGCTGGTGGCGGGTTTTGCCAATCCGCACGACCGCCGCAATGTGGGCATTCACGAATTCGCACACATGGTCGACAAACGCGACGGCAGCATCGACGGCGTGGCCGGTGCGCTGCCGGCCGACCTGATCGCCCCCTGGCGCAGCTTGATGCAGGAAAAAATTGCCGAAAAAAGCGCGGGTCGCGGCGCGATCGATCCCTACAGCAAAACCAACGACCAAGAATTCCTGGCGGTCACCACCGAGTACTTTTTTGAGAACCCGCAACGGCTGGCCGAAGATCACCCACGCGTGTACGCCAAGCTCGCTAAAATTTACCGCCAAGACACGCTGGGTCTATTGGATGAAGAATATCGCTTACTGCGGCGCAAGCAGTTGGGCCGCAACGATCCCTGTCCTTGTGGTAGCGGTGATAAATACAAACGCTGTTGCCTGCCCAAAAGACAATAAAAAACGGACCCGACGGTCGCGCCCGACCATCGGGTCCCAAATTTCGCCTTGGAGAGCGCGAATGAATTTGTGAAAAAAGGGCTGTACCGCCACCGCCCTCCCCAGGCCGGGACGGCACAGCCAAAAACTGGAGCGATGGACTCCTGAGAACGATAAAACCGATGGCAAGACTTAACGCACGGCGTCTTGGCTGAGCTCTTCAATATGAGCCCACACAGCCCAGCCACCGAAACGCTCGTGCACCATGGTCATAATCTCGTTTTCGCCTTTTTTGAGGTCGACGTAAACGCTGTCATTGAGACCGACGATGCCGAGGAAGGTGTCATCATGGGACAAGAACTCGTCGTTGCCATGGAACACTTTTTGGCCGTTCACCCAAACGTCAACGCGGTCGCTATAGCCCAAGCTGAGTTTGACCCTTTTGTTGCGATCGGCGTTGACGGTGGCCCGCGCCAAAACGGTGTTCCAACGTTTGTTTTTGGCGTGAACCTTGGAAATGTTCACAAAACCGGGGCCTTCGGCTTTGACCTTGGTCCAGGTGTCAGCAGCGGACTTGCCGGGATAAACTTCGGCATTTAGGGTTTCGGTGTCCAACAGCGGTGAAAGTTCCCAATCGAGCACGGTGCCGTCGGCGATTGCTTCAACCTGGGCCGGTTCCACTTTGACATTGTCACTCGGGGTGAACTTGAAATTGGAGTACCAGGCTTGACCCAAGGGGTAGGCGTTCAGGGCAATGCCGCTGCCACCGCCCTGGTGCTTGAGCGGCATTTTCATGATGTGTTGGCCGTCGATGTAAAAGTCAGCCCAGCGGCCGCGAATTTCGAGTACCAACTTCATCCACTGCATTTTGGGCAGTAAAGCGCGGGCGGTGTAACCTTCGCCGGCGTAGAGTTGCCAGGCGACCATACCTTTAATGGAAGGCGCGTATTGGGCGGTGTCGGGCAGGTTACTTTTGTGGGGTCGCACGTAAACGGTTTCGTATTCACCTTTACCGGCAATGTGAAAGAGAACACCGGGGTAACCGCGTTCGCCGGTAGCGGCGAGGTCGACTTCAATACGGCCGTCGCGCAGCTCACCGTCCTTAAGCATGGCAAAACCGGTCATCGCCGGGCGACCCATAAAAGGCATAAAGGTCGCCTCGGGTCCCTCCCAATAAGCTTCTTCCATGGGCACATCGGCGGCCCACAGGGGCGCACCCACAACCATTACCATCATCGCCAACACAAGTGTTAACCGTTTCATCCTTGTTCCTCCTTATGGGTTGCAATCCGGGGTGCGGGTTGGTGTCAAAGCAGCCGATAGAAAAGCTAGAGGCAGGCGCCGAGCCGACGACACCCCAGCTAACTTCGGGAACTTTTTTGAACCGCGCACTTGAAATCTCCGACTGGATGTTAGAATTTGGGTAAGCGAGAAATTCGCTGTCTCGTTTTGTAGAAGCTTACGTAAGCGATTGAAAACAAACCCGTTCAAATACCGTTCATTTATCAACCAAATGCCAATCAGGACGATTTTTATGCCGATTCCACTCCACGACCTGCTGCATCACTGCAAACAAACCATTGAAGAAAAACTGACCTGGGGTCCGTCGGCCGATTGGAAACAACGGGATTACGAGTGCCTTAGCAAATTGATCTTTGAGGAAACCGAGATTTCGATCAGTTTGTCGACGCTACGCCGTTTGTGGAAACCCAATTACGCGGCAACACCGCATCCTTCGACCCTGGAGGCGCTGGCCAAATTCGCCGGTTTTGAAGGCTGGCACCAATTGCAGCAAGAACAGTTGGTGGTAGAGGACGAAAGGTCGGCGACGGAGACGAAAACAGCGCCCGAAGCCAACGTCGAAGAACTGGTGCAGGTCAAGGTTGCCGTCACGCAAGCGACCCCAAGCACGGCGGCTGAAACGAACAGCGAAGCGGCACGGTTAGAAACAGCCCCCGCGCAGGCACCAAAATTTAAGGTCGGTGGTTTAACCTGGCTAGGCTCGGCCCTGGCGGCTGGAATCGCGGTGCTGCTGCTGTTTACCTTGTTTTCCCACAATCCAGCGGGCTCGAATGTGGCGCCCCCCTTACCGAGCATTCCCTTTTCGCACCGCACAACGGTGCAAACCGGCTTACCCAACACGGTGATTTTCGATTTCGATTTGAGCCAATTAAACGATCAACAAGTTCACATTCAACAATCTTGGAACCAGGCGGAACGGGTCCAGCTCAACCCGTCGCAAAAGCACCATTCGGCGGTGTACTACTTGCCAGGTTTCCACCGCGCGCGATTGCTCGTCGATGAACGCATCGTCGCCGACCGCCGCGTTCACATCACCACCGACGATTGGTTACCGCTGGCCCGTTACGACATTTACGACACCATTCCCTTCTACCTACCGGTCGACAAAATCCGCAACAACGGCGTATTACATGCGGCACCGCAACTGTTGGCCGACGCACGCCTGGACCTTTCGAAAAACAAATACTGGGTGAGTTATTACAATGTACGCGACTTCGGCGCAGTCACGGGTGACGATTTCCGTCTGGAGGCGCGCCTGCGCAATCGGCTCGAAGACGGCGGCTTAACTTGCCAGAAAAGCCAATTGTTCCTACTGTGCGAAAACGAGTTTTTCCTGATTCCCCTGGCCTACGCGGGTTGTGTCAGCGATATGACGCTGTTGTTGCCGGACCAACGACTGACGGGCAAAGAGCATGATATGAGCGCCTTCGGTTGCGATCTTTCCGACTGGCGCACGCTCACGCTGACGGCCAAGGCGGGCGATACACGCATTTTGGTGGATGACCGCGAACTACATCGCCACCAAAGCGGTGTGCCGGCGGGGCGCATTAAGGGAATGCAGTTCCGCTTCTACGGCACGGGTGCGCTCGATTGGGTGCGTTTGTACGACGGCCAAGGACAACTGATCTACGCGGACGACTTTGAAACAGCGGCAACGACGGCGGCTTTAACCAACGAGGACTGAGCAGCAATGACACGGCGGTAGGAGGCAAACAGGAAAAGGGACGGTCGTGTTGGCGACAAGTGGGTGAACGGCAAGATTTACTTATGAAGGGCAACAGCGTTGTGTCACCAGGGTTTCAGATAGAGCTTCATACCATCGTGGGAGGCTTCAAAACCCAAGGCATCGTAGAAATCACGGGCGCGGTCGCGCTCTTTATTGGTGGTGAGTTGCACCACATGGCAGTCGCGTTCTTTGGCGCAGGCAATGGCCCACTCAAAAAAGCGACGACCGAGACCCTGCCCGCGAAAATCGCGGTGAACGCGGACGGCCTCGATTTGGGCGCGCGTGCCGCCTTTGAAGGTCAGGTAGGGAATAAACGTGAGCTGCAAGGTGCCGACGATGCGCTCCTCGGCGAGGGCGACCACGAGCAGATTGTTGGGGTCGGCGTCGATGCGAGCAAAGGCGGCATAATAGACGTCGGGCAGCGGATCGGCGAAGGCCTCACGCTGCCCGCCTAGTTTGTCGTCGGCGAGCATGGCGACAATCGCGGGAACGTCGGCATAATTAGCACGGCGATAGGTTAATTCCATGGGGTCAACTCCTGGCGATGATGGCGCTATTACAACACGATCACGACAGGATTACAGGCCCTACCATTCGTCGTTTTGCGGCGCACGCGCTGGACTGGGTAAGAAGAAGTGGGTCATGTAACGCGAGCGTTCGTCTTGCGAGGTAATAGTTTCTTCCATCAACTCCATCAACGACTTGCCGCCCCACTCGGCCACGCGCCGCAGCAGGTAAGGTGTCGGGCTGTGCGGTTCGGTGGCTTCGAGGAAGTCGGCGATTTTGGTGATGAGCTGGTACGCCTGATCACGGTTTTGGATGGCGCCGCGCACGGAGACGTCGCCGGTGGGACCTGTCGGTTCGTCGCTTTCAACTTCCTCATTCGGCACATCGTTGCGTTTGGCCAGCGGTTCGTCGAGGCGCCGCAGGATGAGCGTCAAAATCTCACGCAGGCTTTTGAAACTGGGCGCGGCACGTCCCATCAGTTGGTCTAATTGAGTCTCTAACGCATTCACGGCGGCGGCCAAAGCGTCAAAACCTTGACGGAGGTTCATCAAGGATTGGGTGGGCACAGCTTTGAGGGCTTTGTCAAAATCAGCAGGATCGATTTCGAAGGTTTTGTTTTTGTCGCCGTCGTCGGCGAGCCTGGCGACGACCACTTTCTCCCAGTCGCCGAGCGAGAGCGTGCGCACATCGTCGAGATCGAACAGCGGATGATGCCGTACAGCGAGATGCAAGCGGCGGTTGAGCCATTCAAACACGTCGACACGAGCCTCAAAATCCTCATCTTCGTCATGGGGAAAAACCTCGGCCCAGTAGGTGTCGCACAAGGCTCCGATTAAGGCGACGGCTTCAGCGGCGGCGGCGGGTCCCGCCTGTTTGATGCGCGCTTCCACCAGCCAGGCAGCGACGCGCAAGTCTTTGGCGTAATCGCACAATGCAGTTTCACACAGTTCCGCCACACGCCGCCAATCGGCGCGTTTGAGTTCGGTTTCCCACTCACCTTGCGGCAGATTGGGATCGTCCTCGCGCTGGGCTTCGCGAATGTCGTCGTAAATTTGCTCGTACCGCAAATTGGTGCCGGTAGGTTCGTCTTCCCGAATCGGGGCGAGTAAAGGATTGATCTGGGGTTCGTTTTCGACGGCGCTGGTCATCGCGGCCTCCTTGGTTCAACGGTTTTCGTGGCTGGGCTGTAATTTGCCGAGATGGACTTCGGTGGGATCGGTTTGCAGGTGATCGTCCGGCGGCTGGGCGGCAACACGGGGTGCGGCACGCGGGAAAAGCGGCAAGCTCGATAAAGGCTCACGTCCGGCGACGGAGAGGCGCAAGCGTGAGAACACGACGGCGTGACGGGGGCCGTCGCCGTCGTGGTGCAGCGGAATCTCGAAACGCAACAAGTGGGTCTCGCCTTTTTGGAAGGCGGGCTCGTGTTGGACATGGCGCGTCAACAAGCGCAACAAAGCGTAACGCCCTTCGAATGAATAAACGACCTCGCGCCCTTCGACGCGGTACCAGGGCGAGCGCACGCGGCTGTCGGGTTGATGGGGTGCGTTCTTGGCCCACTGTAAACGCAGCTCAATCGGCGCGTCGGCACTCCAGGCGGCAACAGCGGCTTCCCGCGTAAAAGGCACCTCTTTTTCGCCGATGCGAAGCCGCCAGGCGACAATGTGATTGCCGAACCGTTCATCCTCGTGCGGGGCGCGCTCGCGAAAACGCAACTGCAGCGGGGCGCGGCCTTCAACCGAACGAAACTGTTGCAAGAAACGGTAGGCACCTTGGAATTGTTTAATGAAACGGTGGGCGGCAAGGGCGTCGTCGTCGGGGTCGGCTTCGAAGGTGATGGAATCGACCAAAGGCGGCGCCAGCCGTTCACAGGCGGCGACGATTTGGGTCAAAACAGCGGGGTCGGTCTCGCGCGCGGCATCGGCGCCGGCGAAGGGAAAGGTACCCGCCAGCCAGGTATTAAACGGATCGACCACACCTTGGGCGAAGGCACGCGTGCGTTGAGGAAAACGCACCTCGTGACGTTTCTGATCAAGCGCCGTTAAATGGTGACGCAATTTCAACTTA
Organism: Holophagae bacterium; assembly: GCA_030429565.1. GTDB lineage: Bacteria > Acidobacteriota > Holophagae > Acanthopleuribacterales > Acanthopleuribacteraceae > Acanthopleuribacter. The sequence continues at coordinate 141,805 of JAUIFE010000013.1, read as the reverse complement.
ACCTGATTAATGCGCTCCAGAAAGTAATTGGATGAGGGGCGAATGTCGGCCAACTCGGTGCGGTAATTGTCCAGATGCAAGCTGCGCATATCGCGTTTGAGGTAGACCTCGAGGCGACGCAACGCCGGGTACGGCTGACGACGGCGATAAGCGTCGATTTCTTCGAGCATAGCGCGCCACCGCAGCACCAATTCGCGGCTCTGAACCTCGGGATCGGCGACACCGGCATCGAGCACGGCCAACAGTGGCGCAACGCCGTTTAAACCAATGTGGAACAGGTGGTTGCGGGTGGCATCCAACCACGCTTGCAAGGCTTTGTCGTCGTCAAAGCCAAGCGCTTTGGCGGTCATCGGCGTGTGCCCGTCCCAAGCCCCGAAATCACGGTCCAAGTAAAGGTCTCGTGGCAAAAAGGCGTCGGCACGAAACAACAGGGCCAGCGCGGTTTCGGTGAGGTAATGATTGAGAGCGTCGCGTGATCGGGTTAAGCCGGTTTCGGCGAAAAAGTGTTCGAGTTCGCTGAGGTCGCGCGCGGCGGCGGCAAAACCGCGAATGGTACGGGTCAGGTCCTGCTCAGAAAAGGCTTGGTCCTCACCCATGGGCAGCATGGGCGCCCGTTCGATCAAACGATTAACGGCGTCTTCGAAACACTCGAGTGCCAACTTATCCAGCAGGGCGGCCCAGTGACCCTGACCCACACCGCCCAAGCGTTGTCGGCGAAAATCACGGTAGGCACGGCGGTAGCGCAACGCCTGAAACAAATCGGCCTTTTTCCAGTCCTCGAAGGTCTCGCGATACAACAAGGTCTCACCGCCCTCGGCCGCAACTTGCATAAACGGAAGGCCAAAGAAGGCGCGCATCGGTTCACGGTATTTAACTGCTTCGTTTAACAAGGGCAGGTCGAGTTGATCGCGCCCGGCAAATAAGCGCTCGCGAAACGCGGCTTCGAGACGCTGGTCCAGATTGGGCTCAAGCAAGCGGTTTTGCCGCAATAGGGTCAGCAGAGCGGGCCAATCGGGTCCGAGCTGGGCCTCGCCCTCACGCAGCAGACCGAAGGGTTCGGTTTGCAACAACCGTTCGCTATTCTTCAGGCCGGCGGCAACAGCGCGCATCTCATTGATTAGGGTCGGCCGGTCTTCAACCCAGCGGTTCTGATGCTGCATCACCTGGCGCAACATTTCCTGATCGCTTACCAAGCGCTTGACGGGATAAAACAGGTCGTCGAGCAAGTCGTCGAACAGGACGCGGGCGCGCGCACTCGCTTCGAAGCGTCGATCAAAATTAACCGCGCCAAAGCGCCGAAAATCAATGTCCATGGCGGCGAGACGGCGCAGACCGGCTTCGGGCATATCAAAATCGAAACAGTAGCGAATCAAACGGCGCAGCACTTCCAAATCAAGCGTTTTGCGCAAATTGTTGTAGTCGCTTAAATGGGTTTGCAAGCTGCTCAGGTCGCGCGTGTAGTGCTGCAATTTGCGAAACGAGTCCAACCCGGACAAGGCATGCGGCAAAGGACTGTTTTCGTCGCGTTCCACACCGCGACGCGTTTGCGCTTCGGTGAGTTGGTGGGCCCGTTGTTGCAGTTGCCGACCCAAACCGTCGAGCAGAATTTTCTCAAAAGCAACGGTGGTGGCATGATCGATCTCGCCGTTAATCGAGGAAAACCACGAACTAGGAAAAAAAGGCGAAAAGAAGTGCTGCTGTTGGAAACGGTTCATAGCAAGGAACAAGGGGTTGTTTTTGTGGGCGAACCAAGTGTGGTCGAAATCGCCGTTTTGCTGCTCGACCAGCACGTGGTTCATGCCGCGCAAGGAACCCAACAAAGCATTGCGATAGAGCAACATTTGACTGAAGCCGTGCAGCGAACCAAACGCCAAAACCAAGGCACTACAAACGACCAAGCCACGCAGCCACATCACCTGGCGACTCTGGGTTTTGAGTTTGTGGCGGGTCGGCCGCGCCAAGGCCCGTTCCGGGAAAATGCGGGTCGCCAGCAAATCGCGCACAAAGGCGGGGCGCCGCGCTTCGGCGACCGCTACAGCGCCCGGGTCACACTCTGGAGGCGGCGTCGGGTCGCCGGTAAAATAAATGCCGCGCAACATCAGCGCATCGTGAAAGCTGGTCGGCGTGAAGACGGCGTCGAGGTAGGTGCGCAAACCGGACCGCAAGCTGCGCAGCGCGTCGGGAAACAGAAAAAAAGGCGCGACCGATTCGTGATGACGGTGAAAACCGCGATAGGCGGTTTCCAACTGGATTTGCCCCAGGCGGCGCGTCATCGATTGGAACGCCTGGTCGACCCAGACCGAGGCGTATTGGTGATGGGGCTCGAAGGGCACGGACCAACCAAACATGTGGTCGCGCTGGGCGCTGTCCAATTGCGCACCAAAGGCCTGGAAGCCGTCAAGCTGGTCGCAATGGGTGACAACGACATACACGGGAAAGGTCATACCGGTTTGTTGTTGCAATTGAATCAATTGTTCGTAGAGACGCGCAGCGCTGTTCTGAATTTGAATGAGGTCGGTGCTGTCGGCATCGCGCAAAACGTCGGCGCGAATGGTCAGCACCACACCGTCCAGCGCGCGTTCACGACGGCTTTTGTAAAGCATTTTGGTGAAGCGCCGCCACAATGCGGTTTCACCGGCATTGGCTTGCAACAATGATCCCTTGAGATCGAGCACGACGGCTTGGTCGTAGAACCACCAGTCGAGCGGTTGTTCCCGGCCGGCGGCGTCGGCTTTCGGCGGACCTAACGGCAGCTTTAAGCCGGCGTGACGCAACAGGCTGGTTTTGCCGGATCCGCTTTCACCAATGACCAAGAACCAAGGCAAACGGTAAAGGGCGCGACGTCCAGGGAAGTATCCGCGCAAGACGGATCGCGCTTGTTTAAAGGAGGCCGCCAACATGCCGTTTTGCTGCTTGCCGCGGCGCATGCGTTGCCAGAATGAACGTTTGGGCGGCGCGGCCGCGCCTTCGGCGGGTTCGGCGGGCGCTTCCTCTTTCTTCCGGGACCCGAAAAGCGAGGGCATCTTGGTGACTTTGCCATTATTGAGGCCGCGTTTGTGGAAAAAGGTGATGATCGAACCAATAAAACCGGCCACCGCCAAAAACCCAATCGCGAGGTTCATGTCGACGTGTAGCAGTAAATTGTATATCCATTCCATAGGTTCGCCTCCGCACCAATAAATTCAACGTGTGTCGCTTTAGCGCAACGCCACAATTTGTGCGACCAAATGCCGCACGGGCTCGAGAAATAACCACCACACGGCACTGGTCCCAATCACCCAGGCGGCCATCATGGCAACCGAGAGTTTGAGCAGACGCTGAACGGTGGGCAGGTGGCGCGGCTTTTCCTCGCGGTAAACCACTTCGTGGTTCTGCGGGAATAAGGTTCGGCTACCGGGATCAGGTTCGCGTTTGAAAATGTAAGCGTATAGCCGACGACGAAAGATCTCGAGTTCGCCATGGGGATCGCCGGCACGATAGCGACCGCGAAACCCCAGAGCCAAGGCGGTTAGGTACACCTTGGCAAGATCCTCGTAAACCGGCCCGTTCAACGCCAAAAGCTGCTCCAGTCGCACAAACAACAAATCGCCGGCGGCCTGCGATCCAACCAGTTGTTCCTCAAGCAAATGATCGCCCCAGGCTTCGCGGTCGGGCCAGTTGAGGTCGAGGAACATCTCGTCGGCAACGGCGACCATGACGTAACGCGCTTCCTCAAACAGTCGCGGCTCGACGGCGTCGCGGTTGCCGGCCACCAGCGCGGCTTGGCGATCAAGAACCAACATCAACTTGTCACTAACGGTTTTGTGGTTGAGCGATTCGTATTCGCTGCTCGCCATGTTTTGGCGCTGGACGGGATCGTTTTGGCGTTCGATTTTGCCGACCAACGCGGCTAACTCGCGGTAGAAGTGAAGGAATTGTTGATACAGGAATGAGTGGGTGTAATCGGTCACGGCGGCCTCTCTTGGGTTCAGTCTTGTTTGTTGCGGACAAACAAGGTCAAACGCGGCGGTTTCATGTCGGTGGCAATGCCGGCGGAGGGCGAAATGACGAGATCTTCGCCCGGGCGCAACTCGGCATCGTCAAAGGCCAAGGGAAAAAGCACGGTATCGCGGCCTGGGGCGAGTCCTGGCATTTTCTCGCTGTGGCTTCGTTTGAAACCCAGCACCCGGTTGCGCCGCAGTGTCGGGATCGCGCGCCGGTTGCCAATCAACGCCCCGTTCATCCACGCCAACACGTCCTGACGGCGACTGTCGGCGTCTTTGGCGAGACCCAGCACCAACTCGCAACCTTCCCATTCGGGCCGGAACTCAATGACATACATCTCGCCTTCGCGCTGGAAGGGTTCCATGGCATAGGCTTCGTGGATGCGCGCGTCGATGACGGATGCAATGTAGTCACGCACCTCGCGAAAGGCGTGCACGGGTTGATCGTGGTTGTACACGCCCAACAAGGGCGGCACCTTGGAACGACTCAAAGGCACCAAAGCACTCATTAATTGAACCAAGGCTTGGTACAAACGAAAGGGATGGCTGCGGCCGGCGTGCAGCACGGTTTCAAAAAGCGGCAAGCCGGCAACCAGACAGCGCAACGTTTCGCCGGTATCGCGGCGGAAGTCGTCATTTTGGTTGCTTTCATGGGCCAACATCGCGGACAAATGATTGGCTTTGCGGCGCAGAACAGCCGTCAGCTCACGACAAATACGCAGAATTTCGGGATGCAGATCGGCGTCCAAAACGGGATGAACAAAGTTGGTTGGTTCCGGTACATCGCCTTTGACGGTTAATTCCATCAGTGGCAGTGCGCTGTACATTTCACTGGGACGCCCGAGGAATAAGGAAAGGCGCGGCTGCAAGCGCGGGATCCGTACCTGACCGCCGGCAAGCATGTCGACGACAGGTTCGCCCTCAACATTTTCATAACGTCGCAAACCATTGCCGCCCAGTGATTCAGCTTCATTCACCACACCTAAAAACACCTTCTGCGGCGCGGACCGCAGGCTTTCGAGGTGTTCTCCCAACCGCAAGGCCGGCACGTCGTCAGGCCGCTCAGGGCGCATGTGGTAGGAAACGACCATGCCGTCAGGTAAGACGCAGTCAACAGCGGTCAGACGCAAGACGCGTTCAGCAAGGGCGGCTTCGTCGTAACGAAAAGAAGCCACGCCCCAATAATAAGGTTCGAGGTTTTGCGCGTGAAAGCGGAACAAAGCCTCGCCACGGCGGTCTTGCTCTTGAAAGTGTTGCGGTGAAAGCAGCATGCCTTCGTGCCAGGAAATCGCAGGCGGTACCTGGTAGGGTTGTTTCATGGGGTTCCTCCTCAGCGCCGAGGCGGCGGCGAAAGTTGCGATGAGATGACGCTGGGTTCAGCGGTAGGTTTGGCGGAGACGGCCATGGGGTCGGTGGCCGGATCACGCATGAGCGCACTGGTTGGCAGGCGGCGCCGACCAGCGTCCGGGTTGTCGGCGGCGCCGCGCCCGGCAAAAACTTGAAAGTCCCGTTTGCCGAAAACGAGGCGGAAACGCGGCGCACCACGCATCACAACCGCTTGACAACCTTCCGCACGATAGGCGGCAAAAATTAGATAGACAGGGCGGTAGAGTGTCTTGAGCGGCACGCCGTCAGCCAGCGTTTGACCGGGTACCCATTCCCAGCGGTGCAGCACGCCTTGCTCTTTGTCGAGCAGGTCGCGGCCGTGTTCTTCGAACCAGCGCAGCGCGTCACGACCGGCGAGGTTGGCCGGCACATCGCGGGCGCGAAAAACGGCGATTTGCACGGCGAGGGCGTGGTCGTCATTGAGGTTATCGGCCAAGGCAACGTCAATGCGTGCAGGCGCTTTCGGCCCACAGGCAATGTGCCACGCCATAACGAGCAGCATGAGGCCGCGCCCAATCCGTTGTTCCACCAGTTCCTCCCTTCCCTTGCCGATCCGGCACTATCTTTAGGACACGTCTTGACGTTGGCGTTTGCGAGCGACACCTTCTTCGTATTGCTCGCGTTTCGATTCACGGCCGTTGGGATCGAAGCCAACGACCTCCCCGTGCAATAAGTTGAGCTGGTATTCGGCCCGTTCGCGTACGTTACCGTCGGGATAGAAATCGACGGTTTCACCATGGAGCAGACCTTGGCGGTACTCGCTGGTGCGGATGAGGTCGCCTTCGTCGGAAAACCAAGTCGACAAGCCGTCTTGTTTGCCGCTGCGAAAACGCAAGCGCGCCACCACGCGACCGGCGTCGTTGTGTTGCAGAAACAAGCCGTGCATGTCACCGTCACGGTACTCGATTAAGTAACGTAGCTTGCCGTCGCTATAGTATTTGGCTTCGCCATGAGCGAACCCGTGGCGATAGTTCACTTCGTGTTCGAGCAAACCCTCTTCGGTAAACACCCTAAAAGAGCCGTGTAACTCGCCGTCGTGGTAATTGGCATCTTGGATCACCTCACCGTTTGCCGCGAACTGCATCGACAAACCGTGCAGTCGACCCTCCTTGAAATGGGCAATCGAGGTCGGTTTTCCATTTTGATCGAATTGGCGGAGAGGCCCATGCATTAGCCCGTCGTGCATGGTCTTTTCCAGGGATACAGTTCCGTCGGGGTAATGTTCCCGAACGATTTCATGGTCCATCGGACGCTCCTTGTACTAGTCACCGAAACGTCGGCGCCCAGCCGGCGGCATCAACCGCTAATTGATTTTCACCAAACCGGCTTTAAGCATCAGCATGCCGCCACCTTGAACCTGAGTCATGGCACCGCCCTTGAGCTTGGCAATGGCGCCGGATTTGATTTCCAAATCGGCGCCTGCCTGCGCTTTAAAACTGATACCGGCCTTTTGCGTCAAACTGGTTCCGGCATCTTGTTTGATGGCGGTTCCGGCCTTCAACTGAATGGCTTGACCACTTTGCAAGGTCAGGTTGCGTGCGGCTTTGATTGTGATGTTGCCCAGCGCTTCGATAATGAGATCGCCTTTGATCTTGAGGGTGTAATCCCCGCCGACCTCATGGCGGTAATCGGATTTGGTGGTGTGTCGCTCGTCGCCGGCAACTTCGATTTGGCGCTCTTTAACCTGCTCAAGTTGCTTACCCTTAGGCACCTTGACGGTTAAATTGCCTTTGCCGACTTCGAGGGAATCGTCGCCCTTTTCAACCACAACACGACGATGACGTCCCACCTTTTCCGATTGGTCATTGCGCACAGTTACCTGCATATCTTTCTGTGCAACGATCGATAAATTTTCCTGATCTTTTTTGTCTTCAAAACTGATTTGATTGAAACCCTGCCCGCCTTTGCTGGTTTTGGTTTTGACTGTGCTTTGCGTCTGTTGGCTGGGCAAGTTGACCGGCACCGTTTGGGCGGCGTTGTAAACCGCACCCGTTATCAACGGGCGGTCGGGGTTGCCGTCTAAGAAGGTAACCACCACTTCTTGCCCGATGCGTGGCAGAAAAAAGGCACCGTACTGTTTGCCCGCCCAACCTTGAGAAACGCGCACCCAACAAGACGAGTTCTCGTCGCGCCGGCCTTCACGGTCCCAGTGAAACTGAACCTTGACGCGACCAAAGCGGTCGGTCCAAATCTCTTCGCCTTTTTTGCCGACAACGACCGCCGTTTGCGCACCATAGATGCGGGGGCGCCCCGTTTTGGGCAGTGGTCGGAAAACACGTTTGACGGGGAAAGCGTCAAAGCGATTGCGATAACCGGCCTTACCACCTTGGTGATGGACGCGGTAAACAATGTATTCGCCGTTAAGCTCCGCACGCGGGTGCTCCAACAACTCGAACTTGCCGCCCGCGGTTAAGCCGGCGGCAACGCTGTCGGCACTCAAACGCTCACCCGGAAACGCCAGCGCTTCCTGCAGCAAACGCGCGCGACTTTCGCCCGCGCCCTGCTCGCGAAAGCCGCCGGGATAGCGGTACACGGCACCGGCACGCGCCTGCTCGCCGGCACGCGCCAACAGACGGGCGGCGGGCGCCTCGAAATCGTAGTCGTCAAGCACCACGCCTTCGCTGGTCATGCTGCCGACAAACTCGCATTTCTCCAAGCTATTGCCCTTTTCTACATCATTGGGAAAAGGGCGGTATTCAAGTTGGTCCGATCCAACACAATCCTGATAAGCGTCGGCTTCATCGGCCAAAATCAGCGTGTGTTTGCCGACCTTGAAGCGGAAATAAAAGAAAATCCCTTCTTCTTCCAATAATCGCAGCGTGAAATCGAGCGCATTTTCCATGTACATTACGCAGTATTCGCGTTTGGCGTACTTGCGCTTCAGGCGAAACTCGAAATCGCCGCAACCCATATCGCGGAACAGGATTTCAAGAATCTCCGGCACACTTTTATTCTGGAAAATACGACAGTCGGCGGCCAGTGACAGCGACCACAACCACGGCTGCACAATCGCGATGTAACGCACGCCGTCCTCGGCGAGGCCCGCGTGGCGAAACTCGGTCACGAGGCCGTCGAAAATGCGTTCGCGTTTGTTGGCCACGTCAATACCGAGGCTGAGATGGCGACCCACGATCTTTTTGAAATCGAGGGTATGGTTGGCCGAAAGCATGGTGACTTGGAAACGGTAGAGCCCCGAAAGCAATTCCTGACCTTCGAAGCGGAGCGGTCGCAATTCATCCCCGAAGGGCGAGGTCAGGTTGAAACCCGGGTTGTCAAAATCTACAGACATACACACTCCTTCATCAATCGAAAACCGACCTCAGCCACCGTCATCCTCGGACGCCAGGCGGTCGGGAAAAAGCGTTACCGGTGCGAGCACCGTCGGTTCGGCGGCAGACAGACGCGCGGTCCAGCCAAGCGCATCGCCACCGCCCGCGTTTAAACGAGCCCCGGCGACACGCTGTTTTTGCGGCAACAACACAAGCGAAAACACGAGATCTGGACCGGCGTGAAAACGCACGAGGCGGCACAGGGCCGCGTGGTCGGCGCCGCCCGGTAAGAAATCACGGAAACGTTGCGGGTCCAGCGGACCCAGCTCTAAGGCAAAACGGCCGTTGGGATCCCACGCACGACGACCCAAGGCACCACGCCGACCCAAAGGCGAACCGCCCAGCACCGATAAACAGGCCTGATCGTGGTCGCGCAAGGTCACCCATTCCCCAACGAAGGACCGCACGCGACAGGGTACATCGAAGTGGAAACACACTAACCGGGCGAGGTCGGCGGCGCCGATTCGCGGCCGTACCGGTAAGCCAACACCTGCCGCCAAAGCCTGCTCGGCTTGACCTTCCTGAGAAGCCAAGCTGTCCAGACCCAAGCCGTTAATCGCGTTGATTTGTTTCATATAATCCGAATTACGGACATCGGTCAGGTTCAGTTCCGGCTGAATCGCTTTGCAGATCTTGATCCACAACGTCACCAGCCGATGGTGGAACAGATCGATGAAATCACGACCGGCATGATCACCTTTACCGAGCCGGCTCATCACCTGTTCGCTGTAAACAGCGGGCATCGGCCCGAAGCGACCGAGCAAGGTCAACATCCGGCTGGTCAGTTCGTAGGCGGGTCCCTGGCCAAGCGCCGCACCCGTCGCCGTCAGCGCGTCAACCTGGCGCGACGGAAAGCCGAAATCAATGCGGCTGCGGAAGCGCACTACTTCATTGGCCGGTTCCGGTCCGCTGCCAACGGACGGGCGTTGCGACTCCGCTTGTTCCAGCAAGCGAATGACTTGCAGGAACTCGCAGTGTTCTAGAGCGACGGCGGTTTGCATCAACTTCCTCCCCGTCACAACAACGCGGCTGCGCCGGCGCGCGGCGTCCAGCGATGCCATTCGTTTTCACCGTTGACGCGGCGGGCGGCCAGTTGTACGAACGAATTCACCGAAGCATACAAACCAAAGAAGTGGTTGAGCACGGCACCAAACAAGTAAAAGCCGGTACCGGTATAGAACTCCTCGTCGAATTGCAATTCCAGTTCGAGCCCGCGACAAAAGCCGCGCCACGCTTCGTCACCCAAATGGGCGGTGGTCGGCCGACAGGAAAACCCGCGCAGGCCGCGTATCTGGCGGTCGGCATGGGCCGAATCCACCGGTGCGTACAAACCGAGAATTTCCTTGAGGGCGGTCAAACCGGTTTCGCCCTGCAGTGACAAGTAGTTCAAGGAAAGCTGCGACATGAGACGCCAAACCCCTTCCTTGCCGAGTTGCGGCTGAACCGGCAGCGTCGGTTTCATAAGCAGCATGCCTTTGGCGAGTGGCGAGGGTCGGTCGATCAGCAGCGGCGTCCCACCGGCGAGCTCGGCGGCCAATTCGCGGTTGGTGCACCAGGTATGGGCATAAACAACCATCTCACCGAAATCTTCACCGAGCTCGGCACAGTTCCGGCCGCCGACATCGACCAAGCTCAATTCCAGTTCGGTGCCTGGCATATCCTCTTGAAAACACAGACGGCGTTTTAACGTGTAGTACAAGTGGGCCTGGCCGTCCTCACCCCGTCGCCGGTAGCCGAAATATGGGTGAATCTCGCGGTCACGCACCTGTGGCAAAGGCGAACACGACAGACGCCGCACACTGTGAATTTCGGTCGTACGGCGACGCACGGCATTGCCTTCCAAGGGATAAGCAACGCGCGTGTGGTCGATGCGCAAGGGATCGCTGGTTTGTTCGAACAAGTTGATCACGGGTACGCAACCCAAACACAAGGTGTGGCGGTCGACGTATAAACTGCCAGGATTGCGATCAAACAAAAACAACAGCTCAAGCTGGTCGCAAGTACCGCGTCGCTCTAAACCCTCGAGGTCAAAGAACTGGAACTTGCGCGGGAAGTGAAAGTATTCCTGCAACAAACGGTAACCGGCATGGGCGGTCGGTGGATAGGGAAGCAACGCTTCTTCGTCGCTGAAACCAACGTGGCGCAAGGCATGGGCGGGCAAGGTGACGGCGCGTGTTTCGTCGCCGTCAGGCAACAACACCACGCCGCGCAAGCCGCGAAAGATCAAATCAACCAGGGTTGGCACGGTGGCGCGGTCACCGTTAATGAAAAATCGCAGCGATGACAGTTCCATTTCGCGAAGTGCTTCATCGGGCGCGCGCAGTTGCACGTGCAAGACACCGCCAACCTCGGCGGTACCGTCGAGACACAAAAAGCGGTTGGGTGAAACCAAGGCAACCTGGGCAACACTGAGCGGCCAAAGATCGAGTGGCGCGCCGGTCAAAAAGCGGCATTCGTCACCGGAACCGGCGGGTGCAGCCAGTTTGGTGTGACGGGGCAAGTGGTAGGCGGTGGTAACCAGAGACTCCATTTCATTGAGGTCGAAACGAGCGATGGCCATAGCGGGCACAGTGGCGGTCAGTTGAGGATAAAGAATATCGAGCAGGGTTTCAGCAATGCGGCTGTGGCCGGAATCAATGCGGTCGTGCAAACGGGCGGTCAGCAAAGCGAACCCTTCGAGCAAACGCTCGACATGGGGATCGGCACACTCATTGGCCTCCAATTGCAAGCGTGCGGCGACCTTGGGGTGACGGCGGGCAAAGGCTGCGCCCATACGGCGTAAGTAGGCCAGTTCGGACAAGTAAGTTGACAATAGTTCGTTCAAAATCGGCCTCCAGCAGCGCCGCGTCGCTTTCCCCCAACACTCATAAACTCATGGTTCTAAACAAGTAAATGCGCCAGGAACGTTTATACTGATAACGCCGGCCCACATGCACATGCACTTGGAACTGTTGTTCAGCGCGGGCATGTTGCCGACGTGAACGGTCGGAGAACCCGGCATCCACGGTGCGACGGTCATGGGGATACAGGGCATAGGCGTCAGCACGCCGAGCGCGGCGGCGGTGGCGGCGGCAACGGTCGGGTTGGCCAGCGAGGAACACATGCCAAACGGCATCACGTTCATGATCGGTTTGTGGTCCATGATGTTGGCGGCGGGTTTGCCTTCGACCAAAGTGCGCGAGATTGGCAGGACGTTAAGCACGGACGGGGCGGCACCAAAGGTACATTGGGTCACCGCGGTCGCGGCACACTGAAAAGCCATGGGGACCTCCTTGAATGGCGGGTTCAAACGCTTTCGGCGACGGGCACGCGGGTGACTTGCCGGCCGACGACAACGCTTGAAACGGGGTTTTGGACGGTTCTGTTCAGGACAAGATGCAGGGAAAGGAAATGGGTTCGACTAAATCGGCCAGCAACATCTGCCCGGTCAGCAGGACTTGAAATCGTCCCGGCGGACCCTTGCGCGGGCTGACACGAACCTCGGGATCGCGCAAACGCGGCTCGAAGTGGTGAACCGCCTCGGCCACGACCTGTTTGACCAAATCGCGGTGGTTAGGGTTTTGCGGACTGAGATCGGCGAAATCAGGTAAGCCGTAGATCGCCACGGTTTTGGGCTGCGCCAGCCAAGCGCGGGCATTCAGGGGCACACGCGTGGTCACCAAGCCGTCGAGTTCGCTTTTCAGCGAGGCCAGAAGACCGTCGCGGTCGAGGGTGCGCAGCGGATGGGCTTCGTGGGCCTGGTCGGGTTGGTTGTCGATCAAACGCGTAAACAGTGGGGCGGGTGCGCCGGGGCGCGGTCTCAATTCGTTCATGGCTTCCTCAATTGGCGGTTGGTGGTACGGAAAAGAGATCCCGAACCACCAACACCCGGACCACGCGGCAACGTGGTCCGGGTTGGCCCGTTTACTTGGAGACGTACTCTTTGTTGGCACGAATGTCCCAACCACCGGCTTTTTGACCGACGTTTTTGGCGTCTTGCTTCTGGTCGCGGTAGGTCCAGGAAATCGTGCGGTAGTTAAGCGTCAGGGTTTCAGCCGGGTTGGCACCGCCACCGGCCGAGAAGTTGTAGGAGCTGACCAACACGTCTTCGAGGGTGAAAACGATGATCGGCATGAGCACGGAGTTCTTTTCACGGCAAATGCTGATGGTGATTTTGGAAATGGGTTTGGCTTCCATGCAGTACTTTTTGAACTGAATGGAGCTACCGTCCATGACCTTGCTCAAGGTGATGTCGTTGTGGTGGGCATAACCCTGAGTACGGCCTTCTTTGCCAGGTTGACAGAAGGCGTTCATGCTGACGCCGTGGTTCATGGAGTGGATGCCGATTTGGTTGGTGAAGCCTTCGGTGCGAACATCACCCTGAATATCATCGATTTTCATGAAAATATTGAACATAATAATCTCCTGTATCTTGGTTCTGGGTAGTGGACGACCACGCCGCCCGACTTCCTGGTTGACGGTTTGTTAGCTGGTTGAGAATCAGGACCGAACGCCGACGCGTTGTGACGAACGCGACGGCGCAGGCGGCGGTCCACTACCTGGGATCCAGGCAGCCGACCCCCTCCCCCAACCCACGCGGTGGGCCGGCGGTTAAGCACCGCCCGCGGGAGGCGGTAACTCGGCAACGAGACGCAGCGAAACGCTGAGCTCGTCTAATTGGAAGTGGGGTCGCAAAAAGGCGACCGCACGGAAGCAGCCGGGACGGGCGGGATCATCGGTGACGTCGATGCGGCCTTCGCGCAAGGGATACTTGGCTTTGACCTCCATGCCGGCGGAATCGTCGAGCAACACGTAGTTACTGATCCAGTTGTTGAGGTAGGCCTCAACTTGCTGACGGTTGACAAAGGTGCCGATTTTGTCGCGCATCATGGATTTCAGGTAATGAGCGAAGCGGCTGCTGGCCATGATGTAGGGCAACATCGACGAAATCCGTGCGTTCGAGGTGGCGGCATCGTTGGTGTAAACCTTGGGTTTATTGCTGGTTTGCGCCGAGAAGAAGGCCGCGTAATCGGTACCTTTGCAATGAACCAGCGGCACAAAACCCAGGTCGGCGAGTTCTTTTTCACGGCGGTCGGTAATCGCAATTTCGGTGGGGCACTTCAGTTCCACATCGCCTTGGTCGGTTTTGAAGCTGTGTGCGGGTAGGTCGTGCACAGCCCCGCCGCCTTCAACCCCGCGAATCGCCGCACACCACTTATATTTGGAGAAAGCATCGGTCATGCGTTGACCCAGTGCCCAAGCAGCATTGCCCCACAGGTACTTATCGTGTTCTTTGCCGGTCACGTTTTCCACGAAATCAAATTCTTCGACGGGAATCGTGTCGTGGCCGTATGGCAGGCGCATCAAGGTGCGTGGCAGAGCCAGGACAAAGAAGCGCGAGTCGTCGGTTTCACGGAATGAACGCCACTTGGCGAGCTCGGTACTCTCCATCAGCTTGGCCATGTCGCGCGGATTGTCGAGTTCGGTGAAGCTGTCCATGTCGAACATCGCCGGTGAGGCGCTGGAAATGAAAGGCGCATGCGAAGCGGCGGCGACTTGGCTGATCATCCGCGCCAAAGCGACGTCGCGTGCACCGCGACCAAAGGCGTAGTCACCCAGCAACATTGAGAAAGGATGCCCACCGTAAGTGCCAAACTCTTGGCTGTAGATCTTTTTAAACAAGTTACTTTGGTCAAATTCAGAGGCCTTCTCTAAATCGGTTTGCAACTCGTCACGACTGACGTTGAGCACCTTGATTTTGAGATCGGAACCGGTAGCACTTTGGCCAACCAGGTAATCCAGACCGCGCCAAGTCGCTTCCAGTTTTTGGAATTTCTCGTCATGCAGTACTTCGTTGAGCTGTTCGCTAATGAGCGCATCGATTTGGGCGATGCGTTGGTTCAGCATGCTAATCGTGTCGTGGCTAACATCGATTTTGCTGTTGTCGGCGACTTCTTTGACGAAGCTGTCGATCAGCTCTTTGGCGCGCTGTTGTTGCACTTCGTTGCGCGCCATGTGCCCTTCTTCGATGATCTGATCGAGCAAGTTGCTCTCAACCGCCGCGTTGGTTTGACCTTCGGCGACGTCCGTTTGTTGTTCAATTGCAGCCGTCTCACTCATTGTTGCCTCCCAGCTCGTCTTTCAAGCGCCCAACCTGGGCCGTGTTGTTGATGACCTCTTGCAGTAAGGTGTCCAGCTCTTCGTTGCCGTCGAGCTTGGAGATCAAGTCTTTGAGTTTGGTGCGCGTTTCCAAGAGTTCGCGCAACGGTTCAATTTGGTTGACGACCCGCGTCGGCGTGAAATCGTCGAGTTCTTGAAAGCGCAGCTTGACTTCGAAGCGACCTTCACCGGTCAGCTTGTTGGCGACGCGAAAGTTCAAATGCGGGTCGGCGGAGCGCATGACCTTGTTGAAGTTTTCGCCGTCGATTTCGGTGAACTTGCGCTGCTTAAGCGCAGGTTGGTCTTTGTTGGCGTCGCCGGAGAGATCAGCCAAAACACCGGCAACAAAGGGAAGTTCCTTAGATTCGGTGTTATCGCCGACTTCGACGTCGTACGTGATATGAACTCGCGGTGACCGCAAGTGGTCCAGTTTGTGTTGGGTATTGCTCATAGCGTTCTCCTTTGCGGTGGATGTGAAACACAGAGTGGTTAAGGGGTTTCCCAAGGCTGTTGCGGGCGGACGACCAAAAACATGACGTCGCCATGATCGGTGCGGCGCTCATAAGTGCGTTGCACCACGAACAGCGAGGGGGCCAGCAGCACGTCGGCAAAAGCGGCGCGCAGGTCGGCATGGTAAGGGGTGGCCAAGGCGGAAGGGGCACGCTGAACCAGACACGGGTAGTCCAGCGAGGTGTGGATTTCCAACACCACCGTTTCCCCGTTGACGGTTTCGGCAAGCGCGTTCTCCGCGTCCGCCACCTCCGTTTGGGCAATCCGCAATGCGCCGGGAACGTCCCAGAACACCGGCACCGGCGCTTGACACCAGAGTCGGTCGCCGCGCATCAACAAACGCGGCACACGTCGGAACAGAATCATGTCGGGCAGCGGGCCTTGGAATTGCAAGTCTTCGCGAACTTGGTGCAGTAACGGCTGCATGCGATAGAGGTGGTGATTGGCCATAAAGGCAATGTTTTGTTTGATTTCGAGCTTGCGGAGGAGACTCACGTCACTTTTGAAGCGGCCAGTTTCATCCATAACCGCGTCGAAGTTCGTAACAATCAGTTCTTGATATTCCAAGCGCTCAATCGCGCCGGCCGGCCCGGTTAACAACGCCTGAGCCTCACGCAGCAGGGCCGTTAACGCGGTGCGGAACATGGTTTGCGGCGTGGTATTGGGTCCGGGAAACCAAGGTTGGTGCGCGTGGTTGTCGGTGATCATAAAGCGCCATCCGTTTTTGAAAACTCTTGGATTCGCACGACTTTCACAGAGCTATCGCTCACGCCGTTCTCGGCGGTTACGGTTAATTTGACACTGTACTCACCGGGTTCGCCGTAGGCGTGGGTCACTTCAGCGCCGTCGGCGATGCCGCCGTCGCCAAAGTGCCAACGGTAGCCGGCAATCGGGCTGTCGATACTTTGTGAAGCGCGCGCCGTGAAACGAATGACGGTGCCTGGCCGAATTTCAATTTCCGGTTCAAAGGCGAAGATGGGTTCCGGTAAGGCTGCTTCACTGACTTGAAACGATGCCGTCGCATAGGCCAAACCACCGTCAACGTCCTCAACATCAACCCTCGCCAAATACAGCCCCACGGTTTCATAGGTGTGCGTTATGGTTGGCAAACTCGAGGTTTTGCGCGGCGAACCGTCACCGAAATCGAAGGTAAAGGAAGCCAAGCCACGGCCGTCGGGATCGGTTGACTCGGAAGCATCAAACGCCACGGATTGACCCGGTCGGAAGACATCGCTGCTCACACTTAACATCGCCAAGGGCAGCTTGTTGCCGACCACGACGACCTTGTTGGTCACCGACGCCGTCGCACCCATATCGTCCTCTACCGTCAGCGTCACGTTGTATTCGCCCGCGCCCGCATAGACCCGCCTACTGCTCAACCCCTCGGCTTCACCGCCGTCGCCGAAATCCCAGCGATAAGCAACCAGCTCCCCGTCTGGGTCACTACTGGCCGACGCGTTAAAGGTCACCAAACGCCCCACATCGACGGAATCCGGTGACGATTGGAACGACGCGATGGGTGGTTCATTGGGGATCGGAGGGGTGACTGTGACCGACGCTTCAGCCGTAACCGTCGCGCCGTGGGCGTCGGTCATCGCCAAGGTCGCCGTGTAGGTGCCGGGCCGCGTGTAGCGATGTCGAACAACCGCACCCGTCGTGGTCGGCGAACCATCGCCAAAGTTCCAAAGCAAGCGATCGGGGTCCAGCGGGCTATTGTCGTCTGGATCTTTAGAGGTCGAACCGTTAAATTCCACCACCTCGTCGACCAACACCGTCTCATTGGTAACGCGAATCTGGGGCTCGGGATTTTGGTTGGCGGTGACTGTGACCGTATTGCCGGTAATCACTTCATTGCGAATGTTGACCGTCAAGTTAATGGCTTCTGGAAGAACCGGCGCCGGCTGAACGAGCAAGCGATCCACCACCCAGCCGTTTGAATCGGAATACCTGACACGGTTGCCCTGCTCTAAATGACCGTAATCGGTGGAGATCACCACGGGTTCGCCCGCAAGTGACGCGCCCTTGTCGTCAACCACACGGACGCGGATATCGACCGTGCCGCCCCCCGCTGTCAAGTTGGTTGGGTTGCAGTTGACAAGCGATTCCCCCAGCGGAATCACGCTGTCTTCAATGGTGAGCAAAACCGAGCTGTCACTGCCGCCGGGGTTGCGGCCGGCGGTCACGGTTACCTCACCGATGCGATCATCGCTGCGGAAAAAGGTCTCGCCGACGCCTTCGAACAAAACAACTTTAGCGGGAACGTAACCCTTGTCGGCCTTTAACCAGATCTCAGTACCGTCAAACGCGGGCTGTCCATCAACCATGGCCGTCACGGATAAGGACACGGTATCGCCATTGTTTTTCATGCTAGTGGGGGTGGCACTCAGCGACAAAGAGGCTTCGCTGTCGAGCGGTGGGGCACCGCTGCCGCAATGTAACAGAAACAAGGCGGACGTTGATAAACCGGTCAATAAACGTTGATTTGGCAGAAGGTTGGACAAGATTTTGGTTAATTTCACGGGTCACCTCGGGGCGTGCGTCGCGTTGCGACGCGATTGAAAACTCATGACGTTTTTTGGGTTTTAGCGCTCGCTGTCAGTGGCTTCAGCGATACCGGCGTCGGGATTCGCGTCCTCTTCAACAACGGGCTGTGGCGGCGCCAGAGCACGCAAGCGTTCGATCTTGGCGGCGCGTTTTGCGGCACGTTTTTGGCGGCGTTGTTCGCGTTTTTGTTGGCGTGTCATTTTGTCGGTGACGCGGATGCGCGGGTCGAGGACGCGCAGATCTTCAACCTGTAGGTCATGCGCCTCGGCGCCCACATAAATGCGCGGGGTGATGTAGATAAGTGTTTGGTCCAGACTGTTGTCCCAGTTCCGGTCACGGAACAGTGCGCCGAGTAGGGGCACTTTGCTAATGCCAGGGACACTTTTTTCCTTGCGGTTCTGCGAATGGGTCACCAATCCACCCAACACCACCGTGTAACCGTTGCGCAGGTTCACCGACGACTTAAACCGGTTGACATTAACCGCCGGCGGCACGTTGTCGGCGACCGCGCCCTCAAAGGTATTGAATTCCGTAAGGATGTCGATTTTGGTGGTGTCTTTACCAATCACGTACGGGGTCATTTGCAAAGTAATGTTGGCATCGATTGCATGAATTTGTTGGGTGGTGCGAATGCGTGGATTTTCGTCACCGACGATTTCCTCGGCTTCGGTGCGGTAGTGCAGGGTCGTCCCAAACTCCAGCAAGGCTTCCTCGCCGCTGAGCGCGGTAAGCCGTGGCTCCTGCACCACACGCAAGCGGTTTTCGGTTTCCCACAACTGCAATTTGAGCTTAAAGTCAGAGGGTAAGCGCATGATTCTATATTGGTTACCCGCATCGCGAAAGCCGTTAACCGTCACATCGAGGTTTGGAAAAAGCTGGTTGTCACCGTTGGTAAGATTCATGCCCAAGTTCAGAATGTTGCCGTCTTTAATGCGGACGACATACACTTCCAGCAACACTTGCGGCACCGATTGATCCAGACTCTTAGCCACGCGAATGACCGTCGTCACTTGGGTCGGGTGACCCGTCACCACCAAGGTGTTGGTTTCCTCGACCACTTTAATCTCTACCTGTTTCAAAAGGGTTTCAGGCAACATTTTCGGGATCAGGCCCACGTGGAGCTTTTCGAAGGAAAGCACCTTGGTGTCGGTTAAGTACACTGATTCTTCGCCACCGATGAAGTGGACACCACCACTTTGATGGTACCGGTAAGGGGTGTCTGAGACGAGGAACGGCAGCAGGACTTCGGGTTTGACGCCCTTGAGATCAACACTTTTAACCCCTTCCAGCGCGGTGGAGACCGTGATGGGAAAGGCACCTTCGGCAATCACGGCGTGAACGATTTCAGAGAGTGGGGTTTCTTCAAACCAGATATCGATCAACCCCTCGTAGACGCGCACGCCAGGCACCCGGCCAATGAAGAAGATGTTCCGTTTTTGTTTGACGCCCAACTGGTTGGCGCGCATCAGCTCGGTTAAAGCCTCCGCGAATGGAAGCGCAGCCAGCGTGCCACGCACCTGCTTGCCGTTAAGCGCGGTTACGGAATCGTCGAGGAACACGTTTTTGCCGGTGACGTCGATCAACTGTTCGGCAAAGTCGCTTGGGCTCAGCCCATCGAGCTCAACCGCCAGCGTGTCGGCGTGCGGGTCGTAACGCAGATCATTGACCAGCTTAGGTTTAGGATCAGGACGGATGTAGACAAAGGAACCGATGCGTTCGCAGCTAATTGGGTACAAATGCACCAGTGAATTAAGCAGTTGGTTTATGCCGGTCCGGGGGTCGTCTAATTGGACGTAGATTTGAAAATCGATGGTGCCGTCTACCACCAGGTTTAGCTTCTCCTCACGGGCAACCGTGCGCAGAAAATCGACCAGGTCGTAGTCGTTAATGTCAATGCCGCCGAGCAGCACATCGGGTTCGAAGAATGGCGTAAACCCATCAGATAAGGTTGTTTGAGGCGGTAATTCAGGCGTCGCAACAGTCTCGTCGGTCACCGGTTCCATGCCGTCTGCGTCCGTTTCCGGCTCGGGATCCGGTTCAGTTTCGTTCGCGCCGGCCGGCTCGGGTTGGCGGGCGTCGTTCGAGGTTGCAACGGGTTGTTCAGCAGGCTTGGCGGAATTGGCCGGAGTGGCCGCCGGCTCCGCGGCGGTCGTCGGTTCGAGCGGCGGGTTGTCCAGCACCTTTTCCAACAGATTCTGTTGTTGGGGCGCTGATGGTTGGGCGGTGGGAGAGTTCGGTTCGGTTTCATTTGCCATAGTAAGACTAAGATGCATAAACGCGCCAAGAACGAGCCAAGCAACACTATGTTTTAGAGATCTCGTTTTTGGCATAGTTCCTCGGTTACGCATCGTTTCAAAGCAAGCTGCGCCCGATCGGAACCAAAACCGTTCCGCACGTCAAAGCAACTTGAATCAAACGCTTTCTCACCTGACAAAGGGTTAAAGGATAGGATGCAAATCGGTCACAAATGACTCAGTCCGGTAAATTTGCGAAAAGAACCAAAATAACCGACCAAGCCAGATTCACACTTCGGTAATTCCAATCGATCAGGAAAACCTACCGGCTCGTGATGCAAAGGCTAATTGCAACCGTGGTGCCACTTTCACAGCGCCGTCAAAAAAACTCCCCAAACGCCTTCATTCAAACAACTTGACTTCCTACCCTGCGCAAATCTCACGCCTCACGGGAGCGGCTGTTCGCTGGAATTTTCGCGAAGAATGTCACCGCCGAAGTTTCACCCTATCACTGGCCCAGATACACCCGCATGGATGAAGCAAGCTGTCACGTGGATCTAGCGCATTAGCAATCTCGCGTGCCGCGCTTTTTTTCACCACCACGGTTTTTCTCTTATTTAAACGATATGCCTAACCTGAAATTATCGAAGAATTTTCGCTAATTTGATGAACTTCGCTCGCTAACTGAATCTGGCTCGGGTAAGATTGTACACTTGATAATGAGGGACAAAGCCGTCATCCCCATCTTCACCACGAAATCGTGCGAAAGCGAGGTAGTTGTTATCAAGAGGGGTCGAACCCCAAGTCTTCTCGCCGGCGCAAACCCTTCGGGTCGCCCTGCCGACAGGAAGAATCGGTTGATATTTCGGCCCGCGGCAAGCACCGCCTCATTCACGCCTACTTGGCAACCAAAACGGTTGTGAATTGTCTCTAAATAAGAACCGACCCGCTTTCATACGCCTCCCGATGGTTTCTCAAAATTTCTCGGAACGGCCCGCAGCTCTTCCGAGGAATGGGGTTTTTGCGACGCCACTGCTTCACCGAGCAGGGCGACATCGGGTTACCACCCCAACCGCGCGTCTTTGGGTTTTTCTAATACCTATTACTACCATGTCCACACCCTCTCCTTCGCGCACCCCTTTGTACTCAATTCAGGAGATTCCGGCTTCCTACCCCTCCTTCGCCCCTGCGCCGACGGTTTGGCCGTTTCGGCCTCCTCCTTTCGCCTCTACCCGCACGCAACCGCAACCGTGTCGCCACTCGGCCCACACGGGGTTGTTTCACCGCAACGCGTCTTTTCCCCTTTGGCGCCCGGACCATCTTCTCAGCAAGGACTTGATGTATGAGCGTATTTAATAAACAGGCTCTTAGTGCATTAAAATCAACCGTTCCCGAAACCAAAAAGCACACCATCTTGGTCGTCGACGACGAACCATCAAACGTCATGATTTTGGAGCAGTTACTCCAAAAGGACTATGAAGTATTAACCGCCCACGACGGCCAAGCCGCGCTTGATTGTCTCAACAAGTTACCGGACCCCAACCGCGTCCACCTGATCATCACCGACCAGCGCATGCCGCGTATGACGGGGCTCGAGTTGCTCAAAGCCTCGAAGCACGTGGTCCCCCATGCCAAACGCATCATTCTCACCGGCTACACCGACTTTGAGGTGGTGGTCCAGGCCATTAACCAGGAACAAGTGTTTCGCTTCATGATGAAACCTTTTGACCGCAACGAGATGCGCGAAGCCGTCAAAAGTGCGCTTGAAGCCTACCGGGCCAGCACCCAGCCGGAAAACAGCGTCGGCTACATTGTCGGCCGACACCCCAAACTGCTGCACGCCATGGAACTGGTCAACAAGGTCGCCGATTCCGATTCACCCGTGCTCGTGCTCGGCGAAACCGGAACCGGCAAAGAATTGGTCAGCCGCGCGCTGTACGAACACAGTTCGCGCTGCAGTAAACCCTACGTGGTGCTCCACTGCAGCGCGCTGCCGGAAACCCTGTTCGAATCCGAGTTATTCGGCCACAAGCGCGGTGCCTTTACGGGCGCCCACAGCGACCGCCTCGGTCGCATAGCCCAAGCCGACGGCGGCACCCTTTTCATTGACGAAGTTGCCGAAATCCCCTTGGTTGTCCAAGCCAAGCTCCTGCGTTTTCTTCAGTTTGGCGAGTTCCAACGGGTCGGTTCGGATCGCGTGGAAACGGTTAATGTGCGCGTCATTTCAGCCACCCACCAAAACATTCCCCAAATGATTGAGGACGGCACCTTTCGCCGCGACCTTTACTACCGCCTCAATGTGGTGGAGATCAACCTGCCGGCGTTGCGAGAACGAAAAAGCGACATCGCCCTCCTTGCCGAATTTTTCCTCAAGAAACACTGGAAACGGCGCGGTGAAGGTCGGTTGGCTTCCGACACGTTGAAAATTCTCGAACACTACGACTTTCCCGGGAACGTACGCGAATTGAGCCACATCATCGAACGCTGTTGCCTGTTGAGCGAGTCGGCCATCATTGGTCCCAACTTATTGCCACCGGCGGTATTGAGTGCCTACGGTCGAAAACTAGGCCACACAGAGGACGGCGCCGACAGCGACAGCCATCCAGTCAAAGCAGATATTCACTTTGAAAACCTCAACAACGAAGTGCTTAAGCGCGTGCGCGAGGAAGCCAAGCAACGCGCGGCCGATGAAGTAGAAAAACAGTTTCTGTCCATTCTCATGGAAGAAAACGCGCAAAACGTCTCGGCCGCCGCACGCGGTGCGGACATGCAGCGCAGTTACCTACACCGGCTTTTAACCAAACACGGTTTTAAAACCAGTTGAGTCGGCGGGGCGCCGAAAAAGATCGGCGCCTCTCTTCATCGCGAGCACCGGCTATTATTTTCGGCCATTTTGCTTAGGGGAGCTTTTCGCCTCATGCGTTGTGTTTTGTTGAAGTAAGTCGCGCGGGCAATCTCTTGCTTTCGCCAACGAACAGCTTCACGCGAAAAAAAACGCGGCAACAGTTCAGCGCGTTTTTCGCCGCTCTCCCCCAGCCGGTTTTCATCTTTAAAACCGAACTTAGTCGAATCCCGGCGCCGTCATACAACGCGTACGGGTTGGTTCAGGGTTTGTACCAGACCCAGCGAGCTTTTTGGTGACCTCCCAAAAACAACCTCAAAAAAACGACTATTTAACCCTTAAACCCGATTTTTCGATCGCAAAAAAGGTCAATTAATTTTATTTTTCTTCAAACCTTTTCATAAACGACACGTTGAAAGGTTCTAAATCACGGCTTAATGCCGGTTCATTGCTTTTTCCATTTGCTTGGTTTTTCACCACAGGGTCTCGCTTATTGTCTACCCTCGGAGTCCTTATCCATGCTTGTTCATTTCGGCTTCTTGTCCCACCGTTTCACCCTCCCTCGATTAAGCTTCTTGCAGCACAACCCAACCGATGCGCGCCGCCGCTTTCGCACTTTTTTGCGTGAGATTTTTGACCCTGCGCCGTTTAGGTGCCGAAGGTTGGGCTACGTCCCAAAATAACATCCGACCCCGCCCTTGACCGGGACGCGCTCAGCCTAGAATTGGCTGTTGACCGCCGTCGATGTTTGGGTCCGCCAAATTTTTATCGCTATCCTCGTCGAGGAAGCAGTGGTTCATCTCATGCTTAAGTTTACCGCCTCGTGCGGTGACCTGGACCGCCGCCCCTCACCCCCTTGTCACCAACCAAGGTCTCAACATGCTTGCCGCCATTTTTGCTACGGCAGCGTGGTGTTGGTGTCGCAAGACGGGTCGCAATGACGCCGTCACGTATCAAGTACCACAACCCAGTTTCATGTCCGTGTGTCTCGCCCTAGGCCGCACGCCTTCCCAAAGCCTCACCCGCCTTGCCGGTCTTACCGGAAAACAGCAGGTATGGTTCGGGGTTGGTTGTGTCGTCCACAAGGGTTTGGCCGCTGCGCGGCCAGACAACTTCTATTCAACCAGGTCTCAGATCCTTCCGCAGCGCCTGGCACAGGGCGCCGCCCTGTCTTGCCGAAACCCGCAACGGAATGATCGCAGCGTACGCGACTTCGCCTCTCGTGCGACCTGGTTCCGGCGCCGATCCTATCCGGCTGCGCCGAACCCGGGGTTCTTATTCATCCCAACGGAGCACCCATCCATGAAAAAAACTGTGCTACTGCTTGCCGTCCTTTGTCTTCTCGGCCGCGGTGAATCCTTGTTCGCCCAGCCAGGCTTTGACCAATACGTATTCAGCCCCAGCATTCCCGCCGGCGGGCTCAGCTTGGACGTATTTACTGATAACCCGCACGCTTTTCGCGCCCGCTACTTTCCCAAACTGACGATTCCCGTCAAACGCGAGGATTTGTTCGGCGTGTTTAACTTCTACAACCACGGCGCCTATCCATACGAGCGCATATACGACGGCGACGCCACCAAGGGAAGTTACTTTACCTGTCAAATCAATGGCCAAACCTGCGGCCACACCGCTATCGATTGGTTGGTCGGTTACCGCAACTTTGGCTACAACGAGGTCATTAATCCATTCCCGGCCGGTGCCGTGGTCATCGTCAGCGAGGCCATCGACTTCTTTGACGACGTGTATATCGACGAGAGTTTCGGCAACTTTGTCGACCTAACCTGCTTCCTCGACGGCAACTCACACAACGATGACCCTGTTAACCGCTTGATTGTCAGACTCGCTCACCTTAAAGCCGGCTCGATCTTGGTTCGCAAAGGTCAATTCGTCAACCCCGGCCAAGTCCTTGGTCAGATCGGATACAGTGGCACCACCGACTTAGCCGTCACCCATGTCCACGCCGCTTATATACACCGCGGTCGCTCCATCGATCCGTTTTTCGGAGGCAATAACCCCGACTTAAGTGAATCGATGTTCTTCGATCAAGATTATGTCGAAGGCATTGGCAATTGGGACATGAGAGAAAACAGAAGGTACCTCACCCTAAACGGCATGTTCTACGTGACCATGCCCAACCACCGTGAAAATACGTACACCTTCCGCGCGGAGCAACCGATTGCAGCGATTCGCATTGAGGACCGCAACGGTCAGGTGCTCACCAACTACAACGTGCTGGACAATCCCGAGATTCAGAGAATACGGACCCGAAGCTACGTGATCGAGGATGCAGAGGGTACGCCTCACACCATCTACGAAGTGTCCTTTCGTTGGTTCCAAAACGCCGACGCGTCGGTCTTGAACCGCGAAATTCCCTTTCTAATCGAAACGGATCGCGGAGACTACACCAATCGCGTGTACGTGAAAGTGATTTAAAGCATGAGGCGCCGGAGCCGCCTCCGGTGCAGCCATCGTTTGTCGTAGCCGGCGGCCGGCGTTACGACAAATTCAACCCCCAACGCGGCGATGGGTTGCGGTGGCAACACACCGCAACCCATCGTCAAACAACCCTGCCATACGTGCACATCCAAAAACCTGATTTTTGGGTGTCGTCGGCGGGTGTCCAACATGACCCCTTTACCGGCGTCCGGCAAGAACGAACACCACAGCATTGAGGTTCAAAAAAAGTGCTTTCGCCGACGCTAAAAGGCCCACGCATCGGTGCTGAACAAGGACTGTTGTCAAAGGCGAACACAGCCAACGCCGCAATCGCGTTTTTGTCGAAGCATCCCAACCAAACGCTCAGAACTGATAACGGCCGCAGGTCGTTTCGACCCATTCACGCCGGCGCCGCCTTACGCCACCCACACGCCGAGGCGGCACCGCCCATCGCCAACCCTGTTTGCATCATTTCTATCATTCTCGGAGTATCTGTTTATGAAAACGATCCGTCTGCTCTTTTCCGTTCTGTTTTTGATCACCGCGTTTCAAGGTACCAACTTGCTCGCGCAACCAGGTTTCGAAGATTATGTGTTTACGCCGAACGTCGGCAAAAACGGCATTACCGAAGAAGAGTATCAAGCCGACCCCAAGTCCTTCCGCGCCCGTTATTTTCCGAAATTGGGCTTACCGGTTCAGCGCGAAGATTATTTCGGTATTTGGAACTGGTTCAACCACGGCGCTTATCCATTTAAAAAGATTTATGACAATAACCGCGACAAACGCACCTACTTCTTCTGCAGAACAGAGGGTTCCGAGTGCGGTCACAACGGTGTCGATTGGCTGGTCAGTTTCCGCAACTACGGCTACAACGAAGTTATCAGCCCATTCCCGAACGGCGCCACGGTAGTGGTCACCAGTCTGCGCAATGACCACCCCGACGATCACTCAAACAACAGCCTGGGCAACTACGTCACCCTCACCTGTTATCTCGACGGCAATTATCAAAACACGGCATCGGTTAACAAGTTAAAGGTGACCCTGTCCCACTTAAAACAAAACTCCGTGAAAGTCCGCATGGGCCAATTCGTTAACTCCGGCCAAGTCTTGGGTCAAATCGGCTACAGCGGCGCCACCAGTTTTAACGTGCTCCACGCGCATGTCACTTACGAACACAAAGGTGTCAAACTCGACCCCTTTAACGGTTGGCAGAACCCCGACCTTAACGCCTCAATGCTCTACAACCAGTTTTGGATTGAACAAATTACCAACTATCAAGTTCGTGAAAACGACAAACACTTAACACTCAATAACCAGTTCTACGTGCGCATGCCCAACAATCGCACCAACACCTATACCTTCCGCGCCAACTACCCGATCGCCGCCATCCGCGTTCAGGATCAATACGGCAACATCATCCCCGACCTCGACGTGCTCGATAACCCCAACCTGCAAAACGTTACCTACGACACCTTTACTTATCCCGGTGACGACGGCAGCAATTGGACCGTTCACGAGGTTAGCTTTCGCTGGTACCAAGACGCCGATCCCTCGGTGCTCAATAAAGAAATGCCGTTTCTGATTGAAACCCCACAAGGCGAATTGAGCAACCGCGTGTTCGTCACCGTTTACTAAACCGCGGCGGCCGTCGCCGCGGCGGCTGTTATCAACCCTTCACCCGAGATCATGGGTTTCGTCCAATATGCGTAGCGCACGGCTAAGTGATGCAAACGCGCCGTGATCGGCTTTAACCGAGACGGCAAGGGCGGAACCCAATCCACAATCCCTATGTCCTTAACGATCAATCGGAGTCGGCACGACCGGCCCCAACAATGGAGATCCCGTCCAGCCGGGCGTGTTGCCGCATGGCCGCGCACCGTGGACGGCCCCACCCTTTGGAGAAGTCTATTCATGAACACCAAACGTCTCATCCTCGCCCTGACCCTCTTCGCCTTTTGTTTTTCAGCCGGCTCATTGCTCGCTCAGCCTGGCTTTGAAGATTATCAGTGGCAACCGCAAGTCGCGAAGTCCGCCAATATGGAGGCGGAATACAACAGTGATCCAGTCGGCTTTCGCGCCCGTTACTTCCCCAAGCTGGGCATTCCTATTCTGCGCGAAGACTACTTCGGTATTTGGAATTGGTTTAACCACGGCGCCTTTCCGTATTACACCGTCTACGACCGTGACAACAGCAAACGCACCTATTTCTTCTGCCGCACCACCGGCCAGGAATGCGGCCACAATGCCGTCGATTGGTTGGTTAGCTTCCGCAACTTCGGTTCGAATGAAGTGATTAACCCTTTCCCCTACGGCGCGACCGTCAAAGTCACCGGCGCCTTCGATTCGGCGCCCGATGAGTACGCAACCAACAGTTTGGGCAACTCCGTCGAGTTAACCTGCTACCTTGACGGCGACCCCAACAACGACGACCGCGTCAACCGCCTGATGGTGCGCTTGTCTCACTTGAAACAAAATTCCGTGGTCGTTAATGTCGGCCAGTTTGTCAATCCCGGCCAAGTTTTGGGCCAAATCGGCTACAGCGGCGCTACCAGTTACAATGTGACCCACGCCCACGTCACCTATCAACACATGGGCGAATGGCTCGATCCGTTTAACGGTCCCGAAAACCGCGAATTGCGTGAATCAATGCTCTTCAACCAAAGCTGGGTCGAAAGTATTACCAACTGGAACACGCGCGAAAACGACAAACATTTGACCTTAAACAATAAGTTCTACGTTACCATGCGTAACAGACGTACCAACACTTACACCTTCCGCGCCAACCGCGAGATCGGTGCCATTCGCGTGGAAGATCAATACGGCAGAGTCGTGCCCGACCTGGACATTCTGGAAAACCCCAACCTGCAGAACCTCAATTTCACCGAATACCCGTTTAATGGTGACGACGGCAGTACTTGGACCGTTTACGAAGTGTCGTTCCGCTGGTACCAAGACGCCGATTCTTCAGTCATTAACAAAGAAATCCCTTTCCTGATTGAGACCCCCGACGGCCGATTAAGTAATCGCGTCTTCGTCAAAGTCACCAATTAATCGTTTTCCCCAAAGGATGCCGCTCGATTGCTCGCTCACTTTGGGTGCGTCCCCAGTCTGCGTCACGTGCGCCCGCTATGGCGCCGTCCATCGCCGCGTCACCACCCGGTAACACGCGCCGAGTAAGGCTTTAGCCGGTTCGGCGAGTTGGGGACCGTCCTTTCATAACGTTTATGCCCTCAATGATTCACGCGGGGCCGGCGATGCCGGTCCCGCTTTCCCGTGTTTGGTCGCGGCAGTGATCACCATTGTGGGTCCGTGCGCCTTGGCCGGACACCACCGTTGGAGATCCCTGTTATGAACAAAACCACCCTGCTCTGTTTTTTTGTCCTGACACTGTTTACATTCGGCGCCGTCTCGTCGCTCGCACAACCGGCCGTGACAAGCCGGTACCGCCAGACAAAAGCCAACATCAGCGCCATGGAGCATGAGTACCAAAACGATCCGCGCGGTTTTCGCGCACGCTGGTTCCCAAAACTCGACATTCCCCTAAAACGGAAAGATTATTTTGGTGTGTGGAACTATTTCAACCACGGCACCCATCCTGTGAAAACCGTCTACGATTACGATAAAAGCAAACGGACCTATTACTACAAATACAGTGACACCCATTATCTCGGCCATAACGGCGTCGATTGGCTGGTCAGTTATCGGAACTACGAAGAGCCGGGAGCCAACAAACTGATTAACCCTTTCCCGCAAGATGCGGTTGTTTTCGTGACCCAAGCCGACGACAGTCACCCAGATATTCAAGACGACAACCGGCTGGGAAACTCGCTTACTTTGAGCTGTTACCTGGACAGAAACCCCAACAACAAGGCCCCTATCAACGTTTTGATGGTGAAGTTCTCCCACCTCAAAGAAGGTTCGATCGTGGTAGAAGTCGGTGATCAAGTTTATGCCCACCAAGAGTTAGCACGGGTGGGTATCAGCGGCGGCACCGAGCTCAAAGTCATCCATACCCACGTGAACTACACTCACATGGCCGTTCACCTGGACCCTTTTTTGGGTCCCGCCAACCCGCACCTGGTTGCCTCGATGTTCAAGGAACAAGCGGAGGTGGAACGGTTCACCAATTGGAAATTCCAAGAAAATCAAAACCACTTAACTTTAAACAAACAGTTCTACGTCACCATGCCGAACCGACAGACCAATTTGTATCAATTCCGCGCGGCAGAAGCCATTGCGGCCATCCGTGTGATCGACCAAAACGGCAACATCGTACCCGACGTCAACATTTTGGAAAACCCCAACATACGCAACCTGCTTTTTCGCCAAGAACTATTCACCGCACCTGGCGGGTTCCGTCGCAATGTCTATCTGGTTTCCTTTAACTGGTACCAAAACGCCGATCCGGGCACCCTTCATCGCGAAATCCCCTTTCTTGTCGAAACCGTCAAAGGTGAGTTGAGCAACCGCGTGTTCGTCAAAATCACCGAAGAGTAAGAACAACGCCCACCATGACGCAACGGCTCAGACCGGCGTGCGACGCCTCGGCTGTGGGAGTTACCAAAACGCACCTTCTCCGCTGCTCCATCAGGAAATCACCTTTTGGATGAAAGCACAAAGGTTGGAACCGTAACCGCGTGTTGGTGGACGTGATCACCCAAAAACAAAGGGCTCGCCAAACGGAGAGCCCTTATTTAACTGATTGGAAAGAGGGATTTAAGCGCCACGAGCCAAGGCCCGTTCACGACAGGTCGGCGACAACTTTTGGCCCCATTCCTTGACCGCGGCCAACAAATCCAACAGATCTTGCTCAGCGGTGAAGGGGTTCATCAGAGTCACACGCAGGAACGTGCGGCCCCGTAATTCGGTGCGAACCAAAAAGAAACGGCCGTCGTTCATCAAGGCTTCGCGGATTTGCTGATTCAACACATCCAACGCCCTTTCACTTTTTCCTGGCTGCAAGTACCTGAAACAAACAATGTTGGAGGCAGGCTCGACGGGCAAAGAGAACTCGAGATCGGCCTTGACCAAGCGCGCAAACAAACGCGCGTTGTCGTAGGTGCGTTCGATGTATTCGGCAAACAAGGCGTCGCCAAACTTTTGCCACAACGACCATACTTTTAAGCTAATTGACGGTTTCGACGTCTCAAATGAGGCACGTGAAGGGTGAAACCATTCTTCGGCATTGTCACTGCGCCACAGGTACGAGGCCTTCTGCGCAAAAGTGCGGTAGCGGGTTTGACCGTTCTTGAAAATGACGGCGGTGGCCAAAGCGGGCACCATCATGCTTTTGTGGAAGTCCATCACCACCGAGTCGGCCTGCTGTAAACCCTGAACCAGGTGGCGGTACTTGTCGGAAAACACAACCGGCACACCGTGAGCACCGTCAACGTGGAACCACAACTGCTGTTGCCGACAGAAGGCGGCTATTTCTTCCAAATCATCGTAGCTACCAGTGGCGGTGGAACAGGCACTGCCGATAACCGCCACCACGGTTTTCCCAGCGGCACGCGCTTCCTCGTAATAACGTTCCAACAAATCAGTGCGCATGGCGTAATTGGCGTCGGATGGGATTTTAATCACGCCAGGCGAGCCCCAACCCATAATGCGCACAGCGCGATCCACACAGTAGTGGGCTTGCTCAGAGACCATCACGGCAAACTGTTGCTGGGTGCCTTCCACCCAAACCTCGGAACAAGCACTCATGTTGGCGCGTGCGCAGAGCAACGCGGTTAAGTTGCCCAAACTACCACCCGAGGTCAAAAAACCACCGGAATCGGGCCCGAACCCCATCACCTTGGCAGTCCGTTCCACCACCAGGCGCTCGAGAGCAACGCCGGCACCGCCCATTTCGTAAACACTGGGCAGATTGTTCAGCGCGTCGCCGAGAAAACCGGCCAAGGCGGCGGTACCCGCCGTCATCGCGGCTTGGTGACCCATGTAACGCGGGTTGTGCATGTGCAATGAGCGGTCGAGGAAGTCTTGAAAAAAGTCGAGCGTAGGGCGCCCTTGAGGTTGATCGGCCCAATAGGCGTACTGTTCGTCAGGGTCCTTCCAGGAAAATACGCGATCATTTTCGCCGCTCAGCGCGCCTTCAAAATGACGGCTCAGCATTTCCACCAAGGCATGGCCTTCTTCACGAAACTCATTTACATCAAATGCTTTATCTACCAAGGACATGGATTTCACCTCAAAATTACCGGCATTGTCGCCAACACATCTGAATATAACCTTCTTTTGACATTTTTCTATATCCAGACTAAAGTTAAGTAATCTTTCCTGAAAGCCAATGTGCTTATCGCCTTTTTTCCCAAAAGGTCGTCAAAAAGTCCAAGTTACGGAGGAAAATGATCTATGCTCGACGACATCGACCGCCACATCCTCAACCTACTGCAGCAAGACGCCAAGAAAAGCATCAAAGAGATCTCCGCCGAGCTGCACATCACCAAAACCCCGGTTTACGAACGCATTAAACGGCTGGAACGCGACGGTTTCATTTCGCGCTACACGGCGATAGTCGATCCCAAGAAGGTCGAGCGGTCGTTGATGGTGTTCTGCGCGGTAACCTTGGAGACGCACACGGCGGAGAACATCGCCGCCTTCACGGCCGGGGTACGCGCGATCCCCGAGGTGATCGAGTGTTTCGTCACAGCAGGTATGTTCGACCTTATCTTAAAGGTGGTCGTGAGAGATTTGGAGGCGTACCACGAGTTCGCATCGCAGAAGTTGGCGAACCTGCCGAATATTGTTAAATTCCAGAGTTCATTTGTAATGGATCAAATTAAAAACAGCACCAATCTACCGCTCTAAACAAGGAGACGCCATGCGCGATCGCTACCCATTCTTCACGACCATCCCCATGCGTTGGGGTGACATGGACGCCCTCGGCCACGTCAACAACACGCGTTATTTCGCGTATTTCGAGCAGGCGCGCATCCAGTTCTTCGAAGTGACCGGCGCGGACAAAGTGTGGGACAAAGAGCAGGGCCCTATTTTGGCAAGCGCAAGCTGTAACTTCCTCAAACCCATCGTTTACCCCACCGACATTGAAGTGGCCATGGCGGTCACCGATATCCGCAACCGCAGTTTCACGGTTTCGGTCGCCATCTTCCGCAAAGACAGCAACGAGCTCTTCGCCGAGGGCAAAAACGGCGTGGTCTGGGTCAGCTATACCGAAGGCAAAGCCATCAACCTCCCGCCACTCCTGGTCGCGGGCCTTTCCGCGCATAAGGGAAGGGCGGCCCAGCCCCCGTCCCCTTAGCCACCGATTCCGCCTTGGAAGAGGTGGCGCGCCTTACTTCCGCTTTTCTTCCCGACGCCCGCCCGCGCTGTTTAGAAGGGCCCCCCAGCCCCCGTCCCCTTAGCCACCGATTCCGCCTCGGAAGAGGTGGCGCGCCTTACTTCCGCTTTTCTTCCCGACGCCCGCCCGCGCTGTTTAGAAGGGCCCCCGCCCCCGTCCCCTTGGCCGCCCATTCCGCCCCTGACGAATGGGCACGTGGGATCTCGAGGTTACCACCATGCCGATTGCACGTTGCAAGATCGGATGCGGCTGGACCTATCCAGGAGGCGGAATCGGCGCCGGTGATGAAGCCAGGCCGCCTCCCAATCCCTGCAGCGCGCAACCCTACATGGCGTCAGCGTGAGGAACCCCGCGCGCCAATCCTTCCGAGGCGGGCGTGGTGCCGATGCAGGCGAGGAAGCCAGGTCGCCCTTCCAAACAACGCGGGCCATGACGGGCGGCACAAGCCTAACCCCGCGCGCCTCCCCTTCCGAGGCGGACGTGGCCAACCATGAGCGCGAACAAAACCGCCCTTCCCTAAATCAGTTTGATTTTGAGGGACTCCGCGATAAAGCGACGCGGCTCTTGGACGGCGCGCCAATCGCGAAAGTTGGCCAACAAACCTTGGACGAGCATGCGATTCGGTTCGGATTCGGTAAGCTCGCGCGCCAGTAAGTCGAGTACGGCTTGCAGGTCGGCGGCTTCACTGTCGCTTAGGTCGAGCTCCAAGAAATGGTTTTTGATGTCGGCCAGCGCCTCTAACAAACGTTTTTGACGCTCTTCCGCAAGTTTGGCGACCACTTGATTGCGATGCGCAAACAGGGTTTCGTTCAAAAAAGGTTGCGGCTGTTCACGCTCAAGACCCACAACCAATTGATCCATCGCAAAAACCAAAAAAGCGGCGGCGGGTTCATCATCAAGACTGATCCCCTGGAGAATAGCCAGGGACGCGTATTCGTTAAGCGCGCCGCTTAACATGACCGACAGGTCGATGACATAGGGTTTGACGTGATCACCATAGGCACGCAGCAAAAATTTTTCCTGAATGAGCTGCCACGTAAGTCGAATTTTCTCAGCGAGGGAGACGACCTGCTCGTCGAGCTGGAAGCCGGCCTCTTGCCAGAACTCGGTCGTCAGTTGTTGGTCTTCGCGCAAGGTCTCGAACTGGAATCGGATTTGGGTTACCAATTGTTCACGAGGACTAAGGTCTTCGCGTTCCAAGATTTGGTTAACCTGCGCGACCAGCCCGTCATCGAGGTATTCCATCGCCGCCAACGTGAGCGCCGATTTCGAAGCGAAATGCAGGTAAAGGGCGCCTTTACTGACGCCGGCCGCTTCAGCGACCTGCTGCATGGTCGTGCTTTTAATCCCTTGAGCACGAAAGAGATCCAGCGTTTTGGCCAAAATAAGGGCGCGTTTGTCCGACACGGCGCCTCCCGTTTGTTTGATACCACCCAATGAGTGTGGCAAAGTTTGGGTGGATCATAGCAGAGTCCTATTTTGGCGAGCAAGTCAGTCGCTACCGACCAAGCGGTCACACGAAAAAAGGCCTCCCTAGGGAGGCCTTTCGTTGCATGGGTCGGCTATGTTTTTACAGGGACGCAAGCGTGTTTCTGATATTGACACGTTCGCCGGAGGTCAGGTCGACCACGCTGGCTTCAACCCAAGCGGGCGTTTGACCTTCGGCCCAGTTGAAGTTCACTTTCTGCGCGAGAACCGGATAGGTGTATTCGCCACCGCGTTTTTTGACGCGAAGTTCAGCGGCTTTGACCTGTTCAGCGATCAGTTGTCCGTTCTCGTCGTAGGCGCGGTAGCTGACGGCAACATTGGCACGGCGCTTCTTCCAGCCGGCGCGGGTCCAGGTCATCCAATCACCACTGACGGCCAGACCCATTTCATCGGCGTTGCCACGCAAGGCCGCACCGACGCGTTGCGCGGGGATCAGCGCCGATTGTGGATAGTAGCCGGCAAAGTGGTTACCGACTTTGGTCAGGCCTTTCACACGGACTTGAATGCGGCGATATTTGTCGCTGTTGTTTTGGCTGTAGTACCGAATGCGGTAGTACTGATTGAGTTCATCATTCACGCGCTCAAGCATTTGGGCTACCGAACCACGCTGCACACGGTAAAACACGCCGGCGGTGTTGGCGGCGATTTCGGCAGTGCGGTCGAAGAAATTATCGGGAACGTAACGACCGAAGCGACCGGATGCGATGTTCTCCATTGGCTCCAAACTCAACACGCTCACACTGACCTTGTTGAACAAGGCGGTGGTTTGAATGTCTTTGAGCGACAAAACCTCGGGCTGGTTGCTGCTCCCTTCCAGGTCATCGCGGCGACCCAAGTCCCACGGGTTGGAGATCAGCAACAGATCTTTGCGACCGGCATAAGCGCCGAGGTAATTGACGAATTGGCCGAGGATTTCCAGTTCTTGGCGGTAATGGTTAGGGTTGAGGTGGTCGGGACCGAGCACAGGTCGGTAATCGAACAGAGAAAAAGCCGGGCCTCTTGCACGCAGACTTGAGCCGATGTGGTGCCCACGCACGTTGCGATAACGGGATTGATGATAAAAAGCCTCGGCACGGTCAACCGCGGTCAAAAAGGCGTCGCGATCAGACGTGAACGGCAAAATTTCCATAATACCTTGGGCGTTCACGGCCAAACCCAGCTCACTACTGTCGTGGTTGTAAAGGGTGGCAAAATCGCGCAGATTCTTGAACATGGCGCGCATGGCGACGAATTCACTGTTCTTGAAATCCAACAGAATCATGAAACGCGAGCGATTGGCGCTTTGTTCCTCAGCGTTCATCGCGTTGAGGTCAACCTCTTCGATGGCGTCAATGGTTTGCCGAACACCGTTCTCTTTGACGGTGAAATCGGCGCCGGTTAACCCACGCAGGTTGTCGCCATTCAAATTGGTGGCACGCACGACCAACTCGACCAAGTTGACGTCGATCTCTTCCTGAACGGGTGTCGCACCGGAAGACTGGGCCGCGACAGAAGCAGAAAAAAGCGCAATAAGCAGCAAACTCAATAACGAGCGCAAGCGGGATATTTGAAACATAAAGCCCTCCGTTAGCGACGGAAAAAAGCGTCGCACTGGTTGTGATTGTCCTGCCTTGTGGAGGGCAAAGCTTGTGCCAAAAAAGGGTAAAAGCCGACCTGCGGCGACATCGAGAAAGCCCCAAACCCGCATGGTGCCTCAAAAATCCAATCATTTTGGACAGGTACCCACCCTTAATCGTGGACGGCAACGCTGGACACCCGCAAAAGACAAAGGTTCACTTTTCGGGACGATTCGGTTCGCTTGCCGCCCCCTGGAGATGACGCCCCCCGCGCTGCAATTCGGTTCGCGGCGGATTTAGCTAGGACGAAGACGCGGGGCTTATCGCCAGCAAAAGTTGCCGCGATTGGACCTGGTCACCGGCGGCAACCGCCACCTGGGTCACGGTTCCGTCGATCGGCGCCAAGAGGCGGTGTTCCATTTTCATCGCTTCGAGAACCGCGATCAGTTGCCCGGCGTTAACGTGATCCCCTTCGGTGACGGCGACGGTTACGACGCGACCGCTCATGACGGCTTGGACCTGACCGTTACCGGAACCTAAAGTACGGTTGCGCGCCACTAAACTCTCGTCGTGGAAGGTAAAAGCAGTGTGGCCGTCGGCAAGAGCGACCGTCTCGCCGTCGACAACCGCCCACCACCGTCGCCGACAACCGGCAACAGCGACATCCAGTTGAAAGGGTTGATCGGTTGCCGCGACACACCCTTGCTGGGTGATCACGCCCTCCTCACCGTTGTAACGCACCGCCAGCGCGTCCCGACCCAACTCGCGCACCTCGAATTCGGTCACGCCGGCGCCATGTACCAAACGCACTTGGCGCCAAGGGGCATTGGCGGAAAACCAGCCCCGCCATTCGTCGCCGACCCCGCTGGGCAACACCAAACAAGTTCGCCGCGCCAACCAGGCCGCCCCCAATTCCGCCCAAGTCGGCCGAGGTCGTTGATAGTTTTCAATAGCAAAGGTTTGCGCCAAAAACTGGGTACTAAATCGACCGGCAACGAACCCGGGATTCGCCGTGATTTGCGCCAGAAAATGCTGATTGGTGGTCACACCCAACAGGTGCGTTTGCTCGAGCGCGCCGCGCAGGCGTGCCAAGGCCGTGTCGCGATCCCGACCCCACGCCATCACTTTCGCAACCATCGCGTCGTAAAAAGCACTGACCACGACACCATCGGCCAAACCGTGGTCAATGCGCACCCCCGCAGCGGATGCCGGACGCCAGGCATGGACGGTCCCGGTTTGCGGCAGGTAGTTTTGTTCGGGATCTTCGGCATACAAACGAACCTGCACGGCATGACCGTTAAGCGCCACGTCTTCTTGGCGCAGGCGCAAGGGTCGTCCTTGCGCGATCTCGAATTGAAGCTGGACCAAATCGCAACCGGTCACCATTTCCGTCACACCGTGTTCGACCTGAAGGCGCGTGTTCATTTCCAGGAAATAGAAGGCGCCTTGTTCATCAAGCAGGAACTCAACCGTGCCGACACTATCGTAATCGACGCGCTCGGCAATCTTCAGCGCGACGGCGCCCATGGCTCCGCGCAAGCGCGCGTCCACTGCCGGACTCGGTGCTTCTTCAACCACTTTTTGGTGACGCCGTTGCAGCGAACAGTCGCGTTCACCCAGGTGGATGCGGTTGCCGTGTCGATCGGCCACCACCTGAATCTCAATGTGACGCGCCGCGAGCAGCGCCTTTTCCAGCAATAATCCGTCGTGACCGAAAGCGTTCAAGGCCTCGGAGCGCGCCCGCGAGACAGCGTCCTCGAGGTCGTCACCGTGTTCGACCAAACGCATGCCGCGTCCGCCACCACCGGCGGCGGCTTTAATTAAAACGGGAAACCCCAACTCCTCAGCGGCGGCTCGCCAACTATCGGGCCGGGTCAAATCGAGAACAACGCCGGGAATCAGCGGCACATCGGCATCGCGCAGCAAATGCTTGGCCTGTGCTTTGTCGGCCATGGCACGAATCGCTTGGGGTGAAGGGCCAATCCACACCAAACCTGCGGCCAAACAGGCGTCGGCGAAAGCGGCCTGTTCAGAGAGGAAACCGTAGCCAGGATGGACCGCGTCGGCACCGCTCGCTTTGGCGGCGGCAATCAGCGCCTCGATATTGAGATAACTTTCGGCCGGTGTCGCGCCCGCCAAAGCCACAGCTTGATCGCAGGCTTGCACAAACGGCAAATCAGCATCGGCTTCACTGTAAACCGCAACGGTGCGGTAACCGGCGGCGGCCGCGCTGCGCTGCACCCGTTGGGCGATTTCGCCGCGATTGGCGATCAGGACCTTGTGAAAATGAGCGCACGTCATGGGACAGCCTCCTCAAGCGGACACAGCGCGGCCGGCACGCGGCGGCGTGTGATAAATACGAACGATGGGACAGTGTTAAATGCGGGCTACAAGGCCCAGGTCGGTTTGCGTTTTTGCGCAAAGGCCTGGGTGCCCTCGCGTCCTTCAGCGCCGCGAATCGCCTCGGAAAAAGCGTGAGCGGCATTGTCGAGCAAATCGTCAAGCGGTTTGCTACCAACGGCATGCATTAAGCGTTTGGTTACAGCGTTGGCTTGTGGGCCGCGCATCGCCAGCGATCCCAATACTTGGTCGAGTTCGCGTTTGAGCGCATCCCGGTCTTCGGCAAGGCGGTGCACCAAACCCAGCCGCAACGCTTCCTCACCTTGAAACCAGGGACCGACCAAAGCCAAGTAACGCGCCTGGGTCAGGCCGATCCGGCGCACCACGAACGGTGCGATTTGCGCGGGCGGAATGCCCAGTCCGGTTTCCGGCAAGCCGAATTTGGCATTGGCGAGACTAATGGCGACATCGGAAACACACACCAAACCAAAGCCGCCCCCGAGCACACTTCCCTCCAACACACAAATCACCGTTTGCGGCAGTTGATCGACCAAACACAACAGGCGACCGAAGGCCCGGTTCAGCTCGAAAAAGGGGTCGGAATTAGGATCTTGTTGCAAGCGTTCATTTGCCTGCACCATATCTTTGACATCGCCGCCCGCACAGAAGTGACCATGGGCACCACGCAAAATCACCGCACGAATTTCATCGCTGGCGGCAACCGCCTTCATCACGCGTTCCAGTTCGTGGACCATCTCCAGGTTCATCGCATTGCGAACCTGAGGACGATCGAAAATGATGCTTAAAAACGCGCGATCACGGTGCAGCAGTAAATGATCACATTGTCCAACTTCCATTTAACGCCCTCCAGGCGCGGTCCCCATCAGCTTGCTGATAATGCCCAACATGACTTCGTCGGCACCGCCACCAATTGAAATTAACCGCATGTCGCGGTAAGCGCGCGCCACCGAGGTGTCCCACATGAAACCCATACCGCCCCAATATTGGAGACAAGCATCGGTCACTTCACGGGCCAGGCGGCCGGCTTTCAGTTTGGCCATCGACGCCAACAGAGTGACATCCTCGCCCGCCAAATACCGTTCACAACAGCGGTATGTCAAACCGCGCAACGCTTCCACTTCCGTGGCCAACTCGCCCAGGCGGAAGTGAACATTTTGGTTGTGAAGGATCGGCTGACCAAAGGCCTTGCGTTCGAGGGTGTACTGAATGGTGTCGAGGATGACCCATTCTAATCCCTTTATGATGCTGGCGGCGGCAAACATGCGTTCTTCTTGGAATTGAATCATTTGGTATTTGAAGCCATGACCTTCTTCGCCTATTAAGAAGCTTGCAGGCACGCGCACATTGTCAAAAAAGACCTGGGCGGTGTCGGAGCTGCGCATGCCTAACTTGTTCAACGGTTTAGAAAAAGAAACACCGTCGATTTTGAGCGGCACGGCGATCAGGCTTTTGTTTTTATGCGAGGGTCCGTCACCGGTGTTGACCAACAGGCAAATCCAATCGGCCTGGGTTGCGTTGGTAATCCACATCTTGGTGCCGTTGATGACGTAATCGTCGCCTTCGCGTTTTGCGTAGGTCTTGATCGCGGCGACGTCGGAACCGGCATGGGGTTCAGAGACACCGATACAGCCGACCATCTCACCGCGAATCGACGGCGCGAGAAAGGCGTGGCGCACAACGTCCCCGCCAAAGCGCGCCAAGGCCGGAGTGCACATGTCGGTTTGCACACCAATCGCCATGGGAATGGCACCGCAGCGAATAGCGCCGAGCTCCTCGGCAAAGGCCATCCCGTAGGAGTAATCCAATTCCAAGCCGCCGAATTTTTCCGGTTTGGTGATGCCCAGCAGGTCGCGTTCACCCATACGGCGGAACACATCATGGGCCGGGAAAAGCCCTTCTTTTTCCCAAGTTTCCACGTGGGGGTTAATCTCTTTGTCGACAAATTCAGCGACGTTTTGGCGCAAACTTTGGTGTTCTTCTGTAAAGAGCATCCCTAAAACTCCTGTAACTTAAAAATGGCGGCCGCCGCGGTCAGATTCCGTGTCGCGGCCCATGTTTCGGCATATCGCTACAAACGGGCAACACCGAAACTGTTGGTGCGCGGTCGGCAAGCCGCCGCCTGATCGCAGATATCGAGTAAGAAACTGAGCAATCGACGCGTGTCGCGTGGATCAATGATGCCGTCGTCCCACAGGCGGGCGCTGCCGAACAAACTGTGCGATTCGGCCGTCATCTTGGCGCGAATTTGTTGTTCCATCACCGCAAGGTGTTCTTCCGGCATGGGTTTGCCGGCCCGCGCGCTTTTGGCACGCGTAATCATCGACATCACCCCGGCCGCTTGGTCGGCGCCCATCACGCCGATGCGCGCATTGGGCCATGAGAAAATGAAACGTGGATCCAAGCCGCGCCCGCACATGCCGTAGTTGCCCGCACCGAAAGAGCCGCCGATCACAATGGTGATCTTGGGGACGTCGGCGTTGGCAACCGCTTGGATCATCTTGGAACCGTGTTTGATAATGCCGCCGCGTTCCGCATCTTTGCCGACCATGTAACCGGTTGTATTTTGCAGGAACACCAGCGGCGTGCTGCTTTGACAGCAGAGTTGAATGAATTGGGCCGCTTTGGTCGCGCCGGCGGCGGTGATCGGCCCATTATTGCCGATAAATCCAACGTGGTGGCCGGCAATCGCGGCGCTGCCGCAAATGGTGAAGGCGTCGTAATCGGCTTTGAACGCGGTGAAGGCCGAGTCATCGGCCAGCCGCGCAATCACCTCGTGAACATCGTAACTTTCCTTGAAGTCGGCAGGCACCACCTCGAGAATCTCGTCGATCGCATAACGCGGCGGTGCAAAAGTACGTGCCCCACCGGCCGGGCGAGGATCGCGCCACCCCAATTGGGCGACCACCTCACGCGCCAACTGCACGGCGTGGTAATCGTCCTCGGCAAGGTATTCAGCCGTACCGGCCGTGGCCGCGTGCATCTCGGCCCCGCCCAGCTCTTCATCGGTGGCAATTTCACCGGTCGCAGCGCGCAACAAGGGTGGCCCGGCCAAAAAAACCTTAGCCTGCTTTTTAACCATAATGACGTAGTCCGACAAGCCCGGGATATAGGCACCACCGGCGGTGGAACTACCGTGCACAATCGTGATCTGCGGAATCCCGGCTGCTGATAGACGAGCCTGGTTGGCAAAACCACGGCCCCCCTCAACAAACAGTTCGGCTTGATAAGCCAAGTTGGCACCGGCGCTTTCCACCAAAAAAATGAGAGGCAGGCGGTTCTCGAGCGCCATCTGCTGACAGCGCAAATTTTTCTGCAAACCGGCCGGCGAAATAGCACCGCCCTTGACCGCGCTGTTACTGGCCATCACCATGCAACGCACACCGGAAACATACCCGATGCCGGCCAGGGTGCCGCCGCCGGCTTCGCTGCCGTCCTTGTCGTCGTGGCGCTGGTAGCCTGCCAGGGACATCAGTTCTAGAAAAGGAGAACCTGCGTCGAGCAACAAGGCGATGCGCTCGCGCGGCGGCACTTGACCGCGTTTGCGAAATTTGTCGCGCGCTTTTTGCTCGCGTTCGAGCAACCGCGCCTCGGCGGCACGGAAAACCTCGATTTCGGCCGTCATCGCCGCACGGCGTTTGGCCTTGAGCGCAGCATCCACCTTCGAAGTGATTCGGGCCATGCTTACACCTCCGCGGTCACAGGTGACCGGTCCTGGTCGGCCAGACGCGCCAACACCTCGTCGCCAACCGCAATCGGCATTTCCAGCAACATTTGCGCAAAGGCTTTGCCCTGGGGATCGGCCCGCAAACTGGCCATGCCGCCACCACCCAAGCTGTCCTTGAGCAATAAATTTAAACCAAATACGTGTGGTAAGGGCCAACGCAACACCGCGCCTTCACACAATTCAGCAAACCAATCTTTCACCGCTTGCGGCGTGAGCGCGGCCCACAAGTAAGGCACAAACAGAGGGTCACGCGCCAATACCCCGATGTTGGCGTCGTTGCCTTTATCACCGGAACGCGCCCAGGCAAGACGCGCCAAGTGCACCGTCGCCGTCGTCACCGGCGCCGTTTCGTATTCGTAAACAGCGGGTTGCACCGCCCCGGGCGCGAAACCACCGTCACAGGGAACCGCCACCTCAAAGCGCTGGTCCCCGATCAGGACCGTTACCGCGATTTGGTTTTTGGGGATCAGGAAGTCGAACAACTCAATCGAAGGCGATGGGTGCGGACGGCCACCGATCATGCCCGTTAGTCCCGGCACGGTCGCGGTCGCGGCCTGGGCAATTTCCCGTGCAAACAGACCCAGCGCTTTTTTGTCGTCGTGGCGCACCGATAAACGCAGCACCACCTCACGGGTCACCGGCGCGAGTCCGCGACTCCCGTAACAAAACTCGTTACCCAAAACCGCCGCCTGGGTCGCGGAAAAGGGTGCCATCCCCTGCAACGCCAACAACATCGAGACTCGTTTCATGATGGCGTCACCGACACGCTGGGCTTTTTCGGCGGCGCGAGGACCCACCATCAAGGTCGCCACGTCAGCGCGGTAACCGTTGCTGTAAGTGGCCGCCACCTTGTAGGTATCCGTCGGCGGATATCCCTTGGCGCCGGCAACACGCACGCGGTCCTCACCGGCCTGTTCCAAGGTCACGCGCGAGAAGTCACACACCACGTCCGGCAAAATGTAACGGGCTGGATCGCCCATTTCATAGACAAACTGCTCGCCGACCGAAGCCGGCGTCACCAACCCACCCGTGCCCGTGGGCTTGCCGACCTCAAAGTGACCATCGGCATAACAGGTCACCACCGGAAAGCCGACATTCTCGAAGCCTGGCACCTGATCCCAATCGGTAAAGTTCCCACCGGTGCAATGGGCACCGCATTCAATAATGTGACCGGCCAAACTGCCGGCGGCGAGGAGATCGTAATCATCGGCATCCCACCCGAAATGGTGCATCAGCGGGCCTAGCGCCAAACTGGAATCACAACAACGGCCCGTGATAATGATGTCGGCGCCGGCCTCGAGCGCGGCCTTTATCGGCAAGGCGCCCAAATAGGCATTGGCGCTAATGAGGTCGTCGGGTAGCGGCTTGCCGCTTTTCATATCGCGGATATTTTGTTCGGCAAGCGTCGCACGGCGATCCATGAGGTCGTCACCCAAAACTACGGCAACCTTTAGCGGAAGATCGTTCTTCTTAATCAGGTCCACCAGAACATCGCGACAAGCGAGCGGGTTGACGCCGCCGGCATTAGCCACAACACGCACGCCCTGCTCGTGAATGGTCGCCAACAACGGTGCCAAAACCTGGGGAAAATCGGGGGCATAACCGGCGCTGGGATCCTTAAGCCGCAAACGCGCCAGCAAGGACATGGTAATTTCAGCCAAATAATCAAAAACCAGGACGTCGACGGCACGGGCACGCAACAGTTGGGCGGCGGCAAACGGGGTATCACCCCAAAAGGCACTGGCATTGCCGATGCGAAGAGAATCGGAAACCATGACGGAGACTCCAATGAAGAAAAGGGTGGGTACAAAAAGAAGGTTGTCACGCTGGGAGAGAGGCGGACAACCCGCCAAACCAAGCGCTTGCTTGGGAAGCTAGAGGCAGCTTATCAACAGGCTAAAGCAGGAGGCAAGTAAAAAACCAAGCGCTTGCTAGGTTTTCATTTTCACCCTATGATAGGCCCTGTTTGCGTCTTTTTACGGTTCTCCAACGAGGTTTTTATGACCCAACATGTCAAGGACCGCCGTGCCGTCCTACTTTCCGAAGCGGCTTCCCTTTTCCGCGAAAAAGGGTTCGCCCGTACCACCGTTCGCGATATTGCCGCCGCTTGCGGCCTGCAGTCCGGCAGCTTGTTTCACCATTTCGCAACCAAGGACGACATCCTTTTTGCCGTCATGGAATCGGTCATTGCCGACATCACCGATGCTTTGGTCGCCG
The DNA here is from genome assembly GCA_030429565.1 of Holophagae bacterium. Classification (GTDB taxonomy): domain Bacteria; phylum Acidobacteriota; class Holophagae; order Acanthopleuribacterales; family Acanthopleuribacteraceae; genus Acanthopleuribacter. Next base: position 97,757 of record JAUIFE010000013.1, on the reverse strand, counting down.
CGCTTGCCGACTGCCACGATCCGCGTGACAAGGTCCGCGCCCTTATTCGCACCGAGTTACAAGCCATCCACGGCGAAACGCGCGACGCCATGACTGTTCTTGTCTTTGAATGGCGCCACCTCAGCGCCGCCCGTCAAAAGGAAATTCTCGTGCTGCGCGACCGCTACGAAGCGCTTTGGCTGACCGGCCTCGAACACGCCGCCCAAGCCGGCCTGACCCGCGTTGATGCCTTCACCCTGCGGCGCCTGTTAACCGGCTCGATTAGCTGGACGGTCAACTGGTTCGACCGTAGCGGACCCATGTCCCTCGACGATCTCGCCGACCAAGTTCTGGCTCTCGCCTTACGCGAAGAAGGACAAGCCATCACCTAAACCACTCGATTAAAGGAACTTATATCCTTACCACCACTGACACCCGAGCAAAATCCCAAACTCGCCAAAAAGAGGAACGCAGCCGATCAGTATGATGGATTGCCGGCAGACAACGTTCATTTGTGTGGTTCGATTGGTACAGAAAGCTTCATGACGCTATCAGGGGCGAATGTTTGTTTTTGAGTAGGATTTAGCGGATTATGCGCAAAACCGGCTGCCAGAAATTGAACAAACACATGAAATCGGCCTGTTTTTGCATGAAGCCGGAAAACAAATCCCAGAACTGCTTGATTTGTTGCCGGAACGCCGGACCGAAGCCACGACCGGTGAACATAGCGCGAGTACCGGCCGGTTTTTCCACGAATTCGGCACGGCGTCTGCGCATACCGACCGCCCTTGCTTCCAGTGCGGTGGGCAGGGTTTTCTGCAGTGAAACCCTGCCGACTCAATCAAAGTGCTGACTCAAGGCCAACAATTCGGCCGGCGCCAGTAGGAAGCGGCGCCCGGCGAAAAAGGTCATCGGTAGCGGTTGTTGCGTGTCGTCCTTACCAAGCCCACCCATGTGATACAGCAGGTGGAGATTGTTGCGCAGGAGACAGACCAAAGGTGCATCCTCAGGCAATGCCTGCTGTACCTGGCCCAAGGTTTGTTCAAAGTAGTCAACCGCGCCGGCCACATCGCCAAGGGCCAAATAGGCCTGCGCTAAATTTTGCAACGCCGCGATACGGTTGATCGGCGCATCGCCGTCTCCCGCCTCAGCTAAGGCACGCTGAAACCAGGTCAGAGCTTGATCGGCGGCCTTGCGACGCATCATCAACAATCCAAGCTCGTTGTAACAACATGACGGCGACACAAAAGCCGTCGCCCGCCCATCGAGCAGCGTTAACGCTTGCTCAAAAGCCGGAACAGCCGCCGACCAAGCCCCGCGCCCAGCCGCCAAACGACCATGCAGAAACCACCATTCGGCGCGACGCGCCGCATCCCCCTGTTCGCGCAAGCCGACGTCGGCCTGCGCCAAACGGGTCTCGGCAAAATCAAAATCACCACAAGTCAGCGCGATCAACGCACCCAATAACAACCATTCACACCGATTCGGCCCCGACGCCACGCGTCGTTCTTCAATTTCGTTTAAAACCAAAGCGGCACTATCAGCCAAACCCAGACTGATCATTTGACGTGCCAGTTGCAGGACGGCGCCAATTTGAGCCGCGCCTCGCGGCGGGTTGGCGGCCACCGCAAGCGGCAACTCGGCCAAAATATCGGCGAGCGCGGGCGCCGTGCCTGCCGCACTTCGAAAAGCAAGGTTTTCCAGTGCCTCCGCCGCCAAACGCAGCCAGTATGCTTGGGCGCGCGGGCAATGGCCGTTGACGCCCTCAGGTGGCAGTGACCCCGATGTGGCAAGGTACTCTAAACCTAAAGAAACCGCGTTGTTGGGCCGACGCCGGCGTTGGCTCAATGCGCCCGGCACCGAATAAGACCAACCGGGAAAGGCCGGCTGCAGCGATTGACCCGCCGCCAAACGACGCACCGCCGCGCGCAGGGTCGCCACCGTTTCGTAACGTCGGCTCGCATCTTTGGCCAAGGCCTTTTCGAGGACCGCATCCCAATCAGCCGGTGGCGGCCAGGTTACTTGCGTCCCTTTGTCCGTCCGGCAAGTCGGCATCCAGCTCGTCCCAACTTGGCTCGGCGGCAAGGGGGCGGCGTGAACAATCGCCCACTCCCATTGACGCGCCGTATTCGCTTGTGTGCCGTAGGGCAAGCAGCCGGTCAGCATTTCGTACAACAGAACCCCAAGCAAATAAACATCGGTAGCCACACTAATCGGTGCCCCGGTCACCTGCTCCGGCGCGGCATAGGGCAAACTCATTAACCGCAGCCGGCTTTGGGTTTGGGTCACATCCGAACCATCAGCGTCGGCGAGAATTTTGGCAATACCAAAATCCAACAAAACGGCGCAGCGCTGCTCGTCAATTAAAACATTGGAGGGCTTCAAATCACGGTGAACGATTCCCTGCTGATGGGCGGCATCCACTGCTTCGCACAGTTGATCAAACCAACGCAGGCGCTCCTGCAGAGCAACGCCACCCTCGCGCAGATGGACCTTAAGCGCATCGCCCTCAACGAAGGCCAGCACTAAATAGGGGGTACCGTCGTGCATAAAACCGGCATCGAGCAGAGGGGCGATATGACGATGGTCCAGACGCTGCAAAATCGTCGTCTCGCGCCTGAAGCGCCGGCGAAAATCGGGGTGATTCAGCCAATCGCCCAAGACCTTAACCGCCACCTGCTCACCGTCGGGTGCCGTGGCACGAAACACACGGCCCATGCCGCCTTCACCCAACAAACCGGTCACCTGATAGGGTCCCAGCCAAGCCGGCCCACCATGGGCATCCGCCACCAATGGCAGCGGCGGTTCGGGAAAGTCGTCGAGCGCATGCGCGGTAATGGCCGCCAAACGCTGAGCCGTCGCCGGCTGTGCCTCGGCAAGCGCCTCAAGGAAGACGGCACGGTCGGTTTCAGCAAGCGCTAGATAGCGATCAAGGCTCTGTAACAGCAACGCATCGCCGGCGTCTTGAAGTGAGGTGTCCAAGGTATCCACGAACGACTCAGGAAGTCTCAAGTGCGGTTGCACCGACTTTTTGCGGCAGGTAGGAAATCACCCAAAGCTTGGCGGCGCGAAGTTGGCGTTTGGCGGTTGCTTGCGACACTTCGGTAATACGGGCAATCTCACCGCTGGAAAGCCCGCCAAAATACCACATCTCCAGCGCGCGCGACTTGTCTGGATCCAAGCGTGCTAAATGCAACAAGGCTTGATCAACCGCCAACAAGGTATCCAAATCGATGCGTCGCCCGGTTTGACTCTCTTCCAAAACCTCGGTCACCACGGCCCCACCACGCTTCTCGCGACCGCGGTGACGGGCTAAATCCACCAAAACTTGACGCATGACATGCGCGGCAAAACCAAAAAACTGGGTGCGACTCTCGAGTACAGGTGTCTTGTGGCGATGCAAACGCAGGTAAACTTCGTGCAACAGCACCGTCGGCTGCAAGGTTACTTGCCGCTGCTCGGACCGAAAGCCGTTGACGGCTAGCGCTTTTAGATCGCGATAAGTACTTTGAAACAATTCATTAAGCGCGTCAGGATCGCCGTCATGCCAGCGCCGTAGACGGCCGGTGATATCAAATGATTCGGTCATTCGTCACGTTTATTCCTTTAGTTATATAAATTAAGAACACAACGAGAATAACCTATGGTAGGCAACTACAAAGCTACCACACAAGTAGCGGATAACCCAAGCAGCTCAGCTATGAGCAAGCAAACACTCCTGCTAAACATCTATAAAAAAACAACTTAATCTAAAAACTTAAAAATTCAAACACAGCCACAACGAGGGCCGCAACGATGCCGATACCAAAACCACATCACGCATCACCATTCCACGTAAAAAGAACCTAAACCGAAAGGACAACCACTAACCCAACAGACGCGCAAGCTCTTCGTCAACGCGTACGTCGCGATACCAGCGCCGTTTTTCGACGCAACGCACGTTGTCACAGTCACGCAGCGTCGGCAGGTATTGCATGAGCCGCAACAGCTCGATATCTTCCGGGTCGCCGACGAAATCGCGAATTGGAATCAGGTTACCGTAATTGAGTTCTAATTTGCGCGGCGTGTTGTCCAGCATGAGCACCTGATCGAGATCCCAGCCCAGGCGTTTGACCTTTTTCAGGTTTTTCACCCAAATGTTTTCGGTGAACATGCGCTCGGTATCGCATTCGATACGGCGCATGGTGCAACGCTCACGGCTCCACACAAATTGGGGGGGCGCTTCTTCTGGGAAAATCTGAGCCACAACTTCGGCGGCATAATCAGCCGAGGCCGAGGTCCAAACGGCACAGGTAAAGTGCGCGCGGCAAAAGGCAAGACATTCCTGCAGGTAGGGCCGCCGATAGACAAAGTAAGGGCCGACGCGGAACCCATATAAATCGGTCAGCGGATCACGGCGCGCATGAACCAATGTTTCATCGAGATCGAGAATCAATAGTTTCGGTAAGGACAAGGACAGCTCGCTTTTGTCGCCTTTCCGCCCTGTGGACGACAGAGACCGCAGGATCGATACCATTCACCCAGGAAAGGTACCCACCCGCGGCTGAATTCAGCTCTCAGCCCGAAACCAAAAAATGGCTGGAGCCATGCCTACAATCTATGTTTCACGACGCAAAAGGCCGGCGACGGCTGCAAAAACGTGAGCTGGATCGCATTCTTGGACAATCCCCTCCACTTCAGAGACGCAAACCCATGACGGTCACGTCATCGCGCTGCGCCTGAGTGCCGGTGAATTCGGCGAACTCGTAGCTCAGCATTTCCAGTTGATCGGCCCCCGACTTTTTCGCCAAGGCCTGCAACAACCCGGAGAAACGGCGGTTGCCGTACTTTTCATTGGCGACGTCGTTTTGATCGCTAAAACCGTCGGTGGTCAGGTAAACCATGTCGCCGGCTTCCAGGTCAATCACCTGGTTGGCGTAAGTGTGATCGGCCCGTTGTCGACCACCGATGGCGCGCCGCGAGCCCTTAATCCGCTGCAAGCTCCAGCTCTGGGCACTTCCGCGCACCAAAAACAGCGGCCGACCGGCGCCGGCAAACACCAGTTGTTTGCGGTCGGCGGCAATCGCAATCAAGCACACTTCCATGCCGTCTTTGATATTGCCCGCATCACCTTCTCGCGACAGGGCTTCGAGCACTCCGGCATTCAAACGTTCCAAAACCTCGGCCGGGTCGTGAATCCCCAACTCGGCCACAATCCGGTTCAACAAGGTGTGGCCGATCATCGACATCAAAGCGCCCGGCACACCGTGACCGGTGCAATCACTGACGGCGAGGAAGTGCCGTCCCTCGACTTCGTGATGCCAGTAAAAATCGCCGGACACCAAATCACGCGGCTTGAAAAACAGCACAAAATCATCGCTAACTCGCCGAAGCCGGCTATCACTCGGCAGCAAGGCCTGCTGAATGCGTTGTGCGTAGCGTACCGAACTCATCAAATCGGCGGTTTTTTTGTTGAGCTGGCGCGTGCGTTCTTCCACCAAACCCTCGAGGTTCCCATACAAACGTGCATTCTCCACCGAGATCGCGGTTTGCGAGGCAAGTAACTGCAACACCTCGAGCCGTTCCTTGGTAAAGGCACCCGCGCTAGAACGGTGCTCCAGGAAAATGATCGCCTGCAGGTGATTCTGCTTGAGCACCGGCACCGCCAGAATCGAACGCGCCGGGAACTCACTGAAGAAGGGATCACTCCGAAATAAATCGGTGGGGCCGTTATCCAACAACACGACTTCGCCGGTGTTGATGAGGTAGCTGATCACCGAAAGCGGAATTTCGGGATACCCCGTGAGCGGCACATCCAGGCTGACCACGGCAACACCGTGATCGCGCAAGCCGCCCTCAACAGACACGATCCACTCATCGCCGCGTTTGAGTAAAAGGACACCGCGTTGGGCGCCGGCGTTTTCAATCAAAATGGAAATCATGCGACCACACAACCGGTCGAGCACAATTTCGCCGGAAATCGCCTGCGACGCTTTAAATACCGACGCGTAATCCAAACGGGCACCGGTCTGACGAATGGTGTGTAAGCCGTCGCCGTCGAGACGTCCACTTTCGCCGCGTCGGTGCGACAACACGTGCGGGTAACGGTTTTCTAAATCACGTAACTTGGCGTGGTTGCCCCAATCCAAACAGTTGAGGCGGGCGTCTTCCAAGTAGTAACGCGCCAAACGACGATTGTCGCGCATGAGGTAAAACCGCCCGGCCATTTCACAGCCTAAGGTAGCTTCATCCAATTGACCGGCCGCCCTGGCGGCGTCAACCGCCTTGTCGTACAGGTCGCGAGCCCGATCGTGCTTGTGTTCCAAACGCGCCAATTCGGCGTCGAGCAGCGCCAATCGAGCTTTGAGGTGGCGGTCGTTAAATGCAGCCCGGCTGCGCATTTTTTCGCGATAGCGCAACACCGGCACCATTTTTTCATCGCGCACCGGACCGGCCGCTTCGGTGGCTGCGTCCGCCAACCGGACTAATGCCGCATAGAAGTACATCACCGGCTCAAACGCCGTCCCCTCACCGACCTGCCACACTTTCTCCAGCGCTTCCACGTGCGGCAACGCTTCGGCATAGCGACCAAATTGATACAGCAACATCGCCTTAATGCGGTGAAAAGCAAATAAAGCGCCGTTATCGTGAATCGCTTCATGCTGACTAAGCCGCTCGAACTCGTCGTAAACCTCGCCTTGCAGCAGGCACGGATCTTTGTCCTCGTCGCTAATCTGGTTCAGCACTGCTTGCTGCACAATTTCGAACCAACCAATCGCCGGCTTTTGCCGCAGTCGTTGAATCGCCTCGGCATAACGCTCGTGTTCACGAGCCACATGCGCCAAATTGCCACCGCCCGTTTCCAGCAGCAAACAGTAATTGGCCAAGGCATACGAGGCCCATTCCAAATCACCGGCCTCCAAACCCGCCTGGTAACCTTCAATAAAACGCGGCAGAATTTGGGAAAAGGGTTGTTTCCAATGCATCAGGCAAAAGTAGGTCATCATGTTGGTCTTGGCTTTAAGTTCCGCACTGGGGTAACGCGGCAACATTTTGACCGCCAACTCGCCAAGTGCCACCCCGGCCGCCACATCGCCGAGTAAGCAGCAAACCACACCGTAGTTGGCAAAGATAAAGGGCGAGGAAGGCGCGTTCCCATGACGCAAACACTGTTCGACCAAACGGCAAACCACCAAGGGAAACAGGTGATTTTTAATTTTCCAAGTCACACCAATCAAATTGTTGAGAATGCGGATCGCCACCAAGGCCAGCTCATCATCGGATGGCGGCATATTGCCGATTTCGCTCAAATCGTGTTCGCGCATCAAGCGACCGGTCTGCAAAAGCGCGCCTTCCAAGTACTCAGGTTCGGGTTCGGCCGGAAGGTCAATGCTCAGTAAACCCAACACCTGCCGACCTGTTTCAAAACACCGGAAGTAATGGCCGCGCGCGTAGTAAGCGTTCATCACGCCTTCTTGAATCCACACTTTGACACGTAAATCGCGTGCCCGCGTTAATACCTGCTGGGTCAAGGCTTCCTGGTACTCGTATTCTCCTAGCAAACAGGCCAACTCAGCGGCATGCAAGTGAATATCCTGCGTCAACTGATAGTGGTTTTCCCAAATTTGGCCAGGCTCGGACACCGTCGATTCCAACAGGTATAACGCATGGCGCAGGTAGTGGTAGGCCGGCTCCCAGGCAATGGACAGTTTGGCCTTGCGGGCTGCCGCTAAGTTAAGCTCAGCCAAACGAATGCGTTCGACCGCCTCCTCCATAAGGTGCGCCCCGCGATTGAGGTGGTTCACAATTTCGAACAGATCCTCTTCGTCGTATTGACGCGCCAAGAACCAGCGCCCAACCGTTAAGTGAACGTGATCGCGTTCGCTTTCGGGCAACAGCGAATAGGCCGCTTGGCGAATGCGGTCATGCACAAAACGATAGGAAACCGAAACCCCTTCGCTTTCGTTTTCCAGCTCAGCGGTCACGCAGCGGTAGGCCGAATCGAGCGGAATCAGAAAGCCGTCAAGTAGTGCCTGCCATAGGGCCACTCCCAAAATACGCGGTGTTTTGCCCGCCACCGGCGCCAACATCGACAGGTCAAAACGGTCACCAATACAGGCCGCAATTTTGAGGCTCGTCAGCGTCTCATCCGGCAGGTTGCCCAAGTTTTCCACCAACAGGTGGATTAAGTTGTCGGTAATATCGAGGTTGCGCACCGCCGCCAAATCCCACGACCAGCGTCGCCGTTGGTGGTCAAAATGGATCATCTCCTTGACGTACAACGAGTTGAGAAACTGCGTCACAAAAAAAGGATTACCACCGGTTTTATCGTGAATTAATCGCGCTAAGGGACCAACCTCGCTCAATTCTTGATGCAAAGTGTCGGCCACTTCCTGGGCCACATCGGCTTCGGCCAGCGGCTTGAGAAACAATTCGACCACCGGAACCCGCGCCTCGCGCCATTCCCCTATCGTCCTCACTAATGGATGCGCCCCATCCACATCTTCCGCTCGGTAGGCGCCGATTAGAAACAGGCAGCCCTGCTCTTTTTCATCGAGCAAACCGCGCAGTAATTCCAAGGACGGCGTGTCGGCCCAATGCAAATCATCGAGGAACAACACCATCGGCGTGTCCGGCTGAGCAAACACACGAATGAAGTTACGCACCACCATCTGAAAACGGTTTTCGGCCTCGTGCGGCGGCAGCGGCTCAGGCGAGGCAAAACGCCCAATCAGCGGCACCAGTTCGGGGACCGCATCGGTCAACAAGCCGGCATTGTTGCCCAAGGCTTTTTTGAGACGGCCGCGCCAGTGGTCGCGTCGCTCATCGTTGGAAGCCAAAATCTGGCGTACCAAATCGCGAAACGGCGGAAACAAGGCCGCATAAGGAACGTCGCGTTTGAGTTGATCGAATTTTCCCGAGAGGAAGAAACCCCGTCGCGCTGTAATCGGCCGATGGATTTCCCGCACCAAGGTCGACTTGCCAATGCCGGAATAACCGGAAATCAACATGACTTCTTCGCCGCCGCCCGCCGTGCGCTCAAAGGCCTCAATGAGGGTTTCGACTTCCTTTTCGCGTCCGTATACCTTCTGCGGAATTTGGAAGCGATCAGACTGATCATTTTCACCCAAATCGAAGGGTTCAATCGTTTGCCCACGCTTCCACGACACCAAACACTTTTTAAGATCGTCCTGCAAACCGTAGGCCGATTGGTAGCGGCTTTCCGCTTCTTTGGCCAAAAGCTTTAAGATGATTTTTTCCAACATCTCGGGAATGGCGGCCTTGTGTTGGCGCAGCGGCACCGGTTCCATCGCCAGGTGGCAGTGAATCAGTTCTAACGGGTCTTGGCCGCGAAACGGCGGGTAGCCCGTGAGCAGCTCGTAAAAGGTCACCCCGAGGGAGTAAAAATCGGAACGGTAATCCACCGACCGGTTCATGCGTCCCGTTTGTTCCGGCGACATGTAGGGCAACGTGCCTTCCAATAACTCGGGATCGCGGTAACTGGTGTTTTCGCGCGAGAGTTCGGAGGCAATGCCGAAATCAATGATCTTAATGGCGCGTGTGGCCTCGTTGAGGACAATATTGAGGGGATTTATATCTTTGTGAACCAAATATTTGCGGTGAATTTCGGCCAAAATACCTGCCAGCCGCACCGCCATCTCCAAAAAGTGCTGCAGGTTGAGGCTGCCCGCAATCTTGAGTTTGGCCAAGGACGTGCCGCCAAAATCTTCTTGAACCAAAACCCACATGTCACGCACATGAATGAAATCATAAGTCGTGGGCACGCCTTCAATTTGAATGTCGCGAGAGCGCTCGTATTCTGCACGAAAAGCGGCAATCTGGCCTTGATTGGGATGCGCGTCGCGCAAGACTTTACACACCACCGGCAGCCTGTCTTCACTACGAACGCCTCGGTAAACAAGGAAATTGACCCCTTCGTGCAGGCATTCTTCAATTTGGTAACCGTCTAATTCGATCATAAGGCGCTGTTCTCCCTCGCAACAAACGTCGACCAACCCGAGTCGCATCCTACCAAGCGTTCAAAATGCGCTTGGCAAAGGACAAAAAGCGGTTCGAACCCTTTGCAAAGCCCACCAATCTCAAAAAGCTCCCGGATGGCGCCCTGAACCTACCACGAGCCGTACAGTCAGGCCAAATCAATTAAAGGCAGGGTTTTCAAGCGATCGCCGCGGGTGTTTTAAAGAAGGGAGAGCGTGATGATTTTCCGAGCAAGGAAAGAGGGAGTGACATGGGGGTCGGCCGTATTTAACAACGTAAGTGCAACCCGTGTCTACGCAAAATCTAGGCGCAACGAAAACACAAAGCAAGGCCAAGCGGCAACGAAAACACAAAAAATGAAAACGGCGGTTGTTTGCCAACCGCCGTTGCAAGCATAGAGAGGAGGCGTCGGCCCTAGGCCGTCGGCGGCGGGTTTTCCCGCATGAACTGTTGGCCCAGTTCGCGCAAATTCTCAAAGAGTTCTTCCATTTTGGCCATCGTCGACAGCGGGTTGATCAAAATCGCACGGTAGACCACGCGTCGTTTCAATTTCGACATATTAAATAACGCCAAACCTTTTTCCATGGTTTGACGACGACACCAGCGGTGTAACCGGTCGCAGTACTCTTGATCAACACCGTCCAAGGCCGCCGGCGTGTAGCGGAAGCACAACACCGGTGAACGCAGCTCGTAGGCCGGTTCAAAATCGGGATCCTTCGCCAGCCAGCCATGGACCTGTTTGGCGAACTCCCAGCGCTCATCGGCCAACTCTTGGAAGTAACGCCGTCCGTAAATCTTAAACAGCAACCACACCTTTAAGGCGTCGAAACGCTTGCCACACAGCAACGTGTACTGACCCAAGTCATCGGTCGCATCCGGCTCGTGGTCGGGTTCGTGGAATAAGTAGCTGGCGTTGGAAGCAAACACCGCTTTCAGCAAAGTCGGATTTGGCAGCAACAGAACGGTGCAGGTCAGCGGCGAGTGCAACCACTTGTGCGCGTCCCAAATCACCGTGTCGGCCACTTCGATACCACGGAACAGCTTTTTGCCGTCCTGGGTTAACGCCATCGCACCACCAAAAGCCGCATCGACGTGGATGTGGATGTCTTTGTCGCGGCAAAGCTCGGCAATCTCCGCCAGTGGATCGAAGCCGCCGGTCACGGTAATGCCACAGGTCGCCACCGTGGCAAAAACACGGCGTCCTTCTGCTTCGCACATCGCCAGTTTTTCTTTGAAATCATCGATCAACATTTCGTTGCGTTCGTTGGTTTTAACGCGAATGACGGAGTCCGTCCCCAACCCAAGCATGTGCGCTGAGTTGGCAATCGAATAGTGACAGCCGGCCGAAACCAGGATGCCGACCTTCTGAACACCGACCCCTTTTTGACGAATGTCGGGACCAAGCTTGGTGTCGCGCGCGACGGTCAAGGCGAGCAAGTTTGACATAGAGCCGCCTGGCAAAAAGATGCCCGAACTGCCTTCCGGCATACCGATCATGTGGGCCATCCAGGTCGCCACCGAACGTTCGATAAGCGTCCCCGCCGGCGAGGCTTCAAAGGTCGCCAGGGTCGGGTTCAGCATCCCCGCCAAGAGGTCGCCGATAATCGCCGGAAACGAGGCGCCCGCAAACATTTGGTTGAGAAACAAGGGGTGCCAGGTGCGGATACTGTTCGCCATGATGTCGTTTTGAAAATGATCCAGCGCCGCTTCAAAGCCAATGCCTTCCTCGGGCGGCTGGTCGTGAACAAACATCGCTTTTAGGCGATCCAAGTCAATCGGCGGCACACAGTCCGCTTCGTTGGGGTTTTCGTAGTGATCTTTGAGAACCGAAGCAATGCGGTCCATGATCTGGTCGATGGCGTCTTGGTTATGGGAATCTTGTAACCAGGTATCCTGCTCTTTTTGCAATGTGCACCTAAACCTTCGTCAAAAATGATCAGCAAATCATACAAGAGGTTGCATAGGCGGGCGACTGGAACCTTCATCCAAAAGCGCTTTGAACGCCAAAGCGCGGCAAGAGCGAAAAACAGCACAAGCGGGTTGTAACCGATATGTCAAAGTACCGGTACCGCCGACGATTTCCTTCGAACCCTAATTGAATTTTTAACCCGCCCCACCCCGAAAGCCACTGTACAACAGGCCGCACAATTTATATCACACCCAAGAAACATTTCGAATCCTAGTTTAATTTTCGATGAAGTCGCTTTTTGTTCATGCACGCCGAATCGGCCGCCGGAAGCGTGATTCGACGCGGGTCTCGCCGGGTCGGATCGAGAGCGAGGTCAATACCTGAATCGTCTAGAAGTACGCAATTTGGGCTAGATCCCCGGCTGCCAACGGACCGTTCGTCGCGCGCAACTCTGAGCGCCGGGATGTGACGTGAAAAACACGCACGCCCCCGCCAAGTTTGGTTAGAATAGAGCGAGCTTTCGAGAACGGCGCTTGGATTCGGCACGCGGCTTATTTTTCGCGCTAGCCAACCTTCGGTCACAGCATACGCTGCCACCGCGACCTCTGTCGTGGACGGATCGCGTTTTGCCGGTCAAGCTTCACGGCCAATGGTCGATGAAGAAGGCAGTTGCGTTCTCTATTAAATATATGACGCGCTTTTCTCGGCACAGTGGGAGCAGATGATGGTTCTGGATCGCAATGAGATTTTAAAAATGCTAATGGAACAGCGCATTAACCGCGAAGAAGCATTGCGACTGCTCGACCACAGCAGCGAGAGCCCCCCGGAAGAAAACCAAACCGGCGACTTCGACATGCGTCAATTACTGGGCGGTCTGAAACCCCAAATTAGTTCCAAGGACGTCAGCAGCGTTGCCGCCGCATTTTTAGAACTGGATTACCAAGGCCGCCTCCGCCTCTTTCAGGTCTTTCAGTCGATGAACCTGTTTGTCGATGCCAAGGAACAACTCGACCTGACCGGACTCATCGCCAAGGGCGGTATTCAGCCCAAGTTTCAAGGTTACGTCACCGTCTTGCTCGACATGCTGGTGAAAGAACGTCTCGTCCAAATTGAAGACGGATTGTATCAAGCGACCGCCCGCACCCAAGAACCGGCCCTCTTGGAAAAACTTCGCGCCTTCCCCGACAGCCTTGCCAAACTGCGTGAAAAAGAACCAAGCCTGACCGCTCATTGCCAAGTTCTCGACCACTGCCTCAATTCATTGGATGCCGTGCTCAGCGGTCACACCTCTTACGAGGCCGTCCGAGCACCGATGCGGCCGCACCTGCAGGATACCTGCAGCAAAGACCACCACTCACGTTTCCTCAACGACCTGTCGCTTCAGTTAATTCGCGCTTACCACCGCCACATCACCCCCGACAATCAGGACCTGCAACTGTTTGAATGGTCCTCGGGCGGTCGCTCGGCAGGCGGGCCCTTAGCCCAAGCGTTGCTCGACATGGAAGGACACCTCCAATTTCATTGGACCGGCGATCACAGCGAGGATGTCACCTTTGCACGCCGCCGCTGGGGTGCCGACTTTCCGTTTATGTCGTTCCACAAACTCGATCTCAACCGCGAAAACAGCACCCTCGACCAATTCGCCGGTCAAGCCGATGTGCTGGTTTGCACCAACAGCTTGCACCGCGTCGCCTACTTTCCAGAAGCCATGGAATATTGTCGGCGCTTGCTAAAACCCGGCGGGCTATTGATTATTCGCGAGTTTCTCGCCGTCCGTGATTTCACCTTGCTTACCGCCGGCCTGGATCCGCGCTGGTGGCGTTTTGAAGACGGCGAAAACCGCCTGCCCCACCTGCCCATCGCCGATGGCGACGGTTGGATGGCCGCGCTCGACGCCGCCGGCTTTGAAAGTTTGTCCGCCGTGGGTTTGCCCATCGAAAACCGTTTTTCGTTTCAAGGACTCATCGTCGCACGCGCGCCGCACCAAGAGGAGGACGCCGAGGCGCATCGGCAAGACGATCTCGACTTGGATGCTCTGTTCGAAGCGCCGGCCGCCGAAGTTGATTTCACCACGACCGAACCCCTTAAAGAGACCGCCGACTGGCTCCAGCACCACGAACCAACGCCCGTCGCCGAACCCGCCCCTTTCGCGGAAACGAAACCACTCTCGCCGGCCAAGACCGTAGAAGCAATGCCCGCCACCGAGACAGAAACCCCGCTTGCGCATGCCGGCGCCCAGCCGCACTTGCTGGTTCGTCAATCCTGGGCCGCAACACCTGGCCGGCCGGCGAAACAGCTCCCTCAAGGCGTGTGGCTATTCATGCCGCGCGGCCTCTCTGAAGAACAGCGCCGCCGCCTGTGCAGTCTTCCCGGTGCCTGGGTCCTGATTACGGTCGGCACCCGTTTCCGCCGCTTGGCTGAGAATGAGTACGAGGTTCCAGTCGACGATGACGGTGCCTTGCGTTTGCTGTGCCACGCCTTGCGCGACCAACCGCCGACCCGCATTTTCAAATGGTGCGAAAACCAGTCTGCCGCCGACGCCGATTGGCAGCGCGAACAGCATTTTTTACAGGTGTTGGCACTCGCCCTGCGCGGCGAAGGCCGCCATGCCGAGGTGCCAACAACCCTCCTTTTACGCGGCGCCAACCCTTACTATCACCGCGCGCTCGACGGTATGTGCCAGGCCATGCGCATCACCGGCGGGCAACTGCAACCGGCTTTGCTGGAGCTCGATCCAGGCCGTTCCTTTACCGCCCAGTTGCGCCATGAGCTGCGCCTTGAAGGTCGCCAAGTCGGCACCCGTTTTAGCAACCTGGCCGGCCAACGCCGCTGTTTGGTTCTGGACCCCATGGTCGCGCCGCCCGTCGCCGCCACAGCCTTACGTCACCAAGGGGTTTACCTCATTCTGGGGGATTTAGACCGCGCCGCCTTGTCCCTTGCCGACCAGCTCCATCAGCGCGCCCAGGCGCAATTGGTCGTTTTGCCCTGGCGTCACACAAGCGGCGGTGACACCGCCTGGGATCGACTCGGCTCATCGCTGCAAGTACAACCGCTGGCTGATCTTGCCGAGCTTGAGCCCTTGCTCCGTCGACTCAGCCAAGAGGGCCGACCTGTCAACGGCTTGTTTTATTTCCACCACCCGCGGCAACCACGAGCGGTCTCTGTGCTGGAACACCTGCGTCGCCTCGACCAGTTAACGCAAACCCAAACGCTCGATTTCTTCAGCATTGCCACCTCGGGATCGGCGTATCTTGGCGAGTGGGGCTCACCCACCCACGCCGTCGACGAAAACCTGTGCGCTGCTTTTGTCCAGCAGCGCAACGCCGCCCGCGCCGCCCAACACCGAGCCGGTCTCACCTACTGCCTGCGCATCGTCGATGAAACCCACCAGGGCTTGCCCGCTCAAGGTTTGGCGCTTTATCGGAAAATTACCGGCATTGAAGACCCTCAAGCGACCCTCATTGCCGACACCTTATTGCAACAGCCGGGCTACCAAGAACACGACCTCTGCCTGATCGCCGGCCAAACCGACAAACTGCTTGAGTTCATTCAGCAAGAAACCGGCCTGCTCAACCATGCCGCCGGGTCAAGCCGAAGTCTTTTCCAGCGCATTCACGAGGACGTCACCCGGCTTTGGCTGCAGGAAGGCGTCGACGGAGATCCGCTCCAAGCGCTCATTGATTTCTTCGGCTGGGAGCCTGAATTCTTGCTGCTGGAGGGCTTTCAAGAAAGCGAGTGCGTTCACAATCTGCTCGCATATCACCGCGACCAACTACTCGTCTTTTACGATGCCCAAAGCCTTCCTAGCCGTCAGTTGGAACACTGGATCATTGAACACCTGCGGAACATCCTGGGCGACGGCGTGCTCGTTCCTACAGCCACCACATCCTTTGCCGAACTGCCTCTGGCGCGCGCGTCACTGCTACAGTTCTGCCGTCAACTTGGCGGCTTTCTCAAGGCAAAATTAACACCGGCTCTGTGTTTCCGCTTCCCAACCGCCGCCGCGCTCGCCGGCGCGCTTGCGGAGCGTTTTCCGCAACAAGTCGACCACCTGCTCAGCGATCGCAGTCATTGGCAGCCGGTTCCGGCAGCCGCCTCACCGCCCGAGGCAGCCGTACCGACACCCGCCGCTGCAGAAACGCACTCAGCCGCGGTCACCACCCCATTGCACGTAACCGCCGACTACGAGTTAATTCCCCTCTCCGCCAAAAGCCTGTACATCCTGAAACACAAAGCCGCACGATTGGCTGCATTTATCGAAGACCAAACACTGGGCCGGTTGCGCTTCCTCGCCGCCCGCCAACAGGCTCAGCCAGGCGCTAGTTGCCGCTTGGTTGTCCTTGCCGGCAGCCCCGATCAAGCCGTGGAGGTCCTGAAAACCTTTGCCGCCGGCCGGCCTCACCCACAGGCTGTGTACGGCGTAACTGCCGGCGCATGGCACCATTTTGGGGAAGACCCCCAAGATCGCGAGTTCTTTACCGAGTGCTGGCGTCGCCTCGAGCTGCGCAAACTGGCTGACCTTTGGACACGCGGCGTCCCCATTCCATGGCCGGACCAAGTTCATCGTGCCACTCCTGCACCGGCGGAGGCCGAACGACCTGGTTCTACGCAAAGGACCCTGAGCTTGACGGTTGAGACAGAGATCGCCAAGGAGACAGTTCAAGCGACCCCTCCCGCCCCAGTATTACAAAACGAACCGGTTCAAGAACCGCTCGCTGAAACGAGGGCGCCGTTAACGGAAGTGATCGCCAAGCCGGAACCGCCGGTTCAGACGGCCGCGGAGCCCATCGCGTTGGAACCGGAACCAGCGTCATTCACCAATCCAGAGCCACCTTCTGAAGTGACGCCGGAAACAACTCAGGCAGAGACGCCCGATTCGCATCCAACCAACCATGCAGTCAGCAAGGAAAAACAGAATTATCCCAATCAACACAGGCCTTCTTCCCCGTCTTTGAGTGAAGGTCATTTACGCACCTTTCTCGATCTTCGCGCCGCTTTGTGTGTCTTATTGGAGATAGAAGAAAAGATTGTCAATCCCAACGAATCGCTGTTCCATTACGGCCTCAATTCCATTATTGCGGTACGCCTGAAGTGGCACATTGAACACGTTTACGGGGTGGTATTCCCATTACAGGAGATCCTGAATAACCCCACTTTAGAAACGCTGAGTCAGTGCCTTAACACACTCATCGACCAACCACACGAGACCATTCAGCGCTTGACCCACATGGCGCCGTCGGCGGGAAACAATTTTAACTTTGCCGCCGAAATTGACCCTGACCCAGGCAACCCATTCCCTTTCTCCGCCATGCAGAACTACCTGCGTTGGATTCGCAAGCAGATGCCGCTCGGCAATTACTATTTCGAATTAGAAGAAACCGGTCTCGATATAAAAAACCTGCGTGCGTCCTGGGAATATGTTGTGGAACACCACGATATTCTACGCACCAATCTCCTGCAAGAAGACAAACAAATTATTGCCGACGACTTACCCGACCAAAAGATTGAGGTGTTCGATCTTTCGCTGCCGGAACACGATAGTGCTTCGTTTTTCGAGGACCTGCGCGAACATTGGTCACAGCAGACATTCCCGCTCGGCCCTCACCCCCGTTGGAAGCTGGCGCTCGTGCAACTGCCTGATGAAGTTGTGCGCATCGCCCTTTGCATTGATCGCATGCTGCTCGACTTCTCGTCTCTGCCTATTTTGCTGCAAACCTGGTTTGCCTATTATCGCAATATGGAACCGCCCTTACCCGCCGGTAGTTTCTCGCTGTACATGCACACGAAAAAAGAAGTCCAGGAAAACGTGTGGTACCAGCGAGATCTCGAATACTGGCAGCAACGGCTCGACCACTTCGATCCGTATCCGGTGTTCCCCGGCCAGGCTGACTACAGCCCGAACTTCCAGCGTCTTTATGCTCAGCTCGCACCGCCAACCTGGTCGGCGCTTGCGCAACGCGCCCACCGCCATCAAGTCACCCTTCCCATCGTATTGGCCCACACCTTCGCCGCAACCCTGGCCTTGTTTAGCCGCCATCCGCGTTTCTCGTTCCTGGTCGAATCCAACCATCGCTTGCCTTTGTTTGCAGACGCCGGCCAGGTTGTCGGTCCCTTCCACATGCTGGCATTGTGCCAATACGATCCCAATCCAACCGCCTCCATTGCCGACCTATTCCGCCAAAACCTGCGCAATCAGTGGTGCGACCTGAACCACGCCGCCGCGCGGGCCGAAGCAACCCTGGCTGTTTCCGACAAGCTCGGTGACTTTCCCGTGATCTTGCAAATGAGCCACCATTGCCCCAAGTTAACGGAATTCAAGGGGTGGAACCATGTTTGCCAGTGGATCTACAGCCGCAATGCGCTGCCCAAATCCTCTTTTATCGCCCATTTCACCTTGGGTGAGCGAACCTTGGAAATCGCATGGGAGGTCCCACGCGAAGGATTGAGCATTTTCCGACAGATGCTCGACTTTTTCTTTATGACCCTGTTGCACCTTGCCAATTGTAACTGGGAGGAAAAACCCATTTTGGCCGCCATGGTGCCGCTGCTCACCAAACATCCACAGGCCGGCGCCATGCTTGCCAATTGCCCCGACCACATCCTGGCCGCGCTTCAGACCCACCTCGAACACGAATAAGCCGAGAATCCTGCATCTTTCTCATTATTCAGTAACTTTTTACCCTTTTTTTTCGTTAAGGGTTAGGTGTGTTGCTGTGTTTCCGTTTTAATCGAACCTTATCGCGCTCAGCGCAATCCCCATGTAGCGCTGACGTTCCAATAAGGTTTGCGCCTTTTTCGACAAGCGGCCCCCAACACCTGAACCCGTCCCTAGCGAGGCTTCTGTGCATACCGATCATGCCGATATCACCGCATTGTTGGCCGACTGGCAGCAAGGCAACGCCAACGCGGTGAATCGTCTTATACCGTTGGTGGAAGATGAATTGCGCAAGTTAGCGCGTCAGTATTTAGCCCGCGAATCCGCCGGTAACCAACTCCAAGCCACGGAGTTAGTAAACGAAGCATACCTGCGATTGGTGGATCAGGAACGCACCACGTGGAAAAACCGAGCGCACTTCTTCGGCATTGCCGCCCAGATGATGCGCCGTATTCTGATGGATCATGCCCGCGCGCGCCAGGCCGCCAAGCGTGGACCGGACATCAAAGTCTCCCTCAATGAACAACTTATCGGCCGCGTCGATTTGGATTTGATCGCCCTTGATGAGGCCCTCACTGAATTGGCCGCGGTCGACGAGCGCCAATCCCAAATTGTTGAACTGCGCTATTTTGTGGGTTTGAGTATTGAAGAGACCGCCGAGGTTCTCGATTTGTCAACTTCCACCGTAAAAAGAGAATGGCGCATGGCCAAAGCTTGGCTTTTGCGATATCTTAAGAAAAGAAATGCAGGGCCGCAGATTTAGATTTGCCAAAGATTGATGCTTATCCACCATACCGAGCTTCTTGATGGTCTCCTTTTTTGATGAGACCCGGTCCCACTGTCAGTTACCCAGGAAATCCACACCTTATGGTTATCCCTTGTTTCGCAAGTAACATAACTGCGATCTGTCCCTGTTTGGCGACACGCATCACTAGCCCTTGGCAACCGGCGGTTTGCCGATGAGCCGTGCTGCCGATCGCGATTTATTGGCCGACCTTTTCGACCACCTATGCGACCTAACGCCGGACGAACGCGCTGAGTATTTGGCGGAACGCGATCTCCCCGAAGCCGTTGTTACCGAACTCAATTCACTTCTAATTTGTGACCATGAGAATGAGGAATTTCTAGAATCGCCCGTCTCCACATGGGGATGCTCGCTGTTGGGAGCCAACACGCCAAGCCCCGATCATGTGCCAGGCTGCGAAATCGTGCGGCTCCTGGGAGAAGGCGGAATGGGTCGCGTTTGGGAAGCACGTCAGCTCAAACCCATCCAACGACCCGTCGCAGTAAAGGTCGTCAAAAGCCATTTCCTATTTGATCGCGACGCCTTATTCCGCCGTTTTCGTATTGAGCGACAAACACTAGCCCAGATGAACCACCCCAATATTGCGCAAATCTACGGCGGCGGTCAAACCGACAACGGTGAACCCTATCTGCTCATGGAATTTGTCGAGCAAGGCACACCGCTGCTGGCCTACTGTCGGGAGCAGCGCTTGTCTTTGGCCGAACGGCTCGACCTCTTTATGCAAGTCTGTCGCGGCGTGAAACACGCCCACCAAAAAGGGATCATTCACCGTGACCTCAAACCGGCCAATATCCTTGTCAAAATCTTGGACAAGAAGCCGGTTGTCAAAATCATTGATTTTGGCATTGCCGCCCAATCGTTGCACATCAGCGAAGGCGGTGAGCAACCCAAGACAAAAGGGGTTTTGGCAGGCACCCCCTTGTATATGGCCCCGGAACAAGCCGACCTCGAGCAACTCGATATAGATACCCAAACCGACGTTTACGCCCTCAGTGTCATTCTGTACCAACTCGTCGCCGACCACACCCCTTTCGCAAACTCGCCCCCCAAGAGCGCCTCACTTGCCGAAGTCCGCAAATACATCGCCGAGAAACGGCCTCTGGCCCTGCGTGATTTAGCCAAAACCTTCTCGGATGAGGAATGGTCTCGCTGCGCGCGCGACCTCAACATGCGCAAAACCAACGTTTCCCGTTTGTTCCATGGTGACCTCAGCGCCGTATTGCTCAAGGGCTTGGCCACCCAGCGCCACGAACGTTACGAGTCGGTTGCCGCGCTCGTCGACGATTTACGTGCTTTTTGCGAACATCGACCCGTCGCCGCCCGCTCCGCCTCGACGCTATACGTCGCCCAACGCTTTGTACGCCGCAACCGCAATCTGCTCGGCATTGCCGCACTCATTTTTGTATCGCTGTGCAGTGCGCTTATCACTACCAGCATCAGCTTGGTACGCCTGACCTTGACGCAAGAGAAAGTGCTTTCCGAATCGCGCAAAAACAAACAAATCAACGACTTCCTCGGCGACATTTTTAAAAGCGCCGTCCCTGAAGAGGACGGCAACGTCGACGTCCTCGCCATGTTGCAGCGCGTTGGTCGCCACTGGAGCCACCCCCTTTACGTACCCGACCAAAACCCCGAGGTCCGTGCGTCTATGCATCTCGCCCTCGGTCGCGCTTACCGCGCCCTGAACCATTTCAATTTGGCCGAGGCTCAATTTCAGCAGGCTGTACAATTGTTAGGTGAAACCCTCGGTAATCAATCGCCCGAATATTTGCAGGCCCTCTTCGAACACGCCGTCCTGCTCTCCGCTACCGAACAAAACCACGAGGCCCTGAACCTTTTCCGCAAGATTACGGCATGGAATAAATTGACCCTCGGCGACAACCACCATCAAACCCTTGTCGCGCAAATTCATCTTGCCGGCTGTTACCTCAAACGCGACGATCTCGCCAAAGCCGAGCGTTTGTTTCAGCGCAGCTTAGCCCAGGCAGAACAGCACCTGGGCCAGCATCAACCGATCGTCGGTCAATGCAAACGTTCTCTCGCGCTCACCCTCATCAAACGCCAGCAGTACGACACCGCCGAACGCATGCTTTTGGCCCTACACGATCAAGAAAAACTGCGTTTACCCGAAAGCCATCCCGATCTCATGCTCAACTTGCACCTATTGAGTCTTGCCGTCAGTCGCGGCATCGATACAACCATTGACGCCAAACTCGACCGCAGCTTTACCAATCCTTACTGGTACGCCATGCCTTCCAGTCGCGATCAGGAAATGACCCACTGGATAGAAACCGGTGACCGCGCCCTCAGCCGGCACGAGTTCAACAAGGCTGAAAAGTTTTATAGCCATGCCTACCAAATGGGGATCGACGTCTTTGGGCGCGAACACTTGCAGACCCAAAAGGCCGCGGCTGCGCTTAGCCGTGCTCTGGCTTTCCAAGGCAAACACTCTGAAACAGAAGCCATTGCTCGCGACCACGAAAAGATCGCGCGCATGCAGTTTGGCCACAGCCACCCCATTACGCTTACCCTCCGCGACAACCTCAGCCGCGCGTTGGTCGCCCAAGGCAAACAACGCGAAGCCGACCTAATGTTACAGGACAACCTTTTTGCCGATGGTCCTTCCAACGAAACCAAGTTCGCCGAACTTCGGGAATCCAACGAGATCGCCAAACTCTATTTAGAACAGAACCGCTTTGAACAAGCCGAACATCTTGCGCAACGGAACCTGGCCCGCTGTCGTCGGCTGGTTCCCCAGCCTAATCACCCTAAGATGCTGCCGTTCCTCGAAACTCTTGCCGAGATCCATTTTCGCCGTGGCGATAATGAAGCCGGCAATCAAATTTTAGGCGAGGCCGTTGTCGTCGCCGGCAAACAGCCGCTCCTATATCGCAGTCTTGAGGCAACCTTCCACAACAAACTCAAGCATTGGCGCACCGAGGGACGGCGCACTGAACAAACCACCACCGCCTCCGGTATTGCGGAACCACAGCCCGCCGCCGGTTTACCCTTAGGCGATGAAACAGGCGAATTCCCCCACGTGACGGACGGCGCCGAAGCAGTAACACACGCCCCTTAGCCGGTACGACCATTGCCGATAAACGGCGCCGAACCCAGCAGCGTTTGATAGCGGCCCGACCATTCGACCGCAACCACCGAGCGCCAAGGAATGCCCATTAGCGCCGGTTCGCGAACCAGCGCCGCCCGTGCCTTCAAACCGGCCCAACCCTCGGCTTCTTCATGCGCCCCAATGACATAGGGCAACCATCCCAGCATCGCTCGGCCGCCCGTCCACGCACCACCGAGAAATACCGCACCTGCTGAAATCCCGGTAAAAAAAACGCCCTGCGCTTTTGCGCGTTGCAGCGACGCATGAGCAATACCTTCCGTCAATACCGACAGCTTAGCAGGGTCACCGCCTGCAAAAACCAGCCAGTCATCGGGTCGCCAGGCCTGCGCCCAATCACGCTCATCTTTCAGGGCAAAACAAGCGTCGCCCACTAACGGCGCCGCCGCGGCGCGAAAAATCTCGAAATGAGCCGGCGCGAAATCATTGGCGTGGCCCACGTAAAACGCACGCGTCGGAACGTACCCCATGGCATGCACCGTTTTGGCAAACCAATCCGGCCCATGGACCGTGTGAAAAAACGGGCTGGAATCCGCCAACAGCCACGTTGGTTTTATTAGCCCTACTCCAGACGACAAGGTTACCCTCTCTGACGATTTTCCACAGCAGTTTAACACTTTTTCCTGCGAACGAATTCAGGTATAAAAGTGTCTCAACGGCCTATATCTTGTTTCAAGCACAAGTGCCAACTGGTTTGTTTATAGCATTTTACTTAATGAACCTGTGATCCGCGTTTGTATGACGTCCAAACGCCTAAAAAAAATTGGTGCTGGGAACCAAAAAATTTTCCACAGCTTTTCCACAGGCTGCACCGCCGCTTTATTCGGACGGGAAGCGCCAAATATACACCAACACCCCGACTGCAATCAACCCCACAATGACTTTTGCGATGGGGACCGGAATGAAATAAATGATTGAGAGGGGAATGGTGATCGCCAAAGCCGCTGTTGCCGCAACTTTTGCCCGCAGTGGAATCACACGGTCTAGGTACCAGGCACGAATGTAACTACCAAAATAAGCGTTGTTTAGAAGCCGCCGGTAAAACCGTCGCGAACCACGCGCAAAACAAGCCGCCGCCAAGAGCACAAAGGGCGTCGTTGGCAGCACCGGTAAAAAGACACCGACCAATCCCAATGCCAAAAAGCCAAAACCCAACCCAATAAACACCGCACGGATCAAAGGTGACCGCGATAAATTGAGCCGGGCCTCGAGCGCTTCCTCTGACATTTGCCCCGCCTCGCGCACTTCCTCCGTCATAGCCTTCCCTTTCCGTACCAATCCGACACCCACACCAGCCGTTGGCGTATAGCGCAACCCGCACTTTTCAAACAGCAGCCCCCTGCAACCGTGTGGTAACAAGTGCCTATTCAAACACAGCTTTGCACGACAGTCGTCTCAGTTTTATCAACATTCATACATCCAAACACTTATCTAAAATCAACCCCCTTCAACATCGAAGATTCGGTAACTTTTGACGCTCAGGGCCACAAACACAAAAACACACCACCGCAACACCCTCACTTCAAACAACTTATTAATTAGACACGGTTCAAAATCGGTATGCGCCTTGCTCCCTCCACCAGCGTCCCCTTTAAACCCGCCTATTAAGGACCCGACGATGCACCGAAAAACCGTTTCTTCGTTTGGCTTTTCTTTTATCGAATGCTGTGTCGCCCTTTTGTTTTCCGCCGCCGCCGCACAGCTCTTCTTTGCGAGCACGACCACGACCGCGAAAAGCCTTCACCGCCTTGGCGACCAACAAACCGCCAAAAATATCTTGCAGAACCTCTATCACCGCAACCGTGCTGCGCTTCTCCAACAAAATCATCAATCCTTCGATGCCCAGGGCCTCCCTACCACCGAAAACCCCGTCTTCTTTCTGAACATCAGTCAACACCATGAACCGCCGCTGCTGCATCTTCAATTCCAACTCCGGTTTCACACCTCCCACGGCGAAGCCACCACCTTTCGCGCCCGCCGAACCTTTTGGCAGGAGCATCCCTAATGAGCCACCAATTCCCAAAACCCGCCTTCTCGCTCACCGAATTACTAATCAGCCTCCTCATCGGTGCCCTCGTCATTTCCGGTGCTCTCGCACTTCTTCAACCCGCTCTCCGCGCTCACAGTCAAACCCGAACCACCATCCAACTCGAAACCCAAGTCCAACTCGCTCGTGATCGCCTCCAACATCGCCTTCGCTCCGCCGATACCGACTTTTGGGCGCAATATCCGCTCCAATCTCACCCGCTTCACCCCGTTGATTATCACCACGACGGGCTCGCCTTTACCGAAAACTGCCCACACCAAGCCGGTTCTAATTGTGCCCGCCTCTACGACCTTAGGCCCCTTCCCCAAATCGCCCTATATCGCATCGTCCCGCTCGCGCAAACAGGCGCCACCCTTTCATGGCTACGCCTCGATCCCCTCGCCAACCCTCTCCCCCCTGACCACGAACTCTCCGGTCACGTCGCTTGGTTGACCAACAAAGAAGTGGGATTCCCCGCCCTTATTCGCCAAGGATCCGGCTTTGATTTATTGCTTGCCGACCAGCCCCATCAACCCTGGACGCTTCCCAACCAGCTCACCAATGATGAATGGTTCCTCGCCGTCCTCGGCCCACTGCACATTGTTCACTGGGCCCTTCGACCCGATCCACATGGCGGGAAAACCCTCGTCGAACGCCAATGGTCCTTTCAATTCAATCGCTGGCTCCCCAGACGCAGTCGCACCAGCCAACGTTTCCTTCACCAACTGTGGCTCGATCAACGCGACACCTCCGCCTATCTGGTCCTCAGCGCCGCCCCCGCTCATCCCACCCCCCTCCGCCAACCCATCACCATTGGCGGAAAAACCTTTCACCACCAAATTCATACCGCCGTCCTTAGCTGGTAATCGGCAAAAACAGCAGGCCGCCAAATCGGCGGAAAAAGTTCCGTCGCACAAGTATCGAAGGAAACCATCATGAGCCAAACCTCCCATACCGTGCCCAAGCCGTCCCGTGATCCATCCTCATCAGCCGCGCTCAAAGCACCAGCAGCCAACCCTTCTCTTCATCCACGAAATCGCGTCAACCATCCATCCACCAACCCTTCATCCCCAAATCGATTCTTCGGATTATCCGTAACCGCTTCGCTCCGAAACCTCTTTTTCAACATCACCCGACACAGCCATCCCCCCAAAAACGCAGGCGTCGTGCTCAGCTACACAACCTTTGTCTTTTTAATCATCACCCAACTCGTTCTCACCAACCTCGCCCTCGTTCGGCTTCACCGCAATACTTTTCCACCGCTAACCCTTGATCTCCAACAAATCCACGAAGATCAAGCTCTGACTCTAAAAGAGGCCGCCTACTGGATCACCCAACTGCAACCTCTCGACACCGACCGCCCCTTCCACGATCAGCCCATTCAAGACGAAACCTTTTCCGGTCGATACCAGGCCTACCGGCTCCCGGCAGCCGTCATCCGAACCGTGCAACTTTCTGCCAATGAACGCACCGCATCACCTCAGACCTACCACTGCCTGATTATCCAAACCAAAGATCATACTTGGACCTTGCGACATCATGAGAACTGAGTGGCCTTTTCACTCAATCAACAACCCATGAGCGCCACCGTTATAGATAAAGGCCCGCGACGTTTGCTCCCAACGGCCCCTTACCCCCTGGCTTCACCACCCCGCTGCTCAATCATCAAGCCATGACCCTTGCTGTGAGATCATGCCGAAGACACCCCACAAATGAGAATCCGGCCGCTGGTTAAAGACAAGATGGGCAAGCCAAAACACCGGTCTGGTGGATTGTCTTGAAACAAAACCCACCTCAGTCCACCTTCGCCACCCAAACGAAAAGGGCGCCATCTGCCATCCTTGTCCTCGCCGACATCGCGGTGGAACAAAGCCAGGCATTTTGAGAGAACAAGGTCCTCATTTGTTACCGTGAGCCCAATTCGCCAGAGGCGGCACATCCACACCACTGAGGATCCTGCACGCTAAACACTCGTAACCAAATAAGCCAAAACACGGCTTTCCGTTCAGTTTGCAATAAACCCGCTGTGTTTTTCGGGGACGTCAATCCCGAAATCAGGATCCCTACCCATTCACGCTTACGCGCCTGCCCCCTTTCGCCGCCCGCCCGCTTGGAGGCCAAAAAATAGGACTGATCAATCTACCCCCGTCCTCTGTTTCTCTCCAAAGACAGGCCCTAAGCCAGAGGCAAAAGGATTCACTTGTGTTTGGCGAGCCATCGACGCCAACGACACCCTTTCATGCCCCTATTACGGCCTCATCGAAACCCTTAGGCTTCACCGACGCTTCAGAATCCGCTATTGGTACGATGTGTCAGGCGACTTCAGGAATAGACGCCTTTTCAACACCGAAACGACAGGCGAATTGCCCTGTGCTGACCGTTTCACTTCGTATTTTGGAGACATAGTGAAGCGAGAGGTCTCCGAGAAAGAGCCAGGCCGTCACGGCCGTTTCGACAGAATTGGCGTGCAATGGCGGGACATCATGCGTTCTGGATGTGATTCAAACTCAATTTGGCGATCAATCGAGAAGGATTTCCTTCGCTACCGCATCAGTGTCAGCCTGCGACGTCGCTAACACGATCATTCATCACGCGAGCGAACAAAAGGCAATACCGCCGACCGATCCGCCGACTCCCATCCGACTTACCACCAAACCGGCCTGCCACCTGATCGCGATGAAACAGGCGACCATAAGCCTCCCAAGTAATTCAAACCAACATTCATTCCACGCAAAGATCAGGATATAATTCGCTTTTAACGTGTTGGGAGGCTTCTATTGACCGATCCAAATGACACGCTCCTCAAAGAAATTTTCAGGGCCATTCCGGTTCACCATCGACTTGCCTTTTTGCGAGAGACACTCACATCGCTGGACCCAGAGCTCCGCAAAAAGTTACTTCAGTCGCTTCCAAACGGTTCGGTCACCCAACGCACGCCCCCTCCCAAGCGTCGTGTCACCAACCCAGACGATCCCCACCGAACTGCGCCCCAAAGGCCCCGTCCAAATCCAGCGCAGCCTTTAGTGTCGGGCACCGACCCAACGCATTCGCCAGAGAACCAAAAACAACGCCATGCGCTACCCGACCAACGCCCCCCCCTCCAACGTCCTGAATACCACGCTCATCACACTGGTACCACGCCCACCCATCTTTCCTCCGAAACACAACGCGTTCACCAACGCGACGCCTCAAAAAAAACCAGCGGAGCTATCGTTTCATCACAGGACGAGCTCGAAAAACTCGAACAACGCCCCAAAGACCAAAAAGATGCACAGGTTCAGGCCATCCTCAAACAGTTTGAGCAACAAAAAATAACCATGCATGCCCAAGACCAAACCAACATCAAAAAAGAGCTGCTATTACTACTCGTATGGGTCGTGGTGGGTTTGAGCATGCTTGTCGGTTTATCCGTCGGCGCCGCCAAGCTTTGGGAATTACTATTTCCTTAAGCGCCGGCTGTCGCCCGCCGCCATTTCGTTCAAGCCCAATACCCAACACAGCAGCCGCCTTGGCCTATGCCGAGGATCACCCCTACCTAATTCCGGTTTCACAAATGAAACTCAGCAACGGAGCTAGGGGGTCTTGCGCCGGCCTCACTTAGCCGACAAGGACAAACCGGCAGAAGTATACGGAACCCTGTATTGTCACCTGCCGATGCGGAACTGATCCGCCAACCTCTTTTCCTTAAAACGGGTTCTTTACCCACACGAGAAACGCACCATGTTGAAACCAGCGGGATCTTGGCAATTGGGCCCTCCGGCTTCGGCAGACTCACCGAACACAAAACACCCTCGGCAGATCGGGCCTTTTCGGATTCACCCAACGTCGGCAAGAACGGCCTAACTCAAAGACCGTTCCACCACACCCATCTCAGGTGCATCAATAACGCACCTAGCGACCGCAAACGCCGCCTTCACTCCGCGCCATGCGTCGCGGCGCGCTCAGTATTCTTGGCGCTTTGCGTCTCACCCACGCGTTCTCCCAACACTGGGAAGCGAGGATCGATTCGGTCCGGGTAGGGCATTTCACGTTCCATATAAATCAGCCCGACTTCCCGTGCAATTTGTCGCGCATCGAGCTCTTCGCGCGGGATATTGCTCAAAACAACCAAGCTGAATGCACGCTCGGAAAAACGCAAAATACTGTGGTTCGTTCCATCATCAAGTGGTGCTTCTTCCACGCGAAAACCACCGTATTCAAAGGGATACCAGCCCAATGCAAAACGACCTAACGAACCATCCGCCAAAGGCACTTTCTTGAATGCTCTCAGGTACGTTTGCAACTTGATTAAATTGCGCCGGTACAAATCAAGCTCCCAATTCATCACGTCCTCAACACAGCTATACCAACGTTGCTCCGCCTCGCGGTATTCGGTACAACCCATTTCCAATTCAGCGACGATATTTTCTTGAATAAAGTTAGGCGCCGGTTGCTTGCTGACCGCCTCAATCATTTGATCGACCAACTGATCGTTAGCTTGGGCATATCGACCGGCACTCCCGACCGTCCCCACCGGCTCAAGACCCTCTTGCCAAGACCCTGCCAGTCCGGAGGAATGGGACAAAAGATGGGCGAGGGTCACACCATTGAACTGTTCGGGCAATGCGATGAGAACCTGGGTGATCGGTGCATCCAAGGCCAACAGGCCGCGATCAACCAAAATCAGGGCCGCCTGAGTGCGAAACACGCCATCCAACTGGTCCAAAGGGAACAGCAGCGGCCCATTGTCAGTCTTTGTCTTTGACCATTCGCGTTGGTAAATGATTTTGGCGAATTTGTTTTGCGGGAAACGCGCCACTGCAATCGCAAGATCCCCCTCTAAATTTAAGCGTGCAATACGGGCGTCCAAATCCTGATCTGGGCGGTAGTAGGCATTGTTGCGACCATCCCAAACAAACAGCACGGTGGAACCCACCATCCCAAAAATAAACAAAAAACCAAAGAGGTACGCACCAACTTTTTGAAGGGTCTCTAGCAACAGTATGTGTCCTAATTTTCCAGCCGGCGGCGGCGGTTTTGGCGGCAGGTGTAGCTACCTGGTAACAAGGGGGATCAAGCCAAATCTTCACGGGTCTGTATTGAGAGAACCATCATGCACTTGTATGCGGTTTCGCGAAGAAGACAAGCCGTCGCGCACACTGCAGCACGGATGGCCGACAGTCAAAACAGGCCGAATCACGCGCAGAATAGACCCGCGACGCAGCATTCTACCCCAGCCAGGTGCAACTGGTGAACAGCCGAGCCAAGTTTTCGAGACAAGCGAGGGCTGGAAGACGCCGTTGCCGCCCAAACCCTTGGGATGCAACCTCAACCTACCGTCCTGAGTAGCCACGCCCAGGAAGCCGAGGTCCAAACCCGAAACCGCTGATGGGTAATGATCGCCGACCAAGATCCTCACACACCGCAAAAGTGAACACGCCGTCAAATAGACCCCGTCCCGCTTTCTTGCAATCCTCGATTGATTATTCCTCTGATATGTCGTTTAATCTTAGAAAGATTGACTCCTTAACCAAATGATGATCCTGGATTGGCGTCTTAGGACATTGGTGAGTTCCATAACTGCGGGTTTTACGTGAAAGAACAACTCAAAGGGAAGATACTTGTCGTGGACGACAATCCCGGCAATTTAGAGGTCCTTTCCCGGCGACTCAATCGCAAAGGCCTGGAAACCGTATGCGTGAACAACGGCCGTGACGCGATTGATCTGATTTTCAGAAGTCACTTCGACCTCGTTCTCTTAGACATTATGATGCCGGAAGTCGACGGGCTTGACGTCCTTAAAGAAGCGCGACGCAAGTATTC
The DNA here is from genome assembly GCA_030429565.1 of Holophagae bacterium. Classification (GTDB taxonomy): domain Bacteria; phylum Acidobacteriota; class Holophagae; order Acanthopleuribacterales; family Acanthopleuribacteraceae; genus Acanthopleuribacter. The sequence continues at coordinate 67,476 of JAUIFE010000013.1, read as the reverse complement.
AAAAAGTGAACTCCCGATCATCATGGTTACCTCTAAATCGGACAGCCAAGATATCGTAGAAGCGCTGGGTTTGGGTGCCAACGATTACATTGTAAAGCCGGTCGATTTCCCCGTTGCCCTAGCCCGGATTCGTGCGCAACTCAGCCAAAAAAGTGAATATTCGAGTGTTTCTTCTTCGAAGTACACCTATTCCTTCAATCCCGATGAAAAGTTTCGTCATTACGAAATCCGCGAAAAGATTGGCCAAGGCGGAATGGGCGCTGTTTATAAGGCTTACGACACCTTACTTGACCGGATTGTCGCGCTAAAAGTGGTTTTGCCCGGCAATGAGCTGACCACCAACCAAATAGAACGCTTTACCCGTGAAGCACGCGCCATTGCCAAAATAAAACATCCCAACATCCTTAATGTTTACGAAATCGGTCAATCGCCACAGAACTATTACGCCATGGACTACATTGAGGGCAACAACCTGTCCGAATGGTTTGGCGACGCCGACCACGATGATAAAGAAATTGCGCTCATCTCGGCGAAGGTCGCATCCGCCCTCTATGCAACCCATTGTAAGGGCATCATTCATCGCGACTTAAAACCATCCAATATCATGGTCGATGCGGAAAGCGAGCCACACTTGATGGATTTTGGCCTGGCCAAACTTGAGGGTGAAGAAGAGAAGCTGACGCGCACCGGTGATATCCTCGGCACGCCCGAATACATGGCACCGGAACAGGTTGATCCCGGCTACGGCACGATCGATAACCGCAGCGACATTTATTCGCTGGGCGTCATTTTGTACGAAGCACTAACAGGCGTCGCCCCATTCAACGGCACCCCGATCCGCGTCTTATGGCAAAAGCTCAATCAAGAACCGCGCGCCCCCCGTCTCGTGCGCGACTCGATTGCCGAAAACTTAGAGAACATTTGCCTCAAGGCCATGGCGCGACAACAAAGCGAACGTTACCAATCGGCGCTCGAACTTTCCGAAGCACTGCACACGGTCGCCAAATCCTAGAACACGCCTAGCCGGCACCGTTCACCACTCACACACAGCGCTACGAATGCGGCGATTCTACGCCGTCGCTAACTGTTGACGAGGTTCTTTTGACGTCATCCAACGAGAATGCCGGTCCGGCGACAAACGCCACCACCGCCGTTGCCCTCTTAAAATGCAAGGCGAACCAAACCACCGAAGTCCCTGATCATATCGCCGTCGAAGAGCCCCTTGATATTCGTATTGTCACGCAAGACGAATCGCTAACCGTCACGCATAATGTCGCGGTTACCATGCGCACTCCCGGCCAGGATCTTGCCCTAGCCGTCGGTTTCTTGTTCAGTGAATCGCTCCTGCAACACCCAGACGATATTGACTGGCCCGCCACCCTCGCCGCCCGCGATATTGCGGATTGCAATCGGATCGACGTCGTTTTACGCGCCGGCAAAATTTTCGATCCGCAACAGCTAAGTCGTCACGTCTTTACCAGTTCCAGTTGCGGCGTCTGTGGCAAAATCACCCGCGAGAACCTGGTGCAACGGATGCCGCCGCAACAACCCAGCACACTTCGCTTCCGTGCCGACCGCCTCCACCAACTCCCGCGCCGGTTACATGACAGCCAGGCTGATTTCCAACAGACCGGTGGTTTACATGCCTGCGGGCTGTTTGATCAGGAAGGTCGCTTGCTATCCCTGTATGAAGATGTCGGCCGCCACAACGCACTCGACAAACTCATCGGCGCCGCATTTCGCGACGGCACCCTGCCCGCCCACGATCAATTACTGCTGCTCAGCGGTCGTGTTTCCTTTGAACTCGTTCAGAAGGCGGGTTTAGCCGGCATTCGCATTTTGGCGGCAATCGGTGCGCCAAGCAGTTTGGCTGTCGAATTGGCCAAAGATATCGACATGACCCTCATCGGTTTTCTCAAACCGGACCGCATGAATATCTACCACGGTGCCAAGCGCATTCTTTTCTAACCCCATGCGCCGACTATCACCACCTCAGTCATCTGCTTTGGGCACTTTCTTTTCCATCGGTCTACTTTTTGAGAGTTTCACCAATTCATCTTCGATCAGTTCCCGCAGATAATCCACATAACGATCGATGTAATTACGACCTTCCCAGCGATGCAACAGCCAGGGGCTCATCAGGGAGTGGCGGAACAAGAAAATATGGTCGGCTTCACGTTGCTGATCAACCACATCCACCACAAAGGTCTCACTATTAATTTCAAGGTCGCCCAGCACTTCTTCGGCCAGTTCATCGCTTATTTTGCCTTTCACCAAACTGGTATAAGAGCCAATAAACTCTTTCATTTGCAGCGGCTTAAAACGATTAATCTTAAGTCTTTCAAACACCCGTCGCCCAAAGAAGTTCATCAACGCCAACTGGTCGTTGCCCTTGACGTTCACGGCAAAACAAATGATGTTGGTTTCTGGGAAAAAAGGTATTTTAATCAGAACTTTTTTCTCTAATTCAGCAGCAAGAGCCGTAATTTTGGCATAGAAATATTCACACTGCTTAATAGTGACTTTCACCAAGCGCCCGAAATGGTGTTTGTTCAAGGGCACCACGCGGTGGGTGACATAGGCCGCCGCTGCCGCACAGCCAGGCTTCGAACCTTCGAGGATAAACTGGCCTAGATTGATCAACTTCTCAATTTGGCTTTTATGGCTCCGGTCGTCTTTAATGTCGTAAAGATAACTCGCCTTTTGGCTAATGAAATCGATCACCCCCATATTGCGCGCCACAAAGGCACCACAGGGGTACGGAAGATACCCTAACTTGTGCGGGTCAACGGTGATGCTGTCCGAGTCGGCGACCGCTTTAAAGGCATCGTAGGTTTCCTGTGACGGAAAGTAACGCAAATCTTCGCGCACTTCCTCCCGTTCGCAAAATTGGTTGGTTTCCTCGCGGCGGAACAGAGAACACATGTACCCGCCCCAAGCGGCATCGATATGCAAGCCAAAATAGAAGCCGCGATCATAGGCGTCCTCGCGAATTTCCACCATTTCATCGATGGGGTCGATGGAACTAAATTCCGTAGTACCCAGTACGCCAACCGCCGCTAAAACCGGAACCTGTTCTTGCTCAAACTGCGCCACCAAACTTTCAAAATGGTCGATGCGCAACCGCATTTTTTTGTCGGTCTTCACCAAAACCAGATTATTTAAACCGAGCCCTAAGATTTTCAGCGCTTTATCCCACGAATAATGCGCTGTAATCGGCACAATCACCTTTGGTGGGGGAATCTCCTGGTGTTTGGCAAAAAAGGCGGCACCGCCCAAGCCAACCAGCGTTTCACGATCAATGGTGTTTTTAAACCGCTTCACATCGTTGGGTTTCATACCAGAGGCGGTGATCTGCTGCTTGGCGGCGGCCAAAAGTTCAACCGTATCCGCTACTGAAAAGTTGACCAACTCCCATTTACTGTAGGTGGAGAGATTGCGGCGCTCGGGACCAACGGTTTCAAAGTCAAAACCCATCTCACGCGCCGCCTCGGCGAGTGCTATGGGGTAAAATTTCACTTCGCGAAAATTCCAAATGCCCTCGTAGTTGGCAATGGTTCCGCCCGAGGTTAAGTGACCCCATGCGGTGGTTCCCATTTCAGGATCCGTGTTGTAACCAAACATACGCGCCAATTGCCAACCGACCTCGAGCTCGCGCGGCACCGTCGCCGGTCCGGCTTCACCTGCAACATTGTTGGGGTTGTACATCATGGTCATGAATTCTGCGATCACGCCTGGCAGCAACAAATCGGAATTCATGTGCCCGATGTAACGGGGGCTGTAAAAAGGTGCTGCATTTTTGAGCTCGGCACTGAGCTCTTGCAGTTCCTTACGCATCGCAGCAATAAACTGTAAATAGTGGTCACGGTATGGTGCGGAAGTCGGCACCACGTTGCCGTCGGCTGGGTGAAAATTTTTGCGCCAGTATGCGTGATCCCGAAGGAATTCGAGCAAAAACTGCTCAAAAAATTCCTGGTTCTCCGCCTTGGGCCCCAAAAAAAAGGGGTGTAAAAAGCCTAGATCCATCATGTTTGACCCAACCACACGTAACTTGAACTTTTCTGAGGCGATTTATGGGAAAGCTTAACACGAGTTTAACAGCTAACCCTTGGTAAGGGTGGACAAAGGCGTCCGTGATGATCCGTGCCGCGTCACTGGTCGTGCTTGAAAAAAAGCCAAAACATGCCGTCGGCATGGATGGCCCCAATCGCAGCCATTATTCCCTCCCCTTCAACCGATCCAAACCAACCGGTGTATTGCTTGTCAAAGAGTCAAAGATAATCTCTCAAAAAAGAAGCGACCCGCCAATAAAAAACCACGTTTTCCATCGATCTAACCAACGTGGGCGGCCGGCTCGGGATTTTGGTGCACGGGATCAGGCGCAAAAGTACTCCAAGCGGGATAAAGTAACCGCAGCGGTAGGTGGACCCGCCGACCCCAAAACGTTTCGTTGTGTGCATGTTGGTGGGCGACAAAATAAAACAAATCGGTGCCCGGCCGATAGCCTAGTTGAATCAGCGCCTGGTACATGGCGCGGGTTTCCGGCAATCCATCGTTCTGGGTACCCACGTCGAGATAAATTTTAAGCGGCACAAATTTGTTGGATTGCACCACGTCCTGTAACAGATTGCGGTTATTCCACCAAAATGAGCTCGACAGACTGGCCACCTTCGAAAAAACAAAGGGCCAGCGCCGCGCGATGTAAAGCGACACCAAACCACCGAGTGAAGCGCCCATCAATCCGGTATGACGGGGCTGAGGCAGTGTTCGAAACTCGGTATCAATAAAAGGTTTGATTTCGTTAATCAAAAAGTCGGCATACTGATTGGCGCCACCACCAGCGCCAATACCCAAGAAGTTAGGATCAAACGAAGGGGTGTAATCGTTGAGCCGGCCGGCACCCCGATTAAAAACGCCGACAGCGATGACCTCGTCCATGAGCCCTTCGCCAAGCATGCGATTAATCGCCTGATCCACACTCCAAGTACGGCCGCCGAAAGCAAACTCAGGATCGAATAAATTTTGGCCGTCATGGATGTAAATAACCGGATAAGCCTTGGCATAGTTTTCGTGATAGCTGGGCGGCTTGTAGATGTGAATCGGGGTGTCAAAGTGGTGGATTTGATCAATGGAACCGGCGGTATGAAAGAAGTAGGGGTAAACATCCAGTGTTTCGCCAGGCCGAATATAACCATTCCCACCCTGTGCCCAAGTTTCATCATCGAACAACACTTTAAAGGCAATCGCGCCAGGTTGATCGGTTTCCCAAGTGTAGGTCCAAATGTCGCCTTCACCCCAAATCGCGTCTACGCCACTTTCCCAATTGAGAGGATGACGATCCCCGCGCACGGTGATGCGATGGTCCCAGCCCGTGTTGTAATGAATCCGCAGTACGCACTTTTGGGTTCCCGCCAAGGATCAAACCTCATCATTCCGAAGATATTTGCCGGCGCCTTCGCAACCGACTCACTCTGGGTGTTGCGGACCTTTCATCAACCACAACCCTTTTAATTAGTACATCCTATCAATCCACGAAATACGTTAATTTTAGCAGAAAGCACGCACAACGACCGTCGAGGCCCTAATTGACGCGCCGATCACGGCCGAACACCTTGTCGCGCACCAGCCCCGCAATCTCCTCAATCGAACGGTTGGTCACATCAATGATCGGCCAACGTCGATGACGCCTGAAAAATTCATTGGCTTCCTCGAGCTCTTCCAGTACGGACTGGGGATCAAAATATTCGGAACGACCCACGCCAAACCCGGTCAGTCTTTTTTTCCGAATCTCCATTAGCCGCGAGGGATTAATGGTCAAACCGACAATCTTGCGCTGCTGCACCCCGTCCAGTTGGGGCGGCGGACGCACACCCTTTGCGAGCGGAATGTTGATCACTTTATGGCCGTAGAGTGAAAGATAAATCGACAACGGGGTTTTGCCGGCCCGCGAGACCCCGACCAAAACAATGTCGGCCTCGTCCAAATCTTCGACCAACAAGCCGTCGTCGTGACGCAAGGTAAACTCAATGGCTTCCATGCGCTTGAAATATTTGTCGTTGACCCCGTGAAACAAATCGGGGCTCTCTTGGGGGGTCGCCCCTAAAAAGGCGGAAAGTTGCGATAATAGCGACGAGAACAAGTCGTAACTCGGCACATCGTGCTCGGCCAAACGCTGCTGCAGGTAGTCCTTGGCCTTGTGATCGACCAAGGTGTAAATCACCATAACCGGGTTGGCACTTTCCGTAGCATTGCGAACCACTTTATCGATCGCGGCGAACGAATTCACTTTCGGATACTTGCGAATGAAAATCCCTTCGACGTTCGAGAACTGCGTGATCAACGCCCGAATCATGTTGCCGGCGGTCTCGCCGGTCCCGTCAGAAACAATGTAAATAAAGTGATTTAACCGTTTCAGGACACCTGGCTCGTCCCACTTATCGAATGCATTCGGTGAATCCAATCACCACCCCCTTTTTGGGTGCGTTAACTTACCGGTGCTGTAATGGCAGCGCGACCTTCACCAGACCGCGATAGCAACAGCGAGCGCACGCCGTCGACCACCCGCAACGCAAATTTTACGTTACCCATCGGCGCGCTTATTTGGGCACCCGCGATGTAAGGCAAGATCTGCGCAACGTTTTCCAGCGCAATTTGCAACCCGATTTCTTTGGCTTCATCACTCGAAGACGCGGCTCGCATGCGCGCGAGCGTTCCCTCCGGAATACTGATACCGGGCACTTCGTTGTTCATAAATTCGGCATTTTTGTAGGAAACCAAAGGCCAAACACCGGCAATAATCGGGACCCCATGGTGTTTTACCCGCTCATAAAAGGTCATAAACTGAGTGGTATCAAACACCGGTTGCGTGATGGCGAAGTCGGCACCGGCCTTCACCTTCCAGTGAAAGCGGTTAATTTCCTCTTCCACGTTCAACGCTGTTGGGTTCAAGGCTACACCCGTCGCATAGGACGTGGGTTTGCTCAGCAGGTTCCCGCCAATATCGCGACCCAAGTTCAGGTGATTGATGATATTGGTAAGACCGATAGCGTCGATGTCAAACACCGCCGTCGCATCGGGATAATCACCCAACTTGGGCGGGTCACCCGTCACCGCCAGAATATTTTTCAACCCGGCGGCAAACCCACCGAGCAGATCCGACTGGATACCGAGGATGTTACGGTCACGGCAACAGTAGTGCAAAATCGTTTCTAAACCAATTTGGTTTTCCACCAAAATCGCCAGAATTTGTGGTGACATTCGCGACGAAGCGCGCGGCCCATCGGGAATATTTACTGCGTCAACGTCGTGATCCTTGAGCAGTTTAATTCGTTTGAGTGTACGCGTCGGATCACACCCCTTGGGTGGAACGACCTCAACGGAAAACACGAACTCGCCTTGCCCCAATTTGCGTCCCAAACGGCTTCGTTCCTGCAAGGGCAAAACATCAAAAGCAGGCGCTTCCTCATCCGAAGCCTTGGGGGTCGCCACCTCTTTTTTGACTTGGGTCGACATGCTTTGGCCCACGGCACGGGCCATAGCTTTGATATGCTCCGGCGTTGTACCGCAGCAGCCACCAATGATCCGCACACCCATCTTCAAAAAACGTTTGGCATAGGTTGCCATGTATTCCGGGGTACATAGGTAGATGTTGCGACCGTCGATACTTTTTGGGTTACCGGCATTGGGCATCGCACAAATGGGTTTCGAAGAGTATTTGACCATCTTTTCCAGCGCATCGTAAATCATGCGCGGTCCCACCGAGCAGTTGAGACCCACCGCGTCAATCGCCAGCTTTTCCAACTCAGGAATAAGGTAGACCGGATCCGTACCATACAGCGTTTGGCCGTGATCGTTAACCGTCAAAAGCGCCAAAATCGGTTTGTCGCTCACCGCGCGCACCCCGGCCACCGCCTCGGACAATTCAGCCATTCGCGAAAAGGTTTCCAAAATAAAAAGATCAACCCCTTCCTCGTGTAACACGCCGGCCTGATCCCGATAAATTTGGCGGGTTTCGTCGAACGACGTGGGCCCGTAGGGTTCGATCTTGATGCCCAGGGGCCCTATTGACCCGGCAACATACTTGTTGTCACCCGCCACTTCCCGGGCCAGACGAACGCCTTGACGGTTGATCTTTTCCAAATCACCTTCCAAGCCAAAGTGCTTGAGGCGCATGTAATTTGCGCCGAAGGTGTTGGTTTCAATGACATCCGAACCGGCGGCTAAATAGCTCTCGTGAACCTGTTTAACCCATTCGGGGTTGGTAATGTTAACGTAATCAAAACATTGATTAATGAACACACCCTTGTCGTAGAGTTCGGTTCCGATACCGCCGTCCAGCAAAATCGGCCGATCCTCATTGAGCAGGGCCCTAAAATCCTTGCGCATGGTGACCTCATAGGAGAACACGGCCCTGGCGGTGGGGGCCGATGAAATCCGGTGGTTGCAGTCAATATTCATGGGGGGTCAATATCGACGCACCGGCTGATTACTTCAGCGTCTTTATCATAGCAAACCCACACCCGTGCGGCGTGACTTTTCCTGAATGGAACCATATTTGACCGCGACCGACAAAAAACAACACCCGCCATCCATCAGACCCGGCGCGACAGGTGGCCCCAAAAGCACGAAAGGCGCGCTTGAGTGCAGCGCGCCTTTTTGGTTATTCGAAATTGGAAAAAGGATTAAAAGAAGTGTTTCTTCAGCCAGATTGAAAACTCAGGTTGAAAAACCACGTAACCCACGCCTTCGATTTTCCCAATGCCCATTTCAGACTTGGAATCATCCATTTTGTGGATCATGTTCTTCATGGCGGGATACTTAAGCGGCCAGCCGTTGGGCACCAATTCCATGACACCGCGCAGTGAAAAAATACCACTGGGCTGCTGCAGGAAAGTGTTGAAGTCCCATTCTTTGGGAACCTTCGAAACCTGCAAGGCTTCGCTTTGAGAGAACCAAGGTCCGAACAGAGACATCTGCGCCCAAATGCGACTACCAAAGGGCTTCAAACCCATCTCAGTAACGGGATCGGCGCCCGCTTTCATCATTTTGTCACGTAGGGCCAAAATCTTGCGGTACTTGCCGGTGGATTGAGGATCGAGTTTTTTCATGACGTCTGGAAGCGGATACCACCCCTTCTGGGTGAGCAGTTCTTCGGCGTTCCAGGTTTTCTCTACTTTGCGAAACAAGTTGTTTGGATCGGACCACTTGTTGCCACTAGATACCGACATTCCTGATCTTCCTCCCACAACGCGAAACATTTTTGGAGGATTCTATTCTGGCAGACAGAAAGAAGACTGTCAACCAATCGCTAACAGGAAAATTCCACAAAAGACACAGATTCGATCAATCCAACCTTTTTTCAGCCAACAAAAAACCCTTCTCAAGACAAGGATGATTGCCTTTGCATCGATCGCCACTCGTCAAAACGCCGACTGATCGCATGGTAATCCGCCTCGTTGTCCACATCCACCGCGGCGCCGCCGTAATCGGTCACCACGACTTTAAACCGCGTCCCTAGAATAGAGGAAATGTATCGTTCCGCGCGTGTTAGCGTGACAAACCCGGACAAGTAAGCGGCAATGCGACGATACCCCCACAACTCACAGTGACGCGCTCCTTGAGCGATCAGGTAATAGAAAGGCGCCGTCGGCGCACGAAACAATAAACCCAACAAGACCAACCACATTTTAGCCATATTTGCCCAGCGCTTTTGGTAGCGCACGGCATAGGTCTGCCGAATGTAATCAGCCCGCCTGACCGCCGCGGGTCGCACCATGTGCAAGTTACTGACACGGTAATTACCGCTATTCACCCGAAACGTGGCCATACTCACCCCCGGCCGCTCGGTATCCGGCGCAAAACGTGCCAAAACCTCGGCAGCGGTGACCCCACCCACGTAGTCGTAGCGGTCCATGTCACAGCGATCAATGAACTGATCGAGTTCTTCTCGGGTAATCAGCGGTATATCGGAAGGAATAACCATCACCAAGCGGTCCGCCGCTTCATCGAGACACGAGGCCGCCACAGTCCCGAGAATATTTTCAACGAGATTACGCCCCTGCTGATAAAACAACAAAGGCTTGGGATAATCGGCGACGCGCGTTTCGGAGACGGCATCCTCGAGGCGCTGCTTAGGACCCACGACCAGAACACGGGTCACGCGGTCAACACCGGCGAGTTCATCTAATATAATATCGAGGATAGAGCGGCCTGCGACCTGGAGAAAAGCCTTGTTATCCTCACCGGCAACAGGGCGATAATTTTCGCGGTTCCCCGCCAGTACAATGCAATCCATGGTCGCGCTTCCGTCCTCTTCATCCCCATAACCAAACCATCAGGCTCAAGCACAGGTCTGCGCATCATACCTAGCCGAACCAACCATGGCAACCGAGGAGTGAGACGCAGGCGCGCAACTTAAGCAGGCATGCTTGCGGCGAACCTGGCAAAAGCAATCGTCACACCGGGCTCAATCCAAACCCAAAACCGCACGAGTCACCTTCACCCCAAGCCAAACCACGCACTACAAACAGGTTGCACCAAAACCCTCCCCTTCCCAAACCGAGGCGGACACACCCGCATTCACACGATCGATCATTTTTCCCTAACCACACGAACTCCCTCCCACTGGAAAAAAGTCATTTTCCCCAAGAAAAATCCGACTCTAATCTTTACATCCCCCTCGTGTTTACGTATTATCATTCTTACTTGTATTTCCATTATGGAGATGCCGGTGGGTACTAGCGCAAGGTGAGGCGTCAAAGCGTCCACCCCGGGAGCATGAGTTCCATGACGGAACAGACAACACACGAGTATCATCTATTAAGAGCTTTGGGCGGAAACGGCGAACGCGAGGTTTTTCTTGCGAAGGACGCCGACGGACAGAGCGTGGTCCTTAAGTTGTGGTCTAACGACGGCTTATTTTTTGACGAGCTCGCCAAGCACTTTGGTTTGGACGGGTCGGTATCTATCTGCAAATTACTCCAGCACCTGCCCCCCGGCGCGATTAGTCCAAACATGATTCATGTGGACAACGACCGCCTCGGCTGGAACGACGACCAATTGGAAACGTTCTACGCCGGCCTAGCGCAAAAAAGTGCGCTTATTTTAGAGTACGTCAACGGCCGAGCGCTGATTCACGTGCTCGAAGAAACGCCCGATCGTCAAAAGTTCCCCTATCTTCAGGAGCTTTGCCAGGCTTTGTTGGAAATTCACGCCTGTGATGAATTTCATGGCGACCTGACACGCGACAACGTGGTGCTTGACGCCTCAACAGGCAGCGTTCGCCTGCTTGACCTTGGTTTTTTCCATGGCAAAAAAGATTATCCACTCGAAGAGCTCAGCCCGGAACACAATCCTTATTGGCCGCACCGTGTGGACAAAGGCAGCGATGTCTACATGTTCGCCAAGAATTATTTGGGCACGGTCCGCAAACCTTCGCGAAACTTGACACGGCTGTATCGCTCCTGTCTAAGTCCCGACCCTAAAACACGGCCCAGCTTGGAAGAGCTGAACCGCAAGCTGGCCGAGCCTGCTTACCAAGTTCAGACCGACAGCCAAAAAGCCTCGGGTTTCTTTGCACGCGGCCCGCTCCGTTGGGCAACGCTGGCCTACTTTCTGGCCGCATCAACCGTGGGTATCGCCTTGGTCACCGACACTGATTTATCCGACCAACGCCAGGCCGCCTTGGAAATTGCGGAGACCAACCCCGATCAAGCCATTAACGCGTTGAAAGAAACGCGCAAGGCGCTGTTTAACATTAACGATTATCAAATCCGCGTAGATCGCGAAAAGGCCATCGCGCGGGATATCGCCGCCACCCATCGCAAATCAGCAAACTTTGAGGTCAAACGCTTTGCCGCCGGTGATCTGGCCACCCCCATCGGGGTTTTCGCCTTCCCAAGCGGCGCCGCAATGGTTGGGCGCAACCAAGTTTACCAAATCGGCGATTGGGTCGAGTACCAAGGTAAATCCGCCTTTATTTCGCGTATCACGCCGGTTCAACTTACTCTTGAGGCCAATGGGCGTTCATGGCAAGTACGCTTTGATTCCCCTGATTTTTATATTCCGCCGGTATTGTTCGACTACGGCGTCATCTTGTGGCCCAACCAAAACAACCTGGCACGCATCATCGACGTGCTGCCCCAATTGCAAAATTCCGTCTTTGGCGAGGAACTTCCTAGTGAAGATCAGATGTTAGCCAATTTGATGCAGCGATCAACGTCTTCAATCGAAGCCGTTGAGGGAGAAATCGCAGGCGTCTTCTCGGTTTTCGATCTGACCACCTACGCCAAACAACTGAAGGACGTCCTCGTTCTTCGCCCTGAGGGTCAAACTCTCAACGTATCCGTGGCAGCGGAACGTATTCCGATCCATTTCCGTTATAAATCGTTTAAGACTGACGGAAGAAAGCTGGGAGAATTTGCGAATGATCTGTCCTATTATCTTGGGATTGAAATCACATTCGCAAATGGCTTGGCGGACCGTACCCTGCCTGAAATAGAAATCGCAAACGCAACCTGGCAGGATCTGTGTCAGCAATTGGGTGTCGTCTGGGAAAAACGGGCTAGCGACGACCAAACTGTCATTTACGTTCAAGACCTTGTTAAAGGCACCTGAACCAGGAACCCTTCCAAGTTGCGCGCAGTCCGCAAGGCTGCACCACCATCTTTGAGGGAGAATGGAAGATGAAAAGGATCATTATTACACTGTTGTTGCTCATCAGCGGCATTACCGTCATTTCTGAAGGCGGTAACCCCGATGAATCCGGCTACGAGTTTATTTTGCCCCGCTACGACATGTGCGGTTGGCCGGTCGGTGGTTGCAACTAACCCCTACCCTTTCGCTTTGTTTCCATAAACACCAAGAATCAATTGTTTGTCCATCTCGAATAGGCGATAATCCCAGCGATTATCGCCTTATTCGTTTTATAGGGCCATGGTCGGCCCTGCGCCGGCCCGGTGCATCTCGCGTTCTTTTCCGCCCTCCTGCGGGTCGTTCCAACCAACGATCCCGAACGCGACCAAGGGACCGATTCCATTTCAATCACAGGACACTTCTATGCATCCTATTTGGAACCAACCGCCGACCCAGGCGGATGTGGTTATTATCGGCGGCGGCCTCGTCGGCGTTTGCCTCGCCTACCAACTCGCACGCCGCGGTGTTAACTGCTGCTTGTTGGAAAAAAACACCTTAGCCAGTGGTGCTTCCGGCCGTAACGACGGTCAAATCATATTGGAAACCGCCGATTATTACACCCGTATGCAGCAAGTATACGGGAAAGACGAGGCGCTAAAGATCCTGCGTTTCAAGCGGGCCGGCCAACAAGGAACCCACCAACTTTTGTCCGAAGGTCCGACCGAAGGCCCGCTGGCTTATCACCAGCAAGGCAGCTTAACCCTGGCTTATAACGAAGCCGAAGCGAAACTGATCGAAAGCGCTTCGACCGCGATGATCCGCGACGGTTTTGCTATGGAATTACTTGACTGTGGTCAAATTGAGGCAAAAATTCACACCCGTCGTTTTAGCATGGGCAAACACGATCCCTACGACGCATCGGTCAATCCAGCCGAAATGACGCGACTAATCGCCGCCGAAGCGCGCCGACACGGCGCCGCGGTCTATGAAAACATGGCGGTTACCGATGTAAGTTCCGGCCAAGTCCACTACGAAGGCGGCACGATCAACTGCGAGGTGGCGATCCTCGCAACCAACGCCTACACGGCCGACCTGTTGCCCGAATTCGATAACATGGTTTTTCCTATTCGCGGTCAGGTCATGGCCACGGCGCCCAGTGATATCGAGATCCCGCCCTATGCGTGCATCACAAATTTCGGTTACGATTACTGGCACTGGACACCAGAAGGTCGTCTCATTTTAGGTGGACGCCGGTTTATCGACGAACACGGCGAAACCGGAACGGCACACCGAGTCAACCCGAAGGTACAAGACGCCCTTGGCGCTTTATTCCATGAGATTTACCCCCAGTACGATCATTTAGAAGTGGCCCAACGCTGGAGCGGCATTATGGGCTTTTCGAAGGACGGCAAGCCGCTTATCGGCATGATCGGCGGGGACCCTACTTTGTGGTGCGCCGTCGGTTTCACCGGTTATGGTCTCGGCATGTGTTGGTCGGCCGGCGAAGCAGTGGCTCAAGTGCTCAATGACGAAGAGAGCGAACTCACCGCCATTCTCCCCATCTTTTCGCCCAATCGGTTTAGCTGATCGCGATTCCGCGGGCCGGCAAAAACCATAGATAGACCCGCGTCCGTGCGAAGCCCAAGCGAGGCCGCGTCAAGGTTTGTGGTTTCACATCGCGAAACAGGGTTGTAAACTGCGTGGGCAAAGCGTCTCACCGGACGGTAAAGTCCGCGCCTCGAGAACGACGCATGGTTCCCAAAAATCGGCATAGCACCGAGGAACCAGTGTGAGTCGAACCAGGTTCGCGGTAAACTAGAAAAACAGACGCAACAATCACAAAAAGGAACCGTGCTCATGAAGGAGATGTCTGATCAAAAACCCAAAGCGATTAATTGGCTTTGGGTTGATTTAGAGATGACAGGTCTCGATCCGATTGAAAATAAAATTATCGAATTTGCCGCGGTGGTCACGGACGCCGATTTCAACCCATTGACGCGTTACCATGCGGTGGTTTTCCAACCCCAAGCCGAGTTGGATAAGATGGACGAATGGAATCAAGCAACCCACGGTTCAAGCGGCTTACTCGCCAAAATCGCAGAAGGTCGCCCCTTGGCGGCCGTCGACGGTGAGATTACCGAACTCATTCACCGTTGGTTCCAGGACGAGCGTCCAGTCTTGTGCGGTAACTCGATTCACCAGGACCGTAAATTTATTGATCGCTACATGCCTTTGCTCCGCGACGCGCTCCATTACCGCATGGTCGACGTCAGCTCATTCAAGGAAGTATTCCGCAACCTGTACGGCATGAACTTCAAAAAAGCCGACTTGCACCGCGCGGAAGACGACATTCAGGCGTCAATCAATGAACTGAAATACTACCTAAGTTTCGTCAAGCCTTAAGGTCATCGAGATCACGGCCCCATCCGTTCCAAAATCCGCCAATTTACTGTATGGTGACTTTATCCAGAACCTTAGATTGAGATAGCGTTTAGTTTCGGGGGGGGCTCTCGATGGATGCCAAAAAACCGGATCAATCAGCCACGTGGCTTTTCTTTTCAACCTTTTTGGGAATTAACGCCGGTTTGTTCGCCATTCACTTCAACAACGTGCATCCGATCGGCCTGCCGTTTAACTACGCCGACGCCTTTGTGTTGCCTGCGTTCATCCCCGCGCTCGTACTGCCTTTGCTAGGGATGCTGACGGACAGTGCGACACCAAGGCGAATTCTTTCAACCCTGTTCGGCCTCGCTCTACTGATTTTTACCGGCTTGACCCTGCTGATGGAAACCCAATTAGAAACGGCCTTCCCGACAGGCTTGTTTGCCGTTTTATTTTTGCTGAGTGATTGGTTTCACAAGAGCTTGATCAGTGCGTTTCCTATCGAAAAGAAACTCGACCGGCCGGGCAAAAGCCTGGTGACGACCTTTTTGGTTGCCGTGTTAGTGGTGCTCCCACCGGTCCTGTGGCACTTACGCGGCGACTTGCTGAGCTTTTATCTGATTGCCGCCATGGCCTTGGCGCTGGTCTGCTTGGTGTTTTACTTCATGGCTGGTCCAGAGGCGGCCGCGGAAGACGGTTCACCCGTGATGCCCGCCTCGGTCGCCTTTTCAGCTTGGATGCAAATTCCTTTTAAGGATTTGCGCCGCAGCCTGGTGACCAGTTTCCTCACGATCACGGCGGTGACACTGTTGTTGCGCCAAATGGTTCCAGCGTTATTGTCATCGACGGCCATGGAAACCAATCGGCTTTCAACCGGCATATTGCTGGTAGGCATGATTTGGGGATTCTTCGGAACGCCACGCCTCAACCGTCATTTTGGCTCAAAACGCAACGGTGCTTTTTCGCTGTGGTTGCTCATTCTCTTGCAAGTAGGTGTTCTGGTTTCTCAGCAAAGCTTTGCAGAACAACTGATTTTGACCTTTTTGACGGTCATGGTCTGTGCGAATCTGTTTGCCGTGTTATTGGGCCAAATAGGCCGCTTTTCCCCGGTCGCCTACGCCGGTCAAAGCATGGGATTCTTTTATGCCATTTGTTTTGCGGCCGTGGTTTTTGGACATTTATTCCCTCAAAGCTACGGCGCACCGCCCTTGCACTGGCTGTTCTTGGCAGCGGCTGTCGCAGCATTGGTTTTCGGCCAAGGCGTAAATCCCAAACGCGGTGTTACATTGGCCTTCGGCAAAGAAGTTGAACAAGACGATCCCGACCAAGATTGGGTTCGTTGGGACGAAGAACCGAGCGGCTTGGCTCGCCATCATTTCGCCTCGAGACTGGTCCAGCTTTTGGCGCGCACCATTGCCGAAATCTTTTTTGCCCGCGTGCGTTTGGTCGGTACTGAAAATCTCAAAACCACCGGACCGGCTATTTTGGTCGCCAATCACCCCAACACCTTCCTCGACCCCCTCCTCATCACGGCCCTTTCGCCAGGCCGACTGCATTATTGGGCTAAATCCACTCTGTGGCGCGCCCCGATTATCGGCAGCATTCTCGATCGCTTGGGGGGGATCCCCGTTTACCGCCGCCAGGATTACGCCGAGACCCAACAAGGTCAAAACAATCTGACGCTGGAAATAGCGGCGGATCGCCTGTGCGGCGGCGCTTGGATTCTGATTTTCCCGGAAGGCGTGAGTCAACCCGGCTTAAATCTCAAACCCTTAAAAACCGGGGCGGCTCGCTTGGGATACTTGACCCTGGAACGCGAGCAGTGGGAGGCCGAACTCCCGATCATCCCCATCGGTATCGACTACATGGAACCGGAAATCTTCCGCTCCAACGTGACCATCCGCATTGGTGAGCCGTTGCGGTTGCAAGACTATCGCGAGTTCTACGACACCGACCAACGCGAAGCAGTGCGAGCAACGACACAAACCTTGTCCAACCGCATGAAGGACTTGATCCCTCACCTGGAACAACCGGAATTGGAAGCGTTGGTCGACGGTATTCACGACCTTTACGGCGAGAAAGTGCTGCAAATTTTGGAAACAGACGACGATACCGAAGCGCGCAAAATCATTGCCGAGGCCGTCAACCATTACCAGGAGTTGGATCCTGATACGGTCTACCTGTTTCAGCAACGCCTAACAACCTACCACATGGAGCGCAAACGATTGGCAACCCCGGAGAACCACGCGCCGATCCCCGCCCGCGAATTGTTTAAGATATTGCTCAACATGTTCTCTTTCACCAGCTTTGGTTTGTTGAGCAATTGGTTGCCGTACAAAGCAACCGGCCGTTTCATCGAATGGTTTGAGCCAGGACCCGGCTGGACGGCAACAGCGAAGTTGACCGTCGGCGGTGTGTTGTTTTTTGTTTACTACAGCTTGATTGCCGGCGCGGTGATCGCCATGACAGGCAAACCCTTCTTAGCCGCCTTGCTGATCGGCGCGATGATTCTTTCAGCATTCACGGCACTGGGCGCCATGGACCGCTTCGCGTTCCAATTCAAACAGCTCAAAACCCTGTGGCAAGCCTTTTGGACCCAGAATACCAATGATGAGCTGACGGCCATGCAACTCTACTTAATTCAAGATTTAGAGCGTTTTCGCGAATCCTACGCTTTCTACCGAGAAAAGGAGCAACATTCATGACCCAAGCGGTGCTTTTCGATCAATTCGGCCTCGAGCATTTACAATGGACCGCTTTTGAAAACCCAGACCTCGGCGACAACGACGTGCGTGTCGCCGTCAAGGCTGTTTCACTAAACTACCGCGACCTTTTAATGGTCCAAGGACACTACAACCCACGCTTGAAAATGCCGCTCATTCCCTGTAGCGACGGTGCCGGTGAGGTTCTCGCGGTGGGCGCGGCAGTGACCGATCTCAAACCCGGCGACCGTGTCTGTTCAACGATGATCCCCGACTGGCCCGGCGGCACGCCTGGGCCCCATCTCTTACGGACAACGCTAGGCGGTCCCGTTCACGGTTTATTGGCGCAAGAACGCGTGTTACCTCGCCAAGCCTGGATAAAGTTCCCTGCCCATCTCGATTATGCCGAAGCCGCATGCCTACCGGTTGCGGGATTGACCGCCTGGAGCGCGCTTGTCGACGAGGGCCGACTGCCTGAAAAACCCAACGCCAAGGTGGTGTTACTGGGAACCGGCGGCGTGAGCATGGCTGCCTTAGCCATTGCCAAAGCGATGGGCGCAACAGTCGCCATCACCTCCAGTAGTGACGAAAAACTGGCAAAAGCCGCCCAATTAGGCGCCGACCACTTAATCAATTACAAAACCCACCCAGACTGGGACAAAGCCGTTCTGTCGGTCTTTGAACACGGCGCCGATATGGTCGTCGAAGTCGGTGGCGAAGGCACTTTTGATCGTTCGGTACGCACGTGTAAGGTTGGCGGTATGATTGCCCTGATCGGGGTTTTGGACAGCCAACGCAAACCGATTAACCTCACAACCTGCATCATGAAAAAATTGAGCTTACAGGGAATTTTGGTGGGTAGCCGCGCTGCTTTTGCCGACTACAACGCGTTTTTGGAAAAACACCAACTGAGACCCACTATCAGCCGTTGTTTCGAAGGGTTTGATCAAGCACCGGCGGCATTTGCCTTAATGGCACGCGGCGGCCACTTCGGAAAAATTGTGCTGACGGCTTAAAGCCCGCTCACATTTGTTTATGATTGCCTAGCGAAGAATCTAAGGAGACGTGCGATGTCGTTTGAACAGAAAAAAATTGTCGTTACCGGCGGAACCGGCGCGGTTGGGCGCGCGGTGTGCGCGGCCTTCCTTGCTGCAGGCGCCCAAGTTTACAGCAGTTATGTGGTAGAAGACGAGTTGGGCAGCCTGCCCGAAGCCCTGAAGAACAGTAACCGCTTCCACACCACCAAGGTCGATTTGACCAGTGAAACGGCGGTCGCCGCCTGGTTCGCCGAAGTAGGTCAACCGGATGTGGTCGCCAACATTGCAGGCGGCTTTGCGATGGGTCCCTTTGCAGAAACCAGCCTAAAAACGTGGCAGCACATGCAATCAATGAACCTCACCACCTGCTTTCTAACCTGCCGTGAAGCACTGCGTTCTTTCGACCCCAAGGGTCACGGTCGCATCATCAACGTTTCGGCCTTTGCGGCAGCGGGCCGCACCGGCGGCATGGCGGCGTACACCACTTCAAAGTGCGGTGTCATCGCTTTAACGGAAGCTCTGGCAGAAGAGACGCTCAGCCAAAAAATCACCGTTAACGCGGTATTGCCCACCATTATGGATACACCGGGCAACCGGGCGGGCATGCCGGACGCCGACTTTGGGACCTGGGTGCCCACGGAAAATGTAGCGGCGACCATTTTATACCTGGCGGCCGAAGCAAGCTGGCACATCACCGGTGCCACCATTCCCTTACGCGGTCATCTGTAATACTTATCTACCCAATCCTACCCGCCGTGCTTTATCAGCCGGCGGGTTTCTTTTTGGCATATTGAACGGGAGGACTCTTTGAAAAACGTAACCATTGCCTGGATCGGTACCGGTGTCATGGGCGCCCCGATGTGCGCCCATCTTGCCGAGGAAGTCGCCACCGTGCGGGTTTACAACCGAACCAAAAGCAAGGCCGAAGCGCTTCTGGCTCAAGGCGCACAATGGTGTGACACTCCGGCTGAAGCAGCTCAAGGCGCCGCCTTTGTCTTTACCATGGTCGGCTTTCCCGCCGATGTTCAGAACGTTTATTTCGGCGAGAACGGTTTGTTAACCACCCTCGAAGCCAATGCCGTCTGCGTCGATTTCACCACCACAAGTCCATCTCTGGCGGTTGCTATCGATAGCGCGGCGCGGGAACGAGGTGCCGCCGCCATTGATGCCCCTGTTTCCGGCGGCGATGTCGGGGCACGGGAACAACGCCTCTCAATCATGGTTGGCGGAGCGCAAGCAGCCGTCGACAAAACCTTGCCCCTACTAAAGAAACTTGGCCAAAACATTGTCCACCAAGGCCCGGCAGGCAGCGGCCAGCACACCAAAATGTGCAACCAAATCGTCATTGCCGGCACAATGATCGGGGTTTGCGAAAGCTTGCTCTACGCACAAAAAGCCGGCCTGGATCTAGAGCGGATGCTCTCGTCGATAAGCAAGGGAGCAGCCGGCTGTTGGACGCTCGACAACCTAGCGCCGCGTATTACGCGCCGAGATTTCAATCCCGGTTTCTATGTCGACCACTTCATCAAAGACATGGGCGTGGCCTTAGCGGAAGCGGCGCGCATGAATCTGGCGTTGCCGGGCCTTGCTTTGGTTTACCAGCTTTACCAGGCAACAGCGGCCCAAGGGGATCGCTATTCCGGTACCCAAGCCTTGATGCGCGCACTTGAGCGCATGTCGGGACATACTGCAGCAGATTAGTTTTAACCGGGCCGGTTTTCGGCCCTTTCGCGACGCCCTGCTTAGCGAGAAGCGAGTCGCCACCTGCGCTGCCTTTTTTGATCGAATGCTTGTATATCCTTTGGGGCGCCTCAAAACGTTTTGGGACAAACCTTTATACGCGTCACCGCCCCCGTGATCCCAAAGATCATCCGCATCCCTATCGCAAGCGCTCGAACCGCCACGAACCTCAACCGATGAGGTCTTCCGACATCCTTTCAAGCGCCAAATACCAGCACCCGTGGTCCATCGCTGCTGGAAATAACGCTATCCGATGAGGATGCCATACCGCTTTAAGCGCAGACCTCGGTGTCGACGAGCAGGTGCGTTTAGCAAACGCGACAACAGCCGACCGGATTTGCCGTGGCGGCCCGGCCTTAACGCGGCCCGGCCTAAACGCGGCCCGGCCTAAACGCGGCCCGGCCTGAACGCGGCCCGGCCTGAACGCGGCCCGGCCTTAACGCGGCCCGGCCTAAACCCACAACGCGTTTTCTCAACAAAAAAGCACCAAAGCGGACCACCTGGTGAAAGGAGACCAGGTTAGAATGGAGCCCATCCTTCGCATAAAAATTGATTCAAGGGACACGCTGTCACTGCTTTGCACGGCTATGGCAACTCAGGTCTTGACCACCCAAAACACGTCACAAACCAAAACCACAAAAACAATATTTCAAACTACTTACATAAAAATCATTAGACATCTCATATTGATTGGATATAATGAAGTTTTTCTCTGAACGAACAACAACACAGCGAATTTCTCGCTTAGGGGGGTCACCTGATGCAACTCATTCCTATTCCATCGGAACCCGTGACTTGCGGCAATCTCATTTCGGGACACTGGACGGCAGGCAACGGCGCCGCTATTGAGATCACCAGCCCATACAACGGCAGCGTCGTTGGGCACACCCATGCCGCCGACGGCAACGATGTCAAGAAAGCGGTCGCGGGTGCGACCGAAGGCTTCGCGGCCTGGTCGGCCAAGCCACTTAAAGAACGCTGCCAGATCATGTTCCGCTTCCGCGACTTATTGCTGCGCGACAAGCAAAGCATTGCCGAGCGCATTAGCCTGGAGAACGGCAAAACCGTCGCCGAATCAGTGGCCGGCTTGATGAAAGGCGTTGAGGTGCTCGAGTACGCGCTCAGCTTGCAAAACATGGACAGCGGCGGCCGCATGGAAGTTTCACGCGGCGTTTTTTGCGAATATCGCCGACAACCACTCGGTGTCGTTCTGGGAATCACGCCGTTTAACTTCCCGGCAATGGTGCCAATGTGGATGATTCCAATTGCCCTGACCCTCGGCAATGCTTTCATCTGGAAGCCTTCGGAAAAAACCCCACTGACAGCGGTGTTATTAGCCGATCTTTTAACAGAAGCAGGCTTGCCGGCGGGCGCAATGACGGTCGTGCAAGGCGGCCGCGAAACCGTCGAAGCCTTACTTGATCACGAAGATATTAAAGCCGCCGGTTTTGTCGGCTCCACGGCGGTAGCCCGCCAAGTTTACCGCCGAGGCTGTGCCAACGGCAAACGCGTGCTAGCCTTGGGCGGCGCCAAAAACCACATTGTTCTGTTACCTGACGCCGATCCAGCCATGGCCGCAGTCGGAATCAGTGATTCCTTCACCGGTTGCGCAGGCCAAAGATGCATGGCGGCGAGCGTGCTCCTGGCGGTCGGTGACGTTGACGCAGTCATCGAAAAAATCGTGGCCCGGGCCGAAAGCCAAACCTTGGGTACAAGCATGGGCGCCTTAATTAGTGCCGAACAGGTTGCCTTTCTTCAGAACGCGGTCGATGAAGCAGTCGCCGCGGGGGCGGTCCTGTTGTCAGGCCACAACTACCGCGAGCCGCAAGCCGTCGATCCGGCCTACGCGAACGGTTTTTGGTTCCCACCAGTCATCCTAGACCGGGTTCCCGCCGATGCCCGCGCCGCCCGCGAGGAACTGTTTGGGCCGATTTTGAGTATCGTGCGCTGTCGCACCTTCTCCGAAGCCATGGCGGTTGAAAACGCCAATCCCTACGGCAACGCCGCCTCAATTTTCACCAACAACGGCGCCATGGGCGAACGCCTCGCCAAGGAAGCCAAAGCGGGCATGGTCGGTATCAATATCGGCATCCCGGTTCCGCGCGAACCCTTTTCATTCGGCGGTATCAATATTTCAAAATTCGGCCACGGCGACATCACCGGCGCGACCAGTCTCGATTTCTGGAGCGACCTCAAAAAGGTCACGGTGAAGTGGCAAATGCAAACGGATCACAATTGGATGAGTTAACCAGGGGGGTAACACGCATGCAACGAACCAGTCACGTCATCCTGACGTCCCATGTCGATCAAATTTTTAAAGCAGCACCCAGTCTCCAATGGGGTGCCAAAAGCGCCGAACAACGGGGCCCGGTCATTGCGACCTTCACCAACCCCAATCACCGCAATGCGATCGGCTCACACAGCGGTGGCTATACGGTTTATCGTGCGCTTTCGATTGCCTCCGGAAATTATCCGCAGGATCACCGCCCCGACCTGACCAACACCATGCCGACTGATGATTTGGGGCCTCATCCCTCGTGGTCCGAACCGGATCGCATCATTTCTATCGATCCCTGGGGCGCCCATGTTTTCCAACATTTCGGCGACATGTTAAAAGAAGGTCACAACATTCAGCCCACGATTGCCGTGACCAAGGCACACCTACGCATCGCCGAAATCGACGACGCCATTGACGCGGGCCGCCTCAAAATCGATAACAAAGTCATCTTGCCCAACCGCGATGTGGTCGTGACCAAAGCGGCGCTTGAACCTGTTTGGTACTTGCCAGGCTTGGCCAAACGTTTCGGCGTTGAAGAGGGCGAACTTCGTAAAATTTTGTTCCAAGAAACCGGTGGTATGTTCCCCGAACTCGTCACCCGCCCCGATCTCAAAGTCCTCTTACCGCCGATCGGCAGCACGACCGCCTATGTGTTCGGCGACATTACCGATCTCTCGGCACCGGAAAAACCGCTCACCTGCCGGGTTCACGACGAATGCAACGGTTCCGATGTGTTCGGATCGGATATTTGCACCTGTCGCCCTTATCTGATTCACGGTATTGAAGAAGCCATTCGCGCCGCCCAAGACGGCGGCAGCGGCTTAATTGTTTACTACCGCAAAGAAGGGCGCGCCCTGGGTGAGGTCACTAAGTTTTTAGTCTACAATGCGCGCAAACGCCAAGAAGGCGGCGACAGCGCGGCCACCTATTTCCACCGCACTGAGTGCGTCGCCGGCGTTCAAGATGCTCGCTTCCAGGAGCTCATGCCAGACGTCTTGCATTGGTTTGGTGTGCGTCACATCGACCGACTTGTTTCCATGAGTGATATGAAATACAACGCCATCGTCAACAGCGGCATTAGTGTCGGCGAACGAATTTCGATTCCCGACGAACTGGTGCCTGAAGATGCACGGGTTGAAATAGAGGCAAAAAAAGCGGCCGGTTACTTTACCGCTGGGAACGTGCTGCACGGTAACGACCTAGACACCGTGAAAGGCAGGAACCTCAGTGAGTAACAGCGCCACGCGCGACCTACGCGCCGAACAACCCGAGCTTTACGCCTATTTGTTGTCCCCAACCGCGATTCGCGAACGCACCCAACAAATCTACGCGCTCACGCAAGCGGGCCAAGGATGTTTCGTCATTAACGAGGCTCGCCTACCCGATACCGTTGCTTTTGTGCTGGAAGTCATCCGCAAACATTACCCCGATCTCAACGTTCCGTTCCACTCGCGCTGGGGTCATATTCAAGCGGGCGGCAGCGATCGCCTCGCGCTCCTCAACCAACAATTGGCCGGTGCCGATGCGGTTGAGCGCGCCCGTACCAAAATCGACATGGTGGTGATGTCCGTACTGCTCGATGCGGGCGCCGGTCCCCAATGGCGTTACCACGAAGAAGCACGCAGTTTTAATCGCTCGGAGGGCCTTGCCGTCGCCGCCTATCACATGTCGCGGCGCGGCCTGTTTAGCGCATCACCCAAACAGGAACCCTGGCGCGTCGACGGCGCCCGCCTCCAAACACTTAACCAGGCAGAACTTGAGGCGGGTTTCCAAGTCGGTGAAAACAATCCATTGACAGGCGTTGCCGGCCGACTCGGCTTACTCAATCGCCTGGGTGCCGTGCTTTGTGAGAACACGACCTGGTTCCCCGATGCGCGTCCAGGCAACCTGCTCGACCGATTGCGCCACTGCCACGGTGATCAGTTCAGCGCCCAACAGCTTCTCGGCGCGGTGCTAGAGGGGTTCGGACCAATTTGGCCAAGCCGTCTTACGCTTGACGGGCGACCACTTGGTGACGTTTGGCATCACCCGAAATTGGGGGCGGCAGACGACCCCAAGGCGCTGGTCCCCTTTCACAAGCTGTCACAGTGGTTGACTTATTCGTTGATTGAACCCATTCGTGAGGCGGGTTTCCCAGTGCCGGGCGTCGAGCAACTGACCGGCTTGGCCGAGTACCGCAACGGCGGTCTATTTGTCGACCACGGCGTTTTAAACCTACGAGACCCAGAACAGCTCACCCAAAGCCACCAACCCGATTCGCCACTTATTGTCGAATGGCGTGCTTTAACGCTGTGCCTCCTAGACCGCGTTGTCAGCGACATCCAAGAAGCGCTGGGTGAGACACCGGAGACATTCCCGGCCGCCAAAGTTCTAGAAGGCGGCACTTGGCGTGCCGGCCGCATTTTAGCGGCGGAAAAACGCGCCGACAGCAGCCCGCCCATCAAACTGGCCAGCGACGGCACTGTCTTTTAACCGCCAAAACACCGGTGCACCAATGCTGCACCCTATGAGATTGAGGTTGTTTTATGAAATCATTGATCGAAATCAAACACCCCCTGGTCCAACACAAGTTAAGTGTCCTTCGCAAAAAACAGACAAGCTCGGCAACCTTCCGCAAAACGGTCGAGGAGATGACGCACCTGGTCGCTTACGAAGCGACACGCAACCTGCAAACCCAGGATGTACAACTGGAAACACCGCTGGAAGTGACGACCGGACCGATGATCGCCGAGGATATTATCCTGGTTTCCATCATGCGCGCGGGTAACAGCATGCTCGAAGCCTTGTTGAACGTGATGCCCTTTGCACGAGCGGGCCACATCGGCATTTATCGTGACAAATTTATTAAAAATACGGTGGAATACTACTTCCGTCTGCCGCAGAATATTAAGGGTAAGCGAATTCTTTTGGCGGACCCCATTGTTGCCACCGGCGACACGGTGTTGGCATGTCTCGACCGGCTCAAACAATACGAGGTTGGCCAAATCCATTTGCTGACACTGCTGATCTCGCCCGAAGGCTTGGAAAAGATTCACCATTTCCATCCAGACGTGGAAGTCTTGTGTGCTTCCAAAGAGCGCGGTCTTAATGAGAAAGGTTACCTGCTGCCGGGCATCGGCGACGCAGGTAACCGCTTGTACCATACACTTGAGTAGGACCCTAACGTGAAACCTTCATCTCCTTACATCATCGGTGTCGCCGGCGGCTCCGGATCTGGCAAAACGACGTTTGCGCGACGTTTACGCGAAGTACTCGGCGAACACCGATGCTGTGTTCTCGCCCAAGATTCCTATTACATTGATCAAAGTCATCGTTTTGATTACGACGGCGGCTGTGTGAACTTCGACCACCCCTCTTCTATTGACTTCGATTTAATGGGCGAGCACCTGCAAGCCTTAAAACAAGGTGCAGTTGTTCCAGTCCCGGAGTATTGCTTTAAGAACCACGCCCGTAAAGAGGTCACCTCACCGCTGACACCAAAGGCGGTCATTGTGGTAGACGGTATCTTGGTTTTATCCCAACCCCAGGTTCGCTGTCATTTCGATACCTCGGTCTTTTTATCGATACCTGAGAAAATGCGCTTCAGCCATCGCTTGCGACGCGATGTTGAGGAGCGTGGTCGTACCGAAGAAGGCGTACGCAATCAGTTTTTCAGTCAAGTCAAACCAATGCATGACCAGTTCGTCGAGCCCTCAAAAGATCACGCCGAACACCTGATCACCGACTACGACATCTTCGACCTTATCCTGTCGCGGGTCACCAAGTTAGTGCCCCAAACATAAGTCGGTTTTCGGCGCTTTGGTGTTCCTTCCGCGGAACACCAAAGCCTGCTTTCCAAAGCGGCCCACCAGACGAAAACATGAAGGGCCCCTTTTTCAGGACAAGCTCTCCGTCGCCTAATCCGCGACGGCACTGGGCGTCGATAAGCCGAAAAAAGAGAAAACCGGACATCGCTTCTTTTTTGGGAAGCCGGTCGGCTTTCATATCAGCGCGATAAACATCAGAAAGCCACACTTTTACACGTAGAAAGCATGAACACCGGCTCGTCAAGAAACGCCCCCAGAGAGACGGCCTTCTGTCGGCGCCATTTGTGCGCCCGCGCACACTTTCACGGATAAACGCATGAAAGGTCCCGCCTATGCCTCATTTACAGGCAAGATATGGGGGAAATTCGGTGGTCTGGCCACGGGCGGTAAATCCAAACGCTACCCACCGAACCATACACGCACTGGCTCGGCGAAAAGTCACCGCCATACGTGGAATGACACAAACCGCTATGCCCTATATATAAGGTAACGATCACCGTTCGCGAGGTAAACGTATGCTTGACATGATGACCGCCCCCTGTACCGTCCGCACTTTTCAACCGGACACCATTCCCTTTTCCACCAAAGCTTGGACGGTCGCTGTCGTTCGAGCGAACGGTGCCAACATGATGTGCAACGAACACGAAATTGGCGAGATTTGGCTTCAAGCCCCAACACTTAAACGCCGCTGTGGCCGTCTGCTTAAACCCGACACCACCCTTTTTGACGGCTGGATTACCGTCCATGGCTGGACCGGCGTGCGCCAGGAAGGCCCCTTCTTTCGCAGCGGGCGGAACGGGGTGATTCGCGACGGCCAAATCGTTTGCCTTGACGGCAGCCTAATGCAGTTGGTGAATGATTTGAAGGTACGCGTCGTAGAAGGCCAATCAAGCCGCCTTGCCGCAACCAACCTCCGCGCAGGGTAAACGACACGACCAAACACCAAGGAAGGCCGCTGAAAGGCGGCCTTTTTTATGCTCGCAACAGACATAACAAGCAACAGGCCTCACAACGAAAAACCCAAATCTCGACGTGCATTCCGTTATAATGAAGAGCTATTCATACTTTTACACTTCAGGAGTGACGCATGTCCATTTCACTGAGCCATGAAGGGCCCGTCTCGTTCATCACCATGGACCTACCCCCCATGAACCTGCTCACCATCGACATCATTGACGAAATCATTGAAAAACACCAAGAGGCAGATCGCCATCCCGAAACACGAGTGATCGTCACCCGTTCCGCGGTTGACCACATGTTTTCCAACGGTCTCAACCCGGTGTACGTGCTCAAACGAGACGAAGCGGGTCGTGCCGATGTGTTTCGCGCCATCGGCCGCTTGATCCACCGCTTGTTCGCCTTGGGTAAACCCCACATTGCCGCATTAAACGGCCCAGCGATGGCGGGCGGTGCGATTCTGGCGATCACCGCCGATTTTCGCTACATGGAAGCCGAACATGGACGCTTGTGTTTTTCCGAACCCAAGGTCGGCCTGCCGATTCCCGAACCAGTCGTTGCCGTCATTTCCTCATTCTGCACGCCGGGCAAAGTGCGCGAAGTCGCCCTTCTCGGAAAGAATATGGATGCCGCCACGGCCCACAGCTTCGGTTTGGCCGACGGCGTAGGAGAAGGCAGTGCAGGCTTAACCTCACTGGTAGAGCAGGGCGTTGGTCGCTTAGCCCGTCTCTCACCCGCCGTTTTACGCGCCACCAAAGCGGGTATGCGCCGCTCTTTATTAGCCTTGACCGCCCAATTCGAAGAAGACCTGGGCGACTTCGTTCAGTTTACTGGTGCTGATTTTCTCGGCGAAGGTTTGCAAGCGCTGGTCGAAGGCAGGCAACCAGTATTTAAGCGCTAAACCAATCACCCATTACGTGCCCGCCCCCTTAGCGGGCGCCCCCCTCTGACGAAAGCGCGGTAAAAACGCAGGCCAATATCGCCCGATGTGCGCGCGCTTACAACCGCCGGCGTAAGGTCCATCTCTTATCGTCACCTCGTTTACTTCCACCTGCTTCCATTAGCGTTCCTCGACACCGACGTTCGTTACTCAGAACGGACAACGGCTGTAAGGAACCTAGGGTTGTCGGTGCGCAAGGGTCAAACCCGCCTTCATTCCTCGATGACGCTATGCCGCGCAATCTTGCTTTCATCGACCCTTCCGTAACCCGCTCACAAAGGGTCGATTTAGGACGCCCTCGCCGCGTTACGCTAACGAAGTCGGGTTAGAATGATCGGCCGGGTTTCAACCCGACATCATCAATCACATGGATCGTCCAGCACCCTACCTCAAGACGGTGACGACGTCGACCCAAGTTGACGTTCGGTCGCGGGAAGTGGCGGCAAGGGCAAGGAACGAGTTCGAGTTCGATTTCGTTCCCGTAACCCGCGCCCTACGAAAAGATTGATCGGCAGAGAACTTTGCGGCACAACGAGATCTTTCTCGCAATAAAAAGCGGTTAGACCTAAAGACCCAAATCCTTATGCCGATACACCTAATACTTTCCCGCCTGGACAATTTCGGAGGAACTTTTTGAAACAGCAACTGCTTTTGCTGCTGCTACTTTCATGTAGTACCGCATTGTTTGCGCAGGATAAAACCGAAGCGGAAAAAGAGAAATTTTGGAAAGACACCTTAGATGTTGCCGCTGTATTCTCGGAGGGCAACACCATCTCCAATACGTTCTCGCTAAAAAACAACCTCATCTACGAAAAAGCCAAGAACAAATTCACCTTTGGAGCGCTCACGATTCACAAGGACATCACCTCAGAGACGCAAACGGCCATTAGGCAAGAGGATGGTTCAATTGAGCTGATCAAGGAGTCTGACTCCGAGACCATCGAAGAAAAATACGGGTTAAAGGCTGCTTACGAACGGAAGCTCGTCAAAAAGTGGTACTTCGAATCTGTCGTTGATTGGTACCGCGACAGTTTTTCCGGCATCGACAGCCGCACCAGCCTGCATGCCGGCTTCGGCCATTACTTTGTGAACACCAAAACCCGTAAATTCAAATTGGGCGCCGCACTCGGTTACACGGTCGAAGAACCCACCATCGATGAATCCGGCCAGGAAGAAGATTACCTGAGCGTCCGTGTCGCCTACGAGTGGATGGTGAAATTCAAACCCAACTCGGTGTTTGAGCAAAAGTTTGAAGTTTCGGGTAATGGCGATGAAAGCGAAGATATACGTGGTATCTTGGACACCACCATCGCCAACAAATTTAACGACTCCCTCGCACTGAAGGCCGGTTTACTTCTGATCTGGGACAACCAACCGTCGCTTATCAATGTCCCCATCGAAGATACCCTCGGCACCAACGTCGGCAACTTGCGTGTCGAAAGCGATGAACTCGATTCCGTACTTACCATGTCCCTGTCGATTTCCTTCTAGGAAATTGACTTTGCTCCTGGGCTTTTGCCGCGTAGGTTCACTACCTGCGCGGCATTTTTTTTGCGCTTACCGCACACAAGATCTAGGCGTGGTTGAAGAAAGGAACCTCGTGGCCCGACAAAGCACCGGCCAAAGGAGGTGACGTAATCCGCAATTAAAACGAAATTTTCTCGTTAAATGGTTTCCTTTTGCCTTCGGATTTACTATATTGAAGACCTAAAGAGAAATTTCAACTTTCGTGAACTATTTTTCACATAAATGCCTGCCAAGGAGGTGCCGGTTTGCTGCTGGAGTTTTCCGTCAAAAACTTCCGCTCATTTCATGAGCAAGCAACCTTAAGCATGGCGGGGTATGGTGAACGCATTCATCCCGAACACCTCGTCAAGGATCCCAAAAGCGGGATTCACCTGCTGCGCTCGGCCCTAATTTACGGCCCCAACGCCTCGGGAAAAAGCAATTTGGTAAAAGCCCTTTCTTTCTTCAGGGATTACATCATCGACGGCCGCGACAAAGACGAGCCGATCCATTGCCCCCCTTTTAAGTTTGCGGACCCGCAAACCCCCAGCGGATTTGGAATCGCGGTAAAAATTGACGGCGACTATTTCCGATACGAAGTCGCCATTGTGCAAGATCAGGTCAAAGAGGAACGGCTTTTTAAAAGTGGTTCAGGAAAAGAGCAATTGATGTTCGAGCGTATTACGGATCCGGCCGGCATCGCACACCTGACGTTGGGCAAGACCTTCAAATCGCGGTTCAATCTCGAAGATCGGCGCTATCTCGACTATGTGGCGCGAGGAACCCGCCCCAACGTGCTTTTTCTGACCGAATCCCAGGAGCGCAACTTTGGCGAACTCGCCTTCTTTTACAAATGGTTCTTGGAAAAACTGTGGGTCATGACTCCGGACTTTCGCGCCAATCGCCTCGAGTTACAGATTAAGGAAGACCTTGACCTCGCGGCATTTATGAACCGATTCACCCGAGCCGCCGATATAGGTATCGCCAACCTCGAGATCGAGGAAATAGAGCTGGACTTGGGCCGGTCCGCCGCCCATGGTAGTCACCAGATGTTACACCACCCGAAAGACCCCGGCGGCATGACTTACTACGGCGACGGTATCGACCGCTTCACCATGCGCGGCAGCACTTCGCGGGGAATCACCATATCCGAATTAATCACCCAGCACCACAATCCCGTCACCGGCGAAACGCAACCCTTTCCCATGGAGGACGAATCGGACGGCACGCGCCGCTTCATCGACTTGTTACCCGCCTTCTATCGGCTCAGTACGAAACCGGGCATGGTGTTTGTGATTGATGAGTTGGGCCGCAACCTCCATCCCGACTTGGTCGCCTTTCTTTGTTTTTATCACCTTGAACAAAACCCCAACAAAGAGGCACAACTGATTTTCACAACCCACCATCCTTCGTTGCTCAGCCTCAAACGATTGCGGCGCGGTGAGATCTGGTTCACGGAGAAAAATCAGAGCGGCGCCACTGAACTATATTCCCTGCTCGAATTTCCCAATACCCGCTACGACAAGGACATCCAGACAGCCTACCGCCAGGGCCGATTCGGCGCGACGCCGCGTATCGCCAAACACTTGGTGGCTCTCGAAGCATGAGCTCACGGTACCGACGCAAAAGAGACACGCGCAGGGTTCGCAAAAACTTTGTAATTGCCGTCGAAGGGGAACGCGACGAACCTGCTTATTTTCAAATGTTGCAGCCGCGCAGCTCAAACAACGTCATCCTCGTTATCGCACCACCAAACATACCCTACGATGCCTCCCCGACCGGTACCTTCCGCCGCCTTTTCAACGAGGTCAACCAGAATCCGCGCTATGACAAAAGCTACGACGAATTTTGGATTGTTATCGATATCGATCGTTACCAACGCCAAGGAAAACTCCAGGAAGCGGTCAAGGACTGCAGACGTGAAGGTTATCTTTTTGCCGTGAGCCGGCCGTCCTTTGATCTGTGGCTTGTGTTCCATTTCGAGGAACCCGTCGAACCGTTGCCTAAAGACATCAAAAAACATCGAAAAATTTTGTTTAATCGCCATCACATTAACGATTTCAGCAAATTAACCATGGCCCAAATACGCCGAGCCTGTGGCTTTGCACGCGCCGGAGACGACCTAAGCCAAACCTGGCCACAGGTACCCGGCTCCCATGTGTACAAACTGGTTGAAAAATTGATTTCACCCAACATGGCAAGCTGAGTCCCCCATCCCCTATGCCATGCCGCGACGACCCCTGGCAGACCGGTATTTTTTACGAACAAGCGCCTAACAGGGAACCCTTTCCAGCTTTATTTTAACCATCTTGCGCCGGTACGCCCCCTTCCTCTATCCATCCGGCTGGGGTATGATGGGGGCTTCGTGTACCCGATCTGTACCGCTGCTGTAAATCAACGTCGCCCAGCTCTCTCAGGCGCGACCCAAGCGGGTTTCATTATGGCCCGACAGCGGTGCTTTCTCAGGCTTAGCCTGACCGCTCAGAGCAGCTTCATTCCTACGCCAACGTGCGTCTATCTTGTTTCGGAATCATTTCATGAAATTTAAATTGCTCGAACTCATCCAACGCGAGACCGACCAACCTGTCAAACACATCTTATCGATGGCTGCACTTTCCGGCATCGCCAACGCAGGCATTTTGGCATTGGTGAACACAGCCGCCGATGAGGCCCTTGATACGGGCGAAGCAAGTGGCCGACTCCTGGTCATGTTTGCCATCACCATTGCCGTTTATTTTGTTTCCAAAAAAAGCGCGGTGTTGGAATCATCGATTTTGGTGGAAAAGGTCATTAACAACGTGCGTATTCGCATGATCGACAAACTGCGCAAATCAGACCGCCGCACCCTGGAGCTCATCGGGGAAAGCAGCCTTTTTAACGTTCTGACACAAGATGCCCGCACGTTGTCTTCAGGTACACCGATCCTGGTCAACGCCTTCCAATCGGGCATTATGGTTTGTTTCTGCCTGTTGTACCTGGGTTTCCTGTCGGTGGTCGCCTTTGGCGTGACGGTTCTAATGGTTGCGGCCGCCGTGCTCATTTACATGGCCAATGAAGATCAGGTCCGCCAAAACCTAGCGCAAGCAACCGAGGAAGAAACCTCTTTCTTTGAAATGATTCGCCATATTATCAACGGCTTCAACGAAATCAAAGTCTATCAGAAGCGCAACGACGTCATTTTCCGCGACTTCCTCATGAAAACCCTGACCAGAGCTTTTAACCTCAAGGTAAAAGCGCACAAGTTATTGGTTGGTAATTTTATGTTCTCGCAGGTGTTCTTTTACGTCCTGCTAGCGGTGATTGTGTTTTTGTTACCGCGATTCGACCATCTCTCGGGCGACATTATTACCAAAACAACCGCCGCAATTTTGTTCATCGTTGGTCCGCTGGAAAACCTCGTTGCCGCGGCACCGGTATTGGCGCGGGCCAATGTCGCCATCGATAACTTGCAACGCATGGAAGAACGCCTCGACAAAGAATCGCGCAAGGATCGGCCGGCCTCGCCAAAACAAATTCAAACTCTCGCTAAATTTGAGAAGATCTCACTCAATAAAGTTACGTTTTGTTACCGCGACAACGAAGGCCGCGAAACCTTCCCCCTCGGCCCTGTCGACCTTACCCTCAATCGCGGCGAAACCCTATTCATCATAGGCGGCAACGGCAGTGGAAAATCAACCGTCATGCGCCTGCTGACCGGCCTGTATTACCCTCGAAGCGGCCAAATTCGTTGCGACAAAACCGTCATTACCGAGGACAACTACCAGGCTTATCGCGAGCTCTTCTCACTCATCATGGCCGACTTCCACCTGTTTGACCGCTTTTACGGCTTAGAGGACATCGAGGACGACCAAGTCCAAGAGCTGATTGATTACATGCATATGGATGAAATTGTGACTTTTAGCAATGGTAAGTTTTCTAATATCACACTCTCAACCGGGCAGCGCAAACGCTTGGCCATGATCACCACCTTGCTGGAAGACAAACCGATCTGTATTTTTGACGAATGGCCCGCCGACCAAGACCCAACCTTCCGACGCCGTTTCTACACGGAAATCTTGCCGCAGCTTAAGGAACAAGGTAAAACGATTATCGCGATCAGTCACGACGACCACTACTTCCATTGCGCTGACCGCATCCTCAAGATGTCCGAGGGTAAATTTGTTCCCTACGAGGAACATACGTAAAAATGATGACCTCTTTTTCTCGCCACTAACGCCCAAACCAGAACCCGATCCGCATTAGATTCAAGGAGATGTTCATGACGGAAAACGTCGACGCAACCAACCCCGGCGAAGAACCGATCGCCGATAATACCGAAACCCAAGAGGAACAAGCATTTCACCACGATGCCCAACAGGACACCGCCTTTCAAGAACTCACGGCAGAGTTCATTGTGCGCAAGCACGTGGCCTACGCAGCCGGTTCAGGCTTGATTCCCATTCCTCTATTCGACATCGCCGCCGTCACCGCCGTGCAAATCAAAATGGTTCGTGACTTGAGCCGGCTTTACGGCATTCCTTTTAGTGAAAACCGCCTTAAAACCATTATCACCGCACTCATTGGTGGTATCGGCAGCGAACAAATCGGTCGCCGCGTCTTGGGCAGTTTCCTCAAAAGTATCCCCGTTATCGGTCAAGTGGCCGGCGCCGCCTCGGTACCTTTGATGGCCGGTGCCACGACGTACGCCGTCGGCCAAGTGTTCCGCAAGCATTTTGCTTCCGGCGGAAACCTGATCAACTTCGATCCAGCCAAGGCCAAAGACTACTTCAATCAACAATATCAGCGCGGTCGCGACAAAGTCTCTGAAATGACCGGCGCCGCGAAAAAGGGAACAGAACCCGAAGCAGGCGCAGAGCCCCAACCGGCCTAAAACAGATACCGGTGCCCACCAGGGTGCCGGTGTTTAACCTGCCTGTGTGGATTCAGGCAGAATCCAGCCACCGCCACGCCGCCATATTTTTTCGACCAACTCAGGCGCGCCGGGCCGCGCCAAAAGGAAGCCCTGCACCATTTCACAACCGGCATCCCGCAAAAACGCCAACTGGTCGGGTTCTTCAATGCCTTCGGCAACAACTTCCAGATCCAAACTCGATGCCATTGCCAAAATAGCGGACACAATGGCGGCATCCTCACGGCGACAGGTCACTTCATTGAGAAAACTGCGGTCGATTTTCAACACGTCAATCGGGAACCGTTTGAGGTACGCCAAAGACGAATAACCGGTACCGAAATCGTCGATGGCCAGCCGGACGCCCAATCTTTTTAACGCCCACAACCGGTTCACTGATTGGTCACCTTGCGCCATCAAAGTGCCTTCGGTAATTTCCAGCTCAAGCCGATCAGCGGTCAACCCAGATGCTTCTAACACGGCGCCGACATTTTCGGCAAATTGGCGTGAACCGAATTGCTTTGGCGACAAATTCACCGCCATTCTGAGCGAGGTCATGCCTTGATCCGACCATTGTTTCAGTTGCCGACATGCTTCATTGAGAATCCACTCGCCTACCACGCCAATCAATCCCATTTCCTCTAACAATGGCACGAACTCACCCGGCGACACATTGCCATGAACGGGATGCCGCCAACGAATCAAAGCTTCAACGCCGACCATACAACGTTGAGCAAGGTCCCATTGTGGTTGGTAATGCAGGTGAAATTCACCGCGTTGCAAAGCGCCGCGCAACTCGGTTTCCATCACCAGGCGTTCCTGGGCGCGGGCGTTCATGTCAAACCGGTAGATTTCAAAACAATTACCACCCAACTTTTTGGCGCGAAACATGGCGGTATCGGCATTTTTTATCAGGCCGTGCACGTCCTCGCCATCGTTGGGAAACATGCAAACCCCCATACTGACCGTCGTATAAATCGGTCGTTCCTGAACCAAAAACGGTTCGCTAAACAAGTCCTGTAGTTTCTGCAGGACCGGTAGTAGGTCACCTTGCTCGGTCACCGGTTCCACCAACACGGCAAACTCATCGCCACCCAAACGCGCCAAGGTATCGCTAATGCGAAAGGCGTCGCGCAAACGGTCGGCAACCAGCCGCAACAGGTCGTCGCCAACATGGTGACCTAGAGTGTCGTTAACCACCTTAAACCGATCCAAATCCATGATGATCAACCCAATCTGGTGGTTGCGTCGCCCGGCGCGATGAAGTGCATCTTGCAAGCGTTCTCTAAACGACACCATGTTGGGCAAGTCGGTCAGCATATCGTGATTCACCAAGTGGTTCAGACGCTCGTCAATTTGAAGTTTCTCGGTGATATCGCGGCCGGTAGACACGAAGTGGGTAATTCGCTGACGACTGTCGGTAATCGGCGTGATGGTTTTTTCTTCAGCAAAAAGGCTCCCGTCCTTGCGTCGATTGGAAAAGACGCCCTTAAAAACCCCACCACCTAAAATGGTTTGCCACATTTCCTCAAAAAAGGCCGGGTCGTGTTCACCGGAAGCAAGCAATGCCGGATTTTTGCCGACCACCTCGTCGAGACCATAACCCGTGTGCAATTCGAAGGCGGCATTGACGTATTCAATGCAACCATTTTTGTCGGTAATCATGACCATGTCATCGGTTTGGTCTAGCGCACGCGACAATTTATCCAGCTCGTAGGCATTGCGTTGCGCCTGACGCAGGTCGGTGATGCTCGCACGCACGAGATTGCCCGACAATGCCACCAATCGGATGTGGCAAGGCAAGGGCTCGCCCTGCGCATCCAGGTGAACCCACGGAAAATCGATGGTTTTACCGCTTAAAGCGGCGCCGACACGTTCAGCAACGCCACGGTCGGAACGCCGTCCATCAGGCTGGAATTCCGGACTCAAATCTAGAGGTCGCAAAGAAAGCATTTTTTCCAGGGAATAACCGAAAAACTCAAGCGCCGCCGGGTTGGCAACCACGAAGAATCCGGACGCGCAATCAAGCAGGACCGTTGGTTCGGGCGCATAGGTTAAAAGATCGTGAAAGCGTGCTTCGGCATCGATGAAAGCCCGTACCAGTCCTTGTTTGGCCGTGATATCGGCGATCACCAAAGCCGCAAGGTCATCCCTTTCCGGCAGGGGCCGCATCGACACCAATGCGGTCACCGAACGGCCCTGAACCTGGTTCAAAGCCACATATCGATTGTGGACGGGGTGACCCTCCTTTAGATCCTCGACCAAGGTCCGCCATTGCTCCGGTTGACTCCAGACCGGCCAAGATCCTATCGGCGTATAAAAAACGGTTTCAGAGGGCAGGCCTGTCACGCGTTCGAAGTCTTCATTTCCTTCCAGCAGCAGACCCGTGCGTAAATCGAGGGTCCCTTGCATCAGCGGACAACCTTGCGAAGACCGCTGAAACAGACTTTGACCGATCCGTTCCGGCTTATTGAGGAAAAAGGCCAGCAAGGCTTGCCCGGCGCCAATGCGTAAGACGACAGCCTCGCTACCGAGACCGGTGTCGCACAGCGTCGGCGCGTACCAATCGGCATAGCGTCGGCCGTCGGAGCGTCCTTCAATGATCATGGTTTTGAGGCGTTCGAGGAACGCCGTTTGGAGCAAAAAGCACTCGGGGCTGCCGATCCACATGGCAAACATATTGTTGCCGGCGACCAAACGACCACGGTGATCAACACAGCACAGGGGCTGTTGCAACCAATCCCAGGAGCCTAACTCAAGGGAAGGACGAGAAGAGGAATGGGAAGACAAAACTTGGGAATTCATAACGACGGCGATCTCCCTGGCAGGGTTCCGGCAATCCATGCAAGCACCGGACACTAACAATCCCATCGAAAGAAACGCGACAGAACCTTAAATCCGAACACTGCAGGCCGGCAACAAAGCCGAGATCTGGTAATGCAAGCGAGTACAGTTGCCGTCTAAACGAATAGCGGCTCAAGCACCCGTGGATTTCCCGCCCAGCTATCACGGCCGACGTAATAGAACGTACGTCCCGAGGGCGTATCGCGCAATGAACGCCGGTAATCAATGCCCAAGGCACTGAAAATCGTGGCGCTCAGGTCAACCAACCCAACGGCTCGATCCGCGTTCCAGCCGGTATCGAGAATGGTGGCACCCACGGCATCGGTGGCGCCGACAACGCGCCCGCCCTGGACACCGCCCCCCGCAAGCATCGCGGCAAAGGCATCGCTAAAATGATCACGCCCACCCGAGGCATTCAGCGGGCCGGGTGTACGGCCGAATTCTCCGACAACGACCACCAACGTCTCGTCCAACAACGTCTTCCCTGCTGCGATCCCAGGCGTCTCAGCAAGGTCGGTCAACAATGCCGCCAGGGCCACATCAAAACGCGGCATACGGAAATCAAAGGATTGGTAAAGACGCGAATGAGCGTCCCAATCGCCGTAACCGATATGCACAAAACGCGTCCCGGCATCGGCCGCCACCAACTGGTAGGCCTGCGCCATCCAATCACCGACGCCGCCGACATAATACTGCTGATCGGAGTCGTCCGGGTGGTACCGAAAACGACGTTCCTCGGATAGGGTTAAAGCTGCATTGGCGCGCTCGTCAAAAATAAGATCCTCGGCCGATTGCCATAGGTACGCCGACTGCAAGGGATCGTGATGGGGCTGTTTGAGGGGATCCAACACTTTTAACCAATCCAGGCGTTGCGCGACCGTTGCCGTGGGCAAAGGTTCACGCCCGGGAAAAAACGGCCGGTCACTTTGGACTTCGAGGTAATAAGCCCCGTTCTCACGCGCAAACATACCGGTTCCCGGCGGACGCCGACCCATGGCAAAAAAGCTTGGTAACACGTCGTCGGCGCGCCGTTGCGACGCCATCTCCACGGCAACCAGGGCGCCGAGCGAAGGAATATCAGCACGCAATGAGGCGGCCGGGTTGAAGCGATGACCGGTTTCTACCGCGAATTGGGCGCGCTGGTGATTGCGTTCAACGCCGTAAAGCGAGCGTAGCAAAGAGAACTTATCCGCTTGCGCCGCTAAGTTGGGCATCAAGCTCAATGGCCACAGGGCGCCGGAAGGCAACACCGTGTCCTCGATAGCGGCAGGTGTATCGGGGCCACGTTTGAAATCAAAAGTATCAACGTGGCTCATTCCGCCGACCGTGTTGATAAAAATACAGTTACGCGCACTACCCAATAGCAGTGGGTCGCGCTTGTCGAAGGCTGTCTTGCCGGTCAGCACGCCGGTTAAGCCACCCAAACTCAATACAGTCCCCAATTTTATGGCGGTTCTGCGATCCATGACGTGCTCCTTAATAATTGACGCGAAATTCGCTGTAGTTAATCAGGGTCCACTGCAGCGTTTCAACGTAATCCAGGAACGACTGGTTCTGGGTCAAAACGTCCAGCGCGTGCCACTCAGCGCGGGTCGGTTCCCGCATTAAAATGGCTAAAAAAGTGCGGCGTATCTTCTCGCGGTCACTAAGGGTACTGTGGTTTAGTTTGGCCAACTGGCTGATCACCTCGCGTGTTTCACCGGTGAAGTTTCCATTCTCATCGAGAACAAACTGATCGTAGGTTTTACTTGCCCCCAGCCGGTTCACAATCAGAGGATCGCGCATGGTTTTTAGCGTTTGCGAGGCGGACATGATGTCGGCGCGAACTTGATCGTAGCGATTGCCGACACCGAAGGTCGTTAGAAACCGCTGTAAGTCAAAGTACACGTGATTGTTAAACAAGTCGGGTAATTGATGGGCATATTGCAAAAAATAAACCCCAAACTCGACATCATCATGGGGGCCGGCTTCCACATACACGGAACCGACCAAATCGAGCGCATCGGTAGCGGAAGCAAACTGGTCAAAGAACTCTTCACCCGTCAGCTCACGCACGGTACGCCGCACGTACAGGTCGCGATACTCGGGTTGCCAAGTCGCTGTGTAATCGGCAGAAAGTTGATAGGTTTGCGACCTGGAGATCAGGCGCAACAGCGCCCGCAAATCGTAATCACTTGCGATGAAGTAATCGGCCAAGCCTTCCAATAGGCGCGGTTGGTTGGCCTGCAACGTCCAGGGTGCCGCGGGCGGCGCATCGGGGTCCAGTCGTGCCGGGTCAAGTTCGTTGTAGGGCGTAACAAAGGGCACAGCCGTCATATGACCCCACAGGCGGTTCACAAAGTTGCGCGCAAACATGCGATCCTCGGTCACGAATCGCGCCAGTGCGACCGCCGGGTTTTCACCCGGCTCCGGCTCCGCCCCTGTCAGAACAAAACGCGGTTGGATCACCCCGCCGTGACGTGGCGGCCGATTACCGCCTTCGGTCTCGGCGACGTAGGGTGTGTCCTCGCGATCCGTGAAATTAAACCCATCGGCGAGAGGATTCTCGCTATCGATCGATTTAAAAGTTAAAAAAGCGGCCGTTTCCCAAAAATTGCGCCGCTTTTTTTGCGCGAGGAACAGGTTGATATTGTCCAGGTAGCCCGCGCCATCGTGACAAGAGATACAGGCCAGCGAAGTCCCCAAAAAGGCGTCGGCAATATGGGTCGCTTCATTGTCGACACGGTCTTGCAGGTTGCCGCCCAACCCCCCGGCACGCAGTAAGTAGTTGGTTTCCCATTCCCTGTAAGTGTTGCCGCGCGCGCTGATAAGTTCGCGGGCCATGGTCGCCAATGATCGATTTTCCGCCACAGCCTTGCGCACATAAAAAAAGGAGAACCCGGCTGAACCGCGCGCATTTTGTACCTTGTAGGTCGTTTCGAACAACTCATTAAACCAGTAGGTCCAACGATCAATAAAGGCTTCCGAGGCCAGTAACTCGTCAATATATGCGGTTCGTTTGTCGGCATCGGTGTTTTCCATAAATGCCAAAATGCGCTGAAGACTTGGTAATCGCCCGGTCAGATCAAGGCTGACCCGACGCATAAAATTCAAATCGTCAGCGAGGTAGGTGCGTGGCACCCCTGCCTCGGCCTGAGCGGCAAACAAGATTTCGTCAATCAAATTAGCCGGCGCATCGGCCGGCCTGAGGTGGGCGCCCGCGTAACGCCGAGGAAATAAAAATTCTGCCGTCGGCGCGACCGAAGGCGTCGTTTTGGCGGCCCCCGGACGCAAACAGGCGGCGGGCGTGCAAATGGGCTCACTACCGCGAGCTGCCACACTGGAGGCCCACAGCCATAACCACAAGGACAAACAAGCGAAACAAATACTTTTCATAAAATACACTCGCAAAACCGACCCCTTTAGAAAAATAAACAGACACACGGCCGTCCAGAATGTGACGGAGGTAACCCAGGCATTTGGCCAAGACATCCGGTTACACGCACTTGGACGACTCTAAAGGCGTCAAGGTCGAAATATTCGGCAAAGCCATATCGCGAAACCGAATCAGCTCTGCATTACCGTTAATAAGACTGATACGCGGAAATCCCCTACCCGGTTCATCGCATAGGGTCTTTATGAGGCCCGTGCTCCAGCACCCTCATGATCCGATTCACCTTCGCTTTTTTCAGGTAAAACAACCGCATCGGCGTCGGCGCCGGCATTGAGAGGGTTCAGCCACAGCAACAATAAACTGAGCAATTGAAGCGGCACTGCCGCCAAAAACAAATTCTGGACAGCCGTTACTTCATGCAACCAGCCGGCGAGAGCGTTGCCGACAATTGAGGAACAGCCGCCGACCACACTGCTAAACAAGCCTTGAAACGAGGCGCGGTCGGAAGGGCCCGCAAAATCGGCAACGGCCTGCATCGCGGCCGAATAATAAAGGGCAAACCCCACGCCGTGCATAAGCTGAGTCGCCGCGATCAGCCACGGATTGTCCAAGCTGCCAACCAATGCCCAGCGCACCAAGTTCACACTTAAGGCAAAAAACAAGACTTGCCGGTAGTTCCAGCGACGGAAGAACCAACCGGCGCAAAGGAATACCCCAATCTCCGCCAAAACGCCAATGCTCCAGACCCAACCAATCATGGTCGGCGCCACCCCGGTTTCCTCCAACAACAAGCTGAACCCATAGTGAAAAGGTGCAAAAGCCAACCAATGCGCCGACATGGCTGCAATCCAAAGCCACCAACCCGGCGTTAAACGACGCCAGAACTGCGCGCGCGGCGTGTTGCCACCGACCTTCTCCTCTTTCGGTAAATTCAGCGTGGTCACCGCAAAAACCAGAGCGGTCCCCAACAGCAGTGGATAGAAGGTGCGCAACCCATAGCGTTCAATCAGCCAACCGCCCGCGACGGCGGCGACAATAAAACCAATCGACCCAACCAATCGCCGCCGCGCAAACATCTTGGGATCGTTTTTGGAGACCTGCATCGCCAAGGTGTCTTGTAGAGAAACAATCGGCGACCGTGCCGCCCCCAAAATGGCAAAAAACACTAGGTAAAGCCAACTGGGCTCTTTGGAGAAATACCAGAGCGGACCGGAGGCGGCGACCAGCGTCCAAGCACAGTAGCGGATCATGCGATCGGCCGAGAGGAAACGATCGCTCAGGCGCGCACCTAAGATGGGGATGACCGAACTAAACACGTAGAACATGGACAGAATCATGCCGGTTTGCGCTTTGGAGTAACCCTGGTGAATTAAAACCGGACTCAAAAAAGGCAAAATCAATCCAAACAACAGAAAGAAGGTGAAGTAATTAACGGACATGCTTCCTCGTCACCGGCGCGGCTCATCAATCCATGGTGCGCCTTCGGCTCAACATGCTACACCAGGCCAGGTTAAATCCAAGCCTGATTTCTCACCGTCCGGCGACGGCGGCTCAAACCGAAACGACGCGATTCTTGGCGGCGGAATAGCACCATCTGCTGCGCTGCAACGTCTCGCCCTCTGACGCGCCCAACTTGCCACAGGGGCAAATCAACCCTCTCCCCTTCTCTATCAACTCTATTTTTACCAACCTCTTACACGATCACCATACTCTTTACCGCGCCGTCTTGGTCGGTGGAAAATCACGCCAACGCGAGTTGGATCACGGACGAAAATGGGCGCCCGCTCTAACTTGAAGCTCCGGGTAACCCCTTTAACATGGCAAAAACGCGCCTGATTTCGGCTGTTTCAGCCAGGCTGCAGTGCATTCGATTGTGTTGCCGACGAGGCGG
Organism: Holophagae bacterium; assembly: GCA_030429565.1. GTDB lineage: Bacteria > Acidobacteriota > Holophagae > Acanthopleuribacterales > Acanthopleuribacteraceae > Acanthopleuribacter. The sequence goes on along the minus strand of JAUIFE010000013.1, from coordinate 24,499 downwards.
GTAACCCAAAGGAAGGTTTGTTATGAAATGGATTTTATCGGCTTTATGCCTTGCCTTATGCGCCACAAGTTGTACCGTCGCTGTATACGATCATCCCCGTCGCGACCACAAAACGGTCGTCAAGCAACGGAAGATTGAACGAACGGAACGAAAAGTCATCGTGAAACAGGAACGCGAATCGGCCAAACAGCAACGCAAAGCGGAGCACCAGGCCCACGTTCACCAGAAAAAAAGTAACCACGGACACAACTGCAATCACAAGGGGAAGGGCAAAACCTGCAAGAAATGCAAACATGCCAAGGCCCACAAGAAACACAAAAAAGGCCATAAACACGATCACTAGCCTCGCAAAACCGTTGCCCCAGTTAGGGCGGCGGTCCAAACACCAAAGAAGTGTTGACCCCGCCAAAAGCGAAATTATTGCTCATCCAATAGCGTACCGGCATATCGCGCACATCGGTCAGATAATCCAAGGGTGCACATTCGGGGTCGACCTCGGTCAGGTTGAGATTGGGTGCCTGCCAGCCTTCGCGCTGCATGTTAATGCCTAACCAGGCCTCAAGGGCACCACAAGCCCCAAGCGTGTGGCCCAGGTAACTCTTCAGAGACGTGATCGGCACAGCGCGCTCAAACACCGCGTGCGTGGCCTGCGATTCAGCACGATCACCCACCTCGGTAGCCGTCCCATGCGCATTGACGAAATCAATTTGGTCGGGATCCAAACGGGCGTCGGCCAGCGCCGCCCGCATAACGGCCTGCATGCCGTCAACCGAGGGATTCACCACGTGCAAGCCGTCGCAATTGGTCGCCCAACCAATGAGTTCGGCAACAATCGGGGCATTGCGCCGGCGCGCGTGGTCCAGTGATTCAAGAATCAGGGTTCCAGCACCTTCGCCGACCACCAAGCCGTCGCGCGCGCGATCGAAAGGGCGCGGTGTGTTTTCCGGCACATCATTGCGGGTCGAGGTCGCGAACATAATGTCAAAGACCGCCGCGCACAGCAAATGAAGCTCCTCGGCGCCACCCGCAATCATCACGTCCTGAGCGCCGTACTTAACCGCCTCGTATGCATAACCAATCCCCTGACTGGACGAAGTGCAGGCCGAGCAAGTGGGAATCAAACGACCGCGTACCCCAAAAAACTGGGCCAAATTCGCCGCGACCGTATGACTCATAAACTGAATGTACTGCGCCGCCGTCACCCCGGAAAGCGTTTTATTAACCGTAATTTGGCGCGCATACTGTTCGATGGCGGGCGGAGAACCCGAGGTGGAGCCGTAGGCAATACCGGTCGACCCATCGCCCAAAACCGGGCTGTCGATTAAGCCGGCGTCGGCCAGCGCCAACTCGGTGGCGCGGGTTGCCAACAGCGAAACACGACCCATGGTGCGCACCTTCTTGCGGCCGTAATGGGCGGGACGCGCGAAGTCGCGCACCGGCGCACCCAACAATGATTGTAATCCTTCAAGGCCGGCCCATTCGGGTTTGGTCACCACGCCGTTGCGTCGCGCCAACAATTGCGCCCGGGCCGCCGGCCAATCGGCCCCAATCGGCGACAGGCCTGCCATGCCGGTCACCACCACTCGCCGTGTCATGCGTCCCCCTCGCCATTGAGATAGGTCCCCAAATCGCGGGGTCGATAAACGTTGAGATCAGCGGTTAGCAACGGCGTATCATCGTCGACAAGCGACAAGGTGCAGTGGAATTGCAGCAGCTCGTCATCGCCCCAAGTTTTGCGCGCCCGAATGCGCAGGTGTTGACCTGGCCGGAAAAAACCCACAGCACAGCTACATTTCGGCGTTCCTAACAAAAAACCGACCTCAGCCTCGCGCCCTTCACGCCAAGCCGTCACGCCGCCGTGAGCCGCCACCACTTGCGCCATCCATTCAATCCCGGTTACCGCCGCAATGGTTCCGTCAAAGCAAAAAGGATTGTCGGCCTTAATTTCAAGCTCGCCAACCGTTTCATCGCCGTCGCGCGCCACCACCCGCGTCAACATCTGCATTGTGGCGCGGTGCGGAATAAAAAGAGAAACGTCTTGTTCCCTCAGCGATACCACGTGCAACCTCCAAAATCACCGCCTAAATGGAGTACCGGCGCATCGCCGAGCCACCAACGCAGGAAGGTAAACACGGACGGTTCATCTCGTACCGCCGTAGGTGTTTCGGCCGGCATGCGGAAGTGCATTCCACCTTCGCCGCCACGCAGCAGCAGCGCGACCGCAAAGGGAAACGGCGGACAGGTCAACATCTGATCGAAAGGCGTAAGCGGTTGTTCTTCGGCAAGCACCAGCAATACTTGGCTGTCGGGTTGCCGCCGCAGTAAATCGAAGCTGTCCAAGAGGCAGCATGTAAAGGTATCGTCGTTGGCGCTAATCGTGCGCGAGATCCCGCGATGTTTGGCGACCAGACTGAAATAACCCGATGCCGTGTGGTGCACCGAATTACCGAAAGCCGTCGGCGATACCGCCTCGCCGTCTTCAATATCATTGAGCAAGTTGCGCAAAATATTGATCTCACTATTTCGCGAGCCAAACAACAGATGGGTGCGCTCAAGATCAATGGGAACAGCCGCCGTCAGTGCGCAGGCGGTTTCCAAAACCATCCGGCTCACGAAGGTACAACGGCGCCGCAAACGGGGCGGGACATCACGATTCGCGGGTTTGGCGTCAACAGCCGGCGTTGGCGCAGCGCCCAGCAAATAGGCCTCAAAATCAGAAGAGTCGGGGTAAGGCGCCGACCAAGCACGCCAGGCAACTAGGTTCAAAGCGTGCCGTGCGACGGAATCAGGGTGGGACATGGACCGATCACTCACTTTCGTTTCCGCCGCCGGGGCGAAACTAAGGGCTCAACCCCGTGATTTTACCTAATTAGCAGCCTTGCCGGCGGCTAATTTTGTGCGTGAGGCCCCCGCGCCTCGATGACGACCGAACAATTGTTACCACCAAAGGCAAAAGAATTGCTCATCATGCGGATGGGGCCCACCACGTCCAGGCGTTGACCGGGCACCGTCAACGGCAGCACCGGCAGGCGTTCGTCAACGACGCCGTCCCAGCAATGCGGAGGCACAGGGACGCCCTGCGCCTCGGCTGCTTCAAGCGCCAGTTGGCAGAAAGCAACTTCCATCGCGCCGGCCATGCCCAACCCGTGCCCAATCATCGGTTTGGTACTGCTGCAGGGCACCGCGCCAAAAACGCGCGCCGCTGCTTTGGCCTCCATCGCATCGTTGAGCGGAGTGCCTGTACCATGAAAGTTGAGATAGTGAATATCCGCCGCCTGCAAGTCCGCTTGCGCCAGCGCGGCACGCATTGCCACCTCGGCACCGGTTCCTTCCGGGTGCGGCGCCGACATGTGGTACGCATCGCAGCTCTCGCCGACACCACGCAGAAACACGCCGTGTTCGCGGCACTCGCGGGTCATCACGAACAAGGCCGCCCCTTCGCCAATGTTTAGCCCGGTTCGGTTGCGACTCATAGGCAAACTATGGCCACGACAAAGGCTGGCCAACGATTCAAAACCATTAAGCGTCAGTTGGCAAAGCACATCAACGCCACCCGTAATCACCGCATCACAAAAACCACTCGCCAACAGGCCCGCGGCCGAAGCAAACACCTTGGCGCTGGAACTACAGGCCGTCGAAACCGTGTAGGTCGGTCCGGTAACACCGGCAAGGCGTGCAATCACCTTGGAAACCCCGCCCATCTCATGTTTCAGGTGCAGCGTGTAACCCTCGGGCAGCGAACCTTCGGCGTGCCAACGCGCAAAAGCTTGTTCGGAAGCGTCGAGGCCGGCGGTACTGGTTCCGATCACCACACCGATCCGTGCCGGCCCAAAAGTATCGCGAACCCGTGCCACTTCGCGTTCGATTTGGCCAAAAGCAACCGCCGACAAACGGTTGTTGCGACAATCGAAAGGCGCTAATTCACCACCCAGTACGGGCAAATCCTCATGAACGCGGCCCACCAACACCGTTTCGCCACCCACTTTCAAGCGGCAGGGTGTCATGCGACTGGTGTCGCCGCGAAACAGCCGTTCGGAAATCGCCGCACGGTTGTCGCCCAATGCGTTAACCAAACCGACAGCGGTCAGTGGGTAATCGATCATGGCGCCCTCCGCGTTTCCTTATCCTGAGTCGGCGCCCAGTAAGGGAAAAAGTTGAACCACTGAAATGGGTACTGAAAACACATGGTTTCCATCCAGCGCGCAAAACGCATCACGTAACTTTGCAGTGCTTGTTCACGCTGGCGACGCGGCATTTGGACCAGGTCGGTCATGGGCTCAACGAACACGTGGTAACGACGCCGACCAGTGCGCACACCGGCGGTGAACAGTACCGGGCATTTCAACAAACCGGCAATGATCCAAGTATTTTGCGGCAAATCGGCGGGTTCTCCCAAAAAGGGTAAGCGACAAATGCGCGGTTTCCCAAACGGCGGCACACGATCAGCCAAAATGGCGACAAACTCGCCGCGTTCAATGCGCTGTTGTAGATCAAAGATTTTGTCGAAGTCCTGATGATCGAGTTCAATGACATTGATGTCGGCACCCGGTCCGCGTGCATTTAAAACGGCATTCAGCATCGCGGCGTTCGCCCGATACATCACCACGTTAATGACCAGCTTACGACCATGGGAAAAGGCGCGGGCGGCATCAAAACTGCCGATATGAGCCCCGACCAATAAGGCCCCTTGGGCGCGCGGACCCGTCAGATGTTCGCGTCCATGCCAGGTAAACTCAAAACGGTCGAGCCGATCCTGCCAGAAATACATACGGTCTAACACATTGAATCCAAACGACAAATGATGGCGAAAACTATTCCACCACGTCGGTCGCGGCAAGCCACTGACACCGAGCCGGCGACCGTGTGCATCGAGGCGCCGCAAGTAATCCAACGAGGCCCGTCGTCCGGCGCTCCCAGTCACGAAAAAGTAGAACATCACCGGGACCAGTAATATTGAGGCGAGCGGATAGCCAACCAAATTGAGTATACGAAAACCGGTCCGCACCCAAAACACCGAACCGCGCTCTTTCTGCCGACTCCAATCGCCGGCGGCCGCCTCACTCACGGTGCGGACTGCTTGCGCCACAAAAGTTTCGGCGCACGCGGCAACATACCGATCACAAGACGCGTGTGCATCAGACTGATGCGCAGGTTGTCGCGCACCATGCGAAAACTAGACAAACCGCCTTCCGGGTAACGCACTGGACTGGCGATATTTCGCACTGGGCAGCCGGACCAGTAAAGTTTGACCGCGATTTCTGGATCGAAATCCATGCGATTACCAATCAGGTAGCGATCGATCACCGCAACCGAAGCCGCCAGGGGATAAACGCGAAAACCAAAAAGTGGGTCACCAATGGCGAACGATAAGGTTTGCAACCACACCAGGCCCTGCGATAGCTTGCGGCCGTGCAGGCGGGCCTTGGGCACATCGCTGTCGAAAATCGGCCGACCGAGAACCAGCGCTTCCGGTTCCGCTTCAGCGGCGGCTAAAAACTTGGGTATATCGTCGGCCCGGTGTTGTCCGTCGGCATCGATCTGCACGGCATGGGTAAAGCCGCGTCCAAAGGCTTCCACCATGCCTGCCTTGACCGCACCGCCCTTGCCGCGGTTTGGTTCAAGGTGCATGATTGACACGCCTTCAGTGCCGGTAAGACGATCCAACACCGCACGAGTCTCGGCGTTGCTGCCGTCATTGACAATCAGCACCGGCAAATTAAAGCGACGCACCTGAGAAACGACGGTCTCAATCGTGTCGCGATTGTTGTAAATGGGAATCAGAATACAGGCTTTCACGGCGACAGCTCGTTGATAGGAATGATAAGCAAGGGCGGCGGCACCCCGTATTTTAGAAGACCGGCCGCCGGAAGGGAAACATGTCCAGCTTGCTGTTTAAATCTCACATAGAGGTCGCGGGATTCAAGCGGCGAATGACGGTATCGAGGATATCATCAACCGTGCGAATCGCTTTCATTTCCTCTTCTTTAAGTTTGATTCCGGTTTCACTGCTCAACTTAACCGCAAGGTCAATCGCGTCGAGCGAGTCGAGATCTAAATCGTGATAGAGATGGGTTTGGGGCTGAATGTCGTTGGGTTCAAGCTCGAAGGTTTCCACCAGGACCGACCGGACCCTGACCAGCAATTCATCGCGGTTCGCCATTAGGAAACGCCTCCATCTGCCAGCTTCCGTTCGACGAAGGCCGCCAAGGTCGCGACGCTCTCAAAGTGCTCGCGGTTCTCGTCCGGATCTTGGCTTAATTTAATTTTGTATTTTTTGGCGACGGCCATGCCCAACTCAAGGGCGTCAATCGAGTCCAACCCCAAACCTTCATCGCGGAACAAGGGCGCATCCACTTCCAGTTCTTCCGGCGTCATGTCTTCCAGCATTAACGTATCGACAATCAATGCTTTCAGTTGCTCGATTAGCTCATTGGCACTCATTTCGCCTCCTCCCTACGCATTCAAAGTCCACCCAACCACCGTCGACGAACCGACAGCCGATTTTACGGAACCGCACGCAAAAAGCAACCTCGAAGGTGAAACCAACAGATTCACACAGCGCCCCGGCCCGACGGCGGCGAAAAAAAAATCGCGGGCACGCATTGGAGGCAACGGTTGCAACCGGCACAGGTAACGGTCAACACGGTTTAAGACCGTTTGGATCATGTCGACGTAGCCTAACAGAGGGCGAAACGGCAAAGCAATACCCCAAAACAAAACAAAATTAATCGGCAAACAAATCAGGCACGGGAAGTTGATCTCGATCAGCGTCTTTTCGCTTTTGGTGTAATTGACGCAGCAAACCGAGATCATCGCTTAAAAGCTCGTCAATCTTTTGGGTAACCGGCTGACGCTGAACCTCTTTGTAAGACTCAAGATGACTGCGAAAATCCGGCAAATGATAAAGAAAATTTCCGATTGCGTCCTCGCTCAGTTCGCGCATCAAGGTCCCATAATTCAATCGTTTCAATAGATATGCGTTAATCTCTTGCTCAAATTGGCCAAGGATCGGCAGGGCCAAATAGGGTTTGTGCAAGAAAAGTGACTCCGTGATCAAACTAAATCCGGCCGTCGCCATCACAGCTTTACAGCCCGCCAAATCTTCCGCAAAGGTGTCCCGATCAAAAGGTTTGAAAGTAATGGGCCCAAACTCACCTTCCGTGTCGCAGCCGTACACCACAAACTTTTCGCGTTTGAAGTGTTTGAGCCGATCGATAAACGAATCGTAACCGCGCGTCAGGTAAACCAACACAAAGTCGTTGATTTTCGGTACTAATTGGCGAACAGCACGCCGCAAGATTGGCGGAAACAAAAAGGTGCGATCGTTGACCGGTTTCCCAAAGTAAAAGGTGGTAATTAAGCTGACATCCGGGCGAGGAATCATCAAGCGCACCAAACTCTCCACCAAGCGCCGATCGCTGTGTAGATAATCGGGACAGGGAAACTTCATGTAGCGCAAGCCTTGCTGGTTGTCGATGGTCACCAGTGGTAAATCGCGTGCATTGGCCAAATAGGCACTCATCGGCTCAAAATCGGTAAAAACGCAATCCGGCTTAAAATCGTCAAAGACTTCTTTTTTGAGGGCGCGCAGGCTTTTCTTAGCCGCCGGCAATTTAGCTAGGTTTTCCACGAAGGTTTTCACCTTACTGACCTGGTTATGCCGCGTGGAAATATGCAGACCCGCCGTTTCAAAGCAGTCGTATTGGTCTTTGAGGATCTTGAGACCCCGGTCGTAGGTCACCACTTTAACCTGATGCCCACGACCGCATAAATGGTTCAACACATAATCTGAGCGAACCGCGTGGCCGGATCCTTCACCGGAAACACCGTAAACAATACGCGCCATAATCAACCATCCTTGTACCGACAGCCACGCCGCAACAGGGCCCAAACCGGCACACAATACCCTCTTTCTAAGGGACTTGCCCACACCATCGGGGTTTAAACCCACTGGATCGAAGTTGCTTTTTTAGGGGACATTGAACTAATCGGAAGATCCGGCCCAGATGATTACCTTTTGCGCGCCAAAAAAAGTGCGGCGATGGGGGACGTGGCAGGCCGACACTCAATCCACGGCGACGCCACCCGTTTTCCGCAACACAAAACAGTACTGCTTGGGCAAAAAGTTGAAGCGACCCAAAGGGTAACCTGGCGCGATTTCCAAACCGACCGCCGCAAACTGTTGTTTGAGGGCGTTGAGGTTAATCGGGCGCGTGAAACCGGTCACCGGATCGGTTAAGTGTTTGGAATCAATGATGACCAAACGCGTGTCGCGGTGCATGATCGCTTGCAAGCGATCGAGAAAAGCGGATTTGTCGTCTATTTCACTAAAAACTTGGACCACCCAAATCAAGTCGACCTGCGTTTCAATACCCAATCGGTCTTCGTCGGCCAGCACCAGGGAAATGCGGTCGCGAAGTTCCAGATTGATTTCCTTGGCCAGTGTTTCCAACACCGGTTGACTGATATCTGTGGCAATCACGTGGCCGGTTGATCCGACCCGTTGTGCCAGATGTTCGGTAAAATAACCGGTACCCGCGCCGATATCGGCCACCAACAAGCCGTCTAAGGGCTGCAACTGATCAAGTAGCTGGCGCGGTTTTTGCCAAAAGTTGCGCATATCACGATCTTCACCCGCGGCCAATTCTTCGTTGTAAAGTGGGCGGAACCGTTGATCCAACGGCGCTTTACCGGCAAAAGGTGCGGGCAACGGTTGCGGGCGTGCCAAATCGGCAAAAACGAGCGCCAGCCATACGGCGGCGACCATTAGCGCGACGGCGGCCGGAAAATGGGGGCGGTTCACAAACGTCTGGGGTGGCTTGGCATGCGGCATAGAGCATTCCGTAAAATGGATGTGGTGCAATGAGCGTCATTGCACCACATGACCACGCCCGGCGCAAGCAAGCAGAACACGCGCGCAGCTTGCAGGTCGGTCATGATTTGTGCTTTAAGTAGTAGCAGAACCACCCAAATGTTTGGCTGTTGTGTGCGACGGCCCCCAAAACACCGCCCGCCGACCAGGACGGCTCACCGTGTTTCGGGTTTTCCAGTTTGTAGCCGGCATCGGCTCGGGAGGACAGCGTGACGCTCAAGCTCCACGATACCTATTGCAACCGCGACACATTAATTGAGATCCTCGATGAAATGGCCGCTAAAATCGCCGCCGACGGCGCCAACCCACAGCAGACCGCTTTGATCGGTGTTCTTTCAGGCGGCGCGCCGATTGCGCGCTACCTTGCCGACCGGCTTGAAATTCATTGGGGCATGCGGCCGCCGGTTGGGTACGTCGACATCCACCTTTACCGCGACGATATGGTGGACACCGAAAGCGAACCCTTTGTCCGTACCGGCGAAATTCCGTTTTCGATTCAAAACCGCAACCTCATCTTGGTCGACGACGTCATTTTCACCGGGCGCACCGCGCGCGCCGCGCTGGCCGCCATCCTCGACAAAGGTCGCCCGCGCATGATTCGCCTCGCCGTCGTGGTCGACCGCGGTTTCCGCGAACTGCCGATTGCCCCGGATTATGTCGGCTGCACCATTGCCACACAACGCGAGCAGGCCGTGCGCGTGCGCACCAAGCAAGACGGGCTGGAAGAAAGCGGGATCTATATTTACGAACAAACATGAACAAAATCAAAGGTCTCCATCTGGTGATCGGGCGCGCTCACCGTGCCTGAAAAGCGGCGCACGAGTCTGGCTTTTTCAACGTAAGATAAGGTAAGATTTGAAGGCGAAGACCGTGAGCAAATCGTTGCTTTTGGCGGGCGACCGCGAAGTAAAGCCGCAAGGCGTTCGTTTGCGGAGCCTATGCCGCCGCCGTCATTCGCCGCCCAGACCCCAACCTCCAACGAAGGAAGATCCGGTGCCAGATAACCTTAAACCCGAGTCCCGCGAAGTTGATATCACCGAGCTCGAAGAACAATTTAAAAGTTTTTTGTACGCGCACAACGGCAAAGTCACCAACGAACGGCTCGCCTTATTGCGTGCCATCTATGAAAACGACGGTCACTATTCGGTCGACGAATTACTCGAACTCATGCGCACCCAGTCACAGCGCATTTCGCGAGCCACGGTCTATCGCACCTTGGACTTGTTGGTCCAGAGCGGTTTGGTTAAGAAACTCGCCATTGAAGGTCAGGAAACGCGCTATGAAAGCGCCATGACCCAAGGGCACCACGACCATATTATTTGTGTCGACTGCCATAAAATTCTCGAATTTTACGATGACGCCCTTGAAAGAATGCAGGACGAAATTCTGGATCAGCACCATTTCAAAATGGTTCGCCACGTTCACCAGCTCTACGGCCGCTGCACCCAAGTGGATTGTCCCGGTAAGAAAGAATAACCTTAGACCTCCCCGCCGCCGGATGGGGACATCCAAACCGGCGGTGCGGCACTTCCCTCTCGCGCCCTATCTCTCTTCTAACCCTACCCCTAGCGAAGCGGCGGCATAATGAGCAACCAGTCTTTTCCTTACGAGGTGATCGGCGAATTTATTCGCGGCGGATGTTCGATCATCTACAAAATCAAAGGCCCCAAAGGCTCCCAGGAAGAAGGTAAGGACTTTGTTCTCAAGACCATGGATCTTTCCGACGAGGAACCGCAAGGCCCGCAACGCTTCTATATGGAGTACGAGTTTCTGCGCGCCTATCCGCACCCCAACCTCATTGAGGTCAAGGAATTTTTCCCGGAATGGGAAGGGAAACCGGCGTATGTCATGGAATGGGTCGAGGGCGATACTTGGCAAAATTACTGGAAACGCCGCAACATTTTTGAATCACTGCCCAACTTTTTGAACCTGTTCCGTCAACTTTGCGAGGTGCTTGATTTCATTCACAAGCACCAAATTATTCACCGTGACCTCAAACCGCAAAACATTTTGGTCTCGCGCAAAGACGAATTGAAGCTAATCGATTTCGGCATCATGAAAGTTGCCGACATGACCATGTACACCCACCGCAACACCTTCATGGGCAGTGCTTATTACGTCTCGCCCGAAGGGATTAGCGGCGAGCAGGTAACCCACACCGCCGATATTTTCGCCGTCGGCGTCATGCTTTACGATTTGTTCACCGGCATGAAACCCTTTAAGGGGCCCACCCTGGGCGAAACGATTTACCAGCGTTTGGTCAAGAAACCCCAAGCGCCGTCGCAAATTGCCGATATTCCTCCCGCTCTCGATCCCATCATCCTCAAAATGCTCGATCGCGATCCGCGCCTGCGCCAAAACAATTGCAGCATGATTTATCGCGAAGTCGAGAAAGTGCTAAATTCTTACAGCCCGACACCCCAGCTCAATGAGCAACCCAAAATCGACGTGCTCACCCGTGGTTTGTTGCTGCACGGCAACTTCATTCAATCGCTGAAGGAAATTTGGTTATCGCGCCGACTGCTCTACTTAAAAGGGGAACAAGGCAGTGGTAAAACCACCATCGTCGAGAACCTGTGCGCCGATGTATTTGCCGAGTCGCCGGTCCGTATGGAGTGCAGTGCGGGCACCAACATTCTCGAGTTTATGGAGATGATTCTCCAGCACCTCAAAATTCCCCATCACAAACCACAGCTCAACCCCTGGATTGAAATTTTGGCAACCGCCTTACCTCGCTTGCAATGGCCGTCACCGGGCCAGTATCAAGAGCTGAGCCATTCGACCATTCTCACCGCCTTCTTGCGCGTCTTTTTTGCCGTAGAGGAAACCTACGTGCTCGCCATCGAACACCTGCACGTGTGTTCGCCCAACTTGGCCCAGTTTATTATTCAACTGGCCCAGTCGATTGTCTCCAGCGGCAACAAAAATATTTTCCTGGTGCTGACCACCCAAAAACACGCCAACGAGTTCAGTATTATCGGCCCACCCGTACCGGTTGAATTCCCCGACGTCATCGCCCTCACCGATTACCTCACCAACCAGTTTGAGTCCGCCCGCGGCAGCGTCGATCTCACCAAACAACTGGTGGAAATTTCCGGGACCAACATCAGTAAGTTCATTGAGGTCGTCGAGGACCTAAACAGCAAAGGCCGCCTGGTGGTGCAAGACGGCGTTTTGGAGCTCAACCTTCCCAAGGCCGAACCTAGCCCGCCCACCGATCCCAATGTGCATACCATGCCGCTCAATCTCAAAGAGTTCAACGGCAAGCAATTGGAAGCACTCATGTGGGTCGCCTTGTGCCCCGACGGCATCGATCTTAACCTGCTGACCAAACTCACCAACTCCAGTTACGAGGAAATCAGCGCCACCATCGACCTCGCCGATAAACTTCACTTCCTCGATTTCCAGTCGAGCACCACCGAAGGCTTCCGCTGGAAACACGAAAAAGTACGCCAGTATCTCATCACCTCATTACCGCCGGAAGAGCGCGCGCGCAAGTACAGTCTGCTCGCTAAAACCATTGAAACCGAGACGCGCAATTACCTGAACCACTCGCCGCCACTGTGGTTCATGCTCTCGCGGCTTTACCAGCAAGCGGAAAACGACGAAAAAGCCAGCCAATACGCGCTCAGTTACGCCCGTTACTGCTTCCAAAATGCCAACTACGAGCCGATTCGCAAGAACCTGAGTTTGTTTATTCCGTTGCCGACCTTCCAAAACAATCTCGAGTTTTGGTCGATGCTGGCACTCTCCTACCGCTCCGTCGACCCCGCGCAAGCCCTTTACTTCGCCCAAAAGGCCCTCAAAATTGAGCGCAATGTCCATACCCTCGCACTTAGCGCCATTCTCGATTTCAACTGCCAAAATCACGGCGAAGCCCACGGTTCCGTGCACCAGGTTTTTGCCCAACCTAATTTCCGCGAGCTTTCGGTCCACTACGCATCTTTACTCCAACCGATCCTGATGGCGTTTAACGAATACGAGAAAAGCCAACTGCTGTTCAGCCTGCTCTACGAAAAACTCAAAAACCGCAACGATCCCTTCGCCACCAACTTGCTGGTTACCGCCAAAATTCGTTTGCTACAACCCTACCCACGCAAATTGACCAATGCCGTCGAAAAGATCCCCAACGACCTGCTCCCGCAAACCCAACGGCGCCTACACCAATGGGCCAGCCTGGCCCACCAAGAGTTGTTCGAATACAACCGCGCCCTGGATTACCTGCACGCGCTTGAGCTGGAAGCCGACGGCGACCTGCACTACTACCGCAACCTCCTCTTCTTCTACCTGAATTTCCGCAAGTTCAACGACGTCAAGCGTTTGGTTTCCAACTTCACCCACGCATGTGAAAAGTATCCGCGCCTGAAATCCTTGGAAAGTTTGTACCAACTCTCGACCGAAATCGTTTTGGCCGATCCCAAAGGCTACGACACCACCCACATCACGCAATGCCTCAAAGAAGCCAAACAGGACCAATCGGCTTGGCTGGCACTGATAATTTCCACCGTTGATTTGGATCATGTCGGCCCGGATTTGGTCGACCAAGCCCTCAGCCAACTCGAAGCCGCCGCCATTCCCTGGGCACAGCACCAAATCCCGCGTATTCGCCTGCTCAGCGCGGTCAAGAATCAGCGCTACAATGCCATCAATCGTTTGTGGAACAAGTGCTTACAGCGTATGTCCGACTTTAATCTGGTCATGGAACGCGTCCGCCTTTTCAGCTTGTACCAGTACATGCAACAGCACGAAATCCCCTTACCCGAGACACCGATGCGTCTGCCCCATGCCATTATGGAACGCCCGGAAACCGTCGCTTTTATTTCCAGCTAATCGGGCGTCAAAACAATAACTCATTGCAATCCCCCCTCGCTTGATGTCAAAATGACTCGAATATTTGTCTATAGCGCGAATTTTTGCCTGCGCTTATAAAACTCCAGTTTGTCCTCACAAAACCCGATACATTTCATTTTCTAACGCCCTCCTCCATTGCCTTTAACCGGCCCTGTTGACCCGCGTCGAGGCGCTTCCACCCAGCATGGGTGCCGCGGTCCATGGCCGACCTGCCGACTTTCCGTTCCTTGTGAGGCCTGCGATTATGCATTCTGTCCCCAAGAGCCGCCCTTTACCAGGCGGTGGTTTGTTGTCCGCCATTCAGGTCGGCTCCAAACTCATTCAAATTCAGACCGAACTCAACACCTACCCCGAATTACATGCCGGCACCACTGTTTATTTCGACGGCCGCATTTTGCTCTCGGAGAAGGGCCGCTTGTGCACCCGCCAATCCGACACCAACAAAGTACTGGCCGATCAACACCAGGGTGTTGTCCGAAAAATTCGCGGCAAACTTCAAGCCAAGCAAACCCCCACGCGCACGCTCCCCTGCGATTCCGAGGACGATCCCGATTTGTTCCTCAAGGGTTTTCGCGCCTATCGTCAAGGCGATTACGCCAAGGCCATCAACTGCTGGTTAGCGATGCCCGCCGACGAACAAGAGGAAGAAGTGCTCGGCCTCATGCTCGCCAAAGCTCGCACCCGGCTCACCGCCCAAGCACCTGTTTAATGGGTTTCAAAAGCAATCGGCAGGGCCTGCAACCCACGATTCATAATGTCGGGTTTCCACTCCACCTGATCTGTCGCCAGCGATAACGACGGGAAAAACCGCAGCACTTGTTCAAAGACCACCTTGGCTTCCAAGCGCGCCAATGACGAACCCAAACAGAAGTGTTCGCCATAACCAAAGGCTAAATGCCGGCTGTCGCGCTGCGAAATGTCAAAGGTTTCGGGATCGTTAAAATGGCGCCGGTCGCGGTTGGCCGAACCCAGCACAATGTAAATCGGATCGCCCTTGTTGATTTGTTTGCCCATCATCACAAAATCGGCCTTAGCCAAACGCGTTACCATTTGAACCGGACTGTCAAAGCGCAACATTTCCTCCACCGCGCTCTCCAATAGTTCCGGATTCTCACGCAAACGGATGAGTTGATCGCCGTAACGCAACAGATTCAACATGCCGGTCCCCAGCAGGTTGGTTGTGGTTTCGTGACCTGCAAACAAAAGCAGGCAACTGTTGACCAGAATCTCCTGTTCGCTGAGCAGATCACCCTCTTCCTCGACCCGAATCCACTCGCTGATGAGATCTTCTCGGGGCGCCTTGCGACGCGCCGCAATCAAATCGCGAAAATAGGCGTACATCTCTTCGATCGCTTGATTACCCGCCACCACCGCTTCGGCCGAAGGTTTGGGATGATTGACCATCACCGACAAGGTGTCACTACATGTTTTTAAGGTGCGCCGATCTTCGGCCGGCACCCCGAGCAACTCGCCAATCACCGCCAACGGCAACGGCAACGCCAAATCAGCCACCATGTCGAAGCGCCCTTTGGCGGCAATCTCTTTCAGTAGGTCGTCCACCAAATCGCGAATGCGGCCCTCCAAACGGCGTACCATCCGCATTGAAAAGGGTTTGGCTGTCAGCACCCGTTTGCGGTGGTGTTCCGGCGCATCGAGAAACAGCAGCATATCGTTGGCCGTCGCCGTAAAGGTTTTAACACTGCCGCGAACCTCCGCCGGCACCTTGTGCATCAGGATTTGGGCACGCCGCGAGCTTGCGTTTTTGTTTTTGAGCATGGCCTGCGCCTGCTCGTAACCCAGCACCATCCACGCCTGCAAAATAGGGTTGAAATGGAGCGGTTCCCGCGTGCGAATATGCTCGTAAATCGGGTAGGGGTTGCGGCGAATATCGGCATTGGTGGGATCGTAAAAGTGTTTGACCGGCCGCACCGGACCCAGATCCTTTTGTTTGAGTTCCTCCGCCGCTGCACGGCCAACCGTTAACAGCTCGGTCACATTTTGCAAACGCGTGCCCAGCAACTGCAGTAATCGCAACGATTGTTCGGGATGTTTCATGATCTCGCGCTTGAAGCGTTCGCGATCGAGTACCACCGTATCAACCGGCGTCATCGCGCGAATATTGGCGGAACGAACCCCTTCCACCAGCAGCGCAACTTCACCCACCAAATCACCGGGACCCACCGTACCAATGACCCGTGGCGGGATTTGACCGTCGGGATCACCGACGCTAACCTCGGCCTGACCGTCAACAATTACAAAAGCGGCGTCGGCGCTTTCGCCCTGGCGCATCAGGTACTCGCCTTTCGTAAAAAATTCACGGTGGAAGTTCAGGGCGAAGGTGTTGAGGTTTTGCATTTCCAGAAACCGTAAAAAGATGCTGTTGACCTGGCTAAGGTCCCACACCATCGGCCGAATCGGCAAACCGTGCGCCTCGCAGTCCTCAGCCACCTTTTTGAAACCGATCCGCTGTAACTTGGCGCCCACCGGCGGATTTACCGGTGCCAACAAATACTCGGCCCCGCGTTTCACCGCCCAAAAGTAACCCATGAGAAACAGACCCATAATCAACTCGGAACGACCGCGAAATTCTTTGCGCATGAACAACATGCTGCTGCTCACGCAGGCCGCATCTTCGGGCACAAACGGACTAAAATCAAAGAGGTGATCGGCCGGCGTGCCCAGCGGCGCTTTTTTTTCCGTCATGCGGATACCGCCCACAATCTCGTTTTGGGCGATACAGGCGATGTTCACCGTGGCGCCGTAGGCGTCAAAACTGTCGAGAATCATTTCCTCATCGTTGGTCGGCATCGCGCCCATCTCGACCACATAGACCTGATAACGGCCGTTAAATATAGCCGCGAGCGTGACGTCTTCTTCGGCAACCTTGATTTTGACACTCATAGAAAACGCTCCTTCACCGCCGATTGGGACTCTTGGCGCAAGCACGAAACAGGCTCGCGCCGAGATGTTTCCAAACTCTAAAAGGTTGTTATGGGTTTTTTTCAGGCTGTCCGCTTATAATAACCCTAAAGATTTCAGATGCAAACTAGGTTTCAGCGAAACTCATCCGCCCAGGCGGGGTTTTAGTGGCAAGGCGTCTCAACCCGCACGCCGCTCAACCACCCGCTTCGGCGTCACTTCGGCTGAATCCCACCAACCCATCCGGCTGCGCCGAGGAGGTTTGTCATGGTACGAGAAGCAGGTTCCTACGAGTTCGATTCCGATCCGGATACCGAACTGGAGCTCAAACGGTTGCAGCGCCAAGCCGCCGCCATTGAACCTTTAGAGCGACGCATCCTCAGTGGTGCGGGCTTGGATGTGGGCGACCGTGCCTTGGATATCGGCTGCGGCCCCGGCTTGGTTTCGACCCTCATGGCGCGGCTCGTCGGCAACGACGGCGCCGTGGTTGGCGTTGACATCAGTGAGACCCTGCTAAACAGCGCCCGCGCGCTTTCCGCCAAAGAAGAACTTGGAAACCTTCAATTCCAGCACGGTAGCGTCTACGATTTAAAGCTCGACAGCGCGCCCTTCGACTTCGCCTACGCTCGTTTGTTTGTGCAACACCTCGCCAAACCGCTCGACGCCCTTCAACAAATCAGGCCCTACTTGCGGCCAGGCGCCAAGCTATGTATTGTCGATATCGATGACGGGTGGCTGAGTCTGGTCCCCGAACCCGACGTTTATGCGCGCTTCCACGAGCGTTCCGTCGCCGGTCAAGCCGCCAACGGCGGTGATCGTTTCGTCGGTCGCAAGCTCGGCTGGTACCTGCAGCATGCCGGCTTCACCGAAGTCGACGTCACCATTCTGCCGCTTTCCTCGGCCGTCTTCGGCATGGACGCCTTCCTCGATGTCGCCGTCTCGCCTAAATGGAAAATGACCGCCGAGCCTGACCGCGATCAGGCGCGCAACGATTACGAAGCGATGCGCAGCTTGGTCGACGATCCCCATGCGTGGGGATTTCTCGGGCTTTTTGTCGCGACCGGCCGCATCCCTGAAGCATAACGAGGATACCGCCATGAAGTTCGATGTCGCCACCATCAACACCGTTTGCGAGCGGTTCGTCGGCGAAAACGAAGACGTCATCGCCGCCGCGGTGATTTCCTTAATTGACGGCGCTTATATCGCCGGCAAGGTCGACTCACCCGGATTTGATGAATCCCTGCTCGATTTTGTCTCAGCCGCCACCGCCGGCTTGTTTCGCGGCAAAATGGTCGGCCGCATCAGCCGCTTGCTCTCGGAGCGCAAAGGAAAAAGCGTCAAAGGGCCTTTGCGCGATATCTATATCGGTGCCGCCGGAGCCCACCTGTTCATGAGTATTCTTGAAAATCACAAAGCCGTGGCCGTATTGGTCAGTCAACCCGACCTCCCCATGGGAATGGGCTGGGTTCACCTTAAGCAACTCAAATCAGAATTGCCGCAGGGCAAAGCCCCCTAACAAGACCAAAAAGGGTGTGTGCGACCCAAATCGCACACACCCAGGTACATCTCAATCAATCTAGCTTATTTCGGCAAAGTTAACACCGGGTTGGCCAACAAAAATGCGAAGGGCGCACCTGGCCGCGAGCCACGCAGTGCCAACAAGCGAATCGGTTGATCGGCTTCGATACGCACCATGCCGCGTTCCACCGTGCCAAACAGCACCGATAAATCAGCCAAGCCTTTGCCGCGCACCGCCAAGTTCTCAGCCAACACCTGGGCCGAACCCGTTGTGCCGTTTTCGTTGACCAGTACTGCCGTCACCCGTGTCGGCGCCGTTCCCGTATTCACCATGGCAATACCGTCAAACACCAAATCGGCTTCACCCAGATGCAGCAGGTACCGTTGTGCACTCGCTCCTGCTTCGGCTAAGTGGGCTCGGACACTTTGATCGCTTTTAACGCGATAGGCCGCCGTCGCAAGAATCGCACTGTCACCCAACAGCGCCAAGTGGGTCGGACGCTCGCCGGAGAACAAGGCGTCTACCGACAACATGCGCCGCTGACCTGGCGCCAGCGTCAGTTCACTTTCATCGATCTTGGTTCCCGCCGCTGTATAACCCCGCAGCGTCGCCGTTTGACTTTGGTTACTCGTGTTAGACAGGTACACTTCGGTTTCAAATCCGCCGTTGGCGCTGGTCAGGTGGGCCAACCAGCGTTGCTCCATCACCACCGTATCGGTATTGCCGTCGTCAACCAACCCTTGGCGGTAGCTCAGAATAACGCAACGCATACGGTTAATTTGCTCCGAGGTGAATTCCGTCATACAGGACTCGGGCATGTAGTTCATGTAATTTTTGACCGGTTCTTGCGCATCACAAGCCGTGCGTGAAGCACAAGAAGCCACCGCTAAGTCCGGTTGGGGGTGCGGGTTGGTGTCGCAGATTAAATCGCCGGTCGTGTGACAGTCGCCGGTGGGACAGGATGCCGTGTCCTCAACCCCGAAGAAGGTGTGTTCCAAACCCAGGTAGTGGCCCGCTTCGTGGGTCGCCACGTGGTACGGTTCACCGCTGATCGCGTCGTAACCCATGTATTCATAGTTCACGACCAAGCCTTCAAAGGCCGGTTCCGCCCAAGGCTCCCACGGCATTTGGTAAACGACCCCTCCGGAGCCTTCGCCTTCACTGACATAGAAATTCAAATAACGGGTCGGATCCCATTGCAGCGGCGCACCGTAGGTCTCCAGTTCACCGTGGAAATAGGCGTCGTTTTCAACATAAACAATGCCGTTACTCGGGTTTCCGTTCGGATCACGGTCGGCCAAAACAAATTGCACGCCCGCATCGGTGCCTGCCGCCCCCGTCGTCCCCGCCATGGCACGAAAATCCGCGTTCAAAATCGCCACCGTATCGCGAATCACTTGTTCACTGAGTTTCCCGGTACCGTCCGCTTTGTGAATCACGTGAACCACCAAACGCAAGGTGTAGGTTTCATTCACCGCATAGCTGTCGCGGATGACGGTGGCATTGCCGTCACAATCGGCCGGTGCTTTCGAAACATAGTCACCGTGGCGTACCTTGGTGCCACAACGTCGCTGGGGTGCCGCAGCGGAAGCAAAGCTCCCCATGACAAACATAAAAACGAGCGCGAGCTGACAGAAAAAACGGGTGTTCATAACATCTCCTTTGAACCTGGCACTCTCATCCCATTGCATTGCGGCGCCCATCGTTTTATCGGCAAAAACGATGGCTGCAATAAGATGGGTTCAGGACTTAAGCGCGGCGTGCGGATGGGTTTGGAACTGCGGGCCAACCCTGTCCGGTTCCGCTGATGGCTAAGTTGTCACAATGGCCTACCAATGGCGCGACCATCACTTAATGGACGCCCTTCACTCGCCGTCGGGGAAAACAACGACATCACGTCGTTCGGCTGGGTCACCCATTGACGGTGGGGTTTTAACCGCCGCCACCCTCCGATACGGCACCTTTTCATTTCCCCCTTACTTTGCCAAAAAAGACGCAGTAGCCGTGCCCTAGATCACGCCTCGAGGCCCTTTTGTAAGAAAACAGCGCCCTAGAGGCCGGACGCTGCCGACACCACAGCCGGCAAGAACGCGTTGCACCACGGTGTTATCTTGTACAAAGATTGATAGACTACCGTTGCGGGATCGTGGCGAGCGAGGGAATGATGGAAATCGTTGTTGGACTTTTGGTGTGTACCTTCGGTGGCGGCTTGGCGTTTCACTTTGGCAAAACGATGCTAAGAGACAAAGACCAAACCCTTTCCGTTTTGCGCGGGCTCGGTTTTCAGCAGACCGAAGACCGTGCCCATTGGACGCTTCACACCCAAGCACTGTCTGTGCAGTACCATCGCGAAGCGCAAGACCTGATATTCCATTTCACAACCTCGGCCGGGCAGGTATCGCCGCGTAGCGCAGAATTTGAACGATTGATGACTGCTTTGATGACACTGCCCTCCCAGGATTTCATTCAATACTTCGCCATCGACTTTAAACCGACCAGCGATCAGTTGAGCCTTGTCTTAACCATAAAAGGTGAACTGAACAGTTCCGTCCTGGGTACCTTGGAAGACGCCTTGCAAAATTGCATCTTTCCCGTCGCCGTCCTTGCGCTCCAGCCAATGCCCGATTTCCGCCGAATGTGGTTGTTGGCAGCCCTGTGTCATGATGCCACCATCAACGAGGCAGCCTTGCGCTACTGTTGGCAAAAACTTGAGCAAGGTTATTCGCCGCAACAAAACGATCCAAAACTCGCCAACATCGTACCGGCATACAGTTATTTTCGAGGCGTTCTGGCCGCTGTGTGCCCGCCCGCGTTGGACGCGTATGCCACAGCTTTCAGGGTCACCGCCCCCTTCCAACTCATCGCCGCCAAAGCAGCGCTACCGCTTCCCTTTCCCTTACTCAAGAATGTCATGCTGGATGTTCCGGACCAGCTCGACAGCTTCCGCACCCAATTGTGGGTACACCATCGCGACATCGGTAAAGATGAACAGGCCGTAAAAAACCTGATCGACGCAGCACAACCCATTCACGCAAACATGATCAAAAAAGTTCTTCAACAAAGCCCAAGAAGCCTGCACAAAACATACTGGCTCATGGCCTACCGTAAACCTTTTTTAACCGAGGCAGCGCTTGAAGCGCTTGCCGGCATACGCGACGAAGACCTCATCCCCTTTTTGGTTGAATGCTTGCGAAACGGCCGAATGGAAGACCACTTAGTCGCGGCTCTGGCACGACACCCCAACCCCAAAGCCCAAGACGCGTTGGTTGGCTGCCTCGATTGCGCCCACCTTTACCCCCGGCTCAAAAACCACTTAAACCGCCGCCGCGACGATTTGTTCCTCAATGCCCTGGCCGAAGCCGTCCTGCGACCCGAGACCTGCAACGAGGCGTTACTGCATTTCGGTGACATTCGCGACGAACGCCTGTTGGCCGCGATGCTCACCGCCTTGACCCGCCCCAACCTCGCCGAACGCGTCTTACCGCACCTCGTCAACCGCCGCGAGAAACAAGTACTGCCGGCGCTGGCCGCCGCCGCGATGCAACATGATCTGCCGCTGCCGGCCCGCCGTACCATCGCAAGCGGCTTAAAAATGTTCACTGAACCCCTCGCCCGCGAAACCTTACACCAACTGGCGGGCGGTGAACAACAGGACCTTGTCCTGGCCGCACTCGACAGCTTGGCCTTCATCCAAAATATCGCCGACATCGAGTTCCTGAAGAACCTGCGCCCCAACGTGCGCAACAGCGCATGCCGCGAAGCCGTCGACCGCGCCATCGCCCGCATCCGCGAAGCCCATCGCCACGGCGAAGCGGGTTTGCTCTCGCCGGTCGCGCCCGTCGAACAGGGCACCTTAACCATCGCCGAACCGGGCGGCGATCTCAGCGTCGTAAAACCAAAACACCACTAACCACCAAGTGGTAGACGCCGGCCGGCACCATCTCATCAAAAAAGCCAACACTCACATAACTTTAAGCGAAAGTGTGCGATTCAGGTTCATGCAAACGCGCAAGAATTGACGCAGGAAACGTCAAGGATTGGTGCGAAACCTGCTGGGAAAAGCGGACCAAGGCCACGCACGGCGCGTACTTAAAATGTACGGTGAGCAATTTCGCAGGACGTTGTAGCCCAATAGATGGTGCGAGGGCCCCGCCAAGAATCGCTCAATTTAGGTTTAAGCAAGACCCCATAGCATTTTTCCTTCCCAAAAGCCTTTCGCAAAAAGAAGGTTTTTGGGAAGGAAAAATGCCCCGCCCAAGACGGCCGCCCCATCGGACGCCAAGGCCGGAACCCGCAACAACCATCCCCCTCAGCCATAATCTGTGGATGCAAGGCGTTGCAACGCGCTCGCGGCCTCCTTCAATGCCCGTAAGGTGCAAGGACCATCGTCAACCGCCGCGCATGCCCAATCTTCGCGGTAACTTTCACAGCGACAGAGCTCAAACCCCTCGAATCCGTCAAACAATTCCTCATCCCAATACAGGGCGTCCACTGCATCCAAAGCCGCTTCATCTGACAAGCCTCGAGCCGCGATTACCACAAGATACCCATGCCACCAGGTTGTAAGTGCGCGCTGTCTTTCCTGCTCGGTGATCGCGCCTATTTCATTCTTTTCGAAGAACCGCACCACCAAGGTATCGAATTCATAGGAAAGATATTCTTCGCCGGCCGCCAGCACACTGTGTTCATAACCCGCATAAGCGACGCCTCGAACCAGCTCATCAACCGCGAAATCAATCAGATCCCGCCGTTCACAAAGGTTGTGTTCCAATCCCACGGCCAAGGTTTTCCAGTTCAAACAACCGTATTGCAAAAGAACTGCTGCTTCTTGATTCATCGGTAAACCCTCCCAGAACCAACAAAAGTCCCCAATTCCAAGCACGTTACGGATCACGCCCTGCTGACCCGTCACGCCCTAACGCTTTCCATATCAAAATGATTTTGGGTTTCAAATAACGCCAAACCAGCCGGCGACCGCAACGGACCCTGGACTCGGAATTGGTAAGGCACCATCAGAACAAGTGTTACGGGTCACTTAAGGAAAGTTGTTGCAACGCACTCGCGGCCTGTTTAACAGCTCGCAAGTTGCAGGGACCCTCACCGACCGCTGCACAATTCGCCTTATTTCCGTAAGTGATCATATAGCTAGCACAACCACAGTGACGAAATCCTTGGTAATCGTCAAAAATGAACGAGCAACCCCAAAGCGAGTCCACCTGATCCAAAGTATCTTCATCCGACAAACGCCGTTCCGCCAACAGGGCGAGTGACGCAAGCCACCATCGCTGAAGCGCCTTCTGCTTGGCGACGGGACCCATCTGAGAAAGCCCGTTTTTCTCAAGAAACGCCGCCAAAATGCCATCAAAACCATCGGCAAGGTACGCTTCGGCGCCGGCCAAAAGCGCATGCTCATAACCCTTGTAGGTGATTCCCCGCACCAACTCATCAACCGCGAACTCGATGAGGTCCCGACGCGTGCAAAGGTCGCGTCGCAGACCCAAGACCAACGTATCCCAATCCAAGCATCCATGCTTGTTCAGCAAACTGGTTTTTGCCAACATCATCACCTCCCATCGGGGCCTGGAAGAAACCCCCCGAGATGTCAAACAAGGAACGAGATTGTTCCTCGTTGGTTGGTAACGCGCAAAAAAACGGACCCTCCATCAAAAACGGTGCGATTCGGGCGGATGAAAACGCGCAAATTTTAACGTTTCCTGCGTCAAGCGTTGGTGCGAAACCTGTTGAGAGAATCCGCCGGGGTCAGGCGCGACGTAAGCGTTTAACGCGGAAGTGGCACCGGTTCGTTAGTGGGCAAAAGAGAAACGAAATCAGCCGGTTCCTCCGCGTGAAGTAGGCCATTCATTAGGTGAACCATGTAAGCATGGGGTTCCCAGCCATTAGCCTTGGCCGTTTCGATCAAGGTAAAGAATGTCGCGGCGGCATTGGCGCCATTCGGCTGTCCCGCAAACAGCCAGATGGTATGACCCTAGTAAGCGGTTTACATGCCGATAAGTTTGATAAACCAGCTTTTGGGAGGATGCCATGAAAAAGAGGTTGTTCGTTGGATTAGATGTTCACAAGGAGAGTATTGCGGTAGCCGTTGCGGAACCAGAACGACACGGCGAGGTTCGTTTCGTAGGAACAATACCAAATACGCCCGAATCGCTTAAGAAGATGGTTGCCAAACTTGGTTCTGAAAATCAGCGCACCTTAAAAGTTTGTTACGAGGCCGGTCCAAGTGGCTATGGCGTTTACCGACATCTCACGTCCTGGAATGTCGACTGTCTGGTCGTTGCCCCTTGCCGGATTTTGAAATCACCTACAGACCGAATCAAAAA
>JAUIFE010000012.1 GCA_030429565.1 Holophagae bacterium | reverse complement strand
GAGGTGTTCTTGACGTTCCATGATGCTCTTATTATAGGCAAAACAAAGGAATAAAACAGCTTAGGTTTTAATATATAAGTCGTACGGTACGGTTTGGGTTGCGGATAGACCCTTTTCGGCTAAGGTCGAGCTACGGCTTTTTAGCTCAAATTTCGGGTAGGACCTGTGGTTTTTTCAAGGAAGTCAGTCATCCGAACTTGACAACTCATGATGTTTTAGATCAAGACCGGTGGTGTCGATTAGGGATGGTCTCTTGGGACCTGTCCTGAACTGGAGCAAAACGGCCTTGATAAATGTCGGGTTTTTGGTGAAAAAGGCACCTCGTGCTAAGATTTAATGGCCCTTTCAAACCAACAGAGAGCATGTACCATGACTCACCAGCTTTCTACCCGTATCATTATTTTGCAACTCGAAGACCGAGTCTGTTACACGCCTGTTTCGGCAGCCCGGCTTGGTGAGCCTGGTCGCGTTGAGCGTAACCGGCGCAAGTTGCAGAGTATTACCAAAAATCATTCTTTTAAAGGCTTTGCTCCTCGTACTTATGAAACGGCTGATGAATATCGTGCTCGCTTGGTGGAAGAGTACGGCGAAGCGGTAGCTTTCAGAATCGTCACAGCCGAACGGCAAGGCAAGAATGGACGTTGCTATCTTGCGTTTTCCGGGTTTATTTACAAACAGGCCGTCGGTGAAGAAGGTTTGGTTGCTGCGCTTCAGTGTCTAAGTTATCTAATTTTGTGTGATCCGATAGCCCCATATACTGCGATGGATTTGGTGTGCCAAGATGCCGAGCTTGCAAAGCTTTTAGAAGATCATCGTTCAAGTCTCGGGCTTCCACCGAAACCGGCGGGGCGACAATGGCAACAAACGGTTCAGCCTGCTGCGGCGAGGCTAGCCATGGATTGGCTGTGTGGGGGAGCTTGTTTTTTTCCGGTCGAGAAGCCAGGGACGGCCTTGAAGTTGGCTATGCTAAAACGTTTGGTTAAGCTTGAGCGTCGGAAAACGGGCCTGATCATTAAGCTTCGCCGTATGGTCGAAAGCTCCCCGAAGTGCTTGCAAAGTGAAAAGTTGGGAGTTCTTACTGTGTATAAGGGGACGGGGCGCGGCAAAAGACCTCGGAACTTACCCAGCCCCGTTTTAGATGAGCATAGATGTCACAAAAAAAGCCAGCGCCCCGTTAAAGGACGTTGGCTTTTAGTTGCCTGTGCGACTATATTGGTGTTTTTCTTGCCGTGGTCAAAAAACATTAATGTAGCGCTAAAAATAGAAGGAATCAAAAAACTCGCAACTAGAGAACGTGTGTTTGATCCTGAGGTTTTCCTTCCTGAGGGCAGTGTGATTATTCAAGAATTGCAAAGTGATCAAGTTGCGTTGCCCTTGCCCGATCCTGAGTCCCTTCAGATGCTAGCTGTGCCTTATTGAGAAATCATGCTACGGGTCGATAGGTAGCAAGGGATCATCGCCGGTAAGAGGGTCATCGTTATTAGTGCTTAAAGGCTGTTCGGTTTGGGTTGCAAGTAGGTCAGCGGATTGCAGGCTCAGTTCGATACTATCTAGTTCGGGAAAGCGAGCCGGTTCAGAGGCCGATATGTTGGTGTTTTCTGTCTCTGGTGGTGTTTTTGTGAATTGTAGATATTTTGTGAATATAGAGGGGTTCCCTTGAATGCTTGTCACGCGTCTTTCTCCTTGTTTGGCCTTCTAGTTACAGGTCTTTTCGAGTGCCTTTTTTAGAAATTGCCTCAAAAAGAAGTCGCTTTCGCCCTGCAACTTAGAAGAGAATAAGTCGTTAGCTTTCTTGTGGTTTTTGCATTTATTTACATAGGCTTCTACGAGTTCAGTCCATGGGGTGGTGCCCATGTTAGATTTAGCTCTTAATGAATTCGCTGTATCTAATGCTTCTGTAGCGGTTTCTAGTTCTCCTAGTTCGTGTAAATAAAAACTTGTGTAGGCTTTTGCGTTCATCATCGCTTTAATATGTTTGTGGCGTTTGTGTTCATCAAAGGCTAGTCTGGATAGGTCGACGGCCGACCTTAAGCGTCCTTGCGAATATGCCGAGATCGCCATAAGTGTGTATAGGTGGCCCATGTTTACACCTGTTTCGCTTCCCTTTACGATAGCCTTCTGAAAGTATAGTTCGGCTGCAACAACATCCCCTGATCGCATAGATGCGTTTCCTAGTTGAACTAGGCATATGAAGATGTTCATGTCATGGTTTTCTAAATTGTAAAAACGATAAGCTTCTTTTAGAGATATCTGCGCCTCTTCAAATTGTCGCATATGTATATAAATCGAACCTTTAAGGGAATGACAATGGCCTGATAGCAGGTTCGGAACGGGTTTATTCGCCAATAAGTAATCAATTAACTTTAGAGCCGCTTCATTTTGGCCAAGAAGAAACTTGGCGCTTGCAATACCGAAGAAGCACATCAAATCTCCTGTCTCAGAATGACAGGTTTCGTAATAGTCGTGGGCAGCTTCTGGGCCAAACTCGCGTGCTATCTCTTTTCCCTTTGTGTAGGGATTTTCATGGTTTTTATTGAAAGTTTCCTGAGCAAAGCAGAAGGACAAGAGGAAAGGGCAAAGGACAAGAATCATTCTTGTTTTCATATGGTTTAGCCTTTCGGTTGTTTTGGTGAGCAGGGGATTTATGCGGATGCTACTTTCGAGAAGTCAAGAGGAGTATATCAGATCTGGTTAAATTCTGGCCGGTCCTGTTTTTTTCTGAGGTGTATGAGATGTGGTTAATTTACGTGAGGCCCGGAAAAACCCTCGCGAAAGGTGTTTCATCAAAGGGGTTTACGCAAGACTTATGCTGTTTTCTTGGGATTTGCGTGGGTTTCGATTTCAATAATTAGGTCTGCGGTAGAAGCCAATCGACGAGATGAAATGAGTTTTCCCAGGGAATGCAAACCTGAAACCCCAATGTTGCAAAAGGCTGCAACCCATGTTGTTCGACCGCTATCGCTCGCGCCTCTAATTACGACACCGAAAGTGGAGCCATGAAGTTCATTAAACGATTGATCCAAAATCGAAGGCCTTCAAATCACGGCAAACTTGTTCTTGAGCTTGGAGGTCTCTCCGATATCGGCCTTGTTCGATCTGAGAACCAAGACGCCTTGTTAATTCACCGTGACCCGGTGCTAATCGGTGTAGCTGACGGGATGGGTGGGCACGTTGGCGGTCAATTAGCAGCAAATGAAACGGTTGAACAAGTGAAACACACTGTCCTAGAAGCTTGGTCCGGTCGCGGCTGGTCTTGGTCGCAGAGCTGGGGGAGCTTGCCGGCTCCCGGTGAAACGCCCTTGCTTTGGTGGGTGTTGCAGCGCGCCTTATTCAACGCTCACGATTCTTTGCATTGCCTCGCTGCCCGCGACCCAGCCCTTTCGCAAATGGGTACAACCTTCACCGGTGGAACCTTTGAGCAAGATTTTTTCTTTTGGATCCACGTCGGCGATTCGCGTTTTTATCTCCTGCGTAATGGTCAACTTAATCAAATGACCCAAGACGAGAATTATGCGAATTACCTGCGCCAAACGGAATTTGTCAGCGAGGAAGTGTTGTCGACTCATCCGGGCCGGAACTGGCTTTGTCAAAATGTGGGCGGCGAAAAGCTCAAACCAAACTACGGTCGTATTCAGGTCTGCCCAGGTGACATCTTGTTAATCAGCTCAGACGGGCTACATGGGTCGGTGAGCTCTGGTGAAATTCGGGCGATTCTTGAACAAGAGGGCTTGTCAGTTCAATTCAAGCTTTCGGCCTTAATCCGAGCAGCTAACCGGGAGGGCGGCTGCGACAACATTTCTGCCTTGGTTGTCGAAGTAACATAAACCACTCAGAACAGTATTTGAAAAGTTCCGCTTGATTCTCCTCGAAAGGCGGCTGGGGTCGCGTTCGGTTCGATCTAGCCTGATAAGGCGTAGGCACGGTTGAAAATAGAAACACGGCCTCGGTCGCCATTTTTTGAGAGGATCTAGTGAATACGAAAATCAAGAGCCCGGATCTTGAAAAATACGGGACGCTTTGGTGAAAAGATGGTGCTGTTTTCAGGTTAAATATTAACCAGGTTTTAGAAGTAAAATGTTGCGATTTTTGTTCTTGTTTTGCGCTTTAGAAGAAAAGGGGTATTTGTAGAAGATTGCATGGTCCTGTGGATCATGGTTTTTCCTTCTTTATACACCTCATTCTGAAGCTGTATCCTTGCTGTCCTAAACTATCCTAATGAAAATTACAGGAGTCATGTGATGAAAAACCCTTATCGCAGGGGTATGTATTACCCCGTCTTATCTCATCGGTTTTTAATGTTATGTTTGATCCTTGCCTGCCAGTTTGGTGGTGCTTTCGCGTTTCAAGAGGAAACCGAGCCTCAAAACCTCAATCCCGCCATTACCGGCCCTGCTAACGGTAATGTTCCAATGTCTTCGGATTCAGACGGGTTGGGCCTCAATATTTCCGCACCCTATTCAAGTGTCAACGAGTTCACCGGTAAGCTAAACATTTCCTTGGACCCGATTGGTGTGCCGGGAATGAGCCTAACCCCTATTTACAAGTCCTATCAAGAGAAGTATTGCGACGATGAAAGTGGGTTTCGACTTTGCCCCATGAACGAGCCGAACCTGTCGTCGGTGTTGGGTGAAGGTTGGAATTTCCACCTCGGCTACATCATCGCTCGGAACGCGATTTATGGATCGCCAGGTTCAACAGATTGGGAGCGTGTGCGATTTGTTGACACGGCCGGGAACGTGACCGCTTTCGGACGCGACGGTGTCTTTCAAGCTGATTCAAGCGCGGGTGGCGCATCTGATAACTGTGACTTCGGTGATTGTTTCCCCAATCAAGCCGATGTGCATTTCATCGATGACCAGTTACGTCGAATCACGCGTGTACGAACAAATGACCGTACCTCGCTTCAAGGTTTTTCCCGTCAGTCATACTTTCTGCTTGATCCCAACGGCCAGCGCACCGAATACCGTGCCACCCGGTTGGTCACCAAAGCTAACAATGCGAGTGCAGTCACCTTTCATCCGACCGAGATCCGCTCGCCCAACGGTCGCACGGTGACCATTTCTTACGTTGGCGGTTTAGATCCCGACGGAACGCTTCCCGATCAGCCGCGTATTGATCGTATTACCGATTCTTACGGTCGCAGTATGGTGTTCCACTATATCTATCGCGCCATGAACCCATTCTTGGACCGCCTGACTTTGGAAGTGGGGCAACAATCCAAGCTGCTCAAATCTTTTACCTATAATCAGATCGATGCGGGTAGCCGCAGCCACGTGGTGCTTAACGGTGTCGTTACACCGGAAGGTTACACAACGTCCTTTAGAACAGAGGATATCGGTTTACCGCGGCCTCTGGTTACCGCGATGTGGTTGCCAACCCTGGGGGCGGTTGAATACGAGTACGACACCGAGTCTTTTCTTTACCTGCAACCGGACGACAGCAATTGCCTAGCCCTTCGCGATGATGATTGTGTCGAACTGGAACTGCGTAGCCGGAATTTTACACGGATTCGCGAAATACGCTATGCAAACGGCCGCTATCAGTTCGATTACCGGCAATGGACGGTTGCCGAGGAGCGCGCGAACGGGTCGGGCGAAGGTCGCGTTGACGTGACCGTGAGTCAGACCAATGGTGATCACCTCTTTTCCCGAACAACCAGCTACATCAACGCGCCCATTTTTGAAACGTACTTCCAGACTTTTGACGCGGGTTTCTTGGTTGGCCGCCCGCGTACCAAACAAACTACTTATCGTGGGACCACGCTTAACGAGTCTTGGCTTTATACCGGCGAGCTGAACCTCGGCGGCCATGCCGGCGGCGATAGCGTTTCGGTTAGCGCTGTGCGGCGCTATGGGCAACAGATCGATGGTCAATGGATCGATACCGATTACGAATATTCATGGTTTGAGAACGGCAACTGGGAGCCGCAGGACTTCACCGTCGCTTTTTTACAGCCCACAAAAATCACACGTCGGGCTCGCAACAGTGATGTTGTTTTGACCCGTCAGTTTGATTACGCTCACCGCTTTGTCGGTAATTTCCCGTCAGACCGCGACACCACCAATCACCAGTATGCGTTGGCATTGTTGACCAGTGACGCCCAAGTCTTAAGCAATGGTGCGCAAGAAACCTTGTTGGCACGTACCACTTACAAATACGAAGATGTTTATCTTCCTTTTGTGACCAAGGTGGAATATTGGAAAAACGACAGTTCCTACCTGACGGAAAGCTACAGCTATTATCAGAGCGGTCCATACAAAGGCCTTCCCCATACTGCAAAGCCGCTTGGGCAAAAGGTTTCGACCGTTTTTACCGCCTATCAATACGGCCAAGCTAGTATCGTGAGCCTTCCTGAGGGGGCTTCGATTTCGCGCACTATTGC
The DNA here is from genome assembly GCA_030429565.1 of Holophagae bacterium. Classification (GTDB taxonomy): domain Bacteria; phylum Acidobacteriota; class Holophagae; order Acanthopleuribacterales; family Acanthopleuribacteraceae; genus Acanthopleuribacter. The sequence goes on along the minus strand of JAUIFE010000012.1, from coordinate 224,550 downwards.
CTTCGACGGGACGCTGACCAACGAAACCGTAAACGGGGTAAACACGGTTTACACCTACGATGATGACTTTCGCATTACTCGTGTGTCGGTCGCTGATATGGCCCCGCTGATCACGGAGTATACGCCGCCTCAAAATGGCCCGGTGAAGGTAATCACTTATTACGAACTGCCGGAGGAGCGCTTACGATTGCCATCGGACCAACCGTTTCCTATCGCTGCACGCGCCTCCGAAAACCAGATTCCGGTTGATGAACTGACCTTCGACGATTGGGGTCGGCTCGTCAGCGAGACGCGCCGCAATTCAGCAAACACGGTCTACACCCGCAACTATGGGTATTCGCCGCTGGGTCACCAGGAGACCGTTGAGGCGGACAAAGGTCGCTGGACGTACCATTTCGATGTATTTGGTCGGCCCACCCGAACCGAACACCACGACACCCGCGACGAACTGCTTGTTCAGGCGACGGATTTTGTTTACGAAACCAGTGCGACCGGTGGCACAACGGTAACGCAAACCACGCTGGCCCAAACACGGGACTACAGCTCGTTGCCGATTGAACCACGTTTCCCGGCAACCCGCCGGTCAACCAAGGTCCAGGTCAGCGAGACGGATATCGCCACCCGAGTGGTACGTACTGAAACAAACGGCCAGGGCGTTTTCTTTGAACGAATCGGTCACGCCGAGGGCATCCAAACCACGACCTTGCCGTTCAATGATCCGTCTTTGGCACGCGTCACGATCACCAATCTTGTTGGCGATCTGGTCTCGGAAACCCACCCCGAAATCGATTGGCCGATCCATTACCAATACGACAACAACGGCCTTTTGGAGGAGCAATACCACGGACCCTTCAACGACAAAAAAATGCGTCGGCGCTTTCGTTATGACAACGCCGGCCGGTTGGTTGAACGCTTGGGTTCAACGGTTGATGCGCCCTACAGCCTTTCGGTGACCTCTTTTTTCGACTACGACACCAACAATCGCTTGGTTGAGGCCGTTCAATACAACCGCCACGAGCATCCAGTTACGATCACCTACGACGAATTTGACGCTGCTAATCGCGTCAAATCCTACAGCATTCAAATTCCGCGCTTGGCGTTTACCGATTTCAGTGCGCAACCCTATGCCGATCCAGGTGAACCCTACCGTTACACGGTCAATTACACCTACGATGCGCTTGGCCGCGTCTCGTCGATCAAACACCCTAATGGTGCCTTTGAGGCCTATGGGTATGAATTTGATTTTGCGCCGGCTGAGGTATTTTACGGATTAGGACCCAACCATCCCGGTGGCCCCGATTTTGTAAAGGTCGTATCCGGCGGGAAATACCATCCCTACAACGGCAACAATTTGGTCGCCCTCTATGATTGGGATCGCTGCCAGTCGCAAGACTGCGTTGATGCCATTAAGACGATGGGTTCACCAGTTTCGGAAATGCAGGCTGTCTTTGGGGATCAGGTGTTTACCTCGACCCACGATTTGGTTGAAGCGTTTGAAAAGATCAGCTCAACCTTCAAAAAGGACAACAACGTCCCTTTACTAGCGGGTCATGCCGTGGATAGCCTGGGACGCCCCTTTAAAAACCGACTTTCCGATATCATCAATGGCAACAAGTCCTTGTACCTTGAAGCCTTTATCCAATACAACGCCTTTGGGTTTGTCGATTACGCGTTTCGTAGCGATGAGCTCTTTAGCCCGCGTCTGTTCTTTTACGATTACACTGACTTGGGTCAACTCGAAAAAGTGACCATGGGCTCGGCGGCGATTGAATACCAGTACGACCGCGTCGGCAACCTGACGTTCCGATCTGGGTTAAACAGCGATGTCGGCTCCGCGCGGTTGGTACTGGACCCGTTTTCGGCGCAGTACAACGTGGGGAATCCGTTCCATGTCGACAACGTCGGCAAGGTGTACGATCAAGCGGGTCGGCTTGTCGCAAAAACGGGATATGCGTTGGGCTATAACGCGGCCGGTCATTTAGAGCGTTATGAGGAGACCGGTAATCCCAAGCCGCCGACGACCGATTCTGACCGATGGCAAGAGTACTACCTGTATGACGCCTTCGGACAACGCGTGGCGAAGTTTGAACCCAAGGCCAACAAAGCCACCTATTCGATCCGTAACTTGGCCGGTTCGATCATCACAGAAGAGGATCGCCACACCTATTCCAAGACACGCGGTGTGCTTACCGCCCGGCGTCAATACGTCATCTTCGACGGAAAAGCCGTCTACCTTGACGAAGAAACCTATGCGCTAAACGGCGACCAGCTCAATCACGAGGAAACCTATCGTTTCCATGACCGCTTGGGGAACTTAGTGGTTACCTGGGACGCGGAAACCGAAGAACGGGATCGGCAGTTTTACGAGCCCTATGGAACGCCGACGATTACGACTATGGCGACGGAAGGTGCTCACGGCTTTGGTGGCCACGACGAAGACAACACGGGCTTGGTGTACATGAAAGCACGGTTCTACGAACCGGTTATGGGTTGTTTCTTGCAGCCTGACGCAAGCCGCGATTTCAACCCGTACATGCCAAACACCTACAACCTTTACAGTTACACGTACCAAAACCCGGCCAACGCCTACGACCCGGATGGGAACGCGGTGGAAACGGCTTGGGACGTGTTTAACATTGGTGTTGGTGTGGCCTCGTTTGTTTACAATGTCAACGAAGGAAACTGGTTAGATGCTGCGGTTGACGCGGGCGGCGTCGTTGTTGACACCGTTGCCGCTGCGACACCGTTTGTTCCCGGTGGCGCCGGTGCCGCTATCAAAGCGGCCCGTGCTGGTGATAAGATCATCGACGGTGCCCGAGCCGCAGACAAAGCCAATGATGCGCGGAAGGCCGCAGAAGGCACGGCGGATGCCGCAGATGCTGTTAGTGACACAGCAAAGGCGGCTGAAAATGCAAAGGGTGGAACTTACAAACTACGCGACCCTGAAACTGGAAAAGTCCGTAGAACGGGGGAAACAAAGGATTTAGAGCGTCGAAAGAAGGAGCACCAACGGGGCAAAGAAACGAGTGATCTAGACTTTGAAGTTGATCGACGATCAGATGATAGAGCTGCACGAAGAGGAAGAGAGCAAGAGATTTACGACCGTCACCCCGATGCAGACCTGAATAAGAAGCAACCAATCAGCCCTAGAAACCCACGACGAGAAGAATACATGGAAGCAGGAAAGAAGCTGGAGTAAACATGGCAAGAATCAAAGTGAACTATACTGAAGGTACCTGTTTTTTTGTTCCGCTGCGAGATAAAGGTTTCGCAAGAGGAATAGTTTCACACTTGGATAGGAGTGGAGGTGTTTTTGGGTACTTTTTTGGGCCAAGAATTAATGCCCCGGAAGGTGACTTTGGAAATCTTGTAGCAACGGAAACGATCCTTTGCGGAATGTTTGGTGATCCAGCCTTACTCGAAGGTAAGTGGCCCATTTTTGGCTTGAAGGATAGCTGGAAGCGATCCGAGTGGCCACTTCCCCCTCTTTACCGTGAAGATGAATTCTCTAAGAAAGCTTGGCTTTCCTACTACAGCGAAGATAACCTGAAGTTCATACGAGAAATTCAGGTTTCACAAGACAAAAAAGATGGCTATCCTTATGACCGCGTGATGGGATCAGGTGCTGTCGAGATTCGTTTGACTAAAATGCTAAATGAAATGGATCAAGCAGCCAGGTTGCCTTGTTAATGATCTTAATATGAGAAAATGAATCAGGAATTCTTTTCTTGCTACTAAAGTTAACAAAGGCAATGCCAAAGTGTGGATAGAGGTTGATGACCTCTCCTTCCTTGGAGAAGTCGAAACCGTCATAAGGTAGAATGTTAAAAAACACCGCGCAGCATCACAGAGAGCGACAGGCGTCTAAAACCTGGTCTGGTTCTGCGAGCTGCGCGGTTTCATTTTCACAAATCTACGATTTTAAGACTTATTAAGAACCGATCTCTTTCCTTCGCGTGCTCTTAAAAGATTTTTTCAATGAAGCGATCATGATAGGCCAGCATTAAGCCTCGGGTTAAGCTGTCCTCAAGGTTTTTGCCGCCAAATTGGCAATCACTGCCTGAAATCTCTTCATCAGGGACATCACGAGGTCGAACGCTTTCCAAGCTTGCTTTTTGGTCTAAGGGGCGGTTTTTTGCAAAAGTTTCTAGAGTGACTTTGGTAGCCTCTAGCGCTTCCATGCTCAGATTGGCCAATCGTGCCAATTCCCTTTCGCCCGCTTCCTCAGACGGGAAATAGACCTTGTTCAGTTTGTAAAGATCCATAATTTTTTTTACCTCAACTAACTTTACTTGTTGCTCTAGACGCATCGACAGTTCTTGTTTCTCTCTTTCTGCTTGTTCGTAGCGAATTTTCCATTCATTCGCATCATGGGTCATTGATGATTCTCCTTCAACTTGGGGGCTAATGGTGTGTGGATTTACTGAGCTAACTTGTGTGATTTTGGCGTCCTGGTCTGCACCTTCTCGACTCAGCAAGCCTACGCCGGTGAATTCCACGCCGTGCAGGATCTCGTAAACCGGTTGGCCTTGAAATTTTTTGCCTTTGAACCTGGCCAGGTGCAAGCAATACGCGTGGGTTTCCTTAAACCGTTGGCGGCAGATTGAGCACTCACCTTCGCGGTAAGAACATTCCATTGACACCTGTTTGACGATGCCGACCTTCATCAGCTTGCGAACGCGGCGGGCAAGTGGGAATTCGTCGGTGAACAGTTCGCCGATGATTTCCACGCGTGGCCCGTCAGTGGCGATGAAATCAGCATCGACGATGCCGCCGACAATGTCCTCAATCGCTTGGCCATGTTCGAGGTTCACTTTTTTATTGATCGCGGTTCGGGCCGCCCTTGTCAGTTCTTCAAAAGTGAAATGGTCGCCGTTGCGATTCGTTCCGGCATGGCACAGAACCGAACGGAATTGGGGCAAGGGGGCGCCGTTGTGGGTGAGTTTGGCTGTTGACTGTGGTTCGATGAGTTTAATGTTTCCGTCGATCTCGAATCGTGCGCGGCCGAGCGGTTCGCCGCTATTGGCACGCGCGGTGGTTTCTTCCGCTATCTGCGGGTCCTGGTCCTGGGTTGCCACGAATAGATACTCCTTTGCGTTGTTGGCGTCGGTCTTGTGTTTGTTGAATTTGCTATACACGTGCTTTTGGGTCCGAATCTTCAGAGCGCGGCCCGACTTTTCGAGGATGCTTTGAATCTGGCGGCGAGTTGGAATCGCCTTGTTTCGGTAGCTGAGCAACCAGGTGGGTATGTGACCGGCCGCGCCCAAGAACGCCTCGAAAAAGGCCGGTGCGGTCTGCTCGGTCAACGCCTTGTGGTCGGTTTTGAACCGTTTCAATTTGCCGTTGTCCAGTTCCAAACCGGTCCAATTCGTCATGAGCCCTTCGACGAAGTGATAATGCGTCTCGTAGTTCCAACGGCCGAACTGAGTCAGGTACGGCGGATCGAAATAGGCAACGTCGGCCTGAACCTTGGGCAAGGCCGCGAGCACATCACCATGAATCACCCTGTTTTCAAGGCCGTTATCGAACACAAGCCCGTTGACCTTGTCGACGAACTTGCGAAAGGCCTTGTCGAACTGTTCGCCGTTGGTGACCAAGCCGCGCGTGTCGGCGGCAGTGCTGGCAAAGGTCCCGTGATCGGTTGCCAGTAAGCACGCGCGCAACAAGGCAAACAAGGCGATGTCTTTCTTGTAGCCGCCAAGCTGTTCAATGTTGGCCCGAATCGTATCAATCCGTTTATGCACGCCTGCATGGAAGTACAGACCGGAATAGTTGTCGCGCACGAACGAACCCGCCTTGGGGTTGCTCGCAAGCAACGCGTCAACGGCATCATCACTGAGTGTTTCCCGCTGGTTTTCGACAATGGCCCGCGCCATGTGGTAGCCGATCCGCAACCGGTCGTTGGCGATCACCTTCAAGCCTTTCGACTTGAACATGTAGGCCACTGCCGCCGATCCGCTGAACGCGTCGAAAACCACTTTTGTTCCCGTTGGTGTTTGAGACCAAAGCCAGTCAATCAGCCGTTGCTTGCTGCCGATGTAATTGGTTCGGTACCTCGGCGGTTCGGGTGCTGGTTCCTCGACCGCTATTTGCATGAGTTGTGCGTTACCCAAGGCGGCTTCGGTTTCGAGTAGAAACGCGACCTTGTTGGGTGCAAACACGTGATTAGTCAAAAAAAGAGCCTCCAAAGTGCTTGTTTCAGTGGTTTTGTTGAGGGTTTCCCAGGGTATTAAAAATGAAGTGAATCAGGGCTTGGCGCGGGTGCCAAACGGAGCGACAATAGGTTAGCGCCGATCACGTAACTTGTTGGTTTAGGACATGTTCCGCGCTAATCACACACTTTAAGAAGGTGCAAAACATGACCGTCTCGCAGCTTTCCGTTCGCAGTCACACCCAAACCCCTTTCACGTCTCGTTCGTCTCTCACCGTCCGCCCAGCGAGCGCGGCGCGGCAGTCTGAGCGCGACCCGATTCAGGCCTTTTCCGATCAACAGAAAGCCGACCGGAAAGCGGCTAAAACGATTTCGGCATATGCCCGCGACCTTCGCTTGCTGGAACAAGCGATTCTCACGGTTGCGCCCGCGTCGGCCTTGCTCACGGTGGACAGCCAAGCGCTAATCGCCGCGCTCACCTCGCCAACGATTCAGAACAAGCCCAACGGCAAGCCGCGCGCGGCGGGTTCCATTGAACGGCTCAAGGCCGCGTCGCGGTCGTTCTTCAGTTGGGCGGTTGACGAAGGCTTGCGGGCCGACAATCCCGCGCAACGCGTCAAACTTCGCCGCGTGAGTCGCAAGGTTCCTGAATTCTTGTCGCAACGGGCCAAGACGTTGGTGTTGCGTGAGCTTCGTGCGCGAACTGGGTTCGCGGCTTTGCGTGATCGGGTCATGATTGAAACCTTCCTTTGTACGGGTTTGCGTTTACAAGAGTTGATCAACCTGAACGTGGCCGACGTCGACTTAGACAACAAGCGCCTGTTGATCGTCGGTAAGGGCGACGTGCCGCAGGCCAAGTTCTTGAAAACCGACTTGCGCGCGCTGTTCCGCCGTTACCTTCGCGAGCGCGCCAAGAAAGCACCGGCCGACGTCGACGCCTTGTTCTTTTCCAACCGACTCACCCGAATCTCGGCGGCCCAGGTCGACAACCGCGTTCGGTACTGGGTCGCCAAGGCCGGGATTGAGCAGCACGTCACGCCGCACACCTTGCGGCATACGTTCGCAACGCACCTTTACGAAAAGACCGGTGATTTGCTGGTTGTCAAAGAAGCGCTTGGCCATGCCGACATTTCCACCACGTTGATTTACACGCACTTGAGCAATCAGGCGCTTGCCGACGCGATAGAGCGGCTTTGACCGCACGCGGCGAAACACGGCGAAAGAAGACCGGCAGCTTGGCGAACCCGCTAGGTTGCCGGTCTTTTTCGTTTGGGGTTGGCGCGGTCGGCGTGCGTGCTGATAACTGGGAATAACGCGTCTTATCCCCAGTTTTAGCCCTGCCGACCGCGCCCAAGCCCTTGATATCACTCAGTCGTGAAACCAGCGACCAAGGTCTTATCCCCAATTTTTTTCGTGTTTACACCGCCGCTTGCTGTTCTTGTTGGTTCAGGCTGTTCAGTACCGAGGTTGCCCACGCTTGGTTGCGCTTGGGTTCTGCGGTTGGGTCGTCGGCCTGGACCGTTGGCAACGCGTCAAGGTGGGAACACAACATGCGGTTGATGCGTTCGGCGTCGGCGAAGTGGCCGCGCTCCATTGCACCGATGAGCTTGACGGTGTTCGCGCCGATCAACAGCGAGCGCAGGCAGTCACTTGAGCGGTTGAGGTTGAAATCTCGCTCAAGCGCGGCGATCAGCGACAGAAACAGGGGGAAATCATCAGCGGTAAGCAGTTTGTCGAACAGGTGTCTAGGTTTGGGTTCGGGTTTAATCTCTGGCTTAGGTTCCGTCTCGGATCGTCTTTTTCGCTCGGCTTCTTTGTTGGCAAGAATCGCCTTTTGAAACATTTCGCCTGAAATCATAGTGAAGCGCACTCCTGGTCTTGTGTGAGATTTCCGTAAGGTTTAGTTGAATTGCATGTTTGATTTGTCAACCATTGAATTGCCGGTAGGGCGACGAATTTCGCCCATTTGCAACGCATGAAATGGCGCAGGTTGCGTCCTCCTTTTGTGAAACAGATAGGCGAGCGCACCCAGTAAAACCCGACGCGCCGCCAATTCAGTGCCGATACGTCGTTAACCCATCACGCTATCGGGCAAGATGCGGTAGAACACACTTTCGAGGTCTGCAAACAGACCGTTCCATTTCCGGGTTAGGTGGTTTAGGTAACACCCCAAAGTGCAGACGTCTTTGCGGGTCAAGACTTCCGCGAAGGGGTCGGGTTCCTCATAAAGGCAGTTCGCTTGGATCACCGCATTCGAGGCTTCATCAATGGCCAATAAGGACCGCTTGAAGTCCTCATAAACCGGAACCATCATGCTCACAAGGTTGATGTCGCGAAATCGCCAAGGTCGCGCGGCGAGACGGGTGCTTAAAACCTGTTCTGCGCTCAGGGCAAGGCCAACCAATCGGTTATAGGTTGTCATGCCCATTTGGTCGTCCCGTGCCAAGAATTCCTGAAATTCATGTTGTCGCTCTATTTTCCCTTTCAGTTCATAGAACAGAAAAACCATTTGGTCTCGCTGCATGCCCGGATCAGGGTTCAGGAATTTAGGCGGCACATAACCAAGCTTAGGTTGGCCGTAGCCTTGGACGACGGTTGCAAGCTGCTCTTGGAACAGGGCCAGCGATTCAAAGGCCGAGCTGTGAGAGAATCCGCGCGCCGCGTCAGGGTCAGCGTGTGACGCTTCGCGGTTTGCGGCTTTGTTCAGTAGCTTTTGATGTTCGTCCATTTGAAATACAGCCTCGTCAATAGCGGCCAGGACGCTTGTTAAGCCCTTGAGTTCGGGCTTGGGAGGGGCTTGGATCATGCTGGTCAAAAAAACCTCTCAGCTTTGAAATTTGGACGCACTGGGCGGTATCGTTTAGCCCTGGGTTGCGGTTGCGATCTCACCGGTTGAGCTTGAAGCCAGCGGCTCCAATTCGCTCATCAATTCGAACCACTGGCCTTGAAGGTGGCCGGTGTATTCCGCCAAAACGTGCATATCCTCGTCGGTGACAGGCTCGGCGCAAGGGTTGGTTTCTTGCTGTAAGCTGTTCGCCGCGTGAAGGGTCGTTGACGCTTCGTCGAGTAACAAGAACAAGGCTTTCATGTCGTCGTAGAAAAGCGTGGTTTCGTAGGTTTTGGCGGGGTGGACCGACTGAAACGGGTAGGGTCCTTCTTCACCCAAAAGGTCTTTCTCTGCGGCTCTGGTCAGCTTGACCAGACGGTTGTAGGTCGTCATGGTCAGCTTTGCGGGGCGCAGGTGGGACGCGTTCGGGCTTGGCCACTGCTTGGCGAATTGAACCATTTTTCGAAAACCGGTCATGAGCTGGTCCAGCGGCATGCCGTGTTCAATCTCGGGAAGCTCGGGCGCTTGGTAACCGGGCATGGGTTCATCTTGTGTTGGAACCATGCTCGCGAGCCGGGCTAACTTTTGGTGGATTTCCCCGACCCGCTCAATCGTCAGGTTGGTGTTGTGGCGGGCAAGGTCGTCACTGGTAAATGACTCGCGCTGGTTGTGGGCGTCGTAGAGAATCCCTTGGGTCTGGAATAGCCGGTCAATGGTTTCGCATAACGATTCGAGAATGCCGCTCAGGCCTTTGTACTTTGGCGTGGGAATCACTGAACATGAAGTCGTCAAAAAATACCTCTCTGGTGGTTCTTGGCGCAATCCGTGGGTGGTTGCGCTGTTTCGGTAGAAAAAATCAGGTCGTTCATTCGGGGTTTCCCAAACAACGCCCTACACTTACTAAAGACCGCTTTTGGACCAAAAGTCGGTCAAATTTTTTCACCTGGTGCGAACGCTGCTGTTCACGCAGGGCGAGGGCATTAGGCTATCTGCCCAACACGCCCTCTTTTAAAGACTAACTATCCAATTCGACCGAAAAACCTGTCAAAAATTTTCAAAAAGCATGTTGCAGCCCGAAACCTTGGTGGCTACCATGGGTTTGTCGACTGCGGTTTACAAGCGCCAATAAAAATGGCGCTTACTTGGGATGAGTTAAACATGATGCCCAGCTTGAAACGCGACGGACTGAGATTTAACTAGCTGGATTTGATAGGCTTGTGCGGTGATCTGTCAAGATCTCAGGTGATTAAACGTCCTGAGAAAGGGTTAAGGGTTTATAGAGGGGTTGTGCGTGAATCCAGTGGTACACCAAGCCATTTGCACGGAAGCGTCATTCTATATCTTAATCTTTCTTTAAAATGTTTAATATGTTTAATACGACGCGCCCTTGCTGCTACGGCCCCAACGGTTTGCCGTCAATTAAACGTTCTGATTACTTTCTTATTAATCCTGAGATGTCATTGAGGGATTAAGCGCCCGTCGAGGCCGCGAGCCGTTTTAGGCGCAAATGGCCGCATACGGCTACTATTGCGGCGGGCAAGGGGTTAGGCCGCACCGCACCCGTTTAGAGGCACGGCGCGGGCCGTTTGCTACTTACCGCCGCTCATCCCTGGCGATTAACCGTCTTGCACCGCGACCAGCTTGTAAGCACCGGGCGGCTGGCGTTGTTTTAGGTCGATGGCTTCTCCGATCTGGCGAAGGGTGTACAGGTTGACGTTGTTGCGTCCCTTACGGCGTGAGATCTCAAAACCGGCGTCCTCAATCGCGGCCTTGTCGAAGTGGAACCGGGACGAAAATTGCTTGGTGCGTTCGTAAGGTAGCGAATCGTTGGCCGTCCGCGCGGCAACCCGCAAGGTCGGCAACGGGTCGCGCAACTGGATATCAACCAAGGCGTTGGGTTCGTCTGGTTTGCGGAAATATTGGCTCCTTTTTGCGTAGAGCCTTGAGAATAGGCCGGTAATGCCAGTCGTGGGAGGCGTCGAGCAAGGATTCTCGGTTCGGATGAGAGCGCAGCTTCTAAAGAAGAAAATGGCTCACGGGTTTGGTTCAAATTTGACGTGGCCATGCCTGTTTGACAAAGCAATACAGAAATGGAAACGAAGACGTGTTGTTTTTGCCTGCTGGCGGTCGGTAAATCATCAGCAAGCACGGCGTTCAGTCGCAAAAGTGATTCAGGGGTTAACGGCGCACGACTGCTGTTCGTGCTATCTAACCCACGCTAAAGCTTTGCGCACCAGTGCTTTAAACGGAAACAGTTAGGTTGTTACCTACTGTTTCCGAAAAAGGCACCCCCCCTTAGGGGATAGAAAACGCATTGCTTCTCACTGTAATGGGAACAGCCCCACTTCATTTAGGGGGGTGTTTTTTCTTTTTTTACTTAACCTCTCAACAAAAAGATAAAGAAAACGAGCAGTACCAAGGCTTTAGGTCGAGTTGGAGAGGGGATTAGAAGGGGGTTAACTGTGTTGATTCCTCCACCGTTTACCCAATCCGTCGACCCATCACGAAGCCGGGCACTATCGAACTAACGAAAGCTTCGGTTTGCTCGTGTCTTTTGTGGTTCTTTCGGCTATGTCATCATCCAACACGGTGATGGTGTATTTAAGTTTGTTTCCGCCGGCTTTACGCCGCGTGATTTTGAAACCGGCCTTTTCGATAGCGCCTCGTTCATCCGCGAACCGTTGGGCGAACTGGTAGTTGCTGGTGTATGGGAAATTCAACCGATACGTTGAAGCCACCAACGCCAGCGTGCGAAACAGATCTCTGGTTAGCACGTCTTTTAGCTCGTTCGGCTGGTTCGGCCTGAGCAGAAACCGTTCCAAGTGGATCGCTTCCGCGCCTTTCCCCTTTTTGAGGGTGTCGGCTTCGAGGGCCGCACCGAACGACCGGAAGAACGCCGAGAGCGCCAACGCTATCGGGTGACCTTCCGTTGCGATCTCTGCGGTTTTGGTATCGAAGCCACGCAGTGACGCAACGAATTCAGGGGAAAGCTTGGTCAAGGCCGCTTCCTGATTTTCGGGTGTGTCGGCGCAATGGGTCATGAGGTACATCAAACTAAGGTAATCGTTGGCGCGATCCTGAAAGAATTCACCAAGCGAAGCCCGAAGTAAGCTCATACACGTGCGGATCTGGCCGCGCTCGATCATCGCGAGAACGCGCGCGGTTTTGTGCATGATCGCCGAAATCAGGTAGTCCCGTTGTTTGCGAATCTCAATGGTCATGTCGGTTTCGTTGAACTCCGTCGACATGTGCTTTTTCGAGAATTTCACCGTGAACAGCCGCGACAAGATTTCGCCTAGTTGCTCACCAAGCGGTTCGATGCCCGTTGTAACGATCAAGCATTTTGCCTGCTCTTGAACCGTGCCCGAGTTTGAATTCACATCGCGCTTTTCGCGAATGATTTTGGTGGTTGCCGTCAGCAAGAACTGAATCATTTGCCGGTCGGCGTCTTCAACCTCGACGTTGTCAAGTGCCGTCAACGGGTTCGCGGCCGCGTCTGCATACCGCGCCGCACCGGTGTCAATTTTTTGCTGCGGCTCACCATAAAGTAGTGTTGTCAACAGCTTCACACCGTTGCTTTTCCCGCACTTGTAAGGCCCCTCAAACCGTGTCATCGGTCGGGTTCCAGCAAAGTCCAGCAACAGAAAGCATTGTAGCCAGGCCGACAAGAAACGGCGGTCACCGGCCGAGCAGGCTAGGTTCTCATCCAAGAGTCGGGCAAGAATCTCGTCGGCTTGCCGAATGTCGACGTCGGGAACGTAGGTGATGGGGTCGATTTTTTCGGATCGCCGCAGGAAGACGCCGTCTTCGTTCGCGCCGTTGGGGATGATCTCAACCCCGGACGGTGTGATTTTGGCAATCTCGCCCGCGTCATTGTTGAGGTTGAAAAAGACCGCGTACTCCTCAAGGACGGTGTGCATCCACGTGAACTCTTTGCACTTAACGCCATGTTCAAGCGCCATGTACTGAATTCGTTCGATGATCTCGCGGCCCCGAATGTCAACCCGCGTGAAACCGGTATGCGTGTGGAACGCGGTTTGAAAGGGTTTGTAGACGGCGTTGTCCTTGTGGTTGATTTCGAGCAGTTCGTTTTCAAAGAACAGCGCCGCGCGCGGGCCGGGCAAGCTCACAAACTCGCCGCCGTTCTCTTGAAACCATTCAAAGATGATTTCGGCGATTCGTTCGCTCGACGGTCGCCAGTAGGGCGGCCGCTTTGATTCGTACAGGAGAATGGCTTCGCGGCAACTGCCGGGCTCGGCCTTTTCCCATTCCTCTTCAAGCGCTTGGCTCACCTCTTGATAGTCCCGCTCCACCTTGACGGCCTTTTTAGCTTCTTTCAGTTCCGACCGTAAGGTTTGGTAGCTCATCACCTTTTTGCCGTAATGGTTGCGAATTCGGTCCAAGCACTTTTTGATAAAGAACTCAGGTTGTCGTGCGACTTCGGTCAGGACTTCTTTTCGCTCTTGAAACATCAGTTCATCATCAACCGCAAGGCTCAGTTGATCAATCATGAGTTCGACGCGATGCCGCGCCGTGCCCAAGACTGAGCGGAATTGCGCGGGTGTGTTTCCTGCCGCAAAGTAGGCGTTTAGGTCGATTTTGGACTGACCGATTAACCGGTCGACCTCGGCGAGCCGTTCAGGTGTTGGATTGCTAACCCCGGCCTTGAGGTTCTTGGGGTCGGCGCTCGCGCTCACACCATAAGCTGTTGCCAACAGTTGGCGCGCGGCCTGCTGCGTCTCGCCAAGTGGTAGCGTGATGATCTTTGGTCGAATCCCGGATTCTTCAAGCGTTTTCGCGAGCTTGAGCGCGCCTTTTAGGCCAACGCCGCTTAGTTCATTGTCCAAGCAGATGTAAACCATGGGTTTGTGCTTTAGCAGTTCGAGAAGGCGTGGAACGTCGCGGTCCCGAAACTGGACCGTCACCGGCGAAATGGCGGCAAACCCTTGTTGCATGGCTGCGATGCAATCGGTTACCCCTTCGGTGATCAGTACCTCTTTGGGCTTTGCGCGCATGCAGTCTTCATTATAGATGGCGCCGTTGTTGATGGACGGATCAACATAAGCCCGGCTAAACAGATCGTGGACCGGAAGCTTTTTGTATTTTGGCTGTTTACCGGCGTCCTTGGCCCAAGGCAAAATCCGACCGATCATGAATGTGATTCGGCCCTCTTTCCAGTAGGGGAAGATGACGCGGCCGTTAAGCGTGGTCATGGTGCCGTGGGCTTCGTCGAGCCTGAAAAGGCCGGTGCGAATGACGTCCCGCCGTTTGATTCCGTGCGTCTCTTCAAGCTGTTCAATGGTGGTGCGGCCGTACTGGGCAAGGCCGATCTTTAAGGCTTTTATCGTCTCAAGCGTGAGTCCGTAATTCTGGTGGACCCAAGCAAGCGCCTTTTCGTCGCTCAGTAGGGTTTTGTGGAACAGGTCCGCCATAACCCGAAGTGCATCAAAGGTTCGCTCTCGGTTATGCGAAAAGTTTTCGTAGTTCTGAATGGCTCGTTCGGAGGCGCGGGTTTGGCCCAAGGGCGGCAGGCCTGCGCGTTCTGCAAGAAAGTCTCGCGCCTGCCGGTGGGTGTCGGGCATTTCGCCGCGCTGCTTTACCGTTGTTACCCCAAATTTGAGGAATTCAACCAGTTGCAGCACGTCGCCGTAGGCGTCGCAACCCCAACAGCGCCAAAGCCCCTTGTCTAAAGAGATTTGAAGGCTGCGTTTAGAAACGCTTTCGTGATTGGGGCAGTCGCATTCTAATTGGGTTGCTGTCTGGGCGGTGATTCTGGAGTCCAACAGTTCGCGGGCAATTTCGCCGATAGGAACGGCTGTAATTCGTTGGTAGTAGTCGATTTTGGTAATGTCGGGAACTGGTTTTGTTTTGGTGCCTGATTTGGTTTTGCCGGTAGACAATAGACAGTTTCTCCATTCCTGGAAATCAGAACCGCAAGGGCGCGGCTCTGAGCTGCTAGTGACCTGTTAAAGCATGCCAAAATAGAAATAGCGGTAGCCGTGGCGAACGTGAGCCGCTAGACTGGCACAGGTAGACTGTGCTAAGCCGTTTTCCTGGATTGGCAGGCGGTGCCGAAACCCAGGGTTTAGCAGTTTGTTTCCTCGGCTGGTTGTGCGATTTCCTCTTGGCAATCATCGGGTATTGAAGGGGGAGGTTGACAAGTTTGGGGCTTGATCTTTTCGAACCGATCACAGCCGTTCAGAGAGAAGTATTTTTCCGTGCGAAGCGTTGGAATACTCACCCTGTTTTGCTGTTGTTTGCTTTTGAATGTCGCTCAGTTTTCTTGCTATGTCTTGGAATTTTAGAGAAGTCTGTTTTTGAATTTTTTCTAAGTGTGATTTTTTGTATAAAAAAGAAGTTGAGGAAAAGCGCTGGAACTGTTGACCTTAACCGTGTGGGATGTATTTCTCGAATCTCAAGGGCTGGCATTCTAGCTTGCCCGCTAATGGACCGTCAACATGAATTTTGATTTTTTTTCAGATCGTCCCACAACCTGCGTTGTTCCGACCAACGACACTCGTTGAGTATCGGCCGAATCATGCGTTCTTTGATCGGGTCCGGGCCGCGCTCGACCAGGGGCAAAAACATGATTTCCTCGGCGATGTCAGGTGCAAGCAGCAGCATTTTTAGCAAACGCGAAATGGTCATGGTCGAAACCCGAAACTCGCGCGCGGCGGCGGTCTGGTTTTCAAACTCGCCGGTTCTAATCTTGTGATCGATCAACACCGCGCACTTTATAAAGCGGCTGATTCTGGGGATTCTGCCGGGTTGAACCTGTTGTTCCAGTTGCCACAGTTTGATTTCATCGGCCGCGCCGTGAATCCCGACCAATCGCCTAGGCGCGGCGACCAACATTTCAGTTTCGCCTAAACGGCTACTCGCGCTGTCTGCTTGAGGGGCGAGGCCGGAAACACGGAAAAAGATCTGATAGGAACCGTATTTACCCTCGCTGCCGTCGTAGTCAATACGGGCCACTAACGAATGTAGGGCTTGCACGCGTTCGCTTATCGGCAAGGCGTCCCAGTCGGGGCTAAATTGGCTCAGCGCGGCTTTCAGATCGGCAGCGGTCAAACGGTACTCTTGTTCTTTGAGGGCGGCCGAAACGGCGGCAATTTCCCAGTCTAGCGCGGCTATGCGCTCATCGAATTCATGGCAAGCCGCGCGCTCTGTCTGAAGCTTTTTCAGCTTCTCAGCAAGGGCGCACTCTTTCTGTAACCGGTCTGATTCGCTATGAGCAGCGAAAGTACGCAGCAAGTCTTTATTCTTGGCAAGCGCGCGAAGTTCGGCGATCACCTCGTGCTCAATCCGATCAGCAGGGACCCGTTTTCGCTTGCAGGCGCACCGGCCATAACGCTTTTGTGCGCTACAGATGTAGTAGAAGTATTTTGCGCCTTCCTTATGAGTGTAGGTGCTGTTCATCGCGGTTTCCGCGTGTTGGCAAAACAACAGGTCGCGCAACAAGATATCGCGTTTCGTGCGCGTTTTCGTGCGCTCGTACCGCTTGTTGCGGTCAAGCAACCCTTGAATGGTGTCGAAGTATTCAGGCGTCATAATCGCATCGTGCTCGCCTTCAAAAATTTCGCCCTTGTAGGCGACTTGACCCGCATAAGTCCGATTCCGAAGCATGTTTGTGAGGTACTGTCGCGTGATCAATTTGCCGCCGATGGTTTTGCCTGCCTTGGTTGTTCTTTGCTTGGTGCGAAGCCCTTTCTCGTGCAGGTCATCCAAAAGCGCGGCGATTGAGCGTTTCTCTTCGTAGGCGGCAAAGATCGCGCGCACGGTTTCGGCTTCCTCTGGATCAACAACCAAACGGCGTTCCTGTGGGTGCAGTCGGTAGCCATAGGGCGGCATACCGCCAATAAATTTGCCCTTGCGGCGCGTGGCGTCTACCTTGTCTCGAATGCGTTCCACAATGGTTTCCCGTTCGAACTGGCTGAATGAACCAAGCACGTTCAGAATCAGGCGACCCATTGAGCTAGATGTGTCGAAGTTTTGGGAAACGCTAATGAAATCAATGCCAAGCGCTTGAAACTCTTCAACCAATAACACCAAGTCGCGCACGCTGCGGCTAATGCGGTCCACCTTGTAAACGATCACCGCATCAAAGTTTCCGGCCTTGGCGTCGGCGAGAAGTAGTTGCAGGGCGGGCCGGTCCGTGTTGGCACCCGTGAACCCGCCGTCGTTGTAATGGGTCGGAACGACAACCCAGCCGTCGTTACGTTTCATGTGAACATGCGCCTCGCAGGCTTCGCGCTGGAACTGGAGGGTGTTGTCGTCTCTGTCCAAGCCTTTGGCAATGGATTTTCGCGTGTAAATCGCGACGCGAACGGGTTTGATTGCTGTGGCTTCGTTGGTACGCTTGTGTTTGCGGCTCATGCGATGGGCTCCTATGTCAAGACAGGCTGGCGCCATGGCCCCGAGTGTTGAACTCAGGGCGCGACGGGGTTGCTGGTTTGGCTAAGTGGAAGGGTTCGGCGTCGCGCTAGCCCTTGGGCTTCTTACCCAGTTTGAAAAAGGCAAAGGGTGAGTAGCTTTTGCCGATCGCGGTCTTAAGCGCCTTGGTGAAACTGGCGAACACTTGGCCGTTCCACTCGAACCCATGCGCAAGCACTGTGATTGAAATTCGGCGACCCTGGAAATCCCGCTCAAGAACGGAACCTGGCGGGGGAATGCGCGGGTCCCGTTCTGAACACTCAATGGAAGGTACGGCTTTCGGTTGGCTTTCGGTGCGTGGTGGTTGCGTGGTTGACCGTGGCGCGCTAACCCGCAATTCCGATAGGTCGGCATGTTCAAGGCCGTGCTCAATGAACCGGTGCGACATACCGCGCTCGGCCTTGGCCTGAATGCCCCACGCGATCCGGCCACGTAACCAATCGTGGCGGTGTGAATGGGGTCGCTCGTCAAAAACTTCGATGTAAGCGGCTTTAAGCTGAGTGCCGTTCATCGTTTTAAGCGCTTCGATCTGTTTGAAAACGTGTTGATTCATGGTGCCTCACTCGTAACCCAAAGTTGGTGTAAGTCGGACACTAACTCCGTTTTCGAGGAATTGCCAGGCTTTTTTTGGTTACGAGTGAGACGGCCAAAAGCGCGCTGAAAAAAAGATTGGTCGCCTGAAACCGTTGGTGCCGTAGTGAGATAAAAAAGTTCGAAATAAAATAGGTAGGCGATTTTTTCGATTCGTCGAGCCGAAAGTTTGAAAAAATGTTTTTTGCTCTGGTGTGAAATAAAAGATTATGAACTGGTGAACTGTGGGTTATAAATGATTCGACAGTCGGGTGTTACTGAATTCTGATAATAAATCTCTCAGGCGGTTTTTTATCAGAAAATGAGGGCTTGGTTTACTAGCGCTCTTGTAAACCAGTCCAGTAGAGAAAACGGAGAAAATGGAGAAAAACGCCGTTTTGGGGCCTTTTGGTCAACCTGGGCCGTCAAGATTCGGCCCGGAATTTTCTCCGAATCGAGCGTGAATAGGGCGTTCGTTTTCTTGTTCAGGTGAGTGCTAAGCCTTTAAAATCATGCTGGTTGCAACAGCGAGGGGCGCAAATAAGAAAGGGTGACATTTTGTCACCCAAACCTGAACTAAGTTCGAACAATTTAATCTTAAAGTGCCCCCAGTCCGACTCGAACGAACGACCTACGGTTTACAAGACCGTTGCTCTACCAACTGAGCTATAGGGGCAATCAAACAAGCGCCAATTATACGTAAAGCAATTGGGGAGTACAAGGTTTTTTTGAAAACAATTTAAATTGTTTGTTTTTAGGTGTTTGGGTTCTGAGGTGTGGTTTTTTTGCGGCTCGTTAGGCCTCTTTAAACGGTAGGGACCTTTTTGGTGGGCATTGGGAAACCCCTGTGGTTTTGGTTGTGCATCTTCGCTGTTGGATGAGGCGGAGGGCGGACGCTTTTGCATAAAGGCCGTTGGCTGCGATAGGGAAAAGCGGCCGCGCTCTGTGGTGTCGCAATGTTTGTGATTGCCGAAGAGCAGCGGCCGCCACTGACGGCCATGAGTTTTGGCGCCTTTGTGGCTTTTCCGGCGGCTTCCGCCTGCGCGTTCGGTTTTGCGGTCTTGCTTCAGCGTGGTGTCGGAATGTTTTCCCAGCGCTCGCTGGGTGATTTTGTGGCGACCCCTTTTTTTTTGGGTGTCTGGGCTTTGTTTGGGTTGGGCGGCTTTTTCCTCGACCTCAGCACGCCGCGTCCCATTCCCTAGGGGAACACCTTCCGCTGCGGTGCAGGGCAACGGTGGGCAAATCTTTCTCGTTTTACCGGAGCAGGCGAAGGTGGTGGTGTTTCCCCAAGGCAACTAGAATAAATGGCGACAGGACAGTCCTTATCGATGAACGTGCGAGCTGATCCGGCCTTCTTTCGGTGTCGGTTTTTCGGCGACCCAGCGCACTGAAACCGCGGGTACCTGTGCCGTGACGCTGCCGGCGCTGCCCTAACTCAACGGGGCGGGGTTCTATCTCACGAGACTCAGGGTACCGTCGGTTGACCCTTTTGTTCGGGTTGCACGCAGGCGTAGCGGTCGGGTTAGGTTGTTGCGACGCGTGAACTTGATGCCCACCACGAGGAGTCTATTCCCCATGAACCACAATCCAACAGTCTCGGTCGTTCCCTCGCGGTTTTTACCGCTGCTCGCTTTGTTGTTGCTGGTGCCCTTGCCGTCGATCGGCACGGCGGCGGCTCTGGTGTTCGAGGCAACGCGCGGGACGTTGTTCGGCCAAGGGGTGTACATGGCGGGCAAAGTCGGCTTGCTGGTAATTCCGTTGATTTGGTTCTTGAAGGTCGAAGGCGGCAGGTTACGCGTGTCTTTTTGGGATGGTAAAGGCCTGGGTTTTGGTCTCTTGAGCGGGCTGGTGATTGGCGCTTTCATTATTGGCGCCTACTACGTACTCGGTCCGAGTTTGATTGATCCCGTTTTGGTACGTGAGACGGCGGCGGCCTCGGGGCTCGACCATCGGCCGACATTCACTGGTTTCGCGTTGTACATCTGCTTGGTGAACGCCACGTTGGAAGAATACGTGTGGCGCTGGTTCGTTTTTCGCCAATGCGAGCAGCTAACCGGCAAGATGGCGGCGGTGCCGCTGGCGGCGCTGCTGTTTACGCTGCATCACATCGTGGCCTTGTCGGTCCAATTCAATATGACCGCCACGGTGTTGTGTTCCCTTGGTGTGTTTGTGGGCGGATGTGTATGGTCTTGGTTCTTTATGTGTTATCGCAAAATATGGCCAGGTGTGGTGAGCCACATTGTGGTGGATATCGCGATATTTTGGATCGCTTATCAGCTCATTTTTGGATGATAAACAGTCTTGTTTACTTGCGTGTCCAGCGGGCGTAGGTCCCGCTTGGTAGCAGGCAGTCAGAGGATTCCATGGGCACGGCCATCTCGCCACCTTCAATTTCGGTCAAAGGCAGGTCGAAGAGGCGGTGCAGGATGTTGCGCAAACACCATTCGGTGTAGCCAGGCGTGTGGCAACTGAGAAGAATGAATTGGAGTGGATCGGCCAGTTCTTTGATGAGTTTGAGGAGCGGGACCAGGTCTTTCTCAATACGCCAGACCTGGCCTTTGGCGCCGCGACCGTATGTGGGCGGGTCGAGGATAAAACCTTGGTAACGGCGGCCGCGACGGACTTCGCGTTCGAGAAACTTAGTGGCGTCGTCGACGATCCAGCGGGTGGGGTGTTCGGCCAAGTTGTTGAGTTCGAAGTTTTCGCGTGCCCAGGTGACGACGCCTTTGCTGGCATCGAGGTGGGTGACACGTGCGCCGCCACGTGCGGCGGCCAACGAGCTGCCGCCGGTGTAACCGAACAGATTAATGACGTCCATCTCCGGGTTTTGTGACTGCTCGGTAATCCAGCTCAGGTTGGTGTAGCCTTGTTCGGGAAATAAGCCGATGTGACCGAAATCGGTGAACTTGGCTTTGAACAGGTAGTCCTGCCAAGCGATGGTCCATTCGTCGGGGGGTTGGTTGGTGAAGTCCCAATAACCCCCGCCTTTGTTACTGCGCACGTGAACGCCGTCGACGGCCTGACGCCAATCGCGTTGGTTGGCAAATTTTGGCCAAAAGGCTTGCGCTGCTTGGCGGACGACCTTGTAGGGCCCGACCATTTCGAGTTTTTGTTCATCACCGGCGTCCAGCAAACGGTATGGCAAAACGGTTTTTTTGGCGTTGGTCATGGTACCCCTTTCGTCGGCGCCGACCGGCACCGTGCGGCGCGGTGCCCGATTGGAAAAGGCCACCGCGAATCAACGGAAAACTTGTTAAGATGGAGGTGCTTCGGCGCTACCTCATGATCCTGGAAATGCGATCTTTCGCGCCGATTTGGGCCGTGATCCCGCGTAGCAACAGTTTGGTATAAAAGCGCTGCACCATTGACGGCACCGCTGCTTGTCAAACAGATGGTATTTGGTTTCCGGCCTAAATCATTTCACGGATCGTGCTTTGACGAAAAGACCGCAATGCAGTCCTCGTTGGGTACACCTCGCCGGCTCGGGAAAAGCCCTTGCGGCGGGCGCGCACTCACTCTAACAGTGCGCTCACTAAACGCCAAGCCCTCTATCGTAAATACGCGCGGCATTGGGTACCGACCGCCCTTTGCCGTGACGCTTCTATTTTGTCCTTCATTCATTAAGGAGCTTATTATGGAAAATCCATCTCGATTAGACGGCGCGTGCCTGTGTGGCAAAACGCGTTTGATTGCTGCTGAAAATGCCGATAAAGTCGGTGCCTGTCACTGTGTAACCTGTCGCCGTTGGGGTGGCGGCCCACTGTTGGCTGTCGACTGTGGGACGACGGTCACGCTGGAAGGTGAAGAACACATCGGGGTCTTCGACTCATCGGAATGGGCTGATCGCGGTTTTTGCAAAAACTGTGGCACCCATCTCTTCTATCGCTTGAAGGGGATAAACCAATACATTGTACCGGCTGGTTTGTTTGCTGATCGACCGAGCCACAACCTCGATCATCAGGTTTTCATCGACCACAAACCTGGCTATTACGACTTCGCCAACGAAACCGAAAACATGACGGGTGCGGAGGTCTTTGCCAAATACGCCCCGCCGAGCGAGTAACCAATTTGAATCGGCACACCAAG
The DNA here is from genome assembly GCA_030429565.1 of Holophagae bacterium. Taxonomy (GTDB): domain Bacteria; phylum Acidobacteriota; class Holophagae; order Acanthopleuribacterales; family Acanthopleuribacteraceae; genus Acanthopleuribacter. The sequence goes on along the minus strand of JAUIFE010000012.1, from coordinate 202,483 downwards.
GGACGGCCCAAAAAAGGAAAATTCCGGCCCCTTGGTGTGTCATGGCGGAGTGCCACGAAGGCCGGAATTCTAAGGCTGTTCAGGCAGAACATAACACGAAACCTCGATAAAACCCACCGGATTTTGGGGACAAAATCGGCAAGGTAAAATCAATCACCGGATGGTGAATTTGCCGTTGCCGGCGAAACCGAGGGACAAACAGCGTCGCCAAAATACCGTTTGAACGACGTCCGAAAGCCGTTCATTTTATTTCATTTAGCGCATGACCCCGGCGAAGGCGGCGCCTTTTGTTCGAAAAACAGTCAGGGTTGGCAAGGGCGGCAGCCGGCGCAAACGGGACCGCCGCGATGGCTGCTTGGGCGGAACCCTTAATCCTTTGTCACTTGACGCCGATAAGCTAAACAGCCCATCAAAGCCAAGCTCCGCCGGCCTGTATCCGACTACCCGCAAGACGGAGCCTTTCGGCACTTACCCAATGTCGATGACTTTGGCGGGCTCCCTTTCCATGATGTCGCGCCCTCCCTGAATTTGACTTCGCCGGCCTAAGTTTATTCCTTGCAGGTGGATGACCGATATGGCCGGCGGCCGTGTTTTTTTTCAGCGACGACCTTTTATGATGATTGGACGACATCATGGAAGGGGACCTTATGAGCACGCACCTCCTGCAACGCGAGCAATGGCTTGATACCAACTTAGAGGAGGCCTGGGCGTTTTTTTCGTCGCCCGCCAATCTCGATCGCATTACGCCCCCCGATCTTCGTTTCCAAATCATGACGCGCGAGATCGACCACATGTACGCCGGCCAGATTCTGGAATACCGCATTCAAGCGATCCCCATGCTGTGGCAACGCTGGGTAACCGAAATCAAACACGTGCAAGAGCGTGTCGCTTTTGTTGACGAACAGCGCTTCGGTCCCTACCAATTTTGGCACCATCACCATGCTTTTGAGGCGCGGGACGGCGGCGTTTGGATGGTGGACCGCGTGCATTACCGCCTGCCGTTTGGTCCGTTGGGTGGCCTGGCCCACGCTCTTTACGTGCAGCGCAAACTCAACTGGATTTTTGATTTTCGCTACCAGGAACTTGAGCGGCTGTTTAATCAACGCCACTCAAAAGAATCGGGTTCTTTGCCCTTCAACGCGTTACCAACAGAAGCTTCTTAGGCGAGGACCCTAAATTATCGCTTTTGCGTATTTCGATTACCTCACCGCGTTTTTGGTGTGTGTTTTCCCTGGGCTGTAAGAAAAAAAATGACCCTGGAAACATCACGGGAGCTACGCCGTATATTCCTAAGCGCGTTTACTGTTAGCTAATGGTAGTCAAAAAAAGTTAAAAAATCGGACTCTGGGGTAGCGATTCTCGCCGGCGACGCACTATTTGTTGCGTTGCAACGAGCAGTCACTACGAGTGATGTGCTTTTAAGGAATACCCGCGTTTTTCGCGCCGGTTCCTTTGCGTGGCGGCCACCACGCGAATTGCACCCTTCGGGTCTAATTAGGACGGTCTCTCATGATGAGTTGCTTTGGAACACAAAGCGGCATGGGTCGCTATGCCTCTGCTGCTTCCGTTGTTCGTGTTGTTTTACTATGTCTCTCAACGCTTTTGTTTACCATGTCCAGCCAAGCCCAAGAGGCGCAAGATGCACTTGACGTCACCACGTTTCAAACCGGTGGTGCCAATGATATTACGGCCATTCAAAACGCGATTGACGCTTTAGGCGGTCAGCCTGGCGCCATTTATTTCCCCGCCGGTTACTACGATCTCTACAGTTCGCTGTCTACCGGGGATTTGGTTTCTTTCATTGCGCCCAACGCGCGATTCCTGTTCCACGATCAAGCGATGTTGCTCGTGGGCGACTTCGATTACAACTTCGACCTTCAACTGGATGTTGGCGCCAGACCTCTGTTCAAAGCCGAGGATCGTCGTTTCGGCCGGATTAGTGTGGGGGTTGCCAATGCCCACATTTACCCCAACTGGTTTGGCGTTGTGGCCGACGACCAGCTTGCTGATAACAAGGGGTTTAACGCGGCTCTCGACAGTTTGCGGCTTTCCCCATATTTTGATCGGAGCGGCGAAGCGGACGAGGTCAACCGCGGTGCCACCCTGAGTTTGGTCATTCCCGGTGGCCGCTACATTCTGGATGCGGCTGAAATGACGGCCGAGGACGAGGGGATTGGCTTAGATTTACGGCCTTTTTTCCAGCCTGGGTGGACGATCGAGCAGCGCGAAAAAAACTCCTATGGTTTGCTGATTGAAGCAGAGAACGCCCTTTTTGCGTTGAAGGGTACCGATTTCGTGGCGGTCCAAATGGGTTTCCACACCAAGGTGACCGGGTCGCTGACGCTTGCGTGGGAGGGCGGTGATAATACGCCGGCCGAGGTGGCGAGCAACGGGGTCACCGGTGTTCGTTTTGGACGTTCCGGCGACCTCAATAGCGGTGCCTATATCGAACATATTTTCATCAACGAATGCCAGTTCGGCATGGTTTTCACCGTGGATGGCTGTCAAAACCTCAGACGGACGGTGGATGGTGTGAGGGAAACGCTCGAATGTGGTGAGGTCTGTGAAACAGACTGCGACACATGGCGTTGTAATCCGGAAAGTGGTGTTTATTACAACCACGTCAATCACGCACGTATTTACCGCTGCGCCACCGGCTTGACCATGCGGACCTCGTTCACCTGTGACGAAGCAAACGGCAAGGCGGCGCGAGTCAACGCCAACCATTTCGATTTTCTGGATATCGCCAACTCGGTTGAGACGGGCATTGAAATGGATTGGGCCAACTCGAATAGCTTCTCGTTTTTGGAACTCGAACGCAACGGCATGATCACCGAGAACAACGCAACGCGGGGTCGCGGTTTTTGGTTGAAGGGTGAAGTGTCCGGCCTTCAGGTCGCGGGTGGCTGGATTGAGAAAAATGGTTGGGATCAAAGCGCCGCCACAAATCAAGAAGTGAATATCCAATTGGGGCCCAATGCCAACGCGTCCGGCTTGCAAATTATGGCGAGAATGACGGGCATGCAAAAGGAGCCGTCGTCGGTTGCGGGTGCTGAAGGGCTTGGCCTGTACACGGACGGCGGCACGCTTTACATGCCAACCGACACCAAAATGACTTCCGTGCGGCTCAATGAAGCGCGCGATATGAGAAGCATCCGCTCCGACAACGGCTTGAATGTGGTTCTTCGCAATCGCAAGAACATGGAAGTGAAACCCGAAGGCGAGTCCTATTTGTTCAGTGTCGATTCCTCGCCCGCGGGCCACCCAACACGCGGTGTTCACATTCCCGAGCTCTTGGGTGAGTTGTCTTTAAAGCCAAATCGGAACCCGTTTGATCCGTCCACGTGGCTGGAGGACTTTCGTTTGACTCTGGCTCCTGAAACCAGTCACTTTTTGATTCGGAACGATGCGGATCGCTTGTTGCTGCGGCTACGCAGTGATTCGGGCGGTCTTTACGTACCGGGCAATGTTACGGTTGACGGCGGTCTCAACTTTCGCGTCGGTAAGGGTTTGCACGAAAGCTACAAGTTCGTGGTACGTGCATATGGAGGCGATGAGGCAAAGGACGGTGACCCGATTCTGGAAATCGACAAGTCGGGCATGTCGATCGGCCAGGGTCAGGCCATTAAGAAGCACCTACACCAAGAGCTGGCGGGTTTGAACATGAGTCTTGACGTTGATGCCGTGTGCACCCACGAGGTCACGGTCACAGGAGCGATGCCGGGCGATACGGTGGCGGTCGGCATGGAAGGTGCCGTCGGTGGTCTGTTGATCAGCGGCTCCGTGGTGGGTGACAACCAGGTTATGGTGACCATTTTCAACAAAAGCGACGAAGCCTGGAATGTGACCGACGTACGCTTGAAGGTCGATGTCTGGCAACACTAAGCCTGATTGGCAGCGACCATTAATGGGGGCGGGCGCGGGGGATGATCCCGGGTCCGCCCTTTTTCGCGTGAATGGGGCATTTGGGTGGATCGGGGAACGCCGCCTGTTAGGGTGCAGGACGCAACTAGGCTGTGTGCCTGCCAGGTGTCTTCTCCGTTGTTGGCGCTTGGTATCGCGGTAACAGAATCGTGACGCGAGAGCCCTGGCGGCGTTGGCTTTCGAAGCTGAGTTTGGCGCCGACCGAACGCAGTGCGTTGGCGGCGTAGTGCAGGCCGAAGCCGTGACGACCTTTGGTTGAAAAACCCAAGCGAAAAACGGAGGTCAAGTGTTCGGCATCGACGCCTTGGCCGTTATCTTCGATGATGAGCCGTGTGCCGTGGCTGTCTCGGTGCATGTGAATGATGAGTGTCGGTGCGTCGCCGGCCGAAATGGCGTCAAGTGCGTTTTCAATAATATAGGAGAGGGCGCGTTTGAGGGTGTAGGCCGGTAGGGTTTCTTGGGTCGTGTCGGCAAAACGCAGCTCTGTTCGCGCCGAGATCGATTCAATTCGGGTCGAGAACACGGTCAGCACGCGCGAGACAATGTGTTTTAACGAGGTTTGCGCGTAGAACGTCTCGTTGTGGCTCACCGCAATTTGTGATTCGGTGAGTTGGCGAATCAACCGCAACGATTGGTTTAAATCCTCGATTTCGCTTTCGAATCGATGGTGGTTTTCGGACATGGTCTGGGTCAACGCTTGAAAGTAGCCGTTGACCGATGCCTGTTTGGGGTGATCGGCAACCAGTAACTGCTCTTTATTCATGAAGGCGACCAGTTTGTCGATCTTTTGGATCCATTCAATGATCGGAACTTCGTGGATATGGGTCGCCGCCACAAAAGAATTGTTGAGGAGATTGCCGATGTTGTGCAAAACGGAAGCGGCAATGTCGGCCATCCCGGCGGCGTGGGCCTGTTCCAATAATTCGGCCTGGCTGTCTTTCAATAACTGGTGTTTCTCGGCCAGTGAGGAAACAGCCGATTCCAAGCGCAGCGTGCGTTCGGCTACCTTGGCTTCGAGTGATTCGTTGGCGAGTCGCAAATCGTGGTTGGCTTTGGCCAGGGCTAAATTCTTCCACTTTATTTCCAAAACGGCACTGATATGTTGGGAAACATAAACCAGCAAATCCCGTTCTTGTTCGCCGTAGACCCAATCACCGTGATACACCTGGACCGCGATGACGCCGAAGGTTTCCTGTTGCAAGTTTTTAAGGGGAACACCGAGCCAGGCGATGGAGAGCGTTCCCGCGTCGTAGCGTAGGCCGAGATTTTCTTGCTCGTGCATGAGCAAGAGTTTCGGTAGACCCGTGCGAAAAACGTAATCGGTAGGGTGTGAACTTTCGACATCGCTTAATTGCTCGAGAGAGCGCGGTTCGGGACGTGGGTCCATTTCGTCGACGTGGTAAGGGAACGAAATATTATCAGAGTCGGGTTCGCGAATGGCGATGTACAGATTATCGGCAGGCATAAGCACGCCGACCAAATGGTGAATGCTCTGATAGAAATCGGCGAGCTCAAGGTCGCGATTGATTAGCGCTGCCATTTCAAACAAAACAGCTTGAATCTGCTTTGGACTGGGAGATTCCCCGGTGTTGCGGCCCATGCGGCGCCTCGATGTTTGATGCGTTGCTTGTATTGTAACATTCTCGCGTATTGAACGCTTCTCGGTATGTGTCGGCGCGATTGGCGTTGACTTTGTTGGGGGCGTTCCGGCGCCAAAACCCTGGTCGGGTTGGATTCCGGCGCGGCTGTAAATGGGGCGAGAAGGAAGCGTCTGCGATTTTTGTCGGTGGGGTACGGTTTCGTTGTTTTGTGGTGGTGTTTATCCGGTGGGTGGGAAACGCCGGTCGGCGTTTGGTCGCGGGGCCTCAATGCTTGACGCCCGAGCCGCCGGCGATTGCCGCCGCACCGGGTGATCGGTTAAGTTTCGGATTCTAATTCCGTGTCGATTTGGCTGCTGCGCCAGGCATATTCCTCGACGCCCAGCATATAGAAGTAGACAACCACGTGTTGATAACCGGCCTGAGCAAGGAAACTCAGCATGCCCGAGAGTTCGCTGCGCAACCAATGGAGGAAGCTACCGAGGTCGCCGAAGGAATGGCCGTCGGCTTGCAAGTCACTTGCTTGGAGGTTGTTCAGGTTGATGCCGGCGTTTGCTTGGCGCATTTGGTCTTCCAGTTCGGCCGGGCTGACACTGAGCATGGTTTCGGTTACATGCTGGGCGCCGTTTTGCCATTCCTGCTTGAGTTTGGCGATGACTTCTTTGACGTAGGCTTCGGCAAGGGTGAGTGCCACACCGGAAAGGTGTTGCTTCAAGATACCGATGACCAGGGTTTGCAATCCGTCCAACACAAGTGCGGACAAAGGCGTGGGCGCAAAAACCGAGTCGAGATTTACTTGGGACGCCAAGCCCGGCGTTTGTGCGTTGAGCTGAGTGTAGTTGTTGGCGGCTGAGATGCTGGTGGCTAGCGTGACCAGCCCATTGATGAGGGTGTTTGGCGTTAGGAACGGAGTGTAGAGGTTCCCGGCCTGGGTGAGCAGCGCGCGATCCCAAGCATGGGGCACAATGTCGAGGCTGTTCCAGATACGGTTGGTGTGCAAACCGAGTTGTTGATCGTAGTAGCGAGCGAAGTCTTCGTCACCAGGTGTGGCGCCGGCGGAGGGCAGAACGGAAATGACGGCTTTGCCCTCGCTATCCCATTCGGCTTGCGTGTCGACCAGTGCTAAGGCCAAGGCCGCCGATAAGGCGCCGCCGAGGCTGTGGCCGGCGACGGCGAGTTGACACCGTACATCCGTTTTGGCGACCGTGGCTTTGAGGAAATTGGTGAGAGAGACGCCTTGGTCCTTCATGGCGAGCAGAATGTCGAGCCCGACAGACGTGCCTTTGGCGATTTTGGGTGAAAGGCCGGGGGGTTGGGCAAAGGGCCAAGCGACCGTTTCGCGGACGGAAAAGTCTTCGACGAACCAGCCAAACCAAGAAATGGGGTTGGTGCCGGCGGTGGCGATGACGAAATCATTGCTGTTTTCGCGTTGGGCTACGTACAACAAGTTATCACTGACAACGGGTTTTTGCGGTTGGTTAGGGTCGGCGGCATTGGAGAAAACTTCAGGACCCCAGACCAATTGCCAGGTGCCAATCAGGCCGATGATTTGAGGGTCGGCGAGTGTCTTGGTTATACGTTGTGTGGCAATCGCTTGCAGTTCTTCAAGGGGTTTTTTAAGGGAAGAGGCGCTATTTGAGAGCATGCTGAGGCAGAACACCTGTTGTTGGGTGTTGTATGTCGGTGTCATGGGTCATCCTTCGAATCGAGTTGGTACACAAACGAGAAGCAGAAGGTTTTTTCGCATGGTGTTGAATTGTCAGAAGAGAGGGGAATTTCATTATACTTGGTCGTGTCGGTGGTGGGCGGTGCGATTTTGGTAAAAATAGAGGTCGCCCGGGCTTGTGACAAAGATTGATCCGGGTCCACAACCGTGGTGAAATAAAGCGCCACCTGTTTGAGCAAGGAGCTTTTGCTTATGTCGACCGCTACGCACGTTTTGCTATACGACGATCATTGCCCTCTGTGCCAATTCCAGATGAAGGTGTTGACCTGGATGGATTGGTTCAATGTGTTGTCTTTGTTGCCGGTCAGTAACCCGAAAGCGGCGCAAATGGCGCCCGGCGTAGCGCGGGCCGATTTATTGGAAGCCATCCATTGTGTGACGGCCTCAGGTAAAATTCACCGCGGCGCGCGAGCCCTGCGTTTTGTCGGCATGCGCATGTTGCCCACCTTGCCCCTTGCGTTATTTTTATGGGTGCCGGGCGTGATTTGGATCGCCGAGCGGGTATACATGTGGATTAGCCGTAACCGCCACCTGCTGAGCCGTTGGTTTGGCTGTAAAGATGCCTGTGCCGTGATGCCGACGCGCCAACGGGCCAACGATCAAATTTTAGATGAGGCCGAACCCCGCGTTTAACTGAAATCAGGGTTCACCTTTGTGGTCTCGGATAGGTGTCTGTGTTGGACGCCTTATCGCGATTTGGTCACTTTTTACGCAAAATAATCGGCGCGCGCCAGTGATGCTGCGGTGCTCTAGGTTATCCCTTTGGGTGGCTTGAGGGTAGGCGTTTGCGCCTTGGTGTTTTCTCTAAGGCTAATAGATAAAGGCGTTTGGGTTCTTCTTTTCCGGTGTCGCAGCGGGAGCACGTTGCTTAGGCTAGACCTGGCTTGTAGGGAAGACGTGCCGTGAAACGATGTCTGTTTTTTTTAACGCTGTTCAAAAAAATAAGCTATGATGGTCCTGTCGACGTGAGCTCGTGTCTGATGCCGAGTGGTCAAACACTCGGTCACTTTCTAGACAAGGAGTGTCTGCTATGCCTGATAAAACGCACATTCTGTTGTACGACGACCAATGCCACTTTTGTATCCTCGCCATGAAAACCATTACTTGGCTGGATTGGTTTAACCGGTTATCACTGTTGCCAATCAGCAATCCCAAAGCCGCCGGATTGGCGGTTGGCGTTCACCCACACGATTTAATGGCGGCCATCCACTGCGTGACGGCGGGCGGGCGCATTCTCCGCGGTGCACGTGCGTTGCGCTTCTCAGGGCTTCGCATGGTGCTTACCTATCCCATTGCAATCACACTGTTTATTCCTGGCATGATGGGGCTCGCTGAACGTGTCTATATGTGGTTTGCAAGTAACCGTTATGTGATGAGCCGTCTACTCGGTTGCGAAGGGGCTTGTGCGGTTCTACCGACCCGTGAACGGGCCAACGAAAAGCTATTGGACAACTTGGATTCGCCTGCCTAGGCAGCGTTGGTTCGGCGACCGATGCACCTCGTTGCCTTTATCTCAATGCCGCCGGTGCGACCGTGGTCAGGTGTCTTGAGGCGATGGTGAATGCTGCGTTTAAGGTAACTTCGCCGGCCCCGCTTTGGCGCGTTGGTGATTTTCGTCGCGGACCAAAGCCGCTTGGTAGGCGGTGCGGGCCGCATCGCTTTCGTCTGTTTCACTGAGGAAATCACCCAAGGCACCTAATTGCCGTTACCTCAATGCCGCCGCTGCGAGGTTGGTCAGGTGCCTTGGGTCGATGGCGAATGCTGCGTTTAAGGTAACTTCGCCAGCCCCGCTTTGGCGCGTTGGTGATTTGCGTCGCGGGCCAAAGCCGATTCGTAGGCGGTGCGGGCCGCATCGGTTTCGCCCGTTTCGCTGAGGAAATCGCCCAAGTTGCTGTGAACATCGGCGTTGTCAGGGGCCACTTGGGTTAACGTCTCCAGCAGGCGACGCGCGAGCGCCGCCTTGTCCCGGCGCTTGAACCGATGGGCGAGACGGGCCGCTTTGCGTGGCGTCCAGTGGGTGTTGATTTTCATGGCGACGTTGAGATGGCTGCGCGCCTTCTCCGGTACCAGCTCCTGATCTAAGTAATACACCCCCAAAAAAAAGTGAGAACCATCGTAATCGGGATTGAACTCGATATTTATTTCGTGAATGCGTTTGATGTCGGCCCAATTCTCGGTCGGCATCAGCTCCGAAGCAAGCGCATTGAGGGCCGACCATGCGCGAAAGTTGTAGGCGCCCGCGCCGTAGTAATTATTATGTTTGTCGCGATAGGTTTTCTCAACCAAATCGACGCCGCCTTGGGCGTAATCGGCGGCGAGAATTTGCTCTAAGCGAACGGGCTTGTTGGTACCGTGGTGACAGGTATAGCAACTGATTTCAAGGTTTTGGGGCTTGAAGAAACGTTCATTGATCTCGGCGGTCATCTTGACCATGGCGCGCGCTGTTTTCTTCGCGTCATTTTGATCGGAAGCGAAGTCGATATCCTCGAATTTGCCACTGGCGCTGTAGTGGCAATCGACGCAGCGCACGCCCAAATCACCGGACCAGCCACGCATGATGGCGCGAAGGTCCTCTTTTTTGATGTCTTTCGGCAAGACTTGCAAGTTTTCATAGGGGCCGTCGAATTGGGCCGCCACGGTTGGGCAAAGCCATAAGAACAACCAAACAAAACGCATCATGACCTGTTCCTCCTGAGCCTTTGGCATCGGTATTGAGTGGGATGGCTCAAGTCTAGGCGGCCGCTGGTCGGTTTGGGACCAGAACGGGCAAAGTCTATGTCAGGAAACGGTCAAGATTTGATGCACGGCCTTCAAAAGGCGCCGCTTGCCACGTAGGTTAGATTGACAAGGTCACGGTCACGGCCGAGACTTAGATTGCGTTACAACGACGATCCTTGCGCAATCGTCACCTGTCGCGATGAGGGCAAACTATGGCGGGCCGGCCGAAACATCAACTTCCCAGACGCCACTTGGCCGTGGTGGTTTTGTTAACCGCCACCTTGGCGGTGGTGGCGGTGGCTGCTTTCCAGCTTCACCAGGCGGTGCGCTCGCATCGGGCGACGGTGGAAGCGGTACTGGAAGATTATGCGCGTTTAACCGGCCGTGAGTTCGCGCGTCAGCTCACGCCGTCGCTTGGCTACAACGGTGTCCAAACAATCTTGCGACGCTTTAACAATGTGCCCTGGCCGCACCTACCCGCGCCGGTGACGGTGGCCGATCTGCGCTGGGACCGGCTCGGTTCACCAACGGTTGATCAGGCGCTGTGTTTCAGCCTGGTGCGCTTTGATTTGGAGAGCAATACGTATTGGGCGGCCGGCTTCCATAAAGAATCCTTGTTTGCCGACTACTTGGCGGAACTGCATGATGTTCACTATGACGAGCGCCAGTTGAATGTGGTCCATTTTGGCCGGGACGGTGCGACCTTTTTGGCGTTTCGTCGCATTGAGCCACAACGGTATGAAGGATTTGTCGCCGATATCGGCCTGCTCACCTATTTTTTTGATTTTGTGGTGAACAGCCAACGGTTGTTGCCGGTGACACGGGTGGCCGAGAGCCTTACCAACGACCAAATTAACCTTCAGGTGCTGGCGCCGCACGGCGTGATTTATCACCACGGTCGTCGTGACGGCCGGCTTGCTGCTGAAACGGCGCTGGACTACGGTCTCTCTGAAATGCGGGTGCGCATCACCTTGTCGACGGATTTGGCACCGGCGCTGATCATTGGTGGTTTGCCAAAGTCGCGCTTAGCGGCACCGGCGGGTTTATTGCTCGTGGCCGTGGCTTTGGTGGCGTTGGTCTTGTTGCAATGGCGGCGCGAACAGATTTTGCTGGTCCGTCAAAGTGATTCAATGGCAAGTATTTCCCATGAATTGCGCACACCCTTGGCACAAATCCAAATGTTTACCGAAACGCTTTTACTTGACCGCGTGCGGTCGGTTGAAGAACGTTCGCGCGCGCTCGAAATCATTCACCAAGAAACACGACGTATGGCGGATCTGGTTGAAAATGTCATTCGCTTCTCGAGTTCCCTGCACGGCCTGAGTCGACCGCGATTTGGTGCCGTCGACGTCCAAGCCCTGATGGCCGAACAGGTCGGTTATTTCGGCGCGCTGGCGGGTGACGCGGATCGTTTTGTGGCGGCGCTTGAACCCGACCTACATATCCACGCCGACGACCGGTTTGTGCGACGGATGCTGCGGAACCTGATCGATAACGCGCTCAAGTACGGGCCCGCCGATGCGCCGATTGAACTGGGCGCCGCACGCAGCGGTGCCAATATTCATCTTTGGGTAGAGGATCGCGGTGAAGGCGTACCCGAGCGGGAACGCAAAAGGATTTGGCAACGCTTCGAACGGATGGCGCACCATCGCAATGCGGCCGTGGCCGGCACCGGTATCGGCCTGTGGCTGGTGCGCGAATTAGCCGTGGTCCAAAACGCACAGGTGTGGGTTGAAAATGGTCGCCACGGCGGCGCGCGATTCGTGGCAAGCTTCGCACCGGCGCGCGACCGGGAGGCACCATGACATCACCCCGAATCCTAATTGTCGAAGACAATCAAAATCTGGCTTATGGTCTAAAAAACAACCTTGAAATTGAAGGTTATGTGGTGATGACCGCCGCCGACGGCAACGTCGCGCAGGCTTTGGTTCAGGAACAAAGATTCAGTTTGATTGTGCTCGATTTAATGTTGCCCGGTCTCGATGGGTTCTCGCTGCTGCGCGCCATGCGGGCTGAAGGTATCCAGACGCCGGTGCTCATTCTCACCGCCCGTGACGAGGAAATTGACCGAGTGCGTGGCTTCCGTTTCGGTGCTGATCAGTACCTCACCAAGCCCTTTAGTGTGCTGGAACTTTTAGCGCGAATTGAGTCGCTCTTGCGCCGTTGGCGCACGGATGCTCGTCCTCCCGCTGATTTGGAAACGCCCGTCTTTGGCGACGTGACCGTTATACCGAAAGCACGTGAGGTACGCCGCAACGGTCGTGTCGTGGCCTTAGCGCCCAAGGAATACGATCTCTTAATGGCGCTGCTGGCGCGCAAAGGTGCGGTTGCGCCGCGCTTAGAGCTGATTCAAGAAGTGTGGGGTTATGCCGGGGATGTCCTGACGCGCACGGTTGATACCCACATCGGCGAACTCCGCAAAAAGTTAGAAGCCGACCCGGTTCATCCCAAACACATTCTGACCGTGCGCAAAGCGGGCTACCGTCTGAAGATGGATTAACTTAGGGCCCATCGGTGGTGGTCGGCAGCGCTTGCCGGCCTTTTTCTGTGAGCGCATAAACGCCTGGCCGCACCCGTTCGAACCAATCGTAGACGTTGCGGTACATGATATTGCGAGCTTTGGGTTCGTGGAGCGCCTTGGCTACTTCGGCTGCTTTACATGGTCCGGATTCGTGTAAATAGCGGGCTATCGCCATTGCCCGTTGGCGATAGGCCGTCATGATCCCTTTGCGTGTCGCCGTCCCGCCCAAATTGGGATCACCAATGCGGCGCTGGAATTCACCCAGCAGGCGTTGCCGGCGTCGTTTAGAGATGCGTGGCCGGTAGGGGCTCGGATCGAGGACGACTTCAACCGGTACCGGCGAAGGATGAATATCGATGCAAATTAGACCCAAGCCTAAAAGACGCAAGAGTTTAACAATGCGTTTGAAATCCCGTTTAAGCGATTTGCATTCGCGTGGTACGCCGATGTAAATGTGATCGGACACCGCGATGCGTTCAACCGCTTGCAGAATGACGTTGAGGTTGAAGACCAGCTTGAGTTCGATCACCACGGGCGGTTCTTTGCCGCGAATAGCGACCACGTCGCAGCCCTGTACTTCGCCTTTCACCTCGTAGCCTTGGGCACTGAGATAGGTTTTTAACGGTGGATACAGATCGGATTCTTTGGGGCCGGCTTCATTTTTGGGCATGATGTCTCTCAGTTTCGCCGCTTTGACGGGATGGGTTTTCCCAAGGCGGCACAGGATGAAAACATTGGTGAAGGAAGTCGATCATGACGCGAACCTTGGCGGTAACGACATGGCTGCTGGGGTATAGGGCCCAGACCGCCACATCATCGGCGAGCGGATCGTCGGGGAGAAGCGCGACCAGTTTGCCGCTTTGCAGGCTTTGGTAGGCATTCCAGACGGATTTAACGCCAACCCCAAACCCTTGCTCTAACAGCATTCGCATTGCTTCGCCGTCGTTGACCGACAGGGCTCGCGGCACCGAAAGGCTTTGACCGTCGGCGAAGCGCCAGCGTGGGTGATCGGCCAAGGTAACGCAGCGATGGTTGGCCAGGTCGGCCGGTGTTTGCGGCGTGCCGAAACGTGCCAAATAACTTGGGGCCGCGACCAGCATGCGGCGGTCCGAAACCAGCTTGCGCGCGACCATGTTGCTATCGCTAAGTGGCGCGTTGCGAATGATCAGGTCAAAGGCGCCGGCGACCACATCCAGCACCTCGTCTGAAAGCCTCAGGTCCAACTCAATGCGCGGGTAACGCAGCGCAAACTCGGCCAAATAGGGTACCACGTGCATGCGCCCGAACGAGCCGGGCAACGTCATGCGCAATCGCCCTTGGGCTTCTGTTTCGTGTCCGCCGACCGCACTCATCCCTTGACTGAGTGTTTCGATGACTTGGCGCGCGTAGGGTAAAAAGGCGGCGCCGTCGGTGGTGAGTGACACCGCTCGCGTGGTGCGATGGAACAGGCGGGCGCCGACCTGCTCTTCGAGCTTGGCGAGCCGTGCACCGGCCGTCGCGGGTGACATGGTTAGGTCGCGTGCGGCTTTGGCAAAAACGCCGCGTTCCGCAATGCGGATGAAAAGGCGAAGGGAAAGGGTATCCATTTATCAAAAATATCCAAATTATCAATTTGAATCAAGCGGGATTGTTTTTAATTTTTATGAAATTACACTGGGAAAGATCAAGCATTACCGGGACGCACCAAGCGCGCTCGGGAAGGACGGTTCGATGCAAGTACAAGCGATTGGTTATCCCCAGGCGGGGCCGATCACGGCTGAAAAGGCCCTGATCGCCTTTGAAACGACACTACCCACGCCGGGACCCCATGATTTGTTGGTTGCGGTTAAAGCGGTATCGGTGAATCCGGTTGATGTCAAGGTTCGCGCCGGTATGGCGGTCGCGGAAACGCCGCGTATTCTCGGCTGGGACGGCGCCGGCGTGGTGCAGGCGGTCGGATCACAAGTGACGCGTTTTCACGTGGGTGATGCCGTGTTTTATGCAGGGGATCTGATGCGCCCAGGCAGCAATGCGAGCCATCAACTGGTCGATGAACGGTTGGTCGGGCGCAAGCCGACCACCATCAATTTTGCCGAAGCCGCTGCTTTGCCGCTAACCGCGATTACCGCCTGGGAGATTTTGTTCGATTGTTTCGGGTTACGTGAAGGTGAAGGGGCGGGTGAAGCGCTGCTGGTTGTCGGTGGGGCGGGTGGTGTTGGTTCGATCCTGATTCAACTCGCCAAGCAGCTCACCGGCCTGACGGTGATTGCTTCCGCTTCACGTCCAGAAACGCGGGCATGGGTTGAACGCATGGGTGCCGACCAGGTCGTTGATCACCGTCGCCCGCTGGATGAAGCAGTTGCCGAATTGGGTCTGCAGCCGCGTTATGTGGCGGCGTTGACCCACACCGGTCACCATTTTGAAGCCCTGGTGAATTTGATTCAGCCGCGTGGTCGGTTGACCCTTATCGACGATCCGGCGGACCTGAACGTATCGCTGATCAAGCGTAAAGCGTTGACGCTCAGTTGGGAATTCATGTTCACCCGCGCCATGTTCCAAACCGAGGATATGGCGGTTCAGCATGGGTTGCTGAACCGCGTGGCCGACTTGGTTGACCGAGGGCGATTGGTTTCCACCTTGAATCACCACGGTGGTGCGCTGAGCGTGGCCAACCTGCGTGCGGCCCATGTATTGCAGGAAAGCGGCCAGGCGGTGGGTAAAACCGTTTTGGACGGATTGTAGTAGGAAGTACAACGAAAAAAGGCGGTTTCCCCATCACAGGGAGACCGCCTTTTTGGTTAGGCGTGATCGCTTACTAGCGCAACATTAACCACAGGGCGTGGACCATACCGGGAATGCCGCCGAGGAGGCACAGCAAAATATTGAGGAAGAAATGCATGGTTAAGCCGACGGTCAGGAAGGCGGCAACCGGTGGCAGGAAGATGGCCAAAAGAACTTTAACGAGGGTACTCATGTGAGACTCCTAGAATGGAACGAGGATGGTGCTTTGCGGTCATTGTAAAACAAGCTTGTCGGTGTTTTGTCAAAAAGCGCGCCGGCGCTATCACAAAACCTAACCCTGCTGTAGCGGCAAGTTGAGCATCCAATTGACACCGAATTTATCGCGCGTCATGCCGAAATACGAGCCCCAAAAGGTCTCGCCCAGCGGCATGCCAACCTGGCCGCCTTCAGCCAGCCGGCCGAACAAGCGGTCGGCTTCTGCTCGGTCGCGCGGTGTAATCGAAATTGAGAAGTTGTTGCCTTCCACCAACGGTGGGCCACAGCCGGGGACGTAATCGGAGCCCATCAGCACACTGTCGCTGATCGGTAGGGAGACATGCATGATTTTGTCGTGATGGGCTGTATCGATGTTCATCTCGGCGGGCGCGTTGGCAAAGGTTTCGTACGATTCAAAATCACCGCCGAAAACCTCGCGGTAAAAATCAAAAACAGCACGGGTATTGCCGTTGAAGGTCAGGTAGGGATTCAACATAATCAAACCGTCCTAAAGGGGAGAATAAGTGGTGCTGGAGAAGCCCATCATATCACTTGAGCAAGGTTGGTGAGGGTGGTGAACGTATTTCGGTTTGGACCGAAATAGAAGCGCGTACCGATATTTCGGTGAGTGAAGTCGCTTTAATACGCTCCGTTATTAGGCTTTGCCGTGGGGGGTTTTGACGGATGTTCAGGATAGCTCTGATTGTTTCGCTGAGTCGTTGGGTTGTTATTGGTCGGTCTAAATATTTTGTTTTGTTGATTTTGTATTGTTTCTGCGCTGGTTTATTTTAAGCCGGAACACCATGATTTTTCCACTTATGACAGGCTGAAAACAAAGTTGGTCCTCAATTTTGCACTACAGACAGGCAACGTTTCGGTAATCGACGCCGCCCACCCGGCGTGTGTCCGTTGCCCAAAATAAATGCTAGGAGAAATTGTCATGAGCAGACGGAAATTGTTTCTGGTACCCGCTGTTGTCGCGCTAATGTTTGTTGCCATGTCGGCTGTTGCCGCCGATGGACCCGCGCCGCGCCAAGGCGAAGCCAAAACCAATCAATTTTGGTGGCCCGAAGAACTGAACCTGCAGCCTTTGCGTGCCCACGATCCCGAATCCAATCCTTACGGCACCGCCTTTAACTACGCCGAGGCTTTTAACAAATTGGATTTGAAAGCGGTCAAAAAAGACATTAACGAGTTGTTGACGACGTCGCAAGAATGGTGGCCGGCCGATTACGGCAACTACGGTCCCTTCTTTATTCGCATGGCCTGGCACAGCGCCGGCACTTACCGTCAAGCTGACGGGCGCGGCGGTGCTGCCGGTGGGCAAATGCGTTTTAATCCGCTTAACAGTTGGCCGGACAATGCCAACCTCGACAAAGCACGGCGGCTATTGTGGCCGATCAAACAAAAGTACGGCAAAAACCTGTCTTGGGCCGATCTGATGGTGTTGACGGGCAACGTCGCCATGGAGAACATGGGTTTCAAAACCTTGGGTTTTGCCGGCGGCCGTGAAGACGATTGGGAACCGGACCTGGTTTACTGGGGTGCCGAAACCGAATTTTTAGCCGACAAACGCCACAGCGGCAAACGCAAACTCGACAAACCTTTTGGCGCCACACAGATGGGTTTGATTTACGTCAATCCCGTCGGCCCCAACGGTGTGCCTGATCCGCTGGCTGCCGCCCACGACATTCGCGTTACCTTTGGCCGCATGGGCATGAATGACGAAGAAACCGTCGCCCTGGTGGCCGGTGGCCACACCTTCGGTAAAGCGCACGGCGCGCACAGCGACAAAAACCTTGGTGCCGAGCCAGGTGGCGCCGCTATTGAAGAACAGGGTTTTGGTTGGAAAAACAAAGCTGGGAAAGGCAATGCCGAGGACACCGTCACCAGCGGTTTGGAAGGCGCCTGGACCTCGGCTCCCGCGCGCTGGACCCACATGTACCTGACCAACTTGTACCAGTTCGAGTGGAAACAAACCAAAAGTCCGGCCGGTGCGATTCAGTGGATCCCGACCGAAGAATCCGCCAAAAACATGGTGCCCGACGCGCATGTTAAAGGCAAATTCCACGCGCCGATTATGTTCACCACCGACTTGGCGCTAAAGATGGATCCCGAATACAAAAAGATCTCCAAACGCTTTCTCGACAACTCGCAAGAATTCGAAAAAGCCTTTGCGCGCGCTTGGTTTAAGTTGACCCACCGCGACATGGGCCCACGTGCCCGTTACCTGGGTCCTGAAGTGCCTCAGGAAGCCATGACCTGGCAAGATCCTATTCCTAAACGCGACCACAAGCTGATCGACGCCAAGGATATCGCGAACCTCAAAATCCAAATCCTCAGGTCTGGTTTGACCGTACCGGAGCTGGTGCGTACCGCTTGGTCCTCCGCTTCTTCTTACCGTGGTAGCGATATGCGTGGCGGTGCCAACGGCGCACGGGTTCGCTTGGCGCCTCAAAAAGACTGGGCCGCCAACACACCTAAGGAATTGGCCAAGGTCTTGGGTCAATTGGCATCGATTCAACAGCACTTCAACAAGACGCTGCCCGGCGGGAAAAAGGTTTCTTTTGCCGACGTGATCGTCCTCGGCGGCGTGGCCGCCATTGAGAAAGCCGCCAAGGACGGGGGCATGGCCGTGAAGGTTCCGTTTTCGCCGGGCCGTATGGATGCTACTCAGGAAAACACCGATGTGGCGACCTTTGAAGAATTGCGTCCGGCCGCCGATGGTTTCCGCAACTATTTCGATGCCAAGGCCGCCTACCGTTCGCCTGCCGAGAACTTGGTCGACAAAGCTAACTTGTTGACCTTAACCGTACCCGAAATGACCGTCCTGGTCGGCGGGTTGCGCGCGCTGGATGCCAACACCGACGGTGCGAAACACGGTGTATTCACGGATCGTCCCGGCACGCTTACCAATGACTTCTTTGTGAATTTGCTCGACATGCGAACCAAATGGCGCAAAAACGCCAAACAAGAAGGTCTGTACGAAGGGTTGGACCGCAAGACCGACAAGCTCAAGTGGACGGCGACCCCGGTCGATCTGATCTTCGGTTCGAACTCGGAATTGCGCGCTATCGCTGAGGTTTATGCCTTTGATGAGTCGAAAGAAAAGTTCGTTACTGACTTCATTGCGGCCTGGACCAAGGTGATGGACCTCGACCGTTTCGATTTGAAATATCAGTTCTAGCAAGTGAATCCCGGAAACGCGGTGGTTGGGCCGCCGCGTGACCGTGACCCGCATGTGTGGTGCTTCGGCCGGCGCATGCGGGTTTTTCTGTTTGGGATTATTCGGTCATTCGGCTGCGCAAAAAGGCGACGCGCGAACGGTAAAAGGCGAGGTCAGGGTGTTGCTGTTTTTCGGCCAAGGCCTGCGCTTTTTGATAGGCCGCCAGCGCTTGTGGGCCTTGCCGCAAGCGCATGTGGATGAGCCCCAGTCGGTTGTGGCTCTCCATTGCGTTGGGGAATTTTTCGACGTTGCTGCGCATGAGTTGCAGCGCTTGTTCTCCCTGATCGGCGGACAGCATTAAGAGGCCGACGGAGCGCAAGGCCGAGCTCGTCGGTTCGGGGTCGACACTGTATTTGGTGCCGCGCTGGGCGTAGTAGGATCGCAGGCCTGACACGCCGCCTTTTTTTTGGAAGTCGGCGTAACTTTGGTATTGCGGTGTTTGGTAATCGCGAAAGACCTCGTTTAAGCCTTGGTAAAGCGACGGGTAAGGTGTCGTCATGTGGGTTAAGGCTGGATAGTCCCGACTTGAATGCGACCAACCGGTCGGGGCTTTTTCATTTAACATGATGCGCAATTGTGTGAGTGCCGCTGTGGCTCGCGCGCCTTCCTGCTCGGCGCTTGCCATGGAAGTAAAAAAATTCTTTGCTCCAGATTGGGGTTGGGCTAGTCGGTGCGGCATCTTTTGTAGTAATTCACCGCGCCGAAAGTGGACGACCGGGCTGGCGGTGATGATGTTGTCAAAAGCCTCGGGGTGATCGGCCAAAAGTGATAGGCTGAAAAATCCGGCGAGCGAGTGACCGAACAGGGTGCGCGGTCCGACGACGGCATAGTGTTGCTCGATGTAAGGGACGACCTGTTTCAAGAAGAAACGGCGAAAGGGTTCGGCGTCGTCGCCGAGGTCGCGGGTGCGCAAGCCGTGGTTGTTGATGCCGACGACCACGCAGGCGGGCATGCGTTCTTCGCGGTAGAGCGTTTCTGCGGCAAGGGTCGCGTGACGAAAATGATCTTCACCGTCGAGCACGTAGATGACCACCGCTTTTTGCGTTTTGGCGGGCGCCGCCACCCACAGTTCGCGGGTTTCGTTTAACGTCGGCGCCTTAATGCGATGACGGGTGCCTAGCTGAACCGTTAGCGGTGAAGGTTCGTCGGCGTGGACGGTGAGCGTGGCCAGAACGGCCAAGCAAAAGGCGCTACAAATCGCGAGTTTCGGCATGAAACGGCCTCCTGGTGTCGTACGTAATGCGTTTCAGCTCGGGGTCGATTGGGTTTCCTGTGTTTATCATCCTTGAACGTATGGTGCGGGCAAATGTTCCAGCCGCAACCAGGCCTGCGGTGTTACCAGGACGGCGATGCTTCGCGGCGACTTTGGGCAAGACTCTGCACTAAAACAGCTTGTGAGAATGCGGCACGCTGCAGCGACAGGTGCGTCCGTTTCTGCTAAACGGTTTCGCGCCAGAGTTTTGACCCAATCAATGATCATTACTGCGGTTCTTAAATGTTTCGGCTCACTTTTTTTGGTCGGTGATCTCTTTATGATCAAGTGCGACGGCGCTTCTTCACTGATGCTTTGCAACGTTTAAGCGCTTGAGCCCACTTACCCTTAGATCTGTGGTGCGGGCAGCCGCCGCTGCGTCGCGCTCTGCTTAGGTGACCGAGGAGATGAACCGATGAATGGACCTGGCTACAAATTAGAGAAGATGGTTGCCCTGCTGCGCAAGGATTCGGAGCAATTCGACCTGCAACGCCGCCGTTTTCCCGACTGGAAACCGCAACTGGACGGGGCCGATTTAAGCGGGGCCGACTTAGACGGGGTGGACTTCTCCGAGACGCGCTTGCGACGGGTCAATCTAGCCGATGCTATGTTGGGCGGTGCTAATTTGGGTCGGGCCGACCTCGAGGACGCCGACTTGCGCGGTACCCGATTACACGGGGTTCGCTGGCTAAATACCAATTTGCGCGGCAGCCTCATCGACGAACGAACCAAAATAAATGCCACCCAGCGCTGTGTTTGGATGCTGCACAATGCGCGTGACCAGGTGGCCGCTTTACCCTCACGATCCTTGCGCGAGTGCGATTTGGGTGGGGTTTCCTTTGGCGGGTTGGCCATGGAGGGGGTCGATTTCAGTTACGGAATCGTCCGTGGTTGTCAATTTGCGGCGTTATCGCTTGTCGGTTCACGCTTTGAAATGAGCAATGCCACCGATGCCGACTTCCGTGGTGCCGACCTGCGGCGTGCTTGTTTGGATTCGGGTAGTTATCACAGTGCCGACTTCAGTGGTGCCGATCTGCGCGGTGCCAAACTGATGTACGCGTTTATCGCGAGGGCGCGGTTTCAGGAGGCCGACCTGAGGGGGACCGATCTAAGTGGGGTCAAGGGTTGGCAAGGCCTTAAAGAGGTGACCGGCGCGCGTTTTGACGGGACATCGCGTTATCCAGAGGGTTTCAAAGAATGGGCTGAGGCACGCGGTGCGTTGTTTGACCTAACCTGAGCGGTGCTAGGTAGCGAAATCAAACAGCCCGTAGGGTCGCGTAAAAATGCTCGCCGACCCTGTCGGTACGCGCCAAACGCGACCCGGTGCGTTTTTTCCTGCCCGGATCGCGCCACCCTTTGACGCGATGCCATTCAGGCAAATCGGGCGGTTATGATTGGAGACGGGTGGGTGATATTATTATTCGTGTTGATTTTTAATAATTGATTGTTGCTTGATTTTATTCGCGAAATTACTTGTTTTTTTGGTTTCGTGAGTGAGTCTCGCTTGGTTTTTTCTGTTGTTTTGTGTTATTTCTTGGGCGGGCATTCTTTGACGGCGTTTATCGTCTCGTTAATGTTTATGGGTGACAGTGAAGGGTTTATTTTTCGCTAATCGAGTTGCTGTCTCATCGTCGGTAAATCCCTGGATGCCCAGGTTGCATGCCGGTAAGATGAATTTTTGCAAATGCTTGGCGTGTCGTTGGGTTTGGTTGGAGAGCGCCGCGTGAAAAGAAAATTTGATGTGCGTCTCGGGTTGCTGCAGCTCGAGTATTTGGCGGTGTACGATACCGGCGCCATTTTGCGTTACTGGTTGCAATGTACCGATGATAAGATTACCGCGACAGAAAAATATGAGATTATGACGCGACGAAACTCATTGCAAACCATGCTGGGCCGTTATATTGAAAAACGGCGTCTGATGAAGTTTCGTCAATTGGGCAAGTTGTACGGACGCGACCAACTTCCCGCGCAGATTGGTCCGCTTTATCGACCGCTTCTGACGCTGTCGTTTGTGAAGAATAAACAACGAAAGCTTTGGTCGGGTGCTCAGTTAATGTACCTCGCCGCCGAGGATTTAGCCGATCCGCATCATCCATGTAAATACGATTTACGCGGGATTGGTGTGTTGCACCAGTACATTCGCGATTACCTGGCGCAACACGATGTCGCACGGTTAATTCCGGCCAACGATGCAACCGTGTTACCGCTGAAAGTACCGCCACCGTCGCTTGATGTTTGTGACGCGGCGGCGCCCCGGACAGCACCGCCGCGGGCGGATGACGACGCGGCGCGCGAGGTTGAACGCACAGCGGGTGCCGCCGACAAGGCAGCGGCTGTCCCATCTGAAGCGGGTGCCGCCGACAACGCACCTCGTGCTGAAGCGGGTGCCGCCGACAACGCACCTCGTGCTGAAGCGGGTGCCGCATCTGAAGCGCCTGCCGCCGGGCCCTCATCGGCCGCCGCATCGCAGCCGCGCGGGTGTGGTCTTTGGTCGGCGCCCCTGTTCCGCCGTTTTCGCCGGCGGCCGGGCAGCGCAGGTCGTCACCGGCCGTTGCGGCTGACGTGGCGGCGCGGGTTGGTGACGGTGACCGCTGCGCTGGTGGTGGTGACGGCCTTTAACGGTGCCCACAACGATACATGGGGGCGGCGGGTGCGCACCTGGTGGCAGTTGCCGTTTGGCGCCATGCCGCGTCCGATAAACGACCAAGATTTCGACGCCTTGGACGAGCTGTCACTTTACGTTTGGCGGGAAAGCCGCCGCGCGAGCAACAGTCTGGAGGCGTTGTATGAAATCGCCAAACCCTTGACGGACTGCCGTTGGTTAAGCGACCAGAGCCGCGCGCGTCTGATTTTGTGTCATGCCGCCTTGATGCGCGGTCGTTTTGAGGATGCCTTGGCCGAAGCCGAGAAGGTGGCGCCGATGTTTCCCCGCATGCAGACGCCGATGCCCAACAACCAGCGATTGCTTTTCCTCTACCGGGCCAATGCTTACCTCAATACCGATCGCTTGGCGGCGGCCCAGCGCGCGCTGGCGCACGCCCGACAAACCGAGGGTGCCTACAAACACACGGCCATGATGGATCATCTCGAGAGTTACCTGCTGTACCTCGATGGCCGGCCCGACGTGGCGGTCACCGTCTTGCGTCGCGGCCTACGGTCGGCGGAGGGTGAGGTTGCCGCCGGGATGTGTAATACGCTTTCTCTTTTTCTCGCCCTGGAGGGGGATCTAACCGAAAGTGCCGCTGTTCGCTTGGAGGCACGTCTGATTCTTCGCGAAATGCCCAACGACTTTGAAACCGCACGAAACCTGCTCAGCGAAGCGCTTTGGACCCTCAAAAGGCGTGCTTCCGACCTTCAACCCGAAATCCTCGAGGCCCATGCGCGGCGGCTCGGTTTGGCAACCGAATGGCGGCTCTTGGCACCTCATTGCTACCCAAATACCCAAGGAGACCATGATGAACCTAACCCTGGATACGAACGCGAACCCCTACCTTAACCCGACGCAAGCCGCGAGTTCACCCGCGACGCCTGCCGCCGTCGAACCGGCGCAAGGCGCTTTGTTAAGCGGCGCCGACAGTGCTGAGTTCTCGGCTGAAGCCCAACAGCTTGCCGCGGGAGAAGGCGGGCTGGGCAGCGATTTTCCCAGTGATCCCGGCGGTCGGCCTTAAGCAACGCCGCGCCATCATGAAAAAGCCCGAATCAAACGCGTTGATTCGGGCTTTTTTTATGGCGTTCGCGCGTTTTTACATTGCGGCGATTTTGAGCATTAGATCGACCATGCGGTTGCTGTAGCCGAATTCGTTGTCGTACCAGCTCACGACTTTAACGAAGTTCCCGTCGAGAACCTGGGTCAATTGGCTGTCGAAGATCGAGCTGTGTGGGTTGCCGATAATGTCACCGGACACAACGGGATCGGTTTCGTAGGAAAGAATGCCTTTGAGCGGGCCCGCGGCGGCTTCTTTCATGGCCGCGTTGACGTCCTCGGCGGTGGTGTTTTTCTTCACCTGAACAACCATATCAACCACGGAACCGTCGGGCACAGGCACGCGATAGGCCATGCCGTCCAGCTTGCCGTTGAGTTCGGGGATGACTTTGCCGACGGCGACGGCGGCCCCGGTGCTGGTGGGGATCACGTTCAGGGCGGCGGCGCGGGAACGGCGCCAATCTTTGTGCGGCATGTCCATCAGACGTTGGTCGTTGGTGTAGGCGTGAATCGTGTTGATGAATCCTTTCTCGATCCCAAAGGCTTCGTTGACCACTTTGGCGATGGGGGCCGCACAGTTGGTGGTACAGGATGCGTTGGATACCAGTTTCTCGTTTCCGGTAAGCACGTGGTCGTTCACACCGAGCACGACCGTGGCGTCGAGGGCGTCCTTGGGCGGAACCGAGAGCAGGACGCGTTGGGCGCCGCCGCGCAGGTGCGCTTCGATTTGGGCGCGCTTGCGAAAGATGCCGGTTGATTCAATGACGAAATCGACCTTGAGCGAGGCCCAATCGATTTCGGCGGGATCTTTAATCGCGGTAACGCGGGCGTTAAATTTGGGGGTGATCAGGCGGTCGCCTTCGGCGCGAACGCCGTCCATGCGACCGAAAATGGAGTCATACTTCA
Source organism: Holophagae bacterium (assembly GCA_030429565.1). Taxonomy (GTDB): domain Bacteria; phylum Acidobacteriota; class Holophagae; order Acanthopleuribacterales; family Acanthopleuribacteraceae; genus Acanthopleuribacter. The sequence goes on along the minus strand of JAUIFE010000012.1, from coordinate 177,933 downwards.
ATGCGTAGGCCAATTGTTCAGGGCTGGTCAGGTCGTTAATACCGACGAGTTCGATATCGTCACGTTGGGAAATGATGCGCGTGACGGTGCGACCGATACGGCCAAAGCCGTTAATTGCAATGCGAATAGTCATGTCTTGCCTCCTGTGAGCCGGCTGTACGAAGAGAACACCAAATGTCTCAGCACCTTAGCGCTCGAAACAACGATCATCCAGAGAAAGGGTAGAGGCTGAAAGGCGGGCAACCGGCGAAGGGGAGACCGATCACGGCGGTGCGGCGTTCTGGGGAGAATGCGCGAATCCGGGCGTGGCGGCATGAAGATCGATCCAACGCGAGGGTTGTGAAGCCGGGGGTCGGCGTCGGCATCGCGGTGGCGACGGCAAGGTCCAGTTGCGTTGCGAATCAGCACGTTCAAAGGAATCAAAGGCCGAAGTCTAGCACAAGCAAGCTAGCGCGTCATCTGGTCAACGACAGCGTTTCCTTTTTCTTGACCAAAACCTCATCGAGCTGTTGCAGGAAGTAATCGGGGTCGTCGACGGCGGTGAGTTGGGTCACCAAGCGACCGTCGCCGTCGAGGACGAGGAGGGAAGGGATCCCTCTGAGGCTAAACTGCTTGCGCAAGGCGACACCGGTTTCGGATTCGTATTCAACACGGGTGAATTGGAAGGCGTCGCGAATTTTTTGTTTGACGGGTTCTTCGCTCAGAACGGCTTGATCGAAGTGGCGACAACTGGGACACCATTCGGCGGAGACATCGGCAATGACGAGGCGGCCGTTTTGCTTGGCGGCGGCGAGAGTGTCGGCAAGCGGGGCGTCGGGCAGTCCGGTCGCGGCAAAAGCACGGCGGCCGAGGTAGCTTTGCAGCGCGACATTGCCAAAATAAAGCGCAATGGCGAGCGCAACATAACCCAAAATCCGGACTTTCATACTTTTCTACCTCGTTACTTTTGGAGATTTGTACCTTGTTCACCTTGGGCCTGTCAAACCGCGGCCCCGTTTTTTCGCGATCAAGCGCCGGCGTTAGCGTTGAAAAGTCTCGTTTCAAAGGGATTGCCGTTGTCCATGGCACCAAGACCGGGCTTGCGGCTCTTTTCTCCGGCTTTTCTCCCTTAGGTTTTTGGCCGCCTTCTCTTCTACGCAATGTTATAATCCAAGGTTTTGTGTGGAAACAGTCCGGGGGGGAACGGCCGCGCCGTTTCGACGTTTTCGTCGTCTGTTCACATAACAAATAAATGTTAAAGGGGATTCCATGTCTGAGACCTACGGCTTGGATCAATTAGGCCTAAAACCGGCAACCGTCTTCCGAAATTTGCCCGTCGAAAAGCTGGTTGAGCACACCTTGCTCAACGGCGAAGGGGTCATGGGGAAAAACGGTGCCACCATGTGCAAAACCGGTAAGTTCACCGGACGTTCACCCAAAGACAAGTACATTGTCGACGAGGGTGATGCTTCCCAGAACGTATGGTGGGGCCCGGTAAACCAAAAAGTATCTGAAGCAGTATTCGACAAGCTTTACGCCCGTGTGCAAGACCACTACAGCGGCGAGAAAGCTTACGTCTTCGACGGCCACTGCGGTGCCGATCACGAGTTCGCGTTGCCGATCCGCATCGTTACCCGCAAAGCGTGGCATGCGCACTTCGTCAACAACATGTTCTTGCGTCCTTCCCCTGAAATTTTAGCGAGCCACAAACCCGCTTTTACCATTATTAATGCATGCGATATCACCGCCGAGGACTACAAAGAGCTGGGTTTGAACAGCGAAGTTTTCGTCATGTTCCACCTCTCGCGCGGCATCGCCATCATTGGCGGCACCATGTACGCCGGCGAAATGAAAAAAGGCATTTTCAGTGTCATGAACTACCGCTTGCCGCTTTCCGGTACGCTCAGCATGCACTGTTCCGCCAACATGGGTCCCGACGGCGACACCGCCTTGTTCTTCGGCCTGTCCGGCACCGGTAAAACCACGCTGAGTGCCGACCCGCATCGCCAGTTGATCGGCGACGACGAACATGGCTGGTCCGAAAACGGCATCTTCAACTTTGAAGGTGGCTGTTACGCCAAGTGTATCGATCTTTCCGAAGAGAAAGAGCCGGACATTTACCACGCCATCCGTTTCGGGGCTCTGCTGGAAAACTGCGTTTACGATGAAGAAACCCGCAAGGTCGACTTCAGCGACAAATCGATCACGGAAAACACCCGTGTTTCCTATCCGATTTACCACATCGACAACGCACTTGAGCCCAGCGTCGGTGGTCACCCTAAGACCATCATTTTCCTGACCTGCGACGCGTTCGGCGTTTTGCCGCCCGTCAGCAAACTGACCCCTGGCCAGGCGATGTACCACTTCATTTCCGGTTACACCGCCAAAGTTGCCGGCACCGAGCGTGGCGTTACCGAACCCGAAGCGACCTTCTCTAGCTGCTTCGGTGAGCCGTTCCTGCCGCTGCACCCCACCCAATACGCCAAGCTGTTGGGCGAGAAGATGGAGCGCCACAGCGCCAAGGCTTACTTGGTGAACACCGGTTGGACCGGTGGTGCTTACGGCGTCGGTCACCGCATCGACCTGCCTTCCACCCGCGCCATTATCACCTCGATTCTCGACGGCAACATCGAAGAGTCACCGTGCAAAGAAGATCCGTTCTTCGGATTGATGGTGCCCACTGAGTTGGAAGGCGTCGACGGCAACATTCTCGACCCCAGCAACACCTGGGCCGACAAAGCCAAGTTCCGTGAAACCGCCCAGAAGCTGGTTTCTCTGTTCAAAAAGAACTTCGACAAGTACGCAAGTACGTCCAGCGAGTTCGTGGCGCACGGCCCTAAATAAGGCAAGGCCGCACCTGGCCGCCGCACACCAACAGGCGCTGTTTCCTCCGGGAGGCGGCGCCTTTTTTCATGCTTCTGAACAAGGCAGGTTCTCGGTTAAGGTGTCTTTGGGAAGAAAATCTGCTAAAGCCGTGTTTGACTGCATGAACAAGGGAGGATTCGATGAGTGAAATCAAAGCAGAAGTGGTGTTGTACACGACACCTTGGTGCCCGTATTGCGTGCAGGCCAAACGGCTACTGGGCGCGAAAGGCGTTGAATACAAAGATGTGGATGTGAGCGGCGACCAAGAGATGCGCCGCAAGTTGGTGGCGATGAGCGGCGGCCGCACGACGGTGCCGCAAATTTTCATTAACGGCGAAGCGATTGGCGGCTTCGACGACATGAACGCCCTTGAACGGGCGGGCAAACTCGACCCAATGTTGGCAGTCGCCCCTTGAGATTGAGGAAAGGCGATGGGCTTTTGGGCCCTTTGTTGCCGCTTCCGCCCGGCGGAAGAAGCCGTTCTCCGAAGGCGCGGGCAGAAAGCGGCCCTTTTTGGTGGGTGCGCCTGGGACATTGATTCGCGTTGATGAGCCTGGGTAGGAAGGGCGACCTTGCATTTGCACCTTTGGGCCGCTTCTGTCCGCCTCGGAAGAACTGGCGCGCGGGGTGTCTGTCGCTTATCTGGGCCTTGGTGAGCGTTGTGGCTTTTGTTCGTAGAGGCGTTTGATGACCAGCTTTGCTTCCGCGAAGTTGAGGAGCAGTGCATTGGTTAGGCCGGTGGCTTTGAGGTACGAGTTCAGCGTCGCGTAATGGTTTCGGGTGATGGCTTGTACCGTTTTGAGTTCGACCACGAGCACCTTCTCGACAATTAAACCTGAACTGAGCGATTCGGGTGGATGAAATCGCCCAAAATGTTGCAGCCCAACAGATTGTGCGATTTCGCCGCCAAGAATCGCTTAGTTCAGGTTAAATCGAGACGGTGCCTGCCCACCTCGATACCTTCGTATTTCACCGAAACACGGCATTGTTTTTGGAATGAGATGCCCATTTTTGACAGGGCGATACATAGGGCGGTTTCATAGAATGACTCCACGTATCCCGGCCCCAGTTCTTGGTGAACATCAATGGCGGCACCAATCACACGACCCGAAAGGTCCTCTAATTCCAACATAACCACCCTCTTTCTTTTGTCTTTGGGTGAACACCTTCCACCTAGCAAGGTGATAAATTTTTTGCCAGGAAAAAATTCTGTCGAATAAAAGACGATTGGTGTTTTGGGTTGCTCCTCGGTCTTTCGTCCTAACCCTTTCGCACCAGATTCGCTGATAGATGAAACTGCCAAATGCTAACCTGAGGAAAAACGTGCAGCCGGAACGGTTCTTTACGGAAATGGGATTTCATCAATGAAGTGTCCGAGTTGCGGTACAAAATTCAGGGCCGATCAGTATCAATCTTACCCAGGTGGCTCAAGTTCGCCAGGCTACTTTTTCATGCTTAATCTAATGCTCCTGGTGTGTTTGGTTGGCTGTTGGGCCTTAGGTAATCCATTCTTCATTTTTCCGATAGGTTTGGCGTTATTGATAGGGCTGGGTGCCAATCTAACCAGTTGGTGGGATACAAATTGCCACATGGGTTCGGGCGGAACGCGACAACCCGGAACCCACTGCCCAAACTGCAACAAAATTAACAGGGTTTATCCATGGTCCCTATAACCAGAGGGAAAACCAACAACGCGGGCAAGGCAAGGACAAGTGGCAGAGGCTAGCCGCGCCAATCCTTCCGAGGCGGCAGTGGCCACGAAAGGGTGTGCCTGCAAGGACGCCCGTCCTACCCAGGCCCAACAAAGCCACCCCCTGTCCCAGGCGAAAACACCCAAAAGAGCCGCTTTCTCCCCGCGCCTTCGAAGAACGGCATCTTCCGTCGGGCGGAACCGGCAACCAAGGGCCAAAACGCCTATCGCCCCTCCTCATTTTAATTTGGCCCCCGACCCCACCCCTTCAACAGGTACAATGAACCCAACAACACCCAATATCCTCGTTAGGCAAGTGAGGTCGCATGGCCATCCCCACATCATCCTGGCCCGAGCGCCGTCCGGTCAAACTCGAACCCGGGCGTGATGCGCAGGTCCAGGTCGAGCGCGGCAATGCCGGCTATGGCGTGCGGGTCGGCAGTCGGCTGGTGGGTTTTGCCGGCGAACCAGTGCAATCGATTGCTTTGTCGTTCGACGCCGGTGCCATGAAGGTCGACCTGCAGGCCGCCAACGGCGAAGCGCTGACCTCGGTGCAGGTACCCAACGCCGCCGCCCTCAAAGAGAACAGCGCAGTACTGCGCGATCACGGTATTGTCTTTAATGTGTCTGAACAAGAACAACTGACCAACCTCATGAAACTGAGCATGAACGCCGGGGTGTCGCGCGGCGACATGGTGTTGATCCTCGATGAAATCTCGCACAGTGCGCCCGAGGTGGCCGCACCGCAAACGGTTAATATCGAAAGCCTTTATCCGGAGCTGAAAATGAAAGTGCAACAGCTCGTCGGCGCCATGCCCGAGGAAATCCAACGTTTTGTTCTGCTTAGTAACCGCGACAATATGGCTGAGGCCGACTGGCAAGCACTGATGTTGGCCAACAAGGTCGATCCCGAAATGGACCCGGCCGCCTACCGTTTTCTCAGCGGGCAAGGTGCGCTGGACGCCAGGGTCGCTGCTTCTCTGACCCAGGTTGCCGCGCGCGAGCCGATGGCGCCACCACCGCTTCATCAAGACCTCAACCTCGAGGCCTTCCTGCAACTGCGCGATCACCTGGCCCAACGGCAGCCGCCCTTGACGGTGAGTGGTGGTCCGGCTTGGGTGCGGTTCACCCCTCAGTTGGTCGATCACTACCTGAAAACACTAGACCTGAGTATTCCCAACTTTGCGGCGGCACCCTCGTTTGAGGAACTGGAACGGCTGTTCTGGCTCGAACAGGGTCAGAATCCGGTTGGATCACAACGCGATCCGTTGGCGCTGAAGTTCTTGCAGCAACTCGATGTCGAGAGTTTTCGCAAGTTGGCCGCCTTCCTAACCGGTCAAACCGGGGCCGTCTTTGACGGTGAGACGCGGGCCGAGCTGGACTTTTTTCTCAAAAATCTACCGGACGGAGCCGCCGCGCATCGGCTCAGTTCGCTTGACCCGGCGGCGCTGGCCCGTATCAAAGCTTACTTGGAAAGCCAATCACCGGAAGCCCTGGCCGCGCTGAACCAAAGTAACGATGACCAAGCCGCGGCATTGCTGGCGCCGCAAAATAGCGAGCGTCTGCGGCAAATGGTGACCGCGTTTGCGGGTTTGTCGCCCTCGGAGCAGGCCGCTTTGTTTGTGCTGGACCGGCTCGATCCACTCAAACAGCTTGGATTGTTTGACTTTTTCAATGGCGATCACCAGCTCTCGCGTTTAACGCCCAGCCTCGAAGGCGATCTTGCCGCGTTGCTCAAGTCCGGCCATTTCCCGCGCGTCAATCACGGCGTAACCCAATTGCACGGTGCCCGTTTCGAGGCGCTGCGCGATTATTTAGAAAACAACCACCCCAACCTCAAACCCGAAGGCTTTTTCCCAAGTAACGGCGTGCTGCGTGCCGCCTTGTTGCCCGCGGCCGCCGATGACCCGGTCGGCGATGCCGATTATGCGGCGCGGCGGGCCTATTTCAAAGAGATGGAACCGTTGCTGCGCGGCGCGCCGGCCGATGCAATTAACCGAGAATTGACCAAGCTTTTGCGCGGTCAACTAATTGACTTTAAACGGATTGCCATGATTGATCAGGCTTGGCAAGCCGACCGTTTGGCCGAGGCGATGATCGACGGTGGCGAGGTTGGCGGGCCAGGGCTAAAGCACTTGGTCGACCGACTCAAAACCATGCGTTATTTGTTGACGCACGACCGCCGTCAACCGCTCGAAGAAATTGAATGGGATTTGTGGCGACGGCCGGAGGTCCATCTCAGCGGCGGTGGTGAGGTTGGCCTGGAAAAACGCGTCCGGGCCGAGGAGAACGGTTTTGCGCGTTACCTGTGGCTCGACCGCCACCTTGCCGAAGCGCAGCCAGGTGATGCGCCGCTGTTTGACGAACGCGAACGGGTGGCGCGCATTGATCGCTTCTTGAACTCGCTGCGGCTTTCCGGCCGTGGTGACCGTTTGTTGCCCGTGCTGCAGAACAACCGCGCACTTCTACAGGAGTTGGCCACGGTCGGCACCCTGGAGCCGGCACTGATGGTTGATCCGCTTACCGCCGCTGTACAGCAAATGGAACCGGAGGCCGCCAACGGGCGTATCGACCAGTTTTTGCGTCGCCATTTGACCAAATACACGCGCATTGCGCTTTTGGATCAGGCTTGGGAAGTGCAGAACCTCACCGACCAAGCGCTGGCCGGCAAGATGCAGCCAGGCGAGGCCGCCGCCAAGGCCGCCAAGGCGTTGCGTGACTTGGTCGGTGTGTTGCAGCAAGACGCCGAGCAGGCGCCCGATTGGAAGTTGTGGCGCAACGAGGCGTCGTCGCCAAGTGGGCGCGAAGACCCGCGTCCCAACCTACAGGAACGCCTGATGCGCGAGGAGAAGGGGTTGTTCCGATACCTCGCCATGGACCACGTTTTGCCGGATCGCGATGAAAGTTTGGGCGAGCGCCTGCGCGAGATGGGATGGATGCGGCGCTTGGAACGCTTTTCGGAACAACTGGCGCGGCTGCGCGACGGCGATTTGGGTTCATTGAGTAAATTGATGGCCAAACATCGCGCACTGTTGGCGGAGCTCGTACGTTCGGCTTTAGAAGGGGAGACCCACGACTGGAGCTTCCGCACCAAAAGCCCGCTCAACGGATTGAAGGCGAACCAATTTGAGACGTTCCGCGAACAAATCCTCAACGGCGGAAAACCCGACCCCAGTTCATTGTTCGAGGGTCCTTTTCTCAAATCGGAGTTTGGCGAACGTGCCGAGGGCGCCCAAGCGCGCGAAATGCAAAAGATTGAACCGCGTTTTCGCGAGGCCTTGTCGCGGCTGGATCAAAATCAGCAGGAAGCGCTGGCGCGTTTGGTTCAAATGTCGGGTTCGGAAAGTGGTGACGTGGCCAAGCGGCTGGCGCAAACCCTGGATTTAGTGCGCGATTTCAACCAAATGCAAAACCTCAACGGCTCGCCGATGTACCTCAACCTGCCGATCCGCATGGGCGATCAGGACAGTGAAATGGAGTTGGCCTTTATGCGTCTCCCGGGACGGCGTGCCAAACACCAGTTTTTGGTGATCCTGCACTTGGACTTTCCCGTTTACGGGCACCTGCGTGTTGATGCGCTCAAGGATCGCAGCCAACTGTGCGCTACTTTTTGGGTGGAAACACCGCGCATGCACCACCGCCTGCTGGCCGATTTACACATGCTCGAAGACCAGCTTGAAGGGCTGGGCATGGGTGAAACCGAGTTGACCGTGAAGGTGGGGCCGGAGCGGGCCACGCGCTCGGTGGCCGAAATGATTAGCGATGATGACGACGGCCGCTTGGATCTCTCGATTTAAGCAACCGTTCCGCGCTAGAATGGGGCATCGCAATTCAAATTCTGTATTTCAAACGCGGGCCCTTGTCCGGTGCTTGATTTTTGCGATGTTGCCGGTTCATGCCGGCACGGATCCATCACGGAGGATGTTATGAATCTTGCCGAGCGACGCAATGTGTTGGGCGGTGAACTAGCTGTTTGTAGCCTTGACCCCAAAACCGGTTTCTTTCGCACCGGCTGCTGCGATACCAGCGATGGGGATCAGGGCGCGCATGTGGTTTGCGCCAAAATGACCGAGGAGTTCTTGGCGTTTACCAAACAACGCGGCAACGATCTGTCGACGCCGATCCCCGAATTTGATTTCCCCGGCCTCAAAGCCGGCGATTACTGGTGCCTGTGCGCTTCGCGCTGGAAGGAAGCGCGCGACGCGGGCGTGCTGATCCCGATCAAAATGGAAGCGACCCACGAACGCGTGCTTGAATTGGTACCGTTTGACGAACTGTTGGCCTGTGCGGAAACGCCCTAAGGATTGCTATGGCTGAGGAACATCGGGAACCGGCAAAAACGCCGCCGTTAACCGTGGCCGTGGCGGGGGCGACCGGGCTAATGGGTACCCACGTTCGGCGTTTGTTGGAAGCTGATCCACGTTATCGCGTGGTGGTTTTGACGCGCTCACCCGCCCGTGCCGCCAAGCCGCCTGTCGGCAACGCGCCGGGTACGGCATGGCGCCACTGCGATTTATTTTCGCTGCACACCACCGAGGCGGCGCTGAAGGGCGTGGACATCGCGGTTTATTTAGCCCACTCGATGTTGCCGTCATCGCGCTTGACCCAGGCGCGCTTCGTGGATCTTGATTTGATCCTGGTCGACAATTTCGCCCATGCCGCCGAAGCCGCCGGTGTCCGCCAAATTGTGCACATCTCGACCTTAATTCCAGCCAACGACACCCACGGTTCGGCCTACCTGGAACACAAACTCGAAGAGGAACGCACCATGGCCTCATGTGGTGTGCCGGTCACCACCTTACGCGTCGGCCTGATTTTGGGGCCGGGCGGCTCCACCGCGCGGTTCCTGGTCAATTTGGTGCGACGATTACCCGTCCACTTCTTGCCGGCTTGGTGCGATGCGCCGACGCGACCAACCGCCGCCGTGGATGTGGCGCGGGCCGTGTACCACGTGCTCGGCAAGGCCGAATGTTACGGCCAAACCTACGAGTTGGGGGGCCCGGACACCATGACCTTCCGCGAGATGTTACAGCGCGCCGCCGCCGTGCTCGGTAAACGGCGCCTGTTTGTTTCGTTGCCGGGACGCTGGTCGCGGCTGTCACGGTTCTGTTTGACCCTGTTTGGCGGGGCCTCGAAGCCGATGGCGGGTTTGGTCGTCGACAGCCACGACCAGGCCGTCATACCGCAAGCCAATCCAGTGCTGGATGCTGTGTTAGCTTCCGCCGTTGGTTTCGAAGCCATGCTGGCGGCTTCGGTGCAACACGACGGTCGTGCCAAACCCAACCCGCGCCAATCACTGCGACGTGTCGAGGCCGCCATGCTCAAAGCCGGCAGCGAGGTGCGTTCCGTGCAACGGCTACGCTTGCCGCCGCAACGCGACGCTGTCTGGGTTGCCGAGCAATACATGCGTTGGTTGCCGCGTTTCGGTTTTCCTTTCATTAAGTGTGACGTCGATCCCGCCCGCCACGTCAAAATCCGCTTGCGCGTCGTCAACGTGACGCTGCTGGCGCTGTCGTTTTCGCCCGAACACAGCACGCCCAACCGCCAAATTTTTCACATTACCGGCGGGGTGCTGGTGCGACCCAACACCGACGGCTGGCTTGGTCGCCTGGAACTGCGCGAAATTCTCGATCGCCGCTTCGTGTTGACCGGCATCCACAATTTCCGGCCGCGCCTGCCTTGGTACTTTTACAACCTGACTCAAGCACAAGCGCACCTGTGGGCCATCCACCTGCTCGACCTCTTCCTGCAACGCGCGTATTTGCAAGAGGAACGCCGCATGTCATCCAGGTAGTCGTCGGTGTTCCTGAACGCGGCGTGCCCGGTTTGGTACGGGAAAGCGCTTCAGTGACATCATCGCGAAAAAAAGATAAAAAAGGGCGACCCCTTTCAATAATCAACGCGCCTGGCCTAGCGGGGCCGGTCCTTCGTGTTTGCGACCCTCCGTCGGCCCCTACTCCGACAGGTCTATTCCTGTAAGCGTTTCCACCTTAGCTTCCAAGGATTTACACGCATGATTCAAGATAATGTTCCCTTTGACTCGCCCAACCATCCGTTGGGTCACCACGGTGATCCCCAAGTCGCGGCGCGTATGGCGCCCAAATCACTGCGCCTCGCCAATGTCCTCATCGACAGCCTTATTTGGGGGTGGGGGTTTGGCAGTCTCAAGCTGCTGTTGGCGTATCAGTTAAACGCCGGAGGCGGTGACACCGCCTTCTTGACCACCTTTAACCCCTTGTGGGTCGCCCTTGAGGCGTTTGTTTATTACATGGTATTCGAAACCGCATTTGGTTGGACGCCTGGCAAATTGGTGACCGGCACGCGCGTTGTGCGCTGTGACGGTTCCAAACCCAGTGCCGGTGATGTGGCCCGACGTACTTTGATTCGTTTGGTTCCGATCAATGCCTTGTCATTCCTGTTCAGTGAACCCAGTGGATGGCACGATGTTTGGACCGATACCCGCGTCGTGCGCAAAGGGTAACGCCCGCTGCTAGACCGGCAGGGTTAAAACCGACCGTGGGCACCTGATGTGCGCGGTCGGTTTTTTGGTTTTGACAGGGTGGTCTCAAGCATGGTCGGCATGCCAAGAAGCGGCGCTTCGCCAAGGGCCGCTTCGACAGTTTTTTGGGGTTTCACCTGCGGCTTTATTGAATGCCTCAACCTGGAAGCCTTAATCTTCCGCGACCTTTTCTTTTCTCCTTGGACTCTCGATCGGTCGGCACCATTGTTGGTCCGGCACGGGTGTCGTCCCCAAACAAAAGGACGAATGAAACCCCGTGCCCTTTACTTTTGACGGGGAATTAGCTTTACTGAAAGTGTATTTATTTCGGTGGCTTTTTGTCACTCCACCTTAAACACTATGATGTTTCACGAGAAGCAACCGCACGATTGAACCGTACTTTTTGGCGACTCAGTGTCGGCATCTCACCGTTTGACGACGTCCGCGGCAGCGGCCCCACTTCGATCCAGGTATCAATATGAAAAACGCTCCGTTCAATTCCGACGACGCGGTGCCGAACGAGGCGCCGGAAGCTATGTTGACACAGGCTTTAGCGCAAGTTCCCGCCGGACGGGACCGCGCCGCGTTGGTACGACGTCTCGATGCGTTTCTGCGCGGTTTACCGGAGTTCCAGGCCGACCCGGCGCCTGCGCCCGAACCCGCACCGGCTTTCGTCGCCAAAGCCAACGCGCCCTTATCTGCCGGCACTCAGGTCGGTCCCTTTCGCATCGTTAAGCGGCTCGGTGCCGGCGGCATGGGTTTTGTTTACCTGGCCGAGAGCTGTGATGATCTACAGCGGCCTGTCGCGCTCAAACTGTTACATGTCCACGACGCCAAATTTCACGCGCTTTTTTTGCGGGAATGTAAGATTCTCGCCGGTTTGCAGCACGCCGGCATCGCCCATTTGGTTGACGCCGGTCTCGACGCCGCCATGCCGTGGATGGCGATGGAGTACGTCGACGGCGTCACGCTCGACGTTTATTTGGCGCGTGAGCAACCCGACCTCAACCAACGCCTGGCACTCGTGCTCAAAATTTGCGAAGCGCTGACCTACGCCCACCGCCACATGATCATTCACCGTGACCTCAAACCGCGCAACGTCATGGTCACCACTGAAGGTGAACTCAAACTGCTCGATTTCGGTATTGCCTCCATGCTCGACCCCGATACCGGCGAGCAGGATACGCGCACCGCTTACTCGCACCTGTTAATGACGCCCGAATACGCCTCGCCCGAGCAGGTCAACGGGCAACGGCTCAGTGCCGCCTCCGACGTCTACAGTTTGGGTGTGTTGTTTTACGAAATCGTCACCGGCCAACGCCCCTATCGCTTAAATCCGCGTTTCATTGCGCAAACTGTTAAGGTCATTAACGAAGCGCCGATTACCCGGCCCAGCAGCGTGTTCGACGCCAAGAACGCTGCCTCGGTGCGGGCCGCCCGCCGCCTGCGCGGCGACCTCGACACCATTATCCTCAAAGCGCTCGAACGCGATTTATTGCGGCGTTATGCGTCGGTGGAAGACCTTGCCGGCGACCTGCGCGCCTACCGGCGCGGCATGCCCATCAAAGCACGTCCGGCAACGCTGGTTTACCGCGTCGGCAAGTTCGTGCAGCGCCGTTTTTGGCCGGTTCTTTTGGGTGCCGCTTTGGTCACCGGTACTCTGGCTTTCACCATCCAAACCCGTATCCAACAGCAAAAACTCCTGCGCGAAAAGGAGACCGCCGAACGGGTCACCGGCTTTTTGGTCGACATGTATCGCCAGACCGATCCGAACCTTTCCAAAACCAATAATGTTTCAGCGCTTGAAATCCTTGAACACGGGCGTCACGAGCTTTTGGCCAACACCATGATCCAGCCGGAAGTGAGTGTGCAGCTTTCGCTTTCTTTGGCAAAAGTTTACCGTACGATGGGGCTTTACAATGAAGCTGAAATGCTTTTGGCCAAAGCGCTGAACAACGCCTCGCCTGGCAACGAAACTTTCTTTAAGCTCCAGTTGGAGATGATTGAAACGCAGCAGCTTTTGGGCCGTTACGGAGCCGCCCAGCAAGGACTCGATCGCTTGAACGCCAACGCCGGCAAACCCGCGGAACGCCGGTCCGTACTGCTTTCCTATTTGCAAGGTCGTCAGTACTTCCTGTTGGGATTGCAACGCAAAGCCATGGCCGCCTACCAAGCCGCTGAAAATTATATGAACGTGCTCGAACCCGACGAGCAGATGCGGCTCAGTTATGCCTCCGCCGAGCTAAGCGCCGCCCGGCGCAATCACCGCAACGCCGTCGCGCTGCTGACGGAGCAACTGAAAAGGCAGGTCACGCGTTACGGGCAGGTTCACACAACCGTCGCGCAAACGCATTTACTGTTGGCGCGCCAATACATTGCCTTGTCCATGTTTGAGCCCGCACGCGAGCACCTTGAAAGCGCCGAACACATGAGCAAACAGTTACTCGGCAGCCGCCATCCGCTTTTTTTGGAAGTGCGCCTCGAATACGGCGTTTTTTACCGCTGCATGGGCGATGCGCAATCGGCATTGCTCTCGCTGGCCGCCTTACGCGATGATATGCGCAATGAACTTGGCCGACGCCACCCACTGTTTGTGCGCACCTTACGTGAATTGGGCGGTATTTACCAAGAACTGGGTAACCTGCAGCGCGCCGAAGCGGTATTGCAGGAAGCCTTGACCTTGAACCCGCTGATTTTTGGCGAGGCTCACTTAGAAACCGCTCAAATTATGCGGCAATTAGCGGGGGTTGCGCTCGCGTGGTGCGAGCCAGGACGTGCCGGAGCGTTTTTGGAGGCTGCCCGCGAGCATGAACGCAAAATTAGTCGGGTTCACTATCCCTTCCTCGACGAGTCGCGTACCAGCCAGGCCGGCGTCTTTCTGAAATTGGGTGATTACACCTTGGCCGCCGATCTGTTCCGCGCCGATTTGCGTCGTGAGGGCATGCCGCCTTTGATGTGCGCCTCCTTGTTGAATAATTTGGGCTTGGCGATTAAGTTTCAAGGCGACTATGCCACCGCCGAAGCCACTTATTTAGAGGCGCTTGACCTTGCTCGTGCTGACTTAGAAGGGCAATCGCTGGTTGCCACACTTATGCTTAATTTAGGCAAGCTGGCACACGGTGACGGTCGTTATCGCGACGCGCTGGCGTGGTTTGATCGCTACCTAAAACTCTCGTTTTTGGCCTACGACGATCTGGTGAGTGGTGCCTGTTACCGGGCTCACTCGATGATTGCCCTGGGCATGAGTGAAGAGGCTTATTCCGATTTGCAATTCTTCATGGCCGAAAGGCAACGTCGCGACCAAAGCGAAGCCGAAACCACCGCCCGCTTGCACACCTTCTTGGGCTTAGCCGCGTTGGATTCGGGGCGCACAGGGGAAGCCGAACTGCACTTCGATCGCATCACACGTTTCATGGCCGAAAGTGCCCAACGCACGCCCGTGGAAAACGTTGAGGTGATTTTGTTGACCGCCCGGCGGTTGGTGCGGCACGGCGATCACGAGCAGGCCGACTTATTGCTTAACCAGTTGCAAGCCATTGAGATTTATCGTGGTGATCCCTATCTTGCGGCGCGCATCGACCATCTGGCCGCCTTGCATCATTTGCAAATGGGCGCAGCCGCAAGTGCGGTACAGCAATTGGAACGGACCTTGGCTGTTTGGCGAGAGCAAGCGCGCCGGGACCATCCGTTAACCGCCATGCTTTACCGCGACCTAGCGCGAGCCTACGCCGCCAACGGTGCCTTGGAAGAAGGCTACAAAGCCGCCCGCGAGGCGCGCCGCATTTTTCAAAGCAAAGAATTAGGTTTGGTGCACAACACCTGGGATTGCTTGAGTTTAGAAGGTTACATGTTGTTCCGCCTGGGCCGGCGTGAGACCGGTTACGACCTCGCCGCGCGCGCCCACCGCGGTCTCAGTGAACGCTTCGGCGGTAACCATTGCTTGGCGACTACCGCCCAGACTCGCCTGCAACAACTCGATGCGCTGACGCCCTATTTGGCGGGCCCGCCGACTTGGCCGGATCTTGCCCATATCTTGGCTGAGCCGGCAGCGGCGAACAAAACGGCTCATCCCTGAGCGCGGCGACAGCATGCGTCTGTAGTGGCTGATCCGATGGATGGGACAGGCCGGGAGAAGTGAGACCGCTTGACTACTCGAGATTCATGCAAATGTGCGTCAGCATGTCGGCGATCGCTTTTTTGTCCATCGACAAGGCGCCGGCCATGATCGAGTAACCCTCAAAGTAGGGGAGTAACAGACTCGCCGCGCGTTGAGCCGCATCGGGACTGGTCGTCAAGGGCGCTAATCGGTCTACAAGTTTCGCGGTCAGCTCTTGGTAATAGTGCATGAGTTGGGCCTGAATCGTTTCATCGCGCGCCGCCAGCGCCCACATCTCACGGAAGATGCGGCACATGTCGTTGATGTGATCCAGGTGATCCAAAAAGTGCAGGATCAGGCGACGCATCTGCGCCTCGGCCGGTCCGCTGATCGGCTGGTGTTGGTAGTTGTCCAACATGGTGGCGCATTTGGCGAAATAGTGTGCGCCCAAGCCCGCCAGCAATGCCGGTTTGCCTTTGAAGTGGTACTGCAAGTTGCCCAGACTTATGCCCGCCTGGGTGGCGACCCGACGCATCGTCAGCCCCTCGGAACCGACCTCTTTTAACACCACCAGCGTGGCCGCGATGATGTGGCTTTTCTTTTCCTGTCCGACCGCCATGGATTTTCCTCCAGTTTGTTGCATTTGAGTTATAACACACTTGACGAATTAGGTCGGGTGACCTATTCTTGCTTTCGAAAAAGGTCAAGTGACCTAAATCCTGGAGGCTGTTATGAGCTCAGAAATTCTTGTGATTGGGGCGACCGGCAACACCGGCAAACGTATTGTGAAGCGACTTGAGGCGCTTGGTTTGGCGGTTCGACCCGCCTTCCGCGAGAGCGACATCCCATTCGATTGGCAACAACCGGCGACCTGGCCTGCAGTACTGCGTGACATCCAGACCGCTTATGTGACCTATTCACCCGACCTTGCCGTACCTTCCGCCCACGGCGTGATCGCCGCTTTCGTCAAGGCCGCCGAGGTCGCCGGTTTGCGCCGGCTGGTGTTGTTATCGCAACGCAACCAGGTTAATGCCCAAGCCTGCGAACAGTTGCTCAAGGACTCGTCCCTGGCCTGGACCATTTTGCAACCCAGCTGGTTCGCGCAAAACTTCAGTGAGGGCGGTTTCCGCGACAGCGTGCTTGCCGGCGAGGTGACCGTGCCCACTTCCGGCGCGGCCGAACCCTTCGTCGATCTTGAAGACGTGGCCGATGTCGCCGTCGCGGCTTTAACCGAAGACGGCCATACGGGTCGTGTCTATGAGCTCACCGGCTCGGACTTGCTCGGTTGGGACGAAGCCGTCGCGCACATCGCCCAGGTCACTGGCCGCAACCTTTCATTCCGCGCCTGTTCAACGCAAGACTTCCAACAAATCTTGCGTAGCGTCGGTTTCCCTGAGGCCGATGCCGCTTTTGGGGCTACGCTGGTCGCGCAAATCCTCGACGGCCGCAATGCCCGGCTCGGTGACGGCGTGCAGCGTGCTTTGGGCCGTGAACCCAAGTCGTTTGCGCAGTTCTGCCGCGAGGCGCAAGCGCAAGGTTGCTGGGCGGCCGAGCCGGTTAACGCCTGACCTTGCCACGTTTGGATCGTTGGCGTCATTTTGATTAAGGTGTCGATCATTTTGATTGAGTAGCCGCCGCCGACCCATCGCTTGTCGGCCGGAGATCGGGCCTTTGCAGCCGTTTTCGCCCCGATTTCCGGCCGGCACGATTCGTGGAAACAGAAAGGCGAATTGGAGGTGTTGATGAGCGCCAAATGTCCCGCCTTGTTTTTATCCCACGGTGCGCCGACCTTGCCTTGCGAAGACAACAGCTCGCGCCGGTTCTTGGCCGACTTAGCGATTTCTTTCGCCAAACCGCGCGCGGTGGTGGTTGTTTCGGCGCACTGGCAAACACGTGATGTGCGTGTGACCGGCAGCGCCGCGCCGGCGACCATTCACGATTTTTACGGCTTCGATAAAAAGCTCTACGCCATGCACTATCGCGCACCGGGCGCGCCGCGTTTGGCGGCTGAGCTTCGCGACATTCTCGCGGTGGCGGGTTTTGCCGCCACCGTCGACGAGACACGTGGCTTGGATCACGGCGTGTGGTCGCCGTTACACATTATGTTGCCCGCGGCCGAGGTGCCGACGTTACAGGTTTCGCTGCAATTGGGTGAGGGCCCGCAACACCACTTTGGCTTGGGTCGCGCTTTGGCCGCTTTGCGCGACCAGGGTGTGCTGGTAATCGGTAGCGGCGGCGCGGTTCACAATCTGGGCGTGCTCGAATTCGACAGCGCGCGTGTGCCCGCGCCGGCGCAACGTTTCGACGATTGGCTGGTGGATCGCGTTTTGGCTGAGGATCACGCCGCCTTGTTTGCTTATCGCCAGGAGCAGGGCGACGCCGTCTGGGCTCATCCCTGCGAGGAACACCTGCTGCCGTTGTTCGTCGCCATGGGCGCGGGTGGTCGTCCCGAGTGTCTGCATCGCGCCTTTCTGCATGGTGGCCTGGCCATGACGGCTTTCGCTTTTCATTAACCCGTGGGGCTGTTCCATTTTTAAACAGGGGTTTAATCGGTTCGAACAGGAAAATCAAAAAAGCGGGGCGCCGCTGCCGGGCGCCCCGCTTGAATTAGGCGGATTTTGGTTTTTCGCGCACGACGACAGCCATGTCGAGCAGGTAGGCGCCGATTTTGGGATCAACGAACGGTTTTTGGCCGCTCCCGTCGACATTGACTTCATGGATCTTGAGTTGGTTGATGTTGCGTTGGCCTGTTTTTTCCTTAACACTGGTGGCGAATTGGCCGCCTTGATCGACAGTGCCGCCGCTCAACGAGAACTGCCAGGTGGGTGGTTTTTTGGGACCGTTGCTGGTCACCGAACCCGTTAACTTCACCAGCGTGAACGGATCGGGTCCGTTGAAGAACTTAAAGAACCCAATCGCGCCTTCCTCAACCATGTTCTCCAATGCGTCTTTAATAATGGTTTTGTCGGCGGCTTCGAACAGCGCTCTCTGCAAAGCCTGGATTTTTTCAGGCGACAGGTAGCGACGAGCGGCTGAAGCCTCGCTGAGTTTTTGCGCAAAACGTTGGGTCGCCACCGCAACCGCCACGTTGACCAATACTTCGATAATGACGCCTAAAGTTTTCAAGTATGGAGCCAGGTCATCGACGGTGACGGCATCGCTTTCAAACGGTTGCATCACCAAGGTGAATTTTTTGGTTTTGCCCGCCTCTTGTGGCACATCGAATTTAAAAAACTCGAGCTTAGGATTCTTTTTGTTGCCAGGAGCGTTCTCGTCAAAGTCAGCAGCGTAACTCGCCGAAGCAACCGCTTTCCCGTCGACACGGGCGGCGGTTGCGATGCGGAACTCGTCCTTACCCCATTTGGGTGACGTTTCAATTTTGCACAGGACCTGTTTCAGTTGGACCGACAGCTCGTAGAGTTTGGTGGCCGTCGGCGTTTGCGTGTCTTCGATAAATTCATCGCCTGGCTGGGTTTCAGGGAACGGCGTCATGCGGTCTAACCACAGGGCGGGGAAGCGAACGATGGGACCAACCGAAGCCGCCAACAGCTCGGCGACAGCGGCATCAACACCGGTTTCAAAGCGTTCCTCGGCGTGACGGGTTGCTTTGTTGCGGGCAAGGCGTTCCAGTTCGCGGGCCACGGTGGCTTTTACCGTGGCACGTGGCGCCTGTTCGGGGCACAAGCGACACACCAAGGTGGTGGCCGCGTCCTCAAATTCCTCCAGCAGTTGGATCAGGTCTTCATTGTTTTCGGCACGGGCACAGGCGAAACGATCCAGCGCATAGGCGGCACAGCCGGCCAGGAAGCGGTCGAGCCCGGTGGCACCTTCGCCGGGTCCCATAATCCCGCCGGGTTGATCGAACAAACCTGGGGTGCCAATGCTGTTGAAGTCGAGGTCTTGAATGGCAAACTCGGCCGGTGGGCACAGGTCGTCGGTGTCGGCGTTTGGATCGCTGAGCGTTTCGATCAAGGCGGGGTTAAGCCGGCCGGTGCTGCGACGCAGGGCACCGTTGGCGGCGAGCGCGCTGCTCAGGCGTTCGGCGAGAATGTCGCCGAGGCCGTCGACCCGTTCGCGCAGGTCGTTTAAGTCCTTGGGTGGTTCGTCTTCGTTAAAGGCGTTGATCATGGCGTCGATCAGGTCTTCGTCGACGGTGCGTGTTTCGGGTTGGCTGAAGAACCGTGTGGCGACGTCGCGACCGTCTTCGCGGCCGGCGATCAGACGCATAAAGTCGAAGGCGGGTTCATGGGTGGTAACAAAAGCAGAGCGGGTCGGGATATCGAGCAACGTGTCAGTCATGGTGGACTCCTTGGGGGCGGACACACTTCGGCCGGCACCCGAGCGAGCTCGGGTTAAAGCGGGAGCGTCCCGGTAACGGGTGGGGGGTTAAGGCGGACGGTGGGACGCATGTGCTCGGCCAGGCTCACGAGTGGATTCAGGGCGCAAGCGCCGGGATCCAAAAAAATGTCGGGCTAACCGTGGCGTGGGCGTAACCCCTTGGGGCTGTGCTTCCTGGCCGTATCCTGCGATGCGTGACCGTTCCGATCACTGTCATGAATCGCTTTCGTTCCCGTCCAGGATATGGATGCAACAAAGTTGATTTTTTTGTGGGAGACGCGGTGGTGGTCGTCTTTGGTAGGGAACACTCGAAGTGCAGTCAGGGAGTGGGAACAAGGCATGGCATGGTCGAACCCTAAGACTTGGGACTGCGATGCTGAGCGTGCAAGTAGGAATGTGATTCGCGTATCCGAAATTAGATTGACTGAGGGCTTCTCTCTCACGGATCGGGAGGATGTGGCCCATCCACCAAGTTCTGACAGTTGGCCTTGGCGAGTTGTTCCCAGGTAACATTCGAGCCCTTAAAATTGACAAGACTTAATTTAGCTTTATCAAAGTTCGTTTCCGTCAGAACCGCGTTTTCGAAGGATGCCCGGTTAATTGTGGCTTTGACGAGGCTGGCGCGGTCGAGGCTGGCGCGGTCGAGGCTGGCGCCGTCGAGCCTGGCGCCGTCTAGTGAAGATTTGGAAAAATTCGCTCCGCTCATTTTTCCAAAATCAAACATCGTCTGCGAGAGATCTAAGCGCACCAAGCAAATACCGTCCATCTCTGCTGAACCGGGAAATTCACCCAAATGTCGCCCATGTGACCCGTTAATCCGCCCAATCGTTGCTTTCATGCGCCGGCTCAAGTCGGAATCGTCTTCATGGTTATAGGGCGTTGGCGAAAAGAGCACCCAATTCTCCGGCGCTTCACCAACGACTACCTGGTGGTTTCGTTGCTTGTTCCTTTGGATCCCAGCCCATGGATCTCTTCTATTTAACCATCCTGTGCCCAGGGCGAGTTCGTAATGGATTACTGCAGTTATTTGCATTAATACATCACCCATATGGGCATCCAACTCGCAGATTGGCATGGGCAAGCTGGGCTGTGCGTATCGTTCCTTCCCAAGAAACCATTCACTTAGCTCGCAAAAAAACGGTTCGGGGTAAGTATAGTTTGAAGTTTTGGGATTTAATTGCGCTACGGAACGTTGCGGAATTTTTTCGAACCACCACTGCCATACCATCGCCAAGCCGTCGCGTGTTTGTTGCCAGCTTTTTAACCCATCGCTGTTCCTGATATCCTCCCGGATGGTTAATCGCAACAAACGGAATAAGTGCTGGTGAATTTCCCCCGGCAACCACTGGCTTGCCAGCAGGCGCGACAGATCATGCGCAAATACCGTCATGGGATGATTCGGGTTGGTATCCAACCAAAAGGGGTTTCGTGAATCAAGGGCGCCGTCCGCTAGCTGTTTCAAACCAAATTTGTTCAAACGTGTTACCACTGCTTCAGCAAACAAATATTCGCGAAAGGATTTGTGCATAAACTCACAGCCTAAATTCTGGTTACCGCCTTTGAAGAAGTAACTCACCATGAGGTCCATCAAGGGATGTTCACTTTTGGCGGCAAGAACCCCGTCAATCAAGTCCCGTCGTCGCCAGTTTGGGTCGAGCAGGTTAAGGCGAAACTCGAGTTCGGTAAAACTGACATTGTCCTGATCGCGAATGAACATGGCGACGGCGGTCCCATGCAGCAATCGCCGCAAATCGGCTTTGACAAAACGCGTTCCTTGGTGGGGATCGTATTCGTGTTCCTTTGGCTGACCACCCTTTTCGCAGGTGAGATTAACCAGTTCGCGGTACAGCAAGGTGGGATTTTTCACCAATGCTTCCGGTGGGAATTGCGAGTCATGAACCAAACGAATCGCCAGGAATGCCAGCAATGGCGAGCCCATCACCATCAGGTCGCGTGTCGTTTCATCGTTTTGACAGGCTTCCTCGTATGCCGCGACCAGCGGTGAGGTTCGTTCTGAATCCAATTGCCACGAAATATCCGCTTGGCCTGGAAAACGATCCTGCATTTGGGCGGTTTTGATTTTTTGGGTCATGGCTTCGACTTGTTCCGGCTTGAGTGGACGCAAGGTCAGAATTTTGGTCTCGCGGCGTAGAAAGCCCGCTTCCGCGACGAGTTGGGAGGGGCGTCCCGTAACAATGACCCGTACCGGTAGGTTTTTGGATAAAAAGTGGCGGCGCACAGCATCAAGCAGGTTTTTAACACTTTGCTGAAAACCCCGGTCGGTCGAAATACTGATTTCGTCCCAACCGTCGAGAATCAGCACGTAACGACAAAGCTGGGTTCCTCCTAGTTCGCCTCTATCGTTCCAAATGGCGCCGCCGGCGAAGAGATCCGGCACATTGGGGGGATAAACCGCCTTTTGGTCATCAACTTTTGATTCAAGTGTTACCGCGTCCCGAAGGGCCTCAATCATGCTCAGGCTCGGGTCAAAATTCACATCGCGCAAGCGGATTAAAATCGGCGCCAAACCTTTATCGACGAGATCGTCACACAAATGTAAAGTAAAAGATGACTTACCCGAGCCGGCAATTCCCTGTAAAACGATGGGTTCACGATATTCGGGATCGGCCATCATCCCGACCAGCGTTTCGCGTAAATCGTGGCAGCCGCCCTGTTTCTCGTCAAAGGGATCCACCGGTTTTTCTTTTGGTGCTGACCGATGTTGGTCGCAGTCGTTAATTATCTCACCCCAGGTCAAAACACCGCATTGGGTTGGGATGTAAATTTGCGAAAGGGAAAAGGCTTCCTGGTTGAACAGCGGTGTATCGTTGTAGCGGCGGCAGACGAGGTTGGCGTGGTGGCGCAAGGCGATGCGGGCACGGGTGCCTTCGTCGACGTCGTCGAGATACGCGGCGAAGGGTTGCAAACGATTAGCCGTGTCGCGGTGGTAGAGCAAGGTGCGCAGGTGATGCGGAAAACGCAGGTTGACGCCGGCGCATAAGGTGTTGCACTCGCTTTCGTTGTAACCCAAGGCCGTCGCGCTTCGGCGCAAGGCGGTGAGTGCGTTGCGCACGAAGGGATGATTGCGGCAATCCAACCAGGTGAATCCTTCAAGCGATTCGGGGGCGGGTAGGGCGGTTTTTTTGAGTATGTCGGCGACGGCCTCGGCACCGGCTAAGTCGGCGGCTTGCGCCGGCGGTCCCTGCGCGGTGACCGCTTCGGCGACGGCTTGCATCATCGCGCCGCTGCAGGCGTAAACCCCCACTTCCAACGGTGCTTTGCCGTGGGCGAAGTCCTCGTAAAACTTAATCATCACCGCCACGGCGGGCACGGCTTGGCCCAAACCCTTGCCCAACTCGGCGGCCCAGGGCAGCGCTTTTCCAACGGCCCCCACGCTTGGATGATCTTTGAAGCCGTTGATGCAATCGCCCAAAAATTGGTTCACGCTTTTGATTTTGCCGACAGCTTTACCCAAAACGCACTCCTTGCCCGGTGACGCCTCGGTCGCCGCAACCGCAGCTACCGAGAAAATTGATTTTTCCCAAAAGGTAATTCACCCATTAATTGCGTAAAAGAAGGGAAAAAGAGCCGGCCGAATGTGCCGATATGTGTTCTTTTAAGCGCGTTGGTCTGAAAAACGGTCGTTCGGGGAGCCGGCGCCACGAAGTCGGCCACGGTTGCCAGGGTTCGGCTTATAATCAGCGCGATACTCTTCGGCCCAATTCAATTTAAACGCAACGCGTCGCCATTCACCGCGCCGTTTGCGATGGAGCACCCATGTTTAGACCCATTTTTGTTTTTCTCGCGGCGACGGTCCTGGCCGCATCCGCTTTCGCCCAAGACTTCAAAGCACTACAACCCTTCGTCGGCACCTGGGAGGGTGTTGTCGAAATGGAAGCCGCCATGGGCGGCGGTAAACTCCCCGGCAGCGTTACCTTCGAATGGGCGCCCGGCGGTAAAGCTTTGCGCAGCAGCATGACCATGGAAATCGGCGGTCAGAAAGTGCCCGGTTCCGAAGGTTTAACGAGCTGGCATCCCGGCAGAAAAGCCTTTTACTTCGTTGATACCGGCAGTGACGGCTCTTGGTCCGAAGGCACCATCGTGCCCAAGGGCGATAACGGCTGGTATTACGAGTGGCAAACGCACACCGCCGAGGGCCAAGTGATGACGATGAAACAGGAGCAGCAGTTCGTCGACGCCGACACCTACACCTGGCGCGTCTTCATGAAACAAGGCGAGCAGTGGATCCCGATCATGAAACTAGTCACCTTCAAACGCGTCAAAAAGTAAGCGATGCGGGTGGGCGCCGAACTTTCGCCCACCCGATGTTTCGCTTGTTAATGAGGTTGCCGTCCGGCAAATCAATGCTACCTAAGGAACTCTGGTGATTCGGTGTTTTGGACGAAATATGTGGTCAGGTGATCGTTTTCGATGGGTCCCGATTAAAAGATGGATTTTGGTGTTTCTGCTAAATTGGTGCAGACCAGAGTGTTAGCTAAAATATTGGCAAAGTTTCAGAAATCTTTGGCCTTAAGGTGAATACTTCACACTTTGACGTTTTCTTTGCGTAGATGTGGGATTATGGCTTGAATTGTCATATAATATAGAGTGAATTTCACCCAAGGTTTTGCCAATGGCGACCACGACTTCGCTCCAACAGTTGTTAGACAATTTTTACAACAGTGACGGCCGAGAAGGCTTTTATGCGTTGTACGAGAAGGTGTCGCCCAAACTTTGGTCATACATACATAAAAAATGTCCGCGTTCCGAAGCTGAGGATGTGTTCCAAGATGTGATGTTGGACTTGCTTCAAGCTCTTGAAAGAAAAAGGGTTAAGGAAGATCATTTGCTGCCCTTGATATTTACTATCACCAATCGCCGGGTTGCCGATTTTTACCGGAAAAGATACCGTGAAGGGAATCGATTTTCATCCTTTGAAGAGCATCAATCAGAAAATACGCAGCCTCCCTTTGCGAAAAAGCTATTGCAACGTTTGTATCTTATTTCATCCTTGCGGAGAAAGAATGTTTCCCCGGAACAAGAAAAAGTATTAGTTATGAAAACGCTTTGTGGTTACACCTTAAAGGAAATTAGCGAACAGTTGAACATTCCACCTGATACTGCTGCTAGTCGCTTGCGTCGCGCTCGAGAGAAACTCCAAATTTAACGCGATTTTACGAACTAGGGGAGCAAGCAATAAGGCAGAAGTTGGCGTTGCTCTTCGGGCGCTCCTTCGCCGCTGAAAGATTCAACACCAAAACGCAGGACAATGACTTCGTACACCGGTTTTCCGCGTAGGTCACCATGTAACTCATCTTCTGAAGTTATGAAGCTTACTTCGTGTTTTTTGTCCAAGCAAGCGCGTGGTTTGTCGGGGTCACACTGGTGTCTAGAAGCGTTGATGGCATGGATGGTTGTGTTTGGAAATAGGGTGTTAATTTGGTGTGCTTCTTTTAAATAGGTGGCAACTATAAGTGTAAGCAGTCGGTTGAGCGGGTATGCGCGGGTAAACCAAGGTTCTCTATATACTAAATGAACGGAAAGCTTTGTGGCTTCTTGTTGGCTTAGAATGGTCTGCTTGATGATTTTCTGTTCGAGAGTCCGGCCTAAGGTTTGGGTTATATGGGGATTCCGGAACGCCGCTTGAACAAGGTCTGTGTAGAAATCATCCAGGGTTTGATACAAATCGGGATCCTGCGCCTTGGTGTTAAGCGCCCAATGCCGCATGGCTAGGTCTTCCTTGCTCTGTATGCGCTTCTCTTGATCGAGGAAAAAGGAGCCTGTTGCTTGAAGAATGGTATCGTAAATAACAGATGCCGGTTTGCCGCAGATCGCGCGTAAATAATCTTGGAGGGCGCCGTCGCCGCCGCCGGCGATCAAAACATGTTTATGGCCTGTGCTGCTGCAGCCGGCTCGGGGTTTTTTGAGGGAATCAACATCCCAAAAAGCCAAACCATTAAAAGTGGCCGTTGCTCGGTCCGGGGTCGGAAACCAGGTTCGTTCGATGCCAAACCCTTTGCTGGAGAGAATCATGCCGACAGGAGGGGATTGGGTATGGCTTTGGCCGGATTTGTCGGTATATCTGTAGGTAATCAGATTGTGGCCGTTTTTCATAAAATTGTCAGCGGTGCCATACTGCATCGATAGGTGTTTGTATTTGCTTAGAGCGTTCTGTAATTCGCGGCGCCAGGTTTTTGCGAGCTCTGCCCCATTGTCGGCGGTATAGGTCAAGGGGAGTTGAATTTGGCTGGACCAGGGAAAAACGGTATCCCGCCAATGGCAAAGCGGCCAGTCATACTGGGTAGGACAGATAAAGCGGGACGAGCACCCTTTCTGGCGTCCAAATGGAACGGATTTTTCAATGATCGTGGTGGGGATTTTTAAGCCGGCGGCGGTGAGCGCGGCGGTGACACCGCCCACACCGGCGCCAACGACCAGTAGGGGGCGCTTCTTGTTAATAATGTTCAGTTTGAAGGCGCGCTTGACAGCAGTCCATCCGCGAAACATTTGATCGCGGATGGCGATAGGCGCTTTAGATGAGCCAATATCATAGTGATTTTCTTTAATCTGGTGGGCACGAAGAAAGGGATCTTTGCTCAATCGAATTCCTTCCGTGTCCCTGTCATCAGGTGTTCATATGCCTGACGAACTCTTCATAACCGCCCTCCGGCCAGGTGAACTCTGGTGTGAAATGAATCGCATCAGGCTCGCCGTCATTCATGATACCGTCGTCGTGTTCGTCCGGGACACTTGTGTGATTGAATAGTGTTTGTTTTAGTTTTTCACGTTTTGCTGCTAACGAGGGAAGGTTATCATAACCTTCAGGCTTTTTTGCGAAAAAAATATCTAATTCGTTAAGTTCCTCTATGTGCTCATCTTCCATAGGCATAGTCCAAATTATTTGGAAGTATGGTTGTGGCGAAGTAGGGTCCGCTGGGGAATGATTGAAGTTTTTGATGTCAGTTATCATTTGTTTGAATCCTGTGGTGGTTGATTCTCGATATCGATCGTAATCGACGATGTAAACGAGTTCATCTAGTGAGAAAATGGCGTCTTCATTCATTGTTTGTTTCCTTGATCTCAACCGAATAAAAAAAGAATTACGGTGAGTTGTTCTGATAAATAAACTTTATCATTGATGTTTTGGGTTGGTGGTTGAGGGCGGTGTTCTTTTGTTCTGACCATGAGGCTCTTTAACGAGACTCCATTAGAAGAGGTATCGGGTTCCGATGATTAATTTGTCAAAAAAAAATTAAAAATTCTAATGGATTGTTAAAGCAGGAGTTAGGAGGAGGAAAAATTTTGTTATTTCTCCTAAGCGAAGTTTGGGTTCTCGGGATGTCGCTCGCTTTTGATGAAATGCCGGATGCGCTATGGATGGGAAGGTCTCAATGGACCCGCTCGGTTGCGGCTATCCGCAAGGCTGCTTGCGCCCAGACCAACTGGCCGATGCCGGCATTCTCCAGAAATATTGAGCGCGTCAACCTCAACGGTTGGAGAAGAGATGCCCTTGTAGGGGTTGTTAGCTTAACTGCCCAATTGTTGGTGGTTTGATGTCGCGCAAATTGTTGGAGCGAAACATTTTGGAAAAAGTGCAGGCCCACGGGCAAGTACGCCGCCCATTTCATGAATGAATGCAGTCCAAAAGGCTGTGCGAGCAAGTTGCCAATAATCGGGTCGTTTAGGTGTTTAGCGGATCGAACACCTGTTGTATTTAGGATGAATTTCGAATTAGTTAAACATTTATGCTTTTTGAAAAAAGCAGATGTTAGCTCGGTGTTGTTGAGGAGTTTAATTAACAATCACTTTTATATATTTTATCGTTTGAACACACCGAATTTGTCCATGAAATATAATTTTTATTGGCTTTGGGTGGTTCTGTGCATGCTTGAAAACTTTTTTCGATGAATTCCCACGGATGTGATCGAGAGAAGATCTGTATTCTTTTAATCTTGGAATGCGACGGTGTTGTGTGTCTAAAAGTCTTGCTTTAAAATATTTGAATCGTATCTCTGTGTGGTGTTGCTTAGCTGGAGGAGGTTCGCTCTTAGAAAATTTCTTCATGGAATGGATTGCATCATGGATAATGGCTTGGTTTTTGAATTGCTAATCTTGGTTGGGTTTTTTTGAGAAGTTTTTTTTCTGGGCTTGTTTGCTGAAAGGGTATTTCCTGATGGATTTGGTGTTTCGAAGCCATCCCGCCTGAAGTTTTCATGCTGAAGGACAATCAAAAAGTTCGTTTAAGGGTGATTATGCTACTGGAGTTTGGGTGTTGGTTTGGCCTTGTGCGATTTCACTTTGCCTGAGTAACCGGCCTTCCACTTTTTCTCCGGCCATTTGGAATAATGCAAAGGTGGTTTCAGTGTTTGGTCTGGTACAAGAGCAGAGTGGGCGCCGAACTTGCGCCCACCGAGTCCGCCTAGTCTTCCTTACCGGTGATGCAGTCGATTTCGCGTGGGTTGCGGCCCAGGTGGATAATGCGGCTACCGGTTTGGTTGAGCGGGTTGACGCTGCGGCCGACGATGATGCCGTCCTCGGGACTGGTGTAGATTTTGACCTTTTTCCCGAAAATCGTGCTCACGCGCGCCACGTGTTCGCCGGCCAGGACGCGTTCCGTCACCTTGGGGTAAACCTGCAAAATGCCGCCCTCGTCGGTGTACAGCCAATAACTGGCGTCGCACAGCACGGTTTTTTTGGCGGGGCAGGCGATGTCCCCTGGCAACATTTTCAAGTCGTAAAACACGTTGTGAATGCCAACCAAACTGTTTTTGATGACGCCGTGCTGGAACAGGTGCGGGTCGCGCAGCTCGACCGTAATCGAGGGGATGTTTAAGCCGTCGGCCGCGCCGCGTAAGGTGCTGTCGTTGGGATGGTTGTGCACGATGATTTCAGCGTTCTGCAACCGCGCCATGCGCGACGTGCGTTCGTCTTCCATGTCGGCGCGAATGTAGTAGGAGTTGACACGGCCGAAACTGGCGGTGTGCAAGTCAATGTGATAATTGAATTTACTCAAGATGCGGTCGATGAAACGGTAGATGTAGACCTGGCTGAGGTTGCCCTTGGGTTTGCCAGGGGTGATGCGGTTGAGATCCACGCCGTCGCTGAAGAACCGCTGCTCGCGCAAGAGTCCTGGCACGTTAACGACCAATACGCCGATCACGAATCCGTGCAGTTCCTCCAAGTCCAACTCGTGGAAGATCTTTTGGATGACGGAGATGCCGTTGAGTTCGTTGCCGTGGATGGCGGCGGTTAAGCCCAAAATCGGCCCGTCGTGGCGCCCGCGTGCAATCAGGATCGGCAGGCGTACCGGCTCGCCAATGCTGTTGTTGACCATGTGCAGCCAGTAGGTGCCGATGGTGCCAGGTTTGGTTTGTTCGAGGTCGAGGTGGTGGATGTGGACGGCGTCGTCCTCAAAAAATTGGCTGTTCATGAGTCCTCAGTGTGCGACGGCGCGGTCGCTGAATCGGTCGGCATCAGGCCGGCGTGTGAAGGCGGTAACATGTGCGCTTCGAAGTTACTTTCGGTCACGTGAGGAAACTTCATAATCACAAAATGCTGAAAATATAGGGATGCCGCCGGCACCGAGTTGGCTGTTGGCATCGATCCCGCTCAAACAGCCAAGTGATTGGCCTTCTGTGGCTTGGCCGCTAACGCGAAAGCCGCCAAAACCCCGTGCGCCGGGGCCGCGGAATCCTGGCGTGCCGGACCAAGGCGTGGGCCGGCGATCTCAAGGCACCTCATTTTAATTTTCTCGCCGTTTTTGAACGATAAGCGCGGAAGGAATGACGGCCCGCTGGTTTGCTCAGCACCGATGATTCCGATGCCATGGTGAGGTTGCGCGACCCATTCAATGCGGTGGCGGATAAGGCTCGTGCCTGTCGCAAAACGGGCCTGGGTCTCATCGACGTTGAAAAATTTCTAACGGATTAATTTGGAAACTGCGCGTTCTGTTGCATGGGAACAACTGCCTGGGTGGCAACTTGCGATACACGGCTAGACCCGAAACAGTAGGAGTGAGGAAATGAAACGAGGATTATTCAAACATTCCGGCGAGATGAACGTGGGTGCGCCGGTGTTGATGTTGGTCGGTGGCGGCATCGGTGGTTTTTTTATTGCCTTTGTGGTGACTTTTTTGGGCGACTGGCTGCCGTTTTTGATGTTACGTCTGTTTTTGCTGGGCGGTTATATGTTTGCGCTTAACTTCATGAACAACTTCTTGATGGAGAAGGGTCACCTGCGCAATCCAACCCTCGCCGGCGTTTTTGGTTTTTTGGTGGGGGCGATCACCTGGTATTGGTCGTGGGTGGCTTTGTTTTATTTAGGGACCGATGACGGGATGATTGTTTTGAATCCCGCGCACCTGTGGACCTTGGCCTCGGTGGTTGCCGACCAAGGTTACTGGGAATTTGAAGATTCAACCATGGGTGCGGGCGTGACCTGGACACTTTGGGCGTTTGAGGTGCTGATTGTGGTGGGCGGCGCCGGCTATTTTGCGCGTGAACACCTACGCGAGACCGGTTACTGTGAGGATTGTTCGCACTGGTTGCACACCACCACGACGACCGGCCCGTTTAATCAGGTTGAGGACCCCCGTACTTTTCGCCGCAATTTGGAAGACGGCGTGGTCGAACCCCTTTTTAACTTGGAGGTTGCCCAAAGCAATCCGTTTTGGATGGTGGATGTGACGACCTGTGATCAATGCCAAAATTTCAATCTGGGCAGATTGGTGGAAGTCACCATTGACGATGAAAACAAAACGAAGCGCGATGAATTAACCGGTTGGTTTCATATGACGGCCGATGAGGTCGATCAGGTGACGGCTTTGGCCGAGTCGTTCCGCGAGGACTAATTAAAAGTCGCCGCGGCAAGGGGTTGTGTGTAGGATGAGCCTGACGAAGGTTGGGTTTGCGACCCAACCCCGCCGTGGCTGTCTGCTTTGGTGTTGCGCCCGGCGTGAGACATACGACGAGGTCGGACATGTACGAAGCGATGATTGGTTTTGGGGTCGCCGGCAACTTTGCCGGTCATTTGGAACAGGCGGGCGAGGCGTCGGACTTTGTCGGCGTACAGGTGCAGGAGCAGCACGCGCCTAAAGGCATGTTCCCGTTTTACGTGCCCGGTTCGGCTGGGCAATTGGGCGTTTATCCGGTTTCACCGCGGCGGATTGTGGTGCCCGAGGCCGGTGGCAACTTACAAATTGAACCCGAGGTGGTGCTGGTCGTCGACCTCGTGTACCGCGATGAACGCGTGGTTTCGCTGACGCCGCGTCGTTTTGGTGCCTATAACGACTGCTCGATTCGCCGCCCCAACGCGCGCAAGATCAGTGAAAAAAAGAATTGGGGCCCGCAAAGCAAAGGCGTGGCGGCCGATCTGATTGATATCGATCACTTTTCACGCGGTGGCGTCATGGACCGTTACCGTTTGGGTTGTTACCTGCTGCGTGACGGCGAACTGCACACTTACGGCGTCGATAGTGCCTTGCTCGGTTACAGCTACTTTTATCAAACCCTTGCCGATTGGATGGTCGTCACCTTAAACGAGCAACAAGATGCCGGGCCGTTGGAACACCTGCACGGGTTGTTGCGGCAAGCCGGTTTCCCGGCGCAGGCTCTGATTGGGATTGGCGCGACCCGTTACACGCCTTATGGCGAAACCACCTTCTTAAAGAGTGGCGATGTGGCTTACGTGGCCGTTTACGACGAAACCCGTTACGACACGGCGGCGCTGACCGAGATCATGCGCGAAGGCCGCGAAGAAACGCGTGCCGGTTTGTCGTTGCTGCGACAAACGATTGAAACCGGCGACGAACCATAAAAAAAGCCCCCGTCGAGCGGGGGCTAAAGCGCGCTTGGAGGGTTGCGCTCAAAGGTCCTTAATCTTCGTCGTTTTTAAGGGGCGCTTCGTTGGCGATGCGGAAGACGTAACCGGCTTCGACAAGGTACAGATGGTCGTCTTGAACCATGCCGATGCCGGCGACGTAGGTTTTGGTGGAGAAGCTGCAAGGATCGTCGAGTGGGCTGGATTCGGTGAAACGAACCGCGTTTTCGTACCACTCACCGTTGACTTCAATGCTGCCCAGTTCGGTGATCTCAGCGCGGTCTTCGGCGATGTCGGGGGCGACTTCTTGGTAAAAGCGGGCGCCGTGCATGGGGGTGCCAGGCATGTAAACGCCGGCGACAGCGCCGTCGACACCGGCCAACCAACTGCCGTCGTGACCGATAATTTCACCGTCTTCGAAGAAGTCGACATCTTCACCGAAATAGTAAATGTCATTGGTTGCGGAACAGATGGCAAAGTAGTTGCGTGAAATCTCATAGAGTTCACCATCAATAAACTCTTTTTCTTCAACAACACGGGTACGAACTCCGGCGACGCGTTTGAACTCTTGAAGTACTGTGATTTCCAAGCGAATAAACTCATCATCGTCTTCACCTTCTAATACTGTTTGACAGCCTGGCTCCATCAGCCAGTATGGATTGTTGCGACGGAGGGGTGAGAACCGCGTGCGCCAGCGGCAGGCGTCGGTATTGAATTCACTGGTAAAGGTGCGCGGGTCTTCTTCGCGGTCGCAGGGCTCTTCGTCCTGTCCGAAGATGGGGACTACCGAGGCCAGAATCAGGAGCATAACCAAAAATAATCGAGATGTTTGTGTGAACTTAAGCATGATGAGCCTCCTATGGCTGTGGGGGAAAGTAGGGGAAGCAGGGCGGTTTGGTTTGTTGGGTTTGTTACCGCCCCTGTGTTGATTCTTAATTTAAGTTATGAACCTTAAAGGTGGATTAATGAATATTAAAAAAAATAGATAAATTGGTTTGGTTTTTGATTGGTTATTGGAATGATAATAGGGTTCCATTTTCTGTGTAGCATGGTTGCATTAAGGATGGATTAATAGATTGTGTTGTTGATGGACTATGTGGGGGGTGTTGTTGAGACATTCCGTCATGAATTGTGCGATTTGGGTGGATGAAATCGCGTAAGATGTTGGTGCGAAACGTGTTGGAAAAAGCGCAGTCGTAATGGCAAGTACGACCAGCATTTTTACGAGACGTTGCAGCCCGACAGGTTGTGCGATTTCGCCACCAAGAATCGCTTAATTCAGGTCCGTATAACAAACCTTTTGTGGCGCCCCTTCAGGGCGTCCCGGGTCGGGGTTTTCGCGGCCGATTACCAATGTGCCGGATGCTGGTGTTTTTCCGCTCAGCGGCCGAGACGGTGGAACCGCAGGACGAGGAAATAGGAACGGCCCGCGCGTTCAATCTCGCGGCCTTGTTCAACCGGGTCGGCTTCTGTCCGCGCGGCGTCGTACTCGCTGTAGTTAATGCGCTTCTCGCCGTCGAGCAGGTTGCGCGCGGTGAGGCGCAGCGACAAATTGCGGCGTCGCCATTCCAGCATGGCTTCCAGATTGACATGGGCTTTGATCGCCACCTGTTCACCAAACAATTGTTCGTTGGCCGGCCCTTGGTATAAGCCGTTCAGGCCCCAACCGAAACCCGATTGCGGGTAGTTGTACAGCAATCCGGCGTTGGCCACGGTTTCCACCTGTAGGTTAAACGGTCGTCGTTGGCCGGTGAGCGGGTCGGTGACGCGCGTGCGCTGTAAGGCCAAATTGGCGAAGCTGCTTAGGTTGGGCAAGCCGAGGGCGTGCAACGGCAAGCCGAAATCAATTTCCAAACCCCATGCCCTGGCCGAGCCAATGTTTTGGAACTGGTGTTGGTTGTCTTCAAGCGGCACCGCCTCCACGTGATCGCTAATGCGGCGTTGGTAAAGGTTCAGCCCCATTTGGCCCCATTGATTGAACAGGTACGTAAAACCGCCGTCCCAACCCCAGGCCGTTTCGGCGCGTAAGTTGGGGTTGCCGAAGGTGGTGTAATCGTCCAGCGGGGTATTGCGCTGGGCGAAGGGTTGCAGGTTCTGGAAGTCCGGTGGTGTGCTTGTACGCGCCCAGCTCAGTTGCCAGGCCAGCGAGGGCGAGGCTTGCCGGCGGTAATGGACGACAGGGAACCATTCATGGTCCCTGCGTTGATGTTCGGCGTCGACCAAGTCCAGGTCCAGTTCTTGCCGGCGCAGACCCAGTTGAATGTGGTGTTGGGGTTTCGGGGTCAGGTCGAGTTTGCCGAACAGGTCGAAGCGGTTTTGTTTGATGCGAAACACGCCGTGGGGTGCGGTCGACGCTTCCTCTTCGGTCAGGGTCAGGTTGCGACGCGCGTGACGACGTCGCTCGGCAATGTGCATGCCGCCGCTAAGCTGTATGCGGTCGTTGAGGCGGTGGGCCATTTTTAAGGTGAGGCGGGTTTCACGGTCGCGGGTTTGGTCGGTTACGATTTCCTCAAGGTTGGCGACGGTGTCTTCGACCACGCCGATTTCGGCGCGGTCATTGAGACGCAAGTCGTCGTGACCGAGCGTTGCCGTGACGGTGGTGCGTTCGTGGGGGTGCCAGTTCAGGGCGGCGCCGCCACGCAGGTTGCGGTGATTGAAACGGCCGTCATCAAACAAGGTTTCGTCCTGTTGCACCTCGTTCTCGTCCTCGTCAGGATCATCACCATCATCATCTTCGTCGTCTTCGTCGTCTTCGTCCCCATCCTTGAAACCTTTGGCCGGTGGGTTGTTGACGCGAATGACGGCTTCCTCGCGTTCGCGGCTTTGCGTGTCGAGCCACGATCCCGTCAGCTTAAGCGTGGCCGACGGGCTGAGCCGGTGTTGCCAGGAGAGGTTCACGGCGCGTTCGTCGGCTTTGAGGGTGTTGGTTTCGTTTTTGGTCAGGTCGAAACCCGCGTCGTCTTGGAATTGGGTGACTTGGCGTTTGGGGTTGGCCCGTTCCTGCCAAACCGCGTCGAGTGCGAACGCGCCGCCGCCGACCTGCTCCCGCCAGGAAAAAGCGCTGTGACCACGGGTGCTTTCGTCGTTGTCGAAGTAGCGGGCGCCGCCGCTCCAGTGCCATTCCGGTCGGTCGCTGCCGCTTTTAAGCACGATATTAATGGTGGCGGCCAGACCGGCGTCGACGTCGTCGCCGGCGGGGGCACGGCGAATTTCAATGCGTTCCACCAGTTCGGCGGGCAGGCGGTCCAGTGCCACGCCTTGGTCACTCGCTGCGGCGAGTACGCGTTCGCCGTTGATGAGAACACGCGTGTGACGGGCCGGCAAGCCATGCAGTTGGGCGCGTTCAAAGGCGCCGGCATCGGCGGCGCCGGTTACGCCTGGCAACCGTTTCAGCATATCGCCGACGCTCATGGGTTCGAAACGTTGGAAAAAGGTTTGGTCGTAAATCAAGGTTGGTGCAAGGTCGTCGTCGCGTTCTTGGAAATCGCCGCGTTGGTAAACGACCTGAATGGTTTCGCGCACGTCCTGGGTGGGGGCGGCCGTTTCTGACGGCGGGTCAAACAACAACATCAGCAAACATACGTAGGTGAAAGCGCCGGACATGGGGGGTGTCCTCCGTGGGTTTTATGAGTTGGGCCGGAACGATTGGCCCGTTAGGGCGCGGCGGCGTCGGCCGGTTGCGCGGCGTCGGGTAAATCGGCGCAGGCTGCTTCGGGAAAGGTCAGCGTAAAGACAATCTGGCCGTGTTGCAGGGTTGCGGTCAAGTCGAGGCCGAGGTGATTGCTAAACGCGGCAACAATCGCCAAACCCAAACCGGAGTTTTTGCCGCCGGTACGGGCGCTGTCCTTTTGCCAAAAACGATCAAAGAGCAAGGGCAGATCGCTTTCACTGAGTAAGGGGGCCGGGTTGGCCACGGTTAAGGCGACGCGGGGATGTGCCGCCAGGTCAATGCTGATGTGGCCACCGTCGGCGCCGTGGGTTAAGGCGTTGTTGACGAGGTTTTGTACGATTTGTTCGACCATGCCGCGATCGGTGAGCACGTCGAGTTGCCTTGGTCCGGCTAGTTGCAGTCGCCCTTCATCAACGCTTTCGGCGGCGCGCGACCAGGCCTTTTGCACCACGGCGCGCAGGTCGACGCGTTCCACGATTGACTGACGGGCACCGCCGTCACAGCGGCTCAGTTCGAGCAAGTTCTCAACCAACTGCTGCATTTCCAAGGAAACTTCGTGGATGTCGTTGAGGAAGCTGTGCAGCATGGCGAGGTCGTCGCGGTTGCGCAGGCCAACCTCGGCAAAGGTGCGTAGCTCAGCCAGCGGCGTGCGCAGTTCGTGGGCGACATCACTGGTGAAACGGCGTTCGCGGACGACGGCTTCCTCCAGGCGGTGTAGCAAATGGTTGAGCTGGTTGACGACGGGCGTGAGTTCGTCGACGGGTTGGTCGAGGTGGATGCGGGTCGCCAAGTTGCGTGGATCGATGGCCTCAACCTGGCTGCGAATGGCGGTTAAGGGCTTGAGTCCACCGCTCAGCGCGGCGCGGACCAGGCAGATGATCAGCACCAATAGCAGTGCTTGCGAGCCCCAAATCCAGGCGCGAATCATATGGAGGAAACGGTCGAATTCGTCGCGCTGCCGCGCCAGCAGCAAGGTGACTTGACGGTCGGCATGGTCACCGATCTCTTCGGCGTCGGCAGTCAAGACGCCTTCCTCATCGAAGGGGCCGTATTCTTCGGGGCCCTCTCGCTGTGGGACAAAGGGAAGGGTTAAGACACGACAACGACCCAGCGGTGCGCCCTCGATATCTTGGTAGCGCGGTGCGGCCACGGGATGGCGTGGTACGGGAATATAACCGCCGGCGAGTGATTCAGACGCTTCCAACATCGAATCGTCGGCCAGCCAAATTTCGAAAAAATCACCGCCCTCCGCTGTCTCGAATTGCGGCATAAACTCGCCGGCAAAATCCAGTTCAACGCCTTCCTCGGATTCCTTGGTGAGGGTGATGAGGGTTTGGGCGGCGCGGAACAAGTCGTGATCGTAGCGTTCTTGCAAAAAGGAGCGCAGGCGTTGGTCGAGTAGCAATGAGGTGAGAATGACAATCGAGCCGGCCCCGACCAACAGTACCACGGTTAAGAAACCGCGAATTGAAACGGAGGCGGGCGGCGTTGCCTCGCTCATGGAATCACATACCCAAAGCCACGTCGCGTTTGGATTAAGTCGTCTTGCCCGTCGACGCGTACTTTTTAGCGGATTTTACAGACAACGACGTCAATGACGTTGCCGGTGACTTCGCCGTAACCTTCGTAAAGATGGTCGAGCAACATATCACGGCTGACGACGCGACCGCGACGCGCCAACAGGAAGTTTAATAATGAGAACTCCTTGGGGGAAAGCGCGACTTCCCGTTCTTGGCACCATACCTGATTGAGCGCGGTATTCACGCGCACGGCGCCGATTTCGATGACCGGGTTTTTGGCGGCGTAACGGCGCCGAACCAAGGCTTTGACGCGCGCCAAGAGTTCGTTGAAATCGAAGGGTTTTACCAAGTAATCGTCGGCACCGAGTTCGAGTCCGCGAATGCGATCTTCGACTTGGTCCTTGGCCGAAAGGATGAGCACATGGGTTTGTTTGCCGGCGGCGCGCAGGCGTTCGAGCAGGGTCAAGCCTGGCAGGCCTGGCAGCATCAGGTCGAGCACGATGACGTCATAATCGTAAGCTTGGGCCCATTCTAAACCTTCGAGTCCGTCACCGCGAACGTCGACGGCAAATCCCTCGCGCTCCAAACCGCGTTTGAGGGCGTTTTGCAAACGCGTGGAATCTTCGACCAACAACATTTTCATGAACCGAACTCCCTATGATCGCCGAGCTTGGGTTTGCCGGGCGCGCCACAGACGGGCCACCCGGCATTCTCTCAATCTATTCGGTTTTCATTAAGGTTCGATTAACGTTGGCCGTTATTGGGCGGTCATGCCCGACATGTTATGGCCGGCAAAATCGCCGCTCAGTTGAAAACTCGCCAAGGGTTGATCAGCGTCAAGCTGGATCCAGGCGATCCGTTGGGCACGCTCGGCACCGAATAGGGCGCTGACCAAGGTGACTTGTTTGGCGAGCGGTGCCAAGCTTTGCGTGACCTCGGCGATCAGTGCACCGCTGTCGTCATATGCCGCATAAGTTAGGGTCGCGCTGTTGTTCTCAGCCAAGTTGACCACCGCCAAGCCGGTCCAGCGTGCCGCGCTACTGATGACGTCGGGGAAGTGGACTTTTTTGGCGCCGCCTGCCACGGCGGCCAGACCGGCGAGACGGCGGCGGTCGGTGCGGTTGCTGCCGAACAACTCGTAACCCTGAATGCTGCCGGTGGTTTCCAACTTTATCCAACCAATTTGGGCACGCGCGTCAAGGCTGTCAAAAAGTTCATGGGCCAAGCCGACGACTTTGTCGCCCGGCGCGGCGGTTGCACTTTGCTGACCGAGCAATTGGCCGGCTCCGTTGTAAGCCTTGAGGTTGAGCTGCGCCGTTTCGGTACCGGTATTGACATAAGCAATGCCGGTCCAGAATTGGGCGGTATCGGCGGCGACGTGTGGGAAAACAAGATCGTTGCGGGTGTAGACGAAGTTGGGGTTTTTGGCGCGTGGTGAGGCCAGGTTCAGCGCTGCCGTTTGCGTTGCGTCTTGGAAGCCGAATAACTCGACACCCGCCAACGCGGGCAAGTTGTTTTCTTCGCGGAACATGCCCCACTCATTGCCTTCGGGAATGCGATTGTTGAACAAGCTATTGAAGTTCACGGTTTCGCTGCGGTAGGGACGGTCGACATCCAGCTCAAAGGCGCTTGCCGGCGTGTTAAGGCTGGGCGAAATGTATTCGGCGCTGTTGTTGACCAAGCCGACTTCGGTATACCAAACCGAGGTGTCGCGCGCCACGTGGGGCATGACCAGCTCGTGCAGCAAACCGCTTTGCGCCGGTTCGGCCGATTCACTTTGGCCGTCTTGGCCGCGCAAGGTGAACGAGCCGGTGATGGCGCGATCCGACAAAACACGAACCCATTCGATATCGCGTTTATCGGCGGCGGGGAACAGGTCGGTGACACCACGGCGCAAGCGGCCTTTGGCGGGTAAATCAAGCGAAATCACTTGCAGGATCTCGCCATTGGGGTTGCGAGCTTCGAGGCTGACGCGCGCATCGCCATTGGTGGGATTAACCAGCGAAATGTCGGTGGTGGTGGCGTCGTCTTCGCGAACTTTGGGAAAACTGAGCCGGGGGATCGAGGCCGAGACGGCGAGACCGAACGCCAGGCCCGCCTTGTGTTTGGCGGGATCGACAAGCACGGCTTCGAGGAAGTAACGGCCGGGATCGGCGCTGACAAAGGAAAAAGGGTGAAACTTACCGCCAGGCAGTCGCTCGCGGTGCACTTGGCGGTCGCCCTGGTAGACAGCGATTTCTACGTCGCCTTGCGCGCGTCGCAGATCCATGTTGACGAGCAGGTTTTCACCGCCTCGGTCCAGATCGAAGGCGAACCAGTCGACCGGATCGCTGTCGCTGAGGCTAAGCCCGGCAAAGCTGCCGAACTGGGTTTCGGTCGCTTGGGCACGGCTGTTGTTGGGTTCGGCGTCGTTGAGCGAGCCGGCTTCGGCGACCTCAATCGACATGGTGTCGGGTTGGGAGCTGGTGATGCCGAGACTGTTGTAGGCCGACATTGTCAGGTGCCAGGTGCCAATGATTTCAAAGATCCAGGTGGCGTTGTTTTCGACCCCGTCTAATAGGAGCGTGCCGCCGTCGGGGCGCAAAAAACTCCAGCGCGTGGCAATGCCAATTTGCTCAAACGTTTGGGCGGGGTCGGTCGGTTGGAAGAGGTTGGGGTCGTAAATGAAGGCCTTCATGCGGATGCCGGTTTCGTCGGTGATGTTAATGGCACCGCCGGCTTCGAAGCGCAGTGCGTCGGTGCTGGGTTCGGTGATTTTGACGGTGATGTCGGCATTGGGATCATAGGTGTAAAGCCAAACGCGGTGGGGGGCGGCGGCGGCGCGGGTGCCGTCGGCGTTTTCGACATCGAATTCGAGCGAAACGACACCTGGCTCGTCGAGGTCGAGCGGTGGCGGCTGGTTGGTGTCGCTGTCCAGCAAGACACGACCGGATTGGAGGTGCACGGCACGCCAGCGACGCAGCCAGGTGGTGTTACCTGCAAAACGCAGCGTCGGATTGATCTCGTAGCGGGTGCCTTGCGCGAGGAACAGCGTTTCGTCGGGATCCGTGCCGTTAAAGCCTGGTTCGGGCGGCCGTTCGTCGTTGTACACGTAAATGTCGATGCGATACCGGTCATCGGAGGCTTTGTTCTCGCTGTCGGCGGCAAAAACCTCGAGGGTGACCGGATAGGAACCACGGGAAAAGGCGTCATCGGTAATTTCCAGCGGCAGGCTGAAATTTTCACCGGTGCCGGCCAAGGTGCCGTTGACGAGCCAAAAAACGGTCACAAAATTGCCCGGATAGTCCTCCGGAAAGCTGTTTTCAAAATCGTCGGCCTGGGCTTCGAAATTGAGGGTGGTGCCGTTGGCGACGACAAAATGGGTGTCTCCGGAATACTCGAGGTAAGGCTCGAAGTTGAGGTCATTGACGGTGACGGCAATCAGACGACTGTTTTCAATGGTGCGCGGCGCGGTTTCGCCGTTGGCGGTGACCGAAAACGTCATTTGATACAGGCCTTGTTCCTCAAAGCGATAGCGCTCGGGTTCATT
This sequence comes from Holophagae bacterium, assembly GCA_030429565.1. Classification (GTDB taxonomy): domain Bacteria; phylum Acidobacteriota; class Holophagae; order Acanthopleuribacterales; family Acanthopleuribacteraceae; genus Acanthopleuribacter. The sequence continues at coordinate 137,930 of JAUIFE010000012.1, read as the reverse complement.
GCCCTGCAGGGTGACCGGCGCGGTTTCGCTGCCGAGTTTTTGGATCTGCCAGGAGCCTTGACGGGTCGTGCCCGTGACTTCGCCGCGCAACAAGACGCTGTCGCCGACGGCAATCGTCCGGTATTTTACCGGTGAAAGAATACGGGTTGTGGGGGCGGCCCAAAGCGGCGTGGTGAAAAGCACAAAGAATAGGATTTTTCGAAAAGCAAACATGACGACTCCGGGTTCAATAAAAATACAAGGCCGGTGGCGGAACCGGTTGGTAAGTAAGTGAGGGGGCTGGCAAGCCAAGTTGTGGGGCGGGTTGGAACAATCGGGGTCAGCCGGAGGCGGCAGTGATTCGTGACGTCTATGTGACGTGAAGGGTCGTCCCAAACACTACAATGCCGCCTTTTTGGATGGCTGTGCTGAAAGCTTGGTGGGAAACCGTGATTCGGCGACCCAGGTCACATTTACCGGGAAACAGGTGCCACGCGACCGGTCGCTAAAGAATCAGAACAAAACCAAATGCCGGTACGGTGGGTTGCACCAGTTATCGGGCTGGGCTCATTTATGAACGCGCCGTTTGTTGGGGGAACCGGCGATGGTTTTACTGGGTTTGGCTGGGCGTGGGAAGCCGAATGGTGCAAAGGCCGAGGTCGGCGGCTTCGATTTCAATGTCAGTCACCAGCGACCCAGGCGGGTGTAGGTGGTAGGTCCGCCAAGCGGATAAACCGACCTCGCTTAGGTCATAACCATTGATTCGGTGTATCCGGTCGCCAAGGCGCAGGCCGGCGTCGGCGGCGGGGCTGGAGGCATCGAGGCTATGGACGGTAGCGGCGGCATCGATTTGGAAACCGAGGTTGCCGCGCGGCTGTAACGGTAAATTTTCCAGTGTGGGGAGAATCGAATCGTACCAATAGTGCCAACGCCGGCGCGACGCGGGGTTGATTTGGCGCGGGTCGCTGTCGAAATCGTCGCCGCTATAAGCCGCTAGCTGATGAAGGGCGTGGTAGCGGCGGGCGGCATTTGGGTGATCGAGTTGTGCCAGCCAGAAGGGGACTAACTGTAGTGGCTGCAAACCGAGCAAGATTGCGGGCACGTCACCGACGCCGAGGTCGAGAGCGGCGCTGGGGTCTTGCGCTAGCGCGAGCAATCGACCGAGCAGATAATCGTCGCCGGCGCGCGCCATGGTGGCCGCCGCCATGACCCACGTTTCCAGCGGACCCTCGGCTAAGGTCGCCAGTTCAGGAGGGTCGAGGGCCGCGCCCGCTTGCATGAGGCGCTGGGTGACGGCGACATGGCCGGATGTCAAGGCCGCTGCCAGCGGGGAAGGGGCGAGGCCGTCACCGTGAGCGGAGGCGCCGGCGCTGAGCAGGCGTTCGGCAACGGCGCCACTCTGGGCCCTTTTCAAGCAGCGGTTGAGCAATTCGGAGAAGGCGACGTCAGCGGATGGTTGTTGTAAAAACAAAGTGACCAGGCCGACACGGTCGCTGCCGACGACTTGGTCCAGCGGCGTGCGGCCGTGATTGTCGACAGCGTCGACGGCGGCGCCGGCACTGTGAAGTTGGCGCGCGACAGTGTCGCGGTCAGGCTCGCTATAGGGCGCACGTAAGAGCAGATGAAGCGGGGTGGCGCCCTCGGCGTCGCGCGCGTTGACATCGAAGCCTTGAGCTAATAAGAAAATGACGGTGCTTGGCGCTTCGCCCCGTGCCACGGATGCCGCCAAACGCGTGCGGCCGGCAGCATCGCGCTCGTCGCGGGCGGCGCCTTGATTGAGCAGCAGTTCCAACAAATCGATACCCGTCACGTCGTGTAACCCTATCGTTCCCTGACCGGAGGCGTCTTTAACGCGCAGGCCGTAACGCAGCAACAGTGCCAAGCGTCTGCGGTCGTATTCGGCGCCGGCATAAGCGCTGCGAAAAACATGCGGGAGATTCACTTGCGCGCCCCGCGCCAGTACCAACTCCAGGGCCTGCAAATAATCCGCACGTAAATCGCGGGTCATGGTCGCGTCGCGCGGGCCAAACATGTGAATCGGCCGTAGGCCGGCGCGGTTGGCATGGTCGACCGCTGCGCCTGCTTCCAGCAACAGTTTGGTCGTCGTCACCATGGCTTGTTGGAGCGCGAAATGGAGCGGGACCCAGCCTTCGCGGGTGGCGCGATTGGGGTCGGCGCCACCTTCGAGCAGGGCGGCGGTTAGGTCGGGGGCGCGCTGGTTGAGGCGCATCTGCAAAAAGAGCGGGGTGTCGCCGGCGCGGTTGCGCTGGTTGGGGTCGGCGCCGGCCGCTAACAAGCTGCGCGCGATGTCGGCATCGGGCCAGTAACGAACCAGGCAGTGTAGCAGGCTGTCGCCGCGTTGGTCGACTTGATCCGTCGCGGCACCGTGCTGTAAAAGCCAGCCGACCAACTCTCGGTTGCGATAGGTGATTGCCAAATGCAGCAGGGTACGCTGATCGTTGGTACGTGTTTGAAGCAAGGCGGGGTTCTCTTGGCGATGCTGTTCGAGCTGTACCAAGTCGCCACGCCGCAACGCATCTAGAAATAGCGTTTCCGACGCAGTCGCCGTCCCCAAAAGACATAATATCAGCCACATCCAGCCGGCCCGCATGGTTTGATTGCACCCCTTACAGCGAACCGATGGTTGGTTCGCTGCTCGCATTTTGCAACGAGACGGGGACAGGGGCAACCGCTTCATATCAACGGTTCCTTCATACCAGGAATTTTAGACATGGGGATGGTTGGCTTTTGGCTGGTCAGGGTCAGCGCCGGGATAAGCCAAATACACGGCATTGCGGTAGCTTTTGATGTTCTCTTTCTCGATCTTAAAAACGAACGCGAGTAGATTTATGGCCGATTGATCTTGGATGGTTCGGTCGATTAAATAGGCCGGCAGTGGGTTTTGTTCAAGGAAGATAACGGCCTCCTCGAAACTGATTGGTTCATGACGGGTGGCATCGGGGCAAAACGTAAGCGCGGTTAGGAGCAACAACACCCTAGCAGCGCTTCCTTGATTCGATTGGGCCGCTGTGCACCTGAATGGCCAAACCCTTCTGTGTCTGGTTGTGGAGGCGAAAAGAAAGGTGAACCGGTTGCCGATCTGTACGGAATCATGAAACGCGGCATCCCGTTGTGACCTGAAATGGGCTACGTGGCGACGGGTTCCTCACCGACCTTGAAGCGCCCGACCATGTGGTGTAATTCGGTTGCCAATTTGCTGAGGTCGTGGGCATCGCGATTGAGTTCCTTGGCGCCGTCCCGCTCGCGCAAGGCGGCTTGCTCCACTTGATTCACTGAGGTGGTGATGGCGTTGGTGCTGTGTGCGGCCGCTTCGGTGCTCTGCGAAATGACCGTGAAACAATCGCGCAGCGATTCGGTTCGCCCTAAAACCTTTTCGGTTGAACGGACCGTGGCGCGCATGGTGTCGCCCGCACCGGCGAGGGCTTCCGCCGCCTGGGTGGTTTGTTCGGAGAGGCGGCGGGTTTCGAGATTTTGCGCTTCAATGGTGGTGGCAATGGTGCCGTTGATACGGTTGAGGTCGCGAATCGTGTTGGAAATGGTGGAAACCGACGCGACCGATGCATGGGTGGCTTCACTCATTTCCCCGATTTTACTCACGATTTCCTCGGTCGCCGCCGCTGTCTGAACGGCCAGCTCCTTGATTTCGTTGGCCACTACCGCAAAGCCGCGACCCGCTTCGGAAGCCCGGCCGGCCTCGATCATGGCGTTGAGTGCGAGCAGGTTGGTGCGCGTGGCAATGCCGTTGATTACCTGAATGATTTTGCCCACCGCGCGGGCGCCGTCACTGAGTTCCTTGGCCAAGGTTTCAGAACGCGCCGCTTGTTGCATGGTTTTTTCCGAAATTTCCGCCGCTTCGTGGGTGTTTTCGGCAATGTGGTTAAAACTGTCCGAAATGCGGTGAATGGCGGTGCTAACCTCTTGGGTTTGTTCGCTAACGGCCTCGATTTGTGCCGCAACTTGGTGCAAGCCGCCGCACATTTTTTGGGTTTCCGTGGTGACCAAAGTGACTTCTTGTTGCGCGCTTTCGGCGCGACGGGTCGCATCGCTAATCTTGCGATCAATTAAGCCACTTTGCTGTTTGGCCTGCAGCGACAATTGCAAAACCTCGTCACTGTCGTGATCAAAGGCATTCGACAATTGAGACAACGCGGTGGATTCATGATTGATGTGGGTGATCCGGCCGCCTAATTGCCGGATGAGTTGTTCCAAATGGCAAATAAATATGTTGAAACAGCTTGCGAGTTCACCGATTTCGTCTTTTTGATCAACGGTAATGCGGCGCGTTAAATCGCCTTCGCCTTCAGCAATGTCGCGCAGCATGGCAACGATGTGATGGATGGGGGCCGTCAGGCGGTAAGCGAAGAAAAAGGCACCCGCCAAGGTGGCAAGCCACAGTGCGATCGACAGCAGCGCGATGCCCCGTGCTTTTTCGGCAACGGCGGCTTGAGTGCGCTGATAAACGCCGGCCGCAATGTCTCGTTCCTGGGCCGCCAAACGGCGAAATTTGGCTTCCAGGTTCACGCCCAAATAACTCATGCGGGCCACATCACTTTGAATATCGGCCGCCTCAAAATCATCTTCATCAGTGTCTTCTAAAGCGGCTTTAACCGTTTGCAGGTGTTCGAGAAATGAAGCCATTTCCGCGGCTGTTGCTTGCTTGAGGGTTGCGATCTCTTGTTCGCTTTCGGATGCGCCCCGCGATAACCGGTGTGCTTGCGACGCTTGCCACGCGGTCCAGCTCAGGTGAAGCGCGGGAATCTGGTCGGTGCCTTGGCTGTAATCAAAAATGGTGTTGCGTCCATCCTCAAACAGCAAGGTCTCGTTAGCCAAACCCATCCCTGCGTGAACGATTTGGCTGATCGCAAATTGGGTTTCCTGTAGGCGACGCGTCGCTGCGAAGTGGCCCTGGTGGAGGGCGTCGATGGTGTTACCTAGATCGCGCACGGTCCGGTAATCCAAGAAGGCGATAAGCGTGAAGGGGCTGATGATGACCAAAAAGAAAATCATCAACTTAAATCGAATGGATCGATTTTGCCAGAAAGCCATGGCAAAGACTCCTTGAGATGAATCCCGGAACCGTTAACTTGTGGATGAATTTCTTAACGGTGCGAAAATTCATTGCTTTAGTGAGAAGTCGTTATGCCAGGACAGCTTGCGATCCTTTTACGACGCGCAAGGGTTGTGTTTTTGGGATGGGCTTGGCCAGGGGCCGTGCCTAAATCACTCCGCCAGGGAAATGTAAAACATGTCCCATTCGGTGGGTGAGCGGCGCAAGATGCCAGGGTGATTGACATCTTGAGGGCTGTGCTGGATGTCGGCCGGGGTCACATTGCTCAGTTGGGACCAAGTGGCGCCGTTATCCGTTGAAAGGTAACGCTTGAGGTCGCTGTTGCCGCCTGGTTGCCCGATGAGCAGCAGCACATCGCCGTTTTCGCGTTCCACCATTTCGGGAATCCCGGAGGTATCCAGTTGCAGCGTTGCCGTCCAAACGTTGTCGCTGCCGGCCGTGGCGATTTGCATTTTCATATCGTTGACCGGTACCGCCAGCAGGTACGTCCCAGAACTGTGTTGAAGTGCACTGGGGTCGGTGCCGCCGTTTGTTTCGAGAATGATGCCCTCGCGGGTGAAATGAATGCCGTCGTCGGAAACCGCCGTCTCAATAAAGTGGGGCACAATTTGGCCAGGGATGGGCGGACCGAAGTTTGAATAAAAAAATAAGCGGTAACGGCCGTCACGTAGGCGGATGATGTCGGGATCAACGGCTGAAAACAACAGTTCGTTGTCGAGCGTGATACAGCGAATGGGTGTGAGCAGCATGTCCTCGCCCAGACGCGCGACCCAAATGGCGTGTTGATCCGTGGTACCGGATACGTAATAAACCCAGGTTGTATTGTCAGGGCCGATGATGGCGTCCGGTACCGAGGCGGCTTCGAGCAGCAAGTTGTTTTGGGCGGTGAAACTGTCACCACCGTCGTCAGTCGTGGCCCGGTAAATACGGTGACTTAAGAGTGCCGATTGATTTTGGGTGTCTTCCACCTGGCACAACACTTCGGGATCATCGTTGGCGATTAAGGTGATCAGATCACGAATGTCGAGCACACCGTCGCTGTTGGGGTCATTACACGCGGCGGCCGTCACTGTCTCACGCCAGGAATTGAGGAGGCTCGGCTGGTAATAGGGTGGCGAAACAAACAGCCAGCCATTGCGACTCATGATCCGAGCCCCGCAAGTATCGCTGATTTCACAGTTGTAACGCGCTTCATCGGAGAGGTCGACGTCGTTGATGTGCAACTCGGAACCCGTTTCTCCCGGCAGCATGTCGCCGTCTTTGAACCATTGATAACCTAGGCTTTCGCCGGTCGCCATGACCGATAAACGCGCCGTGCCTGTTTCACAAACGTGAACCGTGTTGGGATGGATTCTTAATTCGGTGGCGCATCCACCGCCCATCCAAGCGAAAAACAACGCTGTCATCAGCAAACTCATGGTCGTGACCCTCCTGTGCCGTCCCACATTGGGCGAGGTTGGTTTGAAGTTGAGTTAGGGGATACCCAACTTTTCGGACAGGAGCTGCGTTGTCGAAAGTTTTTTTGAGGGAAAAATGTTTAAAGGCTGTGCCGGCGCTGCATCTGGTGGAGGCACACCATGTCACCGGCGTGGATGCAAAGGCGTGGCGGTGGCGCGCGTGTTCGAGAAGGATACGCGCTGTGAAACCGATGGGAAAAAAGCGGTTTCATCTGATGGGGTGCGGGTTGCGGCGACGCCCGGCTCGAGTTAGATCACCGGCTTGGGCTGCGACATTGCCGTTCGCCAAGCCGGCACCGGGGTTGCAACATCGCTTGTTGTGGGTTCGTTGTGACTTGGGAACACGGCAGTCGCGCCGGGTTTCCTTGCGGTGGTTTTCTTCCGGAAAGCAGGCCGTGAGCTCGGGTTACAACGAACCTATCATTTAATTATGTAATGAACCTTTTTTTCAAAAAAAAGGGCGACCCGAGGGCCGCCCTTTTCTGTTCAATTCATTTGTGGTTTAGAGTTCGGGGCTACCGTAGCAGGTGTTACCGAACAGAACCATATCCAGAACTGAGTTCTCGTTATCGTTGTTCATGTCAGCCGGCTCGTAGTAATCAGCAGCTTGCCAGTAAGGCAAGAAACCTTCCAAGCCAGGCGTTGCTTCGATGGTAACCTCGGCGGTGGCTTGACAGCCGGAACCGCGCAAGGTGACCAAGAAGGTGGTGGTTTCGTAAAGGATCGCGTAAGGCGTCGCTGAAGAAGGATCGTCCAACAATTCAGGGTTTGACCACTGGATGGCCGGGCTATCACCCAAGCCGTCGAAGGCAACGTTCAACTGAATCGGGAAACCCGCGCAGATGGTGGCATTGCGTTCTGCGGTCGCCGTGGCGGTTGCCGCACAGTTGGGGTTGAGGCAATCGTAGCCGGTGATGTCGTTAATCGCCCAACCGTTGAGCGTGCCGGTGTCTTGGCCGACGTTGTCGGAAACCAGCAAGCTCCAGGTGCCGTTGGGGTCTTCACCAACAAAAGCACTGAGTGCTTCTGCTGAATCAAAGTCGCCGGGGAAGTTGCCGATGATGTCGTCGGCAGAAGAACCGGTACGGTTGTGCAAACGGACGGTGGTCCCTTCAGGAGAGGTCAAATCGAGGATCAAATCACCACGCCAGGTGTGGACGATGTCCATGTCGACGTTGAATTGGTCGGAAATGACACCGGTCGCGCCGCTGACTTCGAGGGTGGAGGTGATCCCGGCAGGTGTGTTGTCGGGGATGTCGGTGTTGGCACTGACGTTTTGCGTGAAGCCTTGGGGCAGGCCGGTGCGGAACTGGTAGGTCAGTTCGGCGGTGGTCATACCGCGATCACTGCCGTCGTCGAAGGTGACGGTCAAGGTCAAATCGATCAAGCTGCCGCACTCAACCAAATCACCAATGCTGATTTGGAAATCGCTTGCGGAAGTGGCCGTTTCACCGATCGCCATGTCGGCGAAGGTCGCGTCGGAAACCAAGACTTCAACCCCGTCGGTGTTGGAGGTCAAAACCGCGGAGACGGTGGACGCACCGGCGGTGCCGCCGTTTTCGATGGTGATGCTGAAGGTCGGTTCCTCACCTGGATCGGGAACGCCGTTTTCGCCATTGTCGGAGGTGATCGACCAAGTGCTGCTGGTCATCTGAGCACGCGCGATCTCGAGAATGCCGTGGTTGAGGAAGCTGTTGAAGAAGACGTCGGCATGCGGGCCGTCGGGGTACAAACGGGTGGCCGCTTGAACCGTGGCCGTAGCCAGGTCGCGCATTTTTGGACCGTTCGCCAAACCGAAGTGTGACTCAAGCACGATCGTGTCGACTTCAGTGCGCGGCACACTGTGGTCGTTGACCAAGGTCAAAAACGCTTGGAACAGAGGCGTTGACCACAGTTGGTCGGCGTTGACGCCGTCAACCGTGCCGTGCGCTGGGTAGGTTGCGCTGTGATCGTACGTTGCGCCCATGTCGTTCATGATACGGCCTGGCCAGCAATCGTTGTGACCATCCCAAGAGAACGCCCAGTTGGGGTTAAAGGTGGGACCGTTCGGGGTCGAGTAGCTGTAAGAACCCGCCCAGTAGTCACCGAAACCTTCACCGATGGCACCGGCGTCACCGCCGCCCCAGGAGCTGTTGATACCGTAGTGAATCGCATGGCCGTATTCGTGCAAGATGACATCCACGTCTTCGTTGTCGTCAACGCAACCGTGACCAAAGGACAAACGGTTGAGTGAGGGTGAGAAGCTGGAGTTATCGGCGCCGTTGAAGCCGTCCGTATCAATACGAATCGACAGTTCCTGAATCCCATTGTCGCCGCTGAAGCCCAGGGCCTGGATGTAACGCTGGTTGATGTCGACGTGGTAGTAGGTCATGGCGTCGTTGAATGCGTTGTCGCCGCGACGTGCCGTCCAGTTACCATCGGCCGTGGTAGAAGGTGCGGTGTTTGGCGCTTCCAGGTCAACGATTTGCGCCCAGGGGCCAACCAACGAGTAGTTGGTTTCGTCGAAGGTGATGTCGGCCAGAGCACGGTTGAAATAAGCGGCCTCAAAGTCCGCTGCCGGGCTGGTGTCCGTCAGGGTGGCATCGTTCAGCGTGGTGCGAGGATCGGGATCAAATACGAAACCCGTACCCATGGCTTTGTTAACCGGTGCGCTTTGTTTCGCTTTATCCGCTTGCATCGCTGCATAGGTTTTGAACGCGGTGGCGCGGTGTTCGATTAAACCATCGTAGTCTTTGATCGTCATGTCGATCGGCTTGCGCGTGATGCGCTCATCACGGTGGCTGATGATTTTGCCGGAAACGCCGTCAATCACATGCTCCCAGTAGCCGAACGGGGCTTCAACCGGCAACAAGGTGCGGTAAACCAAGCGGAATTGCTCGCCTTCAGGCAAGAAATACTTCTCAACTTGGGGCTCACCGATCAGGGGACCGTGCACTTTGAGGTGGCCCCATGCGATATCGTAAGCATCTTCCTGGCTAATCGTGATCGCGGGAGCTTTAGTGTGTTGTTTCACCGGGAAGGTGTTGTTGGCGATGCGGTAGATCTGACCACTGTTGCGGTCAATCGAGACGATGATCTCCGCGCCTTTCACCACAATGCCGTCCAACTTCTGCTGGAAGCGGTAATGACGGCCGCTCAAACTGGTTTGAACGCGCTCAAGGCTCAGATTCTCCAAGGTTTCGGAAAGACCGAACTTCGCGGCGTTCAGCACCAAGTAGGTGCGGGCCAGCTCAGCTTCGTCCGTAACGGACGGCATGCTGAAATTAGGGTTAAAGACAACTTTCGCGGTTTGGCGATGGTCTTGGTGAAAGGTATCGTTCAGTTTGGTAACCGAAGGTGTGCCGCTCTGCAGCGACGCAACTGTAAAGAAGGCGAAAAGAAGGCAATAAATCCAACGAGACGCCAAAGGCTTGAGCAGATAAACCAAGAGGGGTCCTCCTCTGTTTTGATGGTGTAGAACGCCCACAACGGAAAGCCATTCAAGGAAGAACATGGCAGCGAGAAAATTAGCCCATTCGCTGACACGAATAGCGATGGTTTCTCCCCGTGGTGACTTCCCAGGGCATGTTGATTGCAGAGTTGTGTGCTAATCCCCGAACCCGATAGAAAGGAAATAATTGAAAAACCAACAGTTGTTGATTCTCTTTTTCCATGAATGATATCGCGGCCGGGTTATTGATTAAGCGCGGAAAGTTTCTTGACGGCTATAGGCGTTAAGATTGGAATTGTTCCATTGGGCAGTTCGGAAAGGCTGATATCAGCGTGAATCCGATGATGTACTCCCGAAAAGATTGCGCGATTTTACGGCAATCTGATGCAAATTGTCAAAGGATGATTATAAATTCGTAAAATCGGGGTAAAATCACCGCGCCGATCTGCGCCTGTGTGGCACGCGCACCATGTTTGAGATTGCGATTAAAACCGCGCAGATCACCAATTTTTATTTCGAAGGGCGGTTTTTGTTATCCTGCATTGAGTTGTTGGTCGACATGCCTGCTGCTACGGTTGCTTTGTTGAGTGCTTGTTCAGAAAGGGAGGTAACATCCTGGTAAAATCCGTCTTGTTGGTTTTCTGCTGCTTTTTGGTTGTCGGTCTTGAAATTTAATGGTGGTTTTAAATAAAATGACCGCGCCTGGTTGGAGAGCCGAGAAAAAAAGATGGTTTGTCATGAATCGGGTTCCGTTTTTGAAGTGACGCGTTTTTACGTATCGGCGAACTTGTGTAACTTTTGGGTTGGTATTCGTGCCGGCGCCTTTTATAAGACTAACTTTTGGCACAAGAAATAAAGTAAAAGCGAATAAAAATGGAACATCAAGAAAATATGAATAACATGAATCGACGCTGATCTCGCCCGGCGTTCGCTTTCGTCCTCGTTTTGGAAAGGAATGGACATGAATCGTTTTGTAAAAGTTCTGTATCTTTTGATCGTGACTGTCAATCTCGCTATCGGCCCGGTTTGGGCTTTTGCGGCATTTTCAGACCCGGATTCTGCCGCACCTCGGTACGCTCGCGTCGACATCGATCGCATTGGCCCACAACGTTTGGCCCAGCTCAAGGCCACCCCTGGCCTGCGCTGGTGGGTCGAGTTGGATCGCCAATTGGTGGTTTTAGCCGAACCCAGTGTTTTGAAGCAGTTGCAATCACAGCGGCCCACCGAGGTGCTCTCTCAAATTCCTGTGCGTGAGGATCAATTGACCTTCTTGCGTTTCGATCACTTTCGTGATGTGGACGCCCTCGACGCCCACATCCTCGGCCGCGGCGGTCGTTTTGCGTTGCTGCAACTGCGCAGTGCACCGCCCAAAACCCACCACGATGGTGAACACAAGCACCTGCTGTACTTCGACGACTTTAAGCCCAACAGCGTGCTCGCCGCCCAAAGCGCCAACCGCGCCTTAAAACGCAAGCGGGCCGTTGATCCCGATATCCAAGCGTTGGTTGACCAAGTCGACGGTGAGCGCTGGTTAGGTGATGTCACGACCTTGGCTGAATGGAACCGCTACTCCTACGGCAGCGAAATTCGCGATGCACGCGACTGGTTGGTGGCGCAATTCCAAGCCATTGACGGTTTGACCGTGACGACTGAACCTTTCGATCGCAACGGCACCGAGCTGCACAACGTCGTCGCGCGCATCGAAGGTTCGGTGACACCGGATCGTTGGTACATCATCGGCGGTCACTACGACAGTACCTCCAACAACACGTCGTCCGCTGCGCCAGGCGCCGAAGACAACGCGTCGGGGACCGCCGGCGTTCTGGAAATGGCGCGCATCTTGGCCGCCATGCAACCTGAATCCACCATCCTCTTTATGTGTTTCTCCGGTGAAGAGCAGGGGCTTTACGGCAGTCGTGACCATGTCGCGCGCCTGACCAACGATGGCGACCTTTCCAAGGTGCAAGCGGTATTGACCATGGATATGATTGGTTACACCGGCGACGCCGACCTCGATGTGTTGCTGGAAACCCGAAGCCGCGTTTCATGGCTGGTTGATCTGTTGGAGCAGGCCGCCACTGATTACACCGAATTGCGATCCGTGGTTAGTTTCAATCCGTTTGGTTCCGACCACATGCCGTACCTCGACGCCGGTCTTGATTCACTGCTGGTCATTGAAAACGACTATCCGTCGTATCCCGCCTACCACCGCACCACCGACACCATTGAAAACGTCAATCTGGTGCAGGGTCGTGAAACGTTAAAGATGAATGTGGCGGTGATGGCCGATTTGATTGGGTTCTACCGTCGCCCGCAAGTTCAGTGGCAACCTTGGCTGACCAAGTGGCGAGGGCGACCGGATGAAAATGCACCGGATCAAAACCGCGACCACATCATCGATATTCTCGATTTGATTGTGTTGGTGAACCAATTGCCGCCGGTTCGCTAGTTGTCCTGGGTTCAAGCAGGGGCTGCTCCGCGTGGGGTGGCCCTTTTTTCGTTGGGCGGCGCCCTGCTACCTGGTTTGTGCTGATTGAAGGGGAATAAGGTAATGGATCAAAAAAAGCAAAATTTTTGGGCAATGGCGTGTCATCTAAGCACCTTTGTCGGCTTTTTGGGTGTGGTGCCCTTTGGCAATTTTTTATTGCCACTGGTGATTTGGCTGGTTTTTCGCAAGGAATCGGAGGCCGTCGACGACCAAGGCCGTGAAAGTCTAAATTTTCAATTTTCGTTAATGGTTCATCTGGTTGGCTTAGTGGTTGCGGCGCTGGTGATTGCAGTTGTGTCGGTTGGTTGGAATGCCTTGGATCCTCGCTACTTCTCCGGTGACCTCTTCTTTGGCTTCGTGATGTTGCCCCTGATTGTTCTGGTGTTGTCGGTACTTTTTGCGTGTGTTTTGGTCGTTTACGCGGCCGTTGAGGCCTTTAAAGGGCGGCGCTTTCGCTATCCTTGGGCAATTCGGATTTTTTAACCGAAGGGCATGGATTGTGTCTTGGGCTTGTCGCCGGCCCTACTTCTCGTTGAAAATCGTCTTAGTTGATGGACGACCAAGAAAAAAGGGAGAACACAATGGAAAACGACAAAGCGCAGCTCTGGGCGGTACTTTGCCATTTGATTAGTTTTTGCGGTTACTTGGGCGTGCCGTTTGGCAACATTTTGGGGCCGCTGGTGATTTGGTTGATCTTCCGCGATGAATCGCGACTCGTCGACGAGCACGGCCGCGAAAGCCTTAACTTTCAAATCTCGATCACCCTTTATGGCGTGATCTTCGGCATTGTTGCCTGGCTGGTCGCAGTGTTAACACTGGGTCTGGGTGCTCTCATTATTTTACCGATTGCGGCTCTCTTGTTGCTGGCCGTCATTATCGCCGTCATCATGGCCGCCGTCGACGCCAAAAACGGCAAAGTCTTCCGCTATCCCTTCACCATCCGCTTTCTTTAAGTTTTGGTCGCTTTTTTAGTTGGTGGGGCCTGACTTTAAGGTCTCACTTCGGTTGATGTTTCTCGTGGCGGCCTTGCAAGAGGTCGCCGAGGAGCCTGCTGCATTCGTGTCGTGGCTCCCGTTCGGTTGAATTGACACATCAGGCGGCTTTTGGTGAATAAGTATCCGTGTCCAAGAGACCTGGCGGATGAATCAAACCTATAGGCGGCATTGGTTGTGATTTATGTCACAGAAAAACGTCAATTAAGACGGCTCCACACTTTCTCCACATTTGCTCCCCAAAATGCATCTATCACGACACGGGACGGTTCCCGGTTGGCTTGCCAACCCAATACATCCCGACAGCGACGCACGACTTTTCACCGCGTTGTCCCGTGTCCCTGGTTTTTTCGGTGAAAAGCGCAGCAACGTTGGAGACGACTGCATGACACAGGCTGTCATGGTTTTTTCCGGGGTTGCATTCACGACCTAAACGGGTCGGTGTTGCTGTTGACTGGTGCCACATAAGCGTTGGTTGCCGAGGTGGGCTCTTGAAGCCACCCGCGACGACGCGTCTATTTTGTCCTTGTCCAACGCGCATCGGCGTTGGTGTGCCACGAGCGTCATCCTTTTGGTTTTATGAGGGTTTGCCGCACACCAACGACAAATGCGATCTGGCTCACACGCCTGTTTGGAAGCGCTTGGCCCTGGTGGTTGTTGAACACCCCATTGCCGGCGCGACGCAGCTTGCTTTGGGCTTCGTCGTTGGCGTGCTGGATCGGCACGCTTGCCGCCCAAAAATTTTAGGAGGAATTTTATGACTCATCATGCGACGCTCAATTCTTGGCTGGCCGCTTACGCGGAAACGGAAGGCATTCAGGGGTTGGCGTTGGACACGGCCGGCGTCTGTGCGATTGATTACGCCGCCGGCGACAGTCGCCACGTTTTTGCGATTGAATGTCCGGCGGACAGTGATCGCATTTTTTTCACCGGCCAGGTGGCCGGCTGTTGCGGCACCCACCGCGAGCGTTTACTTTCGCGTGCTTTACGCCTCAATCTCGACGCCTCGGCGACCCAGGGCGCGGCCTTTGCGCTCGACGGGGAGCATTTGTGGCTGGTTTTCAGCTTGGCCGTTGAGCAAACCGATGGCGTGGCGTTCGGCAACGCGGTCAACAACTTTGTGGCGCTGTTGGATCGTCAACGCGCGGCTTTTGCCGAACCCGACGAAGCCGATGTTGCCACGGAAATCCTCGCGAGCGACGCTTTTGCGATGCCCGCCCCTTTTATGCAATTCGCTTAATTCACTGCGCTTAACGCCAACCCTAAATAGTAAAAACCCTTCAAAATATCTCCAAGGAGTCCGCTATGTCCGGTATTTCAAGTCCTACCCAATCTCAAAAAATCCAGCAAGTACAAACCCCTACCACCACCAGTACCGGTGACAAAACCCAAGTGACCTCTAACCCAACGGTGAAAAGTAGTGGCGGCGATAGCTTGACCACGCCCAGCACCGGCCAGACGCTGGGTGATAAGCAGCCGAAGCAGGTGTCTTCCAGCCAGGTTCAAGAAAAGCAGGTTGAACCGCCCAAACCGAAAGATGTGAAACACGACGTGCAAACCGAAAAACAGAAAACGGCCAATACCTGTTGGGCCTGCGGTACGCGCATGTTGTTGCAGCACGGTGGTAAATCGGTACCCAGTTACCAAACGCTGGACCCCAAAAACTTGGGCATGGACCCGACCGACCAAGGCGTTAAACAAAAGCTCAATCAGTTGGGCATTGAGGACGTCAACTACGGCAAAACCGACGATTTGACACCGGATAAAATGAACGAATTCCTCGAAGACGGACCCTTGATGGCGTCCGGTCGTTTCACCAACTACGAAGCCCATGTGATCGTGGTGACCGGTATGGAAGGCGATACGGTTCACTACAACGACCCCGATAACGGCGGTAAAAAAACCATGAGTTTGAGCGACTTTAAAGCGCAATTGAACCCGATTGACACACTGCGCATGATCATGCCGGACGCGATGTCACCGCTGCAACAGCTTAAGAACTAGGCGGTACGGTGAGACGTTAGTGGTGGAAGCGTTGTAAAAAGGCTTCGCGGTAGCGGCGACTTAAACGCACTTCGCCGCCGCTGCTAAGGTGCAATACCATGTCGCCTTTAAACAAAGCTTCCAGGGTTACGACCTTCTTTAAATGAACGATCGCTTGACGATGAACGCGACAGAACAGATCGGGATCCAGTTTCTTTTCCAGCGCAGTTAACGAGGTGCGCAGTACGTGGCGCTTTGCGCCACAGTGTAACACCGCGTAATTGGCTGCTGCTTCGATCCAATCGATGTCGTCGCGATGGACGACGTGCATTTGCTGCTCGTCCGGCACCAAGAACTGACGCGTGTAGGTCGGTTCCGGCGTGAGCTGTGCCAAGGTAGAGGCAATGCGCTGGTGCAAGTCGTCGGTTGCCGTGTTTTGGAAGCGTTGGCGCAAGCGATCTAAGGCGGTGATGAAGCGCGTGCGGTCGAAGGGCTTGAGCAAGTAGTCGACCGCATGGGCTTCAAACGCCTTGACGGCAAATTCATCGTAGGCGGTGGCGAAGACGACCAGTGGTCGCCGATCTTCGGGCAAGGCCTGCAGTAGCGCAAAGCCGTCGAGGCTTGGCATGCGAATGTCCAGTAGCATGGCGTCGATCTGTTCGTGCAGGATGAACTCCAGCGCTTCGTGACCGTTGGCGGCTTCGCCGACAATTTCAATGTCGCTTTGGTCGGAGAGGAAGCGGCGCACCTTGCGCCGTGCCCCCGACTCATCATCCGTGATCAACAAACGCATGGTCGGCGCCCTCCCGCTTGACGTCGCGACTTAGGGGTAACTGCAGGCGGACGCACAACCCGCCCCCGGTTACCGGTAACAATTGTAACCGTCCGGCGTCGCCGTATAAATGGCTCAGCGTTTTGACGGTGTTGCTCAAACCAATGCCTTGCCCGTCGGTTGCATTATTGTCGGCAGGCAGGCCGGTGCCGTTGTCTTCGATATCGAGAATCAAGGTTTCGTTTTCGGCACGAGCGCGAACCAAAACATGGCCGACGCCGTCGCGCTCTCGGAAGCCGTGGTGAATGGCGTTCTCGGCCAACGGTTGCAACATAAAACGCGGAATCAAGGCGTAATCCAAATGGCTGGGCACGGCGAAAGCGAAGGTGGTGCGGCCGTCAAAACGCTCGCCGACCAGGCTAAGGTACAGTTCCAAATAATGGAGTTCGCGCTTGAGCGGAATACACACGTCTTCTGGTTCGGCCAGGCTGTGACGCAATAACGCGCTGAGATTGGCCAGCAGCCGATCCGCTTTGTCGACATCTTCGTACATGGTCGCCGAAATTAGGTTGAGACTATTAAACAGGAAATGTGGGCGCAGTTGTTCGCGCATGCGCTGGCCTTGTAGAAGCGCTAATTCTTTGGCTAAATTGAGGTTGGCCAAGACTTGGTCACGGTAGGATTGGTGGGTGCGTAACATGGTGGCGATCACCACCAGAGAAGCGTAAGTTGGGACGTCCTTGCTAAATTCATACAACAAAATGGTCGTGACCGATTGAGCCGGTACGTAATTTGACTCGAGCAGTGCATAAACGGCGAAACGCAAGCCGAACATGCCGGCGGTGTGGCATAAAGAGAAAACGATGGCGGCGGCGCAGTGTTGCAACAGGCGCCGTGGCCAGGTATCGCGCGAGAAGGGGAAGAATTCGTTAAAGCGCCATACCGCAAAAAAAAGCACGGCGATGACCGCGATGCTGCTGGATTCCCACAGGATGGGTTCCCAGGTGGCCACCCCGGTGGTGCGGTGGTCGATGAGTGCGTGAATCGAGTTAAGCAGGGTATACAAAACCCACAGCACACACCAAAGGGCGGCCATAAAACGAATTTGTGAGAGGTTCGAACGCGGCATGGGTTACCTAATCGCTTAGAGGGCGTTTGGCGGCGTCATGGCCGTTGGTCTGTCAAGAGCGGCTATGTTTTGTTCGGGATCTCGCCGCTTGGATTGCGGCTTCATGCCGAACAGAAAGCGGGTGAGCCAAAAACGGCGAATCAGCCCATCATACAGCAGCGCGCAACCGATCAGCGTGGTGAGGTTGAGCAGGCCGAACTTGAACCAAGCATGCCAAGGCTGCTGGATAACCCAATAAGCGGCGACGAGTAGTAGCGTTTGGTGCAGAATGTAATAGGGATAAACGGCTTCATTGGCATAGGTTAGCCAAGGGTGAGGACGATCAAGATAGCGCAGGGAAAGACCGAACAGCGCGCAAATAATCAGCCAGGTAAACAAGTCGATGATCGCATAGCCGGTCGTAAGAGCGCCCGGCCAACTGTAAATCGTCGGCCAGGTAAGCCAGACCAGGCCGTAGAGCGTCAAAGCCGCCGCCAACGCACGCCAGGCGTGTTGCTGGAGAACATTGCGTAAGCGTGCATCGCCAATGACGCAGAAGCCGGCAAAAAACAAATAAATGTAGCGCGCGAAGGTTGCCCAATCATCGAGAAGCGCGTGGGTAACTTCGGGCCAATAGGGTTTTAAAGCGAGATTGAGGAGTAGGTTACCCAGTCCGAGGCAAAACACCAAAACCGGATGGTCGGCCAACCATGCTTGGCAGCGCGGTAAAACACGACCCTGGCGCAACCACGCCAACAACGGTAGCAGCACCAGCGTAAAAGTGAACAGATAGGCGACGAACCACAGATGGTGCCAGGAGAATGAGCCTTTGGGGTAGGGCTCCATGGCGAACACCGTTTTTTGAAAGGCCCAATAGGAGGCATAGGTTTGGCCGTTGGCAAGGTGTTCCACGTAGATTTGCGGCGGTACGATCACCAGCATTGCGAAGACCAACGGTACCAATAAGCGCTTGCACCGGTCGGCCAAATAGGCACGGCGACTTTTGCGGCGCAGCGCGAACCAGGTGCCCGCCCCGGAGACGGCGAACAGCAAGGCAAGGCGCCAGTGATGCGAAAAAATCATCGGTCTTTGAAGCGCCGTTAGGGTTTGCTCATTCATTAAATGGAAGTCCCAACCGACAAAAAGCATGCCGGTGTGGTAGGGAATCAACAGGGCAAAAGCGAGGACACGTAACCAGTCTAAGCCGTACAAACGCGATGGGGCCACAAACCACCTCCCAAATTTCAGTTCGGTGACAAGGATGACCGCGGCGCTTGCTTGGTGTCGCGGCGAAAGGGATAAGCGGCGACAGTGGCGTGACCAACGGGACGGATCGAGGATCAACGGGCGCGTAAACGGCCGCGATGATTTGTTTATCGGCAGGGAAAGCGCTGGTGATTGTTCCTAAACCCAAGCCCTGATTGTCCCAAAGCCCGCGGGTGATAAGGGCGGTTGCGTTTGTGGGCATTTGTCTCTTTTGTCTTGTCCTAGATGTGTTAAAATGCCACTGTATCTCCAATCATTAAATAAACAATAACGCCTATAAAAAGTGTGCCTCCGCACGTGAGGTGAACCATGATTTCCTCTGGAAACACCTTGCCATTACTGGTGACCGCAGTTTTTGCCGTCGCCGGCATTAGCTTGGGGATTGGCCTTAAAACCTTTGATTACGCCGAAGGGACCTCCTATTTCAGCAAGGATCCGGCGGCTTGCGCTAATTGCCACATTATGCGGCCGCAATTGGCGAGTTGGCAGAAGTCCAGCCATAAGGCGTTGGCAACCTGTGTCGATTGCCACTTGCCGCACGACCCGCTGGGCAAGTACCTGGCCAAGGCCGAGAACGGCTGGAACCATTCCAAAGCGTTTACACTGCAAAACTTCCATGAACCGATTCAAATTAACGACAAAAATAGCCGCATTCTGCAAGACAACTGTGTGCACTGCCATGGCGCCTTGACTCATGCTATGACCACCGCTGAGTCGGTTGCCGCGCCCGTAACCACGGCGCCGGGTGGCTTTTCCTGCGTTCACTGCCACCGCGATGTGGGGCACGGTGAGCGCGCCACCATGGGCGTGTTGGAAACCAACCCGGGTCGGGCCGGGTTGAAGCGTTTGGTGCAGGCTGTCAAAGCAGAATCATCGCGGCCTAGCCGATAGGCGGGAGTTGGATATGACGGAACAAAAGACGACTTCGATGCTAATGCGCCCTTGGTTTTTGGGGCTTGTTCTAGTCCTGGGTGTCGCGGTTGGGGTTGGTGCGACCGCGCTGTTGCTCAACGTTTTCGAGCGCAAAGTTGAAGCGCAAGCGACGTTCGTGAACTTGGTGCCGGTTACCGAGGACGACACCGATCCGGCGAAATGGGGCCAAAACTGGCCGCGTCAGTACGATTCCTACAAAAAAACGGCGGTGTCGACGCGAACCCGTTTCGGGGGGCACGGTGGCTCAGAGGCTTTGCCGGAACAAAAAATTGAACGTGATCCGTGGTTGCGGCGCATGTTTCTGGGTTACGCGTTTTCAATTGATTACCGGGATCGGCGTGGCCATGCCTATATGTTGGCCGACCAAGAGCAAACGGAACGTCAAAGCAAACCTCAATCGGGATCTTGTTTGCATTGTCATGCTGCTGTCATGCCGCTTTACCGCAAGTTGGGCGACGGCGATGCGATGAAAGGTTTCGAAAGCACCCATGCCATGACGTATAAAGAAACCAACGCCAAGTTGCACGAGCTAGGCGAAGCGCATCCGGTATCGTGCGTGGACTGTCACGAGCCCAACACCATGAAGCTGCGCGTGACACGGCCGGGTTTCATTAAGGGCATTCAGGCGTTGGCGGAATCATCGGCCGAGGTGCCGCACTTGCCCTCGATTCTGGCTTGGCGTGAAAGCAACCGCCGCGAGCCGTACGACCCGAACACCATGGCGAGCCGTGGTGAGATGCGTTCCTTCGCCTGTGGCCAATGCCACGTAGAGTACTACTGCTCTTCCGATTTTCCGTTGACGTTTCCCTGGGGCAACGGCCTGACGGTGGAACAACAGGAAGACTTTTGGAACGAAACCAAACTGTCCAGCGGGGCGCGTTTCTACGATTACAAACACAAGGAAACCGGGGCCGAAATTCTCAAGGCGCAGCATCCCGAATTTGAGCTGTGGAGTCAGGGGATTCATGCGCGCAGTGGGGTTTCCTGTTCGGACTGTCATATGCCGTACATGCGTGACGGTGCGCTCAAGGTCAGTGATCACTGGGTACGTTCGCCGCTGCTCAACATCAGTCGCGCGTGTCAGTCCTGCCACCATTTCTCGGAAGAAGAAATGGCGGCGCGGGTGGCGGTAATTCAAGACCGCAACCACCAACTGCTGCAAAACGGCGGCAAGGCGATCACGGATTTGATTGACGCGATCGTGGCGGCGAAAGAGGCCGGGGCGAGTGATCAACAACTCCAAGCCGCGCGCGAATTCCAACGCAAGGCGCAGTGGCGCTTGGATTTCATTGCGGCGGAAAACTCGATGGGATTCCACGCGCCGCAAGAGGCGGCGCGCATCCTCGGCGAGGCATCCGACCTTGCCCGTCAGGGTGTCGTGGCGGCGATGAATTGGCAAACCAATTAGGTTGGAGCGGGCGGCGTTGCGGTGCCGCCCGTTTTTCAGCAGATGATAAGGCGCGTTTATGTCCCAGCCGACGGCAGGTCGCAAGGGGCACGTTTTAACCCGAATTGAACCATTAAAGTTCTAACCCTGGCTGTTTGTGACACAAATGGGCCGTGAGTGTCGAACGCTAAAATGCTTGCGCTCTTTTTCATCTCTACACGGGGTATTTGGCTGTTCATATAATTATATTTAGACCTGCGTTTCAATTGGTAGCGTGGTTGTCAAGGCTTGCCGTACAGCCTCGTAAATAGGAAAAGTCTCGTTTGCAGCGACCTCAAGCGAAACAACCAGGCCGTAGTGAATGGGTTCGTACGCTTCTGCACCCCCGGCATTACTTTTCGAAAGCTTGACAAGAATCGGGATGAAATCTTCTGGACCAACGTCGATGATAGAGCGACCTTCGAGAACCATGTGCTGAACCGTCCCACGATTGGTGTGGCGAGTATCAAAAAAGGATTTGACCCCCGGCTTCGTGATCGGTGTTTTCGCACGTGTTTTACCGCCTCGTTTGTAGGGCGAGCATTTCTGTGGCAGCTCCAAACTTAATTTTGCTCGGTAGTATTGACGATGATTTGGATTAATGGGGCTAAACCAAGCCAAAGTAATCGTTAATCGACGAAACCTGTCGAACCCATCAAATTGTTGAGGTAGAGGAAGATCGAATTGGTGAACGGGTTCGCGGCTGTCGATAGAGCCTGCGCCAACGAGGGTTGCTCGCTGATTTGTACAGGTCACCACCCGCTCTAAATCGACGTTGCCGTAACCAAGGTAACTTTCTGTCCAAAACTTTTTCGCTCTGCTTGATACATTTTCCGTTTTTGCTTGCCAGAACTCGTTAGCCGCATCGGGAGGCCATTGGGCACCATGGACCAACATGGCCTTCAAGACCGATGAAACGTGGTGTTCCTCAATTTGTTCACCACCTTTGCTTTCTCGAACGAGGTCTAATGTTTCGAGGAGATGTCCCGCAGCATGGGTGGCTAAGGCTGCCGCATTACTCGTGCCACAAGAGGAGCCAAAGCGATTCGTTTCATCTAGTTTTTGGCCGGGAGAAGCGGCAAGCACCCCCGGAGGCAAAGCACTCTTTGAAATACGGAAAGGCTCGTTACTAGAGATAGGCTCCGAATAGAGCTGGCGTCCGCCAGGGAAGAGTATCTCGGGCTTCATTGCGTTTCGAAGTCCGCCTCCGATGGGGGAAACAGGGCTTGGAAAAGTGTTTAAAAGTCTTGGGTTCGAAGGAAGAATGTCTACCCGTGAACCCATGTAAATGTTTTCGGAGGGTGTGTGATCACTGTGGCTTGCACCGACACAGATGGCGTTAATCGCTTCTGCCGGAGATAAAATGCGGCGTTCAAGGCGTTCTTGAAAAAAATAGGATAAGGTATGCTGTCTTTTTATCGAATCATCGAGTTGCTGAAAGCTGGATGGGTCTCCAAGGGAAAGTGGTTGTATTTGATTGCCGGCAGAAATAATAAATAATACTTGGTAACGCCAGGATAAAGAATCTATTAATCGTGCCCATGAACTCATATCCTTAAGAAAAGGTCGGTTGAGATCGCCAAGAGAAAGGTTAATAACTTTTACATGAGGAGCGACAGCTACCGATTGTTCAGTCGATTCAAACATCCGAACAACCGCACGTTCGATGAGATCTTCAGGAAATCTATCGGGGTATAAAGTTTCAGGATGATCTGTTAACTGGGGATCTGGAATCATTACCGGCCTCAAATATAAATTGCTGTTCAAAGAACGGCGTGCCGGGTTATTGAGATCCCCGTGTAGGATCATGCTTGCCATGGCGGTGCCGTGGATCATTTGGGATGCCTGGTAATGTTCGATTAAGTGATCCGGGTCATCTAGTTCTACCCATTCACTCAGTGATTGGTGAGCGAGGAACGGATAACCATCGAGCAGAGCAACGCGGACCGGGCCTTTCGGTGGGTCGTCGAAGGAAATGAATCCCTTGCGGTTCTCAAGACTTTGGGTTGTATGAAAGGCACTAGGCGCCGAGAAATACATAATACCATCGTAATGTAGTATATCGTTCCCAATGGAGGCCTTGTCTTGATTAAAGGTGTCATTAATAAGGGCACGTACAGAAGTAGCAGGAGCCCTTACCATCATTGCATGAAATGCAATCTCTTCATTGGCATAAGTGGTGATAACACGACCGTGGAGTGAAGAGAGTAAGCGTTTGGCTTGGACTTCGCAAGTCTGGCGCTGTTCGAGATTTGGTCGAAACCAAAACTCAATCAAGAAGGTGAAATCCTGGTTTTCATCGAAGGCCAATGTGTCTTCTAAGGTGTTATGAAAGTTATGGTATTCCAAGCGCTGTTTTGGTCCCCAGAAAGAGACTTCTTCAAGGTGACAAAATAGTAGCTTAAGTTTGGTGTAACCGTATGGTAGTGGACTCCCGGCGACAAACCGTTGCCAAAAAGCGATCATTTTCTCGAGACATTGACGGTTTGTCATGGTTAAAAACAACTGACCCTTTAAACTTTTGGTTTTTCCCTCGTCTTCATAGAAGTCTTCATCAGGGGCAAGATCGTCCCGCTCTTTTTCGCCCAACCACTCAAACCCGAGCTTCTTCAAAATGGCTTCAAAGTTATCGACGGTGCCTTTGATTTTTAGGAAAAGTACTTTCTCGGGATCGATGCCGGCGCTGGAATCCGTTACAACGGTGGTTGTCTGCTCAAAAGCATGAGGTAACCGCTCTATGGTTGCACTGAGGCGCTCGCCCTGGCGCTGCGGACTGGGATGGTTAGAAGCCGACGGCATGCCCCTCCTGGGGGTAGGTTTAACGGGTTTTGGTTTAGGGAACACGAGGAGGGGCAGATGGTTTGACAAACAAACCTCCCAGAGCGTTAGGTGGGTCTAACATCTCTCCTCGACAGCCACTGTTTGATCTTTAGTGAAACTAGAGATTTTGCATTATCTGTTTTTTTATCCAAAATAGCGCGCCGCCAGATATCTGTGCAGAACTCCGAGATTTCAGCATAGCTGTGATCTTTGATTTTTGCGGCAATGGTTTTAGGGGTGAAGCCTATGTTGATTTTTTTCCCTTCAAAGTATTGCTCGATGAAAGCTGCAATTTGCTCTTGGGTGGGCATGGGTAAACTCAAGCGGACTTGAAAACGTCGCCAAACCGCGCGGTCCAATAGTTCGGAGTGGTTACTCGCGGTAACCACGACGACATGGCTCGGTAAGCGGTCCATTTGCAACAACAAAGAGCTGACAACCCGTTTCATCTCTCCCATTTCCTTCTGGTCGCCTCGCTCTTTTCCAAGGGTGTCAAACTCGTCAAAGAAGAGGACGCAACGTTGCGTTGCGGCGTAATCAAAAACCTTTTGCAAACGTCCGGCCGTTTCGCCCAAGAAGCTGCCGATCAATGTGTCGTAACGGACGCTAAGCAACGGGATCATTAACTCGAAGGCAAGTGCTTCTGCGAGCGAGGTTTTTCCGTTGCCGGGAGGACCGGCCATTAAGACCCGGTTACGCGGTTCTAAACCATAAGTGCGCAAGAGTTCCGCGCGATGTTGCTCCTCTACGAGCTCGCGGCATATTTGCCGTGTTTCGGTGGAGAGGACGAGGTCGTCGAAACCCCTGCGTGCTTCCTGCTCGTAACAATAATCGATTCCCTGATCTTTTTGGTAAACCTGGCCATTTCGCGGTGGGGTTCGAAACCCGGCGCGCAAGGATTCACTCAGGCGGTCAGCCAGAATGTTGTGTTTTTTCGCTCGCTCCTCTGCAATCAAATGCTCGGCGGAGCGACGGAATCCGGCTACATCGCCTTGACTTCCCGTCTTGATCAAACGGACCAATAAATCAGACCTTGCCACGGTAACCTCATTAGCGTTGAACTTGAAGCAAGCAGAAGCCGTTTCGACATCATCGGTTTCTGTGCCAAATGTTAGTCGGCAATAATTCGCTTTGCAGGAAAGGGTTGTGAACTCCCCTGTTTGTCTCGGAGGATCGCCTTCCATGGTCCTATGTAATTTGGGATGTTGGATGGGTTATGGCCGAATGAAAGGGCGCTCTCCCCGTGCGGGCGGGGAATCTGTCGAAATCATGAACTCCTCTGGACGACGAGCACTGCAATATGGATGCTCGACAGGAGCAGGGAGGTGGAAACGGTGAATTTGTTCGACTTTACGACCAGTGGTCGTATTGACAATTACTTTAACATTTGAGCCGGCTCAAAGCTACGTGGGGATCGCTTTGGTCATCACCGATAAAGACATCGTCCTTTTTCCTGATGAAACACGGGGAGAATTCCGGTGAATCTTCAGACGGTGCAGGATTTTACCTAAAAAGTGCGATAACTCGCGGTGGTTTTAGTTAAACCTCTGGGGTGCAACGGCCCGTAACCACGCTTACCGCACCCACCATAGGCGAGGCGTTTTTTTGCAAGTTGTTTTAAAAAAAGATGTTTTAGTCGGAGACGTCGGCAGGTGTTGCGCTTCTTAGGTTATAGCCTTGAACTAGTGGGGAGGCAGGCAATCACGCGACGCCGACGACGGTGAGACAGTCGTCGGGGAAGGTGGGCAGGTTGGCCGGCAGCGAGGGGTCGAGGTTTTTGTCGATGACGATGACGGCCGCCGCGAAACACCACAAGCCGATGTTCATGACCTTGCCGGTCCATTGGTCGCGTTGCCAGGAGAGGTCGGCCAAGCGACGATCGAGCTGGCACAGGTAGGCGTTGAGGATTAACTGCGCTTTGGCGTCGTCGAGCGTGCGCCAGGCGTCGAGCAGGGGACGATAGGCGCGGTGGCGCAAGCGGGCCGGCGTGTTGAGGCGGTTGCCGACCAACAAACGATCCAGCAACGGATCGCGTTGCTCGGGTTCGGGGTAACGTTGGTGGTAAAGCGCAATCAATCGCTCACGGCGTGCTTTGGGCAGACCGGCCAAGGTGCACCAAGCGGCCATGGAGACGGCCAAATAGTACTGATCAAAATCGTCGAGATCGAAAAAAGTGTTGGGTTCGCTGCGTTGTTCCTCGGTTAAATAAGCGACGGTGGCCGCAAACGAGGAGCGCAGCGTGTCCATCGCTTCGCCGGAACTATAGCGACAAATCAACAATTTCATGCGCGTGCTCAGCCATAGCCGCGCTTCGGCGCCCGGGTCGTTTTGTTCATCAACAACCGGGTCCATTTGCATCAGTTGCGCAATACAGCGCTGGTAGTAATCGCGGCCGTAGGGGACGGCTCGAGCCTTACTCATCTTCGTATCCTTGGCGGGTTTGCCGGCGAACGCCGCCTTCAGGAGAAGGGCGGGTGGGGAGCACGGCAAACGGTCAGCTCACGACGACCGGCAAGATGGGGGGGGCACCGGGTGCCGTGAATACAGCGGCGAAGAAACAACAATCCAGTGACCTTCATAGGGCTGGGGCGGCCCGCTTTAGGTCGATGACCCACGCATTTAAGCGCAGATCCGGTCTGCTTGACCCAGCCGCAATAAACGACCCAGGTAACAGACATCAATCATAAGTTCAGGTAACGATAAGGACGGGGCGCACACAGAAGGGGCATTGTCGGCATGAGATCTGTTGCGTGATAGGTCTCGGCAGGAGGTAAATTCGTGCAACTTCGGGCGGACGGAACTTTAATGTGCGATGAAAAAACAGGACAGTTATCATGCTATCACAAGCTGGGTGCCTGTGCAGCAACGGTTCGTCGGCGTTTTTCGGAAATTTAAGGGGTGTTTGGTTGGGCCAAACATCTGACATCGATCAGCGGGGTCGTGGCTGCCGGCAACGAGGGCAGCGGCCAGTCGTGGGTTTGACCCGAGCCGGAGAGTGGCTGTTCGGCCGCCACAAAATACGCTTGTGCCGAGGCCGGTGCGGTGGCGGTGCTAACGGTGCGGCCGTCGAAATAACCGGTGGCGCGTGTGACGGCGCCAATCAGATAACCCATCACCACCCGCAAGTGCGTTAATTCGCGGGTCACCGGTCGCTCGCCCAGTTTGAACAGTGGGTAGGGATAACGCGGCTCAATTGGCAAAGCGATGCTAAATTCGCGTGTCAATTGCTCGCCAGGGGCCAAGGTCTGCAGCGGCGGTGTTTCCGCCACTTCGACCAGCACGTTGGCGGGGACCGGTTCGTGGGTGAAGCGCACTTCCAAGACACCGTCAGCGCGGGGTAACAGATAAGGTGGATCGGGTAGATATAGATGAACCGGACCAATGGATTTGTTTTCGACGCGAATCACCAACCTTAGTTGGGTTGCGGGATCGATTGCGTTCATGGTTCACCTCATCCTGAATACACGTAGGCTTGGCCGGCGCTGTTGGTGGCCCATAGCTGTTCGCGCGCTGCGGTTGGGCTGTAGGTCCACACGTTGTTGGGGTTGTGGTTATCGCGTGTGTTGAGACCGCGCTCTTCGCGCAGCGCGTTGTCGGTAAAGGTGTCGTCGGCAAATTCCTCCAAACCAATGGCTTGCAACTCGAAAATGTTGGTTGTGCTGGGGTGGGCCGTGTCTTGGCGTGTCCCTTGGACCAAGGTGCCGGTGACGCTGTGCAGCGCGTGAATTAGTTCGTGACCTAGGCCCACCTCGGGCGGGCGCTCCAAAGGCGTGCCCGCGAAGGTGTTGGTTAGGTTGAAATTGACGGTGACATTGGTGCCGATATTGGGCGTCGGCGGGTCGGTTGAGCCGGCGGCGGGTGGTACCAAATAGGCATCGTTGATGTTGTCGGGATTGGCGCCGTTGCCGCCGGTTGTGGTCGTGATGGTGGTGACGTTGCCTTGGTTGACGGCTGGATCTTGCAACTGGATCAGCAAATCGCGGCTAATCGGTCGTTCGTAAAGCAGGTCAAGCGCATCGATGATCGCCAACTGGTCGGCTTCCGATAAGGAGGCATCGACCTCAATCCCATTGCCGAGGGAAAAACCTTCGGTGAGCTTAACCACGCCGGCGCAATTGCCGGCGCTTTGTAAGGTCGGGTCGCGGTGACGCATGAGTGGCTCGCCATTGACAAACACCGTGGCACTGCCGGTGACCATGGTCGATTCCAGATGCGGGGCTTGGCCGGAGGCAACGCCGACGGCATTGCTAGGGGCGGTGCCGCTGATCGACGTTGGTACGGTGCTGTCTTCTTTGACGGCTTCCTGGCTATTGATAAACACATCGGCCGACGTGGCGTCGGCGTTGGCCAGATCGGCGACATTGGTGCTGACAATGGGCGCCGACATGCCTGGCACAAAATATATGTCGATCGGCGCCGGCGTGGCGTTTACCGGCGTCGGTGTCGAAATCGTTTCACCTCCGGAATGGTAGGCGGCGATTTTTCCCATGGTGGTCCTCCCAGCGCGGCGTTTTAGTTGAGATCGATGCGGCCGCCGGTGACCTGCACGCGGTTCGAACCGGTGATGTTGATCGTGGTTCCTTCCAGGGTGATGGTGCCGTCTTGCTCCAGGGTCAAGGAGGCGGCGCCGCAAACAATCCGCAAACGTTCGCCGACATCGATGTTCCAGTTGCGGGCGATGTTTTCACGGGCATTGTTGGCGCTGCGACGTAAGAAGTTGGCGTCGGTGAGGAACGAACCGCCGACGTCGACGCGTTTATAGGTGCCGACATTTTCAATCGAATGGCGCGTGATGGTTTCGCTTTGCATGCCGGTGATGCTGTTGGTTTGATCGCCGGTCACCGTGACGGTTTGGTCGCCTTCGACGGTGAAACTTTGGTCGTTTTGCACGGTGACCTCGCGGTCGTTGCCGACGGTCAAGGTATCGTTGCCGCCGACATGGATGGTGCGGTTGCCGCCGATGGTTTCGTTTTGGTCGACATTGACCTGTAGCAATTCACTGTTGCCGACCGATTGGTGGTGGTTGTTGACGATTTCCACGTCCATGTTGCGGGCGGCGCGCAAGTCGATCCGTTCGGCACCGTCACTGTCGTCCATCAGGAAATGGTGGTCTTTAATCGACTTAAACCCGTTCTGGTACTTTTGGGCAGGCCCCAGCGGCGGGGTTTGATCGTCGTTGTAAACCCGGCCGATGACAACCGGATGATCGGGATTGCCTTCTAAAAATTCGACCAATACTTCGTGGCCGACGCGCGGAATAAACTGCATGCCGTAGTTTTTGCCGGCGTAGTTGTTGTTGACACGCATCCACATGGAACTGCGATCGTTAAAGCCGCCTTCGCGATCCCAGTGAAATTGAACCTTGCAGCGGCCGAGCGGATCCAAATAAACAGGGCTTCCCGGCGGACCGGTAATGACACCGGTTTGCAGGCCGCGCACTTTGGGTGTTGGGGTTGTTTTCGGTTTGCGATAGGGGCGGTCGTAAGGAACCGCTTGATAACGACAATGATAGTCGCCTTGTTCGGCCCGGACCTGCAATTCAGTAATCAGCCATTTCTTATTGAGGGTGGGGTCGAAGTGGTTGGCCATGTCGAAAACAAAGCCGGCGGCAAAGGAGCGGGTGTTGCCGTCACCGACCAAACGCGACAAGCCGGCGGCGATGATTTCCTGTTCCAGGCGCGCGGCGGCGGCACCGCATTCGTTATCGGCGTGCAGCATGTTGTGGCGGTAGATTTCGAGGTTGGGATTCACGGCGCCGTCGCGGATGCCGCCTTTTTCGGTGAGATTCACTTGCGAAGTGCGGTAGTTGTAATCGTGATAAGCGACGCGACCGCTGTCGAGGCGCAGGGTGAAGTGGGCACTGCGCAAGCCTTCGCTGTCGCGCTCTTTAAGGCCGGTGAAGTGTTCGCAATATCGGGCGACGGCGTCGGGACGGCAGCTTTCGTGAGCACCCATGTGGTCGACCAGCACAAGCCGTTCCTGGTCGTGGTCAAAAAAGAAGTACAGGCCCTCGGCTTCCAGCAATCGCTGGATAAAGGTGAGATTGCTTTCGTCGTATTGCACACAGTATTCGCGGGGCGCATAGCTGCCGCGCAAACGCCACTCGTGGGAGATTTTTTGCTCATGCAGCAGGTCGCCGACAATTTCCGGCACGCTTTGGTTTTGGTAGACGCGTGAGCGGTGGACGTGGGCAAGCAGGAACAGTGGTGGACGCAGAGTTACTTGGTAGTGAAACCGTTGTCGGTCGGCCTGTTGAATGTGCTGGTGACCGGTGCTGGTTTGGCTCACCTGGGTAATGACACCGGCAAAGCAGCGGCGTTCGCGTTGAAAGGCGCCGGCGCGGAGCACGACGCGGGCATGGCGTTGGAGCAGGTCGCGGGCGTCGAGGACGTGGTCAAAGGCGAGGGTAACTCGGGTGAGCGCGGGCTCGGAAAGCTGGGCGGAATGACTGAGGTCGAGGACGGCGGCGGCACCGCCGGGGCCTTCCCAAGCCAAGTCGTTGCGATTGTTTTGATGGTAAACGTCGGGGGCGGCCACGCCGGCGGCGGGCGTGGCGGGTGATTCAACAGTCGTGCTCACGGCAAACCTCACTTTCACAAAAAGGTTGGGGCTCCGAATCCTGAGAACGGGTGGGCATACAACGGCGTACCACAACCGAGGCCGGCGGCGGCCTCGGTCAAGCGGCGCTTAGCTAAAGCGAACCACAAACCCGATGTCGGTGTTGCGTCCCGAAAATGTGGGACGTAGATTGGTGATGATGCGATGAATGATAGTGTGTTTTGTGGTTGAGAAGTCACCACGACGAACGAGGGTGTTGTCGCCTCCTGAAAAGATAGAAGTCAGGAGCGTTTATCTATTAATAAGCGTTCGTTTTATGAGGAGGGTGAGGACGCAATAGGTGCGAAAAAGGACAACGAAAACTGCGCACATCGCATTTCGTTTAGGGCCCCGCGAATCACCCGGTATCAGTCAGATAATGCCCTGTGGAGGGGCTATCGCTATTTTTTATAGAGGGTTAAGGTCTTTGGTTCTGGTTTGAGTAGGAACGTCTTCAGACGCCACTCATTGCCCGAACTGGAACAAACACAAAGCTTGCAGGTCTAAACCGACCTTTGGTATAGCTTGGTTGACCCTAAAGATAACGGTCAGTAGGTGATAACTCAATCCTATATTCATAGGGTTCTATTTACCATAGGTAAACCAGGCGTTTACAGATTTTTATTGGATGAAACGCTTGGTGTTCGTTGTGAAGAAAATTTTGAAAAATAACGGTGCCCACCCACAAGTGGAAGTAAAGGCCGCTGCTTAGTAGGTGCGTCGGCGATGGGCTTGGTTGCGGGCCGTTTGGACGTTTCGGTACCGCGGCTGGGTGGTTCCTGGTTTGCCGGCCTGATGTCGCCGTGGTCGACCTTTCCATGCCGGGTGATCTGAGCGGCATTGATCTGGTGCGCTCGCTTAAAAAGGCGGGTCACGCAACCAAATTCATCATCTACAGTTCTTATGCGCAGCCTGCGTTGGTTTTCGCTGCTTTAGACGCCGGTGGTCAGGGTTTTCAATCCAAAGCTGAATCGCTTGATCGAGTACTGCACGGTTGCCTCGCTGTGGCGGCGGCTGATTGCTGGTGGTTTAGCGAAGATGTGCAAGCGGTCGTCAATGCCAAACATATGGGACCGACACGCAACGAACTGACGCCAAAGGAGCATCAGGTGCAGACACTGGTTGCTTTGGGATATGAAAACCTCAATATCGCTGCACGGTTGGCAATTAGTGAAAATACGGTGAAAAACCACTACAAATCGATTTATCGGAAACGATCGGTGTCGGGCCGTGTCGGTGCCGCGCTGTGGGCTTGGCGAGAGGGTTTGGTTCAAGAAGCCGCGGTACCTGCGATCAGTTGTTCCAATAATTGAGCAACGCCGGTCGACGTGGAAACCGCAATCCTAATTGGCCGCTTGAGTTCCGTTTCTTGGCGGCAACAGTTTGCAAAAGGCTCGGGCTCTTGGATCAAGTCATACAGATGTCTTCGCGTTTTTAGGGTGCAGTGCCAAAACTTTTTTTACTTTTTTTAGGTGCCGAGAGATGAGATGGAAAGTGTTGTCCTCCAAGACTTATGGGCTTTTTGAAAGAAAAAAGACTGAGTTATCTTCGGGTTTTCTTGTGCCGAATGTGAATTCGAAAGGCCCTATGGTTCCGAGTTCT
The DNA here is from genome assembly GCA_030429565.1 of Holophagae bacterium. Taxonomy (GTDB): domain Bacteria; phylum Acidobacteriota; class Holophagae; order Acanthopleuribacterales; family Acanthopleuribacteraceae; genus Acanthopleuribacter. The sequence goes on along the minus strand of JAUIFE010000012.1, from coordinate 105,988 downwards.
CGCCCAAGTTATTGTTGGGTCGGGTCGGTAAATTACCGAGAAGCGTTTCTTGATACGGCCAGATTTAATAACTGCATTAGGTCCTTAATCGCATTTTTCCGGCTCGTCTTTCGCCGTTCTGCGAAAGCCGTCAGTCGACCTTTTCGAATTATTAAACGGGAACATTATCTTATTATCCATTTCAAATTTTGAAGTCGGCTTGGTTTGGCATTACAAACTAAGCCGCACATTCCCGGAGGGGAAATATGCTTTTGTCAATAGGTGAGCGGATTTTTACGATTGACCTGCAACATCGCTGTCGGCGGCCCATTGCCAAGCCGTCGTCGCGCCGGATGGATGCTGAACTCAAATGGCGTTTTTTGGCGAAGGCCAAAGTAACCAGCGCAAAAGAATGGTGCCAAATACCGCGGTTTGAAGCGGTTTGGGCGGGTTTGGCACCGGGCCGAGTCTTTGTGACCGGTAAAACGCGGCGCCCCTTTATTTGGGACGGCACTTTGTTTCCAAGCGGCTTGTTCGCCGCGGTCCTGTCGACTGACCAACCGCGTCTTTTGTGGGCAAGCCATCATGCGGTTTCCGAGCGGATCCAGAAGTTTCGGGTCGTCGCCGCCGACGCAACCTCCCTGCTTTTTTCCTATTGGTCGCAGGGTCGTCTATTGACGGTGCACGAGCGTTGGCATTGTTTGGAAAACCCCAAAGAAGCGACCGTTTCGGGTTGTTTTCCGGGTGTGTCTGCGCCGACCATCGTCGCCGATTGTCGCCCGAAACAGGGCCAAGATAACGGCGATATAATTGATTGGGGATCGGGAAGTCCTTCAAAGCCAGGAGGAACCAATGGCGGGAGTGCTGCCTAAGCGCGGTGCTGCAGCGACAGTTGGCTCGTGGCCCAGCAGCGTCGCTAATGGGCCGCGATGCTTCTATCACGTCAAAAATTAAGCGACGGGGCAGCGGTGTTGGGAAGGTCTCGTCCATTGTTGGTTTTTCGATTAGCGGATCTTCATCCGCTATTTTTTTTGTTAAGTGCGTTTTCCGTCTGTTTTAACAGGTTCTCGAAGATGGGGGTTTTTCCATTTTTGGGTCCCCATCGCAACAGCGCCTTGTCATACAGTTCGCGTGCTAGTTGGTGGGCTTGCTCGATGCGCTCCGACATAAGGTAAATTTCTGCCAAAGTGCCTAAGCTGTAAAGGGTTTGGGGGTGGTCTTTACCAATTAATTCGCTGCGCCCATATGCGGCAATCTGAATCAGTTCCTCTGCCTCGTTGTAGCGATGGCGTTCTTTAAGCGCGTTGCCCAGGCTGTGCATAAGCAGATAGCGAATCTCAAGGTCGCCCGGTTCGGCGTTTTGCAGGGCACAACGGAGAACGTCGGCGGCTTCGATGAGACGGCCATTGTGATAGAGAAAATTTCCCAATAAGTTTTGGGATTGCAGGGTGTCGGGGTGGCTGGGCCCAATCGCCCGAGCGCGGCGTTCAACCAGGTCACGGATGAGGTTTTCGTCGGGGCTTTGGGTGCGGGTTTTCGCCCAGGCGAGGTTGCTCAACGCGGTGAGCGTGCGCGGGTGATCCGCGCCCAAGGTGGTGCTCAAGCGAAGGTGCGCGTCGGCGAACAATGGCAATGCGCGATTGAGCTTGCCGTCGAGGACTAAGGCGCGGGCCAGGGTGTCTTGGGCGGCGAGGGTGGTTGCGTCGCTGAGGCCGATCAGCTTGCGCCCGGTAGCGAGGGCCGGGTCAAGCAGCGCGATGGCTCGTTGGGTATCGCGTTCTTCCACGTACACGCCGGCGAGTCCGGTCTGAACCTTGAACAAACCGACGGGGTCCTTATTCATTTCAGGGTGCGCCAACAGAAATTCATAGAGCGCTTTGGCTTCCTGGCGCTGGGCCAGGCGGTTTAACTGGAAAGCACGATGGCGCAGTGCTTCCAGGTAGTCGAGGGTTCCAGTTGGGCCTTCGCCATGGAACAGTTGGGCCGCGCGCAAACTAAGCTGCGCGGCCTTTTCATACATGCCGACTTCTTCAAAGGTATTGGCCATCGCCAAAAAGGCGGCGCCCTGCAGGGAGGGATCCGCTTCGTAGTCAGCCTCCTTCAGCACCTTCTCACCGCGAAGGAGCAGATCGCGGACTGAGATTTTTAATCCGCCACGGCTGGGATCGAGATGGCGAAACATTTCGATGAGAATGTCGTGGACTTTCACTTTTTGACGGTCGCTGCGCAATAAGGCGGCCTTTTGCTCGAGCAGCAAAGTCTGTTGTTTGAGTTTGTCTTGCTCGAGGCGCATTTTGTGGTTGAAGGAATCGGCCCAGCCCAGTAGCAGGACGCATGCGAAACAGGCTGCGGCAATGTGTGAGCGGCGCCGGTGTATGAACTTCCTGTAAACGTAACTCCGGGTGTGCGGCACCGCGCTAAGTGGTTTTGTTTCGAGCCATGCGCGTATATCGTCGGCCAAATCTTGGACGGTTTGGTAGCGTTGTTTGGGATCGTGGGCCATGGCCTTCGCACACAGGGCGTCGAGATCGCCGCGCAGCCGATGTGGTGCGATGGCGCGCGGCCCGCCTTCGGCCGCGACTTGAGAGCAAAGCTTGCCGTCTTGGGGGGCGGCATCAGCCAGCATCATGTGAAGGATCACGCCGGTGGCGTAAATATCGGAGGTAACGCCTGCAATCGTTTTCCCCGCTTTGGCTTCGGGTGGTAAGAAGCCTTCGGTTCCCCCACACAGGTGTTCGTCCCCTTTGGCGGCCAGACCAAAGTCGATGATTTGCAGGTGGGGACGACCGTCATGGTTGGATACCAACAGGTTCGAAGGCTTAAGGTCACGGTGGTTGATAAACTGTGCATGGCTGTGTTGAAGACCACGGCAGACCTGGAGTAACAACAGCATGCGTTCCCTCAGGCTAAGGTCATTTTGCGCTAAAAAAGCATCGAGCGGCAGGCCTTGGCGAAGCGGCATGAACAGGTAGGGAAAGCGGCGCTCCCCGATGGTTAAACAGCCACTACCGTGGATGCCGACGATGTTGGTGTGGCTCAACTGAGCAAGCAGGTGAGCTTCTTTCATGATGCGCGCTTCGTCCGCGGCCTCGTCGTTGTCGGTTGTGATGCCGCGTTGGGATAAAAACTTGACCGCTACCTCGCGGTTGAGACTGATTTGCCTGGCTCGGTAGACGATGCCCATGCCGCCTTTGCCGATTTCTTCCTCCAGGCGAAGATCATCGAAGGCCTTGGGGAAACAAGGTCCTTTGGGCGCAAAATCGGCCAATTCTTCGTAAAACGAACTTCTGTCTAAGCTTTTATTAGCCCAAAACGCTTGCAAGCGCGGGGGGAAATGGACGTCGGCAGCCTTGGCTTCAGCCAGAATCTTTTGACGTGTGTTTTCATCTGCATCAAGGCCCGCTGTGAAAAAACGGAAAAAGGTTTTTTCGGAACTCATTCAGACGCCTCTTTGTTGATGGCTGAATGAAGCCAAACGCGGGCGTCCCGGATACGGCGCTGGACGGTGCTTTCCGAAACCTCGTAGCGCAACGCGACCTCCGCCACACTTTCTCCGAAGAGGTAGCGAAAGACAAACATATAGGCGCTTGGTTCATCTATTTCTGCAAGCTTGTTGATGTATTGATCCACTAATAGTTTTTCGTAGTAGGTGGCTTTTGCCGGGCTCATATGGCTTTCGTCAAATATTTGCGCGACCTCGCCACCGCCGCGTTTGATGGCGTTGCGGTTGCGGAAGTGATCGCTGATTTCTGAAAGCATCATGCCGGCGATGAGATTGTGGAGGTGGGCACTGTTTTGAATGTTCCGTTGGCGCATGCCGGACAAGCGACTAAGGACTTCATGGAGGAGATCGCCGCGCGTAAAGGTGGGGGTCAGGCGGTGACCAAGTCGTCGGGCAACCATGTCGCAACAAAGAGGATAGATTTCTTCGACCATTTCTTCGAGTGCTTTATCGTCGCCGCGCCGCCAGCGTTTGAGGGCCTGAGTTAGATTGCGGTTATTCCATGGTTTCACGGGCCGGCATCCTTCATTTGATAAATTGAATCGCAATGAGCGCGATAATGTGCGGTGGTTATGACTAAATTTTTGGACTTAAACGGTTTGTCCGTAGAGACGTGTTACTGGGAGGGGTGCCACATCAGTTGTATAAACCCTTTAACGCCAAAATGTTGGTTAAAACCAGTCGCGCTAATCTGTCACCTTGATAATCACGTGATGCTGCCTGGGTAATTGCCGTTGCCATACACCGTCACAACCACAGAAGGGACCCTCCCAAGTTAGGAGTGCGTTCTCAGGATGCGATACCAATGGCTGAACAACCCGTATGTCGTCAGTGTCCCGAGAAAATTCGGCCAGGATTTGCCCCAGCCTGCTAGGGCTGGAACGGAGGTAAATCCTTTTTTCTAGGCGTTTAAACGATTTTGGGTAGTACAGGGCAAGGTGAGCGTTGCCATAATGTCATTGCAATTCACGCTTTTTCTAGAGAACTATAGATAAATGCTGCCAAAAAATGAAATGAAATCTCAAAATCATCGGAAATTTATAAATAGTGCAGCTTTGTTTGTTTTCGAATCAGGTTTTGTTTGCTTGGGGTTCACAACCTGAGCGCCTATACGAAGCGCGATGTTTCGCGGCGAATCCGGCCAAAAATCTCGAATGATCCTGATTGGGAAAATATGGGCGGGGGAGTCGTTTGGTGTATCCGGCGGGCATTGCACAATCCGCTGCGATCGGTGCCGGCGTTGCGTGGAAAATCCGGGTGCCGACGCGATGGCGACACCCGGATCCTTCGAGGAGAAGGAACAACACGGGAGAAGTGTTGCAAGGTAGAACACGGGGAGCGTTCGTTTGGGGCATGTTGACAGCTAGGAAGCCCGCCGCCGATTGAAGAGTATGAGAAGCAGGCCGTCGGCGAGGTTGGGTAAACCTCAATTTACAAGTGAATTGTGTAGGAAAGATGGTGAGCATCGGGGGCGGGTGTCGGCGCCCCTCGTTACTTTTGGTGAAGATTCGGTGGAATGCGGTCCGAACTTCTTATGTTTCTTATTTTGTGTGGGTTAACCGGGGGGGGTGTGCATTCGGGATTCTTTTTTGCCGCGTCCCTTTAAAAATGACCGCTGAAATGGGTCGGCCTTGGTCCCATTTTTTCTTGTTTTCTGGTACATCTAAGTCATGAATTTCCAGGTGTCGCCTTGATCCTTCAGGTTGCGATGCCAACCACAAGGAGTCGCGCGCCATGATGGATCGCTCCCGTTTAATGTGCTTTTCGCTCGTTTTTTGGCTGGTGGGTTTGTCACCGCTTGTCGCTCAAATTGATCGGGTTACCGGGCGTGCGTTCGCCACGCGTTCCGAAATTTTTGCCGCCAACGGCATGGTGGCGACCAGTCAACCTTTGGCGACCCAAATTGGTCTGGACATACTCAAATCGGGTGGTTCCGCGGTCGATGCAGCGATTGCCGCCAATGCCGCGCTTGGTTTAATGGAACCAACGGGTTGTGGAATCGGTGGCGATTTATACGCCTTGGTTTGGGACAATAAAGCCAAGAAATTACACGGCCTTAACGCCAGTGGGCGTTCACCGCTGGGTTTGAGTTTGAGCCGGCTCAAACAGGAATTGGCAACATTGAAACGCGACGATATTCCGCCTTACGGCATGTTGCCGATCTCGGTTCCGGGCGCGGTCAGCGGTTGGCAAGCACTGCACGAGCGTTTTGGGCGGTTGCCGCTGGCGCAGGTGTTGGCACCGGCCGCCGACTACGCCGAAAAAGGATTCCCCGTCAGCGAATTAATCGCTCATTACTGGGGGTTATCGGTGCCGCGCTTGCGCGATCAGCCAGGCGCCTTTGCGGCAACTTTCACCATCGATGGGGAAGCACCGCGCAAAGGGCAGATTTTCCGCAACCCCGACCTTGCCAAAACCTATCGCCTCATTGGTGCACAGGGGGCGCAGGTGTTTTATCAAGGTGTTCTGGCCGAGCAAATGGACGCCTTTTTCCGCGAAAACGGCGGCTGGCTGCGCAAGCTTGATTTTGAAAAGCACCGCGCCGATTGGGTTGAACCGGTTTCGGTTAACTATCGCGGCTATCGTGTTTATGAACTACCGCCCAACGGTCAAGGTATTGCGGCGCTACAAATGTTGCAAATCCTTAAGGCTTACGATCTTAAAGCAATGGGTCGCGGTAGTGCCGAATTGTTGCACCTCATGATTGAAACCAAAAAGCTCGTATTTGAAGATCGCGCCAAATACTACAGCGACATGGCCTTTAACGACATTCCAGTGGCGGCGTTGATTTCAGAAGCTTATGCCGCCGAGCGGCGACAGTTGATTGATCCCAAGCGCGCGGCGCGCCGCATTGAGGCCGGTCGACCCGCGTTAAATCAGGGCGACACCATTTACCTGACGACGGCCGACCGTGACGGCAACATGGTTTCGCTGATTCAAAGTAATTACCGTGGTATGGGTTCGGGTGTGGTCGTGCCGGGTCTGGGTTTTGTTTTTCAGGATCGCGGTCAACTGTTTGCGTTGGCGGACGGGCATTTCAATGTATATGCGCCGGGTAAGCGGCCGTTTCACACGATTATTCCGGCCTTTGTCACCAAGGACGACAAGCCTTGGTTGTCTTTTGGTGTCATGGGTGGGCCGATGCAACCGCAAGGTCACGTCCAGATTTTGGTGAATCTGATCGATTTTGGGCTTAACCTACAGGAAGCGGGCGATGCCGCACGTTGGCAGCACATGGGCTCGTCGGAACCAACCGGAACGGTGATGGGCAACGGCGGTTGGGTTGAATTGGAATCAGCAATTCCCTGGGAAACAGTGCGTGCTTTGCGGCGTTTGGGTCACCGCGTTCAATACGGCAACGGCGGTTTTGGCGGTTACCAAGCGATCGGTGTTGATCAGGACAGCGGCGTTTACACCGGCGCGTCTGAATCACGTAAGGACGGTCAAGCCGCCGGCTACTGAGTCAGTCGGCGAAGACGAGGAGAGATGAGCTTGATTTGCATCAAAATCTTGAATGGGAAACAGGTTGCGGTAAATAACACGCGCTGGTTTAAACACTTTTTAAGCCGCATTGGGCCGGCGGCGGTGATTGAGGCGGAAGTTGAGAAGCAGGTGCTGCTGCGGCTGGAACAGGCGCTCAAAGAAAATGGAATCGAGGCTGAGCTATGGCGTGAAGACAACCTTTCCCGGGGCGCAATAGGTGGCCAAACCTAAGGTCAACGGCTCTTGACACCACCGCCACAAAATCCCATAAGGCACAGATTGGCGGCCGTTGCCGACGAAAGGTTTTGTTTTTCTCAATGATGGGCAGGTAAAGGCTAAAGGGGCACACGACTAGCGCCTTTTTTAGCCGCGTCTGCGCAATGAGTCGGTTAAATGCCGTGCTGTTCGGCCCAGGTTTTGAGTTGTTCAAGAACGTTTAACGTCGATTTACCAAAATCGGTGATGCTGTAGGCGACGGCGATCGGCCGGGTCTGCAGTACGTGCCGTTCGACCAAACCAATGGTTTCCATTTCCTTGAGCCTTTGGTCAACCATCTTTTTGCTCGCACCGCCCAACATCCGGGTCAGGTCGTTGAATCGGACCGGGCCGTCTTTGAGATGCCACAAAATAGAGCCCTTCCACTTACCACCCAAAATGCGCATGCCGCGCTCGATGGAACAAGGCTGTAAGCAGGGATCGCGCACTATTTTTTTGGTGCGTCCGCTGAAACTGGTTTCGGTGTGAATCGGCGGGGTTTCGCTGTTTAAACCCATGGGGGCCTCCGGCAGTGCGGGTTCGCCCAACTCATTTTAGGTGGCGCTCGATCCAAAAGCAAACGCTGCGACAAGCGGTGAAAAGCGGAAAATTTTTTGGCAAGGAGGGCTGCTGGTTTAGGGTGGTTACAAAAAAGAGACTGGTTGAAAAAGGTAACCTGGAAACTTAAAGTTTGCTGAGAAAACACAGGGCTCTCGCCCAGCTATCTGATTCGAGGTGAACGTATGTCGACCATTTTGGTCATTTTGGGAAAACAAACCCGGGCCTTTGCCAAAGGTGCTTATAACCAAGGTCTTTTCGATACCGCGGTGACCTTTCTTGAACAACATCACCAGGTTTTAACCACGGTGATTGAGCAGGGTTACGACGTCGCGGAAGAAATCGAAAAATTCAAACAAGCCGACGTGGTCATCTACCAATATCCCGTTTATTGGTTCATGATGCCCGCGCTGCTAAAGCAATACTTGGACGATGTTTATGCCTATGGTGTGTTCTTCGGCCATGCAGACGGTGCTTATGGATCGGGCGGCCTCATGCAGGGCAAAAAAGTGATGTTATCGACTACCTGGAACGCTCCGGCCGATGTTTTTGGCGACGCCGAGGCCTTTTTCGAAGGTGCGACCCGTGACCAAGCACTGGCGCCGATGCGCAAAACGCATCAGTTTTGTGGTTTTGAGGAATTGCCGCATTTCTCATGTCACGACATTATCGCCAATCCAGACTTCGCGAGCGACCGCGAACGTTTTGTCGCCCACCTTCAAGCAAGCTTTGCCAATGTGGCCGCGGCGGCGGTGACCCATGGCTAATCGACCCGACATTCACCTGTACACCGCTTCCACCATGAATGGCTGGAAACCGTTGATTTTTTTGGAGGAAGCCGGCTTGCCCTTCGAGCTAACCGCTGTCGATTTTGCCAAAAAAGAACAGAAATCCGAAGGGTATTTGGCGCTCAATCCGAACGGTCGTATCCCGACCTTGGTGGATCGCGGTAACGACGATTTTGTCGTGTTTGAGTCAGGTGCCATTCTTTGGTACCTTGCTGAAAAGTATGGTGTTTTTTTGCCGACCGAGGCCAAACAGCGTTCGGAAACACTGCAGTGGTTGATGTTCCAAATGGGTGGTATTGGCCCGATGATGGGTCAAGCGATGTACTTCCAACGCATCGCCCAACCGCAAGGCCACGATGAACCTTTTGCGATTCAGCGTTATGTGGCGGAGTCGCGGCGCTTGCTGGAGGTGTTAAACACGCGTCTGGCCGGGCGTACTTATTTGGTAGGGGAAACCTATACCATTGCCGATATGGCCACCTACCCTTGGGCACGTTCCTTTTACTGGGCCAAGGTCTCGGTAGCGGGATTGGATCACTTGCAGGCGTGGTTTGATCGCATCGACGCGCGCCCTGCCACGCAACGGGCCTTGTCGAAACCGAAACCTTTTCCGCAATTTTTCGGGAAAGGCGATGTTGCGGCGGCCCAGGCGGCCAATGCGGCGCGCTTCAAAAACGCCTAGTTTTAAACCAGTTGGATTCGGTCGGTTTCCCAGTAAGTGGTTGCAGCAAAAAAGGCGGCCCTGAGGCCGCCTTAAGCGTTAGCCTGAGGCCGTCCACGCAGTTGCGGGCGGCTTCAGGTTTTGGTTAATAACACTTACCCAAATCGTTGGCGCGGAACTCGGCGGCAATGTTGCTTGCGGGCACGGCGCGTTTGTAGAAGGTGAGTTCGTCCAAGTAACCCAGGAAGTATTTGCCGGCCCCGTCCTGTTGCCCAATGCGCAAGCTGTCGCTGGTGTCGAGGCTACCGCGCCGGCTGGTGGGGTTGAAGGTGTAGACGACGCGACCGTCGATGTACATGCGGCCACCGGTCGAAGCGCTGCGGTCAACCGTAACCGCGATGTGGTGCCAGGCATCGTCGCTTAAAATCGGCGTCGACGTGCTGTAGAAGTTTAGCGGCCCCGAACTGTCGCCCATCTGCAACAGCAGGCGGCCGTTGTAGAGCATCAGCAAATAGCCGCGTGTGTCGCTGCTATTGCGTTTGGTGACAATGATTTCGCTGGTGCGGTTGGTGCGAATCCAGGCGGTGATGGTGAAGTCGCCGGTGCCGAAACTGACATCGCCGTGGCTGGCCACGCTGATGTAGTCGTTGACGCCGTCGAACTTATTGCAACGACCGACGCGACCCGGGCTGCTCAACACGCCGTTGTGGCGCGTGCCGCGGTTGTTGGTACCGGCGCGGTCGTTGACGGTGGGGGAACCAAGGGTGAAGTCGCCGAGCGGCCACCAGGCCGTCATGGAACTTGCCGGTTGCGCACAGGTGATGACGGCTTGAGCGATGTCAATGCACTTGCGGCTTTCGTCGTTGGTGACGGTGCGACCGGTGCTTTTTAATAAGTTGAGGACGCCGTGGTGGTCACCCATGAGTTCGGGACGCGCTTCCATAAGTTGGGCAATTAATCCGGCGGCGGCGGGACAGGCCGAAGAGGTGCCGCCCAATGGCGCGGTGCCGCCGCCGCAGCGGGCACAATCCACCCGTTCAGACGGGGCATATAAGTCGAGGGCGGAAGAGATGTTGCTGTAACAAGCACGTTCGTTGACGCGGCGGTGACGGTCTTTGCAGTAGGCGGGTGGAAAGGGTGAATAGGTGGGATCGTTGCTGTCCCAAACGGATCCGATCGAAATAATGTTGCTGGAGCAAGCGGGTGAACCCATGTTGTGACCCCAGCCGTCGTTACCGGCGGCGGCGAGCAGGAGGATGCCGCGCGCGCGGGCGGTTCCGGCCGCCGTGTGGACGACGCCGGAATCGCAGGTGCCGTTGAATCTGCCACCGCCCAGCGACATGCTGATAATGCGAATCGGGGCGCCGCCGTTGACACCGGCGCGGTTGGTCACACACCAGTCAATGGCGTTGGCGATCACGCTGTCGAAGGCGTTGGGAAACACAACCAAGGCATACAAATCGCTGCCGCGTGCGTAGCGGCGCACAATCGAGGCGGTCCCGGTGCCGTGGTAGCAGTTGTTGAAATTTTGGGAGTGGACGGGGTTGTTGTCAGAGAAGTTACGACCGGCAGAGACCACGCCGTTGGGCAGATTGGTGGAACCGCCCAGCTCGGGGTGTAACAAATCGAATTGGGAATCGATAACGGCGACGCCGATATTGTCACCGCGAAAGCCCATTAAATCGGCCTGGGTCGAGCCGGTTCGCGCGCGCCCTTCCACCGTATAGAGTTGGTTGAGGTTGTCGACCACCACCGAAACCACGTCCTCGCGTTCGGCGATTTCTTCCAAGACGGCCGTGTCGGAAACGGTGGCGGCAAGGGCGTATTGATAGGTGAGCATGACCTCGACGTTAAAAGCGGCGAGTCCGGTGGCACTCCGCCGACCCAGGATCCCGTCTTGTTGCAAACCGTCCACGAAATCGGCTTGGGCTTGGAAGACATCGTCGGCAAGCACGTCCAACGAACCGTCTTCATTTTTGCCAAGATCGCTGGGACGCAGGCGGCCCATTGGGTTGAGCTGAATGACAACCCGCAGACCGGCTTCCTTGGGACTGGGCAAGGCGGCCTTAAAAGCGGCGATCTCATTGTCAAACGCGTCGTAAACTTCGGCGTCGATTTTGGGTGAACGAGCCGATAAAGGCCAGGCAAAGAAAAGGCTTAGGCTGAGGACTAAGCCAATAGAACTCTTTTTCATCGTTTGTTCCTCATTGATAAAAATGGCCGTCAACGAGGGAACCGCGCGAGCAAGCAACCAGGTGGCGGTGTCAACGGCCTTACCTCACCTTGGTATTCGCCCGCTCAAAGCGGCCAAAAAAAATGTTAAAAAATTGGATTTAGTTTAGGTTGCTGGAAACAGATTGCTTAGCGGGAGCTAGTAGCGCTCGTTGTGGGCTTGCTTCTCTTTCTAACCGGTGCAATGCTTTGCGGGCCGTTTCGTTTTTCCAGTGACCTTCGCCGAAACGTGTCACCAACTCCTGGTAAGCACGGCGCAGCAGGGGTTCTGCTTCCGCCGTCCGGCCCATGTCGAGGTAGACGACGCCCAGGGTGGCCAATGTGTGGTGGTAACGCCAGTGTGCTCCGTGACCACTGTCGTCCAATAAACCCAAGGCACTTTCGGCATAGTAAACGGCGCTTTCGGAATCGCCCATGTGGTTGCAGCTTTCGGCCAAACCGGCGGTCAAGATCGCTGTAATGAGATCGCTGGTACGTTTGTAGGTCAGGCTGTGGTGCAGTGCCTCGCTGTAGAGCCAGGCGGCGGTCGCGTGGTCGCCACGTTCCGCCGCATTGGCAGCCGTGTTGTTGAGAACGAGCGGCAGGTGGGGGTGATCGTCGCCGAAGGTGGCGCGAATCATGGCTTCACCCAGCTCGAGATTGGCGCGGGCCGCGTCGTATTCTGCGAGCAGGGTCTGGTTGCGGCCGAGATTGGTATAACCTTGCGCCAAGGTGAGGGTGACTTTGGTGGTGTGGTTCTCGCGAATCTGGATGGCCTGGCACAACTCGTCGGCGGCTTCGCGCCACTTGCCTTGCTCTTGGTGCAAGACTGCCAAGTTGTTGAGGCTGTTGGCGATACTCAAATGGCGGTCACCCAGGCGCCGGCGTTTGATGGCCAGCGAAGCAAGGTAGTGTTGCTCGGCGGTCGGGTAATCGCCGCGCTGAAAGTGAACCGCCGCTAGGTTGTTGCGCAAGACGGCAATCAATGGGTGATAGGCGCCGTACATGTCGCTGTGAATTGCCAGGCTTTCACTAAATAAGGGACCGGCTTCGTCGTATTTGCCCTGGCGTTGCTTCAACACGCCCAGGTTGTTGAGGGTGCGCCCGATGATGATTGGATCGAAGGTGGGATGTTGTCGCAGGGCGGCCAGGGTTTCCTCGAGCAACGGTTCTGCGCTTTCGAACTGTCCCTGCTGGAATTGCAGGTGGGCTTGCATGTTGCGTACCTCGTGATAAAAAAGGCCGTCCGTGCTGTATAAGTCGGCCGCTAAGGCGGCGGCCCGTGTCAGGTGGCGCTCCGCGGCGGCGTAATCGCCGCTGTCTTCCTCGAGTAATGCCATAAAACGCAGATTGTTAAACAAAACCTCTGGAACCTTTTGCGCCAGTTGGTCGGGATCGCTGAGGGCTTGAAGTAGTAAGGGGCGTGCTTGGTCGGGCATGCCCAAATTGTGGTAAACACGACCCATGACGCCCAAAAGGCGAGCGCGCAATTGCGGTTGGTTTTCCAGTTGTCGGTCAATGCGGTCACGGGACGTCGCCATCAGCTCGGTCACGGTTAATTGGCCGCCGTGTTTTTTGTAGGGATCGTTGGATTGAAAGAGGTCGACCAAAAACTTGGTAATGGATTTTGCAGCGTCGCGTTCCTGGCGGGCACGATCCCGTTCCAGCGCGGTTTGTTGTTGCTGCAGAAACAGCAGAACGGTGAAGCCGAGGGTCAGAAACAGGGTTGTGGCGACGACCGCGACGGCGGCCAGGCGGCGTTTAACAAATTTGCCCATGATGTAACCGAGGCTGGGTCGGCGCGCTTCGACCGGCAAATGATCGAGCAAACGTTGAAGGTCCTGCGCCAATTCTCGGGCGGATTGATAGCGTTGCTCGGGATCTTTGGCCAGGGCGCGTGCCAATATCCACCGCAAATCGCCGCGCAATTGGCTCGCTACCGCCGTACCTGATTGATTGCGTTTGGCCGCGCGTCGTTCGCGTTCGTCTAGATCGAGTTGTTGCCAAGCCGCGTCGGCCAAGGCCGGCGGCTGTTGGCAGATCAGGTGACAGATCGCGAAAGGCGGTAGGCCTTGTCGCCATGTTAGCGGAGGGCCGCCGACCAACAGTTCGAACAACACCACACCGAGGGCGTAAACGTCGGTTCGAGCATCGCAATCGCGTCCATGGCCGTTGCTGTCGCTCAGGCCCGCTTGTTCGGGACTCATGTAGCGCAAGGTTCCCGGCATGGCGCCGTCGTGGGTCAGGTTCTCGTGGGCACGGCTGTCCTTGGCAATGCCGAAATCGATGATTTTAGGTTGGGCGTTGTCGCCCTCATGTTGAACCAGGATATTGCTGGGTTTGAGGTCGCGGTGGGTGACGCCTTTGAGATGGACATGGGCGACGGCGTCGCAGACCTTCATGATTAATTGAATACGGTCGCGTAGAGGCAGCCGGCGTTGGTCACAGTACTCGGTAATCGGCAGACCTTCGATGTACTCCATAACAAAGTAGGCGCGGCCGTTGCCCGCCAAACCAGACTGGTAAAGTTTGGCGACGGCCGAGTGGTTGAGACGACCGAGAATGTCTTGTTCCAGCGCGAAACGCTGCTGCTGCAAGGCACTTGGCCGCTGTGTGTTAACCAGTTTTAAGGCGACGCCGCGGCGCACCGGGTGCGCCTGTTCAGCGAAGTATACGGTGCCCATCCCGCCGGCGCCCAGTTCGCGAACGATTCGATACGGCCCCAATTGGCGGCCGATGAGGTTGGGTTCGGTCAGCAGTGGCTCGGCCAATAACGCGGCCGCCTCGTCGTCGACGGCCAGCAGCGAGTCGACCTCGCGGCGCAAATCTTCTTGGTCACCGCAGGCTTGGAGAAGGTAATCGTGGCGCAGGCCGGTCGGTAAGGAGCGGGCTTCTTCTAAAATGCGGGCGACGATTTGCCAACGATGTGGGTCCATGGTGGGGGCTCCTCACGGGGATGGTTAGGGAAAGATCGGTGCCGTTTTACCGCGCAGTTCACGCGCCAGCCAGGCTTGCGCCGTCTGCCATTCACGTCGAACCGAACGCGCGGAAATCGACAGCACCGTGGCAATTTCCTCGTGGGATAAACCCAAATAAAAACGCAATTCGGCAATGCGGCTGCGACGTGGATCCAAGCGGTTGAGCCGCGCCAATGCATCGGTCAGGCACAGCAGGTTTTCGGGCGACCAACGCTGTTTGCCCAATTGCAGCGTTTCGTCGAGGGTGTCGTCCACGATACCCGCGCCGCGTTTTTGTGCTTGCTTGCGACGGGCATAATGAATGAGAAACCGGCGCATCATCAGACGGGCGCAGCGAAAGAAATGGACGCGGTCCTCGAAGACCAAATGGTTGTCGCCGCACAGCATTTCATAAACTTCGTGAACCAAAGCGGTGGGTTCCAACGAACAAGCCCCGTGCTGGGCTCGCAAATAGAAACGGGCGCTGCGGCGCAAGTCGTTATAAATCAACAAGAACAAATCATCCAAGTTGTGGTGGGTGGTGAGAGGCAAAGTTGCCAGGGGTTGGCGCGGCTGAACAGGCGGCTGGGCGTCGACGGAAGATGCCATAGAGGACCTCGAAGTAGGGTGCATAGGGAATGTAATAAAAGATAATCGAAATTGGTTGGGCGGATATTCAATGTGGGTCGAACGATTTACTGAGTAAATAGGTTTAGGTTATTTTCGTATCTTTGTTCGTTTATGTGAAGTCTTTTATTTTCTTGGGCGAATTGTGCGGCCCGTGTCCGTTTTTTCGACGTCTTCCTGACCTTTTTGCCTTTTTTTGGTAAACCCATCGCGGCATCCCGCGTTTAACCGCTATTTGGAAACCATGTTGGGGGGTGCCCGCGTGTGGCTTGTCGTTTTATTGGGGCTGTTTGTCGGCCAAGGTGACCTAATTGAGGACATTCGTTTTGTCTTGCCCGCCGACGTTTTTTTGGTCGAACCGGTCGCCGCGACCTTTGCGCCTGGCGGCCATTGTTACCTGTTGGACCGCGACCAGAAAAAGGTGTTGGTTTTTGACGCAAAGGGGCGTTTCTTATCCGCGTTCGGCGCCGAAGGGCAGGGACCCGGTGAGATGTTGAACCCATTCCAAATCCAGGCCGACGCCCACGCGGTTTACGTTTGGGAAGACCGCCAAATGATTTCGGTTTTCAACCACGACGGCGTGTTTCAGCGTCAGTTTCACACGACTTCGGCGCGGCCACGTGTTTTTGCCGCGTTAACGCCTGATCGCCTGCTTTTGGGCTATCGCTCCCGCGAACACGACGGCATGTACATGCACTTTGCTTTATTTGACGGGAAAGGTACCGAGGGCGCTCATCTTCTCAAAGAGAAAAATCGCGCTTTTGTGCGTGTTGGTGAAGGGGACAACAATGTGACGGTTCGGGCCTTCATGCCGGAACTCGACATTCAACCATCGGGGCAGGGGACCTGGTTGCTCGGTTTCTCGCAGCGCAACGAACTGATGGAAGTGGACAAGCACGGCAAGGTGGTGGCAACCCATCGTTATGATTTGCCGCTCATCGAACCAACAGAGCGCGACATCGAGGTGATGGAAAATTTGTCGTTTCCCAGTCCCGAAGGCGGTCGTGTCAGCCTGAAAGATTTGCCCAACATTAAGCTCGATTTTAGCCAGCCTAAAGCTTATTACACCCATTTCGCGGTAGGCGCCGAGCGCGTAGCTTTTGTGTTAACACCACTGGGTTCAACCGATGCCGTCAGCACCGGCCATTCTTACGGTACCTATATTGTTTGCGATCGAAAAAGCGGTAAGCGTGTGGCGCACGGTGATTATCAGCTACCTGAAGACTCGCGCGTCTTTTATAAGAACAACAAAATATTGGGATGTGTCGTCAACAAGGACGATGAATTTGAAATTGCGACCTATCGTTTAAAAGGGATGAAGTAACCCTAAATCAGGCCGGTTAAACCAGCATAAGGCGTCGTGTTTTCGGCGCCTTTTTCATTTCGGTGTCACTGTCATTAACGACGAAGACAAAGGCCTCATCGTGCCTGCTTTGTGACGCCGTTTGCGGTGTTGCCGGTGGTCGGTGTCTTGTTGTTAAGTTTTGTAAATAAGGGTGATAGCTTCTGTTTTTTGCAGGCCGGCATCGGCTTTGCCTTAGGGTAACCCGCGTGATTTTCGTTTGGCTTCTCAATTGATTTGAGACCGTATCACCCCTTTGTGTTGTCAAACACCCAAAGTGAGCGATTCAGGGTGGTGCCCTCGCCCCATGCTTTAAGCGAGAGCATCACCTTGAAGCGCGTAATTGAGGCGCGAAAAAGTTCCTGAAGAATCTAGCGAATTAGGGATGCTGATTCAAAAACCTACACCAACAATGAGCGATTCTTGGCGGCGTAAAACAACGATCTGTTGGGCTGCCATGTGTCGTCATCCGGCTTGCTGTACTTTTCAGGTACGCCTGTTCTGATGCAGCCATTGGTCACCGGCATTTCGTACGACGGCGACCCCTCGCTCTGTTTGGTTTAGGTATCAGGAGTAGCTATGTCACTTATAGACAGCGTTAAAACAATCGTATATCGAAATTATCTTAAAACCCTCAAAGCTTCGGCCTTTTCGTTGTTGGTTGGTTTGGGGTCGCTTTCAGGGGCACCGGTCGCCTTGGCGCAAACGCCGCCGCCGATTGGCAGCCAGGTCGCGGCAGCGCCGCGGAGCGAAGCCAATCGCTGGATCGTGATGCTGGAAGGCACGCCCACCATGCAATTGCAGCAGCGCGACGGTGTCGGAAAACACACCATGAACAAAACCGATTTGGCCAAACACCAGGCTGACCTGGGCCGCATTCGTGCTCAATTCTTGGCTGAAAGTGGTTACCAACAACGCGGCAAAACCGGGCCGCGTACCTTTGAAACCCTGATTCACGGCATGGTTCTGACCGGTAACCACGATGATGCCGCATTTTGGCGGACCTTGCCGATGGTAAAAGGTGTTTATGCCAATCGCCGCCTGCAGGTCAAACCGATGGCACAGACACCGGCCGCCAAGCCGCAACAGGTGGCTGCCGACAGCGTCTACGATGGTTCCGGTCAGGTGATTGCCGTCATCGATACCGGTGTTGATTACACCCACCCAGACTTGGGTGGTGGTTTGGGACCGGATTACAAGGTCATTGGCGGCTTTGATTTTGTCGATGATGACAACGACCCGATGGACGGCCATTACCACGGCACGCACGTAGCCGGCATCGCCGCCGCCGACGGAAACTTGCAGGGACAAGCGCCCAAGGCCAAAATTCTGGCTTACCGCGTTTTGAACAGTGAGGGTGAAGGGAGCGAGGATGACGTGATCGCCGGCATTGAAGCGGCGGTAAACCCTGACGGTGACGTGGCAACCGATGACGGTGCCGATGTGATTAACCTGAGTCTGGGCGGACCCGGCCATGCCGATGATCCCTTGTGTCAGGCCGTCGATGCGGCTGTTGAGGCGGGGGCCGTGGTGGTTGCTGCGGCCGGCAACGAGGGTAATTTCGCCTGGCGCATTGGTTCGCCAGGTGCCGCGCGCGACGCGATTACGGTTGGTGCCTTGCACGCCGACGGCGCCATTGCTTATTACTCGTCCTATGGCCCGGCGCGGCCCGCCGTGGCTAAGCCCGACTTAACCGCACTCGGCGATGTGGTTTCGACCTTTCCCGGCGGCCACTATGTTGCACTGGAAGGGACCTCGATGGCGGCGCCCGCCGTCGCCGGAATGGCGGCGTTGGTTCGTCAGGCGCGCCCCGACTTAAGCGCCAAACAAATCAAGGCGACGCTCTTGATGAGTGCCGACGCGGTTGACGGCGCTCGGTATTTTGAACAGGGACGCGGCCAAGTGAATTTAGAACGCGCACTGCAGCAGCAAATGGTGGCGGATCGTGCCTCACTCGATTTTGGTCGTGTTGATTACCACCAAGATACGCTGACGGTTACCAAAACATTTCAAGTCACCAACGGTGGTACTGAATCGCAAACCCTGAAAGTGACGCCCTTTGCCGCCGGTGAAGGTCTGGCTATGTCAGTATCGCCCACCGAGCAAGTGACTGAGCCTGGTGAAAGCGCCACGTTCACCTTGACCTTGAGTGTCGACAACAACGCTTGGCCGTTTTTACGCCAGAGCCATTGGCTTGATCAGCGTGAGCTCATGCTCGAAATGGGCGAGGAACGCCGCCCGTTTGCGGTCTCGGCTGGTAAATACCTCGAAGTGTCGCTCTCACAGAAAAGCGACGTGGTTGCATTGAGCGCGCTGTCGGCGGTCGATGCCGACGGCAAACAAATTTCGGTCGAAACGATTTCGCCAGGCATGATCTATCGAACTGAGCCCGGGCCGATTGATTTGTTGGTATCGGCATTGAGCTTGCCGGTCGATGCCGACCGCAGTCTCTTTCTCCAAAATTTTCGCCAAGAGGTGAATGAGGATACGGCTTTGGTGTTCGATGAGGCGGCTTGTCGCATTCCATTTGAGCACCGTTATCGCGATGTTGACGGCAGCGTGAAGAAAGTGTCTTTTGACAATCGCATCGGCTCCAGGTACGGCTGGTACAAACATCAAGAGAAGCAACTGCTCGCAGAACCCTATTCTTGGAAAACCGTACCAGAGGCCTTCTTTTCACATTGGCCGGTGCGTCACGATTTTGTCTTTAGTGACGCCGTGTCGCTTGGCGGTGATCGTGTTTCTCTGTTGACGACCTCGATTGGGGCGGTTTCGGGGGACGAGATGCCGCTTTACGACATGAACGAGACGGCGGCGATCACGGTCGAAATGGATTTAGCCCACAATGATGATAAGGGGTATCCGAACTACATTACGGCGATGGCTACGACCAACGAAGATGTTCAACTTTTTGGAGCCAATCTCATGACAAAGTTGTACGAAGAAGGTGGGGAAATCCTGCCTTATCAGGTTTTTGGGCCGCAAAAAATGACGATGCTGCTGCCGAACCCCGAGCAATGGCACCTACCGCAATGCGGGGCGCAACCCGTGCGTCACATACGTTATTCCTTCACGGGTGGCATTGACGGCGGCCTCAATTATGTGAACACAGTGTCCACGCCGCATATGACCTTTGATGACCAGAATCGTTTGGTACGGGCCCAATTCACCGAGGATGGAAACTTCGAGCCGAGCGACGAACTTGTGGCGACGAACTACGTTTTTCCTCGGACCAGTCCTTTTCCTGTGTGGGGGGCGTTTCTGGAAACAGACGGGTTAAAGTTCCTCTTCAACTCGCGTCAATACGGCGGGTTTTATCTTTTCCCCTACGGCGGCTCTATTGCCATGGCTAATGGTTGGGTGTTCGAAAAGGACGGGGAAGTAATTGGAACCGATGCTTGGCCGTTTTTGAATCGTCCCATGGAAGCCGGCGCCTATCGCATTACCACCACGGGTATTTCCGGTCAGGAATACCTGGGTCAAGACGTGAAACTGACGCTTGAGTGCCAATTCGACCCCGCCACCATGTCGCGCGCTACGGCGCCGGTGTTGCAAACGGTTTATCGGGAAGGCGATCAATTGGTGATGGCCTTTTATGATCGCGATGCGGCGATTGCGTATCAAAACTACCAAACCGATTTAGAACCGGAGGGCCACGATCCGAGTGCGCTTGAGGTGACTGCTGCTGTGCGCAATAAGCGTGGCGGTGAATGGGAACCCTTGACGGTGAGTGAACGGGCGGAAGGTGTTTTTGCGGTTACTTTACCGGAACCGGCTTTGGATGAAACCCTATCCCTGCGCGTACGGGCGGTCGATGCCGACGGCGATGCTATGACCTATGAAAGCCCTGCTTATCTCAGCCATGGTTTGGTGTCGGTTTTGCCGCAACGCATTAACGACACCTCGCGTTTCTCTGCTTTGTCTTTGGTGAACCACGGTCTTCAACGGCGCTCGCTGATACTGGAAGCCCACGACCAAAACGGCCGTCGCGATCAACGCACTTTTAGCCTGCGAGCGGGCGAACGCAAGGAACGCATTGTTGCGAGCTTGTTCCCACGCCTCAACGATTACAGTTTGCGTCTGGTTCAAGCAGGTGACGATATCAGTATGGCGCTGGAAACCTGGCCGGTTTTCGGTGGTGGTGCCAAAACTCAGGCGGTGGCCGCTCACAAAATCAGTCAAGCGCAACGCTTAACCTTTGTGGCAGGCGGTGAGGATGCCCTGCTGAGTTTCGGTGCGATTTTCGATGCGGGTGATGCGCCTGAAGCAAGCACCGTCGACGTGACACTCTGGCACGGTGATGCGCCGATTGCTTCTTCCGAGCTCGCGCTTGAAGATGATCGCCGTGTCGAAATTGGGTTCGCCGATTTGTTCCCCGGCGTTGAAATTAAGGGCCCGTTCTCCTTGTTTGCCAAAAGCCGCGATCAGCATAAATTGAGTCTGTCTTATCGCACCGCTGACGGCATTGTTACCGGATCACCCGACGTGGTCGGTCTCGATATTCGTCGTTGGTTTGTGTTGCCGCCACAGGTGTCGACGGAGGCTGCTTCATTGGTACTGGTCAACCGCGACGCTGCCCTGAACGCTTTGCAGTTGCGCGCTTATCCCCATGACGGCGGTGCCGTCGTTAAACGTGAGGTTGCGTTAACGCACGGTACCTCGCAACACAAGTTGGCCGACTTGTTCGCGGGCCTTTCCGATTACTCGCTCGAGATCAGCAACGGCCACGGGATGTTGGATTGCCTTGTCTTGGTTCCCCAAACCGGCAATCAGGCCGATTTGCGCCTCGCGCCGCTTGAGGGTTGGCAAATCGCCGCGAACGTTCAAATCGACGATGTTTCGGTCATTGATGATACGCGAATCTTGGTGGCTGCGCCGGATGCGGCCGTTGATACCGAGGTGGTAATGATCCTGCGCGATGCGTTTAACCGTCCGATCGAGCGAACGCTACTGATCCCGGCCGGTGAATCGCTCACGTTGACCAGCGACATGTTGTTGCGGCTCGGCTTTCCGCGTTTGGACGGGACCACGGTTGCCTTCTCTTCGCCGACGGGTGTCAACCTGGCGGTGATTGGCTATCAGCAATCGTTGTTTGGACCCATTCGCGTTCTAAATCCTAGAAAGCCTGTAAACCTTGATTGATGTTTGAGACAGCGGCGGTCGCTCCGGCCGCCGCTGTTATGTGTCGATCACCTGGTGATTTATTTGATCTTCGATCATCGCAAGGGTTTGTGCCGTTACCTCGCTAGCTGGAATTCTGCGAAACGGCTGGGCGCACAACACGCGGTGGGCCGCCTAAAGTAAACCGAACCCACGCGCAACGCCGTGCTCAAAAAGCGTCGGCGGCGTGGTTCGAGCAGGAATCGAACCCGATGCCTTAGCCTGGGTTGTTTAACCCCGTCGCCAGGTCTCCAGCTCGCGCTCACGCCGGACCCAATAGCTGTCTGCTGATTGTTTAATACGCGTGCCGGCGACCCAATCGTCGCAGTCATTTTCGGCCAAGAAGTGATCTTTTCCATTCAACAATGCCAGTCCGTGGTCGCTGAGGCTAACCTTAATACGGCCACTTTTTTCCAGGGTTTTCAGGTGGAGCGCCGGCCGTGGGTGGCGCGTGTCGGCGAGGTCGCGAAGACGGAAATCCAGATAGGCCGCATCCAGCGCATGGCGGTGAAAAGTTTTTAAAGCGAGCTGATTGGCGATGATACGCAGAAAGTCGGTGACGCCGTTGTGAATGGTCGTTAACAGGCGCAGGTCGATGGCGGTCAGGCCGTTGCCATGGCTTGGATAAAAGTCCAGCAGCGCCAGGGTCACTTCCGCCAACCAGGCGTCTTCATCGCCCGCGTGAAGGTAGGTTTGCAGAGCTTGGGGCGTCGGTGCCGAGAGCGCTTCGTAATAGCCACACAGCCGCGTCCATGCCGCTTCGTCCAATTCAATCCAGTCCTGGTAATCGCGGATATCGGTTGGGCTGAGCATGCCGCACGAGGGCAGTACCGGAAAGGCCGGGTGTTTGGCGAAAACCAGGCGCACCTTCGCCCGATCCACCGGCAATGCCGCCAAGGTTGCTAGAATCCAAGCCGTCCACACCGTTTCGTCCAGGCTTTGCGAACACCAAATGACCAAGTGGCGTGCGTGCCGGCAGCGTTCCTCCAGGGTGTCTAAATCGTCGTACAAACCCGCGCTGAGCGCCTCGACCGAGCGGTCGTGACGATGATGATGGAGACGCTGCCAGTAGTGGCGCCGCGCTGTTTGCCAGGCTTCACGCGGTTCAATCGGTGGAATCGGACCGACCGAGAGTTGATCCAGCTTGTAAAACAAATTGGCGGATTCTAAATCAAAGGCTTTGCGAAGACTGCCCGCTGCCGACAGGCTGGGTACGAAGTGGAGATCGTGTCGATCCGATTGTATGGCCATGAAATGCGACGCTGTTCCTTAGTGAAGTCTCGCCAACCCGGCAGCGCTTGCCGCCCGGTTCAATTCTGGACTTGCGCTGTTGCGAGGAGCAGGTGTCTTGGGGACACCACCGCGGGTGTGGGTTGGGACTGGGTGAGCTTTCACATCATACGGGTCGACTGATTCGGCCGCAAACAAAAACGACAATGGCGTGACGGCTATTCCTGTCTGTCGGGTTCGTCGCGCAAGTAGGCGCGGATCACGTCCATCAGCGTTTGGTGGACTGCTTGCGATTGAGGTTCCAAGATATCGACGAAACGTTGCTGGGCACCAATAAAGGTCGTGTATTCCAGTTCGGCCATAGCGGTCGCTTTGGTGGGGGTCAGGCCGCCGGCTTCGTAGAGTTCCTGAATGTAGGCCAAACGCAATCGGTCGACCTGTTGCACGGCCACCGCGGCGCGGGGATCTTGACGGGCCCAGCCGCGGATAATGAGATCCAGGCGATGGTCGAGTTTCTGCACGACGGCGGTGAGACGCGCGCCGCGCTGTTCGCGTTGGGCCTCGGCCTCAACCTGGCGAATGACGTCGGTCGTTTGAATTTCCTGCCAGCGGTGGAGCAGCGCGGCGATATAGGCCGACATGTCTTTAAAGTGGTGGTAAAAGCTGCCTTTGGACTTGGACAAGGCGGTGCAGAGCCGGTCGATGGTGAGGGCACCGACGCCCTCTTGGCTGAGTAGCTGCAAGCCTTGGTCGAGCCAATCGACGGCCCGGGTTCGTTTGGCCATGGATCACCAGGCAATGGCAACGGCGCCGGCGGCCATGAGCAAGCACAGCGGCGAATACAAGACGCGGTTCCAGTGGTGATAGGGCAGGCGCCGGGTCCAGGGTCGCAATCGACCCTCGAAAAAACCAAGGCAGCCACGGGCGGCCAAGACCAGCGCCAGCAGCCAGGTCAGGTTTTGTAGAAGGCGTGATTCCGGCAGGAGGGCCGTGGCCAGGGTTAAGCCCGCCGCGAGACACAGCAGGGCGGCAACCGCCAGCGTCAAGGCGCGGCCTGGGAAAGGCTGACCGCGTTCCTGACCAACGACGAGTTCAATTAAGTCGTTGTGGTTGGCGGCGGGCCAAGGTGAGCCAAAGGCCCAGGCGATGTGGATGGCGGCAATGGGCAGCAGGGCGGCCATTGCTACTAGGGCGAAACCGACCTTGGTGGGCAGCGTGATTGGGAAGAAGTAAGCGAGTAGGGCCAGAAGGCCGATGGTGCCGAGTAAACTGCTTTGGGGGAGTTTACTGATAGAGCGGAAATGGAACAGTGAAACGGAAAGAAAAAGGATGCCAAAGGGGAGGTTGAGCAGGGCCAAGGCGAGCAAGAGGTTGGTGTCGCTGCCGGGAAAAGCGGCGCAGGCGGCGACGACCACGTTGAGGGCGAGGAAGTAGGTAATGAAATGCCAGCCGGCGGCCATGGTGCCGCGTGCGAGGCGGGAAAGTGAAGCGGCAAAGACGGGCGCGAGAACGAGGCGACCGCCGACGAAGGTGTGGAGCCAAAAGGTGAAAAGGGAGACGAGGAAAATGAGAATGGGGAAAAGGAACATGAGAGACCTCCTTAACAAACCGTACCTTATGGTATGGTTTTGGCCTCGGCGCTGCAACCTTTATTTTCTGCCTTTGTTGATACGCCTTGCCTTTCTGCGATTCAGATGGTTATCTTTGGTTTGTTACCAATATCAACCCTGCCGCGTTTGCCGCCGATAATATTCGCGGTGTTACTTTTATGTGAGCATTGCAACGATTGCCGGGGTTTGTTCCCCGATTTGCTCTGGTCTTGCCGGGGCGCCGCCGCCTTTCAGCTATGATTTACGCGGCCGTCGGCACCATGCTCTCCACTGTCCATTTCGACCTTGTCTCCCTGTTTCAGGCGGAACCCATGCCTTTCTCTCCTAATGGTGAAGTGCCGGGATGGCACGAATTTTTGGCTTTTTATGAAACCTGGCGCCGCAATGCCGACGCGTCTGATACGGGTCCAGCCGGCTTTTTGCGTTGGGCCGCACGCCAGTCTTGTGCCGAAGGTGATCGCGATCCGCTTTTTGTGAGTTTTTTAGGGCGTTTCCAGCAAATGGGCCAGGGCCTTGGCGGTGCTGATCGGGCCGACACGGAAACATTCCTGCTGTGGTTGGCGCGTTGCAGTGCTGACTTTGCGGGTCACGCTCGGGCCGATGGGGGCTCGGTCGCGGTAGCGCAAGAGCCGGCTCAAGGCGATGATGCGACAACCGATCCTGCATCAGAGATGGTGCCGTCTCGTGATGCCACAACAGATGAGCCCGCGTCAATGGCGCCCGATATTTCAGAAGCATCGGAAGAAGAGGCCGCCTTACCCGAGCGGATCGGCCCGTTTGTGGTCAAAAAAATGATCGGTCGCGGCGGCATGGGTGTCATTTACCAGGGCGAGCGCTGCGATGAGAGCCGTCAGGTTGCCGCCGTCAAGGTATTGCAGCGCTTGGGTGATCCCTACGTATCGGCATTTAAAAAAGAGATGCGCCTGCTGGCTTCGTTGCAACACCCCAATATTGCCTTCTTTCTCGACCACGGTACCTTGAGCGACGGCCGGCCTTGGTTGGCGTTGGAATACATTGACGGCTTACCGCTGGACCAGTGGTTTATTGAGAAGAAACCCAGTCTCGGCAATCGACTCAAGGTGTTTCTTAAGATCTGTGAAGCGGTGAGTTTTGCCCACAACAACCTCATTATCCACCGTGACCTCAAGCCCAACAACATCCTCATCCAAGCGAACGATGAGCCCAAGCTGCTCGATTTCGGCATTGCCTCGATTCTCGATCCCGATACCGAAATTCAGGAAACGGTGACCTTTTACCATCACTGGGCATGCACGCCTGAATATGCGTCGCCGGAACAATTGCGGCGCGAACGTTTAACGGCGGCCACCGATGTTTACAGCCTCGGCGTGTTGCTGTACCAATTGCTGACGGGCTTGAAACCGTACCAAATCGATACCTTGTCGCCGTTGCAAATGCTTGAAACGCTGACGGGTAACGGCATCACCAAACCGAGTCGGGTGGTGCAGCGCCAGGCGACCGGCTTCAGCGTGGCGCCGGCGCGGTTGCGTGGTGATTTGGATGTGATTTGCATGAAGGCGCTGGCGGCGGATCGCAACCAGCGTTACCCCAGTGTGGCGGCTTTGGCTGAGGATCTGCGCCGGTTCCACTTGGGTTTACCGATTCTGGCGCGGCCGATGTCGACCTGGTACCACCTGTCTAAATTCGTGCAGCGCAACCGCAACACCATCGTATGGGTATCGCTTTTGTTCCTGGTACTGCTGGGCGCGGCGGGCCACGCCCATCGCCAATCAGGGCTCATTTCTCAAGAACGTGACCGTGCCGCTCAGGAACGCGATCGGGCTGAACGGGTCGGCGACTTTATGGTCTCCATGTTTAAACAAGTGGATCCAGCGCGCTCTGGTCAAGCTGCCGAGTCGATTAGCGCGCTGGATGTTTTGGGTCGTGGCCGCGAGGAAATTGAGAACAGTTTGCACGATGATCCGCAAACACGTAGCGAGTTACTGTTAACCATGGGTGAGGTTTACCGCAGCCTTGGCAAATACCGGTTGTCACACCAATTATTGGAAGAGGCGAGTGGTATTTCGGAGGCTTTGCCCGCGCAGCAACTGGCGGTGGCCTTGTCGCTGTGTGCGACGCTTGAGGCCGAAGGCAAGTTGGGTGAAGCGCGGCAACGGCTCAATCAATTGGAGGCGGCGCCGCACGAAGGTTGGTCCGACACCGATTTGGCGCGCCTTTTCCATGCGCAAGGTCGGGTTGCCGTCGGTCTCGGCCGCTTCCAAACCGGGCGCAATCACTACGAGGCGGCGGCCGCATTGCTCAAGGATCCCAACAGTGCTGTTGCCTTAGATTTGTACCGTGATCAAGCGTCTCTGCTGTCGATGCTCGATCAATTCGAAGCGGCGCTTGCCGCCTTTCAACGCCTCTTGGACCTACAACAGACGCAGTTTGGGGCGGGCGACGGGCGCGTACTGCTCACGCTGGCCTCGATTGGGAACCAACTCCAGGATTTAGCGCGTTACGACGAAGCCGAAGCATATTTCGAACAGGCGGCACGGCAAATTGAAGGGCGTTACGGCCGTGAGCATCCGCTCATCATCGACAGTTTGGTGCGGATGGGCCAATTGCGTTCCGATCAAAGTCGCGTCGACGAGGCTGAGGCACATTACCGCGAGGCCTTGGTATTGGCGGAGAAGGTCCTCGACGATGGGCACCCGACGCGCAGTATGGTGATGACCAAACTCAGCGAGTTGTACCAATCGAAAGGGGATCATCAGCAAGCCGAGACTTATTTGCGTCAGGCCTACAATGATCTCGTAAAAATCTACGGCGACCAGTATCCCGGCTTGACGGGGTGCCTCTTGCAGTGGGGCAACGTGATGGTGCTCAAAGGCGATTTTGACCAGGCCGAGCGCCTGTATCGCCAAGCGTTGGCTTTGGAAAAGGCTCAGCACGAGAATCCCGGCGAATTGGGGGCCGGCAAAATTTTGCGGCGTTTGGCACGGCTTGAACAAGACCGCGGCCGCTACGAGGAAGCAGAACAGCACTTTCGCGAGATCTTGGCGTTGCGGCGCGAGCGTTTGGGTGAGCAGCATCCCGAGGTGGCGCTGGTCCTCAATGATTTGGGTTATTTGCTCAGTGAAAAAGGCGCTTACGAAGAAGCCGAGCGCTGTTTTCGCGAGGCTTTAGCTCTGAACCGCGCCGCATTTGGCGAGCGCCATCACGAGGTGGCGCGCAGCCTCAGCAATCTCGGCATGCATCATTGGGATAAAAACGAGTTGGACGAAGCGGAAACCTTCACGCGACAAGCGATCGACCAATACCTTGGCCTCTTCGGTGAGCGCCACATCGCCGTGGCCGGCCCGCTGGATAACCTGTGTTCGATCCTGAAGGACCAACGCAAATTCGAAGAGGCGGAACAGGTTGGCCGACGCGTATTGGCGATGCGCCAAGACATTCTCGGTGAAGATCACCCTTACGTGGCCAACAGCCTCAACAACCTGGCGGCGGTGCTCAGCAATACGGGGGACTTGGACGGTGCCGAAGCCCTGTACCGCCGTTCGATCGCCATCCAACGGCGCGAACTGGGCCGCGAATCACTCGACCATTCGATCGTGCTCAATAACCTTGCCGTGGTGTTGTATCGCAAGCGCGATTTTAACAATGCCTTAGCGACGTTTCAGGAAGTGCTGGACGTTCAGCGCGGTATTTTTCCCGAGGGAAATCCCAACATTGCCACCACCAGCCGCAACCTCGGTTTTGTTTTGCGGGCATTGGGGCGCCACATGGAGGCCGAGCCCCATTTGCGCAATGCTTTGGCGATTCGGCTTGAAACCTTGGGAGCGGAGAATTTTGGTGTGACGAGTAGTCTGCTGGGTTTAGCGGATAACTTGGTCGTCCTGGGGGCTTGGCGCGAGGCGGAAGCGCTTATTTGCCAGGCGCTTGATGTGCGTTTAGCAGATCGCGGTCCCGACGACGATTCGGTTGCGCTTTGTTACCACAGCTTGGGTCGGGCGCTACTCATGCAGGGGCGCCTTGCCGATGCCGCCGAGGCGTACCAAACAGCGCTGACCCTGTTTCAGCAAAGTTTTGGCCCGCATCACTATCGCATCTATCGCTCTTTGCGCGAATTGAGTGAGGTCAACCTGGCCCAGGGAAAGCTGACGGCGGCGAGTGAATGGGCCGCACGCGCCCTGGAACAAGCGGAACTGGGCGATTTTGATCGCGCCGCCGTCATGCTGATCCAGGGTGATATCGCCTTGCGACGCGGCGATTTGGCCACGGCGGAGGCGGCTTTCCTTGCGGCGGCGCCGGTTTTATTTGAAATTCAAAACCCACTGCACCTGGCGCGTTTGGATTACCTCAACGGTCGTTTGGCGAAACAGCGCAAGGACTGGCCGGAGGCCGAGCGCCTGTTACTGCGCGCCCTCGAACGACGCGAAAGGGCTTACGCGACGGGTTATCCCGTCATGCTGGCCAACTTTTGCGAATTGGCCGAGGTCTACTTGGCCCAAAACCGGCCGAAACAGGCTTTGGCCTTGTTGGCTAAAGCTCAAGCCGACGCGCTTCGCGATTTACCGCCCGATCACGCTTTCCACCATGTGGTGCAATCTATTCGCGGTCGGGCGCTGAGCGCGCTCGGTCGCCGCGATCAAGGCGACCCGCTGTTGCGCCGCGCCTTCCAAGCACTGGAGAACATGCTCGGTGACGCGCACTACTTGACCCTTGAGGCAGGCCTGCGGGTTAAGGGTGATAGTTAAGTTCGGGCTTATTCGGGTGAGAAGACCAACATCCACTGAATGCCGAACTTATCGCGCAACATGCCGAACGGTCCTTCCAGCGGCATGATGATGGTGCCGTCTTCGGCCAGCTTGTTAAAAGTCGTCTGTTGTTTGGTTTGATCGGCGAAGGTTAAGAACAGGGAGAAATTGTCGCCTTGGTTGAGCTCGTGGGGCGGCAGGTTGTCGGAAGCGCGGAAGCGGGCGGCGTCGATGTGGAATTCGGCGTTAAAGACGAGATCGTTCATGCTTTCGTCAATTTGCAGCGGCGATTCGGCAAAGGTCTGAAGAAAAGCGACTTCGCCCCCGGTCGACTCGTTGTAAAACTCCAGGGCGCGGCGGCAGGTGCCGGGAAAAATCAAATAGGGCATCAACTGATTTTGCATGGTTCATCTCCCTATGCGGTAAACAGATGTGCGGAATAACAGTATGGTTAGCGATAAGCCAACGCTAACACATGCGTGACGGGAGCGGAAGCGGTGGGGGTCGTGTTTTTTCCTGGCCGGCGGCCGGTTTTATTCTTTTGGCACGGTGAGGTGCCCGCCCGGCTCGGCGCGTTCCAGCATCGCTTGGGCCGGGTCCGGCGTGACTGGTGACAGCGCACCCGCGCCTTCGGGTGCCGGCCCCAAACGCCGTCTCATGCGGTTGACGGCTTGTTCCCATTGACCGAGTGACATAAGCGGTACCTGTTTGCGTACGTTGATGATGGGCGCCAACGCATGGCGGTCGCCGAATCGCGACAAGTAGTTGATGGCGGGCAGGAGTGCATCGCGTGGACCGCGTTCCAAGAGTGTGATCATCAAAGCCACGATCGCCGGATCTTGATGTTGGGCGATGAGGTCGAGGAGCTTTGCATCCGGTTTTTGCCAGTAGTTGTCAATGATGGTGGGGAACAAACGCGGATCCTCGAAGCGGATGAGGATTTCAACGGCGGCCTCACGATGGGCGGGCCAGTGAAGCGCTGCCAACGCATAGTGTTTACTGCGCG
The DNA here is from genome assembly GCA_030429565.1 of Holophagae bacterium. Classification (GTDB taxonomy): domain Bacteria; phylum Acidobacteriota; class Holophagae; order Acanthopleuribacterales; family Acanthopleuribacteraceae; genus Acanthopleuribacter. Next base: position 75,901 of record JAUIFE010000012.1, on the reverse strand, counting down.
CCTCGGGTTGGCGGCGAATGATGGTTTGCAGGATCTTCTGAGCGTCGGCATCAGCGAGGGCGAAACATGCGTCGCTCATGTCGGCGGGCGGATCGCCGCCGTTGTCGAGATACAGCATCCAATATTCAGGATGCCGACAATCGTTGTGCCTCATCAATGCCGGCGAGGGTTTGGGTTGGGGATCATTCTCGCGAAGCCAAGCGTCCAGCATACGCAGGCGCTCTTTTCGGTGGGGTTGTTCGGCGAGACGCGTCCCCATCGCCTCAATGAAGTTGTCTTGTTGGACCGCTTCAATTAGGGATGCGGCCAAGCGGAGCTGTTCCGCCATATGCTGCATGAACTTGGCCTCATCCATCATTTCGCTTTGAACTTCATCCGTCAAGACCGCGCGAAACGAGCGATCGTTAAGGTTGATTTCGGTTTTTTTTAACCAGGCGCGTAGCGGCCCGTCGAGCACCGCCCAAAACACGGCTCTGTTTCCGCTTAACTTGGACCAAGGCGGTGGTGCCATGTATTCCTTGATGGTTTCTGCGGAAAAAACGGCGTCCGTATCGGGATTGAGGGTGCTGCGCCGTTGGGGGCTATTGTTGGGAATCGACGCCAGTGAGAAAGGAAACGGTTTTTGGTTGGGACCGAGCGTGGCTATCAAAACGACGCGTTGAATCTCTGGAGCGAACATTTCGGATACCGTTTCCCGTTCGAACCAGCCTCGCGCTTCCTCCCCCAAGGAAACCGATTCTCCGGTGAAACCCTGCACCTTTTGGAAGCCGGCCATACGCTGTTCGAAACGTTTTCGACGCTTTTTGGGCGCGGCCGCAACGGCTGCGATCGCGTATGTCGCACCGAGCGCGACGACGACGCCCAAACCCAATACTGTGATCGTGGCGAACATAAGCATACCTCTGTATTAAACGCTGAATGATAGGGTGCAAAGACGCTTCGGATAGGGCCTTCGTTTGTTGCTTGTCGGTGTGGTTAAGATGGGTCTCCTTAGCCTGGTTTTCAAGCTCGGTAGAAACCTAAGAAGGGCGATCACGGGTTACGGGTTTTGGTTAAGGTGCTAGGTTAAAACGGCCTGTTGAAATGTATCGGCCGTCAGCCGGGAATGCGCCCTGTGCAAATCCGGTCCGGTTTACCAAACCTTTTCGCGCCGGGTTTTTCGTCAAAACAGCGCACGCATATCGCACTTCATCGCTGCTAACCAGGTTGTGGATGATCGCTTCCTCGTCAAGCCCTTGCCAACATGCCTTGTATCGGGTCCGGTATGACCAAAGAGAGCGTGGCCGCGTCGGCGAGTGCCGGTCCTAAACGCTGTCGCCAACGGTTGACTGCTTGCTCCCACTGACCGAGTGCCGGAAGCGGCACCTGTTTGCGCACGTTGATGATGGGCGCCAGAGCATGGCGGTCTCCGAACCGCGACAAGTCGCCGATGGCGGGCAGGAGCGCGCTGCGCGGGCCGTGTTCCAAAAGCGCGCTCATGAATGCCACAATCGCTGGGTCTTGATGTTGGGCGATCACGGCGAGAAGTTTGTCATCCGGTACTTGCCAATAAAGATCGATAAGGGTCGGGCACAAGCGTGACGCTTGAACGCGATTGAGGATGGCGACAGCGAATGCGTGGTGTGCCGGCCAGTGTAGCGCGGCCAAGGCGTATTGTATGATGCTAGGCAGAATGCAGCGATGCCTGTCACCGGTAAAGACATGAACGGTATCAATGCCGGGACGGGCAACCAGGCCGCGCTATCTATCAATCGTTGTCCGCGCTTTCGCACCTATTGCGATGAAGCGCGCTTTGTATTGTTGCGTTTCCTTCGTCCTCTGGATCATTTGGCGCATTCGTAGGCGCGACAATCGTTAAATCCGGCAAAGTTGCTTGGCTAAGGACGCCGCTATCTTCCGGTGGTTGGGCTGCCGCGATAAATCCTGCGAATTCGCCGCCAATGCCGAGGCGCTCGCGCAGGCGCTTGATGGGCTCTTTTAATGCGTCCCGGACCCGTGTGCGTCCCTTGTTTTTCAGATCGTACAAGATTTCGAGATCACCGCGATCCCCGACCGCGGCTAACCCGTAAGCGCCTTGGATTCGGGTTTCCAGGTTCCTATAATTGAGTAAACCTCGGAAAAAAATCAGGGTGCGTTCATCGTTCTCGATCATTAAACCTCGCGAAATCGGTCCACGGTGCGTTGCGGTGTGGTAGAGGGCGATTAAATGGGGTACGGCTGCATGGTTTTGACTTTTGCCTAGCAAACGGCAGGCTGTTTCGGTGAGATGCGGTAAGGCGACCGCCGCCAAACAGATGTCAAGACGTTGATGACTGGGCAGGCGCTCAAACAGGGTTGTCAACAAAAGGATGTAGTCGGGACTCTGATCGCTCAGGAGTGATTGGCGTTTTGACGCCGGGACCGACCCGCCACAGTAGAGCCACAGTAGCCAATATTCAGGGCAGTGCGCTTGCTCGGGGGAGGAGAGTTGGCGATAAGCCTCGGGGTCGTAGGGTTGCCGGGTGAGCCACTGACTTAGCGCCGTGCGACACAGATGTTCATCTGCGCCGTACCGCAGCAGTTCCGCCAAATTCGATAAGGTCGAGGTGGAAAGCGCTCGGGTTGCGATATGACGCCAGAGGGGTAGCAACTTATCGCGTCGGCGTCTAAGCAGTGCCGCCGGCAACAGCGAAAACAGCCCACTGCGTGCGATTTGCACCGCTGCGCTTCGTTTGTCGATTATCAAGTGGTTCGCGATGAAGAAGGCTCGTGTCTTCTTGTCCATTAATGCCCAAAAGGCGGCAGGGCCTTCGTCTGGGAGATAACGTCGCTTGAGCCGCGCTAAGCCGTCCTTTTCCCCCAAGGGGTTTGCATACTCTATGCGCCGGCGTTTGGTTGCCACCCTGAAGGCAAATTCGGCATTGGGATCCACCGGCTCCAGCGCCAAGTAAATTCGTCCGAACGGCCTGCGCCACCAAGGCTCTTCCTCGACCTTGAACTGGAATTGGCCGCGCAGTTGGTCGTTGACCGGAAAGAAGCTCGCCACCGTGTTGGCCCGCTCGTTACACCATTTTTGACATAAACGCGCTAAACGGTTGCGCAACATGGGTTGGCAACAACGCTCAAGCAATACCAGCGCCATCGCGGTGATGCCTACAATTTTTAACAACATCGCCAATTCTGTATCCCTTCGCTATCTGCCAATATTTCAGTGCAGGAGGGTGCAAATCAATAGGAAAACCGGTACCGCTCTTATCGGAATGTGCCGACAAATGGTCGACTTTTTTGTCAATGGGTGTTCGGTAGGTAACGGGGTTGCTGGCGCTAAGGAGAACAGGTTTTTGTTGGAATATGCTGGTTTATAGTGATTTGCGGTGCTTTTGGGTTTGGGGCACGCGACGGGCGGACGTCCGTTTGGCAGCGTGATCCGCCGTCATCGTAAATGGGTTTGGAGAAGGGGTAAATTAAAATTGAGATTGAATTTCAATTCCTTTGGGGCTAGAATCGCCCCGTCGCGACCCATCCCGCCGCGTTTCCCCAGCCCTCGCGGTTTAGCTAAGAAGGTTCTATGATCCGCTTTTCCTCCTTATTCATCTGCTGCCTTTCTTTGTCCCCATTCCTTCTCGCCCAATCAGACACCACGTCGTCAGACACCGACGATCGACCCGCCGTCCAGGAAACATTAAAAGTGTGGGCGACCGAGGTGCGCCTGGACGCCTTTAAACGTGACGATCAGGTGGTTGCCATGAAGCAGCCCGACCACATCAGCGACCTACTGCGTACCGTGCCGGGCGTGGATGTCGGCGGAGCGCACTCGTTGAATCAACGCATTACCATGCGCAGTCTCGGTGACCGAGATTTGACCGTCACCATCGACGGCGCACGCCAAAATTCGTACATGTACCATCACATGGGTAACTTACAAATCCATGCCGACATTCTCAAATCCGTGGCCTTGGACTTGGGCGCCGGGTCCGTCGTGCAAGGCGGTCTGGGCGGTTCGGTGCGCATGGAAACCAAGGACGCCGCCGATTTGTTACGCGACGGTCAGACCTTTGGCGCCCGTTTGCAATCTAACTACGCCGACAACAGCGCCGCCGCCGCTACCGTTGCTGCTTTTGGTCGCGTTCCGAGTGGTTTTGACTTTCTGGCCTACTACAATTTTATTGATCGCGATGACTTTCGCGTCGGTGGTGACCGCATTCGCGACGCCGCCGGTCAAGAGATTCCCCAAACCGATGGTCACGTGCGCGGTCTCGCCGGTGAGTTGGGCGATGGCCTGGTTAAACTCGGCTGGGATGCAGCCGGCACCCAACGGCTTGAGTTGTCTTTCGAACGCTATCGCGACGAGGGTGATTACAGTTATCGACCCGACATGGGCCTGGCGACCGACTTGGCGATTGCCGGCGGAACAGGTGTTCCGCTCCTTTACCCGACTGAATTTGAACGCGATACCGCAACGCTAAACCATCAAGCAACCTGGCGCGACCATACCCGCGTCGAAAGTGTGCTCTATTTTAACGAAAGCAATCTCAGCCGCGATGAGTCCGGCATCGCCGCCGTCTATGGTGGTGCCAGTGATGTCCGCGGTCGTGCGCGTAACAGCGGGTTACGGGTCACCGCGCGTACCGCGCTTGAGGGCGCCGTTGCCCAACAGTTGACCTATGGTGCCGATGTCAACCGCTACAAAACGCGTTATGAAACTGATGCCGACGAATTTTCCAGCGAAAAACTGCAAGAAACCGCGCTTTTCATCGAAAATCGTTTCACGCTTGCCCATGGTGTCACCCTTACGCCAGGTCTGCGTTACGAACGTGTCGCTGTTTCCGGCACATTGGTTGACAAAAATTACGACGCCGTCAGCGGTGCTTTGGCCTTGGTCCACGAGGTTAACGACGCTTTTTCATGGCGGCTGCACGGTCGACAGCTCTTTAAAGCGCCGGAAATTGGGGAAGTGTTTGTCGGCGCCGGTCTCTACGCCACACCCAATCCAGACATTGAGGCCGAACGCGGGCTAAATGCCGAACTGGGCCTTTCCTACCAAACTGAGATCGTCGGCTACGGGCATTTCAGCACCAACCTGACCCTGTTCCGCACCGAGATCAACCATTTCATTGACGACTATGCGCCACACCCGACGCTACGCGGTTGGCAGGACAATATTGGGGACATGCGCATTAACGGTGGCGAGGCGACGCTTGCCTTTCAAGCCCGTCGCTGGGATATCACCCTCGCTTTCGACAAAGCGGACAGTGATTTAGCCGCCGACCCTGGTTATGCCGAGCGCGACGGTTCTCGCTTAGATCGGACCCAAGGTGAAACTACCGCGCTGGAGTTCGGTTTCCAGCTTCCGCGTGCCGGCGTGAAGCTCCATTGGGACAGTTTGTTGGTTGGCGATGTTGCCGCCGGCCGGGTCTTGGACGGTGCCACCCGCGATAACGGAAAACAAAGTTACATCGTGCACAACGTGTCGGCGCGTTGGACGCCTGCATCGCTGCCGGGTTTAGCGGCTACCTTCGGGATCGATAACCTGTTCGACCGTTTCTACGCCTCGCATTCCTCGCGTACCGGTGTTTCGTTCCACCCGCGCTTCGGCGAACTGTACCTGCTCGACTACGAGCCAGGCCGCAACGTCAAAGCCACGCTGAGTTACACCTTCTAATGATGATGCGGACCAACTCGCTTCCCCGCGTGCAACAGACGCGCGTGCCGCGCCGCCAACCCGGCCGTTTTTGGCAATGGACCAAGTCGGCCCTGTGGCGGCGCATTTTCACCGCGTGCCGTTGGGTCCACGTGTGGTTGTCGACCTTTGCCTTGACGCTGCTGCTGTTCTTTTGTGTGACCGGGGTGTTGCTCAACCATCTGGACTGGTTCGAAAGCCGAGGTCCCCATTGGCGTGAGGAACACACCTTGCCGGCCCCGGTTGCACGGCAGTTGCGTGCTCTGCCCGCCACGCCGCCCGCCGCGTTGTTGCCGTTTATCGAATCCCGCACCGGTTTAAGTGATCCCAACAAAATCACCTACGACCGCGATCTGGGCGAGGTGACCTTTGACTTTGCCGTGCCCGCCGGCTACGCCTTCGCCACCGTCCTCATCGCCGAGGGTCTGGTTGAAGTCGAATACCAGCAGGGCACCACGCTTGCTGTGCTCAACGACCTGCACAAAGGCCGTCACAGTGGCGCCGCTTGGTCATGGGTTATCGATTTGTCCGCCTTACTGATTGGTTTTTCGGCGTTCACCGGCCTGGTGATTTTGTTTCAGCAGGCCAAGTGGCGGGTCGCCGGACTGTGGCTGATTTTTTTCGGAACCTTGATTCCGTTCATTATTTACCGTTTTTGGGTGCCCTCGGTGGGCGCCTAACCCAAGGAGCATGATCCATGTCCTTATCGCTATTTTGGTTATTGTGTTTGAGCGGCCCGGCCGCCGTACCCCTGTGCACTTTGGAAATTGAAGTGCCGCGCCTCGCGGTAAGTCCCTACCACCGTCCCTATGTGGCGGTTTGGTTGGAAACGCCCGACCGCCAGGGCGTTCACACGCTCGAGATCTGGTATGAACAAGATACCTGGCTGAAGGATTTGCGTCAGTGGTGGCGCAAACTGGGCCGGGCGGATAGTGCCCGTTACGACGGCGTCACCGGCGCAACCCGCAAACCTGGCCGTTATCGCGTCACCTGGGACGGTCGCGACGCCGAGGGCCGCGCCGTCCCCGCCGGCGAGTACGTGTTGCTCGTTGAAGCCGCCCGCGAAGAAGGCGGTCGTGATTTGGTGCGCCATCCCGTGACCCTCGGGGGCGAAACGCAACACTTCCAGCTCAAGGGCCAAGGTGAGCTGGGCACCGTTGATATCCATATTCGAGGAGGTGGCTCTTGAAATTTGGCCGCATCATTTTTAGTTTTCTGTTGGTTGTGACTGTGCATGCACACGACCGTTTTATTGTGCCCAGTCATACGTTGTTGTCCGGCGAAAAGACGGCGAGCGTTACCTTAACCGCCTCCATTTCCAACGATATCTTTCACCCAGACCGGCCACTTGGCGACAATGGCCGCGGTGAGGTTCCCGAATCGCTGCAAGGTTATTTCAAACGTATGAAAACGGTTGTCGTCCAACCCGACGGCGGCACCGATCAAGCCTTCTCGCTGCAGGCCTTTCAACGCTTTTCCGCCGGCGATTTGCGCCTCGCGCAGGACGGCACCTATCGCATCAGCCTGGTGCATGAATCCAGTCCGATGGTGACCTTCACCAAGGCCGACGGTTCTTTTGGTCGCGCTTTTGGGAAAGACGCGACCGTCCCCGCCGGCGCCACCAATATCGTGCGCAAAGCAACCGCCTCGCGCGTGGAAACCTTCGTGACCCGCAACGCACCCAACACCCGTGCGCTCCAGCCGACCGGGCAAGGCCTCGAACTGGGGGGTGCCAGCCATCCCAACGACCTTTTCGTGCAAGAGCCGGTCTCGTTTCAACTGTTCCTGCACGGCAAGCCGCCAGGTAAACCCGTATCCGTTACCTTGGTGCGCGGCGGAACGCGCCATCGTAATCAACGTCACAAAATCAACCTCGAGACCGATGATCAGGGACGGTTCCAAGTTGTGTTCCCCGATGCGGGCTTTTACCTTTTGCAAGCGGAAATCATGGTGCCGGGAAGCGCCGAATCCGGTCTGCAAGAATCTTGGGACAGTTTATTTGTCAGCTTAGAAGTGTTTCCCGAGTAGCCGGTTAGGTCGTATCGACAATGCCTAGAGGCGGTGAGCAGCCGGTGCCGAGCGCGCTGGTGGCGCACCGCCTTTTTTGTGTCAACCGGCCGTATCGTCCAGCGCAATGTGACCTTTTCTTTTCGATAAAATGACGATTTTTGACTAGTTGCGGCGTACCTTTTAATGGTAGGATGCGCCCTTGTGCCTTGCGCCCGCTCTTTGAGCAGCGGGTGCCACTGTGATCTAACTCACGTAAAATTAACCTTCTAAGGAAACCTGCCCGTGTAGGTTGTCAACGCAACATGCTGCAAGACTGCGCTGCTGCGATTTGAAAGCACTGCTCGGGCTATTGGGAGCCGGTTTTCATGTAAAACCCATCGAATGCGTCGCCCCGTGTCGCGGCGTTTATCCACACCGCCGACACACCGTCCTTTTGTTTGCGACGCCGCGCTAATGCGCCAAGCCGTGCTCCGGTTTCTCAACCCCACGTGTTTGCTTTGGCAAACCATGCCGTTGTTTTGTCTCTCTGAAAAAGGAAATTGCATGCTCGCTTCTCTTAAAAATACTTGGTTCCACAACACCCGCGGTGATCTTCTCGCCGGCACCGTCGTTGCTCTGGCTTTGATCCCCGAAGCCATCGCCTTCTCCGTCATTGCCGGCGTCGATCCCAAGGTCGGCCTCTACGCCGCCTTCTGTATCGCCGTGGTCACCGCCTTTGCCGGTGGTCGTCCCGGCATGATCTCGGCCGCGACTGGGGCCATGGCCCTGGTGATGGTCGATTTGGTGAAAGACCACGGTTTGTCTTACCTGCTCGCCGCCACCGTGTTAACCGGCGTTCTGCAATTGGGGGCTGCTTGGCTCAAGCTCGGCTCATTGATGCGTTTTGTTTCGCGTTCCGTGATTACCGGCTTTGTTAACGCGCTCGCCATCCTCATCTTTATGGCGCAGTTACCCGAGTTTCATCAAGCCGGCTTGCCCGTGTACGCCATGGTCGGTGCCGGTTTGGCCATTATTTACGGCTTTCCCTATCTGACTAAAGCGATTCCCTCACCATTGGTGACCATCGTCGTCATGACCGTCATCGCCGTTTTCTTCAAACTAGACGTGCGCACCGTTGGCGACTTGGGCGCCTTGCCCGACACCCTGCCGATCTTTTTGTTGCCTGACGTGGCCTTCACCATGGAAACCTTGCGCATTATTTTTCCCTACAGTGCCTCCTTGGCCGTGGTTGGTTTGCTTGAGTCTCTGATGACCGCCACCATCGTCGACGACATGACCGACACGCCCAGCGACAAGAACCGCGAGTGTTTTGGTCAAGGTGTGGCGAACATCTTCGCCGGCTTTTTGGGCGGGATGGCCGGTTGCGCCATGATCGGTCAGTCCGTCATTAACGTAAAATCCGGTGGCCGCGGCCGTCTTTCGTCTTTGTTCGCCGGTGTCTTCCTGTTGGTTTTGGTCGTCTTCCTCGGCGATTTCGTGGCCCTGATTCCCATGCCTGCTTTGGTCGCTGTCATGATTATGGTATCGATCGGCACCTTTAATTGGGCCTCGTTGCGCAACCTGCGTCACCACCCGAAAGGGAGCAGTGTGGTCATGGTCACCACCGTGTTTGTCGTGATCGCGACCCACAACCTCGCCTACGGCGTGTTTATCGGTGTGTTGGCGTCCGCTGTCTTCTTCGCCAACAAGGTTGCCCAATTCAAAAACGTCACATCCACCATTTGCGGTGACGGCAAAACGCGCACCTACCAGGTCTTTGGCCAGGTGTTCTTTGCCTCCGCTGACAAGTTCGTCGATTCCTTCGACTTTCAGGAATCCGTGGATCGTGTCGTGATCGACCTCAGCCAAGCCCATTTCTGGGATATCACCTCCGTCGGCGCGCTCGATAAGGTGTTGATTAAGTACCGTCGCGCCGGCGTTTCTACCGAGTTGATCGGGCTCAGCGAAGCGACTGCGACCATCATTGAACGCTTCTCGATCAGCGATAACGAAAATCTCGACCAGGTGCCCAGCCACTAAAGCTGCGGTCCACGATTGCACCCAAACCCGGCACCTTGCATTGCATCGTGCCGGGTTTTTTTATGCCTCGGTGTGCCTGCCGTGTTTCCCGGAAGTCGTGGCCTTAACCGCATTGGAGGGACACCTGATTGATGAGGGCCCGTGGTTTTAAGGACAGTTGCCGCGTGCTCTCTTTGCTTTTTTCTGGTTAAGCTTCGCGTTGGATGATGGCGCAATTTGGGTTTGGTTGGCGCGCCACATACCTTGGCGTGGGCCGGTGGCCTTTTCGTCGGTGCGGCCGACTTCGTCGCCGGGGCGCTCAGGTACTGGGCAGCCGCGACGAGCTTGCTGGGATGGAAAGGCTCGTAGTCGGCGCTGATCCTTTCGCCGACGGCGGCCATGGCTGCGAGGTCGGTTGGGTCGTGGCCGTAGAAGCAACAAGCCGGCATGTTTAAAACAAGAATTGAGACAAACCAACGGGGTTGTCGTGGCAAAAAGCGGGTGTGTTGGTGTGAATTTTCTGGGGCTTTGGTTTTCCCCACGTTGCTCGGAATACTTGCGGTAGAGGGTGCTGCATTTTATCGGCATTGTAGAGGTGGGGCAAAAAAACCTTGCGATATAGCTCGGCTCTAGTTCAGAATTATCGCAAACTACCATAGATTCGGGTTCAGCGTGTGACTCTGCGACCCAGCATTATTTTATGGTAATCAGGCTCCCGAGTCATAGAGACGCATTTTATTTCATCCCAAGGCTTATGCTGAATTCGCTAACGCCGTCTACGGCCGGTTGCCGCGTCGTCGGCACCTACTTGTTGGGGTCACTTTACGTGAATTTGGTTGCAGCACCGCCGGCGACGCCGCGGTTTTGAAACGCGATCTCCTTACCCTGGCGACCTGACTTCTGCTGTTTTCGGCAGTCTTTTAAGCACCCGTCAGGGTTTGGTTGCAGCCAAATCCCGGCGATAGTGCCGCATCTTTCCGGTGGAGGTTCTCGTGTCAACCCAAGTTACCGTCAATCGTTTTAACGCCATGGTGGCGCCTACTGCGCTGGACGTCTTTCTAAGCGACGTTTGGCCTTATCAAACCCATTTCTCCCAAGCCGTGGAATCACCCTTGGCCGAACTTATGACCTTAAGCGGTTTGCAAAGCGTCGAGAGTTTGGTCGATATTCCCCGCCGTGCCAAATGCCGGGTTCACTACACCCATGAAAAAGGCCGGGCTCCCGAGACCAACATCGCCCCTGAGGAGATGATTCGCGCCTTCAAGGCATCGCAGGCGACGATTTATGTGCAGCAACTCCAAGACACGACGATTCGCGCCTGGTGTCAGGATGTGGACGCCGCACTCAATCTCGTGCCTGGAACTGCCCGAGTGAATGCTTTTACCTCACCACCTGGTCGTGGGTTGGGTTGGCATTGGGACGATCACGAAATTTTTATTATTCAGGTGCGCGGGACCAAGCGGTGGTACCTCGCTCCAGAAGATTGGCCGCGTGGGAAAGGGTTGACTGCCGACGGTGACGATCTCATTCTCACCCATGAAAACGGTGAGCAGGAACGGCGTCATATCCAGGAATGCCGTATTTTCGACTTAACGCCTGGATCGGTTTTGTTCGTGCCCAGCGACGTTTGGCACACGACGGCAACCAAGGAAGAGTCATTACACTTGGTCGTGAATGTTGGGCGCAATGTTCCCATGAATTAGGCCCATCAAGACATGCGATGGTCGTCCACCTCGGTCGGCTTCGCCTGCTTGTGCTTTCCGTTGAACAGTCATGGCTGCTGCAGATATGCGTCGAGGCGGCTCAGCTTAATGTCTCTTTTATTGCCACAAGCAGCCTGGGGTGCTTCGATGCGCCTAAATGGCGGTGCTCACCCTCATCCTTCAAAAGACCCTCCCCCCAAACTTTGGTGGGTCAGTTTCTCTCAGGCATCGCGTTGGATGATGGTGGCGATTTGTGGTTGGTTGGCGCGCCACATGCCCTGGCGTGGGCCCGGGTCGTTTTCCCGGGTAAGGCCGACTTCGTCGCCGTGGCGCTCGAAGTATTCGGCCGCTGCGACGAGTTTTTCAGTGTCGAACGGTTCGTTGTCGGCGCTGATCATTTCGCCGACGAGGGCCATGGCGGCAAGGTCGGCCGGATCCCGGCCGTAAAAGCAGGACGCCAGTAGGTGTGATTTTACCGTCGGCGTGTTGTTGGGAAAGAGGCGGCTTAAGGCCAGACCAACACCACCTTCGGCAAACAGTTGGTTACGGGCACGGTACAGGCGTACCAGGTTCTTTTCGAGGCGCTGGTCGCCGCGCTTGCGGTAGTAATACAGGCCGGCGCGACCGCTCATGGCGTGCTCTTGGTCGGCGTACACCAGGAAGATGCGGCCGCCGGGCTTGAGCAGGCTGTAGGCAAAGGCCACCATTTCCTCGAGGTGTTTGACGGGGTCTTGGTTCGAATCCTGCCAATCGGTTAAGTGGTAAATCATGTGAACCGAGAGGATGAGATCGTAATGGTGGGACATGTTGCGCTGGTAAAGGTCCTGGACGGGTTCATTCCAGCCCTCGCCGTAATGCAGGCTGGGCGAACGCTGCAACCGTTGCTGGTAAGCCTGGAAAAGAATGGGGTTGGGTTCCTCGATGGAAACCCTTGTGCCCGCTGGGGCATGGGGTTCGAGGCTGAGATCGACGATTTCACCTTTGCCGGCACCGATATCGAGGATTTGGGCGTCGCTGTGGAGTTCACCGACCAACTGATTGAGAAAGGGCAAAAACATGACCCGTTGGGTGTTGCCCAGAAAGGGATCGACGGGGTCGTTAGACGCCAGGAAAACCCTTTGGTTAAAAGCTTTGTGATAGGCCTCGTTGTTGCTCAAACCCTTGAATTCGGCCAAAACGGCGGCGAGACTCATAATGGGCGCTCCCTGTTGTTCGCTAAAGCGTTGGTATATTGTGAAAGTCGATTTTTTTGAACTGTAGCATATTTTTTTGGGGCGACGGTGGTGCGTCTGTGAAAGCGACGCGGGCCGAAGCTCGCGTCGCCCTCCAGCCGGAGTTAACGGCTCGTTGGTTGGGGTTGGGTGGCTGCAGCTTGGCGGCGTGCCTTTTCCTTTTCTACCGCTTGCTTCAGGCCGGGAATGCCGGTGACTTCGCCGAGAATAACGTTGGAAACGCGTTGCCAGACGTCGTCAGGTAATTGCAGGCGGGTTTGTGGGTTTTGGTCATCGGGGTCCAGGAATAGAAACAATAGTTGGGTCAGGCCGACGGGATCGTAGTTGGGTCCGCTCGCCCAGCCATCGCCGTCGCGGTCATAGTAAGGATCACGGTTGAGTATGTGCGCCAAATCGTAGCGGGCGGTGGCCAAATTGCGCGCGTTGTCGACTTGGTCGAGCACGTAGTTGGCGACGAGGGCTTGGCCCGTGTAGCCTGGATGGACCCCGTCGAGACTAAAGCCTGCGCCGCGTGTCCATTTGCGCGTGAGGCGCTGATCCCCGGCGTAAATCACCTCGTCGCCGGTAAGCGCGCGATTGAGGAAACCGCCGATATCGACGCGCACGAAACGGTCGCCACGCATGCCGGCTTCGGCGTCGATGACGGCGTTGAAGTGATTTATCCGTTCGCGGATGGCGGCCTGTTCTTGCTCGGAAAGCACCAAGCCGTCGCGCTGGGTCCCGTCGATTTCCAGCGCGCGGTTGACGTCCTCAATGCTGTAGCCACTTTCAAGCAATAAGTACATAAACCCGAAGGTGAAGATGGAGACACGGTCCCCTTTGGTGAAGTCGCTTATATCCTCACCACGGGGCGCCACGCGGGCGAAACTCGGCGGCACGCGGTAGTCCTGATCAACTTGGCCCAGGTAAAACTCCAAATCCTCGGAGTCAAACAGGTAACCGACGGAACCGTAGTAGGGCAGGGTCATTAGGAAGAAGGTGACGTCGTCGTCGCCGGCGGCTTGCGCCAATCGATTGACGACTTGATGATACTGGGCGGCGAAGTCGTCAATTTCGGTCAGGCCGGTGTTAATGGCGGCGGCGGTGTAGGGCGAGAAATTCACGAGGTTGAGGCCAAGCCCGACATCGAGGGTTAAGCGCAGGGTCCAGTTAAGCTCTTGACGAACAAGGTCGTAGGGCAGGGGAAAAGCCAATCCGCCGTCGGCGCCGGCCGATCCAAGTGCGGCTTTACTGCTGTCGTTATTGCCGGCCCAAAGGAATACCAAACCAGGCAAGGCGTTGGTACCTACTTCGGGTTCGGCCAACCACCAGGCGGCGGCGTCTACGGTTGAGACGGTGCTGTTGGTTTGCCAATTAATGGGGAACAAGACCTTGTCGTATTTGTCGTTGAGGAAAGCAGGAAACCATTGGTTGCACATTAGCTTATTGCTCTTTTTGGGGCTGTCGGGCGCTTTGGCGTAGGCCAAGCCGTCAATGGTGAAGACGGTGGCGCCGTCAACGGCGAGGTTGGTCGGGATGCGCCAGGGGTCGATCCGTTTTTGCTCAGTATCGAAGAAAGGTTGCTGGAACAGCACGGGTTCAACCTGGCCGATAGCATCGGCAACCAGTTGCAAATACGCATTTTGGCTATTGATGTTGTTGTTCGTGCCGTCCATGGTGCCGTGGGTCAGGCTATCGCCGAGTCCGAGGATAAGGAACTGCCGGTTGTGGCGAAATTTTGCGGCGGCGTGCCGGTTTTCCAAATTCGTGAGCGCGGGGGCAAGGTCCGGGTGAGCTGGTTGCCAAGCGAAAAGGTAAGGGCAGAGGAAGAGCAGAACGCCAAAGCAGCGGTAGAGACAAAACATGCACTAACTCCTTTTTGAAACCTAAGCTGCGCGAGTTTTGGCGGCGTGGCAACGCGAGCTGTCCGACATGGGCCGCGTGGAAAAAGCGTGGCGTCCATGCGATGTACGTCGGTGTTTTTTGCAAAACAGGAGGCACCAACAGGCGCGTGACAGCGTCCACCCGAATCGCTCACTTTAGGCGAGAGGGCGTAAAAATATGGATTTTAGAAAAGTTGAGTTGTTGATATTTTAACAGAAGATAACCTTGAAAGGTGAGTTGTTGTCACCTATTAGTGCTTGTATGGCGCCGTTTGTTTGGTCGCCGGCGCCATTTGCATATCCTTTGGCGTCTTCTGCTATGTTTTTGGCGTTCTTCGCCGATTACCTTTAAGAGCATCACAACGGGGGAGGATACCCATGGCAGAGCATTCACCGAAAAAAGTTGTACTGATTACCGGCGCTTCAGCCGGGATTGGCAAGGCGATTGTTACCAAGATGCTGCAGGAAGGTTGGACCGTGTACGGCGCGGCGCGGCGGCTCAACCAAATGGAAGATCTCAAACAGGCGGGTGCCAAAACGCTGTTCATCGACGTGACGGATGAAGCGAGTATGGCCAAAGCGGTTGATGCAATTTTGGAAGCAGAAGGTCGTCTCGATGCACTGGTAAATAATGCGGGTTACGGTTCATACGGGGCCTTGGAAGATGTGCCGGTCGATGAGGCGCGGCGCCAGTTTGAGGTAAATGTGTTTGGGTTAATGCGCTTGACACAACTGGTGTTGCCGACGATGCGGGCGGCGCGCAGCGGCACAATTATCAATATCAGCTCGATGGGTGGCCGCATTTGGATGCCGATTGGCGGCTGGTATCACGCCACCAAACACGCTTTGGAAGTGCTGTCGGATGCGTTGCGTATGGAAGTGGAACCCTTTGGTGTCAATGTGGTGGTCGTGCAGCCAGGGGCGATTGAAAGCGAGTGGTCCGGCATTTCAGCCGACAATCTCGAAGCCTCTTCGAAAAATTCCGTATACCGTTTTTTCACCGAACCGATGGCGCGTATCCTGCGTGGTTACACGAGTGCGGCCAAACCCAGTGTGATTGCCGACGCGGTGGCGACGGCCTTGCGCGTGAAAAAGCCACGCCGCCGCTATCGCGCCCCATTCGATGCCAAACTCTACGTGCGTTTGCACTGGTTGTTCCCGGATTCGGTCTGGGAAATGATTCTAAAATCACGCATTCGCTCGACCGATAAACAGGTTAAAACCGGCAAGCAGGAGGTTCATGGATGACGGTCTACCAATATGCCATTAATCCGGGATGGCGGCTGATTTTATTGGATTTGGGTCTGAATCCTGCCGATGTTTTGCGGTGGGCGGGCTTGCCGGAAGACCTTTTCGTACGCGAGCGGGCGCAGGTCGACACCGTGGGTTATTTTCGGCTGTGGCAGGCCCTCGACCAAATGCTTGAAGACCCTGAGTTGCCGTTGCGAATCGGTGCTGCGATATCGGTGGAGGCTTTCGATCCACCCATTTTCGCGGCCCTGTGTTCCCGTGATTTGAATGTGGCACTGGGGCGTATTGCACGTTACAAGAAGTTGGTTTGTCCGATGGTGTTAACGGTCGCGGAAACTGACGAAACCACGAGCCTGGGATTTGCGTGGTTGGATCAGACGCAGCAGGCGCCGGTTTCGCTACTGCTTGCCGAGGCGGTGTTTTTCGTTCAGCTAGCAAGGATTGCAACGCGGCATCAGGTGCGTCCGTGCGCGGTGACGATTCCGGCGGTGGTCCCGCGCCGCGACGCTTACCTGGGCTATTTCGGGGTTGCGCCGCAACGCGGTGAACACCTCGAGGTGGTTTTTTCGGCGGCCGATGCGCGGCGTCCGTTCATGACGGCCAACGAATCGATGTGGCAAACGTTCGAACCGGCGTTGCGACGGCGGCTGGCCGATTTGGATGAAGGGGCGGCGATGGGTGATCGCGTGCGCGGCGCATTGTTGGAACTGCTGCCAAGCGGGGAGGCCTCGATTCAGGCGGTTTGCGACAAATTAGCGATCAGTCGGCGCACGTTGCAGCGCAAGTTGGCGGATGACGGCACCAGCTACCAACGGGTCCTCAATCAAACCCGCGAACGCTTGGCACGCCATTACCTCGGCCAGGCGAACATGACCGGCGCCGAGATCTCTTTTCTATTGGGTTACGACGACCCAAATTCGTTTTTTCGCGCTTTTCAAAGTTGGACGGGCGCGACGCCGTCGCAATTACGTGCCCAAGGTGTATGAGCCATTGCGGTCCACGCCTTAAAGGACGATGATTGACGAGAAAAAGGGGGCCTGATTTGCCCGAAACGACATTTTCCACTGATCAGGGACTGCGCGTGTTGACCCTCAATATTTGGTTTGGCCGGGCGCATCGCGAGCAGCGTACGGCGGCTTTGATCGACCTGTTGTTGCGGCTTGACGCCGATATTGTGGCCTTGCAAGAAATGACGGTGGGTGTGCTGAAACACCTGGTAGCCGATCAGCGTTTGAGCACAGGTTACTGGTTCAGTGATCGCGCGGGTCTTAGCTTTTCCAGATATGGGGTGGTGGTACTGAGTAAGGTAACGCCGAACGGCTTTGATATTCGGCCGCTGACCTCGACCATGGACCGGGCTTTGGTCGATGTGCGTTGGGCGTTGCCGACGGGCACGCTGCAACTGGGCGCGGTCCACCTGGAAAGCCGACGACCGAATGGGGCCGCACGTCGCGTGCAAATGGCCGAGGTGACACCCTTCCTCGACGCGGGGGACTGGACGTTGTGGGTCGGTGATTTTAATTTCTGTTTTAGTTTTCCCGAAAACGATGCGATTCCGCCTCATTTTCACGATGTGTGGCCGCTGTTGCGCGGTACGGATCCAGGCTGGACGGTGGACACCGAGCGCAACAGCATGACCGCACTTGAGAAACAACGTGTTAAACGCGTGCGTTATGACCGGATCTTAATGGCGGCGCGCAAGCCTGGCTGGCGGCCCTGCGCGATCAAACTTATCGGTGATCAACCGTTGACACCCGACGTGTATGTTTCAGATCACTTTGGGCTGGTCGCCGATTTTGAATGGGCGGGACCGCGCTAGCCGGCTTGGCCTAAAAACGGATTATGCGCGATTCCAGACAGCGGCTTCACGTTGTCTGGAGGGCTGCAGCGCGCCGAATAGAACGCGTCGACTTTGCCAGGGACACCGGTGATTTTTCCCAACCACAGCGCATGGACATTTTGCGCGATTGCCTCGACCCGAATCGAACCCTTTGGGTAAGATGGTGCCCGGGCATACAGGGGTGTGGCCAATCGTTGAAAATGAGGTCCAAGTGAAACAACCGGTTCAGTTCTGCCATGCCAACGGTTTTCCAGCCAAAAGTTACAGCTACCTATTTGGTTTACTGGATGACTTTGATTGGCACTACATCAATTGCTTGGGCCACGGCGCCTTTCCTGTGAACGGCGACCTCAACAACTTGGCGGATGAATTGATCAACTTCCTTGAGCAACGTGGCGGCGCGCCGGTGGACGCGGTCGGCCATTCCTCGGGCGGTGTGGTGACTCTTTTTGCCGCGGTACGGCGGCCGGACCTGTTTCGTCGCGTCGTGCTGCTCGATCCGGTTCTTTTTCAACCCTTCAAGCGCGGCACGATCGCCTTAATGAAAGGCCTGGGCCGCGGTGATTCGGTGGGACCCATTCGCAAGGCGTTGACCCGGCGTACGGATTTTGCCGATCACGATGAGGCGCGTGCCTACTTTGGCGGTAAAGCGTTTTTCAAAGCCTTCCACCATCGCTGTTTTGAAGATTATGTGCAGCATGGGCTCGTGCAGAAGGACGAGGGCGGCCTAACCCTGACTTTTGCAGCGGCGACGGAGGTGGCGATTTTTCGGTCGGTACCGCTTAAGTTCCCCAAAATGATGCGGCGCCGGCTGCAACGAGTCGGCGAGACGGCGGCCGATCGCGTTGCGGTGACCTTGGTATATGCTTCCCGCAGCGATGTTTTGTGGCCGTCGGATATTCGCTGGCTGAGCTGGGCGTATCCGAACCTTAAGTTGGTTCGTTTTGAGGGTGGGCACCTATTCCCGTTCGAACAGCCGGTGGAAACGGCGGCGCTGTTGACCGAGCTTTTGGGCACGAAAGACCCGCGATAAATTTTTTAGGTGGGTCTCCGTTTGCCATTATGACCGCTACCCTGTCTATTCTAAGCTAGTGTGGTGCCCGCCTATTTGGGTGCGTAGTTGTTTTCGGTGTCCCTATTTATCTTCTTCTTTGGACCTACCTTCAATCTGCCGACAATACTTTTAGCAGTGTGTCGGCCCCGTGATTGAGACGGTGGTTCTCAACCTGGGTCGTTTGACCCTCGAATTTGCCGGCTCAGGTCTTGGAGATTCTTGCTCTATGTCTAAGCACTCCCGCGACGAAGTCGGCGTGCACAACGACAACTAGGATTCGCAGCCGACGCCCGTCGCGCCCCTAAAAAAAGTGCCCGAAGAATCCGTTGCCGGCTTTCACAGTGGCCAAGTCATGGTTTTGTACTGTAGATTGACGGCGAATTGATTTTGCAATGGTTCTCCCAATCTGCTCTACTTTGGGATTACCGCGCTGATCAATCCCGCAACAGGCGACCCGCCAGGGTGGGGTTCTGATGACGCCGGCTTATGTGTCCCCTGAACAATGGCCTAGTGAAATATTCAATGCGTCAACCGATGTGTACTCGCTGGGTATGTTGACGATGAAATAGTGGATGAAGACGGCGTGGGTCAGTGATGCTTACCCCTGTGGTGTGTTGGATCTCACCTTGCTCGTTGGTATCGGCAAAAATGCACAGCTACAAAATCCGAAAACGGGCCGATTTGAGCGGTTTTGGTGGGCGTCAGTTTGGTTAAATGACGCGCCAAGGTGTATCTGAGCGGGGCAAACGACTACTTTTAGGTTAAGGGCTTTTTTATTTTCGACCATCTATCGCTGTTTTTCAGACATTTCCTTCAATCTGCCGACAATATGAATAATGGTGAGCGTCGCCTTGTGTTTGATGCGGCGGTCGACCATGCCAAAACGCAATGCTCCGTGGAGATTTTTGCCAAAACTTTGGAATTTAACAGCTTGTAATAACAGGTGACCGACTTGCGGGTGCGCGCCACACGCGGTATGGGTCGCTCATTGGCAAACTGTTCCACGCCGGATCTTTGGCCAATCTTTTCTCTCAAGTATCGCGTTAATCGGGGATTAACTTGGGTCTTTAGACCCACGAATGTGCCGGTTCATGTCTTGGAGGTTCTTGTCCTAATGTTAGAGCACCCACGCGACGATGTCGGCTTGCACGACGACGAATACGATTCGCGGGCGACGCCGGTTGCGCCGCTAGAAGAAGTATCGGAAGAGCCCGTTGCCGCCTTTCGCAGCGGCCAAGTAATGGGTTCATATCGGATCCTGAAACAAATCGGCCTGGGCGGCATGAGTTATGTTTATCTGGCTGAACGCACGGATTTGCCGGATCAAAAAGTGGCGCTCAAAATTTTGCGCCTTTATTCGGATGGTTTGAAACGCCGCTTCGAGCAGGAGAAACGCATTTTAGCGCGGCTGGATCATCCCCACATTGCGCGCTTCTTCGATATGGGAACGACACCCGAGGGTTGTCCTTGGTTCGCGTTGGAGTACATTGACGGTGAGTCGATATTGAAATGGTGTGATCGCCGCAAGGCCGATATTAACGAGCGCCTGGCCATGTTTTTGGAAGTGTGCGGCGCGGTTAGTTTTGCCCACCAAA
Organism: Holophagae bacterium; assembly: GCA_030429565.1. Classification (GTDB taxonomy): domain Bacteria; phylum Acidobacteriota; class Holophagae; order Acanthopleuribacterales; family Acanthopleuribacteraceae; genus Acanthopleuribacter. The sequence continues at coordinate 55,697 of JAUIFE010000012.1, read as the reverse complement.
ATCTAGTGATTCACCGCGATTTGAAACCGATGAATATCATGGTTACCCGCAATGGGGCGCCCAAGTTGCTCGATTTTGGGATTGCCGCGCTCATTAATCCCGAAACGGGCGATCAACATCAAGCGACCATCCAAGGTGGGGTGCTGATGACACCGGCTTATGCGTCGCCGGAGCAATGGCGTGGTGAATTACTCAATGCGTCGACCGATGTTTACTCGCTGGGTGTGGTGCTGTTTCAACTGTTAACGGGGGCGTTGCCTTTTTCGGTAGAAACCCTTACGCCGTTGGAAGCGTGCGACATGTTGACGTCGCGGGACGCACCGCACCTTGCTGAAGGGTTTACCAAACTCGATGCGGAAAAGGCGCAATCGGCGGCGGCCAATCGCCGGTTGGCGACCGGTAAATTAAGGCGGCTGTTAAAAGGCGATTTACGGATCATTGTTGCCAAAGCACTGCGGCGTGAGCCCAAGGACCGCTATCCGTCGGTGGAAGCGCTGGCCGACGATTTGCGCCGCTATTTGGGCGGTATGCCGATTCAGGCAAGGCCGCCGACCTTGCGTTACCGGCTGGTCAAATACACCCGTCGCCATCGTTACTTGCTCGGCTTCGGCATATCGGTGATTTTGATGCTCTCGCTGTCGTTGGGTATTGTCTTGCGTGAGCAGCGGCGCGCTGAACGCGAACGCATTCGTGCCGAGGAGGCGCTGCAGGCTTCGGAAGAGGTGACGGAATACTTGACGAACCTGTTTGAGTTTGCGGATCCGGCCGCCCATCACGGAAACGAACCCAGCGCACGGGAAATGTTGGATTTAGGCCGAGAGCGCCTCGACGGCGAGTTGGTCGGGCGCGACTTTATTCGTGGTCGGCTATTTCAAGTGATGGGCCGCGTGTATCAGAGTATGGGGGCCGATGAACAAGCCGATCAAATGCTTACGGAAGCGGCGCGATTGTTTGAAGCGGCCGATCGACCTGCGTATTTGGCTTCCGCCTATGCGGATCGGGCTGAGGTTCTGGGCGGTTTATCGGACCTCGCGGGCATGGAAGAGCAAGCGAAACTGGCCGTGGCGGTGGCGGAGCGCGCAGAGGTGCCGGCAGCGGTGCGGGCCGAAGCCTATGACGCGATGGGTTCGATGACGCTTTGGCGCGGTCAATTGGACGAGGCCTTGCAATGGTATCAGCGCGCGTTGGCGCTGCGGCGGACGGCTTTAACCCCGGATGACCCGCTGCTTGCCTATTCCCACTTTAACATTGGCAGCGTGTACCACTATCAATCCCGGTTGGTCCAAGCGGAGCCGCACTTTCTCGAGGCGCTTAATTTGAGTCGCGGCGCCACGGGTCGGGCGCAGGCGGCGGCCTTGCGCTACAAGGAAGGCTATGCACTGCTGCTGCGTGATCGCGGTCGCTACCCGGAAGCGCTGGCGATCGGTCGCGAAGTGGTCGCCAAACAAAAAGAAATCTATGGTGCCGATCATCCGGTAACCCTTTTGAGTATGTCGAATTTGGGCATGACCGCCGATGCCGCCGACGCCTTGTTTGAAGCGTCGACCTTGCACCGCGAAGTGCTACAACAAATGGAGAATAAGTACGGAAAGCAATCGTTGCGCTACGGCTATGCGGCGCTCAATTTAGCCCGCACGCTCGGCATTATGGGGCGCTTTGAGCAATCGGAACAGTACTTCCGCGAGGTCATTTCTGTCATGACACGCAACCACGGCGCCGAAAACCGCGACAGTATGATTGCGCGCGTGGGTTTATCGCGCATTCTCACTCAGGCACAACGACCTGATGAGGCTGAATTACTGGCCCAGCAAGCCTTGGCCTATTACGGGTCGCCGGACACACCCGACACCATTTTTACCGGATCGAGTTATTTGATTATGGCTGAGGTCCAAATGGGGTTGGGTGATTTTGACGCCGCCGTACGCTGGTCGGAAAAAGCAGCGGAATCCTATGAACGCCACCTCGGGCCGAATGCCGATTTTTCGCTCGGGATGCGCGCGCTTTACGGACAAACCCTGTTGGCTCATGGCGAGATGGCTGCAGCCAAACAGGTACTGCTGGATGTCATCAAGCGCCAGCCGTCTGATCGTCTGGCTTCAGGCAGGCTTTTACAGGCACGCGACTTGGCCAAGCTCGAGCTCAAGTGTGGCCGAGCACAAGCAGCGGTGGCCTTAATCGAACCGGAACTTGTCGCGAATCGAGCGCTTGCCGTCGACGAACCCTCGCCGCGTCTGGCCTTTGCCCTAACCGTACAAGCGCAGGCGCTCTTGGCCTTGGGTCGTTCCCAAGATGCACTGGCGACCCAACGCGAAGCGCTGACGCTGGTTCTTCGCTTGGTGGACGAAGATGCCGTTTTAACGATTGTTCCGCGGGCCAGACTCGCTGTTATGCAGGCGGCTTGCGGCCAAGCAGCGGCCGCCGAGGCGACCCTTGACAAGGCTAGGGCTGTCGCGGCGCGGATCTCATTTGCGGGTGCTGCTTATCATTTTGCCGTGGCCGAAGCGGCCGCAAAGGTCGCCTTTTACAATCGTGACCTCCAACTTGCCGACCAGCGTTTGACCGCACTTCTGGCCAAGAAGGTTGAACGCTTCGGTGAGCAACATCTCTATCTTGCCGAGGATGAGTGCATGTTGGCCCAGGTCAAGGCCCAACGCGGTGATGCCGCCGGCGCCGAGGCTTTGTTTCAAACGGCGTTAGCCCGCTGGGCCGGCGTGGGTGAGATCGCCGATCCGCAACGTGGCATGGTGATCCTGTTTTTAGCCGACTTTTACCTCAATCAGGGCCGACGTACTGAGGCGGCGGCCTTGGAAACCGGCCTCGCCTTGGTTGGTGATCATGTGGCGGCTGAAGCGCCGCCGCGTGTTTTGGCCGACCTCTGTGCCGCCAGGCTCCAAAAAGCCGAGCATCGCGGTGCCGGTAAAGTGGTGTCGCGGATTGCCGACGACGATGTGGGTTACTGGGCTGAAGAGTATCGTCTTCGGCTGGCGCGGGGCGCGACGAATTAACCACGCACTCGGGCAAGGCCGGACCTAGCCGTGCTTCTTTGCGCCAATAAAGCGTCGGTCGTTTCAAGTGAGGCGACCGGCCTTGGGCTGGTGCGGGCGCTGAGGATTTCATCGCTCAAGTCGATATCGTCAAAAGGGTGCCGGCCGGTCCGGTGACGCTGGGGCCGCTGTTGATGAGAGCTTGCTTGTTGAAACCCTCTTGGCTGGGTGGTGTCCCATTGATAGGATCGCCCGCCGGTGCTTGGGAGATGAGGAAAAAGCCGGCCAAGCAAAGCGGCCGTGTTTTGGCGAAGAAATGGTTGGGAAAGGTTATGGGAAAGGGCCTCCGAGAGCCGTGATTAACCCTTCCACGGCATGGTGCGATGTGCCGTCTCAGTTATCAGGGTTCGCAGCAAAGCGGTGCCAAAACAACAAGATAAAGTGTAATTTTTTGCGGGTTTGGCTGGGATGAGATTGCCTTAGCACTGTATTCCTCGTCACGTCGCGTTACTTGGGCGCAACGCAGCCCGCTTGGGCGGCACTCACTGGGTAAAGCCCGGCGGATTTGGCCGGATTAACGGGGGGTAGCCCAGTGAAATTATTCAATATGTCTCAGTTACTGAAAACCAGCCTTTGGTTGTTCGCGGTTGTGTCCGCCGCCTCACTGTGCGCCCAAAGTCTAAACCTGGAGGCCGGCCGTCAACGGAACCGGTTACAACATGAGAGCCTGCCCACGACGACCTACAAAGACCGAGACGGCTACTTCCAGATTCACTTGGTCGATCAACGTGAAGGAACAGACCCGGGCTTTGAAATTGTGCTGGAAGGACCCGTCACCGGCACGCTGACGATTGCCAAGACCGACGGGCACGGCCTGGTTTGGCAAGCACAGGCTCAAACGCCGGCTTTTTGGGCTCAATTTGCCCGCGCCAACGGATTGAGTGGGTCGATTCAAGCCGTAACCGGTGAGGATGCGGGCGCCGTTGTGGCCGAACTCAGGGTAATTGGCAGCATGACGCACCGTCTGCGTTTTACGGGGCCGGCGGCAACAGCGACCACAACCGGCACAGGTTCCTGGCTCGACGTTCAAATTGAGGAAACGGAGGGCACGGCCATGCGTGGCCGGCTGTACAGTCAACGCACTGATTTGGCGCAACTGGCGGCGCAGATGGGTGCGAACCGCACCTTGGTCGATTTGGAACGAAACATGGTAAGTAACTACTTTCAGGTTACTTCCCACTAGCGATTGGGAACGAAACTAGGTTGATAACGCGACTTTGAGGCGATGCAGAATCCTTGATGCCTCTGGGAAAATGACAGGGCGCGCTTTTGGATTCCGAGGGTTTTTTAAGAAATGTGGCCTCGCCAATTGTTTTTCGGCGCGCAAGAGTGTATTTTCTTTAGTACTTTTCTCAATACACAGGCTGAGTTCCACGTCATGATCACCTATTCTCGCCCTTTTATGCCTTTTCTCTTTTTTTCTTCCTGAGAGCTTGGCGTCGTGACGTTGTCGGCCAATTGGATTTTTGCGTTATGACCAATGTATTGTTTGTTTGCAGCAGCAATCAATGGCGCAGCTCCACCGCCGAAACGCTTTGGCAACGCCGCGCCGGATTGAAGGTGCGCTCTGCCGGTACCGACCGGGACGCGCGTCATCCTGTTTCCACTAACGACATTCAGTGGGCCGATGTGATTTTGGTGATGGAGGCCAAACACAAATCCCTGCTGTGTGATGATTTCGACGGTTTGCTCAACGGCAAACGCATTTCAGTCTTGGGGGTACCGCGCGACTATCGCTATATGGACCCCGAGCTGGTGGCCATCTTGGAAAACTCGGTTTCGTCGGCGCTGGCCCTGTGACGGGATCGGAGAAAACCTAAGTTAACTCGGTTAACTAAAATAAATGCCTCAAAAAAAAAGGTTTGTGTTTTGATAGAACCACAAAACACAAACCTTTTACTGTTTGTTAGCGCTGTCACAGTGAGTTATTGAACAAACGTGGTTTACTGGCGCGTCCTTTCACCTTGAGGCAACGATTTTTGAACCCGTCTACGCCGCGACGCTTGGCGCTTGTTTCGAATCCTTTCACTCAAGGTTTAGTTTGCTTTGCATTGCTTTTTTGCCGTGCCTTTGAGGAGAGGACCATGGTGATCCGTTTAATTTTAGCTTTATCCTTGATCTTTTGTGTGTTTTCAAGCGCAGCCGCTGTGCCGAAGCGCCCCTTCCCACAGCACCAATCCTATGCCGCCGAGACACTGCGGCCCAATCATTTCAGTCAGTCCCAAATGGATCAGCACGTACGCGATTTTTACGATGCTTGGAAGGCGCGTTTTTTGGTAGACGCCGGTCAGGATGATGCCGGTCGTCCCTTGTTTCGCGTTGCCTTTGACCAAGGTTCGCCGGTAACGGTTTCCGAGGGACAAGGTTACGGCATGATGATTACCGCCTTGATGGCCGGTCACGATCCGCAAGCCCAGTCTCTCTTTGACGGGCTGTGGCGTTTTGCGCGCCGCTTTCCCAGCGGTGGCGACCCACGGTTGATGTCGTGGCGGATCGAGGACGGCGTGATCACTGGTGGCAATAATTCGGCTTTTGACGGTGACGCCGACATGGCCTACGGTCTGTTGTTGGCTCATGCCCAGTGGGGCGATACGGGTGTGGTCGACTATGGTGCCGCTGCGCGCGCGTTGATTAGCGCGATTTTGAGCGCCACGGTTGGACCGCAAAGTAAATTGCCAACCTTGGGGGATTGGGTCGGCTTTAACGGGGCCGCCCACAACCAGTGGACGCCGCGTTCCTCTGATTTTTTACCGGCGCATTTTCGCGCGTTTGGACGCTTCACCCAAGAGCCGGCCTGGTCGGAGGTGGTTCGCGCTTGCCAGAAGGCGATTACCTCGCTGCAGGCGGGCGACAGTCGCGCCACCGGTTTACTGCCGGACTTTATGCTGTGTGACGATGACATCGATTGTGTGGCGGCGCCGGCGGGTTTTTTAGAAGGTGCTCATGACGGCGCCTTCTACTACAATGCGGGCCGTGACCCTTGGCGTCTCGGCCTGGACGTGTTGCTTAACGGTGACGAACGAAGTCGGGCCCAGGTGCGACCCTTTTTGGATTGGGTCGTAGAGGCAAGTGGCGGCCAAGCCGCCCAAATTGCCGCCGGGTACCAGTTGGACGGCACCCCCATCGGTCAATATGCGACCTCCTTCTTTATCGCGCCGATGGGCGTTGCGGCGATGACGGATATCCGTCGTCAGGCGTTTCTCAACAATGTCTACAGCTTTGTTTATGATCGTCGCGAGGGTTATTACGAGGACTCGGTCAATTTGATGTGCTTACTGGCGATGACGGGTAATTTTTGGGATCCGACCAACGGCGATGTCGATCCACCGGTTGATTTGGAGCGTGCCTTTCCCAATGCCGATCGTTATCACCCGCTACCAGGTTTGATTGAGGCCGAACACTTTAATAGTGGGCCGTCTGGTTTGGCTTATGTCGACGGCGATGCCGAGAATTAGGGCGGTGCCATGCGACAAACCGGTGTCGATCTTCAGTTGTGTGAAGACGAAGGCGGCGGTGTCAACCTGGGCTGGACCCGTTCCGGCGAGTGGTTGGATTACTTCGTCACGGTTGTGGCCGGTCGCTACGATTTGGTCTTGCGGGTTGCCGCCCAAAACGACGGCGGTCGCTTAGCATTTGACTTGGATGGTTTGCCGTTGGCGGAAGTGGCGATTGCCGCAACCGGTGGTTGGCAAGAGTGGACGACGATCAAGGTGCCTGGCATCCAGTTACCGGCCGATCGCGCCGGCGAAGTGCGGCTACGCGTGCTTGCCGGTGGTGTCAATGTAAATTGGTTTGGTTTAATCGAAGGTGACGACCCGCCGGATCCCAGTGGCGATTGCGCGGTTTCCTACGCGGTGACCAGCGACTGGGGCAGTGGTTTCGTGGTGGAAACAACCATCACCAATCACGGTGACAGCCTTATTTCGGGCTGGCGCTTGGCGTGGAACCTACCCGCCGGGCAGTCGATTAGCAGTTCCTGGAATGTGACCTTGGCGACCGAGGGGTCGTCTGTCCGTGCCGGCAATAGCGCCAACCATTGGAACGGCGTGATTGCGCCGGGGGCCTCGGTTCGCTTCGGATTCGTGGTGAACGGCGACAGCAGCCAACGGCCGGCCGCATTTGAGCTCAACGGCTCGCTTTGCGACCACGGCCGATAAAACCGAAAGTGAGTGATTCTTGGCAGCGCTCTCGCTCAAGCGCTTGGGCTGGAATGAGCTCTGAAGCGCAGGCGGTCTTTTTTGAGTCCTGTGCTTTTGCCGGCGCGTTTCGCACCAATGCTTTGCGTGGCGACCTTGATCTGGACAGCACGTTTTAACTTAAAAGACAGCCACAGGTGGCCGCGCTAAACGCTGGTGCGCGGCCGCCTAGCTTTAACGTTCGTGTTTGAGCAGGCTACCGGCAAAAGCTTGTTGTTCACCTCGTAAAACACGAATGACCAAGGACTTGACCTCATCGTAATCAGGTTCGCGGCCATAGAAAGTTTCATAAGTTTGACGGCGTCCGTCGGGCCAATGGCCGTCGAGATGGTAGAGTCGCGCATTGGCTTTGAGCTGTCCGGATTCTTGGGCAATGTCATTCAGGACTGCATATGAGCCGAGCGAAATTTCCCAACGAATTTCGCTCATGTTGTCGTTGTAGACGCGGAATACGTACTTTTTCGCCTGTTCGCCCGTCAGTTCGAAATTCTCCATGCCGACGACGTGAAAGTCACCCTCGTCGAACTGCGTCGCTACAAAAAAGCCGAGTTTCACCAGTTTTGGGTCTTCTTTTTTGCGCCACAGGCGGTAGATCTTGCGACGAAACCACTCCCGTTTACGCACATTTCCCAGTTCATCGTGAAGCTGAACCAGCTTGGAGAGGGTGGTGCCGTCCTTGGGGGCGAGTTTGTAGAGGCGGTCAAAGCGGTCGAGCGCTTGGTCGTGGTTGCCGAGTATTTGCAGCAACTGACCGGCGTTGTAGAGCGCGTTCTGGTTGGTAGGGTAGAGCAGAAGTAAGTCCGAGAAGCGGTCGAGTGCGAGCTGTGGGCGACCCAGGCGCGAGAGTGCGACGCCGGTTTGGAACATGGCCGACTCCGAGTCGGGGGAAAGACGCAGCGCTTGGTCGTAGGCTTTGAGCGCGTCTTCATGGCTGCCGACAAAACTGTGGGCGCGGCCCAGTTCTTCAAAATAAACCGGGTTGGCAGGTTCAAGTTGGGTGGCACGACTGAAGGACGTCACGGCCGCTTCGTGGTTGCCGCCGTATAATTGCGCCATACCGCGGTAGTAAAATGCTTCGTGGCTGTTGGGATCGATGGTGCATAATCTGTCGAAGGCTTCCGCCGCGAGGACATCTTCACCTAAATAAAAATGAGCCTTGGCTTTAAGCATCCAGGCACGTTTGTGTTCGGGTTCGTAAGTCAACAACTCGGTCAACGCTTTTTGCGCCTCATTAAACAGGCTGTCGGCAGTTGCTTCTGCGCCTTGAGATTGTGCTTGCTTGGCGCGCACGAACATATCGTAAGCTTGGTCGTAAGGCGACTTGCCGAAGCTCAGGGTCAGAAGCATCAAACACAAAACCATGGGCCAACCTCCTCAAAAAGCGGCAAATGTTGCAAGGTTACGGTTTGGCACGGCACCGCCGGAGGCTCAGCGAAAAAGGGTGACGCATACAACATGCGCACGGGGGCGAATGGTTTGAGGTCGCAGGTTTGTGGGTTTAATGTAGGTATCGAATCCTGCGTTGGTTGGCTTTAGTTTTGGAACCAACTTGGTGAGCGAGCACCCGAGGGCCACGCGCTTCGGCGTCTGGCTGGGGCTACAAAAAAAGCCGGCGCAGGGCCGGCTTTTCGCTGATAGGGTAGGCGGGTGAGTTCCACGTAGATCAGTCACGGTTGATCTTATGGCTCACATCAATATTTTGTGAAATCAGTTTGCAAATCCAGCAGCCTTCATCGGGGCTGTGAAGCCAGCTCATTAGGGTCACGCGACGGCCTTTTTTAAGGACGGCCTGAATGCGAATGTTTTGGCGGAAGATGGGGTGTTGGTTACACTCCAAGCGTTCAATTTCGCAAGCGTAGAGAAAGCGGCTGAACCAAGGGAAGGGGCGATGGCGAATGGAAAGAATGCCACAGCCGACCATGGCGGCGGTGCTGTTGAAGCGCAGCGCCAAGGTTGCATATGCGGCGAAAAGGCCGACGAGGGCGAATGCCGGTTGCCATGTTGCGGCGGAAAAGACGACCAAGGTCGCGCAGGCGACCGCGACTAAGGCGGTTGCCAAGGGCAGTGCTGGATTCAACGACCAACGGTAACGCAAGATTAACTCGTTGGGTTTGTGCTCGACTTTTAGGGTGCGGGTTGCACCTTCAAGGGCGAGGGGGGTTGGTTCGGCTTGAGCGGTGGTGTGAGGTTGGGTTACGACGGGGATATCTGCGTTGAGGAGCCGTGACAAAGGAGACCTCCGAAAAGGATCTATATGCATTCGCTGTACTGACTGTATAAGCGTAAAAACCGATCACAAGCGGTCACAAAAAATTCACGGTGTCCATTTTACCATGAAGATCGGCAAAAAGACCGAACTTATTTCTGCGACAAAAATCCAGTGATCGACAAGGAAAACCCGCCTGCAGGGAGTCGTCGCACAGGCGTGTTGTCGTTCTTTACGGAAAAACACCGTCGGGGGTTTGTATATTCCCGGCGAAAATGTAAATAAGGTGTTTTTTGTTTGGTTGCGGTGAAAAGTTGTTCCTCAGTCGTCGACGAGGGTGCCGAATGGAAATGTCAGCACGAATTTAGTACCGGTGCCCACCCCGTCGCTTTCAGCGCGAATCGATCCGCCCAGCTCGCGCATGGTTTTGAAACAGTAATTGAGGCCGAAGCCGTGGCCGCGTTGCTTGGTGGTGAAACCATGGTCGAAGATTTTTTCCAATTGGGCCGCTTCGACACCGTGGCCGCGGTCTTGGATGATCATCATCGGTTGGTGCAGATCGTTCTCGCCCAATTCAATTTTGATGGTGCGTTGTTGGCTTTCGGGGACTTCGGCCATGGCCTCGATGGAATTTTTAATGAGGTTTATTAAGATGTGGGTGAGCTTGACCTTTTGCGCTTGCACGCGGATGTCGCTGTGATAGAGCGTTTGAACCTCAATGCGGTGACGCATGAGCGCGGCCATGTTGACGTTCAGCGCGTCACTGATGACCTCACGCAAATCCAAATCCTCCAGCTCCATGCCGTGTTTGGCGTGGGTCTGCTGGGTTTTAATCACTTCTTTCATCAAGCCCAAACCCTTGCGGATCTTTTCCGCCTCGGTCAGGTTTTGTTGGTGTTCTTGCTGTAACAGCTCGGCCAAGCGCACCAAAAACGGCGGAAGCATACGGCCCTTGGGATCCTGACTAAGAAAATCAGGATTATCCTTGTTGGCTTCCAGCAGTTCCTTGGTCTTTTCGAGTGAGGTGATTTTCGATTCACGCAGGTTTTTGACGACGCGGCCGGTGGAAACGTTAACGCTGTTGAGCACATTGCCGATGTTGTGAAGAACGGCCGAAGAGAACTCGGCCAATTCGCGGTTACGGTCTTCGCTTTCACGCAATTCTTGCTCGGTTTTTTTGCGAAAGATGCTGTGGCGAATGGTCCGTGACAGCAACGGTCCGGTGAGTTCCTCTTTGGGTAGGAAATCGTCGGCACCGACGCCCATTGATGCTTCGTCGATCCGTGGGTCTTGGTTGCCGGTCAGCATGATTAACGGCAGGTTCTTATTGGCCTGAACCGCTTTGCGAATGACGTCGAGACCGGTGCCGTCGCGCAATTGGTAATCGGTTAGGACGGCGTCAAAAACACCGGTTTGAATGGCGGCAACGGCTTCGGTGACGGTATCGACCCACTTAATGGCGTAATCAAAGTCGCGGATTTTGGTGAGTAACTTGCGAATGATGTAGTGGTCGTCCTCGTCATCTTCAATCAAAAGCACGCGAATCAAAACGCGAGCGCCTTGGGCGTCCTGTTCTTGGGTTTCGCCAGGTTGAGAAGGTTGCGGAGATGGTGGCTTTAGACTCAAGCCTGCCCCCTGAAACGAGGTGTTGGAAGGATGACCGACCTAAACCAATACTCTCCCATATCGGTCAGGGTTTTGGCCAGCGAATTAGTATGCGCGTTTTGGAGAATCACGGCGCTTGCGCCGAGGCGGTAAACGGCCGTAATTTCAGAGTTTGAGAGTTTATTTGACCAGACGATTGTGGGTGTGTGATGAATGGAAGAGGTTTTTTTGAGGGAAAATAGCCGTTCGAGAAAAGGTTGGTTTGATTCATTGAGCTGAAGGATAAGCAATGACGGCGAGATTTTGTCGTCTGATGCGCTGATTGATTGGGCTATCGGGTCGAGCAAATACCATAGCGCCGTCGCCTCGGTAAGGATTTTTACCTCAAGCGAGGTTTGGGCGGACAGGCCGCTTTCGATCTGCCGACCGAGGTCGGCGTTTTCGCAAAATAGCACGACATGCGTCACGGTTTGATATGCCTTCTTCCGAAGAGGGTCGGGCGGGGCGACCGGTTTCGGGCTGGAATTTGGGCGCCAACGAGACGTGTCATCAGGGCGCACGGGTGGCTTGTCTCAGCGTGGACGCCGAGGGGTCGGGCGCTGCAAATCAGCGAGACCTCAAGCACGCGTCGCGGTGGGTGGCGCGGCGCGGTTTTTTACAAGCTACCATTTTCCTTGAACAAGAACATGAGGAATTTTTCTTATTTTTACGCCGACGTGGTATCCGCGTCAGCGCCGGAGCTTCGCCTCTAAGCCAATGACATGGCGATGGCGGTTTTTTCGGCGGCGAAGTTTCGGGTTCCGATTCAAGCCAAGACGTTTGTGCATGATGGGGATTGAGAAAAAGATCGGCTTTTATGGGGACTGCGGTGTATGGCTTCGGCTGATTGCTCGCCGGACGGCGCCGACGTGCCGCCTCGCGTTGCTTCGGCGCGGTCCTAACGGGGTTGGGGCAGACTAACGGTGAAAACCGCGCCTTCGTCCGGGCGGCCGACGGCTTGAATATCACCGCCGTGGTGGGTGACAATTTTTTTGCAGATGGCCAAACCGATGCCGCTGCCTTCCAGCTTACTTTTGGGTACCAAACGCTGGAACGGTTGGAAAATCCGCTCAGCATGCTGGTTGTCAAAACCCATGCCGTTGTCTTCAATGGCAATACGGTATGGTTCTCCTGGGTGGCCGGCCACGGTGATGTTAATCCGCGGCGTGACCTTGGTACGGCGGTACTTGACCGCGTTGCCGATGAGATTCTGAAACAGACGCGTCAGTTGCGTCTGATCACCGCGCACCGTGGGTAACGAGGCGACCTGAACTTGGGCGTCGGCGGCCTGCAGTTGCGGGTGTAGGTCGACCAAGACGTCCTCAATGATTTGGTTTAAATCGACGGTGGCGAAGGTATGCGGCGAATTGGCGACCTTGGCGTAATCCAGTAGGTCGTCAATCAGGGTTTGCATGCGCTTGACCGAACGATCCATGGTGTCGAGATACTCGGTCCCTTCCTCGGCCAAGGCGGGTGCGAAATCCTCACGCAACATTTGCAGCGAGAAACGCACACTGCGCAGCGGTGCCTTGAGATCGTGCGAGGTCATGTGGGCGAAGTCCTGGAGTTCTTGGTTACTGCGTTCCAATTCGGCGAGCAACTGCTTTTTGGCCTCACGCTGGCGGTAAAGGTCGAGGAACACATTGACCTTACCCTGGAGAATGTGGGGTTCGAGCGGTTTGAACAGGTAGTCGACCGCGCCTGCTTCGTAGCCGCGAAAGACAAATGTCTGTTCCTTGTTGATTGCACTCACAAAAATAATGGGAACGCCGCGGGTTTTTTCCAAACCGCGCATGAGTTGCGCCGTTTCAAAACCATCCATGCCCGGCATCTGAACGTCCAGTAGAACCAGCGCGAAATCGTGTTTTAGCGTGAGCGACAGCGCTTCGTTACCGGAATGGGCACGCACGATTTCGCGATCCGGTGCCTCCAGAACGGCTTCCAGGGAAAGCAAGTTCTCGGGGCGATCATCGACAATGAGTAAAGCGACTTTTTTAAGGGATTCTTCGCGCACAATGACCTCTTAGGACCAATCACAGTTTGGAATGAATCGGTTTAGGGAGCGGAAAGCGTTTCAGTGGAGACCTTGCGGTAAATTTTATCCTTGGGTTCTACATCGGCGAAGGCGGCGGAATAGGTTGAATAACGCACGCTTTCCTTGGCACCCAAACATAAAAAGCCGTCATCGGCGAGGCTTTCGTAGAACAGCTTAAAAACGCGGTTCTGGAGTTCTTTGTTGAAATATATCAGCACATTGCGACAAAAAATCAAATTCATTTCCCCAAAAACACCATCACCTGCAAGATTGTGATCGGCAAAGACGATATTTTTTTTTAATTTGTTTTTGATGATGGCGTGGTGGTACTTGGCGGTGTAGTAGTCGGAGAAACCGGCGCGACCCCCGGCGGCCTGGTAGTTGGCGGTATAGGTGCGCGCTTGGTCGAGTGGGAAAATTCCGTCACGGGCTTTTTGCAAAACAAGCTCGTCAAAGTCGGTGGCATAAATGCGGGCGCGGTCGATCAAACCTTCTTCTTCCAGGATGATCGCCATCGAGTAGACCTCCATGCCGGTGGAACAGCCCGCGTGCCAGAGTTTGATAAACGGCAGTTTCCGCAATTCGGGAATGACCAAACGCCGAACGGCCGCATAGAAGGGGGGATCGCGAAACATTTCGGTGACGTTGATCGACAGCCCGGCCAACAAATGCTTGAACATGGCGGGGTCGTAAAGAATGCGGTGCTGGAGAGCGGAAATGGAATCCAGTTGAGTTTGCTTGAGAAACGCATTGACGCGCCGTTTGATCGAGGCTTCGGCATAGTTGCGAAAATCGTAGCCGTACTTCAGGAAAATGGCTTCCTTAAGCAGGCGCAATTCAATGCGTTCGTTTTCGGTATCGCGCATGGGTTTTCCTAGTACAGCCAAACCCGCATCAGGCTGAGCAGTTTGACGGTATCGACCGGTTTGGACATGTAATCGTTGGCGCCGGCGTCGATGCATTTATGACGGTCGCCTTTCATGGCTTTGGCGGTAAGGGCGATCACGGGCAAGTTGCGGAACTCGGGGTTTTGGCGGATGGCGCGGGTCGCCTCGTAGCCGTTCATTTCCGGCATCATGATGTCCATTAATACCAAATCGATGTCGGGATTTTGTTGAAGCTGAGCAAGGCCTTCCTTGCCGTTGACGGCAATGAAAATGGTCATGCCTTTTTCCTCAAGGACGCTACTGAGTGCAAAGACGTTGCGCATGTCGTCGTCGACGATGAGGATTTTTTTGTCGCGGAAAATACTCTCTTTATCGTGGACCAAGTGCAGGAGTCGCTTTTGTTCGCCGCCCAGTTCGGCTTCCATGCGGTGCAAGAACAAAATGGTTTCGTCCAGCAGGCGTTCGGCCGAATTCGCTGTTTTGATGATGACACTTTCGGCATATTTATCGAGCTGGACCTTCTCCGATTCCGATAAATCGCGGCCGGTGTAGACGATGATGGGGAGATGGGGGATGTGGCCGTCATTGCGGATGTCGGCGAGCAGTTCGTAGCCGGAAATATCGGGCAGGTTGACGTCGAGGACCATGCAGTCATAGTGCTCGGTGCGCAGGGCTTCCAAGGCGGCGCGGGCGGTGCCGACGCCGTGGACTTTGACGTCTTTGCCTCCGGTTAAGGCTTTGAGGCTGCTGCGTAATTTGGCGTCGTCTTCGACGATGAGCAGGTTTTTGACGGGATGTGAAAGGATATGGCCGATACGGTTGAAGGCTTGGTCGAGGTCGGCCATGGTCGCCGGTTTTTGCAGGAAGCCGGCGGCCCCCATTTTCATCGCTTCAAAGTTGCGGTCGGTTCCCGAAATGAAGTGCACCGGGATATGGCGTGTGTCGGGGTTGTCTTTTAGGCGCGACATGACCGCCATGCCGTCCATGCGCGGTAAGCCGATATCCAGCAGAATGGCGTCGGGGCGGTAGTAGTCGGCCATGTGCAAACCGGCCTCGCCGTTGTTGGCTAAGAGGCACTTAAAGCCGCGTTCGCGCGCCAGGTTTTGCAGCGTCCATTGGAATTTGGCGTCGTCTTCAATGATGAGAATGACGGCGTCGCCGCGCTGCAGGCTGTCGCGGTCGTCGGGATAATCGGCTTGTGGCGGTTTGTCGTTGTCGCGAACCGTCGGGGGTTCCAGCGGCGTGGCGGTCAGCGCTTTGGCCTTGGCACGCACCGCGTGTTCCTGGACCGAGCGCGAGGGCGACGGGTCGGTTGGTTCTCCGGCGTTCGGTTCGTGATGGACGCGGTCGTGGACTTTGGAGGAAATGAATTCGTCCGGTTGTTCCGCCGTATTGGCCTCGTACTGAATGGGTAAACGCAGCGTGAAGGTACTGCCGCGTCCCTCCTCACTGTCTAGGTTTATATCGCCCTGGAGCAGGCGCGCCAATTCTCGCGAAATGGACAAACCCAAACCCGTCCCGCCGAATTGGCGACTGGTGGTGCCGTCGGCTTGCTGAAACGCTTCGAAGATGAGGCGACGCTTTTCGGCGGGAATACCGAGTCCGGTATCCTCGACGGCAAAGGACAGCCGATCCGGGGCTATATCGCTCGCCGGCAATAGCGCCACACTGAGTTTTACATGGCCCTCACCGGTGAATTTCAAGGCGTTCGACAGCAGGTTGCGCAGTATTTGCTCGCAGCGATGGGGGTCGGTGGCGAAGTGTTCCGGTACGTTTTCGCCGACGGTGACGGCAAAAGCGAGGCCCTTTTCCTCGGCAATGGGTTGGAATTTCAGGGCCAGTTCATTGACAAATGGACGAACCGCCACGCGGCTGACCACGACTTCCATTTTGCCGGCCTCGATTTTGGAGAGGTCGAGGATTTCGTTGATGAGCGAGAGCAAATCGCTGCCCGATTGGTAAATGGTTTTGGCGTATTCGACCTGTTTGTCGCTGAGATTGCCTTTTTGGTTTTTCTCCAGCAGTTGCGACAGAATCAGCATACTGTTGAGTGGGGTTCGCAACTCGTGGGACATATTGGCCAGGAATTCCGATTTGTATTTGCTGGTTTGCGACAGATCGCGCGCTTTTTCGGCCAATTCGCGCCGCGCCCGCTCTAATTCTTGGTTCTTGAGTTTCACTTCGTCGCGTTGGCGTTCCAGCGCCTCCGAACGTTCTTCCAGTTCTTCGTTAATTTGCTGCAGTTCTTCTTGCTGTGCTTGTAAACGGGCTTGCGATTCGCGCAGGGCGCGCGTTTGCTCTTCCAGCTCTTCGTTAGTCGAGCGCAGTTCTTCCTGCTGGGTTTGCAAGCGCGCTTCGGAGGCCAACAAAGCCTGAGTTTGTTCTTCCAATTCGGTGTTGGCCTGTTTGAGGTCTTGTTGTTGCTGTTGTAGGGCCTCGGCTTGTTCGCGCGTTTGGTCCAACAACCAGCTCATGCGCGAACGCGCCTGGGCGGTGTTGACGGCGATGCCGACAAAGTCCTGGAATTTTTCCAGTAGATAGATTTGATCCTCGTTGAAGACTTCAAAGCTGCCCAACTCCAACACACCGACGACTTTGTCTTCGTAAAGAAAGGGAATCGCTAAAATGGCGCGTGGCGGGGCGGAGCCCAATCCCGAGAAAATGTTGACGTAGTCGCTGGGCACGTCGGTGACCAGAATACTTTCGCCCTCCATCGCGGCTTGGCCGACGAGGCCGTGGCCCAGCGCAAACTCATTGGAAATACCTTTGCGTTGGCGGTAGGCATAGCTGCTTACCAAACGCAAAATACTTTTGTCGTCCAGTACATAAAAGGCGCCGATCGAAGCGTTGAGGTAGCGACACACAAAATGGATAATCCCTTTGCCTAATTCGTGGATTTCCAGATCGCCTTGCATCGCGTTGCGCAGTTGTACCTCGCCCGAGGTCAGCCAGTCTTGGCGTTCTTTTTGGGATTGCAACTCACTGAGCACGCTGGTCATGTTGGAAAGGGCAAAACCTAGTTCGTCCTTTTTCGAGCGCGGTTCAATTTCGCCGCTGTAATCGCCTTTGGCGACGGCGTTGGCTTGGGCCACAACCTCGCGCAAATTGTTCGCCATTTGGTTGACCGCCAGGCCCAATGCATCGTGCTCACTTTTAATCACCACCGACTGGCTAAAATCACCAATGGCAATGGCGGAACACACGTCGGTGACTTCTTTGATCGAGGCAACCACCTTCTGAAAACTGTCGGCCAGTTCGCCGATTTCGTTGTCCGGTAAACGCAGATCGGCCTCGGGTAAGATGCCCACGGCCGTGAGTTTGGCGCGCCGTGATATGCGGCGAATGGGTGACGAAATGCGATTGGTGACCATATACGAGCACCAGGCCACCAGCAAAATCATCGAGGCCAGCACCACCACTGTGCCCAGGTACAAATTTTCCAACTCGCGGAGGGCGGCGTCTTTGTCAATTTCGGTGACAAGCACCCAATCCAAGCCGAGGTTCTTGAGTTGCTCGAATTCGGTAAAGGCACCGAGGACCTCGCGACCGCGATGATTGTCGTAAAAGTCCGGCGCTCCTTCGGTCAAATCTGTTCGGACGACGTCGTCCCTATTCTCGACGTCCGTGGCTTTGGCGCGTTTGGCAACCAGCCATGCGCGCGTAACCGGTGTGTCGATGGTGCGGCTGTGGGCCGCGTTTTCACGGCTGCTCTCCTCGGCCGACTGCGGGGCCCGTACGAACAGATCTTTGCCGATGACATAGCTATGCGCTTCCTGATTGTAATTACCAATTTCTCGCTCGACGATTTTGTTGATTTGATCAATCGGGATTTGAATGGCCAACACCCCGCGTTGGGTGCCGCTGTCGTCGACCACGCGTTGCGCCAAAAACATGGCGGCCTCATTCCAGGTCGGTTGGTAATGGGCTAAATCGGAACAAACGGGTAACACCGAGTGACGCGCATTCCGCCAGGCGGTGCTTAAGCCGGTGGTGCTGTAAGGGCCTGACAAAAGGTTGGTGCCCAGATCTTCACCGGCCATGACCGAAAAGAGAATATAGCCCTGTTGGTCGATTAAAAAGGCGTCGCGGTAGCCATAGGTTTGAATGAAATTGCGCAAATCGCCCGCGCCGTTGCGACTCAATTCAGCCCAGTCGCTGGAAGCGACAAACTGGCTTGCATTGAGGTCGGTGTCCTGAAAACGGCGCTCCAGGTCGACCATGAAATCAATGTTGGTGTGAAGTTCGGCTTGGAGACGCAGGTCGCGCACGCGTTCGGTGAAGAACTGTTCGATGGTGTCGCGCTTGAGGCTGATATCGCGGGTGAGCGTTTGTTTGGTGGTCACGACCAAGGCGGTGCGCGTGTTGAACCACAATAGGGTCGAGGCGACGGCGAGTGGTAGCAGGGCGATTACCATGAACCACAGAAAGATGGTGCGTCCCAACTTGGAGAAACGCGACTCCTTACCTTCACTGTGGTCGGGAACCGTCTGTATGGATGAAGAATGCCGCATGGAAGAACTACCTGACGAAGGAAGACATCGAACCAAACCCGTGTGACAAGCCTTGCTTCAGGCCGGCCTGCATGATTTACAACGTGCCTTAGGTCTTAAACAACCCAAAGAGGGCGAACCGTTTGCAAATACCCGCAATGTTCCTTTCGGTTCAAGGTCGCAAGGTAATGACCCCTTTTTCTGAAATCGGCGGGGCTTTTGCGCCTTTCCTGCACATTGACGGCTCAGGTGTCGGTTCGGCTGAGCGGTCGTGTGCCCGGCCGTCGGGTTTCCCGTGAACACGTGGATTTGGGTCATCATAACCGATGAATGTGCCACATGAAGGTGATTATCACTGGTTTTTGGTCTTTTCTATCAGGTGCGGCCTCAAAAATAAAAAGGCGCAACCGCTTTAGCGATTGCGCCTTGCGCAGAGTTAGCCGTTACCCTTGAGGTCACTTTGAACACATTGCATGAAGGCTTTAACTTGGGTTGCGTATTCGGCCATCGCCGGGGTCGGCGCCTCTTGCAACAATCCCGCGACTTGTCTGAGTTGATGGACCAAGCGTGTGTCACTCACTTGACCGGCTTGATAACCGACGGCGGCGGCTTTGAGGAGGCGCGCCGCCAGGGTCACCGTTCCAAAGGGTTGGTTGCCCTCCGCATCCTGACACAGGGCGCAGTCACGGTGCCAGGCCAAGGATTCAGACAACGCCGTCAGAGCGAGGCGCTTGTTTTGACGCCGACATTCGGGCGTTTCATCGGCCGCCTCATTGAGATCGGTCACGATTTGATCGAAGTGAAGAATTAATGACTTGTGACAGGTTCGATCTTTTTTGTCACAGCCTAAAGCTTGTGCGGGTAAACAGTGTTTGTCGCAGAATTGGCGGACGACGGGCGTTGCTTGCTCAGGGCAAGCCATCATCAGAAGGCATAAAAGAACAGACATAAGGACAATACCTACAAATACTTAAATTCGGCACGCGGGACACGCTTGTTCAAAGCGGGCGACAGGGCGACACCGTTTGTCATAAAACCCAACCACGGCCGATAACGGACCTGGCAGGGACCCAAATGGGTAACATTTACAGGTGTGGCGGCCCGAGTGGTGCAAGGATCGTCGTGAACAACCGCCAGGGGAGTCGTGGGATGAAAGCGGCGTTCGTTTTTCTGCAACGCTCGCGGTGCGTCCCACTCGGGCACATCACCTGATACTCTTAAAAGCGCATTTACGAAAAAAATCCGTCAAAGTTTTTTGTTGTTTTTTTGTGAGGGCTTTAACTCACGGTTTGAGAGTGGCTTGCGGCGCCGGAGTGAGATGGGTCGTCGCTCTGTTGGTGGATGCCGCCACCGCGATAACAGTAGATTGGCGTGTGATAGAGGTCGTTGCAGGTTATTTCCCGGTCCGGCGTTCGCCCTGGCAAGCGAAAGGTATGACTGACGATCCAACAGGTGGGCTTGGCTTCGCGCGCCAGCTTTTGGCTCAGCCGTGTCATGGCGCCAGGGTAGAGGTAACAAACCACGAGGTCCGCTTCGCTCAGGTCGGCTTTAAAAAAATCCTCGCGTTGGCACCTGACCGGCCCTGTTTTTCCGCGACCTATTGCCAGTCTCAGCCGCGTGACCCAATAAGGCACTGGGGAGCGTTCCCACGCGTGCCATTCCGTGTGCGGTAACAGGCTTGTCAACGGCAGTAGCAAACTGCCCCAGCCACAACCCAGCTCAAAGGCCGTTCGTGGCGGCGGTTCGGTTGCTGGATAAAGCATCGTAACCGCCTGTTTGAGGACCGGTGCTACCTTGGGTCCTGTCGGCATGGGTGAAATCCCGGTGAGGAAGGTGTAGATCACCAATGAAAGTGCCGCGATGACCAGAGCCGTCAGCACCACCGCGGCCGCTATTTGGCCGTAGACCATTTAGCCTTCACTCGCGAGGCGTTTGCGAATGACTTCCAGTTGCTCGGTATTGCCCTGTCTCTCGTAAAATATTTGCAACGCGTTCAGGACATTGCGGCGATAGGGGGTGCCGCTTTGGCCCGCGTCTTTGGCGAGCTGCCACGCTTCGCGCAACAGGCTTTCACTGGTGGCACGGTCGCCCAAGTGCAAGCTAACCATGGCTTTGGCTATCAGGGAATGACAGCGGCGCGGGTCACTGCTCGCATAGATTTTTTTCTCCAGGTCGAAGGATTGTTGGATGATCCGTTCCGCTTCGACCAGATGGCCCTGGCGCAGGTAGGCCAACCCTAACTGGCTACCGAAAACCCCTTTTAACTGGGACGACGTGTTTGGTTGATCGAGGATTTTGGCCGCGCGATCAAGAACTTGGCGCACGTTTTCAGTTTCCGTCGGTAGGCCGTCCCGTTTGAAAGCGGCTAACCACAGGTCACTTGCCTGACGTTCAATTCTGGCGGTTTCCATAAGGGAGCCCGCTTGCTCCGAGCTACGGCGACTTTGAAGAACGGATAATCCCGCCACCGCTACCAAGGCGCCGATGGCGAAAATTACCCGTTTGCGGCGACCGCGCAGGCGGGTAATTTCCTCTTCTTTTTTGGCCAAGGCCGCTTTTTCGGCATCCTCTTCCTGTTGCGCTTGGCGGCGATCTTCTAAGAAGCGCAGGCGTGAGGCCGCTTCGGCCGCGTTGGCCATGCGTTGCTCGGGTGAGCCGTCGGTCATCTCGGCAATATCGCGACAAAGGAGTTGGTCCTCAATCGAACGTTCCCAACCTGGTGCAAGCGGCCGGTTGAAATCACCAACCACCATTTGGTACAGCAACACGCCCAGGGCAAAAATATCGGCTTGGACGCTTGAGGGCTGGTTCTGCATCAGTTCCGGCGCGTGGTACATCGAGAGGCTGCGTTCCTTACTGCCGACATCGAAGATTTGTTCGCCAAAACCCATGACGGTGAAGTTGACGCTTTGGAGTAATTCCTTGGCTGTGACCTGTGAGATGCCGAAATCGTTGAGTTGCGGGACCGGCTCACCGTTGAGGTCGGTGGTCATGAGCACGTTTTTAGGTTTGAGATCTTTGTGCAGCACACCGACCGAATGGGCGGCGGCTAGAGCGTCGGCAATTTGTGCCGTTACTTCAATGCGTTTGCCCAGTGGAATCTGGCTAAGGCCGCCCTGCTTTTCCGCCCATTCCTCGAGGTTGCCGCCTTTGGTGTATTCCGTTTCGATGAAGTAGGGTGGGTCTTCGAAGTTCCAGTCCAGGATGCGGTTAATGTCGCGGCGGGTGCCCAGTGTTTCACGCATCAGGCGGAACATGGTGACTTCACGCTGAAGGCGTTTGAGGTGGTCGTGTTCCAAACAGAATTTAAACACGCGCGGGTCACCGGTTTTGCGGTGATTGGCCAGCCACACTTCGCCGAAATTCTTTTTGGTAATGCGTTTGCTCAAGCGCCAGTTGGCACGATGGGGAATGTCCAGATTGGGACCGGGTCGCCAACCTTCAAGGTTTTCTTCCTGAGCAATGCGGCGCACCTTTTTGGAGGAGGGCGGGGGAGCTAGCGGTGCAACGCCGTCAACACCCGCCTCGAACACGTCGACCGGTTCGCTAACCCCTTTGAACTGGTAGGCACCGTGATGGCGCCACTGAATCGGTTCGGGATGCTGGGTTTGGTCCGCCGTGGCGCGGCGCGCCAAATCGTAGGCGCCGCGGGTAAGCAGTGTTTGTCGACCCAAGGCCAAACTCATCAGACGGGCCGCCATCGGTTTGGCCAAACCTTCTACTTCGAGTGGTTTGGCGCCTCGGGCTACATCCTCAGCCGTGTTCTCTACCAAATAAACTTCGCCCAGGTGAATGCCGACCCGGCCGATGGGTACCGTTTGAGTGCGGTGGCCGCTGCCGGCAAAACGTGTATCCAATTTGGCTAGTTCTTTGTGATAAGTGAGCGCGAAAAATAAGGCATCGATGGGTCGGTTAAACAGGAGCAGGAAACCGGCGGTGTGGTCGATTTCACGACCTTGGTTTTGCTGCAGACATTGACGCACGATGGTGTCGTGGACGGCTTCGCGATCTTCGGCGCCGGAGCGGCCCAGTAGATCAACTAGGTTTTCGCGGTTGGCGAGGTCGACAATCGCCAAGGTCTTGAGTTCGACCGTAAGCAGGTGCTGATCAGATTCCATCGTGACCTACGGTTTGGGTTGGTGAATGCCGGTCGTGGTTGGTTGGGACGGTTTCGAAGGCTGAGTGCCCGCGTAAATCGAAAGGCCCAAGCCGCCGACAGCCGCAATTAATAAAAAGGCTAAGACCAGGACCGCGTTGCGATAAGTCTGTGCTTGGCTGACCGCCGCCTTCAGATCGTTTTCGTGCTGGATACGTTGGTTTTCCAACGCTTGCGCTTGTTCCGCGAGCACGCTGCGTTTTTCGTCCATGTTCTGTAACTGTTCCACCACCCACAACGGACGCATTAGGCGTTTGTTGGGATCGCTGTCGACCAAGTCCGAAATCAGGTCGCGCATGACTTTGTCCGACATGCGTTCTTGCCAATAACCGGTAGTTGAAACTTCGAAGCTGCCAATGACCATTTGGTACAGCAACACACCCAACGAATAAACGTCCGACTGCAACGTTGCGACCTGTCCTTTCTGCACTTCGGGCGCCAAGTATAAGGCCAGTTCCGAGACGCCGAGCTGGGCGTTAAACAAGGTGGGGATTTTCATTTGCGCCGTCGAGATGCCGATGTCTTTCAGGCGTTCGGGGCGCGCGATGGCGCCGTAGCCGAAATTGCACAGACGCGGGTGTGGTCGGCCTTTGTGATCCAACTGGATTTGCACGCTTTTAGGGCTCAGACATTTGTGTAACACGCCCACCGAGTGGGCTGCATCGAGCGTGGTCGCCACTTGGATCATTAGGTCGAGACGTGTTTCCAACGGGACTTGGTCCAAGCCGCCTTGGGCTTCAGCCCAGTCGTCCAGAAACATGGGTTCGGTGCAGCCCATTTCTAAGAAGTAAGGCGGCGTGTCGAAGTTCCAGTCGTGGATGGGGGTGATGTCGGCGCGGTCCCCCAGTTCCTCACGCAGCAGGCGAAAAACGGCCACTTCGCGTTTGAGCATTTTGAGTTGTTCCGGTTCACTGGTGATTTTAAAAACGCGTCGGTCGCCGGTCTTGACATGAACGCCGATCCAATCGCTCTGATCACCGATGCGGCGTAATTTGCGCTTGAGTACCCAGTGTGGGTGGCCGGGGATCTCTTCATTTTTACGCGGAATCCAGAGCTGCTCGCCGGGGATGGAAAGGCCGCTGAGCGAATCGCCTAAAATCGGCGATTCGGGCGTTGAGAAGGGGGCTAGATCGGGATCGCCGATGTCGCAGATCTCCAGCGTGGGGCCTAATTTGGAAAGCGTGTATTCACCATGGCTGACCCATTTAAAAGGACGCTCGGTAAAAGGGGTTTCTTTGGCCGCGCTAATCGCCAGTTCCAATACCGGGCGGGTAAGCAGCGTTTGACCCGCTTCACCCATGTCCATCAACCGTTCCGCCAACCGGACGGCGCGACCCAAGACTTCGACTTGCTTCATGCCGCGCGCAATTTGTTCCGGCGAGTTTTGCACGAAGCGCACTTCATCTAAATAGATACCGACGCGCGAGCTGATTTCGACTTTGCGGGTGGCGGCCAAGTCGCGCAGGGCTTCATGGTAGGCGAGGGCAAAACCCACCGCCGTTACGGCGCGATCAAAAATCAGGAAAAATCCGTCCGTGCGATCAATTTCGCGGCCTTGCCAGCGTTCAATCAGGTTGCGGGCAATGCGGTCGTGGTGCGCGAATATTTCCGCCGCCGCCGCGTCGCCGAGGCTTTCCACCATGTGGGTGCTGCCGGCGAGGTCGGTAAACACCAAGAATTTCATAATCGGTGGCGACTCTTGCGGTGCTCCTGGCGAGGGTTGGGATGCTTGGGTTTGCGTGGTTTTCATGGCGCGTGGCACTCTTTTCCCCGAACGCGGCGGACGCTCGGAATCGCTGAGATGGAGGAGACTCGGGTGGATCCAGGCCGGTTGTCGGCCGTGGACCGGCGTCGCGAACGCTGGGTTCGCGACCCTAAGGACAGAGATTCACGGCGTCATTATAACCGATCCCCGCGCCGGCGGGCATCGGGCTAAAAAAATCTTCGCTGCTGCATATCCCGTGCGCCCAAAACAGCTTACCTGGTCCAGCGCAAAAAGCATGCAGCATCCCGGTTGCTCAAGTGATTGCGGGGTCCCGTGTCGTCACCGCTCTCAAGAGCATGGGGCCTTTTTTGTTGTTGTCGACCGCGAGCCAAAGCGGCGAATTCGACTCGGTTTTCCCCCAAATGGTGGGCGGCTGTTCCCAAACGAACCCAGGCGAAACATCGTGATAGGTGGTTGCCGGAAAGGTTGATCGAATTCTTTGGTGTCGGGTGTGCTAATCCCGCTAGAGCCGTTTCTTTTGTTGCCCGGGGCCACAGGCTGCTGAGTTGGTCTTTGTGCCGTAAGTTTGGACCGTCATTTGAATGGTTTTGGATTTGATAAAGTTTTTTAAAAGTAAAAGTTTAAAAAGAAGGCGATGTGATTTTTGACACTTGAAAAAACTTCTTGCAATAAGGGTTGTGAAAGGTGCATTCTAGTTCTAATCAGCTCAAAAAGTCACAGAATGGATATCGCGATAAGCGAATTTTGGGGTATTCCCGGGAATTTGTGTGTCTCGATTCCGTTGGAGAATTGCGTTTGCCGAAGGGCGAAAACCTTTGTTTTTCGGTCAAACGAGTAATGGGTCAGATCCTATACGGAAACGGAGGGTAGATGATATGTCCCTGCAACCATTGATGATGAAACTCGTAATGTGCGTTCTCAGCGCTTGTTTGCTTGCCCAAGCACCGCTGCTGCGTGCACAGTGCCCGGCAGACGCGGGAAGTCCGCTTGAGACCTGTAGTAGCTCAGGAACTAACTTTTACACCCTTCAGGGTAGTGATCCCGGCGTAGGCAACAGCGGCTTGTGGACGGTGGTCGAAGGTCCGAATGGTGGCGATTTCAGTGATCCTACCGATCCCAATTCGGATTTTACGACGGCTCCCGATATCCGATGGGTGTTGCGTTGGACCGTGACGCTTGCCGATACGACGACTTGTTCAGACGACACTGTTGTTCTCTTCGAGACCCAGCAAACGGCGAATGCCGGCGCTGATCAGACCGGCGCCTCCGGCGTGTGCGGCCAAACAGCGACTCTGTCGGCCAACGCACCTGTTTTCGGGAGTGGTGCTTGGACGATCGTAGCGGGTGACGGAAACGGGTACTTCGGCGACACACCGGGGACCGTAACCTCTGCCAACGCTTCCGAAACGTTTAACGGAACATTTGGTCAGACGTATACCTTGCGTTGGACGCTTGATCCCGCCGGTTGTAACCTAACCTCGGATGATGTTGATGTTGAATTTTTCGAGGATGTGACGCCCAACGCTGGCGCCGACCAAAATGTGTGCGGCACCTCGACCTTTTTGGGTGCTGTCCCCTCGGTGGGGACGGGCGCTTGGTCGATTACCTCTGGTGCAGGTGGGACCGTAACCACCCCCTCTAGTGCGACTTCCGCCTTTAACGGTGTTGTCGGTACAACTTACACTCTGACATGGACGGAAACAAACGGTAGCTGCACTGGCAACGATACAGTGAGCATTACCTTCTTTGACAACCCAACCGCCGCTGCTGCGGGCGCTGATCAGGAAGTCTGCGCCGGCACAACCACGCTGGCTGGGAATAGCGCAGCCGGATTTATGGAGTCGGGGAGCTGGGCGGTGGTTGCCGGCGCCGGCGGTTCTTTCGGCGACGCAACGAGTCCCACCTCCACTTTCACCGGGACCCGTGGTGTTTCCTACACTTTGCGTTGGACTATTACCAATGGTGTTTGTCCTATAAGTTCCGACGATGTCGTCATCGACTTTAACGAGGATGTGACCCCCAACGCCGGTGCCGACCAGGATGTATGCGGCACCTCGACCTTCTTAGGCGCCAGTCTCTCCACTGGAACCGACGGCAGTTGGAGTATCCTCAGTGGGGCAGGTGGCACGGTTACGACGCCAACCAGCCCTACCAGTAGCTTCAACGGTACGGTTGGCACAACCTACACGCTGCAATGGACCGAAAACAACGGTGCCTGTTCCGGCAGCGATACCGTCACCATTACCTTCTTCGACAACCCAACTGCTTCGGCGGCCGGCCCCGATCAAACGCTTTGTTCCGACACAGCCACATTGGCTGCGAACGCCGCCGCCGGCTTTCAGGAATCTGGGTCTTGGAGTGTGGTTGCCGGCGCGGGCGGCAGTTTTAGCGATGCCACTTCACCAACCGCAACCTTTACCGGTACCAAAGGCGTGTCCTACACCTTGCGCTGGACCATCACCAACGGCGTTTGTCCCATTTCCTCTGACGACGTTGTCATCGATCTCCTCGAAGATCTGACGGCCAGCGCCGGTGCCGACCAGAACGTTTGCGGCACTAGTACCAACCTCGCGGCCGCTTTGTCCACCGGTTCCGGTGGTACTTGGAGCATCTTGTCTGGTGCTGGCGGTTCAATCACAACGCCGGCTTCCGCGACCAGTGCCTTTACCGGGACCGTTGACACTACCTACGTTCTCCAGTGGGAAGAAGACAATGGGACCTGTACCGATACCGATACCGTCACCATTACCTTCTACGATTCACCGGCCGCCGCAGCCGGTGCCGATCAGGACATCTGTGGTGGGACCACTGTTCTTGCCGCAAACGCGGCCTCCGGTCTTGATGTGACCGGTTCTTGGGCAATTGTTGCCGGTGACGGCAATGGTTATTTCGGCAGCACGCCGGGTACGACCTCATCGACCAACGAAGCCGACGATTTCACGGGTACCATCGGCCAGTCTTACACCTTGCGTTGGACCCTGACCAACGGTGTTTGTCCGATAAGCAGTGACGACGTTGTGATTAACTTTACCGGCGATCCAACCACTGCTGATGCCGGTTCAAACCAAACCGTGTGTCCCGTCGAGGGCGGCACGCTGATTACCCGACTTGTCGGCAACCAGCCAGGCGCCGGTGAGTCCGGTATGTGGTCGGTGCTTTCAAGCGAACCCGGTGGTGCTGTTTCTTCTTTTGAAGATGCCACTGCTTTTAACTCCCGTTTTACCGGTGATTTGAACGCGGTTTATCAACTGCGTTGGACTATCACCCCTGATGTTGGGCCTTGCCCGCCCAGTACCGACGACGTTCAAATCGCCTTTGGTGCTCCAGCACCGGAAGCAACTGCAACCGATCAAACGGTGTGTGCCGATAACGTGACCTTGGATGGTAACGATCCCTCGGGTCGTACCGCCGTCTGGTCGATTGTTTCCGGCGACGACAACGGTTATTTTTCCGGCACGCCCGGCACCTTGACGTCGAATAACCCGACCGATTCCTTTAACGGTACCCGTGGTACCGCCTACTCCCTGCGTTACACCATCGAAAGTGGCAGCCTTTGTGTTGACCGCTCGGTGGACGTGACCATCACCCTGGAAGATGATCCTACTCCCGCCAACGCGGGTCCCGATCAAACCGGTGGAGGTAGTGGTGTTTGCGCGCTCGAAACAGCCCTGGCTGCCAACACACCCACGGTTGGCACCGGTGTTTGGTCGATTACCGGTGTTGGCGACGGCAACGGTGTTTTGACCGATCCCACCGATCCCACCACCACCTTTGCCGGGACCGGTGGCCAGACCTACACCTTAACCTGGACCGTCTCCAACGGCACCTGCGTCGACAGCACCGACACGGTTGACATCGAGTTCTTCGATGGCGAAGTTGCCCTTGCCGGTCCAGACCAGAATGTTTGCAGCGATCCCACCCGCATGACCGAAATGGGTGGCAGCACTGCCTTAAACGACAACGCTCCAACCACCGATACTTTGACGATTGCCGACCCCGGCGCCGGCAACTATCCCAACGGCGCCACCATTCTCGGCGCTGAGGTGACGGTTCAGGTAACCCACACCGCCTTGAGCCAACTCGACATCAGCCTGCAAAGCCCGATGGGCACGACGGTTGTTCTGTTTGACGGTTCCACAAAGTGTGACATCTTAGACGGTGTCGCCCCGCTGGGCTTCCGTGACGGCGCCACCGGCGATATCTGTCGCACCCTTGAGCGCACCGTGCTCCTGCCACAATTCATCGCACCGCAAGAAGCGCTGTCCGGCTTTAACGGCGAAGCGGTTGTTGGCATGTGGACTTTGACCGTGACCGATACGGAAACAGGTGAGACCGGAACCTTGGACAACTGGTTCATTTCCTTCCGTACCCAATCCGTCTCCGGCTCGGCCACGCTCGCCGGCAACACGCCTAGTGCGGGCACCGGCACCTGGACCATCAGCAACGGTGACGGCAATGGTTACTTCGGGGTTACCCCCGGCACCACCACCTCGGTTAACCCAACCGATACCTTTACCGGCACCGCCGGCCAAAGCTACACGCTGCAGTGGGAAATCACCGGGGCCGCGCCTTGTCCGATTTCCAACGACACCGTGGTCATTAACTTCCAATCTGACAACGATGCCGTGGCTGCCAATAACACGGTCCTCGGCGGCGGTTCCGGCTATGAAGCCTGTGCCGGTACCGACATGATCCAACTTGACGCGCAAGTAGAACCGGCCAACGCCACCTCCGGCACTTGGTCGATTACCGCCGGCGACGGCAACGGTTACTTCGACGGTGTGCCAGGCACGTTGACATCAAACTTGCCCAACGCCACCTTCCACGGGACCGCCGGTCAGGACTACACCTTGGATTGGAGTGTCACCAATAGTTGTGATACCTCTAATCAGAGTGTGGCCGCTCGATTCGCGCCGGCACCGTCCACTGCTGATGCGGGTAACCCTGTCAACACTTGCCCGCCGGTTGGCTCTATGACGGGTGTGGTTGTTCTCGAGGGCGTCGCGCCGGCTGTTGGCGACGGCTACTGGAGTATTGAAAGTGCCGATCCGGCCATAAACCTTGGTGGTGAAACCTTTAGCGACGCCACCAGCCCCACTTCTATGTTTACGGGTAATGTAGGAACGACCTACGTGCTGCGCTGGGAAGTATTCACCGGCATTCAGTGCGTTTCTTCCGACACGACTCAAGTCATTATCAAAGAGTTGCCGCAGGCCAATGCCGGCGCCGACCAAACGCTGTGTGCACCGATCACCATCCTCTCCGGCAACGATCCCGGCGCCGGCTCGGTGGTTGGTACCTGGCGGGTCCGTGTCGGGGACGGCAACGCCGCCTTCGGTGATGTCAATGTCTTTAACACGACCTTCACCGGTACTCGTGGTTTCACCTACACGCTCGAGTGGGAACTGCGTGAAGACGTCTGTCTCACAACCGACACCGTGCAAATCCTGCTTGTGGAAGATCCCATTGCCACCGCAAGCAATCAGCAAACCTGTACCACCGAAGTCACCCTTGACGGTGGTCACGACGGGACCCCCGGCGCATTGCCTTCACGCGGCACCGGTACTTGGTCCATCGTGTCAACCTCTCCCGGCGGCAACACCAACGGTCGCTTCGGGTCAACCGGTACGACCACGTCAACGCTTGGGACCGATACCTTCACCGGTGATGAGGGCGTCAGTTATACGTTGCAATGGTTCCTGACCAACTCGCCGTGCCGCGATGACAGTATCGACATCACCGTTGACTTCCTCGAAGCACCCGATACCCCGGATGCGGGTAGTGATCAAACCGTTTGCGCCGGTGGCGCAAGGATGATGCAAGCTTTGGGTCCCGACGCCATTCCCGACGACGGTTCTTCAAGCTTTACCAATACCATCAGCGTTGACCGTTTCGGGACCATCACGGACCTGGACGTCATGCTTAACTTCGAACACGCCAATGCCAACGAACTGCAGGTGACCTTGCGCCACGACGATACCGGCACCACCGTTACCTTGGTTAACGGCTTGGCTTGCGGCGCGGCTGCCGCCGGCATGCGCATCTACGATGATGAAGCCGCTGATCTACTCAGCTGTGCTACCGGTTATCAACAGCCTTTTAGCGGTGTTGTCAAAGTCGGCGCATCAGCGTTGGCTCAGTTTGACGGCGAAGGTTTGGCCGGTGACTGGACCTTAACCGTGACCGACGGCGTCCCCGGTAACACCGGCCAAATCACCGGTTGGGGTTTGAACTTCAACCAAGGTACGGTTAACCTGGCCGGTCTGCCTGACCCGCTTACCGATGTGGCTTACATGGGTAACTGGGAATTTGCCGACGCCGGTAACGTCGATGATCTCGGCTTCTTTACCGCGGTACCCGGTACCACCAGCACCACGCCTGCCAACGCCGGCTTCACCACCACCTTTACCGGTTCTGCCGGTAGCAGCTACACCTTGGCATTCAAAACCGCCAACGAGATTTGTGACCTGACCGACAACGTTGTGATTACCTTCGACGAAGCGCCAACCTTGGCGACCGCCGGTCCCGATCAAGACGTTTGCGGTGCAGCCGCCACCCTCGCCGGCAACACGCCGGGCGTCGGCACCGGTACTTGGAGTATCTCCAGTGTCGCGCCGCTCGACGGTGACTTACCCATGAATCCCGGCGGTGAAAGCTTCGATCCCGACGCCAACACGCCGGGCGCCACCTTCAATGGTAACCGTGGTTACGCCTACACCCTGACTTGGACCGTTACAAACGGAACATGCGGTGCGGGCAACGCCGACGACGTTGTCATTAACCTCCACATGGATCCTGCCACCGCCGATGCCGGTGCTGACGCGGCCGTGTGCGATACCCTCTCGACCAACCTCGCCGGCAACACGCCGGGCGCGGGCATGGGTGAGGGAACTTGGACCTTCACCGGTCCTGGCGGCATCGTGTTCACGACCACCGACGCCGGTTCCTATCCTGACGGTGCCAACGATCCTGGCGCTCAAATCACCGCCGATACGCTCGGTACCTACGTATTCACCTGGACCATCGCAAGTGGTAACTGCACCGCTTCGACCGACACCGTATCTATCACCTTCGGCACCAGTCCAACCGTCGCCAACGCCGGCCCCGATCAAACGGGTGCCGGAGCCGTGTGTGACGGCCAAGCTGAACTGGCCGCCAATGCGCCAGGCGTGGGTGAGGGCGGTCGCTGGACCTACACCGGTCCTGACATGAACGGTGTCTTCTCCGATGACAGCAGTCCCACTTCAACCTTCACCGGCACCATCGGTGAAACCTACACCTTAACCTGGACTATCAGCAATGGGGTCTGTCTCGACAGTTCCGATGATGTTGATGTCGAATTCCGGCCGATTCTGGTGCCCGACGCGGGCGCGGATCAGTTGGTGTGTGACCAAGATCCGGCTACCTTAACGGCGGTGCTTTCAACCGGTACCGGCGGTACTTGGAGTTTGCTCACCGACGACGGCAACGGCATGATTGCTTCGCCAGGTAGCACCACTACCACCTTCACCGGCACCACCGGCTTCGCCTACGTGTTGCAGTGGGAAGAAACCGACGGTGTTTGTAGCGCCACTGATGACGTCAACGTGACCTTCTTCAGCACGCCGGTTGCTGAAGCCGGCGCCGACTTCAGTGCTTGTCTGATCGACACCATCACCTTGGGTGCCTCCGATCCCACCACGGGAACCGGTACCTGGACCGTGGAAACCGGTCCGAATGGCGCGGTGACCTCGTTCGACAATGCCAACAGCCCCACGGCTGTCTTTACCACCGACTTGGTTGGCACCTATGTGCTGCAATGGGAAGTGGTGAGTGGTTCATGTGTGTTGGCAGATACCGTCACCCTGACCATTCAGGACGTGGATGTGTTGGTACCGGTCTCAGTGGCTCAAGGTTTGGATATCATCAGTCTTGAAGCGACACCGACTTGTTTCAGCAACGACATCACCATTCAGTGGCGTGACGTCACGAATGCCTCCGATTTCCCCACCAACACCAACCCCATCAGCCTCGATCCAGCGCCAACCGCGACCAACATCTACCAAGTCACGGTTGACGAAAACGGCAACGCCAACACGGCGACAAGTCAAGTGATCGTGCTGGTGGGTCAGAACAGCGACTTCCTCGACCTCAACGGCGACGGCTGTAACGATGCCGAGGACGTAGCCTTCCTGGCCGATGATTGGCGTACCGCAAGTACTGCCGACGCCAACGGCGACGGCATCATCGATGTGTTGGACTTCCTCTACATCCGTACGGGCGAAGTTTGCCCCTAACCTCAAACCAAGCCGGTCCGGGTTCGCCCCGGGCCGGCTCCTGGATTCTGTTGCTAACGACCCGCTGCGTGCGGGTCTTTTCTTTTTTGGGGTGTGCTGTGATGAAACCGGCGTCGCCGCCACGCGTAAGCTAGGTTTGTTAAAAGACACATGATTCTCGGAGGAACGAATGATCGCTTACACCATGTTAGGAACTAATGATTTAGCCAAGGCCGGTGCATTTTATGATGCGTTGTTTGCCACCATGGGCGGCAAACAGGTGATGGCGACTGATCGTTTTATTGCCTACAGCAACGGCGAAGACCAGCGTTATTTCTGTGTCACCTTGCCGTACGACGGTCAGGAAGCAAGTGTCGGCAATGGCACGATGGTGGCTCTGGTTGCCAAGGATCGCGCTCAGGTCGACGAACTCCACGCCAAAGCGCTTTCACTGGGGGCCGCGGATGAAGGCGCGCCAGGCGTGCGCATCGGTGGTTTTTACGCCGCCTATTTCCGCGACATGGATGGCAACAAACTCAACTTTATCTGCATGAACTAATCCCGCTATGGCACGGGGATATCAGGGACAATGGTGAATCAGGGTCCGTTTGCTCCAATGAGAGCAGCGGACTTTTTTACTTTTTTTAGCGGCTTTGGACTGCCGTTTATCGCGCCTGCGGGGATTACACCGACCACTTTTTTATAAGTCGACCAGCTTGAATGGGTGAACAGCAGGGGCGGTTGATATGTTTTTTGATTTTAATAAGTATTTTGAAAATAGTGAGCTAGGAAGAACGTTGAAATAATCGCCTCGTTTCTTCCTACCGGCATTCCAATATCGAGCCTGTGGGCGGCAGTTCTGCGTGCTGTTCACGGATTGGTGCAGCCTCCATTGTTAGCGGCTGGTTTGGATGAAATAACTCAAATGGATTGAGGACTTAGCACGTCTCTTTAAAATTTTTTTACTTTTTTCTACCGGATTTGCCAAGGTTTTGCGCATGTGTGGGTGAGCGACTGTTTAGGCGGAATGGATAGGTTCACCGCGAAACATCACTTTCGGCGAATGCTTAGGTCAGTGAAAAGCCGAGATCTAAGGTGAATGGATGTGGACTTTATACGGGCGCTTAACACGAAGTGGTCTGAATTGCGGTAGGTGAAGGATTTTCTGCAGTAGGCCCGTCGTTTTTCTTTTTGAAAGATTGTTTAAGTTTTTATTTTGGAAAAGTTTGTAGTGGTTTTGCCTGGCGCCTCGTGTGGACGGGTGGATAGCTGTTTACGCTTTTGGGAGTAATTGCGATGTTTCTTCGATTGCCTCTTATGAGTTTGATTGCGTTGTTGCCACTTTGGGCACAAACTAGCGGTGGTACGGCACCAGAGGTAACACAGTTCGAACCTGTCGACATTTCCGACTTGGTGAACCTTGCAAACGGCGACTTTACTTACGCCCTGCCGGTCATGGCTATTCCCGGCGCGCCCGGCGGTCAATACCCCTTGTCCTTGAGTTATCATGCCGGCGTGTTGCATGGTCAAGAGGCAAGCTGGGTTGGTTTGGGATGGAACCTCCAACCTGGCTCAGTCTCGCGTTTTGTTCGATCGATTCCGGATGACTATCAAGGCGCTTTGATCACGTCACGGCAAGAACTAGATAGCGTTTACAACTACAACGTCGGCTTCGGTTACAAAGGCTGGAGTGCCGGCATCCGTTGGGATAACCACGGCGGTTTCGGCGGTTCTGTCGGGATAGGCGGTGTCGGAGGGCAGAAATTTAGGGGCTCCGGCAATATTGGCTATCACAACCGCAATGGTTTTTCTGCTGATGTGGGTATCCGCAATGTCAGTAGCGGCGTGGGTTTGGGAATGACCTACAGCCAACACGGTGATGTGGTTGGTAGCGTCAGTTATGCCGGCGGGAATGACAATTTTGCAGGTCTTTCCACCCGTGGCGACATTGGTTATGGTTTGGATGGATATTCAATAAAACCGGTCAATGCCTCGACCAATTTCCTGTCGCTTGGCGGCAAAACCACGGTTAACAGCCGGCAAGTTTCCATGAGTATCAAGGCTTTCAACTTTGGCTGGGGCCGTACCCAAGCGGTTCGCACGGAAGCGAGCGAAGCCTGGGGGGCCATCCACCTCGATAAAGTTGGCGAGGAAAGCGCGTTTCAACGCCGGCGCGCTTTACAGGTTGATGAAAATGTGGCCACAACCCTTGAGGCCGATGACGCCACCCTCAGGCTTTTTCAGGATCGTGCCGAAGGTCATGGCTTTCATCCAACCTATCAGCGTCGCGATGAGCGCACCGACCAACCGTCCTACCGTCATGTTGGCCTGGCGTTGGACACCTATTACCAAGATTTTCAAAAGGGTTTTGCACCGGCACCGTCCGGCGACGACGCCAACAACGCTCTTGCCAACAACCAAGCCTACCAAGCGGACTACATGACAACTAGTTTTGACGGTTACTCAATTGCCGCCCAGGGCTTGTCTGGAATGGCCAAACCGGTCCACGCGCAACGTGGGTTTTTGGCGTTTTCCGACACCAGCGCGGCCATTTCCCTCGGTGACAGTTGGCACTTTTACCCCTATCGCAACTTGTACCAACTGCTTGACGAAGGGCGGATTAATTGGGATGCCGACCTTGAAGCATTTTTTGCAAAAAGTCCGTGGCGAACCGAGACCGAGGGGGTCGACAACATGGTCATGCTCACCGACTCAGGTTTACTGACCGACCAGCATCTTTTCCCCTCGTTGTTCGATGAAAACGGCCAACCGACCCAAGTGATTGGGGACGGGGCCTTGCGCAAACGTTATGCGACCCACAATCGTTCAAGACGGATTCGATACGAGTTGGATCGAGAAGGCCGCATTGCTCGCATCATTGTCACCAATCCCAATGGCATTATCTACACCTTCGGTTTATTGCAAGACCAACATGGCTTGACTATGGCCGGCGCACGTCCCATGAATCTTTACGAATCGACGTTTTCTCGTGTCAGTGATCGCACGGATGTCTTCACCAGCGCCGAACGCGGTGAAGAACACAAAACCGAGCCCTATGCCTATGCCTGGTACTTGGCCGCGGTAACCTCGCCCGATTTTGTTGATATGGCCCCTTTTGGCCACTACGGGCCGGAAGATTTAGGCGACTACGTTACCTTTCACTACGCGCTTACCAACCCCTCGTATCACTGGCGAACACCTTATTCGCATGCCGATACGGCGGGCGAAGAACCGAGTTATGCGCTCACGGGGCGAAATAGTCATGAGGACCGCTTCCATTTTCAACGCAACGCGGGTTTTAAAGATTTCTACCACCCGATCTTCGCCAAGACGCGAACCCATGTCGCCGTTTTTCAACAGGATCACACGCGGTCCGACAACCTGTCGGCTGTGGTAAATGAGGCTGATAGCGGCAGTTATCACGACAATCCAACACTGCCCGTTCATCATCCACTGGCCGCGTTTACCCACCAAAAGCGGGTCGTCTACACTGCCGGACAGCACTTTTTTAGTGCGGGCTCATTTATCAATCGCCAGGCTCCCGACAACTTAGAGCAGCGTTTCCTCGATGCCTTTGCTGAATCCCCTGATCAGAACCTCGATTTAATTCTGCTGTTCGCGAATGGGACCGCTGCCAAATGGGGTTTGACCACCCATCAGGAAATCGATTTCGGCTTTGTCCGCGCGCGCGGTCAGGCATTGCTCGGTGGCGGCCGTCTGACATACCTTGGTAATTGGGATTATGGTCATTACGACGTATTTCGTGTTTTTGTGAACGTCGGGGTGCCGCCCAGTCCGCCGCCGCCCACCGAGTCAGGTCCCTTCGGGCTTTTCAGCCATATCAGTATTCACCAGCTTGAAGGGGCGACGACGGCGTTTAACGGTTCCGTCAAACTCAACGGGATACGTCTTTATGCACGAGATCGTGCCATCGATGAATCGTTTTTTCAAACGGCGGACGGCACCGGTGTCCGTGACCTGGCAGCTTGGCTACAGGACGAGGCTTGGGCTGATCAGTTCATCAACGAAGTAAGGTTTTCCTACGATCATCGCTTGGCGCGCGGCTACAGCAATGTGACGCCTTCCAACGGGGGTAAGCTCACCCTCGATGCTGTCAACTTCTACAATCGTCCCGGTGATCATCCCCTGGGCAATGGCTATCAATTCGAATACCACACCGACAGTGATTTCACTTTGGATCGTGCGCACTACCGCAAAGGCCCGTGGGGTTATCCTTCCGGTCGATCTGAACGTTTCGCCTCGCGTGTGGATGAACGCGTGACGCAAACCGATACGGGCGTGGCGGTGCCCATTCAGGCGCTGGACAGTCTTTCCGCCGTGATAACACCCGTTGGCAGTCGTATCGAAATAGAATACGAACGCGACCGCTTTTCCCGAATCCAGGACCGGTTCGCAGTGAATCGCGATCAACCGCTGCCATTCATTGAAAACAACAGCCCGCCGATGCTGGTTGATTATGTTCGCGCCCTAGGTGGGGAAGGCCGCTTCCAAAATATCTACGGCCGCCCCTTACCGCTAGAACAAATTCTGGCGCGTCTCAGCGATTTCACTTGGACTTGGACGTCAAATGATCCATCGGTTTTCCAGGAGCAAGTACTGGTGTTGGCGCGAGGGGCTTCGCGCGAAAATTGCCCTTACTTAGATGAGTCTGGAGCCTGTATCGACGCGCCCACGCCGTTCAATACCAATGATCACCGCTTTGTTTTGCCAACCAAAAAGGTAAACGAGGGCAGTCGTCATTGGTCGTTGGCGATTGACAAAATTTCTGATGCCGAAGGCCGTGCTTTACATCCCGCTATTCGCGAATTCGCCTCTTGGATCTGGCATGAAATCAACCATCCTCGCGGTGGTTTGATCCGGTTTCAAATTCAACAGATCCAGGGTCGACAGACGATCAATAGCGCTGGTGCACAAGTGGTTGTGCCCGTGCAGACCAACTTTGCCGATCCTTACAGCACCAACCCCTCCGCTGCTTCAGCGGTGGGTGAAATCGCCGGTAGCCTGAGGGTTAAACAGGTCAAGATTGGACCCAGCCAGCTTGCCGGCCGATTGGGTGATGAAATGACCACCACCCTTACCTATGATTATCGTGACCCTGATTTGGATTTGGATAGCGGTGTCATCTTTGCCGATCCCTCCGGCTACATCCAAGGCGTGGGTGGTGACCGCCGCTTGCTGCGCAGCGAGGCATATCCGTACCTTTTTATGCCGGGCGCCGACATTTCCTATGGTGCGGTTACCTCAAAGCAACGCAACCCCAAGCCGCAGAATTCTCGTTTTGAGCCTGGATCTACGCGTTTTCGGTTTTTAACCGCCGCTCACCCGGACCTCGTTCATGGAACTTTCACCGAATCGGTCAAACCCTATCAGAACGAAGTATCTTTGCAATGGGACGATGCCCAGCCCCATACCCAACTCATCCAATACAAAACTCACGGCGACCAGGACCGACCATGGGAAGCGGCTGCGTTTAACCGCGAACAGCCCGTCGTCTTTTCTTTTGATTTTCAGGTCCGTTCGCGGGTTGTTAACCAGTCGGGTTTAATTGGGCGACCGGTTGAAGAAGTTTTATTGACGCAGGGCGGCTTCCCCATTCGCACCATTTCGACCGAATATCGCGCCGCCTACGATCCCGCAAGAGAAGCATTTCCGGTGGTGCGGTTTTACCGTGACGCCGACGGCCGGTTGCAAGAGGCCGATTTGCCAGGTGATCAAAGTGCCGGCTCACTGAATCCAATGATGCCGGGTGTTCATGCCGAACAGCATTTTGGTTTATTAATTGGCCGACATGACGGCGATGGCCGGCGTTTGCGGGTCAAAGCGTTGTTTCAGGACGAGTTATGGAACACTTACCGGCCGGTGAAAAGTACCGTGGAATACAGAGAAGGTGGCCATAAGACACGCTTGGAAAGCGCTGTTGTGGCGGTTGAATTCTCCACCGGCAGTGACGCCATTACCGAGACGCGTTCACTGCAAGCCGATGGGACAGATCGGTATATGTACGTTTGGCAAATCCCAGCTCACGAAATTTGGGATGCGGCCGGTGGTCAAGGCATGAAACAGAAAAACATGCTGACACAACCCGGCTTTAAAATGGCGTTTTCTTCGGATACCTCAATGCGGCCCACCGCCACACGAACATGGTTACAGGGCCTTGCTGAGGTGGAAACAGACCAACTTTACGCCAGTGTTGAAATGTGGCGAAAGGGCTTAAACGCGCGTAATCCAGATGCTTGGTTTCTCGGTGGTTCGGCTTCTTTTTTAGCCGATCTCAATCGCAACGCCGACCAAGTGCTGAATGGGATGTTATTCCCAACTGCAAGCGACGGGTTTTGGCAAAACTCCTATCCCAATCCGGCGGGCGGACGCTGGGAGTTGGCCATTCAAAATACGGCCTACAACCCCTTCGGTCTCCCGGCCGAGAGCCGTGATCGTTTGGGCACCTACAGTGCCGTGCTGTACGACACCACGGAGCGACGTCCCATTGCCCATTTTGGCAATGCCCGCCTCAACCAGATCTACTATGAGAGCTTCGAAAGTTATCCTGAAATTATCGGCGGCACTTATCCGCCGGCTAAGGATAACCCCCACAATCACAGGTTGGTACGCCTTAATGGCGCGGCTGCTTATGATTTGTCACCCGAGGCGTTCATGGCCCAGTACCGTCAGGTTTACAGCGGGCTCGGTGCTGCAGTTGGTCCGGTTACCCTGGATTTTGTTCCGGCTCCCGAGACCGGAGAAACGGAGCGACCTTATTGGCTCAGCTTTTTCTGCCGGCCCGACGCAGGCAATAACCTGCGCCTGCAAATCCCAGGCTGGTCGGATGTGACCTCTTTGACCTTGGCAGCGCACCGACCGCAATCCAAGCAACGCCACATCACCATTAGCCCCGCACCGCAGGGTTGGTTCTTCGTTAAGCTGAAGTTGAACCGTTCCCAGTTTGGCGCGATTGAGTTGGGTCAAACCGGCCTGCGGATTGACGACATTGCCGTCTACCCGGCGGGGACCGCTTCAGAGCGTTCGGCCTTCGCCAACTTTTACGCCTACGATCCGCATTTTCAGAAGATGACCGCTACAACCGATTCGCGCGGTCGCACCGTTCGCTACCAATTCAACCAAGATGGTGAGCTGTGGCGGATCTTCGATGGTGACGGCCGCCTGCGCGAGGCGTACCAGGTGCTTGAACACCAACGGGTAGAGAGCACGCCTTTGCCACAGGCCCCTTAACGTACACCGGACGGTCCTTGGGTGGCCTCTTTGTGCCGCCCTCAGGGTCGTCCTGTTTGAATCGCGAACCATGACATTT
The DNA here is from genome assembly GCA_030429565.1 of Holophagae bacterium. Taxonomy (GTDB): domain Bacteria; phylum Acidobacteriota; class Holophagae; order Acanthopleuribacterales; family Acanthopleuribacteraceae; genus Acanthopleuribacter. Next base: position 15,731 of record JAUIFE010000012.1, on the reverse strand, counting down.
CAGATATCGTGCATTTTAAGGTATTGTTCATGAACTATTTGACATTCTTTTCTGCGATCTTTTTACTCTCGATTTTGCCCTTCCAAGGAACTTTGTTCGGCGCCGATGATGGCGCGCCTTCCATTCAAATCCAAGTTTCTGAAGGTGCCCAGGGCACTGTTGTTGATCAAGAGCAGGGTTTTTCGGCGCTGACCATGACCATCGAACACCAAGACGGTTCTGCGCTTAATGTTGAAGAGACAAGCGTAGCTTGGCGCCGGCGCTTTGATGGAAACGAGGCTTTTTGGAACGGGCAAAGTTGGCAAAGCGCAATTACCTGGCTGCCGATTGGCGGCGCGGGACCGGCCTTGCAAGTTACAGAAAACGGTACCTATTCGGCGGCCCTTGATGATCGTGGTTCGACCTTTTGGGATGGTGCCGATACCGTCTACGATATCAAGGTTCGTGAAACGACCGATACAACGACCGTGGAATCGACCTGGCGTGCGGTCTCCTTTGAGTACGCGGCCTTATCACCGGCCAGTGGTCTGACGGCCACGCCTCAGACGAATGGTGACTTCCGCGTTAATTGGGATCCACCCCAAGGGGTGCCTGCTGATACCTTCACCTACGCGTTGGGCGTTCAAAATAGTCGTGATGGAAGTTGGCTCGATGCCGATTGGCTCGATCAGCGCATTTCGGGTGAAACCACCCTTATTGACGGTGACCGCCTTGATCCGGCAACGGCCTATCAACTGGTGCTCTATCGTTTTCGCAATAATGCAACCAACCCGGTTGGATCTGATTTCCCTGCGACCCTTGAAATCCTGAGCAGCCGGCCGGTTCTTTTGCCGCCCGTCGACATTTCATCGTTTCGATTGGTGCCGGCAGTGCCTTACAGCAACATTACCGTCGCTGAACGGTCCGATACTAGCCGTCCTTTTCAAGTGACGACCACTGCCGAAGTTCCCGATAATTTATCTCTTCTTGGTCATATCCGGCCGATCAATGGCACCCGTCATTCTTTCTACGGCATTCGCGACCGCTTGGGGCATTGGCTGACACCGGATTGGCGTCGCTTGCCGAGCGGTGTTAGTATTCCAGTACGTTACTTAATGCGCGATAACAAACTTCGCCCTAACGAAACTTATGAAATTGTCATGACCATGGGTGATCGGCACCAGCGTACCGAAGAGGTTGTCATTGCCGAAATTCGATACGAGCCCGCAAACCTTCTCGCAGCAAAGTCGTCGCTTTCCTCGGCTACGTCTTCTTTTGATAGCCCCCACTTAGGCCCATCGGTACAAAAAACTACTAATGGCACCCCACTCTACAGTGATCCTTCACCTTGGCATGGTCCTCAATACTATTTATATGTCTTCCGTTTTGACAATTGGCCTGAGAATCTATTAATGAATGATGTTCGTGTTTCTTTTATAAGTGATGGGAGGATTTTCGATGGTGAAAAGTGGGTAACCCTTGATCAATCAAGTAACGCACCTTATGGATTTAGATTAGGGGATGTCCTTGATAGGTCCTTCTTTTCGCTAACATATTCAAGTATTCAGGGTGAGAATAGAACGCGTTATTTTGGTTTTCGTTGGGGTAATGAAGGTTCAAATAGTCCATTGTCTTTTGTCCAAGGTCTTGGGGATCAGCTTGTTTGTGGTACCCAAGTGGAGGGGCGGCGCCAGGAAGTAACTTTGGATATTCGCCACTTTATGCCGTTTTCCGCAGATTCTACCCAACATATGGTGAACACGCGTGATCCCATCACCATGAACCTCAGTATCGACGCGTCATTTTTGGAAACTACGCGTCATGTAAGTACTGAAGAAATTCATTGGCTATGGCGTGATGAGGATACTGGGGAAATGTGGGATGGCTACCAATGGTTAGCACCCGGTGACCAGCCGCCATGGTCCCTGGTGTATCGCGTCGGCCAGGGGGCGCCGGCCGCTGCTTGGCCTGGCTTAGCTTTGACCAATAGCGCGAACTCGATGGCGGTTTCCTATTTACCCGGGCCCTATCGCGACGCATTTTTTGACGGCACGCAGCGCCGTCGCCTCAGGATTTTCTTCCGCGACCAAGACATGGGCGCCGATGTGGTCAATGACCTGTCTCCGTTCACCAAAGTGCTGCATTTTGACCAAGTTAATGCCAATGTTCATCTGACCATGGCCGCAAATAACTGGGGTTTATCCGCTGCCGGGGCCTTCGCCGGCGGCATTGTGCTTGACGACCACCACAAAATTCCCGAGCCGGCCGGTTTATCGACGCAACTCGAACGGCAACCTGGCAACCAAATTCCCAACGGCTGGCACCTCGTCCTGCGCCTCTACGAACCCGGTTCCGGTGGGCGTTTTCAACCACTTTTCTCCAGTGAACCTATGCCCCTTAACGGGCTTGCCGGCGACCAGGGCGCGACAAGACTGGCGCAGGCTTTTCAGTCGCTTTTGACCGAAGCCGCCACCTTACCCGGTTATCCCTACACCCAAGAGATTTACCCCACTGCGTTGGTACCGCGCGGGCCCGATATGCCCTATCGTCTGGGGGCCTTTTTGGTGACAGACCGAAACAACGGCAGCGCCACCGAATTCTATCAACCGGAACTGCCGCTTCCCGGCATGCAGGTTAGCCTGCGGGTTGCCGGGTTTGAGGTAGCCGCATTAGTCGGCGAGCGCAATGAAGATATCCTCGCCAATACTGTTCCCGTTCATTATCGAACCTTGTCGGATCACTTGCCGGCGGCATTCCTTTTACAGTCCGCCGCTGTCGGCAACCTTAAAAGTGTGCCTAGACCCTTGACCTTGCAGGGGCGCGCCGCGGCGAACCACGGTGACCGGCTCAGTTTGCGTTTGAGCGATTTGGGGTTATGGGCCGAAGCCGCTACTTTTGAAGAAGCCTATCCACAGGGAACTTTTTCGATTTATGAACTGCCGGATGGCGCCGCTGAGCCGGTATTGCTCGAAACGCGACCCCAAGAAAATGGCTTGGTTTTCGATCAACGTTTCCGCGCCGGTGTTTCCTATCGCATTGTGTATCAGGGTTTTGACCGTTTCGGATTACCGGCACGGGTCAGTCAGGATTTTGGTTCGGTGCGTTCACTGGACCAAGCGCGCGTGGCGCTTGCCTTTGGCGGGGCCGATTCCAATGTTTTCGAACACCCCGTACTTGAAACCAGTTTGACGGCCGATCTCAACCTCAACTACTCACTCGATTACCCGGGTTATATTGCCACCGCGAACCACCGTTTTGCAGTGCAAGTCGGTACCATTACGCGCGAACAATGGCAGCCCGAAACCGGCACTTATGAAAGGGTCCCTGTGACCGATGTCGGCGTTTCTTTTAACACCTATTTCCATGAACTCAATGGGTTCGGTCAACGTGTCGAGCGACAAGGCTCACTTATTCAGGCTGCCTCCGCCATTTACCAATGTATGACCGAACACCAGATATCCTCGACTTTGGCCGACATGCCATACCCGATTTCGGTGCGCAACATCGCCGTTGTCGACCATTTGACCGAACGCCGTTTCACCTTGACCAATGCCTCGTTAACCCTCAACTACAGTGGTGACGGTGAATGTCCGACGCCGCAATATGAACCGAATACCTTCGGCTCAATCGGTGTGGCTGAGAACCAGGACGATCTCATCTGGTATTACGATTCCGCCCAACATTTGCATGAGTTTGCTTTCCAAACCCACGCCAAATTCAAAAAAGAACGGTACGAAAACGCCGCCTCACCATGGCAGATTCAGGTGTTTTTTCAATCGGAAGACGGCAATCACAGTGCCGGGGCGTCCATGCTGTTGCGTGACTATCTCACGCAAACAGGTCAATCCTTGGTGCTTGGCGATGATGCCAATGTCGATCTGCCCTTGTTGGTGCAGCCGAAACTGTTTTCTTCAACCTGGCATACCCGATTTGCCGCTGACGGCTGGGTCGATTTTTCGACCCTACCGGGTGCTTCCACCACCGTTCGCCTTTACGTCAATATTTTCGACAACCAAGGCAATTACCTCGCGCGCAGCCTCGCACTGCATGCGGAAGGCATTGGGGTCAATCTGCAACCCGGTTCGCCACCGCAAGGGGAACCCCTTGCCAACATGACCTATCGCGGTGTCGCACCCGATTCAGTTACCTTTCGCGCCGGTGAACGTGGTTCGGTCACGACAACGCAAACGCTTGATGTCAATAAAAGTGTGCAGGCGCCGTTCGTGGACCTCAATCAATTCGTGTGGCGATGGCGCTCCGAGCTGGGGTATTTCAACGGCACCACATGGCAAAGTACACCAGCGGACTTGCCGATTGGGACAGATCCCTTGTTTGATCAAAGCGCGGCGCGATTGGTGTTACAGGACGGCGTCAAACGTTTGGTGGTCAGCGCTACCTTGCCGGCTGTCGGCCTGCCCGGTGGTTTTTGGCCCGAAGACCGCGATTTAATAAACCTGTATTTCGAAGTGATTTATCGCGGTCCCAATGGTGCCGGTACCCTGGTTGCCGAGGGGGGTGGTGATCACACCAACCGCGTTCGTTTTAATCGCGTTTTACCTTCAACCAGTGCCGTGCAATCGCCACAATGGTTAAACAGCGGCCTACGCGAAAGCGAGCAGGAAAATCCGCTTGAGCTGCTGCAAGACAACCCTTCAGCCGAACTGCAACAGGCCTTTGCCAATGCTTTTGCGCCTGAGCCGCTTGTACTCCAAGCGCAGGATGTGGGCGCCGCCGTCAACCAAACGTGGGTTTTGGGGCAAGCGGGGCTCACCGCGCTCGACTTGCGTCAGACACCGGCAACCCTTGCGGATCCGGCAGTTTATGGCTGGGTAACCCTGCCATTCGATCCCAGCGCCGATAGCGGCCGCCATCGCGTATTTGTGGTGCCTTATCCCGATCACAAAGATGGATCGCCTTTGCCGTGGTTTTATGCCAATCGCCGGGCAGTAACGCTCCAAAAAAATGCGACAACTTGGCGACGTGACAACAACCTTTTTTACCGCTACGTGCCAGGCTCGGTGAGCCATTTGGGCGAGTTCCAAATTTGTGTGTTTGTGCCCCAGAGTCACATCAAACGTTCTGACCTTGATGCGACCCTTGAGCCTGGCTGGCGGGAAAACATGCGGCTGACCGGCTTTTTTGAGGCCGAGGGCGAGAAGAGTTGGGGACAAAGTCAATCGCACAATCGTATTGTTTCCATTAATTACCCCAACCCCAATGATCCCGAACAGCGTATTGTCACCGTCGCCTTCTCCGACCTAATCGGGCGTGCGCAAGAGACCAGGACCATGGCCACCCATGTCCCTTTTAAATGGCTTGACCGTGTGGCGGTTTCTGGTGCCCAGCGATATGACGCCCTGGGTCGGGTTCAAAGCACCGCCAAAGCCTACGATGTATTGAGTACCCAAGGCCCATCGTCTGCGCCGTACGGTGTTCTCACGCCGCCTAATGCGCTGATCGCCGCACCTTCACCCAGCGGTAGTTTCCATAACGCGGAAAATTATTGGCGAGCAGCCGCGAGTGCCGGCGACAAACCCGAACTCGAGCACATCGTCGGTCGTGATGCCAACGCCTTCAATGAAGTGATTTATGATCGCGACCCCGCCAAGCAAAGGGTTCTTGCTGAAGTTCCCTTCGGTCGTCACGCGCGGAATCCCGACGATCCTTTGCGTTACAGCCGCTATCACTACTTCATCTTGCCCGTTTTCAATAGTGCGTTTGGCGACACGCCGCCGCCTGAGGCGCGACTCGTCTTTCAAAATCTTTCCGTTCACCAACAATTTTCCTATGCCGTCACTGAAGACGGCCGTCGCTTGCCCATTGTTGAAGGGCGTGTGGCGATTGATCCCAACGGCTTGATGGCCGTTACCTTGAGTGACGGCCATGGTAATGCCCTTGTCGAAATTGGTAATCCCAGTATCGAACTCCTGGAGGATTGGGGATTTGATGTCAGGATCGGACAAGCTCAGATCGACCCTAGTTTGGGCACCATGGTCTTTCATACCAACGAAACCATTCACTTGCCCGCCGATTACCACCAACGGGTTGCCGCCAACCCACTTTCCTCTGGAAGTGACGTCGATGGGAATAAATGGCATGCGGACTTTAACCTTGCTAACTTTACCGAAGTCAACGAGGAGGGTTTGGTGGTTGGCGCTTGGCCGCCCAAAGCCTTGCAGTTGCGTCGCGGTCAAAATGGGTCTGCTTGGCAGCTCTCACCAGCGCAAGGTCATGCGGGCCTGCGTGTCACCCATCGCTACGATGCATTGGGTCGTTTAATTGAAACTGTCGAACCCGATAGCGGCCTCACCGAGTATGTCGTTGATCGCCAGGGGCGCACCCGCTTGGTGCGGCATGCCGGCGACATCGAGCACAATCAGTGGTTGGAAACTGTTTATGACGACATGAGTCGGGTAGTGCAAACCCGCGTCGTTTCGTTCCCCGGCATAACCGCGAACCAACGGGAAACCTTGCAGAACCTGTTCGTTCCCGAGAACCCCAGCCAGGCGGTGCCGGCTGATCAAGGGGGTTTGCCCGAAGAAGGCACCTCGAGTGCCGTTTACCGCGTGCGTGTCGTGCAGGCATCGGTCGTGACCTATCGCTACGGTGAGTACGATCTCTTTAACGAGCGTTTTCCCTGGTCCACCAGTTATCGCGAGGGCGCTTATTGGCCGACGATTGATGCGTTAGAGGCGGCTTATCCATGGGATCATCAGGGTTTGCTTTTTGCAGAGCCGCTTGAGGGTTTGGTCGAAATTATGGCCGATCAAAGTGCCGAACGTTTCTATTACGATTGGCGCGGTCGCATGATTTGCCACGTGCAGTTGATTCGCGGCGTGTTGGAGCCCCAGGTGACTTGGCTGCGTTACGACCAACGCGACTTGGTCGTGGCACGTTACAACCAAACCCATCACCTGGGTACCGGATACGCCTACGATCCCTTTGGCCGCGTGGTTCAAAGCTATGACCTCGCACCGTTGTCCGAACGCATGCGCTTAAACGTGGCCTATCGGCACCAGGACGCCGCCGCCGACCACCTAGGTGACACCGTCGTGGCCGTGCTGGGGCCGCTTGTCGACGAGCAGAGCAACGTTGCGCTTGAGGAACAATCGCGGCAGCTTGGAAGCTGGGACTACACCATCACCGGTCATGTGCGTGAAGTGGTTTACGGCGGGGACGGCTCCGCCGCGATTACCAACCGCTACACCTACGACATGCGCAATTGGTTGATGAGCCAACAGGTTCAAATCGACGGGGTGGACACCTACTCCGTTGATTTGGATTACTTCGGGTTGGGCGGTTTGATGGACGGTGACGGCGCCGCGCAAACCCTCAAAATGTTCGACGGCTCGATTGCCGCGCTGTCGGAGAACTACCACCTGGAGGGTGGTGAGCACGGGTTGGTGACCCAACACGAGTACGGTTACGACGGCAATTATCAGTTGACGCGATCGGTGCAGCGCCGCGACGCTGTTTTAACCCATCGTTATGGCTATGACCGCAATGGGAACCGTATTCGCGAACATCGCATTGATACCTTCAATCCGTTGCGTCCCGAGCGCTTTAACGTCTACCTCAACCACGAATTGACACCGGGAACCAACCAACTGGCCACCGTGCGCAAGGATGAGGGTTATGCCAATAACACACCGCGCTACCGGCGCCTTGACTTCCGTTACGATGAGATGGGTAATGTGGTGGGGATCCAGCGCTTTAAAGACGGCGACGGCGCCTTGGAAGTCGATCAATCCTTTACCTACGGCGATGCGCGTTATCGGCACCAACCGACGCGTTTGGCACAAACCAGTTATGGAAATGAAGCCGAATCCGGTTACGCCGCCGAGACCCGTGATTATCGCTACAACCAGGACGGCACGCGGATTTACCGTTCGGTTCAGAAGGGTGGTGACCGACCCGAGATCAAGTACTTCGTACCAAACGGTTTAGAGAATGCCGCCGAACTGGATGCCTGGGGCCGTGCACGGCGTGCCTACGTCTTCAACGGCGGCGAGCGGATTGCGTATAAAAGCAAGGCAAACACCGGTTTGTACATTAAGGACCACTTGGGCAGTACCAAGCTGGTGATTGCGTTGAATCGCGATATGCCCACAGACGAAAGCGAAGTAACGCCGCCCCAAGCACCGGCCCCGCCGGCGGTTGTGCCGGAAACCGTGGTTTCTCTGGCATTTGACGGCAACCTGAATGCGGTTGGCCAGGTGACCGAAAGTAGCTTTATCGGCGACGCAAACTACATGTCGCGTTTTGATAATCGCGCCCTGTGGTTCGACCGCAACGAATCGCTGCAGATCAACGATCCCGCCGTGGCCCAACTAACCGAACAGTTCACCATCATGCTGTGGGCCTACGACAATGATGAGGACGACGGCGAATGGGATCACGGCACCATGGTGACCGTGGGTGGTGGCGCTTCGATTCGGTACAACCCCATTCACTTTTACTTTGACGGCAACAAATTACCGGTCCTGCGTTTAGGCGGTGGTGCCGACGGCTGGCAGTTCTTCAGTCAATTCGGCCGCATGCCGGTCAAAACCTGGGTCCACCTGGCCGTGACCTACGACGGTCAATTCGTGCGCTGTTATCAGAACGGCGAACTGTTGGGTGAGCCGCAAGCGGTTGACCTGCCCGCTTTGTTCCCAGCCGAAGACCTGCATCTCGGCAATTGGCCGGGTCATGAGGATTATGCCTGGGAAGGGGGCTTGGACGAAGTGGTTATTGCGGCACGCGCCAAGGAAGAAGGTGCGATTCGCGATCACTTCCTGCGCACCAGCCCCGGCGCACCGTCCCAAACTGAAGCCACTCAGGCGGGTAACCTGCCGGCGGATCAGGCCACGCGAGACCGCGTGCGTGCTTTGTTGATTTTGACACGCGCGGATGCGGATGCCTTCGGCATCACCCTCAACGAATCCTACGGGGCTTTGGCGGGTGGCAAAACCGAACCGCACCAATTCACCGGCCAAGAAGTGGAAAAAGGCCTGGGCCTGATCTACATGAACGGCCGCTGGTACCTCCCGGAAGTGGGACGTTTCCTGCAGGCCGACCCCTTGCGCCAGTACTGGAACGTCTACATCTACGTTGGTAACAATCCCGTCAACCGAGTCGATCCCACCGGATTGGAAGATGAAACAATCGAGGTTACGAACATTGAGTTAATCGAGTGGTCTTTCGTTAACATCGGTACCGACGATGTTTTTTATTTTACGGGTGGCGCCGTTAATGCCTTTGGTAGCAATCTCATGATGGGCGCCGGACGATCAGAAGAAGACCATTTTTCGTTTGAGGTGGGTCAGGCCTTTGGTGATGGTCTCTCCATGGTTGCTGGTAATCAGATGATGTTTTCAGGTGCTACAATGATCGTTGCCGGCGGGGCCATGATCGCTGCAGGAGTTGTGGGTGCGCCACTCCTGGTGGGTGGCGCATTAGTTGCCGGCGGTGCCGGGTTAGTAGTTTGGGGCGGTCTAAGTGCCGGGAGCGGTTTTCACCACGGCATGACCGACACACCGGAGTGGAGTACCCACAGTTTTTCTAAAGGTAAGGGGCAAAAACGAAAGCAAGTGTCGGCAGATCCAGAAGCGAGACCTCAAAGAAGAGGTAATCATGCTCCGTCAAAAATTAAGGATACAAAACTGTCCGGGCCCAATAATGTGAGGAGCCAGTTGAGGGATGCGTATGAAGAAATACGATTGGGTAGAGGGACTCCCAATCTTGATAAGAACGGCAAGCAAAAAATTTTCGAAGGTAGAGACGCTACAAATAGACAATGGGCAGGGGCTTTGGAATTCAAAGTACCCGGTCTAGATGGGGCGAGAATTCTGTATCATAAGGGGAAAAACATGTTAGGTTATACATCTAGGCATGATTATGATCGGGTAGTTAAATTCCCTGGGCCTTTCTATCAAGAGAATGGTCCGCCTGTTAAATCCACCCATTAATATTGTAGAGCTGGTTGGATAAGGAGGGTTTTTATGGCGAGTGAATTTTGTCGTTATAGTGTAAGTGTTACTGATGGTGATGATCTTCGGTTTGTAGGGGGGTTTTGTGGCTTGCAGAGAGGTTGTTATTCTACTGTTAGGGGTATTGGGGGTAATAAGAATTTGGTAGAGGAAAGAATCGAATTAAATGAGGGTGATTTGCGCTTATTTATGGGTGAGTTTAATGAATGGGTATATGACTATGATGTTTTCTATCGTGCAGTGGTGTACTTAAAAGTGAATTTGGTGAAAAGAGAGAGGCCTGTAGTTGTAAATTTTGATGCAGATGAGGTTTGGTATCATCACAGGGATCGGAGTGTTATTTTTGTAGGTGTAGATTCGTATTTTTCTGAAGTTTTTTTTCGGCTTCTTGAAGATCGTCAAGGCGGAGAAGATAATATTATAGGTAAGTGGAGAAGCTTGAGTTGTGAAGAAAAAATGAAGTGGCTTCGGGTTAATTTGTATTATCACGACTGGGCTACTGTTGATAAAAAGAACCAGGTCTTAGAGATAGATGGATCTGATGTGTTGGATGAGATCGATTTTTGTTGTGCTATTGGTGAAGCCGTCAATGGTCCTGGTGGTTATTTTGGGCAGAGTCTTGACGGTGTTGAAGACTGCTTCTTTGCTGGGTTTGGAATAGAAACACCGGTGACGCTTATCTGGCACAACTTCGAGACTTCCAAGCGGGTGTGGTTTGAGCGCGGTTTAGAGGCGAAACTAACTACGCTTTTCGATATTTTTGAATGCCGTGGTGTTAAAACGGTTTTATGTTGATTGGGTCGAGTGGGCGTCGCTTAATTCTCCACTATTAAACCTGTTCGTTCTCGACAACCCTAGCCAGGCGGTGCCGGCTGATCGAGGTGGCTTGCCCGAAGACGGATCGTTGAGTGCCGTTTACCGCGTGCGTGCCGTGCAGGCATCGGTCGTGACCTATCGCTACGGTGAGTACGATCTCTTTAACGAGCGTTTTCTCTGGTCCACCAGTTATCGCGAAGGCGCTTATTGGCCGACGATTGATGCGTTAAAGGCGGCTTATCCATGGGATCATCAGGGTTTGCTTTTTGCAGAGCCGCTTGAGGGTTTGGTCGAAATTATGGCCGATCAAAGTGCTGAACGGTTTTATTACGATTGGCGCGGTCGCATGATTTGCCACGTGCAGTTGATTCGCGGCGTGTTGGAGCCCCAGGTAACCTGGTTGCGTTACGACCAACGCGACTTGGTCGTGGCACGTTACAACCAAACCCATCACCTGGGTACCGGATACGCCTACGATCCCTTTGGCCGCGTGGTTCAAAGCTATGACCTCGCACCGTTGTCCGAACGCATGCGCTTAAACGTGGCCTATCGGCACCAGGACGCCGCCGCCGACCACCTAGGTGACACCGTCGTGGCCGTGCTGGGGCCGCTTGTCGACGAGCAGAGCAACGTTGCGCTTGAGGAACAATCGCGGCAGCTTGGAAGCTGGGACTACACCATCACCGGTCATGTGCGTGAAGTGGTTTACGGCGGGGACGGCTCCGCCGCGATTACCAACCGCTACACCTACGACATGCGCAATTGGTTGATGAGCCAACAGGTTCAAATCGACGGGGTGGACACCTACTCCGTTGATTTGGATTACTTCGGGTTGGGCGGTTTGATGGACGGTGACGGCGCCGCGCAAACCCTCAAAATGTTCGACGGCTCGATTGCCGCGCTGTCGGAGAACTACCACCTGGAGGGTGGTGAGCACGGGTTGGTGACCCAACACGAGTACGGTTACGACGGCAATTATCAGTTGACGCGATCGGTGCAGCGCCGCGACGCTGTTCTAACCCATCGTTATGGCTACGACCGCAATGGGAACCGTATTCGCGAACATCGCATTGATACCAACAATCCGTTGCGTCCCGAGCGCTTTAACGTCTACCTCAACCACGAATTGACACCGGGAACCAACCAACTGGCCACCGTGCGCAAGGATGAGGGTTATGCCAATAACACACCGCGCTACCGGCGCCTCGACTTCCGTTATGATGAGATGGGTAATGTGGTGGGGATCCAGCGCTTTAAAGACGGCGACGGCGCCTTGGAAGTCGATCAATCCTTTACCTACGGCGATGCGCGTTATCGGCACCAGCCGACGCGTTTGGCACAAACCAGTTATGGAAATGAAGCCGAATCCGGTTACGCCACCGAGACCCGTGATTATCGCTACAATCAGGACGGCACGCGGATTTACCGTTCGGTTCAGAAGGGTGGTGACCGACCCGAGATCACGTACTTCGTACCAAACGGTTTAGAGAATGCCGCCGAACTGGATGCCTGGGGCCGTGCACGGCGTGCCTACGTCTTCAACGGCGGCGAGCGGATTGCGTACAAAAGCAAGGCAAACACCGGTTTGTACATTAAGGACCACTTGGGCAGTACCAAGCTGGTGATTGCGTTGAATCGCGATATGCCCACAGACGAAAGCGAAGTAACGCCGCCCCAAGCACCGACCCCGCCGGCGGTTGTGCCGGAAACCGTGGTTTCTCTGGCATTTGACGGCAACCTGAATGCGGTTGGCCAGGTGACCGAAAGCAGCTTTATCGGCGACGCAAACTACATGTCGCGTTTTGATGATCGCGCCTTGTGGTTGGACCGCAACGAATCGCTGCAGATCAACGATCCTGCCGTGGCCCAACTAACCGAACAGTTCACCATCATGCTGTGGGCCTACGACAATGATGAGGACGACGGCGAATGGGATCACGGCACCATGGTGACCGTGGGCGGTGGCGCTTCGATTCGGTACAACCCCATTCACTTTTACTTTGACGGCAACAAATTACCGGTCCTACGTTTAGGCGGTGGTGCCGACGGCTGGCAGTTCTTCAGTCAATTCGGCCGCATGCCGGTCAAAACCTGGGTCCACCTGGCCGTGACCTTCGACGGTCAATTCGTGCGCTGTTATCAGGACGGTGAACTGTTGGGTGAACCGCAGGCGGTAGACCTGCCCGCTTTGTTCCCAGCCGAAGACCTGCATCTCGGCAATTGGCCGGGTCATGAGGATTATGCCTGGGAAGGGGGCTTGGACGAAGTGGTTATTGCGGCAGGCGCCAAAGACCAAGGTGCGATTCGCGATCACTTCCTGCGTACCAGTCCCGGCGCCCCGCCACAATCGGAGGCCGGCCAGGCGCGTAACCTGCCGGCGGATCAGGCCACGCGAGACCGCGTGCGTGCTTTGTTGATTTTGACACGCGCGGATGCGGACGCCTTCGGCATCACCCTCAACGAATCCTACGGGGCTTTGGCGGGTGGCAAAACCGAACCGCACCAATTCACCGGCCAAGAAGTGGAAAAAGGCCTGGGCCTGATCTACATGAACGGCCGCTGGTACCTCCCGGAAGTGGGACGTTTCCTGCAGGCCGACCCCTTGCGCCAGTACTGGAACGTCTACATCTACGTAGGGAACAATCCCGTCAACCGAGTCGATCCGACTGGATTGGAAGATGATGATGTACCTGACGGCAGCGAGCCCTCTATCTTCGAGAACATGACAGTGACGTCCTACGAAATGCTTCACGAAGGTGGGATGTTCATTTTTGGTGGGGTCAATGCCTTTTTCAGCAATTTATTAATGGGAGCCGGTCGTTCTGATGAACAGGATTGGACCTTTCGGGCTGGTCAGACGGCCGGTGACGCGTTTGCAACGACGGCAGGCGGAGTCATGGCATTCGGCGGGGTCTCGATCCTAGCCGGCGGGGGCGTTATGGTGGTTGCAGGCGCCCCGGTTTTGATCACAGGCGGCGTGCTTGTGGGAGGCGCGCTTCTCGTCTATGGTGGTGTTGTAGCCATCACAAGTTTTCACCGGGGAATTAACGAAGCACCGGAGTGGCGGACTCACAGCCGATCAAAGGGTAACGATAATAGCAGTGCCTCTCCGGGAGGAAATCCAGAACCGGCTCCTAATGCAAAAGTTCTTTTCAAGCACGGTTACCCCTTGGAGGGAGAGAAGAATCCGACTATTAAGTTCACAAAGGAGGGGTATCAAAACTTATGGGACGCTAAAGGGTTAATTCGGCGATTTGTTCATGGTGACTTGTCGGCTGAAAAAATCTTGAAGAGTCGTTTTTTTCTCCATAAACTTAATGTAGAAAAAAGCTATAAGGGCTGGTGGTCTATATCTATTAAAATGGAAAATAATTCCTCAAAAGAAGGTCTGCGGCTGATTTTTAAACTGGATTCGAAAGGGCTGCATGTTAAAATTACCGATTATCACTAACGGAGAGAGAGATGGAAGCTGAGATCCGGGACTGTTTTTTGAAAGTTTTAGATTTAGGTAAGGGGATCGGCGAGACTCAAGCAGCAGTCGAATTTATTTGGAGCATCATGGAATTTAGAGGTTTGAGTCTTGATAGGGATTTTGTTATCAAGGTTCTTGAGCGAATTCAAGATCTTGACCACTGGTGCGGTTTTATACTATGTAGGTTCTTGATTGTGAATGGTGAGGACGTACCGCAACCTATTCTTAAAGGTTTGCTAGAGAGAGTGTTGAGTGATAAAGACACAACTAGAATCTACAACTTTAGGGATGATATTACCTCTTGTGTTGATAATTATTTGTGTGACAATGAAGAGGGTAAAGGAGATCTGTTGGCAGGGGTAAGTGATCCATGTGGTGTCCTTAGCTCTTACTTTTCAAATGAAGAGGGAGATGAAGAAGATAGGGATACGATTCATGAAAAGATGTTGTTTCGCTATCTTCAATCCTTCTTTTTGGCGACACACCCTTATTTTATTAGCTGGAATAGAGAGATTGGTTTAATGGGTTGTGTGTTTCGTAACTTTAATAATGTTTTAATGAATTGTATTTCATTGTCCGAGGAGGATATTGATGAATATATTCGTAGGGGTCTGCTTAGCCCCGATTGTCGATCTTTAATCTTGAAGGCTGAGGCAGAAATTGAGGCTTATACGGATCGATATAAAGGGGATCAATTCGACCGAAACCTGGGAGAGTCCCATGAGGCTTTGCGCTCTGCAAGGCGGAAATTTTACGCTGTTTTGGGTAAAACCATTTTTGCATTGGGGAAATTCGATTGATCGAAGGAACTAGTGCAGGAAAAGCCAGGGCACCCACTTTTTGCAGGCTCTTGATATTTATCAGATTTGGCCCTAGTTGGGTTCGTGAGCAGTAGAGGGGGTGCCTCTACCTGTTCTCCTTCTAGGCTTAGCCCGGTTAGAAATGTGCTGTCCTTGCCTACCTTCAATCGATCCTTTTTCTACGGCGATGCGCGCTATCGACACCTGTCGACGCGTTTGGCACAAAACAGTTATGGAAAGGAAGCTCAGTCCGGTTAGGCCACCGAGACCCGTGATTATCGCTACAACCAGGACAGCACGCGGATTTACCGTTCGGTTCAGAAGGGCGGTGACCGACCTGAGATCACGTACAAAAGCAAGGCAAACACCGGTTTGTACATTAAGGACCACTTGGGCAGTACCAAGCTGGTGATTGCGTTGAATCGCGATATGCCCCCAGACGAAAGCGCAGTAACGCCGCCCCAAACACCGGCCCCGCCGGTGGTTGTGCCGGAAACCGTGGTTTCTCTGGCATTTGACGGCAACCTGAATGCGGTTGGCCAGGTGTCCGAAAACAGCTTTATCGGCGTAAGCGTTTAACGAACCCGTGTTTTCATCGGAGATGGGACGAGCGAAGATGGTGAATACCTCAGGGAGGGATATCATGGAACCAGCATCATCACGCGAATCCAAAATAGCGTTCTGGAAACGTCA
>JAUIFE010000043.1 GCA_030429565.1 Holophagae bacterium | reverse complement strand
CTTGCTTCAGCTGTGTGATTTTACTGCAGGAACTGAAGAGACTCATGTCATATTGGGGACATTCGATAATTCGTTATGTTTAGACGCAAGAAAGATCTTTTTAAGTCTTAGCGCGCCACTCAGGTTCGATGATCGCGACCCTTCTCTATTTAGCGCTTAGGTTGTTGGTTGTTACTGTTTTTCGTCGATGGTGAATGAATGGTCTTTGCGCGCGCTCTGAACATCCTCCATGCGCCACTGCCCGCTCCACCAGCCTGGCTCAATTGGTGAGACCTGCAGGTTTTGGTTTGGATTTTCGTCTAGGTGCGGGGCGGAGGGCGATGACGGGAACCATCGCCACGCCACGACACCCCGGTGGCGTTCGGCTTGATTGGGCCTGCCGGCGAACGCCCATTGATGACGCAGGTTCCCGGCCACTTGCCCGATGCGGTGGTGTTGCTCAGACCGGAACGCGAACGCCCTGATAGGCGCCCGCGTTCGCTAGAGCAAGACGTATGGCCGCCTGAAAGAGCTGATGTTAATCAATGTATTTGAGCGAAAACGAATTGGAAGGGGGCGCCTGAAATGCGTTCGTCAGGGGCATTTCGGGCACCCCTGTGGATGACCTAACGTGTGCGATCCGGTTGGATGCAATCGCATAAGATGCTGGTGCGGTGCCAAGAATCGCTCTGTTGTAGCGATTAGTTGGGTTTGTTGCAGATAATAAAAGCGTTGGTGCCGTTGCTGTTGAGCACTTCATTGCTGTGAATGTGGAAGCCGGCGTCTTTCAGGGCGGCGACCAACTCATTGCGGTCGAATTGCGCCACCTTGGGGATGACGCCAAGCATGCCGCCGATCGGGAGCAGGAAGCGTAGGAACGGGCCGAGTTGGGCGATGCAGGCGGTGCTTGAGACAAAATAGCCACCTGGTTTGACGAGGTCATAGGAATGGCGGATGCCGGCACGCCAATCGTCGAGTAGGTGTAAGACGTTGAGGCCGAGCACGATGTCGTAGGTGAGGCCTTCGGCGGCGATCTCGGCGAGGGCGGCGCATCGAAACGAAAGGTTGCCATGGCCGCCGGCCAGGGCCTTTTCCTCGGCGATTTCGATCATAGTGGCACTGCTGTCAACGGCAAGGAGGCGGCCGACATGGGGGGCGTGGACCAATGCGGTCGAACCGGTGCCGCAGCCGTATTCCAACACTTGGCTGGTCGGCGTAAAGAGTGCTTGGGTGCGCGCCAGTTTTTCTTTGTAGGCGGCGAGGTCTTCAATGGGGCGGTTAGCATAGCCGTGTGCTTTGCGGTTCCACCAACGTTCTGAGCGTGAAATGGGGCGGCTGGAAGCGGCGTGGTTCATGGTCATTCTCCTGGTCACAGATGGCACAATTGGCGAAGACGCACCTCTTTGATCTGAATTGGGCGTCGTTTGATTCGTGCTTTTCGTGTCAGGCGCTCAGTTTATGGCGAATGGGACGAATAAAATAGTTACACTTTTGCAAAGCAGTGGTACGTTTTTGTACCGGTAGTTTGAGGAAACCACGGGTGAACCGAGGTCGGTTATGACGGACAATGCTTTGAATTGGGATCATTTGCGCGTTTTTTTGGCGCTTATCCGTGCCGGTAGCTTGCGTGGTGCCGCGCAGCAATTGGGTACCAGCCATCCCACGATGCAGCGGCGCCTGGCTGCATTAGAAGCCCAGCTCGGTTTACGCCTGTTCGAGCGCGGATCGGACCGGCTCAAACCGACAGTTGAGGGCTTGGCGTTGGTGGCACGGGCGGAACAGGTTGAGGCGATGGTGCATGGGTTTACGCGTTGTGCCGCCAACGTGGAACCGCGTTTACAGGGGGTGGTGCGCGTTTCGGCGCCCGACATGTTGATGAGCGAACTGTTGGCACCGGATCTGGTCGCCTTTCAGCAGCAATGGCCCGACATTGAACTAGAGGTGGAAACGACGTACGACCTCGCCAATTTAAGCAACCGCGACGCCGATATCGCCATTCGGTTGGTGCCGCAAGAAGGCATGCCGACGGCACATTTGACCGGGCGCAAAGCGGCACCACTGGCGGCGGCGGTATACGGAGAAGGCGAGGCTTGGTTGGGTTGGGATGATCGAGAAACGCAGCGCATGTGGATAAAGCGCACTGCTTTTTCCGAGCTGCCGATACGCGGTATGTTCAACAACATCTATCTACAACGCGCCGTCTGCCAGGCCGGCATGGGATTGGCGATTTTGCCTTGTTTCATGGCCGACGGCCTTTTGCGGCGTCGCAGCGAGCCGATGATTGATACCGATTTATGGGTGTTGGTGCATCCCGACATGCGTGACAATCCGCGTTTACGCCTGTTTCGCGATCATATTGTCACCGCTTTGCAAAAACACCGTGATCGCTTGGTTGGGCAACCCGGAAGTAAGATCTAATATCAGCCATGCCGCCGATTGAACAAGGGTGTTGTTTAAGCGGCACAGATTCCTCCCAAAACCGATTCGGTTCGTGAAAGACGCTCGGTCGGGATCGATGGTAATGGGAGGCCTCGTCACTTGAGATTGGCCGCGTTTTTACGACATGAATTGCCGGCGGTATGCGCTAGGGGTGCAGCCGTACCTGCATTTGAACCGTTGCGCGAAGTAGCTGGGTTTGGCGAAACCGACGTGACCGGCGACTTCAGAGACGTTGAGCTTGCCGTCACGCAAGAGTTGCTCGGCGCGAGTAAGGCGCAAATCGGACAACCACTGCGAGGGTGGTCGGCCGATTAGTTCGGCGAATCGGCGGGCCAGGTGACGACGTGTCATTGTCATGGCTTCGGCAAGTTCGTTGACGCCGAAAAGGCAATTGCCAAGCTGGGCTTGGGCCAGGCTCTGGGCTCGCGCGATAAAGGCGGCATCGCGTGGCTTGGCGGCTGCTGGTTTGGTGGGTTGCGGTGTTGGGACGGCATGGGCGTGGGGTTGGCAAAGGAGGGCGGCGAGTTGGTGCAAGGCCTCTTGAAAATCGGCCTTGACCCTTTCTACCTCGTGCCTGCTGGGGAGGGGAGGTAGGGGCTGTCGGGGTTGCTGTCGGTCCAAACGTGCCATTAAGACGAACAGTTGATCGAGCTGGGCGGCCAATAGTTGTTGGCGCTGCAGTGTCGGCGCGCCGCCGCTGCGGCCGACTGTCGTCGCGTCGAGCCGATCCGGTTCGTGGAAGCGGGGGCCGGTGGCGGGGGTGGGCCACGGCGCGCGGAAGGGGCTGGGTAAGGCGCTCATGGTTCACCAACTCGCCGGTGCGGCGGTCATTGACGGTGGTAGGTCGGCGGGTGCGCTGCCCCAGGTGTGGTTGGGTTGCGGCCCCATGACGAAATGCAAAGTGCCGCCGGAGACGATGTCTTGGTGGCGTACATAACTGGTAGTTAAGGGTTTGCCATTGAGGTGCACGGATTGGATGTAGGGGTTGTCGGGATTGAGCTCGGCGGCGGTGATGACAAAGGATTTGCCTCCGGCCAATTTAAGCTCGGTGTGTTTGTTAGCGGGTTTGCCGATGACGTAAACGCCGTCGCCCGGCGCCACGGGGTAAAAGCCCATGGTCGAAAAAAGGTACCAGGCCGACATTTGACCGCAATCCTCGTTGCCGGCGAGCCCTTCAGGTCCGGTGCTGTACATGGCGGCCAAAATTTGGTCGATGCGTTCTTGGGTGCGCCACGGCATCCCGGCATAGTTGTAGAGGTAGGCAATGTGGTGGCTGGGTTCGTTGCCGTGCACGTACTGGCCGATGAGGCCCGAAATGTCGTCGACCTCGCTGTATTTTTCCGCATCGGTTTGCACTTCAAACAGCAGATCGAGCTTGGCGATGAAGGCTTCGCGGCCGCCCATGAGATCAATTAAGCCCTGCACATCGTGGGGGACATACCAACTGTATTGCCAAGCATTACCTTCGGTGTAATCGCCATGCCAGGCGGCGCGAAAGGGGTCGAAGGGTTCGCGGAAGCGGCCGTTTTCGAGGCGGGCACGCATGAAGCCTGAACCGGGATCAAAAATGTTGCGGTAATTTTGGGCGCGTTCACTGAAAATCGCGGCATCGCGGTCACGGCCGAGTGCTTGCGCCATTTTGGCGATGACGAAATCGTCGTAGGCGTATTCGAGCGTTTTTGAGGCGGCTTCGTCTTCCAAATCAATGGGTACATAGCCGAGGCGGCGGTAGTGTTGCAGGCCGTCGTAGTCGGGATGATTGGCGGTTTGGCGCATGGCGTGGTAAGCGGTGTCCACATCAAAACCGCGAATTCCCTTCAGATAGGCGTCGCCGATGACCGAAACGGCGTGGTAGCCAATCATGCAGTAAGTTTCATTGCCGTGTAAGGACCAGATGGGCAAGAGTTTGCGGGGACTTTCTTGGAAGTGGCGCAGCATGCTGCGAATCATGTCGGGCACGCGTTCCGGTTGGGTTAGGGTAAATAAGGGGTGGGTGGCGCGGTAGGTGTCCCATAGGGAAAACACGGTGTAATTGACGTGGTCGCCCGCGTTTTGAATAGCGCCGTCCATGCCTGGATAGCGGCCGTCGACGTCGCTGTAGGTCATGGGTGCAATGGCGGTGCGGTATAGGCTGGTGTAGAACTTTTGTTTGGCCGCGATGTCCCCGTCGATTTGGATGCGGTTCAGTTGGTTTTGCCAGGCGGTTTTTGCATCGCGGCGGACTTGGTCGAAGCGCCAGTGGGGCATTTCGGCCTTGAGGTTCTTGCGGGCGCCCGCAATGTCGTTGGGTGACACGGCGATCTTGAGGAGCAGCGGCTGATCGGCCTTGGTTTTGAAGTGGAAAGCGGTCTTGAGTTTGCGTCCGGCAAAACGCCGAGCTGCATCGAACTGCTGCTTCCGGCCCGGCTCTCGAAAATAGTAATGGGGCTGGTCGTCTTGGACGACGGTGTAGCTGTCGAAGGGCTGGGAGAATTCGGCGACGAAGTAGATGCGGCGGTCGGGCGCCCAGCCGGTGGTTTGCCGGTAACCGCTGATGCGACGGTTGTTTTCGACGGTGATAGACGACCAAACCACCTTGCCGTCGAAATTGTAAATGGCGTGCACCAAGTCAAACAGGAGGTGGGCCTGGTCGCTGGTGGGGAAGTGGTAGCGGTGCATACCGGCGCGGGTCGTCACGGTCATTTCCGCTTTGATGTTGTCATCGAGCAAATCGACGGCGTAGTAGCCGGGTTCGGCGTGTTCGCGGTCGTGACTGAAGCGCGAGCGGTAGCCTTTTTCGGGTTGGTCGACCGGACCGGGTTGGGTATGGAGGGTGCCGACCATGGGTGCTACCAAGATGTCGCCGAGGTCCGAGTGGCCGGTGCCGCTGAGATGGGTATGGCTAAACCCCAAGATCGTGGGGTCCTCGTAGCGGTAGCCGGCGCACCAGGGGTAACTTTGTTTGGGGACCCGGGTGGCGGTGTCGGGTGAGAGTTGAACCATGCCGAACGGCATGACGGCGCCGGGAAAGGTGTGGCCATAGCCGCCGGTGCCGAGGAAGGGATCGACATGGTCGAAGGGGGTTTCGCCGGCGGGGCCGCCCAAAAACCAAAGAACTGGAAACAATAGGGTGATCACATGAAACTCCAAGCGTGGCAGGCACGGCGGCCGGCGGGTTAGGGGTTGGCTTTGAGCCAAGTTTGGTATTGGTGCCAAAGGGTGTCGGGAGATTGACAGGTGGCGTTGGTGATGGCGCTTTGCCAGGACCAATTGTTCGCTTGTCCTGGCAAGGCGGACTGGTTGAGTACATAGGCCAAATCCGCGTAACCCTGGTTTTCTTGCAGCCACGCTAGAAAGAAGGCGGTCGTTTTGTAGCCGTCGGTCCAATGGCCGCCCGCGAAACGGAAGTGGGTGGGAATGTAGCCGGCACAGTAACGCACCAAATCGGCGACGCCTTCAACGGCGGAGGACGACATGCCGTTGGCGTGCTGGTAGGCGTGGGTCATTTCGTGGAACAAAATACCGCGCACTTCCTCGGCGACGTTGCCGCCCTCGCGGTGGTAGCGCAACAGATAATCGCTGCTGACAGCCACGGTAATGTGGGGCGGGTCGCCGGATTTCCAGGCAATACCGTCGAAGCTAAAGATTTTGAGGGTCAAGCGCTCAAAAGCGGGGACTTCGTCCGGGCTCAGGTAAAGAAAGCGGCCGACTTTGCCGGCGATGTCGTGAACGTAGGGGTCGATGTGGGGGACGGCTTGGGCAAAAAGGCGGCCGCCGCCGCTTTGATCGTTTTCGTAAGTAATAGAGGGTGAGGTGACGGCCTGCCAGCGTTGCGCAAGCGTGGTTTTGGCGGTGGTGGGGTCAACGGTGGGCATGGTTGTGGCGGCGGGCAGGGCGGGCAACAGAGCTGCCCACAAGCCGAACAAGGCTAAGGCATGCCCCATGGCGCCGCGTGAGGCGGCGGGTTTGATCAACTGCATGACATTTCCCTCGGTAAAAAATGGCAGGCCGAGACCGGCGTTGGCTGCCGAATCGCGGTACCCCGAAACGGGTGTGATTCACAAAACGGGATGGCGGCGCGGCGCAGCCATCCCGGGAGATCGTGAAAAGCGAAAGGAACCTGACCGCCCGAATGGAGAGAAAAACGGGTGTTGCCGGGCCTTGACGTGTTGACGTCATGCTATCGAAAGGCCGAGCACCACGCCATCGGCCGAAAGGTTGAGATCGAGGTGTATGTTGTGGCGCGGCGGTCTCGGTCTTGGATCGTTTCGCAACCGAATCGCGCGCGGCGGCGGGCGATCTGATCGTGCCCAATGCAGGTGGGGAAGGTGCCGGCAAATGGACAGATAGGCCGGCCCTGCGCACCGGTTCCGGCCGATTAGGTGGGCCGGTTTAAACCGAAAGTGTGCGATTCGGGTGGATGCAATCGCGCAAGTTCTGACGCAGGACGCGTCAAGAATTGGTGCGAACCGTGTTGGGAAAAGCGGACCAGGGCCGTGCACGGCGCGTACTTGTAAAGAACCGCCGGCATTTTCACGGTACGTTGTAGCCCGGCCGATTATGCGAGGGCGCCGCCAAGAATCGCTCAATTTTGGTTAAAGTAAAAAGGCTTCGCCGGCTTTGACCACGGCCTGTACACGCGAGTCGACGCCCATTTTGCGAAAGATTTTGTGCGCGTGGGTTTTAACGGTTTTCTCGCTGAGAAACAGACGTGCGGCGATTTCGGCGTTGGACAGGCCGGCGGCCATCGCCTGTAGCACCTCGAGTTCACGGGGGGTGAGGTGAAAACTCGCACGGCGTGGTTTTGGCGCGACGGTGCCTTGCAGCAGGCTGGTTAAGAGGCGATCGGTCGTGTGTTTGGGGGCCCAGATGCCACCCTCGATGACGGCGGCAACGGCGTCTTTCATGACGCTGGTGGGCATGTTGGGTGCGATGAAGCCGCGGACGCCCAACTGTAGCAAGTTCAGTTGGTCGTCGTCACTAAGTTGGGCGTCGAGAACCACGGGTTTGGCTTCGGGATAAACGGATTTAATGCGTTCGAGCATGGTGGTGCCCGCATCGAGTAGGACCTTGCCATGACAGGCTCCGCAAATGAAGCACAAAGCCGCGCCGGGGTCGAAGTCCTGGGGGCGCATTTGCTCGAAGCGATGGTAGACGCGGGTTAAATGAAAAGCGCCTTGTTCTTGGCAAAAGGCGCGCAGACCGACAGCGACCAATTCGCGCCGGCAAATCAGCGCCAGCCTTGTTTTTTCAGCGCCGGCGAGGGCGCGTTGCCGGGCTTCGTCGGCATGGGCCGCTACGGCGGCCTGGATTTTTCCCAGAATGGTTTCGTTGTCTTCCGCTTTGGAAAGGTAGTCAAAAATTCCAGACTTCAACGCCGTAATCGCCGTGTCGTAGCCAGGATAAGCGGTTATTATTAAGAACTTTACGTGGGTATTGAGGGCGGCAAGGCGGCGCACTACTTGGAAGCCGTCCTCCTCGCCGAGTTTGAGATCAACCAGGCACACAACCACAGCTTCGCGTTCGATGAAGGCGGCCGCTGCATCGCCGTGGGAGGCGGTATGAATGTGGAAGCCCTCGGTTTCGAGCCACAGCGCAAAGCTGGTGCGCACGCCTTCGTCGTCATCGACGATGAGCAGGTGTGGCTGGTCATTCATGATTTGTTCCTCCATCTTGGGGTAACTGGATGATGAGATGGGCGCCGCCGGTGTAGTTCGAATTCAGTGAGATGGTGCCGTGGTGTTTTTTGATTAAGTTGTGACAAATGAAAAGGCCGAGGCCGGTCCCGCCTTGATCGCGCGATGAGGCGAAGGGTTGAAAGAGGTGGTCGACGGCGGCTTGGTCGAAACCGGGTCCGTTGTCTTTAAAGTGGACCAAGTAACCGGCATTGTCGCGTTCAAGGCTGATCTCAAGTTTGCCCTGGCCGTCCATGGAGAGCACCGCGTTCCCAATCACGTTAAGAAATACTTGCTGCAGAGATTCCGGGTTGCAAGTGACGGGAAAGGAACCGGCGGGTGCGGCGATGGCGATTTTAGTGTTGCCCAGACGGTTGCCCCATTTCAAGACCTTGATGGCGGTGGTTAGCAACTCGCGCAGGTCGGCGCGTTGAAAATCGGGGAGGGGGGCTTTGGTGAAATCACTTTGGCGTTGGATGATGGTGCGCAGGCGCGCTACTTCGGTTTGAAGCAGCTTAAAAAGGTCGTCGCTTTCCGCATCAGTTTGATCGCGTTTGGCACGCATGACCCGCAATAAGTTGTTAATCGTGAAAATGGGGTTTTGGACTTCGTGGGCAATCAGGGCGCCTTGGCGGGTGCGGGCGGTTAAAGCGTCGAGGCGTTCCAGCGCCTGACGTTGGGCCCAGAGAAAATTAACGCGGTTGCGGATGAGGCGCGAACCGATCAAGAGTGCGAGCAAGACGACCGCTAACTGAAACCACCAGGTTTGCCACAGCGCCGGAATCACCTGAATTGGCAAAGCCGTGCCTTGTTTGTCCCACACGCGGTCGCTGTTGGCGGTGCGCACGCGAAAGACGTAGTTGCCAGGTTTGAGATTGGCGTAGGTGACCGAGCGGTGGTTGCCGACCGCGCGCCATTCCTGCTCGAGACCTTCCAGTTTGATTTTCACCAGGTTGCGGGCCGGGTTGACGAAGTGTAGTGCGGCAAAGTCCAAAGAAATCAGTCGGTCGCGATAATCAAGGGTGAGTCCCTCGCTAAAATGAGCGCGCGGCTGTAGCGGGCCGTTGCGGGCGACGCCGACGTGGGTGATCACGGTTTTGGGTGGGTGTTGGTTGGTTTGAATCCAGGTCGGTTGAAAATGATTGACGCCGTATTTGCCGCCGAAATAATAAACCCCGTTGCGCGTTCTCAGATAGGCGCCGCCGTTGAACTCGTTGCTGAGCAGGCCGTCGCCGGTGGTGAAATTGCGGATGCGGTTGCTGATGGGATCAAATCGGGTAACGCCGTTGTTGGTGGACAACCATAATCGGCGGGTATCGTCCTCAAGAATGGCGTAGATCGTGTTGTTGGCGAGGCCGAGCGTGTCGGTAAAGTGTTGAAACTGAACGGTATTAGGATCAAACAAATTGAGGCCGCCGCCGCCGGTTCCGATCCACAGGCGTTCATCGCGCGCGGGTGCAATGCACAAAATGTCGTTGCTGCTAAGCGTATTGGTACCGCCCTGCACGAAATGGCGTGGGGTGGTCGCGGCATCGGCCCGTTTCGGATCGAGCTGAAACAGACCTTGACCGAGGGTACCGATCCACAAGGTCCCGTTGCGATCCGCGTGGAGGGTGTAGACATGGGTGGTGCGGTGATCGCCGCGCAGTGCCATCCATTTGAAGCGATCCTGCGCCTTGGCGGTCGGCAGCAGGTCAAGGCGCTGCAAGCCGCCGCGACTGCCGACCCACAACCGTTGTTCGGGGTCGACCCACAGCGCGTAAACGCCGTTGTCGCGCAAACTATCGCCCACCCCTGTTTGGGCGAGATAACGCCGATGCGTATCGCCTGGCTGCGCGTCGTGGTTTAACCGTAGTAAGCCGTTGCGGCGGGTGCCCACCCAACGGTTGCCGGCCGCGTCTTCGGTCATACAGCGCACGTCTTCGTCGACGATGAAGTGGCGGCTGCGGCGCGGTTCGGTCAGGTTGCAAACCAAGCCCATTCCTTGGCCGCCAATCCAGAGATTGTTGTCGCGGTCCTCGAAGATCAGGTGCACGTTGCGGTAGGCAATGCGCTTGTCGAAAGCGGCTTTGCGCGCGGCGTTGAACTTGCGGCGATCGGGTGCGTGGTGGTTGAGGCCGTCGTCGGTGCCGATCCACACCACGCCGGAATGGTCGCGCATGAGGCAGCGGACGCGTTCGCTGGAAAGGCCGTCGCTCTGGTGTGGCGTGGCGTGAAAAGCTTGCATGGTGGCGGCACCGGCACGCCGGAACCACAAGCCGCGGTCGGTGGCGAGCCACAGTTCGCTGTTTGGATTACTCAAAATGTGGCGGACAGGGCCGATACCGCGCACCACCGGCTCGAGGTGCCGATCGGCAAGGCGCCAAAGACCGTCGTTGTCACCGATCAATAAACCGGTTTCACCGGCGAACAGCGAGCCAATGTGGGTGTCACCGGGCAGGGCCGGCGCGGCGGACCGGGCGCGGAGATGGACTAAATCGACCAACCACAAGCCCTTGCCGGCAGTGCCGACCCACAGCTCGTGGTGGTTGCGCCAGGCCAGTGCATGCACCGGGATGGCAACAGGTAAAACATTGATATTTTGAGCGTTGGACGATTGGCGCCACTGTTTCGTCGTCGTGTCGTACACAATGAGTCCGCCTTGGGTGCCAAGCCATAATCGGCCTTGCTCATCGCTGCTCATGCAGTGAATCACACTATATCCGTCGCCCAGTTTGCCAGGCGGCGGTGTGACCGTTTCGAACCGGTTTTCTTGGGGAAGGTACCGGTTGAGGCCGCCGCCATGGGTGCCGACCCACAGGGTGTCGTCGCCGTCTTGGTGGAGGGCGGTAATGCGGACGTGGCTCAGCCCGGAACCGAGGCCGGGTGACGAACGGTAGACCTCACAGCGGTAGCCGTCAAAGCGGTTGAGGCCGTCCTCGGTGCCGAACCAAAGGAAGCCCTGAGAATCCTGGAGCATGCAGTTGACGTAACTGTGGGAGAGCCCTTGTTCGCGGGTGAGTTGATGAAAATCAAGACCCGGGGTGGCGCCTGACAACCACAGGGTGGCCAACCAAAGCAGCGCCGGCCATGAGCCTCGCAGACGCCAAGCCCGAGAAGTTGTTTGCCGGCATTGGGTTTGAACCATGAGGCGTTTCTCCTTGCCGGCCCCGCTCGGCCGCAGTGAATGAGGCATTTATACCGAAAAGAGTGCGGCAAGCGGCGAGATTTTGAGCCAAGCAAGTCCCGGCCTTGCCGTTTTGGTGGTCGGCGTTGGGAATGCATGAACCAAACACAACCTAGGCGGGCACACTAATGCGGTGTGCGTGTCCACACGGAGGCGGCGGCGCCTAACAACCCGGCGTTACCGGCCTGGAGTGCCGAAACGGTTAAGCGCAATTTGTCGCGGTACAGATTGTGGAGGCACGCTTTGAGCGCTGCACGGGTTGGCTCGAGCAGTAACGGGCCGGCCTCGACCGGACCACCTGCGAGAATGACGGCTTCGGGGTTGGTGATCGCGACCGCGTTGGCCAATCCCATGGCGAGGTAACCTCCGGTGAGGGCGTAGGCGCGTTGGGCCAGTGTATCACCGGCGCGGGCCGCCGCCGCAATTTGGGGACCGGTTAGGCCCTGTGCAAGGGCCGCATGCAATGGCGACGGATTTTGGGCGGAGTGGAGCAGTTGCAAGGTGGTGGTCACCAGTCCTGGTGCCGAGGCATACCGCTCCAAACAGCCGCGTCGGCCACAAGCACAAGGTCGGCCGTCGGGGATGATTTGGGTATGGCCGAGTTCGCCGGCGAATCCGTCGGAGCCATGGACCAGGCGGCCGCCGATGACGAACCCGGAACCGAGACCGGTGCCGAGTGTGACCAGGATAAAGTCGCGCAAGTCGTGCGCTTTGCCGAAACACATTTCGCCCAAGGCGGCGGTGTTGGCGTCGTTATCAAGGGATACCGGGCAGCCCAGTGCCAGGCGCAGTTGTTCGGCGAGGGGAATGATCCCGTGCCAGGGCAGGTTCGGTGCGTATTCAATCGTTCCGCGCGGCTGGTTGCCGTTCGGGGCGCCGATGCCGACCCCGCAAATTTCGGTGATGCCCTGGGCGTGAAATAACGCGACGAGCGCCTCCTTCAATGCAACGACGAAGTCCTCGGACTGGGCGTAGTCTTGTGTTTTCAGTCGGGTTTTTTGCAGACATGAGCCGTGACGGGACACGAGGCCGATGTCGGTGTTGGTTCCGCCGATATCAATGCCTACCGCCCAGGTTGCGTCGGGGTGAGACTGAATCGTCGGGGTCGTTTGCTGGAAGAGGGCGGATGACATGGTGGCAACTCCTTGATGGTGGGAACGGTCATATCCAAATGGGGCGATACGGGTGGGTGACAGTGCGTAAATTTTGGCGCTAGACGCGTCATTTGACGCGTAACTTGTCCGGAAAAGTTCAGGCATGTCGGCGGTTAAGGCGAGCATTTCTACGAAATGTTCCCGACCAACAGATGGTGCGATTTGCCCGTCAAAATCGTTCAGCCGAGAGGATAAGGTGTACGGGTTGGGCACACCCCTTTGGGTTAGGTCCACTTGCGGCCGTCGCTGCCGGTGGCGGGGAAGAGCGTCGCGGCACCGCTTGCCTGTTCGTTTGGTGCGGCTTGGTCGGCATAGCGACCGAAGAGGGCAATGACCAGGTAGGCGAGGATCGGCACTACAAATGATGTTTGGATCCCCAAGCGATCGGCACAGGCGCCTTGCAGTATCGGCAGCAGCGCGCCGCCGACAATCGCCATGACCAAAAGGGATGAACCTTGGTTTTTGTGGTCGCCCAGCCCCTCAATGGACAAGGTGAAAATGTTGGGCCACATGACCGAGTTAAACAAACCCAGCGCCAGAATCGACCACATGGCGATGCGCCCGTGGGTCAGCATGCCCAGCATTAACAGCCCTACCGCACACAAGGCAAAAAGGGTGGTGGTGCGTGCCGGGCGACCGGCGCCGAACACAAAGGCGATCAGGTTGACGAATAAACCAACGGCGGCGGAGGCCGCGGCAGTCGTGCCGAAAAAGAAGGCGACGGCGACGGTCGCCGCCGTAGGAATCGTGAGCATTAACAAGTTTTGTGGCAGCGAACGCCTGCGTTGGGGTGCAAAGCTGCCGAGAAAGCGCCCAACCATGAGGCCGCCCCAGTAGAGCGCTACATAGGGCGCGGCGGCGTGTTCCGGCAAGCCGGCGATATCAGCTTGACTGAGGAAATTAATCAGAAAACTGCCAACGGCGACTTCGGCGCCGACATACATAAAAATGGCGATCATGCCGAGTTGGAGACGCGGTCGGCTGCGCAAGTGCAGGGGGCCGGGATCGCTACCACGGTTTTCGGGCGTGGGCAAGGGCGCCAAAAACACGGCCAACGCCAACAGGCCGATCGCCCCGGCAAAACCAAGGTACAGTGATTGAACCGCCGCGCCGTCTGGGTTTTGGTCAACCCAACGCAATAACAGCAAGCCGCCGAAAGGTGGTGCGAGGGTTGTCCCCAACGAATTAAAGCCTTGCGCCAGACTGAGTCGTTGCGCAGCCGACGCCGGCCGACCCAGTACGGTCACAAAAGGGTTGGCGGTAATTTGCAGCAGGGTGAAGCCGAGGCCGGTGACAAACAACGCGGTTAAAAAAAGTGGGTAAACGGCGAAGACGGCGGCCGGGTAAAACAGGCCGGCGCCGGTGGCGCTGAGCAACAAACCGTAAACCAATGACTGCTTGTAACCCATGCGGGCGATGGGATCGCCAAGGCGAACGGCGGCTAGATAATAGAGCAGTGACCCCAAAAAGTAGGCGCCGAAAAAAGCGAATTGAACCAACATGGCTTGGAAGTAGGAGAGCGCAAAAAGGTTTTTGAGAAAAGGAATCAAAATATCGTTCATGGCGGTTAGGAAACCCCACAAAAAGAAAAGCGCGATCACTAGGCTAAGTTGAATTCTGTGGTTCTGTTGCGCCATGCGGGACCTCCACTTGGATTATGGTTTGAAACTAAATGTTCGTAATGGCTGGTGAAAACGATAGCGTTGCTTTTTGTTTCGCTTCAAAGTAAAGGTTCCATTTATTGACTGTCAATCCGTCAAATGGGACATATAACCTCATTAGGGACATGTCCCATTTGAGGTTCTTTTAAATCCAACTTCGCAACAGAAGAGGCCGTACAATGCGGCCCAATTTAGGTCGTATTTGGCGAGGGAGGAACCCGTGGAAGACACGTCGATTTGGCAAGAAAACAGTATTTATGTGGAACATCGACCTTGGGGCTCATTTAAGGTCTTGGGCGATTTTGAGGACTGCAAAATAAAACGTTTGGATGTGCTGCCCCGGCAGCGTTTGTCGTTGCAATCCCACCAACACCGTACCGAGTATTGGGTGGTGGTAAACGGTATTGCTCGTGTGACCTTGGATGCCGAGGTGCTGACCTTGACCGCCGGTGATTCGGTGGTGATCCCGCGCCTTGCCAAACACCGCATGGAAAACATTGGTAACGAGATGGTTTCGGTGATTGAGGTGCAGTTGGGCGCGTCTTTCGCGGAAGACGACATCGTGCGTTATGCCGACGACTATCAACGGACTTGACCGCAAACAGCCCGGGCCTACAACCTTGGCGGTCCAATATCCATCTTGGAATACAACCTGGGCCCGATTGGCGTTAGCGCGACCCCATCCGACAATGGCGAGGTATCCCATTCCGTGGGCCAAACCCAATTAAACCGCTGATGCTCAACGTGCTTGCCCCGCTGCTCTCGTACGCCCGGCTGCACCCAACCGGCGGTTTACCGATGCAGGGCGACCTTGAACCCCGCGCCGCCGCCGGCGCGGCGGTGGCTTCTCATGGTGCGTTGTCCTGCCGGTACTTCACGACCTGGAGGTCAACTTTGCGTCCCAAGCTGCTCTGGGCATATGCCCTTATATTTCTTTTCACAACGAGCCTCGCGGCCCAATCCCAACAGACCGGATCGATTGTCGGTACCGTCAGTGACGGTGACCAAGGCGCCTTGCCCGGCGTTCAAATTGAGCTTTTTTCCGAAGCGCTGATCCGCAACCGTACCGCGGTTTCCAACGGCAAGGGCAACTATGCCGCGGCGCTGTTGCCGCCCGGGCAATACGAGCTTTCTTTCACCATGACCGGTTTCAAAACGGTCAAACACATGGTTGTTGTCGGCATTGGCCGCACCGTACGCGTCGATGCCGAACTGGTGCCCGACACCGTCCACGAGGCTTTGTCGGTGGTGTCCACCAAAACCGGTGCGCTCGAGGCCGACGGCCTTGCGGTAAATTTCGATACCGAGACGGTCAATAAGTTACCCATCCTCAACCGTCGCCTATCCGGCGTTCTCAGCAATGCGCCGGCGGTGACGCGGGGTGGTGCCGGCGGTCGTCACACGATCACCGGTGCGGTCGGCCGCGATAATCAGTTTCTGCTGAACGGCGCCAATATTTCTGATCCGGCCTGGGGCGGGGACCTAGCCCCTTACATTGAAGACGCGATTCAGGAAACCCAGGTGTTGGTGTCCGGGACCTCGGTTCGTTACGGTGGTTTCACCGGCGGCGTGGTGAACGGCATTACCAAATCCGGGAGCAATCGTTTTGCGGGCACCTTGCGCATCGAACTGGAGAACGATGATTGGAACGCGCGCAACCCGTTTCTGAGCGGTGAACAAACCAACGATGTGCAGAAAGCTTACCAGGCCACGCTCGGTGGGCCGATCATCAAAGACCGCCTGTGGTTTTTTGTCGCGACCAAGGTCTTGCCGACCAGTGATCGCACGGGTGTTTTGGCGACTGGTGATACCTACGCCGGTTCACTGACCAATGATCAATACGAAGGCAAACTCTCCTGGGCGATGACGCCGATGCACACTGTCTCCGTTGATTACAATCTGCACGACACCAAAGAAAGCGGTTGGGCCTTTTTGCGACCCGCCTCCCCGGACATCATCGCCAACCGCGAGGATTCACGGGACATGCTGGCGATCAACTACGCCGGCGTGCTCAACGATCGCTGGTCACTGGAAGTCAGCGCGACCGACTTTGAAACCGTTTCGCATTACGGCGGCGATCCCAACGGCGGTTATGTCATAACCGACGAAATTGCCGATGGCGGCGTCGTTATAGATAATAATATGTTTTTTGGGAACTGGGCTTCGCCTTCTGTACGGGGTAAGGAAACCTTGGGCGTCGACGTGAATTACTTTCACGACGGCGGCTTCGGAACCCATGACCTTCACTTCGGTTTACAATATGTTAATAGTGTGACCGGTGGTCTCAATCGTCAAACACCGACCGGCGGTTTAATTAAGTTGGGTCGCTACGGCGGCACACGGTCGCACATTTTATGGGAATCCGATGGCACTACCTATTACGATATGTACTCCGGTGAAGTGCAGGTTTTACTGGAAAAGTATTTGCCGGATGTTCATGGCGAAAACCAGATTACCTCTTTTTATGTCGAAGATCAGTGGACGCCCAATCAACATTGGCGCGTTCTGGCCGGCCTGCGCTACGACCGCTTCCGTTCGAACGCTTACATTTCCGACAACGTATCGGCGCAGGATTTATCGCCCCGTGTTTCGGTGACCTATGACTGGAAAGGTAACCACGACTTAAAAATCATTGGCGCCGTGGCCAAATACGTCGGTCGTATGCACGACGACGTCGCCAACGCCGGTAACCCGGTTGGCAACCAACCCATGACTGAATACCGTTACATCGGTCCCGATTTGCTGCACGTCACCCGCGACGCCTTTAATGATCCACAAAGTGCGGCTTATCAGACGCTGTTCGACCCGGACAACCTGCAGTTTATTGGTGACGGCGATCCGGCGACTCGTGCGGTGGATCCCAACATGAAACCGCCTTATGCGCTTGAATACACCATCACCGCAAAAAAAGCCTTGGGCTCACGCGGCCATATTGAAACTTCGTTTTTGGTCAAGGACTACAAACGCAACATTGATACCTTGATCGGCGGTCAAGGTCAGGTGGTCACCGAAGGGGTGCTCGGCGGCTCGAGTACGGTTGATCGCACCTATTGGACCAACGTGCCCTTGAAACGCACTTATCAAGGCCTGATCCTCGCCGGCGCCTTTAGCGGCCTCAATTGGGATGTGGGTGGTAACCTTTCCTACACGCGTGTTCGAGGCAATTACGAAAGTGAAGCCTGGTATAGTCCCAACACCGGTACCATCTACGGCGACTATGTCGGCAGTTACGATCCCGCTTACGCCTTGCCTGAGGGCCGACTCCCTGGCGATGTACCGTTGCGGGCGAGGATTTTTGGATCCTACCGATTCGAGTGGCGTCAGTACGGGTCCTTGGTTTTGGGCGGCTTGGCGCGCTATGAGTCTGGGGCGGTGTACAGTTACACCGCGCCGATTGTGCTGGAAGGTCGTGATGTCGACGGCGACGGTGTTGATGACACACGAGCTTACCTAGGTACCGCGCCCGGAGCCTACTTTCAATGGGCCTACTTCTTCGACGGTGAACGTGGAAACCAACGCTTTCCAAGTAATTACGACCTCGACCTGGGCATGACCTACAACCTGCCTATGCGGCGTTTTGATGCTTGGGTCAAGTTAGATGTGATCAGCGTCCTTAACCAAAAACGCGTCAGTGGCTGGTCAACGCGCGTTAACAGCTATGGCACCTTTCACAATGCCGACGGCAACTTGGTCGTCAATGAACCGGTGCTGACGCTTAATGATCAGTACCGGAAACCGTCGAGTCTGGGTCACTACGGCTCGATTCGTTCCTACCGGCTCAGTGCCGGTTTCCGTTTCGATCTGTAACCCAAATTTCCAAGGTTCGGTCCTTGTCGTGGCTCGCTTAAAGTGACTCGGCAAGGGCTTCGCCGGGATAAAAACTGAGGGCTGTCTGATGTTGGCGGTGAAACCGTTCCAGCGCCGCCAGCGCAACCGCTGTGCCGTCTTCACCGGCGAGTTTGACCGCCAACGTCTGGGCACGGCGACGTAGCGCGTCGTAGTCGGCCAGCACGAATTGGATGCGTTTGGCCAGGGCTTTTTGGGTTAACTTTTTGCGGTCGAGGAGCTTGGCACCAATGCCGCGTTTGAAAACGGTCTCGCCCCAGTAGAATTGGTCGACACCATGGGCGACGATGATTTGTGGGACACCCGCCATCGCCGCCGCCGTCGTCGTGCCCGCACCGCCGTGATGGATCACAAACGCGGCATGGGGGAACAGATGCTCGTGGGGAATGTAATCAATGGAAAGAATGTCGCTGTCATCGGTGGAATCCAAATGGCCCCAACCCTTTTGCATGATGATGCGCTGACCTTGGCTGCGCAAGGCGTCGATGATGAGTTGCGCCGTCTTGCGGCCGTCTTCCTGATTGCCGCCCATCGAGCCGAAACCGACCACGGCCGGCGGTGGTCCGGCCGCGAGGAACTGTAACACCCGTTCGTCTAGGCAATAGTTGGGTTCGCTCAGGGTCCAAGCGCCGGTGGCAATGGTGTTGGCGGGTAAACTTCCCGGCAGCATGGCGAGGTTGACCGAGGTGGCCAACAGATTTAGGTGCGGCGACATGGAAAAAAAACCGAGGTCTTTGCGTTGTGAACCGGCCTTTTTGCCGAAGGCCTGCACTTCTTTGTGCATGGTGTGGCGCATTACAACCGCAATGAGATGCCAGGATAATTTGTTGAGGGGGGCGCCCAGACTGCAGGTGCGCAGCCCGAAGGGGATGAAGCCCTCATTGGGCATGCCCAGTGGGCTCGGCAGGCCCTCCACCCACGGGATTTCGCACACTTCGGCCGCGACTTGGGCGGCCCAATCAATTTGGTGGCAAATCACCAGATCGCAGTCTTTGACAATCTCCAAACAGGCTTCGAAACGCGCCCAAATTTCGAAAGTGAACAGATTGTCGATGGCGGTTTCCGCTTTGTCGTTGAAGTTCTTGTCTTTGACCGCGTCGTAAACTTGGTTGAAAAAGTCAGCTTCGATATGGGGTGGAATTGCCTGGAATTCAAGGCCTTGTGTGCGCACTTTCTCCTCATAAAGCGAGTAGGTGCAGAAGGTCAGTTCGTGGCCGGCCGCTTGAATCGTTTTGGCAAGCGGCAGGTACATCTGAATGTCACCCATGGTTCCCAAGGTGAATAGGGCGGTTTTCATGTGGCGGGTCAATTGCGACTCCTTGCCCGGCAATGTGCCGGCAAAGCCCGATTGCGGTCGTGCCGCCACGACCGCAGGGCGGATAAGCGTGGGCTGGTTAGGGGCAGGGGGTAACCTCGTCGAGATCGAAGTACCCGTTATAGCCCTTCATGTAAACCGCCGCGCGATGGCCGAATAAAACCACCGCTTGGGTGCGGGTTTCGAGCGGCTCTTCTTCGACGATGGTCGACAACACCTTGGTACCGGTTGGATAGTGGCGGTTCCAGTGGTTGACCTTTTCCTGGGCCGTCATGGTTTTGGGCGGTTCGCTGACTGCCGCCGCCGCGCGTATCGGTGCAGGGGTTGGTGCCGGTGCCTCGGCTTCAATTTTGGCCAGCATCTTGGTGAGTACTTGGCCGTGACCGACCTCTTCAAACTGCATGGAGCCTTGGCTTTTCAAGTACTGAATGCTTTCGAACCAACGCACCGAGCCGGTGATCTGATCGGCCAAATGGGCCGCAACCGCGCCTTCGGGGTAAGGTCGTGCGCTGATGTTGGCGATGACGGGAATTGTCAATGGGGCAAAATCGAATTGTTGCAGGAACGCGGCAAAAGTATCGCGTGCGCTTTGCATGAAACGCGAGTGGAAGGCGGCGCTGGTGTTGAGTGGCACGCACTTCATGGTTCCCGACTGGAACAGCGCGCGCGCGCGCTCTATTTCGTCGGCCGCACCGGAAATTACGATTTGTGACGGGGTGTTGAAGTTGGCGAGATCGATTTGATGCAGGCCGTTGTCACGTAAAATGCGTTCGATCTCACTTTGGCTCGCGTTAATAACGGCGGCCATTTTGCCGTCGGCGGCCTGGCTCATCAGCTCACCGCGTTTTTGCACCAACTTCAGACCGGTCTCGAAGTCGAAAGCACCGGCGGCAAGCAGCGCATTGTATTCACCGAGGCTGTGGCCCAGCACGAAATCAGGCGGCGCTGCCTGCTGTTGGTTGTGGTAGTAGGCTAATGCGCTGACCACATAAAGTGCCGGTTGCGTGACCTGGGTCTGCTTCAGATCCTTGTGCGGATCGGCCAAGCAACGTTCTTTAATTGAGTAGCCGAGGATGTCATCGGCACGGGCGGTCAGCTCGGGGAAGGCGTCGAATAAATCGGCGCCCATGCCTTTATTTTGTGAGCCTTGACCGGGAAACATGATGGTTTTCATGGGTACCTCATTGTGGGAAAACAACGTTAGGACCGAGGTAAACGGAATGGGGTGCGGCGTCAGCGGTTGACATTGGGTCAACCTTAGAAAACACCGAAACGCCTTTTGCGCTTGTTTGTCGATAGAGGGGGGGGGACGTTTACCGAGCTATCATATGCAGCGCTGCCGGCGGATGTCCAGACGTGCTTGGGGTCAAACGAGCCTTTACCTTTGAAGGTGAAATTACGCGATGGGTTATCGCTCATAAATGTCGATTTATCTGATGTTTCGGGATTCCTCCGGCGGGCCGTGATGGTGTTGTCGGCAGGGCTAAAAAATAAGGAATCAGGGGGGAATATTAGAATTCGGGTCGGACCCATAGATAAGCTTTCGTGTGTCCTTGGGTTCCATTTCATCTTTCGCCACGGGGTTTTCACCTGACGGGCCTGTTTCCCAAATTCGTGCTTGAAGCCAACAGGAGTGTTCCATTGCGTCCCCTCACGTAGGACA
This sequence comes from Holophagae bacterium, assembly GCA_030429565.1. Taxonomy (GTDB): domain Bacteria; phylum Acidobacteriota; class Holophagae; order Acanthopleuribacterales; family Acanthopleuribacteraceae; genus Acanthopleuribacter. Next base: position 21,062 of record JAUIFE010000043.1, on the reverse strand, counting down.
TCTTTCTTTGGTGAGGTTTTTTGAATATTTAAGATTTTTTCCAGGAATTGCGATAGGGTAGAAAACCCAAATCTCATGTCCATATGACGGGTTCACCAGGAAAAGCGATGCAAGGCATCCTGATTCGTTTCATGCAATGACGCCTTGGGGAAACTTAGATGACCGTTACATGATGTGCCGGTTGCGGGTACCCTGCGTTCAGACCTGTTACTCGCTGGGTTTCTACGGGCTGAAGACGAACAGCCTTAATGAAAAAGTCCTTGTCTGGGAAGGTTCCGGTTCTGTCCATGCGGTTTGGGTGGATACGTTGATCAGCATTCGCGCGTTGGTCGAAGCGCTAAGGGACGAACCGTGATTCGGTTTAGGAGGCGTCAGGACATGATTCAGAAACTGTCGGTCCGCAAGAAGCTCTATTTGCTTTTAATGGTTCCCGTTTTAGCCCTTTTGTTTTTTTCGATTCTTGGGATTCGGCAAAGGTATGCGGTTCTTCGGGAAACAGAGGCCCTTGAACCCATTGTGACGCTGGCTGTCCACGTATCCAATGTGATTCATGAAACCCAAAAAGAACGTGGTCGCACCGCTGTTTACATAAGCAGTAGCGGTGATGACGGTGGTGCTTTTCACGCCCAACAAGTCGTGGCAGATCAGAAGATCGATACGCTCCTGTCATTTTTGGAGGGCTTCGATACCTCTGCTCGAGATCCGCGTGTGATGGAATCGATCCTTGAAGCGGTGGCCGTTCTTAAAAACATTAAGGCCCATCGACGCGCCATTGATGGGGGAATGCCCCTCTCGCCGGCCGTCAGTTACTACACCCATATGCACACACTGTTTCTTAACGGTCTAGCCGGTCTTTCGGATCAACTCTCGCATTCGACGCTCCTTAAGCAGACAGCGAGTTATGTAAGTTTCATGAAAGCGAAGGAATGTGCGGGGCAGGAACGGGCGTTGCTAAGTTCCGTTTTTGTTGCCGATCAATTTGTATCTGATCAATACGCTCGGTTTATTGAACTGGTCACCGGTGAAGAAAAGTATTTAGAGCAGTTTTTGACGTTTGTTGGTCAAGATTATCAACGGGAATTTGCGGCGAGCCAAGATAGTCCCGTGTTTCAGAAGGTCGCATCCTATCGTCAGCGGGCTCGAGCCCATGCTGAGGGCGGATTAGGTATTGATGCCTCGGCATGGTTTTCGGTTAGCACTAAAAAAATTGACCTGTACCACGAGAATGAGATGGTTCTAGCAGAAAATCTTGAAACCACAGCAAAAAATTTATCTCAATCGGCGTCGCGGAATTTGTGGCTTTTTAGTTCGATGGTGCTTGGTGTCTTGATTTTTTCAGGGCTTCTCTGCGTTGCTGTTGCGCGCTCCATTGTGAAGCCGCTTTCATTGATGAGTAAAACCATGGCGCGTTTGAGTGACGAAAAAGATTTGTCGTTGCGCAATCACTATCAAGCTGAGGATGAAATAGGCCTGTTGGCGACGAAGATGGATGAGTTTCTTCAAACTATTGAAAACATGGTTGGCCAAATAAACGAGGCCGGCTGCATGGTGAATCAAGCCTCCGGTGATCTGGCGCTGAATGCCACCCACCTCTTTTCTCACTCAAAGAAGCTTACCGAACAAACCCAAGCAGTTGTTATTGCGGGCGAAGAATTAAGCGTTAATATGAACGCCATTTCCGTTTCGATGAACCAAGCAGGCCAAAATTTGAGTATGGTAAGTGCTGGTGCTGAAGAGATGTCGATTACGATTAATGAAATCTCACAAGGAACCAACCGAGCCAAACAAAATTCCCTTTCTGCGACCAATGAAATCCAAGTAGCTCATCGAAACGTTACCAATTTGAACCAAGCATCCAATGAAATTAAAGGTATTATTGACACCATAAACGCGATTGCTGAACAAACCAAACTTCTTGCTTTAAATGCAACGATTGAGGCCTCTCGCGCTGGTGACATGGGTCGCGGGTTTTCTGTCGTGGCCGGCGAAGTCAAGGCACTTGCTCGTCAGGTTGTCGAGGCTGCAGAAGATATTCGTCAAAAAATTGATACTATGTCCCATGTTTCCAAGGTGGCTGCTGAACAAATCGGGACAGTCCGACAAATCGTTGGGGAAGTTGATGAGGTCATTACCGTTATTGCGGCTTCGATTGAGGAACAAAGCATTACCACCCGCAGCATGGCCGAGAATATCTTGCAGGTCGACTGTGGTGTGAAAGAAGCCGGTGAGAACATGGCCGCGATTGCCGACGTTTCAACGCGCATTGCTTCAGACCTAATGATCGTTAACCAAAAGGTTGAAGAGGTGCGCGGCAACGCCGATGAGGTTCACGTCTATTCCCAAGACTTGAAGCAGACCGGTTGCACCTTGGCCGACTTGGTCGGGACCTTTAAGGTGTCAAAATCGGCCTGAGCTGAAAGGCGTCACCCAGGTAAGTTGCATCGCCTATGATCCTGCTGTTGAACATGATGCCCTGGCAACGCCTGGCTTGTGCCCAACCAGAAAGGCTTGTGTTTGGGTGACGGGCGGCTCAACAACCATGGCAGGCATGAAATCATGATCGGTAAATGACGAGGTTGGCACGTTAGCTAGTGAGGCGCTTTTTTGCCTAAGTTGCCAAGCTAGGCGTCTGGGCGAAGCCGAGCGTTTCTTGGCGTTGCTTTGGCATCCTCGGTGCGGCTGCAACCTATTCGAAATGCTCGCCGTACTTGCCAGGTGCAGGGCGAATGTTCCTGAGGTGTCGCCATGCATTACATTTCGCGGCAAGATGTGGCGCCATGATAACGGCCGTATTGGGCATGAACCACTGGGCGAAGTGACTTGTCGGGTTGGCTGATCGCGCGGGTAGCAACCAAGGGTCGACAAAATATCCATGGGTTGTCGAAATCGGGATCCGTCAACCGTCGTCTTGTTGGTCGTTGCTGTTTGAGCTGTACTTGGTCCCGGTCGGACACAACGTGCTTTGTGTTTGAGCGATTTCGCGAAGGTATAGCGGTGCATCGCGTTTTTCTGGGTTTTTCAGAGGAACAAAAATTCCCAAAAGCCAAAAGTTTCTTTAAGCTTTGGCGAAAGATGGTGCCGATAATCTGTAAAGCTCGGTACCGTTGTTATTCTTAGAGGTGATTTATGTCCTTATTCTCGAAAGTGATGATGTCAGTCTGTTGTTTGATGGCCGGTGTGGCAACGCTCGTAGCCCAACCCAGCTTTCGCATGCACGAAGTGGTCGGTCCCGAGGCCGGCGCCACCGTTCGTGCCTATGCGCTGAGTGATCGCGGTCATGTGCTTGGCCTGTATGGCGACATTAACCGTCAAGTCTATGTCTATCAGCCCTATACCGGAATGTCAGTGATTGAAGGCGACCTGTTGTATCCCTCCGATATCAACAGCAGTGGTTATGCCGTCGGTGGTGCTTATCCCAACTGGTTGGTCGTTAACGGCCAGGTGATGGATTTGTCGACCAGTGGCTCGAGCGATATTTTTATTAACGACCATTTGCAAACCGCCGGTCAACGCTTCGTGGGTTCTTCGCGTATCGGTTTCTTCCAGAAGTCGGTCAAGGAAGGCGAACCGATGACGATCAGCGTGGACGGCTATGACGCGACGGAGCCCACGGATCTTAATAATGAGGGGCACGTGGTTGGGTTGTTCAAGAAAAACGACGGCAAGTATTACGCCTTCGCCTGGGACGCAATCAACGGCGGTACCGAACTCGACATTACGCCTGGCCCTTTCGATCGTGCGGAAGCCTTTGCCGTCAACGATAAAGGCGACATCGTGGCCGGGAACAAAGTGCAAATGTGGTACTTGCATGCCGAAGGCGAACGCGAGTTGGTTGACGCGCCTGGTGGTGGCTTTGCCAAGGTGGTTGGCATGAACAACGCCGGCCAGGTCATTGGCAGCTATGGCTACAGTGGCCCCGCGACGCCCTTTTACTGGGCCAATGGTGAGAGCTACGATCTGGTAGACCTGATCGATAACTTTCCGGCCGACTTGCGCTTGTCGACGGTGGTCGACATTAACAACCGCGGGCAAATTCTGATTCACACCTTTGACAACAGCAACCGCCTGCAGGCCTGGGTCTTGTTACCGCGTCGCTTTAATGCCGAAATCTCGCGTTAAGCGCTTTTCTCCATAACCTGACGGTCCCGCCGTCAAACACCGGAACCGTGTTTAGCGAACGGTTCTGGTGTTTTCTTTTTGGTTACCGCGACTGGCGGCGTTGGCGCATAACCGAAACCATGGTTTTGGCGCTATTCACAAGGGGCTTTTCAGCTTAAGGAGCGCGAGATGGTTAAAAAAATAGCAAAGGTCCTTGGTGCACTATATCTGTTATTTGCGGCCTTCGGAGCGGGTTACTTTTGGCACTATTACCAAGATAAGGCGTATCCCGAGGTTCACGTTCTCACGCAGCCGTTGCTCTTGGAAACGGGATCGGAAACGCCGGCGATTCTGCCGGCAGGAACCTATCTCTATCACGAGAAGCGTCTCTTTCACACGGAGCCGGCGTATTATTGCGTCTACCTCAGCGTGAGGCGACCGCTGCCGCTCAGGGTGGTTGACAAACCCTATTTAATTGCGCCGCTGGGTACGCGATTTATCCCTGATTGAACGGTAATCGAGTGGCACCCGTCAGGTTGGAAGCCGACGGGCACCGATTGGGTTAGTCTGATTTACCGCGACGGCAAGGCGACTGATAACGAACGATTTGGCGGTTAGAGTATTTGCTCCAATCGCCGTCAACGCGGGCGCGAACCCAGGCGTATTCGCTCGTGCCCGCCGACACGTAAACACGGGTCCAGTTACCGCTTCCTTCGTAAACGCGGCGCGCATTCTCTGGATAAGGCGAAGTGCCCACATAAACTTCGTAGCGGTCGGCGCCGGTCAGTGTTGTCCAGCGCAACGTGTTGCTGTTCAAACAGCGGGTGGTTACGCTCAAGCTCGGTCCGGCAAACGGACAGCGAATCAAACACTGGGCGGCAGCAACGCGTTCGCGAATCAAGTCGCCTGGCTGCGGGCCAAAGCCGGCGTTGAGATTGATACCGGGGTTACCGGCCTGGTGACAGTAAGACATGATCGTGCCGCCCGAACTGGGGGGCGCGGGACCCCGGGCACATGAACCCTCGGTGGGCGCGCAGTTATCGAGTGCGCCGCCGTCCCAGCCACAGTTGTGTGTGTGTGGTGAACCGAGGTTATGGCCCATTTCGTGGGCGACGACCATCACCGTCCAAGAGTAATTCGGCAGTTGGGCGTAGCTGCCCTGGACTCTGCTATAGGCATATCCGTTGCGGGTGCAGAGTGCGTCGCGATAGGCAATGCCTCTAAGGCTGTTGCCCGCAAGTGCCAGCAGGTGCCCAAGCGAGGCGTCGTGGGAACGCTCGCGGAACTGCTGTAAGGCGGTTTCACTGTCGATGGTGTTATAGCTGTCTTGGGTGGTCCAAACCATGATTTCATCGATGGAGACGGGGATACCTTCGTTGGCATAAATGGCGGCCACCACATTAAACATGCCCGTGACCCAGTTCGCCGTTGCACCGATGTTTCTTCCTTTGTTGCGGAACAAGTTGTAGTCGCATTCGAAGTAAACGCCGACACAGGTTTCCTCATTTTTTTGCAGTGGCTGTTCGCCACTTTTGGGGCTGAGCGGCTGCGTTGCCTGAAGTTCGAGCCGCTCCTGTTCGAAGGTTTTGGCAGGGACGGCCGGTGTTTGGCACGTAAACTGATTGCTTTGCTTGGCGTGATCCTCGTGGAAAAAAACGTACGTTTGCCCGTCGGCGTGCTGTTGATCGCGACCAAGGACCAGGTTACCGGCTTCGTGGTCGGCGACAACGCCGATGACTTCGTCGGGAAACACACTGAGGGCGGCAATTGAGCCGGGGCGGCCCCCTAAAACACCGCGATAATGGCGGCCTTGGGGAAGCGAATAGACGGTGTCGTCTTGGTCGGTGACGACAAAACCGGGCGTTGTGATTGTGACCTGTACCAGCTCGAGAACAACGGTGGCGCCGTTGTGGGGCAGGGTCAGGTTGAGGTGATCGGGTGCGGCTTTGTGCAATTGGTTGAGTGCGGTGGGGTCGAGTTGCAGCCAGGTAGCGGGTTGGGTGCGGTCGCCGACTTTTTCCGCTAAATCGTATTCGGCGATGGTCTCGAATAGATTTGCCTCAACGACGGATGCTGATTGGGTTCGGGCTTGTTTTACTTGGTCGGCAAGGATGTTGGTGGTTTGGGCATAGAGCGAGACTTGCAAACAGAAGAGGACAAAAAGATAGATAAGCGACTTCATACTTTTTCCTTTATGCCTGAATTGAGCGATTTGGGTGGATGAAATCGCGCCAACAGGTTGTGCGATTTCGCCGCCAAGAATTGCTCATTTCAGGTTATAGAGCGATGGTAGTCTTAGTTAAATTGGGCGACACATGATGCATGTGAACAAGTGACATCGACCATGGCGTTGCGTCATGGCGAAAGATATCATTGATGCCGGTGGATAATGCCTGTTAAGCCATTCGGTTTTGACGCAACGGCCCACGAGAGGCCAGGTCCCAGCAGCGGTCATAAAACGCTAGACGGGATGTGGCGCGTTTGCCGTTGTGTCAATCAAATCTCGTAACTACAAGTGTATAGCAGAATCTAGTCGGAAATTGTCTCAACCAGATCTTGACGACGAAACAGGGTTTTAAAAAACAGTGCATCGTGCATGCGGTGCCTCAGTTAAGAACATGTTTTTAGAAAGGTCGGCGAAACACCGCACAATGTAGATACGCCGATATGTCGAATTCTTTAGGTTATACAAAATATTGAAATCGAGCTGTGGCGATATTCTGACGGCGTGTTTCGAATGACATATTGTTGCATCCTTTTTTGAGGTTGAAAAGGTGAAAAATGGCACACTCCCGGAAAAGTGGAAGAAAGCGTTTTAACGTGAACTTGGCCTGTTGTTGCGCCGACTTTCCCGGTTTAGCACAGCATGAGAATGGCAAAGCCCAATAGCAGCAGGCCGGAGCCCATTTGGAAGCAGCGGCGGAAAGTGGGATGTTGGAGGCGACGGGTGAGGGCACTGCCCAGACCGGCCCACAAGCTGAGATTGAGCAGGGGAATCAGCGTGTAGAGCAGGACGAGGATGAGGCGGTTGTGTTCGCCGCCGGCATGGTGGCTGAGCAAGCTGACTGCCGTTGCCGTGCCCAACCAAGTCTTGGGATTGAGGCATTGAAATAGAGTCATGCCGACGAGGCCTTGGTGCTTCTCATTGCGGGTTGGCGTGTCTGAGGGCGGCGGTGCCGTGGCCAATCCCCACGCAATCCAGGTCAGTAAGGCGGCACCCGCGAACTGCAATAAGAGCCGTCGTTCGGGTTGATCTAGTACCCATTGATGTAATCCAAACTGAAGCAAAAGCAGCATGATGAGGCCGCCGAGCACGACGCCGGAAATCGGCGCCAACGCCGCGCGGGGGCCGCCTTTGGCCGCCGCGTGCATGACGATAAAGTTATTGGGGCCTGGTGACAAGGTGGTGATGAAGACAAAGGTTGCCGCGGCAAGGACGGTGTTCAAGAGGGCACCGCCTGCGTGAATGCGTGGGTTAAATGCTCACGGTTGTGGGGCTGCGACCACTGCTGGTGCAGGCGGTGGCCGTCGACGGCGGCCGGTGGGGCTTCGTCGGCCGTTTCGGCCGCACGCAGGCGGGTGAAATCGATTGTGTCCGCGACATGGGGTTGGGCGTAGAGATCGCGGGCGTAGGCGCTTACGGCCGGATAATCGTCCAGGCTTATGGTCGCGCAGGGGTGTTCGTGACCGTAAACGACTTCAAAACGAACCAGGGTCGGGAACAGCATCCAATCGACCAGGGTTGGTCGCGGTCCCAGCAAAAAACGGTGTCGGTTCAGGTGTTGTGCCAGGTATTGCAGCGTATTGGCGACATCGTCAATCGCGAGGCGGCGCGCGCGATCGCTTTCGGCGAAGCGGGCGCGGTAGACGCCGTTGCTCAAGCCGGTATAAATCCGGCGTTGCATTCGTCCCATCGCCTCGCGCAGGTGGGGTGGGGCAAGGCGGTGTCGTGGCGGTTGATCAAAGGGGAGTTGGTCGAGGGCGGCCATAATGGCGGCCGAGTCGTTGCTGATAATACGGCGATGTTTCGCATCCCAAAGGAGCGGTACCGTGGCGCGACCACTGTAGTTGGGTTCACTCAGGCTATAGAGTTCGTGCAAATGGATCAACGACTGGTTGACACCAGGTGGTGTCCACGGATGACCACCGTTGAGTGCGTAACCCTGGCGGCGCGGCCCGCCCGCCATGTGAACCGGCAAGGTTTCATTGAGCCCTTTTACCGCCCGCACCAGCAACACGCGATGGGACCAAGGGCAACTCCAGGATGCGATGAGGCAAAACCGAGCCGGATCACGCAAGATTTGCTGTAGAAGTTTGGTTGTGATGGGTTGATCGAAGACACTTGTTTCGCGCACGTACGCGCCATTGCGGGTGCGGCGATCGACGTCTGTCCAGGTTCCATGAATGAGCATGCCCATGAGGTTCTCCTTTGCTTGTTCGCGTTCTCTTCGTTTGTCACAACCCAAAGGATAGGCGTTTTGAACCATAAAATATGGTCTATAAGGAACCAGATTTGGTCTAATATAGTGACCATGATTGATTTGCCCTTAAACGCCTTGCGTGCCTTTGCCGTCGTCTACGAATGTGGCGGCGTGCGCGCCGCCGCCCGACGCCTGGGCGTGGCTCATTCGTCGGTGGTGCGCTCTTTGCGGGTTTTGGAAAACTGGCTGGGTGTGCCCTTAGTCGTGAAAAACGACGGGTCGCGTGTGTTGCACTTTACGCCGCAAGGACGCTTGTTGGCCGAACGGGGTTTGGCTGCTTTGCGCGATCTCGAGCAAACGGTGGCGACCGTGCGCGAAGCACAAAACCAACGAACCGTGGTGCTGTCGACAACGCCGTCGTTGGCGTCGCGTTGGCTCATGCCGCGCTTGGCCGACTTACGCGCGCGGCATGCCGAGGTTGAGCTCTCGATTGTGGTGGATCAAAAATTGACCGACTTTCGTCGCGATCACGTTGATCTCTGCTTGCGCATGGGGCGCGCTCGTCAGCCGGACACCCATGCCGAGCCTCTGATGGACGACGCTTTGTTTCCCGTCATGAGCCCCGCCGCCTGGGAACGGGCCGGTCGCCCGAGCGAGCCGCGTCAATTGGCGCGACTGACGCTGATTCATGATCGTGACCCCGGCGCGGCCTGGGAACTGTGGCGGGCGGTTCATCCGATGGGTCGTGCCGATCTTAGCCTGGGGCCGCGTTTCGCCGGGTCCGATTTGGTGTTGCGCGCGGCGGCCGGGGGCTTGGGTGTTGCTCTCGCGCGAGCTCGTTTGGTTGACGAAGATTTAGCCGCGGGATTTTTGATACGCCCGTTTGGAACCCTTCAGGTCGCCCTACCCGGGGCCTACCAGTTGGTGACGCCTGATTTCAAGGCGCCGAGCCAGGCGACCCGTCAAGTGATTACTTGGCTGCACGGCATTGCGGCTAACGAGAAGATTGGCTAGCGCGTCCTTCGGGCCATCCAGTGCGTAAGTCAGCGTCTGCTTGGCGGGTTTTAAGTCGGTCGGATGCGGCTTTTTAAGGTGAAAGTGATATCTCCTTATCAAAATGCTTGTTTTGGTAATGAGAATGCTTTATCGTCTGTAGTCATGATTCAGGTGGACATTGTCGGCGACCATGCCTATGCGCATCGCGCCCCTTTTCTGCTTGTCTCTCCTCTGAATTCTTTGTTTGTGATCGGCGCCGCACTGCAAGCAGCGGGCGTGCGGCCGATCGGTCATGGTGACCGGCCGCGCCCTTGGAAGCGGCGCCGATCCACTTTTTTGCAACGCAACCCTGGACCCTGTTCACCCGTGGCGCTCGTCACTTAATGGTGACCCTTTATTGCCTGAAAAATAAGTCGGTTGGACGACTTGGATGGTGTGGTTTTCGCTGTCGGTGCGTCTTGTTGGCGTTTTGTGCTTTTTTTCTTTCGTAATGCTTATTACTTCACATCGCCGGATTTTGGCCCTATATTAGAGAGTGCGAAACCACACGCTATGAGGTGGTTTCCAGTCGGGTTTGCGGCGATTCGGTTATAACGGGTCACGTGAACACGAGGTCCAGCGAAACGGTTTGCCCGAGGCTTGGTGCGGTTTACATGATCGCGAACGATTCTCGCTTTAAACCATGTTCTTCTGAACCTTTGTGGTGCGCGGTTCTTATATTAAGTAGTGGAAGTACCGAATACGCGGCTGCAACGCGGCATCAGGGCGCCGATCACACTTGTCCTATCGTGGTAGTGACCCTTCTTCGCGTTTGGTTGTGCGGTTTTCCAGCTTTCGTCAACTTATCTGGCGATGCGCACGGCCGAGTTCCACCTATTGCTATAAAAAGAGGTACCTCATGAAGTTTCCAGGTCACGGGTCAGATACCTTGCTCAAAAGTCGTTTTTTTCGTCACGACAAGAACTTTTACGAGTTCAAGGTACCCGATCTTTACCCCACCTTTAGTTACGACTCGCGCCGTGTGACCCAAGCGCAAAAGTGGATGGAGCGCGCCCGCCAAAGTTTAACCACCGCTGATGTTTCCACACCCAACATCGACGGCGAAGAATTTATCTTTGAGTTCATCGGGAAACAACGGTTGTTGGAACGCCAACGCCTGGAAATTTTGCTTTGTGAGAGCCCTGGCTACATTTTGCAATACGCCGAGCAACTGCGTACCGAACTGCGTCAGAACGAAGAAATACTGCGCAGCTACGTCCACAGCCATGTGATGGAAAAATATTTGGACTGCTTGATTGTCAGCGGCGATTTTTACTACACCTTCACCGGTCGCCATGCGCCGCAACTGTTTCAAGGTTCTTATGAATGGTGGCAGTTGGTCGAGATGATTCGTGCCGGCGGCCTTGAAGTACCGCCAGAGTACGCCAACCCCATTCCACGCACCGGTGTCTTGTGCGAAGCCGATTTTTGGCAGGCCGCACAAAATGTGTTGCACAACCGTATTTTCATCCCACAAGACGTGCTCAATGAGCAAGGCGGCGGCGCAAGTGCCGCTGGTGGCGGCGCCGGCGGCGGTTCCGGGTCTGGATCCGGGTCCGGTGGCGGCAGTGGGGCAAGCGACGACGCGCCCGCACCTGCACCTGCGCCCGTTGCTGCACCGGCTAGCGGTATCGGCCCCAACGGCGAAATTACCGGTAACACCAATCCCGAAGTGGCCCCCGAAACCGAAGAAGAATCGAGCTGGTGGGGGGGCTTGGTTGACGCCGTCTCCAATATCTCCTTGTCCGACATTGTTCACACCACGCTGGATGTGGTCGGCCTGATCCCCGGCCTTGGCGAGGTCGCCGACGGTCTTAATGCGCTCATCTACCTGGCCGAAGGTAACTACACGGATGCAGCCCTTTCCGCCGCCGCTATGATTCCCTTCGCGGGTGCCGCCGCCACGGCTGCTAAGTTCGCCAAGAAAACCGGCGCCGGCAAAGCCATGGTCAAAGCCGGCAAAGGTGTGGTCAACAAAGTTTCCAAAGCCGCGAGCAAGATTGATAACGGCTTACCCAGCGGCAAGATAAAAGAAACCTGCACCGGCGGTTGTCCGATCAGCATGGTCACCGGCGAAGAATTGCTGCAGTTCACCGACTACTTGTTGCCGGGACCGCTGCCCTTCGTTTTTGAACGCACCTATCGCAGCGGCCACACCGAGGATGTCGGACTGGGTCGCGGCTGGACCTTCAGCGGTTGCGAAACCCTGTACAGCGAAGGTGGCGAGATTCAGTACCGCACCGATGAAGCCCGTACCATCAGTTTCCCAACGCCTGCCGTTGGCGAAACCGTCGGTCAGGTGTTGGAAGGTTTGTTCCTGAGTCGACCTGAAACAGATCGTTTTGAGCTGGAGAATCGCGACGGTTTCACGCGCGTGTTTCGCGGCGAAGGCGGCCGTTGGCACTTGGCCCAGTACCGCAACAGCACCGGCCAGACGATTGATTTTCACTATCGAGGCGGGCGCCTTTACGAAGTTGTTTCGCAAGCGGGTAACAGCTTGCGTTTCGAACGTGGCGAAGGTGATTTGATTCGCGGCATTGATTTGGTGCTGCGTGGGCAAGTAGATGCCGACCATCGCGTGTTGGCGTTTGATTACGATGATCAGCGCAACCTGATCGCGAACCGAGATGCGAGCGGGCACGGCGAGCGTTATCAATACCGCAACCACGTGCTGATTCAGCGCACCTTGCGTTCCGGCTTTAACTATTACTTTGAGTGGGATCGCTACGACACGGCGGCGCGTTGTCTGCATAACTGGGGCGACGGCGGCAATTACGATGTTCGTTTCAAGTGGTTCCCCGAGCAGCACCGCAGCGAGATTACCGACAGCCGCGGCTTTACCACCATTTACCAGTACAACGAAGTGGGTCATTTGCTGTCGGAAACCGATGGCGAAGGCAATATCACCCATTTTGAGCACAACAGCGCCGGCCATTTAGTAAAGCTGCAAGATCCTAGCGGTGGGGTGCATGAAAACGAAGTTAACGACCTTGGCCTCGTCACGAAGCGCACGACGCCGACGGGTGCGGTGAACCGCACCGAGTACAACGAGCAGGGCAAGCCGGTTCGCTACACCGATGAACTGGGTTACGTGTGGCGGCGCGAGTATGACGCGCACCAACGTTTGGTGGCGAGTACCGATCCGGTCGGCAACACCACGCGTTATGCCTACAACGCCATGGGTCGCCCGGTATTAATTACCCGACCCGACGGTCAAGTCCACGAAATGACTTGGAACGCCGATGGTTCGCTGCTGTGCGAGCGCAGTCCCGACGGCCAAGAAGTCCGTTACGAATACGACGTTTACGGTCAAATGGTGACGATGCGTGAAGGCGACCGCGTCACCCGCTACGAATACGATAAGCTGGGTCGCGCTACCCGCATTTTACGCCCTGACGAAACCGGTATTCGCCTCGAGTACCACGCCAACCACATGGTCAGCAAGTACGTCGACGAGCAGGGCAACACCACCCATTACTTCTACGAAGACGGTTTGGATCAGATCACACGCCGCGTCAATGCCGATGGCAGCGAACTGCGTTACGAATACGATACCGAACGCAACTTAACGGCGCTGATCAATGAAAATGGGCAGCGTTACCAATTTTTTTACGACGGCAACGAGAACCTGATCAAAGAGATTGGTTTCGACGGGCGCGAGCAAAACTACCGCTACGATGCCGGCGGCAATCTGGTTGAGCACCGCGACGGCCAACACTTGGTTACGGTTTACGAACGCAACGCGATCGGTGCTCTGATCAAAAAGACGGCGCGCGATCTGCGCAGCGGCCTGCAACAGACCAGTGAGTTTGCCTACGATGCCGCCGGTCGCATGACCAAAGCCGACAACCCGGCCCGCAATCTGCGGTTCTTCTACGGGCCGCTCGGTCAATTGTTGGAGGAATGGCAGGACAACCACGTCATCCAACGCAATTACGATCAAAACGGGAACCGGACGTTCCTGTCGTTGCCAGGTGGCACTCAGTTGGGCTTTAGCCACGACCTTGTCGGCCGTCTCAGTGAAGTTCGTTGGGGCGAGCGCGTGCTCAGTCGTCACGAACGCGATGCGTGCGGGCGCGAGCAGGTACGCCACCTCGGCAACGGCGTTGAAGTACACAGCGATTACGATCCCATCGGCCGCATCCAGCAAATCCAGGCGTTTAACCGCGACAACAAAACCGACTCGCTGATTCAGCGTCGCTATAGCTACAACGCCGAAGGGTTGCTCCAGCAAATTCAGGATCAAACCAAAGGCACCACCACCTTTAGCTACGATCAAAACGAACGTTTGCGTTCGGTGGACGGTTTTATCAAGGAAACCTTCGCCTTTGATCCGGCCGGTAACATCCTCGATCCCGACAGCGATACCCAAGCGCAAAGTGCCCTGTTGGGTGACCGCTTGCCGGTTTACCGTGACCGCAAGTTTCAGTATGACGAAGCCGGCAACTTGGTTCAGGTCAACCAAGGTCCCACCGGCGCCGATGAAATGAAGTTGGTCTACGGGCCGGACAACCAGTTAATTCGGGTGGAACGCGACGGGTTAACGACCACGTACGAATACGATGCTTTCAACCGCCGGGTTGCCAAAATCAAAGGGGCGCAACGCACCGAATTCTTCTGGGACAATCACTCGCTTGCCGCCGAGCACAGCGACGCCGGTTGGAAAACCTTCGTGTACGATGTCGACGGCTTGACGCCGTTGGTGATGTTGCAAAACGATCAGGTTTTCTACTACCACAACGATCATCTGGGCACGCCGCAGGAGATGACCGACGACAGCGGTCGCATTGTGTGGTCGGCACGGTATCGCGCGTATGGTGAAGTCGCCGAGTACCTTGCTGAAGATGTGCACAACCCGCTGCGTTTCCACGGCCAGTACCACGACGAAGAAACCGGCTTGCACTACAACAACAATCGTTACTACGATCCGGTTGTCGGCCGTTTCATCCACCAAGACCCGATTGGTTTGGCGGGCGGCTTTAACCTTTATCAATACGCACCCAACCCGATTATGTGGACCGATCCGTCGGGTTTTGCCTGTAAGAAAGGCAAACAAAATACCTGGAACGAGTTCCAAAAAGCGCACAAGGGTCAGTTCAAGGATTCGAGTGAGGCGGCCAAGGCGTATCAAGACTTGGTGAAAAACCAATCGCCATGGCCGATTGGGGTTGCGCCAACAAAAACTACATTAAAACCAGGCACTAAGTTTGAGATGGCGATTGCGCCCGGTCAAAAACCCGACCGCCCCGGCGGCTTCGGGACACCCGATAAGATTACCAATATCGACTTTATTCGTGATGACTTGGCGGTTAAGGAAGCCTGGAAACCGGATGTTGATCGCGTTGTCACCTATGAGGTTGTCAAAGACCTGCCCGCCAATGTCGGCAAGGTTGGCCCGCAGATCGACAAAGGCGCCGGCAAGTATTTACCAGGCGGGGCCGATCAGGTCGAAATGTTGGTGGCACCCGCTGATCGCATGACCTACATCAAAGTTGTCAGTGTCAGAAAGTTGGGGACGTAACCATGGTTGATGGATTTGAAGTACCCGCCGGCTCTGGGAAGCTGCGTTGGCGTCATGATGGGAAATGGATTGAAGCCGACTGCCCTGGTGCCGACCCGGAAACGGCTGTGTTTTTGAAACGGGCCGATTGCGTGGGTGTGTTGTTTGCCCTGGATGGCGAACCGGAACGGGCGCGTCTCTTTGCGGCCGCCGACGGCACCACTTTGGTGACCGTGGAACCACCGACCGGTTTTGCCATCAGTCACCTGACCAACCACCCTAACGCCGAGGCGGCGCTGGTCTGTGGTAGTCTCGGTGACAAGGTTGACGGCAGCTACGACTGGCACTTCGCGATTAACCTCAAAGACGGTTCGACCAAACGCATGGTGCGCAGCCACTAGTGTGAATTCGGCGGGGTGCGCCCCGCGTTACATGCGAGCGACCTAAGGGGCGCTCGCCCAGACCAAGGAAGCCATGATGGAAACCCGCAACTATATTCCTTTTCCCAATTCGTCCTTTCGCTGCCGCGATGATCGCAAGCGACCCTTGCTGGTCGCCGTGGCCAAAGGTACCTTCAAAATTGAAGACGGTAAGGTGTTGAAACCGGTGCAGGACCAAAAACCTGTGTTGCCCAAAGATACGTATTTCGGGGAACCGGGTGAATCGTCCATTTTACGGCCGTCCGATTTCGTGCCGGCAAAACCGCGCACCGACGTTTTTGTCAATGCCTTGGCCTATGCGCCGGGCGGTAAAGCGGCGCCGCGTTGGCTGGCCGAGGTTCAGGTCGACATTCACACCGCGTCCTACAAGATTTTGGGTCGTCGCAACTGGGTTTACCAAGCGGCAACCGCCAAATGGCTATTGGAAGAACCCAAAGCCGTGCCGACCGTGCCGCTGCGCTACGAGCAGGCCTACGGTGGTCGTGGCGAGGTCGACGGCGAGGAAGTCGTATTCGCGAAAAATCCACTGGGTACGGGTTTTGTGGCGCCGGCTGATCCGCAAGACGGCGACAAGGTCAAAGCGCCCCAAATCGAGATGCCGGGTTTTCCGGTGACCGACATTGGCGGCGACTACGCGCCGGCGGGTTTGTGCGCAACCTACGAAGCGTGGGGTCTGGTGACAGACGACGCTCCTTACGCGGCCTGCAACCGCGCCCATCCGAGCCTGATCTATCCTGGCAAAGTTAAACACGACGCCTGGATCACGCTGACCAACCTCAGCCCCGAAGGCAAGCTTTCGTTCGGGTTACCCGATTACCAAATGATCAACTTGGTGCGTTACAGCGACGGCGGCATGCTGCCAGGCGCGATGGTGCTCGATACCATTGCGATTGATGTGCCCAACATGGAAGTGCAACTCACCTGGCGTCTGCCAATCGCCCTTAACAGCGACGTGCGTGTGTTGGAATTCCGCATGGAGCAAAACACAAGCAAAACCGCCGTTTAAGCTGCACTAATGAAAGCCTGGGAAGGGATGGGTGTCAATCTGGCAGCCATCCCTTCTTTTTTTCTGGGTGAAATAGGCCCGCGACTGCTTAAAAGCGTTTCATTACCACTGCTCAATTGCACCGGTCTGCAAATTGAAACAATCGACAGCGCCGTGGAAATACACCACGATCGGCGCTTTGCGGCAATCGACACCCGCCGCGTTGAGGGTTTCGTGCAGCCATTTGGGGAAAAGCGTGATCGCGGTATCCCAAAAAGTGTCACAAGTGTCCCACATTTCATCCCATAGCGCCTCATCGACCAGCGGGACCGTTCTAAAGGACGCGGGAACGCTGATATCTGGATAGAGTTCATTGCGCATATCGTCGTAAAAAGTGATTTCAATCGGGATGGAACAGGTAGCCGCATCAAAAAAAACCTCTAACTTGATCACCTCAAGCGTGGCAAGTTCGGGATCGTTTTTGCCGAGATAGTTAATTATTTCTTTGAGGAAGTCGATCAAAGGTGTTTTCGCCGCGCTAAAACCGGCGCGAAGTTGTTGCTCAAGTGTGTCGTTCAAACGAAACGCCCCCATGTGGCTTGGTGGCTAATTATATCGAAAGTAAAAATTCCGTGGTTGCATTGAATGGGTTTCGTCGATTATTGAGTTTGGCCCGCTCAAATGCACGCTAATTTGATTCTTTTGAAGCGTTTACCAGGTGCTTTTTATTCATTTTTTCTTTTGCCATCGCAGGCCCAAACGTGACAGCTAGGCAGACCTCTTTTTGACAGACCTTGTCCGTTTCCAACAAAAAACCTCCGTGAATGAGAGGAATCATTAGCCGGCTTCGTTGAAGGAGCAATCCCACTTGGGTCGACCTTGGGTTTGTGCCTCCGCTGCCGGTCGCCCCGTGGTTTTTTCGAAGAATTTCGGCGTTCCTAAAGCGCTCGACTTCCTCATAACCTAACCTTTACGGAGTACTTTATGAAAAACAATTCTTGGCGTTCATTAGTCCTTACCCTTAGCTGCTTTTTTGTCTTAGGCGGCCTCGCCGTTTCCGCGCAAGAAGCGCGTGAAGGGGTGGTTTATTGGGAAGAGTTCCCAACCAATCCGCCCTCCGCCGGATCATTTATCCACCCTGGGTCGGCCGCCGAAAAAATGGCAAGCTGTGGTGACGGCGTTCAAGCGGATGGGGAACTTTGCTTCAGTGCCCCTTCGGCGATTTCGGTTTTGTCCGGCCCCATTTCGGGGCTCGACGTGGGTCATCTCAGCGCCGGGTCAAACCTGGATTTCGTCGTTTGCCAGGGGCAGACCGACCGCATGGCTTCCTTGTTTGGTACCTCTATTGGCTTCTTTTACAACAAGCAAATCCGCACGATGGG
Organism: Holophagae bacterium; assembly: GCA_030429565.1. Taxonomy (GTDB): domain Bacteria; phylum Acidobacteriota; class Holophagae; order Acanthopleuribacterales; family Acanthopleuribacteraceae; genus Acanthopleuribacter. The sequence continues at coordinate 3,201 of JAUIFE010000043.1, read as the reverse complement.
CGACGGGCCTACCGACATCAAAATGGGTGACTTCAACAATGACGGTATCACCGATATCATGGCGACCAACCAGAACAAGGATCGCGTGCGAATCCGCTGGGGTCACAACACCTGGCAAAGCTGGTCCTTCTACAAGACGGGTGCTGGGCCAACCAAACTGGCGGTTGGTGATTTGAACGGCGACGGCCGTGACGATTTCGTCACCGCCAACACCGGTGACGACACCATCACCATCGGAATTAAGCGCAGTGGTTCGGGGTTCCGCCTAACCACGCTTTATGCCGGCGATGGTAACAGCACGGTGACCTTGGCCGACATGAACAACGACGGTGATTTAGACATTTTGCACGATGGTGCCGGACGCTTGCGCTTGCGCTTGAACGACGGCAATGGGTCTTTCTTCAGTTCCACCACTTTGGTTACGCTGCCCTCCTCCAACGTCTCTTTCCCGTCGATTACCGCCGCTGATGTGGATGGGGACGGTTACCGCGACATTGTAGCCAATTACGGCTATGAGGGTCTGGTGTTGGTGCGTCGCACCGGATGGGGTCAGTACCGCAGTCCCGAGTTCGAAGATCTCGATACAGGCGCGCTTTTTTATGTCCAACTCCACGACATGGACGGCGACGACAATTTGGATATCGTCACCAATGTTGTTACCACGCTTGGCCACAATCAGGTGAACATCTACTTGGGTAACGGCGATGGGACCTTTAGCTCGGGCAATATCATCAGCACAGAGGGCTTGTTGGAATTTGAAGTCGCCGATTTTAACAAAGACGGCGTTTTGGACATTCTCCATACCGGCCATGGAACACACGTGCTGTTGGCCAATCCCTAAGCCAACACAGCTCGGATCGCAAATGATCCGCTTTATGCCAATGTGAAAAGGCGCGACCCATTGGGTTCGCGCCTTTTTTTGGTTTGCCCAGCGTAGCAGGCGAACCCGGCCGACGGAAAGAAGTCGGCGTCGCCCCGATCAGGGGGAAGACAATCCGAATCGCAAGGGCGTCGCCGGCAACTGCGGGGTCCGAAGGAAGCGATAGGAAGTGAACAGCACATAACGCAAGTGAACCTGATTCGGCCCGGTGGCTGGGTAAGCGTGCCAAATAGCGCAAAGCCCAATACCTGATCAAACCCACTGAGGTGGTTGAGGATGGCGTTGTTCACAGGGAGTCTGAGGTAACTGGGGAAGCCTTGCACTGTCCCTTACGGGTAGGTGAAATCAAGAGGAAACTCAAGACGATCCGACGCGGTGTGAGGTGGCAGATGAGCCCGTAGTAGTGATGAGGTCTCAGCCAATGAAAGCCGGTAACGGTCTGGAGGACAAAACTGGGACGAGTCCTGATCTGATTCAGGACGACCGCCGTCAGCCAAAAGCAACGGTGGCGTGCGAAGGGGCGAAGTGAGTTAGAAGATCTTTGGAACTGAGTCTAGGCGAACGTGGAGCACAAACGATCCGACGGGATCGCGTCCTCTCGGACCGGTGACCGGTGAAACGGAAGCTGGACGTGCAGACGGTTCAAGGGAGTACCGACCGGCAAGCCGGGTAGATTGCCCAAAGGGATAAAAGGCCGGGCGGCGGTGGGGAGGAGCCTAACGCGTGACGTCAACGCAAAGGAAAGAAAATGCAAGAGAAGCGTGCTTTGAAGAAAGTTTATTACAGCCTCTATGACCGCCTGCTGCAGATGGAAAACCTGGAGAAAGCGTTCAAGAAAGTGAAGTCGGCGAAGGGAGCGGCCGGAATAGACGGACAGCGCCTCAATGACTTTGCGGCGAGGAAAGATGAACATCTTCAAGAACTACGCAACGAGCTGAAGGCGAAGACCTACCGTCCGCAGCCGGTGAAGCGGGTGATCATCCCCAAGCCGGACGGCGGGGAGCGGAAAATAGGAATCCCAACAGTTCGAGACCGGGTAGTTCAACAGGTACTGCTAGACATCCTGCAGCCAATCTTCGAAGAAGATTTTCATCCATCGAGCTATGGCTATCGCCCGGGGTGAAGCTGCCACCAGGCGATCAGCAAGGCAACGATGTTCATTCGCAAGTACGAACGGAAGTGGGTGGTGGATATGGACCAGCAAAGTGTTTCGACACGCTGGACCATGACCTCATCTTAAAAACATTTCGAAAGCGGGTGGTAGATGGGAGCGTCCTCAGGCTAATGAGGAAGTTTCTGGAAAGTGGGGTTATGACGGGAACAGGATGGGAAGCCACGGAGGTCGGCAGCCCGCAAGGCGGCGTGATAAGTCCGCTGGTAGCCAACGTGTACCTGAATGAGTTCGACCAGTTCATGATGAAACGTGGATACCGAATCGTGCGGTATGCGGACGATATCCTGATTCTTTGTCGATCCAAAACGGCGGCGTACAACGCGCGCAACGTAGCGGAGCATTACCTGGAAAACGATCTCAAGCTGACTGTTAACGCGGAGAAAACCCACGTGGCACACGCTGTTGGCGGTGTGAAGTTCCTGGGAGTGATCATCAGGAGCGTCAGGACATCGATACAACCTAAGAAGATCGTGGCCTTTAAGGAAAAGGTGAAACGCATTACACGGCGAAACAGTCCGGTAAATCTGGAAAAAGTCATTGCCGACCTAAATCCCGTCATAAGGGGTTTTGGCAATTACTTTTAAATCGCCAACTGTAAAGTCGTGTTTGAGGATCTTTCGCAGTGGATACGAAGGAGACTGAGAGCCAAACAGCTAAAGCTATGGAAGAAGCCCAAGAAGCTGCTCCAGAAGCTAAGGCAAAGAGGCTATCGCGGAACGTACAAGAAGATCAGCATGAACTCCTGGCGAAACGCGGCAAGTCCACTCGTAAACATGGCGATCCCAAACGTTCACCTCTTTAAGCTAGTACTTTACGAGCTAACCAGGCTCAAAACCGGTGATCTTGTGCCCGTCTAGGGCGGATAACTTGCAGGAGCCGTATACGAGGTCCGTACGTACGGTTCTGTGAGAGGGATGAGACGGGATTAATTGCCCCGTCTCACCCTACTCGATTTTGTGTTGTGACCAGAGCACCGCTAGATCGAACGTTAGGTTTGGCCAAGGGCCTGGCACTCATGCTGTTGTGATGCCCCAGTTGGAACCGGAGTCCGCTAGAATACCCACTAGAGAGGGCTTTAATGACGAAAAAACCCAGGAAACAATATACCCCCGCTGAGAAGATTAAAATCCTAAAAAAGCATCTGGTC
>JAUIFE010000065.1 GCA_030429565.1 Holophagae bacterium | reverse complement strand
GGGCAAAACGCCTCCTGTAGCGAAGATAAAAAACTCAGCTTTGAACATTTATTCTGTCGACCGTCGTTTTTTTGAGAAACAGCAACTCGACTGCACTGTTCAAAAACAGAATCGCTCAACTCAGGTTGGAGACACTCCTCTATGAAATCAGTATGAAGGCGGCACAACGATTAAACCGTGAGTCCAGGTGACATCCTCTATAGGTCGCAATTCAAAAAGGTCTTCATCTCTGAACGATTTTTGATAGTGAACTTCGTAAACTTTTCCATATACCAGTAGCCATACATGTGAACCACCTGCCCAGGTGCCAACGGCAAATCTTGTGTTCTGAAGGAAATCTAAAGCTTCATGATTGATTTGACCTTTGACATTTTTTGCGTAATCGTAAAGTGCGCCATTAACAGGAATGCGTATTGGGCATTGCTCATGATCCATGGCTTGATAGGAAGGATATGGTCGAGATGGGTTTATCAAAATACTATTCAAAAAGTTTAAGTCTCTATACGGCTGTCTAAGGAACCGGGGAGTTTCCTCATTTATTATTTTTCCGGCGTCTTTAGAAGGAGCAAGGTAAAAAGCTTCCCAGCCAATATCAACCAAATCTTTTTGAATTTGAAGCCCCATCGGTCTATTTTTAAACAAATTTGACAGGTAGTCATCTCCCAGTCTTTTAAAGCCCTCTTCAAGAGTATCCGATGCTAAATCGACGCAAGCATACTGTCTAGTGCCAAGATTATACCAAACCCTTCTCTTGAGTGGATCAATCCATTCTTCTGATTCTCTACCAGTAAGTAATCCTTTTAGAGAATCTTGTGTAAACTGAACACCCTTTAGTTCGTGTTCGAAAAATTTATCGCGAGCCATCATATGCCTAGTTTGTGGCTCGATAGAACTCGCTGCAAATACATCACTTTTATACAAGGTGGGAGTGTTAATTATCTGTCCTGCTTGTAGTTCATTCATATCTATATCGAGGTTTAATCTTGACACTTCATTGTCAAAGTCTTCACGCATCATCACCAGTCCAAGGTTTGACAGAGTTTCCCAGATCTTTTCCAGGTCGTCACCCTCCTCGATTTTAACTTGGTCTGCTTTATTTCCCTTCCAAATTATTACGGCTAAGCCATCAGGATCCCAAAACATCATCGGGTTACCGGCGGCATAAGCATACGGTTCGGTGAAAGTACTCGGGTCGTAAATATCAGGCGCGCGAAAGTCGGGATTTAGGAAGTGGCCTAGCTGCGGGTCGTAGTAGCGGTGGTGCATGTAGATTAAGCCGGTGTCCGCGTCGCCCAGGTGGCCGGATAAACCCAGTGGGACTGTTGGGAAGACAGCGTCCGGGGGGAGCGCGAAGTTTTGGTTGGTGTAGGGCGAACCGCGTGTTGGGGCGTTGGCCAAGCTCTCGCCCCATGGGGATTGGGGGTTGAGGTAGATGGTACCCGAGTGGGCGTTTTTGTATGCGAGCGGTGTGCCTAGGTGATCACAGAAGATGTAGTAATCGTGGCCGGCGCCGGTGAGGTCCTTGATGAAGGCCGGCCCGAGTGGGCCTTGGCCGATGGCGTGGGTCCACTGGACTTGGCCCGGTCCTTCGTAGAGACCGATGGCGATGACGCGGCTGTTTTGGTAGGCGAAGGCCAGGGGTAAGGGGTTGACGCTGGTGGCGGCACGGATGCGGCGGTAATTGTGGTCGTATTGGTAACTTGCCGTCAGGCTGCCGTTGTCGCGGATTTCGCGCAGGCGTCGGAATCCGTCCCAGACGAAGGTGCGAATGTTGCCGGCGCGGGTCGTGATTTGGGTGAGGTTGCCCAGGGTTGGATCGTATTGATACTGATCGGTGCCCGCGGGCGTGGCGGCACCTGCCTGGCCGACGCGTTGGGTGATGCGGCGGTTATCGGCGCCTTCGTCGCGTTGGTAGGTTTCGTCGACGAGCACGCTGCCGTTGAGGACGCGCGTCAAGCCGGCGAGGAGTTGCTTTTCGACTTGGCCGTAACCCTCTTCGATGATGTCCTGGTTGCCGTTGTCGTTGCGGTTGATGCGCACGCCGGTGAGGTGTTCGTCGTCGTTGTACGTGGGTTCGAGTGTTTCGCTGAAGCCGGCTGCTTGGCGGAGGATACGGGTCAGGCGTTTGGGGGGCGGGTTACTAGTGCCTTCGCAAGGGTCAGAACCCGGTGGGGTTTCCTGCCAGGTAAGGTCGAGAACGAAGGTTTCGTTGTCGCTAGCGATGCGGGTGAGGTTGTCGTTGCTATCGCGATCCACGGTGAAGTGGGTGCCGTCACCCCAGGTGATGTGTTTGGGGAGGCCTTGTTCCCAGCCGTCGTAAAGGACGCGCATGCCGCTGGATTGAATTTCAAGGGGGCGTCCGGTGGCGTCGTAACGCATTTGGAAAACCGGACCGCCGCTCAGTTCGATGCCGTTAATGTGCCCGTAACGGTCGTAGCTGTAATCGTAAACGACCCCGTTGCCGTCGGTGTAGCTGAGTACCCGGTCACTGTGCCCCCAGTTTTTGTCAGGATCGGGGTCGGGTTGGCTGAGGTCGGGATAGGTCCAGGCGGCCAGAACCTGATCGTTTGCCAAAATCTCGCTCAAGCGGCCGTAATCGTCGTAACCGTAGGTGTAAAAGTCCTCGGTCCCGGCGGGATTAAAGACGCGAATCTGGGTGAGGTCACCGTTTTGGTAGTCGTGGTCGCGCAACACTTGGCCGTCGAACAAAACTTGATCTAACTGATCGTCGTCGGTGTAGTTCATGGTTTTGAGCGAAAGGCCGGGGCGTTGGATTTCGACCAAACGGCCTTTGCTGTCGACGTCGGCGGTGACGTCACCGGGTAGGTTGAGTTTCTGGGGGCCGCCCGCGCCAAAAACGGAATAATCGCGGCCTTTGTAGCTGATGGTGTCGACGGCACCCCACACATTGTAGGTGTAGCTTGATTACCGCGCCGCAAGCTTGTTAAATCGCCTAAATCACTGTAATTGCGGTAGGAAGGTATCCCGCCCCGGGTGTTTTGGGTCATACATTTCAAGCGCCCGCCGACGTGGTACTCGAGGTCGGGAGAAAGAGGGGGGCTCCCACTTCTTGATGGGTGTCCAGGCCGGCTGACCTGGAGGCGCAAACGAAGCTGGTATGTAGGGAGAAGAAGGGGCTCAGACGGAGCCCCAATTGGCCGATGTTTTCTATATTCGGTTGTCAATCAGCAGAATAAGCAACGTAAATCGGAGGGAACGCGGGTGGTCTGGTTAAACATCCTTTGGGTGACCCTGGTTGCGGGTCGGCTTGAAGAACGGCAACGGGTAATCCTCGACTTCTTGATCACGATGATTCAGGCATAACGCCAGACGATTCGCGAACTGAACCACGGCCGTGACCGGCGTTTATCCAATGCTTGGCGACGGAAACTCGCGGTGAAGGCGCGGGTGGTTCCTCATGATTTTCTGCAGCAAGTTGCGGCCTTTACCTATCGTCCCGATACGTTTCTGCGGTGGTACCGAACCTTAGTTGCGCAAAAGTATGCGACCGTAAGTTCGAACGGGCGGCGCGGTCGACCCAGAACTGATCCAGAAACTGTGGCCTTGGTCATTCGGTTGGCCGGCGAAAACACCGGCTGGGGATTGCGACGTATTGTCGGAGAGCTGAGAAAGGTCGGGATCGAGCTTTCAAAAAGTACCGTCTCACGAATTCTGGTCGACCACGGAATCGAGCCGTCGCCGAAGCGCTGTCGAACGTGGCGGAACTTTTTGGCGCAGCAGTGGGAAAGCATGGCGGCAACGGACTTATTCACGGTTGAGGTTCTGCAAGGTTGGGGGGTGAAACGGGTTAATGTGCTTCTCATCATGCGCCTTGCGACACGAAAAGTCCACCTCGCCGGCATTATTGCCGAGCCTTACCAAGAGTGGGCGGTCCAAATAGCAAGAAACGAAACGGATGAAGAGCACGGTTTTCTTAAAGAAGGTGGCTACTTGATTCACGACCGTGCCACGGTATTTGGCAAACATTTCCAAACCACCTTAGCGGGCGGTGGCGTGACCGCCGTGCGGCTACCGCCGCGCTCACCGAATCTGAACGCCTCCATGGAACGGGTCATCCGAACCATTCGCCAGGAGTGTCTCGATCATTTTATCGTTTTTTCCGAGCGGCATTTGGAAGTCCTGTTGCGCGAGTACCTGGCTCATTACGACGAAGAACGGCCGCATCAAGGTTTGAACAATGAAACCATCGTCAAACGACGACGAGAAGGGGCGGGCCCGATTCAAAAGCAAACCCGCCTTGGTGGTTTGTTAAATCACTACAGCCATCGCGCTGCGTAGTTGAATTTTCAATGAATATCTTTGAAATAGGGGCTGGTGTGTCTCGAGGCAGGATAACCAAGAATATCGAAGAAAAGAAGCGGGGATTTTTTACGGTTTTTCGCCATCAGAGCACGCTCAATAGGTTGCGGAGGAAATGGTTGCCTCCGATGTGCGACCGAAATATTTTTGGGACACTACGGCTTAAACAATGAACTGATTGTAAAACGACGACAAGAAACAACAGGGCTAATCCAAAAACAGTCCCGTTTGGGCGGTTTATTGAATCACTACAGCCGTCGCGCGGCGTAATCCATTTTCAAGCATCCACGGTTTGAAGGGATCGGTGCGTCTCGAAACACAAATGCCATTACTATTGCAAATGTTGACCCGTTTTTTTTCGTCGTTTTGCGTTAACCTGGGCCCTGTTAAGAGATTGATGAGACGCCAGTTAACTTCGATTCTGATCCGAAATATTTTTGGGACAATACGCCATTTTGCCTCCCAGGCGAACCGGCCAAGTTGCTACCGAATCAGATATTTGCCTTCGAAACCTCGCCATAATCTGTTTGGGACACTACGGGCTGCTGCAGCAGTTTATATCAGATTTTTTTGAGGGAGGTTTTGTGTGTTTTTCAAAAACGGCATTCAATTGGTCTAGATTATCTCTGTGAGGTGTGCCTACAGGGTGGCTTTGCTGGTAATAGTACGGTGGCGGGAAATAGAATTCTACGGTAGATTCCCTGTGGTGAATTGTGATTTTTCTATACAACGGTGAGGAAAGAACTCTTCGGGGAGATATTTCAAGAAGCTTGTTGATTTCAGCCATATCCTCTGCAGTCAGTACAACGCATGACCGCTGGAATGATTTTTCATTCGGAGGCTCCCATCTTAAACAGAAAGTATTCTTGTCTTTTTTCGAGTAATGAGCGCTATAATTATCTTCAGGGTTGATGCTGCCTAGTTCAGAGAAGTATAAAGCGTCTAAGCTTTTAAGCTCTGAGTTCTGATGGTTCTCTAAGCAAGAAATATTCACGACAAACATCGGGATCAAGAAAAGACTGACGGTCTTCACGGATTCATTCCTTTTTGTTCTTTAAGTTTTTCTTTAAACGAAGTGTGTATGGCTTTTTTGTGACTGAGTCTATAAATAGTAGTGTTCTTTCATCTTGAAGTCCTGGATCTGTAAGATACCTCTGTCTTTGTGGTAGATTAAGTTCGTCCCGTGCAAGATTTGCCATAATTACAACAAACCCTTTTTTGTCTAAATACATTGGTCGGGTTATAGTTCGTTTTCCCTGGTAACGAACAAACTCTTTAACTGAATCAGTTGTGTTGTAGACATGATGGATGAGCTCATGAAAAAATATAAATCCAAGGCCGTAAGATTTTTTCGAATCTTTTGTTAATCTATCTAGGAAGTCTAACATTTCATGGAATTCCAATTTGTGCTTTTCTGGAAACTTGTAAACGACTTTCATGTTTTCTGTTCTGAATTTTATATATTCAAAATTCAAGAGGATTTGATCAAAGCCATCTTGACCTCTGTGACCTTGATTATATGCTCCGGCTGAACCCTTGGTTTTTGGGTTGCTTTCTGTGTCTATTATAAAAACCTTTCTCTTGCGTGTGATAGCTGAATGCAGCCACGAGTATAGAATTTCAGATCCATCGCTTTTAGATTTTTTTCCAATCTGAATATATCCATCACTGTCAACCCAGAGCATTCCCTCTGTTTTTAACGGGACTTCGAGTTGATTTGAGTTTGCATAAAAGGAATCAATACTTTCTTCGTGAAGTTTTAAGCCAGAGAGCTCGCTGATTTCTCTGAGTAGTTCTTTCGTGTTTTCCATATTGTTGTTCTTTTCGATACTTACTTTCAACCCATTAGGATCAAAAAACATCATCGGGTTACCGGCAGCATATGCGTAAGGTTCAGTAAACGTCGTCGGGTCGTAGATGTCGGGTGCGCGGAAGTCGGGATTTAAAAAGTGGCCTAGCTGCGGGTCGTAGTAGCGGTGGTGCATGTAGATTAAGCCGGTGTCCGCGTCGCCCAGGTGGCCGGATAAGCCCAGTGGGACTGTTGGGAAGACAGCGTCCGGGGGGAGCGCGAAGTTTTGGTTGGTGTAGGGCGAACCGCGTGTTGGGGCGTTGGCCAAGCTCTCGCCCCATGGGGATTGGGGGTTGAGGTAGATGGTACCCGAGTGGGCGTTTTTGTATGCGAGCGGTGTGCCTAGG